>NZ_CP118496.1:0-4945000 GCF_028885455.1 Pseudoalteromonas rhizosphaerae
CCTCAATCAGCTTGTCCGGCACATGCAAATGTAACCGCGTTAGATGATTATCCAATTGCTGAGCAGCCAGAACTACTTACTCGCGGCGCGATGGAGTTTTGCCTTGCTGATGCATTTCACCCGGGCTGTGAAATGACTTGGCCGATGCGAACTGCAGGCATGTATATGTCGGCATTTCGACTCAAACACGCCCAAGCGGACTTACAAAGTGACCGTTACTATTATGGTCCTGTGATGAATAGCGACGTTTATACCCTCGCGCAAGGACCTTTATTTGGTGGTCAAGTAGCAGGAGGGATAACACGCTGGATGGCTATTCCTTGGCAAACTGATACCGCGAGCTGTAGAGATGGCTACAGCTCTGAGTACGATCCATTTTTACCGACATTTTGGCCTGCTCGAGTGCCAAATCAAATAATGAATCAGTTCCGCTATCAACAAGTGCTTGATACCTCATTACCTGACAGTACTCGTCAACAGGCTTTTGCTTATCGTACTGATTGGCTTGATGATTTACCTCTGCACGGTAATCCTGCCACATATACAAACCAAATCAATAGTATGATAGACAACTTTGCTGAACTTGCGATTGTACAACCGCATATCGGCGTAATAGGCGATGCACAATTTCCTAGCGCAATGCAGGTTGGTATATTGCCCAACAATCCACAAGATGAGGCACAAGTTAACTTAGCGAGTAAAGCGATAAAGCATACAAAAGCGACTCTCTCGGCTGAGCATACTTCACATCGTAGTCAAACCAACTTAGGTGTTACTGAAAAAGCGAGCCGCTTTCATCGCAATAAAGGACGCTAAAACAATGCTGCAAGAGACCGAATTACAAACGGATGTTGTGATCATTGGTGCAGGTGTGGCAGGCTGTATCGCCGCACTTGCTTTATGTGATTCATATCAAGTTACTTTGATTGATAAGTCTGAGATGCCCGAAGAGCGAATTGGTGAATGCTTAGCACCTGCCGCACGGCGTATTTTACAACAGTTAGATTTGTTAACTGAATTTGAAAACCAACTGGTGGCCAACGTACTTACCCCACAGCATTTACACAATGCAGGATTGCAAATAAGTTGGGGCCAATCAACACCCTATGTTACTGATAATCTCAGTAACCCGGATGGTTTGGGTTGGCGCTTGGATCGTCAAGTATTTGAGAGCTTTTTACGCGAAAAAGCGCTGCAACGGGGTGTCCGCTGTATTTGGCCTGCCAAATTAACACACAGCGAATACCAAGGGCAACGCTGGCAAATAACACTAACACAGTTACAACAAGAGCAAACAATCAACATTGCGAGTCAATTCGTAATTGATGCCACTGGCCGAGAGGCTCATTTTGCAAAAAAATACACCGCTCGCAAACAACATGACCGTCTAATATCTTGCTGGGCAACCGTGGCTAATACTATTGAAAATCAACTAGGCAGCATTTGTGCCACGCAAAACGGCTGGTGGTACAGTGCACCATTACCAAACCAACGTCGTGTTTTAGCATTTCAAACGGATCCGGATTTGCTGACCAAAGGCTTACAACGTGATACAAAGTTATTTACTCAACATGCGCAATGTTATGTCAATCAAGCGAAGATTCTCGATGTATGCCAACAGCCAATAACACTGCACGGTATCGTCAGCGCGAACTCCACTCGCTTAGAGTGTTTTGCAGGCCAACAATGGGCCGCTTTAGGTGATGCAGCACTGAGCTTTGACCCAATCTCATCGCAAGGAATTTTTAATGCTATGGCAAGTGCGATGCAACTTGCCGATCTGATGAAAAAACTCGAGATAGTCAATAAAATAGAACACGATAGCCAGCTACAATTTAAAAAACTATACCAGCAACAAATAGAACAGATTTGGCATCGTTATTTAGATCACAAACGCTATTTTTACGCTCAAGAGCAACGCTGGTCAAACAGTCCTTTTTGGCAGCGCAGACAGCAGCCGAATAGTATATACGGCTAACTCACTTTGACTGGTAAATAAACCTCTGCATTTAAACCGCCTTCAGGGCGATTAACCAGTTTTACTTTACCACCATGCATATCAACTATGCGCTTAATGATCGCAAGCCCTAACCCACTACCTTCACTGCCTCGCGCAGCATCGCCTTGTTTAAAAGGTTCAAATACCGTTTCAAGTTCACTTTCAGGAATACCTGGGCCATGATCTTTTACAATCACCATAGCGTATTTTTTATCACGACTTAGCGCAGTTTCAACATCAATATCACCATCCGAATAACGGATCGCATTTTCAATCATGTTGGTAATAACTCGCTTGATTGCCACCATACTTAAAGGAATATTACTAATACTAGGATTTTCGCTAAAAGTGATAGTGCGTTGATGTTTTTGTTCTGAATGCACCACTTCTGACACTATCGCGTTGAGATCTTCAAGCGCTAACTCCTCACGTTTGTGATGACGCAAATACTCAATAAACTGATCAATAATGGCATTCATGTCTTCAATATCGTAGATGATCCCTTCACGCAGATAATCTTCTTCATCCGACATCATTTCGGTAGCAAGGCGAATGCGCGTCAGCGGCGTACGTAAATCATGAGACACCCCAGCCATAAGTAGACGGCGGTCGTTCTCAAGCGCAGCTATACCACGTGACATTTGATTAAATGCACGGGTTACTTCGATGACTTCAGTTGAGCCGTGTTCCTCTAATTTTGTAGAAAAATCTCCAACCCCTACTTTTACCGCCGCTTGTTGCAGCGCTTTTAAAGGTCGATTCAAATGACGTGCGAACAGCCAACCACCGAGTACACTTAAAAAGCCGATACTAGATAAATAAAAGGTTAGAAATTCGAGATTATTTTCTTTAAAACCAGTTAGCGGTACTTTAACCCAGTAACCCGGTGCTTGCGGCGCTTCTACCCAATAAACAAGCGGATCTGTTTGGCTAATACGCACTCGGGCTGAACCATGCAGTTGCTCAGACATACTACGCGACAACATCGAATATTCACGAGTTTGCGCCAAACCTTCGCTCATCGCTTGGCGCTGGGTCATAACTTCGATACCGGTTATTTCAAAAAACTTTTCAGACACCTCATCACTTATTTCAACGCCATCTTCCCAGTCTATAAACACAGTTTTGATTTGTTTTGCGAGAATAAGGTTAACTTGCTCAATAGTAGGCTTAACTACGTAAAGGCTAACCGTGATGTAAGACACTACTTGGTTGATCAACAATAGTGCCGCCACTAAAAACACCGTTTGTCCAAATGCACTTTTGGGAAACATACTCATTATGGCTATTTTTCACCATCTGGAACAAATACGTAACCTAAGCCCCATACAGTTTGAATATAACGTGGATTAGCGGCATCGACTTCGATCATGCGACGCAAACGTGAGACTTGTACATCGATACTACGCTCTAATGCACTGTAATCTCGACCACGCGCTAAGTTCATTAACTTATCACGACTAAGCGGCTCTCGTGGATGTGTAACAAGCGCTTTCAATACCGCAAACTCACCACTGGTCAACGACATGGTTTTGTCGCCTTGGCTCATTTCACGGGTGGCTAAATTAAGCGAAAACTCACCAAACGAAATATGATTTTCTTCTGCTGACGGTGCACCTGGCACTTCTTTTGAACGACGACGCAAAATAGCTTTAATACGCGCTAATAATTCACGCGGGTTAAATGGTTTCGGGATGTAATCATCAGCACCAAGCTCTAAACCGATAATACGATCAACCTCATCACCTTTAGCCGTTAACATGACAATTGGAATTTCATTTTCTTTTTGGCGTAACCGCTGACAGATAGATAAGCCATCTTCACCGGGTAGCATTAAATCAAGTACCATCAAGTGAAAGTTTTCTCGTTCTAACAGCCGATCCATTTGTTCTGAATTAGCAGCTGTACGCACAATAAATCCTTGTTCTACCAAGTAGCGCTCTAACAAGCTGCGTAAACGCATATCATCATCAACGACTAATACTTTTGTGGTTTCATGTCCCATTACTTTCATTCTTATTTTTCTGTACTGTTATGATTAATATAAATGAAAAACATGATAATAAAAAACTAATTAGGTCACTAGATTGTTACTGAACATTTCAAGCCCACAAAAATGCTGGCGAGAACAAAAATCAGCTCGACAAGCCAACAAGATTTTTATACCTTGCCTAGGTGTTTCTCAAGGTAATAATTTAAACGTGAAAACTAATTTAATCACCCGCGAAGGGTATTTACAGCTGCAACAAGAACACGACCACTTATGGAATGTTAAACGCCCTGAAGTCACCAAAATAGTGAGCTGGGCTGCTAGCCTTGGTGACCGTTCAGAAAATGCTGATAACTTTTTATAACCCCACAAAATATACTATTTTATTTTAAAGCCAATAAAAACAATTAGCTGAATATAGTACACATACTATACTCTATACTAAATTACCGATATATGAAGCAATATACTTTCAGATAGTGACTTACTATTGGTATTTAATAAGCAATTCCACACTCAAAAAATAAGTTTCATGTCTGCAGATTACGGTAAGCGGAGCCCTATCAATATAACAAGCTACAACCACTTAAGTAATACTATGAGGAAAATTTTACTTTTTACAAAGTCATACTGTGTTTTTTATATATGGCTGACTACACAAGATAGGATTAACAATAATTTTGATATGAATGGGCCTTAAAGTAACTTTAGAGCCCATTGAGATATGTAAAAGTGACTACTTGTAAATTCTCAATAACCTTTTAATCCAGCTGATAAAACCTAACTTTGCAGTTACCTCTTTAGTTTTATTTTCCTGGAAGTGTAATTGCTTATTTAAAGAGTCTTCCTTTCTATTATCGCTAACCTGTTGTTTAGTCCAACTCTGGCACCAATCAACACGACCATTACGTATAAAGTAATGGGACTGACATTTAAAAGACCAATTACCTATTGAAGGTGATAACGAGACATTGTCTCCATCAAATGTTATTTTCCAATCAGTAGGGCTAAAGGGTGTTACAACCTCTTCACCACAACCGCAACAACATTTATGAATAGCAGTACCATAATTCATCGAAACATATAGAATGCCTGGCGATATATCGTCAGGCATAAACTCAACAAACTTATGCCGCAACATAATCACTACCTAAAAGCATATTGGCATTTATCGTATAAGTACTATCGTGTTCCTCGTCATGATCATGGTAAATCCCGCTTAACTTCTTCCACTTGATAACGGCAAAGCTCGCATTTAAGCTATTCAATTCGGGTAATTGGATATTGGTTGTGTATTCATTTTCATCGCTATTAATAAATGATACATTTTTTGATAAATGATCGTGCTTGTCTGGAGTTGCAGCCGTAGTTCTCAGTATTCCCGACAACTTATCATTATCTTTTTGAATACCAATTCCGACATCAATAAATGAAATTTTCATTTGAGTTAAATGATTAAAAATTAACTCTTTGATAGCTCCATTATCAACACTAATAAAAACAAAATCATATTGATGAAGCTGTGTAATATTCTCGCTTGTAATATATTCAGCATGAGCGAATATTCCTGATCGCATCTGACTATACTGAGCGTTAAAGTGATCAACTTTTTTTCTTCCCTGTTGAAGATCTTCTAATGCCGTAGCACCAGGGCACCTGAAAGCATTATGCTGTACAAAGTCATCACCATCATAAAGATGAATCTCTTTAACTGGGGTCTTGGCAACCAAATCTAAAATATACGATCCTGTTCCACCCAAACCGATTATCGCGATTTTCTGATGCTTTACTTTAGATGTTATTGCAGCGATACCGGCTCTGCTTGCATTGGTATCCAGATAATTAAAAACTGTAACATCATCACTTTTTGATGTTACAGGTTTATACGGATTGGATTTAACTGTCCCATCAATCGATTTTGCAGGAGCTGAAACAATTAAAATATATCGAGAGAATTTTTCGTAATAGTCTGAATAACCTCCTTGAGGTTTATTCGAGAAAGAACGATCGGAAATAATATTTCCTGTTAAATTTTCTCGACAGGTCGTATGTTTAATCTGCACAATTTCAGAACCATCAATATTGCATGGTTGTTCACCTGAAAAATGCATTACATGAGTTGTTGGCTTACCTGCACAACCTGATTCTATAGTTAAAGAAGTGATCATCGTTCCATACTGAATTTCCTTATTACTATTAACATAAGGAATATCATGTACTAAAACGTGAGTATCTCGTATTTCAAGACTAAAGCCTTCATCAGAAAGCTTTTTTAAATCGGGACTAAGATTTATCAGTTGATGTGACATTGATAATCACCCCCGATTTAATTTTTAACTCTTCACCTAATACTAAACTGCCCTGATGCTTATCTACCGCTTTTTTATAAGTCATAGTATAAACTGTGCGATCATTATCAAGATAGCTACCGAAAGCCAATTTAATGATATCTATGAACGAAAGTTTTTTCTCTCTCACAATTTTTGGGCGGCCGTTAATGATAATGGTAATTTCATTTTCTGGCTCTGATTGATTATGTTCAGTTGTAGAATCTATTATTTCAGCGCTAGGTGCATTGACCATAACTGATTCAATACCATTGTCACGGCCTTGTCTTGACTTGTAGGTTTCACTGCTACCAATAACTTCACCATTACCGGCAACCAAGTTAAAGTAGTCTTCTCCATTTTTAGCTACTAGTAGCTTAAAATGCTTGAGGTTTTGTGAGTTTTCTTTTACTGACGCAATACCATTCAAGCAACTTGCTTTAGTAGTATATCCTTCGCTATCTAAAATTATTTCGCCGTTTCCAGCTTTAAGATGGAAATAGTATTCATCATTTTTTGTGCTTTGAAATAGCACGAATTTAGCTTTGCGCATTTTAAATGCCTCATTTAATAAAATTAAATAAAGACACAAGTTGAAATGTATTACCAAATAGACTAAATTCAGCCTTCCAAGGTTTGGTTAAACATTCCTAAGTGTGTTCTCTATGTGATTGCATACTGGTTACTTAGTGGCGTTCCCGCGCCATTAAGTAACACCCTAACTTCCAGAATTTCATATAAAATCCATTCATAAAGTTATACATCTTGCATTCATCCTACAAGGATTGCTCTTGCCTAAAACACTACATTTAGTGTCAAAACAAAATTAACAACACAACATGTAGTATTACAGTACATTAAGATCTTAACATTGGCAAGAGGATCTTAAATATACTTATCGCTAATTATACATGTAAAGAAACCTAGATCAACAGAACACATCCAATAATTACACGTGTTATTTGCTGTTTGTTGGGTTATTCACTATAATAACGCATGGAAATTATTATTTAATGGATAATTAATAATGAATAACTCTATGAATTACCTTATGCTTCAATCGGTTGTAGGATCTAATGCAGAAAGAATTGCATTTATTGATTTTAAATTAAGGTTTACTGGGATTGTAAAAAGAAGTGACTTACTTGATGAGTTTGATCTATCTGATGCAAGCGCATCTAAATTAATAGCTCAATACAGTGAACTTCGACCGGATAATTTAGAATATGATAGAAGCCAAAAAGTTAATAGTATTCGAACTGAGACATACCAACCATTAATAGAAATTAGTGTAAATATAGCTCTTGGAATGCTAACCCACGGCTTCAACAAAAATAAACTTTCTCGTAACCCATTTTTACCTTATTCAAGAATAGGTGTAGTTCCGGACCAAACTGACATTGATGATGTAGCAAAAGTCACTCGTGCTATGTTTAATTTACATGCTATTAGCTGTACCTATCTATCTGCAAATAGTGATAAGCATACACCTCGTCCTTTAGTTCCATTAACTATTTTAAGTGATGGAAAAAATTGGATCTTTAGGGCTTACGATAGAAGTGAAAAAGAAAAATATGCCTTCAAAAACTTTAACTTCTCACGTATAGATAAAGTTGAGAATATAAATGGTGAAGCTAAGTTGCAATTACCTTATGAATCATTAGCTCAAGATCGCAATTGGAATTTATCAGTCCCAGTAATACTAACAATACACCCTAATTTAAATGATAAGGCAAAAGAAAATTTACGCAGTGACTACGGAATGAAACCAGATCAAAATGAATTAATCATAATGGAAAAGGCAGCATTAATTTGGGTTATTACTAAACAATGGCATATAGATACTAACGAATCTACATCAGATGATAAATATTATAAATTTGCCTTAAAGAATAGAGATATGCTATTGGATTATATATGATTTCATCTATGTTAGCTTATAAAATGAAATTGTAAAACTTTGGGTTTTGTCATGATTTTCCTTACTTTTATCTGACTGTTAACTTATGATGCCTGACCGTAAAGTCAGGGTAAAATCACGAGGGGGATATGTCTTTACTATCCCTCATATAGTTAAATAATCATCACTTAGCTTCAACCCTGAGTAACTCTGTATTAAGGTCTGCACCTGAAATCCAATAATCAAATATTTCATTAGTGTTCAATAAAAACCAGTTAAAGTAATTACCACAAAAGTGACTGCTAACTAAAGATTCGAGCGGAGATGTTTCAACTGTATCTGGTAATCTTTTTGTATATGTGAGTGACCAACCTCTATCTGAAGCCATAGTAAGATAATCGTCAAACAACTTAGTGAACAGCTTATTTGCTATGTATATTGGTGTATCTCGGCTATGAAGCTTTGCTGCCACCTTTTCCGCATTTGAGTATATACAATAGCAAATGGCAAGAAGCGAATGATTCTTTGCACAATGATTAAGTAACCCTTCTAACTTCAAAGAGCTCTCAATATGGATTCGAAACTCTTCGCTTACCCAAGTAATGATGTTATAAAAGTTGTTTAGTCTTATATCATTTATCAGTATGCGGAGCTCTTCAATATCGCTTTCTTTAAACTTTCGAGAGCATATTTCAGAATACAATTTTTGTTGAAGCTCAGCGGATGATTCAAATTCATTTGTATAGCGCAGATATATACCAGGGCTAAACTCACTATCACCTCGCTTTACCTCTGCTGGAGCCCAAAAACTTGTTACTCGATACCGATTGTAATTTAATTGATTATTAGCTTGAATAACCTCATCAGGAACCGAATCAACTATAGCCAACACACCTTTCGATTTAAGGCTTCGTATGTATTTTATATCGACCTCATCGCAACCAGTTAAATGTAAAGATTCAGGGTTTATTCTCAACGGTTGCTTATCCGCTGAGTGATATTCAGTAAGTAGTATAAACAAGCATAGCTTTTCAACGTATGTTAAAGACGAAAAACTGTAGTCCGATTGCAACATCTTGTTTTTGTAGGCGTTAATAATATCTAATGACTCTTTTTTAATTTTCTCTACCGCTATCATTTCACAACGGTCACATGTATAGGATGTTTGTTTTAACCTAGACAAACACACATGTCTTGATGAAGTAGTCATTTTTGACTTACAACTGTCACATATAAAGCTAGGATGACAGCAACTAACACTGCTCTTTTTTTTAATTAAATTAGCAAGATTTCCAACATCACTTTTATAGATCTTATAGAGTTCGTTATGCTCTTTAACTGAACAAGTGAAACTCGGTATCTCAGAGCTTGCTAGGCTCCAATACTCATTAATTATTATAATCTCACGCTCATTTACTTCTTGCTCATAACAAATGTATAAATCAGTCATATTAATTTCAATGTATTAGATCAATGAACTGAGGTTAGTTGAACTTTTACCTAAAACCCAAATAATAGAGCGGAATAATATTCCTGTTTTTCTGCACCCTCAGACTTCTTTTACTAGAGCAATACATGCAGTAGAATGATTTGGTAAAAACGGTGTGATAACAATAAGGTGGAGAGGTATAAAGCCTTCTTTATTAAATTGTTGTCATTAATGTTCGAAATTAACTATTTGAAGAGATTGGTGTGAAAACAAACTTAGTCACTCGCAAAGGCTTTAACCAATTAAAAGAAGAACATGAATACTTATGGGAAAAAAAACGTCCTGAGGTGACTAAAATAGTCGCTTGGGCTGCTAGCTTAGGAGACCGTTCGGATAATGCTGACTATACCTTCAATAAACGCTTACTAAGGCAAATAGATAGAAGAATTAGATATTTAAGAAAATGCTTAACTGATCTTCGTATTATTGATCCATCTCCCCAACAATTCGGAAAAGTGTTTTTTGGTGCTTGGGTTGAAATTGAAAATGAAAACGGAGATATTAAAAATCTTCAAATAGTTGGACCTGATGAGCTCTATGAAAGAAAAGATTGTATTTCAATCGATTCACCTATGGCCCGAGCACTTCTAAAAAAAGAGGTAGATGATGAAGCTATTGTTGATGCCCCCGAAGGCAAAACAAGCTGGTTTATTAATAAAATAAAGTACGAATAGTCAAAGCATCTTTTCACTACAAACTCAAGCTAAAAACACTCAAAGCCAAAGCGCAACATGAGCTTGCTGAACTAAAATAAATACAAAAGAGCTATTGACTTTTAAAACTTGACATGTTGACTTTAAACATATACACTTAGAGATTAAGTTATGATAAAATTAGTTGGGTTGTGGTTAAAGTTTCTAAATTTTTTAGGTTTATATAATTAGGTAGGTTTTAATTTAATAATCAATAAAGTTCGATTTACAAAATCGAGAGAAGATGTAACAACAAACCAGCTGGTTTGGCTTTAGGCCTTACCAGTTTTTTTCGTGCTTGTAACTAATCTTAATTGACTAGTTACACAACAGCGGATACGAAATATTTAGACACCATAATAGTACCTATGAATTCTGGTATTGTCAAACATCTATGAGGAGGTCGATATGTAAGTTTTAAGAAAGAAAGAAAAAAGTAATGAGAAAACTAGCGAGGTAAAACCTCAACTTTTAATTATTCAACAACTTGGAATTTCCAATATGAATTTTTATACACATGAAGAAATTAATATGTTCATACGACAAAGGAGTACTATATGCACGAAAATGAGAGTAATAATAACAAAAACGGAGAATCAAATGATTTAAATTCAGGTCAAATATCACTTAAGACAGCTGATACGAAATATTTAGACGATATAAGTATTAGTAAGTCGTGGGTGCTTTTGAGGCTAATTAATCTATCGCTGGCTCTTACCGACCCTACATGTATTAGTTTAACCGTGTGGGTAACTAAGACAACTACTGATTTAGTCGCTAACAGAAATAGCAAAAGACCTAATCGAAGCGATTGGATTGGTTTAATTAGAAAACTTTCTGAGCTTTTATAGCTTTTTGTAGCATCACCATGCAGAACTTGCACTACTTGGTGATGCTACGACAATAAGATATAACAAACACTATCCATGGTCTTAGGCCATGGGTAGTTATCAGTAAAAAATGAACAGAGTATTATTACTCTACCTAAGGATTACTTGTGCAAAAACCTGATATCGGATTAATATTTGAAGAAAATTTACCTGATGAAATTTTCAGGGAGTTTGAAATTGGAGTAAAAGCAGATGGTTTAAAAATTATAGTTGAAACTAGAGAACCTATGGGCGCAATGATGTGCGCTGAATGGTTTATCTTTCCTACTATAATGGCATACATTGGTAAAAGCTATTTTGATGTTTTTCTAAAAGAAATGGGTAAAGAGCACTACTCACTGCTAAAAGATAAGTTATCAAAATTGACCGATAAGGCTATGTCAGAACCTAGAATTGAGCCAACTTTATTTGCAACAGAAGGGAAGATAAGCTCTAACAACCCATTTTCACTTGCGTGTTCAATCCACGCCGAGGCTGAAAATGGAAAAGTATTCAAGTTATTACTTCCAAAACATAATAATAACTCCAACTACAAGCTGATTGTTGATAGATTTATGGACTTTATATCTGATTATCACTTGGGGTTGCAAACTTTAAACTCAATAGGCTGTCCGTGGGAAATAGAGGATCTCACTAGCGATATGATCTTTGTCCATTACAACTGCGAAACTAATGAAATAGAATGGCTAAACCATAAAGATTACAAATAAACAGACAGGCAAATTAGATTTGAGTGTGTACTTATAAATATTGTGACTATAAAAACTCTAAAGCTTTTTTTATAGCGTCAAGGGTAGCCGCTTTAAAAACTGCCTGCTTATTTTCATCAATAAGCTCTCCATAATCGGTTGACGTTAATTTCCATTTGCTTTGAAAGCTATTTGATAATAAGTATTCTAATGCTCTGCGCTCTTGAGTCGATAGTTTATGCTCAGAACCAAGCCCAGTAGACTTGTAGTCATAAATATCAATTTTAAGGTTTGGTGGAATAATTTCTTGTAACTTTTTTCGAGTCGCAATTAGCTCGGAAGCTTGAATTTTTGCTAGCAATCGATGCTTTGGATTGTTTATTTCATCTATCCAATCCAACTCTTGATGCTTTTGCTTACCAAGATCTTTTACTGGGCTGCTCTCTGCAAATGATGCAATAAGTGCTCTATACTTTTCACCCGATTTATTACGAATACTTTGCGCTTTTGGAACCCCTCGTTGAGTGCCTAACTTTGATATTGTAGAAATAGAATAGTCATCAACACCTCTTTTTCTTTGCTCCATACAAACCATATAGATTGCTTCGAGGGTTTCACTAATCTTAGCAGAGCAACCTTTTTGTAATTCAGTTAGTAGATCTTCAGGTGACATACTCATAACTCACTATTAATTAACGTATTATTCTTATTAATAAATTCGATTTCAGACTTTGAAATCTGTTCATCACCAAAAAGGTCTGAGAGCTTAATATCACAATTAATTACACGACTAACTTTTGACCATGTTTTTAAACGAGACTTTAAAAGGCGCGCTAATTGATTTCCAGCGTGCAATTGTTGCTCTTCTGTGAGTAAGAATAAGCCGGGAGATATTTCATTGAATACAGCCATTTTATCCAACTGTTGAGATCTTGGAATTATGGCATGCGATGCATTGGCCGACTCATAAATCGTTGCATTTTCGCAAACCTCTTGAAGTTGCTCAAATGAAGATGTCTCTTCTAAAGATATCTCTATTTCTGAATCACTCATTTTAACTAGGGACAAGCTGTCTTTTTGATTAGCTATTGATTGTGTCATTTTAATTAGCTTGTAGGACGACTGTAAGTCACATAAAAGCATATCCATTTTTTTTGCTGCACTTTCATATTCTGACTCAGTTTTTCTTATTTTTAACTCAAGAATTTTACGCTCTGATAAGTCAATTTTTTCATTTTTTAAATTAGCTACATACTCTTGGCGATCTAATTCATCTAAACTTTTCTCAAGCATAGTAATTTTACTTTGTAGCTTTGTGCATTGAGATGACTGGGTGTTAGAGTGAAATAATATTTCATTAGTGATGGATAGCAACCCACCAATAAATGCGGGGCCTGTAATAAAATGACGACAACGAAGACAATTTTGCGTCCCTAGATAACCAGATGGAGCCGGTACACGTAATGATGTTCCACTACCATTAAGTTCTCCGCCATCTTCACAACGAGTCGCGGCATATGGGCAGATACCATAATCCCTGAAAATGAAGTTACCTGCTGGAATAGAATTTGTTAGTGAATTTAGTAACTCTTCATTATTTGATACCAGCTCATTTTTTACTTTCTCTATTTTATTTTGTTCAATTAAACTCTGAGTGGCGTCAACCCTCGTTTTTAATGCTTCTTTCTCGCCCTGCTCTAGCCGCTTTCTAATATCACCTTGCGTAATTTTGCAGTAATAAATAGACATTACAATTGATGAGTGCCCCACAACTTTCATAACTATTTCAATAGGCATCCCCATTTCCATGATATAAGCCGTTATAAGGCTCACACGCATTGAGTGAGGGGTATATTTAGACTTATACTGATTTAACGTTGTTTCCTTCCCTGATAGCGTTGCAAGCTCTAAATTTGATGGTTGAACATTATAGAGTGCGGCAGCTAACCTTGGTGTTAGCGAATTACCAACACTTTGTGGCTCAACATCCTGATACGCCCTAAATAAAAAACAATTTATTCCTTTAGCCTTAAGTTGCAACTCATTTAAATTTGTTCTTTTACAATTAGACCAGTTCGTAGGGTTATCTATAGGATTATATTTTTGCTGCCATTTACGAAGTTTTACTAACCAATAAATAAGGTCTTCAGGTATCCAAGGTATTGAATAACCTTGACCATTATTACTTGTTTTGTTTGTAGTGATAAACATCCCTGCGTTATCGTCAGGCATTCTTTTGATAAACGCTTGGTTTTTTGTTAACCCAGAAAAAATAGATTTATTTTTTTCCCAAATTATTTTTCCATTCTGATCAACATTTGCTATTACATCATCTGCTTCACCTGAATCATTATATGCAATCTGACGACCCCGCAATGGAACTTTTGTCAAAGTAAACGTATGCAACCAATTTATTGGAGACCACATATAAAGCTGATCTCCAATCTTTTTTATCACGCAATCAGGGTCACTTCGATCTACTTCCTTCGATGATACTTTCAGCCAATCAGCATCAAATTTTTGCAAATGCTTTAGGTCTTTAAAAGTTTTTGCATTAGCTGGAATTATCCACTCTTGGGCCTTTTTAACAAAGTAATACTGCAAGCAAGGTTTAGTTGATTCAGCGCGCTGCGGAGACATCACACTTGCTGAATTTGATAGAAGCGATAAAGGATTTCTAGCATCCATTACTCGAATGATCTCGCCAGTCTCCTCATCTTCACTAGTTAGATCGTTGGTAATCACAAAGTCTAAAAATTCATTCACTGCAATTATCAAGTTACGCCGCATATTATCGGTATTCAACTTTTCTAATTCTTGCTTTAAGGGTCTGATATTAACCTTTTGCTTTGTAAGAAATGCTTCTGGAGTTAAGCTTTTATCGTGTTTTTCTATATAGATTCGAACGAATCGACAAAGCAAAGAGTTTTTAGAACCTCCGCCTAATGCTTGGGTCATAAATTCTTCTATTTTTACAGCCCAAGCTATATATGGTTTTGCAATAAATTTTAAATTGTAAGGCTCTTTTTTACCTAAAAATTTAAACCAATTTTCCCATTCACTTTCCCATACCCCCTGTGGGTCATTTGGTATTTGAGGGTCATCTTGCTTTTTAACAAATGCCCTGTATTCCTTTTGTGATTGGAGAGCTAATGGCTTAAGAATATTCTTTAATTTGTCATATGAATAAAAATCAGGGACATCAAATGTATCTTTATAGCTTACCCACTCATCCTTAAAAACTCTCTCTGGATGTGCAACTAGACCTGGTATGCTTTTATAATTTTCTAAATGTAGCCTTGAGTTAGTGATACCGTTGCTTTTGCATATTGCTTTGTATTCATCCAATGTTTTTATTGATACTGGTATATTTAATGGAGGATTTGAGGTCAGGCTTGAGTTACCTTTACGCTTACTCATTTGATCTCCCTCATCTTATTACGAATATCTTCTGATGTTGGTTGTATATATACCAAGCAGGATAGAGAGCTCTTATGATGCATTGCTTTTTGAATTTCAACTTGGCTTAAACCAAGCTTTCGTGCTCGATAACCATATGCATGTCTGTGTCCATGTTCAGTGGTTCCGAGTTCTTTTTTGGCTTCAAGCCCAATTTTTTTAACCGCTCTTTTATGAATCCGCTGAAAGTTTTTTATCGTTTCAGGCGTTCCTGTGGAGTTAGTAAATGCAAATGGGTGAGTATCTGTTTTTGCCGGCTCTACACGTTGATATTTTAGATAGTTAGCCCAAGATATTAAAAACTCTTTTGCTTTTTCCGGTGGATTAAATATCACTTCAAAATAACCATCTTTATTTGTGAGTAAAGGTGATTTCCAACCCGCATATAATCTTTCCGATAATCGGTATGAATTTCTTGGTTTATAAGAAGTGCTTTCGAGTAAGTATTCTCGCCTATTTGCAAAACTACTATCAGGTGAGCGACCTATTTCAGGATGATAGACCCTAACTAATGCTTCATCTTGATATATTGGATGTAAAGTTATATCTGAAACATAAAGATGAAATAGCTCACTTTTACGCAACCCACCATAATTTAATAACATGGTCATAGCTTGAGATTTATAATCTGGTGTTGAGTCTTTTACCATTCCAATATAAAGAAGCTTTTCAAAGTGATCATCGGGGAATTTCATCGCTTTTTCATTATTGATTTTAGGCTCTAATAACCGATCAATAAACCTTACTCTCTGTGCGTTAAAGGCAGCGTCTTTTTGATTAGATAAGTGATTTAAGAACACATTTGCATGCTTATGATAATAAGCACACCAATTTAACCTTTCTTCATAACTTGTTGCTTTTCTAAAGGGGTTTATCCTTGATGAGTCAAACCCTTCCTGTAAGGCCAAAAAATCAGAGTAATGCGTTATATGAAATAATATATTATTTGCATCTCTAGGCTTTCTCGCCTTCCAATACAATCCAAGTTCATCATCCATTTTTTCATAATCGATTGTTCCTACAAGTAGCGCTTTAGTAAAGCCTTTTAATAATAAAGTTGAGCTTTCAAAGTTAGGTACGGCATCAATATATATGAGTAGAAGCTTTAAAGAAAATATCGAACGTTCTTTCCAAGATTCGCTTTTAGAGCTGTACCACGCAAGGTATCTAATATGTGATATCACGACACCTTTCTCTGTATAAAGAGCTGGTAACTCACAAACACTACCAGTCTCTCTGTCATGATACTTTACGTTTATTTTTTGGATATATGCCATACTTTTTATTATATAGTATATTTACTTTTACTTAATCTTAGCTCTCTTTTAGTATCTAGCAAGTATCAAAATAGTGATTTTAGTATGTATTTGGGTGGGGTTCTAATACCAGTACAATAAACGTTTGTTAAGACAAATAGATCGTCGCGTGCGGTATTTACGCAAACGCATGCCAGATCTAAAAATAATTGATTACTCGCCGCAGCAAGCTGGTAAAGTGTTTTTTGGTGCATGGGTCGAAATAGAAAATGAACAAGGTGAAGTGCTGAAGTTTCGCATTGTTGGCCCTGATGAGATTTATGACCGCAAAGATTATATCTCGATTGATTCGCCGATGGCGCGCGCATTATTGAAAAAACAAGTGGATGATGAGTTTTATGTTACAACTCCGCAGGGCAAAAAAGAGTGGTACGTTAACAGTATCAGTTACCTTGGGGCTTCATAAATCCTCAGTAAAACGATAGATCCTCGCTTCTCATTATTCAGATAAGGTTAATTATTGATTGTCTAAAGTGAATTTGTAGACTATAAATAAAAGTACTCAAGTAAAGCATTTCGCGCTTGAGTTGAATATTAGAAGGTAGTAGTTATGTCAAACGTAATACATCGCATAGTAAGTAATGCCGTGTTATTTACACTTTTAATGAGTGTGAGTTTGACTGTAATTGCTCAAGGTTTTGACGACCACGACCATTTATCCCCAACCGCAAACTATGTTGCTTGTGACATTCCTGACCAAGCTAATCTTGACGTTGACTTAGACACACACGTTGACGGGATCTCTATCAGGGTGCTTCAACCACTCCCTGAAAACATTTTATCACTTTATGTGAGTACCACTTTCGTACAACCTTTTAGCTATGCGTATCAGCGTGGACCACCGGCTTATTTTATTTAATTTATCGCTTAAAAACTTGATTAAATTTAATAACATAATTGGTGATTACTATGGCTAACTTTAAAGAACTTCGTACTCAAGACATTTCTAAAGGCGTTTTATCTCACACTTACCGTGACACTCAGCCGTTAATTGATTTAACGTCTCCGGCTTTGAAAATGGTCAATAATTTTACTCAAAAAGACCCGCTACGTGCTCATTTTGAAACCAGCATTGTTGATGCATTAAAACAGATCACTAGCCAACATACAGACTTTATTTTAGTAGTAGATGACAAAGAAAAATTACTTGGTATAGCATCTAGTGCGGATCTACAAAGCTCAAAAATTATGATTTTAGCACAGCGCTTAAATGTACCTCGCAACGAAGTTAACTTACTTCATGTAATGACACCACTTAGCCACTTAACTGGCGTAAGTATGCAAAGCTTAAGCTATGCTTGTATTGGTGATGCACTACAAACAATGGAACAAAACGGTATTATGTTTTTACTGGTTACTACCGCACATAATGAAATTTGTGGTTTAATTTCAGCTCGAGAAATTGCTAAAACATTACAAATTCCGTTACATATCACACCTATCGCGCACAGTTTTAGTGAAGTAATGCAACATATTGAACACCCTCATTAAGCACTGATACATGTTTAATTGAACCACCTCTTTAAAAGGCCTTAAAGTATATAAATAGCATACTTTAAGGCCTTTTTATTAAGCCCTGCTGTGATATTATTCAAGCAATTAATTACGCCAAAACTATCGTTCTGGTCTTCAAATTGTTTAATAAGGTTTTTGCATGAGCAATATCTCTGCACGTTTAGCCACTGAGCTGAATGCTCAAGAGCAACAAGTTATAGCTGCTACAAAATTACTCGATGAAGGTTCAACAGTGCCTTTTATTGCCCGCTATCGTAAAGAAGTAACGGGTGGTTTAGACGATACCCAATTACGATTGTTAGAGCAGCGTTTATCGTATTTAAGAGAGCTGGAAGAACGTAGAGCCTTCATTCTTTCGACGATTAAAGCGCAAGATAAACTCACCACCAGCTTAGCTGCCGATATTAATAATGCGGACAGCAAGACTGAACTTGAAGATTTATATTTACCTTACAAAGCTAAGCGCCGCACTAAGGGACAAATTGCTATTGAAGCTGGTCTTGAGCCGTTAGCGAATGCTTTATTTAATGATGCTTCTTTAGATCCTGAGCAACAAGCCGCTGGCTACCTAAATGCAGAAGCCGGCTTTGCTGATGAAAAAGCAGTTCTGGATGGCGCTAAATTTATTTTAATGGAACGCTTTGCTGAAGATGCCAAGCTGCTCGCCAAATTTCGTAGTCACATCAGTCAGCACGGTCAAATCGAAGCAAGCTTAATCAAAGGCCAAGAACAAGCTGGCGCTAAATACCGCGATTATTTTGAGCATCAAGAAGCGCTTAAAAAAGTGCCTTCGCACCGCGCTTTAGCTATGTTGCGCGCGCGCAACGAGGGTATTCTACAGTTAACAATCAACCCTGAGCCAAGTTCAGAAAACCCGGCCCATATGTGTGCCGTGATGATTGCCGATCATTACCGCCTTGATATTAACAACCAAGTAGCCAGCCCTTGGTTACTCACTGTCGTGCAGTGGGCCTGGAAAATTAAGCTAGGCTTACATTTAGAAAACGAATTTTTAGCAGCCATGCGTGAAAAAGCCGAAACAGGCGCTATCGATGTGTTCGCTAAAAACTTAAAAGACTTACTTATGGCTGCCCCTGCTGGGCCTCGCATAACATTGGGCCTAGATCCTGGTCTGCGCACTGGCTGTAAAATTGCCGTTGTTGATAGCACTGGTAAGTTATTAGCCACACAAACTATCTTCCCACATGCACCACAAAATCATTGGGATAAATCAGTACGAACGCTAGAGCAGTTATGCCGCCAACATAAAGTCGAACTAATCGCTATTGGTAACGGCACCGCTTCACGCGAATCAGACAAACTGGTTGCTGAATTAATCAAAGCAAATAGCGAGCTAAAACTCAATAAAATTATGGTCAGTGAAGCTGGCGCATCGGTGTATTCAGCATCAGAATTTGCTGCTAATGAGTTTCCTGATTTAGATGTGTCGTTACGTGGTGCGGTTTCAATTGCGCGTCGCTTACAAGATCCACTTGCTGAACTTGTGAAAGTGGAGCCTAAGTCAATTGGTGTAGGTCAATATCAGCACGATGTATCACAAAGCCAACTAGGGCAAACTCTGACTTCTGTTGTTGAAGATTGTGTGAACTCGGTAGGTGTAGATTTAAATATGGCCTCAGTGCCATTGCTTGCGCGTGTTTCAGGGTTAAATAAAACCTTAGCGCAAAATATTGTTAATTATCGCGATGCTAACGGTTCATTCACTAAACGCTCAGAGCTAAAGAAAGTAGAGCGTTTAGGGCCAAAAGCATTTGAACAAGCCGCTGGTTTCTTAAAAATTAGTAATGGCAGCGACCCACTTGATAAATCATCAGTTCACCCGGAAGCTTACCCTATTGTTAAACGCATTTGTGAACAAAATAGTCTCGATGTAAATAACCTAATTGGTAACTCAGAGCTGCTGAATAAGTTAGTTGCCAATGACTACATTGATGATAAATTTGGCTTACCAACGGTTACCGACATCATCAGTGAACTTGATAAACCTGGACGCGACCCTCGTCCTGATTTTAAAACAGCAGAGTTTAAAGCAGGTGTTGAAAAAATCAGTGACTTAAAGCCAGGGATGATTTTAGAAGGCGTGGTTTCAAACGTAGCTAACTTTGGTGCTTTTGTTGATGTGGGTGTGCACCAAGATGGTTTAGTACATATTTCAGCGATCACTAATAAGTTTATCTCTGATCCGCGTGAAGTAGTTAAAGCGGGTGATATTGTAAAAGTAAAAGTAGTGGAAGTTGACGCTGCCCGTAAACGTATTAGTTTTACCATGCGTTTAGACGATGACATTGATACCAGCAATAAACCTGCTCCATCAGTCAATCAAAAGCCGCAAGCTAATAATCGTAACAATGCTCAGCAACCTCGTGCCGCTAAACCAACACGCGATACCGGTAATGCGATGATGGGTAATGCATTTGCAGATGCCTTCGCAAATGCAAAAGTGAAAAAATAACTCGTAAGCAAAAACGCCACAAACTCAGTTTGTGGCGTTTTCTATTCTGCGATTTAAATTTTCTTTAAAAATAATAACGAAATGCTGCTGCTGCGATGTCAGCGTATTCATCGGTGTAACTGTAGGAAGCAGCAAACGTTATTTTTTCAGTGACTGCGTAATTTATACCCGCTTTTAACAGGAGGTTATTTTCACTTTCAGCATCATGTAAACGTACATAACCAGCACCTACGCCATGTAAACGCTCATAACCAACGCCTGCATTTACTTCAAATTGTTCGCTCAATAAATGTCGAATTTGTGCAGTTACTTCAAAGGAGTCAGCTGTTTCTGAACCTTCATAGTATGTTTTTGAAACATCAAAAACATTACCATCAGATTCAAGTCTATGTACAAATGTTTCCTCAGTCTTAACCTTACTTTTCCCATACTTCAGGGCATAGTCAACAGAAGTTTCTCTTGAAAAATGTTGAATGTATCCAAAGCCAACATTATAACGAGTTAAACTCATATCCGTTGTTTCATAGTAAGAATCTGTCATATTAGATGTATAAGTGCCATCTGGTAGAGGAGCAAATGATGTAAATGTAGTAGTGCTAGAATAGTCAA
This sequence comes from Pseudoalteromonas rhizosphaerae, assembly GCF_028885455.1. NCBI lineage: Bacteria > Pseudomonadati > Pseudomonadota > Gammaproteobacteria > Alteromonadales > Pseudoalteromonadaceae > Pseudoalteromonas > Pseudoalteromonas rhizosphaerae. The sequence continues at coordinate 21,349 of NZ_CP118496.1, forward strand.
CACGACTTTGAGAATACGAGCCTGTCACGTACCAACTTTCAAAAATTTGTTTGCTAAGATTAATAACGTACCCATCGTAGCCAGAATACATTGGGCTGTCAGGATCCGTTTTATCATTGCTTTTAATGTCAGTTTTTATATAGCCAACTTCAACATAATCGTAGCTTAAATGTGATGCTTGGTTTGCTGCGGCGGTGATTGAGAAAAGTGATAAAGCCCCTGCTAATACTGCATATTTCATTTAATTGTCTTCCATAATAAAAATCGTAGGGAAAATAGCAGTTACAGTAATGTTTCACAATTAAGTGCATACATCTTTAGGTAAATAAATGTGAATAACCACACTTAAAAAATGATTTATTTGGATTTAAATTGAGGAAACACATATTACGAGGGAGCAACTATATGGTTGCAGAAAAGCCAGACTGTCCATAAGGCGAGGTGGCGGCTTGATAAAACTGCGCAATGCGACCTGCACGCTGCTCAACTTCAATATCGCGCTTAGCCGTTGCGGTTTCTGATTCAGCAGTAGCTGCAGCTTTCTCATCCTTTGTTAATTCGTTATCTACTTTGAACGATGCTGATTGCGTACTGCTTTCATCATCACTGTCTATATTACTAAGCTCTGCTTGCGCTGCAGCGAGCTTTTGAGTGGCATCAGCAGCAATCGAACGATCAGCACCAGAAGGCTCTGCCGGCGCTAAAGCTGCAGCACGTACCGTTTGCATTTTCTCTATTGTAGCTCGCGGGTCACCTGCTATTTCAGCAACGTCAATTTGTACTTCGCCGCCAACAGCGTAATTGGTACCATCAGGTCCGCGTTGGTACTCATAACTTGGCGAACCTGCGTGTTGACCACCAACTGATGAGTGAGCTTGCTCATGAATACGTACTTCAATATCACGCGCTTTTAACTCTTTAATTTGCTCAGCGTCTTGCTGCTCTTGCTGAGCTACTTGCTCTTTTTGCTTTGCTTCTTTCTCTGTATCTTGTTGTTGCTGTTCATTTTGCTCTGGGTTTTGCTCTGCATCTCCCTGCTGACGCTCTTGAATTACTTTTTCGTCGGCAAGTTTACCCTTGGCATCATAAGTGCCGGTATCAGTTGTACCGGGTTGTTTAGTTTTTTCATTATCACCGAGCGCTTTGTTTTCAGCATTAGTCGGTTTTGTAGCTGCAGGTGGCGGGATAACTTCCCGAAGTTGGTTGTCACGCCGAGCGGTTTCCGTATAAACATTTGCGGTGTTTATATTAATATTTGGAAATGGCGTGACAATGTTCATGGCAAATTAAACACGAATATCAATCAAAGTCCCCAGCACTTCGTCTGCGGTTTGAATTGATTGCGTATTGGCTTTGGCATTAAACTCTTCGACCTTTAAATTGACCAAGGCTTCATCAATACGTGGTGGTTGTGAAACAGGAGCGGTAACCGCTTCTTCCGGACGAGCAGCTTGCAGCTGGCGCTGTTGGGCAAGCTGGGCGTCGTCTTGTTGCTCAATGCTGGCGCGATTTATTTCTGCGCTGGCTTTCTCTATACCCTGACTGGCACGATTAAAACCTTCAACACCGTTATTAAACACAGATCCGATTGGCATACAACACCTCCACCAATGATATATTGGTTAATTATCGCTCATAAAACAGTCAAAATAAAGCTTTACTGCAGAGTTTTTCAAACCACCGTAAAGTTACTTTTCAAAGCATTGATTTGACGGCAGATAAAAACTCTTTTTTATGGGATATAAAAGGTGCGTGTGACGCCTTATCGATCACTTCATACTCAAAATCGTGTTTTAAAACTTTCATTTTGATTACTGCGCGATACGGTACCAATGCATCTAAACGGCCAAATACAGCACGGATTGGCACTGGACAACAGGCAAAAGTATCGCGTAAATCATCTTGCTGTAAAATATCCAAACCAGCAGTTAATGCACACTCTTGTGGAGCCGGAAATTCATTGAGTAACTGTTTAAGTTGTTTAATATCATCTCGGGCATTTTCACTGCCCATCGCCTGTATTGCCAAAAAGCGATCGATGGTTTTCTCGCGATGAGTGACTAACTGCTCTTTAAATGCAGCTAATACATTTGCTTTTATTCCTGGCCAATCATCGCCTTCAGCAAATAATGGAGTTGCAGCAACTAATATCACTTTCGCGACTTTTTCAGGCCAGTGCTTTGCAATATAAAGAGCAAATAAACCACCTAAAGACCAGCCCATTAAGGTAGTGTTTGGCTGTAATTGATTGCTTAATTGTAATGCAGCGGCATGCAAAGTATACGGCTTTGGCGATGTTTGATTATTACCGTAACCGGGTAAATCAACACTGCGTACTGTATCGTTATGCATAAATTGAAGCTCCGGCAAGATCAACTGCCATACGCCTTGATTCATCCCCCAACCATGTAATAACACCAGCTCATTTTGCATTTTTTATAACCTTGCTCCAAACTTAGCGCTCATAATAGCGTTTGAGGGAATGAATGCAATGACTGCTTTTCATCAATGTTTTCAACAGCTGGGCGATTGGTTTTTTCCTTCTTTTTGTGTGCAATGCCAAAGTATTATCCGTACCAAACATAGTTTATGCGAACATTGTTTAGCTGATTTGCCGCTATTAGATATAACCACACATGCTAATTTACTGTATCGCCCAGATGTGGTTGAGTTATTTCCTGATTGCCAATTCGATTACCTGTTCGCTTGCGCGTGGTATCGTCCCCCTTTTGATGGTTGGCTCACGCAACTTAAATTTAGTAACCAGATTCATTATAAAAACGCATTGTCGTTAATTATTAGCCAACAACTGACTGTTAGTAAAAAAAATAGCGAAATATGGCCAGATTTATTTATTATTTTACCTCTACATCAGCAGCGTTTTTTAAAGCGAGGCTTTAACCAAGTATCACAATGCTGGTTGCCATGTTTAGTAAATGAAAATATTGATTCTCAGAGTTTACAGCGTACAAAGAAAACCCAAGCACAGTCATCACTTAGCAAAGCTAAACGAGTAAAAAACTTACATGGCGCATTTATATGTAATACCGATATGAGCGGAAAAACAGTTGCTATCATTGATGATGTGATGACAACAGGAGCAACTCTTAATGCAGCTACCGTCGCCCTTAAAAAGGCTGGTGCTAAGCAAGTTTGGGCATTTGTAACCTGCTTAACACCATTAGGACATTAATACTTAAGCTAATTAATTAATCGGCATTCGCTCTAAATGTGTGACCAAAAAACAATGCATTGCTCAATAAACGACTGGTGCCGTACCAATAGCCCCTAAATATCGGATCATCTGTCATACCAATCACACTGCCACGACCATACGAATGTGCCACTAAACCAGCCGCTCCCGCTACTTGCTCAACATTCACATCATCGGTAAAGCCAGCTAGTAATGGCTTTTGCGTATACTGCAACACATTTACAAATGGTGCAGCCGACATTTCAAGTAACCAAGTACTATTTTTAAATACTGGTAAGGTGTCACGCTGTAATGAAAAAGTAAGTGGGTGCGTTAAATCGGCTTTAGTATTAAATATCGCTCCAGCAATACGTTGACGCCCAGCTAGATGATCTTTATCACCATAGTTTAAGCCATCCGTTTTGAAGGCGCTGGCAACATCTCGGCGTGATAAATAACTGGTTTTTAATAGTTGTTGATCGACTAAAAACTTAGCCCCACCTTTGTGGCCCCAAATAACTCCACCTTTACGTACCCAAGTTTTAATTGCTATTTTGTCAGCATCTGAAAGCTTATTGTAATTTCCATGAGCCAAAACAATGTGACTGTAATCACTAAGTTCAAGATCACCAAAACGTTCCATTTCCACAATGGTAGGTGCCACACCAACAAAGCGATCTAAGTAATACCACACTTCACCTACTTCATATTGACTAGTCCCTTGGCCACCAACGAGTAATACTTTCGGCGCTTTAACTACCGTTAACGTCCGCGAGCCTAAATCGACACCCTTTGCCGTTAAGCCAGAAGTAATAGGCGTAATCGCAATACCAAACTCATTTTGTGCACTATTTAATAACGACACCCATTGCGGATTTTTTTGAATCCCAGCAGGAATAATAATACTACCCGCAGCAAACTCCTGTGTACTTGCAAGCGATTTAGCTGATAACGGGCTGAGCGCCACACGAGCTTGCACACCTTGCTGTAATAATTTATTAAGCATTTTCGGAGCTAAATAATTATCCCATTTAAAGCCAAACGCATACTGTGCATCTAACGCAGCAAATTGTGGTTTTTCAGGCTGTTGCCATGCATTTTTACTAACGTCTAAGCCCCAGCCACTTTTGATTGCTGCAAACTCCAAGTTAAAAGCGTGGGCTAACGTCCAACCGGATACATCATAAAAAGTGTTATCAACAAAACGCTTTTGCTCACTAAAAATGGCTTTAACTAAGCGATATTGCGGCTGGGCTAATGGCACAAAATAACTTTTCGCAGAAAAATTCTTACCATCCGCTTTTACTGCTTTATTCAGTGGATAAGCTTTGATCTGATGCTGTTTCAATAAATCTAAAAAAAGTGCGCTACGTGTTGTATCTGCACCGCCTTGCACTACATAACCTTTATAATCTTCATCATTAGCAAGCTCTATAGCATTATTGTAAAAACTAGCTTGGTAATCGAGTAATGCTTGGCGATTATCTATCGCAGCCTGAAATGTAGATAGGCTCGTAAGCAGCTGGTTTTTAATCGTAAATGCAAAACTCAGCGGTCCATTTATGGTTTCTTGCAGATGACCACGAGAACTTGCTTGCTCAAATAAAATACCCACACCACCATTTACATCTGGATAAGTTGAACCTTTGCCATAGTAAAAATCATCAAAGCTTTCTTCGGTAAAATATAACGCGTTGTGTTCATCCAATGTTTTAGCATGATAGTTACCTATTGCCTTCGTGAGACTGACATTTTCATCAGGGGTGATCGGGTGCTTACGTGATGGAATACCTGGCTGAAAGAAAAAAGTGCTATTGGGACCCATTTCATGGAAATCAGTAAGAATATTGGGTTTCCAGTAATGAAACTTAGCAATACGAGCACGAGATTCAGGGTGTTGTAGCAGCAACCAATCACGATTTAAATCAAACCAGTAATGGTTAGTACGGCTACTTGGCCAGCTTTCAATATGCTCCCGAGTTTGTGGATCAGACGATAAGTTCATACCGCGATTACTATTCGCCCAATTCGCAAAGCGTGCTAAACCATCGGGGTTTAATGAAGGATCGAGTAAAATAACCGTGTTATTTAATAGCGTATCAATTTCTTTACCTTGCGCCGCAGCTAAATAATAAGCCACTAGCAAGGCTGAATTACTACCAGAAGATTCATTGCCATGAACGCTATAACCCATCCAAACGACCGCTGGCTGATCGGTTTCTTTGGCTTTTTCTGGATCGGCTAAACGCGCCAAGTGCGCCTTACGTGTTTGCTCCACATTCGCCAACTTATCAGCTGCGGTGATAGTTAGCATAACGAGCGGGCGCTGCTCATGGGTACGACCAATGACTTCAAAATTAATACGGTCACTTTTTTGTGCCAATATTTCCATATAACGAACGAGTTGATCATGACGTACGTGCCACTGCCCGACTTCATAGCCTAAAACCTGCTCTGGAGTGGGAATAGTTGGATCAAATTTCACATCATCATTGAAATAATATGAAAGCGGTTGTGCTAAACAAGAAAAGCTTAGCAATAGTGTAAAGATTGTTATTATCAAACGCATAGAAAACACTCAGTAAATGATCAATGTTTGCACGCTACCATTGCTTAAAATAGATGCCAAATTTTTACGCTCAACACTGGCGACAACGCGATGAGCGGAGTATGATAACCAGTATCCGAGTAATTTAGTCAAGTATAGTTGTTTTATGATTTCTATTTCCGAAACCGCACAATCGCATTTTGCAAAATTATTAGCTGACCAAGCTGAAAAAACAAATATTCGCGTATTTGTTGTTAACCCTGGCACATCACAAGCGGAATGTGGTGTATCTTACTGCCCTGAAGATGCAGTAGAAGCCACCGATATTCGTCTTCCTTTTAACGGCTTTGATGCTGTAGTTGACACAGAAAGCGCGCCATTTTTAGAAGAAGCTGAAATTGACTTCGTTACCGACAAAATGGGCACTCAGTTAACACTTAAAGCCCCCAATGCTAAAGCCCGTAAAATCGGTGATGACGCAGGACTTAACGAACGTATTCAACACATGTTAGAAACAGAGGTTAACCCTCAGCTTGCTAACCATGGCGGCCAAGTAAGCCTTGTAGAAGTAACTGCTGAAGGTATTGCTGTTCTTCAATTTGGCGGTGGCTGTAATGGTTGTTCTATGATCGATGTCACACTAAAAGAAGGCATTGAAAAAGAAATGATTGCTAAGTTCGATGAAATCACCGGTGTTGCTGATATTACTGATCACAAAGCTGGCGATCATTCTTACTATTAATAGTAGGCAGTCATGCTAAAGCCGCTGATATATCGCTTAGGTTCAGAGCCTAAGCTCAGTTTAAAGCGCTTTTTACGCGGCTTAGCACTGTTTGTGCTAGCCGTGATATTAATCACCCTCGGCTATTATAGCCACTACAGCTTACAAATCATCGGCTTAGTAATTTTAGCCATCGCACTATTCTTCGCCGCTTGGGGCTACTTAGGTATCTTTGCTAATCGCTTTTCGCAGGTATTAGACAGAAAAGATTCCCGTCCAGAAGAAGATCCTGATCTTTGGAAATAGCCAAGGTTTTAGTACTTCATCACACAAATTTTGACTAGTTGAGAGCATCGTAAGCTCTCTCTAGTTTTTCACGTGCAGAATTAATATTAGAAATCTAATTTATACCACTGCCTTTTGTATTTCGGCGCCATTCCCACGCCGCGAGATCTGCCTTCAACTCTTCCGTACTTGCTATGCGAAGATCTAAGCATTGCTTATTCATATTGCCAATTTCTATCTCGACCATATTCAACCAGCTCGCATGTTTTGGTGTGTAATGGAACTCTATTTTATTTAAAATACGTCGCGCATCTTGAGGTGAAAATGCTTTAAATAACACACCTTCAGTATCAGTCGATAGTTATCTAGCACTACACGAATTTTATTCGCATGTGGATACTGTTCATCGACTAAGTCGTTCATATAATGAGCACAATCAACCTTCGTTTTCTCCTATGTTGCTTTAACATGCCGCCAACCTCGACGACGGTCAAAAAATACAAATAAGTTATCCACGCCAATCCGTTAATGTAATTAATCGCTCACCTAATGACGCTAATGTCCATCGGCAATATCCCGTTGGCTGCTCAGTACAGGCTGTGGCTATTAAAGTTGCTTCCTCCTTCGCAGATATTTTTCTCATAGCACAATTTCGTGCATCTTCATTTAAAACAGCGTCTAAACTCTCTTCGACACACTGACGTTTGACCCGAAATGCAGTTGAAGAACTAACTTGAATCGCCTAACATATTTGCTCTGTTGTATATCGACAACGGTCAGCTTTTAATTAAATAGCGGCTCGTTTGTACTTTCGAACATTAACCATGCCTTTTTTGCAGTAGGTTACTAGATCTAATTTTTATTATAATTCAATAGCATACTTTCAGTTCATAACAATATTAAATGAGTAAATATGAGTTAAAGGATCGTCAATTAGGATAAAATTTTCATTATCAATAAAGAAGAGTTGCTGTCGTTTACTGTGAAAAAAGGCTGTATTTGGCATTTATTACTACACAAAAGTGAATAGTATTGCACCTGCTACAAGTGGTTTTGGGACTGCATCATTGAGTGTTCATGCAATGATTTTAACGCTTAAAAAGAAAATACTCATCACTTCAACTGCAGGAAAAAGCCAAACTATAAAATTATTAATTGGAATAAATCAGTTGCCCGAATTTAAGTAAGGGAACTAATCAGAACTTATGTGAACGGGTACTAGATGTTAGATCTTGTGTAGGTCGGGGATTTAATCCCGACAACTCAATTCATTTATCATGCTCTTATCTTTTTCAAATGTTTTGCAGACGAGTTGCTTACCACCGTATTTTGCACTTAGCAATTTGACAATGGTTTGATCTCCATGGATTTCACTAGTATTGCCAACTCACTGCCCTCTTGTCGCTTCAGGATCATGTAGTAGCTAGTATCTGTATAGCATTTGCTATCAGAGTATCTTTTAGCTTTGATTTTATAGCCACCCTCAACTTTAGAGATTCTTATCTCAGAAAATGTATTCTTATCATTATTTGCATTTGCTAATAGCATGATCTTCTGGACAATCTGTTTCCATTGAGCTCCAGTAAAACTCATACTTCTTTCCAAACCATGAGGATAAACTCGATACGCATGTATTTTTGCCCCATCATCATAGGGTTGCGCGACTTTCGGATCTAAACTCTCACCTAATTTAATATAGTCTTGAAAAAATCATCGGGGTTACTTTCGGCGGTCGCTGTTGTCGTAAAGCATACGAAAAGTGCAGCAAAAACCCTAATTTTGTACTTCATTAGTTACCTTGGTTTATTAGCGAATCTAAAAGAATACTCGTTTTGAAAGTGGAGTCGGTTGGAGTATACGTCAAACTAACTATGTATTTAACTGATCCAAACAAAGCTTCATTTCTAGTAGCGCGGGTTTAAAACCTACTTTTTCGTATGCTTTAATTGCTGAATCATTCTCTGCATATACATCAAGATAAAAATCAAATATACCTCGGCTCTTGCTCCAATTTACTAATTCTATTATTAATTTAGAGTTAAGACTCTGACCTCGGTAGCTTGGAGATACATACATAAAACCCAGATAAGCGTGCTTTGTGTGCTCTAACGATAACTTAGAATCTCTTATTTGAGCGTATCCAGTGGCAACAATTTCATTCTCTACCTCAACAACTAATAGGTGTGAATCAGGGCATAAGATAAGCTTTTCTATATCATAATAAAATACAGCTCCCTCCTTTAAAGAAGCATTATAGGGCCTTTCAGCATCTACAACAAACTGCTCAAGTTCAAGTAATTGTGCAAGATCATCTATCCCCGCAGCCCTAATAATCAAAATAAAACTCCTTTAAATAAAACTATAGGTACATAACGAGCCTTTAGAGTTACCCGTTATTTATTAACAAACAAATGGAAACAACTTTATTTCATTTTTATCAATGGCGTATTTTATATTAGCCTTAAAAGCTATTTAAAGTCATTACAATATTAAAATCTGGAATTGAACAAATACTCATAGGTTGGATCTTAAGAAACTTGAAGTTGAACTCTGTTAATGATCAAATAGTTACGCCAATAAAAACATGACCAAAAACAGAGTTCACATGCAGATTAACCAAGTTTCAAATCAATTAAAAGCCCTTATCTCAGAAAAACACCTCATTGAGCTTGCAAAAACCTCCGGATTTCAAGTTCGACACCGTTGCCTGTCGATCGTTTCTCTGCTCAAAGCTGTGTTCAAAAGCTTATCTTGCCTGCAAGACGCTAACTTGTCAGATATCCATCAGAACCTGCGAACGCAGGCCAATTGCACGATAAGTTATAAACCCTTTCATAATCAAATTCGAAAACCAGCCTTGACTGAGCTAGTCCGTGAACTCGTTATTCAAGCGATGTCTAAATTGACTGTAAACACGCTGGATAAAACCTTTTTTACCCAGCGAGGAATACAGCGAGTGTTATTGCAAGATGGCTCTTCATTTGCTCTACATTATGAATTAGCGCAGGTTTTTGCTGGTCGCTTTACTGCGATAAGTCCTGCCGCAATTGAGTTACATCTTACTTATGACCTATTTAACGAACAGCCTTGTGAAATAGATATCCGTCCTGATGTTGAAACCGAGCGAGCCTTTTTACCGGGTAGTCACACACTTGAAGATACGTTATTACTTGCTGATGCAGGGTATTTTGACTTAGATTACTTTGAACAAGTATCTCAAGATGGCGGCTACTTTTTGGTCAGAGCGAATAAAAACATCAACCCAACCGTCACATCTGCTTATTGCGCGGGCGTAGAGCTTAAAGAAAAGCATATTAAACTCAAAACCTTGCTCAAAAAGCGTGCTAGTCAGCCACTTGAGTTAACAGTACGCTGGAAGAAAAATGGACCCGAGTACAGGCTTATTTATCTACCCGATGAAAAGCGCCCTGTTTTCCTTGTTACTAATTTAAAAGAAACACAGTTTAACTTTGATGAGTTACTCGATATATACGCGACTCGTTGGCAAATCGAGTTACTTTTCAAAGAGCTAAAGTCATGGAATAACCTTAAGGGATTCATCACAAGAGACCCACACATTGCAGAATCGCTGGTTTGGCTGAGCATACTGCAAACACTTATCAAGCGTTTTATCTGCCATAGTGCAGCGACGATATTTAAGTGTGCGATCTCGACATTTAGAGCGAGCAAGTGCAGTTATCTTTGGTTGGATGATGTTTTGGATTGCATAGAGCAAACACGGTGCAGCCACAAGATACACCGTGTACTAAAGCTACTAGCGGTAAATTGTAAGCGTCAATCCATTGAAAAAGAAAGTGACATTTGCCGTTTTAAAATAGGAAGTCACGCGATCAATGTTCCTTAAGAACTAAGGTATGAGTGGTACTTAGTCGTATGTAGTGGTATTTAATTAGTTGTCCGTGACGATCTGAGAGGCGGGATTAAGCGTGAAGCGGACAGTTAAGAATTTTGATATCTGAAGTCAAGATTTGTTGGTGAACTATACTTAATGTACTGAAACCCAACAACGGCAGATGCTGTATGGCTTCAAAGCAGTTTCAAAATGTATTACGTCACGTTATTAACTTAAACTACTCCCAACTAAAAAACTCCGTCATGAATTTGAATCTAATATTGCTAATAACCAACTGGATCAAGCCATTGCTGACCATGAAGAAACAATATCTCATTGTCCACATTGCGATTCACACGAATTAGGTACTGACTATATTGAGAATTATCTGAGTTGGTTTAGAACCATGGAAGATAACACGGAGTTCTCAGATCAAACATGGATAAAAGAGGCTTTATAAAATGAATTATCGCCTAGCCACACTTAACTACAACATAGCCATATATAAACAGTCGTTGTATTTGGGTTTTTCAACAACTCGCGGGGTTATTTCTTGTATTTTACAACAACAAAAAAACAACAAATATAAATCCCTTGATTTACATTTAGATACAGAGTTAGACTGAAAGTATTAAAAAACTCAAAGGATTTTCTGTCTGCAACTTGTGGGTTTAGATCCTTTGAATAAGCTGTTGAAGTTGTAGAATTACTCTTTTTAGGAACTGGTTCTACACATTTTATTTGATTGTTTTTTAACCTTGAACCGTAAGCGTATAGCTAACGACACCTAGCTTTGCTTAATGTTCCAAGGTAGCAGTGGCTCAAGGTTATCTGGCTGCTCAGCAAGGCGCTGTAAGCAAGTAGAGATATAGTCATGCACCACAAGGTCATTTGCCTTTGCGGTTTCAATAAGACTATAAAGTATAGCGCTGGCATGAGCACCATTGCAGGTATTTGAGAACAACCAGTTTTTTCGCCCTATTACGAACGGTTTTATAGCTCGCTCTGCACGGTTATTGTCAATACTGAGCCTGCCATCATCGAGGTAACGCCTGAATTTCTCAAACTGATTTATCGCGTAGTTAATGGCTTTACCTAGCGCCATTTGGGGAGGGATTTTGTCTTTGTGTTTGAGTAACCATTGATACAATTCATCAACGATTGGTTTGGCTTTTTGCTGCCTAACGGTGAATTTTTCATCGGCCGCTTTTCCTTTGATGGCTTGCTCAATACCGTAGAGCTTGCGAATAAGGTTTAGTGCTACATCTGCTTTGACGGTTTTTTTATTATTGCCTTTGGCCTCGATGAATTTACGGCGCATATGGGCTAAGCACGCAACCAGTGTTGCATTCGTTTGCTCGTAAGCCTTGTAGCCGTCAACGTGCATGTAGCCTTCGTAACCATCAAGGAAATCAACCGCACATTGGCCTGCGCGACTGTTATGGTAATCAAACAAGACAATATTGGTGCCTTTACTCGGTTTATCATCGCCGCAACAATACAGCCACATATAGCTGGTTGCTTTATCTGCATTAATGACGTTTAACGGGGTTTCATCGCCGTGAATAACCGGTTGAGATAGCAACACGTCTTTTAAGCGCTGATAGAGTGGTGACAACAATTCAGCGCTGCGTAGCATCCAGCTCGACATGGTTTGCCTGCTCAACTCAATACCGATATCGGCAAACAATGTTTCTTGGCGATAAAGCGGTAAGCCAAACTGGTATTTACACATGATTATTTGGCTCAGCAGGCTGGGCGTTGCAATACTTTTTGGAATGGCTGTTGCGGGCATGAGGGCGGTTTTTACCACACTTTCAATCCCTTCACGCTCACAGTGACGGCATGTGTATTTTGGACGAATAGTTTTGATTACTTTGATATTCGCTGGCACAAACTCGAGTGCTTCACTGCTGCTTTCACCCATTTTGTGAAGGGGGCTTTGACAGCAATCACACATTTTGTCACCCTCTTCGAGGTCAACAACCACCTCAATTCGCGGCAACTGCGCTGGCAGTGGCCGGCGTTTCGGTTTGGCTTTTTCTTTCTTTACTGAGGCCGATGTGGCCAATAGCGCTTTATCATGTTCATCGAGAATATCTTCTGCTTCATTGAATACTTCGCCTGCACCCGGCATCTTTTCAGATTTCTTGGCGTACTCTTTGGCTAGTTTCGCGTTATAAGCTTGTAGCAATTCGTGAATTTGCGCGTCTTTTTCAGCTAACTTTTCATCCATATGCTGTTGCAACTCAAGCAACATGCGCTTGAGTTGTTCTGGGTCGTCAGGAAGTGAGTGTGCATCAATTTTCATGTTCGCAATTTAACAGAATTTGACGGTGTTTTCTTGCTTGACGCAAAGATAAAACAGACGGTGTGGCAACGATCATTTACTGCCAATATGATCGATTAGAGCATCGATTGATACCGCAACTCTTCATGACCAAGCACATCATATCCCGACAACAACCAATCCAATTGCTGAGGACTGAGTTCAAATTCTTGCAGATTGGCTTTGTTTGGCCATTTGAACTTTTGTTTTTCTAACCGCTTGTACCAAAAAGCAAACCCCGTTTTATCCCAGTAAACCAGCTTGAGTTTGTCTTTCGCTTTATTGCAGAACAAAAATAATGCACCAGTGTAAGCATCACGTTCAAGCTCGCCTTCAACCAGTGCGACCAGACCATCAATGGATTTTCGAAAATCCACGGCATCGCGATAGAGGTAAATATGTGCAGGTTCAACGAACATTTTCATTAGGCAAGCTCGCGTAACAGTTGACTCAGATAAGTGGCAGGCATTGTGGATGGCAAGCTGACTTTCACGTTACCGATAGCAAGAATGATCGGCTGTTGCTGTTCAGTGGGATCAACGTGTTTAGTAACTTTTGCGCGAACAAAACTACCAGATGCAGCAGTAAGCTTACTTCGTGCCGCATAAAAGCTTGTTTTTGATAAGGCATGTTGCTGGCAAAACTCAGTAATAGTTAAATCGCTGGCTTGTTGTTCTTCGATAATGTTGCGCCACTGCTCAAGGCTACGCATTTTTCTCATGGCTATCTCCTAATTGAAATTCAGAAATAGTTTAATCGGTTTGACGAGTTACTGGCAGGTGCACTTTGCTAGTACTCGTTCACAGAAGTTCTGATCAGTTGCCTTACTTAAATTCAGGCAACTGATTTATTCCTATCAATAGCTTTATCGTTCGGCTTTTTCCAGCAGTTGAAGTGATGAACCCTTTCTTTTTAAGCGTTAAAATCATTGCATGAACACTTGATGATGCAGTTCCAAAATAACGCTCAAAATCATTTTCAGCAGGTGCAACACCATTCACTTTTGTGTAGTAATAAATAAATGCCAAATACTGCCCTTGTTTCACAGTGAACGACGGCAACTCTTCTTTATTCATAATGAACTTTTATCCTAATTGACGATCCTTTAACTCATATTTACTCATTTAATATTGTTATGAACCGAAAGTATATTGTTGAATTATCAGCAGAAGAAAAATGCGAATTAGTTAACTACTGCAAAAAAGGCATGGTCAATGTTCGAAAGTACAAACGAGCCGCCATTTTATTAAAAGCGGACCGTTGTCGATATACAACAGATCAAATATGTGAAGCGGTTCAAGTGAGCTCTTCAACTGTATTTCGAGTCAAACGTCAGTTTGTCGAAGACGGTTTAGAAGCCGCTTTAAATGAAGGTGCACGAAGTGGTGCTATGAGAAAAACCTCCGCGAAAGATGAAGTAACTTTAATAGCCACAGCCTGTTCTGAGCCGCCAACAGGACACTGCCGATGGACATTAGCGTTACTTGGCGAGCGATTAATAACATTAACGGATTTAGACAGTATTTCATATGAAACGGTTCGTAGACGCCTTAAAGAAAATGCGTTAAAGCCATGGCAAAAAAAGATGTGGTGTGTGGCAACAATGGACGCTGAGTATATTGCAAGAATGGAGCATGTACTTGAATTATATGCTGAGCCAGCGGATGAGCTCAATCCCATTATTAATTTTGATGAGGCGATGAAGCAACTTGTTGATGATACACGGCCAGTACAACCGATGAAAAAGGGACAGGTAAAACGCCTAGATTATGAATATAAACGGGTTGGCGTGGCTAACTTATTTGTATTCTTTGACCGTCATCGGGGTTGGCGACACGTTAAAGCAACACAGAGGAAAACGAAAGTTGATTTTGCACACTGTATGAAGGACTTAGTCGATGAACACTACCCACATGCGAATAAAATTCGTGTCGTGCTAGATAACTTATCGACTCATACGGAAGGTGCGTTATATAAAGCATTTTCACCGCAAGAAGCACGACGTATTTTAAATAAAATAGAGTTCCATTACACACCTAAACATGCGAGTTGGTTGAATATGGTCGAGATAGAAATTGGCAATATGAATAAGCAATGCTTAGATCGGCGCATAGCAAGTATGGAAGAGTTAAAGACAGAGCTCACGGCGTGGGAATGGCGCCGAAATAAAGAAGGCGCCAGTATAAATTGGATGTTTAATGTTGATTCAGCACGTGAAAAACTAGAGAGAGCTTACGGTGCTCTCAACTAGTCAAAATTTGTGTGACGAAGTACTAGACGCTTACCAACTACGCTGTTCTAATCTGGCAGCTGAACGCTTACAGCTCTTTTGTTTTCACCCACAAAAAAGCCGCTGTATTTTGCAATACAGCGGCTTTTAAAATCAGCTTAATTTATAAGGTGATTATCCTTTAGGCGCACGACCAGCACGTTTACGTTCGTTTTCTGTAAGATGACGCTTACGGATACGAATGTTTAGTGGTGTTACTTCAACTAGCTCGTCATCATCGATGAACTCAAGCGCTTGCTCAAGTGAGTAGTTTAGGTGCGGAGAAAGCGTTTGCGCTTCATCAGTACCAGATGCACGTACGTTAGTTAACTGCTTGCCTTTAAGGGCGTTAACTGTAAGGTCGTTATCACGGTTATGAATACCGATAACCATACCTTCGTATACTTCAACACCGTGACCGATGAATAAGCGACCACGTTCTTGTAAGTTGAATAATGCGTTAGTAAGTGCTTTACCTGTTGCATTTGCAATCATTACACCGTTCTTACGAACACCGATCTCGCCACCTTTGTGCGGACCGTAATGGTCGAAAGTATGGTACATAAGACCAGAACCTGATGTAAGCGTCATGAAATCAGTTTGGAAACCGATTAAACCACGACTTGGGATCATAAAGTCTAAACGCATACGACCTTTGCCATCTGGCGTCATATTTGTTAGTTCGCCTTTACGAAGACCAATTTGCTCCATTACAGAACCTTGGTGCTCATCTTGACAGTCAATTGTTACTGTTTCAAACGGTTCTTCTAGAACGCCATCAACAGTACGTAAGATTACTTCTGGACGAGAAACAGCTAGCTCGTAACCTTCACGACGCATGTTTTCGATTAAGATACCTAGGTGTAATTCACCACGACCAGATACACGGAAGCTATCTGGGCTAGCAGTATCTTCAACGCGAAGTGCTACGTTGTGTACTAATTCTTTGTCTAAACGCTCACGGATATTACGTGACGTTACAAACTTACCTTCTTTACCGCAGAAAGGTGAGTTATTTACAGAGAATGTCATTGTTACAGTTGGCTCATCAACACTTAGTGGTGGTAATGCTTCAACGTTGCCAGGGAAACAAACTGTATCAGAAATCTTAAGCTCACCAATACCTGTTACTGTTACGATGTTACCAGCGTAAGCTCTATCAGTTTCGATACGCTCAAGGCCTAGGTAGCTTTGTACTGCGCCAATTTTACCATTACGTTTAGTACCATCAGCACTGATAATAGTAACTTGTTGGTTAGGAGCAACAGAACCACGTTTGATACGACCGATACCGACTACACCAACATATGAGTTGTAATCAAGTTGCGAAATCTGCATTTGGAAGTCACCTTCAGGATCTGCATCCGGTGGTGATACTTCGTCAACGATCATCTTGAACATAGGTTCCATGTTGTCTGATGGCTCATCTAAATCTAATGTTGCCCAGCCGTTGATTGCTGATGCATAGATTACTTTAAAGTCTAACTGTTCGTCAGTTGCGCCTAAGTTGTCGAATAAATCAAAGATTTGATCCATAACCCAATCAGGACGTGCACCTGGCTTATCAATTTTATTGATAACAACGATTGGCTTTAAGCCTTGCGCGAATGCTTTTTGCGTAACGAAACGCGTTTGTGGCATTGGACCTTCTTGAGCATCAACAAGTAGTAATACTGAGTCAGCCATCGAAAGTACGCGTTCAACTTCACCGCCAAAGTCGGCGTGTCCAGGGGTGTCTACGATATTGATATGGTAGTCATTCCATGAAATGGCTGTGTTTTTAGCCAAAATGGTAATACCACGTTCTTTCTCAATGTCGTTTGAGTCCATCACGCGCTCTTCGTTACCGCCGCGTGTTTCTAATGTACCTGATTGCTCAAGTAGTTTGTCAACCAATGTTGTTTTACCGTGGTCAACGTGCGCGATAATCGCTATATTTCTTAACTTTTCGATGCTCATATTTTTACTCAGAGAAATTAAATTCTCATTGATCCTGCAAGATCTACGCACTCATCTGCGTTTTCACGAGATGTCCCAGCATAGGATTTAAAAGGGCGCATATTATCCCTTATTAATGACATGGATGAAAGTTTATCCAATATATATTTCAAAACTTTCTTTATACTTGCAATAAGTATCTGTTTTATATATGACATTTTAATTAATTTAATTTTTCAATTTGTCACTATTTTGCTCATTCCTAGCTATTATTGTCATAATTTGGCAGTATTTGGTGAGTAAGTTAGCTTTATGTTGGTGTTTATAATCTATACAATTTAGCGCCAAAGAGAAGTGACCACACTGACGCACCAAAATGATCACAAGCCGATCCAATATGGTGCAAAACATATAACAGCTGGATGTATAACTTATTTTTTAACCTTAAAAAACAATGCACTATAAAAATGGCATAAAAGCCGCTTACTATAAAAGCAAAAGCAATTATGCAGCAAAATAAAACCCAACAGTTGGAGGACACATGTCACAATCGGTTTTAGATTTTATTAAAGAAAATGACGTTAAGTTCGTTGATTTACGCTTTACTGATACCAAAGGTAAAGAGCAACATGTTTCTATTCCTCATCACCAAGTAGATGAAGATTTCTTTGAAGACGGCAAAATGTTTGACGGTTCTTCAATTGCTGGTTGGAAAGGCATTAATGAATCAGACATGGTATTACTACCTGTTGCTGAGTCTGCTAAATTAGACCCTTTCACAGAAGAAGCTACTTTAATTTTACGTTGTGATGTTGTTGAACCTGGCACATTACAAGGTTATGAGCGTGATCCTCGTTCAGTTGCTAAGCGCGCTGAAGAGTACATGCGTTCGACTGGTATTGCTGATACCGTGCTATTTGGTCCTGAGCCAGAGTTCTTCGTATTTGATGACATCAAATACAAAACTGATATGTCAGGTTCAATGTACAAAATTGATTCTAAGCAAGCAGCTTGGAACTCAGATAAAAGCTACGAAGGCGGCAACACTGGCCATCGTCCAGGCGTGAAAGGTGGTTATTTCCCTGTTGCTCCAGTTGATGATTTCCAAGATTGGCGTTCAGCGACGTGTTTAGTTCTTGAAGAGCTAGGTCAAGTTGTAGAAGCGCATCACCACGAAGTGGCTACAGCTGGTCAAAACGAAATCGCAACTCGCTTTAACACTATGGTATTAAAAGCGGATGAAATCCAAGAAATGAAATATGTTATCCATAACATGGCTCATTTATATGGCAAAACAGCTACCTTCATGCCTAAGCCAATCGTTGGTGACAATGGTTCTGGTATGCACTGTCACCAGTCTTTAGCTAAAGACGGTGTTAACTTATTCGCAGGCGACAAGTACGGCGGTCTTTCTGAAGAAGCGCTTTACTACATCGGTGGTATTATCAAGCATGCTAAAGCAATCAATGCTTTTGCAAATGCGTCTACTAACTCGTACAAACGTTTAGTACCAGGCTTTGAAGCGCCAGTAATGCTTGCGTACTCTGCACGTAACCGTTCTGCATCAATCCGTATCCCAGTGGTTCCATCAGAAAAAGGTCGTCGTATCGAAGTACGCTTCCCAGATCCAACAGCTAACCCATACCTTGCTTTCTCTGCAATGCTTATGGCTGGCCTTGATGGTATCAAAAACAAGATCCACCCTGGCGATGCAATGGATAAAGATTTATACGACTTACCAGCAGAAGAAGCAGCAGAAATCCCAACAGTTGCAACTTCACTACAAGAAGCGCTTGCGTCTCTAGATGCTGACCGTGAGTTCTTAAATCAAGGTGGTGTATTCACTAACGATTTAATCGATGCTTACATTGCGCTTAAGTCTAAAGAAGTTGAAAAGCTTAACATGACGACTCACCCTGTTGAGTTCGAAATGTACTACAGCTGTTAATTAGGCTGTAGAAAAATTATCTTATAGATAATATATGTGTGTTCTCAAGGCCCGTTCTGCGGGCTTTTTTTATGGCTAATTTTCCCATTCTCCACTAAAGTTTAATTAGTGCAAAAAATGCAAGGTGACAAGGTGAAAAAGACGCTTTTATTACTAGTAACTCTGATTTTAATCAGCTTTTATGGCTATTCTGGCGATAAGAAAATTTATTCTTGGAAAGATAAAAATGGCGTATCAGTATTTTCAGATACTCCTAAACCAGGTGCGCAAGAAATCAAGCTCACCAATCAAAGTTTGTCGATGCCGACTGTTGATACAAGCATTTTAGATGAACAGCAACCAGCGGCTGTGAAAAGCTATAAAGCGGTTATTTCTTCCCCTGCCGATCAAGGCACTGTTCGTGAAAATACCGGTTCAGTGTATGTAACTAGCCGTATAACACCACGCTTTGAGAATGGTTTTAAAATTCAACTACTAGTTGATGGCGCACCGTACGCAGAACCTAGCAATATCAGTACTTTTGCTCTGCGCGAGGTAAACCGTGGCGAACACACATTGCAACTGAAGCTATTTGACCCACAAGGCTCTGTTGTCTCTGTTAGTCCAGTGAGCACATTTTATATGCATAGAGCATCGTCTTTATAAAAACCATGTATTTCTATCAAAGACCATAATTTACTTAAAATATTTGTGCTAAGCTGCTAATAATCATCAACGCACTAAAATGGTGCAACCATGCCCGATAATAAAAATTTTAACCCTGAGTTACTAACTAGCATTTGGCAAAACCTGTCAACGGCAGTGATCTTACTTGATCAACAATTCACCCTTATTTACGCTAATAATAGCGCCAGTGAACTGTTAGGATTAGGCCCTAAACGTATTCTCAATCAACCGTTTGACAGTCTTTTTAATTACCATTCCATTGACCTTAAACGCATTGCACAATACTCTTTGGTAGATGGTGTAGATTGCCACCAGCACAGAGCTGACGTGGTTTTTGTTGATTCTCGTCATGCCAAACTGGCAATTAGTTCGCGTCGCGTGAAGTTACAAAATGAGTATTTTATTTTATTCGAGTGTCGCCAAACTGATGATGAAATTCGCCACGATCAAGCTTCTAATCAAATGCATCAATATCAAGCAGCACGTAACCTAATTAGAGGGCTTGCTCATGAAATCAAAAATCCTTTAGGCGGAATTCGCGGAGCGGCGCAATTATTGCAGTATGAGGTTGATCAGCAAGAACGGGATGAATGTGCAGAATTAATTATTGAACAAGCCGATCGCTTACGAGAGCTTGTTGACAGGCTACTGGGCCCGAATCAATTACCACAAAAGTCATACGGTAATATTCATCAAACCTTAGAGTCTGTAATTAAACTAAGTACATTAGATAATTGCGCCAATATTAGCTTGGAAAAAGATTACGACCCAAGTATACCTGATGTCTATATTGACCAAGGTAAAATTCAGCAAGTAGTACTTAACATCGTTCGAAATGCACAACAAGCGTTAGTCGGTGGTGGCGTGATAAAAATTAAAACACGTATTAATCACCAGCAACGTCGCCCCGGAAAAGCCCCTAAAAAGGCACTGCTGATCCAAATTTCAGATGACGGACCAGGTATCGATTCCAGCATCAAAGAGACATTATTTTACCCGATGATCACCAACAAAGAAGGTGGTTCTGGCTTAGGTCTCTCGATTGCACAAACCTTGATCGATCAACACAACGGCTATATAGAATGCGATAGCTGGCCAGGTCATACAGAGTTTAATATATATCTGCCTTTTGCGGATTAATCGGTTTTTGGAGTTTGCATGAAAACAGTTTGGCTGGTTGATGATGATGCATCTATTCGCTTTGTACTTGAAAAAGCACTAACTCGCGCAGGATTTAATGCTGAAAGTTTTTCTAATGCACAAGACGTGCTGTCAGCATTAAAGTTTAGCCAACCTACGGTACTGGTGTCTGATGTACGTATGCCTGGTATGGATGGTATGGCATTATTAGAACTGATCGCTGAACAAAACCCAGGCTTGCCAGTGATCATCATGACTGCGCATTCAGATTTAGATTCAGCGGTAAATGCGTTTCAAAAAGGTGCTTTTGAATACCTAGCCAAACCATTTGATTTAAATGAAGCAGTTGCGTTAGTAGAAAGCGCGTGTCGCGCTAACTCAACTAAAAAAGTAAAACGTAAACCCGCACCACCTAAAAGTGCCCATATCATTGGCGAAGCGCCAGCCATGCAGGAAGTATTTCGGGCAATAGGTAAGCTGTCAGCATCAAGTATGAGCGTACTTATCAATGGTGAATCTGGTACCGGTAAAGAATTGGTAGCCAGTGCTTTACATAACCACAGCCCACGCAAAGAAAACCAGTTTATTGCCTTAAACATGGCAGCTATTCCAAAAGAGTTGGTTGAATCAGAGCTATTTGGCCATGAAAAAGGCGCTTTTACTGGTGCTGATAGCGTACGTAAAGGTCGCTTTGAGCAAGCCAATGGCGGTACGCTATTCTTAGATGAGATTGGTGATATGCCGCTGGATGTACAAACCCGTTTGCTGCGTGTTTTAGCTGATGGTGAGTTTTACCGTGTTGGTGGCCATCAAAGTATTAAAGTTGATGTCCGGATCATTGCCGCGACTCACCAAAACCTTGAAGACTTAGTAAAACAAGGCAAATTCAGAGACGATTTATTTCATCGCTTAAATGTTGTGCGCCTGCGCCTACCTGCACTGCGTGAACGTACCGAAGACATTGAACGCTTAGCACAGCATTTTTTACATAAAAGCGCCAAAGACTTACAAGTCGAAAGCAAAATTCTCAGCTCAAAAGCCACCGACTTACTACGCTTGTTCAACTGGCCTGGCAATGTTCGTCAACTAGAGAACACCTGCCGCTGGCTTACCGTTATGGCTCCCGGCGAGCTTGTGAGTGAGCAAGACTTACCTCCAGAGATCTTAGCAATTGACGAGACTCAACAAGAGGGTGATTGGCTTGATGCCTTTCAACAATGGCTTAATCTAGAGCTTAAGCAAGGTAAAGAAAACATCTGGCCTAATGTACAAGCGCAATTAGAAACCCGCCTAATTAAAACCGCATTGGCAAACTGTGCAGGACATAAACAAGAAGCCGCAGTAAAAATAGGCTGGGGCCGCAATACATTGACCCGTAAATTAAAAGAGCGCAATATCAACTAACTTCCCTGCTCAAACGAAGGAAAATAAGTTGAAGTTAATCGAGCATATTCCATTAATAAAGCAGATGGAGATACTTAATAGGCTGAGTTTTTTTAGAGAGTTCAGCCTCAATGAGCGCCAAGTATTACTGGAGTCATTCAGTCACTTATACTTGATCAATAAAGATCGCTTTGTGTTTAAGCAGTTTGATAACGACAAACAACTGTATATCGTGCTCAGCGGCGCTATTGTGGTATTTAAACATAGTCATTTGATGGATTTAGGCACCATTGAACCCGGCGAATTTATTGGTGAAGGTGCGTTTATAAATAACCGCGAGCACAGCACCAGTGCTCGTGCTAAAAGCGATACCATAGTACTGGCGATTACCAGCGAAGCACTAATACGTTTACCAAATGTGATCCGCGAAAAAATTAAAGACCGCATTATCGAAGGGATGAGTAGACGTATAACTAAATTAAGCGATTACCTCGAGTCACGCGGCTAATCCATATACACAACCTGTAGCGAACAGTTTAACCATTGCGGACTCTCAACATGCGCAGTATAACGAAATGTATCTGAGGGTTTTTCACCAAAAGGCGTTGCAACCAAAGGGGTTGAATGCGTGTATGACTGCGAAATATTTCTATAATTGATGACTAAATAATTTTCATAACGCAGCCAAACTAACTGAGCGCGGGCACCATTTAGTAAAGTAAACTCAACCAAGTTATCAAAAAATCTGACTTTAAGGTTATTGTAGCGGTCTTCAACGCAACCAGTAGTACGCAGCTGTTGCGGCACGTCAAAACCTTGCTCTATTTGCTCACCACGTAAGTAAAAGCCAATATTGCCATCGCTATAATGATGATTAGCCACCGACACATAATTAAGCTGCGGCTGATAACCCATCGCTTGCATAATATTTGCAAGTTGCTCTGTTTCAGGAGTCAGTATTTTATCTTCTGAGGTTAATAATGTCGCAGCACTAAACTCTTTGGGTACTGGCAGTTCAGTAAATTGAAAAGGCAAGGTCTGCTGTTGTAGTTGCTCTGTCAGTTGTTGTTTTTGCAAAACAGTTAAACCCTCCGTATAGACATACACTGTAGGGTGCTGACAGGCTGTTAGAAATAACAACATGCCAATTAAAATGCCATATTTCATAGTCACCTCGAATAGATTACAACTGTAGTCTATTCGAGGTGACTATTTATAGCAAGTTAATTCACTTGGCTATTGAGCCAAGCATCCACGCTTTTACGGGTATATAAAACATCCTGAAACAAGCGGTGTCGTTGAAACTCAAGTAGTTTTTCTTTGCTATTTTCACCACAACTTAATTGGCTGTGATTGTCGTTAAAACGTGAAATAAGCGAAAAGCCTCGCTCTGGTTGTTGCGATGCTTTCTTTACAACCTGATTAAGCCGCGCACGCACATCATCTGCGGTCATAAAGTCAGAACCCTCTAAACCCATTAGCTCTTTTTTCATGGCTAGTCTTACGCCCATGTTAAATCTCCAGTACTGCGGCATTTGTAATAAAATGACCAACTAAATATCGAATTCGATTCGAACAGCAAATTGTAGGCCAGCTTTTCACGCGGATACTACGCTTGAATTACTACCGTTTTTTTAAAGACGGTATAAAATTCGAGATAGTTTCAGGTTAATTCTATTTAATGCCCTGTAGACTTTAGGCTGCTTGATGCAAAAGTCGCGCACAGCCTTTATACTACAGGCTGTGCCCTACCTTAATGAGATCAAACATGAACGACGAATATATTGAAATTGAATTAGAAGAAGAGCCAATTGAGCTATGCAAACTCTTAAAAGTTCTTGATTTAGTCGAAGGTGGCGGCCAAGCCAAAAACCTTATCACTGAAGGTTATGTTGGCGTTAACCATGAAATTTGTACAATCAAGCGGAAAAAATTATACAGTGGCGACATTCTTGAATTTGATGGTGAGCAATTTCAACTGACATTAAGCGAAAGTGCTATTCCAGCAGAGCGCCCTGTTACATCAACGCAACCTGAACCACAACAAAGTGCAGAGCCTGCTACTAACGCGCCTGCTAAAGCTAAGCGTAAACGTACCAAAAAACCAAAAGTGGATGAAAAAACAGGCCGTCGCCCTATTTCATTCGGCTAATCCAATTTAGACTACGTGCAACTTGTAAAAGTAGCCGTAGTCGCCTTTAATAACTTTTTAAATAATAGTTTAAAAGGTAATATATGACTCCTCCGCACTGGTTAAAATCTGTCGCTTGGGCAGCCCTTATTTGGAACTTTCTTGGGGTAATTGCATTCATTATGCAAATGCTCATGACTCCAGACATGATAAGTAAACTCCCTATAGAACAACAAGCTGCATATTCAAATACACCAATTTGGTCAACTATTGCATTCGCTACCGCGGTTTTTGGTGGAGTCTTAGGCTGTATTTTATTATTACTTAAAAAAGCCATTGCTCAAGTGCTTTTTGCGCTCTCACTCGCTGGGATTTTTATCCAGCAATTTTATAATTTCATTGTTATTAATAGTATTGAATTACTCGGTGCCAGCGCGGTGTTTATGCCAATATTTGTAGTCGTAATTGCAATTATCCTGCTACTGCTAAGCCACAAAGGCAAACAGCAAGGTTGGCTACTGTAAAACACGCTATTGAGTTACTATTGTTTTACTGCTGACGCTTGAAATATAAATTTTCAGCATCATATACATTCTATTACCTGTATAAAAATCGCGCAAAAACACACTGGTATGTACTTTGCATTTTAACTATTTAAAGAGAGGTTACATTTACCACTTAAGTACCATTTAAGGATATTCATCTAACTTAGGGGCACATAATGAACAATAGTTTTGACACCCAAAAACAACTCACTATCAACGGTGAGCAGTTTCATATCCATTCACTGCAAGGTTTAGGCGATAAAGCCAAGCGACTGCCGTTCTCGCTCAAGATCCTACTCGAAAACTTACTGCGCAATGAAGACGGCGTAAATATCAAAAAACAAGATATTGAAGCGTTGCTAAACTGGGATTCACAAGCCAAGCCCAGTGCTGAGGTAGCATTTACACCGGCCCGCGTGGTGATGCAAGATTTTACTGGCGTGCCAGCAATCGTCGATTTGGCCGCAATGCGTGATGCTATGGAAAGACTTGGCGGCGATCCTGCGAAAATAAACCCATTATCCCCTGCGGAATTAGTTATCGACCACTCAGTACAAGTAGACGGTTATGGTGAAGATGGCTCATTTGATTTAAATGCCAAGCTTGAGTACGAACGCAATAAAGAACGTTATGAGTTTTTACGCTGGGGCCAAACAGCCTTTGATAACTTAAAAGTTGTGCCACCAGCAACGGGTATTGTTCACCAAGTGAATTTAGAATACCTTGCTCGCGTTGTCTTTAATGAAGAGCGCAATGGGCAAAAATTTGCTTACCCTGACACCTTAGTCGGTACTGATTCACATACCACTATGATCAACGGCTTAGGCGTACTTGGTTGGGGTGTAGGCGGCATCGAAGCAGAAGCTGCAATGCTAGGCCAGCCAATTAGCTTACTGATCCCGCAAGTGGTGGGTATGAAGCTCAACGGCCGTTTACCGGAGGGCACCACAGCGACCGATTTAGTGCTGACCGTTACTGAAATATTGCGTAAGCATGGCGTTGTCGGTAAATTTGTAGAATTTTATGGCGATGGCCTTGCTGATTTACCACTGGCCGACCGCGCAACCATAGCCAACATGGCACCGGAATACGGCGCTACCTGTGGTATTTTCCCTATCGATGATGAAACAATTAATTATCTTCGTTTAACCAACCGTGATGAAACACAGCTAAAACTGATAGAAGACTACGCAAAACATCAAGGTTTATGGCGCAACGATGGCGATGAAGCAAATTACACCGACAAGCTCGAATTAAACCTAAATGATGTAGTGCCAAGCCTTGCCGGTCCGAAACGTCCACAAGACAGAATTGCCCTTGATCAAGCTGGCGAAGTTATTGCCAATCATTTAAAAACCTTTCAAGATGAACGTCTTGCTAAGCGCGACGATAGTGATGAACAGCAATCACGAATTGAAGGTGAAGGCCCTGTCACTAATCCTGATGAGCCAACCAACGAAGCGCAATTTATGGGCGCAGCAAAGGTTAACTTTAAAGGGCAAGAATTTGAGTTAAAAGATGGCGCTTGTGTAATTGCTGCCATTACTAGCTGTACCAACACTTCTAACCCAAGTGTGATTTTAGCCGCGGGTTTAGTCGCGCAAAAAGCTCGCCAGTTAGGAATTAACGTAAAACCTTGGGTAAAAACATCACTGGCACCTGGCTCACAAGTGGTCACTGACTACTTAAAAAAAGCAGGCCTGATGGATGATTTAGATGCACTTGGCTTTAACCTAGTAGGTTATGGCTGCACTACCTGTATTGGTAACTCAGGTCCGCTTGCCGATGAGATCAGTGAGGCAATTCAACAACATAAATTAGTAGTAAGCTCTATTTTATCGGGTAACCGTAACTTTGAAGGACGTATTCACCAAGATGTGAAAATGAACTTTTTAGCCTCACCACCTTTAGTTGTCGCCTATGCGATTGCAGGTCGTACTGATATCGATGTTTATAACGAGCCACTTGCGCAAGATGCTAATGGTAACGATATTTACCTGAAAAATATTTGGCCTAGTGTCAGCGAAGTGAATGAACTGGTGAAAAAAACCGTCACTAAAGAAATGTTCGCTACCAGTTACGGTAATGTTTATAAGGGTGATGATCGCTGGCAACAAATCAAAATTCCTGATGGTAAACTTTATGACTGGGATGATGCCTCAACGTATATTAAAAAAGCGCCGTTTTTTGATGGCATGACGACAGAACCACCAGGCATCCCTACTATTACGGGTGCTCGCTGTTTAGCAAAACTTGGCGATTCCGTCACTACTGATCATATCTCCCCTGCTGGTGCAATTAAAGCAAGCGCGCCTGCTGGCGAATACTTACAAGAAAATGGCGTAGATAAATCGCAATTTAACTCATACGGTTCTCGCCGTGGTAATCATGAAGTAATGATGCGCGGTACATTTGCCAATGTACGCTTAAAAAACTTGCTTGCACCAGGCACCGAAGGCGGTGTAACGCGCACTCAACCTGATGATGAGCTTGCCAGTATTTACGATGCTGCAATGGCGTATCAACAGCAAGGCGTACCGCTCGTTGTGCTTGCCGGTGCTGAGTATGGTACGGGTTCATCACGAGACTGGGCAGCGAAAGGTTCGCTATTATTAGGTATTAAAGCGGTCATTGCGCAAAGTTATGAGCGTATTCATCGCTCGAACCTAATTGGTATGGGCGTGCTACCACTGCAATTTAAAGCAGGTGAGAGCCATGAATCACTGGGGTTAACAGGTCAAGAGCAGTTCGATATCGAAGGTCTCTACGATAAAACCAAGGAAGTTAGTGTCGTTGCCACTAATAGCGAAGGCAAAAAACTAAGCTTTAGTGCCGATGTCCGTATTGATACCCCCAAAGAGTGGGATTACTACAAACATGGCGGCATTTTACAGTATGTACTGCGTAATATGTTAACTAGCTAATTAATCTATAATATTAGGGCTTTGCAAAATTAATTTGCTTAGCCCTTAATTTTTTGATGTAAAACAAGTCAGCTTACTCATTATTAACTACACTTAATTCATCTTATCATTAATGCCTGCATACTATGACCGAGCAGAAGATCATCACAGTACTAAAAGTATTTATTGTCCTTGGCATATGCCTTATTACGACTGGACATTATTTATTAGTCTCGGATCTGTTTGGTGAACAAAATAGTATACATGGCATTATTATCAGCGCCGCTTTTATTGCTATTGGAGTGCTATTTTCTCTGCCTACAAAAATTTACCTCACTATTGTTTTAATGAACATAGAGGCTGTACGTGACAAACATGTATAGCAGCAAGTTCATGCAATTAATCAAACCATTTAACACCTCTAAAACTTTATTAATAGCGGCATTTTTGGTGCTTTGCTTACCCACTCAATTACGTGCAAATGACAAATTGATTATTGCATCCGGTAATTTTGCACCTTATTTCATGCAGGACAACGTAACCGGTAATGGTTACTTCGATCAACTTGTGGTTCAAGTGTTACTGATACAAGGCTATCAAAACCCGCAATTGGTGCCGTTAAATAATGATGCTATTCAACGCTACTTCAACAATAAAGTCGCTGATATAGCGATCAACTATACGGCACAACCAGCTGCACATGCTTTTATTTCTCGTTATCGAGTACGATTTATGAACCGTGTGACCATGCTTCCTTCTGCATGGACCGAAAAAGTAGCTACGTTGAACGATTTGAAGAATTTAAGAGTAGGTAGTTTTATAGGGGCGAGCGATATCTTTGGCCCAGAATATAAAAACATGGCGACACAGGTATTCACCTATTATACTGAAATAGGAAATCAACAAGCCCTAAATAAACAGTTACTTACCAATAAGATCGATGCCCGTATCGGTGATTATTTAATGCTCTACTGGCATACATCAACAAACACCCAACTTGACCCTACAAGTTTTATATATCGCGATATTTTAAACTATCAAGGCTCTTACATTGTTTTTCAAGATAAGTCTGTCAGAGATAATTTTGATGAAGGCCTGACAAGATTAGTTGCTTCAGGAGAACTAATGATAGCTACTGATCGTTGGTTAAAAGCCTATAACCTGCCAATCATTAAGCAACAATTTTTTGTAACACAGCCCGAAAAAACACAGCAAAACAACGCTATTAAAGCAAATTAATGCGTCTCATCTAACGATTTAGTACGTTGCTCTAACTGTTCTTTCACTTGCTCTGCATCTTCAAACAGCTTTTTCATCACCACGGGATCATAAACACTGCCTGAGTTTGGCATTAAAGACATATTAGTTGTTTTTGAGGTGCCTTTTAAAATGGACGTATCTTCGGCCGCAACTACTGTAATATCGCGCGGATCTAGAATTACTTTTTCACTTGTGCCCTCAGGATTAGGCTGATCTGAGTAATGCCATTGACCTTGCTGATCTTGCCATTTATAAATAACTGTCGTTGCTACTGAGCTTTCATTGGTAATTGATTCTACAACTTTTTGACTGGTCTCACTAACCAATGTGGCTGCCATGGCAAGGGTGTCACTTGATAACGCAACCATTTGCTCTGTTAGCTGATTTGATTTACTACTAATACCATCACTGGTTAACCACGTTTGACCATCGGGTCGTTGCAAATAAAATAATGCCGCGACACTGATCAGCAATACCATAATAGCGAGGTACGCAAAATACTTCATCTTCAATCCTTTGAGTTAAAATTCTCGATTGCTATCATTGATAGCGAGCTATGATTTTAGCTAGGCCGCCATTATCTTTCAAGCTTTGTAAAAAATCATTAAATTCTTTCGCGTACTTTTTACCCCTTGAATTATAAGAAAACTGCAACTGCAGCGGCGCCTCAGCGACATTTTCATCACTTATGGTCAAAGCAGCAAGCTCAGGGTACTTTTGTATGTACCAGTTTACGACAGAGCGTGACATAACAGTAAAGCGTTTACTTGTATCAGTATCTTTGTGCAAACTTTGCAATATTTCTAAGTCTGAATAAAAATTCTCACGGTGCAGAGTCTTATTCACTACTGGTAGCTCATATTTTGGATACACATAACCAAATCGCCCGAGTAAAACACCGCCCTTTAAACTGCTTAGCTCCTTAAAGTCAATTAGTTCAGCTCCTCGAGCGACTACTAACACATCTTCAATTACTACTATCTCTTGGCTCCAATAATAGGGTCCATTATCTACAAGCCAAACTTCTGATTCCATTCGTGCATCAACATCACCTCGTTTCACCATTTTCGCAGAGCGCATTTCAGGGACGAAGGTATAGTCTATTTGGATCCCCGTTGCCATCGAAAACGATGTAATAACATCATTTAAAATGCCTGTTTTTGAACAAACAAAGTGATAAGGAGGGTAATCTTGCTCGGGTAAGGCAATGCGAAGGTTATCGGCAAAAAGACTAGTAGAAAAGAATAAAAAGAAAATTACGTAATATGGTTTCATAAAATACATGCACATCAATTTATAACGGCTGATTGTATTATAGTCAAAAATTTAAAACGCAGCTAGGCTGCGCTTTAATAATCACTATAGTTAGCTATCTCAGCTTAAATGATTTACTTATATTTTTACGTTCAGAATTAGATCCCATCACCATCAATGTGTAGGCCACATTCGCGGTTTAGACCAAAAAAACGGGTCTCTTCTTCGGTCATACCTGGCTCTAGTTTACGCGTAGTATGCACATCGCCCATTGACACATAACCTTGCTCCCATAATGGGTGATATGGTAAGTCATGTTTAGTCAGGTACTGATAAACATCGCGATTTGACCATTCGATGATTGGGTAAACCTTTACCGTGCCACGGCTAATTTCAATAATTTGCTTATCGGCACGTGTTGATGATTGGTCACGGCGCAAGCCACTAAACCAAGTACCTGCATTAATGTCTTTTAATGCGCGAGTCATTGGTTCAACTTTATTAAGCTGGTTGTATTGTTTAATACCTGCTTCACCTAGTTCCCATAACTTACCAAACTTGGCTTCTTGCCAAGCTGGGCTTAACTGCGACTTATACACTTTTAAATTTAGCGATAAGCGTTCGGTCATTTGCTCAATGAACTGATAAGTTTCAGGAAATAAGTAACCAGTATCTGTTAATACCACAGGAATATCGGGGCGCTGTACTGTAACTAAATGCAACATCACAGCCGCTTGAATACCAAAGCTCGATGATAAAAACTGCGTGTCTGGCAAGTTTTCCAGTGCCCATGCGACACGCTGCTCAGCGCTCATATCTTTCAATACGCCGTTAGCATCAGCCAGCAGTGTTACTTGGCTTTCTTTATCTAGCTGTAATATGTTTTTAAATTCACTCATAGTAAATTCCAAACCTCAGCAAGCGTCACCGCTTGCTTTTAAATTAAGCGTGAAAATCGGTGACTGACACTTTAACTTCAGCAACTATGCCTTTGCGGATCACAAAGTCACCAAAGCATTCGCCGTCATTACGCTCACTTGCCCATTGACCAATTAATTTGTCAAAGGCGTCTAAATACACGTCTTCACCAACATTCTCTAAATACAATTTAGGAATACGCGTCCCCTCAAGGTTACCCCCTAAGTACACGTTATATTTACCTGGGCCTTTTCCTACTAGGCCAGCTTCCGCTAACATTGCGCGGCCACAGCCATTCGGACAACCAACCACACGCATAATGATGCTGTCATCAGGAATACCGTGCTTAGCAAGCAATGCCTCGGTCTTTTCAATTAAGCTTGGTAAGTAACGCTCAGCTTCCGCCATTGCGAGTGGACAAGTTGGTAATGCCACACAGGCCATCGAGTTTTTACGTTGCTCAGAGTCTTTGTCGTCAATCAAACCGTGATTACGGGCTATTTCTTCAATCACTGTTTTTTGATCGGCAGGCACACCGGCGATGATCAAATTTTGATTTGCCGTCATACGAAAATCACCTTGGTGAATTTCAGCAATTTTACGACAACCTGTTTTCAGTGGTTTACCCGGTAAATCTAAAATACGGCCACTTTGGATAAATAAAGTTAAGTGATGCTTACCATCAATACCTTCAACCCAACCAATGCGATCGCCACGATGAGTAAACTCATAAGGGCGGCTTGGCGCAAATTTAACACCTGCGCGTTGCTCTACTTCCGCTTTAAATACATCAGTACCAACACGGTCTAAGGTGTATTTAGTTTTTGCGTTTTTACGGTTTGAGCGATTACC
The DNA here is from genome assembly GCF_028885455.1 of Pseudoalteromonas rhizosphaerae. Taxonomy (NCBI): domain Bacteria; kingdom Pseudomonadati; phylum Pseudomonadota; class Gammaproteobacteria; order Alteromonadales; family Pseudoalteromonadaceae; genus Pseudoalteromonas; species Pseudoalteromonas rhizosphaerae. The sequence goes on from NZ_CP118496.1 coordinate 53,485, forward strand.
CCAGTCGCGCTGTACAGACACCACATGCTCAGCAATTTTTAGCGTATCCGCTAAGGCGATAAACCCAAAATCATCGGCTTTACGTGGATAGGTTGCGGTATCACCGTGGGTCATGGCAAGGCCACCGCCTACTAATACGTTAAAACCAACTAGCTTGCCGTTATCTGCAATAGCTACAAAGTTTAAGTCATTCGCATGCACATCCACTTCGTTGTTCGGTGGAATGGTCACCGTGGTTTTAAACTTACGCGGTAAGTAGTTAGATCCTAAAATTGGCTCTTCTGTAGTCTCAGCCTTTTCACCGTTTAACCAAATTTCTGCATACGCTTTAGTTTTTGGTAACAAATGTTCTGAGATTTTTGCAGCCCACTCGTATGCTTCTTGATGCAACTCAGATTCCACAGGGTTTGTAGTACAAAGTACATTACGGTTAACATCACCTGCCGTTGCAATAGAGTCGATGCCCACGCTATTAAGCATTTGGTGCATGCCTTTTATATTTGGTTTTAACACACCATGAAATTGAAACGTTTGACGGGTTGTTAAACGAATACTGCCGTAGCTAGTTTTTTCGTCAGCAAACTTATCAATTGCTAACCATTGTTCAGGTTTGATAATACCGCCAGGCATACGAGCACGTAACATTACGTTGTGTAATGGCTCTAGCTTTTGCTTAGCACGCTCACCTCGAATATCACGGTCATCTTGTTGATACATACCGTGGAAACGAATTAACTGAAAGTTATCCGCAGTGAAGCCACCGGTGATCTCATCTTTTAAATCTTGCTCTATGGTGCCACGTAAAAAGTTACTTTCTCTTTTCAAACGCTCGTTATCAGAAAGCTTTACGTTTTTATCTTGTTCGCTCATGTTTGATCCTAAATTTGTTACAGTGACGGCTGTTAGCTTTGCTTTTATAAAGTAAGCAACGTCTACGCTTAGTACACGTCTTTCTGATAGCGATTTGCGCTACGTAAATCTTTTAAATACTGCTCAGCGTCTTCATCGTTCTTACCGCTGTTTTCTTTGATGATATCAACCAATGCCTGGTGTACATCTTTCGCCATGCGATTTGCGTCACCACAAATATAAAAATGCGCGCCCGCTTCTAGCCATGCAAATACGTCTTTGCTGTTTTGGCGTAGCTTGTCTTGCACGTAGACCTTCTCTGCTTGGTCACGGCTAAACGCCACATCAACTTTACTTAGTAGCCCTGATTTTAAGTAACCTTGAATTTCTACTTGATATAAGAAATCTTGGGTAAAGTGTGGATTACCAAAGAATAACCAGTTTTTACCGGATGCTTCGCGGGCATCACGTTCTTGCAAGAAAGCACGGAACGGCGCAATACCAGTACCAGGGCCAACCATAATCACTGGCGTTTCGTCGTTAGTTGGCAAACGGAAGTTATCATTATGCTCGCTATATACTTTTACTTTACAACCTTCTTCAGCACGACGTGCTAAATAACCAGAACAACCACCTAAATGCTCACTACCGAATGCTTCAAATTCAACTAGACCAATGGTTAAGTGCACTTCATCTTCAACTTCTGCTTGGCTTGACGCAATTGAATATAAACGTGCTTGCAGTTTACGTAGGCAATCAACAAACGTTTGTGCCTCAAGCGCAGCTGGATTTTGGCGGATCACATCAAAGATTTGGCGAGGCTCAATATATTCACGCATTGCCGCTTTATCTTCAACCAGCTTTAATAGCTCAGGCGCACCTGTCGCTATCGCGTACTTTTCAACAAAGCCAGGGTATGACTGAGTCAATTCAAGTTTTTCAATCAGTGCATCACGAACACTGAGCTCTTCATCAGCGATTTTAACTTTGCTGGCACCATCAATTTGCGTCAGTGTCAGTACTTCATCAACCAGAATCTCATCATTTAAAAAATACACGCCTAATGAATCGCCCGGTGTGTAAGTAATATCAGATCCTTCCAGTGAAATCTCAACATGGCGCACATCTTTGCTAGAGTCACGACCAGTGATCTTTTGCACTAGGCTAAGTTCTGCTGGAAATGGGTTTTGCTTAGTATATTGGCTGGCAGCTGTTGCTGGTGCACCAAATGACACCACTTGCCCACCTGTTGCGCCTTGCTGTGCTTTTAAATCAGGTTCAAATGCATCAAGTGCTCCGCTGATCCAGCTGGCGGCTTCATCATCGTAATCAACGTCTAAATCAGCACGCTGATAAATGGTTTCTGCACCGAGCTTATTTAAGCGCTGTTCAAAGTCTTTTGCTGTTTGACAGAAGAACTCATAGCTTGAATCACCTAAACCTATAACCGCAATTTTAACGCCATCAAGCTTAGGCGCTTTTTTGGTTGCTAAAAACTCATGTAATGTTTCGGCATCTTCCGGCGGCTCACCTTCACCGTAAGTAGAAACAACGACAGTTAAGAATTTTTCTTTTTTCAGGGCCGTTGGTTTGTAATCAGCCATGCTAACCAGCTTAACAGCTAAACCACGAGACTCCGCTTGCTCTTTGAGCTTAGTCGCTACACCTTTTGAATTACCGGTTTGTGAGCCATATAAAATGGTCAATGCCGCTGCATCCCCAACACTTGGCGCAGCACCTACAACACCACCTAATGCCGCCGTATTGGCATTCGCAGCAAGATAACCACTTACCCAAGCTTGCTGGATTGGATTAAGCTCAGCCACTAAACCTTGTAGCTTCTGTACTTGCTCTTGCGATAGCGGACTTGCTAGCGCATTGAGTTGACTTAACAACATGAATTAATTCCCCGTAACCCTGAAAGTTATCTGCAAAATGCTCACTGATTGCAGTAATCACTTTGCCTAAAATTTGTGTCAACTTTAAGGCAAATAACTCAGGCCCTAAAGATTTCTCTGAGTGTGAAGAATAACGGGGTACGCGCCAATAAAAAAAGAATAGAATCTGCTTTGTTATTCCATTTAGTTATTAATTTATAAATTAACCAGTAAAAACAGATTAAAAGGTAACAAATAACTGCTTACGATTTCAGCACCACACTTAGCCGATCAGAAATATCATACAAAAATTTATTCACTTCATTCTTTTCAAAACAGGTATTAACTTTTTTGCAACAAATCTTGGGTAGGCTATAGTGGATTTGGCCACATTCTGTGCGCCTACTATAAATATAATAAGGAAACACTATGTCACACGGGGCATATAGAAAACTCATACTCAGCAGTGCTATGTTAGCTACAGCACTTCCCTGCATGGCCAGCATTAATAATGGTGACTTTGAAAACTGGTCAGGTAATAGCCCAAACGGCTGGAGCACGATTGACTCAGGTATTACACTATCAGCTTCAAATAGCATAGTGAATTCAGGATCTCTTGCTGCAAAAGTAGTGGTTAATACCGCTAGTCAAAGCAATACTGATTTACTGCAAGAAGTTACTGTTGAGGCCGGCAAAAGCTACTTATTCTCAAGCTGGGTTTATCACACCGAAGGCGGCATTAAAGCGCGCTTAATTGCCGACGGCTATCAAGGCTATTCAGATCCAGCGTTATTAAATCAGTGGCAACAAATAAGCTATACATATACAGCAACCAACAATGCTACGATTACCGTGGGCCTGCGTTTTTACGATGTCAGCGGCTTTGATGGCAGTGAAACTGTTTATGTGGATAGTTTTACACCAGGTTCTAGTGATACCACCCCACCGCCACCAGTCGGTTGTGCTGATAACACTGTTAACTTAGCACTGACAACTGATAACTATGGCGAAGAGACTAGCTGGCAGATCACTAACGCCCAAGGCATAGCAGTTGCGTCAGGTGGCAGTTATAGTGGCAACAACAGCTATACAGAGCAAGCCTGCTTAGTTGATGGCGATTACACGTTTAGTATTTTTGATAGTTACGGCGACGGTATTTGCTGTTCATTTGGTAATGGCAGCTACGCGCTAACATCCGCCCAAACAACATTGGCTAGCGGCAGTAGTTTTCAAAGCAGTGAAGCAACTCCCTTTATACTTGGTGATAATACCAACCCAGAAACGCCGCCCAGCGAGCCAACTGGCTACTATGTTACAGCACAAGGTTTAACGGGCTATGCACTTAAAACCGCGCTTTATAACATTATTAAAGGTCACAACTCACAAGGTTATTCAGCTATTTGGAGTTTTTACGATCTTGCTTCACGGGATAAGTCCTTTGAAAATGACAATTCAATACTCGATCGCTATTCAGAAAATCCCACCGGTCAAGACAGCTATAACTATGTCGCTGTAAGTGATCAATGCGGCACTTACAATAGTGAAGCTGATTGTTATAACCGCGAACATTCATTTCCGAAAAGTTGGTTTGGCGGCACAAATGAGCCTATGAACTCAGACGTACATCATATTTTTGCAACCGATGGTTATGTTAATTCAAAACGTAGCAATTACCCATTTGGCGAAGTAGGCAGTGCCAGTTTCACCTCAAGCAATGGCAGTAAGCTTGGCAGCGCAGCCAGCTCGATTAATTACTCTGGCACGGTATTTGAGCCAATCGATGAGTTTAAAGGTGACTTTGCTCGCGCCTACTTCTATATGGCAACCCGCTACGAAAACGTCATTGGTACTTGGCAAAACAACACCACGACTAGTAATGCCGTGCTTAACGGCTCTAGTAACCAAGTGTTTGAGAATTGGGTAGTAACTATGTTGGTTAATTGGCATAACGACGATCCAGTCAGTCAACTTGAACTAGATAGAAACCAAGCCGCTTATGAGCATCAAGGCAATCGCAATCCATATATCGATCATCCAGAATTTGTTGAGATGATTTGGTAAAGGTCAGCGGTCAGCGGTCAGCGGTCAGCGGTCAGCGGTCAGCGGTCAGCGGTCAGCGGTCAGCGGTCAGCGGTCAGCGGTCAGCGGTCAGCGGTCAGCGGTCAGCGCAGAAAAACATCAGCCTTTGCATTTGCAAAGGCTTTTTATCAAATGACTTTAGTAATCTAGCTTATTGTATAACATCAATATATTAACCATCTAATATCATAGGTCGTATGTCATAAAAATATACCCACCATCCAGAAAGCGATTATGCAAAATGAACTGCATGTTGTATAAATACTAAAATATTAATTGCGCAAGAACCTTTAATTCTAATGAAAAAATATAAGTTCATCTCAACACTCCGCTACCTTTCAATTTCAGAACCAATAGAGGGATGGATAACTTTGATGCCGGGAATTGATATTACGAATGATAAAAATCTGATTTTGAGCATTATCGATTGTGAATTTAAAGAGACAGCAGGAGTGATTGAGTACGAACATTTCATTCATGCCGATAATATTATTTACTGTGACATTGATGATACCGTTTTTGATAAAGGTGAAGATAGCCACAAAGCTTTATTCATTTGGTTATTTTGGTTAAAAATGCTTTTAAATGATCTATGGTTTATAAAAGACAATGCCGTCATTTGCGAGGCCGCATTTTGTAAGCTAACAGATTCAAAACATAGTGCTTGGACTCGGAATAATTTAACTAGTCCTGCATTTATGAATTCCGGAAAGTCATTTACGAATATTGAAATGACTATTGAAGACTTAAAAAAATGGAATGAAAAAAGTGATCAAATTCAATCATATTTATGTAACTCAAAGTCTACTTTTAAAGATTCATTTACCAATATGCATTTTTCACGTATTGGGCGAAGTATGAGGTTTATAGAAGCAGCATCTCGAGAAAGTCATCCTGCGGTTAAATTGGCTCATTATTGCAGTGCTTTCGAAAGTCTTTTCTCTACCGACAGTTCAGAGCTAACCCATAAATTATCTGAGCGTGTAGCATTATTCCTTAAAGATTTTGGTTTCGACCCCATTGAGGTATTTGATGATTTGAAATCATTTTACGGTATTAGATCAAAAGTCATACATGGTGATAGTTTAAAAACCAATAAAGAATTATTTTTATCCGATATGAGTCAGAAGTGTGATAACTATTTACGATGTATACTTAACATTATTTTTAGCGATGATAAGTTACTAGCTCTGTTTGATGGTAAGAAAGATTATTTTGAAAAATTCTTCAAAAACAAATTATTTATGATGACATAACCCCATAAAAACCCGATTAATAAAAAAGACAAAGCCTTTTTTCATTACAGCTTAATTCACAGCCCGAAGGAAGTTAGTCATTCGTTCAATGTTTAAGTTATCCCATTCGTACTTATGAGTAGCCCGATATTTTTATTCGTTCTCCAGCAATACTCAACCCAATCTACGGGGCTCAAATTCACTGCAAGCAGCTGAAAGCTTACCGCTATAGCTTATAGCTTCTTTAAAAACAAAAAGCCCCAGCTAATGCCGGGGCTTTTTATAAAACAGACTTAATTAAAAGTTAAGCTTGTTTTGGACTAGAAATAACGTCTACTAATGTCCAAGACTTAGTCTTAGAGATTGGAGCGCATTCACGGATAGTAACAACGTCACCCGCTTTTGCTGTGTTATTTTCGTCATGTACGTGTAATTTAGTCGTACGTTTGATGAATTTCCCATAGATTGGGTGCTTCACGTAACGTGCGATAGCGATAGTGAAAGATTTTTCCATCTTGTCGCTGATTACAGTGCCTTGAAGAGTACGAATTTTATCACTCATTATTGACCTGCCTTCTGGTTAATAACTGTTTTTACACGCGCGATATCGCGACGTACTGTTCTTAGCGTGTGAGTTTGAGCTAACTGACCAGTGCTTGCTTGCATGCGCAGGTTAAACTGCTCACGAAGAAGACCTAGAAGTTCAGCATTAAGCTCTTCTACGCTTTTATCTTTTAGTTCGCTTGCTTTCATCACATTACCGTCCGAGTTACGAAAGTTGTTTTGAATGGCAGTTTACGAGCAGCAAGGTCGAATGCTTCACGAGCAAGCTCTTCAGAAACACCTTCCATTTCGTAAAGTACTTTACCAGGCTGAATTTCAGCAACCCAATATTCAACAGAACCTTTACCTTTACCCATACGAACTTCAAGAGGCTTTTCTGTGATCGGTTTGTCAGGGAAGACACGGATCCAGATTTTACCTTGACGTTTCACGTGACGTGTCATGGCACGACGAGCTGCTTCGATTTGACGAGCAGTCATGCGGCCACGGCCAGTAGCTTTCAAACCGAAAGTACCGAAGCTTACTTTGTTACCGTTTTGCGCTAAACCACGGTTGCGGCCTTTGTGCATTTTACGGAATTTTGTACGTTTTGGCTGTAACATTACTCGCTACCTCTACTTAGCACTTTTTTTGGCTTTCTTTGGTGCGCGTTTAGCTGGCTTCTCTTGCTCTTGTACTAGTGGTAAACCACCAATAACTTCGCCTTTGAAGATCCAAACTTTAACACCAATGATACCATAAGTGGTTAAGGCTTCAGAAGTTGCGTAGTCGATATCAGCACGAAGAGTATGTAGAGGTACACGACCTTCACGATACCATTCTGAACGTGCGATTTCTGCGCCGCCAAGACGACCGCTAACTTCAACTTTGATCCCTTTAGAACCGATGCGCATTGCATTTTGTACCGAACGCTTCATAGCGCGACGGAACATAACACGACGCTCTAGTTGAGAGGCAATGCCGTCTGCTACTAGTTGTGCATCTAGTTCTGGTTTACGTACTTCAGAAATATTGATCTGAGCAGGTACACCAGCAATCTTAGTTACCGCTTGACGTAATTTTTCTACGTCTTCGCCTTTTTTACCGATAACAACACCCGGACGAGCCGTGTGAATTGTTACGCGGATTGATTTTGCTGGACGCTCAATAACGATTTTAGACACAGAAGCCGCTTTCAATTCCTTAGTAAGGAATGTACGTACTTTGTGATCGCCAAAAAGCTGTGCAGAGAAATCTTTTGAACTCGCGTACCAGGTAGAAACCCAAGGTTTAGATATACCTAGGCGAATACCAGTAGGATGAACTTTTTGTCCCATTACTTATACTCCTAGCTATCTGAAACCACAACAGTGATGTGGCTTGTACGCTTAAGGATGCGGTCTGCGCGTCCTTTAGCACGTGGCATAATACGTTTCATTGTTGGACCATCGTCCACAAAGATCGTTGTTACACGTAGCTCATCAATGTCAGCACCTTCGTTATGCTCTGCGTTAGCAATAGCAGACTCAAGTACTTTCTTAACTAATACAGCCGCTTTCTTAGGGCTGTACGCCAGGATTTCTAGTGCGCGATCGACAGGTAACCCGCGGATCTGATCTGCAACTAGACGTGCTTTTTGCGCCGAACCAGAGGCGAATTTATGTTTAGCTAATGCTTGCATTTATCATTCCCCTCTTAACGTTTCTTCGCTTTCTTATCCGCAGCGTGGCCACGGTAAGTGCGAGTTGGTGCAAATTCACCTAGTTTGTGACCGATCATTTCGTCAGAAACGAAAACTGGTACATGCTGGCGACCATTATGGACAGCAATGGTCAATCCGATCATGTTAGGTATGATCATTGAACGACGGCTCCAAGTTTTAATTGGCTTCTTGTCACCGCTTTCCAAAGCTTTCTCTACCTTCTTCAGCAAGTGTAGGTCTATAAAAGGACCCTTCTTGAGAGAGCGTGGCATGGCTATTCCTCAATATTACTTAGTACGACGACGTACTATAAATTTATCCGTACGCTTGTTCTTACGCGTCTTAGCACCTTTAGTCGGCTTACCCCATGGAGACACAGGATGACGACCACCAGATGTACGACCTTCACCACCACCGTGTGGGTGATCAACCGGGTTCATGGCAACACCACGAACTGTCGGACGAATACCACGCCAGCGATTTGCACCTGCTTTACCAAGTGAACGAAGCATATGCTCAGCATTGCCTACTTCACCTAGCGTCGCACGACAATCTGATTCAACTTTACGAACTTCGCCTGAACGAAGACGTAATGTTACATACTGACCATCACGAGCAAGGATTTGAACGTATGCACCAGCAGAACGTGCGATTTGAGCACCTTTACCTGGTTTTAATTCTACGTTGTGAACAGTCGAACCTACAGGCATATTGCGCATAGGTAATGCATTACCAGGCTTGATTGGTGCATCAACACCAGACTGGATTGCATCACCAGCTTTTAAGCCTTTTGGTGCGATAATGTAACGACGCTCACCGTCTGCATATAATACAAGTGCGATGTTTGCGCTACGATTTGGATCATATTCTAAACGCTCAACAGTGGCTGGAATGCCATCTTTAGTACGTTTAAAATCGATTAAACGGTAATGCTGCTTATGACCACCACCGATATGACGAACCGTAATACGACCATTGTTATTACGACCACCTGATTTAGAGTTTTTCTCTAATAGTGGTGCGTATGGCTTGCCCTTATGTAGATCTGGGTTTACCACTTTAACTAGGTGACGACGACCCGCAGAAGTTGGCTTACACTTTTGAAGTGCCATAATTCTAACTCCCCTTATTACTCGGCGCCGCCGACAAAGTCTAGTTCGCTGCCTTCTTTAAGAGTAACGTAAGCTTTTTTCCAGTCGCTACGACGACCGAAACGTGCGCCAGTACGTTTTGTTTTACCCTTAACATTAAGTGTGCGAACACCAGTTACTTCCACTTCAAAAAGCTTCTCTACAGCTGCTTTAACTTCAGCTTTAGTTGCGTCATTTACTACTTTGAAAACGATAGTGTTGTTTTCTTCAGCAGCAATAGTGCTTTTTTCAGAGATATGTGGAGCAAGGATCACTTTTAAAAGACGTTCTTCACGAATCATGCTAGCGTCTCCTCAAGTTGCTTAACAGCAGCTGCTGTAATAAGTACCTTATCGAAAGCGATTAAGCTTACAGGGTCGATACCAGCTACATCACGCGTGTCAACCTTGTACAGGTTACGTGCCGATAAAAATAGATTCTCATCTACTTCTTCAGTTACGATTAGAACATCTTTAAGCTCAAGTTCTTTAAGCTTAGCAACTAGTTCTTTAGTTTTTGGTGCTGCTAGAGCAAAACTTTCAACAACGATTAAACGCTCTTGACGAACTAATTCAGATAAAATGCTTTTGATCGCACCGCGGTACATTTTACGGTTTACTTTTTGGCTGTGGTCTTGTGGTTTAGCTGCGAAGCTAACGCCACCTGAACGCCAAATTGGACTACGGATTGTACCAGCACGTGCACGGCCAGTACCTTTTTGAGCCCATGGTTTTTTACCACCACCGCTTACTTCAGAACGTGTCTTCTGAGCACGAGTACCTTGACGAGCACCTGCTGCGTATGCAACAACTACTTGATGTACTAATGCTTCGTTAAACTCACGTCCAAAAGTAGCTTCAGAAACTTCAAGACCGCCAGAAGCGTCTTTAATTGCTAATTCCATCACTAAATCTCCAGGACTTATGCTTTAACAGCAGGTTTAACGATAACGTCACCGCCGATAGCGCCAGGTACTGCACCTTTAACTAAAAGCAAGTTACGCTCAGCGTCAACGCGTACTAGTTCTAAGTTTTGAGTCGTTACACGCTCAGCACCCATATGACCGGCCATTTTCTTACCTTTAAACACCTTACCAGGTGATTGGTTTTGACCGATTGAACCAGGAGCACGGTGAGATAGAGAGTTACCATGTGTAGCGTCTTGCATGCTGAAATTCCAGCGCTTAACACCACCTTGGAAACCTTTACCTTTAGAAGTACCGGTTACGTCAACTTTGTTGATTTCGTTGAATAATTCAACAGTAAGCTCAGCGCCTACTTCAAAATCGCCTTCACCACCATTTAGGCGGAATTCCCACAGACCGCGACCCGCTTCAACACCAGCTTTAGCGAAGTGACCCGCTGTTGCTTTGTTTACACGGCTTGCTTTTTTAGTGCCTGCGGTTACTTGAAGCGCGTTATAACCGTCTGTTGCGTCAGATTTGATCTGAGCAATGCGGTTAGGTGTCGCTTCAATAACTGTCACAGGGATAGATACACCATCTTCAGTGAAGATACGTGTCATACCCACTTTACGACCGACTAGACCTAATGCCATTTTCCTAAAACCTCTCTAATCTTTCGATTAACCCAGGCTGATTTGAACATCAACACCAGCAGCAAGATCTAAACGCATAAGTGCGTCAACAGTCTTGTCAGTTGGTTCTACGATGTCGATCAGACGTTTATGGGTGCGGATCTCGTACTGATCACGCGCATCTTTATTAACGTGCGGTGATGTAAGTACAGTAAAACGTTCAAAGCGTGTAGGTAGTGGAATTGGACCACGTACTTGTGCGCCAGTGCGTTTCGCAGTTTCCACGATTTCCGCCGTTGATTGGTCAATCAAACGGTGGTCAAAAGCTTTTAGGCGAATACGAATGCGTTGATTTGACATTCTTAAACCTCAATATAAAGAGCATTTAAAAGAGCATAAAAAAACGACCGAAACAATCTTAAAAACATAAGATGCCGGTTGTTGATTTATATCTACGTTGAGTTCCAAATCGGAACTCCTGTTTTATTAGCTTGAAATCCAAGCTTAATGTTCCTTCCAAGTTCCCGGGGGAATTTTGAAAGCCTGCGTATTATAGTGATATTGGTGATAAATGCAACAACTATTTCAAACTACCAGAATGAGGATTATTTATACTGTAAAAAAGGGTTGTCACTATGTCGTCATTACTGGGAATTTACTATAGTTAGGAAGCCATGCAATCGTACTTGGCACTAATGATAATGGTCAGTCCAGTTTTTAATTGTTATTATTCATCCTTATTTTGCTTTTATCTCTTAATCCTTAACCTTGGTGAGTTGATGCGTATTTTTAATTATTGCTTGAATTTTGTGTCTATGGTGATGAATCGCCTATTTGTGAAAAGCAAAGTACTGCCCGAGAACCCAATTGAACAATACGGTCTTAATCCCGCCTACCCTACTTTTTATATAGTTAAACTTAATGCTCGCTCAGATTTAGCGGCTCTTGACCGAGTTTGTAAAAAGTACAACCTGCCCAGACCAACTGAACAACAGCTGTTGGGTAATGCAGAGTTAGACCGCTTTATTGGCCTACAAAATCCACCACCACTGTTTGGCAGCCAAGCGAAGCCAACTGACGCGCTAAACCAGGGTAAACAAATAATTGCTCAACTATTTACCAGTGGCGAAAAAAACGTGCAAGTCATTCCGGTCACTATTTTATGGGGTCGTAATCCAGGTAAAGAAAAACCAGGTTTAGGTACGCTGGTTTCGCACTCACTTACACCTAGCTGGTTTCGTAAGTTTTTTGTATTACTGTTTTCAGGGCGTGATAACTTTATACGTTTTAGTCAACCGTTGGATTTATCGTTATTAGTAAATGAAAAAGCCGATGTTGATGAGTTACCTCATAAATTACTTCGCGTCGCTAGGGTGCATTTTCGGCGTCAAAAATTGGCGGCAACGGGCCCTAAAATGCCCTCACGCGAGCAACTATTTAATTCATTGTTAGCATCACCGACTATAAAAAAAGCAATTAACGATGAAGCAAAAAGCAAAAAAATCAGCCATGAGCAAGCACGGCAAAATGCGTTAAAGCTATTAGATGAGATTGCTGCTAACTACAGTGATGCCACCATACGTGTTGCAGATCGTGTATTAACCTGGCTATGGAACAAGCTCTATAACGGCATTGATATAAAATACACCGAACAAATCCATGATCTAACCAATAAAGGTCATGAAATTATTTATATGCCGTGTCATCGCAGCCACATGGATTACTTATTACTTACCTACTCGATTTATCATCTTGGTTTAGTACCACCACATATTGCTGCTGGTATTAACTTAAACTTCTTCCCAGCAGGCGGCATATTCCGCCGCAGTGGCGCATTTTTTATTCGCCGCTCATTTGCTGGCAACAAGCTTTACTCTGCTGTATTTAAAGAGTATTTAAGTCAGTTGTTTATCAAAGGTTACTCAGTTAAGTTTTATACTGAGGGCGGACGTAGCCGTACCGGGCGTTTACTACCACCAAAAACAGGTATGTTGGCGATGACACTACAAGCTATGTTACGTGGTATTGATCGCCCTATTTCGATTGTGCCGGTGTACATTGGTTATGAACACGTCATGGAAATAAATACTTATCTGAAAGAACTCGCAGGTGATGATAAAAAAGGCGAGTCGATTTTCGGTATTTTCAAAGCCATTAAAAATCTCAAAAACTATGGCCGCGGCTATTTGAATTTTGGCGATCCGATTTCGGTTAATCAATATTTAAATGAGCATCAACCTGATTGGCGTGAATCTATTCACCCAACTGATGTTCAAAAACCACAATGGCTTGGTCCGCAAGTGGCGACTTTAGCGGATAAAGTGATGGTTAATATTAATAGTGCCGCCGCGCTTAACGCAGTTAATTTACTGGCAATGATCTTACTGGTAAATGATAAGCAAGCATTGAGCAAGCCTAAATTGTTAGCACAACTAGACTTTTACTTACATTTACAACGTAGCGCTAGTTACAGTGAAAAAATCACCACCCCAGATGAAACTTCATCACAGTTACTCGAACATGCTTTAAAGCTGAATAAATTTGACGTTATAAGCGATGAGTTTGGCGAGATTATCGCGATTAACGATAAAGAGAAAATCCTCTTTAACTACTACCGTAATAATATTCTCCATGTGTTTGCCGTACCAAGCTTACTGGCACTGCATATATTTAAAAGCCATAAAACGACAGTATCGCAGTGCCAAAAATTGGTTAACTGTTTTTACCCGATGTTTGCTAAAGAATGGTTTTTACACGAACTTGATGAAAATTATATCACCCGCATACTGGCCAGCTTTGTAGATCAAGATTTAATAGAAATAGATGGTGATAACATAAAAATCACCAACAGTAATGATTGCTTAGCCAAGCTGGAAATTCTAGGTCGTGCGCTTAGCTTAACCCTGCAACGCTACGCCATTGTGATTGGCTTTATTCAAACCAGTAAAGAAATTGAACGCGAAGAGCTTGAACGCGAAAGCCAAGTATTAGCGCAGCGCTTAGGTACCTTGCATGGTATTAAGACCCCTGAGTTTTTTGACAAAAAAGTATTGGTAGGCTTTATTAGCAACTTGCGCGAACAAAGTTTAATTAGCGAAACCGAGAATGGCTTACAGGGCAGTACTGAACTTTGTGAAGTGTATATTCACCTTAAAGCCTTGCTGCCAGCGCGAGTCTGGCAGTCAATTAGTGATATTGTGCAAGGACAATGTAAGCAAAAATAACTGCAAGCGGCATATTAACGCTGACGCATTACACCTTCTTGGATCGTTGAGGCAACTAAATTGCCTTGACGGTCAAAGAACTGACCACGCACCAACCCCCGCCCTGAGCTCGCACTTGGGCTGTCAATGGTATATAAAATCCAATCATCCATTCGAAACGGACGATGAAACCACATCGCATGGTCAATTGTTGCTACTTGCATGTTTGGCTGCATAAACGAGACACCATGGGGCTGTAGAGCCGTTGGTAAAAACTCAAAGTCAGACGCATATGCCAATAAATAGTTATGAATACGTTGATCATCTGGCATCTCGCCATTGGCTTTGAACCAAATATGTTTAACCGGCTCCATTACCTCTGGCTTAAATGGGTTATGAAAGGTGACCGGACGCATTTCAATCGGCATTTCGCGAATAAACTTATTGCGGATCACCTCAGGTATATGAGATGCGTGCTCTTGATAAAACTCCAGTGATGAGCGCAGCTCCTCAGGAGCAGGTACATCCGGCATAGTAGCTTGATGCGACAAGCCATCTTCAGCACCTTGAAATGATGCCGTCATATAAAAAATAGGTTTTCCATATTGAATAGCACTAACTCGGCGAGTACTAAAGCTTTTACCATCACGGATCGTTTCAACATCGTACACAATTGGCTTTGCAGCATCACCAGGGCGTAAAAAATAAGAATGCAGTGAATGAACAATACGGCCTTCCGGTAAGGTTTCTTTAGCTGCAGACAGTGCTTGGCCCATGACTTGACCACCAAATACCGCACGAAAACCCAAATCTTGGCTTTGCCCTCGATACAAGCCCTGCTCTATTTCTTCTAACGTTAATAACGACAATAAATCATCTAAAACTTGGCTCATAGTTGCTCCTCAATCCCATTTAGATTTTAATGATACTATAGACAAGTATGATGTAAATATTTCAAGGATCCTAGTTATGGCGTATTGGTTATTTAAAACTGAACCCGATGCATTTTCAATCGACGATTTAAAAAGCGCCTCTGCACAAACCACTGCATGGGAAGGTGTGCGCAACTACCAAGCCCGTAATTTTATGCGCGATGGCGTAAAGCTCGGCGATTTAGTGATGATTTACCATTCTAGCTGTAAACACGTCGGCGTTGCAGGTATCGCAATAGTGACTACTGAAGCCTACCCAGATCCTTGCCAGTTTGATTTAAGCAGTGATTATTACGATCCTAAATCAACCAGTGATAAACCGAGATGGGTTGTGGTTGATGTGACCTATCAGCAGCATTTAAATAAATTAGTCAGCTTAAAAGCGATTAAAGAAAACGACGCCATCACCGAAATAGCTCTAAAAAAAGGTGGTCGATTATCGGTAATGCCAGTAACTAAAGCGGATTGGCAAGCAATTATAAAAATGGCAGAGTAACAACAATAATTTGCTGCTAATACATCACGTTTTCCTTCTTTTTCCAAATTTGCTAAAATAGGTGGCTTGTTTTAGTTAGGGGGTTAGATGAAATTACTGTATTGGTTAGATGAGTGGTTAACTCTACCTCAAGATGAACAGCAAACCAGATTACCTATCTCTGGAGGCGATTTACTTGGCGATGTTTTTGTTAAGTATCACTTTATTGATATAAATAAGCCTTTATTGTTCACCTTTTCTCCTGCAGGTACTAATTACCAAGAGCATGATCTCAATGATGATTTTAGCCCTTGGGGATTTCAACTAGCGCAAAAACAACATGTGAATGTTATTTCTTTTCAGCACTTAGGAATAAGTAATTGGTTTAGACACCGTAATTTACTGTTTTTCCTCGAGCAACTCGCTCCCTTGCTAACACCCTTTACCCAGCGATTAGGCTACGGCTTAAGCCGAGGTGGCTTTGCTGTGGGTGCATTTGCTAATTTACTAAAGCTAGATAAGGTACTGTTATTTCACCCTGTTAGCACCAAAAATAAAGCACTTGCTCCTTGGGATGACCGCTCAAGTACGGATATAGCACAACAATTCGATTGGGAGCAAGATTACCACGATCTCGATTTAGGCAATGCTAAAGGCTATATAATTTACGACCCGACCAATCGTATTGACCGTGGCCATGCTAAGCGCTATTCGCAACTAACCCACTTACGCGTGTTTGGTATGGGTCACAGTACCCATGCCACCTACCTAAATAAATTTGGCTTTTATAAACAAGTGGCCGTCGACTTTATTAGCCATCAACAAGTCGATATTGCGCAATTTCGCCTACAAACCAAAACCCTGCGCTTTAAAGAAGACTATTATAGAAGGCTCAACAAGGCGAATGCTAAATCGGCACACCGCCAAGTATTATTAAGCAAAGCACACAACATACTAATTGATGAAAAAGCAGCGCATGTGCAAGAGCATCAAGCCAAAATTGATATTCAACCATTGATTGATGTCGCGCTAAAGCACCAAGATGAACACCCTAAGGATGCCATTCAGCTGCTGGAAGTTGCTCAGCAACTTGCCCCTGATGATCCTTTAGTGGAGCACAAACTAAAACAGTTAAAATAAAAAGCCGTGCTTGTTTAATCAAGCACGGTTGGCAAATTTATATGTAAACTGACAACTCAATTTTAACCTTTCTTTTTCTTGGTAGTTTTCTTTTTGTGCCCGTGCTTGGGCACTATCGCAAAGTACATTATCAGTGCGAGCCATGAAAAGAAAATGATGCCGATTAACCAGCCATTTTTTTCGTGGCCTTGCGTACGTTTACTATTGAGCACAATCACTACTGGGAGTATATATGCGCTCAAAAGTAGAATTAAAAACGCCACTTCATTCATTACTTAGCAAGCCCCTGCCAATCAACTTCGCTGCTTAAAACACGATCAACCGCAATGTAATGTAAAATATCACCACTGTTAACCGGATAATCCAGTGGTGGATTTAAATCCATATTTTGCGCACTCAGGTTGTGAGCAACACCAAGTAAAATAGCATCATGGTCGTGTTTAAAATGATGAAATAATTTACCAAATTCCATTACCGCTAAATCAGCAGGAATAGCTAAACTAAACTGGGTATCACCATGCAAAGTAGATAATAATTCCTCTTGTACACGACTTGAGCCGGGGTCTTGCATTGAACGTACTAGAATTTCGGCTGACTTAGCCGTTGAACATTCCACGTTGTAACAATGTTCTAGTAGCATTTCGACTTTACTCTCATCGTTAAAGTGCGCACTAATATGGCAGTCATCTTTCACTAATTTACTAATGCGCAGGGCGGTCGTAAAAGTTTCGTCGTCGTCTTGCCCGTCAATAATAATTTTATCTGCCAGTTTAATTGCGACCCTTTCCAGCTCGCTTAAATCTGTAAAACTAGTTAAGCGCACAAAATCAACATGGGCATTAGCTAAAAACGGATGCTCCATTGACTCTGTGACCGCAAGCAAAATTCGTCGATCCAAACGCTTTTGGTCAGCGAGAATATAATCAATCATTTTTTTAGTACGAATTTGATGCCAGCCAAAAATAATAATGTGATTGTGAAAATGTGCAAAACTTTTATCACCCGTCATAGCGCGCCTAATTAAATAAGTAACTGTTTGCCCTGTTTTACCTAACAGGACACCAAATAAAGCTAAACCAAATGGAATTTGCAGTATCGCCACAATCCATCTACCCAGATCTGTAGTTGCACTAAAATCACCATATCCTACCGTTGAGGTAGTAACGATATAGTAATAAACAAAAGTGCTAATTGGCCTCAGTGCGGCTTCTTCAGCGAAGATTAACAACAACCAGATCAAGACCATATGTAATAATGTCGCAATAGCGACAGCTTGCCAACTAACCTGATCAATATGGTTTCTGACTAGTAAAAATAATCGTTTAAATATAAAAGGCATGCCCACACTTGGTTATTCAGCTATCAATTATCGATAAGTTACTGTAATGCTTAAATGAAGGCAATGGTTGAAATACTTTTGAGGATCAAGATTATTATCTAGACTGCTTTTTTAAAGTAGAACAGTGTAAGCTATACTTGAATTATTAATTATAAAGTCGAGCGTGTTATGTCAGGTGTATTAGCTTCTGTTGATCAACGAACTCAACTCGTTGGTGAAAATCGCTTAGAGTTATTATTGTTTTATTTGCACAGTCGCCACTTGTTTGCTCTTAATGTCTTTAAAGTTAAAGAAGTAGTGAAACTGCCGCATCTTAGTATCATTCCACATGCCCATCCTAAAATATCAGGCGTGGCCAATATTCGTGGTGAATCAATCCCTGTTATTGATTTACGCCAAGCGATTTGCATGTCTGCGGCTAAGAACACTGAAGATAGTAACTTAGTGATCACTGAATACAATCGCACAGTACAAGGGTTTCTAATTGGTAAGGTTGATCAAATCGTTAATATGACATGGTCAGATATAATGCCACCGCCTTCCTCTATCGGTAAAAATCATTATCTAACTGCGCTCACTAAAATTCAACGTGATGGCCAAGAGCAGTTAGTAGAGATCATTGATGTAGAAAAAGTACTAGCAGAAATTGTTGAGTACGAAGTACAAATTTCTGATGAGGTGCTTGATCAAAGTATCGTAAACGAATTTGTTGGCCGAAAAATACTCCATGCTGACGACTCACCTACAGCACGAAAACAAGTGAGCGATACATTAACGCAGTTGGGTATTGAGATTATCCCAGCCAGTAATGGTCTTGAAGCACTCAATATGCTTAAAGCCTGGGCTGATAAAGGCATGGACGTAGAAAAAGAGTTACTGATGGTGATCACCGATGCAGAAATGCCAGCAATGGATGGTTATCGCTTAACGCACGAGATCCGTAACGATAACCGCTTAAAAAATCTGCATGTGGTACTTAACACATCCCTCAGTGGCAGCTTTAACCAAGCCATGGTCGAGAAAGTGGGTTGCAATGCGTTTTTATCTAAATTTCAACCAGACTTACTCGTAGAAGAAGTACAAACACGTTTAAAAGCGGTCCTCGCACCACAGAAATAGCACTGTATCTAAGCGTGGCTTATGCCACGCTCGTGCTTGAATTAACGTTTGTTATAATGACGAAGAAATACGCGATTTAACACCACGACTACAACTCTATTTGCCAATTAAACACTTTCGTGATTAATTGGCAATATGTAGCAATAATCAAAACACACAATCATTATGCTAAATCATGTTGCCAAACCGTTCACTAAATTAGTGGAACGTTACCTACCCGATCCATTTATTTTTGTTATTTTACTCACACTACTTACCTTTATAATTGCGTGTGTAGTGACACCTTCAAACCCACAACAAGTGCTGAGCGCGTGGGGCAGTGGTTTTTGGAACTTACTGAGTTTTGCCATGCAGATGCTGTTGGTATTACTCACCGGATATATGCTGGCAAGTACACCGATGATGAGCCGACTGCTCACGCAATTAGCAAAACTTGCCAATACTGCGCCAAAAGCTATTTTATTAGTGACTTTTGTATCATTACTCGCCAGTTGGATTAACTGGGGATTTGGCTTAGTTATTGGCGCTTTATTTGCCAAAGCCATTGCCCGCCACATACTAGTTGATTATCGCTTACTGGTTGCCAGTGCGTATTCTGGCTTTATTGTTTGGCATGGTGGCTTGGCAGGCTCAATTCCTTTAACTATCGCAACGTCAGGGCATTTTTCACAGCAAAGCATTGGTGTGATAAACACCAGCGAAACACTTTTTTCAGGATTTAATATAGCCATAGTTATTGGCTTATTTATCATTATGCCACTGGTTAATCGTTATATGTTACCCAGCGCCAAAGACAGCATTTATGTTGATAAAACGCTATTAGCAGAACCGATACCTAAACCCAACAATGTTACTCGCCCTGCCGATAAAATTGAACACAGTAAGTTATTAGGACTAGGCATTGGAGTGCTTGGGCTAGTTTATTTAGCTAATTATTTTGTGTTTAGTGGCGGCTCACTTAATTTAAACAGTGTGATTGCACTGTTTTTATTTTCTGCGATTTTACTGCATCAAACGCCGTATAATTTACTTAATAGCCTGCAGCAAGCAGTCCCCAGCGGCGCAGGGATTATTATCCAGTTTCCATTTTATGCTGGGATCATGGCAATCATGGTACAAACAGGTTTGGCGCAGCAAATATCACAAGGATTTATCGCCATCGCCAGTGCACAATCACTGCCGTTTTGGAGCTTTTTAAGCGCGGGATTAGTCAATATATTTGTGCCATCTGGCGGTGGACAATGGGCGGTACAAGCACCGATAGTGATACCAGCAGCACAAGCTCTGGGTGCAGATATGCCACGCGTGGCTATGGCGGTAGCGTGGGGTGATGCGTGGACTAACCTGATTCAACCATTTTGGGCCTTGCCAGTGCTAGCAATTGCCGGCCTAAAAGCCAAAGACATTATGGGCTTTTGTTTAGTGCAGCTAATTATAACCGGCGTGTTTATATCCTTGGTGTTGAGTTTTTATCCGTAACGCTTGCTGCAAAAATATAGCGTGAGTAACACCTCACGCTATTTAAATTTGTTAACTCGACAATATCTTCATCGGCAGGCTTAAAATTGCATTTTCAGAGTCAGCAAAATGCATCATCACAGCCACATGGCCTGCAACTACTAAAGCGTACATCACGGCCGAAAAACCTTGCCCATATTTATCTAGTGGCAGTAAATGTGAATAGTGGCGGCCGCGCCATTCAAAGGCTATTTCCAGTGCACCGATAAATAAGAAAAACACTAATAGCATTAAGCCAAAGGTGTAGCTTAGCCATAAGCCAAATAACACGCCTAAAATACAAATACTCGATCCAACCCATGAACGCATTGAGAAGCTAATACTTTTTAATACATGCCCGCCATCAAGCGGCAAGATAGGTAACAAGTTAAATAAATTCAATAATGCGCTGAGTACTGCGACCCCGGCGAATATTTCCATCTCAGTGGCGTAATAAAGCACCACCCCCATTACGGAGGTGATCAAACCAAATGCGGGCCCCATTAAAGAAATCACCACATCTTGCCAGCGGGTGGTAATTTTATCGTCGCTCACCGCAAGACCACCGACGAACGGGATCAAGTAAATGCCTTTGGTTTTAATCCCAAAATATTGCATTGCTCTAACATGGCCGTATTCGTGGATCACTAAACAGGCAATCAGCATCAAGGCAAATTCAAAGGTGAACAGCCACGCATAACCAGCCACTGAGGCGCCAGCTAACGCCACTTTAACAACTTTGGCACTTTTAAAGATCTTAAAACCAAGCGCAAATAATCCAAGCAGCCCCTGCTTAGGTTTGGTTTTTTCAATTGGTGGCAAGGTGAGCTGTTGTACAAATTGATTATTAATATGAAGTGATAAACTTTGTTCAACTACAGCACTGGTGTCTAAGCCAATTACTTGATCGTCAAGTTTAAATTCAAAATAATTTTCGCGCGGATTATCAAACCCAATCGCTTGTTGTTGCTGAAAAATTTTTACAATTTGTTGCCCTGCGAGCACTAAACTAAATTGTTGATCAGCGAGGGTCAGCTGTATTTGCATGATGTCACTTTAAACCTTAAAAATTATATCGTTAGTATACCCATTTTTTTAACGAGATTATGGAATATATTTGCAACTATAAAGCTGACACCTTCGCTATTCTCGACTACTTTTAGTTAACAAGTAAATTTTATTTCAGGGAAGAAAATGACAAAATTAGCACGCAGCATTCTGGTCGTTGATGATTCAAAAGCTATTTTAGTAGTGATGCAGGCTATCTTAAATGAGCTTAATGTGCCCAATGTAACTACGTGCTTGAATGCTCAAGACGCTCTTAATAAAGTAAAAACGAATCTATATACTTTTGACGCCGTGTTTACTGACCTGAATATGCCAGACATGGATGGCATGGAGCTTATTCGCCACCTTGGCGATATCCAATATCCAGGCGCAATTGTCATTATTTCGGAAATGAATTCAAAAATCATTGATTTGGCGGCTGATTTAGCCCGAAAAAATAATGTACATTTAATTGGTAACATCGCCAAACCAGTGCAACTCAACCAAGTTTATACACTGCTACAAAAACTAGAGTATTTAGCTTGTCATACTGAAAAACCCACAGAACCAATTTCTGAAACGCAATTGCTGCATGCAATAAGTCATAATGAGATAACGCCGTTTTATCAACCAAAAGTAAACCGTAATAGTAATAAAGTTGAAAGCATAGAAGTATTAGCCAGAATAGTGACCGCGGAACAAGGCGCAGTACTTTTACCGGAGCGATTTATTTGTGTCGCTGAAGATCTAGATTTAATTAACCTAATCACATTTCAGTTGTTTGAAAAGGCAACAGGCGATTTCTCAGAAATAAAAACTCGTTTAGGCTACAAACTTAAACTGGCCTTTAATTTGTCTCCCTGCCAGCTAGAAGATTTAAGCTGCCCAGATAAGCTGGCTTTAATTTTACATCTTAATCAATTGACCCCAAGTGAAATTATTTTAGAGATCACAGAACAGCATGCTTTATCCAGTTCAGCACAGCTAGAAACTCTAAACCGTTTGCGAATGCGTGGTTTTGGTATTTCTCTTGATGATTTTGGCACTGGGTTTACCAATGTACAACAATTAAAAACACTGCCTTTTACTGAGGTGAAAATAGATCGTACCTTGATCAGTAATATTGAAAGTGATTTATTTTCTCAGGTCATTGTTAGTAGCTTAGTGAATATAGCTATTCAAGATGACTTAACAATTGTCGCTGAAGGCATTGAGCGCGTTGAGGAGCTTGAATACTTGGAGCGTTTTAAAGAGCACATTTTAATGCAGGGCTTTTTGATCAGTCGCCCAAAAGGCAAAACTGAATTTATTCGTTGGGCGCAATCATGGCTACATATGGTTTCATTAAATAGTCATAGCCGACGTTAATTTTTTCGTTTCGCCATGGTATTCTCAGCGCTTAACAATTTATTGCTACTTTCCAAGCGCTGACGCCACATTTGCTTAGCAACTGCTTGCATATTAGCTGATTGATCATGCTCGTCTACAATTTCAAAGCCCATTAACGCTTCAATCATATCTTCGAGCGTCACAATCCCCTGCACATCACCATATTCATCTACCACTAAGCAAATATGAGTGCGCTCAGCTAACAAAGTATGTAATAAAGTAGGTACATATAAGGTCTCTGGCACAGTATAAATAGGTTTTATCAACTTGCTGATTTTATAGTTCTCGCCCAATCGATGATACGCCAACATAATATCGTTTTTATGTACAAAACCGATAATATCATCACCATTTTTATCATATACCAACACTCGAGAAAACGACGCTGAACCATGCTCAGCTAAATACTGATTTACAGTTAAATCTTTATGCACTTTAAACAAGACGGTACGCGGGGTAAGTAATGAATCTAATTTAGCGTGGCGAAAATGCAATAAACTACGGATGATTTCAGACTCTTCCTGATGCAAAGCACCTGATTGCGACCCCATATCAGCCATAGCTTCAATTTCTTGACGAATATAATACTCTTCGTTGTAATTACGGCCCAATATACCGGTGAGTTTTTCAGCAAGCCACACAAAAGGCTTTAGTGCGATGACTAAATACTGTAATGCTTGGGTCACCATAGGTGCAAGCGTTCGCCAATGCTTTGCGCCCAGAGTTTTTGGAATAATTTCTGACAGCACCAATACTAACAATGTCATTATCGCCGAAGCAATTCCCACCGCCGCATCAGAAAAAACCACCGCGGCTTGTGCCCCTACACCGGCAGCACCTGCAGTATGGGCAACCGTATTTAAGGTTAAAATAGCAGCTAAAGGCTGATCTACATTGGTTTTTAATTGCTCAAAACGTTTGGCTAGCTTAGGCTTTTTTTTACGCAATACTGCGACATAGCTTGGCGTAATACTCAATAGTACGGCTTCCATAATCGAACATAAAAAAGAAATCGTAATCGCCGCAACCATGTAAACGATTAATAATGTCACTGTTACCCCTTAGCCAGTCAGTCAATTATACCCCCTTAGGTATACACCTTACCAAGTGTAGCCCCTAACCTCAAACCTTACGCTGCTGAGCAATGAAATCCATCGCAGAGCACTTTTTGGCACCACAACCACATGCTATATTAAATTAAATTCCCTACATCAGGCTCAATAATGAATTTTAGTTCACTATGGCGCGGTAAAGCACCTCGCCTAACAACCACACTCGCGGTGTTAACTTTAAGCACATTAAGTAGCGCTTTAGTCGCTGCACCATTAGATAAAGCAGATATTAAGTTTATTGGCCCAATTGCAGCCGACATGCAGCTAAAGCCATATCAAACTGAGCATCAAGATGCGATTATTAACGCACTATTACCTAGCATTCAACAACCAACAACAAGTATTACGGTATTTGGCGAAAAATTAAAGTGGCAAACCTTAGACAAAGTAAATGCGTTAACTCTTGGTGGTCTACAAGCATTAAAGTTTACCGCTCATGCAGAGCGCTTTAGCCAAGGCACATTGACACTTAAAGGTATCGAAAAAGCGCAGTTGTTTATCGATGGTGAAAAACAATCAGTCACAAAAGAAAGCTATGAACTGGCATTACCGCAAGGCGATCACCAAATAGTGATTATTGCTGAACAAGTTGCTAATTGGCACGATGTTGACGTTGATTTCAACCCTAAAGCAGCAATTGATAGATTAACTTTTAGCAATAAAGAGCAACACGGTTTATCTGCTAAACAACTGTTTGATGCCACAACGGTTAGTTCACTATCTTTAGCACCTGATGCCAAACACTATTTAGTGGCAAAACGTCATTATCAGGATAGCACTGGCAATCAAGCAAATGTGATCACAGAGCTAAAAAATGATGATAATCAAACAGTTTACCGTTTTGAGTCGGGTCAACCGAGTAACATTATTTGGAGCCCCGATAATAATTATTTAGTCTATCTATTAGATGGAAAGTTAAAGCAATTAAATCGAAAAACCCTTAATCTTAAAGTGATTGCCAGCAACCTAGAGGGCGCGGGTGACTTTGCATATTACGATAACAACAGCTTAATCTTCAGCTGGTCCAAATCACCAGCAGCTGATAACAGCCTAACTAAACACTACCAAGGTTTACAAGATCGTTGGTCATATGCCCGCACAACCTCACAAGCTTACTTATTAGATATAAGTACAGGCCTGAGTAAAACAATAAGCCAAGGACCACTTAGTCACAGTATTGAAGATTTTAATAGCAAACGTGGTACGGTATTACTGAGTCGTGGTGTGCAAGTAATGCAAGCGTCGACTCACCCCACCACTGAGTTAGTGGAATTGAATATTGCCAATGCGAGCAACACAGTTATTGGTCAGTTTGCTACGTTTAATCAAGCTAAATACACAGGTGATGACATTTATGTCACTGCGGGTCCTGATTTTAAAGATGGTTTAGGCAGAAACCTACCTGAGAATATGCTTGCTAACAACTATGATGGACAGCTTTACCTATTAACTGATCATGGTAAAAATGCAGCACCATTAAGTCGTGAATTTGATCCTGCCATTGGTCAACTTGAAGTGCTCGCTAATGGCGATGCCCTCATTAAAGTCACTGAGCAAGATACGATTGCTTTGTACCTGTACGATAAAAGCAAACAACGCTTTAGCAAACTCAAAACAGGTTTTGATGTAGTTGAACAATTCAGTTTTTCAAACAACCGCAGCCCAGCTATTTTAGTTAGCGGCTCTAATGCATCATCTCCACAGCAATTAAAACTGTTAAGTATTAATAAAAACACCGCAACCACATTGTGGGATTCTAAACCACAAGCGTATGCAAATACCGATATAGCCAGCTTAGATGAATTTAACTTCATCAATACCGCAGGTGTTGAAATTAAAGGTCGTGTTTACTTTCCAAGCAATCTTGATAAGAACAAACACTACCCAGCATTAGTATATTACTATGGCGGTACATCACCGGTTACTCGTGGTTTTACTGGGCGTTATCCTTTCAATTTATGGGCAGAGCATGGCTATGTGGTTTATGTAGTGCAACCGACCGGTGCAACTGGATTTGGCCAACAGTTCTCTGCTAAGCATGTGAATGCGTGGGGTCAATATACTGCTGACGATATTATGCAAGGTACCCAAGCACTATTAAAACAGTATCCATTTATTGATAAAAATCGTTTAGGTAATTTAGGCGCATCATACGGTGGCTTTATGACTATGTTACTGACCACTAAAACAGACATGTTTAGTGCCTCAATCGCACACGCGGGGATTTCTAATATTACCTCGTATTGGGGTCACGGTTGGTGGGGCTATTTATATTCTGGCGAAGCCTCTAAAAACAGCTATCCTTGGAATAATAGTGAACTATACAGCCAACATAGTCCGGTTTTCCATGCAGACAAAGTAACCACACCGCTACTGCTATTACATGGTGATGCTGATACCAATGTACCTGTAGGCGAAAGTCACACTATGTATACTGCGCTGAAACTACTAGGCAAAGATGTTGACCTTATTGAATATAAAGGGGCGGACCATCAAATTTTTGCTCGCGATCAACGCTTTGATTGGTGGGATACTATGCTTGCCTACTTCGATAAGCATTTAAAAGAGCAACCACAGTGGTGGCAGTACTTATACCCTGAAAAGTAGCTTTTATTCTGTTCAACAGGTAAACCTAGTATGTTTACCTGTTGATAATAATTAAATAATCACCTAAATAGTGCATAAATACTAAAAATCGCCCTTCTCACCTTTTACGAATGAGTGATAACATAGAGGCATCATTAAAGGTAATTAAGATACTATGACTATTCATGTTTTATTGGTTGAAGATGACGAACTATTAGTAAAACGTATATTCAATCATTTTGCAGAGACTGAATTTTGCATTGAAAATGATGCGACTGGCGCTGATGCCTTAGCAATAGTGCAATCTCGCGCTAATAATCATGATGCCATATCATTAGCAATTATTGACATAGTATTACCTAAACGTGATGGCTTACATTTAGCAAAAGAACTCAACACCCTCACAGACATTGGTGTGATCATGCTTTCAAGCAGAGATTCTCAAGCCGATCGTATTGCCGGACTTGCCCAAGGCGCTGATGACTATATTTGTAAACCAGTTGATTTATTAGAGCTTGAACTACGTATAAGAGCACTTTATAAGCGCTTAAAAAGTAATAATAACAGTAGCGATGAAAGCGAAGAATTTATTGAATATGCTGACTTCAAACTGCATCCAGACAACCGCACTTTAATCACTGCTAATGGCATTGAATCTAGGCTCACTGAAGCGGAACATAAAGTGTTAATTTGTTTGATCTCAAACGCAGGAAAAGCCACGTCTCGTGAAAAAATATCAGAAGAAATTGGCCAGCCAGATTGGAGTCCAAATGACAGAACTGTTGATGTTTTAATTGGCCGCTTACGTAAAAAACTGAGCGATGAAAAAGACCAAAAACGCATCGTTACGGTACGCGGTAAAGGCTACATGCTGTCAATTTAATGCAATCTAACCACTAATACTGGGTTAATTGTGATAAAAAACGTTCAAATGCACGATAATTGAGTGCCTCTTTTAGTTCATCTAAACTAATATTATCTTGCCCTTTTAGATCACTAATTGTTCGCGCTACTTTGATCACTCGATGATAAGAGCGTGGCGATAATGATAGCTTTTCACTGGCTTTAGCTAAAAACTGTAACTCCGGCGCTGCAAGCGCACAATGCACACTCATTTCTTTATTATTAAGTCGCGCATTGACTTTACCTTGGCGACGCAATTGCAGATTATATGCCGCCTCGACCCGCGTGCGCACAGTCGCACTACTTTGTTCTTCTTGAGTGCTTTGCAATTGCGCACTGCTTAAACGTGGTAGCTCTATTTGTAAATCAATACGGTCAATAAATGGTCCTGATACTCGCGATAAATAACGCATAACTTGATCCGGAGTTGCGCGCTTATCATTATGACAACCCGTAGGACTTGGATTAAGAGCCGCAATTAATTGAAACTGTGCAGGAAACTCCATTTGCCTTGCCGCTCTTGAAATCGTTACTGTGCCTGTCTCCATAGGCTCGCGTAATGAGTCAAGCACCTTACGTTCAAACTCTGGTAGTTCGTCAAGAAATAATACGCCATTATGCGCTAGTGAAATCTCCCCGGGCTTTGGGTTTGAAGAGCCTCCGACTAGTGCCACAGCGGAGCATGTGTGATGAGGATTACGAAATGGTCGCTTGCGCCAATTAGTTAGATCGACACTTTGGCCAATAATTGAATACAACGCTGCGGTGGAAAGTGCCTCATCATCGGACATGCCCGGCATAATAGTCGGCATACGTTGCGCGAGCATTGACTTCCCCGTACCAGGTGGCCCCAAAAAAAGTAAATTATGGCCACCCGCCGCAGCGATTTCTAACACTCTTTTCGCGCCCGGCTGGCCTTTTACATCACTTAAATCAATTAAGAATTCAACACCGCTATGTTGCTGTTCTGGGTAGCTAATATTAAGAGGTAAAGGCTGCTGATTGAGTAAATCACTCCATACTTCTTGGATAGAAGAGACCGCTTTGCGCTCAACGCCATTTACTAAACTCGCTAAACTGTCATTTACTAAAGGTAAAAAACAACAACGCCCTTGTGCTTTAGCTGCTAAAACTGATGGGAGTATTGCATTCACGCCACGCACTTCGCCATTCAGTGCCAGCTCACCATAAAATTCATAGCGTTCAATATCAGTGCAAACAATTTGCTCTGAAGCGATGAGAATACCAACCGCAATCGCTAAATCAAAACGCCCCCCCTCTTTGGGTAAATCAGCAGGTGCTAAATTGACTGTAATGCGTTGGTCTGGAAAACCAAATTTAGAGTTTTCTAATGCGCTGCGTACACGATCTTTGGCTTCTTTTACTGAGGCTTCGGGCAAACCTACAATATGAAATGCTGGTAAACCATTACCTAGATGCACCTCAACGATCACTTCAGGTGCTTGAATACCCACTTGGGCACGAGAATAAATTCGAGCTAATGACATCCTTTGTCCCTGTAACGTTCTGTTCTTTACAGTCTAGTCAGGATATTTAAAAATATGTAGTGTTAGTTGCCATTTCATTGCTGCAAGGCGTAACAGCAAGGTGGTTAACATCGCTAACACCATCGCTATCTCTGTCTCAATGTTCAATACAATTGCTTGGGTATAAACAATACCACCAGCAATACAAGTAATTGCATATAGCTCACCTTTTAATAGCATAGGAATATTGCCTGCCAACACATCTCGCGTTACCCCGCCAAAGCAACCGGTGATCACCCCCATAATAATTGCGGTTGTAGCTGGCATCCCCGCGAGCAATGCTTTTTGCGCCCCCATTACAGCAAAGAACGCTAAACCAAACGCATCTGCAACTTGTAAATGATATAAAGGAATTGATTTTTGCTTATTGATCAATCGCGTGGTAACAAAGACAGATGCAAATATCGCGATAAAATAACTTTGGTCGTGTAACCAAAATACCGGAACATCTAAAATCAAATCTCGAATTGTGCCACCACCTATCGCGGTGACCGTCGCCAGTACCACGACTCCAAAGCCATCCATTTTTTTATCATAGGCAATTAAAGTGCCTGACATGGCAAATACGGCGATGCCAATTAAATCAAACCAATGATAAAGTTCAGTCATATATCCAAGCCATCCCAAGATGCGAATCGAAGTTAAAATAAACAGTGCTTAACGACGCCGTTTTAGCACAATAAATCCAAAGTTATAAGTGAACTTTAGATTTATTGCTATTTCTATTAATTCAGTAACTGCTGCGCTGTCTGCAACTGCTTATAACGTACGATCAATGTAACGCCACGCAGTAGCATAAAGCAGGTCATTGCTAACCAAAGCGCATGATTTTGCCAAGCATTAAACACCCAAAACACGCCAAAGAATCCAACTAATGCTGAAATTAGCATGGTATTTCGCATATCTTGAGCTCTGGTTAGGCCAACAAAAATACCATCAAACAAAAAGCAACTCATTGCCGCTAATGGCATAAAAATCAACCATGGTAAGTATTCATTAGCGGCTTTGATCACTTCAGGAATATCTGTTAATAAGGTAATAATTTGCGAACCAAACAATGCAAAAAACACGCTATAACAAAAAGCAAATAGCATTCCCCAAAATACGCTTATTTTTACCCATAAGCTTATACGCCGTACGCTATGTTGACCTTTTGCTTGGCCAACTTTTGCTTCACTTGCATAGGCAATACCATCAAGAGCAAAGCTCACAAGCATTAAAAAGTTCAGTAATACAGCATTTACCGCAAGCGTTACCTCGCCAATGCGTGCACCATAGAAGGTCATAAAGCTAAAACACAGTTGTAAAATTAAGGAGCGAATAAAAATATCACGGTTAAGACTTAATAACGCCCACATTTTATCTCGGCTAAACCACCCACCTAAAAATAGCGGCACAGTCATTTTTTTCGCTAACCTAAAAACCAAGAATAATGCAAATAATAGCGCGGTATAATCGGCAATCAACGATGCCCAAGCAGCTCCGGCGACTTGCCAATCTAAGTACACAACAAAATAAATATCTAAAACAATGTTGGTGATATTAGTAACTAGTAATAAATAAAAAGGCCCTTTACCGTAATGAATCCCTAACATCCAAGCTAATAATACCAAGTTACATAATGCCGCTGGTGCACTAAAAATACGAATTTCAAAATAACTATAAGCTTGTGCGAGCACCTGCGCACTGGAACCAGAAAGGTAAGCTATGGCATTTTTAATAAGTGGCGATAAAGCAATTAAAGAAAATGCCACGATAAGCGCTAATACTAAACTGCGCTTTAATAATCCGGCTAATTGAGGATAATCTTTCTTGCCATAAGCTTGCGCAACCAGCCCTGTGGTACTCATGCGTAAAAAGCCCGCCAACCAAAATAGCAATGAAATCACCGTGGCGCCCAAGGCAATTCCGCCAAGAAAATGAGCACTACCAAGATGCCCTATTACTGCAGTATCAACTATTCCTAACAGTGGCACGGTTATATTTGATAATATCATTGGACCAGCTAACAACAGCAAGCTTTTATGGTGTGCTTTATGACGATTAAGAAATTTTTTCACAGTCTGCTATCGATCCTCTTTTGTCTATCTTTACCTGCTCACAGCGCAGTTATTTTACAGTATCACCATGTCAGTGAGACCCTGCCAGCAGTCACCAGTGTCAGTGCAGAAACCTTCACTGAGCATTTAAACTATCTAAAACAGCATGACTTTAACGTAGTGCCACTGAATGAATTACTATCTGCTTTACAACAAGGCCAAAGTTTACCAGATAAAACCGTCGCTATTACCTTTGATGATGGTTACAACAATAATTATGAACAAGCAGCGCCGATATTAGAAAAGTTTGCTTACCCCTATACTATTTTCGTTAATCCAAAATTGATTGATGAAGGTAAAGGCTATGTAATGGGCTGGGATAAACTCAGAGAACTTGCCAAAAAAGGTGCTCTGATCAGCAATCACAGCGCACAACATGATTACCTACATCGTAAATTAGCCGATGAAACAACCCAACAATGGCAGGCGCGTGTTAAGCAAGATATTTTGTCATCACAACAACGGATCAAAGAAGAAATTGGCCATGACTATAAATATTTAGCATATCCATATGGCGAGTTTAATAACCAATTACAAAGTTTAGTGAAAGAGTTGGGCTTTATTGGTATTGGCCAACACTCTGGTGCCATCAACAAAGACTCTGATTTTAGCCGTTTACCACGCTTTCCGGCTTCTGGGTTTTATAGCAAGCTTGATACGCTAGTGACCAAACTAAACTCTCGCGCATTTTCAATCCAAGAGCTTACTTATATTGATAGCGTGACCAGCCAAAACCCACCTCAGATCAGCATTAAATTTAATATGGGAGACTTTCATAAAAGTCAGCTAGCTTGTTATGTATCGGGCATCGGTCAGGCAAAACTAAACTGGTCAGCAGCTGATACTGTGACCATAAATTCACCGAAAAATTTAGCTCAAGGGCGGTCACGATTTAACTGCACAGCACCATCAATTACTCATAAGAATAGCTATTATTGGTTTTCACAACCGTGGGTAATTGTGCAGTAAAAATATAATCCCTTGATAATTATCAACCTGAGCCCGGGATAATCAGCTCAAGTTTATAAGGTGACTACTTTTTCATTGCTTGGTTTAGTAGATGCTGCGTCACTTTATCAAGCGAGACCACCGCTAAAGCTGCTCCGATCTCTACAGCGGCTTTAGGCATGCCCCATACCACTGACGATAGTTCATCTTGCGCTACGGTATAAGCACCATGCTGTTTTAGCGCCAGTAAACCTTGCGCACCATCGCTCCCCATACCCGTTAATAAAGCTGCGATGGTATTTTTAGGGCACACTTTAACCAGCGAGTTAAACAATACATCAACCGCAGGACGATGACGGTTAACCGGCTCGCTCTCATCAAGCTGACAATATAAGCTGCCTCCTTGCTGTATAACGCTTAAGTGTTGACCACCCGGGGCGATAAACGCCCAGCCAGCTTTTAACTTATCGCCTTGCTGCGCCTCTTTGACATTGATAGTACATGTCCTATCCATGCGCAAAGCAAATGAACTACTAAACACAGGTGGAATATGCTGCGTGATAACGATCGGAGGGCAGTTTTCTGGCATTCTTATTAGCACCTCTTTAATCGCCTCTGTTCCTCCTGTTGAAGCTCCAATCGCCAAAACCTTATTGATACTAAACTGTGCATTACTTAACGTTTCGATAGGTTGTACTTGGCTTAATTTAAAAGGCCGTACTCGTGCCGCCGCTGCCGTACGGACCTTTTGTTGCACTAATTTAGCATACTGGCTTAATTGCTCAGATACATTGACTGTCGGCTTAGCTATAAAATCAACTGCCCCTAATTCCAGCGCCTCCAAAGTCATCGGTGAACCTTTTTGGGTGAGCGTTGATATCATTACCACAGGCATAGGCCGTAGACGCATTAGGTTTTTCAAAAAACTAATGCCATCCATTTTCGGCATTTCAATATCTAAAGTCAGCACATCGGGATTAAGTTGCTTAATCATTTCTCGTGCTTGATAAGGGTCCTCTGCACACCCTACGACCTGAATATCATCAGCCTGGTGCAGTACCTCCGTCAATACTCGTCGAATCAATGGCGAGTCATCAATCACTAACACCTTGACCATTTTTTACCCCTTAAAATAACTCAATATCGGTTTTAGAATCTTGTTCTTCGATATCATGTAAATAACGGACTTCGCGTTTTTCAATCACATCAGTGTGCATGTCGCGCAATTTTTTAACCTGCGCTTTGCCTGTTTGAGGGTTAAAATTGACCTTACGCGGCCAAGGCCCCCCCACATCATGAGACACTAATTCTAGCCCTTCTTCTTGCACATAAGAGTAAGCAAAGCGAATATTACCAAGGCCAATATCTGTCATCGAGCGAATAATTTTACCGCCGCCAAACAGTTTTATTTTTAGATTTTGCCTAGAGGCGCCATTTTTAAGTACTTCATTAATTAAAAACTCCATCGCCCAGTTACCATAACGACAATTTAAGTTATGCGCACTAGTTGGCTCTACGCCTTTTTCAATCGGTAACATAAAGTGATTCATGCCACCCACACCAAGCTTGTCATCATAAATGCAAGCAGCAATACATGAACCTAGCACAGTGGAAATCACCTCATCGTTTTTTGACACGTAAAACTCACCGGGCAATACTTTAGCAATAACTTGCCGCTGACCTGAGTCCCAAAACCGCTTAATATGCTCAAACCCATGTAATACTGGCTTAAAATGACTATCCATAAATCACCTTCTGATACATAGTTTTACCTAAGTTTTTAAACTCACTATGCTCCTTTCCCATGGTTTCAGAATGACCTAATAATAGGTACCCATGTTCAGCTAAAATATGACAATAACGGTGGAATAACTGATCTTTTGTTTCTTTATCAAAATAAATCACCACATTACGACAAAAGATCACGTCAAAAGGCCCTTTCATTGGCCAGTCTTGTAATAAATTCAACCGCTTAAAATGAATTTTTTGCTGTAATTCAGGTTTAACTTTGAATAACTCACCATCTTTAGTTTTTAAAAACCAGCGCTGTAATTGATGTTGTTCAAGTCCATTCACATTAGCCGCAGTGTAGGTACCTGATTGTGCTTTAGCTAATACATTTGAATCCAAATCAGTGGCTAAAATTTTCACATCCCAATCGGCTGGAAATAACCCATGTAAGGTCATAGCTAAAGAATAGGGTTCTTCCCCAGTTGAACAACCTGCAGACCATATCCGAACTCGCCGAGTGCTTTTATTTGTCACTAATAACTTGGGTATTACATGGGATTGCAAATAATCAAAATGATGTGATTCACGAAAAAAAGAAGTCAGATTAGTTGTTATTGCATTGATAAAATCACTAAATTCTTGCTCTTTATGTGCCTCTAAATAAGCTAAATACTGTTTAAAATTTGTCAGCTGCAATGTTCTGAGCCGACGAGCAAGACGTGAATAGACCATTTCTCGTTTATGATCACCTAATACAATGCCACACGCGTCATAAACTATTGCAGCTATTTGCTTGAAATCATGGTCGGTTAGTAAAAACTCTTTCATTACAATTACTCGCAATAGGCGTGACTGAGCTGCGATTGAATATTAACAAAATTGCTAAAAGTTAAGACTCTGGATTTTTCAAAGTACAGAGGCTTAACTAGTAATGCGATTGCAAAAAACGTTAAAATTCCTCCCATTCATCAGCTGAATTAGCAAAGTTATTACCTCGCGCTTTACTACGGATATTATTACTACGTGGTGGCGCGGTAGTAGGAGTTACTGATGCAGTATTAATTACAGCGTCTTGCTGACTTATAGTAAAAAAGTTCAGTAACCGGGTCATATCATTCGCTTGCTCTGACATTGACTCGCTGGCCGCGGATGCTTGCTCAACTAAGGCCGCATTTTGCTGGGTCATTTCATCCATTTGCGAAATAGCTTTGTTGACTTGCTCAATACCTGAACTTTGCTCTTCGGATGCTGCTGCAATATCAGATATCATTTCAGTTACTTTTTGTACTGCAATAACAATTTCTTTTAAAGTGGCTCCTGATTCATTAACTAATAAAGTGCCATCTTCAACTTTACCAACGCTATCTCTGATCAACTCTTTAATTTCTTTTGCAGCCCCCGCGGAACGCTGCGCTAGATTACGCACTTCGCCGGCAACGACAGCAAAGCCACGCCCTTGTTCACCAGCTCTAGCAGCTTCAACAGCGGCATTAAGAGCTAATAAATTAGTTTGAAATGCTATTTCGTCAATCACGCTAATAATATCGGCAATTTTTTTACTCGACTCATTAATTGCCGACATGCTGATCACCGCGCGATTAACAACTTCGCCCCCTTGCTGCGCTTTGTCGCGCGTTTCTTCTGCTAATTCATTAACCACTTTTGCATTATCAGCATTTTGACGTACTGTACTGGTCATTTCCTCCATGCTAGATGCTGTTTCTTCAAGCGATGAGGCCTGCTCTTCTGTACGCTGGCTTAGATCAGCGTTGCCTTGAGATATTTCCTCTGCTCCACTTGCCACTAAGGTTGCCGAGGTATTAATACGATTAATGACTTCCGTTAATTTATCAGCCGTGGTATTGGCATCACGCTTGAGTTTTTCAAACGACCCCTGATACTCTTGCTCTATCCGTTTTGATAAATCACCATTGGCCATCGCATCAAGCATATTAGCAGTACCGGTGACAGCATCATCAACAATACCAATTAAACCATTTAGACCTTTAGCTAAGCGTAAAAAGAAACCGCCCTTACCTTGCTCTGTAACACGAGCGTCTAGATTACCTTTGCGTGCAGAGCTGACTAAGTCAGCAATTTCTTTTTCTATTGCGACTTCGGCTGTTCGATCTTCCCACTCCACCACAGTGCCAATACGTTCATTTTCTGGGGAAAAAATAGGGTTCGCAACTAAGCCAAAGGTGCGCCCACCTACAAGTATCTCTGCACTGTAAGTATCGGTTAGCTTGCTTAACAGATTGCGTTGATGAGCTGGGTTTTTATGAAATACATCAATGTTTTGCCCTATTAACTGACTACAATCAAAATTAGGTAAGTCGCGTCGTAAATCTTGCTCTGCGGCGCGCATCATATTTTGCACCGCTTCATTCATATATATAATATCGTTTTTAGTATTTGCAATCATGGTGTTTGTGGCAACCCGATCCAGCGCTCTTCGTACACGTAAATTCTCTTCAGCAGCACGTTTTTCAGCAGTCGATTTTTTAATACTTTCGGTTAAATCTTGCCACTCAATTATTGTTCCTAAGCGCTTACCTTCTTTATTAAACCAAGGGGTCGCAATAATATTAAAAATTAACGATGCAATTTCTAGTTTTGACTCAATAGAGTCGGTCAAGTTTGTATACAACTGAACCTGTTGTGCTGTATTTTCAAAAAATGCCGTAATACTTGAGCCCACTATACTATTGACGGAAAAATCACCTAGTACACTCTGCAGCTCACCTTGTCTGGCTTGGAACATTTGTTTTAATTGATTGTTAGCAAACACTATCTGTAAATCATTGTCTGCCATCATCACACTCGCCTGGCAGATCGTTAATGCGCTCGATAGATCAGCATCCCTTTTTGATTCTTTTTCTAATTCTTTTTGAGCTGTGATGTCTGTCGCATATTTAACCACCTTATAAGGTTTGCCACTGAGATCAAAAATTGGGTTATAAGATGCTTGGATCCATACTTCACTGCCATCTTTAGCGATACGTAAGTACTCACCTGAGTCAAATTCACCACGACCTAATTTTTGCCAAAACAGTTGGTATTGCTCACTTTTAGCAACCTCAGGTTCAATAAATATACGGTGATGCCGCCCGACTATTTCTTCTAACTGATAACCAAATGTCTGCAAAAAGTTGTCATTCGCGGTCAACACGCTGCCATCTAAACCAAACTCAATCACCGCTTGAGATTTACTAATAGCAGCAATTTGACCCGCAGCTTCAACAGCAACCATCTTTTGCGCCGTAATATCACTGGCAAATTTCACAACTTTTATAACATTTCCATGCTCATCCTTAACGGGGTTATAAGTTGCTTGGATCCACACATCTTTGCCGCTTTTACTGATCCGCTGAAACTCATCAGCAATAAACTCTCCGCCTTTCAAGCTTTGCCAAAAGCTTTTATATTCACTGCTCTGAGCTTCTTTTTTAGATACAAACATTGAATGATGCTGGCCCTGAATTTCTTCTAAGGGGTAACCCATTACATCTAAAAAGTTATTATTCGCCGTAATAATTATGCCGCTAGGTTCAAACTCAATCACCGCAAGTGACTTATTTAATGCCGTAACGATTAAATCATTATTTGATTTTTTAGAATTACTAAACCACCCCATGCCCATCACCTTCTTGTTGATCACCATTTGCTATATTTAGTATTTGGCTAAATATCCATTGTTTTTTGCAGGTCCAATAACGCGACCATCTTCTCACCGACATTCACTAACCCTGCGATAAATTCAGCATTCTCTGAGCCGCTAAAGTTAGGCACCGTCTTCGCATCTTGCTCTACAATACTGTAAACATCAGATACGGCATCGACTACCATTCCCATAATCTTGCTATTTTGCTCAAAAATTACTTTCACTACGATCACCACTGTTAAAGGTCCATAGTCAATCGTCGCTAAGCCAAACCGTAATCTAAGATCTAAAATAGGTACTATGGTGCCACGTAGATTAATCACCCCTTTTACATAATCTGGGGCATTCGGGATCTCGGTGATCTCCTCCCAACTGCGAATTTCTTGAACAGTTAAAATATCAACACCGTATTCTTCATCAGCCATAATAAAGGTTAAAAACTGCTTAACTCCTTGGGCCTGTTCAAGCATTATTTTGTTATCTAATTCGCTGTGCGCAGAGATCATGAAGCCTCCAAGTTGGCTTGCGATTCAATAATCAATTCTTGGCTACCGGGTTTTCTTAATCCTGATAATTTAATTAAGCCGCTGATATCGACAATCAACGAAACCCGACCATCCCCTAATATAGTGGCACCTGACACGCCATCTACTTTTTGGTAATTAGCTTCTAAACTTTTAATCACTACTTGTTGCTGTGACAATAAATCGTCAACTAACAAACCAATTTTTTGGTTATCGCTTTCAACCACCACTAACAAGGTTTTATCAAGCGTTTCTATCGCACCTTGATGATTAAAAATACTGTATAAACGCAAGATAGGAATGTATTCATCACGCAGTCTAAGTACATCTAGGTCTTTACCCACTCGGCTGACTTTGCTGATATCTATTTGTAATGATTCAACAATAGAAATTAATGGAATAATATAGGTGTGCTTTGCAACCCTCACTAACTGACCATCTAAAATAGCCAGCGTAAGTGGCAAGCGAATAGTGAAGGTAGACCCAACACCTGCAGCAGATGAAACTTCAACCGAGCCATTGAGTGATTGGATATTACGCCTGACCACATCCATACCTACCCCACGTCCGGATATGTCGCTTACCTCATCCGCGGTTGAAAAACCGGGCATAAAAATGAGTTCATTAATTTCATCATCATCCAACTCATCAGCTTCACTTACTAGCCCATTAGCAACCGCTTTTTGTTTAATCTTTACAGTATTAAGGCCTTGTCCGTCATCCATGATCTCTATAACAATATTGCCACCTTGGTGAAATGCATTAAGTGTGACTGTACCGACTGGGTCTTTACCTGCAGCAAGACGCTGTTCAACAGTTTCTAGACCATGATCCAGCGAATTTCGCACTAAATGCACCATAGGATCTGATATTTTTTCCATTACAGTTTTATCAAGCTCGGTCTGTTCACCTAACAGTTTTAGCTCAACTTGCTTATTTAGCTTTTGCGAAATATCTCGTACTAAACGCGGAAAACGACTAAATACAAAGCTGATTGGCAGCATTCGGATACGCATTACATTTTCTTGTAAATCACGAGTATTATGAGCCAATTGCGCTAAACCTTCCTGCAAAGAGGCGATAGTCGCTTCGGTGATCTCTTGTTGACCAATTTGGCTCAACATGGCTTGAGTGATAACCAGCTCTCCAACCATATTGATCAATGAATCAACTTTATCTATGCCTACTCTGATTGAAGTAGATTCTGCAGCTGGAGTGCTTGCTTTGACCGCAGTGCCTTTTTTTATTGGTTTAACCGCAGCAACATTGACAACTGCAGGGGCTGAAGTTGAATTAGGGTTTTCCTCAATTACATCAGGTGTTGTAATTTGCGCATCATCATCATCATCATCATCAGCAAATAACCCTCCGCACAACGCGATGGTAATATCAGCATCATCTTCAACCCACTCAAATATTTCTCGAATCGCACTCTCATCTTTTGCTGTGTTTAAAAAGAATCGCCAAGATAAAAAACAATCATCGGGACTTAAATCAGCAATGTCAGGGATCTCATTATTGAAAGCTTGAGTCTCTAAATCGCCCAATTCAGCCAACTCACTGATCATATACAGTGGCTCATTGCCTGTTTTAAATAAATGATGATATGGTTTAAAATCAATCTGATAGGTGTTTAGCGCAAGTTGAGCGGGGCTAGCAGTGACTTCCAGTTTATTTTTTTCGGCTTGATCTACCCCTAAAATCTGTTCAAACTTAATTCTCAGTGCAATAGCTTCGTCTAAATTAGGTTCTTGCTCTGCTTGTAAGCCACGAAGTAACTCCCGCAAGCAATCAACAGATTTAAGTAATAGGTTAACATGCTCTGCGGTAAGCTCTCGTTTCCCCTCACGAATTTGATCTAATAGGGTTTCTAGCACATGAGTAAAGTCAGACACAGAGTTAAAACCAAATGTACCACTGCCGCCTTTGATAGAATGCGCAGCACGAAAAATGGTATTGATTGTTTCTAAATCTTCTTCGCCAGGTACCAAGTTTAATAACTCAGCTTCCATCGCATCTAAGCCTTCAAAACTTTCCTCAAAGAAGACTTCAAAAAATTGACTTAAATCTATACTCATACCCCATCCCCTAGATTAGCGAATTACTTTTTTTAAAACCGCTAATAACTGTTCAGGATTAAAAGGTTTAACTATCCAGCCTGTTGCACCAGCAGCTTTCCCTTCTACTTTTTTGTCCATTCCTGATTCTGTTGTTAGCATTAGCAATGGCGTAAATTTATAGTTTGGTAAGGTGCGTAACTCCCTGATCAAAGTAATACCATCCATCACTGGCATGTTGACATCGGAAATCACAGCATCAAAACCTTGTTGTTTTGCGATGCTAAGTGCTTCACTTCCGTCCTTTGCCTCAGTGACATCAAAACCCGCCTTTTTCAGTGTAAAACTCACCATTTGACGCATCGATGCCGAATCATCCACGGCTAAAATTCTTTTCATATGAACTCCTTAATCTGCATTTTCTAGTATTAGATATTCACTCAGGCCTAAGCGATTAATGGCATTTTTTAAAGGCTCACTTTGCCCAACCCAAATAATTTTGTGATGTACGCACAGCAAGTGCTTTTGCAGAGCACACAATAGTTGAATCGAGGCAGTATCTACGCGTACAACTTCACTAATGTCTAAACAAACATCATCATTGCGGTGTAATTCTTGTAATAAATCTTGGTGTAAGTTTTCAACTTGGGTGATTGCTAGTTCAGCGGGAAGCTTCATCATATTGTTCGCACTTTCCATGTTTAACCAATTCATAACAAAAGCTTAGACTGAGTTAGTAAAAATGCCATAAATGCGTTGAAAAAAGAGTGAAATTATTTACAGGGGGGATAAAAGAAAAACAAAAAAGGAGCTAAACGCTCCTCGAAAATAATTAAAATATACTTATTCTATTAATAATGATCCGCAATCTGTTTAAACTCAGTTATTAATAATTTAGCATTAATTAATGGCACACTGCCCTGTTTAAATTCAGGTTTAAATATGGCCCTTACCGCCCCTTGAGGATCAACCATCGCAATTGAAGCACTATGGTCAACGGCATATTCTTGCTCATCACTATTACTAATTGCGTAAATCAAACCTAACTCTCTAACTAGTGGAAATAGATCTTTATGTTCCCCTGAGACCGCTAAAAAATCAGGATTAAAATAATCAATGTAGGCTTTGCGTTTAGCGACTGTATCGCGTTTTGGATCGACCGCTAAAAACCAAATTTGCAATGGGTATTCATCTTTCAACGCTTTATAAACGCCATTGAGTTTAGCTAATGTCAGAGGGCAAATATCTGGGCAACTGGTATAACCTAAAAACACTAAATTCCATTGACCTTGCAATGTTTGCTTAGTTACTGGCTGAGCATTTTGATCTTGTAAAGTAAAATCACTCAAAGGTTTGGCTTGTTCATATACCAAAGCTTCAACGTCAGGCATAGCGCTGTCACTACAAGCTGTTAACAGCAATAAACTTAACGCCAACCACACTCTCGCCCCACACTTAACTGCTAAGCTATTCATATAACGAACCATTTATCTATAAATAAGGCGACAAAGAGTATCATTAAATGAATAATTGAAAAACGGAATAAATCCATTGCTGTATCGTCATTCCCCGCTATTTTTAGTTTTACCGCTTTATAGATAAAAATCCCATTAAGTAATGTCGCAGCAATTAAATAAATGAGCCCCGACATACCAATTAAATAAGGCAATACACATACCAAAGCCAATAAAATAGAGTATGCAACTACACAGGTTTTACAAAAATCAATGCCATGAGTGACTGGCAACATGGGGATCTTAGCGCGTTCGTAATCACTTTTGCGAGCAATTGCCAACGCCCAAAAATGCGGCGGAGTCCAAGTAAATATGATCATCACCAATAACCAAGGAGCAGCTGCCATGTGCCCGGTTTCTGATACCCACCCTAACAACGGCGGCATGGCCCCTGCGAGTCCTCCTATAACAATATTTTGTGGCGTTGCACGCTTTAAAAAGGAGGTATAAATAAACGCATAACCAACTAACGCAAATAAGGTTAATACAGCGGTTAAAGTATTAGCCCAGATCATCAACATAATGAAACCACTCACCCCAATAACAGCGGCAAAACTTAAAGCATGCAGTTTAGATAACCGCCCCTTAGCAACTGGCCGATGGCGTGTACGTGCCATTTTGCTATCTATTTCGCTATCAACTACATGATTGATCACCGCAGCTGCTGCGGATAACAAGCCAATCCCCAGTAAACTAATAAACTGTACGCCAATACCACGACCAACATCGGGTGCCAGCGCTAAACCAACCCATGCTGTTAATACCAACATCGCGACTACTTTAAATTTACTGATCGCTAAATAATCATTTATTAAGCCGCTAATTTGGCTAGGTGCTAACTTTGTTATTGCTATTAATGGTGTCATAACTGCCCCTATGTACGTGCTTTTAAGTAAAAACATAAACGAACGACTGTTAACAATAGTATGGCAGCCATTAAATTATGTGCCAGCGCAACGCCGAGCGGGAAATGCCAGTGCACAACCGCCAAGCCCAAACAAATTTGACACAGCAACGCGACCAATACGGAGACTGTACAATGCTTTATTTTTCTCGACACAGCACGGCTATAAATGCGCCACATTATCAGCGCTAATACTACACAGGTAACTAACGCCCACATTCGATGTAATAAATGGATCGACATCCTAGCCTGCTGTGAAAGTACACCATATTCATAAGTACTTTGCTCTAATGGCAACTGAAATACGCTACTCAATGAAAACGGCTGTCCGTAACTACACAATGGCAAGCCATTGCAGTGCGGCGCCGCATAATTAGCAGCAAGCCAACCGCCTAGCGCTATTTGCAATACCAATACCACTAATGCGACTAGACTAAGTTTAAAGTAACGCCGAGCTGGGGCGTCGCCGCCAAAAATTGGTTTTGCCGTTAGCCGTAAATACAATAATGTAACCAATGATAAAATACTAAATCCACCTAATAAGTGCCCCAATACAATCAGCGGCTGTAAATTCATGGTGACGGTCCACATCCCTAAAGCCGCTTGGAACACCACCAGTATTAGTAATAGTAAGGGTAATTTAATTGGCGTGGTTGGATATTGACGTTTTAATAAAGCCAATATAAATAACGCTAAAATAAGTAAACCTAACGTGCCGGCAAAATAGCGATGGATCATTTCTTTCCACGCTTTAGCGGTTTCGAACATCATATCAGGGTAGGTTTGCTCTACATGGGCTAAATCAGCCTCATGCTTGGGTACCGTTAAAAAGCCATAGCAACCGGGCCAATCCGGACAACCCAATCCGGCATCACTCAAGCGCGTATAAGCCCCTAAGCCAACAACTAAGATCGATAACATAAAAGTGGCTAATACCAAATGTTTATAGTTTTTATACATAATTGGCACTCCTTAATTTAGCTAGAACGCGAATAGTTAAGTAATTTTTTTAAATCTTTTAACAGTCCTTTTTGAGTCAAACGGTTTTGCTGTGGCTCACTATGGTAGGGATACTGCAAGACCACTAAGCCCATATGATCAATTAGATATAAACTAGCTGGTTGCAGTACATCAACCTCAGGTAACTGACGCCATGGCAGCTCTTTTTGCTGTGTCTGGCCAAGGATGGCTACATCGACTTTACCTTGATTTTTACCAAGAGCGATGTAGAGGTTCTCTAGTGCTTGTAACTGCTGTGCACAAGCTTGTTGGCATTGTGCTGGGTGATTTAAAGCAATAGTCCATTGTTTATGCTCCGTTTTTTTCCAATCTTGTAGTTTTATTTCCTGTGTTAAAAATTCCCCTTTATTACTCGATGCACTAGGTATCCACTCAAGCTTTAACGCCAAATACGCCAGTATTAAAGGCACTAAACAACAGCCAATAAATATTAATAACGGATTGTTTTTCATTGTAATTCCTTCTTTTTAAAAGCAAATACAGCAATAACAAGGCAGGCAATCGCAATCAATAACCATTGCACTGCGTAGGCTTGATGTTTTTCGGGGCTCATCACCACAGCTTGGTAATGCGGCGCAGCAATCTCATCCGCGATACCTTGCCGATAACCAATAAAGTCAATCATGTCGCGACCTGTTTGCTGTGAAAACAATGCTAAATCGATAATTTGTACGCGCTTGGGCCATGCTGTATCCGTCTTGTGTTGTGCATCTTGCAAAGTAAAGCCACTGAGCTTTCCTTGCTTTAATTGCACGGTCATTGCCAAAGGAGTCGATGGTAGGTTTATACTAGGGAGTTGCTGGCGAGTAAGTGGTGCTTTAACCCAACCCAAATTCACCAACAGAGTTTGCTTACTTTGCTGTAAACGCAGCAAGGTAAGTACATCGTAGCCAACCTGACCTTGGTAAACTTGATTATCTAACAACCAATATTGCTGCGTATCTAGCACTCCAGAGATACTTATCTGCAAGCCCGTTTTATTCCAATCACTAGGCAGTTGCTGCATTTGCTGCCAGCT
This sequence comes from Pseudoalteromonas rhizosphaerae, assembly GCF_028885455.1. NCBI lineage: Bacteria > Pseudomonadati > Pseudomonadota > Gammaproteobacteria > Alteromonadales > Pseudoalteromonadaceae > Pseudoalteromonas > Pseudoalteromonas rhizosphaerae. Next base: position 98,204 of record NZ_CP118496.1, read on the forward strand.
CATTACTCCCTGACTTTGCAGGGCTGCTATTTGTGTTAATTGCTCAGTTTTACTTTCAGCTCGCTGTAATTGCCAATACCCTAGGCGTAAACACACCAATACCACAATGGTTACCACGCAAATGGTAATAATTGAGCTAAGCTTTTGTTTACGCCATAAAATTAACTGCATAAAGGTGACCCAGTGATTATTAAAATTATTATCGTACTGTTGCTACTATTTATACTTTTTAACTTGTTCCGTGCCTTATTTATTATGGTATCGGGTAAAACAGATGGACGGCCTATGTCTCACTATTTAGGCCGTCGTGTGCTGTTTTCTGTTATCGTCTTAGTGGTTGTTATTGCAGCCCTTAAACTAGGTTTCATCCACAGTAACTCATCACCAATTGATAAAGTTACAGCACATATACAAACACAAATAAACACAACCACACCACATCAACAAAATGCCAATACCAAGCTGCGGCTTGAAACGCAAAATGTTTATCTGGGCTAAAGTGGCCCTTTAAAATGCGGATCAGCATGACTAATAATAAAATAGTTCCTAAGGTCACATGCATGCCATGAAAGCCGGTTAGTAAAAAGAAAGTATTGCCATATACGCCAGCATCTAAGGTCAGTCCTAAATCCTGATAAGCATGCATATACTCTACGACTTGCAGCCCTAAAAAACAGACCCCTAATACGATTGTCAGTGCCATAAATACTTTTAATGGCCCACGCTTATTGTTCTCCATGCCTACATGAGCAAAATGTAAGGTAACCGACGAGGTTAGTAATATTAATGTGTTGATCAGCGGCAATCCCTGCCAACCCATAGCCTGTGTCGTACCACCACCGGGTGTAGTAACTAATGGCCAGATTGCTTCAAAAGTAGGCCACAGTACCTCATTGGTCATGGCATTATTTCCGGCGCCGCCAAGCCAAGGCACAGAGATCATCCGGGCATAAAAAAGGGCACCGAAAAAAGCCATAAAAAACATTACTTCAGAGAAAATAAACCAGCTCATGCCTTGACGAAACGAGCGATCCATTTGCGCTGAATATAAGCCTTGATCAGACTCTTCAATGACATTTTTAAACCAGCGAAATAGCATAAACAGCAACACACCAATTCCTGCGTAAAGCACATAATGGCCAGCACCACCGCCGCTGCTTGCTTGCATTACGGTAAGACCTGCACCAACAGCAATAAAAAACATCGCAAATGCGCCAACTATTGGCCACGGACTTTGCGCGGGAACATAATATTTTTCGTAATTTTTATCCATTTTGTTTGCTCCTAATTAGCTATTAGCTTGGCAACCTAATTACTAGCCACTATCTGCCCGCTAATATCAAACACGGTATAAGACAAAGTTAACTCTTCAACATCTTCAGGTAATTGCGTATCAACATAAAAAAGCAGTTTAAATTCCACTTCTTCACCTGCTTTCAAAGGTTGTTGATCGAAACAAAAGCAAGCCATTTTATGCAAATACTTAGCTGCTTTGCCTGGAGACACCGACGGTACCGCTTGCATAACTTTATCTTCATTACTGGTATTTTTTGCTCTAAACAGCACTTCGCGCATAGCTCCGGGCTTTACTACCACACTATACTCATGTGATTGCACCTCAAATGGCGCTCCACTTTGCGCATGAGTTGTGAAGCTTACGTCGATTTCTCGTGCCTCATTAACACTCGTACTTTGCTTTGCTTGCTCTAACGAAGGCTTACCATTAAGGCCTGTTACATCACAAAAAACGTCGTACAACGGCACCAAAGCAAACGCAAAAGCGAACATGCCAAGACATATTAAAACTAAGCGCTTAAGCAGTGGTGCATGACTCATTACTTAATCTCCGGTGGCGTTTCAAAAGTATGATAAGGCGCAGGCGATGCCACCTCCCATTCCAAACCCTCAGCACCATCCCACACTTTGGCGGGCACTTTATCGCCGCCTCGTGCACACTTAAATACTACAACCACAAATAACAATTGTGATAAACCAAAAGCAAAGCCACCAATACTAATAATCGCGTTAAAGTCTGCAAATTGCAGTGCGTAGTCAGGAATCCGGCGTGGCATACCGGCCAAACCAACAAAGTGCATAGGGAAAAACAATACATTCACGCTCACTAACGACAACCAAAAATGCCATTTAGCCAAGGTGATATTGAACATATTTCCCGTCCATTTTGGCAGCCAATAATACGCCCCGGCCATAATTGAAAATATCGCCCCAGTCACTAACACATAATGAAAATGCGCCACCACAAAATAAGTATCATGGTATTGAAAATCAGCAGGAGTAATCGCCAGCATCAACCCAGAGAAACCACCTAAAGTGAATAACACAATAAACGCAATACTAAATAACATAGGCACTTCAAAACTAATCGAACCACGCCACATGGTGGCTACCCAGTTAAATACTTTGACCCCAGTTGGCACCGATATCAGCATAGTTGCATACATAAAAAATAATTCGCCAGCGACAGGCATACCTGTGGTAAACATATGATGCGCCCAAACTATAAAGCTAAGTAAAGCAATCGAAGATGTGGCATATACCATAGAGGCATAACCAAATAATTTTTTACGTGAAAAGGTCGGCACTATAGTCGAGATAATGCCAAAGGCTGGCAGAATCATAATGTACACTTCAGGGTGACCAAAAAACCAAAATATGTGCTGGAACATCACCGGATCACCGCCCCCAGCAGCATCAAAAAAGCTGGTTGCAAAATACTTATCAGTCAATACCATAGTCACAGCACCGGCCAATACCGGCATCACAGCAATCAATAAAAAAGCGGTGATAAGCCATGTCCACACAAACAGCGGCAGCTTCATCCAAGTCATACCTGGCGCACGTAAATTAACGATAGTTACAATCACATTGATTGCGCCCATAATTGAGCTAATACCCATGATGTGAATAGCAAAAACAAATAATGCGGTATTATCGTTACTGTAAGTTGTTGACAGTGGTGCATAAAAAGTCCAGCCAAATGCCGGGCCACCACCTGGCATAAACAGGGATGCCAGTAAAATAATAAAAGCAAAAGGTAAAATCCAAAAGCTCCAATTATTCATCCGTGGTAATGCCATATCTGGTGCGCCAATCATGAGTGGTACCATCCAGTTAGCCAATCCTGTAAAGGCCGGCATAACGGCACCAAATACCATAATCAAGCCATGTACTGTGGTCATTTGATTGAAAAAGTGAGGCTCTACTAACTGTAAGCCAGGTTGAAATAACTCTGCGCGGATCACCATCGCCATGGCGCCACCAATTAAAAACATCGTCAACGAAAAAATTAAATATAAGCTACCGATATCTTTATGGTTAGTAGTATAAAGCCAGCGTTTAAAACCTTTCGCAGGATGATGATGTCCATCATGGTGTGCAGCTTGATCATGTTGTTGCTCTGTTACGCTACTCATTATTTAGCCTCCGAAGTTGCATCAATCGCGGCTTGTATCTGACTCGGTTGAATTACATCCCCAGTGTCATTGCCCCATGCATTACGCTTATAGGTGATCACAGCTGCTAGCTGCTTGATTGATAACTGCTTGTCAAATGCTTGCATAGCGGTACCTGGGCGACCATGAAGCACTACATCAATATGATCTTTAATATCTCCTAATACTACCGGACTGCCTTTGAGCGCCGGGAAAACCCCCGGTAAGCCCATACCTGTTGGTTGGTGACACGCAGCGCAACTGGCCATATAGACTTGCTCGCCGAGTGTCATTAATTCTTCTTTTGGTAATGTTTGATCTAATAATGCAGCATCAGCAATTGCAGCGTTTGCTTTTGCCTGCTTAGCTTCGCTCAGCCAGTTTGCAAATGCTTGCTCAGATTTAGCTTCAACCACCACAGGCATAAAGCCATGATCCTTTCCGCATAGTTCTGCACATTGCCCTCGATAAATGCCCTCTTCATTAATTCTGGTCCAAGTTTCATTGATAAACCCAGGGTTAGCATCTTTTTTCACTGCAAAATCAGGCACCCACCAAGAATGAATAACGTCGTCTGAGGTCATTAAAAATCGTACTTTTTGATTAATTGGCAACACCAAAGGTTTATCAACTTCAAGCAGGTAATTAGGGTTTTTATTTGCAAGATTAGTTATTTCATCTTGAGGTGTAGCAAGCATTGAATAAAACTCAACATCTTCACCCATGTACTCATAATGCCATTTCCATTGAGAACCAGTAATTTTAATCGTGAGATCAGCTTTACTAGCATCTTCCATTGCAATCAAAGTTTTTGTCGCAGGAATTGCCATACCAATTAAAATCACAAACGGGATTGCCGTCCAAAGGATTTCAACTTTAGTACTTTCATGAAATTGGGCTGGTTTTGCCCCTTTAGATTTACGGTGGTGGATCAGTGCCCAAAACATCACGGCGAACACGATGACCCCAATCACACAACATATAATAAATATTGTCATGTGCAGCTGATAAACATCATTACTTATATCTGTTACGCCCTTACGCATATTAAACTGGCTATTAGCCAATACTTGCTGCGGTAGAACAAACAATATAAGCCACAAGGTAGAGCTCAATTTACCCATGTGACGGCTCCTTTAAATGCTATTGCAAAACGCAAAGCGAAAAGGCGGCACAGCTTTATTCGCGCCAATTCGTTATTTTTTATTGTTACTGAATATTAACGCAACCCTAAATTATGCTATTGAGCAAAATTGTTAGACTTTTAAAGTAGCTGTTAACACAGTGTATTAACCAATTAGTTAAAAAATGAACAATTAGCAAGTTTTAAGAGCAATTTAATTCTTTTTTGGTGCATAAATAACAGCTAAAAATCAGCGCGTTATTTTGTAATTAGGGATAATATTAGAGGGCTAAAAGTAGCTGACAAGTAGATTTGATAGGGCTTAGGACGCTATAGCTAAGTATAAAATCTAGCCATTAAAGCGGTAAAAAATTAAATGCACCAAACTTCACCAATTTGGTGCAAAATATAGATCAAAAAATTTACATCCAATCAGCGTTGCGGATCACCCCAACAGCTAACCCTTCAATATTGAAAGATTCATGTTCAAGATCCACTTCAATCGGTGAAAATTCATCATTTTCAGCATGTAAAAAAACTTTTTTACCTGCTTTTTCAAGGCGTTTTACTGTTACATCGTCATCAACACGGGCAACCACCACTTGGCCATTTTCAGCAACTTGAGTGCTGTGTACAGCCAATAAATCGCCATCCATAATACCAATGTCTTTCATACTCATGCCTTGCACACGCAGTAAAAAATCAGCAGCCGGTTTAAACAAGAGTGGATCTATTTTGCAATGACTTTCAACATGCTGCTCTGCCAAAATAGGCTCACCAGCGGCAACTCTGCCTATTAGAGGTAAACCAAGTTGTTCCGGCTCATCCTCTTCAACTAACTGAATACCTCGACTAGCACCGGGCTTCATTTTAATAACGCCCTTTTTCGCTAATGCCTTTAAATGTTCTTCCGCTGCATTAGCACTTTTAAAACCTAACGTTTGCGCAATCTCAGCACGGGTTGGCGGCATACCGGTATCTTTAATAAAAACTTTAATAAGTTCGAGAATTTGAGCTTGGCGATTCGTTAATGGGCGCATACAACTGGTTTTCCATACAGTACATTTAACTGTGAGTATATACAGTTATCTGAAAATCGCAAATATAAATTGGCTTAAAATCGCGCCGTTAATAACAAGCTCATACTATTTAAACCACTTCCAGAATCAAGCGCAGATCCAAGACCAAACTTTAATGCTACATGTTGATTAAACCAATATTGCGTTTGCAGTTCATAGTTGTCTTTTAGATTTTTCTGATTCCGAATATTGGCAACGACTCCCACTGACCATGCTTGATTTACATAATAAACCGCCTGCCCCTGCACATAACGATAACGCCCTGCCAATTGCTTTAGCTCTAAATCCCAACCTTGATTGCTAACTATATTTGTCCAACGAACATAAGGAGCATAAGTCCATTCAACCGCGACTCTTTCATTATCTTTGCCAAACCACATATCATGGCGCTCTAAGCGACTGTAATATACATTGAACCCTAGTTGTAACTGCTCATTCATTTGCTTACCAACAGCGGCACTCACTAAATAATCAGTATTTTGCCAATAGCTATTATCCTCACAGAGGCGCTGCGCGCTGGCACTAATAACTAATCCTGCGGGACCATAGATGGCAGCATCGGCATTTAAATAGCTAAAATCATCATTAGCAAACCCACCAATAGCATAATTATTGACTTGATTTAAATACGCTTTTAGCTCGTATGGACCAGTCAAAGATTCAAGATCTTGCGCAAAATATCGGTATCGTGCGCCTAAAAAAGATTCATCTAAACCAGCTAAATCGGTAAAACCAATATCGAGTTGATGTTGGGTACTAGCAACAGCCTGCGGCTGAGCAACAAGGCTCATTAATAATATTGCACCACATCCAAATACCTTTACTTTCATCCTTAAGATCCATTAACAGTTAGATAATATAGGTACATTTTATCTATTTTTATGATCTTAACTGTAGGAAAATGTTTAAAAGTGTAGACTGATTTAGTAAATAACTTAGTGAGGTAGACAGATGAGTATTTGGTATCAACCGATCACCCTAGCACAATGTAAGCAACTTGATGACGGCATAAGTGGTCAAGGCACATTGATGAAAACCATGGGCATTGAAATAAGTAAAATAGGCGATGATTATTTAGTAGCAACGATGCCCGCGATCCCAGCTCATCATAACCCTATGGGTATGGTGCATGGCGGCGCAAATGTTGTACTTGCAGAAACGGTGGCGAGTTATGCTGCAAACTTTGCTGTTGATTTTACAAAGTTTTATTGTGTTGGCCAGGAGATCAATGCCAATCATCTAAAAGCATCACGTAATGGTATATTAACCGCGATAGCAACACCACTACACTTAGGCAAGCGTACATCCGTATGGGAAATAAAAATCACCAATAGTCGTGGAGAACTGTGCTGCGTATCAAGAATGACCGCAGCAATTGTAGAGCGAAAAGGCTAACTTGAAAGTGGATAAATTGTAATTTCAATACCTGCGCCAATAGCAGAAATACGCAATAAAGTATCGGCACTGAGCGCTTGATTAAAGCATTTTGGCGAAGTGCCTGATTCAAAGCCAATATCAAAGGTGCGCTTTGAGCATGATAACCACTGCTTTAATGCATTGCGTGAGCAAGATTCAATTAACTCACATAAGTGGTTAATCGCTTTATCTGGTGAGATAACGTCTTCATTAGACTCAATACGTGCTAGTTGACGGTACTCATCTTTATCGTAATGCAAAACCACAGCACTTTTTTTTAAGTCTGCAACTAACAAACTAATATCTTGCTTTGATTCAAGCTCTAGATCTACATTTAAAAATTGAATTTCCGACATTGTTTCATTTTTACCCTGCGTTAATAACAACGCAAACTTTAACCTAATTTTGCGTATATACCAAATCTAGAGTAGCTAGTTTTATTTTGTTGATGCGACAATTTGCCACATTGGCAAACTCAATATAATTTATAGAATACCGCACTAATAACAAACAGGTAGTCACTATGGATAAACGCATTTTTAAACATGCGCGTAAGTTTCACAAATGGTTAGGTTACTTATTAGCGCTACAAATTTTTGCATGGTTACTCGGTGGTTTAATTATGAGTGCTATACCGCTTGAAAAAGTTCACGGTAAACATTTAGCTGCGCGGCAATTAAATAACCCATTCAAACAAGCTGATTATCTAGCCTCAGTTGATAATATCGTTGCACAAATTACTCAACCAAGACAAATTAGTTATAGTCACTTTTTAACAATCCCTACCATTATTGTGAGCAACAGTAACGGTGAGTACAGCTTTAACGGAGTTACTGGCCGTCCTTTGGTAGCACCGAGTAAAGCGCAAATTATTGCCAATGCCCAAGCTCATCTATTAATTAATGCGCAAGTAACAGACGCGATCAAACTAGCTAAAGGTACTCGCGAAGTTGGCTTTAAAGAAAATATTTGGCAAGTAAATTTTGACGATACGTTTAACACCACACTATATTTATCCGCTGATAGTGGCCAAGTTATTACTGTTCGCAGCACAATTTGGCGAATTTTCGATTTTTTCTGGATGTTACACATAATGGACTATGATCAACGTGAAGATTTTAATAACCCATTATTAATTAGTTTTGCAGCCAGTAGCATATTGTTTTGTTTAACTGGCTTTATTTTATTACTACAAAATATCCGTTTTAGAAAACGTACTTCCCGTCGCCCAAGTAGCTAACCTTACCTTGTAGATGAGTTAAAATTCCCACTACATCACACAGTTAAGCGATTTACTTTTTGAATAATCGCTCTAAACTAGCGCTTCCTGTAGTTCACTAAAGTGATTGGATATGCCGCATTTAATTATTGCGCTGGTATTGTGTTGTGTGAGTTTTAACCTTTATGCAGAACAATTCACCAGTTTTTACAGCGCAAAAAAACACCTCATCAAAACCCTTCCTGATAACGCCACCAGCCTCTATTGTGGCTGTAATATTAAACGCCAAGGTAAAAAACTGGTGCCCGACCCAAATGCATGTGGTTATGTGCCTCGCAATGCGGTTACTCGTTCAGGCAAACCAAATGCGCGCGCAACTCGGATTGAGTGGGAACATATTGTGTCTGCATGGGAATTTGGTCACCAGCTACAATGCTGGCAAGATGGCGGCCGAAAAAATTGCATTAAAGTCAGTGCGCAATTTCGGAAAATGGAAGCTGATATAAATAATCTCGCTCCGGCAATTGGTGAAATAAACGCAGACCGCTCTAATTATAGCTTTGGCATGATTGCAGGTAATGCAAGCCAATATGGTCGCTGCCAAGTAAAGGTAGATTTTAAACAGCGTGTGGTAGAGCCGCCCTTTTATGCACGAAAACGCATTGCCGATGCTTATTTTTATATGCAAAAAACCTATGGTTTAAAAATTTCCGACAAGCAACAAAAATTATTTACCGCATGGCAAAACCAAGCTTTGGCAGCGAAAAATAGCAATGCTGTACTTTAAATAGCCAAAACCATAAAAAAGGCGCATTTCGCGCCTTTTCACTTAAAACCTGCATTTAGTTTCGTCATTAAATATCTTGATGTGGGCCAAACACCTCGTAGTGAATACGCTCAGCAGCAACTTCTAATACGAGTAATTGCTGTTTAATTGCAGCCATAAACCCCGTTGGGCCACAGATGTAGAAATCACCTTCTTCAAGCGGTAGCTGCTCAGCAACAGCGCTGACATTCATCAATCCAGTAAACTTAGCTCCCTCGCCACCTTGATTAAACCAAGTGTAGTAATTTAATCGAGTATGCGCCGCGGCTTGCTCTGCCAAAAACTGACTAAATGAATGCTGCAGGATATTTTCACAGGCGTGTAAATAGGTGACCGCTTGATTCGATGTATCACATAATAATGTTTGTAGCATTGCCAGCATCGGTGTTTGGCCAACGCCCGCAGAAATTAATACCACAGGTTTTTTATTTGCGCGTAAAAAGAAGTCTCCAGCCGGTGGATAAAGCTCCACAACGCTGCCCTCATCAAGTGAGTGCAAATAATTAGATACAATCCCCGCTGCTGGCAATAACTCTTTTTTCACGCTAATACGGTAATTTTCACCATTACTTTGCTGAGAAATAGAGTATTGGCGTATCTCACTATACTGTGCATAAGCTGGTTTTACTTTGATACCTAAATACTGCCCTGGTTTATGAGTCATTACCGCTTTACCATCGACTGGCACTAAAGTAAAACTGGTTACTAACTCTGATTCAGGCTGTTTTTTAGCAATAACAAATGCTCTAGTACCCGACCAGCCACCGTGGTTATTTTTACTGTGCTCGTATAGCGCCGCTTCTTCGGTAATACAAATATCAGCAAGTAGTGCGTAAGCCTCACGCCATGCATATTCAACTTCAGCTGTAAATTGCTCAGGGATCAATTCTTTTAAAGTGCCAATCAGGTGTCCACCAACAATTGGATAATGCTCAGGTAAAATATGCATGCTGGTATGCTTATGATTAATGCGTGCCAGCGCCTCTTTTAATACGGCTAAATTATCAATATTTTGAGCATACGCAGCCAAGGCATTAAATAATGCAAATTGCTGACGGCCACTACGTTGATTGGCCATATTAAAAATATCCTGCAGCTCAGGGTTATGACTAAACAGCCGGTTATAAAAATGCTCCGTGACAACGGTGCCCGCCAGCGCCAATAAAGGCGCTGTGCTTTTTACTATTTCAATGGTTTTATCAGATAACATACAACTTCCTTTAACCACGACGCCCATCAACACGACGCCGCGTTAAAATAGGAATACAGTGGAATAAGAACAATAAAAATGCCACGATCCACAGTACAGCACTCAGCTGCCATGCGATGTGTGGCCCAATAACAACAGGTAATAACGAACGAATAATTGCTGCAATAAACACTAAAGCAAACGCCACAGCCATAAAGTGAGGAATAGTTAAAGGGCGGCCAGTATGACCATGAGATACCCGCGTCATCATCGCTAAGATCATCATGCCAATCGTACCTATAGTGATCATATGCAGCGCGTCTTTAAACAAAATAACCGAGCTGTAAAAACTCAGCGCAAGCAATACTAAACCAAGCCCAAGAGCTAGATAGGAGAAGTGCAACGACCATAACAGTGGTACTTTGAGCATTTGATTATTCCACCACAACAATGAGCGACTTAAATGCACTACAGCAACAACAGCCAATGCCCAACCAGGATTAACGCTTGCTATAAATAATTGGCTGATAAAATAAAGCGCGACAGCAAACAATGAGCTGTAAAGCAGCACTTTATCTAAACGAGGAGTACGCACTTGCTCCGCTAAACCAAGACCACGAGCAGTAAAAAAAGGTAATACCCGCCCAGCCACCACACCGACAAGTAAGGTCATTACTAGTACTGCGGTATCGGCGACTGCCAATGCAAGTAGCATGTTTTGTTGTATTGCTAAGCATAAATAAATAATATTGAGCACACACAATGCGCTTAGCATCGGTAAAAATTGGTAGTTATTTTTATTGCCAGCTTTAAGGAGCATATTAGCCAGCGCCATAACTGCACCTAACCACCAAAGCAATTGGAACAATAACACCGCATATAAACTAAAGTTTTCAATACCTGCACTGGTAATAAAAAACGCAACACGAGCTGCTAGCCACACTAGGGTTAGCAACATCAATTTACGACCATTAATACTCGCAACCCCGGTCCAAGTTTGTGCTGCGGTTAATAAAAACCCCACAGCTACAGCGCCTGCAAAGCCAAACATCATTTCATGGGCATGCCAAAGTGTTGCTGGCATAGTCAATTGCCATCTGGCATGGCCTGTTAAAATGAGTAACCAATAACTAATCGACAAAACGGCCAACAAGCCAGCTCCTAAAAAGTAGGGCCGAAATGCTAACATCCATAACGGCCATTGACTGACTTGATAAAAACGCACTTTTTTGGGCATTGGTTCGGTTAAATTGATTGCTCGCATCAGCGTATTAGACTCATCTATCTAGGTATTTATAACACGCTACTGCACAAGCCGAGCCAAGATTTAAACTGCTTATTATTCAACATATTAACTATTTTACTATTGACAAAAAAGTCTTTATGACTCACCTTTAAATAAGATAAAAACACATTTGAGTCATTTTGACATGGCAGATAAACAAAGCTTACTTAATGTCGCCCTTGTGCTTGCTAAAGTGAGCGACCAAAAGCAGCCTTTTCAGCAGTTAATTCAGTGTATCAAGCAAGTAATACCCAGTGACGCTATTGCACTGCTTACCTTACAAGGCGATGTGTTAAAACCACAAGCTATTCATGGACTGACGCCTGACACCCTAGGACGACGCTTTGTAATAAACGAGCATCCACGTTTACATGCTATTTGCAACGCTAAGCAACCATTACAGTTTGCCCATGATTGCCCAATTCCTGATCCGTACGACGGTTTACTATCGAGCAAAACTGGCGATATCCCTGTTCATGCTTGCTTAGGCATCCCCCTACTTGATAGCGAAGATAACTTACTCGGTGTGATCACCCTCGACAGTCTCGATGCAAATGCATTCGACAGTTTTGACCTTGAGCTATTTACTCAACTAGGTACGCTTTGCACCGCGCATTTGCAAACTGTATTAAAACTGCAGCAATATCAAAACCACGCGCAACATAGTAGCGCTTTAGTGCAAGAGCTAAACCGCGAAGCGCTTACCCGCGATGGTGCAGAGATCATCGGCCAAAGCACGGCCATGCAAGCCCTTCGAAGCGATATAAAACTAGTGGCGGCTTCTGAGTTTAGTGTCTTGATCCAAGGTGATACCGGGGTAGGTAAAGAGCTAGTAGCACGCAATATCCATCTTCATTCAAAGCGTAGCGAAATGCCGTTAATTCACTTGAATTGTGCATCATTACCAGAGAACCTCGCCGAAAGTGAATTTTTTGGCCACGCCAAAGGCGCATTTACCGGCGCCCATAATGCACGTCAAGGCAAGTTTCAGCTGGCTGATGGTGGCACCTTATTTTTAGATGAAATTGGTGAACTGCCACTTGCCATGCAAAGTAAACTATTGCGCGTCTTACAAAGTGGTGAAATCCAAACGGTTGGCGAAGATGAAGTAAAATACGTCGATGTAAGGGTTATTGCGGCTACAAACAGGCATTTAAAAAACGAAGTCGCTCAAGGGCGTTTTCGAGCCGATTTATATCATCGGTTAAGTGTTTACCCGCTCAACGTTGCGCCACTTAAACAACGCGAAAACGATGTAATTTTACTTGCAGGTTACTTTGTTGAAAGAACAGCCCGTAAGCTAGCTATCAAACAACTCAAACTCAGCGTCGAAACGCAACTACTACTCACTCAATATGACTGGCCGGGAAATGTGCGAGAACTTGAGCATGTGATCAGCCGTGCAGCATTAAAAGCCAAACAAAGCCAGTGGCAGCAAGCAATAATTACTATTGAACCTGCTCATTGTGAACTTAACCTAAGTACAAATAACCCAGCGCCTGTCGCATTAACAACTGCCGATAACAATAACATAAATAAACAAAATTTCTCGCTCAAACAAGCAACGGATACATTTACTCAGCATTTAATCAGCCAACAGCTAGAACAACATAATTACAACTGGGCCAGTGCAGCACGAACATTAAAAGTTGATCGCGCTAACTTAGTGCGATTAGCCAAACGTCTCGGTATTACAGTAAAAAAATCTATTTAATGTGTATTTTATACACCCAAACTTGGCTATAGTGCCAACTGGTGTAAAACCACAATAAACATCTAAACAGGAGATATTTGATGATTGTATTAAACCCCCTTGCTGGGCAAGTAAGTGCTTAATTTTATTTTTTAATATTAAGTTTTGCCCGGCCATTAGCCGGGGCGCTGTTGATAGCTAAAATTTAACAGCAAACCCCTTTGTTATTTTTACTCTTTGCAGTAATGGGGTTATATGAATACTAATTTAAGTTTAAGCCAACTGGGTTGGCGTGCATTTTTCCAACAACAACTTACGCTCAATGATTTAGAGCACACACTGATTGCACGGATCATTACCTACCATCGCGACCACTTTGTTGTACAGAGTGCGCAGGGTTGCCACAAGGTATTGGTAAATTCAGATCATCCCCCCTTAACTGTGGGTGACTGGATATTACTTACGCAACACAACGAACACTGGCTGTTTACCCGATTGCTTGAACGCTTAACATTGCTCAGTCGCAAAAGTGCGGGAAGTAAATTAAGTGAACAGCTTATTGGCGCTAATATTGATACTTTGTTTATTGTCAGCTCGCATAATCAAGATTTCAATCTAAGCCGCTTTGAGCGCTACTTAGCGTTAGCATATCAAAGTGAGTGTTTACCCGTTGTTGTACTGACCAAACGCGATCAATGTGCAGAACCAGAGCAACATATAGCACAACTAACAGCGCTTGATAATCACTTAACCGTGCTGTCTGTTAATGCATTAGAGCGTGGCAGTGTTGAGCAATTAATGCCATGGTGCGGCAAAGGTCAAACATTAGCTTTTGTTGGGTCTTCGGGTGTAGGTAAATCCAGCTTAGTTAATAGCTTATGTGAACAGCAGCTAAGTGACACTGGTGCAATTCGTGAGGACGACAGCAAAGGTCGCCACACCACGACTCATCGAGCATTGCATGTTCTTAACGTAGGAGCGCTGTTACTCGATACTCCCGGCATACGCGAGCTGCAACTAAGTGACTGTCAACAAGGTGTAGAGCTTACTTTTAACGATATAAGTGAACTGGCGCAGCAGTGTCGATTTGCCGATTGTAGTCATCAGCTAGAACCCGGTTGTCAGGTGCTAGCTGCGTTACAAAAAGGCTTATTAACGCAGCGGCGTATCACTAATTATCAAAAACTGTTAAAAGAGCAGCAACGCAATACTCAGAGCCTTGCGCAATTACGTAGCCAAGATAGAAGCTTAGGTCGGTTTTATCGTAACGTACAAGCAGACATGCGTAATTTAAAAGGACGTTAATTAATTTTTCTCAGTCGTTAAACAAAACGTGGCTAAATACTATTTAGCCACGTTTTTGCTGATAGAAAGATTAACGCAGCTAAATTACGCGAGCTTATGCTCCTTAAAATACGCTTTTAAAAGCTGACTGAACGCCTGTACCTTAGCTGTTCGGTGCACTAAGTGATGGGTTACTAGCCATAAATCCGTTGGCCAACTCAGTTCATCCGCTAGTATTGGTACTAAATCAGCATACTGCGCCGCCACGTCATGCTGCATCCCGCCAATTCCCAAGCCTTTAACAATCGCACGGGTTGCCTCTGAGGTTTCAGACACGCGTAATTTCACTTGTGAAGTTGGTATATTTTCATCAACCCAAACAAAATAAGGCACTTTGCCATTATAGCCGGCCACCCCCGAAACAAAATTATGCAACGGCAATTGCTTAATACTTTTTGGCACGCCATGCTTATCAATATAACGCTTTGATGCATAAAATCCTGACGACAAATGCGCCAAATGCTGGGCGATATAATCACCTTCATCAGGACGAGGACCTGCGCGAACCGCTATATGTGCTTGGCCGTGGTCAAGACGTAACCGGTTTTGATCTAATATAACTTCCAGCTGCACCTGTCGATGTAAACTTTGAAATTGTTCACACACATCACTCAGTACATCAATAAAACCACTGACCGTTGTAAGCAATAAACTACCACGCAAAGTACTATCTGCGGCAATAATATCATTGTGTAAGCGTTCAAGTTCACTATTAATAGACTGCGCTGCTGTAAAGAGTTTAGCGCCAATCTCAGTTACTTTATAACCCCGGGCATGACGATGAAATAAACGTGCATTTAAACTTTGCTCTAGGTTATTAATGCGCCTAAGTACCGTACTGTGATGGACGTTGAGCTTTTCAGCCGCCGCTGTTAACGTTCCTAACCGCGCAACTTCATAGGCTACTTTTACATCTTGCCAGTCATCAAATTGAATCGCCATACCTGCCCTTAACCTTAAGTGTGCGTATATGCACATAAGTTTTGCGTTTATTTGGCTTTTCTGCAAGTAAATATTTGCTAAAGTAGTTAACAGGCAAACCCAACTACGTTATTGAAGGCGACCACCATGACAGCACCAAAAATTATTGCCTTAGCAGGCAGCTTACGTAAAGACAGCTTTAACCAAAAATTGATCAATGAAGCAGCCCGCTTTGCATTAGAAAGCGGTGCAGAAGTTGAAGTAATTAAACTGGCAGATCTAAACTTACCCATGTTTGACGAAGACGTTGAAGCGCAAGGCACACCAGTAGGCGCTCAGTTATTAAAAGACAAACTACGCGCTGCAGATGGCATCTTACTTGCGAGCCCTGAATATAACGGTTCAATTACCGCGGTACTAAAAAATGCCATTGATTGGGCATCACGTACTGAGCAAGGCGCAGTTCCAGCATTTCGTAACAAGGTAACGGCTTTATACGCCTCATCACCGGGAGGCTTAGGTGGCTTGCGTGGTCTAAATCACGTTCGCGATATTTTATCGGGTATCGGCAGCTTGGTATTGGCAGATCAACTTGCCGTACCTGCAATTCACACTTTGCTTGATGAAAATGGCCGCATTAGTGACCCAGTGACAGCAGAACGAATTGCAGGCCTTGCTCAGCAGCTCGTCAGCGTTGCCAGCAAATTAAATAAATAAACCGCTTAAGAAAGCTTTGTCGCTGCTAACTTGGCAGCGATAAAATCCTCATGCGCGACATACAACAAGTTAGAAACACGGCGAATTACATACTCTTCTTGCGGATCTAACTCACCATCGGCATACGCTAAGCGCCATAGCAGCTCTATAATTTCAATGCGTTGCTCTGCGCTGCATTGATCATTAATTTGTTTAGAAAACTGAAAGTAATCAATCGCGTCATCCAAACTTTTTCCTGCGCTTTGCATTAGCTCACTAACGTCTTCATCACTCAAATTAAAATACTTTTTTAAAGTCAGAGATAACGTTTTCAATTCATCGTCTTGCTGCTCGCGATCAGCACGCATGACTTCAATCAATAATGCCGCTACAGCCGTTTTCAAATCATGCTCTTGCAGCTGAGCTGGTTGCTCATCAAAAGCTGAAAATAGTTGTTTTATTTGTTTGAACATCACATTTTCCCTTTTTGGGTGTTAGACTTACAGCATAACTCGTTGCATCACTGTAATTAAATAGTGCGCTCAATACAATAATGGAGTTAAAGGTTTATGAAAGGAAAAACAGCAAATAGGCTAGTAATTATCAGTGCACTGGCACTATTAATAGGCAGTAATGCGGTATTAGCAGAAAAAGGTGAAACCGAAAAACTCTATGACTTCGATGAAAAAGTCCATTATTACCAAACAAAATTAGACGCAAATAACTATCATCTAGAAATTCAATCTGACGACTATCAGCACTTTAAAAATCAAAGTGTATTTTTATTGCGCCATGCTGACCGTTTATGCCGTGGTAATCCGTTTATGCTAAAAGTGACTGATGGTGTACAAGAGTATGATCGTTTCCCAACCAAACCCCGCGCCTATCAGCCACCTTTAACGGTATTACTACAATGTGAGACAAAGCCCAGCAAAGACTAATCTTTAGTCTTTATAACCCCAAGGCGCTGGCGGTGGTGTAATTGGTTTTGTTAAATCAAAATCAACGCGAAACTCGCGGCCTTGGCGAATTAAACGATAAGTAAACTTTTCAGGGTAAATATACATCTGCCATGTATTACCGATAGATTGTGGAATACCTTGGCTAACAAACAATTCTTTTGAATACTGATCCGCAGGGAACGACTGCACGTTAGCAAACCCAGCATCAACCGTATGACCACCGTACATAGTCGATACATCATCAGTCCCATCTTGATGGCGATGATCGTGTTTTAAACTCAAACCACTACCGGTTTTGGTAATGATCCACGTACGTGATGCATCATCACCTACATGAAACGGTACTTGTAACTCGCTATCAGTGCATTTACGAACATGCATGACTAATTTTTTACCCGCAAACGAGCTAGGACCAGTGGCATTATCAACCGTTACTTTACCCTCAAAAGCTTTACCACAATGGGCGGCAATATTATCAAAAAAGCCATCATGAGTTGGGATAGATACCAAAGGCGCAGGGCGAGCAAACGCCGCCGTAGACGCCAGCAATAAAGTTGCCGCAGTTAATAATTTCATAGCATGTTCCTAAAAGTATAAAGTTGCAGCTTAGCCTGTTAATAAATACAAAGGAAGTAATCGCGGTGAGTGGTTTTTGGCTATAGATTAAATAAGCAAAGTTTACGAGCTTAAAAATAAATAAAACGTAAACAATTGCACTTGAGTCTAAAACTATTTATGTTTTTAAAGAGAATCAATTGAGAGGGTTAATATAGGAAATTATCCTATAGTGGCGTTTATCTTAATTTGTGCGCTATTCATTATAGAAGATCGAAAATATAACACATTATACCAATCTGCCAAATTATGTGATCTAATTAGCACACTGATACTTATCTACTTTTACTAAATTGAACTTAGAAAAATCCAAGCAACTTTTAGCTTTATCACGTAAAGAGCCTAATGCAAGAAAGCGCATACGCCTGCTTGCTGTTTCATTATTCTTTGAGGGTGAAAACAGAACGAATATTGCTAAGCGCCTAAATACAGCGCGCGGCAGTGTCATTAAATGGGTTTCAAACTACCTTAACAATGGCGTTGCTGGCTTGAACAACAAACCGATTAAAGGTCGTCCAGCTAAATTAACCTCACAACAACTAAATACACTGTCAGATTATGTAAAACAGTCAGCAAGTTCTTCAGAAGGAGGCAGACTAATGGGGGAAGATATTGCTCAGTATATTTATGACCAGTTCAACATTAGATATCACACCGATCATATTTACAAACTGCTCAAGAAGCGTGGGTTTAGCTGGATCACAAGCCGTTCTAAGCACCCAAAGCAGTCAAAAGAAAGCCAAGAGGCTTTTAAAAAAGTTCCAAGTGGAAACGATCCTTCACACCCCAGGACATCTCCCTTTAGAGCGCATTGATGTTTGGTTTCAAGATGAAGCACGGTTTGGACAACAGAATCAAACAACACGCTTATGGGCTGAAACAGGCACGAGACCCCGTGCAATAAAACAACAGCAGTTTGAGTATGGATACTTATTTGGTGCAGTCTGCCCAAGTAATGGTAAAACAGAAGCGCTGATCAGCCCTATCGTCAATAAAGAGGTCATGACGCAACACATGGAATTAATATCAAAAGCCACGGAGGCAGGACGTCATGCGGTCGTGATCGTTGATGGCGCTGGTTGGCATACTATTGATACGGTACAACCATTCAATAATGTCACGCTAATAAAACTTCCGCCTTACTCCCCGGAGTTAAATCCAATAGAGCAAGTATGGAGTTGGATACGGCAACACTGTCTATCTAATCGTGTGTTTAGTGGTTATGAAGAAATAGTCGAACAGGTTTCGCAAGCGTGGAATAAATTCATTTCTGTTCCTGATACGGTTAAAAGCATATGCTCTAGAGACTGGATAAAATTGACTTAATCTTTATGCAGATTGGTATTACTTACACACTTAGCGCAGACATACCAAACCCGGTGGCAGCAGTTAGCTCAAAATACACTAGGTAATACTTCACGCTCCGCTATTGCTGCTAACTTACATGAATCACTAAAAAATGGCTTTTTATCGACCATTGATGCTCCAAAAATTAGCCAATTTAAAAAACTTAAAACAATTAATATGACTATTTGCTGCATACTTGCTTTGCTAGGTTTCGCTATTGCTTATATGTATTAATAAACACATCATATAGTATAAAAAGACTAGCCCCTGGAATTATTTAATTTGTATGTTTTGTACAAAAGGCAAAGCAGTATGGTTTTCATGCTACATTACTAATAAACACTCAATCAATTGATAAATATAATTAAAAATAAAAACACTTTGTAAATTCGGCTTTTGCAATAACGGTTTCAAGGCTTCTTACCTCCTGCGGAGGACCTAGCAGTTCAGGTATTGAAGATACAATGAATGGGAAGCTTGAACTTGTTAAATCAATACAAGGTTTGTCCGGTGGGAAGGATACATACCCTTCTAAAAATCTCTACTTGTTTATCTCTGCATTCAACAATTGAAAACCTCTCAATAAACAACTGTATTGAAAAGTAAAACCGTTTACTCTTGCAGTGTTGAATACATTTTAAGTTCACAAGGATACGGTGAAAATGAAACATCTAATGAAGTCACAATAGAAGAAATGGCTGATGGCTGGCTAATGCGTTAACTTCCATTCAAAACGCGGCCTGAGCCGCGTTTCATTATTTATAATTATGGATTCAAAGGCACTGCTGAATTAAATCGAATATAGCCCTTTAATTCTGGAGATTCACTGCTCTCACAACTCTGCGTAATATTTACAGCCAGTTTTTGGACTTCATTTTTAGAGTTCTCTTCTAACTCAAAAATCTCAAATTGCCCATAAAGCCTACCACATCCTCTATGCTCCCCAGAGAGATCTAAACCAGCCGACGATTCACCTTGAAAAGGGTAACGGGTAGCATTTAAATACTCTCCAACAGACAAGCTTGCATCACCAGGGGCTTTTAGATTTAAACTCCAATTACTTTCATCACTTTCAAATAGAAACTCTAAGTGGGATTGATCATTTGAATCACGCGACACAGAAAAATCACCTGTTGCCTGCGTCTCTATGATCTTCTTCCCTAAGCTAACATAATCATCTTTAATACCATCTATAAAAAGGTACGTTCCTGAGTAAGGCAAATACTGCAAAGTTATTCTTTCCTTTGCACGCTCACCTAAGTCATTAGTAAGTATCACTTCAATAGTGATATCTGATTCAACAACTTCTGGTAGACTAAAACTTGTAGAAACTGCATTTTCGTCATCAAATTCAATGCCTACACCATTTAAATCAACCCATTGATAAGATAGAACCTGCCCTTTATTTAAAATACTGTCCTCAACACTCAACGTAGGATATTGATTGTCTTGATAGAAATAATTGGAGCTTGTTAAATTAGGAATAATACTATCTGTTGTTTTTATATCTAAAAATATCCAATTATGCTCCTGCCCTGTGACACTTGTAATACCTGAAACCTGTAAATCATAGTCTGTATCAGCCTTTAATGGTTGTTCTGGGTAAATATTTATTAGCGCGCCAGCAACCTCAACTCTACCAGGAATATTGATATGGTCGTACCCTGATTGAGTTTGGAAATATACAGAAGCAGAAGTGTCAGCTGCTACAGGTCTTGAAAAAATTAGAGGTACGGGGCCATCCAACTGAACTGAATTATTATTAACACTTCCAGGATCAAGTACTCGATCAAAATTATCTGCACGAAATGCTCTGATATTGTTATATATATTAAACGTAGACATAGCTTCGGGCAGGAAGGTGGACCAATGAAGCTGGAGCTGTTCTTCACCATAGCTAATGTTTAACTTATCAGAATCTGAAACAAAATTACTGGCTAGTAGTATCGACTCTTTTTCTGAGCTAACTTTAATAGAGCCCTTATGTGGATATTCCATAAAATACCCATACCAAGCATCTTCTTGAGAAAAGCTGAATTCACCATTCAAATTTGTATCATCAACAGTACCATTGGTTTTTATGCTGTATGTTGCTGTATTAAAATCAATTACCTTCTCTATCGTTAATTCTTTAATATTGACGTAATAAAAAGTTTCATCATAACTAAACGGCTTTAAGGCTTTTCCTTGGAGTTTTTCATCTACAGTTATAGCTATGGTTCGAATGCTAGGTGAATATGCAAAGCGAGTTGAGTAACTTCCCTTAAACGTCATTAGCTCATTATATGAGTAAGTACTTTCCAAGGTTTCAATATCATCATTATTGACACTAAACTCAATGATGCCATTTTGTAAATCAGCGTCTAAAATCGTGACTATTCTGAGGCCACTTAATGCATTCCGATAATTATCCGAGCAATCCTGAAAAGATTGCTGTAACACATCCCCTTCTGTAATCGTGCTGGAATCATCATTATCCAAATATGAAAGTGTATATAAGCCCCCATTTTCACACACTTGTTCTAGCTCTATTTCCTCGCCATCAAGCTTTGCTAATAGTTGATTACTTAAAGTTTGCGCTTCTTCCAGCAATAAATTTTGTAATAATAAAACCGTCTTTGTCGCATCTTGTGGTTTCTTTTCAACATTAATACGATGTTTTACCTCAATTGTATGTTCAGTCTCAACTTCTTGTCCATTATGAGCAACGTACAACTTATACACTGCAGTGGTATCCTCTGTTACATCGAATGGCTCTATGTTCAATGTAGCCTCTTCACTGATAAGGCTTCTTCCAGAGTCATACCAATGCACCACAACACCAGTGTCACTTTTATTTATATTGGCTTGTAAGGTAAACCCGTCATCCTCCGATACACTTTTTGGACCATCTATTGAAACCGTTAATGGCTGCTCAACGGGAGTTTCCGAGTCACCTCCACACCCTGCAATCATTAAAACAGCGGCTAAAAGCGCCCAAAAATTTCTTTGCAACTTACAATTCACGTAATTCACCTGATTTTTATCGTTAGTATATTGTGGATTGTACCCATAAAACAAAAAAATGTAATGCTGTAAATTAATTCCTCGACTCACAAAAAACGCGGCCTTAGCCGCGTTTCATTGTTTAATGACTTTTAAACCTTTACTGCCAAGGGCGCTCGGCGTTAAGCTTTGCTTCAAAGGCGTCAATTTGCGGATTTAGGGTTTCGGTCACGCCGATAAAATCTAAGCCGCTTAATAAACGCTCTTTTACATCTTTGCGAATATCAAAGCTAATTGGTGCAAACTTATTGCTGGTCAGCATTTGGTTTTCAAGATCGATGTCGATATGAATATCGTCGTGCTGCTCACTCAACACAAATAACTCTTCCAGCGTTTGCGCTGGTAGTGCAATAGCTAGCATCTGGTTATTGCCACAGTTATTAAAGAAAATATCAGCAAAGCTTTCCGCTAAAATCACTTCAAAACCATATTGCTTAAGCGCCCATGGTGCATGTTCACGTGATGAGCCGCAGCCAAAGTTATCGCGAGTTAGTAATATTTGCGCGCCTTGGTAACATGGCCGATTTAAAATAAACTCAGGGTTTGGCTCGTCGTTATCTAAATAGCGCCAATCATAAAACAACGCCGCATCAAAACCATCACGGCTGGTTGAGGTTAAAAACTGCTTTGGAATGATTTGGTCGGTATCGACGTTGTTTTTATCAAGTGGGGCCATTAAGCCACTAAAAAAAATGCTCATTAGGCTTCTCCTCTAATATCAACAAAGCGACCATGAATAGCTGCCGCAGCGGCCATTGCAGGGCTTACTAAGTGTGTACGACCACCACGGCCTTGGCGACCTTCAAAGTTACGGTTTGAGGTGGATGCACAGCGCTTGCCTGCACCTAAGCGGTCATCGTTCATCGCTAAGCACATTGAGCAACCCGGTTCACGCCACTCAAAACCAGCAGCTTTGAAAATATCAGCTAGGCCTTCATCTTCAGCCTGTTTTTTCACCAAGCCAGAGCCAGGTACGATTAACGCCTCAACACCAGCAGCCACTTTTTTACCTTCAACAATCTGTGCGGCGGCGCGTAAATCTTCAATTCGGCTATTGGTACATGAACCAATAAATACCGTATCAACGCTCGCTGACGATAACTTATCACCGGCTGTTAAACCCATGTATTTAAGGGCACTGCGAATCGCATCAGCTTTAATTAAATCTGGCTCTTGATCTGGATCGGGAATGCATTCATCAACACCAATAACTTGCTCAGGGCTAGTGCCCCAAGTAATTTGCGGCTGAATGCTACTCGCTTCTAGTTCAACTTCTAAATCAAACTGCGCACCTTCGTCAGTTTTTAAGGTTTCCCAGTAGGCAACTGCAGCTTCAAAATCATCGCCTTGTGGAGCAAATGGGCGGCCTTTTAAGTAATCATAAGTGATTTGGTCTGAAGCGATTAAACCCGCTTTAGCGCCCATTTCAATACTCATGTTACACAATGTCATACGCGCTTCCATTGACAGTGCTGCAATACCTTCACCACAAAACTCTGCCACATAACCTGTACCACCAGCGGTACCTAGCTTACCAATCACCGCCATGATCAAATCTTTGGCTGTAACCGTTGGACGTAGTACACCATTAATTTGAATTTTTAATGACTTGGCTTTTTTCTGTTGTAGCGTTTGCGTCGCGAGTACGTGCTCAACCTCAGACGTACCAATACCATGGGCCAGGGCACCAAATGCACCGTGAGTAGAAGTATGGCTATCACCACAAACAATGGTAGTGCCAGGTAAAGTAATACCTTGCTCAGGCCCCATTACATGCACTATGCCTTGGTTAATTGAGTTTAAATCGTAAAGTACAATACCAAACTCTTTACAGTTGGCATCAAGCGCCATCAATTGGTTTTTTGATACTTCACTGGCGGCATCTAATGAGCGGCTTTTGGTCGATACATTATGATCCATCGTTGCGATGGTTTTTTCAGGACAACGCACTTTACGGTTTTTCTCTCGCAGGCCAGCAAAAGCTTGCGGCGATGTCACTTCATGTACTAGATGACGGTCAATATAAAGTAAATCGGTTTGCTCATTAATACTAGCAACTACATGTGCTTGCCAGATTTTATCGTATAACGTTTGGGCCACTTGCTGATCCCCTAATTTGTTTGACTCGCCGCGTGACGGTGCAGCGAGTGAATAATTGTTTAAATACGTGCTGTTTTATATACGAGCGACAATTGCTGCGGCAACGTCTTGCGTTGTATAACCTGCATTTGGGTAAATATCCGGTGTACCTACGCCTGCTTCGACCGCTTCGGCTACTGCTTTTTCAATGCTGCGCGCCGCTTCATCTTGGCCTAGTGAATAACGTAGCATTAACGCGGCACTTAAAATTTGTGCGATTGGGTTTGCAACCCCTTTGCCTGCAATATCAGGTGCCGAACCACCAGCAGGTTCATACATACCAAAGCCTGACTGATTTAAACTTGCCGATGGCAATAAGCCCATAGATCCGGTGATCATCGCGCATTCATCTGACAATATGTCACCAAATAAGTTATCACACAGTAACACATCAAACTGGCTAGGTTGTTTAACCAGTTGCATTGCCGCGTTATCAACGTAAATATAATCAAGGCTTACTTCTGGGAAGTCTTTGCTTACTTCGGTTACTACTTCGCGCCATAATACACTTGATGCTAATACGTTGGCTTTATCAACCGACGTTACATGGTTATTACGTAATTTTGCTGCTTCAAAGGCAAAACGTGCAATGCGTTCAATTTCTTTGCGTGAATAAGTTTGTGTATCAAATGCCACTTCTTCAGCCCCTTCGCCACTGCGGCCTTTTTCGCCAAAGTAAATACCGCCGGTTAATTCACGCACGCATAAGATATCAAAGCCTTTTTCGCTTATATCGGCACGTAATGGCGATGCAGCGCTCAGTGCTGGTAATAGTTGCGCTGGGCGTAAGTTACAAAATAAACCAAAGTGTTTACGTAGTGGCAAAAGTGATGCGCGCTCTGGTTGCTCATTGGCAGGAAGATGCTCCCACTTTGGACCGCCCACTGAACCAAACAAAATTGCATCGGCACTTTCACACGCTGCAAGGGTTTGATCGGGTAACGCTTTACCAAATTGATCAATCGCAGCGCCGCCAATGGCATGATGATGACGAGTTAAAGTAAAACCAAATTTACTGCTCACAGCATCCAATACCTGCTCTGCTGCTGCCATTACTTCTGGGCCGATACCGTCGCCTGCTAATACTGCAACGCTATAATTTGATTGACTCATCCTGCTTTCCTTTGTTGTTTTAAATCAGACACTTTTTGTGCACGATAAATTAAGTTATAAACGCGGATCATGGCGCGTACTGACGCCTCAACCACATCCGCGGCAATGCCCGCGCCGTGATAAGGGCGGCCATCGTATTTAGCTATTATATTTACTTCACCTAATGAACTGGCGCCTTCACCGGTCGCCTCTAGATTAAATTCAATCATTTCAACAGTCATACCCGTTAAACGTTCAATCGCTAAGAATGATGCCTCTACAGGGCCATTACCAGTGGCTGCTTCTTGTTTAGACTCACCATTAATCGTCATACCAATAGTTGAGCTTGCTACTGATTGCGAGTTAGACGTTGAGTTAACAAACTCTAATTGGTATTTGTCGTCTTTATCACTGATTTGGTTAAAATAAATCATCGCTTCAAGGTCATAGTCGTACACTGTACCTTTTTGATCTGCAAGGGTTAAGAAGCTTTCATATAGGCTATCCATATCGTAATCAGATTTTTGATAGCCTAATTCTTCAAGGCGGTGCTCAATAACATGACGACCCGAACGTGAGGTCATATTTAATTGGTTATTTGGTACGCCGACGCTTTCTGGTGACATAATTTCATAGGTATTTTGCGCTTTTAATACACCGTCTTGATGAATACCTGAACTGTGGGCAAAAGCATTCTCGCCAACAATCGCTTTGTTAGGTTGCACTGGCATATTACAAATTTTCGCCACTTGGCGTGAGGCGCGATAAATCTCTTCACTGCGAATATCGGTATACACTTTTAAGTGGTCTTGGCGCATCTTCATGATCATCGCCACTTCTTCAAGTGAACAGTTACCCGCACGCTCACCAATACCATTAATAGTACATTCGATTTGCCGTGCACCGGCTTGCACCGCTGCAACAGAATTGGCAACAGCCAAACCTAAATCATTATGACAATGTACACTTAACCGCGCTTTATCAATATTTGGCACGTTATTCATTAAATGGCGGATCATCGCCGCGTATTCGTCTGGCGTAACAAAACCAACTGTATCTGGTAAGTTGATGGTTGATGCACCAGCATTAATCGCCTGCTCAACAATTTTGCATAAATCCCAATGCGGTGTACGGCCTGCGTCTTCGCATGAAAATTCCACATCATCAGTATAATTACGGGCAAGCTTAATTGATTTAACCGCCATGGCTGTCGCATCATCTAAGCTCATACGTAGCTTGTGTTCTAAATGCAAAGGGCTGGTAGCAATAAAAGTATGAATTCGACTTTGTTGTGCTGTGCGAAGTGCTTCGCCACAGGCTTCAATATCTTTAGCAACAGCGCGTGCTAAACCACAAATAATAGGGCCTTTCACTTCTGTCGCTATACGTTGCACTGAACGAAAATCGGCAGGGCTCGAAACCGGAAAACCTACTTCCATCACATCCACATTTAGGCGGCTAATAGTATGTGCCAGCTGGATTTTATCTTCTTCAGTCAGGCTCGCTTTAAGCGCTTGCTCACCATCACGTAAAGTGGTGTCGAAAATCCATACTTTATCTTGTTCTTGCATAATCTACCCTTAATTCTCTGCTGCCCTGGATGCGAGATAAAAAAAACCCCGCGATATGCGGGGTTTTTTGTGTTTACTTAATGCAAATACACTAATCCCCGCTCACGTGCGCTTGCAGTAAGAGGTTCAGTTTTAATGTAATTAAATGAGTGTTTTGCATCGTCTTTACTAAATGTGTGTGTTCAGTGAGCCCTATTTTTAACACTTCAAAACTGCGCATGCAAGCATAATCTCACCTTTAAATGGAATGAAAAACCACAATAAAAGAAAATAAATTTCGTATAAAACCAACTTTACGGTTATATAATTCAAACCAAACCTAAAGCAACCATAATATACTTTACTTTATGGCCGATCCTGCTTAGATAAGTTTTCTATTTTAATTCCCACTGTTGTCTCCACTCTATTCAGATCCTTTGCTCATTTCATGCATAACTAGTTACCCTGTGCTTTTTGGTTGGTAATTGCTATAGGGTATATTGACCTCATTCCCCAAATTCTCATTTCTTTAGTACGCGTTACCTGTTGCTCACCTGTTAAAATATTGGTTCTAGTGATAATGCTATAAGTAACAGGCTTACCAAGCTCATCAACCTCGCCCATTGGGTTATAACCAAATTTAAGGGTGGCATTTTCATCCAGAGAAAAAATAACGCCATTACCTTCCCCTATTTCTGAGTGCTCTATTTCAGGGTTGGCAATATTCACCCAATGAAAATGCGCTTTTGGTCTGCCTTGAGTCATGAACGCCAAATATTTTCCATCCGGTGAAATACGGTGGTTTTTCATCTCCCACTCTTTTGGGAAACCAAAATCAACTTTGCGTACTACTTCACCATTAAACTTATGTATCCAAAAGCCGTCGTGCTTTATCGCTAAAAACTCTTTATCGCCTGGGAGTAAAAACAGCTCATCTGAATAAATTATTTTGCGCTGTGTAAGAGTGGCTGTTGATACCTGGTAGTTGTAATGTTTACCATCTGCATAAAAAATCACATTATCGCTATCTGAGGTCCAGTTAAATGAAGGATGCCCCCCCCCGCCTGACATGGTGATTAGTTTTTGTTCTTTGGTGTCGTAAAGCTGGCGTGTCGCTCTATCATTGATATAACCCGAAATAGCTATATAGCGGTTATCTGGGGAGCGGCTTGGTTTATGTAGCCCTACGGGTCTAAATTGCATAAACACTTCTTCAGGAATTATGCGGCGCCTGTCAGAGCCATCTAAACGAGATGACCACAGCGTGCGTACCTCACTGTATTTGTATTTATTCCAAAACATTAACCGCGGGGTTGAGAAGGTACCTGCATCGCCATACACCTCTTCACGTATTTCCATCGGCCACTCAGGGTGGTTTTTATGCTCTTTAGCCCATGGGTATTTAGCAACATCAACCTCTGCCTGCTCAGAGCCTTGTGAAGGTGGCTCTGAGCAACCGCTTAGCACTAAGCTGGCACAAAGAGAGAGCACGCAAAACATGCTGTATTTTTTAAAAAACATCAAAAACTATCCTTTTACTGAATGAGCCCATTTATTGGATTGCTGTAAACAAACTCATTATTTAAAACCTTTTATAATGAAGGCAAAATGAATGCACTTACCCTTCTGTTATCTCTGCCATTATTACCGTGTTTGGTGTTTGCTTGTTAAGCTCGCTGAATGGCACGTTATCAAATATATAGTAAGTAGGCTGGCCGTCGTTTGGGTCTTGTAATAAATCAAAATTGCCGCTTTGGGGTATGTCGGTAAATTCTATACGAACCCAGTTCCCCTCAGGCATTACACGTGATATGGGTTTTATTTGCTGCCAGTTATGTTGATTATTTACCAGCATGAGCTGTTCTTTAGCGTAATTTTTTGCATTAGTATCAACTTGATAAAAAAATACAAAAGCGGGCTTAACAATCGTTAACAGATTTATATTGTTAACTACCATTGGCATACTATGCGGGGCACTCATACTAACTCCCAAATACTTGCTGTAATTTTGCTTTGGTTTTAGGGCCAGGAATACCATCTACATCTAGCTCATGTTGGTACTGAAATTCTTTTACCCCAATGCGTGTTTTTTCTCCCATGACGCCATCAACCTTGCCGCAATTAAACCCCAACATATTACAACGTCCCTGCACGCCAGAAAGCGTGTCGATTGGATCTAGATTGCCTATTTGTACCGCAAAGCTTTTAGTTGGTGTGGTTTCGCCTGCTTTTAAATATAAATCGACGTTGCCAGTAAGTGCGTCGTTATTATTAAGCTCTACTTCGATAAGCCCATCACTTTGCAATACGGTATCTATTGTTTGGCTACCAATATTGAGTACTACGCGTTTGCCCGCTACATCATCGCCGTCGTCGTACGACACTTGCAGGCGAAAATATTCTTTTTCGTTTTGTACAACAAAGCTATTAATACTATTGGTGCGCAGCGGTATAAACTTTTCTTTTTTTGGTGGAATCGTGATTTTATCGCCCGGGTAAATTAAATTAGGATCGGGGCGTAGGGCTTTAAACTCTGCGTTGCTTGGGTGGTTGTAAAGCGCTTTAGATGCTCTAAAACCATCAGCCCTTACCTTATTCACACAGGGGGAATGGGTAAATTGTCTTTATCAAGCGGGATATCTGTATCGTTCTCTGATAAATGTGTTAACACCGCATTTAGCTGCTGCGCAAAGTCTTTTGGTTTTTCATCATCAAAAAATGTAAAGGGTTTGTCATTTGATTGCCACTGTTCATGCTGCGGCATTACATGCTCGCGGCCATATTCCATAAATTGGCAAATAAATGCCAATACTGGCTCGTACGCATCTTTGCCGTTGTAATAAGGATTATGACGAGGTTGCACCATAAAATTAGCCCATTGCATGTTGTTGTGTTTATCAAAACCACGTGTCTGAATACGCATCATTTGAAAGTCTTCATAAACCCGTAAATTTTTAAAGTGCTGGGCGCGTACTTTGCCTTTGTACCAGAGGTAAACAATTTGTTTATCACGATCAAACGCCATCGGCGCTTGACGCTTAAAACGAATAATAAAAAACAACAATAGTGGAATAGAAATAGCGTAAAAAACTAAAAATGAAATGTCTTTTTTAAGGCGATAAGTACCGCCAACTTCGGCAGTTGTATAATATCGATAATGCATATAATTACTTAATGATAGCTCTCCATTTTCATCTAACATCTCGAACCACATTCTGCGAACTTCGGGAATATCTGGTGATTTAAAATAATTATTACCAAGTTCTTTTTTATAAAAATCTATTTTTTTTTGTACAGACTCTTCTTTCTTACCCCAACCAGTATAGAAGTCATCAACATTCAAATGTACAGCAAATAAAATCATTAATAACAATGGGATCAGTCCCATATTACGGGCTTTCATTGAATTATTACTAAGCTTACAAAGATGCTCATCTACATACACTATCGGTGTTGGCGGCGGTGCCTCTTTAGTGAGTTGAAAGCTAAGCAGTGCTTTCAACTTATTTGCTAAAGGTACTGGGTAGTGGTGTTTAATCAAAGCCATTAATCTCAACAAATCCTTTATTCATTCTTGTCCACAGCTTTATTACTTTCTCGACTCTCGGCCCTACTTAAACGCATACTCATGCTCATATCCATCCCTGTAGATAAGGGTAAATTGTCTTTATCAAGTGGGATATCTGTATCGTTCTCTGATAAATGTGTTAACACCGCATTTAGCTGCTGCGCAAAATCTTTTGGTTTTTCATCATCAAAAAATGCAAAGGGTTTGTCATCTGATTGCCATTGCTCATGCTGCGGCATTACATGCTCGCGGCCATATTCCATAAATTGGCAAATAAACGCCAATACTGGCTCGTACGCATCTTTACCGTTGTAATAAGGGTTATGGCGCGGTTGCACCATAAAATTAGCCCAACGCATATCACCGCGCTTACCAAGGCTGCGCGTCTGAATACGCATCATTTGTGAATCTTCATGTATTCGTAGGTCTTTAAAATGTTGAGCGCGAACGTTGCCCTTATACCAGTGATAAACAATTTGCCGATTACGGTCAAACACCATCGGCGCTTGGCGTTTAAAAAAGATTAAAAAGTACAATAAGGGCGGAAGTGTCAGTATAATAAAGATGGACAAAATTATATCTCGCTTAAGGCGAAACGTACCGCCCACATCAGCGGTTTCATAATAGTGATAATGCATATAACGACTTAATGACATTTTGCCATTTTCATCAAACATATCGTAAAAACTTTTACTAACTGGTTCAACATTCGGGGATAAGAAATAATCTTCCCCATATTTTTTTATAAAAATCAACCATTTTCATCATACTCTCTTCCGTTGATTTCCACATAGAATAAAAACCAACTACCTGGTAAAACGCAATAAATGACACCATGAATAACATAGGGATAATGCCCATATTACGCGCTTTAATGGAGTTGTTGCTAAGCTTACAGACATTATCATCAACATAGGTGATCGGCGGTGGTGGCATCTCTGAGCTAGGCAATTTAAATGCCAGCAACGCTTTTATTTTATTGATTAATGGTACTGGGTAAATTGGTTTAATTAATGCCATAATATGCTGATATTTTAAAAGGTGAAGTAAGCTTAGGTAAAAGGGCTGTTCACAAAGAGTGCTTGGTTACAGCCCTGTAAGTACTAAGAAGTTAATTTACTCTTTAAAAGCCCCTAACGGCCTGACCTTCTTCTTTGTCGCATCTTCAACAAACCACTGTTTCACTTCACCTTCAGTCAACCCTTCCTCTGACAACCTTTTATACACTGCTTTTTGTGATGGGGTTGAATGCTCGCCATTTAGCTTTGCGGCTAATTCTTTTAAATCAGCTTCAGGTAATGTTTTACCCCAAGGCAAATCGCTATTTGTAGGGTTAGGCAATGGTAACTTTAACTGCAAACCATGGTTGCTGGTTTTATCAGTCGTCGAACCGATATCATTAAAGTTAAAACCAGAATTACCCGCAGAATTAAAGCTAGCGACGCCTAGCTCCATACTATACTCCCGGTCTTGTTGCTCAGTAAACAAATCACTAAACTGAGCTGTAAATATATCACCAAAAGGCCTTAAACCTTTAACGGTAACCCGTTTTGGCGACTCATACTTTAAACTAAAGTTCGCTGCAAAAACAAAAACCTGCTCTTCACCGGCAAATGCTTTAGCGTCTTTATTATGCCAATTAAGCAACGCTCGAGCTCGAGCCTGTTTACCTTTCTCGTTATAAGGGCCTGCGTTATTCAATAGTTCAATTAACTCTTCATACTCTGGGCCTACCTGCTCATCAATTTTGCACTGGTTGTCATCCCACATATCCTCAAATTGATAGTCATCGTCATGCCACGTATCCACCATTTTATTTAAAATACGCTCTGTTTTATAACCTTTATTTGCATTACGCGTTGCTTTGCCTAAATAGCACAGCTTTGACTTATACTGCGGGCCTTGGTCATTAATACCAATAGTCTGCTGCAGTATTAAATCACATGGCACACTACGCCAATCTAAACCAATTAATTTTTTGGTATAATTATCAGACTCTAGCTTTGTACAGGTGGCTACAACCATAATATCGACTTGGGTATTCCAATCAAAGTCATCAAATATTATGTCATCGCCAAACTGGCGTACTTTAAACCCTAAACTTTGTGCGGCAGCAAATTCACTCTCAAATAAACGGATTGAGCGCCCTTGCCTTTGTATTTTACTGGTCATTAAATAAGGCTTTCCTTCACCGCCAAAGCGCACCAAAATTCTAATGCTTTTTTCCCCCGCAAAAAGCTCTGGGTATACAAAGCTTGAGCTATTACTGGTTAAAAAGTCTTTTATTAATAGTGACTCTTCATTACCACCATTACGCTTTGTATTTAAATCAACATAAAACTCATTCGCCACAAACTTATTTTTTATGCCTAAGGCATAGAGGACCTCCGCAGTGTCAGACTCAAAAATCATCTCATCACTATTATCTTTACGTTCTCCCATTAACGGCAATACAACTCCAAGACTACTGCCAACTTGCGCACGAATGAAGTAACGCATGTCAGAAAAATTGTCATCTTGATAGTATTCAAGTGCAGAGTCGTGCATTAATGGGTAAAAGGCTTCTTCGTGCACCATAGGCTTGGTACCTAAATACGTTTTTGGCCCCAACTGAAAAAATGGTGTAAATACACAACCAAACTTTCCGGCAAAGTGCTTTTCACTCTCTAATAGCTCAGACTCGACAAGTGGCCTTACCAACTCTTTATAAGCAAGCTCGTTATTTTTCCCATCACAGCGCGTTACTTTAAAGGTAATAGGGGCAATACCGGTCATCGTATCGTTAAACACCACTAAAACACGAATAGGTGTGAATGGCGTTAAGCGCTTTAGTTTGTTGGCAATAATTGGCAACCATTTTTTTGACGTTGGGTCTTGATAATATATGGCGCTGTGATGATAACTTGCTTCACCATAGTCAGAAAATACCGGCTCAAAGGTGTTTGCAAAGCTTTCAAGGTATTTACTGCCTGCTTTTTCTTGTGTGCCAAAGGTATGAATAGGAAAGTAGTTTTGAAACTCAGCGGTAATATAGTTATGTTCACGCGCGAGTGTTGGCACCGCCATCATATAAAAGCCATACGGGTTAGACTGCGAGTGCATATAAAGTGCGTTTTGAGGGTCCTCTATCACAGTTTTACGTGCGGCTTTAGTTAACAGGCTGTAATTGTCACTAAACCCATAGAGCGCTTTTTTATCATTGCCTACGTTTTTCTTTTGACCTGCGATACTATCAATTAAAAACACCCAAAAGGTATCCATACGAATTGATGCACCGGGTAAATTAGGGAGCGCCCAGCTATCACCTAATAAAAAGTTTTCTATGTATTGTTTTACTTTATAACGCTCTAGGTTTTTGTAGTATTCGCTTTTATCTCCTTCACGCTGCGCCCTTAATAACAAGCCCATCAGGCCCGATATTGCCTCTGAGCGCAGTCTAAATTGCGCAGCCCACTGCGTACTTTGCTCTGTGCTTTCGCTCTCTTTAAATTCACTAAGCAGCTCATGCATCATCCCTTGGTTAGCAGCACATTCTTGGCCTAGGCGTTTATCTCTTTGAATTTCGGCATAATACTTTTTACAGGCGTTATCGAGCAGCACTTCATCCATTAAATTAGCAGCCGATGTAGCTATAGCACCACCCGCTTTTATTACTGCCACCGCTGCTGCAATAGGCGCGGTTGTCGGAATGAACGCCATCACACCCAAAGCAATGTTAATCATTTGCCACGCCATTTCATCGGCAGTTTCACCTACTTTTATGTCGTTAATCACGGTTAAATTACGAAAGCGCTCTAAGCTATCCATACCCTCGCGTGATGGGCAAACAGAAAGCTGGCTAATAGCATAAGCGGCAATATGTACACGGCGATTTTGCGCTCGGCTGGCTTCATCTTTATTATTTACAAGTGGCTGAGTATAACCCAGCCCTTGCACTTCAATACGCGC
Organism: Pseudoalteromonas rhizosphaerae; assembly: GCF_028885455.1. Taxonomy (NCBI): domain Bacteria; kingdom Pseudomonadati; phylum Pseudomonadota; class Gammaproteobacteria; order Alteromonadales; family Pseudoalteromonadaceae; genus Pseudoalteromonas; species Pseudoalteromonas rhizosphaerae. The sequence continues at coordinate 132,713 of NZ_CP118496.1, forward strand.
CTCATCAATACCAGCTTGAGTTACTAAAATATTTTTAACAGCATCGGCTCGTCGCTCAGATAGCGCCATATTATAATCGTAATGACCCAGATCGCAGGTATGGCCTGCCACTATAATTTTAAGCGATTTGTTTAGCTCAAACGCTTTTAAAACCGCTTCACTTTGCTGCAAGATAGCATCACGGTATTCATCGGTTACCTGCTCACTATTAAGTGCAAACTGTGCTTTAATTACCACATCTTTTACTATTTCTTTAGCACTTAAATGCTCAAAGTAATCGTTAGCAACCGTTTTATAATGCTGTTTAGATTGCGCTAAGTTAGGGATATTTGTACCAAATTGCTGCAACGTAGTTTGCCCGAGCGCTGCAATATTTATGGTTAAGTCAGCTATATTGAGTGCATTACCTGCTGCATCCATGGCTACTTTAGGAATACCAAGCCTGTTCGCTAAACTATTGTTATAACTTTCCATTGTAGCTGGTGTGTTCGCTGGTAAGCGCCACAGATTTTCTGCAAGTGCTTGCCGCCAACCGTCGGTTGTCATAGCAGCACGCGCACTGCGTAGCTTTTGCCACGCATCTTGCCCTTCTTGCATCGCAAATACAGAATCAAGGGTGGCTTGAATGGTTTTATCTTCTGTTTTATTTAAATGGGTATGAATTGCCTTGGCAATTTTACTGCCTAACACAAATTTACCATTGGTGGTAAAATTGCCGTTACTGGCACTGGCGGTTATATCAGTATTAATTAACCCGGCGGCGAGTTGTGCGCGGCCTTTTGCCACCGCCCAACCATGACAAAAGCTTTCATAGCCGCTAGCCATTCTTATCGGTTCATCGCTGACTTTAGCGCGGCCAATTTCTTTACCGTTTTCATCTTTAACACTAATATTTTTAGGGTCATAGGTGGCATGCTCGGTTTTTAAATCTTTCGCATAACTTATTAAGTGGCTATAAAAACGCGGAAATTGCTTTATTATTGCCTCTTCAACCGAAAGCGGGTCGCAATTAATTACATCAAACTCACCGGCTTCATTTTTTATATCAAAACGCACCATTTCGGCAAGTTCATAGTAATAATATGTGCCGTCAAATTGAATTGATTTAGCACACCATCGTGATTGTTGAGCCTCTAGTTTTTTTTCATTCAACCTCAATTTAATGCGGTACAACCCTTTGGGTAGCCTTTTATCAGTACCTGATATCACTGCTAAGTTAGTTTCAGGATCGAAAGTGGCAAATTTATCTTCACCCACTAGCGGTGACAAAACAATATTTTCACCTGGAGAAAGGAGTGGTGCATTTGGATTGATACTTAATATAATCGCTCGGGTTTTTGCCAGTATATAAGCTTGGATACTTTGTACGTTCTTCTGAGCTATTTCTTTTGCATACCACTTATTGTAAGTGTCGTCTTCGCTATTCTCTGTTGGCTGTTTTAAATTGGTAATCGGGACTGTTCGTAGCTCTAATAACGGCGTATTTGAGCTCCTGTAATTTTTTAAATTATCAACAAACTCTTTCGCCCATCCACTAGGGTTATTATTTGCAATGAGCCCTATAGACTCCATTGGCGGAATAATAATAGGCCGTTGATTATTATTGGCAGTGTATGCATGAAACGGCTGGCGTACCTCTAACGACTCACTGTTTATTGTCGATAAAATACCAGCACTATTTGTTTTTAATACAATAGGCTTTTTTGTATCGTAAGTGGCTGACTCAGGCTGCTCGGCCACCACGATTCGGTTTGCTACCGGGGTTAATTTACCAACCGGTTTATTGTTTTCAACATAACCAGTTAATAAATACACTATTGGGCTGGCACTTCCTTTGCTCATATCATGCATTTTATGCATTATTATCGTCCTTGTACTGCTAAGTTTGTAACTGCTATTGGACCTAATGTATCAAGACCCCAAATACCATTTTCTTTTACTATCGCCTCAGCTTGCTCACCGGTCACTATATTCTTTGTTCTTATGATACGCTTTGAAGGATAGAAACCATTTTTACCACGCTCTTTTGAAAATTTTGCTACAAACTCCAACTGATAATCCTCTTCTGGAGAAAAAATAACGCCATTACCTTCCCCTATTTCTGAATGCTTAACCTCAGGGTTGGCAATATTCACCCAATGAAAATGCGCTTTTGGTCTGCCTTGAGTCATGAACGCCAAATATTTTCCATCAGGTGAAATACGGTGGTTTTTCATCTCCCACTCTTTTGGGAAACCAAAATTCACTTTACGCACTACTTCACCATCAAACTTATGTATCCAAAAGCCATCGTGCTTTACCGCTAAAAACTCTTTATCGCCTGGGAGTAAAAAAGCAGCGCCACTGTGGTGAATTTGTGGTCGTGGGGTTAACTCGCCTGTTGGAACATGGTAATTAAAGTTTTTGCCATCTGAGTAAAAAATTACATTTTTACTGTCTGACGTCCAATTAAACCACGGGTAGCCACCACCACCACCTGACATGGTGATTAGCTTTTTCTCTTTAGTGTCGTATAACTGGCGCGTCGCTCGGTCATTTATATAACCCGAAATAGCGATATAACGGTTATCTGGTGAGCGAGATGGTGGATGCAATCCCGCAGGTTCCAACTGGGTAAAAATTTCTTCAGGAATTATGCGACGCCTGTCAGAGCCATCTAAACGAGATGACCACAGCGTGCGTACCTCACTGTATTTGTATTTATTCCAAAACATTAACCGCGGGGTTGAGAAGGTATCTGCATCGCCATACACCTCTTCACGTATTTCCATCGGCCACTCAGGGTGGTTTTTATGCTCTTTAGCCCATGGGTATTTAGCAACATCAACCTCTGCCTGCTCAGAGCCTTGTGAAGATGGCTCTGAGCAACCGCCTAGTACCAAGCTGGCACAAAGAGAGAGCACGCAAAACATGCTGTATTTTTTAAAAAACATCAAAAACTATCCTTTTACTGAATGAGCCCATTTATTGGATTGCTGTAAACAAACTCATTATTTAAAACCTTTTATAATGAAGGCAAAATGAATGCACTTACCCTTCTGTTATCTCTGCCATTATTACCGTGTTTGGTGTTTGCTTGTTAAGCTCGCTGAATGGCACGTTATCAAATATATAGTAACTAGGCTGGCCGTCGTTTGGGTCTTGTAATAAATCAAAATTGCCGCTTTGGGGTATGTCGGTAAATTCTATACGGACCCAATCTCCCTTAGGCATTACACGTGAAATTGGCTTTATTTGCTGCCAGTTATGTTGATTATTTACCAACACAAGCTGCTCTTTAGCGTAATTTTTTGCATTTGTGTCAACTTGATAAAAAAATACAAAAGCGGGCTTAACAATCGTTAACAGATTTATATTGTTAACTACCATTGCCATACTGTACGGGGTACTCATACTAACTCCCAAATACTTGTTGTAATTTTGCTTTGGTTTTAGGGCCTGGTATGCCGTCTATGTCGAGATCGTGCTCGTACTGAAATTCCTTTACACCAATGCGAGTTTTTTGACCCATGACGCCATCAACCTTGCCGCAATTAAACCCCAACATATTACAACGTCCCTGCACGCCAGAAAGCGTGTCGATTGGATCTAGATTGCCTATTTGTACCGCAAAGCTTTTAGTTGGTGTGGTTTCGCCTGCTTTTAAATATAAATCGACGTTGCCAGTAAGGGCGTCGTTATTATTAAGCTCTACTTCGATAAGCCCATCACTTTGCAATACGGTATCGATTGTTTGGCTGCCGATATTAAGCACAACACGTTTACCGGTAATATCATCGCCATCGTCATACGATACTTGCAAGCGAAAATATTCTTTTTCGTTTTGTACAACAAACGTATTTAGGCTATTGGCGCGCAGCGGCATAAACTTTTCTTTTTTAGGTGGTATGGTAATAACGTCACCGGGGTAAATTAAGTTTGGATCAGGGCGCAGCGCTCTAAACTCAGCATTACTGGGGTGGTTATACAAGGCGGTTGAGGTTTTATAACCATATTCGCGTGCTATGCGTAGCAGTGTTTCGCCTTGTGCGACGGTGTGTTGTTGTGTCATTGAAATATCCTTATCCCTAAATATAAATATCGCCAGAGCAAGTCTACGTTTAGGTGATGTTGCCTACTGACCAATCGTGATCGGCGAGTTCAAAAAAGCTGACTTTGGCGTTTTCAAAATCAGGGCCTGATACGTTGGCGTAGCCGTTTTTATCGAGCTGTCCGGTGATAACATGGCCGTTACGTAAGCGAATTTTGTACCCCATATTCGCTTGCGGCTCGCCTACTTCATCACGCAATTCAATTTCGTAGCCTAACCCGGGCTGTTCAACGGTAAAGGTAGTGGTATCTACTGCGCCGCTGGCAGTGACAATAACGTTATAAAGTCCGGGCTTTACAGCAAAAAAATGCTGCCAAAATGAGACTTCGTCAGGGCGTTTTTTCTCAAGTTGTAAGGTTACTTGCCCGCTGGTTGGCCCTTGCCACTTAATAACCACGCTGCGGCTGTTGCTGCTTGAGCCTTCAATATTGAGCTTCCAGCCATCGGGCACGCGTAAGCTAGTGCCGGGTTTGGCTGGTTTGCGGTTACTAAAGCCTAGGTTGTAGTCGTAAATCAAATTGGCATTTTTATAGCCGGTATATTGCTCGGCGAGCTGCTCTACAGTTTCACTTGCTTGTAAAAGATGGTTTGAAAAATTTTGCCTAACTTGATGCGACGCTTTTAGCAATACAGTACTTTGCAAAGCGGGCTTATATATACATACTGCGGGTAAGTGAACTTCAACAACTGTTGGCTTTAAAGCACGGCTATTTTGCTGCATTGATTGCGCAATATACTTTGCTTGCCCTTCGCCATACTGGCTATTGAGTAGCGCTGGATTTGCTAAGAAGTTTGCTTGGTTGGAGTCACTTAAAAAATGCTCCGAAGCCGAATAATCAGGTGCGGCATTAGCTCCACCGGATGACGAAAACTTAGTGGTACTCACAGGATCTTTTGGATAAACAGCTAAGCCTTGCGCGGTATTTTTATAGGTGTTGTAGCTGACTTTTCGCCATGTTTTTTCATTTGCCCAAAATTGGCTGCGGGGATCATCACGTAGCCGTGCGGCTTGGCGTTTATCAATTACACCATACTGATTATCTTGAATAAGCCGTTGTAGTTTTTTCGGTAATAAAAAGAATTCAGCTCGCCTGACGTACGCAAACGTTACAACAGGTTCGGTTGCTTCATCTTTTATTTCATCAAAAATATGGGCATGTTTAAAGTTCACCGCGTCCTTGGTGAGCATGTGCATCCTCGCTTTCTCTAATGCAGAGATTTAATTTTCTGAGTATAAACTTTAGCTTGCAATAATAAAGAAATAGGAACAAAAAATCTACAAGCATTTATGCTGATTATTCACTCGTGTTTTTATTCTCTCGCACATAATTACTAGCGCCACGCGTTATATAACGTAATTGCCAAATTAAACGATCGACTAACTCTTCTCGTTGTTGCCCTTCTATGTCTAATGCTTCAGCACCGGCATTAAATACTAGCGTGACCATAGCCTCTGCTTGAATATACGCATGAGTTGCATCGCACGGGGTTTCGCTTTCAAGATAATGAGCAAGCTCTAAAATAAAGTGTTTAATTTCACGGGCTACAGCGGCACGAAATGCTTTAGAGGTGCCGGAGCGTTCACGCAGTAATAATCTGAATTGATTACTGGAGTTATCAATAAACTCCATAAAAGTAACAATCGAGGTGGTGATAATGCTACCGCCACTGGCTATACGGCGGCGCGCTTGGCGCATTAGCTGGCGCAGCGTTAAACCGGCTTCATCAACCATGGTTAAACCCAGTTCATTCATGTCTTTAAAGTGGCGGTAAAATGAGGTTGGTGCTATACCTGCTTCACGGGCAACTTCACGTAAACTTAAATTAGAAAAGCTATGATCGGCGCTTAATTGGTTAAATGCCGCTTCAATTAAAGCTTGTCGTGTTTTTTGTTTCTGTTGCGCGCGAACACCCGACATGAACTACTCCTGATTTAATTTAAATCAATTTATGGTGATTTTTATCTTAATTCTCCAGTCTAATACTTGACGGCAAGAGAATGAAATATTATTTTAGCTTACAAGTGTACGCTCAGATTTGAAAAGATGAAAAAACCACCGATTATTTGGACCAATGTCCTATTTTTTAGTATTACTTTTTTGGCTGCTGCCACATTAGTGCCTTGGTATGGGTTTACCCATGGCTTTACCAGTAGTCATTGGATCGCATTTGTTGCTTGTATGTTTTATGCTGGTATGTCAATTACCGCAGGCTACCATCGCTTATGGGCCCATAAAACTTACGACGCTCATCCTGTTGTAGAAGCCTTTTTTGCTTTAGGTGGTGCTTTTGCACTACAAAATAGTGCGCTGCACTGGAGCAGCGATCACCGCGTTCATCATGGCCAAGTTGATGACCCTGTAAAAGACCCTTATGCAGCAACTAATGGCTTTTGGTATAGCCACATAGGTTGGATGTTACGCGATTACCAAGGCGACAGTTATGGTGATTATAGTAATTGTCGTGATTTACAACGCAATAAAATAGTGATGTGGCAACACCGTCATTATATGAAATTAGTATTAGCAACTAATATTGGTATCCCTGCCTTGCTGGGTTTAATAATTGGTGATGTAATTGGCATGCTGTTGTTAGCTGGATTGTTGCGTTTGGTATTGAGCCAGCATTTCACCTTTTTTATTAATTCGGTGGCGCATATCTGGGGCTCTCGACCTTACACCGAAAAAAACACTGCTCGTGATAACGGGGTACTAGCCTTGTTTACTTATGGCGAGGGTTACCATAACTTTCATCATATTTTTGCCAGTGATTATCGCAATGGCATAAAATGGTTTCATTATGATCCCACAAAATGGATGATCCGCGCTTTTGCGGCTGTTGGACTTGCTAAAAAATTAAAACGTACGCCGGTTGAGCGCATCGAAAAAGCCAAAGCCGAAACGTTAATGAATAGAACGCAAAACCGTTTAGCGAAATTGCCTTTAGCGCAAGATAAGCTTACATTATTGCAGCAAGAGTACGATTTATTGCTGAAAAAGCTACAACACTTTTGCGCACTAAAAAAGCAAGTTTTAGAAGTTAAAAAGAATAACATGCTGCAACAATGCGAAAAATCAGCTTTAATGACACAATATCATGAGTTGGAAGCAGCCTGGGAAAATCAAAAGCAGGCGTGGCTTGCACTCAATGCGAGGTTATTAAAAGCCTCTTTTAGTTAATGTAGGAGTGGCTGTGGCCAAACAACAAGTAAAGCAAGAACAACCATCATTTCAATATGATGCAATTATTATAGGCACAGGTCCTGGCGGTGAAGGTACCGCCATGAACCTGTCTAAAAGCAACAAAAAAGTGGCCGTTATCGAACGCCAAGCTTCCGTTGGTGGTGGTTGCGTACATTGGGGTACTATCCCTTCAAAAGCACTACGTCACTCTGTTAGCCGCTACATAGAATACAAAGCAAACCCATTGTTTAATGTGGGTGAGCGCCCTAGTAGGTTAACGTTTCCTGATATTTTGCGCCACGCCAGCTCGGTTATTTCTAAGCAATCAAATTTACGCAGTAGCTTTTACGACCGTAATCGTATTCATATGTTTCAAGGTGATGCTAGCTTTGTTGATAAGCACACAATTGAAATTAAACGTCTTGATGGGTCAACCGAACGACTAACTGCTAAAACCATTGTTATTGCTACAGGTTCTCGCCCTTATCGCCCACCTGAAGTCGACTTTACCCATTCTCGTATTTACGACAGCGATACTATTTTAGGCCTAGAGCATGACCCTCATCGTGTACTTATTTACGGCGCTGGTGTTATTGGTTGTGAGTATGCGTCTATTTTTAAAGGTTTAGGTGCAAAAGTCGATTTAGTTAATACTCGCGACCGCTTACTCGCCTTTATGGATGCTGAAATCTCAGATGCTTTAAGCTATCACTTTTGGAATAGCGGCATTGTGATCCGCCATAACGAAGAGTTTGACCGCATTGAAACCCGTGATGATTGCGTTGTTATGCATTTAAAATCAGGAAAACGCGTTAAAGCTGACTGTATTTTATTTGCCAATGGTCGCACCGGCAACACTGACGGACTTAATCTTGAAGCGGTTGGTTTAAAAGCTGATGGCCGCGGGCAGTTAAAAGTTAATGAAACTTACCAAACTGAGGTCGATAACATTTATGCCGTTGGTGATGTCATTGGCTACCCAAGTCTTGCTAGTGCAGCGTTTGATCAGGGTCGAATTGCTGCCGATGCAATTGCCTGTGGTAATTGCGATGAAAAACTAATTATTGATATTCCGGCAGGTATTTATACCATCCCTGAAATGAGCTCAGTAGGTAAAACAGAGCAGCAGTTAACCGCCGCGAAAATCCCTTATGAAGTCGGCAGAGCTCAATTTAAACATTTAGCGCGAGCACAGATTGCTGGTACCGAAGTGGGTAGTTTAAAAATATTATTCCACACTGAAACCAAAGAAGTACTGGGTGTGCATTGTTTTGGCGAGCGTGCCTCTGAAATCGTGCACATTGGCCAAGCCATTATGGAACAAAAAAATGGCGGCAATAATATTGATTACTTTGTAAATACCACCTTTAACTACCCAACTATGGCTGAAGCCTATCGTGTTGCGGCGTTAAATGGTTTGAATCGACTGTTTAAATAAACACGTTGAGACAGCTAATAAAAAGCCCGCTTACTGATAAGCGGGCTTTTTTGATTATAAATGACAGTGTTTGTTACAGCGGCAGTTACTTATGATATTGCGCACTAAACTCATGTACGGCATTAATAAATACACCCGCGTTTTCAGGATCAACATCAGGCGTAATACCATGGCCTAAGTTAAATACATGACCTTCACCTGTGCCAAAATCTTCAAGGATAGTCGCTACTTCTTGGCGAATACGATCTGGTGTGCCATGTAACATTGCTGGATCCATATTACCTTGCAGAGCTACTTTGTCGCCGACACGGCGCTTAGCATCGCTAATATTAATTGTCCAATCGAGACCAATTGCATCACAACCCGTTGCTGCTATCGCTTCAATCCATTGACCACCATTTTTAGTAAATAACGTAACGGGCACTTTGCGGCCATCGTATTCACGAATTAAACCATCAACGATTTTGTGCATGTACTGCAATGAGAACTCTTTATAATCACGCGGGCTCAATACACCGCCCCATGAGTCAAACACCATTAGAGACTGCGCACCGGCTTTAATTTGTGCATTTAAGTAATCGATCACTGAATCAGCAAGCTTATCAAGTAACAAATGCAGTGTTTTTGGCTCAGCAAACGCCATTTTTTTGATTTTACCAAAGGTCTTGCTGCTCCCGCCTTCAACCATATAAGTAGCAAGTGTCCAAGGTGAACCCGAGAAACCAATTAGCGGTACTTCGCCTTTTAGTTCACGACGGATCGTGCTTACGGCATTCATAACATAACCAAGCTCATCTGTTGGATCGAGCTTTGGAATTTTTTGTACATCAGCAAGTGATGAAATTGGACGCTCAAATTTAGGACCTTCACCGGTTTCAAAATACAAACCTAAGCCCATCGCATCTGGAATCGTTAAAATATCACTAAATAAAATAGCGGCATCTAATGGGTAACGACGCAGCGGCTGTAATGTTACTTCACAAGCGAGCTCAGCATTTTTACACAGGCTCATAAAATCGCCCGCTTGTGCACGAGTTGCGCGGTATTCTGGTAAGTAACGCCCTGCTTGGCGCATCATCCATACCGGAGTCACATCAACTGGCTGTTTTTGTAGTGCACGTAAATAACGGTCGTTTTTTAATTCGCTCATAGCGTAAAGGATCCTAAAGCTGATAGATATTGCGCAGATTGTATCACCATATCGCACACCTCTCTATCGCTATGGCACTAATTAACCTTAGTATTGATACAGATTAATAATCTATTTTAAGATGCTTGCTTGGTACAAAATTAATACAACAAACAATAACATTTGAAATTTTTTATTAATATGTTTGCAACATAGTAAAAACCTTGGTATAACTTGTCCCGCGTTAACAATAAAAACAATAAAAATTACATAACAATAAAAATAAAAATCTTCTAATAACAATAAGAAAGCTTGTTTAAACAAGTCATGGAAAAAGAAATTAACCACCTTTATGGTGGTTTTTTCTTGCCTGAAACAATATAAACGATTTGTATTTTATTAAAAAAACTGTTTATATATCATATAGTTCTTGTTTTATTACAAAATTATAAAAAAAATGTGTTGATCTTTGCGGCATATTTCATTGTTATAGAAGAAACCAACCCAGCTAAGGAGAATGATAATGCTGACGCGTTTGGAAAAAGCTCAACAAAAATGGGGTGGTAGCCACACCGTGATCGACAAATGGCTCTCAGAACGCCAAGAACTATTAGTTTTATATTGTCGTATTGCTGGCTTTTCACCGTATGATAAAAAAGACCATGCCTTACCTGACCAATTACAGATCCAAAATTTTTGCCAACTATTGATGGATTATTTATCTGCTGGTCACTTTGAAGTGTATGACGACATTGCCAAGGCATGTGAGCAAAAAGGCCCTAACAGCCAGCAGCTTGCCAATGAACTTTATCCACGAATTTCGCAAACTACTGACATTGCACTTGATTTTAATGATAAATATGCAGAGGTGGATAAAGAAGATTTACTCAATGATTTTGATGACGACTTATCAAAACTTGGTGAAACACTTGAGCTGCGTTTTGAGTTAGAAGATGAGTTGATTGATAATTTATATTCTAATCACACCTAGATAATACACACAATTATTACGTTACAAGGAGCTAAGCTCCTTGTTTGCTGTTTACTTTAAGTCTTTTCTTACCCATCTATAAATTTAATATTCCCATAACACCCCATAAAATTGAAATTTATATTTCAATGATGTAATTATAGCCTTATTGTGCATTAAAACTACACAGGCTCGCCATGAATAAACGTACATTTTTGAAATCTGTATCACTCCTCAGTGCAGGGTTACTCGCAGGCAATAGCGCTCAAGCAGCTAACCTATCAAGTCAAACTGCACTAAGTTTAAAAAAGCCGAACGCCTTACCAAGCAGAGGCACAATTGGTGTAGCTAGCCCATCAGCAGCAACAGCAAATCAAAAAGACATTATTTTAGCTAAGCAAGTAATTGAAGCACTTGGTTATAATGCTAAGTTAGCACCTAATATTATGGCTAGACGTGGCCACCTTGCGGGCACTGATACACAACGTGCAGACGATCTTAATGCGCTGTTTAACGACAGCAGTGTTGATGCTATTTTTTGCTTACGAGGTGGCTCTGGGGCGGCACGTATTTTACCCCTACTGGATTATGCAATGATCCGTGCTAACGCCAAACCGCTGATGGGCTACTCAGATATCACCGCACTTCATAACGCGTTACTAGCTAAAGCCGGTATTGTTAGTTTTCATGGACCTAACGCCTCTAGTGATTGGAATCCATTTCATGTTAAACAATTTAAACAAATGTTTGAGCAACAAACCCGCATGCACTTTAGCAACTTGCCAAAAGCCGAGGATGAATTGGTTAATAGCCAATACCTCACCCAAACCATCACACCAGGTAAAGCGACTGGACAACTTATCGGCGGTAATTTAACTGTACTAACAGCGCTGGCTGGCTCAACTTATTTACCACAATTTGACGGGGCTATTTTATTTTTAGAAGACATTGATGAAGCACCTTATCGGATTGACCGCATGCTCAGCACTTTAAAACTAATGGGTGCACTGGACAAAATAGCGGGGTTTGTATTTGGTGACTGTAACGATTGCAGCCCGGGAAATGGCTATGGCTCATTGACGCTAGATGAAATTTTTGCAGATTATATAAAACCGCTGGCTATCCCTGCCTACCGAGGGGCGATGATTGGCCATATAAAACGACAGTTCATATTACCGGTCGGTACGCAAATCGAACTCAATGCTGATACAGGTACGTTGACTATGAAAGAAACCGCCTTTAGCTAAGATTTTAGCAACAAAAAAAGGGGCTAATTAGCCCCCTTCTCGCACAGAATAAATAATTACTCTGCAGCTGCTGCTTGCTCTTCATTTTGAATTTCAAGTAATTCAACTTCAAAAACAAGTGTTGAGTTAGCTGGGATCTTACCTAAGTCACGATCGCCGTATGCTAGTTCTGCTGGAATAGTAAACTTATACTTAGAACCTACAGGCATAAGTTGTAAACCTTCAGTCCAACCAGCGATTACGCGGTTAAGTGGGAAAGTCGTTGGTTCGTTACGAGCATACGAACTATCAAATTCAGTACCGTCAAGTAGTGTGCCTTTGTAGTGTACTTTAACTACGTCAGTTGCTACTGGCATTTCACCATCACCTTGAGTGATCACTTCGTACTGTAGGCCTGATTCAGTTACTGTTACGCCTTCTTTCTTAGCGTTATCAGCTAGGTATTTTTCACCTTCAGCTTGGCTTTTTTCAGCTTCTACTTTGGCATGTTGCTCTTGCTTAGTACGTACTGACGTATCAAGTGCAGTTAATACTTCACGAATTTTCTCTTCGTCAATTTTTGCGTCGCCAGCAAGGGCATCTTCAAAACCACGAATTAATAATGCTTGGTCAAGCTCAATGCCTAACTCTTTTTTATCAGCTAAATCTTTATTTAAAAAGTTACCAACAGATGCACCAATACCGTATGCTTGTTGTTGTACTTCAGTTTCAAGTTTAACAGGTGCTTGTTCTTGTTTTGCTTCTTGATTACAAGCTGTTAGCGCTAAAACTGACGCTGCAATCAATGACAATTTAATCGTCTTTTTCATTTTAAATCTCCGACACACTTTGCAGATGTCATTTATTGTATTATTACTAGTTAAAGGTTAACGGCCCATGGTAGGCTACTTATCTAATTTCTGATTGTAGGCTATACGCTCACTTTCACGTTAATTAGATAAACAACCTAGGCTTTCACGAGCCCTAGTCTAACCTCTCAATCACTAAGAGTTAAGGGGAAATAGCTGTAATATGTCGATATTTCGTACTTTTTTGTATCTTCTGTGCTGCACCTTGCTGATTGCCTGCTCAGAACAAAAAGACCAAGCCACTGCAAGCTATGAGCATGCAGCCAGAGGCGCGTTCGCCTCCGCAATATCTCATGATGGCAAATACAGCCTGATCTCATCTATACACCATGGGGTCGCCCTATGGGATAATCAACAGCAAGTACTAAAATACCAATGGTTTCAGCAACAAGACGCCGATAGCCTAGTACATACCGTGGCTATCGCTTATGACAACAGCCACGCTGTTACCGCTGAAAAAACCACTTTTGCAGTATGGGATATTGCCACTGGCAAAAATACCGGCTACTACAAAATAAAAACCGCCACTATTCGTGATATCGCCATTAGTAACCAAGGCCGCAGTGTTTTGTACGGTCGTAGCGATGGCGTTGTTGTTTACCTCGACTTAGAGACCGGTAGACGCATTGAGTTCCTTGGCCACCAAGAAAAAATTAACGCAGTTGCTTTATCGCCCAACGGAAATTTTGCTCTCAGTGGCTCCAATGATTATGCGGCGTACTTTTGGGATACTCGTTCCGGACAAGTGATCCATCGCTTTAACCATCCAAGTCGTGTCACCCAAGTGACCTTAGATCCGCAAGGTCGCTATGCATTTACCGCAGACAGTATGACACAAGCACATGTATGGCAGCTGACAACAGGTGATCTTGTTAGTAAACTGCAGTATATTGCCCGCCAGAGAATTTTCACTGCGGTACGCTTTAATGAAGCAGGCACCTTGCTGGCAACAGGCTCACCTAACCGCTTAGTGGACCTATGGCAATTATCCAGTGGTGAACAAATTCAAAGTTGGCATGTAACACCGCGAGAAGGCAGTAGACCAAAATCAGCAGTGGTACTTGATGTCGCTTTTACTGACAACGATACTGCGTTGTTAACCGAAAGCTCCAGTGGGATCGCTGAGCGCTTTACTAGACGAGAAAAAAATGAACACAATTGAACATCGCTTAACAGAACTTGAAGCCAAAGTGGCTTTTCAAGACGAAACGATTGAAATTTTAAATGATGAAATAAAAGTGCACCAGCAGCTGTTGGCAAAAATGAAGCGCCAAACAGAGCTACTGGCTGAAAAAATTAAAGAGTCGCAATCATCATCTATGATGATGTCAGACACGCCAGAGCCTCCGCCGCCACACTATTGATGGTTGCGGGCGCTTAATCGCCCGGTTTAAACACGCCAATGACTTGTTCAAATTGGCGTGTTGATGCCTGAACAGCCTGCTCTGGCTGTGCCATTTTATGGCCGCACTGCATGCATTCGACTTTCTCTACATCGTGCTCTTTGTAAAGCATCATCATATCCATGGTTTTACACTCTGGACAGGTTGCCCCAGCAATAAATCGTTTTTTCTGTTTCACTACGTTTTCCCACAGTTTGAAAAGAAACTTGCTACATTTTAACCCAATAACTACCCAGTTGATACGCTGACGATTGAAATATAGTCCAGCTTCCGTGCTATGATAGCGTCAAGTTCACAAAGGCACAGTAAAGCGCAGACTACATGATCCAGATCTCAGAAATTGAATTACTTCGCGGCGGTAAAGCACTCCTTAAAGATGCCTCAGCTACATTATTTCCAGAACACAAAGTTGGCCTAGTTGGCGCCAATGGCTGCGGTAAATCAACACTCTTTAGTTTATTGAAATCTGAACTACAGCTTGATGCAGGTAATTGCAGTATCCCTAAAGACTGGTCTATCGCCTCGGTAAAACAAGAAACGCCAGCGCTAGATATCAGCGCAATTGATTATGTATTACAAGGTCATCCTGAGTATTACGCCATGCGTATTGCGCTGCGCGAAGCCGAACAAAATGATGATGGCGATACCCAAGCCAAAGTGCACATACAACTTGAGCACATTAAAGGCTATAGCATAGAAGCCAAAGCCGGCGAGTTACTTCACGGGTTAGGGTTTGCAAATAACCAAATTGAAAACCCCGTTAGTGATTTTTCCGGTGGTTGGCGAATGCGCTTAAACCTTGCCCAAGCGCTGATTCGTGATGCCGACTTGCTGCTACTGGATGAGCCAACTAACCACTTGGATTTAGATGCGGTGTACTGGCTGGAGCGTTTTTTACGCGCTTACACCGGTACTTTAGTATTAATATCACATGACCGTGAGTTTTTAGACGCTGTGGTTGATCAAATTTGGCATATTGATAAGCAGCTGATCAATGTATACAAAGGTAATTACTCGCAGTTTGAACGCCAAAAAGCCGAGCGTTTATTACAGCACCAAGCCATGTTTGAAAAACAACAAGAGCAAATTGCCCACCTTGAGCAGTTTATTACCCGCTTTAAAGCAAAGGCAAGTAAAGCTAAGCAAGCACAAAGCCGTGTTAAAGCGCTTGAGCGCATGGAAAAACTAGCCCCCGCTCACGCCGACTCACCGTTTGACTTTGAGTTTGCCGAGCCAATCGCGCTGCCAAACCCTTTGATGACCCTAGATAAAGCGCAAGCCGGTTATGGCGACACCACCATATTACACAGTATAAAACTTAACTTAGTCCCTGGTAGTCGCATTGCCCTACTTGGCCGTAACGGCGCAGGTAAATCAACCTTAATAAAGTTATTGTCTGGCGACTTACAACCGCAAGCAGGCGAAGTATTCCAACATCAGGGCTTAAACATAGGTTACTTTGCTCAGCATCAATTGGAATCGCTAGATTTAAAAGCCAGCGCGATTACCCATTTGCAGCGTTTAAATCCTAAAGCCACCGAGCAATCACTGCGTGACTTTTTAGGTGGTTTTGCCTTTATTGGTGATAAAGCCCTTGAGCCCGTAGCACCGTTTTCAGGGGGTGAAAAAGCCCGATTAGTACTCGCAATGTTGGTCTATCAAAAACCAAACTTATTACTGCTCGATGAGCCAACCAACCACCTTGATTTAGAAATGCGTCATGCTTTAGTAATGGCGTTGCAAGGGTTTGAAGGCGCGATGGTTACCGTTTCCCATGACCGTCACATGCTAAAAAATACCGCCGACGAATATTACTTAGTGGATAACGGTGAAGTAACCCAGTTTGGCTACGACTTAGACGAATACTATCAATGGCTACTTAACGCTAATAAAGAAGCGGCAAAAACCACTCAAGATGACAATGAACCAAAAGCAAACTCAAGCGTTAACCGTAAAGAGCAAAAACGCCTAGAAGCAGAGTTTAGAAAAGCCACACAACCACTTAAAAAGCACATCGAAAAGCTTGAAAAGCAACTTGATAAACACTCTGCCGAATTAGCTGAAATCGAACAAGCACTTGGCGATAACGAGCTTTATAACGATGACAACAAAGCAAAACTCAAAGAATTACTAGCTAAACAAGCGACGTTAACACCGAAAGTAAATGACATCGAAGAGGAGCTATTAATGGCCCTTGAAGAGATGGAAGAAAAAGAGCAAGCGTTTGCCAATGAACTTGCTCAATAGCAGAGATTTTTGGCAATTTGCATGTCGCCTTTACAGTGAAGGTGACATGCAAGCACGCCTGTTAGATTACCAAAACCAGCAAGGTAAAAACGTTAACCTGTGCCTGCTACTGTATTATTTAGACTCTCTCAATCTAGCAATTAGCCAAACTCAGTTAAACAAACTTGAGCAATGTATTAGTGAATTTGATCAGCAGGTATTACAACCGCTGCGTGCCACCCGCGGCTATTTAAAAACCAACCACACCGAGATTGCAGATTACGCTGCAATTCGTAAAGAGCTACTCAGCGCCGAGTTAAAGCTAGAAAAACAACAGCAAGAGATGTTGATAGATGCGGTAAATAAATTTAGATTAGCTACGCATCCGGAGCCGAATAATATGAGGTTGTATCTGCTTAAGCTATAAGCAGCTCGGTGCGAACTTGTGTTTGGGATATAGTTAGGGCAATCATGTCTAAAACCATTGCCCACGGATATTCATACCTGTAGGAGCCAGCTTTAGCTGCGAATATATTTTTATCTGTCTCACTGTCTTTTTTTGTACAAAATTTTAAAGTGATTTATCCACAATGAGGGTTTCGAGGCGCTACGCTTTAAAGAAAAGCCAGTAAAATATACTAGCGCTTTTGTAGGTCGTGCATTAGCGCTTGAATTCCGCGGCTGTAGGCTTGTTGTTATTTTTGGTTCTCAACCTGATACCTATTAATGTTCCTATAACTGTACTTAAAAGTAAAATAGGTAGCTCAAAAGCTAAAGTTGACGGGATAAACAACTCTTGCAAAATAAACGAAGTGCTCGCAGTGCTAAATAAAAACCCCAACACATAAACTGCACATGCATATTGCCAATTATGGCTTGAACTTCTGTAAGCCATAACCCCATACATGAACATGGATAAGAAAGCTGAGGGGATTAACTGGATTACGAAAAAGTCTTCAAAGGTTAGTCTCGCAACCATATTGATAACTTGTGATGTTAAGAAACCTAAACTTACATAAAAAAATGCCATCACTAAAGTGTATTTAACTATCCGCGTAACCCTCCAGATCTCCCCCTGTATTACAGTTTTTATAACCAATACAGTTTAAAATAAAAATGCAAAGACTGGTAGCATTCCAGTTTTTTCATTAATAATGGCCCGCAAACTCTCTAGAGCTTTGCCACTTTAACCTTTCTCCTTGCAAACTCGCTAACTGATTTGATCCAAATCAACTTCTGTATCACTGCTAATCAACTTAGGAAAATAGCTTGATCTGGATCATAACAACCTAGTCAAACTGTCTCTATCATTAATCCATAGACATTAGGAGGCATTTATGGACGTATTCTTCAGAGACTTTTTTAGTGACCCAGTACTATTTTTATCATTTGGTTTTCTGGGAGTAGTGATCAGTTTATGCCTTTTCTTTGTGTACTTTTTTATCAAAAAAGTACATGACGACAAAACACCCAATCAGAATTAAGCACGACGCACAAAGCCCCTATCAAGTTATTTGATTAGGGGCTTTTTATTATTAAAAGTTTGTTACACTAGCGATTCTATTAGCTAAACATGTTTTAACTTATGTCTACAGATTTCAAGCCAGCTTGGTGGATGACTAATCGCCATGTGCAAACCATTATGCCACGGTTTTTTCGGCCTTTTCATAATACTCGCTACCAATTAGAGCAGCTTGATACTCCCGACGGCGATTTTTTAGAGCTCGCTTGGTCACAACCCAAAAACGATAACGCGCCGCTGGCAATTGTATTGCATGGCCTGGAAGGTAATATCAATAGCTTTTATGCAAAAGGCATGATGAAAGCCCTCAAAAAGCAGGGGTTTAGTGTTGTTTTAATGCATTTTCGTAACTGTTCTACTGAAGTTAACCGCCTACCCCGTGCATATCATAGTGGCGAAACCGGCGATCTCGATTTTTTTATAAAACAACTTAAGCAGCAGTTTCCAGATCGCTTGATGGTTGCAGTTGGCTTTTCACTCGGCGGTAACGTACTGGCCAAATACTTAGGTGAACAAGGCGAACAATGTTTACTTGATGGCGCGGCGGTTGTTTCAGCTCCTTATGATTTGTCGCCATCATGCCAAGTTATTCGTAAAAGTTTGGCTAAGATTTATCAAAAGTATTTACTCGATCGCATGAAAAAATCGATGCAGCGTAAATTACCGCAAATCACAAAACAGATTGATTTAACACCAGATCAGCTAATGGAAATTGATGATTTATGGCAGTTTGACGATAAACTGACAGCTCCTTTACATGGTTTTATTGGTGCTGAAGATTACTATCAACAAGCCAGCGCTAAGCCTTATTTAAAACACATTACAACACCCACATTAATTGTTCATGCGAAAGACGACCCAATGCTGTCAATTAAAGCTGTACCCAGTAGGCAAGATGTTAGTGAGCATGTTACGCTGCAAGTCTCAGAAAAAGGCGGCCATGTTGGCTTTATAAGTGGAAAAAATCCATTTAAACCGATTTATTGGTTAGAGCATGTAGTGCCAGATTTCTTCACCCAAATCGTCAAAAAAGAGCAGCTATGATCATTCCCCATGAGCAACTAGATAAAGACACTCTATACAATTTAATTGAAAGTTATGTGCTACGTGAAGGCACCGATTACGGTGAGCAAGAATTCAGTATTGAAAGTAAAGTGGCGCAAGTAAAACAACAACTACAAAATGGCGATGCCATGGTGTTTTTTTCAGAACTGCACGAATCAGTTACTATTATTTCTAAAGGTGAATTTAAAGCACTGCAAAGTGAAACACAATTTAACGAGTAAACTTGTAACCCTAGTTGTAAAAATAGACAATGGCTTTTTTACTAAAAGAGCCATTAAAAATGATAAAACTAAGCTCAGTAGTTATTGCCGTTGCACTTGCTTTATCAAGCCAAGTGCAAGGTGCAGACATCAGCGCATCAGCTAAAGCAATTAAACTCACCAAAGACACTATTTTAATCGATACTCATATCGATGTGCCGTACCGTATTCATGCTAAATGGGCTGATGTTACTAAAGCCACTGATGACGGTGATTTTGACTACCCACGCGCAGTTAAAGGTGGCTTAAATGCGCCATTTATGTCGATTTATATTCCTGCGCATTTGGAGTTTGAAGGGAAAGGTAAAAGCTTTCAGCTAGCAAATCAACTCATTGATAGTATGGAAGCAATTGCCCAGCGCGCCCCTGACAAATTTGCTATTGCCGATTCAACGAATGATATTAAAAAGCAGTTTAAACAAGGCAAAATGTCGATAGCAATGGGGATGGAAAACGGCTCACCAATTGAAGGTGACATGGCAAACCTACAGCACTTTTTTGATCGTGGTGTACGCTATATCACCCTTGCTCATTCACAAAGCAACCATATTTCAGATTCATCTTATGATATTCGCCGTAAATGGAAAGGTCTAAGCCCATTTGGTAAAAAACTGGTTACTGAGATGAACAATATCGGTATGCTGATTGATGTTTCACATATTTCAGATGATGCGTTTTATCAAGTAATGGAGCTATCTAAAACACCGGTTATTGCCTCACACTCATCACTGCGCAAATATACGCCTGGTTTTGAGCGTAATATGGATGACGATATGCTACTAGCACTAAAAAAGAACGGCGGGGTTATTCAAATAAACTTTGGTTCAAGCTTTGTAACCGCTAAAGCAGGTGATTGGGGCAAGCAGTTAAAGAGTAAAAAAGAGTCGGCCAAAAAAGAAGGCACTAAATTAAGTCAAGATTTTGATGCCGCGTATCGTGCTAAAAACCCGTATCCATTTGCGAGTCTTGAGCAAGTACTTGAGCATATCGATCACGTTGTTGAGCTAATTGGTATCGATTATGTTGGCATCGGCTCTGATTACGATGGTGTTGGCGATTCACTGCCAGTAAGCTTAAAAGATGTATCTAGCTACCCGAACCTAGTGCAAGGATTAATGGATCGTGGTTACAGTGACAAAGATATCAAAAAAATCCTCAGTGGCAATGTGCTGCGCGTATGGCAACAAGCCGAACAGTATGCAAAAAAACATTAATTGATAAATAATTAGGTCCTGAGGTTCAGGGCCTAATTACTCTTTGATGGCTGAAAAATCTCATTTATCAATTTCTCTTGAGACGTGGCCCCTGCCATTTTTATCAACTCATACATCGCTCCTGTTGTCGCAAATGTGCTTTGTGTACAGCTAAACGCGTCAAACAAGTTGTACTGGTAATGCGTTGACTCAGCTAGTAAATCACCTGAAGACACATCATATACAAAAAACTCAGCATAGGTATGAAGCGCATTTTCATCTTTATAATAACCGTCTTTAGATCTATATTTAAACGCGCCACTGAAAATCAAAACCGTGTCTACATTTTGTTGATTATTAAACTCAATGTTGCTCCATCGCGAGACGCCTACATCAGTATTAATGATCGACATAGATTGCTTATTTAACGGCACTAATGTGGTATCAAAACCAGCAAAGCGCGCAATTATCCGCTGCGTTAGCAGCTCATTTAAATCCGTAGGGAGCGCATACAACTGCCGTTCATTGCTGAATACCGTAACCCCTGTATGCGTACAAAGTAAGTTATCACCAATCAGCGTAATCACACCAACTTTACCAAGCGGTTTGCGATTTTCTGCGATGCTGAGGGTTGCTTTTTTGACACTGTCTTTTTTAACCTTTTCTTGCTTTGTTGCGCACCCCGATAGGAGCAAAAACAACGCAATAAAAAACCACTTAAGTATATTCATATTTTTCTTTTCCGTGCTGTATACAACGACCAAACAACATGATGTTTGCAAAGAGAAGAGTCTCCTTGCTTAATTAAAAATAAAATTAATCTTCGTTATCAATCATACTTAGCGAATAAATTATAATACGCTGAAGCACACTTAACTTTCTACATCTTTTAACAGACTTATAGCCCCAAAAGCGGTAAATTACGCCTTTTCAAATATGGAGCCTCCACCACATGCCTATTAGTAAAGGATCAGTCGCAATAGCCCTTGCCTCAGCCGCACTTGTGGTCTCGTGTTACGGTACATTTTTCAAATCAGTGAGTTTACCTAACGACAAAAGTAGCACTGAACAGTCATCGATCATTGTTACTAATATGCCACTGAATAATGACAGCAACGAACTTTCAGTTACCCAATTGCATAACAAAATAATATCTTTACAGCGACAAGTTACCAGCCTAAAAATAAAAAATACTTCTATAGATCAAGAATATAATAACGATGACTTTAAGGAGTTGGTGCTTGCTGTACTGACGGAAAAAGAACAGCAAGAAATAGATGAAATGCGTGAAAGCAACCCACTTTACGGTTTTTATGCCGACTTACCACAAGACTATGAACTACGCATAAAGTCAGACTCTGACTATGCGAAAAAAATAACCACACAATTACGAGAGCAAATACTCGACCCAAATGCCACAGACATCGATAGACTCGCAGCCCTAACTCAACTACAAATGAATATGTATATTTTGAATAAATCAAAAATACCTGAGTATGACTTTGCGGTAGTCGATAATATTTTAGAGCTGGCCGCTAATAGTGATGATGAGAAATTCAAAATCCAAGCCATTGAAGTCATAACTCAAGCACCCGTACTCGATCAACGCCTGACTGAGCGCTTTACTTCACTACTGCAGCATGAGTCTAACGATTATATTCGCCGTTTAGCGGGGCAAGGATTGATATCGCAATACTATCAATCGCAAAGCTCAGAAGATGGCAATAGCCAACAAATTGCCCAGCATATTTTATCACTTTACCAGCACACTAGTGATGATAATGTCCGCTCTGTACTTGATGAAATGATTGGCAATGAAAGCATGCTAGCAGAACTGCGAAAACATGCTGAAGGTTAAACGTATTAAAAAACGGCTCTCATTCTGATATAAAAAATTCATATTTCTACTCATGAAGGATTACTGAGTTTTAACTATACTGTTTTGCATAAGTCGCTAAATAAGCTATCAACATAACGTAATATGCGCACGATTAAAATTAAAAGTGGCATTACAATTAGCTATCAAGATAAAGGAAAAAAATCAGCGCCTGTCATCATTATGATTATGGGCCTTGGAGCGCAGCTAACAGTATGGCCTGATGAACTCTATTTTGGCTTAGTAGCTAAAGGGTTTAGAGTCATCCGTTTTGATAACCGCGATACTGGTCTTTCAAGCCAACTTGAACAATTTGGTAGCCCTAACCTATTCAAAATATGGCTAAATAAACGGTTACCTATTAAATCCCGCATCCCATACACCTTAGATGATATGGCAAATGATGTATTAGAATTAATGGCCGAATTAAAAATCAAAAAAGCGCATTTAGTCGGTGCATCTATGGGCGGCATGATTGCACAAATTATCGCAGCTAAACATAAAAAAAAGGTCTTGAGCTTAACCTCAATTATGTCAAGTTCGAGTAAACCTAAGCTATCGGCGTCTAATTTAAAGCTATTTTTACAGCTTGCAAAACATCGTCGCGCCCAAGCCAGTCGTGATGGTGCTATACATTATAATATAAGGCTAAATCAATTAATTGGCAGCCCAGCCTATCCACAAGATGAACTAGCTTTGCGTAAACAAGCTACCCTAGGAGTGGATAGAGCACACAACCCGCAAGGCTTTAACCGACAACTTGCCGCTATTACTGCCAGTGATTGCCGGCAACATTTAATGCCGAAAATAAAAGCCCCAACCCTCGTCATACATGGCAGTTTAGACCCTGTCATGCCAATAGCCGCTGGAAAGCAAACCGCAGCCCAAATCAGGAAGGCTAAATTAAAGATAGTAAACGGTATGGGCCATGACTTCCCGCCAGCATTAATGGTAAAAATGACCAAGTGGATCAGCAAACACGTTAAGAAAGCAGAACAAAAGCGCGCGCAGAAAATGTTAAAAGAAAAAGCTAAACAAAGCAGGCAGCTGATTTAGATAACTATATTTAAAAAACATCTCTGACTTGCTTAACAAGAAATATAAGATCAGAATATAGCCATCGTTAAGGCTTTTTAAAAATATAGCTAACACAGAGTCTGTTACAGGCTCATTAGCTTTGGCTCAAAAGAGCCTTCACGGTCGCGTCGAGTATCGAGCTAAAATTCACTATCTTCCGTTTTAATGCGTTTGCTTGTTTTGCCGTTACGACTCGTGACTTACTGTGCTTCTGATATCCTAAATGCTCATCCATTTCTGCATTTAATGCAGCTTCGTCGGTTATTTTTTAACATCTGGCTAAATTGACTTAGATTGTCCGGTGTTTTAATACTTTTAGCCGTTTTTTTAGTAAACGCTTCAAGGTCTTCTTTATTTATGTTCATCGCCTTATCCTTAAACGCTTAATAGGTTAAATTAAGATAGGCAGTTACAAAATTAGTTACACCCTCTCATGAATGTGCATACGCTATAAACCTCTCCTGCTTCATTAGACCATTACAGATGAAGATAAAGATGTCCACAGGAACCATCGAGATATCACCCTTTGTTACTAACTACATTAGGGCCTGTTGATCTTTCAGAATTAAAATTTGTTCAATCTAGCGGCGATTTAATCGCGGTGTGAGGTTTGTGACCTAGTGGGCTAAGTAAAAATTGAGCAGAACTTCCTCGTCCTGCTCACGCCCCTTGCCTACACACATGTAGGCAACAAATAGTTAATCGCCCCCTTCGGGCAGTGCATGTTTGGCATTTATGCTGCGTTATCGCATATTTATGGGGAACAACCACAATCCATAGGCTCTGTCTTGCTTAAAAACCAAACATACTGCTGTAAAAGCAACCTCGAAAAATAAACAGGCCCTAATGCAGGTGTTCAATAAAAATCACAAAAAGCACCTAGTTTTTTGAAGCAACTAGGTACTTTTTACCAGAGCAATCCCTCTGAAATCATCCAACCTAAAACGGCACTAATTACTCATTTTATTTCATCAATATTGCGTATAATTTCACAATATAAAAATAACTAGTCAACGCCTGATTTTTCAAATTCACTTTAAATTACAAAATGATGACGATTCTCCTTACCGTACAAGCTTTTTCACTTCTTTATCAGTTTTTAAATACTTTAAATTTATTCTAAAATAACAATCACTTAGATTAAAAACAACAAAAATAACAAATTGATTACCAACCCTGGGTGTGAATTATTTGTTAATTTTGGGTTTTATTTTGTTAAAAACTTGTTTTGAATTAGCTGCTAGACTAGGGTTTATTCTTAACAGAACTTATTCGCTCTATTGTATCAATTATTAAGTCGTTGCGTTTAAGTGGAAAGGAATCTTCAAAATAATTATGGAGTTAATATGAAAGCATTAAAGTCTCTGTGCGTTTTAGTATCAGCAATAAGTATGCATTGCCATGCCGCAGAACGCATATCTTTATTCAATGACACGCAGAAAGTTGCGCCTACTTCACAACGAAAACAATCCACATTTAATAATGCTTCAAACCAAAACTATCTACTCGCGCTAAAGGCATTTACAGCGCAATACTTAGACCAAACGCTTACAATTCATCAAAACCAAATGAGTGCAACCAAGCAAAGCCACACAATTACTCAAAAGTATAAAAATATTCCTATTTGGAATCAAGATCTTGTTGTGCTGACAGACGAGAGTGGTGTAGTTGAACAAGTTTATGGCGATTTAATTGTTAACGTTGCTAAAGATATATCAGCTTTAACTCCCGCGTCAGAAGAGCAACTTAGCGTAGCTTTAGATTCAATAGTTTCTCAGTTTAATAATGAACGCCCCAGAATCTATAGACGTAAATCAGCAGAAGAAGTCATTTATATAGATGCTCAAGGAAAAGCACGACACGCTGCTCAAATTGCCTTTTTCACCGATTTCGAGTCAGCCCCCTTTAAACCACAAAGAATCATCTCTTTTGTAGACCTAACGACAAACGAACTCATCAGCCAATCCGATGTGTTACAGCGGATCGTTTATGAGGGTGGAAGCGGCCCATCAGGCAATGACAAGGTTTCACGTCCAGATTACAAGCAAGCAGATTATGTTTCTTACCCACCAAAGACTTTTGTTATTGCAATGGAAACAGGCAATCAGCAAACCACCTGCTTATTCGATGCACAAAACGTTGAGACTAGAAACTATAATCACGGCACAGCGCAAGTTAATAATCCTTATAGCTACAACTGCTCAGATTCAACTCGTAACAATTACAAAGAATATCACGGTGCTCGCTCTGCCTTGAATGATGCCCATCATCACGGGCAAACAGCGAGTTTGATGTTTGAAGCTTACCTTGGTCATAAGCCTTACTTTAATAAGAAGGTAACTCAAAATGTCCATTATGGCCTGAACATGGATCAGGCATTTTACGAAAACGGCGAGGTCTATTTTGGTGATGGTGACTACCTATTCTATCCTATGGTTTCCTTAGATGTAGTTGCGCATGAAATTGCTCATGGTTTTACTGAGGAATTTGGCTCCAATACGCCAAAGTCAATGCTGACAGGTCAAGCTCGTGCTATTAACGAAGCGTTTTCTGATATGGCGGGAGAAGCAGCTGAATTCTTTTACTCGGGAATCAATGATTGGAAAAGCAATCACGAAACATTTCGCCTCGACGATGCACTGCGTTATTTTAAAACACCTACGCTAGATGGAAATTCAATTGATCATGTGGATGACTATGATGACTCAGTAACTTCTCACCATGGCGCAGGTGTATTCAACAAAGCTTTTTACTATCTCACTTCAACTGATTTAGATAACGAATCCTCACCTTGGAATACAAAATACTCCTTTATCCTGTTTGCTAACGCAAATAAAAACTGCTGGACCAGCAATAGTACTTATCTTACTGGTGCAGATTGCGTAATGCGACAAACCTACACGGTACTTGACCTGTTGGCTCAAGATGGGGTTAAAAAGCAAGATGGTAGCCACTGGCAAGCCACTGAATTACAAAACCACGTACGTAAAGCATTTGCGCAAGTAGGTATTGGCCTGAAAGTTGACCATGGACTCGAAAGCGAACTTGGTTATGACCGCCAATTTTTGGCTTTTGACTTTAAAAATTTAACTCGAAAAGATGGTCAGCAAGTTGCGGCTGCCAACAGCGAAGGATGGCAATGGCAATGGAACTTTGGCGATGACAGTTTGCAAAGTAGCGCATTTGAGCCCCAACATAACTTTGCTAATGCAGGCGAATACAACGTTGAACTCACGGCCATAGCCCCTTCTGGTCAGTCAGATACTTTCATGCTACCTATTGAAGTTTTTAACGACTATTGTCCAGCGCAAGGTATTAATTATAGTAAGTATTACTTATCGTCGGTCTCGTTAAATAACTTTAAAAATGATTCTACTTCAAGTAATTACAGTAACTACTCATCTGATGTAGTCGAAGTGGAGGACGGTAAAGCACTCAATGTAACGCTAACCGCAGCACCACATCCAGACACTCAAGACAAAACAAAGAACTTTTATGTCTGGTTAGACAAAGACAACGATGGTTTATTCCACAAGACTGAAGAACTCGTGCTCTTTGGAAGCAGTAAGACACAATTGACTGGCGAGATATCATTGAGTGGCAAGTTAAACCAAGCCTATCGCATTCGTACTATGGTGTCATTTGGTCTAGTTAAATCCGCGTGTGGAGATATGTCTTGGGGTGAAGTTGAAGACTACACCGTTAAACTACTTGAAAACAATGACCCTGTTGTTTTGAGAATTAGTGCTAACCAAGGTGTTAATCAGATGAGTTTTGATAACAACACGATAGATGCGCGTGTTAAACGTTGGCAGTGGAAATTTGGCGACGGCACCACCAGTAGCGAAAAGTCACCTATTCATAAATATGCGCAGTCTGGTAGCTATGAGGTAGAACTAAAAGCATATGACAGATTCAGCAAAGTGATAGGAAGTTGGAACAAACAAGTTCAGTTCGATACGACAATCACAGCAAAGTTTACACCTCACAGTTCTGGAAGCACTGTTTATCTAGACACAAATCAAAGTATTATACCTGAAAACAGTAAGATACAGTGGCAATTTGGCGATGGGGATAACTCATCGGACAGAGACACTGATCACACCTACCAAGCCGATGGTGAGTACACAATTACACTCACAATTCAGCATATTGATGGTACGCAATCGGCCAGTGAAACGGTAAACATTGGCGAGAGTAATTTTACCCCTGAAGTGAGCTATACGATAAACGAACAAGCAGATGGTACATTTAAGGTAAGCTTTAATAACACTACCACAAAACCTGACAACGCAGCTTGGGATCCCGATGTCACTCTAGTTTGGGATTATGGAGACGGCACAACAATCACACAAAACAGTAATTTTGGCCAAGACACAGAGCATACATATCAAGCTGCTGGAACCTATACCGCGAGCTTAACTATTAGTTACGACCAACATTGGTTGGGTGGACGAGTTACCGGCACCAAAAATATACTACTAGAGCTTAAAGCAGCACAACCTGTTGAATACTGCACGGCGGAGGGTATCACTGACTATGAACACATTAATAAAGTGACTTTCAATCAAGATGGTCCGTTTAGCAATGCGCAGCAAGCAGGCGTCGTTAACCCTAATAATCCAATCATACTATATGCCACACAGACCAATACCTATCGTATTGAAGCCAGTTATGCTGGTACTGAAACATTTGCTGAGAATTACCATGTCTGGATTGATTTAAATGGTGATGGTCAATTTGGTAATGGTGACTGGAGAAACGACAAATCAGAACTTTTAATAATGGACTTCGACCAGACTAACCAAGACTACGGTAAAGGTTATGTTGAGGGTGAATTTAGCATTCCAAGCAATAAGTTGTCACAGCCTGTCACGACGACTCGTATGAGAATTTTGCAGTATTACGGATTTAGCAGAGTAAATAGTATCGATCCTTGCTCTGACTATAGCAGTGCCGCAACCTCGGGGAGCGGAGAAATTGAAGACTACCTTATCGAAATTTATAACAATTAAGGAAAATAACATGAAAAAACTAAACAAAAAGGTGCTCATGCCGCTTGCAATCGCGTTAGTAGTCAGTAACGCGGTAGCTGCTAGCAACTATATAAATGAACAACAAGCTACCACAGCGTCACAACAGAAGTCTGGGCCTGCAGCAATGCATGGGACAGCAGTAACACAGCCGGATCAATCTGGGATCCGTAAGCTAGACATGTCGAATCCACAGCACTATCAATTGGCAAAGTCACGATTGATAAAGGCAAATCGTATTGAGAGTGATTATCCACAACTACATAAAACGCTAGATGTAGCTATAGGACAGCATTTATCAGCCAAAATGAACATGGCAACGTCTGAAGTGCCACCGGTTAGTGAAAGTGAAGTCGATATTATTAAAGAAGCACACTTCTTCTTAGATATGAACTTAGCCATCTCATCAGATACAAACGAACCCTATCTAATTGTAAGAGCAAAAAGCTCTCGTTTTGGCGGCACACAAGCGACCTATATAGATTTACTATTAGAAGATGCAAACGGCAATCAACTCGCACCTTTAGGCTCTACATTTAATATGTTGAATGGGAAAGACACGCTTGCGACTTCGACTATTTCACTGAAATCATTGAAAGCAAACTTCCCAAATCTAGATACCATTTATGCCAGTTCATATGTGGAACTTGAGCAAGAAGATGGCACTATCAGTACGACGATGAAGTATACTGAATACCCGTTCTCATGGGAGCACTTTGAAGCGCTTTATGGCTCTGCTTCACCAGCGGCAAAAAGCGACGCAGCAGCATCTGCACTTAACGTTGGGATAAGTTCATCATTGGACACACGTCCAAAATACACTGCAGCTGCGCCTATCGATAAAAACAATGATGCTGTTATTAAAATCTGTCTAAACCGCAGTCATGCAGACTGTGACTACGCCGCTGACCAAATTGGAGATCCAAACGAAATTACGGATGTAAACATCCCATTCAACGGTGAATTGCGTGTTCCTCACGAGATCACAGAGATTTATCCAACTGTAGGTGATTTACCAAACGGTATAGATGAGCCAACAAATATCTATTTACAGGAAGGTATCTATGGGGGCGCGACAAAGCAAAGCTACAAAGGACTCGAAAATGCAAAACAATTTTCTGACTATCTAGAGTTCGAAGTTGATACTGTAAACCAAGAGTCGATCATTCGTTGGAATATTCCGCGTTCAGAAGGCCGTTTTGGTAATGCCAAACTGTTCTCTAATATCGCCGAAGCAAACTGGTATATGACATTTGCAGTTAAAGGTTATCCGTACTTTAAGAAGCGTGGTGGCGCGGTTGCATTCCAAATTTCGCTAACGTCAGAAACGTCAACACGTTTTGGTAACTTCTACAGTGAAGTGTTACCAATGATGAAGTTAGGTTACAGCTGCCTAGCGACCGGCACAATGATCACGATGGCCGATGGTAAACAACGCGCTATTGAAGATATTGCGAAAGGCGATTTAGTATTAGGTGCACTTGCTTCGAATACTCAAGTTAAAGAATCCATGCAAGTTATTGATGTGTCCGTAGGGATTGAAGCGATTAAGATGTATCGCATAAGAGGCGCTGATGGCTCTGACATATTAACAACTGAGACTCACCCAATTTCTACCTCTAATAAAGGTCTTATTTGGGCGAAAGAACTGCAAGTAGGCGATCGTATCCTTACTGAAACAGGTTCTGTGCTTGTTACTGATGTAACAAAAGAGAAATACAAAGACAAAATCTACAATTTGAAACTGGCGCCTACAGAAAATTCGAAATTCGCTGAGTCTCGTAATTTTGCGATGTTTGCAAACGGCATGGCGGTAGGGGACTTGGCTACTCAAGACGAATTGAACTACAAAGATCAGAATATTCGCATGTCAGAAGAAGAGATTCTTCAACGCCTTCCTGAAAAGTGGAAAACTGACTACATCAACAGTTTGGATTAATCTGGCCACTAGGCCTTTCTATTCGAAAGGCCATATTTCTCTGAAAGGAATTAAATATGAAACTTACATATTATTCACCATTGGCACGTGCCATGGGGGTAGCAGGTCTTTTTGCCTGTAGTTTTTCAGCAGCGGCTGATCAAACAAGCAATTCTGACTTTGCTATTCAAGCAAGCAACTCTGACGTAGATTCTGTCACACTAGGTACCGCTTACCACAGTGAAAAAGAAGGTTTTTATGCACTGCAAAGTGTACTTGGTCAAGTAGATGAAACCTATGGTAATACTGAAATGGATTTTGTTGTCGGTGTAGACATGAGTTATAGCCAACTATCCAGTATGCTTGATGGTAACTTAGGAGCTGCCCTTGATGTTCCCGTAATAAAAGTGGGAGTTGGCGCAAGCTATGCTAAACAAAATACTGCAGATAACTACACCGGTACTTACACATTATTTCTCTCTTTAAAGCCAAAAAAACGGCTGTTAGTTGCAGATCCTCAAATAGGGTTTAAACCTACACAAGCCGCGCTTGATTTGGTCAATGCCAATCCAGGGGACAAGTTTAATAATATTGGTAATGAGTTCGTGTCAGCGATTGAATATGGCTCTCAAGTGATGCTCAACCTCAAGTTCCAATATAAAAATGACGAAGACAAAGTCAAATGGGGTGGTCAGCTTGGTGTTGATTGGGCTGGTAAAGTCAATGTCAGTGGTAAATTGCAAAAAGTAGACGAAGACGTGAAACGAAATATCAAAATTACGGTTTCTGCATTACAATTTGGTGGCGACCCGACAGAGCTTTTGAAGGTGATCCCAAATCAACTCGTTAACTGTACGATGGAAAACCCGACACCATGCTTTGATGTATTTAAAAACAGCATCGATTATATAAAAACCAACTATGTTACTCAGTTTGATACCTTGGATAAGTATAACGTCAGTAGAGTATTGACACAAAGTTACACCGATTCAGGGCCGAGCCTATCACCTTTAGTACCTGATGATGTATATCCTGCCAAAAGCATCCTGACTAAATTGGCGCTCAAAAACATGAGTGATGATTGGGTTCAGGCAATTCTCGACAATCGCCGTGCGGATAACGTACTCAATTACTACGCCAGTGAGTTGAGTAACTCACATCGAACTGCATTAGAAACCATTCGCGATAACTCACTCTTTAACTCTTTTATTCTGGCGGACGCCGTTGATTATTGTAAGCGTAATTCAATTGGTAATTATTGCCGCGATAGAGAACTACAGACTCGTGGCCGCGTTCATCAGTATGACCGTAAATGGCTAGAATTATAAGGAATAAGACTATGTTAAAAGTCATGCTAATCAGCACATTAATTACCTCGTTCGCTGCTACAATAGCGCCATCAGTGCAGGCGAATACGACTTTATTTGAATCTCGAGATGTACTCACCCCACAGCAAGCGTTAGGCCGCTTTCAATGGTTAGAAAAGTGCTCTTCAGGATTATTGGTTGAAGTCTCTGATAATATCTTCGACCCCACATCCCCCATTCCAAACGATGAGAAAATAGCGAATCTTAAACAGGTGATGCTATACAAAAATAATACACTTAGGGGGGATGCGAAATACCTCACCTTTGGTGACGAAGATAATGCGAATCCGAAGAATTGGTTTGCGGGTAAATCAACAACCGCTTCTTGTTTTCAGATCCCGTCTGATTATCGGATCAGTGCTGTTATGGTAACACCTGCAATGCCAAACTATTGTACAACAAAGTCTCGTGAGCGCGCCTACGAGTTCATCCAATCAGTGAAGTTTTCCAATATTGAAAACACCAGTAGCAATACCTTTTACAGTAACTATGTTGGCGATACCGCAAAAATATATGCAGATAAAAGCTACCAGTTAACATTAATTCCTGGATTTAGTAGTTCAGAAACATACCCTGAAACTTGGCATGTGTTTATTGATTGGAATCAAGACGGCGATTTTAACGATACAAAAGAAACCTTGTTTGCTGGTGTTTCTGAGCAAGCAATTCAGGTCGAAATTACACCGCCAACGGGTGCAAAAAAGGGCATGACGAAAATGCGCGTTACCATGGATTACTTGGGTGGCAGCAATGACGCATGTAAAGAAGTAGACTCCGGAGAGGTAGAAGATTACCTCCTTTACGTGAAGTAATAGGTGGCAACATGAACTTATACAAACAGACTATCGCGGCATTTATTGCCAGCACTACGCCTTTCGCATTTGCAGATTCAAATTTTGTGAATGAAGCGGAATTAATGCAAAAAGCACAGAATGTAAATACCTTCCAAAGTGAAATTCCAGGATTGGTGAACGATCACATTGTGTTGGGTACGGCCTATAACAGCGACCAAAAACGCTTTTTGAATGTCCAAACTGTCGCAGGTGAAACCGTTGAAACACTAGGTAATACTCGTGTGCAATTTGAACTAGTAAACAATGGCAGCTACGACGAAGTTCTCCGTCAACTAAATGGTAATGTTGATGTAGATGTTGGCTTTCCTGTTATTCGTATTAAAGCGGGAGGTCACTTAGCCAAGGAGATGTCCTCAACTGAGTTTTCGAATACTTATACTTTCCAAGCGTCGTTGACACCGAAAAAGCGTGTTCTTATGCCAGCAGATGCGAACATTGGTTATATATTGACACCTTCGGGTAATACGCTCGCAAATGAGTATCAAAGTAAACTAATGAGCATGGCTGGTGATGCCTTTATTAGTGAAATTGAATACGGTGCTCAGTTACTTATTAACATGAAAATTGAGTACTTAAGTGAACAGCACAAAAGCGAAATTGGCGGTTACTTAGGCGTTAGCTATGGCGCAGGGAATATTGGTATTAGCGTCGATGGTAAGCTTAATTATATTGACGAAGATCTAAAGAAAAGTGTGCGTATCACCGTCAGAGCATTACAAAAAGGTGGTGATCCTAAGCAGCTGCTCAGCATAATTCCTAGCAATATTATCACTTGTTCACTTGATAACTATGAGCCTTGCTTTACCTTATTTGAGCAAGCGGTAAACTATGCGAAGAATGACTTTGGCAATCAGTTTAATGCACTCTCTGATTATAATGTTGTGCGTTACAAAGCAACTCCTTACGAGATCAGCTCGCAGGATTTACGTCGCTTAGATTCTGGTAATAAAGATATTCGTTTTGAAACCACCTACCGTACTTTATGGCTTGAAGACCAATTCAAAAAGTCGGTTAATCATGAGCACCGTGCTCGTGGTGTGCTTGCACAATACGCTAGCTGGATGACTGATGTACAGCGTCAAAAAGCAGAAGGCGTGCAGGAAGCCGCTTATAATAACGCTTGGATTTATGAGCAATATGCCCGAGTTTGTCGCGATAATCCTTATGGAACAGCATGTTCAGATGCGTGGAATGAGTACCTCAACACCTGTAGTGGTAGCGATATCGATTGCATACAAAGCTACACGCTTGCTGATCTGAATATACCCGCGGATAACATGACCCAATATTTCAAATGCGAAAATGCTCGAGAAGCAACGGCAAACTTTGGTGTTGAAGAAAACCATGTCTCGCTTGGGTTTAGACAATTAGGTTGGGCACCGTCATTTGTTGATGCTAATGACCCCGCTGCGGGTGTGATGGTATGGCTACCATGTAAATCAGCCCTTCCAACCTATGGAACCGCTTTTGAAAATTAGTGAGTAATAAAAAACGCTAAGATTCTATTAGTTAAATTGGGGCGTGGTAAGTAATAAACAATCGAATATTGAGTTGTTGCTTTCTCGCCCCTTCACACTGTAAACCATTTACAGGAATTTATGTATGCACTTAAGAACCATATTAATAGTGCTCTGTGGCCTGTTAAGCTTTTACGCAAATGGGCATACCTATTACTCTTTAAATACCGAACAAGAACAACTCGGACAGGGATTTGAGCAGAAACTAGGCATACCGCTTGAATCATGCCTTGATGGTCAGTGGCAATTTCAAGGCGGTAGCATGGGCGATTTGGCTTATCGTGGCGACTTTGACTCCGATACCATGATCAATACCATCACAGGTAGCGTAAAGGGTGGTATCAATTTGGTTATTTTTGGAGGCTCAGCCAAATTTTCCATGCGCAGGAAAGTGACAAAAAATAGAAATTCTGCCGCCTCAGCGGTAGAGCTAACCTATGAAAAAGGAAGTTATAACTTTAAAAATAGAACCACCAAAATGGCCATTCAGGAGCTACTAAATAAAGCTCCAAATCAAGTAAGAAGCCGCTGTGGTGACAGCTTTATCCACAATATCAAACTCGGCTCGCGTATCTATGTAACAGCCAAACTCCATTTTAGAGATCGCACTAAATACGAATGGTTTCAGACTAAAATCAAAGTGAAGTTTCTTTTTTTCAGTAAGACTTTTACTAAAACTAAAGTATTTCAAGAAGCTACCAAAGATGCTGTATATAGTATTCAGGTGAACACCGATGGTGGTATGACGCCAGAACTGGCTAGGCTAAGTAAAAATGGCACCATGCATTGTAAAACCGATAATCTAACCCCTTGTATAACGTATGCCAACAATTTGTTTAGCTATTTATTTGATGGTGGTGACTATGTTGAGGACCTTAAAGACGAACATTTAAATATTTTAAAATATGAAGTCGAAAGCTATGAGGACTCTGGTCATTATGACTTAGCCTATGCTGGTCAGGCTGCAATATCTGAGCGCTATATTGCACTGTCCGCAAGGCTCAGAAGTTATCAAGATTTAGTTTATGACGAGATAGAGAGATTGAGTGCATTTAAAGCAGTGTCTGAAGAACCGATTGAAATCGAGCAGCTAGCAGCGCGTATTACAGCACGCAATACTCAGCGTATCGGACTCGAGCAAGCAGGCGAGTATTGTACGACTTTGCCCGGTACAACTCTTTGCGAAAGCCAGATTGAGTCCGCGATAGCGAACGTTGACTAGGCGAACAAACATTTGGGAGGTGTGCGATACTCACGCTCTTAACCTGTTGTCTCGTCGCCCTTGTGAAATTGTTTTTCTACTAATGGGGTTATTTAACCTTAGCTTTGAATAAGAAATTGGCTAACCCAAACCTCAGTTTACTTACACTCTATAGTCTATAATTCAGCCAAATAAATTGAAAAAATAGCGTATTTGTTCTAGAGTGTAAACTTAATGGTAAAAAACCAAAACTAAATCATATTACATTGATTTATAATGTTTATTTACATACCACCCCATCGACTAAGGATAGCCAATGACTTTTTTTCAATCACTTTTACTGCCGACAAATCTCATCCAATTAAATCTTATTAGATTTAAGAAATTCATTTCTATATTTATTACTTTATTTCTTGTTTCTTGTGGTGGTGGTGGCAGCTCTGACTCTCCTCCAATTAAACAGCCGCCAATTGAAGAACCGCTAAACCCTATTACTGAAGTGCCAACGAATCAAATATTACATGCGTTTTTTCGTGATCAAGATAGTTCTATTGGCAAACTATCTGGCATCGTAACAATTGTCGCTCCTGAAGTTATTGATAGTGACCCCGCTAAAGTTGAGTCTGTGTGGGTTTATTGGGTAGATGAGCAAGGAAATAAACAGGGCGATGCGTGGTTAAAAACCATGAATAAAGCGGTTTATCATCTTGATATCCCAAAGGATACAAGTATACCTGCAAATACCAATGCGCTATTTCTTTTGCCGGTAAACACCATTGGACAGGCCACGAAAGGTACCCTTATTCCCTTTCATGATTTCATAGGTAATGCTGAATTATCGGGGCCTGGGGGGAATAAAGTTCACAATTGGGATTATGGCGTAGGTCGCAAGAAAATTTCAATTCAGCGTACAGAAGAGCAAGGTGGACTATGTATCTTTGATAATGGTTTAGTCAGCATTACTCATATGAATAATACTAAGGATGAAGCTGGGGAGAGTAATAATCGCAACCAGCTCCCTAACGACGTTAATGAGAATGCTTTCCCTCCTTATTCATTTTTATGTGATACGCAGCCGACACATTCCGAAGATATGATTTCTGATGAGACTGGGGTCTGGACATATTCAACGCTTAATGACGCCATGTTTTACGGCACATTCGTTTACAATAGCTTTGTTAAATACCTTGGGGAGCCGCCACTGGAAGACAAAATTAGAATCCGTGTTCACTATGGTCAACAATATGAACAAGGCGCCTTTTGGGATGGTGCATATGCCAACTTTAGTGATGCCTATCCGTTATTTTACTCTATGGCTTCACTTGACATTATTGCGCACGAAGTCGGCCATGGGGTTTTAAATAGAGTGTCTGATTTAAATCAATTCGATCATGAAATTAGTACTGATGCTCGTACCTTGCACGAAGCCTTTGGCGATATATCAGGTGTAATGGCAAAATACGAGTTTACGGGACATTCAGATAATTGGATTCACGGCCAAGAGAATGGCGGTTTTATTCGTCATCTCGATCAGATAAAAACTGAAAATGGCGCCATTGATAGTTTTCTTGATTATGAAGAGGCTGGTGATAATGTCTATTTACGCATTGGTATGATCACCTATCCATTTTATTTACTATCAAATAAATGGGGGATAGAGCCTACCTATAAAGTATATTTAAATTCAGCCAAGGTCTGTTGGAGTGCGTTGACCACTCTAACTGAAGCTGCAGAATGTATTAAACAACAAGCTGGTGTTGCTGGCTTATCTGAAGAAGACGTCGTTGAAGCTTTTAAGGTGGTAAAAATAAAACTTTATGACCAAGGAGTGCTCAGCCATTTTAATGCAGATAAAATTAAATTAAGCACTCAGTTTACCGATGATAGCCGCTCAACGAGTCAAGTTGTTCAATGGTTATGGGATTTTGGCGATGGTCAAACTTCAACAGAAGCCAGCCCTAAGCATATTTTCGCAGAATCAGGAAGTTACCTAGTTAAGTTGACAGTAACTGATCAATCCGATGATCAGGATACCTTTGAACGGCTTATTCAGGTAACAGATCAGTATTGCTCAATAAACTCAGCTAGCGTCGATAAGCACATCACTCATGTTTCTATTGGTGGCAACGACATTAATTATAACTCAACAGCATGGGACTATACCCAAATGCCGATAGAGCTGATAAATCCCAGTAATACTATCATCAACATTCAAGGAGATACTGAAGTAACAGAGCAATCTACCTCATGGAAAGTCTGGATTGACCTCAACGATAATGGAATTTATGGCGATGAGGCTAATGAGCTTGTCGTCGATAAATTTGTCGAAAAGGGGCAACCTTATGGCCTTAATACTACACTCGATTTATCAATGCTGCCAAATAGTAGTCAAGCTAAATTTATGAGAATTATTGGTGACTATGCCGTTTTTGGCCCTTGTTCTTCGAGTATAGGGGAAGCGCTAGATTTAAGTGTGAGTTGGCAGTAAATTCGGTTAATACACCTTATTGAAGAGAGCTATTTATACTAGAGCGTGCTGAACTTTCCGGTATAAAAAACAAACAGCAAAAATACGGTGTAATTGAATTCGCTAAAAAACGTTACACCGAATCCTTATACCAAGATAAATGTTAACAAACGCGACATGGAATGTCTTATCAAAAGTAATGTGGTCAAGGTTACCATATTGAAAAATAATAAAATTTATTCGTGATAACAACCTACCCCGTTACTCCAAATAAGAGTAATAGTTTAGTAGGTAATGAAGATATTGACTGCTGCATGTACAAATATAGTCACTTGGTTGAGAATGCAGATAACAGAGTCCTTTCGAGACTTAAAAAAACAAGTAATGGCTTGAACTTACATCATTGTCGTAGCTATGAAAAAGGCCGCTGAATGTCGCATTATTGATTGCGTTAATCGCTAGTTTTACACTCTGGGTAGCAGGTTAACAGTAAAAATATTGAACGTTGCTACAAAGCATCTACGCCTAAGGTAACAGCGCCACCTTCACATGACGTAAATCGCAGACATTAAAAAAGGCCACCGAAGTGACCTTTTTCTAATAATTAACTTAAAAGTTAATTATTACTCAACGATAGTTGCAACAACACCAGCACCTACAGTACGGCCACCTTCGCGGATTGCGAAACGTAGACCTTCATCCATTGCGATTGGAGAGATTAACTTTACAGTCATCTTAACGTTATCGCCAGGCATTACCATTTCTACACCATCTGGTAACTGTACGTCACCAGTTACGTCAGTTGTACGGAAGTAGAACTGTGGACGGTAACCTTTGAAGAATGGAGTATGACGACCACCTTCATCTTTAGAAAGTACGTATACTTCTGAAGTGAATGTTGTATGTGGGTTGATTGAACCAGGCTTAGCTAGTACTTGACCACGTTCAACGTCTTCACGTTTAGTACCACGTAGAAGTGCACCAATGTTCTCACCAGCACGACCTTCGTCAAGTAGTTTACGGAACATTTCAACACCAGTACAAGTAGATTTAGTTGTATCGTTGATACCAACAATTTCTACTTCGTCATTGATGCGGATGATACCAGCTTCAACACGACCAGTTACAACAGTACCACGACCTTGGATTGAGAAAACATCTTCGATAGGCATGATGAACGGCTTATCGATGTCACGCTCTGGCTCTGGGATATAAGAATCAAGTGCGTCTGCAAGCTCAATGATCTTGTCTTCCCACTCTTTCTCGCCTTCTAACGCTTTAAGCGCAGAACCAGCGATTAGTGGTAAGTCATCACCTGGGAAATCGTACTCAGAAAGAAGTTCACGAACTTCCATTTCTACTAGTTCAAGTAGCTCTTCGTCATCAACCATGTCACATTTGTTCATGAATACGATGATGTAAGGAACGCCAACTTGACGAGAAAGAAGGATGTGCTCACGCGTTTGTGGCATAGGGCCATCAGTCGCAGCAACAACAAGGATAGCGCCGTCCATTTGAGCAGCACCAGTGATCATGTTTTTAACATAATCGGCGTGTCCAGGACAATCTACGTGTGCGTAGTGACGAGTAGGCGTATCGTATTCAACGTGTGAAGTTGAGATTGTGATACCGCGCTCGCGCTCTTCTGGAGCGTTATCGATTGATGCGAAATCTTTAGCAACACCGCCGTATACTTTTGCAAGTACGTTAGTGATTGCTGCAGTTAGGGTAGTTTTACCGTGGTCAACGTGGCCGATTGTACCTACGTTTACGTGCGGTTTTACGCGTTCAAACTTTGCTTTTGCCATGACGGAACCTATCAGTTTTGTGTATCTAGATTACATATGAAAATAATCCACCAGAGGTAGATTAAGTTAAATTTTTCAAATTTCAAATAGTATTTTCTGACAGATAAAGGAAGTAATCAAGAAGATTCTAAGACTGGTGCTGATAGGCAGAGTTGAACTGCCGACCTCACCCTTACCAAGGGTGCGCTCTACCAACTGAGCTATATCAGCAACACCAGAAACTGGAGCGGGCAGCGGGAATCGAACCCGCATCATCAGCTTGGAAGGCTGAGGTAATAGCCATTATACGATGCCCGCGTTAGCAACCTGTTCTTAAACTACCTCTAACCGTCAAGAATAAAGTGGTGGAGGGAGCTGGATTCGAACCAGCGAAGGCTGAGCCGTCAGATTTACAGTCTGATCCCTTTGGCCGCTCGGGAACCCCTCCACGATAATTCTTTACTAAACACTTTCGGTAAAAGGAAAGTGGTGCCGACTAACCGAGTCGAACGGTTGACCTACTGATTACAAGTCAGTTGCTCTACCAGCTGAGCTAAGTCGGCACTGCTTTAGTACGGGGCGAGATATTAGAGGAAGGTTGGTGGTGATGCAACAAGAAAATTAAAAAAAATGTGATTTTATGTGCCGAACGCTCACAAATCAGGCAAAACAGCCTGTTTTTGTTAATTTTTGCTCAATTCATACCAGTAATTGAGCCCCTTCATCACTAATTGCGGATCATAAATCGCGTCTAAAAATTGCGCTTTCAATAATGCACCATAGCCACCAGCAAAAATTAGTTGAGGTTTTTTATTGGTTAAATGTAATTTTGCTTGTTCAACAGCCCCTAAGGTTGCCACTAGCGCGCCATTTTTTAAACCATTAGGTGTGTTTACACCCAGCTCATTCGCAAAAGGCGTGTTGGCATCATCAAAAACACGCTGCGTATTCTGTGTTAATGAGCGTGTCATGAGATCAAGGCCAGGTAATATCCAGCCCCCCAAATGTTGTCCTTGTGCTGTAAGTACATCAATTGTTGTGGCTGTGCCTGTGTCTATCACAATGCAATCTTGTTGCGGCCATAATTGAAAAGCAGCAATTAAACCAAGCCAGCGATCAATACCTAAATTACTAAATTGTTGATACGCACAGCTAAGGTTACTCAATTGTTTAGTCACTTTCGCTTCAAAACATGGCACCTGAAATGCCGATGCTTGTGCTAATAGTCCATTGAGTTGCTCATTTTTACCGACACTTGCATAAACCAGCTCGTTAATTTGCCGCCAAGGTAGCGCACTAACATCACACGGTTTGATTTCGCCTTGCTGGCATAGCGCTGCTTTAAGTGCTGTATTACCTACATCGATTAATAATCTCATTGAACTGCCTTGCGTAGTGAAATTTCACCACCGTAATAGCTTTTAACCTCACCATCTTGGCGAATACGAATACCACCTTGTGGATCTATGCCTTCACAGATACCACGCCAGCTTCTATGCCCAGTATTTAACTCCACACACTGTCCTGCAAAGGCGTTGAGTTCGTTCCACTGCTGATACATGTCATGCAAGCCAGTTTGACTGTACTGCGCTAATCGTTGCTCAAGGTGGTATGTTAAATGTGCCACCAGCTGATTTTTATCAATCTGTTGGCTATGTTGGCTCAAATCAGTCCACGCTTGGTCGATTTGCTGGCTGTAGCTTGTGGGCATTTGCAAATTAATACCAATGCCTATTACGAGCTGACATGGTCCTTGTGGCTGACCATCTAATTCGACCAAAACACCTGCGAGCTTTTCTTTATTAAGATAAATATCGTTTGGCCACTTGAGTTCAATATCTAACTGATACAGTGCTTTTAACGTATCGTAAACAGCTAAGCCTACAGCGATAGACATACCCATTGCGGCTTGCAGCCCGTCATCTAAGCGCCAGAAATAACTATAATACAAGTTCGCACCAAATGGAGACTGCCAAACGCGTCCGCGTCGCCCACGCCCTGCTTGCTGCATTTCCGCGACGACGACAGTGCCTGAATCTAGTGTTTGTTTAGCCGCAATACGGCGCATTAACTCACTGTTGGTCGAATCAATGATCGGATGCACTTCGATATGTGCCGTACTGGCGTTCAAGCCTTGATAATATTGCTGGATCTTATTTTGCTCTAACAAGCCCACGGAGTTATTAAGGCTATAACCCTTACCGCTAACTTTAAAAATATCCAGCCCCATCGCTTGTAAACTTTGCATATGTTTACTCACTGCGGCGCGACTAATGCCAAGTTGCTCACCAAGTAATTGCCCAGAGATAAAGCCCCCCTGATTGAGCGCATTTAAGATTGCTAATTTATTACCATCCGGCGCCTTCATGCTAACTCCCCTAAACCGATATGGCATTCAGTATCATTATTCATCAAGCGAACTTCATGCTGTAAGCTTATTTGATAACGCTGCCATATTTGCTGCTGGATATGTTGAATCATTTTAATTAGGTCACTGCCTTCACTGCCACCATGATTAACTAAAACTAACGCTTGTTGCTGATGCACTTCAATTCCTGCGATACGGTACCCTTTTAACCCTGCTTGTTCTATTAACCAACCGGCAGCTACTTTATGGTGGTGTTCATCATAGTAATAATGAGGCAACTGCGGATACGCGACGAGCAATTCGCTAAGTAACTGGTTTTCTATAATTGGGTTTTTAAAAAAGCTTCCGGCATTGGCAAGTATGTAAGGATCCGGTAATTTGCTGTTACGAGTTTTAATCAC
This sequence comes from Pseudoalteromonas rhizosphaerae, assembly GCF_028885455.1. Lineage (NCBI taxonomy): Bacteria > Pseudomonadati > Pseudomonadota > Gammaproteobacteria > Alteromonadales > Pseudoalteromonadaceae > Pseudoalteromonas > Pseudoalteromonas rhizosphaerae. The sequence continues at coordinate 175,152 of NZ_CP118496.1, forward strand.
TTGCTCAAAAACCGTCTGCGCCGTTACCGACTCAAGCTGCTGTAAAGGACCGTAGCTTAACTCTGGCTGCCAAAGTTTTGGTAATGCCAATGCAACGCAAGTGATCACTGCTTTATTTTTTAATTGATGCTTAAAAATAGACTCTCGATAGCCAAACTCGCATTGTTGACAACTAAGGCGGATGAGCTGCTTAGTGGCGATATCAAAATATTCTACGTATTCAATAAATTTTGCCAGCTCTACACCATAGGCACCAATATTTTGTACCGGTGCTGCGCCAACTGTACCGGGGATCAAAGCAAGATTTTCAAGCCCAGGCATCCCTTTTTTGAGCGTATATGCAACAAGCTGATGCCAGTTTTCTCCTGCAGCAACTTCAAGTAAGTAATCATTGTCGCGTTCAACGATGACGACACCGGTAGTCGCCATTTTAATTACAGTGCCTTGATAATCGCTTAAAAATACCGTGTTACTACCTTCACCTAAAATGCAAAAAGGGCTATCAAACGTCAGTAGCTGTAATTGTGTAAGGTCAGTTATTTCGCACAGTTGTGAACACTGGCTCGGTAAAGAAAATGTATGAAAAGCTTGCAAAGAGAGAGCCACAAAATGCCCCAAAGGTTAATCGTCACTAATCGCAATAGTGTAACCCATCGTCGCAAAACGCGCATCAGATTGTAAAAATTGCTCAACCCTGATGGTCAATCATGATATAAAACCTGCACTTTTTATTTCCGTCCAGGGTCAATATGAAACTTAAACCGCTTTTTTTAAGCCTCGCTATGGCAGGTATGTGCTCTCAAGCAATGGCGAGCGCCATTGATCAAAATTCCTATGCTAATCTTGATGATGTTATTACTACACACTTAAATCTTGATTTAGACGTTGATTTTGCTGACAAGCAGTTAGAAGGTTTTGTTGAGCATACGTTACAATGGCAAAATGCCGACAGCAAAACATTGGTACTTGATACCCGTGACTTAGATATTGATAAAGTAATGTATCAAGATCAAACTGGTGGCTGGCATAAAGCAAAATTTACCCTTGCTGCACGTGATGACGTTAAAGGCTCAAAGTTAACTATTACTTTTAAAAACCAAGCAGCAAAAGTACGCATTTACTACAATAGCCGCCCAGAAGCATCAGGCTTACAATGGTTAACACCTGAGCAAACAGCCAGTAAAACTCATCCGTTTATGTACAGCCAATCGCAAGCAATTCATGCTCGTAGTTGGATCCCAGTACAAGATACACCAGCGATGCGTGTAACTTACTCGGCACGTATTCATACACCTAAAGATGTTCGTGCGGTGATGAGTGCCGACAACAAAGATGCACTTTATAAAGATGGCGATTACATTTTTGATATGCCTCAAGCAATCTCTCCTTACTTAATTGCGATTGGCGCTGGTAATCTAGAATTTAAAGCTATGTCACGCCAAACCGGCATTTTTGCTGAACCAACCATTTTAGATGCATCAGTTGCTGAATTTGAAGACACGCAAGCGATGATCGATAAAACAAGTACCATGTATGGTGAATATGCTTGGGGCCGTTATGACCTCTTAATGTTACCGCCGAGCTTTCCTTTCGGTGGCATGGAGAATCCACGTCTGTCGTTTATCACTCCAACGGTTGTTGCTGGCGATAAAAGCTTAGTTAACTTAATCGCTCATGAGCTTGCTCACTCTTGGTCTGGCAACTTAGTAACCAATGCTACATGGGAAGACTTATGGCTGAATGAAGGTTTTACCTCGTACGTTGAAAACCGTATTATGGAAGAAGTTTATGGTCGTGACCGTGCGGTTATGGAGCAAGCGCTTGACGCTGCGGGCCTGCGTGCTCAACTTAAAACTATTGCAGCGCCAGATACTCGCCTTAACTTAAAACTTAATGGCCGCGATCCGGACGATGCATTCAGCTCAGTGCCATATACTAAAGGCCAGCTATTCTTAATTTACCTTGAAAACAAGTATGGTCGCGACAAGTTCGACCCATTTGTAAAAGCCTATTTTAAAGAGTTTTCATTCAAATCTTTGACCACCGCAGAGTTTGTTACTTACTTAAAAACGAACTTAATTGAACAGTATCCAGGTGTTGTTAGCATGGATAAAGTAAACGAGTGGATTTTTCAGCCTGGCTTACCGAGCGATGCACCAAACCCAACCTCAGATGCATTCGATAAAGTAGATAGTGCAACAGCAGCATGGTTAAAAGGTGACACAACTGCCGCACAACTTCCTACGGCAAATTGGACTGTGCATGAGTGGTTACACTTTTTAAATAACTTACCACGTGATTTAAGCCTAGATAAAATGGCGATGCTAGACAGCGAGTTCAACCTTACACAATCAACTAACGCAGAGCGTGCTTTTGCTTGGTTTATGCTTGCGGTTGGCAATGGCTATAAACCTATCTATCCAGCACTTGATAAACACTTATCAGGTATTGGCCGTCGCAAATTAATCGTGCCGCTATACAAAGCTCTGATTACTAATGGTAAACGTGAATGGGCACATGAAGTATACCTAAAAGCGCGCCCGGGCTACCACCCACTTGCGCAAGGTACTATTGACGACTTGTTTGCTAAGTAATAGCTAAATAACGAAAATTAAAAAGGGCGATTTATTCGCCCTTTTTGCTATCTATTTTAATCAGTGCTATTTATTTTTAGTGACTTTATCAATGAAAGCTTGCCGCTCTTGAGCACTGGCTTGTTGCCACCAAAAATCTAACATGGCGGCAGCACTAGGCGCATTACCTGCATTAGGTGCAGGGCGAGAAACTGGAGCTTGTAAATTAGCAGCCATCGGTGCAGCTCTGGTTGCTGCTGTTGGTGCTACTTGCACTGTCGCAACTTGAGAGTTAATACTACTTGTCAAATCGGGCTCAGCTATAATGGCTAGCGGCGTGCCTAATGACGCCCCTTTTGCTTGTAAGCTCACTTGTGGCGCTTCTGCAAAAACTTCTGCTGCTACCGCATTATCAGCACGGTTAAACACCACATCATAATCTGTATTGGCAGCAATGGTCATCGTCACCCAAAATGGTTCTGAGTCGATAACTTGATGCTCATCGTAACCTTGCTCGTACAAATCGGTGTATTTAAGTTTGAGCTGATATACGCCAGGAACCAGCTCGACTTCATCAACACGGTTGAAAAATGAATGCTCAATTTTCTTATCGCCCACTTGTAATGGCACTATTTCTTCAGGAAAATTGACGGTTTCGGCCACGCTTGTCGCACTCAAAAATAATGACACAATACCGCTTAATAATAAATGTTTACGCATAATAGCTCCTTGTTGTTTGATTTCAGTTTGACACTGCAGGCAAAGTTTGTCATTAGTGACTTTAGTACAACCGACAAAGAGCCCTTTAAATGAGCCAAGAAACTATTTTTACTAAAATTATTAACCGCGAGATCCCAGCTGATATCATCTACGAAGATGAGCTTAGTTTAGCGTTTAGAGATATCAACCCACAAGCCCCTTTTCACGTGCTGATTATCCCGAAAAAAGCGATTGCGACCATCAATGATATTACCGAGCAAGATGCGCCAATTGTTGGCCACCTGTATGTGGTTGCTGCAAAAATAGCGAAACAACAAGGCTTTGCAGAGGATGGTTTCCGCGTGGTAATGAATTGCAATGAACATGGCGGGCAAACTGTTTATCATATCCATTTACATATGCTAGCAGGTAAAATAATGGGGTGGCCACCTTACCAAAATAAGACTAAAGGTTTGCTTTAAACGGCTTAACTGTAAATATTTGTAAAAAAAATTAACTTTGAAAGAAAATGTTATTTGCTATTAATTTCAAATTGTTACAAAGTTTTTTAAATGTATCTTTTATGACGAATACGATAAACGTTATAAAACTATGTCTATCTTACCCTAAAGTAGGAAATTTCTAATACTAAAGGGGCGGATTGCATGTTAGGATTGATTAGTCAACTTTATTCAAGAGTATAGTAAGTATGAGTAGTTCTGCCTTTTTGTTACTAGATCTAGAGCCAATTAATACAATTGGTATTAATGTATTAGAGCCTTTATTAAAAACCCAAGGGCTCAATGTTACTACCGGAACAAATATATCTGACGTTCCTGAGGGAACGCGTTTATTGTTTATCGAAACATCAAGCCAAAACGCTTGGGGGAAATTGAAAGAGCAATTGGTCAATCTACGTATTAAGTGCGATATCGTATTATTCAACTTAGACGAAAATCCAGAACTAGCTAATCGTGCATTGTTAAGCGGTATTCGGGGTGTTTTTTATACTACCGACAATGCTGATGTGCTAATGAAAGGCATTCGTTTATTACTCGAAGATCAGCTGTGGTATCGTCGTGATATCATGTGTAACGCATTAAACCGTATGTTGCAGTTCAATAAAGACGCATTACATAAGCTCACTGACGGTGATATTGAACCTGTAAAATTAACTAAACGCGAAAAAGCAATTATCTCCTTAATGAGTAACGGCTCTAAAAATAAGGAAATAGCTGAAGCGTTAAGCATTAGTCCACACACTGTAAAAACTCATTTATACAGCGCATTTAGAAAGACAAAATGTCGTAATCGTATTGAATTATTATCGTGGGCACAACAAAATATTCCGGACGAAATTCGCTAATCTAGTAACTCTTATTTTAATATTAAAACAGGTACTTTGTGCCTGTTTTTTTGTTTATTCTAGAGCGCGATATTTGCTAACAAATGCAATTGCCATTATTCTAAACTCGTCATCCTGATCTGCTTGGAATATGAATGCTCGACTCCCTCACGCTCTACTCTGCCAGTGCCGCCATGATGGTCGTCATGGCACTACTCAACTTTTTAACTTGGCGCGCCAACAAAAACACTCCAGGCACAGTGTTATATATTCTTTATCCTTTAGTGCTATTTATTGCTCTAATGAGCTTTGCCTTACACGGTCGTCTCGATAGCATTATCACTATTGTTCTTGCTAATAGTTTATGGTTTAGCGCGTCCATCATCCATGCATTAGCAATCAGCCAATTTTTAGGTTACCGCGGCAAAGAGTTTCGGTTTTTTGTATTAGCAACCTTGTTTTGCGGAGCATTGCTAATGTACTTTACCGTAGTTGATTCTAACCTTCGTAATCGTATGCTGGCCTCTGATTTACAGCATATAAGCGAAGCACTGTTTTTACTGTACTTATTTATTCGCTTTGCCCGTAAGCCCTACCCCAATGGCAGCATTGTCTATATTTTGATCCTGACCATTATTAGCTGTATTTTTGTCGGTCGCGCTTTTTTAATGGAAGATGTTAACAATTTCACACTGTTAAAAGAAAACTGGTTTAGCGTGACCTTACTGGTTAATGGCGTGATCGCCCCAATGTTTTATACCACCGGGATGGCGTTATTATGTAACGAGCGCAGAGAGCAAAACCTCAATCAGTTAACTAATAAAGCGCAAAAAGATCTTGAAATAAGAGGCTTATTTTTATCTACCATTAGTCATGAAATTCGCACTCCCCTTAATGGTATTTTAGGTAGTGCGCAATTGATCTTAAATCAATCAACAGACCCGCGAGACAAACCTTATTGCGAAGCCATTATAAACTCCGCCGAATCACTTAACTTGTTAGTGGATAAAGTGCTTGATTACGCAAGCCTTGACCAACACAACGAAGCACTTTATGAAGAGGACGTAGAATTTAAAACTTGGTTGCATAACTTATGTTTATTACTTAGTCCATTAGCCGAGCAGAAACGCTTAAAGTTTGAGTTAATTTATAACCTCCCAGAGCAAGCTTGTTATTACTGCGACCAACAAAAACTTCGGCAAATCATCATTAACCTCGTTGGTAATGCGATTAAATTTACCGACAAAGGTGAAGTTAAAATTCGCGTAGAGTTATTAGAGGAGCGCCAACTTGAACATCATATTCGTATTAGTGTAATTGACTCGGGGCCTGGCATTGAAGATGATGAAATAGAATACCTTACAGAGCCATACGTACAAAGTAGCGCAGGTAAAGAAAAAGGCGGAACAGGCCTAGGCCTTGCTATCACCAGCCGCCTACTAGCCAAACTGGGCTCCCAACTTGATATTACCAGTGAGTTAGATAAAGGCAGTTCGTTTAGCTTTGATATCACGCTTGTGCTTGGCGAACTCAGCCTTGTTGAACAGCGCCATCAATCAAAAGATTATTTAACTGGATTAGATGTATTACTGGTCGAGGATTTAGATTTAAATCAAAAAATAGCCATAGAATTTATGGCTGATGATGAGCATAAAATCAAGCTCGCCCGCGATGGTAAAAGTGCTATTAACCTGATGCAAGAGTACCACTTTGATGTTGTGCTATTAGACATGAACCTGCCAGATCTGACTGGCCAAGAAGTACTTAAAACCCTCAAAGGTATGGAGCATAAAAATCAACGTACCCCAGTACTCGCCTTTACTGCCAGTTTAAGCCCTGACGAAATCAAAGAGTATTTCTCATTAGGAATAAAAGACATTGTTGGTAAACCAATTAAACAACAAAAATTACGCCAAGCATTAAGTGATTCACAAAGCAGCCATGCACCCAGTATTGCCGTTGAGCTGAGTGATGTTTTATATGACAATACCGCAGCAGACACATTAAAAAGCTCTTTTAGTGAAGACGAGATTTCGTCTATTTACAACGAGTTTGTATTATCCGCACGCAACAAGCTGATCCGTGCTCAACAATTATTAGACGAAGATAAAGAACAATGTATTAAGCTGCTCCATCGCCAAGCAAGCACCGCTTTACAACTCGGTTTTAACCGCTACGGCATAGAGTTAAAAAAAATAGAACGACGCTTACTCGACAACAAACCGCTTAAAGAGTCACTCACAGAAGCATTGGTGTTATGGCAAAATAGCCTTGAGCAGTATTTAAAGTATGTCAGGGAGCAGATGAGTTGACGAATTGGCGAGTTGGCGAGTTGGCGAGTTGGCGAGTTGGCGAGTTGGCGAGTTGGCGAGTTGGCGAAGTTAAAGTAATAAGGAAAAGATACAATGGCTATTTTTAAAAATTTATTTCGCTGGCAGCGTGGCAGGCAAGATTCGGGCTATGACAAAATGCTTCTGTGTGGCGCCCATTGGCCAGTAAAGTTTGATACTTATTTAATTAAGTTTCCCGTTGGTAGTGAAATAAAGCCCCATACAGATAAAGTAAAAAAAGGTAAGCATTTTCGTTTAAATCTCATTATCAAACGTGCCCAACTGGGCGGTGAGTTTATGTGCGAAAACACCTTATTTCAAAGCCAGCGTATAAAACTATTTAGGCCCGATATAACTCAGCATGCAGTAACCAAAATAGAAAAAGGTAGTCGTTATATATTAAGTATTGGCTGGGTTAAAAGCGATTAATCTTCACTATTTTCTACCATACTGATCGTCAAAACGTTCAATATCCGTTTCATCTAAAACGCTGCCAGTTTGTACTTCTATAAGAATAAGTGGCTCATTTTGCGTGTTTGCTAAACTGTGAATGTGACCGGCGGCTATATAGCAAGATTGATCGGCAGTAAGCCTGTGTGCTTGGCCATCAATACGCACATCAGCAATGCCAGAGACGACAACCCAATGCTCAGCGCGGTGCTGATGGCGCTGCGTTGAAAGTTTGCCAGCTGGGCTGACAATAATTTTTTTCACTTTAAAGCCGGTGCCTGCAATTAACACTCGGTAACTACCCCACGGTCGATACACGGCTTGATGATGGATCAATTTATCACCGTGCTTAACGGCTAATTGCTTTAATAGTTCCGGAAGCTGCTCTAATTGGCTTTTGCTCGCGACTAAAGTTGCATCATGGGTGTGAATAATCGCTAAATCACTCACCCCAAGAGCTGCGATACTATGACCTTCTTCACCGCTGAGCAAGTTGTTATGGCTATGTAAAACCACGTCATCGGTGCTTAGGCTATTGCCTTGCTCGTCTTTATCGGCACTTTGCCATAGCGCATTAAAACCGCCGACATCATTCCAATTCAGCGCTAAAGGCAGCACCGCCACATTTGGGCTGCGTTCTAAAATAGCATAGTCGATTGAATCACTTGGACAGTTTTTTAAGACTTCATTATTGGCACGGGTAAAACCTAAGTCACCACTGAAATTGGCGGCTGCTGCAATGCAACTGGCGATTTTTGGTGCAAAACGCTCAAGTTCAGCAAGGTATGCGCTAGGAGTGAATAAAAACATTCCACTGTTCCAGCTATATTCGCCACTGGCAAGATATTGCTGTGCTAATAGTAGACTGGGCTTTTCTTTAAATTGATCAACTTCATAGCAGTTTGAAGATGCTATTTTAGTGCCATTTTTAATATAACCGTAACCGCAATGGGCTGAGTCTGGCTCAATTGCAAAGGTAATTAACTTGCCCTGTTGCGCCAAGCTTATCGCATCAGGAAGTTGCTCTATTAACAACTCAAAGTTATCAATATGATGATCGGCTGGAATCACTAATAAAGGTTTATCAAGCCCTTGCTGTAATGCATATTGTGCTGCCAATGCGATGGCGGGAGCAGTATTTTTGCCATCAGGCTCTAATAGTAACGCCATGGTTGCAACACCGATTTGCTGGCATTGGCTGCTGACAATAAAGCGATGCTGTTCATTACAAACCAAAATCGGATCAGTAAAACATGAGTCAGAGACTCTATTTAAGGTACTTTGCAATAATGACTCATCTCCCAGTAAAGGTAAAAACTGTTTTGGCATAGCTTGGCGCGATAATGGCCATAACCGCGAACCGATACCACCGGCCAATACAACTGGAATAATGGAGTTTTTCATAGCAAACACACTTAAATTTGAATGCCCGTAGTTTAACAGAGTATAGCGAGTGCATTACAGCAACTAAAAAATCTATTTTTCGTCATCGACTCGCTTTTAATTCAAGCTGTTCTACACTAAATCTTAATTACCTATATTAGGTTTACAGCTTTGCTTTGATAAGGATGTTGTTATGGCTAACCAAACCCGTTCATTCGGAAATTTTGTACGTAATATTGGCTTGACTAAAAAGCTTGTTATTGCCTTTTTGCTCGTTGCATTAATTCCCTTGGCGATAGCCATCAGTCTTGCACTGTATAACTCGGCTACTGCTTTAAATAAACAAACTTATGCTCAATTAGAAGCGGTTAGTGAAATTAAAAAAAGCGCCATTGAAAGGCATTTTGCCGATATACATGCGCAATTATTATTTTTAGCACAAAGCCCTTTACTCCACACCGCTGCAGATGAACTTAGCCGTGCATTTAAAGAGCCCTATACAACATCTCTCGACAGCACCGCAGAGCAACAGCTGGCAGATTACTATCACAACGACTTTAATACTAAATACCGGCTTAAAAACGAAGACAAATTGCCAACTTCTGAGCTGCTTTCCACACTTTCACCCACGGCTAAATATTGGCAATCACAATACCTAGCAGATAACCCATACCCACTTGGCGAGAAAGCAAAATTAGTACAAGCAAGTGCTGATAATAACTACAATTTACTACACAGCAAATACCATAGTTTTTTACTAAATTTTGCGCAAAAATTTGATTTTTATGATGTCTTTATCATCGACAATCGCAGCGCTGAAGTAGTTTACTCTGTTTACAAAGAGGTTGACTTTGCCACTTCTTTACTCGATGGACCTTATGCTAATAGCAACCTAGCATTGGCATTTAAACAAGCAAAAATGATCAATGAAGATGAAATAACCTTTGTCGATTATCAGCAATATTTGCCATCTTATAATGCACCAGCCAGTTTTATCGCCACCCCAATTTATAACCAAGGCGTACATACCAGCACCTTGATTTTTCAACTATCCATTGATGCCCTAAATGTCATTATGACTGAGCGGGCTGGCTTAGGTACAAGTGGCGAGACATATTTAGTCGGACCTGATTTTTTAATGCGTTCTGATTCCTTTCTCGACCCCGAAAACCGCTCAGTTGTAAATTCTTTTCGCTATCCAAGCATAGGTAAAGTAAAAACGCTGGCAACTGAGCTTACTCAGCAAGGTAAAAAAGGTCAGCAAGTAATCACCGATTATAGCGGCTCCTTAGTACTGTCGTCTTATCAACCTATTAACGTATTAGGTATACAGTGGTCATTACTGGCTGAAATAGATAAAAAAGAAGCTTTTGCCACAGTCAGTCATTTAACGACGATTCTCATTAGCACCTTAATAATATCGATCATTGCCATTACTCTGGTCGCTATTTGGTTTGCTCGTTCGCTCACCCGCCCTGTGCAATTACTTGTCGACACAATGCGTCACGTTGAACAAAAAGGTGATTTTTCGGTACGAACGCCAGTGCTTTCGAATGATGAAATAGGTTCATCGGCAAGTGCTTTTAATTGCCTCCTTGATGCGCTGCAAAGCTCTATTTCCCAAACCAATACGGTTATGAATAAAATGGCCGCAGGTGAATTTAACCACCGAATTAGTGCGCCCTGCAAAGGTGAATTAGATTCCTTAAAACAGGCCACAAATAATTGCGCAGACTCGCTAGAGCAAGCAATGAGTGAAATAAATCATATTATAGATGAAATGAGCCAAGGAAATTTTAACAGCCAAATAACAACCCCAATGCAGGGACAGCTGGCCACCTTAAAACAAAATATAAATGGCTCTCTGCAATCGCTAAATAGCACCATTACTGAAATTGTCGGGGTAATGAGCCATATCGAACATGGTGACTTTAAACAACAGGTTACGGTAGCCGCACAAGGCTCTTTGGCACAATTAAAAAACAGTGTGAATAATTCAGTACACAGTTTAGCGGGAGCAGTAAGTGATATCAGTCGCGTAATGAGCGCACTTCACGATGGGGATTTTTCACAACACCTTGAGCAACCTCTACAAGGCCAGTTAGCCACACTTAAAAATGATATCAACGCGAGCGTCGACAATCTCGCGTTAATCATTAAAAATATTAACGATGTTATGGCAGCCGTAAATGCTGGCAACTTTAAACAACAAGTAAATTGCAGTGCCAATGGCCAATTATTAACTTTAAAACACAATATTAATAACTCAATTATGGGTTTAGACACTGCTGTAAGTGAAATATCAAACGTTATGCTGGCGATCAGTAAAGGTAACTTCGAGCAGACAATCAATAGCGATATGAATGGCCAACTCAATGTACTTAAAGATGATGTAAATAGCTCTATTAGCAATTTGAGTATTGTTATTGCTGAACTCGCGCGCGTTATGGCAGCTATGCGTAGCGGTGATTTTAATCAACAACTAGAAACAAACATGCAAGGCCAATTAGCGCAGCTGCAAAATGATGTGAACAGCTCTTTGACCATCACCGCAGATGCAATCGCAGAGGTGACTAAGGTATTAAGCGGGCTTGCTCAAGGCAATTTAAATCAACAAGTACAGCAGGATTACCAAGGTGTATTTGCTACATTAAAAGCAGATGTAAATCAAACGATTGAAAAACTTACCAGTGTTATTAGCAGCATCCAAGACTCTGCCTTAAGAGTATCACAAAGCGCCGCAGAGATAGCAGAGAGTAACACCGAAATAAGTCAACGCACTGAAGAGCAAGCAGCCAATTTAGAAGAAGCCAGTGCTAGCAGCAGTAACATGCTAGATGAAATAGCCGCCATTGCTAAGCAAGCTAACGAAGCGGTTAAGCTTGCAGAAAATGCTCAAATAAGCGCAACCGAAGGGGGCGAGCTATCCATACAAACGGTTCATGCCATTGTTGAGGTTAATAATTCCAGTAAGGATATTAATGAAATTGTCTCTGTTATTGACGAAATCGCATTTCAAACCAATTTATTAGCTCTCAACGCTGCGGTAGAAGCAGCCAGAGCTGGCGAGCATGGTCGCGGGTTTGCGGTCGTTGCCAATGAGGTTAGAGAATTAGCTGGACGCAGCGCAACCTCGGCGAAACAAATTAAAACGATAATAAGCAACAGCAACCAAAAAATTAGTCACGGTACCGCCCTTGCTAATTCATCAGGTGAGAAACTAAAGCAAATTGTCAGCGCTGTGGCTGATGTTAACCATATGATAGTGTCTATCAATAGCTCTTCGATTACCCAACAACAGGCAATTAAAGAGGTAGATATTGTGGTACAACGCCTAACAACCTTGATCCAAGAAAACTCAGCGATGACTGAAGAAACCATGGCTGCGGCAAAACAAATGGCAGATCAAGCCAACACTATGCGTCACTTGCTCGGGTATTTTTCACTGCAAAAGGCACCGTTATAAGGAAAATAAATTCACTAATAAATAGCAACGATTAATTGGCGATTCAAATTAACAAACTTGATAAACTAGCTGCACTGGATATTTTAATGCAAATTTAGGGATTCATAAGTGTACTTGCGACAACTTCAGTTAACAATGGTTTGTGCCGTAGCGATGCTGATACCACCAGCAGCTGTGGCTACGGCTGCTTACCAATGCACGGTTGATGGCGTGGCTACCTTTAGTCAAATACCTTGTGGTGACGATGCTAAAGAAATAAAAATTCCACCAACTAATGTGACCCAAGCAACTAATACGCAACAAAGCAAAGATATCATGGCGTCTGTAGATAGTTATGTTGCGATGCAAAAAATTGATCGTGAAATTGCAGTTTATCAACGAGAAATAAAGCAACTTCAAGATACTCTTGCAGAACAAAAAACCAAAATAAACTATATGACGCAAGACTCTGCAAATAAAATGGGTGCAAACTCAATTGCTGATGCGATAGCAAAACGCACAGCACAAGCTGAGCAACGCATTGAGCCGAAAATAAAGCAGTATCAGCAACAAATTGATGCGTTAAAAGCGTTTAAAACGCAACTAAGCCAATAAATTTAGCTTAGGGTTTGTTTAACCACTTTTATTAGCTGTGCTATATCACTACTGTTGTTATAAATATGCGGTGAAACTCGCACCCCATATGCTCGCGCATCGACACTTATATTCGCCTGAGACAGCGCGCTTAATACCGCTGGCTGTTGCTCGCCAAAATTTAAAATAGCTGTACCGCTACGTTTTTCTGGCGTTGTTGGTGACACCAAATATGGCCTAAACTCTGCACTTAATTGTTCAAGTAGCGCCAAGTTGTGCGCTCGCACTGTTGCAACACCTAATTTAGCAAAGTAACCAATGCTATGCCCTGCGAGTACAAATGGCGCAATCGATGGAGTGCCGCCCCAAAAACGCAATGCGCTATCATGATAAGCAAAGTGATGAATATCAAACTCAAATGGATTTTGATGTGAAAACCACCCTACATCTTGTGGTTCGCACACATTTAATTGCGCTTGGCTTACCCATAAATATGCCGCACCGGGACCTGAGCATAACCACTTAACGCTGGAACCAATCATAAAATCAGCATCAACTTGGCTTAAATCTAGAGGCAATACACCAGCTGACTGCGCCACATCAACAAGACTCAAACAGCCTGCGTGCTTACACAGTTGCGTAATTTCAGCTACGGGCGCTTGCTGGCCAGTATTTGAATAAGCGTGACTGATAAATACTAAATCAATATCTGTTTGAATATATTGTTGCCATTGCACGCTATCAGTTAAATCTACGTGTTCAGGAATAAACTTTATTTCAGCGCTACTAGCCAGCGCTTTTTGCATTGCAAACCCCATGCTAGGAAAGTCACTTTGCGCCATCAACACCTTACAATTAGCTTGCTGTAAGCGAGGATGCGACATAACTAACTTTGTTAAAGCGCTCGATAAATTTACTTGTGGGCAAAATTGCCTGCTCGGTGAATTAAACAATGTACTGAGCGCCTGAGTAAAGCGCTCAATGGCTGGCAGCCACTGTTGCCATGGCTCTTTATTACTCGCTTGCCAAGGAGCAAAAAAATGCTGGTTAAAATCATCTTGGCTGCTTTTCAGTGCACGGCCAACAGAGTGATTTAGCAAGTAACAGCCTGCCGCAAGATTAAAGTCATCTTTGTACATATTAATTACTCACCCATTGCTTTAATTGTGCTAAATCATCATAACGAGTTCTTATATCATCACGCTTTGCTGCTGCTCGACGATCTCTTAATTGTTCAAGAGAATCCAATAACACATGCAATGGCGGACCGCTGGCAGTTACTTTATTCATATGTTGCTGTTGCATGTGTTGAGCTGGCTGAGCTATAAACTTACTAACCAGTTGATTATGATGACCTATTGCAGTATCGCCATGCAGCTTACATACTTGTATAAACAACTTGGCATTGGTTTTAAACCACGAGCTATGGCGGGTATCTCCTGCCGCTAAAAAGTCATCCATTATGCTTGGCATACGCATAGACTCTCGCAGAATTTGCTGATCTTCAGGCATCATATATAAAAATTTATCCACCAGCATTTGTGAATAACTCGGTTCGTTGGCAAAGCATAAACCTAACAGCATATCTATAACGTTAATTCCGGCAAAATCTCCCGCATTGGCTCCACGGTAAACCTCTTTGCCAACCCGATACGGCTTATAGTAAGGACGTACACAGAAAAAGAATCGCTCGGTGTCTAACTGATTATATAAAGCCGTATTCGATTCAATCACATCGACTAACGCCTGCTTGGCAACTTTAAGTAAATCACCGCATAGCGGATGCGAAATACCTAATGGCTGAATTTTTAATAATGCATCAGCTGCTCGCTTATAGGCTAAAATCCCTTTGGTATTGTAATCAATGAATAATTTTTCATCTGGCAGATCCGTAAAGCGCTTATAAAGGCCATTAATAGCCTTATTATGGGTGGTTAAATGAGCCGTCGCAAAGCGCGGAGTAACCCCTATTGATGCACCAATATGCATAGCTAGTGCCGAGGCCTCGACTAAAGGCGAGGTTGTTTCGCGCGATGGTTCAGTGATCTCATGGCGTCGACAAGCCGCCATAAATAATCCTACATTACCAAGTAAATCAAACGCACGATCAAACCCTTCATCAGTATTGCCTTCTGCCAGTAACTTACGAATATGCGCATTACCCTCAGCCTCTAACTGATGCTTAAATTGCTCCCCGACAAATTCTACGTTAGCTTTATCTTCTTGTTGCCAATAGATAGCCTCTAGTTGACTATTAATTTCTACAAAGCGGGTTCTGAGCCACTCATCAAATGCCTGGGTATTATTACTCACAGATATTACTCCACACCAAAATTTATTGCATTAATGTTAACAGATAACATAGAGCACAAATCAGCAAAACCACTAATAAAAACCCATACAATTAGTGATATTCACTCTATAATCACTATTAAATGCAATTTATTGTCGCAATTATGAGTTTAGATAAAAAAGATCAACAATTACTAACGTTGTTGCAAAGCAATGCGCGTACCTCTGTATCAGAACTTGCAACAACTGTAAGCTTATCGGATACCCCTTGCTTAAGGCGTATAAAAAAACTTGAAGCAAGTAAGGTGATCACTGGCTATCACGCAGCCTTAAACCCACGCGCACTCGGGTTAAACGTGCTGGTCTATGCGTTTGTGCGGTTGAGCCAAAATTCCGCCAGTGCGGCAAATATGTTTGAAGAACACGTGGAAAAACTGAATCATGTACTGGAGTGCTCTGTCATATCAGGAAGCTATGATTACTTATTGAAGATTATTGCTACCGATTTAGAAAGCTACGAAAGTTTTGTTAAATATAAGCTAGGGAGTATTGATTGTATTGCTAACATTGAGTCTACAGTGGTTTTAAAGCAAACATTTAGCAAAAAGCAGCTACCACTTTAAAAAATAATACTATTTAGTGCCGATTCGCTATACTGAAATATCACTATAAAAATAATATTTAACAAGGATGCATGTGAAGATTTTTCGTTCAACATCCAGTTCTTTTGTTTTTTACATATCGTTTGCTATTGCTTATTTTGCAACTGGTAAGTTATTAACTAATTTTGCCTTTCAATCACAAGTCATCCCTATTTGGCTCCCTGCTGGTATTGCCTTAGTTGGCTGTTTTATCTGGTGGTGGCGTTTTATTCCGGCATTATTTATTGCCTCTGTCGCCTTTAATTTAAGTACCGGTGATAACGCGATCACTGATCAGGTTTTAATTGGCAATACATTACAACAAGTACTGCTAATCGGCTTAGGCGCCGTATTACAAGGCATGATTGGCGCTGCTCTTTTAAAGTACTGGCTAGGCCATCCGCTGTATTTAAAACAACGCCAATCAATTATTTATTTTATTTTTATCGTCGGTATTGTCGTCAGCCTCATATCGGCCAATATTGGAGTCTACGCTTTAAGTCAATTTAATCCCGCTTACAGCATTGATAATCATTGGAAAAATGTTACTTTTTGGTGGTTAGGTGACTCACTCGGCGTGCTGATCGCAACCCCCTTTTTATTGGCGTTATTACAGCCTAAATTTAAACGACACTACGTCACCCCATTGCCAACCATCGCAGTCTGCTCGGTATTATTCGTCTCTGTAGCCTTAACCACTAAGCTATACAACCAAGAGACTTATTCAAATGCGATACAAATTGCCAAGCGTGAAACATCTATCATTGAAAACAGTTTACTGCGCAATTTAAACCTTAGCCAAATAACCGTACAAAGCCTTGCGAGCCAAATCCAATCAACACCGACTTTAAGTCAGCAAGAGTTTGATAGCTACAGTGCCCAATTATTGGCTGAGCATTCATTTATTAAAGCATTTTCATGGAATCGCAAAATTCCCCCAGCTCAGGTCAGTGATTTTAACAAGCAGCTCAATGAAATTTATAATTCATATAACTTTGATCCGAGTATTAAAGGAGCGCCATTATCAAACGACGATCCATTAGTGATTATTACCTATATCGCCCCTTTTGCAGAAAATCAATCCGCTATTGGTTTTAACCTCAATTCTCGTAAAGATCGCCGAGAGACTTTACTCGACCCACGCATCAAAAATCGCCCTGTAGGCACTAAAATAATTCAATTAGTGCAAGCACAAAAACCTGAACCCGCTTATTTATTATTCGCCCCTGTGTATCAACAAAATAATGAAATTGCCTCAATTAAAGGCTACGCAACAGGTGTATTCTTAGTGGAAAACATACTTGCTCAATCGCTTACGCAAGCACAAAATAAGATGTTTAATATCGCTATTTATGAAGCCAATGCTACCAACCCGTTTTATTCAAACGTCGAAAATATGCCGACCAAAAGCAATAAGCTTACAACCATCACGATTAATTTTGCAGGGCAAAATTGGTTGGTTGATTTAACGGTTAAAGATGAGTTTCTACCGCATCAAACCAATCATATGACACTCTTTTTACTTATTTTACAGGTCATAGTAAGCTCACTCATTTTACTGGTATTACTGCTGTTTAATAACCAACATCTTGCACTTTCGCGTTTAGTGGCAGAGCGAACTCGCTCACTAGTTAAAGCTAAAAAGCAATCTGATTTAGCTAATCAGGCTAAAAGCCGATTTTTAGCCAATATGAGCCATGAAATTCGTACGCCGCTCAATGCGGTGATCGGTTTTTCAACCTTAGCTAAAAATGAAGATAGCGCTGAAATCCTCACCGATTATCTAAATAAAATTAATTTAGCTTCTAAATCATTGTTAAGTTTAATCAATGATGTACTCGATATCTCTAAAATTGAATCTCAAAAGCTCACCTTGGAAGTCGCTCCTTTTGATTTAAATGCGCTTCTTGCCCGGATTAGCAGTATGTTCGAACAAAGCGCTGAACAAAAAGGCATTCACTGGAAGGTTGATAACCAATTACCAGCCGATATTTGGTTTGAAGGTGATGTTATGCGAATTGAGCAAATTTTATTAAACTTATGTAGTAACGCCATTAAGTTTACCTGCGAAGGTGAAGTAAGTGTTAGCGCATACTGTAAGGAGATCACCGATAAACGTAGGCAAATTACCTTGGCTATTAAAGACTCTGGCATCGGCATTGCGCCATCAGAGCAAAGTAAATTATTTGATGCATTCACCCAAGCTGATAGCTCAACATCACGTAAGTTTGGTGGCACTGGGCTTGGTTTAACAATCGCAAAAGAACTTAGTTTGCTAATGTCTGGAGATATCAGCGTACAAAGCGAGCCAGGTAAAGGCTCCACATTTACCCTGTCTGTCGAGTTAAATACGTGCGCTGCGCAACAAGTAACGGCAAAGCACACACAACAGCATGTTGATTTAAGCAAACTAAAAATACTGGTTGCAGAAGATAACAGCGTCAATCAATTAGTAATAAAAGCAATGCTTAGCTCTTTAGGGATCACTCCAACACTGGTTGAAAATGGCGAATTAGCAGTAGAGCAAGTTAAAATAAATGACTTCGATTTAGTGTTAATGGATTGCCAAATGCCCATTATGGACGGTTACCAAGCCACCGCCTTGATACGTCAAATTAAAAGTACTGAACAATTACCCGTCATTGCCTTAACCGCTGATGTAATGCCTGAGGATAAAGCCAATGCCTTAGCAATTGGTTTTAATCAGCATCTTGCAAAACCCCTCGAACTCGATAAGCTAACCGAGTGCCTAATCAATTATGTAGATGTTTATGAGCCTTAATGGAATATTACTAACTCTCACTTTATTAACAACCTCTAGCCTTGCTATCGGCCAAACCAACTGCGTTACTCAGTTGACTGATTTAAACTATATTATGAACAGCAAAAAGCAGGGCTTATTACGGTTTGAAAAAAGCAATGCTAATACGGATTTTTCCTATCAAAGTGAGCAAGCATTTAGTGATTATTTAAGCTTTGCATACCAACATATTTTAGCGGCAAACCCTCGCGCATCAATGCCTTGCCCTGTTTTAACTGATACCTATCAGCTTTTAGTTAAACAACAGCAACGTACTAGCCCCCCTAATATAGTTGATCTTATAGCGCCATTTGAATTACGCCAAAATAACAACCACAAAGCGGTTCTATTGATTCATGGGCTTACCGACTCTCCATTTACCTATCATGACTTGGCACAGATTTACTTTCAACAAGGCTATACCGTTCGTACTTTGCTGTTACCAGGCCATGGCACCGCAGCTGATGCACTAAGTAGTATTAATGCCAAACAATGGCAGCAAGCTGTTGACTATGCCATCAAGCGCACTATCAAAGATTTTGATCAAGTGATTTTAGGTGGCTACTCTACAGGTGCAGCCCTGTTACTCAATTATCTAACTGTCAAGCCCGCTAACCCAAAAATAACCGCACTGATGCTGTTTTCACCAGCCACTGAACCACATAATAAAAATGGTTGGCTGGCGAAGTGGATTGATCGTATTCCCTTTGTGAATTGGATAGATAAAGACGCCGATATTGATTTTGCTAAATATGAGTCGTTTCCATTTAATGCCGCAACCGCAGCCGACGATGCTATGCGCTCAATTGCGTTACCAGAACTAATCGAGCGTCAATTACCAAACTTAGCTATTTTTTCAGTAATGAGTGATGTAGATACCACCATTGATACCCGTGCATCGCTGCTATTATTAAGCGCCTTACATGATGTAAAGATACGCCCTGCAAATAGCTTAGATACTTTGGTTTATTACGGTGATAAAACAACCATTACCAGTGATTTTCCAAAAGACTACAGGGTATTAAATCCACAGTGCAAAAATGCAACCTGTAAAAACATTCATGGTATTTCTCATATTGCCGTAGTTAACTCACCTGATAACCCTTACTACGGTATTGCTGGCGCTTATCGCAATTGCGGCAGTTACCTCGATGATGATACTTTGTATAAGCAATGTAAAACGACCGAAAAACCTAATATTGGCGAGCGTACTGCAGAAAATATTGCAGCCTTTCCAACCTTTCAACGTCTGACTTACAACCCTTACTTTACTGAGCAAGCACTCTATATAAAACAGTTTATAAAGCAGGTTGAAGGCTCGCAGGGCAATCAATAATGAGTATATTTAGTCACCGCTGGTTAACCAGTATCAGTACAATAGATGCCGCTGTTTGGCAGCAGTTTTTTGCCGATAATCCATTTACTGATCATGCATTTTTATTTGCATTAGAACAAAGCCAATGCGTATCAGCCGCGTCTGGTTGGCAACCGCAACATTTAGCCATTTACCAAAATGATACTTTGGTGGCATTAGCACCCGGCTATCTAAAAAGTCACTCTTATGGCGAATATGTATTTGATTGGGCATGGGCTGAAGCTTACCAGCAGCATGGTTTAGAATATTACCCTAAGTGGTTATCTGGCTCACCGTTTAGTCCTATTGAAGGTCAACGCCTCTCGATTGCACACTCACACCCAGAACAAGTATATCAGTACATTACACAGACTTTAACAGCTCAATGTGAGCAACAAGGTTGGTCTGGCTGGCACATTAACTTTTGCTCGCAACAGCAAGTCTCTCAACTCACACCACATCAAGGTATGCATCGTATTGGCGTGCAGTTTCAATGGCAAAATCAAAACTACGCTACTTTTGACGATTTTTTAGCGCAGTTAACTGCACGAAAACGTAAAGTATTGAAAAAAGAACGTAATAAAATAACCCAGCAAAATATTAGTATTAAATGGCTGCAAGGTGAACAGATAACTAAAGCTGTGATGAGCCAGTTTTGCGAATTTTACCAACGCACTTATTTAAAACGCTCTGGCCACATGGGTTATTTAAATCATGACTTTTTTATTTTGTTACATGCCTTAATGGCCGATAAACTGGTGATCATGCATGCCATCCATGATCACGAAGTGGTCGCTGCAACACTGAGCTTTAAAAATAATGACACACTATACGGGCGCTATTGGGGAGCTATAGCAGAAATTGATTGCCTGCACTTTGAGCTTTGCTATTACCAAGGTATTGAATATTGTATTAAACATCAGCTTCAGTGTTTTCACTCAGGTGCGCAGGGCGAGCATAAAATAGCCCGAGGTTTTGCACCGGTATTTACTCACTCCGTACATGCCGTAATGGATGCTACTTTTAGTCCTGCGATAGCAGATTACTTACAACGTGAGCGTCAGCATATGCGCATCTATCATCAGCAATGCACTGAATTATTACCTTTTAAGATTGATAACTAATGACGTTTAAAAATCAATAACTGATTATTAGCAGGCATCGCAATATCATCAACAAGCATTAACCCTGCTTGCTCAGCTAATTGCTGTACCCATTCGAAATCACGAATGCCACTTTGGCAGTCTTGCTGATTTAAAAATTCATCAAAACGCTGATTACTTTCACTGGTAAAGTTGCCGTTGTATTTAAATGGGCCATAAATACACACGAGACCTTTTGACGCTAAATGCTTATTAACACCAGTAAAAAATTGCTCAACTAACGGTTTGCTGACGATGTGTAACGTATTAGCAGTATAAATAGCATCAACGGTATTTATTGGCCAAGGGCGATTTAGATCTAACTCTACTGGTGCGTGCAAGTTATCTAGCTTTGCTTCATCAAGCCACTGTTTAATACCATTATGATTAACCAAGCGATCACTGGTATGCCATTGTAAATGAGGCAAATTAGCAGCGAAGTGCACGCTGTGTTGCCCCGTACCTGATCCCACCTCTAACACACTCTCGACTTGTGCTAAATATGCTGTGATGACGCTTAATATTGGATTTTTATTATTTTCACACGCTTGCGAGAAAGGTTTCGTCATATATATTTCCAAGCATCTCAATACAGATGCACCAAGATTGGTAAAGTATGCCCATTAGTAAAGCAAATCTTGCAACAGATGTCGCTATTAAATAATTAATTTTATATAAAAACTATATAATTCAAAGTAATAAAAAAAATATTGAGCATGGTATGAGTTATGCATTTATCTAATTGAATCAACCAAACGGAGAAGATTATGTATATATCACCTTATACCGCCCTAGACGCTGCAATTGCGGCAAGTGAAAAACCAGTAACAGATAAAATAGGCTGTGATGAACGTGCCACTGTAATTGATTTACTATCGCAAACAAATCAACAAAATCAGGCGTTAATACATGAAACAGACCAAATATTTATTCTTGGCTACAATTAAAAAACTCACCTTCCGCCAATATTTACAATTTGTGACTTGCACCGAAACCGATTAACTGTAATGATAATAATTACCATTACAGTTAATCGGTTTTTCTTATGCATGAACATCACGCTATGCTTTATTATCAACAGCAAATGAAATGTATTTGCCCGCGACCTGGGCTACATGCGCCAGCTTTAGTGGCAAATTACATTGAAGCTGGCCTGAGTGCTGCACGTCATTACGAAAAAAACCACAGTCTATTGCTGCAAGAACTCTATCTAAGACGCACTTTCCATGAAATCCTCAACAAAATGTGCGACTCTTTAGTCCATTGTGCAATTCGCAAACAATGTTTAGAGCAACTTTATAAACCGTTACTGGCATTAAAGCGCTTTTATAGAAGTCATAATAGTATCAAGAAATACCTGATACTAGAGCGTGAAGCCCGTATTCTCAGTCACGAATTTAACCCTTTCTAGGAGTTTTCATGAGCGAATTTAGAACCGAATCAGATAGTATGGGCGAATTACAAGTCCCTACAGATGCACTTTATCAAGCGCAAACTCAACGTGCTGTAAATAACTTTCGCATTAGCGATTTAGTAATGCCAAAACAGTTTATTACCGCTCTTGCTTATATCAAACAGGCCGCAGCGCAAAGCAACTACGAGCTAGGTCATCTCAGTAAAAATAAAGCACAGTTAATCGAGCGCGCATGCCAAGAGATCATTGATGGCGAACATTTAGAACACTTCCCTATTGATATATTTCAAACAGGGTCAGGTACTAGCACTAATATGAATGCTAATGAGGTGATTGCAACTTTAGCAAGTCGTTATGGTGATGAGGTTATCCATCCCAACGACGACGTAAACATGGGGCAAAGCTCTAACGACGTGATCCCTACCACTATTGCTGTAAGCAGTGTAATTAACGTGGTGTATGAACTATTTCCGGCGCTGGATCAGCTATCACAAACGTTGGAGCGCAAAAAGTCAGAAATAGGTGAAATCGTAAAAACGGGTCGAACTCATTTGATGGATGCTATGCCAGTGACATTTGCGCAAATTCTAGGGTCTTGGCAACACCAAGTTGATAGTGCAATGGCAGGGATCCGCTATAGCCTTGAGGGGGTATCTGCTTTAGCGCAAGGAGGCACAGCCGTTGGTACTGGTATAAATGCCGATCCCCTGTTTGCTGAGCAATTTTGTAAAAATCTCAGTGCCAACGTCGGTGTACGCTTTGTGCCAAGCAAGAACTTTTTTTATAACATAGGTTCGCAAGACACCATTGTCGCTTTATCAGGGCAGCTAAAAGTACTCGCGGTTGCACAAATGAAGATAGCAAACGACCTACGTTGGATGAATTCAGGTCCACTAGCTGGCCTTGGTGAAATCGAACTAGAAGCTTTACAACCCGGTTCATCAATTATGCCCGGTAAAGTAAATCCTGTGATCCCTGAAGCGGCAGCCATGGTTAGTGCACAAGTGATTGGTAATGACGCAACTATTACTGTTGCAGGTCAATCAGGTAACTTCGAACTCAATGTAATGTTACCTGTAATAGCTTACAATATTTTGCAAAGTATTGAGTTACTAGCAAATAGTAGCCAAGCATTAGCTGATAAAGCGATTCGATCCTTTAAAGTGAAACACACAAGTATCGACAAAGCACTCGCCAAAAACCCCATATTAGTGACCGCGCTTAATCCAGTCATTGGTTATGCTAAAGCAGCTAAAATTGCCAAACAAGCATATCAAGATGGCCGTCCAATTCTTGATGTTGCTGAGCAAGAAACTGACCTATCACGTAGTGAGCTGGAAGCTTTACTCAATCCCGCAAAATTAACCCAAGGCGGACTATAAAAATATTAAACCCGTCCTTAGCGTCGGGTTTAACCTTTGAATGCCATAGTTTTTATTGCTGTGTTATCTGCAAAGTGTATGATGGTGGTTACTTGTTCACCACTATGAAGGTTTATCATGCGCTTATTTATTATCGCGCTTCTACTGCCGTTATGTTTATCGGCTTGTTCTGATGCTGCGACCCCGAATAACAACCAACTTAGCCCGGCTCCTGCAGCGCTAGTTAAAAATAATCAAGCGACTAAGTTAAATCCGCAAACAGAAGTTCCGGCAACAAGAGATAACATTAAAAAGGTCCACCAGCAATTACAGACACAAATTGCAGATCTAAACTGCGATAACAGCTCTCAATGTAAAGTATTACCGGTTGGTAGCCGTGCGTGCGGCGGCCCTAGTAGCTATATTGTTTACTCTAATAAAACGGCAAATGAGCAAGCCGTTGAAAAGTTAACTCAGCAGATCACCAGCCTTGAAAGCCAATTTAATGCACAGAACAAGATGATCAGTATTTGTCAGCACCTGACTGCCCCTGCGGCTCAGTGTATTGAAAATAAATGTGTTAAACTAGAAAGCTCTGCGACAAGTGTTTATTAAGGGAAACCAATATGAGTCGTTCATCATATTCTAAATTTTTAGTAACAACAGCCAGTTTGCTGATCCTCAGTGGTTGTGTCAGCACTTCTGACTCAACACCAGCAAACGGCAATGCAAATGTATCTAAATTAAATAGCGCATTGGCTGAGTTGGTGCAAGATAATAGCTGTACCGCGAGTTTTCAATGTAAGGTGCTTGAAGTAGGCCAACGCGCCTGTGGTGGTCCAAGCCGCTATGTAGTGTACTCAACCTTGCACACACAACAAGAAAATGCAGAACAGTTAGCGGATCAAATTACTCAGCAAGAAACTGCCGATAATAAAACCAATGGTTTAAATGATTGTTTACCGGTTTTACCTGTGCAAGCATTATGTATTGATCAGCAATGCCAGTCGTTTGAGCTAAAATAGTCGCTCTGCTGCAACCGCGCTATACCAATAATGGGATCAGCGCGGAAATTACCACGACCGCCACAATACAAATCCCCGCTTTAAAAATAAAATGCATCGGCATCTGCTTTTTAACCCAATAGGCATAAATAAACCGTAAGAAATAACTCGCTGCCGTGCCAAACAAAGCAAAAATTAGTAGATAGGCGATTAAAATAATATTCACAACAACTCATTATTTGATAATTTAAGCCCTAAGTGTAAGGGCTTAATAATCAGAAGGCAAAACCTAGCGTTTACTAGTTCGAGCAATCAGTAACTCAGCAACTTGCTGTTTTACTGCCCGCTTATCATCTGGGGCAACGCCAAAGCGTTCAGCAAGTAATGCTATTTCTTCATCATTAAGGTTAAATGATAAACGTTGACGCGTTTTTTTTGATTTAACCTCAAGTGATAAAATTTTGCGGATCATATCGGATGGCGTTAGCTCTTGATCAATGGCTTGCTTTTTTATCGATTTTTGCACTTCACTGCTAAGATCAAACGCCATTTGCGTGGCTCTTACAGCCTGCTCCTGACGTAACCATTTATCTTTTGCATTACTCACTGCGCATCTCCAGGGAACAGATCAACAATGTCTGTGATTGGTCGGGTTAAAGTGAGTGATACTTCAGTTTCTCCACCATCCCAAATCTCAATGTTTAAACCATGGCTCCCATCGCTCGACTCAAGGCAAATCATTTCGCATGGTTCGCCACCTTCTTGCTCATAGCGTGGTAATGGCTGGCTACGATAATCTTTATTATGAAAATAACACACAAATGGTGATTCACTTTGTTGATAGCTTTTAGCTAAAAACTGCATGTAACGCTCTGGTATATTTTTCACTTCTAAGTAGGTTAAATCGTCTTCGTCAAAGATGCGCGCAAACTCATCCAGTGTGAAGATTTCATCCACTTCATCACGTTGGATTTTGATTGAAAAATTCGCCCACTCTTCACCATCGCTGCGCTCTATTTGCAAAAAAACCACCTTGCCAGCATCACTTTCAAGTACTAGCTCATAATCAGCACTGTGCTGATATTGATAAGTTTGCACATCGATAACGCGCAATGTTTGCCCTTTTAGCCAACTTGGGTAAGCAAACGAATCAATCACTGTGAACATATCACCTTTTTTAAGTTCACTAGGGTGATTTAATTGGCGTTCAGGGGCTTTTTTAGACTTAAAGAAGTTAAACATAGACTGCCTCATAAGCAAAAAAGGTAACTTATAATAAGTTACCTTTTAATAATCGTAATTGCGCGTTAGCCGTTTTGCTTCGCTTTAATACGCGCTAAGATATCTGCACTTTTTGGATTGCTATCACCAATTCCAGCTTCAGCCATTTTAGCTTTAAGATCATCGCCATTAGTGTCAGCTTCAAGTACTTTAGCAGCACCAAGCTGGTCACTACGATCTTGTTGACGTTGCTTAATACGCTCAAGTGATTGGCGTGCATTCGTCATCGACGAGCTATTAGTATTAAGTGTGCTATTTACTGCCATTGTTGCTTGTTGCACGCTTTCAGTGGTTTTAACCATAGTAAGCTGACGTTGGTTTTCTTTGATCGATTTTTCAGCATCTTTTACTTGCTGCTTCAACGTTACAATGTGATTGCTAAAACCAGCTAACACTTGATCATGCTCTGCTTTTTCAGCTTCAAAGTCGCCAATTTTCTCAGCAATTTCTAGCGCTAACGGTTCATTACCTTTTTCAAGTGCTTGACCTGCATACGCTTCGTGCTCAGCAATTGAGGCATCTAATGCGCTAATCTTACGCTTCGTTTGCATTTCTTTAGCCATCACTTCAGTTAGGCTTTTTTTAGCACGCTGCAGCGCGTTTTGCGCATCAGCAATTTCTTGTTCAAAGATACGAATCCCATTCGCGTCAACAATTGCTTCGCCCGCTTCACGCGCGCCGCCACGTACTGCTGTAAATAACTTTTTTAAAATACTCATAATCTTAACTCCACTTAAAATAGCTAGCTGTTAATCGTTTAAATAAATGGTTACCGCTTCTAATGCATCGATGGCATTATCAGCTAGAGTAACTAGCTCATGGGTAATATCATCAAACGATGAATTAACCGACAAAGCACCAAAGATCGCATATTTATCATCAATCTTCGCAAATGCACTCAGCGGGATTGGTACATTCAAACGTAATAAGGTTTCATTCAACTCATCACGTAGTTCAGGCTTCACTTCCTCATCAGCGAACAAATAGCTAATACATAACAGCTGCTCTTGTGTCTGAGTAACAAAAATAGGAAGCTCATCATTGCCATCTACTATGACTTGCAACACATCTTGCTCGCCTGGATTGGCAATCAAGAAAGACTCAAAGTTAGCGCCTTCAGTTTCAAAAGATGCTAGTTTTATTGAAAGTTCATTTAATTCCATGTCTCTGCCTTTTGTCATTTGACATATTATGTCTGAGTTAAGATTCGCATGGTCGACATATTATGTCAACCATGATTTATTAATTTTTATACAATTCGCTTTCTATCTGCCATGCACTACGATAATAATCATATAAAGTACCTGAGCCTAATTGATTGACTTCAATATCATTTATTTGTTCAAAATAATGATTGGGGAATACGAATGCTGCCAATAAATATTTTTTACTGATCCATCTAGAAGCAACTGGTAAGCTTGTTATATCGCTAATTCTCGCACTTGCAGATTGACCTGTGGTGGTTGCAATCGTCCATCCCCATTGTCCAAATGATGGAATATTTTGCTGGTATTGCTCAACATGCTTAAAACCTGCCGCTTTGACTGTTTTACCAATACTTAAAAATGCTTTTTTAGCATGATAAGGCGAAGTTGACTGCACAGCCATTGCACCATCTGCGGCTAGTAATTGACGGATATGATTATAAAAATAGTCACTGTACATTTTATTTAAATCGGGATGATTCGGATCAGGTAAGTCAATAATGATGGTATCAAAACGCTTACCTTCATCAAGTAACCGCTCTACTTCAAGAAAAGCATCACCCACTTTAATATGCGATCGAGGATCAGCCATTGAGTGCTTATTAAGTTTAGTTAAGCGCTCATGAATAGCTGCCGGAGGATTAAATTCATCGTCATCATGACCAAATAAACTAAGTAACTGGGCATCTAAATCAATTAAGGTGACTTCTTTAACAGGCCACTTCAATACGTCTCTTAGTGCTAACCCATCACCACCGCCTATAATCAATACATTATCGTGACGGTTCGAGGCTAATAATGGCGGATACACTAACATTGAATGATAAATTTGTTCATCAATGCTAGAAAACTGTAAGCGGCCGTTTAAGTAAAGATCGGTAATTGGATCGGGTTGATTGCGGCTCAATCGCTCGGTTAACACCAGATGCTGATACTTAGTCGCTTCAGAATAAATAACTTTATCCTTATAAAGCACATTACTTAAATCTTTCATCCAGCTACTACCAAGCATTAAAATAAAACCAAATAACACCAGTAAAGCGATATGACATACCAGTAATAGTTTGGCGTAACGGACATAGCTATGATAACGCCATAAGAATGCCAAACCTGCGATAATATTAAATAGCGCAGTCCATGCTGCAGCCTGCATGATTGGCATAGCCAACATAATGCTAACCCAAATAGCCGCTCCAATACCTGCACCTATATAGTCGGCACCGTAGATCGTGCCAGCATTATTTTCTAAGAAACGACCATAAACATGCTGACGTATGCGAGCGATAAGTGGAATTTCCATACCGATTAATAGACCTAACAATAAGCCAAATACATAAGGAAGGAATCGTGACCACTCTTGGAGTTTTTGAAATATATAGCCGTTAAGAATTACATCAGCTGGTAGATTAAAAATGTCAGAAAAAATATGCGGTAAAGAATAACTAACAGCAATAACGCTGGCTATAGCTAAGATACAGCCCATACCAACAAGTGCAATAAGACTTTCAAGCCAAGCAAAGGCGGTAAAGGCATCCTTAAACCAACGCGCTAAAAAAGCCCCTATACCCATAGCTACGATCATAGTGCCTATCATCGCATAAATAGCGCTCTCTACAGAGCCTAAAACTCGTCCGGCATAATGAGATAGCAGATATTCATAAATAAGGCCACACCCAGCGAGTATGGCCATAACAGTAATTAATAAAAAATCATGCCCAAGTAAGGAGTACTTACTTGGGCTTTGCTTAGAATGTGACAAGTTTTACGCGCCTAATAGAGTTGCCATGGTAATACCCACAGCAAACGAGATTGCCGCTGAAATAGTTGCTACACCCACATTTTTTTGACGATTCACTTCGTCTGATATATCGCAACCTGAAAGGATAATTTTAATCGTAATTAAATGCAGTACGATAAATGCAATTAAACTAACCAAAGCGCTAATCGCCCAGAAAATCAAGCTGGTGTTAATGCTATCTGCAGCATAAGGCGCGATACCTGAAGCCGCAGTAAGCGCAAGCGCGCTACCGATTAAAAAGCCAGCATAGCGAATACCAACAGCCAAGTTACCGTCAACAATTGCTTGTTGTAGGCAATCTCCACTTCGGTTAGTACGCTTAAATAGTTGTACGCGATACTGGCTCACGAGCAATAACGCAATGCTACCAATAATAAACGCAGCTATAACGATTGGTAAACCATGCCAGCCTTCTGTAGCCACCCAAAATAGCGCTGAGCGAATCACGATTGCCACACTCACAACATGGCCAAAATCAATCACCGCGGCAGTTACATTACCCTTCACTATTTCATCATGTAAGCTGACTTTGCGCAGTGCCACTTTATCTTGAAAAAAGTGCCCAAGCTTTATTAGCACAATAGCTAACAAACCATAAGCTGCCATTTGCAATGCTTCTTGCTGTAAGCTCACTGCAAATGCACCACTGCTTACACCCGTCAGCACAATTGCTAAAGCAACTAAGCCAGCAGCAAAGCTAATACCAAACGCAAAATTATCACGCTCAGTGATCTCATCA
Source organism: Pseudoalteromonas rhizosphaerae (assembly GCF_028885455.1). Classification (NCBI taxonomy): domain Bacteria; kingdom Pseudomonadati; phylum Pseudomonadota; class Gammaproteobacteria; order Alteromonadales; family Pseudoalteromonadaceae; genus Pseudoalteromonas; species Pseudoalteromonas rhizosphaerae. The sequence continues at coordinate 205,002 of NZ_CP118496.1, forward strand.
TTGGCATGTAAGTTAGATACCCAACCTTTGATATATTTAAGGCTCACAAACAGTGCAATAATAATCGCAAAATCAATCGCGATTGCTTGTAGTGACCACATAGTTATTCCATTAAATTCGTACATATTCTTTAAACTCCAACACTAAATCTTTAAATAGCCGTTTACTTACCGCGACTGACACCGCGAGAGGTTCTATTATTGCTGTTTCTGACCGATCCCGAGTCTTTACTATAGCTACTGGTTTTGGAGTAACTACTGCGACTTTTTGGTGGTGTATAACTGCTACGACTTAACCCAGAAGCCCCAGTTTTTTTAGATGCATAAGGGCTTGTGAATTGCTTACCTTGGCGTTGATACGATTGCTTAGTACGTGTTTCAACGGCGGTTTGTGCTTTAATTTGCTTAGGGCTAGAATAACGCGCACGACCATAATCATTATAATAACTATACTTACGGCGCTTGCTCCAACTACCATATTCAACACGATCAAATACATCACCTAAAATGCGGTACATGCCATACCACTGCCAAAAGCTGATACCGCTACTGTTAGTTTGCCAATTACCATAATTAGGATTGCCGACTAACTGGTTGCCTTCACCAACCCCTTCAGCCTGCTGACTGATTGCACCGACACGCGCAAGCGAGCCACCCGACATATCAGCAAGCATATTAATAGGATCGGTCAAAGCATCCGAAAATAAAGCGGGCTTTGCAGCATCTCGCAACAAATCAATATTTTGCAGTGTTTCATCGTAAGGAGGAATAAGGTAAGTACTTTTGATATCAGCTAAGCGTTGTTGCAAACCTGAGTAAAGCGGGCCTTTTCGAGTTGCATCTTGCACGAGCACGCCAGCAATTTTAGCTAGCTCTGGCTTTTCATTGCTAAGTATACGGCCATATTCGCTTAATAAAGCGGCATTACGAATTGAGCCGTTATCTAAGGCACTACCAAGTCCTGCTAACTCAACTTCAGCTTTAGCTATAGATTGTTTAATTGTTTCTTGTAACTGCTCTTCTTTCGATTGACAGCCCATAAGTAAGCTTACCAAACAAAATAAACTGATAAGTTTCCAAGCTTTTATATTCGACATTCATGTCACCTGATTTACTAAATTAACCCAGCTAGTTTTACACAGCTCAGAAAGTAAACCAAGGAGGAAATTGCAACAAGATAATATTTTCTAAAGGTCAAAGGCTATGCTTTACTGCACTCAACTTTTAATTAGCTAGATGACAGCTACAGTCTCGACACGGGATCCCCATTCATAGTCGACAAACTCCCACACAAACATGAAGCGCTCAGCTCTTCTGCTTTATAAGCATAAGATCAGCGAGTAAACCTAGTAATAGTTTTTGTAATTTAGTTGGGTGCCCTCTCATTTGAATTTAAAAAAGTGCTCATTTAATAATGGATACTTAAACGTACAAATATCCATTACATAGTATGGCCTAGCTAACCAGATTGAATAATTTGTTCTTATTACATTGACAATGTTGCCTCATTAAAATAATGTAAAAAAGGTACAAAGCAGAGAATGAAAAATTCTCCAATTATATAATAAAGAATTTTTAATGAAGAAAATGTCTATTACCGCTTTTCTAATGTCTTCACTAGTTTTAAGCACTCAAGCATTCGCCGCTGATTTCAGTATAACTAAAGAGAAGCAACCAAGCAGGATGCTAGTATTAAGCTCTGCCGGTGGTCTGTCATCATCTCTATTTTCTATATTACATGGCGATTTAAGAGATATTCCACTTGAGAGTAAAACAGGTAAAATTACTGGGATTAATTACACATCTGCAAATTACCCAGATTCTTTTGGCGAGATTGTTGAATTGTGCTTTTATCGAGCATATAACAACAATCCCGTTAAGTGCGAACCAATTGTGCCAAACTCTACTGGAGAGGTAACAGTATTTAATGGTGAGAGCTTCAAACCAGGTATTCAAGTATCAATTGTTCATAGAGTTGAAGCAACTGGTACTTTCCATTATTCAACACCAAATAGAATAGAAAGTATAACTTTTAACTACACAACTAACTAATTAACACCTTAGACTCCAAATTTAATCAAAGGAGTCTATTTTCGTTTAGAGGGTCAATAGTATGGATATACCTGATATCAAGAGAAGTTTGTTAAATGCGAGAAAAGCTTTTCCTCAGCCACAATCTGACCCCAAAAAAAGTAAGGATATAGAAATACATGCATCGGTTTCTTCATTATCGTCGAAATTAAGTAAGGCCAAAAGCTCTATTGATATTTCTAAATTAAGTCAGCAAAATTTATCTCTACATAAGGAAATACTCTCTTCAAATGCAAAAATAAATAGTGATGAGGTTGCCACAGCAAAATGGGAATTTGAACATTTATCCAAATCAAAACTTGAGACGATAGCATTAGACACAAGTAATACATTTAGCAGCTCAGAGAGGGTAGCTGCATATGAAAGATGGCACACACTTGATCAGCAAAACCTATCAAACCTAAAACGAGACAGCCTTAAATACGAAAGTAACGTTACCGCACTAGCATCATTTGAAGAATTACTATTATCTCATATGAACTCTTTTTCTTCTTTTAGTAAAGCGATGGTTTCCGATGAATATAGCTCGCAAGTAACATCACAGTTCGAGTCTATTTTAGATGAACGGGATTTAGAAAAAAGCAAAAATATAAGCCGGTCTGAGCATTATTATGAAGCTATGGTGACGGATATTTTTGGTGGTACTGAATCAGAAATTTTAAGCGGCGCTGATGGGATGTCCTTATCTAACTTAATGCGAAGTTCTTATGAATTTTTGACACAAGGAGATAGAGAGTTATTAGCTGATATCTATGAATATGCTGATAATAATAATATAGATTTTAAGTATATCCGTCAGTTTGCCAGTGATCTTGGTGGTTACAGAATGCATGACGATGGGAAGATACTTAATAATTTTAATAATGGACACTTCAACGGTGAAGGATACCAGCTTGCGGTCAGCTTTACGGATAAAGATCAAGCTACGATAAATAATATTCTTGATAGTCAGAAAAAATTATCTTCATCTGATATAGATGAGGGTTTCATTTCGTTTATGACTGAACCAGGTTTAAGTGCATTGTCTCATAGGGGTAGTTACCAATTTCTACAACATATGATAGAAATAAAAGCGGGAATAGTGCCAAGCTTTTCGGCTGAAAAATTTAAGGCTTTTGAAGATTCTTCTAAGGTTGATGATCGGTATGTTATTATTACTTCAGATAAGCAGCTCCTCAGACCAGAACCTGATGTTATTTGTAAAAATGGCACCTGTGAAGTAACCGAAAAAGGTCTTAAAAACAATGTTACTTTGGAGGAAAATAAAGGCAATCCAATATTAGATCTTAAATCTAACTCAATAAGCTCCCTGTTAGAACTCAGAGTGAACAATACAACCGAAAATAATACTCTATTTCAATGGCTTGCTGATTGAAGTCGAATTTATTTTAACAACCTTCTAGGCTAATACCAAACACATTTCGGATGCGACGCGCTATGGAGAGCACGCTGTGGTCATAGTTGATCACGCAAGCTGGCACATGGGCAATGTTGATGAAGGCATTAAAAATGTCTCTGTGATACCTTGCCTCCTTATACCAATCTGCATAAAGATTAAGTCAATTTTATCCAGTCTCTAGAGCATATGCTTTTAACCGTATCAGGAACAGAAATGAATTTATTCCACGCTTGCGAAACCTGTTCGACTATTTCTTTATAACCACTAAACACACGATTAGATAAACAGTGTTGCCGTATCCAACTCCATACTTGCTCTATTGGATTTAACTCCGGGGAGTAAGGCGGAAGTTTTATTAGCGTGACATTATTGAATGGTTTTACAGTATCAATAGTATGCCAACCAGCGCCATCAACGATCACTGTTACCAGCAATGCAAAAATGATCCACTTCAACAATTGAAATCTGATCCAGTTAACTTAACACTGGTGCTTTTGGATAAGCACCATGATTTCAAAAGAAGAGTTCATGAAAATAAAAGTCTTAGCCATGCAAGGCATGTCTCAACGAGCCATCGCTAAACAATTGGCCATATCGCGCAACACCGTTAAAAAATACCTTCAAGGTGACTTTGACGAGCCGCATTATGCTACTCGTAAAACGGGTATTTCAAAATTAGAGGCATTTAAACCGTATTTACATTCTCGATTAGCTAAAGCCGCTCCAATACATTTATCAGCCGTTGTTTTACTCAGAGAAATTAAAGAGCAAGGCTATACCGGAGAAATATCGTTACTACGCCAGTACTTGTATCAATATCGAGGTAGCGTTGAACCCCAACCCATTATTCGCTTTGAAACAGAAGCGGGCAAACAAATGCAAGTTGATTGGGGCCAAATGCGAGGTGGGAAATCACCACTGCACGCCTTTGTCGCTGTTTTAGGCTTCAGCCGTGCATTGTTTGTCGCAATCACTGATAACATGCGCTATGAAACACTCGAAGCGTGTCATCGCCAAGCCTTTGAGTATTTCCAAGGCATTCCACAGCAAGTGTGGTATGACAATATGAAAACAGTGGTAATAGAGCGTGATGCTTACGGTGAAGGCAAACATCGCTTTAATCAATGCTTTTATCAATTTAGTAAAGAAATGGGGTTCATTCCAAAGCTCTGTAAACCCTACCGCCCACAAACAAAAGGGAAAGTAGAGCGAATGGTGCGCTATGTGCGCGATAACTTTTATCAGCCATTAGCCACTAAATTATTTGCCCTTGAACTTACTTTGGACGTTGAAACAGCCAATGTTGAAGTCATTAACTGGTTGAACACAGTGGCTAACCAGCGCATTCACGACACAATAAAAGTAAAGCCCGCAGATAGATTAAAAGAAGAGCAAGCGTACCTACAACCTTTACCCCCGCTCCAACCTGTTGCACCACCACAGCCGGCAGAAGTGGCTATACCTGTATTTGATATGTCCTTCGAGACTCACCCGTTACATCATGACTTAAACATTTACGCGCAATTCTCGGAGGCACTATGAACTTGCAACTCGCACGCTTACATGAACTAACGGAGGAGCTGCAACTCGCCGGTGTTGAAACAAATGCAACAGCGCTAGCGCAGCAAGCAGCAAAAGAGGAATGGGATTATTTACAGTTCTTAGAGCGCGTACTGCAAGGTGAGCAGGCGTACCGGCACCAACGTAAACAGGTTATGTTTACGCGTATGGCTGGATTTGCGTCATTAAAATCGCTTGAGGAGTTTGACTTTACGTTTGCCACCGGTGTGCCCAAAAAACAAGTTAACGAGCTTGCCACACTCTCGTTTATTGAACGAAAAGAAAACGTCGTTCTGCTCGGGCCATCAGGTGTAGGCAAAACACATATTGCCAGTGCGCTAGGTTACAAGGCAGTGCAAGCAGGCTTAAAAACCCGCTTTATTAGCGCGTCTGATTTAATATTGCAATTAACCACAGCGCAACGTCAAGATAAGTATAAACAAGTGATGCAGCGCTCAGTTCTGGCACCCAGGCTACTAATAATTGATGAAATAGGCTATTTACCGTTTAGTGCTCAGGAATCTAAATTATTGTTTGATGTCATTGCAAAGCGTTATGAAAAAGGAGCGGTCATACTCACCAGTAACCTCCCATTTGGACAATGGGGGAGCATTTTTGCGAATGACACAGCGTTAACATCAGCGATGTTAGATAGAATTTTACACCACTCACATATTGTTCAAATTAAGGGGGAAAGTTATAGGATCAAAGAAAAGAAACAAGCCGGATTAATGGAAAACCTTAATAAATAGTGGATCATTATTCAAATGGTGGAGTGGATCACTTTTCGGTTGTTGTTGACAATCACGACCGCATGACGTCCTGCCTCCGTGGCTTTTGATATTAATTCCATGTGTTGCGTCATGACGTCTTTATTGACGATAGGGCTGATCAGCGCTTCTGTTTTACCATTACTTGGGCACACTGCACCAAATAAGTATCCATACTCAAACTGCTGTTGTTTTGTTGCGCGAGGCCTAGAGCCTGTTTCAGCCCATAAGCGTGTTGTTTGATTTTGTTGTCCAAACCGTGCTTCATCTTGAAACCACACATCAATGCGATCTAAAGGGAGATGTCCTGGGGTGTGAAGGATCGTTTCCACTTGGAACTTTTTTAAAAGCCTCTTGGCTTTCTTTTGACTGCTTTGGGTGCTTAGAACGGCTTGTGATCCAGCTAAACCCACGCTTCTTGAGCAGTTTGTAAATATGATCGGTGTGATATCTTATGTTGAACTGGTCATAAATATACTGAGCAATATCTTCCCCCATTAGTCTGCCGCCTTCTGAAGAACTTGCTGACTGTTTTACATAATCTGACAGTGTGTTTAGTTGTTGTAAGGTTAATTTAGCTGGACGACCTTTAATCGGTTTGTTGTTCAAGCCAGTAACGCCATTATTAAGGTAGTTTGAAACCCATTTATTGACACTGCCGCGCGCTGTATTTAGCCGCTTAGCAATATTCGTTCTGTTTTCACCCTCAAAGAATAATGAAACAGCAAGCAGGCGTATTCGCTTTCTCGCATTAGGCTCTTTACGTGATAAAGCTAAAAGTTGCTTGGATTTTTCTAAGTTCAATTTAGTAAAAGTAGATAAGTATCAGTGTGCTAATTAGATCACATAATTTGGCAGATTGGTATTATTTAGCTCGCTAGAATGGTTAAATATTTAAGTCGATTGGTATAACACTGCGCTGCTGACAGCTCAAAGCCATTGGCTTTCCTACAGACGTAAAAAAGCCGCTTCATTTCTGAAGCGGCTTTCTCAATTTGGAGCCTGGCAATGTCCTACTTTCACATAGCAAATGCTACACTATCATCGGCGCTGTTTCGTTTCACTACTGAGTTCGGCATGGGGTCAGGTGGGTCCAAAACGCTATTGTTACCAAGCAAATACGGTGTTAATCGCGTTAGCAATTAACTAAAATTTGGAATTCTGATAATAAAAGTTTTCAGTAAATCTACTTTAGTCTATTAACTTCTTGCGCTATCAACTATCACATAAAACGCGTTTGGCGTTGTATGGTTAAGCCTCACGGGTAATTAGTACAAGTTAGCTTAACATATCACTATGCTTCCACATCTTGCCTATCAACGTTGTAGTCTTCAACGGCCCTTCAGAGAGCTTATAGCTCTAGTGAGAACTCATCTCGAGGCCTGCTTCGCGCTTAGATGCTTTCAGCGCTTATCAGTTCCGAACGTAGCTACCGGGCAATGCCATTGGCATGACAACCCGAACACCAGCGGTTCGTTCACTCCGGTCCTCTCGTACTAGGAGCAACCCCTCTCAATTCTCAAACGCCCACGGCAGATAGGGACCGAACTGTCTCACGACGTTCTAAACCCAGCTCGCGTACCACTTTAAATGGCGAACAGCCATACCCTTGGGACCGACTTCAGCCCCAGGATGTGATGAGCCGACATCGAGGTGCCAAACACCGCCGTCGATATGAACTCTTGGGCGGTATCAGCCTGTTATCCCCGGAGTACCTTTTATCCGTTGAGCGATGGCCCTTCCATTCAGAACCACCGGATCACTATGACCTACTTTCGTACCTGCTCGACGTGTCTGTCTCGCAGTTAAGCTGGCTTCTACCATTACACTAACCGTACGATGTCCGACCGTACTTAGCCAACCTTCGTGCTCCTCCGTTACTCTTTGGGAGGAGACCGCCCCAGTCAAACTACCCACCAGGCACTGTCCGTAACCCCGATTCAGGGGCCAACGTTAGAACATCAAAACTACAAGGGTGGTATTTCAAGGACGACTCCACAAAAACTAGCGTCTCTGCTTCTAAGTCTCCCACCTATCCTACACATGTAGGTTCAATGTTCAGTGCCAAGCTGTAGTAAAGGTTCACGGGGTCTTTCCGTCTAGCCGCGGGTACACAGCATCTTCACTGCGATTTCAATTTCACTGAGTCTCGGGTGGAGACAGCGTGGCCATGGTTACACCATTCGTGCAGGTCGGAACTTACCCGACAAGGAATTTCGCTACCTTAGGACCGTTATAGTTACGGCCGCCGTTTACCGGGGCTTCGATCAAGAGCTTCTCCGAAGATAACCCCATCAATTAACCTTCCGGCACCGGGCAGGTGTCACACCGTATACGTCATCTTGCGATTTTGCACAGTGCTGTGTTTTTAATAAACAGTCCCAGCCACCTGGTCACTGCGGCTCCAATCAGCTTAGGGAGTAAATCCCATCACCAATCGGAGCGTACCTTCTCCCGAAGTTACGGTACGATTTTGCCTAGTTCCTTCACCCGAGTTCTCTCAAGCGCCTTAGTATTCTCTACCTGACCACCTGTGTCGGTTTGGGGTACGATTCGGTATAATCTGAAGCTTAGAGGCTTTTCCTGGAAGTATGGCATCAGCAACTTCATCACCTTAGTGGCTCGTCTCGTGTCTCAGCCTAACAGCAACCCGGATTTACCTAAGTCACTAGCCTACTCACTTTCACATGGACTACCAACGCCATGCTTGCTTAGCCTGCTCCGTCCCCCCATCGCAATTATACCAAGTACGGAAATATTAATCCGTTTCCCATCGACTACGCCTTTCGGCCTCGCCTTAGGGGTCGACTTACCCTACCCTGATTAACATGGGATAGGAACCCTTGGTCTTCCGGCGTGCGGGTTTTTCACCCGCATTATCGTTACTCATGTCAGCATTCGCACTTCTGATACGTCCAGCATACCTCCCGGTACACCTTCAACCGCTTACAGAACGCTCCCCTACCACTCAGAATAAATTCTGAATCCGCAGCTTCGGTGCATAGTTTAGCCCCGTTACATCTTCCGCGCAGACCGACTCGACCAGTGAGCTATTACGCTTTCTTTAAAGGATGGCTGCTTCTAAGCCAACCTCCTGGCTGTCTGGGCCTTTCCACATCGTTTCCCACTTAACTATGACTTTGGGACCTTAGCTGGCGGTCTGGGTTGTTTCCCTCTTCACGACGGACGTTAGCACCCGCCGTGTGTCTCCCGGATATTACTTTACGGTATTCGGAGTTTGCAAAGGGTTGGTAAGTCGGGATGACCCCCTAGCCTTAACAGTGCTCTACCCCCGTAAGTATTCGTCCGAGGCTCTACCTAAATAGATTTCGGGGAGAACCAGCTATCTCCCGGTTTGATTAGCCTTTCACTCCTAGCCACAGGTCATCCCCTAACTTTTCAACGTTAGTGGGTTCGGTCCTCCAGTTGATGTTACTCAACCTTCAACCTGCCCATGGCTAGATCACCGGGTTTCGGGTCTATACCTTGCAACTAATCGCCCAGTTAAGACTCGGTTTCCCTACGGCTACCCTATTCGGTTAACCTCGCTACAAAATATAAGTCGCTGACCCATTATACAAAAGGTACGCAGTCACCCAACAAGTGGGCTCCTACTGCTTGTACGTACACGGTTTCAGGTTCTATTTCACTCCCCTCACAGGGGTTCTTTTCGCCTTTCCCTCACGGTACTGGTTCACTATCGGTCAGTTGGGAGTATTTAGCCTTAGATGATGGTCCACCTATATTCAGTCAAAGTTTCACGTGCTCCGACCTACTCGATTTCACTTAAAAGAGATTTTCATGTACGGGACTATCACCCTGTATCGTGGCACTTTCCAGAGCCTTCCATTAACACCAATTAAGCTTAAGGGCTGTTCCGATTTCGCTCGCCGCTACTTTCGGAATCTCGGTTGATTTCTTTTCCTACGGGTACTTAGATGTTTCAGTTCTCCGCGTTCGCTTCGTTAACCTATGTATTCAGTTAACGATACCTGCAAGCAGGTGGGTTTCCCCATTCGGAAATCCTAGTCTCAAGTGCTTTTTACTAGCTTGACTAGGCTTATCGCAAGTTAATACGTCCTTCATCGCCTCCAACTGCCAAGGCATCCACCGTGTACGCTTAGTCACTTAACCATACAACCCAAACGGGTCTTGCTTGGTCTTTGTTACTTATGCTGCCTTGCTATCAATTTTTGCTTGGTTACATAACACGTTATGCGCCCAGCGACAAAAATATCAGCGGCGTTGCCTAAGCATCAAATCCACGTCGCAATACTAAACAGTAAAGTTTAGTCATACGTTAATGACAGTTTAACTTCGCCAGAAGTTAATATTGAATACTAAAGTAGATACCAATCAACAAACGTAAACGTTCATTAAATGGCACTGAATGATACTGCTATCATTCTTTTTTACTTTTGAAAACTCTGTACAAATACACTGTATTTATACGAATTTTATTATCAGCTTTTCCAAATTTTTAAAGAGCATATTAATTAGTTAACCCAAAGGGTAAAACTAACTAACAATCATCTGTGTGGACACTACGAACAAATAAGTTCTAAATCGTATAAGGAGGTGATCCAGCCCCAGGTTCCCCTAGGGCTACCTTGTTACGACTTCACCCCAGTCATGAATCACTCCGTGGTAAACGTCCTCCCGAGGGTTAGACTATCTACTTCTGGAGCAACCCACTCCCATGGTGTGACGGGCGGTGTGTACAAGGCCCGGGAACGTATTCACCGCGTCATTCTGATACGCGATTACTAGCGATTCCGACTTCATGGAGTCGAGTTGCAGACTCCAATCCGGACTACGACGCACTTTAAGTGATTCGCTTACTCTCGCGAGTTCGCAGCACTCTGTATGCGCCATTGTAGCACGTGTGTAGCCCTACACGTAAGGGCCATGATGACTTGACGTCGTCCCCACCTTCCTCCGGTTTATCACCGGCAGTCTCCTTAGAGTTCTCAGCATTACCTGCTAGCAACTAAGGATAGGGGTTGCGCTCGTTGCGGGACTTAACCCAACATCTCACAACACGAGCTGACGACAGCCATGCAGCACCTGTATCAGAGCTCCCGAAGGCACCAAACCATCTCTGGTAAGTTCTCTGTATGTCAAGTGTAGGTAAGGTTCTTCGCGTTGCATCGAATTAAACCACATGCTCCACCGCTTGTGCGGGCCCCCGTCAATTCATTTGAGTTTTAACCTTGCGGCCGTACTCCCCAGGCGGTCTACTTAATGCGTTAGCTTTGAAAAACAGAACCGAGGCTCCGAGCTTCTAGTAGACATCGTTTACGGCGTGGACTACCAGGGTATCTAATCCTGTTTGCTCCCCACGCTTTCGTACATGAGCGTCAGTGTTGACCCAGGTGGCTGCCTTCGCCATCGGTATTCCTTCAGATCTCTACGCATTTCACCGCTACACCTGAAATTCTACCACCCTCTATCACACTCTAGTTTGCCAGTTCGAAATGCAGTTCCCAGGTTGAGCCCGGGGCTTTCACATCTCGCTTAACAAACCGCCTGCGTACGCTTTACGCCCAGTAATTCCGATTAACGCTCGCACCCTCCGTATTACCGCGGCTGCTGGCACGGAGTTAGCCGGTGCTTCTTCTGTAAGTAACGTCACAGATAGCCTCTATTAAAGACTACCCTTTCCTCCTTACTGAAAGTGCTTTACAACCCGAAGGCCTTCTTCACACACGCGGCATGGCTGCATCAGGCTTGCGCCCATTGTGCAATATTCCCCACTGCTGCCTCCCGTAGGAGTCTGGGCCGTGTCTCAGTCCCAGTGTGGCTGATCATCCTCTCAAACCAGCTAGGGATCGTTGCCTTGGTAAGCCATTACCTTACCAACTAGCTAATCCCACTTGGGCTAATCTTTTGGCGTGAGGCCCGAAGGTCCCCCACTTTGGTCCGTAGACATTATGCGGTATTAGCAGTCGTTTCCAACTGTTGTCCCCCACCAAAAGGCATATTCCCAAGCATTACTCACCCGTCCGCCGCTCGTCAGCAAAGTAGCAAGCTACTCTCTGTTACCGCTCGACTTGCATGTGTTAGGCCTGCCGCCAGCGTTCAATCTGAGCCATGATCAAACTCTTCAATTAAAAGTTTTTTGTCTTTCGACAGCTCAATGAATTCTGAATTTATTTAATATCTTTCGATATTGAATTGACTGTGCCGAAGCAACTTATAAATAAGTTACTTCTGTTGGTCACTCAGTTTCAATTGAGACTCTAAATTTTTTGCCTTGCTTAGCGAACTAAGCTCGGCTGTTAGAACTCAATCTGTACGAGTGCCCACACAGATGATTGCTTTATATTGTTAAAGAACGCTGCGGTTAAAGTTAAACTTTATCTCGCTAGGGCTGCGCATATTACGCTTTCCTATTTTTTTGTCAACACTTAATTTTTAGTTTCTTTTAAAAGATTTCAAAGCTAAGTTTTACTCGACTTACTTACCGTTTGTTCAGCGCTTTTCATTGCTGCCTGCCGGGTCAGTGGATGCGCATTATAGGGATATTCTTGAGGCCGTCAACGCTTTATTTCAGTTTTATTAAATTAATTAACTATTTGCTCAAAAGGCATACAAACAAGGCGTTACAGCGTTATTTTCGCTTAAATTTTCAGCTATGAGAGCAACCAAGCTGCGCATACAGACCTGATCCATCTCATAGCTAAATAGCAATTATTAAACTGTTGCACTGTTATCTTTTTTAATTGGATTAAATGCGGCTATCGGATTGATTAATTTTCCTTCAAATTTAAGATTTTTTGCCGGATCTGCCAAATCTATCATTTGCTGATTATTACTTAACTGTAATCGGTTTAAACACGACAAGGTGAAATCAGCACTAAATAGATCGTACTTGATAAACTTATCTTTTAGTTCTGGGTGTGATTGTTGATAGCTAATTACACACTCTGCAACTTGTTGCCAAAAGTCTCGTTCTGAATAGTCGTTTTGCTGATCAAGGATATCAGCCACGAACCTAAAGAAACAATCAAACACATCTGTAAAAATTGACAGCACTTTTAATTCATCGGGCACATCCACAGTTAAGCGTTGAATATTATCCGCCAGTACTAAATCTTTATTAAGAATAGCTATCTCCTCGGCAATATCTTTCATTATTGCTTTGGCTGGAATGTTGTTCTCAAGTAACAGGATCAAGTTTTCACCATGAGGCATAAATACTAAGTCATGGGAGTAGAAACAATGAAGGAGTGGATCTAAGTATGCTTTTAGATATTTAGCAATCCATATATGAGTACCTATCTTGGCTGATTTTATCAAAGCAGGTAATAACGCTTGTCCTTGATTATCTATATGCAGCAGCGACGCCATGGTCATTAAGCGCTGATTACTCTTTATCTTTGGCATTGGGCTTTCACGCCAAAGTGCAGAAAGCATTTTTCGATATGGGCTGTATTGATCGGTTGCGGCTTCTAGAGCGTGATTATAATAACCAATTGCTGCAACCTCACGCAGAATTGTAAAACCGGATTCAGCTAAGTACGGATCCTGTGATACTACTTGTGCTACCCAATCGTTAATTGCGGGAGTTGCACTCATATAATAAGGCGATAAACCACGCATGAATCCCATATTCAAAATTGACAGTGCGGTCTTTACATAGCGTTTATGCGGATGTGTTTTATTGAAAAAAGTACGAATAGACTGCTGCGGCTGATATTCATCTTCACTGTATCCTAAGCAAACCAAATGCTGATCAGCAATATCGTTAGAGAATAACGACGCGAGTTTATTAAACCACTGCCAAGGATGAACGGGGAAAAAAAAGTAATCGTCACTATTTACTCCACGCGCTAATAGCTTTTGCTTAAATGACTCTATGGTGTGCGTCGATAGCTCTTGCGTTATGAGTGTTTGATAATCTAAATCATCGGTGGTCGAAAACACCACTCTATCTTTATGCGCACCTAGCCAAACCAGCTGTAAGTGCGCGCCAGTCTCTGGTGCGTATTGGCGATAATCATTGGTATCAAACCCTATTCGACCATTGTTTGCTATAAAGCAAGGATGACCTTCCGTCATCGCACTCTCTACCTGTTGAAAATCCGCAGTGGTGAGCTGCTCAGCAGTCAATGCTGGCAGCTGATGCTTATAAGCACTGCCATATAAAGTACTGGCTATTTCTTCTAAATAAGTAGGCAGCATAGCTTGGCTGATACCTAAACTATGTTGTAACTCACAAATAAAGGCGATTGAATCGAGCTCGGCTACTTGGTTATCTATTTGTTTTTCAATTGAGTCTGCTGCTATATGCCAGTGATTCAAATACCCCAGCTTGGCTTTAAAGCGATAAACAATGGTTTCTTTGTCTGTACTGAGCTCAAAATATTGCCAATCTGCATCTTCATTGGTCAATTGCGGTTTTATCAGCCGCTCATGAGCAAACTCACTCAAAGCTTTGCGAACATGTAACCTATTTACATGCCGCCATAGCTGTGGCGTTAAATGACTGACGGCTTGCTCTGGGCTCAGCGGAATGTGCTTCATAGTATTATCCTTATTTAATGCGTGATAAAAGTTATCACGCGTGCAAAATGCGAGATGTGCGGTTTTATGAGTTAACCTAACCGCAGATTGATAACGAAAGCCGGCTTTAGTATTCAAACAATGAATTTTGTTATTGCGAATATCGGGTTCAACAATAACGCGCTGATTTTTGTCATTAGCAAAAATGAAATTCATCACCAGTTGAAACACCGACCAAGTAAAGCCATGCACCTTGTTATTGCTTTGGGCAATCAGAATGTGCATGCCAATATCACCTGCTTTGACGGGGTAATGATTACCTATTTCATCTAATAGAGGGTCATATAACTCAACTAAAAAACACGCGCTATTGTTTGCGTAGCCGATATAAATATCACTATGTGCTAACAGGCTTTGATATTCTTGCTGTAACTGCTCAATAGTAAATTCCTGCATGCCCCAAAACTGCGCATGAGGCTGAGTAACCCACTGGTGAATTAACGCGAGATCTTGTGCTAGGCTAAATGGCCTTAAGCTAAGCTCTGCGATATTAGTAAACTGCTGACAAAAAACAGCTGTTGTAATGGACATTATTGAGCCCTCGTGGTCGATGCCAGATTGGCGCAAGGAGTATGGCGTCGACTTTGCTTGCTCAGTAGCCATAAACAACAAGCTGATATAGCGAGCCCACCAGCGGCGACCCAAAAAGGTATTACTAAACCAGAGCTTTTAACCAGCAAACCCGCGCAGTAAGAAGCTAAAAGTACACCTAAGCTTTGGCAAAAACTGACTTTACTAAAATCTTCAGCGTACTTGTCTGGCGTACTCACTTGGTAAAGCAGCAGATCAAGACGCACAATAATAATGAATAGCGATAGACCGAACAGGCAGCGTCCTGCGATCACTACTAAGTAAAGAGGGCTGGCTTGTAATGCAACGCCTGTAATGATCAACATAAAGACAACTAATAAGTTGATGGGGTTGCGATTTGTGTGCTGCCGCCAATGATTAAAGCACAGCGCAAGCAATGCCATAAAAGCAGGGATAGAAAACACAACACTCGCTAGGACGATACTGGAGGTGTCGCTAATACTTTGCCAATATGCCGCAAAAAAAGGCCGGATCAAAAAAGCACTAAAGTAAAAGCACAACATAACAATGCCAAGTTGATATACAGGCCAACGACTTGATGAAGTGATTGATGTTTTTGCTACTGGAGGCGACTGATTTTTACTAGGCGCTAATCTTATGAGATAGGCGCACACAAAAACCTGAGTAAAATCGCTTAGAGCCATTATTAAAAATGCGGCTTTGCCAGGAAGAGCCGATAACACAAAGCCACCAGCAAGTGCGCCAAGTATGGTGCCAAAGTGCACCACAACACTAAGCATTGCAATCGTCGTAACGTGATTTGTTTTCGCTTCCAAGCTCATTAAGTATGGATAAGCCAGTAAATAGCTGGCTTTAAAAGCAAACATAGCCATGGAGGAAAACCAAAACCAATTTAAGTCGCTAGCAAAAAAGCTACTGACACTAAATACACCCGCAGCAATTTGGCTATAAACCAATAAAGGTAGCACATTAATGTATTTACTAATGAAGGCCCAAATAGGAAAACATACCATGACAACAAAGCAGCTGGCAGCAATGTAAGTGCCAACATAGGCAGGGTCACTTATATTAAATACCGCACTAAAGAAAGTAGGATAAAACGGCAATAACATTGAATCACTGAGCACTGCAAATACCGTTACCGCGATCAACAAAACTTTAAACTGCTTACTCATGCGCGAAACTGCTCTACTTCGTCGCTTAACTCATAATTGGGCGCAGCAAACTCCTGAAAAGCTATTTTACGTTCTATTGGATAATATTCATGTCCGGTGATCGCACGAATAATACAAGAGTTGCGATAACATGCCATGCCTAAATCAGGAGTCACAAAACCATGGGTGTGTTGCTCTGTATTTTGTACAAAAATACGTTGATGCTGCTTGTCTATTGAGTAATTACGAGCAACTTGATAAAGCCCCGCGTCGTCACTATCAATGCAATGACTGATCCCTGCTAAAAAGCTCGGTTGGTAAGACTGATAACCCGTTGCAAAAATAACGCTTTGGGTGTTTAGTGAATAACCTTGCTGCTGTTCAGTTTGCTCTAAGCTAAGTTCAAAACCCTGCTGGTGGCTCAGGTAGGTCATATCAATCAATGCCGAGTTTGTGTGCAAGCTTACTGGCAATTTAGCTGTTAGCCGTTTGCTATAAAGCAAATCAAAAATATTGTTGATCAATTCGCTATTAATACCTTTATAGAGATTATGCTGACGACGATTTAACTGCTGGCGTTTTTGTTCTGGTAATTGATAAAAATAATCAACGTATTCTGGTGAGGTCATTTCTAACGTTAATTTAGTGTATTCGAGCGGATAAAACCGTGAAGAACGAGTAAGCCAATTTAGTTGATAATCATACTGATCAATCTCTTGTAATAAATCATAAAAAATCTCAGCGGCACTTTGCCCGCTACCAATAATGCTGATCGACTGTTTTTGCTGTAATTGACTTTTATTGGCTAAGTAGTTGCTGGAATGAATAACCCCCTCTTGCAACTTAAATGCTTGAGCACATTGAGGATGACGTGGCACCGGCCCGGTGCCTAACACTAAATATTTAGCTAGATACACTTGTTCTGCTGTTTGTACTATATAAATATCTTCGTCTTGGCTGTACTCAACATGCTGAACCTCTGAATTAAAACGTATATTAGGCAGCTGCTTTGTTGCCCACTGGCAATACTGATTATATTCTTGGCGAAGTAAGAAAAAGTTTTCTCTAATATAAAAAGAATACAGTCGACCTTGCTGCTTTATATAGTTTAAAAAGCTATAAGGGCTAGTAGGGTCAGCAAGCGTTACCAAGTCAGACATAAAGGGGGTTTGTAAACTTACCTCAGGAAGCATCATGCCTGGATGCCAATTAAACTCAGCTTTTTTATCTAAAAAGAGGCTGCTGACTCCTTCAAGTGGCGCAGTTAAACATGCCAGACTTAAATTAAATGGCCCTAAACCAATACCAATAACATCATAAATGGACTTATCCATAGCTAACTTCCTCCAGTGCAAGACTTAAAGGAGCATGTTCGTTCGCTAAATCACTTGCTAAGTATTGATAACCATATTGCTTTATAAGCCTTACAACTTGCTGGATATCATTGATAGTGGTGGCACAGTTCAGTAAGGTGAACTTTAAATATTGTTTATCTGCTACCTTAGTTGCCGCGATCAACGCCTCACCTTGGCGAGATAACTGTTTACGAATATATTTATTTACGGCGTCCAATTCACTATCTGTAGCACCGCTATCGCCAACAAAACGAAATACCAGTGTACTTAACTGCGGCTGATGAATAATTTCAATATCTGCTTCAGAGGCTAATAACAAATAACCTTGTCGTGCTAAATGCATCACTTGTTCAAATGCTACACCTAAGTTTTGAGCTCCTACCGTACGCAGTGAAAACCACAACTTTAACGCATCAAAACGTCGTGTGGTTTGAATGCTCTTATTGCATAGATCTGGCGTTCCCGCTTGTTGCTGACTTAATGGGTTTAAATATTCGGCATGATAAGTAACAACTGATAGATGTTGCTTATCTTTTACAAAAAAAGCACTGCAGCTAACAGGCTGAAAAAATGACTTATGGTAATCAATAGTGACCGAATCTGCGCATTCAATACCCGCTAACTTGTGTTTATTATTGGGCGTTATTAATAAGCCCCCGCCATAAGCAGCATCAACATGAAGCCACGCACCACAGCGCTTAGCTATTTCAGCTATCTGCGTTAATGGATCGATACTACCAAAATCAGTTGTTCCAGCTGTTGCAACGATGGCCATAACGATATCGCCTTGTTGCTGACAGTGTTCGATTGCCTGATTTAAAGCGGTCATATCCATTCTAAAATATTCATCACACGGAACGCTTACAACAGCATCGTAACCAAGTCCTAAAATTGCGGCGGCTTTTTGAATACTAAAATGGCTAACTTTTGAGGTGAAAATTTTTAGTCGCCTAAAGTCGTGTGGTAAACCTTGCTGTTTATTAGTATGCCCTGCATATAAATGGCACTGAAAATCACGAGCTAACAACATCGCCATCAAATTAGATTGCGTACCACCACTGGTAAATACGCCATCAGCCTGCTCACCAAGCGCCAGTTTTGAGAGTGTCCAATCTACGATACTTTGTTCAATAAAAGTGGCACCACCACTTTGATCCCAGGTCTCTACAGCAGTATTAATCGAAGTAGCGAGCAATTCAGCAAGGATACTTTGATAAACAATCGGACAATTTAAATGCGCGAGATAGCGTGGATTATTAAAATAAACAGCATCTTTAAGATAAAGCTGAGCAACTTCTTCTAGTGCGTCCGGTATATCAAACAGCGGTTGATTAAGGTCAATACCAATAAATTTTTTAGCTAGCTCCTGCGGTAATATACCGCTAAATGGTTTTTGTTGTGTTGCGATTGTTTGCTCCAACAATTGCATAACCTGCTCAAGACCTATTTTAAAATTATCTATATTTTCCTTATTAAACATTGAATTAAGCATTGAACTTGCTTCATTAGTTGAAGCTTGCTGCTGTGAATCCGCCAGTAACACATTTAACTGAACCATGAGCACGATCACCTTTAATTGAAAACAATTGATAAATCTAAATGAGAATGTATACTAATCGCGTTTCCAATAAAGTGTCAATGGTTTAATTCTAGTAAAATTTAAGGAGTGATTGTGTTAAAAAAATCAATGTTTGGACTATCTGCAATATCATTATGTTTAATGAGTAACTATGGGTTTGCTGCAAAAAAGCCAGCCGCAGACGACATAGAAAGTATTGAAGTATATGGAAAAAGTTATCGTTCAACAGGGACCAAATCGAGTTTGACACCGATTGAATCGCCTATGAGTTTTGAGGTTTACGACAATAAATTACTAGAGTTACGCCAAGTAGATACCGTTAATGAAGCATTGCGCTATGTTTCTGGGATCACACCTGAAAATCGCAGTACAGTAACGATTTTTGACCAATATACGATTCGTGGTTTTGAAAGTTACCGTAATTTTTACGATGGTTTACCGCTGCAATACAACCTAGCTTATAACTTAGCTCCACAAGTAGATGCGTATGCAACACAAAGTGTAGAGATTTTAAAAGGCCCAGCATCGGTTTTATACGGATCGGCACCTCCAGGTGGCATGGTTAACCAAACAGCAAAAACGCCACAAGCATCCTCTGAGCACAATATTAGAGCCCGAATTGGTAGCAATAGCTTGGCTGAATTAGCTTTAGATAGCACAGGCGCTATTACCGACGGCGTTAATTATCGCTTTATTGCACTTGCCCGTAGCCGCGACGGCCAACAGCAAACAACCGAAGAAGAAAGAATCACCATTGCGCCCTCAGTAACTTTTGAGATAAGTGAGCAAACAAGCTTAAACCTTAACTTATATTATCAAGACGATCCTAAAATGGTGCCATCAACGCCATTACCCGCGAAAGGCACACTTTACGAAGCCAGTTACGGTAAGTTAGATGCTGATGCGTATGCTGGCGATGAAAACTGGGCTGAGTTTGCTCGTGAAGTCACTATGATCGGGTATAAATTAAATCATGAATTTTCAGATTCAATTTCGTTTTTGCAAAACTTTCGTTATACCAATGCCGATGCCACGCAACAAAATAGCTATGACTTCGGCTTAGCGGATGCAGATAAAATTTTAACTCGTACTGCCTATAAAACCATTGAAGACGCGGAAGGCTTCGTGGTTGATAACCAACTCGCGGTGCAATTTGGTTTAGCGAAGACTAATCATCAGCTATTATTTGGCTTTGAATATCAAACCCTTGATTCTACATTTGACTATGCCGATACTTTTGGTGCAAATACGCCAACACTTGATTTATCAAATCCAGATCACAGCCAGTTTAATGCAGCTACTACAGCCGCTTTAGATAGCTATCGTCAATTTAGCCGTTTAGAGCAATCTCAACGCGGTTTTTATCTTCAAGATGAGATAAAGCTCGATGCGCTGACAGTGATTGCTGGCCTTCGTTATGATAATTACTACAGTGTTACAGATGATACGAAAAGCGGTATATCTAGTAGTCAAGAAATCGATCAAAGCGATACCACTTTTCGTATGGCAGCAATTTATACCTTTGATAATAACATTGCTCCTTATGCCAGTTACTCAGAATCATTCGAGCCCACTTCGGGGGTAGATACCTTAACTGGCAAAGCATTTAAACCAACGACCGCAGAGCAAATTGAAGTCGGGATGAAATATCACAACAATGATGCAACAACTAAAATAACCGCGGCCTTTTTTGATTTGCGCAAACAAGATGTGGTGGTTAACACTCCAGACTTTATGAAATACACACAAAATGGTGAAGTACAATCGAAGGGTTTTGAGATCAGTGTTTATCAGCAACTCACTGACACTCTTGATGTTACTGTAAATCTAACAGATATGGATGTTGAGGTAATAGATAATCCACAAAACCCGGCATTGGAAGGTAAAACACCAATTTGGGTAGCAGAGCAACAAGCCTCAATGTGGTTAAATTACTTCTTTAACGATGCACTGGAATTTAATGGCGGTGTACGTTATGTCGGTGAAAGTCAGTTAGATGCCTTAAATTCCGATACAGTACCGGGTTATACCTTGCTTGATGCTGCCGCTAGCTATCGTTTTAACGACAGCTATAAAATAGGTTTAGCCGTGAGTAACTTAACAGACAAACGTTATGTGGGTGCTTGTTTTGATATAAATGGCTGTTGGATGGGCGCTGAGCGCAGTGTTGAGCTTAGTTTAAACGCCTCATTTTAAGTATCTAAACTCGTTATGAACGCTGAACACCTCGCCCTTAGTAAGCTGTTAAAGCTTGCTAAGGGCTACCACAGTGCTTTAAAAGTACCAGAACAATCAACAGATTGGCTCGATATACAATCGAGTTCATTGCTGGTTGCAAGGTTACACAAGTATTGGCAGCAGCAATACCCCGCTGCTGGGCGCAGTTATTGGGCAATCAAAAGCTGGGGCATGCTGTATTGGCAACCTGTCTATTTAGCGCTTATCAGCGTTCATGAACTTAATATGAGTTTTTCTTTGCAAAACTTTAAGCAACACTATCAGCAAGGTGTTATTGCAGGGCTGCAACTATCCACTATAAAAGCGCAGTACCATCAAAACCAGCAACAGGCAGTAACGGATATGGCTGCCCATTTGAAACGCTATGTTGTTAAGTTACTCACAGATTTAAACCTCGTTGCAAGGCTTAATGAGCGTTTGGCGATGTCCTTATTAGCTGACACACTATTAGCAATACTACTACTTCATGCAAAGCGAAAGCCGCAGTTTAATATTCATGTAATGGCAGCGCACTGGTTGCATGCTCTCGATATCTCAGAGGCGGGGGAGTTTATTATGCTTACAGCTTGCTCAGACTCATTAGCATTAACGCGAAAAACATGTTGTTTGCATTACCAAATAGGTAATGTTGCAAAGTGCGCTAATTGCCCAAAACAACCTCAGCAAATTAAAGTTCAACGGATGCAACAGGAGTTAATAGCAGTATGTTACAGCTAAATAAAAAGCAAAAAGCGAGTATAAACTCGCTTTTCTAGCTAAGGTAAACACTACTGCACTTACTTTTTAACTGGGCGTTTCCAACCGGTTAAGTTGCGCTGTTTTGAACGCGCGATTGCTAGCTGTTCATTTTCAACTGTGCTGGTGATCACAGAACCTGCACCAACAGTTGCTGTTGCGCCAATGTTTACCGGTGCAACAAGCGATGAGTTAGAGCCAATAAAGGCATTATCACCAATAATGGTTTTGGCTTTATTTACGCCATCGTAGTTACAGGTAATAGTACCGGCACCAATATTTACTTTTTCGCCAATTTCAGCATCGCCTAAGTAAGAAAGATGATTTGCTTTAGAGCCTTTGCCTAAACGGGTTTTTTTCATCTCAACAAAGTTACCAATATGCGAGTCTTCTTCCATAATCGCACCTGGGCGCAGACGTGCATAAGGCCCCAAAGTACACTTGTCGGCTACGCTTGCATCATCAATTAAGGTATTAGCTTTAATAATTACGTTATCGCCAATCGTACAATTTTTAAGTACGCAGTTAGGGCCAATTTCAACGTTATTACCAAGAGTAACTTTACCTTCAAAAATAACGTTTACGTCAATTAATACATCTTCACCAGTTGTCACTTCGCCGCGTACATCAATGCGAGCAGGGTCGGCAAGCGTTGCACCATTAAGCATTAACTGTTCGGCTTGCCACGACTGATATGCGCGTTCAAGGCCTGCAAGTTGTACGCGGTTATTTGCACCTTCAACTTCCATTGGATGATCTGGTTGTGCTGAGCTTATCTCTACACCTTCACTGTGCGCCATTGCGACTATATCTGTGAGGTAGTATTCACCTTGCGCGTTTTCGTTAGATAAGTTGCCTAACCAGCTTTTCAGCAGTTTACCGTTTACAGCCATAATGCCAGTGTTTACTTCGTTAATAAGTAATTGCTCTGCGCTTGCATCTTTTTGCTCAACAATACCCACTAGCTTGCCATCAACACGTAACATACGGCCATAACCATTAGGGTTAGCTAAATTAACAGTAAGCACGGCTAAGCCGTTTTTAGGTGTGGCAGCGAGTAAACGCTCAAGGGTTGATTGCTTTGTCAGTGGTACGTCACCGTATAAAACCAATACAGTGTCTTCATCATTAATATGTGGGTTTGCTTGTGCCACTGCATGGCCAGTACCAAGCTGCTCAGCTTGAAGTACCCAGTTTACATCGTTGTCAGCAAGTTGTTGTTGTAATAATTCGCCGCCATGACCAAAAACTAAGTTAGTAGATGTCGCACCGAGTGCTTTAGCATTATCGATAACGTGTTGCACCATAGGTTTACCGGCAACTTTATGCAGCACCTTAGGTAGAGCAGAGCGCATACGAGTACCTTTACCCGCAGCAAGAATTACAGTAGTAAGTGACATTAAAACAATATCCTTCTTTCTTTGTTTTATTGAAATAAATAAGCGCGTGTAAATTCAAAAAGGTTACGTAAGTCACATCATGTGCACTTACTCAATGGCAATCTAACAGTAGCCACTGAATCTAAGCTGAAATCACAACTTGCTTTGTATTAGTTATATTGTAACGGGGATCGATGAAGGATATAAGTAAAAATAATGATAAAGAGCTGTAAAAGTAGAGTTTAGAAAAATGATAGCGTTCTAATAAAATAACAATGCAGTATATTTCAAGCACAAAAAAGCCCACATAAAGTGGGCTTTTTGAAAACCAGATAGGCTTACTTTTTACGTAATTGCTGAATAACGCGTAGCTGTGCAATTGCTTCTGCAAGTTGTACTGCTGCTTGTTGATAATCTAATTCAGCGGCTGAAGAATTCGCCATTTGCGCTTCAGCTTCACGTTTAGCTGCTTCTGTTGCTTGTTCGTCAAGGTCTTCACCACGAACCGCTACATCAGCCAAAATAGTCACTATGTTCGGTTGCACTTCTAGAGTACCACCAGCAACATACATTACTTCTTCGTGACCAAATTGCTTTACTAAACGTACCATACCAGGTTTAAGGGCAGTCAATAGTGGCGCATGTCCTGGGTTTACACCTAGTTCACCTTCACTACCGCTTACTTGAATCGATTCAACCAGACCAGAGAATAACTTCCGCTCTGCGCTTACTACGTCAAGATGTACAGTCATAGCTGCCATACTACCCTCCTAATTACATGTTTTTGGCTTTTTCTTGAGCTTCTTCGATAGAGCCAACCATGTAGAACGCTTGCTCTGGCATATCATCAAATTCACCGTTTAAGATGCCTTTGAAGCCAGCAATTGTGTCTTTAAGTGACACGTATTTACCCGGTGATCCTGTGAAAACCTCTGCCACGAAGAATGGCTGAGATAGGAAACGTTGGATTTTACGTGCACGAGATACAAGTTGCTTATCTTCGTCAGAAAGCTCGTCCATACCTAGGATTGCAATGATGTCTTTAAGTTCTTTATAACGCTGAAGAACTGTCTGAACGCCACGTGCTGTATCGTAGTGCTCTTGACCAATTACTAATGGATCAAGTTGACGTGAAGATGAATCAAGTGGGTCTACCGCTGGGTAGATACCAAGTGACGCGATATCACGCGAAAGTACTACTGTTGCATCTAAGTGAGCAAACGTTGTTGCTGGAGATGGATCCGTTAAATCATCCGCAGGTACGTATACCGCTTGGATTGAAGTGATTGAACCCGTCTTAGTAGATGCGATACGCTCTTGCAGTACACCCATTTCTTCAGCAAGTGTAGGCTGGTAACCTACCGCTGATGGCATACGACCAAGAAGTGCAGATACTTCAGTACCAGCAAGTGTGTAACGGTAGATGTTATCTACGAAGAAAAGTACGTCGCGACCTTCGTCACGGAACTTTTCAGCCATAGTAAGACCTGTTAACGCTACGCGTAAACGGTTACCTGGAGGCTCATTCATCTGACCGTATACAAGCGATACTTTATCAAGTACGTTTGAATCGTTCATTTCATGGTAGAAATCGTTACCCTCACGAGTACGCTCACCAACACCGGCGAATACTGAGTAGCCGCTGTGCTCGATTGCGATGTTACGAATAAGTTCCATCATGTTTACGGTTTTACCAACACCGGCACCACCGAATAAACCAACTTTACCACCTTTAGCGAATGGACATACAAGGTCGATTACCTTGATACCAGTTTCTAAAAGTTCTACTGAACTTGATTGCTCTTCGTATGAAGGCGCTGCACGGTGAATAGACATACGGTCTTCTTCGCCGATTGGACCAGCTTCATCGATTGGCTCACCAAGTACGTTCATGATACGACCAAGCGTTGCTTTACCAACTGGAACTTGAATCGCTTCACCTGTGTTTGATACTAATGCACCACGGCGTAAACCGTCAGTAGTACCTAGTGCGATAGTACGTACCACACCGCCACCTAGCTGTTGTTGAACTTCTAGAGTCAAACCAGCTAAATCGCCATCTGTTATTTTTAACGCGTCATATACGGCTGGCACGCTGTCTTGTGAAAATTCAATATCCACAACGGCGCCGATAATTTGGACGACCTTACCTAAACTCATGTCTATTCCTCTCGTTAATCTTTGCCCGAAGCATTAAACTGCTGCTGAACCAGAACAAATCTCACTAATTTCTTGTGTGATTGCCGCTTGGCGAGCCTTGTTATAAACAAGCTGTAACTCATCCATAAGGTCGCCTGCGTTATCAGTTGCAGCTTTCATTGCAACCATACGGGCGGCCTGTTCAGAGGCAGCATTTTCAACTACACCTTGGTATACTTGAGATTCCACAAAACGAACCATTAATGTATCCAAAATTGCTTTTGGATCTGGTTCGTAAATGTAATCCCAACGGTGTGCAAGTTCTTTGCTTTCGTCTTTTGGCAAAGGCAACAACTGATCGATTGTTGGCTCTTGCTTCATGGTATTTACAAACTTGTTGTAAACCACATACAAGCGGTCTAATTTGCCTTCATTGAATGCTTCTAGCATTACTTTTACCGGACCAATTACGTCGGTAATAGAAGGCGCATCGCCTAACCCTGATTTTTTGGCAAGTACTGTTCCACCAAAACGGTTAAAGAAAGTGCCGGCTTTTGAGCCCATAACTGCGAAATCTGCAGAAACACCTTTTTCTTTCCACGCTTTGATATCTAAAGATACTTTCTTAAACTCATTAGAGTTTAAGCCACCACATAAACCACGGTCGGTAGAAATGACGATATAACCAACGCGCTTGACCTCACGCTCTTCCATATATGGATGGCGATATTCAAGGTTAGCATTAGCAACATGACCGATCACTTTGCGTAAATTTTCAGCGTACGGACGGCTTGAAGCCACTCGTTCCTGTGCCTTTTTCATTTTAGACGCAGCAACCATTTCCATAGCGCTAGTGATCTTTTGAGTATTTTTAATACTACCGATCTTGCTTTTAATCTCTTTTCCGCTGGCCATGACTCTTTCTCCGAATCAAGGTGTGCTTTAGCGAACTAAAGCGCACCATTTATAACTAAATTACCAAGTTTGCGTAGATTTAAACTTCTCTAGAAGTTCTTTAAGCTGCGCTTCGATCTCGGCATTGTAGTTACCAGTTTCATTGATTTGAGCCATAAGCTCTGCGTATGTGCTGTTTGCATAAGAAAGTAACCCAGCTTCGAAATCCATGATTTTAACGATTTCGATATCTTGAAGGTAACCTTTCTCTGCTGCAAATAACGACAAAGACATTTCAGCAACAGACATTGGCGCGTACTGTTTCTGCTTCATTAGCTCTGTTACACGCTCACCATGCTCAAGTTGAGCACGAGTTGCATCATCAAGGTCAGACGCGAACTGCGAGAACGCAGCTAATTCACGATACTGAGCTAGGGCTAGACGAATACCGCCACCTAGTTTCTTAACGATTTTAGTTTGTGCAGCACCACCAACACGCGATACCGAGATACCAGCATTTACTGCCGGACGGATACCTGAGTTGAATAAGTCAGTTTCTAAGAAGATCTGACCATCGGTGATAGAGATAACGTTAGTCGGTACGAACGCAGAAACGTCGCCGCCTTGAGTTTCAATGATTGGCAATGCCGTCAATGAACCTGTTTTACCTTTCACTTCACCATTGGTGAACTTTTCAACGTACTCAGCGTTTACACGCGATGCACGCTCAAGAAGACGAGAGTGAAGATAGAATACGTCACCTGGGTATGCTTCACGACCTGGTGGACGCTTAAGTAGCAATGAGATTTGACGGTAAGCAACTGCTTGCTTAGATAAATCATCATATACGATTAATGCGTTTTCACCACGGTCACGGAAGTATTCACCCATAGTACAGCCCGCGAACGGTGCTAAGTACTGAAGTGCCGCAGACTCAGAAGCAGATGCAACAACTACGATAGTATTTGCTAATGCACCGTGCTCTTCTAATTTACGTACTACGTTAGCAATAGTAGATGCTTTTTGACCAATCGCTACGTACACACACTTAACGCCTGTGTCTTTTTGATTGATGATTGCATCGATTGCTAGTGCAGTTTTACCTGTTTGGCGGTCACCGATCACAAGTTCACGTTGACCACGACCCACTGGGATCATCGCATCGATAGATTTATAACCAGTTTGTACTGGCTCATCTACTGATT
Organism: Pseudoalteromonas rhizosphaerae; assembly: GCF_028885455.1. NCBI lineage: Bacteria > Pseudomonadati > Pseudomonadota > Gammaproteobacteria > Alteromonadales > Pseudoalteromonadaceae > Pseudoalteromonas > Pseudoalteromonas rhizosphaerae. Next base: position 232,619 of record NZ_CP118496.1, read on the forward strand.
TACGTTCGATTACACCCGGTGCAATTTTTTCTACAGGTTCAAAACCGTCGTTATCTAAAGCGCCTTTACCGTCGATAGGTGCACCTAGTGTGTTTACAACACGACCAAGTAAACCAGCACCAACAGGAACTTCTAAGATACGACCAGTTGTGTATACTTTTACGCCTTCTGTAAGGTCAGCGTATGGACCCATTACTACTGCACCAATTGAGTCACGCTCAAGGTTTAGTGCGATAGCATAACGGTTGCCTGGAAGCTCAATCATTTCACCTTGCATACAGTCAGCAAGACCGTGGATGCGAATGATACCGTCAGTAACAGATACAATTGTACCTTCGTTACGAGCTTCACTTACAACTTCGAACTTCTCAATACGTTGTTTGATCAGATCAGAAATTTCAGTGGAATTAAGTTGCATGCTCTTCTTCCCAATTACGATTGTAGTGTAGTGGCTAAACGGTTTAATTTACCGCGAACAGTGCCGTCGATTACTGTGTCTCCAGCCTTAATCATAAGGCCACCAACAAGTGATTCGTCAACACTACAATTCAGCTTAACTTTGCGTGCGAAACGTTTTTCAAGTGCCGCTACCAGTGTTTCTTGCTGCGTTGCAGCAAGGGTTGTTGCAGAGGTGATGTCAACATCAATCTCTTTATCGTAATCTGCTTTAAAAGCAGAGAACAATTGTGCAACAGCTGGTAGGGCGGTCAAACGTCCATTTTCAGCCATAACCTTTACAAGGTTTTGACCGTATTCGTTGAGTTGCTCTGCACAAACAGAAATAACAATTTCTGATTGCTTATCAGCAGAGGCGCTTCCAGTTAGGAATTGAGCGACTTGTTCATTTTTCGCCACTTCTGAAGCAAAAAACAACATATCATTCCAACTCTCAACTACGCCTTTTTCAACGGCAAATTCAAAGGCCGCTTTAGCGTATGGGCGAGCGATTGTAGTCAATTCAGACATGCTCAGACCCTCCTATTAAAGCTCAGCTACAAGTTTTTCAACAATGTCGCTGTGCGCGGCTTCATTGATTTCGCGCTCTAGAATCTTCTGTGCGCCGATAACCGCTAAAGTAGCAACTTGCTTACGCAGTTCTTCTTTAACACGGTTACGCTCGGCTTCAATTTCAGAATGACCTTGAGCAATGATGTTTTCGCGCTCGTCGTGACCACGAGATGTCTCTTCGTCTACGATTTGCGTTGCACGCTTCTTAGCTTGCTCGATGATTTCAGCAGCTTGTGATTTAGCTTCTTTAAGTTCTGCAGTTGCTTTTTTACGAGCAAGTTCAAGATCTTTTTCAGCTTTATCAGAGGCCGCTAAACCATCTTCAATTTTTTTCTGGCGAGCTTCAATAGCACCGTTAAGTGGTGGCCACACAAACTTCATGCAGAACCAAACAAAAACGATAAATGCTATTAATTCGCCGAGTAGAGTAAGGTTTAAACTCACAACCACTCCTCCTTAGTCAATAGTTGATCGCGGATAAAGTATTTTTTCAATATTAAAGTGCGAACAACATGTATAGACCAATACCTACACCGATCATCGCGATAGCATCGATAAGACCCGCTACGATGAACATTTTAACTTGTAGTTGTGGTGCAAGCTCAGGTTGACGAGCAGCAGACTCAAGGAATTTACCACCTAAGTTACCAAAACCGATAGCAGTACCTAAAGCACCAAAACCGATAAGTAACGCTACAGCGATATATTTAAGACCTAGTACGATTTCCATTGTTTTCTCCGATTAATTTTCAAAGTTTAAAGTTTAAGTAAAAAAATCTTTATTGAACTGACGTCTGATTAATGATCAGTTGACGCCATGCTCAGGTATACAATTGTTAGCATCATGAAGATGAATGCTTGCAATACGATTACGAGAATGTGGAACACAGCCCATACGAAGTGCAGTGGTAATTGGAATAAGCCAATCGCTGCAATCAGAATGAAGATCAATTCACCTGCGTATAAGTTACCAAATAAACGTAGTGCCAATGAGATTGGCTTAGCAAACAAGGTTACTAGCTCTAGTAACAAGTTTACTGGAATAAATAGTGCTTGAACCACTGGGTTCTTAACGTTAAACGGTTGTAATGTAAGTTCTTTAACAAAACCCATAACGCCTTTAACGCGAATCGAATAAAAGATGATAAGTGCGAATACACCTAAACCCATTGCTAACGTTAAGTTAAGGTCGGTTGTAGGTACCACTTTCATATAAGTATGCGATTGACCGCTTGAAATAACATCCCAAGACTCACCACTAATCAATGCCGCAGCAGTTGGTAGGAAGTCAACAGGTATTAAATCCATTAAGTTCATCAAGAATACCCAGACAAAAATTGTCAGAGCAAGAGGGGCAATTAGTTTACTTTTACCGTGAAAGGTATCTTTCACGTTAGAGTCAACGAATTCTACGACCATCTCGATAAAGCACTGAAATTTACCAGGAACACCAAGCGTTGCTTTATTCGCAGCGCGCTTGAAGATCCATAGAAAGATCAATCCTAAACCGATAGACCATGCTAGGGTATCGACATTAAGTACCATCCACCAATTGTTAGGGTCGTCGGATAGACGCACCTGACCGTTGGTTAGGTGGTGCTTGATGTAACCCGTTAGAGTTAGCTCTTCACCTGCAGCCATGTTATATCCCAAAAGTTAATGATTAAAAAAAACTGGCGCGAACAATCCAACGAACATCACTAATATAAAACTACAAAAAAATGGCAAAAAGATTACCGGATACAGTTTAAATATCAGCGCAAACAAAAAGATTGTTAGCAAAAATTTTAATCCGTTGCCGCGTTTAAACGAGGCAAACACTTGTTTTGCTTTACTAGCACCCATATAACGGAATGCATAGATAACAAATACAAAATTAGGGAGCACCGCTACAGTGCCTCCAGCGATAGCTGAAAGGCCGGCATCTACTCCCCAACCAACAAAAATGATTACAGCAGCAACTAATGCTACAACGCCCTGAAGACATATTAATTTTAATGCGGCAAGCCGATATGGCCTCGCTAACTTATTTGTCACGTTTAGTTAACCTTAGTGGCAATCTAATTGTCAGGGCATGAAAACTGGCGAAATTATACTGATTCCTACCAGTTTTGCAACTTGAGTCGGTGTATTGTGGTGCAAATTTGCGACGAATGTCTCTTTTTGGACATGATATTTATTAATGCTCGGAATTCTCTGCATTTATACGGCTTAAAATTCCATCTAACTCTTCTAAGTTAGTATACGAAATAACTAAGTTTCCTTTGCCTTTTTTGTTGTAGTTAATTTCAACTTTAGCACCCAAGTTTTCGGCTAATTGTTGTTCTAACTGTTTGACATCTGGATCTTTTTCGAAAGTTTCTTTTTTAGGGGCAGGTTCAATAATTGAACGAACTAATTTTTCTGTTTCGCGTACAGTTAAAGCCTTTGCTACAGCCAGTCGAGCAGCATCAGATTGTGCTTCACCTTCAAGGGCTAATAAACAACGCGCATGACCCATTTCAATATCGCCATGTTCCAACAATATTTTAACATCATCATTAAGGTTATTTAGTCGTAATAAATTAGTTACCGTCGTGCGTGATTTGCCTACGGCATCTGCCACTTGTTGGTGAGTTAATTCAAACTCAGTTAACAAACGGTGCAATGCAACCGCTTCTTCCATGGCATTTAGATCTTCGCGTTGAATATTTTCAATCAATGCGATGGCCACCGCAGCTTCATCAGGCACATCTTTAATGATACATGGTACTACGTCTAGCTTAGCTATTTGTGCAGCACGCCAGCGACGTTCACCAGCAATAATCTCATAACTGTTTTCTGCTACTGGACGAACTACAATTGGCTGAATAATCCCTTGCGATCGAATTGAGCTTGCTAGCTCTTCAAGCGCTTCTTCGGACATGTCTTTGCGTGGCTGATATTTACCTGAGTGTAAAAACTCAATCGGTAGCTTTTGCAGTTCACTACTGGTTGGCTGAACAATTACATCCTGCTCACTCACGTTGGGTTGTTCAGTGCGGGCACTCGGTGCTGGTTTTGACGAGCTTAATAAAGCATCGAGTCCTCGGCCTAAACCGCGTTTTTTAGCAGACATGTTCTTTTTACCTCAAGTTAGGCGACGATTGGGGATATTTTTTCTTTTCTGCGTAACATTTCACCGGCAAGTGCTAAATACGCTTTAGCACCACTTGATGCCCGGTCATAATACATTGCGGGTGCACCAAAACTCGGCGCTTCAGCTAAACGTACATTACGTGGGATCACGGTGCGGTATACTTTATCGCCAAAATGTTGTTTAAGCTGCTCAGATACATCATTGGCCAAACGATTACGCGGATCGTACATAGTACGTAAAATCCCTTCAATCTGTAGTTTTGGATTAACTAACTTGGCTAATTGCGTAATTGTGTCCATTAATGCGGTTAAGCCTTCAAGCGCATAATATTCACATTGCATAGGCACTAAAATTGAATCCGCGGCCGCCATTGCATTCACCGTAAGCATATTCAGTGATGGTGGGCAGTCGATAAAAATAAATTCATATTGATCAGATATTTTTTCAAGGGCATTGCGTAGTCGTACTTCTCGAGCATAAAGCTCCATCAGTTTAACTTCGGCGGCGGTAACATCACCATTAGCAGCAATTAAATGATATTCACCAGAGGTTTCTTTAGTAACAACTTCTTCAATTGGTTTATCTTCGATTAATAAATCATAAATTGTTGCCACATCGCCGTATTTGTCTACGCCGCTACCCATGGTTGCATTGCCTTGCGGATCGAGATCAATAAGCAACACTTTACGTTTAGTTGCAGCCATTGATGCCGCGAGATTAACTGCTGTGGTGGTTTTACCCACACCACCTTTTTGGTTTGCTATTGCGATGACTTTTGCCACAGTATCTCTGATCCCTAGTCTTTAGAAAGAATAATTAAATGTCTTTGCGCATCTAATTTTGGTACTTCCAAGGTGATTTTTTGCTCGAACTTAACACCTGCTGGTAAAGATTCTAGCTCTTCACTTGGAAATACGCCTTTTAAGGCAATAAACTTACCTGAATGATCAATCAAGTGCGAACACCAGTCAACCATATCTTGTAAAGATGCAAAAGCACGACTCAATACACCATCTAATTTAACACTTGGTTGATAATCTTCAACTCTAGACTGCACTGGGGTTACATTTTTCAGACCTAGCTCATGTTTTACCTGCATTAAAAAACGCACGCGTTTACCTAAACTATCTAATAAAATAAATTGTGTCTCAGGTAATGCAATAGCTAATACGATACCCGGAAGGCCAGGACCCGTACCAACATCAATATAATGATGACCGGGTAGGTGAGGTGCAACAACTAAGCTATCCATAATATGCTTAATCATCATATCCTCAGGTAAACGCACTGAGGTTAAATTATAAGCTTTGTTCCATTTATTGAGTAACTCAACATACTGAACCAATTGTTGCTGTTGTTTTTCAGTTAGCGCAATATCAGTTTGCGCTAACAAAGTAGTTAATTGTTGCTGTAACACAGTATTCCTTAATGACTACGCAATTTTACGTAGTAAGCCTTGCTTCTTCAGATAAACTAATAATAGCGAAATAGCAGCAGGCGTGATACCTGAAATACGTGATGCTTGACCGATTGTATCAGGACGCGCCTCAGTTAATTTAGCAACCACTTCATTTGATAGACCCGATACGATCGAGTAATCATAATCTTTAGGCAAAATAGTTAACTCATGACGAAGTTGCTTATTGATCTCTTCTTGCTGACGAGCAATATAACCTGCGTACTTAGTGTGGATCTCAACTTGCTCTAACGCTGTTGCATGATCAAACTCAGATCCTAATCCTTCGATCGCCATTAGATCGTTATAACGGATCTCAGGGCGACGTAATAATTCTTCTAAACTTGCTTCTCGGGTTAATGGTGTTTTAAGTAAGCCATTAACTTGATCAATTACAGCGTGATCTTTATGGATCCAAGTTTCTTTGATCCGTTGAGATTCTTTTGCAATGATATCCATTTTTTCATTAAATGCTTGCCAGCGTTCATCGTTAACTAAACCAAGTTCACGACCTTTTGCTGTTAAACGAATATCAGCGTTGTCTTCACGTAGTAACAAACGGTATTCAGCACGACTAGTAAACATACGGTACGGTTCTTTGGTACCTAGTGTAGTTAAATCGTCGATTAATACACCGACATAAGCTTCATCACGGCGTGGTGTCCAAGGCTCTTTACCTTGCACTTGCAATGCTGCATTCATACCGGCAATTAAGCCTTGTGCACCGGCTTCTTCATAGCCTGTAGTGCCATTGATCTGTCCAGCAAAGAACAAACCATCAATAAATTTGGTCTCTAATGATTTCTTTAAATCGCGTGGATCAAAAAAGTCGTACTCGATAGCATAGCCTGGACGGCAAATATGTGCATTTTCAAAGCCAGTGATTGATTGCACAATCTCTAATTGCACATCAAATGGCAAACTAGTTGAAATACCATTTGGATAAAGCTCATAAGATGTTAGGCCTTCAGGCTCAACAAAAATTTGATGTTTGTCTTTATCTGCAAAGCGAACAATTTTATCTTCAATAGAAGGACAGTAACGTGGACCAATCCCTTCAATAACACCTGAGTACATAGGTGAACGATGTAAATTATTGCGGATCACATCATGAGTTTTTTCATTGGTGTATGTGATGAAGCAAGAAATTTGTTGTGGATGATCTAACTGCTTACCCATAAATGAAAACACCGGTGTTATAGCATCACCAGGTTGTTGTTCCATTTTACTAAAATCAACTGTACGGGCATCAATACGTGGTGGCGTTCCAGTTTTTAAGCGATCAACACGAAATGGTAATTCACGTAAACGATTTGCTAATGCGATTGAAGGTGGATCACCAGCGCGACCACCTTTGAAGTTTTCTAAGCCAATGTGAATTTGGCCACCAAGGAAAGTGCCTACGGTTAATACCACAGAAGGTGCGCTAAAACGCAGTCCCATTTGAGTAACAACACCGGTTACTTTATTATTTTCAACAATCAGATCATCACATGATTGCTGAAAGATCTTCAGGTTATCTTGGTGTTGTAAAATATCTTGAATAGCAGCTTTATATAAAGCGCGATCTGCTTGTGCACGAGTAGCTCTTACTGCAGGTCCCTTTGAAGAATTTAAAGTACGGAATTGAATACCGCCTTTATCAATTGCTTGGGCCATTGCACCACCTAGTGCATCAATTTCTTTAACCAAATGACCTTTGCCAATACCACCAATTGCTGGATTACATGACATCTGACCAAGGGTATCCATATTGTGAGTCAGCAGCAGGGTATTCATTCCCATACGTGCAGCAGCTAACGCAGCTTCTGTACCTGCATGTCCACCACCAACAACAATAACATCAAAATTTTCGTGAAAAATCATTTCGGGATCCTACTTAATCAACCAGCAAACTTTCAAGGGGGAGCGTATTCTACCTATAAATTTACAGAAGATAAATGATTAAACTGTGGCCAAGATCTAAGTAAATGATCTCTAATAATATAAAGGATCTTTTAAAGAGATCTTTTATTACTGTTACTACTACTGAGCATGATTTCTGTTGATAAGGTTTAGTTTACTTATTAAAACATAAAGTTAGATCGGATCTAAAGGTGTTAATATGATCGGATCTAACTGATTATAAGCTCTGATCAAAAAGGCTCTTTATGCACAGGGGGTATTGGATCAGATCTTATCCAATGGATAACATAGTCTTAAAACGCAGTTATATCATAGCTTATCCACAATCTGATCTAAATACTCAGTAAATTGTGGGTAACTTTAAATTTGGATCTAAACTGTGATCTTAATTAAATACGGTTTATTTGCTCGATCCAGCTTGGTAACCAAGCTAATGCGGTGTCTTCTGGTAGTTCTTCATCAAGAATATTCAACTCTAAGCGCTCTGCTATACAGTGCGCGCCTTTACTTACTAAAAGTTGTTCTAGATTACGGCCAGCGAGGTTATAGGTATCATAACTGGTGTCACCTAAGCCAATAACACTAAACTTTAATCCTTTTAAATCATTGACTTGATTAATATCTTCAACAAAGGATAAAAGGTTCTCAGGGTAATCACCAGCACCATAAGTAGAAGTACACAATAACCAGATAGTATTTTCTTGGTTTATCTGTGAAAAGTTAGGTTGATCATGAACTTCTGTAGTGATCCCTTGAGTAACTAACTGCTCTGCTAGTTGCTCACCTACATACTCAGCAGATCCCATTTGGCTGCCTATAATGATATTAACGGAGTTCATAATTCTATTTGATCACACAACTGCTTACTTATAGGCTTATGATAACTGAGTTTACTCAGCAGTAAAGCCTTGAATGGAAGTTTGTATAAGTATTTAAAGTACGATTTTTGATGTTTCTTATTTTTAATTCGTAATTATTTGATATATATAAATAAAATAAAGTATTCCAATATGTAATCTTCTGATCAAGCTGTTGATAAAAAGTGGGAAAGCTGGGTAGTAACAACATAAGATCTTATTTTTATTTTACTAAGATATTGATTTTACGTTTTATGAGTGGTGAATTTTCGTTTCATTAAGAGTTTTAAAACGAGTGATCAGAATGTGGATAGATCGCCTGTTGATAACGATCGTTTTGGCTATAAATTAATTTATGAAATGCCAAAAAATATTTCAAGTAGGGTGCTAAATAAGTAATTAATGGCAATTAAAGTTGATTTAGTGGGTTTATTGCTCGATTTATACTGTTTTAGCTAATAAATTGAGTACTTTTTATATGCCTCTCAGTTAAAAATGATCAAAAAAGCCCAAATTGTGGATAACAATTTGAGCTTGTGCTGATCAATTTCTAAATTAGTTACTATTTTTATCACTAATTATGATTTTAATTTTGTATAAATAGCTTTTAAAACTCCGATTAGAATAAATGATCGCTACTTTTTGTGCTATTAAAAGTACTGCTAGCGGTAAAAATATAGGCTTTTGTGGCATCAAATAGTGCATTACCAAGCGTATATCTTTGCACGCCATGTGCAAATAATGAACTGCTATTACTACTATTATCGCAAAGAAAATCACTTTTTAATGGCTGTGCCATCACGTTAAGTGGCACCTTAAGTGTCGTTGTTATTTGCTTTATTGCTGTTAAATCGGATAATCCAGGGATAAAAATACCATCAACGCCAGCATCTTGATAAGCCAAAGATCGAGTTATTACATGTTCAAGAGAAGCCATATTTTGGCTGTAGCAATCAGTTCTAGCATTGATAAATAGCTGTGAAAAACCATACTTTTTAAGTGTGTTTTTAATCGCTTTAAGGATCTCTACTTGGTGTTCTAGGGAGCGTAACTGAGCTGTTTTTTTATCTGAATCCTCAATATTAATACCGACAGCACCTAATTTGGCTACGGCCAAAACATGCTGACAAATAGTGCTTACGTCATTACTGTAACCTGATTCAATATCCACGGAAACAGCAATATTAACAGCATCGATTATTGGTTTTAGCTGACTTATAAACTCCTCAAATGAGCATTGTTCGCCATCTTCTTGACCTCGAGATTGGGCCATCCCCCAACTTGTTGTGGCGATAGCAGCAAAACCAGCATCAGCTAATATACGAGCGCTTAATGGATCCCACGCATTTGGTAATAAAAATAATTGCTCTTGTTTATGTAATTGATGAAAGGTTTGGTATTTATTCATAATGATCTCAAAAGTGAATTTCATTATGACTATAAAAAGATTACGGTGACTACGCTGGCCAAATTCGGCACTGAACGTAAATTTTAGTGTGAGTTATGTTGAAATACAGCGCGAACTACTGTTATTTATAGGGGGGGTGGTCGTGTGACCCATAATGCTGCGAATGCAGCTCCTCAGGAACGTGTTACGGGCATTTAATACGCCCTTTTTCTTTATGCTCATTTCGAGCTAGTTCATAATTAAAATTATCACAGTGATCATAGATTGCAACACCTTTTTGACACGTTTAAATCTCCATCCTCTTCTGGCCCTGTAATTTTTCAAGGCGGATTGGGTGTCGAGGCATCATGAGCAGTGGCCTCAACGGGCGACTCTGCGAGTCGTCCCTACCTTTTTTGAGTAGGGACGACTCGCTGGCAATAAGCCATAAAAAAGAAAGAAGCAAATCTTCGAAGGGGGCTTCTGGCATAAAATTTAGGAAGGTCAATCGACACTACAGAACTATCAAGTACAGGTAGGTCTGAAAATATTTAAATGCGTATATAAAAGCTCAAATATATCACTTAGTAGTTTTTATTTTAGAATAATAATCAGTCAGATAAACGCTAATAGCGTAAATAATTAAAGGCAACTTAATCGCTGCTTTTAACTATGATTAACAGTGGGCGAAGGTGATTTATCAGGTTACCTTCCGTAAGAAGTTTTATAGCTAACTTAAGCTTTACAAAAGAGCTATATTCTCACTCATGCTATAGACAGTTGGATCTTAAACTCCTCAGGGAAAGATAACTGGAAGAATGAGTGGGTTGTGTAGAATAATTAGGTAAAAGCGTGTGTAACACAACTCCATATTGAAATATTAATATTGAGAAATTGATATGGACTTAGAATAACTTAATTCAAATCTAAAATAACAAACACCGCTAAAAATGGGTAACTGACAGATTGATTCTTAACTAGCACTGGTAAAATAAAGCCGAAATATCGTTCTTCAATTGAAATCTTACCTTAACCATGCCGGGTTATTTTTAGAACTATCCGCATCTGCGACTCGGTTTCCATCTAAATCATCTTCACCTAAATGCTTACCAAAACGATCCCATACCTCGATATGTGCTCTTTGTCCGTGATGAAGATTATCGATGACGTGAAAGGTTCTTTTCAAGGGATAAGAGTAAACAATTCTTCCTTGGTTGATGAATTTTGTTTTGATATATTTGCTACTATCGCGAAGATAGCTTTGAGCATCAGTTGGAGGGGAATCGGACGTTGGATCATAGTGATAATCATCCACATTATACTTTTGAGCTAACCAAACTCTAGGTTCTACTTCAATATCAGCTAACTCAACATCAATACTCTGCCTTATTTCCTCTTCCCAACCTTTAATTACTGTTGCTGAAGCTCCATGGATCACGTTATTGTTGACAAAAGCAATGGGGTGCTTGTTGCTAGAAATAGTTAATTCGGCACACTCTGCGAATGTCCCTCCTGTGACACATTCTCCACTAGTCAGCTCGTACAAAGTATCTCCACAATGGACTTGCTCGTTATTCCAAACTTTACTTAATTTATCGTAAAAGACATTCTTAAAATGACGTTTAATGTCCGTTCCAAGTATCTGATTTACGGCAGATAAAAAAGAAATGTCGGTTTCATCAATGCAAAGCATCTTGACTTCTAAATCAACGCACTTCCATAAAACAAACTGTACTGAAATTCCATTTATATCTGCCTTAAAAGCTGAGGATAGTTTTAAAAGGTTAATAATTACTTCCAAAAAATCATGTTTCGTGGCTGTTTTGCCGATGGAGTTTTCATCAATATAGATATTTACGTCATAAATCATGCAATCTATCCAAATCGATTTCCTCTTGGTCGAAAAAACCTTTCGGCCAATGGCTTATTAATCCATCTTTCTCTATGACGACTCTTGATAAAGGTTCTTTAGAGCTTTCCCCAAAAAATAAAATAGAAGTGTCTTCGTTATGTAACACACTTTCTTTAACTGCTAACCTAACTCCGTTTAAAATGCTTGGGCTGTGTGTTTCGATGATTGTCGTTACATTAGATGCTGCAACTTTACATAGGAAATTAGTAATTCTGTTTTGTGCACTCGGATGAAGATGTGCTTCTGGGTTCTCAATAATAATTACATCTCCTTCCTTGGCAACTAAACCGGCAACAATAATTGGAAGGCAGTAACTAAATCCATATCCAACATTTTCTGGTTTATAATTATTAGCGCTTCCATCAGGGCTAATCAACATTCTTTTTAGAGATTCGCTAATTGAAGTAACACTTACAGTTCCCGAATTGAAAATATAAGATACCCAAGCTGAAATCTGATCCGGTAATTTAGGTGTTTCACCTGAAGAATGAATCAACTCTTGTCGCACATCCTTTTCTCTGTTTCGGTATATCTCTGAAGCTGTGTGTTCACCAAACTTACCCACACCAAATGTTCTATTTGATGCAGATTCATGAAATGATCTTGGGCCGATTCGCTCAGCAGAGATAAAACTGACTCTTGAAAAGTCAACTAAATAGCTTTTCACACTGTTCAAAATGGATTCATCCAGCCCCCTGATTATGTCAAGGCTATCAGATTGAAACTCCCCTTCCTCATTTGACTCAATCTCTACGCTCTTCAATAGTAGATTACCTTCGTCCTCAACATCTTCATCATCATCAATATACTTTCTAGAAAATTTCATATTTAGTGTTAAGTACTTGTTTCTTTCTGTGTTCTCAAAACAATAAGATAGCCCTATCTCCGAACGAGCAGCACTACCTGTAGATTTTACATCATCGAAAGAACCAAGTTTTACCCAATCGCTATTAAGTACCAGAATGTTAGAGTTTTTATTTTCTAGGACACTTTGCGAAGGTAGGAGTAAACTTTGGATAGTGGTTGACTTACCTTTGCCATTTACACCAGTTAGTAATGTCAGCTTTTCAATAGGGAATATAGTCTCATCTTTGAAACACTTAAAATTTTCGACTTTAATTTCAGTTAACATAAATCACTTCCAAGATATTCAGAGGCAAGGTTCAGTCTTGTAGTTACTTTTTTTACTTGGTTCGTTGAGGTTTTAACTGAGTTTAGATACTCATTATTTAAAATAAGCTCTTGATATTTATTGAGCAGTCTTTCTTTACTTTCATGAACATGTTGTGCGCTGATGCTGGTAAATGCACTGTATATACTTTCCATAACTGCTAAATTAATTCTTCCTCTTGTTTCCTCGTTCATGATTCTAAATGCATTCTTCCCAAAAACATTCTTAACTTTTTTAAGGTTAGCTATAAAGCTCTCTTCTAACTGACAAATTTCATTATCGTCCATAAGGTTTATTTTCTTCATAACCTCTCCAAGAAAATCATCTAAATCACCTTTATAGTCTCTGAGATATTTGTCATCGGAAAAAGCTATACACCTTAAAACAGCTTCACGATCCTTCATTCTTTTTGGAGAAATCCCTGAATCTGTAATATAAGAAAACTCTTCAAGTTCTGACATTTTCTTCAATAACTTTGTTGATCTTCCTAAATATATACAGTTCCTTATTTCTTGACGCTCTAGTTTGGTTCCACCGGTATTTATTCGCCTAAATATATCGTACGTTACAGCCATAGGAACTGATGGCATTATTGAATAATAGGGTATGTTTTTATCTTCAATCTTCGACCATACTTCATTATACTTTTTTTCTAATTTTGACTTACTAAGTCCGTTAAGCCATGGAAGGGCTTTTAACCCCACCAAACAAAAATCATCATTATGAAAGTCGAGCACCGCTGTTAATCTTTGAAGACCATCAATTACAACTAACCGACCTGAAGAATCTTTATTAAAGTAAAAATGTGGTAATGGCAGGTTCAAAATCAAAGACTCAATAAACATAGATTTCTTTATTTCATCCCACGCATTAGGGCTTCTTTGAAACTCAGGGTCTAAAACAAACTTCCCCTTATTTGTCCATCGGATAATTTCAAATACAGATATTTTATCTTCTCGTAAATTAATCTCTATTTTTGATAAGTCTACATTCTCTGAGTATGGGTAAATACCACCGTCGGCACTTGTATAGTCTTCAAAGGTGTCTTCATCTGATTCAATAATTTCATTTTTACTTATGTCATTCATCAATAACGTTCCTCAACATAGCCTTACGCCTTGGCGAACAGCTCATTGTCTTACATATACCAAATTTAGTCAGAGCCACTAATATTTAGTGTTGTTACGTTTTTTCTTCCTCTATATCACAGAAGACTTCTTTGAGTAACTTGCTTCATCTTTGATTCGATTAAACCATGACGGAAATAATTGCTTCCATGTATCAAAATTCGATGAAACATTTCATATTTAGCAGTTCTTCATCACTCACTTGTTCTATTTTTACCTGAAACTTTTCGATATACAAATCACATATATGTTTGAAAAAAATGAAAATCAATGAGGCACTCTAGTTGTAACTGGGTCATTTACCGCCACTGTCCTTTTTGGGCATCATGTGATGTTTGCTAATTAGTTCACGTATCTCACAATTGAACAAATTGCAGAGTTTATCTATTGTCTTAAGATCTAATTGTTGCGCATTACTACGTAAAGCAGAGTAATAGAATTTCAACACTGTTTCTTTGGTAACACCAGCAATTGACTTGTTTATCTCGCCCATAAGCTTCGCGAGGTGGCACTTGTCAACTGTTTACTAAAACAAATATATTTACTATCGTTAGGATATCACTCAACCTCTAAGAAGCAATTCTTAAAATTGAAATTAGAATATTAAACATTTAACCCGAAACCACTCCTTTCAAACCCTGTAAAGCCATAAATCGGAACCCCGCAAGCGGGGCCCCCTTGCTACGCAACCCTTCGGGCGATTTCTACCTTGACTGGCTTTTCTCTGGGTAGTGAAGGTTATCCAAGAGGTATGCGGCGCTCTGAGTGGCAAGCACTCGACGCTTTCATACCTCCTGGATACAACTGGCTTTTCAAATAAAGGCGGGAAAGAGGGAAGGTAAATAAATTTATATTTATCTGTTTTTATTATATTTTTCCCGTTTTCCAATCTAATATCCTTTATTGAAATAGACTTGGTAGGGTGGTCATCGCCTCTTTTCGCTTTCGATCTATAATAACTTCTTCTTTAGCGGACCAATAGTGGCCCAGATCAAAGAAGTAGGTGGGCCGTTCAAGACCCATATTATGTAACTAAAGGAAACTATTGAAAGATTGATAAGTTATTAAATTTATTAATATATTGGTATTTTAACTTTCGTTGGATGTTTTTTCCTTTGGTTTACCTTGTTATTTACCGATACAGAAAGTAATTAATTTTTATAAATCAATCAATTATATGGCTTTTGGAGCAAATGCGGATCAAGATTTGCCAGCATCTACACACATAACGTATTGATTATCTGAAGCTATTACTTTACTCGAACTCTCCCTGATCTTCATCCGGAACTATGTTCAGACCCAAGTGAAGTTGATTTGAGCTGTTCAGCCCGGCAATTTGCTTCAGCTCGTCAGGTGTCTCATCACTGAACGTCGCAAGGTAGTAGTAAGGATGGCCGTCATCACTGCTAACCAGGTCGTAATCAACGAAGTACTGCTCTACCTCTTCGAGCGTCCAGTGAACTTCTCCGGCAATAGCTATCAATAGATCTGTGTTGTCGTCAGGATGGTTGTGGCCCCGAGGTAGAACCGAAAGTTCCGCAGAGGTGATCCCTTTATCCTTCCAGTTTCTCAGAATCCCAGACCACAAATTAGCTCGAAGATTTGAACTGGGTTGAAATCTAGACGCATTCCAATGAATGACATCTCGTTCACCGTTTTTCAAATGAAGAACGACCTGTGCTTTCTTGCGAGCTATCAGCTCATTTTTGAAAGCTGCTTCATCAGGAACAAAAGTTAGGGACGGTTTGCTTTCGCTGGACTTAGATCCGCTCTCCTCAACCAAATCGAGCAATCGCTCGATAACTCTCTCTGGCGTGTCGAACCCGACAGCCAACCCCTCCAATCTGCGGAACACGTCATCTGAAATACTTATTGTGACTGGCATCTTAATACCTCCATAGGCCTAACCATATATAGAACTATATATGATTTATTTCATAGATCAAGTTTTCTTAGAAAATGAGCAGATCTTTTATTTTTGTTCAACAAACCACCGTTTATTGAACAGTTAGAACACTTACCTATGGATTGGTTTTTTAATCAATAATCTGTTAAAATACTCGTATAAAAAACTATGTAAATAAAACGTGCATGAATCAAAGAATCGGCTATGCCAGAGTATCAACTGATGACCAGAACCTGCATCTCCAGCGGGATGCGTTGGTTGCTGCCGGTTGTGAAATCATTTATGAGGACAAAGCCAGCGGTAAAAGTACTGCCCGGCCAGAACTAGATAACTGTCTAAAGGCTCTCAGGCCAGGTGATACGTTAGTTGTTTGGAGGCTCGATAGACTCGGTCGCAGCCTGGGTGATTTGGTTAAAGTCGTGACTAATTTGATTGATGAACGGGGAGTTGGATTCCTGAGCTTACAAGAGCAGATTGAAACCAATAGTGCTTCTGGAAAGTTGATTTTTCATGTATTTGCAGCTTTAGCTGAGTTTGAGCGTAATTTAATTAGTGAACGGACTAAAGCTGGACTCGATGCTGCTAGGGCTCGGGGACGTAAAGGTGGCAGAAAGCCGAAGCTCGCACCAAAGGATATTCGAGAGATTAAGGTATTACTAAAAGATCCAAGCATACCCGTTTCCGATGTAGCTAAACGATTTGGTGTATCTAGAACAACAATTTATAACAGTGTCGGGGTCATAAAACCTGACCGTGAGGGGGCAAGTATATGAACGCTTTCCACTTTCAGGATCTTTTAAGTGAGTCAGCAGAGCCTCTTGTTCGTTATGAGGCCTGTAAAGGTATGGCTCGTGGTTATGCTAACTCTGTCATAGATGACCAGTATCGACTTAAAATCGCCAGGTCTTATTGCGCAGCTTTAATAAAATCTTATTGGGACGAAATTAACGCTAGGCACAATAGCAAGCTTAAAATTTTTTCAATCCCAACTGATTCTGAATTGGCCGAAATTACTCTCGATGCAGAGGATGTTGCTAAAAATACCGGTAAAGTGATCGCACAATTCCCTGATATTGATGCGGGCTATCTTATCGGATCAATATATACAGCCATGTTGCCTACTGCTTATCGATCTGATTTAGGAGCTTATTACACTCCGCCACCTTTGGTATCTAGGCTTCTTGATTTGGCTGAAGAAGCAGGCGTTGATTTCAGTACCGCGTCGGTAATTGATCCTGCATGCGGCGGAGGTGCTTTCCTTGCGCCAGTCGCTATGCGAATGCTCCAACGTTCCAAACATGCTTCAAGTGAATGGAAGCTTGCGCAAATAGGCAAGAGGCTCAAGGGGGTTGAGATAGATCCATTTGCTGCCTGGATGACGCATGTCTTATTAGAGTGTGTATTAATAGAACATTGCATTATTGCCAGAAGGCGGCTTGCAAAAAGCGTTATCAGTATTTGTAACGCTCTAACGTACCAGTCACCTGTAGATTTTGATCTTGTAATAGGCAATCCTCCATACGGTAAAGTTTCTCTTGATACAGAAGTTAGAGAGAAGTTTAGTCGCTCACTGTTTGGTCATGCCAATTTATATGGTCTTTTCACCGACCTCGCTTTAAGACTCGCCAAGCCTGAAGGGGTAATAGCTTACTTAACACCTACATCATTTTTGGGTGGGCAATATTTCAAGGCATTACGTGAGCTGTTAATTGATGAATCTGCGCCACGAGCTTTTGATTTTATATCAAATAGAGAGGGTGTTTTTGACGATGTTTTACAAGAAACTCTTCTTGCAACATTCAAAAAGTCAGCAAGAAAAACACCAGCAAAGGTTTCATTGTTAGTACCGGAGGGGCTTAACGAAGCAAGAGTAGAGCCTATTGGAAAGGTATCAATTATTAAAGGTGATGGTCCGTGGCTAATCCCTAGAGTAGCTGAAGACGCTGCATTGTTAAATCGACTCAAGAAGATGAAGACCCGTCTCCCTGATCTGGGCTACGTTGTTTCGACTGGGAAACTTGTTTGGAATAGACATAAAAGCCAGTTACGTACTGAAAAAACAAAAGGGACACTACCTCTTGTTTGGGCTGAATCGGTAACTTCAAATGGCTTTAAATTCTCTTCGGTGAAGAGAAACCATGTGCCTTATATTCAAATTGAAAAAAACCAGCGACATCTTGTAACTACTGATTCATGTGTTTTGGTGCAGCGAACCACATCTAAAGAACAAAATCGAAGAGTTCTCGGTGCTGTCATACCACAAGACTTTATTGATCGATATGGTGGTGTCGTTGTAGAAAATCATTTAAATATCGTTTACGCAGATACACTTATACGGGAATTGAGCGTAGAAACTATCAACGGATTACTTAATTCTCAGGTCTTTGACCGTATATACCGTTGCATAAGCGGTAGTGTAGCTGTTTCTGCTTATGAGCTTATGGCCGTGCCTTTACCGAGCTTGGATGATATGAAAAAGCTGGAGAAGATCATTGCAGCAGGTTCTGATAGACTCTCCATCGAGAAGTGTATCGCAGGATTGTATGGAGAGAGCAAACTTGAGCTGGCCACATGTACCAAGTCTGGAGGTGATTGCTGAACGCTTACCTCTAATATTCCCTGAAGGGACAGAAAATCGTAATTATGTCATCCGAGAAATGGCTGCAAGAACTCTCTATGTTATGTTCTACGCAGGAGCTGTCGAGGGTGCTGATCGTTGGATTCGGCCAAGCCAAGTAACCGACATGTCTGATGTCCAGGCTGCTCTCTTGACGGACGAGGAGCGTCAGTCTTGGGTTAAGCAGGCGCTATCTAGTAAGAAAGATAGGCCTGTTACGACCTGGTATGCTCCAAATTCTCGAGAACCTGTCAGAGATGAAACTATTCGATATGGGTTTATAGCCCTTGGTGCCGTTATTGAACGCACTGGTTTGCCTGTGACAACTCCTCTTCCTAAATACGCAATGTCAAAAGCATTTGCAGCTCTGTTCAATGTAGATTTAATTGGGGATGATTTAGAGGCTTTAATTCGTAGCTGGCAGAACTCTCACCTTAATGCTGCCGCTTTAAGTCGAATTCGATTACTTGGTGCGCATGCCACTGCCGCAGCATCAGATCAGATAACCGCGACATTACCTAATTCTGGGTTAGTAATGCTTGAGTCTGGTCCGTCAGGCGTAATAGGTAAGGCGGTGATCGAACAATTCGCTCGGAAGTTTTTAAAGACGCCAGCCGTATTATGGTTGTCTCAGTCAGGGGAAAAGGTTGGTATTGATCTTGCGAGTAGGTTAAAGCTCAAAATTGACCCTTCAAAAACGTTACCTGACGTTATTTTAGTTGATCTTGGGACCAAGACTGACGGTAGTGACATGTTATTTGTTTTTATTGAAATTGTTGCTTCAGATGGTCCAATTAACTCTATGCGTAAACAGAAGCTAACTGAGATAGCTATTGAAGCTGGCTTCTCTGCCCAGAATCTTGCTTTTGTAACTGCATTTCAAGATCGTTCAGCCGCTCCATTCAAAAAAGCAATGTCAGAACTCGCGTGGGGAACTTATGCGTGGTTTTGTTCTGAACCAGATAATTTAATTGAGCTAAGAGATGGCAGTTCTATAATCTTGTCAGAGCTTTTATAGGACATAATAATCATAAAGCTGGTTTGGTAAGCCAGCTTTATGATTGCTCTATAGCTCAGGGGTCTATAACGGTTTCAAGTTATATCCATTTTGCTGTAGGTAATTGGCCCTATCATAAATTCTTGCGACCTCAGATTTTATTGGACCAAAAAAGTACTTTTTCCCCATTAGGACAAGGCATTCTGCTTCTGGGTCCAGAAGTTTAAACAAGTGATAGGCCGGTTCGTCAGCAAGAGTATGATTGCCAATTGCTGAGTCAGGAAAAAAATGTCCAGCATCATTTTTCAGAAGGTAGTCGTCTAAGTTTTCATCAAAATGTTCCCAGGCGTTCCGCAGATCCCTGTTATGAATAGGTGAGTCTTCTTCCATACCAAAAGCAGATATTAACTTTTCGCCTCGTTTTTTTCTCAGAGCTGCTTGATAGGGATGGGTTTTGTTTAGCTTGCCCGGATACCAAACCGGCCAGAAGTATCGAGATAAAGCCGCCGCATGCCCTATTGCCTCTTGTACCAAGCTAATTAAGTAGTCTGAATCAGCCTGTTTTTCCTTTGCAAATTCGTAGTGTTCAAAAGCTTCCAAACATCGGCTAGCTGAATAAATTATCGAATGTATATAAAAAGCGTCGTATGGAGAAAAAATACCGCTGAAATCTTCAACAATTATTTTTGCTCTACTTTCCAATTCATCTAATTCAAAGTTTACTGACATCTGATATACCTACTAAAACCCCATCGAAAAGCAATCTATTGATGCTAAATATTTGGTCATCGCTCTAAGCATTACCGAAAAGCCACCTAAAAGCGACCGTTGAGTTAAATTCGAGCCCAACGAACAAACCGCACCCCAAAGACAAGCACTGAAAAGCAACCCAAAAGCAACTTTACGATGTACTTGACGCCTCTATCTGTTTGATTAATATATAAAGTGTTTTTGGTAGCTGGCCTTCAAACAGCATTCTGCAAAACTAAGGCGATTGCCTTCATTTCTTAACCCTCAGGGGGACTGCCCCCTATGGGCATTCCTCCGTCTATAACAATCTCCCCGGAGGAAAATCAGATGTTTATCATCATTATGCTTGCAGCGTTATGCTGCTGCCTGTGCTTGTGTATTGCACAAGTTAACAGGCTTCCATACCGCGATTTTGCTCAAAGCAATGTCGTGTCCTTGGTACTCGATTCCGAGCAGCCAAACCAAAGAGGACCACCCTCAACATCAGGACGAGTGTTGGAATACCCAACTTGCTCGATGCTCCACCCCGTCTCTGTCGCCGTAGGCGTGAACAGAGACGGGGGTAGAGCCCCCGACGGAAGCCTTGAGCCTCAAGGGCTCTAGGCTTTCGCACCGCGCACGAATGTGCGCGAATTATACCGCCTTCGGCGGTTGGCGCGCTTCGCGCTTTCCTTTCCAAAGAATGACACGACAGTACCAGCTGGATCTGCTGGCAGTTTGTTCCGTCGGAACAGACCAGCCAATGGAATGAGCAGTTCGCTCCATAGCAGTACAGTTCGTAATTAATGACCGTGGACATCGGGTTTAACTGTCCTGTGTTTGGGCAAGATCCCAGCGTTGGCCTTAGCATGCAGAGCTAATTAAAAAACTGCGTTTCACTTACCACCGGATACGGACGGGCCAACAAAGTAACAATTTTGATTAACAGAGTTAGGGGGAACAATGCGTTCAGAGCGGACTAATCCGGATTCACGGAATTTTGGCCTTCGTAGTCGAGATATAAACAAGGCAGCCCTGAACGCTCTCAAGGAGGGGATGAAGAGTTTTCAGTCCATAGCCACTATTCATGACCGATGGAGCGTTTTTAGCGCTTGGATTAAGTCCGAACAGGGCATAAAGGACATGCGGGATATAGAAAAGGCTCATTTGGTCGCTTATGCGGCGCACCTTAATGATCGCTACGAGCGGGGAGAAATTGCGCCATCCACGGCGCAGAACTACCTGAGCGCAGTGAATCGGGTGATGGAGATTGCGCGTGGCGACCGACAGGTACGTGTAGATCCTGTCTCCGAGGGGGGACTTCCAAAGCGCTCAGGTATCGCCACTGGCGACCGAAGTGTTTCGGAAGCTTCCCATAATGCCGCAATGGGGGCAGCCTCCGAGCGCCTTGGGGCTTTGCTGGAACTACAGCGTAATTTCGGTCTGCGGTTCGAGGAATCGGCCAAGCTGGATGCAGCCAGAGCACTAAGAGAGGCCGAGAAAACTGGCTCCGTGAGCATAAAAGATGGCACCAAGGGTGGCCGGGCGCGCACTGTTCCGATCACCAGTGATGCTCAAATTACGGCACTCCAGCGAGCCGCCGCCATACAGGATGGCCGCAGCATGATCTCCGCCGAGAAGAGTTATCGTGAGTTTCGGCAAGAAGCCTACCGGGAGATCGGCCGCCATCCGGTGAACTTCCACGGCGAACGGCACCACTACGCTCAAACGCGCTACAAAACTTTGATGCGTGCTGATTGCCCGGTAAAAGCAGGTGTTAAACATGGGCGAGAGCACTATGAATATTTAGCCAAAGAACTTGGAGTATCAATAGCTCACGCCAAAATGCTGGACAAAGAAATCAGATCTGAAGTGGCTTTGGAATTGGGTCACGGTCGCATCGATGTGACAAATAGTTATTTGGGGTAATTGATGGAAAAATGGGTAAGAGAAAGAAGCCATGTTTATGTGCGACATGGAGGGAAGACGGCTCGGCGAGCTATGGTAAAAAGGCTAATTGCGGCTCTAAACGATATTGCCGCCAATGAAAAAGGAGTCAACGCACCATCGCAAATTGGAAGAGCTCATATCCACCGGTATTACACTAGGCACCAAGGATTGAGTACAACGACATTACGGGATCATTTTTATGCGTTCCGACTCTTGTGGGAATTGCTTAACCGTCCCGGAGAGCCTCCACGTCCAAAAAACACCGGCTCTGCTGATTAAAAGCCATCTATGCCTATGTCATATTCCTTAATCAGACCTTCTGTTCGCTGTATTGTTTAATTGTGCCCAAAAAGGGCCAATACAGCGCGTGTCGATTTAGAAATGAGCTGTTAAATTTGAATCAACTTCAGCCCCGTGCTGAATATGAGCGATAGCTGGTCGCCAAAAACAAACAGCATTTTATCAATTTATCCCGCAACCGGGGTTCACCGGTTCTGCGGTGTAACCCCTTCAATTCCATCTAATTGGAGGTGTTTATGTACTTTTCTACGTTCGTTTTGATCATGATTGTTACCGTGGGCGTCATTGCTTTCGGGGCTAACATTGTCGCCAAATTACTAAATAAGGCTTCGATTCTTGCATATCGATCATTGAGAAAAACGCGGCCCGTACGGGTCGTCAGTCCATTGGTAACTAATAGCAGTTCATTGTGTGGTGAATGGTTGAAAGCTACCTCCGGTAGCAATCAACCTGGAGTCTCCGATGCTGTCGAATGCGCTCCGCTTGAGGGTGAGCTGGTTGCAGAACGCGCTGTAATAGGTTCCACCCGGAAATTATTGTCAGCTCAAAGATGAGGGAGATTTAATGTATCGACTGATTCTAACAAACCAAAAAAAGCGTACGCGAGAGTATCAGCCTTCTGATGCTGGTTATAGGGCAGCTCTCAAAGCCACGCGCAAGTTTTTGGAAAAAAATCCCCAGGGAAATGCGGTGCTTTACGGGCATGGTGTTTGTGAGTCCTTCACTATACGCAACATGCCTGAAGCCTAATCCCTAATTAAATAACCCAACCGGGTACTTTGCCCGGTTGGGCTAAGTCCCGGCTATTAAACTTTTGGAGAATTAATATGTTGGGACAAAATCAAACAGAGATCCATCAATTCGATGTGTGTGGCCGCGTGTATTATCGTGGGGTTAACTACACTGAAAAAGAAGGTGAGTTGGCTGTTGAAACGGTAGAAGCTACTTCTCATGATGAAGCTGAAGCGATGTTTAAAAGCCTGCAGGATGAGTATGCTCGTGAGTGTAATCGGACTGTTGAGCGCATCGATATCACTTTCACTATTGACTTGACGATAGCTGAAAGCGACAACGATGAACCGTACTTAGTGATGTAATTACTAAGAAAAGCAAAGGGCCAGCTTGTCTGGCCCTTTGCTACATCTGGTGATAGGAATCTACTGAATCGGTTTCATGATCCTGCTTGGCCGTTTGCTCATCCAAGAGGCGGAGCATCTCTGATGCCTTGCGTCTGGCCTCGGCTACAATTTCTGGCTTCTCCTGCTCCAAGATCTGGTCTAGTGTTTTTGCCACTGGTAAATCTCGCTAGTTTAGTTAGACTCTAAGTATATAAGGTTTTACAAGAGAGGTTCAGTTCCGTGGATGCCTTTACTATTGCAATGTTAAGTTTGCTCGCATTTTTTACCATTGTGACGTTCGGAAGTTTGTATTTATACAACAAACACAATCAAAACCGCTCTGATCAATAAATATATGTGTATTAAACGGCCCTGTTATCAATGCTGAATAATTCAGCAACAAACTGGTATTTTTACTGTCTCAATTAGATGATCGGACATAGCGTTAATTTCCTCATCGTCTAGCTTCGGGGCAAACAGGGGCGTTCCCCGGAATTGAACCTGTGGATAGTCTGAAAGCCTAAATACTCCATGCGGCCATCGGTCCTCGTCACCCAACCACCGGCGTAAAGTCAGATCTATACCCCATCCATCCTTTAGCTCTATCCAGCAATGCGGATTGATTTGTGTCTTGCTATGTACTGTTTCAACAAACCCTACTCTGCACTGATGTGGAATGTCTGATTTGGCTAGAATGTTGCTGATCACGTAAGTCATCACATCACAACTGGCTTTTGAATCCTCCAGATTTAGCAAAGCCAGTTCCAGTTCTTCATGCCACAGACTCATTGTGCCTTCCTAAATAGCAATTGCTGGCCTTTTTCATAGATAACTGGATATGGTAAAGCTTTGCCATCCTGGAACACACTATTGGGCGGGAAATACATGACTGCCCATTCCGGCAGCGCTCGGCTCGTACTTTTGTAAAAATCGTCCATTGGAAATGATTTCACGTCGCTGACCTGGGTGAAAATCAATCGAGAATATTTGGTTGTGTTATTAGCGGCCAGATTAAAGCTATCAATATTACCACTGCCCACAAAGGCTGGTGTTTTCCAAGGATTCGGCATTGTAACGTTGTATGCAATTACGCAGTTTGAGCCATCACAGCCAAATTGCGGAGCCATTACTGCCCACATAATTAAGGGGTTTCCATCAATCTTAGGCGCTGTACTTTCCACTATTTTAGTTAAATCCAGGTTCATAGATTTCGCGGCTACCGCAACGGCATTATCAATTAGGTTTATATAGTTGCTATAAGCATCTTCTGAGGATTTAGCCATTGATGCAGGCATCCATGCCATCAAACTTGGCCTAGCGGATGGGTTATCCGGTGATGTAAGAATGCTTGCAGTGTTAAACATGAGAGTTTGCTGACCGTTCAATCCTCTTAATGGTGCATCAAGCGATGAGGCCAGGCTTGTGACATTTAGCGCTTTCATCAATAGAGACTGTTTATATGAGTTCCACCCATCTTCTGAGTCTCTCAGATCTTGGTCATAAATACCCCCAGCTCTTGCCAAGTTTAGCGCTCTGGACATCTCTGGATTATAGGATTTTGGGGTTGTAGCACAGCCTGCGAGCATAATGGCGGCGAACAAGGCTGTAGCTGAACTTACGGAAGTTGACATATTCATTTTCATTTAAAGCTCCTCTTTTAGAAATAGAGTGCCATTGGTTTGTGAAAATGCAACAAGGGTTAAGTAAAACTTTTTAAAAATCATAAGTTTGTACTGACGTGACAAAGTTACCGACATTATTCAATGATTAACTTTCACATGTGAAAGTTTTATTTGGACTGCCCAAATTGGACAGTTTGGGAGTTCGGTTTGTACTCATTTGCTCGGTAGGCTTTCGGGTGACACGAAACCTATTGGAGCAACAGTATGAGAGTCTCTCCCCCTTACATTAGAACACTATCTGCCTCTTGTTTAATCATCTTCTCTGTCGTCGCCACTCATGCCTCGGCTGAAGGGCTTCAGTCCGAGATGGATAGACTATTCAACGAAATGAGTAATACAACCAGACCGGGTATTCATGAGACACAACGCCGTGGAGTTATTGCGGGTGGGCGTGTGACCACCAAAGCGCGTATTTTTGATGAAAACCTAGTTAGCTTTGTCCCTCCATCTTGGAAAGCTGGGTGTGGTGGCGTTGATCTATTCGGTGGTTCTTTATCGTTTGTGAATGCAGATCAGATTGTTCAACTGATGCGAGCTGTGGCAGCAAATGCAAAGGGCTATGCTTTTCAACTAGCTCTGGATAATGTTTTTCCTGATGGCGCCAAATGGATAGAAAACTTTCAGAAAAAAGTTCAGGCTTTGAACCAACATTTAGGCAATTCTTGTCAGTTAGCTCAGGGTATTGTTAACGATTCACTAAGTGCTTTTGACACAAAACTAAAGAACGATACTCGTACAAAAGCATCGACCAAAGGCTTATTTGAAGACATGTTTTCTGCAACGCAGGAAACGGATGGACAAACGGCAATCAAGACGCTGAAAGACAACTCGCCACAGGCCTACCAAGAGATGATAGGTAATATTGTCTGGAAGCAACTCAAAAAGAATAGTGTGAGTTCATGGTTCCAGTACGGGGATAACAGCCTGCTTGAAGCCATGATGTCTATAACTGGTGCCGTTGTCATTGGTGATTTAATTAATGATCCAAATCTTGCTGGAGCAAACAACAGTACTAATCCCATCGTCACCTTACCGGGGAATCGAATTACCCTTGGAGATCTCATTTCAGGTGGCTCTGTTAAAGTTTATTCATGTGACAGTGATACGGTTAACTGTATTTCTGCTGGTTCTGAGCTGAAGAGTGTTCAGCTCAGGGGTATTGGCAATCAAATGTCAGATTTACTTCTTGGTTCTGATTCTTCACCTGGATTGATTTATAAATATGCAAACAATGTTGGGGCTTTAAGTTCTGCCGAGATAGCTTTTGTATCAAATCTCCCCAGTAGCTTTGGCTCACTTTTCCGAAATCTTTCAGCTGTTTCCAGTGATACAGCAGAGAAGTTTGCTCAGCAAGCACAGACCATCATAGCGCTAGATATAACCTACAGGTTTATTGAGGAGATATACCGGGCAACAACTATTGCGTTAGCTAACAGTGATAATGCCTATCAACAAAAAGCTGTTGATGTACTTGATGCTTCTCGGGCTGTTGTCAGACAAGAGTATGACCAATTAATTGTGAGGCACGGGAAGCTAAGTGATCTGATGGGGTATTACAACAGCTTACTTGATGTCACAAAGAAGCAGCGGCTTTTACTTGCGGTCCAAGCATCAGGGAAAAAGGAGTAACTAATGGATTTTAGTATTTATTCCGTCGGTGATGCCGCATTTCTAGAGCAAATAATGATTGCTGTGGCGATGGCTACAGGCACCGGTGATTTTGAACGCATGGTAAGTATTGGCCTTTTAATTGGCGCTCTTATCATCTCATTTCAGTCGTTATTCCAGGGAGCTAAATCCTGGGATTTACATCAAGTTTTTGCTTGTTGGCTCGTGTATGCCATTTCCTTTGGAGCCGGCGTTACGGTAACTATTGAGGACGCGTACAACGGACAAGTGCGGGTAGTGGATAACGTACCTGTCGGCCCAGCCGCCGCTGGTTCTATAATCTCAAGCGTTGGATTTGGTCTCACAAAACTCTTTGAGGTTGCATATAGCCCCGTCGCGAGTGTGACCGAATCAAAGTTCATGGATTCTCTAGAGTTATTATCAAAGCTCAGAAATCACGAAATGGAGTCAGCGCTATGGACTGTCTGGAATGATTCCCTAGGAGGCGGTGCTGTTGATATGAAGAAAAGCCTGACTAACTACATATCAGAATGCACAGCAATTAAATTTTCATTAGGTGAGTCAAATGAGGATCAAATCAACACAGAGAATTGGCGTACAGCTCTCAGATTTGATTCACAAATATATGGGACCCGATTGTTCCTGTCTCCATCTGGCCCGATAGATCCCAGTTGTACAGATGGTTGGATTCAGTTGAGCCAATCCTTTGAAACTGCGTTCAATTCAGGCCTTTCGCAACAAGCTCTTGGCTATTTGTTGTCTACCACTGATGCTTTGAATGCTACATCTGACGCTTTATATCGCCTGCAGGTTACGAATGTGGCCGCAGGTGATTTTATAAAAGCTAATTTTCTGCAACCTATCGTACAGCGTGGCTTTGCTCAGTACTACAGTGATATGAATGATCCGTACGCACAAATCATGCTCACTCAAGCTGAGTCCCAGCGAAATACACAATATGCAGCAGAACAGTCTTTATTTGTAAAATCGATTCAACCTCTTATGACCTTGGTAGAGGGGTTTGCCTATGCGATTACGCCCATAGCCGCATTTGTTATGGTGCTAGGGTCTAAAGGTTTGCTCTTGGTCGGTAAGTATCTTCAGATGCTTATATGGGTACAACTTTGGTTGCCAATTATGTCGGTAATCAATCTATTCATTTACATAATGGGGCAGCAGGCGCTCGCAAA
Source organism: Pseudoalteromonas rhizosphaerae (assembly GCF_028885455.1). Classification (NCBI taxonomy): domain Bacteria; kingdom Pseudomonadati; phylum Pseudomonadota; class Gammaproteobacteria; order Alteromonadales; family Pseudoalteromonadaceae; genus Pseudoalteromonas; species Pseudoalteromonas rhizosphaerae. The sequence goes on from NZ_CP118496.1 coordinate 260,678, forward strand.
ATATACCACAGGGAGCTTATCCTCATTTGAAGGTGTTGCCTATGCTGGGGCCGAAATTGAGCGTTGGATAGGGATAGGTGGAATGATGGCCGCAGCAACGCCAGTCCTATCGTTGATGTTAGTAACTGGCTCAGTATATGCCTTCAATAGTCTTGCTCAACGAGTGGGTGCGAGTGATACAGTCAATGAAAAACTAATGTCTCCAGACTTAGTGGACCGTGGTTCTGTTTTGAGCCAACAACCACAATTTAATCAATCCCGAATTGCTGGAACAATGACCTCTGGAGGTGAGTCGTTAGTTGATAGTATTAACTTAGGAAGTACTGTAAGTAATGCCCTTAGCAGTAGTTCTGCTGCTACTGCACAGGCCCAGAAAGGCTTCGCTAGCCAATTAAGTAATAGTGTGTTTTCTGGACATGGTTCAGAACAGACTTATTCACAACTACAATCATTAGGACAAACGCTGAGAGCGTCCGATTCAACTCAGGCTAAAAGTATTTTGTCCGCCGCCCAGAACTACTCTCGTGATCATGGATTAAATTCCTCTCACACGGATGCTGTGGCTGGAGCTATTGCTATGCGGGCCAGCGCTGGTGTGGATGCCGGAAAACTTGCTGCTGCTTTTACAGGACCGGTTGGTGCCGCTGTAAATGCCGCTAACCCGGTATCTATGAACGGTAGTTTAGATGTATCTGCGCAATCACAGAGTCAGGATAGTAGGCAGCAGCTTAGTTCTGATATTGACTCTTTATCTCGCGGACTTGGTTTTACAAAGTAAGCGTATGGCTAACGACACCTAGCTTGCTTAATGTTCCAAGGTAGCAGTGGCTCAAGGTTATCTGGCTGCTCCGCAATATGTTGTAAGCTAGTAGTGATATAGTCATGCACCACAAGGTCATTTGCCTTTGCGGTTTCAACAAGACTATAGAGTATGGCGCTGGCATGCGCGCCATTGCAGGTATTTGAGAACAGCCAGTTTTTTCGCCCTATTACGAACGGTTTTATGGCTCGCTCTGCTCGGTTATTATCAATACTGAGCCTGCCATCATCTAGGTAACGCCGAAATTTCTCAAACTGATTTATCGCATAGGTAATTGCTTTACCTAGCGCCATTTGGGGAGGGATTTTATCTTTGTGCTTGAGTAACCATTGATACAATTCATCAACAATTGGTTTGGCTTTTCTCTGCCTAATCTTGAATTTTTCATCGGCCGTTTTATCTTTGATGGCTTGCTCAATACCGTAGAGCTTGCGAATAAGGTTAAGTGCTACATCTGCTTTGACGGTTTTTTTATTATTGCCTTTGGCCTCAATGAATTTACGGCGTATATGGGCTAAGCACGCGACCAGTGTTGCATTCGTTTGCTCGTAAGCCTTGTAGCCGTCAACATGCATGTAGCCTTCGTAACCATCAAGGAAATCAACCGCACATTGGCCTGCGCGACTGTTATGGTAATCAAACAGGACAATATTAGTGCCTTTACCCGGTTTATCATCGCCACAACAATACAGCCACATATAGCTGGTCGCTTTCTCTGCGTTAATAACGTTGAGCGGGGTTTCATCGCCATGAATAACCGGTTGAGATAACAACACGTCTTTTAAGCGTTGATACAGAGGGGACAACAGGTCTGCGCAGCGCAACATCCAGCTCGACATGGTTTGCCGACTCAACTCAATACCGATATCAGCAAATAGCGTTTCTTGGCGATAAAGCGGTAAACCAAACTGGTATTTACACATGATTATTTGGCTCAGCAGGCTGGGCGTTGCAATGCTTTTTGGAATGACTGTTGCGGGCATTAGGGCGGTTTTTACTACACTTTCAATCCCTTCTCGCTCACAATGACGGCATGCGTATTTTGGACGAATCGTTTTGATTACTTTGATATGCGCTGGCACAAACTCGAGTGCTTCACTGCTGCTTTCACCCATTTTGTGAAGGGGGCTTTGACAGCAATCACACTTTTTATCACCTTCATCAAGGTCAACAACGACCTCAACTCGAGGTAACTGAGCCGGCAGTGGGCGGCGTTTCGGTTTGGCTTTTTCTGTCTTTACTGAGGCCGATGTGGCCAATAGCGCTTTATCATGTTTATCAAGAATGTCTTCTGCTTCATTGAATACTTCGCCTGCACCGGGCATCTTTTCAGATTTCTTTGCGTACTCTTTGGCAAGCTTAGCGTTATAAGCTTGCAGCAATTCGTGAATTTGCGCATCTTTTTCAGCTAACTCTTTATCTTTTTTAACAACGACTTGTTGCAACTCAAGCAGCATGCGCTTGAGTTGTTCTGGGTCGTCAGGAAGTGAGTGTGCATCAATTTTCATGTTCGCAATTTAACAGAATTTGACGCTGTTTTCTTGCTTGACGCAAAGATAAAACAGACGGTGTGGCAACGATCATTTACTGTTAATATGATCGATTAGATCATCGATTGATACTGCAATTCTTCATGGCCAAGTACATCATACCCAGACAATAACCACGCCAATTGTTGAGCGCTGAGTTCAAATTCTTGCAGACTGACTTTGCTTGGCCATTTGAACTTTTGCTTTTCTAATCGCTTGTACCACAAAGCAAACCCCGTTTTATCCCAGTAAACCAGCTTGAGTTTATCTTTCGCTTTATTGCAGAACAAAAATAATGCGCCAGTGTAAGCATCACGTTCAAGCTCGCTTTCAACGAGTGCGACCAGACCATCAATGGACTTTCGAAAATCCACGGCGTCACGATGCAAGTAAATATGCGCGGGTTCAACAAACATTTTCATCAGGCAAGCTCGCGTAGTAATTGGCCTAGAAAAGATGCAGGCGTTGTGGGAGGCAAACTGACATTTACTTTACCGACTTCGAGGGTAATCGACAGTTGCTGTTCGGTGGCGTCAACGTGTTTAGCTACTTTAGCGCGTACAAAGCTGCCTGATGATTCATTAAGCTTACTTCGTGCGGCATAAAAGCTTGTTTTAGATAACGCATGTTGCTGACAAAACTCAGTAATAGTTAAGTCACAGGCTTGTTGTTCTTCGATAATGTTACGCCACTGCTCAAGGCTACGTGTTTTTCTCATGACTATCTCCTCATTGAAATTCGGAAATAGCTTAATCGGTTTGATGAGCTATTGGCAGGTGCACTTTGCTAGACGCTTACTTTACAAAAGATGACAGTTCAGCATTAACGAGTGATTTGGCTCGTCAAGTTTCCACTGATAAAGGTCAACGTTTTACCCAGAGCTTAGGTGAAGAGCAGAGAAAGCAGCTCATGCAATCCAGTTCTGATCTTTTGTCTTCGCAACAAACCTACCAAGAGTTATCTCAGGCTCAGCAAACTATCGGGACTACTAGCAACAATAATATTAGCGCGTTAGCTGACAAAGTTCTGAACAACTGGTCAGCTGGTAAGTCATTGTCAGATGGTGTTAGACAGTCATCGCCAGAGACAAGAGATTTTGCGCAAAGAAAAGCCCAGCATTACCAAGATTTAGGCATTGATTCCCAGAGGGCAATAGTTGGAGGGCAGTTGTTTGCTATGCTCAATTCCAACTCTCCATCTGAACAAGCAATTGCAGCCAGTGCAATAGCAAAGGCGACTGGTGGCAACAGTGGCATCGACTTTAATCAACCAGGTCAAAGTGCAATGTTGGTAAAGGATGCTCCGCGCTATGTTTCACCGGTCGAAAATACGAGCTCACTTTCGGCACCGGAAAGAATGAGCAGTGAACAAAAGCTTTTGGCTGAATCAGGCAGTATTGGATCTGAAAATTCTGTTCGTGACGCTCATGAAAAGGGTATCCAACAACTTGAGCAGAATTATGGGTCCAGCAGAAATGAATACCTTAATGACCGCTTGCCTGCTTTAAAGTCACAGATCATGGCATCTGATTTAGCCCCTTCAACATCCAGCACTTTGTTTGCAGGTGCTGAAGGCGCTGGTCGTTTTGTACAGCAAGTTGTGGGTGGCGCAGGAGCCGCCAAAGATGGGTTCGCAGAGAATTTTGGGCAATCAATGTCTAAGTTAGCCCAGATGACTCCAGAACAACGAGATCAGTTTATTGAGGACACAAAGAAAGGGGACGATTACGTCAAGCAAGAGTATGGTCTTGGAGGCTTCCTAGCTGTAGGTGCTGCAAATCTGGGTAGGGATATCATTGGTGTGGGGATCAGTGGATTTGAAGCCGGTAAAGAATGGTTAACCGGTAAGTCAGATCTTTCAGAGGCAGCACAGGGAATGTCTGTTAGAGAAAGAGGGATGTTTTTTGCTTCTGCATTAGCAAGTGCAAGCGAGGCTGGAGCTGGAAAGGCGGCTGAGTTTGTTCAGCAATATGGTGACGAATTCAGGCAGATAGCAATGGATACTGCAAGATATGATTATGGTTTGAATAGTCAGGCAGGAGCAGAATTGTTTGCAGCATCGTTGATGGGCGGCGATTCATCGCGCTCTGGAGAACTAAGAGAAAATCTCAGGGAAGAGGTTGGTGATAACGCATTGGCAGATAAAATGGCTGCGATTATTGAAAGTTCTGCGGGGGCCGGTAAAGACCAAGCGGGGGGATATTTAGCGCCTGTATCAAGGTATTTGTCCGTAGCCAAAGGAGGCCGTTAATGAGCAGACGAGCTGAATATAGACGCGCAATTAAAGAGCTTAAAGTGATGATATTACTGGGGGAAGGGAGATGGCTAAACGAAAAGCCAATCTCCTGTGGAAATAAAAAATTTATCGTCGATGGTTCGGTGTTGAACAATGTAATCAGAGAGCATCCGGAACTTAACAAACACATTTTGATAGGTTTTTTTTCGTCGCCTCAACGGTATCCGTTATTAAGATATAAAGATAGGCAATTAACGTTAAGTCTATAAATAATAAAAACAAAGGCTCTCAGGAGCCTTTGTTTTTATTCAATCCATAGAAGCTTCCGGATACATCTACGTCACTTACCATTGGAGATCCTGTGGCAGGGTTGTATGTGACGTCTGCAAACAGATCTCGCCCAGATAATGTGTTCGTTTTTCTCCCGGAACTACTGATTAAATAGGCTCTTTTACCAACCTTTAAAGATGCCAGCAGAGAAACTCCGACTACAAAAAATATGAGCGACCATAGGCCAAGAAGTTTGTACGAATAGAACAAACTTACGATTAAAAACAAAGAGAATAGCGCCTTTTTCATTTACGCCTCCTGATTAATATGTAACCGATTATAGATTATCGTTCAGAAATGCAAATCTTCATAGCACCATAAAATGATACTGTAAAAAAACACAGTATTTGGCGTTGCATTATCAAAAAGTCATGGTATTTATGATTGATGACAAAGTTAATCATTGAATAAATCAGGTGTGTTATGGAGAAAGATATGAAGCATTTAGATCGTGAAACTGAAAAGCGATTAAACATAGTCGTTAAGGCAATCGGAACGTTGTTTATTCTAAGCTTTCTTGCTCATTTAGTTATTTCGTCGTGGAGAGATGACCAATATGGATTTACCTTACTGGCGTTGATTGCCGGGGTAGCGTTAGTTTCAATCAATCTGGGCCGCATCAAAAAAGGTAAGGAGAGCTGCTGATGTATGCGCTAGAGCCGCTAGAACGTGATGTTATTGGTAGCTTTGACAAGTTTGCCATTCAATTAAGTGAAGAGAAGCCAGACCAAGATATTTTTGAGTTCGATTTGACTCTGTGGACACTACTGAAGCTTTTATCAGTCAATGCGCCATCCGAGGTAAGTAATCATTTTTCTATTCCAGAAGATCTTGTTAATAAATTGGCGTCAGCTCCTGACAGGCATCTTTCACAATTAGCGAGTGGAGTTCTTCTGAGCTTTAAACTTGAAACAGATCAAACGGAAGTGATCGATACTCTTGCCGGTAACTACGATTCTGTCATATGCCTTAAAAATGTTGTGGACGACTTTGACGCAGCGTACTGGCTATTGCTTAACAAGTTAGCTAGTAGAAACTTGGACATGGCGATGCAAATTTTTGGTGTATCTTCTGGTCTTGCCTCCTCAGTCGCAGCCTCCTCAAACAGCCAGTTAAGGTCGTTATCGCATAGGGTCGTTATTAGATTTTCATTGAGATTTAATATTGGCGTACTCGATCAATTCTTATCAGCAGCTCTTGCCGATACAACGCCGATTTTATTAAAAAAGATTCAGCAATCTTTGGTGTGGAGATAATCATGAGTGAATGTTTTACATCTGGTTCGTTATCTCGCTGGGTAAAAGCAAGGCACATGGCATTGGCGGGTTATATCACAAAGATAATTATCCTAGAGACTGGTTTGACTTATAAGCAAGTTCGCAGGCTGTACGCTGAGCTTGAATATTGCGGATATGATGTGAAGGATAAGAAATCCAGGACTTTCCGTGGTGGAGCGACGCTGATCCACAGTCAGACATCTAAAATTCAAGCATCGCTTTTAATGCAGCTCTATTCAAATCTTGGAGGGGAAAAGGTTAAGCGTTCTGTAGATATTAGCGCTCTGAATAAAGCGTTTAGGATGTATCACGCTATCCGTAAAGAAGTACCAGGTATGAAGGGAGGAAAATGGGAGCCCTTCGACATTACAGATGCCTGGTGTCTTGCCTCTGAACTCCGCAATGGAGAAGCAATGATAGAGCATTGCGAGCAATGCCAATGCACTTTTTTTACGTCAATTAATCAGCGAACATGTGTTGAATGCCCATTCTGTCGGGTCTCAAAAGCTGCCTGAATACAGCCGCGTATGCCGCAAAAGGGCAAATAGCGATGCTAATTTTTATGAGAGAGCGACATAGCATTATCCAAACTAAAAAGCTGGAGAAATGCTATGTCCACTATGCCGCCCATTCTGACGAGGTTTGTTGCCTCGCTCCTATGTTTAACCATCTCAGTTCTTCCGATACATTCTTATGCGGGTAATCAGGAACCTAACATCGGAGCTGTTGGTCGTGATGCCAAACAATTTGGTTTATCTATTGCGAACGGAGTTAAGCAAAACTCTGCTCAGATTCAAGATGGTAAAATTTCTCTACCAGTCGGCAATGGCCAATCAACATCCATAAACATAAATGAACTGTTTCCTGGAGTTCAACCTGGGCAAAATACCGCAGAGTATTTCCCTGATGCAGCATCTCAGGAGGAGCTAGAACAGATATTCAGTGATGCTGATGCTATGGATCAGTTTGGTAATGAGGCAAAAGCCAATTTATTCCAAGACGCCAACAGCTCCAATCCCTCAATATCAGGTTCTGCATATCAAGTTCTTATGGATGCGGCCAATCGCTCACGCCCTGATTTCAGTAATGACCCAGTACTAAATCTAAGCAAAAAGACCTATGAGGATATGGACCTCATCGCAGGTGGCTTTGGGGATTGTTCTGCCGAAACAACCATTAATCAGAATACTATCAACGCCCACATTCCAGAGTATGAACGGTGTCAGCGTGTTGTAGATCAAAGCGCGGACTGTGAGGTTGTCCATGACTACGACGCCTCTGTTGTGAAGCACTATGATGGCCCATATAACCTCAAATCTTGTGGAGAAGGCTGTACTGAGTTGTGGATTGGCCGAGTGGGTGACAACTACTGGAGTGGCAACTGTACGATCTATGAGGAGTACACGCGGGTACAAGTCAGTAATCCAGACGCCATAGTGTCTGCAACGCTTGAGTACGCCAAGTGGGATGACTACATGCAAGTTTGGGTTGGTAAATCCGGTCAGGAAACTAAAGTGTGGTCAGGCCCTGATGGCAACTTCCCTCCAGAAACTGCTGGTCGATGCGAATTGTCAACAAGTTGGGAGCGTAACCCTAATGTCGATGTCACTCCCTATTTCAAGAATGTGAAAGATGGTGATGTTGTTACGTTTAAGATTCGCGTTTCAGTAAGTGGCGAAGGTGAGGGTTTTGGCCGCATAAAGCTACGCTATGACTCATCAAAAGCAATTACCAAGGATGAGTGGGCTCCACAGAGCTGTATGGATTCAGCCAAAGGGGTTGTAGATGGTTTTGCGGAAGGTGAGATCACTTGTATAGATGACCCTACTGATGCTACGGGCTGCACAGTCATCAACGGGATCAAAGTTTGCGAATCCCAACTCAAACCGTCACCTTTGCCTGGCATTCCAAAGCTGTGCAAAAAGGTTCGAGTTAAAGCCGACTATGACTTTTATAAGGGGCAAATGGACTGCTGGACAGATCCTCAAGGTGAAACACACTGCCCTGTAAATACTGGTGGAAATCTCAACAGTTGCCAGATGTACGAGGATAATCCTCAGTGTGGATTTATTAGTTCGGAATGTATTGATGGAGCAGAGGGTTCCTCGGGTAAGTGTTATGTGTTTAAAGATACCTACGACTGCGGAACGAACGTATCAATACCTACTTTAGAGAAAGAAACGACGTATCAATGTGGCGGACCCATTAGGTGTATGGGGGATGATTGTCTCGATATAACAAAGTCACAAAGCACTGATTTCGCTCGTGCATCTGCATTGTTGAATGCAGCTCAGTTCATGACTCAGGATATGAGTTGTACTGGTCAAAATGATGATGATAACCCCACTGGTGAAGAAAATGTGATGTGTTCAGCTTTTGCCGGTGAGGCTGGGGAATGCAAGATTGCTGTGGGTGGTGTCTCAGATTGTTGTGAAAAGCCGACGAATATTTCGTTTGCTGATTATCTCAATTTGATTATGGCCGTGCCTAAGCTAGACGGTGCCGTTATGGGACTCTCTGATGGCAGTGCCGTGAAAGGAGCATACCAAGTATTAAGAGACCCCGTAATCTCTGGCTGGACCGAAATAACACAGCCTTTTGCAAGTTATATAGAAAATATTAGTGGAGCGGTTGATAGTTTTCTCCAGCCTGTTCAACAGTTTGCTCAGGAGACTATTGGCGCATTAAAGGAGCAAATTACCAAGCTGACTTCTGAAGCTCTAGGGAATGCTTCTGCGACGGGAGCCGCTGGCGTACCTGCGGGGGCTCCTGAATCAATGACTGAACAAATCCTCGGCCAACAAGGTGCCGCCATGCTAAGCACCGTCATGACTGTTTACACAGTGTATGTTGTGTCGATGGTCATGATCCAGATGATATGGAAGTGTGAGGAAAAGGAGTTCACCATGAATGCTAAAAGGGCGCTGAATAGCTGCACATACGTTGGTTCTTACTGCAAGTCCAAAGTATTGGGAGCGTGTGTCGAGGAGCGCGAGTCCTATTGCTGTTTCAACTCGCCACTGTCTCGAATCATCCAAGAGCAAGTTCGGCCACAACTTGGCCTTAACTTTGGTGATGCGCGCGCACCTCAATGCGGCGGAATTCCATTGGATCGAATAGCGGATATTGATTGGAGTAAGGTCAACTTGGACGAGTGGTTGGGGATACTTCAGCAAAATGGAAAACTTCCTGATCCCGCATCGTTAAACTTGGACGCTTTAACGGGAGCTGGAAGTGATTTTAATATTGATGGTACTCGGCAAGACGCATCGCAACGAGTCATGGAGCGGCTGGAAGGGATTAATGTAGACAAAATCAGAAACGACAAAGCGCGTGAAATTTTTCCTGACTTGGATGGCAATGGTGGTTGATGTTTATCAATAAGAAACTTTCACATGTGAAAGTTTTTGTGCCGGAATAAATCGCCTAGGTGCCCAAATAGGGCACTTCCAGAGGCCATGTTTACGGGGTTTCACCCTCAAAATTTCTCCAGTAAATCAATGATGCTGGAGAAAATTATGCAGCAAACTTTAAATGAAAAAGATTACAGTCACCTGCAGATGGTCTCTGTTTACGAGGTGACTGCCCTTCTTAAAATATCTGCGCCAACGCTTCAAAGGATTCGCACAAATGACCCATCATTCCCTAAACCATATAAGATTAGTGGTGAGAAAACACTCAGATACAGATTAGATCAGTTGGAAGCATGGCTTGATTCACGCAGGATCAGTAATGAAGTCATTTAGCCAACTTTTTTCACAGTATCAGTCAGATATTGAAGTAAAAAATAATAGTAGACCACAAGGCTTGAGTAGGGCTGAGTCTGAATTAATAGATGCATCTGTAAGGATCAAATCAGATCCGCCCTCGTCCAATGATTTCACTTTTATGCACTCAATAATGTGCCAAGTTGGTTTACCTCGCTCACGAGTTAACGGAACAGAGTTTGAGAGACGCTGCGGTGCTGTTGGTCTGTATGTTCGTGCAGGCAAAATTTGGGACGGTAAACAGTTTGTTCAGCAGCCCGTTCCTTATGGGCCAATGCCCCGTTTGGTAATGGCGTATCTGAACACTCAGGCGTTGCGTTCAAAATCACCAGAAATTGATGTAGGCAATAGCGCCAGGGGCTTCCTTAAACAACTGGGTAAGGAGTCATCAGGAGGCAAAAACGGGAGCTATACAAACTTTCGTAAACAGCTCATGGCGTTGTCTGCTTGTAGTATTACGCTGGGTTTTAGTACCGCTGAAAAAGCGATTACTTACGATGGTAAACCAATCCAAAAGTTTGAGGCTTGGATTGGTAACAATGATAATCAAGGTGCATTATGGCCCGGTGTTATTACATTTTCGCAAGAGTACTTTACGACGCTAAGCGAACATGCTGTACCGCTTGATTTAAGAGCTATAAATGAGCTTACCACCAGTGCTCTTGCTATGGACATTTATGCCATGCTTGCGGATAGATTGCATCGAATTAGTGGTAGGCCTGTTGTATTACACTGGCATAATTTGCGGGAGCAGTTTGGTCAAGAATATACTGGAGAAGAGGCAGACAAGAATTTTAAGAAAAAATTCCTGCCTGCACTACAGCGAGTTCTTGCTGTTTATCCGGATGCAAAAGTTAAGAAAGTGACAGGCGGGATTTTGATGATGTCCAGCCCCCCACCAATACCCTATCGTGATTGAATTAATAACCGGCCAATGTGCCGGTTTTTTTATCTTATTGCTCAACAAAGTTGTGGAAAACCCTGTTGGTTTGAATTTTATCCACGCATAGTTAGACCCCCCTTGTTGCGCATAGTTAGACCCCAGTAAGTTAAATTTTTACGCATAATCGGGCCCCCTTACCGCGCATAATTGGCCCCCCCCTAAACCTATAGGTATTGCCTTTAAAAAATATCCTATAAATATCCCTATAGTTGAACCATGTTAAGGTGTTAATAACTCTCTTTGCGCCCTAAAAGGGCAGTTCCAGAGCCAAGGATCTGCTGTTGCTTCTCATAAAATAGGTCTATCAATAACTGGTTTATAACGGATAGGCTGATGACTGTAGACGTGAATGAAACCTTGAACGCCCTGAGAAGCGAAATTGCTGAAATGAAGCAATTGCTGGCTCAGTTCGTTGAAAATACAGTGAGTGACGGCAGCAAATCAAACTTACCGCCGTCTGATAAAGAGTATCTTACAGTTGATGAGGCTGCGGCCTACGTTGGAGCAAAACGCTCGTACATCTACCGTTTGACGCATGAAAAGCGCGTATCATTTACTAAGCCGGGAGGTAATAGAGTGCTAATTAAACGATCAGACCTTCAAGCATGGCTGGAAAAGAACAGAGTGAAGTCCCAAGATGAACTTCACCAAGATGTTGCAAATTACATTGCGTGCTCACCTCGTAGCCGTAGGGCATCTTAAAGTGCTGTATGGGATACGGATTTTCCGCAGTGAGGACAGCAAGTTCCAGACTCTTTTACCTTACCTTCAAAAATATCTGGAAAGCCTCTCATTGCTGTTACCCGGCGACTTTCAAGGATATCAGCATAAATTTCCGTTGTTCTCAATTCGGAGTGCCCAAGAAGGCGAGAGAGAGAATAGATATCAACGCCACGGTTAAGCTGGGCCACCGCAAATGTATGTCTGCCAACGTGGAAAGTAACATGTTTTTGAACGCCTGCTAGCATTGCCCAATGTAGTAAAGCGACGTTGGTGTAACTGCTATATTTCAACCCTTTAAAGACTCGCTCAGCTTTATCTTGGCGCTCTCCCATAAGCTTAACTGCTGAGTCTGGTAGATCCAGGTAGACTAAGCTGTTTCCGGCATTCAGTAATTTAGTCTGCTTGAAAATAATTCTGTAGTGTCCATTCTGAAACTCTTCTATTTCTTTCCATGTAAGCTTCTGAATATCGCTCCATCTCAAGCCAGTTGTGCAACTAAAAAGAAATGCCCGTTTAAGAACGTCATAGCGACATTCCGCCTTTGTCATGGCTCGAACTTCATCCAGAGTGAGGTAGGTTCGCTGGGTATTTTCTGCTTTGACACTTTTTACTCGCTGGACTGGGTTATCCCTTATGATGCCTTCTCTGTACGCTTCATTTAGGGCGGCTCTGACTTTGTTGAAGTAACTAGAGGCCGTGTTTTTGGCAAGCTTTGACTTAGATTTCGTTAGCGGTTCCTCTAAAAGGTATTTCCTAAACCCTTCCAGGAATTTTTTATCAAGTTCTTCAAAAGTTAGCTCTGCTCTTCCGTGATAGCTCCGAAGATGTTTACCTGCTGAGATCCAAATAGAATAGTTTGAAGAACTTCCAGACTCTTTGCTGGCAGTTAACTTGTCGTAGTATTCGTAAAAGCTCGAAGCAAGCTTTACTCGATCTTCCAGTTGGAACTTATTACTGTGAGATTCAACGAGCCTTGCTGACCGCGCAGCCTCAGCCTGACGCAACATTTCCTTATTGTGTTGACGCTCTGCTTGTGTCTTTGGATTCTCGTAGAGATAGAGCTCTAAAGGTTCGTAGTCGCGCTTTGCACGTTTTTTACCATCCTCACCTTCAACAACACCGTAGTAGTACACCAGTCTAAGTTGCTGGAGCCCCTTCGAGTTAGGGTTACGCTTGTTTACTGATACCTTCATAATTGCTCCGCTTTGCTCCCGTTACTCCAAAATTTTAACTCGGGAGCAAATGCGGATCAATATTTAGCAAAACGGAGCAAAACCGTGGAAAGGGAAGTAAAACCTAACCATAACAGTGTTGCTGTAAAACTACTTAAATAACAGTAAGTTGATTTGATATGTTTTGAAGGGTTTTACTTTGTTTTTCATCTAAATTACGAACTTCACTTCCCGATACAAAACGAGCTGAAAATTTTGCCAAGTAGATCGTCTGAGGTAAATTCACCGGTGATCTCGTTTAAGTAGTTTTGTGTTAAACGTAGTTCTTCAGCTAGGATCTCACCGGCAATATGCATCTCTAATTGGTCTTTGCCAGTTTGTAAATGATGAGCTGCGCTATCGAGTGCATCTAAGTGACGACGACGGGCCATAAAGCCGCCTTCGGTAGCTCCCTGAAAACCTATACATGCTTTTAAGTGAGTACGAACTAACTCTATACCATCAGCATTTTTAGCACTTAAGCTGATCACTGGATATTGCTGGTTTTCGCTCATACCTACTTCGTCACCCGATAAATCGGCTTTATTTCTGATCACGGTTACGCCCATACCGGCAGGTAGTTTGGCCATAAACTCTGGCCAAATAGCATGCGGGTCAGTGTCTTTGGTATCAGTGCCATCAAGCATAAACAACACGCGATCGGCTTGTTTTATTTCATCCCATGCGCGTTCAATGCCTATTTGCTCAACGCGGTCTGGGCTTTCGCGCAGGCCTGCAGTATCAATAATATGTAGCGGCATGCCATCAATGTGAATGTGTTCTCGTAGTACGTCACGGGTGGTGCCGGCAATTTCAGTAACAATAGCGGCTTCACGCCCTGCAAGTGCATTTAGTAAACTAGATTTGCCTGCGTTAGGGCGCCCAGCAATCACCACGCGCATACCTTCACGCATAATGCTGCCTTGTTTTGCTTGATTGGTCACATTGCTTAGCTGGGTGATAATGGCATTTAGATCACCAGAGACTTTACCGTCAGATAAAAAGTCTATTTCCTCATCGGGAAAATCAATGGCCGCTTCAACGTACATACGCAAGTGAATGACTTTTTCAACTAAGGTATCAATGTGCTTAGAGAACTCGCCCTGGAGTGATTGTAAGGCGCTTTTGGCTGCTTGTTCTGAAGTGGCATTAATTAAGTCAGCAATTGCTTCTGCTTGGGTTAAATCCATTTTGTCGTTCATAAAGGCGCGCTCAGAAAACTCGCCTGGCTTTGCTAATCGCACACCTTCAATTTGGCTAATTTCTTTAAGTAGCATATCCAGTACTACAGGACCGCCATGGCCTTGTAGTTCAAGTACATCTTCGCCAGTGAAAGAGTTTGGCCCGGCAAAATAAATAGCAATACCTTGATCAAGTTGCTCGCCAGCAAGACTGTTAAATGGCACGTAATCGGCGTAACGCACCTTAGGGCAACGACCAATAATCTGTTCGGCGACGGTTTTTACTAAACTGCCAGAAACGCGAATAATACCAACGCCACCACGACCAGGTGCGGTTGCTTGTGCTGCAATTGTGTCTTGATTGATCATGCTAATAATTTGCCAACTTAAAGAGTAATGGTATGAGCGTATTGTAACCTATGCAGTTATGACTGGCGAATAGCGGGCAATAAAAAAGGCGACCAATGGTCGCCTTAATTTAAGTAACTGAGCAAATTAGCCCCTGACTTTTATTCCTTTCTTTTCCATACCGCGATAGATGATCAGCATCTGTGCGATAGAGATAAGGTTTGATACTAACCAGTAAAGTACTAGACCAGATGGGAACCAAAGGAAGAACACTGAGAAGATAACCGGCATAAAGGTCATCATCTTTTGTTGCATCGGATCAGTTACCGTCATTGGTTGTAGCTTTTGCGTAATAAACATACTGGCACCAAATAAGATTGGTAGTACGTAGTATGGGTCTTTCGCAGATAAGTCAGTTAACCAAAAAATAAATTCAGCATGACGCAGTTCTGTTGATTCTAAGAATACATAAAATAGCGCTAAGAAAATTGGCATTTGCAGCAAAATAGGGAAACAGCCACCCATAGGGTTTACTTTCTCTTTGCGGTACATTTCCATGGTTGCTTGGCCGAATTTTTGACGGTCATCACCAAACTTTTCTTTTAATGCAGCCATTTTAGGCTGTAGGGCACGCATCTTCGCCATTGACGTATATTGCGCTTTGGTAAGTGGGTACATTGCTGACTTAACAATCACAGTAATGGCGATAATTGCCACACCCCAGTTACCTAGTATGCTATGTAGCCATTTTAATAGTATAAATAACGGCTGCGAGATAAACCATAACCAACCGTAATCGACAGTTAAATCTAAGTTCGGATGAATAGCTTCAAGTATATCCGACTCTTTAGGGCCCATATAGTAAGTTGCACCAAGAGTTGCTTGTTGGTTCGCTTGTACATTTATCGGCTCACCTTTAGCACCAATAATTGCTGCGTTGCCTTTAGCAATTAAGCTGTAAAGGGTATTTTGCTGTTCTTGCGAAGGAACCCACGCACTTACAAAGTAGTGCTGAATAAAAGCAATATAACCACCTTGCGTATTAATGCTAAGGTTTTTGTCGGCCATATCAGAAAAGCTATATTTCTCGTATTTTTCCTCAGCTGAACCATAGGCAGCACCTAAGTAGTTTTGGTCAACTAAGCTGCCTTTATCTTGTACTGTGCGTTTTACTTGCGTATACAGCTGTACTTGAATTGGCTCTGCGGTAGTGTTATTTACTGAGTATTCTAAAGCAACATCGTATTGACCTTTTTTGAATACATACGTTTTAGTAAAACTAACACCTTTGCTATCAGTAAATGTAAGTGGTACGCGAAGTTCGTCACCTGTTAAAGCAAATGTTTTTTGCTCAGAGTGATAAACCGGGCGACCTTCTGCAGATGCATCTGGGCCATTTAAGCCTATTAAACCACTTTGAGAGAAATATTGTTTACCATCAAACTCACCAAGTAACATATAAGGCGTTTCGCTGCCTTTTGTTTCTTCGTATTGCAGTAAGTCAGCTTCAACAATATCACCACCACGGGTGTCAATTTTAACTTTGAATACGTCAGTCGTAATTTCAATAACTGAACGTTTCGCGGTTGTTGCTGCAGTTGGTAATTCACCATCGGTTGATGATGGAACATAATCATCAGAGTCAGGGGAATTAGTTTGTAGTGTTTGTGTGTTGGCACTAGGATCGACTTTTGGTGCGTTGTAGTCTTTATTCCACTCTTGGAACAATAAAAACGATACAAGCATCAGGCCGATGAATAAAAACGTGCGTTGCGATTCCATAACAGCTCTTATTTCTCGTGTTGGTGGTTAATATGGGTTAATTTTTCAGGTACGGGATCATCCCCACCTGAATGTAAAGGATGACATTTTAATATGCGTTTAACCGCTAACCAACTCCCTTTTACAGATCCATGCAAATTAATTGCTTGAATAGCATAACTAGAGCAGGTTGGATTAAAGCGACAATGCGGACCTAACAGCGGACTAATCCACTTTTGATAACCACGAATTAATAACACTAAACAGCGCTTAGGAAAAGCAACAAGTGGTTTTAGTAACCTCATGATGTTCAAGCCTCTGCGTAATATTTAGTGAATGGATACCATGAATTTAAACGCCCAAAATGGAATTTTAAATGCATGATTAAAAGGTGAACTAAAGATACCTTAATTAACCATGTAATTCTATTGCTATTGGCTCTGTTTATTGGATTTAGCCGATTTGTTGGGGCGTTTTTTAAACGGCGGTGGTTTTGGTGCACCAGGTTTACAGCGTTCGTTAATCTTGCGCCATAATTTAGTGAGTTGTTTAGTTAGCTCTTCATTTGACTGTTCATCAATACCACTTTTAACCATCAGCACAATATCGACATTATCAAGAGTGTGTTGGTTTAAACGAAAACTTTCGCGAGCAAGACGTTTAATACGGTTTCGTTGGCAAGCTTTTTTAACCCGTTTTTTAGCGACAGTGAGTCCTAAGCGAGGTTTTGCTTGGTCATTGGGTTTTGCTAATAAGGTAAAGAAAGGAGTTGCGGCCCGAGCGGGTTCATTAAAGATGCGAGAGTAATGCGAGGGAGTTAACAGACGTAACTCCCTGCCAAAGTTAAAGTCTTCCACTTATATATTAAGCAGAAAGAACTTTGCGGCCTTTAGCGCGGCGACGAGCTAATACTTTACGGCCATTTACAGTTGCCATGCGAGCACGGAAACCGTGTGCACGTTTGCGTTTTAAAACGCTAGGTTGAAAAGTTCTTTTCATAACAATTCCATCCGATCGGTTAAAGGTTAAAACATCCTATGCAGGTCGCGATCCTGGCACAGGTGCCATTGCGAGCGCGAGATATTATCGATGAAGTGCCTTAAAGTCAACCATAATCGCATTTATAATAGAGGGGCGATAATAGATCTGTTGGCAGGATCTGCTAGGATCCTTATATTAAAGAAGTTTTCCACAGGCTCTGTATAAAAAGTGCATAAAAGCTTGGGGTAAGTAAAATAGATCACATAATTTGATCGCGATCCAAGCCCTTTTTTGCTATGATCATACTTTGAAGTTAAAAATAATTGCTATTAAAAATCAACGTCTTGCTTGTTTTTTTTAGCCAGATCATATTTTTCAAAAAAATCAATCTTGTACTTGTGGATAAAGTGCATTCATAATACTCGGTCTTGGGTTAATAAATTGCCTAAATAATAGTAATAAATGTATGATTTCCGGCCACTAAAGATGACCGGGAATAAATACTAAGTCTTTGGGAGTTTAACTGTGTATCTGTCGGTTTGGCAAAGTTGTTTATATGTATTGCAAGATGAACTGCCTTCGCAGCAGTTCAGTATGTGGGTAAGACCACTACAAGCAGAAAGTACCGAAGATACCCTGACGATTTATGCACCTAATCGCTTTGTGCTTGATTGGGTAAGAGAAAAGTACTTAAACCGAATTAATGAATTACTTGTTGAGATTTGTAAGGATGAAGCGCCAGAGTTACGCTTTGATGTAGGTAGCAAGCCAATCCACAATGCGCAAGTGATCGCGCCTGCAACAACTGGCTCTGCGACCCCGATGAATCAGCCAGCAGCAAAGCAGCAACCAAAAGCAGCTAAAGCTGTGGTTGAGCCTGCACCTAAGTCTGGTTATAAATCAAACATAAAAGAAAACTACACCTTTGATAGTTTTGTTGAAGGTAAATCTAACCAGTTAGCAAAAGCTGCTGCGACGCAAGTTGCGGATAATCCTGGTGCTGCCTTTAACCCGGTATTTATATATGGTGGAACGGGTTTAGGTAAAACGCATTTATTACATGCGGTTGGCAATGGTATTATGGCAAATAAGCCAGATGCAAAAATTGTTTATATGCACTCAGAACGCTTTGTGCAAGATATGGTTAAAGCCCTGCAAAATAATGCTATTGAAGAATTTAAGCGTTATTACCGCAGTGTTGATGCTTTAATGATCGATGATATTCAGTTTTTTGCTAACAAAGAACGCTCTCAAGAAGAATTCTTTCATACTTTCAATGCATTACTTGAAGGTAACCAACAAATTATTTTAACCTCAGATCGTTATCCAAAAGAGATTGAAGGGGTTGAAGATCGCCTTAAATCACGTTTTGGTTGGGGTTTAACCATCGCGATTGAGCCGCCAGAGCTTGAAACGCGAGTGGCTATTTTGATGAAAAAAGCCCAGCAGAGTAAAATAAATTTACCTCACGAAGTGGCCTTTTTTATCGCTAAAAAATTACGTTCAAATGTGCGTGAGTTAGAGGGCGCGCTTAATCGTGTGATTGCTAATGCAAACTTTACTGGTCGACCAATTTCGATCGACTTTGTAAAAGAAGCATTACGTGACTTGCTCGCTTTGCAGGACAAACTGGTCACGATAGACAATATTCAACGTACGGTTGCTGAATATTATCGTATTCGCGTCTCAGACCTGCTATCTAAGCGCCGTAGCCGCTCTATCGCAAGGCCTCGCCAAGTTGCTATGGCATTGTCTAAAGAACTTACCAATCACAGCTTACCTGAGATTGGTGATGCCTTTGGTGGCCGCGACCACACTACAGTATTGCATGCGTGCAGAAAGATTAAATCACTACGTGATGAAAGCCACGAAGTGAAAGAAGATTATCAAAACCTAATAAGAACATTGTCATCTTAGGGCTGACTTTATTATGCAAATAACTATATCAAGAG
This sequence comes from Pseudoalteromonas rhizosphaerae, assembly GCF_028885455.1. Lineage (NCBI taxonomy): Bacteria > Pseudomonadati > Pseudomonadota > Gammaproteobacteria > Alteromonadales > Pseudoalteromonadaceae > Pseudoalteromonas > Pseudoalteromonas rhizosphaerae. The sequence continues at coordinate 279,736 of NZ_CP118496.1, forward strand.
AACAATTTTTAAAACCTTTGGTGCAAGTATCTGGCGCAATTGAGCGCAAGCATACCTTGCCTATCTTATCTAACGTTTTGTTAGAGGTTGAAAATGGCGAACTTTCAATGACAGGCACAGACCTTGAAATTGAACTTGTCGCAAAGGTTTTTGTTGGCGATGATACCGCTGATGCAAAATTGACTTTGCCAGCTAAAAAATTACTCGATATTTGTAAAAGTCTGCCAGACGGTTCAGATTTAACGTTGAGCAGTCAAGATCACCAACTATTACTGACCAGTGGAAAAAGCCGCTTTTCATTAACTACACTCGCTGCGGAAGACTTTCCTAATCTTGAGCTGTGGGATGGTGAAGTTGAATTTCAACTAACGCGCTTAGAACTGCGAAAGTTACTTGAAAGCACCCACTTTTCGATGGCCAATCAAGACGTACGCTATTACTTAAATGGTATGTCGTTTGAAGTAGATAATACTGATATAAAAACAGTGGCTACTGATGGTCACCGTTTAGCAATTGCGCAAAAACAATTAACGCAATCGTTAAACACTCAACGTCAGCTAATAATTCCGCGTAAAGGCGTACAAGAAATTATGCGTCTAATGGTTGCTGATGATGAGTTGGTGACAATTCAATTTGGTGCAAATCATATTCGTATTTTAGATACAGAGTTTACTTTTACGAGTAAATTAGTTGATGGGCGTTTTCCTGATTACCGCCGAGTATTGCCACGTGGTGGTGATAAAGTTATTACCGCAAATCGTGAATGGTTACGCAGTGCGTTTCAACGGGTATCTATTTTATCGAACGAGAAGTTTAGAGGTGTACGGTTAAACTTATCGAACGGACTATTAAAAATTACCGCCAACAACCCAGAGCAAGAGCAAGCTGAGGAAGTGGTTGAAGTAAGCTATCAAGGTGATGACTTAGAAATTGGCTTTAACGTATCGTATGTTTTAGATGTATTAAATACATTAAAAACAGAAGACGTTTTATTTACGCTTGCTGATTCAAATAGTAGTGCATTGATAGAAGGTGCTGGCGATGAAGAAGCCATGTACGTTGTTATGCCAATGCGCTTATAAGGCACTATGAGTTTAAGTCATTTGAGCCTCAATAATTTTCGGAATATTGAGGCGCTCACTGTAGAGCCAGTGAATGGTATTAACATAATTTATGGTGAAAATGGCAGTGGCAAAACCAGCCTTCTTGAGGCTATTTATTACCTTTCTCATGGCAAGTCTTTCCGCACCCCAAAACACAAAAGTATCATTACGCACCATAAAGAAAAATTCACCATTCATGGTCGTAAATCACTTTATAACTTATCAATTCCAATCGGTATTAGTAAGACTTTAAGTGGTGAGACAGAATTAAAAATACAGGGTAAGTCTAGTCGTCGAGTGTCTGAACTTGCCCAGTTAATGCCAGTACAAGTGATCACCCCAGAAAGCTATTCGTTGTTTTTTGGAGGTCCAAAAGAACGCCGAAAATTTTTAGATTTAGGATTGTTCCACGTGGAACAAGACTTTTTTTATTTGTGGCAATCTTTCAATAAAGTATTAAAGCAACGTAATGCATTATTGAAAAGTAAGCCTAAGAATTATTTTGATCAAATCAAGTTTTGGGATAAAGAATTTGTTAGACTGGCAGACCAAATAAATAATTTACGAATTGCGTATATAAGTAGGTTTAAGCAGCAATTTTTTGATAAAATGTGTGCAGAATTAACGCTTATACGCGATTTAGAAATAAGTTTTTATGCTGGTTGGAAAGAAAATGAATCTCTAGCCGACGCTCTCGAACAAAGCTTTGAGCGTGATAGTCGCCAAGGTTTTACAAATAAAGGGCCGCATAAAGCTGATTTCAGTTTTAGTGTCGCTGGCAATAGTGTGGAAAACACCTTTTCACGCGGTCAATTGAAGCTATTGCTTTATGCGTTAAAAGTAACGCAAAATAGTTTGATTGAGTCAGAGACAGAAAAGCAATCAATATTGCTAATAGATGATCTACCTTCAGAGTTAGGGGAAGATACGAAAGAGAAAGTAGGACAGTTATTGTCGCACTGTAGCTCTCAAATATTTATCTCTACAATTCAATCTGAAAGTATTTCTGCTGTGGTGGAACCCATGCAACGAGAACTACAAATGTTCCACGTGAAACATGGCAACCTAATAACAAGATAAGTGGGATTAACCATGTCTGAGAATTACGATTCGTCGAGTATTAAAGTACTAAAAGGATTAGACGCAGTAAGAAAGCGTCCTGGAATGTATATAGGGGACACCGATGATGGCACAGGCTTACACCACATGGTGTTTGAAGTCGTTGATAACTCTATCGATGAAGCCTTAGCAGGTCATTGTGATGACATCTTTGTCTCAATTCATTTAGATGGTTCAGTCTCTGTTCGAGATAACGGCCGTGGTATTCCAACTTCAATTCATGAAGAAGAAGGCGTGTCAGCTGCTGAAGTAATTATGACAGTACTACATGCTGGTGGTAAGTTTGATGATAACTCATATAAAGTATCAGGCGGCTTACACGGTGTTGGTGTTTCAGTAGTAAATGCGCTTTCAGAAAAATTAAAGCTAACAGTTCGTCGTGAAGGCAAGTTACATGAGCAATTTTACACTATGGGTGTTCCTGATGCGCCACTAGCTGTAATTGGCGAATCAGAAACCACAGGTACTGAACTTCGTTTTTGGCCAAGTGGTGAGACTTTCACAAATTTAGATTTCCATTACGATATTTTAGCTAAGCGCTTACGCGAGTTATCATTCCTGAATTCAGGTGTGAGTATTATTTTAAATGATGAACGCGAAGAAAATAAAACAGACCACTTTAAATATGAAGGGGGTATTCGTGCCTTCGTTGAGTATTTAAACCGTAACAAGACACCTATTCATAAAGGTGTATTCCACTTTACTCATGAACGTGAAGAAGATGGTATTAGCGTTGAAGTATCAATGCAGTGGAATGATGCTTACCAAGAAAACATTTACTGTTTTACAAACAACATTCCACAACGTGATGGTGGTACTCACTTAGCCGGTTTTAGATCTGCGCTAACTCGTACACTTAACAACTATATGGAAAAAGAAGGCTTTAACAAAAAAGCTAAAACAACCAGTAATGCAACAGGCGATGATGCCCGTGAAGGCTTAACTGCAGTTGTTAGTGTTAAAGTTCCTGATCCTAAGTTCTCATCACAAACCAAAGATAAGCTAGTTTCAAGCGAAGTTAAATCAGCTGTAGAACAGGCAATGGCTGAGAAATTCACTGAATTCTTATTAGAAAATCCAGTAGACGCAAAAATAGTTGTTGGTAAAATCATTGATGCTTCTCGTGCTCGTGAAGCGGCGCGTAAAGCCCGTGAAATGACTCGTCGTAAAGGCGCAATGGACTTAGCAGGTTTACCTGGTAAGTTAGCGGATTGCCAAGAAAAAGATCCAGCCCTGTCTGAACTATATATAGTGGAAGGGGACTCTGCTGGCGGATCAGCCAAGCAGGGTCGTAACCGTAAGAATCAAGCGATTCTTCCGCTTAAAGGTAAAATACTAAACGTAGAGAAAGCGCGTTTTGATAAGATGTTATCTTCACAAGAAGTTGCCACGTTAATTACAGCCCTTGGTTGTGGTATTGGCCGCGATGAGTATAACCCTGAAAAATTACGCTATCACCGCATCATTATCATGACCGATGCTGACGTCGATGGTTCGCACATTCGTACGTTACTGTTGACCTTTTTCTACCGTCAAATGCCAGAAATCGTTGAACGTGGTTATATCTATATTGCTCAACCACCACTTTATAAAGTGAAAAAAGGTAAACAAGAGCGCTATATTAAAGATGATCCAGCACTTGTCGAATACCTAACTTCATTAGCATTAAATGGTGCCGCACTTTATACCGGTGCTGATGCATCTGCACTTGAAGGTGAAGCTTTAGAGGCTATCGTTCATGATTATCAAAACACCGTTAAAGTTATTGAGCGCTTAAAACGTAAATACCCGAATACGGTTATGGAACGTTTGATCTATCAAACAGAGCTAAACGAAACTGATTTAGCCGATGAAGCTAAAGTAATCGAGTGGACCAAAACGTTAGTCGATGACTTAGTCGCACGTGATGAAGATGCAACTATCTTCGCTGCTGCAACAGAGCATGATACTGAGCGTAACTTATATTACCCAGTTATCAATATTCGCCAACACGGTGTTGATAAGGCACACGTACTGAGCCATGATTTTATCTCTTCACGTGATTATAAACGCATCGCAGTAACTGGTACTAACATTGCCAATATCTTAAGTGAAGGTGCTTATATTCAACGTGGAGAGAAAACACTAGCTGTTGATAACTTTGTGGATGCATTGGAATGGTTGATCGCAGAATCTAAGCGTGGGCTATATATCCAGCGCTATAAAGGACTAGGTGAGATGAATCCAAGTCAGCTGTGGGAAACTACCATGGATCCTTCAGCGCGTCGCATGTTACAAGTAACCATTGAAGATGCTGTTGGTGCAGACCAATTATTCGCAACCTTGATGGGTGACCAAGTTGAGCCGCGTCGTGAGTTCATAGAAACGAATGCACTACGTGTAGTTAACTTAGACGTATAATTAAATTATAGTAATTACAAAAAAGGAGCCTTAGGCTCCTTTTTTATTTTCTCAATTGCACAAACTGCTTAAAACATGACTACGCACAAGGTATACTGAAGGTAATTTTCACGCTACATCACAGCAGATACTAAAAGCCAAATATGCAAAAATATGACGTTAAAACCTTTCAAGGTTTGATCCTGGCTTTACAGGATTACTGGGCACAGCAAGGCTGTGTCATTATTCAGCCACTTGATATGGAAGTTGGTGCAGGCACATTTCATCCGCAAACATTTTTAAAGTCTATTGGTCCTGAACCAATGTCGAGCGCGTATGTGCAACCATGTCGTCGTCCTACCGATGGCCGTTATGGTGAGAATCCAAATCGCCTGCAACATTACTACCAGTTCCAAGTCGTATTAAAACCATCACCAGATAACATCCAGGAGCTATATTTAGGCTCATTAGCGGCTGTTGGCATTGATACCCTTACTGACGAAGTACGCTTCGTTGAAGACAACTGGGAATCACCTACGCTAGGCGCATGGGGTCTTGGTTGGGAGATCTGGTTAAACGGTATGGAAGTAACCCAGTTTACCTACTTCCAACAAGTAGGGGGCTTAGAGTGCTCTCCTGTTACTGGTGAGATCACTTATGGTCTTGAGCGTTTAGCTATGTACATTCAAGGCGTAGATAGCATCTACGATCTAGTATGGGCTGATGGCCCAATGGGCCGTGTTACTTACGGTGATGTATTCCATCAGAACGAAGTTGAGCAATCAACTTATAACTTTGAGCATGCAAATGTTGACGATTTATTTGCCCAGTTTGATAAATGCGAAGCTGAGAGCCAAAAGCTAATTGAAGCAAGCTTACCATTACCTGCTTATGAGCAAGTAATGAAAGCATCACACGCATTTAACTTATTGGATGCACGTCACGCTATTTCGGTGACAGAGCGCCAGCGTTATATCTTGCGCGTTCGTGCATTATCTAAAGCGTGTGCACAAAGTTATTATGACAAACGCGAAGCGCTTGGTTTCCCGTTGTGTAAGGATAAGTAAGCATGTCAGCACAAAATTTATTAGTAGAAATTGGCACCGAAGAGTTGCCACCAAAATCATTGCGTAAACTTGCCGAAGCATTTGCTGCAAATCTGACTGCAGAGCTTGAGAGTCTAGAGCTTAATCACCAAGGCGTAAGCTGGTATGCATCTCCTCGTCGCTTAGGTTTACAAGTAACAGCACTTGAAGCTCAGCAACAAGACAAAGAAGTAGAAAAACGTGGTCCAGCAACGAAGGCTGCATTTGATGCCGATGGCAAGCCGACCAAAGCTGCAATGGGTTGGGCTCGTGGTTGTGGTATTGAAGTAAGTGAAGCGCAAACACTCGAGACCGATAAAGGTGCATGGTTGTTACACATTGCTAAAGTAGCAGGCAAAGAAACCACAGCCTTGATGGCTGATGCGGTAAATAAAGCGTTAGCTAAACTTCCTATTCCTAAACCAATGCGTTGGGGGGCGAATAAAACACAATTTATTCGTCCTGTTCATACCGCAACTATTTTGTTTGGCGATCAGCTAATTGAAGGCGAAGTCCTTGGTAAAGCAGTGGGTAACCAACTGCAAGGCCATCGTTTTCATCATCCAGAAAAAATCACAATCAAACACGCTGATGATGTTTTTGAGGTGCTTAAGTCTGCACATGTTGTTGCTGATTACCAGCAGCGTAAAGCACAAATTCGAAGCCAAATCGAAGCTGCAGCAACAGCCGTTAATGCAGTAGTAGCTATGGATGAAGATTTACTTGAAGAAGTAACTTCATTGGTTGAATGGCCAGTAACTCTTACTGCAACATTTGAAGAAGCGTTTTTAGATGTACCAGCCGAAGCGCTGATCTACACCATGAAAGACGATCAAAAATACTTCCCATTACTTGATCAAGACGGCAAGCTACTTAATAAGTTTTTGTTTGTTTCAAACATCGAAAGTAAAAACCCAAGCGTAGTTATTGCTGGTAACGAGAAAGTAGTGCGCCCGCGTTTAGCTGATGCGCAGTTCTTCTTTGAAACAGATAAAAAGAAAACTCTTGAAAGCCGTTTAGAATCACTTAATAGCGTATTGTTCCAACAGCAATTGGGTACGCTTAAAGATAAGTCAGAGCGTATTAGTGAACTTGCTGGTTACATTGCTGAGCAATTAGGTGCCGATAAAACACTTGCTAAGCGTGCTGGTTTATTAAGTAAAACCGATCTAATGACCGAAATGGTGATGGAGTTTACTGACGTACAAGGTGTGATGGGGATGCACTATGCACGCCATGACGGTGAAGCCGAAGATGTTGCCATTGCCCAAAACGAGCAATACATGCCGCGTTTTGCCGGTGATAATTTACCTACAAACTTAATTAGCTGCGCGGTAGCGATTGCCGATAAGTTCGATACACTGGTAGGTATTTTTGGTATTGGCCAAGCACCAAAAGGTGATAAAGATCCGTTTGCGCTTCGTCGTGCAGCCATTGGTGCGCTGCGTATCATGGTAGAAAAAGAACTACCACTTGATATTTTAGATCTAGTCGCAAAATCACAAACCCTGTTTGGCGACAAGCTAACTAACTTAAATGTATCAGCCGATGTGTTTGAATTTATGCTAGGGCGTTTTCGTGCATGGTATCAAGATGAAGGTATTGAAGTAGACGTTATTCAAGCTGTACTAGTACGTCGCCCAACTAAGCCTGTTGATTTTGACCGTCGTGTTAAAGCGGTAAGTCACTTCCGTACATTAGACGCCGCAGAAGCGCTTGCAGCAGCTAATAAACGGGTAAGTAATATTCTGGCTAAAAATGACATTACAACGCAAGGCACTGTTGATGAGAGCTTATTAAGCGATGATGCCGAAAAGGCATTAGCGGCACAAGTTGCTAAGTTTGCCACTGAATTAGCGCCGTTATACGCGGCTGGCGACTATCAAGAAGCGCTTGCCCAACTTGCGGGTATTCGTGAAAGTGTTGATAACTTCTTCGACAACGTGATGGTAATGGCAGACGATGAAGCCGTTAAGCAAAACCGTTTAGCATTACTAAGTCAACTGAGTGGTCTATTTTTAGATATTGCTGATATTTCTGTATTACAGAAATAAATTCAGCTTCGCTTAAAAAGCCAGCAGCTATGCTGGCTTTTTAGTATTAGAGGGAATACCTATGAAACGTATATTAACAGTGGCTCTAGTTGCTTTACTGAGTGCTTGTTCGAGCCAAATACAAATGCCAGATCTTAGCGATGTACTGCCAGGCCAAGAACTTGACCGTACAATGTACCTACGCGGCGACTTCAATTTATGGGATGCAGAAACGCAATATGAATTTACTCAAGTCGCGCCTGCGCTTTATCAAGCACAAGTAAAGTTTTCAACACCGGGTAAAGTGTATGAGTTTAAAATCGCTGATATGGAGTGGAGCGCAGGTTATAACTGTGGGTTCAGTGAACAAGATCCAACCGGTCAATCTCTGACGTTAGGGCAAAGCGTTGTTGCCGATTGTGACACTACTTATAATTATTTTAGCTTCACTCCTGCAATTAAAGGCAGCTACATCGTTAGCATCGATTATCATAATAACGATCAGCCAAAAGTAACAATAACTAAAAAATAGAGCTACAGGGTAAATATTGCCATTATAATGTCTGATTATATTTACAGAAGTAATAACACCCTGTTAAAATTGGTACAGATTTTTTGTAATAATCGAAGTCAATTATTTTTGAGTACTATATCAAAAATAATTTAAAACCTCTAAAGCGCCAAATATAATCATAATATACTTGGATCGTTAATATGAATAAAAAAAATTAAAATAGGATTACAGATGTTAAAAACTACAGTAACAGCAGTTGTTTTAGCGGGGGCTTTTATAGCCGCTCCATTACAGGCTAAAGAGGGTCTTAACCCTTGGCAGGATTGTGGTATCGGCGCAATGGTATTTCCAGAGAATGGAACCGCAGCAGCAATTTCAAATATTATTTGGGATTTAGGTACTACAGCAGTATCTTCAAATATATCATCTGTTGGTAGCTGTGAAGGCGCAGGTGCAAAAACAGCTCTATTTATTCAACAAACATTCCCTGTACTTGAGCAAGAAATTGCTGAAGGTGAAGGTGAGTATGTTACTGCAATGCTAAATGTACGTGGTTGTGACGCTAGTTCTCATGGTCAAATTGTAAATGCTATCCGTAACGATTTTGCGACTAAACCTGCTCAAAATCCTCAAGCATTATATGCAATTGTTGAAAGCAAAGTGACTACACAGTTTGCAGCTACTTGCCCAGTTATTTAACTGTTAATAGAGTAGGTGTCAGCACCTACTCATACTTATGACTACAATCAAATACTTACCAGCACTAGCACTGTTTGCTACGTTTTCATCTTATTCATCTAGCTCACTTTCCGAGCATCCAACCTGGTTGAAATTAGGGCATTATAAAAACGCATCATCTCCTCAAAGTTATATTGAGAGTGATTCATTTTTTATCTCAAAAAATGGCAAAAATAACCCTTCATCCGAGTTAAAAGCAACGATTGATGCATTTAATAAAGACGCACAAATGCAATGCAAGTATCCTGCTAGATATCAGTGGTTACTATCACAAGGGCTTGAATTCTCAGAGCCAAAGGTTGAATGCACCGAACTTATAGAGTGGAGAGATAAACAACCTATTCACTCTGTAAGTTTAGTCTTTGCTTCAGGGTATATGAGTAATCCGGCTTCGCTTTATGGCCATATGCTTTTAAAGCTAAATAGATCAACGCCAGAGCACAATAAGTTACTAGATTACAGCTTAAATTATGGGGCACTAGTTCCTGATAATGAAAACGGTTTGGTCTATATTACGAAAGGGTTATTTGGCGGTTACGAGGCTGGTTTTTCTGATCAACTATTTTACCGTCATCAACATAACTATGGTGAAATAGAGCTGAGAGATATATGGGAATATAAGCTTAACTTTAGCCAAGAAGACGTCCTCTTTTTAACTAATCATTTATGGGAAATTATGGGGGCTAAGTATTCTTACTATTTTGCGGATGAAAACTGTGCATTTCATATCGCAAGGGTTGTTGAATTAATTATAGGGGAGCAGTTAACGAATGAGCTTTCGCCTTGGGTTATTCCTGCGACTATTTTTTCTCGCTTAAATAGTGCTCAATATAATAACGAAAAGCTAGTAAAGCAGATTGAGTTTACTCCTTCAAGAAGTAGTGTTTTTAATCAATATGAAAACAATCTTTCAGTAAAAGACTCTAAGCTGGCTTTAGCTATTTATCATTCGCAAAATATACTTTTTGAGCTGACATTTACAAATCTAGATGTGGTAACTAAAAAACGAATTATTGAAACTCTTTTTGAGTTTGTTCAGTTGCAGCAAATAAAAAAATATGATGTTGAACACATTGAAAAGTTAAAAAAAGCTCTTATTAAAGCTCGTTTAGTCCTACCTCCAGGTAAAGAAACCTCTTTTATTAATTATGATAAATATGCACCGCATTCAGCTCAGAAACCCTCAAATATATCTATTTCTTCGACTGTGTATAAAAATGAACAAAGCCTAAATTTAGGTTTCAGATTGAGTTATTTTGATTCATTAGCTTCTGATATTGCCAGAGTTCCTTACTCTAATTTAGAGATGTTGGATGTTGAGGTTGCTTTATTTGATTCGCAGTTATATCTAGAAAAATTACATCTTTTAGATCTAGAATCATTTAACCCAGCCTATAGTCAGTGGCCAAATGAAGGCGGTTGGGCATGGCAGATAAATGTAGGTTATGAAAGAAATCGCAGTCAGTGCTTTAGTTGCTCAAGTACATTTGCCATGGCAGGAGTTGGAAAGTCATGGTTATTAAATGCTAATCAGTCGCTAGTGTACGGTATGATTAATGGTTATGCTGGTGAATTACAAAGCACCCAACAATGGCTGGATACTTCAATAGAGCTAGGATTTTTAACGACTGTAACTTCTAATTTAAAACTAAGAACATCAATTGAGAAGTTTTATCACCAACAGTTAAGCGGTATTGCAACGAACATCGAGCTATCAGTGCCTATCAATCAAGATTTCGACATACGATTTGGTTATAAACATGCAACAGAGTTTCAGTGGCAGTTGAAATTAAACTTTTACTGGGATTAATGAATGTTTTAATTAGGGTTAATTATTGATTTATAGCCCTTTTTTAACTAAATATCGATACGGTATGGCATCTACTTCTTTTTCTAACAGTGTATGATCCATAAACATACAAAAGCTGGGGATATCACGGGTGGTTGATGGATCGTCGGCAATAATTAATAAAGTTTCGCCATTTTCCATTTTACGTACCGCGCTTCTGATCATCATTACAGGCTCCGGACAGCGTAGGCCAATGGCATCTAATTGGTGATCGGGATTCTCAAAACTCATTGCATAACCTTTACTGTTTATTTAGCGCTTAACGATTAATTTAAGGCTGCTAGTTTAACGACCTCAGCCTGATAAATAAAGTCACTTCACTTGTGCTTATAAAGCGACATAACTTAGCTGCAAAAAATTAATTATAAAAAAGCCGCGTTGATTTAATCAACGCGGCTTTTTATCACCAAGGTATTACTTAATACATTTTATTAATCTTGCACACGTTCAAATACAGTTGCGATGCCTTGGCCTAAACCAATACACATAGTTGCTAAACCATATTTTGCGTTTTTATCTTCCATTAAGTGAATAAGTGAGGTGCTGATACGTGAACCAGAACAACCTAAAGGATGACCCAGAGCAATAGCACCGCCGTTTAAATTCACTTTTTCATCAACTACATCAGCAAGACCTAGGTCTTTTAATACTGGTAGTGACTGTGCTGCGAATGCTTCGTTAAGCTCAGCAACATCGATATCATCAATAGTGATACCGGCTTGTGCTAATGCTTTTTTACTTGCTGGTACTGGGCCGTAACCCATGATTGATGGATCGCAACCTGCAACCGCCATGGCTTTAACACGTGCACGAATTGGTAAGCCTAAAGCTTTGGCTTTTTCTTCGCTCATTACTAACATAGCAGATGCGCCGTCAGAAAGAGCTGAAGACGTACCGGCAGTGACTGAGCCTGATGCAGGGTTAAATACTGGGCGAAGCTGTGATAAGCCTTCTACCGTTGTTTCTGGACGAATTACTTCGTCATCTTCAACTAAAATCAGTGAACCATCTGCGTCATGACCTTCCATTGCGAGGATTTCGCGGCGGAAACGTCCTTCAACCGTTGCTGCATGAGCTCGTTGATGTGAGCGGTATGCAAATTGGTCTTGCTGCTCACGGGTAATACCGTGAATAGTTGCAAGGTACTCTGCGGTTAAGCCCATTGAGCCAGATGCTTGTGCAATTGAAGTTGCTAAGCCTGGGTGAAAGTCGTTACCGTGGGTCATTGGCACATGACCCATGTGCTCAACACCACCAATGATGTAGGTATCACCAGCGCCAGTCATGATTGCGCGAGCAGCATCGTGTAATGCTTGCATTGATGATCCACATAAGCGGTTTACTGTTACCGCTGGCACTGTGTGAGGAATGCCGGCAAGTAATGCGGCATTACGAGCAACGTTAAAACCTTGCTCTAAAGTTTGTTGTACACAACCCCAATAGATATCGTCAATCGATGCTGGATCAACGGCTGGGTTGCGATCAAGTAAGCCCTTCATTAGGTGGGCGCTTAAATCTTCTGCACGCTTATGTTTAAATACACCGTTTTTTGAACGGCCCATTGGCGTGCGGATACAATCTACAATTACTGGAGTATTCATGGTCTTATCCTTCCACCTTATAGAAAATACGGCCTTCTTCAGCCCATTTGCGAGTTTGTTCAGATACTTGGTAAATCGCACCTAGATGAGCGTATTTGTCAGCTGTTGCAACAAAGTTAGCTAGTCCAGTTTGATCTAAGTAACGGAACGCGCCGCCTCTAAATGGAGGGAAACCAATACCGTAAATAAGTGCCATATCAGCTTCTTGTGGAGAAGCAACAATGTTTTCTTGTAAACACAGTAGCACTTCGTTGATCATAGGTATCATACAACGGTCGATAATTTCTTGTTTATCAAACTCTTTCGGTGCATCAGTGATTGCACTAAGTAGCTCAACTGCTTGTGGATCTTGAGCTTTTTTCAAGCGACCGCGACGATCCGGAGCATACTGGTAGAAACCCGCTTTGTTCTTTTGACCAAAACGCTTTTCGTTAGCGAATATTGTTACCGGATCTTTTTCGGCACGTGACATGCGCTCAGGGAAACCATCTGCCATCACGCCAGTACAGTGGTAAGCCGTATCAATACCGACAACATCAAGTAAGTATGCAGGACCCATAGGCCAGCCAAATACGTTTTCCATTACTTTATCTACTTTGGCAAAATCAGCGCCTTCAACAACTAACTTACTAAAGCCGGCAAAGTATGGGAATAATACACGGTTTACAAAGAATCCTGGGCAATCGTTAACAACGATAGGTGATTTACCTAACTTTAAGGCGTAATCAACAACGGCGTTAATCGTTTGCTCTGAAGTTTTCTCACCGCGAATAATTTCTACCAGTGGCATTTTTGGCACTGGGTTAAAGAAGTGCATACCACAGAAATTTTCAGGTTTTTCAAGAGCTGTGGCTAATTCATCAATACGAATAGTTGATGTGTTAGACGTTAAGATAGTACCTGCAGGCATGTCTTTTTCAAGACCTGCTAAAACGGCTTGTTTAACTTTAGGGTTTTCAACAACTGCTTCAACAATGATATCAGCGCTTTGTAAATCGCTATCATTAAGAGTTGGTTTGATTTTACCTAACGTTGCTACCATTTTGTCCATCGCCATATGGCCGCGTTGAACTTTTTGACCTAATAGCTTAGATGCTTCACCCATACCTAAATCAAGCGCATCCTGTTGGATGTCTTTCATTATAATAGGTGTTCCTTTATAAGCTGACTGGTAAGCGATACCGCCACCCATAATACCAGCACCAAGTACTGCAGCTTGTTTAATTACTACATCACTGGTTTTAGCTTGTTTGCGCGCTTTCCCCTTGATGTATTGATCTGCTAAGAAAATACCCGTTTGGGCTGCGGCTTCTGGAGTGCGTGCTAATTTAGCAAAGTTGGCATTTTCAATCGCCATTGCTTCATCACGAGTACAGTTTGCTGCTGCTTTAATAGTACGAACTGCCATAATAGGAGCAGGATAGTGGCCTTTGGTTTTACCCATTACCATACCTTCTGCCATTGCAAAGCTCATACCTTGCTCAACACGGTTCAATTTAAGTGGTTGTAATTTTACTTGTCGCTTAGCTTGCCAATCTAGTTTTCCAGAGATTGCTAATTCAAGCGTTGAAATTCCTGACTCTATAAGTTTGTCAGTACTAACTACCGCATCAACTGCACCTACTTTTAAAGCATCAGCTGCGCGGTTTTCGGCACCAGAGGTGATCCAAAGCATCGCATTATCAGCACCAACAATACGTGGTAAGCGAACTGTACCGCCAAATCCAGGCATGATGCCAAGTTTTACTTCTGGTAGACCAATTTTAGCATCAGTGCTAGCAACACGATAATCGGTAGCAAGTACCCACTCACAACCACCACCAAGTGCTAAGCCATTGATAGCGCTTAAAGTTGGGAATGGTAAATCTTCTAGCGCGTCAAAAACATCAGTGGCATCTTTGATCCACGTTACTAATTCAGCTTCTGGTTTAGTAAAGGTAGGTAAAAATTCGAAAATATCGGCACCAATAATAAAGTGTTCTTTATCACTGGTAAAAATCATGCCTTTGATATCGCTGTTTGCGGCTAATTCTTTTAATGCAGAGGCGCAATCTTTCAAGGTTTGCTGAGACAAAGTGTTTACAGAACCTGCAACACAAAATTTGAACTCGGCGATATTATCCTTGATGAAAGCAACTTCAAAGGAATCGCTTTTATATAACATTATTATTCTCCCTAGTTAGTGAACTAAGACTGGTACGATGAGTTTGCATTTCAATCAGTGTGCTTGCTTTAAATTAAAAATGCAACGAAAAATTTACTGTGGTGTCTTACTACTGGTTAAAATATAGCTTGTTTGGTGCTAAGGTGTAGGCGAAGTGTTTGTCTTTTATTTACCTTTGAATATTTAAGGTCATCATGAAAAAACAATTTTTAAGTGTAACGGCAGCAGCATTATTATTTCCTTTATTTTCTGCCTACGCTAATACTGAACATGACGCATTTTTAGATGCTGAAAGAAAAGTTAAATATGCTAGTTATCAGGAGTTTAAAGAAATTACAGCACAGCTAGACCATCCATTAAAGCCTTATGTGGAACAAGTCTATTGGCAGCGCCATCCCGATATTGAGCACCAATCTGAAATAGAGCGTTATTTAACTATTTACCAAAGTACGCCTTTAGAGTGGCCGGTGCGCAAAGCATGGCTGCAGAATTTGCAAAAGCAAAACCGCAAAGCCGCTTTTATTAATAATTATCGTGAGACTACAAATACTGAACTGACTTGCACTTACCTGCAGTATCAGCTTGATTTAGGGGCACCAGAACAAGCGATAATGAGACAAGTAACAAATTTATGGACTGTTGGGAAATCACAGCCTGAAGAATGTGACCTATTATTTAGTACTTGGCGTAAAAAAGGTTATATGAGCCAAGAGCAAATATGGCAACGTATTACGTTATCAGCACAAGGTGGTTCGCAAAGTTTATTGCCATACTTAAAAACTTTATTACCAAAAAATGAGCAATACTTGGCTGACTTTTATCGAAAAGTTCGCAGCGATCCCAGTGCAGTTGCAGGAATGTATCGTTACAAGCATAAAACAGTTAAGGAAAGCGAAATTGCACACTATGGAATTAAACGCTTAATTTGGCGAGATAAAACCTTAGCGCTCAAGGCGTGGGAAAAGTTAGACAAAATGTTTAACTATTCTGACGAGAAAAAGGCTGATGTGTATTATAGTTTTGCTTTAGCGTTGGCATCAAGAGGTCATCCTGAGGCACGTTTCTGGTTGAGTAAAGTGCCCAAAGATCGTCAAGATCGTAAATTAATGCAATGGCAGTTAGGCAATATGCTGAAAACTCAGGATTGGTCGGGCATCGTAGCGTTTTTTACAGGTAAAGAAAATCTCAGTCTGGGTCAGCAATATTGGTTAGCCTACAGTTTAGCTCAACGAGGTGATACACAGCGTGCTAAAGCTATTTGGCAAATAGTCGCAAAAGAGCGTGATTATTATGGCTTTTTGGCTGCCGCGCGGTTGGGGTTACCTATTGAGCTCAATAATCAACCATTGTTAGTGAGCGATAAATTAATGCATGAGGTCGCTAATGCCCCAGGTTTTAAACGTGCTAAAGCGATGTATGAACTTGAGCGGTTTACTTCGGCTCGTCGCGAATGGAATTATTTAACAAGCACTTCTAGCGATGGAGAAAAGCTCGCGGCTTCAAAACTCGCAGCAGAATTAGATTGGTACGACAGTACTATTTATACTTTAGCGCAAATTAAGGCATGGGATTATGTAGAGTTACGTTTCCCATTTGCTTTTCAAGATTTATTTGAGCGTTATAGTAAACGTAATCATATAGATGTTACTTGGAGCATTGCTATTTCGCGCCGTGAAAGTTCTTTTGCACCTGATGCGCGTTCTCACGCCAATGCGCGTGGTTTAATGCAGTTACTACCAAGTACAGCGAAGTATGTCAATAAAAGTACTGTTTCAGGAAGTCGCTTAAATCAGCCGAAAACAAATATACGTTTAGGCACAGAGTATTTAGAATATTTAAAAAACAAAAACCATGGCAACGAAATATTAGCAACTGCCTCGTATAACGCTGGTTACCATAGAATCAAAAAGTGGTTACCAAATGAAGCTATGCCTGCTGAATTATGGATTGAGCTTATCCCGTACCGTGAAACTCGGGAGTACGTAAAAAATGTGTTTGCTTATCGTCAGGTTTATCACACGCGTTTAGGGCGCGAAGGAAACATACTGGCACCAATATTGGATATGAAGATGGGTGGCTAAGGCACAAGTGCTTTAGCGCATCTGCATTGGGGTTAAACAGGGTCTATGTTAGACTTAAAATAAGTTAAATTTAACAGATGGGTTTTCTATGGATAAATTAGCCGTTTTATACGCCGAACATATTGCAACACTGCAGCAGCGTACTCGTACTATTATTGAGCGTGAAGGATTAGAAGGTTTAGTGATCCATTCAGGACAAGCTAAACGTCAGTTTTTAGACGATATGTATTATCCGTTTAAAGTCAACCCGCATTTCAAAGCTTGGTTACCGGTCATCGATAATCCACACTGTTGGATTGTTGTGAATGGCAGTGATAAACCAAAACTGATTTTTTATCGCCCTGTCGATTTTTGGCACAAAGTACCAGATGAGCCACGAGATTTTTGGGCTGATTACTTTGATATCGAGCTATTATTACAGCCTGATCAAGTTGAAAAACTATTACCATACGATAAGGCGAAGTACGCTTATATCGGTGAATACCTAGAAGTAGCTCAAGCGCTAGGCTTTAGCATTATGAACCCAGAGCCGGTGCTCAATTACTTTAATTACCACCGTGCTTATAAAACTCAATACGAACTTGAATGCTTACGCCAAGCTAATCGTATTGCGGTTGATGGCCACAAAGCTGCGCGTGATACCTTTTTTAACGGTGGCTCTGAATTTGATATTCAGCAAGCGTATTTAATGGCCACTCGCCAAAGCGAAAACGAAATGCCGTATGGCAATATTGTTGCGCTTAACGAAAATTGCGCTATTTTGCACTACACTCATTTTGAGCCTCAAGCCCCAAAAGCACATCATTCGTTCTTAATTGATGCTGGCGCTAATTTTAATGGCTATGCTGCAGATATAACTCGTACTTATGATTTTAAAAAGTCGGGCGAGTTTGCCGAATTAATTGCCGCAATGACACAGCATCAAATTGCATTGGGTAAAGCACTGAAACCAGGTTTGTTATACGGTGAACTGCACTTAGATTGCCATCAACGTATTGCTCAGGTGCTTAGTGATTTTAATATTGTTAAGTTACCAGCCACTGAGATCGTTGAGCGCGGTATTACGTCGACTTTCTTTCCGCATGGGCTTGGCCATCATCTTGGTTTACAAGTGCACGATATGGGTGGTTTTATGGCTGATGAAAAGGGTACACATCAAGCGCCACCAGAAGGTCATCCATTCTTGCGTTGTACGCGCTTGATTGAGAAAAACCAAGTATTCACGATTGAACCTGGTTTGTACTTTATCGATTCATTACTTGGTGATTTAACGCAAACAGACAACAAGCAGTTTATTAACTGGGAAAAGGTTGAAGCGTTTAAACCATTTGGCGGTATTCGCATCGAGGACAACATTATTGTTCATGAAGATAGCTTAGAAAATATGACCCGTGATTTAGCATTAGATTAATCATCCGGTGTTAAAAGTTGGGGCCATATGGCCCCATTTTTTGCTTCATTATTTGGGTTTATCAAAGAATGTCAGAATATAAGTACCCAGCAGCAACCGTTTTTCATCAAGAAGAAATAAAAAAAAGCACCTTTATTGTGCATATTGCTCATACGCCAGATTTAGCCTCGGCAAAAGCGTTTATCCGTGAGATTGAAAGTAAATATAGCGATGCTCGTCATAACTGTTGGGCGCATGTTGCAGGTAATCCTGGTGGTAGTCATGTTTATGGTTTCTCTGATGATGGTGAACCAAATGGTACTGCAGGCAAACCTATGCTTAATGTATTAATGGGATCTGGGCTTGGAGAAGTCACCGCGGTAGTTACTCGTTATTTTGGCGGTATAAAGCTGGGTACTGGCGGGTTAGTCAGAGCATATGGCGGCTCGCTAAATAATGCCTTGGCACATTTAACAACTACATTAAAAGTTCCTAGTGTTGAGCTGGTGGGCTGTAGTGATTACAGCGCGCAAGGAGCGATAGAGCAGTTACTAAAAACGCAATTTCAAGTACTTAACATAGAAAAGCAATTTACTGCTAATATAGAATGGGTTATTACTATAGATAGCCGCCAAGCCACACAAGCCATAAAAGATATTTATGATTTGAGCCATGGCGCGGTTGAGTTAAGTATTAAAGAGTAAGACAATAGCATTCACGCACTAATCATTACTTAATAAAAAAGCGATAGCTCAATGCAATTTCGTACCATCATAAAAATTCTCGGCCAACTGGTTGTACTGTTCAGTATCACTATGGTGCCGCCGGCAATTGTATCGCTCATTTATAAAGATGGTGGTGGCGTGCCATTTGTTCTCGCATTTATATTCAGTGTCATTATTGGTTTACTTGCATACTATCCAAATAGACGCGAGCAGGGAGATTTAAAAGCTCGCGAAGGTTTTTTAATTGTGGTGCTATTTTGGTTAGTTCTAGGGGCATTCGCATCTTTACCGCTGATTTTTTTACAAGAACCTAATTTATCATTAGCGGATGCGGTATTCGAAGCGTTTTCAGGGCTAACTACAACCGGTGCTACAGTGTTAACAGGCATTGAATATCTCCCTAAATCGGTATTGTTTTATCGCCAACAACTGCAATGGTTAGGCGGTATGGGGATAATCGTATTAGCGGTTGCAGTGCTACCCATGCTTGGCGTTGGTGGTATGCAGTTGTATCGAGCTGAAACTCCAGGGCCTGTAAAAGATTCCAAAATGACGCCACGTATTGCCGATACCGCAAAACATCTTTGGTATATTTATGTGTCGTTAACTATCGCGTGTACTTTAGCGTACTGGGCTGCCGGAATGAATTGGTTTGATGCTATTTGTCATTCATTTTCTACTGTTGCAATAGGCGGATTCTCTACTTACGATGCTTCTATGGGACATTTTGACAGTCCATTAATCAACTTTATTTGCGTGATATTTCTAATCATCGCTGCCGTTAATTTCACCTTGCATTACGCAGCTGTTTCGAGTCGAAATCTCAGAGTGTATATCCGCGACCCTGAGTTTAAAGTGTTTTTGTTTATTCAACTAGCGCTGGTGATAGTGTGTTTTACTGTACTGTCGTCCAATAACATATATGCAAACGGTGACGAAACGCTCGATCAGGCATTATTTCAAGCGGTATCAATTAGTACTACTGCGGGTTTTGCCACCGATAATTTTTCAGCATGGCCCTTATTCTTGCCTATTTTACTGATATTTTCGAGCTTTATTGGTGGTTGTGCAGGTTCCACTGGCGGCGGTATGAAAGTAGTCCGAGTGTTTTTACTTTATCTGCAAGGAATACGTGAGCTTAATCGGTTAGTGCATCCTCGTGCTATTTACTCTATTAAACTTGGTCGTAAGGCATTACCAGATAAAGTAGTTGAAGCCGTATGGGGATTTTTCTCTGCTTATGCGTTGGTATTTGTCATTATTATGTTAGCGTTAATGGGGACCGGTATGGATAACATAACGGCGTTCTCAGCCACCGCAGCTTGCTTAAATAACCTCGGCCCTGGTTTGGGGGATGTTGCGTCGCATTATGGCGCTATTAGTGATGGCGCTAAATGGCTATTAACCATTGCGATGGTGTTCGGGCGATTAGAGATATTCACCTTATTAGTGTTGTTTACACCGACCTTCTGGCGTGGTTAGTTTGTATAAAAGCGAGCACTTGTACAAGGTTATTTATAGTTGGAAAGGAAATGGCAAAAACAAGACAACAATTAAACTTAGAAAACCTTGCCTACATTAGTGCTGGTAGCATTGTTGATGTCGAAATATTAACACCCACAGCCAGTAAGCGAATTAAAACTGAATTTGTTGGTTTATTGCATGAGCGTTTTGTGATTTTAAATTATCCATCAGCCAAGCGCTTAAGTAACGCGGGTGAATATTTAAAAGATGGTGTTGTGGTGATCGTCAGAGCGGTGCTTGAAACCGGTGGCGGGCAAGTTATAGCATTTCGTCAGCAGGTTATGTCAGTGTCGTCGCACCCGGCACGGCTTATTTATTTAAATTTCCCAACTGAAGTGCAATTATTTAGTTTGCGATCACAAACTCGTATTCCCACATTATTAGCTGCAAAAATAAAGTTTAATGACGAACGCGAGATGCAAGGAGTTATTAAAGATATCTCAGTAACTGGGGTAATGTTTGATGTAAAAAGTAAAGCTGATCTCAGTGAATTAAAGAATACTCAGTGTCATATTATGCTCGATAAAAACAATAAAGGTGTTACTGAGTTTAGCGGACAAATATGCAGTGTTAAAAGCCATGCCACTAGCGCCCAGTTTGGTATTCAACTAACGGCAAGTGAAGACGAGATGAAAACTTTCATGAAAGACCACTTTATTGACCTTTCAGTGCTTGAGCCACTGGTATAAATTTGTGCATATTCGCTGTTTTGCGACAAAATAGCGGATATACCGTAACCCACCTTAAAGAACTCTAAATTTATTTTTATTGTTATTAATTATCAGCAACATAGATTTTTTATTTATTTCAGTTGCTAATTTTCAGCTGGTTAATTTCAGCGCCTGTCACTCTTCTTGCCTATAAAAATATAAATACGAACACTGTAAGTACGGATCTGTGTCTTTTCTATTAAACCTAATTAATTGATTTTTATAAACTATATTTTATAGGTGGTTTACGTGTTGCTAAAAAGCAACAAAAAACACCGTAAATAGCCAGTCAAAAGTAAATTTTATTTTTAATAATTTGATTTTAAACGTTTTTTTAAATGTGGCACCGAAGTTGTAATAGTCTAGTTGTACAGAACGAAAATGTGATTAGCACATCGTTCGAAACCATAAACATTGAAGGAATATTTATTATGAACACATTAAATAAAACGTTGGCACTTATTGCTCTAGCATCTTCTTCAGCCGCATTTGCTGCAACAGACTTTGACACATTAGATGTTGATGGTAATGGCGCAATTAGCCAAAGTGAAGCTTCAGTTGATGCTGAGCTTATGAGCCAATTTGCAGAGCTTGATACCGACGGTAACGGCGAACTTTCAAAAGCAGAGTTTTCAAAAGCTTAATGTCGCTTTTTGACAGGGAAAAATGAAAAGGACTTCGTAACACACTATTCATCATCTCAGGTGAAAGGAGATAACCAATGAACATACTAAATAAAGCGATAGTACTTATTGCATTAACCTCTTCATCAGCAGCATTTGCTTTTGAGGCGTTAGACTTCGATACCCTTGATGTTGATGAAAATGGTGTGATCAGTCAAGTTGAAGCCGCAGAAGATGCTGAGCTTTTAAATAGATTTGCAGAGCGTGATACTGACCAAAACGGTGAGTTATCAAAAGAAGAGTTTTCAAAAGCTTAATAATTTAATACTGAGTTTATCCTGAGTTGCCAAAGACAACCTAAGTGGGCAGGGAACCCATGATAAAGGATAACAAGGAAGACTTTACTCGCATTGAAAACCAGTATTGAGACAAATTTTTTGATAGTACATTGAAGGAATATTAATTATGAACACATTAAATAAAACATTAGCACTTATTGCACTGGCATCTTCATCAGCGGCGTTTGCTGCTACCGATTTTGATACGCTAGATGTTGATGGCAACGGCGCAATCAGCCAAAGTGAAGCATCGGTTGATGCTGAGCTTATGAGTAAATTTGCAGAGCTTGATACAGACGGTAACGGTGAGCTCTCAAAAGCTGAGTTCGCAAAGGCCTAATTATAGCTTCCGCCTACAAGGAATTTTAAAAGGACTTTTACATTGATTACGTTCAAAAGCAGCCAATACCCCCGGGCTGCTTTTTTTATGCCTGTGTGCTTCCTGTGCGGTTAAGTGCATTATTTACAACATAAATACATCAGCTTATTATCGTGGTATTAATTTATACATGGAAGTTGCTAATGTTAGAGATTATCAGTTTATATTCAGCACTAAGCGCGAGTATATGGATTGTTGCTGGGGTGTATATCGCTGGTAGGTGTTATCCAAACTATAGTCATGCAAAGCAATTTTGCAGCGAGCTCGGTGCTGCTGGCAGTCCCACGGAAAAACTATCCCCGCTTATTAATAACTATCCTCTTGGGTTACTATTTTGTTTATTTGGTTGGTATGTCGTACAGCTGGAAAATACCGCTATATTAATTATGTTGGTCGGTTGGCTTGTCATGATTCATGGTGTGGGTACCTGGATTGCCGGTTACTTCCCCATGGATGCGGATCCTAATACTAAAAACCCTACTTTGAGTTGCCAAATACATTCTTGGGCTGGCTTGGTAATGCTGCTGTCTTTGCTGATTGCGCCAATTTTTGTTGCTGTAAGTTCATATACCAGTATTTCATTTCGGCTTTTTTCAATTTTGTGTGTGTGTATTGCCTGTTACTTTTTAGTTTTGTTGACGCAAGCATTTAAGCAAAAAGGCAGTGTAGGCACTTATCAACGATTAGCTTATGGTGTGCAGTTGTTGTGGTTGAGTGCATTTTCGTTGGTGCTGTAATTTAATTTTAGATTTAAACAGTAAGTGTTGCTTTGTAAAACGCTTAAGCAAAGGTGAATTAGATATTGAATGACGGAGATTAGGCTTAGTGAAAAGTGTTAGCTATACCGTGGAACTTAGCTGTCCATCTTTAGAAGAATTTTGTTTATTAAGAGAGAAAGTCGGTTGGGGTAAAGTCAACGCTGATCTGGCGAATACTAGTTTAAACAACTCGTTATTTCATGTAGTGATCCGACAGGAGGGGCTACTTGTTGGTATGGGTAGTGTAATAGGTGATGGTGGTTTATTTTTTTATATCCAAGATGTTGTTGTCGATCCTGACTTTCAAAGGCAAGGTATTGGTGCGTTGATTATGGATAATATAGAAATGTATTTGGCTGGGGCAGCAAAAAAAGGTGCGACGATCGGACTGCTCTCAGCCAAAGGTAAAGAATCTTTTTATGCTCGTTACGGATATTTTAGTCGGCCGGATAAAATGCTAGGCTGTGGGATGTGTAAATTTACTTAGGATGAAAAATTTCAATGTCTGAATATGTAGCAAGTGTTGTGTGGTCTCGCCAAGCAGAAGAGTTGTTTATCGATAATAAATATAGCCGAGGTCACTTGTGGCAATTTGATGGTGGGGCAACTATTGCTGCATCCTCCTCACCGCATATCGTGCCACTGCCATATTCTGTGGCAGAAAGTGTCGACCCCGAAGAGGCATTTATTGCGTCATTGTCGAGCTGCCATATGTTATTTTTCTTATCTATTGCGGCAAAAAATAAGTTTATAGTTGATAGCTATCAAGATGATGCCGTTGGTTTGATGCAGCGCGCTAGTGATGGGCGTATGTCGATGACTCAAGTAACTTTAAAACCATGTGTGAAGTTTGCCGAAAATGAGCAACCTAGTGCAGAGCAATTAGAAGAAATGCATCACCAGGCTCATGAGTTATGTTTTATCGCCAATTCGGTGAAAACACATATTGTGATTGAAATTGTTGGTGCTTAATTAAATTGTAAGAATACCCAGAGCGTTAAAACTGCAATATCGTTGCTATTGTTTCGCATAATGGCAACAAAACACGAATTTTCATAAACTAACTGCGTTTTTATTTTTTACTTACCAAAATAAATTTAATTTCCCCTTACAATTCAGATTGTTAATTTATGAAAAAAATTTAATTTTTATCAGTTAAAGTTGCTGTTCAGTTGCGGTTAGGGTACTCATCTTTGAAAAAAACACTATTATCAGCATAGTTTATCGAGTTGTGTCATTTTTATAACTATTAACCATTTGATTTATATGGTTTTATAGGTTAACGCATAAATTTTGTTGCTAAACTGCAACAGAATAGTCCTTCTAAATTCCACGAAAACATCAAAATACAATGTAACTTCATGATTTTTAATGATAATAAATTGTTGGCACCGAAGTTGTAATACTCTAGTTGTCTTGAACGAAACGGTGATTATCACTTAAGTTCACAACCATAAACTTTGAAGGAATATTTATTATGAACACATTAAATAAAACATTAGCACTTATCGCATTAGCTTCTTCATCAGCAGCATTTGCAGGTACTGACTTTGACACCTTAGATGTTGATGGTAGCGGCACGATCAGCCAAAGCGAAGCGGCAGTTGATGCAAAATTAATGAGCCAGTTTGCTGAGTTAGATACTGATGGTAATGGTGAGCTTTCAAAAGCTGAGTTTTCTGAAGCGTAATCGCTTATTTTCATACAAGGATCTTTGCAAAGGACCTGCGCATTTGATTAAGCAAGCACACTAAATTTTGGAAGGAAGATAATTATGAACACACTAAATAAAACCTTAGCACTTATCGCGTTGGCATCATCATCAGCTGCTTTTGCAGCAACTGACTTCGATACTCTTGATGTTGATGGCAATGGTGTAATCAGCCAACAAGAAGCATCTGCTGATGCGACTATTTCAGCTAAGTTTGCTGAGCTTGATACTGACCAAAACGGTGAGTTATCAAAAGAAGAATTTTCAAAAGCGTAATTTCAGTTTCCACAAACAGGGATCTCTGAAAAGGATTTCTTTCTTTTAAATTATTAGGAATAACACTATGAAACATATTAATACAGCACTTGCTATTTTTGCCTTAGCGGCTTCATCAACTGCGTTTGCAGCAGTTAGTTTTGACACATTTGATACTGATGGAGACGGCGTGATTAGCCAAAAAGAAGCCTCTGTGAATGCACAGTTAGTTGAAATTTTTGCTGACTTAGATACAGATCAAAACGGTGAGCTATCGAAAGAAGAGTTTGCCAAAGTACAATAAACTGATAGAAATAACACTCCTACAAAAAAAGCAGCTTAGTTAAGCTGCTTTTTTTGGTTAACTTGAATGGTTATAAGCTGTAGTCAAACTGCAGGGAGAATTTTCGCGGGCTGCCGTAGCGATATTGGTTATAAAAACCAATTTGGTTGTAATAAGTTTTATCAAATAAGTTATCAATATTTACGCTAACAGACATTTGTGAGTTAATTTGATAACTACTCATAAGGCTTGCGATGCCATAACTTGATTGCTCTACTTCAACTTGACCGTGAACTGGGTTTTTTACTTCATCATAGCTGCGACTTTGCCAGCGATAACCGCCACCGACTTTCAACCCTGTTAACAGGTGATCTAATTTATAAGTGGTAAATAACTTAAATTGATTTTTTGGGTTTGTGGTATTGAGGATGTCACCTTCGGGCGTTTCACCTTCGCTATAAGTGTAGCCAAAATAGCCATTCCAACTATCAGTAAATGCACCATTAAGTTCAAACTCAAGCCCTTGGGTGACCGTACCATCAATTGGTTGATAAATTGCCTGAAGAGTGTCTGGAATTGTTTCGCCAGTGTATTCGCCCACATTGTCTTGCTGAATTTCAAAACCCGATAGTGCAATGTCTAAACGCTCGTCCAATAATGAGGCCTTGATACCTAGCTCATAATTTTGACCTTGAATTGGGTCAAGGTAATTACCATTTTTATCGACGCGGCTTTGCGGGGTAAATATATCGGTGTAGTTAGCATAAAGTGCCCAATTATCTGCCAAGCTATAAGTAGCACCTAAATAATTGGTCAGCTCGTTATCTAATTTATAATCATGTTGGCTGCCAAAGTTATCTTGATTTGTTTGCCATTGATTTAATCGGCTTCCTAAAACCAATGAGAGTGAATTTGTTAGATTAAGTTGTGAAGCAAAGTACAAAGCATTTTGCTCTGTTGTGCCATAAGAGCCAAAGGCGGGTGTAGCTTGCCAAGTTGGTTTTGGGTAGTCATAGTTTGGGGCTGTAAAATCGCCGATGATTTCTGCCTCTTCTTGCCCCGGGAAGTAGGGGGTTGTAAAGTCTTGCTCTTGGCTATTGTAACCAAACATGACTTGGTGGCTTTGATCTAACCAGTTAAATCTACCGGTAAGCTCTATCTCGTAGGTGCGCTGAATCCGCTTGGCATCAATATAATTTACTGAACCGGGCATCATGCCTATATTCGTTTGTGAGTCAGGGTTACCTGTCGCCCAAAAAACATCGTAATGTAGGTCATTATTACCATATATGTAGCTCGCGCTTAGCTGCCAATTAGCATTGAAGTAATGCTCAATACTCATAAAGCTATTGAGGGCATCAGTTGTTGAAGATGACCAATTTGGCGCTGTTGAAGTTTCTCGGTCATAGTTAGTACGGCTGCCATCGCTATAAAAAATAGGTAAACCGCCAGACATCGTGCCTTTAGGCGTTGTTTTTTGGTTATCAATAGCCACCGTTAATAGCGTGTTATCGGTTAAATCAGCTTCAACAATACCGTATAACGTGGTTTTATCTTGGCTGAACCTGTCTTGATATGATTGCTGATCTTGATAGGCGAGTACGGCACGCGCACGCACTGTTTCACTGCTATTTAAACTACCCGATGCATCAACCACACCACGATAGTTTTGCCAAGAACCAACCGTTGCAGAAATATTTACTTGGTTATGCACAGTAGGGCGCTTACGTATTAAGTTAATTGCTGCTGATGGATTACCTGCCCCCAGCATTAACCCTGTGGCACCACGGACAACTTCAATTCGCTCATAAATAGCAGTATCTGTTAAGTTATCGCCGTAATTAAATCGGGTATCATAAGTAGTTGCTATACCATCATATAAAATACTGGTAACGCTAATCCCTCGGGCTGAAATTGAATATTTACCGTTGTCGGCTTCTCTGGCGTTGATGCCGGTTACGCTGGTGATGGCTTCAATAGCGCTATTTAATTGTTGATCGGCCATAAATTCACTGGTGATAGCGATAACCGATTGCGGAGTTTGCAAGTGGCTGAGATCAAGCCCTGTTGCTGAGTTCATTGCACTGACTTTGTAGCCGCTATCTTGCTGGCCCACGATGGTTAGTTTTTCAATGTCGTTTTTAGCTTCGGCATTGGCATTAGCCGAGAGTCCACACACAAGAATACCAATAACACTGCAATATGTAACACAAAGAGGGGTGTTTAAAGTTGGGTGTATCATTTGAAGAAATCCATTTATATTAAAAAATGTGAAATTAACTTCTCACAGAAAGAGAAAACGCTTGATTATCAAACAGCGTGAGAGTAATGGATTTGGGTACAGAAGTAAATGCTTTTGAGATTGATTTTCATTTGCATGTTTTGAAGGTGAAATTCACCTTTCGATACAATTGCTTTGTGTCGAAAGGTGAGGAGTAATTTAGAGAAAGATAGCGCTAACTTGGAACAGTTTTTCAACTACGTTGATATGCTTTTTATCGATCAAGAACATAATGACGTGATCGCCTGAGTGAATTATCGTGTCGTCGTGGGCAATGAGTACATCATCATTACGGACAATCGCGCCAATCGTGGTACCTGCAGGCAGCTTAATATCAGCGATTGCACGGCCGACAACTTTAGAGGTATGTTCGTCGCCATGGGCCACCGCCTCAATGGCTTCTGCCGCGCCTTTACGTAATGAATACACATTAACAATATCACCGCGGCGAACATGGGTAAGCAGGGCGGAAATCGTTGCTTGTTGTGGTGATATGGCAATATCAATTTCGCCACCCTGCACTAAATCTACGTATGCACCACGCTGAATAAGCACCATGGTTTTTTGCGCACCCATGCGTTTAGCGAGCATGGCTGACATAATATTAGCTTCATCATCATTGGTTACCGCGATGAATACATCAACTTGTTCGATGTGTTCTTCTGATAACAACTCCTGATCTGACGCATCACCACAAAACACCACTGTATTATCAAGCATTTCTGATAACTGCTCAGCACGTTCTTTATTTCGTTCAAGCAATTTTACGCTATGATTCTTTTCCAGAGAGCGAGCAAGCCCAGCGCCAATATTACCGCCACCAGCAATCATAATTTTTTTGTATGAACGCTCTAATTTCTGTAGTTCATTCATTACTGCACGAATATGTTTGGTGGCAGCGAGGAAGAACACTTCATCATCCGCTTCAATTACTGTAGTACCCAGTGGTTTGATTGCTTTACCTTGGCGGTAAATCGCAGCAACACGAGTTTCAACATTAGGAATATGCTCTTTTAATGCTGACAATGCATAACCGACTAACAATCCGCCGTAGTAAGCTTTTACCGCCACCAGCGAGAGCATGCCATCGCCAAACTCTAAAACTTGTAACGCACCAGGATAATCAATCAAGCGACGAATATACTTAGTCACTAGTTGCTCTGGAGCAATATAGTGGTCAACAGGTAAATCATCGTTTTGAAAGAGCTTTTCGCGGTACTTTAAGTATTGCTCAGAACGGATCCGAGCAATTTTAGTCGGCGTATTAAAAATACTATACGCGACTTGGCAAGCGACCATGTTCACTTCATCTGAACTGGTTACTGCGATGATCATATCGGCGTCTTCCGCACCGGCGCGGCGTAATACATCAGGGTGGGCACTATGACCTGTAACACCCTGTAGATCGTATTTATCTTGTAACTCACGTAATCGGTTGCCATCAATATCAACAACCGTGATTTCGTTTTGTTCACCTACCAAGTTTTCAGCGAGTGTACCGCCTACTTGTCCTGCACCGAGTATGATTATTTTCATGGTTTACTAAAAGCTTCTTATGAGTGTGTTTTTATAAGCTTGGCATAATAAAATCCGTCACTCTCACCAGGCAGTAACTGCAGCCCAGGGTTGCTTGGGGTATCGTTATCATGTAGCGGGATATGTTCAACATCGTTATTATTTGCTAAAAATTTAGCGACTTGCTGTTGGTTCTCTTGTGGTAATACTGAGCAGGTTGCATAAATTAGCGTGCCGCCTGGTTTCAATAATGGCCAAATGCTATTGAGAATATCGCCTTGGAGTGTCGCCAGATCATTGATATCTGATGCACGACGTAGCCATTTGATATCTGGGTGACGACGAATTACACCCGTTGCAGAGCAAGGAACGTCTAATAGAATACGGTCAAACTGTTGCTCATCCCACCATTTGTGTGGTTGCGAAGCATCGGCACATTGTAAATCAGCGCCTAAGCCAATTCTTTCAAGGTTTTGCTTTACACGTTCAAGGCGGGTGGCATCGCTATCAAGTGCCAGTACATCAGCATCTGCGAGTTCTAGAATGTGACAGGTTTTACCACCGGGTGCTGCGCAGGCATCTAAAATATGCTCGTCAGCTTTTGGATCTAACAAGCGTGCTGCAAGCTGTGCTGCTGCATCTTGTACTGAACATGCGCCGGTGTCGAATTCAGGCAAGGAAAACACATCGCGCGGTTTATCCAGCTTAATACCATCAGGGAAATCAGGATTGAGTGTATGTTCAATGTCATTAGCAGTGAGCATTTCGCTATATTCAGCGGTGCTATATTGCGCTTGGTTAACACGCAACCACATTGGTGCTTGCTGCTGGTTCGCTTCTAGTAGAGCTTGCCAAGAGTCAGGGTAAGCTTCAGTTACTTGTTTGATAAACCAGTTTGGGTGGTTGTATAAACACACTGGTATTTGCTTGGCTTTTTCTTCAAGCTCTACTTGCTGGCGCTGAAAGCTGCGTAAAATAGCGTTGATCAAGCCTTTTAAACCCAATGCGCGCAGTTGTTCTAATGCATTAACCGTTTCGCTAATGGCTGCATGCGGTGGAACCCGCATATGTTGTAGTTGGTAAATGCCCACATACAGTAAGAACTGGAATATACGGCGCTTACCTTTAAGTGGCTGCTCAACTAAATGTTGACAATAATTTTCTAAACTTGGTAAATAACGCAGTACGCCGTAACAAATTTGCTGTAATAACGCTTTATCTTTAGGTGGTAAACCTTGGCTGGCAAAAGGCAGCTCTTGATTTAATGAGGCGCCTTTATCAACCACGTTATATAAAGTTTCGGCGGCAAGCGCCCTGACATTACTCATTGTGTTCGCCTATTCGTGTGCCAGGAGTTACCCAGTCTGCTCGACCATTTAAAAAGTCAGTAATGGCCATTGGCTTTTTACCTTGTGGTTGTACTTGAGTGATATTAAGTGCGTTAGTACCACAGGCAATCACAATACCGTGTTTATCGCTTTGTAATACCGTGCCTGCCGTGCCTTGCTGGTCAACAACATTAGCTTGATAAACTTTTACAGTGTGTTCACCCATTTGAGTAAAACAGACCGGCCATGGATTGAATGAGCGGATATTACGCTCTATTTGCGCTGCGTCCATCGACCAATCAATATTTGCTTCGTCTTTAGATAGCTTTTTAGCGTAATTGGCAAGCTCGTCATTTTGTACTTGCGGGGTAATTTCGCCATTAGCTAACTTAGTAATGGTGTCTATTAGTGCGCTTGGGCCTAAATCGGCAAGCTTAGCGTATAAACTTGCACTTGTTTCAGTGGCGGTAATAGGGCAGCGGCTAATATGCAGCATGTCGCCGGTATCTAGGCCTTCATCCATTTGCATTATGGTGACGCCAGTCTCTTCATCGCCCGCCCAGATAGCGCGTTGAATCGGCGCGGCACCACGCCAGCGCGGTAAAATTGAGCCGTGTACATTTAAACAACCAAGCCGTGGCGCCTCTAAAATTGCTTTTGGTAACAGTAATCCATAAGCGACCACGATCATAAGGTCAGCATTTAAGCTGCTTAGTTCAGCCAGAGCGTCGTCACTTTTTAATGAGGCAGGTTGAAACACTGCTAACTCATTGGCCAGTGCTAGCTCTTTCACTTCACTGGCTTTGAGTTTTTTACCGCGCCCTGCTGGACGGTCGGGTTGGCTATACACACCAACAATTTGATGCTCTGAGTCGATAAGAGCTTGTAAATGGCGCGCAGCAAAGTCTGGCGTACCGGCAAAAATAATGCGTAATGGTTGTGTCACTGAACTTCCTAATTATTACTAAGGTATTATTGCGCTGCTAACTTAGCTTCTTTTTCAAGTTTTTTACGAATACGTTGGCGCTTTAACGGTGATAAGTAATCGATAAATAGTTTACCCTGTAAATGGTCAAGCTCATGCTGGATGCAAATTGCTAATAGCTCATCAGCATCTAAACTAAACTCTTCGCCATTTTCGTTTAATGCGGTCACTGTTACAGTTTCTGCGCGGTCAACTTTTGCATAAGAGTGTGGCACAGATAAACAGCCTTCTTCACTTACCGTGGTGCCATCTTGTTTAGTGATTGTCGGGTTGATCAATACTAACGGTTTATCACGTTCTTCTGATACGTCAATGACCACAATACGTTGATGAATATCGACTTGAGTCGCAGCTAATCCAATGCCGTTTTCATCATACATAGTTTCCAGCATGTCTTTTACAATTTGGCGAATTTGGTCGTCAACTTGCACCACTTCTTTTGCTATTGTACGTAAACGCTCATCTGGAAATCTTAAAACTTCTAACCTAGCCATAGTAACCTTTTTCACTTGTGCTTAATTTAGGGTATTGTATGCTCTTATTTTAGCCATTCGCGTTCACCTTTAACAGGTTTTGGTTGATAATAATGAAAAAACACCACAAGGAAGCTCAATGAAATACCCATTACTCGCGGCAATGTTGGCATTAAGTGCTACTTTCCCATCGTTAGCAGATGTATTAACTATAAAAAAAGATGCGCCTAAACAATACGTTGTGAAAAAGGGCGATACACTTTGGGATATTTCAGGGGTTTATTTGCAAGAGCCTTGGCAGTGGCCGGAACTTTGGCAAATGAATCCACAAATTAATAATCCACACCTAATTTACCCAGGGGATGCACTGTCTTTAATCTATGATGAGCACGGTAATCCACGTTTGGTGATTAATCAGGGTTATAAAAAGCTTTCTCCACATGGTCGAATTGTACAAAAAGGTAAAAATGCGATCCCTACTTTACCTCTTGAGCTGCTGCGTCCTTACCTAATCTATGAGCAAGCACTAAATGCTGATGACATTGCCGATAAACCTTATATTTTAGGAGCCAATGTCAACACTAAAATGAATACCGAAGGCCATATAGTTTATGTTAAAGGTGAGCTGAAATTACACGAGTCATACGCTATTTACCGCAAGGGCGAAGCATATGTTGATCCGCAAACAAACGAAGTGTTGGCTAATAAAGCACAATTAGTGGCGGTGGGTCGTGTATTTAGAAAAGGTGATATTGCCAATGGTGTACCTGCTTCAGTTAAAATTGAACAGGTAAAGAGAGAGATCAAAGCGGGTGATTTTTTAATGCCTGCGATAGAAGGTCAGCTATTACCTGCGTATTTTAATATTCACCGTCCTGAGCAGCCAGTGCAAGGTGAAATCATCGCATCAGTGAGTGGATTACGAGAATTCAGCACAATGGATATTGTAGTGCTAAACTTAGGGTCAGAGCAGCAAATTAAAGAAGGCCACATTTTAGATATTGAGCGTCAATCACCGACTGTTTTTGATGGTCGTAATGGCCCACGCTACAAAGAAGATTCAAATAGCCTTGAAAAGTTAGTAACAAACGCCAACGAATTTTTTGGCGTTGAGGCAGATGCCGACACGACAGTGTGGCATATGCCAAAAGAACAGGTCGGTCAGCTAATGGTGTTTAAAGTTTATAAAAACGTTAGTTATGCCTTAATCGTAAAAAACCAGCACCCAATCCGAGTCGGTGATTTTGCAGTTATAAATTAATTCAGGTTTGAGTGCTCTAAGGAGGGAGCATGAAAGGTTCATCAGGCAAGCTAACCCATTGGCTTGCATTTTATTTATGTAAAGGCTTAGGTGTTAAAACCTTATTGGCATTGGCACAAAAACTGCCATTAGATGATTTGTTTGAGCTGACTCATGAGCAGCTTACCGGTCATGGTTTAAGCCCGCAGGTCGCCACTAATTTACTGGCAACCGATTGGCAGCAAGTTGACTATTATCAACAGATAATTGTTAACTCACAGATAACCGCAATTGATTACTTCGATCCTCACTATCCACCATTATTAAAAGAAATTGCTAGCGCGCCTTTATTGCTATTTTGCCGAGGCAATTTAGAGTTATTGACCAGTCCGCAAATCGCTATTGTTGGAAGCCGCAATGCCACGCCAATCGGTTTAGAGATCGCCGCTGAATTTGCTCATCAACTCACTTTGGCAGGATTAACGGTAACTTCCGGAATGGCGCTTGGTATTGATGGTGCTGCCCACAAAGGAGCGCTGGCGGGCAATGGTAAAACCATTGCAGTGCTTGGTACTGGAGTGGATGTTTATTATCCTAAACGGCATAAGTTACTCACCGATCAAGTATCCGAACGGGGGATGTTGGTGAGCGAGTTTTTACCCGGTACAGCCGCTAATGCTAATAACTTCCCAAGACGTAATCGTATAATATCTGGTTTGTCATTAGGTGTGTTGATTGTCGAGGCTGAAATAAAAAGCGGTTCGCTTATCACCGTGCGGTATGCGCTGGAGCAAAACAAAGAAGTTTTTGCAGTGCCTGGTTCAATTAAAAATCCACTCTCTGAAGCCAGTCACTTTTTAATTAAACAAGGTGCAAAGCTGGTGGAAAATGTCAGTGATATTCTAGACGAAGTGAGCTTTTTCTGCGAAAACAGTCTATATACTATAGAAGAAGCAACGGTTGATGAACCTGCCTGCGAAATACTAAACAGTGTTGGTTTTGAAGTAACAGCTGTTGATTTAATTGCTCAGCGTAGCCAGTGGCCAATAGATAAAGTGCAAGCACGTTTACTTGATCTTGAATTGGAAGATAGAGTAGAGCGTGTATTAGATGGCTATATTAGAGTTCGATAAGCTTAGTGTGGAGGAAAGTAACATGTTCGATATCCTCATGTATCTGTTTGAAAACTACATTCACAGCGAAGCCGAAGTCTTTGTTGAGCATAATGAACTCACTGACGAATTATTACGTGCCGGCTTTAATAAGCCCGAAATATACAAAGCACTTGATTGGCTTGAGCAGCTTGCTGACTTGCAGCACAGTGATGAATTCCCTTATTTAAACCGCCTCCCACAACATGCGATACGTATTTTCACCGATAGTGAATGCCACATGCTGAGCGTAGAGTGTCGGGGCTTTTTAATGTTTGTAGAACAAGTCGGAGTGATCAACAGCGCAACGCGTGAAATGGTTATGGATCGTTTGTTCGCATTAGATAAATCTTATATATCACTTGATGATTTAAAATGGGTGGTACTTATGGTGTTGTTTAATGTGCCAGGCTCAGAGCAAGCTTATGCACAAATGGAAGAACTTATTTTTGATGAGCCGGCAGAGGTACTACATTAAGCAAGTGCTGCGCTTGTATCTTTAATTAGTTTGGGTATATTAGGCGAAAATTAGTCAGCTGCTTAGGGAACACATGAGTAAAATCGACCAATCGCTTTTTTCTGCAAATCAACATGCCTTAGAAAAAGAATACGAAGTGTGCCCTAAATGCGGTTCAGAGCTTGTGATCCGCAACAGTAAATCAGGTCCTTTCCTTGGTTGTGCGAGTTATCCCGAATGTGATTTTATTCGCTCGCTTGCTCAACATGATACTCAACAAATCAAAGTACTTGATGATAGCCCTTGTCCAGAGTGTGGTAATCCGCTAGTAGTGAAGAATGGCCGCTATGGTATGTTTATTGGCTGTACGGGTTATCCTGAGTGTCACTATATTGCTCATGATGAGCCTGAGCCAAATGAAGAAGTTTTACCTGCTTGCCCTAAGTGTAAAAAAGGCCAGTTAGTGGCGCGTAGTAATAAATTTGGTAAAACATTTTATTCATGTAATAGCTATCCAAGTTGTAAATATACACTCAATCACAAACCAGTTAGCCATATCTGCCCCGCGTGCCAATGGCCAGTAATGATGCAAAAGCAAATGACCAATAGTGTTGTGCTACAATGCCCTCAGAAAAGTTGCTCGCATAAATTCACGGTGAGCGAATAATTACCGGCTTTAATTTTATTGTATTTGGAGATTTTCAGTGACTGATACTACCTCAGTTCCTTTAACTGCCCTTGCTGCTGTGTCGCAAGGCGGGGTTATTGTTTACCCAACCGAAGCTGTTTATGGCTTAGGCTGTGACCCCGATAATCAGCAAGCTGTGGAGCGCTTACTTGCAATAAAGCAGCGGCCATTTGAAAAAGGCTTAATTTTAATTGCCGATAATTATGGGCAATTATTAAAGTATGTTGATGATGCAAAAATTCCGATGGATAAACGCGCTGATATTTTTTCCAGCTGGCCCGGCGCAATTACTTGGGTTATGCCAGCGGCTAAAGGTACGCCTAAATGGTTAACAGGACAATTTGATAGTATTGCTGTGCGTGTAACTAATCACCCAACAGTAAAGCGCTTATGCCAAGAATTAGGCAAACCTCTTGTGTCTACTAGTGCTAACTTATCAGGACATGATACGGTCACTAGTATTGCAATGGCTAAAAGTGAGTTTGGCGAGCTGGTGGCATTTTATGTAGATGAACCACTTGGTGGTAACACGCAGCCTAGCACTATTAAAGATGTAATGACCGGCAAAGTATTTAGAGGATAACCATGCACAGCAATTTACTCGAACAAGTAAAAACCTACCTGATGGCCTTGCAAGACACAATTTGCCAAGGTTTAGAGCAAGCTGATGGCCAAGCCAAGTTTGTAGAAGACAGTTGGCAGCGCGAAGAAGGCGGTGGTGGCCGAACTCGTGTTATTCGTGGTGGCAATGTGATCGAGCAAGGTGGGGTGAACTACTCGCATGTGTTTGGTGCTTCGATGCCGGCATCGGCAACTGCGCATCGTCCAGAACTTGCTGGTCGTAGCTTCCATGCCTGTGGTGTCTCGCTAGTGATCCACCCAAACAATCCTCATATTCCAACGAGCCACGCTAACGTACGCTTTTTCATTGCAGAAAAGCAAGGTGAGGAGCCTATTTGGTGGTTTGGTGGTGGTTTTGACTTAACGCCATTTTATCCTGAGCTTGAAGATGTTCAACATTGGCATCAAGTCGCGCATGATTTATGTGCGCCGTTTGGAGATGAGGTTTACCCTAAATATAAAAAATGGTGTGACGAGTATTTTTACCTAAAACATCGCGATGAAACGCGCGGTGTCGGCGGTTTATTCTTTGATGATTTGAATGAAGCCGGGTTTGAGCAAAGCTTTGCCTTTATGCAAGCAGTAGGCAATGGCTTTTTAGGGGCTTATTTACCTATTATTGAACGTAGAAAAGCAACCCCATTTACTGAGCAGCAACGAGACTTCCAACTTTATCGTCGTGGCCGTTATGTTGAGTTTAACTTAGTGTGGGATCGTGGCACTTTATTTGGCTTGCAAAGTGGCGGACGTACAGAATCAATATTAATGTCGATGCCGCCGCTAGCGCGTTGGGAATATAACTATACACCCGAAGAAGGCAGTGCTGAAAATAAGCTATACGCTGACTTTTTAAAACCAAGAGACTGGTTAGGGCTAGCATAGTAAGCAGGCTGCCAGTCAATATCTGGTTTATTGACTGGCAACTTTAAGTATTACATCAATTTAAAGCTTCTTACTTGCTCATCCAGTGAACGCGCTAGATTTAACAGCTCCTCACTTACTTTTTGGTTATCGTTAGCATCCACTAATGACCGCTCAGCGTTATCACTAATACCAATAACACTCCTATTTATTTCCTCTGCGGCTAAGTTTTGTTGTTCTGTCGCGTCGGCTATTTGAATATTAAGTTGATTTATTTCATTCATCTGCATAGAAATATCTTTTAAAGCTTGAGCAACATTTTTTACTTGTTGCGCTCTAGCATCAGCCTCCTCACACGATTCACCCATGGTTTTAACCGTTTGCGCCGCTTCGGATTGTAGTTTGTCGATTGTGCGACGAATTTCATCGGTGGATGCATGAGTACGAGTTGCCAATGTACGTACTTCATCAGCCACCACAGCAAAGCCCCGCCCAGCTTCACCTGCACGTGCGGCTTCAATCGCAGCATTAAGAGCTAACAAATTGGTCTGTTCAGCAATACTGCTAATCACTTCGAGTACTTTTCCTACCTCAAGTGTTTGTACTTGTAGTTGACTTACTTGCGCTGCAGCTTGGCGAACATCGTCTGCTAATTGATTAATACTGAGTTCTGTTTGTTCAGCAACATGCATACTTTGTTGTGCAAGTTCATTACTGTTTTCTGATTTTTCAGAGGCAAAGTGAGTGGTGTTTTTTACTTCATTAGAGGAGCTCTCTAGTTCGTTTATAGCAGCTGCCACGGAGTCTGTATTTTTCTTTTGCTCTAAAATAGCGCGCTCAGTAGTATCCGCTGAGGTATAAATTTTTTCTGCTGAGTGGATCAATACTTTTGATGAATGAGATACTTGAGCAATATTATCTTTAAAGGTAGCGATCATCTTATTAAAGCTGGTGGCGAGCCAACCCAGTTCATCTTCAGCGCTATCGTCAATTCGCAGGCTTAAATCTTTGTTGGTTGTAGCTAAATGCATAGCATGACCTAGCTTTTTAAGGCGTACAATAAAAATTTGTCTAAACATAATGCCCAGTAATACAAAGGCAATAATAAAAATAATAGAGAGTAATGCGGTATTTACTAGGGTGTTGTAAGTCACCGCATTATCAATATCAGCTAATGAGTAACTAATTTTAACTACGCCGAGTACATCACCTTCTTGTGCTTGATGACAGCCAAGGCAATTAGTGCCTTTATAATCGCTACTGGCAAACATAGGGCGCAGAAAAGTTATACTGCGGCTATTATTTTGCTGATCAATTAGCAATGTTTCCTTGCCTTTTAAAGCCTCGCGTTCGATATCGTTGCTCGGCGCTTGATTTTTATTGCCCGGCCCATAAAGTTTATTAACAATTGGGGAGCGAATAATATGCGCATCTTCAATATTTGGGTGCTTGCGTAGTTTTTGGCTTAATAGCTCTCTATTTGCCATGGTGCCTGTGATCATCAAAGTATTGATAGAGTCAAAGTAGTTATCAGCAAGAAGCTTAATATTTTCTGCAACAGTGTCTTGCGCAAGCGTTCGTTGTTGGCTTGAGCTACTAAGAATACTGGCAATTAACACAATAATGCCTGTTAGGGCCAATAGGGCATAAATTTTATGTTGGATTGATTTCACACGCACGACGCTTTTTCTAAATATTTGATCACGTATTATCTATATTTAAAAAAAGGCCGTTTTGACTTAGCGCAAATAATGTGCAGTTAAAGAGAAGTGCTAGTGCTGATTAATCATATGACTGGCAAGTTGTGCCAAAGATTTACGTAACCCTTCTCGTAATAAGGGATTATCAATTTCCGCGTCTAACGCTTTATTCATGCAATACATCCATTGATCTCGTAAATCTTGATCAATTGGAAAAGGCATATGGCGTTTACGCAGCATAGGGTGACCATGCTTTTCAACAAACAAGTCTGGGCCGCCTAACCACCCTGATAAAAACTCAAAAAACACTTGGCGAATACGGTCCAATGGTTGAGGATGCATATCATATAACGGTTTAGCGTATTCATCGCTGGCCATAATGTCGTAGAATCGATTCGCAAGTGCTAAAGCACCAGCTTCTCCACCCATCAGTTGATAAGGTGTTTTTTCTGGCGTTGGTGCTTGCTGTTGTTCTGGTGGTTTCGATTTTGAAAAGAATCGTTTAATCATAGTTTTATCATCATTAATTAGCAGTAAGTTACGAGGTAATGTTACTGCATAAAGAGGTTGCTCAAATATGGACAAATATGCAGTTTTTGGAAATCCTATTAAACACTCAAAATCCCCTGCGATACATCAGCAATTTGCAACCTCATTGGGCGAACAAATCGAATACAGCGCAATATTAGCACCGATTGATGGTTTTAAAAAAGCCGTGGCCGATTTTTTTGCCACAGGCGGTAAAGGAGCTAATGTTACAGTGCCATTTAAAGAGCAAGCATTTGCGCTAGTTGATGAGCGAACTGAATTGGCAACCATTGTCGGAGCAGTAAATACTATTAAGTTATTAGATGATGGGCGCTTGCTAGGTGACAACACCGATGGCATTGGTTTTGTGAACGATCTGCTTGCGAATCAGGTTACCATTAAAGATAAACGGGTCTTACTTATAGGTGCCGGAGGCGCTGCACGTGGCGTGGTTTTACCGTTATTGGCACAACAGCCGAGTGAAATCATTATAGTCAATCGTACGGCAGCAAAAGCTAAGGAACTAGCTGAATTATTTGCCCAATACGGTAATGTAACTGGCTATGGTTTTGATGATTTGCCAGTAAGTGATTACTCGCTAATTGTAAACTCTACATCTAGCAGTATGCTTGGTGAATTGCCTGCGCTTGATAAAAAACACCTTGATGGCTGTGAACATGTTTATGATATGTTTTATTCACAGCAAAATACGCTGTTTATGCAATGGGCCCAGGGCTATAAGGCTAATATTAACGTACTTGATGGAAGTGGCATGCTAGTAGGGCAAGCTGCACAAGCCTATTTTGTGTGGCGCAATAATATGCCTGAAACACTCCCTGTTGTTCGGGCATTAAAAACCGGAGAGCTTGCATGAATCAAGCAATCCAATTTATCGACCGATTTGAATTTAACGTACAATCCCAGCTGTTAACGTTTTTTGCTCAAGTAAGTGGCTTAATGGTTGAATGTGTCATTGACACACACACGCTAGCATTGGCAGACCAACAAGCTGCAAAGTTACATTTTGAACAGGCGCGTTTTGACTATGAAGATATAGCCGAGCAACTAATCGAGAATGAAGAATATAACTCGGCAGGACAAATCATTGTTTCAGTGCTGAGTTAATCCTCAGCTAGATACTCATCTTTAAGCTCAACATAATTAGTTGCTGATATTTTTAAAAAACTCAGCTCTTGCTCGGTTAAAGGGCGCGCCTGCTTTACTGGACTACCCACATAGAGAAAGCCCGATTCCAAGCGCTTGTTTGGTGGGACTAATGAACCGCCACCAATTATCACATCATCTTCAACAATGGCATTATCCATTACAATCGCGCCCATGCCGACTAAAATACGATTCCCCAAACAACAGCCGTGCAACATAACCTTGTGACCAACGGTAACATCATCACCAATAATTAATGGATAACCATCTGGGTTACTTTTAC
This sequence comes from Pseudoalteromonas rhizosphaerae, assembly GCF_028885455.1. Lineage (NCBI taxonomy): Bacteria > Pseudomonadati > Pseudomonadota > Gammaproteobacteria > Alteromonadales > Pseudoalteromonadaceae > Pseudoalteromonas > Pseudoalteromonas rhizosphaerae. The sequence continues at coordinate 320,373 of NZ_CP118496.1, forward strand.
TGGCACGCGTTAGATGTAACACGCTGCCGTCTTGCACGTTAGTACGTTCACCAATGCGTATATAGTTAACGTCCCCTCGTGCTGCTACTAATGGCCATACACTACTATCTTCACCTAATGTGATATCACCAACTAAAACAGCCGACTCATCTATATAAACAGACTGGTTAAAACGAGGAGTAATTCCTTTATAAGAACGGATTGCCATAAAACACCTAATAAATTAAGAATAAGTTCAATAGTAAGAGATAAATAGTGTAGCAGTAGAGCCTATAAAATGGCCAGCTAGGATCTGTGCTGTATACTAAACTAGCACTTTTGAGCTGTTTAGCGCGTAAATTGAACGAACAACACTTTATTTCAAGTTTTCTTTAAAAAACGCTTGCGTAAAATTCGCCGCGCCCTATAATGCGACCCCACTGAGACGGCAGACAGCAACGCTTAGCGAGGCAAGAGTTAATCAGTTAGTCGAGTAAAACTTGAGTTTAGATTTTTAAGAAAGTTTAAAATTAAGTGTTGACAAAAAAATAGGAAAGCGTAATATGCGCAGCCCTAGCGAGATAAAGTTTAACTTTAACCGCAACGTTCTTTAACAATATAAAGCAATCATCTGTGTGGGCACTCGTACAGATTGAGTTCTAACAGCCGAGCTTAGTTCGCTAAGCAAGGCAAAAAATTTAGAGTCTCAATTGAAACTGAGTGACCAACAGAAGTAACTTATTTATAAGTTGCTTCGGCACAGTCAATTCAATATCGAAAGATATTAAATAAATTCAGAATTCATTGAGCTGTCGAAAGACAAAAAACTTTTAATTGAAGAGTTTGATCATGGCTCAGATTGAACGCTGGCGGCAGGCCTAACACATGCAAGTCGAGCGGTAACAGAGAGTAGCTTGCTACTTTGCTGACGAGCGGCGGACGGGTGAGTAATGCTTGGGAATATGCCTTTTGGTGGGGGACAACAGTTGGAAACGACTGCTAATACCGCATAATGTCTACGGACCAAAGTGGGGGACCTTCGGGCCTCACGCCAAAAGATTAGCCCAAGTGGGATTAGCTAGTTGGTAAGGTAATGGCTTACCAAGGCAACGATCCCTAGCTGGTTTGAGAGGATGATCAGCCACACTGGGACTGAGACACGGCCCAGACTCCTACGGGAGGCAGCAGTGGGGAATATTGCACAATGGGCGCAAGCCTGATGCAGCCATGCCGCGTGTGTGAAGAAGGCCTTCGGGTTGTAAAGCACTTTCAGTAAGGAGGAAAGGGTAGTCTTTAATAGAGGCTATCTGTGACGTTACTTACAGAAGAAGCACCGGCTAACTCCGTGCCAGCAGCCGCGGTAATACGGAGGGTGCGAGCGTTAATCGGAATTACTGGGCGTAAAGCGTACGCAGGCGGTTTGTTAAGCGAGATGTGAAAGCCCCGGGCTCAACCTGGGAACTGCATTTCGAACTGGCAAACTAGAGTGTGATAGAGGGTGGTAGAATTTCAGGTGTAGCGGTGAAATGCGTAGAGATCTGAAGGAATACCGATGGCGAAGGCAGCCACCTGGGTCAACACTGACGCTCATGTACGAAAGCGTGGGGAGCAAACAGGATTAGATACCCTGGTAGTCCACGCCGTAAACGATGTCTACTAGAAGCTCGGAGCCTCGGTTCTGTTTTTCAAAGCTAACGCATTAAGTAGACCGCCTGGGGAGTACGGCCGCAAGGTTAAAACTCAAATGAATTGACGGGGGCCCGCACAAGCGGTGGAGCATGTGGTTTAATTCGATGCAACGCGAAGAACCTTACCTACACTTGACATACAGAGAACTTACTAGAGATAGTTTGGTGCCTTCGGGAACTCTGATACAGGTGCTGCATGGCTGTCGTCAGCTCGTGTTGTGAGATGTTGGGTTAAGTCCCGCAACGAGCGCAACCCCTATCCTTAGTTGCTAGCAGGTAATGCTGAGAACTCTAAGGAGACTGCCGGTGATAAACCGGAGGAAGGTGGGGACGACGTCAAGTCATCATGGCCCTTACGTGTAGGGCTACACACGTGCTACAATGGCGCATACAGAGTGCTGCGAACTCGCGAGAGTAAGCGAATCACTTAAAGTGCGTCGTAGTCCGGATTGGAGTCTGCAACTCGACTCCATGAAGTCGGAATCGCTAGTAATCGCGTATCAGAATGACGCGGTGAATACGTTCCCGGGCCTTGTACACACCGCCCGTCACACCATGGGAGTGGGTTGCTCCAGAAGTAGATAGTCTAACCCTCGGGAGGACGTTTACCACGGAGTGATTCATGACTGGGGTGAAGTCGTAACAAGGTAGCCCTAGGGGAACCTGGGGCTGGATCACCTCCTTATACGATTTAGAACTTATTTGTTCGTAGTGTCCACACAGATGATTGTTAATTAGTGCGTGTCCCTTTGGGATAACTAATTAATATGCTCTTTAAAAATTTGGAAAAGCTGATAATAAAATTCGTATAAATACAGTGTATTTGTACAGAGTTTTCAAAAGTAAAAAAGAATGATAGCAGTATCATTCAGTGCCATTTAATGAACGTTTTACGTTTGTTGATTGGTATCTACTTTAGTATTCAATATTAACTTCTGGCGAAGTTAAACTGTCACAAAACAAAGACCCGTTTGGGTTGTATGGTTAAGTGACTAAGCGTACACGGTGGATGCCTTGGCAGTTGGAGGCGATGAAGGACGTATTAACTTGCGATAAGCCTAGTCAAGCTAGTAAAAAGCACTTGAGACTAGGATTTCCGAATGGGGAAACCCACCTGCTTGCAGGTATCGTTAACTGAATAAATAGGTTAACGAGGCGAACGCGGAGAACTGAAACATCTAAGTACCCGTAGGAAAAGAAATCAACCGAGATTCCGAAAGTAGCGGCGAGCGAAATCGGAACAGCCCTTAAGCTTAATTGGTGTTAATGGAAGGCTCTGGAAAGTGCCACGATACAGGGTGATAGTCCCGTACATGAAAATCCCTTTTAAGTGAAATCGAGTAGGTCGGAGCACGTGAAACTTTGACTGAATATAGGTGGACCATCATCTAAGGCTAAATACTCCCAACTGACCGATAGTGAACCAGTACCGTGAGGGAAAGGCGAAAAGAACCCCTGTGAGGGGAGTGAAATAGAACCTGAAACCGTGTACGTACAAGCAGTAGGAGCCCACTTGTTGGGTGACTGCGTACCTTTTGTATAATGGGTCAGCGACTTATATTTTGTAGCGAGGTTAACCGAATAGGGTAGCCGTAGGGAAACCGAGTCTTAACTGGGCGACTAGTTGCAAGGTATAGACCCGAAACCCGGTGATCTAGCCATGGGCAGGTTGAAGGTTGAGTAACATCAACTGGAGGACCGAACCCACTAACGTTGAAAAGTTAGGGGATGACCTGTGGCTAGGAGTGAAAGGCTAATCAAACCGGGAGATAGCTGGTTCTCCCCGAAATCTATTTAGGTAGAGCCTCGGACGAATACTTACGGGGGTAGAGCACTGTTAAGGCTAGGGGGTCATCCCGACTTACCAACCCTTTGCAAACTCCGAATACCGTAAAGTAATATCCGGGAGACACACGGCGGGTGCTAACGTCCGTCGTGAAGAGGGAAACAACCCAGACCGCCAGCTAAGGTCCCAAAGTCATAGTTAAGTGGGAAACGATGTGGAAAGGCCCAGACAGCCAGGAGGTTGGCTTAGAAGCAGCCATCCTTTAAAGAAAGCGTAATAGCTCACTGGTCGAGTCGGTCTGCGCGGAAGATGTAACGGGGCTAAACTATGCACCGAAGCTGCGGATTCAAAATTTATTTTGAGTGGTAGGGGAGCGTTCTGTAAGCGGTTGAAGGTGTACCGGGAGGTATGCTGGACGTATCAGAAGTGCGAATGCTGACATGAGTAACGATAATGCGGGTGAAAAACCCGCACGCCGGAAGACCAAGGGTTCCTATCCCATGTTAATCAGGGTAGGGTAAGTCGACCCCTAAGGCGAGGCCGAAAGGCGTAGTCGATGGGAAACGGATTAATATTTCCGTACTTGGTATAATTGCGATGGGGGGACGGAGCAGGCTAAGCAAGCATGGCGTTGGTAGTCCATGTGAAAGTGAGTAGGCTAGTGACTTAGGTAAATCCGGGTTGCTGTTAGGCTGAGACACGAGACGAGTCACTAAGGTGATGAAGTTGCTGATGCCATACTTCCAGGAAAAGCCTCTAAGCTTCAGATTATACCGAATCGTACCCCAAACCGACACAGGTGGTCAGGTAGAGAATACTAAGGCGCTTGAGAGAACTCGGGTGAAGGAACTAGGCAAAATCGTACCGTAACTTCGGGAGAAGGTACGCTCCGATTGGTGATGGGATTTACTCCCTAAGCTGATTGGAGCCGCAGTGACCAGGTGGCTGGGACTGTTTATTAAAAACACAGCACTGTGCAAAATCGCAAGATGACGTATACGGTGTGACACCTGCCCGGTGCCGGAAGGTTAATTGATGGGGTTATCTTCGGAGAAGCTCTTGATCGAAGCCCCGGTAAACGGCGGCCGTAACTATAACGGTCCTAAGGTAGCGAAATTCCTTGTCGGGTAAGTTCCGACCTGCACGAATGGTGTAACCATGGCCACGCTGTCTCCACCCGAGACTCAGTGAAATTGAAATCGCAGTGAAGATGCTGTGTACCCGCGGCTAGACGGAAAGACCCCGTGAACCTTTACTACAGCTTGGCACTGAACATTGAACCTACATGTGTAGGATAGGTGGGAGACTTAGAAGCAGAGACGCTAGTTTTTGTGGAGTCGTCCTTGAAATACCACCCTTGTAGTTTTGATGTTCTAACGTTGGCCCCTGAATCGGGGTTACGGACAGTGCCTGGTGGGTAGTTTGACTGGGGCGGTCTCCTCCCAAAGAGTAACGGAGGAGCACGAAGGTTGGCTAAGTACGGTCGGACATCGTACGGTTAGTGTAATGGTAGAAGCCAGCTTAACTGCGAGACAGACACGTCGAGCAGGTACGAAAGTAGGTCATAGTGATCCGGTGGTTCTGAATGGAAGGGCCATCGCTCAACGGATAAAAGGTACTCCGGGGATAACAGGCTGATACCGCCCAAGAGTTCATATCGACGGCGGTGTTTGGCACCTCGATGTCGGCTCATCACATCCTGGGGCTGAAGTCGGTCCCAAGGGTATGGCTGTTCGCCATTTAAAGTGGTACGCGAGCTGGGTTTAGAACGTCGTGAGACAGTTCGGTCCCTATCTGCCGTGGGCGTTTGAGAATTGAGAGGGGTTGCTCCTAGTACGAGAGGACCGGAGTGAACGAACCGCTGGTGTTCGGGTTGTCATGCCAATGGCATTGCCCGGTAGCTACGTTCGGAACTGATAAGCGCTGAAAGCATCTAAGCGCGAAGCAGGCCTCGAGATGAGTTCTCACTAGAGCTTTAAGCTCTCTGAAGGGCCGTTGAAGACTACAACGTTGATAGGCAAGATGTGGAAGCATAGTGATATGTTAAGCTAACTTGTACTAATTACCCGTGAGGCTTAACCATACAACGCCAAACGCGTTTTATGTGATAGTTGATAGCGCAAGAAGTTAATAGACTAAAGTAGATATTTACTGAAAACTTTTATTATCAGAATTCCAAATTTATAAGGTGACTCTTAGCGCTTAGCGTTAAAGTTGAGGCACCTTGCGCAAAGGAAATGTAAGCACTACGTGCTTTGTCATTACTCCTTTGCACCCTATTTGCTTGGTAACAATAGCGTTTTGGACCCACCTGACCCCATGCCGAACTCAGTAGTGAAACGAAACAGCGCCGATGATAGTGTAGCATTTGCTATGTGAAAGTAGGACATTGCCAGGCTCCAAATAAGAGAAACCCGTTACAGCGATGTGACGGGTTTTTTGTTGTCTGGTATTTAATAAATAGCCAAGACCCCATGCCGAACTCAGTAGTGAAACAAAACAGCTCGAAGGCGAGCCCCGGCCAATGATAGTGTAGCATTTGTTATGTGAAAGTAGGTCATCCTACTGCGCAGCACACCATGGCTTCAAATTTAGAAAGCCCGACTAGTAATAGTCGGGCTTTTTACATCAGCAGTAAAGTGAATGAGTGAGTTGGTGAGGAAGACAGCGTTAACCTTTTGAGATGCGTGCACTGCTATTTTTAATCATGAGAAACTAGTCAACTCGCACTCTTTATAAATAGAAGGCAAACTAGTGTTTTTTATAAGTAACAGGCAAACCTGTAACCTCTATAAGCGATAGATAAATTAGCGAAAGCTTTGGAATAAAAACGCGTAGTCTTGCTGCTACGCGTTTTAGTATTTAGCTTCTAGAAGGTTGCTCGAACGCTAAGTGCAAAGCGTCGATCTGTCGTGAAGTTCAACGCCTGAGTTTTAGTGCCCGCTTGATCCATTTGATATTTAGTTTTGGTTTCAGTCTCGAGTAAATTACTCGCTTCAACACCTACTTTCCAATGATCATTAATGGTGTAGTATAAGCTGGCATCCATCATACCTGAAGCCTCAGCATAAGCTGGTACATATTCTTCAGATTCGCGTAGGGTTAATAAATATTCAGAGCGCCACGTATAGGCTAGACGAAAAGAAACCTTTTCGTATTCATACATACCGATAATATTTAAGTTTTGGTCTGAATACCCTTGCAGAGGTAGCCCACTGAACACACGGAAAGTGTTACGGTTATCAGCGATAGGGTTACCATTTTCATCGAATCCTAATGTTCCATTTGAGATTTCGTTAGGATCTTCTAAACCACTCTGGTCTATGAAGGTATAGTTTAATTGTAAACCTAAACCACCCCAAGCGCCTGGCAGCATATCGTAGAATTGAGAGTATGAAAATTCAGCACCGCGCAGTGTACCAGAGCCAGTATTGGCAGGACCATATGCAGATAAGTTGTATTCTTCAGTTCCGTATGTCACGTCAAGGTCAAATGTTCTATTGCGAATAATGTTATCTAGTTTTTTATGGAATAGCCCCAAAGTAACGTAGCCTGCTGGCGCGAAATACCATTCGGTTGTTAGATCGGTATTTATTGCTGTTTCAGGTTTAAGGTAAGGATTACCCGATAATGCGGTCAGTTCTATATCATCGATTCCTACAACAGGGTTACTCGTTTCATCATAGTCTGCGCCAGGTGTTTGGAGGCGACGATTATAGTCTAGATTGATAATACTGATGTTCCGTGCATCAACTAGGCTTGGGTAAAATAAGGCTTTTGAGATGCCAAATCTTACCACTACGTCTTCGCTAATACCCATGCTTAGGTTTAAGCTTGGTAATATTGTGCTGTAATCAGTACCATCCACTGTGCTCAGTGTTGATTCACCCCCAGCAAGATCATAATAGCGCTTGTATTCTGGCTGCTGCATTACTGTATTTAAGGATGTTCCAGGTTCACCGCGCTTACTTACCGGCGGTTGCACTAATGCGCCAGTGGAGGCTAATTTGTAGTTTACATAGCGTAAACCTACATTACCGACTATTGGAATATCTTGCGCGACAAAATCAAAGTCGCCACGTACATAAAACTCGGTGCGTTTTTCGTTTGTTGCACTGATATTATGAGCTGCATAAGGGCCTTCAACACGGTTTGGCTTATCTGTATAAGGGACGTAAGTACCCGTACAAATACCGTTGTTTGCTGCGCTGTTTGTTGCATTATGCCAACCGTCTTTACAGCCCTGGCGGAGCGAATCAGCATAATTTTTGACTAATTCCATGCGTGGAAAAAGGAAGTTATTTACATTACCTTGCAGTACTTGACCGTTGTAATAATCAGAGAAATCAACACGCTCAAATAATTCAGGTCGATTAACTGCAGAAGCTGCATTACGGTCATCTTGTACCCATGGTGTACCGATTGCAGACCAACCTTCATAAGCGGTGTCGCGAACAGTCAAGTCTTTGTCTGAGTGATAAATACCAGATTTAATGTTAGTAAATGTACCATCGAGTTCGTAATTAACATCTAATTTAAAACTATTGGCTTTGGCTGTATTATGCTCTATTTGTTCCATGCCACTACCAAGAAATAGATTTGGTACAGGACCATTCCAATCTTCATTAGGAGACCAACCTGCGGTTAAAATATTGTCACTGAGAAATTCAACAGAAGGTCTAGAGCCGCTCATATCTAGGAAGTAAGGCGAAACTACATGGACATGATTACCTCGTGTTTGACCTGACATACTGTAATTTTGTAGTGATTTTTCAGAGTCTATGTGTTGGTAATCGAAATCAACCGTCAGGCGATCAATTGGTTTTAGTGTTAGTTTGAATGAAGTATCTTTAACGGTATTTTCGTTATAGTTCCAGCGACTTCGATAGAAAAAAGGAGTTTCAGGACTTACACCTAAAGCAATACCTGATGTGACGAATCCATTCTCAGTGGTTAATGGGTAACCATTTTCAGCATCATCCATCCAATTCTGAGATGAGCCCATAAACCCTTTAAAGCCTTGAGCTGCTTGTCCAATTTGGCGTTCGTTCCACTCCAATGAGGCTCTTGAATTAATATGTTCCAAGGTGGCCACTATAGTTTCGTCGTTGTTAGCCCATTGCAATGATGATGTAAAGCCAGTGCGTTTACGATCATTAGTAGCTGTACTCATATGAATAGCAACCGGAACATGCCAAACACTCGCTGCAGGTTGACCGGGTAAAGCAGGGCCATCAACCGGCGAGCTTGGATCAACACCTATGATGCCACCCCATTGATCAGTAGTGGGAATAAATGAATCGCCACGGGAGTGGAAATTACCTAAACCAATACCATCACCTCGTGTTTTATATTCAGATTGTGATCCGGCAATAAGAAAGCCAAATTTACCTGCATCAGTTTCCCAGTTATCAGAGAACAGAGCGGAGAAAGAAGGAGTTGTCTCATCTCGAAAGTCACTGTAATTAGCTTTTGCGTTAAAAGAGATAATACGGTCTGTGGAATCAAATGGTTTGCGAGTAATTAGGTTGACTGTACCAGCAATACCTCCTGATATAAGATCCGCGGTTTGGTTCTTAACTACTTCTACAGCTCCTAGTAGCTCCGCGGGGAAGTCCTCATAGCTTAGGCCACCCGATGGATTTGCGCTAAATGCATCACGGCCATTTACTTCAGAGCGGACCCGGTCCAAGCCTCGAATAAGAACACCAGTCCCCTCATCTGCATAATGCTTCGGATCACTAGAAGATGCAAAGCGTTCAATTGTGACCCCAGGAACACGTTGGAGAGCCTCAGTCACTGATTTGTCAGGCAGTGCACCAATATCTGATGCCGTGATAACATCCTTTACGGTATCAGCATAGCGCTTTAAGTTTTGTGCGCTATAGATACTGCCACGGATGCCCGTGACCTCTATAACCTCAATTGATTCATCTTTATTAATAGGTTTGACATCGCTGTCATTTTGTTGCGAAGTTTGAGCTGTAAGTAACAGTGGACAAAGACCTAGTAATGCATATGAAATCGCAAGGCTAAGCCGAGTTTTCGTTCGTCCAGTGTTGTATTTATTGCTATCGATGACTAATTTTGACATGGTTTAATCTCTTTTACTTATTTTTATAACCAGTTGTAACCTTGCATTTTAACGAGGGCAAAGTTACTCCTTTCGATCGGCATTGCTACTTAATATGCCAAGTTTTAGTTACTACTTTAAATTAATGCAATACTTTTTTAACATATTAAAAGAAATAAAGTAACATTTATTTTGTTTTTTAAGGTTACTTTTTAACAGGAGCTAAGGATTAGTCGTTCTTTTAAATGTAAGGGGGTAGTTATTCCATAATAATTGTTATATGAAAATAGCGACAGGAGATAGGGTTATTACCCCGAACTCAGGTTTAGTAGTAAGAGTGATGGATTTAATTTTCTGGTTAAAATCAAAAACGCCAACTCGAGGTTGGCGTTTTAATTATGAGGCTAAAGTAGCTTATTAAGCTTTAGGTCCTGCATTTTTGATTTCATCTGATACATCGTATTTAGCGAAGTTTTCAGTGAAGTCTGCTGCAAGTTTGGCCGCATATTCAGCGTATTTAGCTTTATCTTCCCAAGTATTGATTGGGTTAAGTAGCTCGCTGTTAACGCCTGGTACTGCAACTGGTACGTCTAGGTTTAAAACATCAATATGTTGAGTTTCAACGCCAGCCAGTTTACCTGATACGATTGCATCAACAACAGCGCGGGTAGTTGGAATATCAAAACGCTTACCAGTGCCGTAAGGACCGCCAGTCCAACCAGTGTTAACTAGGTATACCTTAGCGCCAAATTCACGTACACGCTTCATTAGAAGCTCCGCGTATACACCCGCTGGACGTGGGAAGAATGGTGCACCAAAACAGGTTGAGAATGTTGATTCGATATCGCTGGTAGAACCAATTTCAGTTGAGCCAACTTTTGCAGTGTAACCGCTTAGGAAATGAAACGCTGCAGCTTCTTCGCTAAGGATTGATACTGGTGGTAATACGCCGCTTACATCACAGGTTAAGAATACCACTGCTTTTGGCTCGCCTGCGCGGTTCTCTACTTTACGTTTTTCAACGTGTTCAAGCGGATAAGCTGCGCGGCTATTTTGCGTTAGGCTAGTATCATGAAAATCAGGAATACCTTTTTCATCAAGGACAACGTTCTCTAGGATAGTTCCAAAGCGGATTGCATCCCAGATAACAGGCTCATTCTTTTGTGAAAGGTCGATACACTTAGCATAACAACCACCTTCGATGTTGAATACACTACCAGGTGCCCAGCCGTGCTCGTCATCACCAATTAAAAAGCGAGTTGGATCTGCTGATAAAGTTGTTTTACCGGTACCAGATAGACCAAAGAATAATGCTGTATCGCCAGCTTCACCTACGTTAGCTGAGCAGTGCATTGGTAGCACGCCTTTCGCTGGTAGTAGAAAGTTTTGCACTGAGAACATTGATTTTTTCATTTCACCGGCATAACGCATACCTGCAAGCAATACTTTACGTTGTGCAAAGTTGATAATTACTGTGCCATCACTGTTAGTGCCATCACGTTCTGGGTCACAAACAAATGAAGGTACATTCATTACCTGCCATTGGGGTAAATCAGATGCATTATAAGATTTAGGTTCGATAAACATATTTTTGGCAAAGATATGATGCCATGCAGTTTCCGTTGTAACAACAACAGGTAAATAGTGCTCTGGATCAGCGCCTACTTCAAGGTGAGAGATGAAGTGGTCGTTGCTCTGCACATGTGCTTCAACACGTGCCCATAAAGCGTCAAATTTATCTGCATCGAAAGGGCGATTTACATTACCCCACTGGATTTCATTTTCAGTACTTGGTTCTTGAACAATAAAACGATCTTGTGGTGAACGACCAGTACGACGACCAGTGTTAGCAACAAAAGCTCCATTGGCGGCTAAAGTCCCTTCACCGCGACGGATCGCGTGTTCGACAAGTTCAGCTGCAGTTAGATCGACAAAACGAGTAGCGCTTGAAGTCATGTTTATACCTAAATTGTGTGAGATTGAACGGGATAGCTCTGGGGTTCTTATTTCCCTTTAAGCTGTAATTATAGTAACAGATGGATTAGGGATATTCGAGCCTATGAAAGGCCTAAAAACACATATATTTGGCAAAAAACATGAATAATTTCAATGATACCGGTGTCATAAAAAATCATTAAATTCATGACACCGGTATCATCTCTACGCACAAAAAAGCCGCAAAAAATGCGGCTTGAATTCTGTTGGTTTTTTGAACGATGTTGTTAGTTGAAAATACTCTTCACATCTTGTTCATTAAAAATGTAATCTTTTAAGCAATAATGGCAGCTAATTTTTACCTCACCATTTTCAATAACGTCATCTAATAAAGCTTGTTGACCTATATTAACGAGCGCAGTGATGGTTTTTTCTCTACTACAACCACATTTAAACTGGATTGCTTGCGGCTCGTAAACACGCGGATTGTCTTCATGATAAAGTCGAGTAAGGACAGTAGCAGCATCAAGCTCTAACAACTCTTCAGCTTTAATCGTATTGCTGAGTGCTTCAAGGTGAGTAAAGTCAGTAATCGACTTTTCTTTATTTACAGGTAACACCTGTAGTAGTAAACCAGCAGCTTTCGCGTGACCTTGTGTTGTGTCAGTTGCAAACCAAAGACGTGTTTGTAGTTGCTCTGATTGTGCAAAGTAGGCTTCAAGACATGCTGCTAACGTGTCATGCTCAAGCGGAACTATACCTTGATAACGCTCACCTTTAGTTGGTGTGATTGTCAGTACCATCACACCGTTACCGATTAGTTCCTGGATGGTTGAGCCTGTTACTTCACCTTGCAGGCGGGCAATACCACGCATATTTTGTTGATGATCACCGTTGATAACCGCATATTTTACCGGGCCATCACCTTGCAGTTGTACTGCTATATCACCTTCAAACTTTAATGTAGCTGTAAGTAGGCAGGTTGCGACCAGTAACTCACCCAATAAAGCTTGCACTTGCACGGGGTAATTATGATCGGCAATCATTTCATTATAAGCTTGCTCTATTTGTACGAGTTCGCCGCGGACGTCTAGTTGATCAAATGTATAACGATGAAGTAGATCTTGTTGCATGAGTGGCTTTACCTAACTTGATTTCATTTTTAAAAGTTCGCGTCTTTGCTTTTTATCTGGTTTACGGTCCGGATGAGGAGCAAAAAAGCTATTATTCTTGCGCGCGATGCTATTGGCTTCGCGTTTTTCGATACTTGCATCAGATTCGTGATACAAGGTTTGAGCAATGGGGGCACTTAAGCGTTTATCAAGCAATTTAAGTACAGTGATAACTTTTTCGTCAACTCCTTGAGCAAGTTTGATCACGGCATCTAGTTCGACTATTTTACTAGGTTTAGTGCGCTGGCCATTATAATGTACTTTGCCACCTTGCACCATGTCCCGTGCGATGGCGCGGGTTTTATAAAAGCGTGCAGCCCACAACCATTTGTCTAAACGGATACTAATAGTTTCATCTTTTGACGTGGTATTACGGGTGTTACTTTTTGACACAATTATACTCAATTAAAAGCGCGGCTCTGTAAGGTAAAATTTAGCATGAAACTTACCAACAAAGAAATAGTCGAAGTTTTTTACACTCAGCTTGAACGTTAATTTACCTTGTTTACAAAGTTTAATATTAGTGCGCTTGTTGAATGAAAAATGAAAAGGTACTATAGGCCAGCGATGAAGCAGCAAATTAAAATAAGAAACGTCATTTATGGAACAGCGATTACAACAGCTAAAACATCTAGTAAGTAAATTACCCCACGCTAAATTGGGTTGGGCAATAACGCTTTTAGCCGTTGTTTATATTGCCTTTTTGGCTGCAAAACTATTTTGGTTAATATGGCCTACCCCGGTTAATTCTAGCCTTTCTCCAAGCTATATTAATAGCGTTACAGGTAAGCCTGAACGGGTTAATACGCAATTAATTTTAGCACAAAACTTGTTTGGTAAAGCCGACGCAGTGCCTAAAAAACAAGCAAGCCAACAAGCTCAAGTCATTAACAATGCGCCAGAAACTCGATTAAGCATTAATTTAACTGGTATTGTTGCAGTCAGTGGCAATGATCAAACAGGCTTGGCAATTATTGAGTCTCAAGGTCAACAATCAACCTATTTGGTGGATGACGTTGTGCAAGGCACTCGCGCTAAACTTGCGCAAGTATTACCTGATCGAGTAATTTTAGATGTTAGTGGCCGTTTTGAAACGTTAATGCTTGATGGCGTAGATTTTACCAAAACAGTGTCAATGCCAGTACTTGCCGAACGTGATAGTGATGAACCTGAACTCGATGACGGTCCGCAAATGGAAAGTGACCGTCAGATTGATGTAACAGCAAATCAAGAAGTAAAAGAAGCACTTATAGATACCCGGGAAGAACTGTTAAAAGACCCCGGTAAACTATTTGACTATATTCGAGTATCTCAGGCTATGAAGGATGGTGAGCTTATTGGCTATCGTTTAAGCCCAGGTAAAGACCCTGCATTATTTACGCAGATGGGGTTACAAAATAACGATTTGGCTGTATCGATTAACGGCTATCAATTAACAGATTTAAAACAGGCCATGTCAGCCATTAATGAGCTGCGTAATAGTACCGATGCGAACATTACAATTGACCGTAATGGCGAGCAGATTGATGTGCAATTTAGCCTGCAATAACTTAGCTTTGGAGTTTTAATATAATGGTTCACGCGCTACACCTCAAAAAAATCAGAAAAGGGTTAGCTAAGTACGCAACACTTTTTTTTGTGGCTAGCTTATCTCTATCGGTGTCTGCCGTTGAGTATGCTGCAAACTTTAAAGGGACCGATATCAACGAGTTTATTAATATCGTTGGTAAAAATCTAAATAAGACCGTCATTATCGACCCGAACGTACGTGGTAAAGTAAACGTACGCAGCTATGAATTGATGGATGAAGCACTTTATTATCAATTCTTCTTAAATGTACTAGAAGTTTACGGTTATTCAGCTGTTGAAATGGATAACGGTATATTAAAAATTGAAAAAAGCTCTGATGCTAAAAAATCAAACGTACCGTTAGTTACTGAAGACGACCAAGCGCGCGGTGATATGATGATCACTCGTGTCGTACGTGTAAAAAATGTTAGCGTACAAGAACTAGGTCCATTAGTGCGTCAGTTTAGCGACCAAAAAGATGGCGGTCATGTTGCCAACTTCAACGCTGCAAACGTCATGATGTTGACCGGTCATGCTGCCTCAGTAAACCGACTTGTTGAAATTATTCGCTCAGTTGACCAAGCCGGTGATAAGCGGGTTGATATTGTAAAGCTAAACTTTGCCACCGCTGATGATGTGGTATCTGTGGTTGATAATATTTACAAAGATAGCGGTAAAGGCAGTATCCCAGAATTTTTGATCCCTAAAGTCGTTGCAGATGGCCGTACTAATAGCGTTATTGTCAGTGGCGAAGGCCAAGCAAGAACGCGTGCTATTGAATTAATTAAACGCCTCGACGGTGAGTTACAAAGCCAAGGCAACACTAAAGTAATTTACCTTAATTACGCTAGCGCTGAAGATTTAGTGAAAGTGTTGCAAGGGGTTAGCAAAACGCTTGGTGAAGAAGGTCAAGGTGGGGCAACTAAAACCCGTAGCCGCAACCAAAACGAAACCAGTATTGAAGCTCACCCAGATTCAAACTCATTGGTCATTACTGCTCAACCTGACACCATGCGTTCATTGGAGTCAGTGATTGAACGGCTTGATATTCGTCGTGCTCAAGTACTCGTTGAAGCAATCATTGTTGAAGTAATGGAAGCTGATGGTATTAACTTTGGTCTGCAATGGATTTCAGAGCAAGGCGGTATGATGCAGTTTAATAACGGCACAACCGTTCCTGTTGGTTCTTTAGCTGTAGCTGCTGAACAAGCCCGTGATAAGACAGTGACTAAAACTCTCACTGGTGATAATACTGAGCTTAAGGAATACGATGAAACGCAAAAAGGTGATCTTGGCCCGTTAGGTGCGTTGTTAGGGGGCATCAATGGATTGGCTATGGGGATTGTTAAAAACGATTGGGGCGCGATCATTCAAGCAGTCTCTACTGATACTAACTCAAATATTCTTGCTACGCCTTCGGTTACCACCATGGATAACGAAGAGGCATCGATGATTGTCGGTCAAGAAGTGCCGATCATTACTGGCTCGCAAACGGGTTCTAATAATTCTAATCCATTTCAAACAGTAGAGCGTCAAGAGGTAGGTGTAAAACTTAAAGTAACGCCACAAATAAATGATGGTTCAGCTGTACAGTTAACCATTGAGCAAGAAGTATCTGGCGTGAGTGGTACTACTTCGGTGGATATATCTATTAATAAACGTGCCATTAAAACCACGGTTATGGCTGATGATGGCGGCATGGTTGTGCTTGGTGGTCTAATTGATGAAGACGTGCAAGAAAGTGTCTCAAAGGTACCAATATTAGGTGATATTCCTATCCTTGGTCACTTATTCCGCTCAACCAGCACCAGCAAGCGTAAACGTAATTTAATCGTGTTTATTCGCCCAACCATTATTCGTGATGGTATTAAAATGAATAAATTAAGCCACAGCAAATATAACTTTATCCGTGGTGAGCAGTATAAACAAAAAGAAGATGGTATTGATTTAATGCCTCTAACCGATGCACCAATCCTACCTGAGTGGAATGATGCATTAGTATTACCGCCAACTTATGAAGAATACTTAAGACAGCAAAATACAGATGAGCGCAATAATGACTGATGCAATCACTGAGATCACCGCAGAGCCCTCACAGCCGCTAAATAATAGCGAGCTGATGACCAGTAACGATTTAGTTGAACTGCCTAATAAGCGGCTACCATTTTCATATGCACGACGTGCAGGCATGTTATTAAGTAAAAATAATGATGACCGGGTGGTTTTCTATCGTGGTGAGCTTAATATTGATACATTGTTAGAAGTGCGCCGCATTGCTGGGCATGGCTTTACGCTTGAACATTTAGCTGATGACAAGTTTGAGTTGTTATTAGAGGCATCGTATCAACGCGATAGTTCTGAAACCCAGCAAATGATGGAAGACATAGGTAACGAAGTTGATTTATTTTCACTGGCTGAAGATATGCCGCAAACGGAAGATTTGCTTGCCGGAGATGATGATGCACCAATCATTAAATTGATCAATGCGATGCTCAGTGAAGCGATTAAAGAAGGCGCGTCAGATATTCACATCGAAACCTTTGAGCAAGAGCTGGTGATCCGATTTCGGGTTGATGGCGTGCTTAAAGAAGTGTTAAAGCCGAATCGTAAACTCGCTTCATTGCTAGTTTCGCGTATTAAAGTAATGGCGAAACTCGATATTGCAGAAAAGCGTATCCCGCAGGATGGTCGTATTAGTTTGCGTATCGCAGGACGTGCCGTTGATGTTCGGGTATCAACCATGCCATCAAGTTTTGGTGAGCGGGTTGTACTGCGTTTACTTGATAAAAATAACGCGCGTTTAAATCTTGAAGATTTAGGTATGACGCTGCGCAATCGTGAATTGTTCTCTGATTTGATCAGTAAACCGCACGGAATTATTTTGGTGACCGGTCCAACTGGTTCTGGTAAAAGTACCACGCTTTATGCGGGCATGAGCCAAATTAACTCTCGCGATCGTAATATTTTAACGGTTGAAGATCCAATCGAGTATGAAATCCCAGGTATTGGTCAAACTCAGGTAAATACTAAAGTTGATATGACCTTTGCCCGTGGCTTACGGGCAATCTTACGTCAAGATCCTGATGTAGTAATGGTTGGTGAAATACGTGACCTTGAAACCGCACAAATTGGCGTGCAAGCCTCACTTACAGGTCACTTAGTGATGTCGACATTGCATACCAATACCGCAGCAGGTGCTATCTCTCGTATGGAAGATATGGGGGTTGAACCCTTCTTGCTATCATCTTCTTTGTTAGGGGTGTTATCGCAGCGTCTAGTGCGAACTTTATGTAAGAGCTGTAAAGAAGGTCATGTTGCAGATGAGCGCGAGTGTGAATTGCTCGGCGTACCATTTGTAAATCCGCCGACTATTTACCGAGCCGTTGGCTGTGAAGAGTGTAACTTTAATGGTTACCGTGGTCGTACCGGTATTCATGAATTACTGGTAGTTGATGAAACTGTTCGCGAACTTGTTCACAGTGGTAAAGGTGAGCAAAGTGTTGAAAAGTACATTCGCAAACATACCCCAAGTATTCGCCAAGATGGCTGTAGTCGCGTATTAGCCGGTAAAACCACCCTTGAAGAAGTATTACGTGTAACGCGTGAGGAAGGTTAACAATGGCAGCATTTGAATATCGCGCGCTCGATGCTCGCGGCAAAGAGAAAAAAGGTATTCAAGAAGCGGATACCGCGAAACAAATTCGCCAATCTTTACGTGAACAAGGTCTTACGCCGCTCGAAGTTGTGCCCGCCGCAGAGGGTGATAAACAAGTTAAAGGTGAAAAAAGCTCGCCATTTGGCAGCTTTTTTAAAGCGAAAATATCTACCTCAGATCTCGCTTTGATCACTCGCCAACTCGCTACACTCATTCAATCGGCGTTACCGGTTGAAGGGGCGGTAATGGCGGTGGCTGAGCAGTGTGAAAAGCCGCGTATGAAGCGTATGTTAATGTCGGTGCGTTCAAAAGTTGTTGAAGGTTATACCTTGGCTGATGGCATGTCTGAGTTTCCACATGTATTTGATAATTTATACCGCGCTATGGTAGCTGCGGGTGAAAAATCAGGTCACTTAGATGCTGTATTGAACCGTTTAGCCGATTACACGGAACAACGTCAACACATGCGTAGTCAAATCACACAAGCGATGGTGTATCCGGTGATATTAGTAATATTTGCCATTGGTATCGTTTCAATATTACTAGGTACTGTAGTGCCTAAAATATTGAAGACATTTGAAAAGTCAAAGCAGGTTTTACCTTGGACGACGGAATGGGTAATGGCTGCTAGTAACTATGTGCAAAATTATTGGTTCATTACTTTGGTGTTATTTACCGCGACAGTGATTGGTGTTAAACATGCGCTAAAACAGCCTAAGATCCGCTTTTGGTATGATTCGAAAATTTTGATGATGCCGGGCATTGGCAAAGTTGCTCGTAGTATTAATACCGCCAGATTTGCTCGTACACTGAGTATCTTGTCATCAAGTTCAGTGCCGTTACTCGAGGGAATGCGTATTTCTGGTGGCGTATTGATCAACGAGAAAATTAAAAAAGCAGTGGCGGATGCCGCAACCCGCGTTAGTGAAGGGGCAAGTTTAAGAGCGTCCTTACAACAAACAAAATTATTCCCACCGATGATGCTGCATATGATCGCCAGTGGGGAGAAATCAGGTGAGCTCGAGCAAATGCTAGAGCGTGCTGCAAACAATCAAGACCGTGAATTTGAAACCATGGTAAATGTCTCGCTAAAACTCTTAGAGCCTGCGATGATAGCGTCCATGGCGGTTATTGTATTGTTTATCGTAATGGCCATATTACAACCTATTATGGCAATGAATAAAGCGATTGGACTTTAACTATTTTAGGGATTTCGTAATGCATTTTTACCGTGTTACGATAGTTAATTATTAAGAACAACAGAGGTATGTACGTGAATAAACAAGCAGGTTTCTCATTACTCGAAGTTATGGTGGTACTGGTTATCATTGGCATGATCATGTCAATCGTGGCACCCAATATTATGGGCCAGCAAGAAGAAGCGGCACTTGATAAAGCGCATCTTGATATTCAGCAGCTTGAAGATGCTATGAGTCTTTATAAATTAAAGAACAAAGCGTACTTAACCACTGAGCAAGGCCTTGAAGGGTTAGTGACTAAAACTAGCGTAGAGCCAGTACCAAAGCGTTTTCCTGAAGGTGGCTTTATTTCTAAATTACCAGAAGATCCATGGGGAAATCCGTACCAGTTAATCAGCCCAGGTGAAGTTGGTAAATTTGATTTGTTTTCAATGGGACCCGATGGCGAAGTGGGTACTGATGACGACATTGGTAACTGGGATGAAGAAAAATAATAATGCATCTTAGTATAAAGGCGTTTTTACACCCAGCACCGAGCTTAGCATGATGTTAAGTCGGGCTAAGTTGCGCCTTGCAAAGCTAAAGTCACCGATGCGTGGCTTTAGTTTAATTGAAATTTTGGTTGTGCTGGTGGTGATCGCCTTCGCCACTAAAATGGTGGTATATAGTCTTGATGGCGGTGTTGAAGATGAATTGGATAAACAAGCACTGAGACTGCATACCACCATTAATATGGCTTCTGAATTTGCAATCTTAAATCAGGTTGAATTAGGTTTTCAGCTTGATAAAGATACCTTAGAGTTTTTAGTGTTTGATGGTGAAAAATGGATCACCTTCGACCGAGAAAAGCTGTTTGCGCCGATGACTGTTGATGAACGTCTTAAGTTGACACTTAATCTAGAAGATCTCGCATGGGCTCAAGATAATCTACTCGAGCAATCCAATTGGCGCGAGTTAATGAGTGGCGGTGATGATGATAGCTTACTCGAATTGCAAAAAATGAAAATCCCGCAAGTGCTAATTTTATCTTCTGGTGAGGTGAGCGCATTTCAACTTATCTATGAATTAAAAGATGAAAAAGAACCTGTGTATTTCATCGAAGGGGAATTTTCCGCACCGGTTAACTTACGCAGAGAGCCAGAATAATGTATCGCAGGTCTAAAGGTTTTACTTTACTTGAGGTTATGGTGGCGCTGAGTATTTGCGCCATGGCTGGGATTGCCGCCATGCAAGCTACAGCCGAGCATATTAATCATTTATCAAGCCTTGAAGAGCAAACCTATGCCTCTTGGGTGGCTGAGAATGTAATGATTGAACAGCGTACCTTAGGCGATAAGTGGCAAGGCAAAAATGGCGCAAAAGGCACTGAAACAATGGCTGGTATAGAATGGTATTGGCGTCAAGATACCGAAGCGACAGCAGATAAAAGTTTTGTAAAAGTGACTATTAATGTATTTAGCGATGAAAAGTTAGAGCACTCGGTTTATGAGCTCATCAGCTATTTAAATAAAGGTAGCAAATAAGTGAAGCAGCGCGGTTTTACACTATTAGAAGTGATGGTAGCGCTGGGGATTTTAGCATTCGTCGTGTTAGCTACTCACCAAATTCTTGATTCGACCACGAAAGCGAAAGATGCATCAGACGAAAAAATTGCAGAATTGAATGGTTTGCAAACGACCTTTAGGTTAATGGATCAAGATTTCAGCCAAATGACTAAACGTGCCGTGCGCAATGAAGCCGGTGATGTGCAAGAACAATATCTACTTGCTGGGCGTTACACCATTAATAGCCAGTATGATGGTATTGCCTTTGTGCGAGATGGCTGGGTTAACCCAATTAATTTATTACCGCGCTCAGAGCTACAAGCGGTGGGTTATCGTGTTATTGATGACAACCTTGAGCGTATATATAGGGTCTATGTTGATCAACTCGATAATCTTGAGCCGCGAGTGCAAGTTATTCTTAAAGATATCGAAGATCTTAAATTTGAATTTTTAGATGAAAAAAATGAATGGCAAGAGCAGTGGCAGGGCAAGTCATTGCCAAAAGCTGTGGCGGTCACATTGCAACAAATTGATGAAGAACCAATAAGACGCGTTTTTTTAGTACCGGGTAATGGAAAGATGGGAGGTTTAAATGAACCATAAATCCCAACATGGCGCCGCGCTTATAATTGTCTTATTTATTGTTGCCTTGGCATCAATTTTAGCCGTAGAGATGAGTGCTAACTTGCTTGTTCAAGTTCAAAAAAGTACCAACATACAAGGCCATCAGCAAGCCAAGTGGTATGCCTATGCAGCAGAAGAGCTGGCTATTAAAGCGTTATTACAAAGCAAAAAAGATGACCCTGAAAAAACCACTTTAAAACAAATTTGGGCGCAACAAGGCGATATTCCTTATCCGGTCGATAATGGTACCTTGCAAGGCAAGATCACGGACTTACAGGCTTGTTTAAATCTCAATGCATTACGTGTTAAAGCGCCACAAGCGGGTAGTACTGATAAAACCAATCCTGCGCACACCGCGTTATTAGCGCTATTAGAAAATATTGAGGACTTGCCAGCAGAAGAGTCGGAAGAAGCCATGGCTGACAGTGTTTACGACTGGCTCGATGAAGATAGTATTACTTATCGTTCTGGTGCTGAAGAAGATGAGTATTTATCGCGTAAATCACCATATATGACAGCGAATAGTTTTTTTGCATCAAGCTCAGAGCTGCGTTTGGTTAAAGGGTTTAATCCATTAGTGATGGAAAAAATCTTGCCATACGTATGCGTGATCCCAGGTAGCGAATTGTTAGCAATTAATGTCAATACAATCGCTCCTGAACAGGCATTATTATTGAGTGCATTGATTGATGGTTTGAGTGAGTCAGGTGCGCAAAGTGTGCTATCAGTCCGGCCAGAAGAAGGCTTTAATAATATTGAAGAATTTTTTGAACAAGTGAATCAACAAGGGGCTCAAAATGTTAAGTCTGTTGAAAAACTGTTCACCATAAATAGCGAATATTTTAAACTACAAGCGCAGGCTAAATTTGTCGATCTGCGTTTTTCGATGACCACATTACTGCATGCCAAAGATGGCGAAGTAACTATACTGGCGCGAAAATTTGGAGGCGTACAGTGACAGAAATACTGTTGATCCGCACGGGTCAAACTCAACAAGAAAGTATTAATTGGCTGATTTACTCACCATTAGAACAAGAAATAATTGCCAGTGGCGGATTGCCGAACGCTGAGCAACTGAGTGAGTTAGTTGAAAAAGCACAGAATCGTGAAGTTGTGGTATTACTGCCATGTGATCAGGTGCAACTAAAAACCGTAATCCTGCCGACCAAATGGAATCGTAAGCTTGAGCAAGCGCTCCCATATATGCTCGAAGAAGAGATTGCATGTGACGTAGATGACTTATTTATCGCGATTGCTGAGCCTACTATGGTCGGTGACAAGCACGCCATTAAAGTTGCCATGACTGACCGAGAATGGTTTGAAACTTGGTTAGCTGTATTTGCTGAACATGAAATTGCAGTGTTAAAACTGTTACCCGATGCATTATTGCTTCCTACTGCGGAACATGAGGGATTAAGCGTTATTGAGCTTAATAACCAATGGCTATGTAAGCAAGGCTCATGGCGGATAAGTGCTGTAGAGCAAAGCTGGTTGGCTGAGTATTTAACTGCTTTAGGTCACCCTGATGTTGCACATTACAGCCCTGCCTCGCAATTTCCAGAAACGGTTAATCTTACGGCGCATACCGATGCTTATGATTTGCCGCTGGCGTTATTTGCTAAACAATTACCTGAGATAAAATTCAATCTTCGCCAAGGCCAATATCAACTGAAAAAGAAAAGCGCATTATGGTGGGCGTATTGGCAAGGTGCCGCCATTGCAGCGAGTGTCGCGTTAGTTGGCTCTGTGGCAGTAAAAAGTCTTGAATTGTATCAGTTAAATAGTGAGCTTGAAGTCGCTAAAACACAAGTGGTTGAGCGCTATCAAACGGCCTTTCCAGGGAAAACAGTTCGTCCGCATTTGATTAAAAACCAAATTCAGGGTGAATTGGCTAAATTAGAGGGTGGCAGCAGTGCCGGATTCCTAGATTTAACGAATGAGCTGGTGGGGGTATTTAGCCAAGTGCAAGAGTTTACTCCTGAGACATTGCGTTATGATCAACGTCGCAATGAACTTAGAGTTCGTGCTCGCGGAAAAGATTTTCAAACCTTTGGCAAAGTTAAAGCAATTCTTGAACAACGCGGATTAACTGTAGACCAAGGCTCATTAAATAATGATGGCGACTTTGTAGTCGGTGAAATAAAACTACGAGGTGCTGCATGAAACAACAACTTTTAAAACATTGGCGTGGCTTAAAAGAGCAAGAGCAACAGTTAGTGATGGTCGCTGGGGTTATTTTTGTTATTTTTATATTAGTTATGGGTATTTTTAGACCACTAAACAACGCGATAACTGAAGCTGAAAAAAACCAAGTTAAACAGCAAGAATTATTAGCGTGGGTTGATAACAGTATTGTTAAACTCAAAGCGGGTAGTGCGCGTGCTGTTACAAGTGACCAAAACTTGAGTCAAATAGTTAATGCTAGCCGCGCTCGCTACGATATAACCATAAGCAAAATGCAGCCTAGCGATAATTCATTAAGATTAACCATCGACTCGGTACAGTTTAATAAGCTCATAGAATGGCTTGATGAACTGGTAAACACTAAAGGCGTATTGATTGAAAATTTAGATCTCAGTCGCGATGATAAACCAGGCTACGTGCGCGTTAGCCGACTGGTATTAGAGAAGTAAAGAATGAAAAAAATAGCGATTCTTATAGTAATATTTTTCTTCGGTTTTATCTTTTTTGCACTATTAAAAACGCCAGCTGCAGTTGCGCTTAATTTAGCAAATCCTTATCTACCTAAAGATCTGCAAATAGGTAAAGCATCGGGTAGCATTTGGCAGGGTAGAATCATGCAGCTGCGCTATCAAGATGAACAGATTAATAATTTAAACTGGGATATTTCTGGTTGGGCATTATTCACCGGACAGCTTACAGGCAGTGTAAAGTTTGGTGATCCGCGACAGACCAGTGAACTGTCAGGACGCGGTGACTTTAGTTATGGTTTACTTGATCAAGTAGTTGCATTAAATGATGCTACATTGCGTTTGAGTGTTGAACGTGCGATGCAGCGTTTGCAGTTGCCATTACCTATTAATGCTAAAGGCAGAGTAATTGTTGAGTTAGATGAATATCTCTCAGGAGCGCCTTATTGTGATGCATTAAAAGGTGAAATCGCCAGTCCAAACATCGATGTGCAAGGATTGTCTGGCTGGTTTAGCGTTGGTCCATTAAGTGGCAAGTTAAGCTGTAAGTCGGGCGATATAGCCGTGTTAGTTGATCCTGAAAACCGCTTAGGCTTAGCGGCTGATGCAACCTTAAAAGCAAACATGGACTTTAAAGTGGCTGGATATATCAAGCCAGAAGCATCACTACCAAAAGAAGTACACGATGCCGCCAAATTTTTAGGCCGTGCAGATAGTGATGGCCGTTATCCATTAAATTTTTAAACAAGGCTGAATTGTTTTATGCAAATTCCTGAATTTACACAGCAACATGGCCAGCAGTTAAGTACGTATTTAGCGAGCCGCAATGGCGCCATGACATTTGTGCAGAGCCAAGGTTACTTATTTGCGGTTATTTGCTCTCCTGAGCCATTAGACGTACACGAGTGGCTTGAGCAGATAGTGCCAGATGCACACGGCCAGCTAGAAGAACAAACATTATTTGCATTTATGGCTTTGTATCATCAGATCAGTGAGCAAGTTTATGAAACAGGTTTTAAGCTCCCTGTAAGTTTACAGGTGAGTGATCAAGACGACAGCTACCTAGATTTGCATGAATGCCAGCAATGGTGTCAGGGTTTTGTTCAGGGAGCACAGGTGTATATTGATAAGCTAATGCAAGCTGATGCACTTACAACAGACTTAACTGATGCATTGCAAACCGCTTACGCCAGTTTAGGCTTTTTTGCTTTAGAGCCCCAGCTTATCACAACAATTGCCCAGCAAAATCAGCTTAGTGAAATACAACTATGCCAGCAACAGTATGAACTAATGGGAGATTTTGCATTAGGATTTGCTGAGTTAATAGAAATTATCGCGGTGCAAAGTGGTTTGTACGCAGATGAAGAAGATGGTTGGAGTTAGCATTATGCTAAATCCAACACAATTTCAGTACAGCCCTTAGGGCATTTAGCAACCCCTTGGCCGGGTTGCTGAGTCTTTAAATCTAACGTTAATATGCCTTGGCATACTTCACATTTAACCGTTTGCCCTTTCGCCAGCTTCTTCAGTAGGTTTTTATGTTGGTTAAACGATGCGCTGCTTTTTTTTGTTAAAGCTGAAAAATCCACTATTTACCTCTGCGCTCAGCCAATGATGTTGAGACGATGTCACACACTGTATTTAAACGATCTTCATAAAAATATAAGTTGAGATCTTTACTGCGGCAGTAACGAGTATGGAATAGCTGCAGCTGTTCATCAGTTTGCATGGTTTCTTCTAAATACTCTAACTCGCTTTCTGAAAGTGTTAGTTCTGACTTGATGCGGTTTTTTGCCATGCTCGCAGCGGGTCCACGGTTAATGTTGCTAGCACTACTTAATAGCCCTACACCTTCTCCTAATAACTTTTCTCGAGGTTCTTTTATCATTGGATGATCAATTGTGAATAACGCAAGTATCACTACAACTAGTACAAGGAATTTTTTCATATGTGAGTAAACTTTGATCTGAACGGGTACGAATTAGGCACCAGTGTAATAAAATGCCCCTTTGTAAAGCAAGCAAGTTAGGTGAATAAATTATTATCAATGAATATCAGCTTTTTTGAGGAGAGTTGGTATAATGACAGAGAACAATTAGATTTTTCAGAAATCTCTGAACTTTTACAGCACAGTAGTTCAGTTTGCACTATTTTTAAATGTAAGCTTAGTTGTTAGCTATCTAAATAGCGTTATATGATTGTTTGACTTTCATTCTCCAAGCGGCGTTGAGGAACTTCGATGGACAAGCAAATAAAAGTAAAAAATATTCCTAGTGAGGTCAAGATCGAAAAGCCCGATCTCTATGCTCAACAGGATAGATTTAATCCCCGCAATCGCATTTATGTACGTGCGGTTAAAGGGTTACATCAACTATTAAGACAGCGCATTGGTTTTCTTGGTATGTTGGCGTTCATGGCGCTGCCATGGATAAACTTTAATGACCAACAAGCTGTGTTATTTGACCTCATTGGTCAAAAATATAACATTTTTGGGCTAACTCTATGGCCACAAGATTTTACTATTCTTGCTTTTATTCTGATGCTTGCTGCATTCGCGTTATTCTTAGTGACCACCTTTTACGGTCGGGTATGGTGTGGCTATACGTGCCCGCAAACAGTCTGGACGTTTATTTTTATTTGGTTTGAAGAAAAGTTCGAAGGGACAGCGAATCAACGCAAGAAGCTTGATCAGCGACCAATGGACTTTGATAAATTTTGGCGTAAGACAGCCAAGCATACAGGTTGGATAGCTTTTTCTTTATACACCGCACTTACCTTTGTTGGTTATTTCACACCTATTCGTCAGCTGTTACCGGATTTTGTTACTTTTGATGTAGGTGGCTATGCGCTGGTTAGCATTATCGTATTTACTGTATGTACTTATGGTAATGCTGGATGGATGCGCGAAATTATGTGCTTGCATATCTGCCCGTATTCGCGCTTTCAATCTGCAATGTTTGATAAAGATACCTTCACAGTAAGCTACGATGAAAAACGTGGTGAAAATCGTGGGCCACGTAGTCGTAAACAAGATCGAGAAGAGCTTAGCTTAGGTGACTGTATTGACTGTAATTTGTGTGTACAAGTATGCCCAACAGGGATCGATATTCGCAATGGCCTGCAAGCTGAATGCATTAACTGTGGCGCCTGTATCGATGCCTGTGACGGGGTAATGGATAAGATGAATTATCCGCGCGGGCTTATCTCATATACCACTGAGCGTAACCTAGAAACGCCAGAGAATAAAACCAATCCTCTGCGCGCTAAGATTGTTGGTTATATTGTTATATTAGTGGTGCTCAGCGCAGCGCTGGTAACGAATATTGTAATGCGTAAGCCAATGGACTTAGATATTATTCGCGATCGAAATCAACTCTATCGAGTCGATTTTAATGGGCTTGTCGAAAATACCTACACACTTAAAGTGATCAACAAAGCACAATACGAGCAAACCTTTAATATTAAGGTGGCAGGACTGGAGAACTTTAAGTACATAGGTAAGCAAACTTTTACCGTGCAAGCGGGCGAATCGCACAACGTGCCATTATCATTGGTGATGGATCCGTATGATTTGAAAGCGCCTATGACCGAGTTTAATTTTGTATTATCGCCAGTGGACAATCCAAGTTCACAAATTTCGCAGCCGAGTAACTTCTTTAAAGCGCGATAGTTAAGTACACTGATAACAAATAAAAAGCGGGATTTTCCCGCTTTTTTTATAATTGATGAGAATTATGAGTAAATTTAGTTTTGTTGACCTCACCCCAGATTCGATTTTAGATGCGGTCGAAAGTATTGGTATTTACGCAGAGTCTGGCTTATTAGCACTGAATAGTTACGAAAACCGTGTCTATCAATTCAAAGCTGAAGATGGCCTACGTTATGTGGTGAAATTTTATCGCCCCGAGCGCTGGAGTAAGGCACAAATACTCGAAGAGCATAGCTTTGCATTTGAATTGGCTGATGCGGAAGTGCCTGTAGTTGCGCCGATACAGCGTAATGGCGAAAGCTTATTTGAGCATAATGGTTATCTATTTACTTTGTTCCCAAGTGTCGGGGGGCGCATCTTTGAAGTTGATAATCTTGATCAGTTAGATGTGTTAGGACGCTTGATTGGTCGAATGCATCAAGCAGCTAAAGCCAATGTTTTTAGCGAACGTCCGATCATAGGGTGTGACGAGTATCTAGATACAGCTAAAATTCAGTTACAAAACAGTAATCTGGTGCCTAGCAGTTTAACTACCGCGTTTTATACTATTTTGGATATGGTGATCGCTAAAACGAAATCGCTTTACCAGCAGGTGGATACTATACGTTTACATGGTGATTGCCATGCCGGTAATATTCTTTGGGCCGGTGATGCGTTGATGTTTGTTGATTTGGACGATAGTCGTCAAGGGCCTGCGATTCAAGATTTATGGATGATGCTCAGTGGCGATCGAAACAATCAACTGTTACAGTTAGATACCTTAGTGACTGCCTATGAAGAATTTTGTGATTTTGATCACACTCAACTCAAATTAATTGAACCATTACGGGCAATGCGTATGATTCATTATATGGGGTGGCTAGCTAAACGTTGGGAAGATCCGGCATTTCCGCGGAACTTTTCATGGTTTGCTGATGACAAATACTGGGAGCAACAAATTTTAGCGCTGAAAGAGCAGTATTCTGCACTTCAAGAGCCGCCGCTGAAGTTGCTGCCTAACTAATTATTAAAAATATTTGAAACGAGAGTCCAATGCTTAAAAAACTAAAATTGAGTTTACTACTGTTATGTTTACCTTTTGCTGCGATGGCTGCAGATTTTAAAGCTGGTGAGCACTATGACGTACTAAAAATTGAAAAAAGTAAAACCTCACAAGTAACAGAGTTCTTTTCATTTTATTGCCCGCACTGTTTTAAGTTTGAAGCTGTAGCTAAAGCAATGGAAAAAAGCTTGCCTGCAGGTACTGAGTTTGTAAAAAACCATGTCAACTTTTTAGGTGGTTTAGCGCCAGAAGTGCAAAGTAATTTGAGTTATGCGTATATCATTGCTAAACAGCATAACAAAGGTGAGCAAGTTGCAGATCAAATGTTTGACAGCATTCATATAAAACGTGCTCCACTCAATAACATTAAAGACGTCAAAGCATTACTTGCAGTAAATGGTATTGATAGCGATACCTTTGATAAAGATATTGCCAGCATGCCTGTGATTGCGGCGGAAAAAGCCATGCAAGACAAGCAAAATAAGTTTTCACAAATGGGAGCCTTAACCGGTGTACCAACGTTTATCGTTAATGATAAATATAAAATCAATATCAATACCATCAAGAGCCAAGAGCAGCTTGATGAGTTAGTTGCCTTTTTATTACAACAATAAGCTATTAAAACAATAATTTTTGGAGTTTTTACCGATGATCAAATTAGTTAAAGCAGGATTGCTGGCACTTTTATTACCATTAGCCGCGAATGCAGCACCAACAACTTATGAAGAAGGTGTGCATTATGATGTAGTATCTGAGCGCGCTAGTAAAAAGCCAGAGGTAAAAGAGTTTTTCTCATTTTATTGTCCAGCGTGTAATAACTACGAAGCTCTATTAGTTGAGGTTAAACCTAAACTTGATACAAGTATTGAGTTTAAAAAGAGCCACGTCGATTTTGTTGGTGTGCGTGATCCTGAAAATCAACAAATGATTTCACAGGCACTTGCAACAGCTGAAGTACTACCACAAAAAGATGCCATTATTGCTGCTATGTTTAATCATGTTCACGTTAAACGTGCTAAGTTTAATGAATTAGCTGATGTTAAAGATGTATTTGTCGCGCAAGGTGTTGACGGTGATAAGTTTGATAAACTGTATAAAAGTTTTTCAGTACGCACTATGAGTTCAAAAATGAAGCGTGACCAAGATTACTATAAAGATAAGGGGGCACTGCGTGGCGTACCAACATTTATCGTAAATGGTAAATATAAGCTTAACCTAGGTCGTGAATCAGGTATTACTGAGCCTGAAGATATTAGCAAATTGATTAATTACTTAGCTGCTAAATAGAGCGGTTTAGTGTTTATTGTAAAAAAGCTCCGTACGCGGAGCTTTTTTGTTGCAGGTGGTAAGAAATGCATAAAATACTGGTTTCAAGTTGCTTACTTGGTGCTCCCGTGCGCTACGATGGTAGCGGACAACAGTTACTCCATCCGCAGCTAATCGCATGGCAGCAGGAACGTATAGTCGCTTTTTGTCCTGAGATTGCTGGTGGTTTATCCACTCCTAGAGATCCTGCTGAAATCGTCAACGGTAAAGTGATTACCAATACTGGTGATGATGTGACACCGGAATTTCAGCTAGGTGCAAAACAAGCATTACGCCTTTGCCAACAGTACAATATTCGTTTTGCGCTATTAAAGGAATCAAGTCCTTCTTGTGGTCGTAATACAATTTACGATGGCTCGCACAGTGGTATTAAGGTGGTTGGAATGGGATTAACGGCTTCGCTATTAGAAAAGAATGGTATTAAAGTCTTTAGTGAGCAGCAAATGCCAGCGCTAGTAAAAGCACTGGCATAGATACTTTACAATTTACGTTGTAAAAATACCCCTGATTCAATGTGGTGGGTATATGGAAATTGGTCAAAAATCGCAAACCGTTTAACTTCATGAGTGCGAGTTAGGTGCTCTAAATCACGCTCTAGCGTATCAGGGTTACATGAGATATAAATAATACTCTCGTAGTTAGCCACCAAATCACATGTTAGTGTATCCATGCCTGCGCGCGGCGGATCAACTAAAATGGTCTGACAATCATAGCTGCTTAAGTCAATCCCTTCTAAACGTGAGAAGGTTCGTTCGCCTTTCATAGCTTGAGTAAACTCTTCGCTCGACATACGAATGATATCTAAGTTAGTTACGTTATTTTTAGCAATATTATACTGCGCTGAGTGTACTGACGATTTAGAAATTTCGGTTGCTAATACACGATTAAACGAACCAGCTAAGGCAATTGAAAAGTTACCGTTACCACAATAGAGCTCTAGTAAATCATTTTTTAGTGGTTTACATAAGTCTTGTGCCCACTCCAGCATCTTAATGTTTACTTTAGCATTTGGCTGCGTAAAGCTGTTTTCAACTTGTTGGTAAATAAGTTGCTGGCCATTAACTGTTAAACGCTCAGTAACAAAATCATCACCGAGTACTTCTTTTTGTTTGCGAGCACGCCCAATAAAATCAATTTTAAAGCGCTCACTCAATGATTCTTTTAGTGACTTGATAGCTGCTAGCCATTCTTCGTCGAGTGGTTTGTGATAAAGCAGACTCACTAAAATCTCACCGCTTAAACTAGAAAGATAATCTATTTGGAATAATTTACGACGCAAGACTTCACAGCCTTTAAGATTATCGATCATTGCCTGCATTACTTCCCCAATTAGCGGCGCTGCAGGGTCAAACACATCGACTCTGATTTTGTCTTTGGTGGCTTGATCAAACATAATGTGGAATAACTCATCGCCATCGTGCCATACTCTAAATTCAGCGCGTTGACGGTAATGAATTGGCTCAGAGGCAAAGACTTCTAATTGTTCAACACCAAAGCGTTGGAATTGCGCAATGATACGTTGCTCTTTTTCATTTAACTGTGCGTCGTATCCTGTTGTATCGATCTTTATAACCGCCATTACCTACTACCTTATTTCATTATGCTGTTTATCGGCGCTATTGTAGGGGGCAGGGATTATTTGTCTAGGGTCTGTTTATCTTTCTAGGTTAATTTTGCAGCTGTGCGTTTGGTTTTTAGGCAAGGCAGAGCCTATGTAGTGTGGTTATTCCCCATAAATAGGCGATAACGTAGCATAAATGCCAAACGCGCGCTGCCCGAAGGGTTCTGCCTAGGGGCGATTAACTCTTTGTTGCTCAATTTTTACTTAGCCCACTAGGTTACAAATCTCGCGCCGCGATTAAATCGCCCCGAGGTTGAACAAATTTTAATCCTTAAAGGTCAACAGGCCCTAATTTTGAGTAATAGCAAATGCTGTTTTTTTGTACATTTTACTTTAGTTATTTATTTTTGGGCCGATACTTAAGTAAGCAAAAATAGGAGTCGGATCATGAAAATTGGCAACTTTGGCTTTGTTCCAAACAACAACGTCAATAAATACAGTAACAAAGCTGCATTACAGCAACCTACAATACAGTCGCCTCAAGATAGTTACCAGCAACGTGGTAAAGAATTAGCAGCAAAAGTGTTAGGTGACAAAATGGCTGAGGCTTTAGGCTTACCTGTCGCGGAAGAGAAAAAAGACAAGCCACTATTTGATTTTGAAGAAATCGTCAAAAACGTTTTGGATTTTGTAACTGGTGCCGTTAAGAAAGCGCAAGTCAATGGAGCCGATAATGAAAAACTCAAAGGTATGCTTAGTGATGCACGCAAAGGTGTGCAAACAGGTATTGATGATGCTTATGGTGAATTAAAAGATACCGGTATTCTAAACGACGAAATTGAGCAGGGCATAGAAAAATCCAAAGAAGGTATTTTTAATGGCCTGGATGAGTTTGAAGAGGATTTATTTAACCCTAAACCGGATTCTGTCAGTGTTACTCAATCACAGTATTTAAGTTTAAGTAATAATGCTCAGTATAACTTCACCACTGCAGAAGGTGACGAGGTGAGTATTAGTTTTGCTGATGCATTTAAACAGCAATCAGC
Organism: Pseudoalteromonas rhizosphaerae; assembly: GCF_028885455.1. NCBI lineage: Bacteria > Pseudomonadati > Pseudomonadota > Gammaproteobacteria > Alteromonadales > Pseudoalteromonadaceae > Pseudoalteromonas > Pseudoalteromonas rhizosphaerae. The sequence goes on from NZ_CP118496.1 coordinate 352,932, forward strand.
CAGTAGTTATCAGCGTAATGGTCAAAATGAAGGCTATGCCAGTGCATCATCACAATCGCGGGAGTTATCATTTAGCATGTCAGTAAATGGTGACTTAAACGAAGATGAACAAAAGGCTATTAATGCAATGATGGAAGACTTGCAAAATGTTAGTAAAACATTTTTTGGTGGTGATTTGGAACAAGCCTTTGAACAAGCACAAGAGCTCAACTTAGGCAACGAACAGCTCGTCGCGTTTTCAATGGACTTAAAGCAAACTAAAACGTTTGCAGCAATAAAAGGCTATCAAGAGAATAAACCAACACCAGAGAAAGCTGTGGCTGAAAAAATAGCTCCATTTAATGACGATCTAAAAAATGCCTTTAATAAAGCGGGTGATCTTGGTTTGCAAAATGAACTGTCAGGCATTTTACAATGGTTAAATCAAGACCAAGAGGAAATAGGCAAATTAGTCGACTATACAAAATCAATGTTTGAGCAAATGAATAAATTGCGCTCAGCAGCACTAGAGAGTGAAGCATAAGCTTTATTTTCAGTATACCGCGTGGCAAACTGCTCAGCTTAGTTATTATAAGGAGCGAGTTGTTTGTCACCTCATATCATGGTTTTTGATTCGGGCATTGGTGGTACCACAGTGCTGAAGCATATTCAGCAATACATACCTGATGGCCGTTATAGTTATTTTATGGATAACGCCTACCTACCTTATGGAAAGCTGAGTCAACAAACCATAATTCAGCGCCTCACCGGATTATTAATTTTTATAGAAACACAACAATTACACGTTGATGTGTTAGTTATTGCTTGTAATACCGCATCTACTTCAGCACTGAGCGCGCTTCGCGAATTAACCACGATACCGATCGTCGGTGTAGTACCTGCAATTAAACCCGCCGCTTTATTATCTAAGTCACAGCATATTGCCTTATTGGCCACACCAGCAACAGTACAAAGTAGTTATACACAACAGTTGATAAGCCAGCATGGTCAAGCTGTCACAGTACATTTATATGCAAGTGTTGAACTTGTAACGTTGGCGGAACAAACATATCAAAGTAAAAAGATTATCCAAGACAAACTAGTTGCAGAGCTCGATAGTCTCGCTATTGATAATAGAGTGGATGTAGTCGTGTTAGGTTGTACGCATTTCCCAATTTTAGCAAAAGGTTTGAATGAGTATTTTAACAGCACTGTATTATTACTTGATTCCGGCGTAGCAATAGCCAAACGGGTGTGTGCAATACTCAAAGAGCATAATATAGATTGCAGTGATGAGCTTGATGCTAATTGTACAGGCAAGAAAAAGCCGCTACGTTATTACGCAACGGCTTCTATTTATGTTGATAAGCAACCGGTGGAGCTAGTTACGCTGATTGATCCGACTCAGAACGAAAAGAGTTAGATTCATCATCTTGTTTTTGTTTTGCTTCACGAACTTTCAATGTACGTTGTTGGAACTCGCTATCGTTTAATTTTGCAATAGCATTATCAGCATCTAGCTCTGCCATTTCAACAAAGCCAAAGCCACGACGTTTGCCAGTATTTTTATCCTTTAATAGGCGTACATTAAACACTTTACCTTGTTCTTCAAATAAAGCGCGAACTACACCTTCATTTGCACGATAAGGAAGATTGCCCACATAAAGTGTTTTTGTTTTTACTTCGGCTTCTTCTACATCGCCAGATGACATTGCAGCTATAACTACACCACCAATTAATAAACCAGCACCAAATAACAGTGCAGGACTTAATTGTAGGCTCGAAAGCGCAAAATTAACTATAACGAAACCAATAACAGCAAGGATAACTGAAGAGATAAGAGATTTTTGATCGGGTAATTTCATTTTGATCTACCAATAAACAGGAAATAAACATTAATTTAACATTGTGAACTTGCTATCTTAACGCGATAAATGAACATAGCAATGATATTTATGTGAAATAATTTAATTTACATCAAAAAAGACTCGAAAAAGCATCGATTGAGTGTTCTTTTAAAGCGTTTTGCATGCTTTTTGAGCGAACAGTCAAAAGATTGAAAAAAAGTGTTGATCTGTTTTTGGAACTCCCTATAATGCGACCCCACTGAGACGGGAAACGCCAACGCATAGCGAGGCACGAACAACTCAGAGAGTTAAATAAAACTTCGGTTTTAAATATTCGCAAGAAAGTTTAAAGCTAAGTGTTGACTCGAAAAATAAAGGATGTATTATACGCATCCCTAGCGACAATGTCGCAACGTTCTTTAACAATATAAAGCAATCATCTGTGTGGGCACTCGTACAGATTGAGTTCTAACAGCCAAGCTTAGTTCGCTAAGCAAGGCAAAAAATTTAGAGTCTCAATTAAAACTGAGTGACCAACAGAAGTAACTTATTTATAAGTTGCTTCGGCACAGTCAATTCAATATCGAAAGATATTAAATAAATTCAGAATTCATTGAGCTGTCGAAAGACAAAAAACTTTTAATTGAAGAGTTTGATCATGGCTCAGATTGAACGCTGGCGGCAGGCCTAACACATGCAAGTCGAGCGGTAACAGAGAGTAGCTTGCTACTTTGCTGACGAGCGGCGGACGGGTGAGTAATGCTTGGGAATATGCCTTTTGGTGGGGGACAACAGTTGGAAACGACTGCTAATACCGCATAATGTCTACGGACCAAAGTGGGGGACCTTCGGGCCTCACGCCAAAAGATTAGCCCAAGTGGGATTAGCTAGTTGGTAAGGTAATGGCTTACCAAGGCAACGATCCCTAGCTGGTTTGAGAGGATGATCAGCCACACTGGGACTGAGACACGGCCCAGACTCCTACGGGAGGCAGCAGTGGGGAATATTGCACAATGGGCGCAAGCCTGATGCAGCCATGCCGCGTGTGTGAAGAAGGCCTTCGGGTTGTAAAGCACTTTCAGTAAGGAGGAAAGGGTAGTTTTTAATAGAGGCTATCTGTGACGTTACTTACAGAAGAAGCACCGGCTAACTCCGTGCCAGCAGCCGCGGTAATACGGAGGGTGCGAGCGTTAATCGGAATTACTGGGCGTAAAGCGTACGCAGGCGGTTTGTTAAGCGAGATGTGAAAGCCCCGGGCTCAACCTGGGAACTGCATTTCGAACTGGCAAACTAGAGTGTGATAGAGGGTGGTAGAATTTCAGGTGTAGCGGTGAAATGCGTAGAGATCTGAAGGAATACCGATGGCGAAGGCAGCCACCTGGGTCAACACTGACGCTCATGTACGAAAGCGTGGGGAGCAAACAGGATTAGATACCCTGGTAGTCCACGCCGTAAACGATGTCTACTAGAAGCTCGGAGCCTCGGTTCTGTTTTTCAAAGCTAACGCATTAAGTAGACCGCCTGGGGAGTACGGCCGCAAGGTTAAAACTCAAATGAATTGACGGGGGCCCGCACAAGCGGTGGAGCATGTGGTTTAATTCGATGCAACGCGAAGAACCTTACCTACACTTGACATACAGAGAACTTACTAGAGATAGTTTGGTGCCTTCGGGAACTCTGATACAGGTGCTGCATGGCTGTCGTCAGCTCGTGTTGTGAGATGTTGGGTTAAGTCCCGCAACGAGCGCAACCCCTATCCTTAGTTGCTAGCAGGTAATGCTGAGAACTCTAAGGAGACTGCCGGTGATAAACCGGAGGAAGGTGGGGACGACGTCAAGTCATCATGGCCCTTACGTGTAGGGCTACACACGTGCTACAATGGCGCATACAGAGTGCTGCGAACTCGCGAGAGTAAGCGAATCACTTAAAGTGCGTCGTAGTCCGGATTGGAGTCTGCAACTCGACTCCATGAAGTCGGAATCGCTAGTAATCGCGTATCAGAATGACGCGGTGAATACGTTCCCGGGCCTTGTACACACCGCCCGTCACACCATGGGAGTGGGTTGCTCCAGAAGTAGATAGTCTAACCCTCGGGAGGACGTTTACCACGGAGTGATTCATGACTGGGGTGAAGTCGTAACAAGGTAGCCCTAGGGGAACCTGGGGCTGGATCACCTCCTTATACGATTTAGAACTTATTTGTTCGTAGTGTCCACACAGATGATTGTTATTGTAAAGAGAACAAACACTTATTGTTTGGGTCTGTAGCTCAGTTGGTTAGAGCGCACCCCTGATAAGGGTGAGGTCGGTAGTTCAAATCTACTCAGACCCACCACTTCTTCAACGAAGTCGGTAATCAAACAATAAGTACCAGCATATGTGGGGCTATAGCTCAGCTGGGAGAGCGCCTGCCTTGCACGCAGGAGGTCAGCAGTTCGATCCTGCTTAGCTCCACCACTTACTTCTTAAAAATAAATATTCTTTTATCGGGCAGCATAATCGCCTGAGAATAGAGTGTGTTTAATTTTGAGAGGTTTTTGTATCTCTTGCTCTTTAAAAATTTGGAAAAGCTGATAATAAAATTCGTATAAATACAGTGTATTTGTACAGAGTTTTCAAAAGTAAAAAAGAATGATAGCAGTATCATTCAGTGCCATTTAATGAACGTTTACGTTTGTTGATTGGTATCTACTTTAGTATTCAATATTAACTTCTGGCGAAGTTAAACTGTCACTAAACAAAGACCCGTTTGGGTTGTATGGTTAAGTGACTAAGCGTACACGGTGGATGCCTTGGCAGTTGGAGGCGATGAAGGACGTATTAACTTGCGATAAGCCTAGTCAAGCTAGTAAAAAGCACTTGAGACTAGGATTTCCGAATGGGGAAACCCACCTGCTTGCAGGTATCGTTAACTGAATACATAGGTTAACGAGGCGAACGCGGAGAACTGAAACATCTAAGTACCCGTAGGAAAAGAAATCAACCGAGATTCCGAAAGTAGCGGCGAGCGAAATCGGAACAGCCCTTAAGCTTAATTGGTGTTAATGGAAGGCTCTGGAAAGTGCCACGATACAGGGTGATAGTCCCGTACATGAAAATCCCTTTTAAGTGAAATCGAGTAGGTCGGAGCACGTGAAACTTTGACTGAATATAGGTGGACCATCATCTAAGGCTAAATACTCCCAACTGACCGATAGTGAACCAGTACCGTGAGGGAAAGGCGAAAAGAACCCCTGTGAGGGGAGTGAAATAGAACCTGAAACCGTGTACGTACAAGCAGTAGGAGCCCACTTGTTGGGTGACTGCGTACCTTTTGTATAATGGGTCAGCGACTTATATTTTGTAGCGAGGTTAACCGAATAGGGTAGCCGTAGGGAAACCGAGTCTTAACTGGGCGACTAGTTGCAAGGTATAGACCCGAAACCCGGTGATCTAGCCATGGGCAGGTTGAAGGTTGAGTAACATCAACTGGAGGACCGAACCCACTAACGTTGAAAAGTTAGGGGATGACCTGTGGCTAGGAGTGAAAGGCTAATCAAACCGGGAGATAGCTGGTTCTCCCCGAAATCTATTTAGGTAGAGCCTCGGACGAATACTTACGGGGGTAGAGCACTGTTAAGGCTAGGGGGTCATCCCGACTTACCAACCCTTTGCAAACTCCGAATACCGTAAAGTAATATCCGGGAGACACACGGCGGGTGCTAACGTCCGTCGTGAAGAGGGAAACAACCCAGACCGCCAGCTAAGGTCCCAAAGTCATAGTTAAGTGGGAAACGATGTGGAAAGGCCCAGACAGCCAGGAGGTTGGCTTAGAAGCAGCCATCCTTTAAAGAAAGCGTAATAGCTCACTGGTCGAGTCGGTCTGCGCGGAAGATGTAACGGGGCTAAACTATGCACCGAAGCTGCGGATTCAGAATTTATTCTGAGTGGTAGGGGAGCGTTCTGTAAGCGGTTGAAGGTGTACCGGGAGGTATGCTGGACGTATCAGAAGTGCGAATGCTGACATGAGTAACGATAATGCGGGTGAAAAACCCGCACGCCGGAAGACCAAGGGTTCCTATCCCATGTTAATCAGGGTAGGGTAAGTCGACCCCTAAGGCGAGGCCGAAAGGCGTAGTCGATGGGAAACGGATTAATATTTCCGTACTTGGTATAATTGCGATGGGGGGACGGAGCAGGCTAAGCAAGCATGGCGTTGGTAGTCCATGTGAAAGTGAGTAGGCTAGCGACTTAGGTAAATCCGGGTTGCTGTTAGGCTGAGACACGAGACGAGTCACTAAGGTGATGAAGTTGCTGATGCCATACTTCCAGGAAAAGCCTCTAAGCTTCAGATTATACCGAATCGTACCCCAAACCGACACAGGTGGTCAGGTAGAGAATACTAAGGCGCTTGAGAGAACTCGGGTGAAGGAACTAGGCAAAATCGTACCGTAACTTCGGGAGAAGGTACGCTCCGATTGGTGATGAGACTTGCTCTCTAAGCTGATTGGAGCCGCAGTGACCAGGTGGCTGGGACTGTTTATTAAAAACACAGCACTGTGCAAAATCGCAAGATGACGTATACGGTGTGACACCTGCCCGGTGCCGGAAGGTTAATTGATGGGGTTATCTTCGGAGAAGCTCTTGATCGAAGCCCCGGTAAACGGCGGCCGTAACTATAACGGTCCTAAGGTAGCGAAATTCCTTGTCGGGTAAGTTCCGACCTGCACGAATGGTGTAACCATGGCCACGCTGTCTCCACCCGAGACTCAGTGAAATTGAAATCGCAGTGAAGATGCTGTGTACCCGCGGCTAGACGGAAAGACCCCGTGAACCTTTACTACAGCTTGGCACTGAACATTGAACCTACATGTGTAGGATAGGTGGGAGACTTAGAAGATGAGACGCTAGTTTTGTTGGAGTCGTCCTTGAAATACCACCCTTGTAGTTTTGATGTTCTAACGTTGGCCCCTGAATCGGGGTTACGGACAGTGCCTGGTGGGTAGTTTGACTGGGGCGGTCTCCTCCCAAAGAGTAACGGAGGAGCACGAAGGTTGGCTAAGTACGGTCGGACATCGTACGGTTAGTGTAATGGTAGAAGCCAGCTTAACTGCGAGACAGACACGTCGAGCAGGTACGAAAGTAGGTCATAGTGATCCGGTGGTTCTGAATGGAAGGGCCATCGCTCAACGGATAAAAGGTACTCCGGGGATAACAGGCTGATACCGCCCAAGAGTTCATATCGACGGCGGTGTTTGGCACCTCGATGTCGGCTCATCACATCCTGGGGCTGAAGTCGGTCCCAAGGGTATGGCTGTTCGCCATTTAAAGTGGTACGCGAGCTGGGTTTAGAACGTCGTGAGACAGTTCGGTCCCTATCTGCCGTGGGCGTTTGAGAATTGAGAGGGGTTGCTCCTAGTACGAGAGGACCGGAGTGAACGAACCGCTGGTGTTCGGGTTGTCATGCCAATGGCATTGCCCGGTAGCTACGTTCGGAACTGATAAGCGCTGAAAGCATCTAAGCGCGAAGCAGGCCTCGAGATGAGTTCTCACTAGACTTTTAAAGTCTCTGAAGGGCCGTTGAAGACTACAACGTTGATAGGCAAGATGTGGAAGCATAGTGATATGTTAAGCTAACTTGTACTAATTACCCGTGAGGCTTAACCATACAACGCCAAACGCGTTTTATGTGATAGTTAATAGCGCAAGAAGTTAATAGACTAAAGTAGATTTACTGAAAACTTTATTATCAGAATTCCAAATTTTAGTTAATTGCTAACGCGATTAACACCAAATTTGCTTGGTAACAATAGCGTTTTGGACCCACCTGACCCCATGCCGAACTCAGTAGTGAAACGAAACAGCGCCGATGATAGTGTAGCATTTGCTATGTGAAAGTAGGACATTGCCAGGCTCCAAATTGAGAAAGCCGCTTCAGAAATGAAGCGGCTTTTTTACGTCTGTAGGAAAGCTAATGGCTTTGAGCTGTCAGCAGCGCAGTGTTATACCAATCGACTTAAATATTTAACCATTCTAGCGAGCTAAATAATACCAATCTGCATAAAGATTAAGTCAATTTTATCCAGTCTCTAGAGCATATGCTTTTAACCGTATCAGGAACGGAAATGAATTTATTCCACGCTTGCGAAACCTGTTCGACTATTTCTTCATAACCACTAAACACACGATTAGATAGACAGTGTTGCCGTATCCAACTCCATACTTGCTCTATTGGATTTAACTCCGGGGAGTAAGCCGGAAGTTTTATTAGCGTGACATTATTGAATGGTTGTACCGTATCAATAGTATGCCAACCAGCGCCATCAACGATCACGACCGCATGACGTCCTGCCTCCGTGGCTTTTGATATTAATTCCATGTGTTGCGTCATGACCTCTTTATTGACGATAGGGCTGATCAGCGCTTCTGTTTTACCATTACTTGGGCAGACTGCACCAAATAAGTATCCATACTCAAACTGCTGTTGTTTTATTGCACGGGGTCTCGTGCCTGTTTCAGCCCATAAGCGTGTTGTTTGATTCTGTTGTCCAAACCGTGCTTCATCTTGAAACCAAACATCAATGCGATCTAAAGGGAGATGTCCTGGGGTGTGAAGGATCGTTTCCACTTGGAACTTTTTTAAAAGCCTCTTGGCTTTCTTTTGACTGCTTTGGGTGCTTAGAACGGCTTGTGATCCAGCTAAACCCACGCTTCTTGAGCAGTTTGTAAATATGATCTGTGTGATATCTTATGTTGAACTGGTCATAAATATACTGAGCAATATCTTCCCCCATTAGTCTGCCTCCTTCTGAAGAACTTGCTGACTGTTTTACATAATCTGACAGTGTGTTTAGTTGTTGTGAGGTTAATTTAGCTGGACGACCTTTAATCGGTTTGTTGTTCAAGCCAGTAACGCCATTATTAAGGTAGTTTGAAACCCATTTATTGACACTGCCGCGCGCTGTATTTAGCCGCTTAGCAATATTCGTTCTGTTTTCACCCTCAAAGAATAATGAAACAGCAAGCAGGCGTATGCGCTTTCTTGCATTAGGCTCTTTACGTGATAAAGCTAAAAGTTGCTTGGATTTTTCTAAGTTCAATTTAGTAAAAGTAGATAAGTATCAGTGTGCTAATTAGATCACATAATTTGGCAGATTGGTATAAAGCGCTAACTGCGTTATAATTTATTCAAGTAGAACAACTACATGTCGAAACTTACGCCTTGTTATCACTGTATTTATCTGTCGCTATAAATGGTCAATAACTTAACACGATTGGTATTTGTGGTACTGAGTTTGATTATGATGCTGACCCGCACAGTAAATTGGTACCACACTAAATCACAAGCTGATGATTAATCACTGTTTGCAAAGGGCTGCATGATTGCAGCCCTTTAATTATTCAGGCCTAACACAGTTAGCATTGCATATAGCCGCTGAAGATAGGCTTATTATCCAGCGTTCATGTTATTAACTTGCTGATAAAAATACGGTTAGCTTATCGCCTATTTTTAAGCGATCGCTTGAAAGGCTGTTCCATTGTTTTAGCTTAGTGATGCTGACTTTGTAATGGTTAGCTATTTTCCACAAGCTTTCGCCAGATTTAACCTTATGCTCTATTTGCGTATCGGCTAACTGCGGTAGCACTAATTTTTGACCAATACGTATGGTACTATTTTTCAAATTATTAAATGCTTTTAGTTGGCTTACAGTTACTTTGTAGCGCTTAGCGATCACGCTCAAACTATCGCCACGCTTAACTGTATAATGTTGCCATTGGCTGTAGTCGTTAGAATCTTGATCAGCAATCATAGTCTCAAATTGCTTTTGCTCACTAGCAGGAACGACGAGATGCGGTGCATCAATAATCGCCGGAAAGCGAATGACCCCGTAGTTTAAGGGCTCTAACTGTTGCCATTGGGCTTTATTATCTAAAATAACTGAGCCAGAAATGTCTATTTTGGCAATTGCATCTTTATTTGCTATTGCAGGGAACGCCATTTTTTGGCTTTTTAATAATTGTGCCGCAGCAAGTAGTTTAGGTACATACTGACTGGTTTGCTGAGGGAGTTTTAAACTGAAAAAGTCAGTTGGTTTACCTTGCTTTTTATTGTTGCTGATCGCTCTAAGTACACGGCCTTCACCTAAGTTATAGGCTGCTATAGCGTGATACCAATCACCATCAAAGCGTTTGTATAAGTACTCCATAAAATCCAGAGCAGCGCGGGTACTGTCGATCACATCTTGGCGGCCATCGTACCAAGGGCTAATTTTTACCTTAAAGTACTTAGCAATGGCAGGCGTTAATTGCCAAAGCCCAGATGCATGCTTGTGCGAATAGGCACTGGCATCAAAGTCACTTTCAATTAGCGGCATTAACGCTAATTCTATGGGTAAGTTCCGTTTTTCAACCTCTGTGACAATATAATAAAGGTAAGGCTCAGCACGGCGACTAATTTCATCCATATAGTTTGGGTGAGATAAATACCATGCAATGCGTTGTTGCACATCTGGGTGGCTAGAATTGGAAAATGTAAGCTGCGCTCGGATGCGTTGCCACACATCATCGAGTTCCTGAGGACTTAAGGGAGCTATTTGCTCAATATTTTCGTTTTGTTCTTTAACAACAATATTTGGGTTAGCCTTAATATCAGGTTGTGAAGATGGTTTTTCGGGTGTGGTTTCACAACCGGATAAAATAACAATCAATGGCAGAATTCGGATAAATCGATTTAAAGACACGTACTAAACTACTCCGAAAATATAAATGCGGTTAACTTAAATCAGGCTAGCTTAACATAGCGTGAGTTAAGAATGACTTGTAGTTGAATTTAACTGTCCCTTAAATTGCTCTTTATAGCGACGCGATAAGTTAAGTACTTTGCCGGTTGTAAGTTTTACTTCACTGTCTCCGCTCGGTAGTGGCGTGATTGATTCAATCGCATCTAACCGAACGCCATGGGAGCGATGAATACGGCAAAACCCTTGCGGTTCTAACTGAGTTATAAGTTGGCTCATAGTTGCACGTAACGGATAAATTCTTGCATCAATATGTAGATTTACATAATTACCGCTAGATTCAAGCCAGTCTATTTGTGCTACGCGGACAATAAATTCTTTTCCCAGTTTTTTTACCAGTAGTCTATCGAAATTTAAATTTTCAGGCGTATCTTCGCCTTGTCTGATCGGTGCTGCTTCACCGGTTAATTGGTTTACGACATATTGATAAGTTTTAATAACAACAATTAGAAATAAAAACCCCCACAAGTCTTTTCGATATTCATAAAGTAACTCAAACCACACTAATCCAAAGTCATATTGCATACCTTGTACAGTGTAAATGAGCTTGCGAATAGCGACCATGATCCCTACATGCAATAACGAAAAAATAACGCTCGCGAATAAATAAATGAGTAATGACTGAGTGATCTTTTGCCAATTAAATGGCTTAGCTTTTAATAGCCAAACTAAAGCGGGAAACAACAACAAGGTGCTAATAGCGCTGGAATATTCCCATACAAACGGCTCCCAGATCATAAATGGGAGTACGCCATCGCGCTGGGCTTCCATAATGTTTGAGCTGGCATTAATGGTGTTGTTTATAAAAATATAACTACATAAAAATAATGCCGCATACCAAGTTTGGTAGCGCTGAAAGTGCGTTAAAGTGATCATTATTATTGTTACTCTTTAAAAGACCGTATTTAGATTACCAACATAGCGAACAATCACCAAACTTATCATCCCTGATATCCACCGCTTATCCCTACATATTGTTTTGTCAGCCTTTTCTGATTGTTTAACGCAGTGTGTTGTTCATAGTTGTTATTAATTAGTCGCAAGCTAAATCTACTATGACACTTAAAAAAGCAATTAAAAACGCAATGCGCACGTTATTAAAGCCATGGCTCAGTGTGTTTAATCAAGCCGTTGAATTACCACCGCGCCGCTATGATTTAGATTGGCTACGGGTAATTGCGTTTGGTTTATTAATTTTCTACCACATCGGTATGCTATACAGTGAAAATTGGGGTTTTCATTTTAAAAGCCAGTATTTATCCAGCAGCATTGAAAATATCATGCTCTTACTGTCGCCATGGCGGATGGGATTAATTTGGTTCATTTCAGGTGTGGCGCTGCGCTTTATTGTAGCGCGTTTTAGTTTAGGCATGTTTTTAACTACGCGCAGTGTAAAAATATTACTGCCTTTATTGTTTGGCATTTGGTTTATTGTGCCGATTCAGCTTTATGCGCAAATGAGCCAAGAGGTTGGTTTATCTATGAGCTTTTGGCAGTTTTACAGCCAGTTTTTTGATTTAACCAACCCTTTATTTAATCACTACCAAGCAGGTATTTGGCCACATGTTGATGTAAACCATCTTTGGTACTTGCGTTCGTTATGGCAATTTACTTTATTGCTGGTGTTAATGATACCGCTGCTTCATCATGCTACTGTGCAAGCAATAATGACGCGTTTATGTGAGCGATCGTTAGTTATTGTTTTTATTGTATTGCTATTGCCGCTGTGTATTTTAAAACTGAGCTGGCCGAGTGATACATTCCGATACCCCATGGGCGCGTTGTTTTTACTTTACGGTTACTTGCTTGCTTGGCAGCCTGCATTTTACAGCCAACTGCTACGTCACTGGCAGGCGTTATTAGTGGTATTCATTTTAGGTTATTTAGTTGTCGTGCTGGGTTATCACATGATTTGGCAAAACCCAGCTACGAGCCAATGGCAAATTACCAGCATGGATATGCTGTATACCGCGCAACGATTAGTGGGTGTGATGTTAATGCTGGCATTAGCAAAACGCTTTTTGAATCACGATCACCCTAAATTAGCGTTATTAAACTCAGCCGTATTTCCGTTTTATCTATTACATCAAAGTGTAATTATTGGCCTTGCCTTTTATTTGTCGAAGCTGCAATTAGGTGGCTTTGAAGAGCCATTACTTATACTCAGCCTCACTTTCATTATTTGTTGGCTGGTATTTATTGCTGTTCGCCGTATCGATCTATTAAGCCCATTTATAGGGATTAAAGTCACAGGTAAATATAAAGCATGGCAAGTTAAAGCGGGCTTTTGCTACGGACTTATATTGGTAAGCCCACTGATCTTTAAGTTAATTTAACCAAACACGCATCTAAAGCATGCGCCTTGTGGTTTTGGTACATAAATTAAATCACCGCCGTGGTTGAGCATAATTTGCCTTGATAGGCTCAAGCCAATACCTGATCCTTGTTGTTTAGTGGTGAAAAATGGTACGAAGATCATATCCACCACATGTTCGCTGATGCCTGGGCCATTATCGCTCACTTCAACATAGAGTTGTTGGCTGGCGTTTTGTGCCAAGCTGAGCTTGATGTTTGGCTGAGCGGGGCTTTGCGCGTTATATTTTTTGTTGCTGCTTAGCACTTCAAATGCGTTCTTTATAAGATTTACTAATACTTGCTCTATTTGACTACTGTCTAGCATCACTAATTGCTGGCTTTTAATTGTAAGTTCTATATTGATTTGCAGCTCACGCGACTGTTGTTGATGCAAGGTGACAATACGCGCTAGCATATCGGCTAAATTTTCAGGCGCTAAATTAGGTTTAGGTAAGCTGCTAACTTGGCGAAAACGAGCAATAAAGTCGCCTAAATGTGCCGTTCTTGATGCTAAGGTGCTTAGTGCAAGCTGTAAGTCTTGTTTATCTTCAATATCAATAAAACACAGTTCTTGTGGCAGTAAATTGCTGCACGTATCAGCTAACGATGAAAGCGGGGTAATAGAGTTGGCAATTTCGTGCGTAAGTACTTTAGTTAGGCGTTTATACGCTTGTTGTTCTTTGAGTTGTAACTGGTCGTGAATTGACTGTAAGCTCACTACGCGACGCACTTTACCTTGTATTTCAGCGATACTAAGTTGAATTGATAGGGTGTCGTGTTGCTCGCCATTTTGCCAGTAGGTGGTGCTGCGGATATTATGTTCGGCGTTTAAAATTAACTCTCCAACAGCGCCTAACTCATGTAAATTTTGGAAGTTTTTACCCAGTAGTTTGCTGACTGCTGGGTTTGATTCAATCACTTTGCCGTTGTCGTCACATACCATAACCGCTAAATCAACATGAATAAGCAGTGCTTGCAAAAACTGCGCTTGTTGTTCGGCATTAAAGCGTGCTGTTTGCATTTGCGTTTTTACTTGCTCAAATTGTTGGCGCATTGGATGTTGTTGGCCAAGACCTAAGGTGCTGTCGCCATTGGCTAAGGCGCGGATCACCATTTCTGCTTGTTTTTGTTGGCGCTTAAAGAGCGTAAAAATATGCGTTATCAAGGCCGCAGTGACTAATATAATTAACAGCGAAGTTGCTGAAAGCCCATTATTTTGTAATAGATAACTAACGAGTGCGCTGGCGCTAATAAGTGCCACAATATTAATAGTTAATAATAAATGAGGGCGCATTGTTATAGCCCATACTTTTCAAGACGGCGATACATAGCACCACGCGTTAACCCTAAGGCTTTGGCCGCATGGCTAACATTACCTTGGTAATGTGTTAGCGCTGCACGCACAGTGCGCTGCTCGAGCATCTCAAGATCAAAGGTGTCGTATGCCTCGTTGTCATTGGTGGTTGTATGATTAGTAGCACCAGCACTACCAATCACTGAGCTAACATCAAGATTATCGCCATCACTTAAAATAACAGCCCGCTCAATAGCATGAGCAAGCTCGCGGACATTGCCTGGCCATGCATATTGACAAAGTAAGCTCATATCATGTGTTTTTATGGTTAAGTTGCGCTTGTACTTTTGTGCGAAATGATTGAGGTAATAATCTGCTAGCATTGGGATGTCATCACTGCGTTCACGTAAAGCCGGTAAGCGAATTTCAACGGTGTTTATTCGGTATAACAAATCTTGGCGAAAACGCCCCTCGGCGACAGCTTGATCAAGATTGTCGTTAGTGGCACAAATTAGGCGGATATCAATATCAATCGCTTTGCTGCCGCCAACAGGTGTAATTTTGCGGTTTTGTAATGCGGCAAGCAGTTTAGCTTGATGCTCTAGGGGTAGATTACCCAGCTCATCTAAAAATAAACTACCGCCTTGGGCGAGCTCAAATTTACCAATTCGATCGCTTTTGGCATCGGTAAATGCGCCTTTTTTATGGCCGAATAGCTCACTTTCAAATAGGTTTTGTGCCACAGCACCCATGTCTAAACTCATAAAGGTTTGATTATGGCGCATACTTGCTTGATGAATGGCATGCGCGGTGAGTTCTTTACCTGTGCCGCTTTCGCCGGTGATCAGTATATTGGCATCAGTTTGTGCAGCTTTTTCAATGGTGGTGAATACCTGCTGCATAGCGGCGCTTTGACCTAAAAACTCAAATGACTGATTATTGAGTACTTGATTAAGGCCGTCCTTTTGACGGGTAAGCTTACCCACTTGCTGTTTGTCTTTGGCATGTGAAAAAGCCGCCGCCACAGCGCCAAGTAGTTGCTCGTTTTGCCAAGGTTTAGCAATAAAATCAGATGCGCCTGCTTTAATAGCATCCACCGCGAGTTGAATGTCGCCGTAGGCGGTCATTAACAAAACAACGATATTAGCGTCTTGCTCGATGATTTTTTTTAACCAATAAAAACCTTCTTTGCCGCTGATGGAGTCTTGGGTAAAGTTCATGTCGAGTAAGATCACATCAATTGGCTGATCAGCTTTGCGTTGCTCGTTAATGATGCCTGCAATTTCAAATGGGTTGTCAGTGGTTTTAACGCTTTGATAATGCTGCTTTAGCAATAACCGTGCGGCGATTAGAATATCGGGGTTGTCATCAACAATTAAAAGCGAGCCTGTGTGTTTCATGATTTTTATTTTTATAGAGTTTTATTTAGCCTAAAACAAAAAAGGAACAGTGTCCATAAATGGACGTTTATAAAATAAAAAAGTGTTCTATTAACGGACACTACAAACATAATAATAATTTCATTTAATTATAAGGTATTGAATTTTAATGTTAAATAAAGTTGGCACAGCGTTTGTAATAACTATCGGTAATTAGTTTATTAAACCTGTATCAAGGTGGCCAACATGGATAAGAAAATAGAACGCTCATTTACTCAAAAGTATTTAAAGAAATTCACCTTTGCAGCATTGGCATTGGGTGTTGCTGCCGCTGCGTATGGGTTTACACAAACAGGTAATACAGGTCGTAGCCAGAATATTGAACGCAGTAGCTTAACCGTTAGCACGGTGAAACAAGGTGCATTTAAAGATGCCTTAAGTTTACGCGGTCAAGTGGTACCAAAAACCAGTATTTACCTTGATACCATCGCCGGTGGGCAAGTTGAGGAGCGTTTAGTGGAGCAAGGCGAATATGTTGAGAAAGGCCAACCACTAGTGCGTTTGAGCAATACCAACTTACAACTAGATGTAATGAGTCGCGAAGCCCAAGTAACTGAGCAGCTAAATTTTTTACGCAATACGCAAATGACTATGGAAACCAGCCGGTTAAATTTACGCCGTGACTTATTAGAAATAGAGCTAAAAATTACGCACCTCACCCGTCGTTTACAGCAAACTAAACCTTTGGTTAAAAGTGGCGTATTAGCGCAGGAGCAACTTGCAGAGTTAGAAGAAGATTTAAATTATTACCACGCTCGTAAAGAGCTCACGCTTGAGCGTCAAAAGCAAGAAAACTCAATCCGTGAGGTGCAAGTCGCACAGTTATCAGACAGCGCTAAAATGCTTGAAAAAAACCTGCAGTTTGCGCGTCGAAATCTCGACAATTTATTAATCAAAGCGCCTGTTTCAGGCTACCTAAGCGAGCTTGATGTGGAAATTGGTGAATCTAAAAACAGTGGCGCGCGATTAGGCCAAATTGATATTCCAAATGAATATAAATTAGTGGTACGCCTTGATGAGTTTTATTTAAACCAAGTACAGCGTGACATGACCGTGATGATTGAACTTGAAAGCGGCACAGTGAACGCCAAGGTGAGCAAAATTGATAGCCGCGTACAGCAGTCGCAATTTCAAATTGAAGTGGATTTACCAAGTAATACCCAAAGCATTAAGCGCGGCCAAAGCATTGATATTGAGTTAATGCTGGGGGGTGACAAAAACAATGCCCTACTGCTTAAACGTGGCGCCTTTTTTACCAACTCGGGCGGTAACTGGGTTTATGTTATAGAGCAAGGTGGCGATAAAGCAGTGCGTCGTGATATTCGCTTAGGCAAAAAGAATCAAAACTATTTTGAAGTGCTTGAAGGGCTCAATGCTGGGGAGCAAGTGATTACCTCTAGCTACAGTAACTTTGATAAAGCACAGCAACTACAATTTTAAGGAAAATAACAATGATCAAACTAACTAATTTAAGCCGCGTATTTCGTACTCAAGATGTTGAAACAACAGCGCTAAGTAACATTAACTTAACCGTAAACGAAGGTGACTTTTTAGCGATTATGGGGCCATCTGGCTGTGGTAAATCAACTTTGCTGTCTATTTTAGGTATGTTGGATTCACCAAGTGCAGGTAGCTTTGATTTTGCTGGAACAGACATCGCAGGGTACAGCGAAAAGCAATTGTCGGAGCTACGTAAAGCATCAATCGGTTTTGTATTTCAGAGCTTTAACTTAATTGACGAGCTAACTGTATTTGAGAACGTAGAGCTACCATTACAGTATCAAAAAATATCAAAAAGTGAGCGCAAACAACGCGTTGAAGCCATTTTAAAGCGCGTAGGCATTGATCACCGAGGCGAGCATTTACCACAGCAGCTTTCGGGTGGTCAGCAGCAACGGGTAGCCGTGGCGCGTGCATTAGTGATTAATCCTAAACTAATTTTAGCCGATGAGCCAACCGGTAACCTCGATTCTAAAAATGGTGATGAAGTCATGGCTATGTTGCGCGAGCTAAACCGCGAAGGCACCACAGTAATTATGGTGACCCACTCAGAGAAAGAAGGTGCATATGCTGACCGTTTAGTACGCTTACTCGACGGCCAAGTGATGCTTGACAAAGCGAATGTTGTGCAGCAAAGCGCTGCTGAGGTTGCTTAACATGTTTATTAATTATTTAGTGACAGCCCTACGGGCATTTAAACAGCAAAAACAACATTTTTTACTTAACATCATTGGCTTAAGTGTTGGTTTAGCTGCGGCTATTTTAGTGGCCATGTTTGCCTTTAATGAAGCTTCTTATGATGAACAGCAACCTAATGCTGATCGCGTGTATCGTGTATATCAATATTTCCCATCACTTGGAATGGGAGCACCAGTTGTCAATAAAGATGTGATCGCGTCTTTTAAAGACATGGCTGAAATTGAAGACATACTCTCACTTGATTTGGTTCCGCCAGGCTCTGAGTTTGTTCGTGATGGCGTTGGTTACAAATTAGAAAATGTGCTTGCGGCGCGTAGTAACGTGACTGATTTTATCAATATCGATATTGCAGCTGGGGATCTGGCAAAAGTACTTGCAACGCCAAATATGATTGCACTCAGCGAGCAGTATGCAATACGGATTTTTGGTAGCACAGCTATTATTGGTGAAACTTTAATACAGGGAAATAAACGTTGGCAAGTCGGTGCTGTGTTTTCTGATTTACCTGATAATACGCACTTCTTTTTTCAAGCATTAATTAAAGAGCCACCTGCAAATAATAACTTTCAAAATAACAATGGCTATACATATATCCGGGTTACTCCTGACGCTGATGTTGGCAAGCTTGCTAAAGCTATTGAGCATCGCTATAGAGAAGTTGTTTATAAAGATTCTGAGTATGATTCAGCCCAGCTTACATTACACCCCTTAACTGCTTTGCATTTAACCGCAAGCTCTAATTTTGAAATGAAAATGAATGGCTCGCTTTCAACGCTGCGTATTTGTATTGGTTTGAGTATTTTATTAGTACTGCTAGCGGCTTTTAACTTTATCAATATGAGTATTGCGCAATCTGCAAAGCGCGCAAAAGAAGTCGGTGTTCGTAAGGCTCTTGGTGCGAGTAAGACACAAATTGTTTGCCAGTTTTTAGTTGAGTCATTACTTATAACCGTTATTGCAGCACTGATAGCATGCATGTTGGTTGAATTATTAACACCAGCTTTTAACCAATTAGTTGATCGTCAGCTAGCGCTTAATTACAGCTCAGCCTTAGGTGCAGCAATTGCCGTTGTTACCTTATTGGTTGGTTTGCTTGCAGGGATTTATCCTGCGATGTTTATGTCGGCGTTTAGTGCTAAGCGTGTACTTAGTGGTGACATGCAACGCGGCCGCACAGCCATTGCCGTTAGAAAAAGTTTATTAGTTTTACAGTCTGCGTTGTCGGTCGCACTGATCATTGCCGCCTTATTGTTACAACAGCAGCTGGCACATTTGCAGTCACTCCCTGTTGGTTACGCAAAAGAAGGCAAGCTGATGATCAGTGATATTGACGCAGGAGATATATTCTATAACCAAAACAATGTGCTGTTAGATCGCATTAACGCTATTAATGGTGTGAAACAAGCCAGCGTAATAGATATTTCACTAACCGGTGCTTATAACTCGTCTCGTACATTTACGGCTGATAACGGTCAGTTTACTAAACAAACTTTACCCTTTATTGGTGTGGGTAATGATGCTGTGAGTGCTTTGGATTTATCACTGGTAGCTGGGCGTGACTTTAGTGCAAAAATGGGGGCTGATTGGTTTAATAAAGTCAGTGATACTCAAGCTACCGCGTCAGCAATATTGACCGAATCTTTAGCTAAACAAGCGGGCTATGTAACTGCAGAAGATGCAATTGGTAGCATTTGGCGCACAGACACAGGTTACGGCCAAGAACTTACCATAACGATTGTTGGCGTCGTTAAAGATATAAAAGTAGGCAGCGTTAAAGATACGCAGCCCTCAACCATCTTCATTTGCGGTTACACCAGCAGTTGGGTTGGTAGAATTATCGTTAATCTGGATTTAACACAGCTCCCGCATATAAAGTCACAGCTTGCTAGCATCTTGGCCGAAACACTTGATATTTATGACCCAAAAATAGAAATGATGGCTGACAATTATCGTGCGCTTTATCGTAATGATGAACGTGCCACTGAGTTTGTCACTTTATTCTCTGGCTTAGCTGTCTTCTTAGCGTGTGTGGGGACCTTTGGTTTAGCGTCATTCTCGGTATTACGCCGCCAAAAAGAAGTCGCGGTGCGTAAAGTGCTTGGCGCATCACGCATCAGTATTATGAATCTACTGGCGAAAGAGTTTTTGATTTTAGTCGTGGTTAGTGTGGCCATAGCATATCCGCTTACTTATTGGCTGGTAGGAGATTGGTTGGCTAATTTTAATGAGCGTGTTGATCAAGCTATGTGGGTTTACTTAATTGCTGCACTAAGCGTGGCTGCTATTACTTGGCTTACAGTTGCCAGTCTTGCTTTTAAAGCCGCCAGTACAAGACCTTCGTTAACGTTACGGTATGAATAATTAGTAGCGATCAAAACAAGCCGCCTTACAAAGCGATGAAATAACGCTTGCAAGGTGGTTATTCACTTAATATTGGAGTGCTTGATGTTTAGTCTTAATTTTATAACCACTGTTCGCTCATTTTCTCAGAACAAATTGCATTTTTCTTTAAGTATTATGGGGTTGAGCTTAGGTATGGCGATCGTCATACTGATGGGGGGGTTTATTCACAATGAGCTTTCGTTTGAGCGCGACCAACCAAATGTGAATAGCCATTACCGATTGGTGATGCATGCACAAGAAAACAATAACGAATATATTTTAACAACACCGAGAGCTTATGAGCAGTTAGTTGATATTGCAGGTGTTGAAGATGTGTTTTATTTTTTTAAAACACAAATGGCCAGCGACGATAAAGTGGCGGTTGAGCAAAATACCTTTCAGTTGTTGGCCAATTACGCGGTGACGCCGAATATTACTCAATTGGTTAATATCGACGTTCTGGCTGGAAGCTTACAAGATGCTATCCTCGTTCCTGAGAATATTGCGCTATCTCGTACAGAGGCGATGCGTTTATTTGGTTCGCGGATCGATTTTAAAACGATTGTAGGGCAAACCATTCGGCTGTTGAGCAATGATCGATCGATCACCGTAGCGGCAGTGTTTGAAGATTTACCAGTCAATAGCCATTTTTATTTTGAATCTCTCATGAGTTTTGCGCCTTACCAAAATATTGGTGGTAATGTTGCACATACCTATATTGGTTTGTCTGCTGAGGCGGACAAGATCAGTATCGCGACTGCGGTCACTAAAGTATTTAAACAAATTTGGCAATGGGAAAACATTTACTATCGTCTGCAAGCTATTGAGGATATTCATTTAGGACCAAATTTTGCGCAAGATATGAAGGTAGGTGGCGCAATGAGCTCGGTAATGATTTGTGCACTAATGAGTGCATTGTTATTACTTATTTCATGTGTGAACTATGTGAATTTTACTGTTGCACAATCGGCAAATAGAGCCAAGGAAGTGGGTGTTCGTAAAGCGCTTGGGGCGAGTAAAAGGCAATTAATCACCCAGTTTATGAGTGAATCTATTTGGTTAGCTTGGCTTGCATTAGTTGTTGCCTGTGTGTTTGTTGATCTTGCGTTGCCATTTTTCAATCAATTAATTGGTCGACCTATTTTATTTACTGGGTGGCATGAAGTAATTTGGCAATTGGTCGCTTTGGCGACAGCGGTTGGTGTGATTTCGGGGGGATATCCAAGCTTTTACATGGCAAATTTTAATGCTAAGGCCATTTTGAGCGGTGACTTTAAACAAGGCAAGCAAGGAGTGTGGATTAGAAAAACTTTATTGTTAGTACAAATTACTTTATCAATCAGTCTATTAATTGGCGCCGTAACATTAGCTAAGCAGTTAGCGTTTTTGCAATCGTTGCCTGTTAATTACGGTAAATCGCAGCAGTTAGTTATTAATGATATGCCGGCAAGTACCTTGTACAGTGATCAGCAATTTGCTTTTTTTGATGAGTTGCAACAGATACCCGGGGTGATAGCTAGTACAGCGATGGATTTTTATATTACTCAATCAACCAATGCCGGAATTTTTATTGAAGATAAACAAGACCCGAGTAATCCGCTGTCTATGTCTTTGGGAGGCGTCAGTGGAAATGTGGTTGCGGCACTCGATTTACAGCTTCTTGCTGGTCGAGATTTCTCGGTTGCTCATGCATCAGATTGGTATAGTAAAGAAACCAATCAGGCCAGTATTATTGTACCTGAATCGGCATTATCCATACTCGGTTTTAGCGATGCACAAAGCGCTATTTCACAGGCGGTTACTTTTACAGCTGGCCCGGTTTCTCGCGCTACAGGTATTATTGTAGGTGTGGTTAAAGACATTAAAGTGGGCCCGGTTAATTATCAAGGCGCACCCGTTGTATTTGTATGTGGCTTAGGTATTGGTGGCAGTTATTCGTTGGTAGTGAAAGTTGCAGATCCAAGCGCACAAACAATCCAAAAGACTTTGGCTAAATTTATTCGCGCGCGTTTAAATATAACGCCTGTGACAATTTCATCTTTAAAAGATAATTATCAAGCCCTGTATCAAGAGCAGCAGCGTTTGGCAGAAGTAGTACGTATTGGTAGTCTTATATCGATTGCTCTGATCTTAATTGGGGTCTTTGGCTTAACAGGTTTTATTGTTAAGCAAAGACAAAAAGAAGTGGCGATTCGAAAAGTACTCGGGGCAAGTCGCATCAGTATTGTCAATTCATTAGCAAAAGAGTTTTTGCTGTTGATTTTTTTTGGTTGCTTGATTGCATGGCCTTTATCTTATTTCACTTTAGCCGAATGGTTATCAGGCTTTAATGAACATGTAAGACAAAGTATTTGGGTTTATATTGTGGCCGCGCTAGTCGTTGCATGGATCACTTGGCTTACAGTGGCCAGCGTTGCGTTTAAAGCTGCTAGTACAAGGCCATCGCTTATTTTACGTTATGAATAATGGCTAGCTACATTGGCGGCATAAATGCCTACTTGCTATTATAGTAGTGGTTCGCTGTGTCGGGCTTCAGCCCGACAAAGGTGGCAGAAGAGTTTAAGAGCAATGGTTTTGGCATAAATATTATTAAGTTTATAGCTCTCTAATTTTAACAGCGGGATTACCAGCAACCACCGTATTTGCTGCAATATCTTTGGTGACGACAGAGCCTGCGCCTACTACAGCATTATCGCCAATGGTAATACCTGCTAATACAATAACCCCCGCGCCTATCCATACGTTATTGCCAATGGTTATAGGTGCTGCAAAGTTTTCTTTATTGAGCCGTTCTATGGGATTAACTGCATGAGAGACTGTCAAAAGCTGAACGTTCGGGCCGATTAAACAATCGTCGCCAATGCTTATGGCTCCTTCATTAATTGGCGCATCTAACATAGTGCAGTTAATGTTTATAAAAGTACGATCACCAATTTGAACTTGCGAGCCATAGTCAAAGTGAAAGCCTGCCTCAATAACCACTCCATCGCCACACTGCGCAAAAAGCCCCTTAATGCGTTTTAAATTGCCTTTGCTGGGGCTTTTAGCAAACAAGCGGCAGATTTCATGGGTGATTTTACGTTGCTCTAAGTATGACTTATCAAGGCTGTTGAATTTATTCATGAATTAATGCCATTATTTATAATTTCACTTAGCTTAACTTGATTGCTAATAAGATCAACGCTTGGAAGGGTTTATTATATTGTTATGAATTTAGAGGTATTTTTATACATTCACTTGCCATTTTCATAGTTTCGTTTAAAATCTCGTAACTTTCGAAACGAAACTTAAATGGTTTACTTAATGACTAAACGAAACACCCAGCAACGTCGTCACCTTATTCTTACTCAAGTTAATGAGTTAGGTGAAGTAGCCGTAGATATTTTAGCTGAGCAGTTTCAAACCTCTGAAGTAACCATTCGTAAAGACTTAACAGCGCTTGAAAAAAGCGGACTATTACTGCGCCGCTACGGTGGCGCGATTGCATTGCCGCAAGAAATTGTAAGCGATGATATTGATTCAAAACGTAAAGTGGCGATTGCCAAAGCCGCAGCAGCACTAATCAAAGATCATAACCGCATTATTATCGACAGTGGTCGTACTACAGCTGCAATGATCCCTGAACTGGGTAATAAGCGCGGTTTAGTGGTGATGACTAATGCAATTAAAGTGGCTAATCGCTTATTAGCGCTGGAAAACGAGCCAACACTTTTGATGACCGGTGGTACGTGGGACCCGCATTCTGAGTCGTTTCAGGGGCAAGTTGCTGAGGGGGTTTTACGTTCTTATGATTTTGATCAGCTATTTATTGGTGCTGATGGCATTGATGTTGAGCGCGGTACCACTACCTTTAATGAACTTGTAGGCCTAAGCCAAGTTATGGCGGGCGCTGCTCGTGAAGTTATAGTGCTGGTGGAGTCAGAAAAAATCGGCCGAAAAATCCCTAATTTAGAATTACCTTGGCAGCAAGTGACTACGCTTATCACCGACAGCAATTTAGCACTCGATACTCGCCAAGCAATACAAGCGTGTGGTGTGCAGTTGATCTGCGCTGAGCTATAAAATTCGTGTTTATTACAGGCCGACAACACCTGTGATGTTCATTTAAATATTAAACAACACATACAAACCCAAAGTTGACGCTTTGGCATGTACAAAAGGAGAAATTATGTGTGGAATAGTTGGGGCAGTTGCAGAACGCCCAGTAAATAAAATTTTAGTTGAAGGCCTTAAGCGCCTTGAATACCGTGGTTACGACTCAGCTGGTGTGGCACTTTTAGATGGTAATACACTTAATACCGTAAAAGCAGTGGGTAAAGTAGTTAACCTTGAAAACGCGCTTGATGAAGCTGGCGTAAAAGGGACTACCGGTATTGCACATACTCGCTGGGCAACTCACGGCGGCGTGACGAAAGCAAACGCGCACCCGCATATTTCAAACAGCGAAATTGCCTTAGTGCACAATGGTATTATTGAAAACCACGCCAGCTTACGTGAAGCGCTGAAAGGCGATGGTTACGAGTTTTTATCAGACACAGATACCGAAGTAATGGTGCATTTAATTCATCAACTTCGCCAGCAACACACCACTTTACTTGCATCAGTACAAGCTGCGGTTAAGCAGTTTGATGGCGCATTTGGTACAGTAGTATTTGATAAAGCCAACGATAATGAAATTATTGTTGCCCGTTCAGGCAGTCCATTAGTTATTGGCTTAGGTCTTGGCGAAAACTTTATTGCCTCTGACCAATTAGCATTATTACCAGTAACTCGTACCTTTATCTACCTTGAAGAAGGTGATGTAGCGCGTATCACCCGTAACAGTGTGGAAATTTTTGATGTAGACGGCAATGCCGTTGAACGTGAAGTCATTGAATCAAACATCACACAAGATGCATCAGGTAAAGGTGAATACCGTCACTACATGCTTAAAGAGATTTACGAGCAGCCGCTTGCTGTACGTAACACCCTTGAAGGACGTTTAAACGACGACCGCGTAGCGATTGATGCCTTTGGTGAAAGCGCTCAGCAAATATTTAAAGACGTAAAACACGTACAAATTATTGCCTGTGGTACGTCTTACCACTCAGGTATGGTTGCACGTTACTGGCTTGAGCAATTTGCAGGTGTTAGCTGTAACGTAGAAATTGCCTCTGAGTTCCGTTACCGTCAGTCATTTGTACACGAAAACAGCCTACTGGTTACTATTTCTCAATCGGGTGAAACGGCTGATACTTTAGCAGCACTGCGTTTAGCAAAACAGCAAGGTTACATGGCATCAATGACCATTTGTAACGTACCTGGCTCATCGCTTGTACGCGAATCAGACCTTGCCTTTATGACCAAAGCCGGTGCTGAAATTGGTGTAGCCTCTACTAAAGCATTTACTACACAGCTTGTTGGTTTGTTAATGCTTACTGCGTCTATTGCGCAAGAGAAAGGCTTAGATCAAAGTACGATTGTTAACGCTATTAAATTGCTTCCAGCTAAATTAGAAGAAACGCTACTATTGGCTGATGGCATTGCAGACCTTGCAGAAGAGTTTGCTGATAAACACCACTCACTGTTTTTAGGTCGCGGGTCGCAATACCCAATCGCAATGGAAGGCGCACTTAAGCTTAAAGAGATTTCATACATTCACGCAGAAGCCTATGCAGCAGGTGAGCTTAAACATGGTCCATTAGCATTGATTGACGCAGACATGCCAATTATTGTTGTAGCACCAAACAACGAATTGCTTGAAAAGCTTAAATCAAACGTAGAAGAAGTCCGTGCTCGCGGCGGCATCATCTATGTATTCGCTGATAAAGACTCACACTTTGAGTCAGACGAAACCATGCGTGTGATCAACGTAAATCATGTTGATGACGTAATTGCTCCAGTTGTATATACAATCCCACTACAGTTACTTTCGTACTACGTAGCAGTAATTAAAGGCACTGACGTTGACCAACCACGTAACCTAGCGAAATCGGTTACTGTTGAATAAAATCAAAAGGTTATAATGTTTTTTCATATCAAAAAAGCGCTTAATGCGCTTTTTTTGTGCCTGAAACTCTGTTAGCTTAAGTAACTCATTATTCTCTAAGGGATTAGTTATGCGTTTACTCACCACTCTGTGTTTTGTTAGCTTTTTTGTTTTTAGTTCACAAAATACCTTTGCACAATCTAACACTAAACAACAAAGTACAGATTACTCTGTGCACACGCATACTTTTAAATCGGCTGTTTTAAATGAAGAGCGCACAGTTACAGTGCAATTACCAAAGAGCTATCAAGCTGAGCCAAATAAGGTGTATCCAGTTATTTATCGCTTAGATGGAGCGGGTAATATACCGCTTGCCAGTGCTGTTATTGAGCGTTTACAAAATGATAATCGTGCGCCTGAGGTTATTATTGTCGCTATTGAAAACACCAATCGATTAAGAGATTTCTATCCGACTGTGAATAAAGAACCCCAGGGCCCTGTCGGTGAAGGGGGCGGCGCAGCAAAATTTTTAGCATTCTTTGAACAAGAGCTCATTCCTTTAGTTGATAAAAACTATCGTACGCATGATTATAAAGTGATTTCTGGAGCCTCCGCTGGTGGTGTATTTGCATTATATGCTTTGCAGGCAAATCCCGAACTATTTCAAGCACACATTGCTTATAGCCCTGCGGTTTGGTGGAACTATGGTGCTTCAGTAAAAAGTACAAAGTCGTTTATCGCTAAAAGCAAAGAAATTAATAGCTACGTTTATATCAATATCGGCGAAGAAGCTGGCATCATGCGCGAAAGGTATGATGAACTACAGCAATCTATGCAATCGAATAAGTTGGCAAATTTGCGTTTCTTTAGTGATGCATTTGCAGGTGTGTCACATAACCTTACAGGGCGCGAGCACACTTTGTTAACGATGTTAACCGAATAACAATTCTTCTCTAAAATCATCGTCATAACACGCTCTTACGCACTTACTTCTTATTGAGTTCTTACTTTTCGTATGTTGTTTTACCATGTTTCTAACCACTCGACGAAATAACGCCATATGTTGTGCACTTAACGGATCGTGTATTTGAGATGCATCTTCTTTAAACACGACATCCAATATCCAGTGTTGTTGGTTTTCTATCAACCAATGATGCCTAATCGCTTTACTAATTAGCGCGTTATCTGTGACTGATGTTAGGTAAAAATGAGTGTCAATACTCGTTCTAACTCCTTTTTTCCTTTCCCTTTGTACCGCAATGATTGTTTTAATTGACGGCCAATTCTCTTTTATTTCAACAGGTAAAAATGAAGCATCAAGGCAGTCCACCGTTCTTACTTCTTGACGCCCATGCCCTTTATTTTTTGTTACATGGCTTATAATGCCTGAATTTTCAGACTCGTAGTGCTGCATAAATAAATCATTAATAGCGCTATACAGCTTCTTTTGATTACCTTTAACCTGCACAAGGTAATCAGCATTTCGACTGATTAATTGCTTCAATGTCTCTTTTTGACAATGTAGAGCATCTAACGTGATGAGAGTGTCATTAATATCAAGGGTTTGCAGTAACTCTCTTACTGCGGGTATTTCATTTGTCTTACTTCCTACCGTTTGATGAAATAAAGTTAATCCTGTTTCACAGTCGAATGCAGAAACAAGATGTAGCTTATCCGCCATATGATTGCTTGCCCCGCGAATCGTTTTACCGTCAAACGCAATGATAGGTTGATTGGATTTAATACGATGTTGGTTGACCCAGCTGTACATGCTCAGTAGCAATGAGTCAGTATCGACCGTTCGAAATATTCTAGCAATGCTGTGTCGTGTCGGTATGCCATTATTGAAAGGACGAAACTTTTTCAACCAGTTCATCTTGCTTTCTCCATATACTTCAATATCTTGCCATCCTTCGCATCCAGATGTTACTGCACTAATAATAAGGAAAAGAACATCGACAAGGTTATGATGCTGGTTGATAGTTGAGCGGTTATCTTTTACGAGTTCTAAATGGGAGAATAAGGACATAAGGAATCTAAAGTGATGATATTTATAGTATTAGATCATAAACTATAAATGCTTACAAAGTATGATCCTGCCCTGCATAACCTTACGTCTGTAGCAGGTGTATTTAGTGCTTATCACAATTTGTTTTTACCTAAGCAAATGCCCATAAGTGCTTTAACTGACGATGTAGCCTCTATTGATGCTTATTATCAAAGCTTATCTCAACAATGGGGCGAGCAGATAGCGCCACCAGAGGCAGCGGTTAGGCAACTTGGCTACAATCTTGTAAATACAAAGCAGTTTGAGCAAGCAATTGCAGTATTCAAGCATAATATTAAACATCACCTCAAATCTGTGGATGCATTATGGGGGCTAAGTTATGGCTATGAAATGCAGGGCAATCTTAAAAAAGCGCTAGAGTATTTAAAAGCAGCATTAGAGCTTGCAGACACTACTTACCCTTATTTTGATGCGTTAAAAAATGCAAATACAAGGTTACAAGCAGAGTTTGATGAGCGTAATTAGCTTTTTAGTTACTGTGAAATAACAATAAGTTAGAAGTTTTAAATAAAAAAGGCGCTAAAGCGTCTTTTTTATTGGCGGCAACTAAATACTATTTAAACCACTAACCCCTACTTAATACGTGCTAAATACGCTAAAATTATAGGCTACTTTTTTAGCAATAAGCCCGTAATAAATATGACCTCAGCCGCAAGCCCTAGCACGTTTACCGAACTTGGCCTTATCCCAGAGCTACTAGCTCGTTTAACCGAGCTGGAATATACCCAGCCTACGCCAATTCAAGCTAAGGCAATACCAAGTATATTAGCGGGCAGTGACCTTATTGCTGGTGCAAATACCGGCTCTGGTAAAACAGCGACCTTTGCATTACCGATATTGCAAAAAATATCACAAGGTGCACTCAAGCGAGATACCAAAGGGAACTATGTCTCGGCGCTTATTTTGGTACCTACCCGTGAGCTTGCAACGCAAGTAGCTGATAATGTTAAGTCGTATTCGGCGCATTTTAACGGCGCGATTAAAACAGTTGCCGTGTTTGGTGGTGTATCGGTTAATACCCAAATGCAGGCATTACGTGGCGGTGCCGATATCATCGTGGCAACCCCTGGGCGTTTGCTTGATTTAATCTCAAGTAATGCGATTAAGCTCGATAGAGTCAAAACTTTAGTGCTTGATGAAGCTGATCGCATGTTGAGCCTTGGTTTTACCGAAGAACTGGCTAACTTATTAGCGCTTATGCCCGCTAAAAAACAAACCATGTTGTTTTCAGCGACTTTCCCTGAGCAAGTTAAGCTATTAACCCAAGAGTTGTTAAACGACCCGATAGAAATACAAGTACAAAGCAAAGATGAAAGCACCTTAGTACAGCGTGTATTTACGGTTAATAAAGGCGAAAAAACCACGGTTTTAGCGCATTTAATTAAACAGCAGCAATGGCGCCAAGCACTGATTTTTGTCAACGCTAAAAAAGATTGTGAGCACTTAGCCAGTAAGCTCGAAAAACGAGGCGTTAACGCGCAAGTATTCCATGGCGATAAAGGCCAAAGTGAACGTACTCGGGTAATCGAAAAATTTAAAGCCGGTGAAATTGAAGTGCTGATTGCCACCGATATTGCCGCCCGTGGTTTAGACATTGCCAAACTGCCTGTCGTTATTAACTTTAACTTACCACGCAGCCCTGCTGATTACATGCATCGTATTGGCCGAAGTGGCCGTGCTGGTGAAGTAGGTTTAGCGTTATCACTGATTGATTATGAAGACTTTCATCACTTTAAAATTATCGAAAAGAAAAACAAACTACGCCTAGAGCGTGAAGAAGTAACAGGCTTTGCCGTAAACCAAGCCAACCTTGATGCAGCACTTGCGCTTAAAAACGATAAACCCATGGCCAAGCCTGAAGGTACTGGTAAGAAAAAGAACAGAAATAAAGCCGATGATATAGATGATGTATGGAGCGGCTGGCGCCGTAAATAGAACTATTTTATGGCGATAGAAAACGAAAAAGACGCGATGGCGTCTTTTTCGTTAAGCTTATAAAACTTAGATAACGCTTAACTCAGCGCGTACTTTTTCTCAAACTCAACCACTTGCTGCAAAATCTCATCAACACTTTCTTGTAATTCACCGCCCATTTTAGTGAGCTCATGGGGGAAGTCATCTTGCATCAAGGTCATCAAGGCATACCAAACAGGTTTGCATTTATCTTTTAAGGCGTGTTCAGGTAGCTCTAATAGCTCTTTTGTTTTATAAAGCTGCTTTTTGGCCATAAGCAAAGTAAAGTAAAGAGCAATAGCATTATCGTGAAACTTTATGTCATAGGTTCTACCATTACTGTCAAGGTATTGCATAAATAAATTATAACTTTGTGGTAGCTTTTCAGTCCATAATGAAACTACGGAGTAAAGGCATGTTACATACGAACTTGGCTGCTTTTCATACGCTGTTTTAGTCAGTTCAAGAGCTTTTTCGTGCTCATTACCTAGCTGAAAATAAAGCGAGGCTAATTGCATTATGGAATCTTCTACATCAGCATCAATAGCCTGTATGTAGCAAGTTTTTGCCTTATCAAATAGTTGTTGTTCTTGATATAAAAAGCCTAAATGTAAAAGAGCATTTTTTTCATTTAGTTCAAGTGCTTGCAGGTAACGTTCTTCCGCTTTATTAAATTGTTGTTGATCTTGGTATAAATAACCTAGGTTAACAAGTGTATAAGAGCTTCCTTTTGTTATGGCCTGTAAGTAATACTCTTCAGCTTCAAGGTACAATTTTTTTTCATGATACAGATGACCAATAGCTCCTAAAACGTTTGCGCTATTCTTTTGCGATTTTATGAGTAACTTAATCGCCTCATCGATCTTATTTTCATAAGTTAGCTGCCATGCCTCTTTTATAATTTCTCTATCTGATGCTGATAGGTCATTAACGAAACTGGATTTTTTTGACGTTAAATAGGTTTTGGTGCTTTCTTTCATTTCATGTTCGGTGTTTATATCTAAACCAGCATAGCTGAGCGCTTCACACATGTGATAAACGTAAGAGTCATGAATTTTACCGCCACGAATTGCGGTCATAAAATTTTTGGCTCTACGTTCTAGGTCCGCAGGGTTGCACCAGGATGTTAAAAAGTTAACTAACCACTCGACTTTTTGGCGATCTTTTTTACGGCCAAAACGCATTAAATACCAAATATTAAAAAATCGCTCTTCAATTTTATAAATCTTATTTTTACCGATGGAAATAGATTCAACAATGCCGTACTTAGTTTCTAATTGCTTAATCTGGGCGGATACGGTTTTACTCTCTAAACGAGTTTTTTTTGCAATATCTTTAGTACTGATGCCGTCCCAGTTCATTGCTATGGTGTGCGTTATATCTTGCAAAGTATCAGGTAGGTCGTCCATGCGGTGTTTATATAAAGGGGTGGCATCATCGAGTATTTTTAATAAGTCATCAAAGGCATTACCGCCATCATCTACAAAAATATCGAAAAGCATTACGATTGTTCTCGGTACACCGCCGGTTAAACGGCGTAAAGTTTCTATACGCTCGGGGGTATTTTTAATGATACTGGCTATTTTTTTCTTTTGTTGTTCATCGCCCATACTGGCAAGAAAATCAAAACACTCCTGTTTGTTTAAACCGGTAAGTTTAATAATTTTAAAAAATTCGTAAAACGGTTTTCCGTAGTCAAAATGCTGCTCTAGCATTTTAGTTGAACCGCCAATGATTTTTAGAGTTGGCGATGTGAGGAGTATTTCTCTGAGTCTGCGTTGCTCTTTTTCTTTTAATTTGCCTAGTAGCTCGTCAATGTTGTCTATCAACAGTAATAGTTTTTTATTTTTCGCTTTTACTGATTTTTCTAAGTATGAAAAGCTTTTTAGTTCGTAGTCGGCATCGTCAAAATGGCTTTCCATATCATCATGTATGGTAGCAAGGTCATCTTCGGCTGTGCATTGTAAATAATCAGCAATTTCTTCCCATAAGCGACTGAGCGAACGAATTTGATATTGTTCCTCTGAGAATTTTATAGGAATTAGAAAGTCGGCTAATGTTGGCTCTGCTTGTACTGCGAGTTTTATTTTTCTTAAAAGGGTTGTTTTGCCCTGACCTCGCTGACCGACAATTATAAAGTGTTGGCTAGGAACCGTGTAATCACTATTTTTTATGTCATCAAAAATGTCGTCAAAATCATGATTTCGCACAACAAACTTAGCTAAAAATTCTTTTTCATCAATTTCATCAGGCGTGTATTTATAGCGTGAGTAATTAGTTTGCGACATTTTTGTTCCACCACATTCTTAAGATCGGAGAGTTAAATTGATAGGTTTTATTGTTGTCGTTATTGTTAATATAGCCATCGTATATTAGTGAGTGCAGGCAATCTTTTGCTTCACTGTCGTTTAAGTCATGTTTACTGGCAATATTCATAATATCGAGCAAGTTAATCTCTTTTTGGTTCGAAATAGCATTCAGTACTTCTTTACAAAATAAATACTCATTGTTGCCTAATGCGGTTTTCAGCTTACTTTGCCAGCTCTCAAAATGATTGCGGTTATCTAATGCATTTTGAATTGCTTGATCAATAACAGTTTGGTCAAGTTTTTGCCCTCTTCGGCATATTTTTTTAATTTCTTGAGTGATGAGTTGGATATAAAACGGGATCAGCCAATGTATGGTATGAAGTAAATGATCAATATCAGTTTTATTGATTTTAATCTCTGCGCTTTTGAACAGTGCGATAGTAAACTGCTCTGCTTCGGGGAAAGTTAAAGGCGGGACTTTTATATTGTTTAAATCGTTAATGTGTTTAATAGCGTCAATTTTGGATACTACGCTCTCTAAGCCTATAGAGCCTGCGTCAATTTTGGATACTACGCTCTCTAAGCCTATAGAGCCTGCGTAGATAAAAGTCACTTTTTGTGAAAACTTCTGATCTTGTCGTAATTCTCTATGGGCTTTTAGTAAGCTGATTGCGTTTTTAGATTCTTCGTACTTTATTATGTTTTCAATGGTCTGAGCAAACTCATCAATCATAATGATGAGCTTTTTATCATGATCTAAATCTTTAATTAGTCGATAAAAAGCTTGTTTATGATTTAGCTTATCGCCATCACCAAACTCAACGCCTTCCATCGTTATAGATCTGACGTTGATATTTTTAATTTGATCCATGAAGTTTTTAGCTTTTGT
This sequence comes from Pseudoalteromonas rhizosphaerae, assembly GCF_028885455.1. Taxonomy (NCBI): domain Bacteria; kingdom Pseudomonadati; phylum Pseudomonadota; class Gammaproteobacteria; order Alteromonadales; family Pseudoalteromonadaceae; genus Pseudoalteromonas; species Pseudoalteromonas rhizosphaerae. The sequence continues at coordinate 386,391 of NZ_CP118496.1, forward strand.
TTTTAGGCTTGCAATAAAGTCTTCTTCCATTAGCGCATTAAAAACTTTTGACCAAAACTCTGCCTCAGAATCCGCTGACTCTGTATCAATATAAATGGGGATATAATTTGCTTTAGGCTCATCAACTATTTTATACATTATTGATGTTTTACCTACACGGCGAGGAGCGCATAAAAGAATATGACTGCCGTTGTCTATTGCTTCCCAAATGTCTGCAAGTTCATAGGGTCTACCCCAAAAGTTCGTACTTCTCGCAGCCTGACCAACAATGTTTTTCATAACACACCTCGTGACAAATTATATTTTGTCAGGTTAGTTGGCAAATTATAATTTGTCAAACTTAATGACAAATTATAATTTGTTATAAAGTTTGCTCTGTATTGGCTTTCGTTAGTAAGGTGAAATTAATTAAAAGTTAAACACAAAAAAGCCGACTTCAGTCGGCTTTTTCATTTACAGTAAACAGTTAGTTTACTTATAAAACGCTTCTACTGTGCCTTTTACTTTCATAAGTAATGGCTGGCCGCGGCGGTCTAGTGCTTTAGGTGCGGCTACTTTGATCCAACCTTCACTGATGCAGTACTCTTCAACGTCAAAACGCTCTTTGCCGTTAAGTGTAATGCCGATTTCATGCTCGAATACTTCTTCTACATAAAATTTGCTACGTGGGTTGATCGAAAGTTGATCTGGTAATTCTGGTTTATTTGTATCAGTCATAATTGTGATCTGCATTGAATATATTGTGTGCCATTGTAGGCAATACAGGCCTTAGGCTCAATATACTGATCAAAATAAATTAACTGCACAGTTGCTTTGATTGCTTAATACAGTGGCTAATTATTTCGTCACGAGTGACATCTTTGTCAAAGCAATAATCAAAGCGCATAGTGAGGTTAGTCGCTTGCTCTTGCTCAGGCCAATGCCATTTATGAACAAGTTGTCGGGTAGCCGTTTGTAGCTGGCGGCCATAGCGTTTTGGATCGGTATTATTTATTATTATATTCTTCACTGTGCCGCTTTTTGAAATGACAAAGCTGGTTTCTGCATAGCCTTTACCCTGAATATTCAATAATTCTAGCGGTTATTCATGATTAGGTATTTTTTGTAGTCGGTGCCAAACACCTTGTAGATCTAAGTATTGAGCTTGAATGTCTGCTATGGGCCTTTTATCTGAAATATCATTACTTTGCGATAAAGTATTAAACGAAAAAATTAAGCAGGCTATGTAAACGAGGGCTTTCATAATCATCCTTAAATATTGCTCAGAGCTAAACCTTAACGTAATTTGCTTATAATTAATAGCTTGATTTTTAGACAGGTTTATTTATTTTTTATTAAACTAAACGTTATAATGTATCACTATTTTTTAGTATGTTATATTATATCCAAACAAACCTAGCTATTATTAAAAGTGGATCATGAAGTACTCAGCATTAACTCTTGTCTTTGCAGCACTTTCTTTTGGCTCTAATGCCACAGAATCAGATATAGAAACCATCACCATTGCACATAAGCAAGCCTTTAGAGGCGATATTCCGCTTAAAGAATTACCGCAGTCAATTACCACATTAAGTAAAGAAATGATGGTTGATAATGGCATTACCAAGTTTAGAGATGCACTGGATTTTTCTGCCAGTATTTCTCGTAAAAATAATGGCGGGGCATTGTGGGATAGCTACTCTATACGGGGGCTATCGGGTAATGAAAATATGCCATCCGGCTATTTAATTAATGGCTTTAGTGGTGGGCGAGGTTTTGCGGGACCACGTGATGTATCTAACATTGAATATATTGAAGTGTTAAAAGGTCCTGGTTCTGCACTCTATGGTCGTTCTGAACCAGGTGGTACAATTAATATCATTACTAAAAAACCACAGTTCTATCAGCAAGGCCAGTTAAAAGCTGAACTTGGCAGTGAAGATCATAAACGTGTGCAAGGTGATTACACTAACGGCCTAACTGAAGATATTGCATTTCGAATTAATGGTGCATGGCAAGATAGTGACAGTTTTCGAGATCACGTACATCATGATAAGTTTGTGATCACGCCTTCTTTGTATTACAGCATCAATGATAAATCGTCATTAACGTATGAGTTTGAGTACGTTGACCAGCAGCAAATGTATGACCGAGGTATTGTTGTACTTAACGATAATTTTGACACCGTACCTAGAAGTCGCTTTTTAGGTAACCCTAATGATGCGCCAACTAAAGTGCACTCTCGCGGACACCAACTTAATTATGACTATGACTTTAATCGCGACTGGTCACTCTTATTGGGCGCTAACCATCGTACCGCTACGTTAACAGGTTTTTCGTCTGATGCTGAACTATCTCCTCCAAGACAGACTTTGTCTTTAGATAATCCTATGCTTACGCGTCAACACCGTTATAGAGATTATTACTCTAATGATTTGTCAGTACGCGCAGAATTAAGTGGTCATTTTGATCTTGCTGATATCACTAACCATGTTTTGATTGGTGTTGATGGGTATGACTATGAGCTTCGCACTGGGCTTTATCGTTATCGTGGTGGTAAAGATACGTACACATTAAATATTTATCAGCCAAACTACAGTGAAGGGCAAGGCCCCGATGTTGCGCAACTGTATGAAAACAACGAAAAGCAAAAGGCATACGGTATTTATGTACAAGATCAGTTAGACCTTACCGAGCGTTTTAAATTAATGCTGGGATTGCGGTTTGATGAAATTGAGCAGAATATTTTCGAGACTAAGTCAGGCGTTGCCTCAGATAGCACGATGAACCGACTTAGCCCACGGCTAGGGATGGTATATGAGCTAAATGATGCGATTAACCTTTATACCAGCTATTCCGAAGGGTTTATACCTTTAAGTGGTACTGATGCTAAGGGTAAATCGTTTGGTTTTGAAGAAAGTGATTCCTTTGAAGTGGGTGTGAAGTTTGGCTTTGACAACGTTAGCGGTACCATCGCTTTATTTGATGCTAGCAAAGGCAACATGTTGGTGGCTGATGATAAGGGTTATTCAAAACCTATTGGTAAAGTAACCAGTAAAGGTATTGAGGTTGATCTGACTGGTAGTTTAGGTGAAAACACTCAGTACACACTTTCGTATGCTTACGTAAAGGCTGAAACAGCCAAAGACATGATTAATGTTGAGTGGTTAGAGCCTATTCCTAAAGGTAGCCCGTTAGTTAACGTACCAAAAAATAATTTTTCGCTTTCTTTAAATCACAATACCCGTGTACTTGAGCAAGACATTAAATTTGGTGGTCATTATCAATATATTTCAGAGCGACTAGGCGACCCAATAAGCTTATCTTTTAACTTACCAAGTTATCAGCTGGTGGGTTTATTTGCTCAATGGCAGGCGACTGAACGGACAAATGTTTCACTTAATGTTGATAATGTATTTGATGAAAGCTACATAGCCAGTAGCTACAACGCATTATGGGCCTACCCTGGTGCACCAACACAGTTTAAATTGGGTATAACATATGACTTCTGAACAAGTTAAAAACCGTATTCACAGTATCGATATTATGCGTGGCGTGGTTATCTTACTCATGCTACTTGATCATGTGCGAGAGCGTTTTTTCTCGCAAATGCCGGTATTAGACCCAATGGATGTTGACGTTACCTCTCCAGGGCTGTTTTGGAGCCGTTTTGCTGCGCACTTTTGCGCGCCAACCTTTATCTTTTTAACAGGGCTTTCGGCGTGGCTTTATAGCCACCCAAGCTCAGGTAAAGTGCGCTCTGCTCGTAGTTTTTTAGTTAAGCGGGGGTTGTTTTTAATTGCCCTTGAAGTTACGGTTATTTGCTTTTTGTGGATTTGGTTTATCCCGACTATTTTTCTACAAGTGATATGGGCTATTGGCCTGTGTATGCTGGCTCTGGCATTACTAATTAACTTACCGCAACGACTATTGTTAGCATTGGGTTTATTGATTGTTTTTGGTCATAACTTACTTACACCAATTACCTTCAGTCCTGATGAGTGGGGTTATACCTTATGGACTATTCAGCACGATCGCGGCTTTATCTCTGAAGGTGGTTTAGTTAATGTCAAAATCAGTTACCCAGTATTACCTTGGATTGGGGTTATATTACTTGGTTACTGCGCAGGCCCACTGTACGCACATAATCGAGACAGTGAAGATCGTAAACAGTGGCTGATTGGTTTGGGCTTAGCGTGTATAGCGTTATTTGCTATTTTACGCGGCTTAAATATCTATGGCGAAACGCTACCTTGGCAGCAGTTTTCAACAGCAGTGCAAACGGCTATGTCGATATTTAACGTTACCAAATATCCACCTTCACTGAGCTTTTTATTAATCACTTTAGCGCTGATGTTTTTTGGCTTATGGTTTTTTGAGCGTCCGTTAAATCGCTTTAGTAATGCTTTAAGAGTGTATGGCTCGGTGCCGATGTTCTTTTATATTTTTCATCTTTACGTTTTATTGATTTTATACACAATTTGCAGTGCTATTTTTGGTGCTAATCATGGTGCATATTTTGCCGTAAATGATATTACATGGATTTGGTTAATTACGGTTGTGTTAGCCGTTACGTTATATTGGCCAACTAAGGCATTTAGTCACTATAAGCGCAAAGCAAATAAACCTTGGTTAAAGTATTTATAGTAACAAACAGCGGTTATAGCGCCGGCTATTTATCCACTTGTTATACCTAGCTTTTGGGGCTGGGTATAACAAGGATATTCAGTATTAAATCTTACTTGCAAATCTACAATGATGCCGATAGAGGTAAATATTCGCAGTAAAATGATTGCTACTAGCGGGTAAACGATATTACTGAGCCGAAACAGCATAATGCTTGTTGGGTGAACGGACGCCACTTTAATGTGCTTATCAACGCGCTTTTTACTGTTTTTGAATAAAGTATTAGTTTTACTTCTGTACCAAATATCTACTTTTGTAATGTATTGTAATACTGCATCGCTGATGAAACCTTCTACACTCATTTGACTTACGCGACAAGTTTCTTGGTCGCATATAACTGTCATCATGGAGCAATTGAAAATGCAGAGTGCACAAAAGGCGGTAAGGATTAACCTCGATCTTGATCTTAAAGTCAGCATCAAACAATACAAAAAAATTAAAGAGCGTCCCGTAAGTTACAAAGACGCTGATATTGCGTGTATAAAAGCCATCGCACAAGCTGCGATTAACGTTGAGTTATTTACCATCCCGTTATATATGACAGGTCTGTATTCAATACAAGGCATGCATGCAATAGGTGGGGATGAAGGCTTGTATCCCGAGCGTTTATGGCCTGGGTTAGGGGCAACAGCAGGCTTTATTCCTAATGAACGAATAGCAAAATTAGATATTACTCCAACGCCAAAACCCAGCAAGCCACTGAGCGTAAATGAACAGGCGTTTAATGCTGTTTATAGTGTGTTTATAGAAGAAATGCTGCATTTACAGTTGGCTTCTAATATCGCCAGTAAACTAAATCTAACTCCTTCATTTACCAGTAATGCACTGCAAACAGAAAAGTTTGGTTGGCATTGTTATGACGATACAACGCAAATCCCGCATATCTTAGATTTTAAAGACTGCAGCCGTGATTTATCAAAACTTAGCCCTAAAGTGAAAGAATACTTTACAACTCACTTTCAGGGTCAAACGCTACAAGATATGCGAGTCAATGCAGCTGCATTGACAAAAGAGCAGGCTTTACTGTTTTTATTGATTGAAGAAACCGAGGAAAGTGCAAAAAAATTAATAATTAATAAAGATTTAGATGGAGTTCGCCCTAAATACTTTGAAACAGCTCCTTTTGATTGGTTTAAAGCAACAGATACAGAAGTTGATTTACCTATGTTTGGTTCTATCGGGCATATGTATTGCTGTTATTGGGACTATCTTGAAATTGTGTATGAGGATGGTAGTAGCTTAATTGATATTTTGGTGAATCCAGCTAAACCTGATTCCGTGCAACGTGATTACTTTAATACTCGTGACTCAGCCGAATATAAACCGCAATACCCGGGGATTAATGGTTCAATCAATGAAAGTAATGATCTAGATAAGTTAAAAATTGAAATTGTTAATAATATCAATGCAATAACGGATCAAGGTGAAGGTAAAGGTGTTGTTTCTGAAATCTGCAGCCGCTGGGCGGCAGAGAGTTGGGTAATAACGTATTTGCAGCAACAAACGGTAGCATTGAAAAGCACACCGATTGAGGCAGATGATCATCAGGTCGCTGCTAAGTTTCAACCTAATGCTGATAACCTAAAAGAAGATTACCCAGCGGATAGCGCTGGGCAAAAGCCACTTCCGTTATCTGGTATTGCATGCGCACGTATTACAAATACTAAAAAAGATCATTTTATTACCTTTGCTGATGTACTTGATTTGATTATTCAATATGAATACCAAGAGGGTCAATCTTACAGTGATAACAACGCGGCCCAAGTGTATATGACCTGGCAAACGTGGCATAACTTGTGCGGTAAATTTACAGTAGCAATGCTTAACCCGCAAGGTGGCGATAAGGCTAAGCATAAGCACCCAGATTTACCTGCTGTAGTTGATGTAGAAAAAGCATTGAATAATTTGTTTTCTAGCCCTGAACGTCGTGCACAAACACATCAAATTTTTAGTGAATCAGCGGTTGGCACTTTAAAAGGACTTACCACAGCATTGGATCGCTATTGGGGTGGTAAAACGACTGAGTTTCCAGGTCCTGCAATGGGTGGTTCGGGCGATCGAGTATCTATTTGTTGGGCTACAACAGGGCAGGCTCCAGATCTGGTTGCGGGTATTGCGGATATGTCTAAGGATGTTTTATACCATGCATGCCAAGGTATGGATTATACAAAAGAAAATTCAAATAATTTGCCTCCCGCAACAGTTTTCCACAGCTGTAAAGGTTCGAACAATTGCAAAGCGCAAGGTGGGTGTGGGTTTGTGCATAGCACAACACCGGGAGGAAGCTGTGGTGGTAGCGCCCCTGCTGATGGTCCATTTAGCGCTCCTGCAAATAACAAATGTAATAATTTAGGTGGCTGTGCTGTGCCGATTTCTGCCTCGCAGCTATTCCCAAAAGAGCCATCAGCAAAACCCCAGATGCAATTGTTTGAATTTGGTGATGGACCAGACTATGCATCTACGGCTAAACCATATACCGACCCAGAAACAGGTAAAGTTCTAGAGCAAATGCCATTTAAAGAAGGTGATGCGGTTTACAGTATCGCGTGGCAGGCCTATTGTAATGCAAAAGGAGTGCAAACTACGCCGCCACCTGCAGATGATATTCGCTTAGCGCTTCCGCCTTCAACTTAATTGGATTGAATACATGACATCATACATACAGAAGCAGCCTTTTGCTGCTTCTGCTATTGAGCAAATAAACCCGCTAGGCTTTGGTTTGGGGTTGCGCAGTGAGCATTATCCGTACTTAATGCAAAAACCAGTAACAGGGGTTGATTGGTTTGAGATCATTAGTGAAAATTACATCGATAATTATGGCTATGGCCGTCATGTATTAGAACAATTGATGGCTGATTTCCCTATTGTTATGCATGGTGTGTCTATGAATATAGGCAGTAGCTCTGCGCTTGATTTTGACTATTTAGAAAAGTTAAAAGCATTGGCGGATTTTGTAAAACCAGCGTGGATATCAGATCATCTATGTTGGACAGGCTTTGCAGGAGTAAATAGCCACGATTTACTACCTATGCCGCTTACTGAGGAAAGCTTAAAGCATGTTATTAACCGGGTTAATCAGGTACAAGACTTTTTACAGCGGCCATTAGTGCTGGAGAACCCCTCTACTTATTTAGAGTTTCAAAACTCGTCGCTCACGGAGCCGGAGTTTTTTACGCAGCTGGTCGAACAAACACAGTGTGCTATGCTGCTAGACGTTAATAATGTTTATGTGTCGGCGTATAATCACGGTTTTTGCCCAAGGACATATATAAAAAACTTACCGCTTAAAAGTATTGTGCAAATGCATTTGGCGGGGCCAACACTCAGCGGGCATTGTTTGATAGATACCCATGATAAACCAGTTCCTGAACCTGTATGGGAATTGTATCAACTCGCGCAATCTTTATGTGGGCCTGTCTCGACTTTACTGGAATGGGATGCAAATATTCCTGCGTTTCCTAAATTAGTCGCTGAGTTAAACAAAGCTAAAACTGTATTAGCGGGTCAAATTCCTCATGCTCCAGTACAAAATAGCCACCAACAAGGTTGTATTTCTACACCGCTGGTTTTAGCTAAAGAGAAATTATGAGTGAACATTCATTGAGGCAAGTGCAACATTGGTTGCAAACAGTATTAATTGTTCGTGGTGATTTGGATGATAAACTCTTACAGGCATATGCGCATGATGGCGTTATGCTTGATACGCTAATTAAAAGTACAGATAAAATTTCAGCCCAGCAGCGAGTAGATATTTACGCTGCAGGTTATGTGCTAAGGCTTGTGGATTGTTTACGTTGTGAGTTTTCATTGTTGGCGCAGTATATGGGAGATTCGTTATTTTCCACATTTGCTAAAGCATTTATTGTGACGGTGCCTTCTAAAAGTTGGAGTCTATATTATTTAGGTGAGCAATTTGCCGAATTTTTAGCACAAACTAAACCACAAGGTATAATCGATGTTGCTCAACAAACTATGGTCGATTTACCTGCTCAAATAGCCTTATTTGAACGCACCAAATCTGAGGTGTTAGTAGCCCAAGGTCTTGAAAAAAATGTAACGGCAACCGAGCTTTCTATCGAACAGCAAATGCTCACGTGTTTAGTAAATAATACTGATATTCAAGCGGCGCCTTGTTTGCGGGTAATAACATTAGATTACCCTATTTTAGAGCTCATTTCACAAATTGAAGCCTGCATAGCAAAATTAGAAGTAATGCCTGATGAGTTGATTTTACCTATTCAGCAACCATGTTACCTTGCTTTAACACGTATACATTATAGATTTAGAGTCTGGTCTTTAGCTCATTGGCAGTATTTGCTACTCGGTTTTTGTATACAAGGAAGTAGCTTTAATATGGCGATTAAGCAAACAGCATTACAGCTAGAGGTTTCTAGCGATGAGTTAACCTCAGACGCAATGATGTGGTTGCCACAAGCAATCAATATGGGCTTATTGTTTCAATAAGTGCTACAAGTAAGCAGTTAACCCAATTGATAACAATTAAATAAACTATAGCGCCAAGATTTCATCGCGATTACTTGGCGACCAGGCTTTGTCAGCCGCTTGTTGTTGCGTTAGCCAAATAAAATCGGTGTGCTCATTCGGATCTAAAGTAATGGCGATATCATCGGGTACGCAAATACTAAAAACATACTCAGTATTAATTAACGCATTGGCTTGATAGCGGTGTCGCCATGACTCTCTAATGGTATATTGATTGGTTTTTTGGTGATCACGTATTGTTAAACCCAGTGCGCAGGCATCTATCCCTGTTTCTTCTAATAGCTCACGGTAAGCTGTCACAATAGGCGTTTCGCCTTCATCAATCCCGCCGGTGACTGATTGCCAAAAGTTAGCATCATCGGTACGTTGGATCAGTAAACAGTCTTTATTTTTTTTATAAATAACAACCAGTACAGAGAAGGGTTTACGAAGTGGTTGGTTATTTAACAAAATAGAGCCTTAAATAGCGTTTGTTGAATCAGTTTACCTAACTACGAAATGTTTAACTAGCCAGATCACATCACTAACAACCAAATACCCAGCAACAAGAGTAGTACATTCATTATTTTCAGAAACTGCGCAGTATTGAGTTTGCCCTGCAACCAGATCCCTAAACGATTACCACAAAAAGCAATCGGCAAGCTGGCAAGTGCAATTAATGCCCACTTTATTTCGATTAAACCCAGACTAATAAAGCCAATAAGCTTGACGGCATTCATCATCGCAAAAATAATCGCCACAGTTGCGACAAATCGTTTCGGTGGTAACTTAATGGTACTGAAATACATTATTAAAGGTGGGCCGCCAGCATGTACTAAGGTACTTGCAATACCGGCTAAACCGCCCATAGAGAAGGCACCTAAACGGCTATTTAAGGCACTAAAAGTAAACTTGCTAAAGGCTAAACTGCGAATAGCAAACACTATACATAAAATAGCAATCGCTGTTTTTATAAACGCCGCATCTAACCAGCCAATTAACGCATGTGCAATAACTACGCCTACCAATAAACCCGGTAGTAAGCGTTTAAGTTGCTGTATATCCCATTGTTGCCAGTAACTTTTTAAACTAAAGACATCGGCAACAATAAGTACTGGTAGCATCAAACCGATTGCGGCAACAGGGGGCATCACTAGCATTAGTAAAGGGACACTAAACACTCCAAGCGCTCCTGCAAAGCCTGCTTTTGACACGCCGGTGAGCAATACGACAAATGCGATGATAGAGAGGGTTGTTACTGTCATTAGTTTTTCTACTTACTGATTATTTACTTTATGCTGGTAGATCAAACCACAGCGCTTCTAAACTGCTGGTGGCTGTTAATGTTACCCGTTCATTGCGATTTAGTGCAAAGGCATCGCCGTTACTAAAATTTTGCTTGTTAGCGTCTATATTCCCGCAGATAATATGCAAATAACCTTTTCTATCCGCTGTTTGCAATGTATGCGATTGACCCTTATCAAGTTTTAAACGATAGATACTAGCATCTTGGTTGATGCTCACGCTGCCGTGTTCGCCATTTGGTGTAACAAGTGGTGTAAGCTGAGTTGTTTGCGGAATACTTTTTTGCTCATAGCTAGGGGCTATACCACGCAATTTGGGTTGTATCCAAATTTGTAAAAAGTGCGCTGTTGCTGAATTTGAAGCATTATATTCGCTGTGCATAATGCCACTACCGGCACTCATCCGTTGCACGTCACCAGCAGGAACAATGTATTCATTACCAGTGCTGTCTTGGTGTTTTAATGCGCCGGAAATGACATAGGAAATTATTTCCATATCTCGGTGTCCGTGAGTGCCAAAGCCTTGACCAGCAAGTACTTTATCTTCGTTGATCACTCTAAGTACCGACACCCCCATGTGTTTTAGATCATGGTAATGGCCAAATGAAAAACTATGCTGACTTTGTAACCAACCAAGATCAACTTGGCCGCGCTCGCTGGCTTTGCGTATGTAGTGCATAACTTAACTCCTGATTAAACGCTAATTTGAATAGCAGCAGTATAAGTTTTATAAGGAAGATTAAAATCGCTTTTAAAAGGACTATTCGTTCTAATTAATAGAATGAAAGCCCTTGGTTAGCAATCAAGATCAGCCTGCATTACTTGATATCGTAACTCGCCAATGAATGTGCGCGCTGCCGGGCCAAGGCGATCACCGTCTTTAAATAGTAAATGTAGCATGGCACTGCGCTTACTATTGTGGCTAAGATTAAGGGGCTTGAGCCGATTTTGTGCTAACTGATTGGTAATCGCTGTGCTAGGTAGCCAAGCAAAGCCTAAGCCGTTGCTGATCATATCAATGGAAGTCCGCATATGGCTTACTGTCCAGCGCTGGTCGGCACCTAACCAGCCACCGTCTTGTTTATTGTGTAAGGCAGAATCGCGTACCACAATTTGTCGGTGCGATTTTAAATCTTCAAGGGTGATAGGCCGAGTGATGCTATGTAACGCATGATCTGGGTGCGCAACAGCAGTAAACTCGATATTGCACAACTCTTCACTAAACCCGGCTTTGCCAGTGAATCCCGATATTGCAATATCGGCACTGGTGTTCTCTAGTAATTCATTCGCGCCAGTCAGTACTGATTCGTATAATTCAATACGTAATAATGGATACATTGCCGAGGTATTGTTGAGTACTTTATAAAGCAGTGCTTGCGGAAAAACTTCATCAACAGCAATACGTAATTTGCTTTCAATCCCCTCACTGAGAGTCTGCCCAATTGCTTCTATTTTGGCGGCTTCATCGAGTAGGTAATTAGCGCGGCGCATCATCATCTCACCAGCTTCGGTGATCACGGTTTTACGTCCTTCAATAGTAAATAACTTAACACCTAAAGCGGTCTCAATTTTACCAACAGCATTGTGAATACTTGATTGGCTTTTATAAATTTTTAGTGAAGCTTGATTAAAACCGCCATGTTCAACCACAGCCCTAAACATACGCCATTGCTCTAAAGTTATTTTAAGCATCTTTATGGTTGTCCTCGCAGTCACCTTGGTCACAGGTATTGAGTGATTCTCTGGCACGTTTATCTTGATTGAGTACTTGTTTTAGATCTTCAGTACGTTGGCGTACCGCTACACCATAACTGTGATCATCGCCCCACAGTTTTGCTAGTTGCAGTACTGAGGCACGATCGTGCTCTCTAAATAAGTGTCCTGCGCGCTGCGAGTCTTCCTTTGAATTTCCTAATAGTTCTAGGGTTTCAACGGCAAGGTTGATGGCAGAGTCAACGGTTTCTCGGTTAAACGCATCAACGTGCAAATTAAGTAATTGGTAAGCATGGCGACGATCTTTAGCGCGCGCCACAATCTTTAAGTGCGGAAAGTGTTTGCGGACAAGTTTAACTATTTCGAGAGTTTTGTCGGCATTATCAATAGCAATAACCAGTAATTGTGCGGTATCAGCTCCAGCGGCTTCGAGTAGTTCTTTACGTGCTGCATCACCATAATGCACCGTATTACCAAAGCGACGCAGCAGATCAATTTGGCTAGGACTGTGATCAAGGACACTAATATCATACCCTTGGGTGCTCAGTAAGCGCCCCATAATTTGTCCAAAACGGCCGTACCCAGCAATGATTACGTGTTTGGCTGGGCTTATCTGCTCTGGTTTATCAAACTCAGGTTTTGTTGTTGTGTTGCTACGTTTTTGTAATGTGTCGTAAAGCATTAATAGTAAAGGGGCTATTAACATTGAGATGGCCACGACTAAGGTGGTTAAGTTGCTTTGTTCTGGGGTTAAAATTTGCAATGTATTAGTCATCGTCAGGAGTACAAAAGCAAACTCACCACCTTGTGCTAGGGCTAAAGTGAATAACAGTTGCTGGGTATGATGAATTTTAAAAGTTCGTGCTAAGGCATACAAAACAGCGGCCTTTACAACAATTAAAGCTGCAACCAATGTAACCACTAAAGTAAATTGATTAAATAACAATGCAAAGTCGATAGAGGCACCGACAGCGACAAAAAACAATCCTAATAACAGTCCTTTAAAGGGTTCTATATCGGCCTCTAACTCATGACGAAATTCACTTTCTGCCAGTACCACACCCGCTAAAAAAGTCCCTAACGCTGGAGATAAGCCAACATTTTGCATAATCAGCGCAATCGCTACCACTAAAAATAACGCAAATACAGTGAATATTTCCCGCATTCTGGTTTCAGCAATGTACCTAAATAGTGGCGCAGAAATATACTTACCAGCTAAAATAATTGCCGCGATCACTGTTACTGAGGCGGTTACTTGCCCCCAAACTGGCCAATCGGCAGTTAGCGAATTATGCGTGCTGGTGGCATTTAACATTGGCTCAAACGCCAATAATGGTAGTAATGCTAAAATAGGAATAACGGCAATATCTTGAAATAGCAGTACCGAAAACGCATTTTGGCCGGCTTCATTTTTCAGCCAACCTTTTTCTTCCAGACTTTGTAGCACAATTGCTGTTGAAGAAAGTGCGAGCATTAAACCAATTGCTAGTGCTGTTTGCCAATGCATGGCCATAAACCAATAACAAATTGCAAAAATTACCGCCGCTGTTAGGGTTACTTGCAACCCCCCAAGCCCTAAAATAGAGTGGCGTAACTTCCAAAGCCTAGCAGGTTGTAGTTCAAGGCCGACTAAAAACAGCATCATTACTACACCAAATTCAGCAAAGTGCATAACAGACGTTTGATCGCCCACTAACCCCAGCAAATACGGGCCAATTAAAATACCTGCCAGCAAATAGCCGAGCACGGAGCCTAACCCAAGGCGTTTTGCGATAGGCACCGCAACAATGGCTGCGGCTAAATAAATTAATGCGATCTCTAACATAGTTGTCCTTTGCTAATACTGGCTAACTTATTATGCCTTAAAATACTGTTTACTATAGCGGAATAAATTCTTTATCGTCACCAGGGATTTTTGGGAAACGTTGAGTTTGCCAGTCTTGTTTTGCCTGCTCTAAGCGTTCTTTGCTATAAGCAACAAAGTTCCAATGCAAGTATGGGACTTTTTCAAATTTATCGCCACCGAGCAAAATAAAGCGTGCATCACTGGCAAAGTGAATATCAGTATCGAGGTTATCAAGTAGGATAAAATCACCTGCTTGATAATCCTGTTGACCCACGGTAACGCTTCCATAAATAACATATAACGCGGTTTCTTGCTGTGGGTTAGGCGACTTAATTTGACTATTGGCGCTGCCAACCACATCAATATAAAACATGGGGGAGTAGGTTTTAACTGGGGAGCTTAATCCGTAAGCTTCACCAACAATTAAGCGCATCATGATACCTTCATGAATTATGTGTGGTAGTTGCTGTTTTTTTATATGGGTGAATGAAGGCTCAATCTCAGTCATATTTTCTGGTAGCGCAATCCAGCATTGTAAGCCGTCAATATGATGCGGGTTAGCGCGCACTTCAAAGCTTTCTCGTTCTGAGTGAACAATGCCTTTACCTGCCGTCATCCAGTTCACATCGCCTGGGTGGATTTCTAAATTATTACCTAGCGAGTCGCGATGTAAAATGCTGCCGCGAAATAAATAAGTGAGTGTTGATAAGCCTATGTGCGGGTGAGGGCGAACATTGATCCCTTGGCCAACAGGAAAATCGTTTGGTCCCATGTGATCAAAAAAGATAAATGGTCCCACCATTTTTTTATCAAAATTAGGCAGTACGCGCTTTACGTTTAAGCCACCAATATCATGTTCAGTTGGGTTGAGTATTTTAGCCATGTTTTGCTCCTTAAAGGTGACCAAGTAGAGTCACGTTGATTCGATTAATTGAATACATAAGTTATAGCCCTAACAATAGATGATCACTTAATTTCGAGTGTCACTATTGATGCTTGATTAATAATATACTCAGGTTAAAAGAACGAAAATTAGTAAAAATAGGTGTTAACATTCTTTTTTAAAGAATTTTAATGGTGTGTTGTATGGCACTAAAAGGAGCTTTATGCGTAGTAAACAGTGCTTACTATTACTTGTTGATGTTTTTAATGCAAAATACCGCAGGTAGGGAAACTAACGATGACACATTTACGCTCATCAAGCATTGCGATAAGACGCTGAGGGTATTTGCGATTAGCAAAATATAGCAGTTGTTGTGATCACACGACCGACAACACAAAATTAGACAGTAAAAAACGGCCAATTACTTGGCCGTTTTACATCAAGAGTTAGTTAAGTTTTACTGGGCCGTTGATATTATCGATGCTCAAATCACCAGAGCCAGCGTCAATGATGGTGAGACCTTTACTGTCGTTAACACGAATACTGCCTGAGCCATCCTCAATGGTGACTAGGCCATTTACATGTTCAACATAAATATCACCCGATTCATCTTCAATGGTGATGTAACTGCCTAGAGTTTTGGCATTGATGCTGCCAGAGTTATCGTCAATATCTACGCTGCCAGTGATATTAGTAAGGGTTATATCACCCGAATCATCTTCAATAGTCATATTGCCAGCAACGTTACGTGCAGTAATACTGCCAGAGTCATCACTGATCTCTACATTACCAGTAATATTTTGCAGATCGATATCCCCTGAATCATCGTCAATTGTGACGTGATGACCTTGATCAATACGAATGCTCCCTGAGTCGTCATCTATAATGATATTACCTAGTACACCAGCAATATCTATATCGCCAGAGTCATCGTCAATCTCAAGGTTAAATGAGCTTGGCACAGTAATAACTAAATCAATACTGGGTGAATTACCTTGATATACCACTATTCCTGATGAACTATAATTTTTTGCTATAAGTACGGCTTTATCGCCTTTTTGTTCCAGAGTAAGTATGTAAGGGTCATCACTTTTTGCTGTATAAATAGTGGCATCTACGCTGATGTTAGTTGCTGTGGTTGAGCCGATCACTTTAAGTGAACCCGCCTCAGCATTAATACTTAGTTGCTGTAATTGTGACGCTGATATTGAGCGTTGCTGCTGTTGTTGTATATTGGCTGACGAGGTTGAAACATGCACAATACAGCCACTGAGAAACAATAGGCTAGTGGCAATAGGAAGGGCTTTGGCTAGCAAAGAAAGAGGTTTGTTGATCATTATTTATTTTCTCATTGTTAATTATATTTTACGATTTGCTAATTTATAGCAAAAACAAAGCCAAAATTTAATGATTTGTTTTTATTGGTTTTTATTTTTATTATCAGATAAGTATAGCGAATAAGTGGTCAAAAATACCAAATTTAGGGTTGTTCTTAATATTCTTTAGATTGGATCTGGAAGGTACGCTAAGCCACTTCAACACGCGTGAAGTGGCTTAGTTTTTTCTAATTATTACAAATGGTGATTATCGCTAAGTTTGGGGGCGACTGAGAGTAGTAAATAGCAGTACTTGAATAAGATGTATTGCGCACATTGTCTTCAACCACGGTTATTTCATATGTTGCAGTTACAGGGAGTGCAATATTTAGTGTGCTATCTAGATATGTGTTATTACTTTTTTGTAATATCAAAGGCTTGGTTTCATCATACTGAGCCTGAAAACTATTCGACGTTAAAATAGTATCGATCATTTTAAAGCGCAGATTTACGGTGTCGGGTCCAGTAAAATCAGGACAGACGAATACAGAGACTTCTACATCTTGAAAAACCGGTAGGCTTGTTTGATTAATATTAATGATAAAATCATTTTGTGTTATCGCTGCTGAACTATACTCGCTAGTTGCCAGTCTTTCATCTGCTGTAGAAATACTAACAGTTGCGCCTTGTTCAACACTAACTATTGCCTCAAAGAAGCCGCTGCTATTTGTAGTATGCTGCTTACCATTTATCATCAGTATAGCGTTATTGATACCAACTTTAGCTACGTTGGTAATTTGTCCTTTAACTATGCCTGTTAGTAAAGCGGAATCGGTAGCAGAGATCGCAAACTCCATTACAGCTGCATTGCCCTCAGCATCAGTAACAGTAACAGTGACATTATAGCTACCTATAATATCAGGGGTAAATTCAGCGACGCCATCTTTTATGTTTACCAGTGCTGCATTTGACTCATTAGGCTTGGTAAGCCCCCAAGTATAATTAAGATTGGTCTCTTCAGGGTCGTAACTTTGGCTAACATCAAATGTTACTATATTACCAACAAAAGCCTGACGTAATTGTTCGCCTTTAGAAATAATGACTGGCTTTGCATTGTCTCTAACTATGATAGTGATTGTTTGTGTATCGGAGTCTTTATTACCATCATTGGTACGTAACGAAATAACAAAACTTCCTGCACCTGATGCTTTAAAGTAAGGTTTAGCAACGTCTGTGTTAGAAAGCGTAGCACGTCCTAATGGCGATAAAATTTCCCACTGGTAGGTAAGCTCTTTGCCTTCAGGATCTGTGCTTTGTGAGCCATCAAGTTGAATTTCTTCATCGACTAAAATAGGTGCTACATCAGCAATAATCGCTGTTGGTTTTGCATTGGCTTGAGCGTGAAGAACGCTTGTTGCTTGCTCAGAATTAAGCTGTCCGTCTGATACGATTAATGTGATCACATAATCACCTTCAATATCAGCACTGATAGAAGGGGTTGCTGTCGTACCTTGGATTAGCTGCGCTATACTATTCTCAGGTCTGCTTTTTATCTGCCAAAGGTAGCTCAAGGGTTGCCCTTCAGGATCGTTGCATTGTTCGCATTGCAGAGTAATAGTTTCAGCTAAGTTAATGTTTCTCTCAGCTACAAGTTGTGCAATAGGAGCTTGATTTGCTATCTCTACAGTTAAAGTAACTGTGGTGGTATCAGTTTCACCATATTGATCTTTAACTGTTAGTGAGAGCGTGTACTCACCGAGGTCTAAAGAAGAGAAGCCTGCGGTATGGCTTAAGTTATCAGTGAGTGTCGGGTTGCTATCGGCAGGTTGTGCGGTAATAGTCCACAGATAACTTAGTGTATCACCTTGATCAGGGTCACTGCTTTGCTTGCCATCTAATGTGACTATGCTGCGAGGAGCGACGGTTTTATTTTGTACTTTAATAACCGCTTGAGGAGCTGAATTTTCGTATAAAGACTCACTTTTTATCATTACCTCGTTGCTTGCTGTTTCGCCCAGTGAATTAGTAATGGTTAGCTTTATTGCGTAAGCACCTGTTTTATCTGCAATGAATTTGCTGGTAACGCTATTATTATTTTCTATGATTGCATTGCTGGTAAGAGGCTTTGCCGTAAACTGCCATAAGTATTTATTTATTACACCGTTAGATGTGCTACTTAGCGCACCATTTAATGCAACCACATCACCTTGTTTTACTGTTTGAGTAAGTCCTGCATGAGCAATTAATTGCGTTGGCTCGGCTTTAATTTCAATTAATTTTTCAACTGGGGCGCTCGAAAGTTTGCCATCGCTCACAACTAGAATTAGTTTATAACTCTTTGCTTCAGCAAGTGATACTTCAACTTTACTTTCATTATCAACAGCAAGAGCGAGCTCATTATGTCCGTCTGCAGTGGTTAAGCGCCATTTATAAACTAATGAATCGCCGTCGGGATCGCTACTTTTTGTACCGCTAAATGTTAGCGCGGTATTTACCCGCATTTCACCGGTTGGTGCACTGATCATGGCAACGGGTTTATTGTTAGTGACTTTATTGGTTGGTTTTTTTTCTGAGTCACCACCTCCTGAGCCACAGGCTGTGAGAGTTAGGATCAAAGCTAGCTGGATTAAAAAACTCCATTTCATATTACTTTCCTTGTTGTTGGTTTTGTTGTGTTTAGTGGTACTGTAAAGCTAAGCCTGTAGTGCTTGCTATTAAATTTAAATGAGGATTATTTCTGGTTTGAATTAGGTTGGTATAAAGTCCATTTTTCATAATATTTATTTCCGTTAAATATTTTATAGTTATGTTAATTTAATTGTTTATAATATGAACCCAAAAGAGGGAAAATAAAAGAATTAAATTCAAATTTTAGAAAAATTTTGGCGCTAAGTTGTTTATGTGTTTATTTAGAGTTGTAGGCCAAGCTAAGTTACTTGGCCTTTATTTTTAATGAGGGGTTTTATTCAGGTGCTACATCTAATGTAGTAAATAATGAATAACGTACGCTATCGATACCTTTTTCAGTTGAACCTTCGCTCACACTTGCTTCAATCAGGTATAGTCCAGGGTGTTGCCATGTGTTAGTGAAAAAGCCGTTTTTATCTGTGGTTACTTTAACTTCGCCACGTTCGTTACGATAACGTGTATCACCTTTTAAGATGGCAAGTTCTATGTTGGCAGCAGGTTTACCGTCTTTTAATAACTGAAAACGTGCCTCTTCACCAACAAATAAATCATTAGGATGAGTCGGGCCGCTGATCTCTAAGCCTTGACCAAGTAGCGCAGGTTTTGAGGTGCCGTTGCGGCTTACAAATGTATCTACCGTTGCAATCGATTTTGTGGTTTTAATATCGGTTGCATCAGCTGGGATATCTTTACTGTCTTTAGGGCCAAATACACGGCCACGTTCGCCTTTGGCATCTTTATAAAAAGTCATTAGTCGTGGTTCTTGGCTCATCGTTATATGATAAGTACCTTCCCCAGCTAGTTTTACCGCCGCTGAATTTTTACGTTGCAGATAATATGCACGAATTTTATCGCTAACTGGTTTGCCATCAGGGCCGATTGCCATAATCAGATTATCATCATATTCCGCGCCTTTTTGTGCTGGACGATATGCTTTATCTGGTGCGAAAATTTCATTCGAAATACTGGCATCGATCATCACATAATGTGCTTTGTCGCCTGAAAGAGATGTGTGCGAAGGCACTAACCAGCGAGCATGTGCATTGGCATAGCTAGATGCTAGGGCAGTGAAAGTAAGTGCGCCGATAAATGCGCTTTTAAGTAAATTGATTTTCATAGTCTTTCCTTATTTAAATTGTTTTAGCAGCTACATTTACTGACTTTTAATGGTGACGAAGCTTTGTGAAAATTCATTGGTGCCATCGATGGTGATCTTGCCGTCTTTATTTAGATCAAGTTCTACACGGGTGTAATCACGGCCACCTTCTTCGCGAACGACTTCTAAATTAAGTAAATACTTGCCTGCAGCTACGGCTTTGCCATCTAGATCTGTGCCATTCCAGTTAATGGTGTAAGTACCTGGGCGCTTTGTTGCACCTGTTACACCATCAAAGTTAGCGTCACTTTTTCCGGCTTTACGCCACCACTGGCGTAAGTCTTTAAACCATTCTGCTTTTTCAACCCATAAGGCAACCGTGGTTACATGCTTACGCTCTGGGGTTTCTAGCCAAACCGCGACATAAGGTCGATGGTAAGGTTGTACGTCTAGATCAGGTAGGGTTAGTTCTATTTCAAGTTCAGCGGCATTCGCATGAGGTTGAAACAAAGCTGCTGTAAATAAAACAACAGCGCTTATTAAGGTATTAAGTTTTAGCATTAAGACACTCCTTTTAGTTGCGGAACCCAGCATAAATAAATGACTGCTGGTGTTGCGACCCCAAGCACTGTTAGCCATATTCCTACTAAGCGTTTTTTTCTATTTTGAAATAAAATAATCATCCCGGTGATAGCAAAAAAAATCATTAACACGGCTGATATATCAATCACCCAGCTCCATGCTTCGCCGCTATGACGGCCTTTATGTAAATCGCCAATTAAGCTTAAAAAGCCGCCAGTTTGATATTCGAGATTCAGTTCGCCACTGATGAAATTAAGTTCTGCGAAGGCAAAACCTGCAGGCAGTGGGTAGTCGAGCATCACGAGTGCATCTTCTTTTTCCCAGTCGATACTTTTTACTTTAGTTAAGCCATATTGGTTGGCTAAGTAAGCTTCTATTTCAGGGTATAAAATGGGTAAGGTTGCTAGGTTTTCTTGGCCCTGCTCAAGTAATGCACTTGGGAGTGATGTGGTTAGTTGCCCATCACTTTTATCGCCTTCTAGCCAATCAACATGATTAAGTACAATCCCACTGACAGAAAATAAAATAAGCAAAAACAGCAGTGCTGTTGATAGATAAATATGCAACGCACGACTGGTACTATATAAAGTTCGTTTATTTATTAACGGCATAAATAATTTAGTAGTTAAGCAATGTTATCTACATGGTAATGATTTGCATTAGTTATCACAACATTATTTACGAAATTTACATTGGTAGGTATTTTGAAGGGCGAGAGAGTAAATAAATCATAACCGCTATTTCGATGCAGGCTACCAGCAGTAAAACCCACCACGGCGGTGCACAAAGCAGCAATACAATAAAGCCAAGTGACATACCAATACCCGCAAACCACTTCGCCTTTACGGGTACTACTTTGTACTTTTGCCAATGGCGTAAGGTTACGCCATAACGAGGATGATTGAGTAACCAAGCAGCGAGTTTTGGGGACGAGCGAGTAAAGCACGCTAATGCCAAAATGAAAAAAATAGTGGTGGGCATCACAGGTAAAACAATACCTATAATTCCCAGCCCAACCAAGGCTAGTCCTAATAGTTGATAGCCAATACTTTTATAAGTGGCTAAAATTACTTTTAAATTCATGAATAGACTTGTGCCTGATAAAGTTGAAAACGGCTAAATGCTTGGCAAGCAACGTTAAACAATATGCTGCTAGTTTACTCAGCATTGTCAGTTAATTGTACTCGATGACGTTATACTCTGCCACGTTCAGCGCCTCAGCTTGCGATTCAACCTGATGCCGCTGTTCTTTTTATATCCTATTATGAGTTGATGGGAATGTAATTGCTTGCAGTCATTGCTTACAGCGTTATGAAGGATGAGTTTATGAGGGGGTAACCTCTTAAGACTAACCCCCCTAATTACAGGCTGACTTTAAAGATTAAAAGTAATAGCCAATATTAATATTAAATCGACGCTCGGTTTCATTACTATCACCGGCAACAGAGCCACCTACAAATGCTTGATTGCGGGCATGAACTAAATCAAAGTAAGTGAACAAGCCGCCAGCCGCGACGGATACCCCGGTAACATTCATCCAAGTATCGGCAGTGTCATCAGACTTGTTATAAATCGCGCTGTAATCATTATAAAATTGCAGGTTGCTTACTGGACCCCATTCAACCGGTACGCTGTAAGCGACATTAAAGCTACTGGTGGTTGCATCGGTCGCAATAGAGTCATAAAACCCATATGCGCCAACCGCGATACGATTAGTGTCATCGATATTGTAGTCATATTCGCCATGCTGTAGCTGAATATTCCAATTATTGATAACGCTGTTTACATGCAGTGCCCATGCGTTGTAACTTCCTGCGCGGTCTTGGCCGTCATGTAAGCCACCGGCTAAGCCTGATATTCCGACTTCTGTGGTCATGCCTTTGCCGTGTTCAAAGTAATAGGCGTAGCGGCCGGCAAAGGTATTATACTCACCAAGCCCTTTGCTCGGTTCGGCATAAATACCCTCGTCGACGGTGCGACTACCAACAATATCGTACGAATAGCGATGGCTGCGATCTTCAACATAACCATCGACACCACCGAGTTCGTCATTTTTGAAAAAACCTAAATCGAGCTGCCAGTTATCAGCTACTTTACGTTTAAACATCACGCCTAAATCATGATCGTCTTCTAAACCAACGTAGTAGTTTGCACTAAAGAAATAGTTATGGGAGTTATAAGGATCATTACCAAACGGCACTTTTGTGATACCTACTTGCACTTGCCAGTCGTCAGTAAATTGATAGCCTGCCCATGCTGATTTTATTGCGGTCATGTAATCAAAAAAGCGGATCTCTCCGCCGATCAGCACTCCACCAATATCGCCAGAAACATTTAAACGGAAAATATCAAAATCAAAATCGCCACCACGGTTTTTATTGCCGTCATCATATGAGGTGTGACTGTAGTTAGTACGAATTGCACCACCAAATTTAACTCCGGATAGGGCTGTTTCGGTATTATCTTGAGTTTGCTTTGCGATGGTCTTGGTCTGTTCTTCAAGCTGTTGATTAACTTTAGCTTGTTTTGCTTTTTCAGCCGCAAGCTGCTGTTGCAGTTGCTGCATCTGTTGTTGGAGTTGAGAAAGTTGAGCTTGCATAGCATCAATGTCTGAAGCATATGAGGCGCTGCTTGTTGCGCCTAGCATAGTCGCGAAAGCTAACTTTGATAGTTTAAGCATGATAAATCGCTATTCTTGATATAGGTATGTATAGAATAGACTAATTGTACCTTTAACCCAAGTTAACTAACCATGTGTTCTAGGGTAATCATTTGTTTAATATGATTTTATAAACTATTTATTCGGTGGGTTTGCCTTCAGCGGCGCGGGTCAGCACACCAACTTCTAATAAAGGAGCTGCATCTATACTTTGAGCATCCATCATAGTAGCAATACGCTGCATTGATGATAGTAGCTGGCTTTGTTCCCACTCGTCTAAGGCTGAGAACTTTTCAATAAAGTGTTCTTGTAACGGTTGTGGTGCTGCTTGCAGAATCGTTTGACCATTTGCAGTGAGGTAAAGACTCACTCGACGTTTGTCTAATTGGCTGCGAACACGCGTCACTAAATCGCGGTTTTCTAAGCGATCCAAAATATTAGTTACAGTTGCAGGACTCAGGTTTACATTTTGGGCAATGCGACTGGCTGTAATACCATCAGTTTGTGCTACTTCAGTCATAATTAATAGCTGCGGACCGGTGAGGCCGGAGATTTTATTTAACTGCTTAGAATGGAGGTCGATCGCGCGGATCACTTTACGTAAAGAAACCAATAATTCGTCATATTTTTTCATTTTTATCTCATTCGCAGATGGTTTACGGTCAAGGCGCTCGCGCAATCAATAAATATTACACATCTAATAAATAGAGTTCAAATAGATAAGGTCGATTTATACTGTATTATTGGCTTTACACAAAGCTGTAGCTGTTTTTTATTTGTTTTGAGTTGAAATTAAACTTAGTTCATTTACATATTATTTAATTAAACGTTTTTGGTGCTGAGCTTACCTATAAGTCATGACAGAGTGAAAAATTGTAAATTTGACATAAAAACTCACTAAATAATATTTACTAATTGGTTGGGGATTGGGTAAGGTGAGATAGGTTTTTCATTTTTATGGGACGTATAATGAAGTTATCTCCATCTGTAAGCATCGAACAAACTGACACTGGTTTAGAATATATCAATGTTGCAAGCGAGCTTTGTAGCGCTAAAATTTTTCTACAAGGTGCACAACTCACTGAATTCACGCCAAGTGGCAAAAAGCCATTAATTTGGGTATCAAGCGAAGAAGATTACCAAGAAGGTAAAAGTATACGTGGTGGCATTCCTATTTGTTGGCCATGGTTTGGTGTCAATCCAAATCCTGAGTGGCCAATTCACGGTGTAGCACGTACGAGCTTATGGCGAGCAGATGAAGTTGCAGAGCAAGACGATGAAATTCGAGTTAGCTTAACCTTGCCAATGGCACAAGTTGATGAAACCTACTGGCCACACAAATCAAAGCTAAAGGTTGAATTTATACTAACTAATCAGCTTGAAGTGCGTTTAACAACCACTAATTTAAGTAACCAAACTATTACTTTCACGCAAGCGCTGCACACTTATTTTCCAACCCCTGCTATTGAAGAAACTCAAGTGGATGGGCTGCAAGGTTCCAAATATATTGAGTTTAGCGAAGGCCCGTTTGATCAAGATGGACTGGTTGGTTTTGCTCGTGAAACAGATATGGTTTATACCCAAGCCGCAACTATCCAGCGTATTATTACTCCGGATGGAATTATTGAAGTCGGCCGTGAAAACTCCAGCTCTTGTGTGCTGTGGAACCCGTGGATTGATAAGTCTAAGCGTTTATCTAATTTTGCTGATGATGAATACCATACAATGTTGTGCCTTGAAGCGGCAAATGTAATGGATGATAGTGCGATTGTAGCGCCAGGCGAAAGTCATACCTTAGCGACGACCATTCGCTGGGTGTAATATAGGGCCGCAACTTTGCTATAAATCAAAGCCAACGTATCAAATCGTTGGCTTGTTAAGGAAAAAAAGTGTTCGAAAACCACCAACTGGACGTCTTACCCCAACATCAACAAATAGTATATAAGCCACTGGCAGATAAAGCGTTGCTGCACGCTCAGCTTAACTGGCTGCTGTTTTATCTACCATTAACTGCAATATTAGGCGCTGTTTGCTTTTTTAATCAGGAGTTTGCAGCACTGGCACAAACGAGCTTACTGATTGGTTTACCAATTATTTTAGTTTTATCGCTAGCTTATAACGTTGTCAGTATGCGACTTAAAGGAATTGCTATGCGTGAGCATGATATAGCTTATCGCAAAGGCGTTATTTGGCAGCAGGTGACGATTTTACCTTTCTCACGAGTGCAGCACACAGAAATACATCGTGGCCCTTTGGAGCGAAAACTGGGCTTGGCTAGCTTGCGTTTGTACAGTGCTGGCGGAATGAGCGCCGATCTCAACATTAGTGGCTTAAGTCATGATGATTGTAAAAATATCCGTCAGTATATTCAAAAGTACACTGAAGCAAGACAAGTATCTAACAATACCAGCAATCAAGCCGGTGATAGTGTATTAGCTACTGATGAGTCGTTAAATGGATAATTTGAAATGGCAGCGTGTTTCGTCTTGGTCACTGGTTTATTTTATCGTGCATTTTGCTTTCCGATTTGTCAAAGACGGTGTATTTAACTTACTACCTATTATGGTTGTGTTTGTTACGCAAGTTGAAAATAAGTGGTTTTGGGGGCAAGTTGCATTAGCGGTAGCGATTATTAGCTTGTTAATTTATTCATTTTTTTACTATATTAATTTTCGCTTTTGCATTACTGATGAGCATGAAATATTACTCAATAAAGGGGTGTTTAAAAAAGAGCGTTTAACCTTGAACTTTTTGCGAGTGCAGAATGTTAATATTGCCGAACCGTTTTATTTTAAGCCTCTGGGTTTGGTTAACTGTATTTTTGATGCCGCTGGCAGCACTAGCCAAGAGGCTGTATTACCCGGGGTTACATCGCTATATGCAGAGCAAATGCGCGAGCGAGTATTGGCTTATAAAGAAACCCAACAACAAACTGCAGCTAAGCAGCAACCTGAAGATACACATACCAACGAACCACAACAATGTTTGGTGCTGAGCAATAAAGAAGTTGCAAAATTTGGCTTGATGTCGAATATGGCTATTTTGGCATTAGCAGCGCTTGCGCCTTTTATGAATGTTGTGCTGGAGTTTTTAGAAAAAGCGGTGATCAATCGCCTAGAATCATTCTATCAGCAAGAAGTGGGCGTGTTGGTTGATGCTGCAGCACTCGCTGTGTTTTCAATACTTGTGCTTGTTGTGTTGGTTGCCGTTTTATTATCGGTATTAATGTCATTAATCCGCTTTTATAATTTTCAGCTTTACTTTCAGGCCGGAAAATTTAAACGCATTGCAGGATTATTAGAGCGTCATCAGTTGTCGGTGAGTCTTGATAAAGTACAATCGCTGCTGATTAAGCAAAACCTAATTGCACGACTACTTAAACGTTATACCGTGCAGTGTTTGCAAGCAACCAGCGGCGGCTTTAGCGCGGGCGCAAAGAGCAAACAAAGCTTAGTGATGCCAGTGCTTTCACTTGAGCAAGTAAAACAAGTTTGTCAGTGGGTACATCCTTGGCTTAATTTAACCGGTGATGATTTTAAAGCACTCAACTTTAAAGGTGTCGAAAAAGCGTTACTGATCAAAAATCTATGCTTTTATGCTTTGTTACCGAGCGCTTTAATTGCATTTATGGGCTATGCAGGACAAGGTTACAGCCCGGTATATGGCCTGCTTTGTGCTGTATTACTAAGTTCCTTGGTGTACTTATCATATCGACGATACGGTTATTATTTTTATCAATATCAAGGGCGATATTACGCAGTGTTTCGCAGTGGCATGATAAGTGTGCATTATCGAGTGTTTGAACTATATAAAGCGCAAAGCACGCGCGCAGTAAGCACTTATTTTATGCGAAAAAGTGGTTTGAAGAGCTTGTCTATACAACTCGCTGCGGGCACAGCGACTATGCCTTATATCAAAGCAGAGCAAGCCGATGAAATTATCGACTTTATTCTCTGCCAAGCTGAATCTGATCAACGAAGTTGGATGTAATTCACCGCTTTCAAGTTCTTAGGATGGTATTTTATTAGGCGATAAAGCGTAATAGCGGTAACTCACGTTTTCTTACATTTTTATGCTCTCTTTTTAGACTAAGTTATGACAATAATGGGTTTAAAATAAGAGATCAGGGAACATGATGAAAAAAACCTTACTCGCTACTTCGTTATTATTAGCCACACATACACAGGCCGCCGTGCAATGGCAAACTATTCATACCGAACACTTTAATGTTCATTACAGTCAAGAAAATGCAGATTGGGCACGCTCTGCGGCCAATGAATTAGAAATCGTCCGCAGCAAAGTGCTTGAGCAACAAAACCGTGCTTTAGATGATGCGGTTGATGTGGTGGTGTTTGATCCACTCAATGCCGCTAATGGTTTTGCATTACCGGTTTCAAATAAGCCATTGATGGCGCTTTTTACTACACCACCGCAGTCAGATACAGTGATCTCAAATAATAGTGGTTGGCAGCAATTACTGGTACTGCACGAATATATTCATCTAGTGCATTTAGCACAACCTACCCGCAGTAAATGGCGTCAAGAGCTCAGGAATATCTGGGATTTATACGATATAACACACAGCGAGATGCCTCGGTGGGTGGCAGAGGGTTATGCAACATTACTTGAATCGAAAATGACGGGGCGTGGTCGGTTATTTGATAACTACAGCGAGGCGATTTTAATCGAATTTGCTCAGCAAGGTGCATTGCCTCGCTATGATCAGTTGAATAGTACAGATGGTGGCTTTATGGCTGGCTCTATGGCGTATTTAATGGGCGCACGATTTTTAGCTTGGCTAGAGAAAAACTATTCAGAGCAAACCCTTGATGCTGTTTGGACGCGTATGCAAGGAGTAAAACAACGCGAATTTGATGACGCATTCGAAGGGGTCTTTGGTGACTCTGCGAGTAAGTTGTATCGACGTTTTATTGCTGAGTATACTTATCAAGCAATGAGTAAAGAAAGAAGTGAACAGTCACTTACTAGTGAGCTTTGGTTGGCGTTAGATCACTATGCTAGTGGTCCTGCTTTATCACCAAATAGCGAGCAACTTGCAGTGGTGGAGCGTGATCAAGACGGCAAGACTCAGTTAAAACTCTACAGTACTGAGGATAACCTCAAAGCTGCAGAAGAGTTTAACCAAGAGCAACAAGAGCTACTCGCTGATGATCCTAAAGATGTTGCTGATAAACCACCCAAGGTGTTTCAACGTAAGCAAAAGCAAGTCTTGAATCAAATCAACCGTGCGGGTATTCAAAACCCACAATGGCTAAATGACGACGTGTTGTATTTTTCAGCCTACAGCAACGTAGATAATATTGATAATCAGCGTATATCAGATATATTTAGCTGGGATACGCAAACCGGTGAAGTTACCAAACTAACTGATTTAGCTGGCCTGCGGCGCTTTAGTATTGCAGATAATGGGCAAACACTTTATGGAGAACAGGTTAAAGGGGGTTACTCAGAGTTAGTGCGAGTTGATTTACAAACCGGTCAAGCTCAACCATTATTCGAAAAAAGTCTAGCAACGGTTTACGATTATCCAGTAGTTAGCCCCAATCAACAGCAACTCGCCTTTCTTAAAACTGAGTTTAATCATAATTGGCAATTGTATATACAAGATCTTTATGGACAAAAATCAATTGCTGTACCAATGCCTAAGGGATATCAATACTTATCACAACCAAGTTGGAGTGCGGATGGCAAGCAGCTTTATTTTGTTGCAGGATTAGCTCAGGCAACGGATATCTACCGTTATGATTTAACTACACAACGTTTGTTCAAGCTGACTCAAGGCCAACAAGCGGTTGCTAATCCACTCGCACTATCTGACGGGGATTTACTGTATTTTTCAATCAGTAGTGATGGCCCTGACATTATGCAGCTACAGGTAAGTAATAACGAAGAAGAAATCACCGATTTTGCAACTAACAGTATTGCGCCTTTGTTGCTTGTGAATGAGCACACCTTGCCAAAAGCTCAAGTATATCAACAACCCATTGGTGAGCAAACGCACTACGATATTTGGCAGCAAAAAGCCACTTTTGCGTTAGGTGAACAATATCATTCAGCCTCTGCGGCATTATTTTCAGTGAGTATTAAAGGCAGCGATTTACTCAAGCAATTAGATTGGCAGCTGGGCTACAGTGTTGATTTACATGACACTGCACTGCAAGGCATTTATGCCCAAGCACGTTACAGTGCGCTTGCAATCAAGTTTGACAGCCAGTTATTTTCTTATGATTTGAATGCTAGCAAGCAATATCAGCATGGCCTGTTGGCTGATCAGTCAGTGCAAGGCGGCTATATTGCTGCCAGCCTGCCACTGAGCTTTGGAGAGTTTAAAGTACGGCCAGAACTGGCTTATAACTACTCAGAGATAGATGATGCAAATATCAAGCAAGAGCAGAGTTCACAGTGGCTTAGAGTCGGCTTGAAGCAATCTTGGAGCTATGACAGACAAGATTATGCCATTGGCCAAGCGATTGATGCGCGTTGGTATAGTGGCGATAGCGACACGCAGAATTGGCAGGGCTATGATGTTGCTGCGCAGCTATTTGGTAAAGCGCTGGCAATCCCTATGTATGCTAATTATAGCCAGCAATATAGAGATGATAGTGAGTTGCGATTAGGTGGTTTTAGCTCTTCGTTGTTATCAAAAAATATTCGCAGTGATTTTGTTTTTGCACCTGAACTGCCCTTTTACAGCGCTATTGGCAAACGCTATCAAGGTTATGGTGGAGGTATTAGTTGGGCAGAAGGCATGCCATGGTTGTACTATCAACAGCATCAGATTGACCAACAGGTATACGGGCAAAGCTATGGTGTGAAATGGCAAGGCCCCTTTAGTTTTGGCTTAGGCCCTGCAGGCCTCAATGATGTGAAGCTTGATTTTGGCCTAGTCAGAGTAGAAGGCGACAGCTTTGATGATGAGCTTAGAGGCTGGCTCGGGTTTTATTATTCGTTGTAAACGCTTACGCCTTGAGTCTTTTCACTCAAGGCGGTTATTGGTGACTTCTTATAGCGGCAAGCTTTGCCGCATAAATACTACGTTGTTGATGATCTCTTTCGAGATCCATAGCTTGTTTGAGTAATTTATGAGCGTCATTTAAATTACCTTGCTGATAACGGATTTTTGCAAGAGCTACATAGGGATCAGCCAAATAAGGTGCCTTGTTTATTGCTTCATCTATGTGTTTTTTAGCGCTCATTAAGCGCCCACTCAATGCTTCTGTTTCACCAAGAGCAATTAATTCATAAGGATCTTTTTCTTGAGCACCTAACAATGAATTAATTTGTTCAACTAACATTTCATTGCCAATATCTTCTGCGAGTACTTTGTAATTGCTTAGTAAGTTTAAACTTTGTAATTGCTGATCAAGCGCTGTTTGGTAAATTAATTGACTGGTTGTTTTATCGTTAATTCGACGATGTAATATAGCCGCAAGATTGAATAACTCAGCATCATTTGGGGCGTACTGATTAGCCTTAATTAACAAGCTATACACTTGATTATAATCATTTTCCAGTAAAGCATCAGCCGCTAAATTACTATAATATTTGGCAATGAGATCCTCATAACTAGCACTGCCAACATAAAAACTTCCTCGCGAAGGAAAATAGTCAATAAGTACTCCTGGTCGAATAAAAGTAATTTGATCTTCATCTTCAGTGAAAGGGCTATATAACTTAGTACGAAAATGGTTAGCAATAAATACCAGATTGCCTTCTTTGGCGTAAACAGGCTGGCTTGTCATTTCTTGAAAACCAGTTTCCAGATCAATTAAGTTTGCATAGGCTTGGGTTAATATTGCCAGACTTATACAGTTACCATGAGATAACTCGAGGGTTTGCTCTGCTGTGAGGGTATCGCCATGATAGCTAAAATTACTAAAGTTGCGTTCAATGTAGTTATAAAGAATAATATCGTCAGTTAAACCGTCTTGGCGTTGATTCTCGACATAAGATAGAAAGATCTTAGCTTCATCGTTGGGCAGTTGAAAAATAACTTGTTCTGAAGGGACTTGCTGTAACTCAAAGAGAGTGTGATTTAGTAAACTAGTTAGTGTTGGCGCAACCGTACTCTGCTGTTCTGTGCTTTTACAAGCTGTTAATAAACATATTAATAATAAAGAAAAGTAAAGTTTCATAGTCACCTCAGCGTTTAGATAAAGGTACGCTGAGGTAAAAATTTAATCAAGTATTAAATGCTGTCGCTGTTCGCCTTTGCTCGCGATTTCTTTGTGATTGTTTTTTACGATTACGGCGGCTAAGCCACAAGTAAAAACCAGTGCCTGCAAGCCATACTGGGCTTAGTCCAATCACGCACCATAAGATTTTACTGAGTAAACCGGCAAAATAACCAAAGTGTAATTTTCTAAAGCTATCAATTACTTGCCAACCAATGCCGACTTCGCGAATATCCCAGTTAGCTATATGTTCACCGGTTTGTTTATCATAAGTAACGGTGTTAGCGTATTCGCTTGCCAGTGGATTATTGCTATCAACTTCACCAAATAGCGTAATGTTTTCGTCAGGCTCCAGTGGCATAACTAAAAAAGTACCATTAAATGTCGGGATTTGTTTTTTGCTGTCATCTAGAATGGCTTGAAAGTTAATGGTATCGCTATGTAAGTTTTTAGTGAGTATAAAATGCTGTTCTTCTGCGTGTTCGACTACTTCGTGATACCACACAGCCCAATTAAAGTAGCCGCCAGTGATCGCCAAAATTAAAATAATGGGTGAGCCAAGTACCCCTGTCATTTTATGAATATCGCTTAGTACAATTTGCAGCGTCGCCTTGAAGCGTACTGAAAATAAACGTTGCCAAAATTTACGATAAATTATTAAGCCTGTAACGCCGAGGATAAATAGAAAGATTGCAAAAAAGAACCCAAGGACGGTGCCTGTTTGACCTGGTAGAGTTTTTAAATCGTTTAGCAAAAATGTGTAATGCAGTTCTAAAAACCAATCTGTGAAGTAGTGACTGGTGCTAACTGGCTGCGAGAGTATTTCGCCAGAATATTGATTGATATGAAATTTATACCAAGTGTCGGTACCGCGTTCGATTAAATAAACCCGATCAGCAGTATCATCATTAAATATTTCCCAACTACCTACTATATAGCTAGGAAATTCATGCTCAGCAACCGCTATTAATTTATCAATGGGTTTGCGTTCTGCGTGACTATCAACGACAAAGTGACTATCTGGCATGAGTAAGCCATCAATTTCACTTTTAAACACTAATACGCTGCCAGTAATACTGATCACAATAAGTGGAACTAAAGCACAAAGCGCAATCCAACTGTGTATTTTAAAAAGTGTTTTTCTCATAAGGCAAAGAGCTATCAAAATTAATTTGTTGCATGATAACAATTATCAATGTTATTTCAATTCTATGCGATGAGATGTTTACTTGCTAACTGCAAAGTGTCAGTCGAAAAACGGAAACTGTAAGGTTAACTTGCCGCATTAGCAATGAGTTTATTTTGTACAAATGGTTGCTTGTTTTTATAGGACCTTTACAATGCCGCGCCTTACATAAAGCATATAAAAACAGTGATTTACACTGATTTATTGTTTTGTTTATAAGTTGCTAACTTATTAATCAACTACTAACGAGCGAGGTCTACTTTGGCGCATTACCTGCCTATTTTATCATCATTTATTTTAGTGTTTAGCTTTTTACCGTTACTCAATAAAATTCGTAAAAATCGCAGTGTATCGGGTTTATCATTACTAATGATGGTCTTTGGTGTTGCCCAAAGTGTCTACTTTATTACATATAACTTGTACTTTGAGCGCTTTTATATGGTGCTGCCTTTTGTGGTGACTGGATGCTTAAGTGGCTTAATTTTGTATTATTTTGCCCGTTATAATGCAAAGACAAGAGAGCGAATTCAATTAACTGCCATGCTAGGCTTTTCGTTCTTACCATTTTTATTGTTGCTTAATCCACAGTTAGAAACTGCACAGGTACTCACATGGCTTACTTTTGTGGGTTTGATCATGAGCTCTGTACGAGTGATGCCGCAAACCTATAAAACGCTGCGCAGTGGTGATATTAGCAACCTAAGTGCACGTTATTTTAGTTTACAGTTTATAGCGGGTGTGTGTGGTTTATTTGCAGAATTAGCGATGGCGGCACCAAGTACTTCGCATGTTTTAACGTTTGTGATGATCTTACTGACTAATGCCGCGCAACTTGGTTGTATTCAATATTATAAAATGCGCCCTGTCGCAGCTTAATATTAGCTAGATAAATTTAATACTCTTTTAGCTCAATTTGTGGCAAGTTATTAGAAACTTAGCCTGATAAATTGAGCAAAAATGCAACTCACAATCCATCAAATAGACGCTTTCACTAACGAGCTGTTTAAAGGTAACTATGCCGCAGTTATTGATTTAGATAATTGGCTTGATAATGAGCTAATGCTAAAAATTGGCGCAGAAAATAACGTCTCCGAAACCGCGTTTACTTGTCGTCAAACTGACGGTAGTTTTGCTATCCGTTGGTTTTCGCCGTTAATGGAAATCGATTTTTGCGGGCATGCTACACTCGCTGCGGCATTTGTGTTGTGCGAACAGCACAATTTATCGCAAGTTCGTTTTCAAGCTGCTGCAGTCGGTGAGTTAGTTATTAATAAAAATAGCGATGGCAGCTTTGCCATGACTTTTCCAAAACAAGCTCCTTTTGTTACAACAGAAATACCCTCTGAGCTATTTTCTGGCTTGTCTATACAACCAGTTAAGGTGTTGAAAAACAAACAAGCTTACTTTGCGATTTATGAAAGTGAGCAGGATATATTAAACCTTAAAACAGATTCAAACTTGCTAAAAACACTAGCTCCACTTGATGTAGTTGCAACCGCACCAAGCGCAAAATACGACTTTATTTCACGTTATTTTTGGCCTGCTAATGGCGGTGATGAAGATTACGTTACCGGCTCAATTCATACCGGTCTCGCGCCTTATTGGGCGCAGCAATTAGTTAAAAAAACCTTAAGTGCTTATCAAGCCTCTAGTCGTGGCGGCCATATGCAATGCGAAGTCAGTGAACATAGTGTTACTCTCACAGGATACGCAGTGCGGTATATGCAAGGCACAATTTATTTGTAAGTTTTTAACAGCTATTTTGCGGTAGTTTAATGGTGATTTGCGCGCCATCTGCTGTGTTAGCTAACTGCAATTGGCCGTTGTGCTTTTGCACAATATCATTACACAAGGCAAGGCCTAAGCCGTTGCCTTGTTTTTTGGTGGTGTATAAAGGTTGCAGGGCATTATCAATATTGGCAAAACCAGGACCGTTATCAGTCAGCTGTAATATTTGCATGTCGCTTTGTGCAAAACAGCGCAATGTTATGCAAGCTTGCTCTGCGCAGGCTTCATAGCTGTTTTTAAATACATTAATTAATAATTGTTCTATCAGTAGTTTATCGGCAAAAAAGGATGGGGAACCTGCGAAGTTAAGTTGAACGCTTTGTTCTTTTGCGTTGAGTATTGCGAGCGCTTTTAAATCAAAGGTTTGCGGTTTTGCGCTCGGTAAACGACTTAACTCTGCATAGGCTTTAATAAAAAGCAGCAGTGACTCACTGCGCGATTTAATCCGTGTTAGCACTTGTCTCGTTTGTATTTCGTCTAATTCATCTGCCGCCATTAGTGTATCTGTCATTGAGGCCATGGGCGTCAGTGAGTTGTTTAATTCATGCGATAAAATACGAATTAGATCAGCTTGTGATTGGCGCTTTGCATCTTGTAACTGATGGCCTATATAGCTGGCGGTAATAAGTGTTTGTTTAGCATCGCTCAGGGCAATGCGTTGTATTTGCCAATCCTGGTTTAATTTTGCATGGCTGCATTGGTTATTATCAAGGCTAAAACCACATTCTGTAAAAGTCATTCCTCGTAGTAATGGCGTTTTCAGCTGAGCATACATTGGGTGGTTAAAAAATATCAGTTGGCTTTGCTCGTTAAATACTGCAATAGGGTGTGGCCAATGCTGAAATAACCCATCAATTAAGTGCTCAGACTGCGGTTGTTGTGTTGTAAATAATGTTTCTATTTGTGCGCCGAGTATTGCCCATGGGGAGCTTGGATCACTGTAGCCTAAGCTAAGGTTACTTTGCCCTTGCTGTTTTGCATCAATATAAGCTTGTAATTGTGCCACGGGTGAAAAATGACTATGGAATAACCGATAGGCGCAAACAATCAATGCATAACTTAAGCAAACCCCTAAAGTGACGGTGAGTAGAGTGTCTTGGCTTAGTTGGTACACTAAAGCAGCAGTAGGAATAAGAATTGCGGCAAATATGGCGCTTAAAATGGCAATCATCTTGGCTTTATGGCTCATTTTAAAATGATTCATCCAAACCCTCTAATTGATATTTTTCCATACGCCGATAAAGCGCATTACGAGAAATACCTAAGCTTTTAGCTGCCGCTGTGATCTGCTGATTATGTTGTTGTAGTACTTCGACTATGCGTTGTTTTTCTAGCTCCTCTAAAGTCAGCGCAGGGATAGATTGACTTTGTGTTGTTTGATAGTCGAGCATGATATGATTTATTTCAATTGCTTCACCGTTACAGATCAGCACCGCACGTTCGATTACATGACTTAATTCTCGAATATTGCCAGGCCAAGGGTGGTTTTTTAGCAACTCGCGAGCACTGGCGGATAATGGCAATATGGGCTTGTTGTACTTAGCCGCAAACTGATTGATAAAATGTTCGCACAGCGCAGAGATATCGTCTTTACGTTCGCGTAGCGCAGGCAGACGAATGACAAAGGTATTTAAGCGATAATATAAATCTTGGCGAAATTGGCCGTTTGTAATTGCGCTGGCTAAGTCTTGATTGGTAGCTGCGATTAGTCGCACGTTTATATTTTCGCTGGCGTTTGCGCCAAGCGGAGTGAACTCACCAGTTTCTAAAACCTGTAATAATTTAGGCTGTAAATGAAACGGTAAAGTGCCGATTTCATCCATAAACAAGGTGCCATTTTTAGCACGGCTAAATGCGCCTAAGCGGTCTTGCTTGGCATCGGTAAAAGCCCCTTTATGATGACCGAATAGTTCACTTTCAAATAACGACTCTGCTAATGCCCCCATATTGAGACTTATCAGCGGCGCTTCGCAGCGGCCACTGAGCAGATGAATTCGCTTTGCTAATTGCGATTTCCCGGTACCGTTTTCACCTAAAATTAATAAATTCGCATCGGTCGGCGCCAGTTGCTTGATGAGTGTCTCGAGAGACTGCATCGCGCTGGATTGAGCAATCCAACTAGTGTCTACAGGCTTTGCCGTTACGGACTTAATATGATTAGCAATTTGGCTTAGCAATTTTTCTTTACGCCATGGTTTTTCAATAAAATCTTTTGCGCCATTTTGTAAACCAGTGACTGCCAGCTCAATGTTAGCCCAAGCGGTCATTAAAATGACGGGAATATTTAATGGGTTAATTTGTGCAAGTAACGCGAGCCCTTCTTTTCCTGAGGTGGTATCACGAGTAAAGTTCATATCCAATAACACCAGTGCAGGCGTTAATCGGCTAAGCAATTGCATGCATTGCACCGGTCCATCAGCTTCAACCACGCGATAACCGGCTTGCTCTAACAGTAATGTGAGTGCAAAGCGGATATCGTCATCGTCATCCACAACCAAAATAGTGGGTTGGTTCATAATGGTCGTATTGGCAGCGTTTGCTGCCAACTCCTTAAATTTATTGCTCTCTAAGCGCACGCATAGGATCAGCATTTATAATACGCCATACTACCAAAACAATGGCAATAAAGACGATAGCAATCAATAAACTAGTAAATATTGTAAGTGCTTGCCAGGAAAATGCCGGCAACAAAGGTATTTGCAATTGCAATAGTAAGTAAATACCACATGCAAGTGTAATCGCAATGACAAGTGCGCTCAGCAGTAAACCATTAAAGCTTTTAATGGTGCGTTTCATCAGATTACTACGACTTGCTCCTGTTGCCATACGGATGGCAAGCTCAAAGCGTTTTAGTTCTGTAAAGCTCATTGCCATACCATTACTCCCCACCGCGGCTAACAATAGCGTTAATACCGATAATGCACTGATAAAGTAAAACTGTACGCGAGCTGGCATTGTTTGCTCATCCCAGCGTTCAGTCAGTGTACGAGCTTTAACTTCGCTGACTTGTGGATGAGCACTTTTAATTGCTTGAATAATGGCGTTCTTATCAAACTCTTGCCCTTCTGGCAGTTGCATCACCAAGTTTATTGTTGAGGTGTTGCTCTTGTCAGTATAAAGCATAGCTGGGTAGCCTTGGTTTTTAGCCATGATAGTATAGGTATCGGCAACCACTCCAATGATACGTCGGCTAGCAATATTTTTTCCTACCACAGATTCAAGCGTACCGTCAGTCGAGATTTGTTTGGCAAAGGTCTCGTTAATAAGTGCTACATCATCTAAATCTTGGTATTGTGCTTGGCTAATATTTTGCCCAGCTAGTAATGTTAAACCAAAGCTATCCACATAATCAGCCGCTATGTTTATATTCATAAAGGTGAACCTTTTTTGGGTTTCATCATCCTGATTCATGCTAATTGTGGTATTAAAATTAAACGGTTCACCTTGGCTTTGTAATATGGTTATATTTGGTTGAATCTTTTGAACAGCCTGACTTAATTGGCGCTTTATATCGAGGGTGCCCAAAAAGCGTTGCTTCGCTTTTTGCTCGCTATCTTGGTCATTATCTAGCGCTACTTTTTGTGCTTCCAACTCGGCATTCGTTAAAAGAGCTTTTTCGTTATTGTGTAGGTTTACCTGAGCAACAAGTGTATTACCAGGGGTGAAACCTAAATCGACATTTAAGCTGTTATAAGCCGCATTTGCTAGCATCGCGGTACCTGTTAATATCACGGCGGCAGAGCTTAATTGTGCAATAAACAGTATGCGACTAAGCATGGTTATTTTCCCTGCATTAATGCCTTTATTGCCGTTATTTAAATTGCTAATCAGCTGCGTTTGATCAAATTGCTGGGTTGATAGAAACGCAAAAAACAAGTTGATAGTTAAAACGGCCACTAGTGCAACCAATATAGTTACGGCGTCAATTTTTACCAGTTCGAGCATCTCTATATTACCGCCACTGATTATGGGTAATATGCGGATCAACCACGCAGCACCTAATAAACCTAACACTGCGGCAAGTAAAAAGGTGCTGAGATTTTCTAAGAAACTCATCACCAGTAGCTTGTTGCGGGTGGCACCCATGCATAGGTGAGTTGCAAATTCTTGTTCACGCTGCTGATAGTGAGCAATAAATAAATTGAGTAGGTTTAGGCTTGCCATTATGAGTAGAATGGTGACAGCGGCGAGTAAAAACCAGATCATAGTTTGTTGCTCAGCCATTAAACTATCTCGATAGAGAACCGCAGTACTTTCTGGATTCATGCTTTCAAACATTTGCTTCATCGGGCCAAGTTGTTCACTTTCTTGTTGGTAATATTGCAGCCAGAAATCTTCGATGTCGCTTGTTGTAATTGCTTGCTGAGTTTTTCTAAACAGAGGTTGCAGGCTGCCATCAATCGTCATTTGTGTTGGCTTTGAAACTTGCTCTGCTAAATTGTAGTAAAGCCATATTTGCTGGGCGTACTTTTCGTCAGTTTCCGATAAAAAAGATGAAAAATCAGTAACAACGCCACGAACTTGCAGTGATTGGCCTTCAAGTTGTAAGGTTTGACCGATTACATTAGCATTATTTTGAAATGCACTGCGCCATAAACTTTGAGAAATCCACACTGCATTTTGGCTATTTTCTTGACTTGGTCGTTCGCCAACTAATAACTCGCCGCCGACTACCGTCATAAAGTTATCACTGGCATCAAAGCGCGATACAGGATAAGCAACCTCATCCACTTTTATAGCACTTTCATCTGCTTGAAAGCCTGCAAATTTGCCATACTGTTTATATTGTTCAGCTAACAGTGCAAGGCGTTTAGTGGTAAATATTGATACTCGCATATCGTCTGAGACAGCCATAGTCCGGTTAATTGTATAGAGACTTTGTTCGTCTTTAATATCGGGTAGCGGTTTAAAAATTAGGTTGCTACTCATTGCGACCACAACCAACACGGCTGCCAGCGTAAAGCTGAGTGTAATTAAAATGGGCAAAGATAGGCGCGGCAAAGTAAATAGCCTCAAAACGCCATGGCGCAGAGCGCGAAGGTAAAAACTCATGCTACCGCTTCCTTATGTTCAACAAGTACTTTGCCGTCAAATAAGCGAATTTGACGCTGTGCCATTTGGCTATACCGTTCGTCATGGGTCACCATGACGACAGTGGCACCTTGTTTGTTTAGCTCTAGCAAGAGTCGCATTACAGCATCGCCATTTTGGCTATCTAGATTACCAGTTGGTTCATCCACAAGTAGTAAGTCGGGGTTGCCAACTAGCGCGCGAGCAATCGCAACGCGCTGTTGCTGTCCGCCAGAGAGTTGGCTTGGTTTATGATGTAAACGGGCGCTCATGTTAACTGCCGCTAGTTGTTGCTCTACGGCGGCCTTAATATCTTTACTTGGCGTACCTCGGTGCTCCAGCGGCAAAGCCACGTTTTCAAATACGGTTAGGCTATCAATCAAGTTAAATGACTGAAATACATAGCCAATATGCTTATTCCTAACACTAGAGCGTTGATCAACATTGAGGCTGTGAGTGTCAATATTCGCCAGTTGATAGTCGCCATCGGTTGGCGTATCCAGCAATCCTAAAATACTCAGTAAGGTTGATTTTCCGCAGCCAGATGAGCCAGATATAGCGATAAACTCGCCTTTGTTTATTGTTAAAGAAACATCCTGTAGCGCATGAGTTTTAACTTGGCCTTTGCTATACACTTTATTGATGTTGTTAATGGTAACGAGTGCTGTCATGGTGTTTTTCCTTAAAGTTTTGCAGTATCTAGCGCCAAGTGGCTGTAAGTATGCCATTGGCTTAAATCATTTGTGATAATTTTTTCACCAGCGTTTGCACCAGCTGTGATGAGTAAATCTTTGCCCGTTAGCTCGCCAAAGGTGATCTCTTGTTGCTGTAATTGCGCTTGATTCGCTGAGTGTTTATAGAGCAGTTGCGCACCGAGAGGTTTTAATCCTGGTTGCTGGCTCACATAGAGGGCATTTTCTTTACGCTCAACAAATACTAAAGCATTGACAGGCTGCGCAGGGCGCAGGTTGGTCGGTAATGGTTCACTCAGGTGTACTTCGGCAATAATAAAGCCGTTTTCGACTACGGATGTTAGTTGCTTAACTGTGCCTTTTAACATGCCTGATGGATGTTTTAGTTCGACTCGAGCACCAAGTGTTATGCGCTCAGCAATGCGTTGCGGAATATTTAATTTAGCCATTAGTAGGCTTTTTGAGCCCACTCGCGCCATAGCTTGTCCTTGGCTTACTCGCTGACCAAGTTCAATATCTAAGCGCTGTAATGTACCTGCAATCCCTGCGATGATTGTTAATGCCGTCACTTTATTACTGACTAAATCTACTTGTTTTTGTTGCTGTGTTAATAAAATTTGTTGCTGCTGCAGTTCTAACTTGTGCATTTCTTTTTGTTTTTCAAAACGGTAGATTGCAAACTCAAGACGCTTTTTAAGTTGTTGGTATTTCAACGTAGCTCGTTCTAAATCAATTTTGGCGGCGATACCTTGCTCTGATAAGCGCTGATTGACATCAACATCTAATTTAGCGCTTTGTATTTGGCTATCAATATCAGCAAGCTCAGCTTGAAAGGTCAGTTGCTCATTTTGTTTTTGAAATTTAAATGCAGCAAATTCAGAGTGCATACGTTCTAGCTTGGCTTGAGCTTCAAAAAATTGCTGTTCTAGATCTGGGTTGGTGAGTTTGGCAATCACAGTGTCAGCTTCAACATCTGCGCCAGCACGTAGATAAATTTCACTAACTTGACCAACTGCAGGGGCACTAATTAGGCGCTCATAGCGTGATGCATATTGACCATACACCGGCGTCATAATATCAATATCACCTTGTTGGACAGTCACCACATTGAGAGTGTCTGCTTTAAGCTGTGGCACCGTAGGTTGTATTGTGAAGTAACCGATACAGACAAGTAGTATTACGGCAGTGATAAACAGAGCTATTCTAGTCTTGTTCAATTGTGTGGTTTGCTCAATATTAATATTCATAATCTAGTTATCATTGTGATTGTTGAGCTAGATAATGAAAGTTTGATGCCAAAATTAAATATTGTTTAACTTCAAGTTGTTGAGTGATTTTTAGATGTTTTTTTATTTTTAACTGTTCGATATCGAACACGAGGTTGTTCGGTTTTGAAAGTAAAGCTGGCATAGCCAATTGGTCGCAGCAGCGATACTAGGTGTAACATGACTTTTTTGACTGATAACTGCCGTTTAAAATTAACATATCAAGCTAAAGTCTTTTTTATAGTAAAGACTGTAAAAAAGTATGCCGGGGTTTGTAACAGTTGCTTACAAATGTCACGTTAATGTTTCATCCAGTTCTGTTATTATGGCTCTAGTAGAAATTTAAGGGTATCGATTATGCGAACAAGTATTTTGAAATGGGCACTTCCTTTTGTTGCGCTAGGCTTAGGAGTTGCAGGTTTTGCTGGAATTAATGCAATTGCTCAAGAACCAGAAAAAAAAGAAATAGTCGACACTCGGCCGGTTGTAAAAGTTGAGGCTGTGGCTGCCAACGATCACCAAGTAATGATTAACAGTTATGGTGAAGTAAAACCGTTGGAAAACACACAGCTTTCAGCACAAGTGTCAGGTGAAGTTGTTAGTTGGCATCCTAGTTTTGTCGCCGGTGGTATTGTTGGACGTGGAGAAGTTCTATTTACTATTGAAAAAGATAATTACGAAGCGGCTGTACTGCAAGCTGAAGCTGAACTAGCTCGTGCGCAGGCGATGTTAATTGAAGAGCAAGCGCAAGCCAAAGTAGCAGAAGACGAAGCTAAGCGATTCCCTAGCAAAGCACGCACCGATTTATTTTTACGTAAGCCACAAGTGCTAAGTGCACAAGCGTCAGTTAAGTCAGCGCAAGCAGGATTAAAACGTGCACAGCGTGATTTAGACAACTGTGAAGTAACCGCTCCATACGATGCATTAGTTATTAATCGTAATGTTGGTGTGGGTCAATTTGTTTCTATGGGCGCACAAGTTGCTGAATTAAATAATATTGAAACCGCTGAAGTCATCATACCTATAGCTGGGTTTGATAGTGTTTTTTTACCTGAGCGAGTTAAAGGCATTACTGCAACGGTAATAAAAACCGGTTTACATGGGTTTACGCGTCAAGCTGTGGTTGATCGTGATTTAGGTATTGTTGATAGTGCAACTCGTATGAGTAGCTTAGTTGTTCGTATAGATGATCCGTATGGGTTAGTTAATAAACAGCAGGCAATTAAATATGGCAGTTATGTACAAGTCAATTTTGCTGGCACTATGCTTAATAATATCTATCGCTTACCGCAAGAACTGGTGAATAACCAAATGGTATGGATTGTTAATGATGAGCAGCAACTTGAGCCACGTAAAGTGAAAGTGATCCGCGAAGAGGGCGAGTTCTTTTATATTAGTGATGGCTTAGAGGCTGATGATCAATTAGTTATTACCTTACCAGAGTATCCGCAAAAAGGCATGGCAGTGAAAATCGCTGGTGTGCAGGATGTTAAAAAAGTTGATGCACTCGATAGTGCAACCACTGAAAAACTATAAAGGGTAGACTGCGTTATGAGTAACACTGAACTACCAAATACACCAGACTCAACGGTTGAAAAGCAGACTGGTATTATTGCCTACTTTGCTAATAACTCTGTAGCGGCTAATTTAATGATGGTTTTCATTATAGTAATGGGGATCATTAGTTTTTTAACTATCCAACGACAAATGTTCCCGAACATTGAAATTAATTACATTACAATTAATGCGAATTACCCTGGCGCGTCACCGCAAGAGATGGAAGAAAGTATTCTCGTTAAGATTGAAGAATCTTTAAAAGATATTACCGAAATTAAAAAAGGTGTATATCGCGCATTTCGTAATGGCGGCAGCGCCCAGTTAGAAATCAATACTGATGCAGAGCTCACCGATGTACTGGATAAAATTAAGTTGCGGGTTGATGGTATCGCTACTTTCCCCGCAGGCATGGAGCCGGTCACCATAAGTCAAATAGAGTTTCGCCAAGATGTAATAGGCATGACATTAGTTGCCGACCTACCACTGAATGAGCTCAAACCGATAGCTAACCGCATTGAAGATGAGCTATTACAGCTATCAAACGTATCACTGGTGGTCAATGATGTACCACTGGATGAAATTGCCATTGAGATTGAACCAGACACATTACGTCGTTACAACTTAACCTTAAGCGAAGTCGCTGATGCTGTACGTCGTTATTCAGCCAACTTTTCAGCAGGACAATTAAAAACCGATGCTGGGGTTATTTCTGTACGAGTTGAAAACCAACTGTATTCATTCAGGTGAGGAGTTTCGCCAAATACCAGTAAAAATTGGTGATAACGGCGCTAAAGTTTTACTGCAAGATATTGCAATTATTAAGGACCAATTCACCGAAGGCGAACGTTACTTTAAGTTCAATGGTGAAAATGCCGTTTATTTATCAGTAAAAGCGACGGAAGAGCAAAGTATTATTCCTGTTGCGGATTCAGTTAAAGCGTTTATTGATCAAAAAAATAAAGACTTACCGCCGGGTGTCCGCTTAGAGCCATTAATGGATATGACCTATTACTTAAATGCTCGCTTAGATATGATGGTAAATAACCTGATCCAAGGTGCAATTTTAGTCGCTATTATGCTTTCTTTGT
The DNA here is from genome assembly GCF_028885455.1 of Pseudoalteromonas rhizosphaerae. Classification (NCBI taxonomy): domain Bacteria; kingdom Pseudomonadati; phylum Pseudomonadota; class Gammaproteobacteria; order Alteromonadales; family Pseudoalteromonadaceae; genus Pseudoalteromonas; species Pseudoalteromonas rhizosphaerae. The sequence continues at coordinate 430,466 of NZ_CP118496.1, forward strand.
TCTTGCGCTTTAAGCTTGCGCTATGGGTAATGATTGGCTTGCCGGTATGTTTTTTAGGCGCCATGATGATGATGCCGTTGTTTGGTGTAACCATTAATATCTTGTCATTATTTGCCTTTATTATGGTGCTAGGGATTGTGGTGGATGACGCCATTGTCATCGGAGAAAGTGCCTACACCGAAATAGAGAAAAAAGGCGGTGGAGTTGTTAATGTCGTTAATGGCGCTAAAAAAGTCGCAACCCCTGCAACCTTTGGGGTGTTAACCACAGTTGCGGTATTTGCGCCATTTACGTTATCGACAGGCCCTGAAAGTGCATTCTTTTTTGGGATCGCAGTCGTGGTTATGTTGTGTTTAATATTCAGCTTAATAGAATCAAAGCTTATTCTACCTGCACATATTGCCCATACTAACTTCCCGCCAATTAAACCAGATAGCTGGCGAGCACGTTTTAATAAACGCTTTTTTGGTTTTGTAAATGGACCATATCGACGTTTTATAGTGCGTTGTGTAGAGTGGCGTTGGGCGGTACTGTTCTCGTTTATTTCATTACTGATCGTCACTTTTGCCTTGATTGCATCAAACAATGTGCGTACTGGTTTTATGCCGAAGATCCCGCATGACTATCCGCAGATCAACTTAGAGATGAATGATAATGTCTCTGATATACAAACCATTGAAGCAATTCGTGAAATCGAAGCTATGGTGATTGCCGTTGATAAAGAGACTGAGCGGGAATATGGTCAAAAACTAATTAGAGATGTACTTGTGTTTAACCAAGGTCGTACTGAAGCGCAAATACTTGCACCATTAGTTGAAGAGGATTTACGTCCTTATAACGCGTTTGAACTTTCTCGTCGTTGGCGTGAAGCGATGCCAACCATTGCTGGTGTTAAGTCGCTTATTATTTATGACGATGTGAATGCTCAAGGTGGTGGTGATGGTGAGTTTGGTTACTTGTTATATGGCTCAGATATCGACACTTTAAATGATGCCGGGCGTCGTTTTATTCAATTATTGCAACAACAAGACGGTTTGTTTGATATTAGCTCGACTATTGACCCTGCCAGCAAAGAAGTGCAAATGAGTTTAAAACCTGTGGCTTATGACCTCGGTTTAGACTTAGCCTCAATAGCAAATCAAGTTGGCGCAAGTTTTTACGGTGGTGAAGCACAGCGTGTTATTCGCCGTGGTGAAGAAGTGCGGGTGATGGTACGTTATCCAAAACTAACCCGTGAAGCGTTTTCATCGCTCAAGCATGCAGTTATCACCACACCGCAAGGTAAAGAAGTGTTACTTGGTGATGTGGTCGAGCTGACTGAAAAACCGGGCATTAGCTATATTCGCCGTGAAGGTGGTTATCGTACTGTGTATGTTTATGGCAATATCGACGAAGAAGTGATCGAGCCAAATGAAGTAATTACACAAGTAAAAGACAAGCTATTACCTCAACTAAAAGAAGAGTTCCCAAGCGTTAAATCAGAGCTTGGCGGTGCTATTGAAGAGCAGCAATCACAAGCTAATCAGCAAAAAATGTTCCTTTTTGGTGGCATGATTTTAGTATATATCTTGTTGGCTGTACCTTTGAAAAGCTATGCGCAACCTTTGATTGTAATGTCGGTGATCCCGTTTAGTTTGACGGGGGCTGTATGGGGGCATTATTGGTTTGGCTTAGATCTAACCTTAATGTCGGGCTTTGGTATCATTGCCGCAGCGGGTGTAGTTATTAATGATTCGCTGGTGATGACCGACTTTGTTAACCAAGCGCGCCGAGAAGGTATCGCGATTAAAGATGCGGTGATAGAAGCCGGTTGTGCTCGCTTTAGGCCAATACTACTTACCTCGATTACGACCTTCGCTGGTGTACTGCCAATAATGTTTGAAACCAGCTTGCAAGCTAAGTTTGTGATCCCAATGGCTGTCGCACTGGGGTTTGCGGTGATGTTTGCCACTTTGATCACATTATTACTTGTGCCGTGTTTGTACATCATAATGAGTGATGTAGGTAAGGTGTTTAAAGCTTTATTTAATGAAATTATGCTCTTATTTAAAAGTAAACAAGGGCCGCAGTTAGATCGTTAGTTTCAATTTGTTACTACGGACTTTAAAAGCCAATACGTAATGTATTGGCTTTTTTATTTTTACATACCTAAGTATTGGTTTTTATTGGCGGTTACATTCTTTAGTTTGATCTTTGAGCTATGTCACACTATACTCACGCTGTTTTGGCAAACTAACCGAAAGGTTAGGACGCAAAGTTTCCGGTCTAAGGTTTTAGCATTAAAACTAAGATAGCGGGGCCGTCGCACAGGGTAATACCAACCTCACTGTGTGTCATCAGCCCTACAATGTAGTTAAAAGTATTTCTTTTATCCAATAAATGCTGGATAGTACCTATTAGATATTCTTAAGGTGTTGCTTTGTTTATGCATACGTCATTGGCCTGTGGAAATTGGATGCCAATAGGTTGTCTAAATCATCATACCCAATTGTTTGTAGGTGATATGGTGACGGTGACTTTTTATGACACGCAAGGAGAGCTAGTCGATTTATCATTTCAATATGAAATTATCACCGAAGAACAAGGTGAGCCACATAATTGGCCACGCTTTGTCGCGGAATATATTAATACTCATATACCCTTAGTCGAAGCAGGAAGAATGACTGAGCAAGGTTTAGTGGTAGCTTATCGTTCAAACCAGATTTATGCACTCGAAGGTTGCGGGATTACTCGTGCGGAATTAACTTTTCAATGTATTGCTAAATGTGATGATTACCAGGTTGTTAAGCCCGCATATGATTATATCTATCCTGAAAAGTGTGGTGTATATAATGCGGGTGTAAAAGTATTACAGCCAAAAACAGGCTTAATTTATAAATGTAAACCTTGGCCTTTCAGCCAGTTTTGCAATGTGAAAGAAGAAAATAATCCACTTTACGAGCCCGGTGTTGGACAAAGTTGGCACCTTGCTTGGCAGCAAGTTTCCCCTTAATGCTATTTAGCATTTTTCGGCCCACTCATTGAGTGGGCTTTTTTATGCACTTTTGAAAATTATGTTAAACTCCAGCCATCGAAATTTTTTATTGGTTTTTCTGTGGCTCTATCAAACTTATCGTTGTCTTCACTTCCTAATGCTCCTGTTGCGCGTAAACAGCCGCACACGTTAACAACACACAAAAAAATACGCATTGATGATTATTATTGGATGCGTGATGACGAACGTACAGATCCAGCGATGCTGGCACATTTAGCTGCTGAAAATGACTATTGTGAACAGCAACTAGCGCCTATTCAGTCTTTTCAGAAGCAACTGTTCGAAGAACTAAAAGGGCGTATTGTTAAAGACGATAATACTTTTCCCGTTAAAGATGGCCAGTATTGGTATCACTCTGAAGTACGTGGCGATGATGAATATTCTCGCCATTACCGTAGTCGTCAGATAGATGCCGCAGATAAGCAGCTACTGTTAGATGTAAATATACTTGCAGAAGGTTTTGAATTTTATGAATTAGGCGAGGTGGCAATTAGTCCTAATGAACAATTGTTGGCTTACTCTGAAGATACCGATGGCCGTCGTATCTATACCGTAAAGTTTAAAGTTATTGATAACGATGATTTACTTGAAGATGTATTAGAAAACACCGAAGGGCAAATCGTTTGGGCAAACGACAATAAAACGGTTTTTTACGTAAAGAAAGACCTTAAAACGTTATTAGGTTATCAAGTTTATCGCCATGTATTAGGTACTAAGCAAGCGCACGATGTATTGGTATATGAAGAGCAAGATCGAAGCTTTTTTATGGGGCTTGGTAAAAGCCGTGATGAGGGGCTGATCATTATTGATTTAGCCACTACAGAAACGAACGATACTTGGGTGCTAGATGCTGATCAGCCGCAAGGAGTGTTTACTCAGTTACTGCCACGCGAAGAAGGGCATGAGTTTGATGTTGATAAACTCGGCGATACGTTTTATATCGTGACCAATTGGCAAGCTAAAAACTTTCGTTTAATGACGGCTAATACAAGTACCATTGCAGATAAAACACAGTGGCTTGAGCATACCCCTCATCGTGATAGCGTTTTATTAGAAGGCGTAGAGCTGTTTGACGATTTCTTGGTGCTTACTGAGCGCGAGCAAGGACAAACACGCTTTGTGGTCATTAATAAGCAACAGCAGCGTATGACCTTAGAATTTGATGATCCTTGTTATTATGCTGCCATTGCAATGAATCCTGAGCATGATACGCACGTAGCTCGTATTTATTACTCAAGCCTCACCACGCCAGGTTCATTATTTGAAGTAGACTTAAATAATGGTGATAAAACTTTATTAAAACAACAGCAAGTATTAGGCAGTTTTGATCCGCAAAACTATGCCTCTGAAAGGTTAATGGTAACAGCGCGTGATGGTATTAAAGTGCCCGTGTCGCTGGTTTATCGTAAAGATAGTTTTGCTAAAAATGGCACTAATCCACTGTTTCAATATGGTTATGGGGCGTATGGCATAACCATCGATCCGAGCTTTTCGAGTACCTCATTAAGCTTACTCGATCGTGGTTTTGTGTATGCCATAGCACATGTTCGTGGTAGTGAGATGTTGGGTCGTGATTGGTACGAGCAAGGCAAAAAACAACATAAGCAAAATAGCTTTAACGACTTTATTGATGTAACCAAAGCATTGGTTGAGCAAGGTTATGGTGCGCAAGATAAAGTGTTTGCTTCAGGCGGTAGTGCCGGTGGCTTACTAATGGGAGCGGTTGTTAACCAAGCGCCAGCGCTTTATTTAGGAATTGGCTGCCATGTGCCATTTTTAGATGTGCTAACCACCATGCTGGATGAGTCAATACCTCTAACTACCAATGAATACGATGAATGGGGTAATCCAAATGACCCTGCCTATTATGATGTGATTGCTCAGTATTCACCGTATGACAATATTACCGCACAGGCATACCCACATATTTTAGTGACTACCGGTTTGCATGATTCACAAGTGCAATATTGGGAGCCGATGAAGTGGGTGGCTAAAATGCGTGAATATAAAACTGACGATAATATTTTGGTGTTTAAAACCGATATGGATGCCGGTCACGGCGGAGCATCAGGGCGTTTTAAAAGCTTGGAAGAAAAAGCATTAGAGATGGCTTTCTTTATCAGTTTGGCTGATTAAGTGTGATTTTCTATTCAATTGAGTTTCACTATGTTTGGAGGTACTTATATGTTTAATGTGCATGGGCGCTGGGAATACTCAATTGAATCACCAACGATATATATCAAAGTGATTGGTTGTTTTAATCGAGAAGGTATACAGGCTTTTACCAAGGATGTATTTGCTGATTTAGCAAAGTTGCCGCCTCAATCTATTGAATATGCGGTGATTAATTTAGTTGAGTTTGAATTAGCGACCGCAGATAGCTTGGCGGTTGCAACTGAATACTTTCATGGTGTTAAAGCGCGCGGTTATAAACGTGTTGTTTATATTCAAGCAAGTGCTGTAGCCAAAAGTTTGCTGGAACATATCTGGCGTGGTAGCGATATGGATATACAATTTTACGATGATATTCCAGGTTACTTAGCTAAGCACCCGGAACATCTATATATTAAAACCTGGTTATGATTAATTTAAATATGCTTTAAGCATCCACACTAGCTTCTCTTGCTCAGTTATATAATCACTCATCAATGAAGCCGTACCTTCATCTTGTGCATTACTTGCTTGCTCTAAAATATCGCGCTGCATTTTAATTAGCGTGCTGTAACCAGCGAGTAAGTTTTCGACTGCTGCGACACCATCACTGATATTTTTTGCTTCTTTAATTTTGCTGATCTCTAAGTAATCAGAAAATGCATGCAGTGGTGCGCCATCAAGCGTTAAAATACGCTCAGCGACTTCATCTACTTTTAAAAGTAATAGGTTATAAATTTCTTCAAACTTGATGTGTAGTTCAAAAAAGTTGCGACCTTTAATATTCCAATGAAAACCGCGGGCATTCATATATTGAATTTGATAACTACTTAGCAGGGTATTGAGTGACTTGACGATATCTTCACTTTTCGCGCTGTTAAGACCAATTGCGTTTACCTGTGACATAACTTTTCCTTAATAAACTGATAAGATGTTTTCTAAACACTGAAGCAAGTATCAGCCATTTTTAGTAATCTGTAAAATGGTTAAAATCGATAACCTTAATAGATTTTACCTATTAGCCAACCTGCTGTAGTAATTAATTTGTTCGTACAATAGAGATGGGCTCCAATCTTTAAAAAACCACCCCAAAAATCAAAATAACCGCAAATCGTTTAATAAAAGCACAATAAGATGATCTAAAACAAGCTTTTATAGCAAGCTATTACATGGCGAGTGGTTATTTGATTTAGGTCAAAATTAACGTTTTTAGTCGGCGCATAATCAACACAGATAAATTTGATGGAGAGATAACATGCAGGCTAAAACACAAAAAGAAAGTAAAATGGAATTAGTTGTTATTGGTATAGCGTTGTTGGCATTTGTAGTTGGCTTAGTCGGCCATTTAGCAGGAGCAAGCTTTGCTAACTTTGATACCTTTGGTTATATCGCAGCGCCAACACCACTGATCTTAGCAATCATCGCATTTGTTGCCTATAAAGTGGCTGCTAGTGCAGAAGATTAAACCAGCAACTCAACAATATAATTCATCACTTGGCGTGAGTAGATCATACTGGTGTGACTTAAATGAAACACTTTATGTTCTGCCATGCCTTTGAGTTTGGTTTCATCAATTAATACCGTGCCATCTGATTGACTACCTTTGGCAATTAGCGGCATGAGGCCGATCGGTAAATCGCCAGCAATACTATAAAGCTTGGCATTAAATGGCCAATCACCATTTTCGGTCAGTAAAAATTCCACACTGTTTTTTAAAAATACATCAAAGCCTTTTTGCTGCATTCTGCGGGCTATATGGCTGCCTTTATGCGGTGTGCCTAAAGTAATAACTTTTGTTACGTTTTGGCTTTGTTGAGAATTTGCAGCAAGGTATGCGCGCGCCACCAGTCCGCCCATTGAATGACAAACAAGGGCCGTATTTTTATCATTAATAAAATTATCAATCTGTTTAAAAATAGCGGCGCGATCGGGAGACAATGTATTGTAAGAGAGGTTGAGAATATCCAACCCAGACTTTTCGAGCTGCGAGCATAAAGGGCGCATTACAAAGCCAGACATATACAATCCGTGTAATACCACAACGCGTTTAACAGTCATACACCCTCTTAATCTATTGAACCTACAATTACATTAATTGTACTGGTTTTATTTCAATGTTAACTGAATCAGAGCTCACCCATACATCACCATCTTGAATGGTAATAGTCAGCGATATATTGCGATCAACCAGCGCTGCCAGCGCTTGAGTTGTAGCAAAATCTAAACTAAAAATACTTAAATTTTTAAACTCATACAATTTAGGTTGATGCTTTTGCCACCAAATTGCTTGGTTGTTTTCACCATAAGTGTATAGCACCACTTTTTTAGCTTTATTACAGGCTTTTTTAACACGCTTTTCATCAGGTAAACCAAGCTCAACCCACAGCTCGATCTCATCGCTATAGCTTTTATGCCACAGCTCTGGTTCATCATCAGCCGATAAACCTTTAGTAAATTCTAAACCATCACAGGCATTAAGTGCATAGGCAAGCAAGCGGATCATCAAGCGTTGCTCGGTTTCTGAAGGGTGTTGTGCCAAGGTTAAATTAAAGTCTTGGTATACGTTGCGGTCCATATCGCTTAGCGATAACTGCGCTTTAATAATCGTCGATTTAAGAGCCATAACAGTTTATTTAAAAAAATTTGCGTCAGTATAGCGCAATTAAGGGCTGAGCCAGTTAAAATAGCCCGAAATTATCTGTAGGAGTTAAAAATGGCTATCCAGTGGTTCCCTGGGCATATGAATAAAGCCCGTAATGAAATTAAAGAAATAATGCCACAAATGGATGTGATCATTGAAGTGCTTGATGCGCGCATTCCTTACAGTAGTGAAAACCCAATGGTGGCGACGTTGCGTGAAGGTAAGCCGGTCATCAAAATTTTGAATAAAGCTGATTTAGCCGATCCTAAAATGACGCAAACGTGGAAGGATTACTTTGAGCAAGAAAATGGCGTAAAAGCGATTGCGTTTGGTAATGATAAAGCGGCTGAAGTTCATCGTATTAATGAACTGTGTAAAAAATTAGTGCCGCATAAAGTTGGTGCTGATAAGCAAATTAAAGCCATGATTATGGGTATTCCTAACGTGGGTAAATCTACGTTAATTAATGTGTTAGCGGGTCGTATTGTTGCGAAAACAGGCAACGAACCGGCGGTTACTAAAGCGCAGCAACGTATTAAGCTTGAAGACGGCATCATGCTTTACGACACACCGGGTATGTTGTGGCCAAAAGTTGAAAATGAAAACTCAGGCTACCGTTTAGGTGCTACAGGTGCAATACGTGATACCGCACTTGAATATGAAGAAGTCGCTAGTTACACCGCGGAATATCTATTGCGGGCGTATCCTGAACTTTTAAAAGCGCGTTATAAAATTGATGAATTACCTGAAAATGATTGGGAATTTGTTGAAATGGCGGGTAAAAAGCGTGGTTGTATTCGTGGTGGTAACCAAATTGATACTTATAAAATGTCAGAAATTCTAATTAATGAATTACGCGATGGCATAATTGGTCGTATCACTATGGAAACTCCAGCTATGCGTGAAGAAGAAGAAGTGATGGTTGCAGGGCTTCGAGCTGCGGCTGAGGCTAAAAAAGCCGCTAAAGAAGAAGAGAAAAAACAACGTCGAGCACGAGCACGTAAAAACCGCCGGTAATTGTTTTTCCACTGGTTAGCTCACTAAATTACAGACATAAAAAAAGCCCGTAAGGGCTTTTTTAGTTTCATATCTACCGTCACCGATATGAGCAATGTAGCAAGTAAAATAGTAGGGCGGTTACCTGTCACCAACATCAAGGGGCGTTGCGGTTAGTAACAGGTAACCTTAGCTGTTTACGTGCGCCACACGTGTTTCAGGGTCGAGAAACAAATCAGTTTATTCCGTACAAGTCGTTGTGCTTTGCGTCTTGTTGATATTGATTATCAGTTAGATCTTATGATCTGTCAACACCCATTTGCAAATAATTCTCATTTATTTTATTTGCTGATAAAAACAACAAATAAAGCACTTTGTTGGCATTAATATTACACAGCCCGACTTCTTGCTGATATTAGATTATTTTGCTTGCTAATGCTTATGGCGTCTTATTACTTTCAATGCGGTTATTTATTTGTTCTACCAATTCTTTATCTTTGCTTCCTTCGCTATTAACTATAAGTAAAAAGTGCTCGCCTTGTTTGTCGATAACTTTAATCACTGTATTATCAAGTTGTGTTCTGCCATAAGTGACTTCGACGCTAGTAACATCCTTAAAGTGTTTTAAGTTTGATTCAAGTTGGCCTTGTTCATTTTGCCAATAGCTAAAAATGTAGTTGTCGCTTATACCATTGCCGTCGTTACGAAAATCTACCCACGCATCGCTGTAAAAATATAAAACATCTTCATCAATAGGTACTAATTGATGGCGTTTTAAGAATTGCATTTGAAATGACCACAATTTATCGCCTTTTACGATAGCGGTACTCGGTAATAAATAGACTTCTTCCAGTAAGCTTAAAAATAAAATAGGTACCCAGATTATGGCGATAACTATATTTCTTACTCGCCATTTAGAATTGTATGCAAGTGCGTCAGATGATTGGTTTAGGTGTTGAATGTAATTAACTAATGGCAGCCATAAAAATGGCAGGATACAAATAGCTATAGTAGTTGCTTCGTCAATACGGGTCATGAGACTAGCCAAAATAACCAGTAACCACGCAATAATTGCCAAGACGTTTGGCATGATTTTATTTTTATTGTGCTGCGTTTGGCTGTGTGCAACTAGTTCTAAATATAAAGAGTAATAAAAAAATATCGCGAAAATCCCGCGAGCAATCGGCATGATATGACTATTTTGCTGTATTTTAATTGCTTTCCAGTTGCGATAACTCCAGTAGTTAATAAAAAGTCCTAAAGTAAAAATACTATAAAGAATAAACTTTGCATTAGTAACTGGGTAAAACTGCGCATCACTAAATGTTGGGCGCTTTGCTGACTCGATACGCCATGCCACAATAAAAAATATCAGTGCGAGCAGGTAAGCAAGTAATACTACAATGATCCAATTATCGTTTAAATCAAAACTGCTAGTGGTATCTGCAGTTACATATTTAACAATGCCAAACTGCGCATTGTCGATTAGCTTGTCTCGTTCGCTCAGGTACAGTTTAATCTGATCAGCTGGAATATGATCTTGTTTGGCGCTAAATGAAAAATCGAGTGTTAATATATTGTCCGTAAAGTGGATATTCTTTTTGAAATTAAAGAACGCATTATCAATTTCACTTTGCTTATTATCAAAGTGCCAATTTGGTTCTTCAAATTTTATTTTAATCGTTGTTTCAATATTATTTGGGTACTTAAAATACAGCGGCGTTGTGCGATTAATTTGATCGGGTTCGTAAACGCTATTTTGTATCTCTGAGGCATAAAAGTCAGCTCTGAGTCCTTCGTCGTCAGGTTGCCAAAAATCATTAATAAGGTAAAACTCGTCACTTAACAGCTCGCCGTTATTTGTATTCTCAGTTACCGTCATCGGCTTATCAATGGTTATGCCTTGAAAATAGCCTTGGTAATATTCTAGGTAATCTTTCGCTATTTTATCGAGTCCATTGCGGGCTAATGAACTGCGTCTATTTACAGCATCAAACTGGCTATATATGTAACTAGTTTGAAATGTTGTTGGCTGTTCAGGTTTAAGAGCTATGGTGTAGTTATCATGCGTTTTAATTGTAATACCATCGACAGGGGGACTCATTTTTGTAAGCTGTTGCTCAAAAGGTTTAACAATCAATGCATAACCATAATTTGGTTGTGCTAAATGCGCTAAAGTTCCGGTTTGATAGTTTATTGTTGGATCTAGCCAATAACGTTGACCTGCATGCTCAAGCGTGACAATGACATGATCAAATATTTGTGCTGAGGCTGGTAGTTCAATTAACCGTTTACCTTCGTCAGTGTTCACTAATGCAGGATAGGCTTTGATCCCCATTGCTTTAAGTAATGAAATTAGCAGTACGGTTTTGTCTTTACAATCACCATAACGAAGTGCCAGAGTTTCAGATGCCGACGTTGGTTGGTGGGAGTTAGTACCCATCTCCAAGCCTAAATAACGAACCTCGTCTTGACTGAATTTTAATGCAGCGGCGATACGATCGGAGGCTTGTGGATTATGCATGGCTATTTCATCGGCAATGAGTGTTACAGGATCTGTTACTTCTATTGCGGATTGATATAAAGGGGCTGCCCAGTTAGCAACTTCCTGCCATGATTTTAATTCAGAGAAAAAAACCTGTTTATACGGGTTATACCAATATGGTGTTTGGCTTGAAGATGTGATTGTTGCTTGATTGTGTAAGCTGATTTGATAGTCATGACCAACAGCGAGCGGGGTGTCTTTTATGTCAACCTCGCCGTTAATTGTATTGATATAAAGTGGTGTGGGTTTTTGCCATAACACACGCATAAATTGTTGCGCCACCGGTACCGACCAGTTTAATGTGCGAGACGCGCTAAAATGTTGGTAAATAGGGTTGCGGCCAGTAATCGTAAAGCTGTAATCGAGCTGGTCGTTAATGCGCATATCATCAACAATAATATTTAAACTTAGGCTGCCGTTGTAAATTCCATTGGCTAATTCGGTTTCTCGTTGTAAGACCTTAAATTGTGCGCTAGCGAGTTTATTTATGTATTGCCCATCTCGGATAAGGCCAAGACTATTGAGTGTGAGGGTTTGATAACTGGGATCAAAGTCTAAATTAAGTTGGCTAATGTAATCGATGCCAGTTTGGTTCACCGCCTGCATCACAGTACGCGTGTAGCGCTGCTGAGGATGTTGAGCAGATACTTTTATTTGGGTATCAAGTAATCGGTAATAAGTACCATCGACGATTTGGTTGACTGGGATTTCCGTTTTAATCAGTGGCTGTTGTTTCACCCAATCATCTGCAGCTTGGATTTGGTATTCTTGGCTGGTGCTATAAAAACTTATAACTAAAAAACACACACTGAGTGTGAGGCTCGTTAATTGAGTCCATTTCATTATTGTTCTTCTTTTTGGCTGGTTTTAAGTGTCCCTATTGTTGTTAGATTACCAAGCTATGGCTTATAAGCCAATAAAATACAGGGCATTATCTTGGTAAGGTAACTAATACACGAGTACCTTGACCTTCAGGATTGGCTAATAATTGTAACTGACCACCTTGATTACGAATGAGTTCGCGGCTGATCACTAAACCGATCCCTGCGCCTTGCGCTTTTGTTGAATAAAAAGGCACAAATAGGTTTTCAGGATTTGTAATACCAGTGCCGCTATCGAGCAGCTTAATAACAACTTTATCTTTATGTTGTTGCCAGCTAAGAGTAGGTGCGCTTCTACCTCCGGCTTCAAAGGCATTTTTAATTAGGTTGATCAGTGCTTGTTCTAACTGGCCTAAATCTACATTGAAGTGCTGAGGTTCAGTTGCTTGAATAACTAACTGTGGAAATAAGGCATGTAATCTCAGATTGATTTGTTCTGTGGTTACGGCTTGCTTATTAGCGGCAGGCAGCTGTGAAAAGGCACTGTAACTGGCTACAAAGTCGAGCAAGTGCTGGGCGCGTTTTTCAATCACTTGTAGCATGTCGCTGGCTAAATCAGGTGCATTACTGATCTGTCCTTGCTGCTTCATGATCTGAAGAGACTGACTCATTGAGTAAATCGGTGTGAGGGAGTTTCTAACTTCATGATTAAGTACGCGTATTAATCGCTGCCATACTTGTTGCTCGTTGCTACGTAGTTGTTGCTCAATCGAAAATAATGTCAGTAATTCGTAGCTTCGCCCTGCACGCCAAAATGTTTGTGATGAGATATGAAAACGCTGCTCAAAACATGAATCATCATGTTGTTGCCACATGCCTTGGTTATATATGAGGCCGAGATTATTTGCTGTTAAACCTGCAGCGTCAGGAGTGGTTAAACTATTTAAGAATGCTTGATTAGTGAAATAGACTAATCCGTGCGGGTCTAAAATAACAATGGGTAAATCAAGCATGCCAACAAACTCAAATACAAACTCTTCGGTTTGTATGTAATGACGTTTATTTTTAGCAATTTTGTTACTGAGTTTATTAAAGTCGGCTTTTAAGCTTGTAATGCGCCCACCTTGGTATTTGGCTAAGTGCCAGCTATTGCTTTCGTTATTCGCAAGGGCATCAAGTTGTAAGCCAAACCGATCGAGTACATCAGTAACTAGCCGATAACTTTTTAGCGCCGCAAGTACCGTTAGAGTGACCAACGGCAATAATATACTGATACTGGCAAACCAATCTAAATCCCAGCTGATCGTAAGCAAAATACATAACGTCAGCAGGATAAAAACCATCAAATAAAGGTAGCGTTTAAGGTGCTGTTCAAGTGACTGGTTGGTTGGCATTTAACTGTCTGCTTCTTTTAAATCAAGCTGATGCTTATCGATGCGCCTGTAAATAGCTGATTTACTTAATCCTAAAAATTCCCCAGCAGCAATAACATTGCCATTAAATTCAGCCAGTGCTTTTTGGATCATTTGTTTTTCTAGCTCCTCCAGCGGTAATAGCGGTAATGATTGATTGGCTGCTGCGCTATGGCTGATGCTTGCTTCACTACTGGGTTGTGCAAGAATTAAATCACAGGCGCCAATATTGTCGTTGTCGCTCATAATCACGGCTCGCTCAACACAATGGCTAAGCTCTCTTACATTACCAGGCCAATGGTACTGGGTAAGCGCCAGCGTCGCTTCGCCAGTCAGTGTCATGCCGCTGCGCTGATATTTTTTACTGTGTGTTGCCAACAAGTGATTAGCCAGCTCAACGATATCTTCCGGGCGTTCGCGCAGGGGCGGAATGTGTAATTCAATGGTGTTGAGTCGAAACAGCAAATCGCGGCGAAATTCGCCCTCTTCAATCGCTTTGGCAAGCTCTGCATTGGTTGCAGCAATAATACGAACGTCGGCAATTTTGGTTTGACTGGAGCCGAGCACTTCAAATTCTTGGCTTTCGAGTACGCGCAGCATTTTACTTTGCAACTCCAGCGGCAAAGTGGCTATTTCATCTAAAAATAAGGTACCGCTATTGGCTATTTCAAAGCGGCCTAAGCGGTCTTCTTTGGCATCAGTAAAAGCGCCTTTTTTATGACCAAATAATTCACTTTCAAATAATGATGGGGCAATAGCACCAATGTTTACGCTAACGAAGCGTTGCTCACTGCGGTTTGAATGTTGATGTATGTAATGTGCTAAGAGGCTCTTGCCAGTGCCATTTTCGCCAGTAATTAAAATGCTGGCATTGGTTTGGGCTGCGCGTTTAGCTCGGGCTAATAACTGTTGCATAGTGGCTGACAGGGCAATGTAATTAGCATCGCTGGTGCTATGCAATGCTTTTAAACAAGCATTGTCGTGGTTGGTTTTTTGTTGTTTCAGCTGCTGTTGTACCACCGCAGTTAAGCGCAGGTTGTTCCATGGCTTTTCAACAAAATCGACCGCACCCAACTGCATGGCTTTTACAGCAACATCAACGCTTGCCCATGCGGTCATGACTACCACCGGGATATTAGCGCTCAGGGTCTGCAGTTGTTGTAAAAATCGCAGTCCTTCAGCGCCGGATGTGGTGTCGAGTTTAAAGTTCATATCAAGCAAAATAAGGCTTATAGCTGTGCTGCTGATTATTTCCAGCGCCTGCTCTGGGCCTTGTGCTTCAATGCACTGATAGCCAATTTGATTTAATGCCACGATGGCCGCCATGCGTACATCGGCTTGGTCGTCGATAACTAAAATTGTGTCCATTTTGTTCTTCTTGTTTCAAGCAAAAGCAAATTGCTTTACTTTTGCTTGGTTATCACATCATATTGCTTAGTCGTTACGAAGCGCAGCCATGGGTTTTGCTTTAATTAACAGTAATAATGGCCTAAAACACGCGAACATGGCAATAATTAAGGTAATTGTCCATGCCATTAATTGCAGCCGGACATCCATGATTAGCCATGACATTAGCTGTTCTTGAAGTATAAAATAACCAGCTAACACGGTTATTATTGCAAGGGCAAAGCCAACCAGCACAGGGATCACCGCCTCTTTGCTCATTAATTTAAGTAAGCGTATCTTTTTAGCGCCGAGCGCCATGCGAATACCAAACTCATAACGGCGCAGACCTAGGTTATAGCTCAGCACGCCAAAGATACCTATTGCTGCTAATAATAGAGTAAATAATGCCAAGGTACTACACAGTGCTACTGTTAGGTGGCTCATATACAATAAATCATCGTACTCTTGTTGTAAGTCTCTAAATTGCCATAAAGTTAAGTGACTATTGGCTTTTCTTAATAAACTTAAAACTTGCTTGCTGGTCAGCTCAACACCTTGCTCTGTTTCAATAACAAACATATAGCTCCAAGGCTGTGCGGGCCACCACATGTGCCGACCAAATGATTCGTCGTAGTATTTAGGATGGTTAAAGTCCTCCGTTATGCCGACAATTTCAAACATTTTATCTTCAAGGCCTTTGTAGCTTTTACCGATAACATTTGTGTACTCCTGGTCGGCTAATAGCCATTTAGCGACACTGATAGATACCAATAACTCGTTAGTTTCACCGCGCATTGCTTGCTCACTAAAAGTACGCCCAGCGAGTATTTTTGTGCCCACTAAATCAAAGTAATCAGGCCCGACCCACTGGCTTGGAAAGAAGATTGAGCTTTTACCTGCAACATCGGTCAGAGTATTGGCATTTTGCCTTGCGGATACTGGGCTTTGCCCAAGAGCAACATCTTTAATGCCTTCGCTATTTTGTAATACTTTTTGATACTGCTTAATTTGCTCGTAGCGCTCAGCCAGTGTTGCATTGTTATTGGTTTGAAATAACTGTGCAAAGTACAGGTTTTCAGTGTCGCTACCCAGTGGGCGATTAATGGTGTCGAGTGCTTTGCTAACAATCATAATTGAAAAGCTAACTAATAAGGCTGCCACAAACATTTGTGTGCCAATTAGTATACGCACAGTACGACCAGATACTTGCGACACGCCGCCTTTACCACTGTTTTGCATTTGGCTATTTAAGGTTTTGTAGTTAACTAAACGTGCAGTGATCACTGAGAATATGTACGCTAAAGCAATACACATAACTACCGCTATCAGCACCAAATTAAGGTCAACAGCCAAGCTGTTCACCAGTGGCAAGCGTCCTTCTGCAAGTACTTTGAATAACCGAATACCCCAAATAGATAAAAACAGTGCAATGCTGACCGATATACTCATTAAAATGAGTGATTGCAGTAAAATGCTGCCAAATAAAGTTTTACGTTTTGCGCCCAGTACAGCTTGCAGCGCTAAGGTTTTATGCTGTGCTAACGCGCGTGAAAAAAACAAGGTGCTGACGTTTAGTACAGCGATGACCAATAGCCCTACCGCGCCTGCAAGCATCATTAAACTAAGTTGATCGTTATTGCCAAGCTCAACTTCACGATACGGTGTTACAACGGGCTTTACATCAGTAATGCCGCCATTATTGAGCCACTCAGATTTAATGTTATCAATTTGGGCTTTTAAGTCGGTTTTTACTTGCTCGTTAGTGACGCCAGGCTTTAATACTGCAATCAGTTTTAAGTTTCTAAACGTGTTGGTCCACGGGCTTTGCCAGTCATCATTATGGAAAAATCGACGGTCAGAACTGGTTGGATACCACACATCAACAGAGCCCGCTTTAATCATGTAAGGTGGGCTGAAATTAGCCGCTACAACCCCCGTTATTATATGCCCATCACCTTCAATCTCACTGGCTGTTTTTAAGGGCTTACCAATTACATCAGGGTCACTATTAAAATGTTCTTTCCAGAACTTCTCTGAAATGACCGCGCTATTATCAGCTTCTTCTAAAGTTCCGCCCTTTTTAAAGCCATGTCCGAGTAAAAAAGGAGTATGTAGGAGCTCAAAATATTCACCACCGACATACAGCACATCCTTTTTTGGTTGGCCGTCTAAGTATAAAAAAACATTCTCAGCGGCATTCATCATAAAAGCTTGCTCAAAGCTTTGATTGTTTTTAAGCCAGTGCACCATCGATTGATAACTTTGAAAGCCAACCGCATCGTAGTCGTCATAGGTTAGGCTTTGCTCAACCACCACCATGCGGGTTTCGTCAAATACATCAAGGGGTTTTAAAAAGTAACTATTTACTAGGCTTAGCACTACAAATAACGTCGCGAGAGTGAGCGCCAAGGTGGCTACAACGGCGGTAACAAACCCCGGTGCGTTCATCAGTGATGCCCACGCCAAGCGCAGTTGACTACGTGTTTTAGTTAAACGGCTCATGTTAAATCACCTCGGCAGTATCAGCGGATACAGCGCTGGTATTTTCAGTGTGCGTATCTTGGCGTGCTTGCGAATACGAGATAATTTCGCCATCGAGTAGTTTTAGCTGAGTTTTTGCGCGTCCTGCGTAACGTAAATCATGGGTTACCATACAAATGGTAGTGCCTTTTTGATTCAGTGCGTCGAGCAAGTCCATCACTGCATCACCATTTTTAGAGTCAAGGTTACCGGTTGGCTCATCAACCAATAAAATACTGGGTTTACCGGCAAGGGCGCGGGCAATAGCAATACGTTGTTGTTGCCCACCAGAGAGCTGATTAGGTTTATGTTGGGCGCGGTGCCCCATTTCAACCTCATCAAGAGCATGCTTTACTGCGCTCTGAATATCAGCTTGGCTCATAGCAGGTTCACGATAGGTCAGCGGCAATGCTACATTATCAAACACCGAGAGTTCATCTATTAAATTAAATGACTGAAAAATAAAGCCAATATGTAAATTACGCAGCTCTGCCTGTTGGTCCATGTCGAGGGTTTTGGTATCGACGTTTTTAATAAAATATTGCCCCTCAGTAGGGCTGTCTAGCAAGCCAAGTAAAGATAACAGCGTTGATTTACCACAACCTGATGGGCCACTAATACAAATATAATCGCCTTGATTTATTTCAAGGTCGATATTTTTGAGGGCGTAGGTTTCAACATTTTGGCTGCGATAAACCTTGGCGATATTTTTTAATGAGATAAGTGTATTGGTGTTCATAAACTTTCCTGTTCTATTTTTATAGTTGCCAAATGCTGCCATTTAGAGAGATCTGAAATGATCAGCTGTTCACCCACTTTTGCGCCGCTCAAAAGCTGAATTTTGTTATCACTGAGTGTACCAAATTCAATTTTAGTTGGGCGTGCTAAATGAGTGGTCGGATTGAGTTTGAAAAGCATGGCTGCGGAATTGGCCTGAGCTTTTATGGGTAAGTTGATGGTCAGTGCATTAGGTATAACGTGACTTATTACATAACCTTCGATACTTAAATCGGGGCGCGCATTAGCAGGTAAGGGACCTGTTAAATCAAGCTCTATCATTACACGACCATCACTGACGATTGGGTCAATACGGGTCACCGTTGCGGTTACCTCGTTGTTTTCAGCTGCACTAAAGGTGTTTACTTTAGCTGGCATATTTAACGCTATTTTTTCAGCATCGCTTTGTTTAATGCTTAGCTCTGCTTTGAGCGAGGTATCGGAGCCCACTACCGCAAGACGAGTGCCTGAGGGGAGGTTTTGGCCGAGCTCAACATTAAGCTCTTGCAGCATGCCATCAATGCCGGCGGTGACTTGTAAGTCATCAAAGGCTTGCTGTTGTACTTGATAGTTCAATTCAAATTGGCTTAGTAGCTCTTGTTGAATTTTACTGCGCTGATGGTGCATATCAGCTAATTGGACTAAGCGTTGCTTTTCAATATCAACACGTTGCTCTAGCTGCTTCACGGTTAATAAACTGCGCTTGTAATCAAGGCTTGAAACAATGCCTTGCTCGATTAATTTACTTTCGGCCTGGGCACGCAGTTGGGCACTTTCAAGATCGCTTTTTAGAATAGTCAGGCTTGCTTGGCGCTCTAATAACTGACTTTTTTGATTGATTATTTGTTCGTTAGCGCTGGCTTTTTGTCTTGCCAATTCGAGCCGTGCGACTGATAAACGTTGCGCTTGTAGTGGATTTACCAGGGTTAAAATAACGGTGTCTTTATTAACGCGGGTGCCGGGGTATACATGAATAGCTTCGACCATGGCGCTATCGGTATTGGTTAAATAACGCTGATACTTTGATTTTAAACGGCCAAAGCCACGTATTTTTATTACAAAATCAGCTTGAGTTACGGTGGCTATTTGCAGTTGATTAGCCGCCAATGTGGTAGGTGCTAGCCATGAGTAAATCAGCCAAATAATAAGCGCTATGCTAATAAGTAAGGTACCAAATATGAGTTTTTTACGCTGACTCGGTTTGGTGCTGCGTTTTAAGGTGCTATCTATATCCATAGGTTATATTTCTTTATATTTATAACTAATAAACACGGTAGCGAGGAGTGTGCCAAAATTTAAGTTGTTGATTGTAATTGTTTTTGTGTTTTTTGTTAATGCAGTTTTTCCCACTTCTGGGATGTATAAATCAAAAGTGGGATAATTTAAAAGCGAGTTTACTGATTAATTTTTGCTAATTTAGTCAGCTGCTTTTTCGCATGAGTATTATCAGGCTGGAGTTTAAGTACATGGTTATAATTGGCGATTGCTTGTTGGTGGTCACCGAGATACCAGTACACTTCTGCTAAGCTATCAAAGGTATTGTAACTATGTGGATAAAGGTGCGTGTTAAGCTTAAAAACCGCTAACGCTTCATTGAGTTTGTCTTGGTTAATAAGCGAATAACCCCATAAGTTAATATTGTTTTCGGTAAATTGAATCTGCTCATCTTTACTTAATTGAGCGGCAGCTGTAATTGCATTTCCATAGCCTTGTACTTCAAGAACTTGCCATAAGCGTTTAATATTTTTGGGTAAACCAAAGCCATTCTCTTGTTTCATTTGCGGGATATAGAAGCCTGCAATTTCATCTACAAATTGCGATGGCAGTGCGCCAATTAAGTTAGTTAAGATGACAATTGACATATTATCTTTAGGATAAACAAAGATACCCGCTCTGTTACCACCTACCGCAGCTAATGCAGGATGCTCTTCTCGGCCCATAACTGGCCAGCCAAGACTGTAGCCATTTAAACGCTGATTAAAGCCTTGAGTATGACCGTTTTTTAGGCGGGTCGGGGTCCACATTTGCTGAATACTTTGTGCACTAATAAACTGATTTGTTTGTAATGCCACTAGCCAATTTGCTAATTCTGTTGCTGTTGAGGCCATGCCTGCGGCGGTTTGTAACAATTCAGAGAAAATGGCTTCTCTGGAATTTATAAGTTCATTACCTTGGTTTTCGTATCGTCTAGCCGAGTGCTTTACAACATTGTTGAGATTGCTAAAGCCCGCTTCAAGTGTTCTGCTCATTTCAGTTTTCTGTAACTGATTTTTCGCTATGAATTGCTGAAATGGGATCCCCGCTAGCTTGTTAATTAACTGACCAATAATGACGTAGTTTGTTTGGTTATATTTAAAACGAGTGCCGGTTTCGAATTCTAATGGCTTAGTTTGTACTTGTTGCCACGCATCATCGGGTCCTTGATCTGAGATTAAATTAGCAATTTCATCTTTTATTATGTCAGGTAAGCCTGAGGTATGGCTCATTAACTCTCTTGTTGTTATAGCGTGCCACTGAGTTGGCAGCTCTGGTAGGTAAGTAGCAATAGGCGCATCGAGATCAAATTTCTTTTGCTCAACAAGCTGCATTAGAGCTACACCAACAAAGGCTTTTGTTGCAGAATTAATCGCAAATAGAGTATTGGCATCAACGGCAATATTATCTTCAATATTTGCAACTCCGTAGCTGGCAACTTTAATTACTTTATTATCTCGAACAACAGCGAGTTGTAACCCCGGAATATTTCTTTTTTGCATTAACTCAACAACCCATTGGTCGAGCTCATCTGCATGTGCTGAAAAGGCGCAGAAAGCAGCCGATAGAAGGGTTATGGCTGGTAGGATTAATTTCTTTCCTAATTTTTTGCAAGCTGTGTACACGATGTTGTCCTTAGTGTTCATTTGTATCTATTTTTTGCTTAGATAGTTTTTGATGTGAGCACTAAAGCGAGGAGTATGCCAAAATATAAGGTGTTGAAATTTATGTTTTTTGTGTTTTTCCGGACTTGGAAAATTCCCATTTATGGGAATTTCAAACTAAAAGTGGGAGTGTGGCTTATAGGGCTTAATAAATATACTTGGAATGGTCGTGGCTATTAGGTTTTTTAATTCTTTTTGTTCATTTAGTTTATTTGTTTTTTCAGGTACATAGCGCTATTTTTCTTTTAAACAGACCCTCCCATTGCCCGCAAACTGATAAGTGATAAAAATGAGCCAATTTATAAATAACCTTAGCTTTCGAGTTAAATTTGCTATTCCTGTCGTCGTCGCCTTAGTTATTTTTTCGGTGTTGTCGGGTTACGTGTTGTATACGTTTAAAGAGCAAGCTCGACTTAACAGTTTTATAAGCTTAGAGGTGCGAACGGTGCTGGACGATCTTGAAGACGGCTATCGTGATCTCTTTCAGGTGAAAACGGCAGGTTTGAGCATGGTGCTAGGACAAGGCGACAAACAAAACTATATAGTACAGCTTGCAGAGTACCGAGATAATATAGTTCGTATCGACGCGCGCCTTTCTAGCCCATTAAAGCTGGTGAAGTCTGGCTACATTGATGCGATCAATGCACAGCGGGTTACGAATATCAAAGCCGATGTCGCTATTTGGTCTCGTTACTACCAAGCACTTTTTAGTGATCACCAGCTTGCGGCTAGTTACTTAGCTGAGCATAAACAAGATATGGAAGCAGTGTTAGCGCGTATTCGCAAAAATGTTACTAGCATGCGTGATGAAATAGATGCCAAACTTACAAATTCTTTAATTGAAGTAACCGCTAATCAAGAGTCTGCTAGCTTTGCTTTGCAGTTTGGTATTGTATTGAGCTTTGTTTTATCAATAGCTGCAACTTGGCTGCTGTCTACCGTTATTTTGGCGCCGTTAAAGAAAATGCAGTTAGCATTAGAAAACATAGCTAGTGGCCAAGGCGATCTCACGCAACGGTTAAACAGTGAGTCAAACGATGAAATGGGTGCGCTTGCGCGTTCGTTTAATACCTTTATCAGTAAAATTCATAACACAGTATTGGCGGTTGTCGGCTCGGCTGAACAGGTGCGCAATGAAACTGAAAGTTTGCGCATTATTACTGCAAGTGTATTAAGTGAAGCCAGTAATCAGCAAATAGAAAGTGAGCAAGTGGCAGCTGCGGTAAATGAAATGAGCACGACCAGTGATAACGTAAGCCAAAACGCTAATGATGCGGCCAGTGCCACAAGTACTGCTAATAATGATGCCAATGTAGCAAAAGCCACAATTGAAGAAACCATTTCGTTAATTAATCAACTGGTGACCGACATTTCGGCATCGAGCGACGTAATAAACACCTTAGAGCAAGATGTAATGAATATCGCCACTGTGCTTGATGTTATCCGTGGTATTGCTGATCAAACAAACTTGTTAGCGCTAAATGCGGCCATTGAAGCCGCGCGCGCGGGTGAGCAGGGGCGAGGCTTTGCGGTCGTTGCTGACGAGGTGCGTTCATTAGCGAGTCGCACGCAAGATAGTACCGGAGAGATCAACGCCATGATTGAAAAGCTCCAACAAGGCACCAATCAAGCGGTTGGTGCAATGCAAGCCAGTACCAAAAGCGGTCAACAAACGATTGAGCACTCTCGCGGTGCCGCGCAATCGGTGCAGCGTATTAATGACGCAGTTACCATTATTAACGATATGAACATGCAAATTGCCACCGCTGCCACGCAGCAAAGCCAAGTGAGTGAAGATGTGAATATCAATGTGCAACGTATCGCTACATCAAGTGGCAATATGCTAGACAAAGTGGATCAGGCTGAGCGTGCATGCCAAGCATTGGCACAGCAGTGTCAACAGTTAGACAACCTAGTAAGCAACTTTAAAGTATAAGTATTATCAAGGGGGTGAATTATTTATCATCCCTTAAGATGCCTCTTTTAGCTAAACTTCAATAAATAATCAATTACTATCAACGAGTTATTAAGCTGTAGTTTTGTGCATATTGTGCGTGATTTTTATGCGCTAAATGCATTTTAAGCAGATCAATGCAGCTTAAATTCTAAACATTTCGTTAATCTGACGTTAACACTATGCTCGAAGACAGATAGCAGTGTGTAGTCGCTCATCTAACGACAACAAAATCATCAACAGGTGTGGAGAGAACAACCAATGAAAGCAAGTAACACACAATTGGCTTTAGCCATTGCAGCAGCGCTAGCAAGTACCTCAGCATTCGCTGCCAATGACACTGAAAAATTACAGCAGCAACTAGACGAACTACAAAAAGAGGTTGCTGCGCTGAAGAAGTCTAGCGGCTTTAATTTGGAATTTGGTGGTCGAGTGCAACTTGATTACAACTATTTTGATGGTGCATATAACGCGAATAATGACGGTGATGCGGGCGGTGATTTTTTTGCGCGTCGTATCCGTACTTATGTTGAAAGTGAGCATGATAACTGGGATCACAAGTTACTGCTTGAGTTTGCCGAAGGTACAGCAGAAATCGTGATGGCGCGAGTTCGTTATAATTTCGATAATGGTCTAAAAATTAAAGCGGGTAAAATTCGTGAAGACATCACCTTAAATGGCTTAACGAGCTCTAAGCATACCAATACTATAGAGCGCAGTACGCTAGCCAATACTTTTTCGCCGTTCTTCCGTTGGGGAGCGTCAGCGTCTCAATACTTTAAAGACAGTGGTTTTCGTTATGCCGTTGGTGTTTATAAAAATGATGCCTTTGGTGCGACGGGTCATGACGAAGATGATCAACTAACACTCGCTGCAACGGGACGTGTTACTTGGTCAAGCGCAGCCCCAGGCGATGTGATTCATTTAGGTGCGTGGCATTCATACCGTGATATGGGTGGTAACGAGTTAGGTGCGCGCTTTGCCCGTGGCGAAATACGTGAAGCCAATGTACGTCTTGTTGATTATGCGGTGGGTGGTAATGCCGTGGCATTGGATAGTTTGTCGCAAAGTGGTCTTGAGTTTGCGTATCAAGCTGATGCATTAACGCTAGAGGCTGAATACGCAAGCCGCACACTCGATGCTGTTAATGGCGCCGACCCGCTTGATGGCGAGCGTTATGATGGTTTTCATGTATCAGCGAGCTACTTCTTAGGTGGTGAGCAACGCAGGTACAAAGCTGGTTCAGCATTATTTGTACAACCTAAAGGCATTAAAGATGCGTGGGAGCTTGTCGCCCGAGTATCACAAATGGATGCAACAAGTAGCACGCAAGGTACTGAAGTAACTACTTATACCCTAGGCACATCCTATTATATCAGCAGCGATATCAAATTTATGGGCAACTTGATCTACAGCGATGTAGAGGGCCCAGGCGCAACTGCGTTAGTGGGTGATGAAGACTCAGGTATGGGCTTTAGTGCGCGCATGCAGTATTTATTTTAGGAGTAAATTGAGATGAACTTACTTAAAAAATCATTTAAATCATTTAAAACTACGGTACTTGCGGCATCGTTAGTACTAAGCAGTCCGTTTGCTATGGCTGACATTCACTTTTTAGTACCGGGCGGCCCTGGTGGCGGCTGGGATACCACAGCACGCGGTGTGGGTGAAGGTTTAGTGAAAGCGGGTATTGAAGATAATGCGTCTTTTCAAAATATGTCGGGCGGCGGCGGTGGCCGTGCAATCGCTTATCTGATTGAGTCTGGTACTAAAAAAGGCGATATCTTAATGGTTAACTCAACACCTATCGTGTTGCGGGCACTAACCGGTAAAATTCCTTACAGCTACCGTGATTTAACTCCCGTTGCCAGTATGATTGCCGACTACGGTGCGTTTGTAGTACGTAACGATTCGCCATTTAAAACCTGGCAGGATGTGATCGCAGCAATGAAAGAAGATTCAGGCTCTGTAAAAGTAGCTGGTGGCTCTGCACGTGGCAGCATGGATCACTTAGTTGCAGCGCAAGCAGTTAAAGCGGCAGGCCTTGACGGACGTCGTTTGCGTTATATCCCTTATGACGCGGGTGGTAAAGCCAAAGCAGGGTTGTTATCTGGCGAGGTTAACTTACTTTCTACCGGACTTAGCGAAGCGTTAGAAGTCGCTAATGGCGGTCAAGCCCGCATTCTAGCTGTGACCTCTGGTGAGGCACTACCAGATTATCCAAAAATTCCAACCTTAAAATCACTTGGTTATGATATGGAGTTTGTTAATTGGCGTGGTTTCTTTGCGGCACCTAATTTACCGGCTGATAAACTTGCAGAATACACCGAGAAATTACGTAAATTACAAACCACTCCAGAGTGGGAAGTAGTCCGTGCACGTAACGGTTGGTTAAACCTATTCCAAGAAAAAGATCAATTTATAAAGTCACTTGAACAGCAAGAAGCACAGCTTAAAGTTGTTATGGAAGAACTCGGCTTTATTCGTACGTCACGTTAATCGAGGCTTTTATGTTGAATCGCGAACTACTAGGGCCAAGTTTATTCTTGGCGCTATTTACCCTCTACGCCATTGTTGCATGGCAAATTCCGTTACTCCCATTTGAAGAGTATGAAACGGTTACTTCTGCCACCTTACCTAAAGTATATGCGGCATTTGGTATTATCGTTTGTCTGCTTTCTATCGGGGCTACTTTACTTAAACCAACTGCAGCCGTTGATGAAGATAATGCGCTCGAAAAGTCACATGTATTGCGAACAATCGGGTTGCTTATATTGATGGTGATATATAGCGCAGCGCTTGAGCCTATTGGCTTTTTAATCTCAACCAGTGCGTTTTTATTAGTTGGCTTTTTTGTTATGGGTGAGCGCCGCAAGGCTATTCTCTTATTGGCCTCTATCCCTGTTGCTGTAGTGTTTTGGTTTTTAATGACCCAAGTGCTCGGTATTTATTTGGTTCCTGGCAACCTGTGGAGTTAAGTTATGTTTGATGGAATTATGCTGGGCTTGTCGACCGTACTCGACTGGAACAATTTATTGTATGTCATAGTGGGTTGTTTTGTTGGTACCTTTATCGGCATGCTTCCGGGGCTTGGGCCAATTACTGCTATTGCGTTAATGATCCCAATTACTTATAGCATCGGTGCCGATTCAGGGATGATTCTGATGGCGGGGGTGTATTACGGTGCAATTTTTGGCGGTTCAACATCATCTATTTTAATTAATGCCCCAGGGGTGGCGGGTACAGTTGCGTCCTCCTTTGATGGCTATCCGCTGGCTAAACAAGGTCATGCTGGCAAAGCATTGGCGATAGCCGCTTACTCCTCCTTTATCGGCGGAACCATAGGCGCAATTTTATTGATGGTTGCAGCCCCCTTGTTGGCAAAAGTATCGCTGAGTTTTCAATCTCCAGATTACGTTGTACTGATGTTTTTAGGTTTAACAGCGATCGCGGCGTTTTCTAATAAAGGGCAATTTTTAAAAGCCATGATGATGACAGTATTTGGCTTAATGCTCGCGACTGTGGGGATTGATCCATCATCTGGTACTGAGCGTTTTACGTTAGGCCAAGCCGACTTACTTGATGGCATTAGCTTTTTATTAGTGGCAATGGCTACTTTTGCACTGGCTGAGGCGCTTATTAATGTAGTGCGTCCAGAGAAAAAAGAAACTAAAAGTATTAATGATTCAGACACACCGCAAATCGGTTCAACTAAATTGACCAAAGAAGAGATCAAAGACATTGCGCCAGTTATTGGCCGCTCGTCTATACTTGGTTTTATTGTTGGCGTATTGCCGGGTGCAGGTGCCACTATCGCTAGCTTTATGGCGTATGCGACGGAACGTAACTTAGCGCCTAAAGGCTTAAAAGAAAAGTTTGGTAAGGGTTCATTACGAGGCTTGGCAGCGCCAGAGTCTGCAAATAATGCAGCGTGTACCGGTTCATTTGTACCATTACTTACATTAGGTATTCCAGGCTCGGGTACGACTGCCATTATGTTAGGTGCCTTAATTGCTTACGGTATTCAGCCAGGTCCAATGCTGATGCAAGAAAACCCAAGTGTATTTTGGGCGGTTATCGTTAGCATGTACTTTGGTAACATCGTATTGCTGATTTTGAATCTTCCTTTGATACCATATTTTGCAAAAGTATTAGCGATGCCAAAATCAGTATTAACGATAATGATTTTGTTCTTCAGCTTAATTGGCGTGTATTTAGTTTCCTTTAATACCTTTGATTTATTTATGATGGTTGGCTTTGCTGTGGTGGCGTTGGTATTACGATTACTGGCTTTCCCAATGGCACCATTACTATTAGGCTTTATTTTAGGCGACATGATTGAGCGTAACTTCCGTCGTTCAATGATGATCTCGGATGGTTCATTAAGCTTCTTATGGGAACGCCCACTAACATTGAGCATTTTTATTATCTCAATATTAGTGTTGTTATTTCCATTAAAAGACTTTATAACCCAACGCCGGGCAGATAAAGCGGCGCTTAAAGTGAAGCAAGAGCATGCATAATTGAGGTAAAAAATGAGCTACACCAAGACGCAAAATCCGCTGCAAAACATAGTTAAAAAGCCTAAGCGTTTAGAAACGCGGTTAATAATTTGGGTTACAGGGCTGTGTGTATTACAAGCGGTGTTATTTGGCGGTTTGGTGTATCGAATTACCGCACAAAGTTTGCATGATCACATTGGTGACAAAGCACTCGCTGTGGCGACGAGTATTGCATCAAGCGATGATGTCGTTAAAGCTTTAAAGAACCCTAGTAACTTGGTGGCAATCAACCAAGAAATAGAAAATCTGCGCCAGCTAACTGGCGCAGATTTTATTGTTATTGGTGATAAAAATGCGCATCGAATCGTCCATCCAGATAGCAATAAACTCGGTAAAAAAATGGTTGGCGGTGATAGCCAAGACGCGTTACACGGCGAGCGTTATATTTCAGTGGCGCAGGGCAGCTTAGGTGAATCCATTCGCGGTAAAGTGCCGGTATACGATGAGCAACAAAATATTATTGGTTTGGTCTCGGTCGGTTTTTTAGTGCAATCGGTTGAGCCGTTGATCCGTGAGCGGATTGTTGAAATTATGATTTGGGGTTTGTTGTTAGTTGCTTTGAGTATTATTGCCGCTATCTTTATTGGTCAGCGAGTAAGAAATGCCATCTTTGGTTTGCAACCAGATGAAATAGCGAGGTTGTTTTCAGAGCAGGACGCTATTTTAAATACCATGCGTAGCGGTGTTATTGCACTTGATCCCGACGGACGAGTACGCAAACTGACCCAGCGTGCTTGCGAAATTTTAGATAAACCAGTTGCCTGTATTAATCAGTCATTAACTCTGAAAGATTTACTGCCAGAGCATGCTGAGTTTTTATTACGAAATCAGCGTCGTAAAATGGTTGGCTTTGAGTTGTTTGCTGCGGATAAACGTTTGGTGTTGTCGCGTTTTTCATTGCAAGTGCAAGGGCAGGCGGATGGTATTTTACTCACTCTGCGCCCAGCTGATGAGCTTGAATACTTGAGCCAGCAACTTACTAAAGTACAAGCATTTGCCGAGTTGTTAAGGGTGCAAACCCATGACTATTCGAATAAGCTAAATCTAATTGGGGCGCTTATTCAAATGGGTAAAAATGAGCAAGCAATCGAATTGATCGGCCAAGAAAGCCAAGGTTCACAAGCACAGATCCACCATTTATTAGAACGTATTCAAGATCCTGTGTTAGCCGGTTTGCTGGTGGGTAAATACCATAAAGCCCGCGAGTTAAACGTAGTATTGGAATTAAACCCAGAAAGTTTACTTGGTGCCATCGCACGTACTGAAATGTTAGAACGAGTAGTATCAATCTTGGGCAACTTAATTGATAACGCCATTGATGCGGCGATCAGAGCCAGTAAAGATCGAGAACCTCATGTACGAGTCACGGTTGATGAAACGAGTAAGACATTATTGTTTGATGTCGAAGACAGTGGTTTTGGCTTGGGTAACGACCATGAAGTGATATTTACCCCACAATACAGTTCAAAAGCAGGGGCAGAGCATGGCATTGGTTTATATTTAGTGAAAACTAATTTAGATTCGTGTGGTGGTAGTTTAGAAATTGGTGAGTCAGATTTAAAAGGCGCGCGATTAAGCGTCTATATTCCTAAATAACCATAAGGTAATTTAGGCTAATAAGCAGTGGCCAAGCAAACAATAATAAAAGTAAATGGGCTAACATTGCAACGCTAAAATGAGTAATAAAAAATGACATATTCAGTAGTTATCATCGAAGATGAGCTCGAAGTTGCACAACTTCTTGCTCAATACCTGCTTTTACCGAATGGGGTTGCGGGGAATCAAACTGCCCGACAAAGCTTGCGTCAAGGTCAGTATCAAGTAGTTGGTATTGCAGCAAACTTAAGTACAGCTACCGCGCTATTACAGGCGATAGAGCCCGATTTGATCTTACTTGATATCCATCTACCAGATGGCAATGGCCTTGAGTTATTAACAGACTTGCGTCGGCGCTCAATTAAAAGCGAAGTGATGCTACTGACTGCCGCCAAAGAAGTCGAAACTCTTGAAAAGGCAATGCAGTTAGGGGCGTGTGATTTTTTGGTTAAACCTTTGATGCTTAATCGACTTGATCAGGCGTTAGCGCGATTTGAGTCACGCCAGCAGTGTTTGTCTGATGCTAACGAGGTGACCCAATCTATGGTCGACACTTTATTTGGCTCAAGCGAACAAAGTAAAGCACCGGTTAGACTGCCGAAAGGGGTTGATCAGCTTACTTTAAAAAAGATTATTGATGCATTTAAAGAGCACAAAAAAACGCCTTTTACAGCACAGCAAATGGGCGATCTTGTAGGAGTAAGTCGCTCAACTGCACGCCGTTACTTAGAATATTTACTAGAGGCAGAGCAAGTCAGTGCCGACCAAAGCTATGGCAGCATAGGTCGGCCAGAGCGCTGTTATAAAATGGCTTAGTTATCTGGCAAAGCGCTTAAGTCTACCTCAGGCGCTTGACCAACTGGGCGTTCAAATTCACTGTGTAATTTAGTTGGGCCTGTAAAAAAGCCAGTGTTGCGTAAGTAAAAACCTGCGTTTTCAGTGCCTCCTTGATAATCCATTCTCGATTGCTTGGCAGCCGTTGCATCATAAGTAAATTGTGCTTTATCAAGCGAGTGCCATTGGCCTTGAGTATCTCTGAGCCACTGATTACTGTATAGCGCTTTGCGCTCGAATTGCCCTGCATCAGGGATGAAGTTTTCTAAGAAGCTGTGTGGCCTTGCCACATATGTATCTGTACTAGGGCGTCTAAATGAAGCAATGAACAGCCACTTTGCGGCGATAGGGTCATAAAAATATGCGCTGTAGTCGGTATGATTAGCAAGGTTTTCAGTCGGATTTACTTTCAATAAAAAGCGGTAGGTTTGTTCTGCTTGCCAAGGGAATACTAAATAGCTTTGCCCGCCAGAACCTTCATTACCAAACTTACCGGTATACACATCATGCCCTTTAGCTAATTGCTGAATACGCATTTCCACAGGAATAGCAGCTGGATCATCGGTCTGAAAAGGACTCCATACTGAAAATAATACACGGCGTTCAGTGTCAGAGTTTACTTGCATACCAAAGTAACCCTCAGCAAAACCATTGGCCATAAAATACGAGCCTTGATGATCATACCCTTGTGGTACGCTCAGCTCTGAATAGAACCATTGATAGTTTTTAGTCTTGTCAGGTATGGGATAGTTTAAATGCACGGAAGGCCCGCGACGACCCCAATAAATATCATCTTTTACATATAAAGGCGCCGCCGACTCTTTATCTAGCGTGACAATAAGACCTTGAATATCAGCAAAGGTGTCAGCTGTTTTAGCGATACCGGTAAGTTGCAACTGTTGGTATCCGATTTGATCTGGCAGAAACTCGCCAAGATCGATATCTTGAAATTGCTGATTAGTGAGCGTAATTAACTGACTCTGTTGATTAAAGTCGACTTTAAGCTGGCTGCGATCGCCTGCAACTTTTACGCGCAACTTTAAATTAAAAGCCGCTTTTGTTGGCAGGTAAAAGTAGTGATTAACTGGTATTGCAGAGTCTTGCCAGTGCGTGATCCCCACATCACTAATCAGTTTTTTATTTGCTGCGATACTATGGCTAGTAGCACTATTGCCATAACTGGGAATAAAGTAATCCGTGGTTTGGTTTGCCACTGCAAATGGCGAAAATGAAGTCCATAATAATGAACCAATAAATAGTAAAACTCTCATAGTGAGCTCCATAAAAAGCGCCGACAAACGGCGCTAATATAAGAGGGTATACCCAAGCCTCCTCAAGATGTGAATTTTGCATCTTGAGGTGGTTTGGGTATAAGCTTAAAATGATGCTGAAAAGCCAAGGCTAATCGAGCGACCATAGCGCGCTAAGCGACGAATTTGTTCTTCTGTTTTTACGTATGACCACTGTCTTTCATTGGTTAAGTTGGTTACGCTTAAATCAACTCGCACTTTCTCAGTGATATTGTAACTGGCACTGAAATCGTATTGGCCGTAGTCTGCCGCCCACTCTGGTCCGCCCCATGCATCAGGATAGACTAAGTAGTCGTCGCGCCAGTTATAAGCAATACGAGTTTGATAATCACCTTTTTCATAATAAATAACCGCGTTATACGAGTGCTCAGACATCCCCACAAATGGCAGATCATTTAGCTCTTCGTCGTCATAGCTGCTGTCTGTGAAAGTATAGTTTATTTGTACACCCAGGCCATCGAATGGTGCTGGAAGTATTTCGTCAAAAGACTGCTGATAAGCTGTTTCAAAGCCTAAAATTGTTGCGCCTTTTTCCGATGTAGGTGAGATTTTTGTAAAAACTGGGCCTTCTACAGCCACTCCATCTTTAAAATAATTACCCACTTGCGCAGTGCCTACTCGGCCGCGGGCAATCACTGATTCGATGTCTTTATAGTAGGCTGCAAAGGTTAGTGCACCATAGTCAGAGAAATACCATTCAATCGTCGTATCTATTTGATTGGCTCTTAGTGGCTTAATACCCGGGTTTGAGGCATGGTATTCGGCATTATTAAAATCTAAGTAGCTATAAGGCGATAGATAATCTAAGTTTGGCCGTGTGATTACTTTAGCCGCACTAAAACGATAGAGTAAGTCATCACGTAGATGCAATTTAAAGTTTAAGCTCGGTAGTACGTCGGTGTAGCTTTCTTCAGTGGTAGAGCGGGTGTAATAATCTTCAATTTCACCCTCAACGCGATAGCTTAATGCGCCATCTTTTTCGGTTATATTGTAACGAACATTATCAACATCAAAGATGTAACCATCTGATGTGACATCGGTTTGTATTACACGGACGCCCATGTTTAGTGCAAAAGGCAGTTTAGCAATATCGCCTTGTAGATTTGCTTCAACAAAAGCCGCTAAGGTCTGCTCAGTAAGGGCGAATGAATCCTTTGGGCTGTTCTTTGCGACAATTTTATCTTGCGCCGCTTGTGGATTAATTGATTCATAAAAAGCATACAGTTTGTCGTAATTAAAGCTTGCCCATGGATCAGGATGTTTACCAGGCTCACCATCTAAGAAGTTATCAAAGTTAGCTGGCACGAGTACATCTGCTGGTAAACGAAATAAGTTTAAGCCGCCTAGCTCTTCAACACTTGAGTCGTCAAAACTGTCGTATTCTGAGTTTTTAAAATAAGCGCCACCATTACTGAACATTGATGCATTTTTTGATTTATAAACACTGCGTTCTTTGGTTTGTTTGCCGTAATGAACGCCAAATTGAATATCTTTCACTAGTTCAAAAGAGGGAATATAGGTTGCTGCTAAGCGCACCTCTTCTATTTGGTCTTTCACATCGGTGCCTGAATTGTAGCTGTAATGCGCACCAAAAGGTTGTTCTGCACTCAGTGCTGGGGTCATGGTCACATCTGGCAGCATATTACTACCGGTTTGGTCGATAGTGATACCATCAACAAAACCACGTGCAACAATAAAACGATTGTTACCATTGCTGACATTTTTAGCTTGTGACTGTGAAATATCTAAATCAACCGTTAAGCTCTCTGTGGCATACCAAACCGTATTAAAACCCCATTGCCAAGTATCTGTATTACGT
The DNA here is from genome assembly GCF_028885455.1 of Pseudoalteromonas rhizosphaerae. Lineage (NCBI taxonomy): Bacteria > Pseudomonadati > Pseudomonadota > Gammaproteobacteria > Alteromonadales > Pseudoalteromonadaceae > Pseudoalteromonas > Pseudoalteromonas rhizosphaerae. The sequence continues at coordinate 463,742 of NZ_CP118496.1, forward strand.
GGCACAGACACATTTAACAGCTCAGCCATTGCGCCATCAACTAGTTCTACATAATTAGCGTTACCATCTTCATTGAACTTTACTTCACCGATAGCGGGGATCCCCGGTGTCCAAGATTCATCATAGGTTACAAATGAAATTTGATATTGCTCACCATTGGTTTCGTATTGTGAGTACATGCTGTCAAAGTTAACATCTATACTATCTGACGGGCGCCATTGCAGCGCTAAGCTTGCACCCAGTCGCTCACGCGTATCCTGCCAATTTGAATAACGTACATAGCCTGGAATAATCGATGGGTATGATTGCTCATTATCTTCAAGCTTGCCGTTGCCGTTACTATCGATTGGGATACGTACATCAACATTCTCGTCTGGATCATAAAAACCTTCACCTTCATAAGAGTCTTCACGCTGTGTACGTTCAGAATATACCGCTGTAAACAGCGCTCCAAAGGTATTATCAAAAAAGGTATCACTAATTAAAAACGAAGCTTGTGGATTGGTGTCGCCAGTACGTTCTTCATAAATGCCTTTGGCACTGCCTGATAAAGTGAAACCATCTAAATCCAAAGGTTTGCGGGTTTTGATATTGATAACTGAGCCAATGCCGCCTTCTTGTGTTTTACTTTGTGGGGATTTGTATACTTCGAGGGATTGGACTATTTCGGGGGCGATTAAATCAAAATTAAAGTTACGGCTAGAATGCTCTGATGCCATGCGTCGGCCATTAACGGTGGTAACGTTGTAGTCACCACCTAAACCTCGCACGGTAACATTTTGGCCCTCGCCGCCGTTACGGGTAATTGCAATCCCCGTCATCCGTTGCAATGCCTCGGCAATGTTTTGGTCGGGAAACTTACCGATATCTTCAGCAACGATAGCATCCATAACCCCCACAGCTTGTTGTTTTAAATACAGGGATTCTTTAATACTCGAGCGAACACCTCTAACTTCAATTACTTCGACTTGCTCTGCTTCGGCTTCTTTTTCTTTTTTTTTGTCTTCATCAGCTGCCAGCGAGGTGCCACTGAAGATGGCGCTCATAGACAAAAACAGTGTGGACAGTTTTAGTTGTGCTTTCATAATAGTTACCTGTATTTTACTTGTTGATGGTTGTTTTTTTATTGAGTTATTGCCACGCGTGTTGAGTGTATTTTTCTCCAACACGCGTGAGGTTAATTACGAAATAATGCCAAGTGGTTTTGCTTGCTGCCAAAGACCACGGGTGAAATCTGGGAAGTCTTTGCTGTTACTTCTATCGGCTACAGAATCAACAGATAGCGGGAAAACAGCTGACCATGCGGCTGCGTCATACACATCTTGATCAAGTGGTTCGCCATTGCGTAGGCAAAAAATAATCCGCCAAAACATCAAGAAGTCCATGCCACCATGGCCGCCGTTGCGTTCAGCCTCAGCGCCCATTTTTTGCCAGAGCGGATGATCGTATTTGTTATACCAATCAGCCATGTCGTAATCCCACTCGTGATAGCTTTTACTGCCACCTTGCTCAAGTGCGATCCTATTTGGAAAGCCAGCAAACACACCGTTAGTGCCTTGAATTAAGTTATGACGAGAATAAGGACGTGGGGTGGTGGTATCGTGTTGCACCATAATGCTGCGACCTTTAACCGTTTTAATAATGCTGGTATTCATATCACCCGCAATATAGTTAAGTTTGTTGCGGCTATGATCTGCGGGGAATTCTTTTTTAGCGTAGGCTGCACGGCCTAATGATGGCGAGCTCATCGAGCTTATATAGTCAAAACGATCGCCACGATTGATATTCATGTATTGTGAAACAGGGCCTAAGCCATGAGTTGGGTATAAATTACCATTAACTGCTGCATGCCATGGTGTACGCCAAGAACCTGTTTTATGGTCAATTTCTTTCATTTGCCAGCGTAGCTCATGGATATATGCTGCTTCACCATGCAACAATTCACCAAAAACGCCTTGGCGAACCATATTAAGAACCATTAATTCGTCGCGTCCGTAGCAAACATTTTCCAACATCATGCAGTTTTTCTGAGTTCGCTCAGAGGTGTTTACTAGTTGCCATGCCTCTTCTACAGTCACTGCTGCTGGTACTTCAACAAAAGCATGCTTGCCGCTTTCCATGGTATCGACAGCCATCGGCGTATGCCACTGCCATGGTGTTGAAATAATAACAATATCAATATCTTGTCTCTCTAGCATACGGCGGTAATCGTGATCGTTTTTGCCATAGGTGTCTGGTTTTTTAAAACCTTTATCAACAACAATCTTCACGGCCCTGTCTACAACGGCCTGATGGGTATCACAAATTGCTTTAATTTCAACGCCATCGAGATGACAAAAATGCTTAACAGCACCAACACCACGTTCACCCACGCCAATAAAACCAACCCTTACTACGTCCATTTTTGGCACAGTTAAGCCAAGGGTTGAACGTCCTTGTTGTGCGGTTCTTAATATTGATTTGGAATTGGTGGTAGAAGCACAACCCAAAGCCGCGCTGGTTGCTGCAATTGCGGCCATTGATTGTAAAAATCGTCTACGGTTGAGATCGCCCATAACATTGCCCTTATTGTTTATTATTTGTAAATTTGTTTTCGCAGGCTTTTATTTGTACACACAACAAAATGTCAATGCAAGATAAAAATCTTTCGTTTGCTTTCATTTTTAAGGGTGTTGTTTTTATTTTTTATTTTAAAGTCTTTACTTACAGTGGCTTAATTGCATTTTTTAATGTTTAAAGATAAATGTAAAAAAATTGAATTGAAAGTAAACGAAAGCTGCGTACAATGAATGAAAGTTAACAATGAAAGAGAGCGGACATGCTTAACACTATCGAAAGGCGTCATGAGATTGTGCAATTGGTCTACAAACAAGAGCGGGTGCAGGTTCCTGAGTTGGCTCAGTTGTTTGGTGTTTCAACGGTAACTATCCGTAACGACTTAAATGAGTTGGATGAAAAAGGATTGTTGGTACGGTCCCGTGGTGGTGCAGTTGCCAGTAATCGCTTAACTCAAGAATTATCATTAAAAGAAAAACACGATGCAAATCGCGGTATTAAAGAGCGCTTAGGTAAATTTGCAGCGAGTCTAATTAAGGATGGTGAATCGATTATTTTAGACTCAGGGACAACAACTGAAGAAGTCGCTAAAAATCTAACCAGCCACCACGGCGTAGTTGTCATGACCAATGGCTTAAATGTGGCGCACTCACTACTTAATGCGCCATCGGTTGAAGTGTTAATGACTGGTGGCACGCTACGTAAAAAATCACTGTCATTTTATGGCCGCCAAGCTGAACAGCACTTACAACAATATCACTTTGATAAGTTAATTTTGGGTGTTGATGGCTTTGAAAAAGATATTGGTATTACAACGCACTTTGAGCTTGAAGCTCTGCTAAATCGGGTGATGTGTGAAGTATCGCGAGAGATCATAGTAGTAACAGATTCTAGTAAATTTAATCGTAAAGGCGTGCATAAAATTATTGCCGCCAGTGAAATAAACGTACTGGTTACAGACAGTGGAATTCCAGCAGAGATAAAAACCGCGCTCGAAGATGCAGGTGTGCGGTTACATATTCTCGATCTTTAACTTTCATAACTAAACAAAGATTATCTAACGAAGAGGCTTGCAATGACGATATTACAGCAATTAATCGCAGCGAATAAACGCGGCGAAAAACAGGGTATTTATGCCGTTTGTTCGGCTCATCCATTGGTGCTAGAAGCTGCCATATTGCAAGCCAAACAAGATAATAGTTATTTATTAATCGAAGCAACCGCTAATCAGGTCAATCAGTTTGGTGGTTATACGGGTATGTTACCTGCTGATTTTATGGCATTTATTGAGCAGCTGGCGACAAAGCAAGAGTTTGCAATTGATAAGCTGATCCTTGGCGGTGACCATTTAGGCCCTGTGTGTTGGTGTGATGAAAGCGCTGAATCGGCGATGCAAAAAGCTGAGCAGTTGATCGCCAGTTATGTTGGTGCAGGATTCAAAAAAATTCACTTAGACACCAGTATGCGCTGCGCCGATGATGAATTAATTTTAGCAGATGAAACAGTTGCAACACGTGCGGCGCAGTTGTGTGCAGTGGCTGAACAAACAGCATTAGATACCTTTGGCCGCAGTGACTTAGTTTATGTTATTGGTACTGAGGTGCCGCCGCCCGGTGGTGCCGATGAGCAAATAGATACGCTTGCAGTCACAGAAACTGACCATGTTGCTAGTACATTGGCATTGCATCACGATGCATTTTTACAGCAGGGGTTATCATCGGCATGGCAGCGAGTAGTTGGCTTGGTTGTACAGCCAGGTGTGGAATTCGATAACACGCAAGTATTTGATTATGATAGCGCTAAAGCGCAACAGCTAAAGCAATATATAAAGGCCGTTGATGGCATTGCCTTTGAAGCACATTCAACTGATTATCAAACGCCCATCGCGTATCAACAATTAGTAAATGATCATTTTGCGATTTTAAAAGTGGGCCCAGAGCTTACCTTTGCTTTGCGTGAGGCATTATTTGCATTAAGCCATATTGAAGATGCGCTAATAGACACTGAGCAATGTTCACATATACGCACTGTTATTGATGCTGATATGCAGCAGTTTCCGAAAAATTGGCAGCGTTTTTATCAAGTTGATAAATCAGTGCAGCAACTTTATCGTCGCTTTAGTTTTAGTGACCGAATCCGTTATTACTGGGGACAACAAGGCAATCAAGCTGCCGTTGATAAGCTATTTAGTAATTTACAAAAACAACCGATACCACTGCCGTTACTAAGCCAATATATGCCATTGCAGTATCTTGCAGTGCGAAATAACACCCTGCAAAACAGCCCTAAATCTTTGGTACTTCATCACATAATGCAAGTAACCAGTCGCTACGCAGATGCGTGTTTTAAACAACAATAGACGTAAGTGAGGTAGTAATGTCTAGTTATTTAGCAATTGATGAAACCCTTTTAGAAGCTAAAAATAGTTTATGGACTGCAAAAGAAATTATGCAGCAGCCCGATTGTTGGCGAGCAACGCTCAGTATTGTAAAAGCTGCACGAGCGCAGCTAGATAGTTGGCTTGCGGGCGTATTAGATAAGCCAAATGCGCAAATAATTTTTACCGGTGCCGGTACCTCAGCTTATGTTGGAGAGGCGGTTGTTGGTTACTTGAATCAACAATTGGATATTGCTTGTCGAAGTGTTAGTAGCACAGAGCTTGTTGCCTGCCCAGAGCAGTATTTACAGCCAAATAAGTCAACTTTATTAGTGTCATTTGCACGCTCGGGCAATAGTCCTGAAAGTGTTGCCGCTGTTGATGTAGTGAATAACTATGTAAAACACTGCGCGCATCTATTTATTACTTGTAACCCCGATGGAGCACTGCATAAACAAGCAGCGCAAGATGAAAACTATTTCTCGTTATTGATGCCTACGAAAACACTTGATCACAGCTTTGCTATGACCAGTAGTTTTACCTCAATGTTGGTGGCAAGTGTGGCAATATTTAGTGATGCAGATAACGCTGTTTTAACTATTGCAGAAGCGGTTGAAAAAAATATTGCTGGAAAATTAGCTGAACTAAAAGCATTGGCTGAACTGCCTATGCATCGCTTAGTGTATTTAGGCGCAGGATCCTTAAAAGGCTATGCGCAAGAATCAGCATTAAAATTATTAGAATTAAGTGCGGGTCAAGTTATGGGGTATTTTGAATCCCCGCTTGGTTTTCGTCACGGCCCAAAATCATTGGTTGATGATAAAACCTTAATTATTTTATTTGGCTCAACTAATACCTATACCAAGCAGTACGATATTGATTTGTTGAATGAGTTACGTAGCGATAATAAAGCTATTGATGTTCATGCCTTGGCGCTGCCAGATGACACGGTGATGCAGCAATTAGACGATGTATTTAATGGCTTATATTATATGGTCTGCGCGCAAATAATGTCGTTCTATAAAGCGTGGCAATTAGGCATTACAGTAGATAACCCATGCCCAACTGGTGAAGTAAACCGAGTGGTGCAAGGGGTGACGATTTACCCGCTAAAACAAGGTGATATTAATGACTAAGCAGTATATTTATGGCATTGATATTGGCGGTAGTAAAATTGAACTTGCTGTATTTGACGCATCATTAAAGCAACTTGAATCATGGCGCATTGCGACTCCGCAAAATAGTTATCAAGACTTTCTAAATGCGTTAGTAGGTATGATTTTAAGTGCCGATCATAAATATCAATGTCACGGTGCGGTCGGTATTGGTATGCCTGGCATCGTTAATGCGAACCAACAAGTACTGTCGGCTAACGTGCCTCACGCGACCGGTAAAAATGCCGCGCAAGATTTAGCTCAGTTAATAAATCGCCCGGTTGCGATCGAAAACGATTGCCGCTGTTTTGCACTCTCAGAAGCGCGCAGCAGCGTTGGTTTACAACATACCAGGGTGTTCGGTGCAATTCTTGGTACTGGTGCGGGTGGTGGGCTGTGTATTGATGGTAAATTGTATAAAAGCGCCCAGGGAATTGCAGGTGAATACGGTCATTACGCACTTTCTGCAGTGTTACAGCAGAAGTACCAGTTACCTATTTTAAAATGTGGCTGTGGTTTAACAGGGTGCATTGAAAGTTATATTGCAGGCCCTGGCTTGGCGAGAATTTACCAGCACTTTTCTGGCGAAGTATTAACTACTTTTGAAATTGTTGAAGGGTTGAGAAAAGGCGACGTATTTTGCCAACAAAGCTTTGCCTGTTATTTGGATTTAATTGGCAGTACTTTTGCGGCAATTATTATGGCCTATGACCCTGAGGTGATTGTAGTTGGTGGCGGTATGTCTTTAGTTGATGAACTAATGAGCAAGCTTGAAGAGGCAATCGTACCGTATGTATTTGCTGATATTCGGGTGCCAAAAATAGTGCTTGCTGAATTTGGCGATGCCAGTGGCGCTCGCGGTGCCGCTATTTTGGCCAAAGAACAAGTGGGAGCGCTGGCATGATTGGATCCGTGTTTTACGTCAAAGCTGATGTAATTTATTGTCAAGAACGAGTACTTAAAAATCACTTCATGTTAGTTGAAAATGGCATTATTAGTCACTTTACGCAAAACCCTACAGCCGGTGTGCCTATTGATGATTATGGTAATGCTGCAATTATTCCAGGCTTAATTGATTTGCACATTCATGGTCGCGAAGGTTGTGATGTGATTGATTGTAAAATGAGTAGTATTGAAACGATTTCATGCTCACTTGCAGAGCATGGAGTAACAGGCTTTTTAGCAACGACTGTGACCACCGATTGGCAACAAACACTTAATGCTATGAGTGTAATTGGTCAGGCATACACGCAGCAACCTAGCGGTGCACAGTTGCTAGGTGGCTATAGTGAGGGCCTGTTTTTCAGTGAAGTTCATAAAGGCGCGCACAATCAAGATTACTTTTTAGAGCTATCGCAGTCGCATCTAGAAGCGATGATTAATGCAGCCATGGGCAGCTTAAAAGTGGTTGCGTTGGCGCCAGAAAAGCCAGGCGCAAATGCATTAATTGAATACCTGACAGCGCAAGGAATTAGGGTAATGCTTGGTCACTGTGATGCCAATTATGAACAAACTCAAAGCGCACTTGAGCATGGCGCATGCGGTGGGGTGCATGTTTTTAATGGGATGCGTGGCATTCATCATCGTGATCCAGGTTGTGCCGGCGCGGTATTGATGAATGATGACGCACTTGTTGAAGTGATTGCAGATGGTGTACATCTTCATCCTACAATTTTAAAGCTGATCTATAAGCTAAAAGGTCCACAAAAAATCGCTTTGATCAGTGATTGTATCAATGCCGGTGGACTAAATGATGGTGAGTATAAATTGGGTAAAATGGATGTTGTTGTGCAACAAGGTGTGGCGAGAACTGCCTCCGGCTCGTTAGCTGGCAGCACTTTAACGCTTGAGCAAGCAGTTAAAAATATGCATCAATTAGGCAGTGTTGAGCTACGTGAGGCGATAAATATGGCCAGCATTGTGCCCGCGCAATTTCTTAATATTGCCAGCCAAGTTGGTTCTTTAGCGGAAGGTAAACATGCGAATTTTGCTATTTTAAACAGCGATTTTAGTATTCAGGCGACCTATGTGAAGGGTCAGCGGTGCTTTTTTAAAAGTGCATAAAATGGCTAAAGCGCTCGGCTTTAGTGTGGCTATGCGCTTCAAAACCCATAGAAAGTAAAATATTATAAAATTGATTGCATTTTAAGCGACATGTATGGTGATGTTCGCTATAAGTAATGCTATACTCCCGCCGAATAATTTTTCGACTTTATTAAGAGTAAAATAATGGCAGATTTATCGAAGTACAGAAACATTGGTATTTTCGCGCACGTTGATGCGGGTAAAACCACGACTACTGAGCGTATCCTAAAGCTTACTGGTCAAATCCATAAAACTGGTGAGGTTCATGATGGTGAATCAACAACTGACTTCATGGAACAAGAAGCTGAGCGCGGTATTACTATCCAGTCTGCGGCTGTAAGCTGTTTCTGGAAAGATCACCGTTTTAACGTTATCGATACTCCTGGACACGTTGACTTCACAGTTGAAGTATACCGTTCATTAAAAGTACTTGATGGCGGCATCGGTGTATTCTGTGGTTCTGGTGGTGTTGAGCCACAATCAGAAACTAACTGGCGTTATGCTAACGAATCAGAAGTTGCACGTGTTATTTTCGTAAATAAATTAGACCGTATGGGTGCTGATTTTTACCGTGTAACAGAGCAAGTACGTAAAGTACTTGGCGCAAACCCACTAATCATGACGTTACCAATCGGTATCGAAGATGAGTTCTGTGGTGTTGTTGATGTTTTAACTAAAAAAGCATACATCTGGGACGAAACTGGTCTTCCAGAGAACTACACGATCGAAGACGTTCCAGCTGACATGGTAGACAAAACTGAAGAATACTATGAAATGCTTGTTGAAACTGCTCTAGAGCAAGACGACGAACTTCTTGAAGCGTATATGGAAGGTGAAGCGCCTTCTTTAGAAGATATCAAGCGTTGTATCCGTAAAGGTACTCGTGACCTTGCTTTCTTCCCTACATACTGTGGTTCTGCTTTCAAGAACAAAGGTATGCAATTAGTACTTGACGCTGTTGTTGACTACTTACCATCTCCTACAGAAGTTGATCCTCAACCTCTTATGGATGAAGAAGGTAACGAAAATGGTCAATTCGCAATCGTATCTACTGACGAACCATTCAAAGCGTTAGCGTTTAAGATCATGGATGACCGTTTTGGTGCATTAACTTTCGTACGTATTTACTCAGGTAAACTTAATAAGGGTGACACTATCCTTAACGCGTTTACTGGTAAAACTGAGCGTGTTGGCCGTATGGTTGAGATGCAAGCAGACGACCGTAACGAATTAACTAGCGCACAAGCTGGTGACATCATTGCAATCGTAGGTATGAAAAACGTGCAAACTGGTCACACTCTTTGTGATCCTAAGCACCCAGTAACACTTGAGCCAATGGTATTCCCAACTCCAGTAATCTCGATTGCTGTACAGCCTAAAGATAAAGGCGGTAATGAGAAAATGGGTGTTGCTATCGGTAAAATGGTTGCAGAAGATCCATCTTTCCAAGTTGAGACTGATGAAGATTCAGGCGAAACTATCCTTAAAGGTATGGGTGAGCTTCACTTAGATATCAAAGTTGATATCCTTAAGCGTACTTACGGCGTAGACCTTATCGTTGGTCAACCACAGGTTGCTTACCGTGAAACTATCACTCGTGAAATCGAAGATAGCTACACGCATAAGAAACAATCAGGTGGTTCTGGTCAGTTCGGTAAAATTGACTACCGCATCAAGCCAGGCGAAGTTGCTTCAGGCTTCACGTTTAAATCATCAGTTGTTGGTGGTAACGTACCTAAAGAATTCTGGCCTGCAGTTGAGAAAGGCTTCAAGTCAATGATGAGCGAAGGTGTGCTAGCTGGCTTCCCAGTGCTTGACGTTGAAGTTGAACTTTTCGACGGTGGCTTCCATGCCGTGGATTCATCTGCAATCGCATTCGAAATCGCTGCTAAAGGCGCTTTCCGTCAATCGATCCCTAAAGCGGGCGCACAACTTCTTGAGCCAATCATGAAAGTTGACGTGTTCACTCCAGAAGATCACGTTGGTGATGTAATCGGTGACCTTAACCGTCGTCGTGGTATGATGAAAGACCAAGAAGCTGGTTTAACAGGCGTTCGTATTAAAGCTGACGTTCCGTTATCAGAAATGTTCGGTTACATCGGTTCATTACGTACAATGACATCAGGTCGTGGTCAGTTCTCTATGGAGTTCTCACACTATGCACCATGTCCACAAAACGTAGCTGAAACTGTAATCGCTGCAGAAAAAGAGAAAAAAGCTGCTAAGTAATTAGCCTTTAAACTCTTAAAAAAACCCGCACCTGTTGCGGGTTTTTTATTGCCAGAAATATTATCCCTCCAACAATCGAATACTTTTTTGTTGTCATGCTAGTAATGAGTAGTTAGCACTCTTTAGTAGTTATTTAAGCAAACAGTTAAATAATAGAAAAAGAATCAACTATTTATTACTGCAGTTTAAACGTCATTCCACTCATAAGTTGTAGTTTAAAAGCTGGCTGTTTTACTAATTAAACTAGTTATTTATAACTAGGTAAAAAGTAGTGCAATTACTTGAATCTTAGTTACTAATACAGGTAGAATACCCGCTTATGCCACCCATATACGCATATTAGAGAAATGGAAGTCTCTCGAATAAAGAGACATATATGTGTACTTTTTTAGGACGTTTATATGAATGCAATTAAATTGAGCCCAAACTGGCTGTTGCAGTTAGTTATGATACTAACCCTTTGTACAGTTGCTTTTTTGCTAACAATCATCTTTGCTGTTAATCAGACTTTTTTAGCCCTAATTATTGTTCCTGTTATTTTTATTATCTCAATTTTAAGTATCGTCAACTTACGTTTTATGCATTGTTATAAAGCGGGTATTTATTACTCTCAAGGGTTAAGTAAAAAATATATTAATGCAGATGAAATTGTTGATATTCAATTTAACTCATTAAAATTACTGACTGTATTATCGGTTTCTTTAGAAAATAACAAAGAAATTTGTTTTTATAACTGGCAGTTTGACGAGCAAGCCCAGCAGTCAATTAGGTGTTGGTATAGCAAAAAGAAGAATCGCTGTAATAATTCACAGCATACTGAATGTAATGCATAGAAAAGGCCGCAGTTTAGCGGCCTTTTTACTAATCTGAACTCTGCTGAATAAACCTATTCAAGCAGAGTTTAGCTTATACTACGCTTTTTTACGGCGCAGGAGTGTTAGTGGTAACGCCAGTAACGTTAACCAAAATAATGAACCTGAGTCATCGTCTTCGTCATCAGTCTCATCATTAGCGATATTAATGTACACAAGCTGTGCATTTGATAAATTACCAGCACTGTCTTTTGCTTGTACCATTAATGTGATTTTTCTTTCAAACTCATAGTCTAAATCACCAGCAACGATTAGTTGTCCTTGCTCATTTATAGTCACTGCATTGTGGCCAGAAACAATAAAGCCAATAACGGGTGTGTACTGTGCATCTGCATCGCTAAAGCTCAATTGACCAATGACAGTGCCAATAGGGCTATTTTCACTGATGTTAAAACTCTGCTCAGGCTCTAGCACTGGAGCTTGTGGCTCAGGCGTTGGCTCTACAGCAGGTGTAGATTGAATATCAATAATTACAGGATCATGATCAGAGGCACGATAAGCACTCTCTGAATACAAGCTAGCAACTTGAGAATCAGATTTAAACTCTACGTTATAATCAAGACTGATCGGCTCATCAGCATTGATATGCCAATCTGTCGCTGCGACAACTTTAGCAAGTAAACTTGGACTAGCAACAGCATGATCTAAGCTACCCATGCGGCCAGAAAAACTATATGAATAGCCAAGTGTATTACCATCTAATTCTGCGACGACATTTTTAAATCCTTTATCAGCAAATGCGCGTATTGGATCTTCCATCGCATAGGCATTCATATCGCCTACTAAAATGATGTCTTCATCGTCTACACCAGTTGGCTTGCTATCAAGCCAGTCTGCAAAGCCATTAGCACCAGCAACGCGGATCTCATTCCAACATGCTTGCCCATCACCTAAATCGGCATTGTTGCCATCGGCACTGCCACAGCTACCTTTGGATTTTAAATGTGCTACAGCAACAGTAAATACTTCTTCTGATTCAAGTGATTTGAAGCTTTGTGCGATAGGTGTACGGTTACTATAGTCAAATGGATATTGGGTTGTGATAGCTGCGGTGCCAACTTGTGCGACTTTATTTGCACGGTAGATAAGTGCGGTGGTAATTTCATCAGTACCAATTTTATCTACGTTAAAATTAACAAAGGCGTATTCATTATTGCTATCTTCATCGTTTAACGCATTAACTAGACTAGCAATAGCGCTATTTGTACCGAAACCATCGTTTTCGATTTCCATTAAGCCGATAACATCAGCTTCTATAGCAACAAGTGCACTGACAATTTTCGCTTGTTGGCGAATAAATTCAGCTTCACTATCAGCGCCACGACTGGTTGGGAAACCAGCACCTTGACCATCACCATTAAAGTAGTTAAGGACATTAAAACTTGCAATTCGAATATCTGCATCAGCGTGCAGTTCTGGCGCATTTGTACGTGGGTTAGTTGCAACAAAAGTTGGTTGTACTGTTGGGTGAATACGATAGCGATCAAAGCTGTAACCCATTACACCAGTGATTGCGTTTACAGAATCACCTAAACGTAATGTGTTATAAGCGTCTAAGCCAGTACCTGGGTAAGAAACTGGGTCAAGGTTTTGCTTCGTTGAACCATCATCAAGTAAGATTTGTTTTTTTATGTTTTCGGCTTCAACAGCGTTAGCAGCATCACCAGGAAGGGCTATTTGTGTACCTTGATATAAGCGTTCTGTGGCAAGACCTACTTCACCATAACGGCCTAAACCATAGTTGTTGCTAACAACCAGCGGTTGTTCTAGTGAAACCAGCATGCCTTCATAAGCTTCTAAATCGGTTACATTATTAACAGGGAGAGTGATGCTTGTTGCTGTTGGCGTTAAGCCTGTAGCACATACTTCTACTTGACTAACATCACCAATTTGGGTGGCATTAAAGTATTCTGCGACACTGCCTTTAACTCGCACGTGATCACCAACATTGACATCGGTATTAGCAAAATAAACAAAGATACCTTCAGAAGTAAGTGGGTTTGTATCAATATCTGCATCAAGTGATGTAATAAAGAAGCCACTTAATTGCTCACTACCTTGAAAATCAGCAGTTACTACGCCTTCCAGCTCAATTTCTGTGTTTAATAGAGGGCTATCACCACCTTCACCTTGTACTGCGCTGATAAGTGTTTTAGCTGCGCCGCATTCTAATGGAATAACTGGTTCTGGATCTGGGGTTGGCTCAGTACTCTCACCATGAAAACCGAGCCCTGAAAAGTCATCTTTATCAAATTGTAGCCATTGTTCACTTGGATCAAATGACGCAGTAGCATCGCTGCGACCTGCAGTAATACTTAGCTTGCGACGTAAGCTTTTGTCCTTGGTGCTAACACCTCCGGCTGACCATTCGCTACCAGGGTCAACGCCTAACTGACCAAAGCTATCAACAATAGTGCCGTCTTTCGTAAGTACCAATGCATCATCACCATTGAAATAAGTAACGGTTGCTTCAATATCAGCTTTAGCTTTAAGCTCGTCTACAGAGCCTGCATTTACGATTACATAGGTGCCATTGGCGGCTAAGCTACCGGATAGAGCAAGTGTATTATTTGGAGCTGTCAGGTCGCCATTGCCATTGGCGAAAAGTGAGATGTTATAGCCATCAAGCGATAGTGTTTCGCCAGAGGTATTAAAAAGCTCAATTGCTTTATTGTTACTACCACCTTCAACATATTCTGAAATTATTAAATTAGCAGAAGCTGGTGCACTGAGGCTTGCAATTACAAGCGCCAATGGCGTTATTTTTGTTTTGAACATTATTATTTTTTCCCGTGTATTGTGTCCCGAGTGGGACAAACAGTTTAAGGAAAATTTATGACAAAGAAAATACAAAATGTTAATAATATGGAAATAAAAAGGGCGCAGAATCGCCCTTTTCTAAATTAAAAATGTATAAGGCTTACCTTTTTAGCAGTTGTGCAGCCTGCTTTGCAAAATAGGTAAGAATACCGTCAGCGCCAGCACGTTTGAAAGCAAGCAAGGACTCCATAATTGTGGCTTCTTCAGCAAGCCAGCCATTATCAATCGCCGCTTTATGCATCGCGTACTCGCCACTCACTTGATAAGCAAACGTCGGCACACCAAATTCATCTTTAACTCGGCGTACGATATCTAAATAAGGCATACCGGGTTTCACCATCACCATGTCAGCACCTTCTTGTAAATCCAGCGCTACTTCACGAATGGCTTCATCGGAATTAGCTGGGTCCATTTGGTAGGTTTTTTTGTCCGCACCTTTTAAGTTACCAGCCGAACCGACTGCATCACGAAATGGTCCATAGTAACTTGAGGCATATTTAGCTGAATAAGCCATAATGCGTGTATGAATATGGCCTTCGGCCTCTAGCGCTTCACGGATCGCGCCAATGCGGCCATCCATCATATCTGAAGGGGCAACAATATCTGCACCCGCTTGTGCATGAGATATCGCTTGTTTAACTAATATTTCTGTCGTGATGTCGTTAATTACATAGCCATCATCGTCGATAATTCCGTCTTGCCCATGCACTGTAAAGGGATCAAGTGCTACATCGGTGATTACCCCTAATTCTGGATAGGCTTCTTTGAGTGCGCGTACAGTGCGTTGTGCCAGTGCATCATCATTGTAAGCTTCTTCAGCAAGCAATGATTTTTTGTCCGCAGGGGTGACCGGAAAAATAGCGATTGCAGGAATACCTAATTCAACCAACTCTTTTGCTTCAATCAGCAGTAAGTCAATCGATAAGCGCTCTATGCCTGGCATCGATGCAATGGCTTCTCGGCGATTGTTACCTTCAAGCACAAATACTGGGTAAATTAAGTCATTCACACTGAGTTGATTCTCAGCCATCAAGCGGCGAGAGAAATCATTGCGGCGCATTCTGCGCATGCGAGTATAAGGGAAAAGGTCGAGACCTGATTGGGCCATTATTTGCTCCTAGTCTAAAATTGGAAAACTAACTACACGATTACGCCCACTTTGCTTGGCATGATAAAGTGCTTTGTCGGCGCAGTCGGTGAATAATCCCGGATTGTGAATGTCTTCAGCGATGGCGCTATATACACCAGCACTAATAGTAAACTTTATCTCATTGTTTGCTACTGTAATTGTCGCATCCATGATTGCTTGGCGGATTTGCTCCGCTATTTCTACAGCACCACCGAGGGCGGTATTGGGGAGTAAGATAACAAACTCTTCGCCACCATAACGGGCTACTTCGTCAAGTGGGCGTTTTAAATGGCTTTTTATAATGTCAGCCACAGCACGAATAGTTTGGTCGCCAATTAAGTGCCCATAGGTGTCGTTAATGCTCTTAAAGTGGTCTATGTCGAGCATTATCACGCTTAAAGATGTTTGCTCCCGACGAGAGCGACGCAAGTCCATTACTAGCTTTTTATCGAAATAGCGGCGATTTTTTATTTGTGTTAATGGATCTTCCATATTGATTTGTTCAAGTGCGCGATTCTTTTCTTCAAGCTCACGCAGAGTGACCTGAAGTTCAAACGTTCGCTCTTCTATATTTGCTTCTAAATCTAACCTAGCTTGTTCTTGCAGCTCTAAACGTTCTTGTAAGATGGCATCTTGTGCTTCACTTTGGGCTATTTTACTCTGCTGTGCAGTAACTTGGGCATCGCGTTCGATTAAAAAGTGTTTGATGGTAGCAAAGCTTAAACTGAGTGAGCAGATTAAAAAGCTAAAAAATACAAACGGTAAACCACGCGCATTAAAATCATAGAAATTAAACACAACAATAATCATGTAAAGCTGTGCGGAAAAAAACATCAACGCTCCACATAGTAGCGCACATAGTGGCTGTGTTCGCTGTTGCTTAATATCGATCCCTAACGCCGCTATGTGTAATAACATCACTAGCGCGGGCAAGAGTAGACTGTAATAAAGCATGATATTTGTTGGTAATAACCAAATAAAAAATAGGCTGATAAAAAGTAACCAGTTACTCAATCTATGTAAGGGTTGCAGCCACATTTTCGTGGACAGTCGTAATTGTTCAAATAATAGTTTGAATAAGCAAGTGGTTAATATCAGCATGCTTGGAACTGCAAGCTGCTGCAGACTAGGCAAAGACGGGTGAAAATAGCGATAGCCAAAGCCATATAAGTAAATCAGTAATAACCATAAAGTCATTAAAATAGTGCCACAGAGTGCAAAGTAGCGCTTTCGTGAAAAACCAAACATAACCAAGCAAGTGATCGCTAAAGATAAAATAAACCCGACGAGCAAGCCATACATTAAATTAAACTTACTTTTATATTTTAAATATTCATCGTATTGCCAAAGACTTAACGGCACTCTGACACCATCTAGACTTTTAATATGAAGTAGTAATGTTGAGTTACTTTTCGGTGGGAGTGTTAGCTTTACTAATAATGATTCTGTTTTAATTTGTCGGTTATTGAGTGGTAATGCATCACCAATTTCTTTAAACAATAATCTGTTTTGCTTAAAGTAATGGTATACAGCCACTTTATCTAATAACGGATTATCAATGGACAGTAAAATTTGTAGATCTGAATCCTCAGCGTTGACCAGTTGTAGGCGCAGCCATACGGCTTGATTGGTTAGTCCTAAATTGAGCGATTGCTCAGGAAGTTGTTGCCATTGCTGAGTAGGGGCTAGCTTAGCTTGATCTATTGTTAAAGGTTGTTGAGAATATTCAAAAGGAATATTTAATATATGTTCAAAATGCTTATCTAAGGTGATTTGCGTTGCATTGGCTGAAAATGAAATAAGTACAAAGCTATAAAGCAGCAACCAAACACGCTTCATTATCAGCCCTTGTGGTTGAATAACTGTTGGAAGTTAAGTGTAGTTTGCTTTGCAACAGTTGCAAACTCTAGACCTTTTAAGGACGCAATCGTTTGGCATATATGTGGTAAATAGCTTGGTTCATTGCGATGCGATTTTGGTTTTGGAGTTAACGAGCGTGGGATCAAAAACGGCGCATCTGTTTCAATTAATAGACGCTCTAATGGCAGCATAGGCACCAGTTGTTGCAGTGATTTACCACGACGTTCGTCACAGACCCAACCAGTAATACCAATGTATAAACCGAGCGATAAATACTGTTCTAAGGCGTGCTGATCACCAGTAAAACAATGTAATACTCCACGCACCGAATACTGTTGCAATATTGCCAGCATATCTTCGCTCGCATCGCGCTCATGTAAATATACCGGAAGGTTTAACTCTACCGCCAAAGTGAGTTGTCGGTGTAACACTGAACGTTGAGTCTCGCGGGGAGAAAAGTCGCGATTGTAATCTAATCCACATTCGCCAATTGCTACAACCTCAGGGTGTGCAGCGAGAGTGCGCAGTTGTGTTTCTAGTTTTTCATCGGCTGATTTTGCGTCATGGGGGTGAACACCGGCGGTAGCAAGTAGGTTGTACTGTTGTGCTAAGTGAAGAGCTTGTTGGCTGGAGCTTATATCGCAACCAATTAACAGCATCTGGCTAACATTTTGCGCTTTTGCACGAGTAATGATAGCCGAATGTTGAGCATCAAATTGATGATTGGTAAGATTTACGCCAGCATCAATAAGTGATGTGGTCATTAATTAGTTCGCTTAACGCGGATTGAGCGATTCTTGCCTGCTTTTTTCAATAAAAAGGAGTTGAACATACCGCGCTTAATAATTACAGTATCATTTGGGTCGATGCGCAAGATATCTGAGCCAATTTGATGCCATTGTTGGCCGTTGTTTAAACTAATAATTAACTCACCGTAAGGCGCTTCTTTGACGCTGGTAACGACGGCTGATATTTCATTGTCATTATCTCTTGCTACTTCTTTGTGTTCTAAACCAAAATCGTCATTTTTAACTTTAACTATTTGCTTACTAGCAACAGCTACATCTGCTGTTGCGGTGACTGAACTTGCAGGTGGAGTTAAGGTTTTTGTTGTTTCTGGTTTAGTTAATGACTTGCCTGCCATGGTATTGTCGTAACAAAGTAAGCGATTGAAGTCATTTTCAATAAATGTACAGGCTTGTAAAGCTTGTAAGTTAACTTCATTGGCATGAACAGTTGGAATGCTTAACAAGGCAAGTATTGGTAAAAGTTGTTTTTTCATTTATTCCTCTGATTCATTTTGCTGGGGTTTAGCGCTATAAAAGGATGCTAAGATTAAACCCAATTCAAATAACAGTAGCATGGGAAATGCTAATAATGTTTGTGATAGTACATCCGGTGGCGTTAAAAACATAGCTACAACAAAAACACCGACCACAATATAAGGACGTTTTTCTTTTAAACTTTGTGTTGTAGTTGCGCCACTGAAACAAAGTAGCATTATCGCTACTGGAATCTCAAAAGCGACCCCAAAAGCAAAAAATAGCTTCAACGCAAAACTTAAGTAGCTACTAATATCTGGTGCCAAGGTCATCATTTCTGGGCCAACGCTAGTAAAAAAGCCAAGAATTATGGGGAGTACTACAAAGTAACAAAATGCGATACCACTATAAAAAAGAATAATGCTTGATGCCAAAACAGGCATTAACATACGTTTTTCATGTTGGTATAACCCTGGCGCAATAAAGCCCCAGATTTGGTGTAAAATTAACGGAAACGCTGCAAATAAAGCGACAAATAAGGTTAACTTAAACGGCGCAAAAAACGGTGCAGTTACATCTGTAGCGATCATGGTTGCTGTACTTGGTAAGTGCGCAACTAATGGAGCCGCTACAAAACCGTAAATATCGTTTGCAAAGTAAACCAGCGCAATAAAAAATACTAATATGGCTAATAAGGCTTTCATGAGCCTATTTCGCAATTCAATTAAATGACTTACAAAGCCTGATTTAACTTGTTCAGTCATAATTTAACTCGTTACCGATATATAGACCATAGCTAACAAAAATAATTTCATTTTTGTTCATCAACATTCACTTTATCTGCTTGCTCAGGAGGATTTCTTTTATAACTATGGGTGACCGAGTCCGCAGCCTTTTGCAATTCGCTGACTGAATCTTTTATTGCAGGACTTAAGTCCTGCATGCCTTGTTGTTCGGCTTTTTTTAAATTTTGGTGTAACTCATGCACTCTTAATTCTTCATTAACTTCAGCCTTAACCGAATTAGCCAGCGATTTTATAGTTTTTATCCAACGGCTAACAGTACGAATAGCAACTGGCAACCGCTCAGGGCCAAGTACCACTAAGCCGACGATTAACACCACAACAAGTTCCCACATACCCATGCTAATTAAGCCTTATGGTCTTCTTTGCTTTTATCAACAGACTCTTTGTTTTGTATTGGGTTATTTGCTTGTTCAATTGGTTCTGCTGGTTTATTTTGCTCATCTTCAGAGACTGCTTTTTTAAACCCTTTTACAGCGTTACCTAAATCACCGCCAATACCACGCAATTTTTTCGTACCAAAAAGTAACACTATGATTGCCAAAACAATTAACAATTGCCAAATACTAATGCCGCCAAAACCCATGATGTTCTCCACTTAATTAAATACTGTGAATTAAAATTATTGTACTGATTATACTCACCGAGCACTAAATAGCACTTAGTTTATGCAGCGCTGCGCCAAGCAAGTATAAAGCCGCTTAAAGAGCATATCGCAGCAATACCTGCAGCGACAAGGTCATGCTGCAAATAACATAACCCTGATACTATCATTGCTGAGCCAGCAAAAAGACCAAGTAATAATGGCTTGTGCGATGGCTGTGGCAGTGGTGCAGGACTGTTGCGCTGTTGTTTTAAGTTGTGATAGATCAAATCAGGTAACTCGGGCATTTTTTCTGCCCAAAATGGCAAATTTGCGTATACCTGTTTAAATACCGACCAAGGACCAACCTGTTGCTTTACCCAGTCTTCTAAAAAGGGTTTAGCTGTTTTCCATAAATCTAGTTGCGGATATAGCTGACGCCCAAGGCCTTCAACATACAACAAGGTTTTTTGTAGTAGAACTAATTGGGGTTGAACTTGCATATTAAAGCGACGAGCGGTATTAAATAGATTAACTAAGACATGGCCAAATGAAATCTCTGCTAATGGCTTATTAAAAATCGGCTCGCAGACAGTGCGAATGGCAAACTCAAATTCTTCCACGCTGGTGTCTTTAGGTACCCAGCCAGAATCGACATGTAATTGTGCGACTTGACGATAATCGCGATTAAAAAAGGCAATAAAGTTTTCGGCTAAGTAACGTTTGTCTTCTTTGTTTAGCGTGCCCACGATGCCACAATCGATACCGATAAATTTGGGGTTTTCAGGGCTTTCATAGGATACAAATACATTACCAGGGTGCATATCAGCATGAAAAAAACTATCACGGAACACTTGGGTGAAAAACACCTCCACACCGCGTTCAGCCAGTAGTTTCATATTGGTGTTTTGCGCAACTAATGCCTCAGTATCAGACACTGGAATGCCGTAAATTCGCTCCATGACTAGTACATTTACGCGACTATAGTCACTGTAAACATAGGGAATATAAAGCGAATCAGAACCTTCAAAATTACGCTTTAATTGAATGGCGTTTGCGCCTTCACGCATCAGATCAAGTTCATCAAGTAAGGTTTTCTTATACTCTTTGACTACTTCAACAGGGCGTAACCTTTTCGCTTCATTGATTAACTTGGCCACTATTTTAGAAAATTGTTCCATTAATGCTAAATCAGCGTCAATTTGTTCTCTGATATCAGGGCGAATGACTTTGATAACCACCTTTTGTGGTTGATTATGCTCATCCACTAAAGTGGCTGTATGTACTTGGGCAATGGATGCTGAAGCTAAAGGGGTTTGCTCAAAATCACTAAAGTATTCACTGATATCATCGATTTCGAGTGCATTTTCAATTAGTTGTTGTGCTAACACACCATCAAATGGCTGTACTTGATCTTGCAGCAAGGCTAGCTCTAAAGCGATATCTAGTGGTAATAAATCGCGCCGAGTAGATAACATTTGGCCAAATTTGATCCATACTGGCCCCAATTGTTGTAATGCTAAACGCAGTCTTAACCCTGCTGGTTTTTCTGGGTGCTTATTGGTTAGCCAAAATAGACATGCACGGCCAACTTTGCCATACCAAGGTATTTTTTGTGATGGGATCAGTTCATCCAAACCATAGCTAAGGAGGGTTTTTGTGATGTTATAAAGCCGAGCAGCTGACACAGATAATCCTTACTGATTCATTTTGCTTGAAGTAGTTGGTTGATACGTAACTCAAGTTGCGCAACATGTGCTTTGAGTTGACGCGTGTGTTGCTTAAATTGCTCAAGCTCTAAAGGATGAATGGTCACTTTGAGCTCGTCTTGGCATAAAGTAGTTAGCGTTGTAGAGAGTTTCTTGTTGGCTTTTTGACTTTGCTGTTGAGTTTGTTTAACTAACTGCCATAGTTGCTGTGCCGCTGCGTCACCAAGATAATCAGATAAGTGTTCAGGCCAATCGATATTAAGCGCAGCGAAAGCATTACTAAACCCTTGTGCAATATTTAGATCACCTTGCAAATCGAGTTTATCTTGGCGGATTAACTGAGTCAGCATTGCAGGGTTTTTAAGTGCCATTAAAGTATTAATATCGGCGCTTATCATGCAGTCATATTGCGTTTCGGTAGTGTTGTATAAATGCAGTTGTTGGCCAGTAAACACCACTAAAAACTGCTGTTGCCAATCGCGTATATCAATTAATAAACGTTGTTGGGATATTGACGACAGTCTATCGCTAAGAGTGGGATCGAGTTTAAGCGCCGTATTTAAAACCCTTTCGACGAGTGCGATCATGAAATTATTTAACATACAATACCTTAGCAATAAACTTTACTAGCTAGTGTGACGCTTAATATTTAAAGCCACGATGTAATGCTACAATACCACCGGTGAGATTTTGATAGGTGGTTTGCTCAAATCCAGCCTCGTTCATCATTGCTTTTAGTGTTTCTTGATCTGGGTGCATACGAATTGATTCAGCTAAATATTTGTATGATTCACCGTCGTTAGCAACTAACTCACCCATTTTAGGTAGTAAGTTAAATGAGTAAAAATCATAGGCTTTACTTAATACTTGATGCTCTGGTTTGGAGAACTCCAATACCAGCAGACGACCACCAGGCTTTAAGATTCGGTACATCGAGCGAAGTGCTTTATTTTGATCTGTAACATTACGTAAACCAAAGGCAATGGTAATTAAATCAAAACTATTATCAGGGAAAGGCAGTGCTTCAGCATTCATTTGTACGTAGTCAATATTACCGACAAGACCTAGGTTATGTAGCTTTTCGCGCCCGACTTTAAGCATTGATGAGTTAATATCACCTAATACTACTTGCCCAGTATCACCAACTAGTTGACTAAACTTTGCCGTTAAGTCGCCGGTGCCACCGGCTAAATCCAGCACATGATGGCCTTTACGCACACCTGAACTAGCAATGGTTTGACGTTTCCATAAACGATGAATACCAAACGACATGAGATCATTCATTACGTCATATTTAGTAGCAACGGAATGAAATACATCGGCAACCATAGAAGCTTTTTCGGTTTCGGCAACGGTTTTATAACCAAAATGCGTGGTCTTTTCAGGATTCTCGTTCATGATTAATCTCTATCGTGGTAATAAAGACTAGTGTACTTGATTGTTACGCCATGGTGCAATTTGAATCTGGGGAAAATTGCTTGTGGATCAAGCTTTATGAGTTACGGCTCACTGTCCGGCAATAAAGCTGCTTTGGCCAAGCGATCTGGCTTTATGTGCTGCATTGGAGGCTTTACGGGCAAGATTATTAAAATCTTTTTCGTCTAAGTGCTTGGCAATCCCTAATGAAAGGTTGATTGCTGGAAGTTTAATACCGTTTTTAGAACTAACGAAACGTAATTTTTCGACTCCATTACGGACTTTTTCAGCAATTACATTCGCAGTTTCAGGGTCGATATCAGCCAGTAATACAGTAAAAGCATCTTTGCCTGTTCGCCCTGGTAGGCCACTTTCAAATACATATTTTTGAATTTGTTTAGCTACCTTGCTTAAAATTACTTCACCAATGATATCGCCGTAGTTATCAATAAAGTGATCTAGGTTATCTATTTGAATGGCAATCGCGCACACAGATTTTTTTTGGTCTAACCATAATTGTGTTTGCTGGTTTAAATAATGACGTTTAAAAAGGCCTGTTTGTTGATCGGTGATGTGTTGTTTGCGTAATTGTACGAGTTGTTGTTGAGTTTTTTCTTGTCGTCGCTTTGCTTTGATCAGCTCTTGTTTAAATTGTTTATGTTGAGTGAGCAAGTGAGCAGTTTGCTTATTTAATGTCTCAAGTGCGAGGCGAGTTTGGGCAATATTATTTTCATCTAAAGAATGTACACAGTCGCTGACTTGACTTGCAAAGCGGATAATATCTTTTTCGGTTGAGTGCGCGCTACGTGATAATGAATTAATAATACCATCAACATTACGAACCATATTGGTTTCAGCTTTATGGGCTTGATCCATGTAATCGAAATAAAGTTGTTCTACATAAACACAGTCAATTTCTTGGCCTTGGGCAATTGCACGATCGATAGTGGTATTTAAATCAGAATTAACTTGGCTAACGTAGGTGTAGACAACGTGATAATTAAGAGGAGTCGGTGGTAATATATGATGTTCTAAAAAGATACATACCTTGGTCATTTTTTCTTGAGCAATAGCCATGGAATCATGGAACATCATTGTATACACCAATTAAATACACGTAACAGCGAAATTAAATAACTCTCTCCGTGAGGTCTTGACGCAATCCTAGCGTATGGGATTGCCTTACATTAATCTGTATCGGGGATATTTAAAAGCAAAAATATGTAATTTGATAGCGAAATTTCTATTTTTATCGCTCAATAGCTGGTTTTCTCGACAATCTTATTAAGCAATA
This sequence comes from Pseudoalteromonas rhizosphaerae, assembly GCF_028885455.1. Lineage (NCBI taxonomy): Bacteria > Pseudomonadati > Pseudomonadota > Gammaproteobacteria > Alteromonadales > Pseudoalteromonadaceae > Pseudoalteromonas > Pseudoalteromonas rhizosphaerae. Next base: position 487,891 of record NZ_CP118496.1, read on the forward strand.
AAAAGTGCTGATTAACTACTAGTCAATAGTCGCGGTTAATTTAACCTTGTATTTATTGCCCTTGGTCGCATTTTTTTGGTTATTGTAGCAGTCTAGGTTAGGTTAACCCTCACGTTTTCAGTAGCAGATCCCTATTATTATGAAAAAATCACCTTCATCGGTTATGCGTCATTCTCTGTTAAGCATCGCCTTGGCATGTACATTAAGTGCTTGCCAAATGACCACCGTAGATAGCGATCAACAATTTACGCAGGTTGCGCAATCAATTGTTGATTATCGTAAAAGTATTAGCACGTATAGCAACCCCGAGGGTGTTGATGGTTATTTGTTAACTAATTTATCTGCTGAGTTTCTTGAAAAGAAATACCAACATAACACTGAATTATTAGCGCAGTTAGATGCAATAGATAAAGATAAACTCAGTGATGAAAACCGTATTAATCTCACTATAATTCGTGGACAAGTACAAAATAGTATCGATGAATATGTATTTAACAGCCACTATATGCCGCTGACTTCTGAATATGGCTTTCATTCGAGTTTATCTTTTATGGTGTCGAGTTCAGATTATAAAAAATTAGCTGATTACCAGCTTTATTTGCAACGTTTGCAGCAAGTTCCTCGATTTTTTCAGCAAAACATCGGCTGGATGCGCAAAGGTTTAGAAGTTGGTTTAACGCAACCGAAAGCGGTGCTTGTGGGTTATCAAGACTCTATCAGTGCATATATTGTTGATGACGCTACTGAGTCTGAGTTTTATAAACCATTTTTAAATAATACCGCTGGTTTGAGTGATGGTGAGTTTTTTGCTTTACAACAACAAGCAAAGAAAATTATTAAAGAGCAGGTGATTACTGCTTATCAAGATTATTTAACATTTTTTAATGAAGAGTATCAGCCAGGTGCGCGTACTGAAATTGGTATCTCTGCAACACCTAATGGTGCTGCGTTTTATGCCAATCGCGCCAAGTATTATACCACCACAGATATGACGCCAAAAGAAATTCATGAACTGGGGTTAAAAGAAGTGGCACGTATTCGTGCTGAAATGGATAAGATTATTGAGCAAGTTGGTTTTAAAGGCACGTTTGCTGAATTTGTGCACTTTTTACGTACTGATCCGCAATTTTATGCTAAAACACCGGAAGAGTTATTAAAAGAAGCATCGTACATAGCTAAAAAGATGGATGCACAATTACCTAAGCTATTTCATACCTTACCACGGATGCCTTATGGTGTTGCGCCGGTGCCAGCAAGCATAGCGCCTAAGTACACGACTGGCCGTTATTCTGGTTCGAGTCGTGATGATCAAGCGGGTTATTACTGGGTAAACACTTATGCACTTGATAAGCGCCCTTTATACGTATTAGAAGCTCTCACTTTTCATGAGGCTGTACCAGGGCATCATTTACAGATCTCCCTTAATGCTGAATTAGAAAACTTACCAAGCTATCGTCAGAATGCATACTTATCGGCATTTGGTGAAGGGTGGGGGTTATATTCTGAGTATTTAGGAATTGAAGCGGGTTTTTACCAAGACCCATACAGTAACTTTGGCCGTTTAACTTATGAAATGTGGCGAGCAGCTCGTTTAGTGGTTGATACTGGCATGCATATGTATGGCTGGAGCCGAGATCGCGCGATGAAGTTTATGAGTGAAAATACGGCATTGTCACTACATAACGTGAAAACCGAAACTGATCGTTATATTTCATGGCCAGCACAAGCACTATCATACAAAATTGGTGAGCTGACTATTAAGCGCTTACGTAAAGAAACCGAGCAAGCGCTTGGTCAAGATTTTGATGTACGTGAGTTTCACCATCAAATACTTCGCCACGGTTCTGTGCCAATGTCAGTATTAGAAGATCAAATCCATCAATATATTGAAACTGAGCTAGAAAAGCGCGGCTAAATTACAACGTTCAATTTATCTCGGTTCGTGCTGATTAGCGTGTAACCGAGCTTTCCTTACAAAACATTTGCTTGAAACTTGTTCTGCTTATATTCTCAAAGCTGGAAAAACAACCAGCAAGGGGCGCTGCATGAGTAATTTAATAGTTTTTAGCATTGATGTGTTTGCCAGCTTATTTATAGTGGTATTTGGGTGTTTAGTTTTAGTTGTTATTTATTTTTATATCAGTGATGTAACTCAATCTAAACAAGCGATTAGACGTAATTATCCGGTAATAGGTCGGTTTAGATACTTTTTTGAGCGCCAAGGTGAGTTTTTTCGTCAATACTTTTTCGCTATGGATCGCGAAGAAATGCCATTTAATCGCGCCGATCGTAGTTGGGTTTATAAAGCGGCTAAAAATGTTGATCGTACCACCGCCTTTGGCTCAACTCAGAGCCTAGAAGTTACCGGGACCGTGATGTTTATGAACTGCGCGTTTCCTACCTTGGACGAAGAAGCGCTTGAACCTAGTGCAGTTACGTTAGGGCCGCATTGTCGAAACCCTTATATTACTAAATCGCTATTCAATATTTCAGGTATGAGTTTTGGTGCGTTATCAAAACCTGCTGTACGTGCGTTATCGCAAGGTGCCAAACTCGCTGGTTGTTGGATGAACACTGGTGAAGGTGGTTTAAGCCCTTATCACTTAGAAGGAGGTGCCGACATTGTGTTTCAAATTGGCACAGCTAAATATGGTGTGCGCGATGAACAAGGTAAATTAAGTCATGAGAAGCTCAAGCAAATAGCTGCGCATGAACAAGTAAAAATGTTTGAAATTAAAATGAGCCAAGGTGCGAAGCCTGGTAAAGGCGGTATGTTGCCAGGCAAAAAAGTGACTGCTGAAATTGCGGCTATTCGTGGTATCCCAGAAGGTCACGATTCAATTAGCCCAAATGGTCATCCTGAAGTTAAAAACCCTGCAGATTTACTTGATATGATTGCCTCGGTGCGCGAAACGACTGGCAAGCCAACCGGCTTTAAAGCGGTTATTGGCGCTTATGCATGGCTGGAAACCTTGTTTGCTGAGATCAATCATCGTGGTATTGAATCTGCGCCCGATTTTATTACTATCGATAGTGCTGATGGCGGTACCGGTGCTGCACCACAACCGCTGATGGATTCGGTGGGTTTACCACTGAAAGAAAGTTTACCTTTGGTTGTTAATATGCTCGAAAAGCATGGCCTGCGAGAGCGAATTAAAGTTATTGCGTCAGGCAAACTGATTGTGCCGTCTAAGGTTGCATGGGCGCTCGCGCTGGGCGCAGACTTTGTTGTATCGGCACGTGGTCATATGTTTGCTTTGGGTTGTATTCAAGCGCTGCAATGTAATAAAGACACTTGCCCAACAGGGATAACCACACACAACGAGCGGTTGCAACGTGGCTTAGATGTCGCCGATAAAGCGCAGCGCGTAGCAAACTACAATAAGTACATTCATTATGGTGCGGGTTTAATTGCTCACTCATGCGGGGTATTTAGTGCCCGTGAACTTGGCCGCCAGCATGTGCGCGTTGTGCAAGAAAATGGTTTATCAGAGCCGCTTGATAAAATGTATGAAAATTACCAGTAATTTAAAAGACTAGGTAATAGAAGCTAGGTCCCGCCCAAATAGGTTGATAAAAGGCACTAAATAAAGTGCCTTTTGCTATTTTTATAAATTTAATTTAGTTGGCTTATCAATAAAGAGAAAAACTCTTCTTTGTTATTGCAAGTGTGGGCGTTGAGTACTAACTGCTCACCCAGCGCTAAAGTGTGGCGTTGTACGTCTAAACGCGCCTGCGCATCTTCAATGCCATCAATGTCAGCAACGTGTGCTAAGCCGATAGTGCGGCGTATCAGTTCTGTCCCACAGTAACCAATCGCGTCTTGTAATACTTGTTGCATAAAATACTCGCCATAACCAGCGGCTTTTAAATTGTTATCTGTGGTTTGCTCTGCAATAAATGTCAGCCACTGTTGTTCAAACAAAGAATAACTCTCTTGCAGGCAAGTCAGTAAATGGGTGTGATAGTTACGGCGTGTAACAAATTCACTAATACGAGCATTTTGCGCGCAGTAGTTTAATAATAAATTGCCGATAAATGAGCCGATATCAAAGCCAACTGGGCCAAAAAAGCCAAATTCAGGGTCGATCATCTTAGTGGTGTTTTGATCGACAAAAATACTGCCGCTATGCATATCACCATGTAATAGCGTCTGCGGGCATGATAAAAACTTAGCTTTTAGTTTTGCGATCGCTAAATGTAATGCGGTGTTATTTTGTAGTTTATTGACTGTACTTTGCAACTCGCTTGGGTAGTTATTACGCTCATGTTCACGCAAGATATCGTTGAAAAACAAATCTTCAGTAATTTGGCACAACTCTGGATTAGTAAACTGACTGACTTTGGCTTTTTTATCTTGCGCGGTTAGGTAAAAGTCTGAGTTATAAAAACCAGTATGGCTTAAGTAGTGAGCCACATGTTGACCTAATAGCGGAAATTGCTCTGCGTTTATTTGTGCGCTACGCAAAATTTGTAAGTGACCAAGATCTTCTAAAATGGTCAGTGCTTGCTCTGGATTATGATGCAATACTTTTGCTGTGTAGTCAGGGCTTAATGCGCCGTGATTGAGTAAAACCTCAGCTTCAATGCGTGCTCGGTCAAGCGTTAATGGCCATGACTCACCCACACAGCGCGCATAAGGTAAGGCTTGCTTTAAAATAACGCTATTACTTTGCTCGTCGCTTATTCTAAAAACGAGATTTAAATTGCCATCTCCAAACTCATACGCCGATAACGTTTGGTCAGGATCAAACAAATCATACCCATCTTTAGTTACAAGATTTTTAATATAATCAATCGCATGCTGTGCATTAAAGGCAACGTATTCGGCCATCGGCGTACTCTCAGAAAATGATAAGTGATAGCATTCTATACCTTCAACCGTTTAGATGTCTACACTTCTGGGTTGTGCGTTTTAAAAACTACTGTAAAATAACCTCAGCCTAACGATTATTCAGGATCAATCATGCAAGACCTCATAGCGAGCAGTTTAAAATATCAAAACAATACACTAAGCGTGTTAGACCAATACCTACTGCCGCATCAGCAGGTATGGCACGAATGTGATGATGTAGCCAGTATGAGGGATTTAATTCTAAGCTTAAAAATACGCGGCGCACCGCTGATTGGTTTAGGAGCAAGTTTGCTAGTTGCCCATTTGGCAGAGCAAGGCACAGCTAAAGTAGCATTAGCGCAGGCGATTGATGATTTAGAAGCCACTCGGCCAACTGCGGTTAATTTAATGCATTGTATGGCAAAGTTACGTATTGCATTACAACAAGATGATTATGTAACGGCAATTGTAAGCGCTGCTGTAACATTGTTTAATGAAGATATCGCCTTGTGTGAAAGCATGGCAAATCATGGTGCTGCATTGGTTAGCAGCGGCGATAATATTCTCACACATTGTAATACTGGTGCCTTAGCAACCGCAGGTATTGGTACTGCTCTTGGTGTTATTTATAAAGCGCAGCAACGTCATGGCGATATTCATGTATGGGTGGATGAAACGCGGCCATTATTGCAAGGCGGGCGTTTAACCGCGTTTGAACTTGAGCGCTGGCAAGTACCTTACACCTTAATTTGCGATAATATGGCAGCGAGTTTAATGGCTGCTGGCAAGGTTGATAAAATTTTTGTCGGTGCAGATCGTATTGCTGCAAATGGTGACTTTGCTAATAAAGTGGGCACTTATAACTTAGCAGTACTGGCGCATTTTCATAACATCCCATTTTATGTCGTAGCGCCGCTAACAACCCTCGATGTAAACACAGCATGCGGTGCAGACATTGAAATAGAACAACGTAACAGCGCAGAAGTGCGCGGTGTAAGCGGAAGCTTTGGTGAAGCGCTATGGGCACCTACAAATGCTAACGTATATAATCCCGCATTTGATGTAACCCCCGCTAAGCTTATTACCGGCTGGGTACTCGATACTGGCGTGTATGACCAACAACAAGTGTTAGTTGGTGAACTGAAAGACTTAAATTAACAGTTAACCCAGTAATATACGGCTAAATTCTGAAAGAAACTCAGAAGTGTCATTAAGGTAGTTGGGATAGGCTTTTTCGATAGATTTTAAGTCATTTCCCGCTACTAATAATACGTTGTTGTGAGTTTGTCGCTCTTGCTCTGCATAGTGCGTTAATGCTTCTTGTTTCTTACTGGCTGCGTACAAAAAGACCCGACCCATTTGAGTTTCGGTATTGTGAACAAGTAAAGCAAAACCTGTATCTTTTGATTTATTTTTAATCTCGTCAACTTGAAACGCACGGTTAAACGCATCGAGTTTATGAAATGCTGCGAGCTTTTTATTTAAAGCAGCTAATTCATCAATAAAGCTTTGTGATTGTTCAGGACTTAATTGATTTGAGCCATCTTTAACGGCAAGAAATTCACCCATGATAAAAAATAATCGCTGCCAATCTGTATCGGCGGCTTGTGGGTTGGTTTTCAGTGTTTCTTTTTCAATAATATCGACGATTTCGACTGTAGTTGCCCATAAATGCTGGAGTCGAGTACGTAATTGAACTTCTATTTGAAAGCCTCTGTAATCGTGAGACTCTAAATTGTTATAGCTTTTATAGACACGATGAATGCCCCTATAGCCAGTGGCTTTAGGATGTTCAATATAATCATATGACTTTACGCTATGGACTGTTCGACTTGAATCTAAACTCGTATTGAGCTTATACAGGCTGTCTAAATTGTCTAAAATAACTCTGCAACCACCTATGTCGTGCATGCGCTTAAGGTTGATTGCATTTTCACTTTTGCCGTCTAATGACTCACGTTGCAGTTTATCAATAATTGTCGGCAAGCGTTTTAAGCGACGTACAATAGTAGCAGAATCAAGCAGGTTGAGTTTTTTTACGTGTTTCCATACTAAGTTTTTGATGATGGTCAGCGGGTATAAATGAGCCGCGCGATAGTTCTGAATGACTTCGGTAGCAAATTCAAAATCGCCTTCTTGTTTACGAAAAATACGGCCAGCTTTTTCAACTTGCTTACGAGAATACGCAAGTTGTTGTTTGGACTTTTGATATTGTTCGTTGACCATTCCACGTTCACTTAATTGAGTAAAACTAATACTGAAAATATACTACAGAGTTAAGTTGTTTAAGTCATCTTTGATATGACGTTAGCTCTTAGCCACATACACCCATGCATTAATGCCGCTGCTAAATGACTCTTCAATACGGATGTAGTCATTAACTTCGTAGCTATCCGCGTTAGCAAGTTCCTCTAAGGTGATAGTAAAAATAGTGCCAGTTACTGTATCTGTTGGCAGGCCTGTTTTAATTAATGCTGGATGAAAACGCTGGCCGCTGCTTTTCAGCACGGCGGCGTCGGTGATCTCAACTTCGCCTACTACGTAACCTTGTAGTGTATCGGCTTGGCCTTCGAGCAAGCGGCCAAAGGTATCAAGCTGTACTTGCTCTAATTGCAGTGTGCCGTATGAAAACAACTTTTCCATTTAAACTCCATTATTAACAGATATCTAGTCCAATAAAGGAAACTGCTTAGCAATCTCAGATTCGGTGCTTTGTGCCACCCAGCCTTCGGTATTATTGAATAAACGGATCGCAGTAAATTCAGGATCGCTGCCCATATCAAACCAATGGGGAGTAAGCTCTGGTACTGAAATTAAATCACCCTGCTTGCAAAGTACTTGGTAAACCTTGTCGTTAATATGCAGGCAAAATAATCCTTGGCCTTTTACAAAAAAGCGTACTTCGTCTTCACTATGGGTGTGCTCAAATAAAAACTTAGCACGTAATTCTGCAGCGTTCGGATTGCCTTTTGCCAGCGAAATAACATCTACAGTTTGATAACCACCTTGTTGCTTTAAGCTTTCAATATCAGCGTTATAGGCGGAAATAATAGCTTCATGGCTAGTATCAGCAGTAATCATTTTTGTTGCTTGCCACTGCTCAAATCGTACATTTACTTTATTAAGCTCGGTGGCAATTTGTGCTGTATCTTGAGTGTTTAATAAAGCATTATTGCCGTTACAGTCAGCAAAAATAGTCAGTTGGCTCATGCTAAATGCTCCACAGTGAATTGGCTAAAATCGTTAATATAGTTATGCGCAGGCGAGCTTGCTTGACCATCACGGATCAGGTGCAAGGTTTTTAAACCTGCGGCTTTGGCGGCATCAAGCTCGGCTGCCACATCACTTAAAAATAACACTTCATTAGCGGCAAAAGGTAGTTGCTCAATAATATTGTGATATGAACGTTGCTCTTGTTTAGCGCCGACTTGAGTATCAAAATAATCAGTAAACAAGGAGCGAATATCACCAAAGTCAGAGTAGTTGAAAATTAAATGCTGTGCTTTTACTGACCCTGATGAATACACATACAACTGCTGGCCGGCTTGTTGCTGTGCAACTAAAAAGTGGTAGGCATCTGGGTATAAATGGCCGGTAAAATCGCCATTTTCATAGCCAGTTTGCCAAATCAAACCTTGTAACTGTTTTAATGGAGTGATTTTTTTATCGTCACGGATCCATTCAAGTAAAGTGTTAATTACGACATCAATACTGGCATCTGGCTGTTCAATAACCGCTTTTACGGCATAAATTTGTTCAGCTACAGCGCTTTGCTCTTGATGAGTTTTTACAAATTCGGGGAGTTGCTTTGCGGCATATGGAAATAGTACGTCTTTAACAAACGAAATACGGGTAATAGTGCCTTCAATATCGGTCAGCAGTGCTTTGATCATGATTCTAATCCTACTAATTTTAAGCGTTCTATCTCACATGCAAATAAAAACTCAAGGCCTTCTAATTGACGGCGTACTTCACCAATAGTGCGACCCACTACATACAAACCGTGGCCGCGAATAAGCACGCCGTGCTCAATAGGCGTGTGTAAGTGGTGATCGCTCACTAATAAACTCAAGCGATCAATATCTTGGTCGTTATCAAAGATTGGAATACTCAAGGTGTCTAAATGTGAAGTAATGCCGGTTAGTGACTTTTGCATTTCGTAGCCGTGTAAGTCTAGGCTGTGACCTTTAATAACCCGAGATAATACCGTCGCAGCAACCGAATGAGTGTGCAATACATAATTAGCAGCAGGAATAAGTTTATACATGCACAAATGCAATTCGGTTTCAGCTGAGGGTTTGGCGGCGCTAGCGCTACGATTACCGACATGATCCAGTTCAATAAAGGTATGCGACCCTAATTGACCTTTGTCAAAACCGCTGGCAGTAACCACAAAACCGGTGTTAGTTCGCGCTGAAAAATTACCACCCGTAGCTGGCACCCAACCACGTTGACTGATCCACTTTCCTGCTTCTATAAGTTCTGAAATAGCGGTATTGTTATGCATACATTCCTCATACTTTTTTAGACGGCTATACATCTGTTAACAGCAATGATAGCATCGCTTTGGGCGCAAAACCATCATTAAGGGTAACCAGTGTTTGAAAGTAAATTGCCAAATTTAGGCACCAGTATTTTTAGTCAAATGACTGCTTTAGCAAATCAATTCGAAGCGATTAATTTATCGCAGGGGTTTCCTGAGTTTGATGCGCCTGAGCTACTTAAAAAACAGCTTAATCATTATGTGCTTGAAGGAGTTAATCAATATTCACCTTCATCTGGTGTACCGCGCCTGCAGCAACAAATTGCCCAGTTAGCAAAACGAAAATATGCAGCTGAAATAGATGCCGCGCAGCAAGTAACGGTAACCTCTGGCGCGACCGAGGCCTTGTTTGTTGCCATTCAGGCGCTGGTGCGCGAAGGTGATGAAGTCATTGTGTTTGACCCCGCTTATGATTCATACCAGCCAGCGATTGAATTGGCCGGTGGTAAGTCAGTCAATATTGCTCTGCATGCTCCGAGTTATGCAATTGACTGGCAAACGGTGGCTGCGGCTATCAATAGCAAAACGCGGGCTATTATAATCAACACCCCACATAACCCAAGTGGTAAAACGTTAAAACAGCACGATATTAATGCTCTAAAAGCCTTAGTAATTAAGCATGACTTATACCTGATAAGTGATGAAGTATACGAGCATATTACTTTTGATCAGCAACCGCATTTAAGTGTACTGCGTGATAACGAATTGTTTGCTCGCAGCTTTGTGATCTCAAGCTTTGGCAAGACTTTTCATAGCACAGGCTGGAAAATGGGTTACTGCATCGCACCCGCTGCACTTGCGGTCGAGTTTCGTAAAATTCACCAATATGTGACTTTTTCAAGCTTTACGCCGGCACAACATGCATTAGCCGATATGTTAGAACAGCAAGGTGAGCATGTGGATGAGCTCAGTGAGTTTTATCAACAAAAGCGTGATGTACTTAGTAAAGCACTAAAAGATAGCCGCTTTACCATTTTACCAAGTGAAGGCACCTACTTTTTACTGCTTGATTACAGCGATGTATCGGATTTAAATGACGTAGAATTTTGCCAGTGGTTAGTAGAACAAGCAGGCGTTGCAGCCATTCCACTAAGCGTGTTTTATCAGCAACCAAGCAACGATAAAGTTATTCGCTTATGCTTTGCCAAAAATGACGCCACGCTATTACAAGCCGCGGAGATTTTATGTCAACTTTAACCATAGCACTGATACAAACATCGCTTAATTGGTTAGATAAAGACGCCAACTTGGCACACTTTGGCAATAAAATAGCTGATATAGATAAATCAGTAGAGCTTATTTTATTGCCAGAAACCTTTGCCACCGGCTTTGCTATTAACCTTGATTGCGCAGAGCCGGATCATCAGTTAAAGCAAGGCAAAGTGCTTGATTGGATGATCGCGTCGGCAAAATCAAGCAATGCGGTAATTGCAGGCTCGGTATTGGTAACGCAAGGAAATAAAAAAGCTAATCGCTTTTATTGGGCATGGCCCAATGGCGAAGTGAAATATTACGACAAACGGCATTTATTTTGCTTGGGCAAAGAGGGCGATTTTGTAACCGCAGGGCAGCAACGTGAAGTGTTCACCCTTAATGGCTTTAGAATTCTACCGCAAGTTTGTTACGACTTACGTTTTCCGGTCTTTCAGCGCAATCGCAATGACTACGATGTGATGGTTAATGTCGCCAACTGGCCTGCTGCAAGGCGCAAAGTATGGGACACCTTACTAATGGCGCGGGCGATGGAAAACCAGTGTTATGTGATTGGCGTTAATCGTATTGGTGATGATGCTAATGGCGTCGCGCACAATGGCGGCACGGCAGTGTATGACTTTAAAGGTGATACGTTAGCAGCCGCTACTGATAACAAAGCTGATGTTGTTATTATCACTTTGGACAAACAGCCGCTTGAGCTCTTTAAGCAAAGTTTCCCGGCGCATTTAGATGCCGATGGGTTTAGTTTGGGTTATTAAGATAAAGAGACTGTTTAGCCTCTTTACCCGTTTTACGCAGAAGCACTGTAGGTGAGTTTGATCGCAGCGAAACCCGACAACATACAACAAAAAAATAATCTACAGGCTTGTATCAATACAAGACCATTTATCTGCGATGAATTTTTACCTGCTCACCCAATCGTTACGAGAGAATACCTAGACTAGGTTAAAGTATTGATTTAATAGGTAGCAACCTATTGCATTACTATGATGTAACAGTTAGTTATCCGGTTTTTTATCTGCATTGTGATTATATGGTTGGCACAATATCTGAATTTCGTGATGCCCATCATATAATTTAAATAACTCATCGCCCCCAGTTTTGTTAAAAAATTGAGATAGGGTTATTTTGTCCTGCTCATACTCCATTAGTAACCAAAAGCCGTAAAAACCTTTAAACCAAAAATAATAGAATATCGCTGCGAAAAAAAATACTAGATAGGCTGCTTTACCTACTTTCTTTTTATATTTTAAACAACTAAGGAACAACCAAATACAACTCAACATTGCTAAAATTAAGAATGCTGAAAAAGGAGTAATAACTACTTCAATGTTGTCCCAGCGAGAGCTTAGACAAGGGGCATGTCGGTCTGAAACTATTGTGTAAATTAAAGTGATTTTGAAAAGGAAGTACAATAATACAGTTGTAAAAACTGCATATAAAATACCACTTTCTTTGTCCTCACTGTTATTCAACTTGTAGCCTTAGAAAATATTTTGTTGTTTTTAAAAAGAAAAGTCAGAACGATTTTTGAATTTGGTTTAAGAGCTGACTTATGTGTTCTATTTGATATTACATTACACAACTTAGCGGAAGGGATCTAGAGTTTAGTTTTCTGGCCGCACTGCGTGCGTTTAACTTTGTTCCAGACAAAGTTTGGTCGAACCCTAGTCGAGGGTTCTCACCCGCCTTCATTGGTGTAAAGGTTACGGACATAAAACAATAGGCTTTTCATTCTGAAATTTGTGTCAAACGTGGGGATGGGCTTGCTTACGTCCATGTAACTAATCGCTTCGCGACGCTTGCAGCGGCCTAAAATGTTCCTGACATTTTATCGAACCCTGGTCGAGGGTTCTCACCCGCCTTCTGCCATTTTTAACAACAAAAAAAGCCCCACAATAAATTGCGGGGCTTTTTTCGTTATTAAATGGCGGAGAAGGAGGGATTCGAACCCTCGATAGAGCTACAAACCCTATACTCCCTTAGCAGGGGAGCGCCTTCGGCCACTCGGCCACCTCTCCGGCGCATAAATTGTCATTTTGATAATCGAGTGAACCACCAAAACGTAATAATGGTGGAGAGATAGGGATTTGAACCCTAGAGGGGCTATAAACCCCTGCCGGTTTTCAAGACCGGTGCATTCGACCACTCTGCCATCTCTCCGTTGGGAAAGAATAATACGCAGGTGATTGGGGTGTGTAAATAGGAAAAAGATCGTTTGCTGTTTTTTTGTTCTAAAAAAGAGGTTTTTTTATAAAAAAGGAGTTTTTAGGGAGTTTAAAGAAGGGGTTGCAGCAAACGAGGGAGCTAAATAAGTAGTTTCATTTAGTGGTTGGGTGTTTGCTGCACCGCTAAAGTAATCATGGTTGGGTGATTACTTGTATTGAACTGCGCCGCCAAGAGCTAGCTTTTTGCCGAAACGGTTAAGTCTGGCAAGCATTTTTGCTTTGCGGTTGGTCGATTTTACTGCAACATGGGTAGCTGCATTTTCGTTTAATGTATTTACTGGGTTCATTACTTTGCTCCGGGTTATGTCTGTTTTGACAACACGGCTATTCTGAGCTTTTTTTGCACAAAAATAAAACGATAAAAATTAGGGTGTTCGAATAGAAATAACTAATCCGAATTGTTTTTATTAAGGTATGATTCAGATAGTGTGTACTGAGTATTATGCATGGTTATGAAATTTAAATTCGCCTAAATCACTTGTTTAAAAGCAATATTACACTGCCACTGATATTTTAATGCATTAGATAATAAATAAAGTGACTAATTATTCAGATTAATTTATTTTTTGAATATGTCTATTTTCCTACTTTTGAATAGGCTGGTATCCAGATGCTAATAATTATTAAACCAAGTACGCAAAAAAAACATAAAAAAAATTGCACTTGGTTATTAGAGCAGTGTCAAAAACGTCAAATTAGTTACACTGTTTTTTACACCACAGGACATTTTACCAATGATTGCCAAAAAATAACGGTTTTGGCTCAGTCACAAAAGCGCGTTGTTGCGCTCGGTGGTGATGGCAGCCTGCATTTGGCTGTAAACGCATTGATGGGATTGAGTTGCTCGTTGGCGTTATTGCCTCAGGGGACGGGTAATGATTTTGCACGCGGCTTTGGCTGTTCAAACTCAGCTTGGCGTAATGCTATTTTTAGTGAGCATCAAGTAAAAATCGATATTGGCCAAATAAATAGCCGTTACTTTATTAATATTGCGGGGGTTGGCTTTGATGCGCATGTAGTACAGGCATTGCAAACCAAGCCTGCATTATCCGCTTTAAGTTATAGTTTAGCTGGCTTTAAGTGTTTATTCGTTTATCAGCCTTCTCGCTTGGCTGGGAGTTTTGCAGGGCAGCAATGCGAATATGGTAATTTGATTACTGTATTTGCAAATCATCATTATTTTGGTGGGGGGTTGATGATAGCGCCAAAAGCACAATTGAATAGTGGCTATTTAGAGTGCTATCGCGTGCCTACGCGTGGTTTGTTAGGTAACCTCTACAGTTTTGTGCGCTTATTGCTACGTAAGCACCACGGTATGAAAGAGCTCAACTACCAGCGCTTAGAAATTGCTTATATAAATACGCCTGATTTACCAATCGAAGCAGATGGTGAGCTGGTAGGCGTTACCCCTGCGGTGGTGACTATTCATCCGCTCGCGTTGCGTTTTTGTATGCCGCAATGTTAAATGACGAGTAATATGTTAGTAATAAAAAAGCGCCTAACAAGTAGGCGCTTTTGGCGTTAGTTGCGTATATACGCATTCTAACTGGGGATGGAGCGTTTATTAGCAAATGATGCTTTATTAGACTCAATAAACGCTTTAATTCTTTTTGTTGGAGTCAGTACAATAGCATTACCAAGCAGTACTAAACTAAAGCCGATAAACGTATTGGCTTGCCAACTAAAACCTTCAAATAATGTACTTAAAGTCACTGCAACTAATGGAAATAACACAATCACATAGCTGGCACGTTCTGGGCCGATATTTTTTAGTAGTGCAAAGTAACATGCAAATGCAATAACCGTCCCAAACACCGATAAATAAACTAATGAATACCAGTAGCTTGCTGGGGCCGACAGGCTAAAATCGGCACCGCTGATGATTACATATACAAATAAACCAATAGCGCTGTATAACATGCCCCATGCATTGCCCTGCATGACGCCAATACGTTGTTGAGAGTTACGTACGCTGATCATATTCCCTAATGAAGCCACAAAGGTGCCAGCTAAGGCAAGTAGCAAACCGACCAACGCCCCATTACTCAAGTCGAACTGCTGTAATTGTGGCCAAAACAGACTGATGATGCCCAATACCCCTATCAATGCACCCGTATAAATACGTTTAGCGATGGGTTTACCAAAAAATAATCGGGTATTTACAATGTTCATTAATAACAACATTGAAAAGGCGATTGATGCCATGGCTGACGTTAAATAATGTTGTGCCCAGTAAAGTACTAAGTAATTAAGGCCAAAGTTACACAGTGCTAGTAATACGAAAAAGCCATGATCGCGACGACTATAATTCATCGGTAATTTTTTAATATTCACCCATACCCACATTAGAATTGCAGCCAAACTAAAGCGATAAAATAGTGAAACTTCAACGGCGATATCGCCAAGTTGAAATTCGATTGCGAGCCAGGTAGAGCCCCAAATTAAAACGGTTAGTGCATAAAGCACGATACTTTTCATGGCCTTGGTCCATTATGTCGATTAAGTGTTTATTTTAAGATACTTCTGTATACTTAACATACACAGAAAACTATAAATGCAACCTATACAGATTGTACGGCTTTAAGGTGTCTACTATGTCGCTGGTGATCAGCAAAACCAACCATGACTTTTTATATCAGCAAGTAATGCAGCTGGTGCGTGAGCTGAGTGAGCAGGGGACACTATTACCAGGCGAAAAACTCCCCTCATTACGTAAAATGGCCACTAAGCTTAATGTCAGTATTCCGACGGTGAAATTGGCTTACCAATCACTTGAGGCACAAGGTTTGGTTGAAGCACGAGAAAAGTCAGGCTATTTTTTAAAAACGGCACACACCCAGTTAGCGCGGCCAAAGCGGGTTAAACTCAATCGTGAGCCAGTTTCGGTCAACATGCAGGTATTAATTGAGCAAGTGTATGATGCAATTCATCAAGCCGATGTCGTACCGTTTGGCATTGCTAATCCTGTTGCTGCCGCTCCAACTGATAAAATGCTAAGTCGTACGATGCGCCGGGTTATGTCGATTGCCGGCAGTCGCGCCATAAATTATGGTGCGATGGATGGTTTTGCACCATTGAAAAAGCAGTTAATCCATCGTTATTTAGATTTTGGCATTGGTGTTGACTCGCAAGAACTTGTGATCACCAACGGTGCTCAAGAAGCACTGGCGATTGCGCTAAAATGTGTCACTAAAGTAGGTGATGTGGTGGCGATCGAGTCACCTTGTTATTTTGGTATCATTGAATTGATCGAAAGCCTGGGCCTCAAGGCGCTCGAGATCCCGCTGTGTCCTGATGATGGGATCTGGCTTGATGATCTGAGCCAGGCTTTACATGATCACGATATTAAAGCTTGTGTGTTCTCTACTTCGATCAATAATCCTGTGGGTAGTTTTATGCCTGATCATAAGCGTAAACAATTAGTAGAGTTATTGGAATCTCAAGATGTGGTGCTAATTGAAGATGATGTGTATGGTGATTTACATTTTACCCCGCAGCGCGGTACACCCGCTCAGGCTTACTCAACAAAAGGGTTGGTATTAACCTGTGCATCGTTTTCTAAAACTGCGGCGCCGAGTTATCGTGTTGGCTGGTTGATTGCCGGAAAGTTTGCTGCCAAAGCGCGTCGCTATAAGCGTGCATTGAGTTGTTCTACTTCATTGATCAATCAATGGACGTTATATGAATTTATAGTTAGTGGTGATTATGATCGTAATATAAAACTACTGCGACAGCGTCTACGTTCTAATAAAGAACGAATGATCTGGTGTTTACAACAGGCCTTTCCGAGTACCGCTAGGATCAGCGATCCGCAAGGCGGATGTGTGATCTGGATTGATTTAGGTGCGGCTTACGATAGTGTAAAACTATTTCAACTGGCATTAGAAAGTGGCATTAGCATTACTCCTGGCTATATTTTTTCAGCCACCAATAAATACCGCAGTTGTATTCGACTAAGTTATGGTTTGCCATGGGGTGAAAAAATTGAGCAAGCGATTATAAAGCTAGGTGAGTTAGTGCATTTAGCGAAGAAATAGCATGGCATAAAAAAGCAGCACCTTTAAAAAAGAGTGCTGCTAAAGGGATATCAAACTTTTAGCGTTTAGAACCTGAGTTCAAGTTAGTTATTTTGTTTATAACTAAATAATTGGTAGTCTTTCAATTCTGGAACTAGTTTAACTAATTGTTGCTCTTGATCAGCAATGGTTGAAAAATTACCGCACAGTGCATCAGCGCGTTTTTCAAGTTGGTTAGCTTGTTGCTCAACTTTGGCTTCAATTTCAGCCCCCATATTTTCCATGCGTTGTTCAAAGGCTTGCATATCGCCACCAGAGCCCATTAGTTCTGAACCTACAGCCATTAAAATACTACCCATCGATTGCATCATCGCAGCTTGTACAGCGCTTTCTATTTGCTCATCAAATTGGCTTTCAAAGTTTTCGCCAAATTGGCTAAAGCTTTGTTGGCCCATTACAAAAGCGCCTTGTTGGTAAAAGGTGTTTTGTACTTCTACCTGAATATCAGCCATTAATTCATTAATGCTATCTAGGCCATCGATATTAAATGCATTGGCGACTTCTTCAATGGCGACCCCGGCAATTTTAACGCCTTCAAGAGCAATGTTCGCGACTTCTGGTAATTGGCTACGCAGACTGTCTGAATAATTACTGATCGCTTGGTGTTGTTGACTGTTGAGTGTCAAAGTTTGGCCATCAATCATTAACTCGCCACTGTTTATAAAAGTCATAGTGTGGTTATCAGCTGTAAAAATTTCTAATTCATTTGGCTTAATACGCACATCATTTTTAAATTCAACGTCACATGTGTCGCCGCTAAAAGAAATATTCGTCTCATTATCATTGTGTGCCATTGCCCCTGTGGCAATGAATAAAGAACTTATTAATAGTAATTTTTTCATTTTTATTTCCTGCTAATTTGTTGATTATGACCAGTACGCATTTAACGTATTTAATACTTATCAAGTTTAATGCCAATAATTATTGGCATTTAAAAACAATGAGTTAATTGTTTTTTTCCTTTTTTAATTACATTTAAATGTTATAAAAAAAGCCATTTTTTAGTCATTTTGACTAATTTACATTAATACATAAAAGATACTTATCGTTTCGATAAAAAACTCTCACTTTCCAGAACTCAAATTTAGCGCTATTTATTCACAATATCGACATAACACTATTTTAGAATTGCGTTATGGCTTTATTTTGGTGCTTTTTCATACGGTGAAATAGTGCTGAACATTTTTAATTTACCAATGATAGTGATAAAAAATCCTTAATTGGTCTCAAACACTTTATGGAGTGGGTTGTGGGTAAGACATTTAGTTACGATGCGCTAGATGACGATTTTGTTGAAGACGAGTACGAAATGGTCGGGCGTAATCAACACGACAAGAATAAGCAAAAGGTTAAGAAAAAGTTGGAAGACTACCTTGAGCAAAAACGCTTGCGTAAAAACTTGGGCGATGATGACTTAGATGAGTATTTAAACGACTAAGAGATAATTTAAATAAAGAGGCAATTTGCCTCTTTATTGCTTTTAGAGTTTAGATATTACTGCTTTTAAGGGCTTTGATAATAGCACCTTCGATTTGCTGCGGTTTGGTAAATGGTGCAAAGCGTTTAATTGCCTCGCCGTCGCGGCCAACTAAAAACTTAGTGAAATTCCATTTTATTTTGCGGGTTAAAAATCCAGGTAAGGCTGATTTTAAATGCCTGAATACGGGGTGGGCGTTTTCGCCATTAACATCAATTTTGCTCATCATCACAAAATCAACACCGTAGTTAATTAAACAACCTTGCGCTATTTCTTTTGCGCCGCCAGGCTCTTGTTTGCCGAATTGATTGCACGGAAAACCAATAATTACTAACCCTTGATCAGCGTATTTTGCATGTAATTGTTGTAAACCTTCGTACTGTGGAGTGAAGCCACATTTACTGGCAGTGTTGACAATTAACACAACTTTGCCTACGAAATCTGAAAAATCAATGCTTTGGCCTTGCAGATTGCTGGCTGAAAGTTGATAGAAGTCGTTCATGTTGCTCTCTTGTTATTGTTGTTTGTTAAATTCTATCCTGAGTTGTGACAGACATACAGCTTAAATTATCATCACATTGCATAGACCATTTTATTTTAACTTGCATGATTAAAGCTTGTAAGTAAATGTTCAATCAATAATCGCACTCTGTACGGCATTAAATCTTTACGTGGATACACTAACCAAGAGGCATTGTCTGTTACCTGAAACTCATCAAGTAAGGTAATTAGTTGCCCGTTTTCAATATACTTATCAACAATATCAGTGGCTAAATGGGCAATGCCCAAGCCTGCTAATGTCGCAGATAATAGTGCGCGCGGATGGTTACTGCGCCAGTTGCCGGCAACTTTTACCTCTTTAATATCGCCGGCAAAATTAAATCGCCAACGTTTCCCCATGGCAATTAAGCAATTATGAGCGGTTAATTGTTGAGGCGTAGTTGGGGTTGGGTGATGTGCTAAATATTCTGGACTGGCAACGAGAGTCATGATTCGCGGGCTAAGTGGTCGTGCAATTAAGTTAGAGTCTTGCATGCGGCCAAAACGGATCGCTAAATCAAAACCTTCTTCAACTAAGTCGACATTACGATTGTTGAAGTCCATATCTACTTCAACCTCAGGGTAGCGTTTTACAAACTCAACAATTTTAGGTGCTACATGACATGCAACAAATTCACCAGCACCAGAAATTCTAATGACCCCTTTGGGTTTACGTTGCTCACCTTGCAGTTGATTATTAGCATCAATTAGCTCTTGTTTAATTGCTTTGAGCTTTACGGCATATTCGCGGCCGGCATCGGTGAGGCTTATTTTTCGGGTGGTACGTTGAAATAGCAATGAGCCTAAGCGGTTTTCAAGTTGCTGTACTTGGCGGCTGATATGGGAAGTTGATACTTCCATGACTTTGGCTGCTTTGGTAAAGCTGCCATGTTCAACCACATGTAAAAATTCATCAAGGCCATGCCACATAATTTAGTTCTCAAATATTAAGTAATTATAGTTTATACCATCTATTGTTGCAGCTGTGCAAAAGTGATTCTCTGAGCTTAGTCTTTAAATTAATGCTTAAATCCCTACAATTAGGTGGTCAGCAAATTTTAGCTCACACTAAATAATGAGCACCTCAAAGCAATGGAGCAAGCATGTTAAATTTCAGTTTTGCAAACCCAACCAAGATTCATTTTGGCGAACAGCAAATTGCCTTAATCAAAAATGAGATCCCGGCAGACGCAAAGGTACTTGTTACTTATGGCGGTGGCAGTATTAAAAGTAATGGTATTTATGATCAGGTGGCTGCGGCGTTAAGCGAACACACTTGGTTTGAATTTGCCGGTATTGAACCTAACCCAAGTTACCAAACATGTATGAAAGCTGTTGCTTTGGTTAAAGAAAAGCAAGTTGATTATATTCTTGCTGTAGGCGGTGGTTCGGTAATTGATGGTAGTAAATTTATTGCCGCAGCAGCTAATTATGACGGCGAGCCATGGGATATTCTAGCTAAAGGCGGTGAGGTAAAATCAGCAATAGCATTAGGTGTTGTATTGACTTTGCCAGCAACGGGTTCTGAATCAAATTCTTTTAGTGTGGTTTCAAACCTTGATAGCCACGATAAACTGCCGTTTGCGAGTCCATTAGTACAGCCACAATTTGCAGTGCTCGACCCTGCGGTGACTTACTCATTACCAAAACGTCAAGTGGCAAACGGTATTGTTGATGCGTTTGTACATACCATGGAACAATACTTGACCTATGACGTAGGTGCAAAACTTCAAGATCGTTTCGCTGAAGGTATTTTAATGACCTTACTTGAAGAAGGACCGAAAGCGTTCAGTGAGCCAGATAATTACCAAGTACGCGCTAACATTATGTGGTCAGCAACCATGGCATTGAATGGTTTAATTGGTGCTGGTGTGCCACAAGATTGGTCAACGCATATGTTAGGCCATGAGATGACAGCGGTTTATGGTCTTGATCACGCACAAACCTTGGCAATTGTACTACCGCGCATGATGGCGGAGCAAAAAGACACTAAGCGCGGTAAAATCTTACAATACGCAGAGCGTGTTTTAGGCCTTGATATTAGCGATGAAGATACGGCTATTGAGCAAGCGATTGCAGCAACAGAAGCGTTTTTTCATAGTGTTAATATGCCAACGCGTTTAAGTGATTATAACTTAGGTGAAGAAGTCGCAGACAAAATTGTTGCGCAACTAGAGCGCCATGGGATGACGGCACTCGGTGAGCGAGAGCAAGTCACGCTTGATAAGAGTCGTGCAATTTTATTAGCCAGCGTTTAAGGCTACTTTTAGCGCATTACAAATGCGCTAATTTAAGATCAAAAATAAACCCATACCAACCAGTGTTGTGTAGTAAATGTTATGCGTTTTATATGCGACAATAATAGCTGCTATTGCCGCACTGAGGTATGGGTTTTGCCAATCTAAATTTATCCCCTCGTCTGTTACAAACACAATAGGTACCCAAATCGCGGTAAGTACCGCCGGTGCGCTAAAACTTAAAAACTGCTGCATTTTCGGGCCAACTTTAAATGGTAGGTCACGATGTAAAAATAAGTAACGGGTAAAAAAGGTAATACATGCCATAAGTAAAATAGTTGTTATCATCAATTATGCTCCAATTTACCTTGGATACGGCTAATAAGGTAACCGATAGTCATCGCCGATAGTGCCGCAGCTACTAACCATAATTCAAACCCCTGGCTTTTTAAAACGGTAGCCACAACACCAGCGCTTACAACCGTTGCCAATGTAGCTAGATTCTTAATACCAGGAATTACTAATGCAATAAAAGTTGCAGCAATAGCAAAGTCTAAGCCTAAATTAGTGAGATCAGGTAGCAGACTGCCCGCTACGATGCCAATTAATGTCCACAAGTTCCAAGTAATATAAAAGCTAAAGCCGGCACTGAGCGCGTAGATCAAGCGAGTTTTAGTTCGATAAGCTTTGCGATGATGGGAAAACGCAAACAGCTCATCAGTGAGTACAAAGCTTACCGGTAAGCGCCAGCGTAGCGACTGATCAATCACTTTATGACGCACCGCTAAGCCGTATAAAAAGTGCCGTGAGCTAATTATGAAGGTGGTGAATAAAATAGTTAATAAAGGCGTATTGCCAGCCATTAGCTCTATAGCGACTAGTTGGGCGGAACCGGCAAACACTAATAATGACATGGCTTGGGTTTCAAATGCGCTAAAGCCATTTTGAATTGCCAGTGAACCACATAAAATCCCCCAAGGGATCACTGCTAAACACAGTGGTAGCATATCTAAAAAGCCTTTTAGGAGTGCGCGTTTGGTGCTAAGTGTCATTAATATTATTCATTACGGTAATTAATGCCCTTAGTCTGCCATAGATCAATTAACCCTGAACAGCAAAGATGCTAAATTAACAAAAGTTTGAAATAATAAGCTTTTACGCAAAAGAGGTTAAGCATGCATAAAATTAAAGTATGGGATGGGTTTATTCGCAGTTTCCATTGGTTGTTAGTTATTGCAATTGCGGCGCTGTATTTTAGTGCTGAAGAAGGCATGATGGAATTACACTTTGTGGCTGGCTTTTTCACCTTAGCGCTACTAGTAACACGTCTTATTTGGGGCTTGATTGGTAGCAAAACAGCTAAGTTAAGTGCATTGTTTCATTCACCTAGCGCAGCACTAAAATCATTTAAACAAACAGATAATAAACCAGGCCATGGCGCAGCGGGCAGCTACATGGTGTTGGCATTTTTTATTTTATTACTGGCGCAGTTAGTAAGCGGCTTAATGACCACCGATGACATTTTGACAGATGGCCCATTAGTGCAGTATGTATCAAGTAATGTAGTTGAATGGGCCGGCTGGGTGCATTATAAGAACTTTGATTTATTGTTGTACGCGATTATTCTCCATATTGTGGCAATTGTAATTTATCGCATGAAAGGTAAAAATTTAGTCAAAGCAATGGTTACGGGCTATGCCGCTGAAAAAAATAATGATAGTAATGAAGAGCTAACAAAATCACCGTGGACTGCGATAATTATTCTTGTCGTTGTATTTGCGGCATTACTGATGACATGGGGCGCAGAGCCTGTGGCTTACTTGTTTAGTTAAACTGTTTAACAGATCAAAAACGGCGCTAATTTAGCGCCGTTTTAGTTTTAAGATGATCGCATTAAAGATTAGTCTTTAAATGATGTGTGGCAATCTTTACAGCCTTTAGCCCATGGGCCAAATGCTTTAGCAATTACTTTTTTATCGCCTGTTTGCGCGGCAACGGCTAGTTCGTCAGCATATTGTTGAAATGCTGCTGCTTTTTTCATAAAGGTTTCGTTATCGCTCCAAATAGCAGGTAATGCAGATGTGTCACCTTTATCACTGCCTGCAACGAATGCTTCCCATGGCATTTTTGATAATGCAGCAGCATTATTTGCACGATGCTTAAACTGTTCTGCGTCAAAAGGTACTTTGCCTTTTAGCATGTCACCCATATCACCAATTTGGACACGGATCATTGAAAATGCCGCTTGGCGGTACTCAATGGCGTCACTAGGCTCTTCAAATACAGAGTTTGCTGTTGCACCAAATGTTAGTGCACAAAGTGTTGCACCTAAAAATAATTGCTTTAACTTCATTCCTTTTGCCCCTTATATGTAATTCATTGCTTGTACAGTTGCTGTTGTATATCAGCAAGTCAGATTATTCAAGTATATTGCGGTTAAACTGAACTGTTATTGAATTATAAAACTAAGATTGTATCTTAATTATTGATATCAATATCAGCAAAGATCATTCCTCTGCGCATACTACGAGTAGCTAAAAACACCTCACCCAGTAAAGACATAAATGCACAAATAAGTAGTGCCATTGCGCCAACAAAACAACTGCCGATGGAAACACCTAAATTAACTGATTGAATATGAGACAAAAATAACAGCATGACCACGGCGCAAACAAGTACCGCACTTAATACACTTAAACTAAAGGCAATATGGATACAGCGAGAGCGTTTCAGCAGTGCTCGTAGCTCGGTTGTTAGCGATGAATTAAATTCTTCATCGGTACTTACCTTTAATTTTCGTTCAAGTTGACGAGCACGGTCGGTAATTCGAGCTAAGCGATTAGATAAAACCCCCAGCGTAGCAGCAATACCAGTAATTAAAAAAACTGGCGCAACGGCTGTTTGGATTACTTTTGCCATTGTTAGAATATTTATAACATCAGAGTTCATTGCTTTCCTTTTAGGTACATTGGTAGATTTTAATTATTCCGTTTACAAAGATTTACATTTATTTTTTTGATTATTTTTTTATTTAAAACAGTCACTTAGTGTTGATTTGTTAATTTTCACATTGCTTTTTGTAATTTACATGTAATCGAATTGTTGTCATTTTGGGTGTTGAAGTTCTATATTAGTCTCGCACTTAATTTATGATCATCAATAAGTACAATAATACATAACATATCCCAGGGGAAATCATGTCTAAGAATCTAATAAAAAGAACGGCGGTTGCAACCGCTGTAACAAGCATCTTAGTTGCAGGTGCTGTAAATGCAAATACTATAAATAACAGCGCACTTAAGAATACTAGCTACACACCAGTATCACAGACCGATATTGTTAATAAAAATCAACCTTCAGCATACCTTGTTGTTTTAAAGGCAAAAACAGCAGCTGATATGATGGAGCAAGGCGCCTATAATGTTTCTGATGCTCGTCAAAGTTATGACCAAGTAGCAACGTTACAAAGCCAAGTTCAAGATAAGTTATTTACTCTTGATAGTAATGTAAAAGTACTTGGTTCTACTAAAATTTTGGCACCGACGTTAATTGTTCAAGCAAGTCAAGGTGCGCTAGATCGAATTGCAAAAGATTCACGCGTAGAGCGTGTTTTACCTATGTTTGATTACGACCTTCATGTTGCAGCAACCGCTGACTACATCAAAGCGTCGCCATTAGTAGTAAATGGTACAGTTACAGGTGCAACGCAAACTGTTGCAGTATTAGATACGGGTATTGATTATACTCACAAAATTTTTGGTGGTGAAGGAACCGTTGAAGCTTATGAGGCAGCTCAAGCAGATCCTACCACAGTAAATTGGCCACAAGGCCAAGTTATGGGTGGTTATGACTTCATACGTAATGATGCTGATCCAATTGAAAATGATCCAGCCGCTCCTACAGAAGAAGATGCACCAACAAGCCATGGTACATCTGTATCTCACTCAGTAACAGGTATTGCACCAGCGGTGGAGCTATACGTGTATTCAGTGTGTGGCGGCGGTTGTCCAAGTGCAGCACAGGTTTCGGCATTAGAAGCCGCTATGGATCCAAATGGTGATGGTGATTCAGAAGATCGTGTTGATGTAATCAATATGTCTTTAGGTGGAGAGTTTGGTGACACATACATCGGTGGCGGTGCGCAGTTCTTAATTCAAAAAGCGGTTGAGGCTGGTGTAAACGTTGTTATTTCTGCTGGTAATGATGGCGATAACCCATTCCGTATTGGTGGCCCTTCTACAACTCCTAACGCATTATCTGTTGGCGCGATGACGCATCCTACAAATGATGTTGGCGTTGCAACAGGCACAATTGAAGGCGCAGAGACCACAATTCAGCCGTCAGGTTTTGGTCCACAAACTGCGTTTGTAATGACAGATGCCGATGCTGAAGTTGTTTACCCTGAAGAAAACCAAAATGGCTGCGAGGCATTCTCTGCTGAAACTGACTTTACTGGTAAAGCGGTAATTATTGACCGTGGTGCATGTAATTTCACGGCAAAAGTATTAAATGCTCAAGACCGTGGTGCTAAGTTTGTATTTATAGCAAACAATACTGATGATGGCACGCCTGCTCCAATGGGTGGCTTTGATGCTGCAGTAACAATTCCTAATGTTGGCATTAACTTTGCTGCAGGTGCAGCAATGAAAGCTGCTTTAGCGGCCGGTGAAATGCCAACATATACCATAACGATTGAGCGTAAAGTGACTGCGGGTGCAGTTGCATCATTCTCATCTCGTGGTCCATCAATGGATGGTTTATTAAAACCTGAAATTACAGCGCCAGGTACTGATATTATGGTAGCGGCAACTGGTACACAAGATCAGCTAGCTCCAGCAACAGGTACTTCGTTCTCAGGTCCGATTACTGCCGGTGCTGTTGCATTAGTTCGTGAAGCGCATCCAGAGCGTAATGCGTTTGAAATAAAAGCGACAATCATGAATGCGGCTGATTTAAACGTAACCGTAGATCCTATTAGTATTAACCCAGATTCACCACTTGCACCAATTAGTTTAATCGGTGCAGGCTTAGTGGATGTTGAAAAGGCGGTTAATTTACCTGTCGCAGCATGGGTTGAAGATGATGAGTATGAAACTAAACAGGCTGCGTTATCATTCGGTTTAGAACGCATGACAGAAACAACCAGCTTTACAAAAACAGTGACGCTGAAAAACTTCTCTGATGCAGACAAAACATATGACCTTCGTATTGAAGAGCGTTATATGAATGATGTGGATACAGGTGCTGTTAGCTTTGATATTCCACGTAGTGTAACTGTTGCGGCAAATACGGTAACAACATTCGAAGTAACCATGACAGTTGATCCATCTAAACTTCATGAGTGGACATTAGAAAACCCATTTAGCCAAGATGATCTAGCTGCTCGTAGTCCGTCACTGACAATGGCTGAATTTGATGGCGCATTGGTATTTGATGATACTTCAACAGCCGATACGGATCACGACTTACACATTGTTTATCATGCATTACCTAAGGCCGGTGCTGAGTTAGAATTCTCTTTTGAAGATATCGATGGTTCTACGCAGTTAGTTGTTGAGAACGTTGGTGCGCTGGCTGTAGAGCCAACATCTGAGCAGGTCGTTGCATCTAGCCCTGAAAATGCTGAGATAGATTTTGACATTCTTAGCACTACATTTGCTGCTTATGCATCTGAAACATGTGATTCTGGAGTGTTTATTACCTCTTCAATTCAATTACGAGATGAAATTACCCATATGCGTCAAGTCGGTGTTCGTATGAATCTCGATATTGATAATGACGGTGTTTATGATCACTTTATGATGAATCTTAATGATGTTGGCCGTGATGCTGCAATACCTGGACGCAGCCGTACATTAATTGGTGAAATCGATGCGGCGGGTGAGGATGTATGGCAATGGGGTACACCTATGTATCATGCTGCTGGCGAAGATACAGTGACCTTCTCTGGATGTAGTAATCTGTTAGGATTAGATGCAAACATGCTGGGAGGAACAATTAATATTGCAGCTTCAGTTGGTTACCCAAGTTATCAGGCTGGTGTATTCTTCGAAACAGATAGTGCAGCTGGTTCTACTGTGTTTACAGCGAACCCTGCAGTAACAATGTATGCGACTGATAGCGTAGATAATGCAATCACTAAACTAGAGCCAGGTCAAAAAGCTGTTGTTAAATCTAGCGGTGCGTTTGCTCTTACATCACCTGCAGGAACGAAAGTTTATTTATCTGCGCCACGAGATATTCCTGGTGCACCTAAAGTACCTAACTTAGTAATTGAAGATTTTGCAATCGACGAAACAATGCTTACTGGTTTAACTATTGGCACAATCAAACTCGATGCTGAGGCAGCACTTGATATTGCTTATTTTGAAACTTTGAGTATGTCTGCTCCGGGTCTTATTGTTGATGCTGATACTGGTGATATCATTGTTGATAACACTGATTTAATTGACTCAGAAGCTGGTCTTAAAGAAATTACAATCACAGTAAAAGCTGTTGACGTTATTGGTACTGAGTCTGCACCAGTAACATTTACAGTAACAATCAATAACGTAGCTGATGAACTTCCGGTTGTTGCTGAAGGTCAAAAATTCAACGTGATTGAATCTGCAGCTGAAGGTACTGTTATTGGTAAACTAGCAGCGGAGCTTTTCGAAAGTTCAGCAACGATGATTGTTTCAGGCAGTGTTAAAGGTTCTGACGTAATTGCAATTAATGAAATGGGTGAATTAGTCGTTACTGGTAGCCTAAATCATTATGCAATGCCAACACTTGAGTTAGAAGTTACGCTAACTGATGATAGCGGTTTAGAGTCTGCACCTGTTACTGTAATGCTTAACGTGGAAATTGATCCTAATTCACATGCACCGATGATTGAGATGAATCAACGTTTCAGAATTGATGAAAATGTTGCTTTAGGAACAACTATTGGTACTCTTGCATTCTCTGACCCTGATTCTGATGTGTCACCAGTTGAACGCTTTATTGTATCAGGTAGCCATTTAGTTTCAGTAAATCCAGATGGAACAATTGTTACTGCTGGCGAAATTGATTACGAATTTGACCGTGAAATCGTATTCAGTGTTCAAGCTGAAGATAGCAAAGGTTATGTGTCTAAAGCCGTGAGTGTTGTTGTTGGTGTTAACAATCTACGTGCGAACGATGATGACGACAATGACAACTCTGGTTCTCTAGCATGGTTAACGCTGCTTGTAGCACCGTTTGCATTTATGCGTCGCCGTAAACAAAAGTAGTAATATAGCCTCTAAAGGCATATAGCTTTAGTTAAAATACCGCCATTGGGCGGTATTTTTTTTGTTTTAAATTTATTGTGATTACCTAAAATGGTTACACTTTTTGTTTCAATGTTGTTTTTTTGTTTCTTGCTGGTGTAGTATTCGGGACTTGATGTTTCTTTTTGGGGACATTTAATAACAATAATCTCATCAGAGGAATTTATGTCTAACAAGTTAATAACAAAAACAGCCTTATCAATTGCAGTATCATCAGCGCTAATGGCGGCATCGGTAAATGCACAAACAGTGCAAACAGCACACAGTATTACCGCTCTCAATAATTTCTCTACAGCTACATTTAATGAAACCGAAGTTAAAGAACAGTTACCATCAGCTCATATGATTGTGCTAAGAGCGACAACCGCCGCCGATCTAATGGCGCAAGGTATTTATCAAATAGGTGACAGCCGTGCAACCATTGCACAAATTGAGCAAGTGCAAAGTGAAGTGACAATTGAACTAAGTAGTCTAGATTTTGGTACAAAAGTAATCGGCCAAACTAAAGTGCTGGCGCCTACTTTGATTGTACAAGCAAGCCCTGAGGCGTTAGAAAAAATTGCCCGTGACTACCGAGTTGAGAAAGTGCTGCCAATGTATGATTATGAATTACATGTCGCCGCATCTGCAGATTATTTAAAAGCTTCACCATTGGTTGCAAATGGGGTTGTAACAGGTAAAGGTCAAACGGTAGCGGTACTGGATACAGGTGTTGACTACACGCACAACGTTTTTGGTGGTGCGGGTACCGTAGAGGCGTATGACGCAGCTCAAGCTGATCCTACTTCTGTAGCTTGGCCGCAAGGCATCGTACATGGTGGCTACGACTTTATTCGTGACGATGCTGATCCAATTGAACATGATCCTGTAGTCGTGATCCCCGATGTTGATGAACCGACCAGTCATGGTACGTCTGTTTCTCACTCTGTCACTGGAATTGCTCCTGAAGTAGAGTTATATGTGTACTCAGTGTGTGGTGGTGGTTGTCCAAGTGCAGCACAAGCATCAGCATTAGAAGCGGCAATGGATCCTAATGGTGATGGCGATATCTCTGACCGCGTAGATGTTATTAATATGTCTTTAGGTGGCGAGTTTGGTGGCACTGAAACTGACGGAGGTACTCAATACTTAATTCAAAAAGCGGTTGATTTAGGTGTAAATGTTGTTATCTCAGCAGGCAATGATGGCGATCATCCTTTTCGTATTGGGGGACCAAGTACCACGCCAAACGCACTTGCAGTTGGTGCGATGACGCATCCAACATTAGATATTGGGATTGCTTCAGGTACCGTGCTTGGAGAAGAGGTTGTTTTTCAAGTTTCAGGTTTTGGTCCGCAAACCGCATTTGCTATGGCAGATACCGATGCTGAACTTGTTTACCCAACCGCAAATCAAAATGGCTGTGAAGCATTTTCAGAAGACAACGATTTTAATAATAAAGCGGTGCTTATAGATCGTGGTGAATGTAATTTCACGAAAAAAGTACTGCATGCACAACAGCGCGGCGCATCGTTTGTATTTATTGCAAATAACGAAGATGACGGTACTCCTGCTTCAATGGGTGGATTTGATGCCACGGTTACCATCCCAAATATTGGCATTACTTATGCTGCCGGGGCAGCGATAAAAGCGGAGCTTAAAGTATCAGGCAAGGCTGCATATAGCTTAGTTGTTGAGCGTAAAGTAACATCAGGTGCTGTGGCAACCTTTTCATCGCGCGGTCCATCAATGGATGGTTTATTAAAACCTGAAATCACAGCGCCAGGTACAA
Organism: Pseudoalteromonas rhizosphaerae; assembly: GCF_028885455.1. Taxonomy (NCBI): domain Bacteria; kingdom Pseudomonadati; phylum Pseudomonadota; class Gammaproteobacteria; order Alteromonadales; family Pseudoalteromonadaceae; genus Pseudoalteromonas; species Pseudoalteromonas rhizosphaerae. The sequence continues at coordinate 518,104 of NZ_CP118496.1, forward strand.
GCATTATGGTTGCAGCAACTGGTACGCAAGATCAACTAGCTCCAGCTTCAGGTACATCCTTTTCAGGACCGATTACTGCCGGTGCGGTTGCGTTAGTACGCGCAGCGCACCCACAGCGTAATGCCTTTGAAATTAAAGCAACATTAATGAATACGGCAGATCTAAATGTGACTAATGAGCCGCTTAGCACAAATCCAGATTCTGAATTAGCACCAATTAGTATGATTGGTGCTGGTTTAGTTAACGTTGAAAAAGCGGTTAATCTGCCTGTTGCAGCATGGGTTGATAATACCGAGTTTAAAACTAAACAAGCGGCATTATCGTTTGGCTTAGAAAATTTTACTGGCGTTAGGTCAATCAGCAAAACAGTCACCGTGAAAAATTTCTCGACACAAGAAAAAACCTACAAATTACGGACTGAAGCACGTTACGCAAATGATAAAAACAGCGGTGCAATCAGTTGGGATATTCCAGCCAGCGTAACAATTCCCGCAGGTCAAACTACAGAGTTTGATGTAACGCTAACGGTTGATCCTAGTAAATTGCACGAGTGGAAACTGGAAAACCCATTTGATGCCGAGTCGGTAGCTGCACGAAGCGCCGCATTAACGCTCGCAGAGTTTGACGGTGCCTTAGTGTTTGACGATGTGGATGACACTGATTCAGATTATGCGCTACATGTTGTTTATCATGCGCTACCAAAAGCGGCTAGTGAATTAAGTATTGCTCCGGAAGTGGTTGGTAATGAGATGCAACTTATCGTTGAGAATACCGGGGCAACAACAGTTTCAACAATGACAGAAAATATTGTTGCAACTGGTAAAGTTAAGTCAGCAGCAGAGGCACCGTTCAATATTCTTGCAACGACATTCAATGCAATAGCAGCTGAAGGATGTGAATCTGGTGTATTAGTTACAGCATCGATTCAGTTACGTGATGAGATCACTCATGTATTCCAAGCAGGTTATCGTTTAGATATAGACACCAACAACGATGGTGCCTATGACTTCCTTATGCAGAACTACAATGACCGAGGTCGTAAAACGACTTCGCCAGGGCGTTCACGTACTGTTATTGGTACTATCGATGACGCTGGCGCAGAAACGCTTCGGTTTTTGACACCGTTATATCAATCAGCCGGTGCAGATACCATTACCTTCTCGGTATGTAGCAGCACACTTGGGTTAACACGTGATAATTTAGGTGATCCGTTAAATATTAAGGCATCTGTAGGCTATCCATCTTATGGTGGCGGCGTGTACTTTGAAACAGATAGTCTAGTTGGCGCTACGACCTTTAGTTCTTCAGCGTCAGTGAGTTTAACTGCGGTGGATGGCAGTGATACAGTCGTAAATCAACTTGCGCCAGGTGAAAAAGCGATTGTGAATGCTAGTGCGCCATTTGCTTTTACAGCATCGTCATTACAAGATGTACTGAAATTAGTGACTGCTGAAGACTTAGTGTTACCAAAAACGCAGGCTCCTAAGCTTGCAAATGCATCATTTGATGTTGTTGAAAATGCGGAAAACGGCCATCTCGTTGGCACCTTGAGTGTTGTGGAATCAGATAGAGATTTAGCGATTGCTGAGTTTTATGTGCAATCGCAAACTCATCAAGGCTTTAGTGTTGATAATAAAGGGCAAATTCTTGTATCAAACAGCGAGTTAGTTGATTTTGAAGTTGGTAAGCACATCGCTGAACTAGTCGTTGTTGCCATCGATACTTTGGGAAATACATCAGAGCCTGCTGTTATTACTATTAACATTACCAATGTTGCAGATGAAGCGAGCGAAGTAACCCCAATTATAAATTCTGGCCAAGTATTCTCTGTTGCAGAAAACACCCCAGTAGCTACCGCATTTGCTCAATTAGCTTTCACAGATCCAGATAACAGTTCAATCACTATGTTTACTGTAGCGGGAAGTGATGCAATCACGATTGATAATACGGGGATGCTAACCGTTGCTCAACTACTTAATTTTGAAGAGCAAAGTACTATTACGTTAGAGATAGTCGCAATTGATGAAGATGGTCATCAGTCAGCTGCTGAAATTGTGACGATTAACGTGTTAAATGTCGCTGATGAAGGAGCAGAAGTTGCGCCAATTATCGAAGCCGGGCAAACTTTTAAAGTGCAAGAAAATGCCGTGGTAGGCACTGTGATTGGTCAAATACGTGCTATTGATCCAGATACAGCAGTAACACCAATTGTAAGCTACACAGTTGCAGGTCATAACGGTATTGCAATTGATGAACTTGGCCAAATCACAGTGGCGGGTGACGTTGATTATGATGCAACACCTGAGATAAAGCTGATGGTTAGCGCAACGGATAGTGCTGGTAATCAATCTGCAGCTGTTGAAGTAACAATCACTGTAGCGCAAGACGCATTAGAAAACACGCCAGTTATTGCTGATAATCAACGCTTTAGTGTTGATGAAAATACAGCGCTTGGCACTGTGATTGGTAAACTCAACTTTAGTGATCCAGATGCTGATGTAAGTCCTGTTACTAAGTTTATTGTGTCAGGCACTGACTTAGTCACTGTTAATGCTGCGGGTGAAATTGTTGTTGCAGGTAGTATTGATTATGAATATGAGCGTAACTTTACATTTAGTGTTATCGCTGTTGATAGTGCGGGTAATAACTCTAAAGCTGTTGATGTTGAAATACGAGTAAAGAATATTGTGGGCAAAGATGACGATAATAATGACGGTGACAGCGGTTCACTAGCATGGTTAACATTGCTTATTGCACCATTTGCATTTATGCGCCGCCGAAAACAAAAGTAATTAATTGTTTAGTTAGTCATTTTAATTATCAGTGATTAACGAGCAAAGTTAATCAAACAAAGGGAGCTTAGGCTCCCTTTTTACATTGCTTTACAAACTAATATAGGTAATCAACAGCTAGTTAGATATATTGCTAGTAGTGGAATAATAATAACTCTAGGGAATACTATGAAAACACGTCAATCATTTGCGTTAGCGGCTTTGTCGTTAGCTATTTTAGCGGGCTGTAATAAAGCTCCAGAACAAAATAATATAAAATCCGAGGCTGTACAGAGTGAAGCTGCAGTGGTTAATGTAACTGCACCGGTAGCCAATAAGATCCCTTTCGAAATGACTATTCATGGTGATACGCGCACCGATAATTACTATTGGATGCGTGACGATGAACGAAAAGATGCAGCTGTCATAGCACACCTTAATGCAGAAAATACCTATACTGATGCGATGCTAAAGCATACTAAAGCTTTACAAACTACTTTGTTTGAAGAGTTAAAAGGGCGCATTCAAAAAGATGATGACTCCGTGCCAACTAAAAGTGGCGATTATTATTATTCATCGCAAACGCGAGGGGATAATGAATACCCGACTTATGTTCGCAGTAGCGATGATAAGGGCACTGATCAACACGTTATATTAGATGTAAATGAGTTGGCAAAAGGCCATGACTATTTCGCGGCAACAGGTTTATCTGTCAGCCCAAATGGTCACTTATTAGCATATGGTGAAGACACGGTAAGTCGACGAATCTACTCTATTTTAGTGAAAGATTTAAAGACCGGTAAATTACTAGAAGATAAGCTCGAAGGGACAGATGGTGATATCGTCTGGGCGAATGATAATAAAACTTTTTATTACATTAAAAAAGACTTACAGACATTGCTAGGTTATCAGGTTTATCGCCATACCTTAGGTACGTCACAAGCACAAGATGAGTTAGTGTACGAAGAGACTAACACAAGTTATTACACTGGCCTTGGTAAGAGTAAAGACAAACAAGAAATTTATATTTGGCATGGCAGTACTAACGCTTCAGGTGTGTCGGTAATTGATGCTAATGACGTCAAGGCACAGCCAAAGCGCTTAATTGAACGTGAAGAAAACCTAGAATATGATATTGCTAAACTCGGTGATACTTATTACATAGTCACTAACCTTAACGCAGTAAACTTTCAGCTAATGACGGTGGATAAAGATAAAGCGCACGACAAAGCGAATTGGCAAACACTGATCGCTGCGCGTGATGATATTAAGCTTGAAGGCATCGATTTGTTCACTGACCATTTAGTGTATAAAGAGCGTGAAATGGGGCAATCTCGTTTAACGATACGCAACTTAAAGTCGGGTGATGAACAGCAGCTGAGCTTTAATGACAGCAGTTATATGGTCAGTACATATGGTAATAATGAATTAGATAGCGAAAGCTTACGAGTATATTATGCCAGTATGACGACGCCTGGTTCATCGTATGATATCGATTTGAATAGCACAACGAAAACACTGTTAAAACAGCAACAAGTGATCGGTGATTTTAATGCCGATAATTATGCATCGGAGCGACTATTTATTACTGCGCGAGATGGCGTAAAAGTACCGGTGAGTTTAGTTTATCGCAAAGATAAATTCAAAAAAGATGGCACTAATCCATTGTTACAATATGGCTATGGGTCGTATGGGGCAACCATGGATCCAAGTTTTTCTAGTAGCCGTTTGAGTTTACTTGATCGAGGCTTTGTATTTGCTATCGCGCATATTCGTGGCTCGCAGATGCTTGGTCGTCCTTGGTATGAAGATGGCAAGCTACTCAATAAAAAGAATACTTTTAATGACTTTGTTGATGTAACCAAAGGCTTAGTTACCCAGCAGTATGGTGCGCAAGATAAAATATTCGCGATGGGCGGCAGTGCGGGCGGCTTATTAATGGGCGCCGTGGCAAACCAAGCACCAGAGCTTTATCAGGGGATGGTTGCGGCTGTGCCATTTGTTGATGTAGTGACCACTATGTTAGATGCGAGCTTACCATTAACAACCAACGAGTACGGCGAGTGGGGCAACCCAAATGACAAACTATATTATGATTATATGCTGTCTTACTCACCGTACGATCAAGTGAGTAAACAAGCGTATCCAAATATGTTGGTCACCACAGGTTTGCATGATTCTCAAGTGCAATATTTTGAACCAGCAAAATGGGTTGCAAAATTACGTGAGTTTAAAACCGATGATAATAAATTACTGTTTAAAATTGATATGGAAGCAGGCCATGGTGGCGCATCTGGGCGTTTTAAAAGCCTTCAAGATACAGCTCTAAATTATGCATTTATCTTAGATTTAGCTGGTATTAAAAAGTAATAACTGATTTTAGTGTTTTACAATTAAGGCGTGACTTAGGTTACGCCTTAATTTTTTGTCTAAATTAAGTGTTGTGGTTTTGCACACTTGCTCGAGCTTAGCAGTATCGACGACGCTGATTAAAATCTAGACATTAAGACTGAAAAAGGTCAGCATATAGGTATTAACGAAATAAGGAGATGGTAATGGAAGATAATCAACAGGTTGAACCAGTTATAACGAGTAAAGATGAGCGTATGTGGGCGATGTTATGTCATTTAAGCGCATTAGCCGGATTTATTATACCTATGGGTAGTATCATCGGTCCGCTGATTGTCTGGTTAATAAAAAAAGACGAAATGCCATTAGTGGCTGAACATGGGCGTAAATCGCTTAACTTTCAAATCACTATGTTCATAGCATATATAGTGTGTTTGATTTTGATGTTTGCAGTTATCGGAGTAATTCTATTACCTATAGTCGCTATTTTCTCGTTTATTATGGTGGTGATTGGCGCAATCAAAACTAATGACGGTAAAGAGTTTAACTACCCATTTAGCTTACAATTGATAAAATAAACTACTCTTCATTTTTATCAAACCCAGCAAATGCTGGGTTTTTTATATGTATTAATAAAGGCTTAGATGGCTTATTTAACTCTGTTCTTTACTGCGTTTATTTCGGCAACATTATTGCCAAGCTCATCAGAAGTGGTACTCACAGCAATGGTGACCAAAGGAGAATATTTACTTTGGTTGTTATGGCTCAGTGCCACAGTTGGTAACGTACTAGGTAGTTGCGTTAATTACTGGTTAGGCACGCAAGTCATACGTTTTAAGGATCGGAAATGGTTTCCCGTGTCACAGGCAAGTATCGATAAGGCTGCAGAGCGCTTTGAAAAGTATGGTGTTTATAGCCTGTTGTTGGCATGGCTACCAATTATTGGTGATCCGCTAACAGTTGTAGGAGGCATTTTTAAAGTGCGCTGGTGGACATTTTTATGGCTGGTTACCCTTGGCAAAGGCGCACGTTATTTGCTTGTACTAGCCTTTGCCGTTGGGCTGGATAAGTTGCTTTAAGCTTTACTCCAATCGAGTGTTAGCGATACTGAATCTGCAAAACGCAAAGCGTGAGGTTTATCAACTCGCACTTTTGCATAATTCACGCTGCTATGGCTATGGCAAACACTGAGTATTTCTGCCACTAGTTTTTCAAGCAATAAAAAGTGACCTTGCTCAACAATACTAATCACTTCTTTGGTGATCACTTTATAATTAAGTGCTTGTTCAACTTGATCCGTTTCACAGGCTTGCTCAGCAGGATAGTGAATTTCTAAATTGATCACTACATCCTGCTTTTTCTCACGTTCATCGGGATTAAAGCCAATAAAAGTGCGCAGCCGTAAGTTAGTTACATGGATAATTGCATTGGCCATAGGATTAGCCTTTTACAAGTTGTAAAAATTCATTGCGGGTTTTTGGATCGGCTCTGAAGTTACCTAGCATTACCGACGTACGCATACTTGAGTTTTGTTTTTCAACCCCACGCATCATCATACACATATGTTTTGCTTCCACTATTACACCAACGCCTTTAGCACCGGTGACTTCTTCAACCGCTTTAGCGATTTGATGAGTCAGTTGTTCTTGAATTTGAAAGCGGCGTGCAAACATATCAACAATACGCGCAAATTTCGATAAACCCAGCACCTTACCGTTAGGAATATAAGCAATATGACAGCGCCCTACAAATGGTAATAAATGATGTTCACACATCGAATAAAGCTCTATATCTTGAATTAAAACCATGTCATCTGCATCAGAAGTAAATACCGCATTATTGGTAATTTCTTCTAATGTTTGACGATAGCCTTTGGTCAAATATTCCATCGCTTTGGCGGCGCGTTTTGGCGTGTCTAATAGGCCTTCACGTTGTGGATCTTCACCTACAGCAGTAATAATTTCGTGGTAACTATTTTTTAATTGATCGTGCATAAATTTCTCGATTAATCCGTTATTTTAAATGTCTGCCACCATCTACGGGTAAAGAACGTCCCGTGATGTAATGGCTGCTAAGCAATAAATCGACGCTGTTTATAATTTCGCGACAACCGGGCTCGATGCCCATTAATGATTTTTTAAGGGTTTTTTCTCGGTACTCATCGCTATCGTGATCATTAAAAATAATTAATGAAGGGGCGATAGCGTTCACTTTAATATTCGGGGCAAACTTAGCTGCAAATGATTTTGTCATATTTTCTAAGGCGGCTTTACTTGCGGCATATGCGATATGCTTTGGACTTCCTTTTTCAACAACATAATCAGTTAAATGAATGATATCAGCAGGGTGTTGCTGCTGTTGCTGAAAATTTAACAGTAACTCGCTAAGCGCTAAGTTAATTAAGTAAGGTGCTTTTGCATGGATACGCATCATGTTATCAAATAGCGTACTGCTATCTGGATTATTCGCTTCGCAGTCCCAACTCGATGCATTGTGGATCACCGCCTTTAAGCTATTTGTGTGCAGCTTTAATTGACTGACAAACTCATTAATGCCGTTGTCAGTGCTAAAGTCTGCGTAAACACATACAGCACCATGGTCAGATAATTCATCAATAGCGGGATGGCGAGTTCGGTAAGTAACGATAATAGCTTGCCCTTGGGCTATAAAATGTTTTGCCAGTGCTAAACCAATACGTTGGCCGGCACCTGTTATTAAAATGGGCGATGTCATAACTAAATACAAATCCTTAGGTTTTTTAATGCGATGAGCTGGATTACCATGTGTTTACTAACAACTATAAACTAAATTACAGAACTATTTCATCTTTACTGCAAAGATATTGCACCAATATAACAATCTGTTTGTACGCCGTAACGAACAGTTGCGATCATTTGCTCTGCGATGATTGTCAGGCATAATAATAAAACTTCAATTTATGATCTGTAACTATGCAATCATCACCTAAACCGATCCATAAACTGCGTATGATCCCCTGGTTATTTGTTGCTGGCGTGTATTGTTCATTAATTGCTTGGCAAGGCGCAAATGCCGCGCTACAAAGTGTTATCGCAGAGTTTAGCATTGCTGTGACTATGGCTTTTGGGTCTTTTGTTGCTGGTGGCACTGCACTTGGTGGTGGCGCAGTAGCATTTCCTGTGATGACTAAGTTACTGGCAATAGATCCTGTAACCGCAAAAGTATTCTCGTTAGCGATTCAAAGTTTTGGTATGAGTGCGGCCGCATTAACCATTATTTTTACTGGTATTCCATATTATCGCCAAGTGGTATTAATCGCAGCTCCTGCTGCATTAGTTGGCGTATTACTAAGCCTTACTTTTATTGCCGATCAATTACCAAGAATGGTGGTTAAAGGAGTCTTTAGCGTACTTTTAATATGCTTCGCATTAACTCTTTTATGGCGTATTTACTGCAGGGTGCAACATGTATGTAGTCAAACCGATATACACGTTAGTACATTTACAGTTGCATTAGTTGCTGTTATTGGAGGAGTTGCATCTGGCTTAGTTGGTTCGGGAGCTGACATTGCTATTTTTGCGTTATTGATTATCGCCTGCAACGCTAATATTCAAAAAGCGACTGCAACCTCGGTGATTATCATGGCAATAACGTCTGTGGTGGCAAGCATTGCTAACGTATGGTTCTTCAATAGCTTAAGTAGCGAAATACAGTCGTATTTATTAGCGGCTATTCCAGTGGTCGTAGTAGGAGCACCTTTAGGGGCTTATGTTTGTGCTAAAGTAAAAAGCGGGCAATTAATCACATTTTTCTTATTGTTAATTGCCCTAGAAGTGTCATTTACGGTTTATGAACTTATGACAGCCTAAAGATCGTCGTAAATGGTTGGAATAGCTTGGCGTTTATGTTGAGTGCGTAGATAAATTGCGATGAGTTTTTCACTTACCTCGTCACTGACTTCTTTGCCTTCTAAAAAGTCATCAATTTGTTCATAGCTTAAACCAAGGGCTTCTTCATCAGTAAGGCCAGGGCGATCACACTCTAGGTCGGCGGTTGGGGCTTTATTAACGAGTAAATCGGGTGCACCTAACTGCTTGGCTAATGCGCGTACTTGGCGTTTTGATAAGCCAAATAATGGCGCTAAGTCGCATGCGCCATCACCAAATTTAGTATAAAAGCCAGTAATGTTCTCGGCGCTATGATCAGTACCAACAACGAGGCCTTGGCACAGTCCGGCAATTTCATATTGCGCGACCATGCGTTGGCGGGCTTTCACATTACCTTTTATAAAATCAATTTGTGCTTGTTCCGGCAGTGCATCACCGCAACCTACCACTGCCGCTAATGCTTGCTCATGCATGCCGTCTGCTGCGGGTTTAATATTCACTGTTAGGCGTTTATTTGGTTGAATAAAATCAACAGCCAATTGCGCTTCAGCTTCATCAGCTTGCACACCATACGGTAAGCGAACCGCAATAAATTGATACTTGTCGGTTTGCTGCTGCGCATTTAATTCGTTAACGGCGAGTTGGCATAAGCGACCACAGGTAGATGAATCTACACCGCCACTAATCCCCAGCACTAAAGAGCGTGAATGTGCTGCCACTAAGCGGTTTTTTATAAAGTTTACGCGGCGTGTGATCTCGTTGTTGACGTCTATATTTGGCTGGACTTTCATTTCTGCCACTATTTCAGCGCGCATGCTGAGCTCTCCTAATAATATTATTGGTTGTCATGGTTATACCAATTAGCTTAAAAGCATGATCTCTATTTAATGCAATTGGAATTATTATCTAATTCAAAGGGTTTAATTTAAAGCCCTAAATGTAGCTTAATTTTTTGTAATTCAGCTTTTAGCTCATCAATTTCAGCAAGTAACTCATTCAACTCGTCAGCTTTGAGTGCAGGTAATTCAGGTGGTTCTACTGCAACAGCACTTTGTGGATCAGCAAATAAATGGCTGTAACGGCTTTCACGTTTGCCAGGTTCTCGCGGGTGTTTAGTCACATGTTCGGCAGTCATCAAGGCATTTAATGCCGACTCAACTTCAGCAACATTATTAAACTCAGCGAGCCGATTACTGCGGGTTCTTAATTCACCAGGGGTTTGTGGGCCACGTAGCAGCATTAAACAAATAATAGCGCGCTGTTGCTCCGTTAACTGTAAATTACCAAATTCAGTATTGCAAAAGCGATGTGCGAACTTAGTTACGCGTCCAGATAACCCTTCGTCTAATGTAACTAACCGCTGGGAAACTAGCGAGTCTAGCGCCTCTTGTACTTCAGTTTCGCTGAGCGTGAGCACTGGCTCTCGGTTCGATTTTTGATTGCACGCATTGGTCAATGCATTTAGTGACAGCGGGTAATGCTCTGGTGTGGTGCTTTGTTTTTCAAGTAGGCAGCCGATCACACGTTGTTCAATAGCAGTGAGTTGCATAATAAATCCTTCTTTTTGTTATGCCTTAGCTTACACCTTTATTGTTTACCAAGCCATTGTTGCAGTTTCGGATTAAGCGCATCAAAATCGAGTGGTTTGGTTAGGTAATCAGTCATTCCTGCACTGAGGCATTTATCTCTATCGCCTTGCATAGCATTTGCGGTTAACGCAATAATAGTTACGTTTTTGTAGTATTCACCCGCATCCCCATTACGGATTGCCTTAGTTGCTTGGTAACCATCCATTTCTGGCATCTGGCAGTCCATTAACAATAGCTTGTATGGTTCTGTGGTTTTGTTTTTTAGTTTTTCAATAGCTTCCAGACCATTTTCAGCGATATCAAAACTTATGCCTGCTTGTTTTAGTAATGCACAGGCTACGACTTGATTTACTTTATTGTCTTCTACCAGCAGGATTTTGTCTTGATTTACAAAGTGTGTATTGTTGATTGCAATACTTGCTGGTAGTGCATTGTTATTTTGTTGTTGCTCGATAAATTTTTCATTCGCCAAAGAATCAAACAAGTCCGAAGGCGTTAGTGGTTTAAAAATCATGCAATCGGCTTCGATTGGCAAGTTTGCATGTGCTTCTTGTGAGAAACTCATTGGTGCCATAAGGATCAGTTTTACGTGATGCTTGCTTAGGTAAGTTTTCAATGTATTAATTGCAGCGGCGTCGGCTTGCTGAAAAAAGCTATAATCAAGCAGCACAGCATCAATCAATTCATCGCTAGAATTGAGATAGTAACTCAAAGCTAGGTAGTTTTTGAGAATATGCGCACGTGCCCCCCACACATTCAGTTGTTTTTGCGCAATTGAGCTATTTAACGGACAAGTATCGACAATTAAAATATGTTTGTTTGTAATTAAATGACTCGGTAAGTCTTGTTCTTTACCCAGTAGCGGCTGTACTTTAATGGAAAAAGTAAATGTACTGCCTTGGCCATAAACACTCGTGACATTGATTTCTCCATCCATCAAATTACACAGCTGCTTAACAATCGCCAGGCCCAAGCCTGTGCCGCCATATTGGCGAGTAGTTGAGGTATCGGCTTGAGTGAAAGAATCAAATAACGAAGCTTGTTTGTCGGCTTTAATACCAATACCGGTATCAATAATTGAGCAATCTAAAAAAGTCCCGTTAGTGGTATTTTTTAAGTTTGCGCTCACGATAATTTCACCATTATGAGTAAATTTAACGGCATTACCGAGTAAATTATTAATAATTTGGCGAAGCCTATTTGGGTCACTAACAATCTTATTTACATTAATTTTAGTGGCATCTAAAATCAGTTTAGTATTATGTTGCTCTACTTTAAGGGCAAATGACTCGACCACTTCACCGAGTAATTTCGGTAAATTAAAAGCAATCTTTTCGATATTTAATTTACCAGCTTCAATTTTTGAAAAATCCAGAATATCGTTAATTATATTAAGCAGCGATTGCGCTGATGATTGTGCTAATTCAATATGATGCGCTTGCTGAGGATCTAACTTAGTCTGTTGCACAATATTAAGCATCCCGAGTACACCGTTCATCGGGGTGCGAATTTCGTGGCTCATGCTCGCTAAAAACTCACCTTTAGCGGTTACAGCTTGTTCCGCTGCTTCTTTTGCTGTGACTAATTGTTGCTCGGTTTCTATACGTTGCTCGCTAGAATATAAACTGCCAATTAAAGCGGCAACGGCAATTAAAAAGCTTTCTTCGTTACGCGACCATACCCGCGGATACTGACAATGCTCAGCACAAACAATACCAATCGCCCCGCTTCCTGTAGGGATAGATACACAAAGCATTGATTTTATGTCGAAAGGGGCTAAATAGAGCGCTGTAAGCGGGGCTGTAAATTTATTGCTCAGTGCATTTGAAGCGCGGATCACTGCTTGGTTATCAATGGCTGTAAAAAAATTATTTAACTCAGTTTGCTGCCATGCTGGTAACGCAGTGTTATTTGGGGTGTGTTTACCATGATGGGCAAATGATTGCAGTTGATCTCTTGCATCATTGAACAGCCATATACTGGCACGTTCAACATTAAATGCATCGCAAATTGATTGTGTAATAATATCTTTTGCTTGTTTTAAATTACCAGTCAACACAGCGTTATTAACGGTAAGTGAGGCGAGTACCTCATTGTGCAAAGCGGTTTTACTGCTTTCTAATTCAATGCATTTACGGACGTTTATATCTTGTAAAGAGCCAAAAATCTTAATACAGCGGCCATTACGGATTTCGGCCTCACCATGCACTAACACCCATAAAGCATTACCTTTAGAATCGATAACTTCGAGCTCAACTTCGTAACTTTCACCATATTTAATTGCTCGCTCAACGAGCTTTTTTATCGTGTCACGGCTTTCGCCTTCTTTAAAGTAAGAAAAGTTCGTTGGCCAATCAGGTTGTTCGTCTAGTGGATATTTGAAAATGTTTTTGGTCATATCTGACCAATATACTTGTTGTGTTTCAAGGTTAAATGACCAAGCGCCAATTTTTGCAAGACTACTCATTGTCACTAGCATTTTTTCATTTCTTAGCTGGCGATTGAGCATTTTTAAGAATAATAAAAAGGCTAAAATTAATAGCCCGCAAATAGTAAATATTGCTAATCTCAGCGGCCAAATCGCAGAATTTGGAGGTGCCCAACCAACTTTAGGAGTAACAAAAATTTCCCACTCGCCACCTTGAAAGGTTAAAGTAAACGCCAGAGGGTTTCGCTCTAAAATATCCGCTTTACCGCGGAAAAACTCTCCCTTTAGACCCAAGCCATTGCGTCCTTGAATGGCAACATCATAGTCTTCTTCTAGTTCGTAGATACCCGCTCTTTTATATATTTTGTCTATGTCGAGTACCACCGAGAGTAGTCCCCAAAAATGCTTGTCAGGGGGAAGGTACACAGGGACTCGGGCAATTAATGCTTCGCCACCTTGCACTAATGTAAGTGGGCCTGCCATAACTATTTCATTGTTATCACGCGCACGAATTGCATCTGCACGTTGTGCTTTGTTATCTAAAAAGTTTAGCCCTATGGCTTTTTCATTGCCTGCCAATGGGTAAGTCATGCGGATCACCATATTAGGTGCACCACCGATATTGCGTAATTCAGATGAGGTGTCGAATAATGGCGCGGCAATTTGGGCAAAACGTTGTTGATCTAAATTAGGCTCTGCAGCAACTGCAACAGCTAAACCACGCACCAATTGAATATTCGATACTAATGTTGATTCAAGTTGAGTACGGTAGCTACTTACTTCAGATAAAATTAATAGTCGATGAGATTCTTGGGCACGTTTATAACTGATCTGATCAAGCACTAAACTGATTAATAAAATAAAAACGAGCGAGCACCAAAATATCAGTTTAAATTTGTAGACTTGTTTGTGATCATCTGTTTTTAACAATGGCATTAGCGACTTGTGCTTTTAATATTTGGCTGTTCAACTATAGTCAATTTATCACGGAAATAAAAATAGTCCGATCAATTGAGCTATTTGTTTTTTATTTAAATAACCGCACGTTATGTGGGGAAAGTATTAAGAATAACTTCATATAAGCTGGTTGTTGCTACAGTGATTTATTTTATCTAAAAACGAACTAAGCGCATTATTTTTCATAAAACTATGGTTATGATAGAGCTAATTAAGAGTGAAAGGACTGGTTCATGTTTAAAATTATCAAGTGGTTGGTGTTAGCAATCGTAATTTTAGGATTGGCTGCAACAGCAGTTATTTATGGTGTACTGTCAATTAGCTTACCGGCGCTTGATGGTAATGGGCGTAGTAACCACGTCAGCCAAGCGGTAAAAATCTCCCGAGACCAACTGGGTCAAGCAGTTATTTCAGCTGAGAACCGCCTTGATGCTGCGTATGGTTTAGGTTTCGCACATGGTCAAGACCGATTTTTTCAAATGGATTTGTTGCGCCGTAATGCTGCAGGTGAGTTGAGTGAACTGTTTGGTAAAGCAGCATTAGGTTTGGATAAAAAAATGCGCTTCCACCAGTTACGAAAACGCAGCGCTGCGATTGTTGAGCAATTGCCTCAAGCAGATCAAGCATTATTAACAAGTTATGCCGCTGGCGTTAACGAAGGCTTAGCACAGGTAGGTTTTAGCAGTTTTGAATATTTACTAACAGGCGCTGAGCAAAAGCCTTGGCGCAGTGAAGACAGTTTGTTAGTGATTTACAGTATGTACTTAGATTTACAAACGGCGACCTTTGAACGTGACCAAGCGTTAATTCAAATTGCCGATATTTATGGCCCAGAAATGGTCAGTTTTTTAACTCAACCCAGTCAATATCAAGCGGCTTTAGATGGCAGCACACTCGCACCTTATAATTTAACTATTCCTGAATTTCCTAAGCAAACCTTACAAGCTTTACTCAGGATTGATGTAAATCAAGAACGTGGTAGTAATAACTGGGCGGTGACTGGGCAGTTAACTACCACAGGTGCTGGGATGCTGTCGGATGATATGCACTTGTCGATGGCGGTGCCGGTTATTTGGTATCGTGCGCAACTTAACTATGCAATGTCAGGAAAAGTGAGCCAAGTGACAGGGGTTTCCTTGCCTGGCGCACCAGCAATTGTGGTGGGAACTAATAACAATATTGCGTGGGGATTTACTAATGGTTACCTCGATACTGCCGATTGGGTAGCATTAACTGATAACAGTAAAACATGGCAAGAAGTTGAGCAAATAGCACTACCCGATGGGTCAATTGAAGAATATAAGCTGACATTGAGTGAGTATGGTCCAGTGCGAGAAATAAATGGCAAGCCTTATGCGCTTAGCTGGGTTGGCCATCAACCTTATGCAGTCGATATGGATTTATTGAAATTAGAACAAGCAACCACTGTCGATGACGCGCTGCTGATTGCCAGTGAAGTGGGTATTCCAGTACAAAACTTAATGGTGGTAGATAGCCAAGGCAATGCGGGTTGGAAAAATATGGGAGCCATTCCAGGGCGTATTAAGCCCAGTGAACTAGCTGTTCAGGAAAATGACTACTCAACACTTTGGCAGCATAATGAACAGCAAAGGCCGGAAGTTAAAAATCCTGTTGATGGCCGTTTATGGACTGGGAACTCTCGCGTTGTATCGGCTTTGGATGACCAGCGTTTTGGTAATGGTGGTTATGCCTTGGGAGCACGATCTAGTCAAATTCGTGATAGATTGTATGAAAAGCAACATTTTAATGAAGCTAATTTTAACCAGTTGCAGCATGATAATCAGGCGCGCTTTTTACAACCGTGGCATAGCTTATTGCTGCAACAGCTTAATAGAAATAGTTCGGCTAATCAGCAGTACATAAAAGAGTTAGAGAACTGGCAAGGTTGCGCCTGTGCAACGTCAATAGGCTACACGCTGGTTAGGCGTTATCGTGATGAAGTTATCAATAGTGTATTTACGGCTATGCAAGCAAATTTACAGGCTCAGGGCGGTTCATTAAAGTATGTTAAACGTGATTTAGAGCCGGCAATATGGCAGCTTATTGAACAGCAACCAGATAGCTGGTTAAATCCACAATTTGCTGATTGGGATGCACAATTAACTGATTCATTTAGTCAAGTTGTCAGTAATTTAAGTAAAGAGTTTGGCAGTAACTTAAAAGGTTGGCAGTGGGGGACAGTTAATGAATTGGTTATTGAGCATCCATTCGCACAGCAAATACCACAACTAAGTAAATTATTAAATATGCCGACAGCGCCAGGATTTGGCGACAGTTATATGCCAGCAGTGCAGGGGCGTAGTTTTGGTGCGTCACAGCGATTTATTGCTCAACCTGGGCATTTAGAAAACGCCATAATGGCCATTCCCGGTGGCCAGTCAGGTCATCCACTATCGCCATTTTATCGCGCAGGATTTGATGACTACGTAGCTGCAAAACCAACGCCGCTATTACCGCAAACACTAATGCATGAGATCACAATATTACCTGCAAATGAGCTTTAAATGAGTAAAGCCACCTTGTTTTGAGGTAGTGGCCGCTTGATTTCGGCCATTACTTTTACTCTTATAAAGTGCAATTAACCTAAGCTTTAGGTCGAAAACCGCTAAACCAGCGTTAATGTTAGCTGAGCAAAGAGGTGTAAAACTAAAAATTTATACCTACTTATACTTACTTCAACACTGTTGTTGGTGCTATCTTAAAAATAAACCAGCGCTAGGTATGCTGCACTAAGCAAGCGTTCAGAGCTGATCACGTATTATGCGCGTATTGAACTATCAAATTTAATGTCCTACGCCTAAAGGAGTTGTGTATGTCGGCAGAAAAAACCCATCTTGAGATTTGTAATTTAACTAAAGAGCAGTATCCACAAGTAAAAACTTTGATGGATCAGGCTTATCCAGATTTAGGTGGTGCATGGCCAAGCCATACTATATTTAGACTGATTGACCAGTTCCCTGAAGGGCAGTTGGGCATGGTGGATGATGGCGTGCTGGTAGGGATTGCGTTGAGTGTGCAAGTTGATTACACGCGCTTTTCTAATCCGCACACCTATGAAGATATTGTTGACGGCCATGACCGGGTATTTAGTGACCCCGATGGTGATGCGCTGTATGGCTTAGATGTGGTTATTTCGCCTACTCATCGTGGTATGCGTTTAGGGCGCAGGCTTTATGATGCGCGTAAAGAATTATGTCGTCAGTATAATCTGCGGGCTATTTTGGCGGGCGGACGTATTCCGCGTTATTACAATCATAGCAGTGACATGAGTCCAACAGAATATATTGCCAAAGTCGATCATAAAGAGCTGTATGATCCAATTTTAAGTTTTCAATTGTCGAATGATTTCCAGGTTAAACGCTTACTTAAAAAGTATTTACCGGAAGATCAAAATTCGGTGGGTTATGCCACGCTACTTGAGTGGAATAACATTATGTTTGAACCGACCGACACGGTACTTGAATCAACGAAGTCGATAGTGCGAGTAGGCGCAGTGCAATGGCAAATGCGCAGTGTTGAGTCGGTTGAAGAAATGCTCACGCAGGTCGAATATTTTGTAGACACAGTGTCTGATTACAAAAGTGATTTTATTCTTTTTCCGGAGTTTTTTAATGCGCCACTAATGGGGCTTACAGAGCAAAGAAATCAGACCGAGGCTATTCGTTATTTAGCCGAATACACGGAGACTTTTCGTGATGCGATGTCGCGTATGGCGATTGAGTATAATGCGAATATTATCACCGGCTCAATGCCGCTTGCTGAAGGCGATAAAATCTATAATGTCAGTTATTTATGCCATCGCAGTGGTAAAATTGACGAACAACGTAAAATTCATATCACGCCTCATGAACAAAATGACTGGGTGATTCAAGGTGGTGACAAAATTGCGGTATTTGATACTGATGCTGGACGCGTGGGTATTCAAATTTGTTACGATGTTGAATTTCCTGAATTGTCACGTATTTTAGCAAAACAAGGTCTCGATATTCTGTTTGTGCCATTTTGGACCGACACCAAAAATAGTTATTTACGAGTACGCCACTGCGCGCAGGCGCGGGCCATTGAAAACGAATGCTACGTGGTTATTGCCGGATCGGTAGGTAACTTACCAGAAGTTGAAAGTCTTGATGTGCAGTATTCACAATCAGCGGTATTAACACCGTCTGATTTTTCGTTCCCTCATGATGCTACGCTTAATGAAGCAACCCCCAATACTGAAATGCTGTTATTTAGTGATTTAGATATGGATAAATTAAAAGTTCTGCACAGTGAAGGCACGGTGCGTAACTTAAAAGATCGTCGTGAAGATCTGTACGATGTAATATTGAAAAAGAGAGAAAATTAATGGCGTGGATTTATTTAATTATTGCAGGCTTGCTGGAAATTGGCTGGCCTGTAGGATTAAAAATGTCGCAAGAGGGTGAACATCGCTGGTTAGGTATTGGCATTGCAGTGGCGTTTATGGTCGCCAGTGGTTTTATGTTATGGCTGGCACAGCGTGATATTTCGATGGGGACTTCCTACGCTGTGTGGACAGGTATTGGCGCGGCAGGAACATTTTTAGTAGGGATACTATTTTATAATGATGCAGCAACATTCGGCCGTATTGCCGGTGTATTAATGATTATTAGCGGCGTTATCACATTGAAAATCAGCCATTAATTCAGTGAATTAAAAAATCGAAAGGCGGCCACGTTGCAGTGAGCCGCCTTTGTTGTTTATATCGAAGGTAACATGACTAATACTGCGGCTATAGCAATTAACACCAGCCCTGCGGTATCTTGACGTTTTAAAGGCTGCTTGAGCCATAAAACTGAGATCAAGATTGTAAAAAATACTTCTACTTGCCCTAAGGTTTTGACATAGGCAACATGCTGTAAACTCATCGCACTAAACCAACCAATCGAGCCTATGCAGCTAAAAAAACTCACCGCACTGGTGGTTTTTTTATGGTTCCACATAGCGCGAAATGTTGAGCGTTCCCTTACTGTAATATAACCACATAGCATGATAGTTTGCAGGCTGATAATAAGCAGTAAAACCCATGCTGCGGAATAAGGAAACGACAGACCTGAGTTTAGGCTTGCTTCGCGTATCCATGATGAGGAAAGTGCAAATGCTGTCCCACAGGCCAAGCCTAGTAAGGCTGTTTTTAAGCTAAAGTGCTTAATGTTAGCAATTCCACTTAATAGTAATACTGCAATTGAGCCAATAAACACGCCAAGCCAGCCTAATAAAGATAGCGTCGCGCCAAAAAATAATACTCCTAGTATAGCCGCAACGAGAGCTTCACTTTTTGCAAGACCAGCACCAACAGCAAAGTTATTCATTTTAAATAACGTCACCATTAATCCTGTTGCAATAATTTGCACTATGCTCGCGCCGACAATGTAGCTAATAAAAGCTAGGTTGAAGGTGGGCAAGGGAGCATCTTGATAGAGATATAATGAAATGAGGTATGCCAAAGCAAGTGGGCTTGCAAGTATAAATCGCGCTAAGGTGACGCCTGCAACACTCACAT
Organism: Pseudoalteromonas rhizosphaerae; assembly: GCF_028885455.1. Lineage (NCBI taxonomy): Bacteria > Pseudomonadati > Pseudomonadota > Gammaproteobacteria > Alteromonadales > Pseudoalteromonadaceae > Pseudoalteromonas > Pseudoalteromonas rhizosphaerae. Next base: position 537,606 of record NZ_CP118496.1, read on the forward strand.
GCGCACTTAGTTTACTTTGTAAAGCGTTGCGCCACGACTGCATAAAAGCGGCTAAAATAGTTAAAAAGATCCAAGTCATAATGAAAAAACAGCAATTCACAGAGGCGGATAAGTTACCAGTGCCAGGGCTCTAAAGCGAACTAAGATTCCATAAAATGAAAATATCTTTGCTGCGACAATATGCCACAGCTGCAAATCCAACTTTTTGGGCTATAGTTATCGCGATGTTATTGTTAGTCGCAATGCCTTGTATTTATTTCATATAAGTCATTGCGGCTTTTTTATTACTCAAGTCAATTACGCGATCAGTTTAGCTGTGCTAAGTTAATGAAAACTATGATTAGGAGTAACGATGACGATATTACTTATTTGCGCACTACTTGCTGTACTGATGCCTTACTTTGCCAAGGCCCCCGTGGCATTTGCAATGAACAAGCTCGATGGCTACGATAATAAGCACCCAAGAGAGCAACAGTCTAAGCTCACCGGATTTGGCGCAAGGGCGCTGGCGGCACATCAAAATTGTTTTGAATCATTGGCCGTGTTTGCTGTAGCGTTAGCCACCGTGCTGGGCACCAATAATGTCCACCAAGTTACTGAGCTATTAGCCATTACTCATATTATTGCCCGCGTTCTATATTGTGCTTTTTACTTTCTAAATTTAGACGTACTGCGTTCTTTATCATGGCTGGTTGGTTTAGCTGCTGCAGTCGCTATGATTGTTGTGTGCTTGTAATACCAATAGTGTTAAGTTACTGACCATTTATAGCGACAGATAAATACAGTGATAACAAGGCGTAAATTTTGACATGTAGTTGTTCTACTTGAAAAAATTATAACGCAGTTAGCGCTTTATTTAGCTCGCTAGAATGGTTAAATATTTAAGTCGATTGGTATAAGCTTTGTTTTTTAAAACGCTAAAGCAAGCGGCTTCAATAAGGCGCTTGCTTTAGGGTCTTGGTTGTTAAAATTTACTTAGCCGCAACAGTCACCTTTTCAATCAGTTCTTCTGATTTGTAATTACTGTCAATTGCAAAGTCTAACTGTACCAATACATCTTTAAAGCCTGAATTTGAAGGCTTATATTGCCATTGCATTAGCGCTTTTTTTGCCTCTTTATCGAATACTCTTTCAGGTTTGGCATTCACAACCGACACATTTTGTGTCTTTCCGGCTGGGCTAATATCGTATTTTAATACTACTGAACCGCTGATACCTTGTTCAGCTGCCTGTATCGGGTAAATAGGCTCAATACGCATGATGGGTGAAATAGCTTGCACCTTACTTATTGCTTCAGGTTGTTTTGCGATAGCAAAGCTGCTGATCATACCCGCTGCAAAAATAAGTAAAGCGCCTTTGGCAATCATTGAGCTATTGCCGGTGTGTTTGATTTGATTGAGTCGTTGTAACATCGTGTTTTTATCTCCATAGTGTGAGTAAGCTATTAACCCTGCACGGCTATTTGCTGCACAGTTGATCAGAGCTTTACTGTATAAAATGCGTTGTTGAGTAGTTTTATTGGTCAGTACTTTTTCGTCGCACGACAGCTCTTGCAAGCGTCTAAAGCTCATGTAGCCAAGCCAAGCCAGTGGATTAAACCAAATCAGCAATGTGGCCATTAATGCCAGCGCATTAAATAAATTATCGGCGCGTTTTATATGTACTTTTTCATGTTCAATGATCAGCGTTAACGCAGTGCTATCAATGTGTTGTGTATAGGCGGTTGGTAGGACTAGCTGATTACTGAATAGCCCTATAACCATTGGTGTACTAACGGCGCTACTTTGTAATAGTTGCATGTCGGGATGTGCGTCAATCAGCACTTTATCATCAAGATTGGTTAATCGTAATTGGTTGATAAACCGCAGGTGTACCACGATGGCAGTTAACGCCAGTATGCTAAATATAGCGCTATAAATTAGTACCCAACTAATACTAATCGTTGTTGAAAAACCTTGCTTGGGGCTGATCAGCATAGTGCTAATGACGTTGTTTGGCAGCGGCTTAAAATGCTCTGGCATATTTGCTAGCAGTAATGTGATTGGTAACATTAGCCATAACTTATAGACAAAGTTAGCATTGAGCCATTTTAGTGAATAGCGTTCTAAAACCAGCAAACTGAGTATCAGTAAGCTGATTAATAGTTGCTGCTCAAGAAGCCAGTTAAAGGTGTTTTCTAACATATTAAGCCCTTACTTTTGCTGTTTTTCCCAGTCATCAATCACCTTTTTAAGTTCGTTGATGTCTTGTTGAGAAAGTTGCTCAGATTTAGCAAAACCGCTGACTAACGGCGCGATACGGCCACTAAAAAAACGCTCAATAAAATTTTGACTTTCTTTTAGCGTGTATTCAGCGCGTTCCATGCAAGGAGTGTAAATATACTGGCGGCCATCTTTTTCAAAGCTGAGTGCGCCTTTTTTTACTAACCGACCGAGTAAGGTTTTAATGGTTTTTTCGTGCCATTGTTTATCATCGCTTAAACGCTCGATAATTTGGCTTGCTGTAGCAGGGTAGTTCAGCCAAAGTGCATCGAGCACTTCAAATTCTGCTTTTGATAATTCAATCATATATATATTGCCTACAGGTGTAATCTTTAACTTAAGATTACACCTGTAATCAAACTTTGCAACTATTTTATATAAAAATAATTAGTTTTTTAAAATGTCAGATTTATTTATTTTACGATAGGTATTTTCTGGCAGGCTTAGGGTGGCCAAATTAAGCTCGGCAATTTGTTCTCGGTAAAGATCAATCACTTTATAGCCACAGTAATGGGCCATTTTTCGGATTTGGCGATTCAGCCCTTGCTTTAAAATAATACTAAATTGGCAGTCGGCTACTTTCTCCACGGTGCATGGCAGTGTGATATGTTTATCAACAGGCACACCATTTGCCATTTTTTGGCTAAAGCCATCATTAAGCGGTTTATCAACAGTGACTAAATAACGTTTTGGCTGGTGGAAGTCAGGATGGATCAGCTGATTACAAAATTCACCATCATTAGTCAGTATTAACAGACCACGAGAATCTTTATCTAGCCTGCCAATGGGGTATACGCGGGTGTCTGTTGGTAGATGGTGAATTAAGCTGCTAGGGTCATGTTGATTGAGTTTACAATCAATTCCTACCGGTTTGTGATAGGCATAATAAACGCGCGTTGCTTTACCTTGTACGCGCGTGTTATTGACGCGTATATCGTCGTTATCATCAACGTGATCAATATGATTGGCTGGGCGGTTATTTACGCTCACCACACCTTCATCAATCAGCCGCGAGGCTTGTTTACGAGAACAAACGCCAGCATGGGCAAGGTATTTAGCTAGACGAGTTTTCTCGCTCATAAATTAAGTCGCTTCGGTTTAAATTGATCAAAGTATATCAAAGCAACGTACAGATAACTTAATCCACTGTAAAAAGGGTTTCACCATGGCGATAAAATTATCAGAACTTAAAAACCATCAGCCTTTGCAAAAAGTTATTGTTCACTCATTGGAAATGGCTTTATACCAAGTGTCGGTGATGATCAACAATGTTGAGTATTATGTAACGGATGAGCAGGGGGAGTTTATTCGTGGCTTAAGCCCATTGCATATTCAAAAACGACTCGACCACCTTAGTTATGCGCAAATGGTATTGCGTCATACCAGCGCATACGATGAAATGTGTGGCCAGAGTGAAAAAGTGGGCAGTAATATGCTTGAGGTGCCTTACGGTAAAAATCATTTATATTAACTTGTTAGTCATTTAAACTGACCTTTTAACTTGGTAAAAAGCGACCATGTATCAGTTTGAAAATGATGATTCACAGGTATTAGAACAGTTATTGCGTGAGCAAATAGTTGCTTATAATCAAGCTCACTTTGATGCACAAAGACTGCCATTGGGGTGTAAATTTGTTGATGAAAATCAGCAAGTGGTGGCGGCTGTAGCTGCTCAATTATTTGGTAACTGGTTACAAATAAATTGGCTTTGGTGTGATGAAAAAGCACGCGGTCAAGGCCTAGCTAGTAAGTTACTTAGCGCGATCGAATTAAAGGGTAAGCAGTTAGGTGCGCTGCAAGTTCAGCTTGATACTTTAGATTTTCAAGCTAAACCATTTTATGAACATCGTGGTTATGAAGTTAAATATCAACTCGATAATTATCCTCGCTCTGGCACCCGCTACTTTATGGAAAAATCACTTAGTTAGCTGTTAATGGTTCGCCATCAAAAGTAATGCCCAAGAAGGGGGTTACTTCTGGTGCTAACATAAATGTGCGAATGTTCATGTGATCGTGCTCATTAGGATTGCCAAGTACATCATCACGATAAAACGCGCCAAAGCAATCTAGAGTATTTTGTTTACTTAGTTGGTTTAGTTTAGCAAAAGCAAAAATTTTACATGAGCCATTATTTTCACCAACGGCACTTTTTAAGCCGTGGTTATTGAATGCGCAGGCTGTAAAAGTATAGTTTGCTTCAATCACTGCCATCGTATCGGCAAATGCAATGGTGTGTGGCTCATTAGCCAGACGGCTTAAAAAATCGTTGAGTGTCATAGTCATCCTTATTTAGCTAACTCTAGCTGATTAGTTTGTTGATTAATATTAAATTTAAACAACTGTAAAAAATTCATGCCGAGTAATCCATACCCACTATGGTTATCAATTACTAACACTTCAAAGTTTTCAATATATTGCTGGCCAATTAAAATTGAATCAAGTTGGTAACGTTTTGCGATTACTTGGCCGTTGGCGGTATTGATGCTTAAGCTATCAATATAGTCGGGTATTGGCCGTAATGCTTGAAATACGTTATTTGGTAATACGGTAAAGCTTGCCCCGGTATCTATCATTAGTTGGGTGTTGAGCGCATCGTTGATTTGCATATCTAATAAATAGTGTGCGCCGTATGGACGTAATGGCACCAGATCAATACCGCTTTGCGCTTGTGCTATGCGTGTTTGTAATTCAGCAACTTTCGCTTGTAATGGATGCTCCAAAGGAAAGCGATCTAATGTTGCTTGCGCGCTTAGCAGGTCACCGAGATGGTAATACGCATTAGCGAGTGCGAATAAGTAATTAGGATTTTCGTTATCATAATCAAGCCACACTAAGGTTTGATTAATGGTTTTTTGCCACGCGTGCTGCTCTGTAAGCGTTTTTATTTGTGCCATGGTCAATTGTATTAAACGCATATTAATGGCTGCTTGCTGGCTTTCATTGGCAAGTGATTGCAATGATAATAACGCAACAATAGCTTGGTGTAGCTGCTGGTTTTTCACTAAACGTTCGGCATCAAGCTGTAACATATTTATATCGTATGGATAGCTATTTAAAAATAATTGCAAAAAAGTCTCAGCAACTGTGAGCTCATTATTTTTTAACCAGTTATCGAGTTTATCTAACCATAAAAAGTAAAGTTGTTCAGCTTGTAATGGCTGGCTTGTAGTTAATGCTTGGTAGCTGGCTAAGGCAGCCGTAAACTGTCGCTGATTAAATTGCTGTAGAGCTTGCTGATAGAGTGATTGCTGATTGTTTTCAACGATAACTGATGGCGACAATTTAACGGCTGCTTGTGGGGCTGTTGCTTGCTGTTGTGGCCACAATAAATAGCCATTAAGTGCCACTGATAGCAGTAGCAGCAGCGTGATAAATTTAGTAACAGCAGTCCCTTTCATTGCTCGCTCCTAGAATATTATGGCTGGCTTAAAAAGTGTTTAAGCGCTTGAATATCAGTTATTTCAATATCGGCTAAGCCTTTGTAGGCATATTTAGCTGGTTGGTCATTTAACCAAAGTGACTGACAACCCGCATTATGCGCACCTTGTACATCGGTGTCTAAACTATCACCAATGTGCAAAATGTGCTGGGTTGGGACGCCAAGCGCGGCGGCGGCCTGTTCAAACATCGTGGTATGAGGTTTAGCTTTACCGTGAATACCTGCTTGTAAAACCAGTTCAAATACACCATTTAAGTTAAAACGTTCAATTTCTACATTACCATTGGTAATAGCAATTAAGCGATAGCGTTTACTCAGTTGTGAAAGTAAATCGAGCACTTTATCATCCACTACAATTTGGCTGCGGGCATCAGCAAATGCTTGATAAGCATTATTAGCATGGTGTTCGAGCTCTGCGTTTTGATAACCGAGCTTTGCCAGTGCTGTACGCAGAGTGCTTTTGCGCCACTGCGTAACATTGTCGACTAACTCGGGGTTATCAAGTAGCGCCTGCTCACGGCACTGTTGCCAATAGTCTTTACCTTGTGCTTGCCAGTTTGGCAATGCATTTAGATAATTTATCTGTGCTTGAACGGCTGCTGTAATTATCGGATGGTTATTGTATAAGGTGTCGTCTAAGTCAAAACTCAATACGGTAAAAGGTGAAATGGCACGATTAAAGCGGATCATATAAGCTCCTTGCTAGTCGGTATTTGAACGTTTTTTAGCGCGAGGGTGCGTGTTGTCATACACTTTAGCTAAATGCTGAAAATCTAAATGGGTATACACTTGGGTGGCCGATAAACTGCTGTGACCCAATAACTCTTGTACTGCTCGCAAGTCACCCGATGATTCTAAAATATGTGATGCAAATGAATGGCGTAATTTATGTGGGTGTACTTGGCTGCTAATACCTTGTTTTATTCCCCACTCTTGCATGCGAAGTCGAACGTGACGTGCTGAAATACGGCACTTTTTGCTACTGACAAATACTGCAATTTCTTCTGGATGAGCAAATTGAGGGCGTAGTTTAAGCCATTTATTTAATGATTCTAGCGCTTTGCCTCCCACTGGTAACAGGCGTTCTTTGTTGCCCTTACCGCGGACTAATATTTCCCCCGCACTGCGATTTATATCTTGTATATTGGCACCAACTAACTCACTAATTCGTAAGCCAGACGAATACATCAGCTCCATCATCGCCTGATCGCGAACTGCAAGAGGATCATCATCGTGAATATCAAGTAACCGTGCCATTTGGTCTACATCAAGGTTTTTAGGCAGGGGTTTGGCAAACTTGGGGCCTTTGATTGCTTCTGCCGGATTATGATAATGGTTTTGTTGACTGTTATCTTTGGTCTTTAAAAACTTATACAAACTGCGAATGCAGCTGAGCTTTAAACTAATCGTACGGCCACTTAGTTGCTTGCTTCTAAGCTGCATGCTGTAACGGCGTATATGCTCACCCTGTACGCTTGACCAATCATTACACAGTTTGCTGAAATACAATGCAGCGAAGTTAAGTTGGCTGGTGTACTGGCTGATAGTGTGTGGTGAGTATTGTCTTTCGAAGCGCAGATAATCACTAAATAATAGGATTGGCGTGCGCCACTTATCGCTTAGTTTGTCACATAATTGATCAACATTTGGCGGCTGCTGCTCGCTCATGCCTGCTCTAGTTCCAATTCCAACAGTCTAAGTTGCAGTGAGCGAACAAACTCAAGTACAAATAAACTATCTTTTGCCGGTTCGAAGTGGTTTGCATCATCACTGCCAAAGGCCAAAATAGCGATAGGGTGCTGACTGTTACCAATTAAATAGAGCGCAGTTGATTGTGTAGCAGGGCTGAACAGTAAATCTCGCTCTTGCTGATTTACGCGACCCAGATAAACGCCATTATGCTCTAAGCGGTGTTCAATTAGTTGCGCAAACTTTTTATCATACTTAAGCAAGTGGCATTCATTAATCGCCGGATTAGTACAAATAATATTGCGTAAGTTTATTGCTAAAGTTTTAAAGTCGTAGTTAGTCCAAAGCTGGCGATGACACTCGCTGAACAAGCTATAAATTAGCTCATTTTCTTTTGCGTGCTTAATTAAGCTGTCAATTTTGCTTTTCAACATTGTGTTGTGTTCACGCAATTGACGCTGTTGAATGTGCACTAATGAGGTTGCGCCTTGCGCTTGCTGCAGCTCAAGTTGGGCTAATAGTGCTGGATTTTGAGCTAAAAACAATGGGTTTTGTTGTAAAAACTCACTCACTTGCTCACTAGTTACTTTGTCGTTTGAGTTACTCATAAAGCGACCTGCCCATCAAATACATGCTCTGCAGGGCCGGTCATTCGCACTGGATGGCCTTCACCTTGCCAGCGAATTTGCAAACTACCGCCCGGTAAATCGACCTGTACTGTAGTGGATAATTTACTTTGAATTTGGCCAATTACCATTGCTGCACATGCGCCTGTACCGCAGGCGAGCGTTTCGTTAACGCCACGTTCCCAAACTCGCAATTTAATATGCTCAGAATTAATCACTTGCATAAAGCCCACGTTAACGCGCTGTGGAAAACGTTCATGATTTTCAAGTAGCGGGCCTAAAGTGCTGACGTCAGCTGTCTCTATATCATCAACTTCAAGTACACAATGTGGGTTACCCATTGATACTGCACCACTAAATACGGTGTGTTCATCTGCTCGAATAATATAAGTCAGTTCACGCTTAGTCGCTTTGAGTGGAATTTTGCTCGGTTCGAAATTAGGGTGACCCATGTTGACGGTGACTTGGCCATCTTTTTCGATGTATAAGGTTAAATTACCTGATTTGGTAGATACGGTGACTTTATGTTTATTTGTAAGGCCTTTCATCCGTACAAAACGGGCAAAACACCGAGCACCATTGCCGCATTGTTCTACTTCGTTACCGTCAGCATTAAAAATACGATAATGGAAATCAAGATCCGGAGAATAAGGCGCTTCAACCATTAATAGTTGGTCAAAGCCGATGCCGAAATGGCGATCTGCCAGTTTTTTTATTTGGTCTCGTGACAAGAAAACGTTTTGTGTAATGTTATCAATTACAACAAAATCGTTGCCTAGGCCGTGCATTTTGGAAAAATTAACTAACATAGCGCTCTAATTCGGGTTGCTCTGCGCTAATCATGCCACAGAGCAGCCTCGTTACAAAAAGTTTATGGTAAAATTTTCTCGCCTTGCCATAGACTTTCCAGAGTTTCACGCGCGCGGATCAAATGACTCTGCTCGCCATCGACCATGATCTCTGCCACACGTGGCCGTGAGTTATAATTTGAGCTCATGGTAAAGCCGTAGGCACCAGCGCTGCGCTGGGCAAGTAAATCACCTTGTTGTAAGGCTAACAGGCGATCTTTACCTAAAAAGTCACCGGTTTCACACACCGGACCGACAATATCAAAGTTGTATGTGGGTGTGTCGTCATTACGAGGCGTTACCGGCACAATTTTTTGCCATGCTTGATATAAAGCAGGGCGCAACATATCGTTCATACCGGCATCAACGATTGCAAAAAACTTATCTTGGTTTTGTTTTATAAACTCAACTTTTGTAACCAAAATACCCGCATTGGCAGCAATCGCACGGCCCGGTTCAAAAATAAGCTCTAAGTGTTGATAATCAGTTAAACGATCGGTGATATGTGCCACATATTCACTTGGATGCGGTGGCGCTTCGCCATTGTATGGTACGCCTAAACCGCCGCCAATATCTAAATGGCTGAGTTCAATACCGTTGGCTTTTAAATCGTCAATTAGAGCCAGTACTTTGTCTAGTGCTTCGAGAAATGGTTTGATTTCAGTCAGCTGTGAGCCAATGTGACAATCAACCCCGGTGATTTTTAAGCCAGGCAATGACGCAGCATACTGATAAACACTTGTTGCAGTAAGAATATCTATACCGAATTTATTTTCTTTTAAACCCGTTGAAATATACGGATGGGTTTTCGCATCGATATCAGGGTTTACACGAATTGAAATTGGCGCGACTAAATTAAGTTCGCTGGCAACGTGTGAAATACGATCTAGCTCTGAGACAGACTCAACATTAAAACATTTAATCCCGAGCTTGAGTGCGTAGGCAATTTCGTCTGCTGTTTTGGCAACCCCTGAAAAAACCACTTTACTAGCGTCGCCTCCGGCCGCAATGACGCGGGCAAGCTCACCTTTAGAAACAATATCAAAACCTGAGCCCAAGCGTGCCAGCACATTTAAAACAGCAATGTTTGAATTGGCTTTTACAGCATAGCAAACTAAGTTTTTATGATTGGTCGCGGCCTGTGCAAAGGCAAGGTAATGACGCTCAAAGGTTTTGCGAGAATATATATAACAAGGCGTACCGTATTGTGCGGCAAGCTCCTTGACAGCGATGTCTTCAGCATGCAGCTGATTATTTTTATAGTCAAAAAAGTCCATTATTGGTCCTGTTTCGATTCAGTTGTTGATGACTGTGTTTGCGTAACTGGAGTTGTTACTTGTTGTGGTTTATTTGGCTCGGCTTTATCTTCTGGCAAATACAGTGGCCCGCTTTGTCCGCAGCCAGCTAAAGTGATGAGTAGTACACCAAGTGGGGAAAGTCGTTTTAATTGTTTAAGATGCATCTCTTTCATTAGATTAATCGTGTTGCTGGCTTTATAATCGCAGATTAACAGAATATCTAAAAAATGCAGCTATTCGCGGATGAATTTATTCCTGTTACACTAGCTGCATGCAATTCGTACCGAATATCTGGCTAAATGCCCGTAAAAGGAAACAATAATGACTGATCATGAATACCACCAATTAGCCGAAGCTCTTATGTTTACCATTGAAGAACAAGTGGATGACTGTGAAGCTGACTTAGACTATGAATCTGCACAAGGTATTTTGGAGATTATTTTTGCTGACCGCAGTAAAATTGTGATTAATAAGCAAGCTCCTTTGCATCAAGTATGGGTGGCGACTAAGTTTAATGGTCACCATTTTGAATTGCGTGGCGATAAGTGGATTGATAATCGCTCGGGCGCAGAATTTTGGCAGTTTATGAATGAAGCAACAACGCGTCAAGCTGGCCAAACGGTAGAATGGCAATCAGCACTATGAGTTTAGAGTTTGTAGAATACGCGGCAAAAGGCCAGCATCAAGCAACGATTATTTGGTTACATGGTTTAGGCGATTCAGGCGATGGATTTTTACCTGTCGCATCGCAACTTGCATTGCCTGATGAATTAGGTGTGCGGTTTGTGTTCCCGCATGCTCCGGTACAACCGGTCACCATAAATGGTGGTATGGCAATGCGTTCTTGGTATGATATTAAATCTATGGATCTAGACAAGCGCGCTGATGAAACTGGGGTACGCGAATCAGCGGCGAAGGTTGAGCAGTTGATTGAGCAAGAGCTTGGTAAAGGTATTCCTGCAGATAAAATAATATTGGCTGGTTTTTCTCAAGGTGGCGTTATTGCGCTACATTTAGCACCGCGTTTAACTCAGAAACTGGCAGGTGTAATGGCGCTTTCGACTTATATGTGCGTGCCAGATAAGTTAACGGCTGAAGCTAAACATACAGATTTGTCGATATTTATGGCTCATGGTAGCCAAGATCAAGTAGTACCTTATGATGCAGGTCGTCATGCGTTTGACATACTTACAACGCATAACATGGATGTAAGTTGGCAAGATTACCCAATGGGCCATCAGCTCTGCGGGGAAGAACTAATGGCTATTCGCCACTGGTTGATCGCGCGCTTAAGTTAAATAGTGTTGAGTAGCCGAGGCTAAAATGAAACAAAAAATAGTGATCACTGCAAGTATGAGTCGAGAGGCTGCACCTATCGCGCCTGAGGTAACCTATCAATGGCATTGGCAGCGCATTGTTACCGTTACGTTACTGATGATATTTGCGTTAGTTATTTTTACTTATAGCCTGTTGAGCTCCGTAAATGCTGAGCAAAATGATCAACAACAACCCCTTGATAGCCCCGAGTCTGTTGCACAGACAAGCGAAGAAGACGCGCCTTTAGCATCTTCAACAACGGTAGCAGACAATACAGAGTTTGAGGTAGTCAGCGAAGCGTCGACACTCACTGATATTAATGCTGATGATGGTAATGATGCTAGTGTAGTGGATGATAAAAGTGAATCGCTAGAAATGGCGATGATAACTGATAGCCCAGAGCAGCAAATTGTTGATAGTAATCAGCCCGAACAAAGCCAAGCACTTGCAGCTAATACTATTGTTGCTACAAATACCAATAATGAGCCAGTAGAAAGTGACGTTAGTGCGGAGCAACCAGATAGTTTTGCTACATCCGCACATATTGCCAGCGTTGCTCTTGGTGCAAAAATTGATACCGACAAAGTAAGCCGCGCAGTATTGACCCGTGAAGTGGTTGATCGTGAGCCCGTTAATGTTTTTAAAGCGGATGTGCGTTTAAATGAATTTACTGAAACAATGGCATTTTTTAGTGAGCTTAAAAATATGCAAGGGCAGACGGTCAAGCATGTTTGGCGCTATGAAAATGAAGTGCTAGCTAGTATTGAGCTTGGTGTAACGTCTCCTCGGTATCGCACTTACTCTAATAAAACTATTTTACCTGAACAAGTTGGCAACTGGCGTGTTGATGTTGTTGACGAACAGGGCCATTTATTGGCACAAAAAGAATTTCGCATTTTAGCTGAGTAAGTGTTTATTCACCTTTAGGCTCAGCAAAGAAAATTAATTGGACTCCTTTTATGACTGAAAACGTGACAAAAAAACCTCAACTTATTCGTATCGCTACGCGTAAAAGTGCATTAGCACTGTGGCAGGCTGAATTTGTAAAGGCACAGCTAGAGCATTTCCATGCCGGCATTACTGTTGAGCTAGTACCAATGTCGACACAAGGAGATATTATTCTTGATACACCACTTGCAAAAATCGGTGGCAAAGGACTATTTGTTAAAGAGCTTGAGCAGGCCATGTTAGATGGCCGTGCAGATATCGCTGTGCATTCAATGAAAGATGTACCTGTTGATTTTCCTGAAGGGTTAGCACTGCATACAATTTGTGAACGTGAAGATCCACGCGATGCATTTGTGTCAAATACCTTTGCCAACATTGCACAGCTACCACAAGGTGCTATTGTTGGTACATCGAGTTTGCGTCGTCAGTGTCAAATTCGTGAACTGCGTCCTGATTTAGAAATTCGTGATTTACGCGGTAACGTCAATACTCGCCTAGCTAAGCTTGATGATGGCCAATATGATGCGATTATTTTAGCTGCTGCTGGATTAATTCGTTTACAGATGCATGACCGTATTAAAGCATTTATTGAACCAGAAGAATCGTTACCAGCGAATGGTCAGGGCGCTGTAGGTATTGAATGCCGTATTGATGACGAGGTTACCCAAGCGTTACTTGCACCACTTGAGCATAACGAGACACGTATTCGTGTTAATGCCGAACGTGCAATGAATCGCCGTTTAGAAGGTGGTTGCCAAGTGCCAATTGGCGCTTATGCTTTAGTTGATGGCGAGCAAGTACATTTACGTGGTTTAGTGGGCGCAATTGATGGCAGCGAAATTTTACGCGCTGAGATCAGTGGTAAAGCAATTGATGCTGAACAGCTTGGTGTGCAACTGGCTGAACAGTTACTTGCTTTAGGCGCAGATAAAATTTTAGCTGAAGTATATAGAGACGCATAAATGTCACAGATCCTGATAACTCGCCCACATGGAAAAGGCGCCGACCTTGCAGAGCAACTGTCGCAAGGGGGTTATCAGGCGACTTTATTTCCGGTTTTGAAAATTGATTACTTAACCCCAGATAATACTCAACTGACCCCTTTACTGAATGCAGATAAAATTATTTTTATCTCCCAAGATGCTGTCAAAGCATTGTTGGCACTTAAACCCGATATCAATACTAAAGCGCAATTTTATGCCGTAGGTGAACAAACGGCAGAAGCCATTTGGCAGGCATTTGGCGTACGAGCAGCCGTGCCTAAACTGCATGATTCTGAAGGATTACTGGCTTTAAAATCATTACAGCAAGTTGATGGTCTAAATATAGTGTTGGTCAAAGGTAAAGATGGCCGAGCAACGATTGCAAAAAACTTAAAGCAACGTGGGGCATTTTTAAATAATTTAGTGGTTTATCAACGAGGCCCTGTAGAAGGTAATGCAACTGACTGGCTAGACCACTGGCAAAGCCTTGATGTTAAAGGTATAGTCATAACAAGTAATGCGGCAGTTGATGCGATTTTTCGTGAACTGGGCGCAAAACAATTAGAGTGGATCAGACAGTGCCAGTTTTATGTTGCCAGTGCTCGCATTAGTGAATACCTTGCGGCGCAACAGATTGACTCGGCAAATATACACATTGCTGCAGGTGCAAGCGATAGCGCTATGTTTACTTGTATTAGCGAAGGTAACATTATGAGTGAAGATACAAAGCCAACATCACAGCTTGCTGACCCTAAAGCAACGCCAAGCAGTTCAACCAAGGCGAGTGCTAAGGTTGCAGACTCTCCTTCGGCAACAAAAAAAGACTTTGCTATGAAACAAGAAACGAACCAAAACAACAAACAAAAAATAAGTAAAACTGGCAGCTTAGCATTACTTATCTCGTTGATTGTGGCCTCTGGTGTTGGTTTTCAGTTTTACCAAAAACTTCATACACAACAGCAAGCAAATCTGTTAGTTAATCAGTTATCAGCTGACAACCAATTACTCGGTAAAGAGCTGCAAGCAGTGAAAGTTGCGCAGCAAACCTTGCAACAAGCGCTGTTTAATAGTGAGCAAAAAGTTGCTGCTAGCTTAGCTGAAAATGCAGATAACACGGCAAAACAATTAGCAGCCGCCTTGCAGCGTGCAGAGCAACAAACATATAGTCTTAATCCACAAGAGGTGACTAGTTTGCAGCGTATGGCTGAGTTTAAACTGTGGGCTGAGCATGATTATAATGGAGCGGCGGCAGTATTAACTCGATTAGATACGTTATTAGCAGAGCATCCAGGAACTGGCGCTATTCGCCAAGCAATATATCAAGATTTGCAAGCGCTTAGCACTGTTGAGCCGGTTGCAATAGAAGCAATTTATTTAAAGCTGCACGGTGTACTTGGGCAAGTAGATAAGCTCGTTTTCAATGCGGTGGCATTACCACAAGAAGTAGATCAAAAAGAGCAACATGTATTGAGCGAAAACGTTAGTGATTGGCAGCAAAATTTAGCTAATTCGTGGCAGCAATTTAAAGATAACTTTATTAAAATTCGCCAACGTGAAGATATCGCTATTGAACCTTTATTGACAGAGTACGAGCGTCATTTGATCCAACAGCGATTAAGTTTATATTTATCGCAAGCTCAAGATGCGCTTTTGACTAAACAAGCCAGTATTTATTTTACTGCTCTGAGTCAAGCCGAAGTATTAGTAAAAGATTATTTCCAACATGATGAAGCACTAACTAAAAGTACGCTTAAAGCGCTGCAGGAGTTGAGCAAAGAGCAGTTAAACTTTAGTCCAGCTATCACTTTGCAAAGTACTGAGCAGATCAAGGAGTGGGCAAAATGATCCGCTTAATATTGGTTATTTTAGCAGTTGCTGTATTACTTGCTTTATCGCCTATGTTAATAGGTGAAGTGGGTTATGTATTAATTTCGTTTAATAAAACTACTATTGAAGGGTCTATCGTTGCTTTTTGCGCGACCATTTTGGTTATCGCGCTGGGTTTGTATTTAACTTATAAGCTTATTCGTTATATTTTGTCTTTATACAGCAATACTCGCCATCGTTTTTTTGCCCGTAGTGAGGAGCGTAAACAAGCTGCGATTGAACAAGCTGTATGGAGTCTGATCAGTGGTGATAGCGAACAGCTAGAACTGGCATTGGGAAACAATAGCGTGGCTGATAATTGGCAAGATGTGCGCTATGCGTTATTAGCTAAAGCGGCTTTACAAAATAATGACACAAGCAAAGCGATTGGATTACTTGACCAAATTTCACCAGAAAACCAACTAAAAGCGGCTAAACTCTGGTTAGCCAGTGGTGATTGCAGCACAGTAAGCAGTGAATTAAAAGCGTTAGCGGAAGCTAAAAAAGCCACCGCGCTGGAGCTGAAATTGTATGCCGAAGTACTTGTGCAACAGCAAAAATGGACTGCGCTTGAGCAGTTTATGCCGCGTTTACTAAGTAAAAAAGCGTTAACAGATAGCCAATGGTCGATATTATTAACCACCTACTTTATGGCACAGCCAGAATCGCAATTAACCGATAAGTATCAGCAACTATCTAAAAACGTAAAAGTAAAAGCGCATAGCTGTTACTTAGCTGCGATGGCAAAAGCTGGGCGTTTAAATGAGATTGAATTAAGTTTACTTAAAATGCTGAAAAAACCAGAGCAGCATATTGAGCTTGCACATATATTAAAAGTGTCCGCCCCTGGAGACGCATTAAAGTTACAGGCGAGTTTACAAGATACTTTAAAAAAAGAGCCGGATAATCAAGCATTGTTACTGGCACTTGCATGCTTAGCTAATGCTCATGGTGAGTATGAGCTTGCTGCTCGGGTGTTCGATAAAGCGTTAAACACAGAGAACAGCAAAGAATATTTAGTACAAGCACAGCTTAGTTATAGTAAAAGCGCACAACCACAAAAAGCACTCGACCTTTATTTGTAATTACAGTTAGTTGAGGCCTGAATAGGAGCGCCAGAGCATTGCAAAATATATTTACTCTGACGTTTGGTTTAACCTTTGCTTATTTTATTACTGGGTTTTTCAGTAATTCGCTGCTCGCTATTGATGGTTATGCAGTGGCTTCGTGGCCACCATCAGGCATTGCCCTTGCAGGGTTTTTATTGTGCGGGCGACGCGCCTTAGTTGGGGTTTTGCTCGGTGCTTTACTCACCAATATGATTCATCTCGATCGTGTTGCTGATATTCTGCATTGGCAGGTTTTCTTACAAGCTTTAGCTGTCTCTTTTGCAGCCGTTTTGCAGGCCTGGGTAGGCTGCTATTGCATCGTTAAAATAATTAAAGCTCCGCTAGATTTATCCTCTTTAAAACACAGTGTACAAAGCTTGATCATTGCAGGGCCTGCTTGCTGTGTGATTGCTGCAGCGATAGGCACTAGCTTATTGGTGTCCAATAATATAATACCGATACATACCGCTTTTGATAACTTTGTGGCGTGGTGGATTGGCGACAGTATTGGGGTGTTAATTTTTACACCGTTAATATTGGCGGCTTTTAATTACGATCAGATGCGTCATCGCTTACAAGTAATTTTACCTTCACTCCTTATTTATGTCGTTATAAGTATTAGCTTTTATGCTGCGGCAAGTGTGAAAAAAGACAAAGATATTCAAAAGCAAGAAGCAAAAGTAGCTGAAGTGCGGTTGGAAATAAATCATAAATTAGATGAGGTATCGGCGCATTTAGCTCTGCTTTCTACTTTTTTTGCCAGTAGTGATGAAGTCAGTTACGCTGAATTTAAGCGTTTTACTACAACTCAACTTAATTACAGCAATGAAGTACTTGCCCTAGAATGGGTGCCAAATGTACCGTTATCAACGGTTGCTCAATACCAACAACAAATTCGTCTAGAAGGCTTTAATGAATTTTATATAAAAGAGCAATCACCCCAGCAACAATGGCAGAGTGTGACGAAACGGGACAGTTATTACCCTGTACAGTATGTACATCCGATGTTGGGTAATGAAGGGGTAGTAGGTTTTGATTTAGCCTCAAATGCGCAAATCCGTAATGTGATGATGATGTCAAAAGCATTGAATGAGTTGATTATTAGCGAACCGATGAAGCTTGTACAAAGCAACAATGATGATACTGGGGTATTGTTTTTCTTTCCGGTTTTTGGTGACTTAGATATGCAAGGTGATTTTAGGGGCTTTGTAGTTGGCGTTATTAACTTAGCGCGCTTGGCTGATACTTTGCAGTTTAATCATCGCAGTCAAATAAGTATGCACTTCTACGATGTGACTGATGCGCAGCAGCGACAACTAATCTACCGCGCATCTCGCACCGATAGCGAACTGCTGAGTGAATACCAGTTAGTTATCGGGCAGCGAATTTGGCAAGTTCAGTTATTTGAACCAACAACACAAACGTCATGGATAATGTACTGGTTTGCACAAATATTAGGGATGTTATTTGTTTGGTTACTGATCACTTTTTTAATCTCAGTGACCGGCACCAATATTCAGGTGCGCGAGCAAGTTGCTCAACAAACACGAGTGTTGCGTCAAGAAAAACAAAAAGCAGATGAAGCAAGTCAAATCAAAAGCCAGTTTTTAGCGAATATGAGTCACGAAGTACGTACTCCGATCAATGGCATTAAAGGTCTGCATTATTTAGCGTTGCAGCAGCAAGATTGGCAACAAGCCCGCCATTATATTGAACAAGCTGATGGTGCGCTGAGTGTGTTGCTGCGAGTATTAAATGATGTACTCGATTTCTCTAAAATGGAAGCTGGCAAACTCGATTTAATACAAGAGCCTATCGAGTTAAATCAGCTTATTGATGAATTAGTTAATTTGGTGCAATTCGACGTTGATATTAAGTCGCTGAAATTAATATTAGAACTAGATAATAGCGCAGATCTACAGCTAGATAGCGACCCAATACGTTTAAAGCAGGTCTTGCTAAATTTATTAAATAATGCGATTAAGTTTACCGCTACAGGCACAATCACACTCAAAGTATGGAAGCAGCAAGACGTCACTTACTTTAGTGTCAGTGATACTGGTATTGGTATTAGCCAAGTAGCTCAACAGCAACTTTTTCAACCATTTGCACAAGCCGATAGCTCTACCTCGCGACAGTTCGGCGGTACAGGTTTGGGGTTAAGTATTTGCAAAAAGTTGGTTGAATTGATGGGAGGAAATATTAGTTTAGTAAGTGAGGAAGGACAAGGTTCAACTTTCACTTTTACCTTACCACGTACCTCGCCTCTCACTAAAGCCGAGCAATTAGAGCCTCTCTTTGCTGAGATTGACACGAGTACTTTATCGCTTGCTGAATTTAAGATCCTATTGGTAGAAGATAATCCGCTAAACCAACATGTTGCTACCGCTATATTAAAAACCAAAGGGTGTATTGCTGATGTTGCCAGTGACGGTTTTGAAGCCATTGAGAAGGTCTCTGAAACCCGTTATGATTTAGTGCTTATGGATATTCAAATGCCTAATATGGATGGTTTGCAAGCCACTAAAGTGATTCGTGATGAGCTATTTATACATCAGCTTCCTATTATTGCTCTGTCAGCAAATGCTCATGATGATGATGTTAAAAAAGCTCTCGCAGCTGGTATGGATGGCTATTTAACAAAACCAATCGATGCCGAAAAGCTATTTAAAACCATATGGCATTACCTACAACAGAGTACTGATTAATTTTTAGTACTTTTATCGAGCGGGGCTGACAAATGACCTCAATAATACAAACAAAATCATCTAAACTTGAATTACCGATTTAAGTGCGTATGATCCGCGCAAATTAACTGAACTGAGTGCTAATTATGATCAATAAAAAACTCCCTTTGCTAGATATCCATCGCCATTTAGATGGTAATGTCCGCGCGCAAACTATTCTTGATTTAGGTCGTCAGTTCAATATTAAGCTGCCTGCTGATAATGTTGCAGACTTAATACCGCATGTGCAAGTTATCGATCCTGAGCCTAACTTAATGGCCTTTTTACAAAAGCTTGACTGGGGCGTCACGGTATTGGGTGATTACGATGCGTGTCGGCGTATTGCCATCGAAAATATTGAAGATGCGCAAGCACAAGGTCTTGATTATGTAGAGCTGCGTTTTAGCCCTTACTACATGGCACAAAGCCAAGGCTTACATCCACAAGGTGTGGTTGAAGCTGTAGTTGATGGTATTAAAAGTGCGACTCAAAGTAGCACGGTTAAAGCTAATCTGATTGGTATATTATCACGTACTTATGGCACTAAAGTTTGCCAGCAAGAGTTAGATGCCTTACTCGCGTTTAAAAATGATTTAGTTGCAGTGGACTTAGCTGGTGATGAAATTGGCTTTCCGGGCGAGTTATTTGTCGATCACTTTAAGCAAGTACGTGATGCTTACCTTAGCGCAACGATTCACGCCGGTGAAGCTCTGGGAGCTGCCAGTATTTGGCAAGCAATCAATGAGCTAGGTGCTGAGCGTATTGGCCATGGTGTCAAAGCTATTGAAGATGCCAAGCTAATGGACTACCTACGTGATAAACGCATAGGTATTGAATCGTGCCTAACTAGTAACGTGCAAACCAGCACAGTAGCCAGTTTAGATATGCATCCACTGAAGCGCTTTTTAGATCATGGTATTTTAGCGTGTATTAATACCGATGATCCCGCAGTGGAAGGCATCGAAATTGAACATGAATACATGGTTGCAGGACCTGCTGCAGGCCTTACTCAGGCTGATATGGAAAAAGCCCAAGCCAATGCACTTGATATTGCATACTTGAGTGATGCTGAAAAACAAGCCTTACGAGATCTAAAAGCCTCGTCTACTTATTAATTTAAGTTTTATGATTGAAATGCGCTATCTAGCGCATTTTTGCAATATCAACAGGAAAGAAAAACATTTATTGCACTAGAAGAATGGCGCTTCTAAATAAAGTAAGGATGTAATTCCCTTAAAGGACCTGACTATGAAATTTTTCACGATATTTTTTACTCTTTCGATTTTAGCAAATAGTTATTTTGTAAAGGCTGAATCATTCATACCTGCGAAACTTATTAATAATCACAATACGCTAAATAAAACTCAAAGCGCCACTCGTTTAGAAGGCTGGGCTTACGTAAGTTATGTAATTGATATCGATGGTAAAGTGAGTGATATTGATATTATCGATATTTCTGATAAAGAATATTTTACTGCACGTACAAAAAAATACTTTGAAAAGCTCGAGTTTTCGCCAGCAACAGATGGGCAAGGCATTATTGCGTCTGGGCAAACGCTGTTACTTCGCTTGACTAAGGAAGGGATTGGTATTGGTAGATACGCTGTTACGCCCGGTTTTTATACTCGTTACGAGCAAGCAAGTGAGCTGCTTTCTCAGCAGCGGTTCGCTGAAGTCGAAAAATTATTGACCGATATGTCATCAGATAATGCCAAAAACTTACAAGAGCAGGCTTTACTTTATTGGATTCAAGGTCGCTATTATTACGCGCAAAAAGAGTGGGATAACTACGGTCAAAGTATCGAAAGAGCAGGCTATCTTCATACAGACTTACCACCATCACTTGCCTCTAAAACACTACAAAATTTATATAGTTGGCACTTATATAAAAATCAGTTTTTTAATGCTGGGCAAGCTATTAAGGCAATGACTCAATTAGAGAATGTTGAAATTAGCGAACAAAGCATGGATTTTTTACAGCAGCCTATAAATGAGAGTCTATCAAGTGATAAAGAGTTTAAGTTACAACAAACAATGCTTAAAGGGCAAAGTTGGGTATATCAGCCTCTAAAACTCAATTTTACAATTTCAATGAATGCTGAGCAGATTGGTGAAATAGCGCTAAGATGCGCAAATAGAGTAAACGATTTGACGTTGAGTGACGTTGTTAAAGTGACGTTAGCACCATCAGATAAAAACTGCGCAGTATTAATAAAAGCCAAAGATGCGGCGGTTATAAATATTACGGAGCACCCCTAGCTTAATTAACGCACATTAAACAAATGGCAATGCCTTGTTCGCTTAGCGTCAGGCATTGCTTGAAAAACACATTATTGCTGGCAGCTTAGGTAGTTATCAAAAAGTGCTTTGAGTACATCACTGCGTCCAATCATGCCAATTACTTTGGTGCCTTCAACAACGGGGTAATTTTTAGGTTTACCGGTTTTCATTTGCTCGGCAAGTTCCATTATGTTGGTGTCGCCGTTGACGGTTACAACCTCGGTTTGCATCAGTTGTGAAACCTTAACCACACCGTCACAAAAATAACTATTTTGCATTAACGGTTTTAGCAGTTCTTGCTCAGAAATAAAGCCCACTAAACATTTATTATCATCAAACACTGGCGCTCCCAGTAGTTTGAATTTTTGTAGTTCTGCAATTGCTGTGGTCATCTCGGTTTCAGGGGTTATATGCGGTAACTTGCGCTGCATAAAATCTTTTACTTTGGTGTTTAACATTTGGGTCTCTCCCAATTAATGAGTTATTCAAAGTATGGTTAAGGATTGGCCGTTTGTGAAATTGTTTATGTTGATTGCGCTGATAGGTAACAACAATCACAGCTAAATTTAATTATGAGCCAGACCATCAGAGTGAGTTTGGTATTTGGCTTTCACTAACTCCATATAATGCGCTAAGCTTTTTTGTGAATTAGTATCAAATACCTTGGCGAGTGGAATAATGCTTTGAATACGATCTAAGCGAAACTCTCGGTAGTCACTGCGCAACTGACAATAAGCGATAAGAGTCCACTTTGCTCCCCAATATACCAGTCCTAAAGGGTCGACAATACGCTGAGTTGGTCGTTGGTTTACATCCAGATAATGAAATTCAATGCAGGTTTTATTAGTGATGGCTTTACGAAGTATCAAAGTGGTCGTTTGGTGGCTTTTATCGTGATGAAATGCAGAGACTAAATACGGCAGCTCTGCAACGCGTTGCTTTAACTTGTTAGGCAACACTGCATTAATTTTAGTCATTGCAGTTTGAGCATTCGCCGCTAACTGTGGATCAGTCCAAGCGCTCACCATTTTACTACCTAACAACAGTGCTTGTAGCTCCTCAAGAGTAAACATCATCGGTGGTAGATCGTAATCGGTAATTAAATAGCCAGTGCCTGCCTCACCTTCAACGGGCACGCCCTAGCTCTGTAAGTGCTGAATATCGCGATAAATTGTTCGCTGAGATACCTGTAATTTATTGGCAAGTTCGTTTGCAGTGATCGCAAAGCGGCGACTCTTAAGTATGTTTACTAATTGAAATAGCCGCTCTGATTTGTGCATTGGTTATCCTTGTTTTCAAAAATACAGTGTTAGCTTTGTTGGCAAGCTGTTTGGCTAAGCACTTCAAAACGATCCTGCTTTATCGATTCTTTTGCAATGAGAGAAGTGTACTGTTGGCAAATAGCATTATCAAAAAATGTATCACGCAGTTTTTGGGCATCAGCAACCGTAGCAAAATAAATGATACTACTATATTGCTGGGTATCGGCTTGTTTAGCAAGGGAGCGGTAAAGTACGCCTGATTGGTTATCAATATAACGCTGAAAATCATTATTAGCGATGTGGAACTGCGCTAAGTTTGTATCAGTCTTTAGTTTGAAATTTACAACTTCGATTAAATTTGTGGTCATCATAGTTCTCCTTGTTTAAGAAGAGCTAAGTAAATCATAGCGGGCTGTCAGGGAGTGTCAGTAACCAGCTTACGGATAAAAATTAAGCTGGTTACTCTGGTTATACTATTTTATAAATGCAAATGCATCGGCGAACATGTTTTCGCGAATTGCACCATGTGCTAGGAAATCATCGCGCACAATACCTATCATGTCAAAACGCCCTGCCATGTAAATATCATATGGGGCAAGCGATACGATATCGTTCATCACCGCTTTATGTACGTAGCCTGTGTGGCCTGTCCAGCTAGCTGTTGGGTTTTCCACTACTGGTATAAAGGTAAAGTTTTCACGGCTATCGGCCCATGTTTGCATTTCAGTATGCGCATATAAGGCTGACTCTTCACGCACACCCCAATAGAACAATACCGGACGCTCACAACCGATTTCACTTAAATGATCAGCCATAGATTTTGCGTATGAAAACCCAGTGCCGCCAGCGAGTAAAATAATTGGACGTTCGCATTGGAGACGCAACTGTGAAATGCCTAAGCCAGCTTCAATCAACACCTGAGTTTTCTCAGCATGGGCTTGGCGAAGATGCTCTAAAGTTTGCATTGCATATGAATCAACTGCAGATGCGCCAATATGGAGTTCTAGCTCATCAGACTGTGAAGGGCGGCTGGCAATTGAAAACGCGCGCTTGTCTTTTTCGCCAAGTACTACTTGCAAATATTGGCCAGCTTCAAAGGTGACGCTTTCAACAGGTTTTAAAATTACTTTGTGAACAAATTCAGTGAGTGGGCTGATAGCGACAACTTCAGCGTGTAATGTTTGCATGTTTTACCTTAAATTAGCGGATACGCACTTTATTTGAACAATAATAACATATCCGCATAGTGAGTTTATAGCCTCTAAAAGAGCTGTTAAAGAATATCTAAGCTTTGCCAGATTTCATCGACGCGATCTTTAGTCGCTTGATCCATCACAATGGGTTCGCCCCACTCACGAGTGGTTTCGCCGGGCCATTTATTAGTGGCATCCATACCCATTTTTGAACCAAGACCTGAAACCGGTGATGCAAAGTCTAAATAATCAATCGGTGTGTTTTCAATTAGAGTAGTGTCGCGGGCGGGATCCATACGTGTAGTAATCGCCCAGATCACGTCATTCCAATCACGTGCGTTAACGTCATCATCACAGACAATGACAAACTTTGTGTACATAAACTGACGCAAGAACGACCATACCCCCATCATCACGCGCTTGGCATGACCTGGGTATTGTTTTTTCATTGTCACTATCGCCATACGATATGAACAGCCTTCTGGCGGTAGATAAAAATCGACTATCTCAGGAAATTGCTTCTGCAAAATAGGCACGAAGACTTCATTGAGTGCGACCCCTAAAATTGCCGGCTCATCTGGTGGACGACCAGTAAAAGTGCTGTGATAAATAGGATCTTTACGATGTGTCATGTGGGTCACGGTCATAACAGGGAAGTTATCAACCTCATTGTAATAACCCGTGTGATCGCCATAAGGGCCTTCAGGTGCCATTTCGCCCGGCATTATATAGCCTTCAAGAACTATTTCAGCACTGGCTGGAACTTGTAAATCATTGGATATCGACTTAACTACTTCTGTTTTGCTACCACGTAGCAAGCCGGCAAAGGCGTATTCACTCAAGGTATCTGGCACTGGCGTGACGGCACCTAGGATTGTCGCCGGATCAGCACCCAATGCTACCGATACCGGATAAGGTTGGCCTGGGTTTTCTTTACACCATTCTTGAAAATCGAGAGCACCGCCACGGTGTGATAACCAGCGCATAATGATTTTATTTTTACCGAGTAATTGTTGGCGGTAAATACCTAAGTTTTGGCGTTTTTTGAAAGGCCCTTTGGTGACGGTTAAACCCCAAGTGATTAATGGAGCCACATCACCAGGCCAGCAGTGTTGAATTGGCAGCTTAGTTAAATCAACATCATCGCCTTCTAGAATAACTTGCTGACAAGGCGCTTTTTTAACTTCTTTGGCAGGCATATTTAATACTTGCTTAAACACTGGAATTTGGCTAAATGCTTCTCTAATGCCTTTTGGTGGCTCTGGCTCTTTTAAAAATGCCAGCAACTTACCGACTTCTCGCAGTTCGCTAACGTGTTCTTTACCCATTCCCATGGCAACACGCTCTGGTGTACCAAATAAGTTAGCTAGCACGGGGATATCATAACCTTTAGGGTTTTCAAACAATAAAGCGGGTCCCTTAGCACGTAGTGTGCGGTCGGCAATTTCGGTCATTTCAAGATAAGGATCAACTTCTTGGTGAATACGCTTCAGTTCACCTTTTTTTTCTAATAAATCGATAAAATCACGTAGATCTTTGTATTTCATTGTGGGCCGCTTTAAAGCTTAAAAGACTGTTGGCATTATACTTAAATAAAGACGTTAAGCGAATTAATGAGGTGTTTTTAGAGCACATTTAAACGATCATTTTTGTTACATTATAAGGTGAGTAAGCTATAGTTTAGGACAAATGTTTGAAATGAGTTTTTGATTAATGGGTGGGCTTATCGTAAAAACATTTATCAAGGCTGTTATTATTTGCTGTGTAATTACCTATGTAGATCAAGTAAGTGCTAAGCAATCATTAAATTCCGTGATCAATATGCCGCTTTTTAATGAGCACAGTGCCGTGATGTTAGTGGTAGAACCGCAAACGGGTGAAATTAAATTTGCTAATAAAGCAGCGGCTGCATTTTATGGTTACAGTATTGCGCAATTGCAAACAATGCGTATCCAGCAAATTAATATATTTACTGAGCAACAAGTTGCACAGGAGCGCCAAGCGGCTCTGACTAAAGGGCAAAACTATTTTGTTTTCAAACACCGATTAGCGAGCGGTGAAACACGTACCGTTAGCGTTTATTCAGCCCCATTTACAATTGAAAATAAATATTTTTTATTTTCTGTCATACATGATATTTCATCTCAACGTAACCTTGAAAAAGCGCTTTGGCATTATCAAGAAAATCTTGAACAATTGGTTGCCATTCAAACTAATGAAATAGAACAAAAACGCACCGATCAATTGCTGTTAGCGCTAATATCTATTTCTGTACTGATAATACTGCTAGCGACTTTAACTTGGTTAGTTTTGCGATTACGCCGAGCTAAAAAATCGGCGCAAAAAGACAGTGCGACGCTAAAAGCGATTTTCAATAGTATTGATGATCTGCTCGTTTACACGGATGCCGAGCATAGGGTCATTACAGCTAATACTGCGGCTGTGCAAAAGTTAACGGCAGGCGAGCCACTGAAGGATAAAAATATTTACTCATTTACTGAGTGCCCGAAAGGAGTTGTTGGAGTTGATAGTGAGTGTCAATTTCACGGAGCCAAAGAGGTATTTTGGGGAGAGGCACGAGTAACCGCAGTTATCGACGAAAAAAATAGCAAAATTGGTGAAATACACTTAATTCGTGATATCACTTTAAAATTAAAAGCACGCCAGCAGCAACGACTCGCGAGCACGGTATTTTCGACAACTAATGAAGGTATTTTGGTTTCTAATAGTGATAATGAAATTCAAGCTGTAAATAAAGCCTTCACACAGATCACCGGTTATCAAGAACAAGATGTGCTTGGTAAAACACCTGCAATATTAAATTCGGGCCATCATAAACCATCGTTTTTTAAAGTGTTATATCGACGTTTAAATGAGGTAGGGCATTGGGAAGGTGAAATATGGAACCGCCGCAAAGATGGTAGTATTTATCCGAGCTGGGTCAATATTTCGGTAGTATTTGACGAGGAAAAAGACATTGAAGTTTATGTTGCCTTATTTAACGACATTTCTTTACGCAAAGAAAATGAACAGGAAATGTGGCTACAAACTAATTTTGATACCTTAACGGGTTTGGCAAATCGCTATCATTATAATAGCAAGCTAGATCAAGAAATGATCCGTGCGACAGCTGATAATAAGCGTTTGGCAATTTGTTTTATTGATTTAGATCGGTTTAAAAGCGTTAACGATACCCTAGGGCATAATAGTGGTGATTTACTATTACTTGAGGCTGCCAAAAGGCTTAAAGCATGTATGCGCAGCTCTGATGTAGTTGCCCGTTTAGGTGGCGATGAGTTTGCGCTATTACTGCCAGGGATCAATACGTTAGCAGATATTGAGCGACTAGCTACAAAAACTCTGCTGGCGCTTAGTTCTTCATTTAAAATTGGTGAGCAAGATGTATTTGTATCCGGCAGTATGGGGATCACTATTTTCCCCGACGATGGAGTCGAGCGCAAAATATTATTACGTAATGCTGATAGCGCCATGTACAAAGCTAAAGCACAAGGGCGAAACTGCTTTGAGTTCTTTACCAGTGGCTTGCATGAACAAGCGACTGCTCGCAGTAGGCTCGAAAATGCTCTTCATAAAGCGCTTAGTAATAACGAGTTTACCGTTTATTTTCAGCCAATTATTAGCCATGATAAAAAAACGGTCGGTTGTGAAGCTTTATTGCGATGGCATAGTGCGGAGCTTGGCGATGTGTCGCCGGCACAATTCATTCCTGTATGTGAAGAGTTAGGATTAATCATTCCAATTGGTGAGTGGGTACTCAGAGAAGCATGCCGCGAAGCTGCTAAGTGGTGTAGCAGTTTCGGTGATCAGTTTTTTGTTACGGTAAATATGTCTAGCGTGCAATTTATTCGCCAAGATATTGAAGCGTTAGTTAAAAGTGTTCTACAGGAAACGCAGTTATCAGCTCAGTGTTTAACCCTTGAAATTACAGAAACGCTACTTGCTGATAATAGCTCAAATATTTTGCAGCAGTTGCAAGCATTACGGGCAACCGGCGTGGGTTTAGCAATTGATGACTTTGGCACCGGTTACTCGTCGTTGAGCTATTTAAAGCGTTTTCCGCTGAGTAAGTTAAAAATAGATCGGGAGTTTATAAAAGACTTACCCGATGAGCTTGAAGATTGTGCGATGGTCAGTGCAATAATTTCAATGGCTAGTAACCTACAGCTCAAAGTTGTTGCCGAAGGAGTTGAAACCTTTGCACAGCTGGCTTTTTTAAATGCTCTAAATTGTGATTATATTCAAGGTTTTTTATACAGCAAACCACTGCCAGCGGCACTATTTGATAAATACATTAGGGAGTTTATCGCGGAGCAAAATAATAAATAAGCTGCTACACGCCACTGCAACGTTATTTCTGTGGCGTGTATTTATCATTATCACAATAGCTGCAGATGGATTTTATATTCAGAGTTAGAACTTAAACCTTTCTACCGCGCTGGTTAATGAGTGAGCGAGTTGGTTAACGTCTTCACTTTGGTTGGCGAGAGACTTTGCATGTTCGGCATTCGTTTGTGCTTGCACCGTTACCTGCGCCATAATCTGTTTTATTTCATTGCTGTTATCAAGCTGGTGATGTGATGAACTGGCAATTTGCATACTCATTTGGTTAATTGTCACTAAGGTACTTTGTATTTTATCCACGGCTTGGTTTAATTCACTACTATTTGCTACACATTCTTTTGCTTGTTGTTGCCCATCGTTAATTTCATGATGAGCAGTGTTGGCCTGATGTTGCAGTGTTTGGATCATTGTATGTATTTCGCTAGTCGAGTTTTGCGTTCGTGCAGCTAAAGAGCGTACTTCATCTGCCACAACAGCAAAGCCTCGGCCATTTTCTCCTGCACGAGCAGCTTCAATTGCAGCATTGAGCGCAAGCAAATTAGTTTGCTCAGCAATACTACTAATTGTATCCACGATCGCGCCAATTAATTGTGTGTGCTGGGTTAGCTCATTAGTACTTTGTACTGCTTGATCAAGTCGAGTAAGCAACGCTGCGATACGCTGGCTGTTACGATCAGCAATCTGGTTTACATCATGGGCAAACTGCGAAGCATTAGCAACTTCATTAGAGGTGTTATCAGCTCGTTCACAGACCGCTTGGGAATTACTATGCATGCTATGCGCCACCGAGTCGGCCTCTGCAATACGATCTAATTGCTGCTGTGCTGCTTCGGTCATATGTTGGCCTTGTGCACTGGTTTGAATTGCTGATTGATCTAAGGTGTGGGCGTTATCACTTATCGCACTTAGTAATGTACTTAGATCATCGCTTAATTGATTGATATTGTTTAAAAGTACACCAAATTCATCATCATTATGGGGCTTTGTACGTTTCGATAAATCCCCAGAAGCGATACGTGATAGTGCTTTATTTACAGCATTTAGTGGTTTTAACATTGCTTTGGTGGTTAAAAAGCAGATCAAGGCTGCAAATGAAATAAGCACTAAACTTATAATAATCGCGAGTCGCGAACCGGTAGTGATCACCGACTGAGCATCTGCCTGCAAGGTATCAAAGCGTTTATCGGCTAAATGATTTAACTCAATAATGAGCTGCTCGGTAAGTTGAAACTGTTGCTGGAATACAGCAAAGGCTTGCTCGGTCGCAACTTTACTGGTCAAAAGAGTACTTTGTTGCTGGTACAGTGTTGCCAACTGTTCATTAATTAAGCTGAGAAGGTCTTTTAGGTTGCTGAAATTTGTTTGATTTTTTAACTCACTCGCTTGCTGTTGTAGGTATGTAAAATTAGATTGGATATTGTCTAATAAAAAAGCGGTATCTTGTTGGTGCTCTGTGAGTGTTTGTAGGGAGCTAATGTGGTTGATGCTCTTAACATTATTGCCTAAAGTGAATAGCAAGTCGTCAATGCGGGTCGCGGTACCAACAATAGCGGCTAATAACGACTGTTGCGCCGGTGTTACTTCGATTAGTTCTAAATCAAGTAAGCCATTACTTAAATCAGCGAGATTATTAGCGTAATCATTTGCTAATAAGGTAACCTGAGTTGCTGCTGTTAGGCCTTGTTGTTTGGTGTTAAACATTGTTGCGCTAGTGTCACTAAACTTTTGATAACGTTGTGTTATTTGTGATAGTAATTGCAGCATTTGTGGTTGGTCGTGCAGCTGAGAGCTTAATTCTTCTAGCTTGGTTTTAAATAAAGTTTGTTCTTCATGAGTGCTCTGTTGCTGCTGTTGCAAACTGGCTTTACTTGTTTGGCTGTATGCAACAGCATTAAATTTGGTGATTGATAACAGCGATAACCGCAAGGCATGACTTTGCTGTTGTACAGGTACAGCTAAAGTTTCTATATCCGAAGTGGCGTGATTAATTTGTCCTAATGACCAGTAAAAAAAACTACTGCTGGCGAGCATTAAAAAACCAATTGTGGCAAAGGCAAAAATTAGTTTCGTTTTAATAGCAATAGCGCGCATAGTGAACCCGTAAATACTTAATTATTTATGAGTGTAGCAGTATTTTTATAAATTATAAGTTTGGCGAGCGATTGTATTACTCTAAATTACAATGATATTTGTTGCCATCAATTATCAACATTGCTTCATTCCCTTTGGTCCAAAACAGCACATCTTCATTGGTATATTTTGCGCCCGAGGCGCTGATTTGTTTGGTCAGCGAATGATCTACTTGATTGTAATTTAGCGTGGCACTTTCTTCATCATTACTGGTAATAACGGCGCTTAGTTGGCTATCGCAGGAGAAAGACTGACTATTTAATTGTTCTGTGCATGCACTGAGGCTAATAACACCGAGTGCAATTAATAGGATTTTATACATAAACAAGTACCTTGGCTAAGTGTGTTTAGCAACTAGCATAGCAAACGAAAATTAACCTTTGGTGAAAATACTTGTTTAGGCTATGTTGATTATTATAAATTTTTTAACTGCAAAGGAAATGAGATGGCAGGTACTAACCTATTGACATTATTGGACGATATCACCACTTTATTAGATGATATTGCCACTATGAGTAAAGTCGCCACGAAGAAAACTGCGGGTGTGTTAGGGGATGATTTAGCCTTAAACGCGCAACAAGTGACAGGAGTCACTGCCGATCGTGAGCTACCAGTCGTGTGGGCGGTAGCGAAAGGCTCCTTTTTAAATAAAGCAATTTTAGTTCCTGCAGCGTTATTAATAAGTGTTTGGCTACCTTGGCTTATTACACCTTTATTAATGGTTGGTGGATTATTTTTGTGTTTTGAAGGTGCTGAAAAGTTAGTCGAAAAGTTATTACCAGCTACGAAAAATGATGATGTAGATGCTATCGAAAATTTAGATTTAGTTGAGTACGAAAAACAAAAAGTAAAAGGAGCTATTCGAACCGACTTTATTTTATCGGCAGAAATAATAGTTATCACTCTAGGCACCGTGGCGGGTGCAAGTCTACTAAATCAAGCGTTAGTCTTAAGTGTTATTGCGGTGATCATGACCATAGGCGTTTATGGGTTAGTGGCAGGGATTGTAAAACTCGATGATGCTGGTTTGTATTTGCTTAACCAAGCACAGCAAACAGGAAACCGTTTTAAAGCATTATTAGGTAAAGGTTTATTAGCCGCAGCACCACGCTTAATGGCGTTTTTAGCATTTGCAGGTACGGTAGCGATGTTTTTAGTGGGTGGTGGAATTTTAGTGCATGGTATTAGTGTGTTGCATCATTGGCAAATCGCTGTTGCTGAGTTTGCACTAGCAAATTTAGGTACGCTGGGAGAGATTATTGCGCCTTTACTGTTCGATGGTTTATTCGGTGTATTAGCCGGTGCGGTTGCTGTGTTGGTTCATCATGGAATTGCCAGCATGAAAGCAAAAAAGCCAGCAAAGTAAATTTGCTGGCAATGAATTAGCAAGGGAATGCTATGAAAGTTATTTGCTTGAATTAATTAGTGTTCATGTTTTGATTCAGCAGCTATACCTAACCAGGTAATTTGATTAGGGATAAAATCAAGGTTAAGAATAGTTTTAGTCGTTTGCTCATGCGTGTCGATACTTAATACTGTTTGGTTGTTTGCATCACTGATATATAAAGTATCGTCGGCCGCAGAGGCAGCGAGTGCATAGTTACCAGCTGGGTTTTCGAGTACTTTAAAGTGTGCACTGACTTGCCAATCATCTTCAGCATGTAGCACCGACAAGAAACCGTCACTTCCAAGCACATAAAACTCGCCAGTAATCCTATCGAGTGCACTTGCTAATACGGTATTTTCAGTATTTTGTTGCCATGCAAGCTGTGTCATTTCAGCTGATGCTGGGTCGATGGTGTAAAAAAGCTTACTTTGTGCAATACCTAAAAATAGTTCGCTGTGTTTACTCGCTTTAATTGTGCCAATACGCGTACCTTCAGCAAAGCTGTTGAGATTAGCTACTTTGGCTGCGTTAAACACACCACCTTTTTCAGTTATAACTAATACACCATCGCTACAGCCAAAAGCGATATGCTGGTGATTTTGCGCACTGCCATGTAGTGCAGGGCAATCCACTGCAAACCGCTGTTCTTGATGAAAGTGATCACCATGAATATGCAGTTGTTCAACATAATTTGGCAGCACGCTAGTTATATCTTCGCTGCGATAAGTTGTTATTACCGATTCACCGCGAATTTGCGCTGTACCATGCATGGCATTAGTAAAGCTATGAGCTGCAAGTATTTCGCCATCTTCAATTGATGTATCAGTTAAAATAGCAAAGCTTGCTGGGATCCCCGCATCTATATTGCCATCAAAAAACAGTGCCGCTTGCTGTTCGCTTATATCAAAATGAGTTGGCTTATCATTTGTTAATGTAAAACCTGAAAAGGAAGGTAGTTGTTCGTAATCATGCAGGTGATCATCATGATCTTCTTGGTATAAACCACCATCAATAAATTCTACATAGTTATCCGCGCGTTGTATAAGTACCGCAAAACGATTGTTAGGACTTGCATATAAGCCGCTAACAATATTTGCAGTATTAAACATTTCAAGTAGCGTGTCATTATCAGTATCGAAAATTGATACGTTTGCAGTATCAGCATGACTAATGGCTAAACGCCCTGTTGAGGTGATTCCGATATGATCATGGTTATCTGCCAGCCCAGCATTTTTATCTGCAAGATCATCAATTTCACTGTTACAAGCACACAGTACGGTGACCATAGATGCGATCAGGCTAGTTTTAAAGTTAGGTAAAATCATTAACATTCCGGTGTTTTGTTATAATGTATCGGCAATGTTATAATGTAACTTAATCAAAGTAAATAAGTACTCTTCGTTCTTTACTTAAGTATTTGGATGGATATCTATTTAAAATCTTACTGGGTACAATTGCAAAAAATATAAATATAAATATAAATATAAATATAAATATAAATATAAAAGGATGTTGTATGGGTAAAATAATGCAGTTTATTGTTGTTATTGCTTTGTGTGTTGTCAGCTTCATGAGTGATGCAAATCAATCAGCTCCAGCAGTCGATGACTTCAGCCGCAGCAGTGAATATAGCCAAGTTAAAATCTCTCCTAATGGGAGCTACCTTGCAGTAATTATGCAACCTGAAGGTAAAAAGGTGCTAGTTATTTTAGATGCTAAAAAATTTACAATTCACCACGCTATTAATTTTGAGAGCAATGCCCAAGTTGGTGCTTATCATTGGGTAAGTGATGATCGGGTTGTAGTTGCAAAAGAATACTTACGCGGCTGGCAAGATCACCCTGAATATTATGGGGAATTATATGGCGTGAATGCTGATGGCTCAAAAGCTAAGTACTTAGTTGGCTATCTTGGCGAAATGCAAACTGGCTCTCGTATCAAAAAGGCCACACCACTTTATGGTACCTCTTATTTGCTGGATCCTTTAATCCACGATGAAGATAAAATGCTTATAGTGACTTACCCGTGGACATCAAGTAGTGAACCGCACACGGTTGTTTATGAGGTTGATATCTTTTCAGGGAAGCGTCGTAAAGTTACGCGCTCCCCGTCACGTATGGCCAACTTTTTGACTGACCATGAAGGAAATGTCAGAGTGGCTGTTTCCAGTGATGATTACATTAAGCCTACAATACATATCCGTGAAAAGTCAGGTGGAGATTGGCAAGCGCTTAATTTAGCTGGTTTGACTTACAGTGATGTTGAGTTGCACGCTTTTGATAGTAGTGGTGATGCTGTCTATATCACAGCATCAATAAGTGGTGAAGCTCAAGGCTTATATAAATTGAATCTAAAAACCAGAGCAATTGATTTAATTCATAAGGAAGAGAAAGTCTCACCAAAGCAAATATGGGTCGATGAAGCATCAAAAGAGCTATTTGCGATTGAAACCGAACTAGGTTATCCAACTTATGCTTTTGTCGATGGGCAATCAGATAAAAGCATGCGTTTAAAATCATTAATCTCCGCTTTACCTGGTGAACAAGTGCAACTCGTTAGTAGTACTGAAGATGGCGACACTAATATTATTTATGCCTCTAATGATCGTAACCCTGGACAATATTATTTATTCGATGCCAAAAGTAATAACTTACGATTTTTGTTTGCATCCCGCAGTTGGATTGATGCAGAACAAATGGCGCAGACCAAGCCTGTAAGTTATACCAGTCGAGATGGTTTAACTATTTATGGCTACTTAACAGTACCGAATAACACCATAGAAAAAAACTTACCTTTAGTGGTTATGCCACATGGTGGTCCACATGGCCCGCGCGATTGGTGGGGATTCGACCCTGATGCACAGTTGCTTGCAAGCCGTGGTTTGGCCGTACTAAAAGTTAATTTTAGAGGTTCAGGTGGTTTTGGCCGTAACTTTGAGCATGCTGGGCATCGAAAATGGGGAGCTGAAATTCAATTTGATATTATAGATGGTGTGAAGTATTTAGTTGAGCAGGGTACAGTTAATAAAAACAATATCTGCATTATGGGCGCGAGCTTTGGTGGATACTCAGCGTTACAAAGTGCGATTTTAGAACCTGATATGTTTAAGTGTGCGATTGGCGTTGTTGGCGTTTATGATTTGCCCTTAATGTTTAAAGAAGGGGATGTTGCGGAGCGCGATAGTGGCCAACGTTATTTACAGAATGTTTTGGGTACAGATGAAGCGCAACTAAAGGCTTTTTCACCTAGCTATAATATTGATAAGTTAAAGGCTCCAGTGCTGATAGTGCATGGTGGTGAAGATCAGCGTGCACCGATTGAGCAAGCCGAATCACTGATTGCGGCTCTTAAAAAAGCTAAACATCCTTATATATATGAACTGCTTGAAGATGAAGGGCATGGTTTTTATAAGCAAGAACATCGCACTCGTTATTATCAAAAAGTGCTGACCTTTTTAGACCAACACTTAACAATGTAACAGTCGTATTTACGTGTTAAATGGCAAGCTAAAAGCTTGCCATATTTATATCCACTTGTTGTGGGTAGTTTGGCTATATTAACAGGAATACTCAAGGCACAGCTCTTTGAGTTGTACTTTGGCTTTGTGGTTATTTTGCCTCGCAGCTTGTTGATACCAATAAATAGCTTGGCTGATATCTTTTTCTACCCCCTCACCATCACGATACATTTGCGCAGTATTAAGCTGACCCCATTGTGAGCCTTCTTTGCTGGCGAGTAAAAAGCTTTCGAACGCTTCAGGAAATAACCCATCTTTGTAATAGATGATGCCTTGCTGATTATTTTTATTAAGCTTCAACCCTTCATATAGCGGTTTAGGGCGTGGTGGGAACATCACAAAACCACCATATAAGCTATATGCATAA
Source organism: Pseudoalteromonas rhizosphaerae (assembly GCF_028885455.1). Taxonomy (NCBI): domain Bacteria; kingdom Pseudomonadati; phylum Pseudomonadota; class Gammaproteobacteria; order Alteromonadales; family Pseudoalteromonadaceae; genus Pseudoalteromonas; species Pseudoalteromonas rhizosphaerae. The sequence continues at coordinate 573,214 of NZ_CP118496.1, forward strand.
GGGCGTAGTACATCATAAATAGCGCCTTCATCATATAAACGCTGTACTTCGCTGCGCGGTAAAATTATTGTTTTTGATGAGAAATAACCTTTTTGTATCAATAAGCTGGTACGCATAGCCATAGTAATGCCGCTGTCGCGTTTATAGCGATAATTGCTGATTTGAAAGGTGATATTTTGGTCATCAAACTCGAGTACTTGGGCTACTTTTAGGTTTTCAGGGCGCAATGGTTCGTTAGAAAACTTATCAGCATGTACCAAGTAAGTATCGAATGCTTGTGGCTGGCTGAGTATTGCTTGCTTGGCTTTTAGCTCATCAAGATGTTGTGTATAGAAGTAAATTGATAACCAGATAAGTAATATCGAGCCTATAAAATATTTGATCAAAGAAAGCTTTTCTAACCATGGCAGTTGCATAATTGAAAGCTGCACATTGTGCTGACAATGGCTACACTGGTATTGGTAATGCCATGCTAATGGCAGCATAGGGACAATTGAAAAACGCAAAAAGCGGCTGTGGTTTTGTAGTCGATAGTCATCGTGATGACAGTATGGGCAGGTTTTTGTTTGGCTGAAAAACGACAATGAATCGCTGGTATTGAATAGTAGCATATGGCCTTTTTTCCCCTTCCTTGTTTTACGTTAAATTAAAACAAGGAGGGTTAGATGCAAAGTAAAAAATTGTAATAAAGTATGTTTGGTTAGCTTATTTACTCGCTACAGGCTTTGCTTTAATTGTAGTTTTAGCATCAGCTGCCATAAACGCAAATACAGCATATGCTGCGGTATTTTGCTTAAGTTTAGCCGGATCGATCTTATCAAGCGTATCATCAGCAGTGTGATGGTAGTCAAAGTAATCAGTACCGTCTTGGTGCAGCTCAAAAATTGGCGCGCTGGTGGCATTTTTAAATGGAATTAAATCAGGCCCACCATTAGCGCTATTTTTACCTATGTATTCAACATTTAGCGGCGCAAGTTGCTTGGCTATTGCACGCACTACTGGCAACGAGGCTGCAGAGACATTCGATTCAAAGCCATACACTACATCAGCACCAAAGTCAGATTCAGCGGCGGCAACAATTTTATCAAGTTCATTTGCATGCTTTTTAAAATAAGCTTTAGCGCCCCATAATCCTAGCTCTTCAGCGGCAAATAACACTACACGAATACTGCGTTTAGGACGTTTTATTTCACTAATATGTTTGGCAGCAGCCATGGTTAACGCAACGCCTGCACCATCATCAAGTGCGCCAGTGCCTAAATCCCAAGAATCTAAATGACCGCCAATCAGTACGTACTGTTCAGGGTTTTGTGTGCCATTGAACTGACCAATCACGTTATAGCCAGTACCTTGGCCGCGATCTTCAGTTTGCACATTGATATTTACGGTAACATTTTTACCTAGTGCAACTAAGCGAGCTAGCTGATCTGCATCAGGGTTAGCAATGGTCACATTAGGGATTTTCGTAACACCTTCTTGATAGTGACTGCCACCGGTATGAGCAAAGCGGTGGTGTGCGGTGCTAACAGAACGCATCATATAACCAATCGCGCCTTTTTTTGCAGCCTCAACTGAACCTGTTGAGCGAGCACGAACAGCAGGACCATAACCATTGCCATCAATATGACGGTTCATATGGTAATTTATATAAGCTATTTTACCTTTTAAGCTGTTTGCTGGTGCTGCGATAAGTTCATCAAGCGTTTCAAATAATACAACTTCAGCGGTAATGCCATCTTTCGGTGTGCTAACGCTGTGGCCTAATGCTGTTAGGTGCAAAGGTTGCTCGCTTGGCGTTAAAATTTTGCCACTTTCACTAAAACGGCGCCATTCAGGAAAGGTTGCTTCTTCTAGCCATACTTTATCAAAACCAAGCTCTTTAAATTTAGCTTGGGCCCACGCAACGGCTTTTTTATCGTTTTCTGTGCCAGGTAAGCGAGGTCCTATTTCAGTAGTAAGCGATTCAAGCAATTGATAGCTTAACTCGCTGTTACTGGCATTAGTTCTTAGTTCGGTGACTTGCTGAAGTTGCTTTGCGGTAAATTCAGGCTCGGCGGCATTGGCTAAAAAGCTGCCGGCGAGCAGTAATCCGGTGATGATTTTTTTCATTATTGACCTGGTTATATTTTCAAGTGAGAGTTATTAAAGCATTTAATACTGAGCAACAAAAGTAGATGAGATAAATGCCTATCGGTGGCGATGTTATGGTGAATGTTTATTGAGAATATGGTCAGCTTAATGGTAGCAATTTGTATATTCTGCTATTATGCAGCATAACTAAGTCGGGCATCTGCAGCGGCTTTTCATGTTTACTTATTGCACTGGAAATTACTTTGACCGCTACAGCTTTTTCATCACTCGCTTTACCATCAGGTTTGGTCGATAACTTATCGACTTTAGGTTACACCCAAATGACCGCTGTACAGGCGCAAAGCCTGCCGCCAGTGCTTGAAGGTAAAGACATCATTGCACAAGCTAAAACTGGCTCAGGTAAAACTGCCGCATTTAGTTTAGGTGTGTTGGCCAAGCTTAATGTTAAGCGTTTTCGTATACAGTCTTTAGTGCTTTGTCCAACCCGTGAGTTGGCTGAGCAAGTAGCTGTGGAAATGCGTAAATTAGCGCGTGGTATTCACAATATAAAAATATTAACTCTATGTGGTGGCGTGTCGATTGGTCCACAAATTGGTTCACTAGAGCATGGTGCACATATTATTGTTGGCACACCTGGGCGTGTAGATGATCATATTCGCAAAGGTACGCTACGTTTAGATGATGTAGACACGCTAGTACTTGATGAAGCCGATCAAATGCTTGATATGGGCTTTCAAGACACTTTGGATGCAATTATTGAGCGTATACCAAAACAGCGTCAAACTTTATTATTTAGCGCCACTTTTCCGCGCGCAATAGAAGCGATTGCCAAGCGTGTATTAAGCAATCCTGTTATGGTGAAGGTTGAAGAAGAGCAAGAAAAAAGTACTATTAAACAGTACTTTTATAAAATGGATAATAACAAACAACGTTTTAATACATTAAAATTGTTGCTGCTGAAGTTTCAACCAGAAAGTTGTGTGGTGTTTTGTAATACCAAGGTCGAAACTCAACAGGTGTGTGATGATTTAGCTGATGAAGGCTTCAGTGCCGTGTCATTGCATGGTGATTTAGAGCAGCGAGATCGTGAGCGCACCTTGATCCACTTTGCTAATAAAAGCGCCTCGATTTTAGTGGCCACTGATGTAGCCGCTCGCGGTTTAGACATCGATGATATGGATATGGTGATTAACTACCACCTTGCCCATGACCCACAAACCCACGTACACCGTATTGGTCGAACTGGTCGTGCTGGTAAAAAAGGCATTGCATGCTCTATTTATGGCGATGCAGAACAATTCAAAGTGGCACAAATTGGTGACCATTATGAATGTGATTTTTTACCAGAACAATTACCGCCGTTTAGCCTACTTGAAAAGCCACCATACAAACCACAAATGGTGACACTAATGATCGATTCAGGTAAAAAGCAAAAGGTACGCGCAGGTGATATTTTAGGTGCATTAACCGGTAAAGATGGTGTTGCCGGACGTCAAGTCGGTAAAATTAATGTGCTTGATAATGTGGCTTTTGTGGCTGTCGAACGTAATAGCTCAAAGCCCGCGCTACGAAAATTAACGGAAGGTAATATTAAAGGGCGTAAAATTCGTGCCCGTCGTTTAACTCGTTAATTATTGCTTATGATGTTTTTGAGCAGCTTGCTCTAAGCTGCTCATATTCATTTTTTAACTGTTTAAACTGCTCTGCATTACCATGTTGTTTATCTGGATGATATTGTGTTGCCAACTGCCGCCAGCGCTTTTGCAATGCCTGCATAGAAAAATCGTCAGGTAATTCCCAGCGCTTTAATAATGTCTGGCGTTGTTGTTGATCAAGCGTATTTATTGTTGGTGATGCACGAAAAGTACGCCAAAAGTCATCTAACAGTGATTTAACTTCTGTTATCGAAGCATCGTAATTTTGCCAATCTAGATAGTACGTTTGTAATGAGTCATGCGCTGCAATAGTTATCTTATCTGGATTATCGGTGAGCTCTATATGTAAACAGGCTACCAATAAATATTGATTTGGCAACAGTTGTTGTTGCAGTTGATAAAGTGCATTCATAATTAAAAAGTTACGCTTAAACAGATCACAGTATGGATCTGTATCTAAGTTATTAACTACACCTCGCTTAGATAATTCCAACGCTAAAGTGTGAACCTTCCAAATGTGCTTCGTTAAAATTAACTCGAAAATCTCATCAATCAGTGGGTTAAGCATTGTTTACAGTCTAGTTATTGGTGTATCTTGACTAAACTATCATAGCTTCTACTGCTAACAAAATTCCAAGGAAAAAATTATGCTGGGTCAGTTTAAGCGCCTATTATTTATTTGCTCTATTAGTATGCTTGGCGTTTTTTCTCAATCAGGTAATGCTCAACAACAAGTAGCACTTTTTGAACAATTTAAAGTTACGGATGAATGGTCTGAAAAGCAGCTGTTAGCAACCCAGTTACTGTCTACACAATTATCAAATCAGCAACAAGTTGCTATTTATTCTGGTTTAGCTGAGCGTGCGTTTGAGTTGAGTAATTATCCCCAAGCATTGCATTATTATCAGTTGCTTGAGCAGCATAGTACATTTGAAAATCTGCCTGAGTTACATTTTCGAGCAATAAAAATGCAGGGCGTGGTGCAATATTTTCAAGGTTTATTACAACAAGCCATTATTGATTACAGCCGTGCGTTAAACTTAGCGGTACGTTTAAAGAGTCCATTAAAACAAGCCAACTTGCTAAGTAATATTGGCCTTGCATATTTTAATATGCACAACATGGAGCTTGCTTTAGATCATTACCAGCAGGCAAAAGCACTTTATGAAATAGATGGTAGCGCGCAAGACAAAGCTGATATTCTTCATAATATTGCGGGCATCTATATTCGTTTATCTAGCTATGATTCGGCACTCGAAATTTATCGCGAAGTGCTCGATGTATTTCAGCAATTGGGTGATGAAGAGGGGATTGCTCGTTCCTATGGCAATATGGGTGTTGCTTATACTGAGTCGGGTCAAAATCAATTAGCGTTGCACTATTACCAGCTCGCTTTACGCTATTATCAAAGTGTAAATGATGCCTATCAGTTATCTGTACAGCATACCAACTTAGCTAACATAAATTTAAAAATCGATGAGTTGGATGCTGCTTTGTATCACGCACAAGCAGCTCAAAAATACGCTCAGCAGATAGATAATCAATCCTTACGGTTAGCTTCTTTACATGTTTTAGCTAAAGTGCAATTAGTGATGGGGGATATTGATATTGCGGAGCAAAATTTACAACAATCAATATCACTAGCCAAAGAATATAAAGATGAATTGCGCATTAAAGACGGCTTAGGTATCGAGGCGTTGTTAAGTGCTGGTGCCGGTGATTATAAGCGGGCTATTCATCTGCACCAACAGTTTGTCGATTATCAACGTAGCATAACCAGTGAAGAGGTTATGAAAGCGTTAAATGTATTTCAGTCTCAGTTTCAGTCGAACCAGTTAAACCAAGAAATTAAACAGCTTAAACAAGAGCGTAGCCTACAAGAATTAAAGATTGAAAAACGTTCACAGTTAACTATTTTACTGTCTATTGTGCTGATGTTGGTATTGATCTGTGCAGTTGTATTATATCGCCGTGCAATCGAAAAAAAGGCTAAAGCCCAATTAGAGCAAAAAGTTGAGCAACGTACTCAAGAATTACAATATGTGGCACAAGAGCTACGTGCCGCGAATCAAGTTAAGAGCCAGTTTTTGGCTAATATCAGCCATGAAATACGCACACCACTTACCGCTATTTTAGGGCAAACAGACGACTTATTGCATGGTTTATATCAGCCCCAGCAATTACAAACAGAATTGTTAGTTATTAAAAAACATAGCGATCATTTAAAAGATTTGATTAATGATGTGCTCGATATTAGTAAGATAGAAGCAAACCGTTTAGATTTACATGTTAGCGAGTTTGACCTCGTGGAGCTTGTTAATGATGTTTATGCTATGTCAAGTATGCAGGCTAAAAGCAAAGGTTTAACGCTGCTATTAGAAAATCACTTAGGCTCGAGTTATTGGACTAAGTTAGATATGATCCGCGTTAAGCAAATACTAATAAACCTAATGACTAATGCGATCAAATTTACCGAGCACGGCAGTGTTACTCTGGATATTAATCACACCGAACAAGGCGTATGCTTTAAAGTGATTGATACGGGGATTGGTATGAATACAGAGCAAATAAAAAACATTTTTGAATGTTTTCAACAAGGCGATAATACCATCACCCGCAGGTTCGGTGGTTCAGGACTTGGTTTGAGTCTTTCCCAGCAATTAGCAATTATGATGGGGGGTTATATTAGTGTTGAAAGTGAGCATGGTAAAGGCAGTGAGTTTATTTTTAATGTGCCATGTAAAGAGTATGCGCCAACCCTTATTGCTACCGACAACTCAAAACCAGCTGCAACTAAAGGTCTAGTTGGGCGAGTATTATTAGCAGAAGATCATCCCGACAATCGTAGACTAATAACGCGCTTTTTAAAGTCGATTGGCCTTGAAGTGATCTCAGTAAGTAATGGTGAGCAAGCAGTTGAACAGTGCCTCAGTGAATTTCCAGATGTTGTTTTATTAGATATACAGATGCCAGTAATGGATGGCCTTAGTGCATTTGAACTGTTACATAAGTGTGGTTTTAATAAACCTATTTTTGCGTTAACAGCTAATGCAATGAGTCATGAAATAGATAATTACTTAGCGATGGGATTTACTGGCTATTTAAGTAAGCCAATAGAAAAAGAAGCGTTTTATCAGGCACTCGCAGCGCATTTAAATAGTACCAGCACGCTACCTTTAGCTAATCCTGATATTAGCGATTTAGTGACGAGTTTTATTGCCAGCTTTGATGATGAAATAGCGTCACTTACACAGCATCTTGCAGCAAAGGACTATATTGCATTACAGCAAGATAGCCATCGTATCCTTGGTGCCGCACAGATATTTTCATTAACTGATGTAGCTAATGCAGCGATGTGCTTAGATAAATCACTCTTATCACAAAAACATAACCCCAGTAGTGATGCAGACGTAAAAGAATTAGTAGATGATTTGATTAAGCAGCTATCACAACAGCTGACTTAAAAGAGCGATATATAAGCTTAATGGGTCGTTACATTAAGGCTATAAGTTACTACTAACCAATAAGGCGAGTTGAGCGTTTTATTGAGTGGCATTACTGCGTGCTAGATTTAAATAATCGCAGTTTTAATATTTACTCAATACTGCGCAGTCTGATGATTTTCGTCTATAGGAAACAGAGCAAAGAGATTAATAAAACAAATTTATAATAGGAGTGAGATTTAGGGATAGGCAAAAAAAATGCCTGTATTAACAGGCATTTTAGAATCTAGTAAAGAGAATTATTGACGCTTCATCGAATCAAAAAATTCATCATTGGTTTTGCTCATAGAGAGTTTATCAATTAAAAACTCCATGGCATCAATTTCAGACATTTCATGAACTATTTTGCGTAAAATCCACATTTTTTGTAGTTCATCAGGTTTAGTCAGTAGCTCTTCGCGACGGGTACCTGAGCGGTTAAAGTCGATTGCAGGGAATACACGTTTTTCAGCAATCTTACGATTTAAGTGTAATTCCATATTACCAGTACCTTTAAACTCTTCGTAGATAACTTCATCCATCTTAGAGCCGGTATCGATAAGCGCAGTTGCGATAATAGTTAAACTACCGCCTTCTTCAACGTTACGCGCAGCACCAAAGAAACGCTTTGGTTTATGCAGGGCGTTAGCATCAACACCACCAGTAAGTACTTTACCTGATGAAGGAATTACCGTGTTATAAGCACGTGCTAAACGTGTGATTGAATCCAGTAAGATGATTACATCTTTTTTGTGCTCAACTAAACGTTTTGCTTTTTCAATTACCATTTCAGCAACTTGTACGTGACGGCTTGCTGGTTCATCAAACGTTGATGCAATAACTTCACCTTTTACTAGGCGTTGCATCTCAGTAACTTCTTCTGGACGCTCATCGATAAGTAGTACCATCAAGGTTGCATCTGGGTGGTTATGGGTAATCGATTGCGCAATATTTTGTAGTAGCATTGTTTTACCCGCTTTAGGCGGTGCTACTAATAAACCACGTTGACCACGGCCAATTGGTGAGGCTAAATCAAGTACTCGAGCAGTAATATCTTCGGTGCTACCATTACCGCGTTCCATACGTAAACGTTCGTTTGCATGTAGCGGGGTAAGGTTTTCAAAAAGAATTTTCGTGCGAGAGTTTTCAGGTTTATCAAAATTTACTTCGTTTACTTTTAGTAATGCAAAGTAACGTTCACCGTCTTTAGGTGGACGTATGAGACCCATTATAGAATCACCAGTACGCATACTAAAACGACGAATTTGGCTAGGTGATATATAAATGTCATCAGGACCAGCAAGGTAAGAGGCTTCTGATGATCTTAAGAAACCAAAACCATCCTGTAAGATTTCTAATACACCACCGCCAAAAATGTTCTCTCCACTTTTGGCGTGGGCTTTAAGGATAGCAAAGATAATATCTTGCTTTCTTAAGCGGGCTACGTTTTCGAGCCCCATGGACTCAGCTAAGTCTACAAGTTCTTTGATCGACTTGTCTTTTAATTCGCGTAAATGCATATTGGTGGGTTCTTTATTACAGTTATCATGCTCATATAATCGATATTGATTAGTGAGAGAGGTTTGTTGGTAAACTAAGGATTAGTTGGCTTTATAAACTAGCAGGTCATTCGCTAGGCGTCCAGTCTTTATACAAAAAAAATTAAAAAAAAGGGCAGTTGCCCTTTTTTTAGGCATATTTTTAGATGTTGTTTTCTAAAAACTCAACAAGTTGAGTTTTAGAAAGTGCACCCACTTTAGTTGCCGCAACTTGGCCTTCTTTGAAAAGAAGTAACGTAGGGATACCACGAATACCAAATTTAGGTGGTGTGCCCGCATTTTGGTCAATGTTTAATTTACCGATTACAACACGGCCATCAAACTCTTCTGCCACTTCATTAAGAATTGGCGCGATCATTTTACACGGTCCACACCATTCTGCCCAAAAATCAACTAATACAGGCTTGTCTGATTGTAAAACGTCAGCTTCAAAGCCATCGTCAGTTAATTGAATAATTTTCTCGCTCATTGCGCTCTCCGATAAGTTAGGCGAATTATTTAATGCGTATTTAAACACTCTTGTTTCTTATTGCAAGTTTAAACGTTATGCTTAAACGCTATGACTAAGACACATTTGACCGATAAAAAGTTTTCAGACTTTGCTATTGCACCGGAAGTGGTTGCCGGGTTAACCGAAAGTGGGTTTGAATATTGCACACCCATACAAGCTAAATGCCTACCTTTTATTTGTGATGGCCGCGACATTGCGGGTCAAGCACAAACAGGTACAGGCAAAACGTTGGCGTTTTTAACTGCCACGTGCCATCGGTTATTACAATCTAGCAAAGCACCTAGTAAACATCCAAGAGCCCTGATCATGGCCCCTACTCGGGAGCTTGCGATTCAGATCCACAAAGATGCAAAAATTTTAGCGCCACACTGTAATCTTAACTTAGGTTTAGTATATGGTGGCGAAGATTACGAAAAACAACGTGCACAATTAGAAAAAGGCGTTGATATTTTAATTGGCACCACAGGGCGCTTAATCGATTTATATAAACAAGGGTGTTACACCCTCAATGAAATCGAAGTAGTGGTACTTGATGAAGCCGATCGTATGTTTGATTTGGGTTTCATAAAAGACATTCGCTATATGTTCCGCCGTATGCCGGATACATCACAACGCCTTAATTTATTATTTTCAGCAACGTTATCGTATCGCGTTCAAGAACTGGCGTTTGAGCACATGACAAACCCAGAGCATGTACAAATTGAACCTGATGTGAAAACTGGCAAGCGCATTGTTGAAGAGTTATTTCATCCTTCTCAAGAAGATAAAGTTAAGCTGTTATTAACTTTGATTGAAGAAGAATGGCCTGAGAAAGCCATTGTGTTTGCAAATACTAAACATAGCTGTGAAACGGTTTATGCATGGTTAAAGTCTGATGGACACCGGGTGGGAATGCTCACTGGTGACGTAAATCAGAAAAAACGCCAATCAATTTTAGCGCAATTCTCTAAAGGTGATTTAGACTTCCTTGTGGCAACAGATGTTGCTGCTCGTGGCTTACATATCCCTGAAGTGAGTCATGTATTTAACTTCGACTTACCAGATGATTGTGAAGATTATGTTCATCGTATTGGCCGTACAGCACGCGCTGGGGCATCAGGTAAGGCAATTAGTTTTGCATGTGAGCAGTACGCATATAATCTTCATGAAATTGAAGAATACATAGAGCACAGCATTCCTTTATCACATTATGATAAAAGTGCATTGCTTGATGATTTAACTAAGCCTACTATTCAAAGAAAGCGTAATTATTCAACAGGCCCACGTAGTCGTAGTAACAACAGCGGACGTAGACCAAACAATAGTTACCAAAAAGCACGGTCGTAATTGCGACCGTCGTTATAGTCGTAGTAGTAACTAGAGGTTTTTGAACGGTGGGGCAACTTAAACCGCAAAAAAATGTTTATGCAGTAATTGATTTAGGATCTAACAGTTTTCACATGTTGATCGCTAAGTCAATTGCTGGCGGCTTACAAACAATAGGCCGAGTTAAACGCAAAGTCAGATTAGCCGCAGGGCTAAATGATGATAATTTACTGAGCACAGAAGCAATGCAACGAGGCTGGGAATGTCTCGCACTATTTGCAGAGCGTCTTCAAGATATCCCTAAAAACAACATTACTATTGTTGCCACCGCTACTTTGCGCTTAGCAACGAATGCTGATGAATTTAAAATCAAAGCCGAGCAAATCCTTGCGCATAAAATTAATGTCATTAGTGGTGAGCTAGAAGCGCGCACTATTTATAAAGGCGTTGCGCATACATCTTCATGTAGTGGTCGCCAACTAGTAATAGATATTGGCGGTGCCAGTACTGAGGTAGTTATAGGTAAGGGATTCGACGCACTACATTATAAAAGCCTAAACATGGGCTGTGTTACCTACCTAGAACGTTACTTTAAAGACTGTAAACTCAATGACGCTAATTTCAATGCTGCTATTAAAGCCGCACGAGTAGTTATTGATGATATAGCGCCAAGTTATAAAGTGGCGGGTTGGGAGATTGCATCAGGTGCATCGGGTACTGTACAAGCTATCCAAGAAATTATGGTGGCACAATCACTCGATGAAACACTGAGTTTAGATAAACTCAATAAAATTAAAAAGCAATCGATCGCCTATGAGACCATCGCTGAGCTAGATTTACCTGGGCTTAGTGAAGAAAGACGTTTAGTTTTTGTGTCAGGGCTCGCTATTTTAATTGCTTTATTCGAAGCGCTTGAAATTGATAAAATGGGATTAGCAGGAGGCGCACTTCGTGAAGGTGTGCTTTATAGCATGATCCCTGAGTTTCATAATCATGATATTCGAAAGCGCACTGTTGATGGCCTGATGAGCCGTTATCATGTCGATCAAAAACAAGCGAACCGAGTTGCAGAACTCGCCAGTCACCTCGCAGCTCAAGTCAGCGAGCAGTGGCCACTATTCAACAATAGTGGCCTGCCTTTACTAAAAGCGATTGCGCAATTGCATGAGATTGGTTTGTTAATTGAGTATAAGCAATATCAAAAGCACACCGCTTATATTTTAGAAAACACCGATATGCCAGGCTTTTCACAATCGGAGCATAAAATTATTGCGGCTGTAGCGAATGCACATCGTTCAGATCTGCAAAAGAATGTTTTTGAGTATTTAGGCTGCCATGCTCAGCTTACTCAGTATGTAACACGGTTGCTTAGGATCGCAGTGATCTTATCAATGCGTCGCCAAGATGATGTATTACCAAAATTAGTATTAACTGTTAATAATGACGCTCTAACACTAATATTTGAAAATGATTGGCTAAAAGCGCACCCGCTAATGGCAAGTGAGCTCCAACAAGAGTCTAAACAGCAAGCAAAAGCTGGTTGGAAGTTTATTGTTAAGTAACAAAAGGGCTGTAAAAGCCCTTTTATTGTATTAAAAACCACCTTTATGCACTAAATTTGTTCGAACAGTCAATTAAATCAAAAAAGATCAAAAAAAGTGTTGATCTGTTTTTGGATCTCCCTATAATGCGACCCCACTGAGACGGGAAACGCCAACGCATAGCGAGGCACGAACAACTCAGAGAGTTAAATAAAACTTCGGTTTTAAATATTCGCAAGAAAGTTTAAAACTAAGTGTTGACTCGAAAAATAAAGGATGTATTATACGCATCCCTAGCGACAATGTCGCAACGTTCTTTAACAATATAAAGCAATCATCTGTGTGGGCACTCGTACAGATTGAGTTCTAACAGCCGAGCTTAGTTCGCTAAGCAAGGCAAAAAATTTAGAGTCTCAATTGAAACTGAGTGACCAACAGAAGTAACTTATTTATAAGTTGCTTCGGCACAGTCAATTCAATATCGAAAGATATTAAATAAATTCAGAATTCATTGAGCTGTCGAAAGACAAAAAACTTTTAATTGAAGAGTTTGATCATGGCTCAGATTGAACGCTGGCGGCAGGCCTAACACATGCAAGTCGAGCGGTAACAGAAAGTAGCTTGCTACTTTGCTGACGAGCGGCGGACGGGTGAGTAATGCTTGGGAATATGCCTTTTGGTGGGGGACAACAGTTGGAAACGACTGCTAATACCGCATAATGTCTACGGACCAAAGTGGGGGACCTTCGGGCCTCACGCCAAAAGATTAGCCCAAGTGGGATTAGCTAGTTGGTAAGGTAATGGCTTACCAAGGCAACGATCCCTAGCTGGTTTGAGAGGATGATCAGCCACACTGGGACTGAGACACGGCCCAGACTCCTACGGGAGGCAGCAGTGGGGAATATTGCACAATGGGCGCAAGCCTGATGCAGCCATGCCGCGTGTGTGAAGAAGGCCTTCGGGTTGTAAAGCACTTTCAGTAAGGAGGAAAGGGTAGTCTTTAATAGAGGCTATCTGTGACGTTACTTACAGAAGAAGCACCGGCTAACTCCGTGCCAGCAGCCGCGGTAATACGGAGGGTGCGAGCGTTAATCGGAATTACTGGGCGTAAAGCGTACGCAGGCGGTTTGTTAAGCGAGATGTGAAAGCCCCGGGCTCAACCTGGGAACTGCATTTCGAACTGGCAAACTAGAGTGTGATAGAGGGTGGTAGAATTTCAGGTGTAGCGGTGAAATGCGTAGAGATCTGAAGGAATACCGATGGCGAAGGCAGCCACCTGGGTCAACACTGACGCTCATGTACGAAAGCGTGGGGAGCAAACAGGATTAGATACCCTGGTAGTCCACGCCGTAAACGATGTCTACTAGAAGCTCGGAGCCTCGGTTCTGTTTTTCAAAGCTAACGCATTAAGTAGACCGCCTGGGGAGTACGGCCGCAAGGTTAAAACTCAAATGAATTGACGGGGGCCCGCACAAGCGGTGGAGCATGTGGTTTAATTCGATGCAACGCGAAGAACCTTACCTACACTTGACATACAGAGAACTTACTAGAGATAGTTTGGTGCCTTCGGGAACTCTGATACAGGTGCTGCATGGCTGTCGTCAGCTCGTGTTGTGAGATGTTGGGTTAAGTCCCGCAACGAGCGCAACCCCTATCCTTAGTTGCTAGCAGGTAATGCTGAGAACTCTAAGGAGACTGCCGGTGATAAACCGGAGGAAGGTGGGGACGACGTCAAGTCATCATGGCCCTTACGTGTAGGGCTACACACGTGCTACAATGGCGCATACAGAGTGCTGCGAACTCGCGAGAGTAAGCGAATCACTTAAAGTGCGTCGTAGTCCGGATTGGAGTCTGCAACTCGACTCCATGAAGTCGGAATCGCTAGTAATCGCGTATCAGAATGACGCGGTGAATACGTTCCCGGGCCTTGTACACACCGCCCGTCACACCATGGGAGTGGGTTGCTCCAGAAGTAGATAGTCTAACCCTCGGGAGGACGTTTACCACGGAGTGATTCATGACTGGGGTGAAGTCGTAACAAGGTAGCCCTAGGGGAACCTGGGGCTGGATCACCTCCTTATACGATTTAGAACTTATTTGTTCGTAGTGTCCACACAGATGATTGTTATTGTAAAGAGAACAAACACTTATTGTTTGGGTCTGTAGCTCAGTTGGTTAGAGCGCACCCCTGATAAGGGTGAGGTCGGTAGTTCAAATCTACTCAGACCCACCACTTCTTCAACGAAGTCGGTAATCAAACAATAAGTACCAGCATATGTGGGGCTATAGCTCAGCTGGGAGAGCGCCTGCCTTGCACGCAGGAGGTCAGCAGTTCGATCCTGCTTAGCTCCACCACTTACTTCTTAAAAATAAATATTCTTTTATCGGGCAGCATAATCGCCTGAGAATAGAGTGTGTTTAATTTTGAGAGGTTTTTGTATCTCTTGCTCTTTAAAAATTTGGAAAAGCTGATAATAAAATTCGTATAAATACAGTGTATTTGTACAGAGTTTTCAAAAGTAAAAAAGAATGATAGCAGTATCATTCAGTGCCATTTAATGAACGTTTTACGTTTGTTGATTGGTATCTACTTTAGTATTCAATATTAACTTCTGGCGAAGTTAAACTGTCACTAACGTATGACTAAACTTTACTGTTTAGTATTGCGACGTGGATTTGATACTTAGGCAACGCCGCTGATATTTTTGTCGCTGGGCGCATAACGTGTTATGTAACCAAGCAAAAATAGAAAGCAAGGCAGCATAAGTAACAAAGACCAAGCAAGACCCGTTTGGGTTGTATGGTTAAGTGACTAAGCGTACACGGTGGATGCCTTGGCAGTTGGAGGCGATGAAGGACGTATTAACTTGCGATAAGCCTAGTCAAGCTAGTAAAAAGCACTTGAGACTAGGATTTCCGAATGGGGAAACCCACCTGCTTGCAGGTATCGTTAACTGAATACATAGGTTAACGAGGCGAACGCGGAGAACTGAAACATCTAAGTACCCGTAGGAAAAGAAATCAACCGAGATTCCGAAAGTAGCGGCGAGCGAAATCGGAACAGCCCTTAAGCTTAATTGGTGTTAATGGAAGGCTCTGGAAAGTGCCACGATACAGGGTGATAGTCCCGTACATGAAAATCCCTTTTAAGTGAAATCGAGTAGGTCGGAGCACGTGAAACTTTGACTGAATATAGGTGGACCATCATCTAAGGCTAAATACTCCCAACTGACCGATAGTGAACCAGTACCGTGAGGGAAAGGCGAAAAGAACCCCTGTGAGGGGAGTGAAATAGAACCTGAAACCGTGTACGTACAAGCAGTAGGAGCCCACTTGTTGGGTGACTGCGTACCTTTTGTATAATGGGTCAGCGACTTATATTTTGTAGCGAGGTTAACCGAATAGGGTAGCCGTAGGGAAACCGAGTCTTAACTGGGCGATTAGTTGCAAGGTATAGACCCGAAACCCGGTGATCTAGCCATGGGCAGGTTGAAGGTTGAGTAACATCAACTGGAGGACCGAACCCACTAACGTTGAAAAGTTAGGGGATGACCTGTGGCTAGGAGTGAAAGGCTAATCAAACCGGGAGATAGCTGGTTCTCCCCGAAATCTATTTAGGTAGAGCCTCGGACGAATACTTACGGGGGTAGAGCACTGTTAAGGCTAGGGGGTCATCCCGACTTACCAACCCTTTGCAAACTCCGAATACCGTAAAGTAATATCCGGGAGACACACGGCGGGTGCTAACGTCCGTCGTGAAGAGGGAAACAACCCAGACCGCCAGCTAAGGTCCCAAAGTCATAGTTAAGTGGGAAACGATGTGGAAAGGCCCAGACAGCCAGGAGGTTGGCTTAGAAGCAGCCATCCTTTAAAGAAAGCGTAATAGCTCACTGGTCGAGTCGGTCTGCGCGGAAGATGTAACGGGGCTAAACTATGCACCGAAGCTGCGGATTCAGAATTTATTCTGAGTGGTAGGGGAGCGTTCTGTAAGCGGTTGAAGGTGTACCGGGAGGTATGCTGGACGTATCAGAAGTGCGAATGCTGACATGAGTAACGATAATGCGGGTGAAAAACCCGCACGCCGGAAGACCAAGGGTTCCTATCCCATGTTAATCAGGGTAGGGTAAGTCGACCCCTAAGGCGAGGCCGAAAGGCGTAGTCGATGGGAAACGGATTAATATTTCCGTACTTGGTATAATTGCGATGGGGGGACGGAGCAGGCTAAGCAAGCATGGCGTTGGTAGTCCATGTGAAAATGAGTAGGCTAGTGACTTAGGTAAATCCGGGTTGCTGTTAGGCTGAGACACGAGACGAGTCACTAAGGTGATGAAGTTGCTGATGCCATACTTCCAGGAAAAGCCTCTAAGCTTCAGATTATACCGAATCGTACCCCAAACCGACACAGGTGGTCAGGTAGAGAATACTAAGGCGCTTGAGAGAACTCGGGTGAAGGAACTAGGCAAAATCGTACCGTAACTTCGGGAGAAGGTACGCTCCGATTGGTGATGGGATTTACTCCCTAAGCTGATTGGAGCCGCAGTGACCAGGTGGCTGGGACTGTTTATTAAAAACACAGCACTGTGCAAAATCGCAAGATGACGTATACGGTGTGACACCTGCCCGGTGCCGGAAGGTTAATTGATGGGGTTATCTTCGGAGAAGCTCTTGATCGAAGCCCCGGTAAACGGCGGCCGTAACTATAACGGTCCTAAGGTAGCGAAATTCCTTGTCGGGTAAGTTCCGACCTGCACGAATGGTGTAACCATGGCCACGCTGTCTCCACCCGAGACTCAGTGAAATTGAAATCGCAGTGAAGATGCTGTGTACCCGCGGCTAGACGGAAAGACCCCGTGAACCTTTACTACAGCTTGGCACTGAACATTGAACCTACATGTGTAGGATAGGTGGGAGACTTAGAAGATGAGACGCTAGTTTTGTTGGAGTCGTCCTTGAAATACCACCCTTGTAGTTTTGATGTTCTAACGTTGGCCCCTGAATCGGGGTTACGGACAGTGCCTGGTGGGTAGTTTGACTGGGGCGGTCTCCTCCCAAAGAGTAACGGAGGAGCACGAAGGTTGGCTAAGTACGGTCGGACATCGTACGGTTAGTGTAATGGTAGAAGCCAGCTTAACTGCGAGACAGACACGTCGAGCAGGTACGAAAGTAGGTCATAGTGATCCGGTGGTTCTGAATGGAAGGGCCATCGCTCAACGGATAAAAGGTACTCCGGGGATAACAGGCTGATACCGCCCAAGAGTTCATATCGACGGCGGTGTTTGGCACCTCGATGTCGGCTCATCACATCCTGGGGCTGAAGTCGGTCCCAAGGGTATGGCTGTTCGCCATTTAAAGTGGTACGCGAGCTGGGTTTAGAACGTCGTGAGACAGTTCGGTCCCTATCTGCCGTGGGCGTTTGAGAATTGAGAGGGGTTGCTCCTAGTACGAGAGGACCGGAGTGAACGAACCGCTGGTGTTCGGGTTGTCATGCCAATGGCATTGCCCGGTAGCTACGTTCGGAACTGATAAGCGCTGAAAGCATCTAAGCGCGAAGCAGGCCTCGAGATGAGTTCTCACTAGACTTTTAAAGTCTCTGAAGGGCCGTTGAAGACTACAACGTTGATAGGCAAGATGTGGAAGCATAGTGATATGTTAAGCTAACTTGTACTAATTACCCGTGAGGCTTAACCATACAACGCCAAACGCGTTTTATGTGATAGTTGATAGCGCAAGAAGTTAATAGACTAAAGTAGATTTACTGAAAACTTTATTATCAGAATTCCAAATTTATGAGGTGACTCTTAGCGCGTAGCGTTAAAGTTGAGGCACCTTGCGCAAAGGAAATGTAGGCACTACGTGCTTTGTCATTACTCCTTTGCACCCTATTTGCTTGGTAACAATAGCGTTTTGGACCCACCTGACCCCATGCCGAACTCAGTAGTGAAACGAAACAGCGCCGATGATAGTGTAGCATTTGCTATGTGAAAGTAGGACATTGCCAGGCTCCAAATTGAGAAACCCGTTACAGCGATGTGACGGGTTTTTTGTTGTCTGGCATAAAGTAAAAAGAAGGTTCAAGGTGAAAAATAGGTTAAAGGAAAAGAATAATACCAATCTGCATAAAGATTAAGTCAATTTTATCCAGTCTCTAGAGCATATGCTTTTAACCGTATCAGGAACGGAAATGAATTTATTCCACGCTTGCGAAACCTGTTCGACTATTTCTTCATAACCACTAAACACACGATTAGATAGACAGTGTTGCCGTATCCAACTCCATACTTGCTCTATTGGATTTAACTCCGGGGAGTAAGCCGGAAGTTTTATTAGCGTGACATTATTGAATGGTTGTACCGTATCAATAGTATGCCAACCAGCGCCATCAACGATCACGACCGCATGACGTCCTGCCTCCGTGGCTTTTGATATTAATTCCATGTGTTGCGTCATGACCTCTTTATTGACGATAGGGCTGATCAGCGCTTCTGTTTTACCATTACTTGGGCAGACTGCACCAAATAAGTTGTCAACAACAACCGAAAAGTGATCCACTCCACCATTTGAATAATGATCCACTATTTATTAAGGTTTTCCATTAATCCGGCTTGTTTCTTTTCTTTGATCCTATAACTTTCCCCCTTAATTTGAACAATATGTGAGTGGTGTAAAATTCTATCTAACATCGCTGATGTTAACGCTGTGTCATTCGCAAAAATGCTCCCCCATTGTCCAAATGGGAGGTTACTGGTGAGTATGACCGCTCCTTTTTCATAACGCTTTGCAATGACATCAAACAATAATTTAGATTCCTGAGCACTAAACGGTAAATAGCCTATTTCATCAATTATTAGTAGCCTGGGTGCCAGAACTGAGCGCTGCATCACTTGTTTATACTTATCTTGACGTTGCGCTGTGGTTAATTGCAATATTAAATCAGACGCGCTAATAAAGCGGGTTTTTAAGCCTGCTTGCACTGCCTTGTAACCTAGCGCACTGGCAATATGTGTTTTGCCTACACCTGATGGCCCGAGCAGAACGACGTTTTCTTTTCGTTCAATAAACGAGAGTGTGGCAAGCTCGTTAACTTGTTTTTTGGGCACACCGGTGGCAAACGTAAAGTCAAACTCCTCAAGC
This sequence comes from Pseudoalteromonas rhizosphaerae, assembly GCF_028885455.1. NCBI lineage: Bacteria > Pseudomonadati > Pseudomonadota > Gammaproteobacteria > Alteromonadales > Pseudoalteromonadaceae > Pseudoalteromonas > Pseudoalteromonas rhizosphaerae. The sequence goes on from NZ_CP118496.1 coordinate 592,489, forward strand.
GATTTTAATGACGCAAATCCAGCCATACGCGTAAACATAACCTGTTTACGTTGGTGCCGGTACGCCTGCTCACCTTGCAGTACGCGCTCTAAGAACTGTAAATAATCCCATTCCTCTTTTGCTGCTTGCTGCGCTAGCGCTGTTGCATTTGTTTCAACACCGGCGAGTTGCAGCTCCTCCGTTAGTTCATGTAAGCGTGCGAGTTGCAAGTTCATAGTGCCTCCGAGAATTGCGCGTAAATGTTTAAGTCATGATGTAACGGGTGAGTCTCGAAGGACATATCAAATACAGGTATAGCCACTTCTGCCGGCTGTGGTGGTGCAACAGGTTGGAGCGGGGGTAAAGGTTGTAGGTACGCTTGCTCTTCTTTTAATCTATCTGCGGGCTTTACTTTTATTGTGTCGTGAATGCGCTGGTTAGCCACTGTGTTCAACCAGTTAATGACTTCAACATTGGCTGTTTCAACGTCCAAAGTAAGTTCAAGGGCAAATAATTTAGTGGCTAATGGCTGATAAAAGTTATCGCGCACATAGCGCACCATTCGCTCTACTTTCCCTTTTGTTTGTGGGCGGTAGGGTTTACAGAGCTTTGGAATGAACCCCATTTCTTTACTAAATTGATAAAAGCATTGATTAAAGCGATGTTTGCCTTCACCGTAAGCATCACGCTCTATTACCACTGTTTTCATATTGTCATACCACACTTGCTGTGGAATGCCTTGGAAATACTCAAAGGCTTGGCGATGACACGCTTCGAGTGTTTCATAGCGCATGTTATCAGTGATTGCGACAAACAATGCACGGCTGAAGCCTAAAACAGCGACAAAGGCGTGCAGTGGTGATTTCCCACCTCGCATTTGGCCCCAATCAACTTGCATTTGTTTGCCCGCTTCTGTTTCAAAGCGAATAATGGGTTGGGGTTCAACGCTACCTCGATATTGATACAAGTACTGGCGTAGTAACGATATTTCTCCGGTATAGCCTTGCTCTTTAATTTCTCTGAGTAAAACAACGGCTGATAAATGTATTGGAGCGGCTTTAGCTAATCGAGAATGTAAATACGGTTTAAATGCCTCTAATTTTGAAATACCCGTTTTACGAGTAGCATAATGCGGCTCGTCAAAGTCACCTTGAAGGTATTTTTTAACGGTGTTGCGCGATATGGCCAATTGTTTAGCGATGGCTCGTTGAGACATGCCTTGCATGGCTAAGACTTTTATTTTCATGAACTCTTCTTTTGAAATCATGGTGCTTATCCAAAAGCACCAGTGTTAAGTTAACTGGATCAGATTTCAATTGTTGAAGTGGATCATTTTTGCATTGCTGGTAACAATAAGTATCCATACTCAAACTGCTGTTGTTTTGTTGCGCGAGGCCTCGAGCCTGTTTCAGCCCATAAGCGTGTTGTTTGATTCTGTTGTCCAAACCGTGCTTCATCTTGAAACCAAACATCAATGCGCTCTAAAGGGAGATGTCCTGGGGTGTGAAGGATCGTTTCCACTTGGAACTTTTTTAAAAGCCTCTTGGCTTTCTTTTGACTGCTTTGGGTGCTTAGAACGGCTTGTGATCCAGCTAAACCCACGCTTCTTGAGCAGTTTGTAAATATGATCGGTGTGATATCTTATGTTGAACTGGTCATAAATATACTGAGCAATATCTTCCCCCATTAGTCTGCCTCCTTCTGAAGAACTTGCTGACTGTTTTACATAATCTGACAGTGTATTTAGTTGTTGTGAGGTTAATTTAGCTGGACGACCTTTAATCGGTTTGTTGTTCAAGCCAGCAACGCCATTGTTAAGGTAGTTTGAAACCCATTTATTGAGACTGCCGCGCGCTGTATTTAGGCGCTTAGCAATATTCGTTTTGTTTTCACCCTCAAAGAATAATGAAACAGCAAGCAGGCGTATGCGCTTTCTTGCATTAGGCTCTTTACGTGATAAAGCTAAAAGTTGCTTGGATTTTTCTAAGTTCAATTTAGTAAAAGTAGATAAGTATCAGTGTGCTAATTAGATCACATAATTTGGCAGATTGGTATAAGAGCCTAAAGCCTACTCTATACATTTGCTATGTGGCTCTCTACCGCTGTAGGCACCACGACATTGCCAGGATCTAAATTGAGAAAGCCCGACTAGCAATAGTCGGGCTTTTTTACGTCTGTAGGAAAGCTAATGGCTTTGAGCCGTCAGCAGCGCAGTGTTAACCTTTGACATGTGTGTACTGCCATTTTCTAAGCTTGAAAACTCGAAAATTTATTTCCTCTATCAGCTAATGAATTTTGATTTTATGACTGTTTCAAATTCATGACAGTAAGTAACTCAGTAATTACAAAATAGGCTGTAATATTTAGTTAATTATGTCGCCAAAAACTGAAATAATGTGTTGATTTCTATATGCTCTTGCCAAATTATTATACTAATAGGTGAAGTGCATGAACTCTTCCACTGATGCTGTGCAGTTTGACGCAGTGACAACAAGTAAATCGAAATGGAACTTTCATGATACCCAATGGGTGTTGAGTCTTTTTGGTACTGCAGTCGGTGCCGGTATTTTATTTTTACCAATTAATATTGGTATTGGTGGCTTTTGGCCGCTGATCATTTTAGCGTGCTTAGCGTTGCCGATGACATTTTTAGCCCACCGCGGCTTAGCGCGTTTTGTATTGTCATCAAAGAGCAAAGATGCAGATTTTACCGATGTGGTTGAAGAGCATTTTGGTGTGAATGCTGGTAGATTAATTTCATTATTGTATTTTTTATCAATATTTCCAATTTTACTGATCTATGGTGTTGGCCTAACCAATACGGTTGATAGTTTTATGGTAAACCAATTAGGTATGGAAGCACCTTCTAGAGTATTGCTTTCAGGAGTTTTAGTTGCCAGTATGATCAGCTTGATGCTCGGTGGTGAAAGGCTAATGTTGCGTGCTTTTGCTATTTTAGTGTATCCGTTAGTCGGGATTTTATTGTTTCTATCTTTGTATCTAATCCCTAGTTGGCAAGTACCCGATATGGCCTTTCCTGAGTTTGTAGGCTTTAGTAAAACACTATGGCTGTCAATTCCTATAATAGTGTTCTCATTTAGCCACGCAGCGGCGATCTCAAGCTTTGTAAACGTACAACGAGGTCATTATGGTAAGCAAGCAACAGCTAAGTCTGAAGCGATTTTAAAGCGAACTAGCTTACTACTAATTGTATTTGTGTTGTTATTTGTATTCTCCTGTGTACTCTCTTTAACGCCAGAGCAAATGCTGCAAGCTAAAGCACAGAACGTTTCAGTGTTATCTTACCTAGCGAATGTGACAGACAATTCATTTATTGCCACCTTTGGCCCGCTAGTCGCGTTTATTGCTATCACTTCATCTTTCTTAGGTCATTTTTTAGGAGCAAGAGAAAGCTTTAATGGGCTTGTTACTAAACAAACAAGTTTGTCGCTGAAAAACGCTGACAAAATTGGTGTTGCTATCATGTTCTTTGCTATTTGGTTTTGTGCTGTTAAAAACCCAAGTATCTTAGATATGATGGACCAACTATCAGGGCCGATTATTGCGATGATATTATTCATCATGCCAATGATTGCTGTTTATAAAGTTCCAGCATTACAAAAATACCGTGGCCGTTTTAGCACCTTGTTCGTGTTAGCGGTAGGCTTATTAGCGGTAGCTGCTTTGATTTATGGCTTTGTTGCTTGAAGCAGTTTGCCAGTTGAAAGGCTCATGTAAAAAGCCTGTAGGTGCAAACTTACAGGGCTTTTTATTTTATGCTATTGCAGCTAGGGCACGACCTCTAATATCAGCGGCAAAGGCTAGGCCTTTTTTAAAGCTTGTTTCAGCAGCGCTAATCGCATCTGCATCACCATTCGCTGCCAGTACAGCTTGGCTTAACGCATTATAGATATTTTTAATTTGCGCTTGATAGGCTGAATCAATCGCACTTTCAGTCGTTGTCATTACTTCTTCCCGTAGAATCAATTAATTGAACCACGAATGTTAAAGCACAATAGCTGGTTTTACGAGTGGCTTTTTAGATAGAGGAATGTTTCATGGCTAAAGCTTACGGTTTCACATTTTGTAGGTCAGGCTTTAGCCTGACAATGTGACGGAATAAATCCCGATCTACAAAACACTGAGGGTTAAATCTTTATTTAATGTATGTAGTTACTCGTTGTTTCTAATTTTAAGTGATTAAGTATAGACTGGGCTGGTTGTATCACTTTAACTTGTTTACTTATAAGGATATTAAATTGTCGCAGTTTCTTCCTATTCCAGCCCAGCGTTGGTTATCACTTTTATTGTGCGCAATTACCGCGGTCGCGATTACGGTATTTTTAAGTAACGTCAGTTTTGTACAACAAGCCTATATGAAGTGGGGCAGTATTTTACACGCGAGCCCTGTGCTGCATTATAGCTTTGCTTTTCTAACAGGCATTGGCATCAAGTTAATGCTGGATAAGTTTTATATCTCCCACGCCAAGCGCAGTATTGGGTTTAACTGGCGATATCCACCGGTGACTCTAAGTGTATTGTTTGGATTACTTTTCATTGTCAGTTATGTGTATTCAACGTATTCAGATAAAGCAATAGAGCAACTAATTGCCCAAACCTTTGGTGCTCTTAAATTTATAGTACTGAGCTTTTTAGCTATTGCAGCGACTACTATCTATCAAACAAAACTGTACACAGAAAAGCCTGTATTTTCAGCGGTACTGTGCGCGGTATCAGTATTTTATTTATTTTCAGCAATAAACCTAGTTGAGGTAGAACAAGCATTCTGGGTGTTTTTATTTATAGCAGCTGCCTATTTGGGTATGTCGGTATATTTGTTATGGGAGCGGCTAAAAGCATCTAGCGCAGAGTCGAGAGTCGAATCAAAACAAGAAGCGGAATTAACGCTTGAGAGCTTAGAAGATTTTCGAAAATGGTTTAAAGACGACTCAATTATTAAAGAAACAGGGCAGCTAGAGCCTGACTTGCAGGTTTACGCAAAGCGCATTACTGAACGGCTTCGTAACGGTGGTGATAAATATGAAGAAGATATAGCGCAGCACATGGCATTATGCGGGCCTTGAGGTTGTAGAATTACTCTTTTTAGGAACTGGTTCTACACATTTCACTTGATTGTTTTTTAACCTTTAACCCACAGGGTTACTGTGATCTAATAGATATTATTCACCCACGGTAAACCGTTATGGCCAACTACAAGCCTGACTTATCCTGCCAAAATAAATTCATTCCAATCAATTTTGCTGAGCAAATATTGCCAGGTACATTTGAGTATGCGCTTTGTTATATTGTCGAAAATAAACTCGATTTGTCGGGCTTTGATGCGTGGTATAACAATGATAAAACGGGCGCAGCTGCGTATCCGCCTTCAGTGATGCTAAAAATTATTTTACTCGGCTATGCACATGGTTTGATCAGCAGCCGCCGTATTGCTAAGGCGTGTGAGACGAATATTTTGTTCATGAGTGTGTCGGGTGATATTCAACCTCATTACACATCGGTAGCGGGATTCGTGGCCAAAATGCACGAACAGATTGAATCGTTGTTTACGCAAGTACTGATGATATGCGACGAAGAAGGCTTGATAGGTCGCAACATGTTTGCCATTGATGGATGCAAATTGAAATCGAATGCGAGTAAAGAATGGAGCGGCACATTCGATGAGCTAGGGCGTAAAAAAGCAAAACTAGAACGCGCGAGTAAACGTATTATCGAACGTCACCAATCACAAGATAGCCTGAGCGAAGAGTTGATAACACAGGATTTAAAGCAAAAAGAAAAGCTGGATAAAAGTGCAGATAAAATCACGGCGTTCTTAGCGACCCACGAGGAAAAAACGGGCAGCAAAGGCAAGCCCATTAAAAGTAATATTACCGACCCCGATAGCGCGAAAATGACCACGTCAAAAGGTACAATCCAAGGCTACAACGGGATAGCGATAAATGACGATAAACATCAAATTATACTGCAAGCACAGACATGGGGCTCGGTGGGTGAGCAACAAACCTTACAGCCAGCGGTTAAGCAATTAAAACAACAGCTCACTAAGCTCAATACAAAAAAAGAAGCAGATAATCACACCATAAAGTTTACCGCAGACAGTGGGTTTAACAGCGAAGTGAATCTTGAGTTTATGGCGAAAAGTGGCTTTGATACTTACATTGCGGATAACCAATTTAGAAAACGAAATCCGCTGTTTAAAGAAAGTGAAACCTATGAGACAGAGCAAGAAAAGCGCCGACTAAAACGCAGTAAAGGCAAGCCACGGTTATTTACCTCAGACGACTTCCATTATGATGAGACGACACAAACCTGCCGCTGTCCCGCAGGCAATGAAATGTGGCGAAGCGGTATAAATGTAAACAGCCACAACCAAAAATATACCCGATTCTGCGGTTACTTAAAAGATTGCAAGGTATGCCCACTGCAACAGCAATGTATGCGAAAGCCACCTATAAAAACAGGACGGCAAGTTCAGTTTAAAAATGATGAATCGCGTAAAAAGCTAAGCTATATCGACAAAATGAAGGTCAAAATAGACAGCCCAATGGGGCGACGGCAGCTTTTTATTGACGGAATGGCAAACGACTTGGCTGTATAGAACCTGCTTTCCTTTAAATAAACAGCGGAATATTACAGTTAACAAAGGCATGAATAAATTGACCTTACGCGGTCAAACGAAAGTGAATGCCCAATGGCAACTGTATTGCTTAGTTCATAATATAGAAAAGCTGCAAAACACGATGCATTAATAAAGGTAAGCTGCTACCTCTCCAAATAAGCCACTTAAACACCTGTCATACCTTCCAAAACGCCCATTAAAGCAACAGTAAATCCTCTTTTTATATTTTACGTAAAATCGAAGTAACCGATTGAATCAAAATAGGAACTCAGCTATGGTTAATGCATCAATAAAAAGAAATAAAAAACGAGTTAATCTACAGGCTCCTTATGGCTGCGGTAAAAGTAGCATTGTTGCAGCGATAGCAAATGAGCTTAAAAGGCCTAAAAAGATAGAAGTAGAATTACCAGATGAAGAAAAACTAAAAGTAGAACAACAAAACAGTATTAATTGGATTCACAGCGATATATCAACGTGGGGGGCAGCAAGCGGCAGTGTCGCACATGTGATACTCAGTAATATTATCGATGATATCAGCCAGCACTTAGATATGTGCGCCTTTCGCGCGTTACCAAAACATTATACCGAAGCCCTAAAATCAGGCGGCAGCATATTTCAGTTTGCATCTACACTACTCGCAGGCCCAGTTGATATCGAGCAAAGCTTTCAAAAGCTTAACAATGTTCTTAAAGTAACCAACTATAAATTACTGATCACCCTGCAAGATGTAGATCGCGGTACAGGCGATGAAAATGAAAAGCGCTTAAATGATATAGCTGCGCTTTTAGATAGATTAAAGAATAGAGATTTAAGTAACATCAACTTTATCATCGCTATGGGTAATGAAAATGAAGTTGCGGCAGAAGTAATATCAAAAGCGACTGATTATAGGGAGGATATTCATAAACAGAATGTTCTAGTGGTATTACGTAAATTCATTGAATTAAGTATCAATTATGCGATTGCAGAAGGCTGCTTTGTTATTTTTGAGGGGGAAATTTTAACCGCTGACAAATTAATGCGCATTTTGCGTGGGGGACGTGATTGGTACTTTTTAGAGCAAAAATTAATTGAAGTGGAAAACCAAATCTATTCAATTCGACAATTTAAAAAGATTCTTCGCAGAGTTAATCAGATTTGGCAAAAAGATAGGTTAATGGGAGAAATTAATTTTATTAACTTATTGATGGTTATTACTTTACGAGAAGTTAATCTCAAATCATTTGAGTTATACACAAAGTTAGAACCTTACAATATTAAAGCTCTGAGATCACATCATGAGTATGATCTAAAGCCATTTATTTTAGAGTGTGCAAGTGTAGGAAAAGAAGATGACTATCTAACTCGTTTTTATATCGAAATGCTTGATATAACAGCCGATAGAGTTCTTAATTCAGCGAAAAATCATGTACTAGATAACCCAGATGCTAAGTGGCAGCAAGATGGAAGTTTCAAAAATCAAGGTGTTGGATTTAATAATGGTTACACGGATTATTTAGTAAGAGTTTTAGCTGAGCGCATACCGCAAGAGCAGTATCAGATCAAAATGCCATTGCAAATGTAATTGAACTTTATGAATTAAAGCTAAATGATACAAAAGGCATACTTTTATTTATAAACCGTTATCTTGGCTTTAGCGATAAAGAAGTTATAAATTTTGAACGGTTCTTTGGTGTAGTCGATGATAAGTTTAGCGCTATAGAAAGTATTGGTAAAAGTATTATGAAACGGCCTCCTTTGGCTGATTATGGAGTTAATTGTGGTGTAGAAGAGGTACTTAAAAAATTGCTGGCAGAAAGTTTAACAATACATAATTTACAATATTTATTTAGTAGCCTTTTGGATAAAGGGTCATTAGGTGCTAATAATGAAAGCTCGAAGCGAGTAGAGTTTCTATATGACTTTTTAACCTTTCTAGGAGTTACTTCAGGGAAAACAGGCGTCTTTAGCCCAAGTTCAATAAAAGGAGCAGTTAGGTTTTTGGCTAACCCTTCAAACAAGTCGGCCTATTGTTTGTTTTATTTATTGTTGTTATCACATAGGGTGTCAATGTCTGACGAGCTTACAAATGATGAAATTCTAGAAAAGTTAAATAAAATTAAATTTGGAAGTCAAACACTGGATAAAATTTTAATCAGGCCATTAGATAAACTGCCAACTATTGATACTACCAACCTGACAGAGTTTAAGAATGTAAGCCATTTAAATTTGGAAACCAAACAGCTTTCAGGGCGAGATTTTTAGTTGGTTGATATGGGGATATATGAGGATACAAACTACTTGCCCGCAGTGTATAAGTGAAGCTGGTACTTATACGGCTTTTATAATGCAGTCACAGCAGTTAATTGATGATGGTATTCATAAAGTTGTTTGCGATAGAGGGCATAAATATACAGTTGAATTAAGAGCTCAAAAGTTTGAAATGCTTTTTGATATAGCTGTTAATGCAATTGGTGATGGATATATGAGAGAAGCAGTTGCTTCATTTGCAGCATCACTCGAGCGCTTCTATGAATTCTTTATTAAATATCATATTCATTCATTAGGAATTGATGAAAGTATTTTACTCAATACATGGAAGGAAGTTTCTAATCAATCAGAAAGACAACTAGGTGCTTTCACTTTTTTATTTTTAGCAAAATATAATGAGAAGGCCCAAACACTTGATAGTAATGCTGTTGGTTTTAGAAATAAGGTGATTCATAAAGGGTATATACCTACAGAAGCAGAAGCTATAGATTTTGGTGATAAAGTTTATTGTATTATTAAAAATACAGTGCAAAAGTTAGAGCTAAGTGAAAGGTTATATAGCTACTATAGCTCCACTCTGCCTTGTTCAAAAGGAGCTAAGTATTCATTGGCGCAACAGTCAAAAGCAATCTCGATGGGTCATAAAATAGATGGAACCAGTTTTAGAGATTATAAAAGTATTTTGAAACAATTTAGAATAGACGATGTTCGATGAACCTTTACAGAAATTCGAAGCTGTGTCTGTAACTTTCTCTGTGTAGCGAAGCGACTCGGTGTTCTCTGTGGTGAAATTGTTTTTTCAAATAGAATGCAGAGCAGGATTTTTCGTGGCTGAAGCCAACTCCTACGAGTGAAGAGTCGGCCTTAAACTTACCACTTAAAACTTACAGCTTGGTTTCTTCTTCTATCGCACTTACAATAAAATACGGATTTAAGTATTCATCTTTGGTGTTATAAACAAGCGGGCTGCCATCAAGCTTAGTGACTTTTGCGCCGGCGATTTCGGCTATAGCGTGACCTGCGCCGGTGTCCCATTCGCAGGTTGGGCCTAGGCGTGGGTAAATATCGGCGCTGCCTTCGGCGACTAAGCACAGTTTTAGTGAACTGCCTTTTGAGACCATTTCAACCTCATCAAAGCGTTTTACAAACTCGGCTAAATCCGGTGATGGATGCGAGCGGCTGCCGACTACGCGAATTAGGCCTTGGTTTGCTTTGGTGGTGACTTTCAGCTCAATGCGCTCATCACCGCGGTCCTTAAATGCGCCGATTGCCTCTGCTGCCAGATAAGACACGCCTAGCGCAGGCGCATCTACTACCGCTAAGATAGGCTTGCCGTTTTCAATCAAGGCGATGTTAACGGTAAACTCACCGTTCTTTTTAATAAACTCTTTAGTGCCGTCGATTGGGTCAACCAGCCAATAGCGGGTCCACGTTTGACGGATATCCCAGCTGATATCGGCACTTTCTTCACTTAATACTGGGATCTCTGGGGTTAAGTGGGCTAGGCCATTGGCAATCACTTTGTGAGCTGCAAGATCGGCGTCGGTTACAGGGCTTTCATCAGCTTTGTACTCAACGTTAAAATCCTTTTCATAAATCCCCATAATAGCGCTGCCAGCTTGGCGGGCAAGGATCAGTATTTCTTCGAGCAGTTCCGTTTGGTTCATGACTTAACCTTTAATAATTTGCTGTTGTTTTAGATACGCTATCAGCTCTTGCACCGATTGGTCTAGGGTGTTTTTACTGGTATCTAAAATTATTTCCGGTGAATGGGGTATTTGGTAGTCTGAATCTATACCTGTGAAGTGTTTTATTTCACCTGCGCGGGCTTTTTTGTATAAGCCTTTTGGATCGCGGCTCTCGCATACGTCCAGAGGTGTGTCTAAAAACACTTCGATAAATTCACCGTCATCGACTAAGTTTCTTACCATATCGCGTTCCGCGCGAAATGGGGAAATAAATGCGGTGAGTACCAATAATCCAGCATCGACCATTAGTTTAGCGGTTTCACCAACGCGGCGAATATTTTCGATACGGTCTTCGTCGCTAAAGCCTAAATCTTTACACAAGCCGTGGCGTACGTTGTCGCCATCAAGCAGGTAGGTGTGAATACCTTGTTGATTGAGTGCGCTTTCAAGGGCGTTTGCTACGGTGCTTTTACCTGAGCCGGAAAAACCAGTGAACCATAAAATAGCCGGTTTATGGCTTTTGTGTTCGCTACGTTGTGCTTTAGTAATGGCATAGTTATGCCAAACAATGTTCTCATCCATTATAAAACTCTCTTATGAGTAAGCGCTGGCTTAAAATGGAAATACCAGCGGGATCAGGGTTAATACCGTTATTGAATAAATAATAGAAAGCGGTAAGCCCATTAATACATAGTCTTTTAAACGATAATTGCCGGCGCTATAAACCATCAGGTTAGTTTGATAACCAAATGGTGATATAAAGCTTGCAGATGCACCAAAGGCGACCGCCATAATAAACGGCAGCGGGTCAACATTAAAGCCCATTGCTAATGCATAAGCGACAGGGAATGATAGTGCCGCTGCGGCGTTATTGGTGATAAGTTCGGTGAACATTACTGTCATTACAAAAATCGCGATAAACGCGCCATAGGGGCCAAAATCACCGAGTACATAAAACAATGCTGCAGATATTTGTCCAGCTAGGCCGGTGCCTATCATCAGTTTAGCAAGGCCAATGGCGCTACCAACTACAGCGAGTAATTCAATAGGAAAACGGCGTTTTACTTCGCTCAGCTTTATCGTTCCCGTGAGCATTAAGCCAATCAGCAATACTAATAAGCCTTTTACCAGTGGTACATAGCCAATAATGCTCAGCCCAAGTACCGTTGCAAAGCTCGCTAATACTAAGTTAGATTGCTTGGGCGCTAAGTGAGTTTGTAAATCAAGCCCGGAAATATACACAAATTCGCGTTTTAAATTAGGCAGACTATAAAAGTCTTTACCTGGTGCGAGGATCAGTGAGTCTCCCGCTTGCAGCTGCACCTTACCAAGGCCACCTTGTAAGCGGTCATGGCCGCGACGAATAGCGATAACAGCGGCATGAAACTGTTCACGAAAACGTGCTTCCTTAACTGTTTTTCCTATAAATTTAGATGATTGGCTGACAACAACTTCAACGAGGTGCTCAACATCTTTTTGATGTTTATCGTGAACTATTTTTAGCCCGTCAAAGCGTGTTAGCAATGGCACTGATTTGATGTCACCGACAAACAGCAATACATCGCCCGCTTTAATCACTTGTTGCGGGGTCACTGCACAAATGCGTTTATCGCCGCGAATAATTTCTGCTAGGAATAAGTCTTTAAGTTCGCGCAGGCCATTTTCTTCTACGCTTTTACCAATTAGTTTTGAGCCTTCTTCTATTTTACCTTCGAGATAAAAAGGCACCACTTCTTGATCGTTTTTGCCGTTGTCTGGCAAATATTTTAGCATCACTAAAATAGTGATCAGGCCCACACTTAATGCGCCTAACCCGACTATGGTAAAGTCGAAAAAGCCTAGCGGTGCCATGCCTGCATCAACGGCAAAACCATTGACGATTAAATTTGTTGAAGTACCAATTAAGGTAATTGTGCCACCTAAAATAGCAGTATACGACAGCGGTAATAGTAGCTTTGAAGGTGAATGGTTTGGATTGTCTTTTATGGCAGTAATGAGCGATGCGACAACCGCTGTATTATTGGTAAATGAGGATAAAAACGCTGTAGAAAGTCCGAGCTTAGTGACTGAGCTGGTTAAACTTCCTTTTGATAATGACTGGGCAAGCTTTTGTACGAGTGTAGTTTTTTCAACCGCAATCGAAACCAGTACTAATAACACTAAGGTGATCAGTGATGGATTGGCGTAGTTGATCAGCATATCTTCAAGGTCGATTAACCCGCCTAGATATGCGGTGCCAATGGCGCCAACAAAAAGCCATGCTGGCTTTAGCCGCGTGCCAAACAGGCACCCGACTAAAGTTAGCATAATGCCTGTTAATACTAGCTGTTGATACATGCTTTATATGTCCTTAACAGGCAAAGTTGGTTATTTAAGCTTTGAGATATCAAGCGCTTGCCAATGTGGGAAGTGCTTGCGTACTAACGCATTAAATTCAACTTCAAACTCACTAAAGTTACCCGTTTGTTCTTGCTTAGCAAGCACGTTTTCAATCATACCCGCCGCAACAGTTAAGTTAGATAAACGATCGATTAAAATAAACGCACCGGTTTCGTGATTGTTGTGATAAGCATCGGCCAAAATGGTTTCGGTCAATTCTAGGGTAACAATCGCGATTTCGTTTAACTGCAGGCTGTCTGCGCTGCCGTGTTCAAGGGTGTTCACATCAGTGGTGTGATCAATCTTTTTCACGATAGCCGAAGTATTTTTACTGCCTAGCTTAAAGTTATAGCTTTTACCCAGTACCAGCGGCGCTTCGTGCATCCACACAAGCTTTGCTTGTACTTGGTTAGTTACAGTCGCTGTTGAATCAGCAGGAACGATCACGTCCCCTCGGCTAATATCAATTTCAGTGTTAAGCGTTAAAGTAATTGCTTGACCAGCTTCGGCTGTGTCTAAGTTGCCGTCAAAGGTGACAATCTCTTTAATGCTTGAGGTTTTACCTGATGGCAATACTTTAATAGCATCACCAACGCGTAATTTTCCTGAGGTCAAAGTACCTTGGAAACCACGGAAGTTTAGGTTAGGGCGTACTACATACTGCACAGGGAAACGCGCTTCAAAGCCAGTGTCTGTTTCAGCTGCTGGTGAGTCTTCTAATAACTCAAGCAGTGGTTTGTCTGTGTAATATGGTGTGTGCTCTGAGCGTGTTACTACGTTATCGCCTTTAAGTGCCGACATAGGCACAAACTTGATGTTAGATACGTTAAGTTGCTCGGCAAATTTTAAATAATCGGCTTTAATGCGCTCATAAACGGTTTCGTCAAAATCAACAATATCCATTTTATTCACGGCAACAACAAACTGTTTAATACCCAATGAATCACAGATAAAGCTGTGACGCTTAGTTTGTACTTGCACACCGTAGCGCGCATCAACAAGAATAATCGCTACATCACTGGTTGATGCACCGGTTACCATGTTGCGGGTGTATTGCTCATGCCCTGGAGTATCAGCAATAATGAATTTACGTTTAGCCGTTGAAAAATAACGGTACGCTACATCAATAGTTATGCCTTGCTCACGCTCAGCTTGTAAGCCGTCAACCAGTAGTGCTAAATCGAGCTCTTCACCGGCATTACCGACTTTTTCGTTATCTTTATGCAGTGCTGCTAACTGATCTTCATAAATTTGGTGGCTGTCGTGCAGTAGGCGGCCAATTAGGGTTGATTTACCGTCATCCACACTACCACAGGTCAGCATACGCAATAGGCTTTTGTCTTGTTGGCGAGCAAGATAGGCGTCGATGCCAATTGCTTTTACTTCGTTAATTGTATCGCTAGTATTAATAGACATTAGAAATAGCCCTCACGTTTTTTCTTCTCCATTGAACCTGCTGAATCGTGGTCAATTACCCGACCTTCACGTTCAGATGACGTAGATAGCAGCATTTCTTCGATAATCTCAGTCAGTGTACTGGCTGTTGATTCCACTGCACCTGTAAGTGGGTAACAACCTAAAGTACGAAAACGAACAGATTTCATCATGGGTACTTCGCCTTCTTTAAGCGGCATACGCTCATCATCAACCATGATCAAAGTACCATCACGCTCTACAACAGGGCGCTCTTTGGCTAAGTAAAGCGGAACCATATCGATGTTTTCTTGATAGATATATTGCCAAATATCAAGTTCAGTCCAGTTAGAAAGTGGAAATACACGGATGCTTTCGCCAGGGTTAACTTGACTGTTATAGGTATTCCAAAGCTCTGGACGTTGGTTTTTTGGATCCCATCTGTGGTGTTTATCACGGAATGAATAAACACGCTCTTTAGCGCGAGATTTTTCTTCGTCGCGGCGTGCACCACCAAACGCGGCATCAAAGCCATATTTATCAAGCGCCTGTTTTAAGCCTTGGGTTTTCATGATATCGGTATGCTTACCAGAGCCATGAGTAAATGGGCTGATATCAATCGCTAAGCCTTCAGGATTTTTGTGGACGAGTAAGTCAAAACCGTACTCTTTTGCTAAGCGATCACGAAATTCGATCATTTCTTTAAACTTCCAGTTGGTATCAACGTGAAGCAGTGGAAACGGAATTTTACCTGGGTAAAACGCTTTACGCGCTAAATGTAAAAGTACCGATGAATCTTTACCGATAGAGTAAAGCATAACTGGGTTCTCAAACTCAGCAGCAACTTCGCGCATGATTTTGATACTTTCAGCTTCTAATTGCTGAAGGTGAGTTAAAGCCATTGTTAGTCGTCCTACTAAAATGATTAAAAGTTAAAATCTAAATAGTTTAAAGCTATGCCACGTCTGTAAGCGGTTGAGCAAAGCTACTGGTTTGGGCTTTTGTGCCAAACCAATGAAGTTCTTCATGTAATGAAGCAACTTCACCAATAATTAATAATGCCGGTGAAATAATGCTGTGACGCTCGATTAAATCGGCCAGCTCACCTAATTTACCGGTTACAACGCGTTGATTTTTGCGAGTACCGTTTTCAATAATTGCCACGGGTGTATCTGCACCGCGACCATGTTTTAATAATTGTGCTTGAATATGGGGAGACTTAATTACACCCATATAAATAGCCAGAGTTTGGTTTGGTTTTGCCAGTGATTGCCAATCTAGTTCTTGACCGTCTTTTTTACAGTGACCAGTTACAAACTGTATGGCTTGTGCATGGTCACGGTGCGTTAGCGGAATACCCGCATAAGCGCTACAACCTGCGGCAGCAGTTATGCCAGGGACGATTTGGTAATTTACGTTATTGGCTGCCAGTACTTGAACTTCTTCACCACCACGGCCATAAATAAACGGGTCGCCACCTTTAATGCGGCACACTTTTTTACCTTGCTTGGCAAGGTCAACTAGCATTTGGTTAGTATCTTCTTGCACGACACTGTGATCGCCTAAGCGTTTACCCACACAAATTAAATCAGCATCGCGGCGTACTAGCTCCATAATTTCGTCAGAGACTAGAAAGTCATACACCACCACATCAGCTTGTTGCATTAGTTGCAGTGCTTTCAGTGTTAATAGCTCTGGATCTCCTGGACCTGCGCCAATTACGTATACTTCACCTTCAGGATCCAGTTTGCTATCGAGTAATTGTTCAAGCTGTACGCTTGCGGCAGCTGTATCACCCGTTTGTACTTTGCTGACGACAGATGAATCAAATACGCCTTCCCAAAATTGGCGACGATCAGCAAAACTCGTGAAGCGCTGTTTTACTTTGTCGCGAAAGCTGCCAACTAAACTTGCAAGCGGGCCGATGTGTTGTGGAATAAGCGTTTCTAACTTCTCGCGTAAGCGCCGTGCTAATACCGGCGCTGTGCCAGCACTTGAAATTGCAATAGTGATCGGGTCACGATCAACAATTGAAGGAAAAATAAAGGTGCATTTAGGTTGGTCATCCACCACGTTAACGAATACATTTCGTGCATTTGCGAGTTCAAATACGCTGTTATTTACGTCATCATTGTCGGTTGCGGCAATGACCAGCATTTTGCCATCAAGATGTGATTCATCAAAAAAAGCGTCAATTAGAGTGACATCATTATTTTGTGCATGCTCTTTTAATTCATCACAAAACCAAGGTGCTACTAAAGTGACATCAGCGCGAGCTTTCAAAAATGCACGGCACTTACGTAACGCAACCTCTCCACCGCCAACAACCAATACAGGTTTATTGTCGAGCTTGGTAAAGATAGGTAAATATTGCATGTGTAGACCCTTGGAAAAAATTACAGCAAAGATGCTTTTCAGAAACTCAGAATATAGTGGCGTAAGCTAAGTAAAAAATAATTAAAACCCAGTTAATATAACTAAAAGTTATATAGGGTTGTCCGATTTGGCTTAAGCCTTAGTTAACAGGGGATTGCGCCGAGTTACAAGTACTATAATGACTATATATCGAGCTTAGAGTGTTTGGTTATTAGCTATAGCGAGAATAGTTAAATTTGGTACTATTGCTAATACATGAACTTACTTGGTGGATTTATGACAACGCAACTAACTGATGCGGCATTGGCCGTGCAATTAATGGATTTAACCAGTTTAAATAGTAATGATAGCGCGGCAACAATACAGGCCTTGGTGGCTAGTATTAAGCCCAACCTAGGTATTCCGGCTGCAGTGTGTGTTTATAGTGAGTTTGTTGATGACGCCAAGCTTGCTTTAGCTGAGCGCGAGCTTAGTTATGTAAAAGTCGCCACAGTAACTAACTTTCCCTCAGGCAACAGTGAGCTAAGTGAAGTAATTAATGAAACATTAATCGCAATAGAGCGTGGCGCAGATGAAATTGATTTGGTGTTACCGTATCAAGCCTTAATCGCGGGGGACGAAGCCACAGCGCTAGAATATGTGCGTGCCAGTAAAGAGTGTTGTCCTGAACACGTACAATTAAAAGTAATTATAGAATCCGGCGCACTAAAAACAGCGCAGTTGATAACACTGGCGACAGAAATAGCAATTGCCGGTGGTGCTGACTTTGTTAAAACCAGCACCGGCAAAGTAGCTACAAATGCCACTCTTGAAGCAACCGATGTGATGTTAAGTACGATTAAAAAGTCGTCGCGTGTAGTCGGTTTTAAAGCTGCAGGTGGCGTGAAAACGGTTATGGATGCAAGTAATTACTTACAGCTAGCGACTGATATTATGGGAGAAAGTTATTTGAATCCGTCAACATTTAGATTTGGTGCATCAAGCCTGTTAGCTGATGTATATGCGGTACTTAATGACGCGTCATAGTGAGCAAGAAAAATTACAACTTGAGCATGATGCAGGCAAGTTATTCTTGCGTTGCTATGAACATCGCTTTGGTATTCCAATGCGCCATATTTGGCATAATCAGCCGAGTAAACCAGATATCAGTTGTTATCGTAATGAACAGAAGCTTGATATTGAAATAGCACATTTATATGCCAGCGAAACCGAAGCCATGGCAGTACTCGGCAGGCCTTTATCTATAAGCATGCAACGAGATCTTGCTGATATGGCAATGCAACCAAGTGAGCAGCGGCTGCACTGTGCACTGCAGCGGTTATTAGAACAAAAAGGAAAAAAGCACTATCAATCAGAGCAAACATGGCTGCTTATTCGTAACGCCAGCACCATTTGGCATAAAGCGGATTTTGACGCTGAGTTACAGAATATAACGATACCGCTTACCCATCCTTTTCAACAAATTTGGTTGCTTTGTGATTTTTATCAGGGCGAGCTGTTACAGCTGTTCTAAGTATATAGATGGTATAGCAGCCAAGAATAAACTGGCTGCTAAATAACCTGATCTTTGGTTAGTTAATTTTAAACATACTACCTAAGCTCTCAAGCCCTGACTTATTGGTTTTGGCAATACATTGACTTTCATCGAGTGACTTTTTGGTTGCTTCGTCTGCAAGTCCAGTCACTTTTAATTGTTTCTCTTGTTGGTATTCACGCAGTGCAATGACTGTTTGACGGTCGTATTTAACATCTTCAGTTTCAAATTCTTCATAATCGGGTTGGTTTTTTAAATAACCTAAACAGACTAGATTCATGCGAGACATGGCTAAATCCATCTTTTCATAATGCGGCATTCTATGCGTAGGAACATCTACTTTTGCTACTGGAGCAACGGCTTTTGACTTGGCTGCCGTGGTAGTAAGCGGTGGTGGTGCTGTGTATCCTGATGCTAAGGTATTATTGCTGTTATAGCGATAGTAAGTAGCTGGGACTTTAGTTTGTAAAAACTCAACGGCTTTGATTATCACTTCGCGGAGCGCTTTTTCTTTAGGGGTGTTTGACCAGCCACTTAAATTACCACCGACTAATGCACCACCAAAATTAGTTGCCGCACTGGTAAAATCAAAATCTTTGCTACCTCCTTCGACGCTGGTGGCTGCTAAAATACGTGAGGTGCGAGTATCGATAAGGCGCAAATCAATCGCCATATGCGAGCCTGAAAAACCTGCCGATACTGAGCTAAACACATCACCTATAAAACCGCCAGTACCAACACTGGCACCTGAGCTGTCGTCATCAAATTCAGTTACTGCTGCTACCACAACTATTTCGGCTCCTTCAATTTCACCGTAAGCTGCCCCTGATGCTGCGCTAACACGACCTGAAGCCGCTAGATCTTGCTCAGATAACACTGCATCTAACGCTTGGCGTTCAAGTACGATAAAGCGATTGGTGCCTACCAAAGCTGTGGTGAGTTGGTCGGCCATGCCTTCACCTATTTCTTTTCGCCACCAATGAGAGTCATTCGATTTATCGGTAAAGCGTGCCACGGCAATACGCGCTTTTGGACCATTATATTGTTGTTGGGCGACTTCATTAATGTTTGGTGAATCTTGGTTTGA
The DNA here is from genome assembly GCF_028885455.1 of Pseudoalteromonas rhizosphaerae. Taxonomy (NCBI): domain Bacteria; kingdom Pseudomonadati; phylum Pseudomonadota; class Gammaproteobacteria; order Alteromonadales; family Pseudoalteromonadaceae; genus Pseudoalteromonas; species Pseudoalteromonas rhizosphaerae. The sequence goes on from NZ_CP118496.1 coordinate 611,835, forward strand.
AGTGACCTTGGTCGAGGTACTTTGGCAAGCGCTAAGACTGCTAGCAACGAGGGTTGCCAACAGTACTTTTTTAGTTGTTGTGAGCATATGATTTTCCTTAATTAATGTGCCAAATAGAAACAGTGAAGGTTTTTATTCTACAAATTGTTTTAAAGTTAATTTAAAGAAATCATAAGGTTAAAAATAGTACTGAGGCGAACACTTTGGTCACACAGACGAAGTTTTTGCATTCAGGTTGGTATTTTCCCTAAACTGCTTGGGCGAAACGTTATGCTTTGCCTTAAAGCAGCGAGCAAAGTAACTTTGTGAGCTAAAGCCGACTTTTTCAGCAATTAAACCTATGCTCAGATCGCTGTCGCTAAGTAACTTTTCAGCATACTCTAAACGAGTATTACGAATATAATCACTGGGAGTTAAATTGTAGAGTGCTTTCATTTTCAGTTGTAAGGCACGTGGGCTTAAATATAATCCTGCAGCGAATTCTTCAATACTAAACGCTTCGTTGTGATAGTTATCACGGATGATGTTTTTCAGGCGTTCGGTAAATTGGTAATCTTTACTTTGTGTAAGCTGCTGATCGAGTACCAGCGGCGGAGCATGAGCCGCAAGCTGCTTTGCTAAGTGCCGATTAAGGACTGCACGAATACTCAGTAACCCTTGTACTCTACTGAGCAGTAATTGCGGCTCAAATGGTTTACTTAAAAAATCATCTGCTAGTAAATCAAGGCCTTTTAGTCTGCTTTGTGTATCGGCTTTTGCTGACAATAATAACACTGGTATATGGCTGGTAATGTTATTTGTGCGTAGCGCATTAAGTAATTGATAACCGTCCATGCAAGGCATCATCACATCGCTGATCACTAGATCTGGCATTTCTGTTTGGCAGATGGCTAAGCCTTGTTCGCCGTTAATAGCACTTAAGCAGTGGTACTCAGTAGCAAACAAAGTCAGCAGTAGTTCGCGCATTTCGTCGTTATCTTCAACAATCAGTAGCTTTTGCGAATTGCTGAGGCGGGTTGCTTCATTTACTGGTGCTGCTAGCGAAGTTGCGCCATGCTCTGCTTCAGTCAAAGGCAGAGATACAGTAAAACAACTGCCTTTACCTACTTCACTTGTTAGTGAAATCTGCCCGCCGTATTGCTCTAGCAATTGTTTAACTAAAGCAAGGCCAATTCCACTGCCGTTTTGATTTTGTGCTGCAACACGCGTAAAGCGTTCAAAAATAATGCCTTGTTGGTGTTTTTCGATGCCAATACCGGTGTCAACAATCGCGATATGAGCCATGTTATTATGCACTGATAAGCTAATCTCAACTTGACCGCCTGAGTGGGTATATTTGAGGGCATTACTAACTAAGTTGGTAATAATTGACGTTGCATGTTCTGGCTCAAGGGCTATGCAGCAAGAGCCTTGGCTGAGATCTGTCATTGTTACGTGAATACCTTTTTGTTCAAACAGCACCGTGAAGTCAGCAACCAGCTGCTTTATAAATGGTGCTAAAGGATAGGGCGAAACGTAATGTATAGCGCAGCTGGGGCGTTGGCTTAGCTGTAATAGTTGATTTATTAAGGTCAGCAAACGTAGGCTATTGCGTTTGATCATCGATAATTGTTTTTGGCTAGCTTGATCTTTATGGTTTAGCTGCAAGCTTTCAAGTGGCGCGAGTATTAAACTCAGAGGCGTTTTTAATTCATGGCTAATATTATCTAAAAATTGACTTTTTAAGCGATTCAGTTCACGGGCTTGATTACTTGTTTGTTCGGCCAGCTTAGCGCGGTATAGCGAGGCCGCAATAAGCCAAATAATAACCCCAGTGAGAAGAACATAACCGGCATAGGCAAGGCGACTTTGCCACCACGGCGGCACCACCGTGAAATCGAGCATAGCTTTAGCATTACTCCACTGGCCATACTGATCTTTTACTTTTAGTTGCAGCTGATAGTCGCCTGCGGGCAGTTGCGGGTAGTTTATTTGTCGTTGTTGTGCGTTGGTATATAGAAATTGCTTATCAAAACCAGCGAGTTTGTATGCATATTGATATTGTTGAGGTGCCGACGGGCTATTTAATGCTGAGAACTTAAAGCCGATCACGCCGACACCTTTGTTAAAGGAGAGTGTTTGTATATAGCTAATTAATTTCGCAGCTTGAGTCTCGTGCTTAGTGTATGGGGCAGTGGCTATCGCTTGATTGTTAATTAGTAATTCGGTTAATACAGGCTCTGGAGTTGTAGCTGCCAGCTTTAGCTTAAGCGGATCAAATTGATTAAAGCCGTTGATCCCGCCAAAAAATAGTTCACCGTTCTGCGCTTGATAAGCCGCGCCGAGAATAAATGAATTATGTTGCACGCCATCACGGGGTAAAAAATGCTGCATATTTTCAGAGCTGGGCTGATAACGTGTTAAACCTTGGTTGCTTGCCAGCCACAGGTAACCTTTGGCATCCTGTTTAATGGCAAAAATATTATCGTTTAGCAGGCCATCATGCTCGGTGATTCGGGTTATCTCTGCCGTTGTTTTATTCAGTTTATTTAAGCCTCCAAAAGTACCCACCCACAGTGTATTGTCATCTTGCAGATGAAGGGCGGTAACCATGTTATGACTTAAGCTATTTGGGTTTGTTTGATCGGCTTGATAATGGCTAAATTCATTGTTGTTGAGGGTGAGTTTATTTAAGCCAACTCGAGTACCAGCCCAAATTGCATTAGCAACGTTATCGTAAACGAGGCTAAATACGGTGTTGTTCGATATACTATTGTGTTGTTCCGAGTGCTTAAAATGCTCAATGGTCAAGTTATCTGGGTTAAACAGACTTAAACCTTGATTGCTTCCCAACCATAAGTTGCCGTTCCGATCGCTGGTGATCGCATAAATGTTATTGCTGCTGAGCTGATGGCTTTGCACTGTGAATGATGTAAAGTCATCGCTTTCGCGGTTATAACGCAATAAACCGCCACCATAGGTGCCAATCCAAATACGCTGTTGGCTATCTTCATGAAGGCTGAATATATTGTTGTTGGTAAGGTTGCTGGTATCGACGTGATAGCGCACAAAGCCGTCTTTTGTTTGTCTATTTAACCCGTTGCGGGTACCGACCCATAATTGCCCTTGCGAATCTTTAAGTAAGGCCCGGATAAAATCATGGCTAATACTGTTAGGGTCATCGCTGTGTTGTTGATGATTAAATTGATTTTGGCGCATATCGTAGCGTTGTAACCCATAACCATCAGTGCCTATCCACAGAATACCTTGCAGGTCTTGATACAAAGACAGTAAGTAATCATTAACAAGCCCATGACGTTGCTGTGGAAGGTGTTTAAATTGGCTAAAGCTTGTCAGAGTTGTTTGATAGTTGGGATTATAATATAAGCCTTGGCCGTAGCTGCTAAGCCAAAGATGCTCGTTATTATCGATTAAAATATCGCTTATCCATATACCATCTAGTTGTTTTATATCATTAAACTGTTCACTTTCTAAATCAAAGACACTAAGCCCTGTTTTACTGGCAATCAGTAGCTGCCCTTGTGGCGTGAGTTTTAGGCGCCATAGTTGCTTTTTACTTGCTGAAAAGTGGCTAAATTTAGCTGTTTTTGTATCAAATTTTATTAATCCTTCATTACTGGCCAGCCATAAATTTTGCTTAGCATCAATCACCATATCCTGAAAAATAATACTACCTTGGGTGTTTGGCGAGTAGGTAAAGTAGGCAGTTTCATGCTCGGCTACATTTAGGCGAGTTAAGTTACCATCTTCATGGCCTAACCATAAATTATTGTGTTGATCAGTAAGCATTGACCAAATGCGGTTATCTTTAATCGCTAATGGACTGCTACGGTTAAAATGAGTGAATGTACCGGTGTCTGTATTTAGGGCGTTTAGCCCTTGTGTAGCTGTAGAAAACCACAGCAGATTATTGTCAGTGGTAACACAGTCGGTGATCCAATTACTCGATAGGCTTGGCTGGGTTGGATGAGACTTAAAGCGTTTAAATTCATAACCATCAAAACGGTTGAGCCCACCTTGGGTGGCGAACCAATGAAAACCACGGCGATCAGTTATGCTGCAAGTGACAGAGTTTTGCGTTAAACCCTGTTCATTAGAGAAGGAGTCTAAATGTAAAGACAGTGCCAGCGCGCTGTTATGAAATAGCCATAAAAAACCAATAATGGCCGTATAGATAGTTGTTTTTATTGTTAGCACGTGCTTCCTCGTGCGTAGTAATATCCCTTGAATTGAAACAATCATAAACTGCTTTTTAATCAATGTTAAGATGGATTTTTCAATCTAGTGATGAGATTTTGACTTATGGGCATCTTTTACACTTGTGTTAATGAATTGCGTAAGTATAATAGGCATCCACTTTGCAGGGGCGTAGTTCCAATTGGTAGAACAGCGGTCTCCAAAACCGATGGTTGGGAGTTCGAGTCTCTCCGCCCCTGCCATTTTATCCTGTTTGTGGGTAAAGTCTGAGGTTAAAAATCGGTTTAAATAAGTCTGTTTTTAAGTTTGGATTTTAATGGATTAACCCTGCCATAGTGTAGGGTTGTTGTGTCTGTAGTTAAGGTAATAATATTATGAGCACGAATGTAGAAACTCCATCAAGTGCGATGGATTCAGTAAAGTGGCTTGTGGCAATTGCGCTACTTGCAGGCGCAGTAGTTGGTAATTATATGTACGCAGATCAGTCTGTGTTATTACGTGCTATTAGTGTTGTTGTTGCTGTTGCCGCTGGTTTGGGGATTGCATCACAAACTGAAAAAGGGCGTACCTTCCTTGCTTTTGCAAAAGAAGCACGCATCGAAGTACGTAAAGTAGTGTGGCCTACGCGCCAAGAAACTACCCATACGACATTTATTGTAATGGTTGCAACTGCGATTATGGCACTTATCCTTTGGGGATTAGATGGCATTTTATTCCGCGCAGTAGGCTTTTTAACTGGATTGGAGATCTGATCCCATGTCGGATGAGAACAACGAAAAGAAACTACGTTGGTACGTAGTACAGGCTTTCTCAGGTTATGAGAAGCGTGTTGCACAAACTATTCTTGAGCATATCAAGATCGAAGGTTTGGAAGATAGCTTTGGTGAAGTATTAGTACCTACTGAAGAAGTGGTTGAGATGCGCGCTGGTCAAAAGCGTAAATCTGAGCGCAAATTCTTCCCAGGTTATGTACTTATCCAAATGGATATGAACGATAAAAGCTGGCATTTAGTAAATAGCACCGCGCGTGTTATGGGCTTTATCGGTGGTACGTCTGATCGTCCAGCACCAATTAGCGCTAAAGAAGCTGATCGTATTCTTAACCGCTTACAAGAAAACGCTGAAGCGCCTAAGCCTGCAACGTTATTTGAACCAGGTGAAGTGGTACGTGTTGTTGACGGCCCATTTGCTGATTTCAGTGGTGTGGTTGAAGCTGTTGACTATGAAAAGAGCCGCGTAAAAGTATCGGTACTTATCTTTGGTCGTTCTACTCCTGTTGAACTTGAATTTGGTCAAGTTGAGCAAGATAGATAAACAAATTAACTGATTTATACCAAAAAATATATTGTTTGGTATAAAGCTTGAAAAAGGCCGCTGATTAACTTATAATCAGCGGCCTTTTTGTATTCAAAGTAAGCATTTCTTGGTTTGTATACAGAAAAGTGAGAAACCAATTTTTAAACTGGGAAGCCGCTAGAGTACGCGTCCTCGCGCGCACAAGGCTAAGACCCACCTAATGAGGTATTTATAATGGCTAAGAAAGTTGAAGCTCTAATCAAGCTACAAGTTGCTGCTGGTATGGCTAACCCTAGTCCTCCAGTAGGTCCAGCACTAGGTCAACACGGTGTAAACATCATGGAATTCTGTAAAGCGTTCAACGCACGTACAGAATCTATCGAAAAAGGCGCTCCAGTTCCTGTAGTGATCTCTGTTTACGGCGACCGTTCATTTACGTTCGACATGAAAACGCCACCGGCTGCTTACTTACTTAAGAAAGCTGCAGGTATCAAATCTGGTTCAGGCCGTCCTAACACTGAAAAAGTAGGCACAGTAACTCGTGCTCAACTTGAAGAAATCGTTGAGACAAAGAAACCTGACCTTACAGCTTCTGATTTAGAAGCTGCGGTTCGCACTATCGCAGGTTCTGCGCGTGCGATGGGCTTGAACGTAGAGGACTAAGATAATGGCTAAATTAACTAAACGTATGCGTACTATCCGCGAAAAAGTGGAAGCGACTAAAGATTACGAAATCACCGAAGCAGTTGCTCTTTTAAAAGAGTTAGCGACAGCTAAATTCGTAGAAAGTGTTGACGTTGCTGTTAACCTTGGTATCGATGCTCGTAAATCTGACCAAAACGTTCGTGGTGCAACTGTACTACCTAACGGTACTGGTCGTGACGTTCGCGTTGCAGTGTTCACACAAGGCGCTAACGCAGAAGCTGCGAAAGAAGCTGGTGCTGAACTAGTAGGTATGGAAGATCTTGCTGAGCTAGTTAAGAAAGGCGAGATGAACTTTGACGTTGTTGTTGCATCACCAGACGCTATGCGTGTTGTTGGTCAACTAGGTCAAATCTTAGGCCCACGTGGTCTAATGCCAAACCCTAAAACTGGTACTGTAACACCTAACGTTGCAGAAGCAGTTAAAAATGCTAAAGCTGGTCAAGTGCGTTACCGCAATGACAAAAATGGTATCATCCATACTACTATTGGTAAGGTTGATTTCACAGTTGAGCAACTTCAACAAAACCTTGAGTCGCTAATTGTTGCGCTTAAGAAGGCTAAGCCTTCACAAGCAAAAGGTGTTTACGTTAAGAAAGTAACCATCTCTACAACAATGGGCGCAGGTGTTTCTGTTGACCAAAGCACTTTAACAACAACTGTTGTTTAATTGAGTGTTTACATGGCGTGAAATTTATACTATAATTTTGCGCCATTTTGTTGAGAAATTTTGTTTTCTCAACAAGTAAAGAATTCGGGTTGAAGTCCATAATTTCGGTGCGCCTTCGGGCAAAACGATAAATTGGGCTTCCGTCCAAGACCGTAGGTGGCTTCGGCCTTAATATTCACCTACGTAGACGGTGTGAATCCCCAGATAGATTTTTCCTAATCTTCTGGCTCTCGCCGTAAAAAGCATCTCTATCTTGTTTGGTAGGGAAGAGTAGAACAGGGAAGCCGATGTACGGTAACCCATTAAACCAGGAGTAACACCCATGGCTTTAAATCTTCAAGGCAAAAAAGCAATTGTTGCTGAAGTCAACGAAGCAGCCAATGGTGCTCTATCTGCAGTTGTTGCAGATTCTCGTGGTGTAACAGTTGGCGCAATCACTGCCCTTCGTAAAGAAGCTCGTGCAAATGGTGTTTGGATGAAAGTTGTCCGTAACACTTTAGCAAAACGTGCTCTTGAAGGAACACAGTTTGAGTGCCTTTCTGATTCATTTGTTGGTCCAAGCTTAATCGCTTTCTCATCAGAGCACCCAGGTGCTGCTGCGCGTATCTTTTCTGCTTTTGCAAAGAAGAACGAGAAATTTGAGCTTAAAACGGCCGCTTTTGAAGGAAATGTTGTTGATGCAGCAATGCTTGCTACATTACCTACATACGACGAAGCTGTTGCACGCTTAATGAGCGCTATGAAAGAAGCGTCTGCTGGCAAATTGTGTAAAACAATTGAAGCAGTACGTGTACAGAAAGAAGAGCAAGCTGCTTAATTTTAAGCTGTTTAATCAATCTTTCGGTGTAAAATTTTTTTGGACCTAGAGTCCGTTAATTATTAGGAAATTTGTAATGTCTGTAACTAAAGACCAAATCCTTGACGCAATTGCTGAAATGTCAGTAATGGACGTTGTTGCTCTTGTTGAAGCAATGGAAGAAAAATTCGGCGTAACTGCTGCAGCTGCTATGGTAGCAGGTCCTGCTGCTGAAGCTGCTGAAGAGAAAACAGAATTTGACGTAATCCTTACTGGCGCTGGCGCTAATAAAGTTGCGGCAATCAAAGCTGTTCGTAGCGCAACTGGCCTAGGCCTTAAAGAAGCGAAAGCTCTTGTTGAAGCTGCTCCTACACCTGTTAAAGAAGGTGTATCTAAAGAAGAAGCTGAAGCTCTTGCTAAAGACCTTACTGAAGCTGGTGCTGAAGTTGAGGTTAAGTAATTTAGCTTTTGCTAAGTTCGCTGTCTGAGAAATCAGGCAAGGGCTGGTGATTATTTAATCACCGGCCTTTTTGCGCTATAGAGCGATGTATTCCTATAGCTCAAATAAAATCTAATTTTCTCTTTACTTTCAACGCTTTATAGTTTGCTAGTGTTAAAGTGGGAGTTAATTGGAACAACAATTAAATGTTGTACAATCTTGGCTTAGATGCCAGTTAAGTCTGTTCTTACAAGAACAGGTCGGGTCAAAGATCAGCAAGCTGAGGAACCCCATGGCTTACTCTTATTCTGAAAAGAAACGTATCCGTAAGGATTTTGGTAAACGTCCACAAGTTTTGGATATACCTTTCTTACTGTCAACGCAGTTAGAATCGTTTAAAAAATTCTTAGTGCCGGACGCTGATGGCGATCATGGTTTGGAAGCTGCCTTCCGTTCTGTGTTCCCAATCAAAAGCTACTCGGGAAATTCTGAGCTTCAATACGTAAGTTATCGTATTGGTGAGCCAGTTTTCGATGTAAAAGAATGTCAAATTCGCGGTGTGACTTATTCTGCTCCACTTCGCGTAAAACTACGCCTTGTGGTGATGGATAAAGAAGCGCCAGGCACAGTTAAAGACATTAAAGAGCAAGAAGTTTACATGGGCGAAATTCCGCTCATGACCGATACCGGTACTTTTGTAATCAATGGTACAGAGCGTGTTATCGTTTCTCAGCTACACCGTAGCCCTGGTGTATTCTTTGATAACGACCGCGGTAAAACTCACTCATCAGGTAAAGTGCTTTATAACGCACGTGTTATCCCATACCGTGGTTCATGGTTAGATTTTGAGTTTGATGCAAAAGATAACTTATATGTACGTATTGACCGTCGTCGTAAATTACCGGCGTCAATCATGTTGCGTGCACTTGAGTACACGACAGAAGAGATCTTAAACATCTTCTTCGAAACCACTGCGTTTGAAGTAACTGACGGTAAAGTTCTTATGGAACTTGTGCCATCACGTTTACGTGGTGAAACCGCTGCCTTTGATATAAAAAGTGAAGACGGTGAAGTGTTCGTTGAGTCTGGCCGTCGTGTAACAGCGCGTCATATCAAGAGCATTGAGAAAAAAGGCATTAGCCATTTAGAAGTACCCCATGAGTATATCATTGGCCGTGTAATTGCTAGAAACTACGTTGATGAGTCAACGGGTGAAGTGATTGCAAACGCGAATGATGAATTAACTTTAGAGTTAATGGCTGAATTGGTTAAAGCAGGTCACACTAAAATTGATACTCTATATATCAATGAAGTGGACAGCGGTGCATATATTTCTGATACGTTACGTATCGATTCAAGCACTAACCGCTTAGAAGCACTAGTAGAAATTTATCGCATGATGCGCCCAGGCGAGCCACCGACGAAAGACGCGGCTGAAGCCTTATTTGAGAACTTGTTCTTCTCTGAAGAACGTTATGACTTATCTACTGTAGGTCGTATGAAGTTCAATAGCCGTGTTGGTTATGACACTGACACAGGCCCAGGCACATTAAGCAAAGAAGACATCGTGTCTGTTATGAAAGTATTAATTTCTATTCGTAACGGTCAAGGCGATGTTGATGATATCGACCACTTAGGCAACCGTCGTATTCGTAGTGTTGGCGAAATGGCTGAGAATCAGTTCCGTGTAGGTTTAGTACGTGTAGAGCGTGCGGTACGTGAGCGTTTAAGCTTAGGTGACCTAGATGCGATCATGCCACAAGATCTTATTAACGCTAAACCTATTTCGGCAGCAGTTAAAGAGTTCTTTGGTTCGTCTCAGTTATCACAGTTCATGGACCAAAATAACCCGCTATCAGAAGTGACGCACAAACGTCGTATTTCTGCATTAGGGCCGGGCGGTCTTACACGTGAACGCGCTGGCTTTGAAGTACGTGACGTTCACGTAACTCACTATGGTCGCGTATGTCCAATCGAGACTCCTGAGGGTCCAAACATCGGTCTAATTAACTCATTGTCTACGTACGCACGTACCAATGACTATGGTTTCTTAGAAACACCTTACCGCAAAGTGGTAGACGGTGTAGTAACTGATGAAGTTGATTACTTATCAGCCATTGAAGAAGGTCAGTTTGTTATCGCACAGGCGAACTCAAACTTAACTGAAACCAATGAGTTTGTTGATGAATTAATCCCATGTCGTCACAAAGGTGAATCTACCTTTATGGGTCGCATGGACCAGCAATATATGGATGTATCACCACAACAGGTGATCTCTGTAGCGGCAGCACTTATCCCGTTCCTAGAACACGATGATGCTAACCGTGCATTGATGGGTTCAAACATGCAACGTCAAGCAGTACCAACATTGAAAGCGGACAAACCGTTAGTAGGTACTGGTATTGAGTTAACACTAGCGAAAGATTCTGGTGTAACGATTGTTGCTAAACGTGGTGGTGAAGTAATGTATGCTGACGCAAGTCGCATCGTTGTTAATGTACATGAAGAAGAACGCATCCCTGGTGAAGCGGGCATCGACATCTACAACTTAACCAAATACACACGTTCTAACCAAAACACATGTATTAACCAAAAACCAACTTGTATGGTTGGCGAACCGGTTACTCGTGGTGACGTGTTAGCAGATGGTCCTTCGACTGACTTAGGTGACTTAGCCCTTGGTCAAAACTTGCGCGTGGCATTCATGCCATGGAACGGTTATAACTTCGAGGATTCAATCTTACTATCAGAGCGCGTAGTTGAAGAAGATCGTCTAACGACTATCCATATTCAAGAACTACAGTGTGTTGCCCGTGATACTAAGTTAGGTCCTGAAGAGATCACTGCAGATATCCCGAATGTGGGTGAATCTGCACTAGGCAAGCTTGATGAATCAGGTGTTGTTTATATCGGTGCTGAAGTTAAAGGCGGCGATATCCTAGTAGGTAAAGTGACTCCGAAAGGCGAAACGCAATTAACTCCTGAAGAGAAGCTACTACGAGCTATCTTTGGTGAGAAAGCGTCTGACGTTAAAGACAGCTCATTACGTGTACCAAACTCTGTAACAGGTACTGTAATTGACGTGCAAGTCTTCACCCGTGATGGTGTTGAAAAAGACAAGCGCGCGCTAGAAGTTGAAGAAATGCAACTTCGTGACGCGAAAAAAGACTTTAACGAAGAATTCCGTATTCTTGAAGCAGGCGTGTTAGATCGTGCTCGTAAGTTACTTATCGCAGCCGGTCAAGATGAAGATAGATTAGCGTCATTGAATGCTGAGAAGCTACTAACTCAAAGTCTTGCTGAAGAAGATAAGCAAGCTGAACTTGAGCAACTAGCAGCCCAGTACGATGAGCTAAAAGCTGAATACGATAAAAAGTTTGAAAACAAACGTCGTAAAATTACCCAAGGTGATGACTTAGCACCAGGCGTACTTAAGATTGTTAAAGTATACCTAGCTGTTAAACGTCGTATCCAACCAGGTGATAAAATGGCGGGTCGTCACGGTAACAAAGGTGTTATCTCGACTATCGTACCAGTAGAAGATATGCCATACGATGATAAAGGTCGTACTGTTGATATCGTACTTAACCCGCTGGGTGTACCATCACGTATGAACATCGGTCAGATCCTTGAAACACATATGGGTCTAGCTGCTCGTGGTATTGGTGAGCGTATTGAAGAAATGATGAAAGAACAACGTGAGCTTCATGAGCTACGTGACTTCATCAAGCAAGCATACGAAATTGGTGAATCTCGCCAGTTCGTAGACATTGCTAGCTTCACAGATGACGAAATTCGTCGTTTGGCTGAAAACTTAAAAGGTGGTTTACCAATCGCTACTCCTGCATTTGATGGCGCGAAAGAAAGCGAAATCAAAGACATGCTTGAGCTAGCTGGCTACCCTCGTAGTGGTCAGGTTACACTTTATGATGGCCGTACTGGCGATCAGTTTGAACGTCAAGTAACTGTTGGTTACATGTACATGCTGAAACTGAATCACTTAGTTGATGACAAAATGCATGCGCGTTCTACTGGTTCTTATAGCCTTGTTACTCAGCAGCCGCTGGGTGGTAAAGCACAGTTCGGTGGCCAGCGTTTCGGTGAGATGGAAGTATGGGCACTAGAAGCATACGGTGCCGCTTACACTCTACAAGAAATGTTAACAGTGAAATCGGATGACGTGAACGGTCGTACTAAGATGTATAAAAACATCGTTGATGGTAACCATAAAATGGAACCAGGTATGCCAGAATCGTTCAACGTATTGTTGAAAGAAATCCGCTCACTGGGTATCAACATCGAGTTGGAAGAAAATTAAGCCAATTAGATGCTGCAGCTAGCCTGCAGCATCTGTTACGGCCGAATAGAATGTAGGGACGAAATCATCCGTCCTCAAGATTAACTCCGACAGGAGAGCTAAGGTGAAAGACTTACTTAAGTTTCTGAAGCAACAAAATAAGACCGAAGAATTCGATGCAATTCGCATTGGTCTTGCTTCACCAGACATGGTTCGTTCATGGTCATACGGTGAAGTAAAGAAACCTGAGACTATTAACTACCGTACTTTCAAGCCTGAGCGCGATGGCTTATTCTGTGCCCGTATTTTCGGTCCAGTGAAAGATTATGAATGCTTATGTGGTAAATATAAGCGTCTTAAACACCGTGGTGTGATCTGTGAAAAGTGTGGCGTTGAAGTAACACTCACTAAAGTGCGTCGCGATCGTATGGGTCACATCGACCTTGCGAGCCCAGTTGCACATATATGGTTTTTAAAATCATTACCGTCACGTATTGGCTTAATGCTTGATATGACGCTTCGTGATATTGAACGTGTTCTTTACTTCGAATCATTCGTAGTAACTGAGCCTGGCATGACGACGCTTGAGCGTAGTCAGCTATTAGGTGAAGAAGAATACCTAGATGCACTAGAAGAGCACGGTGATGAGTTTGAAGCGAAGATGGGTGCTGAAGCAGTATTAGACTTGCTTCGTGAACTCGATCTTGCGCAATTAATTGCTGAAATGCGTGAAGAGTTACCAACAATTAACTCTGAAACTAAGCGTAAGAAGATCACTAAACGTCTTAAATTAATGGAATCGTTCCACCAGTCAGGTAATAACCCTGAGTGGATGATCATGACAGTACTTCCAGTATTGCCACCTGATCTACGTCCATTAGTACCACTTGATGGTGGCCGTTTTGCGACTTCTGATCTAAATGACCTTTACCGTCGTGTTATTAACCGTAATAACCGTCTTAAACGTCTACTAGATTTAGCTGCACCGGATATTATCGTACGCAACGAAAAACGTATGTTACAAGAAGCGGTTGATGCGCTACTTGATAACGGTCGTCGTGGTCGTGCAATTACAGGTTCTAACAAGCGTCCGCTTAAATCTCTTGCTGATATGATCAAGGGTAAGCAAGGTCGTTTCCGTCAGAACTTACTTGGTAAGCGTGTAGATTATTCAGGCCGTTCTGTAATCACAGTTGGTCCTACACTTAAGCTTCACCAATGTGGTCTTCCTAAGAAGATGGCACTTGAGCTATTCAAACCATTTATCTATGGCAAACTAGAGCGTCGCGGCATGGCTACGACAATCAAAGCTGCTAAGAAAATGGTAGAGCGTGAAGTTCCAGAAGTATGGGATGTATTAGACGAAGTAATTCGTGAACATCCAGTATTACTTAACCGTGCACCAACACTTCACCGTTTGGGTATCCAAGCGTTTGAACCTGTGCTTATCGAAGGTAAAGCAATCCATTTGCATCCATTAGTATGTGCGGCCTACAACGCCGACTTCGATGGTGACCAAATGGCGGTACACGTACCGCTAACGATTGAAGCGCAGCTTGAAGCTCGTGCATTGATGATGTCAACAAACAACATCCTATCTCCTGCGAATGGTGAGCCAATCATCGTTCCATCACAGGACGTTGTATTGGGTCTATATTATATGACCCGTGACCGCATCAACGCGAAAGGCGAAGGCGCGATCTTAAAAGATCCAAAAGAAGCAGAAAAAGCATACCGCAGCGGTAATGCAGACCTTCACGCTCGCGTGAAAGTACGTATTAGCGAATCAGTTAAAAACGAAAATGGTGTAGTAGAAGACACTGTAACTGTTATCGATACAACTGTTGGTCGTGCAATTTTGTCTCTTATTTTACCAAAAGGCATGCCGTTTTCGTCAATCAATCAGGCCCTAGGTAAGAAACAAATTTCTGGCTTATTAAACGAGTGTTACCGTCGTCTTGGTCTTAAAGATACAGTTATCTTTGCTGACCAAGTTATGTATACCGGTTTCCACTACGCAATGAAGTCAGGTGTTTCAATCGGTATCGATGACTTAGTTATCCCACCGATCAAAGCATCAATTATCGAAGCAGCTGAAGCTGAAGTAACTGAAATCAACCAACAATTCCAATCAGGTCTTGTAACGGCTGGTGAAAAGTACAATAAAGTTATCGATATCTGGTCACGTGTAAATGAAAACTTATCACGTGAAATGATGGCCAACTTGTCAAAAGACACGGTTATCAATGCCCAAGGTGAAGAAGAAGAGCAACCGTCATTTAACTCAGTGTTTATGATGGCCGACTCTGGTGCTCGTGGTAGTGCCGCTCAGATCCGTCAGCTAGCAGGTATGCGTGGTCTAATGGCACGTCCAGATGGTTCAATCATCGAGACGCCAATCACCGCTAACTTCCGTGAAGGTCTAAACGTACTTCAGTACTTCATCTCAACGCATGGTGCGCGTAAAGGTCTTGCCGATACAGCACTGAAAACAGCGAACTCGGGTTACCTAACGCGTCGTCTAGTAGACGTTGCACAAGATTTGGTAATCAACGAAGACGATTGTGGCACAGAAGATGGCTTAACAATGAAACCGCTTATTGAAGGTGGTGACGTTGTAGAAGCACTTCGCGAACGTGTACTTGGTCGTGTTGTTGCTGAAGATATTGTGATCCCTGGTACTAATACAGTACTAGTAGAGCGTAATATCATGCTTGACGAAAAACTGTGTGATCTTTTAGAAGAGCACTCAGTAGATGAAGTTCGCGTACGTTCAGTTATCACCTGTGATAACGACTTTGGTGTATGTGCTAAGTGTTACGGTCGTGACCTTGCACGTGGTCATATCATCAACGCGGGTGAATCAGTAGGTGTTATCGCGGCACAATCAATCGGTGAGCCGGGTACACAGCTTACGATGCGTACTTTCCACATCGGTGGTGCAGCATCAAGAGCGTCTGCTGAAAACAATGTACAAGTTAAAACTAACGGTACATTGAAGCTTCATAACGCAAAATATGTATTAAACACTGACGGTAAGATTGTTATTACCTCTCGTTCTACTGAAATCACTATCATCGATAGCCATGGTCGTGAGAAAGAGCGTTATAAAGTACCTTACGGTGCGGTATTAACAGTACAAGACAATACGGAAGTTCAAGGTAACGACATCGTTGCTACTTGGGACCCGCATAGTCACCCAATCGTTCTTGAGCATAAGTCAAAAGTATCGTTCAGCGATATCGATGACTCAAACACTGAAGCACAGACTGATGAACTAACTGGTTTAACCCGTGTAGTTGTTAAAGATCTTGCTAAGATAAATGCGAAAGAGCCGAAGCTTATCATCGAAAGTGAAGAGCGCGGTCTGCAAGAAACTCGTCTTCCTTCATACACTACGATTGAAGTAACAGACGGTGTAACGGCAAACCCAGGTGACGTGTTAGCACGTATTCCGCAGGAAGGTTCGAAAACTCGTGATATCACGGGTGGTCTACCACGCGTAGCCGACTTATTTGAAGCGCGTAAACCGAAAGAGCCAGCTATCTTAGCTGAGATCACCGGTACGATTAGCTTCGGTAAAGAGACTAAAGGTAAGAAGCGTTTAGTTATTACTCCAGCTGAAGGCGATCATTACGAAGAAATGATCCCTAAGTGGCGTCAACTTAACGTGTTTGAGGGTGAGCAAGTGTCTAAAGGTGAAGTTATCGCCGATGGTCCTGAATCACCACATGACATCTTACGCCTACGTGGTGTGACTCATGTTGCTAACTATATCGTTAACGAAGTGCAAGAGGTTTACCGTTTGCAAGGCGTTAAGATCAATGACAAGCACATTGAAACAATTATCCGTCAAATGATCCGTAAGTGTACGATCCTTGACGGCGGCCATAGTGAATTCTTAGCCGGTGAGCAAATAGAAGTGGCACGCGTTAATATCGCAAACCGCGACTTAGAAGCTCAAGGCAAGTTACCTGCTAAATATGAAATCCAATTAATGGGTATCACTAAAGCATCACTAGCCACAGAATCTTTCATCTCGGCAGCCTCGTTCCAGGAGACAACTCGTGTCCTAACTGAAGCCGCTGTAAATGGTAAGAGCGATGAACTTCGCGGTCTGAAAGAAAACGTAATTGTGGGTCGTTTGATCCCAGCCGGTACCGGTTTTGCGTATCATCAAGAACGTATGGCTCGTCGTAAGCAGAGCAAAGTTGTAGTTGAAGAGCAAACAGTAAGTGCAGAAGAGGCAACTCAAGCGCTAACTGATGCTTTAAACGCGGATTTATCTGGAAATCAATAAATCTAACTTAATCAATAGATTAGGTTTTTGCAAGGCAGTTATCTACTGCCTTGCTAACGGTTTAGGTTGACAGCTCAATCTTTGCTCATTAAAATTCCGCCACCCATTTACCTGCACGTTTGGTACGAGCTTGTAAATAAAGGGCGGATTTTTTTATTTTTTCAGTAGTAATTTTAATTTCAGGAGCTATTTAAATGGCAACTATTAACCAGCTAGTGCGTAAGCCACGTCGTAGCAAGGTTACGAAAAGTAACTCAGCTGCGCTTAAAGCGTGTCCGCAAAAGCGCGGTGTATGTACTCGCGTATATACAACTACACCTAAGAAACCAAACTCGGCGTTACGTAAAGTAGCTCGTGTACGTTTAACTAACGGTTTCGAAGTAACTTCATACATTGGTGGTGAAGGTCATAACCTTCAAGAGCATAGTGTAATCCTAATCCGTGGTGGTCGTGTTAAAGATTTACCAGGTGTGCGTTTTCACACTGTTCGTGGTGCACTTGACTGTGCAGGCGTTAGCGACCGTCGTCAAGCTCGTTCTAAATACGGTGCAAAACGCCCTAAAGGCTAATTGTATTCCGTTAGTAAGGCCAAGCACTAAATATTTTTAATTATTGTTTTGGGTGATTGACTCGAAAGAGCAAACCTGAATAAACCGGAGATACAAAATGCCTAGAAGACGCGTAATAGGTCAACGTAAAATTCTTCCAGATCCTAAGTTCGGATCGGAACTTCTTGCAAAATTCGTTAACATCGTAATGTTAGACGGCAAGAAATCTACTGCTGAAAAAATCGTTTACGGTGCGCTAGATGTGGCTGCTGAGAAATCAGGCAAATCGCACCTTGAAATCTTTGAAACTGCACTTGAAAACATCCGTCCACAGGTTGAGGTTAAATCTCGCCGTGTTGGTGGTTCAACGTATCAAGTACCAGTAGAAGTACGTCCAGTACGTCGCAACGCATTAGGTATGCGTTGGTTAGTAGACGCTGCACGTAAGCGTGGCGAGAAATCTATGGGCTTACGTTTAGCTCAAGAACTTGTTGACGCTTCTGACAACAAAGGCACTGCGGTTAAGAAACGTGAAGACGTTCACCGTATGGCTGAAGCGAATAAAGCATTCGCACATTACCGTTGGTAATCTGTCCTTAACCTTTAAGAGGATTTTATGGCACGTACAACTCCACTTGAGCGCTACCGCAATATCGGTATTGTTGCTCACGTAGATGCAGGCAAAACCACCACAACAGAACGTGTTCTGTTCTACACAGGTCTTTCTCATAAGATCGGTGAAGTACATGATGGCGCCGCAACTATGGACTGGATGGAGCAGGAACAAGAGCGTGGTATCACAATCACTTCTGCTGCAACAACGTGTTTCTGGAAAGGGATGGACGCGCAATTTGACGCTCATCGTATCAATATAATTGATACTCCAGGGCACGTGGATTTCACTATTGAAGTAGAACGTTCTTTACGTGTACTTGATGGTGCGGTAGTTGTGCTTTGTGCTTCATCTGGTGTACAGCCGCAAACTGAGACAGTTTGGCGTCAAGCGAACAAATACGAAGTTCCGAGAATGATCTTCGTAAATAAAATGGATCGCACGGGCGCTGACTTCTTAACGGTTGTTGGCCAGGTGAAATCTCGTCTTGGAGCAACGCCTGTTCCAATTCAGCTACCGGTAGGCGCTGAAGACGACTTTAAAGGTGTTATTGACCTCATAAAAATGAAAATGATTAACTGGAATGATGAAGACCAGGGAATGACTTTCACCTATGAGGCAATACCGGCAGAACTTCAAGATTTAGCTGAAGAATGGCGCTCAAACTTAGTTGAAAGCGCCGCTGAAGCATCTGAAGAACTAATGGATAAGTATTTGGAAGGTGAAGACCTGAGCGAAGCAGAAATTAAAAATGCTTTGCGTCAGCGTACATTGGCTAACGAAATCGTCCCAGTCACATGTGGTAGTGCATTTAAAAATAAAGGCGTTCAAGCTGTGCTTGATGGCGTTATTGAATATATGCCTGCACCAACACAAGTGAAACAAATTCAAGGTATCCTTGAAGATGGAACTGAGGAAGAACGTCCAGCTAATGACAACGCACCGTTTGCTGCACTTGCTTTTAAAATTGCAACAGACCCGTTCGTTGGTACTTTAACTTTCTTCCGTGTTTACTCTGGTACTGTTAAACAGGGTGACGCGGTATACAACCCAGTAAAATGTAAGCGTGAGCGTCTTGGCCGTATCGTTCAGATGCATTCAAACTCACGTGAAGAGATCAAAGAAGTCTACGCAGGTGATATTGCGGCGGCTATTGGTCTCAAAGACGTAACAACAGGTGAAACACTGTGTGATCCGAATTCTATTATTACGCTTGAGCGTATGGAATTCCCTGAACCAGTCATCTCTGTTGCGGTTGAGCCTCGCACAATCGCTGACCAAGATAAGATGGGTATCGCGCTAGGTAAACTAGCGGCAGAAGATCCGTCTTTTCGCGTACAAACTGACGAAGAATCAGGCCAGACTATTATTTCTGGTATGGGTGAACTTCACCTTGATATCATTGTCGACCGTATGAAACGTGAATTCAGTGTTGAATGTAACGTTGGTAAGCCGCAGGTTTCTTACCGTGAAGCTATTCGTTCAACTGTTAAAGTTGAAGGTAAATTCATACGTCAATCAGGTGGACGTGGTCAATATGGTCATGTCTGGCTTAAACTTGAACCGATGGATATTTCGGATGATGAAGCCCCAATTTACGAGTTCGTTAACGAAACCGTAGGTGGCTCAGTTCCAAAAGAATACATCCCTGCGGTAGACAAAGGCATCCAAGAGCAAATGTCTCAAGGTGTGCTGGCAGGCTACCCATTACTTGGTGTGAAAGCGACTTTATATGATGGTTCATTCCATGATGTAGATTCGAATGAAATGGCATTTAAAATAGCGGGTTCACTGGCAATGAAACAAGGTGCGCTACAAGCAGACCCTGTACTATTAGAGCCAATGATGAAGGTTGAAGTACTCACTCCTGAAGCAAACATGGGTGATGTAGTTGGTGACTTAAACCGTCGCCGCGGCATGATCGAAGGCATGGAAGATGCGCTAGGTGGACTTAAATTAATTAACGCCCAGGTTCCGCTTTCTGAAATGTTTGGTTATGCTACTGATCTACGATCTGCAACACAAGGCCGTGCCTCATACTCTATGGAGTTTTTGAAGTACGCTGAAGCCTCGAAACATGTTGCGGACACAATAATTACAGCTCGCGCTGTTAAGTAATTTTTAGCTCGGTTTGGTCCACAGTGGACTGAACCTTTAATTTCTTTATAGGAATTTTTTAAGATGGCAAAAGCAAAGTTTGAACGCGTAAAACCGCATGTAAACGTAGGTACAATCGGCCACGTTGACCACGGTAAAACTACCCTAACTGCAGCAATCACTAACGTACTTGCAAAAGTATACGGCGGTGTTGCTAAAGATTTCGCATCAATCGATAACGCTCCAGAAGAGCGCGAGCGCGGTATCACAATCTCAACTTCACACGTTGAGTACGATACGCCTACTCGTCACTACGCACACGTAGATTGTCCTGGACACGCCGATTATGTTAAAAACATGATCACTGGTGCTGCTCAAATGGATGGCGCTATCCTTGTTGTTGCTGCGACTGATGGCCCTATGCCACAAACGCGTGAGCACATCCTTCTTTCTCGTCAAGTTGGCGTTCCTTACATCATCGTATTCATGAACAAATGTGACATGGTTGATGACGAAGAGCTACTTGAACTAGTAGAAATGGAAGTTCGTGAACTTCTTTCTGAGTACGATTTCCCAGGTGATGACTTACCACTAATCGCTGGTTCTGCGCTTAAAGCGTTAGAAGGCGAGAAAGAGTGGGAAGACAAGATCATTGAGCTTGCAAACGCACTTGATTCTTACATCCCAGAGCCAGAGCGTGACATCGATAAGCCATTCATCATGCCTATCGAAGACGTTTTCTCAATCCAAGGTCGTGGTACTGTTGTAACTGGTCGTGTTGAAGCTGGTATCATCCGCATCAATGACGAAGTAGAAATTGTTGGTATCCATGATACAACTAAATCTACTTGTACTGGTGTTGAAATGTTCCGTAAACTACTTGACGAAGGTCGTGCTGGTGAGAACATTGGTGCACTTCTACGTGGTACTAAACGTGAAGACGTTGAACGTGGTCAAGTACTAGCTAAGCCTGGTTCAATCAACCCACATACAACATTCACTTCAGAAGTATACGTACTTTCTAAAGATGAAGGTGGTCGTCATACTCCATTCTTCAAAGGTTACCGTCCACAGTTCTACTTCCGTACAACTGACGTAACTGGTGACGTACAGTTACCAGATGGCGTAGAAATGGTAATGCCTGGCGATAACGTTAAGATGACTGTAAAGTTAATCTCTCCAATCGCAATGGATGAAGGTCTACGTTTCGCAATCCGCGAAGGTGGCCGTACTGTAGGTGCTGGTGTTGTTGCAACTATCGTTGAGTAATAATTAACTTTTAAGTTAATTGTTAGAAAAAGGTCACTTCGGTGGCCTTTTTTAATGCCTACGATTTACGTCATGTGAAGGTGGCGCTGTTACCCATAGGCGTAGGTGCTTTGTAGCAACGTTCAATGAGTAATAATTAACTTTTAAGTTAATTGTTAGAAAAAGGTCACTTCGGTGGCCTTTTTTAATGCCTGGGATTTACGTCATGTGAAGGTGGCGCTATTACCTTAGGCGTAGGTGCTTTGTAGCAACTATCGTAGAGTAATAATTAACTTTTAAGTTAATTGTTAGAAAAAGGTCACTTCGGTGGCCTTTTTTAATGCCTGCGATTTGAGCTGTAAGCTCTAAGCGGAAAGCTTTAAGCTGCTCGGTGTTAATATGTACTTGTAGGCGAGTGGCTTGCCACCGCGTTTATAACAGAAAGTAAATATATTAAATTTTCTTGCTATTTAAGTTGAGGAGATCTAGATTTTTACCGCTTACCGCTTACCGCTTACCGCTTACCGCTTACCGCTTACCGCTTACCGCTTACCGCTTACCGCTTACCGCTTACCGCTTACCGCTTACCGCTTACCGCTTACCGCTTACCGCTTACCGCTTACCGCTTACCGCTTACCGCTTACCGCTTACCGCTTACCGCTGAACCATTGTAACGTTATGATATAACAAACAAAAATAATGTAACTTTTAATTTTTATGTAACATAAAGTCACTTTTTAAGTAACAAAACCTACCTAATATGATGCTCTCATTACTACAGACATTCTTGACCAAATCGTATCAATGGAACTTAAAAATGAAAATTAATAAAATTGCGACTGCAATTGGTTTAACACTGGCGTTGTCAGCGGGTGCTAATGCAGGTGTGTTACCTGATAACCAAATGAAAAGTGATTGGTATAGCGCTGCACAGGCTAAATTAACCTCTAAAGAAACGATGGCTAATGCAACACCAGCCACTAAAGCAAAGAACGTAATTCTATTTGTTGGTGATGGCATGGGTATATCAACCCTCACCGCAGCACGTATCCTTGCAGGCCAAAAACAAGGCGCTTTAGGAGAAGAGGGCTTTTTGAGCTTTGAAGAGTTTCCGTATTCGGCACAAATAAAAACGTATAACGTCGATGCGCAAACACCGGATTCAGCAGGCACCATGACGGCTATTATCTCAGGTGTTAAAACGGATGTTGGTGTTATTGGTGTTAACGAAGACATTGAACGTGGCAAATGTGCAACTGTAGCAGGTAATGAATTAATTACAGCTACAGAGCTTGCAGAAATTAAAGGCCTAGCCACAGGTATTATTTCTACTGCACGGATCACCCACGCAACGCCAGCTGCAACGTATGCAAAATCAGCTGATCGTAATTGGGAAGACATTTCCGACATGCCTGCAGATGCAGTCACTGCAGGTTGTGAAGATATTGCGTCGCAATTAGTTAATTTCGAAAAAAATCTTGAAGCGCGCTTTGCGGGTGTTGATGTTGATGGTCTAGAAGTGGTGATGGGTGGCGGTCGTCGTCATTTCTTACCAAAAGATGCTGCATTTAACTCTAATGATGCTATGAGTGCAGTCGAAGGTGATCGTACTGATGAACGTGATTTAACAGCGCAATGGCAGCAAATGTATAGCGATGGTAAATACATTACTGATCAGGCCGGCTTTGACGCAATAAATGGCGATACCAAACGCGTATTTGGATTATTTAATGAATCGCATATGCAATATGAAGCGGATCGCAGTAATGATATTGCAGGTGAGCCTTCATTAACGCAAATGACGACTAAAGCGATTGATATCTTAAAGAATAATGAAAAAGGGTTTTTCCTAACGGTTGAATCGGGTCGTATCGATCACGCCCACCATGCCGGTAATGCTTACAACGCATTAAATGACACAATTGAATTTGCCAATGCGGTAAAAGCAGCAGTAGAAAATACCGATCCAAATGAAACACTTATTTTAGTCACTGCGGATCACAGCCATGTATTTACCATTGCTGGCTATCCAAAACGCGGTAACCCAATTTTGGGTCAAGTTGTAGCAGTAGGTCGCGATACTCCAACCCTTGCAGCTGACGGTATGCCTTATACCACAGTCGGTTACGCAAATGGCTTGGGCTTTAGAGATTTAGGTGATGAAACAGATGCAGACGCTTCATATTTAGCCGCAGCAGTTGCTGGGCGTGTTGAATTAAGTGGTGTTGATACCTTAACACCGGGCTTTCATCAAGAAGCAGCAGTCCCGCTTGACTCAGAAACTCATGCTGGTGAAGATATTTCATTGCATGCTAAAGGCCCAGGGGCACAGTTGGCACAAGGCGTTGTGGAGCAAAATGTTATTTTCCACATTATCAGTCAAGCGCTCGAACTAATAGAAGAATAATGGTGATTACAATGAAAAAACTTAACTTAATATCTCTTGCTGTGGTTGTTGCGTTAGCGGGTTGCTCTGATGATGACGATAAAATTGAGTCACTGACGGTTAAAAATACGCTTGCAGTTGGCTCTGAGCAATGTATCAATGGTGGCATTGAAACCCTAACAGGTGACGACAGCAATCAAAATGGTGAGCTTGATGCAGATGAAGTAACTACAACCACTGTAGTGTGTAACGATCCTGAAACTTCATTGAATCCACAACAGTTAGCGCCGCTTACTACCAATACTTGGTATAAAGAAGCACACACTAAATTAGCTAGTAGCCAAGATAATATTGCTAATATTGTTAAAGAGTCTGGCAAAGCGAAAAACGTCATTTTGTTTGTTGGCGACGGTATGGGGATTTCAACAGTAACAGCTGCGCGTATTTTAGCGGGTCAGTTACAGGGCAAAATGGGTGAAGAACATCAGTTAAGCTTTGAAACACTACCGTTTTCAGGGTTTGCTAAAACTTATAATGTTGATGCACAAACACCTGATTCTGCAGGTACGATGACAGCAATGGCATCAGGCGTAAAAACTGATGTCGGTGTTATTGGTATTGATGAAGCAGTGGTTAATGGTAATTGTTTGTCAGGTAAAGGCCATGAATTAGTAACGTCATTAGAGCTTGCGGAAATTGCAGGTAAATCAACGGGACTTATTTCAACTGCACGTATTACCCATGCCACACCAGCTGCAACGTATGCAAAAGCGGCAAACCGCAATTGGGAAGATGTTTCAGATATGCCTGAGTCGGAAGCGGCTAATTGTGAAGATATTGCATCGCAACTGGTTAACTTTGAAAAGAACTTAGAAGCGCGTTTTGCTGGGATCGATGTTGATGGTCTTGAAGTGGTAATGGGTGGCGGTCGTCGTCATTTCTTACCAAAAGACGCAGCATATAATTCAGCTGATGCAGTAAGCTCGGTAGAAGGCGATCGTACTGATGGCCGTGATTTAACTGCTGAATGGCAAGCTCAGTATCCAAATGGTCAATACGTAATGGATCAAGCAGGTTTTAATGCGATTGATGTGACTAACACTAAACAAATTTTTGGCTTGTTTAATGAATCTCACATGCAATACGAAGCTGACCGTGGCAATGATATTGCGGGTGAACCATCGTTATCAGAGATGACAGCAAAAGCACTGGATGTATTGGATAACAACGAGAAAGGCTTTTTCTTAACGGTTGAAGCTGGACGAATTGACCATGCTCACCATGCGGGCAATGCCTATAACGCTTTAAGCGATACCATTGAGTTATCAAAAGCGGTGCAAGTGGCGCTTGATAAAACCAGCATTGAAGATACGCTGATTATTGTTACTGCCGATCACAGCCATGTATTTACTATCGCAGGCTACCCAAAACGCGGTAATCCAATTTTAGGTAAAGTGGTTGCCGTTGGTGAAACCGAGCCAACACTTGCTGCCGATAACATGCCATACACCACTGTAGGTTATGCTAATGGTGGCGGCTTTAGAGATTTAGGTCAGGAAACGGATGCTGATGTAGGTTACGACTTTGCCCCAGTAACCGGTCGTGTTGATTTAACCGATGTGGATACACAAAGTCCAGGTTTCCACCAAGAAGCACTTGTGCCGCTGTCATCTGAAACTCATGCTGGTGAAGATGTTGGTGTTTATGCAATTGGCCCTGGTGCGCATTTGGTAACAGGTACTAACGAGCAGAGCTTTATTTTTCACGTGATGGATTATGCAGCTGACTTAGTAAAACAAGCGGATGCTAAAGTTACAAATTAAGTAATTGTCATGTAATACGCTTTACTAAAGAGCAACTCAAAACTGAGTTGCTCTTTGTCATTAATCTGCAAAATAAACACATTACAGTGACCCACGGTATTAAATCGAAAAGAGAATCCAGTGAAAAAAATTATCCTATCTTTAGCGTTAATAAGTCCATTGGCCAGTGCCACGCAGTGCGCGTTGGACAGTCAATATGTGCAAGCAAGCTATCAGGTTAGTAAGCAAGTTGCGGGCAAAGCTGTGGCTGAATCTCAACAGTTTACATTATGGCGAACACCCCATCAGGTTGCAGAGCAAGGCCTTGAATTAGTTGAAGTGTGGCAACAGTTGAGTAATCAGCAAATTCGGCCAATTCGTTACTTTCAAACACCGCAGCGTGGTATTGAATATCAACCTTCAGAGGTGCAAGGTCAGCAAGATTGGAGTACTAAATACCAATTAGTTAGTGATGATTTTATTGCCAAGATGACTTTAACTGATGAGCAAGGTGATGGCTGCAAGAAAATACAGCATTATCAATTAGTGCAAGGTGATACTACGATTGAGCTTGCATGGTTGGTAAATCAAAAGCTGGTAAGCGCAATGAGTATTAGTAAACCGCAACTTACTCAAACATTAACGTTGGGCACTGTGGACTTTAAAAAAGCTCCGATACAGCAGCAATTTGCCCTATGGGATGCTTATCAAACGACTGACTATGCGGATATCGGTGATAACGAAGGCGACCCATTTTTAGCAAAAATGATTAACTTAGGATTTATCGAGCATGGTGCGTCGGGCTTTTATGATGCTAATGGTAAAGCGCTTGGTGGTGGGCACAGCCACTAAAAAGAGCCGAGTGTTAAACGGCCAAGTTCCAGTTTCAAGATTAATAGCCAGATGGAAAGGTTTGTGTACCACCAACCGATATTCCCGAATTGGGCAGCTTTAGTGTGATCACCGCTCAACAAGGGCGGTGTTTTCAATTATGTTCTCCTTCATAAATGATCTGAAATGCAGCTAGTTATGCTTAATTTAATTGACTAAAAAAGCACTTAGGTGCTTTTTTTATTTTTGTTTGCCCCAAGGTCACAATTACTGATTATTTATTGGAGTAAAAGTATGGCAAAGCACGTGGTAATTACAGGTGCAAATCGTGGCATCGGTCTTAATTTATGTCAGCAGTATTTAGCAAAGGGATATCAGGTAACAGCAGTGGTACGAAGCCCTAGTGCCGAACTTAAAGCGTTAGATGTGAATGTGATCAGTAATATTGATGTTGCCAATGCAGCAGATATCGAAACGCTTGAGAGCCAATTGCACGGTCATAAGATTGATGTGTTGATCAACAATGCCGGTATTTTCCATAATGAAAGTATGGCAGAGATGGATTTTGATACCATCAATCAACAAATTGCGGTCAATGCGGTAGCACCGATCCGAGTGACTCATGCTTTGACCCACAGTTTAGGTGTTGATGCTAAAGTCGCTATGATCACCAGCCGTATGGGTTCTATTGCCGATAATGGTTCTGGTGGTTATATTGGTTATCGTATGTCAAAGGCTGCACTTAATGCCGCATCAGTGAGCTTAGCTCATGAATTAAAAAGTAAAAAAATTGCTGTTGGTTTATTTCATCCGGGTTTTGTGCAAACGCAAATGGTTAATTTTGCAGGCGATATCTCAGCAGAGGAATCTGCACAGCGCTTAACACAGCGTATTGATGAACTAAATCTCAGTAATAGCGGTGGTTTTTGGCATTCAAATGGTGAAACCCTGCCTTGGTAAATAATATTTAATGTAGGTTATCTTTAATAGCTAAACAGGCTGTAAATCAGCAGTCAGTTTAGCTAAATTTAATTAATTTTTGCTATAATGCTGTCATATTAACGATTTAAGTATTTGAGAGCAGCACATGGAATTAGAGCAAGATAGTAGTTTAACCCTTCCGTTATTTCTTTTTGATGAGACCTTAAATGAGCGAGATTTATCGACTCCAGATCTTTCAATAAGCGTACTTTTAGATGACGATTTACTGACCCAGCTTTGTCAAAATCCAGCACCGGATAGCAGCATTGCTATTACTATTTCAGATTATATTGTAGAAGCCCATAACCCGGCGTTTGCAGACTTAGCAAGCGATGCACATCAAGCACAGCTAACTTTAACGCGTGGACCATTATTGAGCGCAGTACTCGAGACCCAATCAGAGCAAACATTTGTGTCCCCACAAATGGATATGATGCCGACGTTTGACTTGGGCGATGAGGACGAGTAATTCGATGAGAAAGTCTTTTTTGCTGAGTGCACTAATTATTGTGCTCAGTGGCTGCGCTTATTTAGGTGCCGCTCATTACAATGAGCTATTCGGGCCAGAGCAAACACAGCAGCGTATGGTTGAACATAACTCAGGTAGCGGTGCTGAGTTTTTACAACATGTACAACCGGTGATCGAGAGTCGCTGTGTGGTTTGTCATGGCTGCTATGATGCACCATGCCAACTGAAACTTTCATCTCCAGAAGGAATTGACCGCGGCCTAAGTAAGGAACGTGTTTACAATGGTACTCGTTTATTAGCATCGACTCCCAGCCGCTTACTTTTTGATGCAACGAATACTAGCCAGTGGCGTGATAAAGACTTTACCCCTGTATTGAATGAACGAGCGCAAACAGAGCAAGCAAATCTTGCCGGTAGCGTGTTGTACAACAGTTTAGTGTTAAAAATGAGCTCACCGCTACCAAATGATGAGATTCTAGGTGATGAGTTTGATTTTTCTCTGGATCGCTCGCAAAGCTGCGCCACTATAGGAGAATTTGACAGCCTTGCCAACAGTCAACCTCATTCCGGGATGCCATATGGGTTACCTGGTATTTCGCGTACTGAATTTAAGCACCTTGAAAAGTGGCTTAAAGAGGGCGGTAAAATGGCGCATATTAAACCGCCAAGCAAAGCTGCTTTAGCTCAAGCACAACGCTGGGAGAGCTTTTTAAACCAAGACGATTTAAAGTATCAATTAACAGCACGTTATGTGTTTGAACATTGGTATTTAGCGCATATTTATTTTGCTCAAGATGATGAAAAAAGCTTTTTTAAATTGGTGCGTTCGAGTACGCCACCAGGGCAGGACATTGAGTTAATAAATACCCGCCGCCCTTACGATGATCCTAAAGTGGAACGTGTGTATTATCGCTTAATGCATGACCGTTCGACTATTTTGGCAAAAACGCATTTACCACTGGCACTGAATGACAGTAAGTTAGCGCGCTTGTACAGCCAGTTTATTGCGCCTGATTATCACGTTGAAAGCATGCCAAGTTACTTGCCAGAAATAGCATCCAACCCATTTAAAGTGTTTGCCGACATGCCGGTTAAATCTAAATATCAATTCATGCTAGATGAAGCTGAATTAATTATTATGGGCTTTATTAAAGGGCCTGTTTGTCGTGGTCAAATAGCGTTAAATGTTATTAATGATCATTTTTGGGTGGCATTTGCTGATCCTGCTAAAGTTGCAACGCCAGAAGTGGGTGAAATGCTGCTACAACATGAAGATGCCTTGGCATTGCCAGCGGCTGAAGAAAGCAATACTTTAGCTATATCTAGCTGGGTCAAATACGCCAAACGTCAGAATACTTACCTTAAAGGCAAGGTTACGTTGGCAAATAGTATGTTCAAAAATGGTGAAAACCTAACCACCGACCTATTATGGCGTGGTGACGAGGTAAATGATAATGCTGCTCTGACTATTTTCCGCCATTTTGATAGTGCGACTGTGGTTAAAGGTTTTATTGGCCAAGAGCCAAAAACCATGTGGGTATTAGATTACGCACTTTTTGAGCGGATACATTATTTATTAGTTGCCGGGTTTGATGTCTACGGTAATGTTGGCCATCAGTTGATCACTCGTTTATACATGGATTTTTTGCGTCTAGAAGGCGAGCAAAACTTTTTAGCATTGTTACCTAAGCCACAGCGTAAAGAGTTAAAAGCAAACTGGTATCGTAAAGCACCACCGAGTTTAACTAATTTCTTTGAAAGTGGTGATAAGTTTAGTCAGCCAACAGGAATTGACTACAAAACACAGGATCAACAACACGAGTTATATGGCTTAATTAAACAAACGCTAAAACCGGTGTTAAGTCCGCGCTTCGATTACACACAAGTACCAGAGCCGTTACAGCAATTAAATAATATGCCTGCAAAAGCAATTAATTTACTGCCGCAAATCTCGTTTATATTAGTGAAAGACGGTGCTGCAGAGCATCAAGCGTATACCGTGATCCATCACAATGCTCATTATAATATTTCTAGTTTATTGAACGAAGAAGGGCAGCGCGCTTATGCAGAAGATACAGTCACCGTTGTGCCTGGTTTTATTGGTGATTACCCTGAAACAATTTGGTATTTGAATAATCCACAACAACTTGCATCATTTGCCGAGCAACTACCATTGATGCAAATAGAAGCCGATTACAGAGCATTAAAGAGCCAGTTTGCAATTCGCCGAACACATCCGCAATTTTGGCAATACAGTGATATTTTGCACAAAGTTGCCAAGCAATACCGTGGTGTGGAGTACGGTTTGTTTGATTATAATCGTTTAGAAAATCGTTAATTATAAAAGCAAAATTAATAAACCCCGCATTTAAGCGGGGTTTATTTTTTTCATTAATATCATTGCTTAAAGTGTCGCTTTATCCCCTTTGGTCTACACTTATTAAAAAAAATAGGGCCTATTATGATTCAAATTATTGCTAATATTCGGTCGCGTTATCGTTGGGCGTTATTAGCGATAGCGATTCTCTCGAGCGCGAGTGCTCTGCTTATTCAGTTTATGTTTTTTGTGCAAAAAGATGATGCTCATATTATCAATGTTGCGGGTAAGCAGCGGATGTTGTCACAAAAAATCGCTTGGCATAGTAATGCCTTGGTTACTGAGATTGGTAGCAATATTAAATTACACCGTGATGTATTAGCTAAAGCGAGCGCAGAGTTTAGATCAGGGCATGAATTTTTAGTGCAACAGCATTCTAATGGCGATTATTTATATTTAGACGACCAGTTAGTTGCTTATTATTTTTCATCACCAATTAACCTTGCGCAAACGTCGCTAGCGTATTTGGCTAAAGTGCAGCTACTGTTAAATGCTCCTAGTGCAAATACAGCAGAAAAGCGATTTACAGTTGCTGAGGTTGAACGCTTGCTCAAGGAGCTTGATGGTGCAGTCACGCTATTTGAACAACAAGCAAAGTTCAAAACCCGAGTGCTGTCCAACTTAGAGCTGGCTTTTTGGCTATTAACTTTAGTGTTGCTATTCATTGAGCTGAAATTTATATTTCAGCCTATGGAGCTGCAAATTACCGCTGCGATTAATAAATACCAACAACAAAAGTTGCGAGCAGAGCAGATAAGCACTTATAAAGAGCGCTTTATCGCACGGGCAAGTCATGAATTTAGAACACCGCTACAAGGGCTGGTAGACTCGATTGAGCAACTTCAGCTATCAGAATCTCAGCAAGCATTGCAAAAACAAGCAAAATATTGTGCCAGCAGAATTGTAAGTATGCTGGATGAGTTATATGAACTACAGCAGTTTAATACTGGGCAATGGCAGCTAAAATTTATCAAGCGTAATTTAATAACCACGCTTGAGTCGGCTATTACACCTTTTCAGTTTGCCTGTGATAACAAACAGTTAAAGTTTGAAGTAAAACTCAGTCCTGAGTTAGATCGCTATACAGAGTTTGATCATTTACGATTGCAGCAAATCATTACCGAACTACTTAGTAATGCCATTAAATTTACTAGCACTGGACAGGTTTCAATATCCGTTAGTTACCAAGATGGTCATATTAAAATAGTGGTCGCTGATAGCGGCGTTGGTTTTGCTCAATGCTATCCATATTTAAATCATCATAGCATCGAACAGGGCAATGATTTTCAGGGCTTACAAACCGGTTTAGCGCGTGTGCAACATATTGTCAGTGCTATGCAAGGCGGCGTTGAGTTTAAAGATGTCATACCGCATGGTGCACAGATTAAGATCCGTTTGCCATTATCTAAAGCTGCACTACTAACGAAGCAAGGCAACTTACCTGCACAACTGCATTGCTTAATCGTAGAAGACAATTTATTAAACGCGACAATTTTATCGCGAATTTTAACCGAGCTTAATTACACGGTTGAAGTTGCTGAAAACGGTTTAATAGCAACACAAAAAATTGCTGAAAGTGAGTTTAATGTGATTTTTATGGATTTGAACATGCCGGTGATGGATGGCTTTCAAGCGATTGATATTATCCGCCAAGAACTAAATTCAACGGTTCCGATCATTGTGATCACCGCCAACACTGCGCCAAGTGATTTAGAGCGAACTTATGAACTTGGCTCTAATGTACATGTTTATAAACCATTTTCGGTTGCGGATATTAAAAAAGCCCTCATGAATGTATTTAACGAGGGCTGATAATTTTAGTGGCTGATTTTAATATCACCTACACCGACTTTAACGTTAATGCGGTATTGGCCGTCACCGTTATATTTACTAGTTGAGGTGACCAGCTTACGGCTATGTTTAGCATCATTTTTCATGCCTGCTATTTTGGTGTCGCCAACACCACTATCTAGGGTGATCGTTTGATAGTCAGCTAACGCGCTGCTGATCCGTACTGCGCCCACACCGACATCGATGCTGGCAGTATTAGCAAAATTATTTACTTCAATATCGCCCACACCTAGCTCTAAATCTATCGCCATGGTTGTTGGTATACTTACCAGCCAGCTTTGTTGTACATCGTCATTATCAATCGAGAGGCTCAGCTTATCGCTACTTTGTTGATGTTTTAAAGTGATATCTTCAAGTGCAACATCATCACTAAACCAATTATCATTTTTCGCTTTTAGCTCAATCGACACGGTTACTTGGTGACCTTGATGGGTGCTAAGTTCTAGGCTGCCAACGGGCACGTTGATCGCCAATGCCTGCTTCGCAGTGACATCAAAGGTCTGTTCAATTTTTTGCTCAGCATGAGCAGCTAAACTACTGGTTAATAGAATTACGGCTAAACTAGAGATACTAAGTGTATTCATTATTTTTACTCGTTGTTAATGGCTTTATAGATTAGACGTTAGCAGATTTAAAAAGGTTTAAACCGTGTGAATTTTATTCTATAGCCATGCTAATAAAAGTCATGTATTTTCAAACTAATTAATTTAAGAGCTAAAAAGGATCGCTGTGCAGTCAATTAAACTCAATAATGTGACGGCTAACCTTGGTACCAATGATCGCGAAAGTTTTCTCGTAAGTAATCTAACTTGGCAGGTTGAGAGCGCTCAGCATTGGGTGCTGCTTGGCGGTAACGGAGCAGGAAAATCAGCCATAACAGCAGTATTACTCGATCAAGCTAATATTGTCAGTGGTACACGAAGTTGTGATTTTAAGCGTACAGAAATAGTCTCTTCAGATCTGCAAAAGCAATTGATTACTGCTGAGTTATTAGCTGATCAAGACGACATCACCGATGGTAAAACCAGCCCTAAATTGGTGTCAGAGCTGATTTATCAGCAATCAGGCCCATATTTTGATCAACAGCTATGTCAGCAGTTAATTACAGGGTTTGCTTTTGAGGCATTGCTTAAGCAACGTTTGCGCGCACTCTCAACCGGGGAAACACGTAAACTAATGTTAATTAAAGCACTGAGTAATCGCCCCGAACTGATTGTGCTTGATGAACCGTTTGACGGTTTGGATGTGCAAAGCGTTGAGCTATTACGTAGCGTATTAATCGAACTAAGTGCCAGCATGACCATGGTCTTTGTGGTTAATCGGTTAGATGAAATCCCCGTATTTATTACGCATTATGGTTATGTGAAAAATGGCGAATTACAACAGCAACTAGCAACACCTGACCTTAAGCAGCGCGATGATTTATTTAAATTATTACACCTACAACAAACTGATTTAACGATTCCTAGCAAAGACGTGGCACACAGTGCCCCAGAGTTTAATGAGCCTGAGTTAGTACGGTTGCAAAATGCCAGCGTCAGTTATAGCGGTAAGGTTATTTTTAACCACTTAAATTGGACAATCAAAGCACGACAGCATTGGCAGCTCAGTGGTCAAAACGGCTCCGGCAAAACCTGCCTGCTTAACTTAATCACTGGCGATAACCCGCAGTGTTATAACAATGATATTAAAGTGTTTGGCTATCAACGCGGCAGTGGTGAAAGTATTTGGCAAATTAAGCAGCATATTGGCTATATTTCGAATGCTTTGCATATGGAATATCGGGTTAGTATTTCGGCGCTCAATACCATAGTGTCAGGCTTTTACGACAGCATTGGCTTGTATCAAAAGCCAACTCAAATTCAGCTTGATATCGCCATACAATGGTTAGCATTATTAGGTTTGAGTGAGTTAAAAAACACCCCATTTACACAACTGTCTTTTGGTGACCAACGCATGCTATTGATTGCCCGCGCTATGGTAAAACACCCCACATTACTGATTTTAGACGAGCCATGTTTGGGGCTTGATGAAGCCAATCGGCAGCGTGTTTTACTGTTAATCGAAAAAATATGCACCGCAGGCAGTAGCACAGTGATTTATGTAAACCACCATGCGAAAGATAAAATTACCGGGATAGAGCACTATTTAGATATGGCTGATTTTAGGTAAGGAAAAGGTTCTAGTTTTTAGGTACTAGGTGCTAGGAAAAACCAGAGCAGCTCGGCGTTAAATTTATCGCCGTAGGTTGGGTTGAGTGCAACGAAACCCAACAGCCATTCTTGCAAAGTAACTCCGTGATATTAAACCCCCTGTGAAACGCTGAATTTTGCATCTAAAGGTGGTTTGGGTATATGGATAGCAAACAGTTACATAATTTGTTATTAATGAGTAATGTAAATAAGAGAACGCGCCTTTTGTATAAAAGAGGAACGTGCACTTTGATTAAGTTGTTAAAAGGCAAAGCATGGCATACGCGATTCATATGGAAAGAGAACCAGAAATTAAGCTTGAAGAGTGGATTGAGTCTGTCAACTCAACTGAAGGGTGTCGAATTAATAATGAAGGTGTCTCTGCCATTAATCCCAATACTGGAGAAGAAATCCACATTTCAGGAACTGAAGGGGATGTTGAGGTTTTATTTCAAACGAATGGTTTTCTTGGTATTGGTAAAAAGTCTTCATGGGAAATGTGCATCACCTTTTTCGAGGGGCGTGCTTCTTTTAAACCCACTAAAGATTTTGAATTTACAGAGAATCCTGTGAGAGTGGTCATTTTTAAACTGGCTAGACAACTATCAGCTAAAGTCGTCGGCGATGAAGACGAGGTATACGAGTGGTAATACCTTTTAATAAGCGCAGACATGACGACGTATTTTTTCGCTGCGCTAAAAACATGCGCGTGATTTCAGCGTTATGTTTTTATTCAGATTTTGCGATAATATTTATCTGTTAATGAATAAAAAGGGTTTTCATGAAAGAAGCTATAGATGAAATAAAAACTGAATTTAAAGCCAAATTATTATTTTGGAATAACATTCAAAGTAAAAAAATTAAAGTGGCATTAATATTCTTATTTATAGCTCTTGTTGGTTTAAAGGTTTTTACAACAGTTTTAACATTTGATTGGTTAGCAAGTTTATTTAGCTAGTTAGATCTGTGCAGTAAAAACAAAAATATATGAGCCTTAACTCTGGCAATAGGTACTAGTGTTCTTTTTGACCGTTTTTATATAGTGATGGTCAATTCTAAATCAATAAACCAATTCGTTTACTTACTCTAAAGCCCAGCGTCTCTTATCCTCTTTGTGAATCATTCAATTAAAGATCTTTTTTCATGGTGCAGTCGGGAGGCCAGCATCGCAGGAAGGGTATTGTGAGTATTTACATAGAAAGCGACGAGCAAACGTGAGTAATTGCTAAAAACCCTTAGCCTAGTATTTAACTTCGTATAAACCCCCAGTCAGTAATTCGCAAGCTGCTAATTTGCAGTCATTCACATGTATTAAATTTAGGTTTTACAGCCCATTGACAGTTTTTTCTGTAAGTAGAATAGATATTGTTGAAAAGTAAATAGAGCAAATTAGTCAGCTTTCTGGTTGTTGTCCTAAATGAGAATATTAAGATGGGTATCACTTTATTCTCGATAAAATTAATCTAGGATTTTTCTATTTAACTCTAAAGGTAGGTTTTTTCTAAGATTAATACCATTCACTATTTCATTGTTATGGCTTAGTTATACCAATTCGAATAACAAAGGATGTACCAATGAAACTCAATAACTACTTACTTACATTTTGCTGTGCTATTGGCAGCGCTCATCTTCATGCTGACGAATTTGCTAACGCTGGTGGCCATGCAACAACGAAACCGATAGAGCCGATTATGGCCACTATTCCTGCTGGCAGTTTTGCTATGGGATCTACTAAAAAAGAAAGTACCCAGCCTGTTACTAACGTCAATGTTAAAGAATTTAGTCTGGGTAAATATGAAGTCACCGTAAGTGAATTTCGTCGTTTTATTGCGGCAACAAATTATGCTGCACCAAAAGAATGCCGACATGAAATGAACGGGTGGTTCTTACCGTATTCAAAAGGCAACTGGGAAACTAATGCCTTAAATACCAGCGAATTTCAGCCCGTTGTTTGTATCAATTGGCAAGCGGCACAGGCTTATACAAAATGGTTAGCGAAGGAGTCCGGTAAGCCTTATCGATTACCAACCGAGGCTGAGTGGGAATATGCCGCTAGAGCTGGCACTAAAACCGATTATTATTTTGGTGACGATCCTGATAATACACAAGTGTGTAACTATGCCAATGTTGGCGATTTATACGGTGAAAGTATCTTGCAGCGCGACAGTAATACTAGCTATTACAACTGGAGTGGCGATATAGCCCATTGTAATGATCACTCAGCTTACGCCAGCATTGTTGGTATGTATGAGCCTAATGCTTTTGGTTTGTTTGATGTATTAAGTAATGTACAAGAATTCTTAGCTGATTGTTATGTGCGAGGCTACAAGCATATCGCTAATGATGGTTCAGCTTACGTAAGTGACGAGTGTGAGCTGCGTGCTGCTCGAGGTGGTAGTTGGCATTGGAGTCATAGTCCGCTATTTAGTCGAGGCGCTATTCCAGAAGATTTTGCTGGCGGCGTTGATGGCTTTAGACTCGCACTTGATGGAGCCGCCCCCAAACTAGCTAAAAGCAGTCAAAAATTTCAACGTGAGTTAATTTTTGCTCAACAACAAGAGCAAAAGCGCCGAGATAATCAGCCTGCTATTCCAGCCCAAGTGACTAATGTTGTATTAACGCAAACAGACGATTCGGTAACGCTAACGTGGGATAAAAGTGAGGACAGTGATGTCGATAGCTATCGTGTTTATCGCAATTTACTTTCTGGTGGTATGTTTAAGTTACTTGCAAGCAACCTGACTCAAACAACGTTTACAGATAAAAATATTGGGCAACATAAATATGACTATACCGTGGTGGCTGTTAAACAGCATCTGCAAAGTCACTACAGTAAGCCGATAACCATTGAACCAGGTTGGATAAGTGTTCCCGGTAAAGTAGAAGCTGAATGGGCAGTCGAATTTAGTGATAGTGTAATTTCTTTTAGCTCTGATGGTGAGCGCTTTGGTAGCGTCTTAACGGGGCCAGATGCTATAGGTAAAAACGCTGTTATTACTTATCAGCTTAATGTCGTCAAAGCAGGGTTTTACCAACTTGAATATCGTGTTGCAGCCGAACGAGATACCAAAGGATTTGACGTCTATAGTAATGAAAAAAAATTGGCTGAAAACCCAGTACTTAAAACCGGCGGTTACGATAAATGGCAAATTCAGCAAGGCTCTCTGGTTAAGTTGAAACAAGGTAAGAATACACTAACCCTAAAATCTCGCGACAATAATTGGAAACTGAATTGGTTATCCTTGAAAGCGAGTTAATACCTAGTTAGAAAAAGCAAAAACTACTTGGGTAGCTTTTTAGCGTGGCTCTTGAAATATGCTTGCTACCCTTACTAGCTCGATAAAAAAGAGCAAAAAAATTTTTAAATAGCGTTTTTAAAGATTAAGCGTAAGTAATTTATCTTTATTATAACGTCGCCAATTCTCACCCGCATGCTCAGTAATATATTGAGAATAGAAGTCGTAATTTTCAGAGTCATTGTTATCACTACATAATAACAACGCAACATCCAAACTCAGGTTTCTGTCACCAGAAAGTTGCGCTTGTTCAAAGGTGTGTTTTGCTAAGCGATTAAAGTCCTTTGTTTGTTTACTGGCTTGGGCAAATAAAGTTTTTAGATAAGAGTTTTGTGGACTATCAATAGATGTAGTCGTTACAGATAAATTATCAATCAATGCCTTGGCTTCCGCCAAGCGATTTTCATCAAGGTAATATTGTAGCAAACTCTTGCGGCTACTTTGCGCAACCCAGTGGTCAGGCGTTAATTTGGTAAAGTCGAGTACTTGTTTAAAATGAGGTTCTTTGTCTGCTGGTGTTTGGGCAAAAATAGCATAATGAAAGGGGATTTTAGCAAAGTGATATGGTGGCAAGTTATACGCTTTCATTTTACGTTCAGCTTGTTGTAAATAAAGGTATTGGTCTGTTGCTTGCTTATTTTTATAAGCTAAAACTGAAAGGTAAGTG
Organism: Pseudoalteromonas rhizosphaerae; assembly: GCF_028885455.1. NCBI lineage: Bacteria > Pseudomonadati > Pseudomonadota > Gammaproteobacteria > Alteromonadales > Pseudoalteromonadaceae > Pseudoalteromonas > Pseudoalteromonas rhizosphaerae. The sequence continues at coordinate 649,890 of NZ_CP118496.1, forward strand.
AGAGCATCTAATTCACGCAGTATATCGTTAACCTGCAGTGATAATTGCGCGGATTTGAGCACCGCATTGTAGTTTTTATTTTGGTGATCTAACCAAGATTGAGCAAACCAGGCATCTGCTAGGCGCTTAGCATCATTAATCTTTTTGAATTGAGAAATTGCGCTGGCGAGTTTTTCTGAACTGAGCTCAAACAATTCTTTTCTTGTTAAAATTTCACTTTGTAGTAATAGGGCGTTACCTAATTGTTGTGTGTTTTGTGCTTCAATAGCAAAATTAGCAAGTTTATCAGCCATTACCATGGCTTTTTCAAACTCTTCCATTTGAATATAAAGCATCGCCAACTTGCCTAAGTTAATAAAGTCGTTAGGTTTGCTTTTATGGGCGATAGATAACTTAGCCAGTCTGATTTCAAGTGACTGTGGTGACATTAATAAGTCATAAATGTAATCTTGTGATAAGTGCTGTTTTAGCTTGCTTATCACTGCTTGATTGGAAGAACCTGTTAATTGTCCGCGCCAGTCCGTAATAGGACCTTTCAAGATAAAATCTAGATAGGTGAGTGAATTATAGGTACGTACGTTGGCGGTTAGTATCAGTGGATGCTTATCAGCAAGCTTTGGATATTCACTCTCAATCGATGTTTCAAAGTGCAAAGGGCTTAGTTGGGGTAGTTCTGTAAAATCAAAAAATTCATCATCAGCGAGCTTTATAGTGTTGTTACTAAGGCTTTGAGTAAAAGGTATATAAGCAATGCCAATTGCAGCAGGTGCGGCGACTTTATCAGAACTATGTGGGAATAGGATTAAGATTGCTGTGGCGAAAACAACCAGTAAACTTGTGAGCAAAGCATAAAATCCCATAGGCTTTTTTTCTGTAGGGCCAACTTTAAATATATCGCTTGAGTTTATGTCAGACGTTGCGTTAGCACCGATTTTTTGTGTCAATGGCATAGTTGCTATTGGCTTAGCTTTAATTGTAGTAGTCGTAATGTTTACAGATCGAGGCTCAGTTATTACTGCTGTTTGTATTTGGCTTGTATTCAATTGCCATTGATAACCTCGCTTAGGGAAAGTTTTAATCGCGCTATTACCAAAAACAGCTCTTAGATGGCTAATATTTTGAAATACAGCCTGTTCAGACACCACTTTATCGTGCCAAACCTTAGTTAAAATAGCATCTTTACTAAAAACTTGTGTGGAATCAGAAAGCAGTAACGCCAATAGCTTAGCTTCATTAGGACGAATATCAATATCGTCGCCATTTTTGCTGAGTATTAAGTTGTTACTGTCGAATTCAAAATCTAAAAAAGTATATCGCATTATTTAAAGTATTTAGTTTGCTGCTACTATAATCCAACATCATCTTAACCGACCTAATGTTTAAAGGGGAGTATTTATCAATAGCGTGATGACAAGATTAACAGTTACATCATCATCAGCCTCAACTTATCTATGTATTCAAATAAAAGCCTTACCCATTTTGAATAAGTGCATGATTGCGACATGTTGAATTCAGAAATGAAAAAAATGTTCCTACATTTATCAACCAAATAGTAAGGTCAGATATCAGCTACACAACCTTAGCAGAAAGACCTGTCTATCTGCTAAGGAAGTTATATTTACTAATACTTAACAAGCAGCAAAAATAAATTGAGTATCTCTCTATTTATAAGCGAGTTACGCTAAATCCCTGATCTTGAAATTGCTTTAACAAACCGTGTTGTTCTGGCAAATGCAGGGCGCCTACGGCGATAAATAGTTTTTCTTTACCGATGCGAGGCGTGAGCTCTCTTACCCAATTATTGTTACGTTCAATCAGCATTACTTGTTCGCTGATCTCACCGTAGTTGCTGTCGTCAAAGCTTTCATTGTAATACTTAGTTAAGGTCGCCATATCACCATTTTTCCATGCATTAACTAAGCTAATAAAGTAGGTTTCAACGTCGGCAAGCTGTTCAAACGTTTCTTCAATCATTTCGTTACTTAACAACGATAGATTATTAAACATCTCCATTTGATATTCGAGAGTTTCTAATTCGCCAACTGGTATATTGTTGGTTTTTGTATAGGCAAGTACTTGCTTATCAATGCCATATTGATCGGAAAAACCAATATTTTGAAATTCGATTTGCAACATAGTAACCATTACGGCCCATGGCGCCATATTGTTAAACATCGCAATATCAATTGATTTGTTGCTGAAGTATTGGTCAAGCTTCTTATAGTTTTGTTCCGAAAGCTCAGTTTGCAGTGTTTTGCCATTTTTTAGCATCATAAAAGGCATTGAGCGGCGCTGCATTTCCATCGGGCTAATTGCACTAACATTGACTTCAACAATTACTTTATCACTGGCATCAAGCGCGTCGGTTACTTTTTTAGGTAGTCCTTTCATGGTGGCATCACCGACATGCACAGTGCCAAACAAATATGATTTAACACCATTTTTTTCTAATTGCCACAACCCAGGTTCACTGTGGCTAGCAAAACTAATACACAGTAAAAGGGATAAAATAAAGTAACTGCTAATACGCTGAGTGAGGTTCATAATTGTCCTTATTGGTTGGGTATATATCCATATTAAACCAATACGCTTAATTGGGTAACGTTAAAATTAATGCTAAGCGAGAGTTTGGCTTGTTTTTTGCGCTGATGGTAAAGTTATTGAGATTACATAAACTGTTCACTATCGCTAGTCCCAAGCCGTGGCGTTGGTTATTCGTTCGTGAGCTATCAAGCTGGTAAAGGGGGGCAAAAATAGCCTCTAGTTGTTGTTCACTTAAAGGCTTAGCTAAAGCGTTACATAGCGTGATTTTGGTGTGATATTCAGTTTGTTCGACCTGTAAGTTGATAGGTTGGGTGCTAAGCCCATAAAACAATGCGTTATCGAGCAAGTTAGATAAAATGGTATGCAGGCAAAATCGATCAGCGGTGATCATCAGCTCAGTTGCAACATTTAGCAGTAAGCGCTGCTTAATATCGGCATGTTTAAACTGCAGTTCATTGCTTAATTGCGTAATAAAGTCACTTAAATTAACGCTTTCTAAATTGAGCTCTACAGCGCTACTACCAGCGCGCTGTAATAGCAGCAAGTTATTGACGATGGTTTTCATACGCTGAGATATAGCCAATATATCGCTGGTATATGTGGCGCTAATACGCTCATCATCAGGGTAGCGCAGTGCCACTTCTGACAAGCTGATCAGCTCAGAAATTGGCGTTTTCAATTCATGGGCGATGTCGCTGGTTAGGCGTTTTTCATTTTGATAGAGCTGTTGATTGGTGGTAATAAATTTATTCAGCTCATTACGAATAGGTTCAATTTCCTCTACCTGAAAGTCACTTTTGATAGTTTGTGAGGCGCCAGTGATATCGAGTAATTTTATTTGTTCATTTAAGTTGTTCAGTGGAAAGAGGCCACGATTAACGATTCGAGTGACTAAATAACGTACTCCAAAAACTGCGATAATGCAGGTCAGAATAAAAACCACATCAATGATCAGCAATACTTTATTTAATGATGAAATAGGGGCTGCGATAGTTAAAACCATGGTCTTAAAATGACCGCTGCCGCGTGCTGCTTCGTCTTCTTGTTGGGCAATGAAGTGGCTGATCATGGCGCGACCCTCTTCACCGTTAGGCAAAGTGTAATCAATAATTTTAAATTCGTTAATGGGGATAGCGAAATTGGGTAAATCAATATTTTGATATAGTTGCAATGAATCTGATTTTTCAAACGTCTGTTGTTCGTGCCATAGCTGATAAAATTCGCTGGCATTAGCCTGCTCATATTCAGACATAAATTCGCCAGCAAAATCAAACTCTAGTTTGCCATTATGATCTTTCACTAAGGTTTTTAAATAATTAGATTTATTAGTTAACGATTGATGAAATTGGTTTTCAACCCAAGAATCAACGCTCAAATCGACAGTTAAAAAAATAGTAACCAGAATAATCGACAGTACGGCACTAATATTATTGACGAGTTTACGCTTGATAGAGTGATGTTTAGTTTTTGGCAGCTCAGTTTTGAGAGGCGACATAACCAAATCCACGTTTATTTTTAATTGGTAGTTCGCCGCCGAGCAGCCGTACTTTTTTGCGGATCGCTGAAATATGCGCTTCTAGGGCATTTTTTGACAGCATATCAAATTGGCCGACCACGGCTTCGCTGATCATCTCAAGGCCTAATACCCGTTCTTTGGCACTAAATAAGCACTCAATGATTTTATATTCGTTGCGAGTAAGGTTTATAGGCTGCTGCTGATAATGCAGTGTTTTTAAGCTCAAATCTAACACGCATTCTCCTACACAGAGTGTGTTTTGCTGGTTTTGTAATTGGCCTCGCCGAGACAGCGCCAGTACTCTGGCATGTAGTTCTTCAAACGAAAACGGTTTCGTTAGATAATCATCAGCACCTTTCATTAAGCCGTTTATTTTGTCTTGTGCTTCAGAGCGAGCAGATAAAATTAATACCCGAGTTTGACTCGAGCTGCTACGCAGTGCCTTGAGAATACTCATGCCATCAACACTTGGTAGCATTAAGTCGAGAATGATTAAATCATAGTCGCCACACAGTGCCATGCTTAAACCGTGTGAACCATCACCGGTACCGTCCACGGTAAAACCGAGATTATTAAGGCCTACATCTAGGCTGCGTCTAAGCGGTTCAGAATCTTCGATTACGAGTATCTTCATGATCTTAACTCAATTAAATAACATGTTCGCTTTGCTACTTTAGCAAGGCTTATAGATTAATGATACCAACTCTTTTGATAGGCTAAATTACCTAAATTGGCATGTGCCAGTGCTTTTTTCACCAATTGTGGGTCGTTGCTGGTGGGCACTAATTTATCTTGTGTGTATATATAAGTGGTTGCTGGTTTTTGTGGTTGTAAAATTACGACCTTATTACCTTGGCCACTATTACCGGTTATGTAGGCAAAGTTTTTATCGTATTGCATCATTGCGCGTTGTTTGTTATCAGCGATTGGCTGCGCAAGATCGCGACCTATCATCGGATGTTCACCACTGGCTCCAATTAAGGATAATAATGTTGTCGGAATATCAAGTTGGCTGGCAAGCTGATGGTCACGCTTGGCATTGATACCCTTGCCAAAAATAACCGCAGGAATACGAAAGTGCTCAATCGGCACTAAACTTGCGCCCGATACGCGCGAATCATGATCGGCAATCACTATAAAGACGGTATCGTCCCAGTAACTTGATTGCTTTGCTTTTTCGATAAAGGTGCCTAATGCATAATCGGCATATTTTGCCGCATTATTGCGAGTTTGTTTTTGCTTATCGTATAAGGTGATTTTATTATCTGGAAACTCATAAGGGCTGTGATTAGAGCTGGAAAATACCAAGCTAAAAAAAGGTTTACCTTGTTGTTGTAACTTAGTCAGTTCAATATCCGCTTGGTTAAAGAGATCTTCATCAGAGGCGCCCCATGAGCCATTAAAATCAATATTGGCAAAGTCATTACTATCTACAATGTGTTGAAAGCCATTACCCAAAAAGAAGCTTTGCATATTATCAAAGTGACTTTCACCACCGTAAATAAATTGGGTGTGGTAATTTTGTTTACTTAAAAAGTCAGCAATGGTAAAAAAATCACGTTGCGATTTATCAAGCTTTACTACTGCGCGAGAAGGCGTCGGGGTAAAGCCAGTGATAACAGCTTCTATACCACGTACTGAGCGTGTGCCTGTGGCGTATAAATTATCAAACCCCCAACCTTGCTGATAGAGCTTGTCTATATTAGGAGTTAAAGGTAAACCGCCTAAAGTACCTACATAGCGAGCACCTAAACTTTCTTGTAAAATGATGACTAGATTTTTGGGTTTCCCTTGATACGCCGCTTGATGAAAGGTTTTGGTTGGAGCGCTGGCATCGTTAAAAACAGCTTGTTCATTTTGCATACTCGCGCGCACTAAGGCTAATAATTCCTCTTCTGGTATTGCACCATAAAAGTCTTGGCTTGATTTTTCGTTACCGAGTTGTTTAATTGCAAAGGCTACGCTATACAATGAGTTAAGGCTAAGATCATTAAGTAAATGATCGGTTGAAAATGCCACCATTGCAGGGTTTAACGGTCGATGACCTAGTGAGTTACGTGCACCTAGAACGGTTAAGCACAGTAGGCTAATCACCAATAAGGAGTGTTTTATGATTGGCAACTGACAGTGGCTACGCCATTGGCTGGTAAAAACTTTTGTAGCCAGTTTTACTCCGACGATCAAGAATAGTAAAGTGGCGAATACTTCTATTTTATACCCTGCAAAAATCATTCGAGAGACTTCTTTTGGGTATATTAAGTATTCAATAAATAAGCGGTTTGGACGTAAGTCATATTCATTAATAAAGGTCGGAGTGATTACTTCAAAGAAGATCAACAGAGCAGCCATTAGCAGTAAATAGTATTTAATAATGCCACGGATAAGGTGCTGTTTAGAGATTAATGTGCTGATAATAATCAACAACAATGCTGGCATTAAAATATAGCTTAAGGTAGCCGTATCAACGCGCAAGCCGCCAATAAAAATATTTAGCCAAGCATGAGAGCTAAATACTCGCTCACCTTGCCATACACTTAAGCTAAAACGAGCCAGGGTTAACATAGTTAGCGATAAGCTAAAAAATGTTAACAATACCCAGTATGGACCGAGTTTATTTTTTAGTTGCGCAACACTAAATCTATCAGTTATGCCCATAAAATAGCCCACCAAATAAGTGTGCTTATTAGCATCGCTATAAATACACTGGCAGAGGCAATATCTTTAGCCAGCCCAGAGAGTTCATGATGTTCTGTACCAATACGATCAACTACTACTTCAATCGCAGTATTGACTAATTCAGCGAACAGTACAAACAGCAAGCTGGCAATTAAAATAAGTTTATCGCTGGTGGGAATATTCGCCAGCCATGCAAACACTCCAAGTAATAAAAATAGCGCTAGTTCTTGCTGAAATGCAGCTTCAAATCGCGTCATCCATTTTAAGCCATTAAAAGTATGGCGTAAGGTAAATAAAAGGCGTAGTAGTCCTTGACGTTTGAGTACCGTTTTCGAATTATTCATTATTGTTCTTCACTTTGTTATTGATTGTTTTACAGTTACTTACTAAATCTAAAGGTAGTTCATAAGTTTTACTTTTGATGCCTATTAGACTTATTAATGTATGAAAAATATTGTCGTGAGAAGCTGCTTGTTGTTGATCAACACTCTTCAAGCAACTTTCTGTAATGCGTTGATTACCTTTGGCAGCCCATATATACATTGGGACATGTGTTTGGCCACTAGGAGCAAAACTATAGGGAAAGCCATGTAAGTAGGCGCCGTTTTCGCCGAGCGACTCACCGTGATCTGAAATATATACAAAGGTTTTATCAATATTGTCAGGTAAGTTATTCAGTTCGGTTAACATTAATGAGTTTACGTAGTCGCTATACGCTATGGTGTTGTCATAAGTATTAACTAACTGCTCAGTGCTACAGTTTTGTATATCACTGCGGTCGCAGGTTGGTGTAAATTGCTTAAATTGATCTGGGTAGCGTTGAAAGTAAGTGGGTCCATGAGAGCCCATCATATGCAATACAATGACCGTATTGGCTTGGCTTAGATTAGCTAGTTTACGTTTAAGTGGTGCTAGTAACGCTTCGTCATAGCAATGCTGTTGTTCACAAAGTGCAGAGTTATCTACCTTGATGGTAATGTTGGTGACGCGATTACAGACATTTTTACAGCCACTGTTATTATCAATCCACAACACATCAGCGCCAGCGCTTTGGGCAATGTCGAGAATGTTTTGCTGGTTATCAGCTTCGTTACGTGAGAACTCAGCTTGGTTTTGTTGTGAGAACATACAAGGGACCGATACCGCTGTTGCGGTTCCACAGGACGCTACATTGTTCAGGTACGTTACTTTGAAAGGTCGAGTGAAACGGTTGGTATCGCGTGTATAGCCTTGGTAAGCAAAGTTTTCAGCACGTGCTGTTTCACCTACCACGATAACGGTTACTTGCGTGTGTTGTGATGCACTTAGTACTGGCGCTGGGTCTAAAATTTGAAATGGTTCGTCAGAGACCAGCCATTGATCGCGAATATATTTATAGCCACTGCTTAAGTATTGAAATGGAATTAACTCTTTTTTTAATAATTGATTATTACGTCCGGTGGCGGCGTAGTCAGCATAAAAGCTCAACACAATTACGGCGATTAGAGCAAAGCAGCTAAGTACGAGTTTACTGCGACTTACCAGCTCTTTGGTTAGCGGACTAAAACGAATATTGGTTTTAATTAAAACCAATAGCGGCACTAAGGCAAATAAACAAAAGAACATGATAAATTGCAAGTTCAGATAGCTTGCCGCTTCATGACCGTCAGTTTCAAAGGTGTTTTGAATCATCGAATAGTCAAATACCACTCCATAATTTAAAGTGCCGTAAAGAGCGGCACATGAGCTTAACAATAATATGTAATTAATTGGTTTGAGTAGCCAGCGGCTAGATAATAATGAAAAGAAAATAATTAGTAAGCAAAGTAACAGTAACGGTACTGAGAGTAAAAATAACCATGAAAAAGAGGGCAGTGTGGTGATTGCGTTGAATGCACCATGCATAAAAGGAATATTGATTATTAAGCAGTAATAACATGCCAATGCAATAATAAAAGTATTGGCGCTACAGGTAATGTAGAAGCGCTTTTTAAAACCTGAACTGAAAAATTGGCCTACCAACATAAATTGAGAACTCAATAATAATAATTTAATACCTGCATAGTAGAGTCCAAGACTTAAGAAACACTTAAGGATAGCTAGTCATTTCCTGAATGAGGTGATTTAAAAAAGAATGATTTATTGTGATTTCGTCAAAAATTAATCAAACCAGTAATTGGTTATAACGAGGTATGAAATATCAATAGCTTCATATATTAGGAAAATTAATCTATTTAGGCTTACATATTGGATTTTTATGCCTTTAAAATTGATTGGTGAGTGTTTTTTTAGATTGATTTTAAGGTTGACTTAGCACTCCCATCGCGGTACTAATATAAAAAGACAGCGGGGGAGTTGCAATTCCTTCGTAAATTAACAAATTTTGGTATTTATTACATGCTTACAAACGCACTAAACCTAGTCCTTATTAACGTCGTGGTGATTATTATTACCGCGGGGGCTACTTAGTGCTTTAAAAATACGTAAAGCATTATAAAAGCCCCCCGCACTTAACCAGTCGGGGGGCTTTTTAGTTTCAGGGTTTAGCAATAGTTAAGTATAGATATGTCACTGAGGAATGAGGATTATTTAATGACAGGCGCAGAGTTAACAATTGATTTATTAGCCAAACACGGCGTAAAAGAAGTATTTGGTTACCCTGGTGGGGCAATCATGCCAATTTACGATGCGCTGTATGGTGCGCCGGTTAAACATTATCTCACTCGTCATGAGCAAGGTGCAGGTTTTGCTGCTGTTGGTTTTGCTCGTAGCACGGGTAAACTTGGGGTGTGTTTTGCGACTTCAGGCCCTGGGGCTACTAACTTAATCACCGCGCTTGCTGATGCGATGATGGATTCAGTGCCATTACTTGCGATCACAGGCCAAGTACCAACTGCTGCCATTGGCTCTGATGCGTTTCAAGAGATTGATGTATTAGGTATGTCATTATCCTGCACTAAGCACAGTTATATGGTTGAACGTCCTGAAGATTTAGCCGAAATACTGCAAGAAGCCATGCATTTAGCGCAATCAGGTCGTCCAGGCCCTGTGTTAGTAGATATACCAAAAGATATTCAAATGGCGCAAGTGCCTTTTCATCCTTGGCTTGCGGCTGATGATTACTTACCGGTGTTAGATTTAAAGCAAGTGGCTATTGCTAACCAACTATTAAGCGAAGCCAAACGGCCTGTTGCCTATGTAGGCGGCGGTGTACAGGCGGCTGATGCGCAAGTACAGCTAATGCAATTTTTAGAAAAAACCCAAATGCCTGCGGTTTCAACGCTAAAAGCATTGGGCAGTGTATTACCTGATTACGAATATAACTTAGGTATGTTGGGCATGCATGGCGGCCAAGCTGCAAATTTAGCGGTACAAGAGTGTGATGTCCTCGTATGTATCGGTGCGCGCTTTGATGATCGTGTAACAGGTAATTTAGGCAAGTTTGCGGCTAAAGCAAAAGTGATCCATTTAGATATAGATGCTGCTGAAATTGGTAAGCGTAAACCAGCTAAAGCATCGTTAGTTGCTGATTTAAAAACCTCATTGCCGCAATTAGAGTGCTTTGTAACTGAACAAGCATGGCGTGATCATGCCAAAGAGATGATGATTGAACATGCATGGCGCTATGACTATCCGGGCGAAAAAGTATATGCCCCGTATTTATTAAGCCAACTAAGCCAGCGGATGCCAAGTACAGGCGTTGTGTGTTGTGATGTAGGCCAGCACCAAATGTGGGTGGCACAACATATGAAGTTTAGTCATCCAAGCAACCACTTAAGTAGTGGTGGTGCAGGCACTATGGGCTTTGGTTTACCTGCGGCCATTGGTGCGCAAGTAGCTCGACCAAATGATTTTGTGATCACTGTTTCTGGTGATGGTTCAATCATGATGAACATTCAAGAGTTAGCCACTATTCGTCGTAACAATTTACCGGTAAAAATATTAATTTTAGATAACCAACGTTTAGGTATGGTTCGTCAATGGCAAGAGTTATTTTTTGAAGGGCGTTATTCTGAAACTGATTTATCAGATAACCCTGATTTTGTGCAATTGGCTGCCGTATTTGGTATCGCTGGGCAAACGATCACCCACGCTAACCAAGTTGATGATGCAATTACAGCATTAGTGAATAGTAAAGGTCCTTATATAGTACATGCCTGTATCGACGATAAAGAAAATGTTTGGCCGCTAGTACCGCCAGGTGCCGCGAATGACGAAATGATGACGGAGAGTGGAAAATGAAACACAGTTTAACAGTCGCTTTAAAAAATCAAAGTATCGCCGTTGAGCGCTTTTTGCGTGTAGTTCGTCATCGTGGTTTTGATTTAACCCATTTTCAATTGAATATGGATGATGGTCATTACCATGTGGCTATGACGGTCGACAGTGATAAGCCAATTCACTTATTAACCACGCAGCTCAATAAGCTGGTGGACGTTAAGCAAGTAACACTAGAAAATTTACAACAGCAAGCAATGTAGTTTGCTGTAAAAACTAAATCAACAGGGCTATTGGGTCTTTTCCCCTTAGCAATAAAAATTTAAGAATGAGGATGTCAGTTACATATTATAAGTAACTGCAAACACTGAGGTAACTATGGCTAAATTAAGAAGTGCAACAACAACTGAAGGTCGAAAGCGCGCAGGTGCTCGTGCATTATGGCGTGCAACAGGAATGACAGATAGCGATTTTGGCAAACCGATTATTGCGGTTGTAAACTCATTCACGCAATTTGTACCGGGTCATGTGCACCTTAACCAACTCAGTGAGCTTATGGCAGAAACCATTACTCAAGCGGGTGGTGTGCCAAAAGAATTTAATACTATCGCCATTGATGATGGTATTGCCATGGGCCACGGCGGTATGTTGTATTCATTACCATCGCGCGACTTAATTGCTGACTCAGTTGAATACATGGTAAATGGTCACTGCGCCGATGCAATGATCTGTATTTCTAACTGCGACAAAATCACCCCAGGAATGATGCTGGCGGCACTTCGTTTAGATATTCCAGTAATCTTTGTGTCTGGTGGCCCAATGGAAGCCGGTAAAACTAAGCTTGCCAATATTGATATCAAACTAGATTTAGTTGATGCCATGGTAAAAGGTGCTGATGAATCAGTAAGTGATGCTGACTCAGAGCAAGTAGAGCGCTCAGCATGTCCTACCTGTGGCTCGTGTTCGGGCATGTTTACCGCCAACTCAATGAACTGTTTATTAGAAGCAATTGGCCTCGCACTACCTGGTAACGGCACTACACTTGCGACTCATAAAGATCGTAAACAACTGTATGTTGAAGCCGGTGCACGAATTGTTGATTTATGCCGTGAGTATTACCAAAAAGATAATAAAGAAGTCTTGCCGCGTGCTATCGCTAATAAAACCGCGTTTATGAATGCCATGGTGGTTGATATTGCTATGGGTGGCTCGTCAAATACCGTATTGCATTTACTTGCCGCCGCGCAAGAAGCCGGTGTTGATTTTGATATGTCGCACATTGATGCGTTATCTCGTAAAACACCTTTCTTATGTAAAGTCGCGCCTGCAACCGCGCAATACCATATTGAAGATGTGCATCGTGCAGGTGGCATGATGGCAATAATTCGCGAGCTTGGCAAAGCGGGCTTAGTGGATCTGTCGGTAAACCATGTTGCTGGTATGACTATGGCAGAGCTAGTTAAAAAATGGGATGCCACTGATCCAAACAACGAAGCCGCACAAAAGTTTTATCGAGCGGGACCTGCAGGTATTCGCACCACCAAAGCAATGAGCCAAGAATGTCGTTGGGATGAAGGCGATAATGACCGTGAACATGGTTGTATCCGTAGCGTTGAACATGCGTTTCGTCAAGATGGTGGCTTAGCCGTACTATCGGGTAATTTAGCTGTTGATGGTTGTATTGTGAAAAGCGCGGGTGTGGTTGATGAAATGCTACACTTTGAAGGCACCGCCGTGGTGTATGAATCACAAGACGATTCAGTTGAAGGCATTTTAAATGACGAAGTAAAAGCCGGTGACGTAGTCGTTATTCGCTACGAAGGACCGAAAGGCGGACCTGGCATGCAGGAAATGCTTTATCCAACCAGTTACTTAAAATCAAAAGGTTTGGCTGAGCAGTGCGCACTTATAACCGATGGTCGCTTCTCGGGCGGTACGTCAGGTTTATCAATTGGCCACGTTTCACCAGAAGCGGCCAGTGGCGGTGCCATTGCTTACGTTGAAAACGGCGATAAAATTATTATCGATATCGCTACCCGCGAAATCACGTTAGCGTTAACAGATGAAGAACTTGAAGCGCGTAAGCAAAAGCAACTTGCTCGTGGTAAACAAGCGTACAAACCACTCGATCGTGAACGTTATGTATCATCTGCGCTAAAAGCGTATGCGCTACTTGCAACCAGTGCTGATAAAGGCGCGGTGCGTGATTTAGCCAAACTGGAGGAGCTTAGTTAATTATGGTTTCTCAAGAGCTCGATTATTTTCGCGCTATTATCCAAGCCAATATGGAACCACTGGCAAAAGTTACTGAGGTTAGCGAAATGGCTGAACTCAGTGCTCGTCTTGGTAATCAAGTATGGCTAAAGCGCGAAGATCAGCAGCCAGTTTATTCGTTTAAACTGCGTGGTGCATACAACAAACTGGCTAAACTGCCAGCCGGTTCAGTGGTGATCACTGCCTCAGCTGGAAATCATGCTCAAGGGGTGGCGCTCAGTGCGTCACACTTAGGGCATCAAGCAACGATTGTAATGCCAGTGACGACCCCTGAAATCAAAGTCAATGCGGTACGTGCGCTTGGTGGCGAAGTGGTTTTACATGGCCATCATTTTGATGCTGCCAAAGCTTATGCACTAGAACTTACTGAGCAGCGCGACGGCATATTTGTTCCTCCATTTGATGATCCTGATGTAATTGTAGGGCAAGGCACGGTTGCACGTGAATTAATGCAGCAGCTTAATCAACTTGATGCGGTATTTATTCCAGTTGGTGGTGGTGGCTTACTTGCTGGTATGGCCGTGTATATAAAGTCATTGCGCCCAGATATAAAAGTAATCGGTGTAGAAGCTGATGAAAGTGCCTGTTTACAAGCGGCACTTGCAGCAGGCAAACCCGTCGAGCTTGAACGGGTTGGCAGTTTTGCCGATGGTGTTGCGGTAAAAATTATTGGTACCGAAACCTTTCGTTTGGCGCAAAAGTTTTGTGATGAAGTAGTCACTGTAACCGGTGATGAAATATGTGCGGCGATGCAAGATATTTTTGTTTCAACCCGTGCGATTGCTGAGCCATCAGGTGCGCTGGCAACGGCTGGGCTGAAAAAATGGTGTCAGCAAACAGGCCAAAAAGGGCTGCATTTAGCAGCTGTGTTATCTGGCGCAAACTTAAACTTTGACCGCTTACGTTATGTGGCTGAGCGTACTGCGCTGGGAGAGAAAAACGAAGCGTTGTTAGCAGTAACCATCAATGAAGAAAAAGGCAGCTTTAAACAGTTTTGCGCCTCATTAGGTGGTCGCGCAATTACTGAATTTAACTACCGTTACGCAGGCCCTGGTGAAGCGCAAATATTTGTTGGTGTTGCACTGCGCCAAGGTCAGCAAGAGTTAGATGAGCTCACAGCTGATTTAACCACCAATGGCTATCAATTTTGTGATTTATCAGATAACGAACTGGCTAAATTACATGTTCGTTATATGGTTGGTGGTAAAGCACCTGAGCAGATGCATGAGCGGTTATTACGCTTTGAATTTCCTGAATATCCAGGCGCACTGGCGCGCTTTTTAGATACTTTAGGCAGCAATTGGAATATTACTTTGTTTCATTATCGGAATCATGGTGGTTCGATGGGCAATGTATTAGCAGGGTTTGCGATTGAGCCTAGTCAGTATGAGGTATTCAACGAGCATTTAAATCGCTTAGGTTACAGTGTGCAAGATGAAACACTGAATCCGTGTTTTACCCAATTTTTAACTACTCAACGTCCCATCGATAGGGTGAAAGCGGTTAATAATTAAAGATATATACCCAAACCACTTCAAGATACGAATTCTGTAGCTTGAAGTGGTTTTAGTATAAGCAAGCACCTCAATTGAGGTGTTTTTTTGTCTATTTGCAAACTTAAAGTCTTGGGTTAATTGAATATCTTATCTATAGTTATAGCAATATTAGCTAACTTATTAGATCACGATTTGTCATTTAAAGGACTGAAACTTAAGCTTTATGCCACTTTGCTTATACTCAGCGGGCAAAGTTTTGCGTCAGCGGATGTGACTTTACAACTAAAGTGGACGCATCAATTTCAATTTTCTGGTTACTATATGGCTCAGCAACAAGGCTTTTACAAAGCGGCAGGGCTAAACGTCACTATTTTACCGGCAGATCCTGATAACCCAGATACCTTCACTAAAGTGTTGGCGGGCCAAGCTCACTTCGGGGTCGGGCACTCAGGTATTTTACAGCAACGGATCGCAGGTAAACCCTTGGTGGCAATGGCTGCTATTTTACAATTTTCTCCTTATTGTTGGATGGTAAAAAAAAGCTCCGATATTTTTCATCCTCGGGATTTTGTCAACAAGCGTCTTAGCAGTATCAGCCGCAAAGAAAATGCCGAATTATTGGTAATGCTCGAACGCAGTGGTATCCAAACGAATAATTTACCTTCTTATGAAAGTGGTAACAGCAGTGCGGATTGGTTAGCTGGGAGTATTGATGCGATGCAAGTGTACGTGACTAATGAGCCGTATATTATGCGTGAGCAAGGCATTGACTATAGACTTATTTGCCCGCAGAAGTATGGAATTAATGTGTATAGCGATATTCTTTACACCACAGAGAATATGCTCGAACAACATCCGCAAACAGTTGAAGCATTTTATCAGGCCAGCTTAAAGGGCTGGCGCTATGCAATGATGCATATGGATGAAACAATTACATTAACTCAACACCAATACGCACCCAATAAAAGTTTTTCTCAGCTTGCCTATGAAGCTGAAGTATTGAGTGATTATATTTTACCACCTGGCACTAATTTAGGATCTATGTCGATAGCGAAATGGCGGTTGATTGCTGACCTATACGGGATTGAGCAAGACGAATTTAATCAGGCGCAAGATGGCTTTATTTACCAGTATGTTGAACCTGAACAAATTAAAATGTCGTGGATGCTTATTGCGGCAATTATAATTAGTTTGTTATCTATACCACTTTATTTACGCTTGATGTTCAGAAAAAGCGTATAATGCATAAATGAAATGACCATCGCTAAAATCACATGATCCTTGCTGAGCAGTTTACAGCCCTAGATAACTTATTACATAGTACTCGCCATTATTGGCAATGCACTGCATTCGATTTTGATCAGCTGCCATGGCCTGAATTAGAACAACCATTAACGCTGTTGAGCGATCAACAAGTTGCCGATCTCGATAGCAATCAAGATGCCTTGTATCAATTTTTTAGCCCGTATATTCCCGTAGTCAATAACTTAGCTACATTGTGTTACTTACCTCAAGCCTCTACTACGCGTAGCGAATATCCGTTTTGGATCAGCAATGGTATTAAAGGGCGCAAGTTTGCGCAGCTGCAAGATTTTGTTTGTGCGCTTGGCCAAGAATCACAATTACCTGTATTAGAATGGTGTGCGGGTAAAGGCCATTTAGGACGTATGCTGGCATTTAACCGTGCGCCGAGTGTGCACAGCATCGAACTGCAACAACATTTATGTGAACAAGGTCAGCAAAGTGCTCTGCAACAAGGGTTAGCCATGCACTTTAGCCAAGCAGATGTACTTAAAGATGATGTAACTGAGTATTTTCAACAAGCACAACATGCCGTAGCGCTGCATGCTTGCGGAGCGTTACATCAGACGTTTATGAGTAACGCGGCTAGCGCGCAAACGCAAAAAATCAGTCTATCGCCGTGTTGCTATCACTTATTCACCCCGAATGATTATCAAGCTATGAGCGATGCCGGTAAGCGTAGTCAACTGCAGTTAACGCATCGTGATTTAAAATTAGCACTACAAGAGACGGTGACAGCGCCTTCTCGGGTAGATAAAGTTCGTAAAACTGAAGTGCAATGGCGATTGGGTTTTGATGCTTTACGCAAAAGTCTCACCAGCGAACAAAACTACGTCAGTGTGCCCTCAGTTAACAAAGCTATTTTTTCAGATTCATTTAAAGCTTTTTGTGCATGGGCCGCGGAGAAAAAGGCGCTAGATATACCACAAGGTATTGATTATGAGTCATTTTTAAAAAAAGGCGAAATGCGCAAAAAAGTCACTGAACGTATCGAACTGGTCCGTCATGTGTTTAGAAGAGCAATTGAGGTTTGGCTTGTGCTCGATCGTGCTTTATATTTGCAACAACAAGGTTATCAAGTCAGTGTGCAGACGTTTTGCGAAAAACAATTAACGCCACGTAATATCTTGATCCAAGCTACCGTCAAAGACAGAAAAGAGATGTAATGAGAAAATTAAAAAACTTATTTGAAAATAATAAACGCTGGGCTGAACGAACGTGTAAAGATGATCCAGAATTTTTTAAAATTCTATCCATGCAGCAAAACCCAGAATACTTGTGGATTGGTTGTTCGGACTCTCGCGTACCGGCTAATGAAATCGTTGATCTAATGCCGGGTGAGCTATTTGTTCATCGTAATGTGGCGAATGTGGTGGTGCATACCGATCATAACTGCTTATCAGTGATGCAGTACGCCGTTGAAGTGTTAAAAGTTAAACATATTATGGTTGTTGGTCACTATGGCTGTGGTGGTGTTCAGGCAGTACTCAAAGATGCTAAGTTTGGTTTAATTGATAACTGGCTTCGTCACGTCGGTGATGTAAAAGAAAAATACACCTCAAAGATCAATGCACTCGCAGAAAAAGATCGTCTCAATAGCTTGATTGAATTGAATGTAATTGAGCAAGTACGCAATGTATGCCGTACTAATATCGTCCAAGAAGCATGGCAGCGTGGCCAAGAGTTGACTATTCATGGTTGGGTTTATGGTCTAGCAAACGGTCACTTACACGACTTAGAGTCAGTCGTTACTTGTGCCGATGAAGTTGATGTTAACTATAAAAGTGCTGGGCTTAAAGTGTTTGAACGTTACGTAGTAGAATAAGTACGTAACCTAAGCACTGCGTCCTATCTGGGCACGGGCTACCTTCAGTAATTGTAATCTTAGTTTTAAAGGCTAAGTCGATGTGTTTTTTGTGTGGTGAAAACACCCTCTATACTTTCGGTGTTTTTCGCTTGCGATATTGCAGTGGTGTTTCAAAAGTAAAATTATGAAAGGCATGACAAAAGTGAGCATGATCATAATAGCCACATTGCAAGGCTATATCTGTTATCGGTGTTTGGCTGTCAGCTAGAAGCGTGCGTGCGGCTTTTAGTCGGTAAAATTGCTGTAATTGAGCTGGACTAACCCCGGCTTCTTTTTTTAAGCGGCGCTCAAGAGTACGACGTGTCAGGCCAAGTTGTTTGCCTACATAGCTGGTGGAATTATTGAGTTGAATAAGCTGCTTGATCACTTTAATGGTATTGCTTTTTACGAGTTGATTGCTAATTGCTTGGCTGAGTAACCACTGCTCGAGTAAATACAGTTGGCTGGTTAGTGGACTGCTTTGCATTTGTTCAACACATGCTATTAAACTGTGATACCAGCTTGGGGTAAAATCTTCACCGAGTAGATAATTTTCTTCAGCTAACTCGTGTAGCGTTATACCTAATAAGTGATAAGCACCAGTAGGCGCAAAACGAATACTGACTAAATAATCCTGATTGCTGAAAGTTGTTGCCTGCGTTTGACGATTAAATGCGAAGGTAATAACGGGTGTCGCATTGCTAAAATTAATTGTTAGGCTTGCGCCTGCATCAGGGTAGAGCTTTTCTTTAAATAACTGTGCTGCTTGTGTGGTTGTTGAACCTATTTTCCAATAACACTGCACCCAATCAGTTAAGCGTTGATCGGGTGCGAATTTTTGAAAGCTCAAATGGGGCAATGGATCATTTACTAATAAAATGGCCATGGTGTTAACCTGACTTATATCGTCGCAATAGCGATTTCTTCTTCGCGTAAAGTCAGTACCTCATAGCCGTCAGCGGTGACGACAATGGTGTGCTCCCACTGCGCAGAAAGCTTTTTATCACGAGTAACCACAGTCCAGCCATCCGGCTTAGTTTTTACTTTTGCCGCCCCTTGGTTGATCATCGGCTCAATGGTAAAGGTCATACCTTCTTTAAGTTCAACGCCGGTATTGCGTTTACCATAATGTAAAACTTGCGGCTCTTCGTGCATTTGCTCGCCAATACCATGTCCGCAGTATTCACGTACAACGCTATAGCCATTAGTATGGGCAAAATTAGCGATAGCGTTGCCTATATCGCCTAACCTCACTCCCGGTTTTACGAGCTTGATGCCTTGCCACATTGCTTGATAAGTTTTTTCGACTAAGCGCTTGGCCAACGGAGACACTTCACCAAGCATATACATTTTACTTGAATCGGCAATAAAGCCATTCTTCTCAAGGGTAATATCTAAATTGACGATATCGCCTGATTTTAATGCGCGTTTAGAGTCTGGAAAACCATGGCAGACTACTTCATTTACTGAGCTGTTTAACACATAAGGATAATCGTATTGGCCTTTGCTGGCAGGACGTGCAGCAAGTTCATCAACAATATAGCGCTCTACTAAATCATTGATCTCCATTGTGGTGATGCCGATTTTGACCTGTTGATCTAAATAGGCAAACACCTTTGCCAGTAGGCGACCAGACTCACGCATTAGCTCTATTTGTGCGGGAGTTTTAATAATTATTTCACTCATGCAAAGATTCTCCAGCTGTTACATCGGCTTGTGCAAGTTGCTGTTTGATTATTTCGGCGTAGGTCATGGTTGGATTAAGCTCAGCTAGCATGCCTATCTTTATCCAGTATTCAGATTGAGAGTTTATAGATCGTACCATAGTGGTACTGGCTTTGCGGATCTCTTCGTGCAGTTGATCGCTGATTTTTACGATACCCATAACAGTGCCTATATATAAAACGTATACGTATCGTATATAGGTGTTCGCGTGTATGCAAGGCGTAAAACAAATCAGGCAGCCGAAGCTGCCTGAAGTAATAACTAAAACGGTATTATTCGGGTTGCTCGCTTTGCTTATTACTACTGAGTTGTTGCTCAAGTAGTGCAACTTTCGCTTCTAATGCAACGAGCTTCTCGCGGGTGCGAATTAGTACTTGGCTTTGTACATCAAATTCTTCACGGCTGACAAAGTCCATCTCAGCAAGCTTATTTTGAATAGCTTGTTTGGTTTTCGCTTCAAACGTATCGGCAAGGTTTTTAACGCCTTGCGGCATGTTACTGGAAATCTGTTTGGCAATTTCTTCAAGTTTTGCTGGGTTGATCATGTCTGTCCCTTACTGTCGCGTAAATGATAATGGCTAATGTTACCTTATTGGCTAGGCGTATTGTAGTGATTACGTTAAAATTGCCCGTCTTTAATGCAATCTCTTTGGTCGATATGAAACTCAATCCTAAACAAGATGAAGCGGTAAAATATATTAGTGGTCCATGCCTAGTGCTGGCGGGGGCGGGATCAGGAAAAACTCGTGTAATTACTAATAAAATCGCTTACTTAGTACAAAAATGTGAGTATCAAGCACGTAATATTGCCGCGGTGACCTTTACTAATAAAGCGGCGAAAGAGATGCGCGAGCGAGTTTTTCAAACGTTAGGTAAAAAAGAGTCAAAAGGCTTGTGGGTATCTACCTTTCATACCTTAGGCCTTGAGATCATTAAAAAAGAACTAACAACGCTGGGTTTTAAACCAGGCTTTTCATTATTTGATGATCAAGATACCGGGCAATTAATTGCTGACTTAACTGAAGAAGAGCTAAAAAAAGACAAAGATTTACTCAATCTATTAAAAATGCAAATAGGCAGCTGGAAGAACGAGCTTATTTTACCAGAGCAAGCGATTCGCGAAGCGCGAGAGCCACAAAAAGCGCTATTTGCGCAATTGTATGCGCGTTATCAAACCCAGTTACGCGCCTATAATGCTTTGGATTTTGATGACTTGATCATGATCCCCACCTTATTACTGATCAATAATGCAACCTCGCGTGAGCGTTGGCAACAACGTTTCCGTTACCTGCTGGTGGATGAATATCAAGATACCAATACCAGTCAATATCAATTAGTTAAGTTGCTTGTGGGTGAGCGTGCGCGTTTTACCGTGGTAGGTGATGACGACCAATCAATCTATTCATGGCGCGGTGCTCGACCACAAAACTTAGTGTTATTAAGCAAAGACTTTCCAGGTTTACGGCTCATTAAGCTTGAGCAAAACTATCGCAGTGTGAAGCGTATTTTAAAAGCTGCTAATATCTTGATTGCCAATAACCCTCATGAATTTGATAAAAAACTGTTTAGTGAGTTAGAAAATGGCGAGCCGATCAAAGTGATTGGCTGTCGTGATGAAGAGCATGAATCAGAGCGGGTCGTCGCTGAGATCATCTCGCATAAATTTATGAAACGCACCAGTTATAAAGATTATGCTATTTTATACCGTGGTAATCACCAAGCGCGTGGCTTTGAAAAGTCGTTAATGAGTAACCGAATACCTTACAAGATCAGTGGCGGAATGTCGTTTTTCTCACGCTCTGAGATCAAAGATATAATGGCGTACTTGCGCTTATTGGTGAATCAAGATGACGACAATGCGTTTCTACGTATTGTGAATACTCCGCGCCGTGAAATAGGCACAGTTACGCTGGAAAAGTTGGGTACCCTAGCCAATGAAAAACATGCCAGTTTATTTGCCACCTGTTTTGATAATGACTTAGGTTATCGCTTAAAAGGTCGCGGTTTAAACTCGTTAGCGGGATTTGCACGTTGGGTGGTTGAGCTGTCAGATAATGCGGTACGTGGTGATACCCTTGAAGCGGTAAAAGATTTAGTCAGACAAATAAATTACGAAGCTTATTTATACGAGTCATCACCGAGTGCGAAAGCTGCAGAAATGCGCATGAAGAATGTTTCTGAGTTGTACCGTTGGATCACCGATATGCTCACAGGTGATGCGGATAATCCGCCGTTGACGCTTGCTGAAGTGGTGAGTAAGTTAACGTTGCGTGACATGTTAGAACGTAACGAAGAAGAAGATGAAGCCGATGCAGTGCAATTACTAACGCTGCATGCCTCTAAGGGCTTGGAGTATCCTTACGTATTTATGGTAGGCATGGAAGAGGGGTTATTACCGCATCAAGTAAGTATTGATGAAGAAAACGTTGATGAGGAACGTCGCTTAGCTTATGTGGGGATCACTCGTGCTCAGCAAGAGCTGACCATGACCTATGCGAAAATTCGTCGTCAATTTGGCGAAACATCACAAACAGAGTTGAGCCGCTTTATACAAGAGCTACCGCAAGATGATTTAGCATTTGAAAATAAAAAAGCGCCAAATACGCAAGCCGAACGAATGGAAAAGGGCCAAGCCAGAGTTGCTAATTTACGTGCTATGCTGAAAAAGCCTGAGTAGTTCATCTGAGCTGCGGATAATAAACTGGTTATCCGCGACGCATATCGTTAATTTAAAATTTGCTCGTTCGAAGAGTCAGCTGGGAGTGTTGCTGTAGAACTAATTGCATGCTGCCTACCAATAAATAGTGATAAACCATGAGTGTCTAGTAAGGCTCTATAATTTAATATTGAAGGGCCTTTCGCGATTACTTTTATTTGTTTTATCTTAGTTATTGCTAGTACACCTTGTAGTTGTAAATCAAAGCTTTGTTGTTGTAACACTCGTTTACTAAAGGTAGAGCTAAGTAATAAATAATCGAAATTAATATCGCATAGTAAATTAAGTTCGCAGCGATCTTTAGCAAAATCATTTAAGCCAATCGAATAGCCTTGTTTACTCAATACTTTTAAATTACTAATTTGTACCGCTGAGGCGTAACGGATCTCTTGTTCATTAAACAATAAACAAATTTGTTTCGTTATGTTGTGGTTTTGCATTGTTTGGCATAACGCCTGGAATTCAATTTTTTCCAGTAATAAGCCCGAGCAAGGGAATAACACCATCTGCAGTTGTGCCGTTTGGATTTGTTGACACGCTTTAGTTAATAACTGTAATTCCACTTCCAGCTGTTGTGCTTTATCAGCGGCAAACTTCTTTAATATTTCAAAACTAGTGCTACCAAGTACTGGGTGTTCACCAAATGCTTCAAGTAGCGACTCTGACTGATGCTGTTCATCAAGTGTAATAATTTCAGAGCAGCGAAAATGCATTGGTAAAGAGTCTAAGTGATGACTGGTTTCTAACTCATACGGGCTGGTGCCGGCACTAAGCAGTGGATGGTAAAACTCGAACCGGCTGCGACCGGCATTTTTTGCATAATACATGGCAGCATCAGCATCACGAATAATTTCATCCGTATGCTTGTAGTTTGTTTTCGAATAGGTAATACCGACACTGGCACCACTTTGTACACATATACCTTTCATGCAAAATGGTTTTTTCATTAGTTCAATTAATCGCTTAGCAACATCTTCGGCTTGTTGACGATCAGTTAAATGAGTTAATAAAATAACAAACTCATCGCCGCCTAAACGCGCAAGTAAATCGTGCTCCCTAATACATTGTGAGAAAGACTCACTGACGCTAATTAAAAACTGATCACCAGCTTGGTGACCAAGTTGATCGTTAATATCCTTAAACTTGTCTAAATCAATAAACAGCACAGCAAACTGTTGTTCAGGGTAACGTTGATAATGCTGTAGAGTTTTTTCTAATTGGGTTAAAAATAAACTGCGATTAGGCAAGCCAGTAAGTGGATCGTGGTGGGCATCATGATACAGCTGTTGCTCTATTTTTTTACGCTCTTCAATTTGCATTTGTAAATGCATATTGGTTTGGCGGATCTCTTTGGTTTTTTCAGCAACCCGAAACTCTAATTGTTGATGACTTTGTTTTAAGGCTTGAGCAGCCAAATGTGCTTGTAATACAGTCGCTATCTGATGTGATACAAAGGTAATTAATTCAAAGTCGTCTTGATTGAAAATATGCTTATGGTTGTAGGCTTGGCAAGTTATTAAGCCAATTACACCTTGCGCAGTTTTTAATGGTGCACCTAACCAGCTGGTTGCTGAGTTTGAGTCAGAGACTTGTCCAAGTCGCTCGACTTCGCCTGACTTGAGTAGTTTTTGTGCTCTAGTACAATCAATAAGCTGAGTTTGTTCGGTACGTAATACTAATTCGCTATAACCTTTGGCGAAAGGACGCGGTTGGGTATTATCTCTATATTCATCCACACAGTACGGAAAGTTTAACCAACCTGTTTCGCGATCATACAATGCAATGTATAAGTTTTCAGCGTAAGTTATTGATTTTATTATTTCATGTACTTGTTGATATACTTCATTGATATGCTTTGTTTGCGTTGCTAACTCTGAAATTTTAAACAAAATATGCTGGCGTTCGAGGGTTTTTTTATGTTGTTCTACTTCGAGGTTAAGCGCTTCATTGCTCTGTGTTAATGCACGAGTTCTTATTTTTACTTCAGACTCTAATAGTTCGCGTTTTTTTACTCGTTCGATAGCTGTTGATAAATAGAGCGACATTACTTCTAATAGCTCGATTTGTTGTTCAGAGTAGCTTTGTTGTTTATCGTAACTTTGTGCGACTAGCACTCCAATAATACTTTGCTCTCGGTATACCGGGACGCCTACCCAATGTTCTGCTGGTGTGCCAAGTAACTTAAATAACCCCTTGTTGGCAGCAGCCTGCATTTCATCACCTTGGAAGTAGGTGGTTTTACCTTGCTTAAACACATACCCAGTGACACCTTGGATAAAATTATTATCTTGATTAAGTGGCACAGATATACCATCTTTTTCATCAGCAAAGTAAGATAGTTCAAGGGTGTTACTAAATTGATTTAACAGCACCACGTAAAAACTTTTACTTGGCATATAATCTTGCAAAATATCATGAATCGCAGGGTAAAGTAGCGTTAATTCGGCAACAGAACTAGCTTGCTCTGATAATTGGATCAGGGCATTTTGTAAGTGGTGGGATTGCTTATACTTTTGGACTAGAGCTTTTAAACGATTATTTTTATGCTCCAGCTTATGTAGTAAAGCTGTTATATCTTCCAGTGACATTAAACCGATTTTTATTATTGTATATTTATTGGTCTTATATTTTCACTTTTTTGCTGAATCGTCAAGCGGACAATAGTATTAGAAAATGATAATAATAAATAGTGATAAAGGTAGGTTAATATTTATTTGTATAATAAAAAGGGCTGAAAAAATCAGCCCTTTATAAAAAAAAGTACAGAATTAAGTATTATTTTTTGCTCATGAAATCAATAGCTGCGCTTATTTCATCATCTGAGCAGTCCATGCATGTACCGCGTGGTGGCATTGCGTTAAAGCCATTAATTGCATGGTTTAATAGAGTGTCTGCGCCTTTAGCTAAGCGTGGAGCCCAGTCATCTGCTGATTTTGGTGCACCAAGTGCGCCAGTACCATGACATGCAAAGCACGCCGCTTGGTAAACTTGTTCACCGGTACGAGGACCTGTTGGCACTTCAGCAACTGCTGCTTTATCGCCTTCAAAGTAAACGGCACCTATAGGCGCGATACGTTTTTTGATCGCATCTTCAGTCATAGAGTTATCATATGGCTGTGCGTATGCGGTGGTTGCTAGCAATAATAATGCTGCTGATAGTTTTTTCATTTTGCCTTGCTCACTTCGATTTGAACGTGATCAATCACGATAGATGACGGAATTTAGAACGATTATAACGCTAAGCCGCAATTTATAAAACGCTACGATGTATTTTTCTTATGAAAAAACACTATTTTTTGCGTCAGCGCAACAAAGCACCTACTTTAGAATGACTGATTTGCGGTTTTTGTAGCACCTAATTAGCTCATTTTCAAAAGCGCAGCGACTAGTTTTTCAATACCTGCATCAGCATCTAAAATTGACTGCGCTAACATATAAGCTGGAGTGCTTACGAGTTTATGTTGCTCATCAATTACGATATCATCTACGGCACAATCAATGTGTTGAGCGCCTAAACTTTGTAGTGCGTTAGCAGTATCAACATCATTACCAATAGTGGTTTTTACGCCAGCACTGTAGAACAATGGGATCATTGCTGGAGCAATGCACATATAGCCTGCTGGTTTTTTGGCATTCGCAAATGCTTTAGCAGCACGGAGCATTTCAGGGTTTAATTGTGCTTGCGCACCATTGATCGCAAAATCACACAGGTTTTTAGCTGCGCCAAATCCACCAGGCACAATCAAAGCATCAAAGTCATTAGCATCTAACAGTGTTAACGCTTTGATATCGCCACGGGCAATGCGTGCCGCTTCGACTAATACGTTCCGGTTAGGGGTCATTTGTTCCCCATTCAGGTGATTGATCGTGTGCAATTGCTCAATATCAGGGGCAAAACACTGGTAGCTTGCTCCGGCTTTGGCAATATGTAATAACGTTAATACGGCTTCGTTGATTTCTGCACCGTCATAAACTCCACAACCTGCTAAAATTACAGCTATTTTTTTCATATACTATGCCCTTATTTATTATTCATAAAGTCAGTTTAGCATGACTTTTGCTGACTGTTATGGCCTTATTAAGATCATTTTGTGATCATCAATAATGATGAGTTAAAGATTATTTTTATTCGATCAATCCACTCGAGGCAGAGCAAAAACGCGCTATATGCTTTTTTTAAAGTTGGCTAATAGGAAAAAATTATAAAGGATCGCTATGATCTTTGATCCATTGTGGTAGAATGCTCGTCCGGTTATTTATAAGGAATGAATTAACCGTTTTTTAGTTGTAAAAAGCCACAATCAAGCAAAGCAATAAAATGTTTTTCCACATTGTGATAAAAATAATAAAAAAAGAACCTCGTATTATCTTTTTAAAACAAAACATACACTTAACTTGTTTCTAAGTAGTTTTAAATTACTTTGGAGGAATAGCTTGTGGGTGTTATCTACATAGTTATCCACAACTTACTCTTATTTAACGGTTTAAACAAAGCTTAATTCACAGTCGTTTTATGCGTGCCCTTATGGCATGCTTACAGATATTTCGTTTTCTCTCATTTAGGATCCAATTACATCATGGCTCAGATCCCTGAAAATCCACTTATTTTAGTCGATGGCTCTTCCTACTTATTCCGTGCATATCATTCACCACCGCATTTAACTAACTCAAAAGGTGAAGCAACAGGCGCTATTTACGGCGTTGTTAACATGATGAAAAGCCTGATCAAACAGTATGATCCAAGCCATATGGTGGTGGTTTTTGATGCTAAAGGTAAAACTTTCCGTAATGATATGTACAGTGAGTACAAAGCCAACCGCCCGCCAATGCCCGATGATTTGCGTACGCAAATAGCGCCACTGCACGATATTATTAGGGCGATGGGTTTTCCGCTTATTAGTATTGAGGGTGTTGAAGCTGATGACGTGATTGGTACATTCGCCCGTATTGCTTCAGAGCAGCAGCGCCATGTATTGATCTCAACCGGTGATAAAGACATGGCTCAGTTAGTGAATGAGCATGTCACTTTGATCAATACCATGACCGACAGTATTTCTGATCCAGACACTGTGGTTGAAAAATTTGGCGTTGGTCCTGAACTGATCATCGATTACTTAGCTTTGATGGGCGATAAAGTAGATAATATCCCAGGTGTCGATGGATGCGGCCCTAAAACGGCGGTTAAGTGGTTACAAAAATACGGATCATTACAAGGTGTGCTTGATCATGCCGGTGAGATCAAAGGTAAGATCGGCGAAAAGCTTGCCGCCGCAGTCGATCATTTACCGCTAAGTTATGAACTGGCTACCATTAAATGCGATGTTGAAGTTGAATCAGACTTAGATACCTTTAAATTGCAAGAGCCAAATCGTGATGAACTGATTGCCTTGTATGGCGAGTGTGAGTTCCGTCGCTGGTTAGCTGAGTTATTAGATAATCCAAAAGATGCAGACACTCACTTGGCTGTCCCTAGTGAAGCGAATGAATTACCGCAAGTGGCTGATGCTCATTATGAAACAATCCTGACAACAGAGCAATTAGATACTTTAGTCGAGCAATTAAATGCCGCTGACCTATTTGCCTTTGATACTGAAACAACCAGCCTTGATTACATGCAAGCTAAACTTGTCGGGATGAGCTTTGCTGTTAAAGCTGGCGAAGCCGTGTATTTACCGGTTGCCCATGATTATCCTGGCGCGCCTGAACAGTTAAGCTTAGAGACGGTGATGGCGAAGATCGGGCCAATTTTAGCTGATGAAAACAAAGCTAAAGTTGGTCAAAATTTAAAATATGATAAGAGTGTATTGGCTAATGCCGGTTTTGAGCTAAAGGGTATTAAATTCGATACTATGCTTGAATCTTACGTATTTAATAGTGTTGGTACTCGCCATGATATGGACTCGTTGGCGCTAAAATATTTAGGCCATAAAAATATCAGTTTTGAAGACATTGCTGGTAAAGGTAAAAAGCAGCTGACATTTAATCAAATCGAACTTGATAAAGCGGCACCTTATGCCGCAGAAGATGCGGATATTACGCTTCGTTTACACCAAGTATTATGGCCGAAACTTGCAGCCGATGAAAAGCTTAAATCGGTATTTGAAGATATAGAGATGCCGCTTGTCAGCGTTATTTCAGATATTGAGCGTACCGGTGTTGCGATTGATAGCAAAATGCTTGCCGCACACAGCCAGCGTTTGGGTGAGCGTTTAATTGAGCTGGAAAAAGAAGCGCATGAGATTGCTGGTGAACCATTTAACTTAAGCTCACCAAAGCAATTGCAAGTATTGTTGTTTGAAAAGCTTGAACTGCCAGTTATTAAAAAAACGCCAAAAGGCGCACCTTCTACAGCTGAAGAAGTACTACAAGAGTTGGCTCACGATTACCCGCTGCCTAAAGTTATTATTGAGCACCGGGGTTTATCTAAGCTTAAATCAACCTACACTGATAAATTACCACTGATAGTTAATGAGCAAACGAAGCGTGTGCATACTTCTTATCATCAAGCGGTAACGGCAACTGGCCGATTAAGTTCAAGCGATCCTAATCTGCAAAATATTCCTATTCGTTCAGAAGAAGGACGCCGTATTCGTGAGGCTTTTATTGCTGCAGATGGCTATAAAATAGTGGCTGCCGATTACAGCCAAATCGAACTACGTATCATGGCGCACTTATCGCAAGATAAAGGCTTGTTAAATGCGTTTGCCAATGGTCTTGATGTACACAGTGCAACTGCTGCGGAAGTGTTTGGTGTTGAGTTAGAAGATGTAACCACGGATATGCGCCGTAAAGCTAAAGCGGTTAACTTTGGTTTAATTTATGGGATGTCAGCATTTGGTTTAGCACGTCAACTTGATGTACCGCGCCATGAAGCGCAACATTACATTGATAAGTATTTTGAACGTTTCCCTGGTGTGCTTGAGTACATGGAATCAACCCGTGAGAAAGCTGCCGAAAATGGCTATGTTGAAACTATTTTTGGTCGTCGCTTACATTTACCAGAGATCAACGCCCGTAATGGCGCGCGCCGTAAAGGAGCCGAACGTGCTGCGATTAATGCACCAATGCAAGGCACCGCTGCTGATATCATCAAAAAAGCCATGCTAACAGTCAACAAATGGGTGTATGAACAAGCACCGAATACGGTTAAATTACTGATGCAAGTACACGATGAATTGGTATTTGAAATCAAAACTGAGTGTGTTGAGCAATACACCGCAGAAATTTGCCAGTTAATGTCTGATGCTGCGAAATTAGATGTGCCATTAGTGGTTGAAGCTGATAGCGGAGATAATTGGCAACAAGCCCATTAATCACTGAGCTTTTTAAATCATATAAGCGCGGCTGTATTGAGTGAAGCCGCGCTTTTTTATGTCTGTGAATAGGGTAGTCAGTTTTTTAAAAGGTGGCCATTCGGCTACTTTCTTAACGCTATAGTAGGTCACTCATTTAATGCAATGGATATAACACTAAAAACCGTCGCTTTTGATTTGTGGTTAAATGCTCATCAAGTAGCTGGGTAATTTTTTGCTCTGCTTGTTGTGGCTCATAGTGTTGTTTTAACTGTTTAATTTGTTGTTTGAGTTGCTCACTCAATGTTTGCCATTGCTGGCGCTGCTGCTCTAGAGCGATTAACCTTGTTGCCGCAGCATCGCCAAATTCCGCTGCCAGTTGATTGTAGTCTTGTTGTTGCAGGGCATCTTTTAGCTCAGTGTTTAAAGCTTTTAGATCGTTACTAGGTTTAAGTGCCTGGGTAATACGCTCAGGTTGCTCGCCCTCTAAATTAGATAACAATTGTTGCTTTAATTCATCACTAATATGGTTGTTCAGATTAATTTCAAGCTTGGCAATTGTATAGTGCTGCCAGTCATTATCATCGTTAAATAAAAGAGTGATTTCAGCTGCATTGAAGTAGCGTTGTTGAAAAGCGATCATTGCAATTAATTGTTCGCTTAGCGGCAAATGAGCGAGTTGTTGCTGCAGCTCTGCCAGCGCTATTTTAAAGCTGAGGTAGCGATTAAATAGCTCACTATTGATTTCGCATGCAGCTAACTTTTCGCACTGTTCTAGAGCCTGCGAAGCATTAAACTCACCGGACTCTTGGCTAGCTAAAATAACGTGTTCAAAAATGCTATCGATTGCCATCGGTTGATCGACATGTGGTGGCGTTGCACTTGTAAGCTTATCGTCGCTGAGTAAAAAAATCATAGCGGTGCTAGTGATAGATATCACTAGCACTAAAATGAGCAACCGCTTCATTGTTTATAAGCCTAATTTTTTTAAGCGATTAGCATGTTGACGGTAGACTGTCAGTGGATCGGTTGCAAATAAATGATGAAAGCCAATCAGTTGATTCACTTCATCAAGGTGATTCATGCGGTAATTATCTTTTAATACATAACCTAAATGGCTACTACAACGAGAGACTAAGCCATCGTCATCGCCTGGGATCAGTATTGCAGTGATCGCCAGTGCTGCATCTGATGGGTCAAATATATTTGTTAAAGTTCGAGTACCACTCCAAGAAAAGTAATATACGCCATTAGTGGCATACATAGGTCCTTGCTGGCATTGCTCAGCAGGTAGGCCTTCTGGATATTTTTGATTAAAGGTCAGCGCGCCCTCAGTGGTTAAGCTCTCCAGTGCACCAAGCGCATCTTGTGGTAACTGACTATTGCCAGAGAGTAATGCGATTAACCCGCCAAATGCATCAAAGGCTGTTTTAGCTATACCTTCTAGCTTAGAGCCAGGAGTCAGTCCTTGGCGCACCACATCAGCAACAGGGCTACCAAAATTAACACCGCCAACACTGGTCGCTGAGGCAACTAAGTCGGGGCGTAGTGAGGCAACATAGCGAATACTTTGCGCACCTTGACTATGACCAATGAGATTTACTTTTGTTGTACCAGTTAGTGCAATAATCTGTTCAACTTGCTGTAGTAACTGCTCGCCTCGTTGTTCAGAATTATTCAGCGAGGATACGGCCGTGACGAAAACCTGTGCGCCATCACGACTGAGGCTTGCTGGTACCCGATAAAAATAATCGACACCTAATACATCGTCAAAACCCATCAAGCCATGTGCTAATACAATTGGGTATTTAGTTTGGGTATAGCCTGCATTAGCGCTATTACTGAAGATAAATAGCAGGCAGCATAAGTATAGAGTGGTTATTTTTTTCATGATCAGTGCTCTTTTATTGTGTGTGTTTGATCACGCTTTGAACTGCTGTTTACAGACAAAGTGTGTGGAGTTTTTATTCTAATTAGTTAATAGAGCAAATTTTGAGCTGAAATTCAATGTTAATATTAAGTTAAATTAACATGCAATTTGTAGTATTAGTTATATGTTTATCAATTCGACTAGTTAGTACCTGTATTTAGTTTATTTATCATGGTTAGTTTGGTAAAGTCCGCGTCGTCCTCATCCTGTAGGACATCCTGTTGATGATGCACTCGAAAGAGTGCTTGTATTGATAGCTTCTCCCCAGTTTGCTATACCGACCCAGCATTAATTTGTTGGGTCGTTTTTTTTGTCTCTGTTATTTATTATGCTATTGATTGCACTTCATAGAACAAGTGATACCATTGAATCTCATTTTCATTTTGAAAGGAATGCGTGATGGTTAAATCAATTGCGATATTAGGTCTTTCGTTATCAAGCCTATTAGTCTCTGGTGTTGCCTGTGCTGATTGGCAGGTTAACAATGATCAAAGCAAAGTAAGTTTTGTGTCTATTAAGTCAAATAGTATTGCTGAAGTGCATCACTTCAAAAATGTGTCAGGTAGTTTAGCTGAAGATGGCTCTTTCTCAGTTGATATTGATCTGAGCTCAGTTGAAACGATGATCCCTATCCGTAATGAACGCATGACCAAGTTGTTATTTGAAACAGCGAAGTTTCCAACCGCAACCATAACAGCTAATTTAAGCACGCAATTAAAAGCGCTTAAGCCTGGCCAACATGTATTTAAAGGTATTAGTGCTGAACTTGATTTTCATGGTGCTAAGAAAGAGATTACACTGGATGTTATAGCCAACTTGTCATCGCAAGGGGATATCAGCGTTTCATCAATGAGCCCAATTATCATAAATGGCGCAGACTTTGCTGTCATTGATGGCATTATGCAATTGCAAAAGTTAGCAGGTTTACCATCGATAGCAACGGCAGTACCTGTTAGTTTTTCATTAACGATGAACAAGCTTAAATAATGCACTCTTTGAATGAGCTTGCCACTGCACTTGAGCAGCCAAGCAAGCCATTTTCTCAATGGCAGCCGCAGCATTGTGGCGAGCTGCCAATTATCATCAATCAGCAAGGTGAGTGGTTATACGGTGGCAGTAAAATTACTCGTATCGCTATGGTTAAGCTGTTTGCCTCAGTTCTTTGCAAAGAGCAGGATACTTTTTACTTAAAAACACCAATCGAAAAAATAGCTATTACTGTCCATGATGCTCCCTTTATAATCGTAAATTGGCGCTTTGAAATGACAGAGCAAGGGCAAGTGTTATGTTGTGTGGATAATTTACAGCGAACTTGGCTAGTAACCTGCGAACAACCTTTAGTAGTACAAGATTATCAGGGCAATGATGTGCCGTATTTACAGTTACCGTATGGCTGTAGTGCTCGGGTATCAAGAAGTGTGTTTTATCAGTGGGCAGAAATAGCACAAGCTGATAAGCAAGGCTATTTCATTCAATCTGCGGGTCAGCGTTTTTACTTAAACGTGTGATTAAGCATCTGATTCAGGCGTTTGTTCAACATCAGTAGGTGGTATTGCAACAATTGGCCCTAGGAACCATTCATCTAATTTCTTAGCAACTTCAGGTAATCCTGTGCCTTTTAAAGATGAAAACGCGTGAACGGTAATATCACCCTCTAAGCTGCTTAACTCGCGACGAACTTGCAGCACCTGTGCTTTACGTGCACCTTGCTTTAGTTTGTCGGCTTTAGTTAATAGTGCCAATACTGGAATTTCACTACCAATTGCCCAATTAATTAAATCGCGGTCTAAATCTTTAAGAGGATGACGAATATCCATTAAGATCACGATACCTTTTAAACTTTGACGTTTTTGCAGGTATTCACCTAATGACTTTTGCCATTTCTTTTTCATTTCGATCGGTACCTTAGCAAAACCATAGCCAGGTAAATCGATTAGACGCATATCATCAACATCGGCTAATTCAAATGTGTTGATCAGTTGCGTACGGCCAGGGGTTTTACTAGTACGTGCCAGCTTTTGGTCAGTTAATGCATTTAGGGCGCTAGACTTACCGGCGTTGGAGCGGCCAGCAAAGGCAACTTCAATTCCCGTATCAGCAGGCAATTTAGTGATATCTGGAGCGCTGGTAACGAACGATGCAGTGTTATATTTGATACGAGATTTGAGCACAGGCTCTCCTAGAAACTTAATTAAGTATTACAGCGAGTAAACTTTACTTAATTAAAGTTCACTTAAGGGGCGCATTTTATACTATTACTACACTATTAAAAAGCGCATTTGGACTAAGATAACAGCCTAAAATCAACTAAAATGATATGGTCAAAGCTTAATCTAGGTCAAAACCCTATAATTTATAAGTTTAATATGAGTAGAAAACGTGCCAGAGAATTTATTATCGTGTAGAATATATAAATCACAACATCCATATTGTAGATGATACAGGGTCGGAAACAGAGAATTCACCATGAAAAAAATAGCACTATCTTTAACTATATTGCTTGGTGCGTTGTCAGCAAGCAACGCAACAGCATTTGATGGCGATGTAAACGCAGGTAAAGAAAAATCAGCAACGTGTGCGGCTTGTCACGGCCCAGACGGTAATGCGCCGGTTAATATCTACCCAAAACTTGCAGGCCAACACGCGGATTATATTTATAAGCAACTTACTGAATTGAAGTTAGGTATGACTTCAGGTGGTAAAGAGGGTCGTATGGATCCAGTCATGAGCGCGATGGCAATGCCATTAAGCGATCAAGACATGAAAGATTTGGCTGCTTATTTTTCGTCACTTAACATGTCTGAAGGTGAGACACCTAAAGATATCGTTGACGTTGGCGCCATGCTTTATAAAGCAGGTGACGCAGAACGTGGTATTCCAGCATGCGCAGCATGTCATGGTCCACGTGGTAATGGCTCATCATTAGCTAAATTTCCAAAAATTTCTTTTCAACATCCAGAATACATCAAGTCACAGCTTGAGAAATTCCGTGATGGTGTGCGTCATAATGATTTAAATGGCATGATGCAAGATATTGCCAAAAAGCTAACTGACAAAGATATCGAAGTGCTTTCTAAGTACTTAGGTGGACTACACTAAAGTAGTATAGATTAATTTTATTATTAATCCTAAAATCTATAGTGGTTACAAAAAGCAGCTCAGGCTGCTTTTTTTGTATTTTTTGTTTTGTCGATATTACCTCTTTCCTTGTAAGACATTGACCATATCCTGCTGTAAGCCAAATCCTATTTTTATTTTTATTTTTATTATAACTCATTGTAATTTAATGTTTTGGTTATGTTGCAATTTGTATTGCGTAAGAAAAATTATATAAATTAGTTGTAACAAAATTATTAATGCGTAAATTAACCCCTGTCGCTGAAACAATAAGAACAAAATGGACTAAACTACACGGAAAGTAGTGTGACGTGATTATCGGGGATAAGACATCGGTTGATGTCACCGAAGGAATATTAAAAAAGAGTCAATGAAGACCGAGAATAATAAAATCTCACGGAAGTTTAAAATAAAAACAAAATGGAATGTTACACGGAAGGTAAAAATAATAACAACATGGAACAACAAAAATAATAACAATAATAAAGACTAAAAAGTCGAAGGGAGAAGTGTCCAGTTAAATGGCGCTCAGATTAGCAGGCGGTAGAGATGTTTTCTCTACCGCCTTTTTATTTGTCCTGTTACAATAGCCATTGTTTATACTTAAATGTATAGAAAGTGCGCAAGTAGTCGAGTTACCCAACCTCAATCCGCACAAACCGAATTCTTCTGGCAAGGCCAGCATCGCAACGCTAAAATGCGCGTTGCTCAAAACCTCTTAAGTGAGATGATCAAGATATGAGTAGAACTAAAAAGTCACGTAAAATCCCGTCTAACGGTCCTGTTCGTTTAAGCAAAGATAAGCTTAAAGAAATGCGTGCATTGAAAGAACAACGCGTTAAAAAGACCAAAGGTGCAAAGCCAGGTTCACGTAACTCGATAGACGCTTTACAGCCTGAGAGTAATAGTAATCAGCAACATAAAGATAAACGTGTTGGTAGTAAAAAACCAATCCCTTTAATTGCCGTTGCAGCTGAACCAGTTATTGAGCTTAAACGTAACTTGAAGCCACAAGTTGAACTGAAAAAAGTAGTTCAGCCTGAACTTTCACCAGAGCAAGAATTAGAAGCGCTAGAAAATGATGAGCGCTTATTGAAGCTGGTTGAGTTACATGAAAGTGGCCAGTTATTAACAGGTAAAGATGCTAAATACTTCAACAGCCGTATTGCACGTCATCAAGTGTTATGTGAATTGCTTGGTATTGAAGACGAAGCTGACGATTTTGATGATGAAGAGTTTAGCGAAGAAGCTAATAGTGACTTTGATCATTACTTGTCGAATGATTTAGCCAATGAATGGTTAGATGACGAGGACGATAAATAATGAACATAATGATCTTGGCTCTGAGTGTTGGCGCTGTGATCATTGCGGGGCTGGCATTTTATGCTGGCCAATTACTGTATAAACTCAGTGCGCAAAAAAAACTGATCGCGAAAGAGCAGGTAAAGCAGCAAGCTAAGTTAGCTAAGTCACGCTTAGAGCGAAATGCCAAGCTCGCAGACAGCATTCATTTAATCGCCCGTGCTATGCACCAAGAGCAATGTGAGTTCTCAGAAGGGAGTTTGCGTATTTGGGTGCTAATGTCGCAATACAGCTTTACGGATGACGAAGACCTTCCAGGGCGTTATCCAGGCATATTTGCGATGTATGAAGTGGTAAAAGAAATGCCAACTCATGACGCTCGTAAAAAATATTCGAAAAAAGAAATATTTAAACAAGATAGCGCTCGCTGGCGTGCTGAAGAAACTCATGCAGAGCAAATTAAAGCTGACTGTGAGAAAATCATTGAAGAGTTTAAAGCAGCCCCTGGTAGCGAAAACGTGGTGTTTAACTAATTTTATAGTGTCAATAAAAAAGCAGACCTCGGTCTGCTTTTTTTATGCTTGTGCACTCAGATTAAATTACCCGAGAGAACAGAGTCGCGTTAATCTGTTTTTGTAAATGAGCATCAAAACACATACAAATGATACGAATAAACAAATTGCCGCGTGCTGTGACGGTTATTAAGTCTGCATTGATAGTTACCATGCCATCTGCTATTAGCGGCTCAAGAGCTTGCAGTGAGCTGGCAAAGTAATCTTTAAAGTCGAGTTGATAGCTATTAGCAATACTTTGCATATTCAGTTCAAAGTGGCAAATAAGCTGTTTTATCACATCAGCGCGAATAACGTCATCATTATCAAGTTTCATACCTTTGCTGATTGCACTGCCAAGCTGATTATCAATCGCGTGATAGTAATGCTTTAACTCTTTTTGATTTTGCAAAATAGCAGTGCCAATTTGTGAAATTGATGACACCCCTAAACCCAGTAAATCACAGTCACCATGAGTGGTGTAGCCTTGAAAATTACGATGTAATTGCTGACTATTTTGTGCAATAGCTAACTCATTACTGGTTTTTGCAAAGTGATCCATACCAATAAACTGATAACCTGCGTTACTCATTTGTTCTAAGGTATTCTTAAACATGGTGAGCTTATCGTGAGCGCTAGGTAAATCTGCATCCTTAATTTTTCGCTGAGCGGCAAAGCGATCCGGTAAGTGCGCGTAATTAAATACCGATACACGATCAGGACTAAGGGCAATTAATTGCTCAATAGTCTCTTTAAAGCTCTCAGGGGTTTGCAGTGGTAAGCCATAAATCATATCTGCATTGATTGATTTGAAGCCGAGTTCACGCGCTTCACCAATCAAACTTTTTACTGCATCAGCACTTTGTGGACGGTTAACGGCAAGCTGTACATCATCATTAAAGTCTTGAATGCCAAATGATACACGGTTAAAGCCAAGGCTACGCAAGTGGCTGAGCATGTCAGTTGCCAGTGAGCGAGGGTCTATTTCAATGCCACGCTCCGCATCGGGAGCAAACTTAAAGTGCAGCTCAAGTAGCGCGATTAAACGGCTCATTTGGCTGGTTGTTAAAAAAGTGGGCGTGCCACCGCCTAAATGCAGTTGCTGTACTTGATAGCTATCAAATAGCAGCGCTTGAGCGATGATTTCTTTTTCAAGATAATCTAGGTATAAGTCAGCTTTTGATTGATGGCGGGTTATTACTTTATTACAGCCACAGTAATAGCAAAGCTGACTGCAAAACGGAATGTGGATATATAAAGATAAGCTGCGACTGTTTGATGAGTTAACTGCACTGATCAAGTCTTGTTGTTGATAGCCATCATTAAACGACAATGCTGTGGGGTAGGAGGTGTATCTTGGTCCAGACACATTGTACTTATTTATTAAGCTTTGATCCCATTTGGGTAAATTAATCATCACGCGCACCTTTTATATCATTTTCGTTAGTATAAAAAGGATGCGTCGAGGGAATATTGATCTACAACAAAAAAGAGTGCCGGAGCACTCTTTTGCTTATCAATATTGGCTTACTTAAGCTTAAACTGATTAACGGTTTTATTTAGTAAGCTGGCAAGCTCGTTAAGGTCCCTGGCTTCATCAGCAAGCTCAAGGGCATGATCTGCAGTGCTGTTCACTAAGTGATTAATTGCCGCTAAACTATTATTTATATCTTCGGCAACCACCGTTTGTTGCTCGGTTGAGGTGGCAATGTGATGACTTTGATCTTGTACTTTAGTCACTGAGTCAGCAATGTTTTGCAATGCATCTAGTACTTCTTGAGTTTGCGTAACCGAGCTTTGCGCGCGCTCTTGTCCTTGTTGCATCATAGTTGAAGCTTGCTGTGCAATTTGCTGTAAGCGTGAGATCATGTTGCGAATATCATCAGTTGACTCTTGTGTGCGACTGGCCAACGAGCGAACTTCATCGGCTACGACCGCAAAGCCACGGCCTTGCTCACCAGCACGGGCGGCTTCAATTGCAGCGTTCAGCGCCAGCAAATTGGTTTGCTCTGCAATGGAATTGATCACATCAACTACGGCGCCGATGTTACCACTTTCTTGCTCTAGGCCTGCGACCACTTTAGCAGCTTCGCCAATATGGTCAGCTAAGGCGGTCATCACGCTTTGTGCATTTTGCGAGCGAGTGGCGCCATCTGCGGTGATCTGTTGGACTTCCTCAGCTGCATTGTTGGTGTGTTGTGCATTACGCGAGATCTCCATAACCGTGGTCGCCATTTCGGTTACTGCCGCGCTAACACTATCAACCTGCTGTTTTTCTTGTTGAATTTCGTCATTAGTTTGTTGCGAAACCGATTTTAATTGTGCCGCCGCATCGGTAAGTTGTTCAGCCTGTGCTGCGGTATTAAGCATCATAACGTGCAACTTATCAATAAAGGTATTCATATGATGAGCTAACTGGCCAACTTCATCTTTGCTATCAATAGTAATTTTTTGGGTTAAATCGCCATCCCCAGAAGCAATATCGCGCATGATATGGGTCAAGGTGATGATCGGCTGTGAGATCATTTTTGTAGCCCACAAAATCATTGCCATGATGATTAATAAAATAATAATGACCGAGCTGGTGGTGGTCATGACCGCGTCATTTACTGGCTCATCAATCATAGTGCGTGGCACTAAAATACCCACGTACCAGTTTAGATAAGGATGCTCTAATTGTAAGCGGTTATAAACCACAAAGTACTCTTGTCCTTGTAAGGTTACCTTGGCATCACCAGCGACGTTATTTTTCATTTGCTGGTTGAGCGAACTGAAGCCTTGCGTGTCGCTAAATTGTTTTTCAAGTACTTCTAACCCCTCTTTACCGTTAGGACCTTCATCGGTGATTGAAAGTTTATGGTTGGTACGTTTTGATAAATGCACCACTTTTTGGTCGCCATCGAGTAAAAAGCCAAAACCTTGACCGTTAAAACGAATATCTTCGACCATTTTATTGATTTTATTCAGTTGTAAATCGACGCCACCAAAACCAATTAGTTCGCGTTGCTTATTATAAACAGGCTGTTGCACAACCGCAGAGGCATTACCTGTGGTTAAATCAACTGAAATGGGCCCGACATATAAACGGTTAATTTTTAATGCATCTTGCCACCAACCACGTTTATAAGCGTAATACGGCTGGCCATTATAGTGGGTAGTACGTTCATGCTCTTTAAAATATTCACCGGTTTTGGCGGAGGCAAAAAATGCCGAGAGAATATTTTCATCATTGCCACTAATGCGTATAAAGTCTTGATTTACTTCTTCGTAGCCTGGCGCGCCTTGGAGTGTTTGGTCGCGTTTATCCCATGCGTCAAACCAGTTAACGAGATGAGGATTATTCACAAAAGTTTCTACAACTTTGCCATATTGAGCAAAATAGCTCTGCATTGACAGCTGTTCGCTTTGTAAGTAGCTGTATGCTTCACGTTCAATACTTTGACGAGACAAGGCGGCGATATGGTTCACAAAGTAAGCCGAGGCAATAAGTAACAGCACACTGATAGTGCCACCAATTAATAACAGGATTTTTTTTCGTAATGATAGATTTCGTAACATAAGTGCACACATTCTTATTATTTAGTAGAGTAAGCACTCTTATCTAATCATATCTTTATCTTAATCGCTATTGTGTGCGATGAGAGAAGTGAACAAATTTCTATTTAATTGTAAGGGTGATGTTACGTGGCGGGTAAAAATAAAGACCAATTAATAGTATTGGGCGCAGGTTGGTTGGGTCAGCCATTGTGCTTACAACAGCTCGCAAAAGGTTGGGATGTTCAAGGCACCCATCGCAGCGCAGAGCATCAATATGCTTTTCAGCGCCAGTTAGTATTTGCAGATCAGCAATTAGCTCATCAACTAGATTTACATAATGCGTGGTGGGTGTGTGCTATACCACCACGTAGTCGCCACGCTGATAGCCATTATTTAGCCACGTTAAAATTAGCCATTGAACTGGCAGGCACCATGAATGCAAAAGGCTTTTTGTTGTGTTCATCAACGGCTGTGTATGCTCAAGATAATCTAACCTATACAGAGCAAAGTGAGATTAAAGTAAGCACTGCACGCCAACAGCCATTAATTGATGCTGAGCAACTGGTATTAAATGCGGGTGGAAAAGTACTTAGACTCGGTGGTTTAATTGGGCCAGAGCGAGAGCCTGGGCGTTTTGTGGCAGGCAAAGAACTACAAAGTTCGAGCAACCAAACCGTTAATATGGTGCAGCAACAAGATGTTATTAATGCGATTGTTACTGTGTTGGAGAATTGGCAAGTTGCAGCGTCAATTTACAATGTAGTCAACCCAGCTCATCCAACCAAAGCAGATTACTATCAGCAAAAATGCCAGCAATACGGAACACCCCCCCCTACATTTACGAGTGACGAAAGCGCCGAACGCATCATTGATGGTTCGGCTATTGAATCACTTGGTTTTAACTATCAGTTTGCTATTTAAAACGACGGTAATACGCCTTTAGGTAATAAATTACACAACTCACCTTGCTGTAATAATAAATTAGCTGCTTCGATATCTGGGCCAAAATAACGGTCTTTATCGTAGTAGCTCACTTTTGTGCGCAGTGTTGCTTTAGCTTGTTCAACTTTGGCTGATGCTTGCAATGGCTTTCTAAATTCTAACCCTTGCGCAGATGCCAACCATTCAATTGCCAGTACGCCTTGCGTGTTATCAGCCATTTCTTGCAGACGACGTGCTGCAAAAGTTGCCATAGAAACATGATCTTCTTGGTTAGCTGAAGTTGGTAAGCTATCCACAGAAGCAGGATGCGCCAATGATTTATTTTCAGACGCTAATGCTGCTGCGGTTACTTGTGCAATCATAAAGCCTGAATTAACGCCGCCGTTTTCAACTAAGAAAGGTGGCAACTTTGATAAGTTTGAATCAATGAGTAACGCAATACGACGCTCAGCTAGTGCACCAATTTCGGCAATCGCTAATGCTAAATTGTCGGCTGCCATAGCCACAGGCTCGGCGTGGAAGTTACCTCCCGAAATAATATCGCCTACATCAGCAAATACTAATGGGTTGTCGGTTACACCATTAGATTCACACAACAACACTTCGGCTGCTTGGCGAATTTGCGTTAAACACGCACCAAGTACTTGTGGCTGACAGCGTAGGCAATACGGGTCTTGTACTTTTTCACAATCCACATGAGCTTCGCTGATCTGTGAATGTTCACCGAGCATATCGCGAAACATTGCCGCGGTATCGATTTGACCAAGTTGGCCACGAATTTCATGAATACGTGCATCAAATGGCGAGCGACTTCCCATTGCTGCTTCAATACTAATTGAGCCAATCGCGCAGCTTTGTGCATATAAATCCTCAGCCCGAAATAGCCCTTGAAGCGCAAATGCGGTAGAGGCTTGAGTGCCATTTAACAAAGCCAAGCCTTCTTTAGCAGCCAGTGTTAATGGCTCAAGACCGGCTATTTTAAGACCGTCAGCAGCGCTAATGAGTTTACCTTGATAGCGCATTTCGCCTTCGCCGAGCAGTGGTAAACACATATGTGAAAGTGGCGCTAAATCGCCAGATGCACCTACCGAGCCTTTTTTTGGCACGCATGGATAGACTTGTGCAGCAAGTAACTGCATAAAGAATTCGATCACTTTTAGGCGAATGCCAGAAAAGCCACGTGATAATGAATTAATTTTCAATACCATCATCAATCGTACTGTGCTGTCATCCATATAAGCACCGATGCCCGCAGCATGGGAAAGTACAATGGATCGCTGGAGTAACTCTAATTCATGTTCAGCAATTTTAGTATTGGCGAGTAAGCCAAAACCGGTATTAATGCCATAAACCGTTCTGTGTTGATCAATCACGTCTTGCACGGTTTGTGCACTGGCTGCTATTTTTATCTCGCTATCTTTGGCGAGCGTTAACGTCACTGGTGATAAATTAATTTGGCGCAGTGTTGCTAAATCGAGCTTTCCAGGTGTTAGGGTGAGTTTAAACATGATTATTCCTTATTTAACATTGGCAGGTCGAGGCCTTGCTCGGTCGCACAATTAATTGCAATATCGTAACCTGCATCCGCGTGGCGCATAACGCCCGTTGCAGGATCATTCCATAATACGCGGCCAACCCGCGCAGCTGCTTCGTCGGTGCCATCAGCAACAATGACTACGCCAGAATGTTGGCTAAAGCCCATACCTACACCACCACCATGATGAAGTGACACCCATGTTGCACCTCCTGCGGTATTCAGTAATGCATTAAGTAATGGCCAATCTGATACTGCATCTGAGCCGTCTTTCATTGCTTCGGTTTCACGGTTTGGACTCGCAACTGAGCCTGAGTCTAAATGGTCACGGCCGATCACAATCGGTGCTTTAAGCTCACCATTTTTGACCATCTCATTAAACGCCAGCGCTAAACGAGCGCGGTCTTTTAAGCCAACCCAGCAAATACGAGCAGGTAAGCCCTGGAATTGAATACGTTCACGAGCCATATCAAGCCAGTTATGTAAGTGTTTGTCGTCAGGAATAAGCTCTTTCACTTTTGCGTCGGTTTTATAAATATCTTCAGGATCGCCTGATAATGCCACCCAACGGAATGGACCAATTCCTTCGCAAAATAATGGACGAATATAAGCTGGCACAAAACCTGGGAAATCAAAGGCATTTGTTACGCCTTCGTCAAATGCCATTTGACGAATGTTATTGCCGTAGTCAGTTGTTGCAGCACCAGCTTGTTGTAGTGCTAACATTGCGTTGACTTGCACAGCCATCGATTGCTTAGCTGCTTTGACAACCGCTTGTGGATCTTGTTCACGCATTTTAGCCGCGTGTTGCATGCTCCAACCTTGCGGTAAATAGCCATTCAACGGGTCGTGAGCAGAGGTTTGATCGGTCACTACATCGGGAGTAATAGCTCGGTTAACAAGCTCACTAAATACATCAGCGGCATTACCAAGTAAGCCGACTGACAGCGCTTCGCCTTTGCCACACGCCTCGTTGATAAGCTCCAGTGCATGATCTAAATCGGTTGCTTTAACATCCACATAGCGGGTTTTGATCCGAAAATCGATACGCGTTTCATCGCATTCAACTACGAGTGCGCTAAATCCCGCCATGGTTGCCGCAAGTGGCTGCGCGCCGCCCATACCGCCTAAGCCACCGGTTAGCACCCACTTTCCAGCAGCGTCACCATTAAAATGTTGTTTTGCCATCGCTACAAAGGTTTCGTAGGTACCTTGTACTATGCCTTGTGATCCAATGTAGATCCATGATCCCGCAGTCATTTGGCCATACATCATCAAACCAAGTTTATCGAGCTCGTTAAAATGCTCCCAATTAGCCCAGTGAGGTACTAAGTTTGAGTTGGCAATTAATACTCGCGGTGCATTACTGTGAGTTTTAAATACCCCAACAGGTTTGCCTGATTGTACGAGTAGCGTTTCGTCGTCTTCGAGTCTGTCGAGAGTTTCGATGATTTTATCAAAGCAAGGCCAATCACGCGCTGCACGACCAATCCCACCGTACACAACTAAAGCATGTGGATGTTCGGCTACTTCAGGATCTAAATTATTCATTAACATGCGCTTAGCTGCTTCGGTGAGCCAGCTCTTAGCGCTGATTTTATCGCCGTGTGGGGCGCGGATAACGCGAGATTCATCAAGTCTGTTGTTCATAGATTACTCCTGTTGTATATACAAGCTTATTGGTTTCAAAAAATACGCTGTGAAGCGCATCATTTTGATTTTTATATTCTTTCTAATGTTATTTTTTACATATTACTTTTTAAAAGTTAAATGTCCGCCTAAGCGATACTTACTACCCGGTGATACTAAACGGGCAAAACTAACAATCCCAGATGATGACCAAGTACGCCTAATCACCTGTAAGCATGGCTCTTCATGGTATAAATTAAGCCATTGGCACATTTCGCTGTTAGGCATTATTGCTTCTACCGTATGGCGCGCTTCCGTTAATGGTGCGACGCTCGATAAATATTCGTGCGGAGTTAACGCAGTAAAATCTTGTTGAAGGTAGCTTGTTGCTAGTGCAGGGTTAACAAAGCGCTCCTCAACTTGCAGTGGCTGTTCGTTTTCGTTATGCACTAATACACTGCGATACACCACGCTATCTACTTCAACACCCAGTGCAATCGCAATTGGCGCAACGGCGCTGATAGATTCAAGCACTAATACTGTACAGCTATAATTGCCGTTACGGGCCTTGACTTCATCTGCTATATTTTTGATTTCAAGCAATGATGATTGCGATTTAAAACTGGCAACGAACGTGCCTAAACCTTGACTACGAGTCAGTATACCCGCTTCGGTGAGCTCGCTTAATGCTCGGCGCGCAGTCATTCGACTAACACTAAATTGTTCTGCTAATTCATTTTCAGAAGCCACACGTTGGTTTTCAAGCCA
Organism: Pseudoalteromonas rhizosphaerae; assembly: GCF_028885455.1. Classification (NCBI taxonomy): domain Bacteria; kingdom Pseudomonadati; phylum Pseudomonadota; class Gammaproteobacteria; order Alteromonadales; family Pseudoalteromonadaceae; genus Pseudoalteromonas; species Pseudoalteromonas rhizosphaerae. The sequence goes on from NZ_CP118496.1 coordinate 694,784, forward strand.
TGCGCCGCTGCGGATATTATCAACAATAAATTGCTTTATTTGTGCGAACTTAGGTGTCGTCATTTGAATTATTATGGTCTTTTAAATTTGTTATTAACTATAAGATGGCATATTTACCTTGTATATACAAGATGACTTGTTAGACTGATAAAAAATAATTTTCGGAGTTAATATGACAACAATCACTGCAAATGATCCGGCTAATGACTGGGATTTATTGATCACAGATGCCAATATCGCAACTATGGATTGCAGTATTGCAGCCCCTTATGGCGCCATCGAAAATGCAGCATTGGCTATCCGCAAAGGTGTCATTGTGTGGTTGGGTAAACAAGCCGATTTACCTAAATTCGACGTATTAGCAACGCCGATGCTTTCAGCAAAAGGGCAGTGGCTAACACCTGGTTTAATTGATTGTCATACCCACTTAGTGTTTGCCGGCTCAAGAGCTGAAGAGTTTGAACAGCGTTTACAAGGTGTTAGTTACGAGCAAATAGCAGCGCAAGGTGGGGGGATCGCTAGTACGGTAGCAGCAACACGAGCTGCGGATCATGAGGCTTTATTTGTGCTCGCGAAGGATCGTCTCAATGCCCTCTATGCCGAGGGAGTGAGTACCGTTGAGATCAAATCTGGTTACGGACTTGATTGCGAAAATGAAGTTAAAATCCTCGAAGTGGCACGTTTGTTAGGTGAAAATCACCCGATTGATGTAAAAACGACATTTTTGGGGGCGCATGCCCTACCTTTGGAATATAAAGGTCGCAGTGATGAGTATATCGATCTGGTTTGTAATGAGATGCTTGAGCAAGTGGTCACTGCAAATTTAGCCGATGCTGTCGATGTGTTTTGCGAAAATGTTGGTTTTAGTAATGAGCAAACTCGCCGAGTTTTTAATGCCGCAAAAAAACATAATTTGCCAGTGAAATGTCATGCTGAACAGCTTTCAAATCAGCAAGGAGCACAATTAGTCGCTGAATTTAATGGGTTATCTGCTGATCATATTGAACATTTAGATGAAGCTGGAGTAAAGGCCATGGCTGCAGCAGGCACTGTAGCGGTATTATTACCCGGGGCATTTTATTTTTTACGCGAAACCAAACAGCCGCCAATTGAGCTATTAAAGCAGTATCAAGTACCAATAGCGATTTCGACAGACTTTAATCCAGGTACATCACCCTTGTGTTCTTTGCAATTAATGATGAATATGGGGTGTACTTTATTTCGCTTAACTCCTGAAGAAACTCTCGCCGGAGTTACGCGTAATGCCGCAAAAGCATTGGGTTTAACTGATCGCGGAGTGTTAAAAGTCGGCATGCGTGCCGATATAGCTCATTGGCAAATATCCCACCCAGCACAATTAAGTTATCAATTTGGCGTGAATAAACTGTTAAATCTGTGGATTTTGGGTAGACTAAATTAGTCTGTTGTAATGTTGTACTCAAAAAATGATTTTAATTGCGCTATTAACAAATACGGGACTTGAATATTCTGCAGGGAGCGCTTTTTTAAACAATATATTGACGCCTACTTTTTTAGCCGGCGCTATTTTTATGGCGATGATCTGTGCCTTGTGCGTGGTTAAAAAGCCATTACTGCGCTTTAGCTATCTCAGCAATGGGGTACTTGGGTTGGCAGTATTAAGTGGCGGCTTTAACTTTTTGGAGTTACTATTTGCACTGAGTATTGGTTTGCATTTATGGCTGGCATTTTCGCAAAATAAGTGGACTATGCTCACTTTGAGCTGTTGCTCAGCACTCGTATTTACGGTGTGCTTAGCGGCTCATTTACTACTTGAGTTACCTCTTTATTTAATTGTACTGGCGAGCATTGTACTGGCGATGTCTGGCTATTTTGATGATGAAGAACTTGTTGCTGAGGCTGATGACGCAGCGCATATAAATCACTTTATGGAGCCTGCGCCGTTATTAAATCTTCCCGATATTAAGCAGTTACGCCAAGGCTATTACGACTGGCGTAAAAACAATCAACAACGAGCTGCGTTGGTGGTTATCCGGTTGGAGGGGTTTGCTCAGGTTAATCAGCATATTGGCCGAGACTTTGGGGATTTACTATTAGCGCAGTCTGCAAACCGTATTAAGCAGCTACTGCTTATTGAAGAAGTGATTAATTTAGCTGGGGAACAAAAATTAGCTCACCTTGGTGGCCTAAATTTTGCGTTTATATGTAATTTAGCGCAGCAAAAACATCTACATGAGCAATTAATCAATCAAATACTAGGGGCCACCTTGAAGCCGTTTAATGTGGCTAATTGCACTATTAAAGTCAATGCACGGGCCAGTTTCGTTGATTGCGATGAACAAGAAAATAGCTTTGATAATTTAATTTCGTTTGCTTACCTCGCTTTAGATAGCCACCCAAAACAACAAGTGGTGGTGTACCATCAACAAATGAGAATAGAGCAATTAGAACAGCAAGCGCGTTTGAAAGAATTAGCAAATATCGATTTTTCTAGCGAACTTGAATTGTATTTCCAACCCATCATTTGCAATCACGATGAAAAAATTGAATTTTTAGAGTTGTTACTGCGTTGGCAACATCCCAGACAAGGGATTTTATCGGCTAATCGATTTATTGATGATATACGTGTTGCAGGGCTTGCTTATCCATTAGCCACATTTGTTATTGAACGCGCCGCAGAGCTTGCAATGGCACTGCGCATGGAAGGCATAACGATGCCTTTGAGTATAAATTTATTTGGCTCTGAAATGCTAAATGAAGAATTTATCGAATTCCTTGATCACATTTTTATCGAACATCAACTACAAGCTGGCGATTTAATTGTCGAGTGTCCACTTAATCTGTTTATGAGTTTAGATGAGCAAGGTAAAGCAATGGTCGCACGCATCAATAGCATTGGTATTAAAGTCTGTGTGGATGGCCTTGGTGATAGCCCTATTTGGCTTGCTAAGTTACCAAATTTAGCCGTTGCATATGTAAAAATAGCGCCTTCATTAACAGCTGATTTCAGTCATCAAAGCCATGTTCGTAGTTTGATAAGTGGTATGGTTGATATGCATAACCAACAAAATGCGAAGGTAATTTGCGAAGGGGTAGAAACACTGGAGCAGCTTAATTTTGTAAAAAGTTTAAACGCCTATGCCGCGCAGGGCTATTACTATAGTCATCCACTTAGCAGTGTTGGCATGATCTCTTGGTTAAAACAATGGCAAATAGAGCATCCGTAATCGTTTTTTAGTTTGCTTTGGCTTGTAAATAAGCATTCACGAGAGCTGTGATTATTTGCCCTGCATCGCTCATTCCGGCCTGTATACCACTAGGATGTTGGTTGGGGGCTGCTTCACATAAATGCAAGTATTGGCTGTTTACTTGACTGGCAGCTAAATGCACAAAGTGTTCGGCATCGCTAACACTAAAACCACAATTGGTATACGCACTGACGGGCATTAATGAAATGCTATCAAGATCCACTTCAACCCCAAGTGGTGCATCAATTAGATTATATAGTGCCTGCTGGCATGCTTCAGTTAAGGTTTTTTCGCGCCTAACTTGCAGCGCTTGGTAGCTATCATAACTATATTGGGCAGCAGCTAAAGCATCAATAATTGCTTGATTGTTTTTCAGCTCGTGCATGCCAATAACATGATAATTATTTAAGTGTTGCTCGTTATATGCATAGCGAAAACCATTACCACTATGGCGGCCTTCACAGTCACGGAAATCGGCATGAGGGTCAAAGTTGATCGCGTTTATTGGGCGCTGTTTATGCTTGCTTAATGCGCGAATAATACCAAGGCAGTTATTATGGCCACCGCCAATAACGATTGGCTCTAACCCTGCAGCAAAAATTAAGCTCAGCACTTGCTCAACACGTTGATCAAGCTGGGCGCATAACTGGCGTAATTGTGTTAGTTGCTGAGGATTTTGGTTTGATAAATCGCGCGCCGCGAGAGTCAAATCGCTGATCGCGACTTCGCCTAATAACAAAACTTTTTCGTTCGCTAAAAATTGGTTATCAGGTTGATTTAAAAAGCGTTTAAGAAATGCTTGCCAGCCATCTTCGGCACCACCATTGCCTAAGTTAGCGCGTGGCCCGATATCTTCGCAAATACCTAGTAATACATACTTAATACCAAATTGCGCGGCATCGTGCATGGCTTGTAAAGGATCAACACCAGTGTCAAGTAGGGCTATTGACTGCCATGCTTTTCTTTCATTAGCGCGACTGCTACACCAAGGTTTTACAGTCGCTTCATCATAGATATGTAGGTGGTTTGACACTCGTTATTCTTCTACGATTTCCAGTTCAAGTTCTTCACCAGATAATACAATACCGGTGCTATCTGCATAGATAAAGTCGTCATCAAAGAATGATACACCAGCGAAGTTAACGCCAATGCCGTCTTCACCAGCACCGGTGCTGTCTGCTGCAACAGGGATTGAAGCAATTGCTTGAATACCTAAATCAAGCTCTTCAAGTTCATCAACATGACGTACTGCACCGTATACCACAATGCCTTGCCAGTTATTTTCTACAGCTAGTTCAGCAAGCTCGATATCGATTAATGCGCGACGAGTTGAACCACCCCCATCAATTAATAATACACATTCTTCGCCGTCTTGAGAGAGTATGTCGCGGATCAGTTCATTATTTTCAAAACATTTGACGGTTTTAATACGGCCACTAAAATTGTGGCGACCACCAAAGTTAATAAACATAGGTTCGAGCACATCGACCACATCGGCAAAGTGATCGCATAAATCTGAAGTGCTGTAATCCATTTTTCTATCCTTTCTAAAGATACGTGAGCTGATGTTCAGTATACCTTTCTTAAATGCAATAACAACGACTTAATAACAGTAAATTGCGCTCTTTTTAAACAATTATTGCGCTAAAACAGGAAAAGCAATATTAGTGTCTTAAAAGCGTCACTCAATTGTTATTTTCACCGCCTAAGCTGAAATTGTGTACAGAGTTTGCACAATTAAAGGAGCAAGTAATGAGTGAGAACAACATGCTAAAAAAAGTTGTCCAACTGGACCAAAGTTTGTTTTTGATGCTATTTAATGGCAATGCCCCAAAATGGTTAAAAAATTCAGCTTTAGGTTTCTCAAAAACAGGCAATGGAGGGCTTTATGTATTAATCGCTGTTGGTTTTGGCTGGCTTAGCAGTGAAGCTGAATTACGGCTTATGGCGATGACTCTATTGCTGGGCTTTTTAATTGAGCGACCCATTTATTACGTGGCTAAAAATAGTTTTGCCAGAATTCGGCCATGTGATTGTTTAGTAAAAGGCGCTTACATTGCGCCCAGTGATAAATTTAGTTTACCGTCAGGGCACAGTGCTGGCGCATTTTTAGTGGCCGTTATCTTAGCGCAGTATTTCCCGCAATTCGCTGAGCTAGGTTTTTTGTGGGCAACAGGGGTCGCAGCATCGCGGGTGTTACTTGGGGTACATTTTCCTGTTGATGTAGTGCTTGGTGCATTGATGGGGGGAAGTTGTGGTTTTTTGGCAATCTTGATAGTGGCAACCTTATGAAAATACTTTATGGCATTCAAGGAACTGGTAATGGTCATATCACCCGCGCGCGAATAATGGCGAGTACGTTCAAAAAAATGGGTGTTGCAGTGGATTATGTGCTTTCAGGTCGAGCCCAGCAGAATTACTTTGATATGGACGAGTTTACTAATTATCGCAGCTTTCGGGGGTTATCTTTTACTACTCAAAATGGCCAAGTAAATAGTTATCAAACAGTGAAGAATAGCCGTATATGTAGATTACTAAAAGATATTAAACAGTTAGATGTATCGGGTTATGATTTTGTATTTAATGACTTTGAACCGATCACTGCATGGGCAGCAAAACGCCAAGGAGTGCCAGTCATAGGCATGAGTCATCAAGCCGCATTTTTATCACCCAAAGTACCAATGTTTGGGCATAGTTTGCTGCGTCGCTCATTCATAAAATATTATGCTCCTGCAGATGTCCACTTGGGCGTGCATTGGCAGCCATTTGCGCAAAATATTATCCCTCCTTTTATTGCTCATCATCGACATGATAATCCGGTCAATGTTGACAATAAAGTATTGGTATATTTACCTTTTGAAGAACTGCAAAGTGTGATTGATTACTTGCAAGAGTTTCCTGAAAAAGAGTTTTATTGTTACCACCCGCTGGCACAGGATAGCTCAACCGCGAATATTCATTTACGAGCACCTTCGCGTGGCGGCTTTTTAAATGATTTAGCCAATGCCAGTGGCGTGATCGCCAATGCTGGTTTTGAGCTCTCTAGTGAAGCATTAAAATTAGGTAAGAAACTGTTATTAAAACCATTATTAGGGCAATTTGAACAAGACGCCAATGCACAAACATTATTAGCAATGAAAGCCGCGCATGTAATGAATTACTTAAACCCCAATGCGTTGGATGATTGGCTCAATAGTACCTCACAAAAACAGATTAATTTTCCAAGTGATCCACAGCCATTAGTTGAGTGGTTAGCAGCTAAACAGTGGCATAACACACAGGAGTTACATCAAAATTTGTGGGCTTCGGTAGGTTAAATTCAAAATCAACGGATTTTTTAAAGCACTGTAGTAAAAAAGAATAATAATGTAAGCCAATTGTTAGTTATTTAACTATACTATCTTGCAGTGATTTATTTTATAGGCTGTTGTTAATGAGTTTACTCCAAAATTTGACTATTAAACGTCGTTTACAAGTCAATGCATTAGTTGTTGGTCTCGCTATGGTCGTTATGTTGTGCGTCATTATCTATGAGGCACGCATTATGCTGAAACTAAATGAAACGATTCAGTATGCTGAAGAGCTCGATATACACGAACTGTCAATGCGTAAGTACGAAAAAGACTTTTTGTTTTATAAGCAAGAAAGCAGCTTAGAGTTATTCGATCAAGAATATGAGCAGCTTCAGGTTAAAATAAAAATGTTGGCTCAGTTATCAGCGGAGCTTGATATTGCCACTGCGCAAGTCGAGCAATTTGTAGCACTTGCTAAGCAATATAATGACGACTTTCAAAAAGTTGTAAAATTACAAAAGAAAATTGGTTTACACCCTAAAGATGCGCTTTATGGCGAACTACGAGATGCTGTGCATCAAATGGAAACGCTGTTAAATAAGCAAGATAACTATCATTTACTCACTTTGATGTTACAGCTTAGACGCTCTGAAAAAGATTTTATGCTGCGTTTTGACCTAAAATATTTAACTCGTTTTGAAGACGGCATATCGCAGCTAGAACGTCAAATTCGCAACGAAAACTTGGCTTCAAGTGACCAGTCAGAGCTGTTACGTTTACTTGCAATTTATAAAAGTAAGTTTAAGTCGTTAGTTGATGCGCAAGTTGCATTAGGTCTGGATTTAGGTTCAGGTGCACTTGGTAAAATGAGAGACAGCGTTAAACAAAGTGATGATTTAGTCACTTTAATTACGACGGCAACGAAACAACAAGTTGAGTCTACTGCTGCACAAGCACAAATGATTGCTATCGCAATTTTTATTGTTGCCAGCTTACTGGTGATGATTTTGGTGTACTTTACAAGTCGTTCGATTATCGTTCCAATTGAACGGGTGTATCACACCATCAATGAAATTCGTCGCAACAATGATTTACGACTTACAATAGATCATAGTGGTAAAGACGAAGTCACTACCATGACGATCGATTTTAATAGTCTCATAAATGATTTTAAAGAACTGATCTATGAAGTGAATACAGCTTTAACAACTTTAAATATCGCTACCGATCACTTATCTGAGAGCACCGCAGCAACGAGCTCGGGTATGCAAGAGCAGTTGCATGAAGCTGATATGGTTGCAACCGCCGCGACGGAAATGCAAGCCACCATTCAAGACATTTCTCATAATACCGAGGCTGCAGCCAAAAAAGCAGAATCAACCAATCAAAGTGCTCAACAGGGGCGCAAAGAAGTTGAAGCAACGGTTAAGCAGATCAATCAATTATCCGATTCACTGGGTAATGCCTCTACCGTAGTATCACAGCTTGAAAAAGACGGTGAAACTATTGGCTCAGTATTGGATGTTATTCGTGGTATCGCTGAACAAACTAATTTACTAGCACTCAATGCCGCAATCGAAGCTGCGCGCGCCGGAGAGCAAGGCCGAGGCTTTGCTGTTGTTGCTGATGAAGTGCGTTCACTTGCACAGCGTACTCAAGAGTCAACCAAAGAGATTGAGAGCATTATCTCGATTTTACAAGGGCGTACTCAAGAAGTCGTAAGCATAATGCAACGATGCCGAACACAAGGCGGCGAAAGCGCAGCACAAGCAACAAAAGCGGGTGAACTACTGAACTCTATTACCGAAGATGTGCAAACTATTATGGAAATGAGCACGCATATTGCCACCGCAATTGACGAGCAAAGCCAAGTTGCTTCTGAGGTGAATAAAAACGTCGTGCGTATTCGTGATATCGCCGAAGATGCCTCAGCTCATTCATCAAAAAATGCACAAACTAGCGAAGAGGTATCAGAGCAAGCAAGAGTGCTTTACGCCGCGATAGATAAGTTTAAGGTTTAAAAACAGAAGCTAGGTTCTAGGATTTAGGTTCTAGGAATTAGCTGAGCTTTAAGCGCTAAGCCATAAGTTTTAAGCAGCCCTGAGTTGTTTGAAAGTTATGGCTTTTGCTTGGGATAATTAAATAAGCGCCGCGCGTATTTTTTTCCATTTGGATCTACTTGAAGATATTAGCAAACTTCGGATAGCAATATCTTAGGTAATTTTTTAAAACTCTGTAAAGTATAAAAGTAAGCGCGGGTTCGCCAGAAATATCCGCGATGCACGCGTATCATTAAAGTGTTATGAATCAAAAGGAGGTTTGAGTGACTTTAGAAGAGTGGAGAACAATTTTTAGCGCTGGTACCGTTGTATCAATAACATTTGCAGCTTTAAATTATTGGCTTGCAAGAAAAAAATCTAGGGCTGAATCGGATTTAAGTAAAGATAAAGAAATCTGTGCGCAAGCAATAATTGCATTAGAAAGATCGTTCAAGGCCTTAACTAATGGTAGTGAAAATCCAATTGTACCAGAAGCTTCAAGGTTAAATTGGCTAACATCCGCTAGGCTTATTGAAACCTTTAAAAAGCTTAAGTCAGAATTGAATACTGACTTATATAAGCTTGTGTGTTCACAACATGAAGAGTATTGGAGTCATCAATTTTATCTTTGTTTGAAAGACAGTATTTTCCAGAACCAATCATATTTTCAATTAAAAAATCAAAGTTTGACTAAAGCCAATATCGAGCCCCGTTCTGCACTTGTAATTTTTAATTTTAAACAATGGCAACCAGATAGAAAAGATCCTTTGGCAAATATTAAAATAGAAGATTATATTAATGATGGATACACTTTAAATGGAGAAATGGGGTTAGAGTATTATATTGATTCATTGAAAAATTCTTGATTTATAAAAATATGTACGTTCACTTGTGGCACTCTCCTGTTTGCCGGCAAGAGCGACAATCGGTCGCTGGTAAAAGTTAAACTTAGTCCTGTTTTGATGAGTGGGATCCTAATTTTGTCCGATAACATTATTAACCGCCGTTTTGATGCAAAATAACAAGCTTTGTATTTTAGCTATTTTAATTACTTGTTTACAAAGGTAATTATTGGTGGAATTATCAGAGTATATAATATAAACCGTTTTGGTGTGTTATAAGCACGGATGGATATGAGAGCACTTTATTTACTTTTATTTTTAGTTTCTATCAATGTAAGTGCTGATGCTTACTTTCCCAGCTGCTTTGAGTCCTCTACTTTTGAGAGGAATGGTAAAAAGCTATTTATTACACCAGATGATTTGTTAAACCGTCCTAATTGGGGCTTAGGTGATGGCGAACCACCAATATCAATTGGTAGTGCAACAGAAAAAGTTATGTCATTTCTTCGTGATAAATACAGTGTTAAAGAAGTGATTTTTGCATTTGTTCACCTAAAGAGCCAAGTTTGTTCAATAGACCAGGAAATGCAAATAGTTTGGTTTTACGTTTTCGCTGCTGACTCACCAATTAGTCTTGTTGGTATCTCAATGACTGGACGATTGATTGAGGCCGTAGAATGACATTTTGGAAATATGCTTCTAACAAACTAAGTCATCGGAAAATCACTCACTGGCTGCGCTAAAACGTTCGTGTGTTTTCCGCTGCTTGTGGCGTTATATTTCATGAGAATTTGGCTTTCATCTATGCTATCAAAGGGGTTATATATGGATTTTGAAAAACAAATCAAAGTATTTAAAGATTTAGGCTACGACTTCGCAGAAGGTGTAACTAAAGAGCTAATTCTTCGTGATGTATATGAAATGACATGGGAAGAAGAAACGGAAAAACATATTGAAGAGAACCCTTTTTCAATTCTATATTATTTCTATGGATGGAGAGATTCTGCTGTAAAAGGACGCAATTATACAGATGATTGTATTTGGTTCGATTTAGAGTTCTTTGATTCTAGCTCTGAATATAAATGGTTTATGGAAAGAATGGGAGTTATTACCCATGGTGATATGATTTTTTCAGATATAACAATAGATACAGATTCAGATGATTGGGAATGGATTGATTTTAAAGTTAACGGTATACCTAAGCGATGGAAATTGGAGAAAACGGGCATAATACCAGATCATTTTGTAGAACGTTTTTCATCTTTAAATAAAGAATTAGGTTTTTCGCGACAGTTTACCTATTACGATAATGGCGGGCAACAATGGGTCATTGATTATGCTAACAAATCAGAACAAAAAGAATTTAATGAAAAAACAGGTTTAAATAGAGAGTGGCTAGGTGAAGGAAATCATTTTAAAGCTCTTCCAGAAAGCCATGATGAAGTACCATCTAAAACTCTACAGCAAAAATTTGTGAGTATATATTCAAAGTTAGCGAGTAGATTTCAAAGTCAATAACAAAAGAAATATAACACATATGAGCCTTAACTCTGTCAATAGGCACTAGTGTTCTTTTTGACCGTCAATTCTAAATCAATAAATAAATTTGTTTACTTCGTCTGACGATGTGGCTGTTAAGCCAGTAGCTTAAGGCAGACACATATAAGCGCAACGTAATAGCCTTCACGTTATTAGCGCAGCATTTGCTTATTTTCCTTTTAAGCGCAGCGCCTCTTAACCGCTTTGTAAATAATTCACTAAATTTTTTGCACAAAGAGCAGGGAATGAGCAGTAAATGAGGGAAACGTAGCGCTTAGTATTGGCGTGCTTAAATAACTGATAATCTAACATGATTATTACTAAGCGATTGAATCAAAATAGCAACTCGGCTATGGTTAATGCATCAATAAAAAATAAATTAAAAACGAGTTTTTCTACAAGCTCGTTATATGTCATTGTTAATAGGAGTTGCCTTGGGACTTTTAGAGGATGTCGAAAGTTTAAGATCTAAGTGGTCGTCGCTTTCATTCTTAACCAAAGTATTGCTAGTTATTTGTCTAGTGACATCATTTTTATCAATAACTTCATTAGCAGACCATATTTTCAAGTTGAAGGGGTTTATTGTTGAAGCTCTTAATTTTTGGATAGTAATTAGAGCCTACGTTATTGGCTTATTGAGCTTTATTCATATTTCCATTGAATCTTGGCAATTAGATTTTTGGATAGTATTTGGTATTGCCTTTTACCCATATGTATTTGAGCGATGGAAAATATTACCTACTTCAGATCGGCTTAGAATAGTAGGCATAGTTTCTTTTTATATCGTTTTTCCATTTACTGTTGGTCAATCAACGGCCACTTATACTGCAATATGTTTATATATTGTTATGTTAATAGTTTGTCTATTACCACCTAGAACGACCCAATTTAGCTTTATTGCCGTTAGGATGATCACTCCACCTATCTTAGTTGCAATAGTCGCCGCAATATCGGAAGGAATATATAGGCCTTTGATTTAAATTTATAATTTTGTAGCTGGAGGATTCTAATCTCCAGCCCTCACCACCCATCATGCTGGTCTACAATGGGAGGGGGGGCCTATCTCTATCAATGAAAGTCATGGCACACACGCTACTGTCAGATTTGATTGAATCTCATCTGTTCATACCATTTAGGGCTTATTAAAACCTAGAACCTAGCTACCTAGCGCCTTCTCGTTATGCTTCGCCGCACTCAACCAGAACCACATAGTTAACTTTAACGCCGAGCTGCGCTAACTTTCACCTTGAACCTTTTAACTCGCTAACTATACTCTCGCAAACTCGCAAACTCGCAAACTCGCAAACTCGCAAACTCGCAAACTCGCAAACTCGCAAACTCGCAAACTCGCAAACTCGCTAAGGCACAAACTTGATCGGTACGCTGTCTTTATTAGCATTATGCTCTGCGAGGCGTTGTTGGTAGGTTTGCCACAAATCATCATGTTGGGCTTGTAGGTGGCTGAAGTATGCCCAGCTGAATAAGCCGCTGTTGTGGCCATCATCAAAGTCTAAACGCAGTGCGTAGTGGCCGACGGGTTTTATCTGTTTAATATTCACTGATTGCTTATTAAGTACGAGTTTCATCGGTTCGTTGCCGTGGCCTTGCACTTCGGCAGAGGGGGAGTGAACACGTAAAAACTCACAGCTAAAGGTGCAATGGCTGTCATCGTCAAAATAAACATCAAGGGTTTTACTAATGGTGTGATGATGTACCTTGATCACTTGCTTCATTGTTATACCTTTGTGATTAACCTAGAACCTAGAACCTAGAACCTAGAACCTAGGCTCTAGATCCTAGTTTTAAAATTAAAGAATAAAGCGACTTAGGTCTTCATCTTCAACCAGTGCACCTAAATGCTTCTCAACATAGGCGGCATCAATGACTAAACTGGTGCCAGCTTGCTCTGATGCATCATAGGAAATTTCTTCCATCAGTTTTTCCATTACCGTATGTAGGCGACGTGCACCAATGTTTTCGGTTTTTTCATTAACTTGCCATGCCGCTTTGGCAATGCGCTCGATGGCGTCATCGCTAAACTCTACACTTACTTGCTCTGTTTTAAGTAGTGCATGTTGTTGCTCGGTCAGTGAGGCATGTGGTTCGGTTAAAATACGTTTAAAGTCGTCAGCGGTTAATGCTTCAAGCTCTACACGAATAGGTAAGCGACCTTGTAGTTCTGGGATCATGTCAGATGGTTTTGCCATTTGGAATGCGCCAGAGGCAATAAACAACATATGGTCAGTTTTCACCATGCCATGCTTAGTGCTCACGGTTGAGCCTTCAATCAGTGGCAGTAAGTCACGCTGTACGCCTTCACGGCTTACGTCTGGACCTGATGATTCACCGCGTTTACAGATTTTGTCTATCTCGTCGATAAACACAATACCGTTTTGTTCGGCTGCGAAGATTGCTTGCTCTTTTAGCTCTTCAGGGTTTACTAATTTAGAGGCTTCTTCTTCAACCAATAATTTAAACGCTTCTTTAATTTTAAGTTTGCGTTTAGTGCGCTTGTCACCCGCCATATTTTGGAACATGCCTTGCAGCTGGTTGGTCATTTCTTCCATACCAGGTGGTGCCATGATCTCAACATTTGGTTGTGCTTGAGCTAAATCAATATCAATTTCTTTATCGTCTAATTGACCTTCGCGTAATTTTTTACGGAAAATCTGACGCGTTGAAGAGCCTTCATCGCGTTGGCTTTCACCAGACGAATCTTTAGCTGGAGTTAGTAGTGCATCTAAAATACGTTCTTCGGCAGCTTCTTCTGCGCGATGTTTGAATTTTTTAGTTTGTTGCTCACGGGTCATTTTGATTGATACATCAACCAAGTCGCGAATGATGGTTTCAACTTCTTTACCAACATAGCCCACTTCAGTGAACTTAGTCGCTTCGACTTTAATGAAAGGCGCGTTGGCAAGTTTTGCTAAACGACGGGCAATTTCAGTTTTACCAACACCGGTTGGACCGATCATCAGGATATTCTTCGGCGTTACTTCAGCGCGAAGATCTTCATCTAATTGCATGCGGCGCCAGCGATTACGAAGGGCAATAGCCACTGCTTTTTTTGCTTTTGCTTGACCAATTATATGCAGGTCAAGTTCATGAACGATTTCTCTGGGAGTCATATCAGACATAGCAGTTCCTATTACAATTCTTCGATGGTTTGAAAGTTATTTGTGAATACACAAATGTTGCCGGCAATTGTCAGGCTTTTTTCAACAATTTCGCGGGCGCTTAAATCGGTGTTTTCAAGTAGGGCTGTTGCAGCTGATTGGGCAAAGTTACCACCACTACCAATGGCAATTAAATCATTTTCAGGCTGCACAACATCACCGTTACCAGTAATTATCAGTGAGGCTGTGGAGTCGGCAACAGCAAGTAATGCTTCGAGTTTGCGCAAGGCGCGATCGCTACGCCAATCTTTAGCCATTTCAACAGCGGCTTTGGTTAGATTGCCTTGGTGCATTTCAAGCTTGCTTTCAAAACGTTCGAACAGGGTGAAGGCATCAGCAGTGCCGCCAGCAAAACCGGCGATCACTTTGCCATTATAAAGGCGTCGAACTTTGCGGGCGTTGCCCTTCATTACGGTGTTACCAAGTGAAACTTGGCCATCGCCACCAATGACGACTTTATCGCCGCGACGTACACTTACAATAGTGGTCATGTTATTCCTCATCATCGAGTCGCAGGGGCGACTCGTTAAAAGCGATTGATGATGAGTTAATATGGGTTAATGGGCTAAAATCAAGTCCAATTCCAAATTCCGCAACCAGTTATTTTGCTACGCTTTAGTTTGTTTTTATCACTTTCGGCTAAACGTTTGGTTTTATAAGGACCTAAACGCACTTTATACCAGACACCGTTAGTGCCGGTTGTTTCACGAATTTCGGCGATTAATCCGGCAAATGCAATTTTAGCTTTTAAGGTTTCTGCTTGGCCATGGGTTCTGAATGAGCCGCATTGCATTACATAAGGGCCTTTTTGTTCAAGCTCTCTTACTTCAACTTGAATTTCATGCTCTTTGATTTCTTTTATGAATTCAGGAGGGCGTGGTTTAGGCAACTCTTGTTGCACTTTTGCAGGTGTTGGGTTTGCTTGTTGTTCAACCAGCTTTGGATCTGCATTGGTTTTGACATACCATAAACCAAAACTAAAACCGCCAACAAGTAGCACGGTAACCAGTACTAATAATACGGGGAATGGTTTTTTCGGTGGCGCTGTTTTTTTGCTGTTACGGTTGCCCGGTTTTTTATTAATAAAATCGTGTTGTGCCATGGTGGTATTGGGCTTCTAACCTTAAATCATATCTATTGGATCTACATCTAAGCTCCATCGCACCTTTTGCGCTAATTTACTGGTACTTAAGTAGTCTACCATTTGCGCGAGATATTGGTGTAATAGAGGGCGTTCGAGCGCTTGAATATGCAATTGAAAGCGATATTTCCCTGCAATTCGCTCGAGCGGTGCAGGGATCGGACCTAGCAATTGTATACCAGTTAGACCTTGGACTGGAACTAAATCTGTTAAAAAATCGACCACTTGCTTTATGTTGTGACCTTCGGCGCGGACAATCGCCATATTAGTTA
The DNA here is from genome assembly GCF_028885455.1 of Pseudoalteromonas rhizosphaerae. NCBI lineage: Bacteria > Pseudomonadati > Pseudomonadota > Gammaproteobacteria > Alteromonadales > Pseudoalteromonadaceae > Pseudoalteromonas > Pseudoalteromonas rhizosphaerae. The sequence goes on from NZ_CP118496.1 coordinate 710,313, forward strand.
TTGGTGGTAGCTGTGCGTCATCGCGCTCTTGCAGTGCAAAACGGGCGAAATCTTGATAACCATTATTGACTAAATCTTGTAATAAAGGATGCTCGGGAAAGTGAGTTTGCAATAATACATGACCAGGTTCGCCACTGCGCCCAGCACGGCCAGCCACCTGAGTAACCAATTGTGCTAAATGCTCTGTGGCGCGAAAGTCGCACGAGTACAAGCCGCCGTCGACATCAAGGATCAATACTAAGCTCACATCAGCAAAGTGATGACCTTTGGCAAGCATTTGGGTGCCAACTAAAATCCGTGCACCGCCTTGGTTTATATCGTCTAGGGCTTTTTCTAAACTGCCTTTACGACGCGTTGAGTCGCGGTCAATCCGGCTAATCGGGGTATCAGGAAACTCGGTTGTTAAAAACTCTTCTATTTGTTCGGTGCCTTTGCCGTTAGGAAATATTTGTGTACTACCACAGTCTGGACACTGATGCGGCACGCGTTCTTGTTCACCGCAGTGATGGCAAATCATCTGGCCGATGGCTTTGTGAAAAGTCGCACTAGTGCTGCAACGTGTGCACTCACTTAACCAACCACATTCATGGCAAATCAGGGTAGGCGAAAAACCGCGACGGTTTAAAAATACCATCACTTGTTTGCCTCGTTTTAAATGCTGACGCATAGTGGCAAGACTGGCATGAGCTATACCAGCTTGATCCGGCTGGCCTTTCATATCAATCAGCTGAAATTTATTGTCGGTACTGGTTTGCGCACGTTGTGTTAGGCTCAGCAGTTGGTATTTATTATGAATTGCCTTATGCAAGGTTTCGAGCGCCGGGGTTGCTGAGCCTAAGATCAGCGGTATTTTATGTTGAAAAGCGCGGTATGCGGCTAAATCACGGGCATGGTAACGTAAGGTATCTTGTTGTTTAAATGAACCGTCATGTTCTTCATCAACAATGATCATACCAAGCTTTAAAAATGGTAAAAAGATACTCGAACGTGTACCAATCACAATTGCGCAACTGGCTTTTTCACAAAAGCGCCAAGTTTGTAAGCGTTCGTTATCGGTCAGTGCTGAATGCCACAGCATAATCGGCGTATCAGGAAAGCGACGACGAAATCGATTAACCGTTTGTGGCGTAAGGCCAATTTCAGGCACTAGTACGAGTGCTTGTTCACCGCGTTTTAAAACCTCTTCAAGGCATTGTAAGTAAACCTCGGTTTTACCACTGCCAGTGACACCTTCTAGTAAAAAGCTATTGAAACCGACCGCTTGATTAATGGTGGTACAGGCTACTGCTTGCTCTTTATTTAGAGTCGGCTTAGTGCCTACGGTGGGAAGTTGTTGTTGCCATTGGTTGTCGTGTTCAATCGTTTGGCTGATCAGCTCTTTGTTAAGTAAGCTGTCGATAGTTTTTTTACTAAACCCCAGCGCTTTTAATTCTGTAAGTGATGATTTACCCGAATCTGCCAGTTGTTTGAGTAAGCTTAGTTGGCTCTTTGCTTTTAAAGACGGTAATTTAGCGCCTTTTTCAGTTAGTGCCACCATACTAATACTGCTTTTATCTGGGCACAGTCCTTGACGCAGCGCGCCAGGCAGGGCGATATGAATTGTTTCACCTAGTGGGTAGCAATAATAGCGCGCAGTAAAACGCAATAATTCGATATGTCGCTCTGATAAAACGGCTTCATCATCAATCACTTCAAGCACTGCTTTAAGTTTATTAACCGGCACATCGGTGTTGGTTTTTAGCGCCAGTACTACCGCAACTTTGCGCTGATTACCAAATGGCACCCATACCCGCGCACCGACTTTAGGCATCACCGATAAACCATCGAGTTGCTCTGGAATGCGATAATCAAAGGTGCGATGCAACGGTACTTTTATAGCAACTTCAACAAAACTCATAACAACCCAAACAAGAACGAATAAGGGAGTTAATGTACTAAAATTATGGCTGAAAACCTACCTGCAAATATCTTCTTTAAAACTTTTGTTCATTTTATTAGCAAAAACGACATTTAAAGCTTGTAGCAAGTGGGGTTGTTGCTTAGAATACGCGTCCTAAATAATTTGTTTTAACGACGTATGGTGCCAGACTCCGGGTTTGGAGAGCGATGCGGCCTTAACTAGAGGTTTCTATGAAAGAAGGTATTCACCCTAAGTACGAAGTAATTTCAGCATCATGTTCATGTGGAAATAAATTCGAAACTCGTTCTACTCTGTGTAAAGACATTCACTTAGACGTATGTTCTGCGTGTCACCCGTTTTACACTGGTAAGCAAAAAGTTTTAGACACAGGTGGCCGTGTTGATCGCTTTAACAAGCGTTTCGGTTCACTTAGCAGCAAGTAATTCTTGTTGTTTTGTCGGAAAAAGCACCTTAGGGTGCTTTTTTTTATGCCTGCTATTTATTAAAAACACCGCCTTTTAGTCTTTATTTCTTGCTCTAGTGCTCCAGCTTTACGCATTCATTATGTTGTGACTATTTCCCACTTTTATATCCAGTATAGCGAGTAAATAACAGACAAATAGTGATTTGTTGACTATATTGTCATTCTCGTTAAAGCGATAAATTAAACGTTTTTGTCGGTAAAGTTAGGTCTTTTGCGGTTAAATGTTGTTAACGTCTTACTTTGATGGTTTTTAGTCATAGGCCATTATTTTTGCTTTAAAGCGTTGCATAATGAGCATTTTAAGATGGGTTTTTTGATGCTTTGTGGCGTTTTTATAGCCGAAAATTGAAGCTTTTTTGCAAAAAATGCTGACAAAACGCATAAAATTAACGGATATAGCATATAACAGGATAGACCTGATATTGCTTGAATTTAATTATAATATAGGTATCGTTCCCTATAAGATATAAGATATAAGATATAAGAACTGCTTACTCTCACTTTCAACTTAACTTACTTGCAGGATAAAATCGCGTTATGTCAGACTTTCGTGAACAAGCTTTACATTACCATTCGCACCCCGTTCCAGGAAAAATTAGCGTTGAGCTTACAAAGCCAGCTGAAACCGTACAGGATCTTGCACTCGCATACAGCCCCGGTGTTGCAGAACCGGTACGTGAAATAGCTGCTGATCCCGCTAATGCCTACAAATACACCGGTAAAGGCAATATGGTTGCGGTTATTACTAACGGCACCGCTATTTTAGGTTTAGGTAACTTAGGTCCATTGGCTTCAAAACCGGTTATGGAAGGTAAAGCGTTATTATTTAAACGCTTTGCGGGTCTAGATTCGATAGATATTGAGGTGAAACACAATACCACCGAAGATTTCATCAATACAGTTGCTAACATAGCTGATACGTTTGGCGGTATTAACTTAGAAGACATTAAAGCGCCAGAGTGTTTTGAAATAGAAAAAGCATTGATCGAGCGTTGTAGCATTCCAGTGTTCCACGACGATCAACACGGTACCGCGATTGTAACGGCTGCTGGTATGATCAACGCACTTGAAGTACAAGGCAAAGAAATTGAAGATGCGATTATCGTTTGTTTAGGAGCCGGTGCCGCAGCGGTTGCTTGTATGGAGCTACTGATCAAGTGTGGCGCATTGCGTGAACATATTTACATGTTAGATCGTAAAGGCGTTATTCATACTCGTCGTGATGATTTAAACGAGTACAAACAGTTATTCGCTAACAATACAGATAAGCGCACACTGCAAGATGTTATTGCTGATGCCGATGTATTTGTTGGTGTATCTGGCCCGAATTTACTTTCTCCTGACGATCTTAAGCTAATGGCTGATCGACCTGTAGTGTTTGCCTGTTCAAACCCAGATCCAGAAATCTCACCAGTGCTTGCTCATGGTGCTCGCGATGATTTAATCATGGCAACGGGTCGTTCAGATTATCCAAACCAAGTTAACAACGTGCTGTGTTTCCCATTTATTTTCCGTGGTGCGCTAGATGTGCGTGCAAGCAAAATTAATGATGAAATGAAAATTGCTGCGGTTGACGCTATTCGTAGCATTGCTAAAGAACCAGTACCAGCGGAAGTATTAAAAGCGGCGGGTGTTGAGACACTTGAATTTGGTGCGCAGTATATTATTCCAAAACCGATGGATCCGCGTTTATTACCGCGCATTGCCAAAGCAGTAGCGCAAGCGGCAATTGATTCTGGTGTTGCACAAATTGATATGCCGGAAAACTACATGGAGTAGCTGCTTAGCTGCAATTGGTAATGGCACAATAATAAAAACCTCAGTAACTTACGTTACTGAGGTTTTTTTGTAGCCAATTCCTGAAGCAGGAATATATACAAATGATAACTTAATCTTCGTTGAGTACAGGTACTTCGAGACCCATTTCAAGCATGATTTTTTTCACTTCTTCAGGCACTTTCTCTGGATTATCTTTACGTAAATCTTCATCGTTTGGCAGTGGTTGGCCAGTAAATGCGTGTAAAAATGCTTCACAAAGTAATTCGCTATTTGTTGCATGGCGAAGATTATTAATTTGACGACGAGTACGCTCATCAGTCAAAACTTTTAATACATTTAGCGGGATCGAAACGGTGATCTTTTTAACTTGTTCTGATTTTTTCCCGTGTTCTGCGTATGGGTGAATATATTCACCATTCCATTTAGCCATAGGATGTATCGTTGCCTCAGGTTGTTAATTGTTTGCGCGACCTTTTGCAGCGCAAAGATGGCGAAATTCTATCGTGTTAAAAAAGATAGTCAAATACTTGTTTTTTAGCCATCTAGCGGCTTAAATGTTTTTACTTCTAATCTTGCGGCTAAAACCGCATAAATGCTTTGACTTATTAAATTTGATCCTCTAACCTTTTAGACGTCTAAACATCCATTTAATTGTAGGTGACGGTATGAGTCAAAAGAATAAAGCAACCATTGCAGTACGCAATGGTATTGATGCAGATAAACATCACGGCGCGGTTGTGCCTCCCATTCATTTATCGACCACCTACTCATTTGCTGATTTTGATAAAAAGCGCCAATATGATTATGGCCGTAGCGGCAACCCAAACCGTGATTTACTCGCTGAAACGCTCGCTAAGCTTGAAGGTGGCGCTAAGGGGATTATCACTGCAACGGGCATGGCTGCGGTGCATTTAGCTACTCAGCTGCTAAACAGTGACGATACCTTAGTGATCCCACATGATTGCTATGGCGGTAGTTACCGCTTATTCACCTCACTTGAAAAGCGTGGCTTATTAAAGTTAGTGGTTTTAGATTTAACTAAATCTGAAAATCATCAAAAAATTCTTGAGATAAAACCAAAGCTAATTTGGATTGAAACACCGAGTAATCCTATCTTACGGTTAACCGATATTAAAGCGATCACCACGATTGCTAAGCAGTGCGGTGCGTTGGTTGGTGCCGATAACACATTTTTATCACCTGCTTTGCAAAACCCAATTGAGTTTGGTGTTGATATTGTGGTGCATTCGACCACTAAATATATTAACGGTCACTCAGATGTTGTTGGTGGTGCGGTGATCGCCGCTACCCAAGAGTTGGGTGATGAGCTTGCTTGGTGGGCTAATAACATTGGCATTACCGGTGCCCCGTTTGATAGCTACTTAACGTTACGTGGTTTACGTACTTTGAATGTTCGTTTACGTCAGCATCAAGAAAATGCCTTTATTATTGCCCAATATCTAGAAAACTCCCCTTATGTAAGCCAAGTATATTACCCTGGATTAGTATCTCATCCACAGCATGAACTCGCTAAACAGCAGCAACGTGGTTTTGGTGGCATGGTAAGCTTTGATATCAAAGGTGATATTAATGATGCTGCAGAATTTTTGACCAGCTTAGAAGAATTTAGCTTAGCTGAGTCATTAGGTGGGGTTGAGAGTTTGATTTGTCACCCTGCAACTATGACCCACGCAGGTATGGAGGCAACTGCTCGTCTTGCTGCGGGAGTAGGTGATACCCTGATCCGTATTTCGGTGGGCATTGAAGATGTAAAAGATTTAATCGCTGACTTAGATCGTGTATTCAATAAAGTGAAACCAGGTCAAGCTCAGCACGGCGCAAAAGTAATCGCTTCCTCTGTTCAACAACAAGATGATGAGCAATCAAGCTCATTTAAACTGACTCCTGCACATACGGCTTTGTGGTAATAAAAAATGGTAAATATAGTTCATAAATTTGGTGGTTCTAGCTTAAGCTCAGCCGAGCGATATCAGGCTGTTGCTAATATTATTTTAGCGCATACTGAAGCGGGTGACTGTGTGGTGGTTTCTGCTGCCGGTAAAACCACCAATACGTTAGTAAAGTTATGGCAAAGCTACCAACAAAGTGATCAACAAGCAGTAAGTGATATTTTACTGCAGCTTGATAACCATCAACGTACGTTGATTGAGCAATTGTTAAGCCCTACGGCGCGACATGCAGCATTAAACATACTTGAGCAAGAGTTGGCCTTAATAGCGCAACAAACACAGCAGCACAGCTTACAGGAAGCTGCATTACTTGCTCATGGTGAAGTATGGTCGGCACGATTGTTAGCAACTTATTTGCAGCAGCTAGGCCTTGCTGCGAAAGATGTTGATGCGCGCCAGTTATTTACTTTAAATGATGGGCAGTTATTACATCAAAAAAATCAACAAGCGTGTGCTGAGTTAATCTCGGCACATTGTATTAATGTGGTTACTGGCTTTATTGCCGCCGATTGCCAAGCGAATACGGTAACGCTAGGGCGTAATGGCAGTGACTACAGTGCTACTTTGTTAAGCAGTTATTGCCACGCTAACCAAGTGTCTATTTGGACTGATACCCAAGGGGTATTTAGCACTGATCCGCGTAAAGTTAAAAAAGCCATAAAGTATTCAAAAGTATGCCGCGGTCAAGCTAATTTGCTTGCTCGTTTAGGCAATCCTGTATTACACGCTAAAACCTTATCACCATTAAAAAATACTGATATCAAATTAGTGGTTCGTAGCAGCTATGATACAGAAGCCAGTGCGACAGAAATTGTCAAAGAAGGCTACAGCAAGGCGAAGCGTTTTATTACTACCTTAGAAAATATTGATTTATTGCGTATTGATCAGTTACGCGGCGGTGAAATTGGTGAATTAAGCCAGCTAATTCAGCATAGTTTGCATCACTTTGTGCAAAATGGTGATACTTACTTATTAGTGCCTGCTGATGCAACTCATCAAGTGGTCAGTCACTTACAAGGGCGTGCCAATATTATTGAGTCTAACTTACATGGCTGCGCTGTTGTCGCGCCAAGTAATGATGTGGCGCAATTATTTGAACAAGCAACGCAAGTGCTTAGTGAGCAAAGTTTAGTGCCGCGCTTTAGCCATCAAGACGCAGACTACATATTACTACTAACGGATCAATCTATTGATAGTGATGTATTGACCTTATTGCATGATAAGTTGATTAACAAAGGCCAAGAGCTTGCCATTATTGTTGCTGGCCTTGGTAATGTTGGTGAAGTATTTATTGAGCAACTAAGTCAGCAGCTTAATCGTTTGCAGCAACACTTCAGCGTTAAGCTGGTTGGTTTATTACGCTCGCGCTCTATGTTGTTCAGCCCAAGTGGTATCGTGCTTGAGCAATGGCTGTCACAGTGGCAAAACGAAGCAATAGATTACCAAGAAGCTGATTTACTGACACGTATCAGCGAACTCGATTACGAACATAAAGTGCTGATTGATATTACTGCTAGTGAAGCGTTTAGTAAGCTATACCCGGCGTTTGTGAACTTAGATTGCCATTTGATCAGCGCTAACAAATACGCGGGTACAGCCAATAATGATTGGTATCAAAGCTTGCGCCGCAATTTAGCCGAGCGTAACTTACTGTGGCGTTATAACACCAGTGTTGGTGCGGGTTTGCCAATTAATTTTGCGCTTGCTGATTTACAGAACAGTGGCGACAGCATTACCCACATTGAAGGGGTGTTCTCGGGTACTTTATCTTGGTTGTGCAGTAGTTATGACGGCAGTGTGGCGTTTTCAGAGCTCGTATTACAAGCGCAAAAAATGGGCTACACCGAGCCTGATCCCCGTGAAGATTTATCAGGGCGTGATATGCAGCGTAAACTGCTTATTTTAGCCCGTGAATTAGGATTAACGTTAGAGCTGGACGAGATTGGTTTAACACCGTTAATGCCTGAGCAATTAGCGCAAGGTGATTGGCAATCTTTTCTTGATAACAAGCAGTTGCTTGATGACTTTATTGCTGAAAAAGCCGCTGATGCCGCTAAAGATAATAAAGTACTGCGTTATACCGGTGCGTTAACAATTGCTGATGGCAAAGTAACCGCTAAAGTCGGTTTAGCTTATGCAACACAGGGTGATGCCTTAGCTAACTTAACTCCAGGTGATAATATTTTTGTTATCAACAGTCAGTGGTATAACGATAATGCGTTGGTGATCCAAGGTCCTGGTGCAGGCAAAGAAGTTACCGCAGCAGGCGTGCATTCTGATTTATATTGGTTAATACAAAACTTAAAATGAGCTCTGAGTTTGTAAAATAAAAAAAGCGCCGATTGGCGCTTTTTTTATGTAGCAGCGATTTTATATCGCGACATATTAATATTAAAACAGCTCTTCTTCTGTTTTAGTTTCTTCTTCAAAAACGTTTTCTACATGCTGCATCACATACTTAGTGGGCGAGGTGCCTTTTTCAAAGTATTCAAAGCGACTAGTGTAATCGTTCTTTTGACTCAAGAGTCCCGTTGCTAAATCGATTCGTACCGACACTAATCCTTCAGGTGGCTCGATTGGTGCTTCTGGTTTATCTTTGAGTGCTACTCGCATAAAGTCAATCCATGCTGGTTGAGCTGTTTTAGCACCAGATTCTGCACCAGAGATCTGGGTATTATCCATGTTGTTATTATACGTCGAGCGACCAAGCGGGTTACCTGGATTATCAAATCCAACCCAGACTGAGGTCATAACATTACGGTTAAAGCCGCTAAACCAAGTATCGACAGAGTCATTAGTAGTACCCGTTTTACCGGAAAGATCGCGACGATCTAATACCTGAGCACGCCAACCGGTTCCACTCCAACCCGTTTTATGGGCCCAACTACCGCCCCCCCAAATTGCGCTATTCATCGCATCAGCTATCAAAAACGCGTTTTGTTTAGATATGATGCGCGGCGCACAATGATTTGCTGTTTGGCTGGTATTTAACCCTGTAGTGGACTCAAATTGAGTCATTGTTAGCTGAGGCGTAACAGGATCACACGCTAATAATGGTTTTGTTTTAAATAACACATTACCTGCAGAGTCTTGAATCTCATTAATAAAATAAGGGGTGATCAAATGACCGCCATTGGCAAATGTGCTCATGCCACGGGCAAGCTCTAAAGGAGTGATTGACGCACTACCTAAAGCTAGCGATTCACTGCGATTGATATCATTATTTTGAAAGCCAAATTTTAATAGGTGATCAGCTGTGCGCTGCAAGCCTACACCGCGCAGTAAGCGCACCGAAATAACGTTTTTCGATTGTGCTAAAGCACGACGAATACGGATTGGGCCGTTATATACCGCAGGGCTGTTTTTTGGTCGCCATGCAACCCCTAGGCTCTTGTCCCATTGATTGATTGGCGCATCATTTAAAATAGACGCTAAGGTATAACCATTATTCAGCGCCGCAGAATAAATAAACGGCTTAATGTTAGAGCCGACCTGACGTTTTGCTTGCACGGCTCGGTTATATTGGCTTTGTTCAAAGCTATAACCGCCAACAATTGCTTTAATGCGACCATCATTCGGATCCAGCGATACTAATGCACTTGAGGCTTCAGGTAATTGGCTGAGTAGATAACTGCCATCGTCATTTTTACGTAGCCAAATTTGCTCACCTGGATTGAGTATGTCAGCAGCTGTTTTTGGTGGGAAACCTTGACGGTAACGCGTAATGTATTTGCGCGCCCATTTGAGATTATCCCAGTCTAGAGTGACTTGCTCACCACTTTTTAATAACACTGTTGCCGTTTGCTCTCCTACAGACAAAACTGCTGCCGTTAATAGCGGGGCAATTTCTTTTACCGGCTCAAGCTTTGCTAAAATTTCACTAGAGCTTAGGGCAGGTTGCGTTTCAAAATCCCACAGTTGCTGCTCTGGGCCACGATAGCCATGGCGCATATCGTATGCATGGAGATTATCAACGAGTGCTTTTTGCGCTGCGGCTTGTACGTCAGATTCAACACTGGTGTAAACTTTAAAGCCGGTATTATATGCTTTTTCGTAGCCATAACGAGCGACCATTTCTGCACGCACCATTTCAGATATATAAGGCGCATATAAGTCTATTTCGGCACCATGAAATTTTGCCGTGATTGGTTCTTGAGAGCTCTGGTTGTAGTCTGCTTGAGAGATATAACCTTCATCAAGCATACGTCTGAGTACCACATTACGGCGTGCCTTGGCGCGAACTGGGTTTCTGATCGGATTTAAAGCTGAAGGCGCTTTTGGTAAGCCAGCAATCATTGCCATTTGCGCTAAAGTTAACTCGTTTAGTTGCTTACCATAATAGACTTGTGCAGCGGCTCCGATACCAAAAGCACGATTACCTAACTCTATTTTATTTAGGTATAAAGCGAGTATTTCATCCTTGGTAAGTAAGTTCTCAATGTGTAACGCAATGAAGATCTCTTTTACTTTACGAATATAGGCCTTTTCACGTGTTAAGAAGAAGTTACGAGCTAACTGCATTGTTATAGTACTTGCGCCTTGTTTTTTCTCACCAGTTGAAATTAATACGAGCGCTGAACGTAAAATACCTATAGGATCTATACCTATATGGTCATAAAAACGGTTATCTTCAGTGGCTAAAATAGCATTTATGAGTGGTTGTGGGATCTCTTCTATAGTCACTGGAATGCGGCGTTTTTCACCGAACTGGTTGATTAACAAACCATCTTTCGAAAAGACTTGCATAGGAGTTTGTAATTGCACGTCTTTTAAAACTTGCACACTGGGGATATCAGATTTAACGTAATAATAAAGGCTTACTAAGGTAATGAGCCCTAAAAACGCGCAGATGATAAAAAATTGTAAAGTTCGTTTTAATAAAATCACTTATATTTTCCCTAAATGGACTCCCAATTAGAATCGGAGACTGCTAGTATATATTGATTAAAAAATGAATAGTATTTTTTCATATAAAAATTATAACTTGTTTATTCTTAAAACAAAGGCCAAGTTGCGAACATGCTAAGTCAACTATTGAGTAAGTCTTCATCGATGATGGTAGGGATAGATATCGGTTCACATGCTATAAAAGCAGTGTTACTGAATGAAACGGACAGTGGCTATAGGCTCGAAGCGTTAGCAATTGAGCCAATGCCAAAAGGTACAATGGCTGAGCGCAATATTCAAGATATTGAGGCGATTGGTAATATCATTACTAAATTAAAGCGTAAGTTACCAAAGTCAATTCGTTCGGCAGCAGTAGCAGTATCGGGACAAACCGTCATTACGAAAGTAATTTTTATGGATGTTACGCTTTCAGATGCAGAGCTTGAGTCGCAAATAGAAATCGAAGCTGACAGCCTTATTCCCTATCCTTTAGATGAAGTTAGCCTAGACTTTGAAAAGCTCAGTACCAACGAAGCCGATCCTTCCAAAATGAATGTGTTGCTTTCAGCTGCGCGTACCGAAAGTGTTGAAGCTCGTGTTGGTGCATTAGAATCAGCTGGCTTAATAGCAAAAGTAGTTGATGTAGAAAGCTATGCCCTGAGTCGCGCAATGGATGTGTATTATCAGCAATTACCAAGCGATGCATTTAATAAGTGTGTAGCAGTGGTCGATATTGGCGCGGTACTTATGTTGGTAAGTGTGGTACTTGGCGGTGAAACGATTTACACCCGAGACCAAGTATTTGGTGGCGATCAATACACTAACAGCATAGTAGCTTATTATAATAAAAGTTTTGATGAAGCTGAAATAGGTAAAACTACAGGCGATCTTCCGCCTAACTACACGTTTGAAGTATTGGCACCATTTCAAACCTCATTATTACAGCAAGTACGCCGCGCAGTGCAGATGTTTTTAACTACCAGTGGCAAAGATCAAATCGATTACATTGTGCTCACTGGTGGCACAGCGATGATTGATGGCCTCGATCGACTGCTAATCGAAGAACTAGGCATCCATACCATAGTGGCTGAGCCTTTTGAAAATATGGATATTTCCCACCATGTCGATCGCAATGTGTTACAGCGTCATCGTACTCAATTTGCAATAGCGACAGGTTTGGCATTAAGGAGTTTTTCATCATGCCACATATAAATCTACTGCCGTGGCGCGAACAGCAGCGAAAACAATCGCAGAATAAATTTGTCACTATTTTATTTTTCGTGGTGCTTGGCAGTTTTATCAGTATGTATTTATTGAGTAGCTATTACGGTGGTTTACGAGACGGTCAAAATATTAAAAATAATTACCTTTCAACTGAAATTGGCCAATTAGATAAACGTATTAGTGAAATACGTGAATTAGACAAAAAGAAAGAAAACTTGCAGCAACGTATGCGCTTAATTGAAGAGCTGCAAAGTAGTCGAAACTTGGGTACGCAAATTATGGATGAAGTTGCCAAAATTGTACCAACAGGTGTTTATCTAACTAAGTTAGAGCGCCGTGGTAGTGCAATTCATGTGGTTGGCCGTAGCGAATCAAATAATTATTTGTCAAACATGTTGCGCCAAGTACAAAACTCCTATCTGCTCGAAAAGCCGACAATGCAAGGCATTATCGCAGGGGAGAAATCGTCTCGTTTATTGAGTGATTTTAATATGGAATTTTATGTAAAACCCTTTGATAAGATTGGAGAGGTTAAATAATGAACCTTGATATCAAAGCGTTAACAGAAATCGAATGGAACGAAATTGAGCTTGAAAATATCGGCGACTGGCCAATAGTTGTCAAAATTATTTGCTGCACTTTTGTGGCTGCCCTCGTATTGTTTTTCAGTTACAGCTTATTGGTTTCAGATGAAATAGATAGCTACCATAATGCGGTTAGTAAAGAAGTTGAGTTGCGCAGTAACTACCGAGTGAAATACTCACTAGCGAGTAATCTAGAAATTTACCGTCAACAAATGGTTGAAATGGAAGAAAAGTTTTCTTTACTACTAAAGCGCTTACCGACTTCAAATGAAACACCAGGCTTACTTGATGATTTATCTTATGTGGGCACGACCAGTGGCTTAACCTTTCTTAAAATTGGTTGGTTACCAGAGGTGGAAAAAGAATTTTATACTGAGTTACCGATTAAAATTGAAGTAATTGGTAGCTACCATGAGTTTGGTGATTTTGTTGGCAAAGTGGCGCAACTTCCTCGTATCGTAAGTTTGCATGACTTTTCAATTAATAGTTCAGACTCAGACAAACTGACATTTAGCGTGGTCGCCAAAACTTACCGCTACGAAGGCGGCGTGAAGAAAGTAGGGGCTAAAAAATGAAAAAACTAGCCTTGGTTTTACTCAGCGGTATTTTGGTGAGCGCATGTAACGATGATACTTCTGAGCAAAAAGAATTTATTGATCAGGTAAAAGCCAGCACTACACCTAAGGTAGAGGCCATTCCAAAACTGACCCAATTTGAGCACTTTGAATACAATGCACAGCAACTACGTAGTCCTTTTGTTGCGCCGCAACCGGAAATTATTCAAAATAACATGATCCAAGTTAAAAACTGCTTACACCCTGATCCTGATCGTACGCGTGAAGTTTTAGAGAAATATCCGTTGGATAACCTAGCAATGAAAGGCACGCTGGGTTCTGGTGGCCAAACATGGGCATTAATTAAAGCTGCAGATGATACTTTACACCGAGTTACTATCGGTAATCATATTGGTTTGTATCATGGTGTTGTACAAGATGTTAAAAGTGATTATATAGAATTGTTAGAATTAATACCCGACGGGTCTGGTTGTTGGAAAGAACGTCTTACGAAGCTTGAAATGTTAGAGGCGGGCTCCAATGGCACTAGTTAAAAATAAAAAAGGTAAAATTAAAATGCATAAGGGAGTATCTTGGAGTAATCGCATTCATCAGGCTTTGTTTGTTGTTATTGCCCTTTTTATCACGCAATCAGCAATGGCAACTCCGTTATTGTATGACATTCGTTATAGCCCATTAATAGCTGGAGAAACACAGTTACAGCTGGTATTTGATGAGGAGCTGAGTGAAGAACCAAAAGTTCAGGTATTTAATAACCCAGCCCGTATTGAAATGCGCTTTAATGCCACTGATGTTGAACAAGGTATAAGTGAAGTACAAATCAACCAAGGCGGTATTGAAAAAGTTAATAGTGTAGCTGCTGATGGTAACTTGATTGTCACTGTTCATTTAGAGCGTTTAAAAATTTACCAAACAACGGTTAATAATAATCTTGTTTCATTACACGTTTCCGATAATCCTATCACGTCACAAGAAGATGCTAATACCGCCAAAGAAGTGACTGGCAATTACATTAACTCAATCCAGTCTATTGATTTTCGTCGTGGTAAAAAAGGTGAAGCACGAGTATTAGTATTCTTGCAAGACACTCAAGCTGCGATTGATGTGCATGAAAGTGGCGGTAAAATTATTGCTGAATTTCATCATACTGATATTTTAGATGACTTATTATATGAGCTAGATGTGCTAGATTTTGGCACTGTGGTCAGCTCAATTGAGACATTTAAAGAAAATAATATGAGCAGGGTGGTAATAACTCCTAATGCAGCGTTTAAATTTACTTATCAGCAAATTGAAAATATCCTTACTCTTACAGTTGAAAAAGATGATTCTCAACGTTCATATTTAGAAGGTGGTAAAGAATACCAAGGTCGGCCAATGACCCTAAACTTTCAAGACATCTCAGTGCGTGCCGTATTACAAATTATTGCCGGCTATAATGATTTCAACCTAGTAACCAGTGACTCAGTCAGTGGCAACATAACTCTGCGTTTAGATGGTGTGCCTTGGGATCAAGCTCTTGACGTGGTATTACGCGTTAAAGGTTTAGATAAGCGTATGGATGGCTCTATATTAATGGTTGCACCATCTGAAGAGCTTGCCGCCCGCGAAGCGAAAGATCTAAAAGCCAAACAACAAGTTGAAGATTTAGAGCCGCTTTATAGTGAATATATTCGTTTGAATTATGCTAAAGCGGAAGAGTTTGCTGATTTACTGAAAACCGACACTAACAGCATTATTAGTGCTCGCGGCAGTGTATCCGTTGATAAACGTACCAATACCTTGTTAATTAAAGACACCGTTAAAAGCATTGCAAGTGTTCGCCGTATGGTCGAAACTTTGGATATAGCGGTTAGACAAGTTATTATTGAGGCACGTATGGTTACTGTACGTGATAACGTAAAAGAAGACTTAGGAGTACGTTGGGGGTTTAGTGATCAACAAGGCACTGATGGTATTTCAGGTACCTTAGAAGGTGCTAATACGATTTCTAACGGCACCATTCCAAGTATTTCTGATCGCCTTAATGTAAACTTGCCTATCACAGGTGCCGCTGGCAGTATTGGTATGCACGTTGCTAAATTAGCAAATGGCACGTTACTTGATTTAGAGCTAACCGCGCTTGAAGAAGAAAACCGTGGTGAAATTATCGCAAGTCCGCGCATTACGACTGCCAACCAGAAAAAAGCACGTATTGAACAAGGTACCGAAATACCGTATGTTGAATCTGCTTCAAGTGGTGCTACAACTGTTAGCTTTAAAAAGGCAGTATTGAGTCTTGAGGTAACACCACACATCACCCCAGATAATAAAGTTATCTTGGATTTAATCATTACCCAAGATACCCGAGGTGATACGGTACAAACTGGAACTGGTCCTGCAGTTGCAATTGATACCCAAGAAATTCAAACCCAAGTACTGGTTGAGAATGGTCAAACCGTGGTACTTGGTGGTATATTCCAGCAGCAAATCATTAACTCAGTTAAAAAAGTACCATTATTAGGTGATATTCCTTACCTAGGAGTGCTGTTTAGAAGCACTAGTGAGTTCAATGAAAAGAAAGAATTGCTGATTTTCGTTACTCCGAAAATCCAAATAGAGTAATTTACACTGATTTATTCTTACACAATGGGCAATTATTGACTTTAATTGCTCGTTAATTGGCTTTTTGTTCTAATTGACTTGAAATACCCAATCAATTACTGAGATAATCCCCTCCTTAATTTTGGGGCCAGGTCGTTAGGCGGGGTTTTATTTCAAATTTTAGAGTTCGTTTGTACTAAAAGATATGGCTGAAAAACGTAATATATTTCTAGTTGGCCCTATGGGGGCTGGCAAAAGCACAATTGGTCGTCACATTGCAGATCAATTGCACCTTGAATTTGTCGATTCTGATCAAGAAATCGAACGCCGTACCGGTGCAGATATTGCCTGGGTGTTCGATCTTGAAGGTGAAGAAGGCTTTCGACTTCGTGAAGAATCTGTCATTGGCGATCTAACAGAAATGCAAGGTATTGTACTTGCAACTGGTGGTGGTTCTGTGATGAGTAAAGAAGTACGAAACAAGCTTTCGGCTCGTGGTATTGTTGTATACCTAGAGACACCTATCGAAAAGCAAGTTGCACGCACGCAGCGCGACAAGCGTCGCCCATTACTGCAAACAGAAGAAGCACCTCGTGATGTATTAGAGCGCTTAGCTGAAGAACGCGAACCGTTGTATAAAGAAGTAGCTGATTTTGTTGTACGCACTGATGAGCAAAGCGCTAAAGTTGTCGCTAATCAAATCATCGAGAAATTAGATTTTTAAATACCAATAAGAAAGGATACTAGCGATGCTTGAATTAACAGTTAATTTAGACGAGCGAAGTTATCCTATTTATATTGGTCAATCTGCTCTTCAACAGACTGACAGGCTGCATCATCATATTGGTGATTGTCGACCTATCATTATCACTAATGACACCATTGCACCTTTGTACTTAAGCGATGCAATGGCGTTATTAGCTGATTTAAATCCGCTAAGTTTTATTATTCCTGATGGTGAGCAATATAAATCACTGGAATGGTTTGAGAAAATTTCGGCTTTTTTGCTTGAAAACAATTGCGGCAGAGATACTTGCTTAATCGCCCTTGGTGGTGGTGTGGTCGGTGATCTGACTGGTTTTGTTGCGGCCTGCTATCAACGCGGAGTATCGTTTATTCAAGTACCCACTACCTTATTATCGCAAGTTGATTCATCAGTTGGCGGTAAAACGGCGGTTAACCATCCTTTGGGTAAAAACATGATTGGGGCTTTTTATCAGCCGCAAGCCGTGTTTATTGATACTCAATCATTGCATACACTTCCTGCTCGTGAATTTGCAGCCGGTATGGCTGAAGTTATTAAATATGGCTTAATTTACGATACAGAATTATTTACTTTTCTAGAAAACAACACCGCGCAATTACAGGCTTTGGATGAAGAAACCATTCAGCATGTGATTTTTCGTTGTTGTGAAATTAAAGCACTGATTGTCGCTCAGGATGAAAAAGAAGCAGGACTACGAGCGTTACTTAATTTAGGCCATACCTTTGCACATGCTATCGAAGCGCAAATGGGATACGGCCAATGGCTACATGGTGAAGCTGTTGCCACTGGCATGGTATTAGCAGCACAGCTAGCTCATACTCGTGGTGATTTAAGTGCACAAGAAGTTGCAAGGATCGTTACCTTAATAGCGCAATATAATTTGCCTAGTGAGATCCCTGATGTGATGACTGCTGAACATTTCCTTCATCATATGCGTAAAGATAAAAAGAATAAAAAAGGCACGATCCGTTTTATTCTTCCTACTGCGTTTGGTCAATGCGCGTTGGTTGATGATGTCTCAGATCAACAGGTCCGAGATTTAATAGGGCGCTAATGCAATCGCAAATCTTACCTAGCCGTGCGGCTTTGGTTGATCGGATTGCCCTACAGTTTGAATATGGGCAAAATTTAATTGTCTTACTGGGTCCTTCTGGACTTGGTAAAAGTTATCTTCTCGAAACCTTCATTACTGATAAATACAGTGATTTTAATAAGTCATTTGTGCAGCTAAGTGCGCGTATGAGTGATATGCAATTGATGAGTGAGTTACTGGAACAAAGCTTCCGCTCGCCGTTAATTGATCAAAACCTAAGCCTGTCAGAAAATTTCTACCAACTAGCTAAACAGCAAAACTGTGGTCCATGTTTATGGGTGTTAGATGGTGGACGGCATTTATCTGAAGAAATGGTCGAAGAGTTAACAGCGCTTACCAAGCATAGTCCTACTACTTTATATGTCTTACTGGCATCGCAATCAGTGGGGCAATTTAAAAGCGCTGTTGAAATTCATCTTGAAGCACTTTCAATAGCAGAAAGTAAACAGTTGATGAAGTGCTATTTTAATGATTTACCTTATGATGAAGACCCGGTATTTCAAACCTTTTTGCGCGAAGCACACGGTAATCCGAGTTTATTGTTAGCGTGGCAACCAACACAGCATACAGCTAAGGTTGTAGTTACTGATAAAGTATCTTGGCGAGTACATTTAATAACGCTGCTAGTGATTATTATGTTACTCATCATTGGCTTTTTATATAAATCTGATATGACCCGTTGGTGGCATGATTTTTATCAGCCACAACCTGAAACTCCAGTGGCGACGGCAATCGCAGTCGATACTTTAAAGCAAGCTGTAACAGAACCAGCGGTGACAATAGATTCCTCACAAGTAGAAGCTGCAGATGCTCAATCAGCTGATCAACAAGCTCAACCAGAGCAAGACAAGCCGCTTATTGATAATCCTACTCAGGAAAATAATGTTGCGGCAATACTCGATAGTTTAGCGCCAGTTGCAGAGCCTGTTGATATCACGACTAGCTTGGCTGAAGAACCCACTGTGGTAGAGCCTGTTCCTCAAGCGCAGCAAATTATGCCAGCAGATAATGCTTGGTATCTACAACAGCCGGATAGTAAGGTCGTGATCCAGTTACTAGCGGTAACTCAGCAAACAATCGCCGAGCAGTTTGTTGCTAAACAGTCGCTGCAAGTACTTGGTAAAGTCTATCAAACACGCCGCAACGATAAAATTTGGTGGGTGGTAACCTATGGCAGCTTTGATAACTTAAATGCTGCTCGCGAAGTGCTAGCAAGCCTACCTGAAGCGGTGCGTAAAAATCAGCCGTTTTATAAAAAAATCAGTAAAATAAAACAAGAAATCGCGTTACTAGATCAGTAAATTTACACTGTTTAGTGTAAAATCGCGGCACACCAGTTTGAAGTAAAGAGCCGATGCAGAAAAAGACCAGAGCCTTCCTTAAATGGGCTGGCGGAAAATACAGCTTAGTTGAAGATATTAGCGCGCGCTTAAATGAAGCGAGCAAACACGCTGATACCTTAGTTGAACCGTTTGTTGGTGCTGGCTCGGTATTTTTAAACACAGATTTTAAAGATTATATTCTTAATGATATTAATGCTGATCTCATTAACTTGTATAACGAATTAAAAAACTCTCCAGATGAATTCATCAGCGATGCTAAAAAGCTGTTTGTTGATTTAAACAATCAGCCTGACGCATATTATGAGTATCGCGTACAGTTTAATCAAAGTAATGACATTTACGAGCGAGCGATCTTATTTTTATATATGAATCGCCACGGCTACAACGGTTTATGCCGCTATAACCTGAAAGGAATTTTTAATGTTCCGTTCGGTAAGTATAAACGTCCGTATTTTCCTGAAAAAGAAATGTACTTTTTTGCCGAAAAAGCGCAACAAGCCACGTTTACTTGTTTAGGTTATGACGATGTATTTAAATTAGTACCCGATAACGCAGTGATCTATTGCGATCCACCTTATGTTCCTTTGAGTAAAACGGCGTCGTTTACCTCTTATGCTAAGGGTGGCTTTAATTTAGATGATCAGGCGAATCTAGCTAATTTAGCTGAGCAAGCGGCATTTGAAAACAAAACACCGGTATTGATCTCGAATCATGACACTGTATGGACACGTAAAATATATAGCCAAGCAACGTTAGCTGAAATTCAAGTTAAGCGGACGATTAGTCCAAAAGGTGGTTCGCGCAATAAAGTCAATGAGTTGATGGCTATGTACTTAGCACCCAAGTCACCACGCCATAGATAGCGGTTACAAAAAATATAAATAAAATAATAGCGATGATAATAATACTGGTAGGCGAGTGTTGTTTAAAGTCAGCGTGACGCTTGTGCTCAGATTGCACACCAAAAAATGCCGCAACAACACTTTGTATAGCGCTGATCAGTTGCCGCACTTTACTAGAACCTAGGACTAAGTGAACGTGCTTTTTGTGGTTCGTCTGAGCTGGTTAATAATTCAAGTAAATCTAAATAATGAAATTGTGCACTGCGACTATCACCAGTGATCCATGACATCCAACTTGATTCTTGTTCGACCTTCATACATTGCACTGCATTATTAATTTTTAAATGGCCTGAGCTACATTCGCAATCGTTAGCTGCGATAAGTGTATTATCACTTTTTGAAAAATAGCTTAGTGTACCGATAGTTATAGCAGCCGCAGTTAAGATCCCGATTTTAAAAGCACGCATTTTACTAAGTCCATAATAGTGTTACTCACTAGAGCATACATAAAAAATGCTCAAATAACAAACTTAATTTATCCTTAACAAATATAAAAAATTAATAAAATTAAAAGGTTAAGGTAAAAATAATGTTTATATTTAGCTGTTTAAAATATAACCGTTGCAAAACTTCAAATAGAGTTAAAGCTTTAATTAGCTGGGATTCTTGGGGAATAGCTTGATTTAGGTTACATTATGGCAATTATCGGCCCTGCTATTTTGCGCATTTTTAATATCACTAAGGATTGTTTATGTTAGAAACATTACAAAAGTACCTTATCGCCCCGTCTATTTTATCTGCTGATTTTGCCCGTTTGGGCGAAGATGTTGAGCGTGTTTTAGCTTCTGGTGCAGATGTAGTTCATTTTGATGTGATGGATAATCACTATGTGCCAAACTTAACAATTGGGCCTATGGTGTGCAAAGCGCTGCGTGATTATGGTATTACGGCGCCTATTGATGTGCATTTAATGGTTAAACCGGTCGATAGTTTAATACCGCAATTTGCTGATGCTGGTGCTTCAATCATTACTTTTCATCCTGAAGCGAGTGAACATATTGATCGCACTTTGCAGCTGATCAAAGATCATGGTTGCCAAGCTGGTTTAGTCTTTAACCCTGCGACGAGTTTAAGCTATTTAGAACATGTAATTGATAAGCTTGATGTGATTTTATTAATGTCGGTTAATCCAGGTTTTGGCGGTCAAAGTTTTATTCCTCATACTTTGGAAAAACTACGCCAAGCACGGAAAATAATTGATGATTCAGGTCGTGCTATTCGTTTAGAAGTAGATGGTGGTATTAAAGTCGATAATATTGCGGCGGCGGCTCAAGCCGGAGCTGACATGTTTGTTGCCGGCTCTGCTATTTTTAATCAGCCAGATTACCAACAAGTAATTGAACAAATGCGTGCCCAGTTAGAGGGTGTAAAATAATGAAGTATGAAGCCGCTTTATTTGATCTTGATGGTACTTTAGTTGATAGTGTTTATGATTTATATATAGCGATGAATCTGACTTTATCTGATTTAGCTTTTCCAATTGTAAGTCAGGGGTTGGTACAAAGCTGGGTTGGTAACGGCATTGAAATGCTGGTTAAGCGAGGCCTCAGTGGCGACATGAAAGTCAGTGAACACCTAGATCCAGCATTAGCAGATAAAGCAATTGCGCTTTTTTATGGTCATTATGAGCAACAAGTAGGTGAATACAGTGTGCTTTATCAACACGTAGAAACAGGCCTTGCGGCGTTACGTGGTATACCAAAAGCGTTGATCACTAACAAAGCCCGCTGCTTTACTGAAAAGCTACTTGATAAGCTCGCTTTAAGCAGTCATTTTGAGGTGATAGTGTGTGGTGATGACATGGCCAAAAAGCCTTCACCAGAGCCTCTTTTATTTGCTTGTCAGCAATTAAATGTACCAGTGAGTCAAGCAATTATGATTGGTGACTCAAAAAGTGATATCTTAGCGGCGCAAGCGGCACATATAGACGTACTTGCCGTTAATTATGGTTATAACCAAGGTGAAAATCTTGCTGATTTGAATCCACAGTACCTCTGTGAGAATTTCTTAGATATAATACCTGTTCTTACCCAGCGTTAAGCGATTTTTTAATTTTAGCATTTTTTATTTTTGTACTATAAAGGAACATCATGAGTAAACCAGTAGTGTTAAGTGGCATGCAGCCAACCGGTGGAATGACAATAGGCAACTATGTTGGCGCTATTAACCAGTGGGTAAAGCTACAGGAAGAGTATGATAGCCACTTTATGTTAGCTGATTTGCACGCGATTACGTTACGCCAAGATCCAGAGCTTTTAAAAACCCGTGTATTAGATGGTATAGCTTTGTATGTTGCATGTGGTATTGATCCAGATAAAGCTGCTTTATTTGTGCAGTCGCAAGTGCCTGAACATGCACAGCTAGGTTGGGTATTAAACTGTTATGCGCAAATGGGCGAGCTTAACCGCATGACCCAGTTCAAAGATAAGTCAGCAAAGAACACCAGCAACGTAAACGTTGGTTTGTTTGCTTATCCGGTATTACAAGCAGCTGATATTTTACTTTATCAAGCGGCGCAAGTACCAGTAGGTGATGATCAAAAGCAGCACCTTGAACTAACACGCGATATCGCAACGCGCTTTAATAACTTATATGGTGAAGTTTTCACGATCCCAGAACCTTACATTCCAGAGTTTGGTGCGCGCGTAATGAGCCTGCAAGATCCACTGAAAAAAATGTCTAAATCAGATGAAAACCCAAATGGTTTTATCATGATGTTAGACGAACCAAAAAAGATCGAGAAAAAGCTTAAAAAAGCAGTAACCGATTCAGACGAGCAAGCGCGTATTTATTTTGATCGCACTGAAAAACCAGGCGTATCAAACTTACTAACACTTATGTCTGTTGCAACCAAGCGCTCAATTGAAGAGTTAGTGCCTGAATACGAAGACAAAATGTATGGCCATCTGAAAAAAGACACCGCTGACGCAGTAGTAAGCATGATCGAGCCAATCCAAGCGCGCTTTAAAGAGATACGTGAAGATCAAGCATTGCTCAACAACATCATGAAAACCGGTGCTGAAAAAGCCAGCGCACGTGCAGAGATAACCTTAAAGTCTGTTTACAACGCGTTAGGATTTATTCCCCGCCCGTAACGCTTGCTAATAACTAATCATATAAAGCCAGATGGTTCCAACTACAACGGAATATCTGGCTTTTTTGTAACTGCTATATACCGATTACAGCTCAATGAAGAGCGTAGGCAATCAATTTTTTGTTGTTTTAATGCTCTAAATTCTGTTCAATAGAAAAGTAATAGATATTGAGCAGTGCAGGGGCTGCTTAGATACAACAAGCACACAATTACATTTGTTTGATTTAGTTTATACTAAAAAGACTTTCCATAAATTTAAAACCCTTAGCATAAACGACAGCAACTCTGACAGATCGAGCAGGTAGCGCCTCAGTCTACGAGCGACACTAAAATATAAACTGCGTGTTGCATAAAAACTAAAATGTTATATTTAAGGATAAAAAAATTGGGTCTTGGCGGGTGGGATGATGCAATACTAAAAAGCCTCTTATATGTGGGACTAGGTATTGCTATTTACGCTTTATTTAATAGTTTTACATCATCATCAGAGAACGATACTTTAGGCTTTGTTGTTACGTTATTGCTATACATCGGTGTGTATTTGCTTATTTCTATTGTTGGATGGTTAGTAATTGGATTCCCTCTCCATTTTGTAATCAGCAAATATACTAATGGTTCTTATTTATACTACGCTGCTTTGCCAAGTGTATTTGTTATACCGTGCTTGTTTTATAAAGGTTCGTTGTTGTTTGGTCTCGCAGCATTATTTCAAGCTTTAATATTTCGTTTTTTCGTTTACAAAAAAGCCTAATCACATAGCCAAAGGTCACTAAACTCCAGAGTCTACATCATCCATCAAGCACTTTTATTATAAAGAAGTGATATAGGCGGTTCATCTTCCGTAATAAATATTTATCCAAATATCTTTCAGTAACGTTAAACCTCGTGAAGTTAAATAGTCATTACCTAGTACAGCGTTAATTCCTTCTAACCTCAAAAAAGGTACAAAAAACAACCTGTATCGTCATCTAAAACCCCAAATAATATTAATGACGACCAAATTAGAAAATCACTAAAAATTGAATCAAAATAGGAACTCGACTATGGTTGATACATCAATAAAAATAAATTTAAAATGAGTAAATTAACAGGATCGTTATATATTACTCAGAAAATGGAGTTCAAATGAGTTCGACTAATAATTCAAATAGTGTTTTTCAAGATTTCCCAATAAACGTAAAACTAATAATATCCTCGCTTTGGGTGGCTGTTATGTTTTGCTATGTATATGGTGATTATATTGAAATTTATGTTCCTGGAGTTTTAGCTAATGCGATGGAAGTAACATCAGCGAAAGAAGGGATTCAATTAGAGTTCTTTGCCGTAGCTCTACTTATGTCTGTTCCAAGTGTAATGATATTTCTTACTCTAGTGTTAAAACCGAGTATAAATCGCTGGTTAAATATAATCATGCCTACTTTATACGTCGTCCTTCTTATTGCGGTAAACTTAGAAACTACATGGGGTTTCTATTTATATCTAACGGCTATTGAAATATTACTTTCAATTTCTACTGTTTGGTATGCGTGGAACTGGCCTAAAACCGAACAGTGTGCAGTAGGTAATGCATAAACGGATAGCCGGAGATCTCTAATCTCCAGCTCCATACCACCCATCAAGCGCTTTTTTATTAACGGGGAGTGCAATGGGCGGTTTACCTCCCGCGATGGGGATTACCGTTTTACTTTAATTCGCTGGCTTTAGTATTTTCTGCAGCCCGTACGCAACCCGCTATGGCGCTTTAATGCCCGGCGATTGGCATGCTTTTACCGTAAAGCTGTAACCGTAAGGTTTGCTGTTATCTGGTGCAATTTCAACAATTTCGTAGTCGTTAATCTCAATCGCTTTACTGTCGTCAGATTTTTTGCAACGGGAGTATTGGTCTGCTTCGTAGGTGTAAGCAAACATAGCAATTAAGCGTTTGCTGCGTTCAAAGTAACCTTTTGTGTTAAAGAATAATCGTACGGATTGAGTGGTTTCACCTTCTTCTGTCGTAGTTACTGGCAGTGTGGGAGGTGTTTGCGTAATATTTTCACTTGGTAGTTGCCCATGTATTTTTTGGCTGAGCTCTTCAACAACTTCAACTTCTTGTTGCTCTGTTAGTGCTCGACTTGAGAGCTGCTTGCTGCTGACGAAGTTGCTTACTATGTCATCAATAACGGCACCGGTATCTTTGTCATCAACAAAAGACATTAGATTGATTATTACAATCGTTGATAAAAAAAACCGTATAGAAGCTGTAAGTAAAGGTGAATAGCTTTGGCTAATAAACTTTACCCGCTGTGAACCAAACGGTTTGAGGATTAAGAGCATAAAAATATAGAACGGCAATATCAATTGTAATAATAGTAATGTCGATAGAGAGATGCCCAACGCCCAGGGTGGTAAATAAAGTAGCGTGGCAAAATTGTGAGTGTAATTAAAATGTGTTGCTGAAACATGAGTTACATTATTTACAATGCCACTGGCATTGGCCAGTACAAAGTTGGCGATACTGGCATAGAAAATAAGTATAAGTGCTTTGCCAGCCAGTGAATGCCAGAGCTTATTGAACTTTGGCCAAAACTCAATAGTAAGCGCTACGATAGTGATACTGGCGCATAGCCAACCACTTTGAAAGATGATTAGGCAGATTAACGCCAATAAGTAGAGCTTTTGCGCGGTGTTAAGATTAAACCAAATAGCTTTTCCTTGCTCATAAAAGCGCAGTTTATGAGGTTGCAAATTTTGCTGTTGTTGCCTCAGCTGTTTGTTTGCACGCCATCTGGCAATTTTTATGTATCTTAACACCGGCCAACCTTAGTACATAAAGCGAAAACCCTATTTTGATAATAGGGGTTTCAAATAGTGGCCAGTATGTGAACGCTCACATTCGGCTACTTCATCCGGCGTGCCTGCAATGAGGATCTCACCGCCGCCAGCACCACCTTCGGGACCTAGATCAATGATCCAATCGGCTGTTTTTATTACATCAAGATTATGCTCAATAACCACAATCGTATTACCGTGGTCACGCAGGCGATGCAGTACTACTAATAATTGTTCAATATCAGCAAAGTGCAAGCCTGTGGTTGGTTCATCTAAAATGTATAAGGTTTTACCTGTGTCACGTTTAGATAACTCGCGGGCGAGTTTAACCCGTTGAGCTTCACCACCAGAGAGCGTTGTAGCTGCTTGGCCTAAGCGAATATAAGACAAGCCCACATCCATTAAGGTTTTTAGTTTACGTGCAATGGCAGGTATTTTATCAAAATAGTCGTGTGCATCTTCCACCGTCATTTCTAATACTTGATGGATGTTTTTGCCTTTATACTGCACTTCTAACGTTTCACGGTTATAACGTTGCCCTTTACAGACATCACATGGCACATATACATCAGGTAAAAAGTGCATTTCGACTTTGATCACGCCATCGCCTTGGCAAGCTTCACAGCGGCCACCTTTTACATTAAAGCTAAAGCGACCGACTTTGTAACCACGAGAGCGAGATTCTTGCGTGCCCACAAACAGTTCACGAATGCCAGTAAAAATACCGGTATATGTGGCTGGGTTTGAGCGTGGGGTACGGCCAATCGGGCTTTGGTCAATGTCGATAACTTTATCAAAATGCTCAAGGCCACTAATTGATTTGTACGGTGCGGCTTCGGCGGTGGTTGCTCCGTTTAGTTCGGTATGAGCAAGTTTAAATAAGGTGTCGTTGAT
This sequence comes from Pseudoalteromonas rhizosphaerae, assembly GCF_028885455.1. Lineage (NCBI taxonomy): Bacteria > Pseudomonadati > Pseudomonadota > Gammaproteobacteria > Alteromonadales > Pseudoalteromonadaceae > Pseudoalteromonas > Pseudoalteromonas rhizosphaerae. The sequence continues at coordinate 737,199 of NZ_CP118496.1, forward strand.
AAGTGTTGACTTACCAGAGCCTGATACGCCAGTAATACAGGTCATTAAACCAAAAGGTATTTTTAAATCGACATTTTTTAAGTTATTACCGCTAGCGCCAAACAGCTCTAACCACTTATCGTTGATTTTATGACGCTCTTTGGGAACTTCAATTTTGCGTCGGCCAGATAAAAATTGCCCTGTTACTGACTCTTCGCTAGCTAAAATGTCATCGCGAGTACCTTGGGCAATGATATAACCGCCATGCACGCCAGCTCCAGGACCTATATCAATAATATGATCGGCGGCACGTATGGCATCTTCGTCATGCTCTACCACAATCACGGTATTACCTAAGTCGCGTAGATGGATTAGCGTTTGCAGTAAACGGTCATTATCGCGTTGATGCAAACCAATCGATGGTTCATCAAGTACATACATTACGCCTACTAAGCCTGCGCCAATTTGGCTGGCTAAGCGAATACGTTGAGCCTCACCGCCAGATAAAGTATCAGCACTGCGCTCTAAAGAGAGATAATTTAGCCCTACGTTGATCAAAAACGATAAACGGTCGCGAATTTCTTTTAAGATTTTCTCAGCTATCTGGCCTTTTTGGCCCGTTAAGCTTAGTTGCTCAAAAAAGCTCATCGCTTCACCAATACTCATACTGGTAATAGCGGGTAAGTTAGTCTGACCGATAAATACACTGCGCGCTTCTTGGCGAAGGCGCGACCCTTTACAACTTGGGCAAGCTTGGCTGGTTTGATATTTAGCCAGCTCTTCGCGCACGGAATTTGATTCTGTTTCACGATAGCGGCGGTTCATGTTATTTAACACGCCTTCAAACTCATGGTTACGAGTGATCAGATCGCCACGGTCGTTGCGGTAGTTAAAAGCAATTTTTGTATCGCCAGAACCGTCTAAAATGATTTTTTTAGCATCTTTAGATAGTTCCTGAAATGGCATTTCTAAATCAAATTTATAGTGCTCAGCAACGGCTTGTAGCATCTGGAAATAGTAAAAACTGCGTTTATCCCAGCCTTTTATGGCGCCGCCAGATAAACTAAGCTCTGGGTTTTGAATCACTCGATTTGGGTCGAAATACTGACGAACCCCTAAACCATCACAACTTTGGCATGCGCCTGCCGGATTATTAAATGAGAATAACCGAGGTTCAAGTTCGGTCATGGCGTAGCCACATGTTGGGCAAGCGAAGTTGGCGGAGAGCAGCAGCTCTTCGGCGTTTGCGTCATCCATCGATGCAATAGTTGCTACACCTGCTGACAGCTCTAACGCGGTTTCAAACGATTCGGCTAAACGCTGTTGTAAGCCATCTTTCACTTTAAAACGATCGACCACGACTTCAATAGTGTGTTTTTTATGTAGTTCTAAAGTCGGTGGATCAGAAAGGTCGCATACTTCCCCGTCAATACGGGCGCGAATATAACCTTGGCTGGCTAGTTGCTCTAACAACTTAACGTGCTCACCTTTGCGCTCTTTCACAACAGGGGCTAGCAACATCAGCTTGCTGCCCTCTGGGAACGCCAGCACAGTGTCGACCATTTGGCTAACAGTTTGTGCAGCGAGTGGCAAATCGTGAGTAGGGCAACGCGGTTCACCGACACGGGCAAACATTAAGCGCAGGTAATCATATATTTCGGTAATGGTGCCAACGGTGGAGCGGGGATTATGTGACGTTGATTTTTGTTCAATTGAAATTGCCGGCGACAACCCTTCAATATGATCAACATCAGGTTTTTCCATTAAAGATAAAAATTGTCTGGCATAGGCCGATAAAGATTCTACATACCGACGCTGCCCTTCTGCATATAAGGTATCAAATGCTAAAGACGATTTACCCGAACCAGATAGGCCGGTGATAACAATTAATTTATCACGGGGAATGGTTAGGCTGATGTCTTTTAAATTGTGCGTGCGGGCGCCTCGGACTTCAATGTTTTCCATGCTATCTCGTTTCATTACCAAATTGATTTACTGAGTATCTCATAATACGTGCGAAGATTAATCCTTGATCAATGAAAAATCATCGCATTGGGGCGATTATTTCTCTGTAAGCTTGTGGTAGAATCCCTGCTCAAATTTTAATAGACAGCAAGAACACGCGAATCATGACAGCTTCTTCACTCAATTCACGAGAAAAACGCGCCGCAGTTTCCTTAGCGAGTGTGTTTGCATTTCGTATGCTTGGCCTATTTATGTTGATGCCAGTATTGGCGATTTATGGGCAAGAATTATCAGGATTTTCACCGATATGGATTGGTTTTGCGATTGGCGCCTATGGTTTAACACAAGCTGTGTTACAAATTCCCATGGGGTGGTTATCGGATAAAATTGGCCGTAAAAAAGTCATTGTTGGCGGTTTAACTGTTTTTGCCATCGGTTCGGTGATTGCTGCCACGGCTGATTCAATGCAAATGGTCACGTTAGGGCGAGCATTACAAGGGATGGGCGCAATTGCCAGCTCGTTATTAGCTTTTGCTTCTGATTTGAGCCGCGATGAGCAACGACCAAAAGTGATGGCCGTGATTGGTATGAGCATAGGCATGAGCTTTGCTATTGCTATGTTACTTGGTCCAATGGTTGCCGCAGCGTGGGGTCTTGCTGGAGTGTTCTGGTTAACTGCTATTTTGGCAGTTGCGGGTATTTTTATTGTGTTGTTTTTGGTCCCCAAAGCGGTTAGTAAAGCCCCCAAAGGCGATACCTTAGCAAGCGTTAGCGATATTAAAAAACTCATTAAGCACCCGCAATTAGCGCGTTTAGATTTAGGGGTGATGCTATTACATTTGACCTTGACGACGATTTTTGTCGCCTTACCAGGGCAGTTAATTGCCAAAGGTTTAGCAGCACAAGCGCATTGGCAAGTATATATTCCCGTTTTATTACTGGCATTTTTATTAATGGCGCCAGTGATGATCATTGCGATCCGCAAAGAAAAAGAGAAACAGGCATTTGTTGGCTCTATCGCAGTGCTCGCTCTAAGTATGTTGGCAATGGCAATTGGTGTTGACTCAATCATCGGCATGGCGATGTGTATGCTGGCATATTTTGTTGCCTTTAACTTTTTAGAAGCGACGATGCCGGCATTAGTATCGCGCTTAGCACCTGCTAGCCAAAAAGGCTCGGCGATGGGAGTGTTTTCGTCAGGACAATTTTTTGGTGCATTTTTAGGTGGTATTTTAGGCGGTTACGTTGCGCAATCAACAACGCCGCAAGCAGTGTTTGCCGCAGCCGCAGTTGTTGGGGTAATATGGCTTATCCTTGCGTGGAATATGCAAGTCCCGCCACGCAGTAAAATGATAAGCTTAATGACAGAATTAAGTAACGAGCAGCAAGCGCAAACCCTTGCTTCTCGTTTAGTTGCTTTACCAGGCGTAATTGAAGCAACAGTAGTCTGTGATGAAAATCGCAGTTATTTAAAGATTGATGATAAAGAATTTGACCTAGACCAAGCCCGTAAAGTGGCTGGTTTAATATAACGTTTATAGGAGAAAGGTCCATGGCACGCGGTGTGAACAAAGTAATCTTGGTTGGTAATTTAGGTCAAGATCCAGAAGTACGTTATATGCCTAACGGCAATGGTGTAGCGAATATTACTCTAGCTACGTCAGATAGCTATAAAGACAAAAACACCGGTCAAATGGTTGATAAAACAGAATGGCACCGTGTTGTTTTTTTTGGCAAGTTAGCTGAAATTGTTGGTGAATATTGCCGTAAAGGTTCACAAATTTACGTTGAAGGCAAACTTCAAACCCGTAAATGGACTGACCAACAAGGCCAAGAGAAATTCACCACTGAAATCGTAGTGGATGGTTTCACTGGTCAAATGCAAATGTTAGGTGCCCGTGGTGGCGACCAACAAAGTGGCGGTTACCAAGGTGGCCAACAGCAAAGCCACGGTGGTCAATCTCAAGGTGGTTACGGCCAACAACAGAGCGCACCGCAGCAAAGCGCACCACAACAAGGTGGTGGGTATGCTCAGCAGCAAAGTGCAGCACAGCAAAGCGGTGGGTATGCACCAGCGCCACAACAAGCGCCAGCAGCTCGTCAGCAACCAGCTGCAGCACCACAGCAAAGTAATCAATACCAAAGTGGCGGCTATGCTCCACAAGGTGGTGGACAAGCGCAAGGTGGTTTTGCACCTAAGCCACAAAGTGCTCCGCAAGGCGGCGCATCAAATCCAATGGAACCACCTATCGATTTTGATGACGATATACCGTTCTAATTCAAGACAAATTTAAAAATGTTGAGAAATTAACTTGAAAGCCGCTAAATAGCGGCTTTTTTGTTTTTATAGTGTACTGTAGTCTGAATATTACAAAATAGTAAGAGCTGGTGAATAGAGGGAGCTGACCGCTATTTTTCTTTTATGTTGGAGTTTTTAAGTTAACAGCTATCAAATGCTATGGAGGGAGAGTTATTTTTATTTAAAACGTGTACTGTCCTAGCAGGGCGGGATCACACTTTGTAAATAAACAAATTTTATGATCTAATACCATAAATTTCATCACCTTAAACTTATTATGTCACTCTTCTCACATTTAGAACTCGTCAAAGATAATCGTTCACATATAAATCAGCACCATAACTTAGTTGATGTGCTTTTTCTTATTATTACTGCCGTTACATCAGGGTGTGAAAACTGGCAAGGCATTGAAGTCTATGGCGAAAGTAAGCTTAATTGGTAAAGAGGATTTCGTTCTTTCAAAAATGGCATACCCACTCGACATAGTATTGCTCGGATTTTTAGAACCGTGATACTGACTCATTACTACTCGCGATGTATAGCTGGGTCAATCAAAACCGCGTTAAATCAGCGCATCCTGTCATTGCCTTCGATGGCAAAACTATTCGCGGAGCAAGTAAACACATTGCTGATAAATTACACCTCGTCTCAGCATTTGATTGTGAGGCAGGTCTCACATTATTCCACCAAACAGTTGGCAGTAAGACGAATGAAATACCGGCAGTTCGGGGTTTATTGAAAATACTCGATATCAATAACACCGTCATTACACTTGATGCTTTGCACTGCCAAAAAGAAACACTAAAACAGCTAATTAGCAGACATGCAGATTATCTAGTGCAAACCAAGGGTAATCAAAAGAAGCTTTATAGCGCGATTCAAGATGCATTTACACACCAGTATGAATCTGAAAACTCAGAGATACTTAGTCATGTTACACAAGATGAAGGGCATGGGCGAAAAGAAGTACGCACGATAGATTGTCTTGATGCGCGTTTATTACCGAGTGAAATTAAAGAGAGCTGGCCATCAGTTAGGACAATCGTTGCGGTGCAGCGAGAGCGAACGAAGGGTAATAGAACGAGTATTGACACACATTACTACCTAACATGGTTGACAGACAATATATTGATAAGTAAAGCAATAAGACAACATTGGCTGACAGAAAAGCAGCAGCACTGGATACTCGATGTCGTATTTAAAGAAGATGCCTGTCAAATACATGAGCCATTAAGTGCACAACATATGGCACTATTTAGACGCGTCGTTAGGAACATGATAAAGCAGCATACGAAAAGCAAGGGGTCAATAAGAAGTAAGTGTGTAAGAGCTTGTTATGATGATGCTTTTAGAGAAGAACTTCTTTTTGGTTAACATTTTTAACAAGGTGTGCTCGCGCCCTGACTGTCCTAGGGTAATCCCCCCAAAAAATAATGGGTGTTAAACGTAGAATTTTCTCTTATTGTAAACACAGGAGAAAATTATGAAAAAAGCACATTTTACAGACAGTCAGATCCTCGATATTTTGAAGCAAGCCGAAAGCGGTGTCCCGATCCCTGAGCTATGCCGTGAACATGGTATGGGCAACTCAACCTTCTATAAATGGCGCGCAAAATACGGCGGTATGGATGCCTCTTTAATGACGAGAATGAAAGAACTTGAAGATGAAAACCGTCGTTTGAAGAAAATGTATGCTGAGGAGCGACTTAAATCCGAGGTCATTCAAGAGGCTATGGCAAAAAAGTGGTGAAGGCTTCTGAGCGCAAGATATTGGCACATGAAGTCGTTAGTACAAATAAAATGAGTATTGGCTTAGCCTGTCGCACTTTCATGATCAGTGAAACGTGTTATCGCTATACGTCGACATTAAAAAATGAAAACTTAAAAATAGCAGAGCTGTTAATCAATTTGACTGAATCAAAGCGCAATTGGGGCTTTGGGCTATGCTTTTTATATTTTCGCAATGTAAAACGATATAAATGGAATCACAAACGAGTTTACCGCATTTACCGTGAGCTTGAGTTAAATTTGCGTATCAAGCCTAGGAAACGCTTAAATAGAGATATGCCTGAGCCATTGGCAGTACCAGAAACCATCAATGAATGTTGGTCAATGGATTTTATGCATGACCAATTAGCAGATGGCAGAGCGTGTCGTCTGTTTAATGTCATTGATGACTTTAATCGTGAAGGACTGACTATTGAGGCTGATTTATCATTGCCTGCTGAACGTGTGATCCGCTCGTTAAATCAAATTATAGAATGGCGCGGAAAACCAAAAGCTATCAGGTGTGATAATGGCCCAGAATATATTAGTAAGCAGCTAGCGCAATGGGCGTTGAATAATGATATCGAATCTCGGTTTATTCAACCGGGTAACCCGCAGCAAAATGCATATATAGAGGGCTTCAATCGAACGGTTCGTTACGACTGGCTGAGTCATTATATTTATAGCGATATTAGTGAGTTACAAGACAAAGCGACTGATTGGCTATGGACTTATAATAATGAACGGCCTAACATGGGCTTAGGTGGTATAACACCAATATAAAAGCTGGAAAAGTTAAACAACGGAAATTCTACAGCTCGCCTCCATTAAAAATGGGGGGATTACCGTAGCTTTAACCTTTGCATTCAATTAAACTCAGTCTCTTAAATGTAACTTTTGGTGTTTTGCATGGCTAAAGATAGGTTCGCGCCAAAACCCTTAAACGATATTATGGCTGGCCTGAGTGGTCGATTGTCGTCGTATGCAGGTAAAAGCCAAGCATTAGATAAACAACAAACTTTATTGAGTGAGTTTTTGGGCGCTAATTTAGGTGAAAAATGTCGCGTTAGTAATTATCGCGATGGTACGCTGATGATTGAGGCGGTATCTGCACCTATAGCACTGCGTTTAAACTACTTAAAAATGGATATGCTGTCTCACTTTCGTAGTGCCGGTATGGCAGAACTTGGGCAAATTAAAATTACCGCTAATCCACAAGCCAGCCAACGATTAAGTCCAAATAATGCGTTAAAAACAGCTAACGCCACTCCTGCGAATAAATTAGCGATGAGTGAACAAACCGCTGATTACCTTAATGCGATTGCACAAAGTGCACCACCGTCACTAAAAGAAAAGCTAGAGCGACTAGCGAGGCATGGTAGGAAGTGAAAGCCGTAAGCCATAAGTTTTAAGCCGTAAAATTCAGTGCTTATTATTGTTGAATATTTATAAATTTTAAGATTCTCAAAAATTTATAAGACCTTTCTGTGAAGTGAAATTTATTTAGTTGTAATATATTTTAAAAATACGACTTACTAATGGATATAAATTTTACAATGGATTCCATATTTTTAAATCAGCTTACCACTTTGCCTTCTTCCCTTGATTTTCTTTTATCCACCTCCATATCTTCATAGTTAATATAATTTTATAGTCTTAATTAAAGTTATGTTTACGGCTTATTTTAAATTTTCTTGCAGAAAACTGATATCTTAACTACGCGATGGTTTGATGTTTCGCAGAGTCTGGTATAGTAGCGCACGTATTGAACGCTGTATTTCACAACGTTTCTCGAAATTGCTAATTAATATGTGCTCGTGTGAGTAATCTATTAATTAGTAATTATAAAAATGGGTTAGCTGATACTCGGCTAGCAAAGAACACATTGTAACGGTTTTATCATGATATCTAATTTATTTACCAAGATTTTTGGTAGTCGCAATGACCGCACTATTAAAAATTTAAGAAAGACGGTCGCGCTGATCAACGCGCTTGAAACGCAACTTGAAGCGCTTTCAGACGAAGATTTAAAAGCCAAAACAGCAGAGTTTAGAGAGCGTTACGATAACGGACAAAGTCTTGATGACATTCTACCAGAAGCATTTGCTGTGGTACGTGAAGCATCAAAACGTGTAAATGGTATGCGTCACTTTGACGTACAGTTGCTAGGTGGTATGGTTTTACACCAAGGCCGCATCGCAGAAATGCGTACTGGTGAGGGTAAAACTCTTACCGCAAGTTTACCAGCATACTTACGTGGTATCACGGGTAAAGGTGTTCACGTAATTACTGTGAATGACTACCTTGCTAAGCGCGATGCTGAAACTAACCGCCCATTATTTGAATTTTTAGGTTTAACTGTTGGCTGTAACGTACCGGGTATGATGCCGCAACAGAAAAAAGAAGCCTATGCCGCTGATATTACCTACGGTACTAATAACGAATTTGGTTTTGATTACCTGCGTGACAATATGGCGTTTAGCATTAACGAACGCGTACAACGTCCACTTTACTATGCGGTAGTCGATGAAGTTGACTCGATCTTAATTGATGAAGCCCGTACTCCACTGATTATTTCCGGCCCCGCTGAAGACAGTTCGCAGCTGTATGCTGAAATCAATACCATAGTTCCGCTTCTTGAGTTACAAGAGAAAGAAGACGAAGAAGGTATTGAAGGCGATGGTGATTTCACTATTGATGAAAAAGCCAAGCAAGTTCATTTAACTGAACGTGGTCAAATTAAAGTTGAAGAATTACTGATTGAACGTGGTTTGATAGCTGAGGGCGACTCGCTTTATTCTGCTGCGAGTATTACCCTGCTTAGCCATATTTATGCGGCATTACGTGCTCATAAGCTGTATCAAAAAGACATTGATTACGTTGTAAAAGAAAACGAAGTAATCATAGTTGATGAGCACACTGGCCGTACAATGGAAGGGCGTCGTTGGTCTGAAGGTTTACATCAAGCTGTTGAAGCAAAAGAAAATGTAAAAATTCAAAACGAAAACCAAACGTTAGCGTCAATTACATTCCAAAACTACTTCCGTATTTACGATACCCTTGCAGGTATGACTGGTACTGCCGACACTGAAGCATTTGAGTTTCAGTCAATCTACGGTCTAGATACTGTTGTTATGCCAACTAATAAGCCGATGATCCGTGAAGATCGCGCTGATTTAGTTTACTTAACGCAAGAAGAAAAATACGAAGCCATTCTAATCGATATTAAAGATTGCCAAGAGCGCGGCCAGCCAGTATTGGTAGGTACGATTTCAATCGAAAGCTCTGAATATTTATCGCAATTTTTACGTAAAGAAAAAATCAAGCACAACGTACTTAATGCTAAATTCCATGCCCAAGAAGCAGACATCGTTGCCGATGCTGGTTTACCAGGCACAGTAACAATCGCAACTAACATGGCCGGTCGTGGTACTGATATCGTGTTAGGCGGTAACTGGAATAGCGAAGTTGAAAAACTTGAAAACCCAACTGATGAGCAAATCAAAGCGATTAAAGAAGCGTGGCAAATTCGCCATGATGCAGTAATTGCTGCCGGTGGTTTACATATCATTGGTACTGAGCGTCACGAATCACGCCGTATCGATAACCAGCTACGTGGTCGTTCTGGCCGTCAAGGTGACGCCGGTTCAAGCCGTTTTTACCTATCGATGGATGACGCATTAATGCGTATCTTCGCTGGTGAACGTATGACTAATATGATGCGTAAACTAGGTATGCAACGTGGCGAAGCGATTGAGCATCCATGGGTTAACCGTGCCATTGAAAACGCGCAACGTAAAGTTGAAGCACGTAACTTTGATGTGCGTAAACAGTTGCTTGAATACGATGATGTAGCAAACGACCAACGTCGTGTTGTTTACTCACAACGTAATGAGTTGCTTGAAGAAGGCGATATTTCAGAGACGATCACGGTTATTCGTGGCGACGTATTGGGCAACACTATTGACCAATACATTGCACCACAAAGTTTAGCTGAAATGTGGGATATTCCAGGCCTTGAAGAGCGCTTAAAACAAGACTTCTTAATTGAGTTACCGATTACACAATGGTTAGCTGACGATAACAAACTTTACGAAGAAAAGTTACGTGAGCGTATTGAAGAGTCAGTAGAGCAAGCTTACAAACAGAAAGAGCAACAAGTTGGCGATTCTGTACTTCGTCAGTTTGAAAAAGCAATCATGCTACAAAGCTTGGATCAACATTGGAAAGATCACCTTGCTGCGATGGATCACCTTCGCCAAGGTATTCATTTACGTGGCTACGCGCAAAAGAATCCTAAGCAAGAGTACAAGCGTGAGTCGTTTGAGTTGTTCTCAGAGATGCTTGAGAACCTGAAAATTGATGTAGTTAGTATTTTAAGTAAAGTACAAGTACGTGCTGAAGAAGATGTTGAAAAAATTGAAGAGCAACACCGCCAAAGTGAAAATGCTCCTCGTGAATATCAACATGAAGAAGTTGAGCACGTAGGCGGCGAAGCACCAAAAGGTGCGGTCGTAACATCACGCGCAGAGCCAAAAGTTGGCCGCAACGAACCTTGCCCGTGTGGCTCGGGTCAAAAGTTCAAACAGTGTTGTGGTAAGTTAAAATAACCAAATGTTATAATTAACAATTAAAAAGCGACGCCTGCGTCGCTTTTTTTGTTTGTAAGGTTAAATATCGGGCGAGTGGCTTGCCACCGTGATATTCAATATTGTATCGGAGTTTGTGCGTCAGCAAGCTTAACGCCTACGGTGTTAAATTGTATTCTGGTGTTTAATCACTTGTAGGCGAGTGGCTTGCCACCGCGATATTCAATATTGTTTCGGTGTTTGTGCGTCAGCAAGCTTAACGCCTACGGGTGTTGCATTTTACTCTGGTGTTTAATTAATTGCTTGTAAGCGCGGCTTTATGCCGCGCGGTTTTAATTAAGGTATTACGATGAATAAAAAAATTGTGCATGTAGCGGTGGGGGTTATCAAAGCAGATAACACACTATTTATCTGTAAGCGCCCTGACGATAAACACCAAGGTGGTTTGTGGGAGTTTCCGGGCGGCAAAGTAGAAGCTGGCGAAACCGTATTCGAAGCACTAAAGCGTGAGCTTCAAGAAGAGGTAGGTTTAACAATTAATAGTTCAAGCGAGCTGATGGTTATTGAGCATGATTATGGCGATAAATGTGTAAAACTCGACGTGCATTTAGTTACTGATTTTAGCGGCCAAGCCCATGGCGCAGAAGGCCAGCAAAGTGCATGGGTCGCGATTGATAAGTTAGACGATTACAATTTTCCTGCCGCCAACGTAGAAATTATCGAAAAAATAAAAGTGGATGTTTAAATTTACCTAGGCGAGTGGCTTGCCACCGCGTTTTAAAATTCCGTGTTTGTTTATTAAGAAAGCTCAATCTCTACTGGAGGGATCTCGATTAATTGCTATATTTACTTGTAGTTAATTGGGGGAAAGTAATGGTTGATACAAGTAAGCGGACTAAAGGGCGATGCTCGATAATTAATCATTATTACTCAGTTACAATTTGTACTGAAAATAGAATGCAGCTTTTTTGTGATTTTGATAGTAGCTGTTTAATTATGAGGGAGTTACATTTTTTTTCGCATTCGGGAAACCTTAAGACAATTTGTTTTTCATTAATGCCAGATCACTTGCATTGGCTATTTCAGCTTAGAAATACTGATGATTTATCCAAAGTTATTGGTCAATTTAAAAGTATTACTACGATTAAATTGAACCGTTATTTACTTTCTAGCGGAAAAATTTGGCAAGCTAACTTTTATGATCACAAGCTTAGATCTGATGAAGATTTACTTAACCAAGCTAGATATATAGTTGCAAACCCGCTCAGGGCTGGCTTGGTTAAAAGTGTGGGTGATTATCCATTTTGGAATTGTGTATATTTAAACTAATCCCAGTACATCTAATCTACTCTTTCGTAATATGCCACCGCGATATTCAATATTATTTCGGTATTTTTGCGTCAGCAAGCTCAACGCCTACGGTGTTAAATTGTATTCTGGTGTTTAATTACTTGTAGGCGAGTGGCTTGCCACCGCGTTTCAAAATGTGGCGTGGTGTTTGTGCGTCAGCAAGCTCAACGCCTACGGGTGTTAAAGTTTGTCTCGGTGTTAAGTTTACTTTGATGTCTAATTAATTACTTGTAGGTGAGTGGCTTGCCATCGCGATATTCAAAATTTGGTGTGCTGTGCTTCTTAGACTATATTTTAAGCAAGGATAATTTTAGGAATAAGCATGCGCGAGAACCTTCCTGTCACGAAGACTGAAAGAACATTTCCAGATGATTCTAAGCTCATTTCTGTAACAGACTTAAAAGGTCAAATTGTTGATTGTAATGATGAGTTTGTAGCCATTAGTGGTTTTACTAAAGAGCAATTAATAGGTCAGCCCCACAATATTATTCGTCATCCAGATATGCCCTCTCTTGCTTATAAAGTTATGTGGGAGCATTTAAAAGCTGGGAAGTCTTGGATGGGCTTAGTTAAAAATCGTTGTAAAAATGGTGATTTTTATTGGGTTGATGCATATATAACTCCTGTGACTGAGGGTGGTAAGGTCACGGGTTATGAGTCGGTGCGTTCTTGTCCTAGCAGAACTGATGTTAAGCGGGCGGAGGCGCTATATAAAAACATAGTAAAGAATAGCAAACAGCTAAGTTTGCCGATTGCGGTGGAAAATATCGCTTTGATTATTGTCGCTATTACATCAGTGTTGTTATTTACTATGGGTTGGCAAAGTCTGGCATTATTGCTTTTTATTGCTGCTATTTTAGGTTATGCAATATGGGGACTAGTAGCCAAAAAACGTATGGTTAATGCACTTTATGAAATGTTATCAGGGGCATTTTCTCATTCACTGGCGGTTAGCAGTTACACTGATGACACGGGGGAGTTGGGTCATTTAAAAGTGGCAATTAAAAGTCAACAAGCACACTTAGGAGCTGTGATCACACGGATTGAGAATGAGTCAAAAAGAGTGTCGCAGCAGTCAGATATTGGTGAACGCTTAACCAAGACCGTGCTTGATAAAATTGAGCAACAGCAAAATGAAACCATGCAAGCTGCGGCGGCAATGAATCAAATGGCCACCACGATTGCTGATGTGGCAAAGCATGTTACTGATACCGCATCACATGCTGATATTGCAAACGAATTGACTATTAAAGGCGGTCAAATTGCGAATGCCACACAGCAAGCTATTGAACAGCTCCGCGATACTGTGCTTGAAATCAGCGAATCCGTACAGCGAGTTTCTGAGCAAACCAAAAATATTGCCGAAGCTGCGCAAATAATCGAACAAATTGCTGAACAAACCAATTTATTAGCACTCAACGCCGCCATTGAAGCTGCGCGTGCTGGTGAGCAAGGGCGTGGCTTCGCAGTGGTAGCCGATGAAGTTCGTAATTTAGCTAAACGTACTCAAGATTCCACTAAAGATATTTATGACATAGTGAATGAATTAACAACACGGGCTACAAGAGCTGTCGATGTTGCAGAAAAAGGTGGTAAAAATGCCCAGCATGGTCTTAATCAAGTGCTGCAAAGTAGCGAAATGCTTCAAGGTGTATCTGAAGCTGTAGGTGAAATTGCGAGTATGTCGACCCAAATGGCGACTGCTGTTGAACAACAGTCACATGTTGCTGAGGACGTGAATCAGCAAATTCTTCGCATTTCAGAGTTAGCTAATTACAGCTTTACTGATGCAAAAGATACCGCTGAGGCTATTTCATTATTAAAAACAGTATCGGAGGCGCTGCACGAGCTAGTGGTAAGGTTTAAATAATCAGCCTGAGCTTCGGATAATAAATTAATACGTTTGTAAGTTTTTTAATCCAATCTTAGATAATCAATGACTGCTAAAGCAGTGTGATAGATAACCGTATTAGAGTTTTGATACGAATTGTTACATATTCGATTTTATTGTTGCTCCGATGAGGTTTATGATGGGATCAGCGAGCAGCTTATTATTAAGCTGCTTAAACGGTTTGTATTATCAACAATAATGATTTACGGGATTCCCATGAAAAAAATATCGCTCACTGCAGCAAGTATTGCACTTGCGCTGGGCCTAGTTGGCTGTGGTGAACAACAAGATGTTAAAGCGCCAGAAAGCAATGCTGTTAGTGAAGTGAAAACAGCTCTTAATTCAGGTATTGAATTAGCAAATATAGATAAGTCGGTCCGTGCACAGGATGATTTTTATTATCACGTTAATGGTCAATGGTTGGCGACGACTGAGATCCCTGGCGATAAATCAAATTACGGTTCATTCTCACAATTGTATGACGACTCGCAAGCCGCAATGAAAACAGTGCTTGAACAAGCGGCTGCTAATACAGCTGCTAAAGCCGGAACTGATGAATACAAGCTAGGTGCGTTCTTTAAGAGTTACATGAATGAAGCTAAGCGTGATGAATTAGGTATAACACCGCTAAATGGCCCGTTAACTGCTATTGATGGTGTTAAAAATAAGTCTGATTTAGTCGCACTTATGGCGCAAATACGTATTCAAGGTGGCGCGGTACCATTTGGTTGGTATGTAAATAATGATGCCAAGAACTCGAGTGAAAATGCATTATATGCGTATCAATCAGGCCTTGGCTTACCGGATCGTGATTATTATTTAAAAGATGACGAAAAATTCACTAAAATTCGTGCCGCGTACCAAGTTTACATTGCTGACGTTCTAAAACGCGCTGGTGTAGAAAAAGCCGATGAAGCTGCTAAAGCAATTATTGCACTTGAAACCAGTATTGCTGATGCACAGTGGACGCGTGTTGAAAGTCGTGATGCTACAAAGTCTTATAACAAAATGAGCGTGAGTGATGCAAGTAAGCTAACAGGTGAGTTTGACCTTGCTGAATACTTCAAAGCGTCTGGTGTAAATGTACAAGATATTATCGTCAGTCAGCCTAGCTACTTTGAAAAATTTGCCGATATTTATAAAACAACAGATCTTGAAACGTGGCAACAATACCTTAAATTTCATTTAGTAAGTAACTACGCTGGTATATTAGATAAAGATCTGGTTGATTTAAACTTTAACTTTTACAGCACCACATTACGCGGCGTAAAAGAGCAAACACCGCTTTGGAAACAAGCCGTGGATGCATCAAATGAAGTGTTAGGTGAAATTTTAGGAAAAGTGTACGTTAAAGACAATTTCCCGCCAGAAGCAAAAGCGCGCATGGAAGAGTTAGTTGATAACGTGATCAAAGGCTATGGCGTTGCGATTGAAAATCTTGAGTGGATGAGCCCTGAAACCAAGCTTGCTGCGAAAGAAAAGCTCGACAAATTTACCCCAAAAATTGGCTACCCTGATAACTGGAAAGACTATTCACAGTTAAGCATTAATGCGGATGATTTAGTTGGTAACTATATTCGCCATAGTGAATGGGCTTATGCTGATATGATTGACAAGCTAGGCAAGCCAGTGGATCGTTCTGAATGGCACATGACACCACAAACAGTAAATGCTTACTATAACCCGGTGAATAACGAAATTGTATTTCCTGCGGCAATTTTACAACCACCATTTTTTAACCTTGAAGCTGATGATGCGGTTAACTACGGTGCAATTGGTGCGGTAATTGGTCACGAGTTAGGGCATGGTTTTGATGACCAAGGTGCTAAGTATGATGGTGATGGTAATTTACGTGATTGGTGGAGCGAGTCAGACCTTAAACAGTTTGAAGAGCGCACTGGTCAGTTAGTTGCACAGTATAACGAGTATCAACCATTTGCAGATGCCAGCGTTAATGGTCAATTGACCTTAGGTGAGAATATTGGCGATTTAGGTGGCCTAACGGTTGCTTTCACTGCTTATCAGTTATCGCTAGGTGGCGATAAAGCGCCAGTGATTGATGGTTATACCGGTGATCAGCGCTTCTTTATGGGCTGGTCGCAAATTTGGCGTCGTAAATACCGTGACGAAGAGCTACGTAACCGCCTAATGACAGATCCGCATTCACCAAGCCATTACCGCGTGATCGGTATCTTGTCGAATATGCCTGAGTTTTATCAAGCATTTGACGTTAAAGAAGACGACAAAATGTATATCAAACCAGCTGATCGCGTAAAAATTTGGTAATTAGTTTTTATTAGTTTGATGATTAAACGGTGGCTTAGGCCGCCGTTTTTGTTTTGAAGGGGGAGTAAAAGGTTAAAGAGAAAGGGGCTAGGTGCTAGGGAAGTGACTAGGAGCGCGTTGCTCGAAGCCCATGGCATTTACCCTCATTGTCTTCTCTTTGTGCGTCAGCAAGCTTAACGCCTATGGTGTTAAAGTTTACTTTGATGTGTAGTTTATTACTTGTAGGCGAGTGGCTTGCCACCGCATTTTAAATGTGGCTTCGTGTTTGTGCGTCAGCAAGCTTAACGCCTACGGGAGTTAAGTTGTACTTTGATGTTTAATTAATAACTTGTAGGCGAGTGGCTTGCCACCGCATTTTAAATGTAGAACGGTGTTTGTGCGTCAGCAAGCTTAACGCCTACGGGTGTTGCATTTTACTCTGGTGTTTAATTAATTGCTTGTAGGCGAGTGGCTTGCCACCGCGTTTCAAAATGTGGCGTGGTGTTTGTGCGTCAGCAAGCTCAACGCCTACGGGTGTTAAAGTTTACTTTGATGTGTAATTAATCACTTGTAGGCGAGTGGATTGCCACCGCGTTTCAAAATGTGGCGTGGTGTTTGTGCGTCAGCAAGCTTAACGCCTACGGTGTTAAAGTTTACTTTGGTGTCTAATTAATCACTTGTAGGCGAGTGGCTTGCCACCGCGTTTCAAAATGTGGCGTGGTGTTTGTGCGTCAGCAAGCTTAACGCCTACGGGTGTTAAATTTTATCTCGGTGTTAAATTTACTTTGATGTGTAATTTATTACTTGTAGGCGAGTGGCTTGCCACCGCATTTCAAAATGTGGCGTGGTGTTTGTGCGTCAGCAAGCTTAACGCCTACGGGTGTTAAATTGTACTTTGGTGTTTAATTAATTACTTGTAGGCGAGTGGCTTGCCACCGCGATATTCAATATTGTTTCGGTGTTTATGCGTCAGCAAGCTTAACGCCTACGGGTGTTAAATTTTACTTTGATGTGTAATTTATTACTTGTAGGCGAGTGGCTTGCCACCGCGAAAGGTTAAAAAAGGTACTGGATGCTAGGGAAGTGACTAGGTGCTAGGCTAGAACCTATCCCCTAAAACCTAGCTCCTATAGCTAGATCTGGCGGTTGAAACTGGTAAACTCAGCTTTATTAAACGTTAAAGCTGATTAAAAATGAAAAAACATCATCTAAGTTTAGTCGTCCTCGCGGGTGGCTTGGGCTCTCGTTTTGGTGGCAATAAACAAATCGCTGAGATTGCTGGGTTGGGTTGTACCATTATGGAGTTGAGTATTGCTGATGCTGTTGCCGCAGGAGTAACTCAGGTTGTATTAGTGATCAATCAGACTGTGCGCAGCGAGATTGAGCAAGTGATTTTACCGCGCTTACCAACGGGGATTGATGTTGTGTTGGTTGAACAACGCATTGATTTAGTGCCAGAACAATTCCAATTACTTGCACAACAGCGAAGTAAGCCTTGGGGCACCGGGCATGCTTTATTATGCGCTAAAGATCATGTTCATAACCCCGCGATCGTCATCACAGCCGATGATTATTATGGCGCGTCGTCATTTTTATTACTCGCTGAACATTTTAAAAACCTGACTAGTTGGGCTATGGTGGGTTACCCAATTATTGATACTTTGTCAGATCAAGGAGGGGTGAATAGAGGCGTATGCCAAGTTAAAAATAACCAATTAATTGATGTTGTTGAGTATTTAAATATTCAGCACGAGAACGGTCAAATAATGGGTGACAATCCGCAGGGGCTCCGTGAGAAAATTGCCGTGGATGCGTTGGCATCAATGAGTTTTTGGGCAATTACGCCAACATTTTTTGACCGCCTAGAAGCAGGCTTTGACGAGTTTCTGCAAAAGTATGACAACGGTGTCAGAATGGAGTATTATTTACCCGATCAAGTTCAACAAGCGATCACATCTAATCAACAAATAGTTACCATATATACCGCAAAAGAGTCGTGGTATGGAGTGACTTATAAATCAGAATTACAGGATGTTACAGGTAAATTATATGAATTACGTCACGGATGAACTAGCCCCGATCTTGCCTTTTCCAGGGCACAACAATAGCGAAGTAAGTATGAAGTCAAATTCCATTGCGGTTTACTTGTCTGAGAGTTTTGGTCTTGGTAGTGAAAAAATCAGCATGAAGCCAATTGGTAGTGGTCACATAAATAGCACTATGTTATTAACTGCACCAAAAAAATCATTAGTTGTTCAAAAACTAAATACCGAGGTTTTTCCTGAACCAGACATGTTAGTTAAAAATGCTCGTTTAATTGAACGTCATTTAACTAAAAAACGTCAATTAGGCGAGTATGATTTAGCAATCATCCGCCATGTTCCTACAGTTGAAAATAACTATTTAGTTGATTGTGATAACGGTGTTTGGCGCGCACTCGAATTTATTGGCGGCAGTTATAGTGAAGATGTAGTTTTAAATACTTCACAAGCGCAAACTGCAGCCAATGCATTTGGTCAATTTGCTGTTGCTTTAGAAGATTTTGATGCCAAGCAACTACATCATGTTATTCCTGATTTTCATAATTTAGCGATGCGCGCTGAAAAGCTCAAAGCTGTGGTTGCAAAAGATCCACAGCAGCGCTTAGCCAGCTGCCAAGCTGACGTTGATTTTTGTTTCGCGCAATTTGGCTTAATTGATGAGCTTAAAGCATTGACGGGCATTGTACCGGTTCGACCATGTCATAATGATACTAAAATTAATAATATGCTGTTTTGTAATACATCAAATGATGCCAAAGCAGTGATTGATTTAGACACCTGTATGCCTGGTTATTGGTTGTATGATTTTGGTGATATGGTGCGTACTTTTTGCTCTCCTGAACAAGAAGATTCAACGGATTTAGCTAATGTATGTGTGCGTGAAGAGATTTTTGCAGCGGTAGTCAAAGGTTATGTAGAGCCTTTGAAAGACTTGATTACCGAACAAGAAAAACAAAGCTTTTGGTTAGGCACTAAAGTAATGACCTTTATGATTGGCCTACGTTTTTTAACTGATTACATTGACGGTGATCATTATTTTTCAATCAAGCATGCTAACCATAACTTAGAACGTGCGCAAAATCAGTTTGCTTTATATCGTGATATTCTCGCAAAAAAAACCACGCTTAAAGCCATTTTAAGAGATGTGTGATTTTTTCAGTTAAAGGGCTAGGTTGTAGGTTTTAGGGGGAAGTGAAATATCTTCTCACTAACACTCATTCACTTCTCTTTGTGCAAAAATGGTTTTCGTAGGAGCCGGCTTTAGCCGCGAACGAAAGATTTAAAAGATTCATTCACAAATAGGTTAAGAGGCGCGTTTAAAATTGCGCGAGGTAAACTCCTGCCTACGGGCTGGCATTGGTGCTGGGTTGTCGTAGGCGCGGTTTTACGCCGCGCGGCTTATAAAATTCATGGCTAAAGCCATTTCCTACATCGTCGATTGAGATTGGTTAAATACCAAGGGTTAAGGTTAATTCTAACCCCTTCTTTTCCTATGCTATCCATCCCCATCTGCTTTACCTCCCAAGCTGTTTTAGGTAAGTTAAAACTAGATTAGTTCTAGGATAATAATAATGAAGCAGTTTAATCGTCGAGATTTTTTAAAAGCCGCGAGTGCTACGGCAGCGGCTAGTGTGATTTCAGGATGTGCCACGGGTACTCAAAGTGGCGTTATTACTCCCCCAGCGCAAGGGCGCTCTGTAATTGGCCTTGTCGCGCCAAAAATGGATGTAGTACGGGTTGGGTTTATAGGCTTAGGGCAGCGTGGTTTTGGCCACGTAAAGCGTATGAGTCATATTGCTGGTACAGAAATTAAAGCAATATGTGATATCCATGACGAAGTATTACAGCGTTCAGCTAACTATCTCACTGACAAAGGGTTGGCTAAGCCTGCACTTTATACTGGCGCCGATAATGCCTATCAAGCAATGCTTAATCGCGATGATATTGATATTGTGATTATTTCTACGCCATGGTCGTGGCATGCACCGATGGCAATCGATACCATGAATAGTGGCAAGCATGCTTTTGTTG
This sequence comes from Pseudoalteromonas rhizosphaerae, assembly GCF_028885455.1. Taxonomy (NCBI): domain Bacteria; kingdom Pseudomonadati; phylum Pseudomonadota; class Gammaproteobacteria; order Alteromonadales; family Pseudoalteromonadaceae; genus Pseudoalteromonas; species Pseudoalteromonas rhizosphaerae. Next base: position 757,377 of record NZ_CP118496.1, read on the forward strand.
AAGTGCCATTAGCATTGACGGTTGAAGAAATGTGGCAACTAGTTGATACCGCTGAGCGCACGCAAAAGAACTGTATGATGATGGAAAATGTCAACTATGGTCGTGATGAGTTAATGGTATTGAATATGGTTCGCCAAGGCGTGTTTGGTGAGCTGCTACATGGTGAGGCGGCGTATATTCATGAATTACGTTGGCAAATGAAAGAAGTGGAGCATAAAACTGGTTCTTGGCGTACCGCTTGGCATGCAAAACGAAACGGTAATTTGTATCCAACGCACGGTTTAGGCCCTGTGTCACAATATATGAATATTAATCGCGGCGATCGATTTGATTTTTTAACCTCAATGAGTTCACCGGCACTGGGCCGTAGCGCCTATGCAAAGAAAGAATTTCCAGCCGATCATCAACGTAATCAGCTTAATTATATTGCTGGCGATATGAATACCACGCTTATCAAAACAGTAAAAGGGCGCAGTATTATGGTTCAACATGATACCACTACGCCACGGCCGTACTCGCGCCATAATTTAATTCAAGGCACTAACGGTGTGTTTGCTGGTTTTCCAAATCGTATTGCGCTGGAAGATGGTGGTTCGAAAAGTTTTCATGAGTGGGATTACGAAATGGCTGATTGGTATAAAAAATACGACCACCCACTGTGGACCAAAATGGGCGAAGAGGCAGAGCGTAACGGCGGCCATGGCGGCATGGACTTCTTAATGTTCTGGCGGATGATTTATTGTTTACGTAATGGTGAGGCGCTTGATCAAGATGTTTACGACGGCGCGGCTTGGTCTGTTATATCGCCGCTATCGGCACAGTCAGTTAGTAATCGTAGTGCGTCAATTGATATTCCAGATTTTACCCGCGGGGCATGGCAAAGTGCCAAACCGCTAGGAATAGTTGGTTAAATGCTAAGAGTTGCGCGAGGCAAACTCGCGCATATTGTGTTTTGCGTCAGCAAGCTTAACGCCTACGGGTGTTCACGTTTATCTCGGTGTTAAATTTACTTTGATGTTTAATTAATTACCTGTAGGCGAGCGGTTTGCCACCGCGTTTTAAAATGTGGCATGGTGTTGGTGCGTCAGCAAGCTTAACGCCTACGGGTGTTAAATTTTATCTCGGTGTTAAATTTACTTTGATGTTTAATTAATTACCTGTAGGCGAGTGGCTTGCCACCGCGTTTCAAAATGTGGTGTGGTATTTGTGCGTCAGCAAGCTCAACGCATACGGTGCTAAAGTTTATCTCGGTGTTAAATTTACTTTGATGTTTATTATTTACTTGTAGGCGAGCGGTTTGCCACCGCGTTTTAAAATGTGATGTGGTGTTGGTGCGTCAGCAAGCTTAACGCCTACGGTGTTAAGGTTTGCCTCGGTGTTAAATTTACTTTGATGTTTAATTACCTGTAGGCGAGTGGCTTGCCACCGCGTTTCAAAATGTGGTGTGGTATTTGTGCGTCAGCAAGCTTAAAGCCTACGGTGTTAAAGTTTACTTTGATGTGTAATTTATTACTTGTAGGCGAGTGGTTTGCCACCGCGTTTTAAAATGTGATGTGGTGTTGGTGCGTCAGCAAGCTTAACGCCTACGGTGTTTTAATTTGCTGCGAGGGAGGCTCTACTGCTTACTAAACGGTAACTGCCTATAAATAGCGGGTGTTTATACCCAGACTGAATATAGGCAATTTATTACTACACTAAATGTAGCTTATCGCATTATGCTTTCTTTAAGGTACTGAAATAGCTCTTTATAGCCTTTAGCTGGCTTTTCAATTTTTACTTCTTTTGCCGCATTACGCACCAATTGACGTAACTTTTGACGATCAATACTCGGGTATTGCTCAATGGTTTGATTGACTAAATCATCACCTTGGGCAATTAAATCATCGCGTAATTGCTCAATCTTTTTAATCATCACTTCGGCTTGATTATTTTTATTCAGCATAATGTCGATAATAGCGTTGATCTCTTCGATATTCTCAACGGTACGCAAAGTTTTTGCGATGTAATTTAAGTGACGACGATATGCATCACTTTTGTTACTGATTTTGTCTGCAACAACCATTGCCGCTTTTAAATCGTCATTTAAGGGTAAGCGCTCGCGCTGTTTTTTCCCCATTTTGGCAATTTCAGCACCTAACTGATGAAACTCTTGCGCTTCGCGCTTTAGCTCACTTTTTGATATATAGATAATTTCTTCTTCAATTTCAGCAGGCTTGCCTTTTTTCTTCGCCATGGGGTACTCATATGATAACGTTAACTGCAGTCATTATACCCAAACCACCTCAAGATGCGAGTTTCAGTTGGAGTTAAAAGCGATTTAGGCAAGGCATTGATTGCAAGTAATAGTGGTTCTATTGTTAAAATCAATAACGCAGTATAAATCGCTTTTAAACCAACCCGTTGGGCGTTTCACAGGCACTTACTCTCATCGTTGTTACTTCTTAAAAGGGACTGCCATTCTTGCAAAGTAACGCCTTGATATTAAGCCCCTGTGAAACGCTGAATTCTGTATCTTGAGGTGGCTTGGGTATATACGTGATTCTTTTAATGATTAATATTAGCTGATGCAATGCAGTGAGTGTGTTAGCATTTAAGTATTATGATTGCGCATGCAAAACGCTCCAAGCTCAGGACTAAAAATATGAAAAGCCAACAGCAAGATCCTATTTATACTCAAATTTCTCAAATAAAAGATGCCGTTGCAGAGGTTTTAGAGCACGCGAAAAAACTCGGTGCTACTGGCGCTGAAGCGGCGATGTCGAGCACCTCAGGTTTATCAGTTAGTACCCGCATGGGTGAAGTCGAGACCATTGAATTTAACCAAGATGGTGGGCTGGGGATCAGTGTGTACGTTGGTAATCACAAAGGCTCTGCGTCAACTGCTGATTTAAACCCAAAAACACTGCGTACAGTGGTAGAGAAAGCCATTGATATCGCCAAGTTTACTTCAGATGATCCACATAATGGCGTAGCCGATAAAGACCTACTTGAATTTGCCCCGCTTGATTTGAATTTATACCACCCGTGGGATGTCAGCCCTGAGCAGGGCATTGAATTGTGTCATGCTGCAGAGCAAGCGGCGCTAAATGCCGATGCACGTATTGTTAATTCAGATGGCGCCAGTTTTTCATCGCATCAAGGTTTACGCGTGTATGGTAATAGCCATGGCCTTATCACAGGTTACCCGCGTACTCGCCACAGCATTAGTACGATGGTGATTGGTAAAGATGGTGAGCAAATGCAGCGGGATTCAGCTTATACCGTAGCGCGAGACCAAGCTGGTTTGAAAGATGCTGCGGCAGTAGGTTTAGAGGCTGCGAGTGAAACTCTTGCTAAGCTCAATAGCAAAAAATTAGGTACCATGAAAGTCCCAGTTGTTTTTCGTGCAGATATCGCTAATTCATTGTTTGGTCACTTGGTGTCTGCAATAGGGGGGGGTGCGCTGTATCGTAAATCGAGCTTTTTGCTGGATAGCCTTGGCACGCAAGTATTTAATAAATGCGTTAATATTTCAGAGCGCCCGCATATTTTAAAAGGTTTAGCGTCTTCACCATTTGATAGTGAAGGGGTAAAAACCATCGACCGTGAAATCATTCAAGGCGGTGATCTGCAAACTTACTTATTAGCGAGTTACGCAGCCCGAAAAATGAATATGACACCTACCGGTCATGCTGGTGGTATTCATAACTGGTTAGTAGAACAAACTCATGCTGACTTAGCTGCGTTGTTAAAAACGATGGGCACTGGTTTATTGGTCACTGAATTAATGGGCCAAGGCGTTAATACCGTAACCGGTGATTACTCGCGTGGCGCTGCCGGTTTTTGGGTTGAGAATGGCGAAATACAATATCCTGTAAGCGAAATTACCATCGCTGGTAAACTGCAAGATATGTTTAAAGGCATTAGCGGCATAGGTGGTGACATAGAGCGCCGTGGTGGAATTCAAACCGGTTCGGTATTGATTGAACAAATGCAGATTGCGGGAAGTTAGGTTAAAGCTTTAAGTCTTAAGCTATAAGTTTTAATTTGCGTAGGCGCGGCATTATACCGCGCTGTTTTATTTAGACGTTAGATGGAGCTAGTCTCTGCCTTTAGCCTTTAACCTAGTACCTTTCACTTATTAAATTTTTTATAAAAAACACTTTACCTCAACGTTGCTTGAGGTTTTATTGTGGCTTTAATTACTTAAATAAAGGAACTTAATTATGTATTTAGAGCACGTAAATTTGGTAGTCGATGATGTTGAAGCTATGCTGCACTTTTATAAGGCGGCTTTTCCGTACTGGTCTATCAGAAGCCAAGGGGAAGGGGAGTGGCACGGTAAACCACGAAAATGGTTACACTTTGGCGATGATTTTCAGTATTTAGCATTGAGTGATCATGGTGAACAACACAACCGTGACTTAACCGGACATCAAGTTGGCTTAGCGCACTTTGCTTATGTTACGAATAATATTGCTGCAGTAATTTCGCGTTTAGAAAGCGCTGGTTACAGTATTGATAAGCCAGGTGCGGTAAATCCATTTCGTAAAAATGTGTATTTTATTGACCCCGCAGGGTTTGAAATAGAGTTTGTTGAATATTTAAGTGACATTCCTAGTGAGCGTAATAATGATTTATAACATTAGTTTCGCGTCAGCAAGCTCAACGCCTACAGGTGTTAACGGTAATCTCAGTGTTTAATTACTCACTTGTAGGCGAGTGGCTTGCCACCGCGATATTCAATATTGTTTCGGTGTTTTCGCGTCAGCAAGCTTAACGCCTACGGGTGTTAAGCTTTAACTGTGTTTTATCCATTAATGTTTATTGATATCTTGCCAACTGGTTTTAAGGCTGTTGGCGAATGAGACAAACTTTTCTTTAATGGTGCGCTTAATTTTAATTTCCACAGAGCCCAGAATAACTTTTCCTTCGATAGTAATGGTTGGCCCTTGGTGTTTATTCAGTGACACTGATTTGTTTTCAACACTACCAATAATACTGAACAGTTTTGATACAACATTGACGTGTTCTGGCACATAAATTTCATCATTGCCTAGTAAGCAATTGACATGGATGGTGATATTTTGATGCTGAAATATGGCGTCAGTGAAATCAAGTTCAATAGATCCAAGTAAGTTCGTCAGGTGGATTTCTTTTGGTACTACCCATTGCCCACTGCGCTCGTTTGATCCTAAGATACTTCGCAAGTGCAATGTTTCATCGCTGCTTTTATTACTATAGTTTGGGCTAAACTGCGCACGTTTTTCCCACTGGTAATTACTATCGGTTGTTAATTCTAGGTCACTTACCAAATCAATTAAGCTTTGGTTATCTTTCGCAGCCATTGCCTGATCTAATCGACGCTCAAAAGCATCAGCTGAAATAACAGCATGACTGTAGTTATATATTAATTGATCAATAACTTGTTCACGCACTTGCTCAATTGGGCGATCTTCTAATTTTACAGTCATGATGTATTCCTTATAAGTGATGCTGTTGGTGTATTTTACGATTGCTCGGTACTGCAATAGTTAAAGCAAAGCTTAGGCCATTTATTAATTAGCTTAGTAATCAATAATTTAAATTTATTTTCGTTAGGTGCGTTTGTTATATTAACGACAGATTAACGAATAATGCTATTAAATGGTTAATTTTGCAACGACCAGAATAAATTACCGAGCAGTCTGTAAATAATTACCAATACTAAAGCTAGTGCTATATGAAATTAAGTTTAAGCGATTGATTTTAAATGCTTTAAAAGTTGGCTTGATGTTCGCATTAATCATATTGTCTTTAATCAAAAGGAGAAAGATTATGAAAACATTTAACAAATCTATTATTGCAGCGTTAGTTCTTGGTACAACCGCTATGGGTGCTCAAGCAAATAGCTGGGAAAATGAAAGTAAAGATGCTTGGATTGATGGTAAGGCAGAAACGGTTCTGTTAATGAACACTAACTTAAACAACTTTGACATTAACACTGATGTAAAAAATGGCAAGGTTGTACTAACTGGTAAAGTTGAAAGTGAGCTTGATAAAGAGCTAGCGGAAGAGCTTATCTTAAGTCTAGATGGTGTAACTGATGTTGATAACGAGCTAACGGTCGTTAAAAACACGGATACAAAAAGCAAGAAGATGAAATCAGATAGCACAGAAAGTGATTTAACGGATGCTAAAATTACTACCGTTATTACAACACGCTATTTGTTTAACTCTGAAGTAGGCGGTACGGATATTGACGTAGATACCGATAAAGGTGTGGTAACGCTAAATGGTACTGTTGGTTCGGATGCTGAAAAACAGCTAGCGGTGAAAATTGCTAAGAATGCTGAAGATGTTCGCGATGTAGTTGATAACTTAACTATTGTAGCTGAATAATCTATAAGCCACGAATGCCCAGTTATGCTGGGCTTTCTTATACAAATTTCAGGGAGTGAGAGTCATGGATTTAATACGAATTATATTTTCAGTGCTTATTCCACCACTTGGTGTATTTTTACAAGTCCTAAATTCGGGTAATAAGTGCAATTTCTCAGATTAGATGTCCAGTGGTTATAATTTGACTGCTTTCTCGCCAAAGGAAATTGCTTTAATGAAATATAAACAGCTGACACAAGAAAGATACCAGATTTACGCGTTAATAAAAGCAGGAAATAACCAAAAACAGATAGCTGATGAACTAACTCGTTCACCGTCATCTATCTCTAGAGAGTTAAAACGCAATAAAGGACTTAAAGGCTATCGGCCTAACCAAGCCAATAATTTTGCTGAACAAAGAGGCAAGTCATCTTTCAAAGCAAGTAAGTTAACAGAGACGTTACTGACTAGATTAATAAATTGTTGCATGACGGACTTTCGCCAGAGCAGGTGGCAGGCCGCTTAGCTTTAGAGAAAAAGGTCGTTTTACATCATGAAACGATTTATCAATATATTTACAGAGACAAGGCCCGTGGTGGGGAGCTACATAAGACACTCACTCGTGCATGTAAAAAGTATAAAAAACGCTATGGAAGCTATGATAAACGCGGACACATAGTTAATCGAGTCAGTATTGATGAACGCCCACGTATTGTGGATTCAAAGTCTAGGATTGGTGATTGGGAGGGTGACACAGTGATTGGCAAAGGGCGTAAAAATGCCTTTGTCACAATGGTTGAACGTAAAACGTTATATACAGTCGTTCACAGAATTGAAAGCAAGCATGCGAAAATAACAGCCGATGCGCTGATCAAGTGTATGACACCATATAAAGGTAGGGTTATTACCGTGACTTTAGATAATGGAAAAGAGTTTGCTCACCATGAGCATATTGCACAATGTTGTGGTCAACTAATTCCGGACAGTAAATTAAGTTTTTCTTCTGCTTAGCAGGGGCAACCATTTGGTTGTGGCTATGTGGCCTGGCCAGTTATAATAATTCATTAAATAATAGCTAATATCTTTTTCAGCTTCTTGGTAATTACTATAACCTAACGAAGGAACCCATTCCGTTTTTAAGCTTCTAAATAGGCGCTCCATCGGGGCATTATCCCAGCAATTTCCTCGGTGGCTCATACTTTGTTCTATACGGTAACGCCACAGCCTTTGTTGAAACCTTTTTGCGCTGTACTGACTGCCTTGGTCTGAATGAAATATCAGCTCAGGTGGCTTGCCTCGTTGCTCGTATGCTCTATCTAATGCTTTAATAACTAAGTCAGTATCAGGCTTATCTGACATTGCCCAGCCAACCACACGACGAGCAAATAAGTCGATAATAACAGCCAGATAAGACCATTTATTACCTGTCCAAATATACGTAATATCCCCACACCAAACTTGGTTTGGGCCATCAACGTCAAACTCACGGTTAAGTATGTTTGGAATATCTAGCCGCTCCACCGTCGCTAATTTATATGAATGAGGCCCTGGTTGTTTGCATACCAATCCCAAGTCACGCATGATGCGGCGTACCTTAAAGATACCAATAGGTAAGCCAGCGTCGTTTAGCATCGCCACTAATGTGCGGCTACCAGCAGCTCCACGACTGAGTGAGAATAACTCACTAATCGTTGACCTAAGCTGCACCTCTTCAAGCTTAATTGATGCCACACGCTGCTTAAAATCATAATAACTAGAACGCGGAACATCAAACACGCTACAGACCATTTCTAAAGACTCATGCTCACTTAAATGGCCTATCAACGAATATTGTTCATCTCGTCTGACATTAAGAGAGCGGCAATTTTTTTAAAATTGCTTTTTCTCTTTCAAGTCGATTAATTTTAGCTTCAAGCTCCTGAATTTTAAGCTGTTCAGGAGTAAGAGCTTTAGAGTTTGGTGTTGTGCCACCACGCTCATCTTGTAATTGTTTAACCCAGCGACGAAGCGCTGTTTCACCGACTTCTAGTGAGCGAGCAGCTTCAGGGAATGAGTATCCTTCATCAAGGACTAATTTTGCTGAATCAAGTTTAAATTCTTGAGAAAAAGAGCGACGTTGTTTTGTCATAGAACACCTCAGTTTGAGTGGTAATAATACCACCTAAATTGGTGTCCGGTTTCATTGAATCACAACACAAAAATTAGAAGCTGATGTGTATTTCGCTCACCCATATTCATCATGGGAGCGGGCATAAATGAGAATACCAACGGTTTACTTAGACGCTTCTTACCCAAGGGAACTGATTTTATGGCGCTAAGTGAAGCAGAAATGCAGGCGGCAGTAGATAAGCTCAACCATCGGCCAAGAAAAACAAGAAGGTATAAAACCCCTCATGAATTATTTACGGGGTAATCAGAAGTGCTGGTTGCTGCATAATGATTGCATTTAATACTTGAATTCAAAAGTAATTACCCTTTAGATGTGAAAAAAATAAAATGTTGAGAAAGTAACCTGAAAGCCGCTAAATAGCGGCTTTTTTGTTTTCAGCCCCTAAACCACCTACTTCAGTAGGTGGTTATCATCAAATAGGCTTTGCCTGTAAAAAGTACTCATGTTAATTCCTTAGTTGATTTTTAGCGAAGTCACAAAAGGAAAAAACATGAGTAGATACGAGAAAGCATCGCATGTGTATTGGCGATGTCAATATCATATAGTTTGGACACCTAAATATAGATTTAGGATCCTTAAAAATAAAATAGGTAGGGATGTCTACAGGTGCATTCAGGTTTATTGTGAACAGCTTGGGTGCAAAGTTGTTGAGCTGAATGTACAAATAGATCACGTACACTTAGTAGTAAAAGTGCCGCCAAAGCTGTCAATTTCAAAGTTAATGGGCGTATTGAAAGGTAAAATAGCGTTAAAAATGTTTAGTAAATATCCGTACTTAAGAAAGAACAAGCTATGGGGTAATCATTTTTGGCAGCGAGGATACTTTGTTGATACGCTAGGCATAAACGAAGAAATAATACGAAGATATGTCAGGCATCAGCAGAAGGAGGAGAGACAAGAGCAAGCTCAGTTAACTCTGGAGTAAACAACGCCCCCTTTTAGGGGGCTAATTCAAAGCCACCATCTTTAGAAGGTGGATCTTTTACTTTTATAGTGTGCTGTAGTCTGAATATTACAAAATAGTAAGAGCAGGTGAATAGAGGGAGCTGACCGCTATTTTTCTTTTATGTTGGAGTTTTTTAGTTAACAGCTATCAAATGCTATGGAGTGAGAGTTATTTTTATTTAGAACGTGTACTGTCCTAGGTCTCTAAAAAAGCGTCAGTTTTGGCTTTGTTACTATATTTATAGCATTTAAAACCATCTTTAATCATGCTGTAGCCTTGTGTTTATAAGGATCTTGAACAACACTTTAGCTATTCATACAAATAGCGTAACAGCCATGGTGACTCAATTTAAAAATGCACAAGTACGGATGCTAAGTATTTATGTGATTGCTTTTATGCTTTTACTAACAGTATTTAATCTCTTGTTAGGTGAGATATTGCATCAAAAAGTACACATCACTGGGAGTCAATTAGCTAAGCAAGTCTATAGCCTCAAACTAAAACCAATTGCAGATAAAGAGATCATTGCCGCACTTGCTCAAAGTCATGGTTTTATGCTTGAGTCAGCCCATGAGTCGTTTCACTTTTCTGCTTTTATGACCCAAGATAGTGATATCTTTAAATATAAAACAGTTAGTTTAAAGCTTTATCATTTGCCTTTTTGGGTTGTAGAAAGTCCGCTATTTATTTTATTAAATCTAGTGATGATTGGCGCTGCTATTTGGAGTTATCGCTGGTGGCGTCTGCTATTTAAACAGCGCGATGGCGTAGATTCAATTGCATTATTAACTGGTAGTAAAGTATCAAGCAGCCAACAAGCGCCTAAAGATGTGGTTAAATTAGCACTAAATGATATTGCAATTAATAGTACAAAAGTACTTACAGCAAAGCGTAAATTAAGTTCCGCAGACGATGTTGCAATTACCGCAATGTACGGTATCCAAAATAATCATAACCACCTTTTTGCTTTACTTTATTGGACACGGCCATTTCCAGATAACGTTGATTTAGAAAGCCACTTTAAACTTATTGTAATCAAAGGTTTTAAAGAGTTATCTCGGGTATCAGTTAAGTTGTTATCTTCAGGAGGTCTGGCAATTACCTTGGAGAATATACCTCAACCTGATATCGATGCTTACACTAAGCGCTTGCATCAAATTATTTATCAGGCTTCTTTGCTTTATCGCGGTGATTTGTCTCGTAAAGAAATTAAAATAGGCGTATGTAATTACCGCGATGGTGCCGATCAAACTGTGGTTTATCAGTTAACTAAATCAGCACTCGCATTAGCAAAACAAAGTCCATGGCAGCATACTCATCGGGTACCGTTTAACCATACGCGTTCAACGGTGCTGGCAAATAGCGATGAGAACTTAGCTGATTACATTAGCAAAAAGAAATTTATGTTGTTTTTTCAGCCGCTATTTGAGTTCGCCAGTGGTGATATTTTACAGCATGAAGCTTTGATCCGGGTTCGTCATAAGTCTTTAGGGATGCTTTCTGCTAAGCAATTTATTCCTCAACTAAAAAATGATTCAGCGATTGTTTTATTGGATAAAACAGTATTGGATCAAGTTGTTAAGTTATTAGAAAGTGAAACAAGTGCGTTAACTGTGAGTATTAACTTACACGCATTTAATTGGTTTTCTGATGACTATTGGCGCTGGTTTGGGCAGAGGATGAAAAATGTAAAAGGCGCTGATAAACTACAGTTTGAGATATCGGAGGTGGATTTTTATCAACATCAACAGCGATTGAATTTTGCTTTTAGTACAATTAAATCAGTGGGGAGCTCAGTATCAATTGATAATGTTTCATCGCACGATAAAATCGCTTTATTAGCGCCTTATAAAGGGATCAAAGGACTCAAGCTTAGCTATGATTTAATCCACGACATTGATAAAAATGTAACGCAGCAAAAAGTGGTGCGCCAAATTGTAGCCAGTGCAGAGCGAGTGAACTTACCCGTATACGGTGTTGGTGTTGAGACGCAGCAAGAGCTCAATATGCTTAAAAAACAGGGCGTCATTGGCGCGCAAGGATTTTATTTTACGGAGCCTTTGCAAGAGTTTACTAATGTAATGGTTAATTAATCTATTAACTGGCGGTAACGCAGTCCATCTAAGCCTTGCAGACCGCCGGTATGAATCGCAACTATCCTGCTACCTGCTGGAAAGTAGCCTTGTGCGATTAATTGCCATAATGCATACATCATTTTTCCTGAATAAATAGGCTCAAGTGGTAATTTATGTTGGGTTTGCATCATTTGGCAAAACTGCCAAAGTTTAGGGCTAAATTTACCATAGCCGCCATCATGAAACGCGGTGAGTAATTGCCAGTTTTGCTGCTGCGTAGCAATTGCACTAAGAGATTTGATTTCATCCACTAGATAATCTGCTTGCTTTAATACCGCAACCCCTAAAACCTGAGTGGTCTTATCGCAGCCTTCAATCAGTCCTGCTAATGTGCCGCCACTACCGGTTGGGCATAAAACATAATCAGTGTGAGGTAATGATTGAGCGAGTTCTCTACAACCTAGCAAGGCGGCTTTATTAGTGCCACCTTCCGGTAATATATATCCATTGGGGAAATATGCTTGTAACTGAGCTAGGTAATCTGGAGTATTTCGCTCTCGGTATTCTATACGTGTTACAGGGTGAAGCTGCATACCGCATTGCTTAGCAAACTGTAAGGTGGGGTTGTGTCGATCAAGTTCAGGGCCGCGAATAATGCCGTGGGTTTTTAAGTTGAATTGCTTTCCTGCAGCAGCACAGGCATGAATATGATTTGAAAAAGCACCGCCAAAAGTAACTAATTCTGTTTTACCCTCTGTTTTCATTGCAGTTAAGTTATATTTTAATTTTCGCCATTTATTGCCGCTTATTAACGGATGCAGAAGATCGTCACGTTTTATCGATAAAGATATTCTTTGTTCACTCAGCATCGAACAAGTGATTTTTTGCAGTGGAGACTCAGGGATTAAATTCACAGTTGCAACTTAAAATAAATGGGCCATAAGTTTAACAAATTAGCCATGAACAAGAAAAGGGGCTATTTTCATACTATGTGATGGTAATTTACTGGCATGAAGTACGGTAATAGTTGTAAACTCAGATAATTTTTGAACAAAGCTTGTGTTTTGCCTTGCAAGTACATAGCATAAGAGTTTAATTATAAAAAATAAATAATGACCAAATAATTGCCGCTTTTTGGGAATGGAATATATGCGAATTGCTCCTTTATCTCTGTTAATTTCAGCTAGTTTGTTTGCATCGAGTGCATTTGCACAAGATACAGCCACAGTTACTGGAATTGAATCTGAGATCAGTATTAAACAAGCTGAATACGATAACGCTACACAGATACTTGAAAAACATTTAAAAGAAGAAAGTCAGTTACAAAGTCAACTTGATTTATTACGCACTCGTTCGACTGAGCTGGACAAAGAAAAAAATCAAGCACTTGATGCCATGAATGAAATGTATCGTCGTTTAATTGATGATCCCACTATTGATATAAGTGCTGCACAGGCGCGATATCAGCAAGCTGTGGTTGATCATAAGCAAAATAAAGACGATATCGCGATGCAGTTGGCGGCAATTGCATCCCACCGCAAAGACATTGAACAAATTCGCGTAGCAAAACATACTCAGTTAAATACACTCGAAAGCTTAAAAGAACAATTAACAACAGCCCGAGTTGAGCGCTTACGCAATGAGTTTACCCGCGAAGGGACGCTAGAAGTTAATCACACTATCAACTGTAAACGAACAGAAACATTGGCAGCCTGTGAGCAACGAGGCCAGCAAATGGGCTTACAAAAAGCAACCAAGCGTTTTGTAGACCAAATTTTTGCTAACTTAACTGAAGAGCGCCTAGTTGAACCCAAACGTAATATGGCTGGTGCACAAGTACAGGTTTTAAGTAGTCATGTAGTTAATAGTGCTTTTAGCGGTCAAGGCAATTATAACGTTAACTTAAGCGTCACTATGCGCGGTGATGTGAATAGCAGCCGCTTATGTAATTTATTGAGTGTTGATAATCGCTATTGTTCAGAGTACGGCACGCCGCTAACGGCAACCTATCAAACTCGGTATGACACTACTTTTACTGATAGTCAGTTAACATTCAGTGATGGTCAGGATAATGCCAACGTTTCGGTGTCACGCTTGAGTGAACAACCAATACGTGATTATTCAGTCAAACCAATGCCAACGGTTAATACACAAGTCGTTGATAGTAATAAAATGATTGAATTTACACTGCGTTCAAACGTATACGACGACGAAGTGTTTATTGATGGCGTAAGTTTTGGTTCAACACGTTTAGCAACGACTTTACCAAGTGGTATTCATGATGTTGAAGTTCGCAAGCAGGGTTATAAACCTTATCGCGTGCGTGTTGATTTACGAAAGCCGCAGACGATTCATGCTAAGTTGGTAAAAAAGCCTGAGTCGATTGCTGCACCGACATACACCAGCGAGCAACGTAATACGACATCAGTAACTAGTGCAGCTATAGGCAATGCTGCCGCTGACGTGGTAGTTATTCCCGCAGGTAAGTTTGAAATGGGTGATATCAATGGCAATGGACTTGCAAATGAGCGTCCAGTTGTTGAAAAAACCATTGCAAACTCATTTGCGATGCAAAATAAAGAAGTGACAGTCGGTGCTTATCAAAAGTTCGTCAGCAACACTAACTATAAAACTGAAGCTGAGCGTAATCGTGGCTGTGCTTATTATTTAAATGGCGAACCGGTCTGGGAAGCAAATTTAAATTGGCGTAATCCAGGTTTTGAGCAAGGCAGTGATTTTCCAGCAGTGTGCTTAACCTACAACGATGCGAAAGCATACGCTGATTGGTTGTCTGGTCAAACAGGTCAACAATATCGTTTACCTAATGAGGTTGAGTGGGAGTATGCAGCACGCGCTGGTACTAAAACTGAATACCCGTGGGGGAATGAGATAGGTAAAAATTTAGCCAATTGTGGTTGGTGTGGTAGTGAGTGGTCAAATAAAAGTGCATCGCCAACAGGCTCGTTTGCACCTAATGCGTTTGGTCTCTACGACACAGTAGGAAATGTATGGGAATGGACTCATAAGTCAGCTGAACAAGCGGATGTTACTGTCCGTGGTGGTGCGTGGAATTTCGCGCCTAGCTTAGCTCGTGCTTCAACTCGTTTGATTTTAGCGCCAGATTTTCGTGCAAACTATATTGGTTTTCGTCTAGTACGCGAACGATAAAATTAATTTAAAAAGGAAGCATAGCTTCCTTTTTTACCCAATTAACAAAGGTAGCTGCACTTTTATTGCCGAACTGATTCAGCATGGTAAAGTTGCATAAGCTAATATAAGAATATTTTTCAAAGGTCATCCAGCCTCATGTTTAAAAAGCTCCGTGGTATTTTTTCAAACGATCTATCGATCGACTTGGGTACAGCCAACACCCTTATTTATGTTAAAGACGAAGGCATTGTCCTTAATGAACCATCAGTAGTTGCGATCCGTCAAGAACGCGCTGGTGGACCTAAAAGTGTAGCCTCAGTAGGGACTGAAGCAAAGCAAATGCTTGGTCGAACGCCTGGTAATATCAAAGCCATTCGGCCAATGAAAGACGGTGTAATTGCTGATTTTTATGTAACTGAAAAAATGTTACAACACTTTATTAAACAAGTGCATAACAATAACTTTTTACGTCCAAGTCCGCGTGTGCTTATTTGCGTACCGTGCGGTGCTACGCAAGTAGAAAAACGCGCAATTCGTGAATCGGCTATGGGCGCAGGTGCGCGTGAAGTTTATTTAATTGAAGAGCCAATGGCTGCGGCAATCGGTGCAGGTTTACCGGTATCAGAAGCAACAGGTTCAATGGTTGTAGATATCGGCGGTGGTACCACTGAGGTTGCAATTATTTCACTAAACGGCGTGGTGTACTCATCATCTGTTCGTATTGGTGGGGATAAGTTTGATGAAGCAATTATCAACTATGTACGTCGTAATTTTGGTAGTTTAATTGGTGAAGCAACGGCTGAAAACATTAAACATCAAATTGGTTCTGCGTTTAAAACAGATGAGCCAATTGAGATTGAAGTACGTGGCCGTAACCTTGCCGAAGGTGTTCCGCGTTCATTTACGCTTAATTCACATGAAATATTAGAAGCCTTGCAAGAGCCATTAATGGGGATTGTTAGTGCGGTAATGGTTGCCCTTGAGCAATCGCCACCAGAGCTGGCGTCAGATATATCAGCCAAAGGCATGGTATTAACAGGTGGTGGTGCATTACTTAAAGATTTAGACCGTTTATTAATGGAAGAGACCGGCATTCCTGTTGTGGTTGCTGATGATCCATTAACGTGCGTTGCGCGTGGCGGCGGTAAGGCACTTGAGATGATTGATATGCATGGTGGTGATGTATTTAGTTACGACTAATGAAGTTAATGTTCGGGCGTGCCATTTCTTTGCAGCTGCGACTTTTTGTCGCAGTGCTTTTGAGTATCGTGTTGATCGTAGGCGATCGTTATACGCAAGGTGGCACCACAGTACGCACTAGTTTAAACACCTTAGTTAGTCCGTTATTGTATTTAGCCAATTTACCTTATGAAGTATTTAGCCTCGGGGCTAAAAGCTTACACACGCGCGATCAATTATTAACTGAAAACGAAGCCCTCAAGAAAAAACAATTACTGCAAAGCGAACAGCTTCAGCAATATCAATTCTTAAACAAAGAAAATCAAAAGCTACGCGCGTTACTTGGTTCTTCTGCTAAGCAGTCAAATCGTAAAATTATTGCTCAAGTTCTCTCTGTTCATTCAAATCCTTATAGCCATCAAGTGGTGATCAATCGTGGCACGATAGATGGCATCAGTGAAGGCCAAGCGGTGATTGATGAAATGGGGGTCGTCGGACAACTTACCAAAGTAGGCTCAACGACTTCTCGGGTGTTACTGATGACCGACACAACCCATGCCACACCAGTACGTATTTTACGTAATGATGTGCGTACCGTGGTTGAAGGGATTGGTAAAATTAATTTAGTTAAACTCTCTCATGTACCCCATAGTTTAGATGTACGAATTGGCGATGTGCTAGTGACATCAGGACTTGGAGGCACTTTTCCTGAGGGCTACCCGGTTGCTGTGGTAACTGAAATTAATCGCGATGAGGGCCGCCCGTTTGCTCAAGTATACGCCGAGCCGATAGCTCAGTTAGATCGTATTCGCTTATTAGTGATCTTATGGCGTAATCAGCAGGAAACTATCAGCAATGAATAGTCGTTACTTCTTATTGATCACCGTGAGTATTTTCTTTGCGTTGATCATGGCTTTGATGCCATTGCCTTTTTCGTTTGAACCCTTTCGCCCTGACTGGGTGTTATTAGTATTAATGTACTGGTCTTTAGCTGTTCCACATCGATTAAATATTGGTACGGCTTGGGTAGTTGGCTTGCTGATTGATTTAGCCACAGGGTCACCGCTGGGAATTAATTCACTCACTTACTCAATTTGTATTTTTGTAACCGCAAGTAACTTTCAAAAAATTCGTAATTTTTCAATTTGGCAGCAAGCGATACTCGTGGGCTTATTTTTAACCCTATATCACTTAATGCAATTTTGGCTTAATCACTTTTTAATGGACGTTTATTTCAACCCGCAGTATTTATGGCCAGTCGTGACTGGCATGTTAAGTTGGCCTTGGATTTTCTTATTGCTACGTAAATATCGCCGTCATTTCAGGATCAGATAATGCAAACCGCCATTTATCTAGCGTCAGCTTCTCCCCGGCGCAAAGAATTGCTCACTCAACTTGGTATCGAATTTTCACAATTTAGTGTCGATGCTGATGAAAGCCAGCTAGCAGACGAAACACCCCTTGAACTTGTTGAGCGTTTAGCGCGTCTAAAAGCCCAAACTGGTGTTGCTATGGGATACACAGATCGCCCAGTACTCGGCAGTGATACCGTGGTGGTCATAGATAATCAGTCACTTGGTAAACCCCGCGATAAAGCTGACTTTATGGCAACCCTAAAACGTTTATCTGGGCGCAGTCATCAAGTGTTAACGGCAATTGCATTTGCCACTGAACACAAGGTCATGAGTTGTGTAGTAACCACGCAAGTGAGTTTTAAAACACTCTCAGAACAAGAATTAGCAGCATATTGGCAAACTGGTGAACCACAAGACAAAGCCGGTGGCTATGGCATACAAGGACTCGGTGGGCGCTTTGTTACTAATATTTCCGGTAGCTATTTTGCGGTAGTAGGCTTACCTTTATATGAATGCGAAAAATTATTAAGCGAATTCCTAAGTAGGTAACATGAGTATAGAATTACTGATCAACGTCACCCCGAGTGAAAGCCGTGTTGCCCTGATTGAAAACGGTGTATTACAAGAAATTCAACTAGAACGTATTGGCAATTTAGGTATCGTCGGTAATATTTATTTAGGTAAAATAAGCCGAGTGTTACCGGGTATGCAAGCTGCGTTTGTTGATATTGGTTTAGATAAAGCAGCTTTTTTACACGCGTCTGATATTGTAAATAGCGCCTCTATTGTTGAAGGTGTTGACGAGCAACCAATCAAAAAAGTACAAGATATTCGCGAGTTAGTGCGCCAAGGTCAATACATTATGGTGCAAGTGGTAAAAGATCCACTGGGTACTAAAGGCGCACGTTTAACAACTGACATCACCATCCCTTCTCGTTATTTAGTGTTTATGCCAGATGCCACCCATGTTGGTGTGAGTCAGCGTATAGAAACCGAAGAAGAACGCGCGCGATTGAAAAGCATTGTAGGTGAGTATGGCGATGAAGACGGCAGCTTTATAGTTCGTACTGCAGCTGAAGGTGCCAGCGAAGCTGAGTTGCGTCACGATGCCGAGTTTTTAAAAAAACTATGGAAAAAAATCGTCACTAAACGTAAAAAAACCAGCAAAGAAAGTATTTTGCATGAAGATTTAACCTTAGCATTTCGAACTCTACGAGATTACGTAGGGGAAGATATGGAGCGTATTCGGGTTGACTCAAAGTTAACCTATGAAGAGCTAAAAAGCTTTACCGCAGAGTTTGTACCAATCCTTTCCGATGCTTTAGAGTATTACCCAGGCGAGCGACCAATTTTTGATTTGTTTGATGTTGAAAGTGAAATACAAAAAGCCTTACATCGTAAAGTGACGTTAAAGTCAGGTGGCTATTTAATTATCGACCAAACCGAAGCGATGACCACGGTCGATGTTAATACCGGTGCCTTTGTTGGCCATCGAAATCTCGAAGAAACTATTTTTAACACCAACGTAGAAGCTACTTCTGCGATTGCCCGTCAGCTTAGGTTGCGTAACTTGGGCGGTATTATCATTATTGACTTTATTGACATGGTTAGCGAAGAGCATAAGCGCAGGGTATTGCATTCACTTGAGTCTGCACTGGGTAAAGATCGCGTTAAATCAAATATTAATGGTTTATCGGCATTAGGCTTAGTGGAAATGACCCGCAAACGTACTCGAGAAAGTCTTGAACATATTTTATGTGATGTATGTCCGGCCTGCTCTGGGCGCGGTTCACAAAAAACCGTTGAAACCGTATGCTATGAAATACTGCGTGAAATTGTTCGAGTAAACCGTGCTTACGCGGCTGATAAATTTATGGTTTATGCAGCTCCCGCGGTAAGTGAGGCATTACTTAATGACGAGTATCATAATCTTGCAGAACTAGAGTTATTTATTGGTAAGCAAGTGAGCATTCAAACCGAAAGCCTCTACAGTCAAGAGCAGTTTGATGTGGTTATGATGTAATGAAAGCAAAGACGGTCTGTTTTTTTTGTATCCGTAAGTTATGGCAAGTGTTCGCCATAACGCTGGTACTGCTTGCCGTTGTTGTTTCGGTTTTAAAATATACCCTGCCGTATGCCAATGACTATAAAGGTGACCTTGAAAGTTACCTATATGATAAGTTTGCGGTTAATTTATCAATTGGGGCTATTTCTGCCAGCTGGCATGGCCAAGGCCCTTCTATTGTCTTGGAAGATATCACCTTTGAAGATAATAAAAGCTCACCCATCGCACTGACTATCGCTAAAGCTAGCCTTGAATTAAACGTCTGGGAAACCATCAAAACACGACAGTTAAAATCTAACTACTTTGTGATCAACGGTTTCCATGCTGATGTTGATATGCCGACTATGTTGCAGTCAAACAGCAGTGAGGTAACCTTTGAACAAAAAGAGCTGATTGAAGGCTTATTCTTAGGTAAAACCGGTCATTTTGCGGTTGAAAATAGTAGTCTTAATTTTATATTGGCAGATGGCAAAGAGCGTCGGGTGATGCTTGAAGACATCGTTTGGCAAAATCAATACGAACAACACTTAGCTAGTGGTACTTTAGCATTGCCCGGGATTTCAGTGGGTACATTTGATGCTCGCTTGGCATTAACCGGATCGACGCTAGAAACCATGCTGGGTGATATTTATGTGCAAGCAAATAATGTTGATGTGTCGAAATGGCTGGCTCAGTATATTAATACTAGTAAAGAGCAGCTCAATTCTGACATTAACTTAGAATCATGGTTGAGTATTGAAAAAGGCCTGATCAAAGATGTCACAGTTAAATGGTTGCCAAGCTTTATTAATTGGCAGCAAGATACAAAAAGTCATCAATTTAGTTTAAGTGAAGGGGGTTTTAGCCTTTACCCTTGGCAGCAAGGTTGGCGGTTAAAAAGTTCAGGGGTGCGGCTCTCAAACGATCAACAGCATTGGCCTGACTTTCAATTTGAAGCACAGCTGGATAACAAGCAACAACAAATTTGGTTGCAAGAACTCGATTTTGATTTGGTTACAAGGTTAGCCCAGTTAAGTGATTTTGCTGAATTAGAGCCGCTGTTAAGTCGTCAACCCAGTGGTCAAGTTAAGCGCGCTTATGTGCAATTTACATCAACACAGCAATGGCAATTATGGTTTGAAGCCCAGCAATTGGGCTGGCTTGCAGAGCAAGGTGTGCCCGGTGTGCAGGGCTTACTTGTCGATGGTTTGTTAAATCAAGATCGTGGTCGTATTAATCTGTTTGGCGAAAATAGCGAGTTACTTACCGCTGATACTTTTAGCCAGCCAATCAAATATAACCAACTGAATATGCAAATTGATTTAGCCAATAGTGAGCAAGGTTGGCAGATCAGCAGTGATAATATGTGGCTTGATAATGATGAGGTCACTGTTGCAGCCGAAATGAAGCTTAGCTTAGACGAACAGCCTCGGCTTGATTTATATGCAGAAGCATTTGCACCAGATGCCAGTGTTGCCAGCCATTATTTCCCACGCCCTGTGATGACTAAAAATTTAGTTGATTACTTAACTGGGGCTATTAAAGGTGGTGAACTTACGCAAACACAAGTGCTGTTTTCTGGGCCGTTAACGGGCTTTCCGTTTGCCGATAATTCAGGACAGTTTGAAGTATTAGCGCAGGTAGATAACGCCAATTATCAATTTGCCCCTGATTGGCCTGCAGTAACTCAAGCGAGTGCAAAATTACATTTTGAAAATCAGCGTATGGATATTTACTCTGAGCATGGGCGGCTTGTTAACTTAGCGATCGATGATGCCGTGCATGTCAGTATTGCAGATCTAATGAACGCAGATTTACTGAGCGTAAAAATTAATAAACGTGCTGAGATGGAAACATTACTGCCGTTTTTTAAAGCAACGCCAATTGCTGAGCCACTAGCAAATGTATTTGAGGTGATCCAAGGTAACGGCGCTGCCAGCGCTGATATTGAGCTACTTGTTGATTTAAATGAGTTAGATGTAACAGCTAAAGGCATGGTTAATTTAAAAGATCTGCCAGTGTATTTAGCACAACCTGGGCTTCAGCTTGAAGGTGTTACAGGTCAGCTCTATTTTAATGATGATCAGATCACTTTAGAAAATGCTAACGCAAGTTGGTTAGGAATGCCGCTGAAAGTTAACTTTAATGGTAAAAATATTGGCCCAAACTATCGTGCTGACGTTGATATAAAAGTACAGTTAAATGCTGATACGTTAATTTCTCATGGTCAAGACTTACTAAAAGGTTACTTGCATGGTGAAAGTGAAGTGGCTATTAATCTTGCTCTAAACTTTTTAACGGACGGCTTTGATTATCGCGCTAATGTCAGCTCACAACTCGAAGGGCTCAGTAGTGAGCTGCCCGCACCGTACACTAAAAGTACCGATCAAGTATGGCCGCTAACGGCTGTTATTCAAGGTGATAATATTTCTAATTTGATCACCGCTAATATTAATAACAACTTATATTTTAATGGCATCTTAGCGAATAACGTTGGCAAACTAACCAATGCACAGTTTATTTTAGGCGAGCATGATCTGGGTTTAAACCAGCAAGACTTAAGTGTTGCAATTGATTTAGAGCAAACAGATCTATTACCTTGGCTTGGCTTGATCCAGCAGATCATCACCATCAGTCAAATAGAATCAGCTGAGCAGAGCGTACTACCGCCATTAAAAGAAGTGGTGGGTAACATTCAGCAATTAACCATTGGTGATATTGCATTTAATGATTTTGAAATGCGTTTAGCGCCGACCCCAAGTGACATGAGCTTACGGCTAAACGCCAAAGAATTACGCTCGCAAGTACTTATTCCGCTAGATAAATCAAGTCGGCCGATTCATATTGCCAGTGATTATTTACGTGTTAACTTTACCCCAACAACAGACGAATTACCGCCATCTGAAACACCTCAAGATTACACTTGGTTGAGTGACATACCGGCCATTGAATTTGAGTGTGCTGATTGTAAAGTGGCAAGCTATCAATTAGATAAAGTCAGCGCATCGCTTTATGGCGATGGTCATAAGCTCACCATATCTGAGCTGGTGGTTGATAAAGGCGAGCATGTGTTACGTGCTAAAGGGCATTGGCAAGATGGCATAAGTCAATTTAGCGGTAATATGCAAAGTGATGACATCGGTGAACTATTTGATGAATTTGATATAACCACCACAGTTAAAGATTCACCCGCAGATATTAAATTTACGCTTGCGTGGCAAGATGCGCCTTATTTATTTGATATTGCCAGCCTCAACGGTAATTTAGATTGGCGTTTAGGCGAAGGGCATTTAGCTGAGGTAAGCGATGGCGGCGCACGGGTATTTTCGTTGCTGAGCCTGGATTCATTAGTGCGTAAGTTAAAACTCGATTTTAGAGATGTATTTTCGAAAGGTTTTTTTTATAACAGTCTGCAAGGTACCATGCAGGTAGATAAAGGCATCGCTTACACGCAAGATACGAAAATGGATGGAGTGCCTGCTGATCTGACGGTTAAAGGCCATACTAACCTCAATACCATGGAAATTGATTACGATTTAGCGGTTGCACCACAAGTGACCTCAAGTATTCCGGTGATTGTCGCGTGGATGGTCAATCCGGTAACTGGGCTTGCAGCATTGGCGATAGATAAAGTACTCCACTCTGCGCGCGTTATTTCTGAGATTAATTTTAAAGTGACTGGCAGCATGACTGATCCTGTAGTGAAAGAAGTAGATCGTAAAAGTCGTGAAGTGACTCTTCCGCAAGCTGCACAAAACCAACCTCAAGCCGCCGCCTCCAGTGAGTTAATACTCAAAGATGCCGCTGTTACAGTCACCCAATAAGGCCTTAAACGATGCAAGCTATGATAGTCGCTCTACAAATGTGCTCCGGGCTGTGTGCTGATGGCAACATGAATCAACTTAGGCAACAGTTAACCACGCTTCCTGCAACTCGGCCGTTACTGGTGTGTTTACCTGAAAGCTTCTTAGTGTTTGCTAATAGCGGTCATGAAACACTTGTTGTAGCAAAGCAAAGTGATGTTTATCAACAACAATTAAGTGAGTTATGTCGCCAACATGATATTTGGCTAGCTGCAGGTACTGTGCCGATTGCCACAGAGCATGACAAATATTTTGCAGCGTCTTTGCTGTTCAATGAGCAAGGTGAAGTGCTGGCCCAGTACAATAAAATGCATTTATTTGACGTTGATGTTGCTGATGGGACTGGTGCGTATCGCGAGTCTAACTTCACCGAAGCGGGCAGTGACATTGTGGTGGTCGATTCACCGTTTGGTAAAATAGGTCTTACAGTATGTTATGATCTACGCTTTAGTGGCTTATTTAGTGCTTTGCAACGAGCCGGGGCAGAGGTTATTTTAGTGCCTAGCGCATTTACTACCATAACAGGTGCAGCTCATTGGCAACCGTTATTAACGGCCAGAGCGATAGAGACGCAAAGTTATGTGATTGCTGCTGCGCAAGTAGGGCAACACGAAAATGGTCGCGCGACATACGGCCACAGTATTATTATTTCTCCTTGGGGCGACGTCCTCAGCGAGCTTGCAAATGGCATTGGGTTTATTGGTTGTCAGCCAGATCTAAACCGCTTACACGCCATTCGTCGAGATATGCCAGTGCAATCTCACCAACGATTTAGAGAGCATTTATTATGAACACGGTTGAACAGCATTTATTACACGACAGCCAGCTAAATCGAGAAGAACTCGAAAAAACGCTTGGTTTTATTCATCAGCATAAAGTTGATTACGCGGATCTTTACTTTCAATCTAGCCACCATGAATCATGGGTGCTTGAAGATGGCTTAGTAAAAGAAGGATCGTACAACGTTGAACGCGGCGTCGGCGTACGCGCAGTTAGTGGCGAAAAAACCGGTTTTTCGTACTCTGATGCAATTAATTTAGAAGCACTTAACAAAGCCGCAACCGCTGCGCGCAGTATTGCCGAAGCAGGTGAAAGTAAAGCCATTCAGGTATTTAGTGATGTAGCAGCAAAACAGCAGTTTGCACCACTGCAGCCGATTCAAAGCATGAGTGATACCGACAAAGTAAATTTATTACGTGAGCTTGAAAATTATATTCGTGAGCTTGCTCCTGACGCAGAGCAAGTTATTAGTTCTATGTCTGCGGTGTATGAAGAAGTATTGATTGCGGCCAGCGATGGTACATTTGCCACCGATATCCGCCCATTGATCCGTTTAAATTGCTCGGTATTACTTGAAAAAGACGGCCGCCGTGAACGCGGTGGCGCAGGTGGTGGCGCACGTTTAGATTATGGTTACTTTAAAGAACTGGTGGATGGTAAACCCCGTTGGATGGAATACGCAGAAGAAGCCGTACGCCAAGCAAAAGTAAACCTTGAAGCTATTGACGCTCCAGCGGGCACGATGGAAGTGGTACTTGGCGCAGGTTGGCCAGGAGTCTTACTGCATGAAGCCGTAGGTCATGGCCTAGAAGGCGACTTTAACCGTAAAGGAGCCTCGGCATTTAGCGGTAAAGTGGGCCAAAAAGTCGCATCAGAGCTGTGTACTGTAGTTGATGACGGCACCATTGCCGATCGCCGTGGTTCACTTAATGTGGATGACGAAGGTACGCCTGCAGCGTACAACGTACTTATCGAAAACGGTATTTTAAAAGGCTACATGCAAGATAAAATGAATGCGCGTTTGATGGGCGTTAACCCAACTGGTAATGCGCGCCGTGAGTCATACGCGCATTTACCTATGCCGCGTATGACCAATACTTATATGTTAGGCGGCGAGCACAGCCAAGCCGATATTATTAGCACAGTTAAAAAAGGTATCTTCGCCCCAAACTTTGGTGGCGGCCAAGTAGATATCACTTCAGGCAAGTTTGTATTTAGTGCCTCAGAAGCCTACTTAATTGAAAACGGCAAAATTACTCGGCCAATCAAAGGCGCCACATTAATTGGTAACGGCCCTGAAGTTATGCAGCAAATATCTATGGTTGGTAACGATCTTGCGCTGGATAAAGGTGTGGGTGTGTGCGGTAAAGACGGTCAAAGCGTCCCTGTTGGCGTTGGCCAGCCAAGCTTGAAAATAGATAACTTAACAGTGGGTGGCACCGCTTAATTTTTGTAACTGCTATTGAGCTGTAAAGAAAAAAGCTTAGCCCCTGATGGAGCTAAGCTTTTTCTTTATTGATTGATAACTAAGTGCTTAAACTTAGTTTTTTAACTCACTTTTTGCAGCTTCGTTATACCAAAGCTCCATAAAAAAAGCGGTTAGCTTATGCTCTATTTCTAGCGCCTTGTCAGTTGGGCAAAATAGCGTAAAGCTGGCTTTAAACTCGCCCAACTCTGTGGTACTAAAGTGTATTTCAGGCTCAGGGCCAGAAATTTTTGCATCTAATTTTCTTTCGATAATCGAATTATAACGACCAGCTACATCTTGAAACTCTTCACAATATTGCTTCGCTTTCGTGGTTAGAGTTTCGTAAATTGGATACGGATTAAAACTTTCTTTACGCACAATACTAAAGTGATGAGTGGTAAAACGTTTTACAAAGTTTAAGTTTTTAATCGGGTTAGTGATCAGTTTATTATTCGGAATATAAATAGTTTTGCGAGAAAACTGATAGGTGTGCATGTCAATTTCATGCATGGTGGTTTTGATCCAATCAGTTTCTGCTATTTCACCATAATATTCACCAACCTGCACCCAGTCGCCAACCCGAAACGGACGGGTAGTGACTAAATAGAAAAAGCCAATTATACATTGAATAAACTCTCTGGTCGCAAATACAATAGCCACTGCAAATGCCGCGATCGACAGCGCAAAATTCTGGATTTCAGTAGACCATACAAATAGCAGTAATAGCACCGTTGCTAGGTTAATAGAGTGCTTAATATTGTGCGAAATATAGCGAATATCTTTTTCTTTTTTTTCTGCTTTATGGCGCGCAAATCTGTCAACCAGCGCCTTAAGAGTAAACGCAATAGTGATCATTGCTAGTGAAATAAGTACCGGATGGAGCAGTAAATCTTTGTTCATAAATTCCTAATTGATGGAGCGTTAATAAAAAATAACACGCGACCATACTAACTAAATTTTGCAGATTTAACCACGGTAGAACAGTAATAAAGGGGCTAGGGCGATCAATTGAGAAGGGATACAGCGATAAAAAAAACCTTGCAGCGTTAACTGCAAGTTTTTATCTTTTTGAGCCTTGAGCCTTGAGCCTTGAGCCTTGAGCCTTGAGCCTTGAGCCTTGAGCCTTGAGCCTTGAGCCTTGAGCCTTGAGCCTTGAGCCTTGAGCCTTGAGCCTTTAGCTAGCGCATAGTAACAAACTCTTCTGAGCCAGTTGGGTGCAGTGCAACAACGGCATCAAAATCTGCTTTGGTTGCGCCCATTTTCATAGCTACTGCAAAGCCTTGGATCATTTCATCAACAGCAAAACCTAAGCCGTGTAAGCCTACAACTTTCTCGTCAGGGCCTGCGCACACTAGCATCATGTTACATGCTTGGCGATGCTGAGTAACCGCAGTGTACATAGCAGCAAAGCTTGATTTATACACTTTTACGTTCTCGTTGCCGTACTGCGAAATTGCTTCTTGCTCAGTTAAACCAATGGTACCAATTGGCGGGTGGCTAAATACCACGGTAGGAACTAAGCTGTAATCCATTTTTAAATCATCTGGCAGGTCTTTATTGAACAAACGCTCTGATAAAGTACGGCCTGCTTTTACTGCAACAGGGGTAAGCTCTATACCGCCTTCGATGATATCACCCACAGCATAAACATTTTTAGCCGTGGTATTTTGGTACTCGTCTACCTTAACGTAACCGCCTTCGTTTACTTCAACACCCGCTGCGACTAGGTTAATCTTATCAGTCGTCGGTGTACGGCCAATGGCCCAAATGACTTGATCAACATTTTGACTGTAGCCATTTTCAAAGTGGATAGTTAAGCTGCCATCGCTTTCTTTAACTACTTCTTTTGGTGAGCATTCGGTATGCAGCGTCGGGCCTTCTTTGGCCATAATATCAACAAGGGTGTCGATGATGTATGGGTCAAAGGTGCGCAATGGTTTATTTTTACGAACAAATAAATGGGTTTCTGTACCTAGGCTATGTAGTACACCGGCAATCTCTACCGCGATATAACCGGCACCAACAACTGCAACGCGTTTTGGTTGTTCATTCAGCTCAAAAAAGCCATTTGAATCGATGCCGTGTTCAGCACCTGGGATATTTGGAATGCTAGGGCGACCGCCTACGGCCACTAAAATATGATCGGCGGTGTAGTGCTCGCCGTCTACTTCGATTGTTTTACTGTCAACAAATTTAGCGAAGCCTTTAATAACTGTTACGCCGTTTTTAGCAAGGCCATTATCGTAACCTTTATGAATGCGGCCAATATAGGCTTCACGGCTTTCTACTAGTTTACTCCAGTTGAATTCTTTTACTTCAACATTAAAGCCGTAATCAGGGGCGTATAAGTTAATTGCTTCAGCAACTTGAGCGCCATGCCACATTACTTTTTTTGGTACACAACCTACATTTACACAGGTTCCACCCATATGTTTTGCTTCAATTAGTGCCACTTTCGCGCCACGCATTGCTGCACGGTTAGCTGACGCTATCCCGCCGCTGCCGCCGCCAATCGCAATGTAATCAAAATGCTGAGCCATCTTTAGTCCTCAAGTTTATATAAAACGTATTTCTCTGATAATAACACATGGCAGACCCGTTAAAAGCCCCTTGTATTTCGAGACGTACGCCCCAACTTAAAAATCATATTCGAAACGATTTGAGAGCTAACATGAGCGATTTACAAAATAACCCACTAATAGGCCTTGAAGGCTTACCACCGTTTTCAAAAATTAAGCCAGAGCATGTTGTGCCGGCGCTAAAAGCGGGTATTAGCGAATGCCGCGCTAAAATAGACGAAGTGCTGGCTAATAAATCATTCACTTGGCAGGACTTAGTGTTACCTCTTGAAGAAGTTGACGATAAATTATCGCGAATGTTTTCTCCGGTATCGCATATGAACTCCGTAGTTAATAGCGATGAATTACGTGAAGCGTACGAACAATGTTTACCACTTATCTCAGAGTATTCAACCTTTGTTGGTCAACACCAAGGGTTGTATGAAGCCTACAACGCACTGCACAACAGCGATGAGTTTAAAACGTTAAGTACGGCTGAACAAAAAACTATTACTAATGCATTGCGTAGCTTTGAATTATCGGGCATCGCCTTGGCGCCTGAGCAGCAAAAGCGCTACGGCGAGATCAGCGCACGTTTATCAGAACTTGCGGCTAAATTTGGCAATAACGTGATGGATGCCACATTGGCTTGGCAAAAGCACATTACTGATGAAAGCGAACTCGCAGGTTTACCTGAGTCGGCGTTAGCGTTAGCGGCAGATACAGCAGCAAGCAAAGAATTGGACGGCTGGGTATTTACCCTTGATTTCCCGTCTTACTTACCGATCATGACTTATGCTGATAACCGTGAATTACGCGAAGAGACGTATACGGCATTTGCAACACGCGCATCTGATCAAGGCCCACACGCTGGTCAGTTTGATAACTCTGAGATCATGAGTGAAGAACTCGCGCTGCGTCATGAAATTGCGCAACTATTAGGTTTTGCCAGTTATGCTGAAAAATCATTAGCCACTAAAATGGCTGAAACGCCAGAGCAAGTATTCTCATTTTTAGAAGACTTAGCCGCTAAATCTAAACCACAAGCTGAGCAAGAGCTCGCTGAGCTGCAAGCTTACGCCAAAGAAAAACATGGCATTGAGCAACTCGCTGCGTGGGATTATGGTTATTACGGTGAAAAGCTTAAGCAAGAGAAATACGCAATATCAGACGAAGTACTGCGCCCGTATTTCCCCGCAGATAAAGTACTAAGCGGCTTGTTTGAAACAGTAAATCGTTTATTTGGTATTAGTGTTAAAGAGTTAAAAGACATTGATAGTTACCATAAAGATGTACGCTTTTTTGAAATTTACGACAGTAGCAATACCCTGCGTGGCCGTTTTTATCTTGATTTATACGCGCGTGATCACAAACGCGGTGGCGCGTGGATGGATGACTGCATGGGTCGCAAAGTACGCGCCAATGGCGAGTTACAAACGCCTGTAGCGTATTTAGTGTGTAACTTTAATAAAGCGGTAGGCGATAAGCCTGCACTGTTTACTCATAATGAAGTCACCACTTTATTCCATGAGTTTGGCCATGGTATTCACCATATGCTAACCCAAGTTGATGCCGCGCCAGTTGCGGGTATTAATGGTGTTGCATGGGATGCCGTTGAGCTGCCAAGTCAGTTTTTAGAAAACTGGTGTTATGAAGAAGAAGCACTTAACTTTATTTCAGGTCACTATGAAACGGGCGAGTCATTGCCTAAAGAGTTATTGGATAAACTACTAGCAGCTAAAAACTATAACTCAGGCATGCAAATGCTGCGTCAAATCGAGTTCTCGTTATTTGATTTTAGAATTCACAACGATTATCAAGCGGGTGAAGAATGCCAAATTCAAGCGCGTTTAGATGAAGTACGTAGCCATACATCAGTTGTTAAAGCACCAGAGTTTAACCGTTTTCAACATGGTTTTAGCCATATCTTTGCTGGTGGTTATAGCGCAGGTTATTATTCGTATAAATGGGCCGAAGTGCTCTCAGCTGATGCGTTTTCCAAATTTGAAGAAGAAGGTATTTTTAACCCAGAAACTGGGCAAGCCTTTATGCAGCATATTTTAGAAAAAGGCGGCAGTGAAGAGCCAATGGAGTTGTTTAAAAACTTCCGTGGTCGTGAGCCAAGTGTCGATGCACTATTGCGCCACAGTGGTATTGCAGCTTAAGCACTACGTATATTTAATCTTGAAAAGCGCCGTTTGGCGCTTTTTTACTATTTAGAGTAATAAATTGTCGCAAAATCAGGGCTCCGTACTATGCTTTTTTAAGTAATTAATAAAAAGGAATTGGGCATGACAAAACTGGTACTGGCGATTGATGATGATAAATATGTTCATCGTGTAATAGAGGAATCATTAGCGGGGTTTTGTCAGTTAATTCATGCTAAAAATGGCGAAGAAGGTTTAAGGCAAGCTTATAAATATAGCCCTGACATTATTTTATTGGATGTTGAAATGCCGGGTAAAACAGGCTACGAAGTGTGTCGTGAGCTGAAAAGTAATGAGCAAACCAAAGATACCCCAGTGATGTTTTTGTCGGGTAAAAGCGAATTACCAGAACGTGTTAAAGGTTATAATGCCGGTGCTGCCGATTACATTGTAAAGCCCTTTAATGCAGAAGAATTAATGGCGCGTATTCGGGTGTTGTATCAATATCGTCAGCATTCTATTAAGTTAAAAAATGATGTTGCGCGCGCGCAGAGCACTGCTGAAATCGCCATGACTGACTCCGGCGATATGGGGCGCATAATGCGTTATGTTGGGCAAACCTATCACGCCCATGATGTGCAATCATTATCGGCCTATTTTTTTGAATTCTTCCGACCGCTGAATCTCGATGTGGTTGTGGCATTTTGGTATCAAGATGTAGGAGTTGTGTGTACTGATGACGGTGGTGTTTGTCCGTTAGAGCAAGAGTTATTAGAAAAGCACCGTTACTCTAATCGCTTTGTTGATTTTAGTAGTCGTACTATTGTTAATTATCCTAAAGTGTCTATTTTAATTAAAAATATGCCTTTAGATGATGTTGTGCTGTATGGTCGCTATAAAGATTTATTCCCGCATATTTTGGAGGTGACCAATGCCAAAATTCAAGATATGGAAGTAAAGGAAATGGCGCTAGCCCAAGCGCATGCGGTTGGTAATGCTTTCAATGAGCTTTCTTCGCAATTATTTGTCAGTAGCGAGGCGCGTGAAGAAGCCGTAGCTAAATTGACAACTCAATTATCTGAATTACGTGCACTTATGCAGCAAGATCCCGCTTTTGCTGCGAACCAAGCGTTGGCATTGCAGGTTGAGCAATTAGAGCAAACACAATTACAGTTAACTATCTTGAATGATGACTTGGCTTTTATTAAGCATCAGCTCAATCACATTATTGAATCGCGCAGCGAATTGATAGAAAGCTTGAGCAACACAGCCGCGTCAGAGCACTCTCAAGACGTTACTTCGCAAACTGATATTGAGCTATTTTAGTGCTATAGCGTTAAGCAATTGATATACTTCGCAAGCTATTCATGGTCGGAGTTTATTTTGGTTATACAGTGTCCTTTTAAAGAAGTACGTCCTTATCTTAATGAAATTGAGCTGCGTTTTGGGCTCGCTGAGTGGGCGGCACAAAGCGAAGGCTTTTCACTTCATTATGATGATCAAGGCTTAAGCTTACGAAAAACCGATGAACCAAAACTTGGCGCTATTAGCGTTGACTTTGTAACTGGGGCTGTTGCTCATCGGCGTAAATTCGGTGGCGGTAAAGGGCAATCAATTGCTAAAGCGGTGGGTTTAAATAAAGGGGCAACGCCGGTTGTGCTCGATGCGACCGCAGGGCTTGGCCGTGATGGTTTTGTGTTAGCATCACTGGGTTGTAAAGTGATTTTACATGAGCGCCATCCGGTTGTTGCAGCATTACTTTATGATGGTTTGCAACGTGCTTATAGCGATAATGAAATTGGTCCGTGGATGAAGCAAAACATGAGCCTAGTGTTTGGCTCAAGTCATACCTTACTCGCGCAATGCGAAAGTATGCCAGATGTAGTTTATTTGGATCCAATGTTTCCACACCGTGAAAAGTCAGCACTGGTTAAAAAAGAAATGCGGGTGTTTCAAGACTTGGTTGGCGCAGATAATGATGCTGATGACTTACTCGCATTTGCCTACCCACTGGCTAGTAAGCGAGTGGTTGTTAAGCGGCCTGATTACGCACCATTTTTAAATAATCAGACGCCTAGCATGCAGATTAAAACCAAAAAGAATCGCTTTGATGTGTATGTCAAAGCCGCCATGGTGTGAGGCTTTATTCGTATTTTTTATTTTTGTTCCCATAAAGTTATAAGAGTTTCATATCGATTTTCATTAAACTGTCATAAATAGTTAATAGTGTACGCGCAGTTACCCAAAGGAATTTAATTTCATGCGCGTGTCATCATTCACTCGGTTGCTGGCTATTTTGCTGGCATTGGCTAGCCTGCTGTTAGGCGGAACCTTGTACTGGGCAAGTCAAACCTTAGTTAAACTCGAACAACAAGACCAATCTTATAATCAATTAAAAAATAAAATACTCGTTGATTTAAAAGGCTTACTAGAAGATTACTTAGCACAGGGCGATAGTCAGTATTTAGGGAAAGCGTCGGATTTAATTAGCCAAGTAAAAGGCACCCAACTTGCTATTTTACCAATTGATTTAAAACAACAGTTAGATCTGCAATTAAGCCAACTCGATACTGATATAAAAGGTAAGTATCGTGCTTTAGGTAAACTGTCAGGTAATGAAACAGCATTACTTGATAATGCACTTAGGCAAATGGCGGGCTCAGCTTCTTCTTTAATTGGTTATGCTAACAAAGCAGGGCAACAAAATACTAACGCTCAGGCTTATTATCAGCTTGCCAGTGATTACTACCGCGAAGTGACAAATTTGTCGTTGTTTACTTATCAGCTAATGCTTAGTTTTGATCAAGACACACAAACCAACTTACAACAAAGTATTGCTAACTTAAACCGTTTAGCAAAGCAGATTGACGAGCTTGAAAACTTGGGCGTTATGAGTGAAGTTGATGAAGATAGTTTGTTTATAGATGAAGAAGCCGAAGATTTAGCAGGTGAAATTAAGGCTGAGCTAAGAAGCTGGCCGAACCGCTACCCACGTGATTTAGAGAACACCATTGCACAAGCTCAGCAGCGTCAAACAGGCATACAGGCTCTGCGCAAACAGATCAGTACACTTTCTGACACGGTGATAAATGCTGAGCAGCAACTTAAAATTCAGCAAGGTACGTTAAAGCAGCGAGTATTTGTAGTGTTTTGTATTGCCATTGGCATGTTGGTTGTATTGGCTGTTGGTGTTTACTTTGTACAGCGAAATCAAGTATTAACCCCGCTTCGTCAATTACGTGATGGCTTTGCATTTTTAATCGAAAGTAACGAATTAAAAAATATTGAAAGTAGTAACTCAAAAACAGAAGTTGGTGAAATAGCTAGTTACTTTAACCAGTTAATTGAGCGTCAACGGTTAGAGGCTGAAGAGCGTGCACAAATGCTCAAGGTGATTAACGATTTTATGCAAGAAATGAGCGAGCATCTACATACGATAAGTCAGCAAACAGATGCCAGTCATCATCAAGTTGAACAAAATCAAGAATTATTGGCTGATATTCAACATATTGGTGAGCAAGTAAACGATATAAACGGCAAAGTGGCAGATAACGCCAAGCATACGTTTTCAGCAATGGAGCAAAGTTTAGGGTTTGCCCAAAACATGCTCAGTGCTAGCTCAAATACACAACAGCGGGTGGAGCAAGGTTTACATAGCCTGCAAGAGTTACTCAGTGGTGTACAAGATGTAGGGAAAGTTATTGAAGTGATCCGCAATATTGCAGATCAAACTAATTTGCTGGCACTCAATGCTGCGATCGAATCAGCGCGCGCAGGTGAACATGGCCGTGGTTTTGCTGTGGTTGCAGATGAAGTGCGCAAGTTAGCTCGGCAAACACAAGGTTCGCTGAGTGATATTCATAACCAGCTCAATCTATTGAGTGAAAACTCAACTATGGTGTCAACGCAAATATCAGCATTAGCTGATGATGCTCAATTGCAAACCGATAATGCCCAAGAGCTGAAACGAAACTCCGAAGGGGTAGCTCATAATGCACAGGATGCTAATAAAGTCGCTTTTGATGCCATGGAGTTGGCAAAGCAGCAAAACTCATTGTTAGAGAACTTCAGCCAGTCAATGCAAAGTATGAAAGGGCAGGTGAGTGAATCCAGTTTATTAGTGGCTGATATTCATCAGCGTTTACAGCAGCAAATGCATACTATTCGCAGTAGTTTAGGATTGTAACTTTGCTTTCAAAGGCACAATTACTCGCAACTCGATGTTAGGGTTGGTTGCGCTTTTGTGCTATTTTGGTGTTGTTCAAAACCCATCACTTTAAAAGGAAATATCATGATTTCTCAAGGTCAAACATTACCAGCCGTTAGTCTTACACAGCTTACTGACGACGGTATGCAAACACTTACCAATGAAACACTTTTTGCAGGTAAAAAAGTGGTGTTATTTGCAGTGCCAGGCGCGTTTACACCTACGTGTTCAAATGCACATTTACCTGAATTTATTACTCTAGCAGATAAAATTAAAGCCAAAGGCGTTGACGCTATTTACTGTGTATCAGTAAACGATGCGTTTGTAATGAAAGCATGGGGTGAGCAACATAATGCTCAAGCAATCGAGATGCTTGCCGATGGCGATGCTAGCTTTACCAAAGCACTTGGTTTAGATAAAGACACTGCTGCATTTGGTGGTGTACGCTCAACGCGTTATGCAATGATTGTTGAAGATCAGCAAGTCACAGGTTTATTTGTTGAACAAGATAAAGAGTTTGCAGTAAGTCGCGCAGAAGCGGTACTTGAAAAGCTTTAAAAAAGAGCTAAAAAAGCCGAACTTTCATTCGGCCAAAGTTACCCAGGGAACTGGCAAATAGCATTTATAGGCATAGGGTTTAATACAAACCCTATGCCTTATTGCTAATTAAGGCTGGTATTGTGCGTCAAGCGTTAAACCGGCAAAGGTTTTATAAGCATTCACACTCATGTGCCAAATCCCTGCTTGAGGATTGTTAAACGTACATGTCTCTGCGTTGCCGTTTTTATATGGACGGCAATCATAGCTAGAGCCTGTTGGTTGGCTGCCAAACTTAACAAATAAATCTGCATCACCTGAGCCACCAGACGTTGTTACGGTAAAGCTTGCCATTCCTGCTGGAACATCAAGGGTATAATGTTTCCATTGCCCTGCATTAGCTGAAATATCAGATACAGTTCCACCACCTGCTTGTGGATTACCTGTGTTACCAGAGGTTGTTAAATTACCAACTAAACTCACGCCTGAGTAAGCCGAGTAACCACGTACCATCACATGATATGTACCAGCAGTTGGGCTATCTATAGAGCACTCTTCGCTGTTACCCCCTTTATACGGACGACAATCATAAGTTGATGTAGTGGGTTTACTACCTGAGCGTACATATAAATCTGCATCACCCGTTCCGCCACTCATGGTGAAAGTTACATTAGTTGCGCCACTTGGTACAGTCATTGTATAAAAAGTATCACTACTCGCAGCGCCACTTAGGCCCGTTTGAGCTTGGCCATCAAGTAACTCATTGCCGCCAACGGGTGGTGTAGTACCACCGCTTGCAGCAGCAACTGCGGCTGCAGCGTCAACAATACCAGTACCACAGTTATTGCATGTGGCAGGGAATGAGCGAGTGCTTGATTTTAATATGCTTTCAATTTCATCAGGCGTTGCAGTTGGCTTTGCTTGTTTAATAAGAGCAGCAACACCAGCAACATGAGGTGCTGCCATCGATGTACCTTGTGAGTAATGATAGCTGTCACTAGAAGGGCTTGATGAACCTGAGTTATGTGTAGATAAAACACCTTCTGAATCATTAGCAAAGCTTTGCGCACCACCAGGTGCTGCAACATCGATAGATGTACCATAGTTTGAGTAGTAAGCTCGCCCACCATTACGACCAACCGATGCAACATTTACTACGCCATTACAGTTACCAGGGTTATAGTTGTTAGCATTGTCGTTATCATTACCTGCGGCAATGACAATTACAGTGCCGTTATTACGTGCTTGGTTAATCGCGTTTTGTGTTGTTGAGCTACAAGAGCCGCTGCCACCTAAACTCATATTGATGACATCAGCAGGGTTAGCATTAGCAGGTACGCCAGATACCGAACCGCCAGATGCCCAAATAATACCGTCGGCAATATCAGATGTTAAACCACCACATTTACCAAGTACGCGTACCGGAACAACTTTAGCATCATAAGCAACACCAGCAACACCTTCGCCATTATTCGTAACGGCTGCAACAGTACCTGCAACATGGGTTCCGTGCCAGCTTGAACCTTGTGCACTGTTATTATTACCACACTCACCGGCAGAAACTGCATCACCTGGATCGCGTGCATCACTATCGCGTGCGCCGCCGTCATTCGCGACAAATGTATCCGAAATCATATCGTAGCCAGGTAAAATATTGGCATTAAGATCAATGTGTGGACGATAACCAGTATCTAATACTGCCACTGTTACACCGCTACCTGTTGCGGTATCCCATGCAGTTGGAAGGTTTAACCCGCCAGCTTGCTCATAGTAATGCCATTGGTCGTCATAACGAGGGTCGTTAGGAGTTGCAAATGGTTTTAACATCTGGTCGATTTCAATGTATTCAACATTGCCTGAAGCCATTACTTCTTGCATATATTGTTGGGCTTCGTCAGCGCTTAGTTTTTTATTTGCACGCATAACATGATGATTGTCCAATGCCATTGCACGGATATATTGCGCCTTAACTTTTCCTTTTTTACTGGTAAAGTTTTTAACAAAGCCTTGGGCCTTTTTATTCATCATTTGTGGGCTAGTATCAGCAATCGAAAATGTTGCCATATCATTACTATTATTTTTATACTTGATGATAAAGCGTGTACCGAGAGGATCTTGGCTTTGTAGTTTTGTTGTTATGTCAGCAATAGATGGTGTTATTGCTTCGCTAGGATTTGCCATGCTTGATGTCGCTGCAAATATCGCGCTCACAGTAAGCGCTACAGCGCATTTTTTAAATATTTTTCTTGTTGTCATAATTATCCCTAGATTGTTATTAAGCTTCACGATGAATTGTCGTGAAGGGGAACAAAAGTAAATGATCTGTTAAAATAGTTAAAATAACGTTTTATTATTAATGTCTCTATTTTAGTTATATCGGGATGTTTATATGGCTAAATACGATTTTATGACTTTTATTATGTCGTTGTAGTGGTTATAAAGTATTAATTAATTTGTAGACTGGTGAGGTGAACATTTATTTTTTCACACTTTGTTGTTAATAATAAAATAGTGAAATACCGCTCAGTTTGTACTTTTAAATTTGCTACAATTGCAAAAATTTCCTCATGAGATGAACAAATGACCCAAGTAGATGTAATAGTGATCGGTGCCGGAGCCGCAGGTTTAATGTGTGCAGCACAAGCAGGATACCGTGGCCGCAGTGTTACAGTGCTTGATATGGGCAAAAAGCCTGGTCGTAAAATTCTCATCAGCGGCGGCGGACGTTGTAACTTCACCAATGAAAACGCCAGCCCTGAAAACTATTTATGTGGTAATCCACACTTTGTAAAATCGTGTTTAAGCCGTTATACCCAGCATGATTTTATTGAGCTGGTGGACAGACACGGTTTGGCGTATCACCATAAAACCCTTGGGCAGTTATTTTGCGACAATAGCGCACAAGATATCGTTGATATTTTGCTAACTGAGTGCGAGTGGGCGGGTGTTAATGTTGCGCTGCGTAACGAAGTGCTTAGCGTTGAAAAAACCGCTACTGGCTATCTCGTGATCACAGAACAACAGTCATACAGCTGTGAGTCACTCGTTGTTGCCGCTGGTGGCTTAACCATGCCAAAACTAGGCGCAACACCAATAGGGTATAAAATTGCTGAGCAATTTGGCTTAAAAGTATTACCGACCATGGCAGCACTTGTACCATTTACCTTGCACCAACATGATAAGGACCGCTTTGAAGGGTTATCGGGTATTAGCGTGCCATGTATCGTCAGCAGTGAAGACGGCACAAGTTTTAAAGAAAACATCCTATTTACTCACCGTGGTTTATCAGGCCCCGCTATATTACAAATCAGCTCATTTTGGCGAGCAGGGCAAGCAGTGACTATAAACCTGTTACCAGAGCTTGATTTAACAGAGCAATTAGCAACATGGCGAGAAACCCAAGCACAAAAATCATTAAAAAATAGCCTAGCGACTATTTTGCCAAAACGCTTTATTGAAATACTGCATGAGAGTAAAGCTATTCCAGATTGCAATGTAAATCAGCTCACCCATAGCCAAATTGACGATCTAGCTAATTACATTCATAACTGGCAAATTAAACCCAACGGCACCGAAGGTTACCGCACAGCGGAAGTAACTCTAGGCGGTATAGACACCGACGAACTTAGTTCAAAAACCTTTGAAGCGAAAAAAGCCCAAGGGCTGTACTTTATTGGTGAAGTAACCGACGTAACCGGTTGGCTAGGAGGCTATAACTTCCAATATGCTTGGAGCTGCGGCTTCGCAGCAGGGCAGTATTGTTAGCTTTTTGTAGAGACAATAAAGTTTGCCCGTAGTGAGATATGCTACAACATGCTCATTTCTCTAGCTGATTTAAGGTTATAGATAATGAGCAGTTACACAATTCTTATTACACCTATTTTGTGTTCTTTTGCAAATCAAAAAAGAACCTCATCAGTTCTAACCTACTTCCAATTAGCTACTTCGTCTAAAGACGTATCTTGAGTTGAAGCAAACATAAAAAATATGAAAGTCATTTTAAAACAAGTGTTTGAATATTTTTTAATGCCAAGTCAAATAATAACAAAATGTTCATATTTGGAACTTTGCAGCGTCTATGTGGTCATATTAAATTAGTGTTATAGGGAACACTTATTGTTTAGGGAACAAATATTGTGACAACGTGGCGCTGGCCTTTTATTATTTCATTACTGCTCCACGGGATAATTTTTTCAATATTAATGAGTGTTAAAACCCCAAAATTAATAGTGACAGACACTCCCCCAATTAAAGCATACATGGTTAGTATGGCGTTGCCTAAGTCATTGCCTACAATAGAAAAGAAGAGCAACCAGCACGACGAAGCCACGCTGTTGAAAAAGCTTGAAAAACCAATTATTCCTGCTGCAAATACGATTGTAAAAATTAAAAAAACAATAAAGCCTGTAACGCCCAAGGCGCAAACAGACTCTAACAGCTATAAAAAAATAGACCTTAAATTAGGTTTAAAGAGCATACTAAAGCAACAGCAAAATACATTCCGATCAACACCTCCAACGTCACAAGTTTTAGCACAACCACAGCGTATTACAGTGCCAAAGGAGCACCAGCAAACCAGCATAGACCCATTAAAAGTTGAAAAGCAAAGCATGCAATTAACTATCTATCGCCTCGGAGATAACTGCTTTAAAAAGGTATCGATAGGAGCTGGTGTAATGCCAAAAAGTGACCTACCAGATAGTTACTTAGTAGGCACCACTTGTGCTAAAACAAAAGTAACCGACGCCTACGATCAAGCTATGAACAAATGGTTAGATAAAAAGTGACTACGGTGTGGAAGTTATTAGAAATAAAAAAGAGCTGGCACAAATTTTGTTAAGACAGCTATTTTGACAAACATGGAGTTAACCAATTCAGCTCAAAGAAGAACTTATACCCTTACCTCAACATAGTACCTGAGTTAATCGCAAAATTTCCTACTAACTAGTTAATGGTTACTTTTATCCTTGTTTTCTTGTTCAATCACTTCGTTTTACAGAACATGTATGTAAGTTAAAATACCTACTTCGGGCAAATACTCGTGTAACAACATATATATAAAATATAGAAGCACATAAAACACGCCATAATTTTTGTTTGCTTTATGTTCAAAAACTGATTAACATGCGCTCGTTCAATTGTTCAGCACTTACCCTAAGTGTTGGATTCATCAACTAACTGTGAAGGAGAAAATACTATGACAATTACATCAACATCCTTTGCAGGTCTTATCCGATAAGAAACTTGTTACTTAAACACGCTTTTATATATTAAGTACATTTAGGTAAGCATTGCGTTTAAACGCGTTCCTTTCGTTTGATTTCAAAATAGATCCAGACCTGCCAATTCGTATTTCGTTTTAATCCTATTTTTCTAACAAAGAAAAAGGAATTGGTATTATGGGCAAATCCGTCCAAAAAATAACTGATAAAGTTAGCCTTATTGCGTCTGCTGATACGTGGATTGAGGGGCTGGCGATACAGCAACTGATCAAAACATCAGAGCTAAATGGTATGCAACGCGTTGCGGGCATGCCTGATTTACACCCAGGTAGAGGGTATCCTATCGGGGCTGCATTTTTCACTACCAACAAAATTTACCCTGCATTAGTGGGTAACGATATTGGCTGTGGTATGGCGCTGTGGCAAACCACAGCCAAAGTAGCAAAAGTAAATCTAGATAAACTTGCCAAAAAATTTACACATATTGAGCTGCCACTTGATGAAAGTTGGTTCTCAATCATAGAAAGTAACAAAGCGGCAAAAAATATTACTACCAAGGGTTATGATAGTGCCTTGGGTACCATTGGTGGAGGTAATCATTTTGCTGAGTTTCAAGCTATTGATGAGATATACAATCAAAGTGCCTTAGATGAGTTAGGGCTAAGTAAAAAGCATCTTCAATTATTGGTTCATTCAGGCTCGCGTGGGTTAGGGCAATCAATATTGGTTGAACATATAGCGGGTCATAATCACGATGGCTTATGTGAAGGTGATGCTGATTTTAAAGATTACATGAGCAAGCATGATGAAGCGGTGCGCTTTGCTGAACTTAATCGTGAGCTGATCGCTAAGCGGTTTTTAGAGGCTATACGAGCAAATGGTGAGTGTACCTTAGATATTAACCATAATTTAGTATCGGCTAAAAACATTGACGGTTGTGATGGCTGGTTACACAGAAAAGGTGCTACACCGAGTGATAAAGGCTATGTAGTGATCCCAGGCTCTCGTGGCGATTACAGTTATCTTGTAAAACCTGTATTTACAGAGTTAAGTGGTAATGATCTAACAGTGCAGGAAAGTATCAATACCAGTTTATTTTCGCTTGCACACGGCGCGGGGCGAAAATGGCAGCGCGGTGAATGCCATGGCCGATTAGGTCATAAATATAAGCGCGAAGATTTATACCGTACAGCGTTAGGCAGCAGAGTTATTTGTGGTAATAAAGAATTGCTATACGACGAAGCCCCACAAGCATACAAAAAGTGCGAAACGGTTATAAGTGATATGGTTGATGCAGGGTTAATAGAAGTGGTCGCTAAGTTACGGCCAGTTTTAACCTTCAAAACAAATGGAGGTTGTTGATCATGATATTACTGCAATTATCAGCAGGGCAAGGACCTATTGAGTGCTGTAAAGCTGTAAGTTTAGCGTTAAAAATGATTAAAAAGCAATGCCTCGCACAAGGCATAGAACTCGAGATTGTTGAGGCTATTAGCGCAACCGAACGAGGCTGTTTAAAGTCGGTTTTATTGCAACTTGATTCAACAGCCGATAGCGCGGCTAAGCAATTGGCTCAGTCATGGCAAGGTACTATGTTGTGGGTGTGTCAAAGTCAGTATCGGCTTAAGCATAAACGTAAAAACTGGTTTTTTAGCGGGCAACTGTTCGATATTGATGAAAGTAAGCTTGATAAAGGCGTAACTTTTCAAACATGCCGCGCGTCTGGCGCTGGCGGTCAACATGTTAATACTACTGATTCAGCGGTAAGAGCAACTCACACAGCAACGGGGACTTCGGTACGTGTTGAGAGTGAGCGCAGTCAACATGCCAATAAGCGTTTAGCAAGTGTGTTGTTGTTTCAAAAACTAGAGCAAGTAGCGTTGGATAAAATGACTCAGCAAGAAACAGCACGTTGGCAGCAGCACTGGGAAGTTGAGCGTGGTAACCCTGTAAAAACATTCACTGGTGAAAAGTTTGTTTTAAACCGTGACTGCTCAGTTAATAAAGGAGTACATAATTAATGAAGGAACATAAAGAGACAAATGTACTTTTCATTTGTAGTCGCAATCAGTGGCGAAGCTCAACGGCTGAGCAAGTATGGAGAAATCACCCAGAGCTCGCTGTTAGCTCAGCAGGCACCAGCCCTAATGCAAAGAGAACAGTGAATGCCAAAATGATGCAATGGGCTGATGTCATATTTGTTATGGAGCAAAAACACAAAAATAGACTTAAAGCGCAATTTGGACATTTATTAACGTATAAAGATATTCAAGTATTAGATATTGCTGATGAATACCAATATATGGATAACGAGTTAGTAAGTATTATAAAACAAAGCGTTGGCAGCTATTTAGCACTAACTTTAGCGTAGCGTTTTTTATCTTGTTTGTGAATCGGTACGAACAAGATAAAACATTCGCGACTAAAGTCGTTCCTACATGATACAAGTACTCGTGTGAATGGCTTTAGTCACCAATAAAAGCTTTTTGCGACTACTATTTAAGCAGTTAGCTTATTGATTGTTAAAATAAAGGTTTTTGCTAGTGACAAGCCAGTAAAAACTTTTTATACTGCAACCCGCTTTAGTCGCTTAGGTGGTTAAACGCTTCAAAAATTTAGCTTTGTTTTTTAAAAACATAAGCTAATACAAAATGGCCCCTTAGCTCAGTTGGTTAGAGCACACGACTCATAATCGTTAGGTCCCCAGTTCGAGTCTGGGAGGGGCCACCATTTTTACAAGCTTCCTAAGTAAACACCTAATAAACAAAATTACTCAGTTGTTCGTTTTATCAATACGATATTTACGCTTTGTTATTAAATAACAATCCTGAACTTGTATTACCTGCAGATGTAAATAAGCTATTGACTAAGGTTGAGACATTTTTTCTAACCGTTAACTGTATAAAACTTAATTCATCATCTAATTGC
This sequence comes from Pseudoalteromonas rhizosphaerae, assembly GCF_028885455.1. NCBI lineage: Bacteria > Pseudomonadati > Pseudomonadota > Gammaproteobacteria > Alteromonadales > Pseudoalteromonadaceae > Pseudoalteromonas > Pseudoalteromonas rhizosphaerae. The sequence continues at coordinate 800,345 of NZ_CP118496.1, forward strand.
TTATTTAGCTCCGTTAATTGCTGTTGTTGCTGTGTTTTAGATAATGTTTCGTCATTTTTTACCGTTTTTATTTTATTCTGTAGTTGATCTATGTTCTTTAGAGTTTGTTCCTGCGAAGTTTCCTCAGGCTGTTTGGTTTCATCATCTTCTTTACTGTCAGTGTTCGCAATATTTCTGTTTTCAGAAGTGCTTGTTTTATCATTCTGAGACTTTACATCTACGTTGCTTGTAGTCGATTGTGTATTTAAATTATTTTGCTTTATATTATGTGATTCAATTTGTATTTGTGGATGAAAAGCATTCAACTTCATAAAGTCCTCTACGTGATAAAAAATTGACTGATTTTAGTTCAGGTCTGAATAAATATTTTTATGCACTTTTCGTTCCAAAAATAGGGTCTGTATTTTTAAGATTAAATCTCTTCGGGTTTATTCCCCGCCGTTTGCGGCGTAGTATTGAGTAATGAGCGAATTTATACATAAAAGCCACAATGTGACAGTTTTACTTTATCACTTAGTTTTCCCTGCAAAATATAGAAGAGCAGTTCTTGATGTGGGAGTTGATAGGGCAATCACAGAAATTTGTGTTGAAATAGAAAAACGTTACGAAATCAAATTTTTAGAAATTGGGACGGATGAAGATCATATTCATTTTTTAGTTCAGTCAGTACCAACCTACAGCATTACAAAGTTGGTAACGATGATTAAAAGTTTAACGGCAAGAGAGGTTTTTAAAAAGTGCCCTCATGTTAAAAAGCAGTTATGGGGTGGAGAGTTTTGGTCAGATGGTTATTTTGCAAGTACGGTAGGAAAACATGGTGACGAATCAATGATAAGAAAGTATGTGAAAAACCAAGGAAATAATTATGACCAACTCCATTCGGATCATCAGTTAGCTATGTTCTAACCAAATACCCCGCTCACGAAGTGAGTTCTGCGTTAGCAGAAGGGCTTGCCCCGGGGATGTTTATTATTACTAATTAAAGGTTATGTTAATGGCATTTAATGCTATTTCCTTAAAGGTGTGATAATTTGCCTCAATATTTTGGATACTTTTTTGTAAAAAATATTCTCATCAGTTTAGCTGTTGACAAACAAGCTGTTTGTTTTAAAAGTTCTCGAAGAATTACTCCTTGCTGTAATTCTGTAAGATTGATTGCGGTGTTGTAAAATAACAACTAACCTTAAGATAAAAGATTGGGGAGGTTTAATTAGTGAATGATAAATCAATGGAATGCGATAGGGTGTTGTGTAGCAATTGCACGGATGAAGAAAGCCTTGGTTTTGATTTTACAATGGCATTTCAACCAATTATAAATTGCCAAACTAACTCTATTTTTGGTTATGAGGCACTTGTTCGTGGTTTAAATAATGAATCTGCGTATTCAGTTATTTCTAAAGTGAATGATGCTAATCGTTATACTTTTGACCAGCTATGTCGCATTAAGGCAATTGCATTAGCCGCAAAACTAGGCGTTGATTCGATGTTAAGCATTAATTTCTTACCTAATGCTATTTATAAGCCAGAACGCTGTATTCGTACTACATTAGAAGCCGCTAAAAAATATAATTTTCCTACTCAACGTATTATGTTTGAGTTTACTGAAGTTGAGAAAATAGAAGATAGTGCTCATATAAAGCGAGTGGTTGAGTATTACCAGTCGTTAGGTTTTACAACAGCCACGGATGATTTTGGATCTGGTTATTCAGGACTTAATTTATTAGCCGATTTTCAGACTGATATTATTAAGTTAGATATGGAGCTTATTCGCAATATAGATTCAGATAAAGTACGCCAAGCAATTGTGACCCATAGCTTAAATATGTTTCGTGATCTAAATATCACTCCGCTAGCTGAAGGGATAGAGACTCTTCAGGAATATACTTGGCTAAAAGCAGCGGGCATAGAATTAATGCAAGGCTATTTATTTGCAAAACCAGGTTTTGAGAGTTTACCAACGATTGATTTTAATGACTATTGATTACTCTTTGGTAACGCGAGCGATAACAATGCTGCTAGGGCAATAAAGCAGCTTGAGATCCACAAGCAAGCTTCTAGCCCGTGTTGTTGATATACCCAGCCCGAAAGCACTGTGCCTAATAATCTGCCCATGGCATTTGCCATATAGTAAAAGCCCACATCAAGTGACACGCCATCACTATCAGCAAGGCTTACAATTAAATAGCTATGCAATGATGAGTTAATCGCAAACACCGCACCAAATATCAGTAAACCGATAATAACGGATGCTTGTATATAAAAGTCAAAATGCAGAGCTAAGGCAATAATGGCCGGTATAGCTGTTAAGTAACTGGCCCATAAAAAAGCGCTACGGCCACAGGGCACCTGAACTGATTTTTTTCCTGTACTCATTATGTTTGTAATATAAGGCGCAAAAGACTGCACTATGCCATAACCAATAATCCAGCATGCCATAAAGCCGCCAACCCACCAGTGATCCCAAGCAAATGTAGCCGCCAAAAATACCGGTAGCGCCACAACAAACCAAACATCTCTGGCGGCAAACAAAAATAGTCGTGCCGCAGAAAGTACATTAATTGCTTTGCTCTTAGAGAATAGCTCACTAAATTTGGCTTTATTTTTAGCTTTGCCTAAATCTTCTTTTAATGCGAATAAACTAAATAGCCAAACCATAGTGAGCATGCAGATCATGATTAGTATTGCGCCATGAAATTCTAGCAAAGTCAGCAGTACGCCACCTAAAAAGAAGCCAACACCTTTTAACGCATTTTTAGAACCCGTTAAAATAGCCACCCATTTGAAAAGCTGGCCTTGCGCGTCTTTTGGTACTAGTAACTTAATAGCGCTTTTGGCGCTCATTTTATTCAGATCTTTTGCGATCCCTGAAAGCGCCTGCGCAGCCATCACATAAATTACGGTGAGTGTATCTACAGGTGCCATAAGCATTGCCAAAGACACAATTTGTAATGCTAAGCCAATGTTCATGGTTTTATTCAGGCCGAATCGAGCTCCCAGCCATCCGCCCACTAAATTGGTGATCACACCAAAAATTTCATAAAACAAAAACAACATAGCAATACTAAGTGGGCTGTAACCTAATTGATAAAAATACAGCACCACGAGCATCCGCAATGCGCCATCAGTTAAAGTAAATGCCCAGTAATTACCGGTAATGATCAAATATTGTTTTATTTGTGGGGAGAGTGCTGTGAATCGATCCACGGTTAATTATTCCTTGTCAGCTAGACCAACTTTACGTACCAGTTCCGCAGTTCGGTTCGCGTAGCCCCATTCATTGTCGTACCACACATAAAGTTTTACTTGAGTGTCGTTGATCACCATGGTTGATAGCGCATCAATGATGCTGGAACGAGGATCGGTTTTGTAGTCAATAGATACCAGTGGGCGTTCTTCGTAGCCCATAATGCCTTTTAGTTCATTTTCAGCAGCATCCTTAAGTAATTTATTTACTTCAGCAACGGTGGTACCGCGCTCAAGTTCAAATACACAGTCAGTAATTGATGCGTTAGTTAGCGGAACGCGAATAGCATGGCCATTTAGTTTACCTTTTAACTCTGGAAATATATGCGTTATTGCAGTAGCTGAACCAGTTGTAGTGGGGATCAAACTTGTGCCGCATGAACGTGCACGGCGTAAGTCTTTATGCGGCGCATCAATAATTGTTTGGGTGTTGGTTATGTCATGAATGGTGGTGATTGAGCCATGCTTGATACCAATCTTTTCATGAATAACTTTTACTACTGGTGCTAAGCAGTTAGTTGTGCATGATGCAGCGGTAATGATTGGGTAAATCTCTTTATTATAAAGGTGGTCGTTTACACCTATTACTACATTTAAAATACCCTCTTCTTTTACTGGTGCTGTAACAACAACGCGTTTTACACCTTGATCTAGGTAAGCTTGCAGTAGTGCCTTGGTTTTAATTTTACCCGACGCTTCAATAACGACATCACAGTTAGACCAATCAGTCTGTTCTGTTTTAGTGTTTTGCGTAAAAGCAATTGTTTTACCATTAATCATAATAGTATCTTCAGTATGACTTGCTTCGTGATGCCATTTACCGTGTACTGAATCAAACGTCATTAAATGAGCGAATGTTTCAGCATTACCGCCTGGATCGTTAATATGGACAATTTCTATATCATGCCAATCAAATGCTGCGCGCATTGATAATCGGCCCATACGGCCAAAACCATTTATACCTACTTTTACTGTCATAATTACATCCTGATTAATTGTTGGGTTGTAAGTGCGGTAAAGCTAGCGCTTCATTACGTTAGCCAATGTTAAATTGTGCTGTGTTTATTAAAGTTATCGTTAACTGCAAAAGCTCACTTTATTAGGTCGTTTATGCATAGTCGATAATCGCTTAAGGCTGTTGATGATCAGATGGAGATTACTTTCAGTGGTTGTACTAATAATCGTCTTGCTCCATTGTGGCAATCTTGGATTAATTTGGTAAAACACCCATTGTCCGTGCTTTCTATCTGTAATGATGCCGGCTTTCTTTAATACGGCTAAGTTACGCGATACCTTTGGTTGGCTTTGCTCTTGCAGTGCTACCATTAATTCGCAAACACATAACTCGCCATAGTAGTTGGTTAACATTAAAGTTTTTAATCGGATCTGATCAGTTAAGCATTTATAAAATATGCTTGGATCTATCGATAACTCGTTATCTTGATCTGAGATGGTACTACTACATAGTGGCACACACTGATGTGATTGCAGGTTATTAATATTACCGTGTACGTCAATAAACATATCCAGTCGTTTATCAAGTTCATAGAGGGTTGCGACAAAGGGCTCTAAACCTACCATTACTTTTGGATCTGCAATATCCCACGCAAGTTGCAACAGTGCGCCTTTATAAGCTCTGCATTTATTGTTTGCTCTTTCACATAGCGTAATAACATAATCAAAAGTCTTATCTGTAAACTCAGCTATATGTTTTGCGCTGAGCTCAGTTATCGGCAAGTTAAACTTTTGCAAACAATTAATTGTTCTAGGATCAATATCTTTAGGAGCGATCCCAGCACTATAAACATCAAAAATCTCTCCCGCTTTATTTCTCAGTAATACTTCTGCCATTTGTGAACGGGCTGAATTCTCAGTGCACAGAAAGAGCACACTTTGCTTTGAGCTATTACTTTGGGACATGTAAATTAAATATTCTGACTGACAATATCCATTAAGTGTATATATGAAATTTCATATATACAATACTAGTGTTATTAATATCAACGTATATGAATGTGAAACCCTATTTTAGAAGGATTGAACAATAGCGATTATCTATTTTTTAGATGTGTTTTTAAGCATCTTGGCTAAAAAGCAAGCGTAAGGCATGTTTTTTATAGTTTTCTTTAAAAAACGCTTGCGTAAAATTCGCCGCGCCCTATAATGCGACCCCACTGAGACGGCAGACAGCAACGCTTAGCGAGGCAAGAGTTAATCAGTTAGTCGAGTAAAACTTGAGTTTAGATTTTTAATAAAGTTTAAAATTAAGTGTTGACAAAAAAATAGGAAAGCGTAATATGCGCAGCCCTAGCGAGATAAAGTTTAACTTTAACCGCAACGTTCTTTAACAATATAAAGCAATCATCTGTGTGGGCACTCGTACAGATTGAGTTCTAACAGCCAAGCTTAACTTTCTTTTAGATAGCTAAGCAAGGCAAAAAATTTAGAGTCTCAATTGAAACTGAGTGACCAACAGAAGTAACTTATTTATAAGTTGCTTCGGCACAGTCAATTCAATATCGAAAGATATTAAATAAATTCAGAATTCATTGAGCTGTCGAAAGACAAAAAACTTTTAATTGAAGAGTTTGATCATGGCTCAGATTGAACGCTGGCGGCAGGCCTAACACATGCAAGTCGAGCGGTAACAGAGAGTAGCTTGCTACTTTGCTGACGAGCGGCGGACGGGTGAGTAATGCTTGGGAATATGCCTTTTGGTGGGGGACAACAGTTGGAAACGACTGCTAATACCGCATAATGTCTACGGACCAAAGTGGGGGACCTTCGGGCCTCACGCCAAAAGATTAGCCCAAGTGGGATTAGCTAGTTGGTAAGGTAATGGCTTACCAAGGCAACGATCCCTAGCTGGTTTGAGAGGATGATCAGCCACACTGGGACTGAGACACGGCCCAGACTCCTACGGGAGGCAGCAGTGGGGAATATTGCACAATGGGCGCAAGCCTGATGCAGCCATGCCGCGTGTGTGAAGAAGGCCTTCGGGTTGTAAAGCACTTTCAGTAAGGAGGAAAGGGTAGTCTTTAATAGAGGCTATCTGTGACGTTACTTACAGAAGAAGCACCGGCTAACTCCGTGCCAGCAGCCGCGGTAATACGGAGGGTGCGAGCGTTAATCGGAATTACTGGGCGTAAAGCGTACGCAGGCGGTTTGTTAAGCGAGATGTGAAAGCCCCGGGCTCAACCTGGGAACTGCATTTCGAACTGGCAAACTAGAGTGTGATAGAGGGTGGTAGAATTTCAGGTGTAGCGGTGAAATGCGTAGAGATCTGAAGGAATACCGATGGCGAAGGCAGCCACCTGGGTCAACACTGACGCTCATGTACGAAAGCGTGGGGAGCAAACAGGATTAGATACCCTGGTAGTCCACGCCGTAAACGATGTCTACTAGAAGCTCGGAGCCTCGGTTCTGTTTTTCAAAGCTAACGCATTAAGTAGACCGCCTGGGGAGTACGGCCGCAAGGTTAAAACTCAAATGAATTGACGGGGGCCCGCACAAGCGGTGGAGCATGTGGTTTAATTCGATGCAACGCGAAGAACCTTACCTACACTTGACATACAGAGAACTTACTAGAGATAGTTTGGTGCCTTCGGGAACTCTGATACAGGTGCTGCATGGCTGTCGTCAGCTCGTGTTGTGAGATGTTGGGTTAAGTCCCGCAACGAGCGCAACCCCTATCCTTAGTTGCTAGCAGGTAATGCTGAGAACTCTAAGGAGACTGCCGGTGATAAACCGGAGGAAGGTGGGGACGACGTCAAGTCATCATGGCCCTTACGTGTAGGGCTACACACGTGCTACAATGGCGCATACAGAGTGCTGCGAACTCGCGAGAGTAAGCGAATCACTTAAAGTGCGTCGTAGTCCGGATTGGAGTCTGCAACTCGACTCCATGAAGTCGGAATCGCTAGTAATCGCGTATCAGAATGACGCGGTGAATACGTTCCCGGGCCTTGTACACACCGCCCGTCACACCATGGGAGTGGGTTGCTCCAGAAGTAGATAGTCTAACCCTCGGGAGGACGTTTACCACGGAGTGATTCATGACTGGGGTGAAGTCGTAACAAGGTAGCCCTAGGGGAACCTGGGGCTGGATCACCTCCTTATACGATTTAGAACTTATTTGTTCGTAGTGTCCACACAGATGATTGTTAGTTAGTTTTACCCTCTGGGTTAACTAATTAATATGCTCTTTAAAAATTTGGAAAAGCTGATAATAAAATTCGTATGAATAACATTGTTATTTGTACAGAGTTTTCAAAAAGTAAAAAAGAATGATAGCAGTATCATTCAGTGCCATTTAATGAACGTTTACGTTTGTTGATTGGTATCTACTTTAGTATTCAATATTAACTTCTGGCGAAGTTAAACTGTCACGAAACAAAGACCCGTTTGGGTTGTATGGTTAAGTGACTAAGCGTACACGGTGGATGCCTTGGCAGTTGGAGGCGATGAAGGACGTATTAACTTGCGATAAGCCTAGTCAAGCTAGTAAAAAGCACTTGAGACTAGGATTTCCGAATGGGGAAACCCACCTGCTTGCAGGTATCGTTAACTGAATACATAGGTTAACGAGGCGAACGCGGAGAACTGAAACATCTAAGTACCCGTAGGAAAAGAAATCAACCGAGATTCCGAAAGTAGCGGCGAGCGAAATCGGAACAGCCCTTAAGCTTAATTGGTGTTAATGGAAGGCTCTGGAAAGTGCCACGATACAGGGTGATAGTCCCGTACATGAAAATCCCTTTTAAGTGAAATCGAGTAGGTCGGAGCACGTGAAACTTTGACTGAATATAGGTGGACCATCATCTAAGGCTAAATACTCCCAACTGACCGATAGTGAACCAGTACCGTGAGGGAAAGGCGAAAAGAACCCCTGTGAGGGGAGTGAAATAGAACCTGAAACCGTGTACGTACAAGCAGTAGGAGCCCACTTGTTGGGTGACTGCGTACCTTTTGTATAATGGGTCAGCGACTTATATTTTGTAGCGAGGTTAACCGAATAGGGTAGCCGTAGGGAAACCGAGTCTTAACTGGGCGACTAGTTGCAAGGTATAGACCCGAAACCCGGTGATCTAGCCATGGGCAGGTTGAAGGTTGAGTAACATCAACTGGAGGACCGAACCCACTAACGTTGAAAAGTTAGGGGATGACCTGTGGCTAGGAGTGAAAGGCTAATCAAACCGGGAGATAGCTGGTTCTCCCCGAAATCTATTTAGGTAGAGCCTCGGACGAATACTTACGGGGGTAGAGCACTGTTAAGGCTAGGGGGTCATCCCGACTTACCAACCCTTTGCAAACTCCGAATACCGTAAAGTAATATCCGGGAGACACACGGCGGGTGCTAACGTCCGTCGTGAAGAGGGAAACAACCCAGACCGCCAGCTAAGGTCCCAAAGTCATAGTTAAGTGGGAAACGATGTGGAAAGGCCCAGACAGCCAGGAGGTTGGCTTAGAAGCAGCCATCCTTTAAAGAAAGCGTAATAGCTCACTGGTCGAGTCGGTCTGCGCGGAAGATGTAACGGGGCTAAACTATGCACCGAAGCTGCGGATTCAGAATTCATTCTGAGTGGTAGGGGAGCGTTCTGTAAGCGGTTGAAGGTGTACCGGGAGGTATGCTGGACGTATCAGAAGTGCGAATGCTGACATGAGTAACGATAATGCGGGTGAAAAACCCGCACGCCGGAAGACCAAGGGTTCCTATCCCATGTTAATCAGGGTAGGGTAAGTCGACCCCTAAGGCGAGGCCGAAAGGCGTAGTCGATGGGAAACGGATTAATATTTCCGTACTTGGTATAATTGCGATGGGGGGACGGAGCAGGCTAAGCAAGCATGGCGTTGGTAGTCCATGTGAAAGTGAGTAGGCTAGCGACTTAGGTAAATCCGGGTTGCTGTTAGGCTGAGACACGAGACGAGTCACTAAGGTGATGAAGTTGCTGATGCCATACTTCCAGGAAAAGCCTCTAAGCTTCAGATTATACCGAATCGTACCCCAAACCGACACAGGTGGTCAGGTAGAGAATACTAAGGCGCTTGAGAGAACTCGGGTGAAGGAACTAGGCAAAATCGTACCGTAACTTCGGGAGAAGGTACGCTCCGATTGGTGATGAGACTTGCTCTCTAAGCTGATTGGAGCCGCAGTGACCAGGTGGCTGGGACTGTTTATTAAAAACACAGCACTGTGCAAAATCGCAAGATGACGTATACGGTGTGACACCTGCCCGGTGCCGGAAGGTTAATTGATGGGGTTATCTTCGGAGAAGCTCTTGATCGAAGCCCCGGTAAACGGCGGCCGTAACTATAACGGTCCTAAGGTAGCGAAATTCCTTGTCGGGTAAGTTCCGACCTGCACGAATGGTGTAACCATGGCCACGCTGTCTCCACCCGAGACTCAGTGAAATTGAAATCGCAGTGAAGATGCTGTGTACCCGCGGCTAGACGGAAAGACCCCGTGAACCTTTACTACAGCTTGGCACTGAACATTGAACCTACATGTGTAGGATAGGTGGGAGACTTAGAAGATGAGACGCTAGTTTTGTTGGAGTCGTCCTTGAAATACCACCCTTGTAGTTTTGATGTTCTAACGTTGGCCCCTGAATCGGGGTTACGGACAGTGCCTGGTGGGTAGTTTGACTGGGGCGGTCTCCTCCCAAAGAGTAACGGAGGAGCACGAAGGTTGGCTAAGTACGGTCGGACATCGTACGGTTAGTGTAATGGTAGAAGCCAGCTTAACTGCGAGACAGACACGTCGAGCAGGTACGAAAGTAGGTCATAGTGATCCGGTGGTTCTGAATGGAAGGGCCATCGCTCAACGGATAAAAGGTACTCCGGGGATAACAGGCTGATACCGCCCAAGAGTTCATATCGACGGCGGTGTTTGGCACCTCGATGTCGGCTCATCACATCCTGGGGCTGAAGTCGGTCCCAAGGGTATGGCTGTTCGCCATTTAAAGTGGTACGCGAGCTGGGTTTAGAACGTCGTGAGACAGTTCGGTCCCTATCTGCCGTGGGCGTTTGAGAATTGAGAGGGGTTGCTCCTAGTACGAGAGGACCGGAGTGAACGAACCGCTGGTGTTCGGGTTGTCATGCCAATGGCATTGCCCGGTAGCTACGTTCGGAACTGATAAGCGCTGAAAGCATCTAAGCGCGAAGCAGGCCTCGAGATGAGTTCTCACTAGACTTTTAAAGTCTCTGAAGGGCCGTTGAAGACTACAACGTTGATAGGCAAGATGTGGAAGCATAGTGATATGTTAAGCTAACTTGTACTAATTACCCGTGAGGCTTAACCATACAACGCCAAACGCGTTTTATGTGATAGTTGATAGCGCAAGAAGTTAATAGACTAAAGTAGATTTACGATACTCTTTATTATCAGAATTCCAAATTTTAGTAAGCTCGATTAAATCGAACTTACACCAAATTTGCTTGGTGACAATAGCGTTTTGGACCCACCTGACCCCATGCCGAACTCAGTAGTGAAACGAAACAGCGCCGATGATAGTGTAGCATTTGCTATGTGAAAGTAGGACATTACCAGGCTCCAAATAAGAGAAACCCGTTACAGCGATGTGACGGGTTTTTTGTTGTCTGTAGGAAAGTAAAAATGCAGGTGAAAGGTAAAAGGGAATAGGATAAAGGAAGAGAGTTGATCAGGGCCTAATGCCGACTCTATACATTTGCTATGTGGCTCTCTACCGCTGTGGGCACTATGACATTGCCAGGATCTAAATTGAGAAAGCCGCTTCAGAAATGAAGCGGCTTTTTTACGTCTGGAACAAAGTTAAAACACCAAGCCAAGACCCCATGCCGAACTCAGTAGTGACCGCTCTTGCAATCCTATGCTCTACGGCATGTGTATTCCTATACACAGCTCGAAGGCGAGCCCCGCACAAGGCCGCCCCGACACAAAGATAGTGTCGCATTTGCTATGTGGCTCTCTACCGTTGTGGGCACTACGACATCGCCAAGCTCCAAATTGAGAAAGCCCGACTAGAAATAGTCGGGCTTTTTTACGTCTGGCATAAAGTAAAAAGAAGGTTCGAGGTGAAAGGCAATAGGTTTTAGGTAAAAAAGAATAAGAGCCTAAAGCCTACTCTATACATTTGTTATGTGACTCTCTACCGCTGTGGGCACCACGACATTGACAGGATCTAAATTGAGAAAGCCCGACTAGCAATAGTCGGGCTTTTTTACGTCTGCAGGAAAGCTATTGGCTTCGAGCCGTCAGCGTTAACCTTTGACATGCGTGTACTGTCATTTTCTAATCTTGAAAACTAGCGCCCTCTATAAGTGATAGGCAAGCTCGCACTCTTTGTAAGTAAAAGGCAAATCAGCATTATTAATAAGTGACTGTAAGCGTGTTTTATTAGGTATTATTTGAGTAATAAAGTCAGTCTGCTTTTCTTCTAATATGGTAGAATTTTATTTCTGTTTTCAATGCCAATGAGGGTTACCTTGCCTACCTCTGATTATCAAAAAGTCTTAAATGAAATTACCGCTGAGGTGCAACCACTGTTATCACAAGGTAAAGTGGCGGATTATATTCCAGCATTGGCTGAGGTTGATGCTAACCAATTTTCTATTGCTATATATACGACTGATGGCCAGACATTTTGCGCAGGCGATTGCTCGCAACGCTTTACAATTCAATCTGTTTCTAAAGTAATGACGTTAACGTTAGCGCTGCAGCGCTATGGTAATGAATTATGGCAACGAGTCGGCAAAGAGCCGTCAGGTACTGCGTTTAACTCTTTGACTCAGCTTGAGTTTGAAAAGGGTATACCGCGTAACCCTTTCATAAATGCCGGTGCTATCGTTACCTGTGATGCGTTATATAGCCGCTTGTCTGCACCTATGCATTCAATGTTAGAAACATTTAGGTTATTGTCTGGAAATAAGGGCATAGTGATTGATAAGAAGGTCGCTAATTCTGAGTATGAATTTCGTCATCGTAATGCTGCAATGGGGCATTTAATGAAGTCCTTTGGTAACTTTAAAAACGAAGTTGATGATGTGTTATGGGCATATTTTAATTTTTGTGCAATAGAGCTCAATTGTGTCGAATTGGCTAAAGCATATAACTTTCTGGCCAATAAAGGGATAGATAACGTGTCTAATAGACGCGTACTTTCAAGTCTGCAAAACAAACAGCTCAACTCATTATTATTTACCAGCGGCCTCTATGATGCGGCGGGCGATTTTGGTTATAGGGTTGGTATGCCGGGTAAATCAGGAGTATCGGGCACTATATTAGCGGTGTTACCGAATAAGTTTACAGTGGCAGTATGGTCGCCTGGGTTAAATTCATTTGGCAACTCGGTGGCAGGAATAGCAGCCCTTGAGCTGCTATCTAAAAAACTTGATATCTCTATTTTTTAACTAATATGTATTGGGAGTTGTTACTGCTCCCAATAAACCTGTTCGAGGCAGTCTTCACGCTCAGGTAAACCACGAGATAAGCGCGGTGAATGCTGTACTAACACCTCAAAACTGGCACGGTTAGCATACTTACTAATTTGTGCTAATGATGAGTAGGTCATTGCCGGTTGCTGGTGTTTAGCTGAATTACCAACATTGAGCTTATGGTAAACATTTGCCGATAAGTCATGTAGTACCGCCGCTAATGCACAATCTCCTGCACCATTGGTGTTCTTAATAGAGTCTGGACCACCCATAAATGGCGCTGTATGGCTGTATGCACGAATTGGCTGCTGACAGTCAACTTTGCGCATAGCGCGCGAAAACTCATAACGATTGAAATCTGGTATTGCGCCAGGCAGCAATGGGTATTCTGTTTCTCGTTTAAATTGCTCATCGATGTAGCCTGCCATAAACAAGCCTTTTTCACCTGCGGTACAGATAACTAAATCTACCCAATCAAGTGCTTTATCAGCTGCAAGTAGAGGGTCTTCAAAGCCAGTTATTGCCAGCCCTTCTTCCTCATTCATTGCTAAAATATCAACATGTTTTTCAACAAAACTAGCCCACCAAGTAGGGTCTTGCTCGATTAAAAACTTAGTACCAAGAGTGAGTACGACAGGGATGCCAGCATCATTGGCATATTTGACAGCTTGCATTGTTGCTTCTGTCATCGTCTCAGAACCTTGCGTACGCATTAAGTAAGCACTGATCACTAATGCCGATGAGTTCTCTATTAACTCCTGATCGATTGATTCAGGTCGTAGGTGGTTCATCAGCCCTGCGCTGATGGCAAAAGTACGTTCACCAGTATCGTCAATGAGTGTAAAGCAGCGACCGATCGGACCATCTACCGGTTGTAAGTAGTCGAGATCGACACGACTTGAGGTGTTACATAAAAAGCGATAAGCGTAGCTACCAATTTTAATGTTTTCACTCATCACACCCAGTAGTACAGAGCGGTCATCCGCTAATACTGAGTAGTTGTGCATAGTGTTGCCGATAGTACCGCCTGCAAACTCATAATCGATCATATCGTTGAGTTTTAAGCGGTCATATAATGCATTGGTTATATCACTATCAATAACTTGCGACATACCTCGGCGCAGTTGAAATTCGTCAAGGAAAGCTTGATCGACTTTAGCTTCTATATCAACTACGATTTGATCTATCCCTGTGATGTAGCTGCGTTGCAACTTATCACTGGCGTTGAGTTGATTAGTAAGTGGATCTTTGGCTTCCACTGGAAAATAATGTTTATGCCTGCGGCGTCCAGGAAATTTCATTTGCTACCCGTGTGTTGTGAGCTAAATAAAAAAAGCGAGAGATTATATCGTAAATCGCACGGGGTGAGCCATGTTAAAGCTGTTTTAATTTGTTTTATTTTTATCACTAATCAGTATATTTAGCGTTTTAATGGCCTAAGTGAGTATAATTAAACAATAATTAGTTAAAGATTAAGTCAATGAGTGAACAATTGAACGATCAATATTGGATGGCGCAAGCTCTAGAGTATGCAAAAAAAGCGGAGCAGTTGAATGAAATTCCTGTCGGTGCTGTACTGGTCAAAGATAATCAGTTGATTGCAGCTGGCTACAATCGTTCGATTACCGATAACGATCCTTCTGCTCATGCAGAGATGATTGCGATACGCGAAGGTGGCAAGGTCGTTAATAATTACCGCTTGATTGATTGTACTTTATACGTCACGTTGGAGCCATGCTCTATGTGCGCCGGGTTGCTAGTACACAGTCGTATCAAACGTTTAGTGTTTGGTGCTGCGGATGAAAAAACAGGATCAGCAGGCTCTATTATGAATCTATTACAAGATCCTAGATTAAATCATCAGGTTGAAGTTGAGGCCGGAATACTAGGTGAGTTATGTGGGCAAACTATTTCTGATTTTTTTAAACGCCGCCGTCAAGAAATAAAAGCTGCAAAGAAAGCTTTGCGTGACCTGAAGGCTTAACCTGCAGGTGCTGCAATGTTTAACTCTGCCATTTGTTGCATTGCAAACATTCTGCGACGCCAAATTACTTTTCTATGTAAATTACGCAGCATTATTCTGCGACGGGTAGATGATGAATAAATAACATTTCGTTTGAACGAATGTGTACGCCGACGTTTCAGCATGGTTTCTCCTGAAAATGTGAGAGTGAGAAAAGATATAAGTTAATTATATACTTGATACTACACATTAGTGATCATTTGATGACAAGTAAATAGATATTTTAGTTTGCGCGTACCTATCGCATTTAAAGTTATTTTTATTGTTCGCCGTTATCTTTTTTTTGCGGTGCTTGCTCATCGATACTGTCATCTTTTGTTGGGGAGACCGTGGTTTGTAGTGGCAGGCTTTGGATTTTTAATCTCAGCAGCTTGGGTAGTAGGTTGATCTATTTGTTCAGCATCATCGGGTTCAGTAGTCGGTGTGCTGATCGCGTCATTTTCATCTAACCAAACTAGTGCATCGTAGTAACGACGAATATTATCCACATACTTGACTGCAACGTCACCGCGCGAATAGCCATACTTGGTTTTACGGTAGTAACGTTTTTTGATTAATAGCGGTAAGCGTTTTTTCACATCAGCCCATTTATCAGGGCTAGCACCTTGCTGCTCGGTAATAATACGAGCATCGTTCACGTGACCCCAACCAATATTATAGGATGCTAAAGCTAGCCAAGTACGATCTGGCTGAGGAACGCGGTCGGGAATTCGTTTTTCTAGCTTCGTCAAATATTCTGCGCCGCCTTTGATATTTTGCTCAGGAGCAAGACGATTAGTTACGCCGACCTGCTTTGCAGTATCACGAGTGAGCATCATAATACCACGAACTCCTGTGGGGGATTTTGCTCGCGGATTCCACATTGATTCTTGATAACTTAAAGCTGCAAGTAATCGCCAATCTAGGCTGCCTGCATATTGCTCAAACCAAGGTTGATATTTTGGCAGTGTTTCTTTAATTGCTTCAATATAGGCAAGGGTATTAACGTAGTTAAATTGGCGGACATGGCCAAAATATTTTTCTTCAAGTACATAAAGCTGATTACTTTGTTTTACTTCACCAAAAAACGGCACCATTAACGCATATAACGAATCGTCGCCGTCTTTGCGCAGCAGCCAAGCAATGGGATCGTTACGAGTAACAGAAAAACCAATACTAAGATTAGGGTGATAGCGACGAAACAACGATAGGGTATGTGAGTCGGCAAGAGTGTAATCAATTTCACCATCGATCACTGCTTGTAATAGCTCTTCTTCGTCGAGATCTTCTGTTTCGCGCCAATTTAAATTGGGGTGAGTTTGTTTAATTTGTTGCAGTGCCAATGAATGGCTACTTTTGGCAAGTACTGTCAGGTTATCGGTTAGATCATCAAAATCACGAGGTCTTACTCTACCTTGTTTATAAACCAGTTTTTGGCTAATTGTGCGATAGGTTGGGCCAAAACGGTAATCTTGGGCGCGTACTTTATTGTACGTTAAACCAGAGGCTATTAAGTCTAAATCGCCGCTATCTAAGCGTGAAAACATGTCGGATAAGTTAAAAAATGGCACCATCTCCAGTTCAACCCCAAGGTGATCTGCAAACTCTTGGGCTAACTCATATTCAAATCCTTGTTCACCTTGCACTGCTTGATAATAATTACTTGCTCCAGCTAACGTACCCACTCTGATTTTGTTTTGAGTTTTTATTTGGCTAAGTTGAGATTGCTGCTGTTGCATATCGCAGGCACACAAAAGCATTACTAACGTAATGATTGTTATTAGCTTTTGTTTAAACATACTGTGCCCCTTGAATGCTATTACACCCTTATATCAAAACTTTGCGATGACGTCACTTGGCGATTTGTCATAGTTGACTTTACTGTGTTTGATATTTCATCTGCCACTAGGCATTATTAGTAATAAACGATGCTAACTTATAGCGCTCTTGCCGCAATTTTAATTCCCTGCTTAACCTGTATTTCCGAGTTACTTGAGTATATAATACCCGCCTAAAATATCGTTCAATCCCTAACCCCGGATGAAAATACCTATGTTGATCCTTCGTGGTGCACCAGCACTTTCCGATTTTAGAGTTCAGAAAATTTTAGCCCGTTGCCAACAGGCGCAACTTCCAGTCACTAATGTATACGCTGAGTATGCACACTTTGCAGATCTAACCGCACAGCTGTCAAGTGATGAGCAAACTAAGCTTGAGAAGTTACTTACCTATGGTCCAACGATTGCCGAACATACACCTGCAGGCACTTTGGTGTTAGTAACGCCTCGTCCTGGCACAATCTCGCCATGGGCTTCAAAAGCGACGGATATTGCACATAATTGTGGCTTAACTCAAGTACACCGTGTTGAGCGCGGCATCGCTTATTATGTTGAAGGTGACTTAAACGCTGAGCAATTAAATCAAGTTGCAGCCTTATTACATGACCGCATGACCGAAGCAACGCACAGCGCAATGGACGACGCTGCGACGTTATTCCGTACTGATGCACCGAGTCAAATGTCATCAGTTGACATTTTAGCCGGCGGCCGTGAAGCGCTAGCAACTGCAAACGTTGAGCAAGGTTTTGCCCTTGCTGATGACGAAATTGATTACTTGGTAGAAAACTTCCAAAAGTTAGGGCGTAACCCGAACGACATTGAATTATTTATGTTTGCACAAGCAAACTCAGAGCATTGTCGTCATAAAATTTTTAATGCAGATTGGACCATCGATGGTGTAGTTCAGCCTAAATCGCTATTCAAAATGATTAAAAATACCTACGAGCTAAACCCTGAAAACGTATTATCTGCTTATAAAGATAACGCCGCAGTAATGAAAGGTTCGAAAGCGGGTCGTTTCTTCCCAAATGCTGAAGGTGAATATGCATATCATCAAGAGAACATTGAAATCTTGATGAAAGTTGAAACCCATAACCACCCAACTGCGATTGCACCTTTTTCTGGTGCTGCTACCGGTTCTGGTGGTGAAATTCGTGATGAAGGTGCAACAGGCCGTGGCTCTAAGCCAAAAGCAGGTTTAGTTGGCTTTACTGTATCAAACTTACGTATTCCTGGTTACGAGCAACCGTGGGAAACTGATTTTGGTAAGCCTGCTCGTATCGTTACAGCATTAGATATTATGACTGAGGGCCCATTGGGTGGCGCTGCGTTTAATAATGAGTTTGGTCGTCCAAACTTAGTCGGTTACTTCCGCACTTATGAAGAGCAAGTAACCAGTCATAATGGCCTTGAGGTGCGTGGTTACCACAAGCCAATTATGCTTGCAGGTGGTTTAGGTAATATTCGTACTGACCATGTACAAAAAGGTGAAATTCCTGTTGGCGCTAAGTTGATTGCGTTAGGTGGCCCAGCGATGAACATTGGTTTAGGTGGCGGCGCTGCTTCATCAATGGCGTCAGGCCAATCAAATGAAGATTTAGATTTTGCGTCAGTACAACGTGAAAACCCAGAAATGGAACGTCGTTGTCAAGAAGTCATCGATAAATGCTGGCAGTTAGGTGATGCTAACCCAATCGCGTTTATTCACGATGTGGGCGCGGGCGGTTTATCAAATGCATTCCCTGAGCTTGTTAATGACGGTGGTCGTGGGGGCAAATTCCAACTGCGCGATATTCCGAATGATGAGCCGGGCATGGCACCGCATGAGATCTGGTGTAACGAGTCTCAAGAGCGTTATGTACTTGCTGTCGCGGTTGAAGATTTTGACCGTTTTGAAGCCATTTGTAAGCGTGAACGTGCGCAATATGCTGTAATAGGTGAAGCGACTGAAGAGCGTCATTTAACCGTTGCAGATAGCCATTTTGGTAACAACCCCGTTGATTTACCACTGGATGTGTTATTAGGCAAAGCACCTAAAATGCACCGTGAAGCGCAATCTCAACAAGTTATTGGTAAAGCGCTGGATACTGCAAATATTGACGTAAGTGAAGCGGCAACACGTTTATTACGTTTACCTGCGATTGCTGAAAAGACGTTCTTGATCACCATTGGTGACCGCTCAGTAACAGGGCTAGTTGCTCGTGACCAAATGGTTGGTCCTTGGCAGGTGCCAGTTGCTAACTGTGCCGTAACTGCAGCAACGTATGACACTTACCATGGTGAGGCAATGTCTCTTGGTGAGCGTACACCTGCAGCATTGCTTAATTACGGTGCATCAGCACGTTTGGCCGTAGCTGAATCATTAACCAATATTGCTTGTGCTAACATTGGACCGCTTGAAAACATTAAGTTGTCTGCTAACTGGATGGCAGCAGCTGGTCACCCTGGCGAAGATGCGGGTCTTTACGAAGCAGTTAAAGCGGTGGGTGAAGAGCTTTGTCCTGCGCTTGGTTTAACCATTCCTGTGGGTAAAGACTCTATGTCGATGAAAACCCAGTGGGATGAGAATGGCGAGCAGAAGTCAGTAACAGCACCATTATCACTTATTATCACCGCGTTTGGTCGTGTTGACGATGTACGTAAAACGGTTACTCCGCAGCTACGTACAGATAAAGGTGAAACCTCACTTATCTTGGTTGACTTAGGTGCTGGTAAAAACCGACTAGGTGCATCAAGTTTAGCGCAAGTTTATAAGCAATTAGGTGATGTAACGCCAGATGTAGATAGCCCTGAATTACTAAAAGGCTTCTACAATGCAATGCAAGCGTTAGTCGCTGATAATAAGTTACTTGCTTATCATGACCGTTCAGACGGTGGTTTATTTACCACAGTGGCTGAAATGGCATTTGCGGGTCATACTGGTGTGACTGTTGATTTAGATGGTTTAACAGGTTCTGACATTGAAGCACTTTATAATGAAGAGCTCGGAGCGGTAATCCAAGTTGCTAACAGTGATTTAGAGGTCGTGAACGCAGTATTTGCTGAACATGGCATTGCTGCAATCAGCCATGAAATTGGCACACTTAACAGTGACGACAGTGTGGTATTTAACCGCGCTGGTAACCCTGTACTTAGTAACACGCGTACTGAATTACGTACTATTTGGGCAGAAACCACCTACCAAATGCAAGCACGTCGTGATAATCCTGATTGTGCTAAGCAAGAATTTGATGCCAAGTTTGATGTTAAAGATCCTGGTCTTAACGTTAAACTAAACTTCGATTTAAATGAAGATGTGGCAGCACCGTATATTGCGACAGGCGCTAAGCCTAAAATGGCTATCTTACGAGAGCAAGGTGTTAACTCGCATTTAGAAATGGCAGCTGCATTTAACCGTGCTGGTTTTGCGGCAGTTGATGTACACATGAGCGATATTCTTGAAGGGCGTTTAAGTCTGGAAGAGTTTAAAGGCTTAGTGGCATGTGGCGGCTTCTCTTACGGTGACGTGTTAGGTGCTGGTGAAGGTTGGGCTAAATCAATCTTATTTAATGATATGGCACGTGAGCAGTTCCAAAGCTTCTTTGAGCGCCAAGACTCATTTAGTTTAGGTGTGTGTAACGGTTGTCAGATGTTATCAACATTAAAAGAGTTGATCCCTGGCACTGAACATTGGCCACGCTTTGTGACGAATAAATCTGAGCGTTTTGAAGCACGTTTTAGCTTAGTTGAAGTGCAAGAGAATCCTTCGGTATTCTTCAACGGTATGGCGGGCTCTCGTATGCCTATCGCTGTGTCTCACGGTGAAGGTCATGCTGAGTTTGCTAATGATGCAGCAGTGAAAGCAGCGCTTGAGTCAGGTACTGTAGCGGTTAAGTTTGTTGATAACTACGGTAACCCTACGACACAATATCCTGCTAACCCGAACGGCTCGCCAGAAGGTATCACAGGTATTACTTCAGCTGATGGCCGTGCTACTGTAATGATGCCTCACCCTGAACGTGTATTCCGTGCGGTTGCTAACTCGTGGCACCCAGATGAGTGGCGCGAAGATAGCCCATGGATGCGTATGTTCCGCAATGCACGTAAAAATGTAGGTTAAACTATATTTATACACACTAGATTCATTATCTAGTACTAGAATAAAAGGCTGCACTGTGCAGCCTTTTTTGTTTATGCTGGTCAAAGGTCAAAGGTCAAAGGTCAAAGGTCAAAGGTCAAAGGTCAAAGGTCAAAGGTCAAAGGTCAAAGGTCAAAGGTCAAAGGTCAAAGGTCAAAGGTATTTTAAGGATAATATGTTTAAGCGTGTAGGTTGGGGGTTATTAATTCTAGTGCTAAGTGTACTTTCACTTGGCTATATTTTTCGCATGCCGATCACTTTGCATTTTGTTGCTCCTCCACTGCATCAAGCTGGAGTTGAACTGCATTGTTTGGATTGGTCGTTAACAACCAATCTGGATCTCCATGTACAGCGAGCATGTATTGGCTATCAAGGGCAGTTGCTTGAATTAGCTGATATTACGGCCAATACTCAAAACATCACGGTTAACCGTGCAAATTTAATACTGGTAAACCATGATTCTTCGACTGAGCCTAAAAAGCTTGCTTTGGCGCTACCGCAAGCTCGCCCGTTGTTACACCTAAAACGTTTAGTGATCACTCAGTCTCAATTAAAAAAGCCACTTATTATCAGCATAAATGAGCCGATGTTAAATGAGTTTGTTGTTACTGGTGATGTAAAAGCTGAGGTTGACGTTAAAAATACCAAGCTGGCAGGAAATATTGAGCTTGATGAGCGACTACTTTCTACATTTAAGGCCGCGACTGTAAACTCGATTGCAGGACTTAATTTAACTAGCCAACATAGGTTCGTTTTTGATGGTATTGCACTCGATATAGACACTCAGCTAGGTGCTGATTTCACTTACGCCATTAATACCTGCTCGATGACAATTAAAAGTAGTGGCAAAGTCAGTAGTCACTATAACTTAAATTCAAAAACATTAACCCTAGATGCTCAGCAATTAGCAACAACACTCAATGGCAAAAATGAGTGTTTACAAAGTTTGGGTGGTGTTATCGATGATGATGCGCAGCAGCAATTTGTTACTCGGCAAATACCGTTAAATTGGCGATTAGTTTTACCTAGTAAGATCATTGTGCAAGACACTCAATTGACATTAGATCAGCTAACATTGCAGGCAGGATCACAACTGCTCATGAATGTTAAACAGTTAGCGGTTGATATAAAGAATCCTTTAGAAACCCTATTGGCACAATTCGCGTTGTCGTTTTCGAGTGATGATATTGCATTATTAGATATAGCCGCGAGTGTTGTTAGCAGTGATATTGATGGTAACTATCAGTTAAAAGTAGCTACGCTGCCTGATTTTATCGATGTTGATGCGCAGCATATTAGTGCACAAGGGCATTTTTCAATAAATAGCATATTGGCTGCACAGCCTGCTCTCGAATTGTCAGCACAATTAGCGCTGGGGCAATTAAAAGTGCATGATATTGGCATTGATAATTACCAAGCAACTTTTAAGGCGAAGCTACAAAGTAATCAATACTTAACCGCTAGCTTATCGAGCCAGATTGATACTATTAATATGGGGAGTATTAAACTATCTCAGCTGACGAATCAGCTAACTGCTGCAGGAAGTTTGTCAGCAGGGGAATTGTTTTTTGATTTAACCAGTGAAACAAAGTTAGCCAAGCTACAAACCGAAGAGTTACGACTTAACGACATTCGCATAAGCTCAACAGGTTTACAAAGTCGTGCCTTGCAAGCATCTCATCATATATATGTAGAAGGGATAGAGCTTGTAGCAATGCATAATATAACAAGCACAGCTCATCCATTTGAGGTGATAATTTCAGAGCAGTTAGTTACTAAG
Organism: Pseudoalteromonas rhizosphaerae; assembly: GCF_028885455.1. Taxonomy (NCBI): domain Bacteria; kingdom Pseudomonadati; phylum Pseudomonadota; class Gammaproteobacteria; order Alteromonadales; family Pseudoalteromonadaceae; genus Pseudoalteromonas; species Pseudoalteromonas rhizosphaerae. The sequence continues at coordinate 822,739 of NZ_CP118496.1, forward strand.
CTTAACCCACTGCTTCATCAATTTGTGCCGCTTGCAACCTTAACAGATGGTAAAGTCAGTGGCCGTATTGCTGGTGATATTAATCTGCAACAGGCCGATCTCTCTTTACAGGTAGTCGGTGTAAGTGGTTTATACACAGATTACCTTGCTAAGCATTTTAATACTCAATTTATAGGTCGTTATGATTCAGGGCAGCTTAATGTTGTGCCTTCTACATTTGAACTAAATGAATTACGAGCTGGTGCTGTGGTGAAGCAGCTAACAGGGTTTTGGCAAGTACGGGCAAATGAACTTGCTGTTACGGAGCTTACAGGGAAGGTTATGGGAGGGCATTTTTTGCTGGATAAATATCGCCTTACAGAAGAGCCGCAACAAGCATTAGTTACATTTGACAATATAGATGCTAGCAAGGTCATTACCCTTGATGCTAAATCGGGTATTAGCTTAACGGGAAATGTAGCTGGACACTTGCCTGTTTATTTTACAAAAGCGGGTATTGAGGTTAAAGGTGGGCAGCTTGTTAATCAAGGTGCTGCTAAATTACTTATCACTGATAATGCAGCTTTTAATTCGGTAAAGGCTCAACAACAAGAGTTAGGACCTATACTTGGCTTGCTTGAAAATTTAGATATTCAGAGTATTAAAAGTAGTGTTAACTTAAAACCTGACGGCTGGATGACCTTAGGCGTTAATTTGCAAGGGTATAATCAACAGCAAGCACAGCAAGTTAATTTTAACTATAATCATGAAGAGAACGTGTTCACACTATTACGAGCACTGCGCTTAAGTGATGAAATTACGCAAAAAGTTGAACAAGAGTATTCAACAAAAGGAAGTAATAATGACTAAATGGTTAGTAATATTAACCGCATTGGGATTACTCAGTGCATGTACGCATCGTGTTGAGGTAGCCGCTAAGGAACCTATTACAATTAACTTAAATGTTAAGGTCGATCATGAAATCCGCGTAAAAGTTGATAGAGAACTCGACAGTTTATTTAGTGATGACAGCGAATTATTTTAAGGAGCAAGTATGAATATAGTAAAAAATAAAAAACTAAGCATTGTCACTTTATTAAGTGCGGTGTGTTTGTCGTTTTCGGCTTGGGCCATTTCGTTAGATGATGCAAAAAATCAAGGGCTAGTGGGTGAGGACAGCTCTGGTTATTTAGGCCTTGTGGTGCAAAATGCAGAGGCAAAAGTGGTTGTCGATGAAATTAATGCTAAACGTAAAGCACAATATTTAAAGCTCGCTAAAAAGAACAACTTGTCGCTTTCTCAAGTAGAAGCGCTGGCAGCTGCTAAAACGATTGAAAAAACCCAATCGGGTCACTTTGTTGAAGTGAACGGAGAATGGGTTAAAAAGTAACATTCCTTTTTACTAAAAGCTGAGTGATTAAGCACTCGGCTTTTTACATCCAGCAAGTAATTGTTGCCAAAAGTCGATGCCTTTTCGGCGAGCTAAATTGATGTTGTGATCTGGAATTGATTCAGGTTCATTATAATCATCAAGTGCTGCACTCATACTAGCCTCACGAATTAAATGTAAGGTAGGAAAAGGCGCGCGGTTAGTGTAGTTTGCTGCATCATTGTCATCACTATCGGCAAACACATAGTCAGGATGAAAGTTGGCTATTTGATATTTACCTTCAAAGCCTTGGGCAACTAATAGCGCATTGGCTAAATCCACTAAATCTAAAAATTCCTCAAAGTCAGTAAAGCCTTGTTCAAACATCAATAATGTAGTCTCTCGAGCCGGTTGTTGATCAAGTTCAATACATTGTTCGATCATCTCCATCACAGCATCATCAATGCTGGTTGCTTGGCTAGTTTGATAATGTATGCAATTATTTTCAACTTCTTTACGGGCAAAGGGGCAAAAGTTATATTTAACAATGACATTAGCTACCCATAAGCGGGTTTGTTGTTCTGGTAAGGTTAGTTTTGTTTGTTCAGTCATTGTGTGGCTCTAAAAATTTGTTAATGATGGTGATCGTTTTCGCGATGGCACCTTGGTTATTAGCAACACAGTGTGCTGCCTGTAGACCTAGCTGCTGGCAAAACGCTGGTTGCTGATGAAGCTCGTATAGTTGCTCCGCTAACATCTTTGTATCGCTTACTTGTATACACCCACCTGATGCAATCAGTTCAGGGTAAACATGGTTGAAATTATAGGTATGCGGGCCTGTTAAAACACCGACAGAAAATGCCGCTGACTCGAGAGGGTTATGCCCGCCACGTGCAATTAAACTGCCGCCAATATAACTGATGTTGGCCATACCATATAAACATTGCAATTCACCTAAAGTATCAGCAAGGAGTACTTGTTCGCTTTGATAGTTATTTTTACTGCGGCGGCTAAAGCTCAATGGTGAGTCTTCAAGCAATGTTGCGACCTTATCAAATTGTTCTGGGTGGCGCGGCGCAATAACTAGCAGTGCATCTGGAATCTGTTTTAGCAGCTGCTGATGAGCAGCTAATATCAGCTCATGCTCAATAGGGTGCGTGGAGCCGGCAACCCAGATAAAGCGCTGATTATTGTATTGGCTTTTTAGGGTGTCGACTTTGTCTAACTGATCGCTAGTTGGCTTTATATCAAATTTAATTGAGCCAGTAATATGCACTTTTTGCTCATTGAGGCCAAGCTCAATAAAGCGTTTAGCGTCTTCATGATTATGACTAGCTAAAGCGGTAATTGATTGCATTATAACCTTAGTTAATGGCGCTACTTTTTGATAACCCTGTTGTGATTTTGCTGAAAGCCGCGCATTGAGTACTAGTACAGGAATATTCTGTTGTTTGCACTGCGCCATAAGATTAGGCCAAAGTTCGGTTTCTAAAATACACATTAAAGTGGGTTTAACATGCTTTAAAAAGCGCGCTATAGCACAAGGGTAATCAATAGGTAAATAGGCGCACTGTACCGAGTCTTTAAAATTATTATGTATTTGTTCACGGCCTGTAGGGGTGTTACAGGTTATCATAAATGAATAACTTGGCTGTTGGTATTGTAGCTCTTTAAGCAAAGGCGTTGCAGCAAGTACTTCACCAACTGAAGCGCAGTGGATCACTATTAGATTATCTTTTAATACTGTACTTTCTTGCGAGGTATTTTTTATCGTAATGAAGCCAAATCGTTCCGCAAAGTGCGCGCGATAACCAGCGTTCTTTTTACCTCTAAGTATATATAAATAAAAGGTTATGAGAGGACTTAGCAAATAAAGAATCAGTGAATAAAAAAAGCGTGCCATTTTTCAGCCTCGAATTATAAACACTAATGATAACGCGGATACACTTTAAGCAAAATGCGAAATTGTTAAAAAGCGTTAGAATAGAGAGTTTTGGGTGTTTAGTTACGGCTAATTTGGTAATATTTGCGTCCCTTAATGAAAAATATAGTCGTTATGAAATTCAAATTGATAAAAGTCGTGGTATTAACCAGTTTTATGAGTTGCGCATTGCCTTCACTTGCAACACCAACTGCTTACTTACCAATTGGCATGGATGCACAGCTTGATCATCAACTCGATACGTTATTTGCATTGACGTCAGGCACACCGATGACAAAGCCTTATCGCCTAAAGGAAGTTGAAGCGGCACTTACTAAATTGCAAAATGCACAGCCAAGTTTAGTCGCGGCAATACGTGCTAAAATTAAGCCTTATCAAGGCAGCGATAATATTACTCGAGTAGGTGTTAAGGTGCGTGCTGATGGCAGCAATGCAACCAAACTTGCCAATCAACGTGGTTTGAGCTCTGATGAGTGGGGGCAAGTATTCTTTGAGGGTATTTGGCGTCCTAATGACTATACCTTGATGCAAGTAGGTGTCGATTATCGCGCGAAGCAAAATAAATTTATTAATTATAATAGTTTTGTCAGCTTTGCTGGCGATGACTTGCAGTTAAATATTGGTTACAAAGAGCATTGGTTTTCGCCGTTCAAACAATCAGCTCAGATTGTTTCTACTAATGCCCGTACCTCGCCATCTATTTCATTAGGGATGGTGGCACCAGCTCATAATTGGTGGAACTTTGATTTTGAGCTTTACTATTCTGAGCTTGAGCATGTTGAAAAAGGCATATTATATCAAAATGAATTACATGATGGCACACCTCGTTTAGCTGGCACACATATTAGTTTAGAGCCTGTAGAGGGTTGGAAAATCGGCATTAATCGTATGATGCAATTTGGTGGTGGGCCTCGCGATGTTGGCTTTAGCGATGTAGTTAAAGCATTTTTTGATCCTGCCGGCAATGATAATGCAGGTATGGTTGAAGGTGGGCGTGATAATGAGCTGGGTGATCAATATGTCACGATTACCAGTAGTATTAATTTTGATTGGGGTATGCCCACCGAGTTTTATTTTGAATACGGTGGCGAAGATACTAAAAATCATAAAAATTACCAGTTTGGCAACACGGTTGCAAATGTAGGCTTATTCTTACCGCAATTAACACAAGAATTGTCGTTGAGATATGAATATACCAATATGCATAGTTTATGGTACGTAAATCAAGTTTACCCAACGTATGGTAATACTAAAGACGGGTTCAGTACCGGTCACTTTGCAGCAGACCAGCGGTATTTAAACGAGCATGCCGAAGGGCCTTTAAAAGTATATGCTGATGCGCCACCGACTCAGGTTCATTCCGTTGAGATTGTTTATAATGAAAATTTTAGTTCTATGTGGCGTGCAAAAGTAACCAGCATTGAAAATAAAAGTAACTATTTAAATGAGTTTGGTCAAACTACGGCAGATTACGAAAAAGCCATTGAATTACAAATCAGTAATAACCGAAAGTGGCATGAATATAATATTGAAACAACTTTAACTTACGGCGAAGATGTATTTGGTGATAACTATACGTGGTTGTCAGTGGCACTTTTTTGGTAGTAGCTAGTCAGACTAATTTTGAGAGGATTACCCATGTCTAATATTGATTCTGTAGCGAGCAGCTACCTTGAAAGTTTAACCCGTCACCAAGTATTGTTTGAAACGATGGAAACATATCACCCTCAAGTAATGCAATTGCTTGAAGTTTGCCACAGTACTTTGCAAGCTGGTGGAAAAGTAGTTTGGTTTGGTAATGGTGGCAGCGCAGCAGATGCTCAGCATTTAGCAGCAGAGTTCGTCGTACGCTACAAATTAGAACGTGGCCCATTAGCATCTATGGCGCTAACAACCGACACTTCCATCTTAACTGCGCATAGTAATGACTATCACTTTGACACAGTTTTTGAGCGTCAGGTTCTTGCGTTATGTAAGCCTGAGGATTTAGTGATTGGTTTAACTACCTCTGGTACTAGCACTAATATTAATTTAGCGCTAGCTGCTGCAAATGAAATAGGTGCTTATACAGTTGCATTTACAGGCCGCGATGGCGGTAAAGTAAAAGATATCGCTAAATTATCCATTATTATTAAAGATGACGAAACCGCACGTATTCAAGAAGCACATATGTTTATTGGTCATTGGTTATGTGAAGCCATTGATATGGTTGTAGCGGGGCAGAGTTAATGGATTTAGCGTTATTAAAAAAACTGTCTAACGCTAAAATATTAGTGGTTGGGGATGTGATGCTTGACCGTTATTGGCATGGTGATTCAGGGCGCATATCGCCAGAAGCACCTGTGCCTATAGTGAAAGTAAGTAAATTTGAAGATAAAGCCGGTGGCGCCGCAAACGTGGCAAAAAATATTGCCCGTTTAGATGGTAAAGTTGGCTTGTTGGGTTTAATTGGTGAAGATGAAAGCGGCCAAATATTAGAGCGAATTCTTGCTGATGAACGTATAGATTCACAATTAGTCAGTGTTTGTGATTTGCCAACTATTTCAAAAATGCGTGTGATTAGCCGTCATCAACAAGTCGTTAGACTTGACTTAGAAGAGATGTTTACTGAGCAACACAGTCAACTACTTTTAAACCGTCTGGAATTAGTATTAGATGAGTACGACTTTGTCTTGTTCTCAGATTATAACAAAGGCTCATTAAGCTTGATCCAGCAAATGATAAAACTTGCTAAAGGTGCTGGAAAAACAGTTCTAATTGATCCTAAATCCTCAGACTTAAACTTATATCGCGGTGCTGATTTTATTACTCCTAACTTGAATGAATTCAAGCTTGCCGGTGGTAAAACAGATTCGGAACAGCATTTAGCAGACAGTGCTCGAGCACTGATCAGCAATGCAGGGATCGCGGCCATGCTATTGACTCGCTCAGAGCAAGGTATGTCACTTATTAGTGCCGATGAAAAACACGATTTTGCAGCGCAACAGCTTGAAGTCAGTGATGTTACTGGCGCTGGTGATACTGTTATTGCAACTCTGGCGGTGATGTTAGGTGCAGGAATGCAGCCTAAAGATGCTGTGGAAATTGCTAACCTTGCGGCTGGAATTGCAGTGAGTAAATTAGGGGCAGCTACGGTATCGCCTGAAGAGTTAAGTCGTAAGTTAGGTCAATACTTACAAAAAACCGGCGAGCATTATCAAACCCCATTTGATGATGTGCTTCAGCATATTGAGTTTGCAAAGCAAAATGGTGAAACTATCGTATTCACCAATGGTTGTTTTGACATTTTACATGCGGGGCATGTGCGTTACTTAGCACAAGCCAAAGCACGTGGAGATCGTCTAGTCGTCGGTTTAAATAATGATGAATCAATAACGCGTTTAAAAGGTCCTGAGCGCCCTATTAACCCGCTTGATGAGCGTGCTATGGTGCTGAGCGCTTTGGCATCAGTTGATTGGGTAATTCCATTTGGTGCAGTTGAAGAAAACGATACACCCGCTAAATTAATTGAGCTGATCAGTCCTGATATCTTAGTAAAGGGTGGAGATTACACTGTTGAACAAATTGCAGGCGCTGATCATGTACTTCGCCATGGCGGAAAAGTTGAAGTACTTGAGTTTTTAAATGGCTGCTCTACGTCAAAAGTGATCAGTAAAATAAAGGCTTAACGGCTATATTTTAAGAGTGGACTGGTATGCTGTGTGTAACTGCTGCCAGTCTGTAGTTTGCCAATGCATTACTTTATTTCGGCCTTGCTCTTTATGAAACGAACGAGCAAGGCGGGTCATATTAGCTTGTTGCCAATTACTGGCGGGGAGTTTTAGTTCACCGCGGTCAAAGTCAATAATGTATATCTCGCCCGTTTCATCAAATAGAATGTTGTTAATATTCAAATCAGCGTGATACACCCCATGATTATGAAAATCCGCAATCGTGTGTGCTACTTTAATTAACTCTTGTGCGCTAAAGGGACGTTGTTTTAATATATCAAGCACACTTTGTGCGCCTGCAACAGCTTGAGTAATTATATCGCCACGGTAAATTAAGCCAGCTTGCGATATTTTAGCTGCAATCGGCTTTGGTACATTTAGACCTAATTCGCACAGTTTCATCATTAATGAAAACTCTTGGTAAACACGGGTTTTTTCCAGTCCAAAAAACACATATTGATCACTTAGCACTTTACCCACTAAACCGCCACGCCAATAATGCCTGAGCACTGCTGTTAGCCCGTTATGGCAGAAAAACCATGCAGTTGCGCGACCTTTTTTGGCGCCGACAATTTTTCCTTGCTGCTGCCAATATTCATTATCAAACCAATTTAAGCTAATTTCGGCACTATGCTCAGGATCGCTTAAAATAATGTGTTCATTGATGGTTTGCTGGTTAAACATGGCGTACTTATTTTATTGCAGGTGATAGTGCTATCTTAACCTGTTTTAAAGCCGAGCATAAGTGCTTGCAATAGTGGGTGGTTAATTTAAGATCATGATAATTATCCAGCATAAAGCAAAGGACACCTGTGACTGACTTAACCACCTATTCAGATATTTGTATTTTAAGACTCTCAGCAATTGGTGATGTTTGCCATGGCGTATCTGCAGTGCAGGCAATTCAAAAAGCGCACCCCAATGCAAAAGTTACCTGGGTGGTCGGCAAAATTGAAGCCATGTTACTAGCTGATTTACCCGGTGTTGAGCTGGTGGTGTTTGATAAAAAACAAGGCAAAGCAGCCTATCAGCAATTAAAACAACAATTTAAAGGGCGTAAGTTTGATGTGTTGCTGCATATGCAAGTGGCACTTCGAGCTAACTTAGTGGCGCGTTGTATTCCTGCAAAAGTTAAAATTGGTTTTGATTGGGCGCGCTCAAAAGAATTGCATAGCTTGTTTATTAACCAGCGCATTGCACCACAGCAGCAGGCTCATGTGTTAGAAGGCTTTAAAGGCTTTGCGCAGGCGATAGGCGTACCTGATTATCAACCAAACTGGCAAATGCCAGTCAGCGAACATGATCAAAGTAATGCTGATGAATTACTTGGTACGGAGCGATTAGAGGGGCGAATTTTTGTGATTTCTCCAGCTGCCAGTAAAAAAGAACGCAATTGGCTGGCTGAACGCTATGCTAAGCTTGCAGAACATGCCTACAAGCAAGGGTTTCATGTGGTGATCACGGGTGGCCCGACAGAGCTTGAAGTGACGCTCAGTGATGACATTATTGCAGCCACTACAACGCCAATCCTTAATTTAGTGGGTAAAACCAAACTCAAAGAGTTGCTTTGCGTACTTAAACGAGCTGCATTGGTATTAGCACCTGATACAGGCCCTGCTCATATGGCCGTCACCGTAGGCACTCCCGTTATTGGTTTATATGCCCACTCAAACCCGAAACGCACTGGACCCTATTTATATCAAAATTACGTGGTTGAGGTGTATCACCAAAACTTACTCAAGCAAACTGGTAAAACCGCTGAGCAATTACCTTGGGGTACACGGGTTAAAGGCAGTGATCTAATGAGCCAAATAAGTGTTGATGAAGTAGCTTTGATGTTTGACCTTGTGGTTGAGAAAGAGCAATTATGAGCAATATCAATAAAGCCTTATTTTTAGACCGTGATGGCGTGGTTAATATCGATCATGGTTATGTTTATGAGTCGGATAAATTTGAATTTGTGCCAGGCGTATTTACTGCATGTAAGGCGTTTGCTGATGCAGGCTATAAACTGATCATAGTGACTAATCAATCTGGTATTGGCCGTGGTTACTATTCAGAGGCGGATTTTCACGCTCTAACACAGTGGATGATAGCCCAATTTGCTGCGCATCAAGTAAAGGTGACAGATGTTTACTTTTGCCCACACCACCCGAAAAAAGCATTACCCGAATACCTCGAAGAGTGTGATTGTCGTAAACCAGCTCCGGGCATGTTACTGCAAGGCATCGCTGATCATCATATCAATCCAGCTGGCAGCATTATGGTTGGAGACAAACTAAGCGACATGCAAGCGGCAAGTAAAGCGGTTATTGGCACTCGGGTGCTTGTACGATCCGGGCAGGAGTTTGATGCGGTAGCCATCGACTCGGCAGATCATGTTTGTGATTCGTTAGCAGACTTACCCTCAATACTGCTATAGCTCAATGTAAACTGGCAGCATAAGTTGTCAGTTCCTTATTTCTGCGATGAACTACAAACAGTGCATTTGTTTGACTAAACTTTTACAATAGCCACAAAGATGAGCCGTGTTAACTTAAGTACGCTCACCCCGTTCAATAATTTGGAGATTACAGATGAGAGCATCTGCGTTTTTTACTCAGCTTCAGCAGCAAATTGAAGATGTAAAAGCCGAAGGCTTATATAAAAATGAGCGTATTATTACTTCGCAGCAGCAAGCACAAATTCAAGTTGCTTCTGGTGATAAAGTTATTAACTTCTGTGCAAATAATTACTTAGGTTTAGCGAATAGCCCTGAGCTGATCCAGGCTGCACAAAACGGCTTAAATGACCATGGCTTTGGTGTTGCGTCAGTACGCTTTATTTGTGGTACACAAGACATTCATAAAACATTAGAGAAGAAGATCAGTGAATTTTTAGAAACTGAAGACACGATTTTATATTCATCATGTTTTGATGCCAATACCGGTTTATTTGAAACAATTTTAGGCGCTGATGATGCGATTATCTCTGATTCGTTAAATCATGCTTCTATCATTGATGGCGTTCGTTTATGTAAAGCAAAGCGCTTCCGTTATGCAAATAATGATATGGCAGATCTTGAAAAGCAATTGATTGCTGCCGATGAAGCGGGTGCAAAAACAAAATTAATCGCCACCGATGGTGTGTTCTCAATGGATGGGGTTATTTGTAATCTTGAAGCGGTCTGTGACCTTGCTGATAAATACAATGCACTTGTTATGGTTGATGACTCTCATGCCGTTGGCTTTGTCGGTGAAAACGGCAAAGGCACACCTGAGTACTGCAACGTGCTAGACCGTGTTGATATTATTACCGGCACTTTAGGTAAGGCGCTTGGCGGTGCATCGGGTGGTTATACATCAGGTAAAAAAGAAATAGTTGAATGGTTACGCCAGCGCTCTCGCCCATATTTATTCTCAAACTCATTAGCGCCTTCAATCGTTACAGCATCAATCAAAGTATTAGAAATGCTCGAAAACGGCAGTGAATTGCGTGCTAAGTTATGGTCAAACGCTAAATACTTCCGTGAGCAAATGGAAGCGGCTGGATTTACCTGTGCGGGTAAAGATCACGCGATTATTCCAGTAATGTTAGGTGATGCTAAAGTTGCGTCTGCAATGGCTGATAAGTTATTAGCTGAAGGCATTTACGTCACTGGTTTTTCATTTCCAGTGGTGCCAAAAGGCCAAGCGCGTATTCGAACACAAATTTCTGCTGCGCACAGCATTGAGCAATTAGATACCGCAATTGACGCCTTTACCCGTATTGGTAAAGAAATGGGCATTATCTAATTAATTTATTTTAAACCGTTGCCTTCGCAGCGGTTTTTTTATTGAGTGTGATTCATGAAAGCATTATCTAAATTAAAAGCAGAACCAGGTATTTGGATGACGGATGCGCCAAAACCTGAAGTTGGGCATAACGATTTATTAATCAAAATTCGTAAAACCGCTATTTGTGGTACTGACGTACATATTTATAAGTGGGATGAGTGGGCGCAAAACACCATTCCTACGCCTATGGTAGTAGGTCATGAATATGTCGGTGAAGTGGTTGATATGGGTCAAGAAGTTCGCGGTTTTAGTGTTGGTGACCGAGTATCGGGCGAAGGGCATATTACCTGTGGCCATTGTCGTAACTGTCGCGCTGGGCGTGTTCATTTATGCCGTAACACCACTGGTGTAGGTGTTAACCGCGAGGGGGCTTTTGCCGAGTATTTAGTGATCCCAGCGTTTAATGCATTTAAAATTCCAGACAATATCAGTGATGAGTTAGCTTCTATTTTTGACCCATTCGGTAATGCAGTACACACAGCACTGTCATTCGATTTAGTGGGTGAAGATGTCTTGATCACAGGTGCAGGCCCAATTGGTATTATGGCTGCTGCAGTTGCAAAACATGTTGGCGCACGTCATGTAGTGATCACCGATGTCAATGAATACCGATTAGACCTTGCGCGTAAAATGGGCGCAACGCGTGCAGTTAATGTGGCTAATGAAAAGCTTGAAGATATTATTAAAGAGCTTGGTATGACAGAAGGCTTTGATATTGGTCTAGAAATGTCAGGCGTACCGGTTGCATTTAATAGCATGTTAAATAACATGAATCACGGTGGTAAAATTGCCATGCTAGGTATTCCACCATCTGATATGGCGGTTGATTGGAACCAAGTGATTTTTAAAGGCTTAGTGATCAAAGGGATTTATGGCCGTGAAATGTTTGAGACCTGGTACAAAATGGCCAGTCTTATTCAGTCAGGGCTCGATCTAAACCCAATCATCACTCATCAATATTCAATAGATGACTTCCAAGCTGGCTTTGATATGATGATTTCAGGCCAATCGGGGAAAGTAATTCTTAACTGGGATTAATTATCCACTTGTTAAGAGAATTAAAGGCGGCATTTGTCGCCTTTTTTGTAATTATAAGAGAGTACTATGGCATTTAAGCATATTTCAATTACCGAAACTCAAGCACTACTTAATAAAGATGATGTCGTGATTGCTGATATTCGCGATCCTAATTCGTATCAAGCAGGGCATATTCCGGGTTCAGAGCATTTATCAAATGCCAATATTGGCGAATTTATGATGAACAAAGAGTTTGATCAGCCAATTATTATTGTTTGTTATCATGGTATGAGCTCACAAGGCGCAGCCAGCTACTTAGCTGAGCAAGGCTTTGAAGATGTATACAGTATGGATGGTGGTTTTACCCAGTGGGAAACCCAATTGCCGGAGCAAGTGGAACGATGATCGAACTGGGTAGTATAAATAATCCACGTGCAGCACAAGGCTTTATTGATTATATAAAAAGCCAAGGCTTACAGGGCGAGCTTCGATCGCAAGATGGAAAAACGGTAATTATTTGTGTTGCCCCAGAGCATTTCCATCAAGCTCAGCCATTATGGCAAGCGTTTGTAGAAAACCCCAATCATGCCCGTTATCAAGAGGCATCTTGGCAAGTAGGAAGTACGCAGTCACCGTTGAGCTATCAAGGCCAAGAATTAAATTTAAAAGCACGCTTTAAATCATTGAGCTGGTTAAACCAAACGGTCACTTTATTATGTGTAGGTATTTACATTGCCTTCTTACTCGGTGGCTTTGAGTCAATTTATAGCGTATTACAGTTTAAACCCGATCAACCATTAACTTGGCTTACACCTGCAATTGTGCATTTTACTGCTGTGCACTTAGTGTTTAATATTATGTGGTGGATCATGCTAGGCGATGGTATTGAAAAGCTCAGTGGTAAAAGTACTTTAGTAGGTCTTTTTTTAGTGACCGCGCTATTTAGTAATTGGGCTGAGTTTATTATGGTTGGCCCTAACTTTGGCGGCTTAAGTGGCGTTGTTTATGGTTTACTTGGGTTTTGTTGGATCCATCGGGCATTGAACCCGCAACAACCGGCTTTAGTAACTAATGGTATTATTGGTTTTATGCTGATTTGGCTGGTACTAGGCTTTGCTGACATGTTGTTTGTAAGTATGGCTAACTGGGCGCACTTAGGTGGGCTATTAAGCGGTATGGCTTACGCGTTTACCGCTCAATTGTTTACTAAAAAAACAGCTTAAGATACTCAGTTATATAAGTACTTAGTGATATAAATATTTAGTAAATAATACTTCGCGAATGATCTCTTGCCCTGTTTCTTGTTTTAACAGGGTTTTGAGTTTTTCGGCACAACGCTTTCTGATCTCTTCACGGCCGGTGAGTGATTTAATTTTTTCTTCAGGCTCTTTTGATAAAATTTCTACCAATGCATCTCTAAGTAACGGGGTGTGATGCTCAACAATAGCAATGTTTGACATATCACTGAGCATTAAATCTACAGTAATACGCACATAACCTAACTTTTTATTACTCTGACCAATATAGTTGGTAATGATATCGGGTTCGAAACCAAAGTAGCCCACAGTTGATTCAGCTTTGCTTGCAAAGCTGCTAAACAAGCTAATAAAGAAAGTGCTAATTAATATGCCAGCGTAAAGCGTTTTTTTCATATTCAGTAGAGAGCCCTGTAATTAATTGTTATTAGTCTATACGTAATAATGGCTAAGATACAGGCTGATGCAGCTATTATATTCATTAATCATCACTTTTTCCCCGACGCGGGCAGTGGTATCATTTAAAGGGTTATTATTAAATAGAGTTATCGTGATCACATTTCCTGTTTCTGTAACTGCGGATTGGCAGTTAGGTACATCAATCAATTCTTTGTCTTGTAACGAGCAAGACTGGCTACTTGAGCCCAACTCACTGACGGCTAAATTAAAAACACAGTGTGGTGAATTCTCTGTAAAAGTGCTTAGTGAGAAAGAGTTTGAATTGAGTATTTCACAACAACAATTATTAGATTGTTCACAACGTATTGGTATTAATCGTGAGGTTTTGTTGCTTTGTGATGGCATCCCTATGGTATACGCACAAAGCTGGCTGCCTGCCACCGATGATATGCAACAACAGCAATTATTGGCACTGGGTAATCGGCCTTTAGGTGATGTTATTTTTCAACATCCGGACTTAAAACGTACCGAAATTGAAATAGCGCGTTTTGATTGTCAGCACCCAGTACAGCAACTTGTTAGCCAATACTCTGTAGTTGTAAAACCCTTGTGGGGGCGTCGCAGTATTTTTTCGTTGGCGCAAAGCCGTTTTTTAGTAGCTGAAATATTTTTACCAGAGGCTTATCTATATCTATGAAATTTGCCGCCTTGCACATTGCTCATATACCGTATTATAAGCAGTTAATGCGCACCGATAAGCCTATCGGTACTTTATTGCTATTGTGGCCTACATATTGGGCATTGTGGCTTGCAAGTGATGGTATGCCAAGCCTACTTAATTTTGTGGTATTTAGCTTTGGTGTATTTGTTATGCGCAGCGCAGGTTGTGTTATTAATGATTACGCAGATCGTAAAATTGACGGCGCGGTAAAACGCACAGCACAAAGACCCTTAGCTTCTGGCTTGGTGAGTAGTGGCGAAGCATTAAGCTTATTTTTGTTGCTTATCATAATTGCTTTCATACTGGTGTTGTTACTCAGTTGGCAAACCATATTATTGTCAGTCGGGGCATTGCTATTGGCATTTAGCTACCCATTTATGAAACGTTACACTAATCTACCGCAAATAGTGCTAGGTGCAGCTTTTGGTTGGGCTATTCCGATGGCTTTTATGGCTGCAACAGGTACTATCCCACTGCTTGGCTGGTTGTTATTTATCGCTAATATTGCGTGGACTACGGCCTACGATACTATGTATGCCATGGTAGACAGAGATGATGATTTGAAAATTGGCGTAAAGTCTACAGCGATATTGTTTGGTAGTGCCGATCGAATCATTATTTTTGCGCTAAATGGTGTATTTATAGGTTTGTTGGCTTTAATTGGTTATACGAGTCAATTAGCAATGCCGTATTGGCTTGGTCTATGTGTGGCATGTGGCTTTTTGGTTTACCAACAATTTCTAATTCATAGTCGTAATAGAGAGCATTGTTTTAAAGCTTTTTTAAATAATCATTATGTCGGTATGGTCGTTTTTATTGGCTTAGTGGCGTCCTTGCCATTTAATCTATAGTGTTAGCGAGGTGGATCAATAACGCCACTGATTGAAGTGTTTTTCCTAAACCAACCCGCAACTGAATAGCGATTATCAATTGTCGGCAGTACTTCATGCATAAAGCGTTCGCTTTCAAACATCACGAACGTGCCAGCTTTGGGCTGAATAGTGATTTCAACGTCTTTACTTTTAGGTTTGTAAATCACTAACTCACCACCAGATTGCACTGTATTTAAGTAAAATACAGTAGTAAATACACGGTTCGAACGCCCTTTAAATGCGTCGTAATGCTTTTTATAAAAGTCGCCATGCTGGTATTTCGCATAGTGACACTCATAATCAAATAAACCCAAAAAGAAATAACGATTCAAGTTTACTCTAATATCTTCTAGCGTATTTTGATAATCAATTTGAGCTTGGCTACTACCATCAAACCAAAAGGTCTTGTCGGTGCGTATGCTCTTGTCTATTTGTAAATCCTGCTGACGGCCAATACCTGCTGATTTGAAATTGGGGTTGATACGATAACAATCTTCTATCAACGCGTTAGTCAGTGTTTCAGCAAACATATTTTCGATCACGGCGTAGCCATGAGTTTCTATGTCAGTTAAATAACGTCCAGGGATCAGGTTAAGGCTCATTAATTGTACTATATAGCAGGGAAGGCGCGTAGTTTAGCTTAAAATGATGCAAAGGTACTACTGAAGATTTAGAAACCAAGCCTGAGTTCTGCTTTAGGCTTGGTTTTCATGCTGTTACTTAAGAATTAATTGATAACGCTGTCTTTTCTATTAATGACAGGAGCTGGTTTATTGGGTCGTCAGCAGTAACTTGCTGGCTGGTTTGTACAATCAATTGCTCATGAGCTAAGTTCTTATTGGTTTTTAACTGGAGCAGATTATTATTCTCTGCGACCGAACTTGCATGTTCAATACTGCTAATTGCAACATGGTTTGATTTACACAACCCGTCCATTACTTGCTCAATACTGCCAACTTTTATACTGCTGGTCTTGTTTAAGCTATCGACAGCCTCATTCAACATAGTTTGAATTTGTTTTGATTGTGAAAAACAACTATACATAGGGTAATCATTTAAATCTTGTTTGCAAAGATTGTTCTTATTCGCAAGAGGATGACTTTTTGCAACGAATAAAATAAGTTGATCAGGTAAGTGTATGTCATTGCCAATACTATTAACTGCTTGCGAACAAACGCTAATATCAATTTCACCTAACTGTAGCTTACGCACCAACTCACTTTGTTCTTGTAGTTGCATTTCAATTTTTACATGAGGGTATTGTGCTAGAAATTGGCCACATGAAATAGGCACTATTGCACTTGCATGATTGGTATAGCCAATTACCAATTTCTCATTGGCACAGCCATTAATTGATTGGAATAAACGCTTTTTAGTTTCTTCTAGCTTGCGTAAAGTGTCTTGTGCGTACTCTAAAAACAGCTCACCTTCAGTTGTTAGTTTCACTGAGCGAGTCGAACGTTTGACTAATTCATAGCCAACTTCGTCCTCTAAGGTTTGAATGCTGCGAGTTAATGCTGAGGTGCTAATTTTGGTTGTTTCGGCCGCTTGGCGAAAATGTCGTAGCTGACCTAAAGCCACAAATTGCTCTAATTGTTCAAATCTCACTTTTATAGTCCTTTGTATAAGTAAGCCGCACTACTGGCGAACATAATTGATATTAATTTAATGGATAGTAATCCATTGTACCCAATTTGAAAAGTGTATTTTACATAATTTTTACAATTATCAGTTAGGGTAACGCTCTTTTATCTCCAAAAAAAGTGCTAAATTGTTAAGAAATATGTCCACAAGTTTCGGTTCAAACTGTTTGCCACTCTGCTTCTTGAGCAAATCGAGCACCTCTTCAAGTGGCCAAGCTTTTTTGTAGCAACGATCACTGCCAAGGGCATCAAAAACATCCGCTAGAGCTGTAATACGGCCAACAATATGAATATCTTTACCTGCAAGTTGATTTGGGTAGCCAGAGCCGTCCCATTTTTCATGATGTGTATACGCAATGATTGAACCACACTTTAAGATTTCATTATTCGAACTCTTCAGAATATCATAACCAACTTCGGCGTGAGTTTGCATAATGGCCCACTCTTGATCATTCAGCTTACCGGGTTTATTGAGAATATGATCTGGAATACTTATTTTTCCAATATCGTGTAAGGGTGAGGCGAGTTTTATCACTTCACACTCAAAGTTATTTAAGCCATATAACTTACCTAACAGTTCACTATAGTGCGCAACTCTTTTAACATGTGAACCGGTTTCTTTTGAACGTTTTTCAACGGCTTCACCGAGAATATACGATAGCTCTTTTTGCGAATCCTTCATCATTTCGCGTAATTTCAGGTTATCGTAAGCCAGAGCAATATTGTTGGCAAAAAACTCCAAAAGTTGATAATCGGTGGTTCCTAATAACGAACCTTTACGTACATACAGCATTGTTTCGAGGCCTGCCTGAGTTGGAAAATAGCCAATGTAGTCATGCATGGTTTTTTGGGATGATTTGCGATTGTGTGCCTCAACAAATAATTGCTTTACATCTTCAGGGATCATATTGGCATTAGGTTCAGGCTCAACACCAGAGGCTGCCAGTAGCTTAAAATCAGTGGCTGGGGATGTTTGTTGGTTAACAGCTGCTGCACAATACATTTCAGTATCATCTAAGCCCATAACATTGGTTACATGGGATAAAATTGTTGATGCAAATTCATGGACACTATCGCATTTTAAAAATGAGCTAGAAGCGTTGATTATTTTTTCAAGACCTTTTCTATGACGCTCAATAATTTGAATATCACGATGTGAACGCAGAGCTGAATACAATAATGTTTTCATTTTTATTGCCGTCAGCTCAGTTTTATTTTTGTAATCGTTAATGTCGTATTCACGTATCACAGCTTCTTCAGGGGCTTCGCCAGGTTGACCTGTTCGAAGAATAAGGCGGATGTCGTGGTTATTGATATCATCACGGATAAATTTTATTAGGTCTAAACCCGCATGGCTAGTTTCCATGACTACATCAATTAGGCCAACCGAAAAATCGAGATCTTGTTGTAATAATTCTTTTGCGGCTTGCGCTGAGTAAGCATGGTGCAAACATAAGGCTTTATCTTCAAAAGTAAATCCTGATAACACAAGCTTAGTGACTTGGTGAATATCATCTTCATCATCGACCACGAGAATATTCCAAAACGCCTGTGGTGACTGAGTTTCTGACTCTTCAATGGCATTTTCTGAAAATAAAAAGTCGTTCACATTTACACCTTTAGTTTTATCATTCTCCTAAATAGTATAGTGCTTGTTTTTTAGTCTGCCTTGTTGCTCAGTGGTTTTTTTTCAATGTTTTTAAGTTCAATTTCAATTGCGTCACATGAAATATGTATTTCATATAAAGAGGTTAACAACGATAGCGCAAGGCTGGCTAAGCTAATACCAAATAAAATTACGCCAGTGGTTTTAAACTCGATAAATAATGCAAACATTGAAAGTGTACACATTAAAAAAGATGCAACGCCATAGACTTGCATGGTTCTAATGAGTTTAATGCGTTTTCTCAAGTTAGTTATTTGCGCAACGACTAATGGTCGAATAGTCTCTCCTTCGCGGGCGTTAAGTTCACGAATTAATTGTGCTAGCACTAAAAACCGGTTGGTATATGCTAATAACAACAAAGAGATTGCAGGGAACAGCAGTCCAGGTGTTGTGAGGGTCATGATTATTTCCTATATAACAATTACTTCGCTTAGAGTAGCTTAGGGGAATTTAATCGCAAAGTAAAAGAGGTTGTCATTGCAAAATAGAATAAATAACAACAATACAGAGCAAACACCATTTCAATGGTTAACAATCTATTGCGCTGCAAATGCGGTAGAGGCAAACATTGTCAAAGGGTTATTACTTAACAGCAATATTGAGTGCCAGTTACTTGGTGAGTCCTTGCAAGGAGCTGCTGGCGAAATACCTTTAGATCAAACTCAAGTGAGAGTGCAGGTTTTTGTGATTAAAGAGCGCCAGGCGCGGCAAATATTGGTAAACTACACTCAAGTACAACAATCCGCTCCTGATTGGGTATGCCCCAACTGTAATGAGCATAATGGGCCAACATTTGAAATTTGTTGGTCTTGTAGGACACCAAATAATGACTAAAGCGAATAATTTTCAGCGTATAAGAGAGCTTAACTATTTGCAGCAAGCGGTACTGGCAGCAGCATTAATTGAACGCATGCTACCTAATTATGGTTTATTTAGTGAAGCAACAGGATTTGGTGACGAAGCTATTTTACGCAGTGCACTTAATTTGTGTTGGGAAAAAATCTTACTGCCGAAAAGTAAAATAAGCCTTGAAAAGCAAATTGAGAAAATAGAGCCTAATGTTCCAGAACTCGCTGATTTTGATATGTTCGGTACTTATCCTGCTATAGATGCCGCCACTGCCTTATTAGGTTTAATGCATGGTTTAATTGCCAAAGATGAGCAAGAATTTATCAGCATTAGTAAAATCTCTCAGGCGACTGTTGCGCGTTTTATTGAATATCAATTAACGGTTGAAGGTGAGCTGGCTGATAATACAGCGGTACGTGAACATCCGTTAATGCAATACGAAATTGAAGTGTTAGGCGAGTTAATTGATTTTGTTGAGCAGATGGGCAGAGTAACAGCTGAAAATGTGAAAGCGTTAAAGCAACATGCTATCGCTGATGGACAAACAAACATTGGTATTACACTTTAAGTAACCAAAACTCTGATTAAGAGATTTATTTTAAGAATTTAAAAGTGCCAAAGGGCATGGGAGAAAACTGCAGTGCGAATTTTAGGCATTGAATCGTCGTGTGATGAAACGGGAATTGCAATCTATGATGATGAACAAGGTCTACTTGCTCATCAACTCTATAGCCAAGTAAAAGTGCATGCAGATTATGGCGGTGTAGTGCCTGAACTTGCATCTCGAGATCATGTTCGTAAAACCTTGCCATTAATCGATGCTGCTTTTGCACAGGCCGGTTGCGGACCTGAAGATATCGATGGTATTGCTTACACTGCAGGCCCAGGACTGGTGGGAGCATTATTAGTGGGTACTTCAATTGGACGCTCACTTGCCTATGGGTGGAATATTCCAGCAGTGGCTGTTCATCATATGGAGGGCCATCTACTGGCGCCAATGCTTGAAGAAAACGTGCCTGAATTTCCGTTTATTGCTTTACTCGTATCAGGTGGACACACCATGATGGTTAAAGTCGCTGGGATTGGTCAGTATGAAGTATTGGGTGAATCGGTAGATGATGCTGCAGGCGAAGCATTTGATAAAACAGCTAAGTTACTTGGTTTAGATTACCCTGGTGGGCCACGGTTAGCTAAACTTGCTGAGCAAGGTGTTCCTAAGCGCTTTATTTTCCCACGACCAATGACAGATAAACCGGGCCTTGACTTTAGTTTTAGCGGCTTGAAAACGGCGGCTGCAATTACTATTCGTAATAATGACGATGATCAGCAAACCAAAGCCGATATCGCTCATGCGTTTCAAACCGCAGTTATTGATACATTAGTTATTAAATGTAAGCGTGCTTTAAAGCAAACGGGTATAAATCGCTTAGTAATTGCCGGTGGTGTAAGCGCCAATATACAGCTACGTGCGCAACTAGAGCGTGTAATGCAAGGCATGAAAGGACAGGTTTATTATCCGCGCACAGAGTTTTGTACTGACAATGGTGCCATGATCGCCTATGCGGGTATGCAGCGCTTAAAGGCTGGGCAGTTTGCCAGCCTTGATATGAAAACGAAACCACGTTGGCCGATAGATAGTTTAGAGGCTATTTAAATTTAAGTATTGTTATCATCTTTAGTTGGTGGCGTTTTTTTGTCACCAATTTTAGGTTCTTTGCCACTAAATAAACGTTTAATATTGGCGTGGTGGCGAAAGATAATCAAAATAGTTAAAAATGTTACTGGTAAGGTATAAAGCGGTTTGATCCACCAAGTGTATAATGGCGCTAAAGAAACGGCAACTAATGCCCCAAGTGACGAATAGCGTGTAATAGCAACAACAGCCACCCAGGTTGAAATTAATAACCCGCCTAACAACAAGCCAATGGGTAGCAATGTTCCAAATGCAGTTGCAACTGCTTTACCGCCTTTAAAGTGAAAGAATACCGGAAACATATGTCCTAAACACGCAGCAACCCCTATCAATCCCAGCATTAGTGGTTCAAGTTGTAAAAAATAAGCGCCCCAGACAGGAATAGTCCCTTTGAGAATATCAAACACTAAGACTAAGCAGGCTGGAACAGCCCCACCAAGACGATAAACATTAGTTGCGCCAGGGTTGTTTGAGCCATTGCTGCGAGGATCGGGTAGTTTAAATAGCCGAGACACTAGAATGGCTGATGAAATCGACCCGAGTAAATAGGCTAAAACTAACATTAAAACGGCTATCACGCGCTTCCTTATTTTTTAATCGCAGTTTTTCGGCTATCATTGGCCGCAAAAATTGCATTCTTACTTTTCGTGGTTCAAATAGCAGATACATAATGTATCTATACGCTTATATCATATGGGTAATTTTTACATGATGTACCTATAGGCTATTGTATGGGTAATTTTTACATAATAAAACACAGTTAAAGTGTATAAAGGCTATAAATGCAAATTATAGCCGATGTAGACTCAAGTCAATGAGTTTTAAGTTTTTGCCAGTTGGAGCAGTTATGGATAAGGTTTTTATATCGCAACTACATGTTGACACTATCATAGGCGTGTACGATTTTGAAAAAGAAACTAAACAGAGTTTGTATTTTGATATCGAGATGCTGTGTGATATTAAACCCGCAGCAAAAACCGATGACATTGCCTTAGCACTTGATTACGCAAAGGTAAGTGAGAGAGTAATCGCGCACACGACAGCAAAGCCTGTTGAGTTATTGGAGACCTTAGTAGAGCAACTAGCGGCTATCATTTTAACCGAGTTTGCTACAATACAAGTTACCATTCGAGTTAGTAAACCCGCAGCCGTCGCGCAAGCACGCACTGTAGGTGTTGAAATTACCCGACTCAAGGCACGTTAAGATGGCGCAAATTTATATTAGCCTTGGCTCTAATGTTGATAAAGAACATTATATCCGCCAAGCGTTAATCGCCCTAAAAGCACACCTTGTAGAATTCGAGCATTCCAGTGTCTTTGAAAGCGAAGCAGTTGGCTTTGCAGGTAATAACTTTTACAACTCAGTCATTGGTGCACAAACACAGATACCGCTTCCCCAGTTATGTCAGTTACTCAAACAGATTGAACGAGAGAATGGTCGTACAAATAACGATAAAAAATTTAGCCCGCGTACACTCGATCTAGATTTACTGTTTTACGATGATGTAGTGTGTGATTCTCCTGCACAGTTACCCCGTGATGAAATCACCAAAAATGCCTTTGTCCTGCAGCCATTGGCAGAAATAGCCCCCGATTTTTATCATCCTACAGCAAAGCAAACAATTGCCCAGTTGTGGAATACTTACAACAACCCTAAGCAAAAACTATGGAAGGTGGAGTTTACTAACCCATGAGTATTATCGAAATTATTGTTTTAGCCCTGATCCAGGGATTAACTGAGTTTTTACCTATTTCAAGCTCAGCTCATCTCATTCTCCCTTCACAAATTCTTGGCTGGCAAGATCAAGGCCTTGCCTTCGATGTTGCTGTGCATGTAGGCACGCTGATTGCCGTAATAATTTACTTCAGAAAAGAAGTTGTCGAAATACTTGCTGCATGGTTTAAATCATTTGGTGCACAAGGTGCAACAGATGACAGTAAACTTGGCTGGTGGATTATTTTAGGCACAATACCAGCCGCTGTACTGGGTTTAATTTTTAAAGACTTAATCGAGCTCTATTTACGCAGTGCGTGGGTAATTGCAATCACTACCATTTTGTTTGGTTTATTACTTTGGTATGCCGACGTAAAAGGTAAGCAAACTAAAACAATTTATCAATTAACTTGGAAATCAGCACTGATGATCGGCATGGCGCAAGCGATGGCGATGATCCCAGGTACATCACGCTCGGGTATTACTATGACCGCCGGTTTAATGCTGGGGATGAATAAACAAAGCGCTGCGCGTTTTTCATTTTTACTCGCAATTCCAGTGATCTCAATGATGGGCTTGTATTACACCATTGAGCTGGCATTAGGGGATCATGTAGTTGATTGGACAACGTTAATTTTAGGTGCAGGTTTATCGTTTATCTCTGCGTATGCGTGTATTTTCCTGTTCTTAAAAATAATTGAACGTATGGGGATGATGCCATTTGTTATCTATCGATTATTATTGGGCGTAGGTTTAATTGTATTTTTGATGATGTAGCACTGCGTTTATTAAAGATAAATAAAAACGCCTTAGCTCAATGAGCTAAGGCGTTTTTTATAAGCCAATATACCCTTCAATTAGAAAGTGTATTTTGCACCCATCGATAAGCGACGACCTTTAACGTCAAAGAACTCACCATTATCATAAGTGAATGGATTACGAGGTGGTGCACGGTCTAGGATATTGTTTACACCAATACGTACTTGTAATTCATCTAATAGATAAGTTTTGTACATAAAATCGAACGTTGTGTAAGACGGGATATCATTGTAGTTATTATCTTCAATGTTCCATTCATTACTTTCTACACTACTATGGCGGTAATTAGCCGTTAAAATGTAACTTGAATCATCATGTGAGTAGATTGCGTTAAAGCGACCTTTCCAGCGAGGATCTGCCATTTCACCTACATTTGAGCGGAAATCTGCCGTACGACCGGTTGGGTTTTCACTGTCTTCTTCTAGGTAAGTTGCAGTAAGTTTAATTGCTAAATCACCATACCCTAATTCTGTGCGGTAAGCAGTTTCAATATCTAGGCCTTTTTTGGCGATGATAGAAGCATTAATTGGACGCTCATAATAGTTAATGATGTCGCCCGTTTCTTTATTTCGTACGAAGTTTGAGCAAAATGGGTTGTCTAGCGATGATGACTCATAACATAGTTCTACGCTATCACGTCCAAAGTATTGAATCGCACCTTCAATTTCAAATGACCAGTAATCAAGAGTTAAATCTAAGCCTTCAATAAATTCAGGAGTGTAGATCAAGCCAATAGTGTAATCGTTTGATGTTTCGTTTTTTAGTGCTTGGTTACCTTGTACAAAACCTGGCAGGCTACCAGCGGCTTGCCAATCGGCAGTTGGCATCCAACCTTCAGCTAAACCGTCCGCTTGACAGTTAGCGATTACATTTGCTTTATATTCGCTACCTGAGCTGGTAATTTCATCAGCACGACATGGGTCTTTACGGCCTGAATTAAACGTTTGTGAGCTTGGCGTAAATAAGTCACTTAGGCTTGGTGCACGTACTGATTTTGAACGATTTAAACGCACACGTACTTCGTCTGTAACGCCCCAGTTTAATGATAATTTCCACGCATCATCACCACCAGTAACCGAGTAATCCATATAGCGGTACGCAGTTTCAAAGGTTAAGTCAGTTGCTAAAAAATGATCTACAAGCAATGGCACTGAGATCTCTGTTGAGAATTCATTTACATCGATATCACCTTTCATTGGCAAGCTTGAGTTCCCAAAAATAAGGCCATTTTGCATTGCGTGATCAGGATGAGTCTCGGCGCTTTCTCGGCGATGTTCAACGGTAAATGCGGCAGCGACAGCACCTGCTGGTAATTCAAATAATAAACCATCAAATGTTGCAGCAACAACTAGCTGGTCTTGTTTGGCATTACGCGTAGCATTTGTTGCTATATAATTAAGCTGTGCTTGAGAAGCACTTTGTGCGCCCATAGGGTTAAAAGCAACACACCCTTCACGTTCACCTGTGACATTACCATCGGCATCACGAACTGCACACACGATTTGGCCATTAAGTTCTACAGCATCTATCGCATTGACTAAATTTTGCTCTAATACTTCACCGCGCCATAAGGTATCTTGTTCGATACGGCCATACTGCACATAGGTGCTGTAGCCCCAGTCATCGTTTAAAATGCCTTCAAAACCAAGAGATGCACGGATCACCGAACGATCTTGTTGATAGGCGCGATCACCCCATAGATTTTCGTTAGCTTGGCGCAAAGTAACTTTATCTAACCCGTTAGCATCCATAATCTTAGCCATATCATCGCGGATAAAGGCATTATCACGACGAATCGTGTGAGCAAAGAAAGCTGGCGAGCTTTCAGCCGTTGCTTTTGAGTCAGACCAAGTAAAATCAAATGTTGCAGCATGGTCGTCATTAATTTCGTATGTACCATACGTTGATAAAATAGCGCGCTCTAATGGAGTTTGAAAGTAGCTTTTGTAACCATGACTAAAAACACCATTACCTGGGTTATTAGCATCTGCGTAATAACGGTTATTAGCTGATGCGTTAGGCACGCCAGAGTTTTCTACGCGACCTAGACCATAATCAAATGCTTGTACGTTACCGCTATTATCAAATGCCCAGTGATGGTTGTTGTAATGATCGTCAGTTAACGAACCTGTTTTACTGAAAAAGTCACCGCCTTCAGAGTAATAGCCAAGGGTACTTTGCTTACCTAATATAACGCGCTCAGGAATACCATCGGTACCAGATTTATTGGCTGGGTTTGCGTATGAAGTTACAGGATTACGGTAAAAATCACGACTTAACTTGTTATAGCTATCTGTTTTTGAGTAGTTAAGAGACGTTACAAACGATAGCTTGTCACCTTCCATACCACCGGTGATAGAGAAAAAGTTTTGCTCGCCACCGCTTTGTTCTGGACGAATCGTAGATGCATCAATTTCAATGCCATCAAATGATTTTTTTGTGATGATGTTTACGACACCTGCTACAGCGTCGGCACCATATACTGCTGCTGCACCGCCTGTGGCGATTTCTACTCGTTCGATCAGAGTTGTTGGAATATTATTTAAATCTACCGCAGTGCTGCCTACTGAACCTGCGACAAAGCGGCGACCATTTACTAATACCAGTGTGCGCTCAGACCCTAAACCACGTAAATCGGTGGTGTTTAATCCTGATGCATAAATAAAGCTAGTAGTGGTTTCCGGAGATAGGCCAACCGTTGCTTGCGGTAGCTCAGCTAATAAATCATTAACGTTAGTAATGCCGGCATTTTCCATCTCAACGCCACTGATCACCGTAACTGGTGTCGGTGAAGTAAGGTTAAATCGCTTTATTTTCGAACCTGTTACTTGAATGCGCTCGACAGGTTTTACGTCAGTTGCTTCTTGTGCAAATGCATTGGCAGCACCAACAGTACCAGTAATTAATACTGCATTAATTGCAGCTGTAATAAGATTTAATTTTTTCAACATAACACCTTTAATTTCGACAAGGTTTACCCTGTGGGTAATTTAACTTGATGGAATTCACAAAGGACTTACATTGTTAGCCATATTAACTTTGAGGTTAAATATATGCCTTTCAATGTAACCAAATGTAATTTAGTGCGATGTTTTATCACAGTACCCAAATAGAGTCTTTTGTGGGGTAAATATGTCTTTTGTTGCTAAAAAGTGTTTTTTGTTTTTATTATGGGTATTTATTGGTATCGTCTTGATTTCAAATTATATTGTTTGTATTCATAGCTTTACGTTTTTTTGTTTTTAGTATTTTCATAACATTGAGTTATCTTGATCATTAACCATTTTGCAATTAACTATTAATTATTTTGTTTGTAAAATGATCTTTGAAGTTAATTTTGTTTAAAAAGTGTCGCGCAATACTTGAGCGGTTAGGCATAAGTAAGGGAACTATTTAACTTATATACTTATTCGTTGTCATTTAGCACAAGTGTTGTGTTAGATGGCAATGGTAACTGAACGCTATTTTTGGCATTATGGCACCTCATCTATTATCTATTTTTTAGCGCTGCGTAAGCTATGTTTAGCGGCAAAGGAATAATATGCATATTCATATTTTAGGCATTTGCGGCACCTTTATGGGTGGCATTGCAGCGATAGCTAAGTCGCTAGGTCATACAGTCACGGGCTCTGATCTAAACGTATATCCGCCAATGAGCACGCAACTTGAAGAGCTTGGTATTAAATTAACCCAAGGCTACGATGTCTCTCAGTTAGAACCTGCACCAGATATGGTGATTATTGGCAATGCAATGAGTCGTGGTAACCCATGTGTTGAATATGTATTGGACAAGGGCTTAGCGTATACTTCCGGCCCTGAATGGTTAAAGCATAATTTATTACAAAACTCCTGGGTACTGGCGGTTGCTGGAACTCATGGTAAAACCACCACTGCAAGTATGCTGGCATGGATTTTAGAATTTGCGGGTTTAAAGCCAGGATTCTTGATCGGTGGTATCGTGCAAAATTTTGGTTTGTCGGCACGGGTTGGCGAAACGCCATTTTTTGTTATTGAAGCTGATGAATACGACACTGCATTTTTTGATAAACGCAGTAAGTTTGTTCATTACTTACCGCGCACACTGATTTTAAACAATCTTGAGTTTGATCATGCTGATATTTTTGAAGATTTAAACGCTATTAAAAAACAATTTCATCATTTGATGCGTACACTACCAAGTAGCGGCAAAGTTATTTGGCCACAACAAGACGATGCTGTGCAAGATGTGATTAACCAAGGTTGTTGGAGCGAAAGTGAAACACTGGGCGCTGATTGGGGATATGAGCTGATTAATGCCGATGGCAGTGAATTTGCAGTGTTACTCAATGATGAATACCAAGGCTCAGTAAAATGGCAAGCGTTTGGTGAGCACAATGTTAAAAACGCTATTATGGCTATTGCTGCCGCGCGCCATGTCGGGATTGCAATTGAACATAGCATTGCAGGGTTAGGGGAATTTATTAGTCCTAAACGTAGGATGGAGCTAAAAGCCGATATTGCCAATATTAAAGTGTATGACGACTTTGCTCATCACCCAACAGCTATCACTACAACGCTTGCTGGGTTGCGTGCAAAAGTAGGCAATGAAAAAATTATTGCGATATTAGAGCCGCGCTCAAACACTATGAAAATGGGTGTACATCAACATACGTTATTGGCGTCATTAGCTGATGCTGATGATGTGTATTTATTCGAGCCAGATAATTTAACCTGGTCATTAAGTGAGCAGGCCAAACAGGCTGGTATGTTATGCTTGAGTAATACAGATGAGATCGTTGAACAAGTAGTCTCCCAAGCGCAACCGCAGCAACATATTTTAATCATGAGTAATGGTGGCTTTAATGGCCTCCACGACACATTGATAACAGCTTTGCAGCATAAATTTATCCAGCAATAAACCGGAGCGACAGTGCAATATAAAGAAACCATAACGCTGGCCTTTAGTGGTGCGTCAGGCGCGCCATATGGCTTACGATTACTTGAAGTATTGCTCGCGCAGCAGTTTCGCGTGTATGTATTGATCTCAAGCGCGGCGCGTGTAGTGCTAGATACTGAATCAAACATTAAATTATCAGCCAATGAAGATAAAGCCACCGAACAATTAAGTAGCTTATTTAAAGCACAGCCAGGACAGTTACAAGTATTTGGTAAAGATAACTGGTTTAGCCCTGTGGCATCTGGCTCTGCAGCGCCGAAAAAAATGGTCGTGTGCCCGTGTAGTGCAGGCTCTGTCTCTGCAATAGCGATGGGGGCCTCTGATAATTTATTAGAGCGCGCCGCTGATGTCGTGATTAAAGAGCGTGGTCAGTTAATTTTAGTGCCACGAGAAACGCCATTTAGTGAAATCCATTTAGAAAACATGCTAAAGCTCGCAAAGCTCGGGGTAACAATTATGCCAGCTGCACCAGGGTTTTATCATCAACCGCAAACTATTAATGACTTAGTTGATTTTATGGTTGCACGTATTTTAGATCATTTAAATATTGCACACACACTAACTAAACGTTGGGGTTATGGGGAGGGTAAATCATGAGTAAAGCATTGGCTTTGAATATTGAAGGCCTGACCAAGGTATATAAAAATGGTGTTGAAGCCGTTAAAGGCGTTGATCTAAAAGTATATGAAGGTGATTTTTTTGCCTTGTTAGGCCCAAATGGCGCGGGTAAGTCAACTACCATTGGGGTAATCTCATCATTGGTCAATAAAACCAAAGGCTTAGTAGAGGTGTTTGGTCACAACATAGATTCAGATTTAGAAGCCGCTAAATCACAACTAGGCTTAGTGCCACAAGAGTTTAACTTTAGCCAGTTTGAAACGTTGACGCAAATACTGGTAAATCAAGCGGGTTATTACGGAGTTCCCCGTAAGGTGGCGCATCAACGAGCGGATAAATATTTAGCGCAATTAGGCTTACTTGAAAAGAAAGACAAACAAGCACGAACACTATCAGGCGGTATGAAACGTCGTTTAATGATTGCTCGCGCGTTAATGCATGAACCAAAACTGCTAATTTTAGATGAGCCAACCGCCGGTGTTGATATTGAATTACGCCGTTCGATGTGGGATTTTTTAAGACAAATTAATGAGCAGGGGGTGACGATTATTCTCACCACCCATTACTTAGAAGAAGCCGAACTGCTGTGTAAAAATATCGCGATTATTGATTCCGGCATTATCGTTGAAAACACCACCATTAAAGCACTGCTTGCCAAACTAGATAAAGAAACCTTTATTCTTGATTTAAAACAGCCTGTCCAGCCAGTTACCGTTACGCTTGATGGTTATAAGTTTACTATGGCTGATGATCATACTATTGAGGTTGAAGTAGCCAAGTCACAGGGCTTGAATGCAGTATTTACAGCATTAACCGAGCAGGGCAATACCGTGCTTAGCATGCGTAATAAAGCTAATCGATTAGAAGAGTTGTTTGTAGGTTTACTAGAGCAAGGGCGGGGCAAGTAGATGTTTAAATATGGCGTAGCCTTAAAGAGTTTATGGTTTAAAGAGTGCATTCGATTTTTGCGTATCTGGGTACAAACACTCGTGCCACCGGCAATCACTATGAGTTTGTACTTTGTGATTTTCGGTAATCTTATAGGCTCTCGTATTGGTGATATGGGGGGCTTTAGTTATATGGAGTTTATTGTACCGGGTCTTATCATGATGTCGGTGATCACTAATTCGTATTCTAATGTGGCATCAAGCTTTTATTCAACCAAGTTTCAAAAAAGCATTGAAGAGCTGTTAGTTGCACCAGTGCCTAATTATATTATTGTGCTTGGCTATATGGGTGGCGGCATGACCCGTGGCATGCTGGTAGGATTAATTGTTACGTGTGTGTCGTTATTATTTGTTGATATTCAAATCCATAATATTTTTGTGATCATCGCGACAGTAATTTTAACTTCTGCGGTATTTGCTTTAGGCGGTTTGATCAATGCTATTTATGCTAATAGCTTTGACGATATCAGTATAATTCCGACCTTTATTTTAACGCCATTGACCTATCTAGGTGGTGTGTTTTACTCAATCACTTTATTGCCAGAGTTTTGGCAAGGCGTATCGCAGGTTAATCCAATTATTTATATGGTTAATGCCTTTAGGTATGGTTTCTTAGGCGTGTCGGATGTTGATTTAACTGTCGCATTTGGCGTGTTGTTATTATTTATTACAGCCTTATTTATATTAGCTTTAACGTTAATTAAAAAAGGTGTGGGGTTAAGACACTAATGAGTGATGCAAATTCACGAAGTATTGTATCGAATCAACAAGGCTTACATGAAAAGCTGGATGATATAGTTAACAAGCATTTAACTGCCCAGTTTAAAAAACCCATTGCAGCTCATACGCAAACGGCGTTTGATCAAGTAAATGAAAAAGTGCAGGCTTTTAATGGGCCCATTATTTTAGATTCGTGTTGTGGGGTAGGTGAAAGCACGGCTAATTTAGCTAAACGCCACCCTGATGCGTTAGTTATAGGAATTGATAAGTCATCGCATCGTTTGGATAAGCATGATATTGAATATAAACAAACCGATTCAGGTCAGTACATTTTAGTGCAAGCCGATTTAAATGACTTTTGGCGACTCGCAGTGGCGGCTAATTGGCAACCCACACATCATTATTTGCTGTATCCAAATCCGTGGCCAAAAGCGAAGCATATTCAACGTCGCTGGCATGGCGCTGCTATTTTTCCATTTATCGTTAAATTAGGTGGGCTGTTAGAAGTTCGCAGCAATTGGGATATTTATGTTAAAGAGTTTGCTCAAGCACTGAAGCTCACCGGACACGACTGCACAGTCGAACTTTATCAAAATGACCTGGCAGTTACGCCATTTGAACGTAAATATTGGGCAAGTGGTCAACAAAGTCACCGTTTAGTGATTAATTTAAATGCTGGCTCGAAATAAAAATTAAGTGTTTTATAAGTTAATGTTTTCGTTTATCTCTTAACCTGAGTTCAGGTTAAGAGATTGGATACGGTTGATTTTTATTTGCAGTAATATGTGGCACAGGCTCGGCAAAGTAATTGCCTTGCATTAGCGTCACATTTGCTTTTTTAAGCGCGTTGGCGATAGGTTTACTCTCTACATGCTCAGCAATTAGCTGTAAGTTGAGTTGCTTTGCAAAGTTGGCAATATGCTCAACATATAGATAAATGTCTTTATCGTGAATGATCTGTCTGATCAAACTACCATCAAGCTTAATACCATCTACTTCTAATTTTAGTACATTAGAGATATTCGAATAACCTGTACCAAAATCATCAATTATTACCCGTATACCACGATTTTTAACCATGGTTATAAATGCTTTTACTTCAGAAAAATTTGCGATAGCTTCGGTTTCCAATAGTTCTAAGGTAATATTACTCGGTAGTGGATAGCGTTTAAATTCGTTTTCCAAAAATTCAGCAAGGCTTGGATCAAGCATATCTTGGGCTGTAATATTGATGCTCCAGCACGTACTGGTTTTTCTAAATCGTGCAAAGCATTGTGTGAGCATAGTGCGGGTGAGCATGCCATCCATGCGAGAGCGATTAACGACATCTAAGAACGATTCTGGTTTAAGAATTTCACCATGGCAGGTGATCATTCTAGCCAAACATTCATACTGAATAATGGCATTCGTTTCATTATCATAAATTGCCTGAAAATAAGGCACAATTCTGTTGTTCTCAAATGCTTCACGTACTTCTTTTGCCATTGCTACATTATACTGATATTGGTTTTTTACATCATGTAGTGCGCTGGAGTAATTGACCACAGTGTGGCGTCCCTGCTTGGCTTGTAATGCGGCAATATGGGCATTTTCAAGTAACATTGATTTATTGCCACTGGCGATGCCTGCGCACAAGGTGATGTATATAAAAGGGTCGGTAAGTAATGGGGTACTGCAATTATAGGCTTGGATCACCTCGAGAAAACCTGCATTATCTTTACCCAAAGGAGCGATGAGGACTATTTTGTTGGTCGTTAGACGAAACATCTGACTACCCGCAGGGCGGCGCTTTTTGAAGTGTTGCAACAAGTTTTTCATAACGCGGTCGCCTACTTCAGTACCATAAAAACTGCTTATATCTTCAACTTCATTTACCCAAATAACAGCAAGTTGCAGATGATGATTAGGGGAGTTTTTAATATAATATTCAAGTGCAATATGATTGGCAAAGCCACTACTGGTATCGGTTGAAATTGCACGTTTCAATAAATACACATAAATACCGGCTACCAACAGAGCAATAAAAAAGAAAAAAATGGCCATGCCCGCAGCTTTAGATACACTTTGCGCTAATCGCTGATTGAGATCGTATATGGTGATATCGGCCCCTGTTAAGTAGGTGACTCCATTGGCATCAACGAAAGGGACAAAAATTGTTTTAAAATGTCCCCATTGATCTTTTGATATTTCAAACACCGGCTCTGTTGAATAAAATGCGCCAATATTAGCGGCAGTTGCTTCAGGGTAAAGATCGAGTAATTGGGTGATTCTACCGGTATTTTGATCGTTTTGAGTGTAACTCGATGCACTAAAATGTACATTACCGTCTTTTAATATCATGGCGTACACATAAGCGATATTTAACGCATTAGCAAACTCTGAAAGTTGCCGACTTTTTTGTTGGTATTCGGTTGATGATATATATTGGCCTGCATTGATTTTTTGATGATAGTCATCACCAAGTATATGCTTGACACTTAATGCCGCATTGAGTAATCGAGTATCGACGCTGTGCATAATATCGTTACGGGTGCTGTTGTAGGTGTAATAGATGTAGCTTAATAAACTGATAAAAAACAGTATGAAACCCGCGATTATCCAATTTGTCCGTAAATTTGTATTTATCATGCTCTTCCTTGATTTATTAGCCCTTCTATTATACAAAAAAAGGCTGTATCGCCTATAAAAATATAGTTAGCCAAATTAATGATAAATATTAATCAACTTATCATTAATTTGTCATGCAATTGGCTACTTTTGTGGCTTTATACGAGACATTTCTACTCTATTACAGTAAAGTTAACGCATTTCATAGAATCATTGTAGTTTTGGCGTTATTAGCGATGGAGTTCATTGATATGGATCTTCAGCTAAACAAAGCTACATTCACTGGGTATAAAGATGGATCAAAAGCGTTGTGCCGTCGCCTCTAAAGAAACTCTGATGCGTATATTTACTGTGCCTGAAGCACCAGACTCAACTTTGAGTAAAATC
The DNA here is from genome assembly GCF_028885455.1 of Pseudoalteromonas rhizosphaerae. Lineage (NCBI taxonomy): Bacteria > Pseudomonadati > Pseudomonadota > Gammaproteobacteria > Alteromonadales > Pseudoalteromonadaceae > Pseudoalteromonas > Pseudoalteromonas rhizosphaerae. Next base: position 856,418 of record NZ_CP118496.1, read on the forward strand.
GAACTTGAGATCTCGAGCAATTTAGCAGGTTTTTTGAATGAGAACATAGCGGCAATTGAAAAGCCATTGCATGAGATTGAAAAAGATTTTCAATCGGCAGCGATCCCAGAAGATCCGACTTTTGTATCTGCTTATGCGCAAGATATTATGGAGCAACTTGTCGCTCATTCAGTGCATACCGCTGCGCCAAGCTTTATTGGGCACATGACGTCAGCATTACCGCATTTTGTATTGCCACTTTCTAAGTTGATGGTTGGCCTTAATCAAAACTTAGTAAAAATAGAAACTTCCAAAGCATTTACTCCGCTTGAGCGCCAAGTGCTTGGTATGATGCATCATTTGGCATACGGGCAAGATGACAGTTTTTATAGCAAATGGATGCACAGTGCGAAAACGTCGCTAGGTGCTTTTTGTTCGGGTGGCACAATCGCGAATATTACCGCATTGTGGATTGCTCGTAATCGCTTACTGAAAGCGGACGGCGAATTTAAAGGGATTGGTTCACAAGGTTTGATCCGTGCAATGTTGCATTATGGATATAAAGGCCTTGCAGTACTTATTTCCGAACGTGGCCATTACTCGCTAGGAAAATCAGCTGATTTACTTGGCATTGGCCGTGATAACTTTATTGCCATTAAAACTGCAGATAACAATAAGGTTGATGTTGATGCAATGCGCGCCAAAGCCCATGAGCTAGCAGCGCAAGGTATAAAAGTGATGGCGATTGTTGGGGTAGCCGGCACGACTGAAACCGGTAATATTGATCCTCTTGATGCTATGGCTGATTTAAGCGCTGAACTCAACTGCCATTTTCATGTAGATGCAGCATGGGGAGGAGCTACGCTGCTTTCTAGTACATACCGCTCGTTACTAAAAGGCATTGAGCGAGCAGATTCAATTACCATCGATGCTCATAAACAAATGTATGTGCCAATGGGCGCTGGGTTAGTGCTATTTAAAGATCCTACAGCTACGGATGCTATAGAACATCATGCAGAATATATTTTACGTAAAGGATCAAAAGATTTAGGTAGTCATACGCTTGAAGGTAGTCGTCCTGGTATGGCGATGTTAGTGCATGCTTGCTTACGCGTTATTGGCCGTAAAGGCTACGAAATCTTAATAGATAAAGGAATTGAAAAAGCCCGTTACTTTGCTGATTTAGTGAAAGCAGATGACGACTTTGAGCTGATCTCAGAACCTGAGTTATGTTTACTGACATACCGTTATGTGCCAAAACAGATAAAACAAAAAATAGCTCAAGCAGATGAACAAACGCGTTTGGATATCTTTGCCTCGTTAAATCGTTTTACTGCCAGTATGCAAAAACGCCAACGTGAAGCCGGTCGTTCATTTGTGTCCCGTACCCGTTTAACTCCCGCGCAGTATGATCATCAACCTACAGTGGTATTTCGAGTCGTACTTGCAAATCCGCTGACATCAGAGAGTATTTTAAAAGATATACTTGCTGAGCAAAAAGAGCTGGCTAAAACAGATCCTGTATTTAAGAAATATCTTAAGAAATACATGGACTGAGCAGTAACAGTTGCGTTATTCCCAGGTTGCGTGGGGATAACGCAAGCAGCACTTTCTTTGTTAGCTAAAACACGATGTTCTGATCATTTCAGTGATAATATGTTGAGATGGTTTAATTTTTTCCATCGCCAAAAATTCATCGGGTTGGTGAGCCTGATTAATTGAACCCGGTCCCATCACAATCGTTTCACAACCCAATTGTTGAATAAATGGCGCTTCAGTACAGTAGTTCACTGCAACTGCTTGCTCTCCTGATATTTTTTCTGCCAGTTTAACTAATGCCGAATCAGTACTGCCGGTAAAAGCGGGGATTGGCTCGTGCATATCCATCACACTGACTGAATCTGGATATTGGTTATTGATCTCTGTAGCTATTTTTAACAGCATCATTTGCAGTTCTTGCACACTTAGACCCGGTAAAGGGCGCATATCAATATGCATTTCACAGCAGCCACATATGCGATTTGCATTATCGCCACCATGAATGTGTCCTAGATTTAAAGTAGGGTAAGGAATAATAAAATGCTCAACTGCATATTTATTCTTTAATTGCTCTTTTAAAGTTAACAGTTTTGCAATAACTTTATGCATCACTTCAATGGCATTTAAACCACGTTCAGGATCAGAGCTATGTCCGGAACGACCGACTACGCGAATCGCGCTGCTCATATGTCCTTTATGTGTGAAAACAGGTGTCATATCAGTAGGTTCACCAATAATACACCGAGCTGGCTTTAAGTTTTTATGCTGACAAACTTGCTGTGCACCGGCCATGGTGGTTTCTTCGTCGGCAGTAGCTAGAATCAAAATTGGCTGTGTTTGAATATTCTCATCTAGTTCACTGATTGCTTGCAATACAAAAGCGAAAAACCCTTTCATATCAATACTACCTAAACCATATAATTTATTGTTATCTTCACTTAATTTAAACGGATTATAGTTCCAACGACTATCATCAAATGGGACTGTATCGGTATGACCGGCAAGCATTAAACCACCATCTCCCTGGCCACGTTTTGCGAGTAAGTTAAAACGACCTTTAGGGCCCGACAACTCAGTAATTTCACATTCAAATCCAAGACTTGTACACCAAGTAGCTAATAAATCAATCACCCCTTTATTGCTCATAGACAATGACTCATCCATGGCACTAATTGAAGGTGCAGCAATCAATTGCTGATACATAGATAAAAAAGACGGTAATGACATAAAAAAATCCAAAATAAGTATTCAATCTAATTGCATAACAATATAAAAGTATTTATGATGAATATCAATTCACTTTTTAAGCATAAATATATTAAAGCGACGCAATGAATATAAAACGACGATAACCAGATTTCATTCATAAAATAGTGTTTTATGCACTGTTAAACCCGATTTGAATATAAATGTAGTAACAAAAAACCAAAAAGAGTAACGAATGAAAGTAGTGATTATTGGCGCAAGTGGCTATAGCGGCGCAGAATTAGCAAGTTTGGTAGTAAAACACCCGCAATTAAACTTAGCTGGTTGCTATGTATCTGAGCAAAGCTTAGATAAGGGTAAATTATTAAGTGACTTGTATCCTGAGCATTTAGGTTTGCTTGATTCTCCTTTATTGCCTCTTAGTGAGAGCGCCTATAACGATATTGAAAAGTCGGCCGATTTTGTATGTTTGTGTACTGATCATAAAGTGAGTGTTGACTTAGCGCCACGTTTTTTAAGCATGGGCAAAAAAGTATTTGATTTATCGGGTGGCTACCGTTTAAGCAGTAATGAAGATTATCAAACTTATTATGGTTTTGAGCATCAACATACGGAATTACTAAGTGAAGCGGCTTACGGATTGGCTGAATGGAATAGTGAAGCAATCGCTAAAGCGCATTTAGTCGCTGTGGCTGGTTGCTATCCAACAGCAGCGCTGAATGCGTTAAAACCTTTGCAACAAGCCGGCTTATTAGCCGAGCAAACCATTATTATTAATGCTGTATCGGGTGTAACCGGTGCGGGGCGTAAAGCTAGTGTAGCCACGCATTTTTGTGAAGTGTCGTTAGCACCTTATGGATTGTTTAATCATAGACACAGTCCTGAGATTGAGCAGCATTTAGGTCACAAGGTGCTATTTACGCCGCATTTAGGTAATTTTCCACGCGGTATTTTAGAAACTATTTATGTGCAATTGAAACCTGGAGTTACACCAGAGCAAGTTACACAAGCTTATCAAGTGCTTGCTGATGAGCCACTGATCAGATTGCTTGGTAATAAAATGCCATCAATTAAAGGAGTTGCAAAGCAGCCTTACGTTGATATTGCATGGCAGCAGCAAGGTACGCAGCTAATTGTGATGGCAGCTATTGATAACTTATTAAAAGGTGCTGCAGGGCAAGCATTGCAGTGCATTAATTTAGCCATGGGTATTGTCCATAGTACAGGTTTAAAAGGGTAGTTAGTAATGCAAACATGGGTCATTAAACTCGGTGGTGCAGTACTCAATACAGAAGACGCGGCTAAAGCGTTATTTGAGGCGCTTGCATCGCAAACTCAAGCACAATTTGTCATCGTTCATGGTGGCGGTTCACTAGTTGATAATTGGTTGATTGAGGCTGGTTTTGCTAGTGCGAAACATCAAGGTTTACGCATCAGTCCAAAAGAGCAAATGCCTTATATTGTTGGCGCGCTTGCTGGGTGTGCTAATAAACAATTAATGAGCCAAGCAATTATCGCAGGTCATAAACCCGTCGGGCTTAGTTTATACGAAGCGGGCGTTATTTCGTCACAAAAACTCAAAGCGCTTGGTCAAGTTGGTAATTGTGACGGCGGTGTGCAAAGTGTGATACCGGAGTTATTAAAACTTGGTCGTTTACCTCTGGTCAGCTCTATCGGCTTTGGTGAAGATGGCCTTTGGTATAACGTAAACGCTGATGAAGCGGCGGCGGCAATAGCTAAAGAGCTTAATGCGGAAATTATTTTTATGACTGATGTAGAAGCTGTACTTGATGCAAATAAACAGCCGTTACATCAACTTGACACAAACCAGATCAATACTTTAATTGCAGAAGGAGTAATTTTGGGTGGGATGGAGGTCAAAGTAAAGACCAGCCTTCTTGCTGCCCAGCACTTACGACGTGGCGTTTACATTTCGAGCTGGCAAAAGCCAGAAAACTTAATTGCTCTACTCGCGGGGGAGCACGTCGGAACAAAAATTACACCATAGGTTTTATATGTTTAATCATTTTTTATCGGGTCTAGAGTTAGACCAACAAGGCGCACTTAAATTACTTAACTTAGCGCAAAAAATTAAAGCAAACCCCGCTGATTTTAGTCAAGCACTGGCTGGCAAATCGGTGGTTACTTTATTTGAAAAACCAAGCTTACGTACGCGTTTATCATTTGATATAGGTATTAATAAGTTAGGTGGACATGCGGTGTATCTTGATTCACAAAATGGCGCCATGGGCGCACGTGAATCAGTAAAAGACTTTGCATTGAACATTGCCAGTTGGGCTGACGGTATTGTGGCGCGGGTATATCAGCATAAAACATTAACCACACTTGCTGAATTTTCAAGCGTACCTGTGGTCAACAGTCTGTGCGATTTATATCATCCATGCCAAGCACTTGCTGACTTTCTAACACTGCAAGAAGTATATGGCGATGTAAGCCAGCTAAAATTAGCTTATTTAGGTGAAGGCAACAACGTAACGCATTCACTGATGTTACTTGCGGCTACTTTAGGCACAGATTTTGTTGCCGTATGCCCTAAAGGTAGTTCACCAGACTCGCAAATTTTAAAGCAGGCTGAGCAAATTGCCGCAATGAATGGTGCATCAGTGATGGTGAGTGATCGTGTTGAAGCGGCTGTAGGCGCTAACGCAGTGTATGCCGATACATGGGTATCAATGGGCGATGATACGCCACTTGAACAAGTAAAAGAAAAGTACATGCCGTATCAATTAAATGCGGCGTTGCTTAAACAGACTGGGGCTGACACTGTACTGCATTGCCAGCCAGCACACCGTGAATTTGAAATTACTTCTGAGGTAATGGATGGTCCGGCGTCAAAAATTATACAACAAGCAGAAAACCGTATGCATGCGCAAAACGCATTGCTTGTTTCATTATTAAATCCAAATTTTGTGTAAGGTATCACCAATGAGTTCTATTAAAAAAGTTGTATTAGCCTATTCTGGTGGTTTAGATACGTCAGCCATCGTGCCATGGTTAAAAGAAAACTACGGTTGTGAAGTTATCGCGTTTGTTGCCGATGTAGGTCAAGGTGCTGAAGAACTTGAAGGCGTTGAAGCAAAAGCGATCGCATCTGGTGCGTCTGAATGTTATGTAGTTGACTTAAAAGACGAAATGGTAAGTGATTATATTTACCCAACGTTAAAAACCGGTTCAATTTACGAAGGTACTTATTTATTAGGTACGTCAATGGCACGTCCTATTATCGCTAAAGCGCAAGTTGAGATTGCTCGTAAAGTAGGTGCTGATGCACTTTCTCATGGTTGTACTGGTAAAGGTAATGACCAAGTGCGCTTTGAATCTTGTTTTGCGGCCCTTGCGCCTGATCTTCAAGTTATTGCGCCATGGCGTGAGTGGGACTTATCAAGCCGTGAGTCATTACTTGATTACTTGGCAGAGCGTAATATTCCATGTTCTGCATCGGCAACTAAAATCTACAGCCGTGATGCAAACGCATGGCATATTTCTCATGAAGGTGGCGAGCTTGAAGATCCGTGGTGCCAACCAAGTGAGCAAGTGTGGACTTGGACTAACTCACCAGAGCAAGCACCCAATGAGCCTGAATTTGTTACCTTAAACGTGGTTGAAGGTGAAGTTGTTGCTGTCAATGGCGAGCAGCTTAAACCGTATGATTGTCTAGTTAAACTTAATGATATTGCATCCCCACATGGTGTTGGTCGGGTTGATATCGTTGAAAACCGTTTAGTGGGCATGAAATCCCGTGGTTGTTATGAAACCCCTGGTGGCACAGTGATCATGGCGGCATTACAAGCGATTGATGAGTTAGTACTTGATAAAGCAAGCCGCAAATGGAAAGAAGTACTGGGCGGCGAGTTTTCACATTTAGTATATGACGGTCGTTGGTTTACACCACTTAAAGATTCAATCTTAGCGGGCGCAGAAGCGTTATCAACTGTGGCTACTGGTGAAGTTATTCTTAAGCTTTATAAAGGCCAAGTAACAGCGGTTCAGAAAAAATCACCTAATAGCTTATACAGCGAAGATTTTGCTACGTTTGGTGCAGATGATGTTTACGACCAATCGCATGCTGAAGGCTTTATTCGTTTATTCTCGCTTTCAAGCAGAATTTCAGCACTAGCGAAGAAGTAATTTTACTACAGCCCCGTAACAATAAGGCGGGGCAATTTCAGGGTTTGGAGAGATTTCATGGCATTATGGGGCGGACGTTTTTCTACGGGTCCAGATGAGGCGTTTAAACAATTTAACGACTCACTTCCCTTCGATTATCAACTCGCAGAGCAGGATATAGTTGGCTCTGTAGCGTGGGCAGGTGCCCTTAAGCAGGTTGACGTATTAAGTAGTGATGAACACAAAAAGTTAGTTGCTGCGTTATATGAATTACTCGACGAAGTAAAAGCTGATCCACAAGCTGTGGCAACGTCAGGAGCTGAAGATATTCACTCACATGTTGAAGCTGCATTGATCGAAAAAGTGGGTGACTTAGCTAAAAAATTACATACCGGACGTAGTCGTAACGATCAGGTCGCTACTGACTTTCGTTTATGGTGTCGTGATACCGCCGCTCACATACTTACGGCGCTTGGTCAGTTAAAAGGTGAGTTTATCGCTTTAGCTGAACGTGAGCTGGGCACTATCTTACCTGGTTATACCCATTTACAACGTGCTCAGCCATTGTTGTTTAGTCATTGGTGTATGGCTTACGTGGAAATGATCGAACGTGATGAAAGCCGTTTAGCAGATGCTAAAGCGCGAATGAATTTTTGCCCTTTGGGCAGTGGGGCACTTGCCGGTACTGCGTACCCAATTGATCGGCAAGCACTTGCCGTGGGGTTAGGTTTTACCGCTGCGACTAAAAATAGTTTAGATGCCGTATCAGATCGTGACTTTGTGGTTGAGCTATTAAGCTGTGCATCAATCTCTATGATCCATTTATCGCGTATGTCAGAAGATTTGATCTTTTATAATTCGGGTGAAGCGGGTTTCATTGAGTTAGCAGATAATGTTACTTCAGGCTCATCATTGATGCCACAAAAGAAGAACCCCGATGCGCTAGAGCTTATTCGCGGTAAAACAGGGCGTGTATTTGGTGCCTTTAGTGCCATGATGATGACGTTAAAAGCACTGCCACTTGCCTATAATAAAGATATGCAAGAAGATAAAGAAGGCTTATTTGATGCCATGCCAACGTGGCTAGCTTGTATTCATATGGCGCAAGCGTGTATCAAAGGTATAAAAGTAAATGGCGATCGTACTTTAGCCGCTGCTAAGGGCGGGCATTCAAATGCGACAGAGCTTGCTGACTATTTAGTCGCCAAAGGGATCCCTTTTAGGGAAGGTCATCATATTGTTGGTGTGTTGGTACAAATGGCTATCGCACAAGGGAATAACTTAGAAGATTTAAGTTTAGAGCAATTCCAATCGGTGCATAGTATTTTTGCACAGGACGTATATGCTGTACTAGAGATAGACGCATGTATAAAAGCGCGCCAAGCACTTGGTGGTACATCTTTAGAGCAAGTTACAGTTGCAGTTAAAGATGCCAAAAAAAAACAGCAAATAACAGTTCGTGACGCTAATCTTGACGATGTAGAGTCAATTGCTAAATTGATCCAGCACTGGGCTACGGTAGGTGAAAATTTACCGCGTGCTAAAAGCGACATGGTACATTCAATCAATGAGTTTGCAGTTACCGAAGTCGCTGGAGAAGTCGCGGGCTGCGCATCATTGTATATTTATGATACTGGTCTTGCTGAAATTCGTTCACTAGGGATAGATCCTGAAACAGGTATTACTGGGCAAGGTCGTCAGTTAGTTGAACATTTATTAGTTAAAGCCAAAAAATTGGCACTCAATCGCATCATTGTTTTGACGCGAGTACCTGATTTCTTTGAGAAACAAGGTTTCACATTCTGTACTAAAGACAGCTTACCGGAAAAGGTAATGAAAGATTGTGAACTGTGTTTACGCAGAGACAATTGTGACGAAGTCGCAATGGAATTTATTTTAAAGCTAAGTACGAGTACGGAGATCCCGTGTAAAAACGTGGCTTAAAATCCCTGGATATAAAAAGCGTACGGTTATCCCTGTGCGTTTTTTTATGTTTTGCTACATCTGGTATGACCTGTTGTATTGGTTAGCTGTAGCAAATAAAAGATCAAAAAAGATCGTTTTTTTAAATGTTGGATCAGTAATTGCTTATTACTTAGGTGTAAGATGGCTCAGCGTGAGTTCATCTTTAAAAGCGCCAAGCTGTTATCAGAGCGTTAAAAACAGTGGCTTATTTAATAAGTCATTTTATTCAACATTTATTGAAAGGATTAATCTTATGCAAGTTACAGCTAACAGCCAATTACAAATGCAAGCATATAATAATATGCAACAATCAAAGCCAGCACTTGAACAAAGCGCTAGTAATAAAACCCTACAATCTGATACAGTGTCTATATCTAATGAGGCTTTGTTAGCATCAAAAGGCGAAGCTGAAATTCAACGCGGTGGTGGGATTATCGTATTAGATCCTGATAAACGCCCTAGATAGATAACTATGAGTGACAGATGTATTTAACAGAACATTTTGGTTTATCTTTAGGTGCCCTTGTCGTTTGGGGTTTCATGATGGCTTTCTTTTTCAATCTTTTTTTATGGGTAGCTGATTTAAAAAGAGATAATGTTTTATTAATTACATCTTTTGTTGCTTTTGTATCTTATTTTATAAGTGATCATCTATTTACTTGGTTTGAAACTTCGGGAATTTATCTTCAATGGGCGCTTTATGATATTGCAACATTGGCAGTAATTATATTTGGTGCTCTTTTGGCTCGTTCAGGCTTAAAGTCAGCAGCATTTACGTATGTTATAACAGGTCTTTCAACGAATACATTTCTTTTCTTTTGTATGTATTACGATCTTCATATTATTGAAAATACAGAACCTTGGTTCCTGTGGGATATATATTCTTTCGGTGTGAATATCATTGATTTTACAATGATAGTAGCCTTGATTGTCGATCGTGACATTTTAGGTTTAATTAGGCTTAAAAATGCAATTAAAGCATTATTTAAAACACATCACGTAAAACACTCCATTTAGCTTATGTTTATAAATGACGTAGTTGGTCCGTACATCGGTGTATTTATCGAGTGGGGATTCTTAATGGTCTTTTTATTAAATTGGGTACTGTACATAAATAACCCCAATAAAAGCATAGTAATACTTTCATTTATAATGGCCGTTTCTTATATAACGAGCGAGCACTTATATTTAGTGTATTCAACTTATTTGAACTGGTTTATATACGATTTACTCACTCTTACATGCATTGGGTTATTGATCAGATATCAAAAGATTAGCCCCTCTCCAGTTAATTGCTATATTGTGTGTGGGCTTATCTTAAATGCCATTTTAATTACCGCAATTTATTGCGATATCTATGTGCGATCAAATTCTGAGCCTTGGTGGCTTTGGTCAGTTTATTCTTTTGGCGTTAATATATGCGATGTGATGATGATAACAGCCTTAGCTATAAATAAAGATTTTTTAGGCTTAAGCAAATTATTACGAAAGGCTCTGATAATCAAAGGCCTAAATAAACATCAGGCCCTTGTTTAGAACACTTAAAACCGATATTCCCAGCTGGTTTTTAATGCGCTGTTGGTATCAGACTCGTTAGCAAGTTCGTCTTTATACACTGAGCCGCTGATCTTCCATAAACCACTAAAAATAGCCTGCTGATAACCAAGCTCTAATTGTAAGCGTTCAAACGTTTCAGCGACTTGAGTCAAGTCGGTGATGTCAGTTTTAAACCAACGTAACTTCGCATAGCCGCCATAACCGTTTATAGTATGATAATGCGCACCTAATACTGCTGATTTACTTTGTTGTGGTGTTGCAGAGCCAATTAAGCGGTCTTTATGATTATAGGCTTGGGCATAGTTCGTAAAGCTTTCATTAGCCTCATTACAGCTAAGTTGGGCCGTACAATCTTGTTGGGTATTTGAATATTCAAAATAGGTTTTTAATAACTGTTTTTGATCACCAAAAAAACTCTCTACACCAAGGGTATAAAAAGGATCACTGGGCGCAATACCACTGTCATTTTTACCCATTAGCTCAGTATAAAAAGCAATCGGTTGATTGGCGATGCTGGTTGAGTACTTAGCATCTAAACTGGTTAAGCGTTGCTTAGTTGTTATCAGTTCGAGCGAATTGGGAGCTATTTCTGTGCTGGTTAAATAGTCAGAGCCCGCTGAGCTAAATGCAACCTCAAGCCCCGCAAGTGGAGTGCTGGCAAAGCGCATAGCCCAGTAGTCGCCTTTTTCACCATTACTTAAATGTGGTTTTTGTTTTGCGTAAATCCCAGTTAACTGCCAGTTACCAATGAATGATAGCCAGCTTGGTCCCACGTATTGTGTGTTAGCACGGTTAATTCTTAGCCCTTTCATTGGTGGGGCATTATTTGACAGTAGTAACGCATTGTCGTTACTAGGCCCCCACCAATGGCTTACTTGTTCGGCGCTAACAGACCAATTGCCCATTAATACTGCCAAGTAGCTGCCATGATAGTTTATGTGTTCATCATCTAGTGCCTCATCAGCGTAATTAACACTGACTTTGGCGCTAACACGGTCGCCAGTGATAGAGCCATAGCTATTTATACCACTTTTTTGTTGATCGCGCTTACCAAAGCTTTGTTGCAAAGCTGGCTCACTATTGTAGTTAAGCCTGACACCAGAGCTACTGCCTTGTTTAGCTCTATCTAAGGCATGTTTTACGTGTTGATAAGCAAATTGACTCTGTGTTGATAAACTGCTGCTTTCAATTGTACTTAAATCTCTGGCAATACCTTGCCACATTAGGGGATAACTATTGATCGGTTGTTTAATCACACCTTGGTTAAAGAGCATTTCAATTGAAGCGCGTAATAAAGGGTCGTCACTTTCAATCCAAGGTGTTGCAAACGCCGGTGTAGCAATGGCAATTAAGGCGCTTAAATAGATATTTAACTTCATCCGTGTAACTTTTCCTGCAATGCTTTTACTACAATAGGGTGTACAAACTCACTGACATCGCCTTTATGACGGGCTACTTCTTTAACGAGGGTTGAAGAGATAAATGAGTTTTTTTCAGCTGGGGTTAAAAAAACACTCTCTAAATCAGGATTTAAACGACGATTCATATTGGCAAGCTGAAACTCATAATCAAAGTCAGACACAGCACGAATACCGCGGATCAACACATTCGCACTATGATCGCGTGCTAAATCAGCTAATAATCCAGAAAAGCCAATAACACTGACGTTATCTAAATGAGTGAGTAAACTATTGGCAATTGCTACCCGCTCATCAAGGCTAAAGCAGGGTTTTTTACTAGGGTTGTGAGCAACTGCAACAATTACAGTATCAAACATTTTAGCTGCCCGCTGGATCAGATCTGTGTGTCCATTGGTTAATGGATCAAAGGTACCAGGGTAAATTGCGGTGACTTTCATAAATATCATCTTAGTGTTATTTTGAGGGTTATATTAACAGTCTTTGTTGTCCAGATCAGCCTGCAAATTGCGACTGCATATTTTCATTTGTAAATGAGTTTATTTCAATAAGAAACAATAACTACGAATTATGGATTAGAAATTTTCAAGGTAGTATTTTATTGGATTATATTTGTATATACTGCGCGGCTAATAATACTGAGTAAATTATGGTCATTTACTCTAATAAAAATAATCAGAGTCGCAGGATATGAGTACCAAAGATAAAATAATTACAACTAGCATAATGCTATTTAACCAACATGGCGAGCGCGCGATAACAACCAATCATATCGCTTCTCACATGGGCATCAGTCCAGGTAATCTTTATTATCACTTTAAAAATAAAGAAGACATTATTCGCCATATTTTTGCATTATATAGTAAGCATTTGCACACTCAGTTTGTGCCAATGGAAAAGCAGGATGAAGCATTGACACACTTAACTGGGTATCTTGATGCTTTGTTTGAGTTGATGTGGCGTTTTCATTTTTTCTATGACAATTTGGGTGATATTTTATCTCGCGACGAAGTACTGAAAAAAGACTATATTGAGTTCCAAGCAGCTTTGTTAAGCCAAGTGCGCGAAATTGTAATTGGCCTGCGTGAAGTTGGTATGATCGCAATTGACGATGAAGATGCTGTTGAGCTTGCTCACATGCTAAAAATTACTGTCAGTTTTTGGACTCCTTACATTAAAGCTAGACGGTTAAGCGGTGAGTTAATTCAGCAAGATATTTATAATGGTATCTTAAAAGTGTTAGCACTTTTTAAAGCATTTGGCACCGAGCAAAGTATCCCAAAAATTAACTTGTTACGCGAAAAATACAGTAAATTAGCGGCACAAGCAGAGCCTGTTTAATTAAACGCAGCGGTTGTTTATTTCCTAGACGTTAGATTTTTTGTTATAATCCCGCGCCCAACACGTGGGTGCGTGAATCCTAAATATTGTCTAACGAGTAAACTATGCTTAAATTTATCGTCAAACTCCATCCTGAAATAGCCATTAAAAGCCGTTCTGTGCGAAAACGTTTTACTAAGTTGTTAGAGAACAACATTAAAATTGTATTACGCAAGCTTGACGAAAAAGTACAAGTACAAAATAACTGGGACAATATATCCGTCGTAACTAAATTAGATGACGCGCAAATGCGTATTGATTTTATCGATGGCTTACAACGGATCCCAGGTATCGTGCAGTTTATTGAAGTGACCGAAACTAACTACGAAAACCTGCACGATATTTACGAAAAAGCGCTAGATATGGTTGGTCACACTGTTGTTGGCAAAACATTCTGTGTGCGTTGTAAACGCCAAGGTAAGCATGATTTCACTTCTACCGATGTAGAGCGTTATGTTGGGGGTGGGTTAAATCAACACGTCGATGGCGCCAGCGTAAGACTGAAAAATCCTGAAGTAACTATTCGCCTTGAAATTAAAGATGATAAAGCTTACGTAGTAACGCACACCCATCATGGTATGGCCGGTTTCCCATTACCAACGCAAGAAGATGTCTTGTCGTTAATGTCAGGTGGATTTGACTCGGGCGTTGCTAGTTATCAAATGATCCGTAAAGGCGCTCGTACGCACTTTTTGTTCTTCAATTTAGGTGGTGCAGCGCACGAGATTGGAGTTAAACAAGCCAGCTACTATATCTGGAAGCAGTTTAGCTCAACCCATAAAGTTAAATTTATCAGTGTTGACTTTGACCCCGTTGTTGCCGAAATTTTAGAAAATGTTGAAAACAGTCAAATGGGTGTAGTTCTCAAACGTATGATGATGCGTGCAGGCAGCCAAATAGCTGAAAAAATGGGGATTCAAGCGCTTGTTACCGGTGAGAGTCTAGGCCAAGTTTCAAGTCAAACATTAGCCAACTTAAGTGTGATTGACCGTGTTACCGAAACGCTTATATTACGCCCGCTGATCCAACACGACAAACAAGAAATTATAAACATCGCTCGTAAAATCGGCACCGCAGAAATGGCCGAAACTATGCCGGAATACTGTGGTGTGATTTCTAAAAAGCCTACAGTTAAAGCTAAAATTGCCGTAGTAGAAGCTGAAGAGCAAAAGTTTGATTTTGATGTGCTCAATACTGTTATTGAAAACGCACGTATTATGGATATTCGTGACATTGACGTCGAAGCTAAACAAGAGCTAAAAGAGGCAGAGTCAGTTTCTGATTTACCAGCTGATGCAGTTGTTGTTGATATTCGCTCGCCGGAAGAAGAAGATGCAGCACCGCTTGAAATTGATGGGATAGAAGTTGTGCATTTGCCATTTTTCCGCTTAGCGACCAAATTTGCAGACCTACCGCAAGACAAAGACTACTACTTATATTGCACTAAAGGTGTAATGAGTCAGCTACAGGCGCTTATTTTACATGAAAATGGCTTTGCCAATGTTAAAGTTTATCGCCTGTAAGGTTGATAGTTATTAATAACAAGCGCGAGTTAAATCGCGCTTTTTTTATGTCTGATAGCATCGAGTAAAGATTGATTGTGAGGGGTATTAATACCTAGTTGATTACCTTTTTGGCAAATATAACCGCACATCGCGTCAATTTCTGTGATGCGATTATGGGCGACATCTTGATGCATTGATGAGTAATTGTTTTTGGTATCACTCATCACTTGATAGGCGTTCGCTAATGCTTCAGCAAGTCGCACATTAATACCTAGTTTATTTGCTACGGTACACGCTTCGTTTAAGATATTTAAAATTATGCCACTAAACTGTGGTGCAGTCAGTGCGCCATTTTTCACATTGTGCAGCGCACTGAGTGGATTAATAGCAATATTAACGAGTAATTTTTCAAAGCGTAATTGTTGTATATTATTTGTGGTTGTTAATTCAGGAATAGCGTTTAGTAGATTTTTAACTTCAGCGAGTTGTGTTTTTGCTTGCTGGTTACAATCACCTAAAATGCTGCTCCCGATACCAGTATGCAACACACTAAAAGGTGCATCTTTGTAGCCCGCTAAACGTGTTGTTAAAAAATATAGTCCTTGTTGTTTTGTAAGTTCGCTATTTATTTCATCTACATTACCCATGCCATTGTGAGATAAAATCAATTGGCATTGAGCGCTTAAAAAAGGCTTTAGTTGCCTAAATGCGGTGGCAACTTGATATGCTTTAACAGTAAAAATAACAACATCGACTTGGCCGTGCTCAGATAATTGAGTCAGGTTTGTCAGTTGGCAATTAATTGCTTGTTTTGGCGCGTTTGCTTGTTGATAAAAACGAGGTTCGTCAATAGCATGCTTGGTAAGTAGGGTAACCCTGTGCTGTTGACTCAAATAATGGCTATAGAGCAGCCCAATGGCACCATCGCCAACGACGAATATATTAGCCATTTTGATTCTTTTTAAAACGAGAATAAATACCGAACAACAAAAAGAAACTAGCAGCCCCAGAAAAGTCAGCAACAACATCAGCAACAGATGCGCTACGATAAGGGATTGTGCTTTGCATTAGCTCAATAGCGATGCCATAAAATGCTAATAACACGAGGTGAACGAATACAGGTAGCTTGAACGCTCTGACCATGACGGCTGCCAGAACAAAGAAAATAATAAAATGCACTAACTTATCTAGATGAGGCAGTGACGATACCCCAACGCCCCTAAAATCGCGGGCAAACAAAAAGGTAAATACCAGAATACTGATTAAAAATAGAGTTTGATAAACACGCCGAGTCACGAAAAATCCTAAATCGTTTAAAAATAGAACCGCAGTATATCAAACAAATTTCGTATCGCACCTGAACAAAGCATAGAAAAGTGTAAAGATTTATAAAATTTATATAGTATAATTATCGACAATATAAATTTGAATTAAAAATATCTTGTTAGGAGAGACTTATGCCTTCATTTGACATTGTTTCGGAAGTCGAAATGAACGAAGCAAAAAATGCTGTTGATAACGCTAACCGTGAACTTGAAACTCGCTTTGACTTTAGAGGCGTTGATGCGTCAATAGAGCTTAATGATAAAACCATTAAACTAAAAGCAGAAGCTGATTCACAGGTTATGCAGTTGTTTGATATTTTAGCGAGCAAAATATCAAAACGCGGTATGGACGTATCAAGTTTAGAGCTGCAAGATATTTCACGTGCGGGAAAAAATGTTTACCGTAATGTTGCGCTAAAGCAAGGTATCGAAAAAGATATGGCTAAAAAAGTCGTTAAAGCCATTAAAGACTCTAAAGTAAAAGTACAAGCCGCGATCCAAGGCGAAGAAGTACGTGTAACGGGTAAAAAGCGTGATGACCTACAAGAAGCCATGCAAGTAGTGCGCAGTGCCGATTTAGGGCAGCCATTTCAATTTAAAAACTTTAGAGATTAGAAAGCTAGGAGCTAGGTTTCTAGGTGCTAGAAAAAGCCAAATTGCAGCAATGTAGTTTGGCTTTTTTAGTTTAGAACTTATGATTATTCCTAGAACCTAGAGTGTTTAGATGTATAGCCGTCCATTGACTTTTGTGCTTAAAATAATCACAATAGCGACCTATTTTCAAGGTGCTTGTGGTTACTTTTCAAGGTTGTTGATTAAGTAAAGCAAGATAATCGGGAAGTTGGTGGCGTTTATAGGATATAAACGAAGTCCAACACTGCCCCCGCAACGGTGATACATACTTTTAGCTAAATTTATTAGCAAGTTATGTTAAGTCCGGAGACCGGCCTTGAAGTCAATTTACTATCACTTGTGCGGTGGGCGCGGGTCAGGGGATATCATGTTAAACAAATCTACTCTATGCGTAGCAATTGCCGCTGCGTTGTCTTTTTCTGTGTCTGCAGAGCAATCAATAGAACGCCTGACGGTAACCGCTAATAAATTTGAACAATCAATTACTGATGTACTTGCCAGTGTAACTGTTATTGAGCGCAGTGATATTGAAACAAGTAATGTCCGTGATTTACCGAGTTTACTAGCAACCCAAGTTGGTTTTCAAATAAATTCCAATGGTGGCTTTGGGCAAAGTTCTGGCGTGTCACTTCGCGGTTCAAGCTCGCGACATACACTTATTTTGATTGATGGCGTACGTACGGGCTCTGCAACCCTTGGTTATAAATCAATTAGTAATATTCCTCTTAATTCAATAGAGCGCATTGAAATTGTTAAAGGCTCTCGTGCTGCAGTTTATGGGTCTGACGCGCTCGCTGGTGTGATCAATATTATTACTCGTACAAAGGAATCCGTCAGCCTAGATGCAACATTTGGTACTGATGCTTATCAAAATTATCAAGTTGCAGGTACAACGGTAGTTGATGCTGTTAAAGCGTCGTTTAATGCTGGGTTTGAAAAAACGGATGGCTTTGACGTATTGCAAGGCGTAGCATCGGATGAAGATGGTTATGAGAACAAAAATTTAGGATTTAATATTCGCTATGCAGATGAGCTGTTAGGTGAGCTTAAAGCGCTGGGTCAATACAGTGAAGGTAATGCACAATACGACAATGCTTTCTCGCCTATTGATAGTATCGTAGAAAATAATGAATTTGAAAATTATCAGCTAGGGCTGGATTGGGATAAATCCTTTACCGATCATAAGCACTCAATTAATGTTGCTATTGCAACCGACGATTCTGACAACAAAGGCTATGATTACACTGGTGCGATTATTACTAATAGTTATAAAACAAAACGTAAACAATTTGATTACCACGGCAGTTATAATGCAAGCCAAGTTTTAACCGTTAATGGCGGGCTTAATTGGTATAAAGATGAAATATTTACTAATGGTAAGGCTTATCTAGCGGATAGCAAAGTAGCTAAAGCTGCATTTCTTGGGGGCTATTTTGATGATAATAAATTCATTGCAAATTTAGCATTGCGTTTAGATGATGATGAGCAGTTTGGTAATGAAACAACTTACGCCGCAGCTGTTGGTTATCACTTAAATAAGCGTGCAACACTTAGATTGAGCCAAAGCACGGGCTTTAAAGCGCCAACATTTAATGATCTTTATTTTCCTGACCCTTTATCTCCAGGTAATCCAAATTTAGCACCAGAGACATCAACTAACCAAGAGTTAGGTTTGAGTTTAGACTTTTCTCAGGCAAAGCTTGATATATCAATATTCAGAAATAATATTGAAAACCTAATTGCATGGGCACCTAATGCAGCTGGTAAATGGCAGCCAGAAAATATAAATGAAGCACGCCATGAGGGTGTTGAGTTTAGCTTTGCCAATACAGTACTTGGTTTTGATAATCAGTTTAATTTTACTTATTTAAATGCTGAAAATACCGAAACGGGTGTAGCACAAACTTATGTTTCACCACGTACTGTGAACTGGTCTGTTGCGAAGCAGTGGGGCGATTTTGATGCCGGTTTTGATATGCAGTACCGTAGTGATCGAAAAGGTAAAGTAACAGAGCTTAGTTCTTATACGTTATGGAACTTAACTGCAAATTATCAATTTAACAGTGCGCTTTCATTTTCTGCTCGTGTTGAAAACTTATTTGATAAGCAATACAACGCGGTTGACTCAAGTATGGATTATGCAACTGGCGAAGTGTTTTACTACAATACAGTTGACCGTCGCTTCTTTGTTGGCGCAAGTTACCAGCTCTGATCTCGTTCTAGCTTAAATAAAAAAGCCCGACACTTTTGTTTGTCGGGCTTTTTTATATTCAGATGAAAATGCTTATTTAGCACTTTGCTTAGTTTACTAAAAACTGTTTATAGTCTTTCTCAAACTTTTTCAGCTTAGGTGCTATCAATAAACTGCAATAGCGTTGCTCAGGGTTTTCGTTGTAGTAGTCTTGGTGATACTGCTCTGCTGGGTAGTAAGTGGTTGCAGGGCTAACTTCAGTGACGATATCTTCGCGTATTTGGCTTTGTAATTTTGCAATATATTGATTAGTTTGCGCTTGCTGCTCGCTATCATGATAATAAATCACACTTCGATATTGGGTGCCTATATCATTACCTTGGCGGTTTAGCTGAGTGGCATCATGCAGGGTAAAAAACATCGCCAGTAAGGTCTCATAGCTTATCTGGCTACTGTCAAACTTAATCTGTACAACCTCTGCGTGGCCGGTGATGCCAGTGCAAATTTGTTTATACGTAGGCTCAGTTGTTTCGCCGCCAGTATAGCCAGAGCTTACTTGTAAAACGCCTTTCACGCGCCTAAACGCGGCATCAATACACCAAAAGCAGCCACCACCAAATGTTGCAGTTTCATTTGTTATACTCATTTAGTTGTTCCTTAAAGCTGTTAAATTACACGGATTATCTAGCGTAACAGAAGAACGAGCAAGGAGGTTTATTATTTCATTTAATTACGGCAGGGAAGTGTGTTGAAGTGAAAAGTAGCGTTGCTATAGGTTTGCAACGCTACGATGAGATTAAAGCTCTTTTAGCGGCCTTTCAGCTTCTTGTTGGTTGAGCTTTTGTTGTAAAAACTCAGGAGACTGAGTATTGCGAGCCAGCGCATAGTACGCCGCAGGAACAACAAATAGCGTAAGTATGGTTGCGACAATAACACCAGTAAACACCACTACACCAATTACCATACGGCTCTCTGCACCAGGGCCTGAGGCTAGCACTAGTGGCACCGCACTCATTACCGTAGTCAAAGAGGTCATAATAATTGGTCGCAATCTTTGGGTTGCTGCTTGTAAAATAGCTTCACTAAACTCTACGCCTTTATCGCGCAATTGATTGGTAAATTCGACAATCAATATACCGTTCTTAGCACTAAGACCAATCAGCATTACAATGCCTATTTGGCTGTAAATGTTTATGGTTAGTCCTGCAACCCATAAACCAAACATTGCGCCCATCAAACCCAGTGGCACAGTGAGCATGATCACAAAGGGGTGCATAAAGCTTTCAAACTGAGCGGCTAAAACTAAGAAGGTAACAGTAAGCGCTAGAATGAAAACATACGTCATCGCTGAGGCACCTTCATAATATAATTGCGATTCACCTTTATAATCAATGGCGCCATCAATTTCGTTTTCTTCCATTGCCACTTTATTTAAAAAGTTAAGCGCTTCTTCAAGGGTATAACCATCGGCGAGGTTAGCGCTCAAAGTAATAGCACGCATTCGGTTGTAACGATTTAGCCTTGATGCAGTGGCTTCTTCTTTTAAGCTAATTAAGCTATCTAGAGGAACCAGTTCATCACTGCGTGATTTTAAGTAAATATTTGATATATCGGTAGGATCAGCAAAATCAGCTTTAGTGCCTTTTAAGATCACATCGTACTCTTCACCACGGTCAATAAAGGTGGTAACACGGCGTTGGCCTAACATGGTTTCAAGGGTGCGGCCAACATCCGAAACTGAAATCCCTAAATCCGCCGCTTTGTTTTTATCGATACTGATCAAAAACTGCGGGAAGGTTTCTTTGTAGTCATGGTCAATACGCACCAGTCCTGGGTTTTTCTCTGCACGTTCAATGATCCGGTCTCGCCAATCAGCTAATTGTGCATAATCATTACCTTGCAGGACAAACTCAATGGGCCGTGATGAGCCACCGCCACCAATACCACGGCGCATAATAGCAAACGCGCGCACATCGGTGACTTCAGTCATTTTTGCACTGATCTCATCCATTACTTCCCAAGTTGAACGTTTACGTTCATCCCAGTCTGCCATACCAACAATTGCCACACCACCGCTGCCACCCCAGCCAGGAACGCGTACCAGCACTCGACTTAGTTCGCCCGCTTCGGAATAAGGCATTAAACGTTCTTCAATTTTTGCCATGTTGGCGGCGTTATTTTCATAACTTGCCCCTTCAGGGCCACTCATCATGATAAAGAAAGTACCACGGTCTTCTTTTGGCGTAAGTTCTGAAGGAATTTGTTGGAACAGTAAATAACTAACAAAACCAGCCAGCAGTAGGGTGATTGTTAAACCACCTGAACGCGTCATATTTGAGCGTAAAGAGTTTTTATAACTTTGCTCAATCTTACTAAAGATACGGTCCATCCATTGGCTGAATTTACTCTCTTTTGAGGATGGTTTAAGTACTAATGAACACAACGCTGGCGAGAGTGTTAATGCGGTAATGCTTGAGAAGAATACCGCGGCGCTGACGGCCATCGCAAACTCGGTAAATAATGCGCCGATACGGCCATCCATAAATACCAAGGGGACAAACACCGAGATCAGAACTAAGGTGGTGGCAATAATTGCAAAGCCAACCTCACGGGCGCCACGATAAGCGGCTAGTAGGGCAGGTTCGCCCAGTTCGATACGCCGGTGAATGTTTTCTAGCATTACAATCGCGTCATCAACAACCAAGCCAATTGCTAGCACCAGCGCCAGTAGTGTCAATAAGTTAATTGAGTAACCCATCGCCAATAAGAACATAAAGCTACCGACCAGCGCAACTGGGACTGTTACCGCTGGGATCAAGGTGGCGCGAATGTTCCCTAAAAATAAGAAGATAATTAATACCACCAAGGCCATAGAAATAGCCAAGGTTCTGTAAACCTCGTTAATTGATTCTTTAATGAATATTGACGAGTCGTAGCTGTCTTGAATAGTTGTGCCTTCTGGCAGGTTGCGTTTGATTTTTTCAAGTTCAGCACGGGCATTATCAACCACGGTAAGTGTATTCGCTTTAGCTTGTTTAACAATACCAAGGCCAACCATATTGCGGCCATTACCTCGGAATAAGCTCTCATCGTCAGCGGCTTCTAATTTTACATCAGCGACTTCACCAAGACGAACTAAGTAACCATCGTCGCCACGTTTAATTACTAGGTTTTGAAAATCACGCTGCTCTTTGTAACTACGCGTTGTTCGAACTGTAAAGTCACGGTCGATAGATTCTATCTCACCTGCAGGTAGCTCAACATTTTCAGTTCGTAGGGTGTTTTCTATGTCACTACTGGTTATGCCACGAGCAGCCATTGCTTGGCGGTTGAGCCAAATTTTCATGGCATATTTACGTTCACCACCAACACGTACATTGGAAACACCATCTACCACAGCTAAACGGTCGACAATAAAGCGCTGTGCATAATCAGACAGTTGCAATGAATCCATTGTGTCGCTATTGAGTAAAAACCATGCAATAGGGCTTTCATCACTGTTAGATTTAGATACTTCTGGCGGGCGTACTTGCTCAGGTAGACTATCAAGTGCGCGCGCAACACGTTCACGGACATCGTTTGATGCGGCATCAATATCACGGCTGATATTAAACTCAATGGTAATATTTGAGCGGCCATTTCTACTTGATGAATTAATGCTTTTAATGCCTTCAATACCGGAAATACGGTTTTCCAGCACTTGGGTAATTTTTGTTTCAATGATCTCGGCTGACGCTCCCGTATATTCAGTGCTTACACTGACTATGGGTGATTCAATATCAGGATATTCGCGCAGCGGTAACATCGAAAAAGCCACTAAGCCAAAGGTTAGTAACAGTAGGTTAATTACAATTGCAAAAACGGGACGTTTGACACTGGTATCAGTAATTTTCACAGTTTACCCCTTCACAGTAACTTTGCTGCCTGAGCGAATTTTAATAATTCCTTCAGTAACAATTTGTTGCCCATTACTAATACCTTCATCAATGGCAACCCAGCCATTGTGACGACCTGCAACGTGAACCTCTACTTTAGTGGCTATTCCGTCTTCAATTTGAAAAACATAATGTTTATCTTGTTGTGGGATCACCGCTTTCTCTGGCACCATCATCGCTTGATTCGAGCTAAGTTGTAACGCGGTCTTGAGCAACATGCCAGGGCGTAATAAACCACTTTTATTCGCGAAGCTTGCTGTGACTTCAACACTGCGGGTGATTGAATCAATCCGAGCACTAACGTGCGTTACTTTACCGGTGAAGGTTTTTTCAGGGTAAGCATCATTTTGGGTCATTACTTTCATGCCAACGTTTAATTGCGCAAGGTATTTTTCTGGGACTTTAAAATCGACTTTAATAATGCTTATATCATCTAAGCTTGTAATAATTGTGCTGTTATTTACATAAGCACCTACTGAGATCTGACGCTTACCTAAAATACCTGAAAAAGGCGCGGTAATAGTCATTTCAGATAATTTTGTTTTGGCGTTTTCAAGCTGAGCTTCGGTTGCATCAACGCGAGAAAGTTGCTCTTCGAGTAATGACTTTGCAGTTGCTTGTGAGCGAGAAAGCTCTGTTAAGCGTTCAAGTTGACGTTTTTCTTCGCGTAAGTTGATTGCCAGCTCTTTAACAGTGAGCTCTTCTTGCTGCGATTGCAATTGTACGAGCTTTTGACCTTTACTGACTAAATCACCGTCTTTGAAATAAATGTCAGTTACGTAATCATTTTGTGCGCTTTGTATATAAATTGCTTGATTAGCGCGGGCACTGCCGATAGCCTCAATGAGGACAGCATTTTCTTCACTTGCAACAGTGTGAGCGGTTACTTGCGTTGCATTAGCTGTGAAGTCAGATTGCTCACCTTGGCTGCTTGGTAAATAAAGATAAACACATAGCCCCAAAAGTAGAGTAATAATAAATGGAAAGAGCGCTTTGCCTGATTGCTTTGCATACATTGTTAAAAATACCGGAGAATTAATTGCCTCTAGTGTACAAAATTACAGCGTGAATTGGCGGCCGCGTATCTCATAAATCTGTAGGTTAGGCGTAAAAGTTCAGTTGTTTTTCAGTTTGTTCCCATTTTATGTTTGTGTGTGAGAGAGTTATGAAGTTAACGAGTAAATGTCCGCGTTGTATGAAAATACGTAAATTGATAATTTGGGCTATAATTATGTATGCTTTTTATATTGTTTTTTATCGTTATGGTTAAACGCAAAAACGCTGTTTTGAAATTGCGTGCACAAGGTGCGCGCAATGGTATCGAAACTCTCACTGTCGGTGCGGTTGGGCTTTTATTTATAATGCTAGTTAATTTACTGCGGCCCGACGAAATTAGCATTTTCGAAATTTTCTTGGTGAGTTTATGTTTGGCTGCCATTTTTGTTGGGTTTTTAAAAACCCAAGAGCCATTTTACAGTTTAGTTATTACAGAAAAGGAGCTTACTTACCAGCATAAGTATGGCTGCTGGTGTGTTAAGCAAGAAAATCTAAATTACAGTGGTATTCCTAAAGTAGAACAAGGACTTGAGCAACTTGAGTTAAATGCTGTAGGTATCAAACTTAACGACACCGATGAATTTTTATTACAACTAGGACCAAGAATTGCAGGTAAATTATTGATCGAACAACGGCATTTATTTATGCAAGTAATTCAAAAACATTGCAAAAATGGCAATTGCCCATCAGAATGGTTAGTTGAGGATAATCATTACACTTCTGTGAATGGTCGCAGTTTTAATGGCCTTATAGCCATGTTTGCTAATAGAATGCGACATCTACGACAATTAACAGGATATGATTTACTGTTACCTGCAAGTGTATTGGATAGAAGTATTTGGGATTTTAGCCACAGCTTAAATGCATGGCGGAATAACCCTGTCGTATTTATAGCATCTCAATTAGAGAATAAAACGCCTAAATATAGGCGTTAGTTAGTAGGATGAAGCGATGAGTCAAGATAGATCTTTTATTAAAAGTGGCAGAAATACCATAATCCATAAAGATAAAAAACTCGATTTAGTGATCGTGAATTCTGAAGTACACCCAAAAATCAAGGTAACTCAACATGGTTTAGAGCCATTTAAAGAAGAGTTGCCAAAAAACCGTCGCGAAGCTAAAGAGCGCTACCTCGATATGGTTTACATAGGTAGTGCTGATGTATTTGGTGAAGAGAAACGCTTGCTGTTTATTCAGGCGTTAGATGGCCGTGAGTATAAGATAGATTATAGTAAAATAGGCACAAAGTTATTTGTCCGTATTCACCAAGATAGCTATTTATAACATCCTCTCTTTTGTATCTGGCATTGTTGTTGCTTAATTTATTGATTGGCGTGGCTATTAACATTAAGGCTATGTAATTTCAGTTTTAAATGAGGAATCAGTGCATGAAATCCCCCTTGATAGTTTTACCGTTATTAGCTGTATTGACAGCATGCGGTGGCGGCGGAGGCGGCAACGATAATCCCGTGGTTGCAGCATCCGTTTTTGCTGGCGATGATCAGCGCATTATTGAAAAAAGTGAATTTACTATTGAAGCCAAAGGTTCGCCTGTTGATGGTACTTTTACGTGGCAGCGAGTAAGTGGACCAATTATTGACAGTTTCCCCCTTGATGGTGCACTACAAACAATTACCGCCCCCGATATTAAAGCAAACAGCGAATTATTATTGCGTGTTAGTTATCAAACCACAGATGGCCAATTAGTAAGTGATGACTTACTGATCGAAATTGAGTCAAATAATCAGCTTCCTCAGGTTATTGTTACTCAAACTTCACCCGAAACACTGCCTTCTGATTATAAAGATACAATTACCTTAAGTGGTGCCAGCTCAGTTGATCCGGATGAAAATGGCCAAATTAATAGCTATAACTGGCAACAAATTGCAGGACCAACGCTTGCTGTAGATAGTAATAGCAATGCAACAATTAGTTTCACTCATCCGTTACTTGATACCAACACGCAGATCACTTGGCTGTTAACAGTTGTCGATGATGAGGGGGGAGAAGCAAGCACGCAATATTCACATACCTTAAATAAAACCAGCGATGTGATTATTGCCAATGCTGGTATTGATCAGAGTGCTATTGAGCTGGAAAAAGTGACCTTAGATGCTACAGGTTCAGAAACAGTAACAGACACCTTTAAATGCTATTGGCAACAAATATCTGGCAATGCAATACTTGATAATCAGCAACAATGCATTACCTCTTTTACTGCACCAGCGACCGAAGCGGTTAACACGCATACCTTTGAAGTAACCGTGACTGATAGCAAAGGGCGCACAGATACAGACACCGTCAATATAGTGGTTAAATCAAAACCGCTTGGTTTGCTCAATGATACCGGTATGGATAAATGTTACAACAACACCCAAGAAATAGCCTGTACGAGCCCTGACTTTCCTCGCCAAGATGCTGTTTTGGGTCGTGACAGCGTCGCAACTACACATATAGAAAAAGTCGGTAAAGGTGAATTGGCTTTTGATTTTACTAAATTAAATGAGTTCGCAGATGAACTGAGTGATTCTGCAAGCAACTTTAGTTGTATTCGCGATAACGTAACGGGTTTGATTTGGGAAGTAAAAAGCCCTAATACAGGCACTTTGCCAAATACGGCGTTGCGTGAAGGTCAAAATCACTACACATGGTATTTAAATAGTGGCGATGGCGTACAAACGGGGAGTGTACAAGGGACACCGAATAGTACTTGCCCAAGTAGTAGTAACTGTAATTTGCAGGTGTATATTAATGCCGTCAATACACTCGATTATTGTGGTGGTACCAACTGGCGAGTGCCTACTTACACAGAGTTATTAACGCTACTTAATTATGGCAAGCATGGACAATCAATATTGCTTGATGAGAATTATTTTCCTAATACGCCTAATAGCAACTTATTAGAGGATGGACTAATTTATTGGACCTCACAAACTTCGGCCGATGGTACCAGTTTATCGCAAGCGTATGTTTTTGATATGAGTAACGGCAATGATCTGGCTTATCCAAAAGGTAATACCGCCTTTGTGCGCTTGGTTAGAACTGCAGGAGCATCGCAATGAAATCATTATTAGTTGGCTTACTGCTACTTAGTCCTGCCGTGATGGCTGTGCAGACTTGCTACACTGGTGTGACCGAAACAACACCCGCAACCCGTTTTACAGTTAGTGTTGATGGCACCGTTAGCGACAGTGTAACCGGGCTAATGTGGCAAACCTGTAGTTATGGACAAGGTTATGATGTTGCCACCAACAGCTGTATTAATAGTGCTGTAAAAGTAAATTGGCAAGAGGCGCTAAGAGCCGCTGTGAATGACCGAACAGGTGCATATACAGATTGGCAAGTACCTAATAATAAAGAGCTTGCTAGTATTTTAGAGCACAGCTGTGTTACCCCAAGTATTAATCAGTCTGTATTTTTAGGTAATAAAAGTGAAAACTATTGGACAAATACTTCAGGTATTGCCGATAAAACTTCAGCTTGGGTATACACCTTTGACAGAGGCCTTAACAGTTTGCACGATAAAACCTCATTTGTGTACCTACGTCTAGTACGTTATGAAAAGTAGCTAGCTTAGTTAATTGAAATACTGCTGCAATATCTCTAACCGCGCTTGTTCTAGCGCGGTTTTTATTGCTGCGCCCTTAATGCCTTGCGTAATAAATTGCTGCGGGTTAATTGCTTTAGCTGCTTTGGTTGCTGTTAATAATTTTTGATTAGCCAGTGATGCTGCTTGGTTAATCTCAACGGCTTTAAGAACTGCCTCAAACCGTTCAGGGCGGCGCCATAAATCGAGTTGATTGCAGCAACGGAGTAGTTGCTGTGCGGTGATTGTTTGGCTACTTAAGGTTGCTTGGTGGGCATTAAGTTGTAATGCCAAATCGCGTACGTCATTTGGTAAACGAATAGTTTGACTGAGAATTTTAATCTCTTCTTGCGTCAATGATGCAGTGGCTTGTGCAAACAATAATGCCTGATCGGTTATATTTTGGCTTTGTGCGTAAGCGTAACGGTTTTTTAGTTGTTGATATAACTCATCGCTCCAGTTACCTGCTAAGGCAGGGCTGATTGCACTAAGCGCGCCTAACTGCGCTAAAATATTCAAAAACTCAGCAAATGCGCCATCCGTTAATGATTTTTCACATTCTAGCCAAATGCGTTCTGCGGTGAGTGTTTGTAACTCACCTTGGTTGATCATCTGTGTTAGCAATTGCTGGGTTTCTTCGGCAATCGTAAAACCAAGATAATGATAACGAGCTGCAAAACGGGCAACGCGTAATATACGTAGTGGATCTTCGCTAAATGCGTCAGATACATGGCGCAAAATGCGGTTGTCTAAATCTTGCTTGCCGCCATAAGGGTCAATTAAGTTGCCATCTTGTGCTTTTGCAATAGCGTTAACGGTTAAATCGCGGCGGCGTAAGTCGTCTTCTAAGGTAACATCTGCTGAAAACTCGCAGACAAAGCCCGTGTAACCTTGGCCTTGTTTTCGCTCGGTACGAGCTAGTGCGTATTCTTCTTTAGTTTTTGGGTGTAAAAAAACGGGAAAGTCTTTACCAACTTGTTGATAGCCTTGTTTGATCAGTTGCTCAGGAGTTGCACCGACCACCACATAATCGCGTTCTTTGATGATTCGCCCTAATAGCTCATCACGAACTGCTCCACCGACCAAATAAACTTGCATAATTTCCCTTGAATATTAACTGTGCAAACTATTTTACGTTATTTAGCTAATAAAACGCTAACAAGGTTTTCACTTACGCTGTTTTTTTGCCATTATAGGCCGTGATTTAATCAGTAAGGAAATTTAGGGTGTATTTAAGCTATTTTGGCTTGTCAGAGAAACCGTTTTCAATCGCGCCAAATCCACAGTACTTATTTTTAAGCGAACGCCATAAAGAAGCGTTGGCGCATTTAACTTATGGCTTAGGTGAAGCCGGTGGGTTTGTATTGTTAACCGGTGAGGTGGGAACAGGGAAAACGACCTTAACCCGCAGTTTGCAAGAGCAGTTACCTGAAAACACACAAGTGGCGTTGATCCATAATCCAGCACTGTCACAATTGGAACTGTTAGCGAGTATTTGCGATGAATTTCATATTGTTTATGACGAGCAAAATGGGACGTTAAAAACCTTAACTGATGCAATTAAAAAGCATCTTGAAGCAAATCATCAAGCTGGTGGCCACACTATTTTGATTATTGATGAAGCTCAGCTTTTAGCCCCTGACGTACTAGAACAGCTTCGTTTATTAACTAACATAGAAACAAATCATAAAAAATTACTACAAATAGTATTGGTTGGTCAGCCAGAATTACAGGCTTTATTAAAGCGTAATGAGTTGCGTCAGTTAGCGCAGCGGATCACTGCTCGTTATCATTTACTACCGTTAACTGAAGGACAAACTTTTGCTTACGTTAAACATCGTTTGTATGTTGCAGGTTGTGATCGGGGACTATTCTCAAATGATGCGTTAAAAACGATTCACTTAGTTACTGCAGGTATTCCGCGTTTAGTAAATTTATTATGTGAACGCTGTTTAATGGGAGCTTTTTCTAAGCAGCTAACGATGATTGATAGTGATATAGTAATGCGCTCAGCACAAGAAGCGTTACCGCCGAGTGCATTAAGTTCCGTTAGCATAGAGCAGCAGTCGTCGTTTAATTGGCTCTATCCGTTGGCATTTTTAACTGTGCTCAGTCTGGGTATTGGTTTGTCGTTCATTCTTTAATTAATGGTCATATATGTCGTATTTATTAGATGCCTTAAAACAATCAGAACAACATGATGAAGCGTCAGCACATGACAGAAACGCTGAGCAATTAAAACAGCAGCAAGAACTACAGCGTTATCGTTTTATTGCGATTTCGCTTGGCTTGTTGGTTGCTTTTTTACTGACCTTGATGGCAGGGTTTTCAATTGGTAAATGGTTACAAAAAAATCATTTAAATACCCCTGAACAAATGGTAACGAGTGTTCAGGATCAATCAGTGGAGCCTGTTGGTGACAAAACACCTGTGCCTGCCACAGTGAAGCCTGAGCAATCGATACCTGTGCAAACAAATCCAGTACAAACTAGCCCAGCGCAAGTTGCTAGCACGCAGCCGATGTCTCAGCCGCAATTTGTTCAACCTCAGCAATACCAACAAGCAACAGGGCAATATCAGTGGGTGCAAGTGCCAGTAAATACTGCACCAGCTTATCCGCAAGGTCAGCCAATACTGGTGCAAACACCTAATGGTTATCAGCAAGTATATGCAGCGCCTCAGCAGCAATATAATCCTAATGCAGTGCAAATGCAGCCAATGATTAACAATAGCGCTAGCAATATCGATATGAGTAAATACAAAGTATTGGGGAAGCCTCTTGGCGAACCGACTAGTGAGAAATCAAAGCCGGTTGCAACGGTAAGCGATGAAGAACTTGAAACTGTGCCAACGGCGCTTAAAAATGCCTTTGCTCGCGCTATCGAAGATACTCAAAGCACCCAATCTCATCAAGTAACGCAAGGCACTAAAAATTCATCTTATGCTGAGCCGATTGAGTTACTACCTGATGCTTTGTTGGCATTGATGCCAGAAATTAAATACCAAGCGCATATTTACTCATCATCACCTGATAAACGTTGGGTTAAGCTCAATAATCGGGAGTTGTATGAGGGGGATAGCATTGGGGACTTAAGAGTATTAGAGATCACTCCAGAGCAAACGGTGCTGAGCTTTGATGATTATGAATTTAGCTTAAAAGCGCTGCAAGATTGGCCCGAGTGAAGATTAGATAGCTACTTCGCGCAGGCCAATTTCGTTTTCGGCGATTATTACGGCAAAATTGAATTTTTGAAAAATCTAATTAAATCAATGTTGAAATCCGCTGGTTTAATGGCGGATTCTAACGAATCTTGAGTTCGGTTGTGCGCCAGATCTATATCTTGAACTTGTGTGTAGTGAGCGTGTTTTGCATTGTAAAAAGTTTTCACTTGAGGTTTAAGAGGGCTGCTAGGGTTGCTTTTGGTCACTAGGCCGACTTTTTGACTCGACAGTTTAACTAACGTGCCAACTGGATGAACGCCAATACACTGAATAAATTTAGTCAGTAACTCGCCATCAAAGCTATCTGGACAACCGTCTTTGAGTATTTTAAAGGCCTTGATTGGCTCCATGCCGGCCTTATAAACACGCTCTGCGGTAAGTGCGTCATAGACATCAACAATCGATGCCATACGCACGTACTGGCTTATTTCATCAGCTCGCTTGCCAAACGGGTAACCCGTGCTATCTAGTCGCTCATGATGAAAGCCTGCAATATCGACAGCAATGCCTTTAAGGCCCGCCAGTTCTAAAATTTCTTTACTAAAGCGCGCATGATCCTGAATCACTTTATATTCTTGATCGGTTAACTTACCCGGCTTATTAAGAATGTCATCCGGTATCTGAATTTTACCAATATCATGTAACAGCGCACCGGTGGCAAGTTCTTCAATAAGCGCTCGTTCAAAACCTAAGTGTTTGGCAAAAATACTGATTAAGATCGAGACGTTGATCGAGTGTTCTAGTAGGTAGGCGTCTTTTTCACGCATACGGGTGATGCATGCTAGGGCATCTTGATTACGAAATACCGAATCAATAAAGCCGCTAGCTAATTCTTTAAAGGGGGCAATATCTATAGTGTTACCGGCTTTTATATCGGTAAATGCTTTGCTTTGCAGTTGTTTTGCTTCGCTGTAGAGCTTAAATGCTTTGTCCATCTCTTGCTCAACACTGTGTGTTGTAGACCAAGGATCACGTTGTTTAGGCGGTTCAACCTTTATATCGTTTGTTGTGGCTGTAGGAGTGAGTTCAACGATGGTTTTATCAGGATCAATTTCGATTTCTAAGATACCGGCTTTTATAAGCTGCTGCACGCCTGCTTGCGTTTTTACCCAACCTTGGTTTTTGATTTTAATTTTACCAGTTTGTTTAGTTACGCTATGCACAAACATACCTGGCATAAGCTGATCGATTGGGATAATTTTCAATGTGTTTACTTCATAATAAATAACGTACTACAAAACTAGCAAACTTTTTACTGGATAAGTAGTAAAAAGGGCGCTAATTAGCGCCCTTTGTTAATATCTACTTAAACTCTACTCGTCATCTTCAACTAAAGTCATTAGTGATGTATTACCGCCCGAAGCAGTTGTATCAATACTTATGGTCTTTTCTGTTACTAAGCGTTTGATTAGCGTGTCGTAGTACTCAGCACTGATCACTGGCAAGATAGCTCCTTTACGTTGTGCCAGCTGTTGACTGAAGTAACCTAAGCGCGATGAGCGCGCTGCAACAACAGCACCTGCTAAATGAGGGTGCGCCAAAATAGCTTGTAACTGATTCGGCTTAGCTACTTGGAATACCCCTTCAGCAATACCAGTTGAGATAAATTTATCTTTAAAGGCTACCGCTTCGTCATAGAATAACTCAGATGCTACGGTGATCACGGTATTACCAGCAGCAAGAGCTGTGATGATCGAAATAGCCCAGAAGTTAAACGAGGTACTCTTATCTGCATAACAAACCACACAACCACGCGCTTCAAGGTGAAGGGTGTTTGATTCACCTGTTGGCCCCGGCAAAGTAGTAAACTTACGCATGTGCTTTTCAAGGCGATTAAGCTGGGCACGTGCATCGGCAAGTGTCAATGCTAAATCGTCGGCTAGTTCATCGATAATATCGACTGTGGCAACTTTAGCTAATAGCTGACGTACCGCTGAAACACGATCGTTCAGTGGTGTTGCGCGCCAAATTTTTTCATCGCGCATTGAATTTGCCATTAACTTCTCGACTTGCTCAGCAGCACCTGAATAGTGGTGAGTGTCAAGCTCGTCTGGCGTCAAGTTAGTCATTTGCACGTTTTCAGGCGATGCTTTTTCTTTAACTAAACGAGTTAAGTAGTTAGGGCCACCTGCTTTAGGTCCGGTGCCAGATAAACCACGACCACCAAACGGTTGTACGCCAACAATCGCGCCAATCATATTACGGTTAACGTAGACGTTCCCGGCACGCGACATTTTTGCTAAGTATTCACAACGCTCTTCGATGCGTGAATGGATACCCATGGTTAAACCAAACCCAGTGTTATTTATTTGGTCAATCACGTTATCAAGTTCTGTGCCTTTAAAGCGAATGATATGCACACATGGGCCAAATACTTCACGTTTCAGTACAGATAGATCTTTGATTTCATATAAACGTGGCGCAAAGAAATACGCTCCGTTTTCGCTGTTATCTGGAATATCACACTCATAATGCAGTGTTGCGTTGCCTTTTAAGTACTCAACGTGTTCGTTTAAGTTCTTCAAGGCTTTTTCATCAATTACAGGGCCGATATCGGTTGATAGTAATGATGGATCGCCAATGTGTAGCTCTTTTAACGCGCCTTTGATCATTTCAATTACGCTATCTGCGATATCTTCTTGAATGAACAATACACGCAGTGCAGAACAGCGTTGACCAGCACTTTGGAAACCAGAGCTGATCACATCGTCAACGACTTGCTCTGGCAGTGCTGTTGAATCTACGATCATACAGTTCTGACCGCCTGTTTCGGCAATCAACGGTACTTGAAGATCATTACGTGCAGCAAGTGTTTGAGAAATGATGGTACCGGTCTCAGTAGAGCCTGTGAACATAACCGCTTGAATGCGTTCATCAGGAACAATGGTTTTTCCTACTTCACTACCACGTGCGATAACAGGCTGTACCACATGCTCTGGTAAACCAACAGATAACATAAGCTCAATAGTACGCAGTGCAATATAGCTAGTTTGTTCAGCTGGCTTTGCAATAACAGTGTTACCAGTTACGATTGCTGCAGCAACTTGACCTAAGAAGATTGCTAGTGGGAAGTTCCATGGGCTGATACATAAAATCACACCACGGGCTTCAAAACGCTCATCTTCACTTAGCTCTTCGGCGCGAGCAGCGTAGTAGCGACAAAAATCAACCGCTTCACGTACTTCGTCAATACCATCTTGTGCTACTTTGCCGGCTTCTTTGATACAGATAGCCACAAGCTCGTCGTGATGACGTTCTAGAATATCAGCAATACGGCGTAATAGGTTTGCGCGCTCTTTAACTGGCGTTTGTGACCACGACTCAAAGGCGGTTTCTGCATTGCTTA
Organism: Pseudoalteromonas rhizosphaerae; assembly: GCF_028885455.1. NCBI lineage: Bacteria > Pseudomonadati > Pseudomonadota > Gammaproteobacteria > Alteromonadales > Pseudoalteromonadaceae > Pseudoalteromonas > Pseudoalteromonas rhizosphaerae. Next base: position 890,389 of record NZ_CP118496.1, read on the forward strand.
GTAGAGTGAGCATATCATCGCTATTTTGTAGCTTGATATGACCGATAATCTCTTGATGATTGGCAGGGTTTTTAACTGCAATTGAACCTTCAGGAATATCGCTTTCACTAATACGGTGCTCTGCAAACCAGTTATCAAGATTTTCCTTGAATGGCGTGATCACATTGATATCGGTTAAATCCATACCTTTTGAGTTAGCACGTTCAGCGCCGTATAAATCAATTGGCATCTTAATTTGCGTGTTGTACTTGTTACGCAAACCTTGCAGTGTTTCTACCGGATCCGGTAATAACGATTCAACAGGTTTAGTGGTATCTACAATGGCGTTAACAAACGATGAGTTAGCACCGTTTTCAAGTAAACGACGCACTAAATAAGCCAATAAATCTTCGTGCTGACCAACAGGGGCATAAACACGACACTGAATTTTTTCTTCAGTTACGATTTGGTCGAATAATGATTCACCCATACCGTGCAGGCGTTGGAATTCAAAACCTTGGTTATCACCTTTAGCAACTTCTAAAATTGTTGCCGCAGTGTAGGCATTGTGGGTTGCAAACTGTGGATAAAGTACATCACGTGCTTCTAGCATTTTGATAGCACATGCTTTGTAAGATACGTCGGTTGTTGCCTTACGAGTAAATACTGGGAAGTGCTCTAAACCATCTTGTTGTGTGGTTTTGATTTCGGTATCCCAGTAGGCACCTTTAACTAAACGCACCATCATTTTACGACCAACACGGCTGGCAAGCTCAGTTAACCATTCAATCACAAAAATTGCGCGTTTTTGATACGCTTGCACAGCTAAACCAAAACCATGCCAACCAGCTAGGTCATCATCACTAAATACTGCTTCGATTACATCAAGTGAAATATCAAGGCGATCAGCTTCTTCAGCATCAACAGTAAAGCCAATATCGTAGCTTTTAGCTGCCATGGCCAGCTCTTTAAGCTTAGGCACAATTTCGTTCATGACACGTTCTTTATGAGTGAACTCATAACGAGGATGGATCGCAGACAGTTTCACTGAAATACCAGGGCTCTTAATTGGGCCACGGCCATTTGCCGCTTTACCAATAGCATGAATCGCATTCATATAGCTATTAAAGTAACGCTGTGCATCTTTCATGGTGCGAGCGCCTTCGCCAAGCATATCGTATGAATATACATAGCCTTTTTGCTCTTTTTCTGCAGCGCGTTCGATGGCTTCGTTAATTGTACGACCCATAACAAACTGCTTACCCATGATCTTCATGGCAAAGTTTACTGACTTACGAATAACCGGCTCGCCTAAACGACCAATGGTTTTTTTCAGTACACCAAACTGCTGTTCTTTGGTTTTATCAGTGTAGTTAACCATTTTACCGGTCACTAATAGACCCCAAGATGACGCATTAACGAATAGTGAGTCGCTGCTGCCTAAGTGAGAGCTCCAGTCGCCTTTGGCTAACTTATCGCGAATTAGCGTGTCTTGAGTGGCTTTATCTGGCACGCGAAGCAATGCTTCAGCTAAGCACATCAATACCACACCTTCTTCACTAGAGAGTGAGAACTCATTAAGTAGCGCATCAACACCGCTTTGACCATCTTGATCGCGACGAATAGTGTGAACTATCTGGCGAGCACGTTCCCAAGCACGGCTGCGAGCTTTTACGCCTACTTCAGCAAGCGGTAAAATATGATCAATTACAGCATTTTCGTCAATGCGATAAAAGTCACGGATTTTTTGTCTGATTGGACACGTTGTTGTCAAATCGCCGTCAAATAACATAAGCAACCCTCTGGTGTATGGAGTCTTGCAGCTAAAAAATTTCGCTGCCCGATTTTTATGTACGTAATGCGTGCATTCTAATTAAAATCCAGCAGAATATGCTGGTTAAATTTAGCGTTTTACGATAATTTACAGGGCATACTTTAAACTTATCCGCATAAAATTCTGTTATGACAAGTCCGAATAGATTACGCATGCTCGATCGTATCGATTTAGCAATTTTAGACGTTCTGCAAAAAAACGGCAGAATATCTAATGTTAACCTCGCAAAGCAGGTTAACTTAAGTCCCAGCCCGTGTCTTGACCGAGTAAAACGGCTTGAACAAGAAGGTTATATCGAAGGTTACTTTGCCAAGTTGAGCGAAGCCAAACTTAATCAAAGCTTAGTGGCGCATGTGCAAGTGTCGTTAGTGACGTCAAATACTGCGGTATTTAAAGTGTTCCGTGAACATATTTTAAAAATCAAGCAAGTGGTTGAGTGCGACATGGTTGCTGGTGGCTATGATTACCTATTAAAGATTCGGGTTTCGGATATGGATGAATACCGTCAAGTGCTTGGTGATTTAGTCGATATACCGGGTGTTGGTACGCACCACACTTATATGGTGATCGAAAAAATTAAACAAGACACAGGGCTCAGACTCGATACTTAAATTTGAACTCGCAGCTACCAATACGTAGGCGCGGGTTTACCCCACGCATTAAAAAAGCACCCAAGGGTACTTTTTTAATATCAAATATAGTGGTTATCGATTAAGCCCAGCCGTCGTAACGTTTACGGCGCGATAATACGATAGTCAAAATAATACCTAAAAATAAACCTATGAAGGCAATTGCTCCGCCATAAGTTAGTAGCTGACGTTTTTCTTTTGCACCGGCTTGTTGTTTTTCAGTGCGTTCAACTTCTAAGGTACTTTTTAATTTAGCAATCTGCTCTGATAGAGCACTATTTTGATCAGTTAAAGTTTGGCTTTGCTCTTGCAGCTGCGGCAATTCAATTTGTGCTTGACGAAGTTGCTCTTGCATTGATGCCATTTCAGCACTGAGCGTGCGATATTGTTGGTGAATACCAGGAGTTTTAGAAACAAATTTAGCTTCTACCCAGCCTTCTCGTTCTTTATCATCAATAACTTTAACAAAGCCATTTTCTTCAGCAGATAGCTGGGTTAATTTTGTACCAGCATCAACAGAGCCAACAATGCGGTAATTTTTACTCGCGCCAGAGTGCATAAATGTATAAAGATTATCGACTATATAAGCGGTGTTTGCATCGCTAGCTGAATTGCTTTCTTCTGCGTGACTCATAAATGCGGCCGCCGCGAATAGCAAAGCTAATAAAGAATGTTTAAACATCAATCTACCCTGTTAATGTAACCGTCTGTGGGACAGCAATCGTATTATTCATAGTTAAGTATTGAGATAGTATGGATTTAGCGCCCTAATAGCAAGACTGATATTGTAATCATGGCTGCTGTTTCATGATTCAAATAAGCTAAAAAATTTGCAATGTTGAGCAGCTTTGTTTATTTTGAGCTCTTATTTATTTTAAAGGTAATCCTCAAGCCTAATGGATACTGAGATAGAACTGAAGTTTTTGGTGTCAGACGCCGTAATCCCACTGATCCCCGCGTTAATTACTCAATTTGCAAAAACGGTTACTAATAAACCTTCGCGTAGTTTACAAAATGCTTATTTTGACACGCCAAGCCGTGAATTAAGAGCGCTCGATATCGGTTTTCGTACCCGCTGTGCTGATAATCAATGTGAGCAAACTATCAAGCTTGCTGGAGAAGTTATGGGCGGGTTACATCAACGACCTGAATATAATTTACCGCTGGAAAGTAGCCGACCAAATATAACTGCATTTGATGCCAGTATTTGGCCGCATGGTATGCAAATAAGTGCAATTGCCGCTAATCTTTATCCTATTTTTAGTACTAATTTTATTCGTCGTACCTGGCTTATTGAAACCGACAGTGGCGCTAAAATTGAGGTCGTGTTAGATAAAGGCGAAGTATCTGCATCGGGTTTAATGGAGCCAATTTGTGAGCTTGAAATTGAACTGGTTGAAGGCAGCCGCGATGAATTATTTGCTTTAGCAGATAAGTTAGTGAGTCAAAGTAATATTCGCTTAGGGTTATATTCTAAAGCGGCTCGTGGTTATCGCCTTGCGGATGAAAAACCACTTAAGCCAAGTAAATCAATTGGCTTTGTGTCATTACCTAAACATGCAACGCAAGAGCAAGCACTTATAGCCGCAATTGGCTTTGGTATTCGTTTTGTACAAAAACATGAACAGTGTTATTTCGATAAACCGAGTTTAAAGACACTGAAACGAGTGACCGATGGTATTAGTTTAATCCGTCATACGTTCTGGTTGTTTGACGATATTGTTGATAAAAGCACCACCGAGCTATTACGCACCGAGCTAAAATGGCTATTAAGTGAATTAGCATGGGTTGAAAACGCGATTCAACTAAAAACCTACACATCTAAGCGCCACGCATACTATAAAAAAATCAACAGTGCACCTGAGTTAACGCAAGTTATTAATGACTTAAAAGAGCTACAGCCAAGTATTGATGATATTAATCGGTTGTTTCATAGCGCTCGCTATAACCGCTTATTATTGTCTTTAACCACCTGGCTGGTGGATAAGCAATGGCGTAAAAGTTGGGGGCAAGTACAGTTTCAAGCAGCTGAAAAACCAGTCGCTGAGATTGCTAATCGATTATTTGAAAAAGATTGGCAAGACCTTCATCAGTTACTGCCAGAACAAAAAACACTGACTGTTAAGGATTACTTAGATTTACGTATGCGTTTAGAAAACAGCTTACTCAGTGGTAACTGTTTAGGTTCGTTATTCGAAAAAGATGAACGCAGTGAGTTTCGTATCCCATGGTTAGATATTTCACACGGCATGTACGAGCTCAGTACGCTTGAGTATTTAAAGCAGTTATGTGCAGGACAAGATGATGATGAGCTGGCAAAAATTCAAAGCTGGCTTGAAAGAAAGTCTGAATTCTTGGTCGACGCAATGGAACAAAGCCGCTTAGCTTCATATAAAATATCACCTTACTGGCAGTAATCGCCTTTAAGCCAGTACATAGGGAATACACATGGTACGGCGGGTATTATTACTAATGCTGCTCTTTAGTGCCGATGTGCTCAGTGATGTTCAGCATTGGCAACTCTGGAAACAGCGTGATGGTGCAAGTGTGTACTACAAAAAACATGACAATGGTATTTTTGAAGTGCAGGCAGAGATCACTGTTGAAGGCGTCACGGCCAATGACTTTATGACATTGCTAAGTGATACTGACAGCGCGCCGTTATGGATTGATAATGTTACCCATGTGAAAGTGTTGGAACGACTAAGCCCCTCAGAAACTATTGTACATACCGAGTTTGACTCGCCGTGGCCGCTCGCTGATCGCGATATGGTGAGTTACTCATGTTACCAACAACTGAACGACACTCAGACGAAGTTAACGATTGCAGCAAAAACAGGGGAGCTTGCAAAGCGCCAAGCTGTGATCCGTATCACTGATCTAAAAGCACATTGGTTATTAACCCAACATAGCAGTGAATGGCAATCATTGTTAACCATAACATATGAAATATACGCCAATCCTGGTGGTGCAATTCCTTATTGGCTAAGCAATAAAGTGGGATTAAAAAGTGCGATGCATACCTTGCTTGCTCTTAAATTACGCTTAATCAATAAAACCTATCAAACAAATCAGCAAGTAAGCCAAGTTGGTAATTGTAGTCATACCAATAAACAATAGCGTATTAATGCTAACAATCGACATAATCTAGATGGCTAGTTAATTTCTTGCTACTTTTTTTATTAAATATTTATTACAAATAATTACAAAAAAAATATTGTTAATGTAACTTAAATCGGTAATATTCCTGCGCTGGGAACATACTACTTTAAGGACAGTATAGTGTTAGCTTCATCACTTGCAGGCTCAAGCCGTTGGTTTTCATTTGTTAACGAAAGTTGGCGCATCGCTACATTATGGCTAGCGGGTGTTTTATTGTTTATGAGCTTTCGGATTTTCTTTTTAGTCTACTTTCATGACCGAATCACTACACCAATTGATCTTGATGTCATTTTAAACACCTTAGAAACAGGATTTGCTTTTGACTCAGCAGCCAGTGGTGTGTGTTTTAGCATCCCCTTTTTATTAAATTGTATTTTACAGCCGATGCGCTTAGGTCATTGGGTAAGAATGGTGCGTAACTTTACAGGTAAACTCTTTTTTGTAGTCGCTATTTTACTCTGTATAACTAGTATTACGTATATTTCAGAGTACGGCAGTCAATTCAATTACTTTATGTTTGAAGGGTTGCACGATGATCAGCAAGCAATTGCTTTAACCGTGATTGAACAATATCGGCCATGGGGAAGCTTACTAGGGTTATTTACACTGTTAGTGGTTGCATTTAAGTTATGTCATCGCGTTGATAAGCAGTCGAATAGCTTTTTACAGCGCATTTTTACTGACTCTAAATGGAAGCGTACGTTGTTAATTAGCATCATAGTGGTGTTATTTATCTGTGCTATTCGAGGTTCTTTTGAGTCACGTCCGGCATCACGGAAGTGGTCTGCGGTAACGCCGGACCCATTTATTAATAATTTAGTGATCAATCCATTTCGCAGCTTTTTATATGCCATTAAAGATTACAACGATCTACAAAGTCATGGCGTAGACGGCGAAAATCCATATTTAAATCATAACTCAGTGCTTGATGTCTTACCTTTAAACGCATTTAGTCAATATACTACAGCACCTTTGTTAGCTGCACCGTCACACGTGTTCGTGATTGTTATGGAAAGCTATGATTCTTGGCCGTTACAACAGAAGTATGCTTCGCTTAATTTAACCAATCAGTTAAAAAATCTAGCTAGTAAAGGTATTTACCTAGATAACGTTTTACCTGCAGCTAGCAGTACTATGAATTCGCTATCCAGTATTGTATCTGGGATCCCTTATGCAGGGGTTAATATGAGTTTGATTGGGCCACAAAAACCAAGCAGCAAGTTATCGTTATTTAATCAATTAGAGCAGTTAGGGTACACCAGCCAGTTTTTTTATGGTGGTTTATTATCATGGCAGAATGTCGGTGAGTACGTTCTATCTCAAGGTGCTGATAAGGTCTATTCAGCTACCGATGCTGGCGGTAAAGGTAGTGCAGGAGTCTGGGGCATTGATGATGGTCAGTTATTTGATTTAGTGGCAGAAAAAACCACACAGAAAAGTTTTAATGTGATTCTCTCGGGTAGTTATCATGGCCCGTTTAATCTCGATTTAGACAAATATAACTACCCTTATAAGTCGGCTGCAGATTACCCTGCAGAGATAAATAGATTAGAAGGGGAGTTATTAGATCCGTATGTATTAGGGCACTTGTGGTATGCAGATAAAATGCTGGGTGAGTTTGTGGCTAAGATGGAGCAACGCTATCCAGATGCATTATTTGTCATTACCGGGGATCATTATAGTCGTCGTAACTTTCACAAGCGTCCAAATTTATATGAGTTAACTCATGTGCCGATGGTGATTTATGGCAAAGGTGTTAGCGCAGATTTAGTGCCAGCACAGCAAGTGGCAAGCCATATGGATATCGCTCCAACATTATTAGATTTAATTGCGCCAGCAAATACTCAGTTTTATAGCATGGGACAATCATTATTTAATACAGCGCCAGATCGAAGGGTATTTGGTTTTCAAACAATACGTCACAATGAGCAGCTTTGGCGTGGTGATTTATCGGCACTTTATGAGTATTATAGGGTCAATGAGCTGGATAAAACTCAGCTTTTACCGACAACACCACCGCAATTTGTCGAAATTGATGCACAGACAGAGCAAGCATATACCCAGTATATGGCGACAGCCTGGCATTTATTAACTCAAGGTATGGATTAAAGTAATATGATTGATTCATCACTAGATAAGCAAAACTTACACGCAAAAGATTATACAATGACTAAACCAGAGATTAATTTAGTAAACAAACCCAATGGCACAGGGGTTGGGCGTATTTTAAAAGCAACCAAATGTTCTATTAAAGGATTTAAAGCCGCATTTAAGGAAGAGTCAGCCTTTCGCACAGAGCTTGCGCTAGGGCTAGTATTATTGCCGTTATCATTTTGGCTAGCACAATCATTGCAGCACTGGGCACTTCTTGTAATCAGCTTTTTGTTATTGTTGATTGTTGAGTTGCTAAACTCAGCAATTGAAGCATTAACAGATCGAGTTGGTGTTGAATACCACGTGCTATCAGGGCGTGCGAAAGATATCGCTTCAGCGGCTGTAACATTAGCACTGATAGTGTTGTTTATTGTATGGGCTGTGGCTGGGTATGAAAAGATACTTACATTGATAGGTTAGGAAGTTAGGTAAAACGTCACTGGCTTTGAGCGACAAGCTTCGAATACACCCAAGCTCCTAGTTATACCAATCGACTTAAATATTTAACCATTCTAGCGAGCTAAATAAAGCGCTAACTGCGTTATAATTTTTTCAAGTAGAACAACTACATGTCAAAATTTACGCCTTGTTATCACTGTATTTATCTGTCGCTATAAATGGTCAGTAACTTAACACGATTGGTATCACTTTCTAGAACCTAGCTTTAATTGCGCGGGGTAAACCCGCGCCTACGTCTGGCAGCAGCGAGTTTACCTCGCGACAATAACCTAGGCATTTACAACAATATAATCAGCAAGCATAAAAAAAAGCGCCAATTGGCGCTTTTTTGTATTCACACAGTGGCTGATATTAAAGACCAGCTGCTGCGCGAAGTGCGTCTGCTTTATCTGTGCGTTCCCAAGGGAATTCATCACGACCAAAATGGCCGTAAGCTGCAGTTGGTAGATAAATTGGGCGCTCAAGATCAAGCATTTTAATTAAGCCATATGGACGTAAGTCAAAGTGTTCACGAATCAATTCAATTAAACGTGATTCTTCAAGCTTGCTGGTACCAAATGTTTCAACACTGATTGACGTTGGCTCTGCAACACCGATTGCGTAAGAAACTTGTAGCTCACATTTGTCAGCAAGGCCCGCAGCAACGATGTTTTTAGCAACGTAACGTGCAGCGTACGCAGCTGAACGGTCAACTTTTGATGGATCTTTACCAGAGAATGCACCGCCACCATGACGAGCCATGCCGCCATAGGTATCAACGATAATTTTACGACCAGTAAGACCACAGTCACCCATTGGGCCACCGATTACAAAACGGCCAGTCGGGTTAATGAAAAACTTAGTTGCACTAGTGATAAGCTCAGCAGGCAGTACTGGCTTGATGATTGTTTCCATCACAGCTTCTACTAAATCTTTTTGTGAAATGTCTTCACTGTGTTGAGTAGAAAGTACCACTGCGTCAATACCTACTGGCTTGCCGTTTTCATATGCAAAAGTAACTTGTGATTTTGCATCAGGACGTAACCAGTTAAGCTCGCCGCTTTTACGTACTTGCGCTTGACGCTGCACTAAACGGTGTGAGTAAGTGATTGGTGCAGGCATTAATACTTCAGTTTCGTTACATGCGTAACCAAACATTAGGCCTTGGTCGCCAGCGCCTTGTTCTTCTGGGCTAGTACGGTCAACACCTTGGTTGATGTCAGGAGACTGCTTACCAATCGTGTTTAAAATTGCACACGAGTCTGCATCAAAACCCATATCAGAATGAGTGTAGCCAATTTCACGTACAGTTTTACGTGTGATTTCTTCGATATCAACCCATGCGCTAGTAGTGATTTCACCACCAACCATAACCATACCAGTCTTTACGTAAGTTTCACACGCAACACGGGCATGAGAATCTTGTTCTAAGATGGCATCTAGTACCGCGTCAGAGATTTGGTCCGCGATTTTATCCGGATGACCTTCAGAAACAGATTCAGAAGTAAATAAATGTTTTGCCATTGTCTTTGCTCACAAATATTGCGCTTCACAAACGTCGGTAAGAGCGCTAAAAAATTTAGGGGCGTATTTTATCTAAAACAACGATAGTTGCATAGTTTTTTTACGCCTAGACGTCTAAATAAAATTACTAATAACTTTTTGTTCTTAAAAAAAATTCATAATGCCCAATTTAATCAGGTTTTTAATTGCATACAGCCCCTACAATAAGTAAGAATGGATCTTCAAATGAATACACACAATAACCAGCGCAAATACAGTAAAGGTAGGAGAATCCATGCCGTCTCGCAAAGAACTTGCAAATGCTATTCGCGTCTTATCAATGGACGCAGTACAAAAGGCCAAATCAGGCCACCCTGGAGCCCCTATGGGCATGGCTGATATCGCAGAAGTACTATGGCGCGATTATCTAAACCACAATCCAACAAATCCAGAGTGGGTAGATAGAGATCGATTTATACTTTCCAATGGCCACGGTTCAATGCTTATTTATTCTCTATTGCATTTAAGTGGTTATGATTTACCAATTGAGGAAATTAAAAACTTCCGTCAAATGCATTCAAAAACACCTGGCCATCCAGAATATGGGTATGCGCCAGGTATTGAGACTACTACGGGCCCACTTGGTCAAGGGATCACTAACGCGGTAGGTATGGCGATTGCTGAAAAAGCATTAGCCGCGCAATTTAACCGCGAAGGTCATGATATTGTTGATCACCACACATATACTTTCTTAGGCGATGGTTGCTTAATGGAAGGTATTTCTCATGAAGCATGTTCACTTGCCGGCACATTAGGCCTAGGTAAGCTTGTTGCATTTTGGGATGACAACGGTATTTCAATTGATGGTGAAGTTGAAGGTTGGTTTAGCGACGATACACCTGCACGCTTTAAAGCCTACGGTTGGCATGTAGTAAGTGACGTTGATGGCCATGACTCAGACGCTATCCGCGCAGCCATCGAAGAAGCACGCAGCATCACCGACAAACCAACACTAATTTGTTGTAAAACAGTTATCGGTTATGGTTCACCAAATAAATCAGGTAGCCATGATTGTCACGGCGCACCACTAGGTGAAGACGAAATCAAAGCAGCACGCGAGTTCCTTGGTTGGACTGGTGAAGCATTTGAAATCCCAGCTGATATTTATGCACAATGGGATGGCAAAGAAAAGGGTAAACAACTTGAAGCTAACTGGGATGAAAAATTTGCCGCGTACGCCGCTGCACACCCAGAACTAGCCGCTGAATTTAAACGCCGTACTAGTAGTGAGTTGCCAGCAGATTGGGCTGAAAAATCACAAGCATATATTAAGCAACTAGACGCAAATCCAGCAAACCCAGCATCACGTAAGGCATCGCAAGACGCACTGAATGCATTTGGTCCATTACTGCCTGAATTTATGGGCGGCTCAGCTGATTTAGCCGGTTCTAACCTGACTATTTGGAAAGGCTCTAAAGGCTTAACACGCGATGATGCCAGCGGTAACTACATCTATTACGGTGTGCGTGAGTTTGGGATGTCGGCGATTATGAATGGTATTGCATTGCATAAAGGTTTTATTCCTTACGGCGCAACTTTCCTAATGTTTATGGAATATGCACGTAATGCTGTTCGTATGGCTGCACTTATGAAAGTGCCAAGCATTTTTGTATACACCCACGATTCAATCGGTTTAGGTGAAGATGGTCCAACTCACCAACCAGTAGAGCAAATTGCTAGCATGCGTTTAACGCCAAACTTAGTTAACTGGCGCCCGTGTGACCAAGTTGAGTCTGCTATTGCATGGCAACAAGCGATTGAACGCCAAGATGGTCCAACATCACTTATCTTTACTCGCCAAGGCCTTGAGCAACAAACTCGCTCAGCGCAGCAATTAAGCGACGTGAAAAAAGGTGGTTATGTGCTGAGCTGTGACGGCGAGCCTGAGCTTATCTTAATCGCAACTGGCTCTGAGGTGCAATTAGCACAAGATTCAGCCGCTGAACTGCGTAAGCAAGGTAAAAAAGTACGTGTTGTCTCTATGCCATCGACCGATGTATTTGATGCACAAGACGCTGCTTATAAAGAAAGTGTACTACCAGCTGCAGTTTCACGCCGCGTAGCCGTAGAAGCAGGTATTGCTGATTACTGGTATAAATATGTAGGTTTAAACGGCGCTGTAGTAGGTATGACCACCTTTGGTGAGTCAGCACCAGCTAATGAGCTGTTTGAGCACTTTGGCTTCACGGTAGAAAACATCGTAAACAAAGCAAACGAATTGTTTTAACCTTAAAGGTTAAAATGTAAAAAGCCCGCACTGTGTTAAACGCAGTGCGGGCTTTTTTATACAGAGCTGTAAGCTTTAAGCCGTCAGCTATCAGATGCCCATGAGTATTTTTCACATCACTACACTTGCATGCTATGCGTCCTTAAGGCAATGTGGTCGCAGTTAAATTATAAATCAAAGAACAGGAGTGAGGATGTCTCAGTTTGATAATGTAAGTGTTGTTAAAACAGCGAACGTATATTTTGACGGTAAAGTATCAAGTCGTACCGTAGTTTTTGCTGATGGCAGCACTAAAACGTTAGGTTTTATGCAACCGGGTGAGTTTGAATTTGCTACGAGCAAAAAAGAATTGATGGAATTAAACGGCGGCCAGTGGGATGTATTACTCCCTGGTGAGACGAAATGGCAAACGATGTCAGCAGGGGAGTCTTTTAATGTTGATGCTAACGTTACCTTTCAAGTAAAAGTGACTGACTTTGCTGATTACTGTTGTTCGTATACTTAACATACAAATTAAGTGTCACGCTGAAAGCCCGCCATGCGCGGGCTTTTGCATATTTAATGTGACTAAATTGATCTACATCAGCTGTAATAACAAATAAATTTCATATTTATGCTTTTCTGCCTTGTGTTAATCTAAATAGCCCCCAATACTAGTTATGAGGTAACATAAAAAAGGATACCCTATGAAAATTAATCTTTCTGGTCACCATGTTGACGTTACTGACTCTATTAGAGAGCACATCAACGAAAAATTTTCAAAAATTGCGAGTCATTTTCCATCTCTGATCGCACTAGATATCATTCTTTCAAAAGAGCATCATAAGCTCCAAGCAGAAATCAGTACCATATACGAAGGCGCGCGTTTATCCGTTAAAGGTGAGAACGAAGTTCTTTATCCAGCTATTGCAAACGCGGCTAAAAAACTCGATGCAGCACTAAAGCATCGTAAAGGCCAAATTAAAGCCAATTTACATGAAAAACCGGTGAGCACTACACCTGAAATTGCTCATGAAATTATTCAAGAAATGGACCTACGTTAAATAATAAAGACGCTAGATCTTAGGCAACTAGGATCTAGCGATTTACATCTAAAGGACTAGTCCTCTAAACCTCCGCTTTACTCTTTATTTCTTAATTAAAACGCTGTAACTTGCTTATTATTAACCATAAGTAATAAGTACACAGATGCAGTCAGCAGTATCAATTTGGCAAACTCGTTTAAACGCACTAGGTCCCGGTATTTTAATGGCAACCGCTGCAATTGGTGGCTCACATTTAGTGGCATCAACGCAAGCAGGGGCTATTTTTGGCTGGCAGCTATTTTGGTTAATCCTCGTTGTTAACGTGCTTAAGTATCCGTTTTTCCGCTTTGGTATCGAGTACACGCTAGCCACAAAAAAAAGCTTAGTTGAAGGCTATCAAAGTAAAGGCCCATGGTTTTTTTATAGTTTTATTGGGTTAAATATTATTGCTGCGGTGGTCAATACCGCTGGTGTGCTGCTATTAACGGCCAGTTTATTACACTACGCTTTACCCATTGCTATTTCAGTGACTTTACTGTGTTGGTTGATCCTCGCCGTTTGCTTAGTCATTTTATTACTCGGGCACTTTAAAGCACTCGATAACGTCGCAAAGGCTATTATGGGGCTACTTACACTAGCAACAGTCATTGCCCTAGCTATTGCATTTAGTAACGGCCCAATGGCACCTGCTGATTACGTTGGCCCATCTCCCTATGAACTTGCTATGCTGGGTTTTATGGTGGCATTGATGGGTTGGATGCCTGCACCGATTGAAATCTCAGCATTAAGCTCATTGTGGCTTAAAGAAAAGCAAAGTCAGCAAAGCGTGACTAAGGCTCAGGGGTTGTTTGATTTTAATTTAGGTTATTGGTTAACCGCAGGGCTGGCATTAGTATTCTTTTCACTTGGTGTGCTAGTGCAATATGGGCAAAGCGCGAATATAGAGCTCGGCGGCGTGGCATTTGCTAAACAGCTTATTGATATGTATGCCCTTACCATAGGTGAATGGGCACGACCATTAGTTTCAATTATCGCGTTTTTGTGTATGTTTGGCACAACTTTAACCGTGCTTGATGGCTACGCCCGCACATTAAACGAATCACACAAGTTATTAGGTTTTAAACAAAGTAAGCACAGCTTAAATATCTGGTTGATAGTACAATCTTTGGCGGGGATGGCGGTGATCTTATTCTTTAAATCAGCCCTTGGCCCTATGCTTACTTTTGCCATGACGCTAGCATTTTTGACCACGCCGATTTTTGCATGGCTGAACTTCAGCTTAGTTCGCTCAGTGCCAAGTATTCAGCATTCCAAAGTAATACAAAGCTTGAGCTGGTTAGGACTGATTTATTTAGTTGGCTTTGCGTTGGTGTTTTTGGTTTGGAAGCTTGGTTAACAGCAAAGTAGTTAATTGGAGTTTGCGCGGGGTAAACCCGCGGCTAGATATTGGTAGCAGTGAGTTTACCTCGCCACGGGCTGCGAGCTTCGAATACTAGAACCTAGCTACTACCTAAAACCTAGCTCCTATTTTTCAATTACTTCAGGCTTACTTGAAAAAATCATCGTCGTTTTTAGCAAGCATAGCTTCAATATCTTCAATCATATCTTGGCTTAAATCATCTGCAGAGGTAATAGGTGCAGAGATTTTATTGTTTTCAAACGACCATTCGCCTAAATCAATTAACTGACAGCGTTTTGAACAAAAAGGGCGGTGCGGACTTTTTTCTGACCATTCGACTTGGTTTTTACACGTTGGGCAGCTTACAACTGTTGGCATAACATCTTCTCATACATATTGTTTACGATTTATAACTCTAAAACCTAGAAAGCTAGGTTTTAGGATCTTAAAAACTAGTTACTCGGTTTATCTCGGCTAATGAAGTCATACCGGCGGCAGCTTTTCTGAGGCCTGATAAACGCAAGTTATTAAAGCCAGACTTTAACGATACTTCAGCAATTTCTAGTGAATTACCGCCACGCATAATGATTTGCGCTATTTCTGGAGTAATCTGCATTACTTCATAAATACCCACACGACCTTTGTAGCCATCAGTGCAGCTATCGCAGCCTTTGGGTGCAAATAAAGTGAGTTCAGTTATTTGTTCAGGGCTAAAACCTTGGCGTTGTAACTCTTCGTCCGGCAAGCTTTCAGGTGCTTTACATTTAGGGCATAAACGTCGAGCTAAGCGCTGTGCGATAATTAAGCTAATCGAGCTGGCAACGTTATAAGCAGGTACACCCATATTAAGTAAACGGGTTAGGGTTTCAGGTGCAGAGTTAGTATGTAAGGTCGATAATACCAAGTGACCAGTTTGCGCCGCTTTAATAGAAATTTCAGCGGTTTCAAGATCACGGATCTCACCTACCATCACCACATCAGGATCTTGACGTAAAAACGCTTTTAGCGCATTAGCAAAGGTCATCTCTGCGCGCGGGTTAATTTGCACTTGGTTGATACCTTCAAGGTTAATTTCAACCGGATCTTCTGCAGTGCTAATATTACGCTCTGGTTGGTTAAGAATATTCAAACCAGTGTAAAGTGATACTGTTTTACCCGAGCCGGTAGGGCCGGTAACTAAAATCATGCCTTGCGGTTGTTGCAGCGCATCCATATAGAGTTTTTTCTGCTCAGGTTCATAACCCAGTACATCAATGCCAAGCATGGCACTGGATGAATCAAGGATACGCATTACGATTTTTTCGCCCCACAAAGTCGGCAGCGTACTTACCCGGAAATCGATACTTTTACGTTCGGTGATTTTAAGTTTGATACGGCCATCTTGTGGTTTGCGTTTTTCGGCAATATCTAAGCGTGCCATTACTTTTATCCGCGCTGATAAACGCGTGGCTAAGCTGTTCGGCGGGCTGGCCATTTCATGTAAAATGCCATCGATACGAAAACGCACGCGGTATTTATGTTCGTAAGGTTCAAAGTGTAAATCCGAGGCGCCTTTTTTAATTGCATCCATCAAAATTTTATTGATGTAGACGATAATCGGGGCATCGTCTTTTTCGTCTTCGCCATTGTTTTGTATTTCGCGAGGACCTTCGGTATCTAAATCACTAAATTCTTTAAATTCTTCATCACTTAAATTTAAACTGCCCGACGCATCAAGCAGTTGATCTATTTTGGCTTCAAGCTGGCGATAATCAACAACGACCACCTCACAAGCAAGCCCTGTACTGAATTCAAAGTTTTCAAAAGCACCATAATCAGTAGGATCCGACGCGGCAATGTAGAGTTTACGGCCTTTTTTAACTAAAGGTAGAATATGATGATCTTTGATCAGTTTTTCTTTAACAAGCTCTTTTGGGATCAGCTCGACGTCAAACTCACGTATATCAAAATAAGGCACTCGGAATAAGTCGATACATTGCTCGGCAAGTTCATGACCATCAATACCGCTGCATTTTGCGATCAACTCTGCTGTTGAGCCATACTCACGCTGTTTGAGTTTGACTGTTTCTGCGTCAATACGGCCAAGCGTAATAAACTTTCTAAGTAATGGTGAATTAATATTCATTGCGCACCTTGGTTAGATCCTTTCATAGCCAGCAATTTATCAGAAAAAAGAATGGTATAACATCAGTCTTGTCGATTTAAGGTAATTTGACAACAAAAAGCTAAAAAGTTTTTGTTTATCACAACCGTTATCATCTTTATTAGTTAACTTTAGCCGTTAGTTGTAAGTAGTTTTGATGAAGTTGCATTATATCCTGCTCAACTAAATGCAATGGGCGGTTGTTATCAATCACATCGTCAGCTCGATGGCGTTTATCCTCGCGTGACATTTGTGCGGCGATAATACTGCGTGCTTGCTGCTCAGAGGTGTTATCGCGGGCGATAGTACGCTTGAGTTGTATTTCTACAGGAACGTCAATCACTAAAGTGCGATCACAATATTGCTCAAGACCATTTTCAAATAACAGTGGTGCGACGAGCACCACATATGCGCTGTTTGCAGAGTGTAAATCAGTAAGGATTTTTTCACGGATCAGTGGATGCAGCAAATTATTAAGCCAAGTTTTTTGCGCTGTATCAGCAAAAATAATCTCACGTAATTGCGCCCGGTTTAAACTGCCGTCGGGGTTTAGCACTTGGGCACCAAAATGCTCACTAATAGCAGCTAAACCAGGGCTATGCGGTTTGACTACGTGGCGTGCAATAATGTCAGCATCAACCACGGTAATAGCGAGTTTTTCAAACATGGCACTAACGGCGCTTTTTCCGCAACCAATACCGCCGGTTAAGCCCAGCACCCAATTTTTCATCGCTTTATGAGTGGATGCATTCATATTAATAACCTAACAAATTAAAATAAAATACTTGGATTTGTGTGCCCCATAACAAAGTAACCCAGCCGGCAATGGCTAAATAAGGCCCAAATGGAATTGGCGTGGCTTTATCTTTGCCTTGAATACTCAATAATGCGATACCAATAATAGCGCCCACTACACTCGATAATAAAACAATGGTGAGTAATGA
The DNA here is from genome assembly GCF_028885455.1 of Pseudoalteromonas rhizosphaerae. NCBI lineage: Bacteria > Pseudomonadati > Pseudomonadota > Gammaproteobacteria > Alteromonadales > Pseudoalteromonadaceae > Pseudoalteromonas > Pseudoalteromonas rhizosphaerae. The sequence continues at coordinate 907,886 of NZ_CP118496.1, forward strand.
TTGCCAGCCAAGCAATGCGCCAAATACCGCCAGTAATTTAAAATCACCATAGCCCATGCCTTCTTTACCGGTGATCAGTTTAAATAGCCAAAATACGCTCCAGAGGCTTAAGTAACCACATGCTGCACCAATAATGGCATCTGTTGGGGAGATAGTGATGCCCATTACCGCAGCAATTAATGCTAACCAGACTAAAGGTAAGGTGAGTTGGTCAGGCAGTAGCATATGATCAATGTCAATAAAGGTCAGGGCGACGAGCACCCAAGTAATTAAAATATACAGTAGTGCCTGCTCAGTCGCGCCAAAGGTGTAGGCCACTATTAAGCTTAAAACCGCAGTAAGCATTTCAACAATTGGGTAACGTACTGAAATAGGGTTACTGCAACTAGCGCAGCGACCTTTTAACAATAACCAGCTAATAACAGGAATGTTTTGCCAAGGCTTAATGGCAGTTTTGCATTTTGGGCAAGTAGAGTTAGGCTTGACCAGATTAAACTCAGCTTCTGTATTATCAGCTTTTGTGGGTTTTAAATCGTCAGCCAGTAAAACACGGCATTCTGTTTGCCATTCACGTTGCATCATTATCGGCAACCGGTAAATAACTACATTCAAAAAACTGCCAATACACAGGCTCACTAAGCCAACAGTGAGTAAATAAAACCATAATTGGTTTTGCATAACAGTGATTATATCGAGAAAGAAATTTTGCATTCGCTAAAACCTAAAACCTAAAACCTAAAACCTAAAAACTACTAAAAGCCCGCGCTTACGTGCATGTAGCAGCGAGTTTACCTCGTGATTGTTTATACATTTACACCGATAAACTTATTTTACCACCGAGGGCACAAAGGCGCTGCGCGCTACACAGAGAAACCAAAGTAAAAAATCACTTATTTCTTCTCTGTGAACTCGGTGGTGAATTAATCACTGACAGAACTTGAATCTATTGCGCGGGGTAACCCCGCGGCTACGTATTGGTAGCAGCGAGTTTACCTCGCGACTGTTTATACATTTACACAAACAAACCTATTTTACCACCGAGGGCACAAAGGCGCTGCGCGCTACACAGAGAAACCAAAGTAAAAAATCACTTATTTCTTCTCTGTGAACTCTGTGTTCTCGGTGGTGAATTAATCACTGACAGAACTTGAATCTATTGCGCGGGGTAACCCCGCGCCTACGTATTGGTAGCAGCGAGCTTACCTCGCGACTGTTTATACATTTCCACCGATAAACCTATTTTACCACCGAGGGCACAAAGGCGCTGCGCGCTACACAGAGAAACCAAAGTAAAAAATTACTTATTTCTTCTCTGTGAACTCTGTGTTCTCGGTGGTGAATTAATCACTGACAGAACTTGAATCTATTGCGCGGGGTAACCCCGCGCTTACGTGTATGTAGCAGCGAGTTTACCTCGCGACTGTTTATACATTTACACCGACAAATCTATTTTACCACCGAGGGCACAAAGGCGCTGCGCGCTACACAGAGAGACCAAAGTAAAAAATCACTTATTTCTTCTCTGTGTTCTCGGTGGTGAATTAATCACTGATAGAACTTGAATCTAATTGCGCGGGGTAACCCCGCGCCTACGCATTGGTAGCAGCGAGTTTATCTCGCGACAATGAGATTATTTTCGCGGTGGCAAGCCTCTCGCCTACAAGTAATGTCCACAATCAAAAACCTTTCTGCACAAAGAGCAGTGAATGAGAGTAAATGAGAAAAGCGCCAAGGGCTTCGAATACACCCTAGCCACTTCTTAGCACCTATTTTTACAATTACTTCTCTAAAGCGCAGCGTCTCTTAATCTCTGTGGTGAATAAATCACTTAAATAAAAAAGATGTTGCATTGCTTAATATAAATTAGGAGCATTCTTGCTTACAGCTTACAGCTTACAGCTTACAGCTTACAGCTTACAGCTTACAGCTTACAGCTTACAGCTTACAGCTTACAGCTTACAGCTTTTATATAACTGCACCAAGTTGGAAAATAGGTAAGTACATGGCAATAATTAAACCGCCAACCAGTACGCCGAGTACCGCCATAATAAGCGGCTCTAATAAGCTCGATAGGCCATCTACTGCATCATCAACTTCTTGCTCATAAATAGTGGCGACTTTTGCCAGCATACCATCTAAAGAGCCTGACTCTTCACCTATGGCTACCATTTGTATCACCATATCGGGGAATATTTTTGAATTACGCATAGCCCAGTTCATTTGATTACCTGAGCTTACCTCGGCTTTAATATCTAAAATAGCATAACGGTAAACCGCGTTACCTGAAGCGCCAGCAGCTGAGTCCAGTGCATCAACCAGTGGTACACCGGCCGCAAAAGTGGTCGAAAGCGTACGGGCATAACGTGCCACTGCAGCTTTGTTTAAAATCATACCAATTACCGGCATTTTTAAAATAGCGCGATCGGTGGCATCGCGTAGTTTTTTACTTTTTAGTAGTGCTTCTTTATAAGCGTAACCAAAACCAAAGAGCGCAATCAATATAATCCACCAGTATTCTTGCATAAACTCAGAGATGGCAATGACCATTAAAGTAAATGCAGGGAGTTCTGCACCAAAACCAGCAAAAATATCTTGAAATTGTGGCACTACAAAAATAAGCAGGATTGAGGTTACGATTAAAGCCACTACTAATACAGCAATAGGGTAGAACATGGCTTTTTTAATTTTTGATTTCAGTGCTTCTGACTTTTCTTTATAAAGGGCAACGCGGTCGAATATTTTATCCAGCGCGCCAGATTGTTCACCAGAGGCAACTAAATCACAATATAAGTCATCAAAATAACGAGGGTGTTTACGCAGTGCATCAGATAAAGCACCACCTGCTTTTACTTCATCGCCGACGGTTTCCATTAGCTTTGTAACGCTTTTGTTTGTTGACCCGGTGCCTATCATTTCGATTGATTGAATAAGGGGAACACCTGCCATTAACATAGTGGCAATTTGCCGCGTAACTAAAGCAATATCTTTTGGCGTAATAGCCTGCATACGCACGCCGAACAAAGGCTTGGCTTTTCGTTTAACTTTTGAGGGTGTGATACCTTGTTTACGTAATTGGGCCTTGACTAAAGCTATACTTGCGCCTGTCATTTCGCCTTCAAGGCGCTTCCCGCGAGCACTCACGCCTACCCATTCAAAAGTATCAAATCCTTTTTTGTCCGGTTGCTTTGCCATTATTAATCCTCGAAGTAAGTAAGTTTACAATTTTCAAAAGATAATTGTCCGTTAGACCAAAAGCTAGGGCCGTATGGTTTAGGGTCTAAACAGCTGTAGCTCAGTATAACTAATGCCGCGTAAAGTAAAGATATTGTGAATGTAATAATTAGTGCTATTTTTTTATGTGTGTTATTTTTTCTTTCAAATAGATTATAACCTAAATACCCAAGTAAAATCCCAACTAAAACAAATAAAAAAGTCTGCGGAATTGGCATGACTATCACGCCGCTGACTAGTGAGTAAATTAGTAAGCTTACGAATGAAGTAAAACAGGTTAAAAACTCATTGTTACCTTTGTTTTTCTTAATGAAGGCTAGTGAGTGAGTGATTAATTTATATATAAACCAAACAGTAATAGATAAAACAATTACCCCCCAGTTATTCAATATTTGAAGGATGCTATTATGGGGGTGGCCAAAATCGAAAGTCTCAGATTTATACCCACCAGGGCCATTACCGATAAGTAGTGTTTTAAAGCTTATATTGTTGATAACTTCTAGCCATAACTCGTATCTTTTTGAACTACCAGTTCTTATTATATATTCGGATGAGTGGTAAAAACTAAGATAAAAATAATGAAGTAAAAATAATAAAATAGCAGCTAATACATAAAAGAGTATCTCTTTTACCATGCTTCTATTTATGAAATAGCAATAAATTAAAGTTGTTATCAAAATTGCTATTGAAGCCCCTCGCGCGCTACTGAAAAGTAGCAAAAAGAAATTAAAAGTCAGAGTGACTTTGGCAACTCTATGTAACTTAGAGTGTGAAAGAAAATAGATGACAAAGGGTATGCTTAGGACTTGAAATTGATTAAAAAATCGAATGTTATAGAAACCATATAAAACGCCATCAGGAAATGGCGCCTCACTTGATAGAATAAAAAAAGAATAATTAAGTAATGAATAAGATACTAAAAATACGTTAGAGAAAAATATCGTATAAAATAAAATAGAGTTATTATCTTTTATTTTATAACCTAAAAAAACAAGGCTTATTAGCATTGTAGCGTGAAGATAGCTCAAGCTTGAATATAATAAGTTTTCGCTTAAAAGTGTGCTTATTAAACCAATGAATAGAACTGAAACTAAAATCAGCTTCGATTTTTTTTCTAATTTGAATGAATGAAAATAAAGTAAGGCACATAAAATAAGGAGTATAGATTGAAAGGCTCTTTTTTCATTAAATAGACCCAAAAAATACTCATCAATAAATGGAATTAAACAAAAAATTAAAAATACAGAGGGAATTATTGTATGGGATATTTTTTTTATCATATTGATAGATTGAGGAGCTCCTTTTAAGAGCTCCTCTCTTTGACTAAAAACTAATTAGCTTTTACGGCAGTTTTGTGGCACATATTTGTTTAACGTCGCTGCACTTATTTCACAAGTCCAGCTAATGTTTGTTTTATTTGTTGTGTTTGGAGTTAAAGTTAGTGTAGCTCCAGTTAAATCTGAATTGATAGCTTTAATTGTTGTAGTTATCTTTCCTGCAGTTCCAACTGCCACACTAGTAACATATGGAGAGGAGATATTTTCATCTAACCCTACCGCTTTATTGGAAGTACAGCTTGCAGAGCTCCCAGTTGATATAATACATTCACTAACAGCTGTTTTAGCCGATGCTGTGAAAGTTATAACTTCACTCATTTTAGCTCGAGCCGTATAATCTTGATACGCAGGCAACGCTACTGCTGCCAAAATACCGATGATTGCTACTACAATCATTAATTCAATTAGGGTAAAACCCTTTTGACTTTGTTGTGTCATTTTTTCCATGTTCCTCTCCTAAAGGATAGTGTTTTTTGTAAGCTAAATAAATTATGTTAGTAAAGTGTGTAATCACGTTAGCTATTGTAACTGCTTTATCTTACGGTTTTTTTAAAATCGTTAAATTACTAATACCTAACCCAGTGCCTAGCTAAATACTGCTGGTTAGGTTTTAGCAACTATTAAAATTACTCTGTTAGATCTACTTTAGCACTAAAACAGCTGATTGAAAGCGGCTTTAACTGCATTTCATCGAATTTTAAAAACTTTCTTCACCCACTACTTGGTATTAATGTTGTTTATTTAACTCACAGCTTTCATCAAAGTAGCCGTGCGGTGTAAAACAATACCTGAAAGTAGTTCTTTAGAATTGGTTGAAAGTTAATTCATTCATTCTAGAAGCTTACATTAGCACTATTTCGTATTATATAAAGCACTAAAATTAACATTTTGTTACAGTGTAAGCCTTTCGGCGTATTTAATGCTTTTTTAATCAGTTTGTCAACGCATTAGGGAAACATAATATTTGTTATTTAGTTTGATTATTACTCAAAGCGCATTGATAAATCGATTGACTGTAAATTTTTTGTAAGTGCCCCGCTGGATATAAAATCAACCCCAGCCTGTGAGTAGGTGCGCAGTGTTTCTAGGGTCATATTACCCGATACTTCTAATTTAGCGCGCTTATCGGTCAGTACCACTGCTTGTTGAATTTGCTCAACGCTAAAGTTATCCAGCATTATAATATCAGCACCGGCTGTAATGGCTTGATCTAGCTCAATAAGTGATTCGACTTCTACTTCTACTGGTTTAGTTGGATGATTAAGTTTTGCTTGCGCTACGGCTTTATCGATGCCACCGCAGGCGGCAATGTGGTTTTCTTTAATTAAAAACGCATCAAATAAGCCAATGCGATGATTTGCGCCACCGCCACATTTGACCGCGTACTTTTGTAATGCACGTAGGCCCGGAATAGTTTTACGGGTATCGAGTAGTTGGGTGTTGGTGCCACTGAGCTCTTTTACATAATGCGCTGTGGTGGTGGCTGTACCTGACAAGGTTTGTACAAAATTAAGTGCGGTACGTTCGGCTGTTAAAATAGCGCGGGCAGAACCTATTGCTGTAAATAAGGTATCGTTAGCTTTAACTGTATCACCATCATTTACCAATACATTAACTGCTACACTCGGATCAACTTGTTTGAATACTTCTAAGATAATGTCTTTTCCGCAAAACACGCAATCTTCACGGGTGATCACTTTGGCATTAGCGTGCTGCGCCGCTGGAATTAATTGCGCGGTGATGTCGCCTTGTTCGGCTGTTTGGTAATTTAAATCTTCATCAAGGGCAAGTTTAACCAATTGGCTTAAAAGGCTGTGTGGGATAGACATTATAAAAGCTCATTATAATTAAGAAATTGCGCAAATTTTACATGGTTTGAAAGTGAAAGAGAAGTTATAAGCCTTAAGCGTGATTTAATACTACAACCTGAACATGTAGTCACAGTTTAATGAAAAGCATTTGATATAGCTTCGCTCTATTTTATTTTTTGCGGCTTACTGATTAGGCTCCATAAAAGTAGACATCTATTTAGGAGCCAGGTGCCATGAAAGTAAAAGAGTTTCCTAAAAATACAGAAGAATTTAAAAGAAAAGTGGTGCAAGAGTCGTTAGTTAGCCATGATACAGTCAAAATGGTTGCAAAAAATACGGTATTCATCCCGAGATGCTATTTAGCTGGAGAAGTAAAATGACCTCAAGTAAAACACCAAAACCACTTAAAAATAAAGGGCCCAAAGCATTAATATAAAGATCTGAAACGTCAAGTACGCAATCTTGAGAAGCAACTATAGGATGCGAAGTTGGAGAACGACGTGTTAAAAAAAGGCGAAGGTCGACTTCGACAATCGAAAAGAATAAGGTTTGAGTACATTTATCAAGCAGCTAATACTAAAAAAGATGGTATGTAAATTATGTATATGGCTGTCGGTGTCTAAAGCCTGCTATTACAAATGGCTGAAATAGTCATTAAACCAACGAGCTAGCAAAAATGACTTATTACTTCACTTTTTGAAAAAAGTAATAAAGAGCACGGCATGTAACGATTAGCATGTCGAGAAAGTGAAACTGCAGGGATCAGTTTGCTCAGTATAAAAAAGAATGGATGAATAATTTAAATGAACTGAGTCGTAGTGAAATGACGATACAAAGTCGTTTTTATATTGAAAATTACTACAACTCAGTGAGAGTGCATGGCACGCTAGGCAATGTGAGTCCCATGCAATACGAATTAATGAATTAAAACCCCGTGTCTACTTTATCGGGGGGAGAGCATACCGCCTATAGCTTTGCAAATGCATCTTGCAGTGGTGGTACTACTTGCTTTTTACGGCTCAGTACGCCGTCTAGCCATACTTTTCCGTCTTTGGGCGTTACACCATAAGCACTTTCAACTAGTGTTGCATCGTCAGATACGATCAGCATTTGTGAGCCTTCTTTCATGATGTCGGTAAGTAATAAGAATACCGAGTGGCGTCCACCTTCTTCTTTAAGCTTAGCAATATCAGCTTCAAGGTCTGCTTTAATATCATCAAATACCGCTAGATCGATAACTTCTAATTGACCAATACCAACTAGTTTACCGTTCATGTTGAAGTCTTTAAAATCACGCATTACTAAATCACGCGCTGGAGTATTCTCAACCGCTGACTTAACACGGAACATATCCATGCCTAATTCTTTAAAGTCCTCGATGCCGGCAATTTCAGCAAGCGCTTCAACACATTTAATATCAGCTGTGGTGCAGGTTGGTGATTTGAAAATAACCGTATCACTTAAAATTGCACACATCATGATGCCTGCAATGTCTTTTGGAATTTCAACATTGTAGAAGTCATACATCATTTTAATGATCGTGTTTGAGCAGCCAACAGGGCGGATCCAGCATTCAAGAGGTGTAGAGCTGGTTAAATCGCCTAGTTTATGGTGATCAACAACGCCAACAACGCGAGCTTGATCGATATCATCAGGTGCTTGCGTTTTTTCGGTATGGTCAACGATGTAAACATCTTCACCGGCATAACTTAATTTTAGCTCTGGTGCTTCAAAGCCGAATTTATCAAGAATAAACTGCGTTTCAGGTGATATTTCACCAAGACGAGTTGGAATTGCTGGTTCTTCGATTTGGTTTTTCAAATATGCGAGTGCGATTGCACCACAAATAGAATCTGAATCTGGGATTTTATGACCCACTACATACATTGACATGACGGAACTCCTTAAATTTTGCCGTATTTTAGCAAAGTAATTTAACTTTGACACATTCGCGTTGGTGATTTTTTGTAATATTCAGTCTTAACAGTAGTTAAAAAATTCAACTGCCATTTTTATATGTTTTTGGTTACACTTTAACTAATTGAATCTTTTAGGAAGAACTCAAATGCAGTTAGGTCGCAGGGGCTGGAATAATGTGGTTATTTTTTCCATGCTGTTGATGATTTTCTTTTTTAATGGATTACATACAAAACTCAACAGTGGTTCAGAACAATCTAGTGTGCAAAGTGTATTGCCAGCGCAAAACTTTATTTTAGCTCTAGAGTTTCCCGATCAAAAAATAGAGCGCATAGGCACTTCTTGGCGCGCCACTGCATTAATCAATAATGCACCTGCTAGTTTTTGGCAAGCAACAACAGCAAACCTTGTGGCATTAGTAAATGAATGGCAGAGCATGCAATTGTCGGTCGCTGATAATCAGCAAGCATTCCACAATACCTCAGCTTTGACTGTAGCAACCGTATGGTTGGCAGGCGAGCAACTTCCTTGGTTGTATCAATTATATAGCGCACCACAAGGCTATTATTTATTAGATAAAAGCAACCAGCGCGTGTTATCACTTGATAAAGCAACTGCGCAGCGTTTATTCCCTAGTTTTAATTTTTCACAAAGTGAGCCTAAATAGTATGCCTGAATTACCAGAGGTTGAAGTTAGCCGAATGGGGATCACCCCACATATTTTGCAGCAAACAGTTACAAAGGTGAATATTCATAATCCGAATATGCGTTGGCCTGTGCCGGATGATGTGTACAAAATCGCTAACTTAGCTGTTTTAGCTGTTGAGCGTAGGGCAAAGTATTTGCTACTTGAGTGTGAACTGGGCAGCATTATTTTGCATTTAGGTATGTCGGGTAATTTACGAGTTGTTGAACAAAATGAGCCATTAAAAAAGCATGATCATATCGAGTTTATATTTGCCAACGGTAAAGCATTGAGACTAAATGACCCACGCCGATTTGGTTGTTGTTTATGGCAAGCGCCCGGAGAATGTCATAGCTTACTGAGCAAACTGGGCCCTGAGCCACTCACTGATGAATTTACTGCTAAGCGCGTATATGAGCAGTCACGAAATAAGAAAGTGCCAATCAAACAATTTATTATGGATAACGCTGTGGTGGTTGGTGTGGGTAATATTTACGCTAACGAGTCTCTTTTTAAGGCCGGTATTCATCCAAAACGTGAAGCAGGAAAAGTATCACAAGCGCGCTATCAGCAATTAATCCCTATTATTAAAGATACTTTGGCTGCGGCTATCACTCAAGGTGGCACGACATTAAAAGACTTTGCCCAAAGTGATGGTAAACCAGGTTACTTTGCACAACAGTTATTAGTTTATGGCCGCAAAGGTGAGCCATGTATGGTATGTAAGAAAGCATTAACAGAAATTCGTTTAGGGCAACGTAGTACAGTGTACTGTAGTCAATGCCAAAAATAAGTTAAGGCATGTTGCACTTGAGAGCTGCTATTTGCAGCACTGGGAACAACACGCCTGAGGTATGTATCTGAGTTACAGCTCAAACGGTGCAACGCCGACGGCTGTCATTTTATAGCCCACTTGTGCAATGTCGCCACTCCAGGTTTCAGTGCTGATGACGCCGGTAACGACTATGGCATCGTACAAACTTTCAATTGGCACGCCGCCTTTAATTGTCACATGAACAATTTGATTCGGTGGTGGTGGTGGCACGTGGATGCAAGCACCAAAGTAAGGCACTAATAAAAACTCAGTAATCATTTCGCTGTCACCTTCAAGAGGTACTACAAACCCAGGTAAGCTGACTGATTGGCCATTGAGTTCCTTAACAATTGGTGCATCTAGATCAGGTTGCACCCAATTTTGCTCTGTACCTTCATGGCTAGCTTGATCTTGAGTATCTATTTGTACATGTCCCTTAGGAATTAAATCTTCCCAAAAAATTTCTTTTGGTTCATTGGCATAACTACTAAAATTATAACCAAAGCTAAAAATAACTAAGCAAAGCAAAGTGAGCTTTTGAAAGTACTGCATGATATTCCTCTTAAATTTTAATGCTCATGCCATCAGACAATGAGTAAAAATAGGCGCGGGTGGCTGGTATCAAACCAACGATAAAGCCGGCCGCCATAATAGCGCCGATCAATACCAGTTCATAGCTCGATAGCATCGCAATGGTGATTGTGATACCGGCATTACTTTGCAAGTAACCTGTGGCAAGAGACATTAATAAATAAAATAACCCACAACCTACTAGGCAACCTAAAAAGGTTATCAGTAGTGATTCTATGCTGATCAATGTGAATAAATGCCAAGGACGCGCACCGACAGAGCGTAAAATGGCCAATTCGCGGCGGCGTTGGTTAAGGCTGGCCAATAGGGTCGTTAGCATGCCTAGCAGACTCACGAGTACCACTACGATAGAAAACAGCAACAAGATTTTTTCAACAATTGTCAGCATTTCCCATAGCTCACGCAAAGTTACACCAGGCATGATGGCAAGCAACGCTTCAGGTTTGTACTGATTAATATTACGCCTTACTTGTAACGTATAAAGCGGAGAATCAAAACCCACTAAAAACGCGGTGATTTGCTTAGGTTCGCCTGTTAGATCATCATGCTGTTCATGTTCATGTTCATGTTCATGCTCATGTTCATGGCTGGTGTGGTTACCGCTGTGGATCAGTTCAATAGCCGCTAATGGAATATGTAGGGTTTTATCAACTGGCGTGCCTGTCGCATCTAAAATGCCAACCACAGTGAAAGGATTATCATCATGATGATGAAAGCTGGTATTACCCATACCGTGTGAAATAACGATACTATCACCCAGCGAATAGCCTAGCTTGGCTGCTACCTGCGCGCCCAGTACGACCTCATTTAAATGGGCGAAGGCGCGGCCTTGGCTAAACCTAAGCTGCTGCTTTTTAGCAAATTTATAATGTTGAAAATAATCAGCGGAGGTGCCCAGTACCGCTTGGCCTTTATGGCTATCTCCTAGTGATAGCGGAATGGTCCAGTTGACGCCGCGTTGCTGTTTTATATATTGGTAGCTTTGCCAGCTAACGCCATTATTAGCATGACCGATGCGAAAAACCGAAGACAATAACAGCTGTATATCTCCGGTACGAGCGCCAACAATTAGATCAGTACCAGAAATGGTATTACTAAAACTACTTTTGGCATCAACCCGTACTCGCTCAATACTCAGCAATAACATGACACTAACAGCAATAGTAAACAGAGTTAAGAATGCACTAGCGCGGCGATTATATAAGCTACTAATAGCAAGTTTTAAGAGGATCATTTACCTTGCTCCTGTAGCGACAGTAAATCAATGTTGCGATTAAAAAGCGGTTGTAAGCTGGTATCATGGCTGACAAAAAGTAAGGTGCTATTCGCTTCATTTGCTTGTGTAAAAAGTAAGTTGATAAAGGACTGGCGATTGTTTGCATCAAGAGCAGACGTTGGCTCATCGGCAATTATCAATTCGGGGCTGCCAATAAAGGCGCGCGCCGCCGCGACTCGCTGTTGCTGGCCAATACTCAAGCTAGCGACATTTTGTTGGTGTAATTGCTCGTCTAAGCCCAGTGCATTTAATAGCCTTGAGGCCTCTTGATTAAGGGTTGGACTATTGATTAATGCTTTTTTTTGCCGTGGCTTTGAAAATTGGCAACCTAATGTGACATTATCAATCGGTGATAAGTAAGGTAGTAAATTAAAATTTTGAAAGATATACCCAATATGCTCAGCGCGAAACTTATCGCATTTACTTTTACTTAATTGACCCAGTTCACAGCCTAAAATACTCAGTTGGCCTGATGTAGGGCGGTTAATGCCTGCAAGTAACGATAATAAAGTGGATTTACCACAGCCGCTAGGGCCATGCAAAAACACATGTTCACCCTGTATAATCTCAAGGGAATTAATAGCGATGGTTGGATTGATTTGTTGTTTTTGCCATTTAAAAACTAGATCAGTAAGGGTTATCATTGCGACCTATTTCTACCAACGCCAATAATTTAACTTGTTACGCATCTTTAAATTACGAATTAAATTTAGAGGCTTGGCTTTAAGTTTTGGATTGGTCAATATTAATTCATTGGTCGCAGCAAGTACACGTTGACTCGATAAGCCGTCCTGGTAGGGATGAAGTTGTTGGCAAAAAGCGTTAATCTCAGCCATCAATGGTTGTGGGTGTGTTAGTGCGTAATCTATAGCTGCTTCAACTTTATCCGGATCAGTGATATCAATTAGGTGCTTGCCCGGGGCTTGATTGCAAAAAGTTACCACAGGTTTTCGTTGCAAAATAAACATTAGTAAAATTGATGATGTATCGCACAACATGACATCTGCAGCCTGCAGCAGTGGTAACACATTATCGGTTTCAATAAAGGTCAGGTTATTATTTTCAAGCGCTTGGTATTTAGCGACTAACCCGCTAGGCATTTTTGGATGAAACTGCATTAAAATACGCCACTTACCTTGCTCGCTAAAAGATTTAATCTGTTCATAAAGTTTCGGGGCTAAGGAGAGGCGTTTCGAAAATGTAGAACAAATTAAGAGTGTTTTACGTGGATCATTAGCATCAATATATGGGCTTTCAAACACTTGATTAAAAAAAGCATCAAGTGTTGGCCAGCCGGTTTCGATCACTTTGAAAAAGCTATGTTCTTTCTCTAATTGTTGGAATGGGCCCGTTGTATTGGGCCCTTGAGTGCAGTATAAATCGAAACAGCCACGTATTTTGAAGTGATCATTTTGGCCTCTACTGTTTAGCTTTCCCGCATCAAAACCATGAAAAATAGCAATTTTTAACCCCGGAATAAAGGTAGGAATAATATTCGCAGGTGCGAAAACAGCGTCAGGCTGCCACTGTTTTATTTCTGATATAGACGTGAGGGTTTGCTCGTCCGGTGCTAAAAAATCGGGATTGACATCATTGCCTTCTAAAAACCAACGTACTTGGCCATCATGAGCTAGTATTTCACGTTGCAATGGCCGCAAAATAGCATAGGAATAATTTTGTGAAATATACATTAAATATTTTTTTTGCTTTGTTGCTGCTAAATAATCCAATTGCACCTCCTAGAATAACTTGAATATTATAGCGTTTTTTTTCATGTAACAGCAAAATTGTATTACCTTTATTATCAGTTTCTTTTTTTATATTGGGTCTGTTGACCTTTCAGGATTAAAGATTGTTCAATCTAGGGGCGATTTCATCGCGGCGCGAAATGTGGCCAAAGTAAAAGTCGAGCAAAGCTTCTGCGCTCCGCCCACGCCGCTTACTTACCTCTATGTAAGCAATAAAGAGTTAATCGCCACCAGGCATAGTCCGTTTAGCATTTATGGTGAATAATCACACTATATAGGCTCTGCCTTGCCTAGAAACCAAACGCACTACTGCAAAATCAACCTCAAAAGATAAACAGACCCTAACTTATGCAAAGCAGTTACCTCGATTTTTGGAGTTTGCCGTGGCGCTTTAATTGTGATTTCCTTCGGTCTCGATTATTATTAGCAGCTTATAACCCCATACCCATACGATCGCCCTTACAGGGCGTGCCATATACTCGGAGATAGCATGACTAGCTATAAAGTTTTAGACGTAAACGATGACTTACCAATACGCACAAAGGGCCCAGTTCACAGTGGCAAAGTACGTTCAGTTTATTGGTTAACAGACGAAGACAGTACACGTTTGATCAGCGAAAAAGCTTACCAAGTACCAAAGGGTACTGAGCTGGCCATCATGATTATTTCGGATCGAATCTCTGCATTTGATTGTATATGGCAAGGCGAAAATGGTTTAAATGGCGTGCCAGGTAAAGGGGTCGCATTAAACACAGTTGCTGCTCATTGGTTTAAGTTATTTGATCAGGCAGGCCTTGCAGGGAATCACATTGTTGATATTCCGCATCCGTATGTGTGGATTGTACGTAAAGCCAGTACAGTAAAAGTAGAAGCAATTGCTCGTCAGTACATTACGGGCAGCATGTGGCGTGATTACAGTAAAGGTGTACGTAATTTCTGTGGATTAGAATTACCTGAAGGCTTAACGGCTAATCAAAAGTTAGACGATGTGTTAATTACGCCATCAACAAAAGGTATTATTACTGGCGTTGCAGATATTCCTGCGGTGGATGATGTCAATATTACCCGTGAAAACATAACTAATAACTTGAGTGTGTTTAATTTTAAGTCCGAAGATGATGTTGCTCAATACGAGAAATTACTTGTTGAGGGTTTTGCTTTAATTAGTGCTGAGCTAGGTAAACTAGATCAAATCTTTGTCGATACAAAATTTGAGTTTGGCTATGTAGAAGATATTGATGGTACAGATAAACTAATCTATATCGATGAAGTTGGGACGCCTGATTCATCAAGAATTTGGGATGGTGCTGCGTATCGTGATGGTAAAATTGTTGAGAACTCTAAAGAAGGGTTCCGCCAATTGTTAATTAATAATGTGCCTGATAGTGATGTGTTATTGAATAAAGATCGCATGCTTGAACGTGAGCAACTAGCAAAAGATTACATTTTACCTGAGTCGGTTATGTTAGCTGTTTCTGATACTTATGTAGGTATCGCTAGCAAAATTGTGGGTCGTGATATTTTAATTCCAACAGATCCGCGTAGTGAAGTAATTGCCATTTTAGACGGGCAATATGGTTTAATTTCTAATGCTTAATTACTAGTAATCAACTTGCACCATTTTAAAAGCTTAGAGTTTTGCTATTATTTATAGTTACTGGGCTTTTATTCTTGCATTTAGAGTCAGTCTCTAATTAACTTAACCTAAGATTAATTAGAGATACTCATATGTTAGTGTTCGCACAGCAGGGGATGACCAAATGAGATTGCAAGTAATGGTAACAAAAAGCGTTATAACTCTTTTCGCAATGGCGCTTGCAAGTAAAGGTTATGCACAAGATGTTACGCTCAATATCGTTGATCAATATGGGCAGCCTCTCACCAATGCAGTTGTAGAAATTGCTAGCAAAAGCAATAAAAAATTATCGCAGCAGTTACCTGTACTGATAATGGATCAAGTAGATAAGCAGTTTTCACCAACACTTTTGATTGCTCATCAAGGGCAGCAAGTGAACTTTCCTAATAGCGATAATATTCGCCACCATGTGTATTCTTTCTCTGAAGCTAAATCATTTCAGTTAAAGTTATATTCAGGGCAACCAGAAAATCCGATTACATTTGAAAATCAAGGGGTTGTGGTACTTGGCTGTAATATCCATGATTCTATGCTAGGGTATATTTATGTTGCGAAAAGCGCTGATGTTTATCAAAGTGATGAGCATGGGAATGTGCAACTAAGTGGCCTAAATTTGCCAGTACAGCTAACTATTTGGCATGCTTTACAAAAGAACGCACTCGAAGCAAAACAGCCTTTAACGTTAGCTGTAAATTCACCTCATAGTTTACAAGTGACACTGCAAACAACTGAGCCTAAGCCACGTAATACTTTTGGTAGTAAGTTTAAGGGTGGGAATGACTAATAGTTTAAAAAATCGCATAACTGTTTTATGTGTAGGCTTAGTGTTATTAACTACTGTTGTGAGCTTATTTAGTTTTTGGTGGTCGACGAGTCAATTTAATGAAAAAAAGGTCACCCAAGATATTAATGTGGCTGAAAATGTCTATAAGCAGTACCTAGCGTCAAAAGAAAGTTTATTGCTCACAGCTGCAAAAGTACTGACTGCTGATTTTGGCTTTAAACAAGCGGTTGCTACCAAAGATGCAAATACCATTAGTAGCGCATTGTATAATCATAGTCAGCGAATCAATGCTGATTTAATGCTGCTTCTAGATCTGTCAGGAAAGTTAATTTCTACTAATAAACAGCAAGATTTTAATAATAACTTACAAGAATTAATGAATGAGTTGCTCAATAATACCGAGCAATCTAGTTTTGTAGTGCTACACGAACAATTGTATCAAGTCATTTTACTACCAGTTAAAGCCCCGCGTACTATCGCCTACAGTTTAGTCGGTTTTAAAATTGATGATGAGGTTGCGGTTGAACTAAAAAACTTAACAGGTATGGATGTAAGCTTTATAGCTAAAAGCGATAATTTGGTTAAAAGCTCTTTGTTAGAGCGTCCAAGCCCATTTATTCCAAACGAGTATTTTCATAATTCCACCACAAAACGTATTTTTGGTGAACAATTGGTATATCGCAATCGCGATGTACATTTGCCTTCACTTGACGATCATCCCGTTAATGTATTGCTTAGTGCTGATCTAACGCAGAGTTACAGTGAATTTGAGAGATTGTTTTACACGTTAGTCATTCTTGCGTCTTTAACGATTTTTATCGGTGTTATTACCAGTAGTTTATTGGCCAAAAACTTAACCATGCCGTTATCACAGTTGGCGAGTTTAGCGCGGCAGTTTGCGCGAGGAAACTACAGTGTTGATGCGATGAGTAAAAACCAAAGCAATGAAATAGCTACATTAATTGATGCTTTTAAGAACATGGGTAATGATATCCAAGAGCGTGAACAACAAATTAGCTTTGCCGCAAAGCATGATTCTTTAACTGGTTTTTATAATCGTTCTGCAATGCTGGAAGTGTTGAGCGAAAATCTTGAACAAAATCAAGAATACACCTTAGTGGCAATCGATATTCGTGGTCTTAGGCATATTAACGATAAGCTAGGAGCTCGTATTGGCGATGACTGCTTAAAAGCTGTGGCTTTACGTATTGCTGAGTTTTCAGATGAGTTTGGTGGTTTACATGCACGTATTGGTGGTGATGAATTTTTAACCGCTTTTCCTAGTAGTGTAGGGCGTAATCTTAAAAGTGGCATAGTCGGATTAATGGCTCAGTTACAAGCGGGTTATACTATTCAAAAGCTTAAAATCAACTTACGTTTTAGTGCTGGTGTGGTGGAGTATCCTTCGCAAGGGTTACAAGCGGATGATTTAATGCGTCGGGTATTAATTGCTGTGGATAGTGCCGCAAGTGCTCATGAAAATATTCATTATTACCTGCCTGGAGAGGATGAAGCGCATCTTGATAGGCTCATTATGATCGATGAGCTCAAGCAAGCGATTAATGATGACGATGGTCAACTGTTTATGACCTATCAGCCTAAACTACATATCGCTACACAACAAATCAATAAAGTGGAATCGCTCATTCGTTGGCAACGCAAGGATGGTAGTTGGGTATCGCCGGAGCTATTTATTGACCTAGCTGAACAATCGGGATTAATTGTTGACCTTACCGGTTGGGTGGTAAAAACAGTAATAGCACAGGTCGGACTTTGGCAACAGCAAGGCATTTATATGCAAGCTGCAATTAATGTTTCAGCCCAAGATATCGCTTATCCCGGCTTTCACTCCAATTTAATTCGTACATTAAAACAGTTTTCAGTTGCACCTGCGCTTATCACGATTGAATTAACAGAGCGCGATATGATTGAAAATGAAGAAAAGGGCATTCAAGCGTTGGAAAACTTGAAAGCAATCGGTGTCAAAATTTCTCTTGATGATTATGGGGTTGGGCAAACATCGCTAGGGCGCCTTAAAATGTTACCTATTGACGAGCTGAAGTTAGATAAGTGTTTCATTCTTAAACTAGATGAATCTGAAAAAGATCAGTTTATTGTTGAATCTACGATTACCTTAGGTCATCAGCTTGGCTTCTCTGTGGTAGCCGAAGGGGTTGAAACATTAGAGTCGCTAGAGCTGCTACAAAAAATGCAGTGTGATCATGTGCAAGGGTATTATCTAAGTCGTCCACTCAAAGCAGACGTGTTTGAGCAATGGTTGGAGCAGTATAATGAAAAAGCTTAAATTATTATGTTTAACTGTTATCGCATTATCTGCATTTAATACTTTTGCCTCAAAAGGCAAGCTGCTAGCAACGCCAGGAGTATCGCAAGTAGAAGGTAGTGGTGGTGGTGGTATCGTGCCTTGGGCGCAGCTTGCGGGTTATGCCAGCGAAGATGAGTTTTCTATTAATGGCTTTTGTAGTCGGGCCGATGTTACCGATTACAGCTTAGATGTATGCGGTGCCCAAGTTAACTTATTTAATCGCGTTGAGCTTAGCTATGCACAGCAAAACTTTGCTGTGCCGGCGCTAAATACCGAGATAGAACAAGAAATCAGCGGTGTTAAGATTAGGCTCTATGGTGATATTGTTTATAGTGACTGGCCTCAAGTTACCTTGGGAGTACAACATAAATCACTTGATGATGGCGCAGTCGCTATGTTAGTAGGGGCTAAGGATACCTCCGGTACGGATATTTACCTTGCTGCAAGCAAGCTACATTTAGGGGCCATTGCAGGTTATAACTGGTTTTGGAATGTTACCACGCGTTATAGTGAAGCAAATCAGCTTGGCTTACTCGGATACGGTGGGGCGAATAGCAATGAAAAACTCTTATTTGAAGGTAGTACTGCCATTTTTCTTAGTCGAGAAGTTGCTGTTGGAATAGAGTATCGTCAAAAATCAAATAATCTCGGATTGGGTGAGCAAGATTGGCAAGATGTGTTTGTTGCTTGGATACCAAATAAATACGTAAGTGTCACTGCAGCATACCTTGATTTAGGTAGTATTGCTGGGGCAAAAGACCAAACCGGTTGGTACTTATCGGTAACAGGATATTGGTAATGGGAAAAATACTAACAACGATAGTGTTAATAGCCAGCTTAGCAGGTTGTTCATCGGCTTCAAATCTAACGTTGTATCAGCAACTTGGTGGTCAAGCAGGGCTACAAAGACTGGTTGATAGTTTCATTAATCAAATCGGTAATGACGAACAAATTATTCATTACTTTGAGCATGCAAATATTAGCCATTTCCGTGAAGGCTTTATTAATCATTTGTGTGTACTAACTGATGGGCCCTGTGAATATACGCGTGATAGTATGGTTGATATTCATACTGGCATGCACATCACGGAGGGTGACTTTAATCATGTGGTTGATTTGTTAATTAATGCCATGAATGAACAAAATATTAGTCATACAGTGCAAAATAAAATACTCGCGAAAATGGCACCACTGAGAACCGAGATTATTAAGATTTAGTGATCCAGTAACTTTAAAGCACCTTCACTGACGTGATGTGGTTTTATTTCGTTAATAATATCTTTTTCAAGTAGCTGATCGCCATTTGCAATTAACGTAATGGCATTAGTTACTTTGGGTGCCACAACACTCCATGGCGAAGTACCTAAGCCCACAACAGCAACAAAAGGAATATTGAATGCAGCTGCAATATGCATGGGACCAGAATCGATTGTCAGTAATAAATCAAGCTCACCGATAGCGTCTATCATAGTAATAATCGAGGTTTTCCCAGCAAGGACGACAGAGTCAATTTTTTGCTGGTTTAGCCGCTCTTGTAATTGTTGGGTATCTTCAAGCTCACCGTTATCACCAAAAATATAAAATGTGCAGTCAATATTTTTAGCTATATCAACCATTGCAACAAATGAAAGCTCATTAGGGTAATGACGAAAGCCTTTATTTTTTCCGCCAAAATAAACCCCGATAGATTTTTTGTTCTGTTTAGGGATTAACAGGCTCGGCTCTTTTACGATTGCTGTTTTTGGTATAGAGCTAAACGGATTACCATGGGGCTCATTCACAAGTCGGCAGTAGCGAAATATATAGTGGTGATTCTCGTCTAATTTCAGCTTGTGTGTTAACAGTGGTGAGCGACCATTTTTTGCATAACCTACTCGGTATTTGATACTTGCTAAAAAGCAAAGTATTGCTTCAGACAGCGAGTTGCGCATTATAACAGCAAGCCCTACATTGGCACTTTTGAGGATTTTAGCTTGTGCCCACATAGAGATTGGCTGTTCACTATTAAAGTGCTCATCCACTATGATTGAGTAGTTGGCATCGCGCTTAAATATCTCAACTAAGTGAGGCTTAACAAATAAGATAATACTTTTAGTTGGATAAAGGTCTTTAAGTAGTTGTAAAGCCGGTGTGCAATTGACTGCATCACCAATAAATTTTGGTAGTACTACTAAAATATTGCCTGTTATTTGGCTGCTTACTATTTGTTGATTATTTTTTTTCATCTAAGTTTAGCCTTTAGAGCTGTCAATATTAAGATATTTTAAAATCATCTTTGCATCACATTGTTTGCAATATAATGCCCAGTATAAATGTATATAATTGTAGAAAAAATATTTTTTAGTTTATTCTTGATAATTCAAGTAATTTACAGTGTGTATAGAAGCTGGCAAAATTATTTTGCAAAATGTACCGTAACTATTTTAATAATAGGCTCTGGTAGAGAAGGCTTAGCAATATGTAACAGAAGTAAAGG
Organism: Pseudoalteromonas rhizosphaerae; assembly: GCF_028885455.1. Classification (NCBI taxonomy): domain Bacteria; kingdom Pseudomonadati; phylum Pseudomonadota; class Gammaproteobacteria; order Alteromonadales; family Pseudoalteromonadaceae; genus Pseudoalteromonas; species Pseudoalteromonas rhizosphaerae. The sequence continues at coordinate 928,518 of NZ_CP118496.1, forward strand.
ATAACAATGAAAAACATCGTAACTTGCCAGTGGTTGAACGAGCACTTAAACGACCCCAAGCTGATTATTTTTGATGCCGGTATGGTGCGTCCAGGTAAGCTGGGAGAGTATAAACCAGAAGCTAAGTTACCTAATGCGCAGCGTTTTGACTTTAAAAAGCAATTAGCCGATCAAGACAATCCGCTACCGCATACCATGTGCAGTGCGGAGCAATTTACTCAGCAGATGCAGTTAATGGGGGTTGATAAAGATTCCTTAGTTATCATCTACGAAGACCAAGGCTTATTTAGTGCTGCAAGAGGTTGGTGGATGTTTAAAGCCATGGGCTTTGATAATGTCAAAGTACTCGGTGGTGGCCTTGCTAAGTGGCAGTCGTTGGGTTATTTAACTCAAATTGAATATAGCCGCCATTATCATAAAGGTAACTTTGTTGCCAAACCGCGAGTTGGTTACTTTATTGATGCGGCTGCAGTCTTTCAGGGCATAGATGATGAACATACCGTACTACTTGATGCACGAGGTTATCAGCGTTATTTAGGTGAAATGGCAGAGCCGAGAGCTGGGATGCGCAGCGGCCATATTCCTAATAGTCGCGCTTTACCTTTTGTTGAATTATTAGATGATGGCGAAGCAAAACCATTCGCTGACATTAAAGCTGCTTTCGAGGCTGTACTTGGCGATCAAGCAGATCTGCAAACTACCTTGCAATTTAGTTGTGGCTCCGGCGTTACTGCATGCATCTTGGCGTTATTTGCCGATGAGTGCGGATATGAAAATCTGCATGTTTATGACGGCTCATGGAGTGAGTGGGGCGGCCGAGACGAACTACCTATCGAAACGGGTCCCTGTCCTTCGCGTTAAACGCAAATCCGTAGTGCTGCCAGTAATCAATGGCTTTATTATTGAGAGGCTGGCGTACTTGTACTTTGCTTGCTGTTGCCGACGGGCTATGTTGCTTATGAAAATCCAGACACTTAACTTGCCAAGGTAAATCACAAAAATCATAGAGCAGCTGCGTGCTTGTGATTGGCTCTGATACTAATGTTTCGTATTGCATAATCATCACATTATCCGGGTGTTTTGCTGCAAAATGATTTATCAAAGAGCTGTAATCTTGATAAAAACTATCGATGTCTTGCAGGTTATAGCTATAGTGATGAAACGCACTGGCTGGGCTGTACAGTTGGCGGTAATTAGCTATACAGCTAGCTTTTCGGCCTCGTTGCATGCAAATGATTTTAGCCTTCGGGAAAGCCGCTAAAATTAAATCGATATAGTAAAAATTAAATGGCTGTTTGTCGCAGCTGCGTAGCTGTGCTGCTACTAGTTGACTAATACGCTGTTTATACTGACTCAACTTCGCCATTAACGCAGCATTTTTATATGCGTCATTGAGCACCACGCTATTTAATGCCTGAGCATTATTACCTTGGCAAACCTGGGCAATATCATTGAGTTCACCAACACCTTGCACCAAATCTGATTGATTCATTATTTTTTCTAGCAAAGTAGTCCCTGAGCGCGGCATACCAACAATAAATATCGGAGTAAAATCGTTGTCGCTTAAGGGCGGCGTATAACTGTGACTTAAGGTTATCAGTTGCTGGCTAAATGCTTTGTGAGCTTGCGCATCATATTTTACATGCTGACAGATCGCTTGCTTACTTGTAGTAAAGTGGGCAAAGGCTTGCTTATAATCAGCGCAGTGCTCGTAATTGAGTGCAATCGCATGGTGCAGAAATTGTTGCTGCACCGGCGTTTTAGCGTATTCGGTTAAAGTTAACAGCTGTTGTAAATGCTGCTTGGCCTGCTTGTTATTGTTAAGTTCAGCGAGCGAGTAGTGAGCTTGAAAATGTTGCGGATGTAACTCTGTAAGTGTACGCAGTAGCTGTATAGCATCATTCAATTGCCCCATGATTTTATAGGCCACAGCTAAGTTATAACTTATTTGCGGATTGTTAGGGGCTTGTTGATAGGCCCGTAATTGCCACTCGAGCGCCAGTGGATAATGGCCCAAACGAGTCAGTACATTAGCAATTAAATCGCATTCAATAACTTCATAATATGGATGTTTTATTGCTTCAGTTATATATTGCTGCGCATCTAACAGCTGCCCGCGCAGTACGGCAAATTTGGCTGAGTGAGCAAAATATAAAGGTAGGGGCTCAATACTAATCGCCTTGCTTAAGAGTTTATTTGCTTTGCTTATATCATTTGCTGCAACATTTACTTGCGCTAGCAAAAAATAGCTAAAGTGATCATCTGGTGTGTTTTTAATATTACTGATCAGTAGTAAGTGCGCGTCATTAAGCTTGCTATGATTAATAGCGTGCTCAATTTGTTGTTGTAGGTTTTTTTGTATCGATGTCAGCATGGCAATAAGCATAAAAGCCTTGGCGTAAAACACCAAGGCTTTTTTAATTTATAGATAACCGTTATTACAGTTCAAAGTTATACGTAAACTTCATGCCGATAGTACGCGGCGCTGTAGTGTAGTGACCATACACACGCTGTAGTTCAGGCAGCTCTTTATTTAGCTCTTCATATTTTGCCATACCTGCCCATGATTTATCACGGCGTACCGAAGTAAAGGCATACTTATCGAATAAATTATCAACATAAATAGTGGCAGACCACATATCACCCGTTAGCTTGGCTGATAGATTACTCAATGCATAGCCTGCAGGTGTTTCACCATCGGCTTTTAAGCCAACTTTAGTGATCACGTCACTTTGCGCTGTCATACCGTAGTTAATGCTCAGTAGTTTATCGTCTAGTACATCTTGTTCATAACGCAGGCCGAATGAAAGCTGATGCTCAGGCGCGCCTGGAAGGCGGTCGCCGTCAGTACCATCGTAGTATGCTTGATACTGTGTATATTTTTTATCTAATGTACCTAATAAACCTGGTGCATCCTCGGTTAGCTCAGCTTTTGCATAGGCGTAAGTTGCGTAGGCCGTCCAGTTATCAGCAATTATAGCGCGCGAAGAAATTTCCACGCCTTTTGAATTGGCAGCACCTGCATTAGAGGTGATCAGCTCTTGACCATTCACAGTTGCAGTACCAACTTGCGCATCTTTCCAATCAACATTAAACAATGCCGCGTTAAAGTGTAGACGATTTTTAAACCAGCTCGATTTAAAACCCAGTTCATAGTTTACTGTTGTATCTGGTTTATAATCTTCTTCATCTGGGTATGCACAAACAATTTGTTGATCTGGCAATACATCTGGGCAAGGTGCAATACCGTTACCACCGCCGATTCTAAAGCCTTCACTTACGGTAAAATAAGCAAGCACTCCTGAATCAAAGGTGTAGCTGGCATTAAATTTAAATAGATTACCGTTGTCGCTAGCGCTTACGTTCTCCATCGCTAAATCGTCAAGAGAGTCAAAGTTAAGCGAAAATAACGGTGTTGCAGAACCCGCCGTGGTTGATACATCATATTCGTAAAAACGCGCACCAAGGGTTACATTGAATTGATCGGTAAACGCATAACCTACTTCACCAAATAGCGCTTTTTCAGTGGTTTCAGAGTCACTGACTAAAATATACTCGAGATCTTGTTGTAGATTAGGAATATCATCGCCCCCAAACTCAGTTAAACCGGGTGTGTATTCGCGATCATCTGAGTGAGTTTCAAGCTTGTTGTAGTAACCACCGACAATCCAGTTAAAAGCGCTATCAGAGTTAGACACTAAACGAATTTCTTGAGTGAAACTATCACGTTTTGATGTATCCAAGGTTTGCGCAACAAACGCTGGAAATTCTGCATAACCAGTCCATATGTCGTAAAGCAAGTCTGTTTGGTCGCGTTGCCCAGATTGCTCATAGCTTGACCAACCAGATGCTGATACAAGTTCAGCAAAGCCTAGATCCGCTTTAATTTCCAAGCTTAATAAGTCGTTTTCTTCTTCACCAGGCTCAAGTATGCGGGCGGCATTTTCGTATTGACCCACCATACCTTGTAAGGCACTGCTGTCACTTAATGAATTATATTGCGATGTAGAATTACCGCCATTTTCTTGTTTTTGATAAAAATAGTTTAGCGTTGCTTCTACTGCTTCGTTGGCTTGCCAACGCAAGGACACACGACCTGTGGTAATTTGCTCATCATTTACATCACTGACACTGCGCAAGTTAGCACTAACATCCTGTGGGTTGGTAAAATCAGGATTTGGGTTTGATACGCCTGGGTTTTGTACTACGAAGTTATAATCGATATAACCTGGGTTGGTGTAGTAATTGACGCTAGCGCGGATTGCCAATACATCGTCAATTAACGGCGTATTAAATACTAAACCAAACTCACCGCCAGTGCCGTCACTTTCGTTTAAGCTAAACACATCGCCAGTGACTTGCCCTTCGGTAATATCGAGCTGAGGTTGTTTTAATAAGTAACGAATTGCACCACCTAATGTTCCCGCTCCGTATAATGTACCTTGTGGACCAATAAGCACTTCAACACGGTCTACGTCTGTTAAGCGTAAATCAATATTTAGTGGAATTTCACCCACGTAAGTCGCTACTGTACCACCATCAGAAATACGATCAGAAGTATTGGTATTTAAGCCACGGACAATAATTGGTGAACCTTCACGGCCACCTTGATCAGCAATAGTTAAACCTGGCACCCAGCGTGCCACATCTTCAAGATCACCAATGTTTTGATCTTTGATCACATCACCATCAAGGGCGGTAATATTAAGTGGTGCTTCTTGCACTGAGCCCGCACGACGAGTCGCGGTAATTTGAATTGTTTCAATTGCTTTTTCTGTTGCAACTTGTTGCTCCGCTGCAACAGCATGACCGGCAGTAAAAAATTGGGCGGCTATTGCGCAAGCGACAATATTAGGCTTGAACTGTTTCATTGATTATCCTGTTTTTTGTTTATCTGGTTGTCATTTTCTAATAAGAAAGCATGTTATAAAAAGATAAACAAGATGGCTGAAAGGGTACGGAAATTAATATGCAATTATATAGATAAAATATTCATCAAAAAACGTTTTTTAGTGCTTTAAAGAGTTTTTATTGCATATTAATATTTGTATGAATTTTTTTCTCTTTATGGTTTTTTTGCTATTTTGCATCACTTGTTAATTTTGTGTTTTTGAATGGGCAGTTTTTACAATTGTTTTTACAACATGTACCACGTTTTAAAAAGAACCAGCGTGAGAACACCATATAGTTGTTCTGCATTGTATAATCGAGATTTTCTATTAGGGGATTATGGCTAGAGAAAGAGGCTGCAAAACTAAGCTGGTTTTTAAGTGGTTGCTGATAGAGGGCATTTAAAAATAGATTGATTTTAGTCAACGTACAATCTCTGCATAAACAGCTGGTGGTTGTGCTATCAAGCGGTAAAATAGCAGGCAGCTCATTGCACCAACAGGCATTGATATCATCAACATTGCAGTTAAGAGTCGCTTGGCATTGCGAGCAGGCTAAAATAGTCATTAGATATATTTTAATCTTTAATGAAATAGTCAGTTACAGGATAACAGATAATTAAAAATGAACAGAGCACAAGCGTTAGCAGAATTTGTCACTTTTGGTAAATACAAAGACGAGGCAATAAGTATTATTGTTGCATCAACAATAGATAACCAAGGCCCAATTTACATATTGACGCTCGCAACTGTTTTGGATGTGCTCACTCGCTGCCAAGCAGATGAGATTGATTTAGACGATCTGGAGTTGTGGGCGAATGTTATAGAATCTAGAACCGACATCGACTACAGCGGCGTCGAAGGGGTTATCTATGCCCTCAGCAACAGCGAACAAATGGGCGAGCTTGATAAGAGTAAAGTTGCGAAGTTGGTTGAATTATTAGCAAGTTAGTAGGGGCTAGGTTCTAGGGATATTGCGGCTAACTTCGCCTTGATATGGCTGAAAATAAAAAACGCGGCATAAAGCCGCGCCTACGATGTGATTGTTATCTGAGGAAATCACTTTCCTAGAGCCTTTTACCTAGCTCCTCTATCCTAAAGTCTATTACTTATGATATCCCAAGCAGGTTTCTACTTCGTTTTTCGAACCTAAAATCACCGCTACGCGTTGGTGGATAGCGTCGGGTTGAATATCCATAATGCGTTCTGTGCCAGTTGAGGCGATGCCGCCGGCTTGCTCGATCAGCATAGCCATTGGGTTTGCTTCGTAAAGTAGGCGTAGCTTATTTGGTTTGTTTGGATCTTTAGTGTCGGTTGGGTAGGTAAAAATACCACCGCGACATAACACGCGATGAACATCACCGACCATGGCGGCAATCCAGCGCATGTTAAAGTTACGCGCTCGTGGGCCTGTTTCGCCAGCCATTAAGTCATTTATGTAGTTTTGCATCGCAGGCTGCCAATGGCGTTGATTTGACGCATTGATGGCGTATTCGTTGGTCTCTTCTGGTACTTGGGCAAAATCTTGAGTTAATAAGAAGCTGCCGTGTGTTTTATCTAGCGTGAAGAAACGAGTACCTTTGCCAGTCGTTAATGCAAGCACTGTAGATGGGCCATATAATACATATCCCGCAGCGACTTGGCTTTTACCCGGTTGCATAAAGATACTTTGATCTGCAGGATCTGAGCCTTCAGGCGCTTTCATTACTGAGAAAATAGTACCAACCAGTGAATTGATATCGGTATTTGATGAGCCATCAAGTGGGTCAAACGCAACGATATATTCTGCATTCGGGTTACCAGCTACTGTGTAGTCTTCTTCTTCTGAGGCTATCGCTTTTACGTAGCCTGACTCCAGTAAAATATCTTTAAGTAGTTGGTTGGTCAGAACATCGAGTTTCTTTTGTGTTTCGCCTTGAATGTTTTCATCAAGCGTTGAACCTAGTACACCGGACAGGGCACCTTGGCCGACGCGGAATGAAATTTCTTTACAGGCCGCTAAAATCGTTCTGATCAATGAGATTAACTCTCTAGGGCAACCGTCTTCAAGTAATACCGGAGGTAGTCTACGCATTCTATTTTCCTGATAACGTTATGGGCCATGATAATCATAGGGTGAGAGGGATCATCACAGCAAGCGCTGAATTTCGTCTTAAATAACTGTATTTTAGGTGCAACATCCTATACTGGACACACCTTAACCGTATTTAAAACGCGAATAACAAAGATAAGATTATGCAAAAAATACCATTGATACGTTACATACTCTTTACTGTGTTGCTAACTATGATAACCCAAGCGCACGCAGCAATTAAGTCTATTAATGATTTTACTGAACAAATGAATCATTTTCCGGGCTACTTCTCTTTTTATTACGACACTCAAAACGGTAAAATTTATTTAAAAGTTGATAAACTCAAGCAGCAATTTTTATTACAGCAAAGCTTGCCTTATGGTGTCGGCTCTAACGATATTGGCCTTGATCGCGGCCAGTTAGGCAATACGCATCTTGTACAGTTTGAGCGCTTTGGCGATAAAGTGATGTTACGGGCTATTAATACCTACTACCGTGCAAATACCAGCAATAAAGCCGAACAAAAAAGTATTCAAGAAGCCTTTGCATCAAGTATTTTAGCGGGTTTTAAAGTGGTTGCACAAAGCCCGCAAGCTGTCTTGATTGATTATACGCCCTATTTACTGAGCGATGTACATGGTGTGGGTCGAACGCTTGCTGCACGTAAACAAGGCAATTTTAGCCTTGATGAAAGTCGCAGTGCAGTAAATATGGATCGCTCAAAAGCGTTTATGAAAAATACTGAACTTGAAGCTGTGCTGACATTTAATGGCACTCAACCGGGTGAGTATATTCGTCAGGTCAGTGCTGACCCTTACGCATTAACCGTGCATATGCATCACTCTTTAATACAGTTACCTGATGATAATTACACGCCACGTGCGTTTCATCCGCAATCAGGTTATTGGAGTATTGAACATAAAGATTATGCCGCGCCATTAAGTGAATCAATGTTGGTACGTTATATTCCGCGTCATCGTCTAGCGAAAAAAGACCCAAGCTTACCTATTAGCGAACCCGTTGAGCCGATTATTTATTATTTAGATCCTGGCGTACCAGAGCCGGTAAAAACAGCGTTACTCGATGGCGCAAAATGGTGGGATGATGCGTTTTCTCAAGCGGGTTATAAAAATGCATTTATTGTTAAAGTGTTACCAGATAACGCGGATCCTATGGATGTGCGTTATAACGTGATCCAGTGGGTGCATCGTGCAACGCGCGGTTGGTCTTATGGCAGCTCGGTGATCGATCCGCGTACAGGTGAGATTTTAAAAGGTCACGTTACATTAGGCTCACTGCGTGTGCGCCAAGATATTTTAATAGCTGAAGCACTTGCAGCGCCTTATTTAGAAGGTAATGAAGTGGCAAAAACGTTACAAGCAATGGCACTTGATCGTATTCGCCAGCTCAGTGCTCACGAAATTGGTCACACACTTGGTATAGCGCATAATTTCTCTGCGTCAGTGGCTGATCGTGCTTCGGTGATGGATTATCCGCACCCACTAGTGGGCTTTAATGACCAAGGTGAACTCGATGTGAGCCGAGGTTATGCACAAGGTATGGGGCAGTGGGATACGCAAGTTATAAAGTACGGTTACAGTGATTTTCGTAACCTTGATGAAGATGCAGAACTAAGTGCAATTTTAGCGGATAACCAAGCTAAAGGGCTGGAGTTTATTTCTGATAGTGATGCACGAGCGCAAGGTGGCGCGCATCCAACAGCACATTTATGGGATAACGGCAGTTCGCCAAGTGAAGAGCTATTAAGAGTGCTTGACGTAAGACAACAAGCACTCGCTAAATTTGGTATTAACAATATCAAAGAAGGAACCTCACTATCTCAGCTAGAAGAGATGCTGGTGCCGCTGTATTTATTCCATCGTTATCAGGTCGAGTCTGCTGTAAAACTGATTGCAGGTGTTGATTATGATTACGAAGTACGTGGTCAAGGTATGGTAAAAGGTGCACAAGTTGTTGCAAAGGCAACTCAACAGCTCGCTTTAAAGGCCATCTTAACTACCCTAAATGCTGACAATTTAGTATTACCAGAATCAGTGTTAGCGCTAATTCCACCCAAGGCCTATGGCGAATCTAAAAGCCGAGAAAGCATTGTTGGCCGCACTGGCTTAACCTTAGATGCAATGGCGCTACCCGAAGTGGCTGCACAACATAGTTTAGCGTTATTGCTAAATAGCCAACGATTAAATCGTTTAGCACAGCAACAAGCGCGCAGTGATGCATTTTTTAGCTTAGATGAACTGCTTGCAAAGGTTTATCAGCAGGTGTTTTTGATTCAGAGTAAAAAAGGCATGGCAGGCAAAATCACTCAGCGGGTGCAGTTATTAACAGCAAAGCAGTTTGCTGATTTAGTCGCCAGTGATAAAGTTGCTCCAGAGGTGCAAGCTCAGTTGCGTTATTACTTAGTAAAACTGAGTAAGGCGTATCAGCAAGAGTCTTTACTTAGCAGTGCTGATGTTGGTGAAAGTGCGTTTAAGCAATACTTAGCCGATCAAATTAAACAGTTTCTGGCTACCGGCAATTGGCCTACAAATTTTACTGCATTACCAATCCCACCAGGATCACCAATTTAAATGTTATCTATAAGGCCCTAGAAGCTAGGGCCTAGTTTCTCTTGCATAAAACTGGTTTTTTGTTAACCTAGCCGCCTTCCATTTTTAGTCTTTTTGAGGTGTTTATGGCGTTTTTATCTCGTTCGATATTGGCGATGTCCATAGCACTATCAAGTCTTAATGTCAGCGCTAAAGCCGTGTGCGAAGTAGAGCTAAGGCATGGTTTGATCATCACTGATGATGTCATTCGTATTGTTGATAAGGGCCAAACCCGCGTACAAATAAATAATGATAATCAACTCTTTATCCGTGGCTATTGGATTGATCTAACGTCAGATGAAACCCTAGTGTTAAAACAGTTTAGCGCGGGTATTCGCGATACGGTGCCTGAGTTGGTAGAGTTGGCAACTGACGGTGTTAATCTTGGCTTAAGTGCGATAGAGCAAGTTGTTGAAGGTATGTCGGACAAAGAGTCGGAAGTGCTAAAAACGCAACTGCAATATGTTGAGCGCGCTTTAATGGATAAATTTAAACGCGGCGATGATTTCTTTTTTATTGCCCCACAATCACTATCCAAAATTGATGATTTTTTTACCGAAGAGATCAGTCAAAAAATTCACTCTGCCGTGCATGGCTCTCTCGGCGCTATTTTAGTTTCTCTAGGTGATGCATTTAAGTCCCGCGAAGGTAATATTGAAGATCGTATCAATGACATGGGACAGCGCATGGATATTATTTCAAAAGAAATCGATAAGTCATTGCAGAAAAAAGCTCAACAGTTAGAGTTAAAAGCCTCAGAATACTGTGAATGTTTAAACTCGCTTGATGTCACCGAATCACGATTACAAATGATAGTACCAAGTATGGCTGATTTTGATTTAGTACAAATTAAATCTTAACTTAATCAATTCAATTAAAAAGCCCGCGTAATTAACGCGGGCTTTTTAGTTTTAGGTAACCAATTACTAGGATCTAAACTTGCCGGTTTCAGCTTCTAAATCGCTAGTCAGCCCTTTTATCAAGTCCGTTGCGGCATGGGCTTGATGCGATAGGTCTGCGGTCTGTGAGGCGGTGTCAGAGATGGTCACAATGCGTCTTGCTGTGTCTTCCCCTGCATCGAGCTGCTCTTTAGCTGCAATGGCTATTTGATGGCTCATTTGTGCTATGGCACTCAAAGATGCAGCAACACGCTGCAACTCTTCACTGGCATCTTTAGATTTCGCTACGGTTTGTTCACTGGTGGCAATACTTAAGTTAACTGAAGTTTTTGCATCTTTAGTGGCGGATTGTAATTTACCGATCATAGTACGAATTTCTTCTGTGCTAGTTTGCGTGCGCTGCGCTAGTTGACGTACTTCATCCGCAACGACCGCAAAGCCTCTTCCTTGTTCACCGGCACGGGCAGCTTCAATGGCTGCATTGAGTGCTAACAGGTTAGTTTGCTCGGCAATACTTTGAATAACAGTAAGCACATTTGCAATATTATTTACTTCATCATCAAGGAGTTGGATGTTATTACCAGCGCTGTCAATTTGTTGCTCTAAAAGAGCTATGGTATTTGCTGCCTCAGCAGTTAAATGACTGGCATTTTGTCCTTGGCTTTCGGCTTCTTGTACTGAAAAGGCGGCTTGCTCGGCATGCTCAACCACTGTTTGCGCAGAGGCTGTTAGCTCAGTGATAGCTGATGCGACCATATGGGTTTCTTCGTTTAGGCTGCGGGTCAGTTTATCAAGCTCAGTTGAGCGGGATTCGTTATCTAAACTCTGATTTTTTAGACTATCAGTAACATCTTTAATACTGCCAACTACACCCCGTAGCCCTTGTTGCATATAGTGCATGGCAGCAATAATGCTTTCAGGTTGGGCGTCAGTACGAATATGCGAATTTAAGTTGCCACGAGAAACTTGCTTAACAATACCAATTACCTCAGTGACTTCACCGCCTAACGCGTTGCTTAAAGAAATACCAAAGCGAGCAATTGCAGCAGTTAAAGCAAGGGCAATAAGTAGTGACAAGCCTAGTAACCACTTAGCGGTATTCCAGTAACGCTCATCAACTTCTTTTTCGCTGATCCCGGTACCAACATACCAACCAAAGTAAGGGGTTTTTTGCACCACAGAGGTTAGGTCAACGGTTTCACCATCACGGACAGAATCCCAATGATAGGTAATAATTTTGTTGGTTTGATTACCGACTAATTGTTCAACCATACGACCAATACTGTTACCGCTGGCATCTTTGAAATCATTAAAACTGGTGTTGTGTAGCTGCGGATCGTGAGGTGTAGCAATAAAGTCGAGTTTATCATTCACTACGTAGACATATTCACTGTCGTGGTATTTGTTTTCACGCAACATTTGCGTGGCAAAGTCACGCGCCTGTTGCTCGGTTAGTTGCCCATTTTTAGCAAGTAACTCAAATTGCTCGACAATATTTGTCGTGCTTTTCATGAGTTGATTGATACGGGCAATATTATCGTTTTCACTAGCGTGACGAAGAGATTGTAAGCCCAGTAATGCTATAGCATTGAGTGCTACAAACATTGCTCCAGCGAACAAGATTATTTTAGTTCTTAATGCTAAACCTGACAGCACATCGAGCCCCTTATTATTGTTATGACCATGATTTTCTACCATGTTTGTCGGCTAGATGTTAGCTTTAATTAACAATAATAACGGAATTAGACGTGACTTTTACTCAAGTTTCCATTACGGGTAAATTAAAGCGTGATTTCTGCTGCGCTTAAGAGTCGATATTCTCCGCTAGCAAGAGCCTCATCAAGCTCGATATTTGCTACTTTTTCTCTATGTAATTCAACGACCTTATTGCCTACTGCAGCGAGCATGCGTTTAACCTGATGATATTTACCTTCGCAGATCGACAGACGCATACGATATGTGGCAAGTTGCTCTGCAATTGCGGGTCTGGTTAGTTCTTTTTCGTTGTGTAATTGCACTCCTTGGCGAAGTTTTTCCAGCGCATCATCCGTTAGAGGTTCTTGTGTTTCAATCAGGTAAGTCTTAAATTTGTTATGTTTTGGGGAGGTGATTTTATGTGACCAATCGCCATCATTGGTAATGATCACAAGCCCAGTTGTATCGAGATCAAGCCGACCTGCAACATGAAAATCACTCATGTTAGGTTCATCGAGTAAATCAAATACCGTTGGGTGTAACTCGTCACTGTTGGCGCATACATAACCGACCGGTTTATTCAGCATATAATAGCGTTTACCTAGAAAAACTAGCGGCTTACCTTGCCATAATACGTTATCTGTCGCTGTGATTGGATGATCATAAGCGCTGATCACCTCGCCATTTACGCTGGCATCTTTACGCTTTATTCCTGCTCTCGCTTTGGTGCGTGGCGTTTCTGCTAGATGGCTAATAAATTTATCTAGGCGGCAAGGGAATTTCATTGGGTTCACACTTCTAGTCGACTACAATGGCGGCGAGTATAACGGATCGTGATAACGCATGACAGTACACAGCGGACAAATATTAGCATATTATCAACAGCAAATAGCCACCGGTAAATTGCAATTTGATGATGCCCAATTAGCGGCGGTAAATGCACTAGACAATCTCGCAATTGCCATTGATAAACCGCATCATTGGTGGCAAAAATCGGTATCTTTGCAGGGCATTTATTTGTATGGACCTGTTGGGCGGGGTAAATCGATGCTAATGGATGTGTTTTTTGAGACTGTAGCTATTAAACAAAAAACACGTTTACACTTCCATCATTTTATTGCTCAAGTACATACTCGCCTAGGACAGTTGCAAGGGGTTAAAAACCCGCTGGATAAAATAGCCAATGAGTGGTCAGAAACGCTTAAATTAATTTGTTTTGATGAGTTTTTTGTCTCTGATATTGGCGATGCTATGATCATGGCTGGGTTATTTAAAGCCTTGTTTGCCAAAGGCATCGTTTTGGTTGCTACGTCAAATTGTCAACCTGAGCAGCTTTATTATAACGGCTTGCAGCGAGCGCGCTTTTTACCCACCATAGCGTTAATTAAAGCGCATTGTCATATTATTAATGTCACTGGCACTGTTGACCACCGATTTCGTTTTGGAAAGCACGCGACTCATTATTTTAACAGCTCGGCTAATTCTGAACTGGATGATGATTTTTTGGCTTTTGCAGATAACTTACAAACAGCAACTGATATTACTATTTACGGGCGTAAACTGGCGTGTTTAAGGCTCAGCAATAATGCCATTATGTTTGATTTTATGGCGTTGTGCTCTGGCCCGCGTAGCACTGCAGATTATATTCATTTAGCAAAGTACTATCAGCGTGTATATATCTGTAATGTACCAGTAATGGGCGCTGCGGCAACAGGTAAGCAAATAGTGCATGGTATTGAAGATAGCTATCAGCGTGAAAAACAAGATTTACAAGAACATACACTAGACGATGAAGCGCGACGCTTTATTGCTTTAGTGGATGAATTTTACGACCGTGGCAAGTTATTGATACTGAGTAGCGAGGTTGGCATTGCTGATTTATATCAAGGTAAAAAGCTGGCATTTGAATACGCACGCACCGAGTCAAGATTAATAGAAATGCAAAACTGGTAGTCACTCTATTAATTATAAACCTTTACTCTCTACTTATAAGTGAGAGTTGCATTCTCTTTATCTGTAGTAGCTCATATCTGATTTTGCAGTTTTGACGAATAGGTTTAGATTTAATCTGACAGGCAGCTATGAGCGTGAACCGGACTGTCGGGTCAACTCGTTTTTGGACAAAAATGAGTTAGGGCCGACCAGCGGCTCTGTGCCATTTGCAGTCATTCATGATCAACTCGTTTCTGCCCCTTTATGAGTTAACGCAAATACTCTATAGGTCGGCTTTGAGCGAATAGCGGACGTAATAGTATTGTCCGCTTTGTAAAATTTTATGAAATTTGGTAGATAGCTTTCCCTCCTTCTATGGATCTGAAGGTGCCACTTTTACCTATTAGGCTACATTCATGGCTACTATCAACTATTGTAAATTTGCTTGATGCAATTCCACTCTCAAATTTTCCATCATGCTTTAATGTGAGTACAACTTGTTCATCGCTTTTATCATACGCAATGGTTTCAAATCCGTTGAACAGAGCATCACCACTTTCGCTATAGTAAAGCTGATACCTTACTTCGCTATTACCATTAATATCACCTGAGTAAGCTTGTTGTACCAATGCGATACTCAATTTCTTACCCTTTTCAAATTCTTGTTCAACGGTTTCTTGCCAGTCGGTAATTTGAAATGTGCCTTTTAACTCCATAGTTTTTTCCTTTTAATCAACCTAACAAAAAAATGTTACTACGTTATTAGTTGCTTGATATAGTAAAAACACGACAATAAACAAAGACTGATCAAATTTGAAAATAAATAATGAAGAAATAAAAGGGGTATTACACCTTCAGGTGAGTGAAGAGAACTATCACTTACGTAGGTATTTTCCAAGTGACCTTTTTAATGGTTTTATTGAACAATTTTGGTTTGTGAATTGGAACTTAGAAGAGCAAAGAACCCATACTCAACAAAACTTACCAGATCCAAATTTTCACCTAATTATCAGTAATGAAGGGGTTAAGTTATTGGGGCCTGTGAGCAAAAGATACTCTTATAAAATGGAGGGAGTAGGACGAATAATAGGTGTGAAATTTGAAACTGGAGCCTTAAAGGAACTTTTACCTCTGCCGATTGAAGCTTATGTTAATAGAGAGGTACTAGCCAAAGAGATATTTGGCTTAGATTTCGTAAATAATTTAATATCTTTATATGAACATGAAAACGATTTAGAGGTTATTAGCTATATCCATGATAATCTTACTTCTTTTGTTCAACCGATCACTAAGTCAAAGGCTATCACTCAGAGTTTGGTCTCATTGATAAAAAATAATGAAAATATTTGTACAGTTAAGCAAGTAGCAAACTATGCTAACATCTCTTCACGATCTGTTCAGCGATACTTCTCGGAATATGTAGGCCTTAGTCCTAAATGGCTTATACGTAAATACAGACTTAGTAGGGTTTTAGATGAACTTGAAACCAACTCCGTTAGCATCTTAGATATTGTTACCCATTTGGAATATGTTGATCAATCTCACCTTATTAGAGATTTTAAAGAAATTTTAGGGATAACTCCGAACAGATACAGCAAACTAAAGTGAATTTTTATATCCTAGTAGAGTCAATATCGGCTTATGGCATATTCACGAAGTTCTGTTTGGAGAGCGAAGAAGACGGTCGATAACTCGTTTTTGGACATTTTAAGTTAAAACCGTAAATGGCTATATGCAATATACTGTCATTACATTTTTGATGCCCAAGGGGAAGGTTTACGGCTTTGACTTGTTGTACTTATGTAAAGCCTTATGTGCGAAAAGTTATTTTTTTAAGGGGAGGTATGTTATTTTCACCTTCAGATACCCCCTCTATTGATTTTATATGGAGGTAATTTTACTAAAAGGATTTTTGTAATGCAGTTTGTGAATAATGGACCAAATATTCCTGAAAAGCTATTACAAGCACATGAAGAAGGTAAGGTTGTTTTCTTTTGCGGTGCTGGGATATCTTTTCCAGCTAAACTCCCGGGGTTTGGTGGGCTTGTTAAAAGCCTATATGAGAATCTAGGTGTTGTTCCTTCCCCAATACAAGAGCAAACATTAAAGCTAGAACAATTTGACACTGCTGTATCATTATTAGAAGCGACTAGACCAAGTAGTGAATGGAGATACGCTGTTAGAAAAGAGTTGGTTAATCAATTAAAACCTGATTACTCTGTTGCAAATGCTACTACTACTCACAAAGCTTTACTTCAACTCGCAACAACAAAAGATAAACGAGTTCGTTTAATAACTACCAACTTTGATAGAATTTTTCAAGACGTTAGCTTAAGTGAAAAAATAGACTTTCCTATATTTCAAGCTCCATTACTTCCAGTCCCAAAAAGTAGGTGGAGTGGTTTGGTTTATTTACATGGATTAATACCTGAGAACATCAGCGATTTTGACCTTGATAATTTAGTTATTTCAAGTGGTGACTTCGGATTGGCATACTTGAATGAGAGGTGGGCTTCACGATTTGTTAGTGAGCTGTTTAGAACTTATGTCGTATGCTTTGTAGGATATAGCCTTAATGATCCTGTACTCAGATATATGATGGATGCTTTAGCAGCGGATCGTTTGTTAGGAGAATCACCTCCTGAGATGTTCGCGTTTGGTAATTATAAAACAGGTAAAAATGAAGAAAAAGAATATGAGCACGAAAAGCAAAATTGGTTAGCCAAAAATGTTACACCTATTTTGTACAAAAACCACCGACATCATTACTATTTGCATAAAACGTTAGAAAAATGGTCTGAAACCTATAGAGATGGACTGGTTGGAAAGCAACAAATAGTAGTAACGACTGCTTTTACAAAGCCATCTGAAGCGGATTTAGGTAATGGATATGCATACAGACTTGCTTGGGCTTTAAGTGATCCAACTGGTATTCCTGCAAAAACATTTGCTCAATTAACCCCCCCTCCACCTATTGAATGGTTGAATGTACTTAATGAAATTAAGCTTGATAAAAGTGATCTACCACGTTTTGGTATAGTAGACACAAGCTTTAAAGAAAATTTTGAGTTTAGACTTTTCAGTAGGCCTCCAAAAAGCGCTTTTTCACCAAATATGTCATTAGCAAGTTTTTCTCATGATGAGGTCCAGTGGGATAAAGTAATGAACTTTCTTGGCATCTGGTTAGTTAAGCACTTAGATAAACCAGAACTAGTTCTCTTTATATGTAAACAGGGAGGAAGGCTACATAGCGATTTACACTGGAAAATTAATAATGAGCTAAGAGCGCACAGGAAAAATAGTGGTGACATTTTATGCGCTAATTTAGGTGAAGAAATGCTAACTATATGGGAGTTAATACTATCGGGCTATTGCACTAATTCTAGCCATCGTTTTAGTCTTTACTCATGGGTAGATAAATATAAGGTAAACTATTTATCATTACCCCTCAAACATGAGCTAAAGGCATTACTTTCTCCAAGAATCCGTTTTAGTGAGCCTCTGAGTTTAGCTAGCTCTGTGAGTGGGATAAAACGTATTTTTAGGAGTGAGGTTGTTCTCACTAGCTCTCACCCATATTACGCGTTGAAAGAACTAAATAAAGTTGATAAATGGAGCCATGATATTGGTAATCTATTTATTGAGTTTAATTTAATTCTATTAGAAATAATGGAGTTGAAGAGTTTACTGGGGGAAGTAAATGAGTATTATGATTATTCATACATTCACCAGCCTTCGATCGCGAAACATCCACAAAATAAACATCATAATGATTGGACTGTATTAATTGAGTTAGTTAGAGACTCATGGCTTGCAATGAAAGCAACCAATTCCAATGCCGCCATGAACGCTATTATGGATTGGTGGGCGTTACCATTTCCAATCTTCAAAAGGTTGGCATTATTTGCTTTAGCAGAGTTACCCCAAAATTTTTCAGTGGATGTAAATGAGCTACTGGAAATAGATGACTCACGTTGGTTATGGAATACCGCGACACAACGAGAGATATTAAGTTTATTACCAAAACTTTTTTTAAATTTAAGTGATGTTGAGAAGAATCGACTAGTTTGTAATATTTTAAAAGGGCCATCTAAATCTTGGTTTAGGAAAGAACTTACAGAGCAAGAGTTTAAGGATATTAAAGATCGTGCTATTTGGCTTAGATTATCCAAATTAAAAAATTCTAGACTAAATGTTGGTATAGAGGGTGATAGGGCATATGAAAAAATGCTTCAAAAGCATCCAATGTGGGGGAAACACATTAAAGAGGAACAAGAGTTCCCTTTTTGGATGAGTACAGGTTTTCATAAAGGACTGGAAAATAATACTCCTTCAGAGCTTAATAGTTTAATAAAATGGCTGGAGGATAACCCTGAGGGAGGGTTTCGAAGTGAAGATGATTGGTCCATTCGATGTAGAAAAGAACCAAAATTTGTTATAGAGGCACTTATTCAATGTAATTCATGGCTACCAGAACGATGGAATGAGGCAATAAACATTTGGTCTGAAAATAGGCGGCTTTCTTATATTGCTTGGGACTCGACATGTAATTATCTTCTAAGTTTAGAAAAAGAAAAGTTAGTCGACATATCAAGGTCTCTTGCGTTTTGGCTTGATAAAAATTTCGATTGTAAGGTAATTACAAAAAGTAAATTTTTTACCTTTTATGATCTACTAATAACTTTACCATTTGAAAAAGAGATTGATATTAATAGAGATCCGCTAATGGCTGCAATAAATCACCCCGTTGGAATCTTGACTGAACTTTTATTTAAACAATGGTATAGAGAAAAACCAAAAGATGGTTATGGTATAAGTTCAGATTATAAGGAAAGGCTCAATCATCTGTGTAATCAAGATAATGAAATATATATTTTATCTAAAGCAATTATATCTACTAATGTTTTATCTCTTTATAGTGTTTCACCTGAGTGGGCTGAAGAGCATATTTTAAACTGGTTTAATTGGAGCGATTGTAGTTTGTCTCAGGTAGCATGGTTTTGCTACTTATGGTCACCAAGATTGCACAAAGAGTTTTTAATTAAAATAAAAGCAAATTTATTAGAAACAGCATCTCATTTAGATGATTTAGGTGAACAATCACAACAGTATGCTAAATTTTTAACCTATGTTGCTCTCCAGAAATATGATGAATATGGAGTCAAAGAAGTCGCCGTTGCCTTCTCACAACTCTCCGGAAATGCTTTTTATCATGTTACTGTTGCTTTAAACGATGCATTAACGAGTTCTGGAGATAAATTTGATGAATACTGGGAAAATAGAATTAAACCCTTTTTATTAAAAGTTTGGCCTAAAAATCAAAATTTTAATGAATTAACAATAAATCAACTTGCAATTCTATGTTTAAACACTCAAAAATATTTTGTAGAAAGTTATTCTATACTGCAGCATAGTTTAAGTAACATTAGTGATTTTAATTATTTATTGAGAAAGTTAAATGAAACAAATTTATCTGAGGAATATCCTGAAACTGTATTGAAGTTTTTAAATCAAATTATCGAGGATGAACCTAGAATTATATTGGGTGATTTAAACGCAATTTTAGCTCGAATTAGCTCAGTTGATCCGTTATTAATAGAAACTCAAAAATTCTCTAGATTAAATGCGTTGGGAATGTTAATAGGTTAGTCCTGTATGGTTCTTCTGAGTTCAAACATAACATTTTTAACTTTGAAGTTTTAGTCAATGACCGTCCGTTAATCTCGAAGCAAACTTTTAGAGCATTTACGTTAGCTCGGAATGGTGCATAGATGAGTCAGTTCTAATGTCTGCTCATGACACATATGCGATTTTCAGATTTGATTGAGTCCTGTTAATCGAATCTGACAGATCAAGTTAAGACTTATTCACTTTTATCTGACGCGACCAATAAATTTAAGACCACCTTCTTTCGAAGGTGGTGCTGTTATTGCAAATTGATTAGAGATTAAAATTTACTTTAAATATTTAACACTTTCGGTAAATTTCGTGTTCCATATCGTGAACGTTAACGCTTAAGCTGTCTGATTCTCGGCAGTATATTTTTAAACAGTCTAACAACTGCTCGCTGAGTTGTTGCTTTTGTTTAATCGTACGTCCTTGCATAATGTGTGCGCCAATATGGATAAAACCTTCCTTACCATCGCCCAATTGATAATGTGTATAGGCTATAGCGCGAGTTTTGATCGTTGCTAATTCAAACAAGCCACTGTTAAACGTTGCTTGATGAATTTTTTCAACCAATACCTGCGGTAATACCGGTAAATCTTCAGAATGTTCAATGATGATATGTGGCATGTTATCTATTTGCTCCCCTAAAAACGATATGTGAAACCTAAGCTGGTTTGAAACTGATTGAGTACATCACCATCAAAATGCCACAAGCATTGCTTGTTTTCGTCTGTTGGTAATGCACATGAAACGTTACTGGCATTATTGACGATCGTTGCAAGCCAGCGAGTTTCAAATAAGATGCGAGCTTGATCGCTAAATAAGTATTCTAAACCGCCATACAGGCCGCTGGCAAAGAAAGTATCAGAGCTGGCGAAGTTAGGACTTATGTAATTTGCACCAATTTGTGCGCCGACATAACTATTAATGTGGTTGCTTAAAGGGACTTCAACAGCACTTTGAAACATAAAATACTGCATTTCAACGTTTTTATCAGGGGAGGATTGAAAGTCACTTTCGGTGTTTGAAAAGTAAAAACCATAACGAGCTGAGTCAATTGTTCTATCAATACTAAAAGCAAGATGGTTACTATCTTTGAGCTCTATTGCTAAACCGTTTTTAGTTTCTAATGATTGATTAAAGCTTTTACCAGTATAAATACTCAGTGAGTAACCAGCTAACGCACTCTGACTTACTAACAGTAAGCACAGTAAAACAAATACTTTTTTCATGGTGTCGTGCTCGTTGTTGTGATTAATTTAAGTTAGTATTGAAACATAGCTGAATATTAAATGTAAGCCACGAATCGTTTACCCCTACATGGAGCAAGTAATATATGAAACCTATAATGATAGGCGTATTGACAGGTTTATTGATCACCTTAGCGGGCTGCTCTGATGATGTTGCATCAGTTAGTTTGGGATTATTTACCACTAAAGATATTAAAGTTAACTCGCAACAAGACCCGTTAGTAAAAGGCGTAACCTGTCATATTAGCCATATCGAAGCAAACTTAGATTTTGCTGATCCGTCTGATATGTCTATTGCGTGTCGCCAAACTGGACCAATTACTGCCGACCAATTACAAGCGATTGACCGTAGTAAGTCGGGTGAGGTGGTATTTAAATCATCAAAAAGTATTTTATTTAAATCATTAAAAGTGCGTCGAATTTATGATGCGCAAACGCGAACTCTGTTATATCTGTCGTACTCAACTAAAGAGTCAACCGGCAGTCATCATCATGCGTTATCCACTGTGCCATTGTATAACACCCAAGCATGGGCATGGGCACAAGAGCAAGAATAAGCAAAAGAGCAAACTATGTTAGCGTTATTTAAAAGCAAACCTTCATTAGATGAACAAGAGCAGCAATGGCTGATTGATACTTTTGTGTGGGCGGTGGAAAATTTTGACAGCGACTATTTCATTAATAACTCGCAATTAGTTTTGCCAAACCACCAATGCTTTCCCGATGCGGTTTCAAGCATTGAAGAAATGGCCAGTAAAGTGTTTGAGCGAGTGGTTGGCTATGCGGGGCTGCAAGCTTGGCCAATTACGCTGGTGGCGCCACAGCAATTGCAGCCGCAAGTATTTCCTCATTTTGCTTTTAGTAATCAGTTACGTGGTGATAATAGCCAATTAATTGTGCCGCCAAGCCATACGGTTAATGTGTCATTTAATCCAAATCAAATTAATCAGCCACAAGATTTAGTGGCCAGCTTTGCCGGTACTTTAGCGACAATTATGATCCACCATGTGGGCGTGTTACCACCAGGCGGTAAAGAGTTTTTACCACAAGCCGCCGATGCCGTGGCATGTTTTTTAGGTTTTGGGGTAATGATGAGCAATACGGTGTATCAGTTTAAAGGGGGCTGTGGCTCGTGTTACAACCCTTATGCGAACAGGCAAGCTGCACTTAGTGAACCGCAAACCTTATTTATGCATGCCCTTATTTGCCACTTTAAAGGCTATAAAGATTCTAAAAAGCATTTAAAGCCGCACTTACGCAGCCAATTCAAAAAGGCGCAAAAAGAAATTAAAGCCTTAGTTAATAGTACTGCTAATCCGTTGTTGTTAGCGCTTGATGATAAAAAAGCGGGGTAATGGGTGGCTTATTTAGATGAGTTTTTATTGATTGCACTGGCGCACTTTTTTGCTGTAGCAAGCCCCGGCCCAGATTTTGCCATTGTGCTTAAACAAAGTGTTCAGCAGGGGCGTCGTAATGCATTGTGGACCAGTTTTGGGGTAGGCCTAGCTATTTTATTACATGTTAGTTACTGCTTACTCGGGGTTGCGGTTTTATTAACGCAATCACCAAACGTATTTATGGCATTAAAATATTTAGCGGGTGCATACTTGGCTTACATTGGTGTGCAAGCGCTTAGAAGTGCTAGACCGGCGCCAGCGCAGCAAGAAACTGTTTTTCAATCTCAAGGTGTTGAATCCAGTTGGATTGCATTTCGTCGCGGCTTTTTAACCAATGCGTTAAACCCAAAAGCCACGTTATTTTTTATGTCGTTGTTTACTTTAGTGATCAGCCAATCAACGCCATTAATTGTGCAAGCAGGCTATGGGCTGTATATGGCATTAGCAACGTGGGCGTGGTTTTCGTTTCTATCCTTGGTGCTATCAAAGCCTAGTGTTCGCGGTTTTTTTCAAAAAAGTGGCTATTGGTTTGACCGTGGTATTGGCGTGATTTTGATCGCTCTAGCAATAAGAATTGTAGTGTAAGTGTTGTTTTAACAGAAATCTGTAGTAGGTGAATATGGCTGTATATAATTTTTCGTTTGGTTCAAATATGTCGTCGAGTCGTTTGTTGGCGCGTTTACCAAACGCTACTCGTATTGGTACGGCAATACTAGCCGGTTACGAGTTAACCTTTGATATGGTAAGTACTGATGGCTCAGGAAAAGGCAATGTACGCCCATCAAATGATAAGAACGCGCAAGTATATGGCGTGGTATATCAACTCAATGACGCAGAAAAAACGATTTTAGACGCCATCGAAGGGCCTCGTTATGACTGCGTAGATATTCAAGTAACATTACTTGATGGGCAACAAGTAGCGGCGCATTGTTATATTGCCAACACCACTGATGCGCAGATACTGCCTTACGATTGGTATATGCAGCACGTTCATCGCGGTGCGCTTGAAGCTGGTGTGCCAAATGCGTACAGTGATGCCATAAAGTCTCGGCCAACCTGCCAAGATAGCGACAGTGCGCGTGCAGCCATTGAGTTTGCTGTACATCAAAAATAAAAACTAAAATGATAACTCCAAGGATTGTTATGAAATTAACTAAACTAGCGATTGCGGCCACCTTATTAGCAGGCTGTGCATTTAATAGCTACGCCGATATTGATACCAAGCACATTAATCAAGTGATTGAAAATTCAATGGCGCGCTTTGATGTGCCGGGTATGGCCGTGGCGATTGTTGAAAACGATAAGGTTATTTTTGCTAAAGGCTTTGGTGTTAGTAACTTAGATACAGGTAGTAAGGTGAATAAAGACACCTTATTTGGTATTGCATCAAATACTAAAGCATTTACGGTTGCGGCATTGGCAAAATTAGTTGATGAAGAAAAGCTCAGTTGGGATGACAAGGTAATTGATCACCTTCCTGAATTTCGTTTATACGACCCTTATGTAACCCGCGAAATGACGATCCGTGATTTATTAAGTCACCGTAGTGGTTTAGGGTTAGGCCAAGGGGATTTAATGATTTGGCCTGACACCGATAAATCAATCGAAGAAATTCTCGCAGGCCTTAAATATTTAAAACCAGCTAGTAGCTTTCGCAGCACATACGCTTATAACAACTTGATGTTTGTGACCGCTGGCGAGGTAGTCGCGCGGGTCTCAGGTATGAGCTGGAATGATTATATTGAAAAGAATATTCTCCAGCCTTTGCACATGGATAACTCACGCGCCGGTTTTTCGCGTATTCCAAAAAGTAATAAGAACTGGGCAACGGGTCATATTCCTATGGATGGTCAATTACATCCATTTTTCGTTAATTACTTAGAAGATTTTCGTGGTGCCGGCGCGATTGCATCCAGTGTGAATGATATGAGCCAATGGCTACGTACACAATTAGCCCATGGTAAAATGCCAAATGGCGAGCAGTTGTTTAGTGAAAAACAACAAGAGCAAATGTGGCATCCACATATTACCTCACTGGCGTCAAAAAGCGCTTATGAGGCTTATCATCAGCAATTTAGAGGTTATGGTTTAGGTTGGAGCATTGAAGACTACCACGGTATTAAAAAATTAGGCCATGGTGGTGGTATTTTAGGAATGGTATCGCAGGTGACGTTATTGCCTGAGAAAAACCTCGGGATTGTTATTTTATCTAATCAGCAAGCATTCGGTGCGCTCTCTGCTATTACTCATGAAGTGCTTGAAGACGCCCTTGAACTTGAAGATAAAGATTGGGTAGCAGAGTTGGCTAAAAAGCATTTTGAAGGTAAGCAAAAAGCGTATGCTAATGCTAAACCGGACGCTCCTGCAGACTATCAACCACAGTTACCAAATATTAGCTACACCGGCACTTTGCATGATGATTGGTATGGTGATGTTATTATTGAAGAGCTAGACGGTAAGTTACGTATTGATTTCACGCATACCAAACGTTTAAAAGGGCAGCTTGAGCATTACACGGGCAACACATTTATCGTCAAGTGGGATGAAAAGCTACTCGAAGCTGATGCGTATATTAGCTTTGATATGAGCACTAAAAATCGTGTGAATGAAGCGACAATGCGTGCAGTATCAACAGCGGTGACTGATTTCAGTTTTGATTTTAGAAATCTTCATTTGCAAGCTAAATAGTAAACCAAAGTCGCAAAGCCACCAAAGGGTGGCTTTGTTATAGTTACAGTCGTTAACTCATTTGGAGCATTTATGCGTACTGCGATTATTTCTCATCCTTTTTGCCGTAAACACAAAATGATCGCGGATCATCCAGAGTGTCCTGAGCGCTTAGATGCTATTACCGATCGTCTCTTGGCCAGTGGCTTGGATATTGCTGTGCAGCAAAAGCAAGCGCCTAAAGCATTACGTGAGCATTACTTATTAGCCCATGATGAGGCCCTTGTATCGCTGGTGGAAAACACCCTCCCTGAACAAGGTTTAGTATCACTTGATGGCGACACTTGGTTATGCCCAGAGTCATTTTTGGCAATTGAGCGGGCGGTAGGGGCAGGGTTATTAGCCGTTGATGAAATACTGGCTGATAATTTAGATGCCGCATTTTGCTCCGTACGGCCACCAGGTCATCATGCAAACCGTACAACCTCTGCCGGCTTTTGTGTGTTTAATAACTTAGCAATT
The DNA here is from genome assembly GCF_028885455.1 of Pseudoalteromonas rhizosphaerae. NCBI lineage: Bacteria > Pseudomonadati > Pseudomonadota > Gammaproteobacteria > Alteromonadales > Pseudoalteromonadaceae > Pseudoalteromonas > Pseudoalteromonas rhizosphaerae. The sequence continues at coordinate 954,122 of NZ_CP118496.1, forward strand.
TCGGTGAAGTACGCGCAAAGTAAAGGGATTAAGCGCATTGCGATTGTCGATTTTGATGTTCACCACGGTAATGGCACGCAAGACATTTTTATCGATGATGACAATGTGTTGCTTTGCTCATTATTTCAGCATCCTTTTTACCCTAATACCGCCGTTGAAAATAACGATACATTGGTTAATTCACCGTTGCCCATAGCCAGCGATGGCAATGATTTAAAAACGTTGTATAACCAACAGTGGTTACCTAAATTAACAGAGTTTAAGCCAGAGTTATTGTTTATCAGCGCAGGGTTTGATGCGCATTTTGAAGATGATATGGCAAGCCTCAAATTTGTTGAGGCTGATTATGCCTGGTTGACACAACAGCTGTGTGACATGGTAAAAAGTACTGGCTGTAAAGGGATTATCTCTTTTTTAGAAGGAGGATATAATTTATCTGCGCTAGGGCGAAGCGCTGTAGAACATATTAGAGTGTTTGCAGAAGCAGAAGAGTAGCTTTATTTTCATTCTACAATTAAGTGAATATTAGGTCTAATATTGGTTGTTGTATGATACCAATACAACTAATTAAACAAGGAAGATAATGTCTGTAGTAATTAATATCTTAGTCACGTTGGCACTGTGCTTTTGGGGAAGCATGATGATGATGTCGCCGATGATGTTCGGTGCCCCTGGCGCGACGAATAACAAGCAAGCGGTATTAACAGCCTTATTATTTTTAAGCTATCCGGTACCGTTATTTTTGTTGATTGGTTTATTTGGTGGTAGTTATTTTGGCATTAACAGTTACAAGATGGCGCTGATAAGTGCCGTTGTTATCGGATTTTTATTTACGATATTTGGCTATACCAGTATGGTTAAGAATCTGCTTCAAGGTATTGCCAATGGTGGCTACTGTGTGGTCGAACAGCGTGTTTACTATAATGCTAAGTTAATGGAACACGCTGATGCTGAAAGCTTTATCAGTTACAGTCAAGCTGATTTAAATACCTATGATGCTCAACTGTACGCTAAAGATAAACAGCATCTTTACTACAGCGGTCAAGCTGTGAGTGGTGTTAACCTTGAAAACTTGCACGCTAAGATAATTGGCAGTGATCTTTATTGGCTTAACGATACTCAGGTGATTAAAGGCGAGCGTATTGTTGAGGGCGCAGATCCTAGCACTTATTCAGCATATGATTATTATAGTTTTTGGAATATCTCAGGGCATGAGGGAAATCAGGTCATTTACCATCACGATGAACCCATGCATAACATAGATGCGCAGTCATTTGTCCCTATTGATGATAGTTATGGGAAAGACGGGCAACATATCTTTTATCAAGGTCTCGCTATTTTAGCGGATGTTGATATTGATACCGCCAGGTTTTCACGATTAGATGAAAATTTTGCCAGCGATAATCAGCATATTTTTTACTTAAATGGGGAAGATAGCCATATATTGATAGGCGCTGAACCTGTTAATTTTGAGGTGTTTGAGCGCAACTACTACAGAAGTGGTGAGATTGTTTATTACGTTACACAATATGAGTCAGCAAAGCCGATGCCACAGATACATGCAGCCAGCTTTACGGTCACTCAATATGATGAACAAACGAATTCGGATGCTTACGATAAAAATAATTACTATCTTCGTGGTGAGGTTGTTGTAACGCGCTAAGGCGTTGCGATAAATGAGGTAATTTGCTGTTGAAAATGATTAAACAGAAGGAAGTTTATTCATACTCTCGGGTAACTTGCCTACGTTGGTTTGCGTTGCATCAACTTGGTTTATATCGATAAAGTCAAGTTGCCCATTTGCTATGATCTGCTTACCATTACTCAGTTTTAATGGTGTACTTCCTTGATTCTGCAAAGTTGTGGTGATTATTGACTCTTTTTATCGGTTATCTATGAGCAATATTTGTAAAAACACAGCAAACATTACTTATCCTCACTCTATAAAACAAGACAAATTATGATTTACGAGATCAAGTTTTGTTTTTTAATTTTTGCGCATGTAACACGTTAAGATATTTACGTAGGTTTAAACTAAGCCAATATAGGGTTAGCGTGTTCTAAAATGTTACATGCCCTAAAAATTACCACGGTTATTCTTTTAACCACTGTGCAACTTGTTTTGTATAATAACTCACTATTAAATCAGCGCCTGCACGTTTGAAGCCGGTCAGTGTTTCAAATACCACTTTCTTTTCATCAAGGGCACCTGCTAATGCTGCAAATTTAATAGCGGCATACTCACCACCAACTTGGTAGGCAGCTAAAGGTAAGTTTGTTTTCTCTCTCAAGCTGCTAAGGACATCAAGATAGGGCGTGCCTGGTTTCACCATTAGAATATCAGCGCCTTCTTGTTCATCAAGAAGGGCTTCTTGAAGCGCTTGACGAATATTTGCGTAATCCATTTGATAGCCTTTGCGATCACCACTTAATTCACAATCAACAGCAGCTCTAAATGGACCATAGAAAGATGAAGCAAATTTAATGGCGTGAGCTAAAATGGCAACATGTTCAAACCCTGCATTGTCAAGGCCTGCTCGAATAGCTTTAACTTGACCATCCATCATCGCAGATGGGGCTAGCATATCGGCACCTGCTTTTGCTGCGCATACACTCTGCTTTACAAGGTTAGCAACAGTTTGGTCGTTACAAACTTGATTATCTTCAACAACGCCACAGTGTCCATGATCTGTATATTCACAAAAACAAATGTCGGGTATTACCATCATCTCGGGGCATGTTTGTTTGATTGTTTTAATCATACGTGCCAGTAAACCATCATCGTGCCATGTATCACTGCCAACACTGTCTTTATGATGCGATATGCCAAAAGGCATAACATACTGAATTCCTAATCTATGCAGTTCAGTAATCTCTTGGGCTAATGCATGTTCAGGAATGCGCTGTATACCAGGCATAGTGGATATTTCTAGACTTTCAGTTAACGACTCTTCGATAAAAATAGGATGGATAAGATCGCCAATATTAAAATCAAATTCGCGTACTAGCTGTCGCATTGCATCACTGTGGCGAAGCCTGCGCATGCGTCTTGATAAATTAGGTGTACTCATTGCTATCTGCCTTACTGAGCTGAGTATAACGAGATGTTTATAATATCATTTTTATCACTGTAAACGATATGCGTTAAATCAATATTAAAGGCGTGTTCATGGTAGTAACCTTTTTCTTTATTTGTAATAAATAAACTGTAAATACTAGGTTACCGGTGTAGAAGTCGCTAGTGGGGTTTGCTGTTCTTTATTGTTATCGCTGCCACCACACGCGACTAAACTCATGGATAAAACGGCTGATGCGACTAAACTCATGGATAAAACGGCTGATGCAACTAAACGTGCTATTTTATTCTTAATAGATCAAATGCTTGTGGAGCTGTTAGGCTCGTTATTTTAGTTAAGCAGCAGTGTCCTTCTTGTGCTAAGTGCTGCGTTACTCTGCGAGCTAACTCTATGTTAGTCAGCGGTGTTGCAAGGTTAAATGCTAAATCAAAATATTCGCCTTGTTTATTCAATATCACACAGTGTTGCTGTTGTTCAGCGGTTAAACTGTGTAGATAGTCATTTAAATCCCGTTGTTCATTAATAATTTCTAGCTCGTTGTCACTACATATCAAGTAAGGGAAGTAAGTATGCATGTATTTATTGTCCTGTATCAAATAGCGCGAGCAATATAATAATATAATTATAGTTCGTATTATACTAAGGACGAATATTATGAAACAAACTCGCCACCCTCAACAGGTATCAGATATCTTTTCAAGGAAATTAGTATGTTGTTCCACCGATACCTCTTTAGTTGATGCTGTACGGTTGATGCAGGTTCATAATATAAGTGCAATTTTTATAAAAAAACGGCAAGAAATCGTTGGTATTTGGACTGAAGCAGATTGCATTAAACTAGATTTTACTGACAGCAACCTTAAACATATTGAAATTCAAAGCGTAATGAGTAGCCCGGTATTGAAAATCTCCTGTCAGCAATTATTGTGTGATGCCGCGCTTATTTTTTATCAACACAGTGTTCGTCATTTATTAGTTGTGGATGATGATGAGCTACCATGCGGCGTTATTAGTATTAGTGATATTGTACGTAATCAAGGGCTTGATCACTATTTACAATTTAGACCAATCAAAGAGCAATATCATAAAGATGTGTTAGTGGTACCTAGTTATTTGACACTCAGTGAAGGCGTTGAAATGATGCGCGAGCGAACCGCCCAAGTTATTTTAGTGTATAACCAGCAGCAAGACGAACATGGCATTATCACCCAGCGAGATTTACTGCATTTGATCGTCGAACCCGATAGTAATGCGTCATGTTGGAGTTTTGCAAGTCGACCCTTGTATCGGGTAAGCTCAAAAAGCAGTTTATTCGATGCATATCGGTTAATGTCTACTAACAATGTACGCCATTTAGTGGTCACTGATGATTTGGAGATTAAAGGGGTGCTCGCCATTGAGCATCTTGTTAATGAAATAGAAAGCGCTTATTGCAGTGATCTTGAAAAAGTACTTGAACAACGTGATATGGATCTTCAGCATTCACAGCGTAATTTGTATCTCGCGAATAAAATAATCGATGCCTCGCTAGATGGTATTATGATCACCCAACAAAATGGTGTAATCATGCAGGTTAATCCTGCTTTTACCGCGCTTACCGGCTATCAAGAATATGAAGTGGTCGGCAAACACCCTAGAATTCTAAGCTCCGGAAAGCACGGTAAAAATTTCTACGTAAAAATGTGGCAATCAATTACCCAAACTGGTGTGTGGCAAGGGGAAATATGCAATCGTAAAAAAAATGGTGATTTGTATGTTGAATGGCTAACTATTATTGCTATCCGCGAGCCAAATGATGATGAGCTAGTGTATGCGGCGATTTTTAGCGATATCACTGAACGTAAAACTGCAGAAGACAAAATTGTTCAGTTAGCTTATTTTGATGAGCTAACAGGCTTACCTAATAGACGCTTATTTAATGACAGATTAACCATGGCATTAGCTGCTGCACATCGAAATAACGACATGTTAGCAGTGATGTTTATTGACCTAGATCGGTTTAAAGAAATCAATGATAGCTTAGGGCATAGTGCGGGGGATGAGTTATTAAAAATGGTGGCAATACGGCTGCAAAACGTATTGTGTGAAGGTGATACTTTAGCGCGATTAGGTGGCGACGAATTTGTGGTGCTATGCGAGATTGATGATATTAGCGCAGTGATTAGTTTAGCCGATCAAATTTTAAATAACTTAAACACTCCTTTTCAGCTCGAAGGGCTTGAGGTAGGCGCGACGGCATCAATCGGTGCTGCGGTCTATCCTGATGATGGTCTCGATAGTGAAACTTTACTAAAACACGCTGATATTGCCATGTATCGCTCTAAAGAAGTGGGTAGAAACTCATTTCAGTTATTTAAGCCATCGATGAATGCACGCTCTTTAGAGCGCTTTGCGATGATGAGCCGGTTTCAATATGCGCTCGAAAATGATGAGTTTGAACTGTATTTTCAGCCTAAACAGTGTTTAAGAAGTAAAGCTATCAAAGGTGTTGAAGCACTCTTACGTTGGCAAGATCCCGCGCTTGGCATAATATCGCCTGCACAGTTTATCCCATTGGCGGAAGAACTAGGTCTAATTGTAAAGCTGGATCTCTGGGTGCTCAATAACGCTGGCATGCAATTGGCGTTATGGCAACAACAAGGAATAACGGCTGGTCGGTTGGCAATTAATATCTCAGCTTGCCATCTTAGTCAGGGGAGTTTATCAAGTAGCGTTGAGAAAATGCTCCAGCGCTATAATTTATCGGGAAATTGTCTTGAAATAGAGTTAACAGAAAGTAGTTTTATTAGCTCATTTAGTCAGGCGAAAAGAGAATTGTGGCAACTTAAAAAAATGGGCGTACAGATTGCGCTAGATGATTTTGGTACCGGCTATTCGGCACTGAGTTACCTTACAAAATTACCCATAGATACACTAAAAATAGATGCCAGCTTTATTGCTAAAGTACCCGATGAATACGGTAATAGTGAGATTGTTGCCGCGATAGTGGCAATGGCGAATAGTCTTAATTTAAAAGTTATCGCTGAAGGGGTTGAAAAGCTTGCTCAGTATAGTTACTTATTGGAGCTAGGCTGCGATGTGATCCAAGGCTATTACTATTGCCGCCCGTTAACGCAGCGGCAATGGTTAGAGTTTTATCAGCTGCAAAATCAACCTACGGTGATATCGTAAGAGGTAAATTTACGAATGTTGATAACGCCAGTATCAAAGATCAAGTACTGGCCTTTAATACCGTTTAAAATACCACTCACAACTGGCTCTTTATCAAAATTAAAAGAGCTAATTTTAGTTGGGTAGGCGGTAACAGGGAACTCTAAATCAACCACTTCTTCATCAAGTTGTTCTATCGCAGTAGCACCAAAGAGCTCTGCAAGCTCATTTAGTTTATCGGCAATTTGTGGAATAAGTTCTGCCGCAGCAGCTTTTAAATCAAGGACATCGCTTTGTCCTTTGAGCATATTACGCCAATTGGTTTTATCGGCAATAAATTGTGCTAAGGCAACTTCAACTAATCCAGATTGTAAGCGCGTTTGTACTTTGAATATTGGCAGTGCTTGCGTTGCACCTTGGTCAATCCAGCGGGTTGGAATTTGTGTATGACGGGTGATCCCCACTTTCAGCCCTGACGTGTTCGCAAGATAGACATAATGTGGGATCATACAGTTTTCTTCGCCCCACTGTGGTTCACGGCAAGTACCTTGGTCAAAGTGACATGTTTCAGGTTTCATAATACACATATCGCAGCTAGCAAGCTTACGCATACATACAAAACAATGACCTTGCGAGTAACTTTTTTTGGTTTTTTTACCGCAGCTAGAACATACAATAGCGCCATTAAAAGTCAGTGTAAGCTGCTTGCCAATATAGGCATTAAGATCGACCAACTCATCACCCACAGGCAAATGATACTGAATCGGTTGTGTTAGCGATGATTTTAATTTTTTGATAGTGCCTTGCATCTTTACGCCCCTAAAGATGTGAAAAAGAGGATTCTATCAGTAATCCTTAAACATGTGGCAATTTTACTTAATTCGCTTGTTTATTTTCAGCTAACCACAACAAATAGTCATCCACAGCGATGGCTTTGGAGTAATAGTACCCTTGCCCGTAGTCTGCCTCCATGGCCTTTAAAAGTTGTTGTGTTGTTACATCTTCAACTCCCTCGGCAGTGACTTTTAAACCTAGGCTATGAGCCATTTCTATCGCAGCCTTAACAATTACTCTATTAGCACTGTGAGTAGGGAGACCTATAATAAATGATTTATCTATTTTTAAGGTTGAAAAGTTGTAGCTAACAAAACAATTTAGTGACGAATAGCCAGTACCAAAATCATCTAAAATCACTTCAATACCAAGGCGGGTTAATTGTTCAACTAAGTGAATCATTTGCTGTTGGTTTGCAATTAAAGCTGACTCAGTAAGTTCAAACTTAAGTTGTTTGGCAGGAACATTGTGTTTGAGTAAGGTGTTTTCAATTTTTTCAATTAAATTATGGATCATTAAGTTTTTAGCACTTAAATTAACGCTTACTTTATGCTTAAAAAAACCTGCGTGATTAAACTTAGCGATATCTTGGCAGGCTTGCTCTAGCACCCACAGTGTGAGTTTATTGATAAGACCAGTACGTTCGGCTAATAGGATTAAAGCCTCTATATTGATTTGCTCATAAGGTGCATTAGGCCAGCGCAATAAGGCTTCACTGCCAATCGTTTGGCCGGTGCGTAAATCTATTTGCGGCTGATGATAAATAGTTAACTGGTTCGTTTTTAAGGCATTTTGAAATGCAGCCGCTAAACTAATGTTCATAGTGACAGGTATTAATTTTGACTGATTATTTGGATAGCTTGTTTGTGGCGCTTCGGTTAGTGAAAAATAGCCATTTTGCAACCATGTATCAAAGCCACTTTCACCGTCGAGAATACAATATCCCATTGCGTAGCTTAATTGTAAATCAAACCCTTGCACCGGATGATGTTTAGGTAAGCTTTTACGAATTTTGGTTAACTTATCATGCAGTGATTGTGCACTTTGAGTTTTAATTGAAATGAATGCCAGCACACCGTTGCTCAAATCGGCTATCCGCGGACAGGTATCTAGATTGCTCTCTAAATTGATAAACTCACGCTCTTTACTCAGTTGCAGCTCAAGAGATTTAGCAATAGCAACAACAAGTTGACTACTTTGAGTTTGATTTAAAATATGACTGAGTGAATGAAAATCAGTAATTCTAATTAAGCATAAGCTTGCTCTGCGCTGCTTGAGTTGTAAACTCATATAGGCTTGTTTTAGCATGGCACTATTTAATAGTTTGGTTTGCTCTGTATGAGTGGCGTGATACAGCGCCTTTTCTCGTTGATAGCGCACTCTATCCGCAAGTGCCATAGCCATTAATACCACCTCACATAGTATTGCAACTAAAAATGCGTGGCGTATAGCAAAGCTATAAGGTAATACGCCAGTTAATTCAAGCGGTTGAATGGCTGCACCAATAATAAGAGGTATCCATGAAACAACATAGAACTTAGCCCATCGAAAGCCACTACGTAATTTTCTGTAAATCATAATAATACAGACGATGTACAACAATACCAACACAGCAAAAAATATCGGTGCAGCAATATTTTCAGCTATGAAAAAACAACTTATACCTAGACAAAACATTAAAAGCATTAAATATATACTGAGTTTATAACGCCAGCATTGCTCTTTATGGTAACGCAAAAACATAGTGCAGAATGCTAAGGTAAATAAAGCAATTGCATAGTTGCTAACAACAATATATTTTTGAAAAAATAGCTGCCAACTTAGTGGCCAAAGATAAAAACCAAAACCAAGTACACCCCCCATTAAAATGATGGCACTAATAATGTAACCAATATAGATTAAGTACACGCGATCTTTAATACCAAAAAACAGCACTAAGTTATAAAGTGCCGCCATAATAAGTACACCCACAAATATTCCCCAAATAGCGGTTTGTGAGCGGGTTAAATCTTGAAACTCTGCTTCGCCATATAAATTGACAGGGGTTTTACTTATGCCGGTTGTATCAACTTTCAGTAGTAGCTTTTGTTTACTCTGCGCAGTAATTGTTAGCCGAATATGCGGCACGCTGTATTGAAAAAGAGAGAGTTCAGATTCCAAATCACCAAGTCGAGTGGTCGTTATAATATTATTGTGACTATCTAGGTGATAAACAGTTAAATGATCAACCATTGGATTATCAAAATGAGCGACAATTTTTTCATTTTGTTGGCTACGATTATCTAGATCTACTAGTAACCAGTAATTACGTGGCGTGAAGTTCCAATCGATATGCTCAAAAGGTTTTGCTGTAAAGCTATTTAGGTTGTCTAAAATCTGCTGAGTATGCAGATTTTTTGTATCATCAATGAGATAACTTTGGGATAAATATATGGGAGTTGTTTTGTCGATTGTATATCTAGTGGGCGTGACTAAATGACTTGCGAAATTAGCAATTACATAGAACAAGAAAAGTAGTATTAAAACGGCAATAAAGCGATAGCGAAGATGGTTATTTTTCAATTGTCAGCGTTCTTTTTTTAGTCCTTGAAATTAGTGTAGCACTAAAAAGCGCAGATAAACTGCGCTTTTATTAAATAGTAACTGGTTATACCAATGCGCTATTTTTCCCGAGCGATAGCGCGATAAGCAATATCTGTACGGTATTCCATACCTTGCCAGCTAATTTCATCAACTAGTTGGTAGGCACGTTGCTGCGCTTCGGTCACTGTGTTACCTAGTGCCGTTGCACATAATACTCGGCCACCGGCAGTCACTACGTTATCGCCGTCTTGCTTAGTACCCGCATGGAAGACTTTTTCGCCTTCTGGGTAGGTTACTTTTAGACCACTGATTGCATCACCTTTTGGGTAGTTATCAGGGTAGCCTTGAGCTGCAAGTACCACACCCACTGCTGCGCGTGAGTCAAACTCAATCGTCGTTTTATCAAGTTCAACACGATTAGCTGCTTCAATCAGTTCAACTAAGTCAGACTGTAAACGAAGCATCATAGGTTGTGTTTCAGGATCACCAAAACGACAGTTGTATTCGATTACTTTAGGGGTCCCAGAGTCATCGATCATCAAACCAGCATAGAGGAAGCCAGTGTAAGGATGGCCTTCGCTTGCCATACCTTCTACTGTTGGGTAGATCACTTCGTTCATAATACGCAGGTGGATTTCATCAGTTACCACCGGCGCTGGTGAGTATGCACCCATACCGCCAGTGTTCGGACCTTGATCGCCATTATAAGCGCGTTTGTGATCTTGGCTGGTAGCAAAAGGTAATACGTTTTTACCATCAACCATCACGATAAATGAGGCTTCTTCACCTTCTAAGAACTCTTCGATTACCACGCGGCTGCCAGCGTCACCAAAAGCGTTACCGGCTAGCATATCGCGAATAGCATCTTCAGCCTCAACTTCGGTCATGGCAACAATGACGCCTTTACCTGCGGCAAGACCATCAGCTTTGATTACAATCGGCGCGCCTTTTTCTTTTAAATAAGCAAGCGCAGGGTCGATTTGTTCAAACGTTTGATAATCCGCAGTTGGGATAGCATGACGAGCTAAAAAGTCTTTAGTGAATGACTTAGAGCCTTCTAGTTGCGCAGCGCCTGCTGTTGGGCCAAAGATAGCTAAACCGTGCTCACGGAATTTATCTACCACGCCAAGTACTAATGGTACTTCAGGTCCAACAATGGTTAGCTCAACATTATTGTTTTGTGCAAAGCTAAGTAGGCCATCGAGATCTTCAACGTTAATGGCAACATTCTCAAGCTTGGGTTCAAGCGCTGTACCGGCATTACCTGGTGCAACATAAACAGTGTTTACTTTTGTATTTTGAGCGGCTTTGAACGCAAGTGCGTGTTCGCGGCCGCCGCTGCCAATGACTAATACATTCATGGCGAATATCCTATTTAAAGCGGTTTTTTAAATTTCAGCGTCATGCGGTCGCTTTCACCAATTGCTTTATATTTAGCGGCATCTTGCTCGCCAAGTCTAAGGCTTGGTGGAAGGGTCCATACCCCTTTAGGGTGATCGGCTGTATCAAGAGAGTTTGCATTTATGTCACTGCTTGCTGCCAGTTCAAAGCCTGCTTGTTTAGCAAGTTCGATTACCACGCTTTGTTTCATATAACCTGATGACTTTTGCATTTCATCAGCTTGCGCTTCAGGTAGGCGATGTTCAACCACACCTAAAGTACCACCTGGTTTAAGTGCTTTGTAAAAAGACTTAAAGGCATTAGCTGCGGCATCTTTATCTTTGCTCATATACCAATTATGTACGTTGCGGAAGGTTAACACCATGTCTGCGCTGCTCGCCGGGGCAATGTCTAAATGTGTTGAAGGGGCGAATTCAGTCAGCTTTACTTTATTGAATCGCTCATCTTCAGCAATTTTCTTTTTAAAGCCAGCTAGAGCTCGTTGGTAATAACCCACCGATGAGTCAGCAGGGAAATGCGCGGCATAATAAGTGCCTTGCTCTTTCAGTGCTGGCGCTAAAATTTCACTGTACCAGCCGCCGCCAGGCGCAATCTCAACAACAGTCATAGTTGGTTTAAAACCAAAAAACTCTAATGTTTCGACAGGGTGGCGGTATTGATCGCGATCACTGCTGCGCTCGCTTGATTTAACTGCATTATTTAATGCTGAATCATGGCCATGCTCATGGCTAATAGCCATAGTTGATGTCATCGCAAGGGTGGCAACAAGTAGAGATTTTAGTGCAAATTTCATCGTCTGTTCCTTCACATTATATTTTTAGAATAGGTTATAGAATAAGCAGAATACGTGAATTTGGTGCAAACAAAAAGAGCTAACTGATGCAGTTAGCTCTTTGTGTGATTAATGGCGGAAGTGACGCATGCCAGTAAACACCATTGCCATACCAGCTTCGTCAGCGGCAGCGATAACTTCTTCATCGCGCATTGAACCACCTGGTTGGATCACAGCTGTAATACCAGCCTCTGCAGCTGCATCAATACCATCACGGAATGGGAAGAACGCATCAGATGCCATTACTGAACCTTTAACTTCAAGGTTTTCATCAGCGGCTTTAATTCCGGCAATTTTAGCTGAGTAAACGCGGCTCATTTGGCCTGCACCTACACCAATGGTCATACCGTCACGGGCATAAACAATGGCGTTTGATTTAACAAATTTAGCCACTTTCCAGCAGAATAATAAGTCTTTAAGTTCTTGCTCAGTAGGCTGGCGCTTAGACACAACCGTTAAGTCGCCTTGCGTTACCATACCCAAATCACGGTCTTGGATGAGTACACCGCCATTAACGCGTTTGATGTCATGACCTGTCGCTTTGCCTGACCATTGGCCACACTCTAGTAAGCGTACATTTTGCTTAGCCGAAATAATTTGTGCCGCAGCTTCTGATACTTTAGGCGCAATGATCACTTCAACGAATTGACGAGACACAATCGCTTCAGCGGTATCAGCATCAAGCTCTTGGTTAAAGGCAATGATGCCACCAAATGCTGACGTAGGATCGGTTTTGAATGCGCGATCATAGGCTTCAAGGATGTTGTCACCGATTGAAACGCCACAAGGGTTAGCATGTTTAACAATAACACAGGCTGGTACATCAAATTCTTTCACACATTCAAGAGCTGCATCTGTATCAGCAATATTATTGAAAGAAAGTGCTTTACCTTGCAGTTGTATGGCAGTTGCAACAGACGCTTCTTGAACGTCGTTTTCAACATAAAAAGCCGCATCTTGGTGTGAATTTTCACCGTAGCGCATGTCTTGTTTTTTAGTAAACTGCATATTGATAGTGCGTGGGAATTTAGTTTCCTCAGCTGCTTCATCAGTGTAATCAGCAACCATCTTACCGAAGTAGTTAGCAATCATGCCATCGTACTGCGCGGTGTGCTCGTAAGCTGCAATGGCAAGATCAAAACGTGTTTTGTATGTAGTTGAACCATTGTTGCTTTGCATTTCGCTGATCACGCGGTCGTAATCTTTGGCGTTTACTACAATAGTCACGTCTTTGTGGTTTTTGGCCGCAGCACGCACCATCGTTGGGCCGCCGATATCAATGTTCTCAATGGCATCTTCAAGGCTGCAGTTTTCTTGAGCGACTGTATTCGCAAAGGGGTATAAGTTAACTACAACGATATCGATAGCTGAGATGTTATGAGCGTCCATTACATCTTCATCTTGACCACGACGCGCTAAAATGCCGCCATGAATTTTTGGGTGAAGAGTTTTTACGCGACCATCCATGATCTCAGGGTGACCTGTGTGGTCAGATACTTCAGTGACTTTAATGCCGTTATCGGCAAGTAATTTACAAGTACCGCCAGTTGATAAGATGTCTACGCCTTGTGATTCAAGAGCGCGAGCAAATTCAACAATACCGGTTTTATCTGACACACTTAGTAGTGCGCGACGAATTGGACGATGTGTATCCATTGTAGTTTGATTACCTCAGTGTTTGAGCTAGCTTAGAAAGGCGCTATTTTAACTGAATATCGCTTAAAAAACGATATTTATACACAAGTCATTTGGGTATACAGAGTGAGGATTTTGCAATTAGACGCTTTTTTGAGGATTTTTAAAGATATAAAAAAAGCACCCGAGGGTGCTTTTTCAAACGAATGTTGTGATAAATCACAACACGGTATTAGTTCATGCCGTATTTCTTTAGTTTCTTACGTAAAGTACCGCGGTTGATACCTAGTAAGATTGCCGCACGTGTTTGGTTGCCACGTGTGTAAGTCATTACTTCTTCAAGTAATGGTGCTTCTAGCTCTGAAAGAACAAGGTCGTAAACGTCTTGCACATCTTGACCGTTAAGCTGTTTTAAATAGTGATGAACAGCTTTCTTCACTGCATCGCGTAATGGCTGCGGTTTCTCGTGTGACTGAACATGAGGGTTAGTGATAAATGGAGAAGTCACGTTTTGTTCGAACATTGTTTATATCTCTTTCTTTCTTAGTTAGCTGCTAGTGTTTTAAAGTATTGCTCTAATGTCTCGATTTGTGCCTGTGGATTATCGAGAGCATTAAATACTCGCCTAAACTGACCGTCACTGTCATGGGTTTGCAAATACCAAGATACATGTTTGCGAGCGATGCGCGCTCCCATTGGTTCGCCGTAAAACGCATGAAGGTTCACTAAGTGTTCCATCAAAATACCACGTACTTCCGTAATTGGAGGCACAGGTAAATGTTCACCGGTTCGCAAATAGTGGTCTATCTCCCTAAATATCCAAGGGCGACCTTGGGCGGCTCGACCAATCATAATGGCATCTGCACCCGTATAGTCCAAAACCTGTTTTGCTTTTTCAGGAGATGTAATATCACCATTAGCAACCACAGGTATCGACACTGAACGTTTTATATCCCTAATTGTGGCGTATTCAGCTTCACCTTTGTACATACATGCGCGTGTACGCCCATGTACGGCCAATGAAGCTATGCCATAACGTTCAGCTATTCTCGCAATCTCAACACCGTTACGGTTATCCTGATCCCATCCTGTGCGGATTTTCAGTGTTACAGGTACATCAACAGCGCTAACCACCGCATCTATAATCTCTTCCACTAAACCAGGAAACTGCAAAAGGGCGGAGCCTGCGAGTTTCTTGTTCACTTTCTTAGCTGGGCACCCCATATTAATATCTATGATCTGTGCACCATTACTTACATTGAATTGTGCAGCCTGCGCCATAAGCTCAGGATCAGCTCCTGCGATTTGCACCGCGCGTATTCCCGATTCACCACTATGATCCATACGGTTCATTGATTTCTCGGTTTTCCATACCAAAGGATTTGACGATAGCATTTCAGACACAGCTAGCCCCGCACCTAAGCGGCGACAAAGTTGTCTAAATGGTCTATCAGTAATTCCCGCCATTGGCGCCACAATTACATTGTTCTCTAATTGATATGTTCCGATACGCACTGTATTCAATAGGCCTCTTTTCAAGGGGCGCTAAGTTTACGGTTTTTTTGTCAAAAATCAAAGGCTATAAATTGAACAAAAGTGACTTTTTTTTGACTTTTGCATATTGACATTTGATAACAGTTTGACGAACGGCTTTATTTGTGTGAATTTTATACAGAACTAATTTGTGATAAGAAATCATTCTGTTTTTTTGCGTGTAAATAATAGGTAAAGCCTGTTAATTACAGGCTTTACCTGAAGGTTTTACGTTAATACTCTAAATTGCCGATCCCAGTAAGTTAAGCTTTTTTTATGCCACTTACCCGTGTCCATTCACCTTCAACAGCGATATCATCAAGCGCTAAAAAAGGGGCATAAACATCTGCTACCGACTGCGCTTGTTCTTCTAAAATTCCCGACATAGCAATTTTACCACCTGGTTTTAACAAGCCTAAAATCACGCTGTGTAATTCACGCAGTGGCGCAGCTAAAATATTGGCCACCACGATATCGGCGCTAAACTCAGGCTGATTTTCTGGCAGGTATACTTCGAGTTTATCTGCAACGCCGTTACGCTGTGCGTTATCTAAGCTTGCTTCAAGGGCTTGAGGATCGATATCGATGCCGATCATGCGCTCAGCGCCAAGTTTGATAGCTGCAATGCCTAGAATTCCAGAGCCACAACCAAAGTCGACCACAGTTTTACCGGTCAAATCTTGGCTTTCTAGCCATTTTAAGCACAAAGCGGTGGTGGCATGGGTGCCAGTGCCAAAAGCAAGGCCAGGGTCAAGCAGTACATTGACGGCATCAGGATCGGGAATATCACGCCAGCTTGGGCAGATCCATAGTTTTTCACCAAACTGAATTGGGTGGAAGTTATCCATCCATTCACGTTCCCAGTCTTTGTCTTCAAGTTGCTCTATTTTGTACACTAAGGTGTCTTTTAACTCATCGTGGCGCTGTAATAGAGCTATCACCGCATTCATATCGTGGTTAGCTTCGAATAAACCAATTACAGTCGTGTCAGCCCAAAACACCACAGTGCCGATTTTTGGTTCGTAAATAGGGGTGTCTTTAGCATCAATAAAGGTAACAGACGCACTGCCTGCTGCCATTAATAGATCACTTACTGCATCTGCGGTTGCAGCATTAGCATTGATACGGATTTGGATCCAAGCCATAATTATTTCCTGTAAATAGAAAAAAGGCCGCTACAGCGGCCTTTTAAATTTAAATCTGTATTTGCTAATTACTTAGCATCTAAGAAGCTTTTCAATAAGTCAGAGCGTGAAGGGTGGCGTAATTTACGTAGTGCCTTCGCTTCGATTTGACGAATACGCTCACGCGTTACGTCAAACTGTTTACCTACTTCTTCTAAGGTATGGTCGGTATTCATATCGATACCAAAACGCATACGCAATACTTTTGCTTCTCGGGCTGTTAGGCCTGCAAGCACATCGTTGGTAGCACCGCGAAGAGATTCCATTGTTGCCGAGTCGATTGGCGAATCAATAGTAGTGTCTTCGATAAAGTCGCCTAAGTGCGAATCTTCATCATCACCGATTGGCGTTTCCATAGAAATTGGCTCTTTAGCAATCTTAAGTACCTTACGGATTTTATCCTCAGGCATCATCATGCGTTCTGCTAATTCTTCTGGATTTGGCTCACGACCCATTTCTTGCAGCATTTGACGAGAAATACGATTAAGTTTATTAATCGTTTCAATCATATGCACCGGAATACGGATTGTACGCGCTTGGTCGGCGATAGAGCGGGTGATTGCTTGACGGATCCACCACGTAGCATAAGTTGAGAACTTATAACCACGGCGATATTCAAACTTATCAACAGCTTTCATCAAGCCAATGTTACCTTCTTGGATTAAGTCCAAGAATTGTAAACCACGGTTGGTATATTTTTTCGCAATTGAGATCACAAGACGTAAGTTAGCTTCAACCATTTCTTTTTTCGCACGGCGCGCTTTCGCTTCACCGATACTCATACGACGGTTGATGTCTTTAATACGCTCAATGCTTAAACCTGTGCTTTCTTCAATAACACGTAGTTTGTTGATACAACGAATGATCTCTGGTTTGATTTCTTCTAATTTTGCAGAATATTTTTCATTTGCAGCAATTTCAAGATCAATCCACGCAGTGTCTGTTTCGTTGTTAGCAAAATGCTTAACAAAGGTTTTCTTTGGTAATTTTGCAATTTGTACAGCTTGCTTCATGACGATACGTTCTTGAACACGAACTCTATCCATCATTTCGCGCATGTTATTAACCATGCGATCAAACTGTTTTGGCACTAATTTAAAGGTTCTAAACAGCTCACCAATTTCAAAAATCGCAGCCTGCGATTCTGGATGTGAACGGCCTTTACTTTCAAATGTATCGCGCGCTTTATTATAAAGATCACGAAGATTTTCAAAGTGAACACGAGCCTCTTCAGGATCTGGGCCAGTATCTACTTCTTCTTCGTCTTCATCATCGCTATCAGTATCATCGTCATCTTCATCATCAAGCTCTTTTTCGCTTAATTCAGAACCGATATGGGTAGCAGAGATTGGCGCAGCATCTTCATTAGGATCGAAGAAACCAGAGATAATGTCGCTTAAGCGCATTTCTTCTGCTTCAAACTTATCCCATTGCTCAAGTAGGTATGTAATTGCTTCAGGGTATTCTGCAACCGAGATTTGTACTTGGTTGATCCCTTCTTCAATACGCTTAGCGATAACAATTTCGCCTTCACGGGTAAGCAATTCAACAGTACCCATTTCACGCATGTACATACGAACCGGATCCGTTGTACGGCCGATTTCTTTATCTACAGTAGCAAGCGCAGCGGCTGCAGCTTCCGCTGCGTCTTCATCTGTTGTTGTTTCTTGCATCATCAATTCATCGGCATCAGGCGCGTTTTCGCTAACCTTGATACCCATATCATTGATCATACTAATGATATCTTCTACTTGATCTGAATCGATAATATCTTGTGGAAGGTGATCATTAACTTCTGCAAAAGTTAAGTAACCTTGCTCTTTACCTTTTTGAATCAGAAGTTTTAATTGTGACTGAGGAGTTGGATCCATAGAGATTGTTTCTTCCACTCTGATAAGTTGATACAACAGGCGCCAGCTTGCTTATTTATTAAGCCAAGCTAAGTATTATTTGACGCAGTGAATAGCACAGTATAACAGCATAATTCATTTTTGACTAGCTGTTAGTGTCTTTTCGACCCTTTTAACGCTTGAGTAAGGGCTAAACATTCTAGTCTTTCTTCACTCGTAAGTCCTTGGGTCTTGTCTTTTATTAATAAGGTCTCGAGTCGATAATTTAAACACTGATCTTCAATAAATCTGAAAGTATTTTTAAATTCGTCCTCTAAACGGTCGTCATTGATCTCATGACGCCAGGTAGCGAGCTTAATGAGCGCCTCGTACTCGGGTGTTTCTCTAAATGATTCAATTAATTGCGCTGTAGTAATGTCATTTTTTTGTAAAGCGCAATGTTGCAACTTAATAAGCAAGGCGATACCAGCAATATTCATTTGTGCTAAATCAGCTAAATAGGGCACTGTATTAGCTAACTTAGGATGCTGAATTAGTAACCCAATTGCGCGACGCATTGGCGTAATTTTAAATTTTCGCTCAATCGCATGCTGCTGTTTAGGTGTTTTTAAGCGATTGTTTAACTGCTCTTTAGTGCGGCCTATTAATCGACCTAAGTGCTCTAATAAGTTTTCTTGATAAAACTGACTAGGGATTTTTTCAATCAACGGAAGCACAGCACTAAGAAGCTTAGCTTTACCTGCATCGGTAGTTAAATCAATCTCTTGGCTGAGTTTATTAAACAGCACTTTAGTAAAATCATCGGCTTGAGATAAACGTAGTTCAAACGCTTCTTTGCCTTCTTTTTGTACTAATGAATCGGGATCTTCACCGTCTGGTAAAAATACAAACAGTAGCGCTTTGCCATCATTTAAATAGGGCAGGGCATTTTCGAGTGCACGCCAAGCGGCATCTCGGCCAGCGCGGTCACCATCATAACAACAAATTACCCGGTCAGTGGTTCTAAACAATGTATGCATGTGTTCAGCGGTGGTGGCAGTACCAAGCGCAGCTACCGCATATTCAATACCTTGCTCGCTCAGTGCTACAACATCCATATAGCCTTCAACTATGAGTACATGGTCGAGCTTTTTATGCGCTTGTTTTGCTTCATATAATCCATATAGTTCAAAGCCTTTATGGAAGATGCGGGTTTCTGGCGAGTTTAAATATTTAGGCCCTTGATCCGCTTGCATCACACGGCCACCAAAGGCAATAACACGACCACGTTTATCGCGAATAGGGAACATTAAGCGATCACGAAAGAAGTCAAATTGGCGGCCTGGGGTTTTCTCTGAGGCCAGCTTTAGCTCAACTAATTGCTCTTTTTGTTCTTTATTGCGGCCAAGTTGTTGGCAAAGGCCTTCCCATTCACTGGGGGCATAACCAA
The DNA here is from genome assembly GCF_028885455.1 of Pseudoalteromonas rhizosphaerae. Lineage (NCBI taxonomy): Bacteria > Pseudomonadati > Pseudomonadota > Gammaproteobacteria > Alteromonadales > Pseudoalteromonadaceae > Pseudoalteromonas > Pseudoalteromonas rhizosphaerae. The sequence continues at coordinate 973,630 of NZ_CP118496.1, forward strand.
TCATGAACTTTTTAACTGTTTCGCCACTTAGGCCTCGGCCTTTTACATAGTCTATTACGGTTGCTGAATTAGCATGATGTTTTAACTGGTGTTGATAAAAACGCGCACTATGGAGCATTAAATCGTAATCTGAGCGTTTTTGTTCTGCTGTACGCTCTGGGCCATTACTGGTGCCTTGCTCGCGGGGAACATCGAGATTTAGGATGCTTGCAAGTTCTTCAATGGCATCAACAAATTCAAGCTTGTCGTACTCCATAACAAATGAAATAGCGTTGCCGTTCGCACCACAACCAAAGCAATGATAAAACTGTTTGTCTTGAGATACGGTAAATGATGGGGATTTTTCGTTATGAAAAGGGCAACAGGCTTGGTAATCTTTGCCCGCTTTTTTTAAGCCAACTTTGGAGTCAATTAGCTCAACAATATCGGTTCTGGCAAGTAAATCATCTATAAAATTACGTGGGATCTTTCCAGCCATTAGTAAAGTGTAGTCCTGAGATAAATAGAAAATAAGGTGAACGAAATATCAGATAATTTAGTTCTACAATTTAGATTTGAACACAAATGCTATTTTTATTAAAGCGAAAAACGAAGAAACCGAGCACATGGCTCGGTTTGCTTAAATCATACATCTGTATGTGGGAGTATTAGGCAGTTAATCGTTGCTTAATTAAACCAGAGATCTTACCTAAATCGGCGCGACCTTCAGCTTTGCTTTTGATTATACCCATTACTTTACCCATGTCTTGCATACCTGCTGCGTTAGTATCAGCAATAGCCGCATCAATAAGAGCTATGATTTCTTCTTCACTCAATTGTTGAGGTAAGAATTCTTCAAGAGCTGTAATCTCATTGGCTTCAATTTCGGCTAAATCTTCACGGCCAGCATCAGTATACTGAGTGTAAGAATCACGGCGTTGTTTAACAAGCTTCACTAATACTGCGGTAATACCGTCATCATCAAGTGTTATTTGCTCGTCAATTTCACGCTGCTTGATTGCAGCAAGCACCATACGAATTGGGTTAAGACGAGATTTGTCTTTCGCTCGCATCGCATCTTTTTGCGCATCTTTTAGCTTTATTAAAAGGCTCATTTATACAAGACCAATACTGATCAATATAATTTAACGCGACGTGCGTTATCGCGAGAAAGCTTCTTCATGTGACGCTTAACCGCTGCAGCTTTTTTACGCTTACGCTCAGCTGTTGGCTTTTCATAGTGCTCGCGACGACGAACTTCTGAAAGGATACCTGCTTTTTCACATGAACGCTTGAAGCGACGAAGTGCTACGTCAAACGGTTCGTTCTCTCTTACTTTAATTACTGGCATTAAAAATTCACCTACCTAAATAATGAGCGTTGCTCAAGTTGATCAAACAATGATCAAGTGGTTCAAAAATGGTGCAGTATTGTAATCCGAAGCCGCACCACATGTAAAGGATAAATATTGTCTGCTCCAAGTGGAAACAAAAAATATTTCTATGTTACTAATTTTACTGTAGTTCATAGAGGCGACAAAATACTTGTCCCGCCGCTTTTTCTTTTAATAACAGCCAATTGCTAGGTGTTTGCAACGCACTCATTTCACTTTCTACTTCAACATAAATGAGGGCATTTTTACTTAGCCAGTCATTTTCAGTAAGTAAGTCACAGCATTTTTGGGCTAAACCTTGGCGAAAAGGTGGATCAATAAACACTAAGTTAAACTGTTGTTGCTGAGTATTGTTACTCAAATAAAGCAAACTGTCGGTGCAAATTACTTCAGCATTAGTGAGTTTTAACGTGTCAATATTAGTTTGTAATTGGTTGGCGGCGAGTTTATCCATCTCTAAAAAGCGTGCACTGAGAGCAAAACGAGAGAGTGCTTCAAAACCTAATCCACCGGAACCTGCAAAACAATCGAGTACTTTAGTATCGCGAGTATCTTGCATTAACCAGTTAAATACCGTTTCTTTGATACGATCTGTGGTTGGACGAAGACCTTGCACATCTTTTACTGGTAATTTACGGCCACGAAATTGCCCGCTGATGATCCTAATAACGCCATCGCTGGCTTTATTACTCACTTGTTTTTGTGGTGATTTATTTCTCATTTAGCTCACTAAAAAATGGTATCTAGAATCCAGCTCAGATAATATTGCAATCATATAGTAGCGTGTCATTTTTCAACTGCGCTAAAAGTGTTACTATGAGCATCTTAGACAATATGTTGTGGTTATTAGCGGCTTTGTTTTAAAGCAATGCAGCGAATACACAAAGTATTACCGTTAGTTTATCAGATTTTTATAAGTGGTTATTAGCAAGTATGGCAAAAAAAAATAAATTCCTGTCTTGGTTTGGTTTTGGTAAGTCAGATAAAAACCAACAAGTAGAGCAGACCGCCCAAGAGGCCGATAACCAACAAGCGGAAGTTGAGCGCTTAGAACAACAGCGCATTGCTGCAGAACAAGCTGAAGCTGAGCGTTTAGAGCAACAACGAATTGCTGCAGAAGAGGCGGAAGCTGAACGTTTAGAGCAACAGCGCATTGTTGCAGAGCAAGCTGAAGCAGAGCGCTTAGAACAACAGCGCATTGTTGCAGAGCAAGCTGAAGCAGAGCGCTTAGAACAACAGCGCATTGCTGCAGAGCAAGCTGAAACTGAGCGTTTAGAGCAACAACGCATTGTTGCAGAGCAAGCTGAAGCTGAGCGCGCAGAGCAACAGCGCATTGCTGCAGAGCAAGCGGAAGCTGAACGTTTAGAGCAACAACGTATTGCTGCCGAGCAAGCTGAAGCTGAGCGCTTAGAACAACAGCGTATTGCTGTAGAGCAAGCTGAGGCACGTGATGCTGAACGCCAAGCCATCACAGATGCTGAATTAGCAGCAACAGAACAAGCAGAACAACAACGCCGCGATGAAGCCGCTCGTTTAGTGCAGCAAGAAGAAGCAATGCGTTTAGAGCAAGAACGTATCGCAGCAGAGCAAGCCGAAGCTGAGCGTTTAGAGCAAGAGCGTATTGTTACTGAGCAAGCGGAAGCTGAGCGTTTAGAGCAAGAGCGTATTGTTACTGAGCAAGCGGAAGCTGAACGTGTAGAACAAGTGCGCATTGCCGCAGAACAGGCTGAAGCTGAGCGTTTAGAGCAAGAGCGTATTGTTACTGAGCAAGCGGAAGCTGAACGTGTAGAACAAGTGCGTATCGCAGCAGAGCAAGCCGAAGCTGAGCGTTTAGAGCAAGAGCGTATCGCAGCAGAGCAAGCCGAAGCTGAGCGTTTAGAGCAAGAGCGTATCGCAGCAGAGCAAGCCGAAGCTGAGCGTTTAGAGCAAGAGCTTATTGCCGCAGAGCAAGCCGAAGTTGAACGTGTAGAGCAAGAGCGTATTGCTGCCGAGCAAGCTGAAGCTGAACGTGTAGAACAAGTGCGTATCGCAGCAGAGCAAGCTGAAGCTGAGCGTATAGAGCAGCAACGTATTGTTGCAGAGCAGGCCGAAGCTGAGCATATTGCTGCCGAGCAGGCCGAAGCTGAACGTGTAGAGCAAGAGCGTATTGCTGCCGAAGAGGCGGAAGCTGAGCGTTTAGAGCAAGAGCGATTAACAGCCGAGCTTGCCAGCGAGGAAGCAAAAACAGCTGAAAAACCTAAGAAAGAAGGGTTCTTTGCTCGTCTTAAAAAAGGCTTATTAAAAACCAAAGTAAACTTAGGTTCTGGCTTTGCATCGATTTTCACTGGTAAGAAAATTGATGATGAATTATTTGAAGATCTTGAAACTCAGCTATTAACAGCCGACTTAGGTGTTGATACCACCATGAAGCTGATCGATCGTTTGACTGATGCGGCTAACCGCAAACAGTTAAAAGATGGTGATGCATTATATGAGCTAATGAAGCAAGAAATGGCGGCGATGCTTAAAACGGCAGAACAGCCATTAGAAATTCCTGCTGATAAAAAACCATTTGTTATTTTAATGGTGGGTGTTAATGGAGTTGGTAAAACAACGACCATTGGTAAACTTGCTAAGCAATTTCAGGATCAAGGTAAATCAGTCATGTTAGCTGCAGGTGATACTTTCCGTGCAGCTGCGGTTGAGCAATTACAAGTATGGGGTGAGCGTAATAAAATCCCAGTAATTGCACAGCACACCGGTGCAGATAGTGCCTCAGTGATATTTGATGCATTTCAAGCTGCCAAAGCGCGTAACGTTGATGTGTTAATTGCAGATACAGCTGGTCGCTTGCAAAATAAAGACAACTTGATGCAAGAGCTTGAAAAAATAGCCCGAGTGATGAAGAAAATTGATCCCGATGCACCGCATGAAGTGATGCTAACCATCGATGCAGGCACAGGGCAAAATGCAATTAGCCAAGTGAACTTATTTAATCAGTGTGTTGGCCTTACCGGTATTACATTGTCTAAGTTAGATGGTACAGCCAAAGGTGGGGTTATTTTTGCCGTCGCCGATAAATTTAATATTCCGATCCGCTATATTGGTGTTGGTGAAGGCATTGATGATTTACGTGCATTTAATAGTAATGACTTCATTGATGCGCTATTTAGCCAAGATGAGGACGAAGTTTAAATTTCAAAGGGGAGCTTGCTCCCTTTTCAGCTGTGGATGATTGATAACTAAAATGATAAATTTTCAGCAAGTCAGCAAAACATATCCCGGTGGTCACCGAGCACTGGAAAAAGTTAATTTTCATGTTAAACCGGGTGAATTGGCTTTTTTAACTGGTCACAGTGGTGCTGGTAAAAGTACCTTACTTAAACTCATTAGTTTAATGGAACGCCCGTCGGCGGGTCATGTTTTTATTAATGGCGTTGATTTAAATGCAGTAAAATCGCGGCAAATTCCTTATGTCCGCCGTGATATTGGTATCATATTTCAAAACCACCGTTTATTAGAGCGCCACACTATTTTTGATAATGTTGCCTTGCCGCTAATTATCGAAGGTACGCATCATAAGCAAATTGAAAAGCGTGTGCATGGCGCACTTGATAAAGTTGGCTTGCTAGATAAAGTAAAATGCCACCCTTCAACACTCTCTGGTGGTGAACAACAGCGAGTTGGGATTGCCCGGGCAATTGTAAACTCTCCGCCATTATTACTTGCAGATGAACCAACAGGTAACCTAGATCCTGAGCTTTCCATGGATATCTTGCGTTTGTTTGAAGAATTTAATAATCATGGCACTACAGTCTTAATTGCCACCCATGATTTAGGGCTGATCTCGCGAATGAAATACCGTAGCTTAACCTTAAAAGATGGTCGCATGAGTGAAGATCCATTGGCAGAGGCAACACTATGAGTTTGTTATTCAAAGGCCGAAAAAGCCAAAATGAACGAGTAAAAAAATCAGTTTTTGCAGCCGGATATTTCTTTGTGCTGAATATATTTCGCCAAGGTGTATATAGCCTAGGCGAAATGTGGCGCACACCGATGGCGTCAATGATGACCATTGCGGTGTTGGGTTTAAGTTTAACCTTACCAGCGACCTTGTATTTAGTGGTTAAAAATGTGCAGCAGGTCAGCAGTGGCTTTGAAGAAGCTGCAGAGATTTCATTATTTGTAAAAGAATCTATGAGTGAACAAGAAACACAAACGCTTGTTAAACGCTTAGCACTCTACCCTGAAATTGATAATGTCACTTTTATTTCTAAACAAAATGCGCTCATTGAATTTAAAGAAGTATCAGGGTTTGGCCAAGCACTTGAATATTTAGATAGCAATCCTCTGCCAGATGTTGTTATCGTCACGCCGACTTCTCGCCATCGTCAACCAAACGCCGCGCAAGCATTATTAAAAAAGCTTGAAGCAGAGCGTGAAGTCGATTTTGGTAAATTAGATATTGCCTGGCTTGAACGTTTAAATGCATTATTAAGCCTGTTAAAAGAAAGCGTGATCACCATCGCGTTGTTATTACTGACTTCGGTAACTTTGATCATAGGCAACACTATTCGCTTATCAATTATGGATAAGAAAGAAGAGATCCAAGTGATGAAGCTAGTCGGTGCAACCAATACCTTTATTCATGCGCCATTTTTATGGACCGGCATTTGGTATGGCATTGTTGGTGGTTTGTTTGCTTTTATATGTGTGGCCCTCATGATGTGGTGGCTTGGATCTGCAGTCACCCAAGTCGCTGGAGTGTATCAAACTAACTTTAATTTAATCGGCTTAAGCTTAGGCGAGTTTGGTGCGTTAGTGCTGCTTGCAACCAGCTTAGGGTTTGTTGGCTCCTACTTATCTGTTAATCGATATATAAAAGAAATCGAACCCGATAAAGTGTAACAATTATTTTTTATAATCATTAATTAAGTTGGTTGTGGTGAATTGCTTTATCATAACCAACTCACCGCAAAGCTAGAATTCATCGCTTATTCAGGCGTTTAAAGTAGAATAAAAAACACTGAAAAAACCACTTGCTTCAATCGAAAAAAAGTTTTACATTAAAGTTAGCACTCTAAGTGAAAGAGTGCTAAGATGGTTTCAAATGTTTATCACTGAGGTGAAAAATGAGTAAAGATTTATACGCAATGGCACTCACAGTTGGACAGCAAAGCGCTAGTATGGACGGCTACCTTCAAGCGGTAAGCACTATACCTATGCTAGGTGCTGAGCAAGAAAAAGAGTTGGCGACTCGCTTACAGGAAGATGGCGATCTTAACGCTGCAAAGCAGCTCATCATGTCTCACCTTCGTTTTGTTGCACATATAGCTAAAGGTTATTCAGGTTACGGTCTACCGCAAGCTGATTTGATTCAAGAAGGCAATATCGGCCTGATGAAAGCAGTAAAACGTTTTGACCCATCAGTGGGCGTACGTTTGGTTTCATTTGCAGTGCATTGGATCAAAGCCGAAATACACGAGTTTGTACTTAAAAACTGGCGCATTGTTAAAGTTGCGACCACTAAAGCGCAACGCAAATTGTTTTTTAATCTTCGTAAAAACAAAAAACGTTTAGGTTGGTTTAACCAAGCTGAAGTTGCTACCGTAGCGAGTGAGCTAGGTGTGAGTGAAAAAGAAGTTCGTGAAATGGAATCGCGCATGAGCGGCCAAGACATGGGCTTTGATTTAACCGGTGACGACAGCGATGACGCACCAACTAGTACCTATTCGCCTGTGCAATACTTAACTGATGGCAGTAATGATTTAGCTGAAGAAGTTGAACAGCAACAATATCAAGAGCAATCTCATACACGTTTATTTAGTGCGTTAAAAACCCTAGATGAACGTTCACAAGACATTGTTAGTGCTCGTTGGTTATCAGACGATAAAGCAACACTGCAAGAACTGGCTGAAAAATACAGCGTATCTGCAGAGCGTGTTCGTCAACTTGAAAAAACAGCGATGAAAAAGTTACAAGCTGCAATGAGTTAATCACAGTTTTACAAAATTATTAAAAGCCCTGCATGAAAATGCTGGGCTTTTTGCGTTTAGGGAAGCTATAAGTTTTAAGCGATAAATCATAAGTAGCAAAAATAATATGGATTTCATACAGGGCGACTGCTCCGTCGTCACGGCTATTACTTTTGCTTAATTTAATATAATGACTAGGGTCTGTTGATCTTTCAAGGTTGAATTTGCAGCAGTCTGTTTGGTATTTAGGCAAGGCAGAGCCTATGTGGTGTGGTTATTCCCCATAAATAGGCTATAACGCAGCATCAATGCCAAACAGGCGCTGCCCGAAGGGTTCTGCCTAGGGGCAATTAACTCTTTGTTACTCGGCTTTTACTTAGCCCACTAGGTTACAAACTTCGCGCCGCGATTAAATTGCCCCTAGTTTGAACAAATATTAATCCGCAAAGGTCAACAGACCCTAGGCGTTACAATTATTTTAAATAAAAATATACGTGCAGTATTTATACCGTGCTATTTATTTACACTCGTTAGGTTATTAATTTAAGTTTTACATTGAATTAATAATGATTCTTTTTATATTCACTTAAATCACTGATTTTAATTTATTATTCAAATCTTGTATGCGAAAATAGAACAAGATTGAGAATTGCCTCTCAATTCATACTCTAAATTAAGCTAACCCCAAGCTGTATTTATATCCGTATTTCAATTTAATTAAAGTCAGTATTAGCACTCAATATGAATTCATATTCACTAAAGAAAAAAATATTATTATCGGTTGTTCTCGCCCTCGTAATTGTTGTTGTATTATTGTCATGGTATAGCTACTCCACGCAAAAAGCGTTGTTACTGCAAAACAGTGTTGATAGTGTGAGGCAAGCAGGTAAACAGCAAGCCGCGCGCATCGAAGCATGGCTAACCGATCGTCAGCGAGTGATCGCTTCTGTCGCCACTAAAGTCGAAGGTGATACGCTTAATGCATTGCAGCAAGCACAGGTATCTGGCGATTTTCAATTAACCTATTTTGGTAACCGCGACGGGCTGATGGTGGACTCTGATCCCAGTATTGACCGCTCAGGTTATGATCCTAGAACACGTCCTTGGTATCAGCAGTCACAACAAGCTCGTAGCAGCATAATTACCAAGCCTTATTTGGATGTGGCCTTTAATCTATTGGTCGTTACCATAGCTCATCCAGTGCGCAATGGTGTGGTTGGCGGTGATGTGTCAATTGCGAGTATTGTCGATAGCGTTAGCAATATGTCTCTACCGGCAAACGGTTATGCCATCATGATGCATGAAGACGGTACTGTGATCGCCTATAAAGACTCAAGTAAATTGATGGGTAAAATTACCAATATTGAGACTAAATTAAGCAGCCGACTAATCGAATCAAGTAGCCAAACAGGCCAACTTACGCCTGTTTATTTTGAAACTGAAGCTCGGGATAAGCTACTTTGGGGGGAAAAAATCCCCAATACAGATTGGCAGCTAGTTTTTGTACTCGACAAACAAACGTTAGAGGCACCATTAGTAAGCTTGATGGTCACCCAGTTAGGACTGGCAACGTTAGCACTGATCATTAGTGTATTATCTATTTCTTGGTTGTTAAGTTTGCTACTAGGGCCACTAAGTCGCGTGTCGCAAGCGTTATCTCGTATTGCTGCAGGCAATGGTGATTTAACTCAGCGTATTACAGTCGACAGCCAAGACGAAGTTGGCATGTTAGCTGATAGCTTTAATAGTTTTGTAAGTAGTCAACATCAGCTGATCAGTCATATTCGTCAACTAGCGACTGATCTAGACTCAGATGCAGAGAAAAGTCTGTTAACCAATCAATCAAGCGTTAATGAACTACAGCGCCAACAGCAAGAAGTTACAATGGTTGCTACCGCAGTTACAGAGATGTCCAGTGCTACTCATGAAATTGCAGCTAACGCTGAAAATACCGCTGCCGCATCCCAGCAGTCGGCGCAAAGCAGTATTCAGGGGAAAAGCTTAGTTGATAAAACCAGAACCACGATTAACTCATTGGCATCAGAAATTGATGAAACCACAGTAGTGATCAGTGAGCTGAGCCTGCATGCACAAGCAATCTCAAGTATTTTAACGACGATTCAGGAGATTGCAGAGCAAACTAATTTACTAGCATTAAATGCTGCGATTGAAGCGGCGCGTGCCGGCGAGCAAGGCCGTGGTTTTGCTGTTGTCGCAGACGAAGTTCGCGTGTTATCACATCGTACTCAAAACTCTACTGCAGAGATTTATACCACGATTGAAACGTTGCAAAATACCACTAAAAAAGCGGTTAGCTTGATGGATAGCAGTAAAAGTTTAGCTAATAACAGTGTTCACGATGTCAATGCCGCAGCACAAGCTTTAGAAGAAATTACTCAAGCAGTGAATGAGATCTCCGACATGGCGGGGCAAATTGCAGTCGCAGCAGAAGAGCAAACTCAAGTAACAAATGAGATCACCCGAAATACGGTCGCAATTAAAGATGTCACTGATGAAATCACGGCATCAGCAACAACGCATTTAAGCCAAGCAAAGGTACTGAAAGACCGCGCCACTGACTTAAATGAAAAAGTCGCCACCTTTATCCTGTAGTTTGACATTATAGCTAGTAGGGCAGATATAGCCCTTCTAGCTTTAAGCTTCTAGTTTTAAGTGGTAAGTTTTAAGCCATAAGTGACAAACGCAGCCACCACTATCTTCTTGTCCTCTTGCGAAACATTATAGAAAAAGAACTTTAAGTTAATTATTCACAAATAGGTTAGAGGCGCCGCGCTTTAGAGTTATCAACATAGGTTGGTTTGAGCGCAGCGAAATCCAACGAAAAATATCCAAACCTATAAACTACAAAGTTTTGACTTATCGACTGTCTTGAATGTGCCAGATATAGTCTTTGAACCTTAATAATCTATACTTTGAATTGTTGAGGTTATGTGCTCTTTACTTACGAATATTGTGCCAGCATCATTTAATGATCACCGCTTTTCTTTCGAAGTATTGAGTTACTTTACTCAAAACGAATACTCAGGGCTTGCCTTACAAACGCTGTCTATATTTCTTTCGAAGAGTAAAGAATGCATAACAAATTTCAATAATCGGAGATTTGGCATGAATACTAAAAATGATAACTTTTCTGCATATGTTGGCCTTGATTGGGCTGATAAAAAACATGATATATGTGTGCAGGTTAAAGACGAAGAGTCTCGGGCGTTTAGCGTAATTTCTCACTCACCTGAATCAATTAATGATTGGGTTGAGGCATTACATAAAAAAGTAAAAGGCAATATTGCTGTTGCAGTTGTAATGGTCAACAAATTCTGTAGAGATTCTAAGCGGCATTTTTTAATTCATTATATTTCTGATGTGGCGTCATATAATTAAGCGTAGAATGCCTACGTTTGTAATTGTAAAACTGAATATAACTGTCCACCTCACTTATAACTGAATGATGATTTATAAATGACAGGCGATTCAGTCGCTCTGTTTTTAAACTTCTAAAAAATCGCTCCATTACTGCATTATCCCAACAATTACCTCGACGACTCATACTTTGTGTTATAGTTAGTTGTGATAACCGAGCTCTAAACGAGGCCGCAGAATACTGACACCCTTGATCGGAATGAAACATCAGTTGATTAAAAACCGGCTGTTGACGCTTAATAGCATTATTCAATGCTGCTATAGCCAATTCAGCATTTGGGCTTGTTGATAAGGCATACCCTACAACTTCCCTCGTTGATAAATCTAACACACAGGCCAAGTAACTCCACCCTTGGTGATTCCTAATATAGGTAATATCACCGACCCAATGCGTGTTATGTGAATCAGGGTTAAACTCTCGTTTTAAGAGGTTCTGTGCGTACTTATGTTCATCACCTGAATTAGGGTAGTAATGTTTTTTCTTCGGCCTGATGGCTTTTATATTCAACTTTTTCATCAGTGCCGCTGTTTTATATATTCCAATCGTATGATTTAACGCATTCAATTCAACGTGCACTCTGCGTCTACCATACGTATAACCGGAATCGTCAGCGATAGATTCAATTAACGCCAGCAGTGCCTGCTCTGACTTATTTGGCGTGACTGGCGCATAGTAATAACTACTTGTACTGACTTCTAAAGCACGACACAACTCAGATACCGTATAGCTTGGGGTCGCTTTCTTCAACGCTTTAATTACTTTAAATTTTGATTGTCGCGAATGAAGAAAGCGGTGGCTTTTTTTAATATATCATTATCCCTTAAAGCGCGCTGTAGCTGCTTCTCTAGCAATTGAATACGTTGCTGCTCAGGTGTTAGTGCTTGTACATTTCCCGGGCTCTTACCATCTAGCTCAGATAGATATTGTTGCTTCCAACGTGATACTGCTGACTTTCCTGCGCCAGACATCTCTTCAATTTGCTTATTGGTATAACCTTCTTCTACCATTAATTTGGCATATTCAAGTTTTTGTTGTGCACTGAGTGTTACTTTTGATTTTCTGGTCATAGTGATACCTTTTTGGTTTAGCTCATTTTACGCTATAAACCTCTCCAGTTTCATTAGACCATTACAAGTTGAGTTAAATAAAGGACCTATAGTATACGTCTTGCAAAAATATAGCTTTGTTACAGTTTATCCTATTCATGGATTAACCCTTGCTCGATACAGACAAGCTATGTTTCTCAGCGGTTCAAAAGATGATCCTTCAGACGCTGAATTAGCATTAGATATGATGCTGAATTATCCAAAGAAGATTACCCCCTAAAACCAAGCAGCGAGAAAACGAGAACATTAGCCCTTCTTGTCGAACAACGTCGATTACTTATAGACGAAAAACGCAGGCATGCGAACCGAATCATTAATGCTCTAAAGCAATATTATACACAGCCCTTAGAGTGGTTTTCACATAGAGATACAGAGCTATTTTGTAATTTTCTAATTAAATTCCCAAACTTAAATGAATTGAAACGCGTTAGAACAAATACAGTTGCCAAACTATTAAACTCCAGAGGAGGGCCCACTGTTAAGAAGACCCCAGAACGCATTGCATCTATAAAAGAGGCAATTCCTCTTACTAACGACGAATCTTTAATTATACCTTATCAAACGTTTGTCATCGCATTGGCTAAACAGATGTTGGTATTAATTAACAATATTCGAGAGTATGACTCACAAATAAGCTCAATTTTTACCAGTATGGATGACGCCTCAATATTTGCTTCACTTCCCGGCACAGGCCCTTGCCTTGCTCCTAGGCTTTTAGCTGCTTTAGGGGAAGATAAATCTCGTTTTAGTAGCGCACAAGAAATACAAACCTATGCAGGCTTATCGCCAGTTACAGAGCGTAGTGGTCAAAAGAGCTGGGTACATTGGCGCTGGCAATGTTCTAAATTTGTCCGTCAGAGCTTTATAGAGTGGGCTTCGAAAAGCGTAGGGCAATCTTATTGGGCGGGCATTTATTACGCACAGCAAAAAGCGAAAGGTTCACCTCTTTTAGTGGTAGAAAAAACTTGTTGAATGCCTCAGGTGTTACCAGCAATGCAAAAATGATCCACTTCAACAATTGAAATCTGATCCAGTTAACTTAACACTGGTGCTTTTGGATAAGCACCATGATTTCAAAAGAAGAGTTCATGAAAATAAAAGTCTTAGCCATGCAAGGCATGTCTCAACGAGCCATCGCTAAACAATTGGGCATATCGCGCAACACCGTTAAAAAATACCTTCAAGGTGACTTTGACGAGCCGCATTATGCTACTCGTAAAACGGGTATTTCAAAATTAGAGGCATTTAAACCGTATTTACATTCTCGATTAGCTAAAGCCGCTCCAATACATTTATCAGCCGTTGTTTTACTCAGAGAAATTAAAGAGCAAGGCTATACCGGAGAAATATCGTTACTACGCCAGTACTTGTATCAATATCGAGGTAGCGTTGAACCCCAACCCATTATTCGCTTTGAAACAGAAGCGGGCAAACAAATGCAAGTTGATTGGGGCCAAATGCGAGGTGGGAAATCACCACTGCACGCCTTTGTCGCTGTTTTAGGCTTCAGCCGTGCATTGTTTGTCGCAATCACTGATAACATGCGCTATGAAACACTCGAAGCGTGTCATCGCCAAGCCTTTGAGTATTTCCAAGGCATTCCACAGCAAGTGTGGTATGACAATATGAAAACAGTGGTAATAGAGCGTGATGCTTACGGTGAAGGCAAACATCGCTTTAATCAATGCTTTTATCAATTTAGTAAAGAAATGGGGTTCATTCCAAAGCTCTGTAAACCCTACCGCCCACAAACAAAAGGGAAAGTAGAGCGAATGGTGCGCTATGTGCGCGATAACTTTTATCAGCCATTAGCCACTAAATTATTTGCCCTTGAACTTACTTTGGACGTTGAAACAGCCAATGTTGAAGTCATTAACTGGTTGAACACAGTGGCTAACCAGCGCATTCACGACACAATAAAAGTAAAGCCCGCAGATAGATTAAAAGAAGAGCAAGCGTACCTACAACCTTTACCCCCGCTCCAACCTGTTGCACCACCACAGCCGGCAGAAGTGGCTATACCTGTATTTGATATGTCCTTCGAGACTCACCCGTTACATCATGACTTAAACATTTACGCGCAATTCTCGGAGGCACTATGAACTTGCAACTCGCACGCTTACATGAACTAACGGAGGAGCTGCAACTCGCCGGTGTTGAAACAAATGCAACAGCGCTAGCGCAGCAAGCAGCAAAAGAGGAATGGGATTATTTACAGTTCTTAGAGCGCGTACTGCAAGGTGAGCAGGCGTACCGGCACCAACGTAAACAGGTTATGTTTACGCGTATGGCTGGATTTGCGTCATTAAAATCGCTTGAGGAGTTTGACTTTACGTTTGCCACCGGTGTGCCCAAAAAACAAGTTAACGAGCTTGCCACACTCTCGTTTATTGAACGAAAAGAAAACGTCGTTCTGCTCGGGCCATCAGGTGTAGGCAAAACACATATTGCCAGTGCGCTAGGTTACAAGGCAGTGCAAGCAGGCTTAAAAACCCGCTTTATTAGCGCGTCTGATTTAATATTGCAATTAACCACAGCGCAACGTCAAGATAAGTATAAACAAGTGATGCAGCGCTCAGTTCTGGCACCCAGGCTACTAATAATTGATGAAATAGGCTATTTACCGTTTAGTGCTCAGGAATCTAAATTATTGTTTGATGTCATTGCAAAGCGTTATGAAAAAGGAGCGGTCATACTCACCAGTAACCTCCCATTTGGACAATGGGGGAGCATTTTTGCGAATGACACAGCGTTAACATCAGCGATGTTAGATAGAATTTTACACCACTCACATATTGTTCAAATTAAGGGGGAAAGTTATAGGATCAAAGAAAAGAAACAAGCCGGATTAATGGAAAACCTTAATAAATAGTGGATCATTATTCAAATGGTGGAGTGGATCACTTTTCGGTTGTTGTTGACATCAGGGCGTGAAGCGGACTGTGGATGGTACTAACTCGTTTATGCCCCTTGTCGCGTTAAGCCTATTACTTACTCATAGCTTGTTAAGCTGACTTTGCCCTACTCAAAGTTATCCGAGCGAGTTGATAAATCATCATTCTTGCTATTAGGTGGCATTTTGCCCCCCCCCCTTCACATGGCCTAACTAGTTAATTGAACCAAAAGGAAAAAGATTACTACATTATGGCAGAATGTAAGACTATGATTTATGTCTAACAAGGGTTCTATGGAGTAACGGCTTGAAAATAAGAAAACAGCCCATATATTAAATTTGCGTACAAACTGTGTATATGTCCTTTTTTAAATGTAACAAGGAGTTTGATAATGACGATTTCCATTGATTGTCCAAATGAAGATTGTGGTGCGGCTTTCTCAGTTAATACTGAAGATTTTGAGAGCCAATCTGAAAGTTCTGGTAACCATACCACTCAATATCTAGAAACTGGTTCGGTTAACTGCCCTGAGTGTGAAACTGAAGCTAATGTAGAAGTTCTGTCTGATATTCTAAATGATACTGGTGAGGTATTGTCACAGGAAGTTAGAGTATCGTAAACCAATATTGCCTCCATGCTATCGAACTTGAAAGGTAAACCACATACAAGCGTTTATAGTTCCAAGATACTTTTTCTAATCTGGTAGAAACGGTTTAGATCTATAAACCTAAACCGTTTCTGGACAAAAGCCTTTTAGAGTTACTTCCCTAAGCTACTCGCTTAAAACAAATTGAGATAGGGTAAAACTAAACTAATTGCTGTAAGTTCTATACAAAACGATCATAAGGAAATTGCACGCGTTGAAGAACTTTAGTGGACGTACGTTCGGTTTGATTTGGGCTATAGCCTTGCATTCGCCCTCTTTCAGAGATCAAGTGCAAGTTTTTCCTTGCTCTAGAGCCAATAACATAGAGAAGCTTCTTAGCACTATCTTCTGATGAGTCATTAAAATTAGGAACTAACCCCTCAAGTAAACCGAATGATATAACTGCGTCATATTCACCACCTTTAACCCCGTGGATAGTAGAAACTTTTATTCCACTTCTCGGCTTAAAAGCTCTTCGAAATGCCTCTATATCTGTAGCAAATTCCTCGCTATCTCTGCGGAGCCTGTCTATGCGATCTTCTGTACTACTCAAAAAAGATTCATAGTGTTCTTGCAACATTGGATAAAGAGAGTAATCAACCCCTAATCTTTTGAATAGCTCATCGAAGAAATAGCATAGGTAAGTAATTCCGTCCTCCTCGTCTATTGAAATTGAGTTAATTGATTTTAAGAGTTCTTTCGAAGTGAAAGGGGCTATATCCACCATTGCAATTTCTAAATCATATAAAATTTCAGATGCCCACCTTAAACGTTTGACATACATGCTAGGGGAGGGCTCAGTGAGAATAATTCTTGTAAGCTTGTACCAGAAGTTCTCAAGGTCTCTAGAGAATGGTACTAAACCAGGGCCATCAAAACTATATTGAGGCAACCGATTCACTAAATTTCGTGTTAGTGCAGCTAAATGCGCCCACCAAGGAGCAATTACGCAAATATCACGCTCAGGGATATTGAAATTTTCAATGTTGTGCTCAATATATCGACTTACCTGCTCAACTAAGTCATCTTTGTGAGTTACTTGATCATAGGTTATTGTACTCTGATAATCTCTCTCACTACCTTCTGCACTAGTTGCACTAGTTGCACTTGGGCTAACATTATAATTTCGATAATACTCTATAATCTTTCGTGAGCTTCTATAATTTTTATCCAAAGACATTGAAGCAAATGAAGCAGCGGTTAAAGATTCAAGTTCTGTATGAGATATTGCATAACCACCTAATGATGTATATATGGCTTGGTTTGGGTCACCTACTATAAATGTTGTCACTTTACTCGGATTAGCCCTCATAATGCTCGCTACAATTGAATACTGAATCTCTTTGGTATCTTGATATTCATCTATAAAGAAGTAAGAAAAAAGATTAGATAATATTTTTGATATAGCGACCTTGTTACGTAGGAGTTCGTAAGAGAAGTACAATATCTGTTCAAAATCTATTTGGTGATTATTGTCTAGGTGTTGATGATAAGCTTCCAGAACACTAGTAGCTAAGCTCCCACAGCTTCCTGTAATATTCAGCCCTGTTGGTGTATAAAAATGTGAACATTGGTAGTATGTAATATATTGTTGAGGTCGTAACCCAAGACAAATATTGGTTATAATATCTTCACTATCATATGAGTTAATGACTTTGAAACCGTTTTTAAGCCTGTCATGGTATAACCCATATGGTTTTATAATCCACTCTAAGCAAAATGAATGAATCGTCCCAATCCATAGTTGAGAAGTTTCAACTCCTAGTAACTCTATTCTCTCACGAATTTCATCAGCTGCACGATTCGTGTATGTAATTGCTACAATCCATTTCTTTTCATCGGTCAACTTAGACAATTCAAGAGCAATTTTATACGTTAATGTTCGTGTTTTTCCACTACCTGGGCACGCCTCAAGGAATACATTACCCGCTTGTCGAATGGCATCCACTTGCTCATCATTAAGATCATCTTTATCCCATACGAACATCACTAAATCCTTTCTAGCAAATGATGATTTTCTGTTGGGAAATCAGCTATAAATGAAGCCTTAATCTCATTGATGTCATCGGTAGCCGAGTCGAATACATCCCATTTAGTCGCAAATACTTCGATACCTGTTTCCAATGGTAGCAGATAAGCTTCACACCGAGCTTTTAGGTTCATGTCTCCATCCGCGTCAGCTTTTTCTATGTGCTTTTTACCTTCAGCGACATGCTCCTTAATAGAGTTAAATCGATAGCTTAGTATTTTAAAGGTAAGAACTGAATCAAATTCACCATGTGCAAATTTGATTGCCTCAAGAATGTACTCTGGAATTACTACTTTAAAGTTGATCGCCTTTCCAAGAGTAATAGCAAACCAGCCCTTACCTTGATGATTCGCCATCGTTAATGCCCTCATTCCAGATGTGGCGATATCGGCTTTAGATAGATCTTCCTTGGCTGTGACTCTTGTTGCAGGATCAACGTAAACGTCTTCAACAACATTTTTAAGATATACGCTATTAGAAGACTTAATAAAATCTACTTCAAAAGTGTGTTTTGCATAGAAAGGGCTTAACCAAGGGTTATTATCGCAGAACTCATCTAGTATAAGTTTACGATTAGCTCCTGACTCCTCTGAACCTTTAGCTTTTCTCTTTTTATTCTTTAAAGCTTCACTATCCTGTTCTTGGATTTCAGTATCAAAAAACGCAGAGTCTAGGTCAGTAATAATACTACAGCGTTTCCTAATACGTTCATCGTTAAAGAGCGTTGCGATATTTTCGAATCCTGTACTTCTTATATTGACAAGACTAATTCCCATCTCATCCAAGCTTATTCCTGTTGATTTTTTAAACAAAATGGGTATTAGGATTTCTTCTGCATCACCTTCAACTAAAATGACACTTCGTGCAAATAATAGATTGCTTCGAATAGCATCTAGATACCGCTGAACGAAGCCACTTTGCTCATTGGTCAGCCCCTTAGCTGGTTGGAAAACCTCACAATTGCCATCTACCAGACCAATAATGTTCATGTTTCTTATATTGCTGACCTCTGAAATATGCGATGAATGGGTCGAATAAATAATTTGAGTATTTTCGTACTTGATGTTGTCGAACAATGATTTTTGAATATGCGTATGAATATGAGCTTCTGGTTCCTCTATCAATAAAAAATTTGCGATTGATTGATTAGAGTTTTGATACTTAAACTCTAAAATTTTTAATGTGAGGTATAAAAGATTAGCGCCCCCTAAACTCATTTCATGAATAGCACCTTCATACCCATCGTTTGACTCAGCAACAAAAAGCTTCAAGGACTGAAATAGCTGGTCTGAATCATCTGTCAAACTTGAGCGGATCGAGATTGAATTTGGAGAATACGTATCTCCAACTGTATCGCCTACTGTTGATGCAATGTCATCTCTAACATCACAAACGTCATTTAGGCCTTCAATATTCTCATTCAAAGTCCTAATCAACTCAGCTATTGGTTGAAAATCCTCTTGGGAAATTTCACCCGACTTACTTTTTAACAGTGTTAGTAGGGGGTTTGTTCTATTGTTGTGGAAATCTGAAACCACATCTCTCAATGCCTTAATAAAGGTGAATGAAACCTCATTCGGCATATTTAGGATATATGGTAGTCGTATCCCAATTTCTGGGTTGCTTAACTCATTTGGAAAAACAACAGCATCAAAGTCACCTACAATAGCTTTATATACTTCTGGATCAGCAAAATTCGCAGTACTTTTTCCAGTTAAAACCGTTTCATAGTCATCTATTGAGATATCATTTAAATACTCTTCTAACGCTGGAGTGTCGCCAACGGGGATTGTTGAAATCGCTTGGCGTATATGAGCTTTAGGTCTGAATATGAGGTTGTA
Source organism: Pseudoalteromonas rhizosphaerae (assembly GCF_028885455.1). Taxonomy (NCBI): domain Bacteria; kingdom Pseudomonadati; phylum Pseudomonadota; class Gammaproteobacteria; order Alteromonadales; family Pseudoalteromonadaceae; genus Pseudoalteromonas; species Pseudoalteromonas rhizosphaerae. The sequence goes on from NZ_CP118496.1 coordinate 992,911, forward strand.
GGTTGCTTTGGTTACTATCTCTTCTTCACCTTCGATATTCCCATTTCCATGGAGGAACAGTGACTGACTAGCTTCATCACTAGAAATATCATCGAACTCACAACTTATGATAATCCAGTGACCTTTCCAACTACCTAGCGCTCTACAGAAATCACCCTCAGACAGTTTTGTCGACGACCTAGGCATCGAGTTGTCAAGCAGCAATCTCAGGGCTCGAAATAAGTTGGTCTTACCTGATGCATTCTCACCAATCACAGTGTTGATACCTTTGTTAAAGTTAAGTTTGACATTCTTAAAATTACGGTAGTTAATTAGGTTTAAGCTACTAATATGCACTTTGTTATCCTTTACTTATCGGCACGCAACACGACATCACTGCCTAAATCATCTGATGAATAATGTACCACGAAGTGCATAAAACGAAGCTTAATTTTGATCACACAAGAGAATGGCAGGTCAGCTTTTATACAATTGGTGATGAAATGTATTTCCTCATAAATGCGAGGACAAATTAAAAGATAATTTTTTGTATGGTGAATTTCGTTTTTAGTAATTTTCTGAAAAATTAGCGAAACACGTTTAGGGGCAGAGACGAGTTACTCTTGAATGTCCGCTTTGGCACTTCCTGTAAATAAAAAGCGCATATTGGGTGGTGTGAGGGCTGGAGGTTAGAGACCTCCGGCTACCCGATTAGGTTTTTCATACAAACCAAGTCCACAATTATTACAACGCCGCTTTTTAACAAATGATACTTTTTGATTTGATATAAACGGAAGCGAACATTGAGGGCACGGAAAACGCGTAATCCTAAATGAAAAAACCAATAATAAAATTAACCACAAAACAAAAGCTGCAATTACTGTGACAGCTGGATTCATAATATAACTAAGCAGAAAGGCTGCAAACATATTAATTGGAAGCCCGAATATTAAATATGATAGCGCAACCCAATTGTGTATTCTGTATGTTCGCCACTCCTTTGGTACACGCTTAAACATTCGAGAAACCTTACATTTTAGTATTTATGCGACACGCTGTTTGCGTTGCATAATCACTTGTTGGATTGAGGCGCTACCGGCCCGGTGTGTCAGAGTTGGTGTTGTTTATACTATGGGAACTTGTTTTTATTGCCTAAGCGATATCAAGCCAACTTTACTGGCGTGTCTATCGTATCTAAGCTGTCCCTGCGTTACTCAGCGTTTATTATGTATCCATTAAACCTAATGTTTAACCGTTAAGCAATTATATTTAGCCAACCCCAATGACTGCTGATCGCTCGAAGCCGTTACTCAATTTTATTCTTACATCGTTAGGTTTCGTTGCTCTCAACCATAACCTACGTGGTTAATTTTACGACGGACTATTCTGTTTTCCTAGAACCTAGAACCTAGAACCTTTTCCCTTGTAACTTTAGAGCCTACCTCGCACTAACCCCTTTATGCTCAGCTTGCGCGAGTTGTATATATTTACGCTCTACTAGTTGTGATAGCGGCACGAGTTCAAAACCTTGTTGTTCAAGTTCGGGTAGCATGCGCTGTAAGAATTCAATGGTTTCAGGGTAAGGGTGGGCAATCGCGATGGCGAAGTTATAACGTTCGGCTTTATACTTTAGTTCGTTGAGGCGAAATTGTAACTGTTTCTCATTGGGAATATTATCTAAAAACACATGGCGGCCGACATTTTCAACGCCATATAAGTTGGCAACATTTTGCGCTTGGCTTAAGCCTGTAGTGCGGCTATCTAAAAAGTACAGGTTGCGCTTTTTCAGCACTTCCATAGTCCATTTCATGGGCAGGCTTTCTTGAGTAAGTGCTGAGCCCATATGATTATTTACACCTTTGACCTGCGGTAAGGTTGCAAGCGCATTGCCGAGGGTGATTTGTAATTGTTCTTTACTCATATTGCTGGTGAGTGCGCCGGGGCCAAGTGCTTTGCTGCTGTCGAGTGCTTGCATGGGAATATGCAGCAGTAATTCTTTATTCGACTTACTGGCTAGGCGCGCAAAAACTTGCGAATACGGGGTATGAGGCAAAATCGAGAACGATATTTTACCTGGTAAATTTAGGATTTCGAGGTCGCGTTGATGATTGCCAATATCATCAATCACAATCGCTATTTGCTTATTTGCGGCAAGCGTAGGCAAGCTAAAAAAAAGCCAGAACAACCAAGTTAATTTTTTCACGTTTATAATTTTTATTATCTTTTTTATAGTGAGCTAAAAGCTTTATTTCATAGTTAATAGCTGCTGTGCTTTTAATAACAGTGGATCAGCTGAGTCTTTGCGTGACCATGGCCGATCGTCATTTCCTTGTTCGTTTTTTATTATAACTACTTTATCAATTTGCGAAAGGGTTGATTGATTAATCGCCACATCGGGGGTTACTCCAATCCCCTCAATAGATTGACCCGATGGGGTAAAGTACTTTGCAGTGGTTAATTTTAGTGCTGTATTACCATTGCCTAATGGGATCAAAGATTGCACCGATCCTTTGCCAAATGATTGGCTGCCAATTAGTGTGGCACGGTGATTGTCTTTAAGTGCAGCGGCTAAAATCTCTGCTGCTGAGGCCGAGTTTTCATTAATAAGTACGACGATTGGCGCACCATTTAAAATATCACCTTTTTTGGCGCGAAAGTGCTGGTTTGCATCATAAAAGCGACCTTTGGTGGTGACTATGGTGCCACTTTGTAAAAATAGATCCGATACCGCTACAGCACTTTGTAATGTGCCGCCTGGATTGTCGCGTAAATCGAGCACTAAGCCTGTAAGTGGATTACCGTAATGGCTTTGCAGTGCTGTTATTTGCCGCGCAACATCATGCAAGGTGTGATTGGTAAAGCTATTTATTGCCAAATAACCAATACCAAACTCTGATAATGAACTGGTGACACTCTCTAAGTTAATTTCTGATCTAGTCAGGGTAAAATAAATGGCTTGTGGTGAATTACCTCGTTCAATCGTTAAGGTAACCGTTGCTGTGTCACTAGCTTTAATCATTTGCGCAACTTGATTGATGTCTTTATGTGCGACTGTTTGCTGATTAACGGCAAGTAGCACATCATTTATTTGTACTCCGGCAATGGCTGCGGGAGAGTCTTTAATTGTGTTTACAATAATAATTTTTTGTTGTTGCTGTTTTATTTCAATCCCAAGGCCTGTGTAGCGGCCATTAGTGCTGCTAAATAGCGCTTCTAACTCGTGTTCATTAAGGTACTTAGAGTAAGGGTCTAGCTGTGCGAGCAGGGCTTCAAATTGTTGACTGCTTTCAAAGCTTTGTTGCAAAGCTAAGTCTTCAACATAATAGGCATGGATATTAAAGAGGATTTCGTTTTTTTGTTGGCTTTTTAAATCGCCCACCGAGGTCACTGCAAAGCTATTAAAACTCAGGCACAAAAAAACGCTAACGAGTAATAAATAGCTTATTAGGATGCGATTAAAAGCAGAGTATTGTAACTGCTGTATTTGTAATTGTGTATTTAGCATCAGCTGCTCCCAGTGGGGTGCAGCTGTTTAATCAATTAAATGCGTCTGCACCATGTTACAGGATTTACTGCGCGTCCTTTGTGGCGTATTTCAAAGTATAGACCAGAATTTGCTTGTCCGCCGCTTTGACCAACTAAAGCGATAATATCGCCTTGGCGTACTATATCACCTACGTCTTTTAGTAAGGTTTGAGTATGGCCGTATAAACTCATAAAGCCTTCACCGTGGTCAATAACAATAACCCAGCCGTAGCCTTTTAACCAATCAGCAAACACGACTTGACCGTTGTGGACGCTATGCACATTATTGCCTTCATTAGCGCCAATTAATACGCCTTTCCAGTCAATACCACCGTGCTTATGTTGGCCGAAGCTGTGCTCAATTTTACCTTTTGTTGGCCAGTTTAATTTACCTTTACTGGCTGATAGGCCCAGTAACTCAACCTTTTTAGTTTTTTCTTTTTCAAGTTCTTGCAAGGTAGCTACTAGGGTTTTTTCATTATCTTTTAAGTAATCAATTGAGTTTTTGGTTGAGCTAAGCTTGGTTTTTAATTCACTGATGTTGGCTTTTCGTTGTTGTTGCGCTGCAATGAGAGCTTGATGACGATTGGCTTGCTCTTCATGGAGCACAACTAAGTGTTGTTTGGTTTTTTCAAGTTCGGTTTGTACATCCGCTATTTCAATCAGGAGTGCTTTTAGCTCATCAATTTGCTCAATGCGCGCTTTGTTGAGGTAATTATAATAACTTAATGTGCGTTCAAACTGTGCGGTATTTTCTTGATTCAATAGCATTTTAGAGTAGTCATGTCCGCCAGACATATAGGCACTTTTAATTTGTGCGGCGAGTGCATGTTGCTGCTCTAGGCGTTTTTCCTCAAGTGCTTCAGCTTGCTGCTGTTGCTGTTGTTGTTGTTTTTCAGTATCGCGAATTGATTGCTCGGCAATATTTAGTGCCTTAGCGTTTTTTGCGATCTCGAGTTCGTGCTGTTGCAGGTTCTTTTGCGATTTTTCGATGTCTTTACGCTGGGCGGCAAGTTCAGCTTGGCTTTGCTTTAACGCCGTTTGGATTTCGCTGAGATCTTTTTTAGTACGATCTTCATTAGCGACGGCAGGGGCCGTCACTAATAAAGTGAGTATTAACGCAGTAACAACGAGCGTACTAAAAATTAATGGGTTAATACTTTTATTCATGGTTTATTTCAATGTCATGATTGGTGTGCCAGTCATCTCGCTTGGTTGTTCCATGCCCATTAAGTGCAACATGGTTGGCGCAACATCACTGAGCGCTTTGCCTTCGCTTGGTGTTGCATCACGACCAACATAAATGAAATGAACAGGTTCACTGGTGTGTGCGGTATGCGCTTGGCCAGTTTTAAGGTTAGCCATTTGTTCAGCATTACCGTGATCAGCTGTAATTAATGCTTCACCACCAAATTTTTCAAGGGCAGCAACAACACGACCAATACAATGATCGACTGCTTCACAGGCTTTTACTGCGGCTTCAAATACACCTGAGTGACCGACCATATCGCCATTTGGATAGTTACAAATAATTGCATCGTATTTACCGCTTTTAATCGCTTCGACGAGTTTATCAGTGAGCATTTCTGAATTCATTTCAGGTTGTAAATCGTAGGTCGCAACTTGTGGTGATGGGATCAGCTCGCGGGTTTCACCTTCAAATTCATCTTCACGTCCGCCACTGAAGAAAAACGTCACATGTGCATATTTTTCAGTTTCAGAAATACGTAGCTGTGTTTTATGGTGTTTTTCAAACCATTCACCCAATACATTAGTCAAAGGGACTGTGGCAAAGGCTGCTGGTGCGTCGATGTCTGCTGCGTATTCGGTCAACATAACAAAGCCGCTTAGTGCGGGGGCTTTTTTCTTGGCGAAACCGTCAAAGTCTTTATCAACAAATGCGCGGGTCATTTCACGAGCACGGTCGGCTCTAAAGTTTAAGAAAATAACCGTATCACCGTCATTAATTTGTACTGCGTCTTGGCCTTGTGCTGCTATGGTAGTTGCAGCAACAAACTCATCGTTTTCATCACGTTCGTAAGCCGCAGCTAATGCATCAACACCATTTTCGTAGCTATGTTGTGCGATCCCACTGACCATTAGATCATAAGCTTGCTCTACTCGGTTCCAGCGATTATCGCGGTCCATTGCATAGTAGCGGCCAATGATTGATGCTAAGCGACCACAATGTAATTTGCTAAATAGCGCTTCAATACGTTCAATTGACGTTTTTGCGCTACGTGGTGGAGTGTCTCGGCCATCTAAAAATGCATGAAAGTACACTTCTTTAGCGCCGCGCGCTGCAGCTAATTCAATTGCAGCTACAATATGATCTTCATGACTATGCACACCACCTGGGCTTAATAAGCCCATTAAATGCACTGCTTTAGCAGCATTCACTGCTTTATCAATGTTTTCAACTAGTGTTGGGTTATGCGCAAACTCACCGTCATTTATTGCTTTAGTGATGCGGGTGAAATCTTGATAAACCACACGGCCAGCACCTAAGTTGACATGGCCTACTTCTGAGTTGCCCATTTGCCCATCAGGAAGACCAACATCTAAACCAGAGGCTGAAATTAGGGTGTGCGGGCGAGTTGCCCAAAGTTCGTCTAAAACAGGGGTGTTTGCCGCTAAAATTGCGTTGCTTTGGGTATCTTCACGGTATCCCCAACCATCTAAAATCATGAGTACGAGAGGTTTTTTATGTTGTGTCATTTTTGTTCCTGAAAATTAGCTCCTGCTTAGCCTTAGCATACCGTGTTTTGTGGTTATGATCAGCAATCAAAAGGGCATATTAAAATATTTCACTCTCTGGTAATTTCTAATCAAGCACGTATACTTGCGTGGCTAGGGCATTACCCTTACGTTTAACCCCAGTGCTAAAGGCGCGGGACAATTTTCATAGTGGAAGACGCATGGATCAATATATTGAATTTGTCGGTAATCATCCGATATTAAGTTTAGCTTGGGTTGCTTTAGTAGCACTCATCGTGGGCGGCTGGTTTAAAAGTAAGTTTTCAGCAATTCGTCAAATAAATCCGCAACAATTAACATTATTAATTAACCGTGAAGACGGTGTCGTTGTAGATATACGCGCACAAAAAGAATTTAATAATGGCCGTATTGCAGGCGCTGAGCACCTTAGCTCTGAAAAAGCGAAACAATCTGACTTCTCAAGCCTTGAAAAGTCTAAGAGTAAACCCATTATATTGGTATGTACCACAGGCATGACAGCCTCAGGTATCGCAACTGCTATGCATAAAGCTGGTTTTGAATCAGTTTATGTTTTATCTGGTGGTATGGGTGCATGGCAAAGTGCTGGTCTACCAACGACAACAGGTCGCTAATTAAGTTAGTTAGGCCGATAGAGGAATTGTTATGAGTAATGTTGTTCTTTATACCAAAGCGTATTGCCCTTTTTGTCAGCGTGCTTTAGCGTTGCTAACAAATAAAGGTGTGCAATTTACAAATATCGACATTGGTGTACAGCCTGAATTACGTGACGAAATGATCGCCAAAGCAGGTGGCGCGAGCACAGTACCGCAAATTTTTATTAATGATGAGCATATCGGCGGTTGTGACGACATGATGGCGATTGAAGCCCAAGGCAAACTTGACGCTAAGTTAAACGCTTAAGCATTTATTATAAAAACGATTAAAAGTTAGGAATTATCATGAACGAAGAAAATCAGAACGTAGCAGCACAAGAAGAAACTGGCGCACAATTTACGATCCAACGTATTTACACAAAAGACGTGTCTTTTGAAACGCCTAATTCACCTGCTATTTTCCAAAAAGAATGGACACCAGAAGTTAAGCTTGACCTTGATACACGTTCTAATAAATTAGACGAAGGCGTGTTTGAAGTAGTATTAGCACTGACTGTTACTGCTTCTATCGGTGAAGAAACAGCTTTTTTATGTGAAATTCAACAAGCTGGTATCTTCACTATCGCTGAAGTTGAAGAAGTACAACTTGCACATATGCTTGGCGCATTCTGCCCGAACGTATTGTTCCCGTACGCACGTGAAGCGGTATCTAATTTAGTTAACCGTGGTACATTCCCACAGCTTAATCTTGCACCTGTGAACTTTGATGCGTTATTCGCTCAATACATGCAGCAACGTGCAGCGCAAGCTGAACAGGCAACTGCAGACGCATAATTTATGAGTACAGCCAATTCAGCTGTTACTGTATTAGGGGCGGGGTCTTATGGCACCGCCCTTGCTATTTGTTTAGCCCGAAACGGTCACCAAGTGACACTTTGGGGTCGCAATAGCGATGACGTTGCCACGCTTGCAGCTGAGCGGAAAAATCAACGTTACCTACCTGATGTCACTTTTCCTGACACTTTACACCTTGAAGCCGACTTACACACCGCAGTAACTGCAAGCCAAGTGATCTTGGTTGTTGTGCCAAGTCATGCATTTGGCGATACGCTACAGCAAATTAAGCCTTCATTACTTGAAGGGGCACAAGTTGCATGGGCCACCAAAGGGCTTGAACCAGATACAGGCCGACTTTTGCAAGAAGTTGCCCAGCAAGAATTAGGTGATGATGTGCCACTGGCAGTCGTATCAGGCCCTACCTTTGCTAAAGAAATGGCGATGGGTTTACCTACTGCAATTTCAGTGTCGTCAACATCAACAGCCTTTGCAAAACAGTTAGCTGAACTATTGCATTGTGGTCGCTCATTTAGGGTCTATAACAATAATGATTTTATTGGTATTCAGCTCGGTGGTGCGGTTAAAAATGTGATTGCGATTGGCGCTGGTATGTCTGACGGCTTTGGTTTTGGTGCTAATGCGCGGACAGCATTGATCACCCGTGGTTTAGCTGAGTTATGCCGGTTAGGCTGCGCGCTTGGTGCTAAGTCAGAAACCTTTATGGGCATGGCTGGGCTGGGGGATTTGATCCTAACGTGCACCGATAATCAGTCTCGTAACCGTCGTTTTGGTTTAGCACTGGGTAAAGGTGAAAAGGTAGAGCAGGCGATAGCATCAATTGGTCAAGTGGTCGAAGGTTATCGCAACACCAAAGAAGTCTATTTACTTGCACAACGTACTGGTATTGAAATGCCGATCACTGAGCAAATCTATCAGGTACTTTATGAAAATAAAGACGTGAAAGAAGCCGCGATGGCTTTATTAGGTCGCGAGCAAAAATCAGAGTAACAGTGGCTTGTAGCTGCCAGCGTTTATGGGTTTGTATAAACGCTGGCAGTTAATCTAATAACTAACACGGTACTTAGTCATTCATCAAATTAGATTGTTTTCTCAGGTTGTTTTTTTCGAGATAAGTAGCTACTTTTTCAGCACAAAGCGGACGACTATAATAATAGCCTTGCATCGTATTACAGCCCATAACATGCAGCATATAAGCCTGCTCTTTAGTTTCAACTCCTTCGGCAACAACATCGATATGTAAGTATTTAGCGAGGCGAATAATTGTCGCGGTAATATTACGATCCTGCTCACTATCGACAATATCTTTAATAAAAGAGCGATCAATTTTTAAAGTATCGATTGGAAAACGTTTTAAATAACCCAATGATGAATGACCAGTACCAAAGTCATCCAGCGCAATGGTAAAGCCAAGTGCTTTTAAGCGGTTCATTTGCTGTTGGGCAAATTCAGGGTTATCCATCATGGCACTTTCGGTTATTTCTAACTCAACACAGCGTGCAGGCACATCATAGTTTGTTAAACATTCAGTGAGGGTTTCGACTAAACTACTTTGCTGAAAGTGCAGAGCCGAAATATTAATTGCCACTTTACCAAAACTTACTCCTTCATTACGCCATAACTCTAGTTGTTTAAATAGCTGCTTCATTAGCAATAAAGTGAGTGGAATAATTGCGCCATTTTGTTCTGCAAGGGGGATAAATTCAGCCGGGCTAATGATGCTGCCATCAACTTGCGGCCAACGCACTAAGGCTTCAAAACTATGTATTTGATCTTTATCTGCGTTATATTTTACTTGGTAAAATAATTGAAAGTCCTGATGTTCGATTGCCCGAAAAAGTGCGCTTTCTTTACTAAGTTCATTCATATCAATTGTGTGTTTAGATTTATCAAAAAATTGATAATTATTATGACCCATCTTTTTAGCGTGATTAAGCGCACTGTTGGCGCTGCGCATCAGTGCTTCGCTGTTATAACCGTTTTCTGGGTACCCGGCGATACCACAACAGGCAGAAATAAAGCTCTCTATACCTTCAAGCATAAACGGTGTTTGGAATTGTTTAAGAATATTATCGGCCAGTTTTTTGGCGAAAAAGACGGACATGCCTGAATATAAATAGGGCGGTACGAGTATAGCAAATTCATCTCCCCCTAAGCGGGCCAAGGTATAACCAGAATCAAGATTACGAGTGAGTCTGCCCGCAACTTCTTTTAATAGTTCATCACCGATTGCGTGACCAAGGGATTCGTTAATTTTATTGAAATTGTCTAAATCTATAAAAATAATCAGTAAATTAGGGAAGTTGTTATTACAGCTGGCAATTGCCTTATTTACAGATTCAATAAAAATAGTGCGATTGGAGAGCCCAGTGACAGAATCTCGAGTGGTTAATTTAAGCATCGCACGTTCATTATTCTTACGTGCAGTTACATCTGAAAATAACCCAATATAATGCGCGCTACTAGTACGTAGGTTAGGGGTTTTTACTTTCGTTATCGATAAATCTAAGGCATAGGGTTGCCCGTCTTTACGCACATTCCAAATTTCACCAGACCAATAACCATCAACCTCTAGATCATTATAAATGAGGCTTTCTAATTTTTTATCACGACCGTTTACAGTAAATGCTTTTGGTTTTTTACCCACTACATCAGCAAGAGTAAAGCCACAAATAGTTGTAAATGCTTGGTTTATGTTCGTGATTTGAAACTGCTCATTGGCGATCCAAATGGCATCTTTTGATTGCGTCATTAACGCGTTGACCAAATTATGCTTAGCACCACTTTTTAATCTATAAACAATTAACAGCAGTAAAATAGCAAAAATAGCCGCTAAAACGAGGTGGTTGATCCAGTGAGGGAAGGCAAAAGCCGTTTGTTTAATCATTAACACTAACGGCTCGTTATTTACTTGATTAAGGTTTTTAACTTCAAGATAAATATTCTTTGCATTACTAGCCAGAGACAGCATGGTCTGAGCATTTGGCAGTGCTAGCCAATCGCCATTGGGATCAAGCCGGTAATTGAGCCGCATAGGTAAGGGGCTATTACTGCTAAACCAAACAGAGATGCCTTTTAGCGGTTGGCTGGTATTTACTGCGTTGGTTGCTAAGTGGTAATAGTCTTGGTCTTGATCTTGATAGTGTAAAGTCAGATGACTGATTAAAAAAGAGCTGTTTTGAGGTGGTACTTGTGTTGAATGCACTTCTAATAAAGTATTACCCGTTGGCGCAAACAACATTATTTTATCACGGTAGCTAACGCTAAAGAGTGATTTTGGAAGTTGCTCATAATTAATAGAATCATCAATATAAGCGGCAATACTATGAGTGGCATTTTCAACCCATAGGTTAGTGCTGGGTTTGTAGAGTTTTATCGCTTGAGAATCAACTATCCACAAAGCATTTTGTGGTGCTTCGTAAATGGCTGTGGTGTTAAATGTACTTACTTTATCAAAATTTATCTCAAGTGTTATTTGCTGAGAATTTTCAGGTGCTTGCCATTGGCTCTGCCATAAGCCGTTACTTGTCGCAAGCCAAAGCCTTGAAGAGTTGCGTTGATAATACATAGCGTTGATCTGCCCGAGGGCTTCAGTTTCAAGCTCAAGGGCGGTGAGCTGTTGTTTAGCAATATAAAATAATTGCTCACCATTACTTGCGAGATATTGCTCGTCATTAAGGGATGTTAAAGCATTAATGTTACTAATTGGTAGTGTTTGGCTTTGTTGCTGCGTCGCAAAATCATATTTTATTAATTGTTTTTTGGTTGCTACCCACAGTGTTGTTGGGGCAGTTGAATGCAGCGCAGCAACTTGATCCTTTATCAATAAATCAAAAGTGAGGTTGCGGGCACTGTATAAATATAAACCAGTGTCGGTTGCAACAGCCCATTTGTCTTCGCGCAGATAAGCGATGGTAATAATTTTTTTATGTTGTGTAAAATTACCTAACTGTTCCAACATGTCAAAGTATTGCTGCATACGCGGAGCAGGATTATCGGTGATAGGGGTTGTGATAATTTGCATTGCAGGGAGCTTTAGCCAGCTTTTAGTGGCAGTTTGCAGCCACAGTTGTTGGTTGTTTTGTTTAATTGATAAAAAGCGTGCAGGAGCACTATAAAACAAAGGATTCGTGTTTTTGGTCGTTAAATCATGTTTATAAGCGCGATTTTTATACAAAAAATAGAGCTGATCATCAAAGTAATTTAGTTGTTGAACATGCGCATGCTGGAGTTTTATTTCTTGCATAGAGTGCGCGTTGTTAAACAGGTAATGTTGGTCGCTATTGGTATTGATAAGGATCGCTGCTGAGGTTTGACTTGGACTTAACTGCGCGATAGGTGCGGGGACGATAAGCTGAGCTGTAATTGCATTACTTGCTAAATCAAAGTGACTAACTAAATTACTACCTGAATGTAGCCATAGGCTGTTGTTAAATCCCAATGCGAGTTCGACGATCTGCTCTGAAAAGGCGAATGGAGAATAGATTTTTTCGTCTTTTATAGTGTGGATCTGACCTTGGTACAGAAAGTAAAAGCCGAGCTCGGTGGTTAATATCGGCTGTTTTAGCGGTGTTGCTGTTAGTTGAATTAACTGGTTGTTAATTAAGTTGATTAAACTCAGCCCTTGCTCAGTGCTAATTAATAACCAGGATTTATAAGTAGCTACTTGTAAAATGGCTTGATTCGCAAATGATGAAAAAGGTGGTGCTTGGCCACTAAAAAGATGCACCGAGTCGTAATTAAACAGCCCTTTATTGGTAGCGAGCCAAAACGCATTACTCGGGTCTTGAGTAAAGTCATTAATGGCGGGTAGCGAAAGTTCATTCGCATTTAATTCAGCTACACTCGCGTTTGCATTTACAATAGATAAAATGCTAATAAAACAGCATATTTGAAGGAAAAAACGCATTACAATCCATTGAATCAGTTTAAAAAGAACTTATTTAGAATAGTGTAGGAATAGAAATAATGCGAATCCACTCTAAGCAAATTTATTGCTATATGTAGTGCTAAATTATAATGGTGATTATAAAACAAGGCGCCCAACGATATAGGCGCATTTTAATATAATTTACTGCGCGTTAGGAAAGCCTAACTGACGCCATGATTCATAAACAAAAACAGCCACTGCGTTAGATAAGTTCATGCTTCTACTGTTAGCTTGCATAGGAATACGCACACGTTGTTCATTAGGTAGTGATTGAATTAAATCATCTGGTAAGCCCCGGGTTTCTGGGCCAAACACTAAACAATCACCTGCTTCATAACTCGCTTGATGGTGAAATTGACTGCCTTTAGTGGTACATGCATATACTTTTTTAGGTTGGCATTTTTCTAAGTAAGCTGCAAATGACGGATGGCGTTGCACATGGCTAAATTCATGGTAATCAAGGCCAGCTCTTTTCACGCGCTTATCGTCCCACTCAAAGCCCAAAGGCTCGATTAAATGCAAAGCATAGCCCGTATTTGCACACAGGCGAATAATATTCCCTGTGTTAGGTGGAATTTCAGGTTGGTATAAAACGATATCAAGCATAACGAGCCTTATTGGTGATCTACATTTTGACGTTCGAGAGTATACACGAAACAGATAAAAAAAATGATATACTCATTTTAAGTAAACACTTTAAGCATAGGCAAAAACGTGCATCAGCGCAGTTATGAGTTTTGGGTAAAAACAGCAAGTGTGGTCACTATGGTGATGGTGAGTTTAATGATTGCTGCTAAATGTTGGGCATGGCTTGCGTCTGGCTCTGCCTCTATGCTCGGATCACTCACCGATTCTTTGATGGATATTACCGCTTCAGCAATGAGTTTTATGGTGCTCTTTTATGCACTGCGCCCAGCTGATGACGATCATCGTTTTGGCCATGGTAAAGCCGAAGCCTTGGCGGGTTTAGGGCAAGCGGCATTTATTGCAGGCTCTGGTTGTTTATTGGCGTTTCATGGTATAGAGCGATTATTTAATCCTGTGGTACTAAGTCATTCAATGCTCGGGGTATGGGTTAGTCTATTTGCGATTGCTTGCACCTTAGTGGTGGTTTATGTACAAACTCAAGTCATTAAGCATACCGAGTCCATTGCAGTTAAAGCAGACTCTGTGCATTACAAAGGCGATATAATTTTAAATGCAGCAGTACTGCTGGCCATACTGCTTGCGCAAAATGACATGCTGTACGCGGATCCTATTTTTGCCATTGGTGTTGCAGGTTATTTGCTTTATAACAGTTGGGATATTGCTAGGCAAAGCGCTGACCATTTAATGGATAAAGAGCTACCTGAGGACGAAAAAGCCAGTATTATATCAATCGCTAACAGCCATAACGATGTATTTGGCGTACATGACGTACGCACGCGACAAGGTGGTAAAGTTAAGTTTATTCAAATGCATTTAGAGCTTGAAGATCAACTCCCCTTGATCCGTGCTCATTATGTAGCGGATGAAGTAGTGGCGATGATCCAACAAGAATTTAATTGTGAAATGGATATTTTGATCCATCAAGATCCAATGTCATTGAGTAATAGCCGCGCTCAAGTTAATGAATCACAAAACTGATAAAAACGGCTAAGCACAGCTTTGCGAATGGTGTCTTGTTCAAATAGTAACTCGTGCTTAGCATTCGCAAATGTTTGTAAAATAGCATTACTTTGACGGTGAACTAAGGCTAATTGGGCTTGGTTATCAACCACAGTATCATTCTCAGCACTGGCTACAAAAAGTGGAATCGATAGCTGTTGTTTTTCAAGAGTTGCCATAAAGCCAAAAGCTTCATTCAACCAGCCGTAAGTCACCCCGCCTAATTGTAGCGCGCTATCCGTTTGGTAGGTTTGTCTAAATAAATCATAGCGAGTTTCGCTACTGGTAAGGTCATTCTGTGCGAATTCATCAGGCAGGTAATCTGCTTGGCCAAACGCATAGTGTTTATTAAAACCAAACAAACAGGCAGCACGGGCGGCAAGTTTAGCCAGTGGTTTGGGAGTACCTTTAGTGAAAATATCAAACATGGGCGAAGACAAAAATACCCCACTGTAGTTATGTTCAAACCGGGTCAGGAAATCAAAGGCAATCGCGCCGCCCATTGAATGCCCTAGGATGACTTTTTTGCCTTGGTAGAGTTTACTGACAATTAGACGGTCAAACAGTGCTAAATCATCAGCATAATCACTAAATTTATTAACAAAACCTTTATGAGGATTGGCTAAAGCGCGATAAGAACGGCCTTGTCCTTGATGATCAATAATAAACACCGCATAGTTATTTTTATATAACTCCCAGATTAGCTCTTGGTATTTATCTAATCCTTCAATACGTCCAGAGCAAATAACAATAGCGGCTTTGGCATGCTCAGGTATCACATAGCCATAATATAAATCGCCATTATCGGTAGTCAGCTGCGCTTTGTGCAACTGCTGCTGAAAAAACTGCGTTATCTCAGGTTGTTGGGTAAGTAAGTTTTGCTCTGTGCTGTAAAACATAATGGCCATGATTATTTTTTTTTATCCAGAGGTAAGGCGATACGCACACATAACCCGCTTGGTTGTTTATTATGCAGCGTTAAACTGCCAGAATGGGCGACAATTGCATTTTTAGCAATCGCTAAGCCAAGTCCTGTGCCGCCGCTAGTTCTGTCTCGTGCATCAGATTGGCGGAAAAAAGGCTCACATAATTTGCCTAAATTTTGCGGTTCGACGCCCGGCCCATCATCACTGATCTCTATATAAATAGCATCACTTAAACTCAATGTTAGGGTGATTGTTTGCTCTGCATATTTTATTGCGTTGCGTAAAACATTCTCTAGCGCACTGGCAATGAGACTCTCGTCACAATAAATATCAACATTGAGTTGACCATTTATAATTAATTGCTTATTGGTCTGTTTAGCTTCAAATTGCGCATCATTCAAAACATGATCAATAATGATCTGTAAGGATTGTTGATGCAGCGATAGCGCCTGACTTTTCGCCTCTAAGCGCGATACTTGCAGCACATCAGCGATCATTTTATCGAGCTGATTTGCTTCTTTTTCAATGCGTAATAAATAGGTTTGGTTTTCTTCTGGGGTCTGCATTTGCGCAAGACCCGTAGCCATTTTAAGGCGAGTTAGGGGGGAACGCAACTCGTGAGATATATCAGCCAATAAGCGCTTTTGTGCAGAAATCAGTTGCTCTAACTGACTTGCCATACTATTAAAGTCGCGGCCAAGTACGCCCAGTTCATCTTGCCTGTTTGGATCAATTTCAGCGCGCGCGGTTAAATCGCCGTCAGAGAGCTTAATTGCAGCTTGCTTTAAGTGATTAATAGGAGCAATTAGGTTACGACTAAATATAAAACTTAAAGTTAATGAAGCTAGTAAAGCAATGATCACTTTTAGCCAAATCGGCATCAGCTTTAACCGTATAAAAAAAGGTGGTTGATGATTCTCATCAATTTCGTATAGGTAAAATTGCCCCTCAGGAAGGTTTATTTTTATCGGTCCGAATGCTTGATAATACTCGGTAAAAATAATTTGTGGCGGCATGTTTTTAGTGAAATTAAGTAAACTTAAATCAATCTCACTTGATGGTACTCTGCTACTGATAGAATGATCTGGCTGATCTGAATTTAAATATAGTAACTTTTGTTTTGCAAGCCGCGGATGAGTTAAAATTTCGGCCGCTGGTTTATTGTGTTTTTCAATTATGCGTTCAATATTTTTGGCTGTGTATTGCAGGTTTTTTTTCATTGGCCCACGCAAGTCTTCATTACTAACTTGATTAGTCGCAATGTTACTTAAAAACACCAAAGTAGTAATGGTGCCTATAATTGTTAGCCAAAACCAAGCAAAAATCTTAAAAAACAAAAAGTGCTGAGGGTTTTTTAACCAGGGGAATAGAGTTTTATTACTCTCCTTGGATAAAGACATAACCAGTCCCTCGCATGGTTTTTATTCGTTCTGCATTGTTGAACTCGGCAATTTTTTTACGAATATTACTCACATGCATATCAATTGAGCGGTCAAAAGAGGCTAGGCGTCTACCGAGCACCTCTTCACTTATTTGCTCTTTACTGACTACTTCACCTGCATGTTTAACCAGTAAGGCAAGTACTTCATATTCAGTACCGGTGAGGCTTAGCGGGTGTTCATCTACATACGCTTCGCGGGCAGCTAAATTTATAACAATATTATTAACGGTTAACTTATTACTGCTGGTATTTGCTAGGCTAGTAATATGTTCTATACGACGAGTAATCGCTTTAACCCGCGCGAGTAATTCACGATGATTAAATGGTTTAGGAATGTAATCATCAGCGCCTAGTTCAAGACCAAAAATACGGTCAAAGTCTTCACCTTTGGCGGTTAGCATGATCACCGGCGTTAATTTTGTTTGCCTAAGCTGTTTTAATACTTCAAAGCCATCTAGTTTCGGTAACATAACATCGAGTAAAATTAATGCATACTCTTGCTCAAGCGCTTGTTTTAAGCCTTGTTCGCCATCATGGGCACATTCTATTTGAAAACCTTGCGCAGTTAAGTACTCCGAGAGTAATTCACATAAACCGGTATCATCATCAATCATTAATAGCTTCATTATTTGCTCACCTTAACTACGCTGGAATAACTTCATTTTACGCCTTAACGCACTTAAAAGTGAACCTTTACACAACCTTTACATTGCTTTGCGTTGCTTTGCACTTGGTTAGTTATAGTGAATATAACAACTGAACAGACACTAAGTTACAAGCAACTCAAAGGTAATGATTATGACTATTTCAAGTAAAGTTTCTAAACTAGTATTAATTTGTGGATTAGCGACAGCAACATTAGGCACTGGCGCCGTAATAGCAAAAGAGGGCATGGATCATAAACCAGGCCATTCTCAACAGCATAAACAAGCGCGCTTTTTACTCTCTGAGCGTGGCGTTAAAAAGCTTGATTTAACTGAGCAACAACAAACTCAGTTAAAAAGCATTTTTGATGCGCAAAAAGCACAATTTAAAGCGCTACGTGGCAACGATAAACAGGCCATGAAGCAAGAGCGTGCTGCACATAAGGCACAAATGCAAGCATTGTTAGATATGCCAACCTTTGATGAAGCCGCAGCAAAAGAGTTATTAGCGCAGCGCCAAACCAAAGGCGAGCAATTTGGCTTAATTAACCTAAAAACGCAGCATCAAGTATGGCAAGTATTAAATGCTGAACAACGTGAAAAGTACCAAGAAATTAAAAAGCACATGCGTAAAAAAGGTGACAAAAAACGCAGCCGTGACGAACAAACGGCAAGCTAAGTAATTAGCAAAATTACTAAAGCAAAAAATGAAGCGCGGGAGAGATCCCGCGCTTTTCTTTTTTAACGACCCATGTAGCAGCGATTTTATATCGCGTTATAGTGCTTTTCGAGGGATGAGTAAGCTTAAAGAGGATTATGTTATTTAAGAAAAAATGCCACGGGCCTCGAGCAATGAGCTCCGAGTACATCCCAGCACCTAGCCCCTATTTTTACAATTACTTCTCTAAAAGCGCAGCGCCTCATAACCTCTTTGTGAATAAATTTTAATTGCGCGGGGTAAACCCGCGCCTACGAAATATCACCCATCTCGTAGCAGCGATTTTATATCGCGTCATAGTGTTAATTTGATAAGTGTACGTAATTTGCATACATTTAAGCGCATGCACAAGGCAAGCTCGTTTAGCGCCATGCAGTGAGTGATGCAAATAAGCCCGCCATTTCACCCGATGAAATTATCAATATTCGCGAAGCATTTAATATGTCGCGCTGAGTATTTGCAAACTTATTACGTACCTCAGCAAGAGCGCTTGAAAACTGGGAGCAGGGGCGCAGTGTTCCTAATGGGCAAGCAATTACTTTACTAAAACTGGTGCAGCGTTATCCAGAAACATTGAATCATATAGCTGAGTTGTAGAGTTAGTTTTCCTAGCCCTTATAATCTAGCACCTATGTTAGCTCTTTTATCGCATTACTTATGCCATCTAAACTCAGCGGGTACATGCGGTTATTCATTAGCTGCTTGATAAAATCAATTGATTGGTAGTAACGCCAGTGTTCAACCGGTTGTGGGTTGAGCCAGGCGACTTTATCAAAGTGATTGGTAATGCGGGTCAGCCATGCGCTGCCGGGCTCTTCGTTGTAGTGTTCAACAGAGCCGCCGGGGTAGGCGATTTCATACGGGCCCATAGTGGCGTCGCCAACAAAGATCACTTTATAGTCACTGGTGAACTTGTTGATCAGCGTCATGGTGTCGATGACGTTGGAATGGCGGCGTTGGTTGTCTTGCCAAACATGTTCGTATAAGCAGTTATGAAAGTAGTAAAACTCTAAGTGCTTAAACTCGCTATGCGCGGCGCTAAATAATTCTTCACAGGTGTGGATGTAATCATCCATTGAGCCGCCAATATCAAACAGCATCAATACTTTTACCGCGTTGTGGCGCTCTGGTGCCATTTTTACATCCAGCATGCCGCCTTGCTTGGCGGTAGCGCGAATGGTCTCGTTTAAATCGAGGGTGTCACTGGCGCCAGTGCGAGCAAACTTGCGCAGTTTTTTAAGGGCGAGCTTAATGGTGCGTGAGCCAATTTCACGATCGGAATCTAGGTTACGGTATTCGCGTTTATCCCATACTTTTACTGCTTGGCGATTGCGGTTGCCGTCTTGACCAATGCGCACGCCCTCAGGGTTATAGCCATACGCGCCAAATGGAGATGTACCACCCGTGCCCACCCATTTATTGCCACCAGCGTGGCGTTTTTGTTGTTCTTCTAGGCGCTCTTTGAGGGTTTTCATTAGCTCATCAAGGCCGCCCATGGCTTTAAGCTGGGCTTTTTCTTCATCGGTTAGGTGTTTTTCAAACTCTTTGCGCAGCCAATCTTCAGGTAAGTTGTGCTGCTGTTTTAAGCTTTCGAGTAAGTCCAGATCGGCAATGCCGCTAAAGTAATCAGCAAACGCTTTATCAAACCTGTCAAAGTGGGTTTCGTCTTTAACCATTATGGTACGGGCTAAATAATAAAATCCGTCAATATCGGCAAATACCGCGCCTTTTTTTAGCGCGTTGATCAAATCAAGCAGCTCGCGCAAACTAACAGGTAAACGGTATTCACGCAGTTTGAAGAAAAACGCAACCAACATCTTAACGGCGACTCATAAAGGCAAGTTTTTCAATTAAGCTGATATCTTGCTCATTTTTAAGTAGTGCGCCAAACATTGGCATTAAACCGCCTTTTTGAGTTTTGTCATGCAGAGTTTTTGCATCGATGTCTTCAGCCATAAGCAGTTTTAACCAATCAAGTAACTCGCTGGTGGAAGGCTTTTTCTTAATGCCGTTGACTTCACGTAGATTAAAAAATACTTCTAGCGCTTGGCGAACTAAATCTTGTTTTACGTGTGGGTGGTGAACATCGATAATTTGCTGCATTTCATCACTAGATGGAAAATCAATGTAATGGAAAAAACAACGGCGTAAAAAGGCATCGGGCAGTTCTTTTTCGTTGTTTGAGGTGATGATCACAATAGGGCGTTGTTTTGCGATTACACGCTCACCGGTTTCATAAACATGAAATTCCATTTTATCGAGTTCTAATAGTAAGTCGTTCGGGAATTCGATGTCGGCTTTGTCTATTTCATCAATTAATAATACCGGGCGTTTGTTATGTTCTTCACCATAGGTAAATGCCTGCCACAACTTGCCTTTAATAATATAGTTACCAATGTCGTTTACCCGGGCATCACCTAATTGGCTGTCGCGTAGGCGTGATACCGCATCGTATTCATATAAGCCTTGCTGCGCTTTAGTGGTCGATTTGATATGCCATTGGATAAGTGTGGTGTCTAAGCTTTTAGCCAACTCCTCAGCCAGCATGGTTTTACCTGTGCCGGGCTCGCCTTTGATCAAAAGTGGCTTTTCCAGCAAAATAGCCGCATTAACCGCTTGTTTTAACGCTGAACTTGCGATGTAGTTATCAGTAGAATTAAATTGCACGTAAATACCTATCTGGTCTGAGCAGTAAACAATATGCCTATCATGCCATAGTTAATCGGCTTCACCAAGGTAGCTAAAGCGTGGAATAATTTTGCTGTCTTTTTCAATCGTTTCGCTAAACATACTAAGCGGTCTTGCCCAAATGCCAAACTCACCATACAAGGCTTGGTAAATAACTAATTGTTCGTCTGTTTCACTGTGAGTGGCGACGTACAGAACTTTGTACTTTGGGCCTTTGTAGTGTTGGTATATGCCTGATTTGAGGGTATGTGGTTTTATTGCTGTAGTCATGTTTTGATCTCTTGTATAATTTGTCTTTGCACTTTTAATGCTAACTAATTTGCCAATACTATGAACTATATTTCGTTAGATGATTACAAAAAAGCGTGGGTTTTTCGTCATAAAGATGCGCCAGTAACAGAACAAGACCTTGCCTTAATTAAACCTATGAGCCATGAGCGTGCCGCTGTTTTATGGAGCACTATGGTGAGCCGTGAACATGACCATCCTGATTTTTTTGAAAAAACAGACTGGTGTGGTAACGAAGACAATTTCTCGCAAACTATTCACTGGGAAGCTGCATGGGAAGCCGGCGCTGAGCAACTGCCAGCTGAGATCCTTGCGCACTTAGGTTGGCAAGCTAATACCACAGTGTATTTTTGTATCGCCCGCGATAATATTATCGAAACCAGCTTTGATGTGTTTAAACGCAATTGGCAAAATTTTATGTTTTTAGCTGATGGTAGTCTGTTATTAGGTAAGAAACGTGATGAAGTAGTGCAGTTTTTAGAAACTGGCGATGCTAAATTAGGTATAAAGTCACAAGTTAAGTAACCTGAGCTTTGCTTTTGTAAAGAGCAGAGCTTAAAAAGCAGTCAATACTGTGCTATAAAACAAGCAACTAGATGTTTTAGAGTATGATCGTTGGCTGCAAGCGACCCCTTTCAACAAGTCGATATTTGGCAATCAGATACACAACGTGTGCTATATGCACAGTTGTGCAATGCTTTTTATGCGCGGGAAATAGGTCAATTAGTTGTTGAAGTTAATGAACAGCGTTTACGCAAGCGATTAAAAAGTCTTCCTTATTATATAGAACGCGCAGCAACGGCCGTGGTAAATGGTCAAGTTCCTTTTCAGTTAGATCCGCACAATGGCTGTTGGCTTGATAAGCAAAAAGCTCAGCCTCCCAACGCAAAAAATAATGATGATTTTTATCAAACACATAAAAATGTAGGTTTAATTGTTCCGCTTTTACTCAATAGCGCAAATCAAACCCGTGTTGCAATAGACAGCATCGACCAAGTAAGCGACAATAAACTTCATTGTAATGAGCATGGTTGGTTTGACTGCCAAGGTCAGCCGCTTGAAGGGCAGTCGGTGGTGTTATTAAAGCCCACAAAGGCAACAATGGCCGCTGCTTGTTGTGGCCATCAGTGGTCTTTTGATAAACGCACGACACCGCGAACGTTATCACTGAGAGAAATGCTGCTAGCAGGCAATATCAATTGGCGTAATTTAAAACGTCCCCATGTTCGAGTTAAAAAAATATAATACCAGTAGCCTTAATCGCATTATAAATTTGTACTGGTAGAGTAAAATCAAGGAGTGTTTAATGCGACTGTTTCAATTCACGCTGCTGTGCTTAGCGTTATTTGTACAATATCGATTATGGTTTGGCCACAACGGTGTA
The DNA here is from genome assembly GCF_028885455.1 of Pseudoalteromonas rhizosphaerae. Lineage (NCBI taxonomy): Bacteria > Pseudomonadati > Pseudomonadota > Gammaproteobacteria > Alteromonadales > Pseudoalteromonadaceae > Pseudoalteromonas > Pseudoalteromonas rhizosphaerae. Next base: position 1,015,268 of record NZ_CP118496.1, read on the forward strand.
CAAGATTATAGTCGTTTAAAAGCTGCTGTTACTTCACATCACGATACTAATGCTCAATTGATCAAACGTAATAAAGTGCTTAAAGCCGATATTGAAGATTTAAAGCTTGGTCAAGAAGGTGTGGAAGAGCGCGCTCGAAATGAATTAGGAATGATCAAACCCGGCGAAACATTTATTCGTGTTTTACCTGGGCAGCAACAAAATGACAACTAATTATACCCTTGCAGCCATAGTCCCAGCCGCTGGCGTGGGAAGCCGTATGCAACATAGCGCACCGAAGCAATACATACGCTTGGCTGGTAAAACAATTCTTGAACATACACTTGCTAAACTAGCGCAACTCAAACAATTAACGACTATTGTGGTGGCCGTCAGCGATGATGATCCTTATTTTGCTACACTGGAGTTTATTGATCAGCGCATTGTCCGTGCAAGTGGCGGCAAAGAGCGAGCCGACTCGGTACTTAATGGCTTATTAGCGCTTGCAGATAACCCGCCTGATTGGGTGTTAGTGCATGATGCGGCAAGGCCGCTGGTTACCTTGGCTGATATTGAGCGCTTACTTAGTGAGTGTATTAACGCTGACGAGGGCGGTATATTAGCAAGCAAAGTGAAAGATACCATTAAGCGCGGTGCAACTCATAGCCAACAAACAGTGCCACGGGATGACTTATGGCAGGCGTTGACCCCGCAATTATTTAAGTACCACGATTTAATGCAGGCATTGCAAACTGCGCTTGCTCAGCAGGTTACGATCACTGACGAAGCATCGGCAATAGAATGGGCGAATAAGCCCGTAAAGCTAGTGCCTGGGCGTAGCGATAATATTAAAATAACCACTCCAGAAGATTTAGATTTAGCCAACTTTTTACTCCAAAAACAACATAGTGAGAATGCATCATGATTCGAATCGGCCATGGCTTCGATGTCCATAAATTTGGTGGCGAAGGCCCGTTAACTATTTGTGGTGAAAAGATTGCTTACCCACAAGGCTTTTTAGCGCACTCTGATGGTGATGTTGCGATCCATGCACTATGCGATGCTATTTTAGGCTCATTAGCAATGGGCGATATTGGCAAGCACTTTCCTGATACCGCCAGTGAATATGAGAATATAGACAGCCGTATTTTATTACGCCATGTTGTTGATTTAGCTAAGCAGCAAGGCTATGTACTGGGTAATGCGGATGTAACGATAGTAGCGCAAGCGCCAAAAATGCTGCCGCATATTCAAGCCATGCGTAAAAATTTAGCCGCCGATTTAAATGCTGAACTGGACCAGGTAAATGTCAAAGCAACAACCACTGAAAAGCTCGGTTTTGAAGGGCGAAAAGAAGGTATTTCAAGTCATGCAGTGGTTATCATGAGCAAGCAATCACTATGAGCGAGTTAAATTATTTATACGGTGCACCATTATCTAAAGCAGATTTTAAAACCACTGCTGAAGATTTTATGGTTGATGAGGATTTAGGCATAGAGTTTACTGGCAGTGGTGAACACGTCTGTTTACAGGTCGTTAAAAAAGGCGAAAATACCCAATACGTTGCTAAATTACTTGCCCAAAAAGCGGGGATTTCGCCACGTGATGTCAGCTTCGCTGGTATGAAAGATCGCCACGGAGTATGTAGTCAGTGGTTTAGTGTGCCAGTACCCATTAAAAAAGACATTGATTTTACTGAGCTAAACAGTGAATCACTGTTTATCATTGCTCAGCAACGGCATAATCGTAAGCTGCGGACTGGCTGCCACAAAGGTAATAAATTCAGCATTATTCTACGTAATGTAACCCAGCCGTTAGACATTCTTTGTCGTATCAACGCGGTACGCGCCGGGGTGCCTAACTATTTTGGCGAACAACGCTTTGGTCACGATGGTCATAATTTAGTGATGGCTAAAAAGATGTTTGCCGGTGAGCGCATTCGTGACAAAAAACTACGTGGTTTAATTATCTCTGCTGCACGTTCTTATGTGTTTAATCAAATAGTGAATTTGCGTGTTGCTGAGCACGGCTTAGCTAAAACCATGCACCGTGAAGTGTTTATGCTCAGTGGTAGCAATGCATTTTTTGAAGATGCCATTAGCGATGAAAATATCGCTCGTCTTGCCTCTGGCGATATTATGATGTCTGCGCCATTGGTCGGCACTAGCGAAAAAGGCCTCACCGAACAAGAAAAAATATGGCTAGAGCCGTATCAAGATTGGTGTGAAGGGCTTGGTAAGTTAGGGCTGAAAAATGAGCGCAGAATGTTGCGTTTGATCCCACAAGATTTAACCGTTGAAACGATTGATGAAACTACCATTAAATTGAGCTTTGGTTTACCCAAAGGCACCTTTGCCACGGCATTGTTACGTGAGCTGGTGGATTACACAGATGCAAGCCCACGAGTACATAAAGAACAGGACGCTGAAAATGAAAATTCTTCTAAGTAACGATGATGGTGTTAATGCAAAAGGTATTGCAGTGTTGTATCAGGCATTGACGCAAATTGCAGACGTAACGTTAGTTGCACCTGATCGCAATTGCAGTGGCGCAAGTAACTCACTGACGCTACTTAATCCACTGCGTGCTACCACGCTAGATAACGGGTTTATTTCGGTCAATGGTACGCCCACTGATTGTGTACATTTGGGCGTGAATGAATTACTTAATGAAAAGCCCGATCTAGTCGTTGCCGGTATTAACCACGGTGCAAATTTAGGTGACGATACTTTGTACTCAGGGACTGTTGCAGCAGCAACCGAAGGACGTCATTTAGGCTTGCCCGCAGTGGCGGTGTCTTTGTGCTCAAAAGAAGGCAATCATTTTGAAACGGCAGCAGCGGTGACTGTCAGCATAATTAAAGAGCTGGCGTCACATCCATTGCCAAAAGATCAAATCATCAATATTAATGTGCCAGATATTCCGTTATCTGAGCTAAAAGGCGTGCAAGTAACGCGTTTAGGTGCGCGTCATAAAGCAGAAACCATGACTAAACAACAAGATCCATGGGGACGAGACATTTATTGGTATGGGGTTTTAGGTGCCGAAAGTGATGCCGGAGAAGGTACAGACTTTTATGCTATCAATAATGGCTATGCATCGGTTACGCCACTAAGTGTTGATATGACAGCGAAAGATAGCTTGGCTGCAGTTGGTGAGTGGCTTAAAACGATGGAGATCAACGGTGCTGGCTAATTATACTCGAAGTGCCCGTGCGCTCGCTGACCTATTACAGCGTGAAGGTGTTGAAGATAAATTGGTACTCAGCGCTATTGCTGATATTCCACGTCATGTATTTGTTGATGATGTACTTAAGCATAAAGCGTATCAAAATACGGCGTTGCCAATAGGTCAAGGACAAACAATTTCACAGCCATATATTGTTGCCCGTATGACCGAGTTACTGCGTTTGGCTGGCGTGCGCGATAAAGTACTTGAGATAGGCACGGGTTCAGGCTATCAAACAGCGGTACTGGCGAAAACCTTTTCAAAAGTATTTTCGGTAGAGCGAATTAAAGCGTTACAATGGCAGGCTAAGCGCCGTTTACATAACCTAGACTTATACAACGTTTCCATGAAACATGGCGATGGTTGGCAAGGCTGGCAGTCACAAGCGCCGTTTGATGGCATCATTGTAACCGCCGCTGCATCGCAAGTCCCGCAGGCATTACTTGATCAACTCAGTGATGGTGGGGTGATGATTGCGCCAATCGGTAATGAAGATCAACAACTGGTTATGGTTGTGCGCGAAGGCGAAAAATTTACTCAACATGTTATTGCGCCAGTTAGATTTGTACCTTTAGTCCCTGGCGACATTGAATAGGAAGTCACTTTGAAATTGTTTACTAAGTTATACGATATGGCATTAGTGTGGGCAAAACATCGCCACGCAGAGCGTTATTTAGCTGGGATGAGTTTTGCTGAATCGGTTATTTTTCCTATTCCACCCGATGTAATGCTTGCGCCGATGTCGCTTGCACAACCGAGCAAAGCATGGCGCTATGCTACTTTTGCTACAGTTGCTTCGGTGCTTGGCGGTATTTTAGGTTATTTGCTCGGGTTTTGGTTGTTTGAACCTGTAGTAGAGCCATTAATAGCGCAAATGGGTTGGCAAGAAAAGTTTAATACCGCTTTAAGCTGGTTTAAAGATTATGGCGTATGGGTGGTGTTTTTAGCCGGTTTTTCGCCAATACCCTATAAAGTATTTACTATTGGTGCTGGGCTTTTGCACATGGCGTTTTTACCTTTTTTATTAGCCTCTGCTGTCGGGCGTGGTGCGCGGTTCTTTTTAGTTTCAGCGCTAATGAAGTGGGGCGGAGTAAAAATGGAGCAAAAATTACGTCAATATGTTGAGGTACTTGGCTGGGGGGTAGTGATTTTAGTGGTGGTTGCATACTTTTTATTACGTTAAGCATCTAAATAACTACTTTTAGCACAAGGAGCAAAACACCATGAATAAACAGTACGTCTTCTATGTTACTTTATTTACAAGTGTTTTGCTCAGTGCCTGCTCATCTCGACATGCCCCTGCTCCGGTCAGTAGTTTAAATACCAGTGTTAAACCTTATACTAGTAAAGTAAATATTAATGGTGACCGCTACACGGTTAAAAAAGGTGATACGTTATATTCGATAGCCTTTAGCGCCCAGCAAGATTTCCGCACGTTGGCAAAAAATAATGGCATACCAGCCCCTTACATAATCCAACCGGGGCAAACAATTTCTTTTAATAATGTACCTGAAAAAATAAAAAGGCATAAAAAATATACGAAACCGAGTAAAAAGTCTACAAGTGACATACAAAAAAATAACAAAAAATTAAAGAAAGAGCTTGATCAGCCAAAACAACGAGAGTATGTTCAAAAACAAGCCAATAGGAAAATTAGTAAAAATAACAGTTTGTCCTCGACCCAAGTTAAGTGGTCGTGGCCAGCTAAAGGAGCAGTAACTCAGCGTTTTTCAACCAAGGAAAGCGGGTATAAAGGGTTACAAATTACTAATAAAAAAGGTGTCGCTGTTTTTGCCGCAGCACAAGGGACTGTTGTTTATGCGGGTAATGCACTTAGAGGATACGGTAATTTAATTATTTTGAAACATAATGATGATTATCTTAGTGCCTATGCACATAACTCTAAGTTGCTAGTTAAAGAAAAACAGGATGTGAAAGCTGGGCAAAAAATAGCCGAGATTGGCAGTTCAGACTCTGAAGTGACGGCATTGCGTTTTGAAATCCGTTACCGAGGACAAGCTGTTAATCCTGAGAAGTATTTGCCTTAGCTATCGGTCGGGTATTGATCATAGTGATTAAGATCACTTGTTTGCTTGAGGGTACGCTCATGGGTAACACAGCAAAAATAGAAAAAACGAAAGATGCGATTGATGATAAATTTGATGATATAGCTGTCGCTGATACAGACTCTGAATTATTAGATGACGTCGATAAAGATGATGACAAAGAAGATGAAATATTTGCCAAAGAGGAAATCACTAAGAATTTAGATGCGACTCAGCTGTATTTAGGTGAAATTGGTTTTTCGCCATTATTAAGTGCTGAAGAAGAAGTCTTTTTTGCCCGCAAAGCATTAAAAGGCTGTAGCGCTTCTCGTAAACGAATGATTGAAAGTAATTTACGTTTAGTTGTTAAAATCGCCCGCCGTTATAACAATCGTGGCCTTGCGTTACTTGATTTAATTGAAGAAGGTAATCTTGGTTTGATCCGCGCCGTTGAAAAATTTGATCCTGAACGTGGTTTTAGATTTTCGACCTATGCGACTTGGTGGATCCGTCAAACAATTGAACGCGCCATCATGAATCAAACCCGCACAATTCGCTTACCAATCCATGTAGTGAAAGAACTTAACGTTTATTTACGCACCGCACGTGAACTAACGCAAAAGCTGGATCATGAGCCCACTGCCGAAGAAATTGCAGCGTGTTTAGACCGACCAGTTGAAGACGTAACTAAAATGCTGCGTTTAAACGAGAAAATCACCTCTGTAGATACACCTATTGGTGGTGAAAACGATAAAGCATTGTTAGATATTATTGCCGATGAAAAAGGCTTTGGCCCGGAAGGCGAAGTACAAAATAATGATATCAATAAGCACATTGTAGACTGGTTAGGTGAGCTTAATCCTAAGCAACGTGAAGTGCTTGCACGTCGTTTTGGTTTGTTAGGTTATGAGCCATCAACGCTTGAAGATGTGGGTCGTGAAATCGGTTTAACGCGTGAACGAGTAAGACAAATTCAAGTAGAAGCACTGCGCCGCTTAAAAGATATTTTGCAGCATGAAGGATTAAGTACTGATAGCTTGTTTGATCAGTTTTCATAATATTGATACAGCAATAGACGCAGCAACACAAACACACAGAAAATAATTATTAAAAGCTGAAGAGCTAACTCTTCAGCTTTTTTTGTGCTTAAAGCATGCTACAGCAGCGATTTTAGCTTATATAGTAAATCTTGAGCTTGGCGTGGGCTTAAGTTATCTAGGTCAACCTCAGCGAGTTGTGCTTCTACCTGTGATGGTTCAGCTGCAAACAATGATGGCTGTACTGCATTGATATCAGCAGTGACTGGCTGATGATTCTCCAGCATTTTAAGCTTTTGTTTTGCCTGCTTTATAACTGCTTTTGGCACCCCAGCTAAGGCCGCTACTTGCAAGCCAAAACTTTTACTTGCGGCACCATCAAGTACGGTATGCATAAAGGCGATTGTGTCGTTGTGCTCTATCGCATCTAAGTGAACATTCACCAGTCCCGCTTGTTGCTCGGCTAGTTCGGTAAGTTCAAAATAATGGGTTGCGAATAAAGTTTTAGCGGATATTTTTGATGCTAAATGATCCGCTGTTGCATAAGCTAATGATAGACCATCGTAGGTACTCGTCCCTCGGCCAATTTCATCCATTAACACCAGTGACTGCGCGGTAGCATTGTTTAAAATAGTGGCTGTTTCGGTCATTTCGACCATGAAGGTTGAGCGACCTGATGCTAAGTCATCACTGGCGCCAATACGTGTAAATATACGGTCGATATTACCAATCTTAGCGCTGTCTGCTGGCACAAAGCTACCAATGTGTGCCATTAACACAATCAGTGCAGTTTGGCGCATATAGGTTGATTTACCGCCCATATTTGGTCCCGTAATGATCAGCATTTTACGCTGAGCATTAAGCTCTACAGGATTGGCAATGAAAGGGTCTTTCATTACTTGTTCAACAACTGGGTGGCGACCTTGCTTAATACTAATGTCATCGTTATCGCACAGTAGCGGTTTTGCATAGTTCAATGCAATTGCACGCTCGGCAAGGTTATTTAGCACATCTAAATCTGCCAGTGCTGCCGCCATTATTTGTAGCTGTTCAATGTGCGGGGCAATAAATTCAAACAGTTGTTCGTAAAGTTGCTTTTCAAGCGCCAGAGCTTTTGATTGGCTACCTAACACTTTATCTTCATGCTCTTTAAGCTCTGGAATTATATAACGTTCGTTATTTTTAAGCGTTTGGCGACGAATATAATCAGCGGGCACTAAATGTGCGTTGGCACGACTTACTTCAATAAAAAAGCCATGCACACGGTTATAACCGATTTTAAGGGTGCTAATACCGGTGCGTTCACGCTCGCGCTGTTCGAGTTGTTCAAGAATGTCGGTAGCACCTTGGCTGAGTGAACGCCATTCATCGAGTTCACGGTTGTAACCCGGTGCAATTACGCCACCATCACGAATAAGTACCGGTGGGTTTTCAATCACTGCTTGCTCAAGTAATTGCTGTAAATCAGGTAATTCAGGAGATTGCGCGATGATCTGACTAATGCGAGGATCGCTGGCATCGGTTAATAGCTCGTGCAGTGGAGCTAGGGCTTGTAGTGCGCTACGCAGACGGGTTAAATCGCGCGGACGAGCGGTCCACAATGCTAAACGAGCAATAACACGCTCAATATCACCTATTTGTTTTAACGACTCATGTAGCTCACCACACAGCTGTACATCGATAATGGCACTAATCGCATTAAGGCGAGCGTTAAGCTCAGGTTTAGAACGTATTGGTGTATGAATACGACGCTTTAATAGCCGTGAGCCCATCGCTGTTGCTGTTTTATCAAGTACTTGTGCTAAGGTGTTTTCAAAGCCACCAGAGAGGTTAACGGTCAACTCTAAATTTTTACGGGTGGCAGCATCTAAGATTACTGCATGTTCGTTATGTTCTAATGTGATGGCGCGAATATGGGGTAGAGCAATACGTTGCGTGTCTTTCACATATTGCATAAGGCAACCGGCGGCAACTAATGCAGCAGTTGCTTTATTAACCCCAAAACCGACTAAATCTTTGGTGCCAAACTGCTCGCATAACAAATGTTGTGCAGTGTCTAAGTCAAACTCCCATTCAGGACGACGGCGAATACCTTTGATATACTCAATCAAATGAAAGTTGGCAAAGTCTTCGCTATAGAGTAACTCTGCTGGTGCTAAGCGTTGTAAAGTTGAACTAAATGCTTCTTCAGTATTTACTTCAACAATATTAAAACGGCCTGAGTTAATATCTAAGTAAGCAATGCCATACACGCCTTTTTTACTTTGCCAAACGCTGGTCAGTAAATTATCTTGGCGCTCTTGTAATAGTGCTTCATCAGAAATGGTGCCAGGGGTAACAATGCGTACAACTTTGCGCTCAACAGGTCCTTTGCTGGTTGCAGGGTCGCCTATTTGCTCACAAATAGCGACGGATTCACCCATTTGTACCAAACGAGCTAAATAGTTCTCTACCGCATGATAAGGGACGCCTGCCATAGGAATAGGATCGCCGCCGGCTTTACCACGGTGAGTTTGTGAAATATCAAGCAGTTGTGCTGCACGTTTTGCATCATCAAAAAATAGCTCGTAAAAATCGCCCATGCGATAAAACAGTAAAATATCACGATGCTCAGATTTTATTTTTAGATACTGCTGCATCATCGGAGTTTGTTGACTTATATTGTGCGGTGCATAAAGATCGAACGACATGTATTTACCCAAAGGCTGAATATGGAATTACATCAAGAGATTAAAACACTTGCTGCGCAGTTAGGCGCTATTTTAACGGATAAACGCTTATGGATCACTAGTGCTGAATCATGTACTGGTGGTGGAGTGAGTTATGCGTTAACAGATACCCCTGGCAGCTCGGCTTATATTGACCGTGCATTTGTAACATACAGTAATCAAGCTAAGCAGGATTTACTAGGGGTTACAGAGCAAACCTTAACTTTATACGGCGCAGTGAGTGAGCAAACTGTTTTGCAAATGGCCGCGGGTGCGTGTAAGGCCGCAGGGGCAGATATTTCGGTTGCAGTATCGGGGATTGCAGGTCCAGGTGGTGGCAGTACAGAAAAACCAGTAGGTTTAGTATGGTTTTGTATTCAAATTGGCGAGAAACAGTATCCGAGCCAACAGATATTCGCAGGCGATAGAGCGCAAGTTAGGTTGCAAGCTATTGTTTACTCATTAAAAACCATTATAGAAAAGATAAATTAATAAAATTAGCTTGATACTGTGATTTCATACAGTATACTTGTCTGCATTAGCCGGATTTGGAGAGTAAAATGAACGATAACAAACAAAAAGCGTTGGACGCTGCTTTATCTCAAATTGAACGTCAATTTGGTAAAGGCTCAATAATGAAATTGGGTGACAATAAAGCGTTAGATATTGATGCTATATCAACAGGCTCTCTGGGCATTGATATCGCATTAGGCATAGGTGGTTTACCTATGGGGCGTATTGTTGAGATTTATGGCCCTGAATCATCAGGTAAAACAACGCTAACATTACAAGTTATTGCTGAAGCACAAAAAGAAGGTAAAACCTGTGCTTTCGTTGATGCTGAGCATGCACTTGATCCAATTTATGCCCAAAAATTGGGTGTAAATATTGATGAGTTATTAGTTTCACAACCTGATACAGGCGAACAAGCACTTGAAATTTGTGACATGTTAGTACGCTCAAGCGCTGTTGATGTGGTTGTTGTCGATTCGGTTGCGGCATTAACACCGAAAGCTGAAATTGAAGGCGACATGGGTGATTCACACATGGGCCTACAAGCACGTTTAATGTCACAAGCATTACGTAAGCTAACTGGTAATATCAAACGTTCAAACACTTTATGTATTTTCATTAACCAAATCCGTATGAAAATTGGTGTTATGTTTGGTAACCCTGAAACCACTACTGGTGGTAACGCACTTAAATTCTACGCGTCAGTACGTTTAGATATTCGTCGTATCGGTTCTGTTAAAGAGGGCGACGAAGTGGTGGGTAACGAAACCCGCGTTAAAGTGGTGAAAAACAAAGTTGCTCCTCCGTTTAAGCAAGCTGAATTTATCATCATGTATGGTGAAGGCATCTCTAAGCATGGCGAGTTAATTGACTTAGGTGTTAAGCATAAGCTGGTTGAAAAAGCAGGTGCTTGGTATAGCTACAATGGTAGTAAAGTTGGTCAAGGTAAATCAAACTCAATTAAGTTCTTGAAAGAGAACCCTGAGATTTCTAACGAGATTGAAGGTAAGTTACGTGATATGTTGCTATTAAAAGCAACAATTAAGCCTGACGATGTTGAAGATACAGTGTTAGCAGATGATGCTGAGCTTTAAAAGTATTTAATAAGCGCGATTTGACCCGCACTTAACATTAAAAAAGCCGCTAAATAATATTTAGCGGCTTTTTTGTATTTGTATTTGTATTTTTGTTAGCGAGTTATAACTGCCAATTCACTGAGACAGTGAAGTTACGTGGTGCACCATAGTAGCCTTGCTCCCAATACAGGCTGTGGATGTATTTTTCATTGGTTACATTATTAATATTGAACGACAAACCGACATTATCCGTAATATCGTAAGTAGTCATAAGGTTTAAGATACCGAATGCATCTTGTTTGGTAACTGGAGTAACACCCAGTGCTGTAATTGGCTGAATGCGTTTAGTGTCATCTTGCCAGCGGTAATTTAAGCCAAATGTTAGCCCTTTAATCTCAGTCACTTTATGAGTGATGGCAAGTTTATACTGGTTTTTAGGGGTGTAATTCTTAACAAGCTCATCACCATCAATATTGATGGTGCTATAACTAAAACTAGTACTGAGGGTTTCAGTAATTTTACCGCTAAGCTCCACTTCAAAACCATCACTGTTAATACCATCAGCACCATAGTAACGGGTGTCATCAGGTTTTGAGCCTGGAATTGCAACCGCAAGGCCAACTTGCTTAGCATCAAAATAAGCAAGGGTAACAAACAGGTTACTGTCTAATAACTGTGCTTTTACGCCTATTTCACTGCTTTTACCTGTGATTGGATCGAGGTAATCACCATTGATCTCACGCTCAGTTTGCGGCACAAATGTTTCTGTGTAGCTGGCATACGCTGCTAGATCGTCGTTAATATCGTACACAGTGCCAAAATAAGGAATGGTTTTATCCGCTTTTTTATCTTTGGCAACACCATACGACATACCTTTAGATTGCCAGTTAACTTGGCTAACACCGGCTAAAAAGCTGAGTGAGTCGGTAGCACGAATACGCGTAGAAATATAAGCAGAACGTTGTCTGTTAGTAACATCACCACCGGTCAAACCATCCGTAAGCGTTGCCACTGGCGCTGCGCCATCCCAGCCACCAAGCTCTGGCATTGGAGGAGAACCATTGCCTGTCGTGTTGTCATAAAGTGACTTATCATAATTATCCATATCAGCCTGGTTTACACCAAATGATAAATCATGCGCCATGCCGAATAAATCGAACTTACCCGCAACGTATAAATCAAAAATGTCGTGCTTGTCTTTATGGTCATACTCACTTGCATAACCCGTTAAGCCAAGGCCGGTTTCACGATCGGGAGTACCAAAAACGTAAAATAGCTCAGAATCTTGCTCATTTACTAAATGCGCGTAATTTGCTTTTAAAAACCAAGTATTAGTAATGTTTTGTTCAACTGAGACGAAAAGTTGCTCAGTAGAGTTATTCCAATATGACCAATCTGACGCTGTACTTGTCGATACATCAAAATTTGTTGCACTACCATCGCTATAATAAAGCGGTAATGCTCCCCAAAGCGGGCTGTCGGCATCTTTTTGTTGATTGACATAGTTTACCGATAAAGTCGTACTGTTGGTAAGCTGGCCTTCATAGGCAAGGTAATAAATGGTTTTGTCTTGTTCGTAGCGATCTAGGTATGAATCTGTTTTTTGTTTTGTAAACGCAACACGTACGGCCTGATTTTCAGTTAACGCCGTTGAGGCGTCGAGTTCCAAGCGTTTGTTACTCCATGAACCAAACGATGCAGAAGCGCTTACTTTTGTTTGATAAGTTGGCTTTTTAAGTACCATGTTAACGGTAGCTGACGGGTTACCTGCACCAGTCATCAAACCATTTGCGCCGCGAACAACTTCTACGCTTTCAAAAATAGAGGTATCAAGTGTACCTTGAATCGAGCCGTTATCTTGCGGGGTACCCATGCCATTTACTTGGAAGTTAGTAATTTCAAAACCACGGGCTTTAAAATATGTGCGATCTGTTTCTATTTGTTCAACAGTTACGCCTGGCGTGCTTTCTAGTACGGCATTAATATCATCGAGAGAGAAGTCGTCCATTAAGGCGCGCGATATAACAGAGATCGACTGCGGTGTTTCTTTAATTGTTAAGCCCAATTTGGTTGCTGACTGCGCATCTTCCGTAATGTAATTTTTATGGTGTTGTCCATACACAGCTATTTTTTCAAGGGATTCATGATTGTTATTTTCTTCGGTTGCGTGAACAACACCACTTATAGCTAGCGAAGTAAAAGCTGCTAATTTAGATAAACGTAAAAACTGCGGGGCAGACATGTGACATCCCATAAATTAAAAAGAAGTACGCAATTTAATCTAAATGCCAACGATTTGCAATTGCATTGTTGTGTTTTATTCGATAAAGAGTTTGATTTTGGAGTAATAAAAAAGCGGCCAAAGCCGCTTAAGGAAGTAATATAATTTTAGTTTTAGCTTAGAACGCGTATTTAACTGAGAACTGCAGGCGATCTAAATCACCATCAACGCCACTTTCTGTTTCGCGTTCTGCATGCTTTAACTCAGCACCAAACGTTAAACGTTTAACTGGTGAGTATAAAATATTAGCGCTATAGCTTTGGCTAGATTCAGTTGGGTCACCGGTAATCGTAAGCAAATCAGTGTTATTGTCTGCTGAGAAGAACGAGTAAAGGAATGTTGAGCGCCATTGGTTATTCCAATTGTGCTGGTAAGCAATAAACCCTGATGTAGAGTCAATTGCATCTAGCTCATCACCATTAAGCACTGCACCATGTGCAACATTTAAGCCAACGTAACGACCTAAGCCTTTACCTTGGGTAAGCATAAATTTAACGTTGTCTTGGCCAACTTTAAACATACCTGATGCACTAATGCCAATTGATGTTTCATCAGCGTCAAGGCCGCCCACTTTATAAGTAAGTTGACGAGCAAGCGCTGCAACCACTAAGTTACCCCAATCAGCAGTATGTGTGTAACGTGCTGTGAAATCCGGTAATGATGCATCATCGGTTACAGCCATACCATTTGAAGTTGTAATTGTACTTTCAGGGTTTTCTAGCGAGAAAGACCATGCGCCAGTTGTGTATTTAACTTGTGCTTGGCGAACAAATACCGTGCCTTCAGCTGGACCTACAAAATCAAGAGTTTCAGGCAGTGCACCAACATTTTGGAAGTTTGACCATGTTTGACCAAACAACCAGCCGTCGTAAGAAATAAATGCGTGGCGAATACGTGGCGCATATGAGTTAGATACGCGTTCATTACCGCCAGCAGCAGATGCTAAAAAGTCTATTTCGATTTTACTACTTATGGTTTTGCCGTTGTCTAGGAGTGTTGATGTGCCAAAATTAAAACGAGACTGACGTGCGTGCATATCAAATACAGCATCAGAGTTGTTGTCGGCACCGACTGTTAATGTACTTGGTACATAAAAGTCACGCCCTACATTTGTTCCTGCAGGCGCGCCAGCTGAATAATCACTCCACATTGCATCGAGTTTTATATAACCACCATAAGTAACATCAGTGCCACCAATCGTTGCGGCTTGTGCTGTAGCTGAGAGCGCGCACAATACGGCAGTGGCAGTAAGTGTTTTTAATACTGTTGATTTTGTTGTCATAGTCAAAGTCCTATTCGGGGCTGCTTGTTGCATCATGATACTTGTGTTGTGATACCACTTTTGATTAAGTATGCTTTTTACTCAATTACCTATTGGTCTATTAGACTAAGGTGGCAAGCTTGCTACCCTAGTTTAAACATATCATTAACATTTTGTATTAATAGCGTAAAATGATGAAATTTTAAAACAATTAGAGCGTTCAGTGAAATAAATCAAAGATAATACAACTAAGGTCTAATACTTTCGCCCGCTATGCTGGGTGATCCTTAAGATAGGCCTTAGGCAAGTAATTAAAATGGAGACGACTATGTCACAAAGTATCTATCCAGTTCCTGCACATATCAAGAATGCAGCCTTAGTTGATAACGATAAATATAATACACTTTACAAGCAATCTATTGATGATCCAGAAGGTTTTTGGGCAGAGCACGGTAAACGTCTCGATTGGTCAACACCTTTTACTAAAGTAAAAAATACCTCTTTTGATAAAGGCCATATCAGTATTAAATGGTATGAAGATGGCGAGCTTAATGCTTCGTACAACTGTATTGACCGCCATCTGGCAACTAAAGCAGATAAAACGGCATTGATTTGGGAAGGTGACGATCCTTCGCAAAGTGAGCACATTTCTTATCAACAACTGCATGACGAAGTGGCAAAATTTGCCAACGGTTTGAAAAAGCTCGGTGTTAAAAAAGGCGATCGTATTGCTATTTACATGCCTATGTCACCGCAAGCTGTTTATGCAATGCAAGCATGTGCGCGTTTAGGTGCAATTCACTCGGTGGTCTTTGGTGGTTTCTCACCATCAGCAATTGCTGATCGTATTAAAGATTCTGGTGCTAAAATTGTTATTACTTCTGATGAAGGGCGTCGTGCAGGCAATACAGTACCGCTTAAAGCAAATGTTGATGAAGCCGTTGCACAACAGTCGGTCACTACCATCGAACACGTTGTTGTACATCAGTTAACGGGTGGCGACGTACAATGGCATGAACATGATGTATGGTGGCATGATTTAGTTGCTGATCAAGCCCCAGACTGTGCACCAGAGCCGATGAATGCAGAAGATCCACTCTTTATTCTTTACACTTCAGGTTCAACAGGTCAGCCTAAAGGGGTGGTTCATACGACTGGTGGTTATTTAGTATATGCATCGATGACTCACGAATATGTGTTTGATCTAAAAGAAGATGATATCTTTTGGTGTAGCGCCGATGTGGGCTGGATCACAGGTCACAGTTACATTGCTTACGGCCCATTAGTTAATGGTTGTACGCAAGTCTTATTTGAAGGTGTACCCACTTACCCAACCGCAGGACGTATGGGTGAAGTAGTCGATAAGCATAATGTTACAATTTTATACACAGCGCCAACGGCAATTCGTGCACTGATGGCCAAAGGCGATGAACCAACAGCGACCTCAAACCGCGATAGCCTACGTATTTTGGGCTCGGTGGGTGAGCCAATCAACCCAGAAGCATGGACTTGGTATTACGAAAACATGGGTAAAGGTAACTGCCCAATTGTTGATACTTGGTGGCAAACTGAAACTGGTGGCATCATGATCACACCTTTACCAGGTGCAATTGATATGAAACCAGGTTCTGCAACCCGTCCATTCTTTGGTATTGCGCCAGCATTATTTGATGCTGAAGGTAATGCTCTGGAAGGCGCAGTTGATGGTAACTTAGTTATTCTTGATAGCTGGCCATCACAAGCTCGTACAGTTTATGGCGATCATGAACGTTTTGAACAAACTTACTTCTCTGCTTATCCGGGTGTGTACTTTACTGGAGACGGTTGTCGCCGTGATGAAGATGGTTACTACTGGATCACCGGCCGTGTTGATGATGTATTAAACGTATCAGGACATCGCTTAGGTACTGCCGAGATTGAGAGTGCACTGGTTGCTCACCCTGCGGTTGCCGAAGCTGCTGTAGTAGGTTACCCGCACGATATTAAAGGCCAAGGTATTTATGTTTACCTAACGCCAAACGAGGGTGTAACGGTCAGTGACGAATTAACCAAAGAGGTACGTAATTGGGTTCGTAAAGAGCTTAGCCCAATTGCATCGCCAGATATGATCCAATGGTCACCAGGTTTACCTAAAACCCGCTCAGGTAAGATCATGCGTCGTATTTTACGTAAGATCGCTGCAAATGAGCACGAGCAATTAGGTGATACCTCAACACTTGCAGACCCTGGTGTGGTTGATGAATTAATCGAGAACCGATTAAATCGTTAAATATGCGTTAAAAACTTGATTAGAAGTTGATTCTAAACGTAGTATATCGGCTGTCAGCTATTTGATAGATGGCAGCCGAATTCATTAGGAGTGAACCATGAGTCAGTTTTTAATAGCGGATGACCACCCGTTATTTCGCGAAGCACTAAAAGGGGCATTAACGGCAAAGTTTGATGGTTTAGAGGTTTTTGAATCTGAAAATTTTGAAACTACATTGCAAGTGCTTAGTGAACAAGAAGATTTAGATATCTTACTACTAGACCTACATATGCCCGGCAGTGGCGATTTATATGGCCTAATTCGCATTCGTGAAGATTATCCAAGCTTGCCAATTGCTGTTGTCTCTGGCAGTGAAGATATCAATATTGTTTCAAAAGTTATGAGCTACGGGGCGATGGGATTCATTCCTAAGTCATCATCATCAGATGATATTGCCGGAGCAATTAATCAAATACTCGATGGCGATGTATGGCTACCACCTGAGCTTAAAGACAAAGTAGCGAGCGTTACCAATGAAGATAAAGAAATCGCCGCTCAAGTAGCTTCCCTTACCCCACAGCAATATAAAGTGCTGCAGTACTTGCACGAAGGTTTGTTGAATAAACAGATCGCTTATGAACTACATATTTCAGAAGCAACGATCAAAGCGCACATCACCGCGATATTCCGTAAGCTTGGAGTGTATAACCGCACGCAAGCGGTGTTGATAGCTGCAAAATTACAACTCGAACCTATCGAGCAAACACATTAAGTACAGTATAAAAGTGTCAATAATAATAAAAATAAAGAGGCGTTGCGCCTCTTCATTCTACTCTATTTCTAGAGCCTAGCTAAATACGACGGTTCTATTACCATTAATAAATAGCTTATGTTCTGATGCTAATTGCAGTGCCTTACAAAACACTGTTTTCTCTACATCTTTGCCCATTTTAGCCATCATTTCGGCAGTGTTTGCGTGGTTTACATGGGTGACGTCTTGCATAATAATCGGCCCTTCATCAAGCTCATTATTAACAAAATGCGCTGTTGCACCAATGATCTTAACTCCTCGTTCAAATGCCTGATGATATGGTTTTGCACCGATAAAAGCAGGTAAAAATGAATGATGAATATTGATAATTTTACCATCAAAGCGGCCTACAAATTCAGGACTTAAAATCCGCATATATTTGGCAAGGCCAATGATATCGGGATTGTAGCTGGCAATTAAGTCACCCACTTGCAGGTCGTGTTCAGCGCGTGATAGACCTTCATGGCTGACCACATGAAACGGCACATCAAAGCCCTTCGCCAATGGCGCTAAGTCAGGATAATTAGCAATCACAGCCAATACTTCAATATTCAGTGCTTGCTCAAATTGCTTTAGCAATACGCCCCCTAAGCAGTGGGCTTCTTTAGTCGCTAGTAACACCACTTTAGTTTTCTCGTCAGTGTGCAGTGCTAATTGCGCGCCATCGGGTAACAAAGCTTGTAATTGATTTAAAAAATCTGGATCTGGTTGGCCCGTTAGTTCAGTGCGCATAAAAAAGCGCTGAGCATCTTTATCTACAAATTCATTATTGCGGGTAATATTTAAATTATGCTGATGACAAAGTCCGGTGATTTTCGCTATTAAGCCGACATCATCGGCACATTGCGTGGTTAGTATCGTGTTCATTTTTCCTCATTCTAATCCCGTGAACAGTGGCTCCATTATTTGTTAATTTGTCACAATAGCAAGGGCTTTATTGAGAAATTCAGTATTACCTAAATTGCTATAAGTGGAAAATAAAAAAATATTTTAATTTTGTGAGAAATTATTATACAGATTTCGTTATGGGTTATTTATTGTTCATTATCTTATTATCGTCAGGTAGACAAAATATAACAACGAAAGGGATAATTTTATGAATCTAATTAAATCAATGCTTGCGGCATCTATTTCGCTGGCTTTATTGTCTGGCTGTGAATCTGATTTTGTTGATCACCCTGATGAGCCTATAAATACCGCACCAGTTATTAGCGTAAGCGATACAGCAGTAGTTGAAAAACAAGCTATTTCAATCAGTGCCACAGTGCAAGATGAAGGCCCCGTTACTTATCTTTGGAGCCAAAATGCAGGGTTGTCAGTTGCATTAGAGAACACCAATACAGGGACTGTTAGCTTTATTGCGCCAAGTGTTAGCGAAGATAAAAAAATATCTTTAAATTTAACTGTTACAGACAGTGAAGGTTTAACGAGTGAAAAAAATGTTGTAGTTGATATTCAACAGCAGCTGGTTAAATTATCACTGGAAGGCATAGCAACAGATTCCCCCTTAATTGACGCGGCTATAAAAGCCAAAATAGGATCGCAAGAGTTCACGACAACGACAAATAGCGATGGTTATTATAGCTTAGAGTTAGCACTTGACGATGATGCTGATATGAGTCAATTGGTGACAATTGAAGCACAGGGTAAAGAGCAACAACAAGCCGCTTTGTTGCAGTCACGACTAATGAGCTTTGCAAGCTTGAAAACGAAAGCGGGCGATGACGCTGTACTTACTAATGACGAAGACTTTTCGGTAAATATTACTAATCTAACCACAGCAAAGTCGGCGCTTTTGGCGCGAGAAAATTTATTCGTAGACATTAAAAGCGAGCAAGACTTGAAACGCTTGTCGAATGAGATTAGTGCTGATGAGCTCGTTAAGGTTGCTACGACTATAAAAGTTATTTTGGACAAATCAACGAGCAATGAATTATTTGCTTTACCCGAGGGAGTAAATAATGTTTTAGAGCTGGCTTTAGATAATGAAAAAATGACTCAGTATATTAAAAAAGTGGAGCAAACGCCCGAGTTTAGCCAGGCCCAAGAAGAAATGCTAGCTGATGAGAAGGTTGTTCAGTCTACAAAGACTAATAACATTAAAACTTTTTACTATAATCGTGGCAATTTATCTATTAATCAAGTTATTGAATTAGATAACGACGGCACTGGTCGTTACCTTCTTCAAAATTATGATGGTCGCTTCGACTGGATATATCAAAACGATGTGTATACCTTAAATAATCCTGAAGGTTTTTATGCTTATCAGACTACTGCTGATATTGAAATTGATGGTGAAACAAAGCGGGTTCGCCAAGAGGTTACTACTTATAAAGCAGAGCTAAAGTTAATTGCGGCAACTGAAAATGGTTTTTTAGTCAAAGAAACTGAGTATAAAAATGTAGAGTACCCAGATGGTGAGTTAGAAAATTATCAACTCACTAACGAGTCTATCCTTAAAGTATTCACTCAAAATGAGCAAGTTGATTTTACCTTCGCGCAAACTCAAAACCCTATTGCATTGCCTGCACCGCATATTTTCGTTGATCAAGTATCTCTTGGTGCGATTACGTTAATGTTAAATGACGATGGAACAGGTGCTGTTTCAGAGCTTGGAAATACGCCTATTACTTGGCGAATGATAGAAGATAATAACAAACAGTCATTACATATCACACTGAGTGATTACGATAATGAAACAATACTATTTAGGCAATTAACAAGTGATGGTGATATTGCAACGTTTGCTGTATTTAGTGAATTTGACGGAATTAAAAATGCGATTGAAGGTACTGGCAGCATTATCGACGAATCAGAGACATTCAATATTGCAACAATCCCTGGAATATATAGCTACAACTTTGATGGTAAGAGTTTAGATGAGTTTTGGTTTGAGCTTTGGCCTGATGGCAAAGCTATTTCGATGAGTGTGTACGACAGCAATGAGGATGGGCAATTATCAGTTGCTGAAAGTCGAATTTATGCTGGTAACTGGCATCTTGATGATGACATTCTTACAATAACGCGAAACCTAAATGGACGAGATGATTGTTACTACGTTGAGCAAGATCCTAATTGCTGGTTGTGGAATACTCGGCAATGGAAGCTAATTGAACAGATCGAAGATACTATTTATGTAAATAACATGCATCAATTTACCTATAGCCAAGGTGAGGAACCAAGAGAGAAAACGTTCGATAATCGCAAGTTTAATCGAGCAACTGAGCGGCCTATTTCGTCTCCACTACCTGATGAAATTTTACAACAGATAGGCTATCAGCCCCCTGTTTCTTTGACTGGCCTAATTAGCCCTAATAACTACTTGGGTAAGCGTTTGTATTTTACAGATCATGATTATAAAGTGGAAGGCGAGCTTGGTTATTTTCAATTTGATGACAATAACTCATTTCAATATTATCAAGATAACAACCTATCAACAGGGACTTACCAGATATTTTCTGATAATCAATTAATATTACGCGATGGTTCATCATTAATGTATGGGGCTAATTATAGTTTATTAATTGGCTCGAGTAATGTGGTAATTGCTACTTTTGAAGAGCATATTTGGCCGCATTTTACTAGCGAAAACGATGCCAAAGAATACATGAGTATTGTTGCCGACAATAAACCAGTAAGTAACGTCGAACATTTAATCGGGCGCGATATATATATGGTCGACCGAGATCGAGATGATCAGTGGGTGGTTAGTTATTTGAAGTTTGATGAAGATAAAATCACAATTTATAGTGATGAAAGTTTCACAACCATTAATACAGAGCTTGATTACAGTGTTGATGACACAGGCATGATTAGCTTCCCGGATGATCAAAATACAATGTACTTATCGTTAGTGACTGATGAGTTTAATATTATTATTACTAATGATGTAGGAAATAGCAGTAAAGATTTTAACTATTTCTTATTTGATCAGCAAAAAGCAAAAGATTTTGTTAACAACACAAATGCATTAAGAGAAAGCGCACAGCGTTAACTCCACTTACAATCTTTTAGTTTTAACAAAAATAAAGCGCGATAATTTTTATCGCGCTTTTATTCGTTTTAGTGGCCTGCAAAATTACCGTCGCAGAGATTTTATATCACGTAAAATGTGTAAATGTTAGGTTATAAGGCCGACGCGGGGTAAACCCTTAAAAGAACGGGGGTAAACCCGCTGTTATGGTGTTGTATGGAGGTGATTGTGGCTCGTTTAATTTTTTGTTGTTTGATGGTTGGTGTTTTACCAGGGGGCGCGATGAGTGACCCATCTGCAGAGATTGATGAAAATCAGTATGTATATCCTTATAAATGTACACATAAAGGAGAGGTTGAATATCATTCAATCACGGCACGTGAGCCTTTAAGTAAAGCGTTTTTAGCTAAAATGCAAAATGCATTGCACGAGGGCTTTGAGCTAGACCCTAATAGTTGCGTGCCTGTAGAGGCAATACCAGACGCTAAGAATAAGTAATTCGTCTCAACGATTTAGTAACGCCATTAAGACAGATAAAAATATTTTAAATTTATGAGAAAAATTTAACTGCTATTCGTGTCTGTCATTGTTGTGATTTCTTCGTAAAATTTATTTAGCTATAAATAATAACTATCTAAAAAATTACATGAAGTTACAGTTTGAATCACCTAAAGTTAAAACATCAATTTTATTCACGTTCAGTCTTCTTCTATCTGCTTGTGGAGGTGGTAGCGATGACTCACAAACTACAAAATCTGATGCAGATAAACAGCCAGATAAAGTAGAAGCGTCGCGCTTAGTGTGGGAAAAATTATTACCAACAACAAGCTTTGCTTATTACTCGTCACCGGCACTTAGTGCTGATGAGCAAACAATTTATATAGGCACAGCTAAGAATGTACGCAATGACCCCGCAGGCAGTGATTTGATGGTAGCTTATAACCGCAATGGCAGTGAAAAGTGGCGTTACACTTTGCCTAATGGTGAAGAAGTGCGTTCAAGCCCTGTTGTACATAATGAAAATATTTATTTCACTGTTGATAAGCGAGTAGGTGAGTTTGAAAAAGCATATCGCGATTTAGTAGCTCTAAATAGTAGCGGCGAGCAAATGTGGCGTCAACGCGTATCTGATTATGGCTTTCAAACAGGTTCTGGTTTAACCAAGGTTGCGGCTTTTGAAGGCCAAGTTATATATACCGGTTTAGATATCCGCGCTTTTAATGCGCAAACGGGTGAGAGCTTGTTTGAGCGTTTATGTAACTGTGCAGAGCGACAAGACCGATTTGTAAATGGAGCGGTAAATCACAATGGAGAATTGGTATTTTATGATGAAGGGCGCGTACTTAAGCTTGATTTAAATAGTTATGAGTTAGTTGGCGAATTCAAAGATATAGACACCTTTGAAGGTGACTTGGTTTACTCTACTCCAGCTATTGATTCTAACAATAATATTTACTTTGGGTCTGAAGCCGGAGTTTTATACAGCTTTGATGATAATTTGGATCTTCGTTGGCAGTTTGAGTTACCAAACCCGCAGGTGTTCGAGGCGCCATACATTCGCTCATCGGTAGCGATAGATGAGTCGCGTAGTACGATTTATTTTGGTACAAAAAATAATGATGATAGTGAGTTTTACGCACTCGATATCAATGATAAAAGTATAAAATGGCAGGTGGCAATTACCGGTGATGTTTATGTGTCTCCTACCATTGGCGATAATGGTAATGTGTACTTTTCTTCAGAAAGTAATTTACTTTATACATATAAACCAGATGGCACGCTTGCATGGCAATATGATTTAAAAGCAAATGTAACTTGGTCTTCTCCAGCTATCGATAGTCAGGGGGTTTTATACATAGGTACTTTATCTGAAAGTAATGTATCGGCCGCAAGTGCAACAGGTAAGCTTGTGGCTATTCAAACCGACAGCACAGGTTTAATGCCTAATACTTGGTCTAAAATTCACCGGGATAATCAAAATAGTGGCGTGGCTAAGTAATAAAATTAATTAAAGCAGTCGCACACTAGAGCGACTGCTTTAACCCAAATTACAATGGGTTTACCACTGAGAACCGTTTATCAGAAACACTCCAGTAACCTAGATCAGAGACGATTAAAATTTTATAATTATTACCTCGGCCATTAAAGAGTGCAGGGTCTAACTTAAACTCTCCTGTATTTGGCAGTTCTTCAGCAAACTGATACCAGCGTCTATTGTTGACTATATTTAAATCCACTTGTTGCTTATCGCCAATTCCGCGAGAGTCATCATGCAGAACATACATAGCAACAGTTTGTCCGATGAGTTTGTTAGCGTTCCAGGTTATCGTTTTTTGTTGGCCAACTGGGTAAGTATCAAGGGCTTTAGGCGTGATAACTGCTGAAACTAATTTGCCTTGTTGTAAAAAGTGTTCTAAACCGTTATCAACGGTTTTACCTGAAGCAATACTAAATAATCCATCAGATAGGCTCCAATAACCTAAATCGCTGACGAGCATCAGTTTAAAGCGATTAGTGCCATTGGCCATAAAGTGATAGGGGTCAATTTGAGCTGTTCCTGTGTTTTTTATATTAGTTGCCGCTGGATGCCAATCAATTTGTTTAAGGTTATTAAAGTCATCAAAGCTGTTAACTTTATAACTAACGGTATGATTGACTAATATACTTATGGTCGTGCCAATTAATCGTTTGCTATCCCATTCAAGTGTATATTCAGAGCCTATTTTTAGTTGGCTTGCATTTTTAGGGGCCGTGATTGAGCTAACTCGTTTTGTTGCAATTATCGCGTTGATATCTCTGGCAGGGCTAAATTGGTTCTTTGTGGAGTGTGGTTTATGGTTTTGTTTTTCGAGTTGTGCTAACCACTGAGTATGTGGATTATTGTCGAGCTTATTAATAGCCGCTATTAACTCAAATGCAAGGGAAGAGTTTGATTTAGCAGAATCAATGAGCTGTTGCATTTGCTGTGAAGTTAACGCATTAAACATATTTGTTTTTATCACAAGCTCTAACCATTGAACTTGTTGTTGCTTGCTTAGTTGCGTTATATCAATATCAAATAATGCTGTTTTATCCAGTGTGTTTTGTTCATATAGCGCCGTGTATTTTGCTAAGGTGATATCGTAAAATTGGCTTGATTGTTGTGTATTATTGGCAAGCCATAGCTCTGCATTCTTTAAGGTTTGTGAGTACTTACGCAAACTTAAACCTAGCATGGTACTTTCATAACGCCCCTTCATGCATTTTTGATCACTTGTCGAACAATGTAGTAGCTGTTTATTTAAAAAGTTATTTGCTTGCAAATAATCACGTTCTTTTAGGTAATATTGATATTGCTCATATAGTACAGTACTAAGTTCATGTTCAAAGTTTGGGAGTAGCTGTTGATAGATAAACATGGCTTTATTCAGGGCTTGTTCTTGCGCAAGTTGTGCACCTGCTTGAGCATATAAATTTGCCGCAAAATGGTTTAATTTTGCGAGCTCACAATGTAGTGGGTGGTAGTTATTCGCAGCATTTTTTAATGTTGAGTCTAGTAACTTAATTGCTTGGTCTATTTGATTATCTTCTATCAGTAGGCTGCTTTTCATTAACGATTGCCATGCTTTTTGCGAGGCAGACGTTGCTGTCGTATTTTCATTCTCGAGAATTAATTGACGGCTGAGTATAGGGTGATTATCACGATGAGTAAAAATATGTATTAATAATTCCAGTTTTAGTTCGGATGCATCGCTATTTTGAAAAGCTATTTTGATCTGCTTTATGTCACCAGCTAAATAGCTATCTTTAGTAAGCCAACCAAGCAATTTAATGTTGCTGTTTTGAGGGTTTTGCTGCGATAGTTTTTGCCAAAGAATTCGTGCTTTTTGTTGTTGATTTAATTTAATTAAACTTTTAATTTTTAATATTTGCATGTCAATCGAACTATCGCACAACGCCAATATATCTAAAGCTGCTGTAAAATTTCCATGCAAGTATAAGCTTTGGGCAACGGTTAAGAGTACGCTTTGTTGGTTTTTTGGGCTTAATTGACTCTGCATTACTTGTTCAACACCAGCAAGTAACAAGGCCGATACCGACAGTTTTGCACCTTGCGGCGCTAGCGGTGTGCTGCTAATTAGTAAGTTTTGATAAAAGTTGAGTAGTTCATACTGTTGCTTTGCGGCTTGCTTTTGTTCATCTTGATAAAGAAATAAGCTAATACAGGCGACACCCAAAAAAGCGATAGTTGAGGTTATTAGAGCAGCAGTAAGAGGGGAGCGTCTTATAAACTTACCTAATATATATGTTTTTGAGTGTTTAAACCAAAGTAATGGACGATGCGCCAGATAAGCGGCGATATTTTGTTTTAATGTATCTGCTGATGCAAAGCGTTGCTGTGGTAGTGGCGCCAGTGATTTATTGATGATTTCTTGAAGCTCTGTACTAATAGGTTGTATAAGTAGTTTTTCTAAAATACGCCCGAGGCTATAGATATCAGCTTGGGTTGTTAAGCTTTCACCAGCCAGTTGCTCTGGGCTTGCAAACTCGTGACTAAGCGCTTTTATATATGCGTTATGTAATGGTATTTCATGATTCATGGAACTGGAACGCGCAACCCCAAAATCAACAAGTTTAGGTTCACCATTGTTATCTACTAGGATATTTGAAGGCTTTAAATCTGCATGGATCACCCTATTTTGGTGAGCATACTCAACGGCATCACATACTTTTTGAAATACCTCTAACCTTGCTTTTTGCGAAAGGTTTTTTGCGTAGTTAATTAATGTATCACCGGCTATATATTGAATGATGATGTAAGTGCCAATACTGCATTTACCGACATCTAATATGCTAGCTATATTGGGATGTGATAATTTGGCAAGATATTGCGCTTCTTGTAAAACATGTTTTTGTCCATGTAATTGTACAATGGATGGATAAAATAACTTAATCGCTACCTTTTGATTTAACTGGCCATCATTTCTAGTCGCCAAGTAAACTGCACCCATTCCCCCATAGCCAATTAATTGCTCTAACCTAAAGTGACTTATTTCGTCGCCTTGCAGTTGTAAAAGCTGATGATCATTAGTAAGTAAATTTAATTGGCCATGTAATAAGTCATTAAACAATGAGCTTTGATCATTACTTGTATGTGCATTTATTAATTGCTTCACTTCAATGATGAATTGTTCATCAGATAGTTGTAATTGCAGCAATCCTGAGGTTAAGTTGTTGGCATGGTGTGTAAGTAAGTGTTCAAAACACGAAAGCGCGTCTTTAAATTGATTCATTAATTATCTTAATTTGTTTGAATACGCACTTTTATAAACGCTTTAGCAGCATCTAATTCGCGATAAATAGTAGCAAGTGAGACCTTGAATTGTTTAGCTAGCACTTTAGTATCTAGGCCCAAAAAGTAATGTTGAGAGAATATTTGAGCTTTTTGCGGATGATTTTTTTCTAGATGATTTAGGGCGCTATCTAATGCTAAAAAATCCTCTTGGTGTTTTAGTTGATCGTTTTGTTGCTGGATTTTTTCTGCGTTAGGAGTGCGTTTGAGAGTTTGAAACTTGCGAATTTCATCGCGTAAAATATTACGGATAAATACACTTAAATAAGTATTAAATTGTGTTTGGTGATTAATGCTTTGTTGTGGCGGAATTAACTCAATAAGTGACTGATGTAGTAGCGATCCAGTATGCGGTAAGTGCTGCAATACATAGGTTGAATCGATTTCATTACGGTAACCTTCTAAATGTACATGACAAACTTGTTTCAGGTGGTAGTAAAGCCGAGCTTTAAGTTCATCAGCACTTTGCGGGCAACCATTTTGCCAGCCATTGATTAGATCTTCTAATGATGCCTGCATCGATCTTCCTTATTTCGATATTTCAATTAATAAGGTACATTTGCGGGACTTTAATTACAAGTGTTAACTTAATGTTCGTTAATCAATTCTCTCAGCTGTGAGGGAGTCGTCCCAGTCCAGCGTTTAAATGCGCGGCGAAAGTTAGTTAAGTCGCTAAAGTTAAGTTCGCCTGCTAGGGTTTCGTTACTTTGCGCTAAAGTGGCGATATTAAACACCGCGGTTTGGCGATTGATACAATCTTGCAAGGCGCTAAAACGAGTATGATGTTGTTTTAGTTTTCGCTTAAAAGTGGCGGGGCTCATAGCGAAATGCTGGGCAACTGTTTCGAGGTTTTGTTGTGGTTGAGCACTAATATGATTGCGCACTAATTGCAGCCAAGGCGCAGCGGGTAAAGGGTGCTGCTTTATGGTTGCTAATGATTGCTGCAGCAGGCTCGGACAGCTATCTATTAAGTGTTTGTTATAAAGTTCATCACTAATACTGACCATAAATAATTGTTGTGAAAACTTGCAGTTGGCTTGTAGGTTAGTTTGATATTGCTCTATGTGTGAGGGCTGCGCATAGGGAAACGAAAAACATAAATCACTGTTATTACCTATTCGCCATTTACATGTTGCAGCGATAAAACTGGCAAATAATTCGCAGCAAAATTGTTCTACGGCTGCATTTATTGCCCCGAAGCTGAGGTTGATAATGAAGTAATGTCGGCCTTGGTGGTATTTATGTTCGGCATTAAATAAGTTAAAGCCATGCAAAGGAGTGCGTGTGAGTAGTTTTTGCAGTGTGCGTAAACTTTCTGCTTGAGAAAATGCGCTATATAACGGATTGTGATTAAGTAGTTTTCGCCCTAGTAAAAAACTGAGTTGGTGTTGATTATCAAATTGACGACAGTTTTCTTGTAATCGATAAAATTGCTCAACACTGATCGAAGCCGTTCCAGCTGCAAAATCTTGATAAAATAATCGAGTTCCTTTGAGTAACTTATCAGGGTGTACCCCTCGGTGTTTGGCTAAATCAACTAATTGCGCTGCCCATGACTGTAAACCTTGATAAGGAGAGTCGATATAACTGCTGTTACTAAGGCTTGCACTCACGCAGTATGTCCATGTAAGTTTTTGTTCGTTAGTAATTTTTGATGCAATTGACTGAGTAAACCAGAGGTCGAATCACGGTGCGTTGCGGCTACTAAACTGGTGTGTACTTTTTGTTTGTAGCTCACTGCTTTGTCGCTGCTATTAAACGAAAACGCTTCTAAAGCACTGACTAACGATACGCTTAGCTGCTCTGCGACAGCGAGTTCGGTATTGGGCAACATGACAATAAAGCAATCACTGGCGTAACGGCAGACTAAATCTTGTTCACGTACATTCAAGGTGATCACTTGAGCAAACTCTTGTAACAGCTTATCGCCTTCTGCATCACCAAATTGACGATTAAACCGATCAAACTGAGCAATATCTAACATCAGTAATGAAAATCCATGCAGGCTATGGTGGAGCAAATTTAGCTCGCGGCTGATCTGGCTTTTCATATAATCGGCGCTAGCTAGTCCGCTGATAGCATCACTGAGTTGATGCTCTCGATAAAAGCGCTCGCGATTACGTAATTGTTGATTAATGGTCATTTGCTCTTGGTGCCAATGATACAAAGCCATGGTCATTAAAATCATCCCAAATGGTGCAGGAATGGATTCAATGGTACTGAGCCATGCTTGTTCATTGCTGTAATATACAAATTCATCAATAAAATCGAGGGTCATCGATAGATTCATAATCGCAAGGCCTGAGAATAATAAGTTAGTTACTCGTCCCTTTGGCCTACTTAATAGAATAAAAAAGATCCACAGCAGGGTCATGGCAGTAATACCGCCTTCGCCACCTACATCAAACCAATCGATCTGGCTATGGCCTTTATAGTGACCGTAGCTAAGTGTCAGGGTTAATACGCTGGTTAACATCACCACTAAGATAAGCAGTAATGAGCGATGTAATTTTAAAAACGATAAATTCATTGTCAGCTCAATAGGTATATTTGATAGGCAGAATAAGCAAACAGCTTAAACACCACTAGGGTCAGATTAGCTCACAGTGATGACATATTTTTTACGTTGGCAACTTTTCAAACGGATTATTGTTGATTTTTGAATTAAAAAACCATAAAAACAGGGGGTCAAATCAGCTCATTTTGCCGTATTTAACTACTTAAAATGCCCTTACAATGGCTAATTATCAAGGACGTAACGGGTACTGACATATTTCTTTCATGATTGCCCCTTAGGGTGTTGCTGCGAGCCAAGCATGGCCAAGTAAACAATCAAAATCATTAGCAGCAACCAAGAGAACAATTATGAACCCTTTTATCAAATCGAGTATTGCATTAGCGTGTTGTGGTATTTTATATGCGACCCCAGCCTTAGCGGATGGTCGTGTGCAAGGTCGCATCACTGACGCTAGCCAAAGTGTGTATTTTGGTGGCGCGAAAGTATCGGTTAAAGAGTTAAACTTAAATACGGTAAGTAACCGCGATGGTTCTTTTTCATTTAATAAGTTGCCAGCGGGTGATTACACCCTAGTGGTTGATTACATTGGTGCCCCCTCGGTAGAACAAAAAATTACGGTGGTTGATTCACAAGTTTTTACACAACAAATTATAATTGGTGAGCAACAAGAAGCCATCGACAATATCATTGTTTATGGCCAAAGTGCTGGCCAAGCAGGCGCAATTAACCGCCAAAAAAACGCAACTAATTTAAAATCGGTAGTCAGTGCAGACTCGATTGGCCAGTTCCCTGATCAAAACGCAGCAGAAGCATTACAGCGTTTACCGGGTATTTTTATCGCTCGCGACCAAGGTGAAGGGCGATTTGTTGGTATTCGCGGTATTGATCCAAATTTAAACAACGTTACGGTTAATGGCTTAAATGTGCCGTCGCCTGAGGCCGGTGTTCGCTCTGTGGCGATGGATGTATTGCCAAGTGAACTAATTCAAAGTTTAGAAGTAAGTAAAACTGTTACCCCAGACATGGATGCCAGTGCTATTGGTGGCTCTATCGAAGTAAAAAGCTTAAGTGCCTTTGATAAAGCAGGTGAGAGCTATAGTTTTACTGCACAGGGCTCATATAACGAATTAGAGTCAAAAACTAGCCCGAAGCTTTCAGGTAGTTACACTAATGTTTATGAGCTTGATGGTGGTCTTGATCTAGGTGTAGCAACAGCTATTTCGTGGTTTAAGCGTGATTTTGGTTCACGTAATATGGAGACCGACGGTGGTTGGAGTGAATTTGATGTTGAAGATGCAGCAACTGGCGACAAGGTCTCATTATTTGGCGCTGAAGAAATTGAGCAACGCCAGTATCAAATTACCCGTGAGCGTTTAGGTGCAGCACTTAATTTAGATTTACACAGCGGCGCCACTGATAAATATTATTTACGCACACTATATAGTGACTTTTCTGATGATGAGTATCGCCAACGTAATGAGTATAAGTTTAGCGATGGCAAACTATTAGATAGCAACGAGAGCGGTGCAAACTTTAGTGGTGCAGAAATGGACCGCGATACCAAAGACCGTTATGAAGAACAAAGTATTCTTTCACTGGTACTTGGTGGTGAAAATCAATTAGATAATTGGTTTGTTGAATATAATGTTGGTTATTCTAAATCAGAAGAAAAAGAGCCAAACCGCTTAGATGTGACCTTTGCTGGTAAAGATATTGATATGGGCTACATTGCGCGCGTTGATACTCCATTATTAAGCCAATCGACTAATGCCCACGATTTAAGCCTGTTTGAGATGGATAAAATTGAAGCGGCCAATAACCTTAGTGAAGACGAAGAGCTTAGCTTTAAACTCGACTTCAGCCGTGATTTTGTGTGGCAAAATAATAATGGTGAATTTAAGTTTGGTTTTAAACATCAAAATCGCGAAAAGCGTAATGATGTAAAGGTTGCTATTTATGATGGCGACTTTTTAGATGCTCTTGGTAGCGACTTTGCCGCGCCTGCACCTGACTTTGATTTGGGAAGTTTTGGACCGGGCCTTGATCGCGGCGCGATTCAAGCCTTTGTGAGAAAAAATAAAGAGGCGTTTGCTTTCAATAGTAATGAGTCACAAGTTGAATCTGATGGTCAAAGTTATGTAAGTAATGAAGATATTACCGCCGCTTATGCGATGGTTAGCATGGATATTGATAAGTTACATGTTGTCGCGGGCGTGCGTTATGAAGGTACTAAGTTTGAAACGCAAGGTAACCAAGTTGACTTAGTAGTCGATAAAGTAAGTGATACAGAAACTGTTACCACAACGCCTTGGCAAGTAAGTAAAGATTATGACTACTTTTTACCAAGCTTAAATTTACGCTATAACATCAGCGATAAACTAGTGACCCGTTTTGCTTACACCAATACCATCGCGCGGCCAACCTTTAGCGATTCGGCTGCTTACCAATTAATTGAAACTGAAACAGTTGAAGATGAAGGCGTAATGGTTACAGAGCGTAAAGCTGAAGTCGGTAATCCAGATCTCGACCCTTATGAATCAATGAACTTAGACGCATCAATCGAATATTACCCAGGTTCCATTGGGGTGTTATCTGCTGGTGTTTTCTATAAAGACATCGACAACTTTATTATTCAACAAGAAGTACAAGATAACGGTGATTGGGATGGTTTTGACGAAGTAGTGCAAATGGTTAATGGCGGTAAAGCGTCATTAACGGGGATCGAGCTAAACTGGAACAAAACCTTTAAATCAGGATTTGTGCTTGGTGCAAACGGAACCTTTATTGATGCGGATGAAAAATTACCAAATCAAGCAGACACAGTGGCAAATATCATTGTGGGCTTTGAAAATCATGCTATTAGCACTCGTTTAAGCGCATCATATAAGAGTGAGAGTTTCCAGTTTGATGATGCTGATATGGCGGTTTATGAAGATAGCCACATGCAATTGGATTTCAGCAGTAAATATTACTTAAACGATAATATCAACGTGTATTTCAATGCCACCAACCTAACAGATGAGCCAATGTACTTGTACCACGGCGAAAAACGTTACAACTACCAGTACGAATCTTACGGTCGTACATTTGAGCTAGGTTTTACGTTATCTTCTTTGTAAGGTGAACATATGAGCCTGCTTAACAGTAGGCTCATTGTTGAGGATATTATGATTAATAAAACTATTTTGTATATTGCACTAACCGCATGTTTAGCAACGGTTGGTTGCACAGCTCAAAGTAACAAACAAAGCAGTACTGACGTCGCAAGTACCAGTAACAAAGCCTCCGGCAAGATTGAGTTTTTAGCTTTTGGTGATGGTGGTTATCATGTTGACTATCCAAAAACTAAACACATAACCAACCCTAAAAACAAGCAACAGTTTATAGCCGCAGAGCTTGCTGATTGGTTAGAAGATTATCGCCCTCGCGATGAGTTTGATCATGCACCAATATATATTTATCCAGGCACTGAGATTGCTACAGAGCAAGGGGGCGCTCAGGCTGTGGGGATCGCAATGGCAAAATTGTGTGAAACAAAAGCGTGCCAATTTGCTATTCAGCTCGGTGATAACGTATACCCTGATGGTGCCGATGCTAATGATGGTAAAGACGACCAAAAACGTTTACACGACTTAGTGTATGCGCCGCTTGAGCCATTATTTAAAGCTGAGCCTAATTTAGTGGTGTATTCCGCATTAGGTAATCATGATTGGAAAAGCTCGCGCAAAGGCGTAGCGGTACAAACGCAATGGATGGCAGAGCAAGCGAACTTTCATCTAGACGAAAAAGGCTACTATAGCTACAAAATGGGTGAGCCGGGTAACGATGTAGAGTTTTTTGTACTCGATACCAATATGTTACTGGCAGGGCAAAGTTATTATGATGTGCCGCTAAACCCAGATGGCAGCGAAGCAGATGAGCAACAAGCAATACGTGATGGCCGCGCAGATCTTGAAGTACACGACCCCCATGAAGGGCCACAAAATGATGAAGACCTAGCTCAGCTTATATGGCTTGAACAAGGCATTGCAAACTCGACTGCTAAATGGAAACTGGTTTATGGGCATCATATTTTATGGTCAATTGGGGGCACTAAATATAGTGAAGGCCACGTACTGCGTAAATTACTAATGCCAACTCTTTGCAAATATGCAGATGGTTATATTGCCGGCCACGAGCATGACTTAGAGTTACTAACCGATGATTGCTCAAAGTTTGATACCGGTAATAGCGTTGGCAAATTGCCGCTGATCATTTCTGGCGCTGCGTCTAAAATGCGTGGTAAACATACCCCGTTTGCACAGTTTCAAGAACGCCAATATCCTGAATATGATTTGCTTTGGTCAAAAAGCTTTGTATGGGGGTTTAGTCATATCAGTTTGGATAATCAAGCCAATAAGCTTGATGTGAGCTTTTATACCACGCCACGAGATTTAACGGGCAGTATTATTGATGAAGGTAGTGTTAGTTTTTCTAAACGCACTCGATAAACTTATATTTTGCATAAAAACCAGTGTAACTACGCTGGTTTTTTGT
Organism: Pseudoalteromonas rhizosphaerae; assembly: GCF_028885455.1. Classification (NCBI taxonomy): domain Bacteria; kingdom Pseudomonadati; phylum Pseudomonadota; class Gammaproteobacteria; order Alteromonadales; family Pseudoalteromonadaceae; genus Pseudoalteromonas; species Pseudoalteromonas rhizosphaerae. The sequence goes on from NZ_CP118496.1 coordinate 1,048,814, forward strand.
TGTTTTAATGTGTAAAACTGTGCATTTTATTGCATATTTGTACATTTATTTACGGTTACGTAAATATTTGTAAGTTGAGGTAATGCTTTGTAAATCATGGAATTATTGCTTTTGTTAATGGTCAAATTTAAACTATTAACAATAAGGAATTGATTACATGCGTGGCCCGTTATTTAAAACTGCACTAACAACCTCTTTACTTGCAACCCTTACTGCGTGCTCTGGCGATGACTCAAGCTCGAGTAAAAGTGGTTATATCCAATTATACAATGGCTCTTATAATAGCCCGTACACCCGTTTATTTATCGAAGATGCTGAGCGCTCAGGCACTGATTTTGGTGGCGTTACCACTCGTCATAATTACAGTACTAATAACTATGATGTGAGCTTTAAGTACCTTGATGCAAACGACAGCTATATAACGATCAGTGAAAAAGCAGTTTCGGTAAAAGACGACATGACCCAATTATGGGTGATGGATGGCGATTTTTCAGAGCCAACATTCAGTGAGTTAAGTGTACCAACCGGCAGTGATGAAGGGGCTGTTAATTTAGGCTTCTTTAATATTGCCGGAGAAAACATTAGTTTTGATGTGTATTTAGCAAATGATGATGGCTTATTTGAAACCGCTGAGTTAATTGCATCACCACGGTATTTAAACGAACTGGCACTGCAAAGCTTTGATGAAGGATATTACACACTGTATTTAACTCAAAGCGGCAGTACTGATGTGCTATTTGAGTCTGCTTCGATTTACCTAAATGATGATGCCAGTTATGTTGCGATGATCAGATCAAGTTACGCCACTGAAGAACATGGTATTACGCTAGATCTCGTTACTTCAAGCAATACCGTAACCACGCTCAAACATCAAAATGCCCAAGGGCAATTGCGTTTTATCAATACTATTGATGATTACCCGCAAACTAGCTTTAGTGCAACGCGGGGGAGCGCAAGCAGCACTTCGCAAGTAACCGCTAATGACAGCTACTCAAACTACATTGAGCTTGCTCCAAACAGTTACAGTATTGCTATGTTAGATGAGCAAGGAAATGCAATTGTTGATAACTTTTTACTAACCCTTGAGCGCGAGCAAAGTAATGTTGGTGTTTTTTATAAAGATAAAGATTACGGCCCGCGAATGATGACAGTAAAAGAAACCTTAACGCCAAGTAGCTACAGTCATAAGGTGACAGTCGTTAACTTAATTGATAGTTACGCGGGGCAAAATATTACTGACGTTGATGTGGTATTTACCCTCAATGGTGAAACCGTAGATGATGCTAAAAATATTATTGATGGCATCGATCAGTATGATCAAGAAGATCAGGTTGTCGATAATGAAATTTACACCACTTATGTGCTTTATGAAGATAATGGCCAGCAAATTGTACTCATGCAACAAGGCGATATGGACTTTAGCCAAGAAGGTAACTACATATTAATTCTTGAGCATGATGAAACAACCAGCACTGGCTATAAAATGACGCTAGAGCGAACGGTTACTGATTCGGTAGAGTAATCTTACTTTAATTTCAGCCTCGTAATAGCGAGGCTGAGATTTTTGGGTATATTTTCAATACACTTTACGTTATAAGGGAATATTAAAAGCAGTCAAGGATTGAAAAATGGACGATGTTTTAGGGCTCATAGTCATTTTATCGTTAGTTGTAGTCGCAGGCTCTATTGCCGGTTTTATTGCTTTAACGCAAATAAGTACGTTAAAGCAAGATATTGCGATGTTAAAAAAACAACTGCGTGGAGTCATGGTAGACAATACAGGGCAGCATCAAGTGTCGCTAGACATTGCTGCTAATATAACTGAGCCGCAAGTAGATCATCCGTTTACGCTAGAACGATCATCCCAAGCTGAGGCAACTTTACATCAGCAACCATCGGTAAAAAAATACGTAAACACCGCACCGACTATAATAACAACTTCTCGCCCGAAACAAGCTTCTCCCTCAGTTATTGATATTTTCTTTAGTAAATTAAAAACACAGTTCCAAGAAAATTGGATGACCTGGATTGGCGGCGTCGCGCTGGCCTTTGGTGGTATATTTTTGGCAAAATACAGTCTTGATGCCGGCTTATTATCACCAAGCTTACGACTCACCTTAGGGGGCTTATTTGGTGTCGCATTAATTGCCGGTGCCGAGTATTTACATAGAAAAGGTATTGTCTTCGAAGGCTTTAATAATTACGTGCCTGCAGCACTTGCAGGTGGCGGGTTTATTAGCTGCTTTGCATTAACGTTATTAGCTTATTCAAGCTATGCCATGTTAAGCCCAACCGTGGCGTTTGTGATGCTGGCAGTAATTGCACTGGCCGCAAGCTCTATGGCGCTGCGTTTAGGGCCTTTATTGGCCGTGCTTGGCATAGTTGGCGCTTACAGCGTGCCGATTTGGGTTAATACTGGCAGTGGTAATTTAGCTGCTTTACTGATGTACATTGGCTTTATCACTTTTGCTGCGGTATTAGTGGCGCAAAAAGTAAAACGTAATTGGCTGTGGTATTTACTATGGGCTGGGCATATTGGCTGGTATTGGGTGGCACTGAGTGTAATCAATACGCAGCAATATTGGATTGTTGGTGGTTTTGCACTGCTCTCTATTATTGGTTTAATTGCCATAGCTCGATTAGGTTTAACTTTGCGTTTATTAGAATATCGCCCACATAGTTTACAGCGATTATTAAAATTACAGCCGGATCATCCGTTATTGTTAGCGATAGTAATTCCTTTATTGCTGGCGATAATGACAGAGGCGGTGAGCTTACAATGGCAAATAGTGATGGTGTGTTTAATCGTCATGCTGTTATTTTTAGTGCTGCAAAATAGTCGTTGGGATCTTTGGCAAGGTGTGGCGTTAGTGGTTGCGATGTTATTAGTCTTTAGCCAACAACGTTATAGTGTCGATAGCAATGATCATTTGTTTGTATTTAGGGAAATGTATGGCGTAGGGTTATTACTCGCGGTTGGGCTTTGTCTATACGGGCTTTATTTTGGCGCGCGTTACTATAAACGTTTAACGTTTCATTTAGTGGCTGCGTTTAGTGTGTTTACCTTGATTGCAACGCTCTATACCATAATACCCGAGCAAGGCTTAGGCGTTGCGTATCCGCTATGGACTGTATTTTTGCTAGTTACGAGTGGTGTATTAATTAAACGCGCACAAACAGCTCACACTCAATGGCAGCAGTTTAGTTATTGGGTTGGCGCTAATGCTAATATAACTCTTTGTTTAACTATGTTATTAGCCGATAGCGGGTTAACCCTCGCACTGGCTGCTCAAGTGTTGGTTATTAGCTATCTGGTGAAACGCCATGATGTGCCTATGCCGCATTGGCCTATTAAAGTGCTGGTGGCTGTGGTGCTGGCAAGGCTAACCTTTGCACCGTGGACTGCACATTATTTTGATCTAACCATATTTTCAATGCATTGGAGCGCAATTGTGTATCCATCAGCGGTTGGGTTATTTTGGTTTGCCGCAAAACAGTGGCAACAAACAGATATGAAAATTTGGCTCGAAGGGGCTGCATTACATTGCTTAGCATTATTTATCACCACCGAGACCAGCTATCAACTAGTCGGGCATTATCCACAGCTTACTTCTTTAAGCTTTTATGAGCAGGTATTACTCAGTTGTAATTGGTTAGCACTTGGCTGCGTTTATTTGCATCGGTCACGCAGCGCAGGGCAACTGGGTAAACTTTATCGCATTGCAGGGCTTGCACTTGCGGGACTCGCTGGCTTGTTGTTGATAAGTACAGCATTGTATGAAAATCCACTATTTATACGCCTTTACGTTGGTGAAATGCCATTATTTAATTGGCTGTTATTAACCTGGCTCGTACCAAGTATTCTTACACTGTGGTTGGCTAAATTAGTTAAACCACTTAATGCTAAGTTTAGTCAAATAGTACTGGGTGCATCAGGCTTATTAGCAGTGTTAGCTATCAACACATTGATCCGCCAATATTGGCAAGGCGGGTTCATTTATCTTGATAAAGCGACCAGTGACGCCGAGCTATACAGCTATTCGATCATTTGGTTATTACTTGGCGCGTTGGTGATCATTACCGGGCATTTAAAACAACAGTTGCTACTACAAAAAGTCGGCTTAGGCATTCTCGGCGCGGTTATCGTGAAGGTATTCTTAATTGATATGGCAAGCCTGACCGGCTTGCTCAAAGCTGTATCATTTATTGGTTTAGGCCTGTCGCTCGTTGGCCTAAGCTGGCTGTTTCAAAAGCTCAGGAGTAAAGCACCAGCGGGGTAATTTAACTCAAGCAGTACACCCAATAAGATTGTTGGGTGTACTTAGTTATGTTGTTTAACGCCAATCTGTTCTAACCTTTTGCCTAGCACCTAGCACCTAGCACCTAGCACCTAGCACCTTTCCCTTCACGTACTATGGTTTAGCAGTGCTTTTAATTTCCCTGGCTTGATTGGTTTAGACAAGTAATGAATATCAGCGGCTTTAGTCGCTTGTTTTAGCTCTACGTCGCGTACTGCGGTGATTAAAATTGCCGGTACGTTGGTTTGCCAAATTTCCCGCAGGGCTTTAATTAATGTAATACCATCGTGTTCATGGCCTAACTGATAATCCATTAATATCACATCCGGTGCGCTGTGTTCATTTGCGTATGCGAGTACGCCTTCAACTTGATCAAACAACTGATAATTAGCTTGCCACTTTTGTAATAAACTGGCCATGGCGTTTAGGTTTTCAGGGTCGTCATCAACGGCAACGATATTCATTGCAGAGCGCTCTTCAAACAAGCTATTGGTAACGTGTTTTTGCTGAACAAATTGGCTTTCGCCATAAGGGACTTCAATACTAAAGCAGCTACCTCTTTGCGGAGTTGAGCGCACATCTAAGCGAATCGACAGTAAATCTACCATACGCTTTACTACGCTAAGGCCAAGGCCAACGCCTTTATTGTCAGAGGCCTCTACGCGGTAGAAGTCGTTAAATATTTTTGCTTGCTCTACCTCGCTAATGCCAGGGCCGGTGTCCCACACTTCAATGCGCAGGTGATGTTTGCGTTTACGACACGCTACTAATACTTTGCCCGTATTGGTGTATTTAACTGCATTTGATACTAAGTTCTGCACAATTCGCCGTAGATAGGTGATATCACTGTGGACAATATGCTGTCCGCTGCGCACTGTGAGCTTGAGGCCTTTTTCGCTTGTTAAAATGGCGTATTCATTACGCAGTGGTGCGAGGATATCATCAATACTAAAGTGGCGAGGGGTGGGGGTCATCGCACCTTGTTCAAGTTTGGCAATTTCTAATAGGGCTGACATTAAATGCACTGTTGAATCGAGGCTGGCACCGAGCTTTTCGAAGTTATTGATATTATTATCAGCGAGGGATTTTTCATCTATCGCAGCAAGGTATAAACGGGCGGCGTTGAGCGGTTGCAAAATATCGTGACTTGCTAAAGCTAAAAAGCGGGTTTTACTGTCATTGGCTTGCTCTGCTTCTCGTTTTGCTAAAGTGAGTGCTTGCTCTGTTTGTACGCGGCTTTCTATTTGTGCTTCGAGATCTTTATTGATAGTTCGAATTTCTTGGGTACGCGCTTCAATACGATTTTCCAAATCCATATTCACTTCTTCAAGTGCATTTTGTGTGGCAATGTGAGTGGTAATATCTGAAAAGCTAGTAACAAAGCCGCCATCAGGCAGTGGGTTACCGGTCATTTCGTACACTAGGCCGTTACGACGGTGACGGATAAAGTGATGCGAACTACCATTTTTTAAATGTTGTACGCGCTTTTCTACTTGGCGTTCTATTTCACCAGGGCCACATTCGCCGCGCTCCGCATTGTAACGAATAATTTGCTCAATCGGTTGACCTACTTCTAAAAATCCTTCGGGGTAATTAAACATCTCTGCGTAGCGCTTATTCCACGCAACAAGATTAAGCTCTTTATCAACAACTGAAATACCATGACTGAGATTCTCTAAAGAGGTGAACAACAGGTTTTGGTTAAACTGTAGTGCTTGCGTTGTTTCATCAAAAAAGTTAACCACTTCTTCAAATGCCATTCGCTTGCCCGACGCTACAGTGTGGATCAAAGCTTGCGCTGAAGAGGCGCCTAATACACCGGTCAAGGCGCGTTCGCAGTAAGCTATAAACTCAGGATCGGGGTGAGTGTTATTTTCTCCGAGTTGGTGAGTCAGTGAAAAATGCGTCAATACTTGTTGGCTACGCTGGACTCCTAAAAAGGTTTGTAACAGTACTTTAAAATCGTATACCGTGGCTTTCACGTTTTTGTTTAAACGTCTTGCAAGTACTGCTTGCTCCTTGGGATTAACGAATGCTGCTGCTTGAATTTTATCAATTAACCGCTCATCAGCTCCCAGTGAAAAACTAATATAACAGCCAATATTGGCAAATAAAGCGATCAGTGTGCCGCGGGTAATAAGGGTTTGTTGTAGTTCGGTGTCAAGTGTATTACCTGCATCTAAAATAGGTAACATTAGAAATAATATCCAACAAATCAACCCCGCTAATAAACCAGCATAAACACCGTAGGCATGGCCTTTGCGCCAGTATAGGCCGCCCACAATGGCGGGTAATAATTGCGTTACCAAAGAAAATGCAACTAACCCCATGCTGGCTAGTGCTTTGCCATGACCAAACCATTGCTGATAAAAATACGATAAGATCAAAATACCGGCGATGGTAAAACGCCTTACCAGTAATATTTGTGGCTTATAACTGCTGGTGATCAGGTTGCGTTTGAATTTACGTCGCAGCATTAGCGGTAATACCACATCGTTTGAGATCATGGTACTCAGGGTCAAAGTGGCAACCACAATCATCGCAGTCGCTGCGGATATTCCGCCAATAAATACAAAGGTGGTAAGTAATACATTGTCATTCATTAATGGCAGCGCCAATACAAAACTATCAGGGGAGAAGCTATTGCCGATCTGTGGATGAATAGCTGCGGTGGCTATTGGTAAAATCATTGCTGCCGTCAGCAGTAAATAAAGTGGAAATGCCCAACGAGCGGTAAATAGGTGACGTTTGTCTTGGTTATCAACCACTGTAACGTGAAATTGTCTTGGCAAACAGATGATTGCAGCAGCGGCCATCAGTGATTGACCAATAAAGTTAAAGCTTAAAAAGTTAAAATTATTCCAATGTTGCCATAAAGATTCTTTTATTTGTCCTTCATTAGCACTGGGTAAATTATACAAGGTGTACACCGCCAAAGCCGCCACTGCTACTAGTGCCAGTAGTTTGATCATTGATTCAAATGCGACTGCGAGCATTAATCCTGAACGGTATTCGGTTACATCAACTTTACGGGTACCAAAAAATATTGCGAACATAGCCATGATCAGAGTTGCAGAAAGCGCGACCATTGAACCCGATATTTTATTGTCACTTTGTAGTAGTAAGAAGCTGTTGCTCAGTGCCTTTAACTGTAAGGCGATATAAGGAATAGTTGCTAGTAGGGCAATCATAGTCACCATAATGGCGGTGGTTTGACGCTTACCATAACGGGCAGAGATAAAATCGGCGATGGTGGTGATATTTTGTTTTTTACTCACTAGTACCAGTTTGCGCAAAAATCCTTGTCCGAAAAAAAACAACAGTGCAGGACCAAGTAGAATAGGTAAATAGCTCCAACTACTGGTAGCTGCAGTACCAACAGAGCCGTAATAAGTCCACGAAGTACAGTAAATACCCAGCGAAAAGGAGTAAACAAAAGGGTGATGGCTAATTCGTTTTGCCAGCGGTGTGGTTTTATCGCCCCAGTTTGCTAGCCAAAACAATATGCCAATGTACGCTAAAGCGACAAAAATTAGTGCAGCAGTCATGTTTTTATTCAATTTTTATTATGTTATTGCACACCATACCAGAAGTTTTCACTATTTTGAGCTGTCAATTTTTGTGAGTATTCTGAAAATAAACATATTTATTTGATATATATAAGAAATTTAATGTTTTATTGATGTATTAGACTAATGTCGCAAGTGTGCAATATAGCCTGGATGAATAGTTAAAATCACCGAGTGGAAATACTTAACATTATGATAAAAAACGTTTTTTACTTTTTTGTAACAAGCGCCGCATTGCAGTTTACGTAAACGTTAATCTGTTGTTACGACTATGGTCTCAATTCAATATTGTTCAGGCATTGCTAAGTTTATAGCCGAGAATAAATCGAACACATCACTTTTTACAGATGTTAAAGAGGAAATAAAAAATGGCTTTTAAAGATGAAGAACAAGCAAAAGCTTATTGGGCGGAAAACATTTCACTGCTGTTTAAATTATTAGCAGTTTGGTTTGTCGTGTCGTTTGGCTTTGGCATATTACTGGTTGATGTACTTAATGAAGTGCGTTTCTTTGGGTTTAAACTTGGCTTCTGGTTCTCCCAGCAAGGCGCGATTTATACCTTTGTGGCTTTGATTTTTGTGTACGTTTTCAAAATGAATACGTTAGATAAAAAATACGGCGTAGACGAATAGGAGCTAAGCAATGGATGTTCAAACACTCACGTTTATAATTGTCGGGTTGAGCTTCGCGCTTTATATCGGCATTGCTATTTGGGCCCGAGCAGGCTCAACAAAAGAGTTTTATGTAGCCGGTGGTGGTGTTCCGCCTCTGGCTAATGGTATGGCAACAGCCGCAGATTGGATGAGTGCAGCGTCATTTATCTCAATGGCGGGTATCATCTCTTTTGCAGGGTATGATGGCGGCGTTTACTTAATGGGGTGGACTGGTGGTTATGTACTACTTGCTATGTGTTTAGCACCTTACTTACGTAAATTCGGCAAGTTTACTGTGCCAGACTTTATTGGGGATCGTTACTATTCACGCACCGCGCGTTTAGTGGCAATCTTATGTGCCATCTTCATTTGTTTTACATACATTGCAGGGCAAATGCGTGGTGTAGGCGTTGTATTCTCACGTTTCTTAGAAGTTGAAATTGAAACTGGCGTTTACATTGGTATGGTTATCGTCTTCTTCTATGCGGTACTCGGTGGTATGAAGGGCATTACTTATACCCAAGTAGCACAGTACTGTGTACTGGTATTTGCTTACCTTGTTCCTGCCATCTTTATCTCTATGATGATGACGGGTCACTTCTTCCCACAAACAGGCTTTGGCGCGACATTAATTGGCAGCGATGGTGTATACGTACTTGATAAACTGGACGGTTTAAGTGCTGAACTTGGCTTTGCACAATACACTGAAGGCTCTAAGAGCATGATTGATGTGTTTGCTATTACTGGTGCCTTAATGGTGGGTACTGCCGGTCTTCCTCATGTAATCGTACGCTTTTTCACTGTACCTCGCGTTAAAGATACGCGTATTTCAGCGGCATGGACATTAGTGTTCATTGCGATAGTTTACACAACCGCGCCAGCCGTTGCGGCATTTGCCCGCGTAAACATGATTGATACCATAAATGGTAAAGACGGAAGTGGTACTGAATACGCTGAAGCACCAGTATGGGTAAAAAATTGGGAAAGAACGGGCTTAATCACTTTTAATGATAAAAATGGTGATGGCAAAATGTTCTACACAGCAGGTAAGATAAGTGATCCAAATAGCGCTAACGAAGTTAACGTTGACCGCGACATCATGGTACTTGCTAACCCTGAAATTGCTAACTTACCAGCATGGGTCGTGGCACTTGTGGCCGCCGGTGGTATTGCTGCTGCATTATCAACAACAGCAGGCTTATTATTAGTTATTTCGACTTCGGTATCGCATGATTTGCTTAAGCGGACCTTAAAACCAGACATTAGCGATAAACAAGAGTTACTCGCAGCGAGGTTGGCAGCCATGGTTGCGATTGTTATCTCCGCTTACTTTGGTATTAATCCGCCTGGATTCGTGGCGTCGGTAGTGGCATTTGCATTCGGCTTGGCCGCAGCAAGTTTCTTCCCGGCGATCATTATGGGTATCTTCTCTAAGAAGATGAATAAAGAAGGTGCGGTTCTAGGTATGGTTACAGGTATTACCTTTACTGCAGCATATATCATCTTCTTCAAGTTTATCAGCCCAGAACTAAATAGCCCTGAGCATTGGTTCTTAGGTATTTCACCGGAAGGTATTGGTTTAGTAGGTATGATTATTAATTTCTCAGTTGCAGCAATCGTACTTAAATTTACTGCCGATACACCGCTTGAAATTCAAGAAATGGTTGAAAGCATTCGTAATCCTAAAGGTTCTAGTGAAGCTCACGCTCACTAATAACGCTGATACTCTATTAATTAATATTGATAGATCCAAAAGCCCGACTTAAGTCGGGCTTTTTATTTACCGTTGATAGCAGTACAGTGATTGTACGATTGTTTTTTGCGAGTAGACAAATGAATAATGAGCAACAGGAAGTAGCCCAGTTTGTGCTAGCACAAACTCCTTTTAGTCACCTTAATAGCAGTGCTACGGATTATTTTGTAAAGCACCTAGATGTTATTTATCTGACTCGTGAAAACCAAACACAATGGCTGCAATCAGAATCACCTAAACTGTTTTTAATTCGCTCTGGTTTGTATGACTTAGTGGATGCTAAAGGTGATGTGATCACACGGTTAGCGCAAGGAGAGTATTTTGGTTTTCCTTCGTTATTAACCGGAGAAGCAATTCAAAATCATTTAGCAGTGCAAAAAGAGGGCATTGTTTATATGCTCAACCAAGATGCTTTCGACTACTTGCGCCGTGAATATAAAACGTTTGAGCAGTATTTTGTGCGCGCGCATGCAAATCGGCTGCTTTCTTCACATTATAAAAGCCAAAACGATAGTTGGTCTGAACGTAAAATATCTGAACTGATGTCACGTAAAGCGGTCACATTATCGCCCGATGCAAGTATTCGTCAAGCAGCTAAAAAAATGAAAGAGCACGGCGTGTCTTCGATTATGGTGACAGAATTTGAACGCTTAGTTGGTGTGGTTACAGATCGCGATTTACGTAACCGAGTATTGGCAGATGAAATCGATCCCAAACAAGCGGTTAGCATTATCATGAGTGTCAAACCCAAGTTTATTTTTGAAAATAACCGTGTTTTTTCAGCTCTGCATTTAATGCTCAAACATAACATTCATCATTTACCAGTGTTGGATGAACACCATAAAGCGTTGGGTATGATCACCAGCACAGACTTATTACGTCAGCAAAAGAGCGACCCCGTACAATTGATTGGCCGTATTTATAAAGCTCGCAGTGTCGCCGATTTAAAGCGTTATGCGGCAGAAGTACCAGAATTACTGCGTAGTTTTTCTCATAATATTGATGATATATCTTTAATAGGTAAATTACTCAGTGGCTTAACTGATGCGTTAACCTCACGACTAATATATTTATTCCAAGAAGATAACGGTGCCGCTCCTACTAGCTTTAGTTTTATTTGTTTTGGCTCTCAAGCGCGTGAAGAGCAAACCTTACATTCTGATCAAGATAACGGCTTATTACTACCTGATGACTTAAGCGAGCAACATCAAGATTACTATCGCCGCATGGGGGAGTTTGTTTGCGAACAGTTGGTTGAGTGCGGTATTAAACGCTGCCCAGGTAATATTATGGCAAGCAGCGAATTATGCAGAATGAGTATATCGGATTGGTGTGAGCGCTTTTTTAACTGGATCAAAAGCCCGACACCTGAAGCAATGCTCAACTGTAAAATATTTTTTGATTTACGTTTTATTGAAGGCTCAACGGCACTTTACACTGCATTTTGTGAGCAACTAACCCGAATTTCTCGCAACGAATTATTTTACGCCGCAATGGCAACGGATATTAAATCGAATTCTGTGCCGATAGGGTTATTTAATCAATTCAAGTTAGAAAAAGATGCTAAGCAACATAGATACATTGATTTGAAAAAGCGTGGTGTGGTTATCATCAATGACATTGTGCGCTTGTATGCGTTAAAAGCAGGGATCCGCAGAGCGAACACCCAAGAGCGCTTAGATGCATTGCTGAAACACTCATTGTTAAGTAATCACGATGTATATAATTTGAAAGACTGCTGGCGATTTTTAACTCAATTACGTTTACGTACACAAATAAATGAAGAAGGACTACCGAGTAACTGTATTAATCCAGATAAGTTAAACTCGCTAGAGCGCCATCAATTAAAAGAAGCGTTTTATTTACTCAAGCTCGCACAACAAGCTGCGGCATTTAAGTTTGCTCGTGGAAGTTTATAAATATGTGTTTTGCTATGAATAAGGTGACAAGCTAAGTGGTTAAACGTTGGTTGAGTCGTTATTTAGCACGTAAGCGATTACTTGCTCAAAACGCACTAGTACAGCGCTATATAGTGATTGATTTAGAGTTGACTGGACTGGATCCAAAACTGCATGAAATCGTCTCGATTGCGTGGGTGTTGATAGAAAAGCAATGCATTAAATTGAGCCAAGCTCAGCACGCCATAAATAAAGAAGTGCTGCGCCTTGAGCAAAGTCCTGTTTATCATGGAATTGCCCAGCAAGATGTCGCTAATGGAAAAAGCTTAGCGGCTATTTTAGCTAAGCTAAGCGCTCATTTTTCGGATGCTATTTTGGTGTTTCATAATGCTACTTTAGATTGGGGATTTTTAAAGCAGGCATTTCAAGCACATAATATTGATGTGCAGCCTTTATTGATTATTGATACTTTTCAGATTGAAAAAAAGCGCCTGCACCAACAAGGCCATGAAATAGGCTTAGACGATTTAACTCTCAGTGCCTGCAGGGCGCGGTATGAGCTACCTCATTATGGTTGCCATCATGCACTTACCGATGCCATGGCTACCGCTGAATTACTGTTAGCACAATGCCATCAAATTAGCCGTGGCAATGAACTAAAGTTGGCTGAGTTGGTTTAAACCTAACGCTGATTAATTACACTCTACCGTTCTCATTATTATTAATATATATCCTAGCTGAACAACTGTTTTAATTGTTAACTATATCGCGCCGTAAGTATTAATTTTTATTCTTAAAAACAGGCTTTTATCGTAATCTTTTTAGGTACTTTATTTGCTATTGTAGAGCACTAACATTTACTTTCTCGTTTGGTTTTTATCTATGAAAAATAATTTACTGCCATCTTTAGCTGGCGTTTTAGTGAGCTTGTTCGCCGTATGGTGGTTACATGGGTTTTTATTGGTTGACCGCTGTTTAGATAGTGGTGGGGCTTTTAATCATAAAACAAACTTATGCGTGGGCGCAAACGAGCAAATAATAGAACTTGCTACACCGTCAGGTATGTTAGTTATTTATGGTGTGGTGATTATGGCTTTGTCGCTATTAACGGGTCGTTTGCTTCGAAAATTACTTAAAAGTTAACTCAAAGCTTTTAGTGCTTAGTAACTAGCATCTAGAAGTTTGATATTAATCACCATCAAAAGCGGGCTTAAAACATTTATTTAACTTTCCCTCTTATAATCAAGACAAAGGTCGATTACAATACGCGCATCTAAAAGGCAGGTTGCCTTTATCTGCAAGCAACTAGAGTGGATTTTCTTCTTCATGGCAATCAAACTTGCAATCAATGGTTTTGGTCGAATTGGTCGAAATATTGTTCGCGCTCTTTATGAATCGGGCTTAAGCGACGAGATCAAAATTGTTGCGATTAATGAACTTGCTGATCCTCAAGGGATCGCTCATCTTCTTAAATATGATACGTCTCATGGCCGTTTTGCGTTTCCAGTTACTTTAGGTGAAGACACCTTATCGGTAGCGGGCGATACAATTGCTTTATTTGCAGAACAAAACCCGCGTGAATTACCTTGGCAGTTACTTGATGTTGATGTGGTTTTAGAATGTACTGGTGTGTATCACTCTCGTGAACATGCGCAATTACATCTTGATGCTGGCGCAAAGAAAGTCTTATTTTCTCAGCCCGCAGATGCGGATGTTGATGCCACTATTGTTTATGGTATCAATGATGATGAACTACTCGCTGAGCATACGATTGTCTCTAATGGATCATGTACCACAAACTGTATAGTACCGGTGATTAAAGTACTTGATGATGCCTTTGGTATAGAATCAGGGGCGATTACGACTATTCATGCGTCGATGAATGATCAGCAAGTAATTGATGCTTATCATCATGATTTACGTCGTACTCGCGCTGCGAGTCAGTCGATTATTCCCGTTGATACTAAATTAGCTCGCGGTATTGAGCGTATTTTACCTAAGTTCCATGGCCGCTTTGAAGCTATTTCGGTGCGAGTACCTACTATCAATGTTACTGCGATGGATTTGAGTGTGACTGTCAACGCCGATGTTGATTTAAAAGCGGTAAATAAGGTATTAAAAGCAGCAGCGAGAGATCGCCTAGAAGGTATTTTAAGTTATACCGAAGAGCCATTGGTCTCGGTTGATTTTAATCATGACCCACATTCTTGTATTATAGATGGCACACAGACACGAGTCAGTCATAAACGACTGATAAAGTTGTTAGTGTGGTGTGATAATGAGTGGGGGTTTGCTAATAGAATGCTCGATACAGCACGAGTGATGATGGCAGCAAGTAATTAATATAAAAGTTCAAACCTAAAAATAAAACCTATATATTTCAAGTCAGTATCGTTAACTAAGGAGAAGTCCATGTCGGTCATAAATATGGCGGATTTAGATTTAAACGGCAAACGCGTGTTAATTCGTGAAGATTTAAATGTACCAGTAAAAGCAGGTAAAGTGACCTCAGATGCACGTATTCGTGCTGCATTACCGAGTATTAAATTAGCCCTTGAAAAAGGCGCTAAAGTAATGGTTATGTCACACCTAGGCCGCCCTACGGAAGGGGAATATGATGAAGCGTTTTCTTTAGCGCCAGTTGTTGATTACCTTAATGAAGCACTTGAACAAAATGTACGTCTTGAAAAAGATTATTTAAATGGCGTTGAAATTGCTGATAATGAAGTGGTCGTTTTTGAAAACGTACGCTTTAATGTTGGCGAAAGCAAAGATGACGAAGCGTTATCTAAAAAGCTTGCTGCATTATGTGATGTGTATGTAATGGATGCATTTGGTACCGCCCATCGTGCTCAAGCGTCTACCCATGGCGTTGGTTTATTTGCAGATGTTGCTTGTGCAGGCCCACTATTGGCGGCTGAATTAGAGGCATTAGGTAAAGCACTTGATAACCCAGCTCGTCCATTAGTGGCGATTGTGGGCGGCTCTAAAGTATCAACTAAACTAACAGTACTTGATTCACTTTCAACGATTGTTGATCAATTAGTCACTGGTGGCGGTATTGCAAATACCTTTATTGCTGCGGCAGGCTACCCGGTTGGTAAGTCATTATACGAAGCTGACCTAATTGATGAAGCAAATAAGCTAAGTGCGGCTGCTAAAAGTAATAATGGTGAAATACCAGTACCTACTGATGTGGTTGTTGGCAATGAGTTTTCAGAATCAGCCGTTGCAACATTAAAAGATGTTAGCGAAGTAACAGACACAGATATGATTTTTGATATTGGCCCAGATACAGCGAGCAAACTTGCAAAAATTATTGCTAATGCAGGTACTGTTGTATGGAATGGTCCGGTAGGTGTATTTGAATTTGACCAGTTTGGTAATGGCACCCGTGCTATTGCTCAAGCAATCGCTAATTCAAATGCGTTCTCAATAGCTGGTGGCGGTGATACGTTAGCAGCGATTGATAAATACGGCATTGCCGATAAAATTTCGTATATTTCAACTGGCGGTGGTGCTTTCCTTGAGTTTTTAGAAGGGAAAAAATTACCAGCAGTTGCTATGCTTGAACAACGCGCTAAGTAATTAGCGTTTACTCAATGTAGTTAGCAATCGTTAGTTTAGGCTGCTAACTACACTGAGTGTGATCAGATATTAAATACCTCTCACCCTTATTTAATAGCTGGTTTTGTATAACGGTAGATTTGGCAAGAGCCAATACTATCGAGGTGCAGTGATTGCACCGAACTCAACTATTCCGTTCGAACTAGGTAGTTTTGCGCGTGCGCAGCTATCGACAATTTGGAGAATACCAAATGGCTTTAATCAGTATGCGACAACTTCTTGATCATGCAGCTGAACATGGTTATGGCGTACCAGCATTTAACGTTAATAACCAAGAGCAGATCCGCGCTATTATGATGGCGGCTGACAAAACTAACAGCCCAGTAATTGTACAAGGTTCAGCTGGCGCTCGTGCCTATGCTGGTGCCCCATTTATACGTCATATGATTTTAGCTGCGATTGAAGAGTGGCCACATATTCCAGTGGTAATGCATCAAGATCACGGTACCTCACCTGGCGTTTGCCAACGTTCAATTCAATTAGGTTTTTCATCAGTGATGATGGATGGCTCGTTAATGAGCGATGGTAAAACACCATCATCATATGAGTATAACGTTGATGTAACGCGTAAAACTGTTGAACTTGCACACTCTTGTGGTGTGTCTGTTGAAGGCGAGTTAGGTGTGCTAGGCTCACTTGAAACTGGCGAAGCTGGCGAAGAAGATGGCGTTGGTGCTGAAGGTAAACTAACCACAGATCAAATGCTAACTGATCCAGAAGAAGCGGCCGATTTTGTAAGTAAAACCCATGTTGATGCCTTAGCGATTGCGTGTGGTACTTCACACGGCGCGTATAAATTTACACGTCCGCCAACGGATGATATTTTGGCGATTGATCGTATTAAAGCGATCCACGCACGTATTCCTAACACTCACTTAGTTATGCACGGTTCGTCATCAGTGCCGCAAGAATGGCTTGAGATCATCAACCAATATGGTGGTGAGATCCCAGAAACCTATGGTGTGCCAGTTGAGCAGATCGTTGAGGGAATTAAGTTTGGTGTGCGTAAAGTAAATATCGATACAGACTTACGATTAGCATCTACAGGGGCTATTCGTCGCCATCTTGCGCTTAATCCAGCAAACTTTGATCCACGTAAGTATTTAGCTGAAGCGACAAAAGCAATGACAGAGATCTGTGTTGCACGTTATGAGTCATTTGGTACAGCGGGTCAAGCAGGTAAGATCAAACCAATCTCACTTGATGAGATGCACCTTAAATATTTAACGGGTGAATTAGATCCGAAAATTAAATAATTTAATTTATTAAGTTATAAAACAGCCAGTAGTGTTAAAGCTACTGGCTTTTTTATGCCTGATCGTAAAAGATCATTATTTTACCAAGCAGGGGCTTTGGGATCATTGCTTTACTAACTGTGCTTTGTTGGGATCAGATTTTTACTAAGGATCAGCTTGATTGGCAGAGGTTTTGTTATAAAAATAGCCATTTCAAAGCTTTGTTGTATAAATGATCAACAACTTATGGCTTTGGCTAGGTAAAACACTGATCCCAGATCTAACTCGGTTGGTAAACGAATGATCCCTGAAATGAAACTTGGTAGGATTTTGATCTCTGTTAATGATCGCCGATGTTAATAGGCGTTTTAATTGAGTTAGAGTGTGAAGATGCTTTCGTGGCTTACATCGTGATACTGTATAGTTGATTATTGAAAGGGGAATTTAATACAAAGTAGTAATGTAGCAATTATAAAGTATGATTTTTAAATGTGAAATTTGATAATGCATGCTAATTATGTACCTTAAAAAGGTTTATTTTGCATTTTTTACCCCGCATTTCGATTTACACGTTACACTTTCATAAAAATGTCATACTTAGTCATAATAATGAAAACTAGTTCGATAACGAAAGAGATAAATTGGAATGTCACGTAAAGTACTTGTCGTCGATGACGAAGCACCGATCAGAGAGATGCTGGTTTTTGTATTAGAGCAAAATGGTTTTCAAGCAATTGAAGCGGAAGATTACGATTCAGCCATTGCAGCGATGGTAGAGCCTTATCCAGATATGGTGTTATTAGATTGGATGCTACCAGGTGGTAGTGGAATTCAAATTGCTAAAAAGTTTAAGCAAAGTGAATATACTCGCCAAATTCCTATTATTATGCTGACTGCTCGCGGCGAAGAAGAAGATAAAGTTCGCGGTCTTGAAGTCGGTGCTGATGATTATGTTACTAAACCATTTTCACCAAAAGAATTAATGGCGCGTATTAAAGCCGTTATTCGTCGTGTGTCGCCTACTTCATTGGAAGAAGCGATTGATGTACATGGTTTACGTCTTGATCCTATTTCACACCGTGTTACCTCTGAAGGTAGCGAGTTGGATATGGGACCGACAGAATTTCGCTTATTGCATTTCTTTATGACTCATCCTGAACGTGTTTATAGCCGTGAACAGCTACTAGATAACGTATGGGGGACTAATGTCTATGTTGAAGATAGAACCGTAGACGTGCATATTCGTCGCTTACGCAAAGCGATTGCACCGCTTGGTCATGACCGTTTAGTACAAACTGTACGTGGTGCAGGCTATCGTTTTTCCAGTAAATTATAAGAGTCATGGAGATGACCAAGCCAATAATTAATTTTGGCTTAAATTTACTTACTCTAAGGTAAAGTGAGTGTATGTATCGAGTTGTTAATAAGCAGGCGTTAGCAAAGCGTCTGTTTATCTATTTCCTACCTTTATTATTAATTGGCGTGCTTATTGGTGCGCCATTTTTGCTTTTATTTTTAGGATCTTTTTCACTGCTTGTTTGGCATTATCATCAACTCTATCGGCTCAGTGATTGGCTATTGAATCAACGTAGTTTTAATCCACCTGAAGGCGAGGGGGCATGGGAGCAAGTATTTGAAGGGATCTACCATTTACAACATCGCAACCGTAAAAAACGTAATGAATTAGCTGATTTGATCCGTCGTTTTCGCGATGGCGCAGAAGCAGTGCCTGATGCGGTTATTGTTCTACAACGTGATTTAAGTATTGTTTGGTGTAATCAACTAGCTTTAAAAGTGCTTGGATTACAGTGGCCAGCGGATCATGGTCAACGGCTTGACAACCTTATTCGCGATCCTAAATTTGCGAAATACATGCAAACGGAATTGTTTGATGAAGCATTAGAACTTGAAAGTGGTCACAGTGTTGAGCAAGTTTTAGAGTTTCGGGTAATGCCATATGCCAGCTCACAATTAATGGTTGTTGTGCGTGATGTCACGCGACTGAAGCAACTTGAGCAAATGCGCAAAGACTTTGTGGCCAATGTATCTCATGAGCTACGTACGCCATTAACCGTTGTTACAGGTTACTTAGAAATGTTTGATGGCGATATGGTGCCACCACCGGCAATGTGGAATAAAGCACAAGGTACTATGCTTGAACAGTGTAAACGCATGGATAGCTTGGTAAATCAGCTATTGTCGTTATCACGTATTGAAGGCGCTCGACGTCAAGATAATGATAAAGCGATCAATGTACCGCAGTTACTTAGCTATATTAGGACTGAAGCACAATCATTGAATCAAGACAAAGGGCATGAGTTGATATTTGATATTGATGCTAACGTCGATATAAAAGGCGCTGAAGAGGAGCTGCGCAGTGCCTTCTCTAATTTAGTGTTTAATGCCATTCATTACACCAAGGCGGGCGGTAAAATAACCGTAAGCTGGCAGCTAAAAGATAATCAAGCGTACTTTTCAGTAGTTGATAATGGCGATGGTATTGCACCAGAGCATATTAATCGTTTAACTGAGCGTTTTTATCGGGTTGATAAAGCGCGTAGTCGTACAACCGGTGGCTCAGGGCTGGGTTTAGCCATCACCAAACATGTATTAACTCGCCACGATAGCCAATTGATAATTAAAAGTAAATTAGGCGAAGGATCATGTTTTTCGTTTGCTTTTAGTCGTGAAAAAACAGTGCTATTAAATAATTGAGCCAAAAAGCCAAAGTCATAAAAGTGTCATTTTAGAGTAATCTAACTGTCATCTATTCTCTTTAGAGTAGACGACAGTTAAGAAATAGACGAACAAAATCGGAGCAACCTAATGAGATTTAAAAACCTAGTAGCCGCAATGGGTGTGGCAGTAACAACATTTGTATCTGCACAAGCAATGGCAGTAGATACAGTTATTCCTGAGTATCAAAAAACCAGTGGTATTTCAGGTAATTTTTCATCTGTGGGCTCTGATACTTTAGCCAACATGATGACCTTTTGGGCTGAAGAATATAAACGTATTTACCCAAATGTGAACATCCAAATTCAAGCGGCTGGTTCATCTACTGCGCCACCGGCATTGACAGAAGGCACTGCAAACTTTGGCCCGATGAGCCGCAGAATGAAATCAAAAGAAATCGAAGCGTTTGAAAAACGTTACGGTTATAAACCTACTGAAGTACGTGTAGCGATTGATGCATTGGCAGTATTTGTTCATAAAGACAATCCAATTGAAGGTTTACGTATCGACCAAATCGATGCGATTTTCTCTTCAACTCGTAAATGTGGTGCTGATGCAGATGTGACTCGTTGGAGTGATGTAGGTTTAACGGGGAATTGGGCTGCAAAAGACATTCAGCTTTATGGCCGTAATTCTGTATCTGGTACTTACGGATACTTTAAAAACAAAGCGCTATGTAAAGGTGACTTCCGTAACAACGTGAACGAGCAACCAGGTTCAGCATCGGTAGTGCAATCAATTTCTTCATCAGTGAATGCAATTGGTTACTCAGGTATCGGTTATAAAACATCAGGCGTACGTACTGTACCACTGGCGAAAAAAGGCGATAACTTTGTTGATGCAACACTTGAAAATGTAGCAACAGGTAAATACCCACTGTCGCGCTTTTTATATGTTTATGTGAATAAACACCCGAATAAACCGCTTGCACCTATTGAAGCAGAGTTCTTAAAAATGGTGTTGTCACAAGATGGCCAAAAAATTGTAGAGAAAGATGGTTATGTACCACTTTCTGGCAAGATGGCAATGGGTGAACTTAAGAAGCTAGGTCTTCTTTAAACTTAACGCCAACTATGAATTAATAAAAAACCGCGCAATGTAAATTGCGCGGTTTTTTTATACCAACTAAGTTCAGGTTAGTTAAATAGTTTCTTTTTGAGCTGTTGATGGGCATTTAAAACGCGTTTACGTTTACTTAAACCTTGGCGCTTAAAGCTCTGAATTGGCATTACGCTAGATTGCTCTTGCGGCAATGTAGGGATTGTAAAGTTAGCAACATCATCATTCGGTAATGCTATTTCTTGCTCATGTACACGTAAGGCTGCAAGGGTGTCGTTATTATCAACTTCACTCGGGCAAATAAATATGCCCATTTTACGTAATTTAACGCCTAAGCCTATGCTACTTGAATATCGTACAATTGGGGCTGCTAAGATCAATCCAACTAAAATCGGCGATAACCACCAAAAGAATACAGGCGTAAAGTAATAAGCAATACCGCCCCAAGCTAAGGCGATTAAGGTTGCTAGTAATGTGTAACCTATCGCTTCTTGCCACGGAACCATGCGGCCTGATCGAGGCTGGGCGTCCCACGTTACTTTTTTACCTAAAAATACACACACCACAAAGTAGCTATGAAAAACCATCATCAGCGGGGCGATAATAATGGCAAACACGGTTTCAATGATTGAGCCTAAAATTAATTTAAATGAGCCGCCAAATTGTTTATTACGATGGATCAGTGTGACAATAATCCCCATTAATTTCGGTAATAATAACAACACAATTGTGACAAAAAGCAACGAGTTAATTAATTCTGTTTTTGCTATTTGCCAAGTCGGAAATAATTGATACGCCTGATTAAAATAGACATTACTGTTTAGTGCACGGGTGACCGCATCTATGGTACTTAGCACTAACATTGATAACCAAATTAATGATGAAATATATGCCGTTGCACCTAATAAAAAGTGCAGCTTGCTGATTATTTTTAAACCCGACGCAGGTAACAAACCTAAATGCTGAATGTTGCCTTGCACCCAACGCCTGTCGCGAATAGCGTAATCTAAAATATTACTCGGTACTTCTTCGTAGCTACCTTGTATATCACTGAGTAATAATACATCCCAGCCAGAACGATGCAGTAATGATGCTTCGACAAAGTCATGACTTAAAATTTCGCCGCCGAAAGGGGCATTACCTTTGAGCACCGGTAAACCGCAGCAATCAATAAACGCTTTAACCCGAATGACGGCATTGTGGCCCCAGTAATTAGCGTGATTAGTCTGCCAAAAAGCTGAACCGGTTGCTAGCATTGGACTATAAAGTACTGACGCAAACTGTAGAAAGCGACCAAAGAAGGTATCTTGCCTAACAGGGATCGGAATCGTTTGAATAAGCCCAGCTTGTGGATTGTTGATCATGCTGCTGGTGAGCTCAAGCATACACTGACCCGTCATGATGCTATCTGCATCAAGTACAATCATGTGCTCGTATTTACTGCCCCAACGCTCGCAAAAGTCAGTTAAGTTACCTACTTTACGGTGTTTGTTATCTTCACGGCGGCGGTAAAAAGTTTGTTTGGCAAAATCACCTAGGCGTTCGGTCAAGGCATGCCACGCTTTTAGCTCATTGTTAGCTATTTCTTTATCTTGTGTATCACTTAATAAGTAGAAATCAAAATGCGCAAATTGGCCTGTTTTTATCAGTGAACGTAAGCTCACTTCAAAACCTGCGATAACTCGCTGTGTATCTTCATTGTAGATAGGCATAACGACAGCAGTTTTGGTTTTACTCAATGCTTGCTGATCAATTTCGATTGCTTTTTGGCGCGTCAGTGTCAGCGGGTCAATTCTAAATAATTGTAAAATAAATCCCATACAGCCACTGCAAAATGCGGTCACAATCCAAGTGAAGGTAATTGAAAACAGCGCAAGTAATGCATACTCAAGCGGGGTCATGCCATTTGAATTTAAAATATCAAACATGATCCACATACCATAAGCTGAGATGGCTAACACTAACAGTGAAAAAAGCCATACACGAGTCTTTTTAAAAGGCATTGTACTGTTACTCGACGTCATTTGGATACCAGACATAACTCCATACCTCGCTAACTTCTTTGTCACGTAGTGTTAATGATAAGCGCATGTCTACAGGCTTACCGCCCTCTGGCGCGACTTTAAAAGCAACACGCCATCCTTCATTATTTGGTAATTGTTGAACTGTTTTATCGCTTATTTCACCTGAATTTAGGGTCAAATTAGCAAGCAATTTTAGTTTGGCTGACAAGTTGTTAATATTGTCACCAGTGAAGTCAACCGTAAATTGGCGATGACTTTTTGGTGGTGGATTTTCTTCACCGGGTAATGCAGCACTGCCAATGCGAGTGCGTAAAACTCGGGCTTTATCTTGGCTTGCAAGCGCCGCGTTAAATGTTGACAATTTATAACTAAAACTAAGTGTTTCACCTGCTTTAAGTGGTTGCTCTGGTACCCAATAGCTAACGATATTGTCATTGGTCTCGGTATCAGTCGGTATTTCTACTAACTCAACTCGACCATTTCCCCATTGTCCTTGTGGTTCAATCCACAGGCTTGGGCGGGCATGATAATGTGCCTCAGTATCGAGATAGTTATTAAACTCACGGTCGCGCTGTGCTAGTCCAAAACCTTTTGGATTGTCATAACCAAATGACGTTACACTAAGCTGTTTAGGGTTATTTAGCGGACGCCACACCCATTTATTGTCTTGTGATTGCATTAGTAAACCATCAGAGTCATGTACTTCTGGTCGGTAATCATCAAAGAATTTAGTGCTATTTTCGCCGTGGTAAAACATGCTTGTAAGCGGTGCTATACCTAGTTTTTTGATATCTTTTCGGGCGAATATTTGCATTTTAGTTGTTACTTCAGTTGCTGTTGATGGACTGATCTCAAAACGATATGCGCCAGTAACAGAAGGACTATCAAGTAATGCATATAGCACAATATGTGTGTCTTCAGGTTTTGGCTTAACTAACCAAAACTCTTTAAATACTGGAAACTCTTCACCAGAGCTGAGTGCTGTATCAATCGCTAGGCCACGTGCTGAAATACCATACACTTGATCAGGGCCCACTATGCGAAAATATGAAGCGCCTTGAAATACAGCAACTTCATCTTTGTAGTCGTTATTGTTTAGAGGAAAGTGTAATCTAAAACCGGCATGCCCCAACTGAGTGGTGCCTAAAGCCGCGGTAATTTCCTGCTCAAGTGGTGCTGCGGTGCCATCATAGCGGTAGTAATCAGTTTTAAATGGTAGATTTTTTACCTTTGCATCAGCATCAACTGTGTTAATCGCGATAGGGTTTTTATAGAGAAAACCTGGATGGAATAACTGTACCTCATATAAACTTTCATCTTTCCAGATCGCATGATCTTGACGAAAACGAATCGCTCGATAGTCCTGATAATTAATATTATTTAACGCATCAACAGCAATTACGGGAGCTGCTACGTAGTCTTTGGCAGCCAGTTGTTTGGCTCTAGCTGTTACCACCGCAAATAATTTTTCAGAAGGGATTGTAAGCAAAGTTGGCTGTGTAGTTGGTACAGCATCAGCAGTATCCGCATCAGATTTTGTTATTGGTTGTTCTGCCGCACTGACATTACATGCACACAAGGCTAATAATGCACCTAATAATACCCTCGTTTTAAATGATGGATACAGAGCTGCCCGCGTTATCGTTTCCATGAGGTTTTTTCCTTTAGCCGTTATCTGGTTAATTTTAAAATGCTTTAGTTAGTTGAATTCAAGTTTGCAAAAAACGAACCTAAAATAAACTTATATATTTCAATGACTTTATATTTACTAGTATCGTAGAGGGTGTACTTTCTTTGTATAAACTGAAAATAATTACACGCAATGTATGACTACTTATTACTAATGTCAGTAGATATTACTAGAGTAAACCTTGCTATAAGGTGAATGGCAGAAAAATCACGATGGTTGGATGTAGAAAGTTTGCCTAAAGTAGGCGCTGGGAGGGAGGAAACTTGCCAATCATGATAATTGGCAAGTTAACATTAGTTATTGCACATTACCTAATGCTTGGGCATTTGCTTTGCATTGGTTATAGGCTTCAATACATTTAGTATTACATACTTTATATACCATGCCTTCGCCGGTGCTTTGCTGTTCGCAGTTCACTTCACATTGATAATTCTGTTGTGCGCATTGCTGCATTTCTGGATTTTCTATTTGGTTTTGACACCCAGCTAATATGCCTATACACAGCGAAATGCTTGATAATTTTAATAATGAATTCATGCTTATCCCAATTATTGTTATGTAATATCAACGAGCAGATTGTCTATTAGCCTTACTGGCCCTAAGAAGGCTGCCGCCAAAATCACTAGTTGACTATCATTGAGTGTAGCTTTTTTTAAGGTATCGCGCTGAGCTATTTCAAAGTAGTCAATTTTGAGCCCTGCTTGCTCTAGTTGCTGCTTTGCTTGTCGGCATATGTCGTCAAAATCACGCAGCCCCGAGTTTAACTGTTCTGCGCTCCAATTAAGGGTTTTAAATAGCACTGTCGCTGTTTCTTTTTGAGCTTCTGATAAGTAGCCATTGCGAGAGCTCATAGCTAACCCAGACACTTCACGGCTGGTTGCAACGCCAATAATTTCTACTGGAATTGACAGGTCATGAGCCATGGTTTTAATCACTTGCAACTGTTGATAGTCTTTTTCACCAAAGCACGCATAGTCAGGTTGTACTAAGTTAAATAATTTAGTAACCACCGTTGCTACACCGCGAAAATGACCTGGACGTGATCCGCCGCAATAACCCATTGATATATTTGGCACATCGACAAAGCTTTGCGCATCTAAACCGTTAGGGTAAATGGCTTCCACACTTGGGGTAAATACAATATCAGTACCAAGCTCTGCCAGTCCTTGTTTATCCGCAATGAGGGTGCGCGGGTAGTTATCAAGATCTTCGTTGACACCAAATTGCATTGGGTTTACAAAAATACTAACCACGACTTTATCAGCAATGTTTTTGGCTTTCTCAACGAGTGAAAAATGCCCTTGATGTAGATTACCCATAGTTGGCACTAGTGCTACACTAAGCCCTGCTTGGCGCCATGCTTTAATTTGACTACGTAATGATTTTATTTCAGTGATCGACTGCATTATTTAAACTCATGTTCCGTGCTTGGAAAAGCACCACTTTTAACGTCGCTACAATATTTTTTAACCGCATCCGGCATATTGCCTGTTTCGAGTAAAAAGTTTTTAGAAAATTTAGGGATGTAACCTGCTGAAATGCCAACTAAGTCATGCATGACTAGAATTTGGCCATCAGTTTGATTACCTGCACCAATACCAATGGTAGGAATATTAACCGCGTCAGTAATTAATTTGGCAAGTTCAGATGGAATACATTCAAGAACCAGCATTTGTGCGCCTGCCGCGGCAAGCGCCTGAGCATCGCTAATCATTTTTTGTGCTTGTTGTTCACTACGGCCTTGGATTTTAAAACCACCAAACACATGTACTGATTGCGGTGTTAAGCCTAAATGTCCACATACCGGTATACCTTGTTGAGTCAGCGCAACAACTGAGTCATACAGCCATTCGCCCCCCTCAAGTTTGACCATGTTAGCGCCAGCTCGCATTAATTCTGCTGCATTTTTACAGCTCTCGGCTGGGTTTGAGTAGGTCATAAATGGCATATCTGCAATGACGAATAAATCACGGCTCCCGGCGCGTACGCTGCGAGTATGATATGCAATATCTTGATTGGTGACAGCCAGTGTATCGTCGCCACCTTGTAACACCATGCCTAACGAATCACCGACTAAAATAACGTCTACGCCGTTATCATGAAATAACTTTGCAAAGCTGGCATCGTAGGCCGTTAATGCCGTGATTTTTTGTTGGTCTGCTTTCATTTTATTAAGCGTAGAAACGGTTATTTTAGACATAGTATCCTCGTAGGCAACGGCCTGAAATTAATTACAGAGGTAATTGTTGTAATTCGTTTAGTGCCAAATTAGTGCTAATACTGTGAAGTAATATACCATTTGGCAGCGTAATATTTGGGGCTATTTCAAGTAGCGGGTAAACCACAAACTCGCGTTCAGTTAGACCATAATGTGGCACAATTAAACGCTCGCTATTAATGACTTGATCACCAAATAATAAAATATCAATATCTAAGGTGCGCGGCCCCCAGCGCTGTGCTTTTCGTACTCGACCGTGTTCAAGTTCTATCTGTTGTGTTAAATCAAGCAACTGCTCAGGTAATAGCGTGGTTTTTAGCGCCGCAACAGCGTTAACGTAGTCAGGTTGATCTTGCGGGCCCATCGGTTTACTAGCGTAATAATGCGATACACCAATAAACTCGCAATCAGCCAATGCACGCAGTGCTGCAACAGCATGATCTAGCTGAGTACGAGGGGCGTTTAGATTAGCCCCTAAACCAAGGTAGACGGTTTCCATGATCATTCAGCCGCTGGTTTTGGGCTGCGGCGGCGAGTACGACGACGGCCTTTTGTTGCGCCTTGCGTACCTAACGCTTTAACTAGCTCTTTTTGACCATTGATGTCTTGTTTTAAATAGTCAGTCCACCAGTTAACTAATTGCTGATGCTGTTTTTCACCGGCCTGTACGCGCAAAAGTAAAAAGTCATACGCAGCTTTAAAGCGTGGTTGCTGTGTCAGGCGATATGCACGTTGTCCTGAGCGTTTATCTAAGCGGTGTTGAATATGCCAGATATCACGAGCGCCAAGGGTAAAGCGTTTTGGTACGGCGATATGTTGGGCATTATCACTGAGTACTTTGTTCATACCTTGAGCGAAAGCATCGTATTCAGATAGTTGCTCTTGTTCTTGCAGTGCTTTAGTGATCTGCAATAATGGGAACCATAACAATGCAGCAAAAATAAATGCTGGAGTTACTTTTTTCTCCGCATTAATACGCTCATCTGTATTACGGAACATCTGTTGAATTAAAGCGAATTCTAAGCCATCAGGATTACTATCTAAAATACTATCAAGGGCTGGAAATAATGATTTGAAAAGGCCATATTTACGTAGCATTAAAAAGTTTGCTTCGGCCTTGCCATTTAAAAACAGTTTCAGTGTTTCTTCAAATAACCGCGCTGCAGGTATATTATCTAACAGGCTTGCTAATTCATTTAATGGTTGCTCGGTTGCCGGTGCAATCGACATATCGAGTTTGGTTGCAAAGCGAACTGCGCGCAGCATACGTACAGGATCTTCGCGGTAACGGGTTGCTGGATCACCAATCATCTCGATTTGTCGAGCGTTAATAGCTGCTAAGCCATTAGCATAATCATGGATTGAAAAATCATTAATTGAATAATATAACGCATTGATTGAAAAATCGCGGCGTTCAGCATCTTCTTCAATACTACCAAAAACATTATCGCGCAGCAGTTGTCCTTGGTCACTCGATTGGCTAATTTGGTTTTTATCTTCAGGCGCTTCGTGATGACCACGCATGGTGGCCACTTCGATTATTTCACGACCAAAAACAATGTGTGCTAAACGAAAGCGACGGCCAATTAAGCGGCAATTACGAAATAGCTTTTTAACCTGATCAGGAGTGGCATTGGTGACCACATCAAAATCTTTTGGTTGTTGACCTAACAAAATATCACGAATGCAACCACCAACAAGGTAGGCATCAAAGCCTCCGTCTTTCAGGCGATATAATACCTTGATTGCATTTGGGCTAAATTGTTTGCGAGAAATACCATGCTCATTGCGTCCAACTATTAAAGGCTGCGCAGAGACTTGGGTATGTTCGGCTGTTACAGAGGCGGTTGGGCCAATAATTTGCCGACAAAATTGAAAAAGCTTGGAAATAATAATCTGTCTCCTACAGAATTCGGTTATTTGATGGACGCCATCAAAATCAAACCAAGTATAGCTTCACTTTGCTATTAACTGCACATGTGTTGCGTTTACTTGGTAATACCTATGGTATTAGAGTCTTGTTCATTCTAGTCAGTTAAACAGTCATTGCTAGGGTTAAAATTTTCTAGCATAACGATGCTGGAAATTATTATCCTGTTATTGAGCTACTTGACTGTTGCTATAATAGTGTACAACCTTAACGCAATTGGTATTAATTAAATGAATTGCACATTTAAGGTGGGCTATCATATACCAGCACAGCTTAAAAATTAAGTTGAAGGCCTTAAAATTAGCCCTTTTTAGTGAATTTTTATTTGTTTAAATGCGTAAAGGCGGTTGTATGACTGTGCGGGTTTTGCGAAATTTGAATTTGTGTCATTTTAGGGACGTTTTGCAAGCTGTAATTGTCGACTCCCCAAGCTAGCATTTGCTCGATATTTAGTTCAAGTAATTCATCTTTGGGCGCCAACCCTAAAAATTCGAATGCACTCAGCAAAGCCGGTTTGGGGTTACTTTTGCTAATAGCTGGGGCATAGTTTTGTTTTGATAATTTAAACCCAGGTTTAGCGACTGCTAATGGTAAATGTGCGTAATGGGGGGCCGTGGCAGCTAATTGTTTAAATAAACTCAATTGGCGTGCGGTTGGTTCAAGCAAGTCTGCGCCGCGTACGACATGAGTGATACCTTGGGCAATATCGTCTGCGACCACCACTAGTTGATAAGCAAATAGCCCATCACTGCGCTTTATTAAGTAATCTTCGTGGGCGAGATCATGAGCTACATTTATCTCACCTTGAATGAGATCATGGTATTGGCATGTAGCATGTTGCTGAATTAACCGCAGTGCGCTGCTGTTCTGACTATGCTTTAAATGACGACAATGGCCTTGATAAATACCGCCAAGCGCTTTAATTTCTTTGCGCGAGCAGTGGCAAGCATAAATTAGGTGCTGGTTATTTAGATTATTAATGGTATGCGCATACAAGTCATGGCGTTGAGTTTGATAGGCTACGTCTTCATCCCAGTACAAACCATAGGCTTCTAAGGTATTGAGAATATCTTTAGCGGCGCCGTCTACAACACGTGTGGTGTCGATATCTTCAATACGGACTAACCAAGTGCCTTGGTTGCTTTTCGCGTCAAGGTAGCTGCCCACAGCCGCCACAAGAGAACCAAAATGAAGTGGTCCAGAAGGTGACGGCGCAAAGCGACCGCGATAGTTGCGCATAGGCGCAGTAACGGCTGTGGTAGACATTGATTAATTACTAGTAATTAACCACGTCCAGATTGTTTTTCTTTGATTTCCGCAAGCGTTTTACAGTCTACACACAAGTCAGCTGTAGGACGTGCTTCTAAACGGCGGATACCAATTTCAATCCCGCACGAATCGCAAAAACCAAAATCATCTTCTTTGATTAATTGGATCGTTTTTTCAATTTTTTTGATCAGTTTACGTTCACGGTCACGAGTACGAAGTTCTAAAGAGAACTCTTCTTCTTGTGCTGCGCGGTCAACTGGATCAGGGAAGTTAGCAGCTTCGTCTTGCATATGCGATTTAGTACGGTCAACTTCATTGCGTAAATCGTTGCGCCATGCTTCCAAAATAGTTTTGAAATGAGTGCGTTGTGCATCATTCATATACTCTTCGCCCGGCTTTTCCTGGTATGGTTCTAATCCGGCCTGAGCCAATAACCCTAATTTTTTTTGGTCTGGCATAACTTTCTCCTAAATCCTTAATATAATGCCCAGCATGAGCCGGCGGCTATAAATAACAGAATCCTATGGCCTAGGCAAATTTATTTTTCATTAATTAGTCCTACTTAAACCGCATCAATAAAATTAAAAAAGGTACGATAAGTGGTTTTTACACCCATTACTTATAGATAAGTGCTTAAAAACTTGCCTTGTTATATGGGCGAAAACCTTAAAAACAAGTCGCTTTTAATTAAAAGTGAGCTTTTCTATTAGTGTAATTTCAGCGCTCGAAATATCTGCTTTATAAGCAAGTACTTCTACACCTTTAGTAATAGCCAAATCAACTAGTTGGGCGTACTTTTCGTCAATATGGCGCGCCGCACTAACTTGCTTAATCCCTTGATGTAATACAGCAAACAGCAGCACTGCACGGTGGCCTTGTGCAACCATTTCAATTAATTCACGAATATGTTTTTGACCGCGAAGAGTTTCGGCATCAGGGAAGTAACCTTGGCCACTTTGTGGGGCATTTTGACTGAGTAAAGTGACAGATTTTACTTCTACATAGCAGTCTGGGCGTTGGGGAGCTGTAAGTAAAAAATCGATACGGCTATTTTCATCACCATATTTAACCTCTGGCTGTATTTTAGTGTAGCCGTTAAGCTCGCTGATTAGCGCTGCATGAAGTGCTTCTGCAACGATTTTATTCGCGATTGCCGTATTTACACAGATCAGATGGCCAAACTGGTTTTGCGTCAATTCTAATGAATGAGGATATTTTCTTTTTTGATTGCTACTGGTGGAATAAAAGGCTGCAAAGTCAGGCTCCGCGCAACCAGTCATTTTACCTGTGTTGGCACAATGGGCGGTAAACTCTGAGCCATCGCTAAGGCGTAAATCGGCTAAAAAACGTTTGTAGCGTTTGATTAAAGTAGCGTGTTGGAGTGGCGTTGTATATTTCATTATTTTAGTTATTTGGTCTCAAGCAGTTGGGAAGTTGTTGTGGCTATAGTAAACTCATTGTCACTATTTTAGCGCAAAGAGTATTCTAACATGTCTGAAAAATTTGTTGTTCAATTAAGCGAGCAGGGTGCTGCATCGCATTGGGGCGAAACCGCCACGTTATCTTTTAATGAGCACGGTGCAACGGTTCATTTATCTGAACAAGAAACATTAGTAAATGTACAAAAAGCCGCGCGCAGTATTGCCAATCAAGGCGTTAAAAATGTCGTGCTAGCTGGTGATTGCTGGTGTACAGAAACACAGTGGGCTTTTTATCAAGGGTTTGTATCGCCTAAGTCATTACACGGTGTTGAATTTGCTGAAAATGCTAAAACAGATAGCCAAGAGCTTGCTTCATTACTTCGTTCTGCTACTTGGGCGCGTGAAATGATCAATGGCACGGCCGATGATATCTTCCCTGAAAGTTTAGCTGGTAAAGCTGCTGAATTTATTCAATCACTAGCTCCTGAACACGTGAGCTATCAAATCATCAAAGGTGATGCGCTACTTGAGCAGCAGTGGATTGGTATCCATGCTGTTGGTCGCGGTAGTGAGCGCCCGCCTGTATTACTTGCACTTGATTACAATCCAACTGGCGATGAAAATGCGCCTGTAGATGCAGCGCTTGTTGGTAAGGGGATTACTTTTGACTCTGGCGGTTATTCAATTAAAGCCAGCGAAGGTATGTTAGGTATGAAGTGCGACATGGGCGGTGCTGCAACGGTTACCGCAGGTTTGGCATTGGCTATTAGTCGCGGTATTAATAAACGTATTAAACTGTTTTTATGCTGTGCTGAGAACCTTATTTCAGGCCATGCATATAAGCTGGGTGATATCCTTACCTATAAAAACGGCACGACAGTTGAGATTGTTAACACTGACGCTGAAGGACGCTTAGTACTTGCTGATGGCTTAATGGCTGCTGCTGAAACAGGTGCTCCTTTAATTATTGATGCGGCGACACTAACAGGCGCTGCGCTAGTTGCTGTTGGTCAAGAGTACAATGCCTTATTTGGACTTGATAAAGAGTTTGTACGTGAAGTTGAAGGCTTTGCTGGACAAGAAATGGAAGGCGCGTGGCCACTACCACTTGAAAAGTGGCATCAACAAAACTGTCCTTCACCATACGCTGATACAGCTAACAGCCGTGCCCAAAAAGGCGGTGGTTATGGTGGCGCATCAAATGCTGCTGGTTTCTTGTCACGCTTTGTACCAAACGACGGCAAAGGCTGGGTGCATATGGATTTAGCGGCAGCGTTTAATATGGGTAGCACGAGTCAATGGGCTGCCGGTGCGACAACAGTCGGGATGCGCACGGTTGCACGTACTTTACTAGAAAAAGCGTAATCTTGAATATGTTTAAAAAAGCGCCGTTTTATTATATATAGTACCTTGAACTATGTATATTGTGTATTAAGGCAGAGAAATCTGCCTTTTTATTTGACAACAAACACTTTAGCATTATAGTGTATTGTATGTTTGATGTGTATAAAGGAATGAACCTTGTCATCGGTTAAAGTCAAAGCAACTATCGTAGAAGATAATACTGGCATTAAAAGTCAGCTCCCCATCTTAATCACCGAACAAGGTGAAGTTGGTTCAGTTACCGATTACTTGCTAAAGATGGAAGCTGATGGTGCTAGTAATGCTTTAATGAATGGTTTTATACAAGCCACTTCTTTGCTCTTGGATTACATGGAAGCCAACAAAGGATTATTTGAAGATCCTAAAATGCTATTCCAAACCTTTGCTAAGCGTCTTTACACAGGCACCATCGGTGAAGATGGTTTAGATCCCTCTGGCTTGTACTGGGTGCCAAGCTCAACTGATAACGTCAATAAACATATTCATCGATTAACGGCATTTACTGATTGGCTGGCTAACAAGCTTGGCGAAGAGTCAATGAACCCTTTGCGAGATGCCACACCTCATGAACAACGCTTGAATTATGCGGCATGGTATCGAAAAAACCAAAATGACTTCCTTGGGCATATTGAAGATAAAACCGTTAATAGAACCATCCGTAAAGCTCGCACAATGAAAGGACGCACTCCATTGACGAAAGCCGAAGACGATGCTTTAGCATTCCCAGATAAGCATTGGGAATCATTCTATAAAGATGGTATTGGCGGAGCAAAAGATCCACGAGTTGCGCTGAGAGATAAGCTTATGCTGCTCTTGATGCACGGTGGCGGTTTGCGTGAAAGTGAAGCTATTATGCTGTGGGTGACTGATGTACTTGAAGATCCGTATGACCCTGAAAAAGCGATAGTTCGAATTTACAACGAAGTCGATGGTAAAGCACCCGAAGGTTGGCGTAGTCGCTCAGGGACAAAAACCAGAGAAGCCTATTTACAAGAAAAATACGCTCGTATACCACGCAAACGAATGAAAGGCACGGCATACGTTGGCTGGAAAACAAGAGTTGTAGACCATCGAGATAACTACATACAAGTTCAGTGGTTTCCAACGGATTATGGCAAGGTTTTTATGTCACTGTGGAAGAGCTACCAAAAATATCGAGCCAGTATTGACTGCCATCACCCCTATGCGTTCATTTCATTCCATCACAGCGCCCTTGGAAACCCATACACTTTGAATGCGTTTCACCAAAGCTATGCGGCGGGATTAAGGCGCATTGGCTTAGAGCCAAGCAAATCGGAAGGGTTAAACCCGCACGGTCATCGTCATAGCTATGGCAGACGCTTAGAGCGTTCAGGACTTAACCCGTTGGTGATACGACGATGTATGCACCATAAATCACTGGAGTCTCAAGTTCCCTACACAGGTAAAGGGCAGCAGGAAATCTCCGATGAACTCAACAAGGCCACGCTACAACTGGCAAATCCTGAGTCCAAAGTAAAATCGCTAGATTGGAAAGAGTTGGTCGAGCACGGTTTTGACGATATTGACCCGCAAGGCTATTTCACAGGCAAGCATCCGAAATTACGAGGTAAATAATGGCAAAAAAAGTCAAGAAACGTGACGGGCGCTCATCGGACTTAACGTTTAAATGGATGCTCACCACCCTTGGCCCTGAGTGGCAGCAATGGCAGGAATTAGCCGCTGAGTGGATGGCGACACAGCATGTGGGAGTTGACCACAAGCTTTCCGCGTTGAGCCTTTTTTTTGAGTCCTACCTGTTGGAGTACGCTCCCTATGCAACTGATATTGGTCTGTTTTTTAAGGGCTACAATGGCCATATCTGCTCCACTGAAGAGCTAGAAGCTACTGTGAGAAAAACTATTAACGACCCCGCCAGAGTATCAAAATCTATCAACTACCCCTGTGACTTCATTAATTACGTCATTGAGCATCATCTATCTGAAGGAGATGATATCGGCAACTTAATACCACTGGTTCGCAATCCGCTGAACAAAATTAAGAGGCAAGACTCACACACTGAAACCGTACGTAACCCACTTCCGTATCGTTACATCCAAGACCTGCGCCAAATTCTGTGTCCATTGCCAGATAAAGCGGAACTGACGGTGATTGAGCAAAACCTACCACAAGGCGAGTCGTTACTGCCTAGCTATCACTACCGCCATTTCAAGCATTGGACATGGGCACAAGAGCAGACAGGGCAAGGCAAAGCAGGTCAAAGTGGCGACTGGTTCGAGGTCGAGCCTGACTTGATTGATAAAACCGACCCCGATTGCGTGTGGCGCACTAAAGAAGTGACTCGCAAAGGTAATAAAATCACCGTTCATCAAATCTGGTCGCCCGTCAAAGCGATGGTGATTTTCATGAAGCTCCACCTACCACTGCGTACCTATCAGGTGTGGATGCTAGACAGCGGTGAAGCGGATACATGGCGCTATGAAAACGGTCAGTGGGTAGTAAACACTCAGCATGATTTTGCACTTGGTAACGAAAAACGCCCATTTGGGAAAGGTATCTTCCGCCGCATTCACGACACTATGACAGGACTGTATTCCACAGGCTTGTATATCAACACCAACAAGACCGCCGACCAGAACAAAGATGAACTGGAGCGTGGTTACATCATCCCTTGGCAAAACGAAGAAGTGTTGTATTGGCTGGAAAAACTGCGCAACTGGCAAGAAAAATACAATCCGATTGCAAAACCTACCGATTGCACCACCCTACTCAAAAAGCACATTGGCAAGGAAAAATCGAAAAAACAGCTAGAAAGTATGGGCGAGATTGCGTTTCTGTTTCGTGATGCATCAGCAAATGGTGAGGATAAATACAAGCCAGTCCAAGATATATCTACTGCGTTTTTATGGTATAGACTCCTATTGGCATTAGAAAATCACCTCGCAGAGCAAGGTAATACCTTGGATAACGGAGAACGATTAAAATTAGTAGTGGATTATCCAGAAGGAACTACTGAAAGCTCGAAGGTTGCGACACACTTTCCATTGCACAGTTTGCGTGTCTCGCTCATCACGGCGTATACGATGGACACGCAATTGCCACTACCTGTGATTTCTAAATTACTAGCAGGGCATACACGCCTGTTGATGACCATCTACTACAACAAAATCACCCCGTCCGTGATGGCGGAAAAAATGAGTGAAGCCGAAGGGGAGCTTGAGGGTAAAGCCAAGCAGTCAGTGCGCAACTTCCTCAAAGATGCCTCACTAGCGCAAATTCAATGCAAAATGGTCTACCACAAAGAAGACAGTATTCAGGCAGCACTGGTTAACCGTAATCCCATCGGCTGGGAGGAGCGTTCAGCTGGCTTATGTTTGGTCGGAGGCAACACCGTAAAATCCGATGAAGTCAGTACGCTGGGCGGGTGCTGGAACGGCGGTGAGTTGATTAGAGATTCAAGTGCTGCCAGTAATCGCATCTATGACAGCGTGCCGCATG
Organism: Pseudoalteromonas rhizosphaerae; assembly: GCF_028885455.1. NCBI lineage: Bacteria > Pseudomonadati > Pseudomonadota > Gammaproteobacteria > Alteromonadales > Pseudoalteromonadaceae > Pseudoalteromonas > Pseudoalteromonas rhizosphaerae. Next base: position 1,085,054 of record NZ_CP118496.1, read on the forward strand.
GCCCTGAAAACTGCATTCGTTGCCGTTGGTTTATTACTGAGGCGCGATACCTGCCAGCGCTTAATGCTCAGTTTAATCAACTCAGTTACAAGGCGCACCAAGCGGCTAACCTATCGGTTGAAATCGAAGGTGAGCTAGAAGCACTCAAAGACGAGCAGTTCTTCTGTGAAGAGCAAGGTAAACCCTTCACCAAACACAGTGAGCTACAGACGCTGCAACGCCGCCATGAGAAGCAGCAAGTCGAAGCGGATGAGTACGCAAAAGACTGGATAGCGTGCTTCGAGCTAATCTGCAAAATCATTCGTGTCGAGGAAGCCAGAAATGAGGATGACACCAAAGATAAGCTGATTGCCGTGGGTGCGGAGCAAGATATCAGCTACGCCTTGAAGTTTATCGAAACCGACTCAGAGCTTTTACACCTCTCCTTGCTATGTGACGATGCCGAATTCTTCCCTGACTTGCAGGATGAACTTCGTAAAACGCCCGCTATTGAAAAGCGCTCCCGCCAACTTAGTCGTGCTCTGATAAAGAAAGGCTTTGAGCCTATCTTTATGGAAATGGATGAGAAACAGCAGCTAATCGCTGGTAATGCCATGCTACGCCAAATGGCAAAGATAGCCGACCCTGACGATAAAATGGAAGGCTACCGTAAAGTGGCTAATTACATCGAAGCGGGTGAGTACCTGTCTAATCACAAGCTATTTAACGCTGGCATGAATGCACTGTCGGATAAGTCCTTGCGCTTAGAAAATCTCACCCAACCTGCGCTCTTGGAGGGTTAATGGACATTAATATTGATATCATCTTGGCTGACTTAAAAGACGACAAAGTGCCAAGAACCCAAAAAAACCTAGATAAGCTTAACGACATCCTGAAAGCCTATGTAGAATCGGGGCAGCGTGATTTCTCCATTACACAAATGGGGCGAGTATCAGCAGCAGAGGGTGGCCCAGGTTACGAAGCGTTACGAGCAACCAAAAACAAGCACTACCGCACCTTGATTGAAGCATGGGCAGCAAAGTGCAAAACAACCACCAAAAAGCCGTTATCGCCAACCTCACGCTCTAAGTCTGTTCCACAGGATAATAAACTGCTTGAGCGTATTCCAGACACTGCGGTACGGGCTTTGTTTGGTCAGATTATTGCCGAGCGCAACCGTTATCGCAAAGAGGTTAATCTGCTAAAACAGCACGCGAATATTACCATTGATAAGCGTCCTGTACGTCAGTTTGATGCAAGCGCAGAGCCGAGTGTTGAAGTCTTGCCTTCACTATCTGGCATCTTGACCGAATCCGAGAAGAAAGCCTTAGCCTACGCTATCTCTGACGAATGTATGGAAAAACATAACTGGCAAACCACACAAGCTGGCCAAGTAAAAGACATGGAATACAACATAGAAATATTCCCTAGAGGCTTTGCGACAGGTCTACGCAAGTTGTTAGGTGAGGTAGATGATTAATGGCGAACGGTCCGCAAAGAGCGCAGCAGAACCTCGAAGCATTTGAAGTATGGCAAGCCACTCAAACTGATGATGACTTTAAGCAGATCGCCTTTAAAGGCAAGCTCAACCGCATCGAAGTAGCAAAAGGGGTCGGTTGCGGCAAGTCTGCCCTTAACCAAAATCCAGCGCTTAGAAAAGCGCTCAAGGCATTAGAAGACAAACTGCGTGATAAAGGTATACTCCCGCCACTGACCGAATCTGCAAAGAGCAATGCTGACAAACCAAAGCAATACGACAACACGGCTAATCGCAAGCTGCTCGACTCAAAACGAGTATCGACCTTAGAGGCTGAAAACATTGAGCTAAAAGCCAAAGTTAAAGAGCTGGAAGGTAAACTAGAGCGGTTTGGCGAACTGAATGAAACCTTGTCAGAAATGGGGTTCATGCCACGATGAATGTTGCACTCCATCAAGACCAAATGCGTGTCACGAGTATTCCTTACAGCTCTACCAAAATGGTGATATTCAGTGGCGTGCCACTGAAAAAAAACTCATACAAAACTAACAGTGGCAAGTATTACGTCACCATCAAAGCTGATCCAGATGCCATCCCCGTTCAACCAGCCCTCGGTCAACACTGGTCGGTTAAAGGCCATCGTTTAATAGAAGAAATGGAAACGGGTGATTACGTGATGCAGCAGCATACCTATGAATCACCAGAACACATCGAATGCAGCCTGCCAGAAACGGGTGAACAGCTTATTCGCTTTATTGCCAGAGAAAGTGATTTCAAAGGTATCGGTGAAAGTAAAGCTAGAGCACTCTGGGAACTGTTAGGAAAGGATTTTCACCCAACGGTTGGAAAAGACACTCGTGAATCAAGAGAGCGCCTTAGAAGTGTCCTGAGTGAAGATTCTATCAATGCGTTATTTGAAGGTTACGCCAAATATAAAAATCTGGCCTACTGCAACTGGATGACCGAACACAAGATACCAGCAAGTATTCAGCAGCGCTTATTGAAGCATCATGGAGAAGAGTCCATTGAGGCTATTAAACAAAATCCGTATGTCCTTATTGGGTTTGGGATGTCGTTTACGGATGTCGATAAACTGGTTAATTTTGACCAGTTTAAGATCACAGCTTGTGATCACCGCAGACTAAGTGCCGCACTTGAAACCGCGATTCGCAAAGAAATTGAAAAAGGTCACACCTATACCACTCATGCCAATGTGCGCCCTTATCTCAACAAGTTACTGAAAGACAAAACACTGGTCACTCAGGCGTTCCAATCAGGTCATGATAAAGCTCAGTATATTTTAAATCCTGACACAGGAGCCTACCATCCAACGGCGCAACTGCTGATGGAAAATGTCGTTGCCAAACGACTTAAAGCACTAGCTAATCAAAACAACCTTTATGACGAAGTTGCAAATTCTGCATATTGCTCTTCGGTTGGTGAATTACCATACGAGCTAACCAAGAAGCAGATTGAAGCAGTGACAACGTGTTTGGATAACGCCGTGAGCTGTATTACGGGCGGAGCTGGCACAGGTAAAACAACGGTACTTAGAACCGCACTTCGAGCCTACCATCAAATGGGATTTGAAATACATGCGGTCGCGCTGAGTGGCAGAGCCGCTATGCGCTTGCATGAGTCAATTGGCTTTATCACCTCAACTATCGCTAAGTTATTACGTAGAGAGCCTATTGAGCCAAGTTCAGACCAGCCAAAGCATTTACTGGTAATAGATGAAGCCAGTATGATTGACTTACCGACCATGTATCGCCTTGTTAATCACACTCATCCCTCTGTACGATTGATATTTACTGGCGACCCTGACCAACTTCCACCCATCGGCTGCGGCAAGGTGTTGGCAGACATCGTTGAAGCGAAAACGGTGGCTAATACCATGCTAGATATCGTCAAGAGACAGGAAGGTTCAACGGGTATCCCCGAATACTCAAAACTCATCAATCAAGGTGTGATGCCTGACCAATTAAGCACAGGTGCAATACACTTTCACGAAACCAGTAAAACAGACATTGCCAAAGTCTGTTGCGAACTTTACCAAGAATCTCCTGAAAGCAGTCGTGTCATGGCTCCAACCAAGGCGCTCGTAACAGAAATCAATAAACTCATCCAGCAAGCGGTCAACCCAAACAGTGACAGCCTTGAGTTTGAAATTAATGGTGACAAGTTCTTTTTGCCACTTCGCATGAATGATGAGGTGTTATTTACGCAGAATCATTACGACAAAGGCATTCAGAACGGCTCACTTGGTATGCTAACCAACGCCAAACCTTCTGGTGATAGTTACGGTGAAGTGACGCTAGATACAGGTGAAAAGGTCGAGATAACACAATCCGTTCTCGACTGCATGGAGTTGGGTTACGCAATCACCCTACATAAAGCTCAAGGGTCACAGTTTCCACGCATCATCATCGCTCTGCAAAATGGAAGAATAGTAGATAGAGCATGGCTCTATACGGCAATCACGAGAGCTGAAAGTGAAATCCATATCGTTGGTAGTAGCGATGATATGAAGCAGATCACCGAGGCACCTAGTCACTCTCACAAGCGGAATAGCTATCTGAAAGAGCTGCTGGGTTAGCAGTTTCAAACTCGTTTTTGTCGGATAGACGACACCTGTTACCAAGTGTCGCCCTCCTAAGAACCGTACGTGCAACTTTCACTGCATACGGCTCAAGCCTTCACGAAGGCACCTAATTGGTACCCAGCAACTTATAAAGCAGCGAGATTAGGTTCATTCCAAGAGTTGCGGCATTGCCTCTTTGCTTTTCTCTTTGCCAAGTATTCTTGGTATAAAGGATCAAAAGGCGTAGCTTCACTCCTGATTTTCACATGTCTCTCTATTGGCACCTTAGCTATTTGAAATAGATTAAACTGACAATCCATGTTCATGTTCATGCTCTTCTGCCAACCGTGAAATTGCCATTGGCCTCGACGGTTGATAAAGTACTTCATGGCGATCCAAGTTTTTGATTTTGTTGGATGACGCCTTTTAGCCCAATGCCATAACGCTAGAAATAGTTTGTGACTCACATATCCGAATACTTGTTTGGCAACGCAATGTCGATAGTAATTCGACCAGCCCCTGAGTTTCGGATTTATCAACTTGATTAGATCGTTAACGGGGGTAGTTGCGTGCTTTTTAATGAGTTCGCGCAAGTTACTCAGAAATATTAACGTGTTAGATTTGCTCGGTTTAATGAGCAGTTTTCCTTTGTACTTCCTATGGTTAAAGCCTAGGAAGTCAAAACCACGGCTAATGTGAGTAATGTGCGTTTTCTCTTCGGAGAGCGTTAAGCCTCTGTGTGCTAAGAAGTCAGCAATCAACGGTTTGATATCGTTCTCCAGCACGTCCTTTGAAGTGCAAGTGACGACGAAATCATCGGCGTATCCTATAAAGTTGGCTCTCGCCCCATTTTTAAGTGCGGTGGACTTTATGCGTTGCTCAAGACCTGCAAGAGTCATCAGCATCAAGGTTGGAGATATGATCCCGCCTTGTGGTGTTCCCTCGTCAGTGCGATAGAACAGCCCTTTGTCCATAAAACCAGACTTTAACCATTGTTCCAACATTCGTTTATCTACAGCTATATTATTCATAAGCCATTGATGCCCAATCTTGTCGAAACAGGCTTTGATATCTCCCTCAAGAACCCATTGCGCGGATTGCTTTTTACTCAAACAGAGAAAACACTGAGCAATAGCATCAGCAGTGCTTCTATTGCGCCGAAAGCCGTAGCTATTTGGGTCAGCAAGTGTTTCTGACACAGGCTCTAGTGCAAGAAGATGAAGCGCTTGTAGCGCTCTATCGACCATGCACGGGATACCCAAAGGTCTGAGCTTGCCGTTTTTCTTAGGGATGTAGATACGCTTGAGCGGTTTGGCTTGATAAGCCTTTCTGCTCAATTGATTGACTGCTTTCATGCGGCGCGTATCCGTATTCCAGATGACGCCGTCTATTCCGGGCGTTTTACTGCCTTTGTTTTGTGATACTCGCTTAACAGCAAGAAGTTTTGCCGAATGCGAGTGAGTCAGTATCCACTGCAACGCTTTCGCTTTGCCGTGTTTACTTTCTCTTGTTGCTTTTGCAATACGCATCTGAAGCTTTAAAACGTGTGACTCAACAGTTTTCCAATTTATGGATTGCCATTGAGCACTGTCAGGAGAGGCACTAATCTCTTTTGAAATCATCATTTGCGTTTCTCCTTGAATAAAGTTCTTCAAATTCTCTTGCAAAGGAAGACCAGTCGGAAGTCAGCTCACTTTCGTGCCAGACAGACGTCTGTATCTGCATCATTACAATCCAGCCTTTGCTTTCTCCAACATCCTCTACCTGCATCACTATCGGCTATATAAGCTTTCCCAAAGGGAGTGATACAGGCTTACCGTGTTCCGTATGTTGCGCAATGTCAGGTTAGATGCCCGCTATAGTGCGGAGAGTTCAGTGATCACGAAAGAGCATGGGGCAATCTCTTTCCGACTCTCGCGCCTTTTGGCTACAGCGTATTAACCACTTCCGCTGTTTCATCGTATAACGCACCTTACGCGGATTCACTTATGTTCATCATACTGACTGCCTAGCACTCACCCGATTTGTGGTTATCAGGAGGATCGTCCTCTCACGATTAAGATCCCGATTGGCGCATACCAACCTTCGTTACATTGTCAGAGCCGCTACTTTATTCAGGCTCCTAGGATCATCTGGTGATACAGATGGTTCACTCATTAAGCGGTGAACAGCGCTTCATACGACTTCACGTCGCACGCCCCAAGACGTGTTAACGTAATTACTCTATAGGTCGGCTTTGAGCGATAATCGGTCATTGATACTGGCTAAATATCGTCGTTAATAGATTGGTTAAACTGCTCTTTGCGCATATATTCATGAAAATGAGCGCCGAGCGCATATTGTTCTATTTAACTTTTCTTTAAAGTTTTAGAAAACTTAGTGATAGTAATACCTTAGGTTATTTGTTAAAACTATATAATGTAGAAAAATGAGCGTAGCGTCGGCAGAAATATGCGCGATGAGCGCACTATTAAATTGTTATGTGTAATGGAGTAGATGGCATGGAGTTTCAGACGATCCCAATAATGCGGATTTTCGATGAAGATAAAGCAAAAGAGTTTTACCTTGGCTTTCTCGGTATGGAACTAGATTGGGAGCATCGTTTTGAGGATGGTTACCCAATTTACATGCAAGTTTCGCTTGGCGATTTTGTTTTACATCTGAGTGAACACTCTGGTGACTGCACACCGGGCAGCAAGGTCTTCGTTAATGTAAGCAATCTTGATCAACTTTTCGCACAAGTTACTGCAAAGCCTTACAAATACAACAAACCAAGCATTGAAGATGCCCCTTGGGGTGCAAGGTGTTTTACCGTAACAGATCCGTTTTCAAACAGGATATTGTTTAATGAATCAGCAGACACATAACAATCAAATTTTATCGCCAGCAAAAAGCGCTGGCTGCGACGTCAACCCGCTGCGCGGCTTTCCGCGCTAAATTTGGGCGTTAAGCATACGAGGAACCATGTCCAGTGAAGTCACCGTGGCTAAAATATGAATCGAGGTTGGCAGACTGGATGAAACAGTTTGCTAGCGAAAAGTTGTCGTTCACTAATGGTTTTCAAGCAATCCCTGGCTTTCCTTCAAATGGATTTCGTGCTGATGGGCTGCTAACTGATGGGAATGTTGTTATAGCCTTGGAAGTGGAGGTAAAACAAACTCACCCTGATACAAATGTTGGAAAATATTGGCTCTTAAGCCAGTATCAAGCTTATGAAAAGGTGATTTTGTTTCATGTTTATACTCCAGAGTACACATCTTATCCTTGGCGCCTTCAGCTAGGTCAGTTTTATGCCTCAAAAATGGCGATAGAGTTGCCATTTGAATATGAACTAGTCGATCAAAGAGAAGCTATCGATACGAACTCATCATTTGAAGCAGTAACTAGAATTCTAGAGCAAAGAATACTCGGTGAATTCGGAGTAATTGCTGGTAAGTCGCAAAATGCTTAACAAGTGCAGGTTGTCGGACGTGTGCTACGCTGCGCTCCGCACCCGCCGCAACTGCAGGCGTTATGTGCTCTAAGGTATCTCATGCTCTCAATCACCAGTGAAGATAAAGAGAATCAACTTAAAAGTTATTGTCAGCATTGGCTGAGCTTATTAGCCACAAATCAATTTGAAGACGCAGAAAAGCTCATTGATATAAACAATAACTATGGTGTTGTATGGGCAGAATCTGAACTCAAAGACGCTGTGCATGATTACTTTGGTAGCGATGCCCCTGTGAGTTTTCAAAACGAAAATATAGCGAATTGTTACCCTGAGTTTTTAGAAACCGATTCAGGCTCATTGATCTTCGGCTTTTATTTACCCGCCAATGGCGAGATAACCGACCTAACTGTTGAATTTGAGTTTGTACCAATTGGGAACAACAATTATGCTGCAACAATCAACGATGTTCATGTTCTGTAGCATGTACGCACATAACAAGCGCCAGCACATCGCGCCTGCGGCGCTGGACTCGCAACAAGTTGCTCGCCCGTGTGGCGGGCGTTAGCTTTGCGGAGGCTTTATTGACATTTTAATATTAGTTATCGCCTCAGTATTATTCTTTGTTTTGGTTATAAAGTTGGAATCAATGATTCCCATCAACTTTTTGGACAAAGCAGAAAGAACGTTTAACGACCTAGGTGCAAACGTGCAGGTAAGAACAAATTCTTACTCTCGTTTTTATAACACCAAAGGACGATTGGTAAAAAAGTCGGATATAGCAAAAATCCAAAAAGCGGGTTGTCTTACACTTTTTACATTATCGGATAACGCAATCGATATTACGGTGCATCCAGCTAATAAAGATACTGTGTTTGAAAAAGCTAAAAGTATATTTAAAGAGGCTCAAGTTGTTGAAATTGATATACAAAGCTAACAAACCAATTATTCCGACCTCAACTCGCTGCGCTCTTTTCGTCGGCATATTGGGGCGTTATGTTGGAGCAGCATATTGATCGCTCGTATTAAGACAATCAGTTTTGGGGTATTAGTAGCTGCATTAATCATTACGATCACGTTGATGGTAGCCGATGTTGAATTTTATGGGCTCCTCAGTGTTTACGTATTTATGGTTTTATGGAGTTTACACAAGATATTTTTGTGGCTCATCGGTGATGAGTTTGGCATCGCCGTTCAGGTGAAAATTAAGAAAGACGCACCAAAAGCAATTCGTTTCCTTGGGCTGTTATTTGTCTGCTTTGTTTTTTATTTCGTAGCTAAGGGGCTTATCAAGCATGTTTCAACATAACAAGTTGCTTAATTTCGTTCCGGCCACAAACAGCATGGCCTCCACTGGACTGCCTACGCTGCGCTGCGGCAGCCAATTAGCAAAGCGTTAGCACTGTCCACTTATGGCACAGACTGTGTGAAAACTCTGATCACCTTTTGGTCTAAGTATCTGCTGCTTATGATCGATTAATCTATACATTTAGTTCACTTAATATACTGATATTTATATAATAAGACTATTGATTCAGTCGAGGGTTGAGGCAATATGTCAAAGTTTATAAGCGGTGAAGATCGTAACCAATCAACGTTATTTCCAGAATCGTTGGAAGACTACGTCAGTGAAGATAATACGGTCAGAGTAATTGATGTTTTCATTGAGGAACTAAATCTAGCTGAATTGGGGTTTAAAGGATTAACCTTAAAGTCCACAGGCCGCCCTAAGTATCATCCAGCCACACTATTAAAGCTTTATCTTTATGGTTACCTCAACCGTATTCAATCATCCCGCCGATTAGAAACCGAATGCCAACGCAATATTGAACTGATGTGGCTACTTGGTAAGTTGGCACCCGACTTTAAAACGATTGCTGATTTTAGAAAAGACAACGGAGGCGGTATAAAAAATGTATGCAAAACGTTTGTTGAAGTCTGTCGTCGCCTGAATATGTTTGAGAAACCCGTTGTTGCCATCGATGGTAGTAAGTTTAAAGCTAGCAACAACAAAGGCAATAATTTTACGCCAAGCAAAGTTAAATTTCACATCGACCGAGTCGAAAAGAACATTGAACGTTATCTTGAATTACTTGATGAAGCCGATAAAGAGCAAGCTAACGTCACAAAAATTAAAGCCACAAAAGAGAGACTAGCTGACTTTCGCAGCCAGTTAAAAAAACTATACGAGATTAAAGAACAAGTTGAAGCTCATCCTGATAAGCAAATATCCACTACTGATCCTGATTCACGTTTAATGAAAACTCAAGGTTTTACAAGAGTTGTGAGTTATAACGTACAAAGTGCGGTTGATACCAAGCATCACCTCATAGTGGCGCATGACGTGACCAACGTGCCAGATAGAGGCCAGCTTGCGTCAATGACGAAACTCGCACAAGAAGCATTGCGCAAGAAAGATATACGGGTATTAGCAGATAAAGGTTACTTCAGTCAGCCTGATATAAAAGACACTATCGATTTGGGTGCAGAGCCAATCATGCCCAAGACGGATACATCGTCCTCTGAAAAGAAAGGGATATTTAACCGCTCACTTTTCAAATACGATGCAAATAAAGATATTTACTTATGCCCCGCTGGTAATGAACTTCAAAATCGAATGCAGGTATTTGAGCAAGGTAAATACCTTGATGTTTACTTCAATCACATTGCTTGTCGAGATTGTAAAATAAGAAGTCAGTGCACTAACTCTAAAAAAGACCCTAGGCGAATAAGGCGGTGGGTGCATGAGATTCTGACAGAAGAAATGCTTCAAAAGCTAAAGAATCAACCTGAATTGATGCTTCATCGAAAGCAAACTGTTGAGCACCCCTTTGGCACAATTAAACTCTGGATGGGAGCTACCCACTTACTAACACGAGGTTTAAAAAGCGTGGGGACAGAAATAAGTCTTCATGTCCTAGCTTACAACTTCAGAAGAATGATAACAATTATGGGAGTTAACGGCCTAAGTAAAGCAATTAGAGTAGCGTTGCCATAGCAGTTTCGCTCGCGCGGAGAAAATTGCGATACTGAGAAAAAATCGATCGCAACCATCTTAAATGGTTTCAAACTAAGAACATACCCAAGACAATTTATTAAAAATTAGTTTTTACACAGTCTGGGCACAGAGCCGACCTTCGGCTCTAACTCGTTTTTGTCCAGAAACGTGTTTCAGCGGATGGTCAAGAAAAATCATAAATGCCTAGCGAGTAGTGAGCTGTGCGAGCGTCAGGAGTGGCTTTATTATTTTACTTTACCATCATTCCCTTAAATACCCTTTTGGCAGGGTGATGGTCTTCACGCAGTGAGACCATCGCCTTGCTAAGCCTTCAGGGATAAAAAAAGCGTACACACCATTATACATAGTGTGTACGCTTTATATACCCCAAAGAAGCATTTCCAGTAAAGGGCTGCCACTCACTCACACGCGAATAGACACTGTTTTTACTATATACTCCTTTCGGGCGCCTTTTTTGTTTGGAACGACAGAATATAATGGCTTCTTCGGTGCAACTTCTAATTTGGCCAAGTGGAGAACGAGTAAAAATTACCTTGTTGAAGCTATTTCATCTATAGATATAAATGGGTACTTAAACGTATTGTTCTGACAAAAGTAAATGCTGTAGGTTGGCCAAGTGTGATGTAAAAAACAACAAAGGTAGCATTTTTGTTAAGTTTTTGTTATTGGTTGTATTGACATGTTCATTTAACTGGTTAGAATAGGTTACATTAAATTAAAGAGAAAATAACCTATGTAAGTCTTTGTATAGTAAGTCTAATCCCCTTATTTTGTTTGGCGATCTATCTCATGATTTTAAACAAGAGATAACGGTGCTACGGTTAATTATGGGAGTATTTAGTTACAAGTGTGAATTAAAGTTGTTTTTTTTGTTGCATTCGCGTGGGCGTGTAAAAAATTAAGTAGAGCGGTATTGTGATTATTGTAAATGGACAACAAAAAAGCGAGATTAGCGTAAAAGATCGGGGTCTATTTTATGGTGATGGAATTTTCGAAACGATTAAGGTTAAAGAGGCAGTGCCCAAGCTGTGGACCATGCACTTAGATAGGCTTGTGCATAGTTGTAATGCGTTAAAAATCGCTGTGCCCAATTTAAAGTATTTGCAAAATGACGTAGATAAAGTAATTAAAGAAACAGGTCCAAATTTAGTACTAAAAATAATTGTTACCCGTGGTATGGGGAATAGGGGTTACATATATACAGGCAATGAGCAGCCAACAGTCATTGTGATGTCGGCTCCCGAATACATTACGAGTGAACGTGACTACCTAAATGGTGTGAAAGCAATTTTTTGTGAAACTCGGCTATCGCATAATATGAACTTGGCGGGTCTAAAGCATCTCAATCGATTAGAGCAAGTAATCGCTAGGGCTGAGTGGCAAGATCCACAAATTCGAGAAGGGGTTTTGCTGGATAATGACGAACTGGTCATCGAAGGCACTATGTCTAACATATTTATTGAGAAAGACGGTGTGCTTTATACACCAAAGCTTGATAAATCGGGTGTCAGTGGCGTGGCGAGACGAAAAGTGATAGAGACACAAGAGGCAGCGAAAGCCCCCGTTTGTGTTAAAAATATCACTAAAAATGAGTTGCTTTGTGCTGATTCTGTTGCCATCAGTAATTCGTTAATGGGTGTAATACCTTTATCACAAATAGGCGATAAAGTATTTACCGTTAGTCCATTAATAAAAGAAATTGTTAGCAGGAATCTTCATGATTGCAACTGACAAAGTTAAAATTGACCGCATTACAACTATAAATTAAATACGAAGTAAAAGGTCAGCTAGATCATATTTATTTTACAAGATGAATACAAAAGGATAGGTATTTATTCGTTTATGGAAAGCTCAAAACCTGCTTTCCTAACTAATTCCCTCCCTTATGCATTCTCTAGTTAGATTTAACCATAAACTATCATTGTTGATATTTTGGAGCGAAAATGTCTTACCATGGCAATTTATCATTGATAAAAAGAATGCTTGCAAAAAAAGGGGAGAGACTTAGTGTCTCAAATCTAATTGATGTAGTGAGTGACCTACACGGCGACAAGAGTATATTCTTTCAGATGTCTGAAAGCTCAGCTGATACTAGTCGGGGGCTATCAGCGCAATGCTTGAGAAAAAGAGCGAATACCTACAGCAATATTCTAAAAAATAAATACCGTATAAATCGCCATGACAGAGTGGGGATCTTGTTAGATAACAGCATGGAATACCACATATGGTTTTTGGCAATAGTTCGAGCTGGCGGTATTGCTGTGCCTATGAATGGTGGCTTTGATAAGGTTGAATTAGACGAATACCTGACTCAAACCGGTGTCAACATACTTGTCACTGAATCAGCGATATGGGGTGAGAATTACCCTGCTCAGCAGGTAGAGCATTACATCAGTTTAGACGATAAAAACCTTGATGAACGTGGGTGTTATGTTGAGGATGCTGCACAAGAACAGCCTGATGAATTTGAGTGTATTAAGCTTAGTCCAGACGACGTGATACTCATCCCCCATACATCGGGTACTACTGGTATTCCTAAACCCGTCACGCACACAGACTCAACATTAGTGGCTGTTTTACTGTCAAATTCTAAAGCTATTTTTACATCAAAAGATGAGCAAGTAATGCTCGTTATGCCATGTAATCATTGGATTTCACACTGTGCTTTTTTAGTTACCCTAGTTTCATGTGATACCACTCGATGGTTAGTTAAAGATTTCTCTGCAAAGTTTGTTTTAGAGAATATTGATAAGTACAAGACTAACAATTTTATCGCTTTTGCAGGTAATTACGCAAAAATGTACAACGAAGGATTAGATAATTACCACCTTGATACGATAAAAATGTGGGTATCTGTTGCGGATGTAAGTTATGAAGTTCACCAACGTGAATTTGTACAAAAAGGTGCGTTGTTAAGAGTATTCGGCAAAGTAGTGATGAAATCTTTGTTTATTGACTTACTGGGCTCATCAGAAACAGGTGTACCAGCATTGATGAGAAGCATTTCTTCATACAGTAATCGCTTTGGTCGTTACCTTGGTCGCCCAGTGAACAATAGTTTAAAAGTTAACGTCGTTGATGAATATGGGAATGAGGTGCCTGTGAATCAGCCCGGGCGACTAGTGGTAAGCGGTCCAACCATGTTCAAAGGTTATTGGAACAATAGCGAGAAAGAGTTAGGTGTATTCCATAATGATTGGTGGTGGACAGGTGATGTGGTTTATAAAGATCGCCGAGGTCGCTTTTATCATATGGATAGAGGTGTGAATCTTATTGAGACTAGCAACGGGCCAATTTCTACCTTAGCCATGGAAGAGCAGGTGATTAAAGCTGATGGTGTTTTAAATGCTTGCGTATTAGGTATCCACCTAAATGGTGATGATAATCCAAGTGTGGCGTGTGTAATCCAATCAGACGCTAAAGAAGAAGATTACGAGTCTATTGTATCGACAATAAAGCAGTTTGATTTGGCTAAAGAGGTCAAACACTTTGTATTTACCTTAAATGAATTCCCGCGAGGATTAACAGGAAAAGTATTAAAAAGAAGCTTAAAAAGTAGTATTAGTGAGCACTTTGATCAAAATAAAAATGAAGACATTAAAAAGATCCGTGTGGTGTGATAGCACTGATCTAGCTCATATTTAGCGTAAGGGAATAACATGAAGCTAACTCATTTAAATATAAATTACTTGCTTTGGGGGAAGTTAATGAACTCCCACTCAGCAGAAATCATCCAGATCACTGGAGAAATAGATTTCGAACGTTTACAAGAAGCGATTGCAATAGCTGTAGATAAGCAGCCAATTTTAAAGTGTTGTATAAAACCACGGTTGTTTGGTTATGACTGGGAGCCACTCGTGGAAGGTATACCCATATCAGTTGAACGCTGTGATTATAGTGCTCTTTCAGAGCTTGAAATTAAAGATAAAATTGCAACGCACACTTGGTGCCGCAAAGCTGACTTTACTAAAGAGCGTTTAGTGCGGTTTTACCTCATTTACACCGGTGATGGCAAATACTATCTGCAAAGCGTATCGCATCATGCATCAGCTGATGCACAATCTGGTTTTATCTTATTCAAAGATATTGCAAAAATCTACACTGGTTTAACGTATTCTCATGTTGTAGATAGAAGCGAATATATTGTAAAACGGCGTGATGTAGGTCGCGTTTATCTTGATAAATTACCCTTTACACAAAGGGTAAAAATATTTTGTCGAGGCATTAAAGCATTCCTCTCTAGACCTGGGTTTCAAGTGACAGGGTTAAACTTGCCAGACCCGAAAGAGGAAGCTACTCGGTCAATATACTCAGATGCGTTGCCAGATGACATGTTGGGTAAGTTAAAAAAAGCTGCGAAGCATTACAATACCTCCGTACACGTTTTATTTGTGTTGGCTATGATCAAATACCAACACAAATTTAATCATGACTGCGAACGTTTGGGGTTTCAGTTGTTAGATGTACTAACGATGCGTCAGTTTTCTGATGAAGATGTGTCGATGTCATATGACGCATTTAGTATCAATCATTTCAAAGACTTTAATACGAATAAACCTGAAATCGAGATCATCAAAGATATTACCGATTATATCACGGGCCTTAAAGACGGAAAAATCTTTGAAGACTGGTATCAACAGAAGCTTTGGGTGGGGGCGTTTTTAATTTTGCCCCCATTTTTGCGTGCCAAATATGTTCGTTCAGTGTTAGACGATAAGCTCAGAGGCAATATGTTGATCTCTAATTTAGGTGTTTTCAACTTTGACTCCTATGAGTTTGGTAACTCAGAAGTAACAGACTTTTTTAGCTTCCCCAACGTTGGTGGTCCACTGAGGCTTGGCTTCTTTTTCTGTACTTTTAGAGGCCGATTAAAGCTGACTCTTGTATACGATTCAAGGTGTTTCACAGAACCTATGAAAGAGGTTGTTGTAGAACCATTTACTGAAATACTCAATGAAATTTGCAGCGCTGTTGAACAACCAAAAACGTCAACGAGTTCGTCAAAAGAAGCGTTGTTAGAAGAGGAAGTGTAACCCTAATTGGGTGACATGTTTTCTCATCATAATTAGTGGGTGTGCGTGGGGCGTTAACGCGAGCCGAGCACACAAGGATTGATTTACTCATTTAAAACTTAATATAGGAAAAAAAACTTATGCCGTACTTATTTCTAGGTCTAGCAATTTTGTCTGAAGTGATTGGAACTTCAGCACTTAAAATGTCTGAAGAATTTACCAAGATAGGTCCATCTATTGTCGTTGTTTTAGGCTATGGCGCTGCTTTTTACTTTTTATCTATTGCCCTTTCTTCGATTCAGGTAGGTATTGCTTATGGTATATGGGCTGGTCTTGGTATCGTATTGATCACTCTTATTGGCGCAGTGTTCTTTAAAGAGATCCCTGACCTTCCAGCTATACTGGGTTTGTTGATGATCATCACTGGAGTGATGGTTATTCACTTCTTCTCTAAAACAGCTTCTCACTAGAGCCGACTACAAAGAGGCATACCGAACAATTAGATTCGGTATGCCATAAAAAATTTACTTTATCGAACGCAAACCTCGAGGGTTACTTGTGCCATGACGAGTGCCTGAAAGGTCTATCAACATTTATTTATAAGGAGAAATTATGTTTTTAAATAGGGAAAAAGTAGCAACTGAACAATTAGTTCCAGAACTCGCCGCAGTATTAAAACAAAAACCGATGGCAGAGCGTGAAGCGAGTGATGGCCGTGAATTATTTCAAATCTTAAAAAACCAAGCGAACCCAGGCTTGATGGTGGGTAAAAACTTAGGTGGTTTGGGAGCGGATTTGGTGTCTGCGGTACGAATACATCGTTATGTTGGCAGCTTAAGTCCGTCGCTCGCTATTATGATGACAATGCACAACCATACAACCTACGCATTAAATAGAGCGATGGATTCATCACTGGCTATTACAGAAATGACGCTTACCAATGTTGCTAACGACAGACTGGTATTTTGCTCTGGGTTTGCAGAGGCGTGCCCTGGTGCCAATATTTTGAGTTCATCGGTAAGCGCCCAATTAAATTCAAGTGGCGACAAGTTTGTGATTACGGGTAGCAAAAAACCTTGCACTATGACTGATTTTGCTGATCTGGCATTGGTTGGTATTGCAAACCCAAATGGCTCAGGTCAAGAGTCTCGGGGCTTACTCATCGTTGATAACATGAATGCAGCGAAGATTGAAAAAGTACCTTTTTGGCCTTCTTCAATCTTAACGGCGACAAGTAGTAATGAACTTGCATTTCGAGGCTTAGAAGTTAGCAAAGACAACGTTGCATTAATGGAAATGGGTGCTGAGCCAGACAAAACAAAGCAAGCGATAGAAATTACCGAGTTGGTTGGTTTAAGTAGTTTCCAAGTTATGGTTGCAGCCTCTTACCTTGGTGTTGCATCTCGCTTAGCTGCACTTTGCTTTGAAGCAAAACATACAAATTCAACAGATATGAGCCAAATAGCCATTGAGCTTGAAACCGCAGCCCTTGCACTAGAAGGTATCGCAGCACAGATTGACTCCCATGTACCCAGTGAAGAGTTAGTTGCCACAGCAATAGTAGTGCGCACTATGGTGTCTCAGTGCATTGAGCGTGCCAATAACCTTGCAGTTATGAGCTTGGGAGGCATGAAATATTTGAGTAATGAAGATGTTAGATATCTTTTGCAAGTAGCGAATTGTCTGAATTTCCACCCACTATCTCGTGGTGAACGTATTGACTTTATTCGCCATGTTTTATGCCATAGTCACTTATAGTTGACTGGATAGATATTCAGTAACGAGCGTTACTAGTCGAAGGCAAGCAGGCACTACTTAAAGGGTCTGTGTATGTATCAAACCGTCATTTTACATTATAGGCATGGAGGAAAAATAGTGTCATTAATTAACAGTTATCGAAAATTTCTAACGGGCAAACTTGAACTGGATATATCAATTGCCACGTGTGAATATAATAAAATTTATACCAAAGATGGGCGAGTGGTCCGTGACTATTTATCACAATACGGTGCATTGCCTTTTGGCCATAATCCAGAGTTTTGTGTTAAAGCTGTAGCAGAACATCTGCAGAATAAATCGCCTGTCTTTAGCCAACCAATTTTTCAAGAAGAAACCGAGCTGTTTGCTCAAGAGCTTGTTGATGCGCTGGGTGGATGGGCTAAGCATGTCACGTTTGCTAACAGTGGTGCTGAAACGGTAGAAGTTGGTTTTAAATTAGCGCGAATTAAAACTGGTAGAAAGAAGATTTTATCAGTAGAGCGTTCATTTCACGGTAAAACATACTCCGCTTTGCTAGCAACAAATTCTCGTCGCCATAATATTGACCATTTACGCAATTCAGATGATTCATTTTTCAAATTAGCACTGAATGATTTTGATGCGTTAGAAAAAGAACTCGAAACTCAAGAGTATGCAGCGTTCATCGTCGAGCCAATTCAAGGCGAAGGGGGGATGAATGTTGCTGACCCTTTATGGCTTGAGCGTGCAAGAAAGCTTTGCTCCAAGACTCGTACAGCACTTATTTTTGATGAAATACAAACGGGTTTAGGGCGTACTGGCGCTATGTGTGCTGCGATGGATCTAGGTATTACACCAGATATTTTATTATTAGCAAAATCTCTCAGTGGCGGTTTGATCCCAACAGGTGCTGCTATTTACTCCAACTGGGCTGCAACGCCAGAATTTGATAGAAAGCACAGTTCCACATTCGCTAACAATGGATTAGCAACTGCAGTTGGTCGTGCTGTGATCAAAGAACTACAAAAAGATGATGGGGCAGCACTTACCCACGTCAGAAAAATATCGAGTTTAGTTGATCAAGAGTGTGAGCGATTAGCTAAGCAATACCCTGGTATTTTTAGCTGTCGTGGTGCCGGTTTAATGAGAGCGCTGCAATTTAAGGATAACCAAGCCGAGACAAACTATTTTGTCACTTATATGCAGAACAGTGGTTCACTGGCGTGGTTATTCTGTAGTTATTTATTGAATGAGCACAACATGATGGTGATGCCATTGCTATCTGACAAGTGCTCAATTCGCTTTGAACCACCACTTAATATCAGTGAACAGGACATTAAAGACTTCTTTTTAGCGGTGCAAAACGTATGTGATGTTGTGCAAAACAGTCGCTACGATATCTTATTGGCGGGCTTAATTGAAAAGCCACTATCTGACTTGCCAAGTGTTGAGCAATATTATCCTGCAGCGAGAGCTGGCCAAACAGTACCAACCCGCAATACAGCGACAGGTAAAAAACGTGGCAAAAAGTTTGCCTTCTTAATGCACTTTACGGTGGTTGAAGACTGTATCCGCATGATGCCAAAGAGTATGCACATTCACTATAGTGAAAAAGAAATCCGTGAATTAGCTGAATTAATCATGGAAGTAGGGGCTGTGGATTATGCGCCAGAAGTTGCGCTTGAGTTTACCGTAAGTAATGAGCATAGCTATGCGGATGGCTTGATGATTATGAGTCCGATCCAAGCGCGAGACATGATGAACTTATCGACAGCAGAAAAAGTAAACTTAATGAAGGAGTTTATAGCTGTGGCAAAACGTGAGGACGTGGAGTTTTTCGGCTTGGGCGCATACACCTCGGTAATAACACGTGGTGGTGAGCAAAACCTAAACGATATTGAAGGCTTATCTTTTACCACGGGCAATAGCTTAACGGCGTTGGCAACCACGGAAACGGTCATTGAAGCTGCAAATTATAATTTAATTGGTTCAGTGATCAGTGTAATAGGTGCGCGTGGAGCAGTCGGTAAACTCATGGTAAGTGAGTTATCTCATTGGTGCGACAATATCATTCTAATGGGACGCCCTGGAACTGAAAAACGTCTACTCGTTGAGTTGGTGCCAATCCTATGTCAATTAGCGTTTAGCGCGGAACAAAGTGCGCAGCCTGGTTCTGTCATCGATAACATTCAGGGCTATATCCATTCATGTGTGCCGGAGCTATCTAGCTACATAGGCGCGCTAAATGAAGTGCCAGATCAAGTAGTAACGCAGGTTTGTGAATTGTTGTTAGCCGACGATTTAATTGTATCTATGGGATTGGGTACAAGCGAATGTTACCAATCTACATTGGAACAATCAGATTTTGTTGTATCAGCAACAAGTGAAGGTAAAGCTTTCTTAAACACTGAGTTCTTAAAAGAAGGTGCGATTGCAGTTGATACCGCGCGTCCATTTGACTTCATTGTGACACCGGAACAAAAAGCCGAAGTGCTTGAGGGGGGATTAGTTATTCAGCCTCAAGCCTTACGTTATGGCGACGTCAATATGGTTGGCTTACCACCGGGCATTAACCTTGCTTGTTTATCTGAAACGATTGCATTGGCAATGGATGGCTGTGAAGGGAAATTTAGTTTTGGAAAATCAATTGCTTATTCACAGGCGCGCTATGTGTTAGATGTTGCAAGAAATCAGGGCTTTAAGCCGTTAGGTTACTCCTCCACACCTTCTGGTAATGATTACACTGACGGCATAGAGTCGGCGGTTAGTGAGGGTAAAGCGGCAGCGCTTGTTTAAAAAGCGCCTTATTTCTTATTTTGATAAATAACCTTCCTTTTTCAGGTTGTGTTTAGGTTTTAAGTTTAAGGAAAGACTGTGAAAATTTTGATTGTAGACAACTACGATAGTTTTACATTTAATCTCTATCAGTACATTAGTGAAGTCTTTGGTGTTTTACCGACAGTGGTGAAAAATCGTGATGAAACTGTTGATGTTGAAGAGTTTGATGCAATAGTCATCTCCCCAGGTCCTGGTACACCGTATCGAGAAAGTGATACCGGGATCTGTGAAAGAGTAATAAAAACAACTGATAAGCCGTTATTGGGCATCTGTTTAGGACACCAGTCAATTGTCGCTTATATGGGCGGAAGTGTTGAAATATCAGGGGTTCCCTATCATGGTAGAACAAGTGATATTGTACACGGTGGTAGTGGCATTTTTTCAAATTTGCCAAATCCTCTGGAGATCGTGCGCTATCACTCTTTGATCGCACATCAACCATTGCCTGAGGAGCTGATAGCAACGGCCTTTACACAAGATGGCATGATTATGGGGGTGGAGCACCGTACCCGTCCCATGTGGGGCGTGCAATTCCACCCAGAATCAGTCTATACCAACTGCGGCAGGCAGATAATTGAAAACTTTAAAATGTTGGTTGACCGTTATTATATTGAGTGTAAAAAACCCGCTTTGCTTGCTGAGAAATCAGCATTAGCAAATGAGGGGGAGAGGAGAGGCCAAGTACAGAAAACAGATTGGCATTGCCATTTTGAAACACTTGATGTTGATGTGAAAGCGGTTGATGTGTTTAGAGCATTTTATAAAAAGTCGAAGTACAGCTTTTGGTTAGATTCAAGTTCGATTAATAACGCTGAAGCACGTTTTTCATTTATGGGGGATACCAGTGGTGCGGAGTCATTCTGGTTTGCTTATGATGTTGAAACAAAAAACATTACTTTAGATAACCATGGAAAAAAAACCGAATTAACAAAATGTTACCAAAACTTTGTGGCCGAGTCTTTAGCGGCCACAGTGATTGGCGCGGAAGATTTACCATTTGATTTTTGTGGTGGTTTGGTGGGTTTTCAAGGTTATGAGTTGAAGTCTGAAACGGAGTCAGTAGACAATAAATATAGCTCAAAACACCCCGATGCTTCAGGTGTATTTGTGGATCGCTTTATTGCTTTTGATCACAAAACAGGGCTTGTTTATATTGTCGCTATTGAAAAAGGCAGTGTGGTAGCTAACACAGAGAGCGACGCACTTACTTGGTTGGAAACAACGAGTAACAGCATCAAAAAGATTGAAAAAGAAGGCGTTAACACCGCTGCTAACTCTCATGCTTTGTTGGATAAGCATAATAAATCACAACAAAATGTTAAGTTTACCTTGGAAGACGGTGAAAAGGAATATATTGAAAAAATAGCGCATTGTAAGGAATACATCTTACAAGGTGAAAGTTATGAGATTTGCTTAACTAACCGAATACGTTCAACACTAAATGTAGAGCCTTTTGCGCTTTACGATGTGTTAAGGCAAGTAAATCCAGCGCCAAGAGCGGCCTATTTACACTGTCCTGAGTTTTCTGTTCTTTGTTCATCACCTGAAAAGTTTATTAGTGTTGGCAGAAATGCAGTGGTTGAAGCCAAACCTATCAAAGGCACTCGAAAACGTGGTGCGACCGAGCGAGAAGACGCAGCGTTAATACAGGACTTGGCAGAAAGCGAAAAGGATCGTGCAGAAAATCTCATGATAGTCGACTTGTTGCGCAATGACTTAAACCGTGTGTGTGAAGCCGGTTCTGTTTGGGTTCCTAAAGCGATGCAAATAGAAAGTTACGCTTCTGTCCATCAGTTAGTATCAACAGTTCGTGGCAGGTTAAAAGATCAAGAAACACTTGCCAGCTTGTTTGGTGCAACCTTTCCCCCAGGATCAATGACCGGTGCGCCTAAAACTAGAACACTTGAAATCATCGATCATCTTGAATCGTCAGCTCGAGGTATTTATTCAGGTTCAATTGGTTATATGTCTCTCAATGGTGCCTCAGAATTAAATGTTGCGATTCGTACTTTAGTCGCAAGTGATAACGCTATAGAGATTGGGGTTGGCGGGGCGATCACTTGGCTATCGGATCCTGAAGAAGAGTTTGAAGAAATTTTGATTAAGGGGCGCGCCTTGATGAGGGCGATCACTAAGTATGCAACTGGGGACGAAAATCGCTATCAAATTATAGGCATTACGTCTAATGATGTCGCGAATGCGTCATTGGGAGGGATAAGTACACAAAGTGATAAAGAGCTACTTTGTGCTGAAGAAGAAGGGTTAGAAGCATGAATAAACATCATATAGTGTTTGGTGAACTAAATTATGCGACGGCGCGTTTAATTTTAACCTTAGTAACAGACCAATTAAGTGAGCGTATATCTATCATCATTCGACAGGGTTCGGATGAAGTGGCTTGTAAAAATGTCGTTTTTAAATGTTTAAACGAAATAGCCACCAAGAATAACATTTTGCTCAGTACAACCGAGCTAGCAAAGCTGACAGTGTATAACCACGACTGTAATGCTGGAATAGACGACGCGTTAGACGAAATAGAGCAGCGACTGACCTCGCTGGGTGTTTATCATCATGAAAAAGTGCGTTGGGAAGTTGAAACGCAAGTTAAAGGCAGCGCTAGTACACCGAGTTCCGCAAAAATCCTGAAGTACTTGTCAAGTGATGGAGATCAGCGAAGTGTACAGCAAATTGATATTGCAAATATTTCAGGTCCGATTGGCCACTATCAAGACGAGCTTGATACGCCTCTAAACCGGTTTATTTTCAGCTTATTAGACTATTCGGAAGAGGTGAAAGGGCGCACTGTAAAGGTGCATATTCCTAAAGATATTGAATTGGCGTTTTTGCCTTTTGAACGTTATTTGGATGACATTTTGGCTAATGATGTATGTGTTAAAATAGCCAAAGATACCGTGAACGTATCAGCGCAAAAACTGGTGTCTGAGATAGCAAACGTGCTGGCGCTAGACCTGGAATTTGTAAATGACGCGCTCGAACAAGATGTGGATCTTATTGAATTTCTTGAGCGAGAAGAGCTTGCGTTATCAACACGGAAAGACACACGAAAAGACACACATAAGGATGAAGAGAATACGCACTCATTTTTAAGCTCGCTTTGTATGCAAGCTAGTGAGGCAAAGATGTGGAAAGAAGATATTACCGTTGATGCTATTTTGTTTGCTCATGAAAAGAAGCATACAGAATCACTTAACTTTGCTGATAAGCTCTTAGAGATTGCTCGTACAATTAAACAAGACAAAGTAGCGATTCATCATGCGCTTGGTGATATGAAATATGGTGACTTTGAACACTCAATAAAAAATGCGGTGTCAAACGTCGTCAATCTTGATATTAAGCCAGGTACACGCGTTGGGGTCATTTCTAATGACAGTACCCACTTCACCATTGCTGTGTTGTCTTTGATGTACTCGGGGTGTACAGCCATTATTATTAACCCATTATTAAAAGCAGAGACAATTGCCCAAGCGGTTAGGTCTGCACAGATTGATATCGTATTTGGTGATGATGACTTTTTTGAATTAGCCGGTGAGAGTGAGTATTTGCCGACAGATTTGATTTCTCTATTCGCTAATATTAGAGAAGTCGCACCAATTTGCGATGCTGCGGATGATAAAGGAGTCACACATTGGGCTCCTGCCCGAACGCGACCATTTGATTATGCAATTGGCATGTTTTCGTCTGGTACTACTGGCAGTCCAAAACTCATTTTACATCGTCATCAAGACTTTGTTGTTGCAGCTGAGCGCTATGCCGCGCAAGTACTTAATATCAATAGTAGTGACCGCGCACTATCGGTCTCTAGAATGAGTTTTGCGTTTGGTTTGCATAACTGTTTTAACGCTTTATACAATAGCGCAACGGCGATTTTGTCACCACCGATGTTGTCCATTGATAAGATAGTTGAATCTATAAAGCTTTATAAGCCAACAATTTTTTATGCGGTGCCAACTGTATACCAATTCTTGCTGACACATGAAAACATCAGTGCCAATGATTTTATTACAGTGCGTTGCTTTGTCTCAGCAGGTGATCGAATGCCAACAGAATTAAATCGAAAGTGGCAGGCAAAATTTAACGCCGTGATCCTAGATAGTCTGGGTTCTACTGAAGCATTTAGTACGTATCTCACCAATATTCCCGGTTCCAATAGAACGCTTGGGGACACAGGAAAAATTGTCCCAGGCTTTGATGCAAAGATTTTAAACGAACGGGGAATTATTTGCTCACATGATGATATTGGAACTTTATGGTTGAAAGGGCCCACTTTACCGAGTCGCTATGAAAACAATAATACTGAAACTGAGGCTCGGTTCAAAGATGGCTGGTATTGTACAAACGACATGTTCAAATGTGATAAGGATGGTTATTTCCGTTACATAGGTCGGGCAGATGACGTAATTAAAGTCTCAGGTCAATGGGTCTCGCCACAAGATATTGAAGATGTACTTTTAGGCCATCCTGATGTTGTTGAGATAGCGGTTGTAGCCGTGGGTGATCATAAGACCACGACTAGACCAAAAGCGTTTGTGGTGACAAAGCGACAGGATCATGAACAACTGACGAAAGAGTTAAAGGAATATGCGAAACAAAATCTTGAAAGATGGAAATATCCTCATTTATTTCAATACACAAAAAGTTTACCTAAAACAGTTACGGGTAAGCTGCAGCGTTATCGGCTCAGAGGCGTTGTAAGCGAATCGGTATTGTAGTTTAAACCGACCACTACGGCGGCTCTTACATACTAAAAGGCGGTCGAAAAAAGTTTTAAGTAAGTGGTTACTTACTTAATGTATGTTGACGCTTCTTTTAAAGGATAGAAGCAAGTAAAAACGCGTGACGGAGACAATAAAATGACACAGAGTATAAGCAAGCTTGAAACAAGCATTAAAGCGCTAGCAACAAGGCTGAATGGGCATTCATTTTTGAAAAGGTGCAGAGATGGTTCAATTTCACTGGATGAGTTAAAAGCATTTTTACTTCAGCAGGGTTTATACAGTGCTTACTTTACACGTTACCTTTGTGCCATGATGGCGAATTTACCATCAAATGACCAAGTAATGGAATTGGCGGAAAACTTATTCGAAGAGTTGGGTTTAGAGCCTGGTAGCCCAACTCCTCATCACATTATTTATCGCAATATGCTAGATAGCTTTGATATTGAGCTTGATTCAACCAAAATTAAGCAGGAAACACAGGCTTTAATTGATTGTATGTTTGCACACTGTCGAGAGTTAAACCCCGCATTTGGGCTTGGTGCATTATGCATCGGTGCTGAAGCGATTGTACCCGATCTGTATTCGAGCTTGGTCGCGGGATTTAGACATCATGGTGTACCTGATGAACAAATACATTTTTTACTTTTACATATTGAATGTGATGATGGACATGCAGAAACATTAAATGACATTATGTTAGAAATAGCAGGTTCAAACGAATTTCAACTCGACAATATGATTAAAGCAGGTGAACAAATAATAGAAGCACGTTTGACCTTTTTTGACGCGATTGAAAATAAAATACCTCCCGCAGTTAAATTAGAAAGTGCGAGTATAGCGTTCACGTAACAAGATGGATGTAAGAATGAGCACCACATTAACAATGGATAAACAATCTATCATGGCCAAAAGTCGTGAAGAGATTGCTCAAAAATTACCTGAAGGCAAATGGAGTGAGAAACAAAAAGTGGCACTTACATGCCGAATACTTTTTGCACAGGGACACGACTCAGGTTTGGCGGGCCAAATAACCGCGTGTGATAAGCACTCTGGTGAATACTTCACTCAACCATTTGGCTATGGTTTTGATGAAATAACGACAGATAACTTGCTTAAAGTAAACAAAGATTTGGAAGTCGTAGAAGGGGATGGAATGCCAAACCCTGCAAATCGGTTTCATTCTTGGATTTACAAAGCAAGACCTGATGTAGGGTGTATTATTCACACTCATCCGCCGCATGTTTCTGCATTATCTATGTTGGAACGGCCATTAAAAATTTCGCATATGGATACATGTATGCTTTATGACGATGTCGCTTTCCTTGCTAAGTGGCCGGGAGTGCCTGTGGGTAATGAAGAAGGTGAAATTATCTCGGGTATTTTAGGTGGTAAGCGAGCAGCACTGTTGTGCCATCATGGTTTGGTTGTAGCAGGTCGCACTATTGAAGAAGCTTGTATGTTAGCCATTCAATGTGAACGAGCTGCCAAGCTGCAGTTATTAGCAGAAGCAGCGGGTGAGATAAAAGAAATCAACCCTGAACTAGCCAAAGAAGCGCATGACTGGATTTTGCAGGATAAACGCTCAAAAGCAGGCTTTGCATACTATGCTCGGCGGACACAAAAAGAGTACGACTTTACAGTATAAAAGCGGATGAAATTGAAGTACAAAAGCCAGCTAGATAGCTGGCTTTTGTACTCAACTCATACTCGATTACATAAAACAATAAGATAAGGATAGGTGCGGTTTATTCAATAGCACACTTTTTATTATTTAACCGGACTTTCTCGAGTGATTTAGTCGCTATATCGCTTAGTCAGCAATAAAACTATTTATACGGTTGAGTATACCTTGTGAACCTAAGCCCATTTCATCGTGCATTTGCTCTTGCGTGCCATGCTTGATGAATTCATCGGGAATGCCTAAATTTAGGATGCTTACTGTTGCTTTGATAGCTGCTAAATATTCATTAACAGCAGAGCCTGCACCACCAACAATCGCGTTATCTTCAAGGGTTACAATGACGTCATGATCGGCTAATAAAGTGTCGATTAGTGCGCTATCAAGAGGTTTAACAAAACGCATATCAACGAGGCTGGCATTTAATTCATTGACTGCCAGTTGAGCGTTTTCAAGTAAAGTACCAAAGGATAAAACTGCGATTTTAGCACCTTGTTTAATCACACGACCTTTACCAATTTCAAGCTCAGTCATTTGCTCGCAGATTTCAGTTGTGCCAGCACTACCACGAGGATAACGAACTGCAACAGGGCTGTTACAACGATAACCAGTGTACAGCATTTGACGACATTCATTAGTATCACTCGGTGCCATGATAATCATATTAGGGATACAACGGATAAAGCTTAAATCGTATGCGCCTTGATGGGTTTCGCCATCAGCACCAACAATACCAGCACGGTCAATTGCAAATAACACGGGTAAGTTTTGCAGAGCAACATCGTGAATAAGCTGATCGTAGGCACGTTGTAAAAAGCTTGAATAAATAGCGACAACTGGTTTTAAGCCTTCGCAGGCAAAACCTGCGGCTAAAGTAACCGCGTGTTGCTCGGCAATGGCAACATCAAAATATTGCTCAGGGTATTCTTTTGAAAAACGCACCATGCCTGAGCCTTCACGCATAGCCGGGGTGATTGCCATAAGCTTTTCATCTTGACTTGCCATGTCACACAACCAATCGCCAAATACTTTAGAAAAAGTCGCAGCGCCTGGTTTTGATTTTGGTAGGCTGGAAATCGCAGGGTCGAACTTAGGTACGCCGTGATAGCCTATTGGATCTGCTTCTGCTGGTTTATAGCCTTTACCTTTCTGGGTTTTGATATGCAGTAACTGCGGCCCTTTTAGGTTACGCATATTGCGCAGTGTATCAACCAACATGTTTACATCATGACCATCAATTGGGCCAATGTAATTTAAGCCTAACTCTTCAAAAAAGGTGCCTGGGATAACCATGCCTTTTAAGTGCTCTTCCATGCGGCTGGCTAATTCTTTTACTGGTGGCACGCCAGATAGCAGCTTTTTACTACCTTCACGAATGTTAGTGTAAAAACTGCCTGATAAGATACGAGCGAAATGATTAGTTAGTGCACCGACATTTTCAGAAATCGACATTTCGTTATCGTTTAATATGATCAGCATGTCAGATTTAACATCACCTAAGTGATTCATTGCTTCAAACGCCATACCCGCGGTAATCGCACCATCACCAATAACCGCTACTGTTTTTCGTCCTTTGCCTTCTTTTTGCGCCGCAATTGACATGCCTAAAGCAGCAGAGATCGAGGTGCTTGAATGGCCAACACTAAAAGTGTCGTAGTGGCTTTCTTCACGAAATGGAAACGGATGTAAACCGTCTTTTTGGCGGATCGTGTGCATTTGATCACGGCGCCCTGTGAGAATTTTATGTGGGTATGCTTGATGGCCTACATCCCATACTAAGCGATCTTCAGGGGTGTTATATACATAATGAAGCGCTACAGTAAGCTCAACTGTGCCTAAACCTGATGCTAAGTGACCACTACTTTGCGAGACTGAGTTTAGTAAGTAATCACGTAACTCATTACTAAAAGCAGGTAATTTGTCTTGCGCTAAATCACGCAACTGGGCTGGTTCGTCAACCAAACCTAATAATGGATACTTGCTACTATCAAGTGTCATGATTTTTAATACATCCTTCGCTAATCAGAGGTCATTATAGCGTAATATTACTCTGATTCTTTAGTTATTTTGTACATCATTACTTGCTCAAGCTAGAGCCTAGAATTAATAATCGCGTTCAACAATGTATTTTGCCAAGTTTTCTAGCTCAGAAGTGTCAGCATCTATTGCTGCTAACGCATCGAGTGCGCATTTTAGTAATGATTGTGCTTTTTGTTTTGCACCTGTAAGCCCAAGTAGAGCAGGGTAGGTCGCTTTATTTGCTGCAACATCGGAGCCTTGTGGTTTACCTAAGACTTGGGTATCACCTTCGATATCAAGAATATCGTCTTGCACCTGAAAAGCCAGTCCAATTGCATCACCAAACTGTTTTAATTGTAATAATGTTTGTTGATTTGTATCAGCTGCGCATAATGCACCTAAAGTAATTGCACAATTTAACAAAGCACCTGTTTTTAATTTATGGATACGTTCGAGCTCAGCTAAATTGACTAATTTGTCAGTCGCTGCAATATCCAGTGCTTGACCACCGACCATACCTTCAATACCCGATGCTTTGGTAAGTGCTGCAATCATATTTAACTGTTGCTGTGCAGAAACGTTAAATGGATGGTTAGCAATTAAATCAAACGCTAATGTTTGCAGCGCATCACCGGCTAAAATAGCATGAGCTTCGCCATAGACAATATGGCAAGTCGGTCTACCACGTCGCAGGTCGTCGTCATCCATCGCGGGTAAATCATCATGAACTAACGAATAACTATGAATACATTCAATAGCAGCAGCCAACACGTCTAAATCTTGTTTATTTGCGCCAAGCATTTTCCCCGTGGCATACACTAAAAATGGCCGTAATCGTTTACCGCCATTTAAAACGCTGTAGTGGGTGGCTTGTTTGATGC
This sequence comes from Pseudoalteromonas rhizosphaerae, assembly GCF_028885455.1. NCBI lineage: Bacteria > Pseudomonadati > Pseudomonadota > Gammaproteobacteria > Alteromonadales > Pseudoalteromonadaceae > Pseudoalteromonas > Pseudoalteromonas rhizosphaerae. The sequence continues at coordinate 1,114,441 of NZ_CP118496.1, forward strand.
TTTGCTCGGTATCGAGCGGTTGCTCAAAATACTGATTGAGAGTGGCTTCAACATCTTGTTGAGCACATTTTATTTGCTCTGTTATTAACACCCGTTATTCCAAATCATTATCAAAGTTAGTAAGTGGTGACTGACTATCACTACCCATTAAAATCGCTACTTTTTGTTCAGCTTGTTGTAACTTACTTGAAGATGCGCCGGCTAAAGCAATACCGCGTTCAAACTGTTTTAACGATTGCTCAAGGGAAAGCTCTCCTTGCTCCATTTCTGTGACGATTAAGGATAATTCATCAAGCGCTTGCTCGAAGCTTAGGTTCTCTGGTTTTTTCGTCGCCATACTGATTTAACTTAGATGATAGAAATGTGAGGCCAATTTTAGGGGGAATGCTAAACTAGGTCAAAGGGTGATGCATTTTTTTTGAATAATTAATTGTTTTCTTGCCACTTTTAATTATTTATACCTTTGCTTAAACCTTGCAGGTTATCAATGGTAGCTTAAAATGCCAAATAGGGTTGAAAACTTTCATTTCATTTTTTTCATTAAATGGTTTAAGTAATTCAATAGATTGCCGATAAGCTGTTAATAATAAAAATTTGTTGCTGGTAGCAACAAAGCATCGATTCCTCTGGAGGGGTAAGTGGATTTAGCAACCATTATAGGTATTCTCGGAGCTATTGGTCTTATTGCTATGTCAATGGTACTAAGTAGTGGCGGCGAAGTGGCTATGTTTTATAACACGCCATCGGTGGTTATTGTTTTCGGTGGTTCGATTTTTATAGTGTTATCAAACTATACGATGAGTCAATTCCTCGGTATCGGTAAAGTCGCGGCTAAAGCCTTCATGTTCAAAATAGAGTCACCTGAAGAGCTTATCGAAAAAGCAGTTGAACTTGCAGACTCGGCCCGTAAAGGCGGATTTTTAGCACTAGAGGAAGCAGAAATACCCAATGCGTTTATGCGTAAAGGGGTTGATATGCTTGTTGACGGTCATGACGCTGATGTTGTTCGTGCCACCTTGCAAAAAGATATTTCTCTTACTTCTACTCGTCATGAATCGGGGGCCGGTTTGTTTAAAGCGCTTGCCGATATTGCGCCTGCGATGGGTATGATCGGTACTTTGATTGGTCTAGTTGCGATGTTGTCGAATATGGATGACCCTAAAGCGATTGGTCCTGCGATGGCGGTAGCGCTTTTAACAACATTATATGGTGCGTTTTTAGCAAACGTGGTGGCAATTCCTATCCAAGTAAAATTGGAATTGCGTAAAGACGAAGAAGCAATGAATCAGCGGCTAATTTTAGATGCGGTATTAGGTATACAAGATGGCCAAAACCCAAAAGTCATCGAAGGTATTTTGAAAAACTACCTAGCTGAATCAAAACGAAAAGTGGATACTGAGGAGTAAGCATGTCAGATCAAGAGTGCAAGTGTCCACCACCCGGGTTACCAGCATGGATGGGTACCTTCGCGGATTTGATGTCACTATTGATGTGCTTCTTTGTACTTTTACTCGCGTTTTCAGAAATGGATGTACTTAAATTTAAACAAATCGCAGGCTCAATGAAGTTTGCCTTTGGTGTACAAAATAAAATAGAAGTAAAAGATATTCCCAAAGGAACATCCGTTATCGCGATGGAGTTCACCCCAGGTAAACCTGAACCTACTCCAATCGAAACCATTCAACAGCAAACTGTCGAAATGACCCAGCAAATGCTTGAGTTTCAGGCTGGTGATGAAAGCTCAGCTGGCGGTCGTCAAGAGCAACGCGGTAATAAGCGTGGCGGTGAGTCACAAAGTACAGCGCAACAACAAGCATCAGAACAATCTATTTCTGCAGCTGATCAAGAGCAGGTTAATGAGTTAGTTAAAAAGATAGCCCAGCAATTGGAACAACAAATCATGGATGGTGCTGTTGAGTTGGAATCATTAGGTCAGCAAATTATTATTCGTATTCGTGAAAATGGTTCATTTCCATCTGGGAGTGCATTTTTACAACCTAAGTTTAAACCAATTATTCGTGATATAGCTGCGTTACTAAAAGATGTGCCAGGTGAAATTACGGTGTCTGGTCATACTGATGATTTTCAAGTTTCGAATGAGCTGTATACCAATAACTGGGATTTATCATCGAAGCGTGCAGTTGCGGTTGCAACTGAAATGCAAAAAGCACAAGGCTTTGATAAAACCAGAATGGTTGTTGTCGGTCATGCCGAAACTCGACCACTTGTTCCAAATGATTCTGATGCGGATAGACGACGTAATCGCCGCGTGGAAATTTCAATAATGCAAGGCTAAAGAGTCAGATCCTATAGATGTTCGTTAAGATGCTTGGCAAAGTACCTAATTTAGCTTAAAGTAGTTTTTTAACAAGTGTAACGGAGTGTCTGATGAAAAACGTTGATAAATATAGCTATATGCCGGGCAATGGTTCTGGTGGCGATGATGAAGAGAAGAATGTTAAGTAACGTCAATGCCTAATTGGGTGAACAATTTAATTTTTATACTTGAATATAGCTGGGTGTTATTTTTACTCCCAGCTATTTTTGTATTTTACTTACGTAAGGATTGGTTGGCATTACGCTTTGTCTTGATTACAGCTGTTTTCTTCTTGTATGGCGCTGTGATTTATTCAAGCCTTAGAGAGTTAGATGACCCTTATATTTGGCGTTATGTAGTTTGGGCTTTTAATGATATTGCTTGGATGGCTTTGATTGCTTACTGGGCTATTAAAGATAAAGTGTATCTTTGGCAAAGTGTGATTGGTCAGTTGGTTGTAATTAGTGCGCCTATCTTACAATTATTTAGATTAGTGGATCGCCACCTTTGGGATTTATCGTATAGCACTATGCTGTATAAAACGTTATTACCGTTAATCAATATTGGCACTGTCGTTGTGTGCTACCTTCCTCTGTTGTATTTATTTATGCGAAAAAATCGCAGTCTAAAGAGCTAATCATTAACTATTTGTAGATTAAATTACGTGTGCTAAACTACTGTGTAAATAACCAGTTGTTGATAGTGCCCTATGAAACTTTATATAGCCGAGAAGCCATCTTTAGGTCGTGCCATTGCTGATGCGCTACCAAAGCCTCATAAAAAACATGATGGCTATATTGAAGTGGCTAATGGCGATTGTGTTTCTTGGTGTATAGGTCACTTGCTCGAGCAAGCAGAGCCTGATGATTATAATGAGCAATATAAAAAATGGCGCTTTGATGACTTACCGATTATCCCACAGCAATGGCAGTTAAAAGCAAAATCTAAAACTCGTAAGCAACTTACGGTACTTAAAAAGTTAATCAAACAAGCTGATCAACTTGTTCATGCTGGTGATCCAGACCGAGAAGGGCAATTACTTGTTGATGAGGTGATTGAGCAAGTTAAACTTAGCCAAGCCAAAAAACAGCAAATTCAACGTTTATTGATCAGTGATTTGAATGTTAGCGCGGTTAAAAAGTCGCTGCAAAACGTTCGCTCTAACCGTGAATTTATTCCACTTAGTGTATCTGCTTTGGCGCGTTCGCGAGCTGATTGGCTGTTTGGTATGAATTTAACGCGCGCCTATACGCTTGCAGGTCAAAAAGCAGGGTTTGGTAATGTATTATCAGTAGGGCGTGTACAAACACCGATATTAGGATTGGTTGTTCAGCGTGATAACGAGATTGCTAATTTTGTGCCAAAACCTTTTTATGAAGTATTAGCCCATTTAAGTACCGAAAATAAAGAGACGTTTACAGCAAAGTGGCAACCAAGCAAAGCGTGTGAACCTTATCAAGATGAAGAGGGGCGAGTGCTCCATCGAGGCCTTGCTGAGAATGTTGCGTCGCGAATTTCTAATCAATCAGGTGAAGTTACGGCGCTTGAACAAAAGCAGAAAAAGCAACAAGCACCTTTGCCGTATAATTTGTCAGCGTTACAAATTGATGCTGCGAAAGCTTTTTCAATGCCTGCACAAAAGGTATTGGATATTTGTCAAAATTTATATGAGCGTCACAAGCTAATTACCTATCCACGTTCAGACAATCGTTACTTGCCCAAAGATCATCACCAAGAAGCAGCCAGTATAATAAAGGCAATTGCTATCAATGGCGGGCAAAATGACACTCATTGCCAAGGCGCAGATGTGAGTAAACGCAGTAAGTGTTTTAACGATGCTAAGGTGGCTGCGCATCACGCCATTATTCCTACCGCTAAGCAGCAAAAGTCAGCAAGTTTGAGCGTTGAAGAAGGTAAAGTGTATGGTCTTATTAGCCGTCATTATCTGATCCAGTTTTATCCAGACTACATTTACAATAAAACAAAGGCTGAAATAACAATTAATGGTGGTATTTTTAAAGCCAACGCAAAACAAGATGTAAGTTTAGGCTTTAAAGCGTTAATGGGAAAAACCGCATTAAAAGATGAGCAGATATTGCCGCCATTAATTAAAGGGCAACAGTTGCAGTGTGAACGCGGTGAAGTAATTGATAAAATGACCAGCCCGCCAGCTCATTTCAATGATGCAACGCTGCTTAGTGCAATGACAGGTATTAGTCGGTACGTTAAAGATCCAGAAATCAAAAAAATACTCAAAGAAACAGACGGCTTAGGAACTGAAGCAACCAGAGCGGGTATTTTAGAGTTATTATTTAGAAGACAATTTTTAAGACGTCAAGGTAAACTCATTTTAGCAACCGATACAGGTAAAGCATTGATCAGTGCGTTACCGCATGGTTTAGCCAGCCCAGACCTAACCGCAAAATGGGAAGCATCGTTGGGCGACATAGCAGAACAACAAATGAGTTATCAACAATTTTTAAATCCTTTATTAGTGGATTTAGCGGCTTTTGTGGAACTTGCCAAAAATTGTGATAGCAACGTATTTGCACAATTACCAAAAACGCCGCAAAAGCGGCGTTTTACAAGAAAAACTAAACCAAAAACAAAATCGGCTTAGTCATCCATTGCTAAGATTATTGATTAAACAAAGCCACCGCAGCGTTACTCATCGCAGTGATACCTGTGGGGATTGCAACTTTATAGTCAGGTGCAAATTTACTTGAATGTAGTGAAGGTAAAGTTGCCCCTGATGTTTGTGCCGCTTGATATTGAGCTTGCTCTACACCACCTAACCAAAATAAGGTGATAGGGATGTTTTTATCTGTGCGGCCATATAAACCAAAATCTTCCCCTGCCATAACCGCTTCGGTTTCAAGCACATTACTTTGTCCAATCGCCGAGCTAATCGCACTACGTACAATATTAGTTTGTGCAGGGTCGTTATATGTAGATGGGATTGACTCATCTTCATGTACATAAACCACTGGTATTAAGCTTTCATCCAATCCTGCACTTAATGCAATGCCTTTAGTTATACGTTTTATAGCTGCAATTTGTTGCTCGCGAATTTTAGGATTATAACTTCTAAGTGTCAGCTGTAGCTTTACTTCATTCGAAATTACATTATGTTTAGCTCCACCGTGAATTGAACCCACTGTGATTACTGAGGGTTCAAGAGGTGATAATTCGCGACTGGTAATTGTTTGCAGTGCCAACACGATCCGTGATGCGATAACAACAGGGTCAATAGTCATATGCGGGTAAGCACCATGACCACCTTTACCTTTAACCGTAATATCTACTGAATCCACACTGGCCATGGTGTACTCATTTTTCATACTGACTTGTCCTGCAGGAACACTCGCACTAACATGCAAAGCGATAACGTGATCAGGAGTCGGATATTTACTAAATAAACCTTCTTTGAGCATCGCTTTTGCACCGCCTCCCACCTCTTCTGCAGGTTGTGCCACCATCATTAAGGTTCCTTGCCATGCATCTTTATGTAGCATTAATTGTTGCGCAGTACCAATAAATGAACTCATATGAATATCATGACCACATCCGTGCATCACACCAACGTTTGCTCCTTCATCATTCATAACAGTGACTGTTGAAGCATATGATTTACCAGTTTGTTCTATGATTGGTAAGCCGTCTGTATCAGTACGGATCATTATTGTCGGGCCATCACCATTTTTATATAAGGCTACTACACCAAAGCCACCCACATTGTCGGTCACCTCATAGCCAAGCGCACGTAATTTGGTGGCAAGCTTTTCTCCCGTTTCTTGCTCATGGTATGAAAGTTCTGGGGACTGGTGTAAATCTAAGTAAAACTTTTCAATGGCAGGCATCGTTTTATCTAACTTCAGCTCCAAGGTTGTTGAGCTTGCTAATGGACTAAGCAGTATAAGTGCAGCGTATAGACTATGAAATTTCATAAAAGACCTTTTTGATTTATGGCTTGTGATTCTGGGCTTGTAATTATTATGTTTGCCTCCATATAAAACCCTAAATAGTCTGATATGGCAATCAATAGCAATGAATAATATGGTAAATGTTAATCCGCAAAATCTTCAACAAGTGCTGGGTGAAACATCACAACAAAAACTAGTCCTGTTAAGTTTCTTTTCAGCACAAAGTCCAGAGTGTCAATCTCAAGCAGCTATTTTACAGACAATAGCCAAAGATTATGGTGACTATATATTAGTTGCCACATTAGATTGTGATTTAGAGCAAGCACTCGCAGCACAACTAGCACAGCAAGTTGGACTACAAACATTACCAACCTTAGTGCTATTAAAAGATTCAGCACCTGTTGATGTATTAGCCGGTGCACAAGCTGAAACTCAAATCAGAGAAGCGTTAAGTAAACATTTACCGCAGCCTCATGAAATGTTGTTAGAACAAGCCAAGCAAGCACTGATCGCTCAGGATTTAAATCAAGCGTTTAATTTTGCCAAGCAGGCTTACGAATTAGACAATACAAATGCGCGTATAAAATTAGTATTGGCAGATATATGCATTCAAATTCATAAACTGGATGACGCGCAAGCTTTGTTAGCTTCAGTAAATGAAAATGAGCAAGATGCATACTTTACAAATATTCAAGCAAAGTGCGCACAAGCACTTCAAGCACAAGAATCGCCAGAGCTAAAAGCATTACAAGCGAAAGTTGAAAAGTATCCTAACGATCTTGAATTAAAAGTTGAACTAAGTGCAGCATACGACCAAGCAGGCAAAAAAGAGCAAGCGTTAGAGTTACTATTTACAGTGTTGAAAAAAGATTTGAATTTTGCCGATGCCAAGGTAAGTTATTTAGCTATTATTGCCTCTTTACCGGATGGTGATAGTTTAGCGGCTAAATATAGAAGAAAGCTTTACAGTATCCTCTATTAACAAGTTTTTATTTTGTTTTATGGAAAGCGCCGAAGTTAATGGCGCTTTTTTTATGCCAAAAACTTGCGAAATATCGATAATAGATAATACTGAAGATCCTTTCAGGGAAAAGTCGTTGTTATTTTGTACAGTTGACTAGGGGTTTTAGTGTGTTTAGCGCGTAAATTGAACGAACAGCACTTTATTTCAAGTTTTCTTTAAAAAACGCTTGCGTAAAATTCGCCGCGCCCTATAATGCGACCCCACTGAGACGGCAGACAGCAACGCTTAGCGAGGCAAGAGTTAATCAGTTAGTCGAGTAAAGCTTGAGTTTAGATTTTAAGAAATTTTAAAATTAAGTGTTGACAAAAAAATAGGAAAGCGTAATATGCGCAGCCCTAGCGAGTTAAAGTTTAACTTTAACCGCAACGTTCTTTAACAATATAAAGCAATCATCTGTGTGGGCACTCGTACAGATTGAGTTCTAACAGCCGAGCTTAACTTTCTTTTAGATAGCTAAGCAAGGCAAAAAATTTAGAGTCTCAATTGAAACTGAGTGACCAACAGAAGTAACTTATTTATAAGTTGCTTCGGCACAGTCAATTCAATATCGAAAGATATTAAATAAATTCAGAATTCATTGAGCTGTCGAAAGACAAAAAACTTTTAATTGAAGAGTTTGATCATGGCTCAGATTGAACGCTGGCGGCAGGCCTAACACATGCAAGTCGAGCGGTAACAGAAAGTAGCTTGCTACTTTGCTGACGAGCGGCGGACGGGTGAGTAATGCTTGGGAATATGCCTTTTGGTGGGGGACAACAGTTGGAAACGACTGCTAATACCGCATAATGTCTACGGACCAAAGTGGGGGACCTTCGGCCTCACGCCAAAAGATTAGCCCAAGTGGGATTAGCTAGTTGGTAAGGTAATGGCTTACCAAGGCAACGATCCCTAGCTGGTTTGAGAGGATGATCAGCCACACTGGGACTGAGACACGGCCCAGACTCCTACGGGAGGCAGCAGTGGGGAATATTGCACAATGGGCGCAAGCCTGATGCAGCCATGCCGCGTGTGTGAAGAAGGCCTTCGGGTTGTAAAGCACTTTCAGTAAGGAGGAAAGGGTAGTCTTTAATAGAGGCTATCTGTGACGTTACTTACAGAAGAAGCACCGGCTAACTCCGTGCCAGCAGCCGCGGTAATACGGAGGGTGCGAGCGTTAATCGGAATTACTGGGCGTAAAGCGTACGCAGGCGGTTTGTTAAGCGAGATGTGAAAGCCCCGGGCTCAACCTGGGAACTGCATTTCGAACTGGCAAACTAGAGTGTGATAGAGGGTGGTAGAATTTCAGGTGTAGCGGTGAAATGCGTAGAGATCTGAAGGAATACCGATGGCGAAGGCAGCCACCTGGGTCAACACTGACGCTCATGTACGAAAGCGTGGGGAGCAAACAGGATTAGATACCCTGGTAGTCCACGCCGTAAACGATGTCTACTAGAAGCTCGGAACCTCGGTTCTGTTTTTCAAAGCTAACGCATTAAGTAGACCGCCTGGGGAGTACGGCCGCAAGGTTAAAACTCAAATGAATTGACGGGGGCCCGCACAAGCGGTGGAGCATGTGGTTTAATTCGATGCAACGCGAAGAACCTTACCTACACTTGACATACAGAGAACTTACTAGAGATAGTTTGGTGCCTTCGGGAACTCTGATACAGGTGCTGCATGGCTGTCGTCAGCTCGTGTTGTGAGATGTTGGGTTAAGTCCCGCAACGAGCGCAACCCCTATCCTTAGTTGCTAGCAGGTAATGCTGAGAACTCTAAGGAGACTGCCGGTGATAAACCGGAGGAAGGTGGGGACGACGTCAAGTCATCATGGCCCTTACGTGTAGGGCTACACACGTGCTACAATGGCGCATACAGAGTGCTGCGAACTCGCGAGAGTAAGCGAATCACTTAAAGTGCGTCGTAGTCCGGATTGGAGTCTGCAACTCGACTCCATGAAGTCGGAATCGCTAGTAATCGCGTATCAGAATGACGCGGTGAATACGTTCCCGGGCCTTGTACACACCGCCCGTCACACCATGGGAGTGGGTTGCTCCAGAAGTAGATAGTCTAACCCTCGGGAGGACGTTTACCACGGAGTGATTCATGACTGGGGTGAAGTCGTAACAAGGTAGCCCTAGGGGAACCTGGGGCTGGATCACCTCCTTATACGATTTAGAACTTATTTGTTCGTAGTGTCCACACAGATGATTGTTAATTAGTGCGTATCCCTTTGGGATAACTAATTAATATGCTCTTTAAAAATTTGGAAAAGCTGATAATAAAATTCGTATGAATACAGTGTATTTGTACAGAGTTTTCAAAAGTAAAAAAGAATGATAGCAGTATCATTCAGTGCCATTTAATGAACGTTTACGTTTGTTGATTGGTATCTACTTTAGTATTCAATATTAACTTCTGGCGAAGTTAAACTGTCACGAAACAAAGACCCGTTTGGGTTGTATGGTTAAGTGACTAAGCGTACACGGTGGATGCCTTGGCAGTTGGAGGCGATGAAGGACGTATTAACTTGCGATAAGCCTAGTCAAGCTAGTAAAAAGCACTTGAGACTAGGATTTCCGAATGGGGAAACCCACCTGCTTGCAGGTATCGTTAACTGAATACATAGGTTAACGAGGCGAACGCGGAGAACTGAAACATCTAAGTACCCGTAGGAAAAGAAATCAACCGAGATTCCGAAAGTAGCGGCGAGCGAAATCGGAACAGCCCTTAAGCTTAATTGGTGTTAATGGAAGGCTCTGGAAAGTGCCACGATACAGGGTGATAGTCCCGTACATGAAAATCCCTTTTAAGTGAAATCGAGTAGGTCGGAGCACGTGAAACTTTGACTGAATATAGGTGGACCATCATCTAAGGCTAAATACTCCCAACTGACCGATAGTGAACCAGTACCGTGAGGGAAAGGCGAAAAGAACCCCTGTGAGGGGAGTGAAATAGAACCTGAAACCGTGTACGTACAAGCAGTAGGAGCCCACTTGTTGGGTGACTGCGTACCTTTTGTATAATGGGTCAGCGACTTATATTTTGTAGCGAGGTTAACCGAATAGGGTAGCCGTAGGGAAACCGAGTCTTAACTGGGCGACTAGTTGCAAGGTATAGACCCGAAACCCGGTGATCTAGCCATGGGCAGGTTGAAGGTTGAGTAACATCAACTGGAGGACCGAACCCACTAACGTTGAAAAGTTAGGGGATGACCTGTGGCTAGGAGTGAAAGGCTAATCAAACCGGGAGATAGCTGGTTCTCCCCGAAATCTATTTAGGTAGAGCCTCGGACGAATACTTACGGGGGTAGAGCACTGTTAAGGCTAGGGGGTCATCCCGACTTACCAACCCTTTGCAAACTCCGAATACCGTAAAGTAATATCCGGGAGACACACGGCGGGTGCTAACGTCCGTCGTGAAGAGGGAAACAACCCAGACCGCCAGCTAAGGTCCCAAAGTCATAGTTAAGTGGGAAACGATGTGGAAAGGCCCAGACAGCCAGGAGGTTGGCTTAGAAGCAGCCATCCTTTAAAGAAAGCGTAATAGCTCACTGGTCGAGTCGGTCTGCGCGGAAGATGTAACGGGGCTAAACTATGCACCGAAGCTGCGGATTCAGAATTTATTCTGAGTGGTAGGGGAGCGTTCTGTAAGCGGTTGAAGGTGTACCGGGAGGTATGCTGGACGTATCAGAAGTGCGAATGCTGACATGAGTAACGATAATGCGGGTGAAAAACCCGCACGCCGGAAGACCAAGGGTTCCTATCCCATGTTAATCAGGGTAGGGTAAGTCGACCCCTAAGGCGAGGCCGAAAGGCGTAGTCGATGGGAAACGGATTAATATTTCCGTACTTGGTATAATTGCGATGGGGGGACGGAGCAGGCTAAGCAAGCATGGCGTTGGTAGTCCATGTGAAAGTGAGTAGGCTAGCGACTTAGGTAAATCCGGGTTGCTGTTAGGCTGAGACACGAGACGAGTCACTAAGGTGATGAAGTTGCTGATGCCATACTTCCAGGAAAAGCCTCTAAGCTTCAGATTATACCGAATCGTACCCCAAACCGACACAGGTGGTCAGGTAGAGAATACTAAGGCGCTTGAGAGAACTCGGGTGAAGGAACTAGGCAAAATCGTACCGTAACTTCGGGAGAAGGTACGCTCCGATTGGTGATGGGATTTACTCCCTAAGCTGATTGGAGCCGCAGTGACCAGGTGGCTGGGACTGTTTATTAAAAACACAGCACTGTGCAAAATCGCAAGATGACGTATACGGTGTGACACCTGCCCGGTGCCGGAAGGTTAATTGATGGGGTTATCTTCGGAGAAGCTCTTGATCGAAGCCCCGGTAAACGGCGGCCGTAACTATAACGGTCCTAAGGTAGCGAAATTCCTTGTCGGGTAAGTTCCGACCTGCACGAATGGTGTAACCATGGCCACGCTGTCTCCACCCGAGACTCAGTGAAATTGAAATCGCAGTGAAGATGCTGTGTACCCGCGGCTAGACGGAAAGACCCCGTGAACCTTTACTACAGCTTGGCACTGAACATTGAACCTACATGTGTAGGATAGGTGGGAGACTTTGAAGATGAGACGCTAGTTTTGTTGGAGTCGTCCTTGAAATACCACCCTTGTAGTTTTGATGTTCTAACGTTGGCCCCTGAATCGGGGTTACGGACAGTGCCTGGTGGGTAGTTTGACTGGGGCGGTCTCCTCCCAAAGAGTAACGGAGGAGCACGAAGGTTGGCTAAGTACGGTCGGACATCGTACGGTTAGTGTAATGGTAGAAGCCAGCTTAACTGCGAGACAGACACGTCGAGCAGGTACGAAAGTAGGTCATAGTGATCCGGTGGTTCTGAATGGAAGGGCCATCGCTCAACGGATAAAAGGTACTCCGGGGATAACAGGCTGATACCGCCCAAGAGTTCATATCGACGGCGGTGTTTGGCACCTCGATGTCGGCTCATCACATCCTGGGGCTGAAGTCGGTCCCAAGGGTATGGCTGTTCGCCATTTAAAGTGGTACGCGAGCTGGGTTTAGAACGTCGTGAGACAGTTCGGTCCCTATCTGCCGTGGGCGTTTGAGAATTGAGAGGGGTTGCTCCTAGTACGAGAGGACCGGAGTGAACGAACCGCTGGTGTTCGGGTTGTCATGCCAATGGCATTGCCCGGTAGCTACGTTCGGAACTGATAAGCGCTGAAAGCATCTAAGCGCGAAGCAGGCCTCGAGATGAGTTCTCACTAGACTTTTAAAGTCTCTGAAGGGCCGTTGAAGACTACAACGTTGATAGGCAAGATGTGGAAGCATAGTGATATGTTAAGCTAACTTGTACTAATTACCCGTGAGGCTTAACCATACAACGCCAAACGCGTTTTATGTGATAGTTGATAGCGCAAGAAGTTAATAGACTAAAGTAGATTTACTGAAAACTTTATTATCAGAATTCCAAATTTATAAGGTGACTCTTAGCGCGTAGCGTTAAAGTTGAGGCACCTTGCGCAAAGGAAATGTAAGCACTACGTGCTTTGTCATAACTCCTTTTCACCCTATTTGCTTGGTAACAATAGCGTTTTGGACCCACCTGACCCCATGCCGAACTCAGTAGTGAAACGAAACAGCGCCGATGATAGTGTAGCATTTGCTATGCGAAAGTAGGACATTGCCAGGCTCCAAATTTAGTCGAAGGACTTAAAACTTAATAATTAAAATAAGAAAATTGAAAAGAATTTTCTTGGTAACAATAGCGTTTTGGACCCACCTGACCCCATGCCGAACTCAGTAGTGAAACGAAACAGCGCCGATGATAGTGTAGCATTTGCTATGTGAAAGTAGGACATTGCCAGGATCTAATTAAAGAAAGCCCGACTAGAAATAGTCGGGCTTTTTTACGTTTGCAGGAAAGTGATTTAGCAGTGAGATTATGCTGGCGGGCAAAGACAGCGCCAATCATTTACTCTTATATGTATAATACCAATCGACTTAAATATTTAACCATTCTAGCGAGCTAAATAAAGCGCTAACTGCGTTATAAATTTTTCATGTAGAACAACTACATGTCAAAATTTATGCCTTGTTATCACTGTATTTATCTGTCGCTATAAATGGTCAGTAACTTAACACGATTGGTATAAGATCATTTTATTGTTTTGAAAAACTCGCAAACTCACTATAAAACTTGCGTTCAGGCCTCTACCTATGCGATAAAACCATTATATTTATCATACAAATGGTGGAGCTTCATGGTACGTAAAAAAACAACTAAATCAAAAGGTTCATCAGGACTCAATCGTAAAAACAGTGAAAGCTTCATAGTTAAATTTAGTCGTCATGCTGATACTCAACTGTGTGCTTCTGGTTTGATGTATAAAGTAATAGATGAGATCTCTGGTGAGCGAGTAACTGACACAGATACCGTGGTCATAAATCAGCGTATTATGCTTGCTGATGGCAGCGTAATAGCTGATAGTTATAAAGCTGGAATGCCTGAAGTATTTACCTTAGATGAGGCAATCGAAGGATTACGAGAAGGTATTTTATTGATGTCGGTTGGTTCTCGCTATGAATTTGTAATTCCTGCATAGCTGGCGTGGGGACGCAAGGGGAATGGTGGGAAAATAGGAGCTAATGCCGTTCTACATTTTGATGTGCGCTTAATCCGTTTAGGATGACCATTATGCTATTGTTAAAAGTACTTTTCTTTAATGTAAGAGGGTTTTATGCCGCCATTTTCTAGTCGCGTTTACTTATTACGCCATGGCGAATTGATTGAGCAAGGAGTCTTGGCCGGACAGACAGATTTTTTACTCAGTGAACTTGGCCGTGCGCAATTACATCAAGCGTGTAATGAGCTAACTAATATTGAGCTTGTACAAAGTTCGACTTTGAAACGTTGTAGCGAATTTGCCAGATCTTTTAGTAATGCCCAGCAAATACCACTTTTTCTGACCGATCAGCTCCGAGAGTTTAATTTTGGTGATTGGGATGGCTGTAAATATGATGATTTGTGGCAACAGACGGATTCTCCTAGTACTTCATCACACAAATTTTGACTAGTTGAGAGCATCGTAAGCTCTCTCTAGTTTTTCACGTGCAGAATTAATATTAGAAATCTAATTTATACCACTGCCTTTTGTATTTCGGCGCCATTCCCACGCCGCGAGATCTGCCTTCAACTCTTCCGTACTTGCTATGCGAAGATCTAAGCATTGCTTATTCATATTGCCAATTTCTATCTCGACCATATTCAACCAGCTCGCATGTTTTGGTGTGTAATGGAACTCTATTTTATTTAAAATACGTCGCGCATCTTGAGGTGAAAATGCTTTAAATAACACACCTTCAGTATCAGTCGATAGTTATCTAGCACTACACGAATTTTATTCGCATGTGGATACTGTTCATCGACTAAGTCGTTCATATAATGAGCACAATCAACCTTCGTTTTCTCCTATGTTGCTTTAACATGCCGCCAACCTCGACGACGGTCAAAAAATACAAATAAGTTATCCACGCCAATCCGTTAATGTAATTAATCGCTCACCTAATGACGCTAATGTCCATCGGCAATATCCCGTTGGCTGCTCAGTACAGGCTGTGGCTATTAAAGTTGCTTCCTCCTTCGCAGATATTTTTCTCATAGCACAATTTCGTGCATCTTCATTTAAAACAGCGTCTAAACTCTCTTCGACACACTGACGTTTGACCCGAAATGCAGTTGAAGAACTAACTTGAATCGCCTAACATATTTGCTCTGTTGTATATCGACAACGGTCAGCTTTTAATTAAATAGCGGCTCGTTTGTACTTTCGAACATTAACCATGCCTTTTTTGCAGTAGGTTACTAGATCTAATTTTTATTATAATTCAATAGCATACTTTCAGTTCATAACAATATTAAATGAGTAAATATGAGTTAAAGGATCGTCAATTAGGATAAAATTTTCATTATCAATAAAGAAGAGTTGCTGTCGTTTACTGTGAAAAAAGGCTGTATTTGGCATTTATTACTACACAAAAGTGAATAGTATTGCACCTGCTACAAGTGGTTTTGGGACTGCATCATTGAGTGTTCATGCAATGATTTTAACGCTTAAAAAGAAAATACTCATCACTTCAACTGCAGGAAAAAGCCAAACTATAAAATTATTAATTGGAATAAATCAGTTGCCCGAATTTAAGTAAGGGAACTAATCAGAACTTATGTGAACGGGTACTAGTCTTGGCGATTTTTGGCAAAGCCCTTGGCAAGTAACTCCCCCTCATGGCGAAAGTATGAGGGATTTTTATCAGCGAATAGCAACGTGGTGGCAAACGTTACTAATTGATATTGCAAGTAATCGTACTCAAGCACAATTAGTTTTAACGCATGCCGGAGTGATCAAGCAACTATTAGGTATTATTTGTCGGTTACCAAAAGAGTCGAATCAGCAAAACATATTTTCAATCGGTTATGGGAAGCTCATTTGTATTGATATTTACATAGATGATAGCGATAAAGCATGGCCAAGAATTGTGTTTTAAAAGACTATTTTTAGCCGTCTAGAAAGATATTAATTGAAATATTTACTCACCCGCCCATAATAGAGCCTTATGTATTTTGGAATGGGGTGTAACTCCTCAACTGTTCCCGCAACTGTAAGTCGCAAGCGCGATAAGTCAGATACAAAATACGTTAATTTATTACCTATTGAGCGGGCTAACTCTTCTATTATCACCATGATCATAATGGTTTGTAGTGTATTGGGTTTAGCTATTGCTAGAGAGATAACACATTGCAAATACCAGCAGTAATTGATCCCCCTTTACTTGAAGTAACTAATTTATCGTGGTCGGTGGCAAATACCGCTATTTTGCACGATATTAATTTTGCAATAAAACCAGGCCAGTTTATCGGTTTGTTAGGGCCTAATGGCGCAGGTAAATCAAGTTTATTGCGTTGTTTATACCGTTACACTAAACCAGTGTGCGGTGAGGTTATATTTGCAGGGAAAAATATTTGGCAGCTAAGTGCGGATGAATATGCCAAGCAGGTTGCTGTGGTGCTGCAAGAAACACCTTCGCAATTTAATCTATCGCTTTATGATGTAGTGAGTCTTGGCCTTACGCCGCATAAAAGCTTATTTAGTTCGACAACTAAAAATGATCAACAAATTATTTTTCAGGCGATTGAGCAAGTTGGCTTGAGCCATCATTTACAGCAATCGTTTGATTCCCTTTCCGGTGGCGAGAAGCAACGCGCATTGATAGCACGTTCAATTGTACAAAGCCCTCAATTATTAATTATGGACGAGCCTACCAGCCACTTAGATATTAAATATCAAATTCAATTAATGGAGTTGACTAAATCGCTAAATGTAACGGTATTAGCGTCGTTCCATGATCTTAATCTTGCAGCAAGTATGTGTGATGAACTACTGGTGATAAAGCAAGGTAAGTTAGTTGCAACGGGTAGCCCAGAATACGTCATCACGGAAGAAATGCTTAGCGAAGTATTTGGTGTCTGTGTCGAAGTCTCGGCGCATCCACAGAGTAAACAATTAAATAAGGTCATTCCGCGTATTACCTATTTTTACGGTTATCAAGGTGGTGGCGTTGATGCAAAAAAATAATTATTTTGCAGTCAGCGTGGCGTTATTCTTTGCCTTGTCGAGCATTTTTATAGCACTTAGCTTTGGTGCTGCGGCCAGTAAATTTATTGATGTATACCACAGTATTATAGGTCAGGGAGATGACTCCTTTATAGCGCGGATCATATGGCAACTGCGAATGCCACGAACATTGTTGGCGTTTTTAGCTGGCTCTGGTCTAGCTATTGCTGGTTTAATTTTACAAACCGTAACCCGTAACCCGTTAGCCGATCCTTACTTATTTGGTATTTCATCGGGAGCCTCATTTGGTGTGGTATGTTTTATGACACTAACAGGAGTCAGCGCGGGAATAACAATGTCGGCCGCGGCATTTGTTGGTAGTTTATTGACTATGTTATTACTGGTTTTTATTGCCGGACGAGCAGGTCGCGGACAAGTTGAAAGCATGCTCTTGGCTGGGGTCGCTTTATCCTTTTTATTCAGTGCCTTTACCAGCTTACTTTTGTATTTTAGTGATCCACAGGCGATCACGGCTATTTTATTTTGGACGCTAGGCAGCTTTGCTCGCGCACAATGGTCAACGTTATGGTTACCCGCTTTAGTTATTATTAGTTGCACAGTGCTGATGATGGGTTTTCGTCGGCAACTAAATGCAATGTTACTAGGTGATGAAAGTGCTGCAACTTTAGGAATACCGGTACAGCGGTTTCGGTTATTAATGTTGGTATTGAGCTCATTGATCACTGCAGTGTTAGTGGCGATGTGTGGTGGTATTGGTTTTGTTGGTTTGATGATCCCGCATATAGTACGGTTTTTTGTGTCGCAAGGCACTATTACTGGTTTGATCATGACGGCTTTAGTTGGCGGTATATTTATGGTGTGGGTTGATGTGCTATCGCGTGTTTTACTTGCAAATCAAGAATTGCCAATCGGTGTTATTACTTCTGCAATAGGCAGTATTTTCTTTTTATCGTTACTTTATTTTCGCAAGCGAGAGAGTTAGTCAGATGTTTAATATACCCACAGTAACTAATCAATTTGGTCACCTCATCATTGATAAGATTAACCAAAAAACTAAACCGCTTGGTGCACTTGGACAGTTAGAACAATGTGCAATACAACTGGTTACTTTGTTTAGCCAAAAAGTGGCAAGCGAAGATGCTTTTAAAACCTTTGCACCTGCAATCAATAAGCCTACTTTGCTGGTATTTGCAGGAGATCATGGTGTTGCTGCACAAGGGGTATCGATAGCGCCCAGTGATGTCACCTCACAAATGGTAGCTAATTTTGTCAGCGGTGGTGCCGCTATTAATGTCTTTTGCCAACAGTTAGGTTGGCAATTAGAAGTGATTGATTGTGGTATTTTGCATCCAGTCACAGCGCCAAGTGTCCATAATTGCCGTCTAGGAAGTATAACAAAGCCATTTAATACAGACATGGCAATGAATACCGCGCAGGTACAGCAAGGCTTTAATAATGCTAAACAGCTGGTGCAGCAGCTCAGTCATAGTGGTTGTAATACAATTGCCTTTGGCGAAATGGGCATAGGTAATACCACCAGTGCAGCAGCGATTATGGCAGCTATGCTGAATTTACCTGCACAGCAGTGTGTTGGCAAAGGCACGGGTGTTAGTGATGATATTGTTACGCGTAAAATAACAGTTGTAGAGCAAGCGCTGGTATTGCATCAGTTACATTTAGCAGATCCTATTTCACTACTTGCAGCGTTAGGTGGCTTTGAAATTGTGCATATTACGGGAGCTATGTTGGCTGCGGCTGAGCAAGGCATGGCTGTAGTAGTTGATGGCTTTATTTGTAGTGCTGCGGCAATGGCCGCAATTAATATTAACCCAGCAGTGAAAGATTATTTAATTTTTGCACATTGCTCAAATGAGCAAGGCCATCGACTGATGTTAAACGCACTCGATGTTAAGCCACTGCTGCAACTTGATTTACGCTTGGGTGAAGGCACTGGCGCTGCGTTAAGTTTACCATTATTGCAAGCCGCACTTGGTTTTTATAATCAGATGGCTAGTTTTGCTGATGCTGGTGTTAAGCAGGTTGTCAGTTAATGCCTAACCCAGAGGCAAATAAAGTAACGCAATGGCAGTTACTGTTATTAGCAATTAGCTTTTTAACCCGGCTACCGGTGCAGTTGCGCTTTAATGTAACCGGTGCTCATTTAAATCAAGCAAGTCGCTATTTTGCTTTAGTGGGTTTACTGCTTGGTGGATTATTAGCACTCAGCTACGGCGTTTTTCAATTACTGTTACCAGCATCAATAAGTGTATTACTAATGATGGCGGTCGGGTTGTTATTAACAGGCGCATTTCATGAAGATGGCTGGGCCGATGTATGGGATGGTTTTGGCGGTGGTTGGCAGGTGTCGCAAAAGCTTGCCATTATGAAAGATAGTCGTCTTGGTACTTATGGTGCAGCGGCATTATTTATTATGCTGCTGGTTAAATTTCAAAGCCTACTCTTTCTTAGTGAGTCATTGATTACTGTATTGAGTGCAATTGTTATCGGGCAATGTGTAAGCCGAGTAGTGGCAACCAGTTTAATTATGGGGATGGAGTATGTAAGTGAAGATGCGACTTCAAAAGTAAAGCCGCTTGCTATGCACCTATCGGTCACTAGTTTAGTTACGTTACTTGTAACCGCCGCTACTTTACTGGTTAGCTTGATTGCTGTTGGTGTATTGTTATGGCAAACCGTATTCATTCTTGTAGCAGTATTACTGATCCTAAGAGTCATTTTGATCCGCTGGTTTAAACAGCAGTTAGGTGGTTACACTGGCGATTGTTTAGGTGCGGCGCAGCAGCTAAGTGAAATTGCCATTTACTTAACTTTCGTGAGTATATTATGAACGCTAACCACACATTTATTTTAGGCGGCGCACGCAGTGGAAAAAGCCGCTTTGCTGAACAGCTTGCACAGCAAAGCAATAAAAGCGTTATTTACCTCGCAACGGCGCAAGCCCACGATACTGAAATGCAAGATCGTATAGTCCATCATCAAAAACAGCGCCCTGTCGATTGGCCGTTAGTTGAGGAGCCAATTGCATTGGCTGAAGCGTTACAAACACACAGCAGCAAAGATAACTGTATTTTAGTTGATTGCTTAACCTTATGGTTAAGTAACTGTTTATGTCACGCCACAAGTGATTGTTGGGATGAACAGAAATCAGCACTACTAAATACCCTTGAAAATTTACCGGGGCAAGTGATTTTTGTCAGTAACGAAGTTGGCCACGGTATTGTGCCTCTGGGCGAGCTAAGCCGCCGGTTTGTAGATGAATCAGGCTGGTTACATCAAGCCATTGCCGCAAAAGCTGCGCGAGTTGAATTTATAATGGCAGGTCTTGCCTTAACACTGAAAGGGCAGTCATGATGAAAACATTAATGGTACAAGGTACGACTTCTGATGCAGGGAAAAGTACTTTAGTTGCAGCATTGTGCCGGGTATTTGTTGAACGCGGGATCAAAGTTGCTCCATTCAAACCACAAAATATGGCCTTAAACAGCGCTGTAACAGAAGATGGCGGCGAAATAGGTCGTGCGCAAGCACTACAGGCGATTGCAGCTAAAGTGGCGCCACGGGTTGATTTTAACCCCATTTTACTCAAGCCCAATAGTGATACTGGCGCTCAAGTGATAATTCACGGTAAAGCCATTAGTAATATGGAAGCAGGTGCTTATCATGATTATAAAAAAGTCGCGATGGATGCGGTACTGGCTTCGCAACAGCGTTTAAGCGAAGAGTTTGAGCTACTGGTAGTTGAAGGGGCGGGCAGCCCGGCTGAAATTAATCTACGTGCGGGTGATATTGCTAATATGGGTTACGCCGAAGCGGTTGATTGCCCCGTGATCATTATTGCAGATATAGATAAAGGCGGTGTGTTTGCGCATTTGGTCGGTACTCTTGCGCTATTAAGCGAGTCAGAACAAGCACGAGTAAAAGGCTTTGTGATCAACCGTTTTCGTGGCGATATAGGCTTATTGCAAGGTGGCCTTGATTGGCTTGAAGAGTACACAGGTAAACCAGTGTTAGGGGTGTTGCCGTATTTACATGATCTCGCCCTCGATGCTGAAGACGCGGTAGCGATAGATAATCAAGTAAGCCAAGCAAAAATAAAAATCGCAGTATTGCTACTTCCTCATATTAGTAACCACACTGATTTTGATGCGCTGCGTTTAAACCCGCAAATTGACATTAATTACATTCGCCATACTCAAGCAATTCCACACGTTGATCTGATCATCATTCCTGGCAGTAAAAATGTTATTAATGATTTAGCCTTTTTAAACAATGAAGGCTGGGGCGAGCAGATTCAGCGTCACTTGCGTTATGGCGGTAAGTTATTAGGTATTTGCGGAGGTTTGCAAATGCTCGGCACAGATATTTATGACCCTGAGGGTGTGGAATCAAGTAAAACACACTGTAAAGCTTTAGGGCTTGCTGATTTTGCCACTCACTTAGGGCAGCATAAAGTACTAACTCAAGCTGCTGGTGTGATCCATCTTGGCGGTCAACAAGCAAAAGTCGCAGGCTATGAAATACACGCTGGTTGCAGCGCTGGCCCAGCATTTAAAAAGCCTTTTTTACAATTTACTCAGCATCCACAGCATGTTAGGCAAGATGGCTTTATATCAGATGATGATTGTATAGCAGGTACTTACTTACATGGCTTATTTGATAGCAGTGCAGCTACGCAACTAATACTGGATTGGGTATTGCCAAATAGTGGTATTACCCAATTAATAGATATAGACACACATCGCGAGCAGCAATTAACGCGCTTAGCCACGATGTGTAAAGAACATTTAGATTTAGACAAAATAACGCAAATTTACCAAAACTGGGAAGGAGTTAATCATGAGCGACACACATAACGACAAGCACCAACAACGCCAACAAAAAGTAAAAGATAAAGTTGATGAGCGTATAGCCGCAGCACAAACTGAGAAAGGTGTTTTTCAGGTGATCACCGGTAACGGTAAAGGTAAATCAACCTCAGGGTTTGGCACGGTAACACGTTGTGTAGGCCATGGCATGAAAGCTGCTGTGTGCCAGTTTATTAAAGGTACTTGGCCGTGTGGTGAGCGTAATGTATTGCAAGGCGCAGGGGTTGAATTTGCCATTATGAACACAGGTTTTACCTGGGAGACGCAAAATAAAGAATCAGATACCGCAGCGGCGCAAGCGACTTGGCAAGAAGCAAAACGTATGTTGGCTGACGAATCAATTAATTTAGTATTACTTGATGAAATTACTTATATGATCACCTACGGCTACATTGATTTAGACGAAGCACTCGAAGTGATCGCTAATCGTCCGCCAATGCAATCTTTAATTATTACTGGCCGTGGTGCGCACCGCAAGTTAACTGACTTAGCTGATACTGTTAGTGAAGTGCGCAATGTTAAGCATGCATTTGATGCTGGTGTTAAAGCGCAAATAGGATTTGATTATTAATGGCTACGCTTAGGCTTGTACTCGTTTTATCGCTGGCTCTGTGCTGCTTTAAGCTCGTGGCTGATCCTAACAAGCAGCAATTAAGAATTATCGCCTTGGCCCCGCATATTGTTGAAAACCTGTATACCATCGGCGCTGGTGAGCAAATCGTGGGAACCGTGGAATATGCTGATTTCCCTGCTGCGGCCAATGATATCCCACGTATCGGTGGTCACCAAGGTATTCAAATAGAAAAGCTACTGGCCCTCAAACCTGATTTAGTTTTAGCATGGAAAACGGGTAGCAAAGCTGAGGATTTAGCACGTATTAAAAGTTTTGGTATTGATATAATTTACAGTGACGCCAGTGAAGTAGATAAAGTACCCAATGAACTGCGCCGTTTAGGTGAGCTTACTGGACGTGAGCAATCAGCCGAGCAAGCCGCACTTGAATTTGAGCAAAAAATTGCTGTAATCAAAGCCAAGCAGCAAGGTAAAAGTAAGGTCGCGGTATTTTACCAGCTATGGGCAGAACCGATGATGACGGTGGGTAAAAATACCTGGATCAATCAGTTAATCGAAATTTGCCAAGGTCGTAATGTATTTGCTAGCAGCCGAACTGATTACCCTCTGATAAGTATTGAAAATGTGATCGTGGCAAAACCAGAGATCATTATATTGCCTAATGAAAAGTCACAAGCGCAGCAAACGGTGATTGATTGGACACAATGGCCCGAAGTACCCGCGGTAAAGCACCATCAGTTTATTAGCGTCAATGCTGATTTACTACACCGTTTTACCACGCGTATGTTGGATGGTCTTGCTGATATGTGTACTAAAATAGATGATTCACGCGTTGCAATTAAGGAGGCACAATGAGTGATTGGCAAGACTTTTTAAAAACCGAATGTGCAAAAACTTATATGCAGCAGACGTTGGATACAGTTGCTCAAAAGCGCAGCGAAGGTATTGCTGTATATCCGCCAGAGCAGTATGTATTTAGTGCATTTGATGCAACACCGTTAAGTAATATAAAAGTGGTTATTTTAGGACAAGATCCTTACCACGGCGAAGGACAAGCACATGGTTTGTGTTTTTCGGTATTACCAGAGGTAGGTAAACTTCCACCCTCATTAAAAAATATCTATAAAGAGCTGGCTACAGATATCGATGGTTTTCGCGTGCCTACGCACGGTTATTTACAACGCTGGGCAGAGCAAGGGGTGTTTTTACTTAATACCGTACTGACTGTTGAGCAAGGCCAAGCCCATTCCCATAAACACTTAGGTTGGGAGCAGTTTACCGATAAGGTTATTGCCCATATTAATCAACACTGTGAAGGTGTGGTATTTATTTTATGGGGTGCTCACGCACAAAAGAAAGGTAAAGGCATTGATAGTACGCGTCACCATATTTTAAATGGCCCGCACCCATCGCCGTTGTCTGCGCATCGTGGCTTCTTTGGTTGCCAGCATTTTTCCGCAACCAATCAGTTATTAACACAGCAAGGGCAAACAGCGATCGATTGGCAAGTTTAGGAATTGTAGATGCTAGGTTATCCTGCGCAGAATATACGTTAACTGATATAAACAAAGGCCCTTACTTTATCGGTAAGGGCCTTTTAGTTGGTTAGTAGCTATTGCGAAATTAAAAATCTAATTCATCAATCGCAATATTGTCTGTAAAAAAGTCTAGTTCCTGTAGTTCTTTACGTAAACGTTGCTTGTCTTTTAAAGCTTCGATTTCGCGCCATTTTCTCTTTTTATTTTTCTGAGAGGTCTTTCTTGTTGTATCAGGACCTTCTAATATCTCTAAAATATCGTCTAGGCTATCCATGAACTTCTCCTATTGAATTTTTTGAACCTCGAAAATACCTATACCACAGGCCACACTAAAATAGAATAAAAAAGTGACATTTATGTTACAGGTAAGTGATAAATTAATGAATAGAGATTATTTTCAGGCATAAAAAAACGCCGCAAATGCGACGTTTAATTTAAACGATAAAAGCGATTACATTGCTTTAAAACGCGCTTCTAGTTGCTCTTGTGCATCAGCAAAAGAACGAATACCTTCAGCTAGTTTTTCTGTCGCCATGGCATCTTGATTATGTAACCAACGGAACTGAGCTTCAGTTAGTGGTGCAGGTTTAGGCTCTTTAGTAATATCACTGTCAAGTAAATACTCTTGTGCACCTTCAAGGTTGCCTAGCTCTTCTAAAAGGTTAGGACTGATGGTTAGTTTATCGCAACCAGTTAGTGCGATGATTTCACCGGTGTTACGGAAACTTGCGCCCATAACAACCGTTTTATAATCATGACGCTTATAAAATTCAAAAATACTGCGTACTGATTGCACGCCTGGATCTTGTAATGGATCGGTTGGTTTTTCTAAGCCGTTAGCAACGTGCCAATCTAAAATACGGCCAACAAATGGTGAAATCAAAAATACGTTAGCATCTGCACAAGCACGGGCTTGAGCATCACTAAATAGCAGCGTTAAGTTACACTTAGTACCTTCTTTTTCAAGTTGCTCTGCGGCTTTAATACCTTCCCACGTTGAGGCAACTTTGATTAAGATTTTATCTTTGCTCACACCTTCTTTTTCATAAAGGCTTAGTAATGTGTGTGCTTTAGCAATTGTTGCTTTAGTATCAAATGATAAACGTGCATCAACTTCGGTTGAAATATAACCCGGCACAATGTCACTGATCTCTTTACCTAGTAATACAGCAAAGTAGTCACAGGCTAGTTCTAATTGTTTAGCAGCGTCTTGCTCGGTTTCTTTAGCATAACTCCACGCTTTATCTAAATACGGCTTATAGGCTTCAATTTCACTGGCTTTTAATAGCAATGAAGGGTTAGTTGTTGCATCTTCCGGTTGGTGTTTTTTAATCGCTTCAATATCACCAGTGTCGGCCACGATAGATGAATGTTGTTTGAGCCTTTGTAGAGCTGAAGTCATTTGCTTTCCTCATTCCAAGCAAGTTAAAAGAAAATCTACTGTAACTACCTTATACTGCAGCACTGTGACAGCGCTTAATAGGTCTTATGTCCGTATCAGTGAAGAACGAAGGTGCATAGCATAATTTGCTGTGCTAATAAGGTAGGTATCATACCAATCAATTCTAACTAATTGATATAAACAAAACGTGCTTTTCGTTTCATTTAATGTTGAAATTGACATTAAATAATTTCCAAGTCAATAGCTAACTATGATCACTGTTATTTCACCTGCAAAAAATTTAGATTTCGAGAGCCAAGCAAGCACTGATAAATTCACGCAACCTGAGTTACTTGAGCACAGCGAAGAGTTGATGACGGTGTGCCGCGAATTAACGCCGGCACAAATTGGCAGTTTAATGAAAATTAGCGATAAGCTTGCAGGCCTTAATGCTGCGCGCTTTAGTGAATGGTCGCAACCGTTTACTACCGACAACGCTAAACAAGCCGTGATGGCTTTTAATGGCGATGTATATGGTGGTTTAGATGCAAACAGCTTAACTGCCGGGCAACTTGATTACGCGCAAAGTCATCTACGTATTTTGTCAGGCCTTTACGGGTTATTAAAACCACTTGATTTAATGCAAGCGTATCGCTTAGAAATGGGCACTAAGCTTGATAACAGCCGTGGTAAAAACCTCTATGAATTTTGGGGCAGTATTATTGCTGATAAACTAAATAGCGTACTCGCTGAGCAAGATAGCCAATATCTAGTAAATTTAGCATCAAACGAGTATTTTAAAGCGGTTGATAAAAAAGCCTTAAACGCGCAAATCATTACTCCACACTTTAAAGACTGTAAAAACGGCCAATATAAAATTATCAGCTTTTATGCTAAAAAAGCTCGCGGCTTGATGGCTCGCTACATTATTGAGAATAAAGTTACCCAGTTAAGCGATTTAAAAAAGTTTACTGTTGATGGTTACTACTACAGTAGCGAAGCGACCCAAAAAGAGCTGGAGCCAGTATTTCTAAGAGATGAACAAAACTAGTTATTAATCTGTTTAAAAGCCATGCAATGCATGGCTTTTTAGTTTTGGCGCTTATTTTGCAATAACCTGACACTATTTATAAAATAATCAAGGTTAAGCAATGCTAAAAATACCTTCTATCAGCGATGCCGAAAAACTTATTGAAGAAAAACTCGGTGGCTGGTTTGATGTCGTAATAAGTCATATACCTAATTTTATAGTGGCGGTGATCATCGCCATTGTTTTCTCAATTCTCGCGCGTTTTTTAGGTTCGATGATGCGCAATGTTTTACGCCGCTCGTTAGACTCCCAACAAATTGCAGACTTAATGGCATCGATATTCAAGATGATAGTACTGTGTGTTGGGTTATTTGTTGCCCTCGATTTTATAGGGCTAAAAGGCACTGTAACGTCATTACTGGCTGGTGCTGGGATTGTTGGTCTAGCAATTGGTTTTGCCTTTCAAGATATGACAGAGAACCTAATCGCTGGTATTGCTATGGGTATTCGCAAACCGTTTAAAACAGGCGATGTTATAAAAACCGATGATGTGTTTGGCAATGTGCGCTCAATAAATTTGCGCAACACGCTCATCGAAAACTTTTATGGGCAATTGATTTTAGTGCCTAACAAAATACTTTTTCGTAATGTATTACGTAATTACAGTACCTTAGGTGTACGCCGCATTGAAGTGCCGGTGGGCATTTCATATGGTGATGACCCAGAGCTGGCAGCTGAGGTGATAGTTAAAAAAATCAATGAATTTGATTTTGTAATTAAACAAGACGAAACCGCTGTTTATGCTGAAGGGTTTGGCGACAGTAGTGTCAACTTACTGGTGTGGTTTTGGATAAAATACCCCGGCGAGGCAGACTTTATGACCGTACGCCATAAAGCAATTGTGGCAGTCAAACAAGCGCTAAGTGACGCTGATATTAGTATTCCATTCCCAATTCGCACCCTTGATTTTGGTATTAAAGGCGGTGAAAAACTCGATGCGATGATCACTGAAAAGCGCCAGCACTCAGAACAATAAATGGTTCTAGGCTTATTATATCAACAGGTAATATTTACCTGTTGATAGTGCTAATTTACACAAATTTACAGCTGGTAATACAGTTGTTGATTTGCGCATATTTACCAGTATTAAGTTTTCTACTGATAGACAGCAACAATAAGAGTAAGATAAGTGCATGTTTATTTATCCCTGTATAAGGAAATTACAATGAAAAAACTCCTATCAATATGTGCGTTTTCACTATTAATATTAACCAACCTCAGTTATGCAGAAGAGCAAGCAACCAGCCCAGTTGAAAGAATGTTCTCAGTAATGGACATGGATAAGCAGATGACCGGTGGTTTTGAAGCTATGTTGCCGGTTATTGAGCAAATGGCGGCACAGTTAAAATTGGATGCAGCGGCGAAAGAAGAGCTGAAAAATATTTACCGAGATTGGTTTAAGTATGATTTTGATCAGCAAGCAATTTTAGCTGAATTGGTTGAAGTCTACTCAGAGAATTTCACTGACAAAGAAATCAATGAGTTAACCGCCTTTTATGAAACACCCACAGGGCAAAAGTTTCTAGCTAAATCACCAGAATTGATGCAAATAGGTGCGCAGTTAGGTATGCAAGAAGGGCAGTTAAAACAAGGCCTACTGCTTGAAAGACTGCAACCATTTATGGCGAAGCATCAAAACAAGTAAAAGGCAGTGGTCATAGTTTAGTTATCGCTAGCCGATTATCTACTGCACTTATTAGACACGAGCTAAAACTAAGGCTAGTGTCTAATAAGTAAAGTCGAAGGTAAAATTAATGAATAACATTAAAGTGAGCAATGAAGAACCAAGTAGCCCATGTATTCGGCATTGTTGTTTGGATAAAAACGATACCTGTATCGGTTGCTTTAGAACCCTTGATGAAATTCTCGCGTGGCACAGTGCAAGTCCTGCACAAAAGCTGCAGGTTCTTAATGAATGCCAAAATCGCAAAAACGCGCAACATAAATAATCACTTTGTAGAGCAAACTGCAGTCTGAAAAAGCTAACCCCAAATTTCAAGATTAGTATAAAAACCGTATACTAGTTTTTACTGCTCTGTACTGCCCGTTAATAAACACTCCAACACACACAAAGAATAAGTTAGCGATATACTCGTACCACTGCATTTGGCTAAGCATCCATAATCGATGGTGTTTTTGAATTTTTGATTGCA
Source organism: Pseudoalteromonas rhizosphaerae (assembly GCF_028885455.1). Lineage (NCBI taxonomy): Bacteria > Pseudomonadati > Pseudomonadota > Gammaproteobacteria > Alteromonadales > Pseudoalteromonadaceae > Pseudoalteromonas > Pseudoalteromonas rhizosphaerae. The sequence continues at coordinate 1,142,906 of NZ_CP118496.1, forward strand.
TACGTATTCAATTTTCATTTTGTGAGAACCTCTCTATTGTTAATTCTTTGTAAATATAGAATGCCTATTACTTGACAATACAACGGAACACACAATGAAAATTAAAAAAATAGTAACCACTATTGGGCTAAGCATTGCCCTAAGTGCTACGTCGATTGCAAATGCAACACCAACAACATTCGTCCATCTATTTGAATGGAACTGGCAAGATGTAGCCCTCGAATGTGAACAATACCTAGGACCTAAAGGCTATGCTGCGGTACAGGTATCGCCGCCTAATGAACATATACAAGGCAGCCAATGGTGGACGCGTTATCAACCTGTCAGTTACCTATTGCAAAGCCGAGGCGGTAACCGCGAGCAGTTTATTGATATGGTTAATCGCTGTAATGCCGCTGGCGTTGATATTTATGTAGATACTTTAATCAATCATATGGCTGCAGGCAGTGGTACAGGTACCGCTGGTAATACCTATGGTAATAAACAATACCCAATTTATAGCCCACAAGACTTTCACACCAGTTGCACCATTAATGGCTCTGACTACGGCAACGATCGTTACCGAGTACAAAACTGTGAGTTAGTTGGACTCGCAGATTTAGATACCGCTGCAACGTATGTCCAAAACACATTAGCGGCTTACATTAATGAATTACAAGCCATTGGTGTTAAGGGGTTTCGGTTTGATGCCTCTAAACATGTTGCAGCCAGTGATATTCAAAGTTTAATGGCGAAAGTGAATGGCTCGCCAGTGGTCTTTCAAGAAGTAATTGATCAAGGTGGCGAGGCTGTTGGTGCCTCTGAGTATTTAGCGTCAGGTTTAGTTACGGAATTTAAATACAGCACTGAACTTGGCAATACCTTTAGAAATGGCTCGCTCGCATGGTTAAGTAATTTTGGTGAAGGGTGGGGGTTTATGCCAAGTGCATCAGCTGTAGTATTTGTAGATAATCATGATAATCAACGCGGTCATGGTGGTGCCGGTAATGTAATTACCTTTGAAGATGGCCGCTTGTATGACTTAGCAAACGTATTTATGTTGGCTTACCCATATGGTTATCCAAAAGTAATGTCTAGTTACGACTATCATGGTGACACAGATGCTGGTGGTCCAAGCGTACCTGTGCATAACAACGGTAATTTAGAATGCTTTGCGAGTAATTGGCAATGTGAGCATCGTTGGGCATACATTGCAGGTGGCGTAGATTTTAGAAATAATACGGCTGATAACTGGGCAACAACCAATTGGTGGGATAATACTAATAATCAAATAGCCTTTGGTAGAGGAAGTTCAGGTCATGTTGCCATTAATAAAGAAGGCTCAACACTCAATACTACCGTGCAAACAGATATGGCTCCAGGGCAATACTGTAACGTGCTAAAAGGAGCGCTGACTAATGATGCAACAAGTTGTACTGGTGAAGTTATTACTGTTAATGCAAATGGCACTATAAACTTAAATGTAGCCGCGTGGGATGCAATGGCTATTCATAAAAATGCCAAGTTAACCACTAACTCAACCCCTGCTCCTCAGAGTGATTGGCAGCGAACTGTGATATTTATTAACGCACAAACGCAAACTGGCCAAGATATGTTTATTCGCGGCGGGATTGACCATGTTTATGCGAACACAAATCTTGGGCGTAACTGCCAAACAAGCAACTTTGAATGTGCTATGCCAATTCGCCATAATAATTTGCAAAGTGCCACTACCAGTCCTTGGAAAGCAAACGATAATTACCTAGATTGGTATGGTATTGAAACGGGCCAAAGTAGTGAGGCGCAAGGGACCGCAACCGATTGGACAACTAATATTTGGCCAGCAACTTGGGGAGCAGAAAAAACCGTTGCTAATGATGGCTTTGGTGTTACACCACTGAATATTTGGGGTGAACATTATTGGCTGCTTGATGTTGATATGGATTGCAGCAAAGCGGTTAATGGATGGTTTGAGGTAAAAGCGTTTATTAAAAATGGTCAGGGCTGGGAGGGCAATATCGCGCAAGCAAACCCCCCTTATGCTAGTACTAATCATGTTGCTCAATGCGGCAAAATTAATAAATTTGAGTTTAATAATTCAACGGTAGAAATACGCAATTTCTAATTTTATTACAGATAAATCCCAGCTAAACCATAAGTATGCGTTTAGCTGGGATTTGTAAGTCACTATTATTGCCAAAATGAATTTTGAGCTTTATGGTCATTAGTAACTTTGCGTATCTGCAAATTAGATAAACAGTTATCTAATTACGATTTACTATTAATGCTTGATTAAGTGATTGAATGTAAATAAAGTTAGTTCTTTTTTGATGTTTGAATAGAAAGAGTAATTCTAAATACTCGTTAGCTTTTAAATAATGTATAAGTGCTATAAGTTGAGTGGTTTAATATAACTTACTTAGGCATTATTAAATTGTATACAATGAGTTAGTTAACTATGTCATTTGGGCTAGACAATCACTCCTCTGCGTAGATTTGTTCGCTGTTGCGCGCGGCAATATATTTTAAAGGGAATTAAGGTATCTGGATGAAAGAAATCATGGTTTATGGAACAGTTATCCTTTGTTTCTTTTGTTATGGTCTTTGGCCTTTTATCGCATCAGCTTTACTGGTGTTTATTTCTGATGACCCAACTTTAGGTATTATCAGTTTAGTTATTTGGTCAATTGCTGTTACGATCCAAATAATTGCTATGTGGCAAATATTTAAAAGAAATTCAAAAGGATTACATTTGTTTTTCTCTGTAGTTTTTCTTTACGTATTTTTATATGCGGGTGATTCACTTATCGTTTCATTAGAAAGTAACGCTGTTTTTTCATTTTCAAATATTATAAATAAAGCTATATATCCATTGTTCGCTGCATGGGCTTTGTATTTTAGCGATGCCAAAGATTTCTTTATTAAACCAACTGAGAGTTAGTAATGAGTAAGTGTAATAATTGTAGTGCCAGTATTTCTTTTATGGCAGTTTTAAACACCATGAATCCCTTGAAAGTAAAGTGCTCAAATTGTAAGGAGCCAGTGCGAATTGATAAGGTTAGTGGCGGTATTGCAGCCCTAATTATTTCATCTATTGCAGTGACTATACTGGCGATGTTTTACGGTTCACCAAACTATTGGTTAAAAATAGTTCTGCCTGTAGTGGTAGCTGCCGAGATCGGATATTTTGGCCTCATTAAGTTTGGTATCGTTAAAATTAAAGCAGTTGAGTAAATCATAAAAATTCATCTGTAGATTAGTGTTTCTCACATTTGTGTTAAACGCATAAAATTGCCAATTAAACTCAGCAGTGAGTTTAATTGCACCAGCGATAACACAACAAAGCAGTTCTATTTCTATTAAATACCTTATTGTGCATTGCGGTGTGTTGGTGATGTTTTTATATGTTGAGCAAGCACAGTAATGCTTATCTTGTCTTTAAATAGTAGAGCCTTGCAAATCAATTTTTAATCTTCTATCTAGCTACTTTAACCTGCATTTTATTTTCAATAATTGCCACACCTTGGGTATTTTCTAAAAACTTTTGTGCCAGTGCGCGTTCAAAGCCGGTTTCGGTTATACCGTACAGGGCTACTTTGTTGCCATTAACGTGCACTTGTAGTTGCGAGAGGTGTAGGTTTGGATTGCTGCGCAGTTTATGAATTATAGTCTGTTGTAATGTCGGTTGAGGAGAAACGCTGCTGATCATAATTGTGCTGGTGGCCGCACTGACTTGTATTGTGCAGGCGAGTGAAAATATACAGCATACTAATGACATAGTTAATTTGAAGCGATTCATGATTCCTCCCATAACGTCTATTATATTTATTTAGTGACTAGTAACCCTAGTGTTACAATATTCATTCCAAGATTAAGTCATTGAAATATATTGACAATTTAAAATTTTTGTAAACTATTTAGGAGTTTTTTACATTCAACTGAGTAAAAAATACGGTAATTTTTAATTACTTTAGATTTATTTGTTCCTTTTTTTGTTTTTTTAGAACAATATGATATAAAACTACCTGTAACATTTATTTTACAAAAATCATTGAACTCAAGTAAATCAAAGGCATGTGGTTTAGTTACTGTATAGCCATCTAATTAAAAATATTTTCTTTAATTACAATAGATTAATTGCTCTACTTTCTATGGATAAACAACTGTACTCGGTTTATTGACAGCGTTGTCTTTAGGTGTTTTTATTAAATTGATGTGAATTATTTGTTAATTCAATTCTCTTTAAACTAACATCCAAGGATTTTTAAATGAAAGCGTCGAAAACCCCAACATTCAAAATAACGGCATTAGCGAGTGCTATTTTGTTATCAACAGCTGGTTCTGCAATCGCTGAGCAAGTAGAGTCAGAGCGTTTTATTGTGCATTTATCTGAGCAAACGACTGCTCTACATACTGCGTTTGCTCAAAGTAAAGCGCAGATTAATAATATTAAAGTAAGCTTGATGAGCGATGTTGCTACTCAAGCTAATGTTGAAGTACTACAAAGCTTGCCTGATATTAACGCAATGGCGGTGGTTTTAACGGCGGATCAAAAAGCTCGTTTATTACAAAGTAGCGATGTAGCCAGTATAGAAGTGGATCCAAAGCGTTATTTAATGGCCGAAAGCACCCCATATGGTATTACTATGGTTCAAGCTCAACAACTTTCAGATAACCTAACTGGCAGTCAAAAAGTATGTATTATGGATACTGGCTACACACTAAATCATCCTGACTTACCAAATACAGGCGTCACTGGCAGTGATGGTTATGGCGCTAATGATACAGGTAATTGGTATAACGATGGTAACGGCCATGGTACACATGTTGCGGGTACTATTGCAGCGTTAGGTGGAAATGGTCAGGGTGTTGTTGGGGTTAATTCTTCGGGCCAATTGGGTTTACACATTGTTAAGGTATTTAACGACCAAGGAAGATGGGCATATGGTTCTGACCTTGTTGCAGCTATCAGTCAATGTCAAGCCGCAGGGGCAACAGTGACCAGTATGAGTTTGGGGGGGCCTCAATCATCTAATGCTGAGCGCCAAGCTTTTGCTAATAGCTATTCGCAAGGTATGTTGCATATTGCAGCTGCAGGTAATGATGCGAATAGCTCGTTAAGTTACCCTGCATCTTATGATGCGGTTATATCTGTGGCGGCAGTTGATAGAAATGGTAATAAGGCATCGTTCTCACAATATAATTCACAGGTTGAAATTGCAGCGCCAGGCGTTGGTACTAACTCAACATGGAATAATGGCGGGTATAAGAGTATAAGTGGTACTTCCATGGCAACACCGCATGTATCTGGTGTAGCTGCATTAGTCTGGAGTCACTTTCCAAACTGTAGTAATCAACAAATTCGTGATGCTTTAAATACCACTGCGCAAGATCGTGGCGCACAAGGGCGGGATACCTCATACGGTTTTGGTATTGTTAAAGCAAAAGATGCCTATGATTATTTAGCACAATCTGACTGCGGTGGTGGTAGTGGCATGGATAATGTGCCAGTTGCAAGTTTTAGTGCAACCGTAAATGATAAACAGGTTACTTTCAATAATACCTCTACGGATGATAAAGGGATCAGCAGTTATAGTTGGAGTTTTGGCGATGGCAATTCATCGAATACTAAAAACCCTATTCATACTTATACTGCAGAAGGTAATTATACAGTCCTTTTAGAAGTAACTGACACCATAGGACAAACAAATCAGCGTAGTCAAACTGTGACTATCTCATCGAATCCTCCTGGCGGTTGTGATGGTTTAGCTAGTTGGGATGCAGCAAAGTCATACCGTGTTGGTGATTTGGTTGAGTTTAACCAAGTTAAATATAAAGCAACTTGGTGGTCAACGGGGGCAAGTCCAGCGATTTATTCTAATGTTTGGTCGCGTCAAGGTAATTGTCAAAATGACGGTGATGTTAATCAAGCACCTAAAGCGAACTTTGATTTTAGTGTCAATGGGTTGGCTGTCAGTTTCACTAATGCATCGACTGATGATGTGGCTGTTACAACCTATAATTGGACTTTTGGTGATGGCAGTGTCGCTAATACCGTAACACCCAATCATACTTATCAAGCCGCAGGTTCCTATGATGTAGCACTTACGGTAAGTGACGCCCAAGGACTTAATCATACCTTAACTAAAACAGTAACTGTTACAGATGGCACACAAACTGGCTGTACAGACTTATCGAACTGGAGTGCAAGTGCTGTATACACGGCTGGCGAAGAGGTGGCCTATAATGGTAAGCGCTACAGTGCGAAATGGTGGACACGCGGTGCAAACCCTGCTGATAATTCCAGCGCATGGGCCGTTTGGAAAGACCTAGGAGTTTGTCAGTAGCTGTTGGTAATTAAACTAAAAAGCCGAGACTATGAATATGAAGTAACCCCATAAGTCTCGGCTTTTTATGTAGCGTCAAAGCAGATGAATTATTTCTTTTTCTTAGCTTTTGCTTTGGCCTTTTTACGGGCTTTGATTTTTACCGGATCTTTATGTTTTTTGATTGGCGCTTTAGCTTCTTTATGACGCGGCTCAAATCCTTTAACAACACGGCGTTTAAGGCGCAGCTCAATGTAGCGTTCAATTTTTGCTAATACTGCAATGTCATGGGCTTCTACTAACGAAATTGCAATGCCTTTCTTACCTGCGCGAGCAGTGCGGCCAATACGGTGAACATACACGTCTGCTGTGCGTGGCATATCAAAGTTGATCACATGACTAATATCAGCCACATCAATACCGCGGGCGGCAACATCAGTCGCAACTAATATTCTTGTACGGCCACTGTGGAAATTTTCCATTGCCTTCATGCGTTTGTCTTGTGGCATCTCGCCACGTAACCAGGCTGCGCGAACCCCAGCATTGGTCAGCTCGCCGACTAATGTTTCTAGGCGATCACGGGTTTTAACAAACACAATAGCTTTGCTTAAGTCTTCACTGTTTAGTATTTCAACCAACATTGCTAATTTATGGTTGTAATCATCAGCAATGTGTACCCATTGGTGGATTTTAGCTTTTTCTTTACGTGAAGATTCAGCTTCTAATAGGGCTGGATCTTTTAAAATTTGCTCTGCAAATCGTTCAACGCTATCGCCTTCAAGAGTGGCTGAGAATAAAAAGCACTGACGACGATTTTTTGCTTCTTCACAAATACGCATCATTTCTTTACGAAAGCCCATGTCTAACATGCGGTCTGCTTCGTCTAAAATAAGCATCTCGACGTTTTCGGCATGAAAGTTTTCGGTTTCTAAATATTCCATTAATCGCCCTGGTGTGGCGATTAATATATCGTTATTTTTTTCAAAAATTTCTTTATGCGTACCGTAGTTAATACCGCCAGTAACAACACCAATTTTAAGGTTAGTGCCTTTAGCAAGTAGTTCACACTGTTCATGAATTTGATAAGCTAACTCGCGCGTTGGAGTCATGATCAAAACACGGGCAAAACCAGGCTCGCGACGCGGGAAATCAAGTAAGTATTGAATCGCCGGGATCAAAAATGCCGCTGTTTTACCAGTACCGGTTGGTGCAGAGGCTAAAATATCACGGCCTTGCAGCGCTTCAGGGATCGCTTGTTGTTGAATGCTAGTTGGGGTTTCGTAACCCATTTTAGCAACGGCTTGTAGTATCTTGTTATCAATATCAAAATCAGAAAATTGCATAGAGTGTCAAAAATAGAGGACAATTGCTGGTAATTATACGCGCTATCCGCCAGTTGGTGAATGAAAAGGTGAAAAAATGTCAGGCTTTGTGTTTAAACAATTTAAAGTAGCGCAAACGCGCAGTGCGATGAAGGTCTCGACGGATGGAATTTTACTCGGTGCATGGGCTGACTTAACTACTTCACAGCGGTTACTTGATATTGGCACAGGTACTGGGTTGTTGGCATTAATGTGCAAGCAACGCAAACCAACTATGCAGGTTAATGCTGTTGAAATTGATGCCAATGCATGTGCTGATGCGCAGCAAAATTTTACAAATAGCCCATGGCCAGATATTACACTGATGCAAAAAGCTATTCAGCAAGTAACCACCACAACTGAGTTTGATGTTGTGATCAGTAACCCTCCGTATTTTAATGCCAGTTTAAAAGGGCAGGACTTAGCTCGTAATACCGCACGTCATACAGATAGCTTAAGTTTTAGTGAGTTAATCACTGCATTCAAACACCTTAGTCACCAAAATGCTTTTTTAAATGTGATCCTACCTTGCCCTGAGGCGCAGTTGTTTATTGCACAAGCGCAATTACAAGGTTTGTATTTAGTGCGCCATTGTTTAGTACAAACTACTGCCACTAAAGCGCCGAGCAGGAGCTTAATGTGCTTTGCTTATCAGATGCAAGAATGCGAGCTGACCAGCTTAACGATTCATGGCCAAGGGGCTCAATATAGCGATGAGTATATAGCTTTATGTAAAGACTTTTACTTGAAAATGTAATCATCATTGAATAAAAGGTACATTTATCGCACACTGATGAAAAACCTGAGTGATAGATATGGATAATCAACTACCTAAACCTTTTATTTTTGTACTTTCCTTAGTGCAAGGCATTATTCTTACTTTGTTATATCGCAGTGTTGAAAATCAGCTATGGCCTGCGACAGAGCCAGTTTGGTTGTTTTCTTTAGTTACTTTTACCATTAGTTTTGTGCTACTGACTTTACTTGCTGTAGAGCAAGCTAATATTAAAAAACTGCTTAGTTACTTGTTACCATTTAGTCTGTTGTTATCACTCCTTGGTGCTTATATTGGTGCTCAGCAATACCCTATTGCGCTGGTTAATAACGATGCTTTAACGGCCATTTTTATATTCACAGCCTTAATTGCCAGCTTTAAAGCACTTATGTATATCCAACAACTGATTGGTAATGAAGCAATTAGTTATAGCCAATTAGTCAAGCTCTCATGGCGTAACTTTATTTTGTTTGCAGAGTGTTGGTTATTCGTTTTAATTTTCTGGGGAATTTTGCAGTTAGGAGCGGCGCTATTTAATGCGTTAGAGATTACATTTTTCTCTGAGCTACTCAAAAAAGACTGGTTTTGGATCCCAACTTTAACCTTAGCGTTCGGTTTTGCCACGGTGATCTTTAGAGGGGTTATGCATATAGAAGATAACATCTCATTTTTATTGCAAACCTTGATTAAGTTTTTACTGCCAGTACTTACGGTTATTTCTTTAGGCTTTTTAGCGACGCTACCGTTTACGGGGCTAGATAAATTATGGCAAACAGGCAGTGGTAGCTCGTTAGTTTTATGGTTACAGGTACTCACTTTATTTTTTGTGAATACGGTTTATCAATACGCTGCTGATCAGCGACCTTATAAAATTGTAATACATAGGTTAGTATTTTTTGGTATTGCTTTATTACCAATTTACAGTGTGATTGCCGCTTATGGCATTTGGCTTAGAGTTGAACAATACGGGATCACGGTGGGTCGCTGCTGGGCTATTTTAGTGTGTCTTTTACTTGCGTGTTTTTCATTTGGGTATTTAGTCGGGATCGTTAAAAAGCGCGATGCATGGCAACAAGTGCAAAGCAAAGTTAATATTGTGATGGGAGTGGTGATTTTAATATTTATGCTACTAGTGAACTCGCCAGTTTTGAATTTTCAGCGTTTATCTACCGAGAGTCAAATCGCGCGCTTAAATGAAGGTGACGTGAGTATTGAAGAATTTGATTATTATTACTTCTCAAGTAATTTAGGACGCCAAGGCTATCTTGCAATGCAAAAGTTACAAGCGCAAATTCAGAGTACTCATCCAGAGCAAGCAATGATCATTGAGCGAATGTATGTCAACTCAGATAATCCAGAGTTTGAGGCTTTAGCCGAGCAAACATCAATAACAGAGTTTGTTACGCACTCGACGTTTTGGCCTAGGCAGCAGGTGTTTTCGGATGAGTTAATTCAGGCTGTATTCGAGAGCTTACATTTCAACCGCTGGACACCGCTTAAAAGTCATTCATTTTATTTTATCGCCATAGATTTAAACCAAGATGAACAACTCGATTATGTATTTATAGATGAATCGAATCACTCTACTGAAGCTAATCTGTGGTTGCATGATGGCACTCAATGGCAATCAAAATACATGACTATCGATAATCCCGAGCAAATTAAATTACTAAAAACACTGATTGATGCAGATAACATTGAGGTTGCACAACCCAAATATAATGATTTGAAAATTGGCGATGTGCTGTTTAAAGTCAGGAGTAATATTGATTACTAAACAGGGTTTAAGGTCAGAGTGTTCAAAATATTAGTTGGTAATTCAATATAAAGTTCAACGCTATAACGTTTAGCGTAATACATTGAATCACCAAACTAATAAATATTGTTAGGCTAAGTAACAGCAGGAGCATACAGAAAATTATTCTGCTATAGCTCCTGGTATTTCTGTAATTACAGCCAGATACAGGCTTTAATTGGCATCAAATAACTCAAATATTCGGTTGTCACCAGGAGCCGTTTTTACCACTTGCAACAAGGCATTTGCCACGTTTTCACGGCTGACTTTTGCATCTTTACGTTCACTTGGCCGTTGTGTGGTGATTTGCAATGAAGCACTGTCGTTGGTAAGTGAACCTGGGCGTACAATAGTATAATTTAGGCCGCTATTGATTAGATGTTCGTCAGCCATATGTTTAGCAACTAAGTAAGGTTTTAAATCGCTTTCTGTTGCATCAGGATCATCTGCGCCAATTGAACTGACCATAATAAAGTTTTTTATATCATATTGCTTTGCATAATTTACGGCTTTAACCGCAGCCCATAAATCAATTAATAATGTTTTATCATCGCCGGTATTTCCGCCAGAACCGGCAACAAAAATTACCTGTTCGCAGCCGGCAAATGCTTGGCTAAAGTCACCCTCGAGATCTTGCTCGGTCACGCTGAGGTAGGGACTATTTAAATCGCTTAACTTATTTTTATCACGTACGAGAGCGACAACCTGATGCTGATCATTAAGTAGTAACTGTGTCGTTATTTTACCAATCTGGCCACTTGCGCCTATGATTAATGTTTTGCTCATCATTAACTCCTTCAAAAAATAGCTAAATTGCTCACTGTGTTTATAGACCTTGGGGGAGATATTTATTTTTAAAGGGCTAGAACCACTTTATTACTTAAACCAGAGTATTTAGTTTTCATTTTTGTAAAGCTGACTTTCAGCTGATATCGACTAACCTTTATTTAATAAGGTCACACATTTGGAGCGTAAAATGACGGTTTCAGCAATACCAAAGGGGTATCATGCAATTACTCCTTACTTGATAATTAACGGCGCAGCAAAAGCAATAGAGTATTATGAGAAGGTATTTAATGCCCAGCTCATTATGCAAATGCCGCTGCCAGATGGCGGCATTGCTCACGCAGAAATTAAAATTGGTGATTCGCATATTATGCTTTCAGATATGTGCCCTGAAGCGCATTTTAAAAGCCCTGATGAGCTTGGCGGAACGCCTGTGAGCTTAATGCTTTACGTTGCAGATGTAGATGCCGTATTTGCTAATGCGGTTGCCTTAGGTGGTAAAGAAATACGCCCAGTACATGACCAATTTTACGGTGATAGGGCCGGTACATTACAAGACCCATTTGGCCATGTATGGACAATAGGCACTCATAAAGAAGACCTCAGCGATGACGAGATTAGTCAACGCATGGTTGATCTGATCAGTAAAGAAGAAGACGCATAAATTACAGTGGCTGATATCTGATCTCATAGTTTTGAAAAATAGGTTTATATTTCATCTGAAAGACAGCTATGAGCGAGAAGCAGCCAGTCACAAAAATGGTGACGCATGACATCACAGTTGATTTATCCATAGCCCTCACTGTTAATTGGCATCTTGCCATTTACTGTTATGATGAATAGTATAATTGTGGTGACAAAGAAAATTGCGCGAACGAGTTAGCAACCTTGCTTGCTGCATCAAATCAATGAGTTAACCTGCTTAATTGCTTCAGGCTAATATTGGCTGTGCGGGCGAAAAATATCCTTGCTTAACGGTTAAATATTAGGTTTAATGAACAGATAATAAACGCTGAGCAACGCAGGGAAAGCTTAAATTATAATAGGTAAGCTTATTATTAAATTAGCTGATTTAGCTAGAGCCTCTAAAAAGCAAATTCCCATAGCATAAACAACACCAACTTTGACACACAGAGCAGGTAGCGCCTCAGTCCAACAAGCGATTATGTAACACAAACTGCGTGTCGCATAAATACTAAAATGTTAAATTTCAGTCAATAAAGGAGTATTAAATGGCATCAAACTCTTTAGCTACAATCCATAATTCATCCTTAGCTGCACAAGACTATTTCCTAAAAAGTTATGAGAGAGCTGCGATGTCAGTTGAATTACTATCTGAAAAGCTTCGGCATGTTGAAGGTGCGGAAGCTGATGCCGTTCGTTTAACATGTGTTCATTCAGGGAGAATTATTTTACTCGTTTTAGCAGACGCTAGACCTGGCGAAGTTGGTATATCTTTAGCGAATAAAGGAGATGAGGATGCACAATTTGTAGAGGCTGTTGACGAAAATAATGTTGACTCAGAGTTCATTCTAAAACTACTTGAAGCAAATATGAGCAAAGGGCCAAAAGAAATTTAACAAGGCGTTAAATGCTAGGAGATTGAGTAAGCATGGAAGAGATATATCCAGTCGAAGAGTTACAAGAAAAGTTTGAAGCTGAAGTCAGCGTCGAATACTACTTCATGAAAGACATAGACACTATTGCCAAACTTGAACCGAATTGCTTATGTGAAATCGGTGGTAACGCTTGGATGCATTATGTTGAGTCAGGAGCTAAAGTTAACCCACGCAAGTTAAGTGAGCACTTTGATAACGGGAACCCATTTCTTTTCAGAGAAGTTGAGAAGGTTATGAAAAGAAAAGTTCTTCAAGACATAATGCTAGTGCATGCCAAGGTACAAGATCCTGAACTAGAAAATAAAATTTGTGGTCAATTTTTTCTTGCTAGAGTTTATCCAAATAACTTACATATCTCGGATGTTGAATTCAGTAATCCATATGAACCAGTACCAGAGAATGAGAAAAAGCATCATTTTCATGAATATCGTAGTCTCGGCCTGTTTGCTAAATTACTAAAGAATATCATTGCCTACGGTAAGAAGAATAGTATTGCGAAAATTACGCTGTCGGCCGCCTCAGATCATCAAATTAAATATTTTGAATCGCATGGCTTTAATATTGAGAACAACAATTTTTCAAAAGACGCTCTTGAACATGGTATGAGTATACCTATGGAGCGTAAATGCATTTAACAAGCAAAGGCAGTCGGACGCGTAAACGCGCCGCTGCTTTGGGCGTTGTTCGCACTGTCCGCTCATGGCACTTTGGCGAAGTTCGGCTTGGATCGATATTCAGCCACATTACAAAATAGTATCTAAAACAGTTTTCTCAAGAGGTTTTAATTTCCACCCAGAATCATACTTAAAGTGACTCCTGAATATTTCATCATACTTCGATTCTAAATAAAGGTTGGCTTCACTTGAGTTTGTTGCTCCATGAAATTCTGTAATTTGTTGGAAAAGGGAGTAATAAGTATTCATTAGAGTAATAACATCGTTATCATTATTTACCCCCCAATTTCGATGACTAAAACCGGCTAGTTTAAACTGAATTGTGTATGTACCTTTTACTTCATTAGACAAATAAATTTTGTACTTCTTAACTTCATCATCAATCTGTTTAATAAACTCATCGATAATTGATAATGATATTAAAAAGCAAGGTGAATTAATCGAAGATGATTTAAAAAAAATTGCATAAGATATTTGAGGTGATATTTTTACTTTAAAAGTAGATATAGAATCTTCGTTCTCTAGCTTTTTTATATATTCGTTATAGCTGTCAAAATGATTAAAATAATTATTTGCAGCGTTGTTCTGTTCAACCAAAAGATTACTTTTTGCTTTTTGTTTAGAAGAGTGAAACCTGTTAATCATTACAGCCAAAGTTAGTGGCACTGTCAGTAGCGTAATAGGGAAAGCATAATAAAGAGCAAAGTTAGCTAATGACTCAGAGCTAACGTTGGGGTTATATAGACCTTTCGTGATTAACTCCTCAGTCAACCTATAAACAATCCATGCAATAAATACTAACGGAGCTAAAACAACCAACCAAAAGAGTCTATTTTCGTGAAGGGCTTTATCCTCTTGAACTTTAATCCAATCACTAATCAGCCACTTTAGAATTCTTTTAAACGTTTCCACACCAGGTCCCTTGAACTATATTTTGAACCACTATATTCATAAAATACGAAAAAACCAAGAACGGTGTATTATAAATAAGCTCAATTTTAAAGGTTCAACAAATTATTGAACGCGCAGATAACTCGCTTACTTTTATATGGTATAGCCATAACTGATAATCTAAACATATACAACCCAGACAAGTGCCTTTTACCAAACCGCGAAGGAGCTATGCCGCAATTGTATGCTGCACTCACTAAAAACATCGAAAAAGATAAGTAAAAAAGTCTAAACATTTAAATCTTAACGTCATATATCACGATTCATTAACGTCTGCTCATGGCACTTTGCCGATATTACGGCTGTGAGCTGTTACCAGCAATGCAAAAATGATCCACTTCAACAATTGAAATCTGATCCAGTTAACTTAACACTGGTGCTTTTGGATAAGCACCATGATTTCAAAAGAAGAGTTCATGAAAATAAAAGTCTTAGCCATGCAAGGCATGTCTCAACGAGCCATCGCTAAACAATTGGGCATATCGCGCAACACCGTTAAAAAATACCTTCAAGGTGACTTTGACGAGCCGCATTATGCTACTCGTAAAACGGGTATTTCAAAATTAGAGGCATTTAAACCGTATTTACATTCTCGATTAGCTAAAGCCGCTCCAATACATTTATCAGCCGTTGTTTTACTCAGAGAAATTAAAGAGCAAGGCTATACCGGAGAAATATCGTTACTACGCCAGTACTTGTATCAATATCGAGGTAGCGTTGAACCCCAACCCATTATTCGCTTTGAAACAGAAGCGGGCAAACAAATGCAAGTTGATTGGGGCCAAATGCGAGGTGGGAAATCACCACTGCACGCCTTTGTCGCTGTTTTAGGCTTCAGCCGTGCATTGTTTGTCGCAATCACTGATAACATGCGCTATGAAACACTCGAAGCGTGTCATCGCCAAGCCTTTGAGTATTTCCAAGGCATTCCACAGCAAGTGTGGTATGACAATATGAAAACAGTGGTAATAGAGCGTGATGCTTACGGTGAAGGCAAACATCGCTTTAATCAATGCTTTTATCAATTTAGTAAAGAAATGGGGTTCATTCCAAAGCTCTGTAAACCCTACCGCCCACAAACAAAAGGGAAAGTAGAGCGAATGGTGCGCTATGTGCGCGATAACTTTTATCAGCCATTAGCCACTAAATTATTTGCCCTTGAACTTACTTTGGACGTTGAAACAGCCAATGTTGAAGTCATTAACTGGTTGAACACAGTGGCTAACCAGCGCATTCACGACACAATAAAAGTAAAGCCCGCAGATAGATTAAAAGAAGAGCAAGCGTACCTACAACCTTTACCCCCGCTCCAACCTGTTGCACCACCACAGCCGGCAGAAGTGGCTATACCTGTATTTGATATGTCCTTCGAGACTCACCCGTTACATCATGACTTAAACATTTACGCGCAATTCTCGGAGGCACTATGAACTTGCAACTCGCACGCTTACATGAACTAACGGAGGAGCTGCAACTCGCCGGTGTTGAAACAAATGCAACAGCGCTAGCGCAGCAAGCAGCAAAAGAGGAATGGGATTATTTACAGTTCTTAGAGCGCGTACTGCAAGGTGAGCAGGCGTACCGGCACCAACGTAAACAGGTTATGTTTACGCGTATGGCTGGATTTGCGTCATTAAAATCGCTTGAGGAGTTTGACTTTACGTTTGCCACCGGTGTGCCCAAAAAACAAGTTAACGAGCTTGCCACACTCTCGTTTATTGAACGAAAAGAAAACGTCGTTCTGCTCGGGCCATCAGGTGTAGGCAAAACACATATTGCCAGTGCGCTAGGTTACAAGGCAGTGCAAGCAGGCTTAAAAACCCGCTTTATTAGCGCGTCTGATTTAATATTGCAATTAACCACAGCGCAACGTCAAGATAAGTATAAACAAGTGATGCAGCGCTCAGTTCTGGCACCCAGGCTACTAATAATTGATGAAATAGGCTATTTACCGTTTAGTGCTCAGGAATCTAAATTATTGTTTGATGTCATTGCAAAGCGTTATGAAAAAGGAGCGGTCATACTCACCAGTAACCTCCCATTTGGACAATGGGGGAGCATTTTTGCGAATGACACAGCGTTAACATCAGCGATGTTAGATAGAATTTTACACCACTCACATATTGTTCAAATTAAGGGGGAAAGTTATAGGATCAAAGAAAAGAAACAAGCCGGATTAATGGAAAACCTTAATAAATAGTGGATCATTATTCAAATGGTGGAGTGGATCACTTTTCGGTTGTTGTTGACATGAGCGATAACCATCAAGATTTCAAAAATGCTGTTTATATTTCATAGTGCCCTTAACTGGGAAGCAGTGAATTATATTGAGAGTGAGTCTATGTAAAAAATTTAGTTATTAAAATATTTTCAAGTGAACTTTTTTGGAATAAGTACAAGGCGGTTTTCACAATAGATGTGTTCAATAACGTGACCCAAAGCGCTGTGACTTTTATAACCTTGCTAGGGTTATTGATTGCAGCCAATCCATAAATACAGTTAGGCGTTTGGTTGGTTGTCTTCGTGATGAATAGAGTAAAGACACCGGCATTGGCTCGGCTTCAAATTGAGGTAGGACAGAAATTAGTAGGCCTTTCTAATGGGTCACCCATTGGCTGTTTGGAACTTGTATACAAACAACTCTATTAGTCGCTTACTACAACTCGATTTCGGCCTTGCTCTTTAGCTTTGTATAGAGCCGCATCGGCACGTTTAAGCACTTGTTCATAATGACAATCGCCTATTTCATACATGGCAACACCAAAACTAGCCGTAACATAAAGATCATCGATCATCTCTTCTTTTTCAAGTTCTTCACGTAACGTATCGGCAACGCTTTGCGCTTCCAGAGCACTTGTATTTGGTAACAACACGGTAAACTCTTCGCCACCAAAACGAGCAACCATGCCTTTGACACCAACTTGTACAGCAAGTAATTTGGCCATTTTTTGAAGCACGATATCTCCAACAGTGTGGCCATAATTGTCATTCACTCTTTTAAAATGATCCGCATCTACCATAATAACGGCTAACGGATGGTTCGACTCTTGCGCTAAACGATATTCATCAAGCAGGGCTTCGTCTAATGCCAATCGGTTATAGCTATGGGTTAACGGATCTTGTCGAGCGATAGCTTCTAGGGATCGATTACTTGCTTCTAACTCAGCCGTACGAGTACGTACCTTGGTTTCTAACGTAACATTCATTTGCATTAAAGACTGCTCTCTCTCCAACAAGGAAGACATCATTTCCTGTAGTGAACGACTTAAGCTAAGCACCTCACTCAATTGACTGTCATCTTGGAAGGTGGCCTTTCGATTTCCTTGCTGAATACTTTTTGCCGTGAGCGCTAACCGTTCCAATGGGCGACTTAATGTACTAGCAAATTTATAGGCCAGTAACATACAAAGTAAGGTCGCAAACACACCAAAAAAAAGTAGTAATTTATGAACTTCTTTTACTGCTGACATAGCAATAGACAATGGCTGACGTACGACGATTTGCCAACCAAGATTCGTTGATTCTGGAGAGCGTACAGAGACTAAACTGGTCAGGTATTCTTTGTCATCTTGCCAAAGCAAAGATTTAAATTGCCCATCTTTAGGCAGTACTTTTGGTACTTCAATATTGTTAGGAAAATGATTATCTGGATATAAAACACTGTGCTCATTATCGATAATAAAGATATCGATCCCTTTTCTTTTCGAAACGTCAGTCAAGGAAGATAATAAAACCTCTCTAACCCAAGCCCAATCAGCATGAGTGGCAACCACACCTTTCAACTCACCATTTTGACCTATGACAGGAGCAGCAAAATCGACAAAGCGAATTGGCGCACCGTCTTTCGGCTTAGGTAGCAAGCTTTCAAGTAATAACGCCTTATGCACATCACCTACAAAAGGTCCCGATCGACCATGAATAAACCAAGGTCGCTGACTGACATCAGCCCCTTTCAATACGCCATTACTTGATGCTAATACCGCACCTTCAACATCAGCGAAACCAATCCAAGCGTAGTCTTTATAGGAGCTTTTAATTTGATCAATAGCATACTGCAAAGCGCTCAAATCTTGATTTT
This sequence comes from Pseudoalteromonas rhizosphaerae, assembly GCF_028885455.1. Classification (NCBI taxonomy): domain Bacteria; kingdom Pseudomonadati; phylum Pseudomonadota; class Gammaproteobacteria; order Alteromonadales; family Pseudoalteromonadaceae; genus Pseudoalteromonas; species Pseudoalteromonas rhizosphaerae. The sequence continues at coordinate 1,161,250 of NZ_CP118496.1, forward strand.
CATACAAAGAGGATCGCGTGCTAAGCAAAAGAACTTCTCGCTCACGCTCCATGAGATTAGCCGACAGCATATTTGAAATAGATTGACTTAGATTTACTAGCGATTCACCGCTAGCATTTGAAAGACGAGTAGAAGTAAGTTGGTAAAAAGAGGTAATTAGCACAAAACTTAGAGAAAGCAGCAGTCCTCCAGATAATAAAGTAATGCGCTTTCGAAAAGTATCAAAGCCTCCGAACATAAAATGCTTAGCCTATTTATCCGTGTAAAAAGTAAGTATTAGGCTAAGTATAGTAACAGCCTGCGTATTATCATGACTTTGCTCATTGATTCTCATCAGCTTTGATCACTTTATTTATCATTTTATAGAGCTGTTTTTAAATTAGCTTAACTGATCATCATCAGTCAATTTATTTAACTGCTTTCGTATCGATTCTCCTATCATTTCATGCCAGTTTTCCTGTACTAGCTGGCTTATAATTATGGAAATTAAAGGGTGACCCCGTTTGGTTTTTAAGCGTAGTTTGCCATGTTGCTTAGTGAAGACAGCGGCTGGATTACGGGACAGCGTATTGAAGCGTCTGGCGGTATGTTTCTTTAATTTTCCGCTAATCTTGGTGCTCTGCCGAATTATTTTTATAAGGATTTAGAGCCCTCTGCGTGAGGGCTTTCATCGCTACTATGAAGCTCTTAATATATTGTCAGAATTAGTTAAACTCGAGCAGTGTTTACTGGCTCAGACTTGCTTTGACAGTTCAAGTTAAGACTTATTCACATAAATTACAGTGGCTTTTTTTTAATCTGAATTTTGCTTTCGCTTTTTGCATTAACCCAGCTCTATTATTACAGGCTGGGCAGAAGGTAATTAAGGAAAGGTAATTTCAACTGTTGAGGCTTTATTCAATAGTGGTAATAAGGATTTTTCGCGTCTTAAGTCCTTTAACTCACGTTCTAATTGGCGTTGCTGTGTATTTAACTCTTTACGCTGCGTTTGCGTGATGTTATTGCTGTTTAATTGCTGATTAGTTTCAGAGAGTTGTTGTTTTAGCTCGGTTATACGGTTATCAATTTCTATACGACGTTGTTGGATTTGATAACGGTCGTTACCTTCTTCCCACGCTTTTCGAAATGCACGGCTGTTACATACACCGTTATACGAGACTCCACGCATAGCAAGAGTAAAGCCGTTTTCAGGTTGACAATACACCGCTAAACCACTTTCGTAGCTACTTTTAAATTGTGCTATGTTTGGGGTAATATTGTAATCGTTACACGTCGCGATCTTTGTTATGCCATCGGCATAATCACCACCGTTTACGCCGTGTTCATAACCTAAACTTTGCCAATTAGCGACTTTACACTCATCTTGACTTAACGTTGTGCAGCCATTTAGTAGTGCTATACAACTTAATATAAATAAACGATTTGGCATAAACTTCCTGTTCTGTATCGGATTTACTGACATTTTAAATGATCTTTAGCATCGACATTTTTGTTTTGCCGATGCCTTATCTTACTTGCGATCGCTATAAAAAATACACATTTAAATATGTTATAGACTAATTTTATGTAACAAATCTAGTCGATACAAATTAAAAAGTTGTACCCACAGATAATCCAAGTTGCCATGAGTCGACCGCTTGGTAATTACCAAGGGGTTTACTTAAATCGATATGTACGACGTTGTCATTACTAGAGCGCGATGAGAACAGACGAATACCTAAACCAACACTACTAAGCGTACTATCAGTGATATTAGGTGTTTGCACTTTGCCAGAGGCACGCCCAACATCGACAAAGCCCACAAAACCTACATCGGCAATTTGATATAAATTTATGTTTGGATATATACGTATCTCTGCGCTAGCTTGTATACTTTGTGTGCCATGTTGGTAGCTTTGTGGAAAGCCGCGCATACCTTCTTCACCACCTACAGCAAGTGGTTGTTCAGCGAATTCGGTATTTTGCCACTGTGCATTTATATGACTATATAAGGCAAATAAAGGGGAGAGACGCAGGTTAACTTGCCCTTTAGAAAATAAAGCGACACGATCTTCAAGTTCAGTACCAATTTTGGCATTTAAGCCGCCGCTAAATCTAAACAGGGTGGATGAATCGCTCGCCCAGGCTTTGTCGATCCCCGTTTCAACAATAAAGCCTTCACCGGGATTAATTATATCAGCACCAAATTTGGCGTTTAATTCCCAGCCAAGGTTAATATCTTCGCTGTGATTGATAAGGTCGATGTCTTGAAGTACGGTAAAATCATCTTGTATCCAGTGAACGCCAAGCCAAGGTGTTGCAATGGTAAAGTTATTTAAGTTAGCGGGAAGCGGTGTGTTGGCAACTTGATCATAGCGGGTGTCTTGATAATCAATCCCCGTAAGCCAATGCGTTGTTGCGCTGCTGTCTTGTGACCATACGCCACCTACTGCAAGCTGCCCTTGTGTATCATCAGAAAAAAACTCAGAGCGAGTTTCGCCATTTTGATATATAGAGGTTTTTTGTTGTTGTGTTTTAGCATAATAACGTCTTAGAGCATCACTACTTCGTTGATAAAAAGGTTGTTGATAGTCAAACATAAAAACTTGTCCATCGTCATAGTCATCGGCTTGTAAGCTCAATGTCGCATGCGGTTGCCACGGCACAGGCATTTGCAGCATGGTATGATAACCGCTGCGTTCGTGATCTGTTTTATATTTTACTGATGCGCGTATGCCATAGCCTAAAAAGTTTTCTTCTTTAAAACCAATGCTGAACTTGTTATTGCCGCTGCTGCGACCAAAGTCAATGGTTGGTAATAAACTCCAGGTGTCCCATGTTTCAACAATTACGGCTTGGTCATTGTTGTCATTACAGTTTGGCGTTGTGCTGATCTTTGCGTCGCGAATATATTTTTTCTTACGCAGGATACGCTCAGCTTCTCTTAATTGCGTGTCATCGACTTGTTCGCCCAACTGAAATGGTAACTGCTCATGAATAACTGCTTTACGAGTATCAATATGTAACCAATTAATAAAGCGATGTAAGGCTGTGGTTTCAGGTGAATGCGGATCAAAAATTGGATTGTTTTTGATAATTATTTCACCAAGCGGTGCATTTGGTTCAATGGTCGCAGGCTGGGGCTCAATAGCATTACAACTCGATATGGACTCGAGTGAGTTAGCAGTCTCTGCATTGCTACAGCAGCAGTAAAATAAACAACTAGTTAAGATGATGCGTTTCATAAGTGCCTGAGTTTAATGACTGCGTTGAACATAAGCATATTCAGCGTAGTGTGGTAGTAATTTAAACTCAGCATAGAAGGCAATACTTAAGGAAAGCTTAACTTAAACTGAAAGTTTGACTAATTAAACATCGAAACTAAAGCGGTTTTTTACTGCGAGGAGCGCCTAGTACAATCGCTATTTGGCAGACACATATCGACAAAAATCCACTTATGCCTAAAGCTCCGCCAAAGCTACTCAGGTAAGGCACTAAATTATCAAACAAAATCGAAAAAATAACACTGGCAGAAAACAGCGTGTAAATACCAAAGCGCTTTGGTGCGCTCATGCCTATAAATGTGCCACCAAAAAAAATGCTGCTATATAGCTCTGCGTTGAACTCGGTGGCAAGTAAAATAAGGTAAGCGATAATAGCTAAAATTGCTGACGCTCTAATCGCATCTAGACGGTTATGCTTAGCTAAATAAAAGGTCAAAAACGCGCCAAGTAAAGCAAGTGTTACCGATGATAAACTCATGCCGCAAGCCCTTTAGCTAATACAAACAAAGCAACACTAATAAAGGCGATACTTCCTAATTTACCACCAAAGCCAGTAAACACTTTAGTCGTCAGTACGTATAAAATAGCCCCAATCAATGAAATAATTGCTAATTCCCAATAGGTATTAATCAACCCCTGAGAGCACATTCCAGCAAAACTACCAGCATAAACAGCTGCGTAAGGATGATTTGCATACTGTTTTGGAAAAGGAATAAAGCTGCCAATAAGTCCGGTTAGGCAAGATGCAATAACCGCAGGCACTGCAAATTGTGTATGAAGGGTAAAACAAGCAACACATCCACTAAAAAAAGCGATGTATTTTAGGAGAAAAAATTTAGTCATAGAGTCGGTGACTTTTCTTAACTGAAGTACTTAATACTGAGTGAAGTTAGTGCTAGCTTATTATGCTTGGCACTAACCATTATGCAATTAATCAAGGTGCAATTAAACTAGATATAATTAAACAAGATATAATTAAACAAGGTGTTGCTCAAAAAATGCTAAGGTTCGTTGCCATGCAAGTTCTGCATTCGGTTTATCGTAACGGCCCGTTGAGTCATTATGAAAACCGTGATTGGCATCTTTATACATATACATTTTATAATCTACATTGAGACTTTTTAAATCGCGCTCATAGTCAGGCCATGTTGCATTTACGCGCTCATCAAGCTCGGCTAATTGGATCATTAACGGGGCTTTAATATTTTTGCGCAGAGCTTCGTTGGCGGGCGTGCCGTAAAATGGTACTCCGGCGCTTAATAATGATGAATCAACCGCAGCGAGGTAATTGACAATATAACCGCCAAAACAAAATCCAACGGCACCAAGTTTACCATTACTGAGTGGGTGTGATTTTAAATAGTGGGCTGCGGCAACAAAATCATTTTGAATTTTCTCTTTATCCATTGAGCTTTGCATGGCTCGCCCTTCGTCATCATTACCCGGATAACCACCTAGCGGAAATAGCGCATCGGGTGCAAAAGCGACAAAACCCGCTTTGGCTAAACGACGGGCCACATCTTTTACATAGGGGTTTAAGCCTCGGTTTTCATGCACCACTAAGACTACCGGGCGCTTGCCCTTTAATTGTGTTGGCACTACTAAATAACCTTGTCCTTTGTTATGACCATTGGGAGAATCAAAACTTTGGTAAGTTGCTTTAATTGATTCATCATTAAACGAAACTTGTTCGGCTAAGGCATAATTTGGTAATAACGCTGAAGTGAGCACTGTCATTGAATAACCAATGGCGACTAAGCCACCAAGTTTTTTCATAAACGTGCGTCTATCCATTTTGCCATGAGCGTATTCATCGTACCAATCAAAGGCTTCTTGAGGAATGTGATCTGAATGTGGGTTATTCATTGCAGTGCCTATATGTTATTGATTTAAGATTTAATAACATAGCTGAGAGAACTCAAAATGTATATTGCTGTATGCTTAATATACTTAGCTAACTTCTTCACCGGCATGTTTTGCGGCTAATTCATCAAGTTCTGCGCAAGTGTAATCAAACCCCGCGCCATCGAATTGATAATTTACTTTAACGTCAAAACCACCATTAAGAAGTTTTGTTTTTACCCGGGCGACAGGCCAATGCTTTAATTCGTTTAAAAAACGATTAGCGATTTGACCAGATTGGAAGCGATAGCGTATTTCTGAATTCATATAAAGTAAGTATAATTTGGGCTGTTAACTTCGCAGTTTGTGGATTTAGCCGATTTAGTCAAGTTTTTTGTTCTTTAACATGCTTGATAAGTTCAATTGTGCGCTTATTAGCATTGGTTTTCGTCTGCTTTTGCTTTAACGTAAGGGTCTGTCAGATAAAATAGTTTGCGAGAAGATTACAAGGTATGCCTAAGTACGGTATAAGAGTGTCATGAAAACGCCAAAACAGATTTTACCGTTAATAGAAGACGGTATCGTTGATGAAGTCATCAGCCAATTAATGAGTGGAAAAGAAGCCTCGGTTTATGTGGTTCGCTGTGGCGAGCATATTCGCTGTGCGAAAGTGTACAAAGATGTACAACACCGAAGTTTTAAACAAGCAGTAAAATACCAAGAAGGACGTAAAGTAAGGAATAGCCGCCGCGGTCGTGCGATGGAAAAAGGCTCTAAGTTTGGTCGTAAAGAACAAGAAAACGTGTGGCAAAATGCGGAAGTAGATGCGCTTTTCACGCTTTCTCGGGTTGGCGTAAAAGTACCACAACCTCATGGTTGTTACGATGGTGTACTGATCATGGATTTAGTCACCGATAATGATGGTGATGTTGCGCCGCGTTTAAATGATGTGAGTTTAACTGCTGAGCAGGCAATTGAAGATCACGCTACTATGGTTCATTACATTCGCTTAATGCTATGTGCGGGTATTGTGCATGGTGATTTGTCTGAATTTAATGTGTTAGTAGATAGCTACGGTCCGGTAGTGATTGATTTACCGCAGGCAGTAAATGCGGCGGCGAATAACAATGCGCAAGAAATGTTTTTACGTGATGTACGCAATATGCGCTTGTATTACGGGCAGTACGCACCAGAAATACTCGATACGCGTTTTGGTGAAGAAATGTGGGCTTTGTATCAAGCGGGTGAATTAACAGCAGAAACTGTTCTTTACGGTGAGGTTGCAGATAACCACGCTGAGGCTGATGTTGATTCAGTGCTTGATGAAATCAAAGCTGCATTTGAGCAAATGCAAGAAAACCAAGAGCGAATAAAAGCAGCACAAGCACCTGAAGACGACTAAAGTTTATTAGCTTCATTATCGATTTTAAAGATGCGCGCTAACAGCATTAAATTCTGTTAGACTGCGCAGCCTTTAGCTACTCGCGGTGAGTTGCTTTAAATGACAGTTAGGAACGCAGGTGTCAAAATTTTTCTATCGTGGTAAGCCCGATATTATGGGTAAAAATAATCAAGGTACTTATCAGCCTAAACCGAAAGTAAAACCTGGTAGCGAAGAAAATCCGCTCGTTTTACAGGTGCAAAGCGCTGCACGTGAGCTTGAAATAAACGCTATTTTGATAGCTAATGATTTATTTGCAGATATTCGTGTTGATAGTACGCTTGCTGAAGATATTACTCCTTTAGATATTGTACTTAATAAACCTGTTACTCAAGTTTTTGAAAAAACACCACAACGTAATGATCCATGTTCGTGTGGCAGTAATAAAAAATACAAAAAATGCTGTGGTTAAAATACCTTGTTTAGGTGTGTAAACTCAGGTTGGTGCTGGTGTTAGGAACTTAAAAAATCAGCTCCAGTGATATAAAACGGCAGTTGTATTTAAAAGCTATATATTCATTAGCTTGTGATAGCGTTATTTAATATAGCGCTCACTTAATCAGCGAAACGTGTATGAAATACAGTGATAATAAACTTCAACAACAAACGGCAAAAAACACCTTACAACCCGTGTTTTCAGCTGTATTTGTAGTTACTCTGTTTTTAATAGTTACCTCGTATATTTATTTCTATCCTGAATTAGATAACAGTATTTTTTTTAATGGTGTACTTACCGACGCAATTAACCTATTAATTGTGGTGGCTATTTTTATCATTGTCCAAAGGGCCAACTTATCAGTTTTTGCTTATGTTAATTTAAGCATCGGTTTATTATTGTGGTCAGCGGGTTTAACCTTTGATCTACTTGATGAAGTGCTGATCCAGCCTTTGTTTATTGGTATTTATGTTGAGGATGTTTTACGTACTGCAGGCATGTTGTTTACTTGTTATGGTTTAAAGCTAACTATAGGCGATTTAACAAGTGTGCAGCAGCAGTTATCAAAAGAGCTGATCACTGATTACTTAACCCAAATAGCGAACCGCCAATTCTTTTATCAATATATGCAAAAAAATCAATCAGCCCCGTATACAATTTTGCTTATTGATATCGATTTTTTTAAAGTGATTAATGATCAGTTTGGTCACGATAGGGGGGATCAAGTACTGATCGAATTATCATCTTTATATGCCAAAGCTTTACCGAATAATAGTGTCTTTGCACGTTTAGGTGGTGAAGAGTTTGCAATATACCTGCCCGGTGATAACCGACCAAAAGCCTGCGATTTAAGTGAGCAATTACTATCACTTGCACATACCATTGAACTTGCTGCTAATCGAACGGTAAGTGTAAGTATTGGTGTGTCATTTAAGGCCCCAGAAGAAGCGTTTAATGAGGTAGTTAAACGTGCTGATCAAGCCTTGTACAAAGCGAAAAATAGCGGCCGTAGCCAATATTACATTGCTTAATCCCTAAGCGATTGATTACAGTAAAATTTACAATTTTAATTGGGGGTTTTTACACTATCAGTTAAATTTATTTGCCTGTTCCTGTTAAATTTTATTAAAAAATGCTTATAAAACAATGTACTTATTAATTATGCAAGGCTGGTATTGAGCTTGCAATATGCTTATAAATATAACTTATAAGCACTACCAAGGTGATACTATGGCTGTTATGCAGCGCTTAAAGCAAAAAACACGACAATTTATTGATTCAAAGCATATGTTAACCAGCATAACGGCGGCTTCATTTTTAGAGTCAACGATAGTTCCTATCCCTCTTGAAGCAGTATTGGTGCCGTTGATGCAAGCGCGGCGTGAAAAGCTTTGGCTGATAGCCTTAATGGCGACTTTAGGCTGTATTATTGGGGCTTTGTTTGGTTACGCGCTTGGCTATTACTTGTTTGATGCGGTTGGCGATTGGGTGATCAATACCTTTTCAAATCCAGAGCAGTTTGAACACGTAGAACAACAAATGCAGCAGCAAGGTTTTTGGTTTGTAATAATGTTGGGGATAGTGCCAATCCCTTTTCAAATAGCTATGCTCGCAGCGGGTGCGACCAAATATTCATTAATAATGTTTTTAATTGCGACGACTATTGCCCGTTCAATTCGGTATTTTGGTCTGGCGCTGGTGGTGTATTATGCTGGCAATCAAGCAGAGCGAATTATCACAAAACATAAAACCAAAGCAATGCTTGGTTTGACTGTGTTGGTGTTAGTTATTTGGTGGTTAACAACGGTAATATAGCCGCCAAGTGACGGCTATATTTGTTTAGTTTACTTAACATCGCCATGGATAAGTGAATGTACTTGGCGCCAATCCACCAGTTTAAAATTTTGTGGTTGCTGTGGCATACGATTGTAGCCATCTTGCACTATTAATACGCCAAGAGGGTAGCCAGGCAGCGGTTTGGCTGTAACGGTTAAGCCATCGGTTTCTGACACGCCATCAATACCGTTATTTAAGTTTGCAAGAATATTAAACTTACTGACAAACTCAAGGGTAGGGTGATGCTCACTTTTGTTTATACGATACACGACATAACTATCGTCACCTTGGCTAGATACCACTAATAAGCGCTCGTCTTTACCATGATAAATCTCCATACCTTCTACATCATCAACCAGCATGTTATCAACTGATTGCAGTAATATCGGCTGTTGTTTTGTATCAGGTTCAGCATTAATAAACCAAATACCAGCGTCTTCTTCACCGGCAAAAAGTTCCCCATTTTTATCATCACTACTACAACCTTCCGGTTGGCTCGGTAAAGTAAATTCGCGCACCAGTTTGCCTGATACCTGTTGCTGTTGGCTGGTTATTTTATATTGCTGATATAACCCTGATTTATCATTCACAAATACATAGTCACCTGATTTCGATGAATACATGCATAAGCCATAAATCTCACTCAAATTGGTAGCCACGCTACCTAAGTGGTGTACGCTGTTTTGTATGTCGACAGTGAACAAACTAATGCTATTTTCACTGCGGTTACTGGCTGCAATTAGAGTGTGAGTTGGGTTGTTGATATTACTACTTTGACGAACGTCAACATTGTTAACTCTACCTACGTCAAGGCTTTGAATTTGCTCTCCAGCTAAGTTATAGATCATCAGTCCGCGACGTTTATCGGTGCCAATGATCAAGCTTTTAGCGGCGTCGGTTGGATGCACCCAGATGGCTGGATCGTCTGCGGCATCACCAAATGCTGCAACTGGTGTCGTTTGCACGTTTGCATACACATGTGCTGTTTTTGCAGTGGTGGTGTTGGTTTTTGTCGTACTGGTGATTGGGTCTAAAATTAACTGGCTGCTGCGGTACGCGCCACTTTCATCGTCATACATAATGGCTTGAGCAGTAGTGGCGTTATTATCAATTACCACAGAACCAATACTGAGATCTCCAGAGACACGCCACTTTTGTTGTATACCTTGCTCTGGATTATATCGGTATAGGGTGTTATTGCTGCTGCTAGTAAACCAGAGGCTGCCATCAGTGCTGGTGGTTAATGCGCCAATACCGCTGGCCAGTTCACCAAAGGGAGCAACCATGGTAAGAGGTTGTTTACTCGCTGAAGATTCTGCATTGGCGTTCATTTGCCAAATGCCAAGTTCTTCTTCACTGATAAATAATTGTTGGCTTACATCATTAACCGCACAACCCGCAGCTTCATTTACACCGGCAAATTCTCGGACCGCAATGTTAGTGGTTTGCTCTGTGGCAAAGTTATAAATTAAGGTTTCGCGCATTAAGCCGCGAACATCAGCAACAAAAGCAGAAATACTCCCCGTATTGTGATTGTTAAATAGGCAGACCGCTTCAGGTTTTGCTTGCGGTGCAACAATCGGTGTGTGCTCCGTTAGCTGCCAGTTGCCGTTACTTTTAGTTAGGGTGAAAACGGCAACCAGATCACGTTCATTATCAATACTGGTCACTAAAAAGCGATTATCGCCAATAGTACGCACTGACAGAGTTTCAAAGTTACCCGCGTTAAGTACTTCGCTATGTTGTTTATTTTGCTCTACTACAATTAAGCCTTGGCTTTCACTGGCTAGTAACCATGCATCATCAAAAAGCCAAGCAGCTTGCGATCCTTGAGCATTATTTTGTTGCCAAAATGGTGTGCTGTTAAGCTTTAGTGTAGTTTGGCTTGGTTGAGTGGAATTAACATCTTGGCTGCTGCAAGCGCCTAATGTTGCTGTGAGTGTTAATATGCTCAGTGCATAAGCAAGTGGTTTAAGTGTTGGCACGAGTAAAGTCCTAAGTTAGCCATGTATGCGATGCAAGCTAAATAACTTTTATGACAAAACCGTGACAAAAGAAAGACTTCTGCAGTGAGAGTAAAGCTATTTAGGTTTCCTTTCATTCAATGCTTTTTATTTTATCTATCTGTTTTTATTGGTTTTAATTTTTAATTGTTAGTTTTAAAATGACCCATTAGGGCATCGCTTTCATGCTGAGCTGATGTGACCCTAAGCATGATATAGCGGTTATTTTTCTGTGATGGTGGTGTGTATTTCTGTTTTCATTTGCGCTAATGCTTGCAGCACGGAACGTTGCCAAATAGCTTTAAATGCCTTACTAAATAAATATAAGAAGAGCAAAGGCATGATAAATAATTTGATGATTAGTAACGACACTAAGTTTAAAAATTCAATAAATAAGCCCTCTAAAGAATTAGCCATATCTGTAATGCCAGTGGTAACGGTATCAACGACTTTGCTAATTAAATTGCCAGAATTACCTGCTAGTTGGTCGTTATAATCATGCAGCTGTTGTTGCAGTTGAGCTTTCTGTTGATATAACGCGGCGAACTGATTGTTGATAGATGCTTGTTGTTGCTTTAACTCGCGTTGTTTTTGCAGTAATTGTTTAGCCTCGGGAAGCTCTGTTAAGGTGAGTTTTTCGGCTAAACTGCGGGTCGTTTGAATGGCGTCAATTTGCTTATTTAATTGCTCAAGCTGCTGTTGGTTATCTGTAATAATTGCTTTTAATTGTTGTTGCTGAACGGCAATAAGTTCGAGTTCATCGAGAGTTGTTTGCTTGTCACTGTTAATTTTTGCGCTCAGTTGTGCTGATAGTGTGGAGGTTGCATTAGCCTGTACGCTAAGTGTGTCAACGGTCTTTTCAACATATTGATTTTGATAATTAATTTCTTCATCTAGAAAGGCTTGGCTGGCAAGCCCAGTTGCAAGTACTACAAATGGAATTAAAAACCGCACTAAAATCAGGCTAGCGAGTAACTTACCTTTAAGCTGTTTTAAATACCCAAAATAATCACAGACTAAATAACTAATGACGCTGGCGGTAAACAAGGTGCTAAAAAATACCCCTGATGAAATAGTAAATAAAATCCGCTGGATAAACAGTGAGCCTAATGATATGCGCATCGCATCGGCAATGTATTCGGCTAAATCGTTCACCGGATCAAGCAATTGTGCAGGCGCTATGCTGGCTATACCAATACCGACTTCAGCCGACTGCAATAAAGAAATAATGCCGTTAACACTGCGCGCAGAAGCATAAACTAATGATGACTGCACTAAGGTTTGGTCAAGAAAATCCATGACATAGCTGTTAAATTGCTCTGACCAGCAAAGTATAATAAGAATAATTAAAGCAATGTATTTAGCTGTACATACTGAACGGCTCCGCATTTTTATCCTTTAAAAATTAGCTATTTAGTTCATTTTTATTAATGGTAACAATTCGTTGTGGGAATGGAATTTCAATATCCGCACCTTGAATCGCACTATATACACCACCGTTTACGGCCAGCTTGGTTTCAATTATTTTCGTCGTCGGCACCCAGTAGCGGTAACTAATAGTTACTCCACTTTCAGCAAACCGTTCAATGCCAACTTGTGATAGCGGTTCATTTGCGACTAACTCATGGTCTTTCAATACGTTTTCTATAAGCTCTATAGCATGCTCAGCACTGGCATTATAGGCAATATCAATTTCACCTTTGACCAATGAATAATTAAATGAGTTATGCAGTATTTCGCCAACGATGTGTTTGTTAGGAATAGTAATTTCGACTTTTTCTTCATTGATCAAAATGGTGTAACCTAGCTCAATGGTTTTTACTTGGCCGCTGACATTTTTAACTTCAATCGTGTCACCAACGATAAAGGGGCGGGTGGCAATAATAGCCAAGCCTGCGCCATAATTTGATAACATCCCTTGCAATGCTAAACCAGCACCAAGAGAAGCTGCACCAATTGCAGCGACAAAAGGTGTGACACTTATGCCAATTTTACCTAGCGCAATAATAATGAACATAACGATAAACAATACTTTCACTACATTACTGACAAAATTAGTGAGAGTAATATCAATATTATTACGCGCCATTAAAGCGGCAATCATCTTAGATATTTTTTGTGCCACCCACAAACCAAAAATCAAGATCAACAATGCGCCAACTAATTGCATGCTGTACTTAACGAGGTACTCACTGATCATGGTGTAGTATTTTTCAACTTGTTGGATTTCTGTACTGATCATCTATTATCCATAAATAAAGTGGTTAAACTATTTCATCATAGCAGAGCTTGACTCAAAAAAGGATAAAGTAATGGTACGATTAAAGCGGTAAGTAATGCGCTCAGTGCCATTGCCACTGAAGCAAATGCACCAATACGCGGATGCTCAACAAGTGCGGCGGCGGTGCCTATTGCATGAAATGCAGTACCAATCGCAACGCCTTGTGCCTGATGGTTATAAATGCTCACCTGACGAAGAATAAGTAGCGCGAACAAAGCACCTAATAAGCCGATAAAAATCACCATCGCAGCTGCCAACGAAGCAATGCCTCCGAGTGAATCAGTCACTAATAGAGTAATGGGAGTAGTGACCGATAAAGCGGCAACAGATGCTGCTAATTGTGCAGGCACATTAAATGCGGCACTGAGTAAGGTTGCAACCACAGTGGCATTGATTATGCCCAAACTACAGCAGCCAACAATCAGCAGGAGATTTCTTCGTATATGCACAAATTGTTGATATAGCGGTAATGCAAGCGCAACAATGGCAGGCTCCAGTAAATAGCTTAATAACCGGCTATGGCTGGCAAATTGCGAGTAGGGCAGTGAAAAACTCACTAGTAATATGGCTATAAGCGTAATAGTGATAAAAACGGGATTAGTCAGCGCTTTTAATAAAGGATTGTTAATGGTTGTATTGAGCTTCCTTAATCCTAAAAACAGCGTGATAATTACAGGAATACTTAACCACCATAGATCAATCATGTTCAATCCTGCCTTTAAATACACTGATCACCGTTGCGATAAGCAGTAAGCTGGTCAATGGCACCAAAATGAAAACTGCACTGAGAAATTGCCATTGCAGGGCGATGATCTCAAGGTGTTCGATAAAACCAACTCCAGCAGGGATGAAAAAAAGCGGCATGACATTTAATAATGGCTTAGCACAGGGAGTTAAGTGATGCTCTTTAACTACGTTTGTTAAAAGTAACGTAAGTAGCATTAGCATCGCTAAGAGGGGGGCTGGAAAGCTGCCTTGCAGCCAGTGCATGATTATTTTTGCTATCGCCAAACAACCCAAAATCAAACAGCTGCTGAGTAAATAAGGGAAGATTTTTTTAAGCACTTGGGGTCGGGGATCCATTGATTATTTACTCACTACAGGTCGTATTATACTTCATCATATTTGCTTGTTGAAAACTATGCGACTTATTGCTTAGCGTTGATATTAAGTGAATTTGTTACCAACGTTTACTATTTTGATACTCAATGTTATCGGCGCCTTTGGCTTTTGCAATGGCCTTTTTTGTATTGCTGTTAATAAGCAGACGAATTTGGCTAATGGTTTCTTTTGCTAAAATTTGTCTTCTTGGAGTGTTAAAACTTTGTTGAGTAACGCGTTTTATTGCCGCTAAAGTATCCGGTGAGCGAGCTAATAAGGTATTGATCATTGCTAAACAGCGTTGTTTTGGATCCGCATTTACTTCGGTTATTAACCCTAATTGCAGCGCTTTATCAGCACTAATAGGATCTGCATGACTGGCAAGCCACATGGCATCGTCACGTTTTAGTAAGCTAGGTAGTACAACATTTGCACCCATATCAGGGCATAGTCCCCAGCGCGCTTCCATAATGGCTAATTTAGCATCTGGGTGCACAATCCGATAATCAGCCCCAAGAGCTATTTGCAGGCCACCACCAAAGCAATTACCTTGGACGACTGCGAATACCGGCACACTTAGTGATTGCCAACCCAGCACAACTTGCTGCGCTAAATTACAGTTACCCGGCAACCATTTAAATAGCAACTTGGCAATATTTATGGGACTTTTCATAACGGCAGCAACATCCAGTCCAGCACAAAAATGCTCACCATCACCTTGAATAACGACAGCGCGGATAGTCGGGTCTTTTTTAATTTTTTTAATAATACTTGTCAGCTGTTTGAACATGACAAAATTCAACGCATTTTGTTTATCTTTTCGGGATAATGTAACGAAGGCGATTGCCTGTTGTGTTTCAAAGTTAATCATGTCAACTCCTCTGACCTGTTTCAGTTTAGCTTACGAGTTAATTGAATTGATGTAAAGCGTGGCTTTTTTTGAAAAACAAGCTGTTTTAGAGTCAGTTATTATTAACTTGAGATACAAATGATTACAAATTGGTCTATATTTTTAATCGAGTGGCTTGTTATATAATCAGCCAATAATAGCCTCTGAACGTAACTTGACGTTTAAGGATAATTTAAATACATACATAAAGGTAGTTGCGCAGCTACCAAGGAGATAAACCATGCTAAAAAGGTTCACGCCTAGCATTTTAGGAACTTACATGTCATTAGCGATCAAAGGGGTAGTTGGTACAACATTAATCGCTTTTTTAGCTGGTTGTTCAGATGATAACGCTACCAAACAAGTCGCTCCACCTCCCGCGGTTTCAGTATTTAATGTTGTTACCCAAGAGGTGGGGAATTATCGAGAGTTTGTTGCTCGCACGGAAGCTCATCAGGAAGTAAAAATTCGCGCTCGTGTTGAGGGGGAATTAATTGAACGTCATTTTGATGAAGGCTCATTTGTTGAAAAAGGACAGTTATTACTAAGAATTGACCCAAGTGAATACCAATCCTCTGTTGCTGAAATTGAAGCAGACTTAAAAAGTAAACTTGCTGGCGAAGATGGTGCGTCTCGTGATTTAAAACGCGGTAAAGAAGTTGCTGCACAAGGGTTTATTTCACAATCTGATTTAGATAAATTAACCACTAAATATGAGCAAGCCGCTGCTGCTGTTATTTCTGCAAAGGCCAGCCTTGAAAAAGCAAAATTAAATCTAAGTTACACCGAGATAAAAGCGCCGTTTGCAGGGCGTATCGGTAAGGTTAATTATGACGTAGGCAACATTGTTAGCCCTTCCTCAAATGAATTGGCGGAATTGACTGATGTGGATCCAATTTATGTTAACTTCCAGGTCGAAGAAGGCGATTACATTAGTTATCGTCAAAAACATCAAGATAGTGCTAATAACCCTCAAAATGTACCAATAGATTTATCCCTGCGTTTGCCAAATAACTCGGACTTGGGATCAAAAGGGCAGTTAGATTTTGCCGATACGAAAATTGATCGCAGTACTGGCACTGTTGAATTAAGAGCTACATTCGCTAATCCACAGAACATTATAATGCCAGGCTTATTTGTCACCTTAATTGTTGAAAGTAAAGATAAGCAACTGCAAGCACTTATTCCTCAAGCTGCAGTACAAGAAAATCAACAAGGTAAATTTGTATTAGTAGTGGGTGAAGATAATAAAGTTGCAACGCGTATTGTGCAATTAGGACGGCGTATAAATGCGATGTGGGTCGTTAAATCGGGTCTTGAAGAAGGTGAGCAAGTGATTGTTGAAGGTTTACAAAAAGTACGTCAAGGGGTCGAAGTTAAACCAGTCGAAAAAAAGGTCGATCACACCACAGGTACAATTTCTAGCCAACCAGACGCTGCAAACTAAAGGAAACGCACATGATAAGTAAAACGTTTATCGCGCGGCCTAAATTTGCCCTAGTCATTTCGATAGTGATTACGCTAGCGGGTTTGATTTCCATGGGTTTGCTGCCAGTTAATATGTATCCCGAGATTACTCCACCGCAAATACAGATCACCGCAGTTTACCCAGGTGCCAGTGCGCAAATAGTGGAAGAGTCAGTGGTCAGGCCCATTGAAGAGCAAGTCAATGGTGTCAAAGATATGATGTATATCGAGTCCAGCTCCAGTAATAATGGCACGGCTACGATTACGGTATACTTTAAGGTGGGCACGGATACTGATATTGCTCAAGTAAATGTGCAAAACCGTGTTGCCTTAGCTGAACCGGGGTTACCCAGCGAAGTAACCCGCCAAGGTGTATCGGTTAAGAAAAAATCCAGTTCAATGTTATTGGGTATTAACTTGTATTCTAGCCAAGCAAACATTGATGCCATTTTTTTAAGTAACTATGCAACAAACTACTTAACTGAACCGCTGGGCCGAATTAAAGGCGTGGCATCGGCTGAAGTTATGGGTGAGAAAACCTACTCAATGCGATTGTGGTTACGCCCAGATAAAATGGCGGCGTTAGGGCTGACAGTAGGCGAAGTTAGGGCGGCATTACAAGAGCAGAACACTATAGTTGCAGCTGGTAAGTTAGGTGCGGCACCGAGCTCACCAAGTCAGCAGTTTGAATATTCAATTCAGGCTAAAGGGCGTTTAAAAACTCCAGATGAATTTGGCCAAACAATTATTCGTGCTAATCAAGATGGTAACTTTGTACGTTTGACTGATATTGCTCGCATTGAACTTGGCTCAGCAGATTACAGCACTACAGCTAAGTTAAACCAGCAAGATACTGCTTTTATAGTTATTTACCAATTAACAGATGCCAATGCAACGCAAGTGGCAAGTGATGTTAAAGCCACCATGGCAGAGCTTGCTAAGCAATTACCAGATGGTGTTGAATACTCAATACCATACGATACGACAGAGTTTATCAATCGCTCAATCGAAGAAGTGATTGTTACATTATTTCAAGCTGTTGGCCTGGTTGTTTTAGTGGTGTTTTTGTTTTTACAAAATTGGCGCGCGACACTTATTCCAACTATTGCCATTCCAGTATCGTTGGTGGGCACGTTTGCTTTTATGATGGCTATGGGTTACTCAATTAACTTAATCACCTTATTTGGTTTAGTGCTAGCGATCGGTATTGTGGTAGATGATGCAATTATTGTAATTGAGAATGTTGAGCGGATCCTCAAAGAAGAAAAGCTGCCGATTAAAGAGGCTGTCACTAAAGCGATGGAGCAAGTAACCGGGCCTATAATTGCGACCACCCTAGTTTTATTAGCTGTATTTGTGCCAGTAGGCTTCATGCCAGGTATTACTGGGGAGCTTTATAAGCAGTTTTCTGTAACGATTTCGTTTGCGGTATTAATTTCGTCCGTTAACGCATTAACCCTAAGCCCAGCTTTATGTGCCTTATTGTTAACTGAAAAGTCAATGAAACCGATAAAATGGCTGGCGCCAGTTGAAAAAGGCATTGTTAAATCAACCTCCATCTATTCTAAAATTATCCACTTTATTCTAAAACGCTCAGCGAGAATGGCTATTTTTGCCTTAGTTATTTTTGTAGCGGCAGGTTGGCTTGCTAAAAGCGTTCCAACAGGCTTTGTCCCAGCCGAAGACCAAGGCTTTGTATTTGTAGATGTGCAATTACCAGATGCGGCGGCTTCGGGACGCACTGTTGATGTGATGCATAAAATAGGTGACATTATTAAACAAGAACCAGCTGCAACCGATTTTATTGCTGTATCCGGTTTTTCTTTGATTGGCGGGGCGGGTTCAAATAATGCTTTAGGTATTGTTATTTTAAAAGACTGGGAAGAGCGCACCAGTACTGAACTTGGCTTAAAGTCAGTGATTGGTCGTTTGATGGGAAAAATGTGGGCTATGCCTGATGCGCAGATAATGGTATTTAACCCGCCGCCAATTCCTGGTTTGGGTAATAGCGCTGGTTTTGAGTTTCGTCTGCAAGACAGTGAAGGCCGAGATCCTATTGAGTTGGCACAAGTACTTAATGGGCTGGTATATGAAGCGAACCAACATCCAAGCTTGAGTAATGTGTATAGTACTTTTAGAGCAAATGTACCGCAGTACTTTTTAGAGATAGATCGCAATAAAGCTAAAGCTCAAGGGGTTGCATTAAGTGACATATTCTTAACGCTGCAAGCCCAGCTCGGTTCATTATATATTAACGATTTCAATCAGTTTAGCCGTACTTACAAAGTAATCATGCAAGCTGAGAGTGAATTCCGTAAAAATCCCTCAGACTTGCAGCATTATTTTGTGCGTAACAATGAAGGCGACATGGTGCCATTAACGACACTTGCTAAACTTGAACCAATTCTTGGGCCAACAACCCTCAAGCACTTCAATTTATATCGTAGTGCGAGTATTAGTGGTCAAGCAGCTGCGGGGTTCTCAAGTGGTGATGCAATAGCTGCCATGGAAGAGCTAGCTAAGCAGTTACCTAATGGCTATGTATTTGAATGGGCAGGGCAATCTAAACAAGAAATTGAAGCTGGCAATATGGCACCGTTGCTATTTGCTTTGGCCGTTCTATTTGTTTACTTGTTCTTGGTTGCACAATATGAAAGTTGGACGATCCCTTTTTCAGTTATAGCAGCGATTCCACTGGCAATGTTTGGTGCAATGTTAGCGTTATACGTTTTGGGTATAGAAAATAATATTTATGCGCAAGTGGGGTTAGTACTGCTTATCGGTATGTCGACCAAAACTGCAATCTTGATTGTAGAATTTGCGATGGAAGAGCGGCTTGCAGGTAAGAGTATTTTTGATGCGGCTCTTAGTGCAGCTAAAATGAGGTTTCGTGCGGTATTAATGACGGCTCTTTCATTTGTATTAGGTGTATTACCGTTAGTATTTGCAACTGGCGCTGGAGCGGGAAGCCGTGTATCGCTGGGTGTCACTGTGCTAGCCGGCATGTTAGCAGCGACTATATTGGGTACTTTGTTGGTGCCGTTATTTTATAGTTTGGTGCAGTCAATGCGCGAAAAAATAAAGGGTACAGCGACTTCATAAGCGTAAAATAAGCTTTGTATAAAAAAAGTCAGGGAAACCTGGCTTTTTTTTGTCAAAAATTTGCTGAGGTTTGATACTATATCTGGCATTAGCATCATGAAAGGTTTATGGCAATGACAGGACCCCGTTTATACAGTGAAGAAGAAGTAACGCATCAAGCTTACGATATCTTTTTAGAGTTAGCCCCAGATAACCTTAGTGAGCAAGATGTTGATGATTTTAACCAGCATCGAGAAGAGCTTGGCTTTATTGAAGAAGGCGAGCCTGATGATCAATGGCAAGATTTTGTTGCATTAGAAATAGAGCCAGAATTATTTATTCAGGTGTTAGTGGGACTTGAATTCGATAATCAAGATATTCTATTTGCTAAAATTTTGATTAGCCGTGATAAAGATGCGCCGTTTTGTCATATATTATGGAAAGATAGCGAATAATCTAGATGCAGTATCTTAGTGAAAACAGCCTTGTTTTAAATATCAACACAGTGAGCGAACAGTGATTAGGTTACTGCTGTTGTTGGGCTGCCTGCTTAGCTTTAAAGTCTGGGCAGTTGATCCTTTTGAAGACTTTCATGAGTATGGTCAACTCTCAGATGAAGAGATCCATAAAATCCATCAAGGCGAACTATTATACGGCGATACTGAATTTGGACTTATTGTTAGTCGCGGTAATACTAACTCGACCAGTTTTAAGTTCAAAGGTAACTTATATCAAGACCTTGATAAATGGCGTAATCAATTCAAAATAGATAGTTTATATAAACGTGATCGTAACGATGCTACTGGTAATGATGAAGTCTCGGCAAACCGTATATTTTTCTCTGCGCAGGGCAACTATAAAGTTGGGGTAAAAAACGCCTCATTCTTTATGTATGGTGATTATGAAGAAGATGAATTCAGTGGTCTTGAGTTTAAAAGTACGCTTGCGGCAGGTTATGGTAACCGTTTGTATCAAGGGGTAAAAAACCAAGTTGATTTTGATATAGGGCCTGGTTTATACAGCTCGGTGGCGCAAGATGATGCTGAGCTTGAAGATGAGCAAGACAAAACCAAAACCGGCTATTTATTACGTTTAGCACTGCAGTGGGAGCGAACTGTCTCGACTCGAACACGTTTCAATCAAGATTTAAGTATTGAGCAATCATTGTCAGGATTAAACTCACGATTAAAGTCAGAAACATCATTGATCAGCCAAGTGATGGGTGCTATATCATTAAAGTTTACTTATTTATATCGTTATAATTCTAAGCCGGAAGACGACAAGTTAAAGTTTGATTCAGAACTAAGTGCGACATTAGTTTATAGTTTTTAATATTTTAGAGAGTGTTATGTATCAGCATAAGCAATTTGCACTGTTCATTTTTGTTATTCTAAGCTGGATTGCCAGCTTTGTTGGTTTAGCTTGGTATTTAATTGGTGCCGATATGCCGTTAATGGTATTTGCAGCGATTTTAGTGCTGGTGGGTTTTTTGTTCCATGGTTTAACCATTAAAGTTGATGACAGCCAAATTAGCTGGGGTTTTGGTCCTGGTGTGTTTGGTGATAAGTTGCAGCTAGTGGATATTATTGAAGCTAAAGCAGTAGAAAATTCTTTTCGTCATGGTATTGGCTTACGTATTACCCATGATGGTTGGGTATACACAGTGTCAGGATTTAGCGCAGTACAGCTAACTTTAAAAGATGGTAGCCAATATCGCTTGGGAACTAACGACCAAGATGGTTTACTGGCAGCGTTGGCGGGTAAGATAAGCGAGCCAATAGCAGAGCCTACACTCGTTTGATTAAATTATAGATATAAAAAAAGCGCAGTAGCGCTTTTTTTATTGTCGGTTTAAGTCGATATTAGTGATCGTGACCACAGCCGCCATCACCATGAACATGGCCATGCTCTAGTTCGTCTGCTGTTGCATCACGCACTTCAAGTATTTCTACATCAAAGTTTAAAGTGATGCCAGCGAGTGGGTTATTACCATCAACAATTACATCTTCTTCTTGAATATCAATGATCATTACAGATTGATCGCCGTCATCTGTTGAGGCACGAAATTGCATACCAACTTCAATTTCCATACCTTCAAACATCGACTTTGGTACTGCTTGCATCAGATCATCATGGCGTTCGCCATAACCTTGCTCTGGTGGCACAGTAACACTGAGTGTGTCGCCCGCTTTTTTACCTTGTAGGGCATCTTCGAGGCCTTGAATTAAGTAACCGGTACCAACGATAAAGATTAGTGGCTCACCATCAAATGAGTTATCGATAGAGTTTTTGTCATTATCCATGACTGAATAATGCATTTTTACCACTTTATTTGTTGCAACGATCATAGTCACTCCTATTTATTCGTCTTCGAGAGAGTAGGGTAGAGGAAGGATTGATAGCTCTACCGTTGGGGCATGTTTTGCACGCAGTAACTGACTAGGTTCACTGTCGTTTGGCAACACAACAAGGCCAAATAAGGTTTTACTTTGTTGATTGTAGGCTTGGCTTATTAATTTGCCAGCACGACGCCAGTTTTCACCCATTTGGGTTTCAAGCTCTGGCTCTGCTAATTCTCCATCGCTGTGCCCTGATACGATATACATAGCGCGTTTATTTTTACCAAGGTATTTCATGCGGGCAACGGTTTCTTGGCCTGTGTAACAGCCTTTACGAAAGCTTACTCCACCGATTGCTTGCAGGTTAACCATTTGTGGTACGTATTCACCGAGTGCCGCTTCATTGAGCTCAGGCTCACCCGCTAAAATACTATGTTGGTGCCACAGCGCGTCGTTTTCAAGGGCGATAACCTCATCAGGCAGTGAAAATTCATCATTAACCATCAGTAAAATGCGGTTTTTTGCTAATTTTAGTGCTTTACCATGACTAAAATCGCAAGCGCTATCTTGCTCATTAAAATGAATGTTCAACGCATTTAAGGTTGCAGCTAGATCATCACCGATTAAACCAATTAACTTGCTGGTAGCAGCTTGTATTTCAACTTTTGAAAACACCGCATACTTTTTTAATTCCGTTAAAGATTGAGTGGTTTCAACCGCTGATGCTGCTAAATAGTAACTATCCTGATAAGCAAATAACTTTGCTACACTCCATAATTTACCTTTGGCATTACAGTGCCCAGCCCATAAGAAGTTGGTTTGGTTGAGCTTATTAATATCTTGGGTAATTTGGCCATGAAGGTAGGCGAGTTTATCAACACCGCTAATGCGGATCAGCTGATGTGATAAAGGGCATGCGTGTACTGTTGACATAAAAACCTGCTTTACAATAAATGTAGGCGCGTATAATACCGTAGTTAGCGCTGCTGGTATAGATGCATAAATAGCTGTTTATTCAGGTGCAATTTGTTAAACTGCTAAGTAACTTAGTACGAGGTAAAAAATGACTGAAATTCACAATAAAGCGCGTATCCGCTGGGCTTGTCGCCGCGGCATGTTAGAACTAGATGTGTTATTTATGCCATTTGTAGATGAGGCATTTGATTCGTTATCTGTACAGCAGCAAGCTGTTCTTCAACGTTTGCTAGAAGCGGATGATCCCGATCTATTTGCGTGGTTTATGGGCCATCAAGAATGTAAAGATCCTGAGCTTAAACAGATGGTACAACTGATTTTAGACCGAGTTCGTGTATAGGTTTAGGGTTACTAATAATGTTCCAGACCACAGGCCTTTTGTGGTCTACTTTAGCTTGTTCGCAGTGTGTTATAGCTTCTTTTTAACTAGCATATTAGCGCAATTTATTTGTGTCGCCAGTAGTACTGTTTTTGGCTATGTGAGTTGGCACTGGTATAAAAAATCCCATCCTCAGCAAGGCGTTTTTATATTAGATTCTACGCAATGTCGTTTTGAAAATAATACGCTAAAAATAAATGGCCATATCAGTAACAAAAGCCGTGTTTATCAAAGCAGTGTTTGGTTATATATTAATGGCTTTGCAAGCTCCCACTGGCTGATTATTAATGCCAGCGGGGTTGATGAACTGAGTTTTGTGCGCTTGAAACGTCTTACTTTGGCTGCTCGTCATGAGCAAGCGGAGTTAAAATAGTGGGCGTTGGATTATCATTTAACTGTGGGTAGTCAATCGTATAATGCAAGCCTCTGCTTTCTTTTCGCTCCATTGCACTGCGAATTATAAGCTCTGCTACTTGCACTAAATTACGCAGTTCAAGCAAGTTATTCGAAACGCGGAAGTTTGCATAATAATCACGAATTTCTTGTTGTAGTAATTCAACTCGGTGTAACGCACGTTCTAGGCGTTTAGTTGAACGCACAATGCCAACATAGTCCCACATAAATAGTCTTAGTTCATGCCAATTATGGGTGATCACCACTTCTTCATCTGAGTTAGTTACGCGGCTTTCATCCCACATCGGCAGCACTTTTAATGCTGGACTATGTTGTATTTTTGCTAAAATATCTTTTGCTGCGGCGTGCGCGAACACAATGCACTCTAGTAATGAATTACTGGCCATGCGATTAGCGCCATGTAGCCCCGTATAAGCGACTTCGCCTACCGCATATAAGTTATCTAGATCGGTCTTGCCGTTAAAGTCAGTCATTACTCCACCACAGGTATAATGTGCCGCAGGAACCACTGGAATTGGATCTTTAGTGATATCGAGCCCGACACTTAAGCATTTTGCATAAATGGTCGGGAAATGCTCAATAATAAAGTCTTTATCTTTATGACTGATATCTAAATACACACAGTTAGCACCTAGGCGCTTCATCTCAAAATCGATAGCGCGGGCAACAATATCGCGTGGTGCTAGCTCTTCACGCTCGTCAAAGTCTTTCATGAATCTTGTGCCGTCAGGGCGCTTTAAATAAGCACCTTCACCGCGCATCGCTTCGGTGATCAGAAAGTTTTGTAGCTCTGGGTGATATAAACTGGTCGGGTGGAATTGGTTAAATTCCATATTAGCTACTCTACAACCTGCCCGCCAAGCCATGGCGATACCATCACCACTGGATACATCAGGGTTGGATGTGTAAAGGTATACTTTACTGGCACCACCGGTTGCTAAGGCTACAAACTTAGCTGAAATTGTTTCGACTTTCTTTGCCGCTCGGTTCCACATATATACGCCATGGATATGTTTACCGTTTTGGCCTAATTTTTTATCACCAATTAAATCTATTGCGTTGTATTGTTCTAATAAGGTGATTTCTGGGTGCGCTTGTACTTGGCTTATTAGCGTTGTTTGCACTGCTCGGCCGGTAGCATCTGCAGCGTGCAAAATTCGACGATGGCTATGGCCGCCTTCACGGGTTAAATGAAAGCGCTCTTTGCCTTTGCTATCAAACTCCATATCAAAAGGCACGCCTTGCTCGATTAGCCATTGCAAGCAATCATGGGCATTACTAGCGGTGTATTGCACGGCGGCTTTGTCACATAAACCACCACCGGCATCTAAGGTGTCTTGTACGTGAGATTCAATGCTGTCATTCTTTTTATCAAACACGGCAGCAATGCCGCCTTGTGCATAAAGTGTGGAACCTTCCGTCAATTCACCTTTACTGATCACGGTAACTTTACAGTGATTAGCTAAAGATAATGCTAATGAGAGGCCAGCTGCGCCGCTGCCAATAATAGCGACATCCGTGATATGGTGTTTATTTTGGTTCATGTCCGTGGTCTTTGCGGTTACAATGCCCAGATACTAATGTATAAACAGTAATGAGCAAATAATAATATTATGATAGGCGTATATGTATCATATTTGGCGCGACACTATTAGTGATTTTCAACTTTCGCCAACATATTTATATGCTATTTTATAAAAAAATAATATTAAACAGAACTTTTCATTCATGCAGCAGTCAGAGTATTTGTAAACAATGGCAGGATATGAATGACAAGCAATAATCAGACAGAGGAGTACCGGCTCGAATGAGCGAGCAGGATTTGGATTTAGCGCTAGTAAAAAGGGTCCAGCAGGGCGATAAAAATGCCTTCAATCTTTTAGTAAAGAAGTATCAGAACAAAATAGCCGGTTTGATTTCACGTTATGTATCAAATCAAGGCGATATTGCTGATGTTGCTCAAGAAGCTTTTATTAAAGCATACCGCGCACTTCCAAACTTTAGAGGGGACAGTGCCTTTTATACTTGGTTATACCGTATCGCCGTTAATTGTGCTAAAAATTACTTAGTGGCTCAGGGCCGCAAACCGCCAGCAAATGATATAGATGCTGACGATGCAGAGTTTTATGAAGGGTCTGATGCAATGCGTTCAAATGCATCCCCTGAAAACTTGCTACTAAGCGAAGAAGTTCGCGCAGTGATTTTTAACACCATTGATAGTTTGCCTGAAGATCTTAAAACCGCGATCACTCTACGAGAAATCGAAGGGATGAGCTATGAAGAAATAGCCGTGGTGATGGATTGCCCAGTCGGGACGGTGCGTTCGCGTATTTTCCGTGCCCGTGAAGCAATAGATAACAAATTAAACCCATTAATAGGCGAGTCTTAATATGACAAAAGCACACGTTAACAAGTTGGATAATCAGCATCTATCCGCATTACTTGACGGCGAACAATCATTAACTGATGAGGTTATTGCCCAGCAAGATGCGGCAACCTTAGGACGTTATGCGCTAATAGGTGACGTAATGCGTGCTGAGTCAGAAGATGCTTTCGTCTTTGATATAAGCGATAGTGTTGCGCAAGCGCTGGAAAGTGAACCAGTTTATGCTGATTTCACACAATCTGCGTCACAACCTGCACCATTGGCTGCCACGGGCACCGATAACGTAGTGGCGTTTAACTGGCGCAAACCAGTTGCACAACTTGCAATTGCAGCAAGTGTTGCCATGTTTGCAATTGTTGGTGTACAAACATTGCCACAAGGTGAAAACTCACCTAGCAATGAAATTCCGATGTTACAAACAACACCAGTAACAGGAATGGCATCACCAGTTAGCTATTCGTCAGAACCCGCTTTACAAAATGCAGAGCAAGGTTTGCGTGAGTTACAGCAACAGCGTATTGGCGCGTTAGTATTAGAACATCAACGCCAAGCACGAGTTGCATATTCATTAGAAAAAGCTCACACTGAGGCGCAAGCCGAAGAGGAAAAAAACTAATTAAATGAAAGTAATTACTTTTATTTTGTCGTTGGTATTAATGGCTCCAGCCTTTGCTGACGACGAAAACCCCGCAAAAGAGCTTCTGCTCAAAATGGCTGACGCCGTTCATAATCGTAACTTTGACGCATCATTTGTGGTCGTCAAAGGGAAGACAATGGAACCATATCGTTGGTTGCATGCAAAACAAGGTAATACAGAACTCGAGCATTTGAGCTTACTCAATGGCGCAGGCCTTGAAATGGTTCGTATTGATGATCAAGTTACTTATTTTGAGCCACAGTCTGAACCTTATTCAATAGATACTGATTCTATAGCAGGCCCAATCCCAGAAGTGTTATTCAAAGATGTTGAGCGTTTAAGCCAACATTACGATTTTGTGCTCGGTGGTAAAGGCCGTATTGCAGGGCGTGCTGCGCAGCTTGTGCGTATCGAATCAAAAGACGAGTATAAGTTTAATTATTGGCTGTGGCTTGATGCTGAGTCATCGCTATTACTAAAATCTGCTTATGTTAATCATGCCGGTGAGATGTTAGAACAACTACAGTTAACCCATATTAGTGTAACCGAAGAGCCCGCTGCGTTATTACTTGAAATGCTAAATCGTAAGTTTCCAACGCCATTACCAGCAGCGGCAATTACCAAAAATGAAGCAAGTACAGAAAGTAATAATTGGCAAATAGGCTGGTTACCGGAGGGGTTTAGTTTGTTAAAATCAGACCGTCATAAGCTTGATTTGAACAATGAACTGACGGATTATTATTTATACTCAGATGGTTTTGTCGAAATTTCAGTGTTTGTACAAAGACCATTACCTGGTCGCAGGCCAAGCGGTGCATTGTCATCCGGTGCCACGACAGTATATGTGCATAATAGCGGTAGTTTTGATGTGTCAGTGGTGGGGAATATTCCAGCAATGACTGCAAAAGCAATTGCTGAATCGGTTGCAAGACCCTTGTAATATAAGCTGATAATGATAGAACAAACCCTTACAGTGGTGTCGATTCAAGGCGCCACTGCGCATTTAGAAGCCCAACAAAAGCAAGCCTGTGAAGGGTGCAACGGCCGTTGTGGTTCTCAAATATTTAGTAAGTTATTTGGCACTGCTAAAAAAACCTTCCCCTATCGCTTTGAAATCCCTGTTGTGGTTGGGCAAAAAGTAACCCTAGCACTGGATGATAGCCACATGGTAAAGCATGCTTTTGCAGTGTATATGTTGCCTTTGGTATTAAGTCTGGTATTTGCGTTAGTGGCTGCTGAGGTTTTTTCTGTGCCTGAATGGTTGCAAATCATTGCCGCTATAGGTGGTGGTTTTACTGGCTTTGGCATTGCTAAAAGCCGAGTGAAAAGCCTAAAGCATGATGTTAAAGTAATAAAAATTCACCCAATTAGCCTCCCTTTAACTCAAATAGATGGTGATTGAAGCCAATTAAATGTAAAATTGCGGCTTTATACACTCAGTCCATTAAAATAGAAGTTTAGAATCCAGTTTATGAAGCATATCCGTAATTTTTCGATCATCGCCCATATTGACCACGGTAAATCGACCCTTTCAGATCGTTTGATCCAAGTTTGTGGTGGTTTAACAGACCGCGAAATGCAAAAGCAAGTATTGGATTCAATGGATATTGAGCGCGAGCGTGGTATCACCATTAAAGCGCAAAGTGTAACTCTAAATTATAAAGCCAACGACGGTGAAACTTACCAACTTAACTTTATCGACACCCCGGGACACGTTGACTTTACTTATGAAGTATCGCGCTCGCTGGCAGCGTGTGAAGGTGCATTATTAGTTGTTGATGCCGGTCAAGGTGTTGAAGCGCAAACTCTAGCGAATTGTTACACTGCCATCGAAATGAATTTAGAAGTAATTCCGGTATTAAACAAAATCGATTTACCACAAGCTGATCCACTTCGTGTAGCCGAAGAAATTGAAGATATTATTGGTATCGATGCCCTAGATGCCGTGCAATGTAGCGCTAAAACAGGTGTGGGTATTGCCGAAGTTCTTGAAATGATTGTTAAGGACGTACCGCCACCAGTGGGTGATAAAGACAAACCGCTACAGGCGCTTATCATTGACTCATGGTTTGACCCGTATCAAGGTGTTGTATCGCTGGTGCGTATTAAGCACGGTGAATTAAGAACGGGCGACAAGATAAAAATTATGTCGAACGAGCATATACACACTGCAGATCAGGTTGGTGTTTTTACACCAAAGCAAACCAACACCGGTATTTTAAGAACTGGTGAGGTAGGTTTTGTTATTGCGGGTATTAAAGAAATACATGGTGCGCCAGTAGGTGACACTATTACCCATCAAAAAAATGCAGCACCTGAGCGCTTACCGGGCTTTCAAAAAATTAAACCACAAGTTTATGCCGGTATGTTTCCAATTGCCTCGGATGAGTATGAATCTTTCCGTGATGCGCTTAATAAACTTAGCTTAAATGATGCGTCGTTATTCTTCGAACCAGAAAATTCAACAGCACTTGGCTTTGGCTTTCGCTGTGGTTTCTTGGGCATGTTGCACATGGAAATCATTCAAGAGCGTTTAGAGCGTGAATATGATATTGACTTAATTACCACCGCACCAACGGTAATTTATGAAGTTGTAACTAAAGAGGGTACGATTCAGATTGATAACCCATCTGATTTACCTGCTGTAAACGATATTTTAGAAATTCGTGAGCCCGTTGTTGAAGCTAATATTCTTGTACCACAAGAGTACTTAGGTAGCGTTATTACGCTTTGTATTGAAAAGCGTGGTATGCAAACTAAGATGAACTATCACGGTAAGCAAGTCGCTGTTACTTATGAACTGCCAATGGCAGAAGTGGTGATGGACTTTTTCGATAAGTTAAAGTCAACCAGTCGTGGTTTTGCCTCGCTGGATTATAACTTTAAGCACTTTCAAACATCAGACATGGTGCGCGTTGATATATTAATCAATGGTGAGCGCGTTGATGCGCTTGCGATTATTGTTCACAGAGACAGCGCGCAATCGCGTGGTCGTCAATTAGCTGATGCGTTGAAAGAACTTATCCCTCGTCAAATGTTTGATATAGCAATTCAAGCGGCAATTGGCGCGCATGTTATTGCTCGTACCACTGTTAAGCAATTACGTAAAAACGTAATTGCGAAGTGTTATGGTGGCGACGTGAGTCGTAAGAAAAAGCTACTTCAAAAGCAAAAAGATGGTAAAAAACGTATGAAGCAACTAGGCAATGTTGAAGTGCCTCAAGAAGCATTTTTAGCGATTCTTAAAGTTGGTAAGTAAGTTTCTTAACCAAATTACGTAAGATAAAGGATTTAATGCATGGCAGGTTATTTTTCAATATTTTTAGTTTTGTTAACTCTAGGCTCAGGCTTAATTTGGTTAATTGACCATTTTATGTTTGCACCAAAAAGGCAGCAACGCTTAGCTCTTGCGCAAAGCTCTGCTGGCGGCGAGCTTGATGAAGAAACTGCAGCATTAATTGCGCCAGAACCGACGATTACTGAAACGGCAAAATCAATTTTTCCGATGATTGCGGCTATTACGATTTTTAGATCGTTTATATTCGAGCCGTTTCAAATACCATCAGGTTCAATGATGCCGACACTATTAGTTGGCGATTTTATCTTAGTACAGAAATATTCGTATGGCGTGAAAGACCCTGTTTGGCGCACTCAATTAGTTGATGTTGCAGAGCCTGAACGTGGTGATATTGTGGTATTTAAATACCCATTAGACGAACGTATTGATTATATTAAACGTGCGATTGGTTTACCGGGTGATAAAATCGTTTACCGCGATAAGCGTTTATACATTCAGCCAAATTGCGAGCAAGGACAAACACAACAAGGTGACTTATTGTGTAATGAATTTAATAAAATTGATATGGAGATCATTAATCGCGATGAATTTAAGCAAGGCTCTATGGATTTAGTCCGGTTAGATGAAAATTTGACTACGCTAAAACATAATATTTTAATTAACCCTGAAGCGCTGGAAATGAAAGGGCGTTACTATCAACAACCGGGTACACGTTCTGATGAATGGGTAGTGCCGGCTGATCATTATTTTATGATGGGTGATAACCGCGATAACAGCCAAGATAGTCGCGTATGGGGCTTTGTGCCAAAAGAAAACTTGGTGGGTAAAGCTGTCTTTATATGGATGAGTTTTGAATTTGAGAATGGCCCAGATGACATTTTACCAGGCTGGGTTCCAACTGGTGTTCGTTTTGAACGCCTAGGTAATATTCAGTAACAATGAAAAAAAATGTAACAGAGTTATATAGCAAAATAGGGTATACCTTTATTGATCAAGTATTGCTTGAGCAGGCGATGACCCATCGCAGCCATAAAGGACAACACAATGAACGCTTAGAGTTTTTGGGCGATTCCATTTTAAGCTTTGTCATTGCCAATGCTTTATATAGTAAGTTCCCCAAAGCGCGTGAAGGCGATCTTAGCCGCATGCGTTCAACGCTTGTGCGTGGACAAACCTTAGCTGAATTTGGTTTAGAGTTTGGCCTAGGTGATTACTTACGCTTAGGGCCGGGTGAACTTAAAAGTGGTGGTTTTAGACGTGAATCAACTTTAGCTGATGCGGTTGAAGCAATTATTGGTGCGGTATTTTTAGATGCTGGCATTGATGTTTGTGGAGACTTGATTTTGGCGTGGTACGAATCTCGCCTTGATGCCATTTCGCCAGGTTTAAACCAAAAAGATCCTAAAACATTACTACAAGAATACTTACAAGCCCGCAAATTACCTTTGCCAGGCTATACTGTAGTAGATACTAAAGGTCAGGCACACAATCAAACGTTCACGGTTGAATGTATTGTTGAAGGTATGGATAGCATCATCTCAGTTGGCAGTTCTCGTCGTAAAGCTGAACAAAAAGCCGCTGAAAAAGCGTTGAAGATACTTAAAAATGAATCTTGATACATTGATCCAACCGCACACGCGTGATTTAGATACTTTTTGTGGCATGGTCGCTATTGTTGGCCGCCCAAACGTTGGTAAATCTACCTTGCTTAATGAAATTATTGAGCAGAAAGTAAGTATTACCTCGCGTAAACCGCAAACCACACGCCACCGTATTATGGGTATTCATACTGTAGGTAAGCACCAAGCCGTGTATGTTGATACACCAGGCCTGCATGTTGAAGAAAAGCGTGCCATTAACCGTTTAATGAACCGTGCTGCTTCAAGTTCATTAGGTGATGTTGAGCTAGTTATTTTTGTTGTTGAAGGTACTCATTGGAATGCTGACGATGAAATGGTGCTTAACAAAGTAAAGCAAAATGGCAAACCAGTATTACTTGTGATGAACAAAATTGATCAAGTAAAAGACCGTGACCTTGTGCTACCGCATATGAAGTGGTTAGGCGAAAAGTTTGATTTTGTTGGCATTATGCCAGTATCTGCGACTCAAGGTAAAAATATCAACCTGATCAAAGATGAAGTAACTAAGCGTTTACCACCGTGTGAATTTTACTTCCCTGAAGATTACGTAACAGATCGTTCAATGCGCTTTATGGCAGCCGAAGTGATCCGTGAAAAGTTGATGCGCTTTATGGGTGAGGAGCTTCCTTACTCAGTTACCGTTGAAATTGAGCAGTTTAAATGGCAAGAAAATGGCATTTGGCATATCAATGGCTTGATTTTAGTTGAGCGTGAAACGCAAAAACGTATGGTTATTGGTAATAAAGGCGAAAAGCTTAAAGTGATTGGCCGCGAAGCCCGTAAAGATCTCGAAGAAATGCTTGATAATAAAGTGTTTTTAGAACTTTGGGTGAAGGTTAAATCAGGTTGGGCTGACGACGAGAGAGCACTTCGCAGTTTAGGCTATGGTGAAGATTAATAGCCTAAGCGATATTTATGGATAGCGACTTCTACACGGCATATTTATTACACCGACGTCCTTTTAGTGACTCACAAGTAATGCTTGATATGTTAGTAGAAGGCGTTGGCCAGTTGCGCATGCTGGCGCGAATTAGCGGTCGCCAAGCAACAAAATACAAAGCTCAGTTACAACCCTTCCAAGCTTTACTGGTAAATTATACCGGTAAACACGACCTGAAATATATCCAACGATTTGAACTACATGGCACGCAATCCACACTAGTTGGGGATCAGCTTTATTGTGGGTTTTACCTCAATGAACTAACCAACCGCATTGTACCAATTAATGAACCAATTGATCATGCCTATCAATTGTATAAAACTCACCTACAACAGCTTAACCAGCACCCTAACTTACAAGCTGTATTACGTTCTTATGAATTTCAATTATTAGAATTATTAGGCTATGGCGTTGACTTTAGTTTTGATGCCGCAGGCGATCCAATTTCGGCAGAGCAAACGTATAGTTACTTTGCTGAATACGGCTTTGTTGCCCAAGAAAATCAAGGCAGTGGCTTTTCTGGCGCGCAGTTAAATGCAATTGCAGCTCATGACTTTAGTGCGCCGGATGTGTTATATATGGCGAAACAATTAAGTCGTCATTTAATGAAGCCTTTATTAGGCAAAAAACCATTAAAAAGTCGCGAGCTGTTTATATCCAAATAGTTTGGGTATTCACCAACAATCTTAATACGGTATTTTTAACCGTTATTTTTACAGGTAAAAAAATGAAAGATATTCTTTTGGGTATAAACGTTGATCATATTGCTACCTTACGCCAAGCTCGGGGTACAAGTTACCCAGATCCAGCACATGCTGCGAGTGTTGCTGAGCATGCTGGCGCTGATGGGATCACTATTCATTTACGTGAAGACCGTCGTCACATTCAAGATCGTGACGTGTATGTGATGGCTAAAACAATCCAAACACGAATGAACCTTGAAATAGCGGTTACAGATGAAATGATTGATATTGCTTTAGATGTTAAGCCAGCTTATGTTTGCTTAGTACCAGAAAAACGTGAAGAGTTGACCACCGAAGGCGGTTTAGACGTTGTTGGTAATCTAGATAAGATTAAAGCCGCGACAGCAAAATTAACTGACGCCGGTATAAAAGTGTCGTTATTTATCGATGCAGACAAAGCACAACTAGATGCAGCTACAGCCTGTAATGCCCCATATGTTGAAATTCATACTGGCGCTTATGCGGATGCGCAAACTGATGCTGAGATACAAAAACAACTTGAGCATATTCATCAAGGTGTAAAGTATGCAGCAAGTTTGGGTTTGATAGTAAACGCCGGCCACGGACTTCATTATCATAACGTGAAACCGATTGCTGCTATGAAAGAGATTTACGAACTAAACATTGGTCACGCAATTATAGCGCGTGCAGCCATAGATGGATTAGATAAAGCAGTACGTGACATGAAGCGACTAATGCTAGAAGCGAGAGCTTAATTTTAACTTCTCTTAAAATGCAAAAAACGACTCAAAAGAGTCGTTTTTTATTATTTGTATCTAACTGGATTAACAGTTAGTTTCTTTAGCGTTAACGCCTTCTTTTACTTCTTCACAGGCGTCTTCTACTTTGTTTTGTACGTCGGTTACAGCTTCATCGATGCGTTCACCGGCCTCTTCTGCATGATTGTCTTCACAACCCATGATAAAAAAACTAGCGAATAAAGCGATCACAGCAGTTTTAATAGTTGTCGATTTCATAATGTAATTCCTTGTAAAATTAATAAATGTGTTGTTATTTAAAATAAATTGTTATCACTTAGGGACATTGCCGCGCAACGCACCTGAAACGAGTGAAATAACTAACAATACAATAAAGATAAAAAAGATAATCTTAGCAATTCCTGCTGCGGCACCTGCGATACCACCAAAACCTAACACTGCAGCAATAAGCGCAATAACTAAAAATGTAATTGTCCAGCGTAACATTGTCGTCTCCTTGGTTTGTTAATTTGTTCAGAGTAAATAATGCCAGTTACATGCCATGTGTTTAAATCCTTTATTATCAATTGGATAGTGTTTATTTTATTTATTTTCATGAATTAGGTGGGAATTATTTACAGCTTTATCTGTAACTTATACTCGGCGTCCTGAAAAATAAATATTTTAGCATGATTTTTTGGTAAGACCAATTTCATGTTGAGTGCTTTTTCATTAATTTAACAGTTGTTGAGTAGTTCGGTTGGTAAGTTATTAAGGTGCAGATTAGATTTCACTTATAAGTTATAGCTATATTCAGTATTTTTATCATCTATATCCTATTAAATTATAGTAAAAAGCAGTGTGTTAACTTTGCTGAAGATATGTTAGCTTTATATTAATTGGTTTTACCAATTTACAAAGTGTTGGACTTGGTCTGTTTCTTTGATATGATTATTGCATAAATATTTAAATAAAGTGATTTTTTACCTATCTTTCGGGTGGGTAAGAATACTCAGGGGGGGGGCAGAATGGATATAGGTCAATTACTTGCTACTGCAGCAAACTTAATGCTCACTGGGATGGTGGGAGTTTTCGTTTTTCTTTCGTTGTTGATTGCAGCAATTACCGCTATGTCTAAATTAGCGAGCCGCTTTGAACAGCCGGTTGTAATGCCAACGCGGACACCATCGATCAAAGCACCCGGTGTACCAAGTGAACACATCGCTGCGATAAGTGCTGCCATAGCTCAGTACAAAAATAAACAAAAACTATAAGGGATGACTTGTGGCTAAATTAAAATTAACAGAATTAGTACTTAGAGACGCGCATCAATCATTATTAGCAACGCGTATGCGTTTGGATGACATGCTACCGATTGCACAAAAATTAGATGATGCAGGTTACTGGTCGATCGAATCATGGGGTGGGGCTACTTTTGATTCATGCATTCGTTATTTGGGTGAAGATCCTTGGGAGCGTATTCGTGCTCTTAAAAAAGCTATGCCAAATACTAAACAGCAAATGTTATTACGTGGTCAAAACCTTTTAGGCTATCGTCATTATGCAGATGATGTTGTTGAAAAATTTGTAGAGCGAGCGCACAAAAATGGTGTTGATGTGTTTCGTATTTTTGATGCGATGAACGATGTTCGTAATCTTGAAACGGCTATTAAAGCTGCGATTAAAGTTGGCGCACATGCACAAGGTACAATTTCGTACACAGTAAGCCCGGTTCATACACTTGATATGTGGTTAACGCTTGCCAAGCAGCTTGAAGAGTTAGGCTGTCATTCAATTTGTATTAAAGATATGGCTGGTTTGCTTAAACCATACGATGCAGAAGAGTTAATCAAAGCGTTAAAAGAAACAGTCTCTATTCCAATTGCAATGCAGTGTCATGCCACAACAGGTTTAAGTACTGCTACTTACCAAAAAGCGATTGATGCAGGTATTGATATGCTTGACACCGCAATTTCATCAATGAGTATGACTTACGGACACAGCGCAACTGAAACGATTGTATCGATTGTTGAAGGTACTGAACGTGATACTGAGCTGGATTTAAATCAACTCGAAGAGATTGCAGCTTATTTCCGCGATGTTCGTAAAAAATATGCCGCGTTTGAAGGCAGCTTAAAAGGTGTTGATGGCCGTATTTTATTAGCGCAAGTGCCTGGTGGCATGTTAACTAATATGGAAAACCAGCTTAAAGAGCAAGGTGCTGCGGATAAATTGAATGAAGTATTACTTGAGATCCCACGTGTACGTGAAGACTTAGGTTATTTACCGTTAGTTACACCAACATCACAAATTGTTGGTACACAAGCAGTATTAAATGTATTGACGGGCGAGCGTTATAAAACTATCACCAAAGAAACTGCCGGAGTGCTAAAAGGTGAGTATGGCGTAACTCCTGCGCCGATGAATAAAGAATTACAAGAGCGCGTACTTAATGGCGCAGAAGTCATTACTTGCCGCCCAGCTGATTTATTGCAACCAGAACTAGAAATACTCCAAGCTGAGTTATTAAAAGAAGCAAAAGAGCAAGGCTTAAGCTTAGCGGATGAGCAGATTGATGACGTGTTAACGTATGCATTATTCCCACACATTGGGTTAAAATTCATTAAAAATCGTAATAACCCAGATGCTTTCGAAGCTGTACCAAGTGCTGAATCTGCTAATAAAGAACAACCAGTTAGTAATAAAAAAAGTAACAGCAACACAGTAAAAGCAGAGCAGTACAGCGTAAAAGTAGATGGTAAAGTTTATGATGTAGTGGTTGCACAAGGCGGTGAGCTTAAAGAAGTAACACTTAAAGATAGTGAGCATATTCCACAATCGGCGTCAGTTGCTTCCGGCGAAACACTTAACGCTCCACTTGCTGGTAACATCTTTAAAATCAAGGTGAAAGCGGGTCAAACGGTAAATGAAGGCGATGTAGTGATCATCATGGAAGCGATGAAAATGGAAACTGAAATTCGTGCAACCCACACCGGTACTATTGCTGAAATTCTTGTTGCTGAAGGTGATTCAGTGGCAACGGGTGACGCTATGATAGCACTAGCTTAGGAGCGCAGAGGATGGAAGCATTATTAAACCTCTGGCAAGCAACAGGTATTGCTAATTTTACATTTCCTGCGCTTATTATGATCGCAGTAGGGTGTTTATTGTTGTATCTGGCAATTGCGCGCAACTTTGAGCCGTTATTATTATTACCAATTGGCTTTGGGGCAATATTAACAAATATCCCCGTAGCGGGCTTATCAGACCCCGGTGGTTTGCTGTATTACGTTTATCATATTGGGATTGATACCGGTGTATTCCCATTATTAATATTTATGGGTGTTGGTGCACTCACTGATTTTAGTGCCTTGATAGCTAATCCTCGTATGTTATTGCTAGGTGCTGCAGCTCAGTTTGGTATTTTTGCAACCTTGTTTGGCGCAATTTTACTAAACTATGTACCAGGTTTTGAGTTTTCTTTACAAGATGCGTCAGCAATTGCGATCATAGGTGGTGCAGATGGCCCGACGGCAATCTTCTTAGCCTCAAAACTTGCTCCTGATTTATTGGGTGCTATCGCCGTAGCTGCATACTCATATATGGCGTTGGTGCCAATTATTCAGCCGCCAATTATGCGGGCTTTAACCACACCAGAAGAACGTAAAATTCAAATGCCACAGTTACGCACCGTATCAAAAAAGGAAAAAATTATTTTTCCGTTAATGGTATTGAGTTTAACGATTTTGTTTTTACCTGCAGCAACGCCACTGGTAGGCATGTTCTGTTTAGGAAACTTGATGCGAGAGTCTGGTGTGGTTGACCGTTTAAGTAATAGTGCACAAAACGAGATCATAAATATCACCACTATTTTCCTTGGTTTAGCTGTAGGCTCTAAGCTTGCTGCAGATAAGTTTTTAACCGTAGAAACAATTGGTATTTTGGTACTCGGCGCCTTGGCTTTTGCAATTGGTACAGCTTCAGGTGTATTTATGGCAAAAGGTATGAACAAGTTCTCTAAATCACCAATCAATCCACTCATCGGCGCGGCTGGTGTATCAGCTGTGCCAATGGCTGCACGCGTAGTTAATAAAGTGGGTCTGGAGAATAATCCGCATAATTTCTTATTAATGCATGCAATGGGACCAAATGTTGCGGGAGTACTGGGTAGTGCTGTGGCTGCAGGTATCTTGTTAGCACTGGTAGGTTAAATAAATCATTAAACTATACCCAGCGAGCTGAGTATGGTGAGGTAACTTTTACTTCCAACCGACTGCGCAGTATTTACTGCGCTTTTTTTTGCTTGCATATTGGGTATACTCGATAGATATTTTATTAAATAGGAATGGTATGAATATCTTCGTGATTTTAATTTCACTGTTTGTTGCATTAATCATCCTTGTGCCACTACTTGAAAAGTATCAGTCTAAAATGGGCCTAGATGGTGCGACTAAATACGCCAAATACATCTGGCCATTAGTGATGATTTCATTGGTTGTGCAATTGATTTATGTGTTGGTGAGATAGAGCGTAGCCGTCAGTTTTAAGGTTCAGGGCAGCTAGAAGTGGTAAGTTGCTCAGCGTTAAAATTGCCTGCGTAGGTTGTGGTTGAACACCCCGAAACCCAACGAAAAATATCCTGCCAGTCTGCATCAATGCACAGCATTATCGGATGTCTTAAATGCAATAACTGACGATTCATGAACCACTATGTGTGAAGTCAAACTTTTAGCTTGTACTATTTAGCCTCAACAGGTTTAAAATCATCGATAGATATTTGGATACATATTCAGCATGAGAAATAAATCGCTTCTCCGTCCTTGTTGTCCTACTTATTCAATAAATTTCATTGCTGTTGCAAGTGAGTTTGCAG
Source organism: Pseudoalteromonas rhizosphaerae (assembly GCF_028885455.1). Taxonomy (NCBI): domain Bacteria; kingdom Pseudomonadati; phylum Pseudomonadota; class Gammaproteobacteria; order Alteromonadales; family Pseudoalteromonadaceae; genus Pseudoalteromonas; species Pseudoalteromonas rhizosphaerae. Next base: position 1,200,212 of record NZ_CP118496.1, read on the forward strand.
ATGAAGTACTTAACATGTTTTTTGACTAATAAGTCATGTAATTCTTGGTTGTCTAGTTTCATACAGAATCATTGATGGGGGCACAATGACAAAGCCAGTCAAAACTAAACGTAGCAAAAGGGTTCCGTATGACAAACTTGTTAGGCATCTGCAAGGTTATTGACACGAATAGCTCCCATGTGAAGTTCGTATACAATTGAGAGTTTACTTTTGGTGTTATGAAAAAATATCATATAGGCAGTGTTATTTGGCTCACCATACTCTTCCTTGCTGCCGTAATATTCCAAAAACCAATTAAGCTTCTCCGCCTTTTCATTCTCACTGCTATTAAACTGATCTGTGAGATAGTTTATGTATGAAACCCTATCATTCGCAAAGCCTACGTGAATACGAGTTACGTCATTTTCAACAACAAATTCAAAATCTATGTCTTTTTTACTTGAATCTTCAATCCTTTCTACTGATGAGAAAGTCGATAGCTTTCTGAATACTTTATCAGGAGTTAAATCCAACTCTATGATTGGGAATTCGGGCTCAAACTTTACCTTTTTGAAGATGTTAAACATAGGGTTGCCTAATAATTTTATCTACGACATTTGTCGTTTTATAAACCGACAAATGTCCATATTACGATGTATTTATCTTAGTCATCAAATAATCAGCTGTATATAATTAGTAACTTCGTTTCACTTTTCTAAATGCAGCAATACACCCAAATGGTAGAGAGCAGTAACATTGGACAAAATTCAAGCTGCTATTGATGTATACAGTTAGTTGCTGATTAGTTTTGTTTTATTGTAAATTAACGCGTGACTATTTTATCGGGGTCAGAACACACAATCTTATGGCTTATGGCTTATGGCTTATGGCTATAGCTCCACAAAAAAACCGTTGCTATTGGCATAGCAACGGTTTTATATTTTCTGGCCGCTTTACTTAAGCGCTAACTGTAGCTCTCGGTTGCGCTCTAGCTGCGCTAAGAAGTTATCTGCTATTGGTTTAAACTTAGCAAGCTCGTCGCGAGGCAGAGGCTCTGACTTCGGTAACTTAACCGTTTTAGGGTTACGGTGAACGCCGTTAACTAAAAACTCGTAGTGTAAGTGCGCGCCCGTTACACGACCGGTGGAGCCGACAGTACCAATTTTTTGACCTTGCTTAACTTTTTGACCGGTTTTAACTAGTTTCTTGTTAAGGTGTAGGTATTTAGTGACGTACTGTGTGCCGTGACTAATAAATATATAGTTACCATTATACTTACTGTAACCAGCTTTAATTACTTTACCATTACCAGAGGCAACTACTGGCGTTCCAGTACGAGCTGCGTAGTCAATCCCACGGTGTGCTCTTACTTGTCCTGTTACAGGGTGTAAGCGACGCGGATTAAAGCTTGAGCTAATATATTTAAAGTTAACTGGTGCACGTAAAAATGCTTTTTTCATACTACGCCCTTCAGGCGTGTAAAAAGTACCATCGCTGTGACGGATAGCCGCGTAACGTTGACCTTGGTTAATAAACTCAGCGGCAATAATTTTACCTGTGCCAATAAACTCGCCATCAACATAATGCGATTCATAGATTAAATCAAATTGATCGCCTTTGCGGATATCATTGGCAAAATCCACATCCCAACCGAATATATCAGCAAAGTTCATTATTTGCCGTTCACTTAAACCAGCAGCAATACCTGAGGTCCAAAAGCTGTTAGTAATTTCTCCGCCTGTTGATTTAGTTAATGTTTCAATTTCTTTACTATCAATAGACGTGTCGTAGTTACCTTCTTCATTTAATGTAACGAACAGGGTATCTGTTTTTGAAATCACATAACGTAACTGTGCCAAAGAACCATCTTCGGCGGTAGCAAAGCTTAATGTTTCACCTGGGTGAATTTTACTAAGTTTACGTGTTTCTGCATTGGTATTAAGCAGTTTATGAACGGTTTGCGCCGAGAATCCGGCGCGTTTGAAAATAAGTGCTAAATTGTCACCGTTTTTAACTTCGAAATCGATGAGATCGTATTCTGGGAGTTTTGCTGCATCTTCTTGCGAATTTAATTCAGTTAATTGCTCAACGTCATCAACTTTAATTTGTAATTCGTAGCGCTTGCCAATTTCTAACGCATCAGCGCTATTGTCTTTAGAGGCGGTGGCTTTTTCTGAAGGAATGAGTGTTAAAGCAGCAATAGCAGAAACCAAGCCTAAAATAAGCAATTTGTGTTTTTTTGGGAGAGTGTGCGCAACGCGAACCATAACGTGCCTTTTCCTGCTGTCAAGATAATTAATCACTAATATTGCAGGATATACTTAATAAAGCGTTAATACCAGTGTTTTGTAGATTTAAACTGGCGCGGATTTACGCTAGAATCACCAGATTGACTGAATTTTTTGGAGTAATACATAGTGGACTTACAAACCGCTCTAGCAGAGATAAAACGCGGTGCTGAAGAAATATTAATTGAAGACGAGTTAGTCGAAAAGCTAAAGTCTGGTAAAAAGCTAAAGATCAAAGCTGGTTTTGATCCAACTGCACCTGACTTACACTTAGGTCACACTGTGCTAATTAATAAAATGAAAACCTTCCAAGACTTAGGTCATGAAGTGATTTTCTTAATTGGTGATTTCACCGGTATGATTGGTGACCCAACGGGTAAAAATGTAACTCGTAAGCCACTAACCCGTGAAGATGTATTGGCAAATGCTGAAACATATAAAGAACAAGTATTTAAAATTCTTGATCCGGCTAAAACCACGGTTGCTTTTAATTCAACTTGGATGGAGAATTTAGGCGCTGCAGGTATGATCAGGCTAGCAGCACGTCAAACGGTTGCTCGTATGCTAGAACGTGATGATTTTAAAAAGCGTTATGCTGGCGGACAATCAATTGCGATTCATGAGTTTTTGTATCCATTAGTGCAAGGTTGGGATTCAGTTGCGCTTGAAGCTGATGTTGAGCTCGGTGGTACTGATCAACGCTTTAATCTATTAATGGGTCGAGAGCTACAAAAAGACGAAGGCCAAAAGCCACAAACCGTATTAATGATGCCTTTACTTGAGGGCACCGACGGTGTGCAAAAAATGTCTAAGTCATTAGGTAACTACATTGGTATTACTGATGCTCCTAACGATATGTTTGGTAAGATCATGTCTATTAGTGATGAGCTGATGTGGCGTTATTATGATTTGCTAAGTAGCTTATCAATTGACGAAATTGCTGCGCTTAAAGAAAAGGTTGCACAAGGTACTAATCCGCGTGATATTAAAATCGATTTAGCAAAAGAAATGATTGCTCGTTTTCACAGCGATGCGGCAGCTGTTGGTGCGCATGAAGATTTTATTAAACGTTTTCAAAAAAATGCCTTACCGGATGATATCCCAGATATGACTGTAACGATTGATGAAGATACCGTATTTATTACTAACTTGCTTAAAGAAGCAGGCTTAGTTGCGAGTACATCAGAAGCTATGCGAATGATCAAACAAGGTGCAGTTAAAATCAATGGCGAAGAAAAGGTCACTGATACTAAGCTTGAAATTGCAAAAGGCAGCACAGCTATTTATCAAGTTGGTAAGCGTAAGTTTGCAAATATTACCTGTGCTTAATAGGTAAAGAATGAAAATTCAGTTTTAAAAACCAGCTTCGGCTGGTTTTTTACTCTTTGTGATCTACAACATTGTTTTAATGATTTCGATGCCAAATATAACCAGTAACCAAAAGCCACGCGCTTGATTTAGCCGATTGATCAATACAGTAATATCATCAGCCTGCGGTAAACGTTCAGTACCAATACGCATTTTATCAAATCGAGTATCTTGGTATATGGCAGGGCCACCGAGTTGCACACCAACAGAGGCCGAACAACAACTTAATAACCAGCCACTATTTATTTGATAAAAATGTCGTCCATAATGCTTGATATAATGAATGCTCAATTTACTGGCTTTACTTGCTGCAATAGTCAGCGCCAATATCCGCGTAGGTAACCACTCAAGAATATATAATAGCCAACTAAGTGATTTTAAAAATGGGCTATTAGGCATAATATCTTTGCGCCAAGCTTGGTGGATCAAAGTCAGTAAGCGATAAGCCAGTGCAGCTATAGGGCCAAATAGTAGATAAAAGAAAATAACGCTAAAGTAATGACGAGCAACTCTTAAGATCAGTGTTTCCATGATGGCTTTGCAAAGACCTGGGCCTGATAATTTATCTACCTGACGAGCAAGTAGCGGTTTTAATAACTCTCGGGCTGTAGACTTTTGATTTTGTTTAACGAGTCGTGCAATGCGCAGTGCTTTACTTTCTACACTTCGCCACTCTAGGCAGAGGTATAAAATTAACCCAGCTAATAGTTCAGGGTAATAGGCGAATTCAAGCAGTAAGACTACCAAGGTCATGATCACTAAAATGACTAAGGTGAAACATAACGAGGATGACAAATATTGGTAACTTGCAGGTTCACTCTTTCTAAAAACGCGTTTCCCAAGAGCTCTAAATACCGCAGTTAAAAATGTATTTGGGTGATACCAGCTTACCAAAGGTAAAAAGCGCTCAGCAAGGAGCGCTAATATAAATACAATAAAGTCCAAATGTTGCTGAACTAAATTGAGTAACACGTTAGAGCGTTACCGTAGTCAGCTTTTCTAGTAATGCGACCACCATTTTTGATGAGTTTATTGAAGCGGTTTCTAGGTATTCTTCAAATGACTGTGGTGACTCTTTACCTGCAATATCAGACATTGAACGGATCACTACAAACGGTGTAGCTAAAGAAAAGCATACTTGTGCAATGGCAGCGCCTTCCATTTCTACAGCTAACATAGTAGGGAAGTCCGCGCGGGCTTTATCAATACGCACCGGATCACACATAAATGAATCGCCAGTACAAATTAAGCCGATCAGGGTCTTCACGTCACTGATGCTTTCAACACTTAGTTGTGCAGCCTCTATTAATTTAGGGTGAGCGGCAAAACCAGCAGGCATCTGTGGTACTTGGCCAATTTCATAACCAAAAGCGGTTACATCAACATCATGATGACGTACCTCAGATGAAATTACCACGTCGCCAACACTCAGAGATGGATCAAAACCACCGGCAGAGCCTGTGTTGATCACACAGTCTGGTTGAAAATTATCAATTAATAACGTTGTTGCAATACTAGAGGCGACTTTACCAATACCTGATTGCACTAAAGTCACAGTGTTACCAGCTAATTCACCTGTATAAAAAGTGAAACCTGCTTTAGTTAGAATTTGTGGATTTTGCATTGCTTCACGCAAAATTTTAACTTCTGGCTCCATCGCGCCAATAATACCGACATTCATAATTTTAAATTCCTCTAATTAGATGTTTAGATTATACGTGAAGTTAGCGATAAAAAACAAAAATGCGAGCTTAAAAGCTCGCATTTTATCGTTTAAGAAAACTTATATTTCAGCTAAAGCTGTGGAATGGGCTTTAGCTTGCGAAGGAGATAGTACCGCCGGCTTAGTAACACGGTTGCGTGTCGGGCGACTACTTTGTGCTGTCGGCTTGCCAAGCTTAAACATAATTGCTTCGCGTACTTCTGATGGCCGATAGCCAGATTTAACTTTCATACGGATATGTGGAATGCCAGCAGCTTCAAGTGCACCATTAACAAACCAGTCTCGTTGTGCTTTATGACCATCTTTATTGGCGTTGTTTACTAAGTCAACCGCTGCCACAATCGTCATCTTTTCTTTATCAATCAGCACATAATCCAGTTGTTTGTTTTTTGCTTTAGCGATTGCAGCACGTTTAGCTTTAGCAGATAAACCTTTTTTACAATCAATGATATCGATTAATTTTACACGGCTAACAATTTTATATTGATCGCCTACAGCACGTTCTAAAAGGTTTAAGAATGAGCTTTCAACTTGCGTAAATACACTGGTTTTACGCGTGAATGGGTAAGGGTTTCCGCCATCATCGGTAAACTTTGACGCAACAACAGATGCCCCTACGACTAATACTAAAATTGATAATAAAGCGAATTCCATACGGTAACTCCACAACAACAAATTGACACTATAAATTACTTAGCAATTTACGTGCCCAGTTGTAATGAAGTTACACTTTATAACAGCTAAGTTATGGCTGGTATCCGCCAGCAATTCCTTTTACTGCAATCGCTACAGCATCATGGGCATGCAGAGATTCATAATGGTTTATTTGTAACCAGTAATCGGCGTATTGTGCATCTTCTAACACGGCTTTGATTTTACGCGCAGCATCTTCACAAAACATCAGATTTTGACCATTTAAACGGGCGAATTCTTGCTCATCTTCACGCTTAACTGCCGCTTGTACAGGGGTTTTAAGCTCATCTTCAAGAGTATTGATCAAGCTTAAAATATCAAACTCACGGATGCTACTATCTAGTTTGACTTTTACATTGGCAATAGAGCGTTGAGAATGCGGTGTGGCGATTATGCCATCGGTACTGCCAAGCCAGTTGACCACTTCTTCATGGCTAAGAGTATGCTGCTGAAACTTTTCAACAAAGGCTTGTTGAATAAGTTGGCGAGCTAATGCCGCTGAGCATGGGCAAGTTGATGAGTAAGTTACATCAAGGCTTAATTCAAAACTAAGTACACCGCGGTCAATTTTTGCCACTATGGTCAACGGGTAGCTTTTCCAACCCGCTTTGCCGCTAAGGAGTGATTTTCTGCGCAGCGGTAGTTCAAACTTAAATTCAATTTTAGCTTGGTCGCTTAATCCAGTGTGACTAGAGATAAAGCTATCGAGCGCTTGTGCAATAGTTTGCGGGTTAACGTGTTGCTCAGTTGACAGGGTATCGAGCGCTAAAAATAACCGCGACATATGAATACCTTTTGCGTCTTCTTTGTGAAGATTAACAAAAGCACGAGCTTTAGCGTTGACATTAATAGGCGCAAGATCACGAGATTCAAATAAAAAAGGCAGTTCAATATCAGCCATACCAACCCAGTCTAATTTACCTGTTTGTAAGGCGGGAGCCGTATCTGCTATATCGGGCATGTTGCTTTGCATGGAAAATCTCGTTATTGGCAATTGTAAAGCGCAATATTTTACACGAAATAAATAAAAAATACGTGGTAGATGAAAATTTTCTGTTTTCGTCGCGGAACATGAAAATAGTTAATGCAAAAGTGCTAAAATCCTAACACTAGTCGTTTTTTTATAGCTGTGTAGTCAGCTGATTTTTTATATACTTATATGTATAGCTAAGAGACAGATTTATATATGATCGATTCCTCTTTGAGTCCATGGGCTCGAATACTTTCTAGTTTAATTACTCGATTTGGTGAATTCAAAACCGCAACTATTTGTTATGTCTTACTATTAGTACTGGCATTAATATTATCGTGTATGTTTTATTATGTTGCAGTAGGCGAGGTGATGCTTGTCGATGTGCTTGCCGTGATATTTTTTACTGCAGTAGTGTCGCCCATTATTATCAGTGTGTTGATCAATTCAATCCGCCAGTTAGATGCTTCCTATGCGTATTTAGATAGTGCCACTAAGCAAGAAAAATTATTAAATCAAACTTTAAAAGATAATATCAATCGCTTAAATGTAGAGATAGATGAACGTAAAATGGCATTTCATGCCAAGCACCGTGCAATCGAAGAGCTCAGGCGAGAAATAGTTGAACGTAAAAAAACCCAGCAAGAGCTTGCTCAACAAGGCATGTTACTGCGCTCTATTGTTGATTCATCCCCTGATTTATTTTATTACCGTGATAACAATGGTGTTTTTGCCGGCTGTAATAAAATGTTTGAAGAGGTTATGGGGAAATCAAGTGACGAGTTAATAGGTAAAACTGCAGAGGAGATTTACCCAACGCAATTCTTACCGGAAGTATTACTAACTGATAACAAAGTCGAAAAAACTCACGCCGCTTTAACGCTTGATGTTGAATACCCTGTAGGCAATGAAAACCGTTGGTTTGAAATGCGCAAGCTCCCATTTATTAATGATGACGGTGATTACATTGGCTTATTAGCATTTGGGCGTGATATCACCAGCCGCAAAGAAGCAGCTCAAGCACTTGAAACCGCTTATAAAGACAAAGGGAAATTTATTGCCACCCTAAGTCATGAATTACGAACTCCACTCAATGGTATTGTGGGTTTAACCCGTATGTTACTAGACACCGACTTGGATAAGCAGCAACGTAGTTGGTGTAACACCGTATTTTCTAGTGCTGAAACATTAGGAAATATTTTTAATGATATTATAGATTTAGATAAGATAGATCGCGAACAACTCGATATTGTTACCGACTCAATAAACGTCTCTGATTTTATTAATGATGTGGTTAACTTTGCAGGATTGATCGCTGAGCAAAAAGACTTAGAGTTTGAAATTAAGCGCAAAGGTATGCTGGATATTTATGCGCAGCTAGATCCGACCCGATTACGCCAAGTGGTATGGAACTTAATAAATAATGCGGTTAAATTTACCCAAAAAGGTAAAGTTCAATTAGCGTGTGCTCGGGAAAATCGTGCGGATGGCGCGTGGTTAGTCATGAAAGTAACAGATACCGGGCAAGGTATTCCACAAGAGCAATTACATCGTATTTTTGATATGTATTATAAAGCGCCGGATTTAAATGGTACTAATGCGATAGGATCAGGTATTGGTTTAGCGGTCACCAAGGCTTTGGTTACAGCAATGAAAGGACAATTACATGTAAGCAGTACCGAAGGAGAGGGCAGCTGTTTTGTGGTTGAAATACCGCTGGCGCTTTGTATCGCTCCGGCTGAACAAAGTTATGTTGGCCGTAGTTTGAATATCTTGCTAGTTGAAGATGTGCCGCTTAATGCTGAAATCGCCACTAACTTACTTGAGCAACGTGGTCATGAAGTTATCTGGGCTGAAACCGGTGAAGATGCATTGTCGTTTGTTGAAACTGAGGATGATCTGGATTTAGTACTGCTAGATATGCAACTGCCAGATATTAATGGCGATGAAGTAGCAAGACAGATCCGTGCCGATAGCCATTTTGATAAGTTACCTATTGTCGCGCTTACGGCTAATGTGCGTAGCGCCGAAGAAGAGTTACAAGGGATCTCAATTCAAGGCGCATTAGCTAAACCTATCAATACCACGAAGCTTGATAAAATGCTGGCTGAACTATTTGATATTAAACATCTACAACAGTCTGATGAAACACGCCTGACGGTTAGCAAAGAAGCCAGTGAAAATATCAATGTAGAGTTACTTGATGTTGAAACCATTGAAGATTTTGTTAATTCGATGGGCATAGTAACATTTAAGCGCAGCAGCAGTTTATTTGAAAAGCTAAATCCACAGTATCAGCAAGAGTTAGCAACGTCATTAGCAGCCGGTGACCGTGAAGAGTATAAGTCTGTAGCACATAAGCTTAAAGGTGCTGCAGGTTCAGTTGGTTTAAATGATGTACAGTTACACGCTAAGACCATGGAACATGGTTCTATTGAAGAAAGTGATGAAGTATTAAAGACTTGGTTAGTAATATTGGCAGATAAAATAAATGAAGGGCAACATGCCCTTCATTTATTCTTACAGCAATTAGAACGTTAATGCTGTCATTACTTGGTAAAACAGATATTAACTATCAATTTTACCAATGAAACGATAACCTTCACCATGGATGGTGCTGATAAGCTCAGATGTGCTGTTATCACTTTCAAAATGCTTTCTGATACGACGGATCGTTACATCAACGGTACGGTCATTCGCACGTAACTCACGACCAGTCATATGCTTGATTAGTTGCTCACGACTGAAAATACGGCCCGGAGAGTCAAGCATTAGACGCAGTGCTCTGTATTCACCTTTAGGTAAACGTTTGGCATCACCATTTGGCGATGTTAAACAGCGACTATTTTCGTCAAGTTCCCAGCCATTGAATGTGATCACACCATTTGTTTCAAGGCTTGATTCTTCACCACCAAGGGCAGTACGAGAAAGCAAGTTACGAGCACGAATAGTTAATTCACGAGGATTGAACGGCTTAGTAATATAGTCGTCCGCGCCAATTTCTAGGCCTAAAATACGGTCTACATCATTATCACGACCGGTTAGGAAAATAAGTCCAACGTTACGCTTTTGACGTAATTCACGCGCTAGTATTAGCCCGTTTTTGCCTGGCAGGTTGATGTCCATAACTACAAGGTTCACATCATCATTATTTGTAAGCTTGTCATGCATGTCATCGCCATCAATGGCTTCAATAACTTTGTAACCTTCAGCTTCAAATAAACTAACGAGGTTTAGTCGAGTTACGTCTTCATCCTCTACAATCAGAATGACTGGCGTTTGCATTATTAATTAACCTTTTTCGGAATATTTTATTTACAATTAATTCGGTATTGTATTATAAAACCGAATACTAGTGATTATAGGAGTATATCCAATTGTTAACAAGTAAAATCAATTCGGATGAAATTTAGAAACAGCTAATAACCGAGATTGCACTTTAAAACTGCTGCGCAACAACTGCTGCTTATTGATATACAGTCGGATTTTATTCCCTTCTTGGACCAAAGAGACAACGCCTCCTTTTTCTAAAAAACTGATACTCTCACCAACTGTTAAGGTACTTAATGAAATGGTATCGATCCAAAGTGGAATTATATCATCTTCCATTGTTTCATCAATGTATGTGATATCACAAAAGCGAGAAAGTTCAGAAATTTGCTGTTTTTTATTAATTAATACGGTTTCAATCGGTATATCGTTAATTTTAAGATTCGAATTATCCTTTAATAGCTCACCAATCCCATGTTCAACGTCATAAAAACAAAAAGTCACAGCCTGTTTATTGTTAACTTTAGGGAACTCGACGAATTTTGCAATCTGAAATAGGAACGCCGATTTGACTTGTTCAGGGGATTTGGCCTGTAAAAAGGTAGGAAACAGCAGCATCAGAGCCAGTAATAAACCTGTTAATCTCATACTTTACTTGCCTCTGTTAATGGCAAGGTAATTATAAAGCGCGTACCTTCTATATTTTGATCATCAAAGTAAACACTGCCTCCTAAGGCTTGTGTGACTAAATTGTAAACTAAATGCATACCTAAACCACTGCCACCTTCGCCGCGCTTAGTGGTAACAAAGGGATCAAAAATGCGTTTTTTAACGCTTTTATCAACTCCGATACCATTATCGTAATAGTTGATGATCAAGCTACTTTCGTTACGTTCCACTGTGACTTCTATTTCGTTATTTTTATTATCTTTAAAGCCGTGGATTATCGAGTTACTTAATAATTGCTGTAATACCTGTTGTAGGGGACCCGCTTTACTTTCGATCATCAATTGTTCAGAACAATGAATAACGATTTTAGGAGCCTTGATCTCTAGTTCAGTACGCATAGAAAGCATTACGTTAGTTATAAGATCATGCATATTGATCAGCGAATTAAGCTCACCATCTTGGTTTACTGCTACTTTTTTAAAGCTGGATACCAGTTCCGCAGCACGATTTAAATTTCGATAGATAAGGTCTAAGTTTTCTATGCCATTGTCGATAAAGCGCTTCAATTGGTTTGAGGTTAAGGTTTTTTGCTCAAACCCTAGACTTATTTCTGCCAGTTTATCGCGAAGCAGGGTAGAACCAGTGATCCCTAAACCAATCGGTGTATTTACTTCATGTGCAACACCTGCAACCATCTGCCCTAAAGAGGCCATTTTTTCACTTTCAACAATTTGGTTTTGGTATTGATGCATTCGCTCAAGGGTTGTTAGCAACTCTTGATTTGCCTCTCGGAGTGCGATTGTACGTTGATTTACTTTTTCTTCTAGGCTTTGGTTTAACTGTTTAATTTCTTGCTTATCATTCTTATGACGCTCTATTTGATTTTGTGTGCGAGTTAGCATGATATTTAAACTATTCGAAAGCATATTGACTTCGGTAATATTAGTTTTCGGAGCTCGGGCGCTATAATTATGATTTTTCGAAACATCTTGCAGCAACGTACTTAATTGGTCAATGGGGTCGGCAATACGCTTTTGAATTCGTTTTGCGACAAAATAAACCAGTATTAAAACGAATAGCGTTAAAAGGATATCAATAAGAATTTTTTGGTTAATATAGGCGTTAAGGCGCTCTAAGCCACCACGAATATACACATAACCCTTAATATCACCTTCGTAAGTAATTGGTTTGATTAGCTCTATGTAGTCTTCAGTGATTCTAGGTTCTTGAAGTTGCTCAATACTATCAACTCGAAGTGGCACTGGTGGGGTTTTTCGTGCATTGAAACTGGTAAAAAATACTGCTTTATTTGATATTTCGTCGATTGCATAAATATGTATGTTTTTAATGAGTGGAATTTTTTCGAAAGATTTAAGGCGTTGCTCTTCGGTTTTCCTATCATCAAACAGTACACTTACTTGTGCATTAAAAGCGATTATTTCAGCGAGAATATTGAGCTTGTTGACAATTAATTGCTTTTGCTCTTTGACATCTAGGTAGGTTGAAATAGAAATAGATAACGATAAACACAAGGCAGTAACAAGCATGACTGCGCTTATCAGTGCTTTGCGAATACTTGTTGGCGATGTTGATTTAGACATTATTGTAATGAAGGCCAAGTTATTTAATTTTTATCTAGTTGCTGTAAGTCTAGCAAAGACCTATCAAAGTGACTAAAAAATATAATAACTTTGTTGAAAAGCTGCCATTTATATTATTTGGCAGCGTTTGTGAGGTTATAGCAGCAATTAACTGCTATACACTGAAAACTTATTGGTTTTGTGTACTACTTGATAACTACCGAACTGAGCTTCTAGAATTGGCGGGTATTTCAAGAAGCAGTTTGCAACAATGGTTAACTTGCCTTGCTTAGTCAAGTGCTGTTTAGCACCACTTAAAAACTGTTCAGCAACAGTATAATCAGTGGCAATACCGGTATGAAATGGTGGATTTGAAATAATAAGCTCAAATTTTCCAGTTACATTTGCTAACCCATCACTTAGTAAAGTGCTACCGTTAACACCGTTAAGTGCCAATGTTTGCGAGGTTGCATAAGCTGCAAGAGCACTAACATCCGTACAGGTAAAATTCAAAGCTGGATTTTTTAAACCTAAGAAGGTCGCAATAAGACCCGCGCCACAGCCAAAATCCAGTACATTGCCAGATTTAATTACAGGTGCATTCTCTAACAGTATTTTAGTACCGCCATCAAGTTCACCGTGATTAAATACACCAGGTACGCTGATGGCATTAAAACTAACGCCAGCAACATCAACATTAAATTGCTTATGGTAACGAGTAATAACAAACTCAGCTAAGGTTTTTATCTCGGTGAATAAATACAAAGCACAATGGCGGGCACTATCGATTTTATTGCTGTATTCACAGTGGCTACTAAATTGCTTTTCAATCGATTTCACACCACTTTTATTTTCACCAACCACCAGTAACTCAGCGTCTGGGTTGATAACCGCGCGAATATTGTCCAACGTCATCAATGCTTCAGGTTTTGCTTTTGGGTAATAATAAATAACGAGGTCAAAGTGTTGACCGGCTATCTCATGGCTAACACAAACATCAATACTGTTGATATTTTTAGCAAACTCACCATTAGCATGGTTGTAACTAAAAGCGCTGATCTTGCTGTTTGGATTTAACTGGCGCAGTTGTGACAAAAAGCCATCTTGCACAAAATTAACTACTAAAATAGAGTCCGCCATTAGGTTTGCACTATTGCGTAGTAAAAGTGAACTTGGATTAGTTAATGCGCTCATAAATGGCTTTGCCTTAAAGTTGTTTTGATTAATTTAGCTAATACGCTCGAACATTAAATCCCAAACGCCATGACCTAAACGATGGCCGCGTTGCTCAAATTTCGTCAAGGGACGTAAATCAGGACGTGGTACATAATCGTTAGTCTCAGATTGGTTTTTAAAATGCTCCGCTGCTTGCATTACTTCAAGCATATGTTCAGCGTAGTTTTCCCAATCTGTTGCCATATGGAATACACCGCCAATTTTTAATTTGCTACGCAAGCTCTCTACAAATGCAGGTTGCACAATACGACGCTTATGGTGGCGTTTTTTATGCCATGGGTCAGGGAAGAATAGTTGCACCGTAGTAATGCTGCCCTCTGCAATACAATCAGCAAATACTTCAACAGCGTCATGCTCAAAAATACGTAAGTTTGTAATGCCTGCTTCATCAGCATCCATTAAACATGCGCCAACACCTGGGCGGTGTACTTCAATACCAATAAAGTTAAGGTGTGGTGCGCTCTTGGCCATTTCGACCAATGATTTACCCATGCCAAAACCAATTTCTAAAACAACGTCGTTGTCATTACCAAATACTTGGGCTAGATCAAGCATGCCTTGTTGATGTTCAAGCCCCATGGTTGGCCAGCATTTTTCAATTGCCGCAGCTTGTCCTTTGGTTAAACGACCTTCGCGCTTAACAAAACTGCGAATGGTACGAATATATTTACCTTCTTGCATCGCTTGCTCAAGGTTATCGTTACTTGAATCACTCATATATTTTGGCCTGATGAAAACAACATGTCTTAAAATGGTGGCGTATTATCCCTGACCACGGCGTTGATCACAAGGCCTTATCTTTTGTGTATGTTTATAACTTGATATTTTAACTCACTGCAATAGACTGAGCGCCATTAAGAGTCGGGTTTAAAAAGTAATTATTTTGAAGTTAAACAACAGTGAAGCAAGCTGGTTTTCTCAGCAAGTAGTCGATTGGTATGAATTACATGGGCGTAAAACCTTACCTTGGCAATTAAATAAAACACCTTACAAGGTGTGGGTGTCTGAGGTGATGTTGCAACAAACTCAGGTAGTCACAGTTATTCCTTACTTTGAAAAGTTTATGCAAAGTTTTCCAGATATTATCGCTTTAGCAAATGCAGATGAAGATCACGTGCTGCATCACTGGACCGGATTGGGCTATTATGCTCGAGCTCGCAATTTACATAAAACCGCAAAGATAATTCGAGATCAATACAAAGGTGAGTTTCCAACAACGTTAGACGAGGTTGTCGCTTTGCCAGGAATTGGGCGCTCGACTGCAGGAGCTGTTTTATCGCTTTCTCTTGGCCAACATCATCCTATATTAGATGGTAATGTAAAACGTGTGCTTGCCAGATTTTTTATGATTGAAGGTTGGTACGGAGTCAAAAAAGTTGAAAACCAATTATGGCAACTATCAGAGCAGTTAACTCCAGCAAAACAAGTGACTGAGTTTAACCAAGCAATGATGGATTTAGGAGCAAGCCTTTGCTCACGTAGCAAGTTTGACTGCCAACCTTGCCCGTTGCGTTCGCGTTGTGGAGCGTATAAGACTGAGCAGGTAAAACAGTTCCCTCATTCAAAACCTAAAAAAGCAGTGCCAAAGAAAGTGTGCCATCAATTAATTATTCAATGTAATGATCAAGTATTGATGGAAAAAAGGCCTAACTCAGGAATATGGGGCGGTTTATTTAGTTTTTTTGAATTTGAGCAAAAATCTCAGTTAGATACTTTTTTAGCGCAGCAAGGGCTTGCTGTTACAACTGTGCCAATTGAGCCTTTTACGCATATATTTTCGCACTTTGAATTAACTATTAATCCGCATGTACTCACTTTGCATAAAGTGCCTGATGTGGTGAATGAGCGACAACTAGTTTGGTACCCGTTGGACCAGTCAATAGAGGTTGGTTTAGCCGCCCCAACTAAAAAGCTAGTTAAACAAATTGCTACAATAGTTTACACTAACTGATATCGTTTCGAAGAGCACAAGAGAGCAATCATGGCACGTACTGTATTTTGTCAAAAGTTACAAAAAGAAGCCGAAGGGCTTGGTTTCCAACTTTACCCAGGTGAGTTGGGTGAAAGGATTTTTAATAATATTTCTAAAGAAGCATTTGCACAGTGGCAGCACAAGCAAACAATGCTGATCAATGAAAAACATTTAAATATGATGGACCCAGAGCATCGTACTTTTTTAGAAGAGCAAATGGTTGGCTTTTTGTTCGAAGATAAAGATGTAGAAATCGAAGGCTACCGTCCGCCAGAAAAATAATTTTCACATGCGAATAAAAAGGGCAATAAGCCCTTTTTTACTGCTTGAATTAAATCAGATTATCTTGCTCTTGGGCATTACTAACTTGTTCTTTTAAAAACTGCGCAACACGGGAGTACTCAATCTCTAAATTGTCACGCAGTTCAATTAGTTGATCACTGGTTAAGTCTTGTTCTTTACAGTTATCTTCAAAGTCAGCAGCTAGCTCAGCTACTTTTTCTGCGCCAATTGTTTTTGATATAGATTTAAGTTGGTGGCAAGCTGCAATTATTATTTCTTTATCACTGGTCATTACCCCTGTGTTAATGTCTTTAGCTAACGTATGGCTTTGCTCTAAGTACATTTTAAAGAATCGTAACTGCTTTGCTTCATCATTGTTTATGTATTTAGCGAGCATTTCAAAGTTAATTGGTGCTGACGGCTTATTAGGAGAAGCCGTAATCGGTCCTTGCTTGCTTTCACTCCAACTATTAAGAGTTGCCTCTAGCGTATTTAATTCAACTGGTTTAGTAATGAAATCGTTAATACCAGCATTTAAACAGCGTTCTTTTTCACCCTTTAAGGCATTTGCTGTTATTGCAATAACATAAGGCTGAGCGTTGATGTCTTCAAGTTGTGCAGCTTCGTCGCGAATTTTTTCAACCATGTCGTAACCTGACATTTTAGGCATATGTAAATCAGTTAAAATTAACGGGTAACGGCCGCTTTGCCACATTTTTAAACCTTGCTCGCCGTTATCAGCAACTTCAACGCCAAACCCAAGTAAATGTAGTTGATCGGTAAGTACTTGTTGATTCAAAACATTGTCTTCAACAAGTAGCACGAGTTTGTTTTCTTCACGTGCTTGTTCAATATTTAAATAATTATTAAGGGTTTTAACAGGTTTAACTTGTTTTGGTGTATGCAGCCCCGCAGCAACCAATAACGACATCATAAAGTTTGACTTACACAATGGCGACGCATTGAGATAGAAGATGTTTTTATGATTTATTGCGGCTTCATCTAATTTACTAAGTACGATCACCTGTTGGTTATTATCTTCAAGGGTGTACAGTAAACGGCGTAATAAGTAATTAATGCTATCCATTGAATCGATCCCATCAAGCACCCAGATAACGCCAAGGTTATCTTGAGATTGTTCAATTTCTTGCACCGTTTGCGCCGTAATTGTGTTTGCCCCCATAAATGATAAATAACGAGAAAGCGTTTGTTTTCTGCTTTGATGCTCAGTGATGAGTATTACAGAATGATCTTTCAACGCACCTTTATGGGCATACTTTATGGTGTTTTCAGTACTAAATGGCAATTCCACCACAAAGTCACTACCAATACCTATATCGCTGGTAACACTAATGGACCCTAACATTAACTCGGTTAAACTTTTACAAATAGATAAACCTAGGCCTGTGCCACCGTACTCACGGGTAATTGATCCTTCAGCTTGAATAAATGGATTGAATATTTCACGCAGTTGAGCTTGGCTCATACCTTTACCATTGTCGCTGACGCTAAAACGCAGAGTAAAATGGTCAGCAGTATTTTGTGCCACTTCTACAGCAATGCGTACCTGACCTAGACGATTTTCATCGGTGCTAGTAAATTTAATTGCATTACTACATAAGTTATAAAGTACTTGGCGAACGCGAACAGTATCACCAATTAAATTAACTGGTATATCAGGTGCTATAGCTAGCTCTAAATCAAGCTGACGTTTTTTTGCAACCGATGATAATACTCTGGCAACTTCCTCAATAGTATCCGAGACCGAAAAAGGAGTTGGGTCGATATTTAGTTTACCCGCTTCAATTTTCGAAAAATCTAAAATATCATCCAGAATCCCCAATAGTGAAAAGGCTGATTCACGAATAATTGTACTTAGGCGATGCTGAGCGCCATTGAGATCTGTTTGTCTTAGTAAATCAATGGTGCCAATAACGCCATTCATTGGGGTGCGTATTTCATGGCTCATAGTTGCTAAAAACGTGGTTTTGGCTTCGCTAGCTTGCTCAGCTCTATGGCTCGCTTTTTCAAGCGCTAAAGTGCGGTTTTGCACTTCAGTTTCCAGACTGCTTTGCAGTTTTTGCAAATCTTTTTGGGCTACGTCATTACTATTGATAGCATCTTGTACTTGCTGTAATAGTTGATTGATATTTTTAGCTACAACGCCAAGGCCGATATCTAATTGTTCGTCGATATGTGT
Source organism: Pseudoalteromonas rhizosphaerae (assembly GCF_028885455.1). Taxonomy (NCBI): domain Bacteria; kingdom Pseudomonadati; phylum Pseudomonadota; class Gammaproteobacteria; order Alteromonadales; family Pseudoalteromonadaceae; genus Pseudoalteromonas; species Pseudoalteromonas rhizosphaerae. The sequence continues at coordinate 1,218,442 of NZ_CP118496.1, forward strand.
ATTGTAACTGCCAGATTTAGTGATGCTCTCTAATTCATGTGCAAGAGTGTCACTACTTTTGCGGATCCGCGTATTAAGATAAACGTTAAAAAACAGCGCTAGTAAAAATAAACTTACTCCAGCAACTCCTGCAATAGCCAATGCAAGCACGATGGAATAATTTGGCAGTAGAGGGGGGGCAGTGATTTTTTGTTTAATGATTAATTCACCAACGGGTTGATCATTTAAATTTAATTGATGATGGATAATACCTTGCTCAGCTAAATGTTGATCAAGTTTTAGCGGTGCAATTGCTGGTTTATTACTGGCAAAAACCAATTGTGTTTGAGCAGTAGGTGTATATCTATATAAGTAGTAATCAAATTGATTATTTAGCGAAGCGCTTAAATTTAGTAGTTGAGTGGCATTATCTTGTCCTGTTCGAGTCAATGCATTAACCAAAGGTGTGTCTAATTGCTCAGCTAACGTTATTAAGCTTAGTGAACTTGGTGGTGCTTTTGAGTCTTCAGTGTTACTAGGGTAAAAAGAATAAGCAACCACAGCGAGTGCTGTTACGGCTAAGTTTATTAGTATAAAAAGAGGTAACAGCCCTTTTACAGGAGAAGAAAATTTACTCTGCATTTATTATCCAACTTAATCTATTATCAACCGCAATCTAAACAGTCGCTTGTGTACTGGAAATCAATCCTACCATTTACCAGAAATAATTCACTACGTTTTTAGTGCTGTTGTTTACAAGGAGCCTAAATTAATAGACAGTTACGTTAAACTACAAACAGCTGTTGTAATAAACAGCGTTTTTTACGTTTATTAAACAGTTTGTTGAAAAACCGTGCAAACAGTTATAAAGAATAAAAAAAAAGTTGACTTGAAAGGGCAAAACCAGTTTAATACGCCGCACACGCAGATAGCTCAGTCAGTAGAGCTAAGCGGAAAGTGTATAAAAACACTTTATAATTTTTTATTAAAACTGAAATTGCCCAGATAGCTCAGTCGGTAGAGCAGAGGATTGAAAATCCTCGTGTCGGTGGTTCGATTCCGCCTCTGGGCACCATTATTTAAGTAGTGGTGTTTAAATCAAATGATTAAAACATTATTACGCGTGCCTTAGCACACAGTTTAGTGTGCCGACTTAGCTCAGCTGGTAGAGCAACTGACTTGTAATCAGTAGGTCAACCGTTCGACTCGGTTAGTCGGCACCATTTATTTAGATTAAGTGTTTAATTTAACAACTAATCTGCACAGTTAATGTGCCTCGATAGCTCAGTTGGTAGAGCAGAGGATTGAAAATCCTCGTGTCCCTGGTTCGATTCCGGGTCGAGGCACCATTTATTAAAAGTTATCAATCTTTAAAATTGAAACGTGCCTTAGCACACAGTTTAGTGTGCCGACTTAGCTCAGCTGGTAGAGCAACTGACTTGTAATCAGTAGGTCAACCGTTCGACTCGGTTAGTCGGCACCATTTATTTAGATAATTTGAAAGAGCAACTGACTTGTAATCAGTAATTCGTTCAGGTTATCAGTTCGACTCGGTTAGTCGGACCATTTATTTAGATTAAGTGTTTAATTTAACAATTAATTTGCACAGTTTATGTGCCTCGATAGCTCAGTTGGTAGAGCAGAGGATTGAAAATCCTCGTGTCCCTGGTTCGATTCCGGGTCGAGGCACCATTTATATCAAAGCCCTGCATTTGCAGGGCTTTTTTGTATCTGAAATAAACTAAGCTAGCAGTTTACGAAGAAAAACAGCGTCAATTCTGACTCTTGTACAATACCATTCTTTAATTTGTAATCTTTAATCTCAAAAACTCGCGCCTTTTATAAATAACGTGCAAACTAGCGCTCTTATAATTTATACCAATCGACTTAAATATTTAACTATTCTAGCGAGCTAAACAAAGCGCTAACTGTGTTATAAATTTTTCATGCAGAACAACTAGATGTCAAAATTTATGCCTTGTTATCAAATGGTCAGTAACTTAAAACGATTGGTATTAAGGCAAGCTTGACTTTCTAAACGTAAACACCGGCTTGCATTTCCCACTAGTAAATATAAATTGGCAAACTCAACCCTCAAAAACGACTCTTTATTGTGATATTTGTAATGTTATGTAAAGTCAGTTGAGCTATCTGTGAACTGGTGCTTGAATTACACTCATAAATATAAGTAATTCAGGTTTTTATATGATTTGGCAACTTAAGCCGAGTTTAGTGGTAGTCAGTGCCTTGCTGCTCAGTGCATGCAGCAATCAGCTAAATCCAACTGAACGAGTGCAACATACAGCAAATGCTCCTGAGCAATGGCAACAAGCAAAGGCGTCAGCATTTAAGGTTGAAGATAATTGGCTTCAACAATTAGAAAACCCACAGGTATTTGCATTGGTTGAACAAGCATTAGCAAGTAACCAAGAGATTTTACAATCTGGGTATGATGTTGCAATTAAACAGCAGCAATTAATTGCGTCGGGCGCGGCTCTTTGGCCGAGTTTAGATTTATCTGCGCGAACTAATCGCAGTAAAAACAATCGTCCAGTTAGTTATAGCAATGTCAGTTCAGCAAATTTAACACTTAATTATGAAGTTGATTTATGGGGCAAGCTTTCTGATGCGCAGCGCCAGGCAAACCTTGATTTTCTAGCGCAGCAGGCAAATTTTCAACAAGCAAAACAACGCTTAGTAGGTGATGTGGTCAGTGGTTGGTTTAATGTAATAACGGCGCAAAAATTATTGGCGCTGTACCAGCAACGAGAAAAAAACGCAGAGCAGAACCTAGCAATTATTGAGTCGGGTTATCGTCAAGGTATAAATGATGCCTTAGATGTTTATTTAACGCGTAATGAGTTAAACAATGAGCGTTCACGTATTGCTGGTCAAAAAGCCACTCTCAGTCAAGCAATTCGCGCTTTAGAGCGTTTAACTGGCGACTACCCGCGCGGTGCTTTAAGTGTTGAGGCTCTTACCTCTATTAAATAAATCTATCCCTTTAGGTTTACCGTCAGAGCTTATCACACGTAAACCAAGTTTAATGGCGAGCTGGTATCAATTATTAAGTACTGATGCTAATTTAGCTTATGCTCACAAGCAGCGTTTTCCAAGTTTAAATCTGAGCGCTACGTTAGGTGACAGTGCTGATCGTGTCAGTGATTTATTTTCACCATCAAACTTAGCATGGTCATTAGTGGGTAGTATTTCTTCGCCACTTTTTGATGCTGGTAGGCTAAGTGCTGATGAAGAAGCTGCCCGTTTAGCTGTGTTACGTCAGGAGCAAGTATATTTAGCCAGTTTATATGATGCATTTAATGAGGTGGAAACAGCTATTTCGCAAGAGCAATCTTTGCAAATTCGCTACTTAGCTACACTTAAGGCACAAGAAAATGCCATTGCAGCAGAGCAACTTTCTTTTGAGCAATATCAAAGTGGCTTAGTAACTTACACTACGGTACTCGATGCGCAAGATAGGTCCTTTGACGCACAAAGCTCTGTCATTGAAATTAAGAACCAATTAATTATTAACCGAATTAATCTCCATATTGCCCTTGGTGGCGATTTTTCACAGCCAACCAACGAGTCAACTGAGCAATAATTATGAATATTAAACAAACCAAAATTATTATCCCTGCGGCTATAATCGCAGCTACTGCCTTGTTAGTAATGTTTATTAGCTCAAACCCACCAGAAGCAAAGCGTTTTGGCTCACCACCTAAAGCGCAAATAAGTGTGGCGGTGCAAACTTTACAGCTACAGCCGTATCAAGTGATGGTTGACAGTTTTGGTACTGTAAAGCCGCGCACTCAAAGTATCTTGGTCGCTCAAGCTTCAGGACAGATCATCGCCAGCAGTGAGCAATTTAGAGAGGGGGGCTTTTTTGATAAAGGCGATGTACTCTTACAGCTTGATGACAGAGATCACCGCGCTGAAGTGAAAGAAGCGCAAGCTAATTTACTCACTGCGCAGCAAGGCTTTCAAGAAGAACAAGCACGTAGTCGTCAGGCTATTATCGATTGGCAGCGTTTAGGTAATGGTGAGCAGGCAAGTAATTTAGTACTGCGAGAACCGCAACTAGCCGCAGCTCAAGCGCAAGTACTTTCAGCACAAGCAAAACTTGAAAAAGCGAATTTAAACTTAGAGCGCACAAAGATAACAGCCCCTTATGCAGGGCGAGTATTAAGTCGCAGTGTGGATCTTGGTCAAGTGGTGAGTAACAATACACAATTGGCAACTATTTACGCCATAGATAGTGTTGAAATACGGTTGCCAATTAAAAACAAAGACTTACCTTTTATTGATTTGCCAGAGCAATTTCGAGATGGTATGAAAAATGCCAATGGCTCAACTGTCGAATTTAGCTCTGACCTAGTTGGTATGCAAAAGTGGCAAGGACAAGTTGCCAGAACTGAAGGGGCCATCGATGAAAATGCTCAGCAGCTTTATGTTGTTGCCCAAATCAATGATCCTTACAAAGCAACTGCTCAAAACCAATACCCGATTAAGATTGGTCAATATATTAAAGCGCAGATCAGTGGCAAATTAGTCGCTGATGTCTTGGTTATTCCAAACAGTGCTATTTACCAAGGTACTTATGTATATATTGTTGATCAAGGTGTATTACAGCGTAAAAATATCCGCTTAGCGTGGCAAAATGCCACGCAAGCAATTATTGCCGATGGTTTGAACATGGGTGATAAGTTAGTGCTTACACCACTTGGTCAAGTTAGTTCAGGTACTGCTGTTAAAGTTATTGGTGAAGCTGATAAAGAGGGCAGTCAGCCTACTGGCAAAAGACCGTCACGTGAACAGTTAGCAGCGATGGCTAAAAAACAAGGGATCACTGTTGAAGAGCTGATGCAAAAGCGTAAAGCTGCTCGCTCGCAAGGAGATAAGCCATGATAGCTTGGTTTACTAAAAACCATGTTGCAGCTAATTTATTGCTGATCAGCATTGTTTTTGCGGGTTTATTTAGCCTTACCACGCAAATTCCTTTAGAAGTTTTCCCGTCTTTTGAAACCGATCGTATTAGCGTCAGTGTTTCCTTGCGAGGCTCAACTCCTGAAGATGTAGAGCAAGGGGTGACCATTCGCATTGAAGAGGCAGTACAAGATTTAGAAGGCATCAAACAAATATCGAGTCGCTCATCTGAGGGGTCAGCGTCAGTGAGTATTGAGGTCGACAGCGGTTACGATCCTCGAGAGTTATTGGCCGATATAAAAAGCCGAGTCGATGCAATTAATACCTTCCCAGCAGATGCTGAAAAGCCAGTTGTTGCCTTAGCTGAGCGTAAACGTGAGGTTATTGCGGTTACCGTTGCCAGTGACTACGGTGAAAAAGAAACCCGTGAATATGCAGAGCAAGTGCGCGACCAATTACTGCGCTTACCCAGTGTTACTCAAGTTGAACTCAGTGGTGTGCGTGATTACGAATTAGCAATTGAAGTAAGCCAAGATACATTGCGTCAATACAGTTTGAGCTTAAGTGATATTTCACGGGCGATATCAAACTCAAGTACTGATATTTCAGCGGGGAATTTAAAAACCCAAGGGGGAGATGTACTTATTCGCTCTAAAGGGCAAGCATATCGCAAAGACGAGTTTGCTCGCATTGCAGTTAAAAATCAAAGAGATGGTACTATTATTCGTCTAGGTGATATTGCTACTATCCGCGATGACTTTGAAGAAACCCCAGTGCGGACTCGGTTTAATGGTAAGCAAGCGGCCTTTATCGATGTATATCGTATTGGTCCACAAAGTGCCATAACAGTAGCCGATGAAGTAAAAGAATATATTGAAGGCCAGCAAAATAAATTACCACAAGGGTTTGATTTAAGTTACTGGGATGATGATTCAGAGCTGGTTAAAAGTCGTATTGCCACACTCACCACCAATGCTTTACAAGGTGGTATTTTGGTACTGGCGTTATTGACGCTATTTTTACGTCCCGCCATCGCTTTTTGGGTATTCATTGGTATTCCAGTATCATTTATGGGCGCATTTTTAGCCATGCCATTGTTTGGGGTAACGCTAAATATTATGAGCTTGTTTGGCTTCATCTTAGTGCTAGGGATTGTGGTTGATGATGCAATCGTTACCGGTGAGAACGTTTATACCCATTTAAAAACCGCTGAATCTGGCGAGCAGGCAGCTATTCGTGGCACCCAAGAAGTTGCTACCCCTGTGACTTTTGGTGTTTTAACCACGGTTGCGGCATTTTTACCGTTAGCATTTATAGAAGGTAGTCGTGGTGCTCTGTTTGCACAGATCCCTGTAGTTGTGATCCCGGTATTATTATTCTCACTGATTGAATCTAAATTTGTATTACCTGCGCACCTAAAATATATAAAGTTACGCCATCAAAAAGGCGAACCTTCTAAGTTTGATAAATTTCAACAGCGTTTTGCTGATGGTTTTGAGCATGCAATTTTAAAGTATTATCAACCGTTATTAAACTTGGCCTTACGCCATAAGCTAGCTACGGTAAGCTTGTTTGTGGGGATCTTTTTAATTATTTTAACTATGGTTACCAGTGGGTGGACTAAGTTTATTTTCTTCCCTCGTATTCCGAGCGAAACGGTGCGTGTTAGCTTAACATTACCGACAGGTACTCCATTTGAAGTGACTAATAAATACGTGATTGATATGTCGGATAAAGCACGTCAATTACAAGATAAGTACCGTGATGAAAATACAGGCGAAAGTGTTATTTTAAACATTTTAGCCACCACGGGTGGTCGTGGTGGTGCATCAAACTCAGGGAGTGTACGCTTTGAAATCACCCCTGCTGAAAAACGTGACTCTAATATAGGCTCGCGGGAGCTTGCCAGTGAATGGCGCGATTTAATAGGTGTGATCCCTGGCGCTGAAAGCTTAACTTTTAGGGCTGAAATAGGTCGCAGTTCAGATCCAATTGATGTCCAGCTTACAGCAACCTCGCTATCAACCTTGCAAGAAGTGGCTGAGCAGGTCAAAGCGCGTTTGGCGACTTACCCAACAGTATTTGATATTGCTGATAGCATGTCTGATGGTAAAGAAGAGCTGCAAATTGAGCTAACAGAGCAAGGCTTAGCACTGGGTTTAAATCGGGTTGATGTATCACAGCAAGTACGTAACTCGTTTTTTGGTGCTCAAGCACAGCGTATTCAACGTGGTCGTGATGACGTCAGAGTTATGGTGCGTTTACCTCTTGATGAACGTCGCTCGGTGGCTGACTTAAAAGATATCCTTATTAACACCCCAACCGGTGGCAAAGTACCGTTATCACATGTAGCTAAACTAGTGCCTGGGCAAAGTCCTTCAACGATTAATCGTATCGACCGCTATCGGACTCTGAATGTTACGGCAGATATCGAAAAAGAAAACACCAATATGACAGTGCTGCAAGCCGATTTAAAAATTTACCTTGATGAGTTGGTGCAGCAATATCCTGGCGTTAGTCACTCTCTTGAAGGTGAGGCGAAAGAACAACGTGAATCGTTCGGCTCGCTTGCTTGGGCGTTGGTATTTGTATTTTTCATTATCTATGCGTTATTAGCTATTCCGTTTAAATCTTACTTACAGCCGCTGATCGTCATGAGTGTGATCCCGTTTGGTATGATAGGTGCCGTGGTAGGACACTGGATTATGGGAATGGAATTAACCATTATGAGCCTACTTGGGATGTTGGCCCTGATCGGTGTTGTGGTTAATGACTCGCTAGTATTAGTTGATTTTATAAATAAAAAACGCAGTGAAGGCGGCGAATTACTGGAAGCGGTAAAACTGGCTGGCGCGTCACGTTTTCGCCCTGTAATGTTAACCAGTTTAACCACCTTTATAGGCTTAATGCCGTTGCTGTTTGAAAAAGCCACTCAAGCGCAATTTTTAATCCCAATGGCTGTAAGTTTAGGCTTTGGGATTATTTTTGCGACCTTTATTACCTTGTTGCTAGTACCAGTTAATTACTTGCTGATGGAGCGAGCACAAAGCTGGTTTAAGTAAATAATAAATACCCGCAGCTTTTTGAGCTGTGGGTATTGTTACGAAAATTTCTCAAACTATTTTTTCAAGCTGAGGTAAACTAAACACAAAGTAGTTAAATTCAAAGGCTTCAACATGATTGAATACCCGATTGATCAACTCCCACAGCTTATTGATGAGCTTTTACAATGTGATACCACAGAGCGTAAAAATAAGCTGTTAGCTGACGCCAAAGAAATACTTTCGACAGAACATTTATCGTTATTATTTGAAGCCTTACCAAAAGATCAGCGTATAGATATTTGGCAGTTATTAGATGAAGACACCCAGCATGAAATATTCATTAATTTAGGCGCCGATAGCTGTCGTTGGTTATTACAAACACTCGATGAAGATGACGGTTTTAAATTACTTGATGAAGTAAGCGTTGCTGAGTTACTTGAACTTGAAGAAGTGATCCCTGAGCGCTTTGTTGAATACGCTCGCCGTCAACTTGATGAAGTACAAACCAAGCAATATGAATTAGCGCAGCAGTATCTGCCAGAGCAACTTGGTCACTGGCTTGATTTTGATTCACTTAAGGTTTCAGACAAACTAACGGTCGGTGGCGCACGAAAAATCCTGCAAAAAGGCTTACCGCAATATACCGAGGTTATTTATTTAGTGAGCCGCAAAGGCACGCTAATTGGTGAGGTATCGGTTAACACGTTATTTAAAGCTAAGGACTCAGACACCTTATTAAGTTTTGCTGATCACGATATAACTTCACTGCATGCCGACGATGATTTATACGAAGCAGCTGAAGTGGTGATCCACAGTGAAAAAATGGCAATGCCCGTTGTCAATGTCGATAATAAGTTACTGGGGCGATTAAAAGTTACCTCAGCTTACGAATTACGACAAGAGGTCACCGATGAAGCAGCGGCAAAAGCGGGTGGTTTACGTGAAGACGAAGATCTATTTGCCAGCGTACGAAAAAGTGCGAAGAACCGTGGTATTTGGTTAGGCATTAATTTAGCAACCGCATTTTTAGCATCCTGGTTTATTGGCTTATTTGGCGCAACCATTGAGCAAGTGGTTGCATTGGCAGTATTAATGCCGGTAGTTGCGTCAATGGGCGGTATAGCAGGGAGCCAAACGTTAACCGTAATCGTGCGCGGTTTAGCGCTTGGTCAGGTGACTGACTCAAACCGTAAGGCGCTACTTAAAAAAGAGCTTAGGGTAGGTGCCGTAAATGGCTGTGTGTGGGCTATGGTAATTGGTGTGCTCACCTATTTTTGGTTTAGTGATGTAATGCTCAGTATTACCATTACAGTGGCTATTTTGCTTAATTTAATTGCAGCCTCTTTGTCTGGCGTGGTGATCCCTTCTATTTTAGATAAAATGAAAATCGATCCCGCACTGTCAGGTTCAGTAATCTTGACAACAGTGACCGATATCGTTGGTTTTGTCACTTTCTTAGGGTTAGGTAGTTTATTACTACTTTAGTAATAACTTAAAATTTTAGAAAAGGCGCCAAATAAAAACGTATGAATAAAGTCAAATAAGTTTAAACATTACCTTTTCTGTGGTAAGGGTCAAAATGTAAAGATAGATAATTTGCTCGGTGAAGATATAGTGGTGACCCTAGCTGTTAGGAGCTAATTTAAATAATTAAAAGTGAGTAGCTAGATTAAGCTTAGATATTGTTAGCAATGTTGATGCTAATAACAATCTAGGAGAAGAAAGTGAGCACTATTTGATACAATGTATTCATAATGGTGTTGCTGAATTTTAACTTTGCTCTGGTTGTCATTATATGATTTAAATAGCCACTAGGCTGAAGCTAGTGGCTATTAGATGAGGTTAGTTATCGCCTCGTAGTGAATAAATAACACGGTTTCTTATTAGTGGATTGCTTGCATATATTGCGGAAAGTATAGAGATGGCAACAATGATTAAAAGTGATATTAAGATGCTAGTAATATCCAGTTCAACCAGAAAAAGGCTACTGGTGCTTAAATAATGGTAGATTCCTATAAGACTTACTAATGATATAGCACTCCCTAAAAGTAAAGGTACTAAGGCATCTTTTAGCAATAGAGAAATGATGTGATTTGGTGCAGCTCCAATTGCCATACGAACTCCTAACTCAAATTTACGCAAGGTGACACTGTAGCTAAACATACCATACAAGCCGATAGCAGCCAGTGAAATAGAAAGTATGCCTAATGAAGCAGAGATCCAAGCAAAGACTTTATCTAAAGAGAGCTTCTGACCGTGGATCTCATCCATGTTGTAAGTATCATATAAATAAATTTGTGAATGTACTTTTTCTGCAAGTTGATTAAATTCAACCGGGCTTATTGTGACATTAGGCTTATATTTCACCATAAAGCTAGCAGCCGAAATACTGGGAATGTAAAACCTAGGGCTATTTTCTTGTTCAGGAACCTGTATATCCTCTACAATACCGACGATGATATATGGATCTTTTTGACGCGGAAGATAGACTGGACGGTTAAGCACATCACCGCTGGGGTCGATTTGTTTGGCCATGGTTCGATTGATGATAGCCACCTTATTTCGATTTGCTACGTCTTCTGCTGTGACGTTTCTGCCTTGCTGGATTGGTAAGCCAATCAATGGCACATATTGTTCGTCAATCAATGCGACACCTGGGCTAATTCTATCCCCACCTCCTTGTTCTGTGGTAACAGCAATAGTCCATTCCATATTCTTGGTGCGCGCCATCGGTGCATTTGAACCTATGCTCACGGCAGCAACTGACGGATGGTTAGCGATACTGGTTTTTAGATCTTGAACTAAACTCATCCACTGTTCCCGAGTTTCTAAGTTTACGCCACCTAATTCTAACGCGACATAGGCCACTTGTTCTGAATCAAAGCCGAGTGGTTTTTGAATGTTGTCTAAAGCTTTGCTTAACACGTAAGCGTTACAAGTTACCAGCAGTGCACTCAATGTCACCTGAGTTGTCATTAAAGTAGTACGTAATAATTTAGATATCTGTAAACCACTGCCTTTACCACTGGTTTGTATAGCACCTGCTAAAGCTTTATATTTGACTTGTTGAGTTGTAATTGTTGCGAATGCCAGTGCGAGTAACCAAGCCACCGAGAAAGAGAATGCAACAGTTACGAGGTTAAGCTGAAGCTCAGCAACCCGAGGAATATGGTCTTGTGCAAAATTAGCAAGCAAATTATTAGCAATGGCGGCGACCATTATGGAAAAAACTGCAGCAGTAGTCATGACGATGCTAATTTCAGCAAGGACAGCAGAGAATATATGCCATTTATTTGCACCAAGCGCTGCTTTTATACAGAATTTACGGTGATTGTTAGCAGCTCTAGCTAGTACTAAGTTGGTAACATTTACAGCGGCAATTAATAACAAAATAACCATGCCCGCTAGCATAAGTAAAGTCTGTGATTGTGTATCGCCGAGGATAACCGTCTCAAACTTTTTTAAGCTGACTTCAATTTGGCGTGACTCAAAGTAAGCAACACCAGTATTTTCAGCGTGGAATTTTTCATTTATGGCGTTACTAAGTAGTAAATCGGCTTGTTTTGATGGTTGGTCGGTTTTTAGTTTCGCGACCATAAATATGTCAATAAAAAACAGCCCCCAGTCGTGATAATCTTTTTCTGTTTCTGGGACGAAGTCCCAAGGCATCCATGCTTGAGTTTTGTTATCGATAGACATCAACTGCGGTTCAACGAAATGTTTACTGGTTACGCCGATTATAGAAAACTTGGTATCTTGAATTTCTAGTGTTTTGCCAATAACATCACGGTTACCAGCATAATGGCCTTGCCAAAAATCATAACTGATCACAGCGACTGGATTATGAGAGTCTATTTTTTCAGACTCTTGGAAACCTCTACCTAACTCATACTCAGCTGCTAAAAGTTGCATAAACTCAGGCCCTGTATAGGCGGCTTTTAGCTTACTTTTACTGGGATCATTTTGCAGAATTTCCTCTCCATACTTGATAAAAGTATATTGCTCAAACAAGTCAGCTGATTTTGCCATTTCTCTGAGCCCAGGGTAGTTCTGTGCATTGGCAAACTTTAGTTTACCATCATCTGTATGGCGCCAGTTACTGATAACCAAACGAGACTGATCCGGATATGGAAGTGGCTCAAAGTTTAGCAAGTAGTTTAAGTTAAATATTGAAGATAGCGCGCCCAGCGTCAACCCCAAGGTCAGCACAATGGTTATCAAATAACCAGGCGCAAGCATCAAGTTTTTAGCTGCATTGCGTAAATTTTTATTGAACAACATTTTAAACGGCCTCCGCAACGGACTCTAGATATGTTTCGATCAAGCCTTCGTTTAGACGGAATTGTTTGTCTGCATGGTTCGCATATCGGGGATCGTGGGTGACTAGGCATATTGTGGTGCCGCTGTCGTTCAAGCTTCTGAGCATGGTCATTACTGCATCACCATTTTTTGAGTCCAAGTTACCAGTTGCCTCATCTACGAGTAATAACGCAGGCTCACAAACAAGAGCTCGTGCAATTGCAACCCGCTGTTGTTGACCACCTGATAGTTGATTTGGCTTATGTCCAGCTCGATTGAGCATATCAACAGTTTCTAAGCACTTTTCCACCCTAATACGAACCTCTTCATCGCTGATTTTTTTATCAGAGTAGTCAAGCGGCAATGCAACATTATCGTATACACTTAGTTCATCGATTAAATTAAATGACTGAAATATAAAGCCTATTTTTTTATTTCGAACCGATGCAGCTTGTTTTATCGATAAACTGCTAACATCCATACCGTCAAGTGTGTAAGTCCCTTCAGAGGGGGTGTCCAAGAGACCCAAAATAGACAGTAAAGTTGACTTACCACAGCCTGACGGCCCGCAAATGGAGACGAAGTCGCCTTGTTTTATTTCTAAGTTTACGCCTCGTAATGCATGGGTTTCCATTTCTTCCGTCGCGTATATTTTTTTGATTTCTTCAAGTTTTATAATTGATTTCGACATAACTTTTCTCCCAAGTTCTAGTTAATAATGCTTATTGTTTTTGACTCTTTGAAACTGGACATATCTGATAAAATGAAAGTGTCGCCAATTTTGGCTCCCGAGATAATTTGTAAGTAGCGACCAGCATCCTCGCCAAAGGTAACTCTGGTTTGAATAGCCGCTTCGCCATTTCCATATAACTTAAACAATGTTTGTGTTGATTGGTTTCTCACATTGACTGGGCGCTCAATATATAGTGAATTTTCCAATGAGCTGGTGAATATTTTGGCATCAACACTAAGCTCTGGACGAGCCGAACTAGGCAATTGTTCTACAAAAGCGACTTCAACTTCGACCATACCATCTTGAACTTCGGGGGTGATCCGTTGTATTTTTGCAGCTACAAGATCGTTGCGGATTTTAACCTCTGCTGCTTGACCTATTTGCACGCGTTCAGCTTGTGACTGTGAAACTTTAATTAGCCCAACTAGATCATCCTCACTACCTACTAGGGCTAACTCTTGACCAGCAATCACGCTTTGACCTAATTCAACTGGTGAGCGCTGTAAAATACCATTCATACCTGCGCGAACAGTTAAGCGCTCTACTCGCTTTTTAATTGCTTCATGCATAGCCTTTTGTTGTTCTAATTGTCCCTGTTGAATAGCATAAGCTTGTTCATGGACCAATTTTAACTGCGACATCCTATTTTTTTGGATATCGATAGATTCTTTTAGTTGCTCATACTCCAGTACTGTAGTGTTATAGGTGAGACGCGATACGATCCCTTTCTCGACTAACTCACTTTCAGCTATCTTTCTGAGCGACTGTTTTTTATAGGCTGAGCGTAATTCACTGATCTTTGAGGACTCAGTAAGCAGTTCTCGTTTGTTGTCTAAGACCTGTCTTTTTAAATTTGCTTCTTCTTTAAATAGAGTCATTAAAGAGCGCTCTAGCTCTTGTTCCATCTCTGGATTACTCATGCGCAAAATGACAGAGTCAGGCTTAACTTTTGCTCCAGGTTTGAGCACTACTCTATCAATTGTCGCAGGGTAGCGCGCAGTGATGAGCTTTTGGCTATTGGAGCGTAATACGCCATATCCGCTGATTTCTGCTTGTAAAGTACCGCGTTGGACTTTTGTTATGACAATGTCATTTCGCGCAACCTTACGCTCATTTTCGGGCTTTAACGAAATCCAACCTAGGATCGAAACACAGATTAAGGCGGCACCTATCATTAAGTATCGATTTTTCGATTGCTTTTTACCTTTGTGTTTAACTACATCCATTTTTTATCCTTAATGAAATTGTCAGGTTCTGTTATCGAACCTGAAACATTGTTAAGCGGTTTGTTTTTTTGCTTCTTTGGTGCTGGTTTCATCGCCAGTATTCGCTTCATCAATACTACGAATGTGTTTATTCATAAAGCCAAGCACAGCAAACAGCACGGGTAGTGCCGCGAGGAGGATCAACATTAAACCTATCCCTCTGCCGGGACCAACACCAATGAGCGGCCCAAAAAAGTCTGAAACGGCGTTCTCACTTCGCATCACAGGCTCAAAGACGAAGTCTGCTAGTGGACCTGCCAAAAAGTCACCCAAGGGAATAGTAAATTGTGCGAACATCCTTCTTAGTGCAAAGACACGCCCTTGCATTTTTGGCGGGATGCGAGTTTGCCAAATGACTTGACTACTACCATTAATGGTTGGTACGCAAAATTGGAATAAAAATAAACCAATCATCACCACCCAAATTATATTGCTCAAACCCATGATAAATAGACAAAAACCCATCGCTAGTCCACCAAACAAGATACCATTTATCTTACGCGTAGGACCACCACTCCAGGCTAAGTACATGGCGCCCGCTAACGAACCGATCCCACCAACAGATAGTACTAAGCCGGTTTCCCAGCTTTCGGCAGTAAAGTTAATCATAGGGACAATAGAAATAGTGCCTATACTCACAACAAAGTTAACAAGGCAGAAAAAGAGCAGGAGATAAACTAGATCTTTTTGTTTGAATAGGTAGTCCCATGCATATTTGATTTCTTGCCACATGCTTGAGTCTTCTTCTTCGCCTTCATGGGGCTCTGGCTTCGGTATTTTGACCAAAATGAGTGTACAAAACGCGAACAAGTAGGTAACCAAGTCAATAATAAAAATTGTAAATAAATCGACAAAGCTAAGTAGAGCACCGGCGATTAATGGACCGGCGATCATTGAGATTGAGCCGATCATTTGCATCAGCCCTGACACACGACCATAATCTTTACGCTCAATTAAAGTGGTGATTGCTGCAATGTTTGCTGGACCTTGAAAGGCTGTTGCAATGGCTGAAACCGCAACACCTGCAAAAATAATCCAAATATTTAGCATGTCTAAGTAAAAACAAGTAGCCAATCCGAGAGTGACTAGTGCACTTAGCGTATCTGCTAGTATTAGAATTAACTTGCGATCATATCGGTCAACTAAGACTCCGATGATAGGAGAAAATATAATAGCTGGTAGGCCGGTAATTACCGCCACCATGGTAAAGCTGGTGACAGAGTCAGTTTCACCAAGTAGCCAAATGCCGAGGGCAAAACTGGTAATCCCTGAGCCTAGTACAGACACCATCTGTCCAAGCCACATTAGATAGTAGGTTTTCATCCCACTACTTGAATTTTTTATTGTTTCTAACATGGAAAATCTCTTAATTAAAGTTGGTTATAAGTTGCAAGTATTTCGTTCAAGCAGGCTTTGCAGTGTTTTGCGAGCTGTGCTATGTGTTCTTCTTTAAACTGGTTGTTACTAAACTCCCAACGTACACTGAGTTGGTTGTTCTTTATATAAACGCCTACAGCCAGCGGTCTTAAACGTTTGGTTACCTTATCTAGTCCGTAACCACCAAAGCCGTCTTCACGATGTAACACTCTAAGATCAGCCGTGCTGTCATGGCCAAAGTAGTTGAAGAACACCTGAGGCTCTGGAATATTGTTAAAGTGATTAATCAAGGCCTCGTCTTCAGCCAAATAACGCAATACGCCGTAACCAATACCGCCGTTTGGAATGGCTCGTAGTTGCTCATTGATGTATTTCATAGCCGCCACTGGGGTTTGGTTGTCACCATAGCTGAGAAAAGCGGGGTAGATAGTGTTAAACCATCCCACGGTGCGGGATAGGTCAACGTCATCAAATAGCGCCTCACGGCCATGGCCAAGTAGGTCAATCATCAAACAATTAGAGTGACATTCGCGCATAAATGCATATACAATACTAGTAAGCAACACA
Organism: Pseudoalteromonas rhizosphaerae; assembly: GCF_028885455.1. Taxonomy (NCBI): domain Bacteria; kingdom Pseudomonadati; phylum Pseudomonadota; class Gammaproteobacteria; order Alteromonadales; family Pseudoalteromonadaceae; genus Pseudoalteromonas; species Pseudoalteromonas rhizosphaerae. The sequence goes on from NZ_CP118496.1 coordinate 1,234,632, forward strand.
CTGTCGATTTGTGCTCCTGTAACTCTAGGCACGTGGGTTGTTAAGCGTTCAGTTTGCTCTTCATTAAAGTTGATGTAGACGCTTTGTGAAGAGTCCATACTGTTGATACCCTCTGGAAAGTCCTTCGTGAGGTCAGCAGCATGTTTTCTATCATCTAATAGCCAGTAGCTTCGCTCTTTCTGCGCTACTTCTGACTTACTCCATTGAGTTAACTTGTCAACCCACTGAGCAAATGATGTGCCTTTCACTGGTAGCTGTAGTGGCTCGTCACGGTTGATTTGACGGTAGCAGGTTTCAAAGTCATCGATGATAATGTGCCAACTACCGATATCAGCTAACATGAAATGTCCAATCAAAAATAACATCGGCTTTTCTTGATCATGACCGGGATATAGGATGGCTCTAAACAGTGGACCTTCAGATAAATTTAGAGTCGTGGCTGTATCATAAATATGATAATTGATTTGCTGAGCGATGCTCCGTGTTTCGGTAGGTTCGAGCTCAGTGATAGTAAGTGGAGCTGAACTTGGCTGTGCATCACCAATGAGTTGGTAACGACCATTTGCATCCTTAGTTAGACGCATTCGCAGTGTGTCATGTTCGTCCATAATATATAGCAACGATTGTTCAATTGCTGAGATATCAAAGTTATTATCTCTTGGTAGTAAAAATACACCTAGAGTGTGAAACTGCGGGTTGCTATGATTTAACTCTAAAAAGTGTTTTTGAGCAGGCGTCATTGCAACAGGGCCTACCACAGGCTTTGTTTGACGTAGTATTTGAGTTGTGAGTGAAGCTTCAGCCAGCGCTCTCACAGTTTTGTTTTGGAACACTTGTTTTGGAGTAATATCAATATTGTCTTTTTTGGCTTTGGCCACTAAGCGGATCACCAGTAGGGAATCGCCACCAAGATTAAAGAAGTCATCATCAATACCGACCTTTTGTGCTTTTAATACCTCGCAGAATAACCGGCATAAAGCAGTTTGAGTGAGGCCTTCAGGTGCACAATATGGTACATTACTGGTCAACGATTCAATATCTGGAATAGGTAAAGCACGGCGATTAATTTTACCATTGGGTGTCAGTGGAATTTGTTTGAGATAGAGGAATAAGCTGGGCACCATGTATTCAGGTAATTTCTTTTTCAGATGGCGGACTATCAGTTCTTGCTCTAGTTCACCGTCATTACTGCTGTAGTAGGCTACTATCTTTTTATCATTACCAAAGGTATGCACTTGACAGACTGCTTGCTCAAGCTGTGGTAATAAATTGAGTATGCTCTCTATTTCACCAAGCTCAATACGATATCCACGAACTTTAACTTGGTCATCGGCGCGACCTAAGAATATGATCTTGCCACATAGGTCATACTTGGCGAGATCTTTGGTGCGATAAAGTCTTTGTTTTTCCCCTGCTATCTCACATTTAATAAATGTTTCATCAGTAAGCTCAGGACGGTTTAGATAACCTGCGGCTAAACAGTCTCCTGTAATGTAAAGCTCGCCAGGCACTCCAGCTGGGACTGGTTGCATTTGGCTATCTAAAATGAGCATGGAAACATTCTCAATAGGGTTGCCAATAGTCACAGCACCCGTTTCGCCATCACCACTTTCAATTCTATGGCGAGAACACCATACTGTTGCCTCTGTGGGGCCATATAGATTCCAAAAAGATGATGACTTTAATAGTAAATCTTCTGACAATTCAGGGGGCAGGGCTTCACCACCACAGAGAACTCGCATGTCCCTTTTTCCATTCCAATCGAGTTCTAGCATCATCCGCCAAGTTGAGGGAGTTGCCTGCATAACGTCAATATCATGATGATTGATGAGGTTTATGAGTTGTGCAGGATCTAATACTTGCTCTCGTTGGGCTAGTACAACGGTTGCTCCACTTATTAAGGGTAAGAATATTTCCAGCACTGCAATATCGAAGCAAATTGTTGTACAAGCTAATAACTTTTCACCGACCTGCATACCTGGTGCTTGTTGCATCGCATACAAGAAGTTACTAACGCTGCGGTGGGGGATCATAACTCCTTTAGGATTGCCCGTTGAGCCCGATGTAAATATTACGTACGCTAAGGCATCTAAGTTGTTGGAAGGAGTAAATGTTAATTCAACCTTATCTTGGTGGCATTGGCTAGAGGGTAACTTACCATCACAGCCAATCACCGTAAGACCAAGGTAATCTTCAAACTTAGTTACTAAGCTTTGGTTTGTTATAACAAATTGAGTTTGAGCATTACCCAACATGTAACGTATCCGCTCTTCAGGATAATCAGTGTCTAATGGAATATATGCAGCACCGGTTTTTAAAATGGCGAGCATAGCCACCACCATTGAAACATTGCGCTGACTTGCCATGGCTACGAAATCACCGGGTCTAACGCCTTTATGATAGAGCTCATTGGCCAATTCATTGGCACGATTTTCAAGTTGCTGATAGGTCATTGATAAATCACCATCAACCAAAGCACAGCGATTGCTATGTTGAGCCACTTGCGCACTCACTAGCTGATGTAGTGGTTGGTGCTCAAAAAAGTTTTTTGGACCATTTTGCCAAGATTGTTTTATCTGCTGATACTGTTTATTGCAAAGTAAAGAATATGAATCAATGCGCTGCTCAGGGCTACTAATGAGCTGTTCAAGTAATAATGTGAAATGCTCTGCTAGGTACTTAACTGTGGCTGTGTCAAATAAATCTGTATTAAACTCAATGAACCCGCTTAGTTGTTGTGACTGGCTAAAGTAAAAAGTGAGATCCAATTTGGAGGTCTTATTGTCAGAGCGGATCGCGGTAAATAGAGGTTGTTTCTTTTCTGCTGTAGTTGACTCTGACTCCATCGACGATGATGTATTATCCAAGATTAACATAACTTGAAAAATAGCTGCTCGGCTGAGATCTCTGGTAGGATTCAGTTCATCTACAAGTTTTTCGAATGATACATCTTGATTGGAATAGGCATCAAGCAAAGTTTTCTTTTCCAACTCCAACATTTGATTAAAGTCTAAATTCGGTTCTACTTTAGTACGAAATGCTAAAGTATTGGTAAAGAAACCAAAAGCTTGTGCCAGAGCTGACTTTTCACGGTTTGCGATCAAAGTACCAATAGCGAAGTCGGTTTGCCTAGTGTATTTGTACAACAAGACACGTAGTGCACTCAAAAGTAGATTATATGTTGTGATCCCTTTTTGCTCACAGAAAGCACGCGCTTTAGCAGCGAGCTCTTCCGCCAAAGGAAGCGAGTATGAATCACCATTAAAAGTTCGTTCAGCAGGGCGTGGGCGGTCACAATAAAGCTCTATAGGTGGAACGCCTTCAAGTTGATCTAACCAATATTTTAATTTTTGCTTTAATGCTTCTTCTTGTTGAGGCATGCGTTGCCAACAAGCATAGTCTATATAACTTGCTTGTGGCTTAGCGATAGCACTTGAATTACCCTTTAGTTTGTTATAATTCTCATTGATGTAGCGTATAAATAAATTATGAGACCAGGCATCAAAACCAATATGATGTACGTTGACATACCAAATGTAATGATCTTCTGCAAGCTTAAACAAACGAGTGCGGAAGATTCCTTCTTTGGTAAGATCGAATGCACGCTCACAATCATCATCAATTTCTCTCAGGGCATCTTGTTTACCTTGCTCTAGGCTGCGCTCAGAAAAATCAACTATAGGCAAAACACGATATTTTTCTTGCGCCTTAAGCTCATCTAGACTGAGAATCGTTTGGTAGGCTTCTCCTTGTTCTTCATCAAAGCGACAACGTAAAATGTCATGATCTGATATTGTGCGCTCTAATGCTTGTGTCAGATAGTCACTGTTAATAGGTGCAGTGCTCTGATATAGCTGTGGGATATTATACTCAGGGCTTTCTGGTTCATAACGTGACAAAAACCAAATCCGTTGCTGCTCATGAGAAAGTGGAAAGCGCTGCTGTGGTGCTTTATCCACAATAGGGAAATTATTATCAGCTGCTTTAGCTGTTTTACTTTTTGTTGCTAATTGTTTTAGTAACTTAGCTCTTTTTTCAGGACTAAGCTTTTTGAGTTTTTCTTGAATATCCATAATGCCTCTAATTATTCTTGTTCTAGTTCCATTAATAGTTGCGCTAGATCTGCATCATCCACTTCGTTCAATTGAACTTGTTCTATATGCTCACTGAGTAAGGTGATTGACTGGTGGGCAAGCACATCAGCAATGGTCAAGCAGCTCAAGCCAAATGCCTCATTGAGCTGTGATACTAATCGCATCGCCAAAATGGAATTACCCCCCAGCTTGAAGAAGTTGTCTGCAATTCCAATCTTGCTGTGCCCGAGAATTTGTTGCCATAGTTGACACAGTATTTTCTCGGTCTCGCTTTGCGGTGCTTGATAGTGTGTATTTTGCGTTAGCTGATATTGACTAAGCGATTTTTTATCGACTTTACCACTCGGTGAAAGAGGGAGCGTTGGCAGCTTAATAAACCTCGTCGGTAGCATAAACTGTGGCAGTTGTTTTGTAAGTACCTGAAGTAGCGAATTTTCATCGTAGGTGTCGCTGTTATCGATATAAAAAGCAACTAGTAGTGGCTCGATCTGACTTTGATTTATCACTACAGCCACATTATTTAGCTTGACTACGCGATCGAGTGTTGCCTCAATTTCTTGTAACTCGATACGATAGCCTCTGAGCTTTACTTGATCGTCGATGCGCTGTAAATAGCTATATTCACCATTGCCGAGTTGGCGAACCAGATCGCCAGTTAGGTATGCACGAGTTATAGTACTGCCCACTTGTAATGAGATAAACTTCTCTTGATTGAGCTCTGGTCTATATCGGTAACCCAGTGCCAGACCTTCACCTGCGATAGCTAGTTGACCTTTGGCGCCGAACCGAGCTAACTGATTATTGTCGTTGAGTACCAACATTTGAGTGTTATGGATGGGTTTTCCAATGGTGATACGACCATCGCTTTGGATTTGTTTTAAACTCGACCAAATAGTTGTTTCAGTTGGGCCATACATATTCCATAGCGCATAATGATCCTGTACTAGTTGTTGGGCCAGTTGTTGTGGTAAAGCTTCACCACCGACTAAACAAGTTAGATCTTGTTTCCCCTGCCAGCCAGCACTATAAAGCAAGCGCCATGAAGCCGGAGTACCTTGCATCAGCGTAATGTTATGCGATTTAATTATCTGAGCTAGCTCGGTACCATTTTTACTTTGGTTTTCATTTGCAACAATCAAAGTTGCACCACAGTATAACGGTAAAAACATTTCTAGTACCGAGATGTCAAAGGAGTAGGGGGTAGTAGCCAATACTGAATCAGTTTGATCACAGCCTGGTCTTTCGGCCATGGAGTAGAGAAAGTTGGCTAAGTTAGCATGGCTAATATCTACACCTTTTGGTTTTCCCGTCGAACCTGATGTGTAGATACAATAGGCTTGCTGCTGCGGTTTGATAGGATTTAGCATCACTTCATCTTGCAGCGTTTCAAATTTAAGGTAGTTTAGCTGTTTGCATTGTGTGGGAAGCTGGAATGCCGCACTTTGGCCATCACTGAGTAGGAACTGCGCTTTTGCATCATCAGCAATAAAGCTTAATCTATCGGGTGGATAATTTGGGTCCAGAGGGAGATATGCGGCACCGCATTGCATAATGGCAAGTAGGTTTATTACGAGTTCCCCATTTCTTGGTAAAGATACGGCGACCAGATCACCAGCTTTCACGCCATAATATTGCAATTGCGCCGCACGGGTTTGTATACTCAAGAATAAGCGTTGATAATCCCAACAGTTTTCACCACAGTTAATGGCAATCTGAGTAGGACTATGGCGCCGATGTTGTTCAATTTTCGTAAGTAGGTCAAGCTGCTTTTCCGAGTCAGTTTGAGGACCTAAGGTATGCGCCAACTGGCTATGAGTCAATGGCGCAGTTTCTACCTCTAGCAAAGTGTCTACGCCGCTGCCGGCCAACATTAATAAAATATCAAGATATCTGTCGCGTAGTATTTCTATAGAGTCACCATCAAACAACTCGGTGGCAAATTCGAAATGACCATTGATCCCGTTGGGTGATGCTAACAACGTTAAAGTCAGATCAAATCGTGCTGTTTCGTTGGGGGTTTCTGGCAGCGATAAGGTTAGTTCATCGGTTATCGGGTGCGAGTCTTCCCCTGTGCTTGTTAAGAAGTTGAAAAATACTTGGAATAGCGGGTTATAGTTTAGTGCTCGCTCGACATCAAGTAATTGTACTAAAGTGTGTAATGGCAAGCTTTGTTGCTCGAAGCCAGATAAAATGCGGTCTTGTGTTTGGTTTAGTAGTGTACTGACCTTATCATCAGGGCTGAGCGTCATTCTAATGGGTAAGGAGTTGACGAACAGTCCAACTGTACTATCCAAATTATGGCCGGGTCGACCTGAAACAGGAATACCGATGGCGAAGTCTTGCTGCCTCGACTGCTCATGCAACAAAATAGCAAAGGCTGATAACGACAACGTATATAAAGATACGCCTAGTGCATTAGCTTTTGCTTCCAGCTGTTCGCTTAGCTCTTTAGCAACGGTTAACGCCATACGTTGCCCAGCGAAACTGGGTCTAGTAGGTCGAGGTTTGTCTAAGGGGAGCTCCAAGCGGTGAGGCATATCTTTTAGTTCAGATAACCAATAACCTTTACTCTTCGCTAAATATTGTTGACCTTGCTCGGTATGTTGCCAATGAGCGTAGTCAAATACCTGAAGTGGCAAAGGGTCGGGTTGCCAAGGTTGTTGTTGCAATAAGTAGGAGTAGCAGTTACTTAACTCTTTGGTCAAAATATCCAATGAAGCACCGTCACATAATATGTGGTGGATGACCAGGCCCAGCCAGTGTTGGTTATTGCCTAGGTCATAACTTACCCATTTATAGGCCGGTTGAGATAAATCGAAGCGCTGTTTTAGTAGTTCTTGAAAATGATGTTTGGCCTTAGTTTGAGTTAAGCGGTATTGTTTCAGCTCAACCACTACGCTGTCCAATACTTGTTGTTTATTTTCACCTTGTACACTTGTGAATATCGTTCTAAAGGCTTCATGCCTTGTGCTCAAATGATTTAGTGCCTGCTCCAATAAGGCTTGCGTAAATGGTCCATCAAACTGTAACAGTAATGGCATGTTGTATAGACTTGCACTACCTGCATAGGCGTCCAAAATATACATCTGCTGTTGGCTGTGAGTCAGTGAAATAGGCTTGTCTCTAGCGACGCGAACCAACTCATTCATGGACTGTCGAGTTTGTTGTTGACTGAGCAGTTTCGATTGTAGCGAAATACTTGGCGCGGTAAAGAATTGCTTCAGGGTTAACTCTTTGCCGGTTTTTTTAGATAGTTGACTGAGTACTTTGAGTGCTGTTAGAGAGTGTCCACCTTGAGCAAAGAAACTTGTTTGACAACACACTTGGGGCTTGTTCAACACATCTTGCCAGATTTCTAATAGCAAACGTTCTAAATGAGTCTTCGGAGTGACTCTTAGCATTTGATGAGCTACCGCATTGACTGCTGGTAGTGCTTTACGATCTACTTTGCCTCGAGCTGTTAGTGGTAGCTCGTCAATTTGTACAATATGATCAGGTAGCATGTATTCAGGCAGGGTTTTGGACAGTAGGTAGTTGAGTTTGTCTTGTTGAAGTTTGGCTCGACTAACAACATACGCTACCAGCGCTGGCCCTTGCAAAACACAGGTGCTGGTCAATACACCGGTAACTTGGTTTAATTGGCGTGTGATTTCTTCCAGTTCGATTCTATAACCACGGAATTTAACCTGATCGTCAGCACGGCCTTTAAAATAAATTAGCCCTTGTTCATCGTAGTACGCGAGATCTCCTGTGGCATATAGTCTTTGCTTAAGTTGAGGGTGAATAGAAAACTTTTCTTGGCTTATAGCTTCAGAATTTTGATATCCCTGAGCCAAGTTTCTGCCACCGATGTAGAGCTGTGCTAATACATAGGGAGCAACCGCATGACCATCATTGTCCAACAAATAGGCTCGGCTATAAGGTAAAGGTGAACCAATAGGAATAGGATGACGGCTAATGTCTAGCTGGTTTACCTCATGAGCGGTACAACTTATAGTTGCTTCACTCGGACCATAAGCGTTAATGAGTCTCTGCTGTGTTATATCACCTTGGGTAAACCAGTTTTCGACGACTCTGTTTTGTAGCTGTTCTGTACCGGTGACTACCAATCTTAACGAGGCTGGGACTCGGTGTTCTGTCTCTCTTAATTGCTCTAACCAACTACTCAAGTAGCCTGTTGGTAAACTCAGGTGATTTAACTGATACTGGTTTATAAGATCATTAAGCTCTGTAAATGAGGGCGTTTCAATACCTGGACGTAATATAACATGACCGCCGTGATATAAAATTGGGAATAATTCTTCCAATGCTAGATCAAAGGAAAGTATAGAAAACTGTAGTGCTTTGGTCTCATTGTTGAGCTGGTAACATTTCGCCACAGCGTTACAGTGATTGCTCAGCGCTTGACGTGTGATCCTGACGCCTTTTGGGTTACCTGTCGATCCAGAGGTATAAATCAAGTAGCCTAGCTTTGGATCAGCGCTGGCTTCACTGTTTAATAGATTTAGACTCAGGTTGCCATGGTCATCGCTGAGTATTGCGGCTGCATCAGAATCTACAAGGATAAACTGCTGTCTTTGTTTTGGTAGTGCTTGGTCTAGCACCACAAACGGGCAATTTGTGAGGTGTGCTGCGAATACGGCTAACACACAATGCAGCCTTTGAGTACATGAGATTACGATAGTTTGCCCGGGTACTAGCGTTGCAGAAATGGTATCTGCGATATCCTTAACATCTATCATTAATTGAGCATAGCTCAAACAAATATCTTGTTGTGGTGCGGTCAATGCAGGTTGATTACTCTGTGCTTCTGCCAGTCGAAGCAAACGCTTACTAAAACATTCTGCCTCGGGCGTATCGATATCCTGATTTATCATACTATACTGCTGTGATGACGAGAAACTCGACAACTCTTTGATAGTAAGTGTTGGCTTTTCAAGTATCGTTTCAATGATAGTCGCGAGTTGTTCACGCCATAACCTGATTTGTTGCTTCGGAAAAAGTGCAGCGCGGTATTCAAAATATCCACTGTAAGCGTCTTGATTCTGTTTAATTTCAAGTGTGACATCAAGTTTACTGTAGTGTCTTTGTACTGGGTATTGACTCCAAACTTTTTGGTTCTCTGGCATAGCCTCTGTTTGTTCGAGGTTATTAAAAGAATACATAACCTGAAATAAAGGATTATTGTTACTATTGCGTTCTACGCCTAACAACTCAACGAGTTTTTCCACGGTAACTTGATTGTTCGCCAAATCTTGATAAAAGTTGCGCTGTAGTTTTTCAATAAAGCTTGTCAGTGTAGAGCTAGCGTCAATCTGCGCAGGGAACAGTATGGTATTGGCAAAGTTGCCTACCATGCTACGCTGTTGTTGAGTGCTGCGGCCAAGCTCAGGCATGCTAACAATAAAGTTATTTTGGCCTGACAGTTTACCGAGCAGCAACTGATACGCAGCTAAGAAAAATACTGACGGAGTTATCCCTAAGCTCTGACATTTAGCTGTTATCCGCTGACTTGTAATGGTGTCAAAGCTAAAGTTTACGTATTCGCCTCGCTGATCCTCACGATCTTCTTGTTGGACCTGCAACGATAAAGTAAGGATATGCTCGGTATTAGCCAATCGCGCTAACCAATATTGTTCCATGGTTTGTTGAGCGCTAGTTTGGCTGGCGATCAGTTGATTAAATGTGTAGCTTTTAGCTGATTGTGGTTGCTCTGGCTGTTTGTAGTGTTGCAAGATAGCTTGCTCCACCATTACTACTGAAAGTCCATCTAGCGCAATATGATGAAAACACATTGTAAAAATGAACTCGTCAGGGTTTTCCCTGTTGGCAAATAGTTTGAAACGACAAGGGTAACTTTGAGCTAGTTCGAATGGTGCCAGTGCTTCTTGCTCGACAAGTAGCCTCACTTTGTTTGTATCTGATTCCGTCAGCTCAGTAAAGGGGATTTTAGTCAAGGTTTGGCTGAACTGTTTTGGCTCATTCTTGACAGTCACAATTTTGCTTGTAAGTGCGGGGTGTTGTTCCATTACCGCGGTTATAGCATTTTTTAATATTGTAATATTCGGTCTACCAGTAAAGCTGTAGGCACGGAAAATATTATTTAACCCACTACTCGGTTGCCGTTGGTGAGTAAACCAAAAGCGCTTTTGCTTATCTGTTAACTCAAATAGTGCCAGCTCGGTCTTTCCTTGTTGTAGTTGCTTTAACCGAGCTAACTTATCAGCTCGGCTTAAGGTGTTTGCAGACATACTAGTTTTCCTCACTGTCCATAGCTGCTAAAAGTTCGTCTAGCTCTTGATCAGAGAGTTGCTCATCAATAACTGTTTGCTCGATATTAGCTTGTTTCACAGGCCTCTGAGTTGCGGTAGCTAAGTCTTCTAACTTGGTAACCAATTGTGCAACTGTAGGCGCGGTGAATATATCTACTAGAGATAGCTGAAGATTGAACTTTTCTTCAATACTCGCTATCACTTTGACGGCCACAAGAGAATGTCCCCCGAGCATGAAAAAGTTGTCATGACAGCCAATTTTGTCAATATTCAAAGCTTCGGCGAAAATATCACACAGCATTTTTTCCTGCTGTGTCTGTGGCTCCACGTATTGGTTAAGCTTGCTTTTAACATCAACTGGGTTTTCGGTGATGATAGCTTTCCTATCTAACTTACCGTTGCTAGTTAGTGGGAAGTCAATCACTTTCACAAAAAAGTCAGGGATCTGGAAGCCCATTAGTGCCTTTTGGCAATAGTTCAATAGTTCACTATCGAATTGTTTTTCCGCTTGATAATATGCAACTAAGTAATTGTTCTCATCACCACAAACTGTTATGTAAACGTCTTTTACGTGAGGATGATGGTTGATGACTTCTTCGATTTCGTTGAGCTCAACACGGAAGCCTCGGATTTTGACCTGATTATCGTTGCGGCCAATAAACTCAAGTAAGCCTTGTGCATTTTTACGCACTATATCACCAGTGCGGTATAGTTGTAGTTTGCGCTCAATACCATGTAATTTAATCGTATGCTCTACAAACTTTTGTTGGTTAAGTTGTTGGTCTAAATAGCCCTTTGCTAGACCAGTTCCAGCCAAATAAAGTTCACCAATACCTCCTTGAGGTACGCACTGCATTGCAGCATCTAAAATATAGCCTTGAGTTCCACTAACAGGAACGCCGATGGGCACTGTCCGAGACTGTTTCGTCTGATCGAGTAGTTGCAGTGTCACTCGCTGACAGTAGGAGAACGTAGTGTTCTCAGTGGGGCCATAGCCATTGATAAGTTCACAGCCTGGGTTAAGCTCCACAAAGCGTTGCACCTTATCGCGAGACAACACGTCGCCACCGGCAAGTAGATATTTCAAATTATCCGGCATAACTGCTTGCTGGGTTTCAAGCAACTGATGGAATAAGCCTGCGGTCAACCACAAATGACTAATTTGATATTCACGAAGATAATTTTGATATTGGGCCAGAGATAAGCGCTGCTCAGTAGGTACCACAAGAGTTCCGCCGTTGAGAAGCGGTGCATAGATCTCTAATGTAGAAGCGTCAAAGAATGGTGACGAGTGCTGCAACCATTTATCGTGATGACTTAATGAAATATAATTAGGCTGTTCTACGAGTCGCAATATACCAGCTTGACTGATGCGAGTCCCTTTAGGTTTACCTGAAGAACCTGAAGTATACATAATATAAGCAGTGGATTGTTGACCCCCTTGGTCAAGTAATGCTTGTCCATCATGATTAGTAATTTCTGACATGTGCACAATGGTGAAGCTATTTGCAAGTTGTAAATCATTGTGGTTGGTAAGTACTACCGGGTTGCTGCTCAGCTGCGCGAGGTTTTCAAGCATTGTTTCTTTACGAATCTCTCCGCTATGCAAATCGATTGGCATGTAGCTGGCACCTAATCTCGCAGCTGCTAGCATTGCCGCATATAAATCAAAGCTTGGAGATATAACCAGTCCAATTGTATCGCCAGCTTTTACCTGCTTAGCTAGAGTTAATGCAATATCATTGGATTTTTGTTGCAGTGCAAGATAAGAATAAGCAGTTTTGTCACCATTAATGACAGCCGTGTGTTCTGGATGTAGGACCGATTGGTTGTCAAATGCAGCGACAATAGATGGCGAGAGTGCAGGAGCAGTTTTGCCATCCATCAGTAAGCTGGTAGCAGAGCTGGCATTAATAGCGGTAAGCTGATCAATTGGTAACTCTGGATTTTGAGTTAGGTTGGCTAACAAATGAAGGAAGTTTGCAACCATTTCCTCCATAGTCTCTTTCGCGAATAAGTCTGTGCTATATTCCCAAGTCATTACAGCAGCTGCACGACGAGAGGTTTCTTGACCAACACGTTGCTCTGCATGAGGAGCAACAATGACATTGAGATCTAACTTAGCTGATTTATTGGTATTAACCAGACCATTGACCTCTAGGCCTCCAAAATCAGGCTCAGGCACTTCTGCATCGTGGAAACTGAACATGGTTTGAAATAATGGGTTTGCTTGCCCCATACGTTCAGGGCTGAGCTTTTGTACTAATTTTTCAAAAGGCATATCTTGGTAGGCATAAGCTTCTAAACAAGTTTTACGTACTCGTTGTAACAACTCAAAGAAAGTCGGGTTGCCCTCCAAAGTAGTGCGTAACACAACACTATTGACCATCATCCCCATAATAGGGTGTAGTTCTGGTGCAGTCCTTGAGGCAGTCCCCGCACCGATGTTTATGTCGGTTTGGCCGCTATATTTATGCAGTAGTACATAATAAGCGGCGATCATTGTCATATAGAGGGTAAAGCCGTTCTCGCGTGAAAAACTACGCAGTGATTCATACAGGTCATAGTCAAGATTGAACATCAAAGAATCACCGCGGAATGAGGGTTCTAGCGGCCTCGGGTAGTCATAGGGTAGCTCTAGATTAACCGGCAGATTGGCGAGCTTTTCTAACCAATACTGTTCCATTTCTTGATAGTAGCTACCTGACATAACTTCTCTTTGCCATAAGCAGAAATCAGCGTATGTAAATTTTAACGGAGATAGATCGTGTTTTTTGTTTGCCAGTTTGGCTTCATAAATTGCGTGGAGCTCTTTAGTGAATATTCCCACCGACCATCCATCATGGATCAGGTGGTGCTCGACCTGTAACAGGCAATAATAGTTGTCAGCTAATTTAATTAGCTGCCAGCGGATCAAAGGCAGTTCGGTTATATCAAACGGCCTTTGTGTCAATCTAGGCAAGATTTCATTGAGCTGCGCTTGTTGTTCACTTTCGCTCAGGTGGCTCAAATCTAATGGGGTTAAGTCTACTTTAAATGGTTGTTCAATACGCTGGTATGGAACGCCGTCATCTTCATGGAAAGTGCTGAACCAAAGTGCATGACGTGAAACTATTTCTTCTAGGGTTTGTTCCAAGTAATTAATATTTAAGGGGCCATCAAGATAGAAAGTCATTTGGAAGTTGTATGCAGTATTTGTTTTTTGTAACTGTTGCAAAAACCAAACGCGTTCTTGTTGAAACGATAGTGGATAACGAGTTAGATTTGAGTGATGCTTCAAGCTCGGTAGGTTATGGGTTTCAACATTACTACTACGAGCCTGCTTGGCTATGAGATTACTCTGAGCTTGCAAAGTGGGATAGTCAAAAATATCATTAAAGTTAAGCTTGACGTCAAATACTTCCTTTATTTTGGCTAATAACTTAATGGTTAAGATGGAATGTCCACCAAGATGGAAAAAGTGACTATGCTCGTCGAGATGCTCAGGAGACAGTAATTGTTGCCAGATGGTCGCAAGAGAGCGGAGATAATGCTCTTCAAAATTGATTTTAACGATTTTTCGCTCTAATGAAGGTAATTGTTTACGGTCATATTTACCGGTAATTGTTTTTGGCAAACTGTCTAACGCAACCCAGTGCATAGGGATCATGTATTCAGGTAATAATTTAGCTAGTTCACTTCTTAAATGTTCACTTGAACAGGGAGCTGATGCAGTGTAGTAAGCAACTAATTCTTGGGCATCGTTTTGATTTTCGACTACTGTTACCACCACTTCTAAAACGTTATTGAGTTGTGTCAGGGAGTGTTCAACCTCTCCCAGCTCGACTCTGTACCCTCTTATTTTTACTTGGTGGTCGATACGCCCAACATAATACAGAATGCCATTTTTCATAAACCCTAAATCGCCGCTCATGTAGCAACGACCTAGGTCGGGATGGCTGCGAAATGCGGTGTCGGTTTTTTCGGTTTGGTTGAGGTATCCGTTCGCAAGTCCAGCACCAGAAATAGCAATTTCACCTAGGAACCCTTCAGGGAGACAGTGTAAAGAACTGCTTAATATATGACAGGCAGTGTTATCAATAGCTTGCCCAATAGGGAGGCGCTGTTCATACGTATGAGACTCGTCAAGCTTGATACGGGTCGATACAACAGTTGCCTCAGTTGGGCCGTAAGTATTGAATAAGTCTACCGTTAGTTTGTGTTTGTGACAGTACGCTAACCAAATTTGGTAGCTTCGCTGTGCCAACTCTTCACCACCTACAATGATAGTTTTAATACTGTTAGAGATCTTCTCTTCAAGCTCATGGACCCAAGCATTAAAAAATGCAGTAGGGAAGTTTAAGATGCTGATATTGTGCTGAGTTATGATGTCAAAGAAATAGTGTTGATCTGCTAACATAGCGTCAGTTCTGAGTACTAATTTGGCGCTGCTAAACAGTGCCGGATATATTTCTTCTACTGCAGTATCAAAACTGACTGATGAAAACTGTAGCAAACAGCTTTGCCTATTTACCTGATAGCACTCTATGGCAGATAGAGTGTGGTTTAATAACGATTTTCGTGACACGCTAACACCTTTAGGTGTGCCTGTTGAGCCTGAGGTATAAATCACATAGGCTTCATTATCGTCGGTTATCTCAGTTGCGACAATTTCAGTTGCACGAGTCGCAATCACTTGTTCAGTTGTTATTATTGGCAATGAGGCTTTTATTATCTGCTCAGCAATGAGTAAAGTTGGGTTCGCGTCTTCGCAGATAAACTCAAGACGACTACTAGGCATTTTTGGATCGATTGGAATGTAGCTAGCGCCCAGACGAAGGATTGACTGTATTGCCACAATAAAAGGAAGTCCGCGATCCAGAGAAATGGCAACGCGATGGCCGGATTTAACGCCTTGTACTTTTAGCTGCTGTGCAAAACCATTGACCAGTTCATTGAGTTCATTGAAGGTGACCTGCTGTTTATCACTCACGACAGCGATATTATCGCCAAACTCCCCTATTTTAGTTAAATAGTCACTGAGTATAGGTGTCGCTTCAGGTTTGTTGGCGGCCGGATTGTGTTTTAGTACCCTTTTAGAGTACGGTGCAATTTTTGTAATTGGCTGGTCAACGTATTCAACACAAGCCAATAAGAAGATTTTGTAGTATTTAAGCAAGGCGTCAATGTGATTTTCGCTGTAATGGGCGCGCTGATAACTGGCGTGAATGCTTAATGCGCCGGAAGCCATAATATATAGGGTCAAAGGGTAATGGCTTTGCTCATAGCCAACTATCTTCTGTAAAGTTGGTTGCTCTGGGATGCGTTCATCAGAGACCAAACGCTTTGGAAAGTTTTGGAAAATAAATAGCGTTGAGAACAAAGCCTCTGTAATAGGCATTTTCACAGTTTGCTTGATTTGCTCAAGGGATACATGAGAATGTTCCCAAGATTCAGCCAAACTGGTTTGGAATTGTTTCAACCATTGAGCGAAGCTGTGTGAGTTATCGTTCGCGATCCTAATTGGTAGTGGGGTACTAAAGAAGCCAGCGATGCTTTCCATATTGGTTACTTGGTGCGGCCTACCTGCGACGACTGATCCAATAACAGCATCGTCGCGCCTAGCTACCTGCGTTTCAAATAAGCCAAAACAACCAAGCATAAGCGCATTTAGTGTGGCTCCATTGCGCTTACAAAACTGGGTTAGTTTAGCAAACTCAGTATCGCTAAATGTTAGCTTAGCCTGGCCATTCGCTCCTAGTTCTGATGCTGTTTCTGAGAAACCTTGTAAACACAGAGGTGTACTAGGCTTGGCATCGCTAAGGTGATTAAACCAAAAGCCCAATGATTGTTTCGTGTCTTGTACCAGTAGCCATTTTATATAGTCCTTGTAATCACCACTTTGTGGCAGGACGATAGGTTGATCTTGTTTAACTTGCTGTAGTGCAAGCTCAAGTTGATTGGTGATTAATGCCATTGACCAACCATCAAGTTGCAGGTGGGTGAAATTAAGAGTCATTAGGTTGTCTGAAGGCAACGAAAAAAAATCAAGCCAGACAGCCGGTTTTGCACCTATCTCAAGCGGTCTGGTTCTGCTCTGCTGAGATTGTTGTGTAAGTAGGTGTTGTGCTTCGTCATCACTAAACTTACTATAATCATACTCATTCCACTCTAATGTTGAATGGGTCAGAACAGCTTGCAAGGGTTGCGCTTTATTCTCCCAACTATATATAGAACGTAGCACTGGGTTGTGGTTTATTACCGCCTGCCAAGCCTGCTTTATCGACTCAACTGAGATAGCTTTGCTAACAATAAAATTGAGTTGTTCGCGATAATTTTCATCCGAATCTGAAGCGTTAACGAGGTAAAACAACATGCCGCGCTGCGTCGCTGAAAGTGGATACACTGCTTGGATTTCTTTAACAGAACTCATATATATTCCTTATCTTGTTATATTTTTTATTGTTAAGATGTGAATTCTTCGAGTAAAGACTTCAGATCTGCTTCTGAAATGGCATCACCGACTACTTCAACACCGAGCAAGTTTTGTTCATTAATCAGGTCAGTGGTTGATGCAGAGCTTTGGATTAAACTTTTTGCTAGATCTTTAATTGTTTGATGTTGAAATATCATTACGCTACTAACGTTAAACCCTTGCTTTTGAAGCTGACTGGCAAGTTTAATTGCACTGATAGAGTCACCACCTAACGAAAAGAAATTACAGTTTATTCCTATTTCTGATACATTCAGTAGCGCTTGCCACATCTCAACAAGTTGATACTCTTGCTCGTTAGTCGGTGGTTGTAAGGTCTCAGATGCGTTTTGTGGCGGCAACATAGCTAAATAGTTGCGATCAATTTTTCCACTTAAAGTGAGCGGCAGATTGTCAAGAGAGACAATAAAGTCAGGAACCATGTAAGGCGGTAGTATATTACGCAGTTGATACAAAAGTTCCTCGCTGTTTAACTCTGCATTATGAGTGGCACAGTAAGCTATTAACTTTTGACTACCATTGGGCATAAGATGCACAACTACGCAGACCTTACCCAAGTTTGCTAATTGCTGTAACTGTTTTTCAATTTCCTGCAGTTCAATGCGAAAGCCACGGACCTTGACTTGGTGATCATTTCGACCTAAACAAAATAGTGTGTTGTTACAATCAATGTAGCCGATGTCACCAGTACGATAAGCGCGCTTTGGGCCATCTTCTGTTAAGAGGGTGATAAAACGTGTCGCCGTTTCATCTGCAAGATCAATATAGCCCTGGCCAACACAGTCACCAACAATTACGATCTCTCCTCGCATTTGTGGTGGACAATGCTTGCCAAGTTCGTCAAGTATATGAATTGAAGAATTATTTATTGGCTGTCCTAACGGTATTTCCAGATGTTGTTTAGGCTCAACTAAATAGCTAGTTGCCCATACTGTTGCCTCTGTCGGTCCATACATATTCCATAAGCATTTGACTTTGCCATTTAATTCAGTGGCTAGTGTGGTCGGTAGTCGTTCTCCTCCAGAAAGTGCTTTTAGCGTCTTGCTACCGTTCCATCCTGCATCAAGCAATGATTGCCAACCAGCTGGAGTGGCTTGCATTATGGTTATATTGTTAGTATTTAACTGTTGTTTTAGGCTCAAGCCATCTCTTTGCTGTTGTGGCGCAATCACCACTTCACCACCAGCCATCAGTGGCACAAACAATTCCAGAACCGAGATATCAAAAGAGATTGGTGTTATCGCAAGTAATGCATCATCGCTAGTAATATTAAGCTGAGTGACCATACTAGTTAAAAAGTTAGCCAGGTTATGCTGATTAATCATTACGCCTTTAGGTTGACCTGTAGAGCCGGAGGTAAAAATGGCATAAGCCAAATCATTTGAGCTCGGCGCATCAGGTAATATCTGTGAGGGCATAGGTTGACGTAGCATTTGCTCACTTAGTGTCTGATGAGTCATCTGATTATCAAGAGTAAAATCATCATCTTTTAAAATAAGCTTACATTGAGCTTTCTCAGCAATGTACTTCAATCTTTTTTTCGGGTATTCAGGGTCCATTGGAATGTATACTAGGCCTAATCTCAACGCTGCCAGCATGGCAATAACCATATTGCAATTTCTCGTTAGCATTAAACCAAGGCGATCGCCTGACTTGAGTCCAAGGAGCACCATATGTTGTGATAGCGCTTCTAGTTTTGTTTGTACACTTTGATAGTTCAGTTGTTGCTGCTGGCAGCGTATGGCTACTCGGTTTGGTTGCGTCTGAGCATGGTTGGCAATACAAGTTAATAGATTATCTGCCGACTTCGAGCATGAAGACTTGAGTTGAGCTAGCCGTGGATACTGAATACTGGATAGTGCGGTATTGATACTCTGCTCTTTATTCTCCAGCAATGATTGGAGCATAGGGACAAAACTCTCACTCATCATTTTCATGTACTCAGCAGAGAATAAGTCTTCACGATATTGCCACAATATAGTCGTGTTCTTAGGATGGATGACAATTTTCAATGTTAGATCGTATTTCGATGTACACTGTGAAGAATTGACTAACAGATAATCTTGTTCATTTTCATCTTGGAGATCATCAGCAGTATGGCTGGAAACGAAAATCTGGAATAATGGATTGACGTAAGGTTGCCTACTGGGCTTCAGTTGCTTTAGCAGATACTCAAATGGTACATCTTGATAGCGCATCACCTCGTTTTGTTTTTCTTGAATGTAGGAGGAAAGCTCAGTAAAATTTGTGGAGTCATCAAATTGGTGCCGAATGGGCATCAAATTTAAAAAGCAACCTAACACCTTTGTCATAGATGCGGTGGGGCGATGAATAATAGGCGTGCCTAGCATTACTTCATCAGTTTTACTCCAATGGCCGATTAAAAGCGCAAGGGTTGTGTGATAAAAAGAAAATTCAGTAATCCTCGCAGTTTGACAATGGTCTTTAATTTCTCGTGACAGCCGAAGCGGAATTTCAATTGGTAAGTTTTTAGCTAAACTGCGAGTGTCTTGATTATGAGGCTTTAGCAGCTGCAGTCGGTGAAGCTGTGGTGCGCCTTGTAAGCGGTTGCATAGAGTTTTAGCATGATGTTGAAAATCTGCACTTTGAATGTGTTGTATCTGCCATATGGCATAATCGCGATATTGGTATTGCAACGGTTGTTGCGTGTTACCCTGATATATATCAAACATCTGCTTCATGAAAATTTGGCATGCTGTATCGTCTAACGCGATATGATGGAATAGCAGGCATAGTTCAAATTGTTGACAGGTTTTAAAAAAACCAACCCGAATAGGTAGTTGGTCTTGCAATGAAAAGCTGTAGTTAAAAAAATCTGCTACCTGTCTTTCGACCTCATTTTCATCAAGTACAAAACAATCGTGATGTTCGATATGTAGTTGCGGATCTGCCTCAACCTTTTGATAAACTTCATTATTTTTTTCGTAATAACAGGTTCTTAGGATTTCATGTTTTACAACAAGCGAGGCTATCGCTTGTTCAAGTCGTTTAAAATCCCAATGGTTTGAAAGTCTAAGCCGGATAGGAATGTTATGTAATCCATCTTCAGATTTAAATAATTCTGCAAGCCAGATACGCCTTTGCGGGAGTGACACAGGAACTTCACTGGTAACTTCTGTGTTTTGTTGTTCAAGATAAGAGATGATATTCGACTTTTGGTTAGATATCTTCCCTAAAATCGACCGGTCAGAAAGTTTCTCATAAGTTTTATATCCCAGTTTTCCATTTTTAATAAATAAAGAAATACCAACCGAGTTAGCCTCTTTGATCAAACTTTGAATATCCATACATCCTCCTTGAGTATTTTAGAGATGTGAGTGTTGTTATTATTGTTATTGTTGCACTTGTTTTTTTGTTATGGTTTTGTTTTTTTTGTTTATTCTTGTTATTTTTTTGTGTACATTTTCGTAAATTTAGGATTATATTATCTGGCTGTTTAATTTTGTCAAGTTAATGTTTTTGTGTTTTTTGTTTGTTTACTTGGCTTTTTTTAAATGAGTTATTTGTTTTAAGTTGCGGTTTTGTATTATTTATTTGTCTTTTTATGTACTTCATATTTTGATGTTCAGATAGTAGGGGTATTTAAAAAAACTATTCATAAATCGGGTTTTCGGTATATGAAATCATTATGTAATATTTTAATAATTTATATTTACTCTCTTCTTATTTGATTGTAAGAGAGTTTTTGATTTCATATTTTAAAACCAAGAAATATTTTAATAATTGGGAGATAGAAAAAGTGATAGTCGATAGAGCTGGTGTGAGAAATGTAAGGAAATATAAAAGTATGGCTCAATCAGCCCTGTGTCCTGATGAAATTGGTCGAATTGCCACTGAGCTCAATACAAATATAGAGCAGTTACTATTTGGCTGCTTTAGTATAGCCTACACACGGTACTATCAAGAACAGTCGGTTGCCATTGTTCATGAGCATTACAATATTGAAGAGCAATTGTTTCGTCATCACCTTATAGAATCTAGGTTGGAAGACAGTTGGACATTGCAAGAATCACTCGAATGTTTAGCGCCAAATCTAGACCGTTCGCTCGGCACTATTGTATCTTTAAACTCTTTCGCTAATCTTCCCCGTTTTCGTTATACCAGTTGCGATATTCCAGAATTAACTATGGATCATGCTCCATTGATCTTGAGTGTGTGTTGTCAAGAAACATGCAAAGTTGATTGGCTATACGATGACTATCTCCTTGATGAACAAACCGTTGTGATATTATCTGAGTGCTTTGAGCGGATTATTCATTATTGTTCAGCGAATCCAAAACAAGTCATTAATACAATTCAATTGGTACATTCTGAACTGCATCATTTTGATGTTGTAGATGTAAATACTATCGTTGAACGTTTTGATATTCATGCAAATCTAAATGCTTCTGCGGTAGCCTTAGTTGATGCTAACGAATCTCTTAATTATCAACAACTAAAAGAACGTTCTGAACAGATTGCGGCAGCCTTACAAGCCACGGTAAATATAGGAAGTAGAGTTGGAGTTATGCTACCGGGCTCAGTGTCTGCCTTGGTTTGTCAAATGGCGGTGTGGCGTTTAGGCGCAACTTACGTGCCGCTGGATCCTGCTTATCCAAGTGAGCGATTACATCATATTATTAACGATGCCGAAATCGATTACATCATCTCAGAAGATAACAATATCGAATTACCAATCCGAGATGTGACACTCTTCAACTTCACAAAGTTATTGGCTGAAGAGTGCTTGTTGTTTGAAAAAACTCAACTTATGGTGTCGTATTTGCCCGCTTATGTCATTTACACATCAGGGACAACAGGGCTACCAAAAGGGGTCGCTATTAGTCATCAAGCTTTTGCCAGCCATATCCTGGCGATGAATGCTCATTTGAACTTGGGTTGTGACGATCGTGTTCTTTCATTTTCCTCACTTAATGTTGATACAGCACTGGAGCAAATCTGGGTTGCGCTAACATCAGGTGCAGCTGTTCATATCAAGGATAATAAGTTGTGGCATCATCAGCAGCTAACTTCGTATATTTTAGATCACGATATAAGTTGCACAGATCTACCACCTGCATTGATGGTAGAGCTGCTTGCAAAACAGACTAAATTAGATGACTTTTGGTACGCAGCTAAACTGCACACAATTGTATTAGGTGGTGAGACACTCAATCCACAAATTGTTAAACGCTGGTCTGAACTAAATTTGTTTAACCACTGTAGGCTTATTAATGCCTATGGGCCGACAGAGGCTACTATTACGGCAACCTGGCATGAAGTCAGCGTCACTGATCTAGAACGTGTAAGTGTCCCAATAGGAAAGCTATGTGGGCCAAGAAATGCGCTGGTCATTGACCGTAACGGGAATGAGCAACCTAACGGCGCGGTGGGTGAGTTGTGGCTATCAGGTCCTTGTCTATCGAATGGTTATCTCAATCGAGAAGATGAGAATCAGCAGAGTTTTATTGAATATAGGAATACTCGTTGGTATCGCACAGGCGATCTAGTGAGACAAGGCCATGATGATGAATTTTATTTTCTAGGCCGAATCGATGATCAAGTTAAAGTAAGAGGGTTTCGTGTTGAGTTGGGTGAAATCGATAACCAGCTTTTAGGTCACAGCAGCATCATTAGTTTAGCCGTGGTTGATGTTAAAGTAGCTAATAATGTTCAATTGGTGGCATTTTACGTTAGCCAAGACGAGCTACTTAAGAGTCAAGATCTCAGAACATATGCGGCTCAACGTTTACCAAGTCATATGGTGCCTAACCATTTTGTGGCATTAGCAGAATTACCTTTGTTACCTAACGATAAAATAGATAGAGGGACATTACGAAAGTATTCATTGCCTGAGGAACCTAAAGCGCAAAAAGTAGCACCACAGAATGCACTCCAAGCAAAACTGAGAGAAGTGTGGGCAAATGCCTTTGAAGTGGACGCACAGACGCTTTGTTGTGAAGAAAGCTTTTTTAGTTTAGGTGGTCACTCGTTAATTAGTCTAAGGATCTTGGCTATGGTTCGCGAAGAGTGGGATGTCAATCTCACCTTTGAATCTTTGTTAAAACATTCCAGTATCTTGGCTCAGGCTGAATTAATCGATGCTGATCTTAAGTTGGCGTCAAACCATGATTCGGCCACCTCCCAATTGACTTTTATGGAAGCTGGCGATGGCCAATTAGCCGTATCTTTTGCGCAGCAACAAATGTGGTTGGCTTGTCAAAGTGGACAGCATCAAAGCAGCTACCTAGTCCCCTTAACGCTGGAGTTAACGGGTGAGTTGAATATCCCACAATTACAAAAAGCTTTAGATACATTAGTACTTCAGAATGAGGTATTAAGAACTCGTATTTGTACCGATGAAGAAGGCCAGCTAAATGCAACCGTTTCCGCAATAACGCCGCGGCCATTGAAGCAAATTGATTTGAGTGATATTGATGTTGAATTGCAAGAGCTGGAAGTGGCAAGTATTCGTTCTAATTTGGGAGGTAACCTAACTCCACAAAGTGAAGTCATGTTTGATGCGGTATTAATTACCCTAGCCCAAAACAGTCATATTCTTTGCCTTGTTTTTCATCATATTGCCATCGATGATTGGTCTATTAACTTATTTTGCAGCCAATTAATGGAGTTATATGGCAGTGAACAGCATGTGGCTGAACTTAAACGTGTGCAATATTCAGATTATGCTCGTTGGCAACAACAGCAGTGGTGCGGAAATGAAGAATACCATCAATTACAACAGTATTGGCAGCAGCAATTAACGGATATCCCTCAAATTCATGGCATCGCACTTGATTATTCTAGAGCAAGTCTAAATGATCAAGATGCGCAAGCTGGGATGGTTCGCCAAACTTTATCAGCGGATACCGGGAGCAAGGTTCGAGCTTTTGCACAACAGCATGGCACTTCTGAGTTTGTAGTCTTACAAAGTATATTTACTTTGGTGGTAAACCAATTTAGTCGTGAAGACGAAGTGGTCATTGGTTGTCCCATGGCAAATCGTGAACCAGCCGTTACTCAAGAGATGATAGGTTATTTCGTTAACCCCGTAGCGGTTCGCAGTAGTGTAGATGTTAATAATACACTGAGCCAGTTTATTGCTCTTCAACACAATACCATAATGGCTGCTATGGCGCACCAAGCAATGCCATTTAGCTGTTTGTTAGACACCTTAAAACTCCCTCGTCAAGAACATGTCCATCCAGTCTTTCAGATATTGTTCAACTACCTTGGAAAAGTGTCGCAACGAGAATCTTTTGCTCTAGGTGAGGTGCAGGCTAATGTGTTATCTGAACAAGATAAACATGCCAAATTTGACTTAACACTCGATGTTTGGCAAGGCATGAATGGCGAACTTACTGCCAGCTTTTATTACAATAGTAGTCTATTTGAACATGACACTGCTGAACAAATTCTTACACAGTTTTGTGATGGTTTAGACAACTGGTTGAATATGTCTTCAAAGCACCTATCTGAGTTACCTAAGATTCTAGATCAAGACCAACAGAGTCGTATCATTAAGCTCGGACAAGGTGAGGATTTAGAGCTTGGCGGCACTCTAGTCGAAAGGCTTGAATGTCTAGGGCAAGGCGGAGATGACCGTGATGTACTGATCGATACAACTACGGCATTAAATTACCGAATGCTACGAGAACAATCTCATGCATTGGCTGGCTTTTTGCAATATCAGGGAGTTAAGCCAGGCGACGCGGTTGCTATCATGATGCCAAGAAAAGTCGAGTATGTGGTTGCCGTTTATGCTTGTCATTTGGTGGGAGCCACGTTTGTTCCTATTGATCTGGATTACCCTACAGATCGTGTTAATAACATTATTGAACAAGCTAGTATTACAGTGCTAATTACTTTTAGTAAAACATCTGTGTGTAATGATTTTGACTGTCTGGTAGTTGAAGTTGGGCGGGCGATAGCACAGCAAAAGCCATGTCAGCAAGTGCTAGTGAACCCCGACGATATCGCTTATTTGCTTTTCACCTCAGGTTCTACAGGTAAACCGAAAGGGGTAGCAGTTACTCAGCGCAATTTAAGCTATTTCTTAACTGCTTTTAGTAAAGAAGGACTACCAAAAACTAGGCTTGACGATGTTCGTTGGGGATGGCGCTTAGCGTTTATTTTTGATGGTTCATTACTTGGGTTGGGTGCGATTGCTGCAGGCGCTACTGTGGTGCTGGCTGAGCAGAGCACATGCCAAGATCCGCAAGCATATGCAGAGTTTTGTCGCCAACAACAGATCACGCACTGCTGTCTCACCCCATCATTTTGTGAATTATTTTTAGATCACTGGACTGACCCAGCAAAGATACCAAACTTAGCAATCGGCGGCGAGCGTATTTCGCTACCACTGTGGGAGCGACTAAGCGGCATTTCAGTTTCTTCGAGTCAAACAACACTCAATTACTATGGACCAACCGAAACGACCGTATATATAACAATTTGTAATGTAAATCAGTCAACTAAGCCAAGTATTGGTCATGCCGCTGCGAACAGCCAAGTATATTTGGTGGACGAGGGTGGGCAGTTGTTACCAAGGGGCGCTAAAGGAGAGTTATGGGTTGCAGGCTTAGGTGTTACAGACGGTTACATCAATCAAACCGAATTAACCGCAGAGAAATTCATTTCAAGTCCATTTTTGCCTAATCAACGGTTATTCAAAACTGGCGATTTAGCTCGCTGGAATTGTGACGGTAAGCTCGAGTTTATGGGCAGAGTTGATGAGCAGCTAAAATTACGGGGCTACCGTATCGAACCTGCTGAGATTGAAGCGGTGATGATGCAGCATCATGCAGTTAACCAAGCTGTAGTGACAGTCTATAATGAACAACTTATTGCCTATCTAGTAAGTAAAGACAGCAGCACTGAATATGAACTAAAGTCTTCACTAAAACAAATGTTAATCACTAAACTGCCTAGTTATATGGTGCCGAGTCAAATGATCATTTTGACGGAGTTGCCAATTACGGTTAATGGTAAAGTCAATATGCGTGCTTTACCCAAACCTGGACTTGATGATACGAGGCTCTATATTGCACCGAGCAATGCTAAAGAACATCGGCTAACAGTAATTTGGAGTGATATTCTAGGATTACCTTCACAGAGGATTAGTTGTAACGATAACTTCTTTGCTTTAGGTGGGCACTCTCTTTTAGCAACACGGCTAATTAGTGTTATGAGAAAAGAGTTTAACTATCCGTTGACCATGACTGAGTTGTTCGCCAACCCTACGATTTTACAATTAGCTTGCTTATTTGACGCTCCGAAATCAGAGTCTGAGATGCATACATCAGCCATCGTGGTTGATATAGAAACAGCCACTGAGCTATCCTTTGCCCAGCAACAGATGTGGCTGGCCTGTGAGATCAGTGATAACCAAGCAGGATATTTGCTGCCTCTTCATTTAGCTCTGCATGGAGAAGTAGATTATAAGCGTTTAAATTCTGCATTGGTTGAGCTGCTGCATCGCCATCGTGTTTTACGTACTTGCATTGTAAAAAACCAGCAGGGGATGAGCACTCGAGTCAACCCTGTACCATCTTGTGCGCTAGAATACATTGATATGACCAGTTACTCGTCAGCAGAGCAGCAGCAAAGAGTAGCTAAGCTGACCCAGCAGATCAATGTTGAGCTTACACCAACTGCTGCCACTATGCTCAGAGCTGTATTACTAAAAGTTGCGGCCAAGCATTATGAATTAAGGTTGTGGTGCCACCATATTGCCGCAGATGGTTGGTCAATCGAACTCTTAGGAACTGAACTCTCCAAGCTATATATCGATCCCAACTCTAAGGTTGAGACACTCACACAGTATAGTGACTATGCGGCCTGGCAACGTCAACAATTCTCCAATAGTGACTATTTGTCGCAACTTAAGCAGTATTGGCAACATCAATTGGTTGATCTGCCGACCATACATAGTTTACCTACATTGGAGCGAACCAGCGAGAGCCATATTGCCAATACCTGTAAGCGGATAATAGGTCAGGATGATTACGCCAATCTAAAGGGGTTGGCTAACCAATATAATGTTACGCCATTTGTACTTTTGCAAAGTGCTCTAAGTCTAGTGATAGTTCAGTTCAGTAATGAACAAGATGTGGTTCTGGGTACTACTATGGCTAACCGTAGTCATCAAGACACTCAGGAGATGCTGGGCTACTTTGTTAACTCAGTAGTACTACTTAGTCAGGTTGATTGGTCAAATACTTTTGTTGAGATGCTTAAAAAACAACAGCGGCTGGTACTGCAGGCTTACGAGCATCAAGAGATGCCATTTGAACAATTGGTTGAAATACTGAACCCGCAGCGCGTAAGCGGATGTCACCCTCTTTTTCAAATTATGTTTAATTATCTCACTCATGATGAGCAATTTAGCTCTTTACAGCTACCTGAAGTCGAAGCCTCTGCTCTTAAGCCTGAGCAAGCTGCAGCGAAATTTGATTTAACAGTTAATGCTATTGAAGCAAGTTCTGGATCGCTACTTATTGAACTGGATTATGCGAAAGCGCTATTTGCGCAGTCGTTTATTGAGAGCTTCTTAGATCAACTTCTACATACGTTGAATATATGCTTGGAAAAAGCGAATACGCCATTAGCTGAAATAGCATTGATAGCACCGGAGCAAGCCAAACACGTTTTGTCTAAATCGCAGAAAGCGAAATTCAGTCAGTCTGAGTTAGAGTTGATGCCAGTAAGGTTGAGTAAGTTGGCAGATTCTCAAAGTGACATATTGGCATTAAGTGACTTGAGCAGCCAATTTAGTTTTCGTGAGTTTCATAAGCTGGCATATAATTACGCAGCATGTCTGCAAGCTAATGGTGTAAAACAAGGGGATAGGGTTGCAATTTTGTTGCAGCGTAAAGCGCATACCGTGGTTATGCTGCACGCCATTCATCTGTGTGGAGCTGCATTTGTTCCGCTTGATGAAAGCTACCCTAGTCAGCGTGTTGCTAATATCTGTGAACAAGCAAAGCCCCGCGTCATAGTTAGCTGCCAAAAGTTGGCTGTAAACTATCAAGGTTCGACGCCACTTCTATTGATAGAGCAGTTGCATGAGATAAAAGAAGAATATCGGCCAGTTGAAGTTGCTGAGCAAGATTTGGCCTATATTTTGTTTACTTCGGGCTCAACAGGGGAACCCAAAGGAGTTGAGGTTAATCATAGGAATCTGGCACATTTTATTACCGTCGCAGGAGAAACTATCTTTGCTAAGCAATCACTGCAGCAGATTCACTGGGGCTGGAGAGCACCGTTGGTTTTTGATGCTGCAATGGTGGGGTTAGCCGCTTTAGCTCTAGGGGGACAGTTATGGGTTTGCGACAGAGAATCAAGTCGCGATCCAAATCGCTACATCGATTTTGTCCGTCAAAGTGGTATCAACTATACTTTCGCAACCCCTTCATTTTGTGAGTTAATGCTTGATGCTTGGCCCAAAGACGTCAAACTGCCTAATTTAATTCTGGGTGGTGAAGCCATTGAAAAGCCATTATGGGATAAGTTAGTGGCTCTAAGAGCGAAAAACCATCTCAGCTACAATGTTTATGGTCCAACGGAAACCACTGTCTATGTTACTTACACTGAAATAACTGGAGCATTGCCACACTTAGGTGAAGCAGTGGTTAACACTCAGTTATATATACTGGATGAGTTCCAACGATTGGTGCCTATGGGGGCAAAAGGGGAGCTCTATATCGCAGGGGAAGGTGTCACCCCCGGCTACTTGGAAAAACCGGAGTTAACAAAGGGAAGCTATCTAGATAATCCATTATCTACTAGCAAGCTTTATCGTACCGGAGATCTAGTTCGTTGGGATGAGTCAGGCAGACTGATCTATCTTGGCCGTCTTGATGAGCAAGTGAAACTCCGAGGCTTGAGAGTCGAGTTGGGTGAGATCAACAGGATAATACAAGACAGTGGTCTAGTTAAGCAATGCCATGTTGCCGTTATTGCGCAACAATTAGTTGCTTACTTTATAAGTAAAAAGGGGAGTAATCACGAGCCCATTCAGCATTTGAACCAGTTGTTAAGAGACAAACTGCCAGATTACATGATACCTGAACATGTGATTGAATTGGCCGATATGCCTTTGCTTGTTAGCGGGAAAGTCGATAAACGTAGGCTCCCGATACCGCAAGTCAAACAAGAGCATTACCAAGGGCCTGATAACCATATCGAAGCCAAGTTAGTCGAACTTTGGAGTCAAGTGTTACCACATTCACCAAAAAAAATTAGTGTAGATGCCAACTTTTTTGCACTTGGTGGACACTCGCTGTTGGCTGCCAAACTGATCATGCTTATCAATAAAGCATTTTCTGCTGATTGGACATTAGCTCTTATTTTTAAGTACGCTACAGTGCGGGCACAGGCGAAACTAGTGGAGCAGCAATCAACTACTAAGCAGGTACAAGTTATTGAGTGTGCTGAGCAATTTGAACCGTGCTTATCTGTTGCGCAGCGACAAATGTGGTTAGTATGTGAAATGAGTGGAGACCAAGCTGGCTACTATATTCCGCTATATTTAAAGCTTAGTAAGAAACCTGACATTACTCGCTTACAACAAGCTGTTCATTTATTGCTGAAACAAAATCCAGTGCTGCGTACTTCAATTTTGCAGCAGCAAGAGCTTAAAGCGCAGCTTAATGATGTACCAAAAGAGGTGGTTTATCAGCAAGATCTATCCACAGCAGACGTAACTGATGTGGATGATCTTTTACAGCAAAGCTTCGTCAAGTTGCATCAAGGCTTAACGCCAAAAAGCCCTTCAATGCTTCGTGCTATGCTGATTACACTACCTGATGAGCAGTATGTGTTAGCCATATGTATCCATCATATTGCCGCTGATGGGTGGTCAATGGGTCTTATTACCGAGCAACTAGATAGTCTTTATCGAGGTGAGAACACACAACGTCAATATGGACCACTTTACCATGATTATGCCCGCTGGCAGGCGCAGCAGTTGTCTAAACCTGACTACAGCAAAAAACTTTTGAGCTATTGGCGTACACAACTCACAGAGCTACCAGTACAACATGCATTGCCACTTGATAAGCCGCGACCAATAGACCCAAGTTACCAAGCAAATACGCTGTCGACTAGATTAGACTCAACACAAGCCAAGCTGATCCGAGAGTTTGCAATCTCCCAGCAAACTACGCCATTTGTTGTGTTGCAAAGTGTTTTCTCTTGGGTACTGGCTACGCTTAGTCAGGAGCAAGATATTGTCATGGCTACACCCATGGCAAATCGTCAACAAGATCATTGTGAACAGATGATTGGCTATTTCGTAAATAGTGTCGTGCTTCGCTCTCAAGTTACGCAAAACCAAAGTTTTGCGGAATTTGTCGCTCAGCAGAACAGTGTCTTTCTTGAGGCTTATGAACATCAAGCCTATCCTTTTGAGACTTTGGTGGAGGAGTTAAACCCTGAGCGAGCTGCCAATATTCATCCGCTATTTCAAATTATGTTTAGCTATCTGACCGCGGAGCACAGTGAAAATATTAATATCGGCGACTTGCAGTGTGAGACGATGCCCGAACAAAGCAGTTATGCTAAGTTTGATTTAACTCTTAGTGCGACAGAGCAGCAATCTGGTGAGCTACTGATAGAAATAGACTACAGCATAGATATTTTCAGGGCAGCTACAGCACAGACAATATTGACGCAACTAAGTAATGGTATCACTCTGTTACTAGAAAATAGTGACAAACCCTTAAAGACGTTACCTGATTTAATTAGCTCAGAGCAGCAAAGAGCGATGATTGCTTTAGGCGCTGGCCCTGCACTAAACGTTGTTGATGATTTCGTTTCATTGCTTATGAAGCGAGCAGAACAAACGCCAGAAAAAATTGCGATTGAGCAGGGCAGTGCTGCAATTAGTTATCTGCAACTGCATCAGCGTGCTGCGATACTTGCTGCCTATCTACAGCACCTAGGATTAAAACCAAAAGACAACCTTGGACTCTTTTTGCCACGTAGCATAGACGCTGTTGTTGCCATCTATGCGGCCCAGCTTTGTGGTGCCGCGTTTGTTCCTTTGGCGGAAGATTATCCGAAAGCGCGTATAGAAAAAATCTGTCAGCAAGCAAAAATCCATATTTTATTGGCCAAAGATGTGGCATTAGCCTCGATATTTGAGCCTCAAGTCACGGTAGTTGATATCAATAATGTTGAGTCTGACCATCATTATGAGGCGCTTGAATCACAGGTTGATATTGCTTACTTGTTGTTTACCTCTGGTTCTACTGGCGAGCCTAAAGGTGTTTGTGTTAGCCAACATAATTTAGCTCAGTTTATCGCCAGTTGGATACATGCGAGTTTCGCGGATATTTGTTTGTCTACCGTGCGATGGGGATGGCGAGCACCCTTAGTATTTGATGCGTCGCTGTTTGGTTTGGCGGTGCTAGCCAGTGGCGGAAGGTTGATTATTGCTGATGATGAAACAGCAAGAGATCCTTACGTTTATATGCGTTTTTGTCAGCAATATAAGATAAACTTCTCGTTTGCCACTCCTTCATTTGCCGAACAAATGCTGGAGAGTGGAGCCCTACAAATGCCAAGCCTAATGCTCGGCGGTGAAGCGTTAAATCAACGACTCTGGCAGCAACTCGCAGCTTACAGCAGAACTCAGAAGGTGGTTTTCTATAATGCCTATGGTCCTACCGAGGCAACCGTTCAGGTCACGCAAACTAAAGTGCTGTCTGACAATCCTCATCTAGGAAGTGCGATGGCTAATACGCAGTTGTATGTATTAGACGAACATCAACGCTGTTTACCTATTGGGTCTATAGGGGAGCTTTATATTGCGGGTCAAAGCGTCACTAGCGGTTATTTGAATAACCCACAACAAACAGCAAAAGTGTTTTTAGATAACCCGATCCATAAAGGCACATTGTATCGTTCTGGTGACCTAGTACGTTGGAATCACGATGGCCTGTTAGAGTACTTGGGTCGCGTTGATCATCAAGTGAAACTGCGAGGATTTCGAATTGAATTAGGCGAGATAGAGGCCGTGCTCAATCAATGCGAGTTAGTATCTCAAGTGGTACTAATGGTGCAGCAGTCGAGCTTAGTGGCTTTCTTCGTTGCGATAGATGGTTGTAGCATCAACCAAGATGAACGTATTGTTCAATTACTCAAACAGCTTACTCAAGCTTACTTGCCGCAGTATATGCATCCAAGCCATTATATGCGTATTGATCAAGTTCCATACAAAGCTAGCGGTAAGATCAATTACCAAATTTTACCAGAACTTACTTTGTCACAAGTGCAATATGTTGCACCGGCTAATTCGGTTGAGCAATTGTTACAGCAGCTATGGGCTGAAATATTATGCTTAGATGAAGAGCAAATTAGTGTCGAAGCAAACTTTTTTATGCTCGGCGGTCACTCATTAGCAGCGAGTAAACTGGTTGCGCGAATAAAACAAAAGTATACCTACTCAATCAATGTATCGACGGTATTTAAGTTTCCAACTATACGACTGTTGGCGCAACAGCTTGCAGCAAATAACCAAAATACTGAACAGCTTAAATTGGAAGTACTGCCACGGCCAGAGCGTTTGCCCTTAAGTGATGCACAGCAGCGGCTATGGTTGGTTAATCAAATGGAGGGGCAAAGTGCGCAATATAATATGCCATTTGCATTCGATTATCGTGGTGCGCTTGATTTAGATATTCTTGAGCAATCACTAAAAACGTTAGTTGAACGCCACGAAGTGTTGCGCACCTGTCTTTGTCAAGATGAGCAAGGCCCGTACCAAAAGATACTAGAAAGCGAGTTATTTTCACTTAAGAGACATGATGTGGTGAATAAAACCATAACTGAGTTAAATAATCATTTGGCTCGGTTGGCAATCGAATCATTTAAATTAGATCAGCAAATATTATTTAGAGCTTATGCGTTTGTTCGCGGCGCTGATCACTACACTTTGTTATTTAACTTTCATCACATTGCTATGGATGGTTCTGGGATTGAACTATTTATGAGCGAGCTCCGTGATTTATATAAACATGCTGGCGATTCTAGTCGCTTAACACCCGCACCATTGCAATACGCGGATTACGCTGTATGGGAGCAAAGCCAAGTTGATCAAAGTCAACTTGACTCACAACGTGAATATTGGCATACACAATTAGCGGATTTGTCAGCAGTACATGATTTACCACTAGATAACCCAAGGCCTGAGACTATATCTCATAAAGGACAAGTGGTCTTCAATAAGTTAAGCAAGTCTAGTACCGCTGCACTAAAAGCTTATTGTGAGCGAAGTGGTAGTAGTGTGTTTATGGCTATGCACGCCCTGTTCAGTGCCGTATTAAGCAAGTTTAGTGGCAGTCGTGATATCGTCATTGGTACACCGGTGGCGAATCGTGAGATGGTTGAAACTCAAAATATGCTGGGCTTCTTTGCCAATACCGTAGTGCTGCGCATGGAAACTGATTTGCAACAGTCTTTTTCACAGCTGCTGGCCAATAGTAAAGCGATAGCCTTAGCTGCTTTTGATAATCAAAATGTGTCTTTTGAAACTTTGGTTGCTGATTTGCAGCTGGAGCGAAGTAATCGCTTTAATCCATTATTCCAAATACTATTAGTGGTACAGAGCCAGCACTCCCAAGCTTGGCAAATTAATGGCATTGATCTACTAGAACATGCAGTCGAGTTTGAACAAAGTAAATTTGATTTAACCCTATCGGTGATAGAACAAACAGGACAGATCCATCTTGATTGGGAGTATAATAGTGACCTGTTTGAAGAGGTCACTATCCGCTCTATTGCTGATACCTTTGTGCGCCTATGTGAGGAGGCGCTAGCTCATCCTGAAAATACATTATCAGAGTTAGCGTCTGATCCAGCACCTTTATTGTCTCCGGCAAAAGATAGCAAACTATGCTATCCCTGTTCTATTGCTGATATTTTGCAATGCACTGCTAGTGATCACTCCGAAACAACGGCTTTTGATTTTGGTTCATATAGTTGGGATTATCATACTTTTGTTACTCAAGCTAATCAGTTGGCTAGACTGCTTTACCAGCAGGGGGTCCGTCAGCATCAGATTGTTGCGCTGACTAGTGCACGTTCACCAACTACCTACTTAACGATAGCTGCGGTTCTTATATTGGGGGCCGCTTATTTGCCACTCGATATTAAGCTGCCACGGCAACGACTGCGCTTCATACTGCAAAATAGTGGCGCGCAACATCTGATAGAGACTGCTGACGAGTGTAGCCTAAAAGAGCTATCTAGCGAATTGGCGTTACCTAATATTGCATTGCCATGGCCACAACTGGCAACTCAACTAAGCCAATACGACGCTAGTACATTTACGCCCACCGTTGCAATTTCCGGTGATGATCCGGCTTATGTGATTTATACCTCAGGGACCACAGGAGAGCCGAAAGGGGTGGTACAAACGCACCGAACAATTTGTCACTTAGTTGTGGCGCAACAAAATGGTAACGGGTTGGTGGATGCATTGAGAACGTTACAATTTACCCCGCTGACGTTTGATGTCTCGGTGCAAGAGTTGGTTACCAGTTGGTATACTGCAAGCACAATAATTACGATTGACGAGCAACAAAAAGACAACTTAGCGCAGTTATCGCAATTGTTATCACAAAGAAACATCGAGCGGCTATTTTGCCCACCTGCAGTGCTACAAATCATTACGGAAGAAGGGGGAGAACCGGATCACGCTTGTAACTTGCAAGAGGTTATCGTAGCGGGAGAAGCGTTATTTTTGTCTAGCGCTATAAGTGCTTGGTGTACTAAGCACGCTATAACGCTTTGGAATCACTATGGCCCAACTGAAACGCATGTTGCTTGTGCTGAATGCATTACTGACTTCTCGCAAATAGGGTACGCTTTTATTGGGCAAGCTGTCGGGGAATGTAATTTACAAATTATCGATACTAACGGCCAGCCAGTGCCAAGAGGAGCGGTGGGAGAATTGTATGTCAGCGGGCCACAGCTAGCATTGGGTTATCTCGGCCGCGAGGAATTAACCGCGGAGCAATTCTCGGTTGCTGCTGACGGCAATTGTTACTATCGCACTGGCGATAGAGTTAGGTTGAACGGCAATGGAAAGCTCGAATACTTAGGTAGAAACGACGAACAGGTTAAAATTCGAGGTTTTAGAGTTGAACTCAATGAGATTGACTTAGCCATCCAGGCTTGTGAGTTTGTCTCTCAAGCACGCTGTTTTACCTTTACTGACAGTCAGGGTCAGCAGCAGTTAGCTGCCGTTGTGGTTGGTCACGGTGAGGCTGTGCAGAGTGAGTGGCAAAATAACTTAACTCAGAAACTAGTTAAGGCGCTACCTAGCTATATGGTGCCGGACTTATTTGCATTTTTTGATACCTTACCCCTGACTCGAAACGGTAAGTTAGACAAGTCAAAAGCCTTGTCTCAGCTTAAAAATGTCGCTGTGGAAAATAATAAAAAAATTAGTGCAACTACTGCAACCGAGGCTTTCTTAGTCGAAGTTTGGTCTAAGCTATTAAAGATTACAGAGGATCAAATTAGTATCGATTGTAACTTCTTTAGGTTGGGTGGACATTCGCTACTCGCTACACGTTTGTTAATTGCTATTGAAAAAGCGTATGGCTTGCAGCTACCGCTTAAAGTTATTTTTAGCCATAGCACTATCATGGAGCTTGCTAAGTTAATCGATGAATCACAGGGCCAAGAGCAAGATCAAGGGCTAAAATTAATTGCTAAGGTGGCAGAGGGACAATGGAGCGTGTTAAGTTTTGCCCAGGAACGGTTGTGGTTTATGCAGCAGCTAAACCCTGAATCGTCCAGCTATCATATGCCAGCGGGGTACGTTTTAGGCGGAGAGCTTTGTATTGATGCACTGACAAAGGCGCTTGAAAATGTAATTACCACGCAAGCGAGTCTGCGCAGTCAGTTTAATGTAGTGGAACAAGGAACTGAGCAGCAGGTGTGGCAGCGCAGTTTGCCTCTAGCTGAAACTCCATTTCAGTTGACTCAGGTAAGCATTGGTGAAGACCAGATCCAAACTCATTTTAATGCCTTTAATGCGCGTAAGTTCGACTTACAAGCAGGTGAAGTCATTCGTGTTGAGTTATGTCGTGTTGCACCGGAAAAGCATATTTTGATGATATGTATGCATCATATAGTCACTGATGGTGGTTCGTATGGTCTTTTCGAGCAGTCGTTGTTTGACCAATACAATCAATTGGTAAGTGAGGAACACGCAGAAACTACATCATTAGAGGTACAGTACCGCGACTTTGCTAAGTGGCAGCGCGAGCCAGAAAATATCGTTGCACTAAGCGATAGTGAGCGTTACTGGCAAGCTCAGCTCGATGGTGTACCTACTGTGCATAGCATCCCACTGGATCACCCACGTGATAGCCAGCAACCCTTTAAAGGTGGCTTTCATCAACAGCTGTTACCAGCTAGTTTAAGTGCTCAGATAGATGAGCTATCCGCATCCGAGCAAGCTTCTTCATTCATGCTATTGCACAGTGTGTTTACTGCTCTGTTAGCGCGCTGGAGTAACGAATATGATATCGTGGTCGGTACGCCGGTTTCTAATCGTCATGATGCTGCACTACAAAACGTTATGGGGTTATTCTTAAATTCAGTCGTACTGCGCCTTGATTTAAGTTCGTCCCCAAGTTTACGAGCACTTTTACAGCAGGCCAGACGCAATCATTTAGCTGCACACGAACACGCAAATCTACCATTTGAGCGTTTAGTTGAAGTGCTAAACCCTGAACGAAATTTGCAGCATGCACCTCTATTCCAAGTAATGCTTAACTATGACGGTCATGAACAGCCTGAACTGGATGTGCATGGACTTGATGTGGCTGGTTTAGATCTTGGTGAGTTCGACAATAAATATGATTTGACTTTATATTTGTCGCGCCGCACTGAAGGTTATGCACTTACTTGGGCTTATGATGCCCGTTTGTTCAAAGCAACAACGATTGCCATGATTGCTAATGAGTTTGAGCATTTACTCATTGTCAGCTGTAAACAGCCTGATAGTGCTATATTATCGCACTCCTGGAGTAATACAGCTAAGTTACCAGAACCGCTATCAGCGTGGTCAAGCTCAGCAACTATTGTATCGCAGTGGCAACAAGTTGTAGCACGTTGCGCAAATATTGATGCAGTGGTCGATGGCGATCAACGTCTCAGTTATCTTGAATTAGACGAGCAAGCTACTCAGCTTGCTAATTACCTCAGTTCACAGGGAATAGTGCAAGGTGACAGAGTTGCCGTGTGTATGTCCAGATCCTTATCTAGGGTGGTGGCGATTATCGCAGTGATAAAGCTGGGTGCTATCTATGTCCCTATCTCTACTGAATTGCCTCAGCAAAGATGTCAGTTCATGATAGATGAGGTCGGCTGCAAGTTAGTATTAAGTAATGTTGACAGTTCGGCAATTAACTGGCAAATCAATACTCAAATTAAGCTGCTAGATAGTGAGCAAATCGTTGATGATATTTTAAGTCAGCCAAAAACACCTGTATTTGAGGCGACAATAAAACCAGCCGATGGAGCCCACATTATCTTTACTTCGGGCTCGACAGGAAATCCAAAAGGAGTGCTAGGTACCCATGGCGCAACCTTGAATCGGGTAAACTGGATGACAACTAAATACCCATTTAAAAGTGATGAGCAGACATGTCATATTACCTCTATGGCATTCATTCGGGCTGTATGGGAGCTGTTCACACCTTTACTACAAGGCGTTACCATGCACTTGGTTGAGCGAGAGCTGGTAAAACAAGTGCCGGAGTTGCTTAAAACCTTGCAACAGCAGAAAATTAACCGAGTAGTGACGGCTCCTTCTTTGCTCAATATTGCAATTGAATACATGGCGCAAACTGGGTTTAAACTACCATACCTGAAGTACTGGTTTGTCAGTGGCGAGCCGCTAACCACCAATCTTGCTCAGCAAGCATTGGCGGCACTGGGGGGTACACAACTTATTAACCTCTACGGTTCAACTGAGGTGATGTCAGATGTAACACATTATTTGATCACAGAACGCACACTAACAGATACGCTATACGTTCCGATTGGTCATGCAATTGCTAATACTCAAGTCGTGCTACTTGATAATAACCGTAATCCAGTGCCTCAAGGCGCAGTTGGCGAAATTGTGATCGCTGGGCATGGTCTTGCTGCTGGTTATTTCAACCGTCAACAGCAAACTGCAGCGGCTTTTATTGAAACATCGATAGGTAGAGCCTATGCTACGGGCGACCTCGGTCGAATGGATGAAGGGGGTCGTCTCCACTGTTTGGGGCGTAAAGACTATCAAATCAAAATTCGTGGCTATCGCATCGAAATTGGCGAGATTGAAGCTCAGCTAAGTCGTCATTCTCAGGTTCAAAATGCCATCGTCGTGTTTGAGCAAACACAACAGCGATTGCTCGCCTATATTCTGACTCAAGTAGCGAGCTCTAAACATGCTGCGTTATTGGAAGAGCTTCGCGGTTTACTGGGTCAGAAGTTACCTGATTACATGTTACCAGAAACGTACATGTGCGTGGACCACTTTAACTATCGACCAAACGGCAAAGTCGATCGTAGTCGCCTACCTGTGTTTGAGCAGGTCGTGCAAAATGACTTTGTCGCTGCTACGACAGACATTGAGAAACGTCTGCAGCAGATCTGGCAACAACTGTTACAAAAAGATGCGGTTAGTATCAGCGATAATTTCTTCCATTTGGGAGGGCATTCATTACTCGCAACTAGGCTGGTAACTGCCATTATCGCCGAGTTTAATGTAGAGTTACCGGTTAAGTCAGTGTTTACTGCCAATACCATCGCCAAGCAAGCTAAGTTAATCGATAGCAGTGAACAGCTTGAACAAAGCGCGCAACCGAAAGTACAGGCTCGACCCGCACAAGGCGCGCCACTGTCGTTCGCACAGCAGCGTATGTGGTTTATTAATCAGCTCGAAGGAAATAGCGGTAACTACAACATCCCTATGGTGTATGTGATTAATTCAGATGTTGATGTTAAGCTTATAGAACAAGCGTTTAAAATGCTTCTGGCAAGACATGAAGTTCTCCGTAGCCGGTTTGTAAACTATCAAGGTGAAGGCCGTCAAATTGCATATGATGAAGATAACTTTACTGTTGCACTTAAAGACCTTAGTACTTTACCTGAAACTCAGAAAAATCAGCAATTACAATTAGCTATAACTCAAGCCGCGACCTTATCAATAGACATTAGTTGTGATCCTATGCTGCATGTTACAGTGATCAAGGAGCAGTCGTGTAAGTTTAAACTACTCTTGACTGTCCATCATATTGTCGCTGACGGTTGGTCAATGGGACTTATTACTAATGAATTTATTCGACTGTATAGCGCTCTGATAACTGGGGATGAATGCCCGTTCCCAGCGTTACCTATTCAATATGCTGATTTTGCTATGTGGCAACGTAAATGGTTACAAGGGGAACAACTTGAGCGTCAAGTTGGCTTCTGGCAGCAAGCACTTGCTGGTATCCCTGCTGTTCATGAGTTACCAACTAACCGACCTAGACCTGCGAAGCAAACCTATCGGGGAGCCTGGTATGATTCGCAACTGGATAAAGCTCAGTTAGCGAAGTTACAACAGCTTGCCAGTCATACGGAAACTACCTTGTATATGGTATTACAGTCTGCATTTAGCTTGCTGTTACATAAATTAAGTCATCAAAATGACATCGTTATTGGTACCCCAGTGGCAAACCGACGCAGAGAAGAGTTAATAGATCTAGTTGGCTTCTTTGTAAACACTTTGGTAATGCGAACTAAGTTCAACGGCTCAGATACCTTTTATGATATCTTGTCACAAAGCAAGGCTTATATGTTGGAGGCGCAAACACATCAAGATGTACCATTTGAAGCCTTAGTGGAAAGTCTCGCACCAGAAAGAAGCCTAGCTTACAGTCCGCTGTTTCAAATTATGTTGGTGTTACATAACAACCAATCGGTGGATGTAGAAAGTAACGCTTTATGCATTGATATCGAGCGCAGTAAAGCGGCGTTGGCGAAGTTTGATATCACTCTGAGTGTGATTGAAAATGACAAGGGGCTTGGGTTATCTTGGGAATATAACACTGACTTATTTGATGCGCAGCGCATAGTACTTTTTGATGAAGCCCTGCATCTAATATTGTCCCAAATCGTGCAAGCACCGCAACTAGAAGTGGCTAAGTTTCAGGTAGTTTCGAATACGGCGCCTTATATTGGCAATGATGTTGTGACACTTGATTCGAGCGATCTGGTGATGCCGTTGTTTGCAAATGCGACGAAGCGTTTTGCAAATTCTGTCGCTTTGAGTGACATGAGTGTCAGCTTGAGCTATAGCCAAATAGAGGAGCGCATCACGCAGCTTAGCTCTGCTTTGTATCATATGGGAGTCAGGCAGCATGATGAAGTGGTGGTAATGCTGCCAAGAGGTGTTGACGCTGTTCTGGCCATCTTTGCGTTATGGCATATTGGTGCTGTGTATATGCCAGTGGACGGTGAATGGCCAAGTGCTCGTATTGATACGATTTGCCATGATAATCAGGTCAAGTTTGCTGTTGTCAGTGAAAATACGCACCAAGCTAGTCGACCTAAAGTGGCTCAGCTGCTTTATATTGAGCAATTAACCACATTGACAATCCCTCAGATTGTAACGCCATGGGAAAACCAATTAGATGATCCTGCTTATGTGATCCACACATCAGGCTCGACAGGCAAGCCGAAGGGCGTAGTTGTGGCGCACCGCACGCTCGCGAATTTGTTGAAATTCCAACGTCGAGAAGGTAGTGCGCTGGCAACGAAAGCTAAAACACTGCAGTTTGCATCTTTGAACTTTGATGTGTCTCTGCAAGAGGTATGCACGGCACTCACTACAGGCGGTGATCTCTATGTTGTCGATCAAGCAACTCGAACGGACATGGCGGCGTTGATCGACATTATTGATGAGCAACAAATTGCTCGTCTTTTCGTGCCATTTGCGGTGTTATCTGTGCTCTGTGGCGAAGCGGTTGGCAGCCATAAAACATTGTCTCATCTTAAGCAAATTGTGACAGCCGGAGAGCAGTTACAAAGTAGCAAAGAACTCAGATCATTCTTCGCGCATCACCCAATGTGTGTGTTAGTAAACCATTATGGTCCGTCAGAAACTCATGTGATCACAGAGTATGTGTTGTCACAAGACAGTCAGCTGTGGCCGCAACTACCACCTATTGGCAAGTTAGTGCCCGGAAACCAAGCGCTACTATTAGACCAATATCGAAACCCAGTATTACCAGGTTGCATTGGTGAGCTCTACCTCAGCGGAACTAACGTTGCTTTGGGTTATTTGAATAACGTAGATCTGACTGCGGAGCGCTTTATTCAAGGCAGTGGTATTTTAGCTGATCAGTTATGGTATCGCACTGGAGACTTGGTCCAGCTTGATCAACATGGCCAGTTGCTGTATGTGATGCGTGCCGATAATCAAGTCAAGTTACGTGGCTTTAGGATAGAACTTGGGGAAATAGAAACTATTCTAAATCAACACCCTCAGGCCAGTGAGGCTGTAGTTAATATTTATCAGAATAGTCAGTTGGTTGCTTACTATGTTGCGGCACAAGCTTGTGATGACAGCTTGCAGCAATATTTGCAAGCAAGACTGCCTGATTACATGTGTCCGAGTATATTCTACCATCTAGAACAGATGCCGTTGACGGACAATGGTAAAGTAGATAGAAGAAAATTACCGCAGCCAGATACTGAGACAGAGCAAGTATTTATTGCGCCGGAAACAGACACGGAACGGGTAGTCGCAGAGTTATGGCAGCAACTCTTATCGTTAGAGGCGGTTGGCAAACAGGATAACTTTTTTACACTTGGCGGGCACTCCTTGCTAGCAATGCGTTTAGTGACGCAATTAAAGCAGAGGTTTACGATTGAAATTGGTGTAAAACAAGTTTTTGAAACCCCTGTATTAGCGGCGCTTGCCAAAGCTATAGAGGCAGCGGCACAACACCAGCAGTCTCAAATACGTGTGGTCAACCAAAATGATAATAGTTACCCACTCTCATACGCCCAAAGCCGTCTATGGTTTATAGACCAAATGGAACAGAGCAGCCGCAACTATAATGTGCCTGCCAATTACAGGATCAAAGGAGAGCTTAATATCAGCGTGCTACAACAAGCATTTTTGGAGTTGAGCAAGCGCCATCAAATTTTGCGTACGGTGTATCAGAATAAGCCACAAGGTCCAATGCAAGTAGTGCTTACTGAGTTCGCTGCACTAACGCTTAGAGACTTTAGCAGTCAAGCTGACCGCGAAAACCGACTTACTCAGTCATTAAATGAATTGGCTGCAACACAGTTTAGACTAGATAGTGATTTGCCAGTGAAAGCTACGCTCTTTAAGCTTGGAGAAACTGAGCATGTGTTAGCTATAGTGATCCATCATATTGCTGTTGATGGATGGTCATTTGCGATTATTGAGCGTGAGCTCTTTGCTCTCTATCAGCAGCTTTGTGAAGCGCGACCCTTGGTTTTGCCTGAGCTCGTTATTCAGTATAAAGACTATGCGGTTTGGCAGCATCAGAGTGAGCAGCAAGAAGCATCACAACTAGCTGAACACTATTGGAAAGTAGAGTTGGAAGGCGCGCCCAAGTTGCATAGTTTACCTTTAGATAGGCCCCGTCCGGCTGTGCAATCCTTTAAGGGAGATCGGGTGATAACCGAGCTAAATGCACAGATAAGTGACGCACTTAACATGGTTGCTAAACAACACGGGTGCTCGATATTTATGGTCTTGGAGTCACTCTTTGCAGTGCTCGTTGCACGGTATAGTGGTACTGAAGATATAATGATTGGTACTCCTGTAGCTGGTCGAGACCGTGAAGAGGTTGAGCCGTTAGTTGGTTTCTTTGTGAACACTCTGGTATTACGCAATCGCTTATCACTGCAAGAAGGTTTTGCCCCGAACCTAGTACAACAAAGTAGTATGATCCTCGATGCCTTTGAACATCAAGCGATGCCATTTGAGCGTTTAGTTGAGGTTTTAAGGCCTGAGCGAAGCTTGAACCATTCGCCGCTGTTTCAAATTTTATTTGCGCTACAGAACAATGAGTTCGATGAACTCAGTGTTAAGGACTTAACGATCGATCCAATGGGATATGACCGAGATACCAGTAAGTTTGATCTCAAGTTATCAACCATTGAAAAGCCTACAGGAGGTATCGTTCTAGCTTGGGAATACAATTGTGAGCTGTTCGATAAACACAGCATCAGCCGCATTGCACGCAGCTATGAAATGCTTACTAAAGCTGTTCTGGCAGAGCCCGAAGCGCCGCTTGATAAACTCAATATCATCGCTCCGGTTGATCTAAATGCACTGCAGCTTTGGAATGACACCCAAGTCCCCATTACGCGCTCAACTCCTTTTATAGATTGGTTTGCTCAACAAGCTAAGCAAACACCAGAGTTCCTTGCAATCGTGCAAGGTAGCCAGAGTATTAGCTACCGGGATTTAGATCAGCGAGTTAATCAGTGGGCTCATTTACTGATTGATAAAGGGGTAAAACCTGGGGATATTGTTGCTATCAGTCTAGAAAAGTCAATTGAGCTTATTACCTGTATGTTAGCAGTATTGCGAGCGGGGGGGGCCTATTTGCCTATTGATCTTGAAAATCCACAATCTCGCATTGACTATTTAATTCAAGATTCTGGAGCGTTGTGCGTCATTACCTCTGAGAGCGATGGCGACAAATTTACCTCCTATCCTTGCTGCTTTATTGACAGCGCGTTATTACAGCAACAATTGGCGCAGATGGCTATAAATGCTCCCGTAGTGGACGTTTCAAGCCTGATGCCTGCCTATGTGATTTACACATCAGGATCTACGGGGCAGCCAAAAGGTGTAATGGTAAGTCACGGCAATATTGCAAACTACTTAGCACAAGCATTGGATAGTTATTTCACTACTGACTTACAGGGTTCAGTTTTAATGAGCTCAGTAAGTTTTGACGGCACTATACCCAATATTTATTTACCATTACTAAGTGGCAAAACTGTCTATCTCGCGGACAATGACAATTTATATTTTAGTGCAGCACAAATACTCACCGAAAGTCCAGCGCCGCTTTACCTTAAGGTGACACCGACGCAAATCGGGGTTGTGTTGTCACAGCTGAAGTATCCACTTGAACAGCAGCACACACTGATGATGGGAGGAGAAGAGTTTACTATCCAGACTTATGAACAAATTAAGCGGCTACTGCCAAATGCGAGAATATATAATCACTATGGCCCAACAGAAACTACAATAGGTTGTTGTTTCAATGATGTCACCACAAAGCCTAAGGGGTCTGCACTCCCATTGGGTAGACCAATAAGTAATACTCGACTTTATGTGTTGGATGAGCATTTAGCGCTCGCACCAGTTGGTGCCGTTGGTGAGTTATATATTGCTGGTGCAGGAGTATCCTTAGGTTACTTGGGCGCTTCAAGTGAACAAACTCAACAGCGTTATCTATCTGAGTATGGTAATCCAGGTCAACTCATGTACCGTACGGGCGATCTAGTACGTTGGTTAAATGATGGTACGGTTATGTACTATGGACGAAATGATGGTCAAATTAAGCTCAATGGCTATCGTATTGAAACCGCTGAGATAGAGTCTTGTCTGCAGCAGCTTGATGAAGTGACCCAAAGCTGTGTGGTATTGAAGCAAGATCCACAAGGACAAGCTATCCTCATCGGCTATTATTGTACAAGTTCTGGAATAGATGAAGCTCA
Organism: Pseudoalteromonas rhizosphaerae; assembly: GCF_028885455.1. Taxonomy (NCBI): domain Bacteria; kingdom Pseudomonadati; phylum Pseudomonadota; class Gammaproteobacteria; order Alteromonadales; family Pseudoalteromonadaceae; genus Pseudoalteromonas; species Pseudoalteromonas rhizosphaerae. The sequence continues at coordinate 1,279,247 of NZ_CP118496.1, forward strand.
GTTGCAGGCACATATCGCGGCGCGTTTACCTGGGTACATGGTTCCCCAAACGTGGATGTTATTGCAGCAGTTACCGCAGAATATAAGCGGTAAAATTGACCGCAAAGCACTACCGCAACCCTGTTGGCAGTCAGCATCGGTATATCGATCGCCAGAGACCGTGATGCAAAAGCAAATGGCTAAAATTTGGCAAGCTTTACTAATGCTGGACAAAGTGGGTTTAGACGATAACTTTTTTGCGCTTGGTGGTCATTCGTTGTTGGCGATCCAGTTAGTATCAAGACTTCGCGATGAGCATGAACTAGAAGTACCGGTGCGCGCTATCTTTGAAGCGTCAACCCTTGAACAATTTAGTACTAAGGTCGCGCATTTGTCAGGAAAGCCTCAGATGAGCGCTATTACAGTGCTGGCACACAGTAATCCTTCACTGGTGTCGTATGCTCAGCAACGACTATTGTTTATTGCCAAGACAAACCCTGACTCAAGCTTATATAACATGCCGTATCCTTACGAATTAACTGGAACGCTAAATATCAGTGTGTTACAGCAAGCGCTGAATGTGTTGGTGCAACGCCAACGAAGTCTAAGAACTCGGTTCATTTTGGGCAGTACTTTGTTGCAGTATTACGCTGAAGATAGCGAGATAGTTATTGATCAAGTCGATCTCACTGGTAAAAATGAAAGTGCTAAAGCGCAATGGTTGACAGCTACTTCAACGGCTCTATTTGACTTAAATAGTGATATGCCTTTTAGAGTGCATTTAGCCAAACTTGGTGATGATCATCACTTAGTCAACTTTGTATTCCATCATGTGATCTGTGACGGTTGGTCTATCTCTCGATTCTGGCAAGAGCTAAGCGAAATATACCGAGCAATTAGCAACCAAGGCATACCGCAGTTGCCGGCTCTGGTTGTACAGTACCGAGACTATGCCGTTTGGCAGCGAGAGTGGCTCAGTGGTGATAACCTCGAACAGCACAGTCAATACTGGCGAGCACAACTGCAAGATAGTCCTGCGGTGCACAGTATTCCGCTGGACTACCCGAGGCCGAAAAAGCAGTCACACCGTGGCCACTTTATTGGCAGTGAAGTGGATAAACAGACGTTACAGGCACTTAAGAGGCTTTCTCAGCAGCAAGGTGTAACTCTCTTTATGACACTGCAAACGGCATTTTCTGCGTTGCTAAGTGCTTGGAGTAATGAAGACGATATCGTTATGGGAACGGTTGTGGCGAATCGTACACACAGAGACGTCGAGGACTTAATCGGTTTCTTTGTAAATACCTTGGTGTTACGTAACCAGTTCTCCGATAATCCTAGCTTCGTTGAGGCGCTTAATGCTAGCAAGCAGATGCACTTAGATGCACAGTCGCATCAAGATATGCCATTTGAATTGTTGGTTGAGCAGCTGCAGCCAGAGAGAAGTACTGCGTATCATCCGTTGTTCCAAACTCTTTTTGTGTTACAGAATAATCAAGAGGTAAACCATAATCTTGGCGATATAATAGTAACAGACGTGCAGCGCTCAGTTGATTCTGATGTTAAATTTGACTTGTCTTTGACCGCATATGAGTCAGAGTCAGGGCTTTATTTTACATGGGGATATTGCCGCGATCTGTTCAAACAGCAAAGTATTGAAGTTGCAGCTAAAGCTTTCAATAAATTATTAGAAGCAATTGTTGCAGAGCCGGAACTCGGGATTTTCGAGCACCATTTGAGTGACGAAATAGTAGTGCAACCAGCTGTCAGTAATGACCTTAAAAGCCAGACCATAGTGACGGCTATTCAAGCCGTTGCTGCACAAGAAAGCGACCGTACCGCCGTAGTTTGTGGTGATCAATCATTAAGCTATACACAGTTGTGTGCAAGATCACAGAAACTGGCAAAGCAGCTTGTCAAGTTATGCGTTGGTCGAGGCGATACAGTGGCGGTGTTATTTGATCGCTCATTGGATTTACTGGTTGCTCAGCTGGCTATAATGCAAGTGGGTGGCACCTATGTGCCACTTGATCCAACAGCACCGAAAGAACGCTTGGAATACATTGTGTCGGATGCACAATGTCGTTTTGTACTCAAATCTGAAACGCTGGACTTATCGCTATCAAAACAGTGTTTCACTTTAGCGCAATTGCCAAGCCCAACCGAGCATACTGATATTGTTAACCTCAGCCTAAGTGATGATTTAGCATATATTGTTTATACCTCCGGTACTACTGGTCGTCCGAAAGGCGTGAAGGTGAGTCATAAAGCGGTTTACTCTATGTTATCACAGGTTACCTTTGGTTCTTTTGATAGTAATACGAGAATGTTGCAGCTGCTATCTTTGGCATTTGATGCTGCTGTATTGGAAACTTGGGCACCATTGGTGCACGGTGGTGCAGTCGTGTTCTACCCAGACCGACACGTTGCAATCGATAAGCTCCATAAGGTTATTGTCGACAATGAAATCAATACCATGTTGATTACGCCTGCTCTATATGAACCTTGGTGTGAGCAGCTGACTGGTTCATGTGGTATCCAAAACTTATTAATAGGGGGCGATGCATTCCCTAATAATGCTGTAAGGCGTCTATTTGAGCTTGACCCAGATGTTCAAGTTTACAACCTCTACGGTCCGACAGAAAATGCTGTTGTCTCAAGCTTCTACAAGGTACCGAGAAACATATCAGCAGAGCGAGAGATTGCCATCGGTCAGCCCGTTGTCGGAACGCAGTGTAGTATCCGAAATGCCATGGGTAAACTACTACCGCCTGGATTTATTGGTGAGCTTTGTTGGCATGGGCACAACCTTGCTGAAGGGTATCAAAATGATGTAGAGGCCACAGCCAGCGCATTTGTTTATGATCAAACGAACCAAGTTCGCTATTACCGAAGCGGTGATATAGCTCGCATGGGTATGGATAACCAAATTTATTTCAAAGGACGAAAAGACTCCCAGGTAAAATTGCGTGGATTTAGAGTCGAATTGCAAGAAATAGAACGTCAGTTTGAGCAGCATCCTGATGTGCGCCAAGCTGCGGTGTTGGTAAACCAGGAGGCACAGGCTCAGCCTACGTTATGTGCCTACTTATGTTTACAAACAGGGGGGGACGATTCAAGCTTAATGCAGGCGTGGCAACAGATCCGTAAAGAACTACCTAGTTACATGGTGCCGAGTCACTTTGCGTTATTACCTACAATGCCAGTAAACTTTAATGGTAAACGTGATGATAAGGCATTACGGGCTATGCTTGTGAAAGAATGTCCTCAACAGCAGTATACAGCACCTGAAACAGGCACTGAAAAGCAGCTAGCAGACATTTGGGCTGCGATGTTTAAACTGGAGAGAATAAGTACTACCAGTAATTTCTTTGATCTCGGGGGGCATTCGTTAATGGCAATGCAGCTAATAGCAAACATCAATGAGAACTTTGATCTGGTGCTTAATGTGGCGGATCTATTCGAGTTAGGTGATATTGCGAACATGGCAAAAGAAGTAGACGAACGATTAGATGATCAAGAGAGTGGATGGTTATAAACAATGCTAGATAAACAATACTATTTTACACCAGAGCCGTTAATGAACCCTCGAGCTCGGATTTTCTGTTTCCCGTACGCTGGAGGGACCAGTAGCATCTACTACAATTGGGCAAAGTACTTTCTACCGCATAATATTGAAGTAGTTGCGATTAACTTACCTGGTAGAGGTGCCCGTTTTGCAGATCCATTTGATGTCAGTATCGAAGATGCTGTAACCAAGGTGCTAAGTGAGTTCGACGATCTTTTTAATAGACCATTTTATCTATATGGACACAGCAATGGAGGATTATATGCTTACGAATTAGCCAGTCAGTTAGCAAAGGCAGGCCGGCTTCATAACTGTAAACATTTGTTTATCGGAGCTAAAGCAGCACCAAGGAAGCGATATTGCCGTGAGCCATTACATTTGCTGTCTGATTCTGCATTCCGCCAAGCTCTGCGTGACTTAGGCGGTACACCTGAGGCTTTGTTAGCGGATCAGCAGCTGCTGGATTTGCTATCACCTATGCTCAGGAGTGACTTTCGCCTTGGTCACGAGTATATGCATACTGAGCCTGAGCATTGCCTAAGTGCGTTACCAGCGACCTTGATTTATGGTACAGGTGATAAGGATGTGGGAAGTAAAGAAGTATCAGGTTGGCAAGAACTTTTGCCTGCGGCGCAATTACATGCAATCGAAGGCGAACATTTTTTTATTCATCACCAGCAAGCAGAGCTTATAGATAGTTTGCTAAATAAGATGAGCGCTAAAACTCAAGGGATAGAGAGATGAGAGTATTATACGTAACGGTCATAGCTGTGACCTTAATGGCTACTTTAGTAGCCCCAATAAGAGCAAAATCTATCGAGGAAGAAAACAGCAAAATCATGGAAAAATCACAACTAAATATTTTATATATGGGGAATAGCCATACTAAAAGGCATAATGTTCCTGAGTACGTTAAAGCGATAGTGGAAGCGGCCAAGCCTGACGTGAAAGTGAACTCCCTAATAGCACCTGGGATTCTATTTTTAGATCAGCGCTGGAATCATGGACCGAGTCGTAAAATGCTTAAAGATAAAAAGATAACTCACGTTGTTCTGCAAGCGCAAAAATATTCACAAAGCCGTAGGAAGTTGTACTCCACTAAAGAGGCAAAAAAGCTTGTGTCGCTTGCAAAAGAGCAGGGTAGTCAAGCTATTTTATTTCCAGAGTGGGGGCAAAGAGGGCGTCAATGGGAAGGACAGTATGTACATGACATCTATGCGGGTATTGCCAATGAATCCGGCGCTTGCTTGGCGCCTGTAGGCCTCGTATGGGATCATTTTTTATTGTCACATAAGTTGGGGTTACATGATATGGATGGTAATCATGCTAATGAAAATGGAGCATACCTTACTGCTATTGTATTAGCGCAAAGTATTTTGGAAACACCAGCTGTTGAATTTGATAACTCCGTTATAGCGCCTGTCGATGTAAAAACACAAGAATTCATGAGGGATGCGGCAGCTAAACTGTATAAGTCAGGGTTCACTCAATGCAAGCTTTAATTTATAGAGTACTGAGGTTAGTTTAAAAAGTGTGGCCGACCAAGTATATTTAGTTTTATTATTTGGCGGTTTATTGTTAATTTGGTGAGAGGCTGAATCTCACTTTGATGTGTTACGTTTGAGCTTAATACTTGAATTCAAGAGTGGAAGATATACGCTACTACAGGTTAATTATTATATTAGTGATGTGTTCGCTTATATGAGGGCGACTTAACCTGAGTACGGGGGAATTATGAAAAAACCGGTGACAGCAAACCTGTCACCGCCAAACTACTTAAAAGTTGTAGCTAATACTACCGTAAACAAAGCGACCATCTAAACTATATGGCGTGAACCCGCTGTAAGTGAAAATTTGGTTGAAATCACTATAACCAATATTACTTACCGTATCTTGCGGGTACTGATCAAATAGATTGTTAGCACCTAAAGCAAGTTTCCATTGCTCGGTTGGGCGATACGCTACTTCAATATCAGTGAGCCACTTCGCCTTAAGAAGCTCATCACCCTCAGCACTACTTGAGGTATCAACTACTTCACCATAGCGAGTTGCACGAAGCGTGGCCTGTATATTTTCATAATCCCATGTTGCAGACAGGTTCCATTTATCTGCTGGTGTGCCTTTTTCGAATCGAGAAATTTCACGTCGTGCAAAGTATTGATATCCATCACCTAACGCTTCGAGTTCTGGTGGATTGTCTTTCACATGAGTAACTTCTGTATCGTTAAAGTTTACAGCGGCACTTAAGCGTAAGTCACCATAATCAGCTAAACCGAGTAAATAGGTGGCAACAATATCAACCCCTTGAGTACGCGAATCGATAGCATTGGTAAAGTAGCGCACACTTTGAGTATTGAGCTCAGCTGCTTGTTGTAAAATAGCTTCAACAGCAGGGCCTTCTAAGTTTTCAGAAAGCACAATGCGATCATCAATATCGATACGATAAGCATCAAGCGTGAAGCTAAAATTACCTTCTGTGAAGATAAAGCCAGCGGTCATATTGACAGACTCTTCAGCGTCTAAATCTTTTGCGCCAAGCGCTTTGGCAGCAGGCTCACTACTTGGAAGTAATCCGACTTCTCTAGGTACACCATTTTCAAATACAGTGCTGACTGATTTATAAGATGTTTGTGCAAGAGACGGAGCTCTAAAACCACTACTGATAGCACCACGTAACGATAATGAAGGAGTAATGCTATAGCGGCTGGCAAGTTTCGCTGTAAAAGTACTGCCAAAGTCACTATAGTCTTCAAATCGACCCGCTAGCACAGCATTCCAATTCTCAGTGAGGTAGGTATCAAATTCAGCAAATAGGGCAATGTTATGGCGGCTTTTATCAGTTGCACTATCCGGTGAAAAACCTGATAAAACTTGTGCGCCACCGGCGGCAACAGGCACGCCTTGTGCATCAAGCACCGTTAAATAAGAAGCTTGTTCACCGGCTTTGATTTGGTAGTTTTCATGGCGATATTCAGTACCAATGGTAACAAACACGTCATCAGGCAAGCCTAAGTCAAAGCTATTGCTGGCATCCATGTTAACAAGGAATTGTTCATACACTAATGCGCCATTATCAAACTCTGTCGGACTGTTAGCACCCATAGAGGTATTGATGCTATTGCTAACACCTAAGGCAAAATCATTGCGACCATAATTAGTGCTGATATCCCATGTCCAATCATTACTAACCCCATTTAAACCGATAGCAAACGAATAGTCGTCAACATCAGTGTCGATGTTTGGTAAAAACCCATCTGGATAAACGCTTGGCACATTACGGTTGTCTTTGGCACGACGATAGAAACCACCTGAGTTACCTTTGCGATTTGAATAACTGGCAAAAGAGTAAAGTGATAAGTCATCACTAAAGTCGTAGCCAAGATTATAAAATAGCGCGATATCTTCAACATCGGCTTTACCAAAGCGGTGATTATAACGGTCAAACGTCAGCTCTTTTGGATCAAGCGCGCCGTTTTCATCACGATTATATTGTTCTCGCTCATCAATACCTGAGCGGTTAGTTGGCTCGTTGTTACGGGTTTCAATTGAGATATTGATAAAGCCATTCTCGCTAAGTGAAAAGCCCGCATTGGCACTTGCAGTTCGGGTAATACCATCGTTAACGCGGCGGTCATCACCTTTAACAAAACCAAGCTTACCTTGCGAGTCGATGATTGTTTCTTTTAACTGTGCAGAGCCTGCCATTTGCGAATCATATTGACCGTAAGTGTAGCTTACACTACCGCCTTCATCGGCATCTTTGAGTACAATATTAATCACACCAGCAATGGCATCTGAGCCATATTGAGCCGCTGCACCATCACGTAATACTTCGACGCGCTTAATCGCAGAGGTTGGAATATTATTTAAATCAACAGCCGTAGAGCCGCGGCCAACTGTGCCACCTAAATTCAATAAAGCACCTGAGTGACGGCGTTTACCATTGACAAGTACTAAGGTGTGATCGGGAGCTAGGCCTCTTAATACTGCAGGTTTTGCATGGTCAGTACCATCAGCTAGGGTTGCACTTGGGTAGTTAAAGCTAGGTAATTGGGCTGCAAGCACTTGGCTTATTTCTAGTTGGCCTGTGGTTGCTAGATCACGACTGGTTAGCAAGTCTACAGGAACTGTACTTTCCGACAGGCTGCGTAAACTACGACGTGTGCCAGTGACCGAAATAACTTCAATATCTTTTACTTCGTTTTCGCTAGTTGGTTGCTCTGCTGCAATGGCACTTACTTGAAAAGCAAATGTACTGCATATTGCTAAATGTAGGGGCAGTTTTTTTAAGTTAGCCATATAGTAATCCCTTGAGTATGTTGATTTTAACCAACAACATTTTACTAATAAAATGTTTACTCAACAAAGAATAGATCAGAATACCATAGTAGCAATGTACCTTAATTGTTAATATTTTGCTTCTTATGTAACTGTTAGTATGTTTTATTTACAAGTTGCAGTTTACGGTTCTGTCTGCAAAAAGTAATAGCGAGCTGTAACTTATAGACAAATGATTGACCGTTATAGCGTATTAAGCACTAATACTAATTTTATTTCTGCCGTCAGATTTTGCTCTATATAAAGCCGTATCAGCGGCACATATTAGCGCTTCGCAGGTGCGGTATTGGTTATCAAATTCGCAGGCAATACCTTGGCTCACACTTACTTTAACTTCTGGCGGTAGGCCAATATCAGTAAATGACATCGCATTAATTTGTTGCTGAATATGTCTGGCAACAACAGCAGCACTATCATGGTTGCAACGTGGCAGAATAACAGCAAATTCTTCACCGCCATAGCGAGCGGCTAAACAATCTCTTGATGGTATACATTGCAAAATAACCTTGGCTATTTTTTGTAAGCACTTATCGCCTTTAATATGGCCGTAGGTATCGTTGAACCTCTTAAAATGATCGACATCAATTAATATACTAGTTAATGGCTGGTGGCTTTGAATACTTTCTTGCCAGTATTGTTTTAATGATTCATCTAGCGTGAAGCGATTAGCAAGCCCAGTTAAATGATCTGTTGATGCTTGTACTTTTAATTTATTATATATTGCTTTGTGAATACTTAAATCATGTAATATGCATACATAAAGTTTTTGCGCTGACGCAATGCTTGAAGGCATATTAGAAATAGATAAGTCGGCCTCAATTATATTGCCATCCGCTTTATTTATTTTTACTTCATTAGGACCAAAGTTAAGGCGAGTATCTTTTATATCTAACCAGTTTAGTAACGTATACATGTATTTATCACGATCAGTTTCGTGTAAAAATTGTAGCAAGCTTTGCCCAATCAGCGACTGCTGAGAGTCACCTAAAAGCTGCGCCGCCATCGGGTTAACAAACTCAAACGTGCCTTGCTCATCGATAACAAAAATGCCTTCGGCGGTACCATTAAACAGTTCAATCAAGGCACCAAACTGTAAGTGAGAAAGACAGGCAGAAAGGGTTTTGCCAATAGCAGCTGATTGCTTATTTGCATTAAGTGTATGGTTGTTAGTATTTGTTTGCTTAGACACGTTTGATCCCTACGCTTTGCTATACGTTTTTGGTGTCTATAAATTTACTTAAAAAAGTGCAAATAAACCTTCTGGTAACCTTCTGGTTTTAAAGTGTTGATTTTTATTGTTTTATTTTTTAATTTGCACAGATTTTTAACTAACCTGTGCAAAATATTCAGGCGTTATTAGCCCGTTTTAGTCCGGTTCTCTGTTATTTTCAACTTGTGGATCCGGGCTTAAGCCCAACTCTCGCAGGTCAAACCTTGCTTGTTTTACTGTTGGCTCTTGCGCTAACTGTTGCACTCGTTGCTGAAGATTATCAGCGGTAGTTGTTACAACAACAATATCGCCTACGTGGTGTTTTAGCTGCAAGTCATAACGTGTTGCCAGGTTGGTAAAATAAGTTCCTCCCTATATAACGTTATTTAGTAATGATTGGCGTTAAGGTGTCTGGCTTATAAAAAAATTGCACAGGAATAAATCAGCCCTGTGCAATTTAAAAATCAATAATTAAGCGTTGTTAATTAATTTTCTTTTTCATTTATAACTTGAGGATCGGCGCTTAAGCCTAACTCACGCAGGTCAAACCTTGCTTGTTTTACTGTTGGCTCTTGCGCTAACTGTTGCACTCGTTGCTGAAGATTATCAGCGGCAGTTGTTACAACAACAATATCGCCTACGCGGTGTTTTAGCTGCAAGTCATAACGTGATGCCAGGTTGGTAAAGTCGGCATCTGTCGTTAATTGTAGTAACACTTCGCCGGTGAGTTGCAGGCCAGTACCGCTTTGGCTATCAGTAATAATATCGCCAAGCTGTAAGCTATTTGCGTTGTTGGGTTGATTGGCTAAGCTGGCGAGTATCGAAGCGCCGGGTGTTATATCTGCTGTTGAACCGTGTGCGTGTGCCAGTGAGGTTATGCTCACGGCAAGGGTAAGTACTGTAATAAAAATATTCGTTTTCATAAAAATTCCTTTATTAGTGGCCGTAAAAACGCAGAGACCAAGATAGCAGCGTGCCATCTACACTATTATTGGTTTCGTTCATGCTGAGTAAGCCCGTTTGCTCACTGTAAAGTAAGGTTTGGCTAGTGCCATTGTCGGTATCAATTAAGCGAATTTTCCACTGTCCGGCTGCCGATTCACCATAAAAATGTTGGCTTAATAATAGTGCGTTTTGCACTGGGGTATCGGCCGCGTTTATTAACCCTGTGCGTGGGCTTAATAGGACACTGCGAGTACCTGATGGAGAAATAAGCTCAATGGCAAGGTCACGCATACGTGCATGGTCAATAGATAGCTTTAACTGCACAGCCTCAATGGTTAGATTATCAGTGATTGCTAGAGTATCTTGCACACCGTTTACGTTAGCATCGGGTATAGTGAGCGGTGTGTTTTTACTATGCCAGTTTGATATGTGTAATGCCGGTAATGACGATGTGGTGTTTTGAGCCATCGTTACAGCAGCATCAACATCGATTGCGCCTAAGCCATAAAAAGTGTGAAAGTTGTATCCCGCCGCATTTTGCTGCCAACCAGGGATGGCATTGTAGCGGGTTGCATCACCATAATTATCAGTAAAATTAATATCAACACCGGTATTATTGGCATCCAGCTTACGCGCTGTACTGGCGAGTATATGTTTAATGGTTCTGGCATCGAGTTGCGGGTTAGCCGACATAACAAGCGCAATAGCGCCCGATGTATTGGCAGCTGCCGCAGAGGTGCCATACATTGCTGCGGTGGCATCGCAGTGGCTATCTAGCCCGGTGTTTTGAAGGGGGTTGTCCGTTGTGCTGTCGATGGTATTAAAACCAGCATTACAGCCGCTAATATCTGTGGTAACAATACCCGCTTGGCTTTGAGCGTTTTCACCACCGGGGGCGGTTAAAAATACATTAGCACCTACAGAAGAATACGACGCTAATTTACCGTTAGCGTTATAGGCCGATACCAGCATATTCCAAAAACTGGCGTTATCCGCACTTAAATTAGCGTTATGAAATGGTAAGCCCGCGTTATTAAATTGTTGTTGCTGCTCATACGGGAATACCTGAAATTGTGTATCGCCAATAAAAGTAGTGTATTGGTAAAACGCATTACCCGCCGACTTTACAAATAATGCACCTAAACTGTTGTTACTGTTTAAGCTCACTTGCTGCATTACGCGCTCTTTTAATTGTAGGCTAAGGGCGTGCTCTGCATCAACATTGGTAAATAATGCCGGTTTGCTACTATAGCTTTGGTTGTAAACGCGAGAGTTTGCAGAGCCGGTTAATGGCATACCATGAGATTGCAGCCAATTACTTGTAGATTGTGCATCAAGGTAATTAAAACCGACTATGTTCGCCTGCGGCGCAACACCACGCCCACCGATATTATTATTTGCTTGCGCGGCAATAATACCAGCCACAGCGGTACCGTGACCGGTGTTATCGGTTGGGGTCGCAGTGCTGGTTAATAAATTAAGTGAGCCTGCGGTGACATTATTGACTAAATCAGGGTGACTAAGCTCGATCCCGCTGTCTATGATAGTGACAGTAACGCCATCACCTCTAATACCTTGCATATCGGTATTAAGTAAATTTAAATCTTTGCCAGCAACCGTGTCTGTAGTAAAGCTATTTTGACCCGTGTTATTTAAATGCCATTGGTAAGGCGTTAGTGGGTCGCTATTGGTTAAGTTATCTGCAGCTAGGCTGCTAAATGCACCGAGTAGGCAGCTGCTTAGCAGCGTTTTTTTAATATACATAAATTATACAATCCTTATTTTATGTTGTTTTTTGATCTATAAATCAATCTATTAGAAGATTGTTTCGTATATTAAATTAATAAGCAATTGAAAGTTTAGGTTTTTATTATAGAGTAATAATAAAAGGTGATTATTAATAATGCTGCTTCGTATGTGTTAGCGTTAAGGTGTCTGGCTTATAAAAAAATTGCACAGGAATAAATCAGCCCTGTGCAATTTAGAAAATAAAAATAATTTTAATTAAACTACGTCTTCATTTTTAACTTGCGGATCAGCGCTTTCATAGGCTTTGCCATTGCACTCAACGTTAAAAACTAAACAGGCTGTGCCTAGGTTTTCATCAGTGTCGATAATGGTAATTGTACGGCCGTTATCGTTTACTTTAAAGCTGAAGTCTTGGGCGCAAGGCGTTTCTTTATTGATATCGGTGATAGTGGCGCCAGTAAATAAAAAGCCTTTAGTAAGCGTTGCTTCATCTAAACTATAAATGCCCGCGGTTTCGGTTCTTACAACTCCGCCGCCTGTCACTTCTTTTTTATCTATAAAGTATGTAAAGTTAGCTTCGTCGTCACTGCCTAGTACAATTTTAACTGTAAAGTGAATTTGTTCTTGAGTGTTATTCATATTATTCCTTTTGTATTCATAGTTATAGTTGAAAGTTGGTAATGCCTAGTTTAACTAGGCGTGATTTTATTCTGGGTATCTCGTTTGCTCTATTTAAGCAAGTGTATGCCTGCATAAGTGGGTAAGTTATGTTTACGCTTTGGGTTGTTCTTTCCATTTCGGACATAGTAACTTGTGCTTGTTTACAATAGTTGATTCGATCTTTTATATTTCCCGCTAACTTTGCTTTTATTAAATTTATTTTTGTTAAAATTACTTTGTTTTCTGTCTTACCTTCAAGTTGGTGTAAAAACTTTTTTACTTTTTTCCAAGCGTTTTTTTTAACGAAGTAGTTAATGAGACTAATTTGTGTGTTCACTATTTTTTTATCAGAAAATTTTTCATGCTCTATAAAATTAATAATATTTTCAATTTCTTCGTTCTCATTTGTACTATTAGATAGTAATAATTTATTCGCTAGAAATTGATGATACATACGCTGAAAATTTTTATTTTTTGGGTCTTGTAGTCTAGCCATATCTATTGTCTCAAAGGCTAATTGTGCTTTTATATAAGAATGCTGTTTATCTGAAAAAAAGCGGAGTAAATAGCTATGTTGATGATAGGTATTAGCTAAATCATTTAACAAGCTGGCATCATGAGGATATTGTATCAGTAATTCTCTTAATTCTTTAGATACACTTTCTAACATGGCTAATGCAGCATTAAAGTGGCCTAAATTCTCTTCAGTACTGGCGAGCCAACTTAAAGTATCGGCTTTATCGCGTAATAAATCTTTGTTGTTGGGTTTAAGCTCAAGGGCTTTGTTTTTAAGGGCTAGCGACTCTGTAAAGCGTTGTTTCGCGCCAGTGTAGTTAAATTGCTTTAAATACAAAGACCCCAATGAATTATGTGAATATGACAACTCCATAATGGAGTTAAAATCATTGGGTGCTAGGGAGTACATTGTTTCACTATAGGCTTGGTATTTTTTAAACATTGGCTCTGTGGCAGCGTAATCACTTTTATCATAATGAAGTTGCCCTAACCAAAAGGCATTGGCACCCGCAAGCGTAAGTAACTCTAAGTTGCTAGGTTGGGTTTTTAATAATCCCTCAAGTCGGGTGCGGGCGCTCTCAAACGCGGTAAATGCTTCGTCGGTTTTACCGCGGGAATAGGCCACTTCCCCCATTGCCTCAAGGGTTTGTGCATATTGAAAGCGGTTGTTAAATTCGGTTTTTTGGTCTGTAAAGCGAAAGAGAGAGTTGTCCTCATCAGCTTGATTAGTAAAATACTCCAGCGCTTTATTGCTAATGCCATCGAGCAAATCCATACGTTTAACGCTACGCAGTTTATCGGCAAATTCACCCACCATAAAACCAAGTAGGCTTTCGGCTTCTAAGCGTTTTTGCTGCGCGACTTGCTCGGCGTGGTAGCTGCGTACGCTCATAAAGGTGGCTATAAAACTGAGTAAAATAAGTGCAACCGCGGTGGCTTGTAACACTCTTTTTTTACGTTTTGCCCTGCGGTTTGATGCTTTAATTAAACTCAGTTCAGCAGCACTGAGGCTAAACATCGGGTTATTTATAAGGCTTTGTGCTTCTTGTAACGGCTTGCCCTGCGCTAATAAAAAGTCGGCATGTTTTTGCTCGTTTAACCAACGCTCGGTGGCGATTTGTAAGCGACTTTTAATGGCTAAGCTTTGTTGGTGTTGGTTTATCCAGTCTATGGCGCGTTGCCACTGACGTAGTAGTGCTTCGTGTGCCAAACTAAAACAGGCTTGCTCGTTTTTAAGGTGCGACACAAATAAGCGGCTATCGACCATCGCTTGTGCAAGTTGTGTTTGTGCAGGGGTGGTGAGTTCATCCCAACGGGCTGCGCGGCTGGTGAGGGTTTCGCCATCAGCGTGCAGGGTAATTAGTTTTGATAATACCAAGCTCAGCTGGGCTTGTTGTTGCTTGGGCAGTTGTGTAAAAACGTGCTCAGCTTTTTGGCCAATCGCGCCTTCAATACCGCCCAATGCTTGGTATTCAGAGACTAATAGCTCATCGTTTTCGCTGCGCTGTAAGTACAGTTGTTGCAAAGTGTATTGCAGCATTGGCAGGGCGTCGGGGTTATTGGCGGTGTCGTTACAGAGCATTTCATCCAGTGGTGTTTGGTGCTCAGGGTCAAGCTGCCAACTAAGCCCTGCGGCTAAAGCTGGCAGGCGGATCATCTGTTTTAATTCAGAACGCGTTGGCGGTAGCAAGTCAAAATGCGCGCCATTGGCTTTACCAGCCATTAAACTGGGTTGATTAACCACTTGGGGGTAAAAGTCATTTCGACAGGCGCTAAATATAATAATGCAGTTACTGGTGGCCAGTAACTCTATAATTGTTAAAAACTGGCTGCGCTCTTGCTCGCTAAATACTGGCGACGACAGCAATACTTCAAGGCGGTCGATAAATAAAAATAAATACGGTTTTATATGGGTTGTTTGCCCTTGCTTTAAAGCCATTTGGCAACGCTCAATAACTTGCTCAGGCGTTGAGAGTAATAACTCACTGAGGGAGTCGGCACTGATATTTGTTAAAACTGGCGCATCGTTGATTTCTAAATCAAGTAAAGTAGAGGCTAGATCGAGAAATAGCCGACCTTTACTTACGTCTGCAAAGTCGAGCAAGCAGTATGACTCAATTCGAAAGCCATCAAAGCCTGCTTCACTCATTAGTGCTGGTAATACACCTGCATTGACCAGTGATGACTTACCTGAGCCACTTGAGCCGAGCAATAAGCAAAATGCGCGGCCATAATTAATTTGCGCAGATACCCGCTGTAATAGTGTGTTTATTTGCTTGCTGCGGCCAAAAAACACCGCGGCTTCATTGGGGGTGAACGCGCTTAACCCAACAAATGGCGAATCACCTTGCCACTTACTATGGCTGGCTTTTTGCTCATCATCAAGAGGGAGCTCTATTTTGGCGATAACGCGATAGCCGCGCTTGCGGATTGTCTCTATGTATTGCGGATCACTGGCTTTATCGTCAAATGCTTTACGCAATTGCGTGATGACTTTATGCAGGGGATTATCGCCCACTGCAACTGTGCGCCAACAGTGGTTAAGGATCTCTTCACTGCTAACTAACTCTCCTTGTTTTTCGCATAATAACAATAAAACATCCATCGCTTTGGGCTCAAGTTGTTTGATTTGCGCGCCTCGTATTAAACTATTGGTGGTAGCTGTTACTTGCCATTCGCCGACAAAGAAAACGGATTTACTCATGCAGGGCTCATCATTGTTATTGTTAAAATTGAGGTTACTTCAACAGGTTTTTTTATCCTACTGCAAGCAATAAGTTAATACAATATTCTGAGTCAAACGTTAAGAATCTTAATTAAACAGTTATAGTATAGATTATGTCTAATCTACATTACTTTATGTAAAGCTTGCTTGACTTAAATGTATTCTTCAATAATACTTAGTCAAGTTTACTTGACTAAAAAGGTGAGAACATGAAACAACAAACAGGATTAACATTCAAACAACGTAACAAACTAAACACAGTTTATTTAGCAAAGTGGACTCTGGCGTGGGTTTTAACTTTGGCGCTTGCGTCATTCGGGCCATTGTTGCTGTGGGGCGAGCAGAACACGCTACTTAGTATAGTGGCAATTATGGTTAATGTTTTCGCAGGTATTATGATGATTATGGCAAATAAACGCCATTTAGCTGGTTTAGATGAATTGCAGCAACGGTTACATTTAAATGCGATGGCGATTACCTTAGGAGGGAGTTTAGTATTTGGTTTAGCATACTCAGTATTACAAACGAGCGGGGTAATTTCGTTTCGACAAGGGATTTCCCATTTAGTGATGTTTATGGGAATAACTTATTTAGTGTCTGTCGTAGTGATGAATAAACAACTTGGCGCTGAGGACGAAGAATGAAAAACCGCCTTAAAGTATTGCGCGCGGAGCATGACCTTACTCAGGCAAAATTAGCAGAGCTACTTGATGTATCAAGGCAAACGGTGAATGCTATCGAAAAAGGCAAGTTCGATCCTAGTTTACCATTAGCGTTTAAAGCAGCTCGTTTATTTAAATTAAAAATTGAAGATATCTTTCAAGATGAAGAGGTATAAATTCTACACTCTGCGTGCTTAAAGTACGCAGAGTGCAGTGCTGTTTATGGGGCAACTAGTTGCGGTTTTTGTTTACCCATTTGCAATGCACTCAGTAACCACATAATAAATCCACCAGCAAATAACACTGCGGCGACATAGCCGGTTTGATTAGGTTGCGCGCCTTGTGCAATTGCTAAGCCGCCAACCCAAGGACCAATTGCATTTGCAGTATTGAATGCGCATTGTACAAGTGCGCCAATCATTGCGTGCCCATGCGGAGATACATCCATCAACATAGTTTGAATAACTGTGCCAAGTCCGACACTAAAACCAATAAAAAATATAACCGCATAAAGTAACCAAATGTTATGGCTTGCCATTACATAAGTTGTAGCAAAAATGATTGCGCCAACAAGTGCTATACCGGTGGTTTTAAGGGGCGAATGATCCGCTGCCTTACCTAAAATATAGTTGCCCAGCGTACAACCAATACCGAACATAACCATCGCAATTGATATAGTGTAGGCTGGTGTGTGGGTGACCACTAAAATTGTATCGGCAATATAAGTATAAATGCAAAACACCCCGCCAAAGCCAACAATAATGATCCCTAAAATTGACCAAACCAGCTTATTTTTTAGTACGCTCAACTCGCTTAATAACGACGAAGGGGCTGAATTTTTTGTGTTTGGTATGAACTTTACAATTAGAATTAACGCAACAAGTGCCAGCACTGCGGTGCCCGCTAAACAATAACGCCAACTAAAATTTTGACCGACTAAAGTAACCATAGGCACGCCAACAATCGTTGCTATGGTAAGGCCCATAAATACTTTAGACATAAAGCTGGCGCGTTTATTGGCAGGTGCTATATCTGCGGCTAATAAAATGGCAACAGCAAAATAAGCTCCGTGGGGTAAACCACTTAAAAAGCGAAATAATATAAGCTGCTCTAACGAATTAGCAAATGCGCTTAAGCCGTTAAATATAAACATCATCGACACAAATAATAGCAAGGCATTACGCTTGCGCATATTTGCCGTGGTGATCATAAAAAACGGTGCACCGATCACTACGCCAATCGCATAGGCGCTAATGGTATAACCGCTTTGTGCTGGTGTTGAGGCAAATGTTTCGCTGAACAATGGCAGCATTGGCATCATCGAAAATTCCGATAATCCTAAAATAAAAGTACCCAGTGCAAGTACTAACAAAATAGCGGTAGTGCTTAGCGTATTGTTCACGACGCTAGGTTCAGGTGACATAGATAACCCTTGTAAAAAGACTGACGAAAAAATATGAATGATTTATTTAATAAAAAGCAGGAAACTGCAATTTTGAAGAACCAATTAAACCGCGATTGTATGATAAAAATAAGTCAGCGTCTTGCACTAAAAACAGTGTATTTAGAGCAGAAAATACGATTTTAGATTGCAGTGTTTTTGGCTGAATAGGAACGTTCTAATTTTCAATGACTTGATATATTCACCTTGGTTATTAAGCGGCATGCTGATGAAAAATAAATTTTCAGTGGTTGTGGCTATTTTATGTTTTTAGTGTTCTAACAGCCTTTTAAAAGTTATTAGCGTGTTTAAAATAAGAACAATAAACATCGAGTCAGAGCTTGGGGTGCGACAATTTGTCACGTGTTCAGGCAACGTCGCACACTATATACTTTGTTCATCTTAAACCTGCTGTAATTAAAGAATAAAATGAGCAACCACAATCCACTTATCAATTCACGTTATGCACTTTCTCCGTTAGCACTTTGCATCGCGAGTTTAGTTTCTCCTTACGTTCTTGCTGATGATTCAATTGAAGTGATTGAGGTACAAGGCCAAAACGTTAACAGCCATGCAAATTTAGGTTCTGCAGAACAGCTTTTAACTGAGTTGGGGGTGGATTTCTCTGCGGCAGGTGGCGTTTCTAGTTTACCTATATTAAATGGCATGATGGGCGATAGAGTTAAAGTACTGGTCGATGGCGCAGATATTACTGCGGCCTGTGGCAATCAGATGAACCCACCATTATCTTATATTTCGGCTAATCAGCTATCGTCTTATCAAGTGATTGCAGGTATTTCGCCAGTAAGCGCTGGTGGCGATAACATTGCCGGCGTTATTGTAGTAAACACCATTGCTGCGCAATATGGTGAGAGTGATACGTTAGCGTGGCATTCAGGTTATGTGTCGGCGCAGTATCGCAGTGTAAATAATGCGCAAGCGGTAGGTGTTGGCGCACGACTTGCCAGTGGCAGCTTGAGTTTAAATTATCAAGGTGCCTTTGAAGACGCTGATAGTTATGACGATGGTAATGGTGATTTAGTATTAGATACTCTATATCGTGTGCAAAATCATGCATTAACTGCAGCGCTGCGAGATGAAAAACAACAGCTAGTGGTTAAATTAACGCATCAAAAAATACCCTTTCAGGGCTTTGCTAATCAATATATGGATATGACGGATAACACCAGTTATGGCATAGTCACTCAGTATAAACGCCAGCTTGAAAGTGGTGAGTTTCGAGCGCAAATAAACTTTAATGATATAAAGCACGAAATGGGTTTTTTCAGCGCTGAAAAAACCGGCATGATGCCGATGAATACCGACGCGCAAGATATCAGTTATCAACTTAATTGGCGTTTAGACTTTGATGCTGACACTGTATTACTGCTCGGCCAAGAATACTATGGTTACCGCATTGATGATTGGTGGCCTGCGATTGAAGGCTCAATGATGATGGGGCCTAACGACTATGTAAATATTAATGACGGTGAACGCGACCGCTACACCGGTTTTGCTGAGCTGCAAAAGCAGCTAAATAACAAGTGGTGGGTCTCTGCTGGTACGCGTATTGAATATGTGCAAACGGATACCGGTGAAGTGCAGCCATATTCAGACATGGGTGATGGCATGAATGGAATGTCAGGTATGGGAAGTATGCCAGCAATGAATATGGCAGATCCAAATAAAGATGCTGCAAAAGAGTTTAATGCCATGGATCGCGCGCGCAGTGACACGCTTGTGGATGCCAGCCTATTATTACGCTACCAAATTACTAATGAAGATGAACTACAATTTGGCTTAGCACGTAAAAATCGTGCGCCTAATTTATATGAACGTTATAGCTGGGGTGTCAGCACAATGTCGACCAGTATGATTGGTTGGTTTGGTGATGGTAATGGTTATATTGGTAACCCAGACTTAGTAGCCGAAACCGCGCATACCATCAGCACCAGTTACACTAAATCGGCAAAAGATGGACAGTGGCAAATAACAGCTAACGCTTGGTATACCCAAGTAAATGATTATATTGATGTTACTGTTGTTGGCAGTACTAACCGCACAGATAAGGTATTAACTGAGCGTAATACCCTGCAATTTACCAATTTAGACGCCACACTTTATGGCACTAAGCTTGAAGGTATTATCCGTGTTGTTGATAGTAAAAATGCAGGCACATGGGATTTAACCGCCGCGCTTACTAGCACCCATGGCGAGCGTGATGACAGTGATGAGCCGTTATATCAAATAATGCCACTGCACAGCAAAATAGCCCTTGAGCAACAACTCGGTAAATGGCAAAACTCATTAAGCTGGCAGTGGGTAGATAGTAAAACGCGTGTAGATCCGCGTCGTATTGAAAATCTATCAGCCAACTATAGCTTAGTGAATTTAGCAACCAAGGCGAGATGGGATAAGCTAACAGTTAAGTTAGCAATTACTAATTTACTTGATCAGTATTATCAACAGCCGTTAGGCGGAGTCAGTATTGCTGATTTTAAAACAGATATGAGCGAAGGCTTCAGCCAATTAGCAGGACAAGGTCGCTCGGTTAATGCCGGTATCAGCTACGCATTTTAAGTAAATTACCTAAATGTAGCCATGATGTTTAGCATGGCTAAATTACAGCTGATCACAAAAATCTATAAACTGCGTTAACAACGGATTTTTGTATTTGTCTTTATGCATCACCAACCAAAACTGCCTTTGCATGGGGTGGTTTAAGTTAAGCTGCGTAACGCGGCCATCTTGTAAAGCGTACTGTGCCGCGAGTGACGATAAACACCCCAGCCCTAACCCTTCAGCAACGCTGTTGATCAGTGCCTCTGTCGTGTTGAGTTCAAAACTTTGGCTCCAATTATCGATATGCGTAGCGAGGTTTTGTAAAAAGAATGAGCGTGAACCAGAGCCAGCTTCCCTTAATACCCATTCGCTGTTTGTTAAATCATTAAAACTAAGCTGTAATTTTGCAGCTAAAGGGTGGGATAGCGGTGCAATAATACACATAGAGTCTTGGCTAAACACGGTTGAGACTAAGTCGCTTTGCTGGGCTTGGCCTTCTATTAGTGCAATGTCGAGCTCAAAATCGCGCAGTTTTTGGCAAATAAGCTCAGAATTTGAAATAAAAACTTGCTGTGAATAATGCTGCTGTTGTTGGCGAAATCCACTGAGTATAAAGGGCAACACATGATTACCAATGGTATCGCTGGCACCTATTCTTAAGGTGCCGCTGGCTTTTGCTTGGGGCGAAAAAAGCGTATTAATATCATTTGCTCTGTGCAGTAATTCATCGGCCAAGGGCAGTAATTTTTGCCCTTCTTGATTTAAAATTAAGCGATGATTTACTCGGTCAAACAGTGGGTGACCTAACTGCTTTTCAAGCTCGCTAAGCGCCATACTGACTGCCGCTTTAGATAGATAAAGCCGCTCTGAGGCTGCGGTAAGTGTTGCATGCTGAGTAATACCTACAAACACTTTAAGTTGTTTAAGAGAAATATTCATGAGTTTTATGTTTAGTTTTTATGAACATGTGTTCTATATAATTAGATTTAACTAAACAAAATGCAAGGTTAAACTTCTGTATAAGATAAACAGTGAGTGTGGAGTATAAACATGTTTAATTATATAAAAGCCAAAGTAATAACCGCACCTACCCCAATGGGTGGATTAGCATTAGGCATAGCCAGCCTTGGTTGGGCTTGGGAAAACATGTTTAATGCAAATGGCGCAGCGCAATACACTGGGGCGGCAATTGCGAGCGTATTATTATTAA
The DNA here is from genome assembly GCF_028885455.1 of Pseudoalteromonas rhizosphaerae. Lineage (NCBI taxonomy): Bacteria > Pseudomonadati > Pseudomonadota > Gammaproteobacteria > Alteromonadales > Pseudoalteromonadaceae > Pseudoalteromonas > Pseudoalteromonas rhizosphaerae. The sequence goes on from NZ_CP118496.1 coordinate 1,300,812, forward strand.
TACTTGGCTTAAAATTTTTACTGCACCCGCAATTACTAAAAGCCGATTTAGCGCACCCTGTTGTAGGTAGCGTTGTGCCTACTTTTGCTATGGCAACGTTGGTGGTATCTAATTCGTTAGGGCACGTTAATCCATTAGCAGGGGATGTGCTTTGGGTAGGCGCATTTTTATTGCACTTAGGATTTTTATTGAGCTTTGTTATTCATCGTGTTCGTGAATTTAAAATTGAACACATGGTGCCAAGTTGGTTTGTACCACCTGTGGGTATTATTGTTGCCGATGTAGCGTTCTCGGGTAACCCAGCACTGTTGTTTTTAGCACAAGCAGCACTTTATTTTGGCATGTTAATGTACGCAGTTATGTTGCCGTTAATGATTTACCGGATAATATTTGCTGAGCAAATTCCTGATGCTGCACAGCCCACATTAGCTATATTAGCGGCGCCGGCAAGCTTATCGTTGGCGGGGTATTTCACTGTAGTGACCCAGCCGTCGCCAGTGATAATTGGGGGGTTATTTGGTATTGCCATACTAATGACATTAATTATTTATACGGCATTTTTTAAATTACTACGCCGCAGGTTTTGCCCTGGGTTTGCTGCATTTACCTTTCCCATGGTCATTGGTGCTACGGCGTTATTTAAACTCGCGGATTGGATGCTAACTATGAATGTTGATGTACAGTTTATAAACCAAATACATCATTTAGCGGTAGTTGAATTGCTAGTAGCAAGCGCTGTGGTTGGCTATGTAGCGATCCGTTATACGCATTATTTTAGTTCCTTGGCTTTAAACGGCTTGAGGGTGTGAAATTGTAATAGTTTGAATACAGAACGAAGAGGCAATAATGAGATTTTGCCTCTGCGGTTAATTATTATTTTAGCGGCAAGTAAATATCAGTTATTAAATCACACTCATCTACTTCATGAATGAGATTTAAGTAATGAAAGAAGCACGGAAAATCTCTAACTTCTTCAGCACTGTTTGGTAACCATTGACGATATAGATAATAAACAGTGTCGCTGATAGTGTCATGACTGCCAAAGTGCCTGACTAAAGCGCAGCGACCTGCCGGGATCTCACCATTTTTTACGCCGTATTGATTATCGCTAATTGGTTGCTTGACGCTGCCGGCGAAGTCAAAGCGAAAATCGTTGTCGTCAGTCACCGCAGGATCGCTATAAGGGATGCCATAAGTATCACTGGTTTTTACCGGTGATAAGCCTGACTCTTTTCGCCATTTAATAAACTGTGCGGCTGTTTCCATAAGCTTAGTGGCCGAACCGTTGTGGGTAAGCAACGCAACAGCTTGCGGTGCAAAGTGAACAATTTCTACTTTCATATTACTAACCTTTAATTCAGGTATTTTAAAGTCAAACTGCGCATGCCAATGTGGCCAGTTTGGTGTGCTTCTGAACTGAGTTGGGGATTGAGCAAAAACACGTTTGAAAGCACGACTAAAAGCTTCAGGACTTTCAAAACTTGCCTCTAATGCAATATCAATAATGCGTTTGTGATGCTCAAAAGCAAGCCGATAAGAGGCGCGCTTTAAGCGAGCAAATTGCGTGTACTTAGTAACGCTTACCCCCATTATTGAGATAAATAAACGATGAAAATGAAATTTAGAACAACAGGCAACGGCACTTAAACTATCTAATGTAAGTGGCTCATCAATATGGTGGTTTATATAATCACAGACATGATGGATGCGCTGTAGGTGCGTGTTTTTCATAGTTACTCGTTATACTTTTATTCAGAAGTGGCGTCAGTGTGACAAAGTAAGAGAATGCCTGCCTGATTGAAATTGCTCAAGTTGCTTTTTAAATAAAAAAGAGCCCAAAGGGCTCTTAACTGGGGGAATTAATAAGGATTGATAGGGGAGTAGAAGTTATTGTTATTACCATTAATGCTCACGTCTAGTTGCATACCATTATGAGCGTGGCTAACCACATTGTAATTATCACCAGGTAGTAGCTTTACTCTATTAATATTTTGATAGTTTACTGGGCTCCCACATTGCAATGTCACTCTTTGCGTATTAGCCGTTTCTTTAAAGATGTAAACTTCATTGCTGCCGTCAACAACACCTGTACCAGAGGCATCGATGAACAGTGAGGTTGCCTCACTGGCTGCAATAGAAAAATACTGATTGCTGTGATGGCCTAAAGACACGATGGCACGCCCCATTCTGTCACGTTCTTGGAAGTGTGTATCGGTTAAGCTGTTGTTTAATACAGGCACATCAATAAATCGACTGCTGAAGTTAAGTGTTTCGTGGCAAAAGTCAGTGACTACTTCATCTGATACTGCGCCAGCAACGCCATCTGGATCGTACACGCTGTTTGCCATTAATGCCATGCCTGCAGACGTTCCGCCAACGACACCGCCCTTATCAAAAACGTGTTGCACAGCGGTTTGTACTTTTGTACCTTGCCATTGATTAAGATAATCAGATTGGTCACCGCCTGCAATCCATACAAATTCGGCACTGCGGATAGCCCAGTCAACATAGTCATCATTCGCTTTGTTGCGAGTATCAATGATCAGTGTTTCTACTGAGTCGGCATTCATTAAGTTCAGTAAATAATCGTTATAAGCGTCAGTACCAGAGGTTCTAAGCACAACAACATCGGCACCGCTGCCAACATGGTTAGCAACGCGATTACTAAATGCTTGATCAACATCGCTGCCACCGCCCATAAGTAATACAGCACCTTGATCAGCTGTTAATGTGTTGCATGAATCAGCACTGCCACCTTGTAAATATGCTTGTAATGAACCTGGCTTTGCAGGGCGAGAGCTATAGCCACAATCACCGCTGCCACTTCCGCCACCGGTGTTACTACCTTCACCAAAATTGACCGTTAAATCGTACCAACCTGTACCGGAGTAACGCGTTACTTTTACATAATAAGTACCCGTTGATTGTGCACTATAACTGCCTGTTTCTGGTACATTGCTAGTTGCCCCTTCGGCAACAGCAGATCCTGTTTCTTGGTATAATGCCCAGTCAAAATCATCGTTAGTGTTGTGCTCAAGGCTGACCTCAATAGGCCCGACTTGAGTTACTTCAAAGCTAAACCAATCAGTATCATTGCGGCTCAACGAGCCTGCAACGGTGGTATTACTACAAAGTTGGGTATTTGCATTGCTTTCAGTGTCGTTTGATTCAACTTCGTTTGTTAAGCAAGCATTGCTTGCAAACGAAAAAAACATGCACGCGGCTAGTGATCCATTAAGAATTGAGAGTTTTCTTTTCATTATTGTTACCTGAATTTTAATTACATAGAAGCCTTCCTACTGCGAGGCATTATTGCTTTTAAATTATTCAGGTTTTTTTATTCGTCGAACCATTCACTTAAATGATAGTTGACAGAACATTCTTGAGGAGCACTAGGAGCGATAATAAATAATTTGTTCATTTATGCCTCCTAAGTGATTATTGGTGTGTTTCAGCATTGTTGCTGAATATTCAATATTACAGTTAGATGTGCAATTTGCAACTATTTATTAACTTTTATTTCACTTCGTCTCAAGCTTTTGTTTTTATTGATTTATCAACACGCTTCATCGTTTAAAGTGTCTATTTGCTGTTCTTGAGCGAGTAGTGCCAATCTTTCACGTTCAGCTTTAGACACATAAGCAGGCTTATTACTTTTATGTAATTTTGCATTTGCGCGCTTATCTTTGTTATTAAACTTTGTAACGATTTTCTTTCTGCGATTCATGATCGACCCCATAATTTTAAGATGCGCATTATACTTCGTTGTATGCAAATATGACTAATAAATTTATAAAATGTTTGTTATGTGGGCATTTTAAATGCTCTAACACATTAAAAATTTAGTTGCTCAAAAGTAACAAGATTTACTGATAGCTCATTTATTTTAGAAACTCAACTATCCCTATAATATTATCGTTTATATCTCCTGCGTTTTCTGTAATACCCCTTACTAATTTGATGACTAATCTTGCTCTTTTTAAAATTCTCAACTATTAGATATTATTGATTTTTGTTACTAAATGGTAGTGAATAGTAGTCACAATTAAAGTGTGGCTGTTAAAGAGTAGTGTTGTTAATTCTATGATTTAAATAGCTAATAAGAATGATACAGTCAAAGGATAAAATGATGTTTTTTAAGTCAAAGAATGCTGTTTTAGATAAACATAAACAAACTGACCCAATGACCTCTCAGGCTCAAAAAGAGCTAAATGCAATTAAATCTAATATAGCTTTTATTAGTTTTACAGTGGATGGCATCATTGTTGATGCTAATAAACATTTTTTAGATGTAATGGGGTTTAAGCTTAGTGAGATTGTTGGCCAACATCATAAAATATTTTGTGATTCAGACTATGTAAATTCTGAGGACTATCGCCATTTCTGGCAAGATTTAAGTGCGGGTAAATCATTTGGTGGTACTTTTTTACGTTTTACAAAAACTAAGGTTCCTATTTATTTAGAAGCAAATTATTTTCCAGTTGTAGAAGATGATGGCAGCGTAAGTAAAGTTATTAAAATTGCCAATGACATCACGACTATAAATAATGTGTTGAAGAACAAAGATGCAATTCTTAATGCGCTAGATCTATCGTTAGCAGTCATTGAGTTTGATACACAAGGAAATATTTTAGATGCTAATGAAAACTTTTTATCAACCGTTCATTATTCACTTGAAGAAGTAAAAGGAAAACATCATAAAATATTTTGTGATAAAGAGTTTTATCTTAAAAATCCAGAGTTTTGGCAGAGCCTTAGTAAGGGACGATTTAATTCAGGTCGTTTTAAGAGATTTAGCAAAGATGGTCGCATTTTGTGGCTTGAGGCAACTTACAATCCAATCTTTGATGAAAACGGTAAGGTATATAAAGTTATTAAGTTTGCATCAGACATAACAGAGCGCGTTAACTTAGCATTTAACACGATTGATCAAGCTGCGACTATTTCAGAGGAAACCAGTCAAGTAACTTCCAATGCAGTAAATATTTTAGGCTTAGCTGTTGAAACATCAAAAAACATTGCTGAACGAGTTAATAATGCAACGGCAACAGGGAAAGAGCTTAAAATACAGTCTAAAAGTATAGTTGATATTGTGGTTACTATTCGAACTATTGCAGATCAAACAAACTTACTTGCACTTAATGCTGCAATTGAAGCTGCTCGAGCTGGTGAAGCTGGACGTGGCTTTGCTGTCGTTGCTGATGAGGTGCGCACACTTGCAAGTAATACCGCAGAATCGACCGCAGAGATAGGCCGTGTCGTTGAGCAAACTCAAGCGTTGATAAGTCAAATGGATGAACTATTAGGATCTGTCGCTGGTATTGCAAACGAAGGGCAAGAAAGTATTTTAGAAGTATCTCAAGGGTTAAGTGAAATTACGCAAGGGGTTAAACGTTTTGTTGAAATGGTTGATCAGATGAAACCTTAAGTTTCTTACAGCCTATTATTTACCTAGCTGCTTTGCTCTATGTTTTATTAATAATAAGTTGTCGGTCTATCGCAAAGCATTGTTCGTTATTAAGCCAGAGCGTTATAATTGTGATTCTTAGTTGTTAATTGAATGGGACTTGTTTTGAAAAAATTAGCTTTAGCTAGTATCGCTTTATTGGCCTTTAACGCACATGCAAAATTAAATAAGATTAATGACAGCGTTGCTGATTATGCTGTAAATACCTACCAAAGTGCGCAAATTCATACCTTAGCTAATTTAGTATCATTCCCGACGGTTAATAAAGACGGCATCAATACTCCTGATAATCCAGACTTTATTGGCTTTAAAGCTTTGTTAAAAATGAAAGCTGCTGAACTTGGTTTTGATTACCAAGATTTAGGTTACACAGTCTTAATTGGTATGGGTCAACAAACAGATAAAGTAACCATAGTAACCCATGGCGATGTGCAACCTGCCAACGCAAGTAAGTGGAAAAAAAGCCCGTTTGAAATAGATAGTACCTCAGAGCCAGGTAAATTAATTGCGCGTGGAACAGAAGATGATAAAGGTGCTATCGCAACCGCTTTATATGCAATGAAAGCTATAAAAGATCAAAAGATCACACTTAATAATCGTATTGAGTTGATGATTTACTTAGCTGAAGAATCTGATTGGGGTCCGCTTGAAGAGTTTATGAAAAGCTATCAGCAGCCTAAATATGCGGTTACTATTGATGCGTCATACCCGGTGGTTGTCGCGGAAAAAGGTTGGAGCTTAATTGCACCAACGTTTAATGCTACCTCAGCACAAACAGGAGTGTATGTAAGTGAACTTACTGGCGGCGCTTTTAAAAGCCAAATACCAGAAGATGCGAGTGTGGTGTTACATAACGCCGATACTGCGTTAGTCAGCAAACTTAAACATGCAGCGAGTGCGCTTAACGCTGTGGAATTTAACTTTAGCGAGCAAGCTGATGGTGTTGTTATCAGCGTAAAAGGGTTGTCTGCTCATTCATCAGAGCCAGAATCTGGGGTTAACGCCATTGCTTACTTAGCAGAAGTTTTTAAAGGTGTTGAGCTTGAGAATAACAGTGATGGCCAAGTAATTGCGTTTATTAATCAGCTAATTGGTCTTGATATACATGGCAAACAGTTTGGTGATATTGCTTATAAACATGACTTTATGGGACCTATGACAGTAGCACCAACGCTTATTGAACGTAATGGTAATGAACTCACACTCGCTGTGAATTTACGTCGCCCAATGGGTAAAGATGAAGCGGTATTGCGTACGCAAATTGATACCGCACTGAGTAATTGGCAAGTGAGAAATAACGTAAAGTTATCTGGTGTTGATGTGGTGATTGGCACGCCAATGTTGCTCGACAGCGCACCTCATGCACAAGCATTGTTAGATATTTTTAAACATTTTACCGGTGATCAAGAGGCTGGGTTTGTATCTATTGGTGGTGGCACCAATGCCAAGTTATTTGATAATGCGGTATCGTTTGGGCCATCAATGCCAGGCAAGCGCTACACCGGTCACTCAGAGCATGAGTTTATTACAGTTGAACAACTTAAGCTCAATCTTAAAATGTATACAGCAATGATGATAAAGCTGGGTAATATGTAACTTAGGTCGTCATACACACAAAGTAAAACGCCGCTAAATTGCGGCGTTTTTTTACTTCTAAGTCGTTAATTAAGCTAAGTTAACGTTTCAAAGTAGTCGTTCATTTACAATTTTTTATATTAACAACGTTGATTTTCCATAAAACACTTAACATTTACGCGACTAAATGATAAAAAGTTTTATCGCCTACTGCGTTTAAAATAAATGGATAGTTGTAATGATGGAATTTTTAAACTTAGCGCTTACTTTCCCCACCGTTATTTTTTCAGCCCTGTTGTTAGTTGTGATGTTGTTTTGGCTAATAACCCTTATTGGCTTTGCTGATATTGACATGTTTGAATCAGATCTAGAAATTGAAGCCGATGCGTCGCAAAGCTCAGGCTTGAGTTCATGGTTTAGCATGGGGTTTGGTGGCATCCCAATTACTGTATCTATTAGTCTCGTAGTGATGAGTAGCTGGTTGATCAGCATCTATGCCCATAAGTTTTTTGCCTACCTGTTAGGCGATGGTATGTGGTTTTATATTTTTGGCGTGCTAATGCTGGGCGTTTGTTTGCTGATTGCTATGCCAATTGCGGCCATTATTTCTCGGCCATTACAGCGCTTTTTTAGCAGCGCACAAACCTCGCAAAGTTCAGATTTACTGGGTTTAGAATGTGTTGTTGTTACTGGCAAAGTAACTAATACATTTGGCCAAGCACGGGTTAAATTTCAAGGTACTGAGCAGTTACTTGAAGTTAGAGCTGAAAATGACGAGCAATTTACATCAGGTGACACAGCGGTGTTGCTTGAACACCTCAAAGAGCAACACTGTTACATTATTACCGCCAAACCTTGGTAATACCCTAGTTTATTTAGGGGTAAGTAACACATAATAAATCGATAATCACGTTAGGACATAACATGGAATTTTTAGATAATCTCATACCTATATTGACATTTGTAGGTATAGCAATCGCTGTTATTTTTGCTATTTTGCTAATTATCGGCAAGTTTTATCGCAAGGTAGAGCAAGGCCAAGCACTGATCATTAATAAAATGAAGAACGAGCCCGATGTCACCACTACGGGCGGAATTGTTTATCCTGTGATCCATAAAATGGAAGTGATGGACATTTCAACCAAGCGCATGGTGCTTGAGCGTAAAGATAAAGGCGGTTTGATCTGTAAAGATAATATTCGCGCCGATATCGCCATTACTTTTTATATTCGTGTTAACGAAAACAAAGAAGATATTTTACGCGTTGCTAAGCAAGTCGGTTGCGCCCGTGCATCAGAGCACGCCACATTGCAAGAATTGTTTGAAGCGAAATTCTCAGAAGCACTTAAAACTGTTGGTAAGCGAATGGATTTTGTTGAGTTATTTACTCACCGAAATGAATTTCGCGATAATATTAAAGAAGTGATTGGCCAAGATTTATCGGGTTATTCACTTGAAGATGTTGCTATTGATTACCTTGAACAAACGTCAATTGATAAGCTCGATCCGCAAAATATTCTCGATGCCGAAGGTATTCGCCGCATCACTGAAATGACAGTAGTACAAAATGTATCTACCAATCAATTGAAGTGTGATGAACGCGCTAAAATTGAGATCCAAAATCAAGAAGCCACCGAAAAGTCACTGGAAATTGAGCGTCAAAAGCAAGATGCCATGTCACGTCAAGTGCGCGAAATTGAAACCGTGAAAGCCCGCGAATATGCCGAAGCTGAAAAAGTACGCCAAGAAGAGCGCTTAAAATCAGAGCAAGCCCGCATTCAAACAGAAGAAGCGATTGGCATTAGCGAGCAAAATAAGCAACGTGAGCTTGATATTGCCGAACAAAACCGATTACGCGTTTTGGGTATTGAAGAAGAGAAAGTTGCTCGTTCACGTGAAATTGAAGTGATCGAACGTGAAAGAGAAACCGAAATCCTGCGCATCAATAAAGAAAAAGCACTGGAAGTAGAACGTAAAGAAATTGCCGATGTAGTGCGTGATCGCGTGATTGTTGAAAAATCAGTGGCTGAAGAAGAAGAGCGCATTAAAGATGTGAAGGTACTCGCAGGTGCAGAACGCGAGAAGAGTGCGATGATCATTCGTGCCAAAGCCGAAGCCGAACAGTCATTAGTAAAAGATATCGAAGCTGCAAAAGCGCAAGAGCAAGCCGCAGAATATAAAGCTCGTGAGCTTGAAACAATGGCCAATGCAGAGCTTAGAATTGCTAATCAACAAGCTGAGTCGAAAAAGATTTTGGCGCATGCGCAACAAGTTGAAACAGCTGCTAAAGGGCTTGCTGAAGCAGATGTTATTAAAGCGAAGGCGCAAGCAAATGCAATTCAAGGTGAAACTGATGCTAAAGTAATGCGTCAAAAACTTGAAGCTGAAGCACAAGGTAATCGTGAAATTGGTTTATCTCAGGCGCAAGTACAAACAGCCATGGCTGATGCGAATGAGAAACAAGGTGAAGTGGAAGCGATTAACCTAGAGCGTAAGATGCGCGCCGAAGCAAAAGGCCTTGAAGAGAAGCTACAAGCCTTGAACGCAATGGATCAAGATGCTCGCGATTACGAAAGCTTTACGCTGCAGCTTAACCAGCAAAAAGAGCTCGTATTGGCAAAAATTTCGGCCAGCAAAGACATTGCTGAGCACCAAGCACATATTATGGCGAAAGCCTTAGGTAATGCTGATATTAATATTATGGGCGGCGATGGTCAGTTCTTTAATCAATTTATGAGTGCAATTAGTTTAGGTAAATCAATTGATGGCTTAGTTGATGAAAGTAAAACCGTACAAACCGTATTTAAAGATCACTTAAATGGTGATCGTAATTTAATTGAAGACCTAAAAGGGGTGTTAGCTGGGGCGAATGGCTCAGCCGAAACACTTAAAAACTTCAACATGAGTAAGTTATTAAAGCAGTTAAGTAATACCTCTGCGGCTGAAAAAAGCCAATTACTAAGCATGTTAGGCGGTAACTTAGGTGGTGGGTTAGATGAGAAAATTAAACTAGATCCAAAAGACTAGCTTAATTTCTAAGTTCTCTCGTTGTAGCCGCAATAGTTTAACTATTGCGGCTAACTTCTATTAAATTTCAGGATAGGTTTCATGACGGACGCAACTCAACAAGCGCTAGAACAAGGCTCGTACGATTTAATTAAACGCCGCTTAAATAATTTTGGTGCTAGTTTAAAAACGCAAATAGATGATGTAAATACACAGCGTATTAACGAGTTTGGTAGCACTGATCTACAAGTAAAAGGGCGTGTTCGCGTTCGTACGGAGCAAAATTGTACCCCGCGCGATATCGTGATTATTGGCGATAAAGTTATCTTTGCTTACAACGTATTTTTGGGATTAAAAAAAGAAACCGCAATCAGTGATGTATTTAGTGTACAAAAGTTGGTGGAGCAAGACGACCATTACGAAATTGAGCCTTACCCAGAGACAACGCGTTTTTTAACCGATAGTCGTTTTATTCGTGATTTTGAAGAACTGTATACCTACTACAAACAAACCAGCCTACAGCATTTATATCAACAAAATGGCAAGCTATTTGCTCTATTCCAAATCGGTGACAAGTTATCGGATGTGCGGGTTTTTCGCTGGGAAATTCACCCAGACAACACCATTAATTATATCGATAACCGCGGTGAGCGTGATATTCAACACGCACATGACTATGATTTTGAATGGCTCAAAACTGACCGAAGTAACCACATAGAAGGGCGCCACGCTCATATCAACATCGCGGACCAAGTGTTTGTTGAAACCATTGGCGGTTCACTGACCATTAAAATAGAAAACAGCACTGACACCGGTGAAGGGATTTATCAAGAAGCTGTTGATGATAAAAACCAATCCCTTGCTGACAGCGAAGTTGAGTACGCGCTGGTAGGCGACTTAGTGCTGCTAAAAATTCTCCCATACCGTGAAAAAACATGGCGTTACTTTATTTATAACACCCGCACTCAGCAGGTCATGCGCCAAGATGCAATCGGCAGTGCATGTGTTACTTTACCTGAAGATCACGGCATTATTTTCCCTGGCGGTTACTACTTACAATCAGGGCAAGCACGCTCGTTTGAAGAGCAAATAGAAGATTTAGAATTTCACCGACATATAAAGTCACCAAACGGCGAAGATGTTTTATACGTGTTTTACGAGCCAAGTGAAGGCCGTTACGCGCTATTTGCCTATAATATTATTGATAAAAACCTGCAAAATCCAATTTATTGTCACGGTTATGCTATTTACAACGATGGTATAACGCTGACTTTTAAAGCCGATAAAGACCAAGCGGAGCGAGTACACCCGATTCAAATTTGGCAAAGCCCGTTTGTATCGGCTGAATTTGCAGCCAATGCGCCGCCACTTACTAGCTTTTTTGGTAAAATAGGTAACCCCGATTTAGTTCGCGGTATTTCTGATTTATACAGTGTCTGTAAAGCCATTAGCGAGCAAAGCCCGACTTTATTTCATTACGAAGATTTAATTGCCCTTAGCCGGAATATCTTTGACCGTTACCATTGGCTTAACGAAAGCGAATTTGCGAAAATCGCACAAAACCTACACAGCATCAATGAAACCGCTGAGCAAGTGCTTGATGAGTTTGAAAAAGTCACCGAGATTCAAAACAAAGCCAAGCAAGCCTTGGTGGATATTAATAAGCAATACACTGATGTAACCCGAGAAGTACGTCCTGATAGCTTTAAAGTCGCACCGCAATTTGTGCAAGGTATTGATGCATTAAAAATGCTCAAAGGGCAAGTAATAAGCCTTGAAGATATTAAATATATAGATATTGCTGCACTGAATAACTTACAAAGTGAAATTGATACACGGCTGGTGGAAGTAAGCCAAGCAACTGCCGCGTTTTTACAACAAGACAGCGCGCTGGCGCCGTACCACGAAAAACTTAAAGAGCTTGAAGAGCTAAGCAGTAAAAGCGAAAGCGTTAGCGAGCTGAAGACCTATATCGCACAGTTAGATGCGCAAAGTGTAGAGCTGGATTTACTTAACCACACTATGCTTGATTTAGACATCGACGACAGCCGTGTGCGCACGCAAATCCTCGAAGATATCAGTGCTGTTTATGCGTTGGTTAATCGTGCTAAAGCGAGCATTGAAATCCGTCAAAAGAGCCTTGGCAGTGTTGAAGCTAAAGCTGAATTTGCCGCACGCTTTAAGCTTTTTTCGCAAAGTATTACCAACGCACTAAATAATGCTAAAACCCCAGAGGCGTGTGACGAGCAACTTTCACGTTTGCTTATTCAGCTTGAAGAGCTGGAATCGCAATTTAGTGATTTTGACGAATACCTGACAGAGATCATTGCCAAACGTGATGACGTATACGAAAGCTTTGAAGCGCATAAACAAAGCTTAATTGATACCCGTCAGCGCCGCGCATTGAATTTAGCCAATGCCGCCGAGCGTATATTGCAAGGCGTTAACCGCCGTGCGCAAAGCTTTACTGAGCTTGATGCATTAAATACTTATTTTGCCGCTGATCCTATGATCAGCAAGCTTCGTGCATTGACTAGTGAGCTTAAAGAGTTAGGCGATGAAATTCGTGCCGATGATATCCAATCAAAGCTAAAAGCCAGTAAAGATCAGGGCATACGTTCGTTACGTGATAAACAAGATATTTTCACTGACGGCGGCAATACAGTCAGTATTGGTAAGCACGCTTTTAGTGTTAATAAGCAATTACTCGATTTAACCTTATTGCCGCGTGACGAGCAGCTGATGCTGCACTTAACGGGTACTGATTATTTTGAGCCAATAACAGATGAGAAAAGCTTACAAACGTTACAGCAAAGCCGTCATTTGTGGCAACAAACATTAGTTTCTGAAAGTGAGGTGGTTTATCGTGGTGAGTATTTAGCTGCACAAATATTACTCGCTTGTGAAAACAGTGAGCATTCGCTGACTTTTGCACAATTAGAGCAGGCACAACGAGATAAACAATTATTGCAGCTGGTGCAAAAATTTGCTGAACCGCGCTATCAAGAAGGCTATGAAAAAGGCATTCATGACCACGATGCATGGGCAATTATTGACACCTTATTGACGCAAAAAAATAGTCTGGATTTACTTATTTATCCAGCTAGTTGTCGTATTATTGCGCAGTTATTTAGTGCGCAATTGTCATCTGCACAACTGAACGAATATTTCCATCAAGCGAGCAATGCTATTTTGATGGATAAACACTTTGCTGCGACCAGTTTTATCAGCACGTTAACCGCGCAGTTAAGTGAACAGATCAATGTCTTTTTAACTCAAGTTAGCAAATTATCTGCACGTTTTGCTGATTTATCCAGTGACTTGGCCGCAGCTTATTTAGTGCAACAATTAGCGCAACAAAAAACGGCAGAGCAACAGCTATTTATCGTTTCTCAACAAGCTAAAAATTTAGCTGAACAGTTTAGCAGTGACGCTAAAGCCAAAGGTTATAGCAACGAGCTTGCTCAGGCCTGTGAAAACGTAAAGCAAACCGATGAGCGGGCATTATTATTTTTAAGTTGGCTTAATGCGTACTGTATGCAAAATCCTAAAGTGTCGGCGATGGTGCAGGCGGAAGCGGCTAACTACTTGCATCTCAGTGCCACCACAACATTAAAATACACTGTGTTGGACGTCACCCCAAACACCCAAGTTGAGCGTTTAATGGGGCAACATAAACGCGTGCAAGAGCAAACTTTACATGTTGATTATGCAGAGTTTTATGCCAGAACTCGTAAATACATCACTGAGCAAGTACCGGCTTTTGAGCAGTATCATGCACTGCGCAGTGATATTTTAGCGGCGCAAAAAGAGCGTCTGCAACTTGATGAATTTAAAGCCAGGCCACTTAGCTCGTTTGTACGTAATCAGCTGATCAATAAAGTGTACTTCCCAATTATTGGTGATAACTTAGCAAAACAAATTGGCTCAGCAGGTAAAAACAAACGCACTGATTTAATGGGCATGCTATTACTTATCTCGCCGCCAGGTTACGGTAAAACCACCTTAGTTGAATACGTTGCTAACCGTTTAGGGCTGACTTTTGTAAAAGTAAATTGCCCGTCGATAGGGCACGATCAGGTGTCACTCGATCCTGCTCAAGCCATTAATGCTACTGCTGAAAAAGAGATTGCAAAAATCAATCAGAGCTTTGAAATGGGCAATAACGTGATGCTGTATTTAGATGATATTCAGCATACTAACCCTGAGTTTTTACAAAAGTTTATTTCTTTGTGTGATGGCTCAAGACGTATTGACGGGGTGTGGAACGGTAAAAGTAAAACCTATGATTTACGCGGTAAAAAGTTTGCCGTAGTGATGGCAGGTAACCCGTATACAGAATCTGGTGAGAGCTTTAAAATTCCTGATATGTTGGCAAACCGCGCCGATATTTATAATCTTGGCGATACCTTAGCCGGGTGTGAGCAAGAGTTTGCCATGAGCTTTATAGAAAATGCGCTAACATCTAATGCAGTATTAGCGCCATTGGCTAACCGCAACATGGAAGATTTATATAAGTTAGTGCGGATGTGTCAAGGCGAAGACATTTCATTAAATGAGCTTGAACACGGCTATTCACAAGCGGAAGTTAACGAAATTAAAGCGGTACTGATGCGACTAATCACTATTCGTAATACCGTACTAAAAGTGAACGCACAGTATATTGCCTCAGCCGCGCAAGATAATAATTACCGCACAGAGCCGCCATTTAAATTGCAAGGCAGCTACCGTAATATGAATAAAATGGCAGAAAAAGTCGTTGCTGCCATGAATGACGAAGAGCTAGAAAACTTGATTTGTGACCATTATCGTGGTGAAGCGCAAACACTCAGTAAAGGCTCTGAAGAGAACTTACTTAAACTCGGTGAACTGCGTGGCACCTTAAGCGCAGAACAGCAGCAGCGCTTTAGTCAAATTAAAGGTGACTTTGTACGTTTAAATAAACTTGATGGCGCCGGCAGTCCGGTGATGATGGCGGTGGAGCAAATGGGTTATTTGCATCAATCACTGGAAGAGATTGCCGGTAAACTTAGTAAAAACAACCTAAGCCACGATTACAGCCAGTTATTGCAAAGTGTTGGTGTGAATATTCAAGGTTTAGATAATAAACAAGCAATTAGTAGCATAGCGCAATCGCTTGATAATGGTTTTGTGCAAACGCCTTATATGGCAAGTTTAGAGCAATTAAGCCGTGCTATAGCTGGTAATAACTGTCAGCCACACTTGCAGGCGTTAATTGAGCAACTTGCAGCCCTTGATAATAAAGAGGCTGTGAATGCGCTAACTGCAGCGGTTACCAGTAACAATAACCAAACGTCATTTACTGAGCTTGTTAATGCAATTAACCAACAAACTCAAGGTATCAATAATAACAATGTGCAGGCTCAGTTTGAAAAATTGATTGCTGCATGGGGCGCGAAATAGCATTTAAATTAACCACAAAGGAAGCAATATGGATATCAAAGTACCTGAACTACAAGGAATGATGGGTAAGGCTACGATTTCGGCAATTTACGTTAATGAGGGGGATGCCGTAGTACGAGACCAAACTTTATTTGATGTTGATTTTGATAAAGTGGTGTTGGAAGTGGTTGCTACCACTGCCGGGGTTGTTCATAGCTTTAGTGCCAAGCAAGGAGATTTAGCTATATCAGAGCAAGTGGTGATGCAACTGAGAGAAAAAGTCGCTGGTGAGCAAACAACATCAGAACAATGACTCTTACAGTTGAACTCGTCGAGCAGGATTAACTGCTCGGCGTGTTTATTGATGTTTGAAAAACTAATTATGTTTATTAACTAAAGTGCATTATAAGGCGGGTTTAATTGGCGCTTTTGAAACGCTAGAATCGCAGTATTTTTGATTATACCGTCTTCAATATTAATCGCACGACGGATAGTTTCATCTTTTTGCCATTGTGCCTTGCCTGCTAATACTGTAGGTAAGTATACAATCATGGCGGCTGAGATTGAACGTGTTGCGCTTTCCCATAAATAACTAGGTGTATGATCAACCGCGTAATAATCAACGGTTTCATAGCGAAACATCGGATTTGCAAATGTGGTGGGTTTAGCAAAAAAGAACCCCATACCTTCGTCACAGCTTACATCTATAATTAAACTGTTTGCTTTTAGGCAGTCCGCTTCAGATTCAATAACAAAATTAACTGGGTTTGCAGTTTCTTGAAAAGTGCCATTGACGATAATATCGGCTTCGCTAATGAGCTCCGTTAGTGGACGTTGCGTCCCATCGTGTTCAACCACCATCATCCGTGCTTCATCGTGTTGGCCTTGGCGAACTTTAACGTAATGGCAGTCGAGGATCTCTTCGCGTACTTCGTGATCGGGGCGCTGGATGCAAATCGTAATATCTCTAAAACCATGGGCTTTGAGTGCATAAATTGCCCCGCGACTAACAGCACCAAAACTAAAGATGATGGTTTTACGCTGATCACCATAATGTCCATCAATACCTTTGAGCTGCAGTGCATGTAACACCGCACAGTAGCCGGCCATTTCGTTATTTTTATAAAAAGTATGACGGCCAACATTGCCTTGTGGCGACCATACAAACATATCTTCAAACGCAATGAGAGTGAGTTTTCTATCAAGTGCAGCTTGGGTTATTTCGCGTTGTTGTACGCAATGTACGTAGCCCCAAAGGGTTCCACCTTCACGTAGCTCCTGTAAATCAGCAAGCACCGGTTTGGCGATGATCACGGTGCCTATTTTGGTTAAAATATCACTGCGACTTGCAACACCACCGGTTAATGCGGCTATTTGCGCATCGCTCACATTAAAAGCTTCGCCGTAGCCTTGTTCAAAGATCAGTTGTTTTCTAAGTTGTTCTGGAATGCGCTTAAGGTGGTCTGGGTGGATAGGGTAACGTCGTTCATCTGTCTTGCGTGACGTACCAATTACGCCAATAGTTAATTCACTCATGCTATCGCCTTGTTTAAAGTATGCTGAGTTCATAAACGAATGATGCTACTTCGCCAACAAACTGTGGGCTGTTTTACAGGCAAGCGAAACACTTGACTGTAAACAATGGTCTCAGTAAAGGGTTTTGTTATTTACTAAATTAGTATTTTTAATGTAAAGCGGTTTTAAATCAGGTGGTTAACTTGCATAGAATGACAAGTTGAAAGTAAATATGACATAGCCGCGATTGGCTTCTGCGTATTAGCGTTTGAGTATAACAGTAAAACAGTGGCGCATGCGGTTAACACAGCAATAAGAAAATTAAACAAGTACAATGACTGTGGTATTTTTTGTGATAAAAGGACTCGATACAGCGAGTCCCACTTTTTTAGCAGCTTACTTTTCTGCAGAATATGGGTCTTCAGCCATTAGGTAGGCTCTTAAATCGGCTTTTTGTGGTTGTGCATTAAGCCATGTTCTGAGTTCTTTAACTTTTGCATAAGTGTCAGTGCCAAACTTATCAGCGTAAATATCGCTAAAGTTTTGTTTGGTACTTTGCTCTCTAATTTGGTTTTGCCATTGCTGTGTTACTACTGCATTCAATGTACCAGCTAAGCCTTCTTCTTTTAGTAATTCCCACTCACCTGCATCTAACCAGATCCCACCTACTGGTGCGCTGTAATCAATACGGTGGTCAGTTGATGATGAAATACGAAACTTACGCATAATGACCCCCGATACTGGGCAAATTAACGCTTTTTTAGTGTCTTTAGCGTCGGCTTCGAATGAGATATTGTCAGCAAATGCAAAGTTTGGGTTACGCTCTTTCCAAGCTGCAAAGTCTTCGATTAGTATCCAGTGGCCATTACAGTGCGTGCATGTGTGCGAACGAAATTGACCTTCAATAAAACTAGGTTTAAGTAAACCTTTACCACAATTAGTACAATTCATAGTATCCCTTAATTTATTTTACTTACCCTGAAAAACCACCGTTAGGATAATTATTGCTATTTATTATTAATAATAACAATGATGTTACCGTATTTTTAGAATCAATAACAAAGCTTTGTTCTGTTTAACTGCAAATTTTAGCTAGCGCGTTGACTCTTCGTTTTTACTGCGTTTACAGCGCTCTGAGCAGTAAATAACGTTATCCCAGTCGCGCTGCCATTTTTTACGCCAAGCAAAATCACGTTTGCAAGTGGGGCAAGTTTTTTGCGGTAAAGTTAGTTTTTTATGAGCCATTGTGATGGTTTGTCTTGGTACTTTTTGATCTAGGGGCGATGCTTACATGCTTTTTTAAAATCGCAGGAATAGCGCGCTTAACCTCAATACGTTCGCGATATTGCCAAAGCCGTTCTCTCGCTTCTTTAGACGCTTTGGTTAAATCAATCATCGGTGCAGGGTAATCGTCACCTAGTTTAAAGTCGTTAAATAATGCTTCCATGGGTGTTTGCTCCCAAGGTTCATGCAAGTATTCTACAGGCAGCTTTTCAAGCTCTGGGCACCATTTTTTTATAAATTCACCGTTCGGGTCTTGATCCTCAGATTGTTTAATCGGGTTGTAATGTCTAATAGTATTAATGCCCGTAACCGATGCTTGCATTTGTATTTGCGGGTAGTGGATCCCCGGTTCAAAGTCTAAAAAATAGTTAGCCAACGGCAGGCTTGCATGTTGCCAGCTGATGTTTAAATGATGCGTAACAAAACTAACTAACATAGCGCGCATTCTAAAATTAATATAACCGGTGGCTTTTAAACAGCGCATACAGGCATCAATAATAGGAATACCGGTTTGCCCCTGTGCCCAGCGTTCAATATCGCTAGTAACTTGTGCGTCATCACGATATGGAAATGCATGGTACCCCGGATTTAATGCTTTAAATTCCATGCTGCATTCGCTTTCAAACTTTTGCATAAAATGGCAATGCCAATGCAGGCGAGATACAAATGCAGCAAGCGGGCGCTGCCAACCTTTTTTATCAGCATGAGTGCTATGGTATGCGTCAATCGCCATTTGATACACTTGCCTCAGGCTGATATTTCCCCACGCTAAATAGGGCGATAGCCTAGAGCAATGAGTACGGCTTAAACTAGGGCTAGATATTCCTTTTTGATAACCCTTACCGCGTTCAGCAAAAAAGCTTTGCATTACTTCACGGGCAAGTCGTGGGCCCCCATGCTGAAAATGTTCATTATCTTGCGTATAGGAACTAGGCAGCTTGGGGGTTTTATAGTCAGCAAGGGGGAGTGGCTTTATTTGCTTCCAATTAGGTATAGCAATAGGTGCTTGCATGGTTTGTTGCCAGCGTTCGTTCCAATTGTGGCGATTTTTTTTGCCACGTATCACAGCCCCGGTTGGCGACTCTAACCAGTTAATATGATGGTGTTGGCACCATGTTTTAATGGTTTTATCACGTTCAAAAGTGTTGTTTAGCCCTATTTCTTGATGGCTAAACATGTTTGTGATTGCAAACTGCGAGTGAAGCGATTCAAGCAGGGTTTGCATGTCTTCATTAAATATATACACGCGGCTATTAAAGCGAGCTAGTTGGGTATTTAAATCAACAATTGATTGATAGACAAAGCGCCAATGCCGCTCGTTGTAATGCCCATCGTCAAGCAGTAAAGGTTCAAAGTTATAAATTAATAGTGTGGGCAGGCCATTACTAAACGCATTTTTTAAAGGCTGATGATCGCTTAGGCGTAAGTCACGTTTAAACCAGACTATGTTTATTTTTTCTTTCATACTGGTGATATCAAAACCGTATCGTTTATAAATAATTAGGCATAAATGGTTTTATACGTATTAAATGTAAAAGTAGTTTAAAAGCGATTTTGTTAGACGACTAAAACTAAAAATATGAGTTTTAGTCGTTAGTATAGAGGTTACAAATAGGCTGGTTGATTGTAAGTGCTCAGGCAGACAGGTCTTGCTGCGTTGGTAAAGCGTCGAATGCACCAAACTTTGCGACAGTTGAGGCGCCACACTTAGTTGCAAAGTTGATTGCTTTTAATACGTTTTTAAAATTATTGGCCCAATCGGTAAATTCGTTTTTATCACTTACTAGCGAAGCTACTTGGTATAAAAAACCGCCTACAAAAGCATCACCGGCAGCTGTGGTATCTACGACATTCGCTGGTGGACAAGGATATGTACCACTAAATGAGCATGAGGAAAATGTAATTGGCTCGCCACCATCAGTCATTAAAACCAATGACACGCCATTGTCTACCCAGCTTTTTATTGTGGTTTCAATATGCTCAATGCCATACAGGGCTATCAGCTCATCTTTACTTGCTTTAATAACATCAACCGTTTTAGCTATATCATTAATAATGGATGGGGCTGTAAGTGGTTCATCCCAAAAGGCAGGTCGAAAATTAATATCAAAGCATGTAACCGAGTCTGCTTCTTTAAAGTGTTTTAGTGCATTTAACGTCGTATTTAATATGTGAGCCTTAGCTAAAGAGCCTGAGCAAAAACTCACTATTTTAGGGGCTGCAAATAAAGAGGGGGTTAAATCGGAAATCTGCAAATCATAATGCGCGGCGTCTTTATCGTAAAAATCAAATGTACGTTCACCGCTTTCATCTAATGAGACAAAGGCTAGTGCAGTTTTACCTTTTTTAGAAAAGCTAACATGTGATGTTTTAACATTATGTGTATCGAGTGCCTTTATTAAAAAACGACCAAACGGATCATCGCCTACCCTACCAAGCAATGAGCTCAAACCGCCTAACTTTGCTACGGCGACAGCTACATTTGCGGGCGCACCTCCTGCAAATTGAGTGAATCCTAGCTCGCTGCTTAATACTGTTTTATCTATACAATCATTTGAGAGTAAATCAATTAAGGCTTCACCAATTGCAACTACTTCCATTACGTTATTCCTATAAAAATTGTCAGGGTATCGTCTCGTTTTAAACGATACCTTTGGTTAAATCTAAGCCTTGACCACCAAGACAGTTATTGATTTTGGTGTCAAAAAATACGTCGCTTTATGTATCTTCTCGAATCAAGCCAGCTAACTTAGCTGGGTTAATGGCATTGATAGATTCACTCTTTTTTGACCAGATGTGCCCGTTACGATTATGTGCCCAAATCCTAAACCATTTTTTGCTTTTTGTTGCGTGTGATTACAAACTTGCTGTTTTATCAGCCCGCCTCACCAGTTTGGGCAAATTTGTAAATAGAATGTAGAGAACTAAAAGAAATAAATCAACTATTATTACTTATTTTTTTGTACAAGTTTATGGAGTTATTTAATTGAATTTATTTGCGGGTAATCCAGAATATCAAAGCGCCGGCGAATAGCGCCGGCTGCTTGATAAATTTATTGGAAGCTAGTTGTGGGAAAGGCTGACGTTATCTTGAGAAAAATTTATAATTAACGGTAGGTTAGCGCAACCTATTGATTGAGCTTTAGCACCAATAGAGCCGCTTTGTACGGCACAGCGATATATGCCACGATGATCGGCTTGGCTTAATTTTAACTTTGTTGCTAATACTATTTTTTCTCTTACATTGATAGGGATTGCACCATCAATCACAATGGCTTCAAAATCAAAAATAGCCAGTGAGCACAGTGCTGCATAGGCAAGGCCATCTGCAACTTGATCTATCCATTTATCTAAAACAGGGCCTAAATCTCCCCAATATTCTTTTGAACTCCACACTATGTCGGTATTGTAACCATCATCTTTAAGCATTTTTTCAAGTATATACAGCGAAGACTGCATGATCAGCTGTTGCGATGTTAGTTGGCCTTCACTATTGAGTACAGGCCTTGGTAATGAGCCAATAGCTCCCGCATTACCTTTTTTACCAGTAAATAAGGTTTCATTTATAACGACTCCACCACCAATAAAAGTGCCAATAAAAATGTATAAAAAATCAGTAAAGCGAGCTGGGTTGCCAAAGCTCAGCTCTGCTGAGCATGCTGCGGTATCATCATTACATACATAGACAGGAAGAGAGATGATCTGATTGATTCTTTGTTTAAAATCGAAAGACTTCCACTCATTCATTACTTTCTTTGGTGCGCCAGCTTCTTCAGTCCAATTCCAAATTTCAAAAGGAGTTGCAACACCAATACCTAGAATACGCTCGGCTAACTCGTCACTTAAGCTCATTTTAAGTACGCTGATACCTTTTTCAAGAAAAGTGAGCAGACTATTTACAGTAGGGTAGGCACAGTACTCATTTAAGGTTGCGCGTATATTTCCGACCAAGTCAATTAAGGTTAAATCATAACTTCGGCGACCAACTTTTAAGCCGATGCCAAAAGCACCATCAGGATTTAAGGCAAACGGAATAGTGGGTTGGCCAACACGGCCACGCTGTGGCTCTTTTCTTATTAATAACGACTCGGCTTCTAAGCTATTGATAATAACTGTAACGGCTTGTGCAGAAAGACCCGTTTTTTGTGCTATCTCGGCTTTTGGCGCACTCCCTTGTTGACGAATTAAAGACATAATTCGACGTTCATTGTGAGCACGCAAGCCAGATTGGCTTCGGCCTTCTTGTGAGACGAGTCGAGGGTTTTTAGCTTTGATAATGATTCCTGTCTAATCTGTTATTGTCTTGAATAACTTAACTAATTGTACACTGAGCGGACATACTTGGCGACAGCATTGGTTTTATTACTGTGCTGATCATTTAATATTAAATTAACGACAGAGTACAATTAAGTATTGTTAAATGTAATAAATAACTATAGTTGATTTATTGACGAGGTGATATTTACCTGTTTAAATGCTTTACTCAAAGTTAACAACTGAGACATGGCAATGACCACACACACACATACAAAAACACCTCTTGTCTCTAAGGAGATGGTGGTTCCCTTTATTTTGCTTGTACTTTGCTTTGCAGCATGGGGTGCTGCAGCAAATATGACTGATCCGTTAGTTAAAGTATTTAGTAAAATATTTACTATGTCTTCAGTGCAATCGGCACTTGTACAGTTTAGCTACTATGGCGCCTACTTTTGCTTAGCCATTCCTGCCGCTTATATAAATAAACGCTTTTCTTACAAAACGGGAGTATTGACAGGCTTAGGCATGGCTGCGATAGGGGCATTTATGTTTTATCCCGCAAGCCAAGCAATGACTTACGGCTTTTTTTTAGCCGCTTTATTTGTGTTAGCTGGTGGTCTATCTATTTTAGAAACTTCAGCAAACCCCTATGTGATGGGAATGGGAAATCAGCAAAGTGCAACCCGTAGATTAAATTTAGCGCAATCTTTCAATCCTGTTGGTACTAATATCGGTGTGTTTTTAGCCGCAACCCTTATTTTACCTAGCCTAAATATAGCTTCCTCAGATGAGCGTGCAGCTATGAGCGCTGAGCAACTAACTCAGGTAATAAAAGCAGAACTAGATGCGGTTATGGTGCCTTATGTGGGTATGGCTTGCGTACTTGTGCTTATTTGGCTGGCAATTGCATTTACTAAAACACCTAACTTTTGCAAGCAAAAAAAGGTATCTAAGCATGTCGATTTTCGTGCAACCTTTAAACGATTATTTAAAAATACACATTATCGCTTTGGCGTTATTGCGCAGTTTTTTAATGTTGCAGCGCAAACCTGTGTATGGACCTTTACCATTCAATACGTTATGGAAGCACTTGATACAAACGAAGTGACCGGTGGAACGTTTTTGCAATACAGTATGATCACTTTTCTGTTCTCTCGGTTTGTGATGACATGGCTTATGGGATTTATTAGACCAGCAAAACTATTAATGGCAACCTCTGTAATTGCGACGCTACTATGTTTATATATGGTGCAAATGCCAACTATAAGTGGGGTTTGGGCTTTAGTTTGTATATCGGCTTGTTTATCGTTAATGTTTCCCACTATTTACGCAATTTCATTACATGGTTTAGGCGATGATGCAAAGCTAGGTGCTGCCGGATTAGTAATGGCTATTTTAGGTGGAGCGATAGTACCCGTGGTACAGGCTGTATTTATTGATACCTTCAGTGTCGCTTTTTCTTATATTGTGCCAGCAGGCTGTTTTATTATTGTGGCTGGTTATGCAGCATTTGATTTAAAAACAAAAATTAGAACATTTAATAATGTGGCACCTTGCTAAAATGCACAAAACCGAGTCTTAAAGGCTCGGTTTTGTGTGCTACAACTTTTATTCTCACCACCGCTATTCTTTAAGCATTATTAACTGCTTAACGGCCAATCTGCGGCATCTAACGAGTCTATGGCGTGTACCTCATCACCTTGCCAGTGATTAATAAATTGATTATTAGCATCGTAGGTTTGGGTTTGCTTTACTAAATTGAAATGCCTACCCGAGCGAGGATCCGCGCCAACACCTGCAAGGTATTGCCAATTTCCCCAATTAGATGCCACGTCGTAATCAATCAGTTGTTGTTCAAAATAAGCAGCGCCAAAGCGCCAATCTAGCTTGAGCTCGTTTACCAAGCAGCTTGCAACTAATTGCCGGCCACGATTTGACATATAGCCGGTTTTATTCAGCTGTTTCATACATGCATTGACAATGGGATACGGTGTTGTGCCTGTGCACCATTGCTTAAATCGCTGTGGGTAAAAACTGGTTAGTGGCTTACGCTTTGTAATTCCGGCAAAAGAAAATAACTTATTGCCATAACGCAGGCTGTATAGTTGAAAGTATTCACGCCACAGTAATTCAAAATAAATCCAGTAAGTTGAGTCGTTTGCGCCATGAATGTGCTCATAATTACGCAAAGCGTTGACTATTTGCCGAGCACTAATGCAGCCATTAGCAAGCCAAGGAGAAAACTTGGTTGAGTTTTCAATACCAGCTAAAGCGTTGCGAGTTTCTTTGTAGGTAGATGGATTAGCACTTGAAAAGTAATCAGCTAGATGATCAGTCGCACTTTGTTCACCACCTGCGAATAACGTTCGTTCTTTACTGACATTAGGCAATGTAGTTGGCCAAGGCATTGGAGCAATTAAAGGTCTGGCTATGTACACTGGAGGATCTAAAAGTGTATTTATAGTGGGCGTTGTTTGCTCAATTAGCTTTCTGAATTGGCTAAATGTTGCTGGCAGTTCATTAATAGTAAAAGGAAGTTGCTGGTTGTCATATAAGGTAAATGTATTAGCTTGTTTAATAACAAGATCACCATGATTTTTCGCTACATTGAGTAGCGTTTGCTGCTCATCGTAACCAATTTGTTCACTGCAATATAGAGTACGCACGTTGTGATGGTGATAATAATGTTCAATCACCTCATGAGCAGCTTGATGGTAGATCACTAAATGTTGCCCATAGTCTTTCAGAGTATTGTTTAACTGTTGTAAAGATTGCGCTAAAAACTGCCAGCGATGTTGTCCCATTGATTGGCAATCATGGTGATTGCTTTTAAACCATTGAGGGTCAACACAATATATAAAGCTAAGTGCTGTATCTTGCTTTGCAGCAAGAGAGATTAGTGCGTTATCGCTTAGTCGTAAATCGTTAGTAAACCAGTACAAAGAGTGTGTCATAGTAATAAAGCGTTTTTTTCATTTACTTTGTCTTTAATACGTAACAAAGTGAAAAGGCGTTTAGTTTAATGAGTTTAAATTTAATGAGGTGATGATGTATTTTGATTTAACTGATCCTGACGAGCAAAAAGGGGCATACAGTAAATTGGTTGGTGGGATCACGCCAAGGCCTATCGCATGGATAAGCACGTTAAGTAGTGATGGCGTGGCGAATATTGCGCCGTATTCATTTTTTACCGTGGCAAGTGTAAACCCGCCAGTGTTGAGTGTGACTCAGGTAAATCCAGCTGAGAATCAAAACAAGGATACCTTAAACAATTTACTGGCCACAAAAGAGTGCGTTATCAATGTGGTCAGTCATAATCTGGTGGAGCAAATGAATCAAAGTTGCGGTAATTTTTCTTCGCAAACTAGTGAATTTACGGCTGTGGGGATCGCATCATGTGCAAGTCAATCAGTAACTCCATTGGGGGTGGCAGCAGCTAAGGTTCGTTATGAATGTAGCTTACGTGACGTGGTCACTATTTCTGAACAAGCAGGTGGCGGGCAAATGATGTTATTAAATGTAGTTGGTATTTATATTGATGAAAGTGTACTTGTTAACGGCTATATTGACCCAAGAGCTTTAAATACCGTTGGTAAAATGGGCGGAGATTACTTTACGACAACGCATGATTTATTTAGCTTGGCTAGGCCAGAGATTTAGCTGAAATTTTACGTTTATACCTTTTACGTATAGTAAAAACCGTGCAGTAAAAAGCCAAGTAATAATTACTTGGCTTATATACGGTTAATTTTTTAGCTTAGTTGAGTGCCATAGTGAGAGATATCTCAGCATTCATTAATTTTGAGATAGGGCAGCCTTGTTTGGTTTGCTCGCACAGTTTTTTAAATTCTGATTCAGCAATACCGGCAATTTTTGCCTCTACACTTAAGGCTATATGACTAACCTCAAAGCCATCATCCACTTCATCTAAACTAACCACTGCACTGGTGGTGATATCATCAGCAACGTAATTTGCTTCAGTTAACGCAAGTGATAGCGCCATACTAAAGCAAGCACTGTGCGCCGCAGCTATTAGTTCTTCTGGGTTAGTGCCCGCTTTATCTTCAAAGCGCGTATTAAAACCATAGGGCTGATTATCTAAAGCGCCGCTTTCGGTGCTAATTTGACCTTTACCAGATTTAATATCGCCAGACCAATGTGATTGTGCAGATTTCTTAATCGTCATACTCATCTCCTTTGTAATAATTTCGCTAACTGTGAAAAGATTTCACCTTTGCATAGCGAAATGGGCGGTTTATAGAGAGTGTTGCAACATAAGCACCAAGTTTACAAAAGTATTGAATGTTGAGTTACACGGATCCACTGACGATAAGAATGTGTAATAAATGAAATCAGCATGGCTAACTAAAAAGCGGTCCTTACTGACCGCTTGTTTATCAAAAAATTAAAGTGCCGATACGTAATCTGAAATTTCTTTACTAGCGGCGTTTTTGCTGTCATCACCACCTGGCATATTTAGGCCTTCAGCATAAATAAAGTCCACATCGTTGATACCTAAAAATGCAAAAAAGTCTTTTAGATACTTAGTTTGCGTATCCATATCAGTACCTAAGTACATACCGCCACGAGCAGCAAGAATAACTACTTTAGTGTTTTCAACTAACCCAACTGGGCCTGTTTCAGTGTATTTAAACGTAATGCCAGCGCGAGCAACACGATCGATCCACGCTTTTAATGTAGATGGAATACCAAAGTTATACATAGGGACGCCCATCACGATGAGCTTATTATTTTGCAGCTCAGTGACCAACTCATCAGAAATAGCAGCCAGTTTGTTTTGCTCATCGCTGCGTTGTGAAGGCTCTGTCATCCATGCGCCCATTTCAGCTTGAGTTAGGTGTGGTAATGAGTTTTCGGCAACATCACGACGAGTCACTGTAATGTCAGTTTTTTGTGTAAGCTCAGCAATGAACTGCTCACTAAGCTGATGTGAATTACCGTTTTCACCGTTGAGTGATGAGTTGATTAATAATACGTTCTTCATAGCCGTTCCTTTAATTGTAAATTACTAATAAGAGCATATCCTTTTATATTACAAATTAACAATGCAATTTAATGGCTTAACCATTCGATTTAAGAGAATGTTTTAGTTTGCTGCTGAGTGGTTTTTGGTTATCAAATTGCGCTGTTGTTTTGCTACGACTGAAATGATGGCGATTACACTCTGCGATATTTGTTTGTCGTCGCCTTTTACTATTCTCTAAGTTAGCATCGAGATGGCCCATTAAGCTTGCTACGTATATAAAGGTTAAAAAAATGTAATTGTAACTTTATTAATTATTTAAATAAGATTAAGCTCAAGGCACTAATACAATAAGCAATAACAACAATAAAAAGGAAGTTTAGTGATTGATATAATTAAACATACACCGCTGTGGGTGTTCGCGTTATTTGCCGGCCTGATTGTGCTTGGTGTCAAACAAACCCGAGCAAGAGAGGTCACGTTACGCAGTGTTTGTGTGTTACCTGTCGCAATGGCTGGCCTGTCAGTTTTTGGGGTGTACTCCGCATTTTCTGGTGTAATTGCATTAGCAGTTTGGTTTGTGTGTTTAGTACTTGGTTGGGGAGTCGCTCGTCAATTCGGTTTGCCAAAGGGAGTGCGCTACATAAGTGAGCAGCATGTGTTTCATATACCTGGTAGCAAAGTACCATTTATACTAATAATGGCCATTTTCTTTACTAAATATTGTGTTGGAGTGATGTTGGCAATACAACTAGCAGTTACGCAAAGTACAGAATTTATGGTTATTGTCAGCGCGATTTACGGTATTTTAAGTGGCATATTCTTAGCTCGCGGCTTACAGATCCTGCAGGCGCGAAATAACCAAATAGATTTACAGCCAGCATAAGTAACAGCGCGGTTAGTCATACTAATCGCGCTGTTAGGTTTTCGTTAAAAGTCGCTTTTACTGTGGCGCTCGGCTAGTTGCTCATCTTCTGGGCCCCAAGTCCGGTTAACTCTGCGACCACGCTTTACTGCAGGGCGGCGTTCAATCTGTTTTGCCCAGCGCATAACGTGGGTATATGATTCAACATCTAAAAACTCGGCGGCGTCGTATAAATATCCCAATACCAGCGAGCCATACCATGGCCAAATAGCAATATCTGCGATTGAATAGTCACTACCAGCCATGTAATCATGATCACTTAAATGGCGGTTTAATACATCTAGCTGGCGTTTAACTTCCATCGTAAATCGGTCAATAGGATATTGCATTTTGTGTGGTGCATAGGCATAGAAATGACCAAAACCACCGCCTAAATAAGGTGCTGATCCCATTTGCCAAAATAACCAGTTACGGCATTCGGTTTTACTGGTGTGGTCGCTTGGCACTAGCGCATCAAACTTCTCTGCTAAGTATTGTAAAATAGCACCTGATTCAAACACCCGCGTTATAGGGGTCGTACTGTGATCCATCAGCGCTGGAATTTT
Organism: Pseudoalteromonas rhizosphaerae; assembly: GCF_028885455.1. Classification (NCBI taxonomy): domain Bacteria; kingdom Pseudomonadati; phylum Pseudomonadota; class Gammaproteobacteria; order Alteromonadales; family Pseudoalteromonadaceae; genus Pseudoalteromonas; species Pseudoalteromonas rhizosphaerae. Next base: position 1,329,773 of record NZ_CP118496.1, read on the forward strand.
TGAATTAGGGTTAACACTCACAAAGCCTGAGCCAAATTGATCGCCATCGCCGATTTTAATTAAAAACGCATCATATTCGGCTTCAGTGATACCAAGCTCTAATAGTTCTTCAAGCATGATGGTGACTTTTTGGCCATTAGGGGTTGCCAGTGAGTAAAGCTGAAGAGGGTGCTCACCAACGGGTAAATCTTGCTGGTGCGTAGCGCCTGCAATTGGTCGATTTATTTTTGCCCAGTCACCGCCACTTTCCGCGTCCCACAGCCATACTTTAGGCGGGGTATAGTTTTCGCTGTTACTCATCAAAACTCCTTAAACGTTGGTTACTTTAATTAAGGTTACGAACAACCCATCCTAGTTGATCATTTAGAGCAAGGGAAGCAAAGATAACTTTCATTGGTAATATGAAGATCATTTAGATGAGGTCATGGATGGCCTTATCCACGAGGGTATAAAGCGCTAACCGAAATAGAGAAAGCGCAAATTTATTTAATCCGAGATAATGACGGTTAATATTTTATCTTTAACCTTGCTAACTTTAAAGCTTATAACTTGCGCTTTTCTTATCTTGTTTTGCTAAATAATAGCCAATAAGAATACCAGCGAGTGCGCCAAACAGGTGGCTTTCAAATGACACATGGGGACGCTGTGGCAAAACACCCCAAATTAAACCACTATATAAAAATACCACCGCGACACTAATAGCAATGGCCTTAAATGACCGATGCATAATGCCGTAGCAAATTAAAAAGCCCCACAAGCCATAAAGTACACCGCTCAGGCCAACGTGAATATTAGCGCGACCAAATAGCCAAACCAGTAATCCTCCAACCACAGCAGTAAAGATAAATACAGCCCAAAACCGTTTGACGCTATATTGGCAGACTAGCCAGCCAAGCACTGCAAATGGGATTAAGTTACTAAGCAAATGTGCCCAGCCGCCATGTAAAAAAGGCGCGAAAAAAATACCCGTTAAGCCACTTAGACTGCGAGGGTAAATACCTAATCCATTTAAGTTAACGCCTGGTAAGCTATTAATAATTTGCAGTAAAACACACAATAAAATAATACCAATAAGCGTAAAGCGTTTACTGACTAGAGGAGGAATGCTCAAAGAGCTTTTTGGGTTTGCCATACATCACTTAATTTTAAATATGTTTGACTGAGTATACCTATCCTGATGCTTAATTGAAAAGCCTTGCTGGGTTAAGCAAGGCTTTAGTTACAATATTAAAGAATTAGCCTAATTGGGTCAGCAGTTTTTGCGCTGCAAGCTCAGAGCTGGCAGGATTTTGACCGGTGATCAATAAGCCATCGACTAATGCGAGCACACCCCAATCATCCGTTTTTTGGTAATCACCGCCTTTTTTGATCAGCTCATCTTCTACCAACAATGGAACAATGTCAGTAAGTTGCACTGCGGCTTCTTCACTGTTGCTAAAGCCAGTTACTTTCTTACCTGCAACCAATGCACTGCCATCTGAATTTTTAGCATTTAAAAACACGGCACTTGCGTGGCAAACAGCTGCAACAGGCTTTTCTGTTTTGATAAAGTCTTCAATCAATGAAATTGAGTCTGTATTATCAACTAAGTCCCATAATGGGCCATGGCCGCCTGGGTAAAATACGGCGTCAAAGTCGCTGGCATTTACATCACCAAGCGCTTTTGTATTGGCCATCAATGTTTGTGCTGCACTGTCGTTATCAAAACGTTTTGTAGCATCTGTTGCGGCATCAGGTGCGGCGCTATTTGGATCAATCGGTGGTTGCCCGCCTTTTACTGATGCGAGTGTAACCTCAGCACCGGCATCAATAAATGCATAATAAGGAGCCGCAAATTCTTCGACCCAAAAGCCCGTTTTATGACCTGTATTGCCAAGCTCTGCATGAGAGGTAAGAACCATAAGTATTTTTTTAGCCATAACCATATTCCTTCTGATGATTTAAATTTTTAATTTATCTTACTAACCACTATATGCACTAAGGTCACTTTAAACAACGATGATAAATTCAACTTTATTGGTTTAATAATTGATACAATAAAGTAAGTCAGTATAGGAGATCTTATGAAGGTATCGTTTGAGCAACTCAAAAGTATGGTGGTATTTGCACAAATTGTAGAGCAGGGCAGTTTAACGGCGGCCGCCAAACAATTGGGATTTACTCGTGCAGTGGCAAGTTATCACTTAAAAAAATTAGAAACCCAACTGGAAGTGACGCTGCTTAATCGTTCAACGCGAACTATGGCACTGACCGAAGCGGGGATTGCTTATTATGAGCGCTGCAGAATTATTACTGAGCAAGCTAATGCGGCTAAACAGCAAATAGAAAATATAAAAAGCGAACCACAAGGCTTACTTAAAATTAGCTGCCCGGTGAATGTCGGTATGCAGTTAGTTGTGCCTGCAATCAATGATTTTAAACGTCAGTATCCCAAAATCGATATTGATTTACAGTTAAGTGACGAAGTGATTGATATTATTAAAAATGGCTTTGATTTTGCAATTCGCGGTGTGGCGCTTAGTGACTCCAATTTACAAGCGACTAAACTCACTACTATGAGTACCTGTATTTGTGGCTCGCCAGATTATTTTGCCCATTACGGTAAACCTAAAACTCCAGCGCAATTAAGCGAACATCAATGGGTGGTGTATCAGCTCGGCAGTAAAACATTAACGCTACAAAAAGATGGTAAAAAGCATAACTTAACTATGCAAGGTGGTTTAAGGACTAATAACGCTGCGGCGCGAACTGCTTTTGTTGAAGCAGGCCATGGTATCGGGCGTATTCCACTTTACGATGCATGGCCAAAAGTTCAAGCTGGGCTATTGGAAATTGTACTCGATGACTATAAAAGTAAAGATATAGAACTTTACGGCGTATTTCCACCCGGCGGCGCCGATTCTAAGAAGCTGCGCTTATTTATCGATTATTTAAAAGATTATTTTATAAAAAGGCATACCGCATTGGGTATGCTTAAAAATGTCTAATTTATGGCTTACAAAGTACGGTTAAATAATGCAACGGCTTGCTGGTACATGGTGATTGCTAGTGCGCCGTCGTATCGCTCACCCTCATCACGCATAAAGGCATGTTGGGCGTTAACTTCTTGCCATTGGTAATTAATACCCATACTAACAGCTTGTTGATAAATTTTGTCGCGACCTTGTTGTGGCACATGGGGGTCTTGCTTTCCCCAAATAAAGTGAATCTCACCTTGTATATCAGCCATGCGTTCAAACGAGTTATTACCGGCTTGTGCGGGGAGTGTATCGCTATGAATGTCGGTGGCATATAAGCAAAATGCGGCTTTTATGTGTGTGTTTAATGCGGCTCTATAAGCTAAGTGACCGCCAATACAGACACCCATAGTACCTACAGAGCCGGTGCAATAATCTTGTGTTTGTACAAAGTCGAGCAACGCTTGGGTATCGCTATCGTGGGATTCAAGTGATTTTGCCCACTTATCGTTATTACCTTTATCTTTACCCGCATCATCATAAGCAAGCACTGTCCCGATAGGGTTTAGCTCATGAAACACTTCTGGCACAAGTACTACAAAACCATGGCTTGCTAAAAGTGCAGCGCTGCGAGCAATAGGCGCGGTTTGCTGAAATATTTCAGAATAAAAAATAATCGCGGGAAATTGCCCTGACATTTCGGGGCGGTAAACCGTGGTGCGCATTAAACCTGTTGGGGTAGGCAAGTCTGCATGGTGGTGTTGGATGATCATAAAAGCGCTCAGTTAAATAATATAAAATATATGGTAACTGAGCGCGATAAAATAAACACGCCTTAAAGTTTAAATACTTGCAGGCATTTTATTACAGCTAGCATAGTAACTTACGGTTGCTGGCCAATCGGAAAATATCCCCATGACCCCCACTTCTTGTGCTAAAACATCAACCACAGTTAACATGTCGCCATCGTTATCTATAACATCACTAATAGATTGATAATAATAACCGCCGCCTTCATTTAGAGGGCCAGAGCGTTCAAGGCTCCATGCAATAATATTAAGCCCTGCGGCCTTAGCATCTATAGCGTACTGTGAGGGTACAATATTACTGTCGTTATCTATGGTTAGCAGCATCCAAATAGGGGGCGCTATAATTTTAACGCCATCAGTAGCTAGCTCTGCCATGCTTGGCTGCCATGTTGCTGCGTTATTAGGATCAAACCCTGCATTGCTGTCGCGACCATCCAAATACACACTTTGCGCTGCAAATTCAGGATTAGTGCTAATCCAATATTCTACGTCGGCTAGGTTAAATGATTGCGGATAAACATGGTTTGCGGGTACGTCCATTTGCGTGTATTCATCCAGCATTTTTTGTGCATATTGCGCTTGAGTCATACCATTAAAAGGCATGCTCACTTGAGGCGATTTCAGCTCTGGGGTCATTTTTACACCCAGCTCTTTAAATAGCGCAATACTTTGTTTATGGGTCATGAGTGTACCTGAGGTGGCGTATAAATCAGTGCGCCAACTCGGTGTTCCATTCATATAATCGTTAACATTGGTGGCATTGGTGTTCGCGCCATCCATTTTACCCTCAAGGGTTAAAAATTCCGCCAGGCTAATATCGGTGGTGCAACATTTAGCTGCAGCGGGTGTACCACTGTTAGGATCCGCTGGCGTAAATGGCACGCTGCATTTAGCGGCAAGTTCTGGGATCGCTAAAATATTAGTGGTGGTATGTAAATCGCATTGTGAATGGCGGCATACCAGCTCTTTATCATTTGTAAACGTCACATCGCACTCGACAATGCCAGCGCCCATACGAGCTGCTGCAATGTAAGATTCTTTAGTGTGCTCTGGGTATTGCATAGGTGCACCGCGGTGACCAATTGAAAAATCAGTACGATAAAAAGGGCCGTCTTTGCACGATTCTAATTTTGTTTTTAGTGCGCTGGTGGCCATATCGTCAATTAAGTAGTCGGGGCGAGCACCGAGTTGAATATTCGTACCTTGCGCTACTTCAACAATAACCGGGGTAGGAACTTTAACAATTTCAACTTCAGTGTTGGTAACAACCACTTCTTTTTCGACTATTTCTACATCGTCATCGCAGCCAGCTAGTGTAATTAATAATAAACAACTAGTCAGTAAAGGTGTGAGCTTCATTATTTTTCCTTAAAAATCAGAGTGGAAGCTACCTTACTAATTATTAGTGACAGTTTAACTACAGAGTAATTAATTTACTCTTTTAGCCATTATTTGGTTTACCACTAAGGCAAATAGCATAACCCCCGCGCCAATACTTAATCTGAGTATGTCCGCGTCTCTATTCCAAATAAGTACATTAACAACAATGCCTGCAGGAATAAGCAAGTTGTTCATCACCGCCAGTGCGCCCACATTGACAAGCGTGGCGCCTTTATTCCACATAAAATAGCCAACACCAGATGCCACAACTCCTAAATAAATCAATATGCCCCATTGTGTTGAGGTGCTCGGTAATTTGTTTGAGTTACCAAATAAGACATAACAGCTACTTGCAACAATCAGTGCACCAATAAAAAACCAGCCAAATACAGTTTTATCATCAAGCTGCTTACCTAGCATTAAACGTTTGTAGGTTACTTGTCCTACAGCAAAACTAATATTAGCGCCTTGTACCAGTAATAATCCGACTAAGAAGTTACTGTCTAAGTTTTCATAGCGAATAGTAATTGCACCCAGCACGGCAATAAAAGCGACTATAAAAAACTGTGGGTTAAAATACTTGTTGCACGCATCGTTTAATAACGTGATGTAAAGCGGGGTCATTACAGTAAATAGCAGTACTTCAGGCACACTTAAGAACAAAAATGAGTGGTAATAAAAGCTATACATAATACCGAGTTGTACTGCGCCTATCAGCATGAGTTTGCAAGCAAGTTGGGGAGGTGTTCGTTTTAAAAACGGTAAAAATAGCAGTGTGGCTAGGGCTACGCGAATTAATACACTAAACCAAGCATCAACTTGACCTGCTAAATATACGCCAATTAAACTAAATGAAAACGCCCATAATAGAGTGACGGCAAATAAGTAGCCCATAGTGCTTACTCCAAACTAAAAGCGCGAGTGTATACTACAACGAGTATTAAAGGGAGTGGCTCAGTGAAGTAACCTGAGCCCAGTGATTAATTTACTGTTGTGAACTAACGAATTGCTTGGCATCTACTTTTAGCTGTTCAAGTGCTGCTTTATTGTAATAACGACTATGAGAAATAACCCCAGTGAGCTTTTGCGTGTTACGTACATCAATTAATGGGTTATCAGTTAAGAAAATGATATCGGCGGTTTTGCCTTCTGTAAGTTCTCCAAACTGCGCCGTTTTACCTAAAAACTGTGGTCCAGCAAGTGTTGCTGATTGCAATGTTTGTAATGGCGTTAAGCCATAATCACTAAAAATAGCCAGCTCTTGATGAAGAGATAAACCTGGGTAAATATACGAATTTAAAAATCCAGCATCGGTCCCAGCAATAATTGATACGCCAGCCTGTTGTGCTAAAGGTAGTAATTGAGCTGTTTTAACAAAGCGTTCTTTACGTTGTTTGATTTGATCTTGGGTATCTTTATTGGCTCTGTCTACACGCCATTGGTAAGTGGCTTTAAGACCTTTACCTAAATAATTTAAAAACTCATCATCTTGATGGTTATCTTCATCAATATAAGCGGTGATTTGACCACCAATTAAAGTAGGTACTACGGCCGTGTTATTTTGAGCTAACACGGCGTATTTATTTAAAGCTGTTTGGTTATCAATATTTGCTGTAACAATTGGCAAAGCACTGCGGTAACTCAGTTCACCTGAAGCCACTTTTGCTGATATTTCAGGTTCATTAATTGCTGCGGCTTTTAACAAGTAGGTCATATGCTCAATGGCATCTAACCCTGCATTTGATACATCTGTAACTGATAGCGAAAACGGAATATGACCAGATATTTGGTAGCCACGCTTTTTCACTTCTTTAACTGCTTTTAAATAAAGTTCAGGTGTTAATGCACTATCGGTGATTTTCACAAAATCCACATTCATAGCATCAAGCGTATCAATAGCAGCATTCATTTCCTCGACAGTTTCAACTTCTAAGTCGCCAGGCCAAATAGAGTCTTTACCTTCGAGTTTGGGCCCTGATGTATAAATGGTCGGGCCAACTAATTGGTTATTATTAATTTGCTCTCGCCAGCTTAAAACTGACTCACTTAAATCAGCAGCAGCATCACGTACTGTAGTAATGCCATACGCGAGGTAAAGTGGTAACAGGGCTTTGTTTTCGGCTATAAGCGCTTCACCGCCGCCAAAATGGACATGCATATCCCAAAGGCCTGGCATTAAAAATTGATCATTAGCATCAATGTAATTCTCAGTAATGTAGTTATTTTTTAGTGAGTTGTTAGCGCGCTTTATGATCACACCATCGCGAATAGCAAGGGATTGTTCAACGCTGAGTTGTCCGGTTGTTACGTCGATGATCGTCGCATTAGCGATCACTATATCGGCGTGTTCAGTTGGCTCTGTGGCACATGCAGTCAGTAGTAAGCAAGTTGAAAATAAAAGTATATTTTGCATTGTGTAACTCTAAATTTTTTATTTAGATTAGCATATATATCTTCTGTAAGGTGTTGATTTGAGTTAGAAGGTAACAAAGTTAGGATGAATAATGGCGATAAAAAATGAGAGTCCATTACGGACTCCCATTATAATCATTTTGGTTTACTTAACTAAACCACGGCGCTTAAGTAGGGCGTCGGTAGTTGGCTTTTGACCACGGAACTCAATATAGCTTTGCATTAAGTCGCGGCTGTTACCTTTTGATAAAATCTCTTTGCGGAAGCTATCACCGTTGTCACGAGTTAAGCCGCCTTGCTTTGTCATATGTGCAAAGGCATCAGCTGCAAATACTTCAGTCCAAAGGTATGCATAGTAACCTGCTGAATAGCCACCAGCAAAGGTGTGGCTAAAGTAACAAGACTTATAACGCGGTGGTACTGGGTAGTAAGCAATGCCGTGTTTCTCTAACGCATCATGCTCAAATTTTTGTACATCAGTTATTTTCTTATCAACACCAAATGAATGCCATTCCATATCAAGTAATGCTGCAGCTAAATACTCAGTGGTACCAAAACCTTGATTGAAGTTTTGTGACTCAAGTACTTTGTCGAGTAATTCTTTAGGAATTGGTTCACCTGTTTTGTAATGCTTCGCGTAGTTAGCAAGTACAGTTGGTTCGATGTTCCAATCTTCGTTCGCTTGTGACGGGAATTCAACAAAGTCACGAGCTGTTGCAGTGCCTGCAAGGCTTGGGTATTTTACGTCTGAGAACAAACCGTGTGCCGCATGACCAAATTCATGGAACATAGTCGTAACTTCAGAGAAGGTCATCAGTGTTGGCTGACCGTCTGCAGGTTTAGGGATGTTTTGTGCGTTATAAATTACAGGTTTTGTGCCCTTTAAGCCACTTTGGCTAACATATGCACTCATCCAAGCACCACCACGTTTACCTTCACGAGCATAAGGGTCCATGTAGAATAAACCAATAGCACTACCATCGGCGTTGAACACTTCAAACGCCATTACATCTTCGTGATAAAGTGGTAAATCTTTACGCTCTTTGAAAGTAATGCCGTACAGTTTTTCCATCGCAAAAAATAAACCGTTATGGATCACTGATTGCATTTCAAAGTATGGCTTAACTAAAGCAGGATCTAGGTCGTACTTAGCTTGGCGCACTTTTTCAGAATAGAATGCCCAGTCCCATGGTTGTAAGGCAAACGTTTCGCCTGATGCATCAATTACTTTTTGAATTTCAGCAGCTTCAGCTTTTGCTTTATTTACAGCTTTAGGTGCCAAGTCATCTAATATGCCATAAACGTTTTCAGTGGTTTTAGCCATACGTGTGGTCATTACATATGAAGCCCAATCTTTATAGCCAAGTAGTGCTGCTTTTTGAGCGCGCAAATTGGTTTCTTTGATAATGATAGGGCCATTGGTATTTTGCGCACGAGTCGCTGATGCTTTAAAAATACGTTCACGTAACTTACGGTTTTTTAGGCTGCTGAGAATCGGCTGTTGCGTGGTGTTCACTAACGTGATCATGTAGCCTTCTTTACCTGCTTTTTTAGCGGCAGCGGCAAGGCTTGCTATTTCAGCGTCAGAAAGGCCAGCAAGTTCGCTTTTATCGGTTACTAATACTACGTCCTCTTTAAACGATTTTAATACGTTTTGCGAGAAGGCTGTTGATAACTTAGCAAGCTCAGCGTTGATTTCACGCATTTTGGCTTTTTGTGCTTCATCTAATTTTGCACCAGCGTTAACAAACTTAGTGTAGTAAAACTCAACTAAACGCTGATCTTCGGCATTTAACTTCGCTTTATTGCCATTAATGGTTTCAACACGTGAAAATAATGCTTTGTTAAGATAAATATCATCAGAATGCGCAGATAACACTGGGGCCATTTTTGCTGCAATACGTTGATACTCATCATTAGAGATCAAACCAGATAAGTTATAGAAAGCGGTTGAAACGCGATCAAGCAATTCGCCCGATAGTTCTAATTCAACTAAGGTGTTTTTAAATGTAGCTGGAGCTGGGTTGTTTGCGATAGCCGTGATTTGCGCTTTTTGCTGGGCAATACCTGCATCAAATGCCGGTTCATAATCACTGGTACCAAATTTATCAAATTCTGGTGCCATATATTGTAATGGGCTTGGTTTCATCAATACGTTGTCTACATTGACTGTTTGTACTTGAGTCGTTTGCTCTTTTGTATCAGCATCGTTTTGCGAACTACAAGCAGATAATAATAATGCACTAGCAATTGTAGTTGCTATAAGGGTCTTACGCATGAGAACTCCATAAAATAGGTGAGCCTTGAAAAACAGGCGAGACATAAAACACCCATAACTTAGCAAATTTTCATGTATATACAACTAAGTTTATCGGTTTAAGGTGGGGATTAAGCGCAAAAAACGTGTTTTTAGGTAAAAATAGTGCAAATCGAGAAATAGTAGCCTTAAACAGTAGGACGTATTAAAGCTACTACAGGTTGGTACTTAATTGAGAATTTTGGTTTATATTGCATGCGCGAAGTAGCAAAATTAGTTGTAACCTAAAACAAACTTTTTTTCGCTACCAAAACTTGCCGGTTGCTGGTGACCAAACTCTTTATTAATGCAATTAAGAGTATGTTCTTGCTCTGCAAGCACAGACAAAATTTTATTGCGGTATTCAATACTTGATTCAAACAGTTGCAAATCAACTAAAGGTTGTAGCGTGGCTAATTTTTGATTTAAGGTCAGTTGTGACATCATTCGTTCCTCGTGCTTTATTTAAGCTTACAGTACTTATATAGCATTACCTGTAAGAAAATGTTAATGATTTGTTCATAAAAAACATATTGAACTTTAACTTCTCCGTAAATGCCATTATGGCGTGCTAAACTTACTTAACCCTGAATAGCTATTTGTTTTATTAATTTTGGAAAAAGTATGACGTTAGAGTCAATCTCTCATTATTTATCGTATGTAATTTTTAGTTATAACAATATCGAAATTACTGTAGCTAAAGTTATTCAAGTGCCTTTGATACTCTTTGCCATGTGGTTTGTGGTTACATGGATTGGTCGATTAATACGAAAAACTCTGCTCGCACGTAAAATGAACCCTGATGCGGTGCATTTATTTACCCGTATTTATTTAGTGTTAAGTATCGCAATTTTAATATTTACCTCCCTTGAAGTGTTAAATATTCCGTTAACAGCATTTGCCTTTGTTTCTGGCGCTATAGCTATTGGTGTAGGATTCGGGGCACAAAATATCATTAATAACTTTATTAGTGGCTGGATTTTAATGTGGGAGCGGCCAATTCGTATTGGAGATTTCTTAGAAGTGGGCAACGCTAAAGGGGTGGTTGAAACGATTAATACCCGCTCCACGCGCATTCGTCGTAACGATGGTGTGCACATGCTTATACCAAACAGTCAACTACTCGAAAACACAGTGACGAATTGGACCTTGATTGACCGCAATGCTCGTTCGTCTGTCAGTGTTGGTGTGGCATATGGATCAGATGTATTGTTAGTTGAAAAACTGATCAAACAAGTGTTGAGCGAACATCCTGCAATACTCCCGACGCCGGCATCTTCAGTGTTATTTGATGATTTTGCTGAAAGCTCTTTAGTGTTCAATGCTATTTTTTGGGTTTGTGCTGAATCAGAAACCATGTTGCGCCAAGTCCGCAGTGATATTCGTTTTAGCGTATATAAAATATTTGCTGAGCATAATGTCGTTATTTCTTTCCCACAACGCGATATACATATTGATGGTGAAATTGCATTAAGGCGGGGACGAGCAACGAAATAAATCCAGCGGTACCGGTATAGTCTTGCAGAAGTAATTTGCTGCAACGAGTAGCAAATTACTTCGTTTTTATTGATGAGTTATTGCTGTTGCACCATCTTTTTTAGCTTTAATGAAAATAATACAATTAAAGCACCAAATAGTACGGCGTAAGTGGCGACTAACCAAAGTAAAGTATGGATCCCTGCGCTAGGATTAAAGATTAAATATAAACCAAATAATACTGATATTGCCCCAGTAATAATTAATATCCACTCATTAGATATTTCCGCTCTTAATTTAAGCGCAATTAAAATTTCAACAGCGCCAATCGCTATGGCCCACGCAGCGACATAATAAAGTAATAGTATCGCGGTAACGTTTGGTGCAAATAGGGTAACTAGTCCTGCGATGATTGATAACACCCCACCGGCCAATAACCAGCGCCAATAGGGATTGTGTTGCTTAGAGTTCCAAGCAACCCATGTTCTTAGCATGCCATCAAATAAAAAATAGCCCGCAAAAAATAACAACATAATACTCAGAGATGCATTGGGTGCTAACCAAGTAATAACGCCAAAAATAATTGCAATGAGGCCGCGTACTAACAGTACTGACCAGTTTTTTGAAAGTGTGGTGGTTAGATCCATTCTATTCCTTAATGACAGCGCTAAAATTATATTTAACAGCATAAATACTGCATATACGTTAGCTTGTGTAGGTACTTAGGTCAAACTCCACGTTATGTGTATAGCGTTGGGGCATTTTGACCTTTGGGAGCTAAAATTCATTCCATTTTAGGGGCGAGTAGATCATGACGCTAGATTTGTAACCTACGTGGGCTAAGTGAAAATAGAGCAAAGTTTGTGCATCTTCCCATGTTTCTAATCTACATCTATGCGGGCAACAAAAAATTAAACGTCCTAGGCAAAACCGTTCGAGCTAATAGACCCTGATTTTACCTAATGAGCGCTTTTATTCATTCAAAATAAAGTTTTTGAGACTTTTCCACGTCGTTTTGTAATACGTTTCTTAAATAGCTTAATGATGTGTTTGGCTAAGGTTAAAAATGAGAGAAACCGACGTCTCTTGATGCTATTAGCTTTAAATTTGATATGCCACTTTCTTTTTGTTTTACGTCCTAATCACATGCAGCGTTATTGCTTACTTATGGGAAATAACCACACTATATAGCTTTGTCTTACCTAAAAACCAAATATATTGCTGTAATAGTAACCTAGAAAGATAAATACGCCCTAGAGCGAAGTTTCTAGTGAAGTATACTGTTTTTAACTTTTAAATAAGTGTTAACGCTTTTATAGTTAATAACAGGTAAGGTGCTAAATTAAAACAGCTCAAGGAATTGATTTATGGATAAGTACTTCATAACATTATTAAAACTAATTGGCTTGTCCATATTATTTTCTTTGAGTTTCAGTTTATTCGCACAGCCAGAGATAACGGTAAAATCTCTGTTTGATAATGAGAACAAAGAAGATAGTCAAAGTAACCCTAATTCAGAGGTCGAACAGTCATTACAAGCAACGGTAATTACTTCCGCGGAAACCGGCAAAGAAATTGATATTGATTCTTTGCCCTATGATGAATTCCACCGTATTACTCCTAGTACTACAATGCGGGCTTATTTACGTGCTGTAAACCAACGCGATTATGCCCTAGCAACAAATTATTTAGATTATCGAAATTTACCACCTGAAGTTAAAGCAATTGCACCAGAGTTACTGGCTGAGCAACTGTCACTGGTTTTTGATCGCACGCTATGGATTGATATCGATACATTAAGTAACAAACCTGAAGGAAAGAAAAATGAACCAGTACCTAGTTATCGAGATTTAGTTGCTGAGATAACGACGTCGCGAGGGCCTGTACAAATATTATTACAACGTGTTCCTGATGAAAAAGGAAATAATAAAGTTTGGAAAATATCGAATGCAACAGTTAGTAATATCCCATTTTTAATTGATGAATTTGGTTATAACGTGCTTGGCGAGTGGCTTTATAATAATTTACCCAAAACACAGTTGTTGGGAGTAATGGTATGGCAGTGGGTTTATTTTATCGGGTCGTTTTTTGCGTTCTTTTTGCTTGCGATATTAATTACACGAATTTTTGCAGCGATCTTACATCGTTTTATAGTGCAAACACCTGACGATGTACTCGCGCTTATTAAAGGGCCTATCTGCTTATTGTTGGCTGTACTTTTATCGCGTTCACTTTATGATATTTCCAATGTTACTATTACAGTCGTTGCGCTTGCTCAAGGCGCAACAGTATTATTAGTTGCATGGACTTGGGTGTTTTTACGTTGCGTTGATATTATTAAACATCGCCTATCAGATCGCTTTATTGAGCAAAAAAAACCACAAGCTGTATTTTTGTTGCGTCCAGCAAGTAATGTGCTAAAAACTCTGGTCGTGATTGTGGCCGTATTATTGTGGTTTGAAAATTTAGGTTTTAATGCCACCACCTTACTTGCAGGCTTAGGTATTGGTGGATTAGCCATTGCATTGGCAGCGCAAAAAACGGTAGAAAATATAATAGGGGCAATTACTTTATATATCTCTTCGCCAGTGAAAATAGGTAACTTATGTAAATTTGGTTCAAGTATGGGAACCATCGAAGAAATAGGCTTACGTGCTACCCGAATACGTACTTTAGATCGATCTGTTATATACGTCGCAAATGCAAAATTTGTTGATATGCAGTTAGAGAACATTTCAGAGCGAGAAAGAATTTCCTATCGCCCTAACTTAATGCTCAGTGCCAAAACTAAACAACATGATCTATTAGCTTTTATGGCCGCATGTAAAAACTTACTTGATAAGCACGGAAAGATTGATGACACGCCATGTCGAGTTCGTTTTAAAGGCTTTACGCCATGGGCATTACAAATTGATTTATTGAGTTATGTAGTAACAACTGATTTTTCCGAGTATATGGAAATAATCGAAGAGTTAAATTTAGCTATTCTAGGCTTACTCAATGAGCATAATTGTCAATTAGCGAATCCTGAATTTGCTCGAGTTAGCGGGTGAAATTGTTAGTTTGTGTAGTTGGTTTATAAAGACATATCTATAGATGATTACATAAAGCTGATACAGTTTTATCATTGAAATTAACAGGACAAATGTCCGTATGAAATAAATATATTTGCATAATTTTTCTAAAATTCTTCTATCATGTCGCCATATGTTGTAAAAAGTTTATATTTTTGTACATATTAATGCAGTAAAAGTGTCACACAGTGCTATAATCTTCAGCGTTCGTTCAGCCTCTTTACTTCGTTTTGCACTCTCGACAAAGAGGTCCGCGCAGCTTAACTTAAGGCGCGAAAAATTGGCCGAACCCGCCGAGTGAATTTGGCGCAACACATCAACCGTTGAATAAGAGTGCACTAAAAAGGTTAAACCCCGACATGAAAGCAATGAAAAGATCTACGTTAGCAACCCTAATCAATGCAACGTTGTTCTCTGCCGTAGCAGGTACTTCATTTATAACTCTTGCTGCTGATGAACAAGCTCCAGTTGCAAAAAGCAAACAATTAGAAGTTATTCAAATCACTGCACGTAAACGTGTAGAAAACGCACAGGAAGTACCTGTCGCTGCTTCTGCTTTACAAGGTGATAGCCTTGATGCTGCCAGTTCTGCCGGCATGGATATTCGTTTTTTAAATGCAAAAATTCCAAGCTTAACTGTAGAATCTTCATTTGGTCGCTCATTCCCACGCTTTTATGTTCGTGGTCTTGGTAATTCAGATTTCGATTTGAATTCATCACAACCAGTATCTCTAGTGGTTGATGAAATTGTTCAAGAAAGCCCTATTTTAAAAGGTTTTCCTATATTTGACACGGGCCGGGTAGAAGTTCTCCGTGGACCACAAGGCACCTTATTCGGTCGTAATACCCCAGCTGGTTTAGTTAAAATTGATTCAGCTCGCCCAAGTCAAGATTTTGAAGGTTATGCAGCCTTATCATATGGTTCGTTCAATTCAATTGACTTCGAAGGGGCTGTAAGTGGTGGCTTAACTGATAACTTATCAGCACGTGTTTCTCTATTACGTCAAGAGCGCGATGATTATATTGATAATCGCTTAGCAGGCAATGAGATTGATGACGTAACAGGAGGTTATCAAGAAACGGCCGCGCGTATCCAATTCTTATATGAGAAAGATGATTTCAGTGCATTATTGAATTACCACACTCGTGACTTAAATGGTAAGCCAATTGTATTTCATGCAAATGCAATTGAAACAGGCACAAATAACCCGCGCCCGGGCTTTGATCCTGAAGTGATATATCAAGATACTGTGCAATTTGCTACACAGAATGTAAATAGCCAAGGTGCTAGCTTAAAGCTAGAGTACAGTTTTGCTGATTACACGTTGACATCGATCACTGGCTGGGAAAGTGCAGAAATTTTCTCTCGTGCTGATGTAGATGGTGGTTTTGGTTGTGGTAATACTTTTGTTCCTGGTTGCCCAACACCAGAAATGGGACCTGGTTTTATTTTCTTAGCGTCTGAAACCGCTGATGCCCTTCCAGATCACAATCAATATACACAAGAACTACGTTTAGCAAGTGATTTTGCTGGTGACTTTAATTACCAAGTTGGTGCTTTTTATTATAATGAAGAGCAAGTCATTGAGACTTACGGTTACGATGGGTTAGGTGCAAACTTCTTAACTGGCTATGTTCGCCAAGATCAAGACACAACAGCATGGGCTGTATTTGCATCGAGTGAATATCAATTAACTGAGAAGTTAGAAATCACTGCTGGTTTACGTTACTCAGATGATAAACGTGACTTTACAGCGTCACGTTACGCATCTCCAGAGTCGGCAGTTGCTAATTTAACTAAGTCAGTTGCACCAGAAGATAGCCATGTATCATGGGATTTAGCTGCTGCGTATAAATATTCTGATGATATAAATTTATTCGTTCGTGCAGCCAATGGTTTCCGTGCACCGAGTGTGCAAGGTCGTATTTTATTTAGTGATGATGTAACGGTTGCTGATTCTGAAACAATTAACTCAATTGAAACAGGTATTAAATCAGACGTACTTGATGGTCGCGGACGTATCAATGCTACTGTTTTCTATTATCAAATGGATGATCAACAGTTAACAGCTGTTGGTGGTGACTCGGGAAATTCAGCGCGTTTATTGAATGCTGATAAAACTGTTGGCTACGGTTTTGAAGTTGATACTCAATGGGTATTGACTGATGAATTTGATGCAACTTTTAACTTCAGTTATAACAATACTGAGCTGCAAGATGATGATTTATATTCGCAAGGCTGTTTTGCTTGTACGATTACTGATCCGCATACAAACCAGGGTTATAGTTTAGACGGTAATAGCCTGCCACATGCGCCGGAGTGGATTGCTAACTTTACTCTACGCTATACTAAAGAGCTTGGCGATGGTGAGTTTTATGCGTTTACAGATTGGTCATACCGTAGTGAAATTGATTTCTTTTTATATGAATCAGTGGAGTTTACTGGTGAAGCATTATTAGAAGGTGGCTTACGCGCGGGTTATAAGTGGTTTGATAATAACTACGAATACGAAGTTGCGGCATTTGCACGTAATATAACCAATGAGCAAGTATTCATCGGTGGTGTAGATTTTAGCAATAACTCTGCAATTGTTAATGAGCCTCGCTTCATTGGCGCTGAATTTAAAGTTAACTTTTTCTAAGTAGACTTTATAATTGCTAATATTAAAAGCCCGCACATGTTGCGGGCTTTTGTATTGTAAAACCTGATTTATAACTGCTAAAGTAGCGACAATTAAATTTAATAAGAGAAGAGCAATGGCTGGATTTTGGAACTACCGAGTGATTTTTTGTGAAGCAACTAAAGATGAAGCGGCGCAATATCAAATACATGAGGTTGAATATAACCTAAATGGTAAAGTAACGAATTGGTCAGAAACGGGCGCAGCGCCTTTTGGCAACACCTTAGATGCGTTACGAGATGACGCAGAGCGTTTAAAAACAGCATTTGAAAAACCTGTACTAAAAGTTGTTAGAAAAGAACGTGGCTACGAGTTGGTAGATGTTGAAACGGGTGAAGAAGCATTTGCAGAGCCGCCAGCAGGTTTAACAGCATAAGTATTAAACCAAAAAGGTGCTATGAGCGCCTTTTTTGTTGCTGAAAATAAAGGAATGAGGATGACATTAAAAGCAGTATTATTTGATATGGATGGCACTTTAGTTGATTCAGAAAGTGTCCACTTTAACTGTTGGAATGATGTTTTAGCACCGTTTGGCGTGCGCTATGAAGAAGATGATTTTTGCCAACGTTTTTCAGGTCGACCGACCTTAGATGCGGCAATTGAAGTGGTTGAGCAATATAACTTATCGGTTTCACCGCAGTGGTTAGCGCAGGCTAAATATGATGCATTCGAGCAATTTGTTACCACTAACTTACCTCCTTTAATGCCTTTTGCCGAAGAGGTATTAGAGGCAGTGAAGCAAAGCGATCTTAAAATGGCATTAGTGACGGGTAGTTCACGCCATGAGGCCTTACCTATCTTAAAAGGCTATGGCTTTTATGAATGGTTTGACTGCGTAGTGACTAAAGACGACGTGCAAAATCCAAAACCTGCGGGAGACCCTTATTTACTTGCACTGACAACATTAGGGATTTCAGCAGAGCAAGCAATTGCTGTTGAAGATACACACACCGGCGTTACAGCAGCAACTAATGCAAACGTACCTGTGGTTGCAATACCGAATAAACACACCCTAGGCCACGATTTAAGTTTAGCTGTTTCTCGCATGGATAATTTACAGCAGCTATGGCAATGGGTACAAACTAAGCTATAGTTTAGTCTGCTTGGTGATAAACAAGGAGACCGATATGCTTAAAGGACTAACAGTATTATGGTTGCTGATCAGTACTTTTACTTGCTTAGCAACTGATACACAGATCACCGCTGATGCCCAACTTGCCAAGGTTTACCCACAAGATCAAGCGCTTGCCATTGAAAACTATCTCGTTAGTGAGAAGTTTGATGGGGTCCGTGCGATTTGGACGGGAACACAGTTGATAACCCGTAATGGCAATGCCATTAATGCGCCAGGCTGGTTTATTGCTGATTTACCTAATTTGAGGTTAGACGGTGAGTTGTGGACCAAGCGCGGTGATTTTGCAGACCTCAGTGGTATTGTGCGCACTTTACAGCCGTTGGATAGTGACTGGCAAAAAGTCACCTATCAGATATTTGACATGCCAGATCAACATAATCCCTTTGCAGTACGCTATGAAAATTATCTACGTTTAGTAAAAACATTAAATAAGCCTCACATCCAAGCAGTACAGCAGTATCAATTTACTACAGAGCAGGCATTATCTGCGTACTTTGATAAAGTAACTCAGCAAGGTGGTGAAGGTGTAATGCTGCATTTAGCCTCGGCAATGCATAAAAGTGGCCGTTCTGATGCGCTGTTAAAGTTAAAACCTTATTTTGATAGTGAAGCGGTCGTCATTGCTCATCTTCCAGGAAAAGGCAAATTTACTGGCATGCTAGGGGCGTTAAAAGTAGTTACACCACAAGGAAAAGAGTTTTCAATTGGTACTGGCTTTAGTAACGCACAGCGCCAAAATCCACCCGCAATAGGAGCGACGGTGACATACCGATACCATGGTTTTACTAAAAACGGTTTACCACGGTTTGCCAGTTTTTTACGTCAACGCGATCCTGATTAACATTTAAAAAAAGCCGTAAGTATGCTAAATTGCGCGGCCTTTTGATGTTAGTTGTGGTGAAGTAATGGTAGTTGGTTTTGATTATGGTAGTTCTAATTGCGCAATGGGTGTAATGAATGCTCAAAATACTGTTGAGCTGGTGCCCCTAGAGCAAGGTAAGTTTTACCTCCCTTCAACCTTATACACACATCACAGTGCTTTAGTTGTCGATTTTGTTGCTCAGCATCTAACAGGTACAAATTATGAAACTGATTTTAAAACCCAGCGCCAAGCCCTGCTCAATAGTATGGTGCGGATCAAGTCTGACTTAGATCTAGCCCCCGGTGATGAAAGTCTTTTTATTGGCCGTGAAGCAATTAACGAATATGTGCAATTTCCTGAAGAAGGCTATTTTGTTAAATCCCCTAAATCGTTTTTTGGGGCAATAGGCTTAAAGCAAGGGCAAATTAACTTCTTTGAAGATATTGCCACCGCGATGATTTTAAAAATCAAACAGCGAGCTGAAAAATCACTACAAAAAGAGTTAACACAAACGGTTATTGGCCGCCCGGTAAATTTCCAAGCCGTGGGTGGAGAGCAATCAAACCAACAAGCAATTGGTATTTTAGAGCGTGCAGCAAAACGAGCTGGCTTTAAAGATGTGGCTTTTTTATATGAACCACTCGCAGCAGGAATTGATTATGAAAGTGACTTAAATAACGATCAAAAAGTATTGGTTATTGATATTGGTGGTGGTACCAGTGACTGCTCATTTGTGCAAATGGGACCTAGCTTTCGTGATAGTAGTGACCGTGATAATGACTTTTTAGCGCATACAGGTAAACGTGTTGGCGGTAATGATTTAGACATTGCTTTAAGCTATCACGCATTAATGCCATTGCTTGGTTTAGGCAGTCAGTTTAAATCAGGTTTACCACTGCCTAATCAAGCATTTTGGCAAGCATGTAAAATTAACGATGTGAACTTACAAAGCCAGTTTTATAGTCAAAGCCATCACCGAGAATTACTTACGCAGTTACGTGAAGTACAAGCACCTGAGTTATTTCAACGACTGATCGATTTGCAGCAAAATAAGCAAGGTCATCAGCTGGTACAGCAAGGGGAGGCGGCAAAAATTGCGCTTTCGTCAGTGACTGGGTATGACTGTGAATTAGGGTTTTTAGCACCGCAATTACATAAAGTGCTATCACGAGCTGATTTAGCTGTGGCGGTTGATGATTCGATTATGCAAATAGTAAGTTTAGCAAAACAAGCGATTAAAGATGCAGGGACCGTTCCTGATGTGATTTACCTTACCGGTGGCAGCGCGCAATCGCCACTAATAAAAGCTGCATTAGTTGAGCACTTAGGTGATATTAAAATGGTAAACGGCGATCACTTTGGTAGTGTAACCGCCGGACTCACTAAATGGGCAAGTATGCTTTATCGTTAAAGGGTGCTTATAGAATGACTTGTCGGGTTGCGAGGTATTTCTCGTAATCTGGCAATGACCGTTCAAGCTCGTTATGCATCAAAGGCGAGCTTAAAATCATATCTGCGCTGACTTCATTACACGCCACTGGAATATTCCATACCGCAGCTAAGCGTAATAATGCTTTAACATCCGGATCATGAGGTTGAGATGCAAGGGGGTCCCAAAAGAAAATCAACACATGAATTTCATGCTCCGCAATTTTAGCGCCTAACTGCTGATCGCCCCCCATAGGGCCACTAAGTAGTTTGATAACTTCAAGTCCAGTATTTCGCTCAATTAAATGACCTGTGGTGCCTGTGCCATATAAAGTGTGCTTACTGAGGTTATCGCGATGTTTATTACACCAGGCTAGCAAGGCTGCTTTTTTACCATCGTGTGCAACTAAAGCAATATTTTTTTGCGCTGGAAGGGTTTGCTGTTTTTGTTCCATGTTGACTCTTTTTCTTTTTAGATGAGTAGATTAACCGCAAGAACTACAAATACTACACCTGTTATACGATCAATCCAAATTTGGCTTAGCGGGTGCTCTCGAAAGTAGCCTGCAATTTTATCGCCAAAGTAAATATACGTGCAGTCAATCGGAAACGCAAAAAGTGGATACAGTAAGCCAAAGAAAGCTAATTGAAATGTAGTTGATGATGACAGGGTTGGATCAACAAACTGCGGAATAAACGCAATAAAAAATAACGCTACTTTAGGGTTGAGCACTTCAGTCATCATAGCCTGAAACATAATATTAGTTTTTTTCTTGGTGCTTACATGGGGTTTATCTTCGCTACTGCACTCTGACTGGATAAATGTGCTTTTAAACATCATAAAACCTAAATAACATAAGTAGGCAGCACCAGCGTATTGTACGCTGGTATAAGCCACTTCTGAGGCTTTTAGGATAGCCGTAAGACCGACAACGGCAAATAAAGTATGCGCCACTCCGCCTAAAGCAAAACCAAATGCGCTTTGTAAGCCTGCTGCGCGGCCATTGGCAAAAGTTTGCGCCATTAAAAAAGCATTGGAAGGACCTGGTGCAACAGCGATTAAAAAACTCGCGGCTAAAAATGACAGTAAAAATTCAAAATTGATCATTGTTTTTATGTGTTTTTAGGGTGATAAGCGTGTGCTTTATTACTGAGCAGTATAACCCACAGTGGCAGCAATAATAATAAGTGAAAAGCAATAAACTCGGGCGCATTGAAAGGGAGCACTTGGGTGAGCATAACCAATGCTCCAGCGCCGCTCATTTGCATTAAACCGATTAACGCAGATGCAGTACCTGCTTGTTTAGCAAAATGTGACAATGCCATTCCAGCCGCTGAGCCTAAGCTAAGTGCAAAGCCTAGCGCAGCAATCAACACTGGCAGCATAAAAGCAAAGGCACTTTTAAACTGGCCGAGAATTAAAATCAGTACACCAGAGAAAATTAATAAACTCATACCTATGCGTAACGCTTTTTGACTATGGCGTTTGATATACAATGGTGCAATAAAGCTAGCTACAATGCTAACAATGGCATTGAGAGTAAACCAAAAAGTAAAATCGCTGACCGATCCACCTAACTCGGTCATGATCCATCCCGGTGCTAATGTTACAAAAGCTAAAATAGCCGACATTGCCACCATACAAATTAGGCTATTAAAAAGAAAAATAGGCGTGCTAATGATTGGTATAAAACGACGTAAATCGAGTATGTGGCCCTCATAGTGGCTATCCGCAGGGCGTGTTTCTTTAAAATATATGGCAGTGATCATTAGTCCAACACAAGCAAACCCCGCCAAAAATAAAAAGTTCATCCGCCAGCCAAATTGCACAGTCAGCCAAGCGCCTAAAATAGGCGCTAACGCCGGAATAAAACACACAATACCATTTAGGTAAGTGATCATTTGGCCGCTTTTAGCACTGCCGTAGGTATCACGAACAATCGCAAATGCAACCACAAAAGTGGCACAAGCCCCAAAACCTTGCAGTGCACGTGCAAGCATCAGAATGCTAAAGCTAGGTGCTAAAAAAGCCAACATCCCAGCAAATCCATACAGTGTGATGCCAAATAGTGCGACTGGACGGCGGCCAAACTTGTCGGCTAAAGGACCTGCTATAAGCTGACCTAAGCCAACCGTCAGCATAAAAATAGCGACGGTAAGTTGCACTTGCTGCTCATCAATAGCCAATGCTTGCGCAATATCAGGAAATGCGGGTAAGTAAATATCAATCGCTAATGGGCAGAATATAACCAGAAGAGCGAGAATTAAAATAACACTAAGATGATTGCGGCGATCGGTTGTTGGCATGAGTGCTCCTTTTGCCGCGTATTTTAGGTCTGCAAAGATAAAAAAGAAAGGGCATATGACCCATCTATCAATAAGATTATAAGTATAAATGCACTTTTGCTAACTGGTCTGATGTGCTAATTTTGCAATAGCGACATTCAATGGAAAATAATAATGAGTAATAAATCTGCAGTTTTAACAGCATGGCATAGTTTTAAGCGTCTACCATTTGGCAATTGGTTATTTACTAAAGTAGTGTGTTTTAAAGCCCCTTATTTTGGCTCCATGAAACCCACTGTTTTAGATTTACGTGACGGACATTGCAGCGCAATGGTTAAAAACCGACGGAGTGTGCACAATCATATTGGGACTATCCATGCTATTGCGCAGTGTAATTTAGCTGAGTTATGTGCCGGTGTGATGGTTGATGCTACCGTGCCATATAAAACTCATCGCTGGATCCCTAAAGGAATGACGGTGCAGTACTTAGCGAAGGTTGATACTGATGTCACAGCTGTGGCAGAAATTGCAATGCCAAGACAATGGCTAGATAAAGAGGATTTAGTGGTGCCAGTGAAGCTTTACAATACTCGCAGTGAATTGGTCTTCACTGCTGATATTACAATGTACGTTACTAAGAAAAAGTAAAAGAATAATAAAGCGATTACTTTTTCTCAGCGGCTTGTTTGTTGAAAAACGACAAGTCATTATCACCTTCACTGAGCGCAGATGTAAGCTCCGGCTTTGATTCTGCGTTATTGGTAATTAATTCAACCGTTTCAGCTTCATGGCGTTGTTTTAAGTTACCTTCAATAATTGCACCAGCATCAATACTTAAAGTATCTTGATAAACATCCCCGTGCACTTGCGCTGAACGTTCAATAACTACTTTGCTGGCGTTGAGTGAGCCGATTACTTTACCTTTTACAATCACGCTTTCAGCGACCACCGAGCCTTCAACACAACCGGTATTACCAATAACTAAATGGTTAACACGAACATCACCATCTATGCGACCATCAAGCTGTACTTCACCTTGACTCACTAGGCTGCCCGTTAAGCGAACATCTTCAGAAATGATCGAAGGAGTGTGGCTAGTTCTTTTTAGTTGAGAATTTGCAGAACTACTTACTGTTGATTTTTTTTTACCGAACACGAGAAAGCGCCTTTGTTATTTTGACTGGATTGACATGTTTGTCGTTAAGTAATACTTCATAGTGTAGGTGAGTGCCAGTACTTCTGCCAGTGCTGCCCATTAATCCGATAACATCATTTTTGGTTACCGTTTGGCCTTTTTTAACGTTGATTTTATTTAAGTGACCAAACCGAGTTACAAAGCCGTTTTTATGTTGCAGTTCGATAAAATTACCATAACCACCGTTGCGTCCTGCGCGTAATACAGTGCCATCAGCGGGGGCGAATATTTCGGTTTTATGCCAACCTGCTAAATCAACACCTTTATGATAAGCATGACGGTTATTCACTGGATCTTTACGCAGGCCAAAACTACTCGAAATGTAGTAATTTGCTGCAGGCAGAGTTTGCGGTAACTCACTGAGTAAATTTTCAAGCTTATTCAACGCCAATAGTTTATCTGCGATGACTAAAAATTCAGCTGGGATCTTTGATTCATCAAATAAATCCAGCGGACCACCTTGCGCGGTTTCTGTCATATCACCATCTAGACGACGCGCCAAGGCGGTATCAAGTCCTGCACCTTTGAGCATCGCTAAAATATCGTGCTGGCGGCGTTCTATTTGTTGCTCTATTTGTAAAAAGCTGTGTTGGTATTGGCTATCGAGTAGTGCAAAACGTTGCTCGATATTAACAGAGTCAGATAGTGAAAGAGTGTGTGCGCTGTTAGGGTTTTCATCAACTAATGGTTCGTGGAACTCTTCTTGTTGTTCGCCGAGTTCACCTTCTGGCGGCGCTGCTGGCAGTGTGGGATTACTCATCGACTCAGGTAAAGAATCGATCATGCTCTGCAATAAAGCATGCTTTTGCTCTAGCACCGCAAGCTGGGCTAACTGTTTATCGTATTGTGCTTGTTGTTCTTTACTTTGTTGCTGCCACTGTTGTTGTTTTGATAATTGGCTTTGTTCGATATCGGAAATCTTGTTGGTTTGAGAGTATATTCGCAGGGTCGAAACAGCCAACCAAATTAAAGCAATTAAAATAATAGCTACGGCTGATATTTGTAACCAAGGTGCTAATATCACATGTTTAACCTCACCATTTTGGCGGATCAACAGCTGTCTAGCTGGGAATAATTTGTGATAAAAAGACTTAATAAATGCTGACATGGCTTATAAACACTGGCTATTAACCGAATTAAGATAGCAATCTGAGCTGAAAAAGCCAGTAAAAAATTGTAATTAATCTTAAAAAAGGAGGCGTTGGTCGCCTCCTTATAATAAATACATTTAATAAATGTTTACAACTTAGTTACTTAGCAGGAAGAACCGTTCCTTCTACGCAGCCAAAACCGATACGAGCAAAACCGGCTTTTTCACACCAACCACGCATAATAACGTTGTCGCCATCTTCTAAAAAGCTGCGTTGTTCACCGTTATTAAGGGTGATTTTTTCTTTACCACCACGAGACAGTTCAAGTAATGAACCGGCTTCTTCATGAGTCGGACCTGATTGCGTACCTGAGCCCAGCATATCACCTGGCATAAAGTTACAACCATTTACTGTGTGATGAGTCACCATTTGTGCCACTGTCCAGTATGAATGTTTGAAACTTGATTTAGATACTAATGAAGGTGCAGCACCTTGTTCACGCATTTTAGCGGTCTCAATTTGCACGTCCATTTTTATATCAAAGGCGCCAAGCTCACGGTTTTGGCTTGATTCTAAATAATCTAATGGTTGTGGGTCATTTTCATCACGAGTCCATGATGTTTTATAAGGTGCTAATGCTTCGGTGGTTACAATCCACGGTGATACAGTTGAAGCAAAGTTTTTCGCAAGGAATGGACCTAATGGTTGGTATTCCCATGCCTGTAAGTCACGTGCTGACCAGTCATTGAATACACAAAAACCAAATACATGGTTTTCAGCGTTTTCGATAGCAATGGCATCACCTAATTCATTACCTTTACCTAAATAAATGC
Organism: Pseudoalteromonas rhizosphaerae; assembly: GCF_028885455.1. Classification (NCBI taxonomy): domain Bacteria; kingdom Pseudomonadati; phylum Pseudomonadota; class Gammaproteobacteria; order Alteromonadales; family Pseudoalteromonadaceae; genus Pseudoalteromonas; species Pseudoalteromonas rhizosphaerae. Next base: position 1,355,688 of record NZ_CP118496.1, read on the forward strand.
CTAGCTCTAACTCATAATCTAAACGTTTACACGGACCAAGCGATGGTACTTCAGCGTCTGGCGCCTTAGTTTGACCATTTGGGCGATGAAAGGTTTGACCTGACACATCAATTGATGAAGAACGGCCATGGTAACCAATGGGTACCCATTTATAGTTAGGCAGTAACGGGTTGTCAGGACGGAATAAGCTACCGACTGCTGTTGCATGATAGATAGATGTGTAAAAGTCAGTGTAATCGCCAATACGACATGGCAATGCAAACTCAATGTCTGCTTGGGCAATTAATGCGTCGCTTAACTTAGCTTGTTCAGCGGCGCCTTCGCGTAATGCTTTAGATAATGCTAAACGTAGCGCTGACCAATATTGCTGACCAAGACCCATAAATTCATTTAATGTTGCTTGGCTTGCTGCTGCTATGGCTGTTTGTGCATCGCCTGAGAAAATAGCTAACTCGTTTACTTTGGCAAGGTCGATAACTTGGTCGCCAATGGCAACAGCACCACGAAAAGCTTCGTCAGAGTTCTTACGACGTACTTCTGCAAATGGTAGGTTTTGAATTGGGAAGTCACAATTTGCAACGTTCGCTGAGGCAACCCAGCTAGTTAAATTTATATCATGGGTTTCGTTAATTAAACTCATTACATTTCCTTTGGTTTAGTCAGTCGCGCTTTACAGTGGATATGGTGATGAATAGCGCGATTTAAACAGTGAAATTCAGATTGTCATTTATAATATTGATGAAACGACAAAAAGCAGCGAAGTACGCTGCTTTTTAAATTTACAATACGGTGCTTATAAAACGCCGCGGCGCTCTTGGTCGCGCTCGATTGATTCAAACAGTGCTTGGAAGTTACCTTCACCAAAACCGCCGTCATCAACACGTTGGATCATCTCGATAAAGATTGGGCCAAATAAGTTTTTCGAGAAAATTTGCAATAAGTAGCAATTTTCACTTTGGCTATCGACTAAGATCTGATGTTCACGGATCTTTTCTTTATCTTCTGCAACCCAAGGTACACGATCGAAAATTGTATCGTAGTATTCAGGGATAATATCAAGCGTGGCAATGGTTGATTTATCAAGCTTATCTAGTGAGCTTACTAGGTCATCTGTTAAGAATGCTAAATGCTGCACGCCTGGGCCATTGTATTCACCAAGGTATTCATCGATTTGGTTGTTATCGTTGCCTTTACCTTCATTGATTGGAATCGAGAAGGTGCCGCACGGTGATTTAAGAGCATAAGAGATCAAGGCTGTTTTTTGGCCTTTGATATCAAAGTAACGAACTTCAGTAAAACCAAATACGTCTTTATAAAAGTTAGCCCATGTTTCCATAGTGCCTTTATAAACGTTATTAGTTAAATGGTCGATGCGAATAAAGCCTTTATCATCAACAATGTTTTGTTCGCTTAAGTCTTCAAAGTCTTGCTCATAGATTGAACCTTTGTCACCAAATTGCTCAATAAAATAAATTAAGCTGTCACCAATACCGTAAATTGCCGGGTATGGTAGGTCTTTATGAGTTGAATCAGTCGCGGGTTTTGCACCACGCGCTACTGCGGTGTCAAATGCCTGTTGAGCATTCTCTACACGCCAACCCATAGAACAAATTGCAGGACCATGACTTTTTGCAAATTCTGCAGAGAAACCATCACGTTCATTATTTAGTAAAAAGTGAATATCGTTTTGGTTGTAATAAACAATGTCTTTACCTTTAAATGTTTTGAGCTTTGAAAAACCAAAATCGGTAAATACTTTATCCATATAATCTGCATCAGGTGTAGCGTATTCAGTAAACTCGATACCTACCAAACCTAAAGGGTTAGTTACTTCACTCATTATAATTCTCCCGCAATAAACACTGCGTCTTGTTGTGTCTGATGCGCAGATAATTAACCATAATTGGCAGCAGGGGAAGAGCCGATAGCTATTTAGGCAAACGGCTCTTTGTAAATTAAATGGGACGATCATTTTAAAATGCATAAGCATTAATGCTTGGTTTTGAGATTTGTATTGAAAGGCCTTGTATTAAGTAACTTAAACTTTTGTTAACTTATTGATAAATAAAATTAATTTATTCTTATTTAAGGGGGTGAATAATCAAATAAAGGAACTATTCACCCCTTATTAAATATACGTGGTGTAATAAATTGTTTACGCTAGAGCCGTATTTGTTAAAAAACTAACTCTTCTGCGCTAAGCTAAGGTCACTAGTAATGGCTGGGGCATTTTGCTAGCAGTGCTACAGCGTTTCGTTGAACGTGCGTGGTGGCCTATCAGATGTGTTTAATGAAGCTGTTGAAAAGTAATTTATAATCTTTTGTTACGCGCTTTGAAGTCAGCCTTATTAATATCGTAACTTAAATCGACGTTTGGTTGGCAGGAATTAATCATGGCGATATAAATAGAGCAACTAAAATCCCCACAAGCGGCATAGCTTGTGGGGAGATAATAAACACAGAGTTACGGTTTTTCAGCAACTACTTCAAGCTCTTCAGCTAAAATGTGCTCTTGTGTTTGTGGCTCGTGTTGACCTTCAGCACCGTGCATCCATTTAACAAGCTTGTCGCTTAGTAAGTACATGATCACAGCAGAGAGAACAGCAGTAGCGCCTAAACCAATAAAAATGCCCAATGCGTTATCAAGCGCTTCTTCGCCTTCACCTAAGAATGAACCTACGAAACCAGCAATCTTATTCGCAACAGCAGTACATAGGAACCAAATTCCCATTAGCATTGATGCTAAACGCAGTGGTGCTAGTTTACTCACCATTGATAAGCCGATCGGCGATAAACATAATTCACCCAAGGTATGGAATAAGTAAAATAATACTAACCACATCATGCTGATCTGTAGTGGCTCACCTTGACCTTGGGTCATAAGTGCTAAAATCATAGTGATAAAGCCAAGCGCTAAGAATATCAACGCAATGGCAAATTTAACTGGAGAATTAGGCTCTCGTTTATCAAGTTTCAACCATACTATGGCAACCATAGGCGCAAAAATAATGATGAAGATTGAGTTTAATGATTGGAACCAAGACGCTGGAATTTCAAAGTTGAACAACATACGATCAGTGTAATCATTAGCGAATAAATTCATCAAGCCACCGGCTTGCTCAAAACCCATCCAAAATATGATACTAAATACACTCATAGTGAAAATAACTTTTATACGGTCAGTTTCCACTTTTGTGAGCGGCTCTTTGGTATTTGAAGTTGATTGTGATTGCGCTAATTTAGCGGCAGGAACAACACCAATATCACCTAAGTACTTATTACTAAGTACTACTTGCATCGCTACCGAAATTAGCATACCAATACCAGCAACAACGAAGCCATATTGCCAACCCATAGATGCAGCTGCGAAACCCGCAACAAGTGGACCAAGCGCACCACCTAAGTTGATACCCATATAGAAGATTGTGAAGGCGCCATCACGACGTTGATCACCCTCTTTATACAAGTCGCCAACCATAGTTGAGATGTTAGGTTTAAATAAACCGTTACCCATACATAATAAAGCAAGACCGATATAAAATACGTTTTCCTGTTGGCCGGCTAACATATCGTGGGGGATACCCATAGTAAAATGGCCAGCAGCCATTAGTAGACCGCCGATGATAATAGCTTTTCGTTGACCAAGTACGTTATCAGCTAACCAACCACCAAATAATGGAGTGATATAAACCGCCATTGTGAACGTACCATAAAGGCTTAGTGCGTCTGCATTACTCCAACCAAAACCACCGTCTTGGACAATAGCAACAAGATAAAGTACTAAAATGGCACGCATGCCGTAATAACCAAATCGTTCCCACATTTCTGTGCCGAACAACAGAAATAATCCTTTAGGATGCCCTAAAAAATCACCTGCTTTAGGTAATGAACTCATATTTACTTCCTAACTCAACGTTAATTATTGCGGCCTTATATTTTTTGCTTTGGTCGTTCATGTGCTTTCAACACAAACAGAACGGGTGGCCATGAATATTATTTTTAATGCAGCTAAGGTAATGGTTTGCTCACTAAGATTGCTTAGTGGGTAAGAGTCACACCCTTATCCTAGCTACAATTGCGCCTAAGTATACATACACGGGCAGTGCAGGGGAAGTGCTTGCGATAGTTAGATTACTGATGGCTTTAAAGCGTCAGCGTAAGGCACTAAGGGGCTTTGCGGTAATAAGCGTAATGAAATGACACTTGCTCATTTTTTGTATAGCGGGTAAATAAGGTGGCATTGAGGAGCTGTTACACAATGCGTAACAAATACTAAAGGCCGAGTAATAAATTACTCGGCCTTTAAATAAAGACTTATTAACAGTGTAAATTAGTTACAGTAGTTACTATCAACAAACGTTAAATCATTAACATGTGAAGGGCCATCCATAATGAATGTTGCCGCCGCAGTATTTTGATCTAATCGGTAAATTTTAGCGTTCTCGCCTTTTACACGTCCTGACACATAAATTGTGCCATCTGCAGCAATTGCGATACCAGATGCTTGATCAACACCATGCTCACCAATTAAAGACAACTCCATTGAACCTTGGTCAATAGTATAAAGTGCTTTACCGGTAAGAACGTAAAGAACATTATTATCAGCTGAATAAGCAATATCACCATCAGCGAACGAATCACCAGGGAAAGTTAATTTACCAAGTACTGTTTTATCACCTGTAGCTAGGTCAAAATCGTACATGTATGTTTTGCTTGTGGTACGTAATGTTGTGCCATCAGCGTTCATTGCAGAGCGGTAAATCGGGTACGAAGTTGCAGATGTAACCAATGCCTGCTCATTCGTAGCAAGGTCAAGTGATAAAATTTGCGAGACTTTAGTCGAGCTATCTAATTGCTCCATGAAATATAAAACACCATTATGTGATGCAATATTTGATGCCGTGTTACTTAAACCCGTTACTTTAGAGTATGTGTTTGTGTCAGTATTGAAAAAGTAAACAAATCCTTCTTCATTCGTACCGAAGTTATTAATACCGTATAAGCCAGATGCACATTGGCTAGTTACTTTAACATCATCAATAAACGCACCTAATGAATCAGATTTACCTGCGCCGATAAATTTAAGTTCGGTTGCTGCTGAACTTGCTTTTACAGTGTACGTAAACTTTTGCCAGTCTTTGGTGGTTGAATTTAACGTATCGAGTAACTCACCATCCCAATATACTTCTGCTTTATTAGTATTTGCATCACCACTTACACGTGCTGAATAATAAAAGCTTACTTCATAGTTATGATCAACATCAGTATTCAATGTTTGCGAAACGCTATAATTAGCTGTCGAATCTAACTCTAAATACTGGCTGCCATCTTGAGCTTTGATAAGGCCAAGCTTATTGGTTTGGATTTCAAACTTAGCATTGTTTGAACGTTGCCAACCTGAGACTTGATTTAATAATCCCCATGTTCCAGAAATTGTTGCAGTGTTTTCAAAAGAACCATTTGCTACTAGGTTCGTTGATGCTGCTGCAAAGCCTGAAGCGATCAATAAAGGTAATGTTGCAAGCTTAAACAATGAGTTTTTCATAGTACTTTTCCTACCAAGTAATTCATTTTGTTTTTGTTAACATTTTTATTAACAATTTATGGTACTATTTTGCTATAAATATTGGGTTCGGTCAAATGTTGAACATGAGCGTTTTCGCAATAATTCACTGCTTTATTTGTCTTTTTTAAATAATTCATTTGCAAACAGTGACTTGCTGAATGTAATTACTTTGAAAATATTTTACTTATTTTATAACTAAAATTTTAGCTGAAAATTAAGTTAATACATTTGTTTAGGTCGGTATGCCTTAATTAGTAATTAAGGCTTTGTAGGTTTTTACGGTATGATTAACTTAGCTATTATCTTTATTTGAAAATGTTAACCAGCCGGGCTTTTGATTGCGATTTAGCTTTCCTAAGACCGTAATAGCTTTTTCAAGAGTAATACGCTGGGTTGCGATATCTTTATAAACTTGGTTGGCAATTTTTTTGCGTTTAACAGCAGCCCCAGCATCTAAAAATGATTCAGCCACTTGTATGGCAAATCTTTTTAATGGGCCTTGTTGCTGGCTGTCGGTTTTATTGTCTAGCTGTTGCTGATGTTTATTCAAACGTTCATTAATATGCACAAGCTCTGCTTGGCTGTATTCATTTTGCGCATGATGCATTTTTTTTATCTCTAATAACGCACTGCTTAAATAAGCATGCTCAAGCTGACTAAATGTACTGATCAGTGATAAGCGCGTTAAGGTTTTTTTAAACTGTTCAGCTGAGCAATTGTTATCTAAAAGCATACTTATGCTATCGTAAATCTTTTGCCATTGTTGCCAGCCATAAACATAGCCTAAGCCAGCTCCTTTAATGTTTTGCATACCAATGATGACTTGGTGACAGTGAGGCCTCGCAAGTGCAGTTAGCATGATCGTTAATTGATCGGGGGTGACCTTGGAGTTAGTAATTAATATGCATTTACTTTTGACTAATTCCAATAATATTGTTTGTAAATTATGTTGATTCTTTTTTAAATCACTCAACAAAGGCCGCATCTGTTGATAGCTTAAATAGTGATTAAAAACATCTTGCAAACTTATTCGCTGCTGTTCACTTAATGTTTGTGCCTGTCCATTGAGCCAATCAGTAAATTGCTCTGCATTATTCAAGGCGGTAAATTCTTTTGCCTGGTAGCTACCTTCAAGTGCTTTATTCATTATTTCGGCAACTGTATCTGCTTCTTTAATGCAGTGTAGCTGAGAGCACAACAATTCTAATTCCTGTAAATCATTATTACTAATTATTCGTTCAAAGCGCTCAGCAAAAGCGTGCAAGTAATAGCTATAAAAGCCATCAACATTGGTACCAATGACAACCATTTTATCAAACGGTAAATCTTCGACGAGCATCTGGGCAAACACTTTTGAACGTGCTACACGGTCATTTCGGTTGTTAATCAAGGCGATGGTTTGTTTACTTGGATCCTTGCTTAGGCCAAATAAATCTAAGCGTCGCCAGTTCTCTATGGTCGCTAAGCGTTCATTGGCTGACATACTATTAACGAATGACATGCTAAAATGTGTAAAAGGTACAGGGCTAAAGTGTTGTAAAACACCAATGTCAGGTACTATACGCTGTGCTGTTTCTTTAAATACAAAGTCTTTTTCCAGGCCAATGTAGGCTGCCATCTTACATACTAAAGCAATATTATCCGGGTGCTCTTCATATGGGTAAAGTGCTCTAATGTCGGGTGTGATTTGATAACCATCGCCCCAATGTGCCTGAATTAAGGTACTGCTTTTTTGTGTAGCGTCTTTATCTAAAATAGGGAACATGGTTTGTTCGCTAGTAAAAACCTGACTTTTGGGGGCGATAAAGTTTGCCATTTCTTTAGCCACATCAATACCTGTTGGTCCTAATATATCTTCATGATCAGGATAGGCATTGGTAATAGTTGAAAAGTTATCTTGCATCCACTGCCTGAGTATTTTGACGTAGCGAGGTGTTAAGCCCATGCACTCCCATAAAAAGACATCTGCTTTGACATTTTTAGCAAAATGTAAAACATCACTTTGCTCCCAAATACTGGCTTTATCAAATGGGCGGAATAAAGGCACTTCAAATTGTTCACCATTGGAGCGAGCATAAATAAGGGTTGCTTCGCAGCCCGTTGTTTTCGTTATTACTTTTAACGCAAGACTGCTGAACAGCGCGGCTTTTAAGCGTTCAGTGCCAGATTTACCTCGGGTGCCCCAACCACCAATACTGACTGGAATTGCTTGACGGTCGGTTTTTATACGTCGGCTTATGCGAATATGACGTCCCCAAAAATAAACCATAAAACCAACTACAAAAAAGATAAGCTGACCAATACTGTTTTGATAGATTGAGTAAAGATACTCTTTAAAATTCAGCCAAATATTTACCAGTAGTGGAGAAAAACTTAGCTTGTTATAAAGCTTACTAATATTTGGCTCTACATCAAACGTACAACCGAGTTGTTCACCATAGGCTTTAAATTCAAAACTAAAACCGTGCTTATTGAGTGCTGTCAGGTAATTGTTTTGCTCTATTTCGTTACCTTTACGTTGCGTATCTAAACTATCAATATTAATACTTAGCCAAATATAACTGCTAATTCGCTGAAATAATGACTTTGGCGGGGTAACTAATAAAATACCATCTGGCGTATAGGTTTTTGCTGGCTGTTTTAAATTGTCTTGGCTCAGTACCGAGAGTAAGAAATCAGGTAACGGTAAATGTGGCCGCGCTGAGTATTCATCAGTATCAAATAACGGTTCGCCAGGAACATTGGTAGTGCTTATCTCCGCTACAGAGCAACTAGGAACATGCATAAAGGCAGATGGTTTTCGGGCTTTGCTATGATTAAAGCTTTGGCGTTTGTCTGTGCTTGGGTTGCGCCATTCATGTATAAAACGCCACAACCTAAACGCATAACGATAACCACTGCGGATCTGCCATGTTAATTTATTTTTACTAACATTGTAGCCTTCGCTTTGCTGAGCTTTACGACTGAGTAAGCGACCAAGTAACTCTTCATCTAATTCTTTATCGAGCTGAGATAGGGTTGCAGAGTTTGGTAATACTTGCTCTAACTCAGCCATTAAATTTTGATGCTCAAATGCAACTAATTGCTCTCTGGTACGGCTGATAAAACGGCGAATAGCCAGCACCGGCTCGCTCTGCAATCGTTCATTTAAACAATTGATATAAGTTGTGAAAACGCTATTTGGTTGGTTTGTCTCTAATTGTTGATTGAGCATCATACGAGCAGTGAGCTCTAACGTTAAACGTTTAATGGCAAAGCTTTCATTACCACTTAATAGTTGCCACCAGAGTTTGAATGCAAAGTTGTCGGTATCTATACGCGGGCTACTTAGTTGTTTAACTAACGTAAAGCGCACGGCATCAACGGTTTCTATTTTTAATCGTTCGGTTAATAAATTTTGTAAAAAACTGACAGAAAAATTACCAGCTTGCTCTATAACACTTTGCCTTACTCGTGGATAACTGTGTTCGGCTAACTGCATTAACAGGTTTTCACATAAGTGGCTCAATGTGTTCTGGCTGGTTAAAATTTTTGGTAACGCAGCTAAAATAAATAACCGTTCTTCAGCATTAAGTTGGCACTGATCAGTTTGTTGGATCAGCTGCTGCATAAATGCACGAATGTAGGTTGGCCGTTGATGGATCAAAATTTCTAATATATCCAAACGGGCTAAATGCGGTGTATTCACCTCTTCTAATGCTAATACTAAGGTTTCAATTAAATTTGCACTTAGCTCTGGATCGCCATCATGGTTATGCATCAGTTGTACTTGATTCGCCAAGGCACGGTATAGCGCATTTCTTACATGTTCATTATCGGTCTTGGTTAATAATTGTAAAAAGAAGCTCTCTAAGTCCAGAGTTTGCCACGCTTTTGCTATATCGTTTGAAGATTTTTTTAAATAGCGATTACTTAAGTCGCCAAGCTTTCCAATTAAAAATTTAAGAGTTTGTTCAATATCAGCGACTATATCTTGGTAACGGTTGATCACAGCACCTTCGTCAAACCAACGATTAAAGGCAAGTTTATCTTGGCGTAATTGTTCAGACGTGGCGCCTAGTTGCTGAGCGTAATCTAAAATATGGAATTCACGTTCGGCGCTGATTTCTGCATGACTGAGTCTTTCAATAAAAAGCAGATAACCGGCATCCAACTTTTGTAAACTTTGCTGTTTATGTTCTACGCGATGACGTAAAAAAGCAATTGCTTGGCGCAATAGCCAAATATCCTGATCTTCGCCATCGGGCATATTTTGCAGCAATTCCCACTGCGCTAGTTCATCAACAAGTTGACGGTATTTTTGGCGATAAAGGTCCAGCCAAAAATTAGCAATATCAGCAAACAATAGATGTTCTAAGCGATCTTTTAATTCGCTAGAGGGAGTAACTTTCTTGGTGTTTGCCATATTAATTCTGCTCTAAAAAGTGATTGAGTTGCAGTGACTCAAAAATAATTTCGTCGTGAGAGAAAACACCAAAACCGGTGTCAGCTATATTGCCAGTCGAAAACTCGAGACTGATGTTATGGTCATTTCTAAACCAATCTTGGTCCCAACGTACTTTGATCCACCCTTGTGAAAAGTTACCTAATGGCAGCTGTTTTCGCCAACCTACACTGGTGATGTATTGCCATGTGCTATTAGGGCGATGTTTATCAGCAAACTTATAGTAACTGGTTAATCCGGCTTGGAAGATTTGCCCTTGATAATATTGATGCCAAGATGCGCCAAAACGCAAAATATCTAGGCTTGTCCAATCGGCATTGGACGTGCTGCCGGCGAGAAAATTAAAGTAACTATCAACCCACGGTTGATAGCGATATTGATATTCGCCTCGCCAACCATGCGGGTGATCTTCGCGATAAAAATTATAAATGTCTGAATTGAGTTTAGGATCAAATAAAAAGTCTTCAATATTAGCACTGCTGTAGCTGTAGAATGGACTTATTTGCCATTGATGACGATGACTTTCATCAATGCGCCAGATCTGACCAATCTGCACATAGGTATTAAATGCATATTGGCTGTCAGTGTCTGCTTGACTTGGTTGCCATGTGGTTTGCAAGGCGCTGTCGACGTACCAAGGACTGTCATGATCTTGCCAAGAATGATAGCCATCAATCGAAAATAGTTCGCTATCTTGTTCGCTCAAAGAGTAAGTAAGATCAAGACGATACCAATTCTCATCGTCACTTAATCGAAACCTAGCGCCAACATCCATACTATGACGAATAGGGACGTTTTCGCTAGATTCAAAAATACCTCGGCGGTCATAATTAATAAATGCTTGCCAGCTTAAGTCGTCTGGATGAAACTGTGCGACCTCAGTTTGCAGGGCACGCTGAGCAACGGGCAGTTGGTAAATTACGGTGTTTGCGAAGCTGTTTTGCTCGGCTTCAAAATTAGATATTTTATGATTGCTTTCACTCAATTGCCAAGTATATAAGCGAACGTGCTTGATGCTGTCGGTGCTGACTTCTATTTTACCTGCTGGGTGGAAAAAGCTGCGTTCAAGGCGTTGTTCAAATTCACCAACAATACTGCTTGGGAGCATTTGCTCGAGCTTAACTAAGCGATCGGCTGGTAATTGTGCGATTAAATGCCGCTCTGGCAGAACAGTGTAAAATAACAAGTTATTGCTAAGCGGTAAGTCATACCAGCGACCATTACGGTACTCTTGTGCGCTGATTGTCATCATTTGTGATAAATAAGGATTAAGCCATTGCAACGAGAGCACATTATCGGTTAGCTCAGTTTTATTAAAACCAAATGCAGTTGGTTTATCAGGTTGTATTGACCAAACTTTTTCCGATGTGGCTAATTTTATTGCAACGTTCGCGACATTCCCTTGGGATAAGTCAGCCGCTGCAGATAACTCTGCGACCGAAAAATGAAAGTTTAAACGAATTTGTTCTGAGCGGGTTTGGCTCAAGTCAATATGTAAATCATGATGTGGGCGTAAGACTAATCCTTGCGTAAAACCGCCTTGGCTACTGGTACGCAGTAATTGGTCGCTATAGCTACTCTCATCTTGAGAATCCACAGCAATGAGTTGCGTGCCAGCAAAGTCAGTATAGTCTTGTAGAGGAACCCACTGGCCATAACTTTGTATACGTGAAAATAACTGCGCGAGTTGTGGAGGTAAGCTCAGGGCATTTACTTTCGCTAAAACTTGCGTGTACTCATTGGTGGTTAGCGTTTTATCCGCCAACTTAAATAAGGTATTATTCAATAACGTCTGCATGTTGATATCGGTGTCATATAGCAACGCCATAAATGGTGTTTGCCAAAAATAGCGGGTTGCCATATTTTGATAATTATACGTCGTCGTCAATGGCTGCGAGAGTATTTTATAGGAAATAAATGTTTGTTGATCACTATATAAGCGAACTGACTCACCTGCTTGTAATGTGATCAACGCGTCACTGGAGATCGACAGCGGTTGAGCATCATTGCGTAATAGGGTTTGCGAGTTAATATCAGAAAAAATTGGCAGTACAGTGTGTTGCGCTGATTTTGATGATTGCGATGTCTGTTGTGCAAACAACCAGCTCATTTTATATTGACCATTTTGAACACTGGTACTGCGCGCTCTTAGGGCAATTGTGAGTGGTTGGCTTTGCGCTTTGAATGTTACCGCTTGGCTTTTATTAACCACCAGTGCTTGTATTAACCCCGTTGGGCTGGCAAGCGTTTGCGTGCCTGGGTAATCAAGTTCGTAGCTGGGCTGTTGAATATCTGCTTCGCTGTAATCGCGCCAATTTAATTTTGCAAAGCTTGTTTGCAATGCCGCTTGATTAGGTAAGTCATGACTTAACCACAATGCGAGTAAGTTTTTTTGTTGTTTGATTGCAAGCGCAATCAAAATGTTCCTACATGGCGCTAATAAATCTAAAGCATTGGCACATAAACCTTGCAGTTTATAGTCTTGCTCTAATGCTTGATATTGTTGTATCAACTGATTGCCAGCATAGGATTTGATAGCCACTTCTTGGCTGCTTTTGTAGAGCCCTTCAAGGTAGCTTTTGGCTAAAGCGTCGCGCCCTTGCGCCATCAAAATAGTGAGACGCAATTGCCACGCTTTAATTGCAATATCTGTATTGGGCACGTTGACTAATTTTTTAATTAATTGCAGTGCCTGAAGTGGATGCTCTGCCATTAAATACTCAGCTTCACCGAGTTGATGTTGCCAATGCATAGTATCAGTGGAAGTTATTGCCGCAGTTTTTGTTTTCAGTGGTTTATAAGGGAGCAGTGCGGCAGTAAACTCATCACCGATTTGGCTAATTTGCTGGGCCAATAAGTTATGAATAAGATTACTTTTTTCTTTTAGCGTACCTGCTTGTGCATAGAGCAATTCATTATTTGGTAAATCTAGTAATTGATCACTTTGCATTACGTATTCAATTGGTTGGCGCTGTTGCTGAAGATTCTGAATGCTTAATTGAGTTGTTGTTAAAGGCACGTTTAACTCAAAAGCGGCAAAATTTTCGCTTTTTAGCAAGGTTAAATGCCATTTTAAGTTACCACTGCGAACTAACAATTGGCTATCGACACTGCTGCGCGCATGCAGTGTTATCGTCGTTCTCACGCGCTGTTTATTGTTTAGAGAAAATTGATGCTGTTGCTGGCCTAATTGATGTATTTGCGCATAGTGCTCTGATAGTACAGGATAGCCAGTATCATCAACCATCCGCAGTCCGCTAAAGCTATCAAACTGCTTAAATTGACTATTAAAGTACGCTTTATCCTGCGACTTCGGAACAAGAAAATCGCGAGATGAAATTGTGCTAAGTAAATCTTGATAACGACGTTGCGAAAGTAATTCACCACTTTGATAAGGTGAATTGTTTAGCTGTGATAAGTCGTGTTGCGAGTAGATAGCACGCAGCGTGTTGTCTAAATTATTAACCCAATATGGTTGAAACAAACGTTCTTGTTGCTTATCCATTGCTTGATCATCAAAAATTGCTCTGTGATTTTGCTCAAGTTTAATATAAGCGTCTGTTTCACTACGTATAGTTAGGTATTCACCTTTATCTATTGCTAAGTAATCGGTATTGGCCAAACCAATGTGTTGGTCACTATACTCGCTGGCGCGACTGGCAATAACACCGAGCACACTGATCGGTTGCTCATTTACATAGGTATAGACTTTGCCGTTAATATCTTTATTTAGTAAATCTTTGCGCACAGTTAGTTTTAATTTTTTAGCGTGTTGAAAGTACAGTTTTACTTTTTCGCCCGCTTTAAAGTGATAATAATGCTCAATATTTTGACCATATTGTAAACGAGTTACCGCTCGTGGTAGCTTTACGGCGCGACGGAAGCTATCACGGTGACGGTTTGTTTCACCGACCATTGCCGTTAAGGTTACACCTTCATCAAGGTGATTGGTGATTTTTAAAATGCGGTTATATGATGCAATAGGTAACTGACACTTGGCTTGTTCACAGATAAAATCGCGACTCACATTGAGTCTCTGCTGGGCAAGGTGACTGGTCCCCGAGCTGTAAATAAACGAATTAAATGTTGTACTATCCAGCTCCAGCCATTGACCTTTTGCCAGCCAAAGATAACGACTTTGTTTAGCTTCAAAATACATCGCTTGCTGAGATTTATCTAAATGCACGTTAGGTGTCACATTTAGCCACATAGGCGAACTCAAAATATTGTCATTACTGGCTAAGCCGTGTGGGCTCAAAGTAAGCAATAGGCTGAAAATAATAGCAGTTATAGCGTAATGCATATTTTAAATTGACTCATCAAAGTAGGCTGTTGAACAAGTTGCGCGCGTAATGTATCACTTAATTCAATATGGAAAAATTCGCCATTGCTTGGCAGAATTTTATTTAAAATATTTTTTGTGCCGCCAAGCTCTGTAACTTCTAACGGATATACATAACTGGCAAGTTGTAATTTGTCAGTTAAACACTGGCTTATTTGCTGTAATTTAGCTGTAGCTGGCTTGGCACCATGACTGATTATTACATCACTATTGCGTGCTTTTTTAGTGTGTCGTTTTTTTGGATCAAAGCCGTGTATCTGATAAATAACGAACTGATCGACTGTGTTGGCGTAGCTTTGAATAAACGCATTGGTAACACTGTAGTGGTATTTACCTAGATCACTTTTTTGTCCATCAGCTGCAAGTGTATTGCGATGTATGGTATTGGCTAAGAAAACCTGGCATTCAGTAAATAGAGCCATCGCAATAGGGTAGCTGTGTTTGTCAAAATAGCGGTGCGGAGCATAGGCAATACACTGACTGCCACTCGACTGGTATTTTATTTCTCCTGCTATAACGTGTTCATCTTTCGTTACTAAAGTTAACGCTGATGTTAGTTCGTTGCCTTGCGCCAAGTTTGTTTGCGTGCTCAGCCATTGCGCTAGTTGGGCTTTTGTAACCGCATAGGCACCATTTTGTGATGACGAACTAGCGTAACTTGCGCTAGTTAATAACAGTAATATTATCGCAAGTAACCGTTTAGCTTGCATCATCATTCCACCACCTTATTTTTACTTCTTCGTTAGCGTACTCTTCTAATACTGCGATCCAGACGGTTTTATTGCTTGTAATGGTTAAACTGTTGAGCGCACGAACATCAGCATTGAGCTGTTGAGTAATTGCCGGGTAAGCAAATAGTTGACTGTCTTTTGGATGGATCAAAAAGGCATCACTTAAGCGGCTCGGCTGAAGTCCATAGCGCTTGTTTGCAATACTATAATCATGGGTTAAGCCACTTTGGTATTTAGCACGTTGAGCAATATCGAGGATAATGCTCTGCTCAGCATAATGGCTGTACGCTTTTAATACCACACTGTACGGGCGTTGCGTTGGATATGCTAATTTTAGTGGCGTATTTGCCGTAAGTTTATACAACCGTTGTTTAAGCCACGGGCGTTGCCCTTGCCAGTTTTGATAAATTTGTTGGGCATTTTTTTCAATACTTGCCAGTTGTTCAAAGTCAGTGTCTACTAAATTTACTTCTCTGGCTGTTTTGTTGTTTAGTTGATAAACCACACTGCCTGGATCTGTACTTGGCGCATTAGTCGCCGCTTGCAGCAGATGCTTATTTTGCAATGGTGCAAAGTTATAAGGGCTGGGCTCAGTAACTGGGGTAAAATATTTTGTTGGGCTATTGACCAATGCGACATTAGAGATCGGTAATTGTTTAAACAGCTCTCTTGATTGATAGAAACTGTCTTTAATTAGGATCTCTGGTGGCTCTTGGAAAACTCGGATATTGACGTAACTATCTTGTTCAGTAAAGTCGTAATGGTTATCAGCTTGTTGCTCATACCAAGCGGCAATATCATGAAAGTTTGGATCTTCAATACATTTCGTATGGCATACCGTACGTTGATAGTTAAACTGGCTATTACGTGATTTGACACGTACAAGAGTCGGTTGCTCAGTTGTAATTACCAATGCCGCTGCACGTTCGTTAAGACGTAAATAAAAGCTATTTGCTTTAGGGATTTTTTCTCGTTGTGTGGAATCTAGAATAACTCGATCAAATTCAGATAATTCATCGTCATAAGAAATAGTAAAGGTATCAATTGGCTGATTATTTTGATCATAAACAATCACAGTAGCATGACCTCGACTAGATGATCTGAGATCGATGTTAATATCGCTACTTCCTTCAAGTGTGAAGCGAGCATTTAATAAGTTACTTATTTGATAGTAACCATCTTGTGCGGTCGTTAACGGTTGTAGTGAGCTAAAAGACCAATTACTTAACAGTGGCTCGGTGCTGCATATAGTTACTAAACCAATATCTAATGGCTCGGTAATAAAGCTCAGTGGCTGCGCTGTATTTGCGCGATAAAGCACAGTATGTGGTGCAATAAACTGACTTAAATCATACCAAGTTAAATTGATTTCAGCTGATTTGTCCAGACTGAAAATAAGCGAATCTGGCTGTTTTAGTTCAATGCTCGCACACAGTGTCGCATCGGTGTAATAGTCATTTAAATTAAGTTGTTGCTGCGCAAAGTCATAAGTAACAACATTGTAGGGCAGCGTTTCATATAAAATGTCGGCTTTAAAGTCGATCCCAGGAATACCTTGTGGAGCAAGTTTTAGCCATGAATAGGTAACTGCATTGTTTATTTCTGTGGTTGATAACGCATTAACCCCAATACTGTGATATGCGCTGCTTCGCTCTCTTCGCTCTAATGGTAACTTGAGCCACGCGCTGTATTTATCATCATTATCGTTATGTGTTTTAGCATGGACTCGCACTACAACTCCCATAACTTGGCTATCTTCGCTAATTAACTTTAATGATACGCTGGTAACGTTCTTTAATTGTTCTGGGCTGATATAAAAAGATTGCCCAGATGAGACCTGTAAAGCTTGCCGATTTTCAATAATTTGCTTTATTTGTTGCTCATTGTCGGGAGGTGTTAGTTTTGACGCATGGTGATAGACATGACTACTAATTACTTGTTTTTTTTCATTTAAGAATGCGTATTCAATGGCATAGTTTATCGGTTTATCTAAATCCTGTGGTTCAGAAAATATCGCATTTGATAATACTCGGATCGAGTGTGTTCTAGTGCTAGAAAACGAAAAAATCAATGGTTTTTCAGTGCTTAGCCATTGAACGTTAGAGCGTGTCTCTTCATCCGAACGGCTAGTTATAGGTTCAGCTGACTGTATCCACAGATAAAAACTAAACAGCGCAAAACTAAGCCCAGTAAGTATTAGGAGCAATATGAGTATTTTTAAGAGTCGTTTAATAAATTGCATACGATCCCTCAATCATCATAGTGTTAAAACGGTTTTGGTCAGTGAGACGGTTTGTTATCGGATTAAAAATTGCCAACAGCTTACCTTTTTGTCTGATCGCGAGGGCATACTCTTGGCGGCCTTCAAATTCAATTGTTTGTAATTCACAGTTAGCGAATGGTTTACATAGTTGTGCCAGTGCCGTCAAGCGTTGCGTGCTGGCATAATGCTCAATCGTTTTTAAAAAATGACTTTGCTGCTGTGAACTTACAGCTTGCCAATTGGCAGGCGATAATGTGGTTATATTCATTACTTTAATTGTTGGTTGCGCTGAAATCGCGAGCAAGCGTTGTAAAAGACTTTGCTGGTTAACAGAAAATTGCTGTTTAAAATCAGATGCAAGCCACAGGGTTGCTAGTTCGCTGTGGGGAGCAAATATTTGATAGCCAGATTGCGGCGACGTACCAAGCTCTAAACCTCTTGTCGCGGTTTGGCCTTGCACAACTTGGTAATCAACAGCCAAATCTTGCAAACTGTGATTAAGTGTTTGTAAAAGATGCTGGTGGGCGTTATTTGATTGCGTATATTCAAAAGCTAGGGCGGTGGGTCTGATCCATGATGGTGCACTGTGACTACGAATTTGTAAGTTTAAAATGGCATTATTTTGTGCAAACCGTAAATAGCTTTGATGAACCACATTAAATAATGAATCAACGTTATTGGGTAATAATACATTCGCTTGTGGATGCGCATAAGGATGGGCACCGGCGATCAGTAAATGCTCTGCCCTGCTATTTACAAATAGTTCAGTGGCAAACTTTAAGGTATTACTTTCAAATAATGGTCGCGGTACTTCAATATTAAGTTGGGTACTTGATGTCAGATTGATGACATAGAAACCTTGACCATAGGCTATTGCAGCCCCATCAACGAAAGGGGCGATAAGTAAAAAGCGACCTTGCGCGTTATTGAGTAATGTTAGCTGATAGCCCATTAGTCTGGCTGTGGCATTAATTTGATTTAGTTGATTGATTATATTCTCATCTACATCTTGATCCGTCAGCTTAGTTTTTAAACGGTATAGAGGGTGTAATATTTCAAATTCCCACAAGGCGGCTTGATTTGCCGTTAATGGTTTATAAGCGCCACTGCCTTTAGCGGTAATGTTGTCAGCAAATAGCTCAATCACTTCATTCAGGCTCTGCGTTGCATAGCTAATTGCGTTGTCCTCGTTATTACTTTCATCACGAGATATGTTAGCTAATAACGTAGTGTAGTTATCACTATTTAAAAACACTTCAAACAGCTGGCCATTAAAGTTTGCTGCAGGTAAAGAACTATTGGTTGCTTGACCAAAAAAAGTCTCTTGATGTCCTAATAGCTGTTGGATCAAACGTTGGCTGAGTGAGCTTGGTAACTGATTGTAAATCCAATACTGACTTGTTGCGCCGACAGGGGTTTTGATTAATAAACGATTTGTGCGATTGTTAACTTCCCGTACTTGAAATAGTTGCTCAAGCCCCAGCGCTTCAATAAATGCTAAATAATAAGGACTTTGTTTATTATTATGAGTTAATTCCGTCGTTGGTGTAGCACTGGTACCAAATACTAAGGCACGACTGTCAAAGTGTGAAAATATAAGCCCCGCAGAGTCGCTCGCTAAACTTTCTGAAGTGGGAAATGGTACCGTGACTATGAAATCTGCGCTTGGTTTTCGAGAAATAACAAATAACCCGCGTTGCGAGGTTTTTCTAGCATCACGAATGTAAATATAACTATCATCAAATTGCAATTGAAAATCAAGTTTAGCTAAGCGCTGTTTATTCAGCAGTAAGTTTTCTATTGAATTAGGGGCTTTATTAATTTCATAAATCGCTTGTTTAAAGTTATTTTTGTCCTGACTAGCTTGATAACTGCTGATGTCTAGTTGTCCTTTATTGCTCGTATAAAGGTAGCTTTTATATTCACTGATCTGTTGACCAAGAGCGCTGACTTTGTTTGTGCTTTGCAATTCTTTAATGTCAGTTGTAACAAATAAAGAAGGGATAAACATGATAATAAAGCCGATCACAATGGCTAACGCACCGCCTAGGATTGAAGTTTGAAAGGTGGCTCGGATCACTAAGCCTAGTGCGCTTTTTTGATATATTTTTAATGCTAAAAGCGTAGACAGCATATAACCAAAAGCAAAGGTATCGGTAACTTTTATTTCAGGGTAGTAGTGCACCACAAAATAATTTAAAAATAACTTATAGATAAAACCGATATTGAAGAAAAATAGCAATAATCTTGCACCTTCAATATTGGCATTACGTAACCGCGTAAAGTTTAATAGCGAAGCACCAATGATCAGTATAATGGCTGTTTCTGCAAAGGATGTGAGCAATTTAGTTGGCTGCATAAGCTGCAGCGCCAATAATGCGGGCAGCATAATGCCATTAAATTCCCAGCCATATTTAATATTGGCACGCGACGCAATAAACGCAGTGATCACCAAAATAATATAGGCTTTTGGTGCCGCTATAATTGATGCGGCAACCGCTTCATACATAATTGCTAAATTGGCGATGCTAAAGTTAGTCATTGGCATGAGTGCAAAACGAACTAATAAGAAAGTAATTAGTAGCTGAACAATGGTAACTTTCATGCCGTACTTAAAGCCACCATTCCACATCACGTTGGCAGTGAGGGCGATAATAACTAACCCCAGGGAATAAAGCTGTGATGAATAATCAAAGGTTATATCCCAACCGCTGAGCACGTTAGCAATCAATGGCCAAAACGAAGTATCCATGACTACACGCACTAAAATACTGATCAAGATAATGGCAAAAAAGCGGTCACGACCAAACATCTCGGCGTAGCCAAATCTTTGCATTACGTACTTAGCGCTAAAGAGCATTAGGCCATACACTACTACCGCTTCAATTAAGATAACGGCGGCTGAGGTTGGGCTAACAATAAGTAGTGGCACTAAATAACCAGGCACAACAAGCCCAGTAAGCGGAAAACCAAATCGTAAATTTAACAAACAAACAACAGTAATGCCTATCCATACAGTGGTGATCACCGATTGACCTAAGCCACCACCTGCTGGAAACAATTGTAAAATAAAATCACCCACTAGTTGATGGCTCCATCAAGTTTTGAGCGTAAAATTGCTGTTGTTTGCATAATGAATCACACAGTTGTTTGCTGTTGGGCATTTGCTCAATAAAAAACGCAATATCAATAAACTCAAATAAAATACCTGAAACCTGAAATGGCTCGCCAGATGCATTTTGTAGATGACTTGCATCCATTGCTCGAACATTGAGTATATAGGTATTTTCATCAAGCTTAGCTTGAAGATAAATATCGCCTTTTTGTAAGGTGATAAAGCGTAATTTACCTTTCGCGGTTTCAGTATCTAAATCAGTAACTAAGCAGAGCAAATCCAATGCTGTCATATCAAAAATAGAGAATTGATGCTGCGCAGCTAGTTTTTCTAACGATTTGTTTATTTGCACCACTTGACCAAATAAATTAAATAATACAGTCGCAGAGCGAACATTATTAAACACATGCTCTAAGGTCGTTAGCTTTTGTTCCATTTCCGCTATCGACGTTTTCACTTGCTGGCTGAGCGGTTCTTGTAATTTCAAAGTGAGTAGTTGAGATAGGGCGCTATCATTAGCATTATTTTGTGATTCAATAATTCGATAATGGAACAGTAATTCACCCACTTGTCCGGCAAAGGCATTTACATTGCGCTCAAATGCTTGTTTGTTAAATTGTGCATCAGGCATTACTGTCATTGCCCAAAAACCACGCACATCACCGGCATAGATCAATGGCACGATATATTGCAGCTCACCGTCACTTAGCTCATTAAAAAATGGGCGCAAAATTGGCACAACACCAAATTCTTTTAAAGCATCTGAATATGGCGCGCGCTTATAATCGCGGCGCATTTCTTTAATATCACTAAGGTGGCAATTGACGGCTCTTATTTCGGTTAGTCGGTGATCGCCTTCTTTACGCGCTAAAAATATCGATTTATTCAAAGCAAGTTGTTGAGTTACCAGGCGAATAATCGCATCCCAAGGCGAGCTTTGAGAAATAAATGACTTTGGTAAATAGCGCCCAGCCATTTTCTGTTGAATATTCCCAATTAGGCTAGTGAGCTCCCTGTCTTCGTTGAGTTTTCTAACCAATATTACCCACACTAGTGTAATAAAGGTAAAAATGGTCATCTGGCCAACGGGTAAAAATAAATGCTGAAACACTAAAATAAAATACCCTAAGCCAAACCAACATATACTTGTTAGCACTGCAATTACGATACTGTAACTAATTGATAATTTTTGAAAAGCGAACAGCAGTAGTAAAGAAATACTAAGCAGCAGTAGGGTGCTTTGCCATAGTGTCAGTAGCGATATGCTGCTTTGCTTATCAAGTGTATCGGCAATATAAGCAGTAAGTAATAAATAGTTTGATGTCTGGGTTAATTTAGGCGCATTAAGTTTTACCCCTAAACCAGCATTATGTTGACCGAGAATAATGATTTTGTTTTGTAACTGGCTGGCCATAATGTCCATTGTCATCAGCCGTTCAGCTGAAAACTTTGGCAGTGCAGAAGGGGCTAAAGCGAAGTTAAGCAATACACTTTTGCTACTATCAAGGTCGTTAAACAGTGCCGGCCAAATTGCCAGACATGAGCTGTCAGCCATAGCGGCTAATTCAACATTGTAGCCAGACCAATCGTTTATATGTGGTAGGCAGTAGTCATTTTTAGGGTGTGGGTAAAAAACAGTGTTTTGTGCCATGTCCGTCAAGGTTTTATTTACTGTTAGTTGTTCATTAGCAAAAACCAATACTGCTTTTGGTTGATAGCTTAATAGTTGTTGTACTAGTTCATTATGTTCGCGACTTAAATGCTCACTTTCAATGATCACAACATTGCTTTGCTGGCTTTGTGTAAGATTTGCTAAACGGCTATAGAAAAAGGCATTTGATGAATTAAACAGTGATAATGAATTTGAGATCACCACAATGATAAACAGGCAAATAGTAAGCCAAAAAGAACGCTGGCGTTTAAGTAAAAAAAACTGTTGTTTAAAAGCCACGATTAGCTCCAAAATAGAATAGAGATTAATTAAAGGTGCTATACGTTAGTTTAAACGTAACAGAAGACGTTGCATTTAAACGTAAAAAGTCAAATCCATGGATTTTATCCGTGCGCCACATCGTATCAGTGAAGTTTACTTTTTGTTGCCATGAAATCATTGCCATATCATCCAACGCCAAGCTTGCTTCGCCACTATTTGGCGCAAAGTGACGCAAGGTAACTTTAATACCGCGCGGTGGTAACTTTTCTGGGCCAAGTGTTAAGTCGTCAGAAGGCAGTGAAAAGTCATAGTTTAAGGCTTGCCAGTCATGGTTACCAGCCGGTTCAATATCGACCAATTGAGTAGAAAATTCAAGGCCATCCTCAGCGGTGGTATAAACTATTTTTGCGTCTAGTTTTCCGGCGTTTTCAGCTTTACTGTAACCAAACAAACTAAACTCCTTGAAGACATCAATTGAGCCATCATCATTAGGTAATTCCATTGCACGAATGGTTTGTCTAAATGGGAGCAGCGATGGCGTGTTATCAAACTGGGTGCGAGCAGAGCATAAGCCTTGCGCGCCTGAACGAGCACCACTTAAGCAAGGCGTTACGCTGTCGCCGGTGTGATCCCAACGAGCAACTTCTAGTTGTTCATCATCGTTATCCCAATCTTCAAAGTCACCGAAAATCATTAAATCGCGCCCTAAAGTGACATCACTTGGCGATCCGTCAATGATTTCAAGTTTAGATAAAAATGCTTTTGTTGATGGAGCAAAGTTGCGTAAATCTAGAATGCTTTGATTTGGGGTAACTGTAACTGTTTCCGTGTGCTGAGAAACAGTCGCTTGATCTGCGGTGAAAAATACATCGGCATAACCATCTCGTGGGATCAAGGTAATGTTATTATCAGAAAACTCAGCCAGACGTCGTAATAAATAATCACTCAAAAAACCATTGGTAAATTTAGGCTGATACCCTTCAACATAAACAGGGTAAGCAAAAGCGCGCTTCGTCATAGGAGATGCATCTTTGTCTACATTTACTAACACCGCAACGCCAAGCAGCGTTTCTAAGCGGTCTTGGTCAAACACAAAATTGCCTAAGCCTAAAATGGCAGGTACGCCATTAAAAACTGCAAAGCCTTGGGCAATATGCGGATGATGAGCAACTAATAAATTGGTTTGTTGTTTGGATAAAGAATTAAACCTGCCTTTAATGTAACCGCTGGGTTGATAAGTGTATTCATCACCACCATGCATTTGGGCAATTACATAATCACTATTTTGCACTGCATCATTAAGATAGTTGGAGACTAATTCTGTTTCTGTTAAATCTGCGGCACCGCCTTTTGTGGCATCGGTAACATAGGTAATTGCATGTTCTTTACCTGTAATGGAGGTCGCTGAAAAAAGTCCTAACGTGAGTGTTCCCACATCCATGAACTTTGCTTGGTAAGCACTGGCTATGTTTTTCCCTGCGCCACTGTGAGCAAGGCCAGCGCTATCTACTTCAAGCAAAGTATCATTGAGGCCATCTTCTAAAAAGTCATACACATGATTATTTCCTAGTGCGACGTAATCAATACCAATGGCTTTGATCCCATCTAGCGTCTCAGGTAATGAAAAAAAGCTAAACTCTTTTGTTGGATGTGCTGCTTCAGGACTACTTGTTATCGGTGTCTCTAAGTTTACTGATGAAAAATCAGCAGCTTGAAAAAATGGTGCGACAAAATGTGTTAATGCTTGAGCATTTTCACTGGCTGTTGCTGGACGAATAAGTGCCCCTGCGACATCAGGGATCGCAGCCGTCATAGTTGCCAAAGAGGGATCTAAAAAGCGTCGTGCAAACATAGTATCGCCAGCAAATAGCAGGCTAACCGAGTTACTACTCTTAGCTGTTAGGGTCAGCTGTTGCTGAGTGTTATCAGCAGTAATTTTGACTGTAGCGACAGCAGGGAAGTAACTTTCATCAGCGATCATTAACCGATGGTTACCTGTTGTAATACCTGAGTAATTAATTTGCCCACTGGCATTTGTTTGATACTGCTGTCCTGCAAACTCAACCATGATGCCAGCCACACTATTAGCTTGCTGATCGGTTATTGTGATTACACCATTAAACGTTTTTTTTAAATAATCATCGCGCAGTTGTGCATCGCTCTTTTGGGCTTGTGTTTCGCCTGTATCATAGGGGTCTTCAACCTTACAGCCAGCGATAATTAGGGCTAAGCAGAGAATAGAAAAGAGTTTATATTTTTTAATTTTCAAACAAGCCTCGTTATCACTGTAGTTACATTTTTTAATACGTTTTCATTATACGGATTTTTTGTGGAAATGATATTAGCCAAGTATTTGAATTTTTCTAATATCATTCATACTAAATTATAGTCAGTTGCCATAAAAAGTCTTTGCAATAATGGTTAGTATCATTTGTCCAAAAATCTTTACAATAGACTACCCAGCGATGGGTAGTTAGCGTATTATTTGCGACATAGTAGGTTTTCTCTTTTTGAGGGTGAAATGCGTTTAGATATCCATTGTGCAGACCGCATCGGTATTGCTCAAGAAATACTCAATATTTTAGTCAACTATCGCGTTGATTTAAAAGGTATTGAAGTTGATTCAATTAACTGTCGTATGTATGTGAGTTTTCCACCGATTGAATTTGAGCAGTTTCAAAAAATCATGCCCTCAATTCGATTAATTGATGGTGTACAGGATGTACGTACCACCGCTTTTTTACCTTCTGAGCGTGAGCATAATGAGCTCAACACATTGTTGCGTGCGCTACCAGATGGTGTGATCTCAATTGATGCCAAAGGTTGGGTAAGGCTTTGCAACGATGCTGCATGTAAAGATTTACAGTTAACTGAAAAAGAAGTTATTGGTTCAAATATTAATAATCTATTGAAAGGCTTTAACTTTACCCGTTGGTTAGAAGGCAAAGAAGTACTGGGACAAACAACCCGGGTTGAGGTGGCTGGTGAAGATTTTATCGCGGATATCTTGCCAATCGCAGTACCACAAGGCAATGAAGGTGATGTATTAGCCGGTGCGGTGATCAACATTAAATCACAAAGCCGTTTAGGTCAGCAGGTAAGTGCGTTTCGTCGTTATGGTCAAGAAAGCTTTGCAACTATTCACAACTTTAGCACTGCGATGCGTCGTGTGGTTCGTGAAGCGCGTAAAATGGCACAACTTGAAGCTCCGATACTTATCACTGGTGAAACCGGTACCGGCAAAGAGTTACTGGCACGCGCTTGTCACTATGCATCTAATCGTTCTGTAAAACCTTTTATCGCTTTATCGTGCGCTTCACTGCCTGATGATGTTGCTGAGTCTGAATTATTTGGTTATGCCGGTTATGAAGAAAATGCAGCGCCAAAACGCGGCGTATTAGAGCAAGCGGATGGTGGCACGGTATTTTTAGATGAAGTGGGTGAAATGTCTACCCAACTTCAAACTAAGTTACTGCGCTTTTTACAAGATGGTACATTTCGCAAAGTTGGCGATGAGAACGAAGTAAAAGTAAATGTACGCATTATCGCCGCCACGCAAAAAGATTTACCCGCGATGGTACAAGAGGGTACGTTTAGAGAAGATTTATACTATCGGATCAATGTACTGACTTTAGAAATTGCTCCACTACGTGATCGTAAAGCTGATGTAGGGCCACTTGCAGAACATTTTATTCAAAAATATGCGCAGCAAAATGGTCATGCAATTCCGGAACTATCTGCAGAGTGTTTGTCGTTTTTACAAGATTATCCTTGGCCGGGCAATGTCCGCCAATTAGAAAATGCGATATACCGTGCGGTCTCGTTATTAGATGATAACGAGCTGCGTGTTGAGCATTTACAATTACCAGCATTTACCCATGATTTAGGGTACTTGGAGTCTGATTTTGAGGGCTCGCTCGACCAAGCTGTAAAGCGTTTTGAGGCTACATTATTACGTAAGTTGTACCCTGCTTACCCAAGTTCGAGACAATTGGCTAAGCGTTTAGGGTTAAGTCATACCGCAGTTGCAAATAAGCTACGTGATTACGGCATTAATCGTAAAACTGTAAAAGTGTAAACTGACTCAAATCAACAGTATTGGGTACTATTGCTTAGTACCCATATCTTTGGTTACACCGTCAATAGCGACAGTATCGATACCCTCAGCGGTGAACTTAATTAAGATACTGATGTTATTACGGGCAAAAAAGTAATCTTTGTTATCTAAACTGATAACATAATCCCCTTTTACCGCGCCTTTATATTGACGTTTTTCAAGTTTGATTGTGTGTTCGCCAATTTCCCAGCTGAATCCTTCAATAAAGCCATTATTAAATTCTTGCACCCACACTTGTTGGTCGTCTTTTGCTAAAGTAATAGCAATGGAATAGGATTCAGGTAATTGCATATCATAGCTTTTTTTACCTATAGTAAACTTGCTATTTTGTTGCTGCCAAGCAAACCCAAATTGAAACGGCTTTTCAACCCCAGTTGGATAACGTACGTCTCCTTCGCCAGGATAGTTAAAGTCGGCCATCGCGCTGGTACTCATCAATGCAAATACCATACTCAAATAAGAAACTGATTTTTTCATCATTTTTCTACTATTATTTATAATCAGAGAATTTCAGAGTAGAGCAGAATATTCTCCAATGCAATACGCTATGCTACACTCACAAAACTGTTAACTGGTAAGACCTTTATTGTGAACTTATATTTTCGTCTTTTATTATTATTTTTTAAAATCAAACGTAACCGTGATTATCAATCATTGTTAGACACTGTGGATATAGATTACAAAGCGCTGCCAAGTGATTGTGATATTAATTTACATCTTACTAACTCTCGTTATTTAGCAATGATGGATTTAGCTCGCACTTGGATGACTGAGCGAGTTGGCTTGCTTGAAACGATTATGAAAAAACGTTGGTTTCCTATCGTTAACGCCACGGCCATTACTTATATTCGTGATATTAAGCCAATGCAACGCTATACCATTAGCACGCGCTTAGTGGGTTGGGATCATAAGTATTTTTATATTGAGCAAAAATTTCATTCCGAGCGTGGCTTGCATGCGATCGCCTATGTAAGAGGTGTGTTTAAGCGCAAGCGAGGTGTCGTCAGCGTAGAAGAAATGCTAGAGGCGGTAAACTTTGATGGTGTTGTGCCTATATTACCTACGGAAATTATGCACTGGAAAGAAATGTTAGAGCAGAAAAAAATAACAAATCTTCCCAGTTGAATTTACATACACTGATAAAAGGTCGTTAGGCCTTTTTAGAGTATGTTTAAAAAGCGTATTTAACCCCTAACATGGCAACTACAGGATCAATTTTTACTGTTGAAGTAAGAGCTTGTTTACCATCGGCATAAACAGTTGCATCGGTTTCAATATCCATGATTGATACCATCGCATGTACGCCCCAGTTTTGATCTAGCATATAGTTAAAGCCTGCTTGAGCTACAAAACCAAATGAGTTATCAAGCTTTACTTCAACGTCGTTGGTGCCCAGTACTGTTTTTAGCGCTGTAGAAGGTTGCTCATCAAAAAACACTGTGTAGTTAATACCTACACCAACGAATGGGCGAAATGCTGAAGTACTTTCTAAAAAGTGGTACTGAGCGATTAGTGACGGCGGTAATTGCTTAATATCAGCTATTTTATTGCCAGCTAAACCACCGGTGCCATTAACTTCATGAGAAAAGGGTGTTGCAGCAACCAATTCTAGAACCCACTGATCGTTAAATGCATAGTCAACTGTAATACCCAGTTGTGTATCCGAGCTACCTTTTAAGCCTAAACTTGGATCTTCATTGATCGCTGAGCTGCTATTGTCAGGGTTAACATTAATAGCACCGACATTAACGCTTAAGTTTGCACTGGCGAAAGGAGATGCGATTAAAAGTGAGGTGAGTAACGCTGCGCTAAGTTGTTTTTTCATGCTGTTCTCCGAGAACTACTTTTTGAATTGGCGTTATTATCAGCCAAAAAAAAAATAAAAAACTGTTCTAGATCAAGCTTTATAACAGCGTATAAAACGGCGCAGCGTTTGTTTGATTTAGATTAAGGTTTACTTAATTGACGTTTAAAATCGATTGACAGTGCACTCTTTTTTATTGCTATTCATCAATAGGTCAGGAAAATAAGTTATAATTGCTGCTTAAAGCAAGGGTATACAATGAACGAAACCAACCATCTTTTTCTGTCTGGCTCTATTAGCAAAGCACTGTTAAAACTTGCAGTTCCTATTATTCTTATCAATATTTTACAATCTGCCTATCAATTAACCGATGCGTTCTGGGTTGGTCGTCTAGGGGCGGCACAAGTTGCAGCGGTGTCAGTAAGTATGCCAGTGACTTTTTTAGTGATTGCGATTGGCTCTGGACTTGCGATGGCGGGGGCTATTTTGTCAGCGCAATATATGGGGGCTGGCCAGCAAGATAAAGTAAACCATGTGGCCGCACAAACAGTGTTAATGGTGACTGTGACGGCCATTTGTTTAGGAATTATCGGTTATTTGCTATCTCCTTACTTTTTACATTTACTGGGTGTTGAAGATGCCGTTTATAACGATGCTTTAAAATTTATGCATGTGTCATTTGTGGGTGTGGTATTTGTATTTATTTATGCCATGTTTCAAGCCTTAATGCGGGGTATTGGCCAAACCAAGGTGCCACTGATCATTGTTTCCGTAACCGTGTTGCTAAACTTTGTACTCGATCCATTATTTATTTTTGGTTATGGCAGCTTTACAGGTCTTGGGGTGATGGGGGCAGCGCTGGCTACATTGGTGACACAAAGTTTGGCAGCCATTGCTGGCATTGTTATTTTTATGCGTGGTCGCCATGGTATTAAGCTAAAATTATCAAGTTTCATTCCTGATTACAGTTATATCAAACAAGCGTTTTATTTAGGTGCACCAGGCTCTGTGGAGTTGTCAGCGCGTGCATTTGGTTTGATTATCATGTCTTTTTTAGTGGCTAGTTTTGGCACTCAAACCATTGCTTCTTATGGTGTTGGTTCAAATATATTACAGATGGTGATGATCCCGGCTATGGGACTCTCGATGGCTGTGTCGACCTTGGTCGGACAAAACATGGGCGCAGGTAACCCGCAACGAGCAGAGCAAATTACTAAGTTGGCGGTACTTTGGGGATTATGTGGTTTGTCTTTTATTGGGGCGATTGCATTTATATTTGCACCTTACCTAGTGGCATTTTTTATCCCCGATGATCAAGGTGTGATAGCCAAAGGCGCACAGTTTATTCGTGTTATGTGCTTAACTTGGGGCGGAATAGGCGTGCAATTATGTGTGGTGGCTGCATTTAGAGCATCAGGGAACATGCTTAATGCGATGTTGTTGGCGCTGTTTTCTCAATGCGTAGTACAGTTTCCGGTGGCGTATATTTTGTCAAAACACACACATCTGGGCGATCACGGCATTTGGTACTCGTTTGCTGTCACCAATGTGATCGTCGCATCGCTATCGTATTTGTGGTTTTGTCGTGGTCGTTGGCAACAAACAAAATTGACCAAAGATGATAAAGATATCGCTAAAGTCAGCCAAGAAGCATTCATCGAAGAAGGTGCACACTAATACCAATCGACTTAAATATTTAACCATTCTAGCGCGCTAAATAAAGCGCTAACTGCGTTAGTAATTTTTCATGTACGACTGCATGGATGCAAGAGGTAGAGCAATGCAGGAGCAATTGCCGAGAACAACTACATGTCAAAATCTCTGCCTTGTTATCACTGTATTTTTCTGTCGCTATAAATGGTCAGTAACTTAAAACGATTAGTATAATCCGTGTTTCATAAAGCGGTCATAAATTCAGGTTGTAATGAATACACTCTCTCTTAATAAGGGTGTTAATTATGACTTTAGCTATCCAATCTCACACCACGAATGATGCAATCCACACTGATACTGTGGTCAGTTACCTTCAAAAGCTGATCCAATTTAAATCTGTTACGCCACAGCAAGCCGGGGCAATAGACTGGTTAGCAAAGCAGTTAACAGACCTTGGCTTTAACTGTGAACAGTTTACCTTTAATAATGTTACTAATTTAATAGCTAAAGTAAGCTTTGGTGATGGGCCACGCTATGCTTTTTCGGGGCATATTGATGTGGTCCCCGCATCTGGAGGAGCGTGGCGAGCAGAACCATTTTCAGGTGATATTATTGATGGCGCGATTTATGGCCGAGGCGCTGCTGATATGAAAGGGGGCGTTGCCGCCATGTTATGTGCCAGTCGTGCATTACTGGCTAACGTAGCTGCAAAAAAAGGTACTTTTTACTGGTTGATCACCTCTGATGAAGAAGGGGAAGCGGAATATGGTTCACTACTGATTGCCGAGCGTTTAGCGCAACAGGGCATCCAACTTGACGGCTGCATTGTCGGCGAGCCAACCAGTCATTTGCATGTTGGTGATACAATCAAAAATGGCCGTCGAGGTGCACTGTCTGCGCGGTTAGTGATCAACGGCAAAGCAGGGCATGTTGCTTATCCAGAAAACACCATCAATGCAGCTCATCTTAGTGCAGAAGTAATCAAGCGCTTGACTAGCATAACTTGGCAGCGTGACGAGCCAAGTTCACATACGAGCTTGCAAATAACCGGGATTAATATTGCTAATGTTGTCGATAACATGGTGCCAGCACTATGTGAAATGACATTTAATATTCGTTATAGCCATGGTTATAAAAGCAGTGATATAAAAAATGAGATTCAATTCGCGTTAGACGATTTACAAGCTTTGCTGAGTGTGGAATGGGAGCGTCCGTGTGAGCCTTTTTATACGAGTCATCAAACGCGTCGCTGTTTATTGACTCAAGTTGAACAAGCTATTTTTAATGTGACAGGCAGTTATCCTTTATTAAGTACCAGTGGCGGAACTTCTGATGGGCGGTTTTTTGCCAATGATTACACCCAAGTGATTGAATGCGGGGTACGAAATAATACCATCCACCAAGTTAACGAGCATGTGCCTATTAATGACTTACTAAAAATTGAGAAAATATATACACAGCTTTTAGAGCAGGTATTTAGCCGTATCAGCTGACTATAACGCAAGGCCATCATTAAACTGTTCATTATAAACAGACAATTTCTGACAATGTCCGACAAGCGCTGAGAGATGTCTCGTAAAGGATATGCTAACATTTTTTCAGTAAATTTCGCTATTCGAAATAAAATACTTAGTAATTGATTAATAAAAAATTATTAAAGTAATAACAGCGTTTAGTGCGGTTTTTAGCGTTGATAAAATTAAACATTATGGAGATTGTTATGAGCACCAGTAATAAAGGATTTAGTATTGCACTGTTGTTTGGTGTGGCAGCTGCTTTAAGTGGATGTGGTGAAAGCACGGATGAATTAGATGATAAATTAACCCATCAAGCAAATATGTCTTTCATAAATTCATTGGATTATATGGCTGACTTTCATGTCAAAAAAAGGAGTATTAGCACCGGCTACAGTGGTTTATTCGATAGTGATAATATCGCTGCGGGCGATGTAGAGGCCAATGCTGTGGGTAGTCGCTATAACTACAGTTATAAAGTAATCAATAACATGATTAACTTGGGAGTTAAAGATAGTATCAATGCGAATAAAGAGGAACGCATAAATACAACCTTGAGTAATAACGACGATTTATGGGTAATTGCTTGGCAATCTTCAGGTAAGCGGGCTTTGTCTGTCATTGATAAAAAACAAAACAATACTGCAGATGTATTTAATGTGCGTTTATTTGCCAACGGCGAGTATGATGTGTCAATTGATGATAAAAAAGTATTAACTACAAAAAAGGGCAGTGTCACAGCGTTCTTAGCGGTGAGTAATTGTGCTAATGGCCTAAAAGTTGCCAATCAGGCTA
Organism: Pseudoalteromonas rhizosphaerae; assembly: GCF_028885455.1. NCBI lineage: Bacteria > Pseudomonadati > Pseudomonadota > Gammaproteobacteria > Alteromonadales > Pseudoalteromonadaceae > Pseudoalteromonas > Pseudoalteromonas rhizosphaerae. The sequence goes on from NZ_CP118496.1 coordinate 1,387,965, forward strand.
TCGATTTATGTACGGGTAATTTTGGCGCTTCATATTTATTAGTTGTCGATAGTAATGGTAAACGAGTAATGGCTGAAGAATAACTTTAGATTAAAACTCCTCTGGTTAGTGTGAAATAGTTGCTGAGATAGATGTATTATCCACAGTTCAAGTCTTTAAAAGGCGCTACTCCCATGTTGGAGATATAGCGCCATATCCACCTAGAACTACCACTCACTAACTACAAATAAGTAGCCTTTGGAACGGATAGTCTTAATTTTTATTGGGTTACGCGCATTATCACCGAGCTTCTTGCGTAACTGGCTAATATGATTATCAACACCACGTTCAATTCCATCATAGTGATAACCTTTTATTTTTTCAACAATGTCACTACGTGACAGAATAACTCCTGCATTTTTAGCAAGCAGTAGCAGTAGGTCATATTCGCCGTCTGTGAGCTGGATATGTTGCGTTGCTAAAGAGACAGTTCGGTTGTGCGTATTAATGATTAATTGCCCAAACGTTATAGACTCTTTCGTTTGTGGCTTTATGGCGAGTGGATCTGTGGGATGTCCACGTCTTAAAAAAGCTTTAATTTTTGCCAGTAGTAAGCGAGGTTTCACCGGCTTTAGTAAATAATCGTCGGCACCAATTTCAAGCCCTACAACCTGATCAATTTCTTCTTCTCGTGCAGTAAACATCAAAATATAGCCGCTGTATGACTGCCTTACTTCGCGGCATACCGTTAAGCCATCCTTGTTCGGTAACATAACGTCAAGCAGCACCAGAGCTGGCTGCCACTGAAGAATACGGGAGACCGCATGCTCGCCATTTGATTCTATTTCAACCTGATAGCCTTCAATCGTTAAATACTCTTGAATTGACTCAGCAAGCGGTAAATCATCTTCTACCACTAAAATCTTTGTTTTCATTTCTTGTTCTCTATGTGGATTATCGATGTGTGCGTTTGGCTGGCCAATTTAGTATGAAACATGCACCACCTAAGCTGGATGGCTCAACACTCGCGGTTCCTTCATGCCAGCCTAAAATTTGTTTAACGATTGCAAGGCCTAGTCCGGTTCCACCGACTTGCAAATTACGACTTTGATCTTCTCGATAGAATGGTTCAAATACCTTCTCAGCACAGGGTAAAGGAATACCATCACCGTTATCAGCAACACAAATCAGCCAGCCTTTTGCGGTTTGTTCATAGCTTACTTGAATATGGTTTCTTCCATACGCTATGGCATTGCGCATTAAATTACTTAATGCACGGCTCATATAAAACTTATCAATCATTGCATGGCAAGCGCCTTGTTCAAGTAAAACAATCTCAGTATCAGGGTTGGCTTCTTGCCAACAGATTAACTCTTGTTTTATCCAATGATTAAGTTCAACGGTTGCAAATGTAAGAGTGGGTATTTCGCGCTCAAATCGAGCATGTGTAAGCATTTCTGACACTAATGAATTTAGTTCATTCAAAGATAATTCAATCCGCTCTAGTTGCCCTAGTTGATAGTCATTGGTTGTACTATTTCTAAGTAATTCAACATTGAATTCAATGCGTGCGATGGGAGTTCGCAATTCATGTGATACAGCATTGATCAGAGTTTTATGAGAAGAGATAAGGCGTTGTATTTTTTCGGCCATGGTATTAAACGTTTTGGACAAGTGGTTTAGATGGCTAAAACGAATTAGCTTAGCGCGAGCATCAAATTTACCTTGTCCAAGTAATATCGCCACTTTATTGAGCGATAACATAGAGCGCCAGCCAGGAATTAACCATATTATAATTGGTATAAGCAGAAAAAAGCCGAATATAAAATAAAAGATACTTAACATGTACACCACTTTGCCCTTTAGTTGAGGGCTAAAAGGGCCAAGTACAATTACTTTATCGCTATTTTTGATGCGCTGTACGGCAATGTCGGCGGGATAGCCAATAAAATCAGAATCCGCAGTTGATATGGTCACAATAGCTCCTGTTTTTAATTGGGCTATTTGTTGCTCTGTGTAAGTTAACTCACTCAATGTCATCAGTGCAACGGGATATGTAAAATCATCACTGAGCGAATCAATTATCGACGGCCAGCTCTGCTGTGGGTGTTGCATCAGCATATTATTCAGTAGGTAAAAAGAGCCCATCATCCAACGTTGCGCTTCGTTGATCAGATGCTTAGGAACCGTATTGGGTTTTACAATTACTAATAGCTGTTCGTCATCTATTTTTCGATATGCTAAATCTGTTTGCGGATCACCCCAAATTTTATCCTCTGCGAGCCAAGATTGTTGCTCACTTGAAAAATCACTTTGTTGATAGTCTTGTAAAGTAAGTTCAAAGCCAAAATTAGCTTGTATGTTTTGTAAGTAGGCCATTCTCTGGTGTTTAGGTATGGATTGTAATTGTTGTGCAAGAAGATCCGTAGAGCCTGATGTTAAAAACTCTAAAGCCCATTTTTCAGTAGGGTACCTGACGTTACTTTCAAAATGAGGTATCACCAATAATTGAATGCTAACTACCGAAAAAATAATGATAAAAGATAAAAATAGCAGGGACCTTTTCATAGCTGTTCTGTCAACAATTTGTGTACAACCACTTTATCATATCTGCACATAAAAACTACTTTTGATAGCATACAGCGAACGCAAATTCACGTTACGGATATATACCCAAACCACATCAAGATGCGAGTTTTAGTTGGAATTAAAAGCGATTTAGGCAAGGCATTGATTGCAAGTAATAGTGGTTCTATTGTTAAAATCAATAACGCAGTATAAATCGCTTTTAAACCAACCCGTTGGGCGTTTCACAGGGACTTACTCTCATCGTTGTTTCTTAAAAGGGATTGCCATTCTTGCAAAGTAACACCTTGATATTAAGCCCCTGTGAAACGCTGAATTCTGTATCTTGAGGTGGCTTGGGTATAGTAAATAAGCTAGATGGCTGGTCGTCCTTATTTTATACACCTTTGCGTTCTTAGTTCTTTCCTAAATATCTTTTTGCTTTGCCTTCTTTTACTTTTTCAAGATCAACAAGCACTAAGCCATCAATACAATTATTGAAATCAGGATCAACACTAAAACTTAAAAACTGTACGCCGCCAGGCTCACATAGTTCGGTGTATTGTTTAAATAAAGTGGGTACTTGGGCACCCATGTTTGCGAGCACATGTTTGAGCTCAACAAAGTCTTCTTTGACATCATCACCGCTAAATAGATTTGCGCACTGTATGAGTTGCTGCTCTGTGAGTTTGAACTCATTATTAGGTGTAGCTATAACCTGCTTAGCGCCGTAATAATGCTGATAATAATGAACTAACATGGCTTTGGCTGGTTCTGGCAACGCGTTAGAGACACTGACTGCGCCATAGAGGTAGCGATACTGAGGATAATTTTTCACAAACGCGCCAATCCCATACCATAAATAATCAAGACTTTTACGACCCCAGTATTTAGGTTGTACAAAGCTGCGACCCAGTTCAATACCTGCAGCAAAGTAAGGAGTCATTGCATCACTGTAAGAAAATAAGCTATCAGTATATAAACCTTTGCGGCCGTGTTTATCAATAATAGCTTGAGCACAAGCAAGTCGGTATGCGCCAACCAATTCAAGTTGTGAGCCGTCCCATAAAACCAAGTGCTGATAATCCATATCGTACTTATCAATATCACGACGCTTACCACTGCCTTCACCAACAGTGCGAAACGAAATCTCTCGTAACCGGCCAAGCTCTCTGAAAATCGCTGAGCTGCCTTGATATTGATAAAGGTATATCTGCATGCCGTCTTGAGTTGTGCCTAATAGCTCACACTGTTCGATGGCTTTTTTTAGTTCCTTGCGGCATTCTGAGGAGGCGATGGGTGCTTGTGTTTTAAGCGGTAAGGTTTTCTTTGAGGTAAGTGCATAAAGCTGCTTACGGATCAGATTGACTACTTCTTTGTCTTTAAGGTTTTCAATTAAATAAGACTCTGGAGGTATCGATGCGCCAATTTCAAACTCTAATGATTTTTGTCGTTGTTTAAACATTTCTTTAACCAGTAATAAACTCGCTAAAGGCTTGTAAATCATCGATGTGCCATAAAAAAGTGGGCTATTTTTGGCTTTAATAAAAATCGGTAAAATTGGCGCATTGGCTTTTTTTGCGATCCGTAAAAAACCACTATTCCACTTGCAATCTTTAATTCCGGTAGGGCTTAAACGCGACACTTCACCTGCTGGGAAAATGAGAATGGCCCCAGCTTCTTTAAGGTGCTGGTGGATATTATTGAGTTCTTGCTTTTTACTGTCACCCGATAAATTATCGACCGGCAGTAATAATGAGTGCATTGGCGTAACTGACATTAACATGCGATTGGCAACGACCTTTAAATCCTTACGAACACTTGATAATACTTTAATTAATGCCAGTGCATCTAAAGAGCCAATAGGGTGGTTAGCAACAATAACTAACTTACCCTCACTAGGAATATTCTCAATCTGCTTTGGCTTGTAGCGAGTATCAAAATCTAGTTCATCCAACACTTGCTCAACAAACTCAATGCCTTGTAAGTGCGGGTAGGCATCACCAAATGCAACAAATTCTTGTTCGTGAAGCAAATAACCTAACCCTTTTTTAACTAAACTTTTTACTTTAGGTGAGTTTTCTAATTGTGGTAGATTTGCTGCGATTACTTTATCAACACTGATCATAATTACCTCGTTTGCATATGGTGATCAATATATCGCCAGAGTAAAAGCTTGCCATGACAATTAGGTTGCAGTTGTGTGACTTTTTAAAGAGCCGAGCAGTAATTCGATTAGATTAAATGTTTTAACAAAGGTTATACTCTTTGCAAATCAACAACTCTATAGGCATAACATGAGCGTACACGTTGCGATTAGTGGACGTGATTGCAGTAAAATTATTACTGCGTTAGCGACTAAATTACCAGGTGTAAAAATTTCACAGTGGCCAGACTGTGATAACTTAGAGGATGTTGAATTTGTGCTTGCTTGGCTGGCACCTGCAGATATGTGGGCACAACTACCGAATTTAAAAGTAGTTTCTTCATTTGGCGCAGGGGTCGATAGCATTGATTTAAACTTACTCCCTGACAATGTCGTTGTGACACGCATCGTTGATGAAAATTTAGCTCATGATATGGCAGAGTATGTGCTTACCCATATTTTAGCGCATAAGTTAAGGCTTAAAGACTATGTGATTAAGCAACAACAACGACAATGGCTGCCAAAACGCGCTTATAGTCATAATCATGTTGTGATTTTAGGTTTTGGTGAGTTAGGACAAAGCTGCGCTAAACGTTTACTGGCTAATAATTTTACCGTAAGTGCATTTTCACAAAGCCCTAAAAATATACCCGAAGTAAATTGTATTCATCAAGTAAGTGAGTTACCAAGTTTGTTAGCACAGGCTGATTATCTCGTGTGTTTATTACCACTAACCACGCAAACGAAGGGCTTTATTAATCGCAACTTATTAATGCAGCTACCAAGTCATGCCGTGCTCATCAATGTAGCGCGAGGCCAGCACGTCGTTGCAGACGATTTACTTTGGGCATTAGATAATCAAATTATAAGAGGAGCAACATTGGATGTTTTTGCACAAGAGCCATTAGCTGCAGAGCATCCTTTTTGGCATCAGTCAGCGGTTACAATGACTCCCCATTGCGCGGCATTGTCTGATCTGGAAACTGTAACGCAGCAGATTGCTAATAATGTACAACGTATGAAAACAGGCCTTAAATTAAATAATCAGGTTGATAGAACAAAAGGTTATTAAAAGTTCAGCGACAATAGCGTAGTACATCTTGTTAACATCTGTAATTTTAGTTAGTCTAGTTAACTCAAAAAACACTAACAATAATAATAAGGTGTACAATGAAACAGCATCAAACAGGCGTTAAATTTAGTATTATCGTTATTTCAGTGGTCTTAATGGGTGTGTCTGCATGGTTTAATCAAGCTAATGCAAGTGAACAAGCCCCCGTTTTACAAAGCCAAACAGAATAAATAGAACCAACAATTGATAACGAAGCCGGGTTAGCGTTTACTATGACGCTCCCGGTTCTCACTCTTCTTCTCATCACTTTTTTTAATTAACACATAGCTTGCACCACTGCCACCATGATGCCTAAGTGCACTATGAAAGGCTAATACGCAGTCAATTTCTTGTAGCCATTTATTGGTATAACTTTTTAACACCCCAGGGGTCTTTTTGTTTTTGATACCAGTGCCGTGGCGGATCACTACCACACGAATATTACTTTTTTGGCAATCAGTTATAAATTCAAATAAGGCTTGGCGTGCGTTTTTTAGTGTTTGGCCATGTAAGTCAAGTGTCGCATCAAGCTGATACTTAGCTAATCGAAGATTTTTAAATACAGCATCTTGCACTCCCGCATTTTTATAACTCAATAGTGCATTAGGCTCTAATAGCTCGACTAATTCACTACGTAGATAATTTTCATCGATGTTTAAATTTAATTCTGCGGCTTTGCGTTTTTGTTGCTGGGCTAAAGAGGGGCCAGTTAAGTGTTGTGATGGTTCGATCGTATCGTGATCTAGGCGAACAACGTCTTCCATAGACGTTAAAAATAAATCAGAGTCAGTTAAAGGCATAGTGATACCCAAAGTAGCATAATACGCCGATGATTTTAACTTAGTTCATTTTGCTGCCCAAGTTCTATTCGCGCAAAAAAATACCCTACCGAGCAAAGCCCGGTAGGGTACATAAAATTATCTAGGGAGAGATATTAATTTTGCGGCACATTTAATTGCCCAAAGGTATAAACCTTGAACAAGTAAAACGTGTTTATCAACACTAAACTCATGTTTGAAATAACACTCGACGACATTAAATCCAAGCTAAATGACAAAAACAGTAAAGCACAGGCGCTGATCGCCGCTACACGCAGTATTGTTAATTGATTGATAAAAAACGCCCCTAATCCTAGGGCTAACAGGATAATATTTAAAAGCCAATCTAGCTCGTTTAGCATGGTTGTATCGTTGTTCAAGTGTTGAAAAAAGGAGCGCCATTATGTTGATATTTTGCGCACCTTTCAACCAAGTAATTTTATATTTTCAGATTATTTTTTTTAATCCAAAATTAATTTTTGTAATGCAGAAAAAAAGCCGGCTTGTTCGGTTACTCGATATTTTTGACAAGTATCTGGTTGCTTATTGTTTTGACATAAATAAAGGCTATTACGCGCTAAATCGGCATTTGGCTGCAAATTTGAGTCAAATAACATGGCGCCATAACCAAACAGTCCCGGCCAATATACACTTTGCGTTACTAATCCTAATTTTTCATAGGTTAATAACTGTGGTTTGGGGATAACTAAAATAGCAAACACAATAACACCCGCTACAATAATGCCTGTGCGGCTTTTTTTTGTTTCAGCTAATTCACTACTAGCAGTTTGTGTTTGTGCTTGCGTGACGTTTGCCTGAGCAGGCGCTTTTCGCTTGTTAGTTGGTGCCGTTGGTTTTTTTCGTTGAGGCGTTTTTCCTAGCAAGGATTGTTTTTTTATATTATTTGACATAAAGCAAATCTGGCCTTTTAAGCAGAGCTCTCTATAATGAGATTATTAAATTAGAAAAGTTATTAAGCATAATAACTTAAACCTAGTTCATAACCTACGGGGATCAACAATGAATACGCAGCTTTCAATTTTAATAGTGGATGATGTTGGAACAGTGCGCAGCTTTCTCCATCAAACATTAATGCACTTAGGTATTGAAAATGTTAGAGAAGCGTCGACAGCTGCGCAATGTATAAGTGCTTGCCAAGCGGCCGATTATAATATTATTTTTTTAGATATTGAGTTGCCAGACGGTGATGGTAAAGAGATTATCGCGCAGATCAATGAAATAAACCCACAAACTAATGTCGTTATGGTATCGGCTCACTCAACGGTTGAGAATGTTAAAGATGCAATCGATAAAGGGGCTAAAGGATTTGTGGTAAAACCATTTACACCGAAGAAAATAGCGGCAATGTTGAAAAAGTTTTATCCAGAATTAGACGTTGTTTAACGCAACAACAGTGTTTAAATAATTTTAAGCGTTAAATGATAGATATAAAAAAACCGGTCAAGACCGGTTTTTTATATTCTAGCAAAAACAAATTATAGCGCTTTGATCTTAGCTGCTATGCGGCTCTTATGACGAGCTGCTTTGTTTTTGTGAATTAGACCTTTAGTTGCATAACGGTCTAAAATAGGTGTAGCAACTGCGAAAGCTTGCTGTGCAGCTTCCTTGTCGCCCGCTTCAATAGCAACAACTACTTTTTTGAAGTATGTACGCATCATTGAACGACGGCTTGCGTTATGCTGACGGTTTTTTTCGCTAGTGATAGCGCGTTTTTTTGCAGACTTGATGTTAGCCAAGGTTTGCTCCTAACAATCTTAAAATAAGCTTAATTTAAAGGCCGTGGAATATGCCTTTTTTAATCGTGAATGTCAATAAAAATTTGACATACCAAGAAAAACTGCTCCTATATAACGAACATCAATTTGCCGCTCTAGCACAGTTAATACCGCTATTGTAACAAAGGCGGTGAGTTCAGCCTAGTGCTTTAGAGCGATTTATAAAAAAGACTGTGGCATAATTGGTTTTATCGTTGGTTTTAAAGCAGGTTTAGTGTGGCAAAAGGATTATTTCGTTCCGGTATGATTGTAAGTGCAATGACAATGATATCGCGTGTTTTAGGATTAGTGCGAGATGCTGTTGTCGCAAATTTACTTGGCGCAGGTGCTGCCGCCGACGTTTTTTTATTCGCTAATCGTATTCCCAACTTTTTGCGCCGCTTATTTGCTGAAGGGGCATTTGCGCAAGCATTTGTGCCAGTTTTGTCGGAAATCAAACAGCAACAAGGGGACGACAAAGTCAGGCTGTTTGTTGCTCAAGCTGCTGGCACACTTGGTACTATTTTACTGGTTGTAACTATTATCGGTGTAATTGCATCGCCAGTTATTGCAGCACTATTTGGTACTGGGTGGTTTATTGAGTGGTGGCAAGGTGGCCCAGACGGTGAAAAATTTGTATTAGCCAGTAGTTTACTTAAGCTAACGTTCCCTTATTTATTTTTTGTAAGTCTTGTTGCACTCAGTGGCGCGGTGATGAATGTTTATAATCGTTTTGCTGTTGCGGCCTTTACGCCAGTGCTGTTGAATATTTCGATTATTGCCTGTGCAATCTTATTACACGATAAATTCTCGGTTGGTGCTTATTCGCTAGCTATTGGTGTGTTTGTCGGTGGCGTGGTGCAGTTATTGTTTCAATTGCCGTTTCTGTACCGAGCGAAAATGCTCAGTAAACCACGTTGGGCCTGGCAGGACGAAAATGTAAAAAAAGTCCGTAAGTTAATGTTACCGGCGTTGTTTGGGGTATCTATTAGTCAAATTAATCTACTGCTTGATACCATGATTGCGTCATTGTTAATGACAGGGTCAATTGCTTGGTTATATTATTCTGACCGCCTAATCGAATTTCCACTGGGGTTATTTGGCATTGGTATCGCGACGGTTATTTTACCTGCGCTATCTAAATTACATAGCAGCGAAAAAAGCAGCGATTTTCAGCACACCTTAGATTGGGGAGTGCGGTTTGTGATCTTTTTAGGCTTACCTGCGATGATTGGTTTGATGATCATTAGCCCGTTAATCATCTCTGTATTATTTGATCATGGCGCGTTTAGTCAAGGGGATGTCGATCATGTTCAGGCCGTGAGTTTAGGGGTGATGGCTTACTCTGTTGGGCTTGTCAGTTTTATGTTGATCAAAGTTTTAGCGCCGGGATTTTATGCACGTCAAGACACTAAAACTCCGGTGCGTATTGGCATTATTACGCTGGTGTTGAACATGGTCTTTAATATTATGTTAGCACCGTTTATAGGTTACTTAGGATTGGCGCTTGCGACTTCAATGTCGGCCAGTTGTAATGCGTACCTGCTTTATCGTCAATTAAGCAAAGAGCAGGTTTATCAGTTTTCGCGTTTTAGTTTATTGTTTACCTGCAAATGTTTGCTCGCCGCCTTATTGATGGGGGCTGTAGTTTGGTACGCTGCGACACAGTTTTTATGGCGTCAGTGGCATTTTAGTGAGCAAGTTGTTTTATTGATAGGTTTACTCGCTCTGGCAGGGGGGGTGTACTTTTTAGTGTTGTTTTTACTCGGGGTAAGACTAAATACCATAAAAAACGTTGTTAGTGCTCAATCAGACTAAAAAAATCAACTGAAACTCGCATCTTGAGGTGGTTTGGGTATAATCGGTGATTCTGTAACCCAAGTGAAATTTTACTCGGTACATAACGCTTACAAAGGCATTAGGTGGCATGGAGTTAATTAGAGGTATCCACAATATTCGCACACAGCATTATGGTTGTGTGTTGACCATTGGTAATTTTGATGGTGTGCACTTAGGTCATGGTGAAGTACTCAATGGATTACTCAATGACGCTAAAAAATATAACTTACCGAGTACGGTAATGTTATTTGAGCCTCAGCCACAAGAGTTTTTTGCCAGAGATAATGCGCCAGCTCGATTAACGCGGTTACGCGATAAGCTAGGTCTGTTAGCAAAGTTAGGCGTTGAACGGGTAATTTGTATTAGTTTTAATCAGCAATTTGCCAATATGCAAGCTGAGCAATTTGTGACAGAAATACTGATCAACAAGTTGGGTGTCAAAGCGCTAACCGTAGGTGATGATTTTCGCTTTGGTAAAAGACGCCAAGGTGACTTTAATTTACTAAAAAAAATGGGCCTCGCGGCTCATATGGATGTAAAAAGCACCGCGAGTTTTCGGCAATTAAATGCTAGAGTAAGCAGCACCTTGATCCGCCAAGCATTAGCTGAAGGTCAGTTAGCGCAAGCCAAAGCGATGCTAGGTCATGATTACGCAATATCAGGGCGAGTGATCCATGGCTGGAAACGCGGTCGTGAATTAGGTTTTAGAACTGCAAATATTGCGTTAAAGCGGCAAGTATGCCCTGTAAATGGGGTGTTTGCGGTACAAGTAACGTTAAACGATAAAACAGTGTATGGGGTTGCAAATATTGGCAACAAACCCACATTTAATGGAACACGCGCATTATTAGAAGTTCATCTGTTCGACTTTGCGCAAGATATTTATGGACAGTTTATGCACGTGGAGTTAATTAAAAAGCTTCGCGATGAGAAAAAATTCGAGACATTAACACAATTGACGGCACAAATAGCAACTGATGTTGCTGCCGCTAAACAGTGTTTTGGTTTAAATTAGGTAGCCGATACGGAAACTAGGATTAATGAGCGACTACAAGCATACTTTGAATTTACCGGAAACGACGTTTCCAATGCGCGGCAATTTGGCACAACGTGAGCCAAAAATGCTTAAGACATGGTATGAAGACGACCTGTACGGTCAAATTCGCAACGCTAAGAAAGGTAAAAAAACCTTTATTTTGCATGACGGCCCTCCGTATGCGAACGGCGATATCCATTTAGGTCATTCAGTAAATAAAATTCTAAAAGATATTATTGTTAAATCAAAAACCTTATCTGATTTTGATGCGCCTTACGTACCTGGTTGGGATTGCCATGGTCTACCGATTGAATTAATGGTAGAGAAAAAAGTGGGTAAGCCAGGCGTGAAAGTCACGGCTGCAGAATTCCGTGAGAAATGTCGTGAATACGCTAAAAAACAAGTTGAAGGCCAAAAAGTTGATTTTAAACGTTTAGGCGTATTTGCTGATTGGGATAAGCCTTACTTAACCATGAATTTTGACTTCGAAGCAAACGCAATTCGTGTGCTTGGACGTATCATCGAAAAAGGCCATTTACACAAAGGCGCAAAGCCTGTGCATTGGTGTACTGATTGTGGTTCTGCTTTGGCCGAGGCTGAGGTTGAATATCAAGATAAGCAATCACCAGCGATTGATGTGCGTTTTGAGTTTGTTGATCAAGCGGCCGTTGTTAGTGCCTTTGATTTAAAAGCCGATCATGAAGGTAAAGGTACAGTCAGTACAGTGATCTGGACAACTACACCATGGACACTGCCAGCTAACCGTGCGGTTGCCGTACATGCTGAACTAGAATATGCCTTAGTGCAAGTTGATGATGAAGGCGCGCAGCAGCGTTTGATTATAGGGTCAGAGCTAGTTAAAGATGCAATGGATCGCTACGGCTTTAAGCACTTTCACGTATTAGGTTATGTAACGGGTTCAGCACTTGAAAATTTACAAGTGGCGCATCCATTTTATGATTTTAATGTACCAGTGATTGTGGCCGATCATGTTACTACTGATTCTGGTACGGGTATCGTGCATACAGCACCTGGCCACGGTCAAGAAGATTTCGTGGCAGGTCTACAATACGGCTTAGAGGTGGCTAACCCGGTTGGTGCAAATGGTGTTTATTTACCTGACACTGAGCTTTTTGCAGGTCAACATGTATTCAAAGCCAATGCGAGTGTAGTTGATGTGCTGACTGAGCGTAATGCGCTTATGCATCACCATGCCTTAACGCACAGTTACCCGCATTGCTGGCGTCATAAAACGCCAATTATTTTCCGTGCAACGCCGCAGTGGTTCATTAGTATGGATCAAGCTAATTTGCGCCAAGATTCATTAAAAGAGATTAAAAACACTCAGTGGTTGCCAGAATGGGGCGAAAGCCGCATAGCAAACATGGTTGAAGGTCGCCCGGATTGGTGTATTTCGCGTCAACGTACCTGGGGTGTTCCAATTGCACTGTTTGTTGATAAAGACACCGGTGCTCTTCATCCTGATACTCAAGCTTTGATTGAAAAAGCAGCCCTGCTGGTTGAAAAATCCGGTATTCAAGCATGGTATGACTTAGAGCCTGCAACTTTACTTGGTGAAGCTGATGCTCAGCAATACATGAAAGTGCAAGATACATTAGATGTATGGTTTGATTCTGGTGTAACGCACGCCTGTGTGGTTGATGCTCGCGAAGATTTAGTTGGTCCAGCTGATTTATACTTAGAAGGCTCAGATCAACACCGCGGTTGGTTTATGTCATCAATGATGACGTCAGTGGCAATTAATGGTCATGCACCATATCGTCAAGTGCTAACTCACGGTTTCACTGTTGATGAAAACGGCCGTAAGATGTCAAAATCGCTAGGTAACGTTATTTCACCACAGAATGTGATGAATAAACTCGGTGCAGATATTTTACGCTTGTGGGTTGCTTCAACTGATTACACTGCAGAAATGACCGTATCAGATGAAATCTTCAACCGTTCTGCGGATCGCTACCGTCGTATTCGTAACACTAGCCGTTACTTACTCGCTAACTTAAGTGGTTTTGATCCTAAAACTGACCAAGTAGCTATTGATGACATGGTTGAACTTGATCGTTGGATTGTTGGCCGTGCGGCGCAATTACAAGATGAAATTTTGGCGGCTTACGAAAGTTACCAAATGCTCCAAGTAACGCAAAAGCTAATGAATTTCTGTACTGGTGAGCTTGGTTCATTCTATTTAGATGTGATCAAAGACCGTCAATACACAGCGAAAAGTGATAGTCATGCCCGTCGTTCATGTCAAACAGCTCTATATCATATTGCCGAAGCTATGACTCGCTGGATGGCGCCAATCATGAGCTTTACCGCACAAGAGATTTGGCAAGCACTGCCAGGTGAACGTGACCAATATGTGTTTACTTCAGTTTGGTATGATGGCTTAAAAGCGGTTGGCGAAGGCCAGTTTAGTAATGACGATTGGTTAACGATTCTTACTGTGCGTGATGAAGTAAACCGTGTGTTAGAAGGTGCACGTAAAGAAGACGTGATCGGTGCGACACTCCAAGCTAATGTGAATATTTTTGCCAATGCAGAGCTTGCAGCTAAATTAGCAGCTTTGGGTGATGAGCTTCGCTTTGTATTCTTAACATCTAACGTTACTGTTACAGCTGTTGATACACAACCAGATGCAACTCAAACAACTGAAATTGAAGGCTTATACATCAGCGTATCAGCTACTGATGCACAAAAGTGCGAACGTTGTTGGCATTACTGTGATGATGTAGGTGCAAATCCTGCGCATCCAGAAATTTGTGGTCGTTGTGTTAGCAATGTAGATGGCGAAGGCGAAACACGCCAATTCGCATAGGAGTAGGAAGTGAGCAAACTAGCCCAAAAAAGTGGTTTAGTGTGGCTTTGGTTAAGTTTGCTACTTTTAGTAGCAGACTTTGCCAGTAAAACACTGGTTGTTAAAACCATGAATTTACGCGAATCAATTGATATATTGCCATTTTTCAATTTAACCTATGTGCATAACTATGGCGCAGCTTTTAGTTTTTTAAGTGAAGCGGGTGGTTGGCAACGTTGGTTTTTAAGCGTTATCGCTATTTCAATCAGCGTATTATTGATCTGGTGGCTAAAACGTTTACCTGCCACTAATAAAATTTTATGCAGTGCTTATTCGTTAGTATTAGCGGGCGCAATTGGCAACTTATATGACCGTATCAGCCATGGTTATGTGATTGACTTTCTACACTTTTATTATGAAAGCTGGAATTTCCCTGCGTTCAATATTGCCGACAGTGCGATTTGTATTGGTGCCGCATTATTATTATTTGATGCCTTTACTGGCGAAAGTCCTAAGGAGCAAAAAGCATGAGCCAAGCAGTTATAGGTGAAAAATCAGAGGTTATTTTTCATTTCTCAATTAAGCTATCGGATGGCTCTGCGGCAGATTCAACCAAAGTGCATAATAAGCCTGCAAAATTAACGATGGGTGATGGTAGTCTAACGGCTAACTTTGAAAAATGCTTATTTGGTTTAGCGTCTGGTGACAGCAAGTCATTTGAACTTGAGCCTGAAGATGCTTTTGGTCAACCAAACCCAGATAATATTTACTATGTAGACCGTAGTAAGTTTGGCCCAGAAACGCCGGCAAAAATTGGTTCTATTATTGCGTTTACTCAACCTGATGGTACCGAATTACCAGGAGTTGTTCGTGAAGTGCAGGGTGAGTCTGTGACCATCGATTTTAATCATCCGCTTGCAGGTCAACGTTTAACTTTTGAAGTTGATATTTTAGAGGTGAACGGGTAATGGAAATTTTATTGGCAAATCCGCGCGGTTTTTGTGCGGGAGTCGACCGCGCGATTAGTATCGTTGAACGTGCGTTAGATATCTTTGAAAAACCGATCTATGTGCGCCATGAAGTTGTCCATAACCGCTACGTGGTAGATGGTTTAAAAAAACGTGGTGCGGTGTTTGTTGAAGAATTGGACCAAGTGCCAGACGACAGCATTGTTATTTTTAGTGCCCATGGCGTGTCACAAGCTGTACGCAGTGAAGCTAAGCGTCGAGATTTAAAAGTATTTGATGCAACATGTCCATTGGTCACTAAAGTGCATATGGAAGTGACCCGCGCTAGTCGTAAAGGTATCGAGTGTATTTTAATTGGTCATCATGGTCACCCTGAAGTTGAAGGCACCATGGGGCAATACGATAACGCTAAAGGTGGTATTTATTTAGTTGAAACGCCTGAAGATGTTGCCAAACTAAACGTGAAAAATCCAAATAACTTATTTTATTGTAGCCAAACTACATTATCGGTAGATGATACCGCAGATGTTATAGATGGCTTAAGAAGTAAGTTTCCAGCGATTGATGGCCCACGTAAAGACGATATTTGTTACGCCACACAAAATCGCCAAGATGCGGTACGTGACTTAGCTGATAAAGTAGATGTGTTATTAGTTGTTGGTGCTAAAAATAGCTCAAATTCAAATCGGTTACGTGAACTTGCTGATAAAATGGGTACTGTTGCTTACTTAATTGATGACGCCAGTAATGTTGAAGATCAATGGTTTGCTAATGTCAATGCGGTTGGTGTTACCGCGGGTGCATCAGCCCCTGAAGTGCTTGTACAACAAGTGATTAACCGCCTTAAAGAATTAGGCGGTAAACAGGTTATTGAAAACCCTGGCGAAGTAGAGAATATCGTATTTGCTGTACCCGTTGAGCTACGCTAACCTTAGCGTACTGACAGGACATTTTTAAGGAGCGCGCAATGAGCAAGTCGGTGCAAACCAATACTTTGCTTTTTGCGGCGCTGTTTAAAGAACGCGGCGTACTTGCTACTTTAGTCGTTGCGCAAGTTATCGCCACTATACTAGCTTTCGCTCCTGCAACTGCGGATGATATTTGGATCCGCCTCGGCGGGATCAGCCTGTTTTTACATCTCACATTTTTGTCTAGTCTAACTTGGCTTTACTTACTGCGTAAACCACTTGCAAACTTGGGTCAGCCTTGGCAATTAAGTGCTTTAATGGCTTCATTACTACTTACAACGGCGGTTTTCAGCGGATTGTTAGTGACCTATGGAGGCGACTTTATTGCACAACAACATACTTATCAGTTTATTTTAAGAAACTTATTAGTCGCTTTTTTAGTCACCGCATTATTTATTCAATTTTTAACTATTCATTTTGAAAAAGACCAGCAAACTAATGCGTTGGCTCGCGCAGAGCTAGATGCCTTACAGGCACGTATTCGTCCGCATTTTTTATACAACAGCCTCAATACCGCAGCGGAGCTTACTCATTATGATCCTCAAGCTGCAGAGCAAGCGATTTTAGCGCTCGCGGCATTATCTCAAGCGGCAATGCGAGTGGGGAAAGAGACTGCACTAAGTGATGAAATCGCACTGACTCAGCAATATATTGCGCTTGAAAGTTGGCGGTTTGCTGATCGTTTACAAGTCAACTGGCAATTACCGGAGCAATTGCCAGAGATAACTATTCCGTGCTTAACATTACAACCACTGCTAGAGAATGCTGTTTGTCACGGTGTTGAGCCTTCATTGACTGGTGCTATAATTTACGTCGAGTTACATATTAGTAAACGCTCGTTAGTCATTTTAGTTGAAAATCCAATCTCGTCGCAGCAGCAGAAACGCTCAGGTAATGGCATGGCGCTGAATAATATTCGCCAGCGGTTAGATCTTTATTATCAAGGTCATGCAAAGCTGACAATGACAACACGAGGTGATATTTTTCGGGTAAAGTTAGTACTGCCTTTGGCTATTAATAATGCCAAGGAGCAAGCATGAAGGTACTCATAGTTGATGATGAGCCACTAGCACGTGCTCGCTTACAGCGATTACTTGCTCATTACCCAGACTATAACCATGCAGCACAAGCAAGTAATGGCAACGAGGCTTTGCAACAAGTGAAGCTGCAGGCTCCTGATATTGTATTTCTGGATGTTGATATGCCTGCTATGAGCGGTTTAGAAGTTGCAACACAATTGAACAAGTTGTCTGTCCCTCCGGCTATTATTTTCGTCACCGCTCATCCTGAGCATGCCTTAGAAGCTTTGCAACTGAGTGCCGCGGGTTATTTAGTAAAACCTGTGACGGAGCAAAATCTAGCAAAAACAATAGATCAACTAGGTCGTTTAACACGCGCCCATCTACAAAAGCAACGTCCAGCAGCAATCAGTTATCAGCTTGCGGGGGTGACACGCAGTGTGGCATTAGAGGATGTTTGTTATATTATAGCTGAAGAGAAATACACGCGTTTAGTTTTTACTAACGGTGAGGCATTGCTTGATCAAAGCTTAAAACAACTCGAGCAGGATTATCCTACACAGTTATTACGAATTCACCGCAAGATAGTGATTAATCTGTCCCGGCTAATCGCTCTAAAAAAAGCTGAAGATGGCAGTCATGTGGTTTTATTAGAAGGTTGCAGTTGTTTATTACCAGTAAGTAGACGCGCTTATAAAACAGTAAAAGAGCATCTTTAAGCACATTAAATTTTGCAGCAAAAATGCATAGTTAACCATTCATCAACAAATATAACCGTTCATCCTAACCCATCTTGTATCTACATATTATTAGCATATCCTTATAATCAGGTAGTTTTATATTGGGTGTAATATGAGGTCCATCAAGCATACATCGCAACATGGTTTTACGTTAATAGAGGTTTTAATTGCGTTTGTGATTTTAAGCTTTGGCCTACTCGGTGCGGTCGCATTACAAGCAAAAGCAAAACAAGCCAGCTTCGACTCTATGCAACGAGCAGCAGCAGTTGCTTTAGGTAATGACATTATTCAACGGATACGAGCAAATGACCGAGTTGCGTCAATCACTCAGTATAATGGCACATTCACCAGTAACACAGCACTAGAACAGTCTCGAACATGTTACACCGATACATGTAGCTCAGCTCAAATAGCTGCTCTAGATCGTCAACAATGGATCCGTGCCATACAAGCCCGTGAAAATACTGGCGCGCTCGATGACGCCACTGTGTGTATAGAAAATACTGTAGCGGCAGGTAATGGTGGCAGAGGGTTTAATATTCAAGTCGTGGTAAGTTGGCGGGGACGTCAAGAGATCACTGCTAATGCTGAGACAAAAAAAATAACATGTGGCGAAGAAAGTAATACCCGCCGCGTTATGGTACTAAAAAGCTATGTTTATTCAAGGAGCTAGCATGAAGCAGCGAGGTTTCACTTTAGTCGAAATGATGATCGCACTTTTTATTGGTGGTTTAGTGCTCGGCGGAGTTATGTTTACTTACATAAGTATGAAAGTAACGACCAGAGATACTATGGTAATTGGTGAATTACAAGAAACGGGTCGTTTAGCATTAAATATTATGCAGCGCGATATAGAGCAAATCGGTTTTTGGGGGACATTCTACGAAGATTCATTTTCGAAAGAAAATACCACAACTCTAACCAACCCTACTGGTGATTGTTTTTCTGGACTTAATAACGGTAGTTTCCCCGTTAATAATGCAAATAGTAATTTTCGTTCGGTATTTGCACTTGAATCAACTGGAGGCGCGCAGTTGAACTGTATTACAGATTCAAACGATACAACAGATATCTTACAGGTGAAATTTCTAGAGGGTCTGCAAATTGATCCTGCTGATACCAGTTCAAGTAATTATTACTTTATAGCTGAGCAAGAGCGAGCTGAATTTCGCAAAGGCCCAATAGCTGCTGGGACTATAAACGGCAATGCAACGATTTGGCGTTATCGTCACCACGTTTATTACATTGATGAACAAACTTATCAAGTCAATGGACAAAATATCAATGTGCCGGTACTAATGCGACGCCGACTTAGCGCCAGAAAAGACCAAATGATTACTGAGACTATTATGGAAGGTGTTGAAAACATGCGTTTTTTATTTGGGCTAGATACAAATAATGACGGCCGTGTGGATGCTTATCGAAGCGTAGGAATGATGACAGCAACAGATTGGGAAAACCGCCGAGGAATATTAACCGTACAAGTTTTTATACTGGTGCGGTCATTACAAGAATATGCAGACTTAAATCAGCTCAATCAAACGTATACTTTAGGTGAGGATGCAGGTCAACGAGTGCTTAGGTTTAATGACAGGTTTCGTCGAGCTTTATTTACAACAACTATTCGCTTAAATAATGTGGGGGCTAACTTATGGCGTATTTAAAACCAGCTGCCAAACAGCAAGGAATTGTGTTGGTCGTTGCTTTGATTATGGTGGTCGCTGTCACTGGCATTGCGGTGACACTTATGAGCAGTAGTAGTGTAGATATAAAAATTACTAATGCTGCATTTGAGCGAGAAGAAGCTGAAAATTTATTAATGGGTAACGTACAACAATTGATTGCAGGTGAGGCTAACAAGGGCGGCACAAGTCATTTTCTATATACTCGAGCTCAAATACCAAATGGCACGCTTGAACTGCCTCAGATAGATGATACAACAAGTACGATGAGTAATTTAAATAATGGTGCACTAGACTTACCATGTCCTCGAAAGTTTAATTTTACAGCGGGCATTTCGTGCAATATGGTGCAGGTAAACAGTACCATTACGTTTGGCTCAAAAAGCAGACATACTATAACAGTAACATCAGGCATTGCTCAGGAAATGGCAAGCTTAAATACTGGCGGTTAAGTGAGTAAATATGATCAAGTTTAAAAAGTTAGTTATGAATATTTCACTTAGTATCGCGGTACTTTTAAGTATGCAATGTTATGCGGAAGATATTGAATTATATGTAAACCATAATGTAGAAATAGACGAAAGAGCGCGAGTTTTATTGATTTTTGATACCTCTGGCAGTATGGCGTTTTCATCCAAAACAGGTAAAGATTGTGGTCAATATAATAATGGTGGCTGGAAGGTATGTAATGACAGTCGACTTGGAGTGGCTAAAGATGCTATGACTGAGTTGATCACCGGTAACCCTGACATCGATTTTGGGCTTATGCGCTATAACAGTACTGATGGCGGTTATATATTGAATGGTATTGGTAGCTCACATAATGCTATAAAAGCATCAATAGATAACCTACCCGCCGATGGTGGTACTCCATTAGCTGAAACTCTTTGGGAAGCATATTTGTATATAACAGGGAAAGGTTTGCACTATGGCGAGCAAGTTAGTGAGTCAAATCGGGATACTAGTGTTGAAAATAAGGTTAATGATAGAAAACAAGTAGAAGAGTGTGACTGGGAGCGTAAAGGTCGGCATTGGGTTTGGGTTTGTAAAAATGTATGGGTAGATAATTTTAGTTACACGTATATTTCACCTTTTGCAGATAGTGTAGAGGAAGCTAAGCGCTGTGATAACTCAGTAAATATAATTTATATGACGGACGGTGATCCATCTGCTGGAAGTGATAATAATAGTGACGGTGCGATAAGTGAAGCATATAAGTCATATTTCGGTCGTTATTTAAATAATAATGATTACATCTACAGTAACTACTTACATCAGTTAGCGAAAGTAATTCATGGTGTAGACGCGAATAAAAAGGCTAACATCGAAGAGGTCGTTGTTGATTTGTATCCTCAAACTCCCGATATTCACGAAACCGGCCGTGTATATACCGTGGGCTTTGGATCGGGGATGAGTAGCTCTGGTAAAAAACTACTAGAGGAAACCGCTACACTCGGTGGTGGTCAATACGAATATGCAGATACTGCAGAGCAATTAGCTGATGCATTTAAAAAATTCATCACCAATATCCGTGAAGTAAACGATACTTTTACTTCACCTTCCATAGCTAGTAATAATGTTGATCAAACTCGTAGTCGAGAATCTATATATTACGCTATGTTTTACCCTGAAACCGGCGCTCGCTGGCGTGGTAATTTGAAAAAATTAAAAGTGTCAGGAACTGAAATAGTTGATGCCAATTCGACCCCTGCACTGAACGACGATGGGTTGATTAAGTCAACCGCATCGACATTTTGGTTACCCGAGAACACTCCACCTGATGGTAATTCGGTAGAAAGTGGTGGTGTCAATTTACACCTTACCAATTTAGCAGAGCGAACTGTTTATACAGATTCCCCTAAAGGAGGATTGATTGAGTTTCAAAGCTCAACGTTGCAAACCGCATTCGGTAGTCTTGCTAAGGTTGCTACTAGCTTTGGCACAGATATCAATAGTGTTGGTTCAACTATTGAATGGGCTAGAGGGGTAGATGTTGATGATGAAGATAAAGATAGCTCTCGGCGTGATCAACGAAAAGATATATTTGGTGATCCATTACACTCAAAGCCAGTTACGATTGATTATGGTAGTGGTGACATTCGCATATTGATTGGTACTAATGCTGGTTTTCTGCATATGTTCCAAGATAAAGGTAAGGATGTTAGCGAAACATGGTCATTTATTCCAAGTAGTTTATATAAAATTTTAACTCCATTACGTAATAATCAAGCAGACACCAAAGTGTACGGTGTTGACGGCCCAATTACTGTATTTTTTGATGATGCTGATCGTGATGGTGTTGTTGAAGCTGGTGATCGCGTGTGGGCATTCTTCGGTATGCGACGTGGTGGTAACCAATATTATGCATTAGATATTACTAATCCAGATGTACCAAAATTAATGTGGACAATTCAAGGTGGCAGTGGAGTTTATAAAGAGTTAGCACAAACTTGGTCTGCTCCAACTGTGTCATATATTAAGGGAAAGAAAGAGCCAGTGTTAATTTTTGGTGCTGGTTTTGATACTAATAAAGACAATGTATCACTCAGTAATGATACGAAAGGGCGCGGTATATATATCGTCAATGCATCAGACGGTAGCTTGGTTTGGGAATTAACGCCTAAAACAGGCTTTAAAGGAAAACATAGTATTGCAGCAACAGTTTCGATACTTGATTCAGATTATGACGGTTTTATAGATCGCTTATATGCAACAGATACTGCGGGTAGTATTTGGCGTGTAGATATGCCAAGTGCAAACCCGACCGACAGTAAAAACCCTTGGACCCATTTCGAACTTGCTAAATTGGGGGGAGCAATTTCTAGTCAAGATAGGCGCTTTTTTTATAAGGCGACCGTAGCACGTACAATGTTTAGCAAGGTAACCAGTACCACAAGCAATAATCAAACAAGTATAATCCGCGAGGATACCCCATTTGACGCAATATTAATTGGTAGTGGTAATAGACCAAAGCCAACACTAACAACGGTACAAGATCAATTGTATATGATCCGTGATATTAATACTGTGACCATGTCATTTATAGGAGATGACATTCCTGAGACTATTACGCCTAGTGATTTAATGAATGTAAATAGTGATCCTTTTGCAAATGCGCTAGATGATATTGAGCAGTTTACAGAAGAGGAAGTGAAGCTTAGTAAAAAAAGCGGTTGGTATTATGATCTTCCTCGCAGTGGTGAAAAGTCGCTCGCAGCTGCAACTGTAGTTGGAGGAGTTGCTTATTTTACAAGTTTCACACCAGCTTCAGCAGATGCCACGATTAACCAATGTTCTTTAAGTGGAGGAAGTGGCGGTTTATATGCATTTCATTTGCACTACGGAAGCAAGGTATATAACCAATTGCGTTATGTCACGAGCAATGATGTACCAGATACACCGCAACTTTATTTTGGCACCTCAGAAGTTTGCGACAGTGATGGTAAAGCATGTAATGAACAAAGCCAGTTTTTATTACTAGGACCAGGAGTAAAGCAAACTAAAGCGACTGAAGATGAATTTAGTGCGAAAAACCCATTTATACCAAAAGAGATCCTAGGGCCAGGCATTACGTTTGATGAAGATGGCAAAATTAAGCTTGTGAGTGATGCGGTGCCCATTGGCTTTGGTTTTAAAACTCAACAAACCTTTATCTATAAGCGAGAGAATAATGACAACCAAAAATAACATGCAGCGAGGGTTTACATTAATTGAGCTCATGATCACTGTAGCAATATTAGGCATTATTGCCTCAATTGCTCTACCAAGCTATTTTGAACATGTTAAACGGACTGCTCGCACAGAAGCAATCACGTCATTACTTGATGCGGCTAATCGGCAAGAGCAGTTCTTTGTTGATAATCGAGAATATACAAATGATTTAGCAAATATTGGTGTAACGACACCAACTGAGCATGGTTTTTATACTATTGAGGTTGAAGTCGATAACGATGCAGGGACATTTAGCTTTACAGCAACTCCAGTTGCTGGTCCTCCATTAAAAGATGATGACTGTAAGACCTTTGTTATTGATGATGCAGGACTAAAAACCGCAACACCGAAAGCGAATTCTGCAATGTGCTGGGGTAAATAGTTTGTAATGGCTTTATTTTTGGTTACTCTTGGCATTTTGAGGTATTTTTAATCTTCGTTCTGCCAGTATAGCTTATAGATATAGCAAGCCCTTTGTGGCTTGCTTGTTTATACTTAGGACAATATATAAATGTACCGTTATGAAAGCCCATGGGTGTGCCGTTATATCGAAAAGTAATAAATGGCCTAGGGTAGGTGAGCATATCTTCAGAGTGTGTTGGTTCAATGTAAAATAGAACCTTATCTTTACCATCAAATTTACCCACCTTGTTAGTATCAGTAAACACAGTAAGTTCTTTGTGCCAATTATCGCTATGGCATTGATTATTTTTAAGGGCGCAAAATGTTACGTTTGCGCCATAAGATACTGCGCTTAAACGGGATAAGCCAATAGCTCGATTTACTTTTGCGATATGGTTGTCAAGGCGGATATTTATGAGTAATGGCTGATAATTAAATAAAACTAAGTGGCACATTATTGACATAATGCTTAACACTACCATAGTTTCAATCAACGTGGTTCCTAGTCGCTTTGCTCCGTTGTTTATATCCTTCATCCTTGAAGTTCTCAATTATGACAAGTAGATTAAGCTTAGTTGACCCTAAATCAGATGCAAATATAGAGCGAAATTTAATCACAGGTGCCGCTCGTATCTCCGTTATAAAATGCCGTACCAGATTGGCTGATTGTCAGTGCTTTATTGTTTTTGTTATCTTTATTTGGACAGTAGATGAATGTGCCTGGGTTAGAGGTAATACGACCACTTGCATCAAATATCAATGAATTATCACCTGAAAATGTTAATTGATTATTGTCAGGGACTTCTTCCATAACTCTGAGAATTCGGTCTCCTCTGCGTGGGTTATGATCGCCATTACTATTACTATCATAAAAGACGATTATAGAGCCGTCATTCCAACTATCTAAGCAGGTCACTTTTTTGTCATTTTCTATTCTGGTTGTATTACCACTGCACACAACGATCAATGAATCGGTACTCGTGGCTTTTGCGCGAGCAAAGTTGATGTTACGTTTTAACTCCAGCAAATAATTTTCAGCTCGGTTATTTTCAAGCATGTCGCTACTATTCCAAAAAGCGATTGAGGCTAAAATTCCGACTATCGCAAGGGTGACCATCACCTCAAGTAATGTAAAGCCATGTTGTTGTTTGTTCATGTTCACCTCTGGTACTGGAGTGCGCTGAGTAAATCAGCGCACTTTGAAGAACTTATTTTAAACATAATTGTTCCAATTGATATAATCATACCATTGCTGACGATTAAATCACCGTAATTCAATTGCTTTGTTTGCTATGAAGTGCAGGATTGTCTAAAATCGATTCAATTGGCAATATAAGAGTAGCGACTAATAATGAAGAAAATTGAAGCAATAATTAAACCATTTAAACTTGATGATGTTC
The DNA here is from genome assembly GCF_028885455.1 of Pseudoalteromonas rhizosphaerae. Lineage (NCBI taxonomy): Bacteria > Pseudomonadati > Pseudomonadota > Gammaproteobacteria > Alteromonadales > Pseudoalteromonadaceae > Pseudoalteromonas > Pseudoalteromonas rhizosphaerae. The sequence continues at coordinate 1,412,936 of NZ_CP118496.1, forward strand.
GTGAAGCGTTGTCTGATGTCGGTATTACTGGCATGACCGTCAGTGAAGTGAAAGGTTTTGGCCGTCAAAAAGGACATACTGAGCTTTATCGTGGCGCTGAATACATGGTTGATTTTTTACCAAAAGTAAAGCTTGATATTGTCCTTGGTGATGACGATGTTGACCGTGCTATTGAAGTGATCGTTAAAACAGCACAGACAGGTAAAATTGGCGATGGTAAGATTTTCGTCACTGACGTTGAGCGTGTGGTACGTATTCGTACAGCTGAAGAAGATGAAGACGCGATTTAATTTATTATCTGAGATTAAAAGTCAGACATAAAAAAGGCGCTACTTATAAACAATCAGTAGCGCCTTTTTTGTATATGTTAATTTATTTCTTTTTATTTAACTCACGGGTCATTTTAGCGTGTTTACTTAATTCTGGTAAACCAAGCTTGTTGTAGCTTTTTTCCATCATTTCCAGTGCATTATCTAAGTAGCTACTTTGAGAATAATGCTCTACGACGTATTTACCGCGATTTGCTGCTGCTAAGTAAGCTTCACGTTCATAGTAGTAATCAGCAACTTTCAACTCATAACGTGCCATTTTGTTGAGTAACCAAACTAAACGTCTTTTTGCTTCAGGGGCATAGCCACTGTCAGGGAAGCGATTAACTAAAGTTGATAAATCAGTAAAGGCAACACGGGTACGATTAGCATCACGGTCGGCTCTATCAACACCAAAATACTCTTGGAATGCGTTTTTATCGGCTTTAATATTTACTAAACCACGCATGTAGTACATATAGTCTAAATCTTTGTGGTTTGGATTTAGGCGAATAAAACGGTCAATTGTTGCAAGCGCTTGTTCAGTATTACCCGCTTGGTAATGGGCGTAGACTAAATCCATTTGTACTTGTTTTGACATAGGCCCAAACGGATAGCGTGAATCAATCGCACTCAAAAGCTCAATTGCACGCGCGTACAAGCCTGAATCAAGTGTTTGTTTGGCATCATCATACAACGCTTGCGCTGATTTATTAGGAACGCGTTGGATATCTTCTGCATCAGGTGCTGACGAACAGGCACCTAAACCAAGTAATGAAACTGTAAAAACAATGGCGAATGCACGTTTCCCTATTCTATTTATCATTTTATTTGTTACCTTCGATGTCTTCGGCTAGGCCAAGTGGGTAAAACCGAGTAAACTATGCTTATTATATAATGCTTTTATTAAAAGCGATTCTAACCCAGTCGAGCACAGCTTGCACTGGTAAATTGGGTAAAGTTACTAATGTCAGAGCAAATTTCTCTTCAAGCCGAGGTGCCAACTGAGTTAGGCGGTAAACGTCTAGACCAAGTATTGGCACAATTGTTCCCTGATTATTCACGTTCACGTATAAAAACGTGGATTTTGGATGATAAAATCACCGTGGATGGTGAAATTTTAAACACCCCGAGAGAGAAACTCTTTGGAGGTGAAACAGTCAATGTTGAAACTAGCATTGAAGCCCCACGTGAATACTTAGCGCAAGATATCAAATTAAACATCGTTTATGAAGATGATGATATTTTGGTTATCAACAAACCTATGGGTTTAGTTGTGCACCCTGGTGCCGGTAATCCTGATGGCACAGTGCTCAATGCATTGTTGCATCATTATCCAGATATCATTAATGTTCCGCGCGCAGGTATTGTGCATCGTCTAGATAAAGATACTACCGGTTTGATGGTGGTAGCTAAAACAATTCAGGCGCAAACACATTTAGTTAAAGCATTACAGAAGCGTGAAAACTTCACGCGTGAATATGAAGCAATTTGTAATGGCACCATGACCGCAGGTGGTATGGTTGAAAAACCAATTGGTCGCCATCCTACGCAGCGTACACACATGGCTGTGCATGAGCAGGGTAAACCAGCAATTACGCATTTTCGTGTTGCTGAAAAATTCCGTGCGCATACGCGATTACGTCTTCGTTTAGAAACTGGCCGAACTCACCAAATTCGTGTGCATATGGCATTTATTAATCATCCATTGATTGGTGATAAAGCCTATGGCGGTCGTCCACGTCCACCAAAAGGCGCAACACCTGAATTGTTCCAAATGTTACGTGAATTTAATCGTCAAGCATTGCACGCGGTAAAGCTAAGTATCGCACACCCAATTACGGGTGAAATGATGACTTGGCAGGCGCCAATTCCTGATGACATGGTTGCCATGACGCACGTACTTCGTGAAGACACCAAAGCTAATCCAAATATCGATTTTTAAGCTGCTTTAATGCTTTATCCTAATTGGACAGCGCCAACCAATGTAGGGGCTCTCAGTACAACTCGTCAGGGCGGTGTATCGCATGCGCCTTTTATGAGTTTAAACTTAGGCCTACATGTGGGCGATGATCAGCAAGCGGTATTAACGAATCGCGCACTTTTAGCTGCTCAGCTTCCTAAAGCACCGGTGTGGCTTAATCAGATCCATAGCAGTGAAGTCGTTGTTGTGGATGAGTATTTTGACCCACAGGCTAATTATGATGCGGATGCGCTGTATACCCGATTAAAAAATCAACCACTGGCAATTATGACAGCAGATTGCTTGCCGGTTTTACTTACCAGTGAAAGTGGTGATGAGGTGGCTGCTATTCATGGTGGCTGGCGCGGTTTGCATGCGGGTATTATCGCTAATACTTTGCGTCACTTTAGCAGCCCTGCAGAACAAATTATAGCGTGGTTAGGTCCTGCCATAGGTGCTGCAAAGTTTGAGGTTGGCAGTGAAGTAAAAGCGCTTTTCTGTGAACAATCAGCATCTCATCACACTGCATTTGTGGCGCAGGCGGATGGTAAATATTTAGCGGATATTTATCTGCTCGCAACCACACAGCTTATTAATCTAGGCATAAGAAATATTAGTGGTGGTGAGTACTGTACAGTTAGCAATAGCGAACAATTCTTCTCATACCGTCGAGATGGTCAAACAGGGCGTATGGCTTCTTTGATCTGGCGCAAGTAATAGTCTATTCAGTGAGTATATTTTCTCCTAAGCCTTGATCAAAGTGCCGAGCATACCCATTAATTAAGTAATTAGTTTTTTTAATAGGTAACCCCTTATGCGTTTAGATCGATTTACCAGTAAATTTCAATCTGCGCTCTCTGACGCTCAGTCATTAGCGCTTGGTCGTGATCATCAATTTATTGAACCAGTACATTTAATGTATTCACTCTTGCAGCAAAGTGGCTCAAGTGTGCGTGCGTTATTAGCCCAAGCCAGTGTGAGTGCCGATGAACTTAATACCAAGTTATCACAAGAGATAGAAAAGCTATTTAAAGTGGAAGGTGTTGGCGGCGACGTGCAGTTGTCAAATAACATGGTTTCACTGATCAACTTATGCGATAAGTACGCGCAAAAGCGTAAAGATAAATACATCTCCAGTGAGTTATTTGTATTAGCAGCGTGTGATGATAAAGGGCCATTGGGTGATATCTTCCGCGCTTTAAATATGACCAGCACTAAAATAGAAGCAGCAATACAAGCTATTCGCGGTGGTCAAAAAGTTGATGATCCGAATGCCGAAGATACCCGTCAAGCGCTGAAAAAGTTTACTATCGATTTAACTGAGCGTGCAGAGCAGGGTAAACTTGATCCTGTTATTGGCCGCGATGATGAAATTCGCCGCACGATCCAAGTATTACAACGGCGTACTAAAAATAACCCCGTGTTGATTGGCGAACCCGGTGTCGGTAAAACCGCTATAGCTGAAGGGCTCGCGCAGCGTATTATTAATGGCGAAGTGCCTGAAGGCTTGAAAAACAAACGTGTGTTATCGCTTGATTTAGGAGCCTTGGTGGCCGGTGCAAAATACCGTGGTGAGTTTGAAGAACGTTTAAAGTCAGTGCTTAATGAATTGGCTAAAGAAGAAGGCCAAGTGATTTTGTTTATTGACGAAATTCATACTATGGTGGGCGCCGGTAAATCTGATGGTGCAATGGATGCGGGTAATATGCTCAAACCTGCATTGGCTCGAGGTGAACTGCATTGTGTCGGTGCTACAACCCTTGATGAGTATCGTAAATATATTGAAAAAGATGCCGCTTTAGAACGTCGTTTTCAAAAGGTGCTTGTTGAAGAACCATCAGTAGAAGATACCATAGCGATTCTTCGAGGCTTGAAAGAGCGTTACGAGTTACATCACTGTGTTGAAATTACCGATCCAGCCATTGTTGCCGCAGCGCATTTATCGCACCGCTACATTAGCGATCGCCAGCTACCGGATAAAGCCATTGATTTAATTGATGAAGCGGGTTCGTCTATTCGCCTACAAATCGATTCAAAACCAGAATCATTAGATAAATTAGAGCGCCGTATCATCCAGCTAAAACTCGAAGATAATGCACTTGCTAAAGAGAAAGATGACGCCAGCCAAAAGCGTCGTTCTGAGATGCAGGAGCTGATCACCGATCTTGAAGCCCAGTACCGTGAACTTGATGAAGTATGGACAGCTGAGAAAGCCTCTTTGCAAGGTACTCAAGTAATTAAGGCTGAACTTGAACAAGCGCGATTAGACTTAGATGTTGCCCGCCGTGCCACTGATCTACAACGTATGTCAGAGCTGCAATACGGCCGCATTCCAGAATTGGAACGTAAACTCGACTTAGCTTCACAAGCTGAAATGCAAGAAATGAGCTTACTTAAAAACCAAGTGGGTGAAGATGAAATTGCTGAGATACTTTCACGTTGGACTGGTATTCCTGTATCGCGCATGCTTCAAGGTGAGCGTGAAAAACTGCTGCAAATGGAAGAACATTTACACCATAAAGTGATCGGTCAAGACGAAGCGGTAGTGGCAGTGGCGAATGCGATTCGTCGTTCACGGGCAGGGCTTGCAGATCCAAATAGGCCAATCGGTTCGTTTTTATTTTTAGGCCCAACCGGGGTCGGTAAAACTGAGCTGACTAAAGCGTTAGCTGGATATATGTTTGATACTGAAAGCGCGATGGTGCGAATTGATATGTCTGAGTTTATGGAAAAGCACTCAGTTGCTCGCTTAGTTGGCGCGCCTCCGGGCTATGTTGGTTATGAAGAAGGTGGCTACTTAACAGAAGCTGTTCGTCGTCGTCCATATTCTGTAATTTTGCTTGATGAAATCGAAAAGGCACATCCTGATGTCTTTAATATTCTGCTGCAAGTGTTAGATGATGGCCGTTTAACGGATGGCCAAGGTCGTACTGTTGATTTTAAAAATACGGTGATCATCATGACCTCAAATTTAGGCTCAGATATTATTCAAGAGCAAACCGGTAACAACGATTATTCAGCGTTAAAAGAAAAAGTGATGGGGGTTTTGGTTAATGAGTTTAGACCTGAATTTATTAACCGTATTGATGAAACCGTAGTATTCCACCCACTTGCTAATGAACATATCAAAGAGATTGCAGATATTCAGTTAAGCAAGTTACGTGAGCGCCTAACAGGAATGGGTTACTTGTTACAAATAAGTGATGCAGCTCTTGATCGAATTGCAGCCAGTGGTTTTGATCCGGTTTATGGTGCACGACCACTCAAACGGGCTATTCAACATACCATTGAAAATCCATTATCACAGAAGTTACTCGCAGGTGAATATCAAAGTGGTGACATGATAGTAATTGATGCTGACGAAAATGGTTTAGTGTTCTCATCACGCTAACTGATTAACTGAGTTTTAAGGCCAGTGAATATGCTGGCCTTAAACTCGCTGCTAATAAAAAGTTATAAAGTAACTATTAAAGATAAACCCCTATCATTTAGCCGCGCTTAATTAAACCTTAAAAGTCAGTAAAATATCGTTAACTTTACGTGAGCCTTCGACAAGCTGTGCAGCACCTTTAGCGACATTAAAGCTCAACGTTAAGTTCTCGTCACTGTAACCTTTTATTTGTGTAATGTTGTCGCTAATATCGAGGCTGACAGTTTGTTGTTGCTCGGCGGCAGCAGATATTTGTGTCGCTAGTTGCGATATTTCACTTATTTGCGCGAATATGCTATCCAGTTCAACTTGGGTATGTCCGGTGGTATTTACACATTCATCGGCTTGCGCCTTGGTGTTTTTCATGACCGTAGACCAGCTAAACAGGGTATCTTGAATTTCTTTAATAGAGCTATGAATTTGTGCAGTAGCACGTTGAGTACGAGAAGATAATGCACGCACTTCATCGGCAACTACCGCAAAGCCTCGGCCATGTTCACCAGCACGCGCGGCTTCAATTGCAGCATTTAATGCCAGTAAATTGGTTTGCTCTGCAATGCCTTCGATTTCAGTCATTACTTGACCTATTTTATCCGCCTCGGTTGCAAGGGAATTAGCAGTACTTGCCGCTTGTTCAACTTGTAAAGCAAGGTCAGACACCATGGCACTATTGTCTGCAATATGCAGTTTTATATCAGTGCAGCTTTGGTAAGTAATATTTACTTTTTCAGCGGTATGATGAGTGTTGCCCGATATTTCACCTATGGTTGCACTCATTTGTGACATTGCGGTGGCCATTTGGCCAAGGCGTTGTCCTTGTGCGGCAATGCCTTTTTCAGTTAATGCTGATTGTTGGTCTAGGTTAGCCGCAATACCGGTAAACGTGACAGTCGTATCTTTTACTCGTCCTAATACGGTACGTAATTTAGCATTAAGCATTTGCTGGTTATATTCACTAATACTAAATGGATAATGGCCGACATAGACATAGCGGGATACAGAATCATTATCTACCTTGAGCTGTTTCAGTGCTGCTGGTGTGAAAACTAATTCATCATAATTTAATAGCATAATTAGTAAACTAAATAGCGCGGTTATCAGTGCAACAGAAATAGATACAAAAGCTGCTAATAGTACTATACCAATTAAGCCAATAAGTAGGGCTGCACTTTGGCGAACACCGACCCATTCACGCCAAGAAGACAACGATTTACCGGCATTTATTTTAGTGTATAGGCTTTGTGCTCGTCGTTTTAGTTGTTCGCTCGGTTTTGTTCGTACTGATTGATAGCCAACGAGTTGACCATGTTCAAAAATAGGAGTAACAAATGCATCAACCCAATAATAGCGGCCATCCTTGCAGCGATTCTTTACCATCCCGCGCCATGAATGGCCTTGTTTAAGTTTTTCCCACATTTCTTTAAATGCCGCTTTGGGCATATCTGGGTGGCGAACAATATTATGATTTTTGCCAATGAGCTCTTCAAGGTTGAAGCCAGCGATATTGCAAAATTCTTTATTCGCATAGGTTATCACTCCACGTACATCTGTAGTAGAGACGAGCTGCTGGTGATCTGAAAAGGTGACTTCTTCGTTTATTAACTGCTGACCCCGACGCATAGGTAGTCCTTAAACATGCTTTATTATTAGTGATGATTATAAAGTCCATACAAACGTAATGATAGCAGGTTCAGTGTTCACAGGTGCAAAATTGATCTTAAATAACTTTTTAGTGATCTAGAACAAAGAAACTTGTAAAAGCTGTATTCGTAATCGTGTAATTGCTGAATATATACATAGATATTATGGTTCTAGTTTGATAAGTCGGTAAGTCTCAGAGATGGATTGCAGATAGTAAACAATTAATTAGTCAGCATCTCGCATAACAGTGGTGTCATTAAAGCAATTGTATATTAGCTCTTACAATGGCAAGATTAGTAAAAATTTGGGTGTTAGCTTAACGGCCCGCAGCAAGTTTGCTTTACAAACATACGGTGACCTTCTTGGTAAATAGTGGAAATTAGAGTTATGCCATTATTAAACCTTGAGTATTATCAATTTGCCCCCATTGACTTAGGATTAGGCCACGTGGCTCGAGGAAGCATTTTTGACTACACATGATTTAACTAAAGCGTTAGCAGCGCTAGCCCCAGAACAGCATAAATACGCAATTAAAGGCATTCAACGCGGTATTGAAAGAGAAGCGTTGCGGATCAAGCCAAATGGTGTAATTTCACAGCAAGGTCATCCAAAAGGGGTTGGTTGTGCGTTAACTAACGGGCATATCACCACTGATTTTTCTGAGTCTTTACTGGAGTTTATAACACCCGTTAGTGAATCTGCTGAAGAAACGTTAAATCAGCTACAAGACTTACAAAAGTTTACCCTATCGCAGATGGGCGATGAATTATTATGGCCTATCAGTATGCCGTGTTTTATAGAACACCAAGATGACATTGTATTAGCTCAATTTGGTGATTCTAATATTGGACGCATGAAAACCTTGTACCGCGAAGGTCTTAAAAATCGTTATGGCAGCATGATGCAAGCGATTGCCGGTGTGCACTTTAATATATCGTTTCCAGAGTCATTTTGGCAGAGTTTAAAAACGATTAAAGGCGATACTGGCTCATTACAAGAGTTTATTTCGGCCGGTTATTTAGGACTGATCCGTAACTTCAAGCGAGAACTATGGCTGATCAGTTATTTATTTGGAGCATCGCCAGCGCTGTGTAATTCATTTTTACAAGGGCGCAGTACGGATCTTCCTTTTAAAAAGCTAGGTAAAGGCACGCTTTATCTTGAAGTGGGTACAGCTTTGCGCTTAGGTAATTTGGGTTATACCAACAGTGCTCAGTCATCACTAAAAGTACTGTATAACTCACTAGATGAATATGTAGCAGGATTAAAAAGTGCGATTCATTCACCGTCAGATATTTATGGTCAGCTTGCTGATTATAAAGATGCCCAGCCTAAACAATTGAATAAAAATGTATTGCAGATTGAAAACGAATTTTATTCGCCAATTCGTCCTAAGCGCAATGCTAAAAGTGGCGAAACACCGACCGACGCACTGTTACGTGGCGGTATTGAGTATATTGAAATCCGAGCTCTAGATGTAAATCCATTTGCAGCAACGGGAATTGATATTGAGCAAATTCATTTCCTAGATGTTTTTCTGACTTATTGCTTATTGAAAGATTCTCCAACAATGGATTGGGATTCTCAACAGCGTAGCACCGAAAATTTAGATACGGTTGTAAGCCAAGGTCGCGCTTTAGAAGTGATGTTAAACCGCTCTGGTAATTCATGCAGTCTAGCAACGTGGGGAGCAGAGATCTTCGCACAGTTACAACAAGTTGCAGCCTACATGGATAATGCTTACGGCGTTAGCTATTACAGCGAAACGATTACTCGATTAAGCCAATGGATAGCAGATCCTGAATTAACATACTCAGGGCGCTACGTTAGTCAACTGAAAGGGTCTGGTATTGATAATGGTTATTTTGCCTTATCGTTGGCAAAAAGTTACCAGCAACAACATCAAGGTACGCCATATAAAGTGTATTCAGACAGCTATTTAAAACAACAAGCAGATCAGTCAGTTATTGCTGAACGCGAGTTGAAAGCCGCTGATAATCAAACATTTAATGCATTTTTAGATGATTATTTTGCCACTAAGTAAGTTTGTAGCTAAGTAAGCAGGCAAAAAAACGCAGCCCAAGTTGGCTGCGTAAAGATTCTTCAGGGATAAACAATGCTAAACTGCGCATTCATAAAATATGACTTATATTTTTATAAAAAGTTCAGCGAGCAACAAAAAAATGAAAAATAGTTTAATTATTTTATCGCTGGGGGCTCTGTTAACTGGTTGCGCAACAGCCCCTCCAAAGCAACCTAATGATATATGTAAAATTTTTGAAGAAAAAAGCGATTGGTACTATGACGCAAAAGATGCCCAAGAAAAATGGGGCTCACCTAAACATGTACTAATGAGCATGATGTATCAAGAAAGCTCCTTTAAACACGATGCTGCACCGCCAATGGAATACTTTTTGTGGGTCATTCCCACAGGGCGAGCAAGTTCAGCTTACGGCTACTCACAAGCAAAAACTCCCACCTGGTCTGATTATATTCGTGAAACGGGTAATAGCGGCGCCGATCGCGATGATTTTGATGACGCTATCGACTTTATGGGCTGGTTTGTTTATAAGACTCATAAAGTTAATGGCATCTCGAAATGGGATGCCTACGCGCAATACCTAAATTACCACGAAGGCTGGGGCGGTTATAAACGCGGCACCTATAAAAATAAAAAGTGGTTAATGGCAGTGGCTAATAAAGTAAAAAATCGTGCAAGTCGCTATGCGGCTCAGCTTAAACGTTGTGAAGACGATTTAGATAAAGGGTGGTTAGAAAGGTTATTTAGCTGATCTGACAAGATTCAAGATTTTAAAAAGCCCGCACAGCGGGCTTTTTAGTATTAGTTTATTTCCCTGGGAATTGATGAATATGTACATCGCGCTGTGGGAATGGAATGGTAATATTTTCTTTATCGAAGGCAATTTTAACGCGTTCGTATAAACCAAAATACACTGGCCAGTAATTTTCAGAATCAACCCATGCCCAGACCAACATGCCGATATGGCTATCGCCATGCTGACTTACATGCACAACCGGTTGTTTTGCTTCATCTTTGAGTACTAACTCGTAGCTATTTAACACGCCCATTAGTACTTCTCGCGCTTTAAGCACATCATCACTGTAGCTAATACCAAACTCAATATCGACGCGGCGAGTTGGTTCTGCAAACTTGTTTTTTACACAGCCATTAGAAAGTGCACCATTTGGGATAATAATTTTTTCATTATCATAAGTGAGTAGTACGGTAACAAATATTTGAATTTCAACCACTTTACCCATATAGCCTTGGGCTTCAATGACATCACCAATTTTAAATGGTTTAAAAAATAAGATCAGCACACCACCGGCGAAATTCGCTAGGCTGCCTTGTAATGCCATACCGACCGCTAAGCCTGCAGCACCGAGCATAGCAATGAACGAGGTTGTTTCTATACCAATCATTGATGCGACTGAGATCAGTAATAGCAACTTTAAAATAACCGATAAGAAGGAGACCAAAAAATGACTTAATCCGGCTTCAAATTTTACCTTTGCCATTGATTTTTCAGCCATACTGGCAATACGGCCAACAAACCACCAACCAACAATTAAAACAAAGATTGCCAATAAAAATCGAGGGCCATAGGTCATTAGCATTTCAATCGCTTTGGTGTACAGGGTCTCGATAGAGATATCTTCCATTGCATTTTCCACATCTATAAAGTTACAAATATAATAGCCTAATAATTAACACTTTATAGAGAATAATGAACAAAAAATTTGTTGCGGGGATGAGCTGAGGGAGTAGAGTAACCATAGGTTACTCTACAGATATTGCTTATATTTTGCGCTTGTTCGCTTGAATGCGCACCAGTTTGATCATGTTCTCTTTTACTTCAACAACTTCAATCGGATAGCCTGCAATACGCAAACTCAAGTTGGCATCAGGAATGTCTTCTAAGTATTCGACAATTAAGCCACTTAATGTTTTCGGGCCATCAAGAGGGAACTCCCAATCCATTTCTTTGTTTAGATCGCGTACGTTAGCACCGCCATCAACTAAAAATGAGCCATCATCTTGTGACACAACTTCTTCACTTGGAGTACGTGTTTGCGTAGTGGTAAAGTCACCGACCACTTCTTCAAGAATATCTTCGAGGGTAACTAATCCTTGAATATCACCATATTCATCAACTACTAAACCGATACGCTCTTTTGATTGCTGAAATTTAAATAGCTGAGTATTGAGCGACGTACCTTCAGGAATAAAATAAATCTCACGAACTGCGCGAAGCAATGATGGTTTATCAAATTGCTCTTTCGTTAATAACCGCAGTGCATCCCGTGAGTGAATAAAGCCTACCGCATCATCAATTTGGTCACGATATAAAAGTACTCGCGTGTGTTGTGCATGGGTAAGCTGTTTACTAATTAGTTTCCAGTCATCATTGATATCAATGGCAACAATTTCGTTGCGCGGGATCATAATATCTTCGACAGTGACTTGCTCTAAATCTAAAATGGAGGTCAACATACTTTGGTGACGCGCGGGGATCAGCGCACCCGATTCATTCAGCACCGTTTTTAATTCTTCTTTACTCATGCTGTGCTCATCTATTTGTGCAGCACTAATACCAAATAGGCGTAATATGCCATTGGTCATCCAGTTAACGACGACGACAAATGGAAAGAGAATTTTTAGTAACCCTTTGAGTATCACCGAACTAGGAAAGGCAACTTTTTCAGGGTAAAGCGCAGCTAGCGTTTTAGGCGTTACTTCTGCAAATATAAGCACTACTAAAGTTAGTGCGCCAGTGGCAATAGCGATACCTAAATCACCATATAAACGAATACCGATAATGGTTGCAACCTGCGCGGCAGCAATATTCACCAAGTTATTACCGATGAGGATAAGGCCAATAAGTCTATCAGGACGGCTCAAAAGTTTGTTGACACGCTTTGCTGCGCGGTGATTTTCTTTAGCAAGGTGGCGTAAGCGGATTCTGTTAATTGACATAATGCCCGTTTCAGAACCAGAAAAATATGCAGAACAAAGTATGAGTATTCCAAGTATTATAAACAAAACACTTGTAGAGATGTCGTCCAAAGAAGGATCCTTTTTTATTTAACCAATGCGTATTAAGCGGGAGTGAGCTGCCTGAGTCAAGTTAAAACTTATTCAGGATCACCTCTTGCACAAAACGACTGCCAAAATAAGCCAGCGTTAAAACAAAAGCAGCAGCCATGATAGCTAGTACGACCGGTTTCCCACGCCAGCCTTGCTTTAAGTGACCAATTGTCACCGTTGCAAACATAGCCCAAGCAATTAATGATAAAACAGTTTTATGAATAAATTCACTAGCAAACATGCCATCAAGAAAAATAAAACCAGATAATAACGCTAAGGTTAACAAAACCGTGCCTAGCGTTAATAAGTGATAGAGTTGGCGTTCAACCACCATTAATGGCGGTAAATGGCTATGCACAATCGCTAAGTCTTTTCGTTTTAAACGTTTATCAATAAAGTAAAACTGTACGCCATATAAAGTGGCAATAATTAACACACAGTATGCAAGCAGGGAAAGCGAAATATGAGTGACTAAACCTATTTCAACATCAATACTTTGCAATAAAATATGATGCGGGATAAATAAGCTGGCAATTGTTAGCAAAGCAGCAAAGCCATAGACAACAGGCAGTAATAATGTGGCAGGGAATTTTAATGACACCGTAGTGACAGAGACCACAATCACCCAGCAGGTTAATAGTGATACATTAACAATACTTAAATCTTGGCCATCGGCGCGAAACACTGAATTCACCAGTAATAACATGTGCGCTAAAATTGCCACCGTGCTGAGGATAACCGTCAGCTTTTGGCTCGGACCTTGTTGGTGAAATAACCGAGACAGCACGTGAGACGTCGCGAAGATATAAAATAAACTGGCAATAATAGTTAAACTAATAATCAGCATAGTGCTTGGGCCACTCAATTTGAGTCAAATATTCCTTGTTAGAGTAAGGGCATTGTATTTTATAGTGAGGCAAATGCATAGAGTTTGTAAAAAGAAACTCAAACAGCTCACTTGAACACTGTATTGTGCGCCACCATTTACGGTATACTGTTTTTAATTAAAATTTTATTAATACTGATTATATGAAATCAGCGCTATTAATAGTAAGTGCTAAACTTGCGGCAATAACGTTGTTTGGGAAATTGGTATATCACGTTTGATCGGAACCTTTACATGTTTGAGAACCTCCAAGAACGATTAGGTAAAACCTTAAAGAATATCAGCGGCCGTGGACGCCTTACTGAAGACAATATAAAAGATACACTACGCGAAGTGCGTATGGCTTTTTTAGAAGCCGACGTCGCTTTACCCGTTGTTCGTGAGTTTGTTAAACAAGTTAAAGAGCGCGCGGTAGGTATTGAAGTAACTAAGAGCCTAAGTCCTGGGCAAGTGTTCATTAAAATCGTTCGCGAAGAGCTTGAAAAAGCCATGGGTGAAGCAAACGAAGAGTTGAGCCTAAACGCACAACCGCCAGCCGTTGTAATGATGGCGGGTCTGCAAGGTGCGGGTAAAACGACCAGTGTTGCTAAGCTTGCCAAATTTTTAAAAGAACGTAAAAAGAAATCAGTATTAGTAGTCAGTGCCGACGTTTATCGTCCTGCGGCTATTAAACAGTTGGAAACACTGGCCGATGAAGTAGGTGTTGAGTTTTTCCCAAGTGACATTTCACAACAGCCGGTTGATATTGCAAAGGCAGCTATTTCTCATGCGAAAAAGAAATTTATCGATGTTGTATTAGTTGATACCGCAGGTCGTTTGCATGTTGATAATGACATGATGGACGAGATTAAAAATCTTCATCATGCTATTAACCCAATCGAAACCTTGTTTGTGGTTGATGCCATGACAGGTCAAGATGCTGCCAATACTGCCAAAGCGTTTGATGAAGCATTACCTCTGACCGGTGTGATACTAACCAAGACCGATGGTGATGCGCGCGGTGGTGCTGCACTATCAATCCGTCATATTACCGGCAAACCTATTAAGTTTATGGGTGTTGGTGAGCGCACTGATGCGCTTGAGCCTTTCCATCCAGATCGTATCGCATCGCGTATACTTGGTATGGGTGATGTACTTTCATTGATCGAAGAAGTCGAAATGAAAGTCGATAAAGAGCAAGCTGCAAAAGTTGCTGAAAAAGTTTTTAAAGGTGATGGCTTTACTCTTGATGATTTTGCTGATCAATTAAAGCAAATGAAAAGCATGGGCGGCATGATGTCAATGCTTGATAAATTACCTGGTATGCAAAACTTACCTGATGCAGTGAAAGGTCAGATGGGTGATAAAACCTTTATTCAGATGGAAGCGATCATCAGCTCAATGACGAAAAAAGAGCGTGCACGTCCAGAGATCATTAAAGGCTCTCGTAAAAAGCGTATTGCAGCGGGCTCTGGTACGCAAGTACAAGAGATCAATAAGCTGTTAAAACAGTTTACGCAGATGCAAAAAATGATGAAAAAAATGAAAGGTAAAGGCGGCATGATGAAAATGATGCGCGGCATGAAAGGCATGTTACCACCAGGAATGATGGGTGGCGGTGGCCCTAAATTTTAATGTTTTAACTGACGCCATGCAGATGTAGCGACTCAGTTAACTAAAAAGAGAGGCAAATAGCCTCTTTTTTTGTAGATAAATTATGCGTTGAAAGTTCTATATAGCCTGATTTAACGCGTAGATCATAGTTTAATCAACTTAACAGTCATTTCGAGTCACTTCTTACTTGCATTGTTGCTAAAAACTCGTACAATTCCCCAGCTCCCCATACTGGGGAGTAAATCTTATTAATGAAAACAGTCAATCTATTTAGAGGACGGTATGGTAACTATTCGTTTGCAACGTGGTGGCGCTAAAAAACGCCCTTTCTATCAAATTGTGGTTGCGGATAGCCGTTTCTCGCGTGACGGTCGCTTCATCGAGAAAGTAGGCTTTTTTAACCCAATTGCTAGTGGTCAAGAAGAAAAAGTACGTTTAGATTTATCTCGTGTAGAACACTGGGTAGGTCAGGGCGCATCTCTTTCAGATCGCGTAAATAAGTTAGTTAAAGACGCTCGTAAAGCGGCTTAATAGGCGTAAGTGTAACCATGAGTCAAGAGAACACCTCATCAATAATTGTCGTAGGAAAGCTCGGTGCCCCATATGGTATAAAGGGCTGGCTTAAGGTACATTCATTTACTGATGATCCCATAGGGATCTTCGATTTCAGCCCGTGGTTGATAGGGCAGCAAGGTAAATGGCAGACCTTAGAAGTGGTCGACTGGCGTCGCCACAACAAAGGCTTTATCGCTAAATTTGCGCAAGTAAACGATCGAGACGAAGCAATGGCTTATACCCATGCAGAAATCTCAATGGATGCAGCGCAATTACCAGAACTCCCGCAAGGTGAGTTCTATTGGCGAGATCTCATTGGCATGTCTGTTGTAACCGATAAAGGTTATGACTTAGGCATAGTTGATGACCTGATGGAGACAGGCTCAAATGACGTATTGGTTGTGAAAGCAAACAATAAAGATGCATTTGGCCAAGCAGAGCGTTTAATTCCGTTTTTAACTGATTCAGTTATCAAAGAGATTAAGCACGATGTAAAAGAAATTACAGTAGACTGGGATCCTGGCTTTTAATGAGTCAAACGAGTTCGTTGTGGGTAGGGGTTATCAGCCTTTTCCCGGACATGTTTGATGCCATTACAACGCAAGGTGTAACTGGTCGAGCAGTAAAAAATGGTCTGATCGACTTTAACTGCTGGAACCCACGAGATTATGCTATTGATAAGCATAGGACCGTGGATGATCGTCCTTACGGGGGCGGTCCAGGTATGTTAATGATGGTTGAACCACTAAAGCAAGCCATTCTTGACGCCAAACAGGCGGCAGGCGATGGTGCAAAAGTAATTTATATGTCCCCGCAAGGGCGCAAATTAGATCAGCAAGGGGCAAGCGAACTCGCAAGCTCTAAAAAACTGATTTTAATTGCCGGTCGCTATGAAGGTATAGACGAGAGAATAATAGAATCATACGTTGACGAAGAATGGTCAATTGGTGATTTTATTTTGAGTGGTGGTGAACTACCAGCTATGACATTAATTGACGCAGTAGCGCGATTAGTGCCGGGCGTATTAGGACACAACCAGTCAGCAGAGCAAGACTCATTTTCGGATGGCTTGCTGGATTGTCCTCACTATACACGGCCAGAAACATTGGACGACAAACAGGTGCCTGCTGTATTACTCAGCGGAAACCACCAAGAGATAGCAAAATGGCGGCTGATGCAGTCATTAGGCAGAACTTGGTTACGCCGTCCTGACTTGTTGCATAACCTAGCTCTGACTGAGGAGCAAGCGGTATTACTCGCGAAATTTCAGCAAGAGTACCAAAAAGCTTGTGGCTAGAAGACAGTTACACCTAGGAAAGTGAGAAACATAATGGCAAAAGTAAACCAAAATATTATTAAAGCGCTTGAAGATGAGCAGCTTAAAACAGACGTACCTGCATTTGGCCCTGGTGATACAGTGGTTGTACAGGTAAAAGTAAAAGAAGGTGCTAAAGAGCGTCTACAGGCCTTTGAAGGTGTTGTAATCGCTAAGCGTAACCGTGGTCTTCACTCAGCATTCACAGTTCGTAAAATTTCGAACGGTGAAGGTGTTGAGCGTGTATTCCAAACGCACAGCCCTCTTATCGATAGCGTAGCAGTTAAGCGTCGCGGTGCAGTTCGCCGTGCGAAACTTTACTATCTACGTGAGCGTTCTGGTAAATCTGCACGTATTAGAGAAAAACTTAACTAATACGCGCTGTTTATCAACGCAAAAAAACGGGTTGCAACCTTCGGGCTGCAACCCGTTTTGGTTTTTAGAGATAGTAAGTTAGTTAGGGTAAAGTTATCGAATTAGAAGGCTAGTGAGGTTAAAGGGTAAAGTTAAAAGATTAAGATTGCTCAACGTTAAAGTGATCACCATAACTTGATTAGAGCACAGAGAGGTCCAGTAAAAAAATACCCATCCAAGAATTACTCATAAATCAAATACAACTCGGCCAACTTATAACTTATAACTTATGGCTTAGTGCTTAAAACTCAAATCCCATTCTTTTGCTTATTTAGCCTTTTAACAACTAAGCGATCCTGTTAGTATTTATCGTATTGATTAGTTTACTTTTATGTAAATTTAAATGTACGAAATTGCAGTTTCTAAGGTGGTAGTCGCGTGGCGGATATAAAAGAGTTAGATAAGTTAAGAGAGGGGATCGATGAATGTGATGCCCAGTTGGTTGCACTGCTGGCTAGACGTAATAGTATTACCGAGCAGATAGGCGCAATCAAACAACAAACGGGTGCGCCACTGCATGCGCCTGACCGTGAAGCTACTTTATTAGCTGCCCGTCGCCAAGAAGCGATTAACCAAGGTGTTAATCCTGAATTGGTGGAAGATATCCTACGCCGTATGATGCGCGAAGCTTACCAAAATCAACAGGCTAAATTAGCATGTAGCGCGCCACAGTTATCACCTATTGTGATTGTTGGTGGTCAAGGCGCTATGGGGCAATTGTTTGCTCAGCAATTTATCCGCTCAGGGTATGAAGTTAGAATACTCGACAAAGAACAGCAAAGTAACGCGCAAGAAATATTAGCGGGTGCAAAACTGGTGATGATCAGTGTGCCAATTAATGCCTTAGAAACAGTGGTCACTGCCTTACCTAAGCTCGATGATGATTGTTTATTAGTTGATATTACTTCAGTTAAGCAAGCACCGTTAAAAGTATTAAAAGCAGTGCATAGCGGTCCTGTAGTCGGTTTACATCCAATGTTTGGTCCTGATATTTCTCATTGGGTAAAGCAAACAGTGGTGGTTTGCGAAGGCCGTAACCATGAGATTGCCCAAGGTTTATTATCGCAACTGCAAGTGTGGGGCTGTCAACTTGTTGAACTCGATGCGCAAAAGCACGATGAAGCTATGCAAATTATTCAGGTTATGCGCCATTTAACCACCTTTGTATACGGCCAGTTTTTAGCAAAACAAGGTCATACCCTCGAAGAGCTCCGCAGTTGTTCGTCACCGATTTACCAATTAGAGTTGATGATGGTAGGGCGCTTATTCGCACAATCACCAGAGCTTTATTCTGACATCATGCTAGCGCAATTTGATAACGTAGAGCCATTACTTGCACAATACCAAGACACGTTTGCAAGTACCTTGGCCAAATTAAAAGCGGGTGATAAGGCCGCTTTAATTGATTCATTTGCGGATGCAAAAGCATATTTTTCAGATGCTACTGCGCATTTCTTAACGCAAAGTCGCAGCCTGTTAAACAAAGCCAATGATGCGAAAGTACTTGATTGATAACCGCTGTGTGAAAAGTAGATAATGAAAAAGGGCTAATTTTAGCCCTTTTTTATATTTTACTTAGCGCTTAACTTTCTATATTCACAGCTTGCAGCGATTCACTTTGGTAACAGCCCAGTACGCGTACATATTGGGTGTGCTCTTTTAGCTCTTCTAAGGCTTGTTTAACATGGTTATCAACCAGGTTTGCTTCTAAATCCACATAAAATACTTCTTCCCACGGGTTGCCTGGGACTGGGCGTGATTCTAGTTTTACTAAGTTGATATTGTGTTCTTTGAAAATCATCAATGCATCAGCCAAAGAACCTGCTTGTTGCTTGGTTGCCATAATTAAACTGGTTTTAGTCGGGATCTGTTTTGATACATAAAGAGGCTTACGGGCAACCACAATAAAACGGCTATGATTTTCACGTTGATTCGCAAGGCCTGATTTAATTACTTCTAAACCCACATTTTTACCCGCTTGAGCTGAACCAATTGCTGCGCTATTAGGGGTATCTAATGCTAATTGCAGAGCGCTTGAGGTTGAATCGCAGGTTTCATGTTGAATATCACCTAAGCCTTGTAAAAAGCGACTACATTGAGCGAATGGTTGCGGGTGAGCAAAAATCTTACTGATCTGACTAAGCTCAGTACCCGGTGTGACCAGTAAACAATGTTCAACACTGTGGGTTACTTCACCAACGATGGAGACTTGTGCGTGTTGCAGTAAATCAAACACTTCGTTAATACTGCCTGAGCTGGTGTTTTCAATGGGTAATAAGCCAAAATCTGCTTGACCATTTTCAACTTTACCAGTGATCTGCTCAAAGCTAGAGCAGCCCATTTCAACAAGTTTACCTGGGCGACGGCTAAAATATTTATGACAAGCAAGTTGGCTGTATGAACCCTGACCACCTAAATAAGCAACACGGTGTGTTTCACTCATAGCATCTGGGTTTAAGTTCTTCTGTAACATGGCTTGTTGATTAAGTACTGAATCTTCTAAAATTGTTTGGAAAACGTTATTCACATAATAAGCGTCCAAACCAAGAGACTTACCATAACCGATGAGTTTTTCTAACAAGGCAAGTTCACGGGCCTCATCACGTATCGGTTTATTATTAGCAATCTTATATTCTACAACGCCGTGGCTAATACGGCGACGTTTTGCTAATAGCACTAATAGGTCAGAATCAATTTCATTGATATCGTGTCTAAGTGAATTAAGTACATCATTAGTCATTTTTGGGTTCCTCATTCCAAAAAATTACCTTTTGGGTAATAAAAACAAAAAAGCCTCCCAATTGGGAGGCTTTGCTATTCGGTTGATTTAATCTCGCAAACAGGTAAGCCTCTTCTATCTAAAGAAGCTAAAAAACGAAAAATGTAATTGCGAAAATATTATATTCATACTCTTAATGTATGGAGAGTGGGCTATAAAGTCAACACTCTAGCGGGTTTTATCGCCGCCAAAGGATAGTTTATTTTTGATATGGGATTTTTTCAGTAATTTCAACGAAAAATTTATAAATCTAAATAGGGATCTGGTATATTTATTTAGGTGAATTTAAATAAAAATAATTATTAAAAATAAGGTTGTCCTGTGGTGTATAGACGCCCACCATCACGCTTTGGTGTAAATTCGTTGAGTATGAAGCTTTCGCTGTTAATTTCGGCAATTTGTTTAATTGCTGGGATCTGTGCGGCGGTGTTGATGCTAAAATCAGAAGAAAAACAATTGGTATTTGAAGAACATGAAGTTCTCAAGCATTCCAGCGAACGTCTGATCCGTCAGTTTAATACTCTGGTGAAAACCAAAATTAATATTGCGGAGCAAGCGAATAACGTCGTCTCTAGCCAATTATTCTATAATTCCTCGCAATTGCTCAGTAGCCAAAGTGCGCAGCTCAGCTTTGACCCCGATGGCAGTATTCGCAGCGCCTCTGATGATGGTTTATCTGCGGCTTTTATGCCACAAGATAAGTACTCACCTTTTTATAAAAAACTCATTAATGATTCTGAATCGTTATGGAAAATCGTAGCGCCTACCTTGATCCAAGATTTCTTTAACTTTTATTTAATCACCAAAGATAATTTTATCCGTATTGCGCCACCTAATTGGGCTCTGAATGTTCCAGGCTCTCATCAGTTTATTGATAATCAAAGTTTTAATTACGCTAAAGAAGCGCTTAATCCAACCCGTTCGGCTGTGTGGTCTAAAGTTTACTACGATAAAATTTGGCATAAATGGGTGGTGAGTTTACTGGTGCCAGTTTATCTTGAAAATGAATTTTTAGGTGTTACTGGCAGCGATTTAGCACTCGATACGCTTATTTCGCAATTACCGATCGGTGACAAGGAGCAGCACTTATTTGTTTTTGATAGCCAAGGGCAATTACTTGCTCATCCTGATCTGAATAAAAACCTTTACGAAACCTACGGTAAAGCAGGCAAACCATTACGTACTCATGATTTTGTTAATGGCGATCTACAAGAGCTGATCAATCAGACTATCAAAATGCATTTACCAGAATACGCAGACTCTTTTGTACAAGATGGTGAAACGCACATCATTAATATTCGTAAAGTTGATAATTTAGACTGGTATATAGGTATTTACAAAAAACGTTCATCAGCACTTTCAGCGCTTGAAGAGCTAAAGGTGAAGTTTTTTGGATTGTTTATTTTATATGCCATTTTAGTCGCACTGTTATTACATCAAGCACTTTACCAACTCGTTTTACGCCGTATTCATTCTTTAGTTTATGCGGTAACCAGTTTTGGCAAAGGGCACTTACAAATTGAATTTCCAAAAGAAAATAAAGACGAAATTGGTACTTTAAATGGTTCTTTTCGCGATATGGCGATTGAAATTCGTAAGCTTATTGATGGTCTGAATCAGCGTATTACAGAAAAAGAAATTGCCGAAAAAGCCGCTAACCGATTATCTAAAGCAGTTGCTTTCTCAGGCACGGGCGTAGTGATCACCGATCAAAACTTCGTGATTGAATACGTCAATCCAAAAATGTTAGAAATGACTGGGTTTGAAGAAAACCATTTTATGCAGTCACCGCTATTAAGCATTATCGCCAAAGAAATGGCTATTTTGGTTGATGACATTGATATCGATTTACGCAGCCGAAATTATTGGCGTGGCGATACTTTGATCCAAGGTTTAGATAAAAAGCCAATCTGGGTATCGCTCAGTATCTCACCAATTCGCGAAGACGGTGGCAGCATCACCAGTTATGTTGCCTCAGCACAGGATATTTCGTTTGTTAAAGAAAGCCAGCGAAAAATGGAGCAATTGGCTTATTTCGACACCTTAACAGGGCTGGCTAACCGTACTTTCTTTAGAATGCAATTACGTAAGTCAATGGCGCTTGCAGAGCGTGGCCATTATGCGTTTGCTTTATTCTATTTTGATTTAGATGAGTTTAAGCGTATTAACGACACACTTGGTCATGATGCCGGTGATCAGCTATTAGTTGAAGTTGCTAACCGTTTGAAAAAACGACTGCGTGCGGAAGATACAATTGCCCGTTTAGGTGGCGATGAGTTTGCAGTTTTACTTAGTGGTATTGAGCGTCAAGAGCATGCAATGGATGTTGCTAACACTATTCAAAAAACATTGAATGTGCCAATTATGCTTGGCAATAACGAGGTCATTATTAGTGCTAGTATTGGCATCACAATGGCGCCATACGATAGCCAAGAAGAAGACCAGTTATTAAAACACGCTGATTTAGCTATGTATGAGGCCAAAGCTAAAGGGCGCAATACTTATCACTTTTATAGTCAAGAACTTGATGCCGCTGCGAATGAGCGGCTGTTTATTGAAAATGAACTGCGCTTAGCAATCAAAGCTCGGCAATTTGTGATTTTTTATCAACCACAAGTTGATAGTCGCACGCAGCATGTGGTCGGTTATGAAGCCTTGATCCGCTGGTTCCACCCAACTGAAGGGATGATCCCACCTACCAAGTTTATCCCAATAGCTGAGGCAACAGGTTTAATAGTTGAGTTAGGTGCTTGGGTGCTACAAGAAGCGTGTGAGTTTGCAGCAAGATTAGCAGCGCAAGGGCGAGAAAATAATATTTCGATTAACCTCTCTGCTCGTCAGTTTAAAGATGCTAAGTTAGTGCCGTTGTTGGCATCGATTATTAAGAAAACCAAGGTGCCGGCTAAGCAGTTACACCTGGAATTAACCGAAAGCATGCTAATGGGGAATGTGGAAGCGGCAATTTCGCAATTACATCAGTTAAAAGCGCTTGGGGTGTCAATATCGATAGATGACTTTGGCACGGGTTATTCGTCATTGAGCTACTTAAAACGTTTTCCGGTTGATATTTTAAAAGTTGATCGCTCGTTTGTTAAAGATATACCGGATGATCCAAATGACATGGAGATCACTGCGGCAATTATAGCGATGGCACAAAAGCTAAAATTGAATGTGGTAGCCGAAGGCGTTGAGACTATAGAGCAAGTGGAGTTTTTACAAAACAATAACTGCTTTATAGTGCAAGGTTATTATTATAGCCCGCCTATAGCAGAGCAAGATTTGCCAAAGCTATTTGCAAAGCTTGATGATTGAGTTAAACACATGTTTAATCTAACTCAAGTTAGTTAAAATACCAAAAGGCACCATTTAGGTGCCTTTTTGCATTAACCTATCGCGGGGATTAAACCTGCCATCTGCAGCCCTTGGGCGCTGATAATAAGCACGCCGCAAAGCGCCGCTACTGCCAGACCAAAATTACCACCACGCACTGTATAGCCGCCTTTATCGCTGCTACGCTGCTTATAAACCATTGCTACGGGTAAAAACACTGCTAGTACGACTAAAGCGATAGCTGCATAGCCAAGCGCCATAATAAAACCTTGTGGGTAAAACAATGCAAATCCTAATGGCGGGATAAAAGTAATGAGGGCTGTTTTTATCCGATCTTTATTACCATCTCCTTTTTTAAAGGCATCAGCAAAGAAATCAAATAATCCTAGGCTCACCCCTAAAAATGATGTTGCCAGTGCTAAGTCTGCAAATAGGTTAACTGCAGTGGCAACAGCTGCGTTATTAGCGATACTGGCAATACTTGCCACAAAGCCTGGTAAGCCAGAGCTTTTTAGTAATTCAGCTTGACTCATCATACCTTGGCTGATCAACTGCCAAAAAATGTAAATAACCAGCGGTAAAGCTGCTCCGGCAATCATGACACGGCGTAAGGTTTTAATATCTAAACCAACATATTTAACGATCGATGGGATCGAACCATGAAAACCAAAAGAGGTAAATACCACCGGAATAGCTGATAAAATAAGGCCTTGTTCAATGGGCATTTCGAGTAAATGTTGGCCATGAACATACGGGGTTAACATATAAAATAAGCTCGCCAGTACCACAATTTTGATGCTAAATAACACTCGGTTTAGCTTATCGACCTTACTGGTGCCTAAGGTAACAACTGTGCCTATTACAATCGCTAGAATGATTGAACCTACTTGCGGAGCAATATCGAGGCTAAAGCCGTTATTTATTTTTTCTTGTAGTTGCGCACCACCACCTGCAATGTAAGCTGAGCAAAGCGCATAGAATAAAAACATCACCGAAAAATTAGCCAGATATTGGCCGCGTTTACCTAACCATGATTTTGCTAACGTATTTAGCGTGGCATCGCGATCAGCATGTTGATGTAATTCGAGCATTAATAATGCGGTATAAGTCATTAACGCCCATATTGAAATAATTAATGCTAATGCGGTTGTAAAGCCAAGTCCCGCAGAAGCGATTGGTAGCGCCAACATCCCTGCGCCGATAGTGGTACCTGCAACAATTAACATGCTGCCTATTGTTTTATTTTTAAGCACTTTTTGCCCCTAAAACATCGTGAGAGGCAGGCAAGATATAACTAGTTGGCACAAACTTAAATA
Source organism: Pseudoalteromonas rhizosphaerae (assembly GCF_028885455.1). NCBI lineage: Bacteria > Pseudomonadati > Pseudomonadota > Gammaproteobacteria > Alteromonadales > Pseudoalteromonadaceae > Pseudoalteromonas > Pseudoalteromonas rhizosphaerae. The sequence continues at coordinate 1,437,576 of NZ_CP118496.1, forward strand.
GTTTTGTTACAAATCAAAGAAATTAAATGTAACTTATGATTTACAAGCCATCATTGTGAAGTCAGTTTTTGGTATAAAAACCACTCTAGCAGTTGACTTATTAACCAGTTCTGCTATTTCTATAAATTCAATTTATTATTAAGAATACTATTTACATGCAACAAGCTAACCGAGCCCTAACCATGCGCCCATGGCTGAATCTATCAGTTGTGCGCCCATTGCTGCGCTGCGGTTAAGTTGTTTTTTACTAACCGCGATTTCAAAGCGGTTAGTGCTGTATCTCCTTCCTCTTTGTTATCGCCACTTTGCTAAAAGGATCCGCTTGTGAGCGTTAAAGCATCATATTTTTTAATGGTCTTAATTTGGTCAACAACGCCTTTGGGAATTGTTTGGAGCAGTGAGTCTGTTACACCAACGCTCGCGGTATTGTTACGGATGTCGATAGGATTAGTGCTGGCTGCATTAGTTGTGGCGATTGCTAATATTCGTGTCCCTTGGCACCGTCGTGCGTGTTTTTTGTATGGTTATTCGAGTATCGGCATATATGGTGGCATGCTGTTGAGTTATATGGCAGCTAAAACAGTTCCATCAGGGCTGATATCATTAATGTTTGGTCTGGCACCAATTTTATCTGGTTTATTAGCACAGCGATTACTCAACGAGCCAAAATTCAGCGTTGTTAAACTAATTGCGTTAGCATTTGCGCTATTGGGGTTATTTTTGGTAAGTGAAAAACACATGCAAGGCTCATTGATGCAAATGCAGGGTTTAGCTTACGTATTTATGGCTGTGTGCTTTTTTAGTTTAAGTGGGGTGATGATCAAGCGAATAAAAATTGCTATTCATCCAATGGCGACCACATTTGGTGCATTAGTATTTGTTACGCCCTTATTTTTTATTACTTGGTGGTTGTTCGATGGTGAGCTCAATACGAGTACGTGGACAGTAAAATCACTGTGGTCAATTGTGTATTTGGGCGTGTTTGGCTCATTGGTTGGTTCGCTTGCTTATTTTCATGTGTTACAAAAATTACCAGCTAGTACCGTGGCGCTAACCACCTTGATCACACCAAGCTTTGCGATTGGCTTAGGGGGCTGGTTAAATAATGAAGCAATTGATCAACAATTACTTATTGGCGCTGCCATCATATTACTGAGCTTAGCGGTGTTTCAGTTTGGTGATGGTTGGTTGAAAAAAAGAGCCACGTTTAAAAAGCTTAACCCTTAACAACAGTCGTCATGTAGCTAAAAGGCATTACTTCTTTTAGCTACATTTTCTCAATTTGTATCACTAAGCGGCGGTTTTTATCGCGGCCCAAAATATTATCGTTAGTCGCTACGTGACGTTTTTCACCAAAGCCTTGCGTTTCAACTTTAGTTTCATCAATTCCTAGGCTCACCATATATTCTTTGATCGCTTGAGCTCGTTTTTTAGACAGCTCTAAGTTGTTCCAACGACCACCGTAGCTATCTGTGTATGAGTCAATCGAAATAGCCGCAATCGTCGTATCGTACTTTAAATACTCAGCAATTTTATCTAAACGTTGTTTTGATGATTTAGTAAGTTTACTGGTATTTGGTTGATAATTCATAATCGTGAAGGAAATATCTTCAAAGCTGTATGGCAGTAATTCATCGCGGCATTGTAAAAATGCCCAATAGGCTTGTTTAAAATTAATGTTCGATAAGCCAACGGCAATTTTATCGGCACTATTTTGCCAGTCTTGGTAATAAAAAGTAGGTTGGTAGCCTTTTTCAAGCTCGGTCAACATTTCCCATGCCGTTTTGTTACCCAGTTCGCCGTCAAATTTTCGTAGTAATTTCATGTCAGCAATATCACGTGCTGGTAAACCTGCTCGCCAGATTGGCGGGACTGCTTTTAAACCAGCAATACTGTAATTGTCAGGACGGACAACCATATCCAAGTTAAATAGCAGGTCTTTATTTTTGCTCGCGGTAGCGCTGAAAATAGCTTCGCCATAATATGGAACTTCATGATTTAATTGGCATTGTAAGCGAGTTGTTTTTACAACTTCCCATTGTGAGTTATCTGCCGTGGCTGTGTACTGGCGCATTGCAGCGCTGGCCGTATCTGAAAGGCATGCAGTTGCAATGCTTAGACTGATAAACAGCATTGAAAGCTTCATTACGGGATCTCCAACAATTTATTACGCCAATATCTTGGCAAAAGCTGCATTTACAGAGGCTAACAGTCATCAAGGTGTCGTTAGCTAGCTCTAGTTCTAGTTAAGTAAAGCAAGTTATATGCCTAAATGTAAGTGTTAATTTAATCTGTAAAGCGCTAGCCTAGCCACTATGATTTTTGACATAATAGCCAGCTTACTCTGGCAAACCAAGAATACTATGGCAAATACTGAACAAACTCTTTTCGCAAAACGCTTTCGTGGCTTTTTCCCGGTGGTTATTGATGTTGAAACTGCAGGCTTTAATAAAGTAACCGATGCACTGTTAGAAATTGCGGTGTCAGTATTAAAAATGGATGATGAAGGCCTACTCAGTATTGATCATACTGTGCATTTTCATGTTGAGCCATTTGAAGGCGCAAACATTGAACAAGCCGCTATTGATTTTAATGGTATTGATCCTTTCTCGCCATTACGTGGCGCAGTATCTGAAGAGGAAGCGATCAAAGAAATTTGTAAAGTGGTACGTAAAGCTCAAAAAGCTGCGGGTTGTCAACGTTCAGTCATAGTGGCTCATAATGCGGCGTTCGACCATGGTTTTTTAAATGCAGCAATAGAACGTAATAATATTAAGCGTACGCCATTTCATCCGTTTGTTAGTTTTGACACAACCTCATTAGCGGGTTTGGCACTTGGTCAAACGGTACTTGCTAAAGCATGTCGTGCAGCTGGCATTGAATTTGACAACAAACAGGCTCATTCAGCATTATATGACACCGAACGTACGGCAGAGCTATATTGTTTGATAGTTAATCGTTGGCAACAGCTGGGTGGCTGGCCTTTAGCTGCAGAAGTGCCGGAAGATACAGAGCAAGCTGGTGACAACGAAGACTCAGCCGTTAAAACGACTGAGTAATTTTACCTTCGCTCATTTTAACTAAGTGGGGCGGATAAATACGCGAAAAGTGTTTTGAATCTTTTGCGATTTTTAGCTCCACACCGGGATGCATTAACTCATTAATTTTTAAACGGCTAGTAGCTAAAAGCTGTGCTATTTTTTGTTTTACTAGGTGTTTTTTACGTTTGGTGTTGGCAATACGAATATTAATTTGTTGCTCGCTAGCACTAATTTTGTCTAAAAATAATTGTCGTTTTGCTGGTGCTGGAATTTTAACTGCTTTTTTACGTGCTTGCTTTAATGCTGCGGATTTAGTGGCTAACAGTTTTTCAAAATCGGCAATTTGCAATTGTTTTTGTCTCAAGTCATGCCAATACTGCGCGATGAAAACTCGGGTTTTTGTGCCCGATGGGGCACCTAGCTCTCCGGTTTCAATTCGCATGGCATCTAAAATATTGCCGCCAATAATTTTACCGCGCGGATTATTTGCTTTACCAACGCGGATCAACCGCCGAGCACTCAAGTCACAATGTAATGCTTGTCGTTCAATAAAGAGATCTTGTTCGCTATGAATATGGCAATACTGGGCATAGCCAATTGAAATAGTCCGAGCGGCTTTAATTTTGCAAGTAAACGCTTCGTCATTTTCACGCTTACGACCAATTGCACCGAGCATAATTGTGACCGCACTGGCACTTTCGATCTGGCCTGATTCAACAAATCCCAATACCGTGATATCACCACTGGCACGCACGTGCATACCATCTTTTATATCGCCACTGATAATTACGCTGCCGTCAAAATCAACATGACCGGTGCCAATATCAACATTATCAAAACACAACACGTCATCAACGCGCATGCCACGAGGGAGGGCGACAGGCACACCTTTACAATCTGCAATCAGTACATTGGGATTAGTTGGATCGAGTTTAGTGCCTTCAAATGGTTGTAATGGTAGATCTTTACCTGGTATGGCGGGCAGCACATCACCAAATACCGTATAACCATCTTCCCCAGGAGTTGCAGCAACACGCTGCATTAGAGGAGTGCCCGGTTTTACAGTGATGATCGCGCCTAAATTGCGCATATCGACCTTACCACCTTCTTTTGCTTGTGGACTCAATACACGATCTTGTGCTGTAGCGCACAAACGTACAAATTTAGCGTCGCTGCCTTCTTTTGGTCTACGACCATGAGCAACAATCGCTCTATAGGAAACACCCGCAGGCTTGTCAAATTGCTGACCTAAAAAATTGTCCAGAGCACGAGTGCTAATGCCATGTAATACGCCAGCATCAACCAGTGCTTCGCGAGCCTTGTCAATCGACATTAAGGCCCCACCTTTAGCAGTGGTTAATGTGGCTTCAGCGACCATATTTTTTTCATCAACCTGAATGAATATCGACGCATCGAGTGCACGAGCAACAATTAAAGAATCATCCTGATAGTTTTTGCTCGGTGAGAATAACTTACCAATATTTGCACTGACTATATCGAAATCAGCGAACGGGGACTGTTCGATTAACTCAATAAGTTGCGCGCTAGTCACTGGGAAACCACTATTTTTAGGGTGCTCAAGCAGTGACACAAAACCCGTTACAGGGTTATGTATAAACAACGACATTTATCGATTTCCTATGTAATATGCCTGTTTTTATTATTTTTATTTAGATGCTTTAATTTACATGCTGCTCGACTAAACCGTTTTTGGGTATTTTCAAACTAACACGCTGCTGAGCATAACCCCTAAGCAATGTTAAGTAAATGTTATTTTATTGTTTGGTGCAATGAAGAGGATTAACATATATTTGCATATTTAATCAGCAACGCCATAGCAATATAAAATAAAGCATAAAAGGGCCTTGAGTATCAGCGCGTTACTCGGTTATACTGGCTGCACACTCTGAATGAGTTTACTAATTCAGGGGCTGATTAGGATTCGACGGAATTCAAGAAGCCCAAGGTGCATGTCGAGGTGCGGTTTGCCTCGTTAAAAAGCCGCAATTTAAAGTAATCGCAAACGACGATAACTACTCTCTAGCAGCTTAGGCTGGCTAGCGCTCCTTCCATGTATTCTTGTGGACTGGATTTTGGAGTGTCACCCTAACACCTGATCGCGACGGAAACCCTGGCCGGGGTTGAAGCGCTAAAACTAAGCGGCCTCGCCTTTATTTACCGTGTTTGTCCGGGACTTAAAGGTTAATTAAATGACAATACTAAACATGTAGTACCGACGGTCGAGGCTTTTCGGACGGGGGTTCAAATCCCCCCAGCTCCACCACTTTAAAGTGATACAAAACAGCCAGTTAGAGCATTATGCTTTAACTGGCTTTTTTATTTCTATAGCACTTGTCCACTTAGTGCCCACATTGGTTTTATCAAAGTATTAAACATAAAGATCTAAGATAGGATTATTTTAAAAATAAGGCTCAATTAGGCTTTGTGTTTAAATTCCGCTCCCCCCCTATTAGTATATGGGGGGAGGGGTGTTTTTCTTGGCATCATCATTACTCGAAAATCCGTATTGGTTTATCAAGGGCGCAAGCGCGGGTACTGAGTGACTAAATAGCTGGTTAGCGCTTCGCTTGGATTCGGCCAGCAGACATTTAAGGAATAATAGCATTGGTGTGTGGCCTTTCATGAAACAAAGTTTCATCGGTTCGAATAAGCTAGCTGTTTGATTGTAATAATTAGTATGATTTATTAAGTGATGAGTTAAGTGCATGATATCAAGCCGCTACGCTCAGGCTTCGCTTGGCGGCTTGTTTTTGACTGTCTATAAAGATGAAAATAAAGAAGGTGTTTCTAAATCGTCATTTTCTTGCTTTGGTTGTTCATAAGGGTTTGGGCTGCATAGTGCACGATAAGCAATAGCACTATTTTTGATAAGAACATTACACGAACTAAAATATTGAATACTAAAACCCATACTAGCTAGCTCGTATGAGTCGATACTAAATACACCATATTTTTCAGTTATAAATTCAAAAATATATTCTCGATGTGTTCGGTCTGGCCGCTTCACTTCTTGTATACCAGTAACAAAAATATCAGTTGCACCGTACGGTAAATTTACAAAAACAGGCTCACTAATAGAAATCTGACTATTAACATTACGACTATTAGAACCAATATCTTTTTTAACACTTTCAAAGCTTTGATTAGTGGTGACTTGGTTAGTTTCCACACTTGTTTCAGCACTGGAAAAATACCATACCCAAAACAATAGGCACAAAAAGACAATAGTAACTGGAAAGGCAAAAATAGGACTGAATAAGAAATTCTTACCTTGTCCTTTTGTAATACCGCCGGTAGCGGTCGACTTGTAGCATTTGTGCACTTCGACTGGGATTTTTTTCCAAGTGAGGATTGTTCCTTTGGTTGGTGTTTTACCGTCAAGTTTTGGGTTGTGCTCAAATATTCTTGGCCGTCTGTAGTAGTAAGGGATTTTTGCGAGTCCGTCAAAATATTTGTGCGCATAGGCATACTGGCTGACGTTCCGAATGTATTTGTGGACGCTGGTAATGTCAGGCGTACAGACGATAATGTCCCAGTTGTATTTGCGGTGTCGCATGTAACACTCTTTGAGTGTTTTGGGGTAAATAATATGGCCATGTTCGTTAAATAACTCCTTTCCTAAATCGTCAGTATCACCACTAGTTAAGCTTTCAGGTTTAAAGTTTTCTAGTTGCTCATAATGGTATAAATACCAATGTTCGGGTATCAAATCTTTGTAATTATCAATGTGCTTATAGTTACAAGATTCTGGCTTGAACGTTGATTCAGTTGGGTAAACGTCTTGCACTTCATCTATTAAAACGAGTGCGCCAGTAGGCATCCAATGATACCAATTACGCCAAAGGTGCTGGCCTTCTTCATTTTGTGATGATAAACGCCAAAGTTGGGCAGTTTCAGGAAAGGTTTCTTGTAACTCAGTTTCAATTTCATCGAGCGGTAAAATACCCTCTATATTCGTAACGACTAAGCGGCCTTTTCTTAAAGCTGGAAGAACTTCAAACCAAGTAGCGCTAGCAGATTTAAAAGAACCTGGTGCACCATGAAAAATTGAGGAAGCCATTATAAAAACCTTAATACGTATCTAGCTACATATGCTTGAAGAACAATATTTACACCGTCTAAAATCCTTAAATCTACTAAAGCGCCTTTTACATCTTGAGGCAAAACACTTATAGCGCTTGCTAGTTTTGATGCGATTTGAAAGTTTTCCATGATGGCCTTAGCTGTAGTCCATGCTAATTTCATTGTTTGTATTTCCATGGTTATTCTAATTAACGTTACTTTTTCAACGATAAAAGCTAATGCCCTATCAAAAAAACTTGGTACATCATTATCAAAGAAATCCCAGAAATCAGTAATGTAATCACCAAATGATTTTGCTGCACCAGCTGCACCCTCGTAGGTATCAGCAAAAGTAAATAGAGGTAATAAAAAGAAAATTAATAAAATAAGGTTTTTCATTAGCCATTTCTCCCTAGCAATATATAAAGAGCGGTTAGTGTTGCAACAAGTAAAATTGCACCTGAAATAAGTTTAAAGAAGTCAGAAAAACGAGAAATACCCGTTTCGATTTCTACACCTTTAACAACTATTTTGTGCTCTTGGTAACCGCCAGCAATAGAAGTATCTAACGTAAAAAGACTAGAAGACTCTGATTTTATGGTTTCAATATATTCATTAAATTCAGTCTGTTTTTCTTCAATCTCAGTTTTTATTTGCTGTATATCTTCATCAGTAAAAATATCGTTTAAGCCGCCTTGCTTGCGAGTAGCTGAAAAAATAAAGCTCTCAGGTGCAGTATTTTTTTCTATTTTTTCAAGTAAGTTGTTGGCGTTGGCTTGACCTGTTTTTATATCAGTTAAAGTGTCATTATCTTCTAATGTGTTTTTTTTAATTGATGAAAGTAGTTCATTTGAGTTTTGAGTCTCTTTAGCTAAACGATCTAGGCGTTCATCATTTGATTCATATCCACTAATCATATTTTTGTTTATAGAATCTAAGTTTTTATTTACTTTGTTTAAAGCACCTATTGTATCGGGGCTTACAGTTGGGTCGGTATCTTCTGGCGGAGGCCTTGTATCTGGAGGCTCTGTTGGTTCAGGGTCTGGTTCTGGTTCTGGTTCAGGGTCTGGGGTAGGTTCAGGGTCTGGTGTGCACGGAACTGGTTCAATAGAGCCAAAAGAAACAGGAATATAATAACCTCCATTAACATCGGTTTTAATCTCACATTGACGACCATCTGAAACAGGAAAACATATGCTAGTTTGTCCAGAGCCTGTACCAAATACAAAAGGGTCTGAATCTGTAGGGGCTGGGCAATCAGGATCTAATTCTTGCTCTAGTTCATAACACCACATTTCATGGTTGTATTCAGTAGGGCCGTTAGGGTAGTTTGGGTCAGGGCATAAAAAAGATTCTGAGTCTTGCTGCCTATCAGATAGTTTACCTATAACTTCACTAGTCCATCGTTTTGGGTTTTCGGTGGATTCGGGGTCTAGAGGGGATGACTCAAAAGAACCTGAGCAAGTAACAAAATAATTACTACCATCATTAAGTAAATCTCTGTACTTACAGGTTGGTGCTGAGGTTGGCTGATATTGCGTAAAACCTTCCCGCACTGATGGAAAATAACCATAGACTAAGATCCCATCCTTTATTACAGCTTCACATTCTGAAAAATTATTTTCAGTTACCCTGAAAGTGCTATCTTCATAATCACACTCATAGGTATATATACCTTCATTGATTGCTGGAATTTTATCAACTGAGTAAGATTTGAAGCAAAAAAAAGCGCAATTAAGCGCTAGCATTTTAATTAATAGTTTCATTAATATTACCAACAGTGTGAAATGACGTTAATAAAGCTAAACTCCATTAGTAAGAACGTCATAAAAAACAAAAGAAAAAATACTAAGTGATATCAAAACCATAAAGTAAATAATGAAACTCATATAAGGTTTATTAAATCGCTCATGAGATTGTGAATTTTCACGGAGAATCAATCGTTTTTTATGACGTATAGCGTAATCATCAAGTTCTTTTTGAATGAAATCTTCATTTGAGTCAGTCATATATATATTCCAAGTTTTTTTTAACAAACATAAAAGCAGACACAATTCGTATAAAAGCAACCATGATGCAAATAAGTTGGTATTTAATTGTTAGTCAAAACAGTGTGAAATGACGTTAGGATATGGCGGTTTTACCCGCCATTGTTAACTAGCTCTTACACCGCTTGAAAAGCCCTCTACAAAGCACCAAACAAGAAAGCAAGCAAGGCCAATTGAAGTAACCACTGTTAACGGTTGAACTGGCGAATAATCATGCCAATAGCAAAGCCAACGGCTGCAACAGTAATTACACCTGTAATAATTGCCGTGTAGTTAGTTGTTCCATCAGCAACAGCAGCATTAATTGTTTCAGTATGATCAGCAGCAAAAGCGGATGCAGAACCAAGAGTAGAAGTTAGCAAAAGGCCTGCTTTTGCACGTTTTGTAGCTAAGATGTTTTTAAGTTTTTTCATGTTGATATTCCTTATAGGAGTTAAGTTTTGCCCATTACTCGGACTACACGACCGATACAATGAGCAGTTATAAAAGCGACTAAAGCCGCTGTGTTTATTAGGCCAAAGGTGGCCAAGTCAAAAGCAAACAATTCATTCAGAACGTTTACTAATCCGTGTTGCTGAATTTGTTCAAACTCAGCATGTGTAACAATCACAAAATCACAAACACCGTTAGAAATTTTTAGTGTTTGGTCTGGTTGGATAGCGACACATTGAGACACTACTTATTAACCTTTAGGTTTTTATATTCTTCATTTCTTAAATCTAATTTATGCTGTTTAAGTAGAGCATCAAGCTCTATATGTGAAATGATCAAAGAATAATTAGAATTTATAAATTTATAAAACTCAGGATCTTTACTTAGAGCAAATTCAATAAGATGGTAAAAAAGTATTTTGTCTAGTGATGGCTTTGAACTCATACTTATTAAACCAACTGAACATCAGCAACAATATTGCGTGACATATTTCTAGGGTCTGGCTGTAAAACTAAATCAACTTCACAGATACCATGCTCATCAGTTATAGCTTTGAATTTGTTATACAAGGTTTGGTCTTCCATCATTTCTACGCTCTTAGGTTCAAAGCCACATTTTTGAATATTGTGGTCACCTTGAATGTAGTCTTGCTCAGGAACTAAGTAAGAGATAGACGAAAAAGAGTAGGGTTTAGCTGCACCTGATTTACTAGACACACCACGACCCATTGCCGCAGATAATAAAATTACTTTCATGTTAAAAACTCCATTTGATTAGGTGGTGTAATTGTGGCTTCAATTATTGACTTGGGTATATCCCAAGGGTTTAAGCCTTTAGTTAATTTATCGATTATGTCTTTATCTGATAGCTCTTTTGCATGCCGCAAAAAAATTAGATATTCAGGAGTAATACCATCTTGGTTAATCGAATCTGGAACATCCGAAGAATCTAACCCTTTAGTTAGTTGATCGATTATGTCTTTATCTGATAGCTCTTTTATATGACGTAAAAAATTTAATAGCTTCCCGTAAGACTGCTTACAGTAACGTTGTAAACGGTCAGCGACTAAAAGTCCGTTATTTATTCTCTCTCTACTGGTAGTTCTGATTTCAAGACGTTCAGCAGTAATAAAAGCAAAAGCGGGATAGGCAGCAGCAAAAACGGCATCGGTATTGAGAAGTGCATCCAAGGAGATAACACGGTCAATACTCCTAAGCTCAAGCTCAGCCCGAACCCAATTAGGTTGAGATTCACTTTCCATTTGCTTACCTTTTTCATACATACGCGCCATTTTTCCATTTTTCCGACTTCCTACGTAAAGTGTATTTCCGCCATTGGCCACACAGTCATAGCGTTTTTGCCAACCGTGTTTTTTTCTCCATAAACCTTGTTCTTCAGGGCTTATTTTTTGTAATTCGCCAGTTTTAATGAGTGACCATTTAGGCTTTTGGTTGGTTTTACAGAACGCACCTTCTTCTAAGTTTTGAAAGTAATCTTGTATGGTTCTATTACCTTCATAATCATCGTAAGCAATATCTAAACGAGTGATTTTTACATTGGGCATTTTTTGAATCATAGAATGTAATTTGGGAATATCTAAACCAGCACAACCAGTGCCCGTAAAGGAAATCATTACACCGCCATTATTAGCCCCCCATGCAATAACACCTGAATTTACATCGTGACGATAAAGCGTTGCTGATTTTTCATATGTAAACATGCCACCCGAGTTATCACGGTAAGACCAGCTCAATGTGTCACTGGTTAAACGATCAGCAGCGGTTGCTACTTCAGTATTTAAAAGGTGCATAAATTTAGAAATATCACCTTCAATTAGTGAGGTAAGTGTTTTATAGCGTTTTGTTTTTCTTACTATATTTTTAAGGAAGTGCTTTCTATCTTCCTCTGGGATTTCTTTAATAGACTTGTATTTACGGTATTTTGAAGAACCAGCTAAGTTACTTTCAAATAGCTCGTTATAGAAATAATCAGAGTTAAAAATAACCGATTCGCTTACATCAACTTCTAAATCATCAGTTGCGGTATTGTTTTGTATATCAAAGTTTGATTGTTCAGCATCCGCAGCAAAGTCGTCTGTAGCATTATTTTCAAAAAGTTCAGCGCATAACATAGCGTTATAAGCTTCTTTATATGAAGAAAAGTCCCCGTTACCAAAGGCTAATTTTGCATCAAAACGGCAACGGGCAACCTCGTTAGGAGAGAAAACGATAGTTAAGTAATCGATTTTTGTTAGGTTCTGAACTGGATTTTTAGAATTCTGGTTCATAGTCGAACACTCCAGAATCAAAAAGCTCTTGCCAGTTTTTATCATCTACATCAATTATCTCAAACGGTTCACCGTTACAGTAGTCAATGCAAAAAGCCATTGCTTCTGAACGTGACGAATACATAAGCGGGTGTTCAATTTTATTGAAACCTAATGCGTATTCTTCTGTGCCTGAAACGTATTGAAGATAGAATTTCATATTTAGGCTTTCGACGTTATAGCAAGATCAATATTTGCTGCTTTTGCTGCTTCGGCATAAAGCGCAATCATGTTGATATATTTTTTTACTCTTGCTGGATTTTCACTTGGCGAGCATGGAGGTGTATAAGTTGGCAATCTTCCTGCAAAAACGGCATTAACAACGTCTTTCACTGTTAGCCCCTGTAAGCGTGCATACTCTTGGTATGTCAGGATAGGTGCTGGAATAGATAAAATAAGTTGTTTATTCATAATTGCTATCTCTATTCAAGTGATTGGTTTTTATATATCCCACTTAAGAGATATAATTCGTTGTAATGTAAACGCATAGCGTTAGCTTAGTGTAAATGACATGGCCAATTCACTTCTTGCGTTATATTTTAGGTTTTACATAATTAAATACCTATATTTTAATGTTACGATCGTTTTTATGGGTATTCAAGCTGAATTTAGAATTTTTTGGGGTTTTATATGAAAGTAAATGTTACAGATATTTTTGAAAGGCTCTTAGAGGCTTGTAATTTAAGGACTTTAAAAGAATTATCATTAGAGTTTGGATACAAAACTAATTGGGCATCAAACTGCAGATTAAAGGAGATTATTCCTTGGGATGTATGTTTGAAAGTGGCGATTGATAAAAAGGTTCGAATTGATTATTTGATATTTGGTATTGAAGAAGTAGAAAAAACAGTTGAGGAGAAGAGTGTTGAATTTGAAAAAGGGCTTATAAACGGCGTATTCAACGCAACTGTATATGAACTAATAACTCCTCAGAAAGGTGTTGAAATAACTCAGATAGCAGACATTATCCATAGTCAAATTAAAGACCTTTATATGACAGACGATTTACAAAAAAAATTCATGCATGAAAAGCTGGTCAAAGAGATTGAATCACACAAAGAGAAAAAGGTTTAAAATAATGGCCAAATTTTATTGACCATTACATACAAATGAGAAATTAAATGACAATAAAAAAAGTTAATGGTGGTTATAAAGTTGATATTCGCCCGTGGGGTGCTGATGGCCGTAGGATTAGAAAGGTTTTTCCTACACGTGGCGAGGCGCAACGATTTGTAAATCATACTATTGCGGAGGCGGAAGATAAGCCTTGGAAACAAGAGAAAATTGATGGCCGTCACTTATCTGATTTAGTCCAGCTTTGGTACAAAGTACATGGTCAAACTTATGCTTCCCCTCAACGTGCTTTAGCTAAATTAGAAATGATTTGTGAAGCGCTGAACAATCCAATTGCTATGAATTTACAAGCTAAAGATTTTGTTAAATGGCGTGGTGAACGTATGTCGGGTGAAACACCAATAAGCCCAAAAACCGCGAACAACGACCTTGTATTAATTAAGAGTATGTTCAATAAGTTAATTGAAGTAGGGGAGTTAAAATATCCGAATCCCTTAGCTGAAATTAAGCCTTTCAAACTGCAACAAACTGAGCTTTCATTTTTGATGGAAGACGAAATAATTACACTACTAAATGAGTTAAAGCGCTCTACTAATCCGCATATTTTAATCGTGTCTAAAATTTGTTTGGCAACAGGTTGTAGGATAAGTGAAGCTTGTAATTTAAAAGGTTCTCAGGTTATAAAATCAGGCGATAGCTATCGCATCACCTTTATTAATACCAAGGGTAAAAAGAACCGAACTGTACCAATTAGTGAAAAGCTGTTTAATGAGATCCCTAAAAAATCAGGGCCATTATTTGCTGACTGTCGAAAGGCGTTTGAAAGGGCTGTCAATAAAACGGATATTAATTTACCTAAAGGGCAATGTAGCCATGTTTTAAGGCATACTTTCGCTAGTCACTTTATGATGAACGGAGGTAATATTTTAGTATTACAGCAGATACTTGGTCATGCAAAGATTGAGCAAACTATGGTTTACGCGCACTTTGCACCAAGTCATTTAGAGGATGCTATAAAGTTTGGGCCCGCAATATATTGAATACTATTCTAAATTCGGTTTTATCTCTTCGTTGTACATCGCTTGAAAATTTATTGTAGGGAGTATTATATTTTCTAAGCCAGAGTTAATTAATACCGAGCTGACAGACGCTCTAAGGTATGGGTAAGCAATTGCTGGGGAGTTTACAAACAAAAATGGTGATTTTTTAAACTCATCATCAATGCCTTCTTCTCGAGAGAAATTAGCTAGATACTTAAGATTAATTAAAGCGCCATCGGAAGAAACAATTTTCATTCTAAACTCAACTTGATAATGGTGCTCATCTTCATCAGAAAAAGCCGAAGATACACTAAACTCTTCGACTCCTGATTCACTATCCTTGGAATTAGAAAAATCCGAGAAAATACTAGGAGAAGCATGAATCTCGAGAAGAGTCATTCTTCCACCATTAAATTGAATTGACATTATGCCGCCTTCTCTAATTGTTCTTCATTACAAGCTGTTCCAAATAACATAAATTTTGGGCCTGTTCCTTTGAAATTAATTCCAACTGCTTGCTGTGATTGAAATACAATATCGTAATGTTCTATAACTAAGTTATTATTATCTGAGTATCCGATAACGTCAGCGGCACTAACTCCAGAAAAACGAGCATGTTTGAGAGCTTCTTCCTGAAATTCTTCAACTGAGACTTTATCCAAATGCTTTTTGATTGATTGTAAGCTTTCTTCAAATATATCCATAAAACCTCCTTAAGCAACCCACTCTACTGGGTGTATTAATCTTTTTCTGCTAATAACTTTTTCATTGATATCAAACAAACAAAGTTGGTGACGGTTATTAAGTGCTAATAATTCTTGCTTATTTCTTCTGAACTTGAGCTTAAGTCTTGTGTCAATGTCACAACACTTTATTCCAGCCCAAGGGAAGATGATTTCTCCCTTAGCTGCTTCGGCTCTGTAATGTCTAATTATATCTGATACAGAAATGTCTCTTAATGGATTACCTTTTTGTTTGTTTTTATGAACTTTATCAAGGTAATCATGAATTAATTGTTTAAAGTAATTTATAGCGTTAGGGCTGCCTATAAGATCAAGTATCTGTCCTGATTCCGATAAATCAAGTTCAAACTCCACAATTGAATAAATATTGTTTTTAGCCTTTTCCCCCCAAATAACAGCTAACTCTTTATCTTCAATCCAAAAATAATAGCCTTGGGAAAGCCATTGCCTTGGGTTGTCCTCACTTATGAATGGAGAGTTATCATAGACTTGTTGATAACCACCTTCTTGCTCGCAAGTTTGGTAAAATAACTGATTTGGAAGCATATATCCTTTACACATTCAAAATGATTGATTAATAGATAGTGAGATCCCCTAACTAAGGGATTAATTATTGTTTATTTTAAGTTTTTCTACTAATTAAGTATATCTAAATATACATCAGTTAAGTGATATATTCAATTTTAGTGTCCATATACTGCCCAAAACCAATTGATTACGCAAGAGCGTACTAGATTCTATAAGTAAATAACATTTTGATTTTAATGCAACTTGTTGTTTTCATTAGTTACCTATAACAATCGAGGCTTTTCGGACGGGGGTTCAAATCCCCCCAGCTCCACCAATATCGGTTTTTAAATTCGTTGATTTAAAAACCCTAAAAAACCCACCAATTTGAGTAATCAATTTTGCGGGTTTTTTTATGTTTAAGGCGAGGTGTTTTATTGTTTTAATAGCTCATCGCTTATTTTTATTTTATTGAAATAAGCGCTTCATTTTACTGGTGCTTTAGGTACTCGCATCTTATTTTTACTCATGCTAACGTCATTATTCTCTTTTACTTGCCAAGTGGTCTTAGATGGAATTTTTAGCTGGCGATTTATTAACGCCGCTCAGCGTGATTGGGCTTATTATATTATCGGCTGTAACGTCGATGATTTCGGCGGCTTTTGGTGCTGGTGGCGGGTTGATGTTGTTGGTGGTGATGGCGTCGTTATTGCCTATGAGTATTGTTATTCCGGTGCATGGGTTAGTGCAGCTGGGCTCAAATGCCAATAGGTTTATGCTGACTTTTAAACACCTTGATAAAAGTATGTTTGCGTACTTTTCACTCGGTGGGCTTATTGGTGCGTTTGCTGCGTCGTCTATTGTGACCCGTATTCCACTTGAATTGATGAAAATTGTCGTGGCAGGGTTTGTACTTTATTTATTATGGGGAGTGACGCCAAAGTTGCGTGAAACCTCAGCTTTATGGCGCAGTACAGCTGGTGCTGTGACAACATTTTTATCGATGTTTGTTGGCGCAAGTGGCCCGTTAGTGGGCAGTTGTTTGTATGTTAATAATTATGAAAAGCTAAGATATACCGCTACTTTTTCCGCTTGTATGAGTGTGCAACATACTTTTAAAGCTATTTTGTATGGCTTTGTAGGTTTTTCGTTTTGGCAGTGGTTGCCTTTAGTTGCGGCAATGATCATCAGTGGTGCGCTTGGCACGTGGCTTGGTTTACAGTTATTACAGCGGATTTCTGCGGCTAAGTTTAAACGTATTTTTCGGGTTGTTTTAACCTTACTTGCGCTGCAATTGGCATGGCAGGGGTTACAAGCGTTTTAGCTAACAATTTGTTAAAGCGCTATAAGTCTAGGTGTCATAGCGCTTTATAAATTCTAAGGAGTACAGGGACAAGGGCAGGCTTTTCTATTACACATCATTACAATGAGTGTTGCACTGATATTCTAAATCACACTGACTTTGGTAACGATGAATAGGCAATCACAGCGGCATCCCTGTGTGCTAGATCGGGGTGCTGTAACTTTTTACTGTATTCATCACAAAAGATGATTGCATCTCCTTTTGTTATCAATAAAGGGTCGTGAGTGAAGTTTAATAACAGCGATTGCCAGCGCTGTATTATTTCTTTTGGTGGGCTTGGCAGAACTTTTAATATTGCTTTTGATTGGGTAAATTGGCTGTTTATTGCGATGTTTAGCATGTCGTCGTTTGCAGCTCCTAGCCAGCTAGTACCGTTATCGCCAACGCATAAAAGTGGCATATAAGGCGCAAGTGCTGGGCATACATCATTTCTATACACCTCAACTTTCCAATAGTTACGGGCTATTTTTACAAACTGAGTAAAATCTTTAATTGGGGTAAAGTTTGATGTCGCTAAAGGCAAAATCTCTACTCTGGGTTTATTGGCATTCACGGTGTCGTTAGAAACATCAATATACCAAGGACCAATAATAAATGCGTTTTGAAAATACTCATCCCGCAGTGAACCCCATGCTTTTTGTAAAGGATTGCCCTGTGCAATAAGACCTTTTAATAAGCTAAGCCCAGGTTTGTTTGTGTGCGGCAGTTGTGCTTGTAGTAATGTAAATACCTCGTCTCTTATTTCTCTACAGCGGCCAATTGGATAAGGTTTTTCAGCAAAGTAAGGCATAGTAGGCGCAAGTGTTAAATCGGCTATTAATCTTAGTTGAGCTAAGTCAGCACATAGTAAAGTAAGCTGCTCTGAGGAAAAGTTATTATCAAGCACGTATGTTCCTTATCGTATTTATTGTAATTTTTTTAGTTGAGCTTGTGTGTAGGCGTCATCTCTAAGCCACCTTAACATGTTTGGATAACCGTTGGGGTGATCAGGTTGTTCGCACATAAACCATGAATACAACAGCGGATAGCCAAAGCCAGTATTATTGCTAAAAGCGGTTATTAAGCTAGCTGAACTGCCTTTATAACCGTGTTGATGAAATAAAACATCGGGTGCAATATTTAAGTAACAGGCTGCGGCCCATGACCATGCAATCGCGGTCATTTCTTCAGCGGCTTGGTGATCATGGTTTTTCATATCGCCGGTTAAACAGGTTCTGTTTGTCTCTGAGGTTACTGCAATATGCCCAGCTTCATGAAGGATGTCACCAGGGTAGAGGCATTTTTCTAAATCAAGTAGTAAAGTTCCCTGAGCTACTTTAATTCCCGGCAAAAAAGTCTTTTCGTTTAACGTTTCATACCGGTGCTTTATTCCAATATGAGTAAGAAAGGCGAGAATTTTTTCAATCTCAGTGTTCATACCACTCCCTGTATTTAGCAATTACAATTGTTGCTTACAGTAATATAGCACTCTATTCTAACTAAGTTTAGTTAGCGTTAATAAATCAATTTAAGGTGTTTTGCTTGTCTAAAATCAGGCAAGAAAAAGGAGTTATTATGCAAAATGAATTGATAGCAAAAGTGCCATCTCTGCACACAACAGCGCAGAGCATACTACCTTGTTATAACGAAACTGGGCGTTTAGGTTTATTTCAATTAAAACGAATGTGGCACAAAGCGCAATTACAAAAACAAGGCTGTGCGGATAAAAAAATAATAGAAGGCGAATGGTCGCTTGATGTCATGATCATGGATACTTTAGGCTTAGGGCTCACACCGACGATAGAATTCATTTTTTCATCGGATAGTTTTTTAACGTTCGAAAACTGGGTAGAACAGCGTTATGGCATAGCTATTTCAAATACAGTTAAAAGTAAGTTAAATGAAAAGGTAGCAGCATTTTTTCAGAAAAAAGACCCAAAACAACAAAAAATATTACTAAATCAGCCTCGTCATTATGTTTTAACGTCACAGCAGTGGCAAAGCTGGGATGATAATGGTTACGTTATTATTCCTGAGTTGGTGGAAAAAACGCTATGTGAAAACGTTTGTAATATGATTTATGAACGTTTGAATATGGATAAAAACAATCCTGCCTCATGGTACCGAAATCATGATCTTAAACAAGGAGTTATGGTACAAATTTTTAATGATATAACAATGCAAGCTATTCGGAAGCAGCCTCAGGTGCGGGATGTTTTTGAGCAACTGTGGGGTAAAAGTAATTTAACTGTAAGTACTGATAGGGTTGGTTTTAACCCGCCAGAGACATTGAGTTGGCAGTTTCCCGGGCCAAATCTGCACTGGGATATTAATTTTAATAAACCGCTCACCTTTGCAACGCAAGGGTTACTGTACCTTACTGACGTTACCGCTGATCAAGGTGCGTTTAGTTGTGTTCCTGGTTTTCATAAAAAAATAGACGGCTGGCTTGCTAGCTTACCTAAAAACACCAATCCACATCATTTTAATTGCCAACAATGGCACAGTACGCCTTTGCCTGCAAAAGCGGGCAGTTTAATTGTTTGGCAACATACACTGCCGCATGGTAGTTGTCCAAATAGGACGAATAGTCCTCGAATTGTGCAATATATAAATATGAGCTCATTATAAAGCTAAGCAAAATCAAGCCTGCAGTTATTTATAAGAATAACAATGATGCCATGTAATAACGTGTAATGTTTTTTATAACACTCCTGTGCCATGCTCAAGATAATTTAAATTAAGCTGCATTTACTAAGCCTTTTATTTTTTATGGTTTTTTATGATGTTTGATATAAATCAAATAAATTAAAGCTACATAAAATAAATGAAAATTAAAGTTGTACCCTATAGCTTTTAAACTAAGCTCTTAACTGAATGTAGTATTAATTCCCTAATAGAATTTAGCGCGATAATTGGATATCAAAGGAATACTTCAGTATGGAAGCACAAAGTTCACAGCTTACAAAGCGTTTACGGCGCGCAAAACCAATAATTTGTTATTTAAAGTCTTTACTTAAAATGCAATTAGAGTCATGTGCTAAAGCCGTTATAGTGAGTGAAAGTAGCTCAACATACCGCAACAATATACATACAGAAATCGATTTCACCCCCATCCTGTATACACTTTGTTTTAAGATTAAATACTTGCTCATTCATTCTCTTCGTTTGAGAACAAATAATGAATGATGACATACTTATTCCTGAAGTTGTTAATGCTGGTGAGAATATAGTCTCTCCAGTCATTTCGTTTGCCAAACTTGAAATTTTTTATAATGTAAAAAAGATGTCTGCCGATTTGCTTGTAGCAAAAAAATTAGAATGGGTTAGACATGTTAATACCCAGTGTTATCAGGGCGATTGGGATGTATTGCCTTTAAGAGTGCCTGTTGAACATGCTGATAAGCATGTGATTCTGCAATCTTTCGCAATTGAGTCTAGCTCAAGTTTTATTGATGGCGATCACCTTCAATATTTACCTTCTATTAGTGAGTTATTGTCACAATTTAAATGTAATATTTTATCTGCACGGCTTATGCGCCTTTCCCCCAACTCTTTGATTAAACCCCACCGAGACCTTGGATTGAGTATTGAGCTATCAGCCCAGGCACGTATTCATATTTCTTTAGAGACATCTGAACATGTTGAATTTTTAGTGGATGATTTAAAAGTTCCAATAAGTCAGAGCAGCTGTTGGTATATAAATGCCGATGCGGAACATTCTGTAATAAATACTGGTGATACACCAAGAATCAACCTTGTCATAGACTGTAATGTTAATGAGTGGTTGTTGGATTTAATTATGAACTCTAAAGAAAAAACATATTGTAGTAAAAAAAGTAAGCTAAGGAGCTAAAGAGGTAATGAAACTTAATATTCCTAAGGGCTTAAATATAAGACCGTCAAATGCAAACGATAAGCCTTTTTTAGAAAAGCTGCATAGTTTAATGCGACAAGACTTACAGTTAATTGATGGCGAAAAAGATTTTGTAGAGTCAATTGTGGAAATGCAGTTTAAAGCTCAAACCCAAGGGTATGGCGATAAGTTCCCCAATGCAATGTACTTTATTATTGAAAAACATCATGAAGCAATCGGTAAGGCAACCATTGATTTTGGCCCAAATGAAATTCGTATCGTCGATATTGGCTTTTTACCAAGTGCGAGAGGGCATGGTTTTGGCTCAGCGATAATTCAATCGTTTCAAAGTGCCGCATTACAATCTGGTGCACCTTTAACACTGACCGTTGAGCAACATAATTTTGCTGCAAAGCGTTTATATCAAAAGCTAGGCTTTAAAATTGAATCAATTAAGGCTCCTTATGAGTTACTAATTTGGTATCCGCCAGCTTTTAGGAATATAGCTTTAGGTTAATTTAAAAAGAGGGGTAATGAACGAAAGGTAATAAAGCGCCTCGCTTGATCATTGGTATTAATAACTGTTTTTTAGTTAACAAGAGCGAGTCTAACTTAATGAGCAAAGGAGCAAGTGTTGTGAAACTAACTAGTAGTTTATTTGAAGACTTAATCGGTCAGGATGTTGAAGTTTTTACGGCCGATGGCAAGCATAAGCTAAACGAGTTGCAAGTTGATGCTATTGATGAGTGCAAGCTAAACAGTAATGAATTTGAAGGATTTTCTGTAACGTTAACTGCCAAATCAAATTTTCCGCTTACTGATGATACGTATACATTAAAGCATCAAAAGCTGGGTGAAATGCCACTGTTTTTATCTGCATACGAAAAAGACAAGTATCAAATAATTATCAGCATAAAAAAAGAAGCATAAAGGAGTTTAATAATGTCAGAACCCTATATTGGACAGGTTACCCTCTATGGCTACAATTGGGCACCTAAAAATTGGTCTTTATGTAACGGTCAGCTAATTCAAATTAGCCAAAATCCAGCGCTTTATTCTCTCACCGGCACCGCGTATGGTGGTGATGGTAGAACAACCTTTGGTTTACCAGACTTTCGTGGCAGAGTGCCGGTGGGGCTTGGTGACTTAGGAAACGCTAGTTACGATAGAGGCAATGCTGGTGGCGCTGAAAACGTAACGTTAACCTTAGCAAATATTGCACACACCCACACCATGCAAGCAAGTACGAAAACGGCTAACTTTACGCTTGCTAACGTTCCGGGACCAAACCAAATGGCGACGCAGACGGCAGAGCCTATATATGCTGCAGCATCGAATTTGGTAAATACCTCAGACTCCACGGTATCAAGCATTGGTAGCGGTCAGAGCCACAATAATATGCAGCCCAGCTTATCCCTTAACTTTGCCATTGCACTCACTGGCATTTATCCGAGCCGAAACTAAGGAGGTCGTAAATGGAAGGGTTTATTGGACAGATAACGATGTTTGCCGGCAATTACTCGCCATTTAAATGGGCGTTTTGCTACGGGCAGATCACTGCAATTACAGGGAATGAAGCATTATTCTCTTTGCTTGGGAATACTTATGGTGGAGATGGTAGAAGTAGTTTTGGGTTTCCTGATATGCGAGGTCGATTACCTATGGGGTTCGGCAGTGGTCGCGGATTAACGCCAACACAGATAGGAACAATGAAAGGGGTAGAAACGGTCACCTTAGATATCAGTCAAATACCATCGCATAGCCATAATTTTCAGGTAAGTAACAACACCGCTACGGGTACAAGCCCTGGTGGGCAAGTGTTGGGTAAAGCTGATATGTACTGTGAACCAGCAACGGCCCAGTATAATGATGGTCCTTCAGCTATGTATGACGGCATCATTGCCTCCAAGGGAAGCAATCATGCTCATGAAAACAAAATGCCTAGCCTTGGGGTTAATTTTATCATATGCCTAAATGGCATATATCCACCTAGAAATTAAGGAGAAGAATAATGGCTGATTGTTTTTTAGGTGAAGTTCGAATGTTTGTTTGCAATTTTACACCTGAGTGGTGGACCAGTTGTGAAGGACAACTACTACCTATATCGCAAAATTCAGCACTTTTTGCGGTAATAGGCTGTAACTTTGGTGGTGATTGTCGCACCACCATGGGGGTGCCAAATTTACAATGTAGAGTTCCGATGGGGACGGGGACAGGTCCAGGCCTGACACCGAATATGTTAACCGAAAAGCAAGGCGAAAATGAAGTTGTGCTATATGAGTCGAACTTACCTGCTCATACCCATACTTTTTATGGTACGACTTCATTAGCCGGAACGGTTGATACGGCGCAGGGGAATCTACTCGCTCAGTCTACAGGCTTTACTGCTTATGACAACGAACCTAATGCGCAAGATCAGATAGCGATGGATTATGCTGCGCTTGGTACTAATGGCATGGCAAATGCTGGGCATGAAAACCGCCAACCATTTTTGGCGATTCAGTTTGCATTGGCACTAGATGGTACATTTCCACCAAGGAACTAGCTTCGTAAGGCGCAAAGTATTGGTAAGAGATTGGCTTGTTGTTGGTGCTGGTCCTTACTAATACTTATATTTTACGGCTGTAATTGAGTGTTATTATAGCTTTTAAGTTAGTAACTTACTGTGGTGTTTGTAAGAGTGGTAACCAATGTGTAAAAAAGAGGTTTGTCAGCTTTTTTATCTAACAAGATTAAAGCTGGTGCTGTGCTTTATATTTGTTGTTTTATCTATTGGTACGACGAATGCACAGGGAATTGAGTTTGTTAATTTTGGCAATAAGATAAAGCTTGAACAGAGCAGCGCTGAACCTAAGAGTGTGTATAAGTTTGCTAATTCAGAACAATTGGTAGAGCTGAATAACAGAATAATCATAAAAATACAGGCTGGGATAGGCGGTGACGTTGCAAACGCTTTAAAACAAAAAATAGATGTTGGTCAGCTAGCCACCTTTGGGCCATTTGCAGAGCACGAGTTTATGGTGGTATCGCTAAAAGACGCGTCCGCAAAGCGCTTAACTGGTGCACTAGCGATTGCCAGTGGTTTGGAGGGGGTAATATATGCTCAACCAGATATTTTACAAATAAAAAGTAAGCTCGAAGTTGAAAATCATAACGCTGCGCAATGGTTAACAAAAACCTTGTCGAAATCAGGTTCTATGAAAAGCTTACCTTTTCGTTTATTTCAGTTAGAGAAATGGCAAAAACAACTACAACAATCGACTCAAGGTGAAGGAGTAAAAATAGTTGTTATCGATGATGGCTTTGATTTAAAACATGAGGCCTTAAGTAAAACTAAGGTATTACTCACCTACGATATTGAAAGAAGAGTCAAGGACGTACAGCCGCAAAGCGGTTTTGATATCCATGGTACTAAGGTAGTCGGAGTGATTTTTGCCAGAGCAAATGACGCTTTGCCAGCTGAAATGGCGGGCCTTGCAATCGACGCCGAGCTTATTGCAATTAGACAAACAAAAAGCTGGACAAGCCATACATTGGAGTCATTACATATCGCGCAACTGGCGCAAGCCGACATTGTTAACATGAGTTGGCAAACGCAGTTGCTACTAGAACCAATAAAAGATGCCATTGATGGCTTAGCACAAACCGGCCGAGGCGGTAAAGGTGCGCTGGTAGTTATAGCCGCCGGGAACAGCGGAAACATGATTAAAGCAAATAGCACAGAGGCGAGTATTGCGTCTGCGGTGGTGGTGGGCGCAATGAATAGTGGCGGTATGCCGGCAAGCTTCAGTAACTTTGGTAAATCGGTAAGTGCTTGGATGCCAGGTTACAGCGCCAAGGTAACCGCGAAAAATAATGCATACAGTGGTTTTGGTGGTACTTCTTACGCAGCGGCATATTGCACGGGCATGATTGCACTGCTGTTGGCCGCTGAACCTGAATTACCGGCAAGTAAAATCAAGCAAAAGCTGGCTCAAGTGTCTGGTTTAATGTTGGACAACCAGAGTAAGTAAAGTAATTAAACGGCTGTTTTAGCTACTTATAACACAACAAGTTGGATAAAGGTCGTTCCTACCTTGGAAGTGAGCTTCTGGGTATAAAATGTGGATAAAACTATGGATACAGAATATAACAGCGCAATGGTATTTACGTACAGTAAACTACAAACCCATATTAAGGCCGCATTGCTATGCAGTGCTGCTATTCAGTTGCCTGTGGCAGTGGCTTCATCACCGCTAGCAAATACAGAGACATTAAAGGACGTAGTGACTCATACAACGGTCAATCAGCAAGCGCTTGACTATGTACAGTCAAAGCTGACTTCCAAACCTGTTACGGTCACGCGCGATCCAAGTTGGGGGCGGCTGGAATTTCTGTCGCAATGTACAGGCTCTGATCCTCTGTGTAGTAGTTTTACTAACGAGTTTGACTGTTTGTATAACCTTCCGTTTGGAACATGTACTTGGGGGGCTCCGCCTAGTAATAATCCTCCATCCTTCAACAGCAGCGCATCTACTAACTTTGCAGAAAATGACACGGGCACAGTGCTTGATGTTAATGCTGACAATGGTGATGGCGGTAGCAATGACTCAGGGATCACTTACTCTTTATCTGGTACAGATGCTTCGCAGTTCACTATTAACTCAAGCTCTGGTGTCATCACGTTTAAGACTGCACCGGATTATGAATCGCCGGGAGACAACGGCGGCGACAATATTTACAATATTACGGTTACTGCCAATGACGGTGGAAGTAGCAACAACACGGCTACACAAAATATTACCATTACGGTTACAGATATCGATGAGGTTGCACCTACGTTCGATGGCGGAAACTCAACACCGAATGACAATGCGACAGGGGTCTCGGGAAGTAGTAATATTACTATTGACTTTAACGAAAATATAGCCCTTGGAACTGGTAACATTACTATCCGTGACGTCAGTGGTAGTAGTGATTTTGAAGTGTTTGATGTCGCGACAGAAAGCGACGGTACGACGACTAGCCCAAGTGCAGGTCGTATTGGTATTACAAATGATAAAATTTACATTAACCCAACCAATAACTTAAGCGGCAACCGCAACTACGCCATTCGCATTGATGCAACAGCGGTAGAGGATACCGCTGGCAATAGTTTTGCCGGCATTAGCGACGATACTACCTTTAACTTTGCCACCGTGAATACTGCGCCTGAGGTTGATTTAGATTCAGGTACAGGTGGTAATGACAATAGCCTTTCTTTTTCTGAAGGTAATGGTGCGGTTAACATAGCCTCAAATGCTGCAGTAACTGAATCGGACAGCGATACCATCACGACGATAACTGTTAATCTTACCAATGACCAAGATGGCGCATTGGAGGGGCTAAATGTATCGGCTGCGGCGCAAAATGCGCTAAGTGGTTCTGGTGCTGCAGATATTACGTTGAATGACACCATTTCCATTACAGGGGCAACGGCCACCGCTGCTGAAGTAGCAAGTTTCCTTCAGGCGGTAACCTATAACAATACCTCTAGCTCACCTAATGAAACCGCTAGAACGGTGACAGTGGTAATTAATGATGGCACTGTAAATAGTGTAAGTCGTACAGCGACAATTTCGGTTGCTAATATTACTTCAGCGAGTTCTGCCGCTGCTGGATTTAGTACCTTAAACGGTATAAATTTAAGCCCAGCTATTACATTTAGTGACGATAATGAAACATTAAATATTAACAATGCAGCGCATATTACAGGGTCAACGGCTGATGGCGGCGGCGGTACCGATACAATCAGTGTCGTTACCGGGAGCGACTTAACTGGGTTCACAAGCTTAACGGGTTTTGAAACCTTAACGCCATATAACAATGGTTCATTGACATTAAGTGAAACGCAGCATGACAGTTTCACTACTATAAATGGCAATGGTACAAATCAATTTACTATCGCTAGTGCCAATGGCGATCAAGCGCTCACTGGCGACACTGATATTGAAACCTATGTGCTTGGCACAGCGATGACCTTTACGCTTGGTAGTGCAGCGCAAAATGTAACCGGCAGTAGCGCAGATGATACCGTTAATATTAATGCCTTCACGGTAACAGGTACATTGAATGGCGCTGCAGGTAACGACATATTACAGGCCGACTCTGGTGCTGATCTCAGCGGTGCAACAATATCTGCCTTTGAATCATTAACACTTGCCAGTGGTGCGAGTGTATTGATGACTGAGGCGCAGCACGATAGTTTTACAACGTTTACAGCACCAGGCACAGAAACGATAACTATTAGCTCAGCAACGGATGGACTAACAGGCAACAGTGCGATTGAAACGTATGTTTTATCTGCACCAAATGCATTCACCCTTGGCGCTGCAGGGCAAAATTTTACTGGTAGCAGCGGCGACGATACTCTCAATATTGGCTCAGTTAGCGCAACCGGTATTTTAGCGGGCAACACCGGCACTGATACGTTATCTATTGGTAGTGGTGGCAGTATTTCTGGCGCCACGATTAGCGGCTTTGAAAACTTGACGGTAGCAAGTGGCGGTTCAGCAAGTATTGCTGCATCACAGCTAGCATTGTTCTCAGGCACTGTCTCAGGCAGTGGTAATGAGACGCTAGATATTTTAGGTGATGGTAATTTCGCTACAGTATCAGCAATTGAAAGCTACACATTAAATGACGATAGCACGAACGCGCGTACAGTATCTATTAGTGCCGCGGGGCACTCAGTAACAGCTAGCTCGGTAACTGATGCCATTACGTTTGATATTGGCACACTAGCTTATACGGGAACAATTACCGGCGAAAATAGTGTTGCTGATACATTGTCTATGAGTAGCGGCGCAAACATTAGTAATGCCACGATTAGTAATGTGACTAATTTAACACTTGCTTCGGGTGCGTCAGTATCGATGACGGCCAGCCAGCATAGTAGTTTTACGGGCACCATAACAGCGCCAGGTTCAGAAACGATTACTATCACCGGTGATGGTGATTTCACAACCTTAACTGGTATTGAAAGCTACGATGTAGCTGATGACAGTACAAATACCAGAACAATCACCGTATCAACAGGGACCACTAATGTTACGGCTGGTTCATCAACCGACGCCATAATTTTTGCAATTGGTAACAGTGCATACACGGGCACGTTAATTGGCGAGAATAGTGTTGCCGACCAAGTACAAGTAACTGATGGTGCAGACATTAGCGGCGGTGGATTTTTAAATATAGGCACTCTTTCGTTAGCTAGTGGCGCAACAGTGGCTATTGATGCCGCTAATATTGGTAATTTTAGCACTGCTATAACGGGTAGTGCGGGCACTGAAACACTGAAACTGATGGATGGTGGGGCGTTTGATTTCACTAGTACCTCAGTGTCTGCTGTTGAAGGCGTGGCAATAGGAACTGACAATAATGCCACGATAACCTTGACTGACAACTTTAATGCCAATGGTCAAGCAGTATCAGTGTCAAATGCGAGTGGCGGTGAAATTACAGCAGCCCTATCAATAAATGCTTCAGCCTTTGCCAGTGACATGTTGACGATTACAGCCAGCAATTTCAATGGCGATGATACTATTGTTGGCGGTAGCGGCGCAGATACCATCCGCCCTGGCGGTGGTACTGATTCGATGACCGGGAATGCAGGTAACGATAATTTTGTCGGCAGTGCATCACAATTATCAGGGGATACCATCACCGATCTAGCCGTAGGTGATACCTTGACGATTACTGGCGTGACAGGGCTTTCAAGTGCAAATGTGCGATTTAATGGCACTAGCACATTAGAAGTTGATACAGATGCCACCGATTTTAATATTTCTGAGCTTACGCTCTCATTAAGTAATTCACCAGGCTCAAGTTTAGCTTTTAGCGTTGCTGAAAGTGGTAGCGATACCATAATAACTTTTGTTGAGCCAAATAGCGCCCCCGTATTTAGTGGTTTGAATGGCGGTGCAACCTTTACTGAAAATGGCTCTGCAATTGTTATCGACTCTGATGTGACTATCGCTGATACTGAGCTCGATGCCCTTAATGGCGCAATTGGTAATTATAATAATGCCAGTTTAACTATTAGTCGAAACGGTGGGGCAAGTACTGAAGATGTTTTTGCGAACAATAACTTATTGGGCGCGCTAATTGAGGGTAATACGTTTACTTATAATTCGACCACAGTCGGAACGGTAACGACTAACTCCTCAGGTACCTTGGTACTGACCTTTAATGCTAATGCTACATCTGCAATTGTTGACTCAGTTTTACAAAGCATTACCTATCAAAATAGTTCCGAATCTCCATCATCAGTGACTTTGGATTATGTCTTTAATGATGGGATAGCAAATAGCGCGGGTACAAATCAAGCGATAGTGAATATTACTGGGCAAAATGATGCCCCAACGGATATTTCACTTTCATCGGCAAGTATAAATCAATCATCAACTGGACCTGGTGCTAATATAGGGGCGCTCACTACCTCAGATGTAGATACCACCGACAGTCATAGTTATACGTTTGTAAGCTCAGGCGCAAGTGTAAACGGTACATGTAGCGCTGACACTAACAATAGCAGTTTTCAGATCCGTGGCACCTTAATTCAGACGCAAGCTGCACTTAGTGCAGGAAGTTACATTGTGTGCGTACAAAGTAACGATGTAACAACAACTTTTCAAAAAGCGTTTACTATAACGGTAAATGATAATGTTGCGCCAAGTGCGCCATCTACCCCTGATTTAAATGCGGCTGCTGATTCAGGGTTGTCTACTACGGATAATATTACCAACGATACCACGCCAACATTTAGTGGCACTGCTGAGAGTGGTTCAACAGTTAGTCTTTACAGCGACCAAGTTGGTGCTGGAGCAACTGTAATCGGGTCTGGCATAGCGACCGATGGCAATTGGCAAATTACCACTAGCACTTTAACTGCCGGTTTAGACCATGCTATTTCAGCAAAAGCAACAGACTCAGCAAGTAATGTAAGTAGTAGCTCAAGCGCACTTACAGTGACAATTGACACAACCGCGCCGAGCGCACCGAGCGCAGCCGATCTAACTGCAGCCAGTGATAGTGGCTCTTCGAGTACAGATAATATAACCAACAATACAACACCCACTTTTACAGGTACAGGCACCACAGGCGACACTATAACTCTTATTTCAAGTGTTGATGGCTCAATAGGCAGTGCTGTTGTTAGTGGTGGGGTGTGGAGTATCACCGTAGGCTCAGCAATGACGAGTGGCTCGCATACGATTGTGGCACGCGCGACGGACTCTGCTGGTAATATTACCAATGGAACGAGTACTACAATAACCATTGATACTAACGTGAGTGCACCGAGTATTAACACCCCGATTGAAGTAGATGGTCGGATCAATGCTGTGGAAGATGCGCATGTGCTTATACAAGGTAGCGGCGCTGACTCTGGCGCTACGGTTAATGTGACCATCAGCGATGGCGCGAATAACTTATCACGTACTGTGACGGCTGATGGCTCTGGGGCATGGACTATCAGTGGTAGTGAGTTTGATGTCAGCAGCTTTAATAACGGCACACTCACCGTCAGCGCCACACAAAGTGATGCGGCGGGTAACACCTCCAGTGCAGCCAGCACCTCAGTGATTTTAGATAACGCAGCACCGAATGCCTTGACGATAAGCACCCCGATTGAGGTTGATGGCCGGATCAATGCTGTAGAAGATGGCAGTGTATTGATCACCGGCTCCGGGGCAGAAGCCAATGCCAGTGTCAGTGTAACTATCAGCGATGGCGCGAATAACTTATCACGTACCGTGACGGCCGATGGCTCTGGGGCATGGACTATCAGTGGTAGTGAGTTTGATGTCAGCAGCTTTAATAACGGCACGCTCACCGTCAGCGCCACACAAAGTGATGCGGCGGGTAACACCTCCAGTGCAGCCAGCACCTCAGTGATTTTAGATAACGCAGCACCGAATGCCTTGACGATTGCCACCCCGATTGAGGTTGATGGCCGGATCAATGCTGTAGAAGATGGCAGTGTATTGATCACCGGCTCTGGCGCAGAAGCCAATGCCAGTGTCAGTGTAACTATCAGCGATGGCGCGAATAACTTATCACGTACCGTGACGGCCGATGGCTCTGGGACATGGACTATCAGTGGTAGTGAGTTTGATGTCAGCAGCTTTAATAACGGCACACTAACCCTCAGCGCGACACAAAGTGATGCGGCGGGTAACACCTCCAGCGCAGTCAGCACCGCGGTGGTTTTAGATAATACAGCACCGAATGCCTTAACGATTGCCACCCCTATTGAGGTTGATGGCCGGATCAATGCTGTAGAAGATGGCAGTGTATTGATCACCGGCTCTGGCGCAGAAGCCAATGCCAGTGTCAGTGTGACTATCAGCGATGGCGCGAATAACTTATCACGTACCGTAACGGCTGATGGCTCTGGGGCATGGACTATCAGTGGTAGTGAGTTTGATGTCAGCAGCTTTAATAATGGCACACTCACCGTCAGCGCCACACAAAGTGATGCGGCGGGTAACACCTCGACTACGGCAACCACAGTAATTACGTTGGATAATCAAGCGCCAAATGCATTGACGATTACTACGCCAATTGAAGGCGACGGCAAAGTTAATGCTGTTGAAGATAACGATGTACTAGTGCAAGGATCTGGCGCAGAGTCAGGTGCAACAGTTACAGTAAATGTTGATGGTATATCTAAAACCACCACTGCAGATTCAAGTGGTAATTGGACATTATCAGGCAACGAGCTGGATATCAGTGCGCTGAATAATGGTACGCTGACGGTCTCGGCAACTCAGGCCGATAGCGCAGGTAATGTCTCAATAGCTGCAACTACAACAATAACGTTGGATAACCAAGCACCAAACGCACCAACTTTTATTACGCCTATTGAGGGGGATGGTAAAGTTAACGCTGCGGAGGATAATGATGTATTAGTCCAAGGCGGGGGAGCAGAGTCAGGCGCAACAGTCACTGTGAGTATCGGTGGGGTGACTAAAACGACTACCGCAGACTCAAGTGGTAATTGGACATTATCAGGTAATGAGCTGGATATCAGCGCTCTAAATAATGGCATATTGACAGTTTCGGCAACACAAACCGACGATGCGGGCAATATATCAACGGCCGCATCAACTTCAATTACATTAGATAACATCGCACCAAATGCGGTGGCTATTACAACGCCGATTGCAGTAGATGGTATTGTAAATGCGGCTGAAGACAATGCTGTGTTGATCACAGGGTCAGGTGCAGAAGCTAGCGCAACAGTGACAGTGGGTATTAGCGGCATAAATGCCACTGTGATAGCTGATAGCAGCGGTAACTGGACACTTAATGGCAGTGAATTAGACATTAGCGCGTTAAATAATGGCACATTAACAGTATCTGCAACGCAAACCGATAGCGCAGGAAATATTTCATCTGCAGCTACAACCACTATAACCTTAGATAATGTTGCGCCAAATGCATTGGCTATCACAACGCCTATCGCTGTTGATGGCATTGTGAATGCTGCTGAAGATAATGCGTTATTAATTGTAGGATCTGGGGCAGAATCAGGCGCTGCAGTTAAGGTTGATGTTGGCGGTGTAAATGCCACCGTGACTGCTGATAGCAGCGGTAATTGGACTCTCAGTGGTAATGAGTTAGATATCAGTGCATTAAATAATGGCACATTAACGGTATCAGCAACGCAAACTGACAGCGCGGGTAATATTTCTCCAGCGGCAACGACGACGATAACCTTGGATAACAGTGCACCGTCAGTTGTTACTATTAATACGCCAATCGAAGTCGATGGCATAGTTAACGCTAGTGAAGATGATAGTGTATTGATAACCGGCTCTGGGGCAGAATCAGGCGCTGCAGTTAATGTTGATATTGGCGGTGTAAATGCCACGGTTACAGCTGGTAGTGGTGGAAATTGGACGCTTAGCGGCAATGAGTTAGATATAAGTGCACTTAATAACGGCACTTTAACAGTATCGGTAACGCAAACTGACAGTGCAGGGAATACTTCACCTGCGGCGACCAGCTCAATTACTTTAGATAATACCACCCCAACTGGGCATGCAGTTAGCGTTGATCAAAGCTTAATTAATGCGGATAACGAATCTGCAATGAGTGTTAGTTTTACTGGGCTTGAAGGAAGTGGTTCGCTTAGTTACCAGGTAAGTGATGGCAGTAATGCTGTTACTGGTAACGCAACGATTAGTGCTGTTACGCAGCAAATTACAGGTATCGATGTTACAACATTGGCTGAGGGAGTGTTAACGTTCTCAGCAATAGTTACAGACACCGCAGGCAATGCCAGCGCAGCAGTAACTGCCACAGTAACTAAAAAATATAATGTCGTACCGGTGTTAAGTGGTTCACCAAGTACAACTACAGCTGAAGATGCAGCGTATAGTTTTATACCCACCCTTACAGACAGCGATACGCAAGATACCCATACTTTTAGCATCATTAATAAGCCAAGTTGGGCAAGCTTTGACACCAGCACGGGCGAATTAGCGGGCACGCCACAGAACGAGGATGTGGGCAGCTACGCGGCTATTACTATCAGTGTTAACGATGGCACAGATAGCGCCAGTTTAACGCCATTTACATTAGAGGTAACCAACACCAATGATGCGCCGGTAGGGCAAAACTTCGCGTTTAACCTCGATGAAGCCGCGACTTTAACCGTGGCACTTGCAAACGGGTTATTAAGTAACGCCAGCGATGATGATGAAGGCGACACACTCAGCGCAGAGCTGGTCAGTCAACCACAATTTGGTAGTGTCAGCTTAAACAGTGATGGTAGCTTTAGTTATCAACATGACGGCAGTGAAAACCACGGCGACAGCTTCACCTTCCAAGTTCGTGATAGCGCCGGTGCGTTATCGGCGGTACAGACAGTAACACTTACGGTAACGCCGGTTGCTGATGCACCGGTTGCCATGGATGACAGTGCCACTACCGCAGAAGACACGCCAGTGAACTTTAGCTTGGTAGCGAATGACAGTGATGCAGAAAATGACCTAGTGGTCGCTTCAGCGGCCATCGTATTACCCGCGAGTAAAGGCACGGTAAGTATCACCAATGGCATTGCCACGTATACACCGAATAGCAATGTAACGGGGACAGACACTTTTACTTATACGGTAAAAGATGCGGCACTGAATACCTCGACAGCGGCGACAGTGACAGTCACCATTACCCCAGTGAACGACCTCCCTGAGGTACAAGCTATCAGCTTAAGTGTGGATGAAGACACCGCATCAGCAGTGACCAATGTGCGTTCACTGGCCAGTGATGTGGAAGACACCATCCCAACGGGCACGATTAACTTAGTCAGAGCGCCAAGCTCAGGGCAAGTGGTGTTTGACCAAGCCGCGGGTACCTTTGTGTATACCCCAGATGCGAACGTTACAGGGCAAGACAGTTTCACCTACACCATTACTGACAGCGAAGGCGGAGTGTCACTGCCAGGAACCGTTACGGTAAATATAGGTGCGGTGAATGACCGTCCAGTTGTTGCTAATGATGCAGTGACGACTGATGAAGATACCGCAACAACGTTAGCTATTTTAGCAAACGACTCAGACGTAGAAGACAGTGGCTTTAATGCTGCCAACGTAAGCCTTGAAAACCAAGGCACGGGGGCGGGCATGTACGACTTTGCGACAGTCAGTGTTAACCTAGATGGTAGTTTAGCTATCGTGCCAAGCCAAGATGTGAATGGGGTATTTAGTTTTGCCTACACATTAACAGACAGCGAAGGCTTAAGCTCAACCCCAGCGACCGTCACATTGACCATTAATGCCGTGAATGACGCACCAGTGGCGTTAGATAACACCGCCCAACTGCAAGAAGAAGGTTCATTTGAAGTCAACGTATTGGGTAACGACAGTGATGTTGATATCGGCGACAGCTTAGATGTGAGCAGTGTGACGGTTGTCAGTGCACCAAGCAACGGGCAAACTCAAGTAACAGCAACGGGGGCAATCATTTATACCGCCAATGCAGATTACTATGGTGACGACAGCTTTACTTACACAGTTAAAGATAGCAATGGCGCGATATCTAACCTTGCTACTGTCACCATGACCGTGAACCCAGTCAATGATGCGCCGGTGGCACAAACGCAAACCCTTAGCCTTGATGAAGATGCAAGCTTATTGATCACATTGCTTGCGACAGACATCGAAAATGACAGCTTAACTTATCGCATTGATACTGATGTCGCACACGGAACGCTAGTTCAACAAAGCAGTGATAGTTGGTTGTATTCAGCTGCGGCAGATTATAACGGCAGTGATAGTTTCACGTTTGTAGCCAATGATGGTGCGTTAGATTCAGCTCCTGTTAGTGTTAACTTAACCGTTAATGCTGTAAATGATGCCCCTGTTGCCAGCGCAGCAGCGGTGTCAGTAAATGAAGATACGCCACTGACTATCAACCTTACCGCCAGCGATATCGAAGGCGATACCTTAACGTATCAAATCAGCAGTCAGCCACAAAATGGCCGTGTTACATTGACTGGCTCGCAAGCAATATACCAAGGTGAGAGTGACTTCTTTGGCACCGATAGCTTTAGCTTTGTTGCTAACGATGGTAGCGTGGATTCAGCACCAGCGGTGATCATAGTGACTGTGAGCAGTGTCAATGATGTGCCAGTGATCAGCGGTTCACCGACTGTGTCAGTGAGTGAAAAAATCGCTTATAGTTTTGCGCCAACGGCAACTGACACCGAGGGCGATAACTTAACCTTTAGCATCAGTAATAAACCAAGTTGGTTGAGTTTTGATAGCAGCACCGGGTTGCTCAGTGGTATTGCTGGTAACAGCGATGTGGGTGTGTACAGTAATATTGTGATCAGTGTCAGCGATGGCATGGATACGGTGAGCTTACCAGCATTTAACTTAACGGTGATCAACGTCAATGACGCACCAACGATTGGTGGTGTTCCTGCATTAAATGTTGATCAAGATACGCCTTATAGCTTTACCCCAACAGCCAGCGATATTGATGGCGACAGCTTAACCTTTAGTATTAGCAACAAGCCGAGCTGGGCAAACTTTGATAGCAGCACTGGGCAGTTGTCAGGTACGCCAAGTAATGATGATGTAGGCGTAAATAACAACATTATTATTTCAGTATCAGACGGCGCGATTACTACAGCACTGAGTAGCTTTAATCTCACAGTTAAAAACGTTAACGATGCACCGACAATCAGTGGTACACCGAACACCACGGTAAGCGAAGACAGTCAGTATCAGTTTACGCCATCAGTGCGTGATATTGATGGTGATAGCCTGAGTTTCAGCATCATTAACAAGCCAAGCTGGGCAAGCTTTGACACCAGCACGGGCGAATTAGCGGGCACGCCACAGAACGAGGATGTGGGCAGCTACGCGGCTATTACTATCAGTGTTAACGATGGCACAGATAGCGCCAGTTTAACGCCATTTACATTAGAGGTAACCAACACCAATGATGCGCCGGTAGGGCAAAACTTCGCGTTTAACCTCGATGAAGCCGCGACTTTAACCGTGGCACTTGCAAACGGGTTATTAAGTAACGCCAGCGATGATGATGAAGGCGACACACTCAGCGCAGAGCTGGTCAGTCAACCACAATTTGGTAGTGTCAGCTTAAACAGTGATGGTAGCTTTAGTTATCAACATGACGGCAGTGAAAACCACGGCGACAGCTTCACCTTCCAAGTTCGTGATAGCGCCGGTGCGTTATCGGCGGTACAGACAGTAACACTTACGGTAACGCCGGTTGCTGATGCACCGGTTGCCATGGATGACAGTGCCACTACCGCAGAAGACACGCCAGTGAACTTTAGCTTGGTAGCGAATGACAGTGATGCAGAAAATGACCTAGTGGTCGCTTCAGCGGCCATCGTATTACCCGCGAGTAAAGGCACGGTAAGTATCACCAATGGCATTGCCACGTATACACCGAATAGCAATGTAACGGGGACAGACACTTTTACTTATACGGTAAAAGATGCGGCACTGAATACCTCGACAGCGGCGACAGTGACAGTCACCATTACCCCAGTGAACGACCTCCCTGAGGTACAAGCTATCAGCTTAAGTGTGGATGAAGACACCGCATCAGCAGTGACCAATGTGCGTTCACTGGCCAGTGATGTGGAAGACACCATCCCAACGGGCACGATTAACTTAGTCAGAGCGCCAAGCTCAGGGCAAGTGGTGTTTGACCAAGCCGCGGGTACCTTTGTGTATACCCCAGATGCGAACGTTACAGGGCAAGACAGTTTCACCTACACCATTACTGACAGCGAAGGCGGAGTGTCACTGCCAGGAACCGTTACGGTAAATATTGGTGCAGTGAATGACCGCCCAGTTGTTGCTAATGATGCAGTGACGACTGATGAAGATACCGCAACGACGTTAGCTATTTTAGCAAACGACTCAGACGTAGAAGACAGTGGCTTTAATGCTGCCAACGTAAGCCTTGAAAACCAAGGCTCGGGGGCGGGCATGTACGACTTTGCGACAGTCAGTGTTAACCTCGATGGTAGTTTAGCTATCGTGCCAAGCCAAGATGTGAATGGGGTATTTAGTTTCACCTACACATTAACAGACAGCGAAGGCTTAAGCTCAACCCCAGCGACCGTCACACTGACCATTAATGCAGTGAACGATGCACCAGTGGCGCTAGATAACACCGCCCAACTGCAAGAAGAAGGTTCATTTGAAGTCAACGTATTGGGTAACGACAGTGATGTCGATATCGGCGACAGCTTAGATGTGAGCAGTGTGACGGTTGTCAGTGCACCAAGCAATGGGCAAACTCAAGTAACAGCAACGGGGGCAATCATTTACACCGCCAATGCAGATTACTATGGTGACGACAGCTTTACTTACACAGTTAAAGACAGCAATGGCGAGATATCTAACCTTGCTACTGTCACCATGACTGTGAACCCAGTCAATGATGCACCTTTAGGTATTCCGCAAAGTTTAATACTTGCTGAAGATAATAGCGTCTTGATCACCTTAGTTGGCTCAGATATTGAGAACGATGATCTAAGCTATCGTCTTGATGAAGGCGCATTACATGGCTCGCTTGTGCAGCAAAGTAATGATAGTTGGTTATATACGCCAAACGCTAATTATAACGGCAGTGATGGCTTTAGTTTTGTTGTTAATGATGGACAGTTAGATTCAACAACAACCCCGGTATCGTTAGTTATCACCGCAGTTAATGACGCGCCAATTGTGGGTCTACAAACTGGCGTTACTGATGAAGACATGCCAGTCGTTATGAACTTACTCGGTAGTGATGTTGATGGTGATAGATTAACTTATACAATCGTTAGTCAACCAACTCATGGCGCTGCGACTATCTCAGGTGAGCAAGTTACTTATCAAGGCAGTGCAAATTACTTTGGTGACGATCAGTTTAGCTATATAGCGAATGATGGATTACTTGATTCAGCACCAAGCACAGTGTCAGTAACGATTAATAGTATTAACGATTTGCCAGTGATTACTGGAGTACCAAGCTTAGCTATTAATGAAAATGACTTATATAGCTTTGTACCACTAGCGACAGATAATGATGGCGATAACCTCAGCTTCAGTATTGAAAATAAACCAAGTTGGTTGAACTTTGATACCACCACAGGGGAGCTATCAGGCAGACCAAGCAATGCAGATGTAGGAAGTTATGCAGGCATCACGGTGAGTGTAACGGATGGGATTGCAAGCCAAAGTTTAACCCCATTTACACTGACAGTAGTGAATGTTAACGATGCACCAACAATCAGCGGTTCACCTGCAACATCAATCGCGCAAGATACAGGTTACTCATTTACGCCAATTGTGTCAGATATTGATAATACCAGTTTATCATTGACGATTTCGAACAAGCCGAGTTGGGCAACGTTTGATAGCACAAGTGGTACATTAAGTGGTATACCGACACGAGATGACGTTGGTCTATATAGTAATATTTTGATCACCGTAAGCGATGGGCAGTTAAGCAGTACGCTTAACCCATTTAGTATTGATGTAACGTATGTAAATGCGCCGCCTGTTGCTAATGATATGGTAATGCGCGTTAAAGAAGATAATAACCTCAGTGTTAGTGCTCAGGTTAGCGACAGTGATAACGACAATTTAGTTATAGAAGTGGTCACTCAACCACAGTTTGGTAGCTTAACGGTGCAAGGAACGGTATTTAGTTATCAGCCACAGGCTGATTATCATGGTAGCGACACCTTTAGCTATTTAGTGACTGATGGTAAAGCAAGTTCAGCTGTAGCTATGGCGTTAATTACTGTTGAGTCAGTAAACGATCAACCGGTCGCTGTGGAAGATACCTTTGACTTAGCGCGAACTGAAAGCGGCCGTTATATACTTGATGTATTGGCGAATGACACTGATGTTGATGGTGATGTAATAACAATTATTGGTGCTAGGGCGTCAGTGGGTACAGTGAGTATTGTTGACCAGCAGCTTGTCTATCAATTTAGCGCAAGTACCCAAGGCACTATTAAAGTTGAGTATATTATTGCCGACCCAGCGCAAGCACAAAGCACAGGGTTTGCTTATATTAACTTTACTGATAGCCAAGCGGATGCACCAACCATTACACCTCCAGCTGCTGTGAATGTTGATGCAACAGGATTGTTTACTCGAGTTAAGTTGGGTACAGCTCTTGCGTTTGATAGCGAGCAAAACCCTCTACCTGTTACTACTATCAATCAAAGTATGTTGTTTACGCCAGGCGTACATCAAGTGTATTGGCAAGCGATAGACAGTAATGGTAAAACCACAACTGCTAGCCAGCAAGTAATGGTTCACCCGCAAATATCACTAGGTAAAAATAAAGTTGTTGCTGAGGATCAAAGTTATACCACTCGGGTTTACTTGAATGGACCAGCGGCAAGTTATCCTGTCACTGTACCTTACAGCGTATCTGGAACCGCAACATCAGATGATCATGATTTAATCAGCGGTGAAGTGGTTATTGAACAAGGCCTCGTTGGTGAGATCAACTTTAGAGTCTTTGCAGATAGTGAGATTGAAGCGGATGAAACAATTGTTATAACGCTTGACGATAGCCTTAATACTGGCGCGCAAGCCTCTAATATTATGACTATTTCAGAGAGTAATATAGCACCAAGCTTAGTTACGATAACGGAGCAAAATAATCAGCCTCGGCCATTTGTTTTAGCTAGTGACGATCTCGTAACAATTACAGCGTTGGCAACAGATAATAACCCTGGAGATAATATTTCATTTAGTTGGCAAGCAGCAGATGAACGGATTGTTGATCTAGGTAATGCGGCTGATACATTTGTGTTCTCTACAGCTGAACTCGATATTGGTATTTATGAAATAGCAGTAACCGCAACAGATGACGCTGTGGATAGCTTATCAACTACAGTGACCAGTTATGTTGAAGTGGTAGCTCAGTTACCTGAGTTAACAACTGCCGATACTGATAATGACTTAATACCAGACAATATCGAAGGTCTACAAGATAATGACCGTGATGGTATTCCTGATTATTTGGATAATATTAATGAATGTAATGTATTACCTGAGCAAGTAAATGAGTCCGCGCAGTTTCTTGTCGAGGGGGATGCGGGAGCATGTTTAAGAAAAGCATTCTCAAGCATACAAAATAGCAGTGGCGCAGCACAATTGTTTGAAAATGAATTGCCTGCAGATGTTGGGATGGATAACTCTGGTGGTTACTTTAGCTTTATAGTAACCGCCATGGAGCAAAAAGGTGAAAACTACCACATAGTGCTTCCGCAAAGAATGCCAATACCAGCGGGGGCGATTTATAGAAAGCTTATCAATAATGAGTGGATTGACTTTAATACCAGCAACGGCGATAAGGTCTATTCTACTCAAGGTGAGCAAGGGTATTGCCCTTCACCAAATAGTCAGCTGTGGCAAGAAGGGCTTAAAGAAGGTGACTGGTGTGTACAATTACGCATAACTGATGGTGGTATCAATGATGCTGATGGCATAGCGAATGGTCAAATTGTTGATCCAGGCGGCGTTAGCGTTATGAGTAGTAATAACAGCGCGCCTGTTACACAATCAGATCAAGTAACTATTGCACTAGGTAATAGTATTGTTATTGATGTGCTTAGTAATGATAGCGATGCAGATAATGATGTACTGACGCTCACCAGTGCAAGTGTTGATTTTGGTGAGGTAGCAATCGTTAATAATCAACTTAGTTATCAACCATTACTTGATTTTATTGGTACTGCAACGATCAACTACAGTGTGTCTGATGGTAAAGGTGGAACAGCCTTTGGTACAGCGACTGTTAGTGTGGTAGTAAACAGTGCCCCAACAACTATTGGTGATACTGCAAGCACCAATGACCGCACGCAAATAGTTATTGATGTGCTCTCCAATGATAGCGATGCGGATGGCGACGCACTTAGTTTAATAAGCGCGCAAGCTACGCAAGGCACAGTCACTATAAATAACGATGGCACATTGAATTACCAGCCCAAAGCAGGTTTTGAAGGTGTTGATTTTATTGAGTATACAGTTTCTGACAGTAAAGGTGCTGAAGCAAAAGGAGAAGTAAAAGTGACCGTAAAAGCTTATACAACCACCACGGTTAAAAATAGCTCATCAGGTAGTTTAGGCAGCACCATGGTGTTGTTAATGATTGGGTTAGTCTTTATACGTCGCCAATCAAAACTGACGCCATGGGCTTTACTCGCTACGGCTGTGGTAGTCAGTCAGCCTGTACTAGCTGGTGAGTGGTCTATGGATGGCACGATTGGTTATGCGGCCGTTGCAGGCTCCACCACAACTGATCAATCAGTCGAATTAGCGAATACTGAATACGATGATACCGATATTAGTTGGTCAATAGGCGGGATTTATTCGTTAGCGACTAATTGGCAATTTGGCGTACGCTATATCAACTTAGGTGAAGGTAGTATGACCTTTG
Source organism: Pseudoalteromonas rhizosphaerae (assembly GCF_028885455.1). Taxonomy (NCBI): domain Bacteria; kingdom Pseudomonadati; phylum Pseudomonadota; class Gammaproteobacteria; order Alteromonadales; family Pseudoalteromonadaceae; genus Pseudoalteromonas; species Pseudoalteromonas rhizosphaerae. Next base: position 1,479,029 of record NZ_CP118496.1, read on the forward strand.
TTGGAGATACGCTTGATCCAAGTAATGCGCAATTGAATGTATCACAAACCGTGCCGCTATTGTCACAAGGACCTGCGATACAAACAGCTTATGTATTCCCGCTGTTGGGCCAAGTTAAGAGTAAGGTTTTTGTAGGGGCTTTCCATTATCATTATTCAATCGATAGCCGCTCATCTACGGGGCAAAAAATTACATATAGTGACACCAATACACGCCCTTATTTTGGCGGGCAATTAGCTTATCCAGTGCTTGAAAATACAGATGTTTCAATTAACTATAGCCATTATAAGCTAAGAGAAAATGATGTAAATGAATGGGCGCTAGGGTTCCAATATCAATTTTAGGAGTCATTAAAGCGTAAATAAAACGGCTAGCCTTCTAGCCGTTTTTGCATTTAATACTTAAACAACCCAAGTTTAGCCACAATGCCTTTTTCAAGATCATTGAGCTGCTTAACTGTCTTATCAAGATGATCCGCTTCTTGGGCAAGCGACTTTGCGCCATGATTGATTTTTTCCATAGTGGCTAATACTCCTTGCGTAACCGAGGTTTGTTCTTCTGAACTGGCTGCAATGCGTTCATTCATTAAGTTCATCTCATCAACTTGTTGAGCGATATTATGAAAAACGCGTTGGCTTTGCTCGTTCGCGCTAGTAACGTCGGTACTCACTTGTTTGCTTTTTTGTGTGGCGGCTACACATTCACTGGCGTTGGTTTGTAGTGCAGTAATGATATTTTCGATTTCTGATGTGGAATGGTAGGTTTTACTCGCAAGTGCGCGAACTTCATCAGCAACTACGGCAAAGCCTCGGCCAGACTCTCCAGCACGTGCAGCTTCAATTGCTGCATTAAGCGCCAATAAGTTGGTTTGTTCGGCGATACTTTTAATCACATCAAGAACTTGGCTTATCTCACTACTGCGACTATCAAGTTGCTCTACCACCGTTGATGTGTGATCTAATTGATTTTCAAGGTCGTTTATCAAACTACTGTTATGACTCATCGATAGCTCGCCGTCTTGGCAAAGTCCTTGTACTTGCATTGTTTTATCCGCTGTTTGCGTCGCTCCAAGGGCAATTTCTTTAGTCGCTTGGGTTAATTGACTCAGAGAGGAGGTTGCCGCATCGGTTAATTGATATTCTTGCTCGGCTTCATATTTTGAACGCACTGTTGCTTCGTTTACTGTTGCGGCAATCACTTCAAGCTCGGTAGCTGTTTGCCCCAGACTTGAGATTATTTGCTGCACTTCATTAATAAAGCGGTTAAAGCCCGCAACTAAATGGCCAATTTCATCCGTAGATTGATAGTTTATTCGCTGAGTTAAATCGCCAGAGCCACGGGCAAGTTCATCCACCAATTGATTGACACTGACAATCGGTTTGATGATCAGTATGCGGCATACGCTAAGAATAATAATGCCTAACAAGGCAAATGAAATGGCAAGGGTGATAACCATGGTACTTAATGCTTTGTTGATGCCATGGTTTAATTCATCTTGGCTAAAGCTGATATGGATAGTACCAATTGGTTGTTCTGAGAATGTTAGATCAATTTGCTGCTTGAGCAATTGCTTTGTTGTATTGCTGGGTTTATCAAGTCGACCAAGTTCGATACCACGATGATCAATAACATGCAGTTGTTGAATATCTGGATTTTTAGCAAATGCCTGCAATATTTGCGCGATCAGGGGTTTATCATATGAGAATACTGGCTCGGCTAAAATAACCGTTAATTGTTGCTTTATCGCATCAACATTTTTATGCCATTGTTTGGTTTCATCATTTTTTAGTAATACGTAGTTTACCCCAATTACAAAGCTAAAAGTGACGAGTAAACAAATACTAAGCGCTGTGATTATTTTTCTTTGTAATGATTTCATTGCGTGTTGCTCTCGTTAAGTGGATCAAACCACAGTGCGTGTTGTAATAGTGGAGTGCGTGATGACAGGCTAGGGTTCTGTAATGGGATCACCTTTCGTGTTGCTAAGTTAGCTTTAGCTAGTACCATTTTTACTTGGCTGTCGTTAAAGAACATGGTGGTAAAAGTGCCATCGGCAATCATATCTTGTAGCGCAGAATTAAGCTGGCTGGCGAGAGTGTGGTTATCCTTAGCGACAAAGAAATATAACGGCGCGGTATATTTTAGTAAAATGTAAGGATCAACGGTCAGGTTTAACTCACTGTTATTAGCTATTTCATCCCATGGTTCGTTTACGCCACGGGGAAAGTAATCAAAGCGATTACCTTCTAACATCGGAAATAAATTAGGGTATTTTAAGGTAGTGATCACCTTTAAGCCATTCGCTTTGAGTATAGCGGTATCGGGCCACGTTTTGCCTTGTCCGGCGCTAAATTGATAGAGGTCTTTAATAGAGTTTACATGTTTAAATATATGCTGATTTTGTTGAGTGACCATCGCCAAGCGCATACCCAACAAACCACGAAATAAAGGGATATAAATTGCTTGATAGTCTTGCTCAAGCTGCTCAGAAGTCATGCTCCACATCACATCTAACTGACCATTTTTTACATCATTTAAAATACGTGCATTTGAAATGTCTTTATCACTTTCGTAAGGATGTATATATGCAAGGTTTTGCCTCGCTAATGCGGTTAGTAATAGTTTGTGTGGTAAGGAGGTATCACCGGAGTAGCTTTGTAATTTGATTGCTGCGGCGTTGCAATAGTTACTGCCGCAGAGAATCAATATATAAAGTAAATAGCGCATTAAAGACCGTGTTGTTATTATTGTGTTAATAATAAACTACGGTGCTTTTGCTATAAGCTCAACAGTTTGTTTTATGCATACGTATTCAGATCAGTTCGCCGTCAAGCGATTATGGTTGCGTGATCATAATCGCTATTTCGGTTCGGTAGTCACGAGCATATAAGCTGATCCGCACGGTTTTCTTGTCGATGGTATAAAACAACGTTCGGCGTTTATTATCACCGATAATAAGCTCAGACTTACCTAAAGCTTGTTGATAAAAAGCACTCACTTTTGTAATCGACTGAGCAACATAGCCAGTTTGTATCAGTGGGTAGTCATCGGCAATTTGTAATGAGTACTTAAAATCAGCTGGTAGCGGAACGCTGTCTAAATTTGCAGCGCAAGTCACTGAGGTTAGGCTTATTGCTAACATCAGTGGTGTTATTATTTTTATCACATCGGTTCCTACACGCTATTTTTGCTAAGTTAAATTTTATTTCGAATTAAATCTCTTACAATAAAGCGGGCTGGGTGAATCGCTTGGCTTACTCGTTCACTCAAAGGCTGTGGTTCATTGTTAAGTGCAGCAACTAATTGTTCTGCACACAGGGGCGCACTGCATAAGCCACGAGCCCCAAAGCCTGTGAGTATGTGTAGTCCTTGTTGTGGTTTTTGTAAGGATTGATATTGATAGCGTTTCCCTGCGCGTAAATTGGCAAACGCGTGAATATAATCACTTTGCTGCGGCCATTCTCCGGCCATAGGGAGGTGATCAATAAAACTACAACGTACAGCGGCTTTAGCTGCCGTGATCTCACCTAGACTACTGGCAAAGTCGGTTTGTCCATAAAAGTGAAGCAGTTGCTCGCGATTTGTTTGATTGTCTTGGTCTTTGACTGCGCGGCTTTTTGAGTTCTTCTCGAATGTTGCGCCCATACAGTGATGGTCTAAATAAGCAGGAGTAAAGTAGCCTTTATGACATAGCACGGTTTTTAGTTTACGTGATGCAGGACTTGCTTGTACATGGGATACTTGACCACGCACGCCAACAATTGGCAGAGCCTGAGTTTGTACAAAACGGTCGCTGTGCTCACCAGCACATACAATAACGTCACTAAATGGGCCAAACTGTTGCCCTTGGCTCAATAACAGCCAGCCTTGCGGGGTTTTCTCAAGCTGTTCGATATCACAATTAAAATGGCTTTTAATTGGTTTGAGTTTATGGGCTTGTTGGAACAGAGCGCTCACTAATTGTGGTGGGTTAACCCATCCACCTAACGGGAAATATACGCCAGAGTAGCCTGTACTTACACCGGCAATTTCATCACCTTGCTCAGGCGTTACGCCGTGCATGAGTTCATCTGGCCACAGCTGTTTATGTTCAATATTTTGATGGCGCTCAACTAAGGGTTGTTTGATCGCGTGTTGTAATACGCCGCACCATTGATGATCATAGTGAAAGCCATTCTCAGTGAGTTGCTGATAAAGTCGTTTCGCATATAAAAAACTGTGCGCAAAAAGCTCACTCTGCGGGGAGTTTTTTGCTTGTAAGTGCGGATAAATCGCACCTTGCACATTATGAGATGCGCCCATCGCGAGTTGGGGATCTTGGCAAAAAAGTTGGCTGTTAACCCCACGTTTCGCCAAGCTATATAAAATAGCGCTGCTGGCTATCCCTCCGCCAATGACAGCAACGTTTTTAAGTGAACTTTGCTGATGAGCCAGATAAGGTGGCGCCGATTGTGCTTGGTTAGCATGGGCTAAAGAACCAATCAGCATTTCATTTTTTTTGCCATGACCTTTGATTTTTTGTACCGCAAACCCTGCATCAGCAAGACCTCTACGTACAACACCTGCAACCGTAAAGGTTGCAAACGTGGCATTACTACGAGAAATATCCACCATTGAATTAAATAAGGCTGGCTGCCACATTTCTGGATTTTTACTCGGTGCAAAGCCATCTAGATACCACGCATCGATAATACCTGTTTGCGGGTAGCTTATAGCTGCGAGTGATTCTTGCACATCGCCAAAATATAAATCGAGTATAATTTGACCATTGTCAAATTCAAGACGATGGCAACCAGCTAAATTAATCGGGTACTTAGCGAGTAACTGTTTACTCAATGGTGCTAAACTAGGCCATACTTGCAATGCCTTTTGCAGATCGTCTGTTTTAATCGGATACTTTTCAAAAGACATAAAATGTAAGCGCTGCACATTCTGTTGTGCTGAGTTGTGAACTTCTTGGCTTTGATGTTGCCTACTGGTTAGATGATTTTTAAATTGTTGCCATGTATTTAAAAAATTAAGCCCAGTACCAAAACCAGTTTCAGCGATAACGAAATGTGCACGGTCATGATTTTGTAATCGATGAGACATATTATTTTGCTGGTAGAACACATAATCAGACTCAGCTTGGCCATCATCGTTCGAAAAGTAGACATCGTTAAAGTTGTCTGCAACGGGTGTACCTAAGTTATTAAAGTGAATTTCAGCGTTTTTAATCATGGCATGCAATTAATGAGTACTTTTTTCATTATTTTACGTGTTTTCTTTGAAATAGTCTGGCGTTATTTATAAGCTAGAGGTTCAGAGTACAAGTGTACGCTAGAAAGCTGACCACTTCGTTGTAAGTTTCAGCGTAAAATAGAACACAATTTAGTATCAAGCTAAGGTAATTACCCATGAGAAGAGCCGTTATTACGGGCATCGGTGTTGTATCAAGCATCGGTAACAACAAAGAAGAAGTATTAGAATCGTTAAAAACAGGTAAGAGCGGAATCGCTTTTAACCCAGAATTTGCTGAATATAAGTTACGTAGTAACGTATCCGGCAAAATTGATATTGACGTTAAAGAGTTTGTTGATCGTAAAGCAATGCGCTTTATGGGCGATGCCGCTGCGTATTCGTATATTTCAATGGCACAAGCAATTGCAGATTCTGGTTTGTCTGATGATCAAGTATCAAATGAGCGCACGGGTATCATTGTGGGTTCCGGTGGTGGTTCATCTAAATGGCAGGTTGAAGCGGCTGACATTTTACGTGAAAAAGGCGTAAAACGTGTAGGTCCTTATATGGTTCCGCGCACCATGGCGAGCACAACATCGGCATGCTTAGCAACACCATTTAAAATTAAAGGTGTTAACTACTCAATCAGTTCAGCATGTGCAACATCTGCACACTGTATTGGTAACGCAGTTGAGCAAATCCAATTAGGCAAACAAGACGTTGTTTTTGCCGGTGGCGGTGAAGAGCTTCACTGGACATTGGCAATGGAATTTGACGCAATGGGCGCACTGTCTACCAAATATAATGAAACACCTGAAAAAGCCTCTCGTACTTATGATGCTAACCGCGATGGATTTGTTATCTCTGGTGGTGGCGGTATTGTTGTTGTTGAAGAACTTGAACATGCGCTTGCACGTGGTGCACACATTTATGCTGAAGTTGTTGGCTATGGCGCAACATCTGATGGCTATGACATGGTTGCACCATCAGGTGAAGGTGCTGCACGTTGTATGCGTCAAGCAATGCAAGGCGTTGACAGCATTGATTATCTAAACACTCACGGTACATCTACACCAGTAGGTGATGTAAAAGAGTTAGGAGCAATTCAAGAAGTATTTGGTGGTAATTCACCGATGATCAGCGCGACTAAAGCAATGACAGGCCATGCACTGGGCGCCGCTGGTGTGCATGAAGCTATTTTCTCACTATTGATGTTAGAGCATAGCTTTGTTGCGCCTTCAATCAATATTGATGAGCTAGATGAACAAGCTGCAGGCTTAAACATTATCACTGAGCGTAAAGACATTGAACTAAATACTGTTATGTCTAACAGTTTTGGTTTTGGTGGTACTAACGCCACGTTAGTGATGAGTAAATATAAAGGCTAATTAAAAAGCCAAATTACAATTAAAGCCGAGCAACTTGCTCGGCTTTTTCGTTTTCAAAGTCGGCTATGTTCGTTACAATAGCGGCTCTTAGTGCTTACTGGACTTGTTAATGAAAATTCTTGCAGACCAAAACATGCCACTTGTTGAGCAATATTTTGCTGATTTTGGTGAAGTAACGCGTTTTGATGGTCGTACATTACAAAGCGAACAGCTCATTGATGTTGATGTATTATTAACTCGCTCGGTAACCTCAGTAAATGAAGCACTGTTAATACATGCTAATAAATTACGCTACGTAGGTACGGCGACAATCGGCGTTGATCATATTGATACTGATTTACTCAAACAACGTGATATTGCATTTACGAGCGCACCTGGTTGTAATGCCGTTGCTGTGGCTGAATATGTGATCAGTAGCTTGTTTGCACTGTGCCAAGAAAATGCCTGCACCTTGGAACACAAAACCATTGGGATTGTCGGAGTGGGCAGTATTGGTAGCTGTTTGCGAGATAAATTAGCCGCGCTTAATGTCACTGTATTAGTATGCGATCCACCTAAGCATGAAGCGGGACAATTAGCCGAGCATACAGATATTGATGAGTTGTTGAGTAAAGCGGATATCGTCACTTTCCATGTGCCGTTAGTAACGACCGGTAAACATAGTACCTTGCATTTAATGAACAAAGCGCGTTTAGCAGCGCTTAAACCTGGCACTATTTTGATTAATGCCAGTCGCGGCGATGTGGTCGATAATCATGCTCTACTGGAAATTATGCGCGGTGGTGCCAAGCTCGATGTGGTATTAGATGTATGGGAAAACGAACCTTCTATATTAACTGAATTGCTTGAGTTTGTGCGTTATGCCAGTGTCCATATCGCAGGCCATACCTTAGAGGGTAAAGCACGTGGCACGCAAATGCTCTATGAAAAGTTGTGCGAGCTTAAAGGTTTGCAAACAGGCAAAGCATTAGCTGATTTTTTACCAGTGCCCGCGTTTACCCAAGTTACATTACAAGAAACCTTTAGCGAAGCTGATTTAGGTCAGTTGATCCATCTGGTTTACGATGTGCGTCGTGATGATGGTATTTTGCGATGCAACTTAGCAAGTGAAGGGTTTGATAGCTTACGTAAAAACTACCCCATTCGACGTGAATTTAGCACAGTCAAAGTGCTAGGTGCAGGCGCATATTCGCCTTTGCTGCAAGGGCTTGGTTTCGTAGTCGAATAACTTAAAATTTAAACAGCGGCCACAATGGCGGCTGTTAAACGAGGAATACACATGTCACAAAAATATAATGTTGCCGTACTTGGCGCTACAGGTCTTGTTGGTCGCCAAATTATTGAAACGTTAGAAGATCGTAAGTTTCCTGTTGATCAATTATTTTTATTGGCAAGTAGTCGCAGCGCTGGTGAAGATATTAAGTTTCGTGGTGAAACTATTGAAGTGCAGGACGTTGAAGGGTTTGACTTTAGCCAAGCGCATATTGGTTTATTTTCTGCCGGTGGCAGTGTGTCAGAAAAATACGCACCTATTGCCGCTGATGCAGGATGTGTAGTAATTGATAACACTTCGCACTTTAGAAATGATTTTGAAATACCACTGGTTGTGCCAGAAGTAAATGCAGCAAGCCTTGCTGATTTTAGAAATCGCAATATCATTGCTAATCCTAATTGCTCAACTATTCAAATGATGGTGGCATTAAAACCTATTTATGATGCATACGGCATCGATCGTATTAATGTATCTACTTATCAAGCAGTATCGGGTGCAGGCAAAAAAGCGGTTGATGAACTTGCAAAACAAACTGCTAATTTAATGAATGCACGCCCTGTAGATAGCGAAATATTTCCAAAGCAGATGGCGTTTAATGTTATCCCACAAATTGATGTTTTTGAAGATAACGGTTACACCCGTGAAGAAATGAAGATGGTTAACGAAACCCATAAAATTCTGGGTGATACCACAATTGCTGTTAATCCGACATGTGTACGAGTTCCGGTATTTTTTGGTCACTCAGAAGCGATTAACATTGAAACACGTATGCCGTACGACTTTGAACATGTAAAACAATTACTTAATGACGCGCCAGGGCTTGAACTTATAGAAGACGAAGGGGATTACCCAACCCCGGTTACAGATGCAAGTGGTAATGACATTGTGTATGTAGGGCGCTTACGTCAAGATATCTCACATCCGCATGGTTTAAATATGTGGGTTGTAAGTGATAATACCCGTAAAGGGGCCGCAACGAACAGCGTGCAAATAGCTGAAGAGTTGATAGCGAACTATCTTTAATTAAAAGCAAGAAAAGCGGCAGTTTGTCGCTTTTTTATTTTTTAACTGCCAAATAATTGCCGCATAGCTGCTAAAAGCGTATAAACTTAATCTTAACGATAAAAAACTCTTCCGGCTAATAAAGTTTAAGCTATTACGTTTCAAAGTGTTGCGATGGATATTAAGCCGCAACTGGTTTATAGTTTGCAACTGGAATAGAGCTTGCAGGAAAGACTTAATTAACTATTTATTTATGTACGTTATTTCTGCAAGAAATAATCAATGTTTAAGCGTCTAATTTAATGGCGCTGCGTTAACATTTAAACATTAAAGGATCAGCATGCGCGGTTTAGCTACACTCCTCTTATTAGCGTCTGCATTGGTGGTAACACCGATATACTCCCAAGACGGCAGCCAACTTAAAGGGCCTAAAGGCGTTGATTATGGCGTTCAAGGGCGTTCTATTGGGCCAATAAAGCCAACCGATACACTATGGCGTATTGCTGCAAAAGTGCGACCTGATAACTCGGTCAGTATTTATCAAGTTATGCAGGCTCTGTATGAAAAAAATCCGCAATCATTTTTAGATCAAAATCTCAATCATATGCGCGATGGTGCGTATTTAAAAATCCCTACCTTAGCTGATATCCGCGCAGTAAGCCCGGAGCTTGCCAAACAGCGTTCAGAGCAAGATGATGAGCTATGGGAAAAAAAGAAAAATGGCACGCTTACGAACAGCGAAATTACTGCTTCACAAACCAAAGTAACTCAAGCACGCAAAGTGGATGTTGATGAAGCTAAGCAAGAATTAAAACAAGAAATCAACAGCATTAAAACCCAACAGGGCAGTCAGCTTGTTGAATTACAAAAGCAGTTCAAGTCGTCAGTTGATAATGTCGAAGAAATTTTAGTTGAAAACAATAAATTAAAGCAACAGTTAACTGGTGTGTCTAAAGAGCTTGAAAATATTCGTGAGCAACTTGGTAAAGACAGTGAAATTCAACGCCAACTTTCTGAATTGATTGCAAAACAGAACGAAATTATAGAGCAACAACAAGCAAAAAAGCTCGAAGAGACTAGTGAGTTTGACTTTGCTGGGCTATTAGCCAATCCACTAGTTCTCATTCTATTAATGACAATTCCAGCGTTATTGATCATCTTTGCAATCGTGATGTTTTTACGTAAACGTAACAACAAAGAAGATGAAAGCACTGATGATGACGAATTTTTACCACAAAGCCCTAGTTATACAACAGAGGATGATGTTGACTTAGGACCATCACTTGATCCAATTATTCCAGATCCAGTTCAAGAAGACGATGATGTAAGTATTCAGCTTGATGATCTTGAGAACGATATTTTACCTGATGACGACGATATTATTTTTGATGACAATATTGATGATGCGTTTGAAGATGGTGACAGTTTATTAAATCAAGACGAGCTAGATGGTTTACTGAGCGACGACATTGTATTTGATGATGAAAGCGACGAGGCTAAAGAAGAAGATGATGAACTTGATATCTTCATGCAGCAAGATTTTGATCAAGCAGATGATGATAGCTTAGGCGACGACATTGATTTAGATATTAAAGCCGACAACAATGATGGCGATATTCTAAGTGCATCAGATCTAGATGATTTATTTGCTAATGACAACGATGAACCGACTGCTGAATCAGATGACTCGCTTGACTCAGATGATGACTTAGCAGCACTCAGTGAAGAGTTAGCAGATGAAGATGATGACTTTGATATTGATGCATTGATTGATGAACAAAGCAGTAATCAACCGACAGATAAGAATGACGGCGATAACGACGAATTTGATTTAGACGATATTGACAGCCTTATTGATGAAGCTGGCGATAAAGCGACTGCAGAGCCGAATCTGGCTGAAGAAGACGAATTTGATCTAGACGATATTGACAGCCTTATTGATGAAGCTGGCGATAAAGCGACTGCAGAGCCGGAGCTGGCTGAAGAAGACGAATTTGATTTAGACGATATTGACAGTCTAATTGATGAAGCTGGCGATAAAGCGACTGCAGAGCCGGAGCTGGCTGAAGAAGACGAATTTGATTTAGACGATATTGACAGTCTAATTGATGAAGCTGGCGATAAAGCGACTGTAGAGCCGGAGCTGGCTGAAGAAGACGAATTTGATTTAGACGATATTGACAGTCTAATTGATGAAACTGGCGATAAAGCGACTGCAGAGCCGGAGCTGGCTGAAGAAGACGAATTTGATTTAGACGATATTGACAGTCTAATTGATGAAACTGGCGATAAAGCGACTGCAGAGCCGGAGTTGGCTGAAGAAGACGAATTTGATTTAGACGATATTGACAGTCTAATTGATGAAACTGGCGATAAAGCGACTGCAGAGCCGGAGTTGGCTGAAGAAGACGAATTTGATTTAGACGATATTGACAGTCTAATTGATGAGACTGGCGATAAAGTAACTGCAGAGCATGATCTGGCTGAAGAAGACGATGAATTTGATTTAGACGATGTTGACAGCCTAATCGATGAAGCTAGCGACCAAGTAGCTGCTGAACCGGAGCTGGCTGAAGAAGATGAATTTGATTTAGATGACATTGATAGTTTAATTGATGAAGCTAGCGATCAAGAAGCGGCAGAGTCTGTAATTGCTGAAGAAGATGATGGATTTGATTTAGGTGATATTGATAGTTTATTAGAGGATGCTACTGAGGAAAAATCGGAACCAGAAGCGGGATCTGCACTTCTTGAAGAAGACGATGAATTTGACTTCTGTGATATTGAAAGTTTAACTGATCAAGCGCATACCACGCAGCTAGATGAAGCTCTTTCTGATTCGATGGAAGAGTTATCGAATGTAGAAGATGAACTAGACGTCGAAGACGTTGAATCTATTGCATCAAGTTTAGTTGACGAATCAGAAGTAACTATTGAACAAGAGCCAGAGCTTGAAGAAGAACCTGAGCTTGTAGAAGAGCCTGGGCTTGTTGCAGAGCCAGAGCTTGAAGAAGAACCTGAACTTGTAGAAGAACCAGAGCTTGAAGCAGAGCCAGAGCTTGAAGAAGAACCTGAACTTGTAGAAGAACCAGAGCTTGAAGCAGAGCCAGAGCTTGAAAAAGTGCCTGAGCTTGTAGCAGAGCCAGAGCTTTTAGATGAACTTGAATCAGAGTTTGAAGGTTTAGATGATGATTTATTTGCACAAACGAGTGAAGAATCAAGCGACGATTTACTTGATGAAGATGATTTACTCGAAGAATATAATGATCCTTCACTAAAAAGTGTTGATGATTTACTCAATGAGCTGCAGCAAGAAGATGATTACGTAGAGCCTCCACAATGGTCTGATGTTGATGAGCTCAACGATGATATCGAAGAAGTTGAAATAGATCTGGGAGATGATCCGCTTGCAGATGAAGAACTCGGTGATGAATTTGATTTAGCACTGGAAGACGAACCTCTTAGCAATGATACAGTAACGCCAAGTTTAGAGCTTGATGATTATCCAGACCTTGAACTCGATGATGAAGAGATTGATAGTGACGCAGAATTAGCCGATGAGACTGAGCTGGAAACGTCAGAACCAGGTACTCCAGAGCTGAAGCTTAGTCAAGCTGAGCAAGATCTTGCTAATGCAATGGCGGGAGGCCACGATTTAGATAGTTTAGAGCAAGATTTTGATGATGAATTATTAATCGAAGATGAGCTGATTACTGAAGACGAGCCGGTTGCTGAAGACGAAACAGTTGTTGAAGACGAACTGGTTATTGAAGATGAGCTAGGTAGTGAAGACGAACTAGTTGCTGAAGATGAGCCGGTTGTTGAAGATGAGCCAGTTGCTGAAGACGAACTAGTTGCTGAAGAAGAGCTAATTGCTGAAGACGAGCTAGTTGCTGAAAACGAGCCAGTTGTTGAAGACGAGCTGGTCGTTGAAGACGAACTGGTTATTGAAGATGAGCCAGTTGTTGAAGACGAGCTAGTTGCTGAAGACGAGCTAGTTGCTGAAGATGAGCCAGTTGTTGAAGACGAACCAGTTGTTGAAGACGAGCCAGTTGTTGAAGACGAGCTGGTTGTTGAAGACGAACTGGTTATTGAAGATGAGCCAGTTGTTGAAGACGAGCTGGTTGTTGAAGATGAGCTAGGTAGTGAAGACGAACTAGTTGCTGAAGATGAGCCGGTTGTTGAAGATGAGCCAGTTGCTGAAGACGAACTAGTTGCTGAAGAAGAGCTAATTGCTGAAGACGAGCCAGTTGTTGAAGACGAACTAGTTGCTGAAAACGAGCCAGTTGTTGAAGACGAGCTAGTTGTTGAAGACGAGCTAGTTGCTGAAGATGAGCCAGTTGTTGAAGACGAACCAGTTGTTGAAGACGAGCCAGTTGTTGAAGACGAACCAGTTGTTGAAGACGAACCAGTTGTTGAAGACGAACCAGTTGTTGAAGACGAACCAGTTGTTGAAGACGAACCAGTTGTTGAAGACGAACCAGTTGTTGAAGACGAACCAGTTGTTGAAGACGAGCCAGTTGTTGAAGACGAGCCAGTTGTTGAAGACGAGCTGGTTGTTGAAGACGAACTGGTTATTGAAGACGAGCCAGTTGTTGAAGACGAACTAGTTGCTGAAGATGAACCAGTTGTTGAAGATGAACTTACAGATGCGTTAGAAGATGAATATCGTAGTGATTTCGCGACTGAACTTGAAGATCCACTGGAACAATCGTTGTCAGATGATCAGCTTGATGATGATTTTATGGCTGATCTCACCCAAACAGATTTTGATGCATTGCTTAGTGAGTTGGCTGAACCTGAGTCTTTAGAAATAGATGATAGCAGCGAGTTTGAAGTTGATTTCAATGCGTTACTTAGTGAAGATCTTGCTACACTTGAAGAGCTTTCAGTACCTGATGATATGCCGTCGGCTGAGCAATTAAGTGAAGACGTGAATGCATCAACAAATGAGGACATCGTTGCGGATGAATTCGTCGATATTGATGCTTTGATTGAACAAAGTGATGATACAAGCTTAGATTATGAACCTTATGATGATGTAAATATGGATGTCGGATTAAGTGAGTTTGATGCCTTACTTGCTGGAGATAACCCAACTGATGTTGATGCTGAAAGTGGCGGTTATTCTGCAAAACTTGATTTAGCACGTGCTTATATTGAAATAGGGGATATGGATGCAGCCCTTGACGCTATTGACGAAGTAATAGCAAATGGTCCCGAAGAAGTACAAGAAGAAGCACAAAGCTTAAAAGCAAAATTACTGTAAGTTGTTTCTGCATTTATAGTTAAAACGGGGAGTAAATTTAGTTTACTCCCCGTTTTTTTAGCAATAGAAAAAAGGTCGCTTGGCTGCTGTGCGCTTAATTTGTATAGAGTCACTTTTATTGCAGCGTCAGATAGCATAAAATGCCCCGTTCATTAGCACAGTAGGTAAAGCAGTAATTATGCGAGTAGCACTTGGAGTTGAGTACAACGGCGCCCGTTATAGTGGTTGGCAACGTCAATCGCATGTAAATAGCGTACAACAAGAAGTAGAAACCGCGCTTTCGCGTATTTGTAATCATCCAGTTGAAATAGTCTGTGCTGGACGCACTGATGCCGGCGTGCATGGCACTGGGCAAGTGGTGCATTTTGATACCGATGCTGAACGCGATATGGTTGCATTTACTATGGGTATGAATACCTTGCTACCGAAAGATATTGCTATTCGCTATGCAAAACCGGTGAGTGATGATTTTCATGCACGTTTTAGTGCTACTGCTCGTCGTTATCGTTATGTTATTTACAATAACGCCTTTCGAGGAGCAATATTAAATGAAGGCGTTACGCATTTTCATCACCCACTTGATGAAACTAAAATGCAAGAAGCATGTCAATATCTATTAGGTGAGCATGATTTTACGTCATTCAGAGCTTTGCATTGTCAAGCGAATACTGCTACACGTACTATTCATCACTTGTCGGTTGAGCGTCAAGGCAGTTATGTGATTATTGATATTAAGGCTAATGCATTTTTACACCACATGGTGCGTAACATTACCGGTTGCTTAACCGATATTGGTATTCATAAGCAGCAACCTGTGTGGCTAAAAGAGTTACTTGATTTAAAAGAGCGAGCCAAAGCCAGTGCGACGGCAAAGGCGGCAGGTTTATACTTAGTTGATGTTGACTATCCGGCGCGGTTTGAAATTCCGTCGACACCACTTGGCCCTTTATTCTTAACGGATGTGAAGGGTTAATTGGTGATAAATTAAACATAACCTTGCAGGCATTTCACTACTAAGACCAGTTTTTTATACCGCCTGTGTGGAATTCATGTTTTAATTGAAAAAATTTGTCTGTCAATAATGATTTGGCAGGAACGCAGCAAAGCACAGAATAGTATTAAGAGAGTTGCAAATGAGTTGGTTAGAAAAAATCCTACCTAAAACAACAAAGTCTTCGGCTCGTAAAGAGATCCCTGAAGGTGTTTGGGCAAAGTGTACAGATTGTGATTCGATTTTATATAAAGCTGAATTAGAAAAATCACTCAATGTATGTCCTAAATGCAATCACCACATGCGTGTGAGTGGCCGTAAACGCCTTGAGCACTTTTTGGATGATGGCGACCGCCAAGAACTTGGCACACAGCACGAACCAAAAGATATTTTAAAGTTTAAAGACTCGAAAAAATATTCAGATCGTATCGCCGCCGCACAAAAATCAAGTGGCGAAAAAGACGCATTAGTCGCGATGAAGGGACGCTTAAAAGGCATTCCAGTGGCCGCCGTCGCATTTGAATTCTCATTTATGGGTGGGTCAATGGCATCGGTTGTTGGCGCACGTTTTGTGGATGCTGTTGATCAGTGTTTAGAGCATAACATGCCGCTAATTTGCTTCTCAGCTTCAGGTGGCGCACGTATGCAAGAGGCACTTATGTCGCTTATGCAAATGGCTAAAACCAGTGCTGCACTTGCTAAGATGAGCGAACAAGGCTTACCGTTTATCTCAGTAATGACTGACCCAACTATGGGCGGTGTATCAGCATCATTAGCTATGCTAGGTGATATCAACGTGGCGGAGCCAAAAGCATTAATCGGCTTTGCGGGTCCTCGTGTAATTGAACAAACTGTGCGCGAAACCTTACCTGAAGGCTTCCAACGCAGTGAATTTTTACTCGAGCATGGTGCCATCGATATGATTATTGATCGCCGTGAAATGCGTGACACACTTGCCCGCATACTAGCTAAATTTATGAACTTGCCTTCTACGGAACAAGAGCATAGAGTAGCGTAAATTTCAGCTTTACTGATTACACGCTATGACAAAAAATCTTCCTAGCCAATCATCAAGCCTTGATGATTGGCTTTGTTATTTAGAAAGTGTTCACCCAGCAAATATTGCCATGGGTTTAGAACGCGTTGCCAAAGTTGCCAATACCATTGGTTTACTAGATAGCCCAAGTAAAATTATTCTAATAGCCGGCACCAATGGCAAAGGCACCACTGCCCGATGTTTAGAATCACTGCTGCTTGCCCAAGGTTATTCGGTTGGTACCTATGCATCTCCTCATTTAATTCATTATAACGAGCGAGTGCGCATTAATGGCGCTGAGCTTGATGATCAATTTCATGTTGATGCGTTTGACTTGCTCGAGCAAGGCCGCGGTGACACGCCACTGACTTATTTTGAGTATGGCACCTTAGGCGCACTGGCTATTTTTAAACGCCATAGCGTTGATTATGTGCTGTTAGAAGTGGGTTTAGGTGGGCGTTTCGATGCTACCAATATTGTTACTCCATTTGCCAGTGTGATCACCACCATAGATCTAGATCATAAAGAGTACCTTGGTGATACGCGAGAGCTTGTGGGTTATGATAAAGCAGGGATATTCCGTACTGGCACACCTGCCATTGTCGGCGATTTAAATATACCGCTCACAGTCACCGACTACGGTCATGAAATTAACGCGGTGATGCATTTATCTGGGCGAGACTTTATATTTAAAGAGCATGCGCAAAGTTTTAGTTGGCAATATCAAGCCCATCACTTTGAGTTTGCTAAACCATCAATCCCATGCCAAAACGCGGCAACGGCACTAACCACATTAGCCGTGTTAGATTTATTACCTAGTGAGGCAGTGATCCGTGATTGTTTAGCTAATTTAGTTGTTGAAGGGCGTTTTCAGCAACTAAGCAGCAAACCTATGGTCTATACTGATGTGGCACATAATGCTGAATCTGCACGCTATTTAGCTAAAAAGTTAGCTAACCTGCAAGATCAAGGCTTTAAAGTTCATGCGTTAGTCGCTATGCTGGCTGATAAAGACAAAGTCGCTGTATTAAATGAAGTTAGCCCGGTAGTTGATGCGTGGTGTTTAGCCGGACTTAATTGCTTTCGTGGCGATAAAGTAGAGAATTTAGCTAAATCCATGGATAATGTGCATACAAGCGCGCCAATTGAAAAATATCAAACAGTTGCAGACGCACTTGATGGTGTGTTGCCACAGCTTGATGAGAAGACGGTGTTAATCATATTTGGCTCCTTCTTAACTGTTGCAGCTGCTATCAATTATTGGAAAAAATAGAGAGGAATCAGGTGAACTCAGGCTTTATAAATCGTTTAGTCGGCACAACTATTGTGGTGATTGCAGCTATCGTGTTTATTCCTAATATTCTTGATGGCGAAAAAGTACATTACAAAGAAGGCTTTAAAGCCATTCCGGAACGTCCTGAGTTCACAACTATTGACTTGCAAGATTCAATAGATGATCAAGTGGCTAACGCACAACAGCCAAACGAAGAGCCTGAGGAAGATATATTGCCAGATGATGACCTACTCTCAAGTTCCTCTGATGCGGTTGAAGAGACGACGCTAGTAGCGAAAAAAATGGTTGAAGCATCGACTGAGCAAACTACTGTAGCAACGACTACAGCACAACCTGTTGAAAAAAAGTCTGAGCCATCACGTAAGCCTGAAGAAAATTTATCGAAAATGGCATATGTAATTCAGTTGGGGAGCTTTTCGCATAGTGCGAATGTAAAATCGCTACAAGCTAAACTAAGTGACAAAGGGTTTAAAACCTTTACCCGTCCAGTTAAAACACCAAATGGTACTTTAACCAAAGTATTTGTGGGTCCGTCGCTTGATAAAGCCCAGCTTGAGAGCAAACTCCCTGAATTAAAAGCACTTACTAAACTTAACGGAAAAGTTACCCAATTTGAAGTAGCAAAATGATCTGGCATTTAGTGCTGACCTCTTATAGAATGCGCCCCAAATTAACGACTAGTTGGTTCATATGATCTGGGTTGATTACGCCATCTTTGGCATTATTGCACTGTCTACTATTATCGGTTTAATTCGTGGCTTTATAAAAGAAGCAATGTCTTTGGCTGTGTGGGCTGGCGCATTTATCATATCTAGCTTGTTTTACCAATATTTAGCATCATTCCTAACAAGTATTTCTGAACCCCTTTTAAGAAATGCAGCGGCCATTGCCATATTATTCTTTGCGACGCTATTGTTAGGCGGATTGTTAAACTACCTTCTAGGTGAACTTGTACAACGTACTGGTTTGTCTGGCACAGACCGTGTCTTCGGCATTGTCTTTGGTGCACTTCGTGGCGTGTTGGTCGTGAGCGCGTTACTCTTCTTTCTTGATGCTTTTACTGGTGCACCCAATACGCACTGGTGGGGTAACTCTATTTTGATCCCAGAATTTGGCTTTGTTGTTGAGTGGTTTTTTTCATACCTCGAAAATAACTCTAGCTTTTTAAATTCGGTCAACCGTTAATCGGCGAGGAAAAATTTCATGTGTGGTATCGTTGGAATAGTCGGAACATCTCCTGTAAATCAGGCGATTTATGATGGCTTAACTGTTTTGCAACACCGTGGCCAAGATGCCGCGGGCATCATTACCATTGAAAACAACACCTTTAGTTTACGCAAAGCAAATGGCTTAGTGAAAGATGTATTTCACACCCGTCATATGAAGCGTTTACAAGGCACTATTGGTATCGGCCATGTACGCTATCCGACAGCAGGTTCTTCTAGCTCGTCTGAAGCGCAGCCGTTCTATGTTAACTCACCGTTCGGTATTGCTTTAGCACACAACGGTAACTTAACCAATGCAGAGCAGCTTAAAGAGCAATTGTTCTGTGAAGCACGTCGCCACGTTAACACAACCTCAGATTCTGAAATTTTACTTAACATCATGGCTCATGAATTAAGTAAACCAAATAAACTACATCTTGACCCTGAAGATATTTTTAACGGTATCACCGAAGTTATAAATAAAGTTCAAGGCGGTTATGCCACCATCGCTATGGTAATTGGCCATGGTATTATCGCGTTTCGTGACCCAAATGGTATTCGTCCATTAGTGTTTGGTAAACGTGAAACTGCAAATGGCACCGAGTATATGTTTGCCTCTGAAAGCGTTGCGTTAAAAACTGATGGTTTTGAATTTGTGCGTGATGTCGCTCCTGGTGAAGCGATATATGTTACTGAAGGCGGTGAGTTTTACTCACAAACATGCGCAGATAAAGTATCTTATTCGCCATGTATCTTTGAATTTGTTTACTTTGCACGTCCAGACTCAAATATCGATCGCATGTCTGTTTACGCTACACGTGTAAATATGGGCACTAAGCTTGGCGAAAAAATTGCTCGCGAATGGGCTGATAAAGATATTGATGTTGTTATTCCAATCCCAGAAACATCATGTGATGTGGCATTGGAAATCGCCCGCGTACTTAATCTGCCATATCGCCAAGGGTTTGTTAAAAACCGTTACATTGGTCGTACGTTTATCATGCCTGGTCAGGAAATGCGTAAAAAGTCAGTACGTCAAAAGCTCAATGCAATTGACCGTGAGTTTAAAGGTAAAAACGTATTACTAGTTGATGACTCGATTGTACGTGGCACTACTTCAGCACAAATTGTTGAAATGGCGCGTGAGTCTGGTGCTAAAAACGTTTACTTTGCTTCTGCTGCACCTGAAATTCGCTTTCCGAACGTGTATGGTATTGATATGCCATCTGCGGCTGAGTTGATTGCCCATGGACGTGAAGTTGAAGATATCAATGCAAGCATTGGCTCAGATGGTTTGATTTTCCAATCGTTACCTGATTTGATTGCTGCCGTAGCGCAGGAAAACCCAGAAATTACACGATTTGAAACATCAGTATTTGATGGCCAATATATTACCGGTGGTATCGATCAGAATTATTTGAATCGTATTGAACAGCTGCGTAATGATTCGGCAAAAAGTAGTCGTGAAAGTGCCATGTCTTCTGGTTTAGAGTTACATAATCAAGAAGAAAACGGCTCAGATTAATCTCTGCCTAGCGAAATAAAAAAGGAGCTAAATTTAGCTCCTTTTTTGCGAAGGAAAGAAAATAATAACACTACTTTATACTACATTTTACAGCTTCTAACGTTGAACTAGGTATCATGTAAAGGTTGGACTTACGATACCGTTGGTCCACAATATGGCGGTGACAGCTAAAATAATCACCAGTAAAATTAGTCCGCAAGTTACCACAGAGCTTGCGTAAATAAAGCCACGCTCTTGCGGTATATGCATCAAAATGGGCACACCGGTATACAGTAAGTAGACCGAATAGCCTAAAGCGACCAAACCCACACATACAACAAACCATAGTTCTGGCCAAAATGCCGCTAGTGCAGACATAAATACTGGTGTTGAAGTATACGCTGCAAGTTCTAAGGTTTGGGTAAAGGTTGGTTCTGCACCAAAAGTAACAGCCATCCAATGTGCTAAATAAGCCAGCGCAAACACACCCACAATTAAAGCGCCATACATAGCTGCAGCAATCAGTATTGCACTATCGTGGGTTAAAAATACCGGATTACCAGCCCCGATACTCCAGCCTAAATAAACCGATGAGTAATAACCCATTGCAGATGGAAACAACGCTATAAGTAATATATGTGATAGGCTATATGTTAAGCTCTCGTGGCGGTTATCTATTGTTTGCCACTCTTCGAGTGGATGGGCATATATGCCCCAAAGATGGTTTAGTATCATAATTGTGTGCCCCATGAAAAGGAATTAGTTCGCTGTTTTATTTTTATACAGCTTGTATTAAGTTATGGTTCAGTAATGGGGTCTTGTCAAGAAACACCAATGAGAGACGAAAGCAAAAAAATCAGCGGGGATATATTTAACTAGAGTTCGGGTTATTTAATTAATCAAACCCCCAGCTTTGTTTTATTATCAGTCATTTTTCATGATAAAATCATTTTCTTAATGATAGATACTAATGAGCAACTCCCTTCGTGCCACATAGCAAACTTTTAGAACCGATTAAGCAATTTTTACGTTGTGAAACCCCTTTAGGGTGGATTGATGAAGCCACTAAAAAAGAAAACCTAGCGGTTATTTTAATTGATCATCTCATCTGTGAGCTTAAAGCCGCGCAATCTGCGATGTTTTTAATTCGTAAATATGCCGTGGATAAACAAAGCAGCGATGCCTTGCTTGAGTGGCTAAAGCCGTTTGAAACGCTGATATACAAACGTGAAGGGAATTGGCGCGATCTTGCGGCTAAAAACAAACTGACTAAAGCAGTGATCCCAAAATCTGATTCAGCTTATGGGCAAGATTTGGTTGATAAAATGGTGATGTTGATCAAAGAAGAGCTGCACCACTTTTATCAAGTATTAGAGATCATGGATGAGTACGGTATTGAGTATCAAATTATTACGCCGTGTCGTTATGCTAAGGGTATGCTAAGACATGTAAAAACCTTTGAGCC
Source organism: Pseudoalteromonas rhizosphaerae (assembly GCF_028885455.1). Classification (NCBI taxonomy): domain Bacteria; kingdom Pseudomonadati; phylum Pseudomonadota; class Gammaproteobacteria; order Alteromonadales; family Pseudoalteromonadaceae; genus Pseudoalteromonas; species Pseudoalteromonas rhizosphaerae. The sequence continues at coordinate 1,500,676 of NZ_CP118496.1, forward strand.
AGATGCACTGGTCGATAAGCTCATAGTCGGTGCTTACATCGAAGCTCGTTCGTGCGAGCGTTTTGCCGCGCTTGCACCCCATGTAGATAAGCGTTTAGGTGATTTTTATATTTCGTTATTGCGCTCTGAGGCACGCCATTACCAAGACTATTTAACTCTTGCCCAAGAAATTGCTGGTTTTGATATTACCGAGCGGGTTAAAGAGTTTGGTGAAATTGAAGCGCAGTTAATTACATCTTGTGATGACGATTTTAAGTTTCACAGTGGTACGCCGGTAAATAAAAGCGCTTAACGAGCACCAACATGTGCAACAGCTTTTCAAATCATGCTGTAGCACATACTTTATTATCAAAAGTGTTTTTAAATTAGACACATCAAAAACTCTCACCTAATATTTAAAGCAAGTTAAATTTTTATTTATCAGTTATTTTATTGCTTTGCAATGCATTGTAAATGAAAGGCCATTGCTATTATTATTTTGGTGGGTATATATGGATGAGAATGAGGGATTATTTGTATTTTCTGCTGAGGAAGAGTTAGTAAATACCGACCTTAAAGTATGGAAAATTTTAACTGTTGAGGATGATCTCGATTATCAACACGCATTAATTAATAGCTTAAAAGAATTAAAGGCCAAAGAAGGCTACAAATATGAGTTATTAGCGGCCAACTCAGTACCAGAAGCTGCGCTTGCTTTAAGTATGCACCCAGATATAGCACTTGTTTTTATCGATGTGGTTATGGAAGAAGATGACTCCGGACTGCGTTTGGTTAATACCATCAGAGAAGTGATTGGCAACGCTGAAATGCGTATCGTGTTACTAACAGGGCAGCCCGGTTTCGCCCCTGAAACCGATGTGATGAAAATGCTCGATATTGATGAGTACTGGAATAAGTCTGACATTTCTGCACAAAAGCTTGAATCAATCGTTAATAGTAATATGCGAACTTGGCAATATATTTCGCAAATAAAAGCAGCTAAACAAGGTTTGCAACTTGTGCTAGATGCATCAAGGAGCATTAATAGCAAACATGATATGGGCTCATACTCTGCTGCGGTGCTGCAAGAGCTAAGTAATATTTTAAAAATATCAGAGGGAGGCGGCATCCTTTGCTCAAGTAATCTAGACAAAGATGCTGGTGCTGTAATTCTGACTACTAACGGCTGCTTTAATGGTATGAAAGGGCAAAAAGTAGATAGCAATTTACTGGCCGATATGTACGATGACTTCCAGCTAGCTATTCAAGAAAAACGTCATGTTTTTTCAAATCAGCATAGTATATTTTTCTTTGAAGCAACCATTGCTGAAGGCACTCACTATATTACCCTGGTAAAATCAGATAACCCCATTAGTGAAGAAAATGAATATTTATTAAAAGTATTTAGTGAAAACGTAAGTAGCGGGTTTGCTAATATTTCATTATTAAATAGATTAACCGAGCTTGCCTATACTGATGTTTCATTAAATTTACAGAATAGAAACTGGTTAACTCGCGAAATTAAAAATATGAACGTATATGAGCAATCAAAAATGCGTTTGATTATTTTTGATATTTACCAGTTTGATGAAAAAGCTTTTACCTTTGGTTACGATTTTTGTAAAAAAATCATAAAACTCGTTCATAAAAGTATTGTAGATGTTTTTTCAATGTATGACCCCAGAATTGCGATTATTAGTAATCGTAGTTTTGGCATGCTCATCAATGTTGATTTTGATATTGCCGATGATATTACTCATTTTCATAATAAACAAAAGTACGAAATTGAAAATGTTAAGCAATTTATTGACGTAAGAGTATTGGAGTTAAAGTTAAGTTGCGCATCAAATATTACTCCCGAAAAAGTAATTAGCCTAGCAGAGTCGAGTTTAAATTACATGCAAGTAACTCAAACGAAGTTTATTTTGCATACTGATGAAAAGACAGTCGCAATAACAAGGCGTTATGAGTTGATGGCGCGCCTTAGGACGGCTATTAGTACCAAAGAATTGCGTGTCGCTTTACAGCCAAAAATGTGCCTGAAAACATTAAAACCAATTGGTTTTGAAGCGCTAGCTAGATGGCAGTTGGCTGATGGCAGCTTTGTAAATCCAGAAGAATTTATAGAGCTTGCTGAAACCGCTGGTTTAATTAATGAGCTTGATAATGTTATTTTTGAAAAAATACTACAAACTATTAATCAACTAAAAAGCTGTGGCATAAACTTACCCATTGCATTTAACGCATCATCTTATGACTTGATCGAGCCTTCTTACTTTGAGTCTATCAAAAGTCGGATTGAGGAATATAAAGTATCTCCCTCGATGCTGGAACTTGAAGTGACAGAAACGCAAGCGATCAGTAATTACAATTTCATTAAAGAGGCTTTATTACGGTTTATGGACTTGGGTATTAAAGTAAGTATTGATGACTTTGGTACGGGTTACTCGTCGTTAGCGCATATAAATGAAATACCGTCGAATGCGATAAAAATTGATCGCTACTTTGTCAGTAACCTTGAGCATAATATAAATAATCAATACATGATAAAAATGATCATTAGTCTCGCAAAGCAATTTGATTTTAAAATTATAGCTGAGGGTGTTGAAAACGAGTTTGAGGTGCAATGGTTAAAACAAGCTGGTTGTGAAATGGCCCAAGGTTACTTTTTTTCAAAACCGCTATTTTATGATGATTTACTGATCTGGTTAGCACAGTTTGATAATGTAAATGACTAAAAAAAGTAACTCATTTTATAGCGACAAAAAAGGCGTACTCATAAAGTCGCTGTTTATTTTATTTGTTGCGATATTAATTGGCTGGCTGGTGTACGAGCAAGTTTATCAGTCAAAAGTAACCATAATAAAAGAGCGCCAAGATGAAAAACTAGTGCTTGTGAGTACTGATTTATCTAAAGAGCTAAGCAGTATTAAAAAACTCACTCAGCTGTTAGCAAATGGCCAAGTATTAAAAAGTAATACAGGTTTAAATACATTGAGCGCTCAACAAAGCGACAAGCTCATAAATGATTATTTTTTAAATTTTGCTTCTGTATCAACCAATATCTCACAAATACGTTGGCTTGAACGCAGTGGTAAAGAACGTTATAGAATTAATTTCAGCAATAAAAAAAGCGAAATTGTTGAGGTATCACAATTACAAAATAAGAAAAATCGTTATTATTTTAAAGAAGGGATGTTAGTTGCACCACCGAATACATTTATTTCAGAAATTGATTTAAATATTGAGCGTGGAAAAGTTGTTGTCCCGCATGAGCCAACAATTAGGGTGACTTACAGAACGCAAGGTGGTGATTATTTAATAGATGGCTTGTTAGTAGTGAATTTTAATCTGGATTATTTATTTAGTAATATTCGACAATATGATGAAAAAAACACCCAAGTAAATATTCTAAATCATGATGGTTATTGGTTGTATAATAAGGATCCCGCATTACAGTTTGGGTTTATGTATAATCAAGTTAATAACTCGCTAGCAAATAACTCTCCAGCGCTTTGGCAACATATCATTAAACATGACGTACAAAGCACCTCACGTATTTTTCATGACAGTTTATATACTTTCAGGCGATTCTCTATTGTTTCACTACGTGAATCAACACAAAGAACCGCAGATTCAGATAAAGAGATTATTATACTTATCGGTAGCCCTAAAGAGCTGCTGTATAATGCAAAAATGACTGCTTTTCAATATGCTGCTCTGTGTAGTGTTGTTTTATGTATTTGCGGTTTTGGTTTTAGTTACCGTGAATATTTATTCCAACAGCAACTAATTACTTTATCTTATAAACTACAGCGTGAAAAAGTAGAGTTAGATAGCGTCAACAAACAGCTCGATTTAACTATAAGGCAGCAGCAGCAATTACAAACAAGCTTACTCGAAGCTCGAAAACTATCGTCTTTAGGGTTGTTGGTGGCGGGGGTTGCTCATGAGATGAATACACCCATCGGTGGTGCTATTATCTCTGTGTCTAACGCGAATGTGGTTATTAATAAGTTGAGTGACGCGATAAAAACCGGATTAACTAAATCGCAATTAGATAAAAGCACACAGAGCATTGAGGAAAATTTAGGGTTAGCTAAAATTAATTTAAATAAGGCAGCGGTATTAGTTAAAAGTTTTAAAAAAATGGCGATAGACCGTCATAATGATGATGTCATCACATGTAATATAAGAAAAATAACTGAAGATTTACTGATCTCCCTTAATTCAAGATTAAAAAACTCAAACGTAAAAGTGAAAACCTTAGTTGATACTGACCAAGATATAAAAAGCCGACCAGGAATTATTTCCCAAGTGATAGAAAACCTGATAATGAATGCATTAACCCACGGGTTTGCAAAAAATCAAGTTGGTGAAATTGAAATAAAAATAGCACAAGCGGCTAGTCAATCCATTAAATTAACCATTTCAGATAGTGGTGTTGGGATTAAAGAGGATTCTCAACAGTTCATATTTGAGCCTTTTTATACCTCGGCTCGTGGTATTGGCAATACTGGGCTTGGCTTATATATGGTGCACCAATGGGTTACACAAATTTTGCAGGGGGAAATTAAACTACAGTCCAATCCACACTCTACAGAGCGCTTTAAAACTGAGTTTACTATTACTATACCCAAACTATCTTAAGATGCAGAATTCGTTGCTTGGAGTGATAGTCATATAAGCATTTGTGTTTTAACGTTTTAAAAATTGTAGGTATTGCTCAGTCTTAGCTTCTGAAAAGCCATGGCGTAGGAGAACTTGTGCGGCCTCACCATTATTTACAATGGTGTTGAAACCGTTTTCTAATTGTATTAATTGTTGCTTACTTTGCACAGCAGATTTGGAAAAAATAATATATAGGTAGTGGGACGCTAAATGAGGAGGGATATATACGATTGACTGTCCTGTTTGTAATTGTGGATGATTGTTTAACCAGTACTCACCGACTTCTTTGGTACCAGCTACTAAATCAACGCGGCCAAGCTGTAACACGCGTAAGCTGCTGATCAAGTCATTAGTCGCTGTAACAGCTAAATTATGTTCACTACTAAAACCCTCGCTAACTATATAATTACTACCTTTACTTATGCTGTATGGCTGTAATGACGTTAAACTGCCATCGTAATTTATTTTGCTACTTTTTCGTTTAAATAATCCAGTAAATGACTTTGCTAATGGTCGTGAATAGTGGAATGTTTTTTCTCGCTCGGCGCTATAATAAGCCCCTAAAAGAGCTGTTCGCTTATTTTTTTCAAGTAATCTTAGTGCACGAGCCCAAGTTGTAAACTCAATGCTAGCTTCAATATCTTGGCTTGCTAATGCAGTAATAATAATATCAGCTAACCAACCTTGTTGCGGCAGTTGCTCTGAAAAATACGGGGGAAAAGGCTCGGTAACAAAAAGCCATTTATCTTGGCTGTATGTATGGCCTGCGTAAAATAAACAAATAAGTATGAAAAATAATTTAAGCATTACGACCAGTACTAAAAACGATCAATATCGTAAGCGTAGACAATATTTTATATTTGTGCGAATGGTTCACTCACTAGTTCTTGTGTCTGTGCGGTAACAACTAAATAAGAGCCTTGAGTATACCAATCACCCAGCACTGTGCGAGTGAGTGTTTGCTTATCTACTTCATAATGATGCACATTAGGGCGATGGGTATGGCCATGGATCATATGTTTTACTTGGTGTTTTGCAAATGTTGCTAGTACCGCTTGTTCAGTAACATCTAATATTTCAAGCGCTTTACCGGTTTGATTTTGCTTTGATTTTTCTCTGGCATTTTGCGCAACTTTACGACGATACCAAAGTGGCATAGCAAGCATTAATCTTGGCCACCACCAACTGCGGCCTTTTTTACGAAACTTTTGATATTCAATATCTTGTGTGCACATTTCATCGCCATGCAAAATGACAGTGGGAGTGCCATATAAGTCAATTACCAGCTGTTCGGGTAATAAAGTCATTCCTGCTTGTTTGGCGTATTTATCGCGCATAATGAAATCACGATTGCCATGCACAAAATATACTGGGGTGCCGTTATCACTCACTACTTTTAAATGCTTTGCAACTTCAGTTGAGAGTGCAGTTACATAGTCATCACCAACCCATACTTCAAAAAAGTCACCAAGTATATATAGCGCGTCTACATCCTTATTAATAATATGCGTATCTAAAAACTGATAAAAAGCTGCACTGATATCTGGGCGATTTTCACTTAAATGGAGGTCGGCAATAAAGTAGGTTTGGCGAGTCATAGGTAAGTCTTTTAAAAATAAATAAAGCGGGCATATACGTATAGCATAGATACCCGCTAAAACGCCACGTTACGTGGGTAAGCGTACTATTAGTTTACAGTTACGCTTGTGATGATAACGTCATCAAGAGGTACGTCTTGATGAAAGCCTGTGCTACCTGTAGCAACGGCTTTAATTTTTTCTACTACGTCCATGCCTTCAACAACTTCAGCAAATACACAGTAACCCCAGCCTTGAGATGTTTCGCTGCTGAAGTTTAAGAAGTCATTGTTATTCACGTTAATGAAAAACTGTGCTGTTGCTGAATGTGGATCAGGAGTACGTGCCATAGCAAGTGTACCAATCTTATTAGAAAGGCCATTGTTTGCTTCATTTTGAATAGGATCATGCACTTCTTTTTGTGTCATACCTGGTTCAAAACCACCGCCTTGTACCATGAAACCATCAATTACACGGTGAAAAATAGTGCCGTCGTAAAAGCCTGCGTTAGCATACTGTAAAAAGTTTTTAACTGTGTTTGGCGCATCTTCTTTGAGCATGTTAATGGTGATATCACCAAAATTTGTGTGTAGAACAACCATGTGGTTTCCTATTAGCTGATTTATTTGCCGCTATTTTATCTTAGTTAGCTAAGATTAACAAAGTGCTTATTCAATTGATAAAGCGCTAGAGCAGGGGCTTTTCAAGTGTTAACATAGCGATTCAAGTAAATAGTCAAGGACTTAAAATAAATGGTAAATATATACAACACACTCACGCGTCAAAAAGAGCAATTTAAACCTATGGTCGACGGCAAGATCGACATGTATGTGTGTGGTATCACCATTTATGATTATTGTCACATTGGTCATGCCCGCACATTTGTTAGCTTTGACGTGATCGTACGTTATCTTCGTCACATTGGTTATGATTTAAAGTATGTACGCAATATCACCGATGTTGATGACAAAATCATTAAGCGTGCGAATGAAAATGGCGAAGCGATTAATGACTTAACTGTGCGTATGACAAAAGCAATGCATGAAGATTTTGATAGTCTAAACATGTTGCGTCCAGACATTGAACCTACAGTCACAGGTCATATGGACGAAATTATCGAAATGGTTGAACGACTAGTTACTAAAGGCCACGCCTATGTTGCAGCCGACGGCGATGTTTTATTCGACGTCTCAACGTTTGAGCAATACGGTGCATTGTCACAGCAAGATTTAACTATGCTACAAGCCGGTTCGCGTGTTGAAGTAGCACAAGATAAAGATGATCCACTTGATTTTGTGTTATGGAAAAAAGCCAAAACGGGTGAACCATCATGGATATCACCGTGGGGCGAAGGTCGTCCAGGTTGGCATATTGAATGTTCGGCAATGAGCTCAAAGCATTTAGGTGAGCATTTTGATATTCATGGCGGTGGTTCAGACTTACAGTTTCCACACCATGAAAATGAGATTGCGCAATCATGCTGTGCAAATAACGGCAAGTACGTCAATACCTGGATCCATACGGGTATGGTACAAGTAAATAAAGAGAAGATGTCAAAATCATTAGACAACTTCTTTACTGTTCGTGATGTACTTAAAGAATATGATGCTGAATCGGTTCGTTATTTTTTAATTTCTGGTCATTACCGCAGCCAGTTAAATTACTCGCAAGAGAACTTAGATCAAGCACGTTCGTCGCTTGAGCGTATTTATACGGCACTTCGTGGTGTTGAGCCTATCAGTTGTGATTTAGCAACAAATGAACATGTGGCTAAATTTAGAAAAGCAATGGATGACGACTTTAATACACCAGAAGCATTACCGGTGTTATTTGAATTAGCCAAAGAGCTAAACCGTGTAAAAGACGTTGATGCTGAGCAAGCGGGTAAGTTAGCATTTGTACTGCGCAGTCTTGGGGAAGTGTTAGGGGTTGCTCAACAAGCACCAGAGGCATTTTTACAAGGTGGCCAAGCAGATGACGAAGTTGCCCAAATAGAAGCGTTAATAGTTAAGCGTAATAAAGCGCGCGCGAGTAAAGATTGGGCTGCGGCTGATGAAGCGCGTGATGCTTTAAATGCACTTGGGGTGATACTGGAAGACTCTGCAGGTAAAACTACATGGCGTAAAGCGTAATTAATTACCTTACTAGTGCCAGTCAAATAGGCATTGCTGAATAAGACGTATTTTAGTAAGTATTGTATTAGTAAGTATTACAAAGGGTTGCCAATTTGGCAGCCTTTTTATTTTTTCTAGCTTGACCTCAACTTAACCTTAGGTTTTACCTTTGCGTTTCTTAGTTATTTTGAAAGGAATGAAATGAATATTTTTCTTGCCATGATCCCTGCTTTTTTATGGGGCACCACCTATGCGGTCACTAAATATGCCACCCCAGATTGGCCGCCAATATTACTTGGCGCGTTGCGAGCATTACCTGCGGGTTTACTGTTATTTGTGCTTAAACCATCATGGCCTAAAGCAAAACAGTGGCGCGGTTTAGTATTATTAGCTGTGGTTAATATTGCCCTGTTTTTTAGTTTTATTTTTATTATGGCGGTTAATTTACCAGCGGCAATTGCCGGTGTTGGTATGGTCTCTGTGCCTGTGGTTGCGTTGATTTATGCGTGGGTTTTTAAAAAGCAGCGTCCAGCGTTTTTGCAATCGGTGTGCGCACTTATATTAGTGATTTTGGCTTGGCGATTATTTGATCCCCAGCATGTCACGATTAATGCCTTAGGAGTATTCGCTTTAATTGGTGCGTTGTTAACAATTGTTGTTGGTAGTACTTTAGTGCAAAAAATGTCTACCCACACTCATTGGTGGACGGTATTAACATGGCAGCTGATCATTGGCGGATCATTGTTATCATTAGTAGCAATGACTCAAGCTATTTACTTTGATCCACAACAATATCAAGTACTTGCTAATGGTGTCAGTTCAATACAGTGGCTTGCATTATTTTGGTTAATTGTGCCAAATACAGCGCTTGCGTATATCTTGTATGTTTGGTTACTTGGCCGCATGACGGTGGTTGAGTTTACTTTCGGTACGATTGCTAATCCGATCGCAGGTATTATTTGCGCCGTTGTATTACTAAGTGAGCACTATCAAGTTTGGCAATATACGATAATGGTTTTAATGATTTTCTTCTCTGTGCTGCCGCAATTGTTAAAGCTAACACGGCGCCAGCGCTCAGCTAAAATAGTCTAACAAATAACAATAAAGGGTTGCTAAACAGCAACCCTTGTTAATTCTTGATGCGACGTTAGAGGCTAATTAGCTATGGTATTTTTCACAGGCCTCAAGAGTATTTTCAATCAAGCTTGCTACTGTCATTGGGCCAACGCCGCCAGGTACTGGCGTGATGAAATGTGCTTTTTGTTCAGCGATATCATACTGTACGTCACCGACTAATTTGCCGCTATCTAAACGATTAATGCCTACATCGATCACAATTGCACCTTCTTTAACCCAATCCCCAGGAATAAACTCAGGTTTACCAACTGCAACAACTAACAGATCAGCACGGCGTACATGAGTTTCTAAATCTTGCGTAAATTTATGACACACAGTGGTTGTACAACCAGCAAGTAATAGTTCCAATGCCATAGGACGACCAACAATATTTGAAGCGCCAACAACAACTGCATGCATGCCTTTGTATTTTACACCGGTCGAATCAAGCAGTGTAATAATACCTTTTGGCGTACAAGGGCGAAGAGCAGGCATACGCTGTGCTAAACGGCCAATGTTATAAGGATGAAAGCCGTCAACATCTTTGAGTGGAGTGATATGTTCAAGGATTCTTTCAACATCAAGACCAGCGGGAAGAGGAAGTTGTACTAAAATACCATCAACTTGTGCATCGTTATTGAGCTCATCAATTAAATCTAATAATGCTTGCTCGTTTGTATCTGCTGGTAAATCAAATGATTTAGAAATAAAGCCAACTTCTTCACAGGCTTTACGTTTTGAACCTACATAAACTTGGCTTGCAGGATCTTGCCCTACAAGTACAACTGCAAGTCCAGGTGCGCGCAAACCGTTTGCAACACGTTCACTTACTCTTTGTGCTACTGCACTGCGTACTTGTTTAGCTATTGCCTTACCATCGATGATGTTTGCCGTCATGGGTGACCTTTAATTGGGGTTAGTTAACTTAATACCGATACTTTAAAAACGAATGCATACAGAAATAGGGGTAATATAATGCTAATAAAGAACACGTTCTTTATTATTCGTTTTTAATATGCTTACTATTTTCGCAGAAAAGCGCTAATGCGCCAAGTTGCTTTTCTGATATACCCGCTAATTATATAAAACAGTTGAAATTTTAGCTGATCCTCACAATATTTAACCATTATGAACTAAAAATGACCGATTGATTTATTTTCTTAAAAAAAGGTTTGACCTGACACGGTCAAATCACTATTATGCACCCCGTTGTCAACGAGGTCACTCGCTAACAATAGTAAGCATCGGCGATTAGCGCAGTTTGGTAGCGCACTTGGTTTGGGTCCAAGGGGTCGCAGGTTCAAATCCTGCATCGCCGACCACTTTCTCAATTATAAAGAATGGTAATGATTGGTTTGGGTATGTCCCATGCAGTCACAGGTTAAATGCTGAAAAGCAGACCACTTTCTATTATAATAGATTGGCTTATTGGTAAACTATGAAGTTTTCGATGCGCCCATAGCTCAGCTGGATAGAGCAACGCCCTTCTAAGGCGTCGGTCGAAGGTTCGAATCCTTCTGGGTGCACCATTTGAAAACATGTAAATATAGCGGTGGTTGTAGCTCAGTTGGTAGAGCCCCGGATTGTGATTCCGGTTGTCGTGGGTTCGAGCCCCATCAGTCACCCCATTTACAAAAGAATATCGGCGATTAGCGCAGTTTGGTAGCGCACTTGGTTTGGGTCCAAGGGGTCGCAGGTTCAAATCCTGCATCGCCGACCACTTTCTCAAAAAGTGGTCTCAAATACAAAGTTTGAGTGTTCAATGAAAACGAGGTTTAATACTTCAATATCGGCGATTAGCGCAGTTTGGTAGCGCACTTGGTTTGGGTCCAAGGGGTCGCAGGTTCAAATCCTGCATCGCCGACCACTTTCTTAATATCTATAAAAATTCTAAAAATTATTTATTAACTTAAAATTTCATTTATTCTCTTCCTGATAGCTGATAGCTGATAGCTGATAGCTGATAGTTGATAGTTGATAGCTGATAGCTGATAGCTAAAACGCCTACTTTTCATTCGCTATGCTTGCTTAATCCGCTATCTGACCAAATAATTGCCCCCTAGACTCGACTATCATAAATATTAGGTTATAATGCCGCGTCTATTGTTTAACATAGTGCCCGAAGGGCAGAGCAGCATTGGTATCTTATAGTGAAGATGGGGTTGATAAGTCGCTTAAATGACTTTAAACGTGCCAAAACGCATAGTGATTACCGTGTTTGTAAGGAAGGCGAACAGTCGCCAAAATTGAAGATTGAGGTATATCATGCAAGTTTCTGTTGAGACGACTCAAGGCCTTGAGCGCCGTCTGACCATCACCGTTCCTGCAGAGAACGTTGAGACCGAAGTAAAAAAACGCTTACAACAACTGTCTAAAACCCAGCGTATTGATGGTTTCCGTCCTGGTAAAGTACCAACGTCTGTAATCAACAAACGTTACGGTGGCGCAGTTCGTCAGGAAGTTGCTGGTGAATTAATGCAACGTAATTACATCGAAGCAATCGTTTCTGAAAAAATTAACCCAGCTGGCGCACCAACATTTGCTCCTAAAGCACTTGAAGCGGGTAAAGATTTAGAGTTCTCAGCAACATTTGAAGTTTACCCTGAAGTTGAAGTTCAAGGTTTAGATAAAATTACTGTAGAAAAACCAGCTGTATCAGTTACTGATGAAGATTTAGCAAACATGCTAGAAACACTTCGTAAGCAACATGCATCATGGGCTGAAGTTGATGTGGCTGCTGGCGAAAAAGACCGTGTAACGGTTGATTTCGTAGGTACTATCGACGGTGAAGTATTCGAAGGCGGAAAAGCTGAAGACTTCCCATTAGAACTTGGTCAAGGTCGTATGATCCCAGGTTTTGAAGATAACATCGTAGGTAAAAAAGCAGGCGAGGAAGTTGTTTCTGACGTAACTTTCCCTGAAGATTACCATGCTGAAAATCTTAAAGGCAAAGCAGCTCAATTCACTATCACAGTGAAGAAAGTTGAAGCGCAAGAGCTACCTGAACTTAGCGAAGAATTCGCAACTAAGTTTGGTGTAACTGAAGGCGGTGTTGACGCTCTTAAAGAAGAAGTTAAAAAGAACATGACACGTGAACTTGACCAAGCGGTTAAAGCTAACGTGAAAGACCAAGCAATTAAAGGTCTTTTAGCTAACAACGAAATCGATGTGCCTAAAGCGCTAGTAGATCAAGAAATTGATGCACTACGTCAACAAGCTGCACAACGTTTTGGTGGCGACGCTAAAAACATGCCTGAGCTTCCAGCAGAGTTGTTCCATGAACAAGCAGTAACACGCGTTAAGACTGGCCTATTATTAGGTGAAGTAATTAAAGCGAACGAGATCAAAGTTGATGATTCAAAAGTTGAAGCATTAATTGCAACAGTGGCTTCTGCATACGAAGATCCAACTGAAGTTGTAGAATACTACAAAGCAAATGATCAACTTATGCAACAAATGCGTAATGTAGCAATGGAAGAGCAAGCTGTTGAAGCTATTTTAGCTAAAGCAAATGTAACTGACGTTGAAAAAGCATTTGATGACATCATGAATCCACAGCAAGGTGCTTAATAAGTCATTGACTTAAGCCCTCGCTAACGATTAAATGGCTCGTGTTACTCTGTATTATGCAGTGTGCCCGAGCCATTTTAGTTTGTGGCCTTCAATTTCGCCAAAAAATAACTATGCTTCCTTATAATAAGGATAAGTATAAGCGCATAAGGAATTAGATAAATATGAACACTGGTATTACAGATCCACTCAATGCATTAGTACCTATGGTTGTTGAACAAACAGCGAAAGGCGAGCGCTCGTATGATATTTATTCGAGACTATTAAAAGAGCGAATCATTTTTTTAACAGGTCAAGTTGAAGACAACATGGCTAATCTGATCTTAGCGCAAATGCTATTTTTAGAATCAGAAAACCCAGAAAAAGATATCTTTTTATATATTAATTCGCCAGGCGGTTCAGTGACTGCGGGTATGGCGATTTATGACACTATGAATTTCATTAAACCAGATGTAAGCACTATTTGTGTTGGCCAAGCGGCGAGCATGGGAGCATTTTTATTGACTGCTGGTGCAAAAGGCAAACGTTATTGTTTACCTAATTCACGCGTGATGATCCACCAACCATTAGGCGGTTTCCAAGGTCAAGCATCTGATTTTGAAATACACGCCAAAGAAATTTTGTCTATTAAAGATAAACTAAACCGTTTAATGGCAGAGCATACCGGCCAACCATTAGATGTGATTTCAAAAGATACAGACCGTGATAACTTCATGAGCGCCAGCCAAGCTGTTGATTATGGTTTAGTTGATGCGGTATTTACTAGTCGCGACAGCAAGTAACAAATACAAGCTGGTAACTAACAGTACTAGCTTGAGCTGTTTACACTGTGAAAACCAATATTTTTTGGTATAGTTAAGCGTATTAAAATAGCTGCTAAGTAGTTTGGCAGCCAACGAATAAGATGAGGTAGCTGAATGTCTGACACTCCTACAGACGGCGACAAAAGTAATAAATTGTTATACTGCTCTTTTTGTGGCAAAAGCCAGCATGAAGTTCGTAAGTTAATTGCTGGCCCTTCAGTATACATTTGTGATGAATGTGTTGAGCTATGCAACGACATTATCAGGGAAGAGATCAAAGACATTGCGCCAAAGCACAATACCTCTGATAAACTGCCTGCACCAAAAGAAATTCGTAATCATTTAGATGATTATGTTATTGGTCAAGATCACGCCAAAAAAGTACTGTCAGTAGCGGTTTACAATCACTACAAACGTTTGCGTAATCAAACCGGTAAAACGGATATTGAGTTAGGCAAAAGTAATATCTTACTTATTGGCCCAACCGGCAGTGGTAAAACATTATTAGCTGAAACATTAGCGCGTTTATTAGATGTGCCGTTTACAATGGCCGATGCAACCACACTAACTGAAGCTGGTTATGTGGGCGAAGATGTTGAAAACATCATCCAAAAGTTGCTACAAAAATGTGATTACGATGTAGAAAAAGCGCAACGCGGTATTGTTTACATTGATGAGATTGACAAAATTTCACGTAAATCTGATAACCCGTCGATCACTCGTGATGTATCTGGTGAGGGCGTGCAACAAGCACTGCTTAAACTAATTGAAGGTACTGTGGCATCTGTGCCACCACAAGGCGGACGTAAACACCCACAGCAAGAGTTTTTACAGGTAGACACCTCTAAAATCTTATTCATCTGTGGTGGCGCATTTTCTGGTCTTGATAAAGTGATTGAGCAGCGTAGCCATAAAAATACCGGTATCGGTTTTGGGGTTAACGTAAAAGAATCTGCGGCGAGCCGTTCTTTAAGTGAAACATTTAAAGATGTTGAGCCAGAAGATTTAGTGAAATATGGTTTGATCCCAGAATTCATCGGTCGTTTACCTGTTGTGGCAACCTTAACTGAACTCGATGAGTCGGCTTTAGTGCAAATATTAAATGAGCCTAAAAACGCCTTAACGAAACAGTACGGCGCATTATTTGGTATGGAAGACGTTGAACTTGAATTCCGTGATGATGCACTGCGTGCTATCGCTCATAAAGCGATGGAGCGTAAAACAGGTGCCCGTGGTCTTCGTTCAATCGTTGAAGCGGTGTTACTCGATACTATGTACGAACTTCCTTCAATGGAAAATGTCAGTAAAGTCGTGATTGACGAAACCGTGATCAAAGGTGAATCAGATCCTATTTTGATTTATCAAAGCGCTAGCCAAGATAAAGCAGCGTCTGAGTAAAATTTACTCATTTTGATAATAAAAAGGAGCCTAGTGCTCCTTTTTTTATAATTTATTTAATCCAGTTGCGTTAAATTGTTGAACTTTACTTAGGTTATCCCCATATACTTGAGTAATCTTTAAAATAAATGAAGAGCGAAGAGAAAAATAATGACGCTTGAGAGAACAGATCGAGTCGAAATCCCGGTGCTAGCACTGCGCGATGTCGTGGTATATCCGCACATGGTGATCCCGCTTTTTGTAGGCCGTGAAAAATCAATAAAATGCCTTGAAGCGGCAATGGATAAAGACAAACAAATTTTCCTTGTTGCGCAAAAAGACGCGACCGTGGATGAGCCAGAGCAAGATGATATTTACCGTGTTGGTACCATAGCCACGGTATTACAATTGCTTAAACTTCCTGATGGCACAGTCAAAGTACTGGTTGAAGGCACACAGCGAGCAAAACTAGAAAGCTTTATTGATAATGAAGACTTTTTTGTTGCTAATGCGCAGTTTATTGGTTCAGAAGAAATCGATGAGCAAGAGCAAGATGTATTTATTCGCAGTGCCATCAGTCAGTTTGAAGGCTATGTAAAGCTAAATAAAAAAATACCACCAGAGGTGTTAACCTCGGTCAGTGGCATTGATGAAGCGCCGCGCCTTGCCGATACGATGGCAGCGCACATGCCGCTGAAAGTGCCTGAAAAGCAAAAAGTACTCGAAATCACCAATGTTACAGAACGTCTTGAATATTTAATGGCGTTGATGGAAGGTGAAATCGATTTATTGCAAGTTGAGAAAAAAATTCGTACCCGCGTTAAAAAGCAGATGGAAAAGTCGCAACGTGAGTATTATCTTAATGAGCAAATGAAAGCCATTCAAAAAGAATTAGGCGAGCTTGACGACGTACCAGATGAATTCGAAGCACTGAAAAAGCGCATTGAAGAATCAGGTATGAGCAATGACGCGCAAGAAAAAGCGAACTCTGAACTTGCTAAGCTTAAAATGATGTCGCCGATGTCGGCAGAAGCCACGGTTGTGCGTTCATACATAGACACATTAATTAATGTGCCATGGAAAAAACGTTCGAAAGTGAAAAAAGACTTAGCGGGCGCACAAAAGATTTTAGACAGCGACCATCACGGTCTTGATAAAGTCAAAGAACGAATCATTGAATATCTCGCTGTGCAACAGCGTACCAATAAACTCAAAGGGCCAATTTTGTGCCTTGTGGGTCCACCGGGTGTTGGTAAAACGTCATTAGGTCAATCGATTGCTCGCTCTACAGGGCGTAAGTATATTCGTATGGCACTAGGTGGTGTACGTGATGAAGCAGAAATTCGTGGCCACCGTCGTACTTACATAGGTTCAATGCCAGGTAAGTTGATTCAAAACATGAGTAAAGTGGGCGTTAAAAATCCATTATTCTTGTTAGATGAAATCGATAAAATGTCATCAGATATGCGTGGCGATCCTGCATCGGCACTGCTTGAAGTACTTGATCCTGAGCAAAATAGCCATTTTGCGGATCATTACTTAGAAGTCGATTATGACTTATCTGACGTAATGTTTGTTGCTACATCAAACAGCTTTAACATTCCTGGTCCGTTATTGGATCGGATGGAAGTGATCCGGTTATCGGGTTATACCGAAGATGAAAAGCTGAATATTGCCAAAGAGCATTTAATTGTTAAACAAGTTAAACGCAATGGCTTAAAAGATGGCGAATTAATCATCGAAGACAGTGCAATCATCGGCATTATTCGTTATTACACCCGTGAAGCGGGCGTACGTAACTTAGAACGCGAAATATCTAAGTTATGCCGTAAAGCGGTGAAGAATATCTTGCTTGAAAAAGGCACTAAAACAGTCACTATTAACGCTGACAACCTTGAAGATTTCTTAGGTGTGCAGCGCTATGATTATGGTAAAGCTGAAGACGGCGATCGCATTGGCCAAGTTACAGGTTTAGCGTGGACTGAAGTGGGCGGTGATTTGCTGACCATCGAATGTGCCGCAGTACCAGGCAAAGGTAAACTAAGCTACACCGGGTCACTAGGCGATGTAATGCAAGAGTCGATTCAAGCAGCTATGACAGTTGTACGTAATCGCGCTGATGCATTTCGTATTAACAGTGATTTTTACGAAAAACGTGATATTCATGTTCACGTACCTGAGGGGGCAACTCCAAAAGATGGACCAAGTGCTGGCGCCGCGATGGTAACAGGTTTGGTATCAAGTCTTACAGGTAACCCGGTACGTGCTGATGTGGCGATGACGGGTGAAATCACCTTACGTGGTGAAGTATTACCAATTGGTGGCTTAAAAGAGAAACTATTAGCCGCTCATCGCGGTGGAATTAAAACGGTCATTATTCCAAAAATTAACGAACGTGATTTAAAAGAGATCCCTGACAATGTATTGGCAGGACTTGATATTCACCCAGTTACGTGGATTGATGAGGTTTTAAAACTGGCTTTAGTACACCCAGTTGAGAGTTTTTCAGTCGAAACATCAAAAAACCAGTAAAAAAGCGAAAAAAAGTGCTTTAAAGGGCTTTTCAAATCTAGATGGTATGATAAGTTAAGCACTGGTTTTCAAGCCGAGGCCTTATGTGGCCTAGGCTGAAGAAAAATTACAATCGTATGAGCATGAAAAAGTTTGCTCTAAAATTTTCAAAATAGTGATGTTAGTTTAAAAAACAATCGCTCTTGATAATAACAATGAAAGAGGATGATATTGTGAATAAATCTCAATTAATCGATCAAATCGCAGCTGATGCTGACATTTCTAAAGCGGCTGCGGGTCGTGCACTTGATTCATTCATCGAGGCTGTTTCTGGCGCTCTTAAAGATGGCGATTCAGTAGCATTGGTTGGTTTCGGTACTTTCTCAGTACGTGAACGTGCTGCACGTTCAGGCCGTAACCCACAAACAGGCGAAACAATTCAAATCGCTGCAGCGACTATCCCAGCTTTTAAAGCAGGTAAAGCGCTTAAAGATGCATGTAACAGCTAATCACTGCTCTTTAGTGAGTTAGTTTGGTAGTGTAAGAAGTTAATCGCTTTTACAGCTTAATTAACGTTCTTTCTCGCCAACTGCTTCAAGTAAAAAAGCGTATCTGGTAAGATACGCTTTTTTTACATAAGCAAGGCGATTTCTGCCTCGAATAGAATAGAGATAAATAAATGCTTGAGAAAATCAGAGAAGGTTCACAAGGACCGGTAGCTAAAATTATTTTAGGCGCGGTGATTTTATCTTTTGCCTTAGCAGGGATCGGTGGTTACTTAGGTCAAACCACAGAGCAGCCCGTAGCTGAAGTAAATGGAGTTAAAATTAGCCAAACCGAGTTTAGCCGTGCGTTCCAAAATGAACGTGCACGTTTAGAGCAACAATTTGGCGAATACTTTGCACAAATTGCTGCTGATCCAAATTACATGGCACAAATTCGTCAAGGCGTCGTTGACCGTCTAGTACAACAAGAATTGCAAACTCAACTAGCGGCTGAACTTGGTTTACGTGTTAGTGACGACAGTGTTCGTAAAGCGATTTTAGAATTGCCATACTTCCAAATTGGTGGGCAATTTAACAACGATCGTTACTTACAAGTTATCCGTCAAATGAACTTCCAACCTGACGCATTTCGTGAATATTTACGTGAAGAAATGACCCGAAGCCAGCTAATTTCAGCGGTTGCAGGCACCGATTTCGCTCTAAATAGCGAATTGGCTAATGCCGTTGCGCTACAACAGCAAACGCGTAGTATTGACTATGTCGTGATCAGCAAAGAGTCTTTACAGCAAAACGTGACGGTAACAGAGCAAGAAATTGCCGATTACTATGACCTAAATATGTCGCAGTTTTTAGCGCCTGAGCAAGTATCAGTAAACTACATTGATTTAAATGCAGCTAACCTAACACTTGAAACTCATGTTAGCGAAGCTGACGTTAAAGCATATTATGATCAAAACAAAGCACAATACGCCGAACCTGAAAAACGCCGTGTGTCGCATATCTTAATTGATAACAGTGAAGACGATGATGCAGCAAAAGCCAAAGCAGAAGACTTGTTAGCACAATTACAACAAGGCGTTGACTTTGCAGCGTTAGCAGAATCATCATCTGATGATATCGTTAGTGCTGAAATGGGCGGTGATTTAGATTGGATCGAACGTGACATGATGGATCCTGCTTTTGAAGATGCGGCATTCGCATTGGCAAACAAAGGGGATTTTTCAGACGTTGTACAATCTGAGTTTGGTTACCATATTATTCAGTTAACTGATATTCAGAGCCAACAAGTAAAAGCGTATGACACTGTTAAAGCTGATTTACGTGCTGAGCTTGAGCGTACTGAAAAAGTAAATGCATTCTATGAAAAGCAAACAGAAATGGGCGCTATTGCATTTGAAATTTCAGATACCTTAGTTGATGCTGCAGAAGTTGCCGGTGTTGAAGTACAAACAACAGCATTAGTTGACCGTAATTCTCTACCTACGCCGCTTAATACACCAGCGGTATTAGCTGCAATCTTCTCACCAGATGTGCTTGAAGATAAAATGAACTCTGAGGTTATCGAAGTGGGCGATGAGCATGTTGTGTTAGTGCGTGTTAAAGAGCATGTACCAGCTGCAACAAAAGCACTTGCTGATGTATCAGAGCAAATTAAAGCACGTTTAGTTAGTGAAAAAGCATCAGAGCTTGCGAAAGAAAAAGCAACAACGCTGTATGCTGAGATTGAAGCTGGCAAGAGCTTAAATGACCTAGTAACTGAGCAAAGTTTAGAACTTCGTCAAGAAGCGGCACTAACCCGTCAAGCTTACACTGTTTCGCCTGCAATCGTTCAACATGCCTTTAAAATGGCACACCCAACTGACACACCAGTAGTTGAAAAAGTTGACCTAAACAACGGTGACGCGGCAATCGTAGCACTTAAAACAGTGACTAACGCTACTGTTGAAGGCGAAATTGACGCACAGCTTAAGCAAAATATTACTATGGCCCAAGTTAACAAAAACTACATGGTATTCATTGAAGCTTTAAAAGCAAATGCAGAATTAAACTTACCTAAAGCGCAAGCCGCCACAGAGTAATGCTTAATTAAATAATGAAAAGGCGCCATTGGCGCCTTTTTTTATTTTTTAACAGGCAGATATCTGAGTTCAAGTATAAATAAATTCCCCCCCCAATCTACCGAACCTATTTTGATTACTTTTTAGCAGACTTAGTATAAGCTCAATAGCATTACCTCTATATTATTAAGGGAACATCATGAAATTCGAGCAGTTATTAAATAACTTTGATATGGGTATCTGTGTTGAACAGTTACAAAAAGAATCACTGTTAGACCTTGCGTTATTATTTGTCGCTGTTGATGGCTCTATTGCACAAGAAGAGTTGAGAGTCGTCGAAACCTGGGCACATAAAATTGAGTGGAATTCTGTCATTGCTCTTGATAACTATATAATTGATATGACAAGCAAATGTGTTTTGGCAGTGCAAAGTGGTGACATCGAGTCATTTATTCAGCATCGAATGACACATATTGTCGATCAATCCATGAGGGAGTTTGTATTAGAGCTGCTTAAACAAGTCATTGAAGCTGATGGTATTACCGATGAAAATGAAATTAAAGCGTTAAAAATTGTTGAATCATTAATTCAACCGGCTTAACGGGTATATTTCTGTTTCTGCGCGGGACATCTCGCGCTTATACCATTGAGTAACGGCATAAAAATATTTTATTGCTATATATCAAAACTTTGCATTGTCGGTTGTTTTAATTATTCACAAAGAGGTTAAGAAACGTTACGCTTAGAAGAAGATATTAAATACTCACAAAAGAGTTAGAGATTAGACATTTTTGTGCCATGAACGGGCATTAAAGTGACTTGTTATATGTTCGCTTTTAGCAGTTTGGGTTTCGTTGCTATCAAGCCAACCAACGCGATAAATTTAATGCCGAGCTACTCTGGCTTTTCCTAGAATCTAGCACCTATACAATTCTTTTCGCTAAAACTTACCGCTTAAAGTTCTACCTTCAGCAACTTAGCAACTTCTGAGTGACTTTTGATTGTGGCTTTTGGAATACATCCTCTGTTCTACCGTATTCAACAATTTCACCGTGATCGAGTACTACAAGTTGATCGCTGATGTGGCGTACTAAACTTAAGTGGTGAGTGATCAAGATATAACTGAGACCCGTGTCCTGTTGAAGCTTGAGTAGCAGGTTGACGGTTTGTGCGCGTACAGAAGGGTCCAGAGATGATAATGCTTCATCAAGTACTACAACCTTAGGGTCGAGTATTAATGCACGTGCTAGAGCGACACGTTGCAGCTGGCCGCCACTAAACATATGTGGGTAGTAATACTGATGGTCGTTTAATAAACCTACTTTAGACAGTGTTGCGGTGATTTTTTCAGCGCGAGTTACTTTATCCAAAGAAGTATTATATTGCAGGCAATCGTCGAGCATATCGCCGATCGTTAAACCAGGGTTTAGCGAGGCTTCGGAGTCTTGAAAAATCATTCTAATATGGCGGCATTGCTGATCGCGAACGCCTTTGTTTTCGATGATGTTGCCATCGAGTAGGATTTGCCCAGCATCTGCGCTGTCTGCTCCAGCGAGTAATTTTGCTAGGGTACTTTTACCTGAGCCAGTTTCGCCAATAATAGCCAGTGTTTCACCTTGCTCTAAACAAAACGAGATGTTTTTTAATACCTCAAAACGCTTACGTGAAAATAACCCTGCACGCAGGTTAAAGCTTTTTGACAAGGCTTGCACTTTTAACAGAGGTTGCATTATTTCATCACCTTAATGAGAGGGAAATGACACGCATAACTATGACCATGTTGTTTAGTTAAAGGCGGTGTTACCACACAAGCTTTTTGTGCCTGCGGACAGCGAGGACCAAGGCGACAGCCTATAGGTAAATGCTGTAAGGTTGGGATTGTCCCTTTTAGTGCATAAAAAGGTTCTTTATGGGCAAGCCCTTGCTCATAATCCGGTAAGCTTTTTAATAATGCTTGTGTATAAGGGTGGCGAGGCTGGGCAAAAATACGCTGGGTTGGACCTGCTTCAACCATTTGCCCGCAGTAAAGTACATGCATGCAATGAGACCAATTAATGATTTCTTCAAGTTCATGGGAGATCATTAAAATTGACATGTTTTTAAGTTGATTTAAACTTTTTAATAACCGGAATACCTGTGCTCGTGTGGTACTTTCAAGAGCTGTAGTTGGCTCATCGGCAATCAGTAACTTAGGTGTACGAGCAATGGCCATAGCAATCATGACCTTTTGACAAACGCCTTCTGAGAGCTCGTGAGGATAGCTCGATAGTACTTTTTCGTGATCTTTAATGCCCACTTTGTGGATCAGCGCTTTTACTCGGTCCTTACGTTCACGGTTTCGCTTTAAGAAAAACCCGGAGCCTGTTATTTCTGGGAGCGTTTCGGCTATTTGCTCAAATATTTTTGCGGTAGGATCAAGACAACGACTAGGATCTTGATAAATCATTGCGATGTCACTGCCTACAATTTTACGCCGTTGTTCGCTTGATAAGCGCATTAGATCCACACCGCGCCAATGCATACGGTCGGCGGTGATGTGCCAGCGTTTATTTAATACACCCACAATGGCTTTAGCAATTAAGCTTTTACCTGAGCCAGATTCGCCCACTAATGCATGTACTTCACCTTCTTTGAGGCTCAAGTTCACTCTATCTACGGCGCGAATAACGGTATCAGAGGTGCGCAGCTCTATGGTCAGATTTCGTATATCAAGTAATTGCATTTAGTCAGCCTTACGTGCTTTGAGCACTTGGCGTAGCCCGTCGCCCACTAAGTTGGTCGACAGCACGGCTAAAAAGAGTAATACCCCAGGCAAGCCAACGGTCCAAGGTGCTAAATAAATTAAACCCAGATTTTCAGCTAAAATTGCACCCCACTCTGTGGTTGGTGGTTGTGCCCCTAGTTTTAAAAAGCCCAAAGCGGAAATATCTAAAATAGCGGTTGATAATGCCATAGTAAAAATAACCACAATATGCTCATAGATATTTGGAAAAATCCCTCTGGAGAGAATATGCCAGTTCGATGCGCCATCAAGTTTAAATGCAGTAATGTAATCTTTATTAAGCTCAGTGACGATGAGGTTGCGCACCGAGTGAATAAATTGCGGTAATAGCGCTAAAATAATTGCCCACACGGTATTCATCAGGCCTGGGCCTAATATCGCAATAATAATAATCGCTAATAATAAAGACGGTATTGATAAGGTTATATCAAGTAGATGATTTAAAAAGCTTGAGCGAATACCTCGGCTAATGCCGGCAAATGTGCCTACTAACACACCTATGATGGTGGTGATCAGCGCAGCAATGACTGATAAGCCAAAGGTATAAGTTGCGCCATTCATAAGCCGTGAGAGTACATCGCGACCTAAGTCGTCAGTACCGAGTATAAAACGTACATCGCCCATTTCATGCCACGATGGAGGAATAAGTAACGCATCACTGTGTTGCTGGTTTACCCCATATGGTGCAATCAGTGGTGCAGCCGCAGCTAAAATAGCAAAGGCGATAAAAATCCATAACCCCACTAAGGCAGGATGATTGGATTTAAATTTGCGCCAAAATCGCGCTAATGGCGATTTGTTTGACTCTTCTGAAAATAAATTAAACTTTGCCATGCGCTTGATTCCGTGACAGCGGGTCGAACAAGGTATAGGTTAATTCTGCAATAATAGTCGCCAGAATTACAAACATCGATACCGCTAATAAGCCACCTTGAATAGCAGGGTAGTCTCGTTGATAAATACTATCAATTAACCAACGGCCAACACCTGGCCATGAAAAAATCACCTCGGTGATCATCGCCAGAGTGATCAAGGTACTAAACTGCAAACCAATTTGTTTTATAACCGGTAATAAGGCATTACGTAAGGCATGATGCATAATTAATTGGGCACGGTTTAAGCCTTTGGCTCGGGCAGTTTTAATAAAACTTTGCTCAAGCACATGCAACATTGACTCTCGTGTAAAGCGCACTAATACAGTGGTTGGGTACATTGCCAGAACAATGGTCGGCAGGGTTAAATGATGCAGAGCATCAAGCATAGCCAGACCAGAATAAGGAAAGTCTGCTAATACAATATCAATCAAAATAAAGCCAGTTTGGGAGGGGATCTCGTACAGTAAGCCCATTCGCCCTGACATCGGGAACCAACCTAGTTGTAATGAGAACACCATGATCAGCAGCAAAGCTAACCAAAATACCGGCATTGAGTAGCCCACTAACGTTGTGGAGTTAACCAGTTTATCTGGCCAGCGCCGATGATAGGCCGCCGCCAAGATACCTGCCGGAACGCCAACCACAACAGAAATAATTAACGCATAAATACTCAGCTCTAACGTGGCTGGGAATAGCTCGATAATATGAGTAAATACGCTGTCGCCCGAAGCGAACGACACGCCCCAGTCGCCTTGCACAATACGCGCAATAAAAGCAAAATATTGCATTAAATAATTATCGTTAAAGTGATATTTTTCTTGTAGTTCACTGGTTTGTGAAAAACTGGTATTACTGATACCACTTAAATTACTAAGCGGATCGCCGGGAAATAAATAACTGAGTGAAAATGTAAATACACTCAAGGTAAACATCATAAATAACAGTAAGCCTAAACGGCGTAAAATATAATTTAACACCATTATTTTTTCCTCGCGTTGGCTAAGGAAATTGCGCCAAATGGGCCAAGTGGAATACCTTCTACATCGGCACTACTTGCTTGAAAACGCATACCGTGGGCAAGTGGTAATAAAGGTAGTTCACGCACTATCATCGCTTGTGCTTGTTGATAATAGGCTTTTCGTTTGGCTAAATCGGTGGTATCAAGCGCTTGTGTCAAGAGTAAGTCAAACTCAGGATCACACCAATTCGCAGGGTTTTTACCACTAAATGCCGCGGTGCAACTGAGTAGCGGGCTAAAAAAGTTATCTGGATCCGGTGTATCTGCAGCCCAACCTAATAACACGCTGTCATGGCGGTGTTCACCTATTCGTTGAATAAAGGTGTTCCACTCATACTCAACGATACTGACGTTTACACCAATTTTTCGTAAATCGCTTTGCATTAGCTCGGCCATTTTACGTGCGTTAGGATTATAAATTCGGCTCACTGGCATAGCCCAAATGGTCATATCAAAGCCATTAGGAAGGCCAGCCTCAATCAGCAGTTTTTTAGCTAGATCAGGGTTAAATCCGGGTAGTTTAGCTTGTGGTTGATATGCCCATGATGTTGGCGGTAATAACGATTGCGCACGAATACCGTTGCCGTAATAAACTGCTTGCATGATTTTTTCAACGTCAATGGCATGGGCCAGTGCTTGACGTACTCTTAAATCGTCAAATGGTGGGCGCTCGGTATTAAACGCCCAATAACCTACATTAAGATTGGTTTCTTTTTGTACGTTAATGTCGTCGCGTTGGGCTAAAATACTTAACTGTGCGCTACTTGGGTGTGCGGTTACATCGCACTCTTTAGTGAGCATTTTTGCAATTCGGGTGGTGCCATTTGGGGTGATGTCGTAAACCAACTGCTCCAGCACTACATGGTGTTTCCAATAGTCAGGATTACGATAATAGCGTACTAAGTGATCGCGACGATACTCTTTATAAACATAGGGGCCAGTACCAACAGGGTATTGATCAAAAAGATTAACTTGGTCGCGCTGTTTTAATTGCATGGCATATTCGCGAGACAAAACCACTGCAAAATCAGTTGCCATATTGGCTAAAAAGCTGCTTTCGGCATTAAATAATTCAAAGCGCACTTGGTAGTCGGACACGCGAACAATTTGCCGAATTAGCTGGTTAATGCCGACACTTTGAAAATAAGGGTAATTGGCATCCCCAACAAAGTGATAAGGATTATACACATCGAATAAACGGCTAAAGGTAAAGATTACATCATCAGCGTTAAACTCTCTGCTTGGGGTAAAGTATGCAGTAGTATGAAACTTCACTCCTTTGCGCAAGGTAAAGGTAACTGACTTGCCGTCTTTACTTATTTTCCAGTCAGTGGCCAGTTCACTTTTAAATTCAGCGGTCACGGGATCGATACTGATCAAACGGTCATACAATTGATTTGCAATAATATCGATCGTCGAACCTGTGGTCGTCACTTGGGGATTGAACGACACAGGGTTAGCCTCAGCGCAATAAACTAAGCCCTGATTCTTTTCTTCTAGTGTTTTTTCTTTGGTATCTAAGCAACCCGTTAGGCATACCGTTAAGATACCAAGTAATAATTTATACACTCGTTTAGCCTCTGACTATTATTGTTGATCTAACAAGTTGTATTTTTTCAAATAGCCTCGTAGTTGATGATACGTTAAACCAAGTACTTCTGCAGTTTTCTTTTGATTAAATTGACTATATTCAAGCGCTTTTTTTATTAAATCAATTTCAAATTCATTTGAGAGGTCTTTTAAGCTACATGGAAACTGAAATTGCGGGGTACTTGTTGCAACTATCGGTTCATTGGCGACAACTGCAACAGGAGCTGCTTCTACGGCTGTAGTGGGGAGTTTTTTAATTCGTTGCTTGGGTCTAAAGCGGCTTTCAAATGGGTCTAAAATAATCTGGTGAACGGGAATATGTTCACTGCCATGGCGATATAAACTTCGTTCCACGACATTTTTAAGTTCACGTATATTACCTGGCCAATCATGCCCTTGCAGTATTTCCACTGCACTGCGGGTGAAACCACTGAATAGTTGCCAGTCCAAATCACGGGCCATATTCATCGCAAATTGCTCAGCGAGTAACATGATGTCTTCCTGACGTTCGCGCAGTGGCGGTAAAGTGATTACATCAAATGCGAGCCTGTCGAGTAAATCGCTTCTAAATTCACCTTGCTCGGCTAAATAAGGAAGGTCTTCATTGGTTGCGCAGACTAAGCGAGTATCGACCTTGACGGTTTGTTTACCACCGACTCGCTCAAATTCACCGTATTCAATTACCCGTAATAGTTTTTCTTGCACCATGGCAGAGGTATTTGCTAGTTCGTCTAAAAATAGCGTACCGGCATTGGCACGTTCAAAGCGTCCTTCGTGGCGTTTACTTGCGCCGGTAAAGGCACCACTTTCATGGCCAAACAATTCGCTTTCAAGCAAGTTTTCGTTAAGTGCCGCGCAGTTGAGCTTGATGTAGCTTTGCTCCCAGCGCTTTGATAAAAAGTGTAAACGGGCGGCGATCAGTTCTTTACCTGTGCCACGTTCACCAATAATCAGTACTGGTTTATCTAAACTTGCCAGCTGTGAAACTTGATCAAGTACCGCTAAAAAGCTGTCTGATTGGCCGAGTAAATTATCTTGTTGGCGAAATTGGCTCATATTCCCTAACTCTTAGTCATTTTTACTAACAGTTAGTGTATTTCATAATTAGGGAGAACTAAAGGAATTTGTATTTTTAGTTTAACATTATGAAAATATTACTGTATTTTATGTTTTATAAAGTTGGCAAGCATATTGTAACAGTAACAGCAGACCAATTAAGTTAAACACTACAGAGGTAAATGTTATGGGAATTTTTTCGCGTTTTGCAGATATTGTTAATTCTAATATCAATGCCATTTTAGATAAAGCAGAAGATCCTGAAAAAATGGTACGTCTGATCATCCAAGAGATGGAAGACACATTAGTTGAAGTACGTTCAACCTCTGCGAAAACATTAGCAGAGAAAAAAGAATTAGTACGTCGTGTCGATACATTAAAAGAGCAAGTCGCTCAATGGCAAGATAAAGCCGAGCTGGCATTGAGCAAAGACCGTGATGATCTAGCCCGTGCTGCATTGCTTGAAAAGCAAAAGTCAGCACAAGCGGTTGCTGCTGTTGAAGATGAACTCAGTCACATAGAATCTCACATTGATAAGCTGCAACAGGAAGTAAGTACGCTACAAGACAAGTTAGCGGATGCAAAAGCACGTCAAAAAGCGATTATTTTACGTCAACGCTCAGCTGAGTCACGCCTAGAGGTGAAAAAAGCATTAGACAGCTCTAAAGTTGAAGATGCATTAAATCGCTTTGAGCGCTACGAAACTAAGATTGATGGACTAGAATCACAAGTAGAATCGTACGACTTAGGCAAAAAGTCATTGGCTGATGAAATTGCTGAGTTACAGCAAAACGAAAAAATCGATGATGAATTAGCAGCACTTAAAAAGAAGCTTGCTGATAAATAAAGATAATAAATAAAGGGGGAGTCATCCCCCTATGCTTGATAAATTAATGGATGTGTAGGAGAGGGTTATGTTTGATGCAGAAGTGTTTGTTGCTCCAATTATCATTTTTATGGTTGTGGTAGCACCCCTTTGGTTAATTTTACATTACCGAAGTAAAAAGCAAGTAAGCCAAGGCTTGAGCGAACACGAACACCGCCAGTTACTTGAGCTTGCTCAAAAAGCAGATAAAATGGCTGACCGAGTAGAAACTTTAGAAGCACTACTTGATCAAGAGGCCCCACAGTGGAGGCGTAAGGTATGAGTGCTAAACGTGAACTGCTAAGAGATCCAGCACGTGGTAAAATAGCCGGTGTATGTGCAGGGCTCAGTGATTATTTCAATATGGAATTGTGGTTAGTACGTATTATCGTAGTAACGGCAGTGTTACTAGCTGGTGGCCCGTTGTTTGTTGTGGCTTACATCGCAGCGTGGTTTATTTTAGATAAAAAACCTGCCAATGCACAAAGCAAAACTGATGCGGCAAAACACGAAGATCCTCTTGAAGTAAAATTTAAAGTATGGCAAAAAGGTGAGCCACCACGTCGTGCTTTACAAGATTTAAAAGACCGTTTGGGACGTGTTGATATACGTTTACAAGATATGGAACGTTATGTTACTTCAACCGAGTTTACGGTTAGCCGTGAAATCAATAAGCTGTAAAGGACTTAATAGCACTTTAGCCACCTAATTTATAATGGCGCTGAAGTGCTAGCTCATTATGATAAACACTTCATCTGCAAAAAACGCCTTTAATAAACTCAAAGGTAAGGCTGAAAAAGCTGTTCACCGTAGTTTAGATCAACACGTAAAATTAGCGGTAACTGGCCTCAGTGGCAGTGGTAAAACCGCTTTTATTACCGCTTTAGTAAAGCATTTAACCAGCCAAGCAACAGACAAAAACTTACCGTTTTTTGATGTTATGCAGCAACAGCGCCATATCGCCACAAAAATAGTGCCACAACAAGCGCTGACCATTCCTACATTTGATTACCCTAAAGCCCTGAGTGCTTTATTGCCGCTTGAAGGGCAACCACACTGGCCTGCATCAACCGAGCGCATAAATACTTTACGTCTAGCAATTAAATACCGGAGTGACGCAGGCTTACGTGGTCACTTTGCACCGCAATCAACCTTGTATTTAGACATTATTGATTACCCCGGTGAGTGGCTGCTTGATTTACCCATGCTAGAGCAAAGCTATCAACAGTGGAGTGAGCAGCAATATGCATTACTACAACGCTCGCCTCGGGTTGAAAAGTCGCAGGCATTTTTAACTGCACTGAGCGAGCTTGATTTAACAGCACCAGTAGATGAAAGTGCGCTAAGCGCGATTGCTACGCACTATCAAACACTGTTAGTGAGTCTTAAAAAAGACACTAAATTGGCGATGCTACAACCTGGACGCATGCTGATGCCAGGTGAATTACAAGGTGCACCGTTATTACTGTTTTTCCCAGTTGCGCAGGCTAATGATGAGATGGTTGCAGGGTCTAACTTGGCGCACTTGCAAAAGCGCTTTAATGCTTATGTGAAAGAAGTGGTTAAGCCATTTTATACACAACACTTTCGCAACTTTGATCGGCAAATAGTGCTTGTTGATGTGCTCAGTGCGCTCAATGAAGGGCCTGAGACGCTGCAAGAGCAAGGAGATGTGATCAAACAATTACTTGCGCATTTTAACTATGGCGAAACTGGCTTTTTAAAACGCTTGTTTAAACCCAATATAGATAAACTATTGTTTGCTGCGAATAAGTCAGATCATATTAGTAGTGCACACCATAAAGATTTAGCGCTGTTGTTGGACTCATTAGTGCACGAGCAAAGTAATCACTTAAAATTTGATGGCGTTAAAATAGAAACTATGGCGATGTCATCTATTACGGCAACCATGCCAAAACAAGTGGTTGAGCAAGGTAAAACCCTCAATTGTATTTATGGTAAGCCGTTATCAGAGTCGCAATGGTTGACCTACTTACCACCGCAGCCACCAATGCGCATGCTCAATAAAGATGAGTGGCCAAGCCATGGTTTTGAGTTTTTATCGTTTGCACCAATGCCAAGTCCAGACAAGCAACTAAAACACATTCGTTTAGATCATGTCATGCAGTACCTTTTAGGAGACAAACTAACATGAGCAAGACCGCTTCAGGCTTTCAAGCCGGCAGACGTATTGATACTAGTGAACAGCCAATAGACAATGAACTTACCTTGACCCCAGCTAAAGTGATCGATCAAGGGGAGTATGAATATGAGCACGTTATCGATGAGCCCCAAGATGAAGAGATTGATTTAACCCCTGTTTATAAAAAGTCAAAATGGCAAACTTTGAAAGGGGTGTTTGCGATTAGCTTTATAACTTTAGTGTTAGCTGAATTTATATTTTCTATGGTTGTGACATTTCAGCAATCCATCATCTTAGGCAGCGTATATTTAATTGCAGTGCTCAGTGGCGTGTTGTTATTGGGGCGCTTGTTATGGCGCGAATATAGAATGTTGCGCAGCTTAAAGCGCAATCAATTACATCGTCATGAAGCGGATCGCTTGCTCAATAGCGAACAGGTTGGTGGGGCACTACCTTGGCTTGAAAAACTCAATAAACATCAGCAGTTAACCGGCTTTGATGAGTTTAAAGCAAGCATTGATAGCCATCATAGCGATAAAGAGATCATGACCTTGTACGCCGATAGTTTGTTAGTGAAACAAGATACTCAAGCTAAAAAGCTGATCAACCGTTTTGCCACTGAATCAGGCTTGTTAGTGGCATTAAGTCCATTAGCGCTGGTGGATATGATGGCAGTGCTTTGGCGGGGCACAAAACTGATTGAGCAAATAGGTAAGATTTACGGTATCGGATTTGGTTATGCTAGCCGGATCAAGCTCTATCGTATGTTGATCAAGCAAGTGATGTTTGTTGGCAGTGCTGAGTTAGTATCGGATTTAGCTGCTACAGCGCTCAGTGCTGAATTACTAGGTAAATTATCAGGACGTGCAGCACAAGGCTTAAGCGCGGGTATATTTACCGCACGCATTGGTTATAAAGCGATGGAACTAAGCCGTCCTTTACCACGACTTGAGCATAAGCGCAGCTTGCTTAAAGGTACTGCGCAATTGATTGCCAGCAAAATTATGAGCCGCAAAGCTTCGCCGTCAGGAGCTGGCACGAAAGAAACGAGCTGACAATAAATCTGTACAGTGGTGAACGGCCACTGTACTAACTACATCCAAATTTATAGCCATCTGAGCATCTGGCATGCTTGTGCTTTATCCTGCGATACGTTTTGATTATGAAATCAATAATAATCAAAAAAGATCAGACAATGAACAAACTCCACATCGACAGCCAATGTATCCATGGACCAGAAAAAGCCAATGATCCGCATGGTGCACTTACTGCTCCTTTATACCAAACTTCAACGTTTCATTTTAGCAGTGCCGCGCAAGGTGCAGCACGTTTTGCTGGTGAAGAACCGGGCTATATTTATACCCGTTTAGGTAACCCGACGACGACAGAGCTTGAACAAAAAGTCGCACAACTTGAAAGTTGCGAAGCCGCTGCAGCAACAGCCACAGGAATGGGCGCGGTTTCTGCATCGGTATTAAGTTTTTTATCGCAAGGCGATCATTTAGTCGCATCAAGCGCTTTGTATGGCTGTACGTTTGCTTTCTTCGCACATATGTTGCCGCGTTGGGGGATTGAAGTGACGTTTGTAGATATGACCGATGAGCAGCAATTACGCGATGCAATTAAACCAAATTCAAAAATGATTTTTGCCGAAACCCCAGTTAATCCAACTATGGCGGTAATTGATTTAGCGTTAATAGGACAAGTGGCAAAACAACACAATTTGATCAGTGTAATAGATAACACCTTTCTCACGCCGTTACTGCAAAAGCCAATTGATTATGGCATTGATTTAATTGTTCACAGTGCTACTAAATATTTAAATGGTCACGGTGATGTTGTGGCTGGTTTGGTGTGTGGCAGTCAAGAGCACATTACATTAATTAAAATGACCGTACTTAAAGATATTGGTGCAACAATCAGTCCACACGATGCATGGCTTATTAATCGTGGTTTAAAAACCTTAGCGATACGAATGCAGCGTCATTGTGAAAGTGCGCAAATTATTGCTGAATTTTTAGAGCAGCATCCCCAAGTTAATACCGTTTATTACCCCGGACTTGCATCTCACCCAGGGTTTAAGTTTATCGGTAAGCAAATGAAAGCGGCTGGTGGCGTTATTGCCTTTGAATTAAAAGGCAGCCTAAAAGATGGCGAGCAGTTTATTAATAATACCCAATTGTGCACACTCGCCGTGAGTTTAGGAGACGCCGAAACACTCATTCAACATCCGGCATCGATGACTCATTCACCGTATTCACCCGAAGAAAGAGCAGCTGCGGGTATTAGCGATGGTCTGATCAGACTATCTGTTGGCCTTGAAGATGTTAACGATATAATTAACGACCTTAACCGCGCTTTTACTTTTATTGTATAGGCTGTAAATTTAACCTTACAATTTACATTGCTTCTAGCCCTTTAAAAATAGCACTGTAAACTTTTTGATCTTAAAGTGTAATGTTTGGTGTACAAAAGGCGGTTTGGTGCTAATAGCTGATATTGTCTCAGCTATTAAACTTTGCCTTACATTTGCTTAGTATCTCCTTAACAGGTTGACACCGATATCGGTTTAACACTAAGAAGGTTATTATGGCTAAAGCAAGTAAATACACCTCCAAGACACCAGATGAAAATGGCGTTATCCATTGGAGCGAAGCAGAAAATAAAATATGGTCAGAACTAGTCGCACGCCAACTAAAATGTATTGCAGGCAAAGCTTGCAATGAATACATGGAAGGGCTTGAAAAAATAAACCTGCCTCATGACCGTATTCCGCAGTTAAGTGAGCTTAATGAAGTATTACTAGCGACTACCGGCTGGCAAGTTACGCCTGTGCCAGCTTTAATCGACTTTGATGAATTCTTTCGTTTATTAGCAAATAAGCAATTTCCAGTCGCAACCTTTATTCGTAGCCGTGAAGAGTTTGATTACCTGCAAGAACCTGATATTTTTCATGAAATATTTGGTCATTGTGCAATGCTTACTAATCCTGATTTTGCCAAGTTTACGCATAAATATGGCCAGTTAGGTTACGCTGCCGAGAAAAAAGATCGGGTTTACCTTGCCCGTATGTATTGGTTTACGGTTGAGTTTGGCCTAATGCAAACAGATGATGGCCTGCGTATTTATGGTGGCGGTATTTTATCAAGTCCAGGTGAAACACAATACGTGTATTCAGATAAGCCCGAGATCAACCCGATGAATGTATTGGATGTATTACGCACGCCGTACCGAATTGATATTATGCAGCCTTTGTACTACACCATTAATTCTATCCATGATTTATTTGATATTTCACAGCTGGATATTATGGCGTTAGTTGCGCAAGCAAAAGAATTAGGGTTACATGACCCAAAATTTCCTCCTAAAGAAAAATTAGCAAGTTAAGGATTTAAGATGTCATCATTAAGCGCACAAAAATGTGAAGCCTGTCACGTAGACGCTCCACAAGTATCAGATATCGAGTTAGCTGAATTAATTAAAATGATCCCAGATTGGGTGCCTGAAGTACGCGACGGTATTATGCAATTAGAGCGTGTTTATAAATTTAAAAACTTTAAACAAGCCATCGCTTTTACTAATAAAGTAGGTGATATGGCTGAAGATGAAGGCCATCACCCGGGCTTGCTAACAGAGTGGGGCAAAGTAACGGTAACGTGGTGGAGCCATTCAATTAAAGGCTTACACAAAAATGATTTTATTTGCGCTGCCAAAACAGATGAAGTTTTCGCTGCTCTATAAATAAAACACAGCAATTGTTCTGCCCAAAGAACATGAAAGGCGCTTAATTAGCGCCTTTTTTATTGTTTTAAGCTTTGGTTATTACATTTTATATCGCAGCAAAGTTAACCCCTGCGGCGAAGTTTGCTACAATCGCTCGTCTTTACTCAAATTTTATAAGGTAGTCGCGGGTGGTTAACCTAGGTCAATTGTTTGGTGAACTAAAAACGTGTTTAAGAAAAGATCAATTCATCTTTAAAAAACGCCTTCACGGCATAAAAAAAATAACCGATGAAACAAAACAAGCAGCCGTGATTGAAAAAATCACTGCAGATATAGCACGTAGCCAACAATTGCGAGAGGTGCGCTTAGCTCAGTTACCTAAAGTAACTTACCCTGAGCAGCTCCCCGTCAGTCAGAAAAAAGACGACATTAAAGAGGCTATCGCCAATAACCAAGTGGTTATTATCGCGGGTGAAACCGGCTCAGGTAAAACCACGCAAATTCCTAAAATGTGTTTAGAACTTGGCCGTGGCGTTGATGGTTATATCGGTCACACCCAACCAAGACGTTTGGCTGCGCGCAGTGTCGCGGATCGGATTGCTCATGAAATGCAATGTGAACTTGGCCAGCAAGTGGGTTTTAAAATTCGTTTTAGCGATCAAGTATCAAATAACAGCTATATAAAGTTGATGACTGACGGTATTTTACTGGCGGAAATTCAACAAGACCGATTTTTAAACCAGTATGACACCATTATTATTGATGAAGCTCATGAACGTAGTTTAAACATTGATTTTATTTTAGGTTATTTGAAAAACCTATTACCAAAGCGTCCTGATTTAAAAATAATTATTACCTCTGCGACCATTGATCCAGAGCGATTCTCAAAGCATTTTAATGATGCACCGATTATTGAAGTGTCAGGACGAACATTTCCGGTGGATGTGCGTTATCGTCCTTTGGTTGAAATTGATAAAAATGATATGGAGGCTGAAGGCGACCAGCTGCAAGGTATTTTTGATGCCGTTGATGAGCTGTGCCAAGAAGGCCCAGGCGATATTTTAATCTTCTTAAATGGTGAACGGGAAATACGCGATACTGCTGATGCCCTTAGTAAACGTAATTTAAAAGGAGCGGATGTTTTACCTTTGTATTCGCGCCTTTCTAACGCAGAACAAAACCGTATTTTTGCTCCCCATAGTCGTCGTCATATTATTTTATCGACCAACGTTGCTGAAACCTCACTTACTGTGCCGGGTATTCGATACGTTATTGATCCTGGTACCGCGCGCATTAGCCGTTATAGTTATCGTACTAAAGTGCAGCGTTTACCGATTGAGCCAATATCACAAGCCAGTGCCAATCAGCGAAAAGGCCGCTGTGGCCGTGTGGAAGCGGGTATTTGTATTCGTTTATATGCTGAAGATGATTTTAATTCGCGCCCAGAGTTTACTGATCCAGAAATACTACGTACTAACTTAGCCTCCGTTATTTTAAAAATGCTTGGCTTAGGGTTGGGCGATATGGCCGAGTTCCCATTTGTACAAGCACCAGATAGCCGTAATATCAACGATGGCTTAACGTTACTAGAGGAACTTGAAGCGGTTAAACCCACTCGTCATAATAGCAATACACAGCTTACTAAATCGGGTATTGAACTGAGCCGCTTACCGGTTGACCCGCGTTTAGCTAAAATGGTACTAACAGCACAAAAGCTGGGTGCGCTGCGTGAAGTGATTATTATTGTGGCGGCGTTATCGATTCAAGATCCACGCGAGCGCCCGCAAGAAAAACGCGCTGCTGCAAACGAAAAGCATGGCCGTTTTGACGATCCTGATTCAGATTTCATCGCCTTTTTAAATTTATGGAATTACTTAGAAGAGCAGCAAAGTGAGCTAAGTAACAGCCAATTCAGAAAGCTGTGCCAAAAGGATATGCTCGCTTATATGCGAATTCGTGAGTGGCAAGATATCGTTTATCAGCTCAGTACTGTGTGCAATGAAATGGGCATGAAAGCGACCAGCAATGTTGCCGATGGCGATAAAATCCATCAAGCGCTATTGAGTGGCATGCTCAGTCACATTGGTTTTAAAGATGAAAAGCAAGTATATAAAGGCGCTCGCAACAGTCAGTTTCATGTATTCCCAGGCTCTGGATTATTTAAGAAAAGCCCAAAATGGTTGATGTCGGCAGAGCTGGTTGAAACCAGTAAATTATATGCACGTATTAATGCCAAAATTAACATCGATTGGGTTGAACCATTAGCACAACACTTAGTAAAACGCAGTTACAGTGAGCCGCATTGGGAGAAAAAGCCCGGCGCAGTGATCGCTTTCGAACAGCAGGTATTATACGGGCTGATCATAGTGTCAAAGCGTCGCTGTGTGTACAGTAACATTGACCCGAAAGTTAGCCGCCAGTTGTTTATTCGCAGTGCCTTAGTAGAGCAAGATTTAGGTCAAAATGAAGGGTTTTTGCAGTTTAATCGCGAACTGATTGAAGATATTCAAACTCTAGAAAATAAAAGCCGCCGTCGTGATATTTTAGTTGATGAGCAAACCTTATATGAGTTTTACGATAAGAAAATTCCTGCTCAAATAAACAGTCGTGCAGCATTTAATAAATGGTATAAAACGCAAAAGCAGCAGGATAAACATTACTTGCAAATGACACGTGATGATTTAATGCAACACGGTGCTGATAGTGTTACTGAGTTTGATTACCCCGATGTATGGCAACAAGGCAATTTAATGTTGCCGTTGAGCTATCATTTTGATCCAGGCCAAGCGGTCGATGGGGTTGCAGTGCATATTCCGGTGGCCTTACTAAACCAAGTAAAAGAGGCTGGCTTTGACTGGCATATTCCGGCATTTCGTCATGAGTTGATCACCGGTTTAATTAAATCTTTACCTAAATCACTACGTCGTAATTTTGTGCCTGCGCCAAATTACGCAGATGCGGTTCTTGCAGCAATCGAGCCTATGCAAGGTAACTTCATTGAGGCACTCAGTACGCGTTTATTACGTATGACAGGTGTAAAAGTTGATCCAGAGGCCTGGGATTTAACCACCCTTGCGACTCACTTAAGACTGCAGTTTGAAGTTCGTGATGAAAAAGATAATGTACTTGCCCGAGGTATGGATTTAGCGAAACTCAAAGCGCAATTGCAGGGTAAAGTGACGCAAACGCTGTCTAAAGTGGCAGATAAAGGCATTGAAAAAGCTGACCTATTGCAATGGGATTTTGGCAAGTTACCGGTATCCTATGTGAAAAAACAAGGCCAGTATGAAATCAAAGCGTACCCTGCGCTGGTAGATAAAAAATCATCGGCGGCAGTGGAGCTATTTGATAACGAAGTTAAAGCGCAAACTGCCCATCAGCAGGGGTTACGCCGTTTGGTATTACTGAATGTACCTTCGCCGATAAAATATTTGCAACAAAACTTACCCAATAAGGCTAAATTAGGTCTATATTTTAATCCGTTTGGTAAGGTTGCTGATTTAATTGATGACTGTATTGCCGCAGGCGTTGACAGTTTATTGGTAAAATTAGGCGATGTACGCACCGAACAAGCGTTTGAGCAAGTAAAAGAGCACGTGCGCGGTGAGCTCGGCGATGCGGTTGTTGCTATTGCAACCCAAGTTGAGCAAGTGTTGAGTATTGCGCATGCGTTACATAAAAAAATGAAAGGGCGAGTTGATTTAACCATGATCACTGCACATGGAGATATAAAAAGCCAACTGGGATCTTTGGTATTCAAAGGCTTTGTTTCAAATCATGGCGCAGACAAACTTAGTGATTTAATTCGTTACTTAAAAGCAATAGAAAAACGCTTAGAAAAGTTGCCAGTTGATCCAAATCGTGACAGATTATGTGTACTTGAGTTAGAAAAGGTTGCTCAAGAGTATCAAAAACAGCTGAAAAAAGTGCCGCCTGGAATGCCTGCTCCGCAACAATTGCAGGATATTTTTTGGATGCAACAAGAGCTTAGAGTATCCTTGTTTGCGCAAACGTTAGGGACACCGTATCCGATTTCAGCTAAGCGTGTATTGAATGCTCTGAAAGAAATTGATTGAGTTTGGTATTTAGTAAACATCGAATACCTTGGAAGGAAATATTTGTTAGATGAGAAGGAACTGATATTAACCATGCGCTCATCCGCTAATACACACCCGCGTTTACTAGTTGTAGATGACGAGTACTTTAATTTTGAAATGCTCAAAGTCGCTTTATCAGCGGATTTTGAGCTCAGTTATGCTGAATCAGGTAAGAGCTGTTTATCGTCGGCTATTGCAAATCCACCGGATGCGATTTTACTCGATGTATGTATGCCCGGCCTAGATGGTTACGACACGTGTCGAATGTTGAAGAACACCCCTGAAACTCGTAATATTCCTGTTGTTATGGTGTCAGGCTTAGAATCCGTACAGGAACAACAAGCTGGTTTTGATGCCGGTTGCGATGCCTATGTGGTGAAGCCTTTTTCGGTCGTGGGGTTATTAGAAAAAATCAATACGGTTGTTTAGGAGTTATTATGCTAAATGAAGATAAACGTAATTTTAGACGTATGCAATTAAATGCACAGGCAAAATTAACCACACTTGAGCCAGTCGCTGATCAACATTTTGATGCTGTATGTGTCGATTTAAGTGCAACTGGGTTGTCACTGCAGTTGGATGAATTACTTGAACTGGGCACCATTGTGAAGGTGAATATTGATTCGACCAGCCCTGCCATTGCACCACTTGATGCAACAGCAAAAGTCGTTCGTGCCAGCAAAGAAAGTGATGGCACGGTAACCGCTGGGCTAGAAATAATGCAGTTTAATTAACCTGATGAACTCAGGTTAATTAGTTGCAGTCAGTTTAGTAAACTTTACAGATCAGGCCTTTTAGGTAAAAACCTTCAGGGTAACTGCCTGCGATTGGATGATCAGCAGCTTGGTTTAAACGCTCCATGATCAACAAATCCTTACCAGCATCAAGGGCTGCATCAGCAACCACTTTTTGAAATAAATTTTGCTCCATTAAACCTGAACATGAGAACGTAAGCAACGTACCACCTGGTTTAAGAATTTGCATGGCAATCATATTGATATCTTTATAGCCACGACACGCACCCGTTAGTTGTGCTTTGTTATCAGCAAATTTAGGTGGGTCCATAACGATAGTATCGAATAACACCCCATCTTCACGGTATTGGCGTAGTAATTTAAATACATCTTGTTTTATGAAGTCAACTTTATCTAAATCAAGATTATTGTGCTCGACATTACGTTTTGCGGTATCAA
Source organism: Pseudoalteromonas rhizosphaerae (assembly GCF_028885455.1). Classification (NCBI taxonomy): domain Bacteria; kingdom Pseudomonadati; phylum Pseudomonadota; class Gammaproteobacteria; order Alteromonadales; family Pseudoalteromonadaceae; genus Pseudoalteromonas; species Pseudoalteromonas rhizosphaerae. The sequence goes on from NZ_CP118496.1 coordinate 1,540,299, forward strand.
GCGCGGGTTGCGATACGTCAACGTTAGTAACATGCTCGCAGCCGCCACGCAGTGCATACAATGAAAAGGTACCTGTGTAGCTAAAACAGTTAAGTACTCTTTTATCTTTTGAAAAACGCTCTAATGCAGCACGGCTATCACGTTGATCAAGGTAGAAACCGGTTTTATGACCTTCGAGAATGTCTACTTCAATTTTAAAACCATTTTCTTCAATTAATACTGGCTGCTCAGGCTTATTACCCCATAACACGCCCATAGTCGGCTCTAAGCCTTCTTTGGTGCGCACATCGACATCAGAGCGCTCATACACGTTACAGCCTGGGAAAATAGCGATTAAAGCGCCAACTATTTCACCTTTATGGCGCTCAGCACCGGCACTTAATAACTGACACACTAAAAAGTTGTCAAATTTATCAATGGTTACACCTGGTAAAAAATCAGACTCGGCGGCACATAACCGAAATCCCGTTAAGCCACCTTCAGTAATTACTTGCTCGCGTGCCGCAAAGGCACGACGTAAGCGACGTTCAAAAAAAGCTTGGTCGATGATTTCTGTTTCATCAAAGCTCCAAACACGCGCGCGGATCTGTGAGTGCGGACTGTAAGCCGCTGTAGCTAAAAATTTACCATTACTATCGTGAATGGTCACTGTGTCACCTAAACCTGGCTTACCTTTTATTTTTTTGATGGCTTTTGAAAACAACCATGGGTGTTTTCTTTTTAGTGATTTTTCACGACCAGCTTCTAGGTATACGACAGATGACATTAGGCTTCTCATTACGGATAAATTAAGAGCGTATTTTAGTGAAGCAGGCTCGAACATACAATGAATGTTTTGCACAACAGCCTATAACCGCGGTAAAGTAACAGTAATTCAATGCATTAATTTGAAATTACAGGATTTATGGAACAACGTTTGCCCGTTTTAGTATTATCTGAGCCGTTGCAACAGCTAGAAAATCATTGCCGTGCTTTTATTTTGTCGTTAGTGAGTGCTGATGTCGCCCACGATATTACCCATATTGAACGAGTCGTGCGTGTTGCAAAACAGCTCTGCTTTGCTGAAGATGCTTCGATGGACGTGGTGTTACCCGCAGCATGGTTGCATGACTGTGTTGCAGTGGCTAAAAACCACCCGGATCGCGCTAAAGCTTCAACAATGGCCGCAGATAAAGCAATTTCATTTTTAGCGTCAATAGGGTATGACGCGCAATATTTTGATGCCATTCATCATGCTATTGTAGCCCATAGTTTTAGCGCTAACATTGCAATTGAAAGTGTGGAAGCACAAATCGTTCAAGATGCTGATCGTATGGATGCCTTAGGAGCAATTGGTGTCAGCCGCTGTATGAAAGTAGGGGGCTCAATCGGACGCAATTTATATCACCCTGACGATCCATTTTGCGCCCACCGCAGCCCGGATGACAGCTTGTATACATTAGATCACTTCTTCATCAAGCTATTACATATTGCACAGAGTATGAATACACCTTCAGCAAAAGCAGAAGCGGTGCGTCGTACTGAATATATGCAGGTATTTATTGAACAACTTAAGTCGGAGATTGGCTAATGGCAATGCCTACTTTATCTGGTGTCGATCATTGCCATTTAAATGTGACTAACCTTGCGCAAGCCGTCACGTGGTACAAAACAGTCCTTGGATTTAATATTGTGCCAGAGCTTGCTTTTTGGGATGAGGGTACTGGGCCTTTAACACTAGAAGATCCTGCGGCAACTATTCGCTTAGCGTTATTTGAGCGAGAGGGCAGTAGTAAAGGGATTGCATTTGGCGCATCTGGAGAGCAGTTTATCGCTTGGCTTAAGCATTTGGCTGACTTAAATATTAAAACCGTGGTTGCTGATCACAAAGTTACATACTCTGTTTATTTTCAGGATTTAAGTGGTAATAGTCATGAAATCACCTCTCATGACTATGCATATATCTCGGCCAACATCTAGCATATGGTTAGCCTTGGTAGGCAGAGTACACAGCTAAAACAGCATCTAGCTGGCCTTCAAAAAGTGCGATAAGCTGAGGATCAAAGTGTTTACCAGCTTGCTCGCGCATATGACTTATGGCTTCATCAACGCTCCAAGCTTGCTTATAGGGACGTTTAGAGGTAAGTGCATCGAATACATCGGCGATTGCCACAATACGTCCTTCAATCGAAATTTCCTCACCTTTAAGACCGTTTGGATAACCTGATCCATCCCATTTTTCATGATGCTCCATCGCAAGTATATAGGCGAGCTGCAATAACGGCGATGACGAGTTTGCTAAAATTTTAGCGCCGATTTTGGCATGCTGTTTCATGTGTTCAAATTCTTCGGCTGTTAATTTCCCTGGTTTAAGCAAGATTGCATCGGGAATGCCGATTTTACCAATGTCATGCATCGGCGCTGCTTGTTTGAGAAGCTCAGCATGTTGTTCATTCATTCCATAGGCTAGTGCTAAAATTTTACTGTATTTACTCATGCGCACAATATGCTCGCCAGTATCGGTGTCTTTATACTCGGCTGCGCACCCTAAACGATGGACTAAATCAACGTGAGCCAACTTTAGCTGCTCAGCCTGAACTAGGGATAAATGAGTTTTAACACGCGCTCTTACGATTGCAGGACTAATAGGCTTGGTTATGTAATCTACCGCGCCAATTTCAAAACCTTTAAACTCATCACTTTCATCCGCAAGTGCAGTCACAAAAATGACTGGAATATGCTCAGTAGCAGGGTTTTGTTTAAGCAGCTGACATACTTCAAAACCACTCATATTTGGCATCATAATATCGAGTAGAATGAGTTTGGGTGGCTCTTTTTCAACTAACGCGAGCGCGGCATCACCCGATTTAGCAAAAGAGAGGCGATATTGATTCCCTAATACTTCGCGCATGACTTTAAGGTTGGCGGGTTCATCATCAACAATAAGAATTCGTGGGCGTTCGGTTATTAAGTCCATCAGTGTGTTTCCAAATTTGCTGCCTGATTGAGCAGCTCTATTAATGCAATAAGAGTACTCTGGGCATTGTCAAAGTCAAACTGGTCGAAATATTCGATTAATGCATCCACATCACTTTGATAAGTAGCGGGGGCATTGTCTGCTAATGTTGCTAACAACTCATCATTGAGCTCTGCATTTTCTGCGTCTTTACGCAGTTGTTCACACAGTATTTTAAATTCGCTGAGCGATAGTACTTGGGTATTTTTTTCGCTGCTTTGCACTGCTATACAGCTGCTCGTTTTTCTAGCTAACAACTCATTGACCGCATTAAACTCTATCTGCAATTGCTGAATTATTTGCGCCTGCTGCTCAGGGGCTTGGCTGTTTTCTAAGGTTGAAAGCAGAGCCATCATAGTCGGTAAACCTAAATTACCAGATAAGCCTTTAAGGGTATGTAATGTGCCATTAATATCTTTTAAGGCATTTAGTCCATCATTAAAGATAATGTCACATGTAGCCTGCTGCTCTTTAAAAAAACGGTGTATTTCGCTCAGCTGTTTACACTTACTGCCCCAAAGTTGCTGTCCTTTTTTAAAATCAATATGCTGTGCTGCGGGATCAATGTGAGCAATTTGCGTTTCTATATTTAAACCAAAGCCAAGCACTTGCGCAATCTCTTGATTCAATTGATTGATATCAACAGGCTTATTGGCGAAGCCATTCATACCCGCTTTTTTAGCCGTTAATTTATCTTGCTGTAAGACACTGGCGGTGAGCGCAATGATCGGAGTCTTTTTTAGCTGTCGTTGTTGCTCAATTTCACGAATTTTTTCGGTCGCGGCAATACCGTCACATTCAGGCATATGGATATCCATTAAAATGACATCAAAATCTTGTTTTTCAAAAATAGCGATCGCTTCTAAGCCGTTGCTTGCAGAGCTAATCGTATGCTGATCTCGCGACAATAATAACTGTAGTAGCTCAACATTTTGTGCTATGTCATCAACGACTAAAATGCGCAGCTTAGGTAATTGCGTATGCAACTTATCAAAGTAATTGACTTGGGTTTCATCACCGACCTCTAAAGGCAATGAAAAATAAAAGCAGCTGCCTTTATCTTCTTCACTGACTACGTTGATTATGCCACCCATCAGCTCAACGAGTTGCTTACTGATAGTAGTACCAAGTCCAGTGCCACCAAAACGACGTGTAGTAGTCCCGTCAGCTTGTTCAAAAGGCTGAAATACCGCTTTAAGACGATCTTTAGCAATACCAATACCGGTATCTTGTACTTCAAAAAATAAGTAATTATTTTGTGTCGTACTGACAGTGACATTCACTGAGCCCTGAGCTGTAAATTTAACTGCATTACCAATTAAATTTGTTAAAACTTGGCGAATTCGGTCTGGATCACCGTAATAAGTAGGGTGAACAGACTCTTTGATGGTAAGTGTTAGTTCTAGATCTTTCTTTTTTGCTTCTAACCAAAATGTAGAAATAATACTATCAAGCACCGCTTGAAGATTAAAATGCACTAATTCAATGGTCAGCTTACCTTTTTCAAGTTTTGCAGAATCCAATATTTCATTTAATAGCCGTAACAGCGAGCGAGCCGCATTATTTACGATAATTAAGTGCTTTTGTTGGTCTTGATCAAGTGGGGTATCCATCAATAAATCACTAAAGCCAATAATCGAATTCATCGGTGTGCGAATTTCGTGACTCATATTCGCCATAAATGACTGTTTGGCTTGAGCTGCATCTTCGGCGGCTATTTTCGCCAACTTTAATTTATCTTCGTATTCACGACGTTCACTAATATCGATAATAACGCCGTCGATCCAAATCGCTTCACCTTGCTTGTTGAACTCAAAGCTACCTTTCTCAAGCACCCAAATTAGCTTGCCACTTCGATGACGTAGTCGGTATTCAATTGAGTATTGCGATTTAGCAGCGATCGCTTGCTCGACCGATTTATTGATGCGTTTGTTATCATCTTTAAAAATCAAATCACTAAACTGAATATGCTGATTGATAAATTCCGATGGGACATAGCCAGTTACTTCATTAATGCTAGGGCTAATAAAAATCATGCTCCAGCTTTTATCCAACTGGCAGCGAAATACCACGCCAGGCATATTATTCATCAGCGAGCGGTATTGTTGTTCTTTCGCTATGAGGTTTTGTTGTAGTTTGCGTTGCTCAGTCAAGTCAGTAATAAAGCCAACAAATATTGACTCTTGTCCTGGCTGGTTTGCTTCACCAATACCTAAGCGAATAGGAAATAGGTGACCTTGTTTATGTTTAGCAAGAACATCACGATTGACGCCAATAACTTTACCTAAATCGATGTGATGTGCCTTTAATAGATATTCATCATGCTCGGCTGCGATATCATCTGCCATCAGCATTTTTATGTTTTTACCCTTTACATCAGTGCTATGCCAGCCGAAAATATTCTCTGCAGCGTTATTAAAGCTTAAGATAATACCGCGATTGTTAATTGTTACTATGCCATCTATAGCGGTCGATAAAATAGCCTCTAAGCGAGATTCATTCCCTGTTTTTTCTTCAAGTAACATGCGATAGCGTACCATACCGTTAATGATAGCAACTATCGCGGTTAGAATAATGGTGGCGAACACTACGCTAATAGCAACAAATGTAAGTTCTGAGCTGGCGCTGTCATTACCAATTAATGGCGAGGTTGCAACAAACCGTGTTGCCGCCATTCCCATGTAATGCATACCTGCAACAGCAAAACCCAAAATGATTGCGCTGATCAACCGCGTCTGCAAAGAATTTAGTGTTGGGAGGTGCTTTTTAATATTAAAGCGAGCATATAAAGATATAAACGCCAGTACAACGGCAACGATAATTGACAACCCAAACATCAATGGATCGTAGCGTAGCAGCGGGCTCAATTCCATTGCTGCCATACCACTGTAATGCATAGTGCCGATACCTGCGCCGAGTAGTACCGAGGGCAGTATTAAACTGAAAATAGTGGCGTTATTTTTTACTAATAATGACACGCCAGTTAGGCAGGCTAAAAATGCTGGAATGAAAGATAAAAAGGTGAGTGTTGGGTCGTAGCTGATATTTGTACACAGTGAAAATGCCAACATACCAATAAAATGCATACTCCAAATACCGCCAGAAAGTACCAAGGAAGCCGTTGAGTTGGCTAATTTTTGATAACTTTTGAAGCGTGTTTCTTTGGCCAGATCGATCATGTAAGTTGCAAAAAATGCAGAGAAAATAGCCGTTAAAACAGACAGAGCGACTAAAAATGGGTCATAAACACCATTAATAAGAAGGCTCGGATCGTGATCGGTAATAAAAAAAGCGGTAAGCATAACGGCTCAATACACTGTTATTTCAGTAATAACTAATATCACCTGAAATATATGTTAAGACAATTAATTAATTTTGCGCAAATGCCTGTTATTTGTTTACATATTTAGCTGCAAAATTTAACAAAATCAAAAACTTTTTAAAATCAATTCGCTAAGTTTCATTGTGCGTAATGATAGCATCATTTATAACCAGTTTTATAGCAGGTATTTAGCTGAACTATTTATTTTCGCAGATAAAGTAATCGGTAATTATCGGGTCATACGTTTGACAAATACGACTACGAATAGTGCCAGAGAGAAACTCCCGCAAAACGCTTCAACTGCAGCAACGAATCGGGAGAAACCAACCGGAGTAATATCGCCATATCCTAAGGTTGTAAAAGTAACCACGCTAAAATAGAAGCTATTAAGTAGGGCTAATAAATTATCACTTAATGTTGCCGCCGGATTGAACTGCATAATACGACCAGCATCCATCACCCCAAAAATAAAATAACACAGGGCGCAGCAGATGATCAGTGACAAACTAAAACGGATCACATTTTCAGGCTTTTCACCATACCCGCACAACATATCAATACAGCTCGAGGCTAATCGTTTTTTTGAACCCCGTGGATATTGTGCGTGACGCATCCGCAGTTCTTTGTACGTGAAATTACCCGCCAGTTCAAATAAGCCTTGTTGTTCTGATGCTTTACGTAAATTGCGAAATATTTCTTCTGATTGTTCAAATAAGTCAAGGGCTGCGCTTTTATCTGTATGTTTAAGCGCTGCTTTAGCTTGTTTTTCCTGTAATAGTTCAGCGCCTAGCTCAATGTTATCAATACGGGTGTTGTTTAGTTTTATACCCAATAAATTTGTATCTTGTAGGTTGCAGTAATGCAGGCTTGCTTCGTGCAAGTTGGCTTTCATCAGTGAACTGTGGGCTATTTTATTATTAAACAGGTGAGCGTTGGTGAGCGTTGCACGATAAAAATTACTGTAAGATAAATCAAAACCATCCTCATCATCTTGTTTTATCAAATTAAGCCCATTGAGGTTAGCGCGTTTTAATTGCAATCCCTGTAATAATCCTCCCTTTTTTGCATAGCGCTCTAATTTTTGGGTCAGATCTAAGCCTGACTTATCAAATTTGGCATCATGCCAAAAACAAAAACCTGAGCCCATGTCTGTTTCTTGACAATGATGGCCATCGGGAGAGGTATAACGACAACAAGGCTTATCAGGCATGTTTGATATCGCTTTATTTAATTCTACTTAGTTATAGATTAGCAGTTATTTTGCAAGGTATTATAGTGACCTGTTAATTAGTTCAATGACTGTCGGTCAATTACAAGAGTTAGGTTTGTTTGAATATACATTAAAACGTAGTCGCCGCCGCAAAACTGTCGCTATCAAAGTCCAGCAACAAAGTGTCACAGTTTATGCGCCTGTTGGGGTTGCTAAAAAGGAACTTGAAAGCTGGCTGCTAAGTAAAACTGACTGGATCAATGCGCAAATTAATAAGCAAAGTCAAATGCTTGATACTCGCCAATACCCATTACAAGATAATCGCGTACTGGTTTTTTCACAACCTATGATACTGACTTATGGTGTCAGCTCGCGCAGCGCATGGCAGCTAGTAAAAAATCAGCTGGGGAATGTGTTACAGCTAAATCTTTCTGGACGGGTTAAGCATCAGCAGCCAATGTACCAAACCTTGCTCGAAAGTTTTTTACATGAGCAATTAGAAAATTATATTGAAATGCGTGTACATGCTTATTGCCTAAAAATGGCAGAGGCTTTACCTAGCAGTATTCGCATTCATACTTATAAGCGTCGTTGGGGCAGTTGTAATCGACGACGAGAATTGACCTTTAATTTGTTATTAGCCAGTGCGCCGCAGAGTATTATTGATTATGTAATTGTGCATGAACTAGCTCACTTGAAATATTTAAATCACAGTGCCGCATTTTGGCAGCGCGTCAGTGAGTTTTATCCTGATTATAAGCAAGCAACAAAATGGTTAAGGCAACACGGTGCGAGTTTACAATGGGTAGTCGAATGAGTTAGCGAGGATAAAGTTACCGAGGGTAAAGTTAGCGAGGGTAAAGTTAGCGAGGATAAAGTTACCGAGGATAAAGTTACCGAGGATAAAGTTAGCGAGGATAAAGTTACCGAGGGTAAAGTTAGCGAGGGTAAAGTTAGCGAGGATAAAGTTAGCGAGGATAAAGTTACCGAGGATAAAGTTACCGAGGATAAAGTTACCGAGAATAAAGTTAGCGAGAATAAAGTTAGCGAGAATAAAGTTAGCGAGAATAAAGTTCGAAGAATGAAGTTTTGCTGATAGATAAGAAAAGTGGTGGAGGGAGCTGGATTCGAACCAGCGAAGGCTGAGCCGTCAGATTTACAGTCTGATCCCTTTGGCCGCTCGGGAACCCCTCCACACTAATTTTGTCGCATTTGGCCCCACTTAACTTAGCGGTAAGAAAAGTGGTGGAGGGAGCTGGATTCGAACCAGCGAAGGCTGAGCCGTCAGATTTACAGTCTGATCCCTTTGGCCGCTCGGGAACCCCTCCAATGCAACGGCGCTGATAATAGCAAAGTGAGCATTTAAGTAAAGAAAAAAGCTAAAGAAATATTAAATAAAGCCGATAAATATCTATTACTAACTGCAATCGGCTAAAGTCTATGCCAATCGATGATTTGTTAATCACAGAGAGTCAACTTAACAATCGTCTTGCCAAAAGTGTCTCAGAACACCGTCGTGGCGAGTTTGCATTATTATTGGCAATGCTTTCTCATGACGTGTTAGATTTTAGTCAATTTCATCTCCCTAAAACCCCATTTGATGCACATGCTTCAACACCAACTGAAGCGCAATTACGTGAACAATTAGGGGCAGGGCCTGAGCAAGCATTGGCTCCAGATGAATTTGATATGCTCATTGGCCAACATAATGCACAGCTATTACAACAAGGCAGCATGGCAGATATTCGTTTACGCTCGTGCCTTGCGCCGGAACCATTAGTGATCAGAGATGATAAAAACCATATTCCACTAATGGTGATTGATAATTGCGAACTTGTCGTGCGAAAGCGTCATTTAGATAAAGAAACACAGCTGGATCATCCGCAAATGGATGCGGCTGCATTTTACGATAGCCTTAATAATGCTGAGCTTCATCAACCCTTACACCTTGCCCAAGCGTGATATTAAGCTGTAATAATTATCGGTAAAAATATTTTATTTATTTTAGTGTAAAAAAAGCATCCACAAACTAAATGCAATTGCTATAATGACCCCAAATGGCATTTCCAATTTACTTGGTATTATTGCCATCATCATTAAATCAAGGTAATTAGGAACGTAATGAAGAAAACATTCACGCTGAATCACGAGAAAATCAAATACCCTCGCATGGTAGATGCTGCAAAGCATGAAGTAAAAAAGTATTTGAAAAGAGAGCGTAACAAAACGTTGCCAATTGATGCTGATTACTGGGCATTTGATTGTAAATTTGGTAACACTGCTGAAGATGCCCAAGTGGTGCACGTTGCTGAAATTAGCAACTCAATCAGCGAAATTGAAAAACAAGGCTTAGAGTCGTTTTATGTTGAAATCATTGCTAGAGCTGCACAACGTCAAGTGCAAGACTCTGATGATGAAATTTAAAAGTAATTGATTTAATGAAAAAATGGGCTAAGTAGCCCATTTTTTGTGCTTGCAAAAAAGTAAGTCCAGCACTTTATTTTGCACCTGGTTGGTGCGAAATAGATTATTTATTTTATTTAAATAATACAACTAATTGATTTATAAGTTTTTGTAAAGTTGGTTCTGTAATTGCTATTACTTTTAATTATGCAGTTAGGAGCAAACACATGGCAAGAATGAGTTATATCAGTAGCGTCGAACGTTACCAAGAATACCAAACCGTGATCCACGACTTACTTGACTCAGTGCTAGCAAGCTTAGAAGACGGTGTTAAAAAACAACAAGATAATCGTTACTTAATCGCTCAATACCCATTTTTAGAATTACAATACTGTTTAGATAAAAATGGCGTGCAGCTAGGTAATAATGTCTGCTTTAAACGTCAGTATATGAAAACCTTAAATAATCGTGGCGATTCACAGGATTTGAGTGAACGGCCGTATTTTCAAGGTATCCAACAGCAGCAACATACTCGTTTTACGCCGCCCTATATTTCGATCGCGACCAATCACTTATGTATTTCAGCAATAAAATCGTTACATGCTTCATATGGCGAAAATCGCTATTTAGTGATTGATGTATGTCTAACGCAATTAATCGAATTTATTATGGGGGATCGTACTCGCGCCACGATGACGCCATTTTTTAAAGCGGGTTATGGCATTATTGTCAGTTGCTTATTTATCTTAGTGTTATTTTTACTTGGTAGGGTGTTTGGTGATATTTATAGCTTACTGTTTGTCCGCTCTATAGAAAATGATCCGCTCGAACCGTTTACGATCATCATTTTTATCACCCTCGCGTTAGCAATATTTGATTTAGGTAAAACGATTCTCGAAGAAGAAATTTTAATGCATAAAGATATCTTTAGGCACAGTTCAACGCGGCGCACTATCACACGGTTTATTTCAACTATTTTAATTGCAGTGTCTATTGAAGCGTTATTAACGATGTTTAAGGCAGCGCTGGGGCAGTTGCAGTATTTATTACCGGCAATTTATATGATGTTGGCGGTTGTAGGGCTATTGATTGCGTTGGCTATTTATGTGTATTTAGGGGCAAAAGCCGAAACCTTATTATTGAGCGCACAACGCAATAAGAAAGGGCATTAATAAAAATGGGGTAGGCGATGAATGCCTACCCCAACTCAACTTAATTTATTCTGCGCGGTCTTGGGCGCGACGAGTTTTAAAATCTGAATCTGCTTGCCATTTTGGCCAATCACCGTTGTTTGCCAGTTGTGATGCGATATCAACAATTAACTCGATGTCTTGTTTTACACCACCTAATGACCACTGAGCAGAGTAATCATCAGCTTCTTTATGGTATTTATGAGCAATATAATCTGGATCTGTATCACCTAAACTCATAAACAGTAAACCAGGTACGCCTTGTTTAGCTAGTGAGAAGTGATCTGATCGGAAGAATAGGCCGTTTTGTGGCACGGGATCCATTTTTACATGACGGCCTTGTTTGCTTGCGGCTTTGCTAAGGTAGTCTTCCATTTGTGATAAACCTTTACCGTATTGCAGTATGTAATCGGTGCCATCTAGCACATTCATACCATCAATATTTAACAGAGCGACCATCTGCTTGGTAGGGATAAGTTCGCCACTGGCAAATTGCTCTGAGCCAATTAACCCTGTTTCTTCGGCGGTAAAGTTTGCAAAAATAATCGAGCGCTTAAACGGTTTTTGTTTATGCATGTTACTTAATATACGAGCGATTTCAATTGTGGCAGCACTGCCTGAGGCATTATCAACTGCACCATTATAAATTTTTGGCCCGCTATCAGTTTGCTTAGTGCCAAAATGGTCCCAATGTGCGCTGACCACAATATATTCATCAGGCGCTTCACTGCCCGTTAATTGCGCAACAACATTGTGTGATTTAGCGTGTGACACTTCGTTTTTAAATGCAAGGTTTGCTGTTAAATTAAGCGCAGTAGCTTTAAAGTCGTCGTTAAGTGCTTGTTGCTTTAATTGTTGATAGCTCAAGTTTGCTGATTTAAATAGCTGCTCGGTTGCATCGAGTGTTAGCCAACCCATTACCGGTAGTTCTGATGCGTTTAGGTTGTTATCCATCAAGGTATATTTTGTGCCTGTATTTGAGCTTTCAACTACGCCCCAAGGATATGCAGCTGGCGCTGTTTCGTGCACAATAAATACTGCGGCTGCGCCTTGGCGAGCGGCTTCTTCGTATTTGTAAGTCCAGCGACCGTAGTAGGTCATGGCGTTGCCGGTAAATAGCGCATCGTTTTGCGTAGCAAACCCAGGATCATTTACTAACACAACAACCGTTTTACCCGTTACATCAATATTTTTATAATCATTCCAATTATACTCGGGCGCATTAATGCCATAACCAACAAATACTACCTCTGAATTACGAACATCAATAAGTGGCTGTAATTGTTTCGTTCGCGCCGTAAAATCTTTTCCAGCGGTAAAGCTCAAGTCGCCAATTTTTAATTGCATGTTTTGATCAGCGGTTACCATCGCCATTTTTACCGGCTGTAAAAACTTATTATTATATGCGCCAGTTAATCCAAGCGCTTGGTATTGGTCACTTAAGTAACCCACAGTTTTTACTTCACCGCGCGTTAATGGACCGCGTCCTTCAAATTCGTCTGAGGCAAGGGTTTTAATATGTTGTTTAATATTGCTTAAATTTACACTGGTTGTATTGTCAAGCGTTGCCTGTTCTTGAGCAGGCTCTGAACAGCCAATTAAGCCCAATAATAAAGTTATACTGAGCGATTTAAAAAGAGGAGACATAATTGCAGGTTTTTAAGGATACATACTGTGACTATATGGGGTGTCGGTTTTGCTGTCTAGTTTTTTGCCATGAAGCGCAGATATTTTTATAAAATACAATTAGTTGATTTTGGGTACTATGATTTAGTGATTGAATTAAATTTCGTTGGGTGAAAGGGACTGGCGCAGAAGTTGTGTGGGGAAAAGCTAAAAGCCAGCGAAGAGTGCTGGCCTTTTGCAACAAAATAACACGTTTAAGCGTCAGCTTTCTTTACGCGGATCTTGCTTTTATCAACAGTACTTTGATTCAATGCTTTTATTGCTACAGCAGCTTCTGCATCGTTTGGCATTTCTACAAAGGCAAAGCCTTTCGATTGGCCGGTTTCTTTATCTAGTACTAAATTACAATCGGCTACTTTACCGTGTTCAGTAAAAAGTACGCGGATCTCATGTTCAGTGATAGTACGTGATAAGTTTCTAACTAATAGTTTCATAAAGAACCATGTTTTAAAAATAACAGTGTGGATTGTCTCAAGGAAAAGCCGTTTGACCTAATGATTAATTGCAAACCGCAAAAATAGTTTTAAGCTGATAGCCAAAGAATAAAAAACAATTGAGAATCGCGTAATGAGAGCAGCGACGAATAGCGAAATTAAAACGGCACTGATTGTTTTAGGTGGGCCAAATAACAACGATGGTAGTTTATCAGTAATAGCAAAAAGCCGTTGTCAGCGAGCTTATCAAATATACCAAGCAAACCCCTCTGTTAAGGTATTGTGCACCGGCGGGTTTGGCGCACATTTTAATACCACTAACCACGCCCATGGTGAATATACTAAAAGTTACTTAATTGAACTTGGCATACCCGAATCTGCTTTTTTACCGGTGGCACTAAGCCGCTTTACCTTTGAGGATGTGTTACTCACTAAGCCAATACTTATAGCGGAACATATAACCGCGGCCATTTTAGTCAGTTCAGAATTTCATATTGCGCGAGTTCATTATGTATTTAGTCATGTGCAGCCTAATTTAGAGCTAACTCTGGTAAGTGCTAAAACGCCATTGTCAGAGATTAAATTAGCGCAGTTGTATGCCCATGAACGTCAGGCAATGCAGCGTGAGGAAGCGAATGTGCTTAAGCTGCTCAGCGCTTAAATAAGTCCGTTAGTTACTTGTAATCGATTGAAGAGCCTCTTTATTTGATGTTTATTCATAATCAACTATGAATTTGTCATGCAAGTTTCATTGAAAGTTCAAGTTAGTAATTATTAGGCATTAATTGCTGTCATTTTTACTGCTTACTATGACCACTCTAATTATAAAAAGTATAAATGGAGTTGTTGTGAAAAAATTTAAACTAAACCTATCGTTCGTTTTAGTAACAGTATTACTAGGCGCATGTAGTGATGGTAAAGACGGTGCTAATGGGACAGATGGCACGAATGGTAATGGCGGTATAGACGGTGCTGTTGGATTAAACAGCTTAGTTATGCAAACAGAGTTGAATATGGGCGATAGCAACTGTTGGATGGGCGGCATAAAAATTGATTCGGGTTTGGATGCCGACCGCAATGGTGCTTTAGCCACAACAGAGGTTACAAGTACGTCCTTTCTTTGTAACCCTGATAATTTTGGGACTACCGGTGAGCGTCTATCTTATACCGTAATGCGCAACGAACTAGAAAATTATTATTACCCAGGATCTACTTTTGAGGTACGCAATGGTGGTTACGGCTCTGATATGGATGGTCACCCGATGAATACGACACAATTTTATGCTTTAACTGATCGTGGTCCTAATTCTAATTATCGAACCTCTCAAGAGGGCGCACCTCACGGTAATGGTAAGAAGTTCCCAACACCTGACTACACGCCGCGTATTGGTTTATTTGCAGTTCAGTCAACGGGTGATATCGCTAAGATTAAAGATATTTTGCTCAAAGATCGTGATGGTAACAATATTAGTGGCCTACCAAATTCAGCTGCATTAGGTGGAACAGGTGAAGTACCGTATACGACTGATGGCGAAGTTATTCGCGCAGATATGACGCAGCCGTATGACGAAGTTACTAACCCTGCAGTTTATGATGATTATGGTTTGGATGCCGAAGGTTTAGCTGCTTTAAAAGATGGTACTTTCTGGGTTAGCGATGAGTATGGTCCACACATGGTGCATTATGATGCTAACGGTAAAGAAATTGGCCGTATTAATGCATTTACCGCAGACATACGTACAGATGCTATTAATACTGATTACGGTTTGAAGATTAACTTACCAGCAGAGTTTGCTAATCGATGGGCTAACCGTGGTATGGAGGGGTTAGCGATCACACCTGATCAGAAAACATTAGTCGGCATTATGCAATCAAGCTTGGATAATCCGAGTAAAAACCGTACAGATTTAACTCGTATTGTCACTGTTGATTTAGAAACTGGCAATATTTCGCAATATTTGTATCGACAGGTTAAAGGGTCGAATTCTAACTCAGCAATTAAAGCGCTGAGCAACACGAGCTTCTTAGTACTTGAACGTGACGGTGCTTTTTATAACAAAGGTGATGAGACAGCACAAAAGCATGTTTATAAGATTGATATCAGCGGTGCGACCGATTTAGAAGCAGTTGCAGCAATGGGGGATATTGAACAAAATAGCAATTTAGGTTTAATCATTGCAGGTAAAACAATAGAGCAAGTTATAAATGATGCAGTTGATTATGATGCAGGTTGGGCTGAACTAGCTGCAAAGAATATCTTACCAGTGACAAAAAGCACATCGCCAGTTGTTGATATGGTTAACGAAGTTTCTTACCCACATGACAAGATGGAAGGTTTATGGCTTATCGATAATACGCGTTTGGGGGTGATTAATGATGATGACTTTGCTACTTGGTCTGAAGCCACTATTGGAGGGCCGTTAGGGCAAAAGTATTTAGATACTAATAATACTGTCGTTGATGGTAATACCTTGTATATAGTTGATGGTCTGGATTTATCACCTATTCAATAATCATAATGAATTCAAGCCGATTCACGTCGGCTTTTTTTATTACAATTTATAAAGGTTAGTGATGAAACATAAAAGCGAATTTGTCAGTGGTTTGTCATTATTATTAATTTGTAGCGCTGTTAGTGCCGATAATCCTGATGTGATTTCTCGATAGTATAAGGGTTTACTCGAGCCTAGCAAACTAACTTATAGTAATGAGTCGGCTAACGTAGACAGTTATTTTAGTGCATTTAAAGCCATAGTAGAGGCGGCAATCTTACGATGTAAATGGCTCATTATCACTTGATAAGAACCGTACAGTTAAGTTTTTCGATACTCTAGGTAGCTGTCAGCTGCAAAATTTAGGTTATTCGTTTCGTGAACCAATCGAAAATGGTAATTCAGAAGTGACATTGAAATTTCGCAGTCGGGATCGCTATATCGCTAATTTCGAAGATTTATCATCAGCGACTAACGGCACCAAGACTAAGCTAGAGGCTGACTGAGGAATAACCAATTCTGATTACCAAGTAGTTTATAGTCATTCAACTAAAGCACCAAATACTCGTACAATCAATGACTTTAAAGATATAAATACGCATGACTCTGGCTTTGAATCAGAGTTTAGTTTTAATGATAATTTGATGCTGGCACAAGTCGGCAACTTAACTATTTACGAGCGTGTTTATAAAGGAGCACAAATTGACTTAGGCTCAATTGATGCACAAGTCAGTGTAACACTATGGTACAGCGGTATTCCCTCGGCTGGTCAACAGCTAATCATCGCGCAGCCATCGTTTAAATATGAAGACTTCATGGCTAATTATACGCAAAAAGTAGTGCAACGAGCTTTGATTGCGTTCGATGGTATGAATAGTTTAAGTAGTTGGAACCTCACAGGGGGGCTGACTAAATCACAAGCCGTTTATCAATATAATCCTAGCTTTAGTAATTAAAGACATGCGAGATGAGTGTCGGTATCGATATAAATTGCACGTGATTAAGAAAACAAAAAGCCGTTAGTGATTTAATCCATTACTAACGGCTTTTTCAATTTTGTAAAAATGATTACTTCACTTCTTTACCCGCAGCTTGTTGATCAGCATGGTAGCTTGAACGAACAAATGGACCTGATGCGGCATGAGTAAAGCCAATTTCATCAGCGTACTCTTTAAGCGCGTCAAACTCTGCTGGTGGCACGTAGCGTTTTACAGGTAAGTGATGCTTTGATGGCTGTAGGTATTGGCCAACCGTTAGCATATCGACATTATGCGCGCGTAAATCACGCAGTACTTCTTCGATTTCGCTAATTTCTTCGCCAAGACCAACCATTAGACCTGATTTAGTTTTCACTTCAGGGTGTGCTTCTTTAAAGCGACGCAGTAATTCTAATGACCATTTGTAGTCAGCACCTGGGCGCGCAAGTTTATATAAACGCGGTGCAGTTTCAAGGTTATGATTGAATACATCTGGTGGCGTTTCTATTAAGATTTCAAGCGCTCGGTCCATGCGACCACGAAAATCAGGCACTAAAATTTCGATGGTGATTTTTGGGTTATACTTACGAATTTCACGAATACAATCAGCAAAATGTTGTGCGCCGCCATCACGTAAATCATCTCGATCCACTGAGGTGATCACTACATAGCTTAATTTCATATCGCGAATAGTAAGAGCCAACTTTTCAGGCTCTGCGGCGTCTGGTGTTAACGGACGGCCATGGGCAACATCACAAAATGGGCAACGACGAGTACAAATTGCGCCTAAAATCATAAAAGTTGCTGTACCGTGATTAAAGCATTCTGATAAGTTAGGGCAAGAGGCTTCTTCACACACTGAATGCAGTCCGTGCTTACGCATGGCTTGTTTAATGCCGTCGATCCGCTCGGTTGATTTAGGTAAGCGAATTTTTAGCCACTCTGGCTTGCGTAACATTTCGTTTTTTTCAGTGGGTAATACTTTTACTGGGATCAACGCCATTTTTTCAGCGTCGCGTAGTTTTACCCCTGGTTCCATCTTGACTGGTTTATTCATTCGTTTTCAAACCCTTCAGTATACTTAACCTGTGTCGCATTAAGTTTTTTAATCATATGTTTTACGAGACCAGCACCTGCTTGCGCAAGGTTTTCTGGGCCGTTCAAGTCGGTTGTTTGCACCATGTTCATACCGGCGTAACCACATGGGTTGATACGTAAAAACGGACTCATGTCCATGTTTACATTCAATGCTAGACCATGAAAAGAGCAGCCACGGCGAACACGAAGTCCTAATGATGCTATTTTGCTATCGTTAACATAAACCCCTGGGGCATCTGCTTTTGCGTAGGCTTTAATACCGTAATCATTGAGTGTATCGATAATACACTCTTCAAGCCATGTGACCAATTCTCGTACGCCAATTTTCAAGCGACGTAAGTTAAATAATACGTACATCATTTGCTGGCCCGGTCCGTGATAGGTTACTTGACCACCTCGGTCAACCTTGATCACTTCAATGTCGCCAGGGGCAAGTAGGTGTTCATCTTTACCTGCTTGGCCTTGCGTGAATACTGGCTCATGTTCAACGAGCCATATTTCATCCGCATCATGCTCAGTTCGAACATCAGTATAGTTTTGCATTTGTTGCCAAATTGGCATGTAACGCTGTTTACCAAGTTGACGGACGATTAAGGTATTTTCGCTCACAGCTTACTCCGCTTAGCGTTTAAAGCATGTGTCGTACGTCATCAATCGCACTTATCACGTTATAAATTTCTTCAATATGAGTGCCGCTGGTCACGGTAACGACTAAGCTAACTGACTCATAATTACCTTTGCTGCTAGGTTTAACTTTTGGCGCGTAATCGCCAGGGGCAATAGGTTGTAACTTAGTTAGAATTTGGTCAGTTAAGTTGACGTTTGCCAACCCCATTACTCTAAATGTAAAAGGGCAAGGGTATTCTAAATATTCATCAAATTTAGTATTTTTTACCGGTGTAGCCACGACGTTGACTCCTCATACTTATGTGCGTTTAGTACTATTTTACTAAACAATAAACCGATTAGATAACCTGTTCTCGACCTTTATAGCAATTGAATTAATCGCTTACGTAAGACAATTGGTATTCTGGTTATTTGCGGGTTAGATATGGGGCGCATTCTACCATCTTTAAAGCAAAAAAAAACGCCTTGCTTTGCAAGGCGCTTATATTATTTGGTAGCGTTTTACATTATTTGTAAACGTAGGTAATCATAAATTTTACTAAAGAAGCTACCTTCTTCAACTTCTTCAAGCGTTACCAGAGGATACTGAGCAATTACTTCGCCTTCAAGTTGTAAAGATAAAGTACCTACGGTAGAGCCTTTCGCTAATGGCGCCTCTAAAACTTTATCAAGTTTAAAGTCGGCTTTTAAATTTTTACGTTGGCCACGCGGAATAGTGATCGGCGTATCAACTAAAATGCCTAACGATACATTTTCTTTGTTACCCATCCAAATACGTTGCTCGGCAAAACTGTCGCCGGCTTTGTAAGGTGTGATTGTTTCAAAAAAACGAAAACCATAGTTAAGTAATTTTTTACTTTCTACTTTACGTGCACGTTCACTCGAAGTACCCATAACCACGGCGATTAAACGCATATCATCTTTAGTCGCTGAACTTACTAAGCTGTAACCGGCTTCCGATGTATGACCGGTTTTTATACCATCAACGTTTAAGCTTTCATCCCATAACAGTGAGTTACGGTTGTATTGCTTAATGCCGTTAAAAGTAAATGATTTTTGTGCGTAAACTGCATACTCGTCAGGCACATCACGAATAAGTGCTGCACCTAAGGTGGCCATATCTCGAGGGGTTGTGAAGTGTTCGTTGGTATCTAAGCCATGGCTGTTAATGAAGTGGCTGTTACTCATACCTAATTTCTCAGCATGGGCATTCATTAAGTCTGCAAATGCGCTTTCGCTACCGGCAATATGTTCTGCCATAGCCACACAGGCATCATTACCTGATTGAATAATTATACCGTGGTTTAAATCATCGACAGTGACCTGCTTACCGACTTCGATAAACATTTTTGATGATTCAGGAAAGTTTTTAGCCCACGCTTTTTCGCTCACTGTGACCATATCGGTTGGGGCAATGTTACCCGCTTTGATTTCGGTACCAATGACATAGCTGGTCATCATTTTAGTTAAACTGGCAGGTGCTAGGCGAGTATCAGGTTCACCTTCAGCTATAATTTTACCTGTAGTAAAATCAACAA
Organism: Pseudoalteromonas rhizosphaerae; assembly: GCF_028885455.1. Classification (NCBI taxonomy): domain Bacteria; kingdom Pseudomonadati; phylum Pseudomonadota; class Gammaproteobacteria; order Alteromonadales; family Pseudoalteromonadaceae; genus Pseudoalteromonas; species Pseudoalteromonas rhizosphaerae. The sequence goes on from NZ_CP118496.1 coordinate 1,560,271, forward strand.
GAAAATAACCTTTTGCATTAACTTGAGGTGGGGCTGGGATGATTTGGGCGGTCGCAGAAAAAACGGCAGCAGAGCAAACAACGCTACACACACCGCTAATAATTTTGGATTTAATAGATTTCATCATACTCATTAATGGTTAAAGTTAAAGATTCGCGTTTACCTCATTCTAAAGGTGTTATTCACTATAAAGCAAGAACGCGTTTTGAAATTGATCCTGTTTTAATTTTTCAAGTACTTGCTGAGCTTGCTCAGCATTTTTAATTGGCCCTAAACGCAGCCTATAAATAGCATCTTTTTCCACAATATTAGTGGGTAATTGATATTGCTGGCGTAGGGTGTACGCTAATGCTTCAATATTTTCTAAGGTACTGCCTGCAGCGACTTGAATATAACTCAAACGCGCAGTCGAATCGGGCATTGTGATAGCCTCAAGCTTAACCTTGGCTGTACCATGATGATAGTAACCAAGTTTATACGCTGCTGCATAGGATAAATCGATTAAGCGGTCATCATGAAATGGGCCACGATCATTTACACGGACAATCACAGACTTGCCATTACTGGTGTTGGTTACTTTTACAAAGCTTGGTAAGGGTAACGTTTTATGAGCGGCAGTCATCGCGAACATATCATATATTTCGCCATTTGAGGTGTGGTAACCATGAAATTTGCGCCCATACCATGAGGCGATACCTTCTTCGCTATAGCCAGTTTCATCCAGCATCGGAGTATAGTTTTTGCCATTAACGGTGTAAGCGCGGCCAGCACTGGCACTTTTGGTAACTTTAGTGACTATGGCATCTTGCATTTCTAATTCAGTTGGCGCGCGAAGTGGTGCAGAATCGTGGCGCATACTATACCGGTCACTGTGATTTATGCCTGAGGAACTACAAGCGCTTAAAACAATCATTAACCATGAACAACTGAACAACTTTAGACAGTAACGCATTACTTTAATAGCATCCTTTTATCAGTTGCGATAGACATAATAATGCCAAATCCAGCCATTAAGGTAACCATCGATGTACCGCCATAACTTATTAATGGCAATGGTACACCCACTACAGGCAGTAACCCTGATACCATGCCAATATTTACAAATACATAAACAAAAAAAGTCAGGGTCAGTGCACCTGCCAGTAATTTACCAAATGCATCTTGGGCATTAACCGCGATATATAAACCGCGACCAATGATGAATAGATACATGCATAATAAAACACATACACCAAAAAGACCAAACTCCTCACTAAGTACAGAGAAGATAAAATCAGTATGGCGTTCGGGTAAAAATTCTAATTGTGATTGGGTGCCTTGCAACCAACCTTTACCTTCAATACCACCGGAGCCAATTGCTATTTTTGATTGAATAATATGGTAACCAGAGCCAAGAGGATCGCTTTCTGGATTGAACAAAGTTAGTACCCGCTGTTTTTGATAGTCATGCATACCGTAATGCCAAAAAGGCCACGCAGCTAAAGCAACCAAAGCGCTCAAAAAGCCGATTAATCGCCAGCTTAGACCAGACAAAAATAATACAAATATCCCTGAACTGGCGATTAAGATAGATGTGCCTAAGTCGGGCTGCTCTTTGATCAGGAGTGTGGGAACCATAACAATGGTAAAACCAACAACTAAGTGTAGTGCTCTAGGCGGTAAATGATTACGGCCAATATACCAAGCCACCATCATAGGCACGGCTATTTTCATTAATTCAGCAGGTTGAAAACGGGTAATACCTAAATCTAACCAGCGCTGAGCGCCTTTGGAGCTGACGCCAAATAACAGCACCGCAACTAGCATCAGTAACCCAGCACAATATAAAGGAATAACTAAACGCTTTAAGGTCGCTGGTGAAAATTGCGCCAAAATAAGCATGCCTAAAATTGCGCCGCCCATCCTGGTAATATGGCGGATCATCATTGCCGGGTCTTGACCACTGGCGCTATAAACAACGGTTACACTGCCTGCCATCATTAATAGCAATGCCAGTAGTAGCGGCAAGTCAAGATGCATACGCACCCAGATTGAACGACCATCATGTAGAGTAGTCATGGTGTGTTATTCCTGGCAAGATTAACGGGATTTGCAGCAAAGTAGTAATCCATTAGTTGGCGAGCAATTTGCACACCGCCATGATTGTTTTCTAGAACAACAGAAACAACGATTCTGGGATCCTCATAAGGTGCAAAGCCTACATAGATAGTGTTATCACGTTGACGCTCTTTGAGGGATTTTGCATCGTAGCGTTCACCTTGAGCAATACTGACTATTTGTGCGGTGCCTGTTTTACCTGCTGAATCGTAATTTGTTCCTTTAAATGCTTTGTGAGCGGTACCAGAGGCTTTTTGTACTGTGTTATGCATAGCATCTAAAGCGATTTGCCAATGGTGAGGTTCTTTTAAAAAAATCGGGGGTTTTTCTTCATTATTGATTTGTGTAACTTCATCGTCTTTTTTCACAACTTGTACTAAGTGTGGTGGGTGGTTAATTCCACGGTTCACTAATATATTCATCGCGTTTGCGATTTGTAGGGGGGTTGCGGTCCAATAACCTTGGCCAATGCCAACTGAGATTGTATCGCCACGCCACCATGATTCTTTAAAACGGCCTTCTTTCCATTCTTTTGAGGGCAAAATAGCCGTGGTTTCTTCATGAATATCAATGCCGGTTAAATCACCGTAGCCAAACTGTGCCATAAAATCACTGATTTTTGTGATCCCTAATCGATAAGAGACATCATAAAAGTAGGTATCGCACGACTCTTCAATGGCTTTGTAAACATCAACATGACCATGGCCCCAACGTTTCCAATCTCGCCATTTATGATCAACATTCGGAATTTGAAAGAAGCCAGGATCCCACATTGACGTTTGCTCGGTAACGAGACCTTCTTCAAGAGCAAGAACTGCCATGTGAGGTTTTACCGTCGATGCTGGTGCATAACGTCCTTGTGTGGTTCTATTTATAAGAGGTCGGTCAGGGTTTAATAGGGCTTTATAGTTTTTACTGCTAATACCGTGAACAAATAAGTTCGGATCATAACTGGGATTAGAATACAGCGCTAACACGCCACCGTCTTTAGCGTCCATGACGACTACAGCGCCACGCATATCTTTAAGTGCATGTTGGGCAATCTGCTGCAAGCCAACATCAAGGGTGAGCACTAAATCATTACCTGGTTGCGGAGGAGTCATGCTTAAGGTACGAATGACACGACCACGATTATTGACTTCAACCCGCTGCGAGCCTACTTGGCCATGCAGCAGTTGTTCATAATATTTCTCAATACCGAGTTTACCAATATCATGGGTTGCACGGTAATTAGTACCTTGCTCTTGTGATTCGAGCTGAGCCAGTTCTTTTTTATTGAGTTTAGCGACGTAACCTAACGAATGAGTTAGGGTGTCTGCAAACGGGTAGTAGCGTGCCAAACGTGCTTCGATACTAAACCCAGGGAATTTATACTGATTAACTGAAAAACGCGCTACTTCTTGTTCGTTTAAACGTGCTTTTAATACTTGGCTCTTAAAGCGACGGTTATGCTTTATATCATCAAGAAAATCGTTTTTTTGTTGCTCTGAGATATCAATAAATTGTGTCAGTGCTGACAGTGATGCATCAAGATCGTCAACTTCTTCAGGAATGACTTCTAAATTATAAACCGGTTTATTTTCAGCAAGCAACACACCATTGCGGTCATAAATAAGGCCTCGGTTAGGAGCAATAGGAATAACTTTAATGCGATTGTCGTTAGAACGTGTTTGATAATCTTGGTGATCATCAACTTGAATGGTATATAAATTGGAAAGTAAAACCGCGACTAAAATAGTAACAAATACAAACCCCACAAAGGCGCGACGAGCAAATAGGTTAGCTTCTGCTGAGTGGTCTCTAATTGTGGGTCTGTGTTTGCGCATGAGTAAATGTTACTCGCGATGATACGGGTGGTTATTGTTTAAGCTCCAGCCTCTATATAGACTTTCAGCAACAATAATACGCACCAATGGATGTGGTAGGGTCAAATTTGATAATGACCATTTTTGCTCTGAGGCAGCAATACATTCTGGTGCTAAGCCTTCAGGGCCGCCAATTAGCAAACTTACATCGCGGCCATCCAGTTGCCACTTCTCCATGTCTTTTGCTAATTGGTGAGTATCAAGCGCTTTGCCTGTTACCTCAAGCGTAACAATACGATTGCCTTTAGGGATAGCGGCTAAGGTTTTTTCGCCTTCAATATGCAAAATACGTTTAATATCTGTATTTTTACCACGTTTACCTGCGGGAATTTCAATTAACTCCAGCGCCATATCTTTTGGAAAGCGGCGCTGATATTGTGCAAAACCCGTTTCTACCCACGCTGGCATTTTGGTGCCTACGGCAATCATCTGTATTTTCACGTGTTACATCCAAGCTCTAGTAAAATTAGTGAGCAATTAGCTCCATAGTTTTTCGAGGTCGTAATAGCTACGTGCTTGATCTTGCATTACGTGTACGATTACATCGCCTAAATCAACCAGTGCCCATTCACCATCGCTTTGGCCTTCATAACCTAGAGGCTCTTGACCTGCGTGACGAGCTTCTTTTGCTAAATGATCAGCAATTGACAATACATGACGTTTCGAAGTTCCAGAGCACACGACCATAAAATCGGTGATGTCTGAGCTTGCGCTTACATCAATATTAACCACATCACGTGCTTTCATATCGTCAATTTTGTCTATTGCAAAGGCGAGTAGTTGTTTCGTATCCAAGGTGTTATCTCATTTAAAAGTGAATAGCTGTTATTTTATCACGCAACTGGTATTTATTCATCACTTAGATAAAGTTGCTGTGATTGAATATACTGACTCACGCCAGTAGGAAGAAGTTCATTGTAATCTATGGCATTTTTAATCGCCTTGCGAATATCGCTTGAGGCAATAGCCATTTCTTCGCCAGCTAAAAAATATAATTTTCCACCAGCTTGCGTTGTAAGCTCTGCGCTATTACTACATTCTGCGGCTTGTTGGTATGCGAGTAACTCGCCATGGGCAGTGCATTTTAGGCCCGGGCGTTGAAATACCACAATATGACAAAGCTGAGTAATTGTTTGCCACTCAAACCATTTATCTAAGTTATTAAACGAATCCATGCCAATTAAAAATAATAATGGTTGATCTGGAAATTGTGTGCGGATCTCTTGCAGGCTTAATAATGAATATGACGGGCCACTGCGATTGAGTTCGCGTAAATCGAGTTGAAAATATGGGTAAGGTGCAATCGCTGCATTGAGCATTGCGATGCGATGCTGCGTACTTATCCCAGGTGCAGTCTTATGAGCTGGAATAGCACAAGGCATAAAGTATAAAGTCGCTAAATTAAAGTGTTTTACACAGTGCTTCGCCATATTTATATGGCCTAAGTGAACGGGGTCGAAGGTGCCACCAAACAGTGCAATCATTATAAACGCCTAATAATTAGTTAAGTGGGTGCGCAGGCAGTGGGATCACCAATGGCTGACAAAACACCAAACAAATATGTGCCAAAGCTTGATAAGGCTTGATTAAGTTACCTTGTTTATAGCTGGCATCAAATTGTGCGAGCAACTGGGTGATTTGCTCTAAAGTATGTATCGACAAACGATTAAGTGCTTGTTGAATCGGCCCTTGCTGATTTTTCCAGATGGCTTTTTGTTTAAATAGCGTTGCCAGTTGTTCACCTTGTTGTAAGCCTAATTGTAGGCTTAGTAAGGTATTTGCTTCTTTAGTAATGGTCCATAAGATACTCACAGCTTCAGTGTTATCGCCAGCGAGTTTATTTAATACTTTAATTGCTTGGCGACTATTACCTTGTAGCAGTGCATCACTTAAATCAAAAATATCAAACTTGGCTTGATTAAGTAGGCCTTGTAAAACCTGCTGTTGATCGATCATAGCAGTGCCATGCAATAACGACAGTTTTTCGAGCTCTTGAAAACACGCTAACAAATTACCTTCAGTAGCATCAATTAGGGTGCGTTTGGCATCTGCTTGCATATTGATTTTTAAGCGCTGGCACTGCTCATCAAGCCAACGGCTTAAATGATTGCCGGTCAGGGGGTAGCAGGGTACAAATACGCCCAGTTTATCTAACGACTTAAACCAAGCACTGCGCTGAATATCTTGACTGGCCTTGGCCCCTTTTACAATAAGTACCGTGTCGGGGTTATTTAGTGCTACGAGCTGTTTAAACGTTTGGCTACCAACAATACCTGGCTTTTGAAAATTAAGATCTAGCTCGATTAAAGTGCGAGCACTAAATAACGACATACTTTGATATTGCGCTATTAGCTCTTGCCAATCAAAACCGGGCATTAAGGTAAATTTAACAACCTCATCAAAACCTTGCTGTTTCGCAATCTGACGAATTTGTTGAGCGCATTGTGCTACTTGAAAGGGTTCTTCACCAAATACTAAATAAAAAGGCTGTAAGCCTTTTTTTAATTCATTGGGTAATTGATTCGCATAACAGCGCATTATAGTTGCGACAGCTCTCTAACAATACGACGACTAGCTTGCATGCGAATTTCATTCAGTAGCAACTCTAACTCTTTTGCTTTTGCTAAAGCGTTATCTGGGTCGTCTTGATAATTACGATAAAGCTCAAAACGTTGTTCAATTGCTTCTTTGCCTGGGCGCTTGAGTAAGTAGCGAACACTATAAGCTAACTCGTACTCGGCAACCTGACCATTTTTAAATAATGATAAGGTTTGGCGTTCAAGACGATCTTTATATAAATACAGCTGAGCGACGTTTTTCTTAGGCGTGTCGAGTAACTCAACTTTGCTCAATGTGAGTTCTTTGCCAAGCATCGCAAATAACGCTGATTTTTCATCATCACCGTTTAAAGTTAAGGTGGCCAAGTCATCAGGCAGACTTGAGGCTTTTTTAAGGTGAAAGCCGCAGCTAGATAACAAAAAACAGACTAGCGCTAAGGCTAGTCCGTTTTTAATGGCATGAATAGCAGCCATAATTAGTTAGCAACCACGTTAAGTAGTTTACCAGGTACGTAAATAACCTTACGGATTGTTACGCCATCTGTGAACTTAGATACGTTAGGTTCAGCAAATGCTAGTGCTTCTACTTGCTCTTTAGTAGCATCAGCTGGCACCGTTAATTTTGCGCGTAGTTTACCGTTAACTTGCACGATGATCAGTTTTTCATCTTCAACAAGGGCAGACTCATCAACCACGGGCCAAGACGCATCTAAAATATCGCCTTCTTTACCCAGTTCTTGCCACAATTGATGTGACAAATGCGGCGTAATTGGTGCAAGCATAATTAGCAGCGCTTCAAGCGCTTCGTTGGCAATCGCTACATCTTGTTTGTCAGCTAAAGGTGCTTTTAACAATTTGTTTGAGATTTCCATGATTGCCGCAATGGCAGTGTTGAATGTTTGACGACGTTCAACATCATCAGTCACTTTTGCAATTGCTTTGTGCAGCTCACGACGAAGCACTTTTTGCTCGTTATTTAATGCTGATTTGTCTAATGCTTGGAAACCAACAGTGTTTACATCAACCGCATATTTCCATACACGTTTAATGAAACGATGTGCCCCTTCAACACCTGAATCAGACCATTCAAGCGTTTGCTCTGGCGGTGCGGTAAACATCATAAATAAACGTACCGTATCAGCGCCGTATTGAGCGATAACTTGTTGCGGGTCGATACCGTTATTTTTTGATTTAGACATTTTGCTCATGCCTGATGAGAATACTGGCTCGCCGTCAACTTTATGCCATGCTTTAGTCACGCGGCCTTTGTCGTCTGTTTCAGTATTTACATCACTAGGGGAAATCCAAATGTCGCCACCTTTTTCATCTTTACGATAAAATGTTTCGGCAAGTACCATGCCTTGGCATAATAAGCGGTCAAATGGCTCATCTGAATTAACTAAGCCAAAATCACGTAATAATTTATGGAAAAAGCGCGAATACAATAAATGTAAAATAGCGTGCTCAATACCACCAATGTATTGGTTTACTGGTAACCAGTAGTTTGCCGCAGCTGGATCTAGCATACCTTTGTCATGGCGTGGACTACAGTAACGTGCGTAGTACCAAGATGATTCCATAAACGTATCAAAAGTGTCAGTTTCATGAAACGCAGGTGCGCCATTAACTGTGGTTTTAGCCCATTGTGGATCTGCTTTGATTGGCGATGTTACACCGTTCATTACCACGTCTTCTGGTAAGCGCACCGGCAGCATATCTTCAGTCGCAGCAAGTTCGTTACCGTTTTCATCGCTTAACATTGGGATTGGTGAACCCCAATAACGCTGACGGCTAACACCCCAATCACGTAAACGGAAGTTTACTTTACGCTCACCAACACCCAGTGCTTCAAGTTTGTCAGCAATAGCCTTAAATGCGCCATCAAAATCAAGGCCATCAAATTCAGCTGAATTTACCAGCACACCTTTTTCAGTGAATGCCGCTTCATTTAGGTTTACTTCAAGATCTGAACCTGCGACAGGTGCAATGACTTGTTTGATGTCTAAACCGTAAGCGGTAGCAAATTCAAAGTCCCGTTGGTCGTGCGCGGGTACGGCCATTACAGCACCTGAGCCATAATGCATTAATACAAAGTTGGCAACCCAAATTGGTACTTGCTCACCGGTAAGTGGGTGAGTAGCAAAAAAGCCCGTTGCGATGCCTTTTTTCTCCATCGTCGCCATATCAGCTTCAGCTACTTTGGTGTTTTTGCATTCATCAACAAAGCGTGCCACAGCGTCGCTATTTTTAGCTGCTTCTTGTGCGATAGGGTGTCCGCCTGCAACAGCAACATAAGTCACACCCATAAAGGTATCAGGGCGAGTGGTATAAACGCTGAATGTTTCGTTGTTATCGGTGCGTTTAAACTCAATATCTAACCCTTCAGAGCGACCAATCCAGTTGCGCTGCATGGTTTTAACTTGCTCTGGCCAATCTTCTAACTTGTCTAAGTCGTCAAGTAGCTCTTGCGCGTAGTCAGTGATTTTAATAAACCACTGTGGAATTTCTTTTTGTTCAACTACAGCACCTGAACGCCAACCGCGACCATCAATAACTTGCTCGTTAGCAAGTACTGTTTGGTCTACTGGATCCCAGTTTACCGTTGACATTTTTTTGTACACTAGGCCTTTTTCGTAAAGCTTAGTGAAGAACCACTGTTCCCATTTGTAATATTCTGGATGGCAAGTTGCGATCTCACGATCCCAGTCATAACCAAAACCTAATTGCTTAAGTTGGGTACGCATGTAATCGATGTTCTCGTAGGTCCATTTTGCTGGCGCAGTTTTATTTTTAATTGCCGCATTTTCAGCCGGTAGACCAAACGCGTCCCAACCCATAGGTTGCATTACGTTTTTGCCTTGCAAGCGTTGGAAACGAGAAACAACATCACCAATCGTGTAGTTACGCACATGACCCATGTGGAGTCGGCCGCTTGGGTAAGGGAACATAGAAAGGCAATAATACTTTTCTTTGCTCTCGTCTTCAGTGGCTTTAAATACTTGGTTTTCTTCCCAGTAGGCTTGGACTTTTGACTCTATGTCTTGCGGGTTATATTGCTCTTGCATCTACGGTTCCAGACTTCTTGCAAACTAATAAAAAATTGCCTTTAGGATACCCCAAAAAAAGCACTAATCACAGCGTCAAATCAGTGGATTTTATATGAAATTAGTTTTCAGGGCAGGTTAACCTATACTTGTGTAAGGTATAGGTTCGCTAAACACAGTTCTGAAGGAGTAAACAATGGCTGATTATAAGATGTGGTTAACAGATTTGAGCACATGGTTAAAAGACGTAAAAGATCATGAGCTAAAAGATGCGATGGATAAGTTTATTGAATCTGAACAAGCGCTAAAAGATTTAGGACAAGAAAAATTAACTTTATACAGTGAATATTTAAAGCGCGATATTGAGCACATCCAAGAGCACGATCAACACTATGGTTCCCTTGCATGGCAAGAGCTTAAAGAGTCTTTGTGGTTTGAACTTTCACATATCGAAGACAAAACTCAACTTGAGTGGCAAGCATTAAATCAAGATTTTAAGCACAATGGGGTATATCACCAAGGCGAATGGATAGCCATGGGCACATTAGTATGTAAGAATTGCCAATATAGTTATGATATTTACCACGCTACGCAAATTACAGCGTGTTCGCAATGTGATGGTATCTACTTTAGCCGCAAGGCACTACAACCTTAAATAGTTAGTGAACAGTGCCTTTTAGTGCACTGATGCCACCTTACAAAATCAACGAATATGTTGGTATAAAAAGAAGTTAGAATGACGAAGAAACTGCTGCCTTTATCTGTGTCGGCCCTTGCGCCGACAATTTCACTTAATCATGTACAAACGTGCATGAACAATCCATACCCTGAAACCTTGACTTTCATCGGTCAACAGCGGGCGCAAAGTGCGCTTGATTTCTCGTTAGGGATGGAATTACCTGGTTACAATGTGTATGTAATGGGGGAGGCCGCGCATGGTCGGTTTACCTTAGTCAAAGATAAACTTCAAGCACACAGCAAAGGCCGGCCAACACCAAATGAGTGGTTATACGTTAATAATTATGACGACCACCGCGAGCCTATCGCAATGTTTTTACAAGCAGGTCAAAGTAAACAGTTAGCTGATGATATTGACTCATTTATTGATGAAGTACTCGACACCTTTCCTGCAGCGTTTGATAACCCAGCGTACCAGCGTAAAAAGAAAAAAATCGACCGTGAATTTAACGACGCTTACGATAGCGCAATTACTGCTGTGGAAATTGCCGCGCTTGAGCAAAGTGTTGCCTTAATTGAAGAAAAAAGTGTGGTTGGATTTGCCCCGCTGATTGATGGCAAACAACTAAGCGATGCTGAATTTGCTGAGCTTGATGATGAATTGCGTGAACAATTTTATGAAGTAATTGAAAAACTCGAAGATGCACTAATTGAGGCACTGATTGAGTTGCCTCGTTGGAAACGTGAATCATCTGAAAAACTCCGTAATTTAAAAAAATCCACCGCAGAGCTGGCTACTAAGCCATTACTAAAAGATCTTGAACATAAATATGCTGCGCACATTGGAGTATTACGCTATCTAAAAGACATCCGCGTGGAAATTATTGATGCGGTACTTGAGTGGCTCGATGATGAAGATGTTAGCGACGAAAACAAAGAAGATTTTGACCGTAAAGGGATGCTTACCGACTTTTTTGCACCTAATATTTTAGTTGAATTTAAAGAAGGTGATGCTGCCCCTGTGGTGTATGAGCCAAATCCTACCTTTGGTAATATTTTTGGCAAAATTGAATATGCTACTTCACAAGGCTCATTGATCACCAGTTATCGATCGATTCAGCCGGGGGCACTGCATCGCGCTAACGGTGGTTATTTGATTATGGACGCTGAAAAAGTGATGGCTAATCCACAAGTGTGGGATGGTTTAAAGCTGTCATTAAAAACTCATCAAATCAAAAATGATTTACCGTATCAAGATAGTGCTGTTGGCAGTAGCTTTACCTTGCGTCCACAGTTGATCCCGCTTGATGTAAAAATTATTTTACTCGGCTCGCGTGAGTTGTATTACACCATCGGTGAATATGACGAAGAGTTTGCTGAGCTGTTTAGAGTGTTAGCCGATTTTGATTATTACCTGCCAAGCAGTGATAAATTACAGTATCAATTTATCACTAAAGTGATTGAGTACTGTGAGCAGACGCTAAAGTGTAGTCTAACTGAGTCAGCGATGGCACGATTACTGAAATTTAGCTACCGCCAAGCAGAACATCACAATAAGCTTTCAGCTCGTTTTGCTGATGTGTTAGAGCTAGTGGCAGAAGCCAGCTTTTATACCAAGCAAGATAACTTAACTTTAATTGATGCCCATCATATTGATGAAGCGATTGAAGGCAAGCAATATCGTACTGGGCAAATTAGCGAAAATATGCTCAGCGATATCAAAGAAGGGCATACCTTAATTGCCACCGACGGTCATGCTGTAGGTAAAGTAAACGGTTTAACAGTATTACACATTGGCGATACTTCTTTTGGTACTCCGGCACGGATCACCGCCACGGTTTACGCTGGTGCGGATGGGGTAATTGACGTTGAGCGCGAAGCTGAGCTGGGTAAAGCCATTCACTCCAAAGGTGTCATGCTACTGACTGGCTATTTAGGTAATAAATATGCGCAGCAATTTAGTTTAACGCTCAGTGCTAATATCGCCATTGAACAAAGTTATGGCTACATTGATGGCGACAGTGCGTCATTAGCTGAGTTGTGTGCGCTTATTTCTGCAATTACTAGCTTACCTATTAGCCAGTCAATTGCACTGACTGGTTCAATTAACCAGCACGGTGACGTGCAAGCCATTGGCGGTGTAAACGAAAAAATTGAAGGGTTTTTTAAGCTTTGCAAAATGCGTGGTTTAACGTCTGCGCAAGGAGTAATAATTCCTAAATCAAATCAAGTAAACTTAGTGCTTGATGACGAGATCCTCAATGCAGTAGAGCTTGGCAAGTTTCATATTTATGCAGTTGAAACGGTTGACCAAGCGCTTAATTTACTGATGGATATTGCAGCAGGCGAGTTGAGCGACGGGCAATATCCTGAAAACTCAGTTAACGGCATTGCCTTAGCCCGTTTAAGTGAAATTGCAGATATCGTTAATGGCGATAACGACGAAAAAGAACACGAGAAAGAATAATCATGATCAACATTATTTTGGCGATTATCATCGCCATTTTATGCTTTTTGATTTTTCAAAATAGCAAAAAAGTAAAGCAACAAGCGGTCGCTAATGCGCAAATCGAAGCCGACTTTTTAGTGGCAAACAGCAAGGTTGAAGGGGTTATTGAGACCGCATCTGGTCTGCAATATAAAGTTGTTAGCAGCAGTGGTAGTGAGGCAAGACCAAGCCCAACTAGCATGGTGAATGTGCATTATCACGGTACTTTGCTAGATGGCAGTGTATTTGACAGTTCTGTTGAGCGTAATAGCCCAATCAGTTTTGGTTTAAATCAGGTAATAAAAGGCTGGACTGAAGGCTTGCAACTGATGAGTGAAGGCGATAAATACACCTTTTATATCCCTCATCAATTAGCTTACGGTGAAAAACGTGTTGGCAGTATTCCTCCAGCCTCTTTACTTATATTTGAAGTTGAATTACTTAAAGTAGAGTCTTAGTTGAAAAAATGGCGAAATAAATACATTCGCCATTTTAAACAACTTTTACATGGCTTCTAGCTTGATACCACGTGTTTCTTTTATATATTTAACAATAAAAAATACGCTAATAAAGGCCGAAATAGCATAAAACCCATAGGCACCAGCTAAACCAATACTACCGAGCATAATCGGGAAGGTCATGGTAATTGTAAAGTTGGCAAGCCATTGCGCACTTGCTGCAACAGCTAAAGCAGCCCCTCGAATACGATTATTGAACATTTCGCCTAATAGTACCCATACAACAGGTCCCCAGCTTAAGCCAAAAAATACCACAAAGAGATTAGCCATGATAAGTGCAAACGTGCCCATACTGTCAGTTAATGCAAGTTTACCTGCCGCATCGAGGCCTGCGCTACCAAAGGTATAAGTTAATGCACTTAAACTAATAAACATACCAATACTACCTACTAGTAATAATGGTTTTCTGCCTACTTTATCGATAAGCGCAATTGCTATAAAAGTAGATAAAATATTGGTAGTACCCGCTAATACATTGATGAATAAAGATTGTGATTCATCAAAACCCGCTGCTTGCCAAAGCTCAGAGCCGTAATAAAAGACCACATTAATGCCTACAAATTGCTGAAAAACAGACAAAGCGATACCAACCCATACAATTGGGTGTATTTTCTTTTTACCGTCAATAAATAAGTCACGAATACTTGGTTTTTTATCGCCATGAAGTGACTGCTTAACATCGTTTATTTGTGATTGGGCATCATCATTAGATATTTTTTTAAATACAGCTTTGGCTTTTTCTAATTGGCCTTGGGCAACTAAATAACGCGGCGACTCTGGTATAAATAATACTCCCAACAGAAATAATCCTGCAGGTACAAGTTCTGCCCAAAACATCCAGCGCCAAGCCGCCAGCTCAAGAATAAAAATACCTTCAGCGCCGTTTGCCGCCGAAGCGATCAGGTAGTTACTTAAAAAAGCAGCAAATAAGCCAAGTACAATCGCTAATTGTTGCAGTGTTGCTAATCGTCCACGCAAAGCCGCAGGTGCGACTTCAGCAATGTAAGCGGGTGCCAATACAGATGCAGCGCCAATACCGAGACCACCAAATAGACGATAAAAAATAAATTCAGCGGAGCTGTCTGCAATGCCTGAACCAAACGCGCTAATGGCAAATATTACTGCAGTGATGATCATAATTGAGCGGCGGCCAAATTTATCAGCAAGCGGGCCCGCAATCAGCGCACCAAGAGCACAACCCAGTAAAACCGACGCAACATTAAACCCTGTTGCGACGCTGCTTGAGTTAAATGTTTTGCCAAGCGCCGACACAGTTCCGTTGATAACCCCGGAGTCAAAGCCAAATAAAAAGCCACCAATTGCTGCAACGCCAGATATAAATATAACGTAAAGTAGAGAATCGGTGTTTGTTGATAAAGAGTGATTCGGGCTATTAATCTTGCCCGACGATAAAGGTGTTGTCATGGTGATATACCTGGTTATTGTTGTAACGAATTATATAGTAGTGTGAGGCGACGCATATTTTAACATGATTTTATCGGGGCTGACTCTTTCATAACTAATATTAAAGTTATTATTAAGCACTTCGAGTAGACCTTTAACGTCGCCAGTTTTGAACATGCCTGCAACGTGTACTTGCTTCAAACGTTCGTCATCAGCAAGCTCAAAGTTAATATTGGTATAGCGGCTAATTTCGGTCATTGCGTCGCTAAGTGATTCGCCTCTGAAAATGATACTCCCTTGACGCCAAGATAAGTTTGCTGCCACATCAATCGCGTCAATTTTTTCAACTTTTTTGGTAATTTCACCCTTAAAGTCTAAATTGAGTTTCTCACCCTTTGATACCGGCGTGGAATGCAGCGATACATCTTTTGCAACTCTAGAAGTGCCATTATTTGAGAGGTTAGGTACAGCGGTTGTATACTGCTGAGCAACTAATACTTTTCCATCGGTAACAATAAGTTCTATTTGTTTATTGTTTACCTCTACATTAAACGCAGTTCCAACGGCTTGGATTATTTTATTACCAGTGACGACACTCAAAGGCCGTGAGGTATCATGTGCGACATCAATATGGATCTCACCACGAAGAAGATTGATTACTCGGGCTGATGGAGTGTATTTAATATGGACAAAACTATTTGTATTGAGTGTTATTTTACTTTGGTCAGGCAAAATAATATCTTTACTTTCTCCAATCGCAGTTTGAAAGTTTAATTGTTTTGCTACTACCGCAGATTTATTCGCTTGGTTAAACAGCGAAAAATTAAATGTTTCTTGAAAAAAGCTAAGCGCAACAGCCAATAAAATGGATGCTGCTATTGCGCCTAACCACACAGGGAGTTTTTGTTGTTGTTTTGATGCTTGTGGAAATAAGTCTGATAAACGACTTAACTCACTCATTTTATCCCACAATTGTGCAACTTCTAGCAGAACCTCAACATTTTTGTAAGAATCTCCAAGCCAAGCTTTAAGTGCTTCTTTTTCATCGCTGCTAAGGTTTCGGTCAAGTTTGGCTAGCCACTCACTCGCTTGATCTAAGCGTTCATCTTCAACTTGATTACTATCTTGGGAAGATTGATGGATCTGATGAATGTTACTCATATTTGCCTCCTGCACTGAGGTTTGCTGAAGGGGCTGGCTCATTATAGGTGCTTTTATTTGATTGACGCATAAACAGCGTACATCTTTTCATGCCTGTTGCAATATGCTTTTCCACGGTACTTTCACTAAGCTCCAATTGTGCAGCTATTTCACGTTGCGAATAGCCATACACTTTTTTTAATACAAATACTTTTCGACACTGTATCGGAAGCAATCTTACGGCTTCACAAAAATTCGAAAATTCATTATCGGTAAGTGTGCTCTCATACATCTCATCTTTGTATTGTTCACACAGAAGTTGCTCAAGCGCTTCCATATTATCAATACCGTCGACCAAGCGTATCTTGGCCTGTTTTTGATAATCTAATGCTAAATTACGCGCAGTTTTATAGATAAATGACTTGGGAGAGTTAATATTGTCGCTGTTTTCAATTTTGCATATGCGCACATACGTTTCTTGCACAATATCTTCAATTTCATGAGGTGGCACAATTTTAGCCACAACTCGTGAAATGCTTTTTCTTGAGACTAAATAAGCCTTGTGAAGTAGTGTGTCTTTCGTCATTAACGTTTTCTCATCGGATTTAGCTCTGCTGTTATTATTTTTATGCCAATACTTAGTAAGACGATTGAGATAAAAAAATCCACTAGGCAAAAACTATTTAATCGCATTTTTTTAATATAACGTTACCCATTGCCCTTTACCGGTCCATTTCTCGTTTTGCTTAAAGCTTGTAATTATAGTGTTAATTGTACTACAGTTTTTAGCAATCAAGAGTTCGGGTCTAGGCGCTAAGCTACTTAGCATCGTATGGTGCTTCTTTGGTTGTTAAAAAAACAGCGTAAAAATTATCTTAATTTACATCACTAAGTACTTAGATATTTACACCCAAATAGATACTTTAAATACGATTTAAACTTTTTAATTACTTGTTCTAATTGACGATATGCAGCAATTTTAGAAATGGGTTTAGCGGATAAAAACAGCAATTACTTTGCAAGCGAAACATTATTCAAAATTGAATATTTCGCCGTTGTATTTTAGTAATAATAAAAACAAAAAGGCTTAGCAATTTTCAGTATGACTAGTCAAAAATATATATTATTTGTAAATAATCGAAAATATTTATGGGGGAAAATAAAAACTCACTCGTCTTTGTTTTGTGTATGGCGAAAAACCATGCACATGAAATATCAAACATCTCAGCTTCATTTTTGTGTACTGGTTTTGGTTTTTACTTTGTTTAATACAGAGGCTCAAGCAAATACCAAAAATGGCAAGATTATGTTTGATATTCCAAGACAAAGGGCTGATCTATCGCTGATTAATTTTGCAGAGCAAGCTGATATTACCTTGTTGTTTCCGTTGGATAAAATCCAACAGTTGCAGACTAATAATATTACTGGTGAGTATTCAATAATAACTGCATTAAATAGTTTACTTGCAGGGACAGGCTTGCAATCACATGTCAGCGAAGATGGGCAAATATCTATTTCGATAGATCCACGCTTCGAGAGAAATGACAACATGACTAATTATAAAAAAAACGGGGTGGCGAGTGCCGTACTCGCAGTGCTTAGTAGCGTTACACTACCTGCAGTAGCCGATACCGCAGAACAAGGACCTGAAATAATTGAAGTAAGAGGAATAAGAGGATCACTTGGACGCGCAATGGATGCTAAACGTGAAGCGGGTGGAGTCGTCGATTCTATTTCAGCAGAAGATATTGGTAAATTCCCAGATACTAACTTAGCTGAGTCATTGCAACGTATCACCGGTGTTTCGATTGACCGTTCCGGCGGGGAAGGGCAATTAATCACGGTACGGGGATTCGGCCCGCAATTTAATACCGTGTTAGTCAATGGCCGCCAAATGGCATCTGAAAACCAAAGCCGAGCATTTAGTTTTGATACTATCGCGTCGGAGCTGGTAAAGAGTTTAGATGTATTTAAAACATCAACCGCAACAAAGCAGTCAGGCGGTATAGGCTCAACAATCAATGTAAATACCGCTCGTCCATTTGCTATTAATGGCTTTAAAGTAGCCGGCAGCATAAAAGGTATTTATGACGACAATAGTGAAGAAACAACGCCAGAGGTATCAGGATTAATTAGTAATACATTTAATGACGATACCCTAGGTTTGTTATTCGCTGTTTCACGTCAAGAACGTAGAACCCGGTTAAATCAAGCACAAGTAGATGGCTGGTTAGAAAATGTTGGCGTGCCTAAGCCGCAAACACAAAGCGGACAAGCTTATACTGGCAATATTTTTTCTCCCCGTAATTATGATCATAAAGTAACCACAGAGACGCGCACTCGCACCAATGCTAATTTAGTTATTCAATATGCCCCGTCTGATGATGTAGTGATTACTGGCGATGCACTGTATTCTGATTTTGATGTTGAAGCCGATACAACGTCTTATGGACACTGGTTTACTGCACCCAATTTAGAAGGGTTTGGTAATGCTGATGGACCAACTGTTGACGAAAATGGCACGGTGATTGATCTTTATCAAGAAGTCGGGCTTGCAACGGATATGCACGCTAAAAAATTCGATCGTTTAACAAACTCCAGTGCGCTTGGGCTTAATTTACAATGGCACGTAAACGATAATTTAAAAATGAATTTTGATTTAAGCCATTCAAAGGCTGAGCGTGAAGCAAATAATGGCCGAGGTGATCAGTTATCTTTGATTGGTTATGCAAACCGTGTGCGCTTTCAAGTTGATCAAGGGATCTTACCTTATGCGAGTGAGTTTGCATCGGCTGATGACAGTATTTACAGTGGTCAACAGGAGCTAGATGGCAGCGCATATAACCCGGCAATTAGCCCTGATGGGGTCTCAAATCATTTAGATCCGGCAAATAGCCGAGCTCATGTTATGTTGCGTCGTGGCTGGGCGGTCGAAGATACCGTTGATCAATTTCGTTGGGATAGTACATGGTACAACGATGGTTATACGGGTCTTGTAGCCGTAAAATTTGGCGCAATGTATTCATCCGAAACTAAAAGTCTTGAACGTTGGGATAATGAAGGTGTAGGTATACATTGTACTTTCTGTGGTTACCCAGATATGCCTAGTATGGACGGACTCGCACAGTTTGTATTTGATGCCGGCGATGACTTTTTAGATAACGTCAGTGGCAGTGGTCGTATGCCAACATCTTGGCTTGCACATGATGGTGAAGCAAACTTTGCTTATCTTGAGCAATATGCCGCTGCAAATGGGCAGCCAATTAGCTTTGATGCAGTAAAGCGTAATAAGTCATTTGAAATAACAGAAGACACAATTGCTTTGTATAGCGAATTTGATTTTGAATCAGAGCTTGCGGGTATGCCCTTGTTTGCCTCAGCTGGGTTTAGGTATGAAACGACTGATGTTGAAGTGAACGGAAGCGATGAACCAGTTAACTCATTGTCAATTTTAGATAAAACAGAAATGTTAGCTAATTATGGCAATGTTCAATCTATTTCAGCTAATTCTGACTATGAAGCCATTTTACCTAATTTTAGTCTTAAGCTCGAAATCAATGATGACTTAATTGCCCGTGCTGCGGTATCACAAACAATCACTCGGCCGACGCTCGATAGTATGTCACCGGTAACAGTGATAGAAACAACGCGGCAAGGTGGCAATTTAACATCCAGCTCTGGTAATCCAGCGTTAGCTCCTTTTACTTCTGATAACTTAGATCTATCTCTTGAATGGTACTACGGCAATGCAAGTTATGTATCGGCAGGTTATTTTAGAAAAAATGTTGCTAATTTTATTATCAATACCACTGAAGACTTAACCTTTGAACTGCCCGGTGGCGGTCTACTTACTGATCCTTCCACAGGTAATGATGTTGATAGTCCAGATCCAGCAGACACCACGGCGGTGTTTACCAATACCATACCAAATAACAGTGAATCAGCAATTGTTGATGGGTGGGAGGTTGCTCTACAGCATACTTTCGACAGTGGCTTTGGTTTTATGGTTAATGCCACTATTGTAGATAGTAACAAAGAGTTAGATGCTGCAGATATTACTCAAGTGTTTGCTCTTACAGGCTTAAGTGATTCATATAATGTGGTAGGTTTTTATGAAAATGATTCTTTTCAAGCTCGCTTAGCTTACAACTGGCGAGACAGCTTTGTGCAATCGTTAAGTCAACTTAATGGTGATGGTGTAACTATTGTAGAAGACTATGCACAGCTTGATGCGAACATTAGTTATGATTTAACAGAACACGTCACAGTCTTTATTGAAGGCATTAATCTAACTCAAGAGTATGTTCACAAACGAAGTCGTTTTGCTAATCAAATGCTACAAATTGAAGACAGCGGTCGACGTTTCATGTTCGGTATTCGCGGTAATTTCTAGGTATTAATCGGGTAAATAAAGTGACTTTTATGTATTGATTAAAAGTCACTTTTAATTGTAATCCACGCGAGTATTAAAATGAAACAACAAGAAAAAAGCATAAACACAGTGATTGTCGTGGGTGGTGGTATTGCGGGTTGGTTAACTGCGGGGCGATTGGCTGCAGAGCATAAGAGTAATACGGACGTTGGCGTCAAGGTCACGTTAGTCGAATCGCCAAACGTACCAATTATTGGCGTTGGTGAAGGTACTTGGCCAACAATGCGCAGCACTTTAATCGCTTTGGGTATTAGTGAAACCGACTTTATCCGTGAGTGTGACGCTAGTTTTAAACAAGGTGCTAAGTTTGCACAATGGGTGGATGGTGGCGAAGATGATTATTATTATCACCCATTGGTTTTACCGCAAGGATTCACTAAAACAGATATGGCAGGATATTGGTTAAACGATGGCGAGCAATCATCATCGTTTTCTAATGCGGTATGTTTTCAAGAAGCACTTTGCGAGCAAGGTCTTGCGCCAAAGACGATCAGAACGCCTGAATATGGCGCTGTCGCCAATTACGCTTATCATCTAGATTCAGCTAAATTTGCAGTGTTTTTACAAAAACACTGCATCGAAAATTTAGGTGTAACCCATATTTTAGCTGATGTTACTAAAGTTAACAGCATCGAAAATGGTGATATAGGTAGTCTAACAACAAAGCAGGCCGGAAATATAAGTGGCGATTTATTTGTTGATTGCAGTGGTTTTTCATCGTTATTGCTCGGAGGTCATTATCAAGTGCCGTTCAAATCCTATCGTGATGTTTTATTCATAGATACGGCTTTAGCAGTACAGGTACCCTATGAAAATGACAGTAGCCCAATCGCTTCACATACCATCTCGACGGCGCAAGAAGCAGGTTGGATCTGGGACATAGGTTTACAACATCGCCGTGGTGTTGGTTATGTGTATTCGAGCAAACACAGTACTGAATCGCAAGCAAGGGCAAGACTTGCCGACTATATAGGCGATAAGATTGATTCACTGACAATCAGAAAAATTCCGATAGAAAGTGGCCATCGCAGTCACTTTTGGCAAAATAATTGTGTTGCTGTTGGATTGTCTGCTGGCTTTTTAGAGCCACTTGAAGCGTCTGCTCTTGTGTTAGTTGAGATGTCAGCGCAAATGATTAGCGAGCAATTGCCACCGACTCGCGAGGTAATGGACATTACAGCGAAACGCTTTAACGATACATTTCTCTACCGCTGGGGGAAAATAATCGACTTTTTAAAGCTGCACTATATTTTGAGTAAGCGCACCGATAATGCGTTTTGGATAGATAATCGCGATCCACAAACGATCCCACAAAGCTTGCAAGATTTAATGCAACTTTGGCAATATCGCGCTCCTGCTGATTATGATTTTGCGAGTAATAATGAAGTGTTTCCTGCTGCAAGCTATCAGTATGTCTTGTATGGAATGGGCTTTAAAAGTGATTACAGCAACTCACCTCACTTATTAAATGATAAAACATTTGCACAGAGTCAATTTGCTAAAAATAAACATATGATTCAGCAAGCAGTTTCAACATTACCTAGTAACAGAGAGTTACTTGATAAAATTAAGCTGCATGGGCTTAGTGCAATTTAATTGTGCTGTGAAATATAAAGAATAAAGAGAACAATATGACTAATTTAGTTGCAATTAATTACAGTGCTCACAAACATTTAAAAATTGATACCGCGAAAACTCAAGAACACAGTGCCACGCAAAATATGCTTCCCGTTGTGGTTGCTGAATTTAGCCAAGTATCTGTGCAACATCCGATCGTACTTGCAAAGAGTGGTGAAACAGGCGAATTTACCTTAACGGCATTATTAGGTTTTGAGCAACATGAAAATTTATTTTCGAAAGACGGTCAATGGCAAGGAGTTTACATACCATTACAGTTACAAAGGCAGCCATTTTTTGTCGGTGATATACAAGCTGAAGAAGCGGGAGATTATGCGGTTTGTATAAACTTAGACAGCCCATCGATAGTTCGCGACTCAGCGCAAAATAACGTCAATGACATCCAGGTATTATTTACTGACAGCGGTGAAGATAGTGATTATTTTGTTAAAATGAAACAATGCTTAGGGTATTTATTGCAAGGCGAAATAGAAAATAAAGCACTGATCGACACATTGTTAGCACTTAATTTAGTGCAGCCTCTTTCCCTTGACGTTACCTTTTGCAATAAGCAAAGTTCACGTTTAAACGGTCTATATACGGTAAGTGAAGAGAAAGTAGCGGCACTAGGTCCTGAACAAATAGGGCGTTTACATAAAGCACAACAGCTTAAACCAATCTACACGATGATCAATTCATTGGGTCAACTGTATCCACTTATTGAACGTAAAAATCAGCAGTTAGTTAGTGTACATGACTAGTGCTACTTTTTTAAACCCGGCAATGAAAGTTACACGCTTAGTTGTTGGTAATGAGCGCATACCTGTTTTAGTGATTGATGATTTAAGTTTAAACTATAATGAACTCATCGCCTGTGCTTGTGAAAACGTTAATCATAGCTCGGCATTTACTGCATCTAATGGAGATTTATACCCAGGGGTTCGCAAACCATCACCGGCTAACTATAGTGAGCAACTTAAAGAGTTACTCCCTATCTTAAAATCGTCGTTCAATTTTATCGATAGCAATGGCATGAAAGTGGTTTTTTCTGCGTTTTCAATTGCCACAACACCGGTAACAAAATTAAGGCCCATTCAAATGTTGCCTCACTTTGATACTCCTAGTGTTAACCAGCTTGCTGCTGTGCATTTTTTATGTGCAAAAGCATATGGTGGAACGTCCTTGTATCGGCATAAAGCATCTGGCTTTGAACGTATAACACAGCAGCGACTCGCACCGTATCGTGCAATGATCAAACAGCAAGCCATTGCTCAAAGGCTCCACGAACGTCCTAGTTATATTTCCAGTGATACAACATTGTTTGAGCAAATAGCCTCACTAGAGGCGAAACCGAATAGGCTTATTGTATATCCAAGTAATGCCTTGCATTCTGGTAATATTAATCCTGATTTAGGACTATCTAGTAATCCATCAACTGGCCGTTTAACCATTAGTAGCTTCCTAGCCTTTGGGTAATAACAAAGGCTAGGAAGCTAAAGTAACCTGAGCGCAGATTTAGTATTTTGATTGAATGGCTGAGTTTGTAGATGTTATATCTAAAGTAGAAATATAAGTTATATCGTTTGTTTATTGGTAATACTGTAAAATAAACATGTACTTAAAAAGCTTGTGTAAGATAATTCATATAATTTTCGCGCTCAATGCTTTAAGTACTGCGCGGGTTCTATCGCGGGTATTGAGCTTTGCCAGTAAGCTTGATACATGATTCTTAACGGTTCCTTCAGCTAAAAAAATGGCTTGAGCTATTTCTTTATTAGATAGTCCAGCTGCGATCAGTTTTAAAATATCAGTTTCGCGTTCACTCAGCGGTTCAATTTCATTATCCCCAAAGGTCGACAGCTGTGCTGCATTTAGCTGATTTAATAACACTGGCTCTGCTAAGGTTTGTCCGTTGTACACACGATGGACTGCATGATGAAGCTTTTCGGTGTCGACATCTTTGAGTAAGAATCCATTAGCTCCTGCTTGCATTGCATCGACAAATAACTGCGGATCATCAAAAGTTGTTAAGATAATTACCTTGCAATCAAAATGCTGTTTGCGAAGTTGGGTTAGTGCTTCGATACCATTGACGCCAGGCATCCTAATATCCATTAATAGTACATCAATGGGATCAGAGGATAGCTGCTCGCATACTTTGATGCCTGAGTCGAGTTGCCAACAGACGGTAAATTCGTCCGCTAAAGAGAGTAAATTGGCGATCCCCTCGCGGATCAGTGCTTGGTCGTCGGCAATGGCTAGTCTGATCATAATGTGTCCTTAAGGGGGAGGGTGACATGTAAGCAAAAACGCTCTGGCGTTTGCTTGATTTCCATACAGCCTTGATATTCACTTACCCGCTCTTTGATTGAGTTTAAACCACAGCCGAAATTCAAATCACTTTGTTGGGATTGCTGATTAATAATATCTAAGGCTAACATTTTGTTGGTCTGTGATAGTCGCACTTCAATGTGTTTAAATTGGCTATGCTTAATCGCATTGGTAATTGCTTCTTGACACACTCTTAATATACATTCGGCTTGCTTATGGGAATGGATCTGCAGCGCATTGTCGATGTTAACAGCAAAATTGTAACCAGGTAACCGATCTGCAATTTCATTGAGTGCTGTTTTTATATCAATATCACCGTCGGTACGAATACTGCGAACCATGTTGCGGATCTCACTCAGTAATGCTTTTGCTAAGTCGCGTGATTGGATCAATGTAGCATGAGAAGAGTCATCATTTGAGTTGGCTGTTTGCTGTGCGGCAAACTCTAAATTTAAAATTAATGCGGTAAGTTGATGGCCACAAATATCATGCAGGTCACGACTGATCTCAAGGCGCTCACCATGACGAATACTATCGGTTAGTAAACTTCGTGTAGAAGCAAGGTGTGCATTCATCAGTGTTAATGCTTTATTTGTTGCAGCTTCTTTGACGGCAACTTTACTGGCGGCAAACGAAAAAATCTCAAAAGCCAAGTAGACACTACTTAGTGTTAATTCATGCCACAGAGAAATAGCATTTTCTTTACTAAAAAAGAGCACCAGCACAAGTGAGCTATGAGCAGCAACCATCGGGACTAAAGCGTATCTCGAGCTAAAAATGAAAGGCAGTTGCCCTGCTATAATCACCAATAAAATATAAATTAATGGGGTGTGTAATATCCAGCCTAATATTAAAGTTGCCAGTATTTGTAAAAATATAAAACAGCTTAAACTGCGAGGATTTTGGTTTACACCATTTGTCAGTGTAATCACTAAAAAGCTTAGTATATACAGCATATAAGCGAGAAAACTGCTTAATAGCGATGTGGCTTGACTAGTTACTAAAGTAAGCGCCATAACTGTGGCGCAGCCTAGTAAGCCCGCTAATGTTAGTTGCCAGTTAATAGGTTTTTTTAGTGTCAATAAAGAGGGCGACTGCATTTCGCTTCCAGCAAAAAAACAAAGTGCTTTAGTTTACGTTAGCTTGTCTTTAAATAGCAATAAAACCGCAATGACTCATTAATTTAAATCAATAAAACAGTATGCGGGTTTTTAAACGCGATGTTAATAAATTTGCTTAATACTAAGACATAAACAAACTAATTTCAAAAAACATGACTTTTGGCACCTGTATTATATGTGGGACTTTTCTACAGTAGCTACATCAGCTTAGCAATAGGTGTTAAGCCACATTAGAAAGAGCTTGTTATGTTTAAAAAATTAGTTTTTACCAGTGCATTTGCAATCAGTAGCTTAGCTGCACAAGCTGCCGAATTAACGGTCGATATTGCGGGGATCACACAGCTTGAAGGTGATATATATGTGGTGCTTTATGACTCAGTCTCTGCTATGGAGTCAAATAAAGCCACGCTAGCATATAAAGGGGCCGTGACTAAGTTACAGACTACAGTAACATTTAGCGATTTAAGCGCCGGTGATTACGCCATTTTGGCTTACCAAGATTTAGATAATAATCAAAAGCTCAATCGTAATATGATTGGTATTCCTAATGAGCCATATGGTTTTAGTAATAATCCTCGTTTAATGGGGCCGCCAAGTTTTGACAAATTACGCTTTGCTGTCGGTGATGTTGATCACACTATTCAAATTTCGATTGATTAAGGATATTGCTATGTTACGTCGTGAATTTTTAAAAAAATCAACATACTTAAGCACATGCGCAATCATCGCTAGCCAATGCCCTGCGGTATTTGGAGCAAATGCAAAGCCACAGCCAAGTCATTCTTCTGATATACAGTCTTCTTTTTTAGGTTGGCAAGGGGTAACGGATAATATTGATCCACATTTTGAACCTTGGCAAGGTGAGCTACCCGTTCAGTTACAAGGTATAACATTTTTCCGCAATGGCCCGGGTATGCAAGAGCGGGCAGGGCAGCGTTACAGCCATTGGTTTGATGGCGATGGGTTTGTTAATCAATTTAAATTTTCACAGCACGGTGTCACTCATCAAGGAAAATTTACACAAACACAGAAGTTTGTCGAAGAGAGTAAAGCAGGAAGGTTTTTATATAATGGTGCAGGCTCAATAATTACTAATGCAAAACCGGCAAAAAATACCCAAGTATTCAATACTGCAAATACGGCATTGTTACCAATGGCCGGTGAGCTTTGGGCTATGTGGGAAGCGGGTACGCCGTATCGCCTTGATCAAGAAACACTCGCAACCAAAGGACAGGTTGATTTTGGGTCTGAATTAAATGGGGTTCCTTTTTCAGCTCATCCTCATGCTGATACCGATGGTACGATTTGGAACTTTGGTGATATTTCTTTTACAGGTAAACCTTGCATTGTAGTGTATCAACTGACGGCGCAAGGAGGCATAAAACGCTATAAACTTTTACCACTGCCACATCATAGTTATATTCATGATTTTGCAGTGACAGAGCAGTATTTAATATTTTATTTGCCACCCATGTTACAGCAACTGGGAGAAACTTATATAGAACGATTTAAATGGCAAAAACAATTAGGCAGTCGGGTATTAGTGGTTGATAAGCATAGTTTGCAAGTAGTTAACCAGATGGAGCTTGAAGCTGGATTTGTTTTTCATTTTGGAAATAGTTGGCAACAAAATAATGAACTAGTTGTTAACTTATGTCTGTATCCAGATGCAACTGTAATGACTGATGTAATGGCTAATATAGACAATCACCAAAATCGTATTGCGCATGAACCAGCTAAAGCAGCGCAGCTTAGGCTTAATCTTGTTACTAACAAGGTATCGATTAACTGGGCTGAACCATATATGGAATTTTTGCAATTTGATAAGCGTTTCGCTGCTAAGTCATCGGCTTTGCAGTATGGCGTAGGAATAAGCAAAAATAATCCACATAAAGAGTTTAATGCAATCACAAGATTGAACACGCAATCAGGCCAAAGTCAAAGTTATAGTTTTGGTGATACAGCCCATGTTGAAGAGCCTTTATTTGTAGCCAAAACAAATAGTAATAGAGAAGGGCAAGGTTATATCATTAATACGTGGTTGGATTATGGATCGGCTAAAAGTGGTGTTGCTGTTTTTGATGCGGAGAAAATAGGTCAAGGGCCGTTGGCTTCAATGCAATTACCCTATCATTTACCGCTGGGTTTTCATGGAGCAATAGTATAGCAAAAGCTAATTTACAGTTTGCAAAGCAAGTGTGTTTAATTGTTGCTTGGAATCTAACGGTAAAACTCCTTTGCCAGTGAGTTTAATACCGGCGCTTAGGTGCTTAACCATTAGTAGCTTCCTAGCCTTTGGGTAATAACCAAGGGTAATGTTTTTGCAAAAGAAAGCTAAAGTCTTATTATTTTGTGCCGATATTATTACCAGGATAATTTTAAGGATGAAATATGAAGATCTTACCTGTTATTACTATTCCTGAAGCTCATGGGTTTCAAAGTAAATACGAAAAACGACTTGAAGAACAAGCAGCGCAAACAGAACAGCCTGAATATATTTTGTCTGAGTTTTTAGATGCTAAAGCGCAAGAGTATAGCGAAGATGATGTGAATTTTGCTGAACAGTATAACAATTTACAAAAAGTGTATGAAGATTTCGCTCAAAAGATCATCGTGCTACAAGAACAAATTAATAAATTAAAACAAGATCCAATTCAGCGAAATCTCAAGCTTGAAAGCCACAATAGCAACTTTATACAGCTGGAAAAAAATACCGAAGCGCAAAATTTAAAAATAGATCCTGAGCATACTGGTGCGAAAAAATACCGAGATTCTCAACAGCAAGAGCAAATTGATATATTAGTTCAGCAACTTAATGAGCTAAAGTCCAACCACGCAGAAATAAAGAAACAGATGATAGAAATGGTTATCACAGAGCTTAAAAAGCGAGATAACGAAGAATATGATTTTAAAAAATAATTTTAATATTTCCAATATAGCCCTTAATTTACGCTATTTATGCTCAAATTTAATATGCGCTAATTCAAGTTTAAAATTACCTTGCTGCTTTTTGGCGATCATAAGGCCCAATTGTTGTACATCTTTGAACGTTAACTCTGGTTGCTGCTCTAAGGTTTTACCACGGTAAGTGAGACTAAAGTCAGTTGGTGAGAATGTAACGACTTGCCATTGATCTTTTATCGTTTCAAATGAGGTTGTATACGCTGGTCCGTCTAGGTACTGACTCGTTCTTAAGCGAAGTTGATACGTTTTACCATCTCCTTTGAACCGTAAAGATATGAGATTGGCGTTTTCTTTATTAGTGTTTATTGTTGTGCGTATTGAAGCAAAGCCTCCATTATTTTCAAGAGAAACGTTGCCTGTAAAAATTAAGCTATTGTCCTTCTCATAAGCTTGGCTGGTCGATAAACCGCCCATTACTGAGTCATTAATGATGTACCAACTTTGCGCGGCGTTAAGCAAACCTGAAGGTAACAACAAACTAACTGCTACAGCGGATGCAATATGGGTTATTTTCACGTGTATTCCTTAAAACTTTAACGATAGGCTATTTAATACGTGTGGTTGAGAGAATTGTTCAATCATTTTTAAGTTCATGGCAAATATATAAATGTTTAGTCTATTATTGTGGTGATTATTTACACTCTGTTACAGTTATTCGCCGAACAAAGCTGCAATCCATTTTTATGTTGTTATGATGATATAAAATAACAACATAAGGATGGTTAAGTTGAAATTACGTACTTTTTTAACCGCAATAGCGATTGCGGTTGCGGTTGCGCCTACATTCTCACCCATGGCCGCGGCTTATGATACTCAAGATACGCGATTATTGCGTTTCCCTGATATTCATAAAGAGTCGGTTACTTTTGTTTATGCCGGTGATATTTATATAGCAAATATCAAAACGGGTAAAAGCACGCGCTTAACAGATCACATTGGTTTTGAAACATTCCCTAAGTTTTCTCCAGATGGGAAAAGAATCGCTTTTTCAGCACAGTACAATGGTAGCCGCCAAATATATGTAATGAATCGCGATGGCAGTGATCTAAAGCAGCTGACTTACTATAACGATGTTGGTGTGATGCCGCCTCGTGGTGGCTATGATTATCGTGTCCTTGATTGGACGCCTGATGGTAAACATATAGTGTTTCGAGCAAACCGTACACCTTATGGTAAGCGTGTGGGACGTCCTTACATGGTCCCTGCCGATGGTGGCTTAGAGCAGCCATTGGCCATACCTGAAACGGGTGGCGGCATGTTATCGCCTGATGGTAAGCAATACGTATATACACCAATTGATCGCGAGTTTCGTACCTGGAAGCGCACGCGAGGGGGCCGCGCACAAGATGTATGGATCTATGATTTAGAGCACAACAAGTCTACGCAGTTAACTACCGATAGAGCCACTGATCAGCAGCCTACTTGGGTGCATGACAATATTTATTATGTGTCAGACAGAGCATACACCTTAAACTTATATAAGCATCAAGACGGCAAAGCACCAGTGAAAGTGACCAATCACACGGATTTTGATGTGCTTTGGCCATCGGCAGGCCCAGATGCCATAGTGTATGAGAATGGTGGTTATTTATACCGTTTTGACGATGCAACGCAGCGTGAAGAAAAGCTGACTATTAACGTACAGGGAAATCGTGAATATACCATGCCTTATAGCAAAAATGTGGCTGGTTTTATTGATTCGATGGATGTATCCCATGATGGTAAGCGCGTGGTTTTTAGTGCCCGTGGAGAGCTGTTTTCAGTACCCGTTAAAAATGGCCCAACACGCAATTTAAGCTATACGCCTAAAGGGCGTGAAATTGCCGCTTCGTGGTCACCAAATGGCCGATATATTGCGTATATGAGTGATGAAAGTGGTGAGTACGAAATTTATATCCAAGACCGAGCTAATAACAACAAGGTTAAACAACTGACAACTAATGGCACTATTTGGCGTTTTGACCCTGTTTGGTCTCCGGACAATAAAAAGCTATTGTTTGCAGATCTAAATCACACCTTATGGTGGCTTGATATAAAAACCGGCAAGCAGCATAAAATTGATACCGCCAAGTATGAAGAAGACGGCTTAACTACGTATATTTGGTCACCTAATAGTGAAGATGTTGTATTTGTTAAAAATAACGAAAATCGTTATGCCTCATTATGGCATTATAATTTAAAAGATAAACAAGTTACACGTCTGACCGACGATATGAGCAGTGAACGAAATCCGGCGTTTTCTCCTGATGGTCAGCAATTGTATTTTACTTCAGAGCGCGACTTTAACTTAACTTTTAGTAGTTATGAATTTGACTACATGTTTAATAATGCCACGCGAATTTATGCTGTTGCTGTCAATAGCAAAATCAAACCGCTGAATACGCCACTGACTGATGAAATAAGTATTGTTGACTCGAAAGCGGATAAAGACGATGACAAGTCAGCTAAACCGTTAAGCACTTATATTGAAAGTGATGGTTTTATGGATCGCGTTGTCGCTCTAAATGCTCTGGCCGGAAATTACAGTGCTTTAACTGCTGTAAAAGATGGCGTATTAACACTCTCTGCGGGTGAGCTAAAATTAATACCTATTGCCGTCGATGGCGAAATTGCCACCGTAGCGAAGGGGGTTAATAGCTATAAAATATCAGCGAATGCGCAGCATATCATTGCTCGCTCAGGTGATAATTACAGTGTAATTAAGCCAGCCGCTGAGCAAGATTTAAAAGCCACCCAGTTAGACTTGCAAAATATGATACTAAAAATTGACCCGCAAATAGAGTGGGCGCAAATGTATCGTGAAGGCTGGCGGACATTACGTGATTGGTTCTACGATGAAAATCACCACGGCCAAGATTGGGATGCTATTTTAAAACGCTACCAACCAATGGCTGATGCAATCGCACATCGCGCCGACCTTGACTATGTGCTAAGCGAAATTGCCGGCGAGATTAACTCCGGGCATATTTATGTCAACTCTGGCGATATGCCAACTGCAACACGTTTACAGCATGGTTTATTAGGCGTAGAAATTAGCGCGCATAAATCCGGTTTTGTAAAAATCGAAAATATCTTTAAAGGCGAAAACTGGCACGAGAACTTCCGCTCACCACTCAACGAGCCGGGCGTTAACGCAAGCGTTGGTGACTATATTGTTGAGGTAAATGGTCGTTCAGTAAAAGATGTGGTTAACTTTTATGAATTACTTGAAAACACCCAAGGTAAATCGGTTGAGTTATTGCTTAGTAAATCCCCGAGCCTGAAAAAAAGTTGGAAGGTAACAGTTAAACCAATCGCAAGTGAAACCGGCTTACGTTATTTACAATGGACGCATAGCCGTGCTGAATATGTAAATAAACTATCCGACGGTCGTATTGGTTATGTACATTTGCCAAACACACATTACGAAGGTAATCGTTCGTTATTTAAAAACTTTTTACCGCAAACTAGCAAAGAAGCAATGATCATAGATGATCGCTACAATGGCGGTGGTTTTATCCCAGAGCATATGATCACTTGGCTGGCACGTAAACCGCTTAACTACTGGAAGCGTCGTGGCGTTGAGCCAACTAAAACACCACAGTTTGCCCATGATGGACCAAAAGCCATGCTGATCAACGGCTACTCCAGTTCAGGTGGTGACGCACTACCGTATTACTTCCGCCAAGCAGGTTTAGGTAAACTAATTGGCACTCGCACTTGGGGTGGGTTAATAGGTATCTCTGGTAACCCAGGGCTTGTGGATGGTGGTTCAGTTATTGCTGCCACCTTTAGAATACTCGACAATGACGGTAACTGGATCATCGAAAATGAAGGCGTAAGCCCAGATATCGAAGTGATTGACCGTCCAGAGCTTATTCAAGCTGGGCAAGATCCGTCGATTGAGCGTGCCGTAAAAGAGCTGTTAAAAGAGCTTAAGGCAAACCCGAAAAAACCCTTGATTGTGCCGCCAGCTCCAACAGAGTTTGGTAAGTAGTAAGGTTAATAGGTATTAAAAACTGAGCCAGCATTTGCTGGCTTTTTTATAGCTTTTTGCGCTGAAGTTCGTATTTAAATTTGTCGGTCGCCATTTATGGTGAAAAGGAACGTATAAGATACGTACTGAATTTTAACTGTTAAATAGTTCATCTAATCTAAAATATTCAACACCATCACCTGATTGTTTACTGATATTACACATTTTTATGGCAACTTGTTTGCCCGTGATAGGGCGATACTTTCTTAAACCAGGCAGCATACATAAAATTGGTAACAATACACTGCCAAGCTTTTCACCAATACGAAATTCGTTATTACGCTCGCCAAGTAATAACGATGGCTGAATAATACTAATGCGTTTAAATGGCAGTTCTTTGACAGTATTTTCAAGTTCACCTTTCATTTGTAAATATGCGTTACCACTATTGGCATTTGCACCACTGGAGGATACTAGCAAGTAATGGTGTACTTCGTGTTTTGCAGCAAGTTCAGCGACTTTTAACTGATAATAAAAATCAACCTTACGCTGAGCGGCTATAGAGCCAGCTGCTTTTTTTGTCGTGCCTAAACATGAAAATAATATATCCGCTTTAAAAAGCGCAGCGTGTTGAGCTAAATGGTTAAAGTCCACTACATGATTAACGACTTTGTCACTGTTATAACTAATAGGGCGACGCGTTAGGGTGATAACTTTACTGATATGAGTTGCCACAATTAATTCTTCAACTAAGTGACTGCCCACTAAGCCAGTTGCACCGACAACAATAGCTACATTACTCATACATTCTCCTTTGATAGCCCTAGCAAATAGCCAAAGTATGTTGTAACCATTGTTATGGATCGTTACTTGTATAACAACCTTTTAGATTATTCATAACAAAGAACACAAGATTAATAGTAATACTTATTTTTTAAACAGTTATTCTAGTTATTTAAGCGCTAAGCATGGCATTATATATTTAACTTATTTATCACGTTGTAAAAAAATAATACAAAGTGCGCACCGTGACTCTCTACAATGAAAGGCCTCCTGATGACAATGATGACGTTAGCCACCCACAATACAGTTGCGGTGTTAACCTTAACAAACGGCGAAAACCGCCAAAATCCACATTTTGCACATCAACTAAAACAAGCGTTAGCAGAGGTTGTTGAAAACCAAAACCACAAAGCGCTAGTCATCACCTCAAATGATGATAAGTGTTGGAGTTTAGGCATTGATACTGATTGGTTGTTACCTGCTATGCAAGCAAAAAAGGCCGATGAAATACGTGGTTTTATGTACGACATGGACGATGTATTTAAAACCTTACTGCTTTTTCCTATGCCAGTGATCGCTGCCATTAATGGTCATGCTTTTGGTAACGGTGCAATTTTAGCGTGCGCGTGTGACTTTAGATTTATGCGCGGCGATCGCGGCTTTTTTTGCTTCCCTGAAGTGGATTTATCAATCCCATTTTTACCTGGCATGATCGCCTTTGTGAAAAAAGCGATCCCTTACTATCGCTTTAACGAAATGAAACTGACAGGGCGTCGCGTTTCTGGATCAGAGCTTGCAATTGATCACATTATAGAAAAAGCCTCAACAGACCAAGATAGCCTATTAGCGGACGCAATGGCGTTTGCCGCTACATTTGATAAAAAGCGCGCCATTTTTGCTGAGCACAAAAAACGTTTACACAAAGAAATAATTCGTGTGATAAATGAAGAAAATAAACCATTTATAGATAATCTAGCCTTGATGGTTTGAGCTATAAGCTGCTCTCAATAACAATCTAAATAAAGATGCTTATTTAATTTTAAGGATAAAGGCGTAAATGAAAGCGAAACAGATAGAACAATTAGCATTAACAGCTGCTGAAACTAAGGAAGTTATTACGCCCTATGCATTTAAAATAGATCAAGCGTTATTGGGACTACCACTTGCTTCACCGACTCGCCGCGCGCTCGCGATGGTAATCGATGTAGCGCTAATTTTTCTCGCGGCTAAGATCAGTGCTGCTGTAATCGCATTTGTAGCTGCAATGGCTTTTTATAAAGGCACAGCGCAAAAATACTTACCAACAATGTCGACTGTTTGGCGAAGAGTATTAAAAATAACAGCTACTAGTATATTATTTATAAGTTCACTCTCAGTGCTTGCAATCGCAATCGATTTTTTTGAGGAGGATACCGCGATTCAAGGGATAAGAATTAAGCGTGAAACACCATTAAATGCAGAGGAAAAACAACAGATAAATACTTATTTAATGCAAACAGCACCAAGTCAAAATTGCGATCAGGCTTGTCAAAGCAATGCGCTTGCTAATTTAGTTACTCAAGTGCCACAATTGGCTGAAATAGATGAATTTGATAACGATCAGGTTGCCCGATTATTATTGAAAGTAATGGTTGAAGCTGATGAGCAGACTGCTGCACCTGAAGACGCACCTGTTAAAGCTGCACCTGTGAATAGTATTTTACAGTGGGGCAAAGGAATCATTCAAGATTTAGGTCTTGGCTTTGGTTGGGCTGCTGTATATTTTACATTATTTTCGCTGCTTTGGCGTGGCCAAACACCGGGTAAAAAAGTATGCAATATCCGTGTTGTCGCACTTAGTGGCGAAGATTTAAGTTTATGGGATGCGTTTGGCCGATACGGTGGCTACGGCGCAGGGTTTGCAACTGGGTTACTAGGTTTTTTACAAGTTTATTGGGATCCGAACCGCCAAGCCATTCAAGATAAAATCTCAGCAACTGTGGTTATTAAAGGTAGCTTAAATCAGCCTGTTACTACGCAAACGATAGAAGACGCGATTAAGGAATAAGTTAAAAACCACTTTAGTGAGTATTTTAGTTCTGCTTTGATTAAAGCATGGTCTATGACGATAAGTTGTAGGTCGCCATTTATGGCGAAAGAGCGCTTTGATTGAAAAATATAGAGTTATCTATAAGCTTAATAAAACTATCAAATTAGGAGCTGATTATGAGTACTGAAACTCAAATCGATGAAGATAAAATAGATGAAGCCGCATTAGCGCTGATGTATTTAACCTTGCACGACCATTGCCGTGTATGGAAACAAATTGATTGGGACGTAACCAATCGGCTGCATGAAAAAGGCCTAATAGGCGACCCGGTAGGTAAAGCCAAATCAGTCATCCTTACGGATGATGGCTTAAAACACGCAGAACGATTGTTTGAAAAGTTATTTACTAAATAGTGTGTATAGGAAATAAAAGGCTACAAAAATCGCTAGCTATAAAACTAAAAAAGG
This sequence comes from Pseudoalteromonas rhizosphaerae, assembly GCF_028885455.1. Taxonomy (NCBI): domain Bacteria; kingdom Pseudomonadati; phylum Pseudomonadota; class Gammaproteobacteria; order Alteromonadales; family Pseudoalteromonadaceae; genus Pseudoalteromonas; species Pseudoalteromonas rhizosphaerae. Next base: position 1,595,762 of record NZ_CP118496.1, read on the forward strand.
TCTAAAGTTAGCTCATATTTATGGTCTTTTTGGTGAGTTATGAGACAAATATTAGCAGACTGTTCAGCAAGTATTTCAGAATTAAAGAAAAATCCGACAGCGTTATTAAATGAAGCTGATGGTTCAGCGATAGCTATTTTAAATCACAATAAACCAGCAGCTTATTTAGTACCTGCGCAAACGTATGAGTTCCTAATGGAACTGATCGACGATATTGAATTAGCAAAAATTGTCGAAAGTCGCAGAGCAGACTTATCAGAGGCTGTTGAAGTTAATATTGATGACTTATAAGCTCAAATTTTTACCCGCAGCGCAAAAAGAGTGGAACAAGCTTGCTCCTCCTATAAAAAGTCAGTTTAAAAAGAAACTCATAGAGCGTCTAGAAAATCCTCATGTACCAGCATCGAAACTGAGGGGTTTTGATAGTGTATATAAAATAAAATTGCGCACAGCAGGCTACAGGCTTGCCTATGAAGTGATTGATGATGAAGTTGTAGTATATGTACTCGCTATCGGCAAACGAGATAAAGATGCAGTGTATAAAAAGTTGTCATCGCGCATTAAATAACATGTATTGTTATAAGGTTATGTGTTTTAGTCTAAGTAAGCTTTTCAAGCTAATGAATAAAATATGAGCTTAAAAAAGTCATCAGAAACTATCAAGAAATACTAATTTGGATCACGGATGAAGTTTATAAATTTTTCTCGTTATATGTCATTAGCAGTTTACAGTGTTGTTACTTATCTTCTTTTTTCATTTCTTACGACTCTAACCACCTTTGAAAAGCTATGGAATTGGTGGTCCCAGCATCTACTCAAAGTATTTGATGCTCACAATGGCAATGATAATTTTTTGTTTTCAGGTTATTCAATTTTACTTTTTATAACAGGGGTTATGATAACTAAAATTGCTAGTGATTTTTCAATTTATCATGAAAAAAGGCCTTGGCAGTTTAATTATCGCTATCCATCTCTAATGCTCTCAGTCATATTTGTAATTGTATTTTGGACAATACTCAATTTTGATGGTGGGCGGCAAAATCCTTTTGACTTTCTCCTAGCAAATTTATGGCTTTTAATTGGTTTTTCTTTTTTGCCACTACTCCACACATTAAAAAATATCATTATAAGCCGTAATGTTAATACACCTATCAATGAACACGATTGGCACAGCTCAACTAAACATGTAGCTACTGAAATTGAAAAAGCCCTTTCAAGTACTAACTCTGATAATAACAGCATACGAATAGCCGTTCTTGGCAAGTTTGGTGTAGGGAAAACAACAGCTATAAATTTAGCAGTAGATAAACTAAAAAATAAAAAAGGGCTACCAAAATTTATTCATTGCAATATTGACCTATGGGGTGTTGAGACAGAATCTATTATCCAATATGTATTAGATGAAGTATTAATAGCCTTGGGTACAGAAGTCGATATGTGTAAATTCCGTTCTTTGCCTTCACATTACATTTCAGCTATGAATGCTGGTAACACACCTTTTAAAATATTTGCTGCGTTTGTACATAAACCAACTTCCCCAGATGCACTTTTAAAAAACTTAAGTGATGTAATTAGTGCAGCAAACTTGAGATTATTAATAACAATACAAGATCTCGACCGTAATCAAAAGGCGGTAGACAGCCTTCACGCTCTTGCAGGTCTCCTTGATAGGTTAGAGAAGTTAAAAGGTATTGATTATATTTTTGCAGGCGAAAATACAACTGATTTTTCAGCTACTCTTTTACGAATTTGCCCAATACGTTTTGATTTCTCTGTGCCAAATTTATTCAGTGAGATTAATCAGTTAGAAATTAAATTATTAGATAGTGACACAAAGGAATATTATAAAAAAGTACTAGTTAGAGATGATTTACCGCAGTGCCAAACCCTGATAGATAAATTATTACCTTCGTTTAGAGCATTTAATACCTTTGAAATACAGGTTAAAGCTGTTTGGAAGTATTTAAACGGGGAGGTTTTATTGTATGATTTAATGTTACTTGAAGCATTAAAAGGTAATTATCCTTATATTTATGATGTATTGATAAAATTATTTCATGATACAAGTTTTAAGAGTCAGCTTTTTGTTGATTTTTTTGAAAGCAACTTTTTAGAGAGTTCTGATTTTGAAAAACATATCGTAGAAGAAAGCTTACGGTATTTCGGCTTTATCAGCAGCAGAGTATTTTCATCTGATAAAGAACGCTCAGGTCAAAGTATAGAAATATCTAAAGATCTATTATCTGAACATGTTTTATCTTTCAATACATATCCGCATATTTTGAATTCTATAATTGAGGGAAGGCTTACGAACGAGAGATTTAGGCAAAGGGATGTTTTTAATAATCTAAACAAAATCGTTTTAGGTGATGAAAGTGCAATTATAGAGCTATGTAATGCAGTAAAAAACCAAGAAACGTCTAAATTTTGGCTTGATGCTATAAAGCTCTATGGTTGGAGCATGTTTTATAATGAAATTAGATCTCAAAAGACTGTAAAGTCGTTATTTAAAAATGCAGTAAATTTAAACAACTCAAGGGCATCATTAGAACTAATGGTAGGATTTTCCCCTAGGGATTATTCAATAAAGGAAGATAGCATATTGATGGCTTATCTTTTTTCAGATGAAATAATTGAAGACATGTTTAATGAGCGTCATGCCTTTACTTATGGAACTTTATTTGCGCTTTTACATATTTATAGCAAATTTAGTTCATTTGGCCGTTTCGGAAGTTCAACAGTCAAATATAAAACTCCAATGAACTGTTTTGTTATGCGTTTGGTAAATTCTGAAGACCCACTCAGCGTAGCTATTTTATTAAATTTATTTACAGTAGATACTGCTGAGGTGTTAGATCTGATTTTAAATCTTAGTAATGAAACACTTAATGTAACGAAAATATTATTTGAAAACACGGACTTTAATGATGTTAGTGCGTGTTTAAATAAATTGGCGGAGAGAAAGCCTACTATGAGTACAGAAGGTTTTGATGGGATAAAAAAAGATGCATTAAAAGTAGTTGAACGAGCTATAAGCATGAAGTAATAGCCTTTTGAATCGTAGCTAAAATACTTATACACTTTTAATAATCATGGGTAGTATAAATGACCTGCTCAAAATAAATCTATTCTTAAATTGTTGGGTTTCGTTGCACTCAACCCAACCTACGAATAAACTCGTTACCGCTTACCGCTTACCGCTTACGACTTATAGCAATCCCCATAACTCCCATCAACACCACTACAATCCACACTGGCAAATTACCATATTGGCTATAAATGCTATCGCCTTGAATGAGCTTGATATTAACTTTAAGGGTGTCAGCTTCAAACTGAGGCATGCTGACTTGGATTTGGCTGATTGGGTCGTATACGCCGCTGATGCCATTGTTGGTCACACGAATAAGCGGGCGTTGTAATTCAAGGGCACGCATACGGGCTATTTGCATGTGCTGGTGGGGACCGTGGGAGGCACCAAACCAGGCATCATTACTTACAGTAAATAAAATATCCGAATCATTGTGGTAATTACCACGCACTAAATCAGCAAAAGCGATTTCGTAGCAAATGGCCGGTAATATATTTAAGCCATTAGCACGTAAGTTATTTTGAACTTGGTCGCCGCGAGTGAACGATGACATGGGTAGGTCAAATAATGGCGCGATTGGGCGCAATATATCTTCGAATGGCACAAACTCACCAATGGGTAGTAATTGATGTTTTTGATAACGATTTTTACCTAAGTATTGATAATGACCGTGCTCGTCGCTGTGCTCTTTATTGCCAAGTACAATAAGGGTGTTAAAAATAGTTTTGGTGTCGAGTTGGTAATCAACAATACCGGTGATAAGTGCGGTGTTGTTAAATGACGCTGCGCTATCGAGGCCGGCCAAAAAGCTGTCGGCGAGGGCTTCAATTTCAGGAATAGCTGCCTCGGGCCAGACGATCAAGTCTGCATCCCAGTGGGGGCGAGTCATGTCTTGATATTTACTCATAGTGGTCCAAAACTCACTAGGCTCAAAACGCAGGCTTTGTTTGATATTACCTTGCACTAATAAAGCACTAATGGTTGTTTCGCTGTATTGATTGCTGCGGCTAACAACACCCATACCGCTGATAACAGCGATGATAGCTGCGGTTGCTATCGTTAGTTTAAAGTCTTTTGCAATAATAAGCCTATAGAGTGCAAATGCGATGGCTATGCACACTAACGTTAAGCCAAATTCACCGATCAGCGGCGCTAAAAAGTTAAGTGGGCTATCGGTTTGAGTATAACCAAAGCTTAGCCAAGGGAAGCCGGTGAGTACCACACCGCGTAAGTATTCGGTGACAGCAAAGCCTGAGAGTAATAATAAACCGTAGCTACTAGGGCCGCTGGCAAAGCGTGTGGCAAACATAAAGGCTAAAGCCGGGTAGATAGCTAAATAAGCACATAACAGCACCATCAGTAACACTGAGGCTACCAGTGGCATACCGCCGAAGGTGGCAATGGAGACATGCACCCAACTGATACCTGCGCCAAACCAACCGAGGCCAAATATAAAACCATATTTGGCGGCGCGTTTACTGGCTAGTTTGCCATATTGCTGCCCAGAATTATGTGTGTGGGTACTGTATATCGCTAATGCTAAACAGGCGAACGTGAGGGGCCAAATCTCAAAAGGGGCATAACACAAGGTTAAAAAGAGGCCCGCAACCAGTGCGAGCCATGCTTTTTTATCTTTTGCTAAATGCAGGCAGTTAGTCAGAAGTGTCTTCACTGTCGTTATCATCAGCCTTTGGCACTGTAACCTGTAATTGCAATAATCGACGATTATCGGCATTGGTTACTTTAAATTGTAAGCCATCTATATCAATTATTTCACCACGGCCAGGCATATGCCCAAAGGCGTGTAAAACAGTACCACCGATGGTATCAGCGTCTTGCGTGCTGTAGCCAGTTTTAAAATATTCGTTAAAATCATCAACAGGAGTAAGTGCTTGAACAACAAACACATGCTTTGCAAGTTGACGAATATCTAGTTGCTCTTCTTCGTCGTGTTCATCTTCAATTTCACCGACGATGAGCTCAAGAATATCTTCTATGGTTACTAAGCCAGATACACCGCCGTATTCATCAATTACTAACGCCATATGGTAACGCTGTTGGCGAAACTCATTAAGTAGCGTATCAACACGCTTACTTTCAGGCACAACAACGGCTGGGCGTAAATAATCACGTAATGATGGCAGTAGATCATCTTTATTGAGGATCAGTGGTAATAGATCTTTTGCTAGTAAAATGCCTTCAATGTGGTCTTTATCTTCACACACCACTGGAAAACGTGAATGCGTTGAATCGACCATCATTGGAATGAGTTCTTCTAGTGGCGCTTCCACTTCGAGCGTGATCATTTGTGAGCGCGGGATCATAATATCTCGCACTTTTAACTCTGACACACCGAGCACACCTTCGATCATCTCTTTGGTTTCAGGATCAATGACATCCCGAACTTGCGCATCGGCAATTACTTCAGCCAGCTCTTCTCTATTCTGGGGTTCCCCTTGCAACATTTGGGTAATTCTACCCAACCAGGTCTTGCCAGAAGAACCCTGGCTAGTCTGCGAGTTATCGTCGCTCATTGCGTCTACTTGCTCCGTAAATTTAAATATCGTCCCGATATGGGTCTGCTATGCCTAATTCGGCAAGCAATTGCTTTTCAATGCTTTCCATTTCTGTCGCATCTTCATCCTTTATATGGTCAAATCCAAGTAAATGCAAGCATCCGTGGATCACCATATGGGCAAAGTGGTCATGAAATGACTTTTCTTGCTCTATTGATTCAGCTAACACTATGGCTGGGCAAATAACTAAATCACCCACCAAAGGTAGCTCTATACCTGCTGGCGCTTCAAATTCAAACGACAACACATTGGTTGGTTTATCTTTACCACGGTAGTCATTATTGAGTTGTTGGCTTTGCTCTTCATCAGCAATAACAATACTCAGCTCTGATTCATCACGGTATTGACTAAGCACTTTATTAGCCCACAGCGCAAACTGCTCAAGACTAGGCAAGTTATCAAACTCGCAGGCTATTTGTAAATCAAGTTCAGTGTTCACGGCATCACTCTTTAGTCGAAGGTTGCGCTTGCTCTTGGTTTGCGAGCAAGTCTTTAGCACGTTGTTTTTCCGCGCGTTTGAGTCGTTCTGCTTCATCGTTACGTTCGTAGGCTTCAACAATACGTGCCACGACAGGGTGGCGTACCACGTCCTGTGATTGGAAGAAGTTAAAGCTTATTTCGTCTACATCGCTAAGTACTTCAATGGCGTGACGAAGCCCTGAGCGCGCACCACGGGGTAAATCTACTTGGGTAATGTCGCCAGTGATCACTGCTTTTGAATTAAAACCAATTCGGGTTAAGAACATTTTCATTTGTTCAACCGTGGTATTTTGGCTTTCATCTAAAATAATAAAGGCATCGTTAAGTGTGCGACCACGCATAAAGGCAAGTGGAGCGACTTCAATGACATTTTGTTCCATCAGCTTTTCGACTTTTTCAAAGCCGAGCATTTCAAATAAGGCATCGTACAATGGGCGCAGGTATGGGTCGATTTTCTGACTTAAATCACCTGGTAAAAAACCCAGTTTTTCACCGGCTTCAACAGCAGGGCGGGTCAATAAAATACGCCGTATTTCTTGACGCTCTAAAGCATCAACTGCTGCGGCGACAGCTAGGTAGGTTTTACCTGTGCCAGCAGGCCCTATACCAAAGGTGATATCGTGACGAAATATATTCGATACATAATGACCTTGATTGTCGTTACGTGGTTTTATTACGCCACGACGAGTTTTGATCATCACCTCTTTGCCATATTCGTTTAGCTCATCTTGCTCTAATGCATTTGACTCACTAATGGCTAAATGTACGGTATTTGCTTCAATTTCAGTAATAACACCGCGTACTGGCTGAGTTTCGACATATAAGTCTTTGAGGATTTCCATCGCTGCAAACGCGCTGGTGGTTTTACCGGTGATTTTAAAATAGTTATCGCGATGAGTAATTTCAACACCTAAGCGGCGTTCAATGTGTTTGATGTTTTCGTCAAACGGGCCACATAAAGATGAAAGACGTTTGTTGTCGGAGGGTTCTAAATAAATCTCTAATTTTTTTAATTGATTACTCAAAATTGCTTCCTGTTTTGATGTGCCAGCGAGGCTGGCACAGTAAGTTTCGCCTAAGGAACGAAAGTTGCAACACCTAATTCATCAGGGGTGGCTTGCGGCTCTGGTTGTGCTGCTTTACTTAAAATATCAGCAGGAGCAACCGCACGGCGTAAGTTCATTTGGGATTCTGTACGAATTAAGTCACCGCGTAAAGAGTTTGGCAGTGCCTCAGTTATACGTACATCAACAAACTGACCGATCACTGTGTGTGGGCCAATAAAGTTTACTACGCGGTTGTTTTCAGTACGGCCACGTAGCTCCATCGGATTTTTCTTGGATGGACCTTCAACTAGGATGCGTTGTTCAGTATCAAACATTTGACGACTGATCTGTTGCGCCATTTGAGTAATACGGTTTTGTAGTAGGTATAAACGCTCTTTCTTTTCTTGCTCGCTGACATCATCAGGCAAATCAGCCGCTGGCGTACCCGGGCGTGCGCTGTAGATAAAGCTAAAGCTCATATCGAAACCAATATCATTGATAAGGTTCATCGTCGCTTCAAAGTCAGCGGCGCTTTCACCTGGGAAACCAATAATAAAATCTGACGACATACTTAAATTAGGGCGAATTTTACGTAATTTACGAATCGTTGATTTGTACTCAATAGCAGTGTGACCACGTTTCATTAAATTAAGAATACGATCCGAACCGCTTTGTACTGGTAAATGTAAGTGATCGACTAATTCAGGTACGTCGGCATAAGCGTCAATGATGTCTGGTGTAAACTCTACCGGGTGCGACGTGGTGTAGCGAATACGGTCAATCCCGTCGATAGCTGCAACATAACGAATTAAATCTGAGAAGTAACAAATTTCACCATCGTGAGTTTCGCCGCGATAAGCATTTACGTTTTGACCTAGTAGGTTTACTTCACGAACATTTTGCTCTGCAAGTTGAGCAATTTCTAATAATACATCATCAAGCGGGCGGCTGACTTCTTCACCGCGCGTGTAAGGTACTACGCAGAAGGTACAGTATTTAGAGCACCCTTCCATAATAGATACAAATGCAGAAGGACCGCCTGCTTTTGGCTCTGGTAAACGGTCAAACTTTTCAATCTCTGGGAATGAAATATCAACCACAGAGCTGCCTTTGTTACCTTGCACTTGTTTGATCATTTCAGGTAAACGGTGCAATGTTTGAGGGCCAAAAATAACGTCAACAAATGGTGCGCGTTGGCGAATTGAATCGCCTTCTTGTGACGCAACACAGCCACCAACACCGATGATCAGATCGGGTTTGTCATCTTTGAGTAATTTCCAACGGCCTAGTTGATGGAATACTTTTTCCTGCGCTTTTTCGCGAATTGAACAGGTATTGAGTAGGATAACATCTGCATCCCCAGCTTCATCAGTTAACTGGTAGCCGTTGGTTGCATCGAGAAGATCAGCCATTTTCTGAGAGTCGTATTCATTCATCTGACAACCCCAGGTTTTAATATGCAGCTTTTTACTCATTGAAATATAGCCTCGTTTTCAATTCGGTAGTGGCACGGTTGTGCGCTAAACAGGATAAGCGGCACTTTCGCTTACTTAAAGGACGCGTATTTTAGCTGGATACCCGTCTAGATCCAAGTATAGTTTTTATGTTTGTGAATTGAAGTCAAACAAAGTGCGTTTTATGGTTGATTAAGATGAAACTCACTCGCACTTGTAAACAGAAGTACGATACAATCAAGCGCACTGAAAATAACCAAATTAGTGACTAAAAATGATGAAAAACAAGGTTATTGTTGTTGGCGGCGGCATGGTTGGTGCAGCTACAGCAGTTAAACTCGCTAAACAAGGATGCCAAGTAACAGTGATTGAGCAGCAGATAATTGATGCTGATGCTGTATTGGCAAGTGAAAAAGTTGATATTCGTGTATCTGCTATCAATCGTTTTTCAGAAAACTTATTAGATGACTTAGGCGCTATGCCTATTTTACGAGTGCATCGACATGCCCCATATCAACAGCTCGAAGCGTTTGAACGAACGGGCGATAACCTTTTGTTTGATTGTCACGATATTAATACCACTCATTTAGGCCACTTAATTGAAAATAATTTAATTCAAGCGAGTATCTGGCAACAGTTTGCACAGCACAATATCGAAGTGATTGAAACACCTCAATCATTGTCCGCAATTGAGCAAAGCGAACAGCAAGTGACATTGCATTATGGTGAGCAGCAATATACAGCTGATTTAGTTGTTGCTGCAGATGGTGGGCAATCGTTATTACGTCAACAGGCAGGTATTGGTGTTACGGGTTGGCAATATGGTCAGCATTGTATGGGAGTATTAATAAAACTAGACGCTGCGCAACAAGTAAAAACATGGCAGCAGTTTAAGCCCACAGGTCCGGTAGCTTTTTTACCTATGCAGGCGCCATACGCCAATTTAATTTGTTACCACGATGCAAAGCAGTTAAAGCAATGGCAGCAACTCTCAGCAAGCGAATTAAAACAGCAACTGCTTGCACATTTCCCGCCCTTAGCTGGGGACTTTGATATCATAGAGCATGCTGTTTTTCCGTTAGCCCGCCAACATGCCAACAGCTATTCAGATGGCCGTATCGTGTTGGTTGGTGATGCAGCGCATACGATTAATCCGCTCGCTGGGCAAGGGGTTAACTTAGGTTTTCAAGATGTCGTAGCGCTTGCTGATATATTAAAAAATGCAGACGATATAGGTGCTGCACAATATCTTAAACAATATGAGCAAACTAGACGCAAAGCAAATTTGTTAATGATGAGTATGATGGACGCTTGTTATTTTGGTTTTTCTAATCAACTAACTCCATTGCAGTGGGCACGCAGTCAGTTTTTGAAAATGGCAAATAAAACCGGACCGGTAAAGCATTGGGTATTAAAATATGCGATTAGCGGTGAAATCAGTTAAGAATTCTCATTTTATTAAAAATATGATTATCATAGCGAATTAAATAGCTAACTAATTTAATGTGATTGGTATTAATAGAATGGCTAGGGTGGGCGAAAGCTCACTCATATAATTTTTTGATAAAAGATAAAAGATAAAAGATAAAAGATAAAAGATAAAAGATAAAAGATAAAAGATAGAGAAGGGTACTTATAAAATTGGCTGGGATACCAGGATTTGAACCTGGGAATGCCAGGATCAAAACCTGGTGCCTTACCGCTTGGCGATATCCCAACTTTAAATTTTATTAGTTTTAGTTCTAGGTAAGAACATGGTGCGGAAGGAGAGACTTGAACTCTCACATCCTAAGATACTGGAACCTAAATCCAGCGCGTCTACCAATTCCGCCACTCCCGCATAGTCTGTATAATTATATACGTTTTTGCTGTTTATACTCGTAGCTAGAGTTATTCTTTAACAACATTCTTTGGTAAAAGAAGTTGGCTGGGATACCAGGATTTGAACCTGGGAATGCCAGGATCAAAACCTGGTGCCTTACCGCTTGGCGATATCCCAACAAAGAAACAGTTGATAGTTTTGATTCTTATCAAGAATCATGGTGCGGAAGGAGAGACTTGAACTCTCACATCCTAAGATACTGGAACCTAAATCCAGCGCGTCTACCAATTCCGCCACTCCCGCATAGTTCGTATAATTATATACGTTTTTGCTGTTTATACTCGTAGCTAGAGTTATTCTTTAACAACATTCTTTGGTAGAAGAAGTTGGCTGGGATACCAGGATTTGAACCTGGGAATGCCAGGATCAAAACCTGGTGCCTTACCGCTTGGCGATATCCCAACAAAGAATCAATTGATAGTTTTAGTTCTTATCAAGAACATGGTGCGGAAGGAGAGACTTGAACTCTCACATCCTAAGATACTGGAACCTAAATCCAGCGCGTCTACCAATTCCGCCACTCCCGCATCGAACATACAGGTAACAATGTATTGGAACCTAAATCCAGCGCCTAATTCAAGACAACTGCTAATTCCGCTACTCCTGCATACTTTGTGTAATAAAACACTAGGTAGTTATTTTAAACTCTTTATTGAGTGTAGTTTATACTCCTACAGAGCCATTTCAAAATAAATGGTGGCTAAGACGGGATTTGAACCTGTGACCCCATCATTATGAGTGATGTGCTCTAACCAGCTGAGCTACTTAGCCATTGTTGGCTGGGATACCAGGATTTGAACCTGGGAATGCCAGGATCAAAACCTGGTGCCTTACCGCTTGGCGATATCCCAACAATAACAATTGATAATTTTAATTCTTATCAAGAACATGGTGCGGAAGGAGAGACTTGAACTCTCACATCCTAAGATACTGGAACCTAAATCCAGCGCGTCTACCAATTCCGCCACTCCCGCATACGTTGTGTAATAAAACACTAGGTAGTTATTTTAAACTCTTCATTGAGCAACAAAAAATAATGGTGGCTAAGACGGGATTTGAACCTGTGACCCCATCATTATGAGTGATGTGCTCTAACCAGCTGAGCTACTTAGCCATCTTTTTTGTTAGCACTTCATCGCTGAGTGCGGGGCGTATTATGCTGATATGACCCAAATCCGTCAACACCTTTTTTGCAAAAAAACACGTATCTTGGTTTGTTTGCGGGAAAAATAGGCTAACAGGCTAAATTTTAATAAAAATGGTGTTTTTTTAACTGCTTTATTGTGACTTATTCACAACAGCTGATATTTAATGATAGTGCAAAAATAAAAAAGGCTCGTAAAAACGAGCCTTTAAAAATCACTAAAGGTGATAGGTCACACTGGGATGGTGTTAAACATTGAACAAGAAGTTCATTACATCGCCATCTTTAACTATGTATTCTTTGCCTTCTTGGCGCATCTTACCTGCTTCTTTTGCACCACTTTCACCTTTATAGGCGATGTAGTCATCAAAAGCGATGGTCTGTGCACGGATAAAGCCGCGCTCAAAGTCAGTGTGGATTTTACCAGCAGCTTGTGGCGCAGTTGCACCTACTGGGATTGTCCATGCACGTACTTCTTTTACACCTGCAGTAAAGTAGGTTTGTAAATGAAGTAACTCATAACCACCACGGATCACTAGATTCAAACCTGGCTCATCCAGACCAAGATCGGCCATAAACTCAAGTTTATCTTCTTCATCTAGTTCCGAAAGCTCAGATTCAATCGCGGCACATACAGGCACAACAACAGCATCTTCAGCAGCAGCAATTTCGCGTACACGGTCAAGATATGGGTTATTTTCAAAACCATCTTCAGCTACGTTAGCAATATACATAGTTGGTTTGATTGTTAAGAAGTTAACAGAGCTAATAGCCGCTTTTTCTTCTTTAGTTAATGCTAAAGAACGTAAAGTTAAGCCTTCATCAAGGTGTACTTTTACTTTTTCAAGTACGGCATTTTGTTCTTTTGCGTCTTTATCGCCACCTTTGGCTTTTTTCGCGTTACGGAAAAGGGCTTTTTCAGCGCTATCCATATCAGCAAGTACTAACTCGGTGTTGATCACATCAATATCATCAGCAGGATCAATGGTACCTGCAACGTGAATGATGTTGTCATCTTCAAAGCAGCGCACTACGTGGCCAATTGCATCGGTTTCACGAATGTTAGCTAAAAACTGGTTACCAAGACCTTCCCCTTTCGATGCGCCTTTTACAAGACCCGCAATATCCACAAATTCCATACTCGTTGTAAGAATACGTTGTGGTTTTACAATCTTTGCAAGTTCGTCTAGACGAGGATCTGGCACCGGTACCACGCCCGTATTTGGCTCGATGGTACAAAAAGGAAAGTTAGCGGCTTCAATACCCGCTTTGGTTAATGCATTGAAAAGTGTTGATTTACCAACATTAGGCAAACCGACGATGCCACATTTGAAACCCATAGTTAAGATACCTTGTTTAGATCCGCTTAACCAATTATGGCTTAAACGAATGTAGTCTGTTTTGTGCTTTTAACACACCGTCTTTTGCAAGTATTTCCATACAACGAACTGCTTCATCTACTGCGGCATCCATTTTCTCTTGGTCTTCTTTGGCTGCTTTTCCAAGCACCCATCCGGTCACCATTTCACGGTGTCCTGGATGACCTATGCCAACGCGCAAACGCATGAAATCTTTTTGATTTGCCATCTTTGCAATAATGTCTTTTAAACCATTATGGCCACCGTGTCCGCCACCTTTTTTTAATTTGGCAACACCGGGTTCTAAATCCATTTCGTCATGGGCAACTAGAATGCTCTCAACGGGAATTTTGAAAAAGTTGGCTAAACTACCGACAGCTTTACCACTTAAATTCATATAAGTAGTAGGGATCAGTAATTTGAATTCTTGACCTTGGATGATCACTTTGCCGGTAAGGCCGTGATACTTAGGATCGTGTTTTAGCGTACAGTTGTAGCGTGCAGCGAGTTGCTCGATGAACCAAGCACCTGCATTGTGGCGTGTGTTTGCGTATTCGGGGCCTGGATTAGCCAGGCCCACAAGCATTTGAATAGAATTCAAGGTGCAAACCTTAAAAATTATTCTGCAGCTTCGTCTTCAACTGGCGCAGCTTTGTTAGCTTTGATAGTTACGATAGACTGGTCGTGATCAGCACCTTTCGCTAAATCAACAGATGAAACACCTGCTGGAAGTTTAACGTCAGAGATGTGTATTGAGTCACCAGCAACTAGGCCAGCTACGTCAACTTCTACGAATTCAGGAAGTGACTTAGGAAGACACGTGATTTCGATTTCTGTTAATTGGTGAACTACAGTGTTACCCGCTTTAGTTACCGCTTCTTCACCGATGAAGTGAACTGGTACTTTAGTGTTAAGTTTGTGAGTAGCATCTACACGTTGGAAATCAAGGTGAGTGATTTTAGGCTTGAACGGGTGACGTTGGATATCTTTAAGGATAGCTTCAACTTTTTCACCAGCGATATCAAGAGTAAGGATGTGAGTGTAAAAACCTTCACTTTCTTGTGCTTTGATAATATCTTTGTGTTCAAAAGTAAGTGATGCAGCTTCTTTGTCAGCACCGTAAAGGATCGCAGGGATTTTATCTTCACGACGTAGGCGGCGGCTCGCACCTGTACCCGTAGCTGTGCGTAATTCTGCATTAAATGTATATGTTTCGTTAGACATGATGTCTCCAATAATTAAATAGTGTAGGGCCTTTGCGACCAAGGTCCCTAGCCAAAAGGCGCGCTATCATACCACCGCGACTAATTAAAAGAAACACGATACATAAAAAAAGCGCCAACGAGGCGCTTTATTACATCAGGATATTTTAACTAAACCAAGTTTAGTGTTCGAACATCGCTGAAATAGATTCTTCATTGCTGATACGGCGAATTGTTTCAGCTAGCATGTCTGCAAGTGTTAACACTTTAATTTTATCAATTGCTTTTAATTCAGCAGACAGTGGAATTGAGTCAGTTACAATCACTTCATCAATTACTGAGTTACGAATGTTTTCTAATGCTTGGCCAGAAAGTACAGGGTGAGTAGCGTAAGCGAATACTCGCTTAGCACCGTGTTCTTTAAGTGCTTCAGCTGCTTTACATAAGGTACCGCCAGTATCGATCATATCATCAACGATGATACAGTCACGGCCTTCAACGTCACCAATAATGTGCATTACTTGAGAAACATTCGCTTGTGGGCGACGCTTATCAATAATGGCAAGATCGGTATCGTTTAATAACTTAGCAATAGCACGGGCACGAACTACACCGCCGATATCAGGTGATACAACAACAACATCATCAAATTGACGCTCTTTCATATCTTCAAGTAGCACTGGGCTACCGAACACATTATCAACTGGTACATCAAAGAAGCCTTGGATTTGCTCAGCGTGTAAATCAACCGTTAGAACTCGGTCAACACCTACACTTGATAAGAAATCGGCAACAACTTTTGCTGTGATTGGTACGCGAGCAGAGCGCACGCGGCGATCTTGACGTGCATAACCAAAATAAGGAATGACGGCTGTTATACGACCTGCAGATGCACGACGTAAGGCATCAACCATTACAATAAGCTCCATCAAGTTATCGTTAGTAGGGGCACAGGTTGATTGCACAATAAAAACATCCGAGCCACGAACATTTTCATTAATTTGAACACTGATCTCACCGTCGCTAAAACGGCCAACAACAGCATCGCCAACTTCAATATATAAACGTTTTGCAACTTTTTGAGCTAACTCAGGTGTTGCGTTACCAGCGAAGAGCTTCATGTCAGGCACGGTAGGGTTCCTCAGGCACTGAATTTTTGGACTAATAAGCGATAAAAAAAGTATAGCTTATTAACTTAAACTTTATTTACTTGTACGTTACTTCATTGCTTCAATGTATAGCGTCCAACTGCGTATGAGCAGGAGAGATATTAACGCTGCTGGCAATAAAACCGTCCCAGTTATGGGGGAGATTTTCAAGAACATGTTGCGCTTCTTTTTGCGTGGCAAATTCAACAAAACAGCATGAACCTGTGCCAGTCATCTTCGACGGAGCGTATTTTAGCAACCACTGGAGGGTCTTTTCAACCTCAGGGCAGAGCTTTTTAACTAAAGGCTCGCAATCGTTGGCTAATGTTTGTTGCTGCCAGTGGCCTTTTAGCTTCGGTGTATTGCGTTTTAAATCTGGGTGAGTAAAAATTTTCGCGGTGCTGACATGTTCACTTGGATGCACTACACAATACCATTTTGACGGCAGCTCTACATTCACTAACTTCTCGCCAATGCCTTGAGCTAGGGCGCTTTTGCCGTTAATGAACACCGGCACATCTGCGCCTAACTGCACGCCAAGCGCTGCTAATTCAGACAGTGATAACTGGCATTGCCATAATTTATTAAGCGCTAAAAGTGTGCTGGCCGCATCTGAAGAACCACCACCAACGCCGCCTCCCATGGGTAATATTTTAGTTAAATTTATTTTTGCGCCAAAAAGGGAATTTGTGTGTTTTTGTAATAAAACGGCCGCTTTATAGATCAAATTATCTTTTAGGGGGATATCGGTGGTGTCACCAGTGACTTCAATTTCAGTTGTTTCAGTCAAAGTAAATGTGAGTTGATCGCCATAATTTAAAAAAGTAAATAAGGTTTCCAGTTCATGATAGCCATCTTCACGACGGCCATTAATGTGTAAAAATAAATTGAGCTTGGCAGGAGCCAATAACGAAAATGAAGTCATAGTGTGCGTAGTCATGTTAGTTAAAGTGCCACTCGTAAAGTTGAATTTTTATTTTAATATCTTGGTGTTTTAACGTGAGCTTTTTAGGTAACCAAAATCCGGCGTATTGTTGGTAATCAGCGTAGCTTATTTGCCATTGATCGCCATCGGGTGCGTGCCAAGTTACATTTTTCGCTCGGCCTAGTTCATCAACTTGCAAACTTGGATCGTCAACAGTGCCTTTTAACCAATTATCGGCGCTGTCCATCGGTATATTAAAACCAGTGAGCCTAGCAAGCAGGCGCGATGCATTAATGTCATGGTAAATGTGATCATCGTATTCAAGTTCAGCGCCGTTAGTATTTTGTGTTAATGCTAAAACACGGGTACCGATAAAACTCGTTAAAATAAGTTGGTTTAACTGTTCTTGTTGTTGCCAATTTAAGTTTGCTGATTGGCGTTCATCTGGACTAATAAAAGCCAGTTTTCCTTCAACTTGCCAATTGGTTTGTTGTGATAATTGCGACTTCCAATCGTCATAAAGAGCTGTTTGAGGGCTAATTTGCTGCGCACAACCACTTAAAAATAAAAAAAATATGAGTAAAATCAAATATAGTCGAATCAAATGTCGTTCCTTACTTTCCATATTCCGCTGATTTTTGGTAAAATTATCGTCTTTCGAGCACGGCTTAGCAATATTTGGCACATATGACCATAGTAGCACTTGGTATTAATCATAAAACCGCATCTGTAGAATTACGCGAAAAGGTTGCCTTTTCGCCTGAGCAATTGTCAGAAGCATTACAGCAACTGAGCGATCACGATCAGTTTAATGAAGCGGTTATTGTGTCCACATGTAACCGAACAGAAATCTATTGTAGCCTCGCTCAGCAAAATTCCCAAATACTGTTGCAATGGTTAGCTAGTTTCCACGGTTTGGATGAATACGAACTGAGCAGTAATGTATATTGTCATCAAGATAATGATGCTATCAATCATTTAATGCGTGTGTCATGTGGCCTAGATTCTTTGGTGCTAGGTGAACCGCAAATTCTTGGTCAAATAAAGCAAGCTTATAATAGCGCCAAAAATCACAATTCGGTGAGTGTGGTATTTGACCGGTTATTTCAAAAAACCTTTTCGGTAGCAAAACAAGTAAGAACGGAAACCGATATAGGCGCCAGTGCGGTGTCTGTTGCTTATGCTGCGGTTAATTTAGCTAAACATATATATGGCAAGTTAGATAAAACCAAAGTGCTATTAATTGGTGCCGGGGAAACAATTGAGCTGGTAGCGAAACATTTATATCAAAATGAACCACAACAGATCACCGTGGCGAATCGCACCATAGAGCGTGCACGCCTTCTGGCAGAAGATGTTAATGCCGACGTTATTGCGTTAGCGCAGTTACCTGAACGCTTACATCAGGCGGATATAGTGATCAGTTCGACAGCAAGTACTTTGCCAATTATTGGTAAAGGGGTAGTTGAACAAGCGCTAAAACAACGCCGTAATAAGCCAATGTTATTTATTGATATTGCAGTACCGCGCGATATTGAAAGCCAAGTAGGTGAATTAGATGCGGCCTATTTGTATTCGGTTGATGACTTACAGGCAATAGTAAGCGAAAATATCGCTTCAAGAGAACAAGCCGCCGATGAAGCGCAAGTGATTATTACCCAGCGCTGTGCGGAATTTGTGATGTGGATGCGTTCACTCGACTCTGTCGATCTGATCCGCTCTTATCGCCAAGATGTACACGATATTAAGTCTGAGCTGGTTGATAAGGCAATAAGCCAATTAAACACCGGTAAAGACGCAGAAAAAATTATTTTAGAGCTGGCCAACAAGTTAACCAACCGCCTAATGCACGCGCCTACCCGTGCAATTCAAGATGCGGCTAAAAAAGGTGAAGTTGCTCAGTTAAGCCAATTAAAGAAAATGTTAGGTATTGATCAGGAATAGCAGTTACATGAAAGAGTCCGTTTATCGTAAGTTAGAAACCTTAGTAGAGCGTTATGAAGAAGTACAAGCGCTGCTAAGTGATCCGTCAGTTATTAGCGACCAAAATCGTTTTCGTGCGCTTTCAAAAGAATATTCTGAGTTGGAAGAAATTGTTAAAGCATTTTTAGGCTATCAGCAAACACAAGATGATGTTGCTACAGCAGAAGAAATGCTAAAGGATTCGGATCCTGATATGCGTGAGATGGCGCAAGAAGAATACAAAGAAGCCAAAGCGCAAATCCTTGCTATCGAAGATCAAATACAAGTGTTGATGCTACCAAAAGATCCGCGCGACAATAATAATGTGTTTTTAGAAGTACGTGCCGGCACGGGGGGCGATGAAGCAGCCATTTTTGCTGGTGATTTATTCCGTATGTATACCCGTTATGCTGAAACTAAAAAGTGGAAAGTAGAGATTGTGAGCACCAATGAAGGTGAGCACGGTGGTTACAAAGAAGTCATTGCTAACATTAGTGGTGAAGGCGTGTACGGGCAATTGAAGTTTGAATCTGGTGCTCACCGGGTACAACGTGTGCCAGAAACTGAATCGCAAGGACGAGTACATACCTCTGCGTGTACTGTTGCGGTAATGGCTGAAGTGCCAGAAGCTGAAGCGATTCAAATTAATACCGCTGATATTAAAGTTGATACGTTCCGTGCCTCAGGTGCCGGTGGTCAGCACGTTAATAAAACTGACTCGGCAATTCGTATTACCCACTTACCAACAGGTGTAGTGGTTGAGTGCCAAGATGAACGTTCACAGCATAAAAATCGCGCGAAAGCGATGTCAGTGCTTGCTGCACGTTTACAACAAGCGGAAGATGAAAAACGTCACGCGGCTGAAGCATCAGAGCGTCGTAACTTAGTCGGTAGCGGTGACCGTTCAGAACGTATTCGTACTTATAACTATCCGCAAGGACGTATTACAGATCACCGTATCAATCTCACTTTATACCGTTTAAATGAGGTAGTTGCCGGCGACTTAGGTTGTGTGATTGAGCCGCTAATGCAAGAGCATCAGGCTGATTTACTAGCCGCTATGGGTGATGAGTAATCGTGACCGACACGATTGAAAGTGCTGTTTCGCGTGCTACTTTGCTGCTGCAAAGTAGCAGCGATAGTGCCAAATTAGACGCTCAAGTATTATTGCTCGACGTATTACAAAAACCACGTAGCTACTTATTTAGCTGGCCAGAACAAAAGTTAACACCGCAACAACAACAGCTCTTTGAAAGTTATTGCCAACGTCGCTTAACAGGTGAGCCAGTGGCTCATATAACGGGCACGCGTGAATTTTGGAGTTTGCCACTGCAGGTTAATCCCACTACGCTGATCCCCCGTCCAGATACCGAAACACTGGTTGAATATACGCTCAGTTTGCCTTTACCTGTGGCCGCTAAAGTGCTTGATTTAGGCACTGGGACTGGTGCAATTGCGCTTGCACTTGCCAGCGAAATGCCACTTTGGCAAATCACAGGGGTTGATAGGGTTGCTGATGCTGTGGCGCTTGCGAATACAAATAAGCAGCGGTTAGGCTTTATTAATGTAGACTTTGTGCAAAGTGATTGGTTTAGCCAAGTTACAGCACAACAGTTTGATCTAATAGTTAGTAATCCGCCGTATATCGAATATGATGATATTCACTTACATCAAGGTGACGTACGTTTTGAACCACTTTCTGCGTTAGTTGCCGATGATGACGGTATGGCTGATATAAAGTATATTATTACTCAAGCACGCAATTTTTTAACGTCAAATGGTTACCTTGTCATTGAGCATGGTTATCAACAAAGTACTAAAGTGCATAGTTTTTTTGCACAAATGGCGTATACAAATATACTTACAGTTAAAGACTTAGCAAATAACGATCGTGTAACGCTCGCACAGTGGCCGGGATAATTATAAAAATTACAGTGCGAGAGCAAAATAAACGCCTTTGAGGACTCAGTATGATGGATGATTTTTTGTTTTCGGATGAACCACAAGAAGTAGAAAGTGAAGTAGTTAAGGGGACATGGAAAGTCATCATTGTTGATGATGAGCCTGAGGTTCATGCTGTCACGAAACTGGCATTAAGTGATTTTGAGTTTCAAGACAAACGTTTAGAGTTTATTAGTGCATACTCAGGGGCTGAGGCTAAAGTACAAATAGATAATAATCCCGATGCTGCAATCGTACTGCTCGATGTAGTGATGGAAACCGACGATGCAGGCTTAAAAGTCGCGCAATATATTCGTGAAGTCGCTAAAAATAATCATATCCGTATTATCCTTCGTACAGGTCAACCCGGCCAAGCGCCAGAGCGCCAAGTTATTGTTAATTATGATATCAATGACTACAAATCAAAAACTGAACTTACCGCACAAAAACTATTTACTGTAGTGATGTCGAGCTTACGTTCTTATCGCGATATTTTATCGATTGAACAATCTCGTCAAGGGCTTGAAAAAATCATTAAAGCATCTCGAGATATTTTTTCAGCGCACTCACTTGATCATTTCATTGAAGGGGTGATGCAACAATTAACATCGTTGCTCGGCACTGTTGATCAAGCAATGTACGCCACCAGTTTAGTGGCAGGTAACCCACAAGATAATCAGCATAAATTAGTGGTGTTTTCTGGGCGAGGCGATTTTGAACGCAGCGAAGGTAAAGCAATTGAAGAGGTCTTGAATACCGAGCAGCTATCAGCATGTAAACAAGCATTTAGAGATAAAAACATTGTTTATAAAGACAATTATTTGTTTGCATACTGTTGCAGCGAACATAATCATAATTCAATGCTTTTTATATCCGGTATTCCGCACGACTTATCGGATACACAGCGCCATTTGATTGAAATATTTTCGCAAAATGTACAGTTAGCGTATGAGAATGTGCAATTACAATCAGAGGTCGAAGCAACTCAGCAAGAGTTAGTGCTTCGTTTAAGCGAAGCTCTGGAGCAGCGTTCAACCGAAACGGGCAATCATGTTAAGCGGGTCTCGCATATATGTAATACTTTAGCACTGGCGTATGGTTTATCGAAACGTGAGGCTGACTTAGTTCGTTTAGCGTCGCCACTTCATGATGTTGGTAAGGTCGGTATTCCTGACGCTATTTTAAATAAGCCGGGTAAATTGACCTGCGAAGAGTGGGAAATCATGAAAACGCACACTCAAAAAGGTTACCTTATATTACAAGGTTCTCGTCGTGAAATCGTTAATGCGGGTGCTCAAATTGCACGTGATCACCATGAAAAATGGGATGGTTCAGGTTACCCACAAGGGATCCAAGGAGAAGACATTCATATTTTTGGCCGTATAGTGGCGCTTGCAGATGTGTACGATGCGCTGCGCCATAAACGCTGTTACAAAGAAGCGTGGACGCTTGATGATGTCGTTAATGAAATCAATCAGCAAAAAGGCAAACACTTTGAGCCTAAACTAGTCGATGCATTTAACGACAACCTAGCGGAGCTTGAAGAAATTTTAACGCGTTTTCCAGATTAAAAAATAATACCCAGTGCATTGAACTGGTGAGTTATTTAACGCATTAGAATAGGCATGTTTAATAACATTGGTACAATTTCTTTTTTAACATTAATGAGTAGTTAGGGGCATATGGATTATTTAGCAGTCAAACACACACACATGGCAATTGCAGTTTTAAGCATTGTTCTATTTTATGTACGTTCATTTTCTCGCCTCGGCAGTGGTGCAATCGCTAAAAATAAATTGGTATTTATTGGTAGTCACGCAACCGATACGTTTTTACTTATTTCAGCCTTCGCGCTGATGGCTATTGCAAAAATTAATCCACTAGAACAAACTTGGCTGCTTGAAAAGATTATTCTTGTAGTGGCGTATATTGCACTGGGTATTATTGCCAGTAAACAGCAAAAAACCAGTATAAAAATTGTGTTTTTAGTTGTTACGACTGTGGTCATTGCCTTCATTGGTAAGCTAGCGGTTGCCAAAACAGCGTTTATTTTGTAACTAAAGGTGTTCAAAGGCTGCACTAAACAGTCTTTGAACGTTAATCTAACGTGCTACGTTGGTATCTGTGTAAAAAAATAGGTAAACTAGTCATTCATTTTCTATTAAAGATGTTGCCGTATTAATGACCACCCCTTGGTTTGAAGATCAAAATGAATCCTATCAAGATGAGGCTTTTGACACATTCGTTCCCCAAGCGTTGTATCGTTGTATAAGCGCTGAAGCGAAGTGGGATCCTCAAGCTGATTTAAGTGATAGCTTTGCCACACTGAGCGACTTTGAAAATCAAGTCACCGAACTATGCCAACAATACCCTGATATTCACGAACGGTTTGATGCGTTAGTTGATATGTTTTTTACTCAGTGGTTATTTAGCGTATCCAGTTTAAAAGTCCCAGAATACACCTTAAATAGCTTTAGCTATATGCTGAGTATGCGCAGTGGTTCTGAAATAACACTGGGTATTTTATTATGCCATTTGCTGAACCATGCTGGTTTTGATGCAAATGTAACGATTAATAATAGTGAAATAAATGTCCATGTTGCTATTAGCGATGAGGAAGGTTATTTACTTGAGCCGAGTTCAGGTCAACAAAGTTGGTATATTATTCCTGAAAACGCCAGTGAAGAAAATGGTGATGAGCAAGAGCCGCTTGAGCTCATTTTTGACGAAGAAGTGTATAAGCTTTATCTAGCACAACAAAAGTGGGCCTTTATTAGCAGTAATAAATTTGGTCATGCTTTGAGCTGTGTTGAGATGCTGATGGAGCTAATAGGCGATGACCCGTACGAAAGACGCGACAGAGGCTATTTACTTAACCAGCTTGATTGTCCGAAAATGGCACGTGACGACTTACAATTTTTTATCGATGAGTGTCCAGATGATCCTGCAATTGATATTATTCAGCATCAACTTGAAGAACTTGAAGATAATCACAAAACTCACCATTAACTTTTAAGGAATTTACATGGCTGACGCCCATACTGCCCTGATCACCAATGACGCGGTTGTCTTTGGTTTATTAGCAGTAATATTAGGCTTTATTTTTAAAACATCGAACAGTCAAAATAGCGCACTGAAAAAGTTTTACAAATATGTCCCAGCATTATTACTGTGCTATTTTTTACCTTCACTATTGAATACTTTTGGCATTGTTGATGGTCATTCATCTAATGTGTACTTTGTAGCATCACGTTACTTGCTTCCGGCGTGCTTAATTTTACTGACCATTAGTATTGATTTACGTGCCATTATTAATCTTGGTCCGAAAGCATTAATTATGTTTTTAACTGGTACTGCGGGTATTGTGATCGGCGGCCCGTTGGCCATTTTGATCATGAGCGCAGTGTATCCAGAAGCAGTCGGTGGTCATGGCCCTGATGCAGTATGGCGTGGCATGACCACGATTGCTGGAAGCTGGATTGGTGGTGGTGCAAACCAAGCATCGATGAAAGAAATGTTTGAAGTTGGCGGAGATATATTCTCAGCAATGGTTACGGTAGATGTGATTGTCGCTAATTTATGGATGGCAGTATTACTGTTAATGGCTGCCAACCATAAAGCCATTGATGCGAAAACAGGCGCGGATACTAGCGCGATTGAAGAGTTAAAAAATCGCGTTGAAAAATACCAAGCCGAGCACGCACGTCTGCCAACACTCAATGATTATATGCTGATCATTGCAATTGCATTTGGTATTACCGGTCTTGCGCATTTTTGTGCAGACTTTTTAGGACCTTACTTTGGCGCTAATTTTCCATGGGCACAAGAATATAGCTTAAACAGCAAGTTCTTTTGGTTAATTGTTATTTCGACGACCATAGGTATTGCATTGTCGTTTACTAAAGTACGTCATATTGAAGCCTTTGGCGCATCTAAAGTAGCCTCCAGCTTTTTGTATATTTTAGTAGCATCAATTGGCCTTCATATGAATATTACGGCTATATTTGAATCGCCTATGTATTTCGTCATTGGCTTAATTTGGATGCTTACCCACGCCAGTTTAATGTTAATTGTGGCAAAAATAATTAAAGCGCCGCTATTTTATATGGCCGTTGGCTCACAAGCGAATGTGGGCGGTGCGGCATCGGCACCTGTGGTTGCTTCGGCATTTCACCCATCGCTTGCGCCAGTTGGGGTATTATTAGCCGTTCTGGGCTATGGCGTAGGCACGTATATGGCATATATTTGTGGTTTAATGATGCAAGCAGTTGCACCTTAAGGAATAAAAATGAACAACCATTTAATTAAAATTAATGATATTGAACTGGCAAACGAAAAACCGTTTGTATTGTTCGGTGGCATGAATGTACTTGAGTCTCGTGATTTAGCAATGCGTATCGCCGAGCATTATGTAGAAGTGACCACTAAGCTTAATATTCCTTATGTGTTTAAAGCGTCATTTGATAAAGCAAACCGTTCATCAATTAATTCATACCGTGGTCCTGGCATGGAAGAAGGCTTAAGGATTTTTGAAGAAATTAAAAAAACGTTTAATGTTCCTTTGATCACTGACGTCCATGAGCCGCATCAAGCAGCGCCTGTGGCAGAAGTGGTTGATGTGATCCAATTACCAGCATTTTTGGCGCGCCAAACAGATTTAGTGGTCGCAATGGCGAAAACGGGCGCAATTATTAATGTTAAAAAGCCACAATTTTTAGCCCCGCACGAAATGCGCCACATCATTACTAAATTTAATGAAGCGGGTAATAACAATGTTGTATTGTGCGAGCGTGGCTCAAGCTTTGGTTATAATAACTTAGTCGTTGATATGCTGGGTATGGATGACATGAAACCAATGGCTCCGGTTATTTTTGATGCCACTCATGCTTTACAACGTCCAGGTGGGCGCAGTGATTCTGCCGATGGTCGTCGTGCACAAGCGGCAGAACTTGCTCGCAGCGGCATGGCATTAGGGTTAGCGGGTTTATTTATTGAAGCGCATCCTAATCCTAATGAAGCTAAATGTGATGGCCCATGTGCACTTGCATTAAGTAAGTTGGAAGGTTATTTAAGTCAAATGAAAGCCGTGGATGATTTAGTTAAAAGCTTTGGCCCATTGGATACCAGCGCCAGCGACTTGTAATCGCAAAGCGTGATAAGAAAAGCGACGAAAGTCGCTTTTTTTATGTCTTGAATATACACTTCCTTGGCATGTGTATATAATCTTATCCATAAGAAAAACTAATTCTAAGTTTGATCACTATGTCTCGACGTGTTCCGCCACTAAACGCATTAAAAGCATTTGAAGCTGCTGCTCGCCATTTGAGTTTTACTAAAGCGGCTGAAGAGTTATACGTCACACAGGCGGCGGTAAGTCATCAAATAAAAACTTTAGAAGAGCATCTTGGCTTAAAACTATTTTTGCGAAAAAACCGTTCTTTATTACTCACCGAAGAAGGCCAAGGTTACTTTTTAGATATTAAAGAAATATTTACTCAGCTAATTGATGCTACCGAAAAGCTATTAGCCCGTGGTGCAAAAGGCTCATTAACCGTGAGTTTAACGCCCAGCTTTGCTATTCAATGGTTAGTGCCACGCTTGAGCTTATTTAACGAACTGCACCCTGAGATAGATGTACGAATAAAAGCCCAAGATCAAGACGAAAACTCACTCACCGATGATGTTGATGTGGCTATTTATTATGGCCGTGGTCATTGGAGTGGCGTGCAAACGCATAAACTGCATACCGAATACTTAGTACCTTTGTGTAGCCCTATGCTATTAACAGGGCCAAAGCCGCTGGATCAGCCAAGTGATTTGGCAAACCATACTTTATTACACGATACCACCCGTAAGAACTGGAAAACGTGGATGAAAACCGCCGGTGTACGTAATGTGCAAGTAAACCAAGGACCAATATTCAGTCACTCATCAATGGTGCTGCAAGCAGCTGTGCATGGTCAAGGGGTTGCTATTGGTAACAGTGTGCTTGCTAAACCTGATATTGATGCAGGACGTTTAGTTATTCCGTTTAACCACAGTTTAGAAAGTAAAAATGCGTACTATTTAGTAAGTCGTGAAACGCAATCTGAATTAGGCAAAATAGTATCGTTTAAGCAGTGGATGCTGAGTTTAGTCGAACAAGAGCAAGAGTATTAATATGACTATCGAATGGATTAAAAGTGACCAACAACCCGCTTTGGCACAATTTATTTTTGCCCATGGTGCTGGAGCCGCTAGTGATTCAGAATTTATGCAGAAAATGGCAAGCTTGCTGGCAGAGCAAGGTATTGATGTTGGCTTATTTGACTTTAAATATATGCAAATAGCCAAGCAAACCAATAAGCGTCGCCCGCCAGATCGTGCGCCTAAATTACTGCAATACTTTGAGCATATATTAACCTTTGTACAGCCAAGCTTACCGTTATTTATTGGTGGCAAGTCAATGGGCGGGCGGATGGCATCAATGCTTGTCAGTGAAGAGCGAGTAACAATGCCAACAATTTCAGGCGTATTGGCATTTGGCTATCCATTTCATCCACCAGGCAAGCCTGATAAATTACGCATTGATCATTTTGGTAAAATACCATGCCCGTTTATGGTGCTCCAAGGCGAGCGCGATACATTTGGTACCCGTGACGAATTAACACAGCTACAACTGGATAAACGCCCAGAGTTTGTGTGGCTAGCTGATGGCGATCATTCCTTAAAACCACGCAAACGCAGTGGCTTTACAGAGTTAGGTAATGTGCAAACTGCCGCTGAGCACGCGGCTAGTTTTATCAAACAGCATATTTAAAGGCATCTTTAGCAGGAAAAAAATCATGATTAAACTATTTTTAATGACTGGCAGTTTATTTTGCATGCTATCAGTGGTGTTGGGCGCCTTTGCGGCTCATGGTTTAAAAAGCCGTGTTTCTGAATATGCTATTGGCGTATTTAAAACTGCGGCAGAGTATCAGATGGTGCATGGCCTTGCGTTAATTGCGATTGCCATTTTAATAAAATGGGGAATTAATCTCACATCGGCTGGTTGGTTTATTATTGCTGGTATTTTGTTGTTTAGTGGCAGTTTATATTTATTAGCAATCACCGGTTATAAGTGGCTTGGCCCCATCACACCCGTTGGTGGTTTATGTTTTATTATTGGTTGGACTATTTTATTAGTGCAAGTAGCACGGTTTAAATTTTAATAGAGAATATCGCTCAAAAGAGCAATTAAAGGGTTTTTATGTCAAGTGTAGTGATTTACTGCCGTAGTGGTTTTGAAAATGATGCAGCTGCAGAAATAACATTTCATGCCGCAGAGCAAGGTTTTGCTGGGTATGTAAAAGCAAAGCCAAATACCGGCTATGTTATTTACGAATGTTTTGAAGCGCAGCATAGTGATGAAATCATCAAAAAGGTTGATTTCAAAAATATGGTATTTGCCCGTCAGTGGTTTGCCGGCACTTTACTTGAAAACATGCCCGTCGAAGACCGTGTTGGCGAAATAGTAAAAGCAGCGGTCGATTTTCCACTTTGCTCAGAGCTACGGGTAGAAACACCTGATACCAATGAAGGCAAGGAGCTGTTAACTTTCTGCAAAAAAATCTCTACCCCACTTAAAAAGGCTTTAGAGAAACAAAACACCGTGTTACGCGAACCTAAAGCCAATCGCCCCGTAATGCACATCATGTTTTTAACTAATAACACCGCGTTTGTTGGTCATTCATATAGTTATAATAATTCCCCATTTTTTATGGGAATATTACGACTAAGAATGCCAAGTGATGCACCGAGTCGCTCGACCTTAAAACTGGATGAAGCGTTTAATGTGTTTATTGCGGAAAAAGATCGTGAAGCGCGAGTTCAAGCCGGTATGCGCAGTGTTGACTTAGGTGCCTGCCCAGGTGGTTGGACGTATCAACTAGTGCGTCGCGGTATGTTTGTTAGCGCCATTGATAACGGCCCAATGAATGATGATTTAATGCAAACAGGTCAAGTTAAGCACTTTCGTGTTGATGGTTTTAAATACCGCCCTGAGAAAAGAAATATTACTTGGTTAGTATGCGATATGGTAGAAAAACCAACCAAAGTAACCAGTCTTATGATTGATTGGGCGGTCAACGCATACGCGAAAGAACTTATCTTTAACTTAAAGCTGCCAATGAAAAAGCGCTTTGACAGTGTTTATGAGTGCTTAACGATGATCAAAGAAGAGCTTAATAAATACGGTATAAGCTATGAATTACAAGCTAAGCATCTTTATCACGATAGGGAAGAAGTAACTGTTCATTTGAACGTCACGAAAGTGCCACAAAGTCTATATAGTTAATAAGCTTGTAAAGTTTAGATATATAAAAGCACAGCATTAGCTGTGCTTTTTACGTTATGGCGTAAGTCTACACTAACATAGCATTGCAAGTTACTGCACATAACGCGTAATATAGGGTTTATGGAGAATTAGTTAAGTTGCGGCATGAATGCACAGCATAATAAAAGGTAAATATAAATGTACAAAAACCAAAAAGTAATCTTGCGATTACGCGCTAACATTCCATCGTTTGAATGTGTTGAAGGTTGCCATGATTGCTGCGGTCCAGTGACAACATCATCTGAAGAAATGTCGCGATTACCGGTAAAAAGCGATGCAGAGCACGAAGCGGCATTAAATGAATTTAATTGTGTACACTTAGGTCCAAAGGGATGCACTGTATATGATGAACGGCCATTAATTTGTCGTTTGTTTGGCACAACTCCAAGGATGCCATGCCCAAATGATCGCGCTCCAGAGCAGCCAGTTGATCCTAAAATTGAGCGCGAAGTGCATCATTTCATTGCTAATACACGGCAAGTTTTAGTGTAAATAGTGCTGCAAATAGGGGACTTAATAATGGCTTATATTGTCGTCCCCTCTGAGCTTTTTATTCGCGGTAGTTAGGGCGGTATTGATCAACCCATAAGCGAGTTGCGCCGCACACAGCGACAGGCATAACAATTAAATTCACGATAGGAATGGCTGTAAGCAACAATACTGCTAAGCCGAATCCATACGAGAGAGTTTGTTTTTGTTTTAAGTCTTCTTTCATTTCTTTAAAGCAAATTTTGTGATTATCAAACGGATAATCTTTGTATTGCACTGCATACATCCAACAGGTAAACATCACCCATAACACTTGGCCGATAACAGGTAATATCCATAGCAAGATAAAAAAGCCAATGGCACGTGGTAGGTAATAGCACAACTTAGTCCACTCGCGGCCAAGCATTCGTGGCACATCTTTCACTATCTCCGCTAAGCCATCATCATTAATTTTTTGCCCCGTTAAGTGCAGCTCTACTTTTTCACTGAGTAAGCCATTAAAGGGCGCGGCAATGAAATTAGTGATCACCGAAAACAGCATACTGTAGCTAAATAAAATCACTAATACTGCAATAGGCCACATCAGCCACTCCAGCCAACTTAACCACGTTGGTAATAGATCATTTAAATAAGCAAACCCATCGGTAAGCCAGCCATATAAAAAGAATAATGAGCTACCAAAAAGCACTATATTGATTAATAAAGGAATAAATACAAATCGCTTCAAGCCTTTTTGGGTAATTAATTTGAAGCCCGAAAAAAAATATTCCATACCTTGTGTAAACTGCACGCTAAAACCTCTGATCATATCGACATTGCCCTCAGTATAAATTGCTCAGATATTTTGAACAGTATTTTTGCGTAACAAAGTGTTTAATATTTGAAGCTTTTCAAGAGAAGTGCGACAGTTAAGGAGGTTAATTGAGGACTAAGAACAACAGTTAGCAATGATGTATTAACTAATTGAATCAGAATAATGACTCAGCTATGCTCGCCTTGTAAGTAAAACATTCAGGAAATGTCATTTTCTGATTTTAATGCATTTATAAAAGAGGGTATTTTGGAATCATTTAACATTACTCGTATAGATACCGAGTTTGGGATTTTTCGTATTTCAGGTTTATGGGATACTTTAAATGTTAATGCACTAACTATAATATCAATTGAAATTATGGGCACAGATGGTTGGGTACTATTAAATCAAACATACGATGCAGTTACTAAATTAATAATAGACCTCATTCCCATCCTACAATTATATTTATTTAGTAAAGACGAATGAAATTGTATTTTATGGATGAATAGTCTGTATCAATGTCTGAATCCTAACACGCTTGGTATATACTAGCGGCCTTTTAAAAATGAGTAACGTTGGATGTCTAAGATTTTTATTATCGGTCTACCTCGAACCGGCACCACGAGCATCAGTGTTGCGTTGTTAGAAATGGGTTTGTTGGTTGCGCATACCGCGTTTACTAAAAAAGCGTTTGAAATGGCTGATGCTATATCTGACGCACCGTGTTTTAGTGACTATATGCATTTAGATGGGTTATTTCCTGGTGCTAAGTTTATTTATTTAAACCGAGACCTAAAAGCATGGTTGCCATCCATCACGATGCTGCTTGAAAAAATGGCGCCACATCTTGATCTTAAAACAGGGCACTTTAGTCCGGTTCTAAAGCGCAGCTTTCATCAAACGTTTCCCTCTATTTACCCGTTGAGTGAGCGCGAGTTAGCCGATTGTTATACTAAACATCAACACGCAGTGTTTCATTATTTCAAAGGCCGTGATGATTTTTTATCTCTTGATGTGAGCGAACCTGGCGGCCTGTTGAAGCTAAAACAGTTTTTGGGAATGTCGCCTGAGGGCGATACTGACTTTGCGAAATTAAATGTTGGCCGTAATGTGGCAAACTGGCGTGAGTATAAACACCCTAATAAGGTGAATGCCAACTTAGCCGGAGCAGAGCATCGCAAGTTCTTTGACTACAGTTGATTGATTTAGAATTAGTCAGTTTTGGGCTCTTTACTATCAGCTGAACTGTGAATATTACCACTACTAAAAAAACTGAGTTTGGCGATTAAATTAGGAACTAGTCGCTCGCTATTATAATCATAAATTTTATTCATTTGTTTTACGTGAAATGCACCTTCTATCCGATCAATATTATTTATTGCCCATGCCTCAACCGAATCTGAGCGAGTAAACTGCTCTGGCATTTTTTCTTTATCATCAAGTAGTGTTTGCCATAATTCGTTTTGGATCTGTGCTGGACTCCCTGTGAATTGCTCTAGCGTATCGTTTATCCAGCCCATGCCAATGTCGTTATAGGCGTTTAAGATATTGCTATAAAGCTCACGTCTATTAGAGTCAGAGCTAATATTATCTTGCTGTGCAACAAACTTACCATTATCCATTTGGTAATACTGCTTATTGGCTTGATAATTAGTTTGCTGTGCAAGGTAACTAAATAAGTTAGGTTCACGGTCTTTATCAACTTCATTGAGCATTGCCAATACATCATCCGTTTGATGGTTTTTAACTAAGCTCATCATGTCGATGATACCACTGCTTTGTGTAAGCGTACTGTCAGATAAGTGGTCATTTAACTGCATAAGTTGATCTTCGCTGAGGTTTTTTTCTATTAATAAATTGGTGTAGTCATTTGCCAATTCATATTTTGCACTGTTAGCCTTATAGTTTGATTTAAACCAGTTTATGGTTTCAGGCATACTGATCATTTCGACTCTTTCATTACCATGCTCATTTTCACCTAATGGTGACACCGGCTTCTTATAATCATTCCCTTGTTGTAATAATTTATCCATTGTTGCGAGGGTACTGCTCAAGGCATCATCTGACAGTTTGCTTAAAGATGAAATTAACTGTGCACTGTTGTTGTTGTTTTCTGTGCCAAAGTGATAGCTAGATGTTGTAACAACAAATTGACTAAATACAGCAAGCTCTTCATCACTCATTTTTTGCACCAAATCAAGTAGTTCTTGTGTTGGTTTTAGGTGTTGGAACATAAATTTATGTTCACCTTCAAGTCGGTCTACTTGATCTAAAAAAGCATTTATATCATCGGGATCTGTAAAGTCACCATAGCGATAGGTCGGCTCTTTAATCGGTTCACCTATGTTAATGGTGGTGCTAGAGGTGACTCTATAACGGTTCATACCAATATAAGAAGAGGGGGTGTAATCTTGATTAAGTTTGCGGCCTTTAAATGGATCATAAAGGGGCGTAATTGCTGCGTCTTCGAGCGTTGAAAAGTGATCTTGTGGTTCGACAAGAGAAGCGGCGGCTTTAAACTCCGTGGCGCGATTGGCCGACACCGTTTGCAAAGCTATTTGCTGCGCTTGACCAAGATTGGGGAGTTTCATTGTTATTCCTTTAACGTTAACTTAGCTATTTATCGACGCAGGGCGTTAAAGCTTTAGTCGTTAATTTATTTTTTAACCCGTATTTTTATAAAAGTCGCTAACGTTTAACACCACAGCAAACTATTATCTTGACGTGTTTGCTACTTTTTAGAAAATAGCTAAATGCTGTTATTTTGACATACGACAAAGTCGTGACTAATAAGACAGCAAATAAATGAAAAATCCATAGTTCTGGGTTGTTCATTTGCAACAATTCGGTATAGTTTGTTATCAAACAATAAATATAATTAGAGCTTTTATGCAGTTAGTCGACTTAACCCCTGATGATCCGGATGTGATTAATGTTTTTTCTGATATCGATAGGCTTATAAATTCTCTGTACCCAGTAGCCACGGCGCAATCGCTGTCGGTGAGTGAGCTTGGTCAAGCTAATGTGTACGCCATTGGCTTAAAAAGCGAGGAGGGTATTGTTGCATGTGGTGCGATTGTCAGACAGTTCGACACAGTACCTTATGGTGAAATACGCCGTCTATATGTCAAACCAAGTCATCGTGGTAAAGGCTTGTCTCGGCGTATAATGCAAATTTTATTGCATCATGCTGGCGAAGAAGAGATCCCTTTGATCCGGTTAGAAACAGGCCCGAAACAGGCTGAATCGATTAGTCTGTATGAAAATTTAGGTTTTAAACGCTGTGCAAGTTTTGGTAATTATACCGATAATCCACATAGCTTGTTTATGGAGTTAGGGCTCAGTCAATAAGGCTGATTAGTGGCTAGAAACTGTCTACGCTTTGTGTTTTAGTTTTTGAGTACTTCATCGATTTAATCTCCTACACAACTACGGCTTATACACGGATATAAGTCGACATTTATATGCTTAAATGGCCTTGGTCAGCGCCACTTTTATCATTGAGAGTCACGTTTTCGGCTAACTTTTATATATATATTCCCTTTTAAGCCTTCTATTTTTTATACTAAATACTCCAGTGCCCAACAAATAAAAGGGCCGTTGTTATCAACACTAAAACTCACTCGTTACGAGCAAAAATACTTGTTGGACTTGATAAGCTATTTTTCCTTTAATGCGCGCAACAGCCGCAAGGCATTCATCAAATAAAAGAGAAAGATAAATGAAAGAGACAACATCACTAGAACAAGCTCGCACGAGTTACAATGTTCGTCATTGGAGCCAAGGTTTTTTTGGTATTAATGATCAAGGTGATGTGTATGTTGCGCCCAAGGCTGATGCCCCAGAGCAAACCATCGCACTTATTGATATTGCAAAACAACTTGAAGATAAAGGCTTGAGTTTACCTGCGTTGGTTCGTTTTCCACAAATTTTGCATCACCGCGTGCACAGCTTATGTGCTGCATTTAATACTGCGATTGAAAGCTATGGTTATCCAAAAGATTACTTGCTTGTTTATCCAATTAAAGTAAACCAACAGCGCGAAGTGGTCGAAGAAATTGTTGCAAGCCAAGCGAACGTAGAAAAGAAACAACTCGGTTTAGAG
Source organism: Pseudoalteromonas rhizosphaerae (assembly GCF_028885455.1). Classification (NCBI taxonomy): domain Bacteria; kingdom Pseudomonadati; phylum Pseudomonadota; class Gammaproteobacteria; order Alteromonadales; family Pseudoalteromonadaceae; genus Pseudoalteromonas; species Pseudoalteromonas rhizosphaerae. The sequence continues at coordinate 1,629,714 of NZ_CP118496.1, forward strand.
GCGGGCAGTAAGCCTGAGCTATTAACAGTATTGGCATTAGCTGAAAAAACCAGTGCAGTGATTGTGTGTAATGGCTACAAAGACAAAGAATATGTGCGCTTAGCATTAATTGGCGAAAAGTTAGGCCATAAAGTGTACATCGTACTTGAGAAACTGTCTGAGCTGGACATGGTACTAAGCCAAGCTAAAGAGCTGAACGTAAAACCGCGTATTGGTATTCGCGTGCGCTTAGCGTCGCAGGGTAAAGGAAAATGGCAAGCTAGCGGCGGTGAAAAATCAAAATTTGGTTTATCCGCTTCACAAGTATTACATGTTGTTAATCGTTTAAAAGAGACTGATCAACTTGATTTAGTTCAGTTGGTGCATTTTCACTTAGGCTCGCAAATGGCGAATATTCGCGATGTGCGTTTAGGTGTTAGCGAAGCGGCGCGTTTTTATTGTGAACTACGCAAACTCGGTGCACAAATTGAATGTTTAGATGTCGGTGGCGGTTTAGCGGTTGATTACGACGGTACACGGAGCCAGTCTCACAACTCGATGAACTATAGCTTAGCTGAGTATGCAAATAATATTGTCTACACCATTGGTGATATTTGTAAGCAGTACGAGCAACCATTCCCGACTATTATTTCTGAGTCTGGGCGTGCATTAACAGCGCATCATGCAGTGCTTATCTCTAATGTGATTGGCACTGAAAGTTATGAGCCTGAAGAAATTCAAGCGCCAGCAGATGACGCGCCATTATTGCTCAATAACATGTGGCTGTCGTGGCAGCAACTTCATGTGCTGACAGACGACCGTGCATTAATAGAGATATATCATGATAGCCAAGGTGATTTAGCTGAAGCACATAACCAGTTTGCGATGGGATTATTAGATTTAACTCAACGCGCCTGGGCTGAGCAAATAAATTTACGTGTGTGTTATGAGCTTAATAAACACATGGATAACAAAAACCGTTTTCATCGCCCGATAATAGATGAACTTAATGCCCGTTTAGCGGATAAGTTTTTTGTTAATTTCTCATTGTTTCAGTCATTGCCTGATGCGTGGGGAATCGACCAAGTATTTCCGGTATTGCCATTAAGTGGCTTAACTGAGGCACCACAAAGACGCGCAGTATTGTTAGATATTACCTGTGACTCTGACGGTGCACTAGATCATTACGTTGATGGGCAAGGCATTGAGAGTACCTTACCAGTGCCGGCATTTAGTGCTGAAAAACCCTATTTAATGGGCTTTTTCTTAGTGGGGGCATACCAAGAAATTTTAGGTGACATGCATAACCTATTTGGCGACACCCACAGTGCAATGGTACACATGGATGAGCAAGGCGACGCAAGCATTGTAGAAATAAACCAAGGTGACACTGTAGCTGACATGATGCGCTATGTTCATCTTGATGTAGAAGGTTTTCAATCATCGTACGCACAGCTAGTGGCTGCAAAATTACCAGCAGATGAGCAGCAAAGTGTGCTTGATGAATTGCAAGCAGGTTTAGACGGTTATACTTATTTAGAAGAGCTTTAATATGACCACTTTGTTTGATCATCCAGATCACTCATTGTATTCCAATGGCATGACGTTCTTACGTCAGCCAATGGTACAAAATATTACTGACATCAATGCTGATGTTGTGGTCTTAGGTTTGCCATTTGATATGGCAACCTCAGGACGTCCAGGTGCGCGTTTAGGCCCTGATGCGATTCGTCGTGCATCAGTGCATTTAGCATGGGAAGAAACAAAATACCCATGGACGTTCAAATTGTTCGAACGCCTAAAACTGGCTGATGCTGGAGATTTTACTTACCCTGTCGGTGACGCTGAATACTTTACCGCTAAGCTTGAACAAGCTGCGACGGGTATTTTAAGCCAAGGTAAAGCAATTTTAGGTTTAGGGGGCGATCACTTTGTAACTTTACCGTTGTTACGTGCTCACGCTAAGCGCTTTGGTAAAATGGCGTTGGTGCATTTTGATGCCCATACTGATACTTATAGTAATGGCTCACGCTACGACCACGGCACCATGTTTTACCATGCGCCGATGGAAGGGCTGATTGATGTTGATCATAGTATCCAAATTGGTATTCGTACTGATTTTGATCAAAGCAAACACGAGTTTGCAGTGATTGATGCGATGGCCGCCAATGATTTATCGGCGCAAACGATTGCTGAGCAGATTAAAGCGAGAGTAGGTGATTTACCTGTGTATATCACTTTTGACATTGATTGCTTAGATCCGGCGTTTGCCCCTGGTACTGGAACACCGGTATGTGGTGGATTAACATCAGATAAAGTACTTAAGATATTACGTGCCCTTAAAGGCATTAATATGATTGGTATGGATGTTGTTGAAGTATCACCTTCGTACGACCAAAGTGAGCTTACTGCGATTGCTGCAGCCACTATTGCTAGTGAGCTACTGCATTTGTGGGCATTAAAGCATAAGTATTGATGTTATAAATAGAGTTTTACAACAAAGGGTATGCCAACGCATACCCTTTTGTTTTACAGGCTCGTATTATTTGTAATAGTTATTTCTTTTAACCAAATAATACTTAACACAATAAGTGGTACGTTAGTTGTAACAGGGTTAAACGCTTCAATAAGTAGTTGTGGTTGCATTATTATCACAGCAAGCAAGAGTCCACTAAGCGCTAAAATGTTTAAAATAACTAAGTATTTATTTTTATAAAATAAAGCTAAACACAGGCCAAAAATAATTTCTCCAACACCTGCTGAGCGGGTAATAAAATCAGACACCTCAGTTGAAAAACCCGCACTGCCGGTCATAAGCTTTTCAAGAGGCGCTATATGATAAAGCTTTGGGAAAAAACCATGATATATCCATGTTAATGCTACTACACCGCGGGCAAGTTGCATATAAAGTAGGTTATTCTCTGGCATTATCTATTCGCTCTTGTGCACTTGGGTGGCTAGATAAATACTCGAGTAAATTATTCACTTTTTTAAGGTGCTCGTTTTCACTGGTATGGCTATATTGGAGTGTCTCTATTGCATCGGCAAAGTCGTTACTTGAGTACCCTAAATACTCCAATTGCGTTAACGCAAAACTGTCGGCCTCGCGTTCCATATCCCTTGAAAAACCTTGCTGTGCAAATGACGCGCCAGTCCCCAGAGCAACTTCTGCAATACCTTCTAAGTCACCAAATATTACCGCTAATACAATTGTACTTGCAGCTGATTGCGCAGTAATGCGCACACTATGCTGGTGTACTATATGGCCTATTTCGTGTAGTAATACTGCTTTTAGGGCATTGGGTTGATCGACAAGTAAATTAACAAGCTCATCTGTTATCACAATACGTCCATGCGGTAGTGCAAATGCATTAGCGCCAAAATGTTCAGATTTATAAAAAGATAATCGATATATCGATTTATCAAGTGATAGTTGCTCAAGCATGGTATTAAAATGTTGTTGTATCTTAGTTTGTTGTTCAACCGGCAATTCGCTATCATCGAGCGCTAACTTTTTAATCACCGTAAAGCTTTGTTCACCCATTTGATTAATCACATTATGCGGCAGTGTATCTATGCTATAAACCGCAATTGCTGGCACTGCTTTGTAAAGCGCTAGCCACATAAACATTGGTGTAAGTATAACGGCAGCTAAAATAGCCCATTTACTTTTTTCTAGGCGTTCCATTATCTGATGATTATTTGATTTAAATGGCCACCTGTAATTTACATCTAGTGGAATAAATCGACTGCCATCGGTAAAGCTTAACTCGTCGGCAAGACCAGCCATACCTGAATTTAAATTAAGTTCAGTAATGGCGTGGCGAGTTATAATGTATTCATCGTGTTTTATGTCAATATGTGTGTCGCTAATACTTGCGACACACTCTTGATAATTACTCGATGCCTTAGGAAAGTAATGTCCTTTTACATGCATGATGAGCTCTTAAGTTAATGAAAGGTCTATATCAAATACATTTGCAGCTTCTTCAGCGAAAGATGATTGCTGTGCTTGTTGAGTATCGATTAAGTTTAATGCGCCAGAATAAATATTCACCGTAGTTACATCAGCGAGCATTTTTGATGTACGTACTTTTGTCCACGGGTAAGCAAGTCCTAAAGAAAATACAATAGCGAGCATGTTTGTTAAAAGTAACATAGCAAAAGGTACAGGTTTTAGTTCTGACTTAAACGTTGCTACACCTTCAAACTGGCTATTATCAATAATATGGTTACGGATAGCAGCTTTCCACACAGCAGTTACTATAGTAATCATAAACACATAAGCGGCCATTAAAGCAGCAAACATAATTATCATCGCAGATGGGTCTTGTATATTTTGTTGGTTTTCTGCGTTTAGTAAATCGAGACCAAAAAAACCTAAAATGGCCATAAATATCACCATAGTGATAGAACTAACTACAAAACAAATAAGTGCTGTGAGGTAATAGGTTTCACCTTTTAAGTTCACCGTCAGTGGTTTGTCGCCGTAGCTAATGTTACTGTGAATATAGCTGTCGATACGCTTTAAAACATAAGGCATTAATAAATATAAAGTAAATATGCTTGCAATCGGCAGTAGGATAAAGTTAACAAAGGCTTCGCCATAATTACCTTGAAACGAAAAACACACATTTCGGTGGCGAGTCATACGCATATTAAACCGTAGGCCTTGGTTAATAATCCATGGCATTAGAAATAGAAATCCAATAGCAAACAATAAACCAATAATAGGTAAGAAGCTGGTGGCAAAGGTATAAATTAAAAAAACCGCCACCGCTAAAATACGGCCTTTTAAAATTTGCATCGGTGTTGCTAAGTAGTCAAAGCCGTGTCCGTCTATACGTGTGTGACCATAAAAGTAGCGGTATGTGCGTACTTTTGCCCATGCTGAGTAAATACCGAGTGTAATAACGCTGAGTAAAATATTGACAATCCAAATACCAAAATACTCAGCAGCTTTACCCTTAAATTGTACTTTCCCGCTAAAAATTGGCGATGCACTTTGGGTGTTTGTTTTGTTAGGCTCGTCTGGGGTTGGGTGTGTTGATTCCATTAAAAAATATATCCATGCTGTTTTTTGTAAATTTACCTTTTTTTGGTAATGAAAACAATCTTTATCATTATCCTAGCTTGTTGTTTGTAGTGTGATTTTATTGGTTTTAATGTTTGTAGGGCTGCACTTTAAATCATCTCTGGTATACTGAGCAGATAATTTAATGGGGCTATTATGATTTCAAAAAACCAACTCAAACTTATTCGCCAGCTTGGCCAAAAAAAGTACCGTAAACAATATAGTCAATATCTTGTTCAAGGTGAAAAAAACGTATTAGAGTTACTAAATAGTCCATTAAAAGCCAAAGACGTTTTTGCAACGCAAAGCTTCATCGATAGCTATCAAGATAAGTATCAACACGTTAACTTAATTGCAGCGGATGAAGATGTGTTAACTAAAGCAAGTACTTTAGTGAGTAATAATGCCGCTATAGCTATAGTTGACATGCCAACAGCGAGTGCACCGCAGGCAAGCGGTTTAATCTTAGCCCTTGATGGTGTATCTGATCCGGGCAATTTAGGTACCATTATCAGAGTAGCTGATTGGTATGGGATCAAGCATATTGTCACCAGCACAGATAGTGCCGATGCTTACAACCCTAAAACTATTAGCGCCACTATGGGCTCGTTTGTTAGAGTCTCAGTGAGCCAAGTTGAGTTGCCTGCGTATTTAAGTGGTTTAAACTTACCTATTTATGGCGCTTTTTTAGATGGAAAAAGCGTGCATAAAACTCAATTTACAGGTCAAGGTGTTTTGTTAATGGGTAGTGAGTCTCATGGAATACGTCAAGCTTGCGCAGCATTGGTAACAGATAAGATAACCATCCCCGCTTTTGGTGGTGCAGAATCTCTCAATGTAGCCATGGCAACGGGTATTATTTTAGATAATTTTAAACGCCAAGCTTAATCTCTGTACTTACTTTTATCGTCAAGAACGGTTAAATTAAATACTCAAGCTATAACAATAACAATCGGTAAACCAATTAGATGCGTTTGAGCACCATAAAATTAGCGGGTTTTAAATCTTTTGTAGAGCCCACTAAAATTCCATTCCCAGATCAAATGACCTGTGTCGTTGGCCCAAACGGCTGCGGTAAGTCTAATGTCATCGATGCTGTGCGTTGGGTGCTTGGCGAAAGCTCTGCTAAAAATCTGCGTGGCGATGCCATGATCGATGTTATTTTTAATGGCTCAACCAATCGCAAACCTATTTCTCAAGCGTCGGTAGAGTTGATTTTTGATAATACCCAAGGGCACTTACCGAATACTTTTGCCGATCGAAACCAAGTGGCAATTAAACGTTTGGTAACACGCGACGGGCAATCGCTGTATTTTCTCAATGGCAGTAAATGCCGCAAACGAGATATTACCGATATATTTTTAGGCACAGGTCTTGGTCCGCGTAGTTATGCGATTATCGAGCAGGGCATGATCTCGCGTTTAATTGAGAGTAAACCGGCAGATTTACGGGTGTTTTTAGAAGAAGCTGCAGGCGTTTCAAAATACAAAGAGCGCCGTCGTGAAACGCAAACCCGGATCAAAAGTACCCGCGAAAACCTTGAACGCTTACTCGATGTTCGCCAAGAGCTGCAAGCACAAGTTGATAAACTGGCAGTACAGTCAGTTGAAGCAAAAAAATACCGCGAGTTAAAAACCCAAGAGCGCACTTTAAAAGGGCAACTAGCGGTCTTAAAATGGCAAAAGCTACATCAGCAACAAGTGACTAAAGCCGACAAAATGGCCAAGCTGAATGAGCAAATTAGTTTTTTTAAAACCGCTCATTCAGGTCATGACGATGTACTAGCAAGTCTTGAAAACCAAGTGCAATTGCAACTTGAAAAACTCAATGATGCGCAGCAAGCCCAGCACCAAACGCACACTGAATTGACTCGTGCTGAGCAACAGCAAATAAACTTAAAACAACAACAACAAGCGTTTAGTCACAACCTGATCAAACAACAACAGTTGCAGTTACAAAATCAGCAGCTGCAACAACAACAAAAAGACCATACTGATGAGTTACAAAATGCGTTACAAGAGGCAATTGAACATACTTTAATATGTACAGAGCAAGTCACTGAGATGGCCGACGCGGCGGCACAGTTGCAAAGTGCCAAGCAGCGCAGTGCTTCGGATTGGCAACGAGTTAATGAGCAGTTTCAGGCTATTAATACGCAATATAGCAAGCAACAAAATATAGCCGAACAACAGCTGCAAAATTTGCACTATATTAAAAACCAGCAAACGGCATTAGAAAGCGAATTAATAGAGCTGGCAGAAAATCCAATTGCTGAACAAGTAGCGCAGCAGCAGCAGTTAATGCCGTCACTAACGCAAGAGTTAGCAGCAAAACAAACTGCCTTAAACAAAGTAAATAGTAATCATCAACAAGCTCAAACCGTGTTACGCACCTGCCAAGATGCACATCAAACACTAGCACAACAACAAAACGAGAATAAAGCCAAAATAGCAGGCTTGAATACAATACTCGCAGATACTCCAGCGCAAAGTAGTGGCGATGTTTTGGCACAGTTAGTTGTACGTACTGGATTTGAGCATGTGGTTGAACAAGCATTACAAGGGCTTGAACAATTAAATGTGACATCTACAGCAACACCTAACGGAGTATGGCCAACTACCGACACCGCACCGCAAAGCTCATTAGCGGTGTTTATAGAGCAAGGGGTTTACCCTGATTTATTACATCGCATTAAGTATAAAAATGATTTTGCTCATAACGATTTAGCGGATGAGTATTGGCTTGCAGTGATTGATCGCCAAGGTAATATTCAGGGCCGCAATTGGTATCAACAAGCCAGTAAAAGTGCGGAAAATTCGTTGCTGATCAAACATAAACAGTTGGCCGAAGCAACCCAGTTAGCATCTCAACTCAGTGACGAACTAGCTATACAAAGCAAGAAGCTTACAGAACAACAGCAAGTCTGTGAGCAATTGAAGGCACAAAGCGAAGAGTTAAAAGCAGCGGTACATCAGCTTGCTCAACAAGTGGCCTCAGGAAGCACTCGTCGCGATATGCTCAAAGAGCAATTACAGCAGTTTCAGAATCAACAACATAAATTACAAGCAAAGCTACAGCAGTTAAACGTTGAACACACGAGCATAGAGAATAAAGTGGCTGAACAACAGCAACATATAGCAAGTGTGGTAAAACAGCGTGATGAAATAAGTGTTGCGCTTAATGATGCTCAAGTGCAGCAGCAACACACTGATGAGCAATATAAACAGGCAAACGCTCAGCTTGAACAGTATAAAACGCTTGCCCATCAGGCGACGCTAAGTGAGCAAAAAGCGCGCAGTGAATGCCAACTCAGTGACACTAAATTACAGCATGCAACGACCGCCAGCGAAACCGCCAGTGAAGCTGTCAGTGAGTTAACCGCGCAAATTGAAGAGTTGGTGATCCCATTAGAAGAGGTCGCAGAGCAAATAATATTATTGTTGGAGCAACATCAACAAAGTGACATTGAACTCAAAAATTTGCAAAGTGCATTGACGGAAGCTAAAACAGCTTTTGTAGATAAACAAACAACGCTTAAAGCGTCGCAGGGGGAGCTGGTACTTTTACAAGAACAATTACAACAACTTGCCCTCGAAGAGCAGAGCTTATTAATTAAAGCACAGGCAGCTCTTGAACCTCTGGGTGAGTTACAGCAAAACTTGAAAGAAGTATTGGCACAGCTCCCTGAAAACGCCAATATAAACACTTATCAAGGACAGCTTAATAAAGTAGGACAAAGTTTAAGTGACTTGGGCGCGGTAAACTTAGCGGCGATTGATGAGTTTGAACAAGCGCAGCAGCGTAGCCAGTATTTAGATCGTCAAGTCGAGGATTTAAGCAAAGCATTAACGACACTTGAAGGTGCAATTGGAAAAATTGATCGCGAAACCAAAACGCGTTTTAAAATGACTTTTGATCAAGTGAATCTCGATTTTGGTCAGTTATTTCCTAAAGTATTTGGCGGCGGCAGTGCATATCTTGAATTAACCAGTGATGACTTACTGGAAAGTGGTGTTAGTATAATGGCACGCCCACCGGGCAAGAAAAATTCAACAATTCACCTTTTAAGTGGTGGAGAAAAAGCGCTGACCGCATTATCATTGGTATTTTCAATATTCAGGCTCAATCCAGCTCCGTTCTGTATGCTGGATGAAGTTGATGCACCATTGGATGATGCGAATGTTGGGCGATTTTGCCGATTAGTGGAAGAAATGTCACAATCGGTGCAATTTATTTATATCAGTCATAATAAAATTGCCATGGAAATGGCTGGCAGGTTGACGGGTGTAACAATGGCTGAACCGGGCGTTTCGCGTGTGGTCGCTGTAGATATTGAACAAGCGGTGCAAATGGCACATGCATAAATATTAATATTTGAGTAGATAAATAATAAAGGTGAGGGGATGGCCGAACAATTAAGATGGGTTTTAATCATTATCAGTGTAATTGTCATTGGTGGATTATTAATACATGGCCTATGGTCAGTTCGTAAAAAAGACGCACCCGTTGCGACTAATGATGAGCGGGTTGAGCCTGCAGATCAGGCGTTTACTGAGCGTCAAAGCGAAGCTGAGCCAGCATCTCTTACTGAGCGTGATGAACCGCAGTTTGGGGATTTAAGCTTTAGTGCTGATGAAAAACATCCACACACTTTTGCAGCGTCAGATGACGAACTTGCCGCTGAGGTTGATGATGTGACTACTGCAACAGATGCAAGCGAAGAGGATGAAGCTGAGCAACCAGCTGCAAGTGACTTTATCATTGTGCATATTCAAATGCCTGAAGGCTTGAATATGGAAGGCAGCAAATTATTGCCAGCAGTAAATACACTTGGCTTTAAGTACTCTGAAGAAGGCTTTTTTAATCGTCATTTAGATCCAGCTGGCCATGGTCCAGTGCTGTTTCGGTTAGTGAACATGTACAACCCTGGTACTTTCGATATAGATAATATGGAACAATTTAGTACAGGTGGGATTAGCTTGTTTATGACCTTGCCGTGCGATGGTGACGGGCTTGCTGCATTTAACATGTTGCACAGTGCGGCTAAAAAATTAGCAGATGAATTTGGCGCCGTTATTTTAGACTCACAACGAGAAGAAATGACCGTTGACAGTGTGCGTAATTATGTTGAAAAAGTGAGACGCTTTTCAGCTTAATCACCTGCAATATACAGTTAATTAATTAAGAATTTTATAAGCCACTTGGCGATAACTCGTTTAAGTGGCTTTTTTATGTTTTTTGAGGTCAGTATGTCCACTTTAGTGTTAGCGCAAATAACGCAACTTCGTCAGCAGTTAGAAGATCACAATCATAATTATTATGTACTTGATAACCCAAGTATTCCTGATGCAGAGTATGATCGTTTATTACAACAATTAAGTGCGCTTGAGGTAGCAAACCCTGAGTACTTGAGTACTGATTCACCGACCCAGAAAGTAGGTGGTGCGGCGCTTGCTAAGTTTGAGCAAGTCACTCATCAAGTGCCGATGTTGTCACTTGATAACGCTTTCAGTGAAGAAGAGTTCAGCGCTTTTAATCGCCGCATTAAAGAACGTTTGATGGATAACAATGAGCTGACCTTTTGCTGTGAACCAAAACTTGACGGTTTAGCGGTGTCGATTTTATACCGTAATGGTGTGTTAGTGCAGGCGGCAACACGTGGCGACGGGCACACCGGCGAAAATATTACCACTAACGTTAAAACGATTCGTAATATACCGCTTAAATTACGTGGCGATGACTTTCCTGAGGAAATTGAAATTCGTGGTGAAGTGTTCATGGATAGCGCCGGATTTGACAAACTTAATGCTGAAGCCGAAAAGCGTGGCGACAAAGTATTTGTTAATCCACGTAATGCAGCCGCAGGCAGCTTGCGTCAACTCGATTCAAAAATCACCGCCAAGCGACCTTTGATGTTTTATGCCTACAGTATTGGTGTTGTTACAAATGGCGAATTACCAAGTGATCATTACCAGCAATTGGCTAAGCTAACTGACTGGGGGTTACCACTTTGCCCGGAAACAAAGTTAGTCGAAGGTCAGCAAGCTGCTTTGGATTACTATCAAGATATACTTGAGCGCCGCAGCAGCTTGAAGTATGAAATTGATGGTGTGGTGATCAAAATAAATAACAAAGCACTACAAGAGCGGTTAGGTTTTGTAGCGCGAGCTCCGCGTTGGGCGATTGCGTATAAGTTTCCTGCGCAAGAAGAAATCACTCAGCTACTGGATGTTGAATTTCAGGTAGGGCGCACTGGCGCAATTACCCCTGTGGCTCGTTTAGAGCCGGTATTTGTTGGTGGTGTCACGGTTTCAAATGCAACGTTACACAATCGTGATGAAATAGAGCGTTTGGGTGTAAAAATTGGCGATACTGTGATCATTCGCCGTGCTGGTGATGTGATCCCACAGATTACTCAAGTGGTATTAGAGCGCCGTCCAACAGATGCCAAAGAGATTGAGTTTCCGGCTACTTGTCCAATTTGTGACTCCCATGTTGAACGCATTGAAGGTGAAGCCGTAGCGCGCTGTACAGGAGGCCTGGTGTGCCAAGCACAGCGTAAAGAAGCGATCAAACACTTTGCTTCACGCAAAGCACTCGATATCGATGGCCTTGGCGATAAAATTGTTGAACAGCTGGTGGACAGAGAGCTCATTAAAACGCCAGCAGACTTATTCATACTTAAACAAGGACATTTTGAATCGCTTGAGCGCATGGGGCCAAAATCGGCGAAAAACCTAGTAGCTGCACTTGATGATGCAAAACAAACGACGTTGGCTAAGTTTTTATACTCATTAGGTATTCGTGAAGTCGGTGAAGCGACGGCGCAAAATTTAGCTAATCACTTTTTAACGCTAGATAAAGTAACTGCGGCAACAACTGAAGCGTTAGTCGAAGTTAGTGATGTTGGGGAAATTGTAGCCAAGCATGTGCGTGGTTTTTTTGCTGAGCAACATAATTTAGATGTCGTAACTGCCTTGCTGGAGCAGGGTATTCATTGGCCAGAACTCACGCCGCCAAGTGAAGACTCACAACCGTTAGCAGGCTTAACCTATGTGTTAACGGGTACTTTGAACGAGCTTAATCGAAATGATGCAAAAGCACGCTTGCAGCAGTTAGGGGCGAAAGTTTCAGGTAGTGTATCAGCTAAAACCGATGCGTTAATAGCGGGTGAAAAAGCCGGTTCTAAGCTCACAAAAGCACAAGATTTAGGCATTGAAATACTGACCGAAGATGATTTAATTGCATTACTGGCGCAACATAATGGATAGCATTATTACGCTTTTTCAGGATTTAGCACTGACCTTTGGTCAGTGGCTAAAGCCTTACTTATATAATATCGCATTGTTACTGGTGGTGTGTTTGGTGTCTTTGTATGCAAATGAGATTATTAAAACCACGAAACGCTTTGTAGCAAGGCGCCACTTTATACTCAGAGTATGTGCATTTGTACTAGTAACCGGGTTTGGTTTTGGCTTATTAGTAGTATTTGTCACTCCATTACTAAGCCAGTTACTGATGTTTTTTGGTGTGCGCTGGTTAGGTGTTACAGCCGTGGCTGCATTTATATTACTTGGCGTAGTAGCCGAGAGGAAAAACCAGTTATGAAGCGTTATGGACCAGAGTATTGGGACAAATATGGCACCTATCGCACTCCAATCGCGTTTCATTTGAGTTTATTGGTATTACTTCGTGCCTACTTTATTTGGATCATTGCGGCACTGAGCAGGCGTCCTGAGCTTGATTTAATGTCATTAGTGTTTAGATCTAAAGCTGACTTTTTCAGTGCGTTGGCTATTGGTGCAATAGCCATTATTCCTGCCGTAATTTTTTGTTTGCGCAGGCCACAAAAAAGCGCAGACAGTGCAGCATGGTTAGCGCGAGTGTGGCGTTTTATGCGTTGGCCATTATTAGTATGTGCAGCGATAGATTTAAGCTGGCTGATTATTCAAGCCGCCCATAGTTATTATCAGTTTTCGATGTTTTTAGCGCTGCAAATGGTGACGGTATTGTGGGTATTATTATATTTAGCAAAAAGTCGTTATTTAACGGTGTTTTTTAATGATTGGCCCGATCCTGAAACCGATGAAAAAAGTTCAAGTAAGTAATTTAGGTTAACGTTGCAAGGAGTCTTTGATGCGTAAAATTAATCAATTACTGGCGCTGATAGTCGGCTGTTTCGGTATCGTGTTATTATTGTTGAGTGTATTTACCATGTTATTTCAGCAAGCGTGGTTTGTATTTCTAATTGCTCTGTGGCTATTTGTATTTAGCTCATGCTGTTATCGGCTAACACCACTATTTAAAGCACGTAATGGCCTAGATAAGTTTATTCGACGCGAACAACAGCACCTTTTGTTATTTTCCCTTTCAGGTTTTTTTGACCGCACTCACGGCCCGCAATGGCTGCCTATAAATAGTATCAAGAAAATACAGTGTCATGATGACCAATTTTTAATTATCTTCAGCGAGCAGCATCAATGCTCAATAGGCTTACCGGCAACTAAAGCGGAGCTAATACAATACTTTAATGCACTATTGACTAAAAATGAAAAGAAATTAATTACAATTGAATGAAACTAAATAGTGAGCAACACGGTATATATGTCAGCGCCTTAAAAAGCATAGTGGGTATGAAATATAGTATGCAACAGCAAATAGGCTTAGGAGTGAGCTGCCATTAGTGTACTGAAGCGATAAGATTTAGCTTTGATTACGCAAATATTATTAGCCAGTGAGTTTAAACATTCCCCTAGCCAGTATCGAAATTATTATTTTTCAACCCCTACAAAACCATTTTGTGCAGTGCGGATAAATCCAGAGCTGACAATGTTATTAGCGCGATACCATGATAATGTGGATAGCAGTAAATTAACCTATCTTACTCAATGAGGTCAGTTATGTTGAATTGGAATGATATTCTAAACTTTGCCAATAAAGGCAATCCTGAGCCGAGCCGTAAAGTAGTAAAAACCGAGCAGCAATGGCGTGAACAATTAACCGAAGAAGCCTTTTATGTGACTCGTAATAAAGGCACAGAGCGCCCGCACAGCTCAGATAGCTGCACCTTGTTTGAACCTGGTAAGTACGCCTGTGTATGTTGTGATAACTTATTATTTGATGGTGATGAAAAATTTGATAGTGGCACTGGCTGGCCATCATTTACTCAACCCGCGCAACTAAACTCGATTGCTTATAATGGTGACAAGACCCATGGTATGCAAAGAATAGAAACTGTGTGTAATGTATGTGATGCACACTTAGGTCATGTATTCCCTGATGGGCCAATGCCAAGTGGTTTGCGTTATTGTATAAACGCGGTCTCATTGAAGAAGGTGTAATTTATTAGCTCGTAATTGACAATAACCAATGCCTTACTGAATTTACATGATACGATTCCAGTAAGGCTGGATTTTAAAAGTCATATCACCGCTTATCAGCGATATTTTTAATTTCGTATTCCTCATTCTTATAAACAACACCTTATCTAAACTATTTATTTAGCCTGCTCTTTGCTGAATAATATTTATTATTCTATTTGGTTTTGCCAGGCTCTTCTAGATTAGCAAGTGTTAGCCCCATACTCGTTGCTTGTTGTACTATTTTATTAAAGCGTTGTTGCTGCTCGTTGTCTAATGGTGTCGTATTGAGTAACGCATAGCATTTTTTTGCCATCATTAGGTTTAAGGTTTGGCCATTTTGCTTGGAATTATCAAATAGACACTGCAATAAATTTAAAGCAATACTAGGATTACGAGGCATTACTCTAAATGCTTGTGTGAATGCTTCAAGAGCGGTATTTAATTGACCACGATTAAACTGTGTAACTGCATGGTTATTCAGCTCTTTAGGGCCCATTTTTATATCACGGCGTTCACTTTGTTGTTGTTGAATATAACGTAAATAAACAGCATCACTGACTGTTGGATGACGTTCACAATGACTGATAATTTGGTTAAATAACGATTGTGCTTTGTGATGAAACCCTAGCTCATGAAATGCCTTTGCTTTATCAAGTGCGCCGTCTACAGAGCGAATATGGCTATCGTCATCGTCGAGCTGCTCAATCAACTTTTTCGCTTTTTGATGTTCGTCTTTTAGATAGTGTAGACGGGCATTTAAAACATCTATTTGCGCCTGATTGTGACTATTTGGAAATTGGCTTTTTAAATCAGTTAAGTATTGATTAGTTTGTCTTGAAATCCTTTGAATCTGATCGCTCTGATCTGTTGTTAAAGCAAAATCGATACCAGCACGTGCAGCATTTAAATATACGTCAGGATGATCGTGAATCGAATGTTTGGCAAAGTTGGCGATATCTTTTTGTGTTAGATAATTTTTTTCATAATCATGATTTACCAGCGATACATGGCTAAGTGATTTTTGGCGTTCGATATTGCGTGGAGCAATATCAACAGCTTGGCTTAAAAAATCTTGCGCTAATTCAAATTGGTTTAATTTAATCTCCAGTTTACCAAGTAAATCGAGTGCGACTAATCGTGTTTCATGACGTTGCAGCATCGTTTTCAGCATTCTTTGCGCAAGAATATGCTCATTATTAGCAATTAATGCTTCAACTAAACCTACCTTTGCCCATGTGAATTTTTGAATATCAAGAACTGATTTAAAGAATGCTTTTGCAGTATCTACTCGTTTTAAGCGAAGTAGGGCGTCACCTTTTAAACGCAATAATATTGCACTATAAGCATTGCCTTTTTTATCAAGCGCGGCATTGATTGCTTTTAGTGCTTTAGAATCATTACCATCGTCAATGAAATTATATATTGCTTGTAAATGATTTTTACGCAGTAAAATTCGTTCTATACGCGTTTTAAGGTCATGTATTGTGAATGGCTTGACCAAAAAGTCATCGGGTTGTAGTTCAAGCACGCTGTGTACCAAAGAACCACTGGTTTCAGCTGAAATAAAAATGAATCCTGTAGAGTTTTTTATTAAACGCTTAACGCGTAACTCTTCATATAGCTGATAGCCATCTTGGTGCTTACTCAAATTAAAAGAGCAAACAATCAGATCAAACTGTTCACTGGTGCACTGCTCTTTCGCTGAATTTGCATGTTCAGCAAAGCGCAGCTGTCGAAAGCCAAGTTTTTCGAGCGACTGTTTCATATAGCTTTGAGCAAGAGGCTGCTCTTCAACTATAAGTATTTTTGCATTAGAAAAAATCTTTGCTGGCATTAGACTTGTGACCACATGAACGTATCAGAGACTATAATAAACAGTCTAGTCGCTGACAAGGGAATTTAAAATTTAATACCGCAGACTTCGCTTATTTGATCAGTTATGGGTTTTAAAGTAGCTTGATTATCCAAATGTCAACAACAACCGAAAAGTGATCCACTCCACCATTTGAATAATGATCCACTATTTATTAAGGTTTTCCATTAATCCGGCTTGTTTCTTTTCTTTGATCCTATAACTTTCCCCCTTAATTTGAACAATATGTGAGTGGTGTAAAATTCTATCTAACATCGCTGATGTTAACGCTGTGTCATTCGCAAAAATGCTCCCCCATTGTCCAAATGGGAGGTTACTGGTGAGTATGACCGCTCCTTTTTCATAACGCTTTGCAATGACATCAAACAATAATTTAGATTCCTGAGCACTAAACGGTAAATAGCCTATTTCATCAATTATTAGTAGCCTGGGTGCCAGAACTGAGCGCTGCATCACTTGTTTATACTTATCTTGACGTTGCGCTGTGGTTAATTGCAATATTAAATCAGACGCGCTAATAAAGCGGGTTTTTAAGCCTGCTTGCACTGCCTTGTAACCTAGCGCACTGGCAATATGTGTTTTGCCTACACCTGATGGCCCGAGCAGAACGACGTTTTCTTTTCGTTCAATAAACGAGAGTGTGGCAAGCTCGTTAACTTGTTTTTTGGGCACACCGGTGGCAAACGTAAAGTCAAACTCCTCAAGCGATTTTAATGACGCAAATCCAGCCATACGCGTAAACATAACCTGTTTACGTTGGTGCCGGTACGCCTGCTCACCTTGCAGTACGCGCTCTAAGAACTGTAAATAATCCCATTCCTCTTTTGCTGCTTGCTGCGCTAGCGCTGTTGCATTTGTTTCAACACCGGCGAGTTGCAGCTCCTCCGTTAGTTCATGTAAGCGTGCGAGTTGCAAGTTCATAGTGCCTCCGAGAATTGCGCGTAAATGTTTAAGTCATGATGTAACGGGTGAGTCTCGAAGGACATATCAAATACAGGTATAGCCACTTCTGCCGGCTGTGGTGGTGCAACAGGTTGGAGCGGGGGTAAAGGTTGTAGGTACGCTTGCTCTTCTTTTAATCTATCTGCGGGCTTTACTTTTATTGTGTCGTGAATGCGCTGGTTAGCCACTGTGTTCAACCAGTTAATGACTTCAACATTGGCTGTTTCAACGTCCAAAGTAAGTTCAAGGGCAAATAATTTAGTGGCTAATGGCTGATAAAAGTTATCGCGCACATAGCGCACCATTCGCTCTACTTTCCCTTTTGTTTGTGGGCGGTAGGGTTTACAGAGCTTTGGAATGAACCCCATTTCTTTACTAAATTGATAAAAGCATTGATTAAAGCGATGTTTGCCTTCACCGTAAGCATCACGCTCTATTACCACTGTTTTCATATTGTCATACCACACTTGCTGTGGAATGCCTTGGAAATACTCAAAGGCTTGGCGATGACACGCTTCGAGTGTTTCATAGCGCATGTTATCAGTGATTGCGACAAACAATGCACGGCTGAAGCCTAAAACAGCGACAAAGGCGTGCAGTGGTGATTTCCCACCTCGCATTTGGCCCCAATCAACTTGCATTTGTTTGCCCGCTTCTGTTTCAAAGCGAATAATGGGTTGGGGTTCAACGCTACCTCGATATTGATACAAGTACTGGCGTAGTAACGATATTTCTCCGGTATAGCCTTGCTCTTTAATTTCTCTGAGTAAAACAACGGCTGATAAATGTATTGGAGCGGCTTTAGCTAATCGAGAATGTAAATACGGTTTAAATGCCTCTAATTTTGAAATACCCGTTTTACGAGTAGCATAATGCGGCTCGTCAAAGTCACCTTGAAGGTATTTTTTAACGGTGTTGCGCGATATGCCCAATTGTTTAGCGATGGCTCGTTGAGACATGCCTTGCATGGCTAAGACTTTTATTTTCATGAACTCTTCTTTTGAAATCATGGTGCTTATCCAAAAGCACCAGTGTTAAGTTAACTGGATCAGATTTCAATTGTTGAAGTGGATCATTTTTGCATTGCTGGTAACACTAGGGTTTGCACCAGCTCGCAGCCCGTAGCTCAAAGCCCGTTGCGTTGTATTCTTATTTACCCTCATTGTCTTCTCTTTGTGCAAACATGGTTTTAAGTGATGTATTCACCACAGAGATTAAGAGGCGCTGCGCTTTAGAGGAATGCTATATCAAATCGCGCCAGCATCGTACTTTACTTTATACCCAAAGCACGTTCGCTAAGATGGTTGGTGTATCTCGCTACACGGTACAAAAGCTTGAAGAAGGTGAGGTAGTAAAAAGCGATATATTGTTTGAAGCTCTCGTTATTCTTCAATTGCAAGGCTCGTTGCTGGATGAAATTAACGAGCTAGCCGCGGATGTGGGGGGTTATAATGCAAGACAGGGTAAAAGCAATAAAACTCAGGTGATTAACGATGACTTCTGAAGCTTAAGTGTTTATTGACAGTTTAGAAGACAACCCCATTATTTGTAATTTTTTTAAGTTAAATACACAAACAGGCCGAGGTGATGATGGCCGATATGCTGGTATCGATAATTTACTGTCGCAAGCCAAATGCCTTAGTCTGAACAGGCTCAAGCAACAAGAATAATTGCGGAGGTTGAGAGCTATACTCTATGAGTTTAGACGCAATATAAAATCACTGTTACGGGGCCGTCGCAACTTGAAAACTCATCTAATGAGGCGAATAAAGCGAGAGGCTGATATTTTAAACTGAAAGTCTTGCTGCTAGCGTAAAAAATGCTACGCTATCCCTAATTTAACGACAGTGATGTATATATGATTAAAAGGATTTTATTGGCTATCTGCGTGATTTCAAGCAATAGCACATTGGCCGCAGAGCAGTATTCGCAATCACGGTGTGATGTTATTAAAGCCGAGCGAGAAAAAGTTCAGGATAGAATGAGGGCAGGGTATAAGGCAGCTGAAGGTGAGCGTTTACGCAGGCGCTCAACTGAGTTGTTTGAAATATTGGGTCGTCACTGCATAAGCCCAACTAATGGGAGGAGCCACAGTTCAGGTTCACGAACTTATACTCGCTCATCTGCTAATGATTTATTAAATAAAAAAGTTCATGATTCAACGGTCTATAGTAAAACATACGACAGTGATAGCAAACGACTCGCGTGGAGTAGTTTTTACCAATACCCTGAGCGCTGCCGTGCTAAAGAAATGCAACAAACTGACTTTGTTTGGTGCAGTGAAAATCGAGCTGAGCAGCGTGCAAAATTTGAAGCCCAGTGGCAAGCACCAAGCAAAGCAAGCGCGAATGTTAAACAGCCAACGGTTGTTTTATCTCAACAAAACACTACTGCAATACCCACAATTACACATTCGATGACGCTAATCCCAGTGTCAAAAGCTGATACCCGTTTGAATACAGTTGCTTTGGAAAAAGAAGGCTATAACTACAAAGTTTGGCAATTAGTGGCTGTTGGTTGTCTTGCCTTTATGGGCGTTTTTGGCGCTTACCGCTGGTTTAAAGATTAAGTGCAAAACAAGTCGCGATATAAAATCGCTGCTACGAAGGGCGATTATTTAAATTTCAGCGGTAGTGCATTTTACAGCTTCTCTCTGTTAGCCCGCCAACTTAACTCTTTCTAACTCATCTAATGAGGCGAATAATATTTTCAACGCCAGCATCTGATTAAAGTGCAAAAGGTCGCTCTAAGTAAACGCCGGGTTAGGTTAGGCTTATTGTCACGTAAAGCATGAACTACGGGTTAACTCGTTGCTGTAGCTTGGCTTGGGGCTGATAATCACCTTGCTCTAAACCTCTAAAGTAAGCTTGATAACGGCCGTTTTGCTTAAACTGTAATAAGTACTGATTAAAGGTGTTAAGCAGTTTTTCACTTTCGCTGCTATTTTTTGGAAATAGTAAGAAGCTTTTATTAATTAACAGGGGTTTGGGGTGGTGGCTAATAACATTAACAAGATCGGGTAGTTGGTGTTTGAGGGTAAAGTAGCCAACACTTTGCTCTTCGGCAAAGGCGTCGATACGCCCTAGTGCTAAACGGCGGAAGTTTTGCTCGGTATTACCTACCCGCGACATTTCAAAAGAGCCTTCGGCAAGGGCTTTATCAAACTCTGGGCCATAACTATAGCCAAGCCCACCACCGAGCAATAGGCCTTTTAAATCTGCAATATTTTGCCAATCAAAATGGCGCTGCTTTTGATAAAAAAACACAAATCGTTCACTGAGTACCGGTTCGCTATATAAGTAAGCCGTTGCTCTTTCGTCACTGAACATCCATACCGCAGTAGCGGCATATTTGTTATTTTCGGTATCGTGATATGCACGTGACCAAGGTAAAAATGTAAAGTTAACGGTAATGCCTGCTTCAGCAAATATATCGCGAATTAAATGCGCTACTACACCTTGGTAGGGCAGCGATTCACTGAGAAAAGGCGGCCATTCACCTGCGCTAAGTTGAATTGTCGTTGAGTCAATACTTCGCGCTGTCGGTACTGCTTTAGTGGCGTTACTTACACACAACAGTAGTAACAGACTCGCGTTGCATATATTACGTAATCGTTTAGCTGTTCGCATTGTGTAATTTAGCATTTATGAACATGGTAAAAAATCTGTATTGGTTATAAATTCCTCATTTATGATACTACAGTAGCGATCACGCAAAAGCGAATTAGTTAATAAACTTGTGTGCGGCTTGTATGAGTTGTCTGATGAGTGAAACCTGGTTGTGGTGTGAAGCAAAGCAAACTGACAGTGGCGATTTAATAGCAGAGTTTGGCTGCGCAAATTAATTACCGAGCGATACAATTTCACCTTGTAAGCAGGGCTGCTCTGCGATTGCTTGCTGAATATTGGTGATCAGCTTATTGGCAGGTCAAGGAATTGCGTTAGTGAGGCGACGTTTAATTGAGTCCCATATCAAATTCGGGCAGTTAGAAGTTTACCCAAATTTTGAATATAACTGCCACTATAAATATTATTTAGTGGGCCCTAAGGAGCATTTTAATTGGCCAAAGGTAATCGCTTTTCAAGCTTGGTTATTATCTAGATTTCAGCAAGATGATGACGCACTTAAACAATGTTTAAAGTAATATAGCGTTGAGATTGACTAACTTTCTAACTTTCTAACTTTCTAACTTTCTAACTTTCTAACTTTCTAACTTCATAACTTCATAACTTCATAACTTCATAACTTTCTTTAACTGGCTATCTAACACATTTAAATTAAATGGTTTTACAATAAAGCCTGACACTTTCGCGGCGATAATTTCTTTGATTGCTGTGGAGCTGTCTTCGCAGGTGATCATTAACACCGGGATTTCGGCTAACTCTTGGTCATCACGAATACGATTGAGTAAAGTTTTGCCATCCATTTTTGGCATATGCAAGTCGGTGATAACTAAATCATAGCCTTGGTTTTGTAATAAACTTAATGCTTGTATTCCATCAGTCGCTTCAACAATATCGTGATAATTTAGTTTTCTTAACATATTTATTAATACATGGCGCATCAAAGGCATATCGTCAACGACGAGGATTTTCATAAAGTTAAATTGTCCATAATATTCAAATTACCTTAAGGTTAGTTAACAAAGTCTTACTCTGCCACAAAACACTGGGCAACTAGCTGACTAAGTCGCGCTATTTTTATATTGCTAAGTTGGCGGTAATCAAAGTATGGACACACAATCAACTTGTTTACTTTATCGATAGCAAATTCTTCATCTAACCACTGTAATTGGCACTGTAAGTGTCCTTGCTGCAGCAGCGCTTTAGCATAGGTGCGTCCGGCAATAATATGCAAGGTATTATTGTTATTTAAAACCGGAGGGCTAAAAAGTAAGGCAGTTTGACTATTAAGCTGCAGCAGTTGTTCATCACGATAGTGTTGCCAAGTCGGGGCGAGTTTGGCGAATTGGTAATACTCGCTAGGCAGTGCAAATAACACTTTAGCATATACATTAAATACTTTACGCCAGCCATTACCACAGGCTTGGTTGATGCTGGCAATTTGTCCATCCACACATGAAGTCACTGTACTTAGGTTGGTGTACTGTGGCATCGGTGGTACATTCGCTACATACACAGCGACTGTAAAAGCTGGGTCACCAAAGCCTATATTACTTGCAGCCTTACTCATTTATTTTTAGCTAGAATGCGGTCTAGATTATTAGCAAAGTTTTGACGATCACTTTGGCTAAGCGGTGGCGGTCCGCCGTTCATTTCAACGCCACTTGAACGCATAGTATCCATAAAATCGCGCACATTTAGTAACGAGCGAATATTTTCACTGGTATACAGTTCGCCGCGAGGATTTAGCGCTTGGCCGCCATTATCGATTACTTCTGATGCTAGCGGAATATCACCGGTGATCACTAAATCATTGGCTGCAATACGTTTGACTATTTCGTCATCAGCCACATCAAATCCTGATGAGACCTGCAACCGGCTAATGTATTTTGAAGGCGGAATACGCATTGCATGATTAGCGACTAAAATTGTTTCAGTTTGCGTACGCTCTGCGGCACGAAACAAAATTTCTTTGATCACCACTGGACAGGCGTCAGCATCAACCCATATCTTCATTGTTAACTTCTAATAGTTAGTAAAAAAATGATCCTAACCTAAGGCTTTTAGAACAACTAGTATTAAGTGAACTTTTTATGCTTTACTGCGTTGGTGGCCTAATTAACTATCAAGGAATCAACGATGAAAAATCAATTATTTATCACTCTTACTCTGTTCGTCAGTAGTTTACTGCTTGGCTGTACTGGCATGCCCGATAAGGTTGCACCAGTGAGTCCTTTTTCCATCGAACAGTACCAAGGTAAGTGGTATGAAATAGCCCGATTAGATCACTCTTTTGAGCGGGGTTTAGATAATATAACAGCGGATTATACAATTAACGATGATGGCTCTGTAACTGTGCTAAACCGTGGTTTTAATAGCGAGGAAAACAAATGGAGTGAGGCTCAAGGTACTGCGAAATTTGTTGATAGCAATGATGTTGGTCATTTAAAAGTATCGTTTTTTGGTCCTTTTTACAGCTCTTATATTGTATTTAAGTTAGACCAACAAAATTACCAATATGCGTACGTATCTGGCTACAATAACGATTATTTGTGGCTATTATCGCGTACCCCCACTGTGAGTGAGCAACGCTTAGCTGACTTTAAAGTGCTTGCGCAGCAAAAAGGCTTTGATACTGACAACCTGATTATGGTTAAACAGAACAGTACACCATGACTGTAAATCCCCTTTACAGTGAATCGATGGCACTAAAGGGTGCCATTTTTTAGCTTTCAACAATTCATACGCCTTTTTAGTAAATATAACTAAGAAGATGTAATTCATTAGTCAAAGTTACGTCCCTAAAACATCATTTATATGTAAGAGAACTGAAACAACTTCTGGTCACACTTATTCTTGAAATTTTTCTAACAATAATCAGGCTCGGTTGAAACTTTTAACAGGCCAATTTCAAGGAGTAAGTAATGAAGCGTGTAGCATTATCTTTAATTGCTGGAGCCGTCACTTTAGCATTAACAGCGTGTAACGGAGACGACGGAAAACAGGGCGAGACCGGTTCACAAGGTCCTGTCGGTGAAGCTGGTGTAGATGGCAGCAACGGTGTGAATGGTTCGGATGGAGCTAACGGCACGAATGGCAGCGATGGCACAAATGGTGTTGATGGTGCTAATGGTGTTGATGGAAAAAATGGTGGCAGTGGCTTAACACGGTTAGCGACTGTGCCAGCGGGGGCTGAAGTCACAGGCATTTTTTTAAGTGATGGCGGTGACTTGTTTTTCAACGTTCAGCATCCGTCAGACACGAATACGGCAAAAGATTCAGTTAATGGTAAAGTTATTGATCGAGGCACTGTTGGCGTATTACGTGGGGTAAACTTTAATAATTTACCGCGTAATATTATCAATTCGCCAGTACCAGAAAGTGAGTTTGAACGCCAAACTGTGATTGCAGCGCTTGGTGAATATCAAATTCTTGGTCAAACCGGTGATACTTATGCTGAGTTAGGTGACAGTGGTCTGGCTGGTGGTTTAGGTGTGCACTACGGTATTAATAATAATCAAAAAATCATCGAAAATAATAATCCAGATTTTAATGGTTTTATTGCTGCAGGCGAAAACGAAGGCTACCTCTTTACTAACTGGGAATCTTACCCTGGTGGCGTAAGCCGATTAAAAATGTCAAAAAGTGCAGAAGGTGCTTGGTCTGTGACCGATGCTATGATGATCAACTTTGACGCAGTGAAGGGGACGGCTGCTAACTGTTTTGGGTCAGTTTCTCCGTGGGGCACCCCGCTAACTTCAGAAGAGTGGATCGTTAATTCAACGGTTAACTCAACCACAGATGCATCATGGAATGATCCGAGTGATACAGGTACAGATGGTATCGAAGCACTTGTTACTCCTGATTTCCCAAATCCTTACCGTTATGGTTATATCGCGGAAATTCAAAAACCAATGACCGATGCGCCAGAAGTGGTAAAGCATTACACCATTGGTCGTTATGAGCATGAAAACTCGGTAGTTATGCCAGATCGTCGTACCGTATATTCATCACAAGATGATACCGGTGGGGTATTATTTAAATTTATTGCCGACCAACCAGAAGATTTATCCGCAGGTACTTTATATGGTGCAAAACTAACCCAAGATGCCGGCTTAAACGAGCCAACTGTCACTGGTTTTGATGTGCAGTGGGTTGAGCTTGCCAGTGGCAGCAATGTTGATATTGAAACCTGGATTGCACAATACGATGGTATTAATACCAGCGATTATGTTGCCGGTAAAACAAGTTATATGTCACTGGCTGATGTACAAGCATGGGCAGATGGTAAAGCGACATACCCTAGCGAGGCCGAAGGTGGTAGCCCTGTTACAGCAGGCAAACCGATGGATAACCGTGCAGCATTTTTAGAGTCTCGCCAAGCGGCTAAAATGAAAGGTGCTACCGCCGAATGGCGTAAGCTTGAAGGTATTAGCATCAATCATGATCGTGTACTCGAAGCGATCACTGGGCAAGATGTTATTGCAAATGAAGTTGTTACAAAAGCGTACATGTATATCGGTATTTCAGATCTCGATAACACCATGGTTGATGACGAAGGCGATATTCAACTATCAAGACGAGTAAAAGACTGCGGTGGTGTATACCGTGCGCACATTGATACAAGTTACAGCTTAACTCGCATTGAACCGGTGATTATGGGCGGTACATATCGTTCAAGCCTGACTGGCGCTGAGCGTTGTGATGTTGAACAACTTTCACAACCAGACAATGTGATTGTTATGCGTGATGGTCGTATCATTATTGGTGAAGATGGCTTCCAAGAAAACAATACGTTGTGGATGTACGATCCACAGTCTAAGTAATTTAAGCGTTAGATAAAGCGTTTTTAGGTGGGTAAACCCTGTGTTTACCCATTTTTTAGAAAAAAATAGAGTCATAAAAATGAAGTATTTAACCCCCTTTATATTACTGAACGTTGTTTTACTCACTGGGTGTTTTGATAATGAGATGCCAATGAGCGACGTTACGTATGTTCAACAAACCTCATCATCTACCTCACTATATTCAGCGCCTTATAAAGAGGGCGATGATATTCCCGCGCTTGCGTATATGCAATATGATGAAGAATATAATCCGGAATCGGTTATTCCACCGCAGTGTTATACCAAAACCCAGGGCAAAAATAATCCTTGTTATGCCTGCCATCAAACAGACAAGCAAGATAAAAATCGCCCAAATACAATGAATGATGGGCATTTACAAGGTGTGTACGAGTTTTCAGATCTTGGACTTAAAAACCACTGGAAGAATCTTTTCATTGATAGAACCGATTTAATTGCGGGTATTTCAGACGCTCAAATAAATAGTTGGGTAAACCAAGATAATTACGGCAGCTTTATTAAAAAACTCAAAGCTAATCCTGATTGGCAAGGAGAAATAGCTGAAGTTAAAAATTTAGCTTATCCAGCTCAGGCATTTGATGAAAAAGGTTTTGCTAAAGATGGCAGCCATTGGGTTGCCTTTAACTATAAACCTTTTCCAAGTACTTTTTGGCCAACCAACGGTTCAACCGGTGATGTAATGATCCGCCTTGGAAAAGAATTTCGTGAGCGTGACGGCATCTACAATCAGGATGTTTATATCGCTAACTTAAGTCTGGTTGAAATGGCGATAAAAGATTTAGCGCAGATAAGTACACCAGATATTTCAGAGCGGCGTATTGGTCAGGATCTAAATAACGATGGCAGGTTATCGGCATTGGTAAGTAATATAACTAAGCAGCCCAATTATGTAGGGGATGCAAAAGACATAGAGTTAAGTTATCAGTTATACCCACAAGATACTGAGTTTTTACATACGGTACGTTACATTGGTGTCGATGAGGATGGTCAAGTCTACAATGCACCACGCATGAAAGAAGTCCGCTACATGAAAAAGCATCGCTTTAAATCTAAGCAATTGCTGGCCTCCTCGTATTATAAAGAAGCGAAAGAAAAGCACTTTGAAAATCTGCCACAAACTCGTTATCTAGGCGATAAAGGCATAAACAATATGTTTGGTTGGACTATAAACGGTTATATCGAAGATGCTCAAGGTGATCTGAGGCCTCAACATAAACAAGAGCTGGCATTTTGTAATGGCTGTCATAAAACGGTGGGATCAACTTATGATCAAAGCTTTTCATTTCCGCGTAAAGTACAAGGGCGTGATGGCTGGGGTTATATTGATTTAAAAGCCATGACCGATGTACCAAATAAAGGTGAGCAGCAAGGGGAGTTTTTAACTTATTTTGAACGTGTTGGTGGCGGGGATGAATTTCGTCAAAATCAAGAAATGCTCATGCGTTGGTTTAATCAAGATGGCACTGTGAATAAGCAAAGAGTGAAGCAGGCAAAAAATTTATATGAGTTAATTACGCCCTCTAAAGAACGCGCAACTAAGCTTAATAAAGCCTACTTTACGATCATGAAAGAGCAGAGCTACTTATTTGGCCGCGATGCAACACTATTAAAAGCTAAAAATGTACTGCAAACAGTTGACGACTCACAAGCACCACTTGAAGAACAAAACCGTTATGTGTGGGACATGCAATTAGATTGGTCTACTGCTACACAGTAATAGGTTTGATATGTTTTATATTAAAAAGTAATTACTAGGTAATAAATATGACACATTAGAGGGATATCATATTCCACATAGATTGATTGGCAATAGCTTCAATCAAGCTATTTGTGACATGAGTATCCCCCTACTATTTATAACCAAATCATTTGGATATAGGCAAACTAAGTTAGTTTGCCTTTTTTTTTGCTCAGATCATATTTTTACTAACTAAGCTTAAAAAACAGTTAAAAACAGCCCACTGAGCATTACAACGGTGATATTTAAAGCAGTCATTATTTTTACCCAAGATGCTTTGAAGCTATAAAAAATCATTAATATTAAGACACTTAGCGCCATGTAACCACAAAATAGTAAAGCGCCGTAGCCGTTATGTTGTACAACACTCAGTACTAAGCTTAGTAAAATACTGATCCAAGCAGCGATCAAAAACTGTTTACTGAGTTTGTCGCTAGGGCGGGTTTTAAATACATCACGGTAATGATTAAATTTAGCCAAAGCAAAACAATTAAATGCCAGTAAACATAGGCTCAATTGCAGTAATTCATGCATTATGGTTGCTCCTGTAACTTAGTTTTTGCTGAACGGCGCGCCCGTTGTTGCGGTGTTTTAGCCGGAGTGTGAGTTGGTATTTTTTTGGCCTGAATTACAAATAAGGCTGCAAATATTAAGCACATTAAATCAAAACTAAACAACGCCCATTGGCCGTTTAGCAAGTAGCTTATTAGATTGCCATTGGTGGTAAGAGCATTAATAACAGGCACGCTGAGACAGGCGATACCGTTTATCCACGCGAGTAAAATCCACTGCGGCCTTGCGCGTTTAAATAGCGCAAACAAAGCAACGGCTAGCCAAGTCACAAAGAATGCAAGTATTTCTTTATCAGCGCGCTCAGGGGTTGTCATAGGCAGTAACCGGTTGGCAATAAAAAATGCGCAGGTTGCAAGTGGTAAGCCCATTAATGTGGCAAGGTTTAACCCTTCTACCAACTTTAAGCCAATTGTAGCAGGTTGGTCTTTTTTCATGCGTTCGCGAATACGCTTAGCCCACATAATACAGCCAGTTGCTATCATTACACAGCCAGCTACGCCGCATAAAAAGTATAACCAGCGTAATAATGGGTTAGCTAAACGGCCTGTGTGTAGGGCTGTTAGCGAGTCATAGAACACTTCAGTATTGGTTAATTGGGCAGCAGTTTTAGCTATTAAGCTGCCATCTACACCGTTAAATAATAAGGTGGGTGTTTGGTCGCGAACTAGGCTAGCGGTATCTGCACGGACTGTAATTGTGGCTGAGGCTTTATTTGGATCACGAATTGATATTTGTGTTAAGTCAGCATCAGGCCAGTTAGTATAAACTTGATCTAAAATAGTATCGATGGCTATTAATGGGGCGCTATCTGGGCTAGTTTTGGTGCGCACATTAGTGGGTGACACATCGTTAAATAAACCACGAATACCATCTTCGTATGCGGTCATTGCTGGATAGGGGAATAACATAAATATTAGCGTGATTAGGCCTGTATAGGTGATCATAATATGAAAAGGTAACGCCAATACTGACGATACATTATGACCATCTAACCAACTGCGGCTGCCTTTATTGGCACGAAAGCTAAACATATCTTTAAAAATACGTTTGTGGATCACCACCCCAGATATCAGCGCTACCAACATAAATAAGCTCGCAAAGCAGACAATCCAACGGGCTGTGCGTACATCAATGTAATGTAGGTCAAAATGCAGTCGATAAAAAAAGTTACCACCTCTGGTGTCTCTTGTTTGTGCTATTTCGTCGCCTGTTTGTGGGTTGATATTGTGCTCTTGCCAACCACCAAAACGCTTCCCTTCAGGACGAGGCTTTTCATAAGCATAGTTAAGCTGCGGTTTTCGCTCTGTGGGCAAGTAAATTCCCCAACGCGTAGACTCCGGGCCTGCATTTTGTAGGTAATTAATACCACTGATAATTTGGCTACGCTGTTGCGCTACACGCTGTTCAGGCGCTTGTACATTGTGCAGTGCTGGTTGATTCCATAGCGTTATTTCGTCCCGAAAAAAACTCACCGTGCCGGCAAAAAATATTAAATAGAGTAGCCAGCATACTAATAATCCAACCCAGGTATGCATCCAGGTCATGGAGCGGAAAAAACTCTCTTTCATAGCCAACCCTTTAGTAATGATAAGATCAGAGCACACCCTGAAGTAGTTAGTAAAATAGTGATCCATATTTTAGGTAATGACTTAACTGCAAACACCCAAATAAACACGCAGCTGTACACTAAAATAGTCAGGCTGATACTAAGCAGTACAGCATCTGATTTTTTCAGCGGTAAAATAATACTCAGTAACGCGGTAAACACGGCAGTAAAGGTATAACCACCAACAATGGCGGCAAAAAAGCGTGAGATAACAGCAAAACGGTAAGCATGGGCTTGATAAGCTTGGCTTAATTTAGATCTTATAGAGAGTGTTTGGCTGTTTTTGATAGATTGAGCGTGCATGATGATCCCTCAAAGTCCCAAATGGGGGCGAATAAAGGGGGTATTATATATTCTAGATACAGAAAAGATAGTGATTCGTATTTTCTTTGTTGTTTGTCGCGACGACAGCGCAATAATACTCAGTATATTTACTTAGTAAAATGATGATCTGCTTTTATCATTTGCTGTTTTAATTGAAAAGTTCGCAAATTTTTCAACTGCTTGTATGCTTAGTGATTGGAAGGCTATAAGCCGTTACATTAATTTTTTAGGGAGTACTATGTCAGCACACAAAAAACTTAATTATGTTGAATTTGCCGCAGCAGATTTAATCGCCACTAAGGCATTTTTTAGTGCGGTTTTTGATTGGCAGTTTATTGATTATGGCCCTGAATATACGTCATTTAGTGCTGATACAGCTGGGCTTGATGGCGGTTTTTATCAAGCTCCACTTAGCTCATTAACGCAACATGGCGCAGCTTTGTTAGTATTTTATAGCGAGAATATTGCGCAAACACAGGCTAAAGTAGAGCAATATGGCGGGAGTATTATAAAACCAATTTTTGATTTTCCAGGGGGCTGCCGATTCCATTTTACCGAGCCCAGTGGCAATGAATTTGCAGTGTGGTCAGAACATAATTGAACGCAAAAATAGATCATAATTTTACTAACTCAAGGAAATGAATTGAATGACAGATTTGAGTTGCGAAGAAATTAAAGCATTTGTACCAGCAAAAGATTTTGCGCTTAGTTGTGCGTTTTATCAGCATATGGGCTTTCAAATCGCGTGGGAAACCCCAGATATGGCGTACTTTTACCACGGAGACTGTAGTTTTTTACTGCAAAATTTTTATAATCCAGAGCACGCTAAAAATTTTATGATGCACTTATTAGTTGCAGATGTGACAGCATGGCATGATAAATTAACAGATGTGGGGTTGGCGCAAAAATATAATATAAAAATTACTGAGCCAAGCTTGCAAGCGTGGCAAATGATTGATTTTGTTATTTATGATCCAAGTGGTGTGCTGTGGCGAATAGGGCAAAGCAGTGATGATGGCTAGCACCTTGTTAAAGCAAGTTAGTCAATGCGTGATCTGTGAATCTGAGCTGGCGCTTGGGGCACGTCCGGTGCTGCAATTTAATCCCAGTGCGCGTATTTTAATTGCAGGGCAAGCGCCGGGGCTTAAAGTACACCAAAGTGGCATTCCATTTGATGATGCCAGTGGTAAGCGGCTGCGCGAGTGGTTAGGGCTTAAGCCATGCGATTTTTATGATGTAACTAAGGTTGCTATTTTGCCGATGGGCTTTTGTTATCCAGGTAAAGGTAAGTCAGGCGATTTAGCGCCGCGTAAAGAATGCGCACCTGCATGGCGTTCCCAGCTTTTAGCGGCACTGCCCAATATTAAGTTAACCATAGTGCTGGGTAAATATGCCCAAGCGTACCATTTACCACACACAAAACATTTACCCCTCACTGAGTTAGTAAAATCATGGCGTGAGTATTGGCCAGATGTTTTGCCATTGCCGCACCCGAGTCCGCGTAATAATATTTGGCTAACTAAAAACCCTTGGTTTGAGCGTGATGTGGTGCCACAGTTGGCGCAAACTATTCAAGCAATTTTGCAATGTGAGGATGATTAGTTTGATGATCAATACCCAATTTGAGCAGTATGGTTTTTTTCATGTAAAAGGTTTTTACACTGAACGTGAACTTGTGCATGAGCGCGAAGTGATCAATTGTTTTCATCAGCAATGGATCGCAGATAATCAACAGTTTTATCAAACCAAGGCGGTTAATAGTGCCTATTTAACTGCAAATACCTATTTAGATGAGGCCCAGCGCTTAGTATTATTTAAGTTTATTGCCAGCCATAAGTTAATGGCTCAAGTTGATTCGATACTTGAATCAGCGGCCTTTATGAATACCCAGTTGTTTTTTAATCCGGTTAATCCTGAGCAAGAAAATTATTGGCATCGTGATATGCAATACCATTTAAGCTTGGCGGAGCAGCAAGCTGCGCTATCGGGTCCTGAAGTGATACATTGTCGGGTTGCGCTTGAGGATGAGCCAGGTATTGAGTTAGTACCAGGTACGCATCGACGTTGGGATACCCCTGATGAGCTGGCAACTCGGTTGGCTATTGATCACAACAACACCAGCGATGATTTAGCCACCGGCCATGTGATAGAAATGCAAGCAGGGGATTTATTAATTTTCTCGGCAAATATGATCCACCGTGGTTTATACGGTAAAGACCGCTTAGCGCTGGATATTCTTTTTGGTGAGCCACAGCCCCATGTACTGCATTTTGTTCAGGATATCTGTCTGCCTACTCCAGCGATGATTTCGACATTAGAAGATGCCAGTGCCTTTGCGGTTACTTTGGCACACCAAGAATAACCGCGCTACATAGACCTGCCTAAAAACCACATGGGCTACTGTAATAATCTCGAAAGATAAACAGGTCTGAGCTACATTTCGCTGTTACTTAACAGCGCCAGTAGTTGATCTTTAGACATTTGCCCAGCATCACCACTGCCGGCGAGTACTTTATCTGCGAGTGCTTGTTTATGTTCGTGCAATTGCAGGATTTTTTCTTCAATGGTATTTTGTGCTATCAGTCGGTACACAGTAACGGGGCGTGTTTGCCCTAGGCGATGCGCGCGATCTGATGCTTGTTGTTCAACCGCGGGATTCCACCACGGATCGAGATGCAGTACATAATCAGCCGCCGTTAAATTAAGCCCCGTGCCGCCTGCTTTTAAGCTGATCAAAAACAGTGGTGCATGACCTGCTTGAAATTTATCAACTTGTTGTTTGCGTTTGTTAGTACTCATGCTGCCGTCAAGATAACAATAATCGATGCCGCGTTTTTGTAAGCGCTTTTCAACCAGTTTTAACACATCGACAAATTGGCTGAAGATCAGCGCTTGGTGGTTGTTTTCTAGTAATTCTTCAATAATTGCTTCTGCGGTGTCGAGTTTACTCGATGGCAACTTACTATTTTCCAGTAACAACTGCGGGGCAATACAAGCGCGGCGTAATTTAGTTAATGACGCCAAGATAGTAATGTATTGGCTGTCTTCCTGATTTGCTTGTTCAAGTGCGTTTAAACGAGTTGCTTCGTACAGTGCTTGCTCTTTTTCACTTAATGCAAAGGTTAAGTTTATTTCGGTTTTTTCAGGTAACTCGGTCAATACCGTTTGTTTGGTCCGACGCAGGATAAATGGAGCAATGAGGGTTTTCAGGGTATCGGCTTGTTGTTGGTTTTTATCGGCGTTACCAAAGCGCTTTTTAAATACTGGCAGGGTATGTAAAAAGCCTGGCATTAAAAAGTTAAACAAGCTCCACAGTTCACCTAAATGGTTTTCGATTGGCGTGCCTGACAGGGCAATTTTAAATTGACCATTGAGTGCAAATGCGGCTTTAGCTCTTAAACTCAAGGGGTTTTTAATTGCTTGTGCTTCGTCAAAGACAATATTAGCAAAAGAAAATTGCGCCAGTTGTTCACCAATTAGTGGCAGTAAACCATAACTGACGATCACTAAATCGTGTTTACCAGCCGTTGCCAGAATATCAGCGCATGCAGTGGCGTTTTCAATGATTTTTACATGCAAAGCCGGCGCGAATCGCTCGGTTTCAACTTGCCAGTTATGACACACAGATTTTGGCGCAACCACTACACTGGCACCTAAACTACTGCGCATTTGTAACACGGTTAAGGTTTGTAAGGTTTTACCTAGCCCCATGTCATCGGCTAAACAAGCATTGAGTCCCCAGTTGGCCAGTTGCATTAGCCATTTAACCCCGACTACTTGATAGTCTCGTAAAATATGGACTAAATGTGCAGGTAAGGTAGGGTCGATAGTTTGCTCAAATTTAGCTAAACGCGTTTTCCAGCTGTCACCAAATGTGACATCACCTAAGTCGGCAATGCTTTGGTGTAAAGGCAATGCACGCGCGTTGGCAATCCGTAGTTCATCACTTGGGTTGTGCTTATCAATATTTTGCATCCCTTCTAAGCGATTTAATAAGTTAGTTAAACGCTGATCCAATAATAATGAATTGCCTTCCGAAAACTCTAAAATGCTGCCACGGCGCGGGGCTTTAAGCAGGGTTTGTAATTCGTATATTTGGCCGCTAGGGAGTGAGATTTTACCACTGACGCTTAACCAATCGTTATCATCATTTAAGTTAAGAGAAAGGTGCTGGCTTTTCGCAACTTTCATGCCTTGGCTCGTTTCGTCCCAACTTAATACCAGAGACTGTGCTTTTTGCGCAGCTTCAAGTAACTCAATTGCTTGGCTAATATCTTCAGGTAAATAAAACTGCTGTTGAATTTGATTATGTTGCGGTGATTGCCGATCAGCAAATAATCCGGCCATATTTTTCAGTAAATTTCTAAACGCTTTTTGCTCTGCTTTTAAATCACGTTTAATAACAATGCTGTCGGTTTGCTCATCATCAGTATGTGCGAGTGTCAAAGCACCAATGCCGGGCTCAACCCAAGGGCCATCTACGCCATTTGGCATGGCATAAAAGTTAATGTTGATACCTAATTGGGTAAGAGCGATCACTGCGGCAAATTCACACAAGCCTTGGCGTACGTTGTTGATATGAGCAAACTCGGTACGCTGGCTGCTAATATGATGCTCGTTAGCCAGTACTTGTAATGCGGCATTTAGTTGTGGCAGTTTTTCTTCGGTTAAATTATTGGGTTGTTGCTCAAATAATTGCAGTAATTTGAGCTGTTTGTCATCAATGGCGAATACTTGGTAACAATTTGCGTGACTGTGGATAAGTAAAAAGTCACAGTCCGGATCGCTGATACTCGGTTGCATTACCAGGCGATAGCAATCATTGCTGTCTTGTGCAATTTCAATGACAAACTCGCCTTTGATCAGCGTAAGTGGCTGTCCATTGTGATCTTCAAGCCCTTTAAACCCTATTAATGCTTGTAATACCGCGGCCGTTGCGTGTATCTCGTGATAACCAAAACCGGCATGGTTGTTGAGCACTTGTACTAAGTTATGATCGGCGCTGGTTAATGCATCTTGATACTGGTTATAAGCAAGTTCTTGGGCGTTTACTTTACGACCTTTGGTCCATTCGCCTTTGGCATTGAGTTGCTGTACTTTGGCTTGTATGAGCGGTAAATCTAAATGGGTTAAATCCAGTTGCCATATAATTCGTTGCTGCGCAGTGGGCGTATCAATTTGGCTAATATCATTAAGCCAACGCTGCCATTGTGGGACGCGGGTAAAGTGCTGTAATAAACCAGTATTGGGTAATGGTGTGTCATCGCTAAGCCAATTAACTAAGTGCTGGCATTGCTCAGCTAACCAGTGTTGATGCGCATTAATTGCGCTATTGAGCTGTTCTAACAGTTCAGTATCACCCCTTAGATGATTTACCTGTTCGTCTGTGGCGTTTTTAATAATTGCCAGTAATAAGCAAAATAATGGCGCTAATGCATTCGGGTTACCAAGTAGATGACTTAAGCTGTTGCTTAAACGATGGTTTTGATAGTTAGCTAAATCCTCTTCCAGCAAATAATCAATCGCTTGGCTTGGGTGGCTTAATTCCCCAAGATTTTTTTGATACCATTTTCGACAGGTATTTAGTTGTTTAATATCTGCTGCGGTTGCACTGATAAATAGGCATATAGTGTAAAGTAATCCGGTGATCTCGGTCGGATAGATGCCTTTGCCAAAGTTTTTTCTAAACGCTGTTAAAGCGCTTTTATACTGTATCAAAGCAATATCAATAAACTCACCCTTGATGGCATTGGTATTTGCTTCATAAAAAGTGGCTAAAACACGGTCTCTTTTATCATCTAGCAATTCAGCAAAATTATCTTCTTGTAATAATATGGCTAAATTCTCATTCAGATAAATACGTTTTCTCAGCTCTGTTGTTGGGAGCGCTTTGGCAATCAGAGTCGGCCATGCACGCTCACTGGTGAGATTGAAAAATTGACCGCGGATAAAGTTATCTAAGCAAAGCTGTTGCCATTGCTCAGGTAGGCATTGCCACAGTTGCTCGCTGTATGGTGATTGCGCGAGCAAATTAACAAAGCCGCTATCAAGCTCAAGTGATAAATCACCAGGGAGCGGTTTTTTTCCGCTTTTTGCGCGGTCAAGATCATTAAATAGCAGGTGCAGAAAGTGCACTGCTTTATCGTGGTAATAATAGCTTTTTGTAGCTTCGGTTAAGAAAGCATGCAATAAAACTGGCTGATGTTTTATCGCATTAATAGCTACATAAGCAACTGCGCTAACTGATATACGAAAGTTTGGTCCGTAGGGGAGCTTCCAAATTAAATCTTTAGATTCGAGTTGTTTAGTGTATTTAGCGACTTCAGCTTGAGAAAATGAATAGCCATTTTTAATGTGACTATAAAGACGTTTAGTGAGCTGTTGAACAGAGTTCTCATAGCCATGCGATGAGCCACTTATTATCAGTGCAAGTAATACACACAGTTGTTTTTGGTCGTTATCAGTTGTGGCGGGCGGCAAAGTACTTAATGGCATAAAATCAATAATTAAAGTCGCTAATGATTGCAGCCAGTATAAGTTTCAGCTGGGGGAGTTACAACCAATAAAAAAGCGACCCAAAGGTCGCTTTTTTATAAAAACCTATTGCACTTTGGCAAACAGTTTTTGTAGTTGCGGCATATATTCTTTAATTAGTTTTAAATTACTTTCGCTAACAACCGGCGCACCTGTATTAGCAGCATTAGCTGAGTTACCAAGTGTGCCCATCATTGAACTAGCGCTGTTATTTTTCGAGCCGCCCATACTTTGCAAACCGCCCATTAACTGATTTACTTTATCTTTGTTTTCTGGCGATAAATTACCTTTGATGTTTTCAAGGTAAGCCATTGAGACTTCAGAACCCATAGTAATTAGTTGTTCAGGGGTGAAACCATATTTATTGGTAAGGGCTGCAAACTCTTTGTATAAATCATTATCTTTGATTGTACCAAGGGCGCCTAATGCCATTGCAGTCGAGCCCCCTTCAGAGCCACCTAACATACTACCCAAATCCATGCTTTTTAATGAATCTTGACTTTGTGACCAATCAACAACCGCGGGTAATGCTTTCATATAACCTTGTAAATCTTTTTCTGTGATATCTGCCGCAAGGCTTGAAAAACTCATTGCTAACAAACTAAGAGATAAAATTATTTTTTTCATGTTGAGCACCTTTATTCAATTGTTAGTTGCATTAAAGACTATTAATTAGATAACCGCTATAAATTAAAGAGGGTTTTAGTCTGTTAACATCAGATGATATACTACATTTTTGCCTGATGTAGCTGAACCTCATGTTAATTATTTCAAATACCGTAACAATCGATGAATGGGAAGTCGAGCTGTCAGCTATTCGTTCACAAGGAGCGGGTGGTCAAAATGTTAATAAAGTGGCCAGTGCGATCCACCTTCGCTTTGATATTAATCGCTCAAAGTTACCAGAGTTTTATAAAGAGCGGTTGTTGGCGTTCAATGATAGTCGTATCACTAAAGAAGGTGTGATTGTTCTCAAAGCGCAAAGTCATCGAACTCAAGAGCTAAACAGGGAAGATGCGTTAAAGCGACTAAAACAGCTTATTTTATCAGCCACTAAGGTTGAACGTGCTCGTCGTGCTACTAAGCCAACACGTAATTCACAGCGCAGACGCATGGATAAGAAAACCAAACATGGTAATACCAAAGCGCTGCGCGGCAGTGTTAAAGTTTAATTTATAAGTTTGGTTTAAGCACCTCAAATAACGCGTTAATATGATCGTCTCTATCATTAAGCGCAGCTATATAACGGTATTTTTCACCGCCAGCTTGTTCAAAAATCTCTCGGTTTTCACCTTCTAATTCTTCAAGTGTCTCAAGGCAATCAGCGCTAAATGCAGGGCTGATAATAGCCACGTCTTTAATCCCTTCGCTTGGTAAGCTCTCAAGGGTTGCATCTGTGTAAGGTTTTAACCACTCAGCTTTACCAAAACGGCTTTGGAAAGTGGTGATCACTTTGTCTTTGTCTAGGCCTAGCTTTTCTACCACTAAACGGGTGGTTTGTTGGCATAGGCAGTGATAGGGATCGCCATTATCTAAAAACTGTTTAGGCATACCGTGGTACGAAAACACCATTTTTTGTGGCATACCGTGTTTTTCTAAATCTTCGCTAATGCTGTTAGCGAGTGACTCTAGGTAGGTTGGGTTTTTGTGATACCCATTTATAAAGTGAAGCTCTGGCACCCAGCGCCATTTTTTTAATACATTCGCCACGGCATCAAATGTTGAGCCTGTCGTTGGGCTTGAATATTGTGGGTAAAGTGGCAACACAATAATGCGGGTTAAGCCTTTATCTCTGAGCTCTTCAAGGCCCGCTTCGATTGATGGATTACCGTAGCGCATCGCCATAACCACTTCGGTATTGGTATAGCCATGCTGTTTTAATAAGGCATTTAATTTAAGGCTTTGCTGGCGTGTAATATGGGTCAGTGGCGAGCCATTTTCAGTCCAGATACTTTTATATAGTTTAGCTGAGCGTTTTGGGCGAATACGCAAAATGATGCCATGCAGGATGATCATCCACACAATACGCGGTATTTCTACGATACGAGGATCTGACAAAAACTCACGTAAGTAAATACGCAATGCACTTGCTGTTGGGGCATCGGGGCTGCCTAAGTTGGTCAGTAAAATCCCTGTTTTTTGATTAAAACGCTGATCATGAGGGTTATCGGTAACGGCTGAAAATCGCGACACGCAATGCTCCTAAAGCAAAATAGACGGTTATGGAATATATGCTATTAATATTAATAGCTTATTGTAACGAATGAAAGGGTAAATAGGATCACTGATTTACAATGATTTGATCATGATCCTAAATGGAGTCGGTTTTTTAGCTTCTAGTTGCTGTAACTTTTCAATGGATTTAGCACTAAATATATGCCCCTTTGGTAGCAACATAATACCCGTGTGACTATGCAGTGCATGGCTAAGTACCATATTGATGGCTAGCTCTTTGGCCGTTATTATTTTCATCGAGCCTACTTTTGCTTGCTGCTTAATACATTTAACTCGGCAAGCCTCCAAAGCTTGCACTAATTTAGGATGGTAAAAGTTACCGCTGTACATTTTTACTGTTTCGAGTGCATGTTGGTGCTTTTCTTCATCTTTTAAATTACTTTGTTCAAATGCATCCCAATAGTCACGTGCAAGCGCGAGTATCATTGCACTAAGAGGAATATCATTACCTTTTAATCCTTTAGGTAGGCCATTACCGTTATAGCGTTCGTACTGGTGATAAATGGCGTCAGACACTTCATGCAGATGAGTCGCAGGCATTAACATCAATTGTGCTGTACTTGGATGCGTATAATAACTTTTGCGTTGCTGTTCATTAAGCGCATGCACGGGTTTTTCATAAAGTGCGGGATCCATTGCTAACAGCCCTATCTGAGCTAAGTAACCAGCCATTGCCGCCATTTCTATATTTTTTGGCGGTAGCTGCAACTGTTTTGCTATTTGCGTACAGGTATTGGCAATGTTCTGCGCTTTGGTGCCATCTAAATATGGATTGGCATTAATGAAATTATAGAGCAACTCAACTGTTGAACTATGTTCGTGTTTTTCATGGGCGTTGGCAATTTCGAGTTTTTTAAGTACTTGTTTTATTTGTTTGGTTCTTTTTTCAACGCGCTGTTCAAGGGAACTATTAAGTTCTTTGAGGACTTCATTATGGCGATTAATTTGTTGTTGGAGTTTCAGGTTTTGTTTTTTAAGTTGATATTTTTCAATACTGTCGGTGATGGAACGTAGTAATAAGTCATTTTGCCATGGTTTTTGGATATAGCCATGGATCTTGCCTTGATTAACAGCTGCTAAGGTGATTTCGATATCTGCATAACCAGTAAGTAAAATACGCTGAGTATCAGGTGCTAATTTTTGCGCTTGTTGAAAAAATTCAGCGCCATTCATTTTTGGCATCCGCATATCGCTAATAATTACATCAAATTCATACTGTTTGATTAATTTTAGTGCATCTATAGGTGAATCACTGGTAAGTACCGTAAGTTGCTGCGTTTTGAACAGCCGCGATAAAGAACGTAGTACAATCTCATCATCGTCAACGCATAATACTTGCATGGTTGGTAGGTCTGCTGATTGACTCACGATTGTACCTATGGATAAACAATATTATTAACCATAGCCTGTCTGCTATGGTTTTTCTAATTAAACCGTGTCATTGGCATCAATTGTGCTAATTTTAATGACAAGATAATCGTTTTTAATTGCTGGTTAATTAAGATGGATGCGATAGATGAAGACTACAAGCAAGCTTATTTTCGTGAACGTACCGCGCGTTTAAAGGCTGAGCAGCTGATTGAAGATAAAAGTCGCGTTTTATATGCACTAAATGAAGAGTTAATAAAAAAAGTAGCTGATCTTGAGTATCAACAGCAGTTATTTATTCAAGCAGAAAAAATGGCCACTTTAGGTACCTTATGTGCCGGGGTTGCCCATGAAATTAATAATCCCTTAGCTTATGCAATGAGTAATGTAGAAAGTTTGCAACAGAGCATGCATGGCTTTTGTGAGTTACTTGATTTAAACCAGCAATATTTAGCCAAGAGGATTAGTGAAACAAATTTTCAACAACAGTTAGCATCACTTAGTGAGCAGCAATCATTTGCTGAACTGCAGCAAGATATTCATCAACTAGTGGCCGATAGTGCAGAAGGCTTAAGGCGCATTAATCAAATCGTGAGTAATTTGCTTAATTTTGCGCGACCAACAACTAACAAGAAACAATTGGCTGATATGACAGATGCTGTGAAAAATGCGCTTAAATTGCTTAAAAACCAATTAAAAGGTTGTCAGTTAACCACATCAATAACGACATTGCCGCTGAGTTATTGTGATTTGGCAACCATCAATCAAATAATGGTTAACATACTTATTAATGCTTCACATAGTTGCGAAGCATTAATTGATAGACAAGCACATATTCACGTGCAAGTTGATAGCGACGACCAGCAAATAATTATTAGTGTTAATGACAATGGTTGTGGCATGAGTGAGCAAGTGCTTGCAAAAGTTTTTGATCCATTTTTTACTACTAAACCAGTTGGCAGGGGGACCGGTATGGGCATGCCATTAGTGTACACTATGGTTAATGATCATCAGGGAAAAATTGAAATTGAGAGCACCGTAAATATAGGTACATGTGTGCGATGTATATTTCCAGTGTTGAGTGAGCGACCTTAACTCAGGCAAAAACTATTTAACCAGAGTTAGGTTAAGTAATAATTTGCTTTTAAATTAGCCAATTGTTGGTTAGTGTAGGTATGAATTTTATAATAACTTGAGGGTGAATAATGCTTAATGAAAAAAGTGAATTGGTTCTTAGGGATTATCTAAGTCAGCACCCTGAACTAAAAGTGGTGAGTACTGACAGCGTGATTGGTTTTATCAGTGGGTTATTGGCGTGCTCGGAATTTTATGGCGAGTCAGAAATTGCCAATTATATTGCTGATAAAAATGACCCTATTTATACCCAATTAATGACAAGCTCAGCGGAGCATGACGCAATGATCACGCTGCTGGATAATGTGACCGAAGCTCAGGTAGCGCAGCAGCATATACTGGCAAGTATTTATCCTCATGGTAAAGATGCTAAAGCGCCGAGTGAGCAACTACAACAATGGTGTGTAGGCTATTTAGCTGCTTATATGGTGAATCAAGAAGTATGGCAGCATGACTTTAACTTTTTACTCAGTGCTGATAAACAGGTCGTTGAGAATCAGGCGGATGGACAGTTATTTATTGATAACTTTGAAGCGACGCTTAATTTACTAGCCACTTTTGCGATGTGGCCAGATTCGCTCAAAGAGCATCCAGAACCTGCGGTACTTAGTGAAGGCTTTGCGCTACTGTATACCGGATTAGATGAAAGTCTTACTGGCATTGCATCCATGGCATTGATGCTAGAAGATGAAAAACTGGCTTTGTGGGAAGAAGAAGGCTAGAAAACATAGTTTTAACAACCAGCATGATTTGAATAATCATGCTTTTTTTTGTTTAAAATTCAATCAAAAACATGAAATAGAAGAAAATTTAGCTAATTTTTGCATATATCGACCATTGTCGCAGTTAAATATGTTTCTTTTTATATGTGTATGTTGCTAGGATGTTCGTCAAGGCGTCATTATGTAAATGACGCTGCATTACACTAATTATAACTTTTATGAATTTACTTGTTTATTACTGCAATCGAGTAAACAGGTGAAGAGTCAACAGGGTCGAACAACACACATGACAATACTTCGTTTAAATACATTGGCTATCGCCGTAGGACTTGCATTTAGCAGCTCAGCTGTCATAGCTGAAGACGCACAAGTTCAAGCAGAAAAAAACATAGAACAAATTTCCGTTTTAGGTTCACGGGTTTCTAACCGCACAGCAACTGAATCTTCGTCACCCATTGATTTAATTGACGCTGATGATTTAAATAAAGGTGGCTTTACCGAGCTTGGTCAAAGCTTACAAGCTACAGCGCCATCGTTTAATTTTTCGCGTACACAAGTTTCTGACGGTTCCGATTTATTTCGCCCAGCAACATTACGCGGCTTACAGCCAGACCAAACCCTGGTTTTAGTAAATGGTAAGCGCCGTCATAATCAATCTATTTTTGGCCTTAATGGTACAGTTGGTGCAGGTGCTGCGGGTACCGATATGAATGCTATTCCACTTACGGCACTTAAAGGCGTTGAAGTATTACGCGATGGTGCTGCAGCGCAGTATGGCTCTGATGCTATTGCTGGGGTCATTAACTTATCACTGAATGATTCAACTGGTATAACAACTGGTTATGTACAATATAGTGAAACAGCTGAAGGTGATGGCGATACCATTTCGGCGGGTTTAAATCGCGGTTTTGATTTGGGCACAGAAGGCGGTTTTATTAATTTATCTCTTGAGTATCGTGATGCCGATGGTACTAACCGCGCAGAGCGCGATACAGGTGGATCGCTTGATGTAGAGCCAGGTACATTATCTGACAACGTTCGTTGGGGCCAAGGTAATTCGGAAAGTGAATTTACCTCGTTATTTTATAATATGGCATTGCCAATGGGCGACGGTGAGCTTTACTCGTTTGGTGGTTACTCTGAGCGCACTGCACTGGGTAACGGCTTTTACCGTAACTTTAACGAAGCATCTAAAAATGTTACTCAAGTATACAGTGATGGTTTTTTACCGCGCATTTATAACGAAGCACAGGATATTTCTATTGCGCTAGGTTTTAAAGGTGATATTAATCCAGATTGGAATTACGATGTATCGGCAGTTTATGGTGAAAACCAATATGACTTTACATCACGCAATACATTAAACGCTTCTTACGCGGCGGAGTATTTATTTAATAACCCAACGGCAAGTGATGCTGATATAGCAGCAAATGCAGGCCCAAGTGGTGGTTACTCAGGTG
This sequence comes from Pseudoalteromonas rhizosphaerae, assembly GCF_028885455.1. NCBI lineage: Bacteria > Pseudomonadati > Pseudomonadota > Gammaproteobacteria > Alteromonadales > Pseudoalteromonadaceae > Pseudoalteromonas > Pseudoalteromonas rhizosphaerae. Next base: position 1,673,126 of record NZ_CP118496.1, read on the forward strand.
GTTTTAGGTTCGATCAAACAACAATTAACCTTGACGTAAATGGTATTGTGGACATTGGTCGCGGCGAACCACTCTATGTAACAATTGGTGCAGAGTACCGTAAAGAAAATTACCAGATAGTACCTGGTGATGAAGCATCGTACGCATGTGGTTTAGCAAACATGGATACATCGTATCCATCAGTGAACGACCCTGAGCAATTTGCACAATGTGGCTTTCAAGCTTATAACGGTTTGCGTCCAGAAGCTGCAAATCAGAGCGACCGTAACAGCTACGCATTTTACGTAGATGTTGAAACTATGCTTACTGATGCATGGAACGTCAGTGGTGCACTTCGCTATGAAGATTTCTCTGATGCTGGAGATGACTTAATTGGTAAGTTAGCAACGCGTTATGAATTTAACGATGACTTTGCAGTACGTGGTGCGGTATCTACTGGCTTTAGGGCCCCTTCGCTGCAGCAAAGTGGCTATACAGCATTTACTACTAACTTAGGATCCGACGGCACGTTAACGCAATCATTTACTGCAAATACGGGCACTGCTTTCCCAAGTGCACTAGGTGTAGATAGCTTAAAGCTTGAGACATCGACAAACTACAGTGCTGGTTTTGTTTACGATGTCACAAGCGAACTTTCGTTAACGGTTGATTTTTACCGCGTAGAAATTGAAGACCGTATTACACTTGGCAGTTTATTAACGGCTGACGATGTATCGTTTAGCTCTGAGGCTGTTGCTGCTTTACAAGCAACCGGCGCTGTACAAGCTAACTACTTCTCGAACTCAGTTGATTCAACCACTCAAGGCGTTGATATAATTGCATCATATCGTACCGATGTAGAAGGCGGTAACTTTGGTGTTACTTTTGCGGGTAACTTAAACGATACTAAAATTGATGGTGTAAACGCAGCGGACGGCATTCCAGAATCGGTTGCATTTGATGATTTACAACGCAGCTTTTTTACCGACGGACAGCCTAGTGAACGAGCAACACTTACCTTTGACTACGAACGTGATGCATACACTTCAACCATTCGTTTTAATTACTTTGGCGAAACTGATGTAAAATATTTTGGTAACGACCATATATCATTACCGGGTGAGCTTTCGCCAACAGGTTCATTCAAACCAACTAGTACGGTTGAATCAGCAGTGTTAGTTGATTTAAATGTTAGCTACCAAATTAATGATATGTTTGTGCTTTCGGTTGGTGCCGATAACGTATTTGACGAAACGCCAGATGAACTAGGTGATGACGAAGTACTAAACTTTATCACCAATGGCGCATTTAAATACCCTGTACGTGCATTGCCTTATGGCTTTGATGGCAGAAGTTATTACGCAAAAGTAAGTTTTAGTTTCTAAATTTATAGTTGTTATTAAGCCCGCAAATAAGCGGGCTTTTTGATTTAAAATGCTTGTGTTTTTTTATATCAAGCATACAATCGCAAAACTTTTAAAGAGGAAAAATAAATGAGTAAACGTCGTTCTAAAGTGACTAAATCTACAACATCAGTAGATACAGGTCGGGGTGTTATTCGCGATAATGCATTAGCCGCATTAGTGACATCGAAAATTTTTAAACCACAAATTGTAGCTGCTAAAAAAGGTAAAGGTGCTTACAAGCGCAACAAAAAGCATGCAGGACAAGAGTCCTATTTAATCGCCGCTTAATGACGTTGTGATCAAATAGGGCTTTTGTTCTAAACGCTATTTTTTATAAAAAATAGCAAGCTCAGAAATTTTTATAAGACCTCGCTTAGATAATTTTTTTCTAATCGAGGTTTTTTGGTTATATAGTCTACCACCTTATTGTTTATACCTATTCACACTCACGTTTACGTTTTCGTAAAACTTGCTAGAGCCCGCGAAGATACTCACAAATAAAATGTAACCATAAATTAACCTTGTGTTCATATTTTGTGTGCGAAATTACCCATTCTTTAAACTGCATGGTTTTTATTTGATGTTAAATGCTGATGAAAAATATAATTTATAGTCCTTTTTGGTTAATGAAATGGCTGTTTTCTATACATCACATATCCAAATTAAGTTGACGTATGAGTTAACTGTGGTAGTTTTTAAACTGAGTTGTAAATTTAATGTTATATTTAACCCTGGGCGGAGGAGCTATGAGCTCACAAATGACAATAAAAAATGCTTTCAAACTAAGTGCGGTGTCACTCAGTTTTGTAGGCTTAAGTGTGCACGCAGCAGTCGACTGTAGTGCATTAACGCAATGGCAAACGGGTCAAACTCACAGCGGTGGCAGCCAAGTACACACACAAAATAGTGCATATGAGGCAAAGTGGTGGACACAATCAAACCCTTTAGAGAATTCAGGCCCGTGGCAAGAATGGAAACTTTTGGGTTTGTGTGACAGCGCTGTCACTGAGAATCAGGCACCCAATATTACAGTATTAACTCCTGCAAATAATTCTCAATTTGCCGATAAAGACAGCGTTGTCATAACTGCGCAAGCAACCGATGAAGATGGTTCTGTGACAAAAGTTGAGTTTTTTGTTGATGGTGCATTAATCGCAACTGATAGTAGCGCACCGTTTAGTACTAATTGGCCCGCGGTTGTCGGCACTCATCAATTGAGTGCAGTAGCAACCGATGATGACGGCGCGCAATCTTCGCAAGTGATCAATACGATCAGCGTTACTGAAATCGTGGATCCGGTTAATCAAGCACCGGTGGCAACAATTAGTTTCAGTAGTTTACCAACAGAATTAACGGTTGGCTCACAAGTAGTGTTTGCTCTTGCAGGTACTGACAGTGATGGTCAAGTAACGGCACTTAACTTTGCGGTTAATGGTGCTGATGTGCACCAAGCAAGTACGGCATCAAGCAGTTATGCTTGGCAAGCAACAGCGCTTGGTCAGGCAACCTTTACGTTAACGGTAACTGATAACGAAGGCGCAACAGCCCAAGTAACAAAGGTGCTTACTGTTGTTGAAGAAAATACCGGACCAGTGACTGGAACTGATTGTCATCCGCAGGGGTTATATCAAACACCAGGTGTAAATACGCCGTATTGTACTGTGTATGATGCAGATGGTCGTGAGATAATGGGTGTTGATCATCCGCGTCGTGTAATTGGTTACTTTACCAGTTGGCGCAATGGCGCAAATGGCCAACCGAGCTATTTAGTAAATGATATTCCATGGGATAAAATAACTCATATCAACTATGCGTTTGCTCATGTTGATGCCAATAATAAAGTATCGATTGGCGATCCAAATGCAGCCGGTAATCCAGCTACAAATATGGAATGGCCAGGAGTGGTAGGTGCCGAAATGGACCCAAGCTTCTCGTATAAAGGTCACTTCAATCTTTTAAACAAATTCAAAAAACAACACCCACACGTTAAAACATTAGTATCTGTAGGTGGTTGGGCTGAAACGGGTGGTTTCTTTGATGAAACGGGCCGCGTTGAAAGTGGTGGTTTTTATACCATGACGACCAATGCAGATGGTTCAGTTAATCAAGCGGGCATTGATGCCTTTGCAAAAAGCTCAGTCGAGTTCATTGAGAAATATGGTTTTGATGGTGTTGATATTGATTATGAATACCCATCATCAATGAAAGATTCAGGTCACCCTGATGATTTCCCAATTTCAAATGCACGTCGTGCAGGTTTAAATGCATCTTACCAAGTACTAATGAAAAAGCTGCGCGAAGAGTTAGACCGTGCTGGTGAAAAAGCGGGTAAACATTATTTACTAACAATTGCATCGCCTTCTTCAGGTTATTTACTTCGTGGTATGGAAACATTCCAAACGGTTAAATACCTCGATTACGTTAACATCATGTCTTACGACCTTCACGGTGCATGGAACTCGCATGTTGGCCACAACGCTGCCTTATTTGATACCGGTCTTGACTCCGAGCTTGCGCAGTGGAATGTATATGGCACTAAAGAGTTTGAAGGGATTGGTTATTTAAATACTGATTGGGCGGTACGTTATTTCCGCGGCGCAGTATCGGCAGGGCGTATCAATATTGGTATTCCTTATTATACCCGTGGTTTTAAAGATGTCAGCGGTGGTACTAATGGGCTGTGGGGGCAATCTGCACTACCTAATCAAGCAGATTGCGCAACAGGTACCGGCGTTGGCGAAAAGAACAAGTGTGGTAATGGCGCATTAGGCATTGATAATCTTTGGCATGATAAGAACGATGCAGGACAAGAAATGCCAGCAGGTTCTAACCCGTTGTGGCATGTTAAAAATCTTGAGAACGGCATTGTTGGTTCGTACTTAGGTGTGTATGGCTTAACACCAGAGACTGATGTTGATGATCAATTAACGGGTACTTATACACGTCACTATGACAGCGTTGCTGTTGCACCTTGGTTATGGAACTCAGAGAAAAAAGTATTCCTATCTATTGAAGATGAGCAGTCTATGGCAGCTAAAGTTGATTACGTAATTAACAATGGCCTTGGCGGTATCATGTTTTGGGAACTTGCTGGTGATTATGATTTTGACTCAGCAAAAGGTGAGTACTTCATGGGTTCTACCTTAACAACTTTGGCTTATGACAAGTTTAACCAAAGTGGTGTGGCGTACGACACTCATCCAGGTAATCCAAACTTTGTTGTACCAACTGAAGCGGTAGATGTAACGTTTGCAGCAAAAGACTTCCCAATTGGTGATGATAACTACCCAATTAGCCCAACATTTGCGTTTACTAATAACTCCAATATTGATCTAAGCGGTGCGAAAATTTCGTTTGATGTACCTGTATCAACATCGGCTATTTTTAAATCTAACTGGAACGCACAAGAAAAATTGGGCATGGCAGTTGAAGTAAATGGCTCAAATGCAGCAGGTAACAACATTGGTGGGTATGAAAATGAATTCCACCGTTTTTCAATCACTCTGAACAATGAATGGGGCGGTCAACCGAAAGACTTCAGTGGTGGCAAAACAGTCAATGCGCAAGTTATGTATTACATGCCAATTACCGGTCCTAGTAACTTTACTATAGAAAAAGATGGCAAAGTTTACGCGTTCAAATTTGAATACCCACAATTGCCTGATGGGACTACCGGTGGCGGCGACACCACGGGTCCTGGTAATGGTGGTGGCGATACATCTGGTATGTGTGAAGGTGTGGCTGTGAGCTCAATCCCTGTATATCCAAACTTCCCTCAAAAAGACTGGGCAGGCAATCCAAGCCATGCCGCAGGCGGTGACTTAATGGTTCATAACAGTGCCGTTTATAAAGCGAAGTGGTGGACAAGTTCTGAACCTGGAGCAACAGCTGACTGGACTAAAAGTTGTAGTCTGTAAGTAAATAATAGGGGCAAGTTTGCTTGTCCCAAAATTTCAGCTTTTCAAGGACAAAACAATGATAGCTATTAAATTTAAAACTTTATCACTCTCGGCAGTGGCAAGCAGCGTATTACTAACAATTATGCCAGCGCAAGTGAATGCTCATGGTTATATGGATAGCCCAAAAGCGCGGCAAGCTTTTTGCCAAGCCGATGGTGGGTATTGGTGGCCCGAAGATGGCACTAATATTCCAAACCTTGCTTGTCGTGCCGCATTTTTAGAGTCGGGTACAGTGCAATTTGTACAAGATATTGAGTTTTCAGTTAATACACCGGACTACTTAAATCAAGCCGCGGTAGAGGCTAAGGTACCAAATGGGTCGTTATGTGCCGGTGGTGACAACGCAAAGCGTGGTATGGATTTACCTTCGCCGCATTGGCAACGCAGTGATGTGGTACCTAATGCCAATGGTGAAATTCAAATTCGTTACTTAGCAGCAACGCCGCATAATCCCAGTTTTTGGCAGTTTTATTTAACTAAACCAAGCTTTAATGCAGCAACAGATGTATTGACGTGGGCTGACTTAGAGCTAGTTCAACAACATGAAAATATTGACGTTATCAAAGATACCGATGGAAAGCGTTATTACGAAATGAATGTTGCTATTCCACAAGGGCGCAGCGGCGATGCTATTTTATATAGCCGTTGGCAACGTATTGATGTGGTGGGGGAAGGTTTCTATAACTGTAGCGATATCAATATTGTGACAGACGCAGGGCCGACGGATCCGAGTGTTTGGTCAAGTGTTGGTTACTTTGTTCGTCAAGGACAAAGTGCCATTGCGGGTGACACTGTTTGGGCACGTTTATTTGATGAAAATGGCCAAGAGGTTATCAATCAGCAATTAAAAGTGACCGCTGCGAATCAAGCGAGTTGGCAGCAAGCACTGGCACAACAACTGAACTTAGATTATGCCCATTTAGTACAAATTGGCGTGCAAAATCAAGCCGGTGACGTGGTTTATAACAGTACTGATGTACTGACTAATCAAGTGTATAGCAGTAATGAAAATTACACTTATACCTTAAGTGTGCAAAGCGCTCCCACTAATACTGCGCCAATTGTACATACTCTGGATGATTTAGTTGTCGATGAAAACACCAGCACAGCCGTACACCTTCATGCTTTTGATGATGAACAAACGCAATTGAACTACAGCTGGTCAGTGCCAGCACCACTGAGCTTTACCGGTGGTGACGCAAACGTGGTGATTAGTGCGCCAGAGGTATCAACAAGCACAGATTATACCGTGTCGGTTTCGGTTTCGGATGGTCAATTAAGTACTCAAACTAGCTTTAAAGTCACTGTAAATGACAGCGTTATCACTGAACCTGATGTTGCTGCTTGGAGCAGTAGTGCAGTTTATCAAGCCGGTGACAAAGCCAGTTTCCAAGGTGTTGTTTATACCGCGAAATGGTGGAGTCAGGGTCAGCAACCTGATAGTTCTAATGCATGGCAAAGCGATTCACAACCGGGTATGAATAACGATTGGAATGTAAGTAAAGCCTATCAAAGTGGTGCTGAAGTAACCTATCAAGGACAGCGCTATAGCGCTAAGTGGTGGACTCAAGGTGATACACCTGGACAAGCCAATGTATGGACCAAACTTTAATCAGAAGCCTAAGTTTTGTAGTTCAAACTTATTAAATAATTAAATAAATAATGGATAAGAGAGAAATATGAATATTAAACAGTTAACAGCAGCCATTGGCGTTGCTCTATTTGCAAGTACAGCCGTTGCAGCACCGTCTACACCAAGTATTAATTGGGAACCGCAACAGTATTCTTTTGTTGAAGTGGATCTAGAAGGTAATGGATCATATAAACAACTTGTTACTCGTGTTGATGAAGTTGCTATCAACATTCAATGGAGTGCATGGAGCGGTGACGGTGGTGACAGCTACAAAGTTTACTTTGATGATATGTTGGTAAATGAAGGTACACTTGCTGCAGGTTCTAAGACCGGGACTATTTCTTTCCCTTATGACAAAGCTGGTCGCCATACATTATATGTAGAACTATGCGAAGGCGGTACTACTTGTGCACGCAGTGCTGGTAAGCCAATCGTGATTGCAGATACCGACGGCGGGCACTTAGCGCCACTGCCGATGGATGTTGATCCTAATAACCGTGATATTGGTACCAAAGCAGGGTTAGTGACCGGTGCGTATTTTGTTGAGTGGGGTATTTACGGACGAGATTATGATGTTACAAATATCCCGGCACAAAACTTAAGTCACATTTTATATGGCTTTATTCCAATTTGTGGTGAAAATGCATCATTAACTGGCAGCCCTAAACAAGCACTTGAAACAGCCTGTGCTGGCTCTGCTGATTATGAAGTGGTTATCCACGATCCATGGGCCGCTGTGCAAAAAGCATTGCCAGGTGTGGATGCAAAAGATCCAATCCGTGGTACTTATTCACAGTTAATGGCACTTAAGCAGCGTTATCCGGATCTTAAAATCTTACCATCAGTAGGTGGCTGGACGCTTTCTGATCCATTTGGTGGTTTTACTAATAAAGCTAACCGCGACACCTTTGTAGCATCAATGGAAGAGTTTTTAAGAACCTGGAAGTTTTACGATGGTGTTGATATTGACTGGGAATTTCCTGGTGGTGACGGCCCTAACCCAGATATTGGCGATCCGATAAATGATGGTCCTGCATACGTTGCGTTAATGCAAGAGCTGCGCGCTATGCTTGATAAGCTTGAAGCTGAAACAGGCCGTACTTATGAGCTTACGTCAGCAATTGGCGCTGGTTACGATAAAATTGAAGACGTTGACTACCAAGCCGCTAGCCAATACATGGATTATATTTTCGCTATGACTTATGACTTTTATGGAGCATGGAGTGGCGTAACTGGCCATCAAACTGCGCTTTATTGTGGTGAGCATATGAGCGTAGGGCAATGTAATGGTACGGGCGTAGATGAAAACGGTGAGCCACGTAAAGGCCCTGCTTATACAACAGATAACGCAGTACAGTTATTATTAGCACAAAATGTAAACTCGAAAAAAATTGTTGTTGGTACTGCTATGTATGGCCGTGGTTGGGAAGGTGTTTATCCAACAGGCACCACTATTGATGGTAACCCTATGACAGCAACAGGCTCCGGTCCATTAAAAGGCTCAACAGCACAAGGCGTGTGGGAAGATGGCGTTATTGATTATAAAGGCATCAAAACTCATATGATTGGTGCTGCAGGCACTGGTGTTAATGGCTTTGAAGTAGGCTACGATGACCAAGCGCAAGCTGCGTATGTGTGGAATCGCGCCACAGGTAAACTAATTACTTACGATAGCCGTGAGTCAGTGATAGCTAAAGGTGCTTATGTTAATCAATATAACTTAGGTGGGTTATTTGCATGGGAAATTGATGCCGATAATGGCGATATTCTCAATGCTATGCACGATGGCTTAGGTGGAGTTGTTACACCACCAAGTAATAAAAAACCAGTGTTATCAGTATCAAGCACTGTAACCGTGAACGCTGGCGAAAGTGTTTCTGTCAGTGCTTCAGCAACAGATGCCGATAATGATCCACTAACGTTTAGTTGGACTGCATCATCTGAATTAACGGTATCTGGTAGTGCTACAAATACATTAGCAATTACTGCACCTGACGTAACCCAAGACAGCCAGTTTACGGCAACCGTCAGTGTAACTGATGGCAAAGCAACGGTAAGCCAAAGTGTTGTGGTTAATGTCATCGCGCCAACAACTGTTGACAACACTGCACCGACAGTTGATGCGATTGCTGATATCACTGTTGAAGAAGGCGCTTCTGCAGCAGTAACGGTTGTTGCCTCTGATGCGCAAAACGACGCACTGACTTATACATGGAATGTCCCTGCAGGTCTTACATTAGTTGGCAGTGGTGCCAGTGTTAATCTTACGGCGGGCGCAGTCGATGCTGATACTAATTTGACAGTATCTGTGGCAGTAAGTGACGGCCAAGTTGCTACCACTCAAAGCTTTACTGTAACGGTAACTAACACAGATACAACGCCTCCTACAGGTGATACGTGGGATGTCAGTAAGGTATATGTTGGCGGCGATATTGTTGTTTATAACGGTATTACATACAAAGCTAAATGGTGGACTCAAGGTAATCGTCCTGATTTAGGTGGCGTTTGGGAAGCAACAACTCCACCAGTAGATGATACTGGTTCAGTAGTTTGGCAATCTGCGGCTGTTTATAATAGCGGTGATGAAGTAATGCACCAAGGCAATAAATACCAAGCTAAGTGGTGGACTCAAGGAAATGAGCCAGGCGTAGCAGGCGTATGGAAATTACTTTAATTAGCCTATTACCCAAGCCTACTTTGAGGTAATAAGGTTAATATGTAATTTACTTAAAGCAGCTTTCGGGCTGCTTTTTTTGGTTTTTCGAGTCAGATGCACCATACTGTAAAAAGCGTCTGTAATTTAACTAGGCTGTAGTTATCAAATACATTTATTTATTTCTGATATTATTGAGTCCAATTAGTAACAGCTGCGAAAAAACTCTGCAAGTAGGGGTGATATTACCTTGGCCACCATTTGTCTTTGATGGTGAGCAGGCTCTTACAGGAATAGATGTAGAGATCAGCCGTTTGGTGTTAAAGCATGCTGGATTCTGTAGTAAGTTTGTGCCTTTGCCGTCATCAAAGCGCGGTTTGGTCGAGCTTGAAAATGGCCGCGTGGATATATTAACTGCTGCGAGTTTCAATCAACAACGTGCCCAATATAGTCACTTTTCAACCCCATATAGACGTGAGAAAATGCGGCTGTTCTGGTATGAAGATACTAAGTATCTAACACACGATTTAGCCAGCCTGTTGGCGCAACAAAAAACCATAGCCGTAAATAATGGTGGTTATTATGGTAAAGAATTTGAGCAGCTAAGCAAAGTCACAAACAATAAAGATTTACTTGTACGAGTACCTTTGCTCAAGCATCGGCTATATATGTTAAAAGCTAAACGCGTCGATTTTATGATTGATGATGAAATATCTGGGTTATACCTCATAAGCCAAGAAAAAATCCCCGGTATTACACTGCATCCTTATGTTATTCATGATAATCCAATCCATTTTATGCTCAGTAAAAAAACGGTCACGATGGACAATGTGCGCTCCATTAATGCAGCGATCATTGATATGCAATCGAATATCAAGCAAATAATTGCCAGCTATACCTATTAATTAACTAGCTATAATTGATACCACTAAAGCCGCGCACGTTTTACTGTGTCTGAAGGGTTTTCGCCAAATAGTTGTTTATAGTCTTTAGCAAACTGGCCCGGATGCCAAAAGCCCCAATTGGCGGCAATCATTGAAATGGGTTTATTTTGTTGCGGATCACTGAGTTCACGGCGTATTTGGTTAAGCCGGGTCATGCGTAAAAAACGCAACGGATTGATGCCTAAAATACTTTCAAAGCTGTATTGTAAAGTCCGTCGACAAACGTAGGTAAACTCACATAATTGGGTGATAGTCACTATGTTGTCTGGGTGATCGTGAATAAATTCTTTCGCTTTATCAACAACGTTTTTACGATGTTTATAACTTGGGGTTACTTTTTGCTGGGGGAGTTGTGATTGCAGTAAATGCAGCACTAAACTTAATAAAATATCGTGTTGTAAAGCTGCACTTGCTCCACCGCTATTAGCATAAATGATTTGTTCAATGCATTCACGAGCACGTTGCAGTGTTTGTGGTGATGTTGTAATACGCGGTGATCCATGTTCACAAATGCCCTGAAGCGACAACCCTTGTCGCTGAGCAATTTGATGAAGCGTATCTTGATTGATCACCATGCCATAAATATTAAATTGCTCAGGGGTGATCAGCTCAAAGTTGCAATCACTTGGGCGGCACATTAATTGATTATCAGCGATGGTGAGACCGTTAATTTTACTGTTTTGTGCGTTTACCGGAATACCAAGCCATAACGCATTTGGCCATACTTTACACTGTTGTCGTAATGCGCACTGGGTATATTCTTTAAACACTTGCAAACCATCATAAGCCACTTCATCAATACAGCCATAAAAGCGGCCATCACTGACTTGATCATATTTTTGTTGCCAGTTTGTTAGGTTTCCCGCCTGCTGGTCCACATCGGTCGTAGCTAAAGTGCACTTACTTGGTGCATTTGTCGGTAAATTATGTTGCATAGTTGCGTATTACACCCCAGGCTAATTATTACAAGCAAACAGTAGTTGTCCGATTTTTAATTTTAACTATTTGATTTTTATTGTTTAAATAACATTTGCCAAAACTTGATAGTTGCTTGGTACGCTATAAGCTACCTTAAAAGAATCGTTGCACTGTTTATTGTTTTTTTATTGCTTTTTATTGTAGTGAAAGCAATAGCTGTGCCTATCCTTTTTAACACACATTTTGTCAGCAAGGTAAGTTTATGAGTCAATCGTATCGATACACGTTAGGAAGTAAAACCTACCAATTTAACAATCTCGCACAGTTAATGGCTAAAGCGACCCCGCAGCGCTCTGGTGATAGCTTAGCAGGTGTTATTGCCAGTTCTGCCGAAGAGCGAGCCGTGGCACAAATGACGCTGGCAGAAGTCCCTTTAAAAACATTCTTGAACGACGCCTTGATCCCTTATGAAGACGATGAAATTACTCGGCTAATAATAGATGAACATGACACTAACGCATTTGCAGCAATCGCACATTTAACGGTAGGTGATTTTCGTAATTGGCTGCTGAGTGATCACGCAACAAGCCATGTTTTAGCGACAATCAGAGCGGGTATTACCCCCGAAATGGCTGCTGCGGTTAGTAAAATAATGCGTAATCAAGATCTGATCTTAGTTGCCAAAAAGTGCCATGTCACGACTGCATTTAGAAATACCATTGGCTTACCTGGCCACTTATCAACACGCTTACAGCCTAATCATCCAACAGATAATGTAAATGGCATTGCCGCGAGTATTTTAGATGGGCTGCTGTATGGCAGTGGCGATGCCGTAATTGGTATTAACCCCGCGACTGATAATGTTGCACAAGCGATTAAATTAATGCGGTTAATGGATGATGTGATTGAAAAATACCAGATCCCGACTCAAAGCTGCGTTCTCACGCATGTAACTAACACTATTGAATGTATTGAGGCCGGTGCGCCGGTTGACTTAGTGTTTCAGTCTATAGGGGGGACTGAGGCGACTAACTCAAGTTTTGGTTTTAATTTAAATACACTTGCTGAGGCGCAAGATGCAGCACAAAGTTTAAAACGCGGAACAGTAGGCAATAATGTGATGTATTTTGAAACGGGGCAGGGCAGCTCGCTATCAGCAAATGCCCACCATGGGCTTGATCAACAAACGTGTGAAACCCGTGCTTATGCCGTAGCGCGAAAATTCAAACCGTTACTGGTCAATACCGTAGTGGGTTTTATTGGCCCGGAATATCTATTTGATGGCAAAGAAATTACTCGAGCAGGGCTTGAAGACCATTTTTGTGCCAAATTACTGGGTGTGCCTATGGGCTGTGATGTGTGCTACACCAACCATGCTGAGGCAGATCAAAATGATATGGACAACTTACTGACCTTACTCGGTGTAGCAGGGTGTTCGTTTGTAATGGGGATCCCCGGATCTGACGATATTATGCTTAACTATCAAACCACCTCATTTCATGATGCTCTGTATGCAAGGCGGGTATTAGGTTTGCGTCCAGCACCTGAATTCGAACTTTGGCTGGCAAAAATGAACATTATGACAGATACCCAGCAGCATATTTTGTCTGACACGTTACCGTCACAATTTGCGCGTTCTTTGAAAGCTTTAAGTGGTGGACAGCCATGAAAAACTCATCTCCCAAAACGGCACAGCAAATACAGCAACAACATCAAGATAATGGCAAAGTGGTGCATAACCCATGGCGGCAACTACGCAGCTTTACCGATGCACGCATTGGTTTAGGGCGCGCTGGGATCAGTCTTCCGACGGCTGAAATGTTGGCGTTTCAACTCTCCCATGCGCAAGCACGAGATGCGGTTAATTTTCCATTGGATTTAGCTGCGTTAAGTGAACAGCTAGAGGATTTTTGCGCGTCACCACTGCATTTACATAGCCAAGCCGTGGATCGCAATCATTATTTACAACGCCCTGATCTAGGTCGAAAACTGGATCAAGCATCGCGCGATCAGCTAAGCAACTATATGAGGAAAGCGGCTATAGCCACTGAGTTACACCATGATATCGCAATCGTTATTGTTGATGGTTTATCGTCTTTAGCAGTACAAAAAAATGCCCATCCTTTTCTTGTTCAGTTACTGACGATACTGCGTGAACAACCAGAGCCATGGCGTTTGGCACCGATCAGCTTAGTTGAGCAAGGTAGAGTGGCGATAGGCGACGACATAGGTGAGCTCCTTAATGCCAAGGTGGTGCTGGTATTAATTGGTGAACGGCCAGGGCTAAGTTCTCCAGATAGTTTAGGGCTGTATTTAACTTGGCAGCCAAAAACAGGGCTGAATGATGCTTGTCGTAATTGTATCTCTAATATTCGTCCTGCGGGGCTGTCATATCAGGATGCAGCACAACGGACTTTATATCTTTTACAAGAAGCGAAACGTTTAAACCTGTCAGGGGTGGGGTTAAAAGATCGCAGTCAAGACGATGTGATAGAGCATCAAACGCAAACAACAAACTTTTTACTATCAGAATAATCAACAACGAAAACATAATGTAATTACAACAATAAATAGCAGGAGAAGATAATGTCAGATAATAAAGAGTACCTTGCAAAAAGACAGTTAAAACGAGGCTCCGCGGGATGGATTTTATTGGCGGGATTAGGAGTGTCGTATGTTATTTCTGGGGATTTTGCAGGTTGGAACTTTGGTATTGCAGAAGCTGGTTGGGGAGGCTTTGCTGTCGCCACAGTATTAATGGCGGTAATGTATTTAACTTTGGTTTTGTCATTAGCAGAAATGTCGGCGGCTATTCCGGCATCGGGTGGTGGCTATAGTTTTGCGCGTCAGGCAATGGGCCCTGCTGGTGGTTATTTGACCGGCTTGGCCGTGTTAATCGAGTATGCATTAGCACCCGCTGCGATTGTTATTTTTATTGGCTCGGCGGTCGAAGCGCTACTGGGTTTTAATGGTCCTTGGGTGTATGCGTTGTTCTATATTGTGTTTATCAGTATTCATTTAGCGGGAGTGGGTGAAGCGTTAAAAGTGATGATGGTGATAAGTGGCTTAGCGGTTTTTGCCATTATAGCCACTGCGATCGCATTATTTACACATTTTGATGTGTCGCGATTGTTTGATATTGCCATCACCGATGCTGCAGGAGCCTCCGAGTTTTTGCCCTTTGGTTGGTATGGCGTGTGGGCTGCATTGCCGTTTGCAATGTGGTTATTTTTAGCCGTTGAAGGCGTACCATTAGCGGCAGAAGAAGCCAAAGATCCAGCTAAAGACGTGCCAAAAGGAATTATAGGTGCAATGTTGTTTTTATTGTTTACTGCTCTGTTAGTCGTAGTATTGATCCCTGGTGCCGGTGGTGCCAGCGCAATGGGGTCTAGTGCCGTGCCGTTAGTTGATGCGCTAAACGTAACAGGGAATGCAAGCTTAGCAACACTCGTTAATATATTAGGTTTAGCGGGTTTAGTGGCGTCGTTTTTCTCGATTATCTATGGGTATAGTCGGTTAGTGTTTGCGCTCTCTAGAGCGGGCTACTTTCCAAAAAGTTTGTCGGTTACAACTTCACGAAAAGTGCCGGCACGTGCCTTAATTGTGCCGGGTATTTTTGGCTTCTTAGCATCATTAAGTGGTGAAGGTGATTTAATGCTGGCGATGGCCGTGGTAGGCGCTACGGTTTCGTATGCATTGATGGCATTGAGCCATATTTTACTGCGTATTAAACAGCCTGAACTCGCACGACCTTATAAAACGCCAGGTGGCATGATAACCTCAGCAATTGCGCTGGTCTTATCTTTGGTGGCTTTAACTGGGGTGTACGCGTTTGATCCTCGTGCATTCTTGTTTACTGTGGTGCTATTTGTGATCGGAGCGATTTATTACTTTGCATACAGTAGTAAGCACTTAGTCGCACACAGTGCCGATGAAGAGTTTGCTATGTTGGCTGAAGCTGAAGCCGCTTTAAGTGCAAAATAGCGATAGTTTAATGTTATTAATAGGCCGTTTGCACGGCCTATTAATAATGCAATTAACCAAGGCGAGTCACGTTTATTTTTATACGCCCTGCATTAGCGCCATAAAAAC
Organism: Pseudoalteromonas rhizosphaerae; assembly: GCF_028885455.1. NCBI lineage: Bacteria > Pseudomonadati > Pseudomonadota > Gammaproteobacteria > Alteromonadales > Pseudoalteromonadaceae > Pseudoalteromonas > Pseudoalteromonas rhizosphaerae. The sequence goes on from NZ_CP118496.1 coordinate 1,688,710, forward strand.
GCACCAAATCATTTGCAAAAGGCGTAAATTCTCCTGAGTGAGTCATTTTAAATTCACCCCCATCGGCAATCTCAAAAGCATCATTATCGCTATGGGCAATAGCACCAATTAAGGCAAACCAGTTTGCATGTGGTAAACGACGAAAGGGTTCGAGCAATGCCATGGGGATCTCTTTTACACCCAACTGTAGGTTATCTCGGTGCCAACCTTGTGGTCCACATTTTACGCCATCGTCATACCAAAATTGTTCTGGGGAAGGGCTAAAGCGATAAGTAGCCCCTTGTTCAAGCATTAGTCCTGTTGCATTGTATTGCTCAGCGGCATAAACCAACACATCTTGGCTTTGGCCAATTTGTAACACCGACATGTTTTGATTTTTTAAAGCAATATGGGCAGACAAGCCGTTAAAACTAAGCGTAGTTTGATCTGCATACAGCAGTTGATAACTAAGGTTTTTTAAAGACTCTGGACGATAACTGGTTAATTGATTGATACGTGTAGCAACACTGTGGTGGATAATGGGTAACAGCTTACTTTGTTCGTCATCAACCAGCACGGTACATTCACGATCAATCAGTTTAAATAAAGGATTAAACCAAAAATAATTCTGTTGATGGCTTAACGCGAGAGGATCTGGGGTGATGGTCATATCATCTTGGGCGATAAAACTGTTTTGATCAGCAGGAAATAACGATGAATAATCGATTGCTTGACTAGTTAAAAAAGATAAAGCCACAGGCAGTTCAAGTAACCACTCCATTGCAAAGCGTAAGCAAATATCCGCCAGCCCATCTCGATAATAGCCACCACCGATATCGGAATGCGCGCCTGCAAACCATATTTCATGTACATTGTTTTGATGATTTATAAGGGTAGGTTCAAAAGCTCGACGCTTTTCATCCAGTGCCACACAATGCAGAGCCTGATTTATGTTGGTCGCTAAAGTATGGTTTTCAAAAATAACATGCTCAGCGCCTCGGGTGGCCTTGGTGACTTTGGATAAACCAATGGATGCCACAGTATCAAATACGCATAAATAAACGTTATTATCTATGAGCGGCTCTAAGCATTTTGCAAAACGTCGTGCTAACGCAGCGCCGCGACTAAAGCCAGTGAGTAACAGTATATCGCCAGTTTTGTAGTAGCGTTTAAAATCATTTATAGCATGATTTAAAATACTGGCAACATCGTCATCGCGTGGTGCGAAAGATTGATTGAGGAATCGCTTTAAACGACTTCCTTGAGTTCCAATACCTTGGTAATAGAAGCTAAGTTGATTAGTAAAAGGAGTAACGGGTTCGTTATTTAACTGGCCACCCATTAATAAATGAAGTTTGAGAATATTCGAAATGCTTGCATCTTCCTTAAAATGCGCAGAGCTGAACTGCTCAGCATCACGTGGCTCACTACCTGTGCCATCAAAGTTGAAAATCAGCGTTTTCGCGGTCATAGCATCATTCCTTTATGTGGTTTTTTATAACTTACAGGTAAATTATTTAAATTTGAAGACAATCCACTCAAATATGCAATAAGGATTTTTGTTATTTATTTTAGGTAATACTTTTTTATAGATTGAAAATAATATAGTCAAATGTAGTCTAAGCTTAAACAGTTGAAGCTCTGGTTTAGTAACAAAGTTCAAGTTGCCATTAAGCCTTAGGTTAAATAGTTAAGTTACGCAGATTTGCCTAGAGCAAATGTATTATTGTGTATCTTTAGGTAGGCATGATAAAAGGTATCGTGTTGCTATGACTAAATTTTTTATTATTTTGCTGTTATGCATACAAAGTACTGCTGCGCTTTCTAATTCAATAACACAGCCTTTAGTAGGATCTCATAATGAATGGCCTCCCTACATATTTGCTGATGGAACGGGTATGACTACTGAGCTTGTACGTGCTGCATTTTTTAGCCAGAATATTGCATTCGATATTAAAATAGCGCCATTTAGTCGTGCAATGCGAATGTTAGAAAATAATGAAATAGATTTGATCCCTGCATTATGGTGGACAGAAAATCGTGCTAAAACAATTTTATTTAGCCAGCCCTACTTTACTAATGAACTTAGCATAATTAGTAATACTAAGTCGCAGCTTGATTATCAAGGCCCTCACAGCCTAGAAAGCTTAACAATCAGTACAATTAGAGGTTACGGATATCATGAGTATTTACAGTCTATTGATAGGCTTACAATCGTTCCTTTACTTAATGTCCATAGTTGTCTTGAGCATGTAAAAAAGCATCGCGCTGATATTGCTCTGGTTGATAAATACGCAGCATGGTTCGCAATGAAAAAAAATGGTTACTCAACAGAGCTAACAATTTGGCAACCAGCTTTAATTAAGCACCCTCTTCATATTGGAATCAGTAAAGAGCACCCCAATGCTGAATATATAATAACCTCCTTTAACAAAGGGCTAGAGCAAATAAAGCGCTCAGGTGAATATGATGAAATATTAGCCCGTTACGAACATCTAGCCTCAGCACAGCCAGAGTAACTAATAAAAAAAAATAAAGACACCCACTTAAATAAATAAAGACACCCACCTAATAAATGGCGATTGTAATAATTCAAACTTAAATGACACCCATAATAATGACTATATTTGCAGTATTACCATGAGGAACTAGTATTTTATAAGGAACGTGATATCTGAGGTATTTATGGCTACTGCAAGAAATCGACAAATCAGTTTAACGGACACTCGTTACTATCATTGTATATCACGATGTGTAAAACGTGCCTATTTGTGTGGTGTGGATGAATATACGGGTCAATGTTATGAACACCGCAGAAAATGGGTTGAAGATAAGCTAATGAGTTTGGCATCTCTCTTTTTTATAGATGTGTGCGCTTATGCAGTAATGAGTAATCATACTCATATTGTAGTGTACGTAGATAGTAAAAAAGCGGAAAGAGTAAATGATAGAGCAGTTGCAATTCGCTGGCATAAAGCCTTTAAAGGTTCTGAATTAACACGACGTTTTGCTAAAGGTGAAAAGCTAGCGTCTTTTGAGATGAAAATAGTTACAGATAATATTGCGCAATATCGTTCAAGGTTAATGGATATTAGCTGGTTCATGCGCTCTTTAAATGAATATATAGCGCGAAAAGCAAATAAAGAAGATGACTGTAAAGGGCGATTTTGGGAGGGACGGTTCAAATCCCAAGCCTTACTTGATGAAGCCGCATTATTAGCATGTATGGCGTATGTTGATTTAAACCCAGTTCGTGCAGGTATTGCTGACAAACCAGAAAATTCAGATTTTACGAGTGTCAAAAAGCGTATTATTTCGATCGCAGCAGGTAAACAGCCCAAATCATTACAACGTTTTTCAGGAATGGCAACACAGCATATGGTGAAAGGTTTACCTTTTGAGCTAACTTCCTACCTTTCTCTTGTTGATGCGACTGGGCGCTGTATTCGTCCTGATAAAATAGGTTATATAGCCGCCGATCTAACCCCTTTGCTTGAAAGGTTGCAAATAACCCCCGAAAACTGGTTGAAAGTTACCAGCAAATTTACCACCGTTTTTCACGGTGCTGTTGGAAGACCTGAGTCGTTAAATATGTTTTGTGAACATCAACACTTTAAGCGACGAACGAATCTAACGAATTGCGAAAAATTACTAGCGTGATAACGTAGCCAATAATACATAACTTGTTAATTCAGGTTTTTTTGACGCCTAAAAATGCAAACGCCTGATATTTATCTGCCATTTGTATAAAAGTCCTTTTTGAAAATAACTACGGTTTTTAATTGCTTCGTTTATTGCCCTAACCTGGATGTTTGTAATTTCATTTTTATTTAGAATGGGTGTCATTGCAATTTTTATCATTGCAATTTTTTGATGGGTGTCTTTTTTATTTACCTTCAATCCATTGTTTTAAAATGTAAGTTTGCATTTTTTTTAGATATATATGGATGGGTGTCAATTTTAATTTCATTGTTTTTAGATATATATAGATGGGTGTCATTATAATTTCTAGATGGGTGTCATTTTTTATTTTATTTCTAGGTGTGTAAGTGAAGCGGCGGCTCCACTTACTCTTGTTAGTTGCTTAATGTAATTTCATCTTTGGTCTAACGACCCGGAGCACTTTTTCGCTGATCCATAATGCAAAGGTTTTGGCGCTGCCGTGGATAGCGCGTTGATGCATGCGATAGAGCGAAATATACATAAAGCGGGCTATCTTGCCTTCAATAAAAAAGCTATTACTAGTGAGGTTGCCCATTAAGCTCCCCACGGTACTGTAGCGTGACAAATTGACGAGCGAACCATGATCGCTGTATTCAAAGCTAGTTAACGGCTGTTGGCGTAGTGTCGCAATTAGGTTTTTTTCAACACATTGTGCCATTTGATGGGCTGATTGCGCACGAGGCGGTACTAATTTGCCATCTTTTTGTGTAAACGCGCAACAGTCACCTAATACAAAAATGGTGTCATCGCTATTACTTTGCAAATAGTCGTTCACCATGATTTGGTTATTACGAGTTAGTTCAAAAATCCCGAGATCTTTTATAAAATCGGGGGCTTTTACACCCGCTGCCCATACCATAATGTCGGCATCGATCTGTTCATCATCTTTAGTGATGAATCCTTGATTTGTTGCCTGCTTTACTTGGGTGTTTTCTCGAACGTTAACACCAAGCTTTAGTAGCTCTCTTTTCGCTGAGTTTGCTATACGCTCTGGTAGGGCGGGTAAAATACGCGGGCCTGCTTCGATTAAATGAATGTGTAAGCGCTTTGCCGACATATTTGTCAAACCATAAAGTTTTAATAAGTCAGAAACATGATACAGCTCAGCTGAGAGTTCAACGCCTGTTGCGCCACCGCCAACAATGGCAATATTTAATGCATGCTGTGGGTTGTCGTCTTGATGTAGCCGAGTAAAGTTATCGAGTAGCGCGTGCTGAAAGCGTTCCGCTTGTTGGTTTGAATCAAGATAAAAACAATGTTCTTTAATACCGGGTGTATTGAAGTCGTTACTGACGCTGCCGATGGCAATCACCAAGTAGTCATAATGAACGGTGCGTTGTGGTAAAATTTGATGGCCAAGTTCGTCATTAAAGGCACTGAGTGTGATGGTTTTATTAGCGTTATCAAGGTTGCAAAAAGTGCCAAGTTGAAAGTTATAATGATGTTTTGCTGCGTGTGCTGAGTAAACTACCCCATCTAAATCGGCATCTATAGAGCCCGTTGCTACTTCGTGCAGTAAAGGTTTCCAAATATGGGTGCGATTTTTATCAATTAATAGAATGTCGGCGTGTTTTTTCTTCCCTAGTTTATGCCCTAATTGCGTTGCGAGCTCAAGGCCGCCGGCACCGCCACCGATGATCACGATTTTAGGATGTGTGGTTATCATTTCATTGCCCTCAAAAGAATTATACCTAAATGCTCTTATGATGATGAAACGTATAGAACACTTAGGTATTGAGCAGAACAAAAATGTTCAAAATACCTTTTCAAGCAACGCATTTATAATGCGCCTTTTCCCACGATTTGTCAGTAAAATTTAATAGGAACAAATAGATAAGCCAAGAAAATAAAGCAAAAAAAAGTTACCATGGCAAACATTGCATTTTCAAACTATGATTTCCTTTATTAGGGAATATGAATAAAGGGAAATATTATGAGCGGATCGATACTTTCTTCACTTGAGCAACACTTTGGGTTTAGTCAATTTCGCCAAGGTCAGCAGCAAACCATAGAGCAACTGCTAAATAACCAATCATCATTGGCAATTTTCCCCACTGGATCTGGTAAGTCATTGTGTTATCAGTTAACCGCACTACATTTACCTAATCTAACGCTGGTTGTTTCGCCATTACTTGCGCTGATGAAAGACCAAATTGGTTTTTTAAATAACAAAGGAATTTATGCCGCAAGCCTTGATTCGAGTCAAACCGCTGAGCAAAGCCACACTGTAATGAGCGATGTGCGTGCCGGTAAAGTGAAAATTTTAATGGTGTCGGTAGAACGTTTTAAAAACGAGCGATTTCGCGAATTTATTAATCAAGTGGCTATTTCAATGCTGGTGGTTGACGAAGCTCACTGTATTTCCGAATGGGGCCATAATTTTAGGCCTGATTATTTAAAACTGCCGCGCTATCGTGATGAGCTCAATATTCCTTTGGTATTATTATTAACGGCCACCGCCACTAAAAAAGTAAAGCGTGATATGAGTGAGCGTTTTGCAATAGCGCCAGAATGCATTGTACAAACTGGGTTTTATCGGGCTAATTTAGACTTATCGATACTCAGCGTGAAAAGCGCTGATAAAGCAAGTACATTGGCTAATATTGTGCGCGAGCAAACGGGCCCAGGGATTGTTTATGTGACCTTACAACATAGTGCAGAGCAAGTCGCTGAAGCGCTTAGCCGCCAAGGCTTACACGCTGTGGCTTATCATGCTGGGCTTGAAGATACCCTGCGTTATGGTATCCAAGATGATTTTATGGCGGGTAAAATTAATGTCGTAGTGGCCACGATTGCGTTTGGTATGGGGGTTGATAAATCAGATATCCGTTTTGTTATTCATTATGATTTACCAAAGTCGATTGAAAACTACAGCCAAGAAATTGGTCGTGCAGGGAGAGACGGACAACCATCGCAGTGTTTTACATTGGCTAATTTAGATGGCTTAAACACGGTTGAAAACTTTGTTTATGGCGATACCCCAGAGCTTAGCGGTATTGAGCATGTGATCAACGATATTCGCCAACACCAAATCGATCACTCAAAAGAAAGTCAACAGTGGGAAATGCAAGAATACAGCCTTTCAAGTGATAGTAATATTCGCCAATTAGCGCTTAAAACCTTGTTAGTACAATTGGAAATGCAAGGTGCAATAACACCACTTTATGCTTATTACGCCGACTTTAAATATAAGTTTTTGGTTGATAAAGCCGCTTTACTTGGTCACTTTGATGCTGATAGACAAGCATTTTTACAGTTAATATTTAACCATACCCAGTTTAAAAAAATCTGGGGCACACTAAATTTTGACACGCTTACCCAAGCCGCTCAGGTGGATCGCAAACGCGTTGTTGCAGCGCTTGATTATTTAGCAGAGAAGAATTTAATAGCACTTGAAACAAAGCGAATCACCCAAGTCTATCAAGTACATAATGAGGTAATTAATAACCCTGAGCTGGCTAAGCAATTACACAGCTATTTTGTTGATAAAGAGCAAGCTGAAATTAAGCGTATTGCGGCACTTATTCGCTTTTTCGAGCTTAAAACATGTTTGAGCTATAACCTTGCTCGTTATTTTGACGACCATCAAGCGCCACAGCAATGCGGCCATTGCTCAGTATGTAGAGGCCAAGCTGTAACACTTGAATATTCACTCGCTCATAGCTTTGCTAACGATGCTGTAATTTATCAAAAGGTTGATGAGTTACTTAGTCACCTCGCCAGTAAAGGTATACATAATATAGGTATTGAAACCCAATGCCGCTTTTTAGCGGGAATGAGCGTGCCGTTATTTGCGCGTAACAAAGTGCGTCAACTCAGTGGTTTTGGTTTGTGTGAGCAGCAGCGTTACAGCGAAATAAAAGCGAAACTACTGGCGCGTTAAATTCACTCAGGTATGCTAGGGGCTTATTCTTAAAAGTAAGCCTTTATGCCCCAGATTGTTCACTCCGATGAAACCGTCATTGCAGTAAAAAATATTACATCAGCCCCTGAGCCTGTTACTTGTGCTAATTGCCAAGCATGTTGTTGTCAGTTAGAAGTGCGTATTGTGACCGACACTGGCGTGCCGTTTCATTATATTGAATATGATAAATGGGGCAGCGAAGTGATGAAACGCGCCGATGATGGTTGGTGCCAAGCACTCGACCGCAATACCTTAATGTGTTCAATCTACGAAAACCGCCCGTTAGTATGCCGCGAATTTGAAATGGCATCGGACGAGTGCATCACCGAGCGTGACCTTGCAGGGATCTGATGGTTGCTTTAGCAGTAGATTACTAAGTGATTGAATCATAATCGCTATTCGGCTATGGTTGGTAACTCAACAATAGCATTAAACAATCATGCATAAATTAATCACTATTGTGTCAGTTACTTTTCTTAGCTTTATTATATGGGTCATATACCAAGCTAATACGGGGCAACATAGTATTTTCTTTGAGCTTGTTAGAAGTATCCCTTATGGCGATAAAGTAGGGCACTTTTGTTTATTTGGTTTGCTTACTCTAGGTGCTAATTTTGCGTTTAAGCTAAAATCATATTCAGTATTGTCATGCAATTTGTATATTGGTTCGAGCGTCGTGTTTCTATTCGTTTTATTGGAAGAGCTAAGCCAATACTTCATACCTAGTAGAACCTTAGACATCGCTGATCTACTTGCTGATGCTTTAGGTATCCTCACTTTTAGTTTGATAACCAAGCTGATAAATAAAGGTTCGCGATGACGAGTTTTGTTAGCTTACATTAGTTGATTACTGCAAATGAACAGCTTTTTCTCCTGCATAGCAAGCGCTGGTTTGAAGGTTTTTTTGTCGTTAGTTTATTAATGTATCGATAGTTAAATTTTATTCAATTCAGAACCATTAACCAACCTCATATTCGTTATGCAAGCTCTTAAACCATCATGGTTAATTTTTGGCTGTATTCCATAAATTAATAATGGGTGTCTTTGTTATTTTCCAATCAATTTTTAGTTTACACATTACGAAATTAAGATGGGTGTCTGTGTTATTATCTTTATGCAAGCTCTTAAACCATTATGGTTAATTTTTGGCTGTATTCCATAAATTAACAATGGGTGTCTTTGTTATTTTCTTGTTATTTTCCAATCAATTTTTAGTCTACCTATTACGAAATTAAGATGGGTGTCTGCGTTATTAGTTACGAAATTAAGATGGGTGTCTGCGTTATTATCTGTGTTTTTAACCTATGAAAATCGTCTGTTAGTATGTGGCGAATTTTAAATGGCATCAAGCTAGTACGTCACTGAGCGAGTATTAGCTGGGATTTAGTTTGAGATTCTCCCAGCTCTGCTATTTAGCCAATCGATAATTGTGCGCTTGGATATCTTAGTTTCCTACTGCGAGGACTCGCTAAAAAGTAGGCAATGGTTAAGGGGCCAATCCTTCCCATAAACATTAAAAACATAATGATAAATTCGCCCAGCGGAGAAAGAGAAGCAGTTAAACCCCGAGACAATCCTACAGTGCCAAGTGCGGACACAGCCTCAAAGGCGACATCTAAAAAAGGCGCATCTTCAACAATCAGTAACGTAAAAATAGCCAGCCATGTTATACCCGCTGAAACAAGGGTTAAAGCCAGTGCTTTATAAACAGATTCTTTGTCGATTTCTCGGCGTAACACAGTAACGCCTTTATCGCGGCGTAAGTAGCTGTAAGTTGCTAAAATCAACACCACAAAAGTCACTACTTTTATACCACTTGCGGTACTGAGTGAGCCTCCACCAATAAACATTAACATCATTGTTAATGCGGTACTGGCATTTCTCAGCTCTTCTATAGCAATGGTATTAAATCCAGCCGTACGCGGTGTTACGGCTTGAAACCAAGCAGCTAGCCATTTACCGACTTCTGACAAGGGTTGCAGTGTTTTTGGATTGTCATATTCAATAACGTAAATCAGTACCAGCGCTACAATATTGATGATAACCGTGCTGATCAGCATTAACTTACTATAGGTGCTAAGGGCTGCCCAACGTTTTGATTTATACACATCCATGAGTACTGTAAAACCTAGGCCACCGATAATAAACAAACCAGTAATGGTAAGATTGATCACGGGATCGTCAACATACTGCATTAGGCTGTTGGGGCTAAGCGCAAATCCCGCATTATTAAATGCACTAATGGTATAAAACAACGCATGGAAAAAACTGGTTTGTAAGCCCAGCTCAGGGAGCCAGTACAGCGTTAAAATAACAACACCGAGTGACTCTACAATGATGGCAAAAAGCAGCACTGATTTTGCCGTACTCAAAAGTGTTGATGTATCTGTTTGATTAAAAGCGGCTTTAGTCACTGTTTTTTGAATAAAGCCAACTTTGTTACCCAGTGCCAGCAAGGTTACCACTGCAAATGTCATCAAACCCAAGCCACCAAGTTGAATTAATAGCGCGATCACCCCTTGGCCAAAAGGGGTAAATGTGGAGCCTGTGTCTACCACAACTAATCCGGTGACGGTTACCGCCGATGTTGCAGTAAAGGCACTTTGTATCCACGAAATAGGTTCATTGGTGGCAAAAGGCAGCTTTAATGCTAAAGCCCCTAGTGCGATTAATATCAAAAAGCTGCAGCACAAAATAAGCGGCGGTGCAGCATTGATTTTTTTATTGCCGCTAGGGCTGCGTTCGATAGCAGTTTTTAGTGGATGCCATAAAACCATGGTTATAACAGCCTTGGCGCAAGATAGTTTAATTGTACACGGTTACCAGATAACAGCAGCGTGTCGTATTCGAGCAATTCAAAGTCATTCGTTAATTTTACAAATGTTTGTTTGCCTCGTTTAACCAGTAGCGGGTCAATTGACGCTTTGATTTCTTTTAGTAAATGGCCTAATTGTGTTTGATGTAAATGCGCTTTGATACTCACTTCTACCACGTATAAACCATTACCTAAGGAAATATAATCATTCACTATTGGGTAGTTTAGCGCTTGTGCAACGCGCACTCCCATTTCTTCTTCTGGGTGAATAATACGCGAGACACCCAACTTTGATATAATCGTATGATGCGCTTTGGTGCTGGCTTTAACCCATATTTGTTTAACCGCTAAATTTTTTAGTGCTAAGGTACATAATATGCTGGACTGCATATCTTCACCAATTGCGACTAAGACCGCTTCACTACTTGCTAAATCGAGCTCCTTTAACGCCGCTTCATCTGTTGAATCGCATACCACTGTCTCTGATAAGTGCTCAACATACTTTTCGGCGAGTTTTGGGTTGCTATCAACGCCAGTCACTGTGTGCCCTAAATGAATCAACTCAAGACTTGCTGCAATGCCAAAGCGACCTAAACCAATAACTGTAAAATGTGCCATAGTATTCCTTCGTTATTTTTTCCAAAAGCTATGAGTAAAAAGTGCAAAAACAGTAAAATATTCTAACCGACCCACGATCATAGCGACCGAGAGTATCCAAATACCGGTGTCTGAAACTGGTTGAAAGTTAGCGCCAACTTCACCAAATCCAGGGCCAAGTACATTGACGCATGCAGCTACTGCAGTAAATGCGCTCCAAAAATCCAGATCCGTTGCCATAAGCAACATTGTAAACAGTAAGCTTGAACCAACAGCAAAGGTCATAAATGCCATAATTGCATGGCGTACATCTTCTTTAACGGGCGAGCCTTGATATTTAAGTGTAAATATCGCTCTTGGGTGAAGCAGCTGTTTAATATTGTTATTAATCATTTTGCCAACAATAATGTTACGAATTATTTTATTTCCGCCAGCCGTTGACCCTGCACAACCACCAAGATAGCCGGCAATAACCAGTAAAAACCCAGCCTCAGCTGGCCAGTCAGTAAAGCCTGCTGCGCCATAACCGGTGCTGGTAATAAAAGAAATAATATGAAATGTAGAGAAACTAAATGCTTCAAGTACATTTGAGTAGCTGTCTTTAAGCAGTAGCATGGTGGTTAAAAGAACCGATAAAAGCACCACTATATAAATAAAATAACGCGTCTCTTCATCATGATAATAACTAGTAATGGCTCTTTTGTGCGCTACTTTGAAGTGCAAGGCAAAGTTAATCGCTCCTGCAAGCATAAATACATTCGCTATCCACAGCAGTAAGTGGCTGTGGTAATACCACATACTGGCATCATGGGTTGAAAAGCCCCCAGTTGAAACCGTGGTAAAGGCATGTGCAATCGCATCGTAAAAACTCATTCCGCCAGCATAATAGGCTAAAGTACAAAGTACGGTGATTGCTAAATAAACGCCCCATAAATAATGAGCGGTACTGGCAACGCGAGGAGTCAATTTTTCGTCTTTAATGGGGCCTGGTGTTTCTGCTTTTAATAACTTCATACCACCAATATTCAACATAGGTAAAATAGCCACTACAAAAATTACAATGCCTAAACCGCCCATCCATTGTAAGAATTGTCGATACAATAAAAAGCTAGCAGGCATGTTATCGAGCCCTGATAACACCGTTGCGCCAGTGGTGGTTAAGGCGCTGATTGACTCAAATACCGCGTCGCTAAAGTTAACGCCAGTGACGACTAGAATAGGAATGGCGCCTAACACACCGGCTATAATCCACGTTACTGTGGCGTAAATAAGTGCATCTCTGAATGTTGCGGCGGTTAGATCAGTTTTACGTAAATTGATAAGTAGCACTAAAGCGACAGAGATCATCGTTGCGCCAGGAATAAGAAATGCGCTAATAACTCGGTCTTTAAAAATAAATAATGAAAGCGCTGCAAAGACCAGTTGTACCACTCCCATCCAAATAATAGGAAAGGCGAGTAGTCTTAAGGTGATTTTCCAATTTATCATCAATACGCCTTATCAAATACCTATAGCAGGTAACACGCAATCACTAAAGTTGAGTTGAATATACGGGATCAAATAGTAAAGTCAGCGCTGCACTGCAAAGCTTTATAAAGATTTTATAAATGAGATAAAAAACTTTATAAAAACTTTATAGAGGCAATATTGAAAAGGCAGTAACCTATGTAGTTAATTGTCAGAGGAATCGTTAATGAATCAAGTGCAGGGCAAACCAAGCAAATATAAAGCATTTTTTTTGGCGGTGATAATGCCGATCATTGTGGTTATGGCGATTTATCCGTTACGAGATTGGTTTTCGACCACCGACATCGTGATGCTACAGCTGTTATGGGTCGCCTGGGTTGCAGTTCGCAGTAACCGACGCGTTGCAGCCATTACCACCTTGGTCAGTGTAGCGTGTACCGATTGGTTTTTTGTTACCCCGTATTTTACTTTTCATATTGAAAATATTGAGTATCTAGTTACTTTTATCGTGATGCTCATTGTGGGATTGATGATCAGCCAGTTAGCGGGCGAATTAAACACTAAGGTGCGAGATGTACAATTACACGCGAGTAATAGTCGAACACTGTATGAGCTGGCTAAAGGATTAAATAGTTTAGACACACTGGATGAGCAAAAGCAGTACTTTCAGCAGCTTATTAGCGAGCATTTGGCCATTACTTGCCAATTTCAACAAATGCGTCAGCAAGTGGCAGGCGAATTTATGCTATTAAGTGATAAAGAGCGAAGTATGGGGGGGTTTGCTTTTGCAACGTTACTGTCTGAAGGACAAAAGAGCTTCGTAAATACCGCAATTTCATTGTTATATCAGGTACATGAGAAAACATTACTGAGGCAGCAGTCGGCGGCAATTTCAGTTCAAGCTGAACTCGAGCGTGCTAAAAATGCATTATTACGCAGTTTATCTCATGACTTGCGCACGCCACTGGCAACTATTATGGGCGCCTCAAGCATGTTGGCCGATGATGAGATCACACTCAGTGAAGCGATAATAAAAGAGCAGGCCGGTAATATTTATGAGCAAAGTAAAATTCTTAATCAGCATTTTGACAAGGTGATGGAGCTTAGCCGAGTAAATAAAATGGGCGAAAACCTGTGCTGGCAAACAATTAACTTGCAAGCTTTGCTAAGCGAAGCAAAAGCACGTAGGCAGCAGCAATTAGCGCATTTTGTGGTAACAACAAATATTGATGCCAATTCGAGCTGCCAAGGCGATGTGACACTGTTAGAAATAGCACTGGCAAATATGCTCGAAAATGCATGGCGTTATGGTGATGGTGAGGTGGTTGTTGAATTTACCCAAAGCCGTTACGAGTCAGCGGTGAGTTATCAATTACTATTGAGCAATAAATTAATTAGCAAGCCACAAGCAAGTGCTGATGAAGGTGTAGGGCTTGGCAGTGTAATTTGTGATGTGGTTGCTAAGTTTCATCAAGGCACATTTTCACTGACGATAGATAACGATACAGAAATGGCCTTGGCAAAATTAATCTGGATAAAAAATAATGACTAAAATCTTAATACTTGAAGATTCTCCGCCGTTGCAAAGCTTTTTAAAAACCTTACTGCAAGCCAGTGGCTATGAGCTGAGTATTTGTAATAAAGGGCTGGATGGTTTTGCACTTTTAAGTGAGCAAAGTTATGACCTTGTATTATTAGATTTAGGGCTTTTGGATATGGATGGTCAAGACTGGCTAGTGGAGTTTAGGCAATGGAGCCAGTTACCGGTATTAGTACTCTCAGCCCGTGATGGTGAAGTGGAAAAAGTCACGGCGCTTGATAATGGGGCCAATGACTTCCTGACTAAACCTTTTAGCGCCAATGAACTATTAGCGCGTATTCGGGTGTTACTGCGTACTAATAATCAAGTCAGTTTTGCGTTGCAATGTGGCGACATTTGTATCGACCCAAATAAGCATATTGTACGTGTTGGTGACAATGAGGTTAAGCTGACTAAAAAGGAATATGCAATCTTACTGTTATTATTTCAAAATAAAGATAAGGTATTGACTCATAATGCAATATTAAGCCATATATGGGGAGAGCAATATATAAACCGCCCTGAATATGTGCGTGTGCATGTAGCGCAGCTAAGGCAAAAATTAGAGGCAAATCCCGCAAGCCCAAAGTATTTACTTACTGAGCCTGCGGTAGGATATAGATTAGTAGATTAAAGTATTAAAGCGCTCTTTAGTTCACTTTGAAATAGCTAATGTACTGCTTCAGTGTTTTTGATAACTCAGCCAATGCGACTGCTTCTTGTGCATTGTTTTTTAAGGATAAACTGGTTTCCTTGGACATGCTAGCGATTTCCTCTACACCAGAACTAATTTCTGACACTGTGGCAACTTGCACTGATGTTGAGTCGACAATTTCAAGTACTTTTTCCAAGGAATCATTGGCTTGTTGTTGTATCTCTTGCAGTAGTTGATTGGCTTCATCCATCAATAATAAACCACTTTCTACTTGTGGTACTGTGGTTTCCATCGCAGTGACAGATGCTTGGGTATTATCTTGGATCTGTAAAATCATTTTCTCAATATCACCGGTCGCATCACCTGTACGTTGGGCGAGTTGCCTAACTTCATCAGCTACAACGGCAAAACCACGTCCAGATTCGCCTGCACGAGCGGCTTCAATAGCTGCATTTAGCGCTAGCAAGTTAGTTTGATCTGAAATACTACGTATCACACTTAATATATCACCAATGTTTTTAACATGATTTTGTAGTATGTTTACTTGTTTGACTGTTGCTTTCACTGTGGTTGATATGCCGCCAATTTCGGTTGCTACTTTTTGCACCGATTGACTACCTTGTTGTGATAATTGTGCAGTAATTTTTGAATTATCTTCAGTTTGTTTTACTGCGCTGGCAACTGAGTGAATGCTATGGCTCATATTGGCTAAATTGGTGACGGCAGAGTTAGTTAGCGTAACTTGATTATCTGCAGCATAAAGTGCTTGTTGTGAGCCTGAGGCGACACTTGCTGAATGAGATGAAAGCTCTTGTGAAGAATCAATAATGCTATTGACGATAGCTTTCAATTCTTTTTGCATTACTTGAACTGATGCCATCATACTATTAGGGCAGCAGGAATTTATTTCAGTGGTTAAATCACCTTTAGCGATACGTGCAATTACTTCTGCCGCTTCTTGTGGTTCACCGCCTACTGCATTTTTAATTTTTGAACTAATAATATAGGCAATTACGGCGCCAATAATAACAGCCAGTGCAGTTAATGAAATCATCCATAGCTCAAATGAGCTGGTTATCTCACGTGTTTTATCCGTTAAATTATGATTTGTTTGCTCTTGCAGATTGATGAATTGATTAATGCTGTCCAACCATTCTACAAATGAGGGACGCGCATCGGTTAATAATAGCATAGTTGCGTGCTTTATATTATTAGCACGTTTAGCGGCGATAATATTTTCCACTAAGGGGAGGGTATGCTCTTCTATTTTATCAATTTTTTTCATTAGGGAGCGCTCGTGATCAGTCATTTGATCAACCAAGCTCGCCATTTTTTCATGCGATATTTGGTAATTGTTATTGAGCTCATTTATTAAGCTAATCGTATCGCTTAAATCACTAGCATTTGTTAATATCACCACATCCCGTATTGCTATTGCCCTATCATGTACTGCGCCCCTAAAATCAATAGCATAACGCTGCTTAACAGAATTTATATCGTTAATTTCAGTTATATTATTGTCAATTTGATTTACTTGAGATGTGCCAATAATGGTTAATGTGAGCATCATTAATAAGATCACTCCAAAACCAGTGGCGAGGCGCATATTTATGGTCATATGTTTTCCAGTATTATTTGGTGCGATTTTATATTGGCTGATTATAACTCAACGTAATTCGTTAAGTGGAATGACTTATAAAACGAATTTACTTTTTTAATAATCAGTTATGTATAAATAATGTTAATGCTTAGCAATTAATGTGCAGTAGTCAAATTAATGAGCAACTGCACTTTTTGAATTATAATGCTTTAAAAAATCTATCTCGATAGACCGAATCGGAATGGGTGCATCGCTTGGCTGTAAAACCACCTTAAACAGCCAAAACAAAACTAATTTAGTCGTACTTTGCTTCTAACTCATTAGCGGAATGAAATTTCTCGTGAGTTTGTAATTGCTCATCGTATTTAACGAGATTTTTAAAATGTGCTAGTTGGCCTGCATTTTTAACAATTTCAACAATAAATGACATCATAAAATCAGCACCGGTTAGAGAGTCACCTACTAAGTAACGCTTCCCTTCTAAGCGGTCATTAAAGTAACTAATAACTTTTGCGGTTTCTGCATCGGCATAGCCTTCTAAAAATTGCGTTTTAGCGCCATCTTTTTGCACAAACATTTTTAATAATAGCGGTAAAATTGCTGAGCTTTCAGCGAAGTGCAGCCATTGCTGGTAGTCAATATAGTCTTTACTATCACTGCTTGGCGCAAACTTACCGTTACCGTATTTACTGATCAAATAGTCTGTGATCGCACCTGATTCAGCAATTATTTGGCCATTGTCCTCAATCACTGGTGATTTGCCCAGTGGATGAATCGCTTTAAGCTCATCAGGAGCTAAAAAGGTTTCACGGTTGCGTTGATAAGCCACAATTTCGTAGTCAACGTCTAGCTCTTCGAGTAACCAAATAATACGTTTAGAGCGTGATTTATTTAAATGATGTAACTTGATCATAGTGTTCCTTGTAAGCGCAGTAATAACTGCGCTTGAAAAATAAAGTTTATAGTGGCTGGTTAACTTGTATTACAGTTTTGCCAAAGTTTTTGCCATCCAGCATATCGTTAAAAGCAGACACTGTATTATCAAGCCCGGTTATTAAATGTTCACGGTATTGAATTTTCCCTTCGCTGAGCCATTTTTGCATATCTGTGGCGAACTCATCATAACGATGACCATAATCATCAAAAATAATAAAGCCTTGCATACGAATGCGCTTAGAGAGAATTTGCCCCATCAGAGCCCCCATACGATCGGGTCCTTGTGGTAACTCAGTCGCATTATATTGCGACACTAAGCCGCATAATGGTACGCGAGCAGCGGTGTTTAATAGTGGTAATACGGCGTCAAAGACTTTTCCGCCCACATTTTCATAATAAACATCAATCCCCGTATCACATGCCTCAGCTAACTGCTTGGCAAAGTCATCGCTATGGTGATCAATACAGGCATCAAAACCAAGCTTTTCGACTGCGTATTGGCATTTTTCACTGCCGCCTGCCACACCGACTACTTTACAACCTTTGAGTTTAGCAATTTGCCCAACAGTTGCACCTACTGGGCCTGTTGCAGCAGCTACGACCACTGTTTCACCTTCTTTCGGTGCGCCAATATCCAGCAGCCCCATATAAGCAGTAAAGCCAGGCATACCCATAATACCTAATGCATACGATGGATTATTTGGCTCTTTGCCTAATGGCATTAATCCTTCGCCATTTGAAATCGCATATTCCTGCCAGCCTGTATAGGCTAGTACCCAATCGCCTTTTGCAAACTTGTCGTTATTTGATTGCTCAATTTGACATACGGTTGCGCCAACCATGACATCGCCAATTTCTACCGGATCAGCATATGATTTCGCATCACTCATGCGGCCACGCATGTAAGGGTCAAGTGATAAATAAATGGTACGTAGTAATACTTCGCCTTGTTGTAATTCAGGCATTTGTACGCTTTTAATAGCAAAATTATCAAGTGTTGGCGCACCATGAGGACGAGATTTAAGCGTAAGCTGTTTATTGGTAATAGATTGCATAATTGTTTTCCGTATCCAGTTAAAAAGAGCTGCGTATAAGTACTGTAAATCTAAATGCTTAGTTGTCTGCAGCGAGTTAAATGCTTAACGTATGAACTTAGGGCTAAGGTGAGCAAATTCAATGCTGCGTATGGATTAGTTTATCGCTGTGCAGAGAATCATTTTTGCAGCAGTGCAATAGTGGTGATTTGCTCTGCCATTTAAGAACAAGTTATGTGTTCTTTCTGTTCCAAAGTTGGAATGGTTTCTTACAAGGCTGGAATGCAGAGCTATATGTAGCAAGGGCTACAGAGGTGATGCTAGCGTTCCCCATTTGGGTTTTTCTGATAGGGTTTTGAATCAGCGTGTTGAACTACAAATAACTTGATACATAAACCCGTAAATTCTGAGTCAATACTATATCTTTTTTGTAATTAATACAGCATGGGTAGCGATTTGCATTCATGTGGGATGTTGTAACTGTAGTGCTTAGGACTTTAAAGTTTATGGGGCAGGTTTGAGCGATCAGCGGACGGTCGGGTAAACTCGTTTTTGGCTAATGCCTCTAAAGAGCGAACAACGTCCAATAGAGATTTAAGACGCCATTAAGATACGACAAAGTTGCTTGGTGTTAACAAACTGATTTGTAGTAGCTAATATCGGATCTTACAGTTTTGATGAATAGGTTTAGACTTCATCTGACAGATAGCTATGAGCGATGAACAGACGCTCGCTTCAGCTCATTTTTGAACATTTTCGAATTAGTGATTCGGATTGAATCCTCCTACTTCGGATAACCTGAATTTATGTAAATCGAAGGAAACGGTATCGCTGATGTAGCCATAATGTGTGATATTACTTATTCATGGCGAGAGTACTTAGTGTAGTATATTAAATTAACTGTCCCAGTGATTATATTACAGCCAGCCTACAAACTAACCTCATTTATGCTAATATCTGCATGTTATAGCACTGATTTACATTGCTTTTTCTAACCACCAAAGGGACATGAGGCTATACAGCTGTATCGTTTAAGCGTGCAAAGTTGCATAATAAATTAATTATAAGGTTGAGAAAATGGATAGATTAAGCATAGCCACGCATCTGATCGGTGTCCTCACAGCATTTTCAGCGTTTACAATGCCAATAGCCCTAGAAGTTCTAAACCGTGTAAAAAGTCGTTATGGTTCTGCTCACTACATGGACTCAATAGAGCAAATCATGGGCTTTGAAATTCAAGTACTCTTTCGGGAGTTGATAATTACTTTGATTGCTATTATTTGCTTTACATTATTTGTTTGCTCAGTTGATAAAGCTCTCTTTAAAGATGGTTATGTTCTATTTACGGAGTTTTTATTCTCTCTGATTACGTCGGCACTTCTGATAAAAGAGTTTAAATTCATAAAAACTGTCTTTCTCGCTTCACGGTCAGACAATCTCGTTACTGAGCACCTAATTTCTAAACTCCAAACAAAAAATAACACTAACCATCCGAAAGAAGTAGAGCTGCTAGTTCAAATTGCCTGCTATAACATCGAGCACACAGCAATCACTTCGGAAATATCAACTGAGAACCGTCTATTTGAATTGATGTTACCAGCAATGCAAAAATGATCCACTTCAACAATTGAAATCTGATCCAGTTAACTTAACACTGGTGCTTTTGGATAAGCACCATGATTTCAAAAGAAGAGTTCATGAAAATAAAAGTCTTAGCCATGCAAGGCATGTCTCAACGAGCCATCGCTAAACAATTGGGCATATCGCGCAACACCGTTAAAAAATACCTTCAAGGTGACTTTGACGAGCCGCATTATGCTACTCGTAAAACGGGTATTTCAAAATTAGAGGCATTTAAACCGTATTTACATTCTCGATTAGCTAAAGCCGCTCCAATACATTTATCAGCCGTTGTTTTACTCAGAGAAATTAAAGAGCAAGGCTATACCGGAGAAATATCGTTACTACGCCAGTACTTGTATCAATATCGAGGTAGCGTTGAACCCCAACCCATTATTCGCTTTGAAACAGAAGCGGGCAAACAAATGCAAGTTGATTGGGGCCAAATGCGAGGTGGGAAATCACCACTGCACGCCTTTGTCGCTGTTTTAGGCTTCAGCCGTGCATTGTTTGTCGCAATCACTGATAACATGCGCTATGAAACACTCGAAGCGTGTCATCGCCAAGCCTTTGAGTATTTCCAAGGCATTCCACAGCAAGTGTGGTATGACAATATGAAAACAGTGGTAATAGAGCGTGATGCTTACGGTGAAGGCAAACATCGCTTTAATCAATGCTTTTATCAATTTAGTAAAGAAATGGGGTTCATTCCAAAGCTCTGTAAACCCTACCGCCCACAAACAAAAGGGAAAGTAGAGCGAATGGTGCGCTATGTGCGCGATAACTTTTATCAGCCATTAGCCACTAAATTATTTGCCCTTGAACTTACTTTGGACGTTGAAACAGCCAATGTTGAAGTCATTAACTGGTTGAACACAGTGGCTAACCAGCGCATTCACGACACAATAAAAGTAAAGCCCGCAGATAGATTAAAAGAAGAGCAAGCGTACCTACAACCTTTACCCCCGCTCCAACCTGTTGCACCACCACAGCCGGCAGAAGTGGCTATACCTGTATTTGATATGTCCTTCGAGACTCACCCGTTACATCATGACTTAAACATTTACGCGCAATTCTCGGAGGCACTATGAACTTGCAACTCGCACGCTTACATGAACTAACGGAGGAGCTGCAACTCGCCGGTGTTGAAACAAATGCAACAGCGCTAGCGCAGCAAGCAGCAAAAGAGGAATGGGATTATTTACAGTTCTTAGAGCGCGTACTGCAAGGTGAGCAGGCGTACCGGCACCAACGTAAACAGGTTATGTTTACGCGTATGGCTGGATTTGCGTCATTAAAATCGCTTGAGGAGTTTGACTTTACGTTTGCCACCGGTGTGCCCAAAAAACAAGTTAACGAGCTTGCCACACTCTCGTTTATTGAACGAAAAGAAAACGTCGTTCTGCTCGGGCCATCAGGTGTAGGCAAAACACATATTGCCAGTGCGCTAGGTTACAAGGCAGTGCAAGCAGGCTTAAAAACCCGCTTTATTAGCGCGTCTGATTTAATATTGCAATTAACCACAGCGCAACGTCAAGATAAGTATAAACAAGTGATGCAGCGCTCAGTTCTGGCACCCAGGCTACTAATAATTGATGAAATAGGCTATTTACCGTTTAGTGCTCAGGAATCTAAATTATTGTTTGATGTCATTGCAAAGCGTTATGAAAAAGGAGCGGTCATACTCACCAGTAACCTCCCATTTGGACAATGGGGGAGCATTTTTGCGAATGACACAGCGTTAACATCAGCGATGTTAGATAGAATTTTACACCACTCACATATTGTTCAAATTAAGGGGGAAAGTTATAGGATCAAAGAAAAGAAACAAGCCGGATTAATGGAAAACCTTAATAAATAGTGGATCATTATTCAAATGGTGGAGTGGATCACTTTTCGGTTGTTGTTGACAATTGATAGAAAAAACATGTGTGAATCAAGATTGTTCAATAGACACCGATACTATTAAAAGGCTTGTGGATGGTTTGGCTGCAACATTGACATCAGCTAGAAATACGAACAGTCGAGACAAGTACGTGTCACTTCAAAGAGATTACGGAAGGCTCTTAGTTTTGTTCTTCGATAGAAAAATGAAAGATTACAATGTCTTCGAGACGTTCAGCCGAAGATTCTATGAAGAGAGCATTAAAGAGCTAAACACTGGTCAATACTGGCTTCTGAGAGGTGATTTTTTGATAAGCATACACACATGTGATATTCAAAATCCTCAAACTATCACATTCATAGATAGCCATGTACGCAGTCTAATCCACTTTTTAGTAGACAAGAAACCTGAACTACTTCCTGAACTGATAGATAACTATAGGAATTTTATCTCATTTGAAAGTCACTTCGCTGATGACATTTATGAACTTTCTCACCTTTTCGGCAGTTATAACTCTGCTCATTTTAAGGAAGTGAATAATTTTACTGAAACTCATAAAGAACTTCTCACAACTAGCCCTCAGGACTACATCAATCATTTTATCTTGCTTTTAAATAAGTACGTTCAAGATGCGTTGACTACTCCAGTTTCAGAACCGAGGCTAGAGGAAATTAAGCGAACTACAGCCGAGTATAAGCAACGCATGTTATCTGAAATCATTAAGGAAGTTGGAGCAAGCGCAGCTAAAAGAACAGCTCAATATACGCTAAGAGCACTTGCAAATAAAAGTCATTGGAGTTGCATTCTCGACTGCCACGAAAGTTTCAGCCCAGCTCACTCCACAGCGTGCCGCTTAGGCATTAACCTTTTACCCGCGTCTTTGAATTCAATGATACAGCAGTTGGGACAGCCTCAAGGTTATAGTTCTTTGAATTCTGAAGAGCTTAGCCACGCGTACGTCAGAGCTGTTCCGATTTTAGTAATGTATACTGTTTACTCTTGGAGAATCCAAAATCTGGATGAGAATTTAAACGCCTGTATTAGCACAATTATAAGCTCTTTAAATATGGGCGACAAAAGCATGCACATTGTCAACCGAATACTCAACGAACTAAAACCGGCGACTTACTATGCAAAATCACCTGTTTACGCCAAAGCATTTTGTAACCACTTCGATATTAAAGTAAGCGTCTAGCAAAGTGCACCTGCCAATAGCTCATCAAACCGATTAAGCTATTTCCGAATTTCAATGAGGAGATAGTCATGAGAAAAACACGTAGCCTTGAGCAGTGGCGTAACATTATCGAAGAACAACAAGCCTGTGACTTAACTATTACTGAGTTTTGTCAGCAACATGCGTTATCTAAAACAAGCTTTTATGCCGCACGAAGTAAGCTTAATGAATCATCAGGCAGCTTTGTACGCGCTAAAGTAGCTAAACACGTTGACGCCACCGAACAGCAACTGTCGATTACCCTCGAAGTCGGTAAAGTAAATGTCAGTTTGCCTCCCACAACGCCTGCATCTTTTCTAGGCCAATTACTACGCGAGCTTGCCTGATGAAAATGTTTGTTGAACCCGCGCATATTTACTTGCATCGTGACGCCGTGGATTTTCGAAAGTCCATTGATGGTCTGGTCGCACTCGTTGAAAGCGAGCTTGAACGTGATGCTTACACTGGCGCATTATTTTTGTTCTGCAATAAAGCGAAAGATAAACTCAAGCTGGTTTACTGGGATAAAACGGGGTTTGCTTTGTGGTACAAGCGATTAGAAAAGCAAAAGTTCAAATGGCCAAGCAAAGTCAGTCTGCAAGAATTTGAACTCAGCGCTCAACAATTGGCGTGGTTATTGTCTGGGTATGATGTACTTGGCCATGAAGAATTGCAGTATCAATCGATGATCTAATCGATCATATTAACAGTAAATGATCGTTGCCACACCGTCTGTTTTATCTTTGCGTCAAGCAAGAAAACAGCGTCAAATTCTGTTAAATTGCGAACATGAAAATTGATGCACACTCACTTCCTGACGACCCAGAACAACTCAAGCGCATGCTGCTTGAGTTGCAACAAGTCGTTGTTAAAAAAGATAAAGAGTTAGCTGAAAAAGATGCGCAAATTCACGAATTGCTGCAAGCTTATAACGCTAAGCTTGCCAAAGAGTACGCAAAGAAATCTGAAAAGATGCCCGGTGCAGGCGAAGTATTCAATGAAGCAGAAGACATTCTTGATAAACATGATAAAGCGCTATTGGCCACATCGGCCTCAGTAAAGACAGAAAAAGCCAAACCGAAACGCCGCCCACTGCCGGCTCAGTTACCTCGAGTTGAGGTCGTTGTTGACCTTGATGAAGGTGATAAAAAGTGTGATTGCTGTCAAAGCCCCCTTCACAAAATGGGTGAAAGCAGCAGTGAAGCACTCGAGTTTGTGCCAGCGCATATCAAAGTAATCAAAACGATTCGTCCAAAATACGCATGCCGTCATTGTGAGCGAGAAGGGATTGAAAGTGTAGTAAAAACCGCCCTAATGCCCGCAACAGTCATTCCAAAAAGCATTGCAACGCCCAGCCTGCTGAGCCAAATAATCATGTGTAAATACCAGTTTGGTTTACCGCTTTATCGCCAAGAAACGCTATTTGCTGATATCGGTATTGAGTTGAGTCGGCAAACCATGTCGAGCTGGATGTTGCGCTGCGCAGACCTGTTGTCCCCTCTGTATCAACGCTTAAAAGACGTGTTGTTATCTCAACCGGTTATTCATGGCGATGAAACCCCGCTCAACGTTATTAACGCAGAGAAAGCGACCAGCTATATGTGGCTGTATTGTTGTGGCGATGATAAACCGGGTAAAGGCACTAATATTGTCCTGTTTGATTACCATAACAGTCGCGCAGGCCAATGTGCGGTTGATTTCCTTGATGGTTACGAAGGCTACATGCATGTTGACGGCTACAAGGCTTACGAGCAAACGAATGCAACACTGGTCGCGTGCTTAGCCCATATACGCCGTAAATTCATTGAGGCCAAAGGCAATAATAAAAAAACCGTCAAAGCAGATGTAGCACTTAACCTTATTCGCAAGCTCTACGGTATTGAGCAAGCCATCAAAGATAAAACGGCCGATGAAAAATTCAAGATTAGGCAGAGAAAAGCCAAACCAATTGTTGATGAATTGTATCAATGGTTACTCAAGCACAAAGATAAAATCCCTCCCCAAATGGCGCTAGGTAAAGCAATTACCTATGCGATAAATCAGTTTGAGAAATTTCGGCGTTACCTAGATGATGGCAGGCTCAGTATTGATAATAACCGAGCAGAGCGAGCCATAAAACCGTTCGTAATAGGGCGAAAAAACTGGCTGTTCTCAAATACCTGCAATGGCGCGCATGCCAGCGCCATACTCTATAGTCTTGTTGAAACCGCAAAGGCAAATGACCTTGTGGTGCATGACTATATCACTACTAGCTTACAACATATTGCGGAGCAGCCAGATAACCTTGAGCCACTGCTACCTTGGAACATTAAGCAAGCTAGGTGTCGTTAGCCATACGCTTACATATTAAACATGAAGAAGCTGACTTCAATTCCATTGTAATCCCTATACTCAGGGAAATTCAAAAGTACCTAAACAATCAGCTAATAGAAATTAGGAAATCACAACCGCTGAGCGAGGCAATCAAGCAGTCATACATAGATGGTATTTTGATGAAGGGGCAGAATTTAGCGGACAAATTTCCACTATTTAGTTTCGTATCGCTAAGCAAAGATAAACAAGTGCCTTTCAAGTTCCCTTCAAAGTCATATGAAAGAGAGAGATTCTTGGATAACACGGGGGTAGGATACGCTTCTAGTAGCTATAGGTTTATCGAAAGTATTTACAATACAATAGCCCGAACAATTATAACTAAAAAAGGCTCATCATTATCTGCATTAGATTTTGAAGCCTTAGAAAACAAACACCTTTTAGTCATGACTCACAAGGACTGGCAAAACTTTACAAGCTCAAAAGACATAGATGATTATAAAGATGTCAAACATCATCTGGTTTTTTCCGATGAGCCGCTAGATGCGTTCTACGTTTATGACACGAAAGAAAGTCAAACTCTTGTTACTCTCTACAACCCTGAGATTAATCAAGAGTTGACGCCATTAGGTGAGAACATGGGTAATGCGTTTGAATTCGAATTTATCGATAAAGAAGGTAAAGTCACAGTTAAAGTAGATGCACACATTTACTGTTGATTAAACAAGGGGGAAATGGAATGTAACTTTCCCCGAAAATCCGGTCGTTAGCAAATAAACTTTTCTCGTTTACACTAAATTTAAGCGTTACATGGTGCCATTAGAAAACTATTGTTGCCCAACTTTTAGGCGGTAGAAAGGATTCAGTGCCTAACACAGAAAGGGGCAATACTGTAACCCGTTTCGTAAGCGTATGGCTAACGACACCTAGCTTGCTTAATGTTCCAAGGTAGCAGTGGCTCAAGGTTATCTGGCTGCTCCGCAATATGTTGTAAGCTAGTAGTGATATAGTCATGCACCACAAGGTCATTTGCCTTTGCGGTTTCAACAAGACTATAGAGTATGGCGCTGGCATGCGCGCCATTGCAGGTATTTGAGAACAGCCAGTTTTTTCGCCCTATTACGAACGGTTTTATGGCTCGCTCTGCTCGGTTATTATCAATACTGAGCCTGCCATCATCTAGGTAACGCCGAAATTTCTCAAACTGATTTATCGCATAGGTAATTGCTTTACCTAGCGCCATTTGGGGAGGGATTTTATCTTTGTGCTTGAGTAACCATTGATACAATTCATCAACAATTGGTTTGGCTTTTCTCTGCCTAATCTTGAATTTTTCATCGGCCGTTTTATCTTTGATGGCTTGCTCAATACCGTAGAGCTTGCGAATAAGGTTAAGTGCTACATCTGCTTTGACGGTTTTTTTATTATTGCCTTTGGCCTCAATGAATTTACGGCGTATATGGGCTAAGCACGCGACCAGTGTTGCATTCGTTTGCTCGTAAGCCTTGTAGCCGTCAACATGCATGTAGCCTTCGTAACCATCAAGGAAATCAACCGCACATTGGCCTGCGCGACTGTTATGGTAATCAAACAGGACAATATTAGTGCCTTTACCCGGTTTATCATCGCCACAACAATACAGCCACATATAGCTGGTCGCTTTCTCTGCGTTAATAACGTTGAGCGGGGTTTCATCGCCATGAATAACCGGTTGAGATAACAACACGTCTTTTAAGCGTTGATACAGAGGGGACAACAGGTCTGCGCAGCGCAACATCCAGCTCGACATGGTTTGCCGACTCAACTCAATACCGATATCAGCAAATAGCGTTTCTTGGCGATAAAGCGGTAAACCAAACTGGTATTTACACATGATTATTTGGCTCAGCAGGCTGGGCGTTGCAATGCTTTTTGGAATGACTGTTGCGGGCATTAGGGCGGTTTTTACTACACTTTCAATCCCTTCTCGCTCACAATGACGGCATGCGTATTTTGGACGAATCGTTTTGATTACTTTGATATGCGCTGGCACAAACTCGAGTGCTTCACTGCTGCTTTCACCCATTTTGTGAAGGGGGCTTTGACAGCAATCACACTTTTTATCACCTTCATCAAGGTCAACAACGACCTCAACTCGAGGTAACTGAGCCGGCAGTGGGCGGCGTTTCGGTTTGGCTTTTTCTGTCTTTACTGAGGCCGATGTGGCCAATAGCGCTTTATCATGTTTATCAAGAATGTCTTCTGCTTCATTGAATACTTCGCCTGCACCGGGCATCTTTTCAGATTTCTTTGCGTACTCTTTGGCAAGCTTAGCGTTATAAGCTTGCAGCAATTCGTGAATTTGCGCATCTTTTTCAGCTAACTCTTTATCTTTTTTAACAACGACTTGTTGCAACTCAAGCAGCATGCGCTTGAGTTGTTCTGGGTCGTCAGGAAGTGAGTGTGCATCAATTTTCATGTTCGCAATTTAACAGAATTTGACGCTGTTTTCTTGCTTGACGCAAAGATAAAACAGACGGTGTGGCAACGATCATTTACTGTTAATATGATCGATTAGATCATCGATTGATACTGCAATTCTTCATGGCCAAGTACATCATACCCAGACAATAACCACGCCAATTGTTGAGCGCTGAGTTCAAATTCTTGCAGACTGACTTTGCTTGGCCATTTGAACTTTTGCTTTTCTAATCGCTTGTACCACAAAGCAAACCCCGTTTTATCCCAGTAAACCAGCTTGAGTTTATCTTTCGCTTTATTGCAGAACAAAAATAATGCGCCAGTGTAAGCATCACGTTCAAGCTCGCTTTCAACGAGTGCGACCAGACCATCAATGGACTTTCGAAAATCCACGGCGTCACGATGCAAGTAAATATGCGCGGGTTCAACAAACATTTTCATCAGGCAAGCTCGCGTAGTAATTGGCCTAGAAAAGATGCAGGCGTTGTGGGAGGCAAACTGACATTTACTTTACCGACTTCGAGGGTAATCGACAGTTGCTGTTCGGTGGCGTCAACGTGTTTAGCTACTTTAGCGCGTACAAAGCTGCCTGATGATTCATTAAGCTTACTTCGTGCGGCATAAAAGCTTGTTTTAGATAACGCATGTTGCTGACAAAACTCAGTAATAGTTAAGTCACAGGCTTGTTGTTCTTCGATAATGTTACGCCACTGCTCAAGGCTACGTGTTTTTCTCATGACTATCTCCTCATTGAAATTCGGAAATAGCTTAATCGGTTTGATGAGCTATTGGCAGGTGCACTTTGCTAGACGCTTACCCCGTTTCTGTCCATAGACGAGTTATAAGTATAACTCGCCCTTGCCCCAAAAGGAGTTAACGTAAATGTTCTAAAAGTCTGCTTTGAGTGAAAAGCCGGCATAAAATCTAACTTATTTCTTGTGCCCGTCTAGTAATCGTTGTGAGACAAAATACACATTACCTTTAGCTCTTGTACAAGCTACGTATAGCTTGTTTAACGTTGATGGTGCCAAAGTAGCCAATCGTCCTTTTGTATAGGCTGTGAATGTGGTCGGATTTAGAACTATGCAGATGTCAGTGAAATCATCCAAGCCTTTTGTATTTCCCCAATTGTCAGTCCTTCCAACGTACTTGTAGCTTTCTTTAAAAAACAATTTAACGATGGAATCGTCAGAGAATAACCTCTTAATTTGTTCAGTATCGTCAATTAGGGCAATATTGACTTCATCTTGTCGATGGGAGTTTATTGTGATGCCAATTTGCTCGGTAACAAACCTGCAAACTGTAGGGCTACATCTATAGCTGTGGGCGAGTGTATCTAAGTCGATTATGTATCCTGAATCTTTGAGCTTGGTAAGATATGCTTCATAGTTATTATGTAGGTTTTTTTGAATATTACCATCTCGGCTAGTATCAAAAGTATGTTGGAAAAAGTCACCAACGAATAATACCTCCACATCCATTTTCGACAACTGACAAAGCAAATTGAAATCATTAGCTGCGAAATCTTGAACTTCATCTACGCAAAAGAAATCAAAATACTTTTCTATACGCGCAGAGATGTCAGACACACCATCACAATCCATCATCATCTTCGCAATACGGCTATGGTAAAGTCGGGATCCTTGGCTGAAGTAATGTCCGTGAGTGTTGCGTTTCGCAAATTTAGGCGGTTCACTATAGCTAATCCCTTTTATCTTAATGTCGTTACCAACGATTGGTCGCACGCAGAACGACATTAGGAATGAAAAATAGGTGTAAACACGCACACCTTTAGGTATTACTCCAAATTTTTTTAAAATACGCTTTTTTAGATTAGTAGTATTATTTACAGTGTAAGTAACAATCAGCGCACGACTATTTATATCTAATTTATCAATTATATGTTGTGTTTTCCCCGATCCTGCAACTGCTAGTACTACTCGCTTATCCATTCAATGGCCTCTCTAATGTATGGAGGTACAGTGATTTCATTCGCCTTCTCGTCAAGTAACCTAAATGCTGCGGTAGTTTTGTTATTCAACATATACTGTTGCGGTGTTAATTGGATTCTTCCGCCTGAAAACAAGCCGTCGCATATATCTTTATTATCCTGATACATGCATATTTCAAAAGTTGTTCTTGTGTTATCTGGGTCAGCGCATACTGTTATACAATCTGCTTGATAATCATCATAATTATCTATACAGTTTTTCTGATAGTCACTGTCATTATCACGGATCACCGCCGTCCTAATATTCAACAACTTAGAAACTTCCATATATCGTTTAAAGCTAGTACCACCAACGGAGATTATATGAACACCATCCTCGCTTGGTGGATGACCTTTCGTTCGCTCGTATAAGCACTCCATCAGAATATATTCCGCATCACCCTCAACAAGAATTACTTTTTCAGAAAGGACATGCTCTAAGATATTATGGTTAGGGCCTTTCGCAAAAAACTTAGCGGTATCCCTCGTGAGGTCTGTCAAGGTAGCAGGTCTGATTGCTGCACTATTCAGTAAGATCGACTTTCTTAAATCTAACCTAGAGCTAATTAGGCTACTATGGGTTGCAATTATCACCTGATTATCATGAGCCTTCTCTACCTGACTAATTAGCTTATACATGCTGGTGTGACTAAGGTGGTTCTCAGGCTCTTCTAGTAACAAGACATCGATTCTCTTGCCTTCATCACGCTCTCTCAATGCAAACGCTGTTTTTATAAAGCACTGCTTTCCTTTACCACGATTTTCAATAGGAATGCCTTCCTCTGTTAGAGTTAGGTCAGTTTCCAAATTGAACTTTGAGCCAGAGCGGATAGCAAAATCGTACCCTTCTAAGTCATTATTAATCACATTTAGTTGGGTATCCCTGAAGGCACTTTTTTGCTGTCTATATTCATTCATTAGACTATAACGCACAGGTTGCTCTACGGTCGCTTCATACATGGCTTTTACATACTGACTGTTTGCGTACTCGTTGTTAATTTGAGTGCTATCAATAGACAGAAAGCGCAAAAACTTCCGATAACTGGAGTATGCATCCCCATTGAACGTAATAAACTTGGCAACGTAAAATTCGAAAGGAAAGTTATCACCTTCAGTATCCAAAACTTGCCGTATCTCCGCGCTTAACTCTTCGTTCGGCTCACAGATCAATTGCAGCCCGTCAGCATAAGTTTCATCACTGTTGTTTCTACCGTTGAGATCTGGGTTATCTGTTTCATTTAGAAATAATTCAATATGAAGACTCGGAAGGCGGTCTATACTCTTCTCACCCGCTAGAAATTCAGAAACAACACTGGCATTAAGTAAAGCTTCGATACCCAAGCTCTCTACCTTGCTTCTGCTGCCACTCAATACAAGCTCAATAGCAGTCAATATAGTGCTCTTTCCTGCTTCATTATCCCCAATTAGAATATTTCTTTTGGGGTCAAATTGAACCTCATACTTCCTGAATTTCTTGAAGTTTTTTATTTTTGTTTTCAAAATATACGTCATTGTAATACCCACCTTCCATGAAACTTTTTTAACTAGAATACTATACAGTACTCAAAGTTATAAGTGATATTCCGCTGAATTACTTATTGCACGAAGAGCTAAAAACGAATTACACCATAATGTTTATTTTTAGCACGGAGCTACTTGTCGGCTCTGAAACGTTTTTGTCCAAGGGCGGGTTCTAAATATAGTTCATCTTTGCCCCAAAACAAGCTAGACAATTTTGCTCAAAGAGCTAGCAACACCGTTTGTGCCTTGCTGTAGAACATCAATGTAGATTTGTTGTCTAAATGGTTTATGCATTCGCCATTATGGTTTTTTAGCTAATGCTTGTCGCAAGCGGAAATTAGCGCTGATAAGGTCGCAGGAGACGTGCTTATCCAAAGCAAAAGAGCCGAAAACAGAAAGCGTGATACTGATACCGCATTGTTCTTGTCAGTACAGTAAGGTGGTATCTTACTGTTAATGAGTGTATTCAACTTGGATGCAGAGGCGACTAAAGTAGAGCGAACGAATTAACAGCAAAGGCTGCTATGTAAATTAATTTGCTTAACTGCTCAGGCTAGTGGCCTCTGTGTGCGTAAAAATATAATTGCTTATTAAGGCAAATTTAGGTGTAATGATTACATAAAAAGCGCTGAGCAATGCAGGGAAAGCTTAAATTATACTAGCTAAGCTGATTAAATTAGCTAGGAAAGTGAGAGCCACCAAAAAGCAAATTCCCATAGCACAAACAACACCAACTCTGACACAACGAGCAGGTAGCGGCTCAGTCCAACAAGCGATTATGCAACAAAAAATGCGTGTCGCATAAATGCTAAAATGTTAGGCTGAAAAAATGGAATACATCGTGCCACCAGATAATTATGCAAGCTTCATCGGTACTGTTGTACTTCTAGTATCGATTCTGTGCTTATTTATCACTTTTTTGCAGAAGCAAAGAAGCCATGCGACTAAGTTGTTTTCTATCATGCTTGTAGCATCACTAGCTTTCTTTTCTTCTCATTGGGCTACATATTTTGCCGCTATTTTTATAGTTGCAACTGCTGTTACTGAGCTGGAGTTTTTACAGAACTTGGCGGCCATAATCAGAAAAGATGAGAATTATTTCAAATACAAGAAAGAAGCTCTAAGTAAGGCTGAGAATATTCGCCGAAAAGCTGAGGAAGCAATAGAAGAGGAATACACCTCGGAGCAGCCGTCAGAATCGGAAGAATCTACAATCACTAAAATTGACCTTTCAAAATTACAAGAGCTTTCTAATACATCAAGGATGAAGTTGTCATTTGAAGTTGAGGAAAAAGCCCTCAGTTACTTGTCAAAGGAATATGGGCGCATTGAAAGAGGCGTGCGCTTTAGAAAGAACAATCAATCAGTTGAATTCGATGGGGTTGTTACAAATGGACGAGATAAAGCAGACACTATCTTTGAGGTCAAGTGGACCCGAAACCCTGATCATGCCTTTATGTTTATTAATCAATCCATCAGGCGGTCTAGCGATCAAGTGAATTCTTACTCCTCAATTACTGGTAAAAAGCCAACCTTTAATTTGGTTGTTGTTACAAATACTAAAACCAGTATTGTCACAGATCGTTGGGAGAAGTTAAGGGAAAGAGCAGAAGAAGTTGATGTAAACCTAATCAATTTGAGCCTTAAAGAGATAGGGTTCGAGGTTACACATGAAATCGCCTAACAAAGCCATTAAACTCGATCTCTACGGTCGCCGGACGCTCGCGCCGCTTATGGCGGCGTAAGCTATGAAGAAATAAAGAGGTATCATGGCAAAAATTAAAGATAGATTAGCTAAAATAATTCGTGATAAACCTAGAGTGTTAACCCGAGCAATATTTTGGAAAATCCCTCATAACACCTCAGAAGACGAAGTGTTCTTGAAGCTTGGTCGGTATAATAAGCCAAAGTGTAATGGTCTAATGAAACTGGAGAGGTTTATAGCGTAAAATGAGCTAAACCAAAAAGGTATCACTATGACCAGAAAATCAAAAGTAACACTCAGTGCACAACAAAAACTTGAATATGCCAAATTAATGGTAGAAGAAGGTTATACCAATAAGCAAATTGAAGAGATGTCTGGCGCAGGAAAGTCAGCAGTATCACGTTGGAAGCAACAATATCTATCTGAGCTAGATGGTAAGAGCCCGGGAAATGTACAAGCACTAACACCTGAGCAGCAACGTATTCAATTGCTAGAGAAGCAGCTACAGCGCGCTTTAAGGGATAATGATATATTAAAAAAAGCCACCGCTTTCTTCATTCGCGACAATCAAAATTTAAAGTAATTAAAGCGTTGAAGAAAGCGACCCCAAGCTATACGGTATCTGAGTTGTGTCGTGCTTTAGAAGTCAGTACAAGTAGTTATTACTATGCGCCAGTCACGCCAAATAAGTCAGAGCAGGCACTGCTGGCGTTAATTGAATCTATCGCTGACGATTCCGGTTATACGTATGGTAGACGCAGAGTGCACGTTGAATTGAATGCGTTAAATCATACGATTGGAATATATAAAACAGCGGCACTGATGAAAAAGTTGAATATAAAAGCCATCAGGCCGAAGAAAAAACATTACTACCCTAATTCAGGTGATGAACATAAGTACGCACAGAACCTCTTAAAACGAGAGTTTAACCCTGATTCACATAACACGCATTGGGTCGGTGATATTACCTATATTAGGAATCACCAAGGGTGGAGTTACTTGGCCTGTGTGTTAGATTTATCAACGAGGGAAGTTGTAGGGTATGCCTTATCAACAAGCCCAAATGCTGAATTGGCTATAGCAGCATTGAATAATGCTATTAAGCGTCAACAGCCGGTTTTTAATCAACTGATGTTTCATTCCGATCAAGGGTGTCAGTATTCTGCGGCCTCGTTTAGAGCTCGGTTATCACAACTAACTATAACACAAAGTATGAGTCGTCGAGGTAATTGTTGGGATAATGCAGTAATGGAGCGATTTTTTAGAAGTTTAAAAACAGAGCGACTGAATCGCCTGTCATTTATAAATCATCATTCAGTTATAAGTGAGGTGGACAGTTATATTCAGTTTTACAATTACAAACGTAGGCATTCTACGCTTAATTATATGACGCCACATCAGAAATATAATGAATTAAAAAATGCCGCTTAGAATCTCTACAGAATTTGTTGACCATTACAAAGGGTTGGCTTGATAGTGAAACACTAGAATTAGATAGTCCCAAAAGTGAGCTTACGCTGGATAGTGAAGAGTTCAGCAATCTCATAGATTTCATTTCAACAAATTACGAACCTTTCAAGCAGGGGACGAAAGCTTTTTTGCCTTTAGATAACCCGTACGACACCTCAAATGCAGAGCAAATTAAACAACTTTTAAATTTGCCAGACAAAAAGGGGATGCTTCAGTTTCTATTGGACAACGATGTAATACCAGAAGACTTAGAGTTAGGCTTAGAGCATGCAAGAAAATCTCGTGCAATCGATCAGTTTCAATATCTACTAGAATCTGATTTTACTGAAAATGTATGGCAAAACTGGTTTGAAACCAATAGTTGGGTTTTAGGTAGCGACTTTGTCAAAGTTTTAGATGAAAGAGCAATTGATACTCATAACATTTCAGATTTTCTAATGGAAAGTTATGACGGATTCCTCGATGTGGTTGAAATCAAGCGGCCAGAGGGCGGTTTAAAGTTCTGGGCTTCAGGTCTTGATCATAATAATTATTACCCGCACTCTGACTTAATTAGAGCGATTACACAATCCCAGTCTTACATACATGAAATTGAACTAGAGGCAAACAGTGTAAAATTCATGGAAAGGGTGGGTTACGTGAAGACCATTAAGCCTAGATGTACTTTAATATACGGTCGTTCGAATGATTGGAATCGTGAGCAGCAGCAGGCGTTTCGAGTTTTAAATAGCAGCTACCACAACTTGACTATTATGACGTTTGACCATGTGCTAGAAAGGGCAAAGCGCATACTTGGAAAACGCTGCTAACAAAGCATTTAAGAGTGATTCGCAATGCTTGGCAGTTTCGCTTCGGTTCCTGCGTTCCCAACTATAGCCAAACAATTTTTAGCCCATTATTTTGGTAATATAAATTTGAGTATTGCAAACTCATTTATGTCCAGAAACAAGTTAGCAGTCCTTTCACTTGTTGCGTTTATTAGCTATACCTTACTCATAGTTCATTCGCCACGATTATAGCATGCCCCATAACTTTAGCTGCTAATTGAAATATCTCTTTGACTGTTACTTGATGTTTTTCTGCTAAGTCGAAAATTTGTTCAGTTTTCTGCTCAAATCCGTAACCTGGATCAGGATAACGGCCAGCCCAATAAACATAATGAGTTAGCAACTCCAAAATAGCCATATCTTTTTCAGATAGGTTAGGCACAAAATCAGCCAACTTATGAAGCTTGTGATGTCGGTGTTTTTTTTCTTCGCTGATGTATATATCAATACCTTTTATCATTATCAGCATAGCTTTTAAGCAAATTTCCAAGCTATAACCAACAAGCATTAAACCAGTTGCTTTGAATTGACCATCGCAAATCCCACGCATATTCTCTGGGAAGTTTTCAAATTCAGGGTTACTTGTTATCACTATGGATGCGGCTTTACTGAGGGCTTCAGCTTGAGTAAGCCATAATACAGGATTTTTTAATTCTTCCGCAGTAGCGGGCTTTTCGATATCAATATGTTCGAATCCTGCCATTTCTGCTAATACCCCCCATCGTATTCTTCCGAGTGAGCTATAACCAAATGGGTCGGCTTCAAACTTCTTTTTACTGGGTTTTATATATTGATCAAATCCATTCATTTATACGAATCCTAACGAAATATAGCTAACGCCTTGTTAAGGAACTGATAATTCAAGTACGAGAGTCTCTACTACTGTACTTTTCTCCTCTGTTCTATCACTTTTAAAACAGGTGCATTATCGACTTCTTTTGGAATCACAGGAGCATCCTCTAACTGGATAGCGGCAGATTCCATACTGTTAATTTCAACTTCCCACGCATTTATAATATTTAGCGAGTCCAACTTTATATAACTGTTAATTGAGTTTGATGGTTTGTACATTTTTCCCTTATTTATTGCACCATAACTAAGCCTACAACTCTTTTTCTTTTCAAGAGCACTTACAAAGTTTCTGAGATTATCGCCTGATGCTGGCGTCATAGTATTTAAGCGACTTATCAAAGTTGTTTGCTTTGATAGAGAAGAAGCATCAAAGTTTTCACAGATCTGTACACGATAGTTATACGGCTCTTTAGTTGAAACCCCCTTCAAAATATTGACTTGCAATCTTGATTGTCTATTTTCAATACCAACTTCATCTATCAAATCTTGAAATACTTTGTCACCAGCACCTTCATCTGAAAAAATTAAATCTATACTCGGTGTCCCATCGGGATATAAAGAAAAACCGACACCTTTCCACCTTGCTTTGTCCCATAGTCTAGGTTTTATTAAACTCTGTACCGTAAAATCGCCATGTTTCATTTTCTCTGGTTCCATCAGCTCAATTGGAATGTCAGTAGTCCCTCGCTTTAACTGATTAGAATCTTCGGTTTCTAGTTTTGTTTTTGGATAATCTTTATCCCAGTCCAACTCCCTTTTTAATACAAACTTATCACTGTTCTCACAATTGAAAAACTTTTGAGCATCCTTCAGTGCTTCCTTTCCAATAACGTTGTAAGTTGCCGCAAAGCTCGAAGCAAATGAGACCGAACGTACAATCCCCTTATCATCAGCAATTAGCTCTTTAGCAAATGACTTAGGATCATTTACATAAAATATTCTGCATAGAATATCGATCAAGAACTCGCTCCCCCAATTATACAAAGCAAGTTGAGCATTTTTGTTTATTGTTTCGACTTCAAAACTTGAACAAGTAACAATGACGCGTAATAACCCGCCACTATCATCTACTTCATGCGAAACAGACAGCTCATCTTCATCATCTGCGATGATTTCAATTTCTAATTTAGATTCTTTTGCGTGCAGGTTGTTTAGATGTCCTGTAGCAAAAAATGACTCAACAATAGATAAGATTGACTCCGACAGCTCCAAATATGGAGTTCTCATAGGGTAGTTAATAAATATCTTACAACCTAAAACATTTGTTTCTATTTTTCCACGCCTGACACTTATATCCTCTAAATTCGCTTTACTGATACCAAAATCGTAGTCCCGAACAAGTACCAAATAGTCTAATAATTCTTTTTCATTTTTATCTTTGAATACTTCTTTCAGATCTTGATCATATCCAAGTGCAAACTGTAAAAAGCCAGATGAATTTAGCAACCCAAGTCGAATCAGTGATTGCGGTATACATTCCAGTGTCTTGAGGCTTTCTAACCTTTCATTGAGCAAAAGGTGACTGATATAGGCGTCAATTCTGGTTATTTCATTCTCACTAATTAAGCTTTCACCTAATCTGGATTGAACAACCAATGATAATTCATACCACTGTAGAGCTTGTCCTAGCCTCCCAAGTCGCAATTCAATCCAGCAGAGTCGAATGAATGACTCCACTTGCTTTTCATTAAGAAAATCATGTTTCCAAAAGTCATCAATTAGCAAAGAAGAGGCAAATAAAGCGCTGGCTCTTGCCGCCCACAAGAGACCAACAGATTCATACGCTGAGGAAATAGCGCGAAGCCCCAAGATCACAGCTTCACTAGATTCTTCTTTATACAACCCAGAAAGAGCTTTGCCAATAAGAGTAATTGCCTGCAATGGCTTACCTGTTTCAAGCTTTTTAAAACCGCGCTTTAAGTACTTGATTGCTCCCCGTACTTCTCCATCACGTTTTGAACTGCTTTCGATGAGATAGTCCATTAAATCTTCGTATT
Organism: Pseudoalteromonas rhizosphaerae; assembly: GCF_028885455.1. Classification (NCBI taxonomy): domain Bacteria; kingdom Pseudomonadati; phylum Pseudomonadota; class Gammaproteobacteria; order Alteromonadales; family Pseudoalteromonadaceae; genus Pseudoalteromonas; species Pseudoalteromonas rhizosphaerae. The sequence continues at coordinate 1,726,849 of NZ_CP118496.1, forward strand.
CAACAACTTCATGAAAAAAATCATCCATTTCGTTAAATGTTGCAAATACTTGTTCAAATGGATACCCAACTAAGTTTTCACTTTTTTCGACAATTTTCTTTAAGTTAGCAAATATGGGAGCTGTGTCACTCACCGAATTCATTTGTTGAAGCTTAAGCATTTCAATATGCGTTTCAGCTAATAGGGCGTTGCTTGGCTTTGTATCATCAGAAGCGATTTCTTTTAGCTTCGTTAAAACTGTTTCATTAATTTCATCTATTGATACATTGCCATCAAATCCTGTAATTTTAATGTGTCCCTTATACACGTTTAATAAAGTGACAACTTTCTCCCACTTGGTTGAACTCTTTGAGTCTGAGATGCAATCAATAGACTTCACCAAGTTTTGTTCGACCAATTCAATATCTTCTAACCAAAAATGTGCTTTCCATGCATAGCCATAATAAGCATTAAGACACTGCTGGTTGGAGCCAAACTTTTCTGCAACATTAATTGCTCTGTCATATAATCCTCTGCATTCCAACTCTGGCTTTTCCAATTCTGTACTTAGTTCAGCTACCCTTAAAAACCAATTAACTTGTTCTAGAGTAATATTTTTAGGTTCTACTTCTGTTGAAATCTTCTTATTTAGGGATTCAAGCTCTACATCCTTCCTGTAATCACCGCCCCCCAAAATAACATTACGCTCATAAGATACTGGTATAGATAAAGTTTCAATTGCAATATCTTGTAAATTATTTTTGAAAACCTGATCAAGTAACCAACTGCGATCTAGAATGCGAACATCCAGTTCAAACTCATTTGAAAGCTTGTCCTCTAAATCACTTCTTTGATCCGATTTAACAAACTGGTTTGTTACATTAAATGCCTTAACATAACCTCGATTCGTGCCCGAAATTTTTTTTACATCTTCCCTACACTTTGCTTTCCAGTCTTTTCTTGTGCTTACACCAAACGCCCAACGCTCCTTATGTGAAGACTCATTAAGCCCTTCATACCACATCAACCTATTTTGCTCGGAAACGGGGAATGTTTGAGTATCCGTTTTTCCGTCTCCACCTGCGACAGGTCCAGTTTGCTCTAACAAATTTGAGCAAATAACTTTTTCACAAACAGCTTTTGAAAATGATTCAAATTGAAGCTCCTGACTTCGGTTATTCAGGGAAGACAAGTAGTATTCAAGAAAAGCCCTATCAAGAGTTCCGGTCTCTTCCACGATTGAATCTGAGAATTTTTCTGGCCGTCTTTTTCGAAGAAACTCTTTTGGAGAAAATTTATTAGCTGCTTCCATGTTATTTAACTCTTTTTAGCTGTTTAACAATGTGTTGTTCTTACACCAATTATCACTTCGTAATTTTCTATTGCCAAGTAATAATTATGGATACTTTAGATTTCCCCAGCAGTAAGGTGAGATTTCTTGTATGCGCATTCAAGTTCAGGATTGGTTGCGTGGGTGTAGACCATTGTAGTCAAAATTACTTTTCAACTCATTTTGGGGCAGAAACGAGTTGATCATGAATGACTGCAAATGGCACATACACGACAGTAAGATTCGGTCGAGTCAAAGCTGAGCATCTAAATAATGCCTGACCTCGCGTAAATGCACTGTTTGCCCTAGCAACATGTAATTTAGCGCTGAATCCCCATCAAAAGCTCTATTTAGCTTGTGAGGCCACTCATTAGCCTGCCTTTGCTCAGAAAACAGCGTCGCTAAATTTTTATAAATACCGAGCACATAAGAAATGCGCACTAGCACATCATTCTCTAGCACAGTTACGTTACCTATTTTCCACCTCTTAAATGTTAAGTCATCAGGTTTACCGAGCAAAATACGCTGCTCTTCTTCACTAACGCGCCACTGAGCCATGATATTAAAGAACGCTTTTAAAGCGACCAGTGCTGATTCTGTTGATTCTAAATTCACATTTGAACGTGTCATATCTATTTATATGTTTTGATGGATACCCTTCTTTATAGCTCAAATATAAAACCGTCGCACACAAAGTGAGCTGTTTTTTACTTGCTTATGTGTTTGGAGGAAAGTTGAGCTGTTAGTACTTTTTGTACCTTTAATGGGTTAAATGCGTTTTTTCTTTACTAACTTTTCTGACTCGTTAGCATACAGTTGTTAGATTTTATTCCTCTAAGCCCATTTTTATTATATCCAATCGCTATAAAGTTATTATCTTAATTATTTATTATATGTGTTTTTATACATATTAAAATCAATACCTTAAGGTGTGATTTATCTTATTTTGTAGCTTATTATTTGTTTTTTGTATCAAACCACAAAATAACTGCGTTTTTCTTGCTTAAATGATATTTGACGCCATCATAACTGAATCTAAACTTGTAATTCATTAAAGGGGGTATTCAGTGTGAAGCAAAAAGATAAACATGTAGCCATAGATAAAGCTTATCGCAAAAAATACATGCGTCGTAATCTTCCACGCTTTAGTCGATTCAACATAAGTGGTCTTTTCCCAACGGATAAAGACACAAGCCCGCACTTTTTCGAATCGCTCAACGAATCAAATTTTGCGCAGGTTTTTGAGCTTGATTCGAATATTAAATTTGTGAGAAGTCAGCCCTTTTCAATCAACTACACAGATGATGGTAAAAAGAGGCTGTATACACCTGATTTTTCTATAACCGATTGTTTTGGTAGTGTTTGTATTGTCGAGGTGAAAGCGGGTGAAGCGATAGATAATGAGGCGAAACGTCTGCATAAATTGATTGAAGAAGAGTTTGAAAAGCTCGGTTTTGAGTTTGTTGTGATGACAGAGAAAGACTTACCATCCCGTACTACGTTGTCGAATTTAAACATGATAATGCGAAATGCGCATGCGGTAGGAAGCGTTGATGATGAGGTAATTAATTACTTGCTTGATGTGTTACCTCGCGAGTTTTCATTGCAATCTGCGCTTGCAATTTGCGATAGCTTAAACTTAGACCGAGATTTGATTTTTTACTTTATTTTCAAAGATTATATGAAAATAGATGTTTCGAGCGATATTTGCAATGAAACTATGATAACTAGCAATATTTTTGAGGAGGCTAAATGAACACTTTAATCGAGCAGGGGACAAAGTTTCGACTGTCAAATATGTCTTATGTTGTTCGCTCAGTAGTGCAGGAGCAACAGGGTAATACAATTTTTTATTCAGTGTTTGATGATGAAAATCAGAAAATGGACAAGAAGAGTCTTAATTCAATGTCGGAGTCTCAACTTGTTGACAAACTGGTTAATAATAAAGCTTCTTTTTATGAGGGGCTTTCAGAGATACCGATTAACAAATTACTGGCTGAAAATCAGTTGATGAAGCTTGACATGTGGAGTGCCTTTATGGATTTGCACTTTCAGAAGCACAGTAAGAATTTCACTTCAATTAACAATATCGATGAAACCATTTTCGAATTTGGATGGGATGAATATAAATCAAAAACTTATTCACGCAGCACATGCCAAGCGAAGATAAAGGCGTATTTAGACTATCAAGGTGATATCCGCGCTTTAATCAATCGCGGTTATCACGAGCGTAAAAATACAACGCGACTGACAGAAGAAACAGATGATTTAATTTACGACTATTTCTGTAATTACTACCTTGTGCGTAGTGATACAACTGCAAAGTCAGTCAATGAAATTGCGAGCATGATAAGAAATGAACTGTCAGAGTTGCGCCATAAAGAGCCTACATTATACCCGGTCATTCCCGCTGTCGATACGATTTATCGACGTTTTCATGCGATGCAGGCGATGATGGTGACTGAAAAAAATCTCAGTAAAGCGGAAGTAAAAAAACTGCGCTATAAGCTGGGTCGTCAGTTTATAGCTGAAAATCCGCTTGAGCGTGTTGAGATGGATGCAGTCTATATAAACCTTGGGTTGAAAAATGAGGCTGGGGAGTATTTAGGCACTGTTGTAATGATGGTTGCTCTTGATGTATGCACTCGAAACCTGCTTGGTTACTCGATTAGTGTCGGAAAAAATGTGTCTGAATCAAGTGATTTAGCGACTGAATGCTTGAAAAATGTTGTCATGCCAAAAAACAATTCTCTATGGATTGCGGGCGGCATACCTGCGACGATTTACACTGATGCAAGTACCGCGACAAAAGGCAGTAGGTATAAAGCACTCGCACTTCTGATGAAGATTAAGCCAATCGTGGTGCGTGTCGGTGAAGGGTGGAGTAAACCCTTTATTGAAAGTTTTTTTAGAACTTTGCGTCGCGAGTTTTTGAGTAAACTACCGGGTTACATGGGGTCTAAAACACGTATTAATAATCGACACTTAGAGCATGCTGAAGGTGCAGAGTTACATGCAACTATGACACTTCAAATGTTCATTGAAGCATTTGAAGACTACGTGTGTAATGTCTACATGAAATCAGCGCACCATGGACTTAACAAGCGCGCCCCGATTGATGTGTGGAAATCCAAAATAAGCAAAAAGCCGTGGCTTCAGACATTCCCAAGTGAAGACAAAGACTTGTCTGAATTTCGTGGATGCTACCGCCATATGCTAACACTTTATACAAACGGCTCAATCAAGCTTAAAAATGAGCAATATGTCAGCTCAGAGTTAAAACAGCTCAGCTTGTCTGGTGTTAAAAAAGTCGAATGCTTTTACAGTAATATCGACACTCGCAGCGTTGTTGTGAAACATCAAAATGACACGTTTGTCGTGCCGTTGCGAGAGATGAATCATCATGAGAATGCTGGTTTTCAGCAAGCTGAACTTGATGCCGCGCGTAAAGCTGAATTCAGTGAATGCCCTGAATCTGAGCGTAAGCATTATAAATACAAAGAAGACGGTAAAAATGGCCTTCCAAATTATAAAGAAGCTAAAGCAAAACAAGCTGAAAAAAATGAGCTTGAAACGGGCCGCAAGAAACGTACAAGCTCTAAAGTCGATAACACGAAAGTTATTGATGTGGATGCACCCAACGCGCAAGAGTTGATTCTAGCTTCGCTTAATTCGTCTGTCGAATATGATGATTTGCCTGTGAGTGATGATTGTGATTATCAGTTTTGCGCAGGAGGTGAGTTGTGAGTGCATCATTAAAAGTTAAAGCCATTATGCTTTATGAAAAGACAGTTCGTTGCGCTGATAATGTGAAAGAGCTCGACGAGTTACTGCAAGAATCAGAGCAAGTATTGACACTGGGTGTCGGCAACTGCTGTGTTATTGCTGGCGATTCCGGAAGTGGTAAAACAACGTTAGTTAAGGCGTTTATTAAGCGCTTTAATGCAAAACAAGTTGATGACGCTAATGACTCTACACCAACTAAAGCGTGTTATATACGTTCACCCTCCAACATGAACCCGCTCGACCTTTTTCGCTCAATTTTGTCAGGAATGGGCGAGCCGGGTATTATCCACGGCTCTGAAGTCGAGCTTCGCCGCCGTATTGTCCAGCAATTAAAAAATAAACATTATCGCGTACTTGTTTTTGATGAATTTCAACAAGTAGTTGAAAAAGTCGGAGTTAAATCTGCGCGGCAAATTGCAGATTACTTGAAAGAGCTTGTTGATGAATTTGGGTTGTTTTTAATTTTCGCTGGCACGTCTAATGTATTGAACTTACTCAAAATCAATGATCAGTTTGCGTCGCGTGGCTCGCTTATTATCGAAAAGAAGTTACTGTCTTTATCAACGAAAGGTGACTACACAACATTCGTGAATTATCTACTATCACTGAATACTGTGCTGCAATTTACACAAGTTGATTTCACAAAACCTGAAATAAATTTACCCATTTTTGCAATCACAAAAGGTGACTTAAGACAGTTAAGCATCCTGATACGAAAAGCGATTTTCAAGGCTGAAAGCGAAAATAGAGATCAAGTATTAAAAAAAGATTTTGTTGATGTGTCTTCTACTGTACGTGTAAACCAACGAAGAAAATCAAACCCTTTTTCGAAAAATGTTAAGGCTCTAAAAATAGACCTAGGAGTGAAATATGAAGTCTAATACAACAATAACGCCTTATGGCGCTTGCTCTGTCATTGCAAACTTCTATGGCTTTTCGAGTGTACAAAAATTATTTAAATCAAATCAGTTAAACGCGTTAACTCGCTGGCACTCTTACACGCGTGAACATGTAGATATGCTGCTTAATGTTGAGCAAATTAGTTTAGATGTAGAAACATATCGTTTATTCGAAAATGTTGAAATCTTGCATTACAGTCTTGCTCACTTTTATTCTAAACAATTGAAAGTGTGTCCAATTTGCTTTAAAGAAAATGGCTTACATAATGATGGATGGCAGCATACTTCAACTACAATTTGTGAACGACACAATACACCGTTAGTCAATACAGAAAACGTACTGTATGTCGATTCGAACGCTCCAGCCCCAGAGCAAACGTCACTGTTATTTGAAAAACATATTCTAAATTTAGATCGTAGCGAAAGGTATGCCTTTACAGATGCGTTGTTGGAGTTTGCTTCATATGTATGTAGACCATTTGACTTCATCACAGCAAAACTTATGTTACGTGACGCAAGCATTGAGTATATTCGAACGTTACTTGAAGATACTTTTATTCTTTTATGTTGCGAGGAGCTATTCAGTGTGTGGGAAAGTTTACTTTTAAAGCACAGAAGTAACCTTGATGGGATGGGAGTATTAGTTACTCGGTTAGGGATCAATGAACTTAAAGCGCATATTGGCTCATTTAAGGTATTGAAAGGGGCGACCACTTTAGTTAGGGCTGAACAAATTTTAATGAAAAATCATAGTGCTGATATTGATACTGAGCTATTCGTTTCAAAACGTAGGTTTGATAAGAAACCGGATGTTAATGAACTCAGCTTTCAAGTTGATGGGGTTATGCTATCGAAATTCCTCGGTGTACATATGAAGTCAATTAGTTACATGGCAATGCAAAATACATTGCAAGCTGTGTATTTGTGCAAGCAACCAGATAAATCTTTCTTTGATATCATCGCAGTTCAAGCGTTATTAAATAGGACATATGCGCTAGCAAACGGCACGGTGAAAGCGAAAGATAAATTTATAAATATAAATATAAATGATGTTCCTCGTGGCATGTACAACTTATTCGATTTAACACCTGAGGAGCTTATTGATCATGCACTCGCTGGGCGCATGGAATCTCAATTTAAAGTTGGTGCCACTTTAAGTTATATCAATCAACTTCTAATATCAGAAAAAGGGTTTAAAGAAGTGCTGAAGCTGAAGTGGCAATCACAAGAAAATATTTGCTTTGGGGAAGCAATAAAAATGCTAAAAGCGAATGCTAAGGTGATAAACATGTTGATAGAAGAAAACTATTTAGCACTTACACCAGATAAAACATTAATAGATATAAAATCAATGCGCATTCTTGTAAGTGAACATTTAATACTAAACAGAAAAGCAAATTTTGAGAAATCACGGAGGAATGAAAAACGAGTTACAGCATGCTGTAATGTTAAACCAATTAAACAGATTTATATGGGGGGTCACTTTACTGACTTTGTAATGTACAAAAGAGAAGATTTAAATAGTTGCTGTATCCGGCAGTTGCAGTCTCGATTTATGCATTTTAATAAGCAAAAAGTAGACTTATCAAAAAATGTAATCACATACCAAACAAAGCGAACTTAAAATCACAATGTATAAAAACTGAATAAGTGTAACACCACTACATATAAACCTTCTCACATCGCCTCAAAATAATAATTGCAACAAGCCTAAAAACTCAGCTAAGATAAATATAAGTTAACTCCAAAGTCGCAGATTTTGGTTTTTCTTTGCCTGATTTTTGGTATCTAAAAGGTATTGAAATTCTGGCTCGCTAAATTCCAACGACTTTTCGTAAAAATGACTAATTCCAGCGTTGAATCAGAAACTTGGATGATGTCTTATCAGAAAGTGACATGTAATTTCCCCGTCACTAGTAGTTCTAAATTCCAGCTTTGGAACAGAAAGAACATATGTTAAAAATAACCTTTAGATAGATGTTGTTAGCGAGGGAATGAAATGAAAATACAACTGTTGGTTTTACTGCCACTGCTAGTCAGTGCTTTTGTGAGCGGTTTGGTAAAGGCAAATGATGAAGTATTGTCGGTCGATCAAGTTGCGTTACAGGGAATGCAGTTTAGTTTTGAAAATGATGCGAAAATTACTCCAAAAAAAAGTGATTTTACAGTGGTTAATTCCGTTTTTATGAGTAGTGAGCAAGGCCGACGAGTCGCAGTGGTGACAATTCGTAATGACGCGTCAGGTTCACGCATTTTACAAGCGGAACATATTATGGCGTTATTTGCTGATGGGCGGCGAGTTGCCCCGATTTCCTTGGCTGAAAACATTAAACTAGAGGATGGCGAGCAACGCTCATTAACGCTGTCGTTTGGCGAAGACAATTTCCCTATTTTGAGCATCTTCACCAGTAATAATTTAAATTAGGAATAATAATAAAATGAAAGCGATGATCTGTGGATTGAGCTGTGCAGCACTTTTTAGTGCCACCAGTATTGCGCAGCACAGTAAGGAGTTTGTGCCTGATAATGTGTTTACTCAAGGCGTTGAAGGACCTGTTTTTTATAAGCAGCATTTATACGCAGTTAATTTTGCTGAGCAGGGCACCATTGGTAAGGTTGATAACAATGGTAAAGCCAGCTTATTTTTAAAGCTGCCAAATGACAGCGTTGGTAATGGTTTGCAATTTGATAGCCAAGGTAATCTCTATATTGCGGATTATGTAAATCATAATATTTTAAAAGTGCCTGCTAATAGTAAAAGCGTTGAGGTTTTTGCTCATAATAAAACCATGAATCAACCAAACGATATTGCGATTACCAAACGCGGTGTATTATTTGCCAGCGACCCTAATTGGGCTGATGCTACCGGCAAATTATGGCGTATAAATACAGATGGCAGTACTCAATTATTAGAAGATAATATGGGCACCACCAATGGTGTGGCGGTTAATAACAGCAATAGTAAACTCTACGTAAACGAAAGCGTGCAGCGGGTTATTTGGCAGTATGATCTTGATAGTGAGCTAAACATCAGCAATAAGCAGCCGCTGATCACATTTGACGACCATGGTATGGACGGCATGCGTGTTGATAACCAAGGTAACCTGTATGTTGCCCGTTATGGCGCAGGTGTTATTTTAAAAATTAGCCCCGCAGGTAAGATATTGCAAACCTATACTTTAACAGGGCAGCATCCAACCAATGTGGCATTTAATGACCAGCAAACCAAGCTGTTTGTAACTATGCAAAAACGCGGTGCGATTGAAGTGATAAATTTGGAGTAAAACTGCGGGCATTCAGTGGGAATTGACTTAGTTGTGATTGTTTAAAGACCCTAATTTGCACAAAGAGAAGTGAATGAGGGTAAATGAGACACCCAGAAATACGACGGGCAACGGATTAATCCTAGCACCTAGTTACTTTTTAGAACCTTTACCCATGTAGGTCGCTATTTATGGCGTCAACATTTCCTCATCAGCGCAGCGTCTCATGACTTATTTGTGAATAAGTTACTTAGAGTCCATCTGCAAGATGAGTAGCAAATGTTTTGATTCAACTAATCTAATATGAAAAGCGCACCGGGCAGGGTGCGCTTTAAGGGTTTAATCCTGTGCTGCTATAGGCAATAGGGGATTAACTAAAAACTCGGTGAGTAACGAACTGCAACCCCTAGTGTACGGCCAATAACGCTGTAATCACTCACAGTATTAAAGTGATTAGCGCCAATGTCAGGTGTTGGTGGTGCTTTGTCAAACAGGTTATCGATGCCAAAGTTAACCGCGATAGTCTCGGTTGCTTGCCACGATGCAGCAAAGTCCATGTAGTCTTGTGCTGAAATTGTTTCTGTTCTATCTACAGCGTAGTCTACTTCACCGATTCTGCGCCAGCCTAATTGGAAGTTCATGGTATCTAGCTGCCAATCAAAGGTGGCGCGGTGTTTATAATCGGCTTGTAAGATACTCGCAAAATCGCCTGAACAAGCACTACCATAAGTACCTTTACAATCAACTTCGGCTACGGTGCTATTATTTTGGCGAGTTTGTTTTGTTACAAAGTTACCTTGGTATGAGAGCCTAAAGCGACCGCCTAAATCCATTGGTGCATCAAATACATAGTTGGCTGCTAAATCGATACCAGCTTGTTCAATCGCTGCAAGGTTAAAGTCATTTACGATCGCGGTGCTAATAAAGCCTGTGTTTGGATCGCGTAATACTGCGCCACACAATGGGTTATTAGGATTTGGATCGTCAATATAACAGCTCTGTAATGCTGCACCTGGCTGGATTTGGCTTACTGCATCAGTTACGCGAATGCTGTAATAATCTATAGATACATCGAAGCCATCGATATAACTGGGTGTGTAAACCACGCCTAAAGTATCTGATTCAGCTTGTTCTGGTTTTATATCTGGGTTACCACCGTAAGTATAAGCGGCAGAGCTGCTATCAAATTCAGTACCAACTGCAGGTGCGCCAAATGCGGCACATTGTGCTGCGTCACCCGTACCTAGCAAACATGGATCACCATTAAAACGACCTGCTAAACGTGGCACGAATTGGTCGCTATCTTGATCAAACAATGCCAGTGAAAGAGAGGTGATTGGGCTGGCAAATTCACCTAAGTTAGGTGCTCTAAATGCCGTAAGTTTATTCGCACGGATACGGATATCATCGTTAATTGCCCAGTTTATGCCCAGTTTATAGGTGTCTTCTGCTTCAGTGTTTGAGTAATCAGAAATACGATACGCGCCCTCAAAACTAAGCTCTTTTGCAAATGGCATATCAACTAAGATCGGCACTAATAGTTCTGCATAGAACTCACTACTGTCAAAACTGGCATCCATATCAAAGGCGCTAACAGCGGCAAAACTAGTGCCATTTCTAAATGCATCTCCCGGTGTTTGCTTGCCCGTTTCTTTGCGGTATTCATAACCAATTGCAAAATCGACATAACCGGCAGGTAGTTCAAATATGGCACTTGAATCACCTGATAAGGTGGCAGCAAACACGCTCTGCGTTCGCTCGCGAGTGGTATAAAGTAGTGGGTCGCTAAATTCGCCTAGATCTAAATTAGGATCAAAAATATCCATGGTATTGGCTATACTGGCAAAGCGACTATTGCCACTTTTATCGGTTTTGTAAGCATTTTTATAGATCGTTGCTACTTCATCGGTTTGACCATACTGACCATAAATATCGTAACGTAAATAATCGTTAATATCGCCTTTTAAACCCAGTTGAAATTGCAATGAATCTCGCACGGCTTCAGTATGCTGTACGCCAAGGCCTAAATTACGTTCAACATTGACTAGCGCATTACCATCAGCATCAAAGGTGAGTTGTTGGCGAAGTTCATCAGGAATGTATTGGTTATCTTGTGTGAGAGTTACTTGCTCATTAACAAAAATAGGTGTTTGGCCGCTGGCTCCGGCGCCATTAACGGTTACTTTAGAATACATCGCACGGCCATAAATGATTGCGCTGTCGCTGGCATCCACATCAAATAATAAACCAGCAGAAAATCTGTCCATAGGCTGAGTTAAATAGCGGTCGCCGGTAAAGTCATTGGTTTGACGATCGCTCACGACTTGGCCTGCATCATTAATCGCTAAACTATTACCACTGGCAACATCGGTGTATAACCCGCCGCTATTAATCATAGTCGCGCCATTCTCTAAGGCATAATCACGTTCACCAGCAAGTAACTCTTTACGTTCAGAATAACCAAGGTAGCCAGTAATATGGCCACTACCATCAGCTATATCGCCACCAAAAATGGCTTCAAAATTAAGTTTTTCATTGCCACCATCAGCTGTTTCATAACTACTTGAAAACTCAGCGCCGGTAAAGTCATCATCAAGCACAAAGTTAACCACGCCAGCTACTGCATCGGCGCCATAAACAGCAGCTGCACCGCCTGTTAAAACATCAACACGTTTGATCAAACCGGCAGGAATTGTATTGACATCAACTGAGTTACGAAAACTAAATGGCACAGCGCGCGTACCGTCAATTAATACCAAAGTTCGGTTTTGACCAAGGCCACGTAAATCAATAGTCGATGAGCCAAATGAGTCACCTACCGTTGCACCTGTACTATTAGCTCCCGCTGCAGCTTGTGGTAACTTTGCGGTAATATCTTCTACATTCACCGCGCGATCTAGGTGTATTTGTGCTTCGTCAACACTCACTACTGGGCTACTTGAAACTAATTCCGTTCGCTGAATTCGAGAGCCAGTAACAGTAATTACTTCAGGTTTTTTTTGCTGCACTTCTTGCTGTTCAGCGGCCAATAAAACAGGGCTAGTAGTAGCAATAATTGCCAGTGCAATTGGAGATAGCAGGTGGAGTGGGCGCATTGAGTTAGGTTTGCAGTGTTTCATGGTCAGTTCCCGTGGTTATGTATTTTTTGCTATTATGAATTTTATCGTTGTCGGTACACTCAGTGTGTTGGTAAGTTTTAAAGCATTTTTAACTTGTTTGAAATAATTATTCTTTCAATATTTAAAGTTAAGGTATAAAGTATTCTTGAGTTTGAAATGCATATACATTAATTAGTATTTTGATTTTTAAGGGTAAAAAGAATGCATCAGCATATATTACAACTGTATAACAGCGCTAAAAAACAACACAGATTAATAATTGGTCTGATGAGTGGAACGTCATTAGATGGGTTAGATGTTGCATTGTGCAAAGTCTCAGGTCATGGCATGAACACCCAAATTGATGTGTTAGCCTTTGACACTGTTGATTATGATGATGACTATAAACAAAAAATAAAAACAGTATTTGCCAAACGCGAATGTGATTTGGAGTTAGTTACTTTACTTCATCCTTGGGTGGGGCAATTACATGGCAAAATGGTATTGCAGTGTTTAGCTAAATGGGAAGTTGCTGCAGCTGATATTGATGTGATTGCAAGTCACGGGCAAACTATTTATCACTGCCCTAAAAGTCAGCATAACCAGAGCGATTTTAATCATGGTACTTTGCAAATAGGTGATAGCGACCATTTAGCGGTTACGACTGGTATTACCACGATTGGCGATTTTAGACAAAAGCACATTGCAGCGGGCGGAGAAGGCGCACCACTTGCAGTATATGGCGACTATTTATTTTTTAGCAGCTTAACTGAAAATCGTATATTACTGAATATGGGCGGCATTGCTAACCTGACTTTTTTACCACAATCTGCTGATGCGAGCGCTGTATTTAGCTCTGATATTGGACCAGGTAATACAATCATGGACGCTTATATACAACGTTATTTTGCGCCGCTTCATTATGACAAAGATAGTTTAATTGCCAACCGAGGCCAGATAAATCAGCCGCTGTTGGATGAGTTATGCCAAGATGAATTTTTTAATTTGGACTTTCCTAAGACGACAGGCCCTGAAGTTTTCAATTTGGCTTATTTACACCAAGCACAAACGACAACCAACACCCTACAGCTAAGCCACGAAGATGTGATGGCAACACTAAATCGATTTTCGGCGATGATGATTGCACAGGCTATTAATCAATGCAGTGAAAAATTAGCCGATGTTACAGTTTATGCCAGTGGTGGGGGAATACATAATCCACTGTTGATGAAGCATATTTTATCTTTGTGTCCACAGTTACATGAGATTAAAAATACCCATGCTCTAGGTATCGACCCAGATGCGAAAGAAGCAGTTTTGTTTGCGATTTTAGCGAACGAATGTTTAGCGGGGGGCCAGCAACGTTTTGGTAATCAAGCGCAGGGCATACCCACCATTACTATGGGTAAAGTCAGCTTTGCGGATTAAAATAATGATAAAAATGAACTACTAAAACTTGTCATATATTGGCGCAGTGAATGACTTTTAGAAACTAGAGCCGGCTCGTATTGTGGTATATAACCTGCGCCATATTCCTTGATTGCGACATCAAATTCAGCACTGTCTTTGAGGGTGGCATGTAAACCATGCAACATTAATTGCAGCACATATTCGTCACTTTCATCACTGAGAGTTATTTTTTCAAGTGTCAGCGTTACCGTACCGGCTTCTATATCGCTCAGACGCAGTGTGTATTGCATAAAGTAACGTGCATCACGCGCTGCTATATGTGTTGCACTTAACGAAATAGTGTCGCCTTCATGCGCATCTTCTGGTAATACACAAAGCAGTCTAATTTCATGCTCTGCGTTTGCATTTAGATGCAGCGTATCGTACTCCATAGTATGTGCCATGGCAGCTGATAGCGGATCTTCAAAAGATTGCAGTGCAAAGTTCAAGCGCACTAAAGGAGTGGTCATTGAGGTCTGTCGTCTTTTCTAGGTTAATTAAATCGAATGGAAATTATCCTATAGTTTAATTGCAGATTTATGACTAATTGAACGTATTTTCATCATTTTCAACTTAGCCGTGCTAAAACAATGTACTTTCTCATTTCGTTTCAAATTGTTTCCCCATTCATAAGGGATAGAGAGTCATATGTGCTTAGATGGGAGGATGTTAAGTTTTTGGCTTGGTATTTTACTCTTAACAAATTTTTTGGCGGCTCAACTTGCTATCAAACATTTACTGATCAAATAGTCTTGCTACTGTGGCGAAATCTTAGGTGTGATTAAAAATAATATATTGTGATTCTACATGTTAAGTGTTATCGATATTTATCATAATTTAAGCAAGGTTTTGGGTCTCATAAATAGGATAAAACAATGGATAGTGACTGTGATTTGCAAGCCTAGGGTTAAATCAAATGACTTGCAAAGTTTTAAGTTAAATATTTACTTAGCCGATATACGTCGATGCTGCACGTGAGAGTCTGTCGTTTACTGCTGACCATGCTTGCTCTTGTGGTGGTTGCTCTACCAGAATAGTTAAACATGAGTGTTTATCGATTTGATGCAGCGAATCATAGAGATTTTTTGCGTAATCATGAGGTTCTTCTGCTAAACATGTGATGTTGTTAATAGGCACATGTTTAAATAGCAGCGCATCGATGGCAGTTTTTGAATACACTAAATAATGTGTTTTATCGTTGTCATGCTCATTAATCTCAGTGATTAATTGTTCAAGCGATATCAATGTTGTAGGAGTATTCGGTTGATAGTGGGCGCTGACATTGCCTGGCACTATTTCGTTATGTTTTAAAGGTACTGCCACGGTTAGTCCTGTTACCTGCTCAATTTCTACTGCGCTAATAGGACCTGGCCTCAAAATACGCAGAGTTTGATCAGTAACTTCCAGTATGGTTGATTCAATGCCATAGGAACATTTCCCGCCATCTAACACCGCCGCAATACGACCATTTAGGTCGTTGATAACTTGCTCTGGTGCTATTGGACTCAATTGTTTGTAGCTATTTGCTGACGGCGCGGCTAAACCGGTATCAAGTTCGGTTAATATTTTTAAAAATAAAGCATTTGCTGGTACTCGTAAACCAATAGTATGCAAACCACCTGTAACAGGGTTATTTAATCCTGTTTTTGCTTTAAGGATCATCGTTAAGGGGCCTGGCCAAAATGCATCTGCAAGTGGTTTTACACAGGCCGGTAATTGCTCTGCCCATCGGGTTAAATGACTTTGATCAGGAATATGTACAATCAGGGGATGGCTTTCAGGTCGTTTTTTAGCAGCAAAAATTTTTAATACGGCACTAGGAATTGTTGCATCTGCGGCAAGCCCATATACTGTTTCGGTTGGCAGTGCGACACATTGCCCCGACTTAAGCAAGCTGATCGCATCTACGATACCTTGCTTGCCTGATAACATTTTAGTTGAATTAAATGGTGTCATTTAGTGTTAGTCTCATGGGTTACAAATTTGACAATAAGTTGGATCAGCCAACGCGTTGTTGCTTGGAACAACACAGCTATGTTGGCAATGATCACAAGCGATTAGATGATGCTTAACTTGCTTGGTTGGTAATGAACATTGGCTACAAATTAGCCCGGCTATTGCCTTTTTAATCACAAAATTAGCTGCCTTACACTGGGGGCAAAATGACGTTAAGCGTCTTGCTAAATCTTTCGCTGCGTTTGCGATCATAGTTTGCCGTTCAGGGCTATGCATGGCTCTTAAATCGGGGATGATTTTCCCCGAAGATGGTAAATGATAAGTAAACCTTGCTAGCAATTCATCTAGGCTTAGGCCTTTTTCAAGCGTATGCGGCAATGTTAATATCCAATGTTGCTGTTCAAACTTGGCTAGCTTTTCGGCTATTGTTTGTGCGGTTGTATGATGTTCAATGGGTAAGCTAATGGGTGAAAATGGCCCAGCAGCATGGCCATAAATAGCTGTGTTTGTATCACGCTGATACAGGCAAAGTAATTCAGTATTGAAGTTAACTAAGCCAAAATAAGGACCACCACCAAAACTTCCTTCGCTGCCTAAGCCAAATGCAGCATTACTGTATTCACACGCTTGTTTTGCTTTAGTTAATGCTGCTTGTTCAGGTGAGCATGTACGAGCAATTTCACCACTAAAGGTGCCCAATGAATCGGTATCAAATGCGTCAGACTCTCTAATCTGATAGCCTAAAGGCTCAAGATAAGGAGCAATCCAGCGTGATTTTTGATGCTTAGTCGCAAGTACGATGTGTGGCATTGTTGTTAACCTTCATTGGCATGAATACAGTTATGCCACCTTCCTTTAAAAAAGCGCTCGATTTCATTGTTATCACCCCACCGAAATAAGCTTAGCCAGTCGTTATCTACCAGGTTTTTGATCATGCTATGTTTTTCATATATCGATGCAATTGCCTGTTGTGGAGCGGCAATATAGACGCTTAATCTTAGTGGTTCATGCATCCATTTTTCACCATTATGTAATGATTGCATAGCAAGGCCAATGCGCAAATCACCGCCATTACCTTCAAAGATGCCTATATTTCCTCCCACTGCATTATGCAGTACTTTGTTACCACTACCATATTTAAAGTTATCTGTGACCGAGATATTGTATTGGGTATTAATCCAGTTGGTGACGATCATCGGTGCAGTCATAATGAGCTCTAATAAACTAAAATCAGTATCATGTTGCCACTGGTAATCATGTAAAAAGCTGCGGCCTTGTAGATCCACCTCGCGAGTCCAGCTTCGCGGAGCAACAATAAATGCGGCATTATTAGCTAACCCCCACTCAGGACGAACTTGTGACCAGTCATTTGCTCGCTGCTGATAGGCTTTGTTTATTTCTTGGTGTGACTTCAATGCTAGGCTTGGTTCGATATGCTGTATTCTTTCGCGCTGAGCTTGTTGAGTCGCCGCTGATAACCATTGCTTAGTTGTGTCGTTCAGTGGTTCATCAAAAATTGTAATGTGGTCGGTTGTGGTGTTGTGTAGCGCGGCAACAAATTGGCAGTTTGTGGGGACAGTGGATCCGCGTTTTTTTAATGCTTGGCGAACCTGCTGATCATTTAGTAATGACGCTAACACACGCACATTAACTTCGCCTGTTTGTCCTCCGCAGGCTCCGCAATCAAGGCCAGCTGCATGTAAATTATTGGTAGTATGGCTACCGTGACCGACCAACAATATAGTCTCAGCATAGTGTTCTATCGCCATGGCATTTAATACCGTATATGCAAGTTCTGCTTTATCTTGAACATTAAGTTGCTGATCATTTTTGTTTAATTGCCATTGCTCGTTATGGCTTGACTGTATGCCATCACGGCTTGCTAAAAAAGTATTTTTTAGCAGTTTAAACGCGTATAACCAACCCGCGGATTCAACCATTGAAAACGCAGCTGGTGCGGCTTTAGACCAGCTCTGCCAAGCCGCTGTAAGCTTTCGCTTTGATAACGTTTTATTGTTTGTATGTTGTTCACTGACCTGAATTATCGGTTTTAATAACCCAGGAAGTTGTGGCCGCTTAAGGGCACTAGAAAGGGCTTGGTATTCAATAGGCAGGCCAAAAAAGCCTGCAAAGCCGAATGTTTCAATGGTTTGGCTTTGTGATTCTAATGCTCGGCGCATCACTTCTGAGCGAACATCAATACAAAATATCGCCTGTAATTGTGTCTTAGTAACGGTTTTTTTATCAGCATTAATGAGCTTTTGTTGCAGTGTTTGTTGATAATTTAGTTCTGCTGCTTTAGCCCACACCCATATTGGACGCTGAGCAATTTTATGGTTATTTAAACGCTCGGATATTTGTGCTTTTTCTTGCTGCCATTGACTGCTTAACAACGCATAACTTGGCTTATCATGGTCCTTAAGGTAACGCCAAATAACTAAATCCCACGCCATACGTATCGCTAATAATTGGTACATTTCATCGTGGGGCTGTTGATATAAGTCCCCTTGCCAACGTAAATACGCCAGCCACGAAGCCCAGCCATTAATATCGAGTAACAGGGCATGGGCATAATACTCTAAGCAGTCCTCGTCAATTCCTAACGTATTGATTGTTTCTACAATTAATTGGTCAGCTGAGTCAGGTAACTGAGCAAAATAGCTGTTGAGGTGTTTTTCATCCATGATGATACTAACCCCTTTGTCTGCTTTGATCACTGTTAACCAATGATGGTAGAGATCACTGACTTGAGAAATATCGTTACGATGTAGCATAGGGCCAAGCTGTTGATAATGTGCCGCACAAAATTGACTGATTTGATGAATAATTTCATCGTGCCAAGCCATCTTATGTGGATCTCGTTGAGTATCAAGCAAGTCAGAAATGTTATGCCAGTGCATCAGTGGTAAATCAATTTTCAGTGACTCTTTTAGCTGTTCAAGTGTTAAAACAACTCCTAATATATGGGTTGCATCACGTAAGTTTTCATCGGTGATTGCTTGTTGTTGATATTTTGCTTGATAATAAGCTTTAGGCATTTGTAGTTTGGCATTGGTCAATACGCTTATGCGAGCACTGACTTGCTCGATGGGCATATCGCGCATGTGCCAAAAGGGATTCACAGCAATCATTTGATCAAGTGGCCAACTGGGTGCAATGTAGCCACATACTTTTGCTAATATCGCTTTTTCTGTATTGTTAAGTGCTTGCTCAGTGTTACAGGAGGTAGCGGTATTCATAATTGTGACTCCTTTGCAATAAACGTCTGGTTGTGGTGCTTCGTATTTGTTTGCTTATCAACGGGAAGGCGAATAGGCCAAAGTTTTAAGGTTAACCGAGTGAACCATTCATCAAGATACAGCCCTGCAAATAACATGGTTGAGAGTGCTTTTACTTTAGGGTGTTGGCTTTGATTGCGAAGAAAGTAACTTAATGCCATTAATGTTGTAATCAGTACGATAGCCCAGATATCAGCGATGCTAAATGCCGCTTCACGCCATGCTGTGGTATCGACAGCTAAGCCAAATAGTGTTTTTAATCCGACGTAGCTTAAGGTCGCAATAAGAGCGATAAAAGTGATGGGTATTAGCATACTCCTCCCTGCAATACCGTGCTTTGTAGCAATCAGTATTGTGAGTGCTAATGTTAGTAGTAACCAAACACTGATAGCGCCACTGTAACCACTGATAAACCATGCCGAAGAAACAATAACTGTTGAAATAGTCATGCCTCTGAGCCAATCAGCTAATGAGGGAGTATGTTTTGGTGCATGACGGCGATTAATATCTTCATTAATTGCGTTACCTGCATTTAAAAATGCGTATGCTTTATACATAGAATGTGTCACTAGATGCATGAGCGCCAGTTCGAAAAGTCCTAATGCACATTCTAAGAGCATTAAACCCATTTGTGCGCTGGTTGACCATGCGAGTCGAACTTTAACACTGACCCGAGTCGTCATGACTAAGGCGCTAATTACAGTGGTTAACCCTGCTACGACCAGCACTAACCACTGGGCAATTGTTGCTTGCATAAACAGTGGCGCAAATAAAATTAATAAAAAACCACCTAGGTTAATCACCCCTGCATGTAAAAGCGCACTGACAGGAGTTGGCGCTTCAACAACTTGGATAAGCCAACCATGTAACGGAAGCTGTGCGCACTTGATCAGCGCAGCCAGTGCAATAAGACTGCCAGCGAGTTGTTCACTCAATGTTAGCTCGACGGTATTATTTATGTAGGCCGCAGTGATCTCAGTGATCAACCAGGTATCGTGTACGTTATATAGCAGTGCAAAAGCGATGAACAAACATGTTTCAGCTAAACGGGCGACAATGAATTTTTTATGTGCGGCCAGTGCTGCACGTGGCCTGTTAGGATAAAACATTAATAACTTGTGTAGCGCGAGACTAATTGATAGCCAGCCCAACCAAAATAGAATTAAATGATTACTTAATACAACCAGAGTAACAGCCGATAAGGTCGTCAATAACCATCGCCAAAAGTAATTAATACGTGGCTCACCAGCCATATAGTTTTGACAAAACCTTACCAAGCAAATGCCGATAAACACGATTAGCGCCAGCATAATGATTCGAGTGGTTGTGAAAGAAAGGGCTGATATTAACGACAGGGAGAAAGTAGTCTGAGCAGTTAACGCACCTATAAGTAACAGAGCATTTGCGATTAGTACATAAAAGATGGCCTTGCCATTATTGGCCGAGGTTTTGTTACCGATAATGTAAGCCGTTAGCAGCATGCTAAGGGGGATAGCCAACATTAACAGTGAAATAATTAACTCACTCATTTACTGCTCCTTTTAATTGATGCAATTAGGGGCTGTTTATTTTTCGAGGTTACTTTTGCAGCCGTATGTTTAACTTTTAGGCAAGGCAGAACCTATCTCGTGTGGTTATTCCCCATAAATAGGTGATAACGCAGCGTAAATGCCAAACACCCGCTGCCCGAAGGATTCTGCCCAGATAGAACAAATTTCAATCCTGAAAGGTCAACAGGACCTAGTATGACAAAGTTGAAAGGCGAAAAAAAATAGATATAATCTATCTAAACGTTCTATTTAAGTTAACTATTCATGAGCCGACTTAATTATCATCATCTTTATTATTTTTGGCGAGTCGCGTTGCTAGGTAATCTAACGCAAGCTGCTAAAGAGCTGCATATTTCGCAATCGGCTCTATCAACCCAAATAAAGCAACTTGAGCACACGATTAACGTTAATTTGTTTGAGCGAAAAGGCCGAAGCTTAGAGCTTACAGATATGGGTAAACGTGTATTAGCCTATGCCAACGACATTTTTAGCACTGGTGAAGAGTTATCTTCGTTTTTGAGCAAAGGTGCAATTGCTGAAAAACAACACCTTTCTATTGGAGTCTTAAATACGCTATCGCGAAATTTTATTGAAGAATTTATCAATCCATTGTTAAGCTCTTCCTCGGTCACTTTTTCTTTAACCGCACGGCGTATGGATGGTTTGCTAAATGGTTTGGCGGAGCATGAATTAGATTTAGTACTGACAAATAAACCCGTAGGAACAGAGCATCATAATGAGTTATGGCAAAGCCAGTTAGTTTCGCGTCAACCGTTGGCTATCGTAGGGCCTGCTGATGGTAAAATCAGTAGTGAGTTTCCAATTGGCTATGAAAACGCACAATGGGTATTACCCAGTAAAACGTCGGCAATAAGGGACTCATTTAATGCATTGTGTGCTCGCTGGCAATACAAACCAGAAATTAAAGCAGAAGCCGATGATATGGCGATGCTGCGATTACTGGCACGTGATAGTGGGGCATTATCGGTATTACCATCGGTGGTGGTAAAAGATGAAATAGAGCAAGGGGTATTAATTGAGTACCAGCGCTTACCTGATGCTTACGAGCATTTTTATGCCATTACAGCACAGCGTAAATTTGTTCCCGATAGTTTAAAGCAATTACTCGCAGTAAAGTGCTAATATTACTCAAGCATCGTTATGCTGCGTGATTAGGTTTTCAATAACGGTATCTTAGTTGCTAATTTATCCACATCTCTGAAAATTTAGTCAATTTTTAAGTGCTCAATCAATAAGAGAAAAGTATGTTGAAACAGGTTGTAATGATAGGGTTTTTGTTGCTATGCAGTGTTAGTTTTGCCGCACAAGAGCCTTTAGTCGGGCAGATCAGTGCTGCTAATTTATTAAAAAATTACAACGGCTTCGAGCAGCAGTACGATAGTTTTAAACCGTCTCAACACGAATTAAATACAATCAAGAAACTAGCTGGTAAAGATATACTAGTGCTGTTTGGTACTTGGTGCCATGACAGCGAACGTGAAGTACCAAGATTGTTAAAGCTGATTAAGCAATCTCAGTTAACATTAAAAAGTTTAAAATTAGTGGCGGTAGGATTCGATAAGCAAGATGATAAAGGCATTGCAAAAGCACATCAGTTAAAGTACACCGCGACAATTATAGTAAAAGAGGGTGATATAGAACTTGCCCGCATGATTGAAAAGCCCAAGCATTCATTAGCAGTTGATCTCACTCAGTTTAACTAATTTAGACACAGCTTTGCTCAATGAATTAATCTGTTAGTAAATCTATTAACTAAAGAGCTGGTTTATTTAATATGGCGCTTATCTATGAATGAAAAAATTATTGCTGCTATTTTGGTATTTGTTGGCTGTATTGTTTTAAGTTTAGTTTTTCACTTGGCACTGAAGAAGGTTGAACGTCGTTTTGATGGCCATGCCGCGGAATCGTTTCGTTTAATTTCAAACTCACAAAAAGCGATTTTGATTTTTATTGGCACTATATTAGCGCTCTCTAAGCTTGATTTTGATGTAACTGGTTTAGTCGCTGGCTTGGGTTTAACTGGGTTTGCTCTAGGGTTTGCGCTTAAAGATGCAATTTCAAATCTCGTTGCAGGGATAATGATTGTGCTTTACCGTCCAATTAAATTAGGCGACAACATCGAGGTCGCAAGCTGTAAAGGTGTAGTGGGCGATTTAAACCTCAGATATATTACTTTACAGACCGATGGCTGTCGTCATTTAGTTCCTAATTCATTGATGCTCAGTAATAAAGTAACAATAAATAACTCGTAATATTTTCAACTAGCTAATTACAAATGAGCTGATTAAAATAGCCTATAAATCTAAGAATGATGACTAAACTAATGTTTGAGCAAGTAATCGCGTTAATTGATGAAGCAAATAGTCAGGATCCTAATCAAGAACACTATGCAGGTAAAGTGTGGCCTAAAGAGCGTTTATATTCAGAGCGTATGACGCAGATGTTAAACCGTTTTAAACCTGATGCTGATGAGCTAATGCATATTGCTGTGAGAGCACAACACATAAAGCGTTGGTGTTCGCCGCGAAGTCACTTTCCAATGGGTAAACAAGGCTATCATCAGTGGCGCAGTGCGTTGTATGTTTTTCATGCCAGTACTGTGGTTGAATTAATGCAGCAAGTTGGTTGTTCTGATGTTGATCAGCAACGAGTATATGCAGCGGTTGCGAAAAAACAAATCAAGCGTAATCCTGATAGTCAATTGGTAGAAGATATCGCAAGTTTAGTGTTTGTTGAGTATTACATGTTGGCATTTGTGCAAACAAAACCAGACTACGATGAGCAAAAGTGGATTGGGATTTTGCAACGTACGTGGCAAAAAATGTCTACTGAGGCACATGACTTTGTGTTGGCGGGTAATATTACTTTACCAGCGCCGTTAATACCGCTAATTGAAAAGGCGCTTGCACCGAGTTAATATCTCACTGCGATGAGTAATAAAATGCAAAGGAACTGGATATGCGCTGCCCAAGGACAAATATAGAACTCACTAAACTAATGGTCGGGGGGATCGAGGTTTTCTCATCCGCCAATGGCGGGGTATTTTTTGATAATCGCCAGATTTTTAATTTTAGTGATCCATCTTTAAAAAGAGCGCTGGTGCTTGCTGAGCACTTGGCTGCTTTACCTGACACAGACGTTGATTTAACGGCACGAATTAATTGTCCTAAGTGCCCGAGTATCGTGATGATGCGGCGCTTCTTTACACCTCTTCATGTGGTCGAAATTGATGAGTGCCCAAGTTGTGCGGGTATTTGGCTAGATCCAAAAGAACTTAATAAAATTCACGACAATCACTTAACAGCGAAAGAAAAACAATTACTAGTGAACCAGCAAGCCAATAATCATGGTTTTATACCAATCGTGTTAAGTTACTGACCATTTATAGCGACAGATAAATGGAGTGATAACAAGGCGTAAATTTTGACATGTAGTTGTTCTACTTGAAAAAATTATAACGCAGTTAGCGCTTTATTTAGCTCACTAGAATGGTTAAATATTTAAGTCGATTGGTATTATACATTTTGAAATACCGACTAATCGATTTAGCCAGCGAGGTATTAAGAAAAACCACAACAAAAATACCGAGAGTTTAGTTGAAATCGCTTTAGCTTCGTTTTTGGACTAACTCTGCAGAGCAACTTAGTCTTGGTTAAGTTGCTGTTTTACGTTTTGTACTTTCGCTAAAGTTTGCTTATCAACAACCACAGGCAATATCAATTCTATATTTTCTAATGAGGCGATGACTTGTGTTTTCAACTGTGTCTGCTGTTCAATTTGCATAACTTTAAGTGTTTCAGTGGTTTGCAGTTTGATTTGTTCAGTCACTAGCGCTTCAGTTGGGCTTAGTAGCATCAATGTTAGTAGTAATGTATTCATATTAATCTCCTTATTTAAATTACCGCTAAGATAAGGAAATTAGATGACAGTTGCGTGTGGCTTATATTGCTACAAAGTTAAACTTTAATGCTGTTTTGATGAAGGGCTAGGCTTGTACTAAGCAGATCAAAGTACCTTCAATGGCTCTTACGTAGGCATAATATTGAGTTCCTCTACAGCTAGGGGGGCAAAGAGGCTCTGCGCCAGCAAGCACTGCTTTATCATAACTTTCACTGAGATTAGTACAGCTAAAGCGCAGCTCAAAACCTAGCGCTGGTTGCTTTGGGTGAGCACGGATATAACCTTGCTTAAAATGGGCTTGAGCAGATGGGTGATTCGCAAAAGCAATTTTTATATCGCCTGTGGCAAGCTCACCATATTCGGCATCATCGCTGAGGGCATCGGTGCCAAAACCAAACGCTTGATAATAAAAGTCTAAGGTTTCTTCAACGTTATCAACATAGATAACCTGATTAATTAATTCCATTGATGGCTCTATTTAAGTTTACATCTTTTAAATAAAGCACAGTTTCCTGAGATTTGCGACATCAGGTAAAACTAAACACTTAAAATGGGTTGTCAATAAAATAGCCATCATTTAGGTCAATTTGCAACACAGCTGTACTATTTAGTACTGCTGCTATTTATTCATAATCACACTTTTTTACTAATAAGTTTAGAATAATAACTGACTTCAACTCTTAGGTTAATATTCTTGGTAATTAAGCACGCTTCATTTGTTAGAAAAGTTTTTTAATCGATTTGTTTTTTATTCTATTCGGATTGAGTATTTCTTTTTAGAATGTACCTAGTATTTAAGGTTGGTTTTTTGTTTTTTTGTTTGTTTTTATGTGAATGAATAGTTTTTCATTGTAACATTGAGCTGTTACTCTAAATTTAACCGAGTATATTTTTTATTCTTTAATTATACGGAAATAATAATATGGTACATTCAGGATGATTGGTTTTAATAGTCAATTTCGTGTTAGTTTTATTTTAAAATTAACTTCACTTCTTCTTTTAATTACAAGTATCAATTTGGCAGCTGTCACAGTGTCAGATATTGGTGCTGTTGACTCTCAAATCAAGCAACTTTCCAGCCAGTCCGATAACGGGCTTAGTCAAATCCCCAATTTAGTTGAGCAGTTAAACGCGGCTGAAACGAGTAATAATACTGAGCGTGAAAAACCGAATCCTAATACAACAGAATTAGATGAAGTATTGGGTGCAATATTAAATAGCTAAATGGGTCTAACAAACCATATTTACGAATATAAATTGTATGATTATCTGCAAAATGAAATGCAGTTACTCGCGGCGGGCACAGATAAAACAGCCATTGTCCATAAAAGTATTAGTTTAAATATTTTGTCAGCAGGCCCGAATGCAGGCGCTGAATCTTTTTTTGTTACCTATTTAAATAGTGATGAAATAGGTGGGCTTAGATTACGTGAAGCGCTGATGTATTTTACTTTACATCCTAACAATGCTGTTAAAGACAGAGTTAGCTTTTTTGCCAGTGAAAAAGGGCACCCTATTTTTAGAGGGCCTGCAAGCTGGGTGTTTGGCAAATTAAGTAGCATTGATGATAGCGCAGCAATTGCGCAGCTAACTGCTGCACTTAATCAGTCCATTATTGACAATTATGGTTTTGATACGCAGTTACTTACGCTGCTGGGGCTTGCTGAGGTTGCAAATATGAGTTATTTAAAGGCCAACTTTTCCAATGTTGGCCTTGATAAGAGCCTACTCGAACTAGGCGAACGTTACATCAATTTTAAGCGCGCAAGCGGTACAAATAAAAGCCAGCTTATTCGCAATACCTTTAATAAAAGCATGACTCGCTATGAAAGAGATGAAGCGCTTGGTTATATTTTAAAAAACAATAAAGCTGATTTATTAAAAGAGTTAGGGCTATTGTTTGATACAGACAACGGCCTTGTTTTATCGCCTGAGCTGGCGCAACTTGCCACTATTTATGGCTACCAAATTAGTGGCAGTGCCGACAACCCCATTATTAGCGCTAAATAATTATTAAAATAGAAGGTTAATAGTGTGAAAAATTTAGTAATGTACATGAGTGTGCTACTGGCGTGTTTTTTGACAACAAGTTGCACTACGGTATTCGATAAGGCTCATGGCTATCGTGGGCCCATTGTTGTGACGATTGAAACAGAGGATGGCTCAGTGCCAGAATTCCCTTTTTTGATAAAGTCGGCCTATTCAGAGTCGTGTGGTCATAGTAGTTGTGGTATTGATTTTGGTTATAAATATTTTAAAACTGCCTATGCTAATGAGCCAATTACCTTCCCACGCGAGCGTTTGGATTTATTACAGCCCAACGCCTATGCATCGATTGAGTTTACGGTTACCCATCCTAATTATCACCACCGCGGATTTCCGCGAGGCTTTGGGCCCACCGATGCTGATGACCCTATTCATATCACGTTTACCGTTAAGCCGTTTACTGAACAAATGAAAAAAGTAGCTGGCTGGGCCGAGCAGGGCAAAGTGATGATGCAGAACGCGGCACCAGATAGTAATGAGCATTTCAATGGGAAAATGCAGCTTTGGCAAGAGCGCTTTAATTTGGGGGCGACGATTACAAGGCACATTACGGTGATCAAAACTTTTTACTTACCCCATTTTTCAAAACGTATGCAACAACGCGTAATTGAAAAGTATCAACCGATTTTTAGAGCCTGGTATTACGGCGTACCTGAAACGGATTGTTGGAGTATGGTTAAATGTAGAAAGCAAATTTTAAAGCCAAGGGAAGCTGAATATGAAGGATTATAAGCGTAAAACTGTACTGCAATTTTACTGTGTGCTACTGGCGTGTTTTTTGACAACAAGTTGCACTACGGTATTTGATAAAGCGCATGGTTATCGTGGGCCCATTGTTGTGACGATTGAAACAGAGGATGGCTCAGTGCCAGAATTTCCTTTTTTGATAAAGTCGGCCTATTCAGAGTCGTGTGGTCATAGTAGTTGTGGTATTGATTTTGGTTATAAATATTTTAAAACTGCCTATGCTAATGAGCCAATTACCTTCCCACGCGAGCGTTTGGATTTATTACAACCCAATGCCTATGCATCGATTGAGTTTACGGTTACCCATCCTAATTATCACCACCGCGGATTTCCGCGAGGCTTTGGGCCCACCGATGCTGATGACCCTATTCATATCACGTTTACCGTTAAGCCGTTTACTGAACAAATGAAAAAAGTAGCTGGCTGGGCCGAGCAGGGCAAAGTGATGATGCAGAACGCGGCACCAGATAGTAATGAGCATTTCAATGGGAAAATGCAGCTTTGGCAAGAGCGCTTTAATTTAGGAAAGACGATTAAAAGGCACATTACGGTGATCAAAACTTTTTACTTACCCCATTTTTCAAAACGTATGCAACAACGGGTAATTGAAAAGTATCAACCGATTTTTAGAGCGTGGTATTACGGCGTACCTGAAACGGATTGTTGGAACAAAATGACTTGCCAAGAACATATTTTAAAGCCAAGGGAAGCTGAATATGAAGGATTATAAGCGTAAAACTGCACTGCAATTTTACTGTGTGCTACTGGCGTGTTTTTTGACAACAAGTTGCACTACGGTATTCGATAAGGCTCATGGCTATCGTGGGCCCATTGTTGTGACGATTGAAACAGAGGATGGCTCAGTGCCAGAATTCCCTTTTTTGATAAAGTCGGCCTATTCAGAGTCGTGTGGTCATAGTAGTTGTGGTATTGATTTTGGTTATAAATATTTTAAAACTGCCTATGCTAATGAGCCAATTACCTTCCCACGCGAGCGTTTGGATTTATTACAACCCAATGCCTATGCATCGATTGAGTTTACGGTTACCCATCCTAATTATCACCAAGGCGGATTTCCGCGAGGCTTTGGGCCCACCGATGCTGATGACCCTATTCATATCACGTTTACCGTTAAGCCGTTTACTGAACAAATGAAAAAAGTAGCTGGGTGGGCGACTGGCCCTAAACAAGACATGCAAAACTTTACACCTGATAGCAGAGAATATAAAAAAGCAGACATTAGGTATCGCCAAGCGCGCTTTAATTTAGGAGATATGATCACAAGGCACATTACGGTGATCAAAACTTTTTACTTACCCCATTTTTCAAAACGTATGCAACAACGGGTAATTGAAAAGTATCAACCGATTTTTAGAGCGTGGTATTACGGCGTACCTGAAACGGATTGTTGGAACAAAATGACTTGCCAAGAACATATTTTAAAGCCAAGGGAAGCTGAATATGAAGGATTATAAGCGTAAAACTGCACTGCAATTTTACTGTGTGCTACTGGCGTGTTTTTTGACAACAAGTTGCACTACGGTATTCGATAAGGCTCATGGCTATCGTGGGCCCATTGTTGTGACGATTGAAACAGAGGATGGCTCAGTGCCAGAATTCCCTTTTTTGATAAAGTCGGCCTATTCAGAGTCGTGTGGTCATAGTAGTTGTGGTATTGATTTTGGTTATAAATATTTTAAAACTGCCTATGCTAATGAGCCAATTACCTTCCCACGCGAGCGTTTGGATTTATTACAACCCAATGCCTATGCATCGATTGAGTTTACGGTTACCCATCCTAATTATCACCAAGGCGGATTTCCGCGAGGCTTTGGGCCCACCGATGCTGATGACCCTATTCATATCACGTTTACCGTTAAGCCGTTTACTGAACAAATGAAAAAAGTAGCTGGGTGGGCGACTGGCCCTAAACAAGACATGCAAAACTTTACACCTGATAGCAGAGAATATAAAAAAGCAGACATTAGGTATCGCCAAGCGCGCTTTAATTTAGGAGATATGATCACAAGGCACATTACGGTGATCAAAACTTTTTACTTACCCCATTTTTCAAAACGTATGCAACAACGGGTAATTGAAAAGTATCAACCGATTTTTAGAGCGTGGTATTACGGTGTACCCGAAACGGATTGTTGGGATATGGTTGACTGTAGAAAGCAAATTTTAAAACCAAGGAAGGCTGAATATGAAGGATTATAAGCGTAAAACTGCACTGCAATTTTACTGTGTGCTACTGGCGTGTTTTTTGACAACAAGTTGCACTACGGTATTCGATAAGGCTCATGGTTATCGTGGGCCCATTGTTGTGACGATTGAAACAGAGGATGGCTCAGTGCCAGAATTCCCTTTTTTAATAGAGTCTGTGTACACAGAGTCGTGTGGTCACAGTAGTTGTGGTATTGACTCTGGTTATAGATACTTAAAAACCACGCATGCTAACGAGCCAATTACCTTCCCACGGGAGCGTTTGGATTTATTGCAGCCCAATGCCTATGCAACAATTCTTTTTAAGGTTACTCATCCTAATTATCACTACAATGTATTTACACGAGGTTTTGCGCCCACCGATGCTGATGACCCCATTCATATCACGTTTACCGTTAAGCCGTTTACTGAACAAATGAAAAAAGTAGCTGGGTGGGCGACTGGCCCTAAACAAGACATGCAAAACTTTACACCTGATAGCAGAGAATATAAAAAAGCAGACATTAGGTATCGCCAAGCGCGCTTTAATTTAGGAGATATGATCACAAGGCACATTACGGTGATCAAAACTTTTTACTTACCCCATTTTTCAAAACGTATGCAACAACGGGTAATTGAAAAGTATCAACCGATTTTTAGAGCGTGGTATTACGGTGTACCCGAAACGGATTGTTGGGATATGGTTGACTGTAGAAAGCAAATTTTAAAACCAAGGAAGGCTGAATATGAAGGATTATAAGCGTAAAACTGCACTGCAATTTTACTGTGTGCTACTGGCGTGTTTTTTGACAACAAGTTGCACTACGGTATTCGATAAGGCTCATGGTTATCGTGGGCCCATTGTTGTGACGATTGAAACAGAGGATGGCTCAGTGCCAGAATTCCCTTTTTTAATAGAGTCTGTGTACACAGAGTCGTGTGGTCACAGTAGTTGTGGTATTGACTCTGGTTATAGATACTTAAAAACCACGCATGCTAACGAGCCAATTACCTTCCCACGGGAGCGTTTGGATTTATTGCAGCCCAATGCCTATGCAACAATTCTTTTTAAGGTTACTCATCCTAATTATCACTACAATGTATTTACGCGAGGTTTTGCGCCCACCGATGCTGATGACCCTATTCATATCACGTTTACCGTTAAGCCGTTTACTGAACAAATGAAAAAAGTAGCTGGCTGGGCGACTGGCCCTAAGCAAGACATGCAAAACTTTACACCTGATAGCAGAGAATATAAAAAAGCAGACATTAGGTATCGCCAAGCGCGCTTTAATTTAGGAGATATGATTACAAGGCACATTACGGTGATCAAAACTATGTACTTACCCCATTTTTCAAAACGTATGCAACAACGGGTAATTGAAAAGTATCAACCGATTTTTAGAGCGTGGTATTACGGTGTACCCGAAACGGATTGTTGGGATATGGTTGACTGTAGAAAGCAAATTTTAAAACCAAGGAAGGCTGAATATGAAGGATTATAAGCGTAAAACTGCACTGCAATTTTACTGTGTGCTACTGGCGTGTTTTTTGACAACAAGTTGCACTACGGTATTCGATAAGGCTCATGGTTATCGTGGGCCCATTGTTGTGACGATTGAAACAGAGGATGGCTCAGTGCCAGAATTCCCTTTTTTAATAGAGTCTGTGTACACAGAGTCGTGTGGTCACAGTAGTTGTGGTATTGACTCTGGTTATAGATACTTAAAAACCACGCATGCTAACGAGCCAATTACCTTCCCACGGGAGCGTTTGGATTTATTGCAGCCCAATGCCTATGCAACAATTCTTTTTAAGGTTACTCATCCTAATTATCACTACAATGTATTTACGCGAGGTTTTGCGCCCACCGATGCTGATGACCCTATTCATATCACGTTTACCGTTAAGCCGTTTACTGAACAAATGAAAAAAGTAGCTGGCTGGGCCGAGCAGGGCAAAGTGATGATGCAGAACGCGGCACCAGATAGTAATGAGCATTTCAATGGAAAAATGCAGCTTTGGCAAGAGCGCTTTAATTTAGGAAAGACGATTAAAAGGCACATTACGGTGATCAAAACTTTTTACTTACCCCATTTTTCAAAACGTATGCAACAACGGGTAATTGAAAAGTATCAACCGATTTTTAGAGCGTGGTATTACGGTGTACCCGAAACGGATTGTTGGAGTATGGTTAAATGTAGAAAGCAAATTTTAAAGCCAAGGGAAGCTGAATATGAAGGATTATAAGCGTAAAACTGCACTGCTTTTTATGATTATACTTTGTGATAAAAGTTGTTATTTAATTTACACATAAAAAAACCTTGTAAGGGTGTGCCCAACAAGGTTCAATTTTACAGCTTACAGCTTACAGCTTACAGCTTACAGCTTACAGCTTACAGCTTACAGCTTACAGCTTACAGCTTACAGCTTATATCATTTATTGCGGTTTTCTTTACTAAATGCGCGGATCTTACGTTTTTGCGAAAGAGTCACTTTATTAGTACGTCCTGCAAATGGGTTATCACCTTCTCTAAACTCGATTTTGATAGGCGTGCCCATAATTTTTAATGCTTTACGATAGTAGTTCATTAGGTAGCGTTTATAGCTATCTGGTAAATCATGTACTTGGTTACCGTGAATTACGATACGTGGTGGGTTATAACCACCCGCGTGCGCGTATTTAAGCTTAACACGGCGACCACGAACCAGTGGCGGCTGGTGATCAGCTTGTGCCATATCCATGATACGGCGCAGCATAGCAGTGCTAATACGCTTAGTTGCTGATTCATAAGCTTCGTCAATTGACTCAAACAAATGACCAACACCTGTACCATGTAAAGCTGAGATAAAGTGTAAGCGTGCAAAGTCAATAAAGCCTAAGCGACGGTCAAGCTCCGATTTAATACGATCTTTCACGTAATCATCAAGGCCATCCCATTTATTCACAGCAATAACCAGTGAGCGGCCAGAATTTAAGGCAAAACCAAGTAAGCTTAAATCTTGATCCGAAATGCCAGCGCGGGCATCTACAACCAATAGCACCACGTTACAATCTTCGATTGCTTGGAGGGTTTTGATCACTGAGAATTTCTCAACCACATCGCTGACTTTTTTGCGTTTACGTACACCAGCGGTGTCGATCAACACGTATTCTTTTTCGTTACGAGTCATTGGAATATAAATAGAATCGCGGGTTGTGCCCGGCATATCATAAACAATAACGCGTTCTTCACCTAATATACGGTTAGTCAGTGTTGACTTACCTACGTTAGGACGACCGATAATAGCGAGTTTTACTGGCTTATCTGCAAATGCTTCATGCGCTGTAGAATCTTCATCATCTTCAGAATATAAATCGATTAACTCGTCGTCATCGCCTTTACCATCATCATTTTGCGCACTCAGCTCTGCAAGCAAAGGCTGTAAGGTGTGTTCAAGTAACAAGGTAATACCACGGCCATGAGCGGCTGCAATATGATGTACTTCACCCAGTGACAATTGGTAAAACTCAGCACAATTTGAGTCAGCATCAATACCATCAGTTTTATTGGCAACAACAAAGCTTTTCTTTTCTTGTTTACGTAAATGGTTGGCAATAGCTTGATCAGCTACTGTCATACCTACGCGTGCATCAACTAAGAATAATACGATGTCGGCTTCTTCAATCGCCAGTAGCGATTGATCAGCCATTTCGATCTCGATGCCTTCTTCAGAGCCATCAATACCGCCCGTGTCTACCACGATAAATTCATAGCCATCGTAATTAGCTTGGCCATATTTTCGATCTCGCGTTAAGCCTGGAAAATCGGCAACGAGTGCATCACGCGTACGTGTTAAACGGTTAAATAATGTGGATTTGCCCACATTGGGTCGCCCAACTAGAGCGATCACGGGAAGCATAAACTACCTCTTAAAAAAACAACAAAAGGCTTCGCATAGCGAAGCCTTAAAAAAATAAATTAACTATTAATAACTTATAGTTATTTAGCAAATTAGTCCGGTATTTTTACCGCACTAACTTCACCATCTCGGGTGTATAAAATCAGTTTGTCGTCAGCAACAATTGGCTCAATAAAAAAGCCTGAACTGTCGAAGTCTTCACGCGATACAAGTTCGCCTGATTCTTTATTCAGCCAATGTAGATTACCTTCTTGGTCACCCATGGCTAAGTAATTTCCTGCTACCGCAGGCCCTGTTAAGTACCAACCACGAAGGGCTGGCTGACTCCAGCGTTCAATGCCAGAGGTTTTATCTAATCCATAAACAACACCATTACTATCTACTACGTAAATAGTTTGGGTATCCATGGCAATTTCACGGTAACTGCTGTATTCGCGTTTCCAGACAACATTACCAGAGCGAATATCTACAGCTGCTAAGTTACCATTATAGGCAATAGCATACGCATAAGGACCACTGATCAGAGGTTGTGTATCAACATCCACTAAACGTTCGAATTCTGATGCGCCTTTTGCTGTAGCAATTTCAGCACTCCACGCAGAGTAACCACTATCAGAGATAAGTACACTTAACTTGCCTGTTTCAAGGCCAACTAATACACCGCCGTTAGCAACGGTCGGAGAGCTTTGTCCGCGTAGTGTTAATGCGGGTACTTCTTGCTCATGACTCCAACGCTCTTCACCGGTATCAGGGTGAAGGGCTAATAATTTACCTGAGCCTAGGTTAACATATATAAGGCCATCACCGGCAGCTGGTTTTGATAACACTTCACCGGGAACTTTTTTGCGCCAAACAACATCACCCGTTTCACGGTCAAGGGCAACTAAATAACCATGCTCAGAGCCGATAAAAATTTTACCATAAGCTTGTAAAATACCACCGGATAATTTTGCACTAATGTCGCTTTGCCATGGCCAAAAGGTCAAATTTTCGCGAACATCCGTCTCCCAAAGAGTATTACCGTTTTCAAGCGATAGCGCTTCGACTTTACCAGCGCGGCTTGCTACAAAAACACGGTCTTTATATACCGCCGGTGTTAGCCGAGAAAAGTAATGTTCAACACCGTCACCAATGCTTTCTTGCCAAATTACTTTGGTTTCAAACTGATTAACGATTTCAGGCAATACCAGTTCGTCTTCGTCATCGCTTGATGAACAACCGACTAAGGTTGCCATACATAGCGCTATGGTTGCCGCTGTTAATTTTTTCATGGTAACCCCTTACGCCGTTGGGCTAGTTACTGCTAAGTCATCAAGTTTGATTTGCAATAATGGGTTATTCTCCAGACCGCCCGCATCTGCAGCAGTCTGATAAGCGGTGCGAGCTTGATTTGCATCGCCTTGAGCTGTGTATATATCACCTTTAAGCTCAGCGACTGTTGCAGTGAATGAATCTGCAAGTTTAGCGTTAAGCGTTGTTAAAGCTTGGTCGTATTGCTGCTGTGCTATTTGCACGCGAGCTAAACGGGTGGTCGCCGTTGCTTTTAAATCTGCATTGGTAACATTATTCATTATCCAGCTGAGCTTTTCACTGGCTACATCAAGTTGACCTTTTTCTACGGCTTCTTTAGCAGCAACAAAGGCTGCAAGTGCGCTGTAGTTAGTATCTTTGTGCTCTGCGATAAATGTATCTGCCGAACCTAATACTTCGCCACCTTCAACCAGCTGAGTATATGCATCAGAGGCACTTTCAGCAGTTGTAATTTGATTTTGGTTATATGCTTTCCAGCCATACAGGCCACCTAAACCAAGCACTACACCTAGCGCCAGTGATACACCATTTTCACGAAAAAAACGTTTGATCGCTTCAGCTTGTTGTTCTTCTGTTGAATAAATATCCATTACTACCTCGTCTTTTTTAGCTGTTTATTAGCTCAGCTAAAAGCGTTTTAATTTGTTCTAATTCTAAGGTGACCTGTTCTTTACGCTCACGTAAATACTTAACTGTCACTACGCCTTGTTCTAATTCATCTTCGCCGATAATCAGTGCAACGAGTGCATCGCTTTTATCTGCGCGTTTAAGTTGTTTCTTAAAGTTACCGCCACCGGCATGGACCATGATACGTAAGCCAGGTACTTCAGCACGTAATTTAGCTGCGATAATAGGGGCTTGAATGCTGGCTTTGTCGCCCATCGCTGCCAAATATACATCAGCGTTACGACGAATGTCACCAACACATTCCAATGCTTGTAACATTAACACTAAACGTTCCAGACCCATAGCAAAGCCCACAGCTGGCGTTGCTTTGCCACCTAATTGCTCAACTAAGCCATCATAACGGCCACCTGCACATACAGTACCTTGTGAGCCGAGGCTATCTGTAACCCACTCAAAAACAGTGCGGTTATAGTAATCAAGGCCACGGACTAACTTTTCATTAACCGTGTATATGACGCCTGCGGCGTCTAAACGTTCACATAAATTTTCAAAATGTTCTTTTGATTCAGCATCTAAGTGTTCAGACAGTTTTGGTGCATCAACTAAAACCGCTTGTACATCAGGGTTTTTGCTATCTAGCACGCGCAGTGGGTTGCTGTACATACGACGTTTTGAGTCTTCGTCTAGTGCATCAATATGTTGCTCAAGATATGCCACAAGTGCATCACGGTACTGCGCGCGAGCTTCGTTTGAACCTAAAGAATTAAGCTCTAAACGAACATGTTCGCTGATGCCAAATTGTTGCCATAATTGCGCCGTCAGTAAAATCACTTCAGCGTCAATATCAGCGCTGGCAATACCGAAGGTTTCTAAACCAAATTGGTGAAACTGACGATAGCGACCTTTTTGCGGACGTTCATGACGAAACATTGGGCCCATATACCAAAGGCGTTGCTCTTGGTTATACAGTAAGCCGTTTTGATTACCAGCACGTACACATACAGCGGTACCTTCAGGACGAAGTGTTAAGCTGTCGCCATTATTGTCGGCGAAGGTGTACATTTCTTTTTCAACGATATCGGTGACTTCACCAATTGAGCGTTTAAAAAGATCGGTTGATTCTACAATTGGAAAACGAATTTCTTGATAACCGAACGATGCTACTGTCTCGCGTAAGATGTTTTCTACTTTCTGCCAAACTTGGGTATCGCCCGGCAGACAATCGTTCATTCCACGTATTGCCTGAATTTGTTTTGCCACTGCTAAATCCTAAAAACTGTTTTTTGCGTAATAAAAGATGACTACACAACAAGAATGCTAAAAATTGACCCGTCATTATAGCGTTCTAGCTATAAAGGTAAACGGCAAACGGCTTTGTTTGCCGACTATATTGTATTTATTCGACGATTTTAATGTCGATAGGGGTCTGTTTTTCTTTTTGTGCGATAAAGTCGCGTACATAGCCTTCGAGTTGATCAACAATATTGTTGTTATCAATTCGGGCTTTTTGACGTTCGCCATTAATATAAAGGCCCGAGCGACGGTTTGCACCAGCTAAACCAATATCACTCACTAACGCTTCGCCAGGTCCATTGACCACACAACCAATAACCGATACTGATACCGGTTCGATGATATCTTCCAAACGCTCTTCAAGTTGGTTCATGGTACTAACCACATCAAACTCTTGACGTGAACAGCTCGGACAGGCAATAAAGTTAATCCCGCGAGAGCGAATGCGCAGTGATTTTAAAATATCAAAACCGACTTTGATCTCTTGCACTGGATCAGCCGCCAAAGATACTCGCAGTGTATCGCCGATACCTTCGGCAAGTAACATACCTAAGCCTACAGCTGATTTCACTGAGCCTGAACGCATACCGCCTGCTTCTGTGATCCCCAAGTGCAGAGGTTGGTCAATTTCTTTAGCAAGTAAGCGATATGCTCCCACAGCTAAAAACACATCAGAAGCTTTTACTGATATTTTAAATTGATCAAAATCTAAACGGCGCAAAATATTTACATGGCGCATGGCTGATTCAAGTAACGCTTCAGGCGTTGGTTCGCCGTACTTTTCTTGTAAATCACGCTCTAATGAGCCGCCATTAACACCAATACGAATTGGAATGTTGTGCTCACGGGCAGCATCGACTACCGCGCGAATACGCTCTTCACTGCCAATGTTGCCAGGATTAATACGTAAACAATCAACACCATACTTTGCTACTTGCAAAGCAATACGATAATCAAAGTGAATATCTGCAACCAGTGGAATGGTGACTTGTTCTTTTATGCTTCTAAATGCTTCGGCGGCGTCCATAGTCGGCACGGAAACACGCACTATATCGGCGCCGGCATCTTGAATAGCTTGAATTTGTGCAACAGTTGCATCAACATCCATGGTATCGGTGTTGGTCATTGATTGCACGGCAATAGGGGCGCCATCACCGATCGGTACGTTACCCACATTGATGCGGGTAGATTTTCTGCGTTTAATGGGAGATTCTGAAAACATAGTGACTACTCTGTTAACGGTAAATTAAATTTGGCTAAACGATTTTTTGGGAAACTGGAAATATCAATCTTTTCACCGTCAAGAGTGATATCAACAGCTTGATGCTTACCAAGCACGATAGAAAAAGGCAGATGACCTGATAAAGTCATATCATAACCCGCTTTTTTAACACCAAACGCCACTTTATCACCTTTGCCGTCATGAACTTCAACCCAACTTTCTTCATTGAAATGCATAACTATGGTGCCAAGGCCATCATTTTGTGCCTCGTTTGACGTTTCGCTCGGGGCAACGTCTAGTTCGGTATCGGCTTGTTGCTCCATAATTTGCGCCGCAGTGGGGTCATCAATCGATTCATCAGGACCAGCTTGTTCTAACAGACTGTTCGACGCCACGTCAGGCTCTGCCTGTGCGACTGCAACTGTCTCTTCGGCAAAGCTATTTAAAGATTGCGTTACAACTTGTTCGTCAAGAGGGGTTGAATTTTGCCACCACCATAATGCGGATGAACCAATAACAATTGCCAGAATAACGTAACTCACCAGCATCAACCGACTATCATGGGCTTCTTTTTCTGTTCGTCTAGAAAAGCTTTGCATGTTGGTTTTTTTAACGGTT
Source organism: Pseudoalteromonas rhizosphaerae (assembly GCF_028885455.1). NCBI lineage: Bacteria > Pseudomonadati > Pseudomonadota > Gammaproteobacteria > Alteromonadales > Pseudoalteromonadaceae > Pseudoalteromonas > Pseudoalteromonas rhizosphaerae. The sequence goes on from NZ_CP118496.1 coordinate 1,765,330, forward strand.
TCCTGAGGTTCAGGGAACAGCGCTAAAACGGCCGCAGTATCTAAATTAAAGGCGCGACAATAACTTTTTGCATAACCTTTAACAAAGGTAGCAGGGCCGATTAATTGGTGTTCGTCATTCTCAAGACGTTGTAATTGCAACACCGATAATTTTAAATTTTTTGCCAACTCTTCTAAGCTGACATTCGCTTGCTCGCGGCTACTTTTTAAAGTTTGGCCAAGAGTGAGCGTTGTTGATTCCGTATTTTCATCATTCATAATGAGTATGATTCAGGGTCCACTAGTAACAGTCTATGCCCAGGTTTAAGTGCAACATCCGGGCTTAATTTATTCCATCGCATTAACTGATCAATTAACAAGCGACGCTTGGTGGCAATACTATACAAAGTATCACCGACGTTAATTTCGTAATAAATGTTGGGATCGTTGAGATAAATTTTCGTCCCATTGACCACCCGATCAGATTCTTTCAGACCATTCCATTGGAGTAATTTCTGTAGTTTAACATTGTATCGTACTGAAATGCTAAATAGGTTTTCACCATCTTGCAAAACATGGTAAGGCGTCGTTAATTGTGGGATCCGCGAATTTAGCAACGGTGCGTGAGTATTTTGTTGCGGATCTTGAAAACGGATCTCAGGTGTAGGGCTATATCCAGACTCTGCGAAGACGGCGGCGTTGCGTTTTGGCTGGTAAAAAACCACCTTTTCGTCATCCGTTAATTGCTCACTAAATTGTGCTTGGCTTGGGGTTGAAGCTTGTCTGTTATTTGCAACTGCTTGGCTATCCGTGGGCGCACCAAAAGAAACAATTTTTACACCATCTTGTGCTTTACTGCTGCGAGCAAGCGTTTGGGGAGGCGTTGCGGCAGTCGCTGTGGGCGCTGTTGCTAAATGCACAGTTGGTATTGCCAATGCTTTAGCAACAGCCTCCTCAGAGGCTAATGATGCAATGTCCGTCGCTTGAGTTGAATTTACAGCTGGATTGTTTGGTGTTTGTGCGACCACCAGAGCAGACATTACTGCGGCAGGATCATTATTGTTTGCTGGAGCACTGATCTGTACAGCGGTAGTATCAACGTTTGTTTGCACTGGCGTTGTTATTGCTGTGGTACTTAAAGCCGCCAAAATACCACTCGTATCGACAGGTGTTGATACTGTTGCTTGGCTTTGCTGGCTACTTTGTGATGCGGTGCTTTGCGTTGGCGTAACCGGTGAGGTTAGCAACGCGGCAGTTAATTCATTGCTGCTTGCATTGTTATTTTTAACGGCCATTGTTGGCGTTGTGATACTTTGCGCCGACGTACTAGTTGCTGGCGCTTTTTTCTTTTTTACAATGCGTATTTTGGGTGCCGAAATCACCTCTCCCGCAGGGCTATTTGCTTGTAGCTCATCTAATTTTGCTTGGCGGTATTGCGAGCGCAGTATTTCAAACTCACTACGTTTGATTTTTTGCTCGCGAATGATCCCCGCTTCACTTGAGGTTGGGTAGGTTTGCAATATCATTGCCGCAGTGGTTTCGGCTTTTTCAATGTGGCCCATGCGCTGCTCAACTAAATAGCTTAATAGCAATGAGCGAGACGATACTTGACCACTATTCTCATAACGCTCGAGTATTTCTTTTGCTCTATGTAAATCACTTTTAGCGTAATACAAAGCGGCTAAACTGATCAGTGATGAGGCACGCATTGAACTGTGATTAATGGCCGATTTGAAATATTTTTCAGCGTTATCAAAATCATCAAACTCAATGGCGCACAGAGCTAAATTTTCATAACTTTCTGCTACTCGTATATAACTTGGGATGGCAATGGCTTTGAGTAGTTGTTCTGTGGCGCGGTCGTACTCGTCAATACCGCATAAAAATACCCCGTAGTTATTTCGGGTATTAGGATCATTGGGATCAATTTTTATTGCTTTTTGATAGGCTTTATCGGCTTGTACGTTTTCGCCGACTTGTTGGTAATAATAAGCAAATGAATAATGGACTTCAGGAAGATCAGGAGAGAAAGACGCGGCGCGTTCGAGGTTATACTTTGCTTGCGAGCTATTACCAGTGCTTAAATATTCTAATGCTAAGGCTATTCGGGTACGTGCTGCGCCGGTATTATTGATTTTATTTTCAACGACTGGTTTGTCATTGCCATCATAACTATTTTCAGTTACACACCCTGTTAAAGCGAGTGCACTGATAGTTAAAGCAAGTAAAGATCGCATTACTTCTTCTCTTTATTATTGTCCATGCACCTATATTACCGAAAAGCCCTTATCTTGCATCATTTATTTAAAAATAAAGCAGCGCTAAGGGCTTTTGATTCACGACAACAGATTATGCTTGGTGGATATTAACCGCAATCGCATTATCGTCGCGCATTTTCTTTTTCGCTAAACGTTTTGTACGGTCAACTACATCACCAACTAACTGGCCGCAGGCCGCATCAATATCATCACCGCGAGTACGACGAACAATACAGGTAATACCTGCTGCTTGTAGCACTTTTGAAAAGCGGTCAATACGGCTGTTACTAGAGCGTGTATATTCGTTACCTGGGAATGGGTTAAACGGGATAAGGTTCACTTTAGATGGTGTGCCTTTGAGTGTTTTAACTAATTCATGGGCTTGATCTGTGCTGTCGTTAATGCCATTTAGCATCACATACTCAATGGTCACATCTTTATTGGCTTTAGAGCCATCAATGTAACGACGACACGCCGCTAAAAACTCTTCAATTGGGTATTTTTTATTGATTGGCACTAAAATATCACGTAATGCGTTATCAGGTGCGTGTAGAGAAATAGCCAATGCAACGTCGATTTTTTCTTTCAATAAATCAAGTGCAGGCACCACACCAGAGGTACTTAAAGTAACGCGGCGTTTAGATAAACCAAAACCCCAATCGTCCATCATTAATTCCATTGCCGGAACTACGTTTTTAAGATTAAGCAATGGCTCGCCCATGCCCATCATAACGACGTTGGTGACCGGACGCTTTTCACTGTTGCCATCAAGGCCTATGTCTTTGGCCACACGCCAAACTTGGCCGATAATTTCAGATACTTTTAAGTTACGGTTAAACCCTTGCTGCGCTGTTGAGCAAAATGTACATTCAAGCGCACAACCAACTTGCGATGATACACACAAGGTGGCACGTTCTTTTTCTGGGATCCACACGGCTTCAACTTCTTGGCCGCCTTCAAGTATCAGCGCGTACTTGATTGTACCGTCACTGGCTTGTTGGCGTACGGTGATTTCAGGCGCGACAATTTCACATTCTGCTTTTAGTTTTTCTTTCAGCTTTTTGTTAACGTTGCTCATTTCGTCAAAGTTATCAACGCCAAAATGATAAATCCATTTCATCACCTGATCGCCACGGAATGGCTTTTCACCGAACGATACAAATAACTCGCGCATTGCATCTCGGTTTAAATCTAATAAGTTAATCTTTTTTTGCTCAGTGGTCATGAAACAACCTTAATCAGTGACGGTGGTGATAAAAATTTACAAAGGCGAATTGTACACAATTCACTCACTTTAATCATTAAGTAAAACATCATAAATTAGATAATTAATACTTTAACTAATGACTAAAAAAGGGCTCGAAAGCCCTTTTTACTTTTGCTTAGCGCGTTCGAATTAACGAGTACGTGGGCAAAGCTCTTCGTCTGCGAAGAAGTACGCGATTTCGCGAGCAGCAGATTCAACAGCGTCTGAACCGTGAACAGCATTTTCGTCGATGCTATCAGCGTAGTCAGCACGTAAAGTACCAGCTAGTGCTTCAGCAGGGTTAGTAGCACCCATGATTTCGCGGTTTTTAAGAACAGCGTTTTCGCCTTCAAGAACTGTAACCATTACTGGACCAGATGTCATGAAAGATACTAAAGCACCAAAGAAAGGACGCTCGCTGTGTTCTGCGTAGAAACCTTCCGCTTTCTCTTGTGAAAGGTGAACCATTTTAGCTGCAACGATTTTAAGGCCAGCAGTTTCGAAACGGTTGTAGATAGCGCCGATGTGGTTTTTAGCAACTGCATCAGGTTTTACGATTGAGAAAGTACGCTCTAAAGCCATCTTTATGCTCCAATAATTTTTAAGTAAAAGTGTGAATATTAACGGGCGCGAATTATACGCGTTTTAGTAGGCAATGCCTAGTTTTATTAAAAACTAGCTTGATGACAATTGTGCGATATTTAAATAACCTCGGACCGATTATAGGAAATAGGGCTTTATTAGCAGGAAATTATTACTGTGTCGTAATTGTTTCATAAATTTGAGTTGTAATTAGAAAATTGAATATCTTAAAAAGGAAATAATAATGAAAAAGTTATTTGTGATTGTGCTGTTAGCCAATTTTATTACAGCGTGTGGTTCAGACAACGAGGCTGCATTAGAGTGCCCGCCTACAGCTATTGCAATTGATATAAATAAGATTGAATTAGCGGTTAATGGTGGTGAGTACCAAGCGAATACTTTAATTTCTTATGATAAAGTTGACTTATCATTTGAAGCTTCAGGAGCCAATGTTTACAGCGATGGTAACGAACTTGATGAAGGCAAAACTTATGCTGAAAATTGCGTAACTTTGCCTGTTGTTATTCCGGCTAATAATAAATTAACTAAGCTTAATATTTATTCGTCCGCTGACTTTAGTGCTGATTTAACATCTGGCAGCAGTTTAAATGATGTGTTTAGTGTCATTGAATTTAATATTGAGAACAGCCAAGAAGCTATTACAGTTGCAAAAGTGCAAGAGTCACTACCCGTTATGATGCAAAGATACTTTAATTTTACGCTCAATACAGCGCCTGAATTTGAAAGCAGCCATGTGTTTTATATCGAAATAAGCTTAGATAATGGCAAGCAGTTTTTATTACAAACACCTGAGGTGTTACTTTCTAAGTAACTCTTTGGTGATAGCTTGTAAGAACGATTGGCTGCAAGGTTTAAATGCCATTGCAGCTAATTAACATGTGCTCCCATCTACCTTACTGGATTATCTGCAGTTTGTAGACTGAAGTGGTCGACATATTGTTCTAACGAAAAAGTATCTAGGCAAAGATTACAAAAATGTAAAAAGTAACCACTTTAACTATTCACTTAGGCTCGCTTTGTTGCTGCCAGATATACTTTTTTAAAACAACTAAAAGCTGAATAATCAGCAGTCATGCCCCGCCTTTGTGACGGAAGAATTGATGAGCAATGTTTTCATTATTTTGATTATATTTAAGTTTATCTTAGTGGAATTGGTATTTTCATTTTCTTTTTAGGTAAAAAATTCTTATCCATCACAGAAAAAGAAATATTTTAACTCTTTTTGAGCTAGAAATAGTTATATTACGTACAATAGTATAACTAGCTTTAAGCTACACTTTTTTTATATTGTTTAGTCGTTTTCATTTTATTAGATACGTTTTCTGGCTAAAAATGTATACCGTGCACACTAAATAACTAGGGTAACATATGTTTTTTAACCAATCTTTTAAAAATAAAATTGCCGAATTAGAAGGCATGCTTGCTATTGGCGAGCAGGTAAAGCAAAGTCTAGAGAGCGAAATGCTTGTTCTAGAGCTCGATAAACAGGGCCATGTGAGCAGACAGAACACTAATTTTGAACGCGAATTTAACTACTCAGATAGACAGTTATTGGAGCAAAGTGTACTTAATTTTATACCTGAAAATGCCAGACAAAATCCTGATTTTAACTCATTTAAAAAAGCGATAAAGGACTGTAAACATTGGGCTGGGGCAATTCAATTTACACACCAAGATGGAAAACGCGATTGGTTGCGGAGCATTTTACACCCAATAACCGATCAGCATGGGCAGTTTATTCATCTTACTTTGCACTGCACTTTGTTAACGCGAACTATAGAAACTTCCCGTGAAAATCAAGATTTAATTAAAGCACTGCATCGCTCTACAGCTGTGATTGAATTTGACACCAATGCAATCGTATTAAGAGCAAACGATAACTTTTTAAAAGGTATGGGTTATTCTGAGCGAGAAGTAGTCGGTCAACATCACCGTATTTTTTGTGAGTCGGATGAAGCCAATTCAGCCGGATATGATGCGTTTTGGAAGCGATTACGCAAGGGCGAATACATCGCAAGTCGTTTTAAACGCATTGATAAATATGGCAATACTGTATGGTTAGAAGCGTCTTATAATCCTATTTTTAATGAGGCGAATGAGCTTTATAAAATAGTTAAATTTGCCACTGTGATCACTGAACAGGTAGAAAGAGAGCAGGCTATTGCAGCTGCTGCAAGTATTGCCCATAGCACATCAACAGAGACCGACAATATCGCCGATCAAGGTGCGCAAGTAGTACAACAAACAGTACAAGTTATGAATGAATTAGCCGTTCAAATGGAGCAAGCCGGCAAAGAGATTTCAGCACTAGATAAGCAGTCTCAGGTTATAGCAAATATAGTACAAAGTATTAGTAGCATTGCCGACCAGACGAATCTATTAGCGCTTAATGCCGCGATTGAAGCAGCCCGAGCGGGCGATCAAGGCCGTGGTTTTGCGGTAGTTGCCGATGAAGTTCGCCAATTAGCTTCAAGAACCAGTAAAGCAACCGAAGAGATTGTTGATGTGGTACAACAAAATCAAAGTTTAACGCAATCAACAGTGGCGGTTATTGAACAAGGCAAAGTTAAAGCACAACAAGGCTTAGAGCTGTCCAACGAGTCTGGCATTGTAATGAGCAAAATTAAAAAAGGTGCGCAACAAGTCGTTGATGCTGTTAGTCAGTTTGCAAACCAGCTCGGGAGTAAAAATTGATTTAACGAGCAGAAGGATCCTGCTAGTTGATTACAGTCTTTTATGATCTTGATCAAGGTTGCGGTTAATCGTAATCCTTATACTTGCGCGCTTTATTTACCTTAACTATTCATGCAACCGACTTGTACTCGGTTCGATGTATGGAGCGCACATGCCGTCAGCCACTAATACCTCAGAGTTTTTTTCAACTAAACCATTTATCCCAGAGTTATTGTCACCAGCAGGCAGTTTAAAAAACATGCGTTATGCCTTTGCTTATGGGGCTGATGCGGTGTATGCCGGGCAACCTCGTTATAGCTTGCGAGTGCGTAATAATGAATTTGATCTGGAAACGTTAAAAATAGGCATTGATGAAGCGCATGCGCTGAATAAAAAGTTTTATGTAGTATCAAACATTGCCCCGCACAATGCCAAAGTGAAATCGTATTTACGTGATATTGAACCGGTAATTGCTATGGGGCCAGATGCGCTGATCATGTCAGATCCGGGTTTAATCATGCTAGTACGTGAAAAATGGCCTGATATGGCTATTCATTTATCAGTACAAGCAAACGCAGTTAACTACGCAAGCGTACAGTTTTGGGCGAAGCAAGGTATTGAACGGGTGATTTTGTCCCGCGAGCTATCACTTGAAGAAATAAGTGAAATTCGCACGCTTTGCCCAGAAACAGAGCTAGAAGTATTTGTACATGGCGCATTATGCATGGCGTATTCTGGCCGTTGTTTGTTGTCAGGTTATATTAATAAACGCGATCCAAATCAAGGCACCTGTACCAATGCATGCCGCTGGGAATACGATGTAAAACCGGGTGTTGAAAACGAAACCGGTGAAATGGTACATAAATTTGATCCTCAGCAGATTATTCCTACTCTTGGCGACGGCGCACCAAGTAACGATATTGTTATGCTTGAAGAGCAAGGCCGCCCAGGTGAATATATGCCCGCTTTTGAAGACGAGCACGGCACTTATATCATGAACTCAAAGGATTTACGCGCCGTGCAATACGTAGAGCAGCTTACAAAAATGGGCGTGCATAGCTTAAAAATAGAAGGCCGTACTAAATCGTTTTATTATGTTGCGCGTACAGCACAGGTTTATCGTAAAGCAATCGACGATGCCGCAGCAGGAAAACCATTCGACGCTGATTTATTTAAAACATTAGAAAACCTAGCCCATCGCGGTTACACCGAAGGCTTTTTAAAGCGCCACGCCCATCAAGATTATCAAAACTACGAATACGGCCATTCAGTTTCTACCAAGCAACAATTTGTTGGCGAAGTATTAGGGCGAAATGCCACTGGTTTAGTTGAGATTGATGTTAAAAACAAATTCTGTGTGGGTCATTCATTAGAGCTGATGACCCCTAAAGGTAATATTAGCTTTACCCTTGAATGCATGGAAAACAAAAAAGGCGAAAGTATTACCGATGCTAAAGGTTCAGGCCACATAGTAAAAATTCCACTGCCTGATACTATCGATTTAGAGCACGCCATACTTATGCGCAACTTGGATGAAAACCAAGACACCCGCAATCCTTTCAAACAAGCTGTTTAACGGGTAAATCATGGCATTACTAATAAACAGCAAATGCATTAACTGCGACATGTGCGATCCAGAGTGCCCTAACGAAGCCATTTATATGGGCGCTAAAATCTACCAAATCGACCCTGCAAAGTGCACCGAATGCGTAGGCCACTACGACAAACCCACCTGCGTGAGCGTATGCCCCATTGATTGTATAAAGCCCGATCCGAATCATCGTGAAAGTATAGATGAACTGGCGGAGAAGTATGTGAGATTGATGGGTTAAAAAGCACTGCCCATTATTACCGAAAAATTTAAACGCTTTATAGATACGTTTATGGCAGTTTTTAAATTTTGCAGACAGTGTCTGCAAAATTTAGCTGGTTAACTCTTACCTTTCTCTTTTAACCATATACATCTAACTGCATTGATCCCCTACTGAATTGTAGCGCATTTAGACTTTAAGAATTCTAAAAATACTTTTACCTTTTCTAGCGGGTATTTCCTGCCTGCATAAAATGCGTATAACACCAGATCTTCTGGTTCATGGTCGAGTTTAATATTGATCAATGAGCCGTTGTCTATATCTTCTTGGCATGCATGAGTGGGTAAAATGGCATAGCCGAGTCCTTTTAGTGCAGCGGCTTTGGCCATGTTGCCACTGTTTACTTTAAAATTAGATTTTACTTGCACTGCTTGTTGTTGTTTAAAACGCCAAGGCATACCTTGCAGTACTGATAAGCTAGTAATACAAGGAACTTTACTTAACTCATCTAGCGAGCGAGGCGGTGGCGCATTGTTTATCAGTTGTGGCGCGCCAACAATGCAACTGGGCCAGCGCAGCAGTTCTTTAGCAATCCAACCTGAATCGTCCAATGGCCCACGGCCAAAGCGTAGCACCAAATCAAACCCCTCTAACAAGCCTTCGGTTGGATTTAATTGTGTATCGCAACTTAGTTGTATTTGTGGATGCACAGAGCAAAACTCTGCGCTTATTTCGGCTAAAAAAGGCAGATCAGGCATGATGATTTTAAGGTGCCCGGCAAGAGAATCACCATACACAGACACCTCTTCTAGCGAGTCATTCATTGCTTGTATCAGTGGGGTGATAGATTGATAAAGTTGTTTTCCTGCAGCTGTTGCAATCATTTTTCGGGTGGTACGTTGTAATAACCTTAAATTAAGTTGCTTCTCTAATAACGCGACATGGCGGCTAACATTAGATGTAGGCAATTGCAGTTGTTCGGCTGCGAGTTTAAAGCTCAGTTGTTCATATACGCACTGAAAGCTGAGTAACCACTGAAGTTCGATTTTATCAATCATTAATTAACTCAAAATATGGGATTAATAACGCAATTATTACTAATTTATCTTAAAAAATGACTTTGTGATAATGGTTATTCAGTTAATTATTGAGGTAAAGAATATGAACAGCAAGCGAATTGCCATTGTGGGTGCGGGCATCGGGGGAATAGCGCTGGCCATTCTTGCAGCACGAAAAGGTTATCAGGTGAGCATATTTGAGCGCGATAGTGAGATTTCTTCTATAGGTGCCGGGGTAACGTTATGGCCGAATGCAATGTTTGTGTTACAGCAAATGGGCTTGGATAAACATATCCAAGCGCTGGGCGGTATGCCTTTGTTTATGCGTCTGTGTGATCAGCATGGCACGGTGCAAAGTGAATTTGATATTGCAAAAGTAAATACACTCAGTGGTTTTTCTAGTATCAGTATATTGCGCCGTGATCTTATGAGTGTGTTGGGCCGCACATTAGCTGATTTAGGAGCAAACATACATTTTAACAGCGCAATAACCGTATCAGAGATTGCTCAACTAAAACAAGATTTTGATTTAGTTGTGGGTGCTGATGGGCGGATGAACTCGGTGGTAAGGCAATTCTTATATGCTGAAAAAATCACTCCTCAGTATCAGGGGTTTATTAATATTATTGCTATTAGCCAGTTAAAACCGGGCACTTTAGATAACGTGATCCATGATTTTCGCGGCCGTGGCGAGCGCTTTGGTATTGTGCCTGTTAAAGCAGACCTTTGTTATTGGGCTGCGGGTTGGAGTGCAAATATTGATAAAGCGCGGCCGCTATCTGCTTGGTATGAAGAAATGCACCAACGCTTTTTAACTTGGCCAGATGCAGTACAGCAGGTGCTTAAGTCTTATGATGAAAACTCACTGAAACGAATATTTGTGCACGATATTGACCGTTTGCCATATTGGCATCAAGGTAACGTACTGATTATGGGAGATGCGGCTCATGCTCCTTTACCTACTTCAGGGCAGGGGGCATGTCAGGCGCTAGAAGATGCTTGGCATCTTGTACGGGTGTTAGAAAAGTATGATGATTTAGAGCACGCCTTAACGGCTTTTTATCAACAACGCATAGATAAAACCTCAGCCTCTCAACTTGTTGGTCGGCAAGTTGCGCAGAAAATTTTCACTACAGCAGCTGACACTAATGAGACAACAGCGCTAGGTATCTCTGCCCAGCAGTTAGTAACGTTATGGATGCAAGGTTTGAGTAATTAACCTATCGAGCTCTGTTATTTAGGTGCGAGCAAGGCTACTTATGAGGTGGTTATTTGTTCGCTTATTCAGTTACTTGTAAGTTGTGGTTAACAATCCATTAAGTCTGGCTGTGTACAATTGCCGCCTTTACAATTGTTAACCAGTAATGGACTCGTACATTCAATGTCAACCTCAACGTGTTACTCGCCTTTAGCAGCATCGCTGCGTTTTTCAGTTATTAGTTTATCGGTTTTTAGTGCTATGAATGCGGCGGCTGCCGAGCAATTAACAGGCACTCAAACAGAAAAAGATATGGAAGTGATTGAAGTGCGAGGTATTCGCTCTAGCATGACTGAAAACTTAGCGGTGAAGCGTTTATCGAGTTCTGTGGTTGATGCCATTACCGCTGAAGACATTGGTAAATTCCCTGATAAAAACGTGGCTGATTCATTAGCCCGTGTGCCGGGTGTAGTGATTGAACGTGAAGGCGGTGAAGGATCAACGGTAAGTATTCGTGGTTTATCGTCTGATCTTACTTACACGCAGTTAAATGGTAATTTTATTGCCTCGTCACCAGGAGAACCATCTCGTTCATTTGATTATGCTTTACTCCCATCAGCGATGATCGCAAGCGTTGAAGTATTTAAATCACCTGAAGCGCGACTAGATGAAGGTGGCGTGGGTGGTACAGTGTTAATGCGTAGCCGCAAACCATTGGATATGGATGCTAATTCGGGCGTTTTTAATGTTGAAAGTACTTATGCAGATGTAACGGAAGATTATGAACCTCAGTTTACTGGTTTGTATTCATGGAAAAACGATAGCGATAGCTTTGGTTTTTTACTTGGCTATACCCGTCAAGAACGCACCAACCGTACGCTCTCTGGTGGCACAGATGCCAATGTTTGGCGTTACACAGGTCAGCAAGCCGTTGATATAAATGGTAACGAGGTTGATAACAGTAATGACTGGGGCGTAGTGACTGATGCCAACGGGCAACGTTATGAGAATATGTGGTTTCCGCAGGTGGTGCGCAGCTCTGTTGTGAATGAAAAACGTGAACGTGAAGGCGTGCAGTTTTCGACTCAGTGGCGACCAACTAATCGCATTGAACTAGGTTTTAATTACTTTGGTTTTAGTTTAAAGCAACAACGCAGCGACTCGGTCGTTGATATGCCGGAATGGGCGTTAAATCCTGACTTTTTAACAGGTATTACACTTGATGAAAGTGGCACAATTGTCAATGGCATGGACTATAGTGCCATGGCCAGTGGCGTTGAAAAAGATATGCAATTGCCGTGGTTGCGCGGCAGTTATGTGGATGAAGAGTCAACCTCTGATACTTTTGATTTTAACTTAAGCTACGAAGGCGACAACTTTACAGCACGCTTTGTCGTCGGTAAAACTAAAGCTAAAGGCGGGCCAAAAGAAAGTTGGCAAGCAGCGTATAAAAGCTCAAACACGGGTGAGGGGCAAAGTAATATTGAGAACGCCTCGCAAAGTGCCGCTTGGTCAATCAGTGATGACCGTATTTCGATGCTGATAGACCCAAATACACTCAATAACTTACTCGCAGGTGTTGGCGGAGGTCGTGATGCAGGATCATCGAACTCAAGTTTTGTACGTAGCACCTTAGAAGAAAAGTACTACCAAGGCGACGTTGATTTTTATGTTGATTGGGGCATATTGACCACCATTCGCACTGGTGCAAAATACCGTGATGCATCACTGCATCGCGAAACGGGCAACAACTTTTTCCTTGATCCGAGTTTTGATATTGCCGCAGGCGAGGCAAGCGCAGGGGGGATCACGCAATTTGATAGCTATCAATGGAATAATGGTATGCCACAGGCACAAGATGTGTTTAATGTGGAAGGTGAAAGCAATATTGCTGGTGGCTTTAATATCAATTTAATGCCAACTATTAATTGGGATAAATATCGCGATTATATTTACAGCAACTACGTGCCGTATACTCGAATTGAAGATAACTTTGTCTATGATATTGCCGAGCAGATCAGTGCGTTTTATTTACAAGGTGATTTTGAATACAGTGATATACGCGGTAATTTTGGTGTGCGCGTTGTACAAACCAAGACTCGCAGTGCTTCAACCGATCTCTATACCTTTTTATTGGATGAAACCGATGACGAAACGGGCGAGCAAATCACCGGTGATGATCGTTTAGTTGAGCAATACCAGTTGATCACGCAGCAAACAACAGACACCCACGTATTGCCGAGTTTAAATATTGCGTGGGATGCCAGCGATGATGTGGTGATCCGTGGTGCGCTTGCTAAAGTGATGTCGCGCCCCGATTACGGCGATTTGGGTAGTCAACAGCGTATTACTTATGTGTCGGACGAATGGGCAGATGATCGCGCCGCTTTTAATGAACAACCCGGTTTTAGTGGCAGTGGTGGCAATAAAAATTTAAAAGCGTTTGAGTCAGTACAAGCCGATTTATCTCTTGAGTATTACTACGCGCCAGGCTCTGCATTAGGTGTTGCGTTATTTCATAAACAGGTCGATAACTTTATCGTGCCACTGGTGATTGATTCACAGCGTGAATTTGCAGGGCAAGCAGGTCTTGTTGATGCTGGTACTATTAGCATTTCCCCGTATAGCACCGTAGGTAATGGTACTGATGCGGTATCAAAAGGGGTGGAAGTGTTTATTCAACACGCCTTTGATAATGGCTTTGGTATTTACGCAAACTACACGTATAACAACACCAATCAGGCCGATGTAACAGTTGCAGGTGAAAAGTTAGCAGAGTCGCCATTAATAGGCAGTGCTGACTATCAATATAACACCTCCGTTTATTATGAAGGGGATAGTTTTAACATTCGCGCTTCGTACAATAAACGAGGTGAAACGGTGCTCGGTATTAACAGTGGTTTAAATGTCTACCAAGACCCATACCAGCAAGTAGATGTAAATGCAGCATATAACGTTACCGATAACTTAAGCTTTACCGCAGCGGTAATTAACTTAACGCAATCGGAGTCGGTAACACGTTTGGGTAAAGATACCGATGCGAGGCTACTTAATACTAGTTATTCAGGCCGCCGTTATTATGCTGGGATTAATTACAGCTTTTAATTTGAAAAGTACCGGCTTTGCTCACGGTTGAGCACTTGCTGTACATCAACACTCGCCAATGGTTGGCTAAGATCACGACAGATCTCGCCATTGGCGATCAGCGCGAGATAACGTGAGCAACAAACTCTTAAAAAAGAGGTGAAATTGCTCACGTCATGTTTTGCTTGCAGGGATTCGCGATACAGTTTACAAATCATCTGATTAATATGTAATGGTCAACAAATTCTGTAGAGATTCTAAGCGGCATTTTTTAATTCATTATATTTCTGATGTGGCGTCATATAATTAAGCGTAGAATGCCTACGTTTGTAATTGTAAAACTGAATATAATTGTCCACCTCACTTATAACTGAATGATGATTTATAAATGAAAGGCGGTTCAGTCGCTCTGTTTTTAAACTTCTAAAAAATTGTTCCATTACTGCATTATCCCAACAATTACCTCGACGACTCATACTTTGCGTTATAGTTAGTTGTGATAACCGAGCTCTAAACGAGGCCGCAGAATACTGACACCCTTGCTCGGAATGAAACATCAGTTGATTAAGAACCGGCTGTTGACGCTTAATAGCATTATTCAATGCTGCTATAGCCAATTCAGCATTTGGGCTTGTTGATAAGGCATACCCTACAACTTCCCTCGTTGATAAATCTAACACACAGGCCAAGTAACTCCACCCTTGGTGATTCCTAATATAGGTAATATCACCGACCCAATGCGTGTTATGTGAATCAGGGTTAAACTCTCGTTTTAAGAGGTTCTGTGCGTACTTATGTTCATCACCTGAATTAGGGTAGTAATGTTTTTTCTTCGGCCTGATGGCTTTTATATTCAACTTTTTCATCAGTGCCGCTGTTTTATATATTCCAATCGTATGATTTAACGTATTCAATGCAACGTGCACTCTGCGTCTACCATACGTATAACCAGAATCTTCAGCGATAGATTCAATTAACGCCAGCAGTGCCTGCTCTGACTTATTTGGCGTGACGGGCGCATAATAATAGCTACTTGTACTGACCTCTAAAACACGACACAACTCAGATACCGTATAACTTGGGGTCGCTTTCTTCAATGTTTTGATTACTTTAAATTTTGATTGTCGCGAATGAAGAAATCGGTTGCTTTTTTTAATATATCATTATCCCTTAAAGCTCGCTGTAGCTGCTTCTCTAGCAATTGAATACGTTGCTGCTCAGGTGTGAGTGCTTGTACATTTCCCGAACTCTTACCATCAAGTTCAGATAAATATTGTTGCTTCCAACGTGATACAGCTGACTTTCCTGCGCCAGACATCTCTTCAATTTGCTTATTGGTATAACCTTCTTCTACCATTAATTTGGCATATTCAAGTTTTTGTTGTGCACTGAGTGTTACTTTTGATTTTCTGGTCATAGTGATACCTTTTGGTTTAGCTCATTTTACGCTATAAACCTGTCCAGTTTTATTAGACCATTACAGAAAAGTGAAATAATGTCTATTAATTGCACAGTTTCACTCTCTAAAAAGCCTGTGTTTTTCTAGATCCTGAATATACTTCATTGCAATTTTTTATTTGTATCAAGCTGCCTATTTATCATTTTTTCAAGAAAAAGAGTTCCTAAAGCAGGTTTGTAGTGGTTAAAATCAAACCAGTTTTCTTGTTGGTTTATTTCTTTACTTTCCTGAAAAATTTCCGTCTTTAAAGAGCATTGTTCACCAAAGTTATGCTTAATAATGATATCTTCTAGAGTCTGTTTTATAGCTACTAATTTATCGTAACTAACCAAATTGGGGTTCACAGGATCGATGTATAGTATAATATTTAATGGATTGTTTTTATTTCTTTGAGAGCCTTTACATAGCAGAGCAATTCTTTCCATGATTGGCTCAATTAGCGATGAAGAGTTTTGATAAATAGTTTGCTGCATTTCAATTTTGTCACTACGCCACTCCCTCCGTTGACCAGTGCTAATATTACATAACGGATACTTTTGCTGTGTGGAATAACTTTCATAAAAATTAGATAAGCTGTTGAAGAGTATCCTAGTTGAAAAAAGCGCTTCAAAAGAAGTTAACCTTGTTGAGGGTAATTCATTATTATTGAGCAGACTGCCAAGTTCAATAAAAATATTTTTTTTACTACTAGAACTCATGGTTGTTTCAAACAACTGCATAGTCAGATATTGAGATATTCCAAAAAAACCAACTTTTTGAATATTTTGATCTCCGCAAGTATTTAACCCTCTTAAGCTACGTGATGACCCTATAACTACTGTATCTGCTAAACTCTTTTGTAGCATTCTTTTTTGACGTTGTAGCATTAATTCAGGGTATACATGCGCCATTGAGTATTCTGATATCTGATTGTTCACCCCTACAATTGTATTTGATGGTGCAAAATCAAACTTCCAGTAGGGATCAATAATATAATTAATACTAGTAATAACCAGGTACATTAGGGTTATAAAAATAGTGATCATTTTCAAATAATTTTTAGCGCTAACCATAAACAAACCCTTGTACATTACCTAGCATACTTACTGAGAATACGAATAACAACGCTAATATAAAAGCAAAGGCTAATGATCTTCTCCATGTTATTTCAAGCAATGATGAGTGAACACTTCTGGAAATATTAAATATATGCATCGAGTTAGGCATAAAAAAGACAATGAAAACTGTAAATACCATATGCAGTATTGCCCACGAAGGAGCTAAGAAAGTACTAGCTTGCTGAACACTAGTAAGTGAAGGGAAAAAATTAGAACAATCAAACAATGATAAATGAAACTCATCTACATAAGGACATAAAAGTGGAGTAACACTAACCTTTTCTGGGGTAACAATGTTTTTCAAAAGCTGTATAGCAACGTCAAAAGAGGGGGCGAAAAAAAACAAGCCTGTTATAAATACGCAAACGAGAGTTATCAATCTAGACAATACTTTTGATAACCTTAATATAGATTGTCTAGGTTCTGTAACATGTGTTTTTTTTAGCAGTTCAATTGATACTAAGATAAATGCCACGATAATACCTTGAATAACCATGGTATTACTTGGTGTATGCCAAACGGCAGTCAAAAAAAATGAAAAAAACACCGCTATGGTCCACGCCGTTGTATAACGAGTTTGCATCGATTTTATTGGAATTTTCTTACTTAACGAAAATAAAGGTAAAAACACATAAGTCCTAATAAAAGCCATAAAACTCATATGCCATGAATTCATGTAACTGCCTGGAGACGAGGCTTTTAATGGAGAATCAAAGTTAATTGGAAGCTTAAGCCCGAAACAAAACCCCATACCTATCGCCATATCAGAGTACGCAGAAAATGAAAAATAGAGTTTTAGTAAACTGCCTAGCATAACATACAAGCTCTCAGTAAATGTGAGAGTGAACGATTTTTGCTCTAAACTAAGAGTGAAGAGGTCTGTGTATTGATTTATGGGTAGTGCAATAAAGCAAAACTTAGCTAAACCAAAAATAATCAAACTTATTCCTAGGGCGATCTCATTGTACCTAATTTTTCCATGATTAAATTGCTTGTATTCGGTTATTGCTTGTCTGTATGTTAGTATCGGTCCCGAAGGAAGAGTGATAAAGCAGAAGGAAAAAAAAAGATATTGCCATAAAGACATTTTTTTCATGTCAGGCTTATTAGTATCTATTATTGCTGATATTTGCTGGAGTGTATAAAATGCCAGCCCGAATGGAAGCAGTACGTTAAAACTCACCGAAAAAGATGATTGGTTGTCTAAG
This sequence comes from Pseudoalteromonas rhizosphaerae, assembly GCF_028885455.1. NCBI lineage: Bacteria > Pseudomonadati > Pseudomonadota > Gammaproteobacteria > Alteromonadales > Pseudoalteromonadaceae > Pseudoalteromonas > Pseudoalteromonas rhizosphaerae. The sequence continues at coordinate 1,783,003 of NZ_CP118496.1, forward strand.
GCGACTGTGCCTGTTTTAAAAAGCATTAATGGCAGTAAGTTCAGTGATATAAGTAGTGCTTGAAGTAGCTTTGAGCGATTATCTGAATGAATGAAGATAAAGTTCATTAAAACAAGCGCAGTAAGTAGTAAAAATGACTCCCAATCTACTAGAAATAAAAAAGCGCTAGAGAGTAACGCCAAAAAGGGTAAGGCAAGTTTATTATTAATAGATCTGAGAGTGTAGAATACAACTAAGCTTAGTGGGAATAGATAAAAATAATATAAGCTGAATGAAAACGCTAACATTTTTATCGCTGTCCTTTAATAAGAACATTATCGATTAATACAGCATCTAAGCCAGTTGTTGAGAGTACGGCTAACGCATCATTTATAGTATGTACAATGGGCTTGCCCATCACATTAAAACTGGTATTCAGTAATATTGGGACATGAGTTAATTCTTCGAAGGCATCAACCAAAGCCTTTAACCAAGGGGTTGTATGCTCTGTCAGTGTTTGAAGACGCCCTGTATGGTCTTGATGCACAACTGCTGGAACTAATGAGAGTTTCTCTGTTTTCCATTTCAAAGTAAAAGACATATAAGGAGAAGGTTGGGCATTTTCAAACCATTCTGGAGTCTTTTCTGCTGAAATTACAGGGGCAAATGGTCTATATGCTTCCCTGCCTTTTACAATTGCATTAATTCTATTTTTCATATCAGGAGAACGCGGATCTGCTAGTATTGAACGATTCCCTAATGCCCTTGGTCCGAATTCAGCAGCACCTCTCATTACACCTATAATTTTTCCTTCAGCCAGTAACGATGCAACTTCTTTTACCCCATCTGATTCACAGTTAATAACCGCATATGGAAAAGCGTAATCCGCCAATTTTTTAATATTTATCTTTTCCGGCGTTGATCCTAAATAAGGTGAGCTTTGATTAAAAGGTAAAGATGTTTGTCTCCCATTTTCAGACTCAGTTTTTTTCCAGGAAAGAATAGCTGCGCCAATCGCATTTCCATCGTCTGCAGGGGCGGAAGGCACATGAACTGCTTTAAATGATGTTTCACTTAATATGGTGCCATTAAAAGCGGAGTTTAATGCGCAACCACCACATAAGATAAGATTGTCACTTCCAACTTGGAGATAAATATCCTGAAGAATTTTCTTAACATAATATGCATACGCTGCTTGAGCCGTTGCTGCTAGCTCTGCAGATTCACTATACGGTTTCCCTCTAAAAGAAACATTAGATTCAAAGTATTGAATAATATCGTTTAGTTTCTCACCATCAGCCCAGAGTATTCTACCATTCTCTATCTTTAGAACAGAGGTTAGCCGATCATACCAGGTTGAGTTTACTTCGCCATAAGCGGCTAAGCCCATAACTTTCCATTCTTCTCCAGCTGTTGAACTAAAGCCACATAATTCCGTAAGCCAAGCATAAAAAGCACCGACACTTCCCGGGCCCCACGAGCGCCAAATACGTTTTAGCTCACCATCTTTCCAATGATACAAAGCCGCGGCTCCAACCTCTCCTTCGCCATCTAATACCAAGCATGCAGCTTCATTAAACGGAGCTGAGTAGGTTGCATTTGTTGCGTGGCATAAGTGATGGTCAAATCGAAATATGTTTTGCCTAGTCCTTTGTGCAGAAATATACTTGAGATTGTTTCCAGCAAATTCCTGTTGTTGCTGATGCAGGCTCTTCATCCACTCTATTACTGAGCGTTGAATAAAACAGTCACTGTATTCTATAGGGAGCTCGCCTTTAGATTGACTCCATGTTGTGGCTATCTGGAACTCTGCTGCAGCATCCTCTTCAATAATTTTCTGTAAGATGGGTTTTAAATGATTTAGTTGATCGGGCACAGCTCCCCAGGCGCGCTTATCTTGTAAGAACCTTTCAGTTGCTTCTGCAAAAATAATTTTTCCTTCTGCGTTTGCAATTGCAACCGCAGGATCATGGCCTGTTGTCGATAAACCTATATTGTATAAGCTCATTCGGAAGTCACTCTTTTAAAAATCACATTAGCCACTTGGTCTGCGGTCTTATATTCAAACATGATAAGAGGTTCGATTTCTAATTGATATTCATCTTCTAGATAGCCGCAAAGTAGAACAGCTATTAAAGAGTCAACCCCGACTTTTGCAAGGGATGTATCGGCCTGAAGTGTATCTCTAGGCGTCTTTGTATGAAGAGCAACTTTATTTAGGATGAAATCGATGATATCCGTTAGTGCCAATGTAGAATTTACTTTCATAGTGGTTATACTCTTAAATTTGGTTAATAATAAAATTTTTATACGCATAAGCAATACTGTTATCAGTATCTATTTCATACGATACAATCGTTGTACTTGGAAATTTTTCGAAAAAAATGGGAATTAGTTCTTTCAATATCTTTTTCGATATTTGGGCACCAATACAAAAATGCGCACCGACTCCAAACGAGAAGTGTTTTGATAATCTACCAGGTTTTTTTGGATCGATATCAAAGGTTTGTTGAATATCAATTAGTATAGTTGTACCTTCTTCGATATATTTTTCCCCGATGTAATTATTATCGTTCGCAATTCTGTGGATGTATTTCGGCGCAGTCGCTAAGTGAATCAAACTATCTAAGTTATCAATAAAGTCTTGTTTGACAAAAGGCTTACCATTTAGATCAGATATAATAAGTGCTAGCATATTTACTGTGGTTTGGACTAATGGTGCCAACGCGGCAAACATTGCTATTGATAAAGCATAACATGATGTTTCATCTAGAGGACGTTTATCTAATAATCTCTCTAAAAATGATGAATCAGGGAGTGCGCAGTTATATATCGCTTCTGGCTTTTTCTTGTTTGACGCTTCACGTAACATACTCACTAACAGCTTGACGTCTTCTTCAAACAGTTTCAGCTTACGGATTGATTGCATTGGTTCGACCAGCTTTTGAAGTACGGTTGCACGACGATCAAAAGCTTTATAATCGTTAGGGTAAACACCTAAAAGAGGTCGGCCAATACGGTCAAACAGTGGATAAGCGATAAGTTGAACAAGATCAATTTCTTGCCCCTTTGGAATTGCATTTACCAGATCATTGATTTGGTAAGAAATAAACTCTTCCCAGTTCGCGAGATTTTTGTGGTGGAAAAACTCAAGGGCTAATTTACGAATGAGTTGGTGTCTTTCATTTTCTAAAAAAAAGGGGGCGACATTAACAAAGCACCGCGTCATTTCTAATGATTCACCAGAGGCATTCTCAAGATTTTCAAGGAATTGGTACAAATTGGGTATCGTATATGCTTTGTTGCGTAATACTGTTTCAGCTTCACCTGTGTCAGTAATTATTAGCATCCTTGAGTTTTCAAGAAACTTGGATGGTTGTCGTTCAATAAGCTTCATAAGAGTTTTCTCAATTGGATCTAGTTATTCACTCGATTCAGAACTGCGGGGGCAGACATCAAACGAATGGCCAAACGAGTTGGCATATATTCAGCTTTTTTTATGTCTACTTCAATATTAGGGAAATTTTGGTATAAAACCGGTAATATTTCAGCTAAGGTCATAAGCGCTAATTGCTCACCGGGACAACGATGAATACCGCCACCAAAAGCAATACTACGCTGCTTTGGGGACTTGTCTAGCTTAGAATAATCGCAATTTTGATAATATGAATCATCTCGATTAGTCGAAGGTACGTGGATCAATAAATTGTCATTTTTTTGAAATTTGATTTCATCAAAACACACATCTTCACTTGCTGTTCTGGTCAGGTAGACAGCTGATGCACATAAGCGTACTAAATCAGATAGATTATCTTTGACCCAGACGACATCCGAAAACTTTTCACGCTCCTTAGCAGTTAAATTTTTGTTTGCAATTATAATATTTGACAATGTTTCTGTTGTTGTTCTAGATGCAACAAGTAGATTAGTTATGACAATAGCGATTTTCTCAACTGAATCGTCGTTAATATTTGTATTTGATAGTGCACTGTGGATGTCTTTCATCAGCCCCGTTGACTTCGGTGAGGCGATTTGTTTTGAAATTTGACTGATGAGCCGTTCAAAAGCGCTTTGTATTTGCAATAACACTTTTATAGATTGCATAGGTTCAATAATATGCACAGCTATATTAATGTCTTTTAGCAGGGCTTCATCATTTTCAGGTTGAAACCCAAAAACCTCTTTGATAATATTTAGAAACAGCGGGATCTCAATGTCTTTAACTAAATTAATAGTGTCTGCACACTGCTGTTGTAATGGACCTACAAGTCCCTGCCCGATTTTTTGGATCGTTTCTTTATACGAGAGTAAATTTGTTTTCCCCATCGGTTTCGCCAAAGCCACTTTGATTTCTTTATGCTTTTCGCCTGACATAAAGCTCAAAAAGTTGTCTACGATATTAATGAGTTTAGAGAAATCCACATCAGCTTGTTGTTGCAATTTCATCAAATAGACTTTAATCGACGGTGGAAACATCTTATTTGACGTTAATATTTTTTGCGCTATTTTCTGTGAACTTACACAATTATCAAGTGAAATTTTCATTATTACAAACCTATACCGGTGCCCAACGTCTTATTTTACCACTTGATGTTCGTGGTAATGCATTTCTCGGCAATATCTCTATATTTTTGACAAATATACCGAAGTTTTTAGAGAAAAGGCTTTGAAGATTTTCTTCAACAATGACCAGATCCTCTGGTAACTGTCTGTTCCAACACTCAATCGAAAAAGTCAGTTCGTTTTCCTCGCCTTCCATTCGCATAAAAAAAGCGTGGTAATTTAACGCTGAAAACTGCTCATTAGCTGATATAGCTAAATCAATAGGGTGAATTGTTTTACCTCTAATTTTAAGAATATCTTTTACACGGCCAGTTACCGTCAAATAATGATTGCTGATAAAACCTAAGTCACCTGTTATTAGCCATTTTTTATCGTAAAAAAGCGTTTCAATTTCCGAAGTGCAGTATTTAGCTGCAATACTGTCACCACTAATACAAATATTGCCTTCTTCGCCATCTTTTGAAGGCTGATTAGTTTCAGGGTCAAATATAGCGATATTAGGATGATGCTCTCCAAGGTAACAGGGTAATAAACCACTATCACTCTCATTGGTCAAATAGCTTTGCTCCTGTGCAGGCTCGCCACCAGCGAAAAGAACAACTTCTGCAAGACCATAGCAAGCAAAAAAGGATTTCGGAGTAAATCGGCTTTGAGTGAATTTTTTCACAAACATTTGGCCGACATTTTTCGGTACATAATCGGCCCCGCAAAATGCGACTTCCCAGCAGCTTAAATCCAGTTTCTGGGCGAATGAATCCGAACAGAATTTAGTACACAGCTCGTAAGCGAACGGTGGTCCCCCGCTTAAATTCACTTCAAATTCTGATATTAATTTTAACCAGCGTGATGGTCGCTTAATAAATTCATTTGGTGATAACAGCATCAGCCATGAGCCAGACAGCAAAGGATAAATGATCATTCCAAACAGTCCCATGTCATGATAATGAGGTAACCATGACAAAAATTTTGTTTGAGTACTAAGATTCCAGCGTGGAGCAACTTCCTCATAGTTTGCAATGATCATTTTTTCAGTGACTAATATCCCTTTAGAAAAATTAGTTGAACCGGAAGAGTATTGAATAATAGCAATATCATTAATAAAGTTGCAGTATCCTTTGGCAGGCTGGCAAAGCTCGGCTTGATTCATGAGTTCTTCATAAATATAAATATCAAGATTGGAAAAACTTTGCTTTAAATCCGCTACATCTCTGTTTTGAATGATCATGGCGGTGCATCGGCTGTCTTGTAAAATTCGTTGTAATCGTGTTTTATCACTTTTATTAGCGGGAATTGTACAGGGGATAACGGTGATTCCAGCATAAAGACATGAAATAAACGTGTTTAAAAAACTAAAGCCCGCATCAAGGAGTAATACAACCCTTTGATTAGAAACTGGCAACTCCTGCAGTATAGTGGAGAGTTTGCGAACTTGATGGTCAAAATCTTTGCCGCTTATAGAAGTTACAGGATCTACCTTTGAGCTACTATATTCATGTATTAATTGTTCCCATTTTGATTCCGCAAAGGATGAGCTGAGAAGTTCGGCAATTTTTTGAGAGTTTTTGGACATATTTGAGATATCTTTAACCAAGTTGTAACTGTATAAAAAAGCGATATTTTTGATTTTCGCTACATTAAAATGCTTTTGAGCGTATATTCAACACTGAAGTGCGCCACTCTGTAAAGCTTTAATAACAAATGTTTATTTTTTTACTTCATTTAAAAATTAGCCATTTTAGCAGTTAAATCCTTTTAATTTCAATGTAAATCAATTGCATGTATTCGTCAACCTAATCGCCTAACTATGTCGACGTTGTCTTTTTTATTTCATCCTATGTGAATTATTCTGGGAGCTGTTGATCTTTGCAGTACATATATTGAACAGCCCGCATTGATAGCCATATCATAGTAAATGCTAAAGCGCGCATTGAGTGATAATTTCGTTCAAGCTTTTCATACCGTGTGGCTATCCCTCTATATTGCTCAATACGGCCAAATGCATTCTCAACCAAGTGCCGATATTTGTACATACACCAGTCAATATCTTCATTACTGATTAAACAGTTGTCCTTACGTAGAATAACGGGTGTAGCGTTATTATCACGAATAAACGCTCTCATTTTTTCACTATCGTAGCCTTTATCAGCGACAACCACATTATTTGTTGGATAATTGGCTACGAGTGACTCTGAATGGACGATATCATGCGTATTGAAACAGGATAATTCACAATAAACAGGCAATCTTCCGCTATTTATGGCAAGGTGAATTTTCGTAGAATTGCCATCTCGACTCTTCCCTATTGATTCATTGTCAGCGGTTCTTGCTCCGCAACTATGTTGGTGAGCCCTGACGATACTGCCATCAATAAAGACCCAATCCATGTTAGCATCATGAGATAATGTGTGAAAAAGTTCATTCAAAATCCCTTTTTTGGACCATAAATTAAACCGTCTGTAGATAACACTCCAATTGCCAAAGTAAGAAGGTAAATCTCTTTATGGAATACCTGTGCGCATCTTATACCGTATGCCTTCGAGTGTTTTTCTATGGTCGGGCTCATTATAAATCCGGCCATTTAAGTACATTACTTTTGATAAGATATTCCATTTTCCGTCTGTTAACATTAATTTTGCCATGAAGGTTCGGTGTAACGTTTTTAGCGAATTCAATAATACCTCATCTTCATGCTGTTTTTTTTATACCGCAAAGAACAACACGCCCTGGTTGCCAACAAAACTTTCTCTGTGTTTTGCTACTTTAATAGAACAGCTATTTTTGTAAAGTAAGGCATGAATATTAGACTGTGTGCAACGCTAAATCGCACTGTAAGGTTGCTGTACTCGTGCACTGTAGATTGGCGCAGGTAGTTTAGAAGCTGAACCAGGTGTTACTTTAGTGTTATCGTCGGACTTTCCTGCTTAATACAAAGGTGAAGCGTTCGCATAAGGTGAAAGCAAAATATCAGTGACTGATTACGCGATTGCTATGCTGGATGAAGTGCAAAATGCCACGCATATTAATCAACGTATGAGCGTCGCTTATTAAGGATTTTTCGCAGGGCTTACAAATAAAGTATGATTATTTAATGATACTTTTGAACCCACTTTTATCCTTTGCTTTAGCAATATTTCCAGTCTTACCGAGTCTGTTGCAACTTAGATAAGACTGAAGGCTATTGCTAATGAGCAGCCGATTTTTTGAAGCAATGATATGGCAAAACCTATTTGCTCAGCTTAGTAATACCAAGATGTTATTCGCGTGTAAGCTTACTTTTAGCAACTATTTATTACTTTCACTTTTACAATGATCTTATGTCTAGACTATATTTGAACTGGTAACTGATTAATTATTTTAATTTTAGTGCAATCTTACAATCAGTTTTTGCATGCAAAGATTGCCTTTACTATTGATAAGTGATGCATTGTATTGATGATTAGCTATTCCGATATGGCCGAGCGAAAACTTATTATTAGGTTATTCGCCGCAATAGGTACGGTAACAACGCTTTGTATGGCGATGATAGCTTTGTTTAATAATCAACCTATTTTGGCTTATCCTTTATTAGGCTCATCGGCTTTATTTGCCTCCTCTTTTTTTCTTGGCGATAGAGTTGAGATTTCCTCTTTAATTGTTCTGTATACTTTATATGCTTTAATGATTTATTTAGTACTTACAGGTGGGAGCCATGGCACTGGGCCGATTTGGATTTTTATTGTATCTCCGGTTACTTTTTTTGTGCGTGGTTTTAAACGGGGAATCATTGATTTAATTATTTTTGTAATTTGCGTAACTGGCGCCTTTTATTTATCGAGCTACTTTAAATTTTACAGCGGCTACTCGGTTTATTTTCCAATTCGCATTATTGCTTCTTTTATTATTGTTGCTCTGTTGAGTGGCTTTTATGAATATTTTCGGCAAATGTACAGCCATCGTTTGATTGAACTTGTTCAAAAAAATGAATATTTAGCGACTCGTGACCCTTTAACAAACCTACCCAATCGACGTTATGCTATGGAAGAGCTCGAGCAATTTGAAGCACAGCAGCAAACGGCGAGTATCATTATTGCGGATGTAGATAATTTTAAGGATATTAATGATCAATATGGTCACTCAGTTGGCGATGAAGTACTAAAGCACCTTGCTGATTTATTTGTTGCTCAGTTAAGTGAAAATGATATGGTGGCGCGCTGGGGCGGTGAAGAGTTTTTATTTTTTCTACGTCATAAAAATAAACAACAAGCGACACAATTTGCCAACGATATTCATCATGCTTTATCACAAAATCGTTTAGATATTGGTGTAAACCAGCTGGCTGTTACAGTGAGCATGGGGATCAGTAAACTAACTGCGGATGTGCCGATTGATAAAGCGATGCACAAAGCGGATGAATTGCTTTATCAAGCAAAGAAGCAAGGCAAAAATAAAACGTGTGTTTAGCGCTTATTGGGAACGCTATGAATACATTATATATAACAGGAGCCGGTGTGAGTGCCGCCAGCGGTATTCCTACCTTTCGAGGTGAAGATGGGTTTTGGACTATTGGTAGTAAAAACTATACGCCAATGGAAATGGCTACACGTGCTATGTATGTAAACAACCCGCGTGAGTTTTTAGCTTGGTATTATCATCGCTTTGCCACCTACCGTAACCATGGTCCTAACGAAGTTCATCAATGGTTGAGCGATAAAAACCTGATCACACAAAATATTGACGGGCTAGATGGCAAAGCAGGCAATAAAAACTATATCGCCATTCATGGTCGGCTTGATAAAATGACTTTGTTTCATGAGCAAGGTGATGATGTGAAAGCGCATGCGACACCGTGGGATAATGTAGACGAAAGCCGCTTACATGAGTCACTGCTTGAGCTGTTTAACATCGAAAACCAGCAGCCTGTGCTGGATCAATCTTTAAAGCCTTTTGTGTTGTTATTTGATGAATATTACACTGAGCTTTATCGTATTAGCGAAGCACAACAGCGGATGCTTGATGCCGATAAAATCGTTTTTATTGGCACTTCGTTTAGCGTTAATATTACTCAAATGGCGCTAGAAGTGGCACGCAGTTACGATATCCCAATCGAAATTGTTGATCCAGAACCTGCGCATGTTATGCATTGTAATGTTAATTATCATAAAATGACGGCATTAGACTATATTCAACGTAACTAAACGCGAGCTTGATACGCGCTTTATTTAGCAAAAAAGATCATAAAAAGCATAATCACGATGACTGTATTTTTGATTTTTACAAAAATAACCGTTACTAATTAAACATAGCAATACTGAAGAGATGTAAATGAAAGACTTAACAGCAATAGCCAATTTATCAATATTATTAGTAGAGCCATCAGATGTTCAGCAAAAGCTTATTATAAAGTCACTTACTCAATGCGGTGTTACACAAATAGAAACTGCTACTTCTCAAGCGCAAACGTTAACAATGCTGGAGAATTATCAGCCGGATTTGGTCATTAGCAGCATGTATTTTTCTGACGGTAGCGCTGATTCTTTATTGCAAAAAATCAGAGTAACCCCAGGTATTGAGCATCAAGCTTTTATGTTGGTATCGACAGAGCGCAATAAAACCTATCTTGAACAGTTAAGGCAGTCCGGGGTATTAGCTATTTTACCAAAGCCGTTTAGTGCTGAGGCAATTACGCGAGCGTTAAAGGCAACATTAGATATTATTACTGAAGAAGAAGTTGAATTAGAACATTTTGATGTAACGCTATTGCGTGTCCTTGTGGTTGATGACAGTCGTTTTGCACGCAAGCATATTATTAGGGTCTTGGCTGGAATGGGAATACCGGCGCCTGTAGAAGCCGAAAATGGCAAACAAGCGATTGACCACCTTAATAGCCAATCATTTGATTTAATTGTTACTGATTACAATATGCCAGAAATGGATGGTAAAGAGCTAACGGAGACCGTAAGAAGCTCGAATGCTTACTCGCATATTCCTATTTTGATGGTGAGTTCTGAGGCAAACGACACTCATTTAGCTAATATTGCTCAAGCTGGTGTAGACGCCATATGTGACAAGCCATTTGAACCTGCCACAGTAAGAGAGCTGCTATTTAAAATAATGTCTTAGATATTAATGGCTTAATAGTAATCTAGGCTGCTATTAAGTCTCGTAATTAAGAAAAGTAATTCTGAACACTAAAAAGACATAGTTGTTGTCTTTGCTAATGAGGTCATGTTTAAGCGTCAATATTCATCAAATTACACTGGAAGTTGCAGGCAGTTACGATATCCTTGATATATGTTTGCTCCAGCGTCAGCGCAAATGTGAGTTATAAAGAATGCTGGTATTGCAGTGCTGCCAATAGCTAACTCCAAGTGTGTGTAAAGGAATACGTTGATATGCAATACATTGAGTATACTACAATACTTGCCGTGATATTTATCAGTGGTTGCAGTGATATTAAAATAGAGAAGCAGTGCTTTGAGCCCATTCATTATCAAGCAAATAAATTATTTCAAAGTAGTGAAATTCGTGTCGAACCTATATGGTTTGGCCATCCTCGAAACGACTACTTAAAAGATCACAACGTAGAGGGTCATCTCAGCCCTTACGGCGGGTTTGAAAAGATATCAGCCTCTAGTCAGCTTACTCTTACCGGAAATATATATAAGATAACGCCAAATATAGGTGAGCGTTATATTGGCAGAAATTCAGAGTATCTTTTATTTGAAGTCACAGTTGATGCAAAAAAGTATGTGATTTCTGATCAGATCCCTGAGCATATCCTGCTACCTTTACGGTGTTTTTTTAATTAATGCCGTGTCTATATAGATAATGTTATTTCGTTGGCTGCTAGTGGTGCTTATCTTGTCGCCTACTTGCATAGTTAAAAACATGGAAAGTCGTTGTTCAAAAATTTAATTTAATTTAAATAAGGAAATGTTTAACAATGAAGTATTTTAAAACCCCTGAATTTTTGCATGAAGTGTTTGGCGAAAAACAATCGATTTTAGAGATCACCGGTACTATTTTGTTTGCTTTAGTCGGCAGTTGGGTTATTTATTCGGTTGCGGAGATTAAACTCGATAATTGGCGAGCAATCTTAGCTTTTATATTAATTGCTGACGTATTAGCAGGATGTATTGCTAATTTCACTCTTGGTACCAATGAGTTTTACACAAAGCGTCCTAAAAATAGGCTGATTTTTATTGCCATTCACGTTCATATAATAGTGATTGCGTGGTTACTTTCACAGCCACTAGATACTGCACTGCTTATGTGGGCATATACAATAGTGGCAGCATCTGTTGTTAATGCGTTACATGGTAAATCAATCCAGGGTTTTATTGCTGCAAACTTAATGTGTTATGGCATCTTTTTGTTGATTTACTTATCGCTGCCAACGTGGTTTTTGATGGTGAGTCTATTTTTTATGATCAAAGTTTTATTTAGTTTTGCTGTTGATCACTATCGGCAATCAGCCTAGATGAATCCACTTAGGTATAAAAACCAGTACAGCTTAATTAGCTGTACTGGTTTGCTATTTGGCAAAAAAGCTTATTTAAATAATGCTAAGTCTTTTTATCTCCTGGGCAGAAGTGTGCCAAATGTGTTGTTAAGCGTTAAAAACGGGTACGAATACCAAACGTAATACGACGCTCAAAGATATTTTGGGTGATCACATGATCAGACCACTGTGCGTAAATATCTTCTTTTTCTTCGGTTAGATTGCTCACTGAGGTATAAATGCTCATATCTTCAGCAAATTCATAGCCGGCATACATATCAAAGTACAAAGTGCTATCGGTCCAAAATGGCATTACCCCTTCGCCCATTGGCGAGCTTAAGCTGTCTAAGCGATCACTACGGTAGTTAGCTGCAAGACGTAGTTGTAATGGACCTTTTTCGTACCAAAGTACAGCATTGGCTGATTTTTCTGAGTTATCTTGAATTGGTAAACTTTTGCCATAAACATCAACGTTAGCGCTGTCACTTGGCGCATAAGTAAAGTTTAGTGATGAGCCTAAGCCATCAAATGGCGCTGGTAAAAAGTCAAATGCTTGCTGATAAACAACTTCAAAACCTTTTATGTCACCACCTTGGCCATTTATTTCAGTGGTTACAGGTACTTCACGGCGAATAATGCCATCAATATCAGGCAAGCCTTGCATGACAATACCGTTTTCAACAAATGACTCTATGTCCATTAAAAAGGCTGAAATACTTAATAAACCGCTGTCATTAAAATACCACTCAGCAGATAGGTTATAGTTAGTTGCGCGCCATGGTTCTAGATCAGGATTACCATTTTGGCGACCTTGTACTGCCACTAATAAGTCAGGGCTTACTCCAAGCTCAGCGGCAAGTACATCTCCTGCTCGGGTACGACCAACACTTATACCACCAGCAAGCTTTCCAATATCGAGCGTGGTCATTGTTTTACCGTAACCTGCACGTAGGATCACATCTTCGGTTAGGTTTAAATTAAAGTTCATTGATGGTAAAAAATCTGAGTAATCTCTGTTTAACCATTTTTCACCGGTTTTCTCACTGGCAGTACACAACGAACAAGGACGCGCAGAGCCTAGTTGATTTTGCAGCATGTCGAGTTCGGTTTTAATATATTGTGCGCCGATATTTGCGGTATAGCTCAAATCACCCAATTCACCAGCAAAGTTTGCTTTAAAGTAAGCTGTTTGAGTTTGTTCTTTTACTTGGTAAGTACGTGACGGATTAGCTAATCGTTTGTTACCCGGGTAAATTGCATTTTGAAATGCCATTGGATCGTCCATTACTTTAGGATCGATTAAGTAAAAACTATGCCCAGCGCCACCTGGCCCTAAACCATTGACTTTGTTGACCCAACCATCGGGCATATCACTAAAGAAGTTGGTTTTTCCTATGGTTAAATCACCACCTGCTACGCTATTTTCACCGTCGCCATTGGTATCACCTAATGATGCACCGGAATCTTTCCACATCACATCGGCACTAATATTGCCGGTGGTAAATGGTGCAACGAGAATATAGGTTTCGCGCTCTACGTCTCGTTTTGATGCCCGCAGACCAAAATCAAGATTCTGTAGGTGATCTGTCTCAAAGGCATAATGGCCATCAATACGGGCAACATCAAGTGTGGCTTGTTCTTCAAAGTTATTTTCAGAGTAGGTTGAAACGAGATTATATTGGCTTATATCATTACCAAAGCCTTCTGCAAAACCAAGGGTTAAATATTCGCCGCTGCGAGAAAAGCTCACATCAACTTTTTCTGGGCCATAGCCATTGGGGTTAACTGGCGTAATACCATCACCATGATTTTTTAATAAACCATGTTGTGCGCCTGAGGTTAAAAAGCCGTGGGCCACATTTTCAGTATGGCTTCGCTCTGCAGAGCCATGAATATACCTAAATTCACCAGAGAGTGGGCCATCACCTTGGTATTCGAATAAAAAGCTAGCATTGGTTGATTCACGGTCGTTAGTTAAACTTTCAGAGTAGGCGCTAACCCGACGAACTTTTAAGTTAGCATCGTTGACTGTGTATATTTGTCCGCCCCGATCATTATCTAAGCGAGGAATAAAGTTATCAGAATACGCCCAAATAGAACCACGGGCATTATCAACCATCACCCCTTGCTTACGATCGGCGTCATCCATTTTTGTATAAAACAAGTCACCAGTAAAAGTTAGTGTGTCGGCAATTTGATATTGAATGGTAGCGTTTAGGCCAAGGCGATCACGCTCTGTTTCTCGGTCCATCACGCCATAAAAACGTTGGCTGTAAAAGCTGTCGTTAAAATCGCCATCACCGTTAAAATCGCGGTCGGTTTCATTTTGCACTTCTGAAGAGGTTAAAATTGTGCCATTACGGTAATTCGCTAAGGTGCTTTCGTCATAAGCGGCAGTAACAATAATGCCAAATTTGTCATTGTTATATCCGGCAAAGGCTACCAGTTTAGGGTCGGTTTGCTCTGATAAACTACCACGGGTTGCTTCTCCTGTGAGTGAGAAGGTTGTGCCTTGGTCAAGATCAAATGGTCTACGTGTTTTTAAATCTAAAGTACCTGAAATGCCACCGGCCAAGGTGTCGGCTTGAGGTGATTTAAGCACATCAATCCCTGATAGCAGCGCCGCTGGGACATCAGTGAAGTCTGGTTGTAATGTTGTAATTGAACCTGCACTTAAGAATTGTTCGCCATTGAGCAAAGTGGTTACTTGCGGCATACCGCGAACGTTAATGGTTGAGCCCTCACCCGCAGAGCGGCGAATTTGTATGCCTGGGATACGTTGCAGCGTATCGGCAATGGTTACATCAGGCAATTTACCAATATCTTCCGCGGTAATAGAATCCATTACTCCAGTACTAAAGCGTTTGTTGTTAATATCTTGTTTGTTACTGGCGGCAATACCGCGCACTTCAATAGTTTCTATGTCGTCATTTGCTGTCTGTGCTTGGTCTGCGGCAAAAACGCCAAAGCTGGTATAGCCACATACAATAGCGGCGACGGTTTTTGCTATTAGGCTCCTATTTAAAGTGGGTTGGTGACGGTTTTTAATGCTCATGCTGATATACCTCATCCTGTAGATTTAAAAGTTAATTATTATTTCCTGTTAATTTGTAACAGGTGTTGACTACTTGCTTGTTATTAATTAACATCACTTTCAAACAAAATGCAATAACAATTACATTAACATTTGATAATTTTTTGATTTTTAATCCAACGTTGCTATCTAAGGTAATGATTTAAAATAAGAGTTTTATTTATGGAAAAGTTAGCCATGAAACGCGCCGCAAAAATTTATACTATGAATAAAGGCTTAGGCAACAGCGAAACGATCATACAAGGTGATTGCAATGTTGCTAAGCAGCAGGTGAGTCTTCCTTGTGCGTGTATTTATCAAACGCGTTTAGATAATAACATTGCATGGATGGCTGAGTTCGCCAAACAAAGTCAGGTGGAGTTTTCACCGCATGGTAAAACCACCATGGCACCGGATATTTTTAAAAAGCAATTAAATGCAGGTGCTTACGCGATCACCATTGCAACTGTGCAACAAGCAGTGGTAGCAGCACAAGCTGGCGCTAAGCGCATTATCATGGCGAACCAATTAGTTGGTAAAGCCAACATGCAGCAGCTTAGCTATTTATTAAAACAGTATCAGGTTGATTTTTATTGTTTAGTGGATGATGTTAGCAATGTAACAAGTCTTGGTGAGTTCTTTAGTAAGCAAGGCATACAAGTTAAATTATTTATTGAGTTAGGTGTGACAGGTGGACGTTGTGGTGTAGTTGATGAACAAAAGCTCCAACAATTGGTTGCGCATATTAAGCAGTTTTCTTCATTACAGCTTGCGGGCATTGAAGTGTATGAAGGAGTGTTGAGTACACAAAGTGAAGTGACTGCATTTTTAGCGGATGCGGTAACAACATGTAAAGAGTTGATTGAGCAGCAGGCTTTTGCCACAGAACAAGTAATTATTACCGCAGGTGGCTCAGCGTGGTACGACTTAGTCTGCGATGCTTTTGCACCTAGTAACATGCTCGATAACATGGTGCCTGTGATCCGCCCTGGCTGTTATGTCGCTCATGATCAAGGGATTTATGGCCATGCGCAGCAACAGATTCTAGCGCGTAATCCGTTGGCGTGTAATATTGGTAGCGATTTACAATCATGTTTAGAGGTTTGGGCATATGTACAGTCATTGCCAGAACCGGGACGAGCAATTATTGGTATGGGTAAGCGCGATGTGGCATTTGATGCCGGGCTACCTATTGCGAATTTACATATTGACCAACACGGTGTTGTTACTAAAGCAGGTGCTGATTGGCAAGTTGAAAAAATAATGGATCAGCATGCCATGCTGCGTGTTGATCAAAATAGCCACTTAAAAGTCGGTGATATTATTGCCTTTGGGACTTCACATCCTTGCCTGACATTTGATAAATGGCGTTATATTAATGTTATCGATGATAATTATAACGTTGTTGGTATCTTTGATACGTATTTTTAGGAGAGTAGTTAATTGGATATTGTTTCACGAATTAAAGAGCGTTTAGGCCATTTACGGCAATCAGAGCAACTCGTTGCACAATTAATTTTAGCCGATCTGCAATATGCAGCATCGGCAAGTATAAGTGATTTAGCACAGCGCGCAAAAGTCAGTCACGCATCTATCACTCGGCTAGCAAAAGCGCTGGGCTGCGATAATGTGCGTGATATGAAACTACAGCTTGCACAATCACTGGCAGTAGGAGAGCGCTTTATTAGTGAAAATGCCT
This sequence comes from Pseudoalteromonas rhizosphaerae, assembly GCF_028885455.1. NCBI lineage: Bacteria > Pseudomonadati > Pseudomonadota > Gammaproteobacteria > Alteromonadales > Pseudoalteromonadaceae > Pseudoalteromonas > Pseudoalteromonas rhizosphaerae. The sequence goes on from NZ_CP118496.1 coordinate 1,799,797, forward strand.
CTGTACGTGAAGATATTCCAGCTATATACAAAGCAATACACGATATTCTCGATATTAATGCCGGATTAATTGAACAGTCGCAGATTGAAGAAGCAGCTCGCTGTATTGCTGAAAGCCGTCATACGTTAATTTTTGGCGTTGGTGGGGGTAGCTCTGTAGTTGCACAAGAATGCCATAACCGCTTGTTTCGACTGGATGTACTCAGTAACGCTTACAGTGATCCGGTGATGATGAGAATGACTGCCGCCAGTGTTGATATCAGTGATGTGGTGGTGGTGTTATCGCTTACTGGCTTAGCAAATGACTTAATTGATGCGGCAAATATTGCCAAAGATTATGGCGCTAAAGTGATTGCGGTTTGCCCAGAGAGTGCGCTTGCTGATATCGCAACGATTCACTTACCAATTAAAACTAACGAATCAGATTACATTTTTACGCCCAGTACAGGCCGTTACGCGATGCTTGCTGCAGTAGACATATTGGCAAGTGAAGTGGCTATTTTAACGCAGAAAAAATCTCGCGAAAAACTTCGTCGCATCAAACATGAGTTAGATGAGTATCGTCAAGGACCAGACAGAGCACCACTAGGAGATTAATGATGCGGCACGATATCTCGCAATCAGCAGACACAATCATTTATCAAGCAAAAGTATTTGATGGTTTAGGCAATGCGCCTCAGTACATGGATGTCGCAATTAAAGGTGAACATATTGTCGCACTCGGCGAGTTATCACAGTGGCAGGCAACACACACAATAATGGCCAATGGATTATGCCTAGCCCCGGGGTTTATCGATGTACACACCCATGATGATCTTGAGTTGTTAAGAAACCCAGCGATGGCAGCGAAAATAAGTCAAGGGGTGACAACGGTGATCACCGGTAATTGTGGGATCAGCGCGGCGCCGGCAAAACTAACTGCAGATGCGCCGGATCCAATGAATCTGCTGGGTGAAAAAGCAGAGTTTACTTTTGCACAGATGCGCGATTATATCGATGCATTTAATGTACAAAAAGCCAATGTGAATGTTGCAGCATTGGTAGGGCATACCACATTGCGCAATAACGTTATGGATGACTTATTACGTCCAGCGACGCTTGACGAAATTGCCGCGATGCAATTGCAATTGGATGAAGCCATAACCCAAGGTGCCCTCGGTTTGAGCACTGGGCTTGCCTATCGCAATGCACAGTGTGCACCTGAACAAGAGGTACAGGCATTTGGCGCTATCTTACAAAAGCATGATGCTTTATATACCACCCATTTACGCACCGAGTTTGATGCCGTGCTTGAGGCGATGGATGAAGCGTTTGCTATGGAGCAAAAGTTTGGCATTAAAGTGATTATTTCCCACTTGAAGTGTGCAGGTAAAAATAACTGGGGACGCGCCCCTGAGCTGTTAGCAAAATTTGCAGCACAAGGCGAGCACTCAAAATGTAGTTGCGACGCATACCCGTATGCGGCCAGCTCCAGTACCTTAGATTTGAACCAAGTGACTGACGACTTCGATATTTTTATCACTTGGTCTGATGCCCACCCTGCAATGGCCGAGCAATTACTTGCTGATATTGCTAAACAATGGGACGTCAGTTTGCTGGATGCTGCTGAAAAACTGCAGCCAGCTGGTGCTGTGTACCATGGGTTAAATGAAGACGATGTAAACACTATTTTAGCGTTTGATAAAACCATGATTGGTTCAGATGGTTTACCGTGCGATCCACACCCACACCCTCGGTTATGGGGCTCATTTCCCCGAGTGCTGGGTCATTACAGCCGTGAACAAGGAATTTTTTCATTAGCAACTGCGATTCATAAAATGACAGGCTTAAGCGCGGCTAACTATCGGTTGGCAAATCGTGGAGTGATCAAAGTAGGCAACTTTGCCGATTTGGTGTTATTTGATGCCAATGAGATTATTGATAACGCAACATTTGTTGATCCAGAGCTGGCGGCTTCAGGAATTCATCGTGTCTGGACCAATGGCCAAGCAACCCTTATAGATAAACATATTCTACCTGCATATTCAGGTAAATTTTTAACATCCCTAGGAGCAAGTAAAGATGATTAGACGAATTGGTATTGAAGGCGGTAAAGGTACCGGTGGTCAGCACTTACCGTTTGCACGCGCAGTAGAAGCGGGTGGTTGGCTGATGGTATCTGGACAAACCCCAATGAAAGATGGAGAAGTGGTTGAAGGGGGGATTATTGAGCAATCAACACTGGCGATTGAAAATTGCCTCGAGATTATGAAAGAGGCTGGTTATGAGCTCAAAGATGTGGTGCATGTTACTGTTATTTTAACTGATTCTCGTTACTTTCAGTCGTTTAATAAAGTGTTTAAAGAGTATTTTGGCGCTAATCCACCGGCACGTATTTGTGCGGTCGCGGATTTAGTCGTCGATTGTAAAGTTGAGGTGGATGTTACCTGTTATAAGGCGCCTTAAGATTTTGTCAGTAGCTGAATGACAGCGCTGACATTTACACCTAAGAGCACACAAAATAATAACCGCTCTTAGGTCAGAATAATAACTAACATCAACCACGTAATTAATAATTAGAAGTGCTGTTACAAAGCGCAGCGTGGATTGGTGGAGCAGGGTGTCTTATGAAGTGGCAATTATTAATGGCCTTTTTAGGCTACTTAGGATTTATGATTTGGTTTGGTTGGTGGGTAAGCCGAAATTCTAAAGGTGGCGATGACTTTTTACTGGGGGGACGTAATTTACCGTTTTTTCTTACGTTAGGTACTACAGTTGCCACTATGGTAGGAACAGGATCATCAATGGGGGCTGTGGGATTTGCTTATTTAAATGGCTGGGCTGGGATGATCTATGGCCTTGGTGGTGCTGCGGGAATTTTATTATTAGCAAAATTATTTGCGCCAGTGCGTGAACACCAATTCATGACTATGAGTGAAGAAGTATCATACTATGTGGGAGCACATCCACTCGTTAAGAATACCATCGCAATATTTATTTTTGTCGCCAGTATTGGTTGGTTAGGAGCGCATATTCTGGGCGGTGGTATGTATTTAGCATGGCTTACTGGGTTATCGCCATTTTCGGCAAAACTTATTATTGCACTGGGCTTTAGTATTTACGTGGTGATTGGCGGTTATGTTGCTGTGGTATGGACCGACTCTATTCAAGCATTGGTGTTATTTGTTGGCTTTTTCTTGATGGCTGGGGTCGCTCTTTATGAAGTGGGTGGCTTGGCTGAGATGGCCAATGCGCAACCTGCGCTTAACCAAAGCTTTTTATCATTGGATAAAATAGGTGCAGTGCATGGCTTATCATTATTTTTCGCGGTGTTAATAGGCGTCTTGGTTGCGCCATCATTTCGCCAACGTATTTATTCTGGCAAGCATGTTAAAAGTATTCGTCAATCGTTTTATTTATCGGGTGGCTTGTATTTAGTATTTGCCATAGTACCTGCCATCATCGGTATGGCAGCTTATGCACTGAATCCTGCTTTAGAGAACAGTGCATTTTCTTTCCCTTTTATGGCGTTTGAATTATTACCTTTTGGCTTGGCAGCGCTGGTTATTATTGCTGGCCTTTCAGCCACGATCTCCAGTGCTAGCTCAGATGCGATTGCAGCTGTGAGTGTATTAATACGTGATCTGTATAGTTTAGTATTCAAACGAATGCCCCACGCTAAAGATGTTGTATTACTTTCGCGGATGGGCTTAGTGATGACGATAGGCATTGCGTTATTATTGGCGTTATTAACTAACGATGTGATTGGTTACATTACAAATATGATCGCCACTTTAATGTCGGGTCTATGTGTATGCGTGTTATTTGGTCATTTTTGGCCACGCTTTAATTGGCAGGGGGCCATTACTGCTTTATTGGTTTCGCTGTTGGTTTCGTTGGCGATTATTTTAACGCCAAATTGGCTGGCTTATTGGAGTAACCCAATTATTCCGGCCACTTTAGGCTCCGCTTTATTAGCTGCTATGGTAACTTTGTTTACCCCAGTTCAAGTGTGCACATCTGCACAAGCATTAGCTATTTTAAAAGCTCAACGCGAGGAAATGCAACATGATTAAGATTGCATTTTTTGGTGAAGCGATGCATGAACTATCTACAAATCAAGAGCTTAATTTGGGGGGGGACACCTACAATACGGCAGTTTACTTTAAACGTCTTATGGGAAAACAGGTGCATGTTTATTTTATATCTGCCATTGGTAGCGACGAACTAAGTAAGCAAGCTAAGGCTAGGTGGCAGCAGCAAGCGCTTAAACTCGATTTTTTACAATATGCAACAAATCATACTTTAGGCGCTTATGGTATTACGCTTGATGCTAATGGCGAGCGAGTTTTTCATTATGATCGAAAAAATAGCGCTGCCAGAGAGTATTTTAAGCTTGATACTCAACATCAATTCTTAACTGCATTGCAGCAGCAACAGTTTGATTACCTTTATTTTTCAGCTATAAGTTTGGCAATTTATGATGACCCAACTAAACAGCTATTAATGACTGCTATTGCACAGTTTAAGCAAGCTGGTGGCATCGTTATTTTTGATAGTAATTATCGCCAAGTGCTTTGGCAAAGTAATATGCAAGCACACTATTGGTTTCGCCAAGCCTTTTTAGTTGCAGATATCATTTTTGTTACCAACGACGATCACTTTGGTGTGTTTGGTGATTGTGAACAACAGCAGTTGGTCGACTTTTATCGGGCATACCCACAAGCGTTGCGAGTGATTAAGCAAGGACTGGATGACACCATTGTGTTACAGCAACAAACAATTAATTACTATCCAGTAACCGCAGTCGCGAAGGTAATTGATACTACCGCGGCTGGAGATGCGTTTGCAGCGGGTTTTTTAGCTGAACAAATATTAGCGAGTCCTTGTGCAATTGCAGTGCAGACTGCCCAGCAACTTGCGGCTCAAGTGATCACCGCCGCAGGGGCAATTGTCGCTACAACAGTGACTCTCAAAGCAAGCAAACAACAGGAATTAAACAATGCATAAAATTATTCATTTTATGATGGGGGCAATGCTACTGAGCAGCTCTTGTTATGCTTTTTCTGCGCCCGCCACCGAAGCGCTGATGCCAATGCCTAAAGAGGTGCAATCATTGGCTGGGAGTACTACCTTTGAAGCAACTCTTAAGGTATTTATACCTAAAACGCAGCACGCAATCGTCCTGCCTTTATTAAATAGTTCGTTGTTTGCTACCCAATTTCAGCATCTACAAGTTACGCCAAGAGCGGCTGCGCAATTACACATTAATATCACGCAAACAGTGAGCGAGTTACCTTATTTAAATATGGATGAAAGTTACACGCTAACTATTGCAGATAATAAAATTGACCTAACGAGTGCTAATCAATACGGCATGCTTAGAGGATTGGCGACTTTATCGCAGCTATTATTTAGTGCTAAGCAGCCGCTACAAGTTAATAATCTAATTATTACGGATGAACCAACTTATCCGTGGCGTGGTTTATTATTTGATGGCGTGCGTCACTTTTTGCCAATTGCAGATGTAAAACGGACATTACGTGGCTTGGCTTCAGCCAAGTTTAATGTGTTTCACTGGCACTTAACCGATGATCAGGGCTGGCGAATTGAGCTAAATAGTTACCCTAAACTACACCAGCAGGCATCCGATGGTCTTTATTATACTCAAGCACAAATTAAAGAGGTGGTTAGCTATGCGGCAAAGTTAGGTATTCGGGTGGTGCCAGAGTTTGACGTTCCGGGTCATGCCAGCGCGATTATACTTGCGTATCCTGAACTTGGTAGCGGAACTCAATTAACTCAGATGGAGCGACGTTGGGGCGTATTTAAACCGTTACTGGATCCAAGCAACCCTGAGGTTTATAAATTTGTTGATGCAGTAGTCGCCGAGCTTGCGGGTTTGTTTCCTGATCCGTATTTGCATATTGGTGGCGATGAAATTGATGATACTGATTGGCAAGCCAATAGTCATATTCAAGCTTATATGCATAAGCAAAAACTGGCTGATAGCCATGCATTACACGCCTACTTCAATCAACGGGTTGCTAAAATATTAGCAAAATACAATAAGAAAATGATTGGTTGGGATGAGGTATTACATCCTAATTTGCCTAACAACACCTTAGTGCAATCATGGCGTGGTCATCATTCATTGGCGGCGATCACTGAGGCCGGTTTTGATGGTTTGTTATCAAGCGGGTTTTATATTGATCAGCCGCAGTGGACGAGCTATCACTATCGTAATCATCCGCTGCCGCCGGCGAAACCCGCAGTAACGGCGAAGACTGTAATCGGACATGTTGATTTTACCCTCACACGCATAAAAGGCAGCGCGGTGACTGGCGATATTACTGTCTTTGCAAGTGATCAGTCTCGTATGCAAGCAATTGTCAACATCGCGGGTAAAGGGGCATTCATCACTGATAAAGTGACTAAAATAGCGAATAACTATCAGGTGCTTATTGATACTTGGCTTGGGCCAACTCAGCTGACATTTAGTTTAACGCAGGCTAGCAAAGATCCCGCATTCGTGGGTAATACTCCTTATGTGTTTAGGGCAAATGTCGGTGGTGAGATACCTCTGGTGCAGTTGAACCAACAACTAAAACATCAGCAGCAACGAGCCAAGCTAGGTAATGTATTGGGTGGTGAAGCAACTATTTGGGCTGAGCTTATCACCTCTGATAATTTAGATACGCGTATTTGGCCAAGACTCTATGCAATAGGAGAACGTTTTTGGTCACCTACTAGCTTAACGGATGAGCGCAGTATGTACACTCGGCTTGCGCTAATGGACCAATACGCCGATGAACAGTTAGGCTTACTACATCAACAGCAGTTTATTCAACGTTTAGAGCAGCTACCAGAGGTTTCAAGCAGTGCGCTTAACGCGTTACTTACTTTTAGTCAGCTGATAGAGCCCGCACACTATTACACGTTGCATCATTTAGCGTTTCTAAGCGATGATTACCATCAGTTAGCGCCACTGGATAAATTAGTGGATGTTTTACCGGTAGAGAGTTTAACCTTAAAACAATTTGATTATGCGGTGGATGATTACCAACAACAATGTGATCGCCAAAAACTTACCGCATTGCAAAGTCAGCTAGTAATGTGGCAGCAAGTACTTACTAATAATCCGCAGGTATTTTTAGCGGTTAATGAGTGGCAAGCAAGCTATTTGGCAATTGTTGATGCTCTGCAAAATAAAGATGCGTTAAGTGAGTCGCAAGTTATCGAGATCAATCATGGTACGATTGCGCAAGTTATCGCATCAATTAACCGATTAAAACAGGCGCGTTTAAGTTGCAGTAATTAATTTACTGCTTGGATCAAATTAAATGCCCTGTTAAGGGCATTTATTACTGTCGAGTCCGTTAATTACTCGGCATCAAAAATAACTCTCGTACATTGCAACGTGGGTTTGCCTCTATAGCAAATAGTACCGCCTCGGCTACATCATTTGGGTCAAGTTTGTCGGGTTTTGCTTCATCAAAAAAAGGCGTATTGACCATGCCTGGGGCAATAGTGGTGCAGCGTCCTTGCCATGGCTTCATTTCTTCAGCTAAGTTTTGTCCAAAACCGTAAGCAAACCATTTTGTTGCGCCATAAACAGAGCCTTTAAGGGCAATCCGTCCTGCGGCTGAGCTGGTTAAAATAAAGTGTCCTGTGGTTTTTCTTAGGTGTGGCAGAGTGAGTTTTGCGGTGTAAAGCAGTGCATTGATATTAATATCAATCATTGTTTGCCATTGCTCAGGATCGCCCTCTTCAACACCTGGCGTTTGAACACCCATACCGGCATTGGCAAATGCAACATCAAGGCGGCCAAAGTGTTTTATACCTGTATTAACTACGTTTTCAAGCGATGAAAAATCAGTGGCATCTGCGCAAACTGCTAATGCGTTATCAGCCCCGAACTCTTCAACCAGCGCATTAAGTTTGTCTTCACTGCGAGCGGTCAAAATTACTTTATGACCGTTTGCGACTAAGGTTTTTGCTGTTGCTTCACCAATACCACTGGAAGCGCCTGTAATAAGTACAACTTTTTCTTTACTCATGACTTGCTCCTCGATTAAATCTGAGACTAGATTTGATACTCTTAGTGGTAATGGTAACAGTGAAGGATTAACCTCCATTGAATGCTTATTACACCAACTTGCTGGTTTGATTTAACTATATGATTTTTAATTGTTTTTAAAGATTAAAATAAAAAGTTAGGTTTATATTTATTATGCTATATAATCGCGCGGTTTCGCTTTGAGGCCAGCTTATTTTTTAGCAGGCTACAAATCGCAAATGGTTATAGCAGCTCACACTTATTGGCTTATAACAATGTGGTTTTAACCTTGTGTAAGCTATGTTAAACCTTGCTCAATTGCAGCAATTACTTAGTGGAAATAAACAGTGAAAGATAAGTTATTAGTGTTTTGGCAAAATCATTCAGAAACCATAATGACTCTAGGTTATAAACTGATTCTAGCGTTGGCTATTGTTATAGCTGGTGCTCTAATTGCGCGCTCTGTTAAAAGAGCGATCCAAAACTCTAAGTCGCCTCTTAAGAAAATGGATAAAACCTTACTACCAATTTTATCGAGTGTGCTGGGCTACTTGGTGTATATCATTGCAGGGTTGTTTATTTTAGATATTTTTGGTGTTAATACAGCCAGTTTAATAGCACTTATGGGGGCGGCTGGCCTTGCGATTGGCCTTGCTTTAAAGAATACCCTCAGTAATATTGCCGCAGGTATTATGTTATTAATACTTAGGCCATTTAAAGTTGGTGACTTTGTTGATGCCAGTGGCACAACGGGTACTGTGAGTGAAATTAACCTCTTTACAACTATTTTTAAAACCAATGATGGCCTATATATCGCTTCGCCAAATGGCAAAGTGTGGGGTGGTAATATTAAAAATTTCACTCGCAATGGTAAAAGACGCATGGATATTGTAGTAGGTATTTCGTTTGCTGACTCAATAGATGATGGCTTAAATGTACTTAAAGAAATAGCCGCATCAGAAAGCCGATTATTAGCGGATCCAGCACCTAAGGTGATGGTGACATCGATAGCTGAAAGCTCAGTGAATATTCAATTACGTGCGTGGACAGTTAACGGTGATTATTGGCAAACAGTCTGGGATCTTAATAAACGCGTAAAAGAGTCTATTGAGCAAGCAGGGCTGACAATTCCATTTCCGCAGCGTACGTTACATATATCGGAGTCGATGGCATCGGCAATAACCGTTAACAAGGATGTGTAAATAACAGATAGTGATTTAATATATTAAATAGCAATCTGTCAGCTTAACGCCAGTTAATTAATATTGACTGGCGTTTTCTTTTTGTGCTCATTGAAAACATGCTGATAAGTTCGTCTACTTGATCCCATTTTATCTGTTCTGTCAACGTATTAGCAGCGATTTAAACGTTATAGTAAATGCCTTTATGGTAGGTTACAAAAGCGAAGTGACTGCTGATAACATTATAAGGTTGTAAGCGATTGACGAATTTAACTCACTTAAGTAATTTATAAAACAGCACAGTACTTTGTAATTCGCCCGATGAACTAAGGGCAAACTGTGGTATTTCACCGGCTTCTATATAGCCTAATCTTTCATATAAAAGTGAGGCAATATCGCCTAAGCGGGTATCCAGTACCAGTAGTTTTAATTGTTGCTGCAGCGCACTTTTTTCAAGGGTATGCATAAGTTGTTTTGCAAATCCTTGGCCTTGGTATTGGCTATGTACCATTAGCTTTTCAACCTCACCGCGGTGAGCGCCATTAGCTTTTTGACACAACGATAATTGCACTGCACCAATTACCTCAGATCCTTCGGTGATAACAAATAATTCGCGGCTATCATTTAATAAATCGCATTCAATACTGTACCAGTAGTGATCTGCTTGTGCGCGCGTCAATGGCGCGATAAAACCAATCGATGCACCATTGTTAACGCTATCAACCAGTAAATGATTTAGCGATTGCTGATATCCCGCTAGTGAACTGATTTTATGTATTTGCGTATCTACAACGCTTGTATCTTGCATGGTTTATCCTTCTAATTGAAATGGATACACAGAGCCTAGGTGCAGATGTTGAGTTAATTCATCCAGCGCTTGCCAGCTTTCACGTAACAAGTTTGGATCTGCAAAATCATCATTACTAAGTTTGTCACGATAGTGCTTATTCGCCCAATCACATAGTTGTTGGTACTTACTATCGTTTAAAATAACGGCAGGATTGACTGCCGCGAGTTCTTGCTGATTTAGCGCTACACGTAAACGTAAGCAAGCAGGGCCACCACCATTTTGCATGCTTTGTTTTAAATCAAAAAATTGCACTTGATCAATTGGATTGTCTGCAAGGATCATTTCTTCAATATAACTGTTAACTGCCTGATTGTTTTTACATTCTTGTGGAGCAACCAGTAACATTTTGCCATTGTTTAAACTAACCAGTTGGCTATTAAATAAATAGCTAGTTACAGCATCTTGCACGCTTACTTTGGCTGTTGGCACCTCAATAATATGCAGTGTTTTGTCGCCAATATATGCATCTTTTATTTGTTGTAGGGCGATAGGCTGATTTAAGAAAGCTTGCTCGTGACAGAGTAATACATTGGCGTTACCCACCGCGATTACGTCATTATGGAACACCCCTTGATCAATCACCTCAGGGTTTTGTTGAATCATTAATTGGCTAGATGGTTTTAGCTGATGTAGTCGGCATATTGCTTGTGATGCTTCAAGTGTCTGCCTTGCAGGAAATTTAACTGGCTTAGGCAGTGCGCTGTTAAATGCGCTGGCACCATATACAAACAGCTCCAAACCTTGAACACCATGCTCGTCGCCTAAGCGAGTATGGTTAGCCGCGCCCTCATCACCAAAAAAACCTTGATCTGGCAAATGGGTATGATGACTAAAGTAGCCTTCGTTATTAAACATGGCTTTAAGTAATCGTGTTGTTGTTTGAGGCTCAAGGGAGCGATGAAATTTGTTATTCAAATTAGCAGCAGTAAAGTGAACTTTGCCATCAAGTGTGTCGGCTGATGGTGATACAGTGCCGGCATTGGCAGTCCACATTGATGATGCTGAATAACATGCGCGAACTAAAACAGGATCAGCTTTAAACGCTTTACTGATCACTTGTTCAGCAGTGCCTGTAAATCCTAAACGACGCAATACATTTATATCAGGGCGGGCATGTGGGGCAAATACCCCTTGAGTTAGTCCCAAGTCATGCATAGCTTTCATTTTCGCTAAGCCTTGCAGTACCGCCTCTTTTGGATTGGAGTAACTTGCCGCATTATTTAATGATGCTACGTTACCGTATGATAATCCCGCGTAGTTATGAGTCGGGCCTACAAGGCCATCAAAATTAACTTCTACAGCTGTCATAGTTATCCTGCAATTTTACTAATTTTAGTGTATTTAAACTATACAGAAAATAATCAGTAGTAGGTTAATTAAAATTAGCTAATTCTAGTTCTACGCTCTGCAAGTTTTGTTGCAAACGTTTTTGTGCTGCGAGTAGGTAGCTTTTTTGCTGTGCTATTTTTGCTTGTTGTTGACGCAGTGCTTTATAGATCACTCGTTTGGGTAAATCATAGTGCTCGGAGGCTTGGCTAATTGTTAATTGATGCACCGACAACTTTTTAAGCGCTTCATCTAAGTGCGGGTAGTTACTTAACATATTCACGCTCTTTTTCTGCGGTGGTGTGAGGATCATTGGCATGGTGAATATGCCAAATGCTTATATCTAAGCGCCATAGTAAATACAACATATGATAAATATTAGTCATAGCTCGCTCCCTGTAGACGAGGTAAATGAAGATAAAACTCAGATTAGTGAGTTACTCTTTTGTAAGGAAGATCTGTGCCAGTCTGAATAATTATTTTTAGTTAAAACAAATCAATAGCTTAAGGTTTTTTCGTTGTTGTATGATTGAGTATAAGCACTAATGTAGTGAAAAATAATGATGGCTTTGCACTTTGCTGGAGCAGAAGGGGGGATTAACATCAAATATACATTATTATGAATTAAACGTTTCAATGTTTAGTTAATGCATTGTATAAAATACAGTTTTTAATTATTATTGTTTTAGTGGTGATGTTTTGTTCTGTATTTGGCCTTTTATGTACAGCCATTTTTTAATAACTAATTAATATGTCCTATTTTGTTTAAATTATTACTCTTATTACTGTTTTCTTGCGCATCTTTTGCTGGGGAGGTTTTTACTGCATTCCCATCAACTATTGATGCAACGCAAAAGTATGTGTTTTATTCTCATGGGTTGATTGTCGAAGGTATTAACCCAAGGCCGGTTAATTTGCGTTGGGGAACTTATGAATTTCCAAAAATAAAAGCAGCGCTTGCGGACACAGATTATAATCTGATTGCATATCATAGGGCTAATAACACTCAGCCTAAAGTTTTTGCCCAAAAACTAGCAAGCGATGTTCGTTTGCTCATCGCAAAGGGCGTTTCAGCTGGCAATATTTCACTGATTGGTTTTTCTCGCGGTGGCGCCATTACAATTATGGCGTCTAATTTATTGGCAAATAATGATGTAACTTATATTATTTTGGCCGGTTGCGGTCGCTATTTACAAAATAACCCAGAGCTAGACGTGTATGGAAATATTTATTCGATATTTGAAACTTCGGATGATGTGGGTTCTTGTCTGTTTCTAATCAATCGTAGTAAAGGTGTAAAGCGGTTTACTGAAATATCAATCAGCACAGATAAAGAGCATGGCGCTTTTTATACACCAATAGCTGAATGGGTAGTACCAGTCAAAGCATGGGTGAAACAATCAGCCCATCATAGTGCTGCAAACTAGATGCACAAGTCTATTTAAATTAACACTGACAAGGAAGCGTTTTGGAGATTAGGAAGTTAAATGCTTTGCGCGGCATAGCTGCAATCATTGTTTTTATAACTCATTTTACTGATATAACTAACTGGTTTGATGGTGCGTTGGGTGGTGGCTCCGGCGCGTATGGGGTGATGCTGTTCTTTATGTTAAGTGGCTTTTTAATGTCATATCTCTATTTAGAAAAAGCGTTTAATAAAGAGCATGTAAAGCATTATTTTTTAGCCCGTGCGGGGAGAGTGCTACCACTTTATTTTGCTGTTGTTTTAGGCTCATACTTGTTCACCCAGTTCGACCAAAACCTGCTGTATGACATATCGAACGTTAACATTCTATTGGGTCACTTATTGTTTTTACATGGTGATAGCGTTCTGTGGTCTATTCCGCCTGAGGTGCAGTTTTATCTGATTTTTATTACTTTTTGGGCTTTTGCTAAAAACCGAGTTGGGTATATTTATGTATCAATAATCATGGTGATGATTGTCTTGTTTTTGACAAACTTCCCTAGGATAAGTGGTGATTTAAATGGTATTCCCTACAATGTGTTTAATTCAATCCGAAGCCTTCCTTTCTTTTTTGTTGGGGTTATTTTTGGTTTAAATTACAAGTCACTAGTAATACCAAGCTACCTTAAAAAGCATTGCTTTATATTTTCGCTTTGTCTAATACCGTTATTGTATCCAGAATTTACGCCAGTAATATCCGATGCTAAACGTAAGATGTGGTTAAGTTATGAAGTACTGCTGGTAATGAGTTGTGTGTTTTTTGCAGTCGTATTTTTGGTTCCTGATAATAATATTTTGTTAGCGAATAAGATCACTGATTTATTAGGTCGAGTCTCATATTCGTTGTATTTACTGCATATGCCGATTATTGTGCAAGTTAACAAACTTAATTTATCTATAGAAATTAAATTGTTAGTTTCACTATTTGCTAGTGTTTTGGTGGCATATCTGTCATATAGGTACTTTGAAAAACCCATAGCAAATTTAATACGATGTAATAAATCAACATAGGTTAACGTAGCTTGGTTTGGTAGTAGTTAGTGCTTAGTCTACTCAAAGATAAATAATGAGATAATAAATAACTGAGAACAAGCATTGATGATTATTGGGTAACTTAAGGTAGAGGATTTATAGAGCTTTAATGTCTACATTTTATGATATTCAGCTAATGCCAGATAGTTGATCTGGCTCGTTATAATTAATAGGTGCCTTAAACTTAAAACCCTTCAAGCACCAGCTTACCGCGTGATTGATGAGATTCTAATATTGCGTGCGCTTTGAGCAGGTTTTCTATATTAATTTTCCCTAAATGTTGGCCTAAGGTAGTTTTAATGATGCCGTTATCAACTAGCTCTGCTAATTCAGTAAGTAACTGATGTTGCGCTATCATATCGTCAGTTTGGAACATTGAACGAGTATACATAAACTCCCAATGCAGTGAGATACTCTTGCGCTTGAGCGCTAAAATATCAAAACTTGCTGGGTCGTCTATTAAAGCTAATTTACCTTGTGGTTTGATTACTTTAATAATTTCATCAAGATGTTGATCGGTATGAGTGAGGCTAATTACATAATCAAATTCAGCAAGATTATGCTCTGTTCGTTGTGCATCTAAGCTTTGTGAGTGATCAAGCACTTGATCAACACCTAGCGCATTTAACCAGCTAACGCTATCTACGCGTGATGCTGTGCCTATCACCGTTAAGTTGGTTAGCTGTTTGGCCAACTGCACTAAAATTGAGCCAACACCGCCTGCGGCACCAATAACTAATAATGAAGCTGGTTTTGCATTGTTGGAACGTGATATTTGCAAACGATCAAACAGTAATTCCCAGGCTGTAATACTGGTTAGCGGTAACGCAGCAGCTTGGGCATCGTTCAAGGTAGTAGGCGCACGGCCAACAATACGTTCATCAACTAGTTGAAATTCAGCATTACTGCCTGAGCGAGTTAAATCACCGGCGTAATAAACCCGGTCGCCCAGATTAAATAAACTTACTTTATCACCAACAGCTTTTACGATCCCAACAGCGTCCCAACCAATGACTTTATGACCTTGTTCAGGGCTAACATTTGCGCGGATCTTCGCATCGACAGGATTAACTGAAATTGCTTTTACTTCGACCAATAAATCGTGACCGGATGCTGTTGGAATAGGTAACTCGATGGCTTCGAAAGAATGATTGCTAAGTGTTTTGGTTGCTGTTTGGTATCCAATGACTTTCATGAGTTGCTCCGTTAAATTGTTTTGCTGCACCCACTATAACGCAGTTTTATAATAGAAAAAGAGTGGGGTATATATACACGAATCTCTCTCAAAATTTTTGATAATTAACTTAAGTCAGTATTGAGTTTATCAAGTAAAGTAATTAGTTGTGTGGCTTCTTGCTGCGTAATAGATGGAAAACGGCAACGAATTTGCTCAGGGATATTCGCTGCTTGTTGTTGCAGCTGTATGCCTTGTTTGTGTAACTTTACGACTCGCTTACGTTTATCTGTTTCATCTTTAACCACGGCTAATAAGCTTTTATCGGTCATTTTTTTCAAAATTTGTGTCATGGCGCCGCCATCTATTGCGGTTTTTTCCAGCAGCTGTGCAATACTGATCTCATCTTCTTCCCAGAGCGCCATCATCACCACATACTGTGGATAGGTCAGCTCAAGTTCGTTTAGTGCATCTCGATAGGCACGTACCACTGAATTGGAGGCCATATATAGACGATGACAAATTTGATTATCTAATTTCAATTGTGGATATTTCATAGTAGCTCTCGAATGATGACACTGCATTTTAATTTGCATGCAAAATATTTGCAATGATCAATAAACTACTTTATTATTTTGCATGCAAAGTAAGTTTAGTCCCAACCTTAAATAAGGAAAACATTATGAAAGAATTACTACAAGTCGCTTACACAGCTAAAGCAACTGCAACGGGTGGCCGCGAGGGCACTGCAAAATCAGACGATGGCCGTTTAGATGTGGCACTTTCAACTCCAAAAGGGTTAGGTGGCGATGATGGTCAAGGCACTAACCCTGAGCAGTTGTTTGCAGCCGGTTATGCAGCGTGTTTTATTGGCGCATTAAAATTAGTTGCAGGCCAAGCTAAAGTTAAGTTACCTGCTGATACCCGCATTGATTCAGAAGTATCGATTGGTCCAATCGAAGGTGGTTTCGGTATCGCTGTAAAATTAGCTGTTTTTGTCGGTGATGTAGATAAAGACACCGCAGAAGCGTTAGTGGCTAAAGCACACGAAGTTTGCCCATATTCAAATGCTACTCGTGGTAATATCGCAATTGAATTGTCGGTTATCTAACTTATTGTAAATTTAATAATTTATATTTTTAAAGGCGCATTTTTATTTTAAATGCGCCTTTTTTGTGGCTTTTATTTATAACCATGAGCTTTTTAGAGCGCCATTTATAACCAAGAAGCGCAATTGTGATAATCTGTACTAAAATTTGTAATCCTTAGTTTGCGCTACCCGACAATCAATATCCTCACTTATATCATTGTATATTAATACTATTTCAGTATGTTAAACCATGTATGTCATTGCCAAGCATTAACACAAATAGTTCAGTAATGATCAACTCGATGTCTAAATTGGCTTTGTTATCGGGAAAGTTTATTAACCACTGGTTAGGTTGAGTGGTCTAGGAATATCCATTAATACGGTTTTTTTCAACAAAATTGATTAACTTATGAATAATTGAACTAGAATGTAAACGTAGTTTTAATTCGAGGATAAGTGGAATGCGGCAATTAGCGTTGGCGAAAAAGTTACTATGGCTTACTTTAGGTAGTATTTTTATCACCGTTGTAGTGCTATCGAGTGTGCTTTGGTGGCAATTATCAAGCAGCAATAAAGTGTTATCAGCACAAGCTGAAAAATTGATAGTTACAGAGGTAGAAGAAAAGCTCACCAGTAATGCAGCAGTGTACGGTGAAAAAATCGCAGGGTTTATCAACGAAGCATATCGAGTGCCTTTTTCACTCGCTGCAATACTTGGTAATGAATCAGCTAAAGATGCTTTAACACGTGATTCGGTGGTACAGCTTAATCGCTCTATTATAGAAGGTAATTCGATACTTTCTTCAATCTACTCGCAATTTGAAGCTAATGGTTTTGATGGTAACGATAAACAATATAAAAGTGGTTTTGATCATTCAGTCGCAGGCCAAGGCACCTTAGAGATTTACTTCACTCGCAGCCGTGAAGGTGTGATTGAACAGCAAGTTGTTGAAGATGCAGCAGAAAAATACGTTACGACTTTAAACGAATTTGGTCAACGTGAGGCTGAGTGGTACTTATGTGCTAAAGACACTAAAAAACCGTGCATTATGGAACCCTACTTGTACGAAATCTCCCCCGGCAATTCGGAAATGATGACATCTTTGACTGTGCCAATACTGCGCGACGGTAAGTTTATTGGCCTCAGTGGCGTTGATATTACACTGCCAGTTTTTCAAACTATGACCGAGCAGTTATCAAAAGAATTATATAATGGTCAGGCGCGAGTTACCTTATTAAGTTCGATGGATTTAATTGTGGGTAGCAGTCATAACAAAGACAAACTTGGTCGTCCGCTAAAAGAAGCAGTCTCTGCCTCGGTGTTAAAAAATTATACTAGTTTGAAAGAAAGCTCTGGAGTACAAAAGAGCGAAAATGAATATTTAGTCAATTACCCAATAGATATTAAACTTGCTGGTCGTCAGTGGACTTTGCTAGTAGAAGTACCTGCAGAGCTTGCACTACAAGGACCACAGCAGCTCAGTGCAAGTATGCAAGATAATGCCAACACTCTTGGTGGGTTAATTTTAATATCTGGGTTAGTGATTGCTGGCGCTGCATTTATTATTATGACTTTAGTTGTCAAAAGCATCGTGGCGCCGCTGCAACAAATTCAGTTACGGGTTGATAATTTAGCCAGTAGTGAAGGGGATTTAACACAAACGTTAACAGTTGACACTCATGCAGAGTTAATTGCGCTCGCTGTTGGGTTTAATGCGTTTTTGGAAAAGTTACGTGATTTAATTGCGCAATTAAAAGATGTATCAGGGCAAACTAAGGAGCAGGCACAAATTGCCGCACATGTAGCCGTTGATACTAAGCAAAATGTGCAAGCTCAGTTTCAAGAAATTGAAAGTGTCGTAACGGCAATGAATGAAATGAGTGCCACTGCACTTGAAGTTGCCCGTGCTTCAGAGCAATCAGCGCAGCAAGCGGATGAAATTAATTCATTAGTGGTCAGTAGCGAAGCGAGTTTATCGTCTGCGGTATCACAAGTGAAAACTATGTCTGAAGAAATAAAGCAAGCCAATCAAGCCGTAGCCAAAGTGGCGGCGCGTAGTAACGATATTACACAAATTTTAGATGTGATCCGCACTATTTCAGAGCAAACTAATTTACTCGCACTTAATGCTGCGATTGAGGCTGCTCGCGCTGGTGAACAGGGGCGAGGCTTTGCTGTCGTAGCCGATGAAGTGCGTGCTCTGGCATCTAAAACTCGTGCGTCAACAGATGACATTAGTGGCTTAATTGACAACTTACAGCTTGAAGTGGGTAATGCCTCAACAGTGATTGAAAAAGGAGTTGTGCGAGCACAAACTGCAGTTGATGAAACTACCGTTGCTTTTGATGCTTTACACAGTGTGGTAATTAAAGTGGAAGAGATAACTAATCAGATCACCCAAATAGCGACGGCTGCAGAGGAGCAAAGTTCTGTAACTGAAGAAATTAATCGTAATTTAACGTTGATCTCCGATGCTGCATCACAACTTGCTGATTTATCAACTCAAGCTGGCGATGGTAGTCAAATGCTCAATCAGCTTGTTGCACAACAAGACGATGAATTGAATAAATTGAAAACATAATACCTCCAATGTGATTAACTTGGTTCTGTATAAAACCGGTATAACTTAACCTGTCGCTCACAAACTAGCCACGCCACTTCGGCGTGGTTAGTTTGAGTTACATTATCAACTCTAAACTAGGTCCACCCCTAATTCAGCTGTCAAAATAATACAAACCAAAGAGCGGCAAAATATTTCAACGCGCTACCTCTTTCAAATTAGGTATGGCTTTTATACGTAAATCATCAGTCCAGCAAATCGATTTACTCGACTATTTTTATGCCGTTTCTATTTAAAAATAACCTGTTTGTTACTGCGAGTGTAAATACGTTTTTCAGGTTTTGTCCATTCACCCTTTTTTAAATAAGAGGTAGAGACAACAAACTGCTCATCTTTAAAATCACTGGTTGATTTTACTTTTGTAATGCCTTCTTTTGAACCTGTTACGGTTTCGTATGCTACAAACTGCGTAGGGCTCAATACTTTCAATGTCCCTTGAGTATAAAAGCCTGCTGTAGTGAAATAATAAAAAACTAATGACTGCTTTTTACTATCCCAAAATATCATTGATTCGCCGCCATATTCACCTTCATTAATTGAGTGAAGGGTACGAATTGCTTTCCCATTGAGGGCTCGCTCCCAGCGACTTACATCCTGAATCTTTGGCTTATTATCGGCAACATTGAAATCAGCTTGCCATGTGCCGAGGTAAGGTTTAAATACTTCAAGCTCTGGTGCTAAGTCAATCGTTTGTGCACTAATAGCACCAGCGTAGATAAAGCAAAAAGATAGTAAAAGTGTTTTTAGGTATGACATAATCGTGCCTATCATTATTAGTTTTTCAAATTGTAGTATAGGCGAGAGTCCGTTGATTAAAAAAACATTATTGCTTTTTTCTGTTAGTTTTCTAGTTGTATTAGTGATTGGTGGGCTGCTTGATTATTGGCCATATTTGGTCGCCAGTGTTTACTGTACTATGAGCAGTATTACGTTTTTAGTTTATAAATGGGATAAGCGTTTGGCGATAGAGTCAACAGATCAGCCTATTAGAGTGCCGGAACGTAGTTTACATATTTTAGCATTAATTTGTGGTTGGCCGGGAGCACTGATCGCTCAGCAATGGTTAAGACATAAATCACAAAAACGTGCATTTATTGCGGTACTTTGGCTCACTATCATTATAAATACTTCTGTATTAGGGGCTGCCTATTATTGGCAATTGCTTTAAATTGATGCACTATCAGGTAACCTAAAAATAACAAAAGTCTGATTTTATGTATTTTTTATATCGCTGCTATCATTTTATTTTAAAATGTATTGTTATTTTTATTGGTATTCCTGATCCGCGTTTGTATCAAGGTTATAGCGGGTTTAAGCAATGGCTTGCATTACTTAATCCAAATAAACCTGTGTTAGTTGTAACTGACAATACGTTAAAAAATTTAGGCGTTGTTGCTCCCATTTTAGCTTTGCTGGATGAGCAGGCAATCTCTTGGCAGCTGTTTAGTGACGTTGATGCTAATCCAACGATTAGCAATGTTGAAAGCGGTTTAGCACTTTATCAGCAATACACATGTCATAGTATTATCGCCGTTGGTGGCGGCTCAGTAATTGACTGTGCCAAATTAATTGGCGCACGTGCAGTAAGACCTAATAAATCAGTTAAGCAGTTAAAAGGCTTGTTTAAAGTACTGAAAAAACTTCCCCCATTATGTGCTATTCCAACAACTGCAGGTACTGGCTCAGAAACGACCGTTGCTGCGGTGGTAAACGATCCGCAAATGCAAACAAAATATGCCGCCACTGACTTTGCTCTTGTACCAAGTGATGCAGTTTTAATTGCTGAGCTAACACAAACGGTGCCTGATTTTATTACCGCAGCTACAGGTATCGATGCACTCACGCATGCACTTGAGGCATACATAGGCACTAATGGCCTTGCTTTTAGTGATGACAAGTCATTGCGGGCAATCGAACTTATTTTACAAAATTTATTAACAGCGTATAAAAATGGTAATGACTTAGTTGCGCGGGAAAATATGTTACTCGCTTCATTTTATGCAGGACAAGCGTTTACCCGAACATCTGTAGGTTATGTGCATGCTATAGCGCATCAATTTGGCGCGCAATACGGCACAGCTCACGGTTTAGCAAATAGTGTGGTATTGATGCATGTGCTGAAATTTTATGGTTCCAGTATAGATAAAAAGCTGGCGGCTATTGCTGATCATTGCCAATTAACACAATCACACCAAAAACCAGCAGAAAAAGCAGCAATACTATTAAACACCTTAGAGCAGTTACTTATTGATCTAGCTATCCCTCGTCATTTAAAAGAGCTAAAAGTAGCTGATATACCTAAGCTTGCTGATGCTGCAATTGTAGAGGCTAACTGGGACTATCCAGTACCAAAATTTATGAACGTAGCTCAATGCCAAGCCATTATTCATAAAGTAGTGAGTGATACGTAATAAATGAAAACCTTCCCATCAGCACAGATAGGGAAGGTTTAAGCGTTAAATTAGCGTTTTAACTGTGCTTCAGGTTGATTTAATAATTCAATTATAGGATTTTGTGCAGTGATTTTTGCTTTAAGAGCAAAGCCGATCAATAACCCTGCGATAAAGCCACCTATATGAGCGCCATAATCGATACCATCAGGTGCTGCAATCATGCCATAAATATTGATCCCTAACCAAATTACAAAAAACCACACTGCAGATAATTTCTTTTGATAAATGATAAACATAAAAGTTAGGCTGGCGTGCCTAAACCACATTAAGTACATACCAAATAGCCCTGCAATTGCGCCGCTAGCCCCGACACTTGGAATAATCGAGCTGGGATCAACGATAAAGCTAGCAAAAGACGCTGCCAAACCGCATACCATATACCATATTAAAAACTTTTTATGACCTAATACGTCTTCGAGGTTATCACCAATAATGTATAAAAAGTACATATTACCAATAAGGTGCATTACTGAGCCGTGTAAAAAAACACAGGTAATCACGCTCCATAAATGTTCGCCTTGAGAGATCTTACTTGGATTCATTGCAAATAATTCGAGGGTGGCACTGAATGCGTCTGAATTGAAAAAATACAAGGCAAAAACAATGGCATTGAGTGCAATTAAACCGCGAGTAACCCACGGCGTTTGTTTTGGTTTTAGGTTATATTCAACGGGCATTTGCGTTAAAAATTGAAACAGATAAGTTTTCCAACTAACTTTTTGGTTTAGCTTGTCTAGGCTTGCTTTGAGCTCGGGGCTGTTTTCAACGCTTTCTAATTGACCTTTTTCAATCCAACTGCCATCACAATGACGGCAAACATCAATTTCGGTATGAAAATCTTCGAGTAAATGAAAGCGCTCAAGGTTCTTACTGCAATCGGGACAGTCTAGCTTAGAAATACCTAATGACTCACCAAAATGAGTCTCGTATTTTTCACCAATAGGACCTTCGTTGATTTCGGCAATCATCCGGTTAACTTCGTTTTTTTCAAACCATAAGCCACCGCATTCGCGACAGATATCTATCTCTTCACCTTGATAATGAGTAACATCCAAAGGGTGATCTTTGCAGTGAGGGCAGCGTTTAGTTGGCATTATCAGCCTCCTTCAATGAGCCGATAATAATATCGTTTTGTTGTAATTCTTGTTGTAAATTTAATGCACTAGCTTTTAGTTGAGGTAATGTTTGTTGCTCAATAATATCGGCAATTTGATTTAGTTCAATTGACGCTTGGCGCGCAGACATTTTACGCTTTAACGCTGCTTCAATGACAAACTCAGCACGACTATAAAAACGACGAATTTGTGTTAGAAATATACTCGGCGTTTCAAGAGTTGTTGGTGAGTACTGCATAGTTTGCCAAATATACTTTTCAAGCGTGGGTTTATTATATTCAAGTTCACTTGTGTGTGGGCTTTTGGCTAAAAGTAACGAATAGCGTTTTATATTCTCTAAATTATCATTTACTTCATCATATAATGAAGTACGCAAATAATAGTTATCCTCCATTTTACTATATGAATCAAATTTTAGTGCTTGCTCTAAACCGCTTTGCGCAGCTAAGTAAACACCAAAAATAGTTGAAAGTACTAAAAACACTTGGTTCAACCAAAAGCTAGTACTTTTTAGCTCTTTATTATCAACTTTTTTCAGTACGTTAGGTATTCGAGGAGGTGTATTTGCTTGGTCAGAGTGGTTTTGTGATGACTCCAAAATTCATATCCTTATTTTTACTGTCCATTTAATAAGCGCAACAGGATACGGGGATTTTTTTAATACGACAATTACTTTTTATGGAAACTATACTTAATTTTTAACACAGGCAATACAAATTGGTGATGGCAAGAATAAACTTGCCATCAGTGGTGTCATAATGCAGATTGGCTTGCTTCAATTTGATCTAACTCGATAGTCAGGATCGTTTTCTTATCAACAGTAACCCACTTTCTATAGGTTAAGTAACCGTCTTTAGTAATTTCGATGTCGTATTTACCTTCATCGAGTTCAATACCTGCTTGGTATTTCGGCTTTATATTCATTATGCGAATACGGGCATCATCAGGAGAAGTAATAACGGTCAGTGATATTGCACTGTTTACTTCTTCTGTGGTGACAACAGATTGCTCAGCAGAAGCCGTCTGTTGTTCAACTTTAGGGTTACTTGAACAACCTGATAGCATCACTATAGCAACCAGCGCACTTAATTTTTTCATAATTACTCCATTAAATTGTTCATTATAAACATCTTTGTTTATATCACTTTTAGCAACGAAAAATCATGGAATAACAATAGGAAGGATTATGTATTTACTAGAGTCTTCCATGACTTTTATATTTACTTTAACTATAAATCAAATGGCATTTTAGTATGTATAAGGATGAGGTTCAAATCATAGTTGCAAAAAATACCAGTTTTCCTTATTTTATTATGTTTATAGCAATAAAAGAAACAGTTTCATTATGACTATAATAAATATTAGTTTAGGGTTTTGCTCTTTTTAAGCTTAGTAAATCGTTGCCACGTACCCAATATTAAAAAAGCGACTAGCATAAATACAGTGATGTAAAAGGCCATTATGGCCACTTTGATCATTAGTAAACACGCGATAATAATGGCGAAGATGATCGCGATACGAATAATAGGGCTTTTGATAAATCTATTTGAAAAAAGTAAGGCGGTTAGGCTTAGCTTGCTGCGGGTGTTTTTCTTAACATCCATGTTTTGTGTCCTTAGTGTTTTTTGTATTAGCGTAATTTACGCGTTTAAATTAGTGTGTATTTTATGCAGTGATAACGTCATCATCATTATTATCACGCTCAAAGTTCAGATTAAATTGGCCTTGGCGATTAATGGTAAAAATAGCGCGCGTCCATTTTTCTGGTTGGTGCTTTGTGGCTTTATCAAATACTTGTTTGAATAAATTGACTATCTCGTCTGTCACGGTAAT
Organism: Pseudoalteromonas rhizosphaerae; assembly: GCF_028885455.1. NCBI lineage: Bacteria > Pseudomonadati > Pseudomonadota > Gammaproteobacteria > Alteromonadales > Pseudoalteromonadaceae > Pseudoalteromonas > Pseudoalteromonas rhizosphaerae. Next base: position 1,823,974 of record NZ_CP118496.1, read on the forward strand.
CGGCTGTTCGCTTGTATCAGCAGCAGTTTGATAATGGGCTTTGCATTCAAGTACGTTTTCATCTTCACAATTTAAAATAAGTTGTGCTTCAAGCCACGGCTCATTTATTTGCTGGTACAAGTATTGCCCAAGTTGTTGTGGGATGTTTTTAATATTTGGTTGCATGTGCTGTCCTTAGCGTTTTCTATATAAGTTAATTATTGCTCAATGAGTACGACGATAGATTTACCTTGCTCAGCCGCATCTCTAAAGGTTACAAAGTATTTATCTCGAACTAGCTCATAGGCTTCGGGGTTTACTTCATCGTCTCCATCCTTTTCAATTTCAGCAATAATTTGCTGCCCTTCTAAGTTGCTAATATCAAAATTGTATTCTTCCTCCATTATCGCGTATAAATCTTTAACCATATCCGCAGGAAAAAAACCAAAGCTACCGCTGATATCCGCATCGGGTCGGAGTAGTTTGTGAGGATAAAAATTAAAGCTAGCAATCAATAATAAACGGCTATTACCTGCGATGGCGTCCCATAATTGCAGTGCTGGTTCAAAGCCGCGCAGATTTATTTCGATAGATTGCCAATGAATGGCTTCATTTTGGGTTATCTCTAATAACTGTTGGTATTTGCTTTCATCATCATCATCGGCAAGCGTAGTGGGGTAACTATCTTCGTCAATAAGTAATAGGTGAATTAAACTGCTCATAGATAATAGGCTCGTGTTGTGTGATTATCGAAACTAATCAATTAAAAATAAAGGTAAATATAGTGAATCGGTTTGGCATTGCCAACCATGCATGTCTTTGCCTAACTTTGCCATAGTAAGAGCATTTAAACAGATAAAGCCTTCTTCCATATCTTTTAAATCACCAAATTTACATTCATCTTTATGCCAAGTTATGGCTTTGTCGATACTAGTTTGCCAACGTAATTCATCACCTGAGACTAAGGCCGAGATTGCTTCTAATAAAGGAAGTATATATTGCAGTACATCTTTGTCTTTAGTGTTTTTGGCTTCAAGTAAAGCAGCCTCAACATCATCTTTATTAATAGTTTGGCCTGTACCAATCGCTTTTAATAGTTCAGCGTATTGGAGTTTTGCTTGATGTTGAACGCTGGATAACTTTATTTCACTGTGTTTAAGCTTTTCTAAAACATCCTGCTCAGCAAAGAGAAGAACAACATTTAGCTCTTGTTGAATAGTCCAATCGTTATTACTCGTTTTTAATTTAGGGTCGAAGCCGCATAAAAAAGCAAACGGTGCTGCTTTTTCAAAATTGGGTTTTACTTCTGAGTGCTCTTCGAGTGCGTATTTAGCGTATGCAAGCATAAAATAGAAATCGGTTATTTTAAATACGCTATTTTTATTTTGTTCAGGGGTTCTAGTATTATCTTGAAAACGCTCTATCCATGCGGCCAAATGGCTGTTTGCACGTGAGATGTTTTCTTCTATATTTTCTATTAATAGTTGGTTTAACTGTAGCATTATCAATTCTCTATGGTAAAGGTTGTAATTTTCCTTCGACGACTTGACCGCCTTTTTCAACGGCTTCAATAACAATTTTATTTAACGGTATATCTAAGTCATTCGCATTGAATAAGTCGTTGCCTAGTGTATTTTGAGCCGGATATTTCTTGGATTTTCTCATGCTTTTAATTGTATTTTTTATCCACTTCGTGGTCATTTGATCGCCTTTCTTAGCTCCTTTAGTGAGCTCGGCGCCAGGTCCCTTAGCTTCAACGATAAAGTATTCTAGCACGTTGCCATTTTTATCCCGCTTAGCCCATACTTGGTCAAAACCGGGGCCCGGACCAAAGCCTAGCTCCATTTTCGCAGGTGGCGGGGGCTTATAAAAGTGTTGTGCCATATAGGCACTTGCTGCACGTTCACCTTTAACTTCGGTAAGCTTCGCTTTAAATGCACCAATGCGATGGCTTGAATCACCATTTTTAATAGCGTCATCTAGTTTGTTCTTATAAGCCGTTTCATAAGCAGCTAAGTTTTTATAATGGGCATCAAGGGCTGGGTTTCTGACTCGCTTAAGCGCTGTAGCCCCCTTTAAATCATTCCCTTTCGGCGGCTCTAGTTCATTGGCAACTGTTTTCTTCGGTTTGCCCACTACACCCGTGCTTGCCGGTGGCTCAAATTCATCGAGGGCTTTGTTTACGCGATTGCCAATTTCGTTTGCGGCGTTTTTTACCCCTTGGTCTATTTGCGGGGTGACTTCATCAAGCTGTTTGACCATAGCTTGCATGCCGTCAATGGCCGAGTCTGGCAGTAGGAGGTCGTATTTCCAGCTGGTTGAAATATCTTGCAAGGTATCTCTAAAGCTTTTAATAATTGCTTTGACTTCACTGGCGGCTTGTTTACCTAAATTTTGCCAGTTTATTTCACGCAGGTATTTTACTGGGTCGCCTTTGCCCACTTTCGTTGGGTAAAAAGCCGGAGGACTGCAATAGCGGCTTCCATGGACTCTCCGCTGTTTTTAATTACGACTTTACCTACGCCTTTTATTACAGAGTATTCAATCGTTTATGGAGTAAAAGCTAATACAAGGCTAGGGCGCTAATCTTGAAAGATTCTAGCGCCTAGCCTGACAACATCCATGTTGTTAAAGAGCGGGTAATTATTTATTTGAATCTAGGTTATGAATTAATGTGTTTGCTGTGCAGTGATAACTTCATCATTATTGTTATCCCGCTCAAAGTTTAGGTTAAATTGGCCTTGGCGCGTTATGGTAAAAATAGCGCGCGTCCAGTTTTCGGGTTGGTGTTGGGTGGCTTTATCAAATAGGGTGTTGAATAAACCGACTATCTCGTCTGTCACGGTAATCGGCTGTTCGCTTGCATCGGAAGCAGTTTGATAATGCGCTTTGCATTCAAGTACGCTTTCATCTTCGTAATTTAAAATAAGTTGTGCTTCAAGCCACGGTTCATTGATTTGTTGATAAAGGTACTGACCGAGTTGTTGTGGAGTGTTTTTTATGTCTGGTTGCATATGCTGTCCTTAGCGTTATTTTTGATAATGAAACTGTGTTAGCTATAGAGTATAAATCCATTGTTCAAATTCTTCAGCTTCCTCTATTCTGTTGAGCTCTGAGATCCAACGTACTTCTTCTTTTATGTCCTCATTTCCAATTACAGAAAAAACTATGATTGGATTCTGTGCAAATGAATCAAAAAATCCAGATTGCTTTACATTTGCCAGTGCCTCAATAATACTGTTAAAGATAATGTTTCTATGATTTGATTTTTCGGAGACGCTATTGGCTTTACTACTTAATAAAAAAAGCTCCTTAGATATTTCATTAAAATGTTTCGCCCCTACACCTTCAAACTGCCATTCTCCAGGGCTCCACTTATAATAAATTGTATCACTTGGATCAGCACTTACTAATTCATTTAGATAATCTTTAGTATTTGCAGAAGGGGCTATAGATGCTGCATCAGGGTCACTATATAATGCGAAACTATAAAAATTGGACTGCCCATGATTGGCTTTTAGTTCTAAGCAACAATCTTTAATAGCCGATTCAATTTTTTCTCTAAGTAAAGGCATATCCATGAATTTTCTCTCTTTAGTAAAGTGTATGTATAGTATCGTTTGCAAAATGCTCTTTTATTTCTTGTAAAGCTTTTATGATTGACTCCCTCGATGGACTGTTTTGCTCAACTTTAACTAAGTAATCTCTGACAGCTTTCGCTGCTTTTGTGCTATGGTTTTTGTTTGGCGCCCATCCTAAGTTTTCAGGCCCTTTGTACCAGTCTATATCGTACTTTTCTACAATATCTTTACTTTCGTCAAGATACTCAATCATTTTTTTACCCCGCCCTTTTTTAAATATAGAATGATGGGCATGCGGATTTATCATACTTTCAGGTGGTTCTCCTGCACCATGTTTTCTTAAAAGGTTACCCCAGCTAGGTTCTATTTCACCTTCCATAGGACCAAATTTTCTATTTTTCGAAGTGGCTCCTTTTAAATCATTCCCTTTCGGCGCTTCCAGCTCATTCGCTACTGTTTTCTTCGGTTTGCCCACTACACCCGTGCTTGCCGGTGGCTCAAACTCATCAAGGGCTTTATTTACGCGATTGCCAATTTCTTGCGCTGCGTTTCTTACCCCTTGGTCTATTTGCGGGGTGACTTCATCAAGTTGTTTGACCATAGCTTGCATGCCGTCAATGGCTGAGTCTGGCAGTAGGAGGTCGTATTTCCAGCTGGTTGAAATATCTTGCAAGGTATCTCTAAAGCTTTTAATAATTGCTTTTACTTCACTGGCGGCTTGTTTGCCTAAGTCTTGCCAGTTTATTTCGCGCAGGTATTTTACTGGGTCGCCTTTGCCCATCTTGCGTAGCACTGCAATAGCGGCTTCCATTGACTCACCACTATTTTTAATTACAACTTTACCCACGCCTTTTACAGCAGAGCCTAATAATGGAACCAAACCAATGGCGGTTAGGGTAAAGGCTATCCAACCGTCGCTGTCATTGGCTTTGTCATCATCGGTGAGTAACACGGTATTTGCACAAATATCACGAATATCCATGATTTGGTCAACCACCGGTATCATCGAGATAATTGTACCCACAACGATTTGTGATGTACTCGGGTTTCTATTAAAGTCACCTTGCAGTGTGCCCCATAACCAATCGCCTGCTTGGTTGGCTAAATTGCCAGCCTCTTCCAGTTTTGCAGTGTTACCGCTATTGATCATGTGCACAGCATCGGCGGTGGTTATTTGCCCATACAACGGGTTGGGTGTGGTGTTATCTTCAGGCTGAAAATCGCGACTGTCTTCGCCGTATTTAACACTGAACTGACCGCTGGGAATATTGCTGAGTTGTGCTTGTCCACTGTCATCTAGTTGCCCGGTCGCTTGCGTTCCATCATCAAAGGTAATGGTGTAGGGCGCATTTTTTACCGGGCTGCCGTCTTGGTAAACGTATTCTAAATCGACTACGCTAGCAGTCGTTGCCGCAACGCCTGCATCACTTATGGTTACATCATTAATACGGCTAATACTCGCAGGACTTGAGGCACTTGGGCTACTGGCTGTTTGCGGGCTTTCTATATCGTAATCAACTGGTCCATCAAAGGTCACTATGTTACTGTCGAGCGTGAGTATATTGGTAGCGATGATGGTGGCGTTGCCTTGGCTATCGAGTTTAATTTCGCCGCCGGCGTTATGAATGATTAAATCGCCTTGCCCAGAGCCTGTGATGTTAATTGACTTACTGGTTTGTAAAAACGTTGAGCCATTTGGTACGTTGAGCTTTAAATCACTGTTATTAGTCTTTAGTAAAATATCACTTTGCGCGTTTATTTTAACCGCACGCCCCGAAATTAATGATAGCTCTTGGTCAGCTTTAACATCGATTTTTTTACCTATGAACGCATTGTTGCCGGCACTCTGGTAATTTATATTGCCGTTGTTAGTTTGTTGTTTGAGTTCATTTTTAACATCAATAAATTGATTGTTCTTTATCACGAACTGTACATTGCTTTGCTCGGTTTCTAGGCAGAGGTCTTTTCCTGCGTGCAAGTTTATAGTGCCTAGTTGGCTTATCCATTCTATGAATTGGCGGCCAGACTGTTTGGCGTTTAGCTCAAAGTAATGTTCACTGGCAAGGGTTTGTAAAATAACTTTTGGCTCATTGTCGTCATCATCAAATAGTAGTTCGTTGTGGGCTGCGGTTAATAATCGGTTATGCGTTGGATTGGCGGCGGTTACTACGCTTGGTTGATCGCTATTTAGTGCAAAGCCCATAATGTAGGCGTGATTAGGGTCGTTGTTAATACAGCCTATTAGTACCTCTGAACCACCGACGAGTGGAAAGTGCCATCCAGTGGCCTGAGTTTGGTTTTGGCATGCATACAGAGCTAACTTTTGCAAGGCAGGGCTTGACTGCGTTATTGGTCTGGCATTTTTGTCAAAATCAACGCGGGCTCGATATTGCCCGTTGTCATCAATAAATGCATTGCCGGTCAGTGATTCTACTTTCGCAGGGAATACCATCGGTTTTGCTTGATGGGGAATAGGGAGTGGCTTAAAGGGGGTGCCTCGCTCAATAAATTGCGCTGTACAACTGTATTTAGTTAAACCCTCATGGCTACTTTCGTCACTTGGTTGCTCGCTGTAGTGCTCGACTGCGATACAGAGCAAGTCACCACTGCTACCAATGCCGGTGTTATCACTTAATGAAATCGAACATCCCGCAAATAAATCACATACGTTACCAGTTAAGCTAATAACTTTATTTAAACTCGCTAGTGCATTACTAAAATTTTGTGCTTGATTAGTTGCGGCGGATTGCGATAACGCACAGGGTTCAAAGAATGATTGGCTATTGCTGGCAATGGTATTAAATTGCCCATAGGCTGCACTGTTTGCAGTATTGTTATAAATAGACTCAGTAAGTTGAGCATGCATAAAGCCAACAAATTGCTCTCTGTGTTGGTTATTCATTCCAGCGCTACTGGTAACTTCTAAAACGCCGCGCTCAAGGTAGGGACTATTTAAATTACTGTCGCTTATCACCAGTATTTCAGCCGAGTCTTTGCTTTCAAACCAATAAAATAAACCATGGGAAGCCAGTAAACGATGAAAAAACTGCCAGTTACTTTCCATTGCTTGTACGCACTGAGGCATATCAGCAAACGGTTGGGTAACTCTGAAATCTACTTGACCTTGAGAGTATCCGGCTTGTGATGCTAGGTAGTGTAAAACATCTTTTAAATTAACCCCGATAAATACTTTGCTATCTGAGGTGTTTTTTAGCGTACTCAATCGATCTTTAATGACGATATGATAGCGGCGTTTTTTATTGAATAACCCAAGATCGGTGCTTTGTGTTATGAGGCCTGCTTGGTGGCGATAGTAATTGTCTTTATTTACAAATGTAATTAAGGCCGATTGTAATAATAAATCGTTTAAAGGCTCATCTGTGAGTGTGTCGAAAATCAGGTCAAACTCAAAGCTTTTATTTAAGCGTTCAATTCCCTTTACCTGAGTTACGTTCATTGTTTTATTATTAATATCTAACAATAATCGTGATTTAGACATTTCCTTGTCCTTTTGCTACCTTGGTCGATAATGCGTGTAAAAATACACATTAATCTAGCGATAATCAATGAAATATTTGTAATCAACGATATTTAGATTATATGCAAATAGGTTCATAATGTGTTCATTTTTAAAATTATATGGTGTGGTCGCTTTTATTGGGAACAACTTTAAGTTAGAAATAGTTGTATTTTCGCACTGAATTCGGTTGACATTTTAACAATTATGTTTGTATCATGCGCTAATTCTAAGGACTGAATAATTACCGCGTTAGTGCAACTTTAAGCTGGCTATGTTAAATCAAGGATGATAAAATGAGAAAAAAAAGATTTTATAAATCAGGTTGATAGCCTTTACTCCTTGGCTTGGTCTCTAACCTGTAACATCTCCTCTTTACTTGATCAAACAGGTATTCCTGCACATCGTGTTTTTTCTGAATCTGTTATAGATCAGTTTTTCTTCTTTTTGAATAATCCTCCAAAGAACGATGGAAATATTATTTTAATTAATGAAAATATATCTAGTTATATTCAAGAGTTAATAGTTTTAAATTCTAAATTAATATCTTCAATCGATCATGTTGTCATCAAGTCTCTAGCTGTTGAAAATCAAGAAAATAAAAGTTCAGGTTTTTTTTCTAGAATTTTAAATGACAATCGCTGGTCAGATTGTGCGTCAGTGCGTTTTAACAGGGTTATTTGCCCTGTTTATGAAGAGATCCTTTGTAAAAACTGAATAATCAATTTTAAAATATCTAATGAGGTATTAAATGCGTTTTGCAATAAATAAAGTAATCTTAGCTGTGCTGTTAATGTCACTCACTGCGTGCATGAGCACTAATGTAGAGTTAGACATTACAGCAACAGATAATTTAAATTTAAATCAATTTGATGAAGCACTTCCAGTGGTTCTCAGAGTGTATCAATTGTCTGATATTCAGAGCTTTAAAACAGCGACGTTTGAAGAACTTTGGAAGTCAGATAAATCAGTATTAGCAAATTCATTGATCACGTTAGAAGAACGCACTATTAATCCTGCCGAAAAAACAACGATCGCTTTTGAACAAGCTGAAAATGCTCGTTTTGTGGCAATTGTTGCGTTATTCAGAGATCGCCAAGGAGACAAATGGAAAACGTATTATCAACTAGGTGATGGTCCGGTTAAATTATCGACTGCATTAGATGTGCTGATCACAAATAATGAAGTGCAGTTGCCTGACGTGGATGAGGCACAGTAATGAGTACTAAAGCCCCCGTAAAACCCGTCTGGGCTGAAGGTGTATTATTAGCACAACACCATTTTCAGTTATTTGATGAGTATCATGAGCAAAATCAAATTGTAAGACAGCGACTTATTTCTCCATTGGTGTTTGGTATCCAGCATCTTGCAATTGATGAGTCAGCGTTATCACGTGGGCTATTAAAAATTACTAGCTTCAAATTGTTACTTGAAAATGGTCGATTACTTGATTTTGATCGCCAACAACATGACGAATTAAAGCTGGAATTAGATCCTAACCTAGATGAAGTGATTATTTACATCGCGATTGCTGCCAATAAAATCGTTAGTAATATTGAAGGTTATGCAACAACCGGTCAGCTCAGTGCCTATCATGCAGACTATATTGAGTTAAATGATGATCATGATGCTGCACGTAATCGTGAAGTGCTGATAGCGCACCCTAAATTTATATTACTAACAGATAGTGATGTAAAAACTTATTTTGATACTTTAGCGTGTTTGAAAATAGTCCGCGCAGAAGACGGCTCTTTTGTTGTTAATAAACACTTTGTACCACCACTGTTAAATATCAGTGCTTCGGTATATTTAACTGAGCTATTAAATCGCACCGCAAATTTAGTGAATGCGAAAGTCAATGTGTTGCTTAGTCGCAGGAAAAACTTTGGTTCAGTGACTGACTTTGGTCCAAACGAGATGAATAGCTTTTTATTACTTAATGCGATGGCACCTTCAGCAAAGCGGTTGGATCATTTAAAAAGTTTGTCATTAGTTCATCCAGAGCGTTTGTACTGTGAATTGGTTGATTTGATCAGCTCTGTATCGATGTTTGAACACAGTGATTTAGTAAACCAAGTCCCTCCTTATCAGCATAAACAACTCAGCCATGTATTTGGTAAGTTAGATGAGTTGCTAACTAAGCTACTTGAAGGTGTTGTGCCTAAGAAAATGGCTGGCCTTAAACTTGAAAAAATTTCCAATGCTATTCATCAGGTTGCGACTATTGACTCAGCAATTTTTGAGCATAACGACTTTTATCTAGCGGTTTATTTTGAAGCTGAGGATACCAAGTGGATTGAAACATTTAGCGACCAAGTTAAAGTTGGCGCAACTGAAAAACTCGATATTATGATTTCATCAGCCCTTGCAGGTGTTCAGCTAACTCACTGCCAACGGCCGCCAAATAAATTAGCAATAAAGAGTGGATATGAATATTTCCGTCTTGAATCACATGGTTACATTTGGCAGCAAATAATCGAAGAGCAGTCGTTAAGTTTATTTATTCCATTTGGTTTGCAAGCTGCGCAAATCGAAATAGTTACTGTCGCACGCAATTAAGTTAGGTGAAATGATGCAACAACAATCACAACAACAAGATTTAATCGCCTGTATATCACCGGTTATAAATGCGTTATCGCCATTAAAGCTCAAGCAATCAACCGATCTTGAGCTGAACGATTTTCGTGATCAGTTATTAAATAGTTTTGATGAGTTTGAGCGTAATTGTTATGCCCAACAAGTGACGACTAGTGTGATGCAAGAAGTAAAATTTGCTCTTACTGCAATGTGCGATGAGTTTGTAATGAGCTCCGGAGCGCATTTTCGTATGGACTGGATGTCACGACCGCTGCAGTTAGAGTTTTTTGGCAATAACCGTGCAGGTGAAGAGTTTTTTGAGCGTTTAGCGACTTTGCGTACTGGCGGTGAAAATAAATTTGCGGCGTTAGAAGTGTACTATATTTGTTTGCAATTGGGTTTTGAAGGTATCTATAAAGTTAAAGGAATAGAACAGCTTAAAGCTTTGATAGTTGACATTCGTGCACAAATTGAAGATGTCAAAGGCACGCCTAATGCACTGCTTTCTGATAATGGCGTACCTGCTGAAGGGTTTGCTATGAAAGTCGGTCGTAATGTCCCTTATTGGGTTATTCTGTCGATTTGTTTAGGCTCAATCGCTTCCCTATTTGCAGGCTTTCATTTTGTGATCAACAAGCAGGCTACACAGAGTACGCAAACCATAAGTAATCAGGTGGAAGTACTCACTCAATTGAATAAAACCAACGAGACACGATAAGGCAATACCATGCAAGGAAGAGTAAATAAAAGTGGCCTAGTGCATTTTTTACTGGGCTTAGTGTCATCTCGCGCCACAGGACAGTTGATCGGTCTAATTGCAGTGCTGAGCATTGTTTGGTTTGCTGGGCGCATGGTGGGCTTAGACACGACTGATAAAAAGCTGATTGCTATGGGAGCAGTTACGGCGGTATTCATTTTATTTATTTTTACTCGTTGGTTATGGACTAAGCGTTCTGGCGATAAGTTAGCTTCTGAACTTGCAAATCACAATGCGGGCTCAAGTGCTGAGCTTGATGAAATAAAAGAAAAAATGCAAGAAGCGTTAGGCTCATTAAAAGCATCGCACTTAGGCGCTGGCTATCGTGGTAATACCGCTCTTTATGCACTACCTTGGTATATGATCATTGGTCCATCAGCGACCGGTAAAAGTACTTTATTTGCTAACTCTGGATTACATTTTCCGTATTCAAACTCTAGCGAACTGCATATTCAAGGTTTTGGTGGCACACGTAACTGTGATTGGTGGTTTTCAGATCAAGCGATCTTAATTGACACCGCAGGACGTTACACAACTGAGCAATCAGAAAACAAAGAGTGGTTATCATTTTTAAATTTACTGAAAAAGTACCGCCCAAAATTACCTATCAATGGCGTAATGGTCGCAATTAGTGTAGCTGATGTTTTAACCTCTGACAGTGAAGAAATTCGCCAGCATGTAAAGTTAGTCCGTGAACGTATTGAAGAGTTGATCACGCAACTAGGTGTTATTTTCCCTGTTTATATCACTTTCACAAAAACCGATTTAATTAGTGGCTTTGAACCTTTTTTTAATGACTTATCTGAAAAAGAGCGCGAGCAAGTGTGGGGCGCATATTTACTTGATATTAGTGAAGATCAAAAAACCGATCCGGCTGAAATGTTCGAGCTCAGAATGGATGAATTATACGAACGTTTGTGCCAGCAACGTTTAAGTAAAGTGGCCCGTGAACGAAATGAGCATCGTAAACAGTTGATCCTTGATTTTCCTAATCAGTTTAAATCGGCCTCAACAAAACTAACCGAATTTGTAAACTTGCTATTTAAAGCGAATCCGTACCAAGAAGTTCCTTGGTTTGCAGGCGTGTATTTTACCTCAGGTACACAAGAGGGCACACCAATTGAGCGAATCACCAACGGTGTACGCGATCAATTTGGCGCGGTTGTGGTTGAACAAAAACAAGAAACAATCACCCAAAGCTATTTTATTAATCGCGTTTTTAATGATGTTGTTTTTAAACTACAAGATTTAACTCGGGGTAATCGTAAAAAGCGCCTAGTTGGGCGTTGGTTAAAAGGTTTAACTGTAACCACGGGGCTTGCCTCAATAGCGGCGATTACAGCGTTATTGATTACCTCATACACCAGTAATCAGTTATTGCTTAACCAAGGCGAAGCACGCGTGAAAGCGGTGGTTGAAGTTAATGTAAATAAGGCGAAGGCGGATCAAAAGCTAGCTGCAACACTTGCATTATTTGAGCATTATCAGGAGCTTGTAAGTTATGAAAAAAGCTTACCTTGGTATTTTATTTTTGGTATTTACGAAGGTGACGAAACAACTCAAAGTGTCGCGAATGTATTATTTAACCAGTTAAACCAATTGATCACACTTCCTGCTGAAAAACAGGTGTTAGCACAATTAAAACAGTATGAAAGTCGTTGGAACTCTGATGAGCCGGAGTCACGCGTAGGTATTCGACAACCTTATTACGAAGCACTTAAATTACATTTAATGCTAAGCACACACCCCGAACATAAAAATGATGAATTTGCTAAACAGCAGCTACTTAGTTTTATTAGTAATCACTTTAATATTGATTTAACAGCGCAACAAGATACACCCATTTATAGTCAATTAACTGCGTTGTTAGATGTGTACTTAGCTAATTTAGGTACTGATCTAGAGCATCCTGGGAATATTAATTTTTGGCAAGCAAATGAAACCGCAATTTATACTGCGCGCGAAAGTTTAAATACTCAACCTGAGGCTGAGCCTCTGTATAAGCAAGTGATAACAAGCTTTGCTGAGCGCAAAAAAGCATTACAGCTTAATCAGTTTATGTCGGCTAATAACCGTGATGTATTAAAAAGTAGCTATGCAATTCCTTATGTATATACCAATGCTGGTTGGCAAGAATATGTCTATCCTGAAATTAAACGTATTTCACGGTTAGTGTTCTCAGGCGATTGGGTTATGGGCACCAGTAATGACGAAGGGCAAAATGCTGTAGATGAAGCACAAGCTGAGTCCTTAGCCAAAGCAATGCGTGCTTATTACTTTAAGGATTACGGTAATACTTGGTTCGAATTCTTAAATAGTATTCAAGTCCCAGCGTTTAGAGACTTAAACGATGCAAGTATTGATTTTGCTCGCCTTTCATCAAACGATGGCCCATTGATAGATTTAATGATGCTGGTGAACAATAACATAATGGTTGCTGACGAACCTTCAGCCGTTACCGCGAATAATGACAAAATTGCGACCTTAGTTGCCGGTGCTGCCGACGTTGCGCAGAAAAAAGCAGCAAAAGGAAAGCTAGCTAAACAAGCTATTAACAGCCCTGATTTTTCACAAATGAGTACGGTTAGAGCGCCAGAGCTGGAATCTCGCTTTGCTGATTTACGCCGTTTTACACAAAACGATGATAATAAGCGCAGTTCTGATTACATGGGCCAGTACATTAGTTCATTAAGCAGCATCCACTCAGACATAAAAGCGATGGCGGCGAGTAATGAAGATGATGGCCAAGCTATGATTTTTGTCCAAGATTTACTCTCAGGTAATAATCAAACCAATGCTTTGCAGTCTTCATGGATCATCATTGAAAGCCAAACACGTGCTTTAGACCCACAAACAAAAGAAACGTTGGATACTCTTTTCAAAGCGCCTTTACAAGCGGGTATAGCCACAATTATGGCCAAAGCACGAAGCCAGTTAAATGAAGAGTGGGAAAACCAAGTTTATACAATGTACAGCAACAGCATCGCAGGAAAGTACCCATTTAACCTAAATGGACCTGATGCCGCGATTGCTGATGTATCGGAGTTTTTAAACACTGAGTCGGGCATATTATGGAACTTTACTAACACTCAACTGAAACCTTTTATGAAAGTACGTCGTGGCGTATGGGAAGAAAAACAGTGGAATGGTGTTGGTATTGGCTTTAGTAAAGAATTACTCGATGGTTTAACAAAAGCAAATAAAGTAACACGTTCACTATTTACTAGTGGCGCAGATTCTGCGGGCTTTAATTTTCAGATGATGCCAGTACCACAAAGAGGCATTCGTGAAACTTATTTAGGCTTTTCAGAGCAAGGTTATCGCTATCGTAATGAGCCGGAGGAGTGGCGTAACTTTTCTTGGCCTGGTCGTGGTGCTGCAGAAAAAGCGATTCTTTATGGTTTAGATAATAAAGGCAATCGAATTTCGATTGAGCAAGATGGTCCGTGGGCGCTACTTAAAGTGCTTAATAATGCTAATGTAAAATGGATAAAAGGCACTGAGTTCTTAGCTACATGGGAACTAACCGATAAGTCAGAACAGCAATTAACAGTACAGTTTTCCTTAAAATCAGGGCGTAATAGCGGTATTTTCTCAAAATATATGCTGACTTCGTTTGCTTTACCGAACTCGTTGTTTTCGAAATCGCCGCAATATGCGCAGTCGAATAATAATTCGGTACAGTAGGGGCGGATATGTTTAATTTATTTTCTAAAAAGAAATCGCCGTTACTAGTAAAACAGTTTTCTTACGGTTATATGGGGAAAACACCAGTACGACCTGATTTTGTGAAGTTAAATATTTCATCGCGTGAATCAGTGGCATTTGATCATTGGTTACAAGAAGGATTTGCTCACCTTAATCGTGGTCGAAAGGCGAATAATGTTGCTGTACTTAATGGTGTTAAATCGTTGTTTTTTGTATCTGGGAACAGTGAAGACAGTAGTTTGCTTGGTATTTTACAACCAAGTAAAGATAGTAGTGGCCGTTTTTACCCTTTTAGCTCTTTTATACATAGCGGATTAGACACTTATAAACGCCATCCAGCATTTTTGTTTTTATATGCTAGTCATTTGATTGAGCACTTAATTGGTGTGAATGATCGCATTAAAGAAGCGCCATCAATTGATGCGATGGCGGAACAAGCTCATGCTTATAACAAGGTTGCTGATGCGTTGAAGCAGCAACCAAATTTAAATCAAGAGCTAGATAAACTGCGCATGATACCGATGAGTGTGTTGTGGCAGCATCTCCAGATGAATGATGTGCATAAGCGTGCTGTATTAATTGAAGAACTATCTGCAGTATTGAAGTCGATTGCAAATAGAGGCTGTCTACGCAGTCAATTTGGTATTCGTTTACCAATGCCACAGTTTAGTCATGAGAGCGCCTTGGTCGCTGGGTTTTGGCTGCATTTAATAGCATCTGTGGTTGCTGATCACAACTGGCAACCGTGGTTCTTTTATCAACTAGGGTGTGAAGATCATGCGCCTAGTTTAACGGTGTTTTGTCGTCCTGTATCGGCATCCTATTTTAGCTCGATTTGGTTAAATGAAGACAAATCAACACAAATTATTGATTTGACGAATTTACCACTGAGCAAAGTGCCAAGTGACTACAGTATTAATTTTGCCGATATGGATAACGTAAGTGTATACGATGCACTAAGACGATGGTGTAAAGCATGAGTTTAAAGCAACCACATACTCACAATAGCTGGCAACTATGGCTGGATGAACTTGCTGCACCATTGCAAGGTTTGCCGTGTGGCGAAGATTTAAAATACGAAGAAACATTTAAAAGTCTCAAAGCATCTTCATCGGGTGTTGGTGAGGTTGATTTTAAAGTGATGTTTATTCAAGCAACTGACTTATTACAGAATAAGAGTAAAGATTTACGTATTGTTAGTTACTTATGCTTAGCTGCAACCAGTGAGTTTGGGGTGCAGGGGTTAATTAGTTCAATCAAATTGTTTAATAAGATATTGGCTGATTTTAGCAACGACGTACACCCACTTAAAGAGCGCATGCGCAGTGCTGTAAATACCTGGTTTTTACAGCAACAAGAACGTCTAAAAGGGATTTCGCAAAGTCATTCGGCAACCGCAGAACAATGGGCCGAACTAGATGCGGTATTAACCGATTACAACCAACACTCAGTACCATTATTAGATAGTGAATCAGGTCCTTTATCTACTTTAAACGAGTGGACTGACGAGCAAATGAAACGCAACCCAGTTGCAAAGGCAGTCGAGCCGTCAGTTGTTAGTAAAGACGATACTGAACAAGCACCAAGCGACGGTACACCGGCAATACATTCAACATCATCAGTGCACAGCTCTGTAAGTCAAGTTGCAAGTATTACGGTTGGTGATCTCAGCAGTGACACGGCTTATTTATCAGCTATTCGTGAATTACTGAATTTTGATAAAGAACAAAATAACATCGAGCGGGTGATTAAATTATCACGTGCTGCACGTTGGTCTGGGTTGAAAATACCGGCTAATGAAAATGGTAAAACACGCTTACCAGCACCAAGAGCTGCGGCTTTTGCACCGATTGAAAATGCACTTGCCAGTGAACAACCAGAGCAGGCACTCATGCTTGCAGAAGGCTTATTTATGGAAGGTGCGATGCAATTTAATCTCAACTTACAAATGTTGGTATTAAGTGCGTTAAAACAATTAAATAAAGGCAAGCTAAGTCACTGGCTTGAGCAGCAATTGATTAATTTAACTAGTCAGTTTCCGCTTTTAACTCATTTACAGTACGACGATGGCACAGGGTTATGCAGCCCAGCCAATAAAGAAACGTTACTTGAAATTAGCAATGCACAAACGCCAGCAAGCAATAATTCGCAAGGCAATATTTTTGATGAACATTATAGCTTATTGGCTGATGAAGTAGTGCAAGGACAACTCAGTGCTGCGCTTAGCAAGGTTGAGCAATTAAGTACCCCTACCGGGTTTGACCAATCACAAAGCCAATTATTAAAAGCCAAGTTGTTACTTAAAGCGGAGCATTATGAACACGCTTTGGCAATTTTAACCGAATTACTTGAGCAAATTGAAACTTTTCAATTAGCGAAGTGGCAACAACATTTTTGCATGGAAGTATGGCGTTTTGCCAAGCAATGTTACGCCAATCTGTCGTTGGCAGAAAGTGATGAAATGAGTTTAGCTGCTAAGCAAATTAGTCAGCGAATGATGGTAACCAATCCGGCTCAAGCAATAGCTTGGATTTAGTTACAAGAGCCTGACTAATGGGTCGAGGTTAATTGGAATTGATACAAACTGCAAAGGAAGAAACATGACAGATACATTTCAAAAAGAGATCCCAAGAGCTCGGATCAATATCTCTTTAGAGCTTGATACGGATGGCGCATCGCAAAAAAGCGAATTGCCACTAAAAATGCTGGTAATTGGTGATTACTCTAATGGTTTAAATACCCAAGACCTTGCTGAGCGTGAACGCGTAACAATCAATAAAAATAATATTGAGCAAGTGTTAAAAGATATGGCACCAAAGGCAAACTTTCAAGTTGCTAATAAGATCAAAGGCGATGGCGAGATCAACGTGAATTTACAGTTTGATTCGTTTAAATCGTTTGATCCAGAATCAGTTGCTTCACAGGTACCTGAGTTAAATAAAATGATGGCAATGCGTAACTTACTGCGTGACTTGAAATCGAATCTTTTGGATAACTCATCATTACGTAAAGAACTAGAGCGGGTATTACAAAACCAGCCAGAACTTGATGAGTTAAAAGCTAAGCTGGATGAAATTGCCCCGCTTGCTTCTGAAGACGAAAAACACCCAGTTACTGAATAAGGACGTTACCATGTCAATGCAAGAACAATTAAACGTTGCAGCTCATTCAATTGAGCAAGCTCCGGTATCAACCTACGAAAGCCTTTGTAACTTGGTCGATATTGCCCCAGTTGCAGATGAGATCAAATTAGACACTTTTCGTGATGCCAGCAACCTTGCTGAAACCCGTGCGAATGAGCGTTTAACAGCGGCAATCAATGTATTTTTAGATATGGCTGGCAGCAGCGGCCAAGAAGTTACGCGTATCGATAAGTTGTTGTTAGATGACTATATTGCGAAAGTTGATACGATTATCTCACAGCAGTTAGACCAGATTTTACATAATCCAAACTTCCAAAAAATGGAATCAGCTTGGCGTTCATTGCGTTATTTAATTAATCGCACGCCAAACAATGCCAACATCAAAATCGAAATGCTCGACGTTGATAAAGAAACCCTGCGTGATGACTTTGAAGAAGCACCTGATACCACGCAATCAGCATTGTACAAGCATGTTTATACCTCAGATTACGACACCCCAGGTGGCGAACCGGTATCGACTATGGTATCGAACTTTGAGTTTGATTGTTCAGCGCCAGATGTTTCATTACTACAAGAAATTTCACGCGTATCAGCTGCGGCGCACTGCCCATTTATGGGCAGCGTAGGACCTAAGTTTTTCTTGAAAGACTCACTTGATGAAGTATCTAAAATTCAAGATATTGGTTCGTACATGGAGCGTGCTGAATTTTTACGTTGGAAAAACTTCCGTGAATCAGAAGATTCACGCTATATCGGCCTAGCGTTCCCACGTTTCTTATTGCGCTTACCGTATGGTGAAACTAATCCACTGCGTAACTTTAACTACCAAGAAGATGTAAACAGTGAACACCATGAGCGCTATTTATGGGGTAACGCAACGTTTGCTTTTGCCGCCAATATTATTCGCAGTTTCCATGATAATGGTTGGGCAGTTAACATTCGTGGCCCACAGTCGGGCGGTAAAGTTGAGAATTTACCACTTCATTCATTCGAAGCAGGTAAAGGCTCAGAAACTAAGATCCCAACAGAAGTATTGATCTCAGAGACTAAAGAGCTTGAATTTGCTAACCAAGGGTTTATTCCACTTAGTTATTATAAAAATTCAGACTTTGCGTGTTTCTTCTCAGCTAATAGTGCGCAAAAGCCACAAGTGCTTGAAACGCCAGAAGCAACCTCAAACGCACGTATTAACTCGCGTTTACCGTATATCTTCTTAGTATCGCGCATTGCGCATTACTTAAAAGTGTTGCAGCGTGAAAACATAGGTTCGAGTAAACCTCGCCATGAATTAGAGCAGCAGCTTAACGATTGGTTAGGTGCGTTAGTTACTAAAATGAATAACCCTGATGAGTCGTTAATTGCAACGCATCCATTAAAAGATGCCAAAGTGACTGTTGCTGAAATTCCGGGTAACCCAGGTTATTACCGTGTTAGTACGTACATAGTGCCACATTTCCAAGTGGAAGGTATTGATGTGCGCTTAGCACTAGTAGGGCAGATGCCTGGCGAAAAATGAACTGCCAAGCCGCCGATGAAACGCATTTAACGCAGGCTTTTAAAGTGTAAATACGTCAATTTGGTGAGTAGCTGGTTGGTGTAAAAATGTAGATGGAAAAGATTGTCCCAAGTTGGTTGCATCCAACTTGGGACATGTTCCCCAGTGGCATGAAGCAGAGGGCTTTTTGGGGGGCATAAACATGGTTGTTTATGCCAATGCCAACTAACAGGAAACACTTCATTCTAAAAGGAGAATAATGAAATGGCAATTCCAGCGTATATGTGGTTAAAGGATGACCAAGGTAATGACATCAAAGGTTCTGTAACTGTTGCAGAGCGTGAAGGTTCAATCGAGATCCTACACTTTGATCATGAACTTCGCATTCCTACAGATAACGACACGGGTGAACTTACAGGTACACGTAAGCATGAACCGTTTGTAATTACTAAAGCGGTAGATGCAGCTACACCGTATCTGTATAAAGCGTGCTCGAACGGTCAAACACTTAAGCAACTTGAGCTTAAATGGTACCGTATCGATGACACAGGGACTGAGCGTGAGTATTTCTGCCACAAGTTGGAAGATGTAAAAATTACGTCAATCTCACCAACAATGCACAACGTAAAAGACTTAGACAAGGAGCGTTATCCGCACCTTGAAACAGTATGTTTACGTTATAAGCGCATTACTTGGACATACCTTGATGGCAACATCGAGTTCTCTGACTCTTGGACTGAAGGTCGATAAGTCGGAATTTTTAAAGGATATGCGCAAGCATATCCTTTTATCAGAGGTAAGTTCATGGCGTTATTCGATTTTTTAACTCAACCTGTCATTCGTAATGGACATCAAGGTTTTCAGACTGATGAGCAAAATAGTGTCTGTAACCATCTTAATGAGCTGCTTAATGCTCGCCGTGGGGTGTTAAAGCATTTGGCTGATTATGGTTTGCCCGATGTTGAAGATATTTACGAAGGTTTGCCTTATTCGCAACATACTTTGGCGTTTGAGGTTAAAAAATTGATTGAGAAATATGAGCCAAGAGTGCGTTATGCCAATGTTATTCCAATGGAAATACGTGAAGAAAATTGCGTGATCCGACTGGATATTCAAGCATTTCTAACCAGTGGCCAATGTATTAAGTTAAACACGCGGTTTGAATCAGGCGGTAAGGCTGATGTAATGCAGCACGCTAAAAATGGTGACTAATATTTCAATGAAAAGGATATTTTAATGCAGCAATATTTTGATGCTCAAATGCGTTTATTAACGCAGGCCGGTAAACAGTTTGCACAACATTATCCTGAGCATGCGGGCATGTTAAATATTGATGCCTTAAAAGATCGCGACCCGCATATCGAGCGTTTACTCGAAGGTATGGCGTATTTAACTGCGCACACACAAAAACGCTTAGATGAATCAGTACCAGAAGTGTCAGAGCAAGTGCTGCGTCAATTATGTCCTATTCTGCTTAGTTATTACCCTTCAAGTACGGTAGTTAAATTTAGCCCTAAGCTGGCAATGCAAAAGACCCACATGATTGAAAAGGGTCTCACATTAAAAGCAGATACCGCTGTTGTTGATCATAAAAATATTACTTTTACCACCACGCATAATCTAACAGTAGCACCATTCGATGTTGAGCATGTGCGCTACCAAGAATCACATTTAGGTGCAGAGCTGCGCATTGGTTTACGTTTTGTATGCCAAGGTGAGCGTAAAAATTATGACTTATCAAACTTGCAGTTTTATTTACGCGGCGATACCCCGTTATGTAGCTCTTTATTTAAGCTGCTGCAAACGGCAGAGAAACATGCTGAACTTGATTTTGGCCCTGCGCATTTTGAGCATAATAAAAAGCTTAAAGTAAAAGGTTGCAGTGCCAGTTATTTAAATATTGATGGAGCTCTTTTACCGAGTGCTGAGCAAAGCCATCCAGGCTATGCATTATTACTAGATTACTTTAATGCCAAAGATCGTTTTTACTTTTTAACTTTTACAGGTTTGCAAGACGTTGAGTTTGCAGATCATATAGACCGCTTTGAAATAGTTTTTCGTGGCTCAAGTAAATTACCACCCGGACACCAATTATCCCGTGAAAACCTACTGATAAACTGCGTGCCTGCAATTAATTTATTTTCCCAAGCGGCAGAGCCAATCAGAATCGAACCCAATCGTACCGACTATATGATCACTGCAGATCAAAATCGTACCGATCATATTTTCAGTTACACCGTCGATTCGGTAATGGGGCGCAACTCGCTCAGTGGTAAAACCTATGATTATACACCTCGTTATCAAAGTGTATTTGAAGATGAGAAAAAGCTATTTACCGTATTAACTAAGGATGTGGGTGCAGCTGCGCCAACTCATTACTTACAGTTGCCTTTCAATCTAAATGATGAAAAAGAAACACTATCTGTTGATTTAACTGCTTTTAATGCAGGCTGGCCTCGGCAATTACTGCAAGAAGGTGATTTAAATATTGGCGGGCGCGATATGCCAAGTATTGCCGAGGTTGAGAATGTTATTAGGCCTACTAATTATTTACCGTGCCCAGATCAACCAAAACATTGGCAGCTGATCAGCTTACTTAATGTTAAGTTTTCCCAAATAACCCAAGTAACCGAGCTTAAACGTTTATTAGTGCTATTTGATTGGTCGCAAAAAGCTGAGAATCGCTTGCGTATTGAGAGCATTCAAAAAATAACGGCTACTCCGATCAGCCAAATAAAGCGTGGAATTTTTATTAAAGGCGTAGATGTATTAATTGATATCGATGAAAGTAAGTTTGTGTGCGATGCCGATCTTTATCATTTTTGTAATATGTTGCACCAATTCTTTTTAATGTACGCACCAATTAATGAAAGTGTGCAGACTCGCGTTAATGCTATTCCTAGCTATAAAACCTGGTGTTGGGATATTGAGCCGGGCAAGAGTTATCAATTATGAGTGTGCATGAACCAGCCATAAAGCATCCCGTTTGGGCTAAATTGCCCAAACCGATTGAGCAATTAATTGCTAAGCCTTGGCAGTTTAATTTATTTAAAGCGATGAGCTTAATTGAAAAGCATTGGGCAACGCCTCACGAACTTGACAAAGGCATTAGTGAGCGGGTGATGTTTAAGCCCTATAAAGAGCTTGGCTTTCCAGCAACCGATGTACGTGCGTGTAGCTTAGATAACCAAGGACGCGGGCGACTCAGTTTATCAACGTCATTCTTGGGTTTGTATGGGGTTGATGCGCCAATGCCACATTACCTGTTAGAGCAAGCAGCAAGTGATGACGAAAGTGGTGACAGGGTTCGGCAATTTTTAGATATGTTTAATCATATTTTATATTGCCAACTTTTTCAGGCGTGGAAAAAGTCACAAATCAATGTTGCAGGACGTGGTGCAGATCAATTTGATCATTTAATAGAAGCCATTTTATCTACAAAAACAGATCAAAAAGTACAATGCGGCATTGCTAGCTTAAAACAAACCAGTGCAGCAGGCTTAACTCAATTACTGAAACATACACTTGCAGTGAAAGAGCTGCATGTTGACGATACCCGCGCTAATTGGCAAACAATTGATGCCCCAAGTACATTTGGTGATGACTCGCAAATGGTATTGGGTGGCTCCGTAGTGTTAGGTAGTAAAGTCTTGGTTAGTGGCAGTATTTTAACAATTGCCATCGGCCCTGTAGACAGTGAAACTGCCATTAGTTTGAACCCTTTGCATGAGCAAGGTAAAAAAATGGCGGCGTTATTAAGCACTCACTTACCAAATAATGTGCAGTGGTTATGCCAAATAAAAGTGGCTAACGAAGCTGTAGAGCAACAGGCAATCGGTGTGTCACCGTTAATACTTGGACACAACAGTTATTTAGGTAGTGCTGCGGCAAACACAACCGTACACAGCTATACCCATCTTCAATATCAACATTAGTAAGAAACCAGATTTAAGGACAAAACAATGGATGCAAAAGGCATTAAACAACTTATCGACAAGCTAAATGGCCATACCGCGACCGCGCTTGAGTCTGCTGCAGGGTTTGCTAGCAGTCGTAGTCATTTTGAAGTGCTGCCTGAACACTTACTAATTAAGTTGATGGAAGAGGGCAGTAGTGGCGATTTAGAACAAATATTTCACTTTTTTAATATTAATCAAGATGCGGTATGGCATGAGTTGCTTGACTTTTTAAATCGCCAACCTGCGGGTAACCAAAGTAAGCCGGTGTTTTCTCGTCGTTTATATGAATGGTTAGAACGCGCATGGTTGAGCGCTAATGTGCAGCATAAAAGTGATTGGATCAACGGTGCTGCATTGCTTGATGCACTCACGGAGCTATTACCTTATAGCCCTGTGCTTCAATTACCAGCGTTGCTAGATAAAATTGACTCACGCTTTTTAGCCGAAAACCTCGATAAAATTTGTCAAAACTCAAGCGAGCGTTTAAACCCACAGGCAAAAACAGCTCAGCAAACGCAAAATAATGGCCAAAGTGAAGGTGGCGGCGCGCTTGATGAATATTGTGAAGATTTAACCGAAAAAGCTAAGCAAGGAAAAATTGATCCTGTACTCGGGCGAAACGACGAGATACGCATGATGGTGGATGTGTTATGTCGTCGTCGTAAAAACAACCCGATTTTAGTGGGTGATCCGGGAGTCGGTAAAACCGCCGTAGTAGAAGGTTTTGCACAGCGTATTATTGATGGTCAAGTACCTGATGAATTAAAAGGTGTGCGTTTATTAGTCTTAGACATGGGCTTATTACAAGCTGGCGCAGGTGTTAAAGGCGAGTTTGAGCGCCGTTTAAAAACAGTAATTGACGAAGTTAAAAACTCAACCACGCCGATCATTATGTTTATTGATGAAGCACACACCTTAATTGGTGCGGGTGGTGATGCCGGTATGAGCGATGCGGCTAATTTATTAAAACCCGCTCTTGCCAGAGGTGAATTACGCACAGTGGCAGCAACCACCTGGAGTGAGTATAAAAAGTACTTTGAGCGTGATGCCGCATTAGAGCGTCGTTTTCAACTGATCAAAGTCGATGAGCCAACGGAGCAAGCTGCGCAACTTATGCTAGCGGGTTTAAAAGATAAATATCAGCAACATCATAATATCCAAATTACCGATGATGCCATTGAAGCGGCTGTTGTATTGTCAGCTCGTTATATCACAGGTCGTCAGTTACCAGATAAAGCAATTGACGTACTTGATACAGCAGCAGCTCGCGTCAGAATGTCGTTTGCAACTGATCCAGCTGCAATTGAATCTGAGCGAGAGCATATAAATTATTTACAAACTCGGATTGCCAGTATTGCCAGTGAAAGCGAGCAAGGTTTAGCTGTCGATATGGATAAGTTATTGTACTTACAGCAAGAGTTAAATACTGCACAAGCTAAACTTGCTGCATTAACCAGTGCCCGCGAGTCACAAATTGCTACTTTAAGCCAGATCAACGAATTTAAACAAGCAACCAATGCAAGCGAACAAGACAGTGCTGCACTACTTAGCTTGCGCCAAACTTTAAAAGAGCAAAACAGTCAAGATAATGGCTTATTTAGCGAAGTAGATGCTGATGCAGTGGCACAAATAATTTCTCAGTGGACCGGTGTACCTGTTGGTGCCATGGTTAAAGATCAGATCAGTAACCTCATTAATTTAGAAACGGCAATTGGTCAAGAAGTGATCGGGCAGCAAGCGGGTATGGCAAAAATTGCGCAAGCATTACGTGTCAGCAAAGCGGGGATCAGTAATGAACAAGGACCGTTAGGAGTCTTTTTACTTGCCGGACCCTCCGGTGTTGGTAAAACTGAAACAGCCCGCTGTTTAGCTAAGCAATTGTTTGGTGGCGAGAAGTTCTTAACCACTATCAATATGAGTGAATATCAAGAGTCGCATACAGTATCGCAGCTTAAAGGTTCACCTCCTGGTTATGTAGGTTACGGTGAAGGCGGTGTATTAACTGAAGCGGTAAGACAGCGCCCATACTCAGTAATTTTGCTTGATGAAGTAGAAAAAGCGCATAAAGATGTGCTTAACATGTTTTATCAAGTATTTGAACGCGGCAATATGCGTGATGGTGAAGGCCGTGAAATTGACTTCAAAAACACCGTGATCATCATGACGTCTAACTTAGGTTCAGCAGAGCTAATTGATGCATGCACACCACCAACAGTGATCGATTTGAGTCCAGAGCAAGACGATGATGTAGAACAACCGACTGAGCAGCAGCAAGCCATTAATGACGCACTCAATCCAACGGATGCACCGATTAATGAAGATGGTAGCCCATGGCAAGTGCCGTCAATTGGTGCGTTAAGTGAATTAATTAAGCCACAGTTACTACAATTCTTCGCACCAGCTTTACTTGCACGCATGCAAGTAGTGCCTTATTTAGCGCTTGATCAAGATGCACTGCAAGCAATTGTTAGTTTAAAACTAGAAGCGATTGCTAAGCGTCTTGCTACAAATCATAAAATGCAACTGCGTGTTGATGCAAGTGTATTGAGTAAGTTAACTCAGCAATGCCAGCTTTCAGACAGCGGTGCTCGGATGGTAAATGCAGTGATTGAACGACAAATTTTACCGGGAATTGCTAAATCTATTTTGGAATATATGGCGCAAGAAGATATGCCAGATATTTTAACGTTAACGGTTGATGAGCAAGACGAAATCACCGCAATATTTGCCGATAACGCCTAATTTAATAGATAAAAAAGGATTGAAAATGGGACTTATGGACATCTTTAGTGAACATAAAGCGAATACCAGTCATTTTAGCGTAAGTATACAAGGCTTACCTGATGGCATGGTGCAGGTAACTGACTTCACATCAATGAATGATAGCTTATGTGAAGACTATGAATTTAATATTCAAGTATTGAGTCAGGAACATTTAACTGCGCAAACGTTGCTAGGTAAAGATGCCAGTTTGAGTTTGGTGTGGTCTATGACAGATCGGACTATCTCAGGTTTACTAAGTCGTTTTGTAGCCCATGGTAAAAGTCACCAAGGTTATCATTACACGTTAGTGTTGAGTTCTTATTTAACTTTACTTAAGCATCAACATTCCAATCGTGTTTTTACAGCGATGGATCCCGCTGCCATTATTAAAAGTGTGTTTAATAAAGCGGGCTTCCCAATGCAAAAATTCAGCATGCAAGCCAGCGGCCCTAGCCTCGATATGACAGTGCAATATAACGAAACTGATTATGAATTTGTTACGCGTTTAATGCGTAAACATGGCTTTGTTTATAGTTTTGTTGAGCAAACTGACGCGGATTGCACTTTTAAAGTATGCAATAGCAGCAAAGATATTGCCGCTCTGTTTGATGAAGTAAACTTAAGTTATGTGCCACCATCTGGGCAAGTACGTACTAGCGAAACAATCTTCGCAATTAGTCGCCAAGCCCAACTTCAGCCGCAAAGTATTGCGTTAAACGATTATAACTACCGCGCACCAGGTAATTTACAGGTATCGGCGCAAAATAGCGCTTCGCAACCAGGATTTGGTGAAGACAGTCATTATGGTAATAACTATGCAACTTCTGGCGAGGGCAATACGCTTGCTAAAACGCGTCAGCAAGCGTTTGATTGTCAACGAGAGCAATTGATTATCGACAGTGATTGCAGGGCGCTTAGACCAGGAATGATTTTAACTATTTATGATCATCCAGATCATAATGGCCAATATTTGGTTGTGCGTGTTGATCATAAAGGTAGCCAGCAAGCGGGTGTGGAATATGGCGCTAACGTAAAAGGCTTAACTTATAAAAATCAGGCGTACTTGGTCCCATCGGATCAACAGTTTAAAGCACAGTTACTTCCAGAAAGACGTGTATTTGCAACTTTTAACGCACTAGTAGAGCAAGAAATTGATGATGATGGTAATTACGTAGTAAAACTGCCATTTAATCAAGATGGTGAAGGCCAACAAAGCCGCCCAACACGCTTAATGCAACCTTATGGTGGCAGTGGTCATGGCATGCACTTTCCGCTTACACAAGGTACTGAGGTATTAGTTTGTGGCGAAAATGGCGATTTAGACAGACCCATTATTTTAGGTGCGTTATACAACCAAAATGCACCTAACCCAGTTACCAGCCAAAATCCGACCGAGAATAAGCTCGTTACTAAAGCTGGCCACAGTTTAATAATGGATGATAAAAAAGGCGAAGAAAAAATTAGCCTTGCTAATAAAAATAATAAAAACCAACTATTACTCGATGCCACCAATGGCGCCCATCAAGCAACGCTTAAGTCTGTAGATGGCGATGTAAAAATATCAGCGAAAGAAAATCTGCAATTTGTTGCTGAAAACGACGCCACCTTTACGGTTGCCAATGACTTTACTACGCGGGTAGAGAATAACTTGCAAATGCAAACCCGCGAAGGGGATATCACAGTAACATCGGCGGCAGATTTAACCCTCAAAGCCACCTCAAACACACGTATTGAAGCAACCGATGGCAGCTTAGAGCTTAAAGCGGATCAAGAGCTTAAATTACAAGGTGAACAAGATGTTAGCGCATATTCGGTTGACGGCAATTTAGAACTGCAAGCCCCCAATGGCGATATAGAAATTAGTAGTGGCGCAAATATTACCATTAAAGCGGATGGTCAAGGATCACTGCAATTGAGTCAAGGCGGTGCGAGTATTGAAATTGATGCCGGTGGTAACTTAACCATTGATGCGACAAGTATTACTTTATCGGCCAGTAATATCGCCGTGAAAGGCAGTGCAATTAGTAATAACTAGTTGAAAAGGAGTTTATTATGAGCGCTCAGATCCAAAGTATATTCAATCACGATCAACATTTAGCGTGTGTGAGTCGTGTCGACAGTTTTGGCCGTGTAAAAGCGGTATTAATTAATAATGTTGAACATCAAGTTATTGCGCAAGGCGCACATGTCAGCATCGCAGAAGTAGGGGCTAATGTATTACTTGTACATAGCGCACAAGGCTTTATTGTAACGGCGCTCTTAGCGCAAGCGGATCAAGCACCTGCCGCGCAAATTAATAATTCGCAAGGGCATATCGTTATTGAAGCCCAGCAAAGTGTTAGCCTACAAACGGCCAAGGGTAGTGTTGAGGTATATGCAGACGGCACTATCGTGCTTGAAGGGCAAGATATTACAGCAAACAGCGAGCAAGACCTTACCTTGGCTGGCTGGCCAATTAGGCTTAATTAGCACTATGTTCGCACCTGTATATAAAGTAAAACTTCATAATCAGCGCCTCACCACCTTGTTAAAGCACCGGCAAAAGCTGTTGCAGCAAGGGGCGTTTTCGTTGGCACGTTTTAGCGTGATCGACACGCAAATGCTCAATCATTTATATACCTTAAGTGAGTTGGCAGGCGAAGCGCCAACAGATTATTTTTCAGCGCAAAACTTAACCCAAGTAAGCGAGTTAACATGGCAGGCTTTGTGTGAACTTGCGCAGCAAAATAGCGAACATAGTGAAGTATATCGTTTAATAGCGGCTGATTTATTCATTACTGCTATTGATGACTTTACTGCCTACTTTCATAGCTTAAGAGGCAGTGAGCAATTAGCGCAGTGTGAATTACTTCAACATAATTTAAAGCATTGGCAGCTTAACGATTTAAAAGCGCTACGCACCAGTGTACTTGAAGGCAAAGAAAAACCCCAAAACGTGGTTAAAACCTTATTATTTTCACAACCTCTTACAACCAGTGAATTACTCGCAGCGGTATTACACAAAGATTTTGAGATTGCCTTTGCTGCGTTAGTAAATGGTTATTGTGCAGGGCATGACGATGTAAGCGATAAGCTATTTAAAGTGTTTGCAAAAACCGCAGATGAACAGCAAAAAGCACAATTACTCGCTTTAGCGGGTTTACTTAATGACACGCGTTGGTACGAACCCTGTGCATTATTTTGCAAAGCAAATCCAGAGCACTGCTCGTTTGTATTAAGTCATTTTGTTTATAAACAAGCGCTGCCATTAGTGATGGATTTAATGACCATCGCAGTAACACAACCAAGTGCTTATGCAGCGTGGCTCACATTAACAGATAGGCCGCTTGCCAAAGCTGAAAAAATGTCAGTCGTCAGTGATAACAATGCAGTAAAACCGCAAAGCGGCATTAACCTTGATGATGCCGAGCATGTAAGGCAAGCGTTTGCAATGCAAGCAGGTGAGCAACTTTTAATGGGCATTAGTTTTACCAAAGCCAATAGCGCACAAAAACTCGCTAAATTAGCAGGCTCTTTAGTACAACGTGTTATTGCCCCTCATTTTGATTTAACAAGTGCATGCGGTTTATTTCATGTCCAGCAAAGTGCATCGCAGTGGCAATTACTGTTAAGTGAAAAAGTGGAAAACGTTCATGCTTCATAATCTTTCTCCTTGGCAAGCCAGCACGTTTAGCGGCTGGTTAGAAGACAGTACTGAAGGTCATGTGGTGGTGGTAAAACAAAGCTTTGAGTTTGATGAGCAAGGCAACGTTACAGCCATTGAACCCGGCCCTGAGATTGTTATTGCTGATGATTACCAAGGCGATCCTAACAGCTCACCGATTTGTGAAGTAAACGAGCAGGTGGCTTTTAAGTATGGCTTTGAAGTATATGGTAATTGCACTGCTTATCCGCCAAAAGGAAAAGACGCGCGTGTTATTGAGGTTGAGCTGGGTCTTGATTCGCCTTCGCAACCTTTGTTTAAAAAGCGTTTACGTGTAACCGGAGCGCGTTATTGGCGACGCTCGTTGCTTGGACCAGTAGCTACAGATCCAGATATTATTACCCCAGTGGCACTCAATTATATTCAGGCTTTTGGTGGCAAAGAGCTAAATAACGAGAGCAACACGTTCTTAGAAAACCCAATCGGCCGTGGTTTTAAACTTAAAAATAAGCACGCGGTTGGCCAGCAGTTACCCAGTGTTGAATACGCTAACTCATTACTTAGAAAACCTAGCCACAGCACACCGGTCGCAAGCTTTTCGGCCATACCAAGCCATTGGTCGCCACGAGTTGAACGCTTACCAGAAATAGACGAAACAGCACTTATGGCGGGAGAGTACCCGTTTAAAACAACACAGCCAAAAGATTTATACAACACAGCGCCCATTGATCAGCAAGTTGCAGCCGAGTTTGGCAAAGGCTGGGCGTGTCAGTTAACAGGGCTTTATCCATTACAACAATACGGACAACAACAACGTATAGAACTGCCGTACCAAAAACCTATTGTGGAAGTGGTAAATACACTAGCCCGAGAGCGGCTAACCATGCGCTGCGACACCTTAGTAATTGATTCCGACGCCCAGTGCTTTTCTCTGCTTTGGCGCGGTCATATTAGTCTTGAAAAAGTAGGCGCAAATAGTCAAATACTCGTTGCCTCAGAAAAAAATAGCGGTAAAGAAAATTAATATGAAACAACTTACTTTTGACAGTCTTTATCATATTAATGCTGCCGGCTGTACATCAAGCAGCTTGTATACTGCAGTGGCTAATAAAATGCTTTTTTCTAAACCAAGCAAAGCATTAATTCGATGTGATATTAGTTTAGATGCGCCGTATATTTTTGTTGAAATAGACGAACTTGCGCAACTCGATAGAGTCACGCGCTGTTTATTAATGCTCTCGCACCTACTTGAGCAAGTTGATATAGCTACGTTAAGGCAAACAAACCGCATTAGCCAAATTGTATTTTTACTGCCCGTTGATGAAATTAAACAGCCACTGATAAGCGATGAAACACTCGCTGAGCTACTCCAAGAGTGTATTGCAGAACAAATACCCGCCTATTCACAGATGCCAACATGTGACTTAACCACTATGAACAACGACACCTTAGTAATCGCTGTGGATTCATGTAATAGCTATCAATATGTGAGTGAACAAGCTAAACGCTGCACCGTGCAAGTATTAAACGGCCCACCGGGCGTTATATATGGCGAAGGTGGATATGCACTGTTAATACACCCGCAAGGCAAGCTTACCGCGCAATTATATGACGGCCAAATGACGGCTCAATTAGCGCAGGCCAATTGCACCAGCCAAGACCGTTATTTATTTGCGGGCGAACAATCACTTACTTGGCAAAAAAAATGGTTTGCTTACACACAAAAATTGTACAAAAAAGGCCAGCCGCTCATTGAGTGTGCAGAGTTAGCAACGACGATAGGCCATCAAGGTAATGCAAACTCATTAGCGGCACTTACACTAGCACAAAGCTATTTATGCAACCCGCTTACGCGCTCACTTGAGCAGGTATTTGCTATTTTTAATGCACCTAATGAGCAGCTAGTCAAAATTTCAAGGAGTGAAAAATAATGCCTTATATTAACGCCGCAGCAGGCAAACAAACAGGCAGCGTACAATATGATATTGATGCGCTGAGCGCTGATGTGCGCACCGGTGGCTCAGTAACATGGCGACATAACAACTCAACATTGCTAGGGCTTAACAATAGCGCCCGCAGTAATGGTGCGCTAGGTAAAGCTAACGGTATCGCTATTTTTGAAGATAAAGCCAGTGGTGACGCCGCCTTTTTAGCTGAGATTGCCAGGCCAAAATACCGCGAGAAAACCCTCGGTGAAATGGTAAATATTTTTATACCTGATTATATTATTCCACCGCCACAATGGGATAGCCAAAAAAACGAACCTAGGCTGCCATGGAACGAACCGCAAACCAATATGGATGTAAATAAACCCGTTAGTAACGCGCAAGCATTCTTAGATTTAGTATCAACGCATTTAGGTTGGCAAGCCGGTAACCAAGAGCAGCTTATTAAAGATACAGCTTCACAAGCACCACAAGTACAAGCTGTATCGGGGCAAAATGTGCTGATAAATGGTCGTACCGCTGTACATCAAGATAGTGGCGGTAAACTTATGACGGTGGATGTCTGCTTAACCACAATTGGGACTAGCGTT
The DNA here is from genome assembly GCF_028885455.1 of Pseudoalteromonas rhizosphaerae. NCBI lineage: Bacteria > Pseudomonadati > Pseudomonadota > Gammaproteobacteria > Alteromonadales > Pseudoalteromonadaceae > Pseudoalteromonas > Pseudoalteromonas rhizosphaerae. Next base: position 1,855,632 of record NZ_CP118496.1, read on the forward strand.
GTACCAATTCCATACGCAAATAAAGCGCAATCAAGTGACGTTACAGATGTTGCCAGCTCAGTAAAAGTCAATGGCAATGGCGCCGCTAATATAAATAGCACTTTTTCACAAAGCTCAGGTGACTCCCCTGGTGATAAAAAAGGCGTCGCGAGTAAGAAAAACGACGGTGAAGCTGAATTTATCATGGGCTCGTTTAATGTATTAATTGAAGGTAAACCCGCTGTACGCCAAGGTGACCCGATGATCTCTAATTCTAAAAACACCCCACCTGCGCCACTTATGCAATCCGGCGGCCCCGCACCAAGAGGGTTGAGCGTGCAAGTGAGGGATAGTTTGGGGGATAGGCAAGGTGACAAACAAATAGTTATTAAAATATCAGGATCTGAAAAGTTAGATGAAGATGGAGTGTCAATCGTATGAGTGATGTTTGTAGCCCAGATCAAGTTTTAACTAAAGCCGCGCATCGGGAGCTTGTATTTGAAGGGATTGGTTCGGATGAAGAGAATTTATCACTTATTATTCGCGATGACAAAAATCCGAACGAAACAGACAAAGTCTATAAAATCCCTCTTTATCAAGCAAGAGCACAGCAAACAGGAGCGAATGTTGCTGATATAGAATTAATTTGTACCTACCCAATGATTTACGATACAAAAGATGAAAGCGATGATTATATTTCTAACTTATCTGCTGGGTATGTATATGTTTATGTAGATGGTTATCTATGGCGTGAACTTCAGGTTATTGTAGAAGAATGTGGTGTGGTTAAATTTAGAGATGTTAATTTAGCTTACCAGAAAGGTTTTTTACCGTGGAAAAAGAATAAAAATAAAGCGTACGCAAAACAAGGAAGAAGAGACGCAACAGGGCAAGCTCTTAGCTCTATCATTGTCCCCAATAAGATTAAAGGTGCACAGTGCTCTGTTGAAATGGCATTCTCAGAAGTACAATGGTCGTGGTCACAAATCTTAAAGTTAGGAGGAATGAATCCATCAGATCCAAGGCTAAATTATGGTGACCCATTAAGCAGTGAAGAAAGAGACTGCCCAGATAGAGGTGTTTCAACCACTGCTCGCAATAAAAGAATGCAAAAGTTAGATAATTTATCTGACTTTGAAAATGGGTTCACACAGACGGGTATTATTAAAAATGGTGCGAAAATCCACCGCAAAATCCCACATATCGCAGCAGATAAATTCGCTAAAGTTATTTTAAATAATGGACTGTCTGTTGTTAGAAATTACGTTGATGCAATTTTAAAATTACAAGTTGAAATTGCCAGTACACTTTATGAGGTAAAAGGTGTAGAGCTTGGCCCCGATGGGCAAGAAATTATTAAAGATCCCATTAAAAAAGCAAACTTTGAACTTGCTGAAAAGATGATAAACCGTTTTTATCAAATGAATGATGCCATTTTAGACGGTGATATTATCATCAAAGGTGATAAAGACGCGCAGAGACTTCAAGCTGAGCAAATCAAATTTGCAAATAAAATAAAAAATTGGCGTTCTAGCTGCTTAAATGAAACAAACTTAAAAACGTTTTTAAAATATGATCGTTTATTAGCCCTAGCGGATGAGATAAAAAGTCAGCAGCTAGTGCTTATCGAAATTTTAGAACAAGATATTAACACTGTTAAGTTTGTGCATTGTATGGAGGATTTTGCATATCATTACAACGCACATTATGCGTCGGGCTTTGATGTAATAAAAGATATTGCTTTAGTATTAAAAATTCACCCAGCGAGTCAGTTCCCAACAATCATACTCGATAAAGGCGATTGGGATAACTTAACAACATCTACAACCACCTCCTCGATTATGTTAAAACTAGTAGGTGAACACCCATCAGAGCCAGCGCATCCTATTTCTGAATTATTTTTTGGTAAGCCGAAAAAACCTGCAACAGCAACTAAACCCGCCGGTATAGAGCTAGACCCGCAAGATCACAGTGATAAATTCAACCCCAAATTTAGTATTGAACGCATTCAGATGGTTGCAGAAGATAACTCCTTTGACGAAGGTGACAAGGAAGCAGTTGAACAAATCGGTAGGCGACTAGCGCAAGCGCTTATGGGTATGGCGACAGGGTATTTAGATTTATCACTCATCTCAAGCGCCAATCAAGGGCAAGCACAAACAGCCGCTGCATTTAATAAACAAGTCCAAAACGAAAAATCAGCCGGTATAACGCAACAAGAGCAGCTAAAAAAACAAGCTGAATTACAAACAGCGCAAAAGCAAAAATTAGAAGCAAAGCTGAGCCAGGCAGAGAAAACATTGGCTGATAAAGTTAAAGGGCTAAATAAAACAGATGCAGAATATAGAAGGCAACATGCTTTAGCTAAACCTGAAATTGAAAAACTAAAAGCTGAACTTGGCGCGGTTGATAGCAAACTAAATAAAGCCCAAAAATCATTACGCAATATAAATAATAAGTTGGCTCATATTGAATTAGAGCTAGCGCGGGCGGGTAGTGCTAAATTAAGTAAAAACAAAGGTTTAATGGCCGCGCTACGAATAATAAACCAATTAGAGAATGGCCAATTTACCGTACTTGAAATGACTGCCCAAGATTACCATAACGGTAAGTTTTCAAAGGGGTTCATTCCACTAAATGCAAGAGCAAGGGCTGAGATTGCACAAGAGTTAAGTAAAGAAATTAGGGATGTAGTGCGTTCGCAAAATCGTAGCCGTACAAACATTACCACAGCACGCGGGCCAATCAATGTCACTGTAGATGATGTTATGCACTTGCGAAACAAACTAACCCACTTATTAGATTTAGCAGATAAAGCCCAAGGTGTCTTAGCGGGGGAAGGGGCATCACAATTAAAGCTTGATGTTATCGCATTAAAAGAAACGGTCGATGCAAAGCAACTAAATGTTACATCACTAAAAGATGAAATTGCGCAATTGAAAAACAATCAATTAAAGTTAGCGGATGATGTACGCACAAACCAACGTTTAAACCAAAAGCTAGCCGAACTTGCAACGGCGACTGAGCATTTAGCGAATCAAAGGTTTTTATCAAATGCATCTGTTAATACTCTTAGTAAGGCTAATATAGGTATTTTGGGTGCAGTTGGTTTATTCGAAGTACTTAACTTAACCCGAAGTCTTGAGCAATTCGAGTTAACGAGTAAAAGTGTAGGGGTGTTTACCGGGGGCGCACTCGATTTTACCGCTGTGGTACTGACCCTTGTTCGTGAATCCTATGTAATGAAATACGGTATGCCAACTGAACAACAGCTTTTACGATTGCTAGAAGGCGATGTCAATGTTCCAAAAGGAATTCAGCGTGTTTTTAAATTTTCAAAATATATGTATCGTGCGAATATTGCTGCGTCAATTTACAGTGGTGTTACGAGCTTTATAGATGGCTACGATGCCATTAAACGCGGCGATAATGATGCCGCGTTTGGTTTATTAACCATGGGGGTCGGTTTTACTTTGATGACGGTGGGTGATGCCATCGCGTTAAGAGGCCTCCTTTTAGGTATTAAAGTGGGCTCACGATTAGGCTGGATTGGTCTTATCATTGTGTTGGTTGGCGCGGTTATTTACTATTTATTTGTTGATGATGAAATAGAAGCGTGGATGAAAATCAGCCCGTGGGGCACAGATGGCTATGGCGATGATAACAGCAATAGTTGGAAAACACGCCCTGATTATGCGCTGCACGATTTTGCACAATTAACCACTGCACCACAAGTACACAGTGACAATGTAGAAAAAGAGCAGGATATGCATACCATCGCCCAATCTCGTGGTGCTGTTACAACCTATGAAGATCCCACGGAAGCATATTTAATTTTAACCTGCCCAACAAACACAGCATTTAATTTTATTGATGTAGAGCTTGCAGTTAAATCTCGAGAGGGCTTATTAGATTTTTTTGGTAATGATGACGAATACCAAAATCTCGTTTTAGGTGATAGCGCAGGACAAGGTCAAAATTGGCGACAAATATTTTGGGATAATGTATTAGCGACTGATTTATCAAGTGGACAAGGTGTACGGCTTGACTTAAATCAGTATAACTGCGCCGCCATATTTAAAGCGCTCAACACAACCAGAATCACGTTTAGACTACGAGTTAAAACGTATCCAAAAGGTAAAGGTGCGTCAGTGAGCGATGCTTTTAAAGATAATAACTTTATATTGCCAGTATCAAAACGTGATGAAAACGGCGAACTGGAAGAGCCAGGTAAATGGCTCACAACTGAAGTGAATTTATCACTGTTAAATTATTCGCTAAAAGAAGAATTGGGACTTGAGTAACATTATGATAAACACCGAACAAGTATCTGAATTACGCCCCCCTAAAAAACAAACTGACATGGGAAAGTATTACCGAAAAGTGGAAGTCGATTATGACAATTTGTTAGGAGTAAACGATATATATTCAACTGATGGTCGTTATTACGGCGTATTATTAATGGGAAGTATGACGGATACGGATGATAGTTCTTATTCTTGGCTAGCATTAACCTTCTTTGCAATTGGAGCGATAATGCAAGTACTTGGGTTATTTAAAGCAATAAGTTTACAACATCTGTTAGACTCATTGCTTTTTCACCCCTTGTTTATCCTGGGGCAAGTTTTATTATTAATCATTGCTTTTATTTACCACCGTAAAGCGAGAATACCGCGAGGTAAATTAGTCGTGTTTGACCGAAAAACCGGCAATGTAAATTTCCCTGCGTTTGGTGGCAACCCTGAACTTGTGATCCCATTTGAAGAAGTTGAGATGTATCGAGGCTCGTTAGGCTTTAGCTTGGGAAGAGGCATGCCTGTTACAAGTTTAATCCCAAAAAAATACCCTAAGCATGGTAAAAGGGATTGCCAATACATAGTCGCGTTTGCTGATAGTTACGATGGGGCTTGTGGGTCGTGGACATTATTAACGGAGTTTATGGATAAAAATAAACCAATCCCTTTTGGGCTGTTACAGTCTGTTCAACACCATTTAAACAAGGGAAATAGTGTTACATGGAGAGGTGATAAAATTGGTCCCTATATGGATAAGTATCCGCTCGATCCTGTCATAAAAAATAACTATAAGTATGTTTATCACGAAAATCGTGATGCAACAGAAGAATACCCGAGGGATGAAGTTAATTATGTTATTGCGCCCTTTAGTGATGACCCCGTATTGCTAGAGAAAAACATAAAACGTGCATACGAGCTCAATATTTTACTTTTGTGATTCAGGTTATTTAACAACTGGTTTCTGACCACAGGCCATACGCTCTTTAACAATCAGAAAAGGAATTCAAACCTAGGCGGTATATGCTGCCTAGGTTTATTAAAGCAAAGGAACCTGATGCAAAAAAATAATTACTTTGGTGTGGGAATAATGCCAAAGAAAACGAGGTTTAATCGTTTTTTTGAATATCGTAGTATAAAAAATATATATCACGAATTTAAAGGCCTGTGTTTTTTATATGATTGGCTTGATACGAACAAGTTATATGAAAATCAGCGCGAAAAATACAAACTTGTCCCTTGTGGCAATAATCCTATAAAAGCCATATTATTTGGACCAATGGCTATAGGGGCTGTATTAAGCTTATTGTTACTAATAGCCTGTGTTGTCGCAACGTATTCTGAAGAGCCATTTCCTTGGTGGCTGGTAGTCCTTACCTTTTGCTGGAACTTATTCTTCTTAAATTTACTACCAATAACGGCTAGGTATATACCTGATAAGATGATGTACCTTGACAGGCAAAACCAAACGGTCGGGTTTACTTTTGATATACCAGGTTGTGAACAACGAGATGACTTAGGTAACTGTTGCTTTAAATGGGAAGAGATTGTTTGCAGGTTAACCTCGAAGATGGGTGCGCCGGGTGTGATGAATTACTTTCCAGAAATTAGTCATATAGACCAAGAGAAGTACCCTAAAACAACTGTTACCGGTTCAGTTGTAGAGCTTTCAGCTAACCCTGTCCATTGTTATTTATTATGGGAGTGTTATGTGCGCTTTATGGATTTAAGTCAGCCATTGCCCGATGTGCCTGTATATGAACAGCACCGCCATTTAGATCCAATTACGGCAGAGTTTGATAAAAAAAATAATCGTCCTTCAGACTTTTGGGTAGACTTTTCAATTGAACAGCAAATTGAAATTAGGGACGAAATTTTAGAAGATGCTTTTCCATTTGATTGGCTAAAAGGTAAAGTAAATGACGAAATAACGAAACCTTGGCAGCATTGGAAAGCAGAGCCTGAGCGCATAGAGCAATTAACGTGGAAATATAAAGTAAAGCGTTTACTAGTTCAACTTTTTATCGGCTTTCCGTGAAACGGCTTAAGTTTCAGGGTCCATGATACGTAAACAATCAGAAAAGGAATTCAAACCTTGGCACTTTAAAGTGCCAAGGTTGATTAAAAAATAAGGATATTAAATGCAAAATAATGACTACCTAGCCGTTGATATCATGGGTAAAAAAACGCGATTTAATCGCTTTTTTTACCCAGAAAGATTAAATAGCCTCAAGAAAAAATTTAAAGGCTTATGCTATTTATATGATTTACCAGCTAGAAAACAACAAGCAATTCAAAAATATCCTGAACAATATAAAGTAGAAATGTGCGGGAATAGCCCTGCTAGAGCAATACTTTTTGGTCCTATAATTATAGGAGCTGTACTAAGCCTTGTGACTTTTATAAGTGTTGTATCTCTGCCTATTTACGAAGAAGGTGAAAAGTTTCAGTGGTGGATACCTTTACTTACTTTTTCTTGGAACCTGTTTTTTCTTAACTTATTACCAATAACAGAGAGTTACCTCCCTAAAAAGCAAATATATTTTGACAGAAAAAAACAGTTAGTCGGCTTTACCTATAAGATACCCGCTTGTGAAGAGCGTGATGAGCTGGGTAATTGCTGTTTTAAATGGGCTGATATTGTATGCCACCTTGATATAGTGGCAACACGCCCGGGTGTAATGGGGTTTGTGCCTTTTATTAGTCATATTGATGAGGATAAATACCCCGAGACTAAAATAGCTGTTCAGGTGCCTGATAACTCAAATAACCCGATGAACTGCTATTTATATTGGGAACGAGTAGTGCGGTTTATGGATAACAACCAACCACTGCCTGATGTGCCTGAGTATGAAAACTGCCGCCACCTTGATGAACTCACAGCTGAATTTGATAAGCAAAATGACAGACCCAATAATTTTTGGAGCGATTTTTCGCTTGATCAACAAGTCGAAATTTGGCAAAAATTCAATAAAGAGGCTGCTCATTTTAATTGGCTCAGAGCGACACCGAACGAAGAAATAACCAAACCTTGGCTGCATTTTAAAGGTGAGCCTGAGCGTATCGAAAAACTAACATGGAAATACAAAGCAAAGCGCTTAGCACTGCAGTTGTTTATGGGAATACCTTAAAAGATGACTTTATGTATAGTATTAGGCTAAGTTTATTTTTAATAAAAGGAATTCAAACCTAGGTGGCGTAAGTACCGCCTAGGTTTACTGCCACGTTGATTGCTAATACGGAAATATATACAGCTGGTTTTATTTACTTAGGGTTAGGTTTATTTACTACTCCTCTCGGTTGGGCAATTATCGTTTTAGGGCTTCTTGTTGCGATAATTGCTATTTTGGTAACGGATAACGAATTAGAAACGTGGACTAAAAATGGCCCCTTTGCGAAAGATGAAGATGACCGTTGTACTGGTAGTTATCAAAAATGGCACACTCAACCAAAAGAGTGTTATGCCGCATTAGTAGGCACATTAATGAGCCCCAATATCACGTTAGAAGTTAAAAAACTAACTAGTACCCATTGCCAATTAACCATTGATATAGACACACCAAATTTTGCCTTAGGGCAATCAGAGGTGTTCGTTCAAGTTTATCAAATTGAAGATGAGGGAGTTTTGCATTTTGAAAATGAGTTTCGTCACGATCATAATAATTGGCAAATAATCCAAAAGGAGAACACTGAATCAGGAGCTATTACTGGGTTTCAATATATTGTCCCAATTTTATCCATGTGGCCGAAACATTTCGAAGTTGATTGGAAAGTAAAAGTGCAGTACCGCCTAGATAAGAATACCACTTTGCCTTATGTTGATATAGATGAGCGTAAGGATTGGGAATACGGTGAAGTACCAGATAATGCATGGATAATAAAGGAAATAGAATATGCTTGAGCAGTATGCAGAGACCGCTTACAGAGGTAAGCAAGAAACAAAGTTTAGAAATGAAATTGCGACAGACGAGCGTGACTCTATGTATTGCCGCTATCAAAGTAAGCAAGCGCTATTCCCAAGAGGAAGCGTTTTTGGGCATTGTTATAATAATGATCAAAAGTCAGAGTATAAGTATAATTTAAGTGGTAAAAGTGAAGAGTACCGCTCAATTTTATGTCGAAAGAAACATGGAGTTGAATTGGCGTTATCTTCAAATGCTACTAATTATATCGATGTATTAGTTTTTTCGTGGGTCATTTTACATATTACCTTGTTATTTTTAATTGTTTCTTTTCCGTTTGTGAGTTTTGTTCTTGGAGATTATAAAAATGCCTTTGATTATGTTTTATATATTTTTATAGCGTGGGCTATATCAAAACTGTTTAATGTATTTGTTTGGCCAGTATTTCGCCACAAAATTAAATTGGCTGTTGTTTTTAATCGCCTAACAGGTGGGGTAAGTGTGCCAGATTACAGCTCTAGAAAACTCGATACTTTACCATTTAAAGAGTTTAATGCTCATTATAAGGTGTCGCATAACCCAAAAAGTGGGTTTCCCTATAGAGGATTTACACTCTTACATTTTACTCGAAGTGCCAGATATGAAGTTACATATAATAATGATATATCTTGTGGATTTATTCATTGGGAACTGCTACAAAACTTTATGGATATAACCCAACCCCTAGCAGATATCCCTCAATTTGAATATTACCGTGAGTTTGATAAAACCACTGCTGAGTTTGATAAAGCGAATGGCCGCCCTAAGTACTTTTGGTATCGCGTTGATAAGTCATTTTTGAAAGAAATGTCTAAAGCGGATGACGAGTTGAGAAAAGAATTTAATGATGAAGAGCAGCTCGATAATCTTTTGATGGGTAAACCTATTAAAAAGCTAACACCGCCAGATATTTTCAAGTTTCCATGGAAATACGCAGATAACATAAAAGCCGAGTGTGACATTAAGTTCGGTAAAACCTTGTGGCAAAAATTCACTTCGTTTTTGATGGTAGATCTGTAGTTAAGTAACATAATAAAATTAAAGGAATTTAACCCAAGCAGTAAATAATTGCTTGGGTAGGCAAAAGGATATTCATGTCAATTTCATATAGATTTGCAAAACTAAATGCAAAACTAAATGCAAAACTAAATTCAAAAGTGATAGAAAAATCGCAGAACTTTAAACACTATATTTCCTCAAAAAAGTATGAGTATAGTTCACCTAAAGGGTTAATGATTGTCCGATTTTTATTAGAAAAAGAGGATAATAAAAAAGTGAAACCTCAAAGCTTAGATAATGAAGGTCGTTATTTAGGTTTTCATAATGCGGGGGATTGGACGCTAGGGTTAACATTAGGGCCTATTCTTTTAGGAGTAACAGGGAGTATCGTGGTTGCTTGCATTTTTCTTATATGTCTCTACACCCAATTTACTGCTACCCCGGAACCATTACCCGTTTGGTTTATTGTATTTGTTGTTTGCTGGGATCTATTCTTTTTAAACTTCATAACCGCCCTGAAAAGTACTGGCGTTTAATGAGCTACAAGCAAATGAAGCAAATAGAAGAAAAGCTCGATAATGATATTTACCGCTTTAACTTTGATGGCGCCATCACCAACCCAAAACGCTGGGCAAATAAAGAAATCACCAACCCCTGGGAAAAGTGGCCGATAGACGAAAGTTTAAACAAACCAGACAACACCCCATACTGGAAACGCCTAGCTAAAACGTTGGCATTTCAATTAATAGCCGGTGTTTAAAGTTACTGCTCTTTAACAATCAGAAAAGGAATTCAAACCTAGGTGGTATATGCTGCCTAGGTTTATTAAAGCAAAGGAACCTGATGCAAAAAAATAATTACCTTGGTGTTGGAATAATGGCAAAGAAAACGAAGTTTAATCGTTTTTTTGAATATCGTAGTATAAAAAATATATATCACGAATTTAAAGGCCTGTGTTTTTTATATGATTGGCTTGATACGAACAAGTTATATGAAAATCAGCGCGAAAAATACAAACTTGTCCCTTGTGGCAATAATCCTATAAAAGCCATATTATTTGGACCAATGGCTATCGGGGCTGTATTAAGCTTATTGTTACTAATAGCCTGTGTTGTCGCAACGTATTCTGAAGAGCCATTTCCTTGGTGGCTGGTAGTCCTTACCTTTTGCTGGAACTTATTCTTCTTAAATTTACTACCAATAACTGCTAGGTATATACCTGATAGGGTGATGTATCTTGATAGGCAAAACCAAACGGTCGGATTTACTTTTGATATACCAGGTTGTGAACAACGAGATGACTTAGGTAACTGTTGCTTTAAATGGGAAGAGATTGTTTGCAGGCTAACCTCGAAAATGGGTGCGCCGGGTGTGATGAATTACTTTCCAGAAATTAGTCATATAGACCAAGAGAAGTACCCTAAAACAATAGTAACTGGTTCAGTTGTAGAGCTTTCAGCTAACCCTGTCCATTGTTATTTATTATGGGAGTGTTATGTGCGCTTTATGGATTTAAGTAAGCCATTGCCCGATGTGCCTGTGTATGAACAGCACCGCCATTTAGACCCCATTACAGCTGAATTTGATAAAAAAAATAATCGTCCTTCAGACTTTTGGGTAGACTTTTCAATTGAACAGCAAATTGAAATTAGGGACGAAATTTTAGAAGATGCTTTTCCATTTGATTGGCTAAAAGGTAAAGTAAATGACGAAATAACGAAACCTTGGCAGCATTGGAAAGCAGAGCCTGAGCGCATAGAGCAATTAACGTGGAAATATAAAGTAAAGCGTTTACTGGTTCAACTTTTTATCGGCTTTCCGTGAAACGGCTTAAGTTTCAGAGTCCATGATATGTTAACAATCAGAAAAGGAATTCAAACCGAGGCACTTTAAAGTGCCAAGGTTGATTAAACAATAAGGATATTAAATGCAAAATAATGACTACCTAGCCGTTGATATCATGCCTAAAAAAACGCGATTTAATCGTTTTTTTTACCCTCATAAAATCAAAGAACGATATAAAAAGTTTAAAGGCTTATGCTATTTGTATAATTGGATAGATACTGACATGCATTTAGTTGAAACCCAACCGCAAAGATATCGGTCTTTTAAGTGTGGTAACGATCCTATAAAAACGCTCTTCTTTGGACCAATGGCAATTGGGTTTACTTTAAGTTTGCTATTTGTCATTTCTTGTGTTGTTGCTACCTACTCGGACGAACCTTATCAATGGTGGGTACCGTTACTTACATTTAGTTGGAATTTATTTTTCTTGAATGTATTACCAGTTACATTTAGGTTTACATCTAAAAAAATAATATATTTTGATAGATTAAAGCAGACAGTGGGTTTTACTTTCAATATACCAGACTGTGAACAGCGTGATGAATTAGGTAATTGCTGCTTTAGTTGGGATGAAATAGTGTGTCGGCTTGATATTGCATCTACGCGTCCGGGAGTTGTAAGCTACTTCCTGAGTATTAGCCATATTGATTTAGAAAAGTATCCAAAGACTAAAATGCTAGGTACGGTGGCGGATAATGGAGAAACACCAGCATATTGTTACTTGTATTGGGAAAGTAATGTACGTTTCATGGATTTAACTAAACCTTTACCTGATGTACCTGAATATGAAGAACACCGGCATTTAGACCCACGGACAGCTGAGTTTGATATTCAAAATAATAGACCTGTAGGTTTTTGGCTCGACTTTTCATTTTCGCAACAACAAGAAATTTGGCGAAAATTAAAAGAAGAAGCTTATGACTTTGATTGGCTGAAGGGAAAGCCTAACGAAGAAATAACCAAACCTTGGCTTCATTTTAAAGGTGAGCCAGAGCGTATCGAAAAACTTACTTTGAAATATAAAGCAAAGCGCTTAGCATTGCAGTTGTTTATGGGGATACCTTAAAAGATGACTTTATGTATAGTATTAGGCTAAGTTTATTTTTAATAAAAGTAAACTTAGCCTAGGCAGTATATGCTGCCTAGGTTTATTAAAGCAAAGGAACCTGATGCAAAAAAATAATTACTTTGGTGTTGGAATAATGCCAAAGAAAACGAAGTTTAATCGTTTTTTTGAAGCGCACCGAATAATAAATGAAGGAAGCGAATTTAGAGGATTATGTTTTTTCCGACGTTGGCTAAATCAAGATAGGCGCATTTACGCGAATAAAAAAGAGCAATATAAAATAGCACCTTGTGGCAATAACCCTATAAAAGCCATATTATTTGGTCCAATGGCCATTGGTGCTGTATTGAGTTTACTATTACTAATTGCCTGTGTTGTCGCAACGTATTCTGAAGAGCCATTTCCTTGGTGGCTTGTAATCCTCACCTTTTGCTGGAACTTATTCTTCTTAAATTTATTACCAATAACGGCTAGGTATATACCAGATAAGATGATGTACCTTGACAGGCAAAACCAAACGGTCGGGTTTACTTTTGATATACCAGGTTGTGAACAACGAGATGACTTAGGTAACAGTTGCTTTAAATGGGAAGAGATTGTTTGCAGGTTAACCTCGAAAATGGGCGCGCCGGGTGTGATGAATTACTTTCCAGAAATTAGTCATATAGACCAAGAGAAGTACCCTAAAACAATAGTAACTGGTTCAGTTGTAGAGCTTTCAGCTAACCCTGTCCATTGTTATTTATTATGGGAGTGTTATGTGCGCTTTATGGATTTAAGTAAGCCATTGCCCGATGTGCCGGTATATGAACGACACCGCCATTTAGACCCCATTACAGCTGAATTTGATAAGAGGAATAATCGGCCTGATGAGTTTTGGTCCTCATTTTCGTTTTCGCAGCAATTAGAAATTGAAGAGGAAATTCTGAGTGAAGCATTTCCTTTCGATTGGCTAAAAGGTAGAGAGCAGGAAGAAATAATCAAACCTTGGCAGCATTGGAAAGCAGAGCCTGAACGCATAGAACAATTAACGTGGAAATATAAAGCTAAGCACCTTGCGCTTCAGCTTTTTATCGGCTTTCCGTGAAACGGCTTAAGTTTCAGAGTCCATGATACGTTAACAATCAGAAAAGGAATTCAAACCTTGGCACTTTAAAGTGCCAAGGTTGATTAAACAATAAGGATATTAAATGCAAAATAATGACTACCTAGCCGTTGATATCATGCCTAAAAAAACGCGATTTAATTGTTTTTTTTACCCTGAGAGATTAAATAGCCTTAAGAGTAAATTCAAAGGTTTATGCTATTTATATAATCTACCTGCAAGAAAGCAAAAAGCAATTCAAAAACACCCAGAGCGATATAAAATAGAAATGTGCGGGAATAGTGCTGCTAGAGCTTTGCTTTTTGGTCCTATGGCTATTGGTGGTGTTCTGAGCTTTATATTCTTTTTATCTTGTATTGTGATGACATATTCGGATGAACCTTATCATTGGTGGGTGCCTGCACTTACTTTTTCTTGGAACCTGTTTTTTCTTAACTTATTACCAATAACAGAGAGTTACCTCCCTAAAAAGCAAATATATTTTGACAGACAAAAACAGTTAGTCGGCTTTACCTATAAGATACATGGTTGTGAAGAGCGTGATGAGCTGGGTAATTGTTGTTTTAAATGGGCTGATATTGTGTGCCACCTTGATATTGTGGCAACACGCCCGGGTGTAATGGGGTTTGTGCCTTTTATTAGTCATATTGATGAGGATAAATACCCTGAGACTAAAATAGCTGTTCAAGTGCCTGATAACTCAAATAACCCGATGAACTGCTATTTATATTGGGAACGAGTAGTGCGGTTTATGGATAACAACCAACCACTGCCTGATGTGCCTGAGTATGAGAACTGCCGCCACCTTGATGAACTCACCGCTGAATTTGATAAGCAAAATGACAGACCCAATAATTTTTGGAGCGACTTTTCGCTTGCTCAACAAGTCGAAATTTGGCAAAAATTCAATAAAGAGGCTGCTCATTTTAATTGGCTCAGAGCGACACCGAACGAAGAAATAACCAAACCTTGGCTGCATTTTAAAGGTGAGCCTGAGCGTATCGAAAAACTAACATGGAAATACAAAGCAAAGCGCTTAGCACTGCAGTTGTTTATGGGAATACCTTAAAAGATGACTTTATGTATAGCATGCAACTAGGATTCTGATAAAAATTAAAAATGGAATTCAAGCCTAGGGGTTATGCACCCATCTAGGTTTATTGGCACACTGACGACTAAGGAAGTAAAAAGGAAATTAAGAAGAGAGCCACTTTAAATACGCGCATCTTAGTCATAAGGTAGAAAAAAATCAAACCATGCACGAGGTAAACTGCCGCCTACAGGCGATGTAATATAGCTGTTTAAATTTGCGTAGGCGGGGCTTTACGCCGCGCAAATTGAAGAATAAAAACGATACTCACTCTGAATAGTTAAGATGGGTGTCATCTTAATTTCGTTACGCCGCATTAGTAGGCACATTGATGAACCCAAATATTACGTTAGAGGTCAAGAAGCTAACTAGTTCACATTGCCAAATAACCATTGATATCGACACACCAAATTTTGCATTAGGTCAATCAGAGTTATTTGTGCAAGTTTACCAAATAGAAGATGAGGGAGTTTTACATTTTGAGCAGGAATTCCGTCACGATCATAAAAACTGGCAAATAATCCAAAAAGAGAATACTGAATCAGGCGTTATAAATGGGTTTCAATATATTGTCCCAATTTTATCCATGTGGCCGAAACATTTCGAAGTTGATTGGAAAGTAAAAGTGCAGTACCGCCTAGATAAGAATACCACTTTGCCTTATGTTGATATAGATGAGCGTAACGATTGGGAAGATGGAGAAATACCAGACAAGGCGTGGACAATAAAGGAAAGAGAATATGCTTGAAAAATATGCTGACACAGCTTACAGAGGTATGCAAGATGCAAAATTTAGAGATGAAATAGCGACTGATGAGCGTGACTCTATGTATTGTCGTTATCAAAGCAAGCAAGCTATTTACCCTAGGGAGGATTTAATCGGGTATTGCTTTGATAGCAGTCAAAAGAGTTATTATAAAGGGAATATTAATGGTCAAACGGACTATGATCGTTCAATTTTAACTAAAGGAAAGAATAAGTTGACGTTGGCATTAATTTCAAATGCTACAAATATGATTGGTTTGATAAACTTTACTTGGGCTATGCTACATTTATTCTTTGTTTTTTTTATGTTTATTCTACCGTTATTTTCCCTTGCTTTGGGGGCATATGATCTTGCATTTGATTTTTTTATCATTCTTTCAAGTTGCTGGGGGGGATCTAAGTTAATTAGCTTGCTAATTTGGCCATTTTTTCGTTTCAAATTTAATCTAGCCACAATTTTTAATCGGAAAACGGGTATGGTTGAAATACCTACTAAGGATGCAAAAAGTTTTGATACACTCCCTTTTGAAGAGTTCAATGCTCACTATAAAGTAGCCCATAATCCAAAAAGCGGTTTTGCTAACAGAGGCTTTACATTACTGCATTATAAGAAAAACATTCGTTATGAGCAGACTTATAGTAACCAAATAGCCTGCGCTTTTTTGCACTGGGAGTTACTACAAAATTTTATGGATGTTACTCAACCCTTAGCAGATATTCCACAATTTGAATATTACCGTGAGTTTGATAAAACTACCGCTGAATTTGATAAAGCGAATGGTCGCCCTAAGTATTTTTGGTATCGGGTTGATAAGTCATTTTTAAAAGAAATGTCTAAAGCGGATGATGAACTTAGAAAAGAATTTAATGATGAAGAGCAGCTTGATAACCTTTTGATGGGTAAACCTATTAAAAAGTTAACATCGCCAGATATTTTTAAATTTCCGTGGAAATACGCAGATAACATAAAAGCCGAGTGTGACATTAAGTTCGGTAAAACGTTGTGGCAAAAATTCACTTCGTTTTTGATGGTAGATCTATAGTTAAATAACATAATAAAATTAAAGGAATTTAACCCAAGCAGTAAATAACTGCTTGGGTAGGCAAAAGGATATTCATGTCAATTTCATATAGATTTGCAAAACTAAATGCAAAACTAAATGCAAAAGCAATAGAGAACTCGCAGAACTTTAAACACTATATTTCCTCAAAAAAGTATGAGTTCACATCACCCAAAGGAATAATGATTCCCCGATTTTATTGAATAATAAAATTTAAATAACTACCTCAAATGTTTGATTAAACTGCTGTAAAGCGGCTTCAACGCGGGTGATGCCTAAGTCAAACTCAGCCCGGGTTGCTGGGCCGCCTAGGGTGAGGCGAACACCATTTGGATTATCTACTTTTAGGGCTGGAACTTCTGGGATAAAGGAATCTAGCGTCCTTACAATTACCTTATGCGCTTTTAATACGCTGCAAAACTCAAACATATTCTGCGACTGGGATAAGCGAATATATACATTTAAACTGGCAAACTGAGCATCTATCTCATAAGTTTGAAGCAGCTTTTTTATTTGTTCAATACGATAGCGTATCTCATCTGCTAGCTTAGTTTGATTATAAGTAAATTCGTTACTTTTAATGGCGCGCATTATTAACTCAAAATTCATTGAGGAAACCGCCCAACACTCACTATGAATTTGTTTTAAAATTGGTTGCTCCCAAAGTCGTGGAGGTAATAAGTAACCGGCTCGTAGTCCGCCTGCAAAATATTTTGAAAAGCTTGAAATATAAAAAACCCGATCCGGTGCTTGTTGCCACAATGGTAATCGCCAATACTCTGGCAAACAGTAATTTACGTCATCTTCAATAATGAAAAAATTATATCGGCGACTCAGCGCCAGTAGGGCATTTAAATTGTTACTGCTATAGCAAATATTGGTTGGATTTTGACAGTTTGGCGTGATGTAAACCGCTTTGATTGTACGCGACTTACACAATGCTTCAATTTGCGCAAGATCAATCCCGTCGCTATGCACGTTTACTTGTGCTAATGAAAGTTTAAGCGAATGACACGCATGGTAAAAACCGGGGTAACACATTGACTCTGCAATGACAGTATCGCCACTTTCACACAAGGTTGCTAACGTAGTGAATATTCCTTGCTGAGCACCTTGGGTAAATATCAACGGATGGTTTAAGCAATCAAAGCCCTTATCCGCTAGCCATTGTTTGAAAAAATGTTGATGTGAGGTAAGTCCATTGAGTTTATAAATCATCACATCTGTTAATGCACTTTGATCCTTTGACAGCGATTGCAGGGCATTGGTCATAACATGTTGTTGCCCCATCATCGGTTGCATGCTTGAAGCAAAGTCTGTGTCGCCCTCAAAATGACTTAACTCAATAACTTTACTTACAAAGGTACCAGCCCCTAGTTTTGCAGTAACCAACCCTCGTTGCTCAAGTAAAGCATATGCACGAGTTACCGTACCATGTGTAACACTTAGGCTGTCAGCGAGTAGTCGTTGGGCTGGTAATTTTTGCTCAAAACCCAGCATTTTGTTGTCGATAGCATGCTCAATCAAAGCGGCTAATGCGCGATATTTTGGCTGTGTTTTGCACAAACTACTAAATAGAGTGTGATCCGGTTTGTAAATTGTATTCATAACAATAAAAATATTGATGATTTTACATAAGTATGACAATTAATAGTTATTAAACAACTACAATATTGTATCAATACAATTAATTATTATGAATACAGCTACTGTTTTTGAGCTTGCTCCGGCTCTCATTTTATTTTGTTTTGCGGCGTCAATTACGCCTGGGCCTAATAATATTTTGCTTACTCACTCAGGCACACATTTTGGCGTGATCAAAACCCTACCGCACTTATTGGGTATTCGAGTAGGCATGACGATAATGCATTTGGCAATGCTACTAGGATTAGGGAAATTGTTTTTAATACAGCCAAAGCTGCATTTTTTTCTACAGCTTTGTGCCAGTGGTTATATTTTATATTTGGCATACAAGATAGCTAGTAGCTCTCAATTAAAAGGTGATAATGCTCAAGCAAGGCCTTTAAATTTTTTTCAAGGCATGCTTTTTCAGTTGATCAATCCTAAGTCATATGCAGTGTTAATGACACTTTGTACTGCACTGACTTTACCAGGAGGTGCCTATTGGCCTTCTGCAATTTTGGGCGTGATTATTTTTAACCTTGTCGCGGCTTGCTCAGGCTTGTTTTGGGTAAATTTTGGCAAATACATGCGCCAATTTCTAAATAAGCCAAATATCTTTAAACGTTTTAATTGGGTTATGTCACTGTTTCTTGCGGCATCAATTCCTTTAGTTTTTCTTTCCAATGCAAGCATTCAGTAGGGAAATAAAATGAAATTTACTCACCAATTGTCACCACAACAATTTACCCAAGCGTTTGAGTTTTTATCTGAGCGAAGTTATTGGAGTCAAGGCATTAGTCGCGAACGGTTAGAAAAAGCGTTCGCACACTCGCTGTGCTTTGCATTAATTGAAAATAAACAGCTATTGGCATTTGCACGAGTGGTGACTGACCAAGCCACTTTTGCAAACTTACTGGATGTATTTGTGTTAGAGCCATTTAGAGGTCAAGGGCTGGGTAAAAAGCTGATGGGTCATGTAATGAGTCACCCTGAATTGCAATCATTACGCCGTTTTACACTGGCAACAAAAGACGCTCATTCACTTTATCAACAATTTGGTTTTCAAAGCCAAGCAAACCCCAATCTCGCAATGGAAAAGTGTTTAGTTGGCGGGTACTCAACATTATTACAGCGGCAAAATTAAGTATGAATTGAACGTTTTAATGCGTGCAGTTAAATACTTTTATTATTTTACAGCTGAACTCTTTATTCTCTATTTATAGCCGTTTTATTAAAAATGTGAGCACTTTAGAGAGTATCAATAAATAATACGGCCTATAAAAATAGGCCATATTATTATACCAATCGACTTAAATATTTAACCATTCTGGCGGGCTAAATAAAACGCTAACTGCGTTAATCATTTTTTATGTAGAGCAACAACATGTCAAAATTTCTGCCTTGTTATCACTGTATTTATCTGTCGTTATAAATGGTCAGCAACTTAACACTATTGGTATTATTGAGTTTTTTAGAGTCAGTTAATTAGTAAGATGCAACAATGCTTACGCCAGAAAATGCATTGTACCCTCTTAGTGTAATGTAATATTTACCGCCTTGTCCTGAGCCTAGGATACAGCTTTCATTATTACCATTTGCATATGGACGGCAGTCATACACACTAGTTGTAGCTTGTGCGCCTTTACGAACATATAAATCAGCGTCGCCCGTACCTCCAGACATACTAATATTCAACGAAGCATTTGCTGGTACTTCAATGGTGTAGACAAGTTCTTGATTTCGTGCGCCAGAAAGCCCTGTAATTGGCACGCCATTTGTTAAGCAATTGCTGCCACAGCTAGTGCCACCGCCAATTGTGCCAGTTAAACTTACACCACTGTATTGGCTGTAGCCATTGAGCATTACCCACCAATCGCCAGCTTGTGGGTTAGTGAATGTGCAGTTTTCTGTGTTGCCATTTTTATATGGTCTACAGTTGTAGCTACTAGTTGAAGGTTTTTGCCCTACCTGTACATACATATCAACATCGCCTGAACCACCATTGGTATCAAATGATAGCGATTCAGAACCCGCAGGAACAACGAGCTTATAAAAAGTGTTTGTACCTTGAGCGCCTGATACGTTAACGCTTTGTCCATTGGTCAGTTCATTTTCTTCTGGGGGGACAATAATGCCACCTTCTAATGTATAAAGTAACTCATTCGGTGAGCCAGATTTCGCATCAGACACTTTGTTTTTAGTACTTCGTTGGCTGAGCATAGTATCGATTTGTGATGGGCTCAAAGAGGGCGTTTCATCAAGGTATAGTGCAACGGCACCAGCAACATGAGGCGAGGCCATTGAGGTGCCACTGATAGTATTTGTTGATGTATTTGAGTTATACCATGCTGATTTAATACTTGAACCAGGTGCGTAGATATCTAAGCAGTTACCATAGTTTGAAAAACTTGAACGACTATCGCTGCTAGTCGTTGAGCCAACAGTTATGGCGTTCGCTGCACGAGCTGGTGAATAATTGCAGGCATTACTGTTGTCATTACCCGCAGCTACTACAAAACTTATTCCTGCTGCTACGGCATTGTTTACTGCGTCATCAGTTGCTTGTGAGGCGCCACCGCCTAAACTCATATTTGCAACTGAAGGTCCCGTCGCGTTATTTTTAACCCAGTTAATACCTGCAATAACCCCTGAGTTTGAGCCTGAACCATTACAACCTAGTACGCGCACACCTACGATGTTGACATTTTTAGCAACCCCGTAAGTACCACCACCAATCGTGCCGGCAACATGCGTACCATGTCCATTACAGTCTGTTGCATCTGAGTCGTTATCTATAAAGTCATAACCGTGAGATGCGCGATTGCCGAATTCATTGTGGCTTATACGTACACCTGTATCAATGACATACGCAGTTACGCCAGACCCATCAAAATCATAATAGTAATTTGAATTGAGAGGGAGGTCTTGTTGATCTATGCGGTCTAAGCCCCAGATTGCATTTGGTTGATTTGCGTTTGTTTGTGCCAAAGGGTTAATCGACATCATTTGATCTTGTTCAATGTAGTCAATATTCGGATTGCTAAGCATTTGTTGAATTGTTTTATCTGACGCATTGACAACAACACCGTTTAAAATGCCGCCAAATTCCTGAGCCACATCGATGTTATATAGGTTACTTAAACTCGCTGATTGTGAACTGGCAAAGTCAGCTATTGCATCACTACTTTGAACATTTAAAACGGAGGGAGTTTTAAATACAACGATATATTTACCTTCAATCGCGCGGCTTGTGTCGACGGACATAAGTTCTGCCGCATGAGTTTGCACCGCTGATAAACTGACTAAAACAGCAAAACTTAGAGTACTTAATTTACGCATTGTTTAATCCTTTTTGGATAGTTATTGTTTGAAACGCACTCCAAAAGATAGCTTTAATTAGCAATAAGTAAACATTCCGTTAACTTTAATTTAACTTAAATGTAAAAATATGTAAACAAGTGTAACTGTTTTGGTTTTTTGTAGCCTTATTATGAATCTAACACTTGCTTGCTTTTTAGTGCAATTATTTGAATTTAAGTGTTTTTAATATTGAGCGTATTGTTATTTTTGGCAGGATTATTTTTGAGGATTATTCAAAAGTACTGCGCCACTTTGGGTATCGCCTAAGTAATCGTCTTTATTGTAAATCGGGCACTTTGTCATTGACAGGCAACCGCAGCCGATGCAGCCGTCGACTCTGTCGCGTAGGCGCTGCATAAAAGCAATACGTTCATCAAGTTGTGCTTGCCAGTTTTTTGATAATGCTGACCAATCTTCTTTAGTGGGGGTTCGTTTATCAGGTAAAGTGGCGAGGGTTTGTTTGATTTCCTCAAGAGTAATGCCCATTGCTTGCGCTGCTTTGATGACCGCCACACGGCGCAGTACATCAGGCTTATAACGGCGTTGGTTGCCGTTGTTCCGCCAGCTGCGGATCAAGCCTTTGGTTTCGTAAAAGTGTAGCGCGGAGACTTTTACGCCGCTGCGTTTAGCTACAAAGCCCACAGTTAAATTAGCTTCAACAAGCTTTTTTTGTTGATCGGTCATAGTTTTCTTCTTTTTTATTAAAAATCAATTTTTAAGGTTGACCTCAATCTTACTTGAGGTTTTACGCTCTTTGCAACCATAAAAAAGGAGAAATAAAATGCAAGAAAAACCAATGCATAACACCGCTATTATTTATTCAAGTGGCCGTAAAAACGGTAATACTACGGCGCAAGTTAATGCCTATAGTAAGCAACAAAGCGGCATTGTTTTTTGCTTAGATGATTATGTTATTTCACCTTATCGCTACGATAAGCAGTATCACAATGATGATTTTTATAATTTGTTTGAAGTGTTACTTCGCTACGAACATTGGGTGTTCGCATCGCCTGTGTACTGGTATAACACCACGCCACAAATGAAAGCATTTATGGATAGGATCACAGATTACATGGATGACGAGGCGTTAAAACCGAAGCTTAGAACTTTACGTCAAAAACAGTTTTCACTATTGTCTAATGCCTCAACTCCCTCTGCGCCAGACGCCTTTATAGACATGTTTAAACAAACCTTTAATTATTTAGGAATGACTTTTAAAGCTCATTCACATGTACAGGCTGGTTAAATACGGGTAGGCTAAACAAAAAAGGATGATTTATGAAAACTTCACTTTTAGGCTTTGGCCTTCTTGCAACTAGCTTAACAACGATCGCTGCTGAGCCAACTCCTGTTATCAATGACTTTGGTTATTTTTACAATGTACCAGCTCATGTATCAAACTTAAGCCAAGCGCAGTTTAAAATTGCCTTTGATGTGGGGGATGGTGCAAAACATGGCGAGCAAAATAACCCTATTAATTCGTTAGCGCGCTTTATTAATATGCATGTTGCCCATGGGGTAAAGCCGGAAAACATCCAACTGGCCTTAGTCGTACACGGTAGCGCGAGCGTTGATATGCTGGAAAACAGCGTTTATAAAAGCCGCTTTGATGTTGATAATAAAAACCAGTCTTTGATCACCCAGCTACTTGCTAATAATACGGTTGTGTATGTGTGCGGGCAGTCGGCAATGCATATGAAGGTAGCACCAGAGCAGCTTATTCCTGGGGTGAAAATGGCGCTTTCTGCAATGACCGCTCATGCGCAGTTACAGCAACAAGGCTACACGCTGAATCCATTTTAAAATGAATATTTTGTGTTTTGGTGATTCGAATACCTTTGGTATTTCTCCTGTTGATGGGAAACGGTTGGCTGCATGTGAGCGCTGGCCAGGTATACTACAACAATTAGGTGATGGTCATGAGGTTATCGAGGCAGGGCAGCCGAATAGAACCTTAGTGAACAATCCGCCTTTTGATGGTGATAAGTCAGGGATTAAATATTTAAAACCTTACCTTGAAGTGCACACCGTTGACATTGTTATTATTCAGCTTGGAACCAATGATTTAAAAGCACGTTTTGCACTGTCTGCTATCGATATTGGCAAAGCGCTTGAGGAGTTAATTTTAGCCATTAAAGCCTTTTATCACTGTAAAACAATACCAAAGATAATCATTATAAGCCCGCCCAAGGTTCATGAAGTGGGAAGTTATAAAAGCATTTACGCAGGTGCAGGTAAAAAAGCTGAACAATTATCCATTGAGTTCAAAGCCGCCGCTGAACGTCACACGTGTGAATTTATTGATGCCTTCTTGTTTATTAAGCCTTGTCAGTATGAGGGGGTGCACTGGCCATCTTGTGAACATAAAAAGCTCGCAGATAATTTATATCAGTATATTTTAGAGCAAAGAACGTGATACTTTTTTATATGACTTGCCAACTTTTACAATCGTACCTGAGATTAGCTCAATATAGTCATTACTAACTGCAACAACCTTATTTTTATTGATTAAAAATGATTTATGAGTTTGCAAGAATGAGCCATCAAGTTGTACTGAGAGCCGCTTAAGTGTGCTTGTTGCAAGTATCACTTGGTCAGCTAGGTGAACTCTTACATAATTTCCATACGCCTCAATGTATTCAATACTATCTAAGTTGATCTTACGTTTTTCACGGTCAACTTTAAGAATGATGCTTGATTGCGGCTGTGTTGAAAACTGATTCTCACGAATTATAACTTTGTTGAGTGCTTGCTCAAGCCTCTCTGCCGATACGGGCTTTAGCAAATAATCAGTTACATTGAGTTCAAAGCCTTCAAAGGCATACTCTTGATAAGCACTGACTATAATTACTTGCGGTGGTTTAGCGAGCGCTTTGAGTAACTCTAACCCCGATAACTCTGGCATATTGATGTCTAAAAAGACTAAATCGACGTCTAACTTTGCCAAGTCATATAAAGCATCTTTTGCGCTATAGTATTGGCCAACAATATTAATTGTAGGGTGAGCTGCTAAGTGGTGCTGAATTACGAGGTGTGCGAGTGGCTCATCATCGATTATCAATGCGTTTAACATGATGAAAGCTCCAAAGTGAGTGTAGTTTGCCAAATATTATGTTGACTATTTGTAATCAGAGAATAGCTATTTGGGTACAGAAGTTCCAGTCTTCGCTTTAAATCTCTTCGGGTTTATTCCCCGCCGCTTGCGGCGTAGTATTGAGTAATGAGCGAATTTATACATAAAAGCCACAATGTGACAGTTTTACTTTATCACTTAGTTTTCCCTGCAAAATATAGAAGAGCAGTTCTTGATGTGGGAGTTGATAGGGCAATCACAGAAATTTGTGTTGAAATAGAAAAACGTTACGAAATCAAATTTTTAGAAATTGGGACGGATGAAGATCATATTCATTTTTTAGTTCAGTCAGTACCAACCTACAGCATTACAAAGTTGGTAACGATGATTAAAAGTTTAACGGCAAGAGAGGTTTTTAAAAAGTGCCCTCATGTTAAAAAGCAGTTATGGGGTGGAGAGTTTTGGTCAGATGGTTATTTTGCAAGTACGGTAGGAAAACATGGTGACGAATCAATGATAAGAAAGTATGTGAAAAACCAAGGAAATAATTATGACCAACTCCATTCGGATCATCAGTTAGCTATGTTCTAACCAAATACCCCGCTCACGAAGTGAGTTCTGCGTTAGCAGAAGGGCTTGCCCCGGGGATGTTTATTTGTTCAGTCCCATGCCAGAATCATTTTGTTGTTTTTGTTGGTGGATGGTGTTTGCGCAATACAGCGTTAGTGTATTGCTACTGACTGTGAGTTCAAAGGTTATTTCTGTTTGCTGTGATGTTGGCTCTACACCATGTTTAATAGCATTTTCTAATATAATAATGAGTAGCAGTGGGGCTATTTTTAATTTACCAGGGTTACTTGGCCAAACAAGGTTAAATTGGCACTTGTCACCACTTCTGATCTGCTGTAATTCGATAAAGTCTTTAAGATAATTAATTTCTTGGGTTAAGAAAACCTGTTGTTTTTGACCTTCGTAGACCGTGTATCGAAGTAAATTGGCAAGTTGCATCACCAACTGCGGTGCATTATCTGATTTAGTGAGTGTTAATGCATATAAGTTATTTAGTGTGTTGAATAAAAAGTGCGGGTTAATTTGTTGTTGTAGTAACGTCAGTTCTGTTTCAGTTTGCTGCTTGGCAATCACATTTAATTTATTATGCTGCTGTTGGCGTTCAAAGGCTAAAATAATTGGCGTGCTAACGCTAAGAAAGAAAAACATAAACTGGTAGTTATACTTACTAAAAAGGCTTCGAGTTCCACTTGGTGTTAAATTTACAACCTCTGTAGGCAGATCATTGATGGGCAGTAAAAGCACACCCGCAGTGAGGGTGGGTGTAAGCAAAGCAATAAAAATTAAACATGCAGCGAGAAAAGTAAACACACCATGGTTTGTTAATATTTGGCGGATCAATATGTATCGGTTAAATAAGTACAAACAAAAAATGATAGCTGTGTATACGCTTAGCTGCCAAAAGTAAGTTAGGAATTGATTAAATTGGGTAAATACTTTGCTTATGTCAAGGATCAGGTCTAAAGGTTGATTTAGCATCGGGTTTGTATGCGTATTAAGTACGCCAGCCATAATTAAAGACCACGATACTAATACTAAAATAACCATATTATCGAGAGATGTTAATGAGTTAAACCACTTTGAAGTTAATGAGTTTTGTGCGCTACTAACTCGCTTTAACATTAGCCAAATAAGACTCGCGAATGCAGAGAGTATCCAGCATTGTGCGTCGAGGTATTGCCAATTAGCAAACGCAGAAGACATTATATTTACCAGGTAGACAAGAGAAGGATACGCAACAAAGCCTAATAGCCACACTACAACTGAGCGTTTAAGTGGCAATTTAAATGCTAAAGCGTGAGCAGCTAAAAAAGGCAAGCACTCTAAAAATAGTTGCCCATTAATTAGCGTGTAGAGCTCGGCTGAGTCTTGCTTTAATGATAGATAGCGAATGTGTGCTTCTAGCATTATTGCAGCAATAACGGGTAGTAAAACAACCACATAATGTAAGTTTAATCGTTGCCACCGCGCTGAAATAGCTGCCTGCATACTACACTCCATGTACATCGTGCTTAATGATATATGTTATTAAGTTTAAATGAATTACTTCACTTAGTTCAGCAAAATAATGATCAAAGGTCGTTTTTTAATGACAACTGCAAAATATTTGCTTTCATCCTTTAATTCAATGTGTTGATCATTGCTATGTAGCTTATTGTGCGGTGCTTTCTTAATGTGATTATTAATCAATTAAGGAACATAACGATGCTAACACTTACAAATATTAATAAAAAATACGCAGATGGTACCCAAGCATTAAGTGATATATCTATTACTTTACCAACCGGTATGGTGGGATTACTTGGGCCAAATGGGGCGGGTAAATCAAGCTTAATGCGCACGCTTGCGTGTTTGCAAAGCGTTGATACTGGTCAGGTGAACTTTGACGGTTTAGATGTGTTGCAACACCCCGAACAGATGCGCAAGCAGCTTGGCTATTTACCGCAACAGTTTGGTGTTTATCCAAATATGAGTTGTATTGCTTTGCTAGAGCATATCGCAATTTTAAAGGGCCTTGATAGAAAAGACCGACAGCAGCAAATAAGTGAGCTCTTGGCGCTATTAAATTTATCTCAGTTTGCAAGCAAAAAGGTGAGCCACTTTTCTGGTGGGATGAAACAACGCTTTGGTATTGCTCAAGCGTTGCTAGGCTCCCCTAAGCTGATTATTCTAGATGAACCAACCGCAGGGCTTGACCCTGCTGAGCGCGAAAGTCTCAATAATTTATTGGTGACGATTAGTAAACAGCGCTTGGTGTTGTTATCTACCCACATAGTAGAAGACATAGAAAATCAGTGTCATTTTGTCGCGATGATCAACCAAGGTCGGTTAATTCAAAGTGGTGAAGTGGCAGCACTCATTAAGCCATTGCATGGTTGTGTATGGCTACTGGAGAGCCTTCCTAGTGTGTTACCGCAAGAGAGCTTTGTATTAAGCCAAAGTTATCGATACGGCAAGCCTTCATTTCGAGTTTATGCCACAACGGCTCCCGCTGAGCGTGCAAGACCTGGCGAAGTGACACTGCAAGATAGCTATTTTTATGAGTTGAAATTGCGAGGTAGTAACACATGCTACTGATCAACGAACTACATTATGTACTTCGCCAGCCTTTGCTTTGGCTTTGCTTTGTAACTGCCCCTTTATTTGCGTTTACATTGTCATCAGGTTTAGCCGTCGAAGGCAGCGACGCTATAAATCAATTTAAATTACATCTAGTTGCACTGCAAATGATACAACTAGCTTTACTTACAGGTGCGCTTGCACCGACATTTTTTTTACGTGATCAAATACACAATATGCAAGAGCTGGTGGCAGTGACACCTATCACGTTTAAACAAAGCGCATTGCTACGTGTGGGGGCGTTGGTGTTGTGTGTGTTTGTGATTGTGCTTATCAGTATGCTAGTAATGGTGGTTATGCAAGTACACAGCAAAGGGTTTGACTGGCAAATCATTAATCAACTGGTTGTTAATAGTCTTTTTGTGCTGCTTCCTAATAGTTGTTTGCTTGGTGTAATTGCATTCTGGTTTTGTCAAAAATTCAGCAGTGCTCTGGTGAACTATGTTGTATTTGCAGTTTTATGGATTGGCTACTTACTGCTTGCAAGTGTCACGGGTAACCCCATATTGGCGGGAAGTAGTATTATCAGTGAAACTAGTTATCAACTGTTTATATGGTTAGATCCTTTCGCATACACTGCAATTATAGGTAGCTTTGTTGAGCCTCAGGGCTGGGTTATAGCCATTAATAGGGTGCTGATACTGTTACTCACAACCGTTATCTACTTTAGTGCGGCGGCAGCGAGTAATGTGTTTAACTCGTTCAATAAGCGGGTAAAAAATGCAGTGAGTAATCTACAATCCGTTATAGTAGCAAGTGCTTCGTACCAACCTGTGGCTGCAAAAAACCATGAACTGCCGATATTTATCGCATGCTATAAAGTAGCGCTTTTCAATGTTTTAAAGCATCCAATAACACTGTTAATTTTATTAGCTTGGCCAGCCATGGTGTTTAATAATGTAGCCTCTTCTTCTGCTTATGCTGAGCCATTGAGTGTAATCAGCGCAACCAGCATCGATGCAATTAGTCACTATGCTTTTGATATGCAAATACTGTTTGGGTGTTTGCTGATGGTGCTTTGGAGCTGGCAAATCAGTTGCTATGCACGGCGCTTTAACATGGCTGAGCTAATTGCTGCTACGCCGATCAAAACGGCCACTATTTTATATAGTCAATTATTGGTATTGGCTACCCTGGTTATTATTTTTTCAACGATGAGCTTTGTTGGTGCTTCTTTGTCACAATGGTTTATTCATAGCCAATATGACGCGTACGATCATGTATATGTTCTGTGTTTAACGGCACTGCCCCTAATGATGATTGCATGGGTAACGGTGTGTGTGTTTAATTTGTGTCGTTCAATACTGATTACAGGGCTGGTTGTTTTTGTAATGCTAATACTCAAATTTACACCAGTTATGACTTATTTAGGATTCACACACACATTTTGGAGCCTAGCTTGGACGCCATTGCAGCCACCGAGTGAATTTTGGGATTATCGGGCCAGTATTAGCAGTTATTGGCCTTATATACAGGTGTGGTTGTTTGCCTGTGTAAGTTTTATATTGCTAACGTGTGTATTTAGTCACCGCGGTGCAGGGCTTGATAGGCGTGCGGTTGTACGAAAAGATGCATGGCTAATAATGCCTGTGTTGCTCTGTGTTGGTTTATTTGTGCAATTACACCTACGGTTAGTTGATGAAAAGCCCCTTACCAATTCACATAAACGTGAGGCCTTTAAAGCGGATTATGAAAAAACCTTTGCAGGCTGGCAGCATAAGTTGCAACCTCAGGTTAGTCATATTGATGCAAAAATTGATTTTTACCCGCATCAGCAGTTAGCAAAGTTTGATCTGGCTTACACCTTAAAAAACTCTCATCCAATGGCCATTAAGCAAATTTTAGTCGGCAGAGCTGGGTTTTATAAGTGGGCGAAGGTGAAGATTGCAGGTGCGACACAAATTGCTTTTTATCCTGACTTAAATCAGGCTGTATATGAGTTTGACGTTGCAATAAAACCACATGAAACACGACAATTAACAACACAATTTGAAGTACATCAAGCGAAATTGTGGCCTGCTGGTGGACATCAAATAATTACGCCTGAATTTAGTTATATTCGAGCAGTTCCGGTGCTGCCAACCATTGGCTATCAAATCAACTATGAGTTAACAGATACAAGCTTACGAGCTCAATATGGTTTGCAACAAAAGCCTCGCCCTTTAGCTTCAGCGTTACTTACTAAAGGGCAAAATAGACCAGCACACTATGAGCGTATAACGATGTCGAGCACAGTATCAACGGCAACGGGGTACCAAGTTGTGACACAGGGCAAGCAAATTACGCATCAACGTGAACAGGGTCGTGAAATATTTAAGTTTAAAACAGTGTCTGCAATTAATAACTTACCAGCTTGGCTGTCAGTGCCTTTTAATGCTGAAACTAAAAAACATGATGGTGTTACTTTACAAGTATTTGCAAAAAAACAAGAGCCGATTGAGCGTTCAGATGCAATTGCCGTTAACTTTCAAGCAATGATGGACACACTTGATTGGTTTAAAAATAATATTGTTGCGTATAAAGCCAAGCAATTAAGCTTAATTGCAGCTCCCCCATTTGGTGGCACTGGGTATGCTTTACCACAAATTATATTAATTGAGGATAAAGTTGGGTTTAGGGCTCGTCCAAGCGTTGGTGCTGGCTTTGATCAGCGTTATCGCCGTGCAGTGCATGAAACCGCGCATCAGTGGTTTGGCCATGATATAGGTAATAGTGTGCCTGCAGATAGTGCCTTTTTAATGGAATCGATGGCTAAATATATCGAATTAGTCGTGTTAGAAAAACGCTACGGTAAAACCGCTATGAACGCATTAGTTGATTATGAAACAAAGCGTTATGAGCAGGCATCGCGCATGGATATTACCGCTAAAATGGCGTTGATTGATTCAACAAAAAATTATGATCAATACTCAAAAGCCACCATCGTATTTGCAAAACTAAGGGCTAAAGTAGGCGATGAAGCGATAACTAGTGCACTTAAGTCAGTATGGCAAGAGTATGCTTATCCAAATCGGCCTGCGACAGCAATGGATTTTATTCGGACATTGAAACAGCAGGTTGAGGAGCAGCATATTGCATTTATCAATTCGCTGTTTTTAGACGTTTAAGTGAACTAAACGCCACAATTTGCAAACCGTGGCTTGGTTTTTATGCTTAGCTTAGTGGCTGATAAAATGCGCGTAGTTTAAATAGTCGTGATTATTAAATAACCCGCTTTGTAGTTTAATATTACTTAAAGCCGCGTATAATGCGCGGCTTATTTTTAGTGTCTGTATGGTGTTTTTTGAAGTCGATACTCAAACAGTATGGTGTGGTATTTATCTTGTTAAGCTTATTAACGGGCTTAATAGGCGCATTTGTTAATCCACTAATGAGTTTGTTTATTGTTGAAGGCTTACAAAGCCCACCTATATATTTGGGTGTGTACACTACAGGTGTCACTTTGATGGGCATTCTCTTTAGCCAATGGTTAGGTGGATTGGCCGATAAGGGCGTGAGTGCTAAAAAGATGTTTATGATTGCGGTCTCTGGCATGGGGATGGCGTTAATTTTGTTTGCCAACGCAACGTCTTTTTGGCAGGTATTTGCTGCCGGAGTACTCTTGCTGTCGATGGGCAATGCCGCGATACCGCAAGTTATGACTATTGCTCGCCAGTGGGCTGATGAGCAAGATCATATTGATATCACCCAGTTTAATACTCGCCTTAGAGCGGCAATTTCATTTGCATGGGTCGCAGGCCCGCCGCTTGGCTATTTACTTGCATCAGGAGTTGCCTTTAGTCGCTCATTTTATACCGCAGCTACGTTTGCGTTGTTGGCATTAATTTTTGCAATGAAGTTTTTGCCCAGTGTTAAAGCTAACGACAAAGCTAAAAAAGCTGAGCCAAATCAGCCGATCAATCAATCGTTTTGGGCTTTAGGTGCTGCTATAACCTTTGGCTCAATTGGCAATATTATGTACGCCAGTGCCTTACCGCTTTATACAATTAATGAACTGGGCTTTGCCAATAATATACCTGGAATATTTATGGGCATGGTGGCATTAATCGAGATCCCTGTAATGTTGTATAGCGCAAAGCTCAGTAAACGCATCACTAAAACAGGCTTGTTAGGTTTTGCTTTTAGTTGCGCTATTTTGTTCTATATTGGCGTATTTTTTGCCGATCAAGTATGGCAATTCTTTGTACTGCAAGGTGTAAATGCTATTTTTTATGGGATCTTTGCGGGTATCGGCCTGACTATTTTACAAGAGCAACTGCCATCACGAATTGGTTTTACCTCTGCTTTTTATGGCAATGCCATTAAAGTAGGGGTCATGCTTGGCACTGCCAGTACCGGTTTAATTGCACAGTGGTTTAGTTTTCGTTTTGCCACGCTAGGCTCGCTTATTGCGGCAAGCATTGCTATGACTTTTTTAATAATATTTAGTTATTTAAAGCGCCAAGAGAGCGAGTCGCAAGAGCCGATTTTTGCTCAAAACGTGATTTAAAAAAGCCGCAGTGTATTAACCACCACGGCTTTGGGTATTGATCCAGGGAGATGGGGGTTAGAATTCGTAGCTTACGCTTAAGCGTGTTGTACGAGGCATAATGTAACGGCCATTGGGCGCGTCAGCATTACGTGGGTCGCCTTCAGTAATACCTTGCTCGTTGGTTAAGTTATCAATTGCTAATTGCAGTTTGATCCCTTCCATTGGCTCAAGGATAAAACCTAAGTCAACTTTTTCGTAGCCATCAAGTGTCACTGTGTTTTCATTATTACCAAAGCGGTCATCTACTGCTGACAAAGTACCATAGAGTGTGGCGTACATGCCGTCTACTTCAAAGTCATAGCTTGGTGTTACACGTACTTGCCATTTAGGCTGGCGCTGTGCTTCATTGCCTTTATTTTCTGGACTTTCAGTGATTTCGGTTTGTTGTAATGTGGTATTTAAATTAACAGAAAAGCCAGATTCATGATTAAAGTTGTAATCAAGTTCAACACCATACGCTTCGTTGGTTAAAATTTCAGCTGGCACACCCGGGCGACTTACAAAGGTATCGCCTTTGACTTCGTTGGTAAATAAAGTGGCAAAAAAGTCAGTGCTTTGAGTGATCAGTTTATAGCCAAGTTCAGCTTGAGTGACTTCTTTAATTAGTTTTTCACCCCCTTGGTATGCGCCAAAATTATCTCTAAAGTCATCAAAATATGGCATTTTATAACCACGGTTAACACGTGCAAACACACCCATGTCGTCATTAATTGAATAGTTTAAACCGGTTGTCCATGAGGTTTTACTTTCATCATAATCAACAGCTTTAGTGATAATACCGTCAAGGTCTTCATCAACACTGTACTGCACATCATGGTTTTCTTTACGTACACCTAAATCAAGTGTAAATGCATCTGCAAATTTATATTGGCCTGTAAAGTAAAGGGCATTGGTGCGTGCATCGCCTGTTGAGCTGATATCGTAATTAAAACCACACCCATCAGTGTTTTGGTTACATTCAATACCATTTAATAATTCACCACCGGCTTCCAGCACATGATACGCCGTATTCCCTAAGCTCCACCAATCGCTCGCAGATGTGCTTGCTGTGTAATAACCAAAAGTGGCTGAAACGTCACCAAATTGTTTTGAAAAAGCTAAGTCGTTAGTAAACGAGCTTATTTCTTTTAATACTACCCAGCGACCCAGTTGCTGAATCGCAGTGTCACTAGCG
Organism: Pseudoalteromonas rhizosphaerae; assembly: GCF_028885455.1. Classification (NCBI taxonomy): domain Bacteria; kingdom Pseudomonadati; phylum Pseudomonadota; class Gammaproteobacteria; order Alteromonadales; family Pseudoalteromonadaceae; genus Pseudoalteromonas; species Pseudoalteromonas rhizosphaerae. The sequence continues at coordinate 1,888,725 of NZ_CP118496.1, forward strand.
TATTCGGTGTCAGTCACCGCACCAAATGCAGTTTGACCATTGTCGGCCACTTCACCAACCGTCGTTGCTGAGCCATTGGGTACTAGACCAAATGTATTGGCATCGCCTTTGGTAATGTTAAAACGATCAATAAATTGCCAGCCATTATCAAATTCAAGTTTAATACTACCGCCGGATACATGGCCATCCCATCCTCGGCCATCACCTAGGTCAATGTCGTGTGCTTGCGCATTTGGGCCGGTAAAAATCGTCGCTTGACGGTTAAGTGTGCCAAGTTGGGTATATTCAGCATCAATGCCATTAACATTGAGTGGTGTTGGTAAGTACCATGCGCCATGATCGTCTGTTTGACGGGTATAAAAGTTAAGCTCGCCATTGTCTAACTCTTTAGTTATGTTAATTGTAAATTGGCTGCCTTTTTCAGAAGTAAAGCCTGCATCACGGATACCTGGAGAGCTTTTAACATAGCCGCCTACCATAAAATATAGGTCGTCAGTGATTTCACCACTTACTACAGCATCAACTCGCTGTAAGTCGTAATCTGAGGTGGTGTATTTAAATAAGCCTTGAGTATCTTCACTGCCACGTTTTAATCTAAAGTTGGTTGTTAAACCAGGCTGACCATTGGATAGCACAGGGTTAGGACCACCACGCAGTGCTTCCATTGTTTCAATTGTTTCATCGATTCTAAATAACGATGAGTTTTCTAAAAATGAAAGAGTAGGCGCAGGGTAAACTGGCGAGCCTTCAATACTGAGTGTTAAAAATGGCGCATCACCACCTCCCGGAAACCCACGCACAAACACGTTGGCACCAGACTCACCGCCAGAGCTTTCAACCCACACACCGGGAACGGCTTTAAATAAGTCAGCAGTACTTTTAGGTGATAATTTTATAATTTGTGATGAATCAATATTTGTTACAGCGTAGCTGGCATCAATTTTTCTGATCCCAACACCTGCGGGTGTACCAGAAACGACAATTCGCTCAACTTTTTTATCTGTGGTTGTTTGCGCGCTTGTTGCTGGTTGTTCTGCAAGCACGGTTTGACTGGATAGCGCTAAAATAATAGCGCAAGCAAGTTTGCTTGGTGTGTGTGTTGTTGTCATGTTGGTATTCCCATTTTTTGTTCGTTATTTAAAAAACTATAAATAACAAAGCACTAACTAATTTAATGAAATGTTAATGCTGTGTTCTTTTAAACCTTAGAACTTTATGCAAACGTTTGCAATTATTTTTTTAACTTTCTGTATTATTTTTATACACGGTTATGTTTATGACTAAATTTAGGCCTTGGCGCAGCCTAATTTTAATAATGATGGTATATTGCAACTTCACGATTTAAGGAAGGCTTCGTACTTAGCAATGAATAACAAACAACTAAAGTTAGCGGATCTAGCCAAGCTTGCTGGAGTATCAACCTCGACTGTTTCTCGTGCGTTAAATGATAACCCATTGATAAAAAAAGAAACTAGAGATAAATTAAAGCAGTTAGCAAAGCAACATAACTTCAGTTTAAATACGGCTGCGAGCCGCCTTCGCTCACAAAAAACCAATGTTGTAGCAGTGATCATAAATTTCGACAGTGGCACGGAGCAATCAATTAACGACCCTTTTTTGCTTAAGGTAGTCGGAGAGATAAACCTCGCGTTGAATAAACAAGGGCTAGAACTTCTGCTCTCAAACTCATTTATGGCCGGTGATGACTGGGCTAATTATTTTATCAATAGCCGTCGGGCTGATGGCATTATTGTGGTTGGGCAAGGCAAAGATCCGGCAAACATTGAAGCCGCCGCTAATGCAGGCGTGCCCTTAGTTGTTTGGGGTGACCCAAAAACTCCCAGTAATTATCCCATTGTAGGCAGTGATAACTTTGTTGGGGGTCGTCTTGCGACTGAACACTTATTAGCAGGTGGCGCTAAAAATATTGTATTTTTGGGAGACCCAGGACATGCTGAAATTGGCGAACGTTACCGTGGTTATTTAGCTGCTCTAAATACGGCTAACGCTATAGCAAACGTAGTGTCTATCGATATTACTAGTAGCGCAGCATACCATGGGATCAACCAATTACTAGTCGCGAAAGGTTTATGTTTCGACGGCATTATGGCGTGCAGCGATATGGTGGCACTAGGCGCTATGAAAGCGTTAAAAGAGCGCTATATCAGTATTCCTAACGATGTTGCGTTAGTTGGTTTTGATGATATTGCCATGGCAGATGTGAGTCACCCATCACTTTCGAGCATTAAACAAAACACTCAGCGAGCCTCAGTATTACTGGTTGAAAAATTATTAGCGCAGTTACAAGGTCAGTCAGCTGAATCACAAGTTGTTGAAATAGAATTAATTAATCGTCAATCTAGCAAAGGATAATCTGTAGGGTGAGTTAACTCAATTTTGAAATTTAAAATGCAAACGTTTGCATTTTATTTTGCGCTACACTATGCTAAAAGAAATCAACATCAGGTTAACGTGCATGAACCCAATAAGAATAACCATAGCGTTGGCGTGTAGCTATTTCGTGTTCGCTATTTTACTCAATAGTGTTGGCACCGTAATTTTACAAGCCATCAATAGTTTTGACATAACAAAAACGCAAGCTTCTGTTTTAGAAGGCTATAAAGACCTTACCATAGCAATAGTTTCTTTTATTGTTGCATCATTTATTCCACGACTTGGCTATAAACTGGCCATGCTTGTAGCGTTGGGGTTGGTTGCCTTAATGTGCTTGTTAATGCCCTCAATTGCACAGTTTTATGCGTTCAAAGTATTGTTTGCTGTGATCGGTTGCAGTTTTGCGATTATGAAAGTATCCGTTTACTCGGTTATTGGCCAAGTCACTGATAACGCCAATCAGCACTCAGCATTGCTTAACACCATTGAAGGTATTTTTATGCTTGGGGTGTTATCTGGCTATTGGGTGTTCTCATGGTTTATTGATAGTAGTAATGCGCAAAATACAGCATGGTTGAACGTGTATTATTTGCTGGCTTTGTTAGCGGGTATGGCTTTTATTACAGTGCTTATAGCGCCAATAAAAGTTCCGCAAAAAGCAACATTACGTACCAGTCAATTAGCTGCTTTTATTGACATGCTAACACTCACTTATAAACCTCTAGTGGTTATATTTATTATCAGTGCATTTTTGTATGTGTTGATTGAGCAAGGGGTAGGGACTTGGTTACCTACTTTTAATAATCAAGTACTTAAGCTGCCAGTTGATATTAGTATTCAACTGGCCAGTGTGTTTGCCGCAGCACTGGCGCTAGGTAGACTAGTGGCGGGGCAGATATTACGCGTTATTGGCTGGTATAGTTTGTTGTTAAGTTGCTTGGTTGCTATGGCCGTGCTGGTGCTACTAGTTTTACCGCTGACTCATGAAATTGATGGCAGCCAAGTAACGAGTGTATTTGATGTGCCTTTTGCAGCATACATGCTGCCGCTCATTGGCTTTTTTATGGCTCCTCTTTACCCATTACTTAACTCTGTGATGCTCAGTGCGTTAGCCGCTCACCAGCAGGCAGCTATGACCGGACTTATCGTGGTTTTTTCAGCATTAGGCGGCACCACTGGTTCAGTAATTACCGGCTTCATCTTTGATAAATTTAGTGGCCAACATGCCTTTTATCTTACCTTGATCCCAATTAGCTTGTTGTTGATCAGTGTAACTTTATTTAAAAAAATGACAGTAAACTTAGGCGCAGTGCCAGAAAAAGGAACGATATGAACTTTGTAAATAGCCAATTATTTTTAGATGTGCAACTGGCGGCTATATTTAGTGACAGTAAAACTTTTGCTGATGCGATTGCTAATGATAGTTGGCAGTTAGCATGCGACCTTTACTTACGCGTTAAACCACTTACTACACCACAGTTAACAGAATTTGTAGCACAGCATTTTACGTTTGAATCAACGGAGCTCCCAACTCAGCAAAGCAACAGCGATAGTGTGCAAAGCTATATTGCCAATTTATGGCCGTATTTGCATCGCAATGCAGACACAGCTAAAGCCAGCTCTTTATTACCACTTAAACACAGCTACATAGTACCGGGTGGGCGCTTTCAAGAAATATATTATTGGGATAGTTATTTTACTGCGTTAGGTTTGCAAGATATTGGCGATATAGACAGTATCGAAGCCATGCTTGCTAATTTTATTGATCTGCAAAATCGTAATGGTTGTATTCCCAATGGCAACCGCAGTTACTATAGTTCTCGCTCGCAGCCTCCTATTCTAGCGCTGATAGTTGATTTAATTTGGCAAGCAAAATACTGTAAAAATAGTGACTTTGCATGGTTAACTGATTGCGTTGTTGCCCTTGAGCAAGAATATACATTTTGGATGCAGGGGGCAGAGCTACTGAGTGAGCAAATATCAAGCCATAAGCGTGTAGTAAAAATGGCAAATGGTGCATTACTTAACCGTTACTGGGATGATCAAGCAACACCACGGCCAGAATCACTGCGTGAAGATTTGCATGATGCCTCATTACTTCCTGAACAGCAAAGAGCTAATTACTATAGAAATATTAGAGCTGCGTGCGAGTCTGGTTGGGATTTTAGTAGTCGCTGGCTGGGTAATAATAAGCTTACCAGTATTCAAACCACGGATATTATTCCTGTGGACCTCAATAGTTTACTTTATTACCTTGAAAAACAGCTGGGTCATTACTTTGCGGTATTAAACAATACAAATAAGCAACAGTATTTTGAGCAACAAGCAGCTCAAAGACGTGCGGCAATTAATCAGTATTTATTCAGTACTGATATGGGGTTTTTTGTTGATTTTAATTATCAAAGCCAGCAACAATCTACAGTGCTGTCGCTTGCCGCCACCGTCCCATTGTTTGTCAATTGTGCTAGCGAAGAGCAGGCGGTGTTGGTTAAAAATAAGCTTATGAGTGACTTTTTAAAACCAGGCGGATTAGTAACAACCCTCAATGAGACTTCCCAGCAATGGGATAGCCCTAATGGCTGGGCACCACTGCAGTGGTTTGCTGTACACGGATTTCACCAGTATGGCTTTGTTGCAGATGCAAACACCATCATGAGCAATTGGTTACAGATGATAGAAAACAGTTTTAAAACCGACCACTGTCTACTCGAAAAATACAATGTTTATGAGCCTGAAAATAGAGCTGGAGGTGGCGAGTACAAAGTGCAGCAAGGCTTTGGTTGGACCAATGGAGTGACTTCTCGATTTTATCATTTAATAAAATAACGTAATAGCCAAGGATTGGCTTTAAAATTGTTTAGTCGTTATGCATCAGACATCTAAATTTTCATTCTTTTGATAAATCAGATGCAATATAGATGCAATATAACCCCCATCTCTGTTATTAGCATTGAAGATAGGTGTCATTATAAGTTTGTTCCTTATACTGAACATGGAATAGCGGTTTAAAGGAGAGAGTAATCGTCTGCTAATACACTCCTACAAAACAGCTAAGAGTGATTGTTATCAGCCAATTAAGCAAAGATATTTAGCGATGTTGCTGCTCTCTTTTTAGCGTGAAATAAAAGCTTTTCATGAGTATATACATGGTTACGGCCAGCTATATTCATACTTTTCAATAGTATAAAAGCATGATGTAGCTAAGGTTTTAAAAATTACAGGGGATATTGTCAATAATCGCTTGTGATGCTACCTGGCCAAATAATGCTTGTGTTATTGCATCTCCTGGTAAGGTATCGCTAAACGTTAATAAATCGGCTGACTTCCCTGTTATGGTTTCATACAACACCAATGAGGAAAGCAACTTACCTAACATTGTTGCATGATTCCCGTCAGCCTGATGAATGGTTAACTCAGGCGATATTTCGAAGGCTTGATTCCATGCTAACCCTACAGGGGCCACACAACTATGTTGCTCTTTAGCAATATCTACATGAATACCGTGTACGTAAATTGCATCTTGTGGCTTTCCTGCCAGTGGATGTTCAGGAAAAAGAATTGGCGTGGCACCTATCGCTTTTGCTCGTTGTATCCAAGTTACAGTGGCATCGATAGGATAAAATTCCGACTGGCTTTGAGAGTATTTTTGCCCTTGTAAAATAACATGGGTCCATTGTTTATTTTGTATTGTTTCAATAATGCTTTCGTTATTAACGATCGTGTCGAGAAATGCTCCATTGCGAGTGTCAATATTTACCGTTTTATTGGCGTCACCATGAGAAAATATTTCTGTTAGTAAAGATTCAATACCGGCTACATGGCTATTACCAATAATTAGAATATTATAATTACTTAATTCTCTGTTATTGGGGATTGGTAAATTATCCGTTGATTTTATTGGCTCACTAGTGCCATTTCCAGCAGGGATGGCTGCTTCTGATGTGGAAGTCGACCCCCCACACGCACACAGCATAAGTATTGCAGAATAAATAATTAGGTTTTTTCTCATCATTCCCTCGATAGTTAATAGTTATTTTTTTAGTGTGAAATTTGGCTTGATGTATCCTATTTTTTTGCCACTTTATTTAAATTTATTATAAAACTCGTCAGTTATGGTTGTCATTTTGCAATTCAATGTGGTGTTTTTTCGCTTCATTATAAACAATGCATAAATTTGTACTCATCAAATCAACAGCAAAGATAAAATTATATCGCTGTTAAAATCATTTGATACGGTGTTCCAATTACCTGCAGTGCCTTTAGAAATAGTTTAAAACAATGCGTTAAAGTCTAAATCTTTTTGTTGAACATTTTCATCATTAGCAACACCGTAAAAACGATGGTGCACTGCATATAGTCACATTCCATTTACATTACCACCAAGTTTGAAGCAAATAAAGTAAATATCTACTCCTTGGCTACCGACATTTAATAAACAGATACTGAAACGTCTTGTTGTAGGGCCGTTGGCATGTGGCTCTTACTTTCGCGTTAAACTACTCACAAGAGCGAAATTAACAGAATTAGTAACGTAGCATTTTTACATTCGTATCAACGAAGCTTCCAGCTAAGCAAAGGATCACCGAGGCCAGAATCATTGCGTGAAGATTTAAAGTATGCCTAATTACATCCTGAGCACCAACGAGCTAGTTACTATAGAAATATTAGAACCGCGTGTGATTATGGTTGAGATTTTAGTCGTCGCTGGCTTTGTAATAATAAGCTTATGAGTGACTTTTTAAAACTAGGAAGATTACTTCCCTCAATGAGACTTCCCTGCAATGGGATAGCCACAAATGCTCACTGGTGCTAGAAAGTACTTTTAATACTGACCACTGTCTACTCTAAAAAAGTACAGTTTTTATTGGGCTTTAAATAGGCTAGAGCTGGCGAGTACAAAGTGCAGCAAGGCTTTGGTTTATAACCTCACGATTTTATTATTTAATCAAACCATAAGTTAATAATAAAGTATTGATTTAAATCATTTTTATAACTAAAATGGATTAGTTGAAAGGTGCTTGATAGTCAAGCATCTAGACGTCTAAATTTTTTATTCTCTTTATAAATCAATAGATTTGAGTGAAATAGGTTGAACATTGGAGTTGTTTTAGGTATTGTAAACAAAATGTTTCAAGGACGAGATGCAATGATTCAACCAACCTCAGTATTTATCAAAACCGTTTTTAAAATGCCTGTCCGTTCGCAGTGTTATCCATACTTAATTAAAACGTTAGATGCATTTTTTAGTAAAGTAAAAATGGACGACAGTCTACCCCATAATGACAACCGCAATGAGTTTGATCTTTTCTTAATTGATAGCAGCGGCTGCAATTGGCAAAACTTAATACCAGCAGACTTATTAGCCTTAGCCAAAGTGAAACCTGTGATTGTGTTTAATGCGCATTCTGACGCTATTTGTGAAAAAAACTTGTTACTTAATAATTTTAAGGGAGTCTTTTATAACAATGACCTTCCTGAGGATGTATTTACCGGATTAATGCGGATCATTAATGATGAGCTCTGGTTCAGTCGCAAGATTATTTCTTCTACATTTAATGAAGTGCTCGCGATGGTAAGTCATTATGATCATCAACCTAGCAGTGATGCTGGTAGTGAACATCAAGTGTTAAAAAGCCTGACTAAACGAGAAAAATCAGTGGTTTATTTACTTGCGCAAGGTGCGAATAACCATAGTATCGCAGAGCGGTTAAATATCAGTGATCACACCGTAAAAACACACCTTTATAGCGCATTTAAAAAAACAAATTCACGAAATCGTATTGAGCTATCTAATTGGGCACAGCGATATATGGCGGTACGATTACCGTTGCATGACTAACAGATCAACCATAATATGCACCCAATTATAACCAGTAGGATGGAGCATCAGTAACTGCATATTTTGTGATATTGTTTCAGGTAAAGCACCTTGTGACCCTGTTTGGGAGGATGAAAGCATTTAGTATTTCTGACTATCTATCCAAATACAAAAGGAGCAACTGTGGTTATTCCTAAGCAGCACCTTAGTCGTTATGCTTTTGCGCAATCTGATGAAGTACTTGCAAAGCTGATTGTAGCCACTAAAAAGTTGCTCTTATTTTAGACTCTGCGCTAGAGGGAGGGGAGAACAGGTATGTTTTTGAAATTTATATTCTCACGATTGTGAAAGAGCCGACGACAGTGAGCTCGCTGCTTTTGCCAAACAGATCAGAGAGTACGCATAACCTTTGTTTATATAATACTCAATCGGTAATTGCAGCCCTAATACTCTTCATACATTACGTTGGTTTTTGATTGGTGCTATATCGGTGCTGGTACACAGATATAACACCTGTTATTGCTATTTTTGTATCTCATGGTTAGCTATAGAATAAGCTAACCAGAAATCAGAATCGTTATGCCAGCGTTGATAGACGTTAATTATCAACTACGCTTTGTTGCCCATATGCCTTTATCAATGCCTTTGATGACTAGATCACTGAGGGCTTTTTCAATTGCTTGGGTTACGCAAATACTCATCGGTTCGTTATCACTAAAACCCGCTTCGGCTTCGGCTAAACGTTTATAACTAACATAACGGAAAAACCCTGCGCGCATTTCTTGGCTGAGCACTTTTTTGCTGGTGGCTACGGACAATAATACTTGCCCAGTACGCACGTCTACGGCACGTAAGTAAATAGAGATAGCATCTTCGCGGTAGAGTTCTGACGCGCCGATGCCAAAATATTCCATGCCAAAACCACCGGTTTTTACATTGGTGTCGTAGCTAATTATACCGCCTTCTAAAATGATTTTAGCGGTGGTCAGTGGTGGTAATTCAACAGCATTTGGCTGTTCGGCTTGGGCGGCACGAATAATTTTTCTTTCAGTCAGAATATTTTGCAAACCTTCACGTTCAACCGGAATAAACCAATCAGATTCGTGTAGCGCTTGTATTAAGATGGAATTAGCCCCTTGAGTGACGGCGGTTGAAAATGAACTAACATTGCCTTGCGGTTTATATTGGCCCGTTTGATCACGAAAAGAATATACCGATACGGCGATACTGCCAGCAGGTGTTGGTAACTGTTGAAGTGCTTTAAAGGTTTCAGTGGGGGTTAAACTTGCGGCCAACTGTTGCGAAGGTGGGATCAAATTGCCCATGCTACTGCATGCGGATAATGCCAGGGTAAGTACTGCAATAAATAGCGCTTTCATTTAGCTAAACCTCGGTACTTCAATGACCACGACACTGTTGTCAGTGGTGTTGGTTATTCGCACTGTAATTGAATCTACGGTACTGGTGATCACTTGAATTTCGTAATCACCACTTAAAAAAATTGAATCTTGGTTAAAAATACTTTCATCTATATCTTCACCAAAGGCAATATCAGTGATCTCTCTTACCATGCGGTTTAAGTAGGTACGTTCTAGAGAATCTTGAAATTTCTCAGCGTAGCTTTGTTCAATTATTGGTGCTTTATGTTTATTTTGCGCTTGCGCTTTATTTAATAGCATACTGGCATTGAGTGGACTACCTCCGAAACTTGGATTAATGGGGGTATACACAAGCTCTGTTGCAGATACCGATAAGGGGAGTAATATCATTATAGTTGTTGTTATATATTTTCTTGAGTCGGGGGCCATTTTACCATCCATTTTTTGCCATATCGGGCGAAGCTTTATGTAAATTAGAGCGCGCCATCGCATCCATAACACTGTATAAAGCGTGTTCTACACGCTCATCAATAGGCTCCAAGCGACGCCCTAAATAGGTTACATATACAATTTGATTATTCATTACTAAGGTCAGTTTTGTGCCAGCCCGAGGAAGTACGGTCTCTTTTATTTCTATATTAAAACCAGCGGTTGAGGGTAGGTCGCGCCAAAGGTTTGAAAATTCAAAATAAAACTGGTGACCAAAGCGACTAATGCTGCGATCGAGCACTAGGCCATCTATTTCTAATTTGTCAGCGCCTTGAGATAAGTGGCTAAAGGTAGTTAAAAAAAGCAGGCTTAGCGCGGTAATAAGCGTTCTAACTAATGTCATGTTTAATATGGGGGGACGTGCCCCCCAATATCCTTATTCTTGGGTCACAGTTGCAGTGTTGTAATCGCCCACTTGGGTGATCACGACTGAAGTGTTAGAAGCGGTAATAGCACCTTCAACTAAGTTGCCATTGCCTACTTGTGTGACTGTGAAGTTGATGTTGTCACCACCAACGATAAATGCACCCGTATCGATACCTGCTACCATATTCATATCGCCTTGCTGCGAAATATCAATAGAATGGTTGCTGCCTTCCATAACTAAATCAATCGCATTCAGATCGCCACTTTGGCTAAAATCAACGCTATTGTTATTACTATTTAGCACACTTGCAAAGGTTAATGTTGCTTCATTTGTGCTGCCTAATTGACTGATATTAATGTCATTATCGTTTGAAGTAAGCGATGTGTCAGGGTACGAAGATTGAATTAAAGCGGTATTCATGTCACCGGCTTGAGCTAAATCAACGTCGTTGCCTTGACCATTAAAATTAGCGATGTGAGCGCTGTTTTCGTTACCAATTTGAACGCTTGAGAATTCATTGTCAGCGCCAATTGTGCCCAAGTAGGTCTCGTTCATTGAGCCATTTTGCATAACAGTGAGTTCATTGTTATCACCTAATACATCAGCCCCAACTTGATTATTATCTTGTTGTTGATCAACCGAAACTTGATTGTCATTACCGGCAAATAACTCAGATGTGAAGGTATTGGTATTACCTTCTTGGTCGATTGATAGGGTGTTTTCGTTTCCTTCAACACTTGCAAAAGTCGCAGTATTTGAATCACCCGCTTGTTCGATGTCTAAGCTGTTTTCATCGCCGCGAACAGAAGTAACCGTAACGCCGTTGAAATTACCTTCTTGTGCTATTACTACTTCATTCGTATTACCAACGAGTTCAGTAAGTGTAAAAGCGTTAAACAAGCCGTTTTGAGTAACTTCAATGGTGTTTTCGTCACCACTAATAGTTGCCAGCGTTGCTTCATTTAAAAGGCCTGCTTGAGATGCGCTAATTTTGTTGCTATTACCTTGCAAATCCAAATTATAAAACCAATGGCCGCCATCTTGCTGAGTAACTGCAATGTCGTTAGCATCACCTTGAACTACGTTAATCGCTTCGTTATTAATACCAAAAAAGCCCGTGCCAAACTGCGCAACATTGACTGAGTTATCATCGCCTGTTATGTCTGATAGAGCGCCATTAACTTCACCATCTTGGCTGTGACTTAGGGTGTTGTTATCGCCTATTACGTACGTTAAAGACAAGTTTTGAATTTGTTTTTGATCAACATTAATGCTGTTGTTATCGCCTAAACTTGTTACGTTTGCTTCAAGGCCATCACCTTGTTGCGTGACCATTACATCGTTACCCATACCTTGCAATGATGTTTGTTCAATAGTGAGGACATTGCCTACCGCAGTAGTTGACACTTGACTTGCTAATACAGAGGTTGATTGGTTTTTATCGTCGATATTTGCGTGTGCAACAAAGCTTGAACTTAATGCAACTGCGATTGCACATGTCAATAAAGGTTTATTTAACTTCATGATTTTTCCTTAACTTATAATTATTAGAGCAGTCATTAATGGGTTGTGGATACCTTAATGTTCTGCATAGTTTGTTCGGCATGCCTTGCCGATTTAAGTTTTGTGATATCAAGAGCAAAAAGCTCACTCATACAAAAGTGAGTGAAGAATTATATTGATATGCAGTGTTGTGTTTTATGCAATTAATGCTTTTTTACTTACGCACTGCTACCAATTGACGGTTAACTTTATTGTGTAAACGTAATATTCGAAATCATCTCTTTTTATGATTTTTAATCTACTTTCTTTTCAATTGCTTACTTGTTTTCCACCGTAATCAGCTTGGAGTCTTGAACAATCTGGTAATAAAAGATGAGGCGAGTAAGGCATCTACTGAGCGCTAATTACTCATAAAAACGATTGTGTTGTTAATAAATTGACCGTTAAAAACAGTGTTAAAGACTGGTTTTTTAGTAATTTATTGAATTTTTCTTGTCTGGTTTAGGTTTTCTCTGTCATTTATGGTGCTTGCCAGTGATATTTCAAAAGTAGTGAAGTTAGCGAAACTTAGTAACAAAGCTAAGTTAATATTTCTAACTATGGATACAAAATATGAAAACTAAATTATCTATTTTAAGCTTGGCTATTTTGCCATGTTTAGCTGCAGCACAAGTAACAACCATTGCTGCAGAGCCTTCAGCACGAGCTTCTCAAGACTCATTGCTTGTTATGTATAAAAAAGGCACTTCTGTGGCAATGCGAAGTCAAGCCCGCAGTTTAGTAAAAGCTAAAGTAAGTGATTTAAATAAAGATGGTGTTGATGATAACTATTCGTCGATTTTATCTGGTCGTCTAGCTAAGTTTGAAGTAACTGGCATGAGCACCAAGCAAGCAATTAAATTACTGCAAACACATGCAGCGGTTGAATATGTTGAGCCAGATTATCGCGTGAGCATTGCTACGGCTCCTAATGACCCTGATTTTTCAAAGTTGTGGGGATTACACAATGAAGGCCAATCTGGTGGAACGGCCGATGCGGATATAGATGCACTCGAAGCATGGTCAATTACAACAGGTGGTAAAGATGTCGTTGTGGGCGTTATCGATACTGGTGTAGATCACAGTCATAGTGATTTAACGGCAAATATGTGGATAAATCCGAATGAAATCGCAGGCGATGGCATCGATAATGATGGTAATGGCTACATTGATGACGTGCATGGTATTAATGCCATTACAAATGTTGGCGACCCAATGGATGACCAAGGTCACGGTACGCATGTCTCAGGGACAATCGGCGCTGCAGGTAATAACAATAATGGTGTTGTGGGTGTTAATCATGAAGCGGCGATTGTTGGTTGTAAGTTCTTAGATGCATCAGGCAGTGGCTCTACATCCGACGCTATTAAGTGTATTGACTATATGGTGAGTCTGAAAAATGCGGGTGTAAATGTTCGCGTACTAAATAATAGTTGGGGCGGTGGTGGCTTTAGCCAAGCGCTTGCTGATGCGATAACCGCCAGCGAACAAGCTGACATTTTATTTGTTGCCGCTGCAGGTAATGACGCCGTTGATAATGATCAAAATCCACATTATCCATCCAATTATGAGCATGAAAGCGTGTTGTCAGTGGCCAGCACTGATCGTAACGATAATATGTCAGACTTTTCACAGTGGGGTTTAACCAGTGTTGATTTAGGCGCACCAGGGAGCGCTATTTTATCAACCGTACCGGGTAATGGTTATGCCACTTACTCTGGTACATCAATGGCCACACCGCATGTTGCGGGTGTCGCTGCTTTGGTACTATCACTCAATCCTGACTTATCAACAAGTGAGCTTAAACAGCTGCTTATGGATAGTGGCGATGATAATGCACAACTGGCAGGGAAGACCGTATCGGGCAAACGCTTAAACGCTAATCAAGCTCTTGAGCAGGCAGACCCTACACCAAGCTTTAAACTATCTGTTACACCAACAGCTCAGCAGATCACTGCCGGTGAAACGGCAACATATACATTTGAAATTGGCTCAATTGCCCAGTGGCAAGGGGTTGTAGACCTTGAATTAATTGGCGATTTAGCTGGTGCTAGTTTATCAGCAAACACTGCAACGCCTGGTGATGTGGTGATACTTAGTGTGCCAACTCAAGAGTCAACACAATGGGGGCGCTATGACTTTAGCGTAAATGCATCTTCTGGCGAGTTGGCTAAGCAGAAGTCAGTAAGCTTATTAGTTGATCCTGTTGGCTTAAATGATTTTACCTATACGAATGATACCGCAGTAGCAATCCCCGATAACAATGTTGACGGTGTTGATTCTGTGATCACCGTAAATGATCCACTGACTGTTTTTGCAACTCAAGCGAGTATTGATATTTCACATACTTACATTGGTGATTTAATCGTTACGTTAACCTCGCCTAGAGGAACAAGTTCTACATTGCATAGTCAGTCAGGCGGTAGCGCAGAGGATATAGTACAAAGCTACTCTTTAGCTGATTTTAATGGCGAAGTGGCAACGGGTGATTGGGTATTACATGTTGAAGATACCTATGCGGCAGATACTGGCACACTGAATAATTGGTCACTTACATTTAGTGCAATTGGTGAGGTAACCCCGCAGCCACCACAAGCTGATTTTGACTATGATGCACAAGCTTTAACAGTCTCGTTTACGGATTCAAGCAGCGATGCAAATAACGATATTACACAATGGAGCTGGGACTTTGGTGATGGTGCAACTTCAACAGATGCAAATCCAGTTCACGCTTATGCGCAATCAGGTAACTACCAAGTAACATTAACTGTAACCGATAGTGAAGGTAATACTGATTCGTCAGTACAGACCGTGGTTGTGAGTGATGTTGCAATTGCGTTGAGTTTAACCCGCGCGAATAAAACCCGCTTAAACACTATGCGTGTTGATCTTAGCTGGGAGCAAGTGGGTGCTCAATCACTTAATGTATATCGCAATGGTGAGTTTGTAGGAACAACGACTGATAACGGCCGTCACCGTGACTTCTTACGTAATGCAACTTTGCCAGCCTATGATTACCAAGTTTGTGTTACAGCAGATGTATGTTCAAATATCGTAACAGTGACATTTGAATAAGTGCACTTAACATTTAAATAATTCCCCGTTAAGTCCCAAGCCTTGCTGTTCCCCTGCAAGGCTTTTTTATTGCCTACTATATTGTTCCTGATAGTTAAACTCTGCACTTCAAACATCTAATAATATTATCAGATAGTCGTATTGTGGATTTTAACAGGCTCTGCTAACGTTCAACGATTACCCATAGTTTGAAATTCGGGGCGACTGACAACGCGCTCTATATTACAAAAAGAGAAACGTGCTTATGATCATCTTTTTTATCTGCCTGACTATTTTAATATTAGGTTACAAGTTCTACAGTCCCTTTGTAGAAAAACAAGCTGGTATGGACGCCACCATTGATACACCACAAAAACGTTTTAGCGAAGGTGTTGACTATGTTGCAATTCATCCTGTTCGTGCGTTTTTAATTCAGTTTTTAAATATTGCAGGGGTAGGCCCAATATTTGGCCCTATTCTCGGTGCTCTATATGGACCAATTGCTTTGGTCTGGATCGTACTCGGTAATGTATTAGGTGGAGCTGTACACGACTTTTACTCAGGTGTTATGAGTATCAAAGAGGATGGTAAAAGCCTACCAGAAATTGCAGGTAAATATTACAACGTTGTATTTAAAGGCTTTATGTTAATATTTACGGCGATGTTACTGTTTTTTGTCGGCGTGGTATTCATAATGAGCCCCGCTGGATTATTAAGCAACTTAGACGTATTTAAAGATACTATATTTGCCAATAATACCTTTTGGGTTTTGGCTATTTTGGCTTATTACTTTTTAGCTACTTTACTGCCAATTGATAAAATCATTACTAAATTTTACCCTGTTTTTGGTTTATTAATGATTGTGATGACGGTTGCAATTGCTGTATCACTGTTAATTAATGCGCCGCATTTACCGGTAGCTGGTGATTTTTTAGCGTATTTTGAAGCTGATCATGCCCATGACTTTTTAACTCCAAATCCAGATGGATTACCTACGTGGCCGTTATTGTTTATTACCATAACCTGTGGTGCTATTAGTGGTTTTCATTCTACGCAAGCACCAATTATTGCACGTTGCCTAACTAACGAAAAATACGTTCGTCCAGTTTATTATGGCGCAATGATGTGTGAAGGTATTGTTGGTTGTGTATGGGCATTAGCGGGTATTGCTGCTTTCCCAGAAGGCTATGCAGGTTTAAAAGCAATGCTTGATTTAGGCGGCCCAGGTTTGGTGGTTAACCATATAGCAAACAGTTATTTAGGTGTGTTTGGTGGTATTATGGCGATTATTGCAGTAGCAGTATTCCCAATTACCTCAGGCGATACGGCGTTTCGTTCACTTCGTTTAACAGTGGTTGATGCGTTTAGTATTCCGCAAAGTTTGCGTAATCGTTTATTGCTAGCAATCCCTATTTTAACGATTGCCTACTTTATGACTAAGCTTGATTTCTCTGTGATTTGGCGCTACTTCGCATTCTCAAATATGCTGCTTTCTACGAGTGTGTTATGGCTTGCGACTAAGTACTTATTTGACCGTGGAACATTTCACTGGATTGCCAGTGTACCTGCAGTCATCGCTACAGCAGTGACCTTGTCATACATAATGACTGCGGCAATAGGGTTAAACTTATCAAGTGATTTAGGTAAACCGATTGGTGCAGCAGTGGCGGTAATAGGCTTTATAGTACTAGCGATAGTGCATTCAAAGCATAAAGTGCGTGCAGTTTAATAAATCGTAATCTTAATAATGTAAAAGCGAGCCTTGTGAAGGCTTGCTTTTTTATGTTTAATCGAGTTGTAATTTAGTTAATAGCTTTATCAACTTTTTGATCACTAACCGTTCAGGCAAACTATTAGCCGTTAAAAAGTAGCTTGCTCAAAGTAGCGAATATCATCAAGGGTGTTGCTGATCATCATTGCGCCCTCTAATAAACTCACTGTTTTAATCGCAGCACGTTCAGGATTAAGCTCTCCATTTATTTTATGTGCTTGAGTTAACCAGGCTAAATTTTTAATGAAAAAGCGTTTTACTTCATCGCGCACTTTATCAGGAAGGCTGTCACTTTGTGCGCCAAGTAAGCCACATAAACACATTTTTTTATCCATCACTAACGCATTTCTAAATAATTGCGTGTAAATATCGATTGGATTTTTACCGTTTGCTTTATGTGCCTCCGGTTCGCCAAGCACAGCGATAAAGGCATCAGTGTATTGATGCGCGAGTTCAGCACCTAAATCAGCTTTGGTCGGAAAATGATAATGCACACTCGCACTTTTAATACCAATTTCATTCGCCAACTCTCTAAAGCTAAAATTGCTATAGCCACCAAGTCTAACCTTATTTTCTGCTGCTTTTAACAGGGCTGCTTTTTTTGTCATTTTAAAACTTCCTTCATATCGCTGCAAAAAATTATCAACCAGTAGGTAGTTATTTTCAAGCTCTTTTATTTTTAGTTTGCAAAGATCGAGATCTTAATATAAATTACCTATCAGTAGGTAGGTATTTAATCTTGCCAATATTAGTTCAAACTGTGGTTAAAAATATAAAGAGATAATTATGAAAATTTATGACGTAGAAAACTTTCCTAATCCATTACGTGTACGTATTGCACTTGCTGAAAAAAATGCGACTGACAAAGTAGAATTTGTTGCTGTTGATTTATTAAATGGTGAGCATCGTACTGAAGCCTTTTTAGCTAAAAACCCCTTAGCAGGCGTGCCTGTTTTAGAGCTAGATGACGGGACATATATAGCAGAATGCACCGCGATTACTGAATACATTGATAGTTCTTTTGCTGGCCCTTCATTAACCGGTGTTGAGGCAAAAGAACGCGCGGTGATTAATATGATGCAAAAGCGTGCGGAGTCAATGGTCCTTGATGCTGTAGCAACTTACTTTCATCATGCAACGGATGGCTTAGGCCCAGCACTTGAAACCTATCAAAATGTTGCTTGGGGAGAAAAGCAAGGTGAAAAAGCGCGCCAAGGCTTTGTTTATTTTAATACAGTGTTAGCCAATTCTGCTTATGTTGCCGGTGAGAATTTTAGTGTTGCAGATATTACTTTGTACGCCGGTCTGGTGTTTGCAGGATTTGCGAAAATTGCTATTCCTAGTGAGCTATCACATTTAATTGCATGGCAACAAAAGGTCTCTCAACGTCCAAGCATTGCCGCTTAGTTATCAATTTATAATGTGGAGCTACTTATGAAAATTGCAGCTGATTTTAGCGAACGTGTTGTTGTGCATAGCGAATCGTTAGAATGGATAGCCTCACCGATGGCGGGTGTTGATAGGCGTCCACTTGATAGAGTGGGCGATGAGGTTGCACGCGCAACCAGCATTGTACGTTATGCGCCAAACAGCCATTTTTCTGCCCATACACATACCGGCGGTGAAGAATTTATTGTGCTTGAAGGTGTTTTTCAAGATGAACATGGTGATTTCCCCAAGGGTTCTTATATTCGTAATCCGCCTGAGTCAAAACATACACCAAGCTCTGAAAACGGGTGCGTTATATTTGTAAAATTATGGCAGTTTCAGCCAGAGGACAGAGAGCATGTTCGCTTGCAAACTAATACCATGCATGGTGTTCCTCACCCTGAGTTTAGTGATGTAAATGTAGCTCCTCTTTATAAAGACGCCTTTGAAGAGGTGAGTATTTTAGCATTTGCACCTAACAGTGAAATATCGTTAAACGCCTTGGGTGGGGGCGAGCTTTTAGTTCTTGAAGGCTCGCTTGAAGAGCAGGGCGATACATTAGTAAAACACAGCTGGTTAAGAGTACCGCCTAACAGCGAAATTAAAGCAATAGCAGGCAGTGAAGGAGCCAGAGTTTGGCTTAAAATCGGTCATTTAACAGATGTTGAAAACCAAATAGCACGGCTTAAAAATGCATAATTAAGCATTTAATTAAAATAGGCACAATAAAAGTATATGTGCCTGTTTTTTGATCTACTTCACTATTGGTTACTAAGCTATCACCTATACTCAATGCTCATTTTATTGCGGAGTTCGGGTTATGGTAAATTTAACACACGGCTTATCTATTGGTATTGAGCGCTCTGGTTGCGAGTTTTTTTTAACCTTAAAAGCCATAGGCACACTCACTCACAAAGATTATGAAGTGATTACGCCGATGATAGACTCTGCGCTTGGCGAAGTTAAACATCCTATTGTTAATGTACTCATAGATGGAACTGAGCTTGATGGCTGGGAACTTAGAGCCGCATGGGATGATTTAAAACTTGGCTTAAAACACAACAAAGAGTTTAAAAAAATAGCCATATACGGCAACAAAGACTGGCAATCAACCATCGCTAAATTAGGCAGTTGGTTTGTATCAGGTGAAATTCAATATTTTGAGAACGCCACTGCGGCCTTAGAATGGTTAAAAAGTAATGATGAAGAAGCGGATGCTTAAATAAAGGCCATAATCGGCCTTTATTTTTAAAGTATTTATACCAATTCGCTTAATTAAGTGATCTATTTTGAGGCTGGAAAAACGTGTTGATAGCTAGGCAAAAAATTTGCTATTTAGTTGTTCTAAATGAGAATTTTTTAACGCAGATAGCGACACGTTTAGCCCCGTAAAATTATTAAGTATTATTGCGGATTGGTATTATACCTCTTGAAGTGTAGGTAATGCTGGAAAAGCCCCCTTGGCTAAGCAGGCTTTAGAGCCACAGCGAAGGCCGAAATTTAAAGCGCGTTTTACTATTTGCTGATTGTTGAGTTTATCCGTGAGCAATATATTTTCATCATTATGATTTAAATAATACAAAACCCCGGCAATAAACGCATCGCCCGCACTGGTGGTATCAACCGCCGTAATAATTGGTGCAGCTTCAGTAAATGTAAATACGTTATGGTAAACCGTTGCCGGTGCAGGGCCATCGGTTAAAAATACCAATTTAACACCTGTATCTAAAATAGATTGTAAATAATCATCAGGTGCTTGCTGTGTTTGCTCAGCTAAAAAGTTCAGCTCATCACGCGATAGCTTAACAATATCGCAATAGGCGTAACACGCGTGTACATTTTGCTCAATGTCATTGCTATTTTGCCACAAGCTATAGCGTAAATTCACATCAAAGCTGACTAGCTTATGGTTCTTTTTAGCCAGCTTTAAAGCATTGATCGTGGTGCGCGCAATGGCTAAATTAGTTAACGTGTTGGAACAAAAGTGTAGGGTACTCAATTCATCCCATTTGATATGGTTTAAATGCTCACTCGTTAACAGTAAATCGGCGGTATTGTGGCGATAAAAATTAAAGCTGCGTTCACCGGTTTCATCCAAACTGACAATAACCACGGCCGTTTGAGAGTCTTTAATTGTAAATAAGTACTCTGTACTTACCTTATATTGCGCAAGCGATTTACTTAATTGTTTAGCAAAATAGTCATCGCCCATACCGCCACAAAAAGCCGCTTTGCCGCCCAGTTTGGCATAACCTACCGCTACATTGGCAGGAGCGCCGCCAGCAATGGGCAAATAAGCACTGTTTTGAGAATCTTGCGGCAGCATATCAATAAGCAGCTCGCCAAGGCTAAGTAATTTGGTCATATTGTAAATCCTAAAAAACCTAGCAAGGGCTAGGTCAAAAGTAGTGGGAGAGTCTTTCAAGGTAAATAGATGTTAGGAGATCAAGCGCTGAAAATACATTATTCAGCGCTTAAAAATACTAAAGCTCGGTTAATTAAATAGGTATTTAAGTGTTAGTGACGTTGTACGGCCGTTAATAGTGCGGGCACGGATAATATTATTATCTGGGATAGAACCTTCTTCGGCTTCAGTAATACCGACTGTATCAAATAGGTTATTTACATTAAGCGCGATGCTAAGGTTTTCAGATAAATCGTAGCTTACAAAGCCATTTACTTGGGTGTAACCATCAAATTTAAGGTCGTTGTTGTCTTGAGCGTATGCATCGGTAGTACCAATAAAGCTTACACCAGCTGCACCTTTCTCGTAGCTATAACGCGCCATTAGTGAGTAAATTAAATCTGCTTGGCGTCGAGGCGTATTACCTTCTACTTCCGGTGTTAGTGCATCTTTAACGATTTCAGCATCGGTCCAGGTTAAGTTACCGCGAAAATCCCACGCATCGATGAAGTAAGTTGATTCAATCTCAATCCCTTTGGCTTCGTATTCACGGTCGAAAAAGGTTTGTGATGTAGCTTCAAAATTTTGCTCTTCAGTTTCTGCATAAAAAGCAGTTGCAAATACAGAGAATGAATCAAAACGTTTTTTAACCCCAAACTCATATTGATTAACTTCATCTACAGCATCTTCTTTCGCAACAGAGCCATCTGCACGTACTTTACCAAATAAAAGTCGGTCAGCATTCGCTCGTCCGCCTTTACTGATACGAGCAAATGTTGCCAGACTTGGGTCAATTTGATAGTTAGCACCAATTGAATAAGATGTGTAGTTCCAGTCGTAGTTAACTGGGCTGGCATTAGTAATATCAATGCCTGCAACATTTTGTTCAGGAACGGATATTTCACCATCACGATTCATATCAACTGTAGAGGTTACTGCACCTGCGTAATTACCGCGAGCTTCGCCACTATCGTAACGGGCACTTGCATCAATACTTACATCGCCAAGTTTTGTAGAAAATGCAACGTACGGGGCGCGAGTGTCGTATTCTGTGTCGTAATCACGCTGACAACAGTTACCCCAAAAAGGTGTTCCGTATGCGTATAAACCATTTTCAGAAAACTCAGTACCATCGGCAGCTGTGACATTTAATAAGGCTGCGTTATCGCCCTTAAGCTCCATTAGATAAGAGTTCCATAACCACGACATGGCAATGTTTTGCGTTGATGCGTAGTAACCAAACGTAATGCTGGTGTCGTCATCGAGCGATTTAGTCAATTTAAAGTCGTTCACAATAGAGTCAAAGTCGTTCATTGTGACGTCAAACGTATGAATACGCATTGCTAAATTGTCTTTAAATGCAGCCCCAGTATTTGCATTGCTGAGTGTTGCACCTGCGCCGCCAATACTTTCTGCAATCGACGTTGCACTGCCTACTTCAGCAGGAATAAGTGAATTAAAGTTACCGCTTACAGATGATTTACGAAAACGGTTTTCGATACGCCAATCATTATCTAAGTCAAATACTGCTTCAAAGCCAATTGAGTCAACTTTAGGGTTCATACCGTCGCGAATATCGCCACTGCTAATTTGGTTTTCGCCGTTTAGACGCACTGTTTTTGTAAATAATGCCGAGTGTGGTGTATCCGATTGTGCGTCAAACCCAGGGATAGAATCGCCATTTGCATACATTGGCATCGGTAAGTAACCTACGCTTTTATCATCTAAATGCTTGTAATAAATTCGAACATAGCCGTTTTCAAAATCTTTGGTTAGGTTGGCTTTAATTTGCCCGCCTTTATTTGATGTGTAACCTGTTTCGCGTGGACCTTCACCTTGGCGAACAAAGCCACCGACATGAAAACGTACACTATCGCTTAGGTAAGTACCGTATTCAAAGTCTGTACGAACGCTATCGTAATCGAGGCCCAGAGTAGTTGATACGCTGCCTGATTCGTTTTCACCATTTTTAGAAATAAAGTTAATAATGCCACCAGGTGCATTACTTGCAGCCGTCGATGCTGAGCCGCCACGAATTGATTCGATTGTTTGTACGGTATTATCTAAGCGCATAAAAATATCAGCGTTACCAAAAGCGATATCACCGTATTGCAGTACAGGTAAACCGTCTTCTTGTAATTGTAAAAATTTCGCACCGCCAGATGCCACAGGTAAACCACGCACAGCAATGTTTGCGTTACCTTCACCACCGGTCGATTCTGCGCGAATACCCGGAATGATTCTAAACGCCTCAGCGGTTGAGCGAGGTGTAGACACTTCAACTTGTTCAAGCGACAAGCTACTGACTGATACGCTTGATGCCATAATCGTTGTACGACGTGGTACACCAGTTACAACGATTGTTTCAAGACCTTTGTTAGCTTGTACTTGAGAATTTTGATCTTGTTGTTGCGCATGTACGCCTTGGCTTACTGCAAGTGCTAATGCACTGATTAAATATAAAGGTGTGTTGTGTGTTGTCATGGTTACGCCTCGTTGTGTTGAACCCAATTGGATTTGTATTTCTACTTAATCGATTAAGTAAAAATAACAAATATTTTACAAGAAGCAAATTATTTTGTGCTTAATTTGCTCTTTTTTTATTCATTCATTGATTTATAAAGTATTTTTTATTGTCTTAAAATATAGGTTTACTCAGTTACAGGGTTATCTTGCTGTAAAGCCGTTGCTGATGGATCTTTAAAATAATTAAACAGCATAGCTAAAAATAAAATGACAGCAAAGCCCGTAGCTAAATAAAAACCGTAACGCACATGGCCAAAGTAATCGCTGATCATACCCATGAACAAGGGTGCTAAAGCCGCCGAAAGTGCGGTAAAAAATAATATCACGCCCGCTACAGCACCGTGCTGTTGCACTGCAAAGCAGGATATACCTTTAGAGTTTAAAGTCGGATAAACCATCGACATAAATAACCCCGAAAGCGGCAATAAACCCACAGCCCAATCAACGCCACCGAATAATGTACCGACATAACACAGCGCAATGCCTAAGCTTAAATAGGCCATAACACCTTGCCAGCTATAGCGGTTTAGTAACCATACGGCAATAAATCGCCCTGCGGCACGCAGTACAAAAAATATTGTCAATGCATAGGTTGCAAGTAGTGGCCAAGAGCCAGTGTAATCTTTTAACAGCGTAGGCATCCATACATAAATAGCAACCTCCGTGGCCACGTAAAGGGCAATTGCCAGAGAAAAACCTAGCGCATACGGATTTTTGATCATTTTCATAGTGGTGGCAAGCGAGGTGGGCTTCGCTGTGGTTTTTACAACGGCTGGGTAGTCTGCACGCCACGCTAGTAAAGCGAGAATTAAACACATTACACCTGCAATAATGTACAGGTAAGTCCAGCTTACATTTTGCACCAGTAAGACGCCTACTAGAGCTGGCCCTACAATGGCGCCTATGCCAAAAAAGCCTTCTACCTTATTCATCGTTTTAGTGTGATCTTCGTTACTATGTGAAATATCACCAAGTAACGCAAGCGCACCCGTTTTAAATAAACCAATGGCTAAGCCTATGCAGCAAAGTAGCAATAAAAAGAAGGTAAAGCTGGTGCTAAACGCAAACAAGAAACAGCTCGCCGAAAATATTAAAAGGCCTAGCATGATGGTTGTTTTACGCCCTAAACTGTCTGCTAAAAAACCTAAAAACAATCCACTAAAAGCAATTAGCGCCATAGGTGCATAATGGAACGCGCTTGCTTGGGTCATGCTTAAACCAAACTCTTTAATAAGTTCAGGTATGATCATGCCCACCGCATCAGAAGTCATGGCAAACATAAAAAACATCATATATGTAAGCCAGCGTATTTGTTGCAACGGATCGCTGCTTACGTGTGTGTGTGATTTTGTCATGTACTTTTTCCTCGTTAAATGCTCAGTTAACACTTAGTAAGTCAGTTAGTTACTTATTGTAGTATTACGTGAGCCACGATTTTTGTATGTAAAATTATTAAAAATTACTTGTAAATTCTTACTTGCTAGTTAAAGATATATCTTAATCGATTAAGTTTCAACATGGTAATCACACAATGATGAAGAATAAAGTTCAATTGATCACATATGCTGATCGAATCACTGGCCAAGATATCAACGCATTGACCGCACTTTTAAATGGTCCATTACACGGCGTGTTCGGAGGTGTCCACCTATTGCCATTCTACAATCCAATTGATGGTAGTGATGCAGGCTTTGACCCTATTGATCATAGTGCCGTGGATGAACGGATCGGTACTTGGCAAGACATTCAAGTGTTAGGAGCAGACTATGATCTGATGGCCGATTTGATTGTGAACCACGTATCGGCGCAATCCTTTCAGTTTCAGGATGTACTAGCAAAAGGTAAAGCATCACCGTTTTGGGATTTATTTTTAACTAAAGAAGATGTCTTTCCAAATGGTATGAGTGACGCCGAGCAAAAAGCGATTTATCGCCCGCGCCCTGGCAGTTGTTTTACTCCAATGCCATGTGGCGATGGTCAAACGTATGATTTTTGGACCACGTTTACCGATAATCAAATCGACATTAATGTTAAAGTTGCTGCGGGCGTTGCGTATTTAAATAATGTATTAACAAAGTTCTCTGCTAATAACGTTAATATTATTCGTTTAGATGCGGCGGGTTACGCGATTAAGCAAGCTGGCACAAACTGCTTTATGCTAGATGAAACGTTTGATTATTTAGATAAGTTATCGGCGCAAGCTAATGCATTGGGTATGGAAACAATTGCTGAAATTCACAGCCATTATCAAACTCAAGTTGACGTCGCAAAGCGGGTCAATATGGTTTATGACTTTGCATTACCACCATTGATTTTGCACAGCTTATTTACCAATAATAGTGATGCACTTGTAAAGTGGTTAAATATTTCACCACGTAATTGCTTAACAGTACTCGATACCCACGATGGCATTGGTATTATTGATGCGGGTCCAATGGGTGATAAGCCAGGATTATTAAATGCAGCGCAAATTGATAATCTAGTTGAAACTATTCATGCAAATAGCAATAACCAAAGCCGCCAAGCAACTGGGGCTGCTGCCAGTAATGTCGACTTGTACCAAGTAAATTGCACTTATTACAATGCGTTAGGTGCAAATGATTTTGACTATTTAGTTGCGCGCGCGATTCAATTTTTTGCACCCGGCGTACCACAAGTTTACTACGGTGGCTTATTCGCAGCTGAAAATGATATGGCGTTACTAGCAAAATCAAATGTAGGTCGTGATATTAATCGTCCATATTTAGATGCTGATATCATTGCGCAGTCTCTTGCAAAGCCTATTGTACAGGGATTACTAAAATTAATTGAGATACGTAATACTCACAGTGCCTTTGCAGGTGAGTTTAGTGTTGAAGGTGATGACAATAGTTGTGCTTTAAAGTGGCTATTAAACGACAGTGAAATTGTCCTAAAAGTTAATTTTGCACGTCGCGAAGCGTTAATAATTGAACGCACTGGGAATGAGCAAATACTCACCTCACTAAATGATTTGTTAAACTAAATTAAACCTTACAATCAGTCACTTATCAGCCACTATGACCTAACTGTAATTGGTAGTTGATAAGTGCTTTTTGCTCTTCTTTGCTAATAAATAAATTAGCTGCTAACGATCCTTTTTCTTCACTATTTTGATGAATTGTTGTTAATGTTGGCATAGAGCGCTGCGCTTCATCAATGCCATCAAATCCAACAATTCGCAATTCTTGGGGTATTTTTATACCTATTTTAACTGCTTCGCGAATTGCCGCGAGGGCAATAAGATCACTCATACAAAGTAATACATTGGGTCTAGGTATGCAGTTGAGCGCCTCTTTTGCTGCGATGCTCGCATAACGTTCGCTACTTTCTGGAATATTCCAAGTTCTATCGTCACCTAAGGTAATGTTAACTTCGCTTAATGCTTTTTGATAACCTCGTAATCTTTGATGTGCAATTGATTGACCGGCTTCGCATTCATGGTGCTCATATACACGACACAATACATTTTCATCTAATAACCGCAGTCCCAATATAGCGACCTGATCAGCACTGCTTTTTAATACGTGTTTAGCCACTTCATAACTAGCTTGTTCGTTATCTATGTTTACTGAGGCATTACGATCAATATCAAAATCAACGGTAACCACATGTTTGGGTACAATTTTTAATTGATCTACAAGTGATTGATTGCGCGGACGACCATAACAAATAAAGCCATCAACAAAATCTAATACGCTGTTAAGGTTTTGACTATTTCCCGAAAATAATAATAAGTTAATATTGTTTTTTTCAAGGATAGAAGCCACACCACGCATAAAACTACTGGCCACAGGATCCGACACCATATACTCAATACTGTCAGGTAATACCAGCGCAACAATATTAAATTTACCACGGCGTAATGATTGCGCTGCTTTATTGGGTCCAAAATAGCCAAGCTCTTTACACGCCAATAAAATAGACTCGCGACGACTTTTTGATAGTTGATCTGGACGATTAAATGCATTTGAA
The DNA here is from genome assembly GCF_028885455.1 of Pseudoalteromonas rhizosphaerae. Taxonomy (NCBI): domain Bacteria; kingdom Pseudomonadati; phylum Pseudomonadota; class Gammaproteobacteria; order Alteromonadales; family Pseudoalteromonadaceae; genus Pseudoalteromonas; species Pseudoalteromonas rhizosphaerae. The sequence continues at coordinate 1,915,890 of NZ_CP118496.1, forward strand.
ACGGTGGCGTTAGAAACGCCTAATTCTTTGGCGATGCTTTTTAATGTCCAATGTTTTTTTTGGGTCATACGACTTCTCATGATAGTGAACGCGATTCACTAATAAATTACCATATTTCACGCTAAATCAAAGTGTTAATTATATTGTAGCGTGTATAGCAAGTTACGTAATTAGGTATTAGGAACAAGAATGAACTAGAAAGTGGTTGTTATTAATAATAAAGTACTGGCTTTTTTATATCTGCTAGCTTACTAACTCACACGTTACTGTTTGGGTGATTTTTCACAAAGTCGCCTTATCATTTATATCTTTACATATGTACCCTTTTTGATGATAAAGTACTGTTGTTTTCTATTTTGCTACAACTAATGAATTAAAAATTTTTTAGTTTTAGGCAAAGTATATTGTATGTAATGGCGATTATATGTTGCAAATTGCGTCCTCGATAACCCGTTCTGGATTGAAATAATAAAATTTATCAAAGGTAAATTATGAAAATGAATAGATTGATTTTGGCGTTACCGTTATTAGGAGCAAGCTCTATGGCGCTTGCTAATACGACCCATCAGCGCGTATTCAAGCCACAAGCTGCGATTGTTGAACGTGTGCATCATCATGGCGTTGAACACGGCCATAATGAAAAAGCACCAATAGCACAGCTGCAATCACAACCCCAAAAATTTAGTATGTTAATGATGCGTAGCCAAGCTGCAACAGTCAGCTGCGATTTAAATGCACTGGCTAATGCTAGTTCAACGAGCATTATTACTGAGCTTAAAAATCAAGGTAGTGGCTGTGTTAATGAACTATTTAGTGCATCAGCATCAACTCAGAGCCTAGTATTTAGTTCTGATAATATGTATGCGGTTGCTAATCATGCAAAGTCACTCTCACAGACTTATGCTGGCGGTGGTGACATTGAACTCGAGGCATTGTTCCTATATTTACGAGCTGGTTTTTATGCGGAATTTTACAACGACAACGTGAGCTTTAGCTCTTGGGTTACGCCTGCCGTAATAGATGCGATAGATGCTTTTGTAAACAACAGCCATTTTTATGACGATAATGACGGCCATGGTAAAACGCTTTCTGAAGTGATCATTACGATGGACAGCGCTGAACAGCAACATCGTTACTTGTATGTGGTGAAACAGTGGCTAACGCGTTTTAACGAAAGCTATGCTGCAAAATGGAATATACGCAGTGCGGTGAATGGTATTTTTACTTTGCTTTATCGCGGCCAGTGGAATGATGCATTTGTTACAGCTGTAGCTAGCGATACTGATTTAGTTACTAAGCTGAATGCATTTACCCAAAAGCAGTGGATGATTGACTCTGACGCACAATATTTAATTGTTAATGCAGCCAGTGAGCTTGCGCGCCTTAAGCAGTATTCCGACACTGCTATTCAAGCTACTGTTGATACTGGCTTAAAAGCGGTTTTTAGTACTTATAACAGCTTTGGCTATGGTGATGCAGTATGGCTTGCGGCGGCAGATTCTGTCAGTTATTACGCTGATTGTAATGACTATGGTATTTGTGGCTTTGTTGATGAACTTACTCAGCAAGCGCTTTCGCAAAATTATAGCTGTAGTAGCACTATTAAAATTCGCTCACAAAATATGACTGCAGCACAACATACAGCTGCATGTGCTGCAATGGGCGCAGAAGAAGGTTTATTTCACACTAAACTTGCCACCAATAACACCCCAGTTGCCGATGATAACAACAGTTTTTTACAAGTAAATATATTTGATAGCAGCGATGATTATAGTAAATACGCAGGTGCGATTTTTGGCATTAACACCAATAATGGCGGCATGTATTTAGAAGGTGACCCCGCAGTTGTGGGTAATCAAGCAAATTTTATTGCCTATGAGGCGAGCTACGCCAATGCTGAGCATTACGTGTGGAATCTAGAGCATGAATATGTGCATTACTTAGATGGTCGTTTTGACTTATATGGAAACTTTAATTCACCAACTGAAGATATTGTGTGGTGGTCAGAAGGCGTTGCAGAATATGTTGCTAATCTTGATAACAATGACGCCGCTAAAAATACCATCAGTGATGGTTCGCGTTATACCTTAGCGCAAGTATTTGCCACTAACTATGACGGTTTTGATCAAGACCGTATTTATCGCTGGGGTTACTTAGCTGTGCGCTTTATGTTCGAACGCCATTACAGTGAAATTAATGCCATGCTTGCAGATACACGCATTGGTAATTGGAGTGCTTATAAAGCGAAAACTGTGCAGTGGGCAAATAATTATGAAAACGAGTTTGTACAATGGTGTGATGACTTAGTTGCAGGTACAACCACTAATACGCCACCAATCGCATACATCAATGGACCTTATGCCGGTATGCAAAACAATGAGATCAATTTTACGAGCAATGGCAGTATTGACAGTGACGGCTCAATTGTTAGTTATCAGTGGAGCTTTGGTGATGGCAGTAGTTCTAATCAAGCAAACCCGGTGCATACTTATACAACATCAGGACAATATAGCGTATCGTTAACGGTTGTTGATAACCAAGGTGCCAGCCAAACCGCATCAACATTGGCTAGTATTGAAGAGGATAGCAGCGTTGGTAACGGCGAGTTGATAAACGCTCAACCAATGACTATTGCTGGCGAGCAAGATGAGCTGTTGTATTTCAGCTTTGATGTACCGCAAGGTGCCAGCGACTTAGTGTTTAGCTTAAGTGGTGGCACGGGCGATGCTGATTTATATGTGAGTTATGCTGCTACACCAACAATGGATAGTTATGATTGTCGTCCTTATGTCGGTGGTAATAGTGAACAATGTGTAATAAATCCTGCGCAAGCAGGTGTTTATCAAGTAATGGTTCGTGGCTATAACATGTTTGATAATGTGCAATTAACTGCTTCATACACAGGAGCAAGCAGTAGTGTACCTGATGCATGTGCTACCCAAGGTAGTCGTAGCAATGGCCGTTTAAATGACGGTGAAGTGATTTGTTTGGGTAACAGCGATCCTATGTGGTTTAGTATTGCTGACGTTCAAAGTCAAAGTGGTGTGGCGATAACCACCGCTAATGGCAGTGGCGACATCAGCCTAAGTTATTCAAACAGCAGCTGGCCAAATGGCAGTAATGAACAGGCTCAGTCCAGTAATAGCGGCAATAGCGAATGTATTTATATTAGCGATCAAAGCCAATATTGGGGTTATTTAAAGGTGTCGGGCAATAGTACTGGTGCAAGTCTAGTGGTTGATTTTAATAGCCAAGGGTGTCGTTAAAATTATCATATTAAAAAAGTAAAGCACCTACAGCAAAGCCCATCTAGATGGGCTTTTTTTAGTGTTGTAACTTAAGCGTTAAAGTGAGTTTAGGTTGCTCGTTTATACACCGCGAGTGGATGCGAAGTACTTAATGATACATGCACGCTATCGCCAGGGTACACCACAACTTCGTGGCTTACGCGGCTAGTAACCACTGTTTTACAGGCAAGCTCTACTGCACATAAACGACTCCCCCCTTCAAAGCGTACCCATACGACCACACCGTTGTTGCCGATCTCACCTTGTACTAGCATTACATCGTCGGGGCGAAGTAGGACATCCACCTCACCTTGTTGGCAATCTACGGCTAGAGCGGGCACATTGCCGATGGCTGTAGTTGCTTGATTATTCTCAAAAAAACCGCTAATGAAACTTGCTTCACCTAAAAAACGTGCAACAAAGCGATTGTTGGGCACACTAAAACAACGCTCAGGAGTATCAAGTTGCTGGATTTTTCCGGCCTTGAGCACACCCACACGATCGCCTATTGATAAAGCTTCTTCTTGATCATGAGTTACCCAAATTGCAGGCACGCCAGCTTTTTTCAGGGCATTTCGGATATCCCAGCGCAGCATATCTTTTAGTGCCGCATCAAGGTTTGAAAGCGGCTCATCAAGTAACACAAAGTCAGGTTGGTGGGCAAGGGTACGTGCTAGTGCAACTCGTTGTTTTTGACCGCCTGAAAGGGTGGCTGGCTTTTTATGACGAAAGTCATCAAGACCCAGAAGGGCTATCCAATGATCAGCAACGGCGGTATCTTTTAAACGAAAGCCAATGTTTTGCTCAACGGTTAAATGAGGGAATAACGCAAAGTCTTGAAATACCATACCTACGCTGCGTTTTTCAGGCGGCACAGTCAATTTGGGGGTAGCCTGCCATTTACCTAAGTTAATTTCACCTTCGCTAATAGGAATTAGTCCGGCGAGCGCTTGTAAAATTGTGCTTTTACCACAGCCCGTAGGGCCTACTAGCATGAGAATTTCACTTTCACCAAGCAACAAATTTAGGTCGCTTACTACACGGTTACTGCCATAATCTATAGACAACTGGCTTACAGATAGCATTTGTATTTAAATCCTCAATGTTCGAGTTGGTTACGTTTTTCGCCAGACATCATAATAGCTAAACCGCACGCAGAAATCAGTACTAACAATAACCCAGGGATAGCAGCACGACCAAAATAGCCCGCCTCATAAACACGCCATAAATAAGTCGATAGTGTTTCAAAACCAGTTGGGCCAAGTAATAAGGTTGCTTCTAATTCACGCATGGATTCTAAAAATACTAAAGCGGCACCGGCTATGATCCCACGCATTGTGAGTGGTAAAGTTATGCGGGTAAATGCTTCGCGCGGACTGGCGCCTAAGACCCGCGCAGATTTAACTAAACTTGGATCAAGGTGCTCAGTGCTAGTGCGCACAGAGCCTACCGCTAAGGGTAAAAAACGCAGCATATAGGCAATGATCAACAGCCCTAATGTTTGATATAAAAACGGCAATTGCAAACCACCGTAAACTAGCGCGGTGCCCATTACAATACCTGGAATACCAAAACCAAAGTAAGTAACACGCTCCATGATACGACCCGCTTTACCGCTAAGTGCAGCATGGGCAACAGGGATAGCTACAATCACCGCAACCACTGCAGCAATGGCTGAGGCATACGCTGAATTCCACGCGATGCTAAAATCAAATGAGCTAAAGCCATCACGCGCTAACCACAGCGAAAATATCGCCAGAGGTAAGCCAATGGCTAATAATAAAATAGGCGCAAAAGTGGCAAACATAGCCGCTAGTTGCCACTTACTAGGAAACAAAATTAATGGCCGGCCATGGCGTTCGCTAGCCGTTTTAATTTGTGACTCAATCAACAGTAAAAAGCCCACAATCACCAACAACTGTAACGATAACATTGCCGCACGACTTAACTCAAAAGCATTGTACTCGACATAAATAACCCGGGTAAAGGTATCAAGGCGCATCATTGCAGGTGTGCCAAAGTCAGACAAAGTATACAGGGCGACCAATAACGAACCTGCGGCGATGCCATTTACTACACGGGGTAAAATGACTTTAAATACACTTTCGGTCATCGACATACCTAAGGTGCGGGCCGCATTAACCATGCTTGCATCAAGACTAAGTAAAGATGAGCGGGTAGTCATCATTACAAATGGAAATGTGTAAAGAGTCATGACAATAGCTGCGCCGCTGAGTCCATCCATCGATGGCAGTTCAATACCAAGTAGATTATGTATCTCTCCGCCGGAGCCAAAAGCCGCATAAAGCGTAAATGCACCAATGTAACTGGGAATGGCTAGAGGCGCGGCAAAAAACACCAGCCATACTTTTTTAAACGGTAAACGCACATAAGCGCTGATAAATGCTAACGGTACCCCGATTAAAATAGAACCAATGACCGTTAATACCATCAAGGACAAAGTATTGCCGAGAATACTTAAATTATGATTATCAAACAAAGAGCTGGCATCAGTGGCCAGCGTTATTAAAATAAAGATAGGAGATAAAACAATAAGCGCTGCAAGCAGCGCCATTGGGTAAGAAGCTGGTAGTCGCATTACAGTACGCCGCTATTTCGCATCAAAGCTATGGTTGGCCGAAGATCAGCTAACTGTGTTAAGTCCACTTTGGGTGGTGAAATATTGGCTAAAGATGGTAACCCTTCAGGTAGAGGGACACCATTTACCAGCGGAATTTCATAGGCTTCACGAGCCAAGTAACCTTGCACTTCGATGCTTAATAAATAGCGCATAAAGTGAGTGGCAAGAGGGTCGTCGTTCAATGCCAAAATACCTGATGCATTGACTAAACAGCCAGCATCTTGTTGGGTAAATGCTAAATCAAGTTTGGCATCTGGTTTGCCTGATTTTAAACGTAAGGTGTAATAGTGATTAGCAAAACCAATATCCACTTCACCACGTTCAACGGCCATTACTACACCCAACTCACCGGCATAGGTTTTAGCACGCTTCTTAATCTTTTTCAGCCATTTCGCTGTTTTATCGTCACCTTCGAGAATACGCATTGCCGTTACAAATGATTGAAACGATGCATACGCAGGTGCCCAGCCAATGCTTAAGTCACTATCAGCAATGTCCATAATACTGGTTGGAATTTGCTCTTTGGTCAAACGCGAAGTGTTATAGGGTATGGTGCGCACACGACCGGTGACAGGGGCCCAATCTTTATAGCGAAACTGTGGTTGCAACTGCGCTGATAAATCACTCGGAATAGGTTGTGCAAGGCCGGCATCTGAAACCAAGCCAATAGCGCCAGAATCAACAGCCCAAAACAAATCGGCTCTACGCACCCCTGCTTTTGCTTCAGCAACAATGGTATTGGCTAAAGCTGCTGTAGGACCACGACGAATGCCTAGTTTAAAGTTGGGGTTTCTGTCTTGAATTGCTTGTAGCACATTTTCATACAAACCACCTTCACCACGACCTAGGTATAAGGTCAGCTCACCTTCAAGTTTAGGTAAGTCATCAACAGAAACTGGGTTTGCTATGTTGGCAGCTAGTGCGCGAGAAAGAGGCAATGGTAATGCACCGATTGCCCCAAACGCAGCTAGGCCTTGTATAAAGGTCCTACGCTTCACTTAAAATACATCCTTACGTGCTTTTTCGGCTTTTTCGAGTAATACCTTAGCGCGGTCTAATTTAGTGTGCATGCTACTTACCACATCGCGTACTTCATTAACACTTTTGTTATCTGAAATTGCTTTTGGCAGTGTCACGTTAAAATCTTTTTCTAATATTTCAACAAGTTTGGCATCTTGTTCGATAAGTGTGCCTTCAACACCTTCAAATAGGTGAAGATAAGTATCGTGCACAATGCTGGTTGCTTCATCACTTAAGCGCTCTGCATATTTGGCAATGACACGATCAAGTTTATGCTTAATTTCATCGATTGTAGCACTTTGAGTCATGCTTGTGGTTGCAGTTGCTTTAACGTTTGCAAGCAAACCTTTTTGTTGAAATTGCGCCGCTAGTTTAACTGCGCCTAGACCTTGCCACAAGGCAGCATTCATAGCTTGTTGTTCTTTACGAGCTTCAGTCGCCGGCTTGTTATTATCAATGGCCATTTTTACGCCATAAATACCTTGCCAGATTGACGCATATACCGGCACAAAATTTGTTTCAATTGCGCTGTGAAACTTCACTGATTCCCAATATTCGATTAATTCATCGCTTTTTACTGCTTTTGCGCCTTTGCTTTCATAGTTGCTTACCATGGTATCGACTTTGCCGATCATCCATTCAACTTCTTCTGAGTAATCTTTGATATTTGCTTGTAAGTGATTTACATGTTCGCCAATAGGGCCATTAGCAAATGCAGGTTGCGCAACAAATGCTGATACTAAAAGAAGGCTCACACCTAAGGTGGTAGCTGATTTAAATACTGCTTTCATAATAGAGGATCCGAAAGGTAATTGTAAATGATAGCCATTATCATATCCATAAAAATGACTAAAAGCAATATACCTAAATTAGCCTTTGAATGCCCATTTTATCTCTGTTTATAAAGCATTTGTTTGTATTAGGGCGGTTGTAATGATTTGTCGATATAAACCTTAACCGCAGGATCGGTTGGTTTATGAGCGAAAGTAACAAAAAAATACATTTTTCTTTGCTTCAATTGAATTTACAGTAGCACAGAGTCTATCGACAGGTTACTTGCTACTAATTCAAATTTATTTTTTGCACTAGGAAACAATAATTACATGCCTAGGCTAGCAAGTCGCCTTTGGCTGATAAAAAGGATTATGATGAAAAGACAAGTACATTTATGAAGTGATAAAATACGCATGCTTTCTTTAATTAAACTTGCCACACTTTTTAAATGCATTGACAATACAAAGGCAAAATTTACTAGGTAATTGTAGTAAAATAGCAACTCGGATATGGTTTGTGTTTCACAGCTATAATCTAAAGAAGAGTTAAATATTCTGCTTGCTGTGACTTTTAGCTGTTTAGTAATAGTAATAAATACTATCTATGCATTCTGTGCTACTTATGCAAAATCAAAGCTATCCTCGCAAAAAAGGGGGACGATACTTAATAAGGTCAGTGGTGGAGTATTCGTCGGATTTGGCGTTGGTCTCTTGCAGCGTCAAGTAAATAATTTCATGCCATAACGTAATCTTTATGGCATCTACTTGCGCCTGTTTAGATCATTTTACTTATTCAAGATAAGAGCGGTTTATGCCAACATTGAATGCGCAACAATTAATACAACACAATAAAATCATTTTATTCGACGGGCAGTGTAAGCTATGCAGCGCGTGGTGCAATTTTATTATTAAACACGACAAGCAGTTGCATTTTAAACTATGCAGTGTGCAGTCTTTAAAAGGCCAAGCGATACTAAGTTACTTTAACTATGCAACAGATAATTATAAAACTATGATTTATGTTGAAAATAATCAATGTATTACGCAAAGTGATGCATTTATTAATATTGTTACGCAGCTTGGTTGGCCTTGGCAGATAGCTAAAATATTGCGAATAATTCCCAAATGCCTACGTAACTGGGCGTACGATCGCATTGCGTTTAATCGATATCGCTTATTTGGCAAGTACGATTACTGTCGTATACCAAACAGTGACTATGATCAGCATTACTTATAAGGCATTAAATGTTGTGTTAAAATCGCCGCAGTTAAATTGAGTAGAGACAAATAATGGCCAGCACTGCACACGCATTACATATTTTGGTTAAGCATAAAGAACTTGCTGAAGATATCATCAAGCAATTAAAAAAAGGCGCTAAGTTTCAAGTGCTCGCTAAAAAGCATTCAACCTGCCCGTCAGGTAAAAAAGGCGGTGATTTAGGCGAGTTTAAACGCGGCCAAATGGTTCCACAGTTTGATAAAGTCGCTTTTAGTGCTGAGATCTTAGAGCCACATTTAGTTAAAACCAAATTTGGCTGGCATGTTATCAAAGTGCTGTATAGAACGTAAGAGTAAATAAAGTTAGCGAGAGTAAAGTTAGCTAGAAAAACGAGTGACTTTGATTTAAACGTAAAAACCACCTACAAAGGTGGTTTTTACGTTTAAGCATCCAGTAACTTTAGCTGCCAACGGCACTTGGTTGTACATCTAAGCCGTAACCAAACATTACTGCAAGCACTAATACAATTGATGCGGCTAACATTAACTTAAGTAACAATGGTAAACAAAAGCGGAACCAATGGCCGTAAGGTACGCCCGCCATCCCTAAAATCCCCATTAAGACTGCATTAGTTGGGATGATCATATTTGAAAAGCCATCGCCAAATTGATATGCAAGTACAGCCACTTGGCGTGGCACGCCGACTAAATCGCCCAGTGGGGCCATCAGCGGCATAGTTACATACGCTTGCCCAGATCCTGATGGAATAAAGGTATTGAGTATTGTTTGAATGACTAACATTCCAATGGCTGAGATCTCGGCGTTCACATACGAAAGTGGTAGCGACATACCATGCACTAAACTATGCAAAATTTGCCCATCTTCCAGTATCAAGGCAATACCACGGGCCACACCAATTAAAATAGCGGTAGTTACGAGGTCTGAGACCCCTTCAATAAAACGGTTGGCAGTTTCATCTGCTGATAAGCGCCCCAGTACAGCAACAATCGCACCCCAGGCAATAAATACACCGCCTAGCTCGTATAAGTACCAACCTTTAGTGGCAATACCCCACACAGCGACAGCAAGAGTGATGATAAAACTGCCTAAAATTAGTTTATGGCGCAGCGCAAGTACAGGATACTGCGGTGTTGCTTTATCGCCTAAAGGGCAAGGTACATCAAGCATCATGGATTTACTTGGATCGTTTGCGACTTTTTTAGTGTATTGCCACACATGGTGAAAGCCAATTAATACAAACGGCACGAATATCGCCAAACGTAACCATAAGCCAGAATACACTGGAATTTCAGCAATTTGCTGAGCAATTAACACCGTAAACGGGTTAAACGCCGATACCCCATAACCAATCCCGTAACCTGCCACAATCATACCGACAGCAGTCATTGCATCAAGGCGCATGGCTTTACATAAAGCGACTAAAATCAGCACAAACGGAATGTATTCTCCCGCAGTACCAATGCTGCTCGATGCTAAGGCAAAGCAAAATACCACCATAAAAATAAGTCGTTGTGGTTGTCTACCATGGCGTTCAAGTAAACGACCAATCAACGCATCAACCGTGCCGGTAGCACGGGCAATGGCAAGTACGCCGCCAACAATCAATACAAAAAAGATCACATCTTGCGCAGCGGCAAAAGCACGCGGAATAGCGGTTAATAAATCCCATGGGGTCAAATAATGACGTTCTGCAACAGTTTGATAGGTGCCGGCGATCACCATTTCTCGGCCAGAATCAGATAATGTAGTATCAAAAAATCCCTGCGGTACTAGCCACGTAGCAACTAACGCAGTGACCATCATACCCAGCAGTAAAATTAAAGTATGCGGCACTTTAAAAGAATTACTCATACGTTCTCCATTTTTATAATTAGTGCAGCGAAAATATAGACGCTACTTTTTGTGAAGAATACCACGACTTGTAAAATCACAATAAAAATAGGCACGCAAGTCTGTAAAGGAATGTAACAGGGAAGAGCCATGCTTATAGTTAGCTGGTTCAAGAAAAAACAGTCATTAGTTTAAAGTGGGTGTCTTTAAATTGGGTTGTTCTCCATTTTTATAATTAGTGCAGCGAAAATATAGACGCTACTTTTTGTGAAGAATACCACGACTTGTAAAATCACAATAAAAATAGGCACGCAAGTCTGTAAAGGAATGTAACAGGGAAGAGCCATGCTTATAGTTAGCTGGTTCAAGAAAAAACAGTCATTAGTTTAAAGTGGGTGTCTTTAAATTGGGTTGTGTAATAACACAATATTTACGCAGACACCCATCTTAAAATTAGCTTAACTTTTAAGACTCATGTGATACTTAATACAGTGCTATATCTTTACAGCTTGTGTTAAGTTATTTGCATAGAAACCAAAATACAACAAGGAGAACGGTTCATGGTGGTAGCGGGAGCTTTACTGTTATTCTGTGGCAAAATGGGGGCAGGTAAATCAACCGAAGCTAAAAAAATAGCTCTTGAACGTAATGCCGTGCTTATCAGTGAAGATGACTGGTTGGCTACACTTTACCCTGACCAAATCAAGTCGTTTGAAGATTATATTAACTACTCTGGTTTATTGAGATCTTTACTCAAAGTTCATGTTCAAAATATTCTGCAAGCTGGCGCGACTGTGGTTATGGATTTCCCTGCTAATACAAAAAAACAGCGAGCATGGTTAAAAATTTTAGCTACTGAAATACAAGCTAATATTGAGTTTACTTACTTAAAAGTATCGAATGAGTTATGCCTTCAGCAAATTGCCCGGCGATGCATTGAACAACCAAATAGAGCTGCATTTGACACTGAAGCTGTGTTTAATCACGTTACTCAATATTTCGAAGAGCCAAGCGATAGTGAGTTTTACAATATTAAAGTAATTGATAAAGAAACGATGTAAGGTTGCCATGCTCTTACGTATTTACTGGTTTTTTTGAAAGGGATATTATGAATTACGTTAGTCTTTTTGCGTTCTTAGCTTTTGCCTCACTTGTCAATGCAAATACGGCTTTGCCAGATAACCGGCATATTGTAGTCACCGGGGAGGCGCAGTTAAAAGCAAAGCCTGATATTGCTGTGATTAACCTCGAGGTGGAAAGTTTACAAGTCTCTAGTTTAGATGCGAAAAAGGATGTTGATAATCGGATCAATAGTTTTTTAGCTGGCCTCTCTAAGTTTAATATTGATGAGAAAAATGTTTCTGCTTCAAGCATTAACACGCAGCCGAGTTATTCGTATACCGAGAGTGATAAACAGCAATTGGAAGGCTATACAGCTAACCGCAGTATTAAAGTAACATTAACGGATATTAAGCGCTTGAATGCACTCCTGGATTTTGCACTGAGCGTAAAAATTGATGCAATTAAAAGTATAGAGCTAAAATCATCAGCAGCGAAGGCTTTAAAAGCACAAGTCAATGCGATGGCTGTGAATGATGCAAAAGAGAAAGCCAGCTCATTAGCCAAGGCATTTGGTACTAAGCTTGGGAGTATTTATAGTATCAACTCGGCTGCCAATAATAGTTTTAATCGGTATGGCGAAAATCAAGCTATTGAACGGATAGAAGTGACTGGTAATCGGACTCAGCAATTTACAAGCCCTGGTAAGTACTTGCAGGAAAATATTGTTTTTTCGGCATCAGTCAGTGCCGTATTTGATTTAGAACTCACTGATTCAACAGCACCCTAAGATTGGCACATAAGGTAAAAAGCCACGTAACTTAGTTGAAGTGACCCCCAATAGTTGTTACATGGCTTTTTATTTTACTGCTATGCTTCTTGCTCGGCGATTTGTTTAAAGGCTTGCACAAATGCGTCGCTTGGCTGGCCGCCAGTGAGGGCGTATTGCTCGTTAATGATAAAAGTTGGCACTGAGGTAATGCCCATCTGTTGAAGCGCACTTTGCTCGCTACGAACCTCTTGGAAATACTCACCAGAGTCTAAAATTTCTTTTGCGCGGGCTCTATCAAGGCCTACGCCTTGCACTACATCAAGCAGCGTATCTTGCTCATTTAAATAAACTAAATCAGTAAAGTGTGCTTTAAAAAATACCAGTTTTAATTCAGTTTGCTTGCCTTCAGTGGCAGCCCATGTAAGTAAACGATGTAAATCAAAACTATTGATCATGATCCGTTTGCCGTCAAAATTAAAGTCAAAGCCTGCTTGCTCGCCCATCTCTAAAATACGTTTACGGTTTTCGTCACCTTGCTCTTCAGTGAGACCGTATTTTTGCGCTAAATGCTCATTTAAATCTTGGCCTGCAACGGGCATATCAGGATTTAGTTCGAATGGCTTCCAGCTGATCTCAGCTGTAAATTCGTCACTTAATTGCGCAAGGGCTGTTTCAAGGTTTTTATAACCAATAATGCACCATGGGCACATAACGTCTGAAACTATGTCGATTTTAAGCTTTTTCATCAGTGAGCCTATTTTTTACAAAATGTAACAGGGATATGCAGGCGAGGGGGAGTAAATTCAAGGGGGGCTATTGTTAGTTTTTATAAAGCTACATGGCAGGGGGCTTACCGTGCAGCTTTAGTTAAATTAACCTGCTAAGCCAAATGGGTCGTCAATACTGTGAGCTGGCTCGGTAAACCACTTAGGGCCGTTGTCGGTCATGTAAAAATGATCCTCTAAGCGAACGCCAAATTCATCGGGTACAACTAGCATAGGTTCGTTACTAAAACACATGCCTGCTGCGAGCGGGGTTTTGTTACCACCAACTAAATAAGGCCATTCATGAATGTCTAAACCAATACCGTGACCGGTGCGATGCGGACAACCAGGGGTTTGATATTCAGGACCTAAATCTTGTGCGGCCAAATAACTGCGTGCTGCAGCATCAACGGCCTCACAAGGTGCACCGATTTTAGCGGCGTTGAAGGCGGCGATTTGCGCGGCTTTTTCGTAATCCCAAAACTGGCGTTGGCGCTCTGTGGCCTCACCAAACACATAGGTGCGGGTAATATCTGATAAATAATCATGTACTTTACAGCCAGTATCAATCAGTACCATATCGCCTTTTTTAAGAATTTGCGGGTCTTTCACGCCATGTGGGAACGAGGTTGCAACGCCAAATAATACGATGCAAAAATAGTTACCTGGAGCACCTACTTTTTGGTGTGCTTGCTTGATAAACGCTTCAACTTCAGTGGTGCTGATTCCTTCGTGTAACATACTTGCAGTTGCTTGGTGAACCGCTAACGTCATATCCATAGCGCTTTGCATCAGTGCCAGCTCGTTGGCTGATTTATGCATTCGACAATGAGCGGTCACAGGTTGTGCATTGACTAGGTTTAAGCCAGTTTGCGCTTTATTTATACCGTCAAAAATAAAGAATTGTGCGCTTTCGTCAATTCCCACAGTACCATTGGCTGCAATGCCCATTTCGGTGATTATATTTACAAATAATGCATAGGGATTTTCGTGCTCTTGCCAGCCACGAATTGGTCCATCAATTACTTTAAAACCATTAAGTGAGCCAATTTCAAAATACGGGGCAATGTATTGTAAGTCGCCCTTGGCAGGTAAGATAGCACCTACCAGTCGCTCGCTTGCATACCAACGCATGCCTGTAAAATAGGCAAGGTTAGTGCCTGCGTTTAGATAAATCGCATCAATGCCATTCGCTTGCATATAGGTTTGTGCATTAGCGATACGTGCTAAGTGTTCATCAGCTTGAATAGCCGTCAAATCGCCTGTCATATCACTTAGGCTGGCTAATGCCTGCTCTTTAGTTTGGGTACCAATACCAAATATTGTCATGGTGCTCTCCTTTATTTGTATTTGGCTATTGTGCTTGCGCCACTGCTGTACTGCAAGCGAGTTGCGTTGAAAAGCGGCTCATACAATTGGATTGTAAATTAATCTGTGGTGGATGGTTTTAACTCTTTGGGCTATTAGCTCTACTCTCACGGAGTTTTTTGTTTACTCTAAATTATTGTATTAAAATAAAAATACAGATTTTATGTTTGGTTTCGCGGCAAATAACGATGAATATGACCTAAAACTAAGCCGTTTGATAATAGGCAATTTTGTACTCGCATTCGAGTGCGTGAAGCTCAAGGATTGGTTATTTTTGAAGCTCATAAAGGCGTAACTGCCACGTAACTGTCTGTTTCGCAGATTGATGAAATGTTCGACCTGCGCGCATCACTAAAAACCGAACTGCTAAGCCACTCAATTAAAAGTCTAACCGACTAAGGTTTAATTTATGCTGAACTTATTTAACAGGGCTAGAATTTGCCATGGGTTCAGATAAGACCGGTTTAGATGAGGCAGGTTTAGATGACACCCACCTCGCGACTGACGGTTTAAATAGCCGCTTTTATGGCAAACTCTACAGCCGCGCAAGGGCCCAAAAACCCGTTAGTTGTTTAATATATAGTAAAAATTTAGAATGTTATGTTCGTATGTATATTTTATTAGCTGGCGGCTAAACCAATGCACTGCGCGATAAACTCATAGCTAAATAGTATTTAGCCTATTTCAAAAGATGTTACACCGAATACTTTGTCCAGAGGTAAATGTGGCTTTTCTTTGGTGTACATTCTTGCAGTTTCAAATGATGGCTTCATGTTATAGTGTTCTGCTAAAGCTAGTGCGGCTTGATTAACTTCGGGTATATCAAGGTATATCGTTTCGTCATAACGTGTTGATGTTTTTAATGCTATAAAAAGAGACTCTGCTAATTTAGCTGTATTTGCGTATAGTGGAGCTATTTTAAAGCCTTCGCGACAAGCTCTGATCACGCCATACCCAGCTAACCGACCATTTTCTAAAAAGGTTTAGATGACACCCACCTCGCGACTGACGGTTTAAATAGCCGCTTTTATGGCAAACTCTACAGCCGCGCAAGGGCCCAAAAACCCGTTAGTTGTTTAATATATAGTAAAAATTTAGAATGTTATGTTCGTATGTATATTTTATTAGCTGGCGGCTAAACCAATGCACTGCGCGATAAACTCATAGCTAAATAGTATTTAGCCTATTTCAAAAGATGTTACACCGAATACTTTGTCCAGAGGTAAATGTGGCTTTTCTTTGGTGTACATTCTTGCAGTTTCAAATGATGGCTTCATGTTATGGTGTTCTGCTAAAGCTAGTGCGGCTTGATTAACTTCGGGTATATCAAGGTATATCGTTTCGTCATAACGTGTTGATGTTTTTAATGCTATAAAAAGAGACTCTGCTAATTTAGCTGTATTTGCGTATAGTGGAGCTATTTTAAAGCCTTCGCGACAAGCTCTGATCACGCCATACCCAGCTAACCGACCATTTTCTAAAATACCTAATGCTTTACTGTTAGGTTGATTTATCCAGTTTTGAGTAAAGCCAGATCTATCCGCGGGAAATAATGTTTTGTCATATTCTTTTATATCTGCAAAGGGCAAGGTTGCCAGTTCTATAGTTTCTAAATTCTCAGGAGCATAACCACCACCAGAACCTTCGAATCTAATATTACGGTAAGCCAGTTTAAATCCTGATTTTTTATAGTTATCCTGCTGTTCAATCACCCCATCAAGACCAATATTGCAGTGTTTAAGGTAGGCAAGACCGGCTTGCCAAATCTGCATGCCGTAACCTTTGCCACGATATTCAGGTTTAACAATATAAAAGCCTAAAAATGCAAAACTGCTATCGTATTTTACAACCGAAATTGTAGCGATCGCTTCATCACCAAGGTAGCCGATTAAAAAACCATTGGGGTCAGCTTTATAATAATTATGAGCGTCGTGCAGGCCTGGATTCCAGCCTTCTTTCGCTGCCCAGTCAATGGCAATGCCCACTTCTTTTTCTGTCATTACTTTGATAGTGAAGGCTTGATCTTGCATGTTAACCCCTATTAGTTATTCTATCGACTTAGTTTTTTAATCTAGCAGCTATAAACTTAAAATGATGATTATAAATAGAACAACTATTTTGTATCAATAAAGTCCTAAATAATTAACTCTTTTTTAGTCTATTTCTCGTTACACATTTGTTACTATTTATTAGTTTCAAGAAATCAAAGCTATTTGTAACTTATGGGTGCTATTTTCAGCCGATATCTGTTGGATTAAGGTGAAACCGATGGTAGTGATGCATAAAGTTTAATGGCTGATGCTTTACTAATTGGCGGCAATCATGAGCATAAAATATTTAGTAAGCTGCTTTGCAATAATAAGTCATATTCTTGTTAAAAAGTGAACCAGCCTTGAAACTGAGTAGGAGCGGATCGGTATTTTTATCAACGCTATTGCGCCAAAAAACGCAAGGATATACTGTATACAAAAAAATAATCATGACTCAAATGTTATTTATTGATTCCGACAACTAAGTAAAGGTGTTAGATATTTATATTTTTGTTGAGGATAGGAGCGCTCAACGGGTACATCTGTAAGTGCTTGCGCTGCATTAGCTTTTCACCGAAGTAGTTTGCGTAAGTGTATTTGTAATTGCTAAACATATATTGTCTAATTGAGCCAAGCGATCCCTTAAAACTAGGATTTATATTTCGATGAACAGTCAGCTTTTTCAGCGCCAACAGACTTTAAAACAACAATTAACAAGCGAAAATTTAACCGCCATTTTACTATTAGGTCATGAGAATATTCGCTATTTAAGTGGTTTTAGTGGTAATGCCGCGTATGCAATAGTGACGCAAACAAGCTGTGTACTAATTACCGATTATCGCTACTTTGAGCGAGCACAAGCAGAGTGCCATGGTTTTGAAGTGATCAGCCGTGACCGTGATAACGAAAGTTTAGGCGATTGTATTAATCGGTTTTTACCAGCTAACAGCCGTTTAGGTTTTGATGCTGCATTTATTAATGTGGCGCTTTGGCAGCAAGTAGCGAATGATTTGAGTGGTCATACATTATTACCAATTCAAGGACTAGTTGAACGTCAGCGCATGGTCAAAACTGAATGGGAAGTAACGCAAATCAAAGCTGCCGCCGCCATTGCTGATGATGCATTGGCACAAACATTACCGTTTTTTAAAGCTGGTGTAAGTGAGCGAGATTTAGCGCTAGAGCTTGAGTTTAGAATGCAAAAATTAGGCTCTGAGGGGATGTCATTTGCGACCATTTTAATGTTTGCTGAACGTACCTCTTTACCACATGGCAGCCCAAGTGACCGCCAGCTCAAAGAGGGGGATTTTATTACTTTGGATTTTGGTGCGGTTGTTAACGGTTACCGCTCAGACATGACTCGCAGTTATGTGTTAGGGAAAGCATCTACAAAACAAACCCAAATATACAATACTGTTGTAACTGCGCAACAAGCGGCAATTGATTTACTTAGTCCCGGTGTTAATTGTGTTGATTTACAAAACGTATCGCAACAAATGTTAGACGCCTCAGGCTTTGGTAAATATGCAGGACAAGGGCTTGGTCATGGGCTCGGATTATTTTTACATGAACAGCCTTTTATAAATATAAACTGTAAACATCAATTAGAAGTTGGCAATGTGATCACCATCGAGCCTGGTATTTATATTCCTGATTTTGGTGGTGTGCGCCTTGAAGAAGATATTTTAATTACACCAACAGGCTATGAAATATTAACTCATGCTCCCAAACCATTCGAATTGGAGCTGTGATATTGTAAATTGTAGATACAACGTAGGTTAGTTTTAATTTAAAAGATAAGTTAAAAGACATCCACTACTTTTAAAAATTAAAATGACACCCAAGTTCAATACAGTTACATGAGTTTTTATGTGTCTAATGATATTAAAAAACTCTTCTCAGAATAGTAAATGTTCATTTTGGGGCGAGTATAGCAAATAACTGGCAGCACAAGCTTCAGCCTTGAGCTGATAAAAAGTAAAGAGTTGTTTTATATGGTATTACGCTAATAGTTTTTCGCAATTTTTGAGGTTACTTCGTCGTTTAAAGTGTTGGTGTTTACAATACCGGTCAATTGCATCTGGTTTACCAACAGCACCATGAAAGACTTTAGTAAACTTACTGGTGATTTTTAGCCAGTTTTCAGGGCATATGTTTAGTTGCTCTAGTAGCGGTGGCAAAGAATGATCTATATAACCTGTTTTATCTGTTCTTATGCAGCGCCCTGTTTTATCAACAAGGTTTAGGTAAGAGTTCAGTTCAAAAGGCAAACCATTTACAGTGTGTTTTGTCGTTAAACCTGCAAAGCGAAATAAGGACCTAGGTTGTTTGGCATTTTGTGCTGCTGCAATACGTTTTTTAATACTTGTATAATTTGAGTTTTCAGGTGATGAAGCGGTTCCAGCACGGATTGGGTTTAGATCGACATAGGCCATACAAGCCACTAGTGCTGACTCATCAAGTAAAGCTTGAGATTTAAAGCGTCCCTCCCAAAATCTACCTTTACAATTATCTTCTTTATTAGCTTTGCGAGCAATGTACTCATTAAGTGATCGCATAAACCAGCTAATGTCCATTAGCCTTGAACGATATTCTCCAATGCTAGACTTTACTAATTGCAGTTCGACAGTAGAGAGCACCTCATTTTTCACAAAGCGTTGAGTTAATAAAGTACCTTTAAATGCTTTGTGCCAGCGTAAAGCAATGGCTTTATCATTTAGGCGGTTAGCTTTATTATTATCTACATGAAGGATGATATGTGTATGATTACTCATCACAGCATAGGCGCATACATCAATACAAAATATTGAAGCGAGCATTATAATTTTATCTTCAACCCATTCTCTGCGGTGCTCATACGATTGGCCCGTATGCTTGTCTATGCCACATAAATAAGCTTTTCTTACGCAACGAGATATACAGTGATAGTAGCGAGTATCACTTAGGCTAATTTGTCTTTTTCGAGCGATTGCCATAAAACCTCCAATGTTGTGTTTCTATAAAAATACTAGTCACTTTATATAGGACTGCAACTTTATGATGGGTTTGAATTGGAATCAGTTGTTGAATTTAGATTTAAATGGGTGTCATGTAAGTTTATATAGGATTGTAACTTTATGATGGGTTTGAATTGGAATAAGTTGCTGAATTTAAATTTAAGTGGGTGTCATATAAGTTTTTACTTTATATAGGACTGCAACTTTATAATGGGATTGAATTGGAATCAGTTGCTGAATTTAGATTTAAATGGGTGTCATGTAAGTTTATGTATTGAATTTAGATTTAAGTGGGTGTCATGTAAGTTTTTTATCATTATGCGACTTGTAATAAGGTGTAATGTTTTATTTCATGTCGACGTTTACGCTTATAGGGCTGTTAATCCTAGCAGCGTAAACGTCACAGGAACTCGACAATGATTACTTCAAAACTTTTATTTGTGGTTTTACTTGGTACGGCATCGATTGCGCATGCTGGTACGCAGTACACAACACAACCTGCAAGCAATATTACGACAACATCGGCGCAGTTAAATGGTTATTCGGCATCTACTATTGGCTTAAGTGGTGAAATAATTGATTATGGTGAAACCACAAACTATGGCTTTAGTGTTTTAGTCACACCCGCAGGAGTTAATGGCCCTGTGAGTGCGCAAGTAGCTAATTTAGATTGTGGAACGCAGTATCATTTTCGGTTTCATGGTGATCCAAAACCGCCCAGAACAACACTGCAAGGTGAAGATCTCACTTTTACCACGCTACCATGTAACCCCACTATATTAAACAATATCTCCCTAGAAACAGGTGGCCAATATTACGTTGTGGCTGAGAATAATGGGGGGGATACAGTGAATGCAAATCGTCTTGCAATTGGTCCATGGGAGCAATTTAATTTAATAGATATTAATGGCGGTGATTTGCTAAGTGGTGATGAAATACATATCCAAACAACATCAGGATACTATTTTGTGGCAGAGCAAGGTGGTGGGGCTGCACTTAATGCAAACCGAACTGCGGCATCAATATGGGAAACGTTCACGATAGAATTACCAAATAACCCTGGTGCATTAATTCAAAATGGTGACAACATCGCGCTTAAATCGATTAATGGTTATTACGTACAAGCGGTCAATAATGGTGGTTTTGGAACCAATGTTCTGCCTACAGTTATAGGTTGTAATGCAATGTATCCTTGCTCATTAGAAATGTTTAAAATAATATTTTAAGTGTGGGTCGCAATTACCAAAACAGTCTATTGTAAGGTAGTTGCGACTTTCAATATAATACGTTGCACTTGCTGCTGAGGTTTACTCCATAGCGCAGTGTTAACAACCGTATCAAAGTATGATATTTAATTATTCAAAGTATATATGACACTCTTAACAATCATTTTCAAAGCTCAGCTGCTCTATTTAACGAGGTTTTTTAGCATAGGGTAGACGCGTTATAGCGTGTGTTTTGTGATAACTATCTAAGCCGCTAATGGTGACGGTGTTGATTGACTCTAAATCGATAAAACCATCCTCTAAAATTGCTGAGTCTTCAACATGTAAGTCTATAATCTCACCGATTACTAACTCAGTGCCATTTACGGCAAGGTGTTGATGCTCAACAAATTTAACTGCATACTTTAAACGGCTTTGAGCAACAAACGGAGCCGAAAAATTAGCCAGATACTCGGTTGTAAGGCCTGTAGCATCAAATTCAGATTCATTTTTATCGTAACGGGCAGAAGTCTGGTGAGCTTGTTCCACAATCTCGCTATTCACTTGGTTAATAGTGTAAACACCGGTTGCTAAAATATTCTCGAAAGTATGACGAGGTACACTATGTGGGCGCATAATCATACCTACAAGCGGTGGATGCGCGCCAAGGTGAATAACCGAACTTACAATTGCTAAGTTGGTGTTGCCTGCACTATCTTGAGTACCAATTAAGTTGGCACTTTTAAAACCAGATAGTGAGTTTATTAAATGCGTACGGTAGTGTTTATCTAACTGACTAATGGCGTCTGTTGTAAAGTGCATGGTTTATCCTTACCAGTGTATGTGCTCACCTTGCCAATCAATGTAGGCGGGTTGACCTACCTCAGTGAGCTGTTCAGGTTGTTGTAAAAGAGTATAAAGTTGTGATGCTACAAACTCAGGTGTAAAGAGCTTACCTGCGGGTACATTTTTTTGAAACGGCTTAGATAAATTAGTATCTGTTGTGCCCGGATGAAAAAGAATTAAACGTGTTTGTTTTGCGCGTCGTTGCAGTTCAATAGCTGCTGTTTTGAATAACATATTAAGTGCTGCTTTTGAGGCGCGGTAGCTGTACCAGCCGCCTAAGTTATTGTCTGTAATACTACCTACTCGCGCACTTAAGGCCGTTATGGTACAAGGTATTTTGTGGCTAAGTAGCGGCGCGATTGCTTGCAGGCACAAAATAGGAGTCAATGTATTGGTGTTGAGTAAGGTATTGAAATAATGCTCATCGATATCGTCGAGTTTTTTTTCAGGCATAGATTGCGCATAATGTAGCTGGCCGTTAAAAATAACTACCTGAGTTGGGTATATTGCGCGCTCTTTAAGTAAGTTTGTTAATTCACTTAAGCGTGCTTTGGAATAGTCACAAACAAACTGCTCAACAGCAATACCGACAGCGGATGTGTCAATAGAGCTGCGACTTACACAAAAAACCATAGCCTGTGGATCGTGTTTGGCAATTTCTTTTAGATACGCATTTGCAATTTCACTACTTGCACCGAAAATAATATAAGCGTTAGTCATTATTTTATCCCACAACTTGATTGGCAGAAAATGCGTGTGATCTGTCTGCGGTACTTAGCAAACAGGCGATAACCTAAATCGGCAATAAAGCGTATTATGGGTAATTGTAGCAGCTTTAGCCATGAATGACGGCCAACCGTTTGCCATGCTTCAAATGTGACATCTAATCCGTAAATCATTTCACCGTTATCACGCTGGCCATGCAAAAACGCCATGGCATCGTGGCGTTTTATGTTTATAAAGCGCTGCTCAAAATCATCTTTATTTATATCTTCGAGTATTATTTTGTTGTGTGTGTCAGCACGCTTAAGTGAATCCATTTCTTTAACACAAAGCGGGCAATTACCATCGTAAAAAATAATCATAGTTACTCAAAATTCATCGATTCATTATGTCTTGTTACGAAATAGAATAAGCCTTGGATCTGTTAAATTATCCATTTGGATGATATTAATAGAGTCTTACAAATATAAAGGTAAGCAAAGTGTCGATTTTTTACCGCATTTTACACTCCACACTTAAAAATTGAACACGGCTTATTATTAGTACCTTTATGGTATAAACATCAACAATGGAGTATCAGGAATGAGTGAACAATATGCCGCCTTGCGTGGGAACGTTAATTTATTGGGGCAATTATTAGGCCAAACAATCAAAGACGCCCAAGGACAAGCGATTTTAGATAAAGTAGAAGAAATTCGAGCTTTAGCTAAGTCATCCCGCACAGGAAACGAGCAAGACCGCCATACCTTAATTAATGTTCTGCATGCTTTAACCGATGAAGAGTTACTGCCAGTAGCACGTGCTTTTAATCACTTTTTGAATTTAGCCAATGTTGCAGAGCAGTTTCATACTATTTCCCGTTTTAATGACGTGGGTTTTTGTCAGTTAAGTCCGTTAACACAAACTTTAAAAGCATTAGCTAGCCACGCACAACAGGGTAAAATAAATCCCAATGAAATCGCAGAAAGCTTAGCCAAACTGCATATTAATTTAGTTTTAACTGCACACCCAACTGAAGTAACTCGTCGTACAATTATTAACAAACACGTTGAATTAAGTGATTGCTTAGCGGCTCTTGAGCGCACCGATAACCTGCCTTATGAGCGTGAAAATATATTAAACCGTATCGCACAGTTGATCAGCCAAGCATGGCATACTGACGACATCCGTCGTTCACGTCCAACCCCAATTGATGAAGCGAAATGGGGTTTTGCAGTTATCGAAAATAGTCTTTGGCACGCCGTTCCGCGTTTTTTACGAGACTTTAATAAAGAAGTAAAAGAGCACCTTGATTTAGAGTTACCAAACGATTACAGCCCCGTTGAATTTACCTCATGGATGGGGGGCGATCGCGATGGCAATCCATTTGTAACAGCATTAGTGACGCAGCAAGTGCTGGATCATGGGCGCTGGATGGCACTTGATTTATACAGTCGCGATATCGACACTTTAAGCACTGAGCTTTCTATGTCACAAGCCAGTGATGAGCTAGTCGAGCTCGCTGGACAAGATTTTGAACCGTATCGTGCGGTATTAAAAGTACTCAAAGCGCAAGTGAGTGAAACCGTTGCTCATCTTGGCGCTAAAATTATGAATAAGCGCACCGATGCACAAGACATCGTTACTGACATTGAGCAGTTAAAGCAGCCGCTTGAGGCATGCTACCGTTCGTTGCTTAAGAGTAACATTGCGGTGGTAGCCAATGGCTTATTATTAGATGTGTTACGTCGTATTAATAGCTTTGGTATTCGTTTAGCTAAACTTGATGTGCGCCAAGACTCATCACGCCACAGTCAGGTATTTTCAGAGCTCACTCGTTATTTAGGTTTAGGTGATTACGACCAATGGCAAGAAGAAGATAAGCAGGCATTTTTATTAGCCGAGCTTAACTCTCGTCGCCCGCTTATTCCTAAACATTGGCAACCAAGCGCTGATGTAAAAGAAGTCCTCGACACCTTTGATGTAATCGCCAAGCAAGATGCGTCGACGTTTGGTTTATATATTATTTCAATGGCACGCACAGCCTCTGATGTATTAGCAGTACAACTGCTATTAAAAGAAAGTGGTTGTAGTTTTAAACTGCCTGTTGCACCATTATTTGAAACCTTAGATGACTTAAATGCAGGCAGCGATGTTATTACTCAATTGCTTGATAATAACTGGTATCGAGGCCAAGCTGAGGGCATACAGAATGTTATGATAGGTTACTCAGATTCAGCCAAAGATGCTGGCATGATGGCTGCCGGATGGGCGCAATACGAGGCAATGGATAAGCTTGTACAATTGGCAGAGCAACGTGGTATTGAGCTGGTATTATTCCATGGCCGTGGTGGTACTGTTGGTCGTGGTGGCGCACCTGCTGCACAAGCCTTACGTTCACAGCCACCAGGTTCACTCAAAGGTGGCCTGCGTGTTACCGAACAAGGGGAGATGATCCGCTTTAAGTTTGGCCTACCTAACGTGGCGCTGGAAAGTCTAAACATCTATGCCGGTGCTGTGCTTGAAAGTAATTTGTTACCACCACCAGAGCCAAAAGATGAATGGCGTGATGTAATGGCGTTGATCAGTGAAAAGTCATGTGAGCATTACCGTAATGTAGTGCGTTTTGATGAAGACTTTGTGCCGTACTTTAGAATGGCAACACCAGAGCAGGAACTATCAAAATTACCGCTTGGTTCGCGTCCAGCAAAGCGTAATCCCAATGGTGGTGTTGAAAGCCTGCGAGCTATTCCGTGGATTTTTGCTTGGAGTCAAAATCGCTTAATGCTACCAGCATGGCTTGGGGCACTAACAGGTTTACAAGCTGCACTTGAAAAACATGGCATAGATACCCTTAATGAAATGAGTCAGCGTTGGCCGTTTTTCAGAGCCCGTCTAGAAATGCTTGAAATGGTATTCAGTAAAGCGGACTGTTGGTTAAGTGCGCATTACGACGACGCTTTAGTTGAAGAGCAATACAAACCACTTGGTGAAAAACTGCGTAAAGAGCTCAAGCAGGCTATTTCACTGGTACAATCGTTAAGCCCACAGCAAAGTTTGCTTGCAGATCAACCTTGGATAAAAGAGTCTATTGGTTTGCGTAACCCGTATACGGATCCATTGAATGTGCTTCAAGTTGAGTTGTTAAAACGTTCGCGCGAAGCGGCAGAAGGCAGCTCTGGTGACATTGATAACGCGTTAATGATCACTATGACTGGGATTGCCGCAGGTATGCGTAATACCGGTTGATTATCCAATAATTAAGTGTGGACTTCTTTGCTGTGTTTAGCAGCGAGAGGTCCATTAATTAGTTAATTGAGCACTAACAGTGCGCTGTGCTGGTAAGGTTCGGCGCATATATTACCAAGTAAGTTATATTTATCCGCATTAAACATCTTATTTAATCTTAGTTCAGCTTAGATGTATTGAATACAGTTACTTCCTATCGTTAAGCTGTTTCAGGTTATAACTTAGTTACAACAAGGTATTTTTTGGTATTATTTTAGCAAAAAAAACCATCCTTTATTCTGTATTAACGCTCTGGTCAGACCTGATTTGCTACTAGATATTGACTGTCTGTTTTTTTTATCTAGAATGTCGGCTGTTTTGCCATAATGGTAAGTGTATTAATAATTGAGTAGTAATATGTCAAATGTGTCTACTTGCATCACGTATGATGCATCTACGTCATTAATAATGATGACGCTAAGAGGGACGGCAAGTGCACAGGATGTGATGAACTTTTATCAAATCGCGCAGCAGTACGTATCTATTTACGGCAGTAATAAGTTACTCGTTGATGTGTCTGAATTAACGCATAAATTTCCGGCAAGTGAACTGCTGACTATTATGCCAGCAGTATCTCAGTGGTTAGCTAGTTGCTTTATTGCTCGCGTCGTTAGTTTTGATGGTTTTATGCACGATTTGTTTTTGCAAAAAGCACAACGCTTTGATATAAAGGCAGAAAACTTTGATTGTTTTAACAGCGCGAAAAATTGGTTAGTAAATCAACCTAGCATTTAAGCGTTGAACCTTCTAAACTAGTTAGCCATTAAATCATAAAACTAGTCTATGTCTTCATTAACGCCTACAGTAAGTACTCAAACTAGCTGCGTTTTTAGCTTCAGTGAAAAACAACAGCAGCAGTTATATCTTCACGTAAAACAGCACAAGGGTATTTTAAATACCGCTGATATTACAGCTTTGTGCGCGCAATATAAGCAACCTGTCGAGGTTATACTGCGTGCCTGTTTACCTATTGCTGCAAAATTTGCAGTTGTGCCTATTTCACATTTTTTTGTTGGGGCAATTGTAGTTGGCTACGATAAACATGGTGAGCAACATTTTTATTTTGGGGCGAATGTTGAATTTGCACAACAAGCATTAAGCTTAGTGGTTCATGCTGAGCAATCGGCAATTAACAACGCTTGGCTCAATGGCGCGAAAAAAATAGCTAAAATTGCTATCAGTGATGCGCCATGTGGTTATTGTCGTCAATTTATGAATGAGTTGGCTGATGCGCAGAGCTTTGATATTTTATTACCGCAGCAGCAATTCAAGCTGGCTGATTTGCTCCCTCACTCATTTGGCCCGCAAGATTTAGGTAATTCTTATAGTTTGTTTAACCCTGCTCCACAACAGCATGAATTTGTTGTAACTGATGAACTGGATAAAACGTTGCTAAGTTATGCGTTGGCTGCATATGTACCTTACTCTGAAAATTACAGCGCAGTGAAAATTAGTACTTTCGAAAATGGCAATTTTTATGGTTGTTATGCGGAAAATGCCGCGTATAGCCCGAGCTTATCACCACTGCAAAGTGCGGTGAGTCAATTGCATTTAGCCGGTTTGGCAATGACTAAAGATGTTGTCAAAGGGATTGAGTTACTACAAACGCAGGGCAAGGGAAATCAGTTGAGTGTCAGTCAAGCAGTACTGGCAAGTTACACCGAATTGCCAGTACTACAAAGTATAAGTTTAAATATTAAGCCAACAGCAATTTAGCGGCTTCTAGTACCACGGCGACTGATTTTTTCTCAATCTCGCCGTGATCTACATTGGGGATTTCTTGGCGAGTACGATTAACCAACACACCAGCTACACAGGCTGCTTTTAGCCCCAGTGCTGCACACATTGTAAATAAGGTTGCTGATTCCATTTCATAGTTCATCACGCCCAGCTTTTGCCATTCTTCACAGCTACCTTGAAATGCTTTTGGTACATAACCCGAGTAAGTGTCGTAACGTTCTTGACCTGGGTAAAAAGTATCGCTTGATGCAGTAATACCAATATGAAAATCAATGCCTAAATTACCGCACGCATTTACCATCGCTTGAGTGGCGAAAAAGTCAGACACCGCAGGGTAGTTCAATGGCGCAAAATGTTGGCTCGCACCATCTAAACGCACAGATGCTTGGCTGATTAAAATATCACCTTCATTAATATGAGGTTGAATAGCGCCAGTTGTGCCAATTCGTAAGAATGTTTCAACTCCCAATTGCGCCAGCTCTTCTACTGCAATGGAGGTTGAAGGACCACCAATACCGGTTGAGCAAATAACCACAGAGTTACCGTTAAGTTGACCTAAGTAAGCATGAAATTCTCGGGTTTGGACGAGGCAAGTTGGGTTTTCGAGAAAAGTTGAAATACGTGCTGCACGATCTGGATCGCCCGGTACAATTGCAAGTTTTGCACCGTGTAGATCGTCGCGGGTGAGTCCTAAGTGAAATACCTTTTCCATAGCGGGGCCTTATTTATAACTTTTGTTCTAACGTCAGTTAATAACGCTAATTTATTAAGAGTTGTTGTCAATTTAGCATAATTACTACAATGCATTGCCTTGTACAGGACGGATGTCCGTTATCAAATTTATTCATTCTCTTTGAATATTCAAGCAACTGACTTTAATTTGTGTCATCGCCGGTAGTTGACTTGTATTCATAGACACTATATCAATCCTACTAGGCACTCTATTTTAGTTTATACGTTGTTGGACGAATAAGCATAACCAATTGTTATTATAGAGATTTATATAGTTATTTAAAATGTAGCTAAAGCGGCGAGAGTAATAAAATTGCGAGTGAAAATCGGCGCGTGAATCTTTTATTAATTTTATTTTCAACAACGCTCTTTTGCATAACTACGCAAAAGCACACAGTAAGGAATTGCAATGAGCACACAATGGCACACATTTAAAAGTAAAGTTGAACACTGTTTATGCCCGCCGGGCGATGGCGTTTTTACGGTTAATACTGCAAAAGAACGTAAAGCGGCGTTGCGTATGAAACTGTATGGGCAAGAAGATAATGTCGATACGCTATGGCGTGCATCTCTCGATACACTTAGTCAAAGTGAGCATAAAGCGGTGACTTTAGGTATTAGCTCTGACTGTGGTGGTGGCATTTTACGCGGCGCCAACTGGGGGCCGTTGTTTTTACGCTCAACATTGATTGATCAGCAGCCTCAGGCAAAGTCGTTTGATTTAGGTGATGTAAGGGTTATCCCACATTTACTGCATGATAAATATTTAAACGACGCGACTATCAGTAATTGCCAACAGGCATTATATGATAATCCAAGCAGTGAGTATTATGTCAGCCCGTTGTCTATCACTGAAGATGTATGCGATAGCTTTTATGCAACGTTTACTGATAAAGGCATTTTTGGTATTGGTGGTGATCATTCAATTAGTTACCCGTTAACTAAAGCGTATTTGAAGGCAAAGCGTGCGCAAGGTAAACGCACTGCGATTATTCACTTTGATGCGCATACCGATTTACTCGTTGAGCGTTTAGGTATCGATTTATGTTTTGGCTCGTGGTGCACGCATATTTTAGAGTTTTTACCTGCACCACATCATCTGATCCAATTTGGTATTCGTTCAAGCGGTAAGCCAAAAGAACACTGGGAATCTACCTTTGGCGTTAAACAACATTGGGCCCATGAGATCATCGAACGAGGCGCGCCGGCAATTGCCGCAGAAGTAATTGCTCAGCTTAAAGCTGATAATGTTGATGAACTCTACGTCAGCTTTGATATTGACGCCCTCGATGAAGAGTTTGCATCAGCAACAGGCACACCCGAAGGGAACGGTTTAACGCCGCAGCATGCTTTGGATATCTTGGTTACTTTGGCTGATGAATTTCCGATCACTGGCGCTGATATGATGGAAATTGCCCCATTTACTGACAGTTCACTGATTGGTCAATCGAGTTCAGATACAACGCTTAGAGAAGGTGCAAAAATTTCAGCATTTTTAATTAATGCCATGAACCGCGCATAGTCAATAACAGTTAATATAAGCAGCATGCTGAGGCATGCTGCTTTTTTAATTCACAAATCAGCTATTTGCCGTTATATTTAATTTACATCAAGAGAGGCTTAAAATAATAATCGGTGGGGTAAGAGTGGCTAAGTGGTGTTATTTTTTATTAATAATCTTAAGTAGTCAAACTGTAGCTAAATTAAACATAGTTACAGAAAACTTTCCGCCTGCTCAATATATTGATGAAAATGAACAGCTTGTTGGCTATATCGCTGATAAAGTTCAAATGGTGTTAGCTTCTTCAACACTCGATTATACAATTTCAGTGCATAGTTGGAGTACTGCATTTAATATGGTACTGCGCGATCCTCAGACGTGCATTTTTTCTATGGCGCGCTCAACTTCTCGTGAAAAGCAATTTATTTGGATTGCAGAATTAGCACAGTTGAACACTTATCTTTATGCTTTGAATTCGAAAAGCATCGTTATCGATTCCCTAGAGCAAGCAAAGCAATACCGAATTGCGGTATTAAAAGATAATTACAGCCATCACTTTTTATTATCACAGGGCTTTGAAGAAGGTGTAAATCTAATGCTGATGAATAGTTTTGATAATATTTTTAAAATAGTTCAAAGCCGTCAAAGCACTATCGATATCGTCGTATTACCTGAACAACGCGTTAAATTTGAACAGTCTAAAAGGCAGGTTACTGACAAGTTAACACCAATTTTAAGACTCAAGATCACGCAACCAGCACTGTATTTTGCTTGTAACAAAGCGCTAGATAAGCCAACTCAAACCAAACTCAGCAACGCATTCAACGCGTATCAGTAAGCTTTTATTGTTGGTAATGTACTGATATTTAATTACTTTTAATATTAATTAAATTTAAATTGCCCAACCTTTAAAAGGGGTTATAATCCAGCTGCTTTTGCTTATAAAAGCGCTTATTTTTGGAGTTATAAATGGGTGACTTAATCGGGATTGGTTTATTAATCTTGATCAGTGCGTTATTTGCTATGTCGGAAATCGCTATCGCAGCATCACGTAAAATTAAATTAAGAGTCATGGCTGACGAAGGCAATGCTAAAGCGGCTGCAGTATTAAAGCTGCAAGAGCAACCCGGTGCTTTTTTTGCCATGATCCAAATTGCCCTTAATGCAATTGCTATTTTAGGCGGTATAGTGGGCGAACAAGCGCTTTCACCTTATGTTGAAAGTGTACTTGTGTTGTTTTATCAAGGACCGTTACTTGCGCAAATTAGCTTTTTACTGTCGTTTTTGACAATTACTTCATTGTTTATTTTATTTGCTGATTTATTACCAAAACGCTTAGCTATGATCCTGCCAGAGGCTGTTGCGGTTCGCGTAGTCACGATTATGCGTTGGGTAACGTATGCATTAACACCGTTGGTATTGTTTTTTAATGGTGTAACTAATATTGTTTTACGCTTATTCAATGTGCCGGCAGAGCGTGAAGACATTGTAACTACCGAAGACATAGTCGCAATGATGGATGCAGGCGCAGAATATGGTAGCTTACAACAACAAGAATATGATTTGATTGGTAATGTATTTGATTTAGAAGCGCGCTTTTTATCGAGTGTTATGTCACCTAGAGATCAAATAGTCTACTTTGATATTAACGAAGCCAGCGATAGTATTTCGGGCAAAATCATTGATCATCCACATAATCATTTTTTGGTATGCAATGGCAATTTAGATAAATTAATTGGCTCAGTTGAATCAAAAGATATTCTTCGCCAAGTGCTCAAGGGCGATGCAGCGAATATTAACGACGAAATGCTCGAAAAAGAGATTTTTTATCTACCAGAAACACTGAGTTTGTCAGAGGCATTAAATGCCTTTAAAGGCGCAGCAAAACCCTTCGCTGTGGTGGTAAATGAATACGCACTTGTCGTGGGAATTGTGACAGTTAAAGATCTGATGAAAGGCTTTATGGGAGATTTGATCACCCATAATGGTGATGAATTAATTATCGCACGTGATGCAAATTCATGGTTAGTTGATGGTTTAACCCCAGCCGTTGAGTTGGCAAAAGTGCTCGGTGTGGATGAATTTCCAGATCAAATGCATTATGAAACTGTTGCCGGATTTTTAATTTATACCATGAAGCGAATTCCTAAACGAGCAGAATATATTCAATACGCAGGTTTTAAATTTGAAGTTGTGGATGTTGAAGGGATCCGAGTTGAACAGTTATTGGTGTCTAAAATACTACCGGTAGAACCAGCCTTACAATAAACGTGAGGCGCTATGCGCCTCATTATTTATTCAAAAGCGCCTTTTATTATTGCAAAGCCGTGCTCAACCATATGAATGCCATTACTCCATACATGTTGTGGCGCTAAAGTGTTGCTATCAAGTAAAACTAAGTCGGCGTCTGAGCCTTTGCTAATAGTGCCTTTTTTAATCCCCAGTACATTAGCGGGATTAGTGGTTATGGCCATTAATGCGTGCTCTATACTCACCTCATATTGACGTATAGCTTGTTGGAAAGCACCTAACAGAGATGCTTCTTTACCAATTTCAAGCCCGAGCAAATTAAATTGATCGTCAAATATTGGCAGGCTGGCATGGCCATCTGAACTCATAGTCAATTGTGTTGGCTTAACATTGTGTGTTAAACAGTAAGCTAACGCTTGCGCGGCAGCATATTCGCCATGGGCAAGATCATACTCAGTTGTGCTGGTGGTAAAATCAATTGTACCGCCGGCTTCACAAAATAAAATCCCAGCGTCAAGCAGCGCTTTATTTCTATTCATGTGTGTTGGATAAAACTGACTCAATGAAATATCAGTATTTTTATCAACCTCATGCAGAATCGCTAAGTGACTATTAACGGGGCCGACATGAATGCTCACGGTGCCTTTTTTTGCGCTTAGCATGCCGGCGACTTTTGCTTCTGCTGCCAGCTCTGCGAGTTGTTGAACGGTGGGTTGGCTGCTACGGTGATCTGAAATCGCCACTTCGCCTACGCCAATAAACTCGTCAATATACATTAGGTCATTTGTAATACTACCCGTCAGTGTTTTAGCGGGTAAGTGATAAGAGCCAGTATGGCAAAATACATTAAGACCAAGCTCTTTTAAGCCTTTCGCTTTAGCAACTAAGTTGGTTAGTGTGCGACTGCTTGAGTCAGTGCCCAGCGCTGCAATAACGGTTGTAATACCTGCTAAGGTGGCATCAGTTAAGTTCATTTCTGGCGTTCGACTAGTAAAACCTGCTTCGCCGCCACCGCCTGTAATATGGACCAGAGAGTCAACAAAGCCTGGTACTAGAATGTTTCCTCGGCCATCGATAATCTTTACTTCGGTATTACTTTCTAGTTTGATCTCGGTTCGAAAATCAATCACTTTAGAACCAGCGATGAGTACATCCATCTGCCCTTGAGGGCTTGGAGTATAAAGGTTTGCACCTCGAATTAATGTCAACATAGTGAAGTCTTTTTATTGATAATTGATAAAATAAGCAAGAAATATGAAGCCGCTTGCTAAAGTAAATAATGCTAAAGTGAAACGCCAAATAAAGGCTGCCCATTCGCTCCAATCAAGCTTTACAATACCTAAGCAACCGATCAAGCTGGCTGAGGTTGGAATGAATATATTCGTTAAGCCATCGCCAAACTGAAAAGCTAATACCACAATTTGTCGTGAGACATTGAGTAAATCGCCTAATGGAGACATCAGTGGCATAGTGATAGCGGCTTGACCTGACCCTGAAGAAACAAAAAAGTTAAACACACTTTGAAATAATAACATTCCCCATGCCGCAACAAAGTCTGGTACCGCAGCGATACTACTAGCACTATGATAAAGTAATGTATTTAAGGTTGACGGTGCATTTAAATCACTGCCGCCAAGTAATAATACCACCCCTTTGGCAAGAGCGACTAACATAGCTGCTGGCAACAATTCTTGTGCACCATGTTTAAATGCATCTGCACTTTGGTTGGCTGTTTGTTTATTAAAAATACTGGCTATAAAAGCACTGATCACACCAATACAAAAAAACTGTGCTGCGAGCTCTGGAATATAGTATTGGCGCGCCATCACACCCCACACAACCCAAGTAATACCCGTTATAAAAGTAATCAAGATAAGTTTATCGGCGGTATCTAATTTTATATCAGTATGGGAGTCGCTTTGCGCGGTGTTAATGGTTCTGATCGAGTTGGCATAACGTATAGTAAAAAATAAACCAAATAGTGTAAACACAACCCATGCGATCATTCTAAAGCCAGCACCAGAAAAAACTGGTATTTCAGCAATAGATTGTGCAATTGCAATACTAAAAGGATTCATCCAAGACGTTGCAAAGCCAATTTGTGTGGCAACATACGTAGTTAAAACCGTTACTTTGGCATCATAGCCGAGCTGTTTCATGATCGGTAGTAAGACAATACAAAAAGCAATGGCTTCTTCGCCCATACCAAATACTGCGCCACCTAACGAAAATAACACAAATAATAATGGTAGAAACAGCCATTCAACTCGCTGAGTTTTATTGATAAGCGCCATAATACCGTTATTAATTGCGCCTGTTTTCATAATGATACCGAACGCGCCGCCGGTAATTAATATAAATGCCATGACACCGATGGTTGCGCCGTACTTGTCACCCGATACTAAACCTTCAAACAACACATTTGCCAGGCCAATTTCACCGCCTTCAGCAAACAGCGGCGTTTGCTCGCTTACAGCCACTGTTTGGTATTGAGAAAGTTCAACACTGTGGCTATCTTTTTGGGCGTTAAACATCCCAGGAGTAATAAACAAGGTTGCCAAGTAGGCAATTAATGCAACTGATAACAAGATGATACTTGCATCAGGCATAGTAAATTGTTTGTTTTTCATAATTTCACTTTTCGCAAAGAAATAGGTTGCTTAGACTAAGCCGCACACCTGCTTATTTTAACACGAAGTTTATTTGAATAAGTGACCTTACTCTACAAAGCAAAGCCACTTAGTACAATTTGGATGGTGTTACGCACAGCGACTAGTGCTGCGCGTATAATTTTTAGAAACGATAGCTGACACTAAATGTATAACGCGCGCCATAAGCATTATGGTTTATAGAATCAAAACCACGACTTGAGCCGTATAGCTGTGGCGGCTCTTTGTCAAAAATATTATCAATGCGCGCTCTTAAGGTAAGGGCTTTATTTACGTAGTAACCTGCAGATAAATCCCATACGAGCCAATCGTCAACTTGATGATTACCTTGTGAGTCAAGTTTACCTAAACTTTCCAGTTCATCAATTTCACGGCCTCGAAGTCCTTCAATGTCATCATCATAGCTGCTGGTGTAATTTGCGCCAAGGTTTAGGTAGTAGCTTTGAGCTTCCCAATCGATTGACATACGACCGATGTTTTCA
The DNA here is from genome assembly GCF_028885455.1 of Pseudoalteromonas rhizosphaerae. Taxonomy (NCBI): domain Bacteria; kingdom Pseudomonadati; phylum Pseudomonadota; class Gammaproteobacteria; order Alteromonadales; family Pseudoalteromonadaceae; genus Pseudoalteromonas; species Pseudoalteromonas rhizosphaerae. The sequence continues at coordinate 1,951,085 of NZ_CP118496.1, forward strand.
GGGTAGCGATATGTACCCACTAACTTTTCAATGGCATCAGAGCCTGGTTTATTGCGTTCAAACTCAAGGTAGTGAGTGCCATCAAATGCAAAAGTTAAATCGCCACCTGAAAGCCTAAAACGGTGATCAAACTTAATATCAATCCCTGCTAATGTTTGTGTGCCGGTATTTTCAAGTGGGATAACATGGTCACGAAATAATGGTAAAAATAGCTCATCATCACGTGGGTTAAACTCGGTAATATAGTTATCTAAAATTTCATTTAGATTGGCACCATCTTGCTCGATACTTAAACCACTATTGTCATAGACACCACATAACCTATTATCGTAAGAAATACCTTGTTGACCTTCTGGGACAATACCGCAATGGCGCAGTGATGCATCAGTAATGGCACGATCTAGCACCGCAGTCATATTAGTATCAATCACTTCTTCGTGATCAAACTGCCAGTAATCAACGGTTAGGTTAGTATCAGCGCTGGGGCTCCAAGCAAAACCAACACTAATAGCTTCTGATTCTTCTGCTTTAAGATTTTTATTTCCAAGCTCGAGTGAGTTAACACTTACCTCTGTTCCTTGGCCCATACAATAAAGATCAGATACTGCTTGGTTAGCACCGCAATCGAAGGTTGATTGAGTGGTTCTTAATTTAACACCAGCTTGCGTAAGAGAAGGGGCACGGAATGACGTAGACCATGAGCCACGTAACACTAACGAGTCGGTAGGACGATAGCTTAAGCCTATTTTTGGATTAAAGGTGCCGCCAAAATCGTCATAATGATCGTAACGTCCTGCCGCCTGTAGCTCAACTTGATCGGTCAATGATACACTTATTTCTGCGAACGCCGCGTATTGAGTGCGATCAGCCTCTGATAAGCTCGAGCCAAAACCAAATACATCCACTAAGTAGCGGTTTTCAGGGCGTGCTTGCGAGTCAAGTGATGGAATGTCAGTTAATTCTTCACGGCGAGCTTCAACTCCAAATGATGCATAAGCGGGTAAATCATTAAAGGTGAATAGCTCACCGTTAAAGTTTGCATCCCAGCCGTATACGGTGCTTTCGCCACTGCGTGTTGGACGTGCCTGTGCCGTTGCTAAAACCGCATCGTTGGCGGCATCGCCTTGCACAAATGGATTATAAAATGGCAGTAAATCGCCTGATACACAGTTAAGGTTCGCGCCGTCGTAGTTTGCTAATGTACCGTCTGAGCATAGTTCACCAGTAATGGCGGCATGAAATTGATAGCGATTGTAAATACCATCAATGGCTTCTTGCTCAGAGCTTGAGCGAGAAAAGGTTACGCCTGACTCCCAGCTCCAGTCACCAACATCACCTGCAAGGCTACTCACTAAGCGGAAGTTTTTAGTTTCTACTTCGACAGTACGTGGGGCATTAAAACGCGCATCAAAGCCAAAGCCGTAAACTTCGCGGCCAGCTTGCGTATCAAATTCAAATGGGTCAATAAACACTTGATCCATCAAATCATTACTGCCATCTGCATTATCATAAATGAACAGCGCATCTTCTAAAATGAAAGGACCATCTTCATCATTTATTTGATTAATCGGTGAGGGTGACGAGTACGCTTTTGCCTTTGTTTGGCTATAGAAAAAGTCAGTATGCCAATCAACACCGCCTAAGCTGCTATTGAACATAAAGCCAGTCGATAGACTCTCAAATGGCGTATCCAGATAATCGTCTTGATTTGGGTAATAGGCACAAATTTCTTCACCAAATTCAGTTGTAACTAATTCAGTCTGGCAATTTGGCGCTGGCAATTCATTCCCATCACGCGAGCTGTAATAATAAATATTTGGCGCGTTTTCAAGTTTTGGTAAGTACGAATAACTATTCACCAGTGGTGATGATGCAGTGAAATCTCGATCGGTTGCTTTAAATGCGTTACGGTCAAAAATATCGGCAAAAACCGTTAAGTTACTCTCACCAATTTTTGTACCGTATACTAGGTTAAGTTGTTTTTTACCTTCATCATGACTGTTAAAGCTGTTTGCGTAGGATGCGTTTACTTCAGCGCCTTCAAAGTCATCTTTTAAAATATAGTTAATTACACCTGCTACGGCATCTGCACCGTAAACCGCTGATGCACCGGTTGCAAGAATATCAATGCGCTCGATAGCTGCAAGTGGAATTGAGTTCACATCGACAAAGTTTTCCGTGCCAGCGGCAAATGAACTGGGCGCAACACGACGACCATTAATCAGTGTTAATGTGGCTGATGGGCCCATGCCACGTAGGCTTGCTGCAGATTGTCCCGCAGGTGTTGAAGTGGACGTGCCACCGCTTTCTGAAGTGGAAAAAGTGCCGCTACCGCCTTTGAACACGGATAAATCCTTTAGTAATTCGTGAATCGTGTTGGCGCCAGAGCGTTTGATGGCATCTTGGTCTAATACCGTTAGTGGAATCGTTCCTTCAAGATCGACGCCTTTTAAACGTGATCCGGTGACTTCTACTCGTTCAATGTTTTCAGCTTTAGTGTTTTCTTGCGCATACAAAAAAGTTGGGCAAAGCACTGCGCTTATTGCCGTTGCAATTGTTAATTGACGAAACATATTAGTTTACCTTTGTCTTTATTTTAAGCACAGGTGTACTGCACAGTGCTTATTTTTTGATTATTTAGACAGGGCCGTGATCGATAGACACAGTTAGCCCCTCACAGAGAATGTGAGGTAGTGGCTACTCGTCAAACCACTCCGAAAGGTAGTGAGGAGAGTAGAAATATGTACACAGCGATGTTGCGTTTTTAAACATAATTCCAATCCAAAAGGTTTTTGACAAAGCTAGTATTTGGGTGCTAGCTTACTCGCGATTTAAAAGTTCCTTATTTTTATAGCAAGCATAAAGTTTTACTGCAAGCTATTTTTTATCATTTTTTACATGAGTATAACATTATGGAAAACTTTCGGGAACATCTTGCAAAGAGCCCTAAATGTGGTTTTTTTGCTGCTTTTACACTGATAATGACCGCTTTTTCGACGAATATATCTGCAAATCAAACTGAGCAAACCTTGCTGTTAATTGGTGGCGCATTAACGACTTGTTCAAGTTTAAGTCCTAAAAATTGCATTGAAAAAACATCATTAATAGGAAAAAAAGCGAATCAATTTCAATTGACGGGCAAAGCACTAAAAGAAATAAAAAGCCAATGGCCTGATGATAGTACTAATAACCGCAATGAAACCTTGCGGGTTTTATCAAAAATTGCCAAGCAACAGCCTAATCTTATCGATAAAGGGTCTTTGCTATGGGCTTGGCGGGATTTAGATAGCCGCTCGCTCAATAATTTAACTGATCGAGAATATAACTTTGTCACTGATATGCTGGAAGTGGCGGTTGTTGATGCTAAAGGCCAGCGCATAAAAGAAACGGTGCAAAGTAAACAAAATAATGAGCCGGCTGCTAATGATATAGTTAATTTTATTTCTGCAACAGCTAAAGTAAATAGTAAACAGCCGAGCTTATTAGCTATCACAGCATCGAGTCGCGACCCTTATGAATCGGCTGACTTTTACGAAGGCTTACTGGATTTTGATCGTATTAAAAGTTCATGGCTGGCATTAACTCCGGCATTAGCGCAAGCAATCACAACTGGGCAATGTGAAAAGCTAGCGCAATTTCGCCAGCAAAACATGCAGGTGTTTAATCGCCACAAAATCTATCCTGACCGTATTCAAGCTGAGCAACAACTATGCGACGCGGGTGTTGATAATTTAGTTGCAAAAATCGAATCTGCAACAGGTATTATGCTCAACGGTGGCGATCAAAGTTTAACTCGAAAAGTGTTATTTGATGGTACGGGCAAGCCTTATCCATGGACCAATGCTATACGTTCACGTCCGCTATTGGTAGGTACAAGTGCAGGCACAGCCATTCAAAGTGGTGGCAGTAACCAGTTTGGTAGTGTTGCGATGATCACTAATGGCACTAGTTTAGCTGCATTGCGCGATGGTGCGCACGCAGTTTCTGCACCGAGTGAACGTTGTGAAGATGATTGTAATCAAGGGCTAAGCGCAGATACATTAACCTATCAAACTAATGGTGGGCTGGGCAGCTTTAGTGCAGGTATAGTTGACACCCATTTTAGTGAGCGAAATCGCACTGTGCGTTTAGCGACATTGCTTGCAAAAACAGGGCAACAGTATGGCTTTGGTGTTGATGAAACGACAGCCTTGGTGATCATAAAATCACAACTGAGTACGATTGTGACAGTGTTAGGTAAGCATGGGGTAGTGCATTTAAATAAGGGCAAAGATAAATACAGTTTTGATTATTCATTTTGGCCAGCTGGTGCAATTATAGATGTAACACCCCAAGGGTACCAATTAAGCCAACGTACTATAGACAGTGCTTTGCCTGCAATCAAAATACCACCTTTGCCAATGCAGCGTTTCAATAACATACTCACCGATGCTAAATTGCGCTCGCTTACTCAGGCAATGTGTTTAACTAATGAGCAGTCAGCGGTAGGTCAGCAAGATGAGTTTATAGTGACTTTAAATGCCAGCAAAAATACCCAGTATCAGAGAATAAGTCCAAGCAGTTATGGCTGTGCAATTGAACGACTTAGCGTTAATATTACGACGATTCAATGATGCTTTGATGTAGAGCTACTGTTACTCACAGTAGCTCTTCTTTAAATGACAAAGTAATGTGTTAAATTGTCAACAACACCAATTTGGATATATTAGCTACCCATTTCCCCTCAAATCTCACAACCGATGATTGAACATCTGCTTGCTGTGTCGCTTTTCGTTCCAGACGTACAAAATGACTATTTTTAATATTTACTGCAGCTGCATTGTTATGCTCATTAAAGATAAAATTAACTCTTTTTGTACCTGCAATTAGCAATCGAGTTGTTCTGTTTTTTAGCTCACCGTCAAGTCTTTTTACATCACTTTACATGCTCTTAGATCTTTTAAAAATAATTCTCAATTAACATTGGAAAATGTAATAATTTAATTTAGAATGATCGTTCATTCTAAATTAAGGGTAGTTAACATGCAGCGTTCTCGCGTCGTTCTTTTTACTGTCACCGCTTTGGCAAGTGCAGTTGCTTTATCCGGTTGCGATCAAACTCAGCAGGCGAATGCGCCTGCTGCGCAGCCAGCTCCTGTTGGCGTAATTACATTAAAAAGCCAACCATTAACACTTACTAAGGAGCTTCCAGGGCGAGTAACTGCGTCTCAAGTGGCGCAAATTCGTCCTCAGGTAAGCGGTATCATTCAATCACGTTTATTCACTCAAGGTGCTGAAGTCAAAAAAGGTCAGGCTTTATATCAAATCGACCCAGCTACATTCGATGCGCAAGTAGCAAGTAGTAAAGCTGCTATTAGTAAGGCACAAGCAAGCATTGCTAATGCAAAAGCTAAATCAGATCGTTATGCTGAGTTACTAGCAATAAAAGCAGTCAGTCAACAAGATTTTGATGAAGCAGACGCAAGTTATAAAGGCGCGCAGGCTGATTTATTAACAGCTCAAGCGCAGCTTAAAACCGCACAGATCAATCTTAACTATAGTAAGGTTTCATCACCTATTAGTGGTCAAATTGGCAAATCGAACGTGACCGTAGGTGCTTTGGTAAGTGCTAATCAAGCAACCGTATTAGCAACCGTCACTCAGCTTGACCCAATTTATATTGACCTTACCCAATCAAGTAGTGAGTTGACTCGTTTGAAAAAAGCGATTGCTAATGGTGAGCTTGATAAAGATCTTACTGCGCAATCAAAGGTTGAACTCACTATGGAGGATGGCTCTGTGTATCCGCACACTGGCACTTTGCAGTTTTCTGAAGTAACTGTAGATCCAGGTACTGGCTCAGTAACGTTACGCGCCAAATTTCCAAACCCTGAAAAGCTACTATTACCAGGTATGTACGTCAGAGCTGTGGTTGTTGAAGGTGTTAAGTCTAATGCTATTTTAGTGCCGCAACGCGGTGTTAGTCGTAATAGCAAAGGTGAGCCTACAGCTATGGTGGTGAGTAAAGATAATACTGTTGAAGCGCGAGTATTAAAAACTGACCGTACAGTAGGTGCTAACTGGTTAGTGACAAGTGGCTTGAACGACGGCGATCAACTAATTGTTGAAGGTTTACAAAAAATAGCACCGGGCGCACCTGTTAATGCAGTGCCTGCCGAGTCAGCTACTAAAACTCAATAACGGAGTATTTTAATGTCGAGATTTTTTATCGATAGGCCAATTTTTGCATGGGTTCTGGCCATTGTTGTTATGTTGGCTGGAATACTTGCAATAAGGAGCTTGCCTGTAGCGCAGTATCCTTCAATTGCGCCGCCAGCCATTACTATTAGCGCAAGTTATCCTGGTGCGTCAGCACGCACACTTGAAGATTCAGTAACCCAAGTTATTGAACAAAAAATGAAAGGTTTAGATGGCTTGTTGTATATGTCATCAACTTCTGAATCCAGTGGTACAGCAACACTGACACTGACGTTTGATGCAGAAACTGACCCTGATATTGCACAAGTACAAGTACAAAATAAGCTAGCAACAGCTACGCCGTTGTTACCTGAAGAAGTACAACGCCAAGGTGTTGTTGTTGCTAAGTCATCATCTAGCTTTTTACTGGTAGTGGGTTTTGTGTCGCAAGATGGTAGCATGACCAATATTGACATTGGTGATTATGTGTCATCAAACGTGCAAGATATTGTAGCGCGTGTTGATGGGGTGGGCGAAGTACAATTGTTTGGCTCTCAATATGCAATGCGTATTTGGCTCGATCCGGCTAAGTTACAAAGCTATAAACTAACACCAGCGGATATATCTGCGGCGATAAAAGCGCAAAATGCACAGGTATCTGCAGGTCAACTTGGTGGAATGCCGGCGATAGCAGGTCAACAGCTTAATGCGACCGTTACCGCGCAAAGTCGATTACAAACACCTAAGCAGTTTGAAGATATTTTAGTTAAAACCAACAGTGATGGCTCTGTAGTTCGCTTAGTCGATGTCGCAAAAGTAGAGCTTGGTGGTGAAAACTACGGCGTGGTTGCGCGCTTCAACGGCAAACCAGCATCTGGTTTAGGCGTGAAGCTAGCCAGTGGAGCGAACGCCTTGGATACAGCGCAAGGTGTAAAAGATGCACTTGAAGAACTTAAACCATTTTTTCCACAGGGCTTAGAGGCGGTTGTTCCTTATGACACCACTCCTTTTGTTGCATTATCAATCGAAAAAGTAGTGCACACCCTAATAGAAGCGGTTGTTTTGGTATTTGTTGTAATGTACTTATTTTTACAAAACTTCAGAGCAACTATTATCCCAACCATTGCGGTACCTGTCGTATTGTTAGGTACGTTTGGTATTCTATTTACTTTCGGGTATTCAATTAATACCCTCACGATGTTTGCGATGGTATTGGCTATTGGTTTACTCGTAGATGATGCGATTGTTGTTGTAGAAAACGTTGAACGTTTAATGACCGAAGAAAAGCTTTCTGCGGTTGAAGCAACGCGAAAATCGATGGATGAAATTAAAGGGGCACTGGTAGGTATTGCTATGGTGCTGTCGGCTGTATTTATTCCGATGGCATTCTTTAGTGGCTCTACTGGGGTTATTTATCGTCAGTTCTCTATTACCTTAGTGTCGGCGATGGGGCTGTCGGTACTGGTTGCGCTTATTTTAACTCCCGCACTGTGTGCTACGTTATTAAAGCCTAGTCATGTACATACTGATGGTAGCATTATTGGTCGTTTTTTCTCAGGCTTTAATCGTGGTTTTGATAAAACCAATAAAGGTGCGCAAGGTTTTGTTGGTCGTATGATTAAACATTCCAAGCGTTACTTACTAAGCTATGCATTAATTGTAGCTGGCATGGTGGCTATTTTTTCAAGCTTACCAACTGCATTTTTACCTGATGAAGACCAAGGTATTTTGTTTAACCAAGTAATGCTTCCTGCAGGCTCTACTACAGAGCAAACGCTTGAAGTGGTTAAAAAAGTTGAAAACCACTATTTAGAAGATCAATCTGAAGCTGTTAGTTCAATTTTTACGGTAACGGGTTTTAGTTTTGCAGGCTCTGGGCAAAACTCAGCAATTGGTTTTGTTAGCTTAAAGCACTGGGATGAGCGCCAACGTGACGACCTATCAGTGGGAGCCGTTGCAGGAAAAGGCATGGGATATTTTTCAACGATTAAAGAGGCATTTGTATTTGCTTTTCCACCTCCAGCGATTGTTGAACTCGGTACCGCAAATGGTTTTAATATGTTTTTACAAGACCGTGTTGGTTTAGGCCATGATGAGCTATTAAAAGCGCGTAATCAGTTATTAGGTATGGCGAGTCAAAGTCCAATACTTGCAGGCGTTCGCCCTAATGGGCAAGAAGATATGCCTGAGTTACAGCTGGATATTGACCTTGCAAAAGCAGAAGCGCTGGGTGTGTCGCAAGGTAATATTAATAGTACACTTTCGACGGCGTGGGGTAGTAGTTATGTGAATGACTTTATCGACCGTGGTCGCGTTAAAAAAGTATACCTGCAAGGTCAAGCCGATGCGCGAATGGTGCCTGAGGACTTAAATAAATGGTATGTGCGTAATACAAACGGCGATATGGTGCCATTTTCAGCATTTGCTAGTTCTTACTGGTCTTATGGTTCGCCTCGTTTGGAGCGGTATAACGGCTTTTCAGCAATGGAAATTCAAGGCAGTGCAGCACCAGGCTACAGTACAGGTCAAGCCATGGATGAAATGGAGCGTTTAGTTAAGCAGTTACCACAAGGTATTGCTTCTGAATGGACCGGTATTTCATATCAAGAGCGATCAAGTGGCGGTCAAGCGCCGTTGTTATATGGATTATCACTGTTATTTGTATTTTTATGTTTAGCTGCGCTTTATGAAAGTTGGTCAGTACCATTTGCAGTAATGATGATTGTGCCACTGGGTATTTTTGGTGCGATTATGGCCGCCTTTATGGGTAATTTATCAAACGATATTTACTTACAAGTGGGTTTATTAACCACCATAGGATTAGCGTCAAAAAATGCCATTTTAATCGTTGAGTTTGCGATTCATAAAATGGATGAAGGCTTGAGTGTAGTAGACTCGGCCATTGCGGCTGTGCGACTTCGCTTACGTCCTATTTTAATGACTTCAATGGCATTTGTGTGTGGTGTGCTTCCGTTAGCCATCGCCTCAAGTGCAGGCTCAGGTGCACAAAATGCATTAGGTATTTCAATTATTGGTGGAACACTTGCCGCCTCGTCACTGGTTGTTATTTTTGTACCTTTATTTTTTGTTTTAGTTCGCAGAGCATTCTCAGGCAAAACTAAAACAACGTCACAGGAGCAATCATAATGACATTCAAAACGTTAAGCTTAGCGAGTCTAAGCGTATTTGTGCTCAGTGCTTGCCAAATGGCACCTCCGCGTGAAGATATCGTGTTGCCGGTGCCTGATAGCTACGCAATACAGAGTGAGCAAGGTAATACAGCTGATTTAAGATGGCAGCAGTTTTTTGCGAATGAAAAACTGCAACACTTGATTGAGCAAACATTAGTTCATAATAAAGACCTTAAACTTGCCGCACTTAATGTGCAGCAAGTTCGTGCGCTTTATCAAATCGAAGACTCTGCCTTATATCCGTCAATCGATTTTGCTGCGTCGGGCACGCGTCAGCGCTTACCGGGAGACTTAACGTCAACCGGTAATGCACAAATTAGCGAGAGCTACAAAGCTACCGTGGGAATGACCGCGTATGAGCTCGATATATGGGGCAAAATTCGTAATCAATCGGATCAAGCTCTGCAAACTTTGTACGCGTCAGAGCAAACTCAAACGAGTGTAAAAATTAGCTTAATTTCTGAGTTGGTAAGTGCGTGGCTAAATTACGCTGCTGATAAAGAGCAGTTAGCGCTTGCTACGCAAACCCTAAAAAGTCAGCAGGTATCACTGGCGTTAACCGAAAAAAGCTATGCTCTTGGCGCGGCATCAAAGTTAACGTTGGCACAAATTGAGAGCACTGTAGCCACCGCAAAAGTTGATATTGCTAACTATCAGCGCTTGTTAAAGCGTGATAAAAATGCCCTTGATTTATTAGTAGGTCAGCCGGTTTCAGCGCAGTTGTTACCTGTTGAGAGTTTAGATGAAGTACTAAATTTCCCGACTGTGCCTGTAGGCTTACCATCCGAGTTACTTGAACAACGTCCTGATATTAAAGCAGCAGAGTTTCAGTTATTAGCTGCTAACGCTAATATCGGTGTTGCAAAGGCGGCATTTTTTCCAAGTATTAGCTTAACGGCTAATGCCGGGAGTGCGTCGAGTGATCTAGATAATTTGTTTTCAAGTGGCACTGGCACTTGGAGCTTTATGCCATCGATCACGATACCGATATTTAATATGGGTCGTAATCAAGCAAACTTAGATGTTGCGCAAACTCAGCAACAGATTGCGCTAACCACCTATGAACAAACGATTCAACAGGCATTTAAAGAAGTCTCTGATGCGCTTGCCGATAGGGAAGGCTATATGCAGCAGCTAAGTGCGCTTGAAGATCTGTATAATAGTAATCAAGTGTCGTTTACACTCTCTGAAGCTCGCTTCGAAAAAGGCGCCGATAGCTATTTACAAGTGCTGGATGCACAACGTAATTGGTACAGTGCTGGGCAACAACTCATTAGCGGTAAAAAAGCCTATATTACGAGCCAAATTAGTTTGTATAAAGCGGTTGGAGGCGGTTGGCAACGATCGGCTCAACAGAGTGAATAGCCATTAGGCTGCGCCATTGTATAGTTTATCACTAGTTTATTAAGTTCTTTGTGGTAACCGACAAAGTTGATGTCAAAGGGCATATAAGCTAGTGATAATTATTAGGTTAAAGAAAAGCAGTGCTTTTCGGAGTTACTATGAAAGAAAAATCTAAGAGACAAACCGACCCTGCACTTGTGCAAGCACGCCGTGAGCAAGTGCTTAGTGCTGCGGCCGATTGTTTTAGACGAAAAGGCTATCATGGCGCAGGAATGGCCGAGATCTCAAAGACCGCAGGGATGAGCGCAGGACATATTTACAATTACTTTGCCAGTAAAGAAGCGATCATTGAATCGATTATAGAACAGGATATGGAAAAACTGTTCTCTATTTTTCAGGAGTATGAAGATCAACCTGGTGACTTAGTAACGATTTTACTCGATGGTTTAGACCACGCAGTGGATCATCATACTGATGTAAACCAAGGTGCACTGGATTTAGAGATGTTCGCTGAAGCTGCGCGCAACGATAAAGTGGCAGAGCAGTTGCGAAAGTCTGATTGTTACGCCAGAGAGAAAATGCGAAATCTTTTATTGAGTGAACGCAGTTTGATAAAAGACCTTAGTGCAACTGAACTTGAAAGTCGTATCGAAGTGATGTTTGCAATGATAAATGGGATTACCATACGTAAAACCCTGAATCCACATGTTGATAAAGCCACGCTATTATTAGCGCTTCGCCCGGCAATGCGGGTGTTGCTCATACCGTTCTAATTAGAGCCGAGGCCTTAAGCGCAAAGAGGTGTCGTTTAATCCTCTTTGCTGCGTTATTTTGGGGCTTAAAGCGTAATACCTTAAATTTATAAGTTAAGTATATTTTAGTTTGTTCAGTAAATGATTCTTCACGGCTGGCCACTCTGATGCAATAATTGAATAAACAACAGTATCGCGAATCGATCCATCTCTTGTTATTTGATGGCTGCGTAAAATACCATCTTGTTTAGCGCCTAGCCTTGCAATTGCCTTTCGCGACTGTTGATTAAAAAAGTGTGTTCTAAACTCAACTGCAATGGCATTGTGAGTATCAAATAAATACTTCAACATCAAAAGTTTACATTCAGTATTTACAGGACTTCTTCGTACAGCCTTGGCATACCATGTGTAGCCTAGTAATGCGCGCTTATGCTGTGCGTCTACGTTATAGAATCGAGTTGTGCCAACTATTTTATGGCTACTATTACACCTTACGGCGAAGGCGCTATTGCCGTTTTTGGCTTCAATAATTGCCCGTTCAACATAACTGTGCATTTGTTCTGGCGAAGGAACATTGGCATACCATAATTTCCAAGACTCTCCATCAAGCACCGCATGTTTTAATTCATCAATATGATGTAAGCTTAACACCTCAAGCGTTATAAAGTGCCCAACCAATGGCATTGGTTTTAACCACTGCATATATTTCCCTTACTCCTAGGGCCATTGTTTAATATCTCAACGTTTTGTACATAGAGATGATCCTATAAGGATTCAATGATAGCAACTTACACATTGAATTTTACAATTAATCTGTTGATTTCAGCTATAAATCAATAACCTCAAATCCGCTCCATTGACCACTGTACCGCGATTATTGCGATGGCGAGTGAGCCTGCAGGCATCACCCATTTTTGATACCAGTGATAGTTTCTTGCCCAAATAAGGACTGGTAATGTAACTGCTAATATAGCCAGTTGGCCTATCTCTACACCTAAATTAAATGCTAGCACGCTGAGTAATTGATAGTCACTGGATAGCCCTAATTCACCTAATACACTCGCAAAGCCCATGCCATGTAATAAACCAAAGGCGAATGTGACCCAACCTAAACGCACAACTAATGGCCAAATATTGTTAAGAGCTGCAAACAACACCGATATAGCGATTCCCAATTCTACCCAGCGACTGTTAGGTGTAACTAATTGCATTGCAGTGGCGGTCAGAGTGATTGAATGCGCCAAAGTAAATGCGGTAACTATCCATGCGGTGTGTTTGAAGATCGTGACTTTTGATTCTACACCTTGCCATTTTGCTGATTTTTTTACTAATACACAGGTAAGCAACAATGCAATTAAAAATAAGATATGGTCAAGTCCGAGCCAAATATGCAGCACTCCTTGGTAAACATATTGATTAAAAGTGGTGAGGTAATTGCTTTTAGTAAAATCAAAAGTTTGAAGGGCATTATTTTTACTCATCACGCGAGTTTGTTCATTGATAGTGACAATTGCTTTATGATTGGCATCAGTATCGAAAAATGCCTGATAATGAAATGCTATGGCGCTGTGGTTCGTGTCCAGAGCTGGGCAGGATAATTGCAATTTAACAACCACATAGGGTTGATTAAAATGACTATCAAGCTGCAACGGAGCGTCGCTGGTAAGCGTACATACTTGCTCGTCCGCTGATGTTACCGTCAGTGAGGTCAGGACAAAATCACTTATGGCGCTATGTTTTGCACTGATCTCATGCCATGCGATAGCCCCATCTTGGTTTAAATCAAACGCCACCTGTTGCTCTAAATCGGCAACGTTGATTTGCCAACTACCTGTAAAATGGCTGTCATCAATTGCGTTTAAATTAATATAGCTGGTACTTAATTGGTGTGCTTGAGCTGTTCCTTGCAACATGAAAAATAAACACAGGTTACAAAAAAACGCAGTTACAAATGCGTTCATAAAGAGGCTCCTTGTGCACGTGTAAGTAGTTGCTGATCGGCATCAAGCTTGGCTTGTTGCCAATTTATTTTTGCCCAGTATAGGGCTTTTTCTGGCTGTTTATTGATGTCTAAATAATAGTGAGCTAAATCACTGGCATGGAAACTGTCTTGGCGTAATTCACGCAGCGCGACTCTTTGCGCCATTAAATTTTGCCATTGTTTCAGCGAGGTATCGTTGTAGTGTTGCTCTGCAATTGCTAAGCGCAGCAACAAGGCATCCTCTAAATTTTGTTTTTCATTTACCAGTGCGGGCAAAGTGTTAAGCACTTTTTGATAATTCCCTTGCGCTAAATAAATATCTGCCCATAACACTACAAGGCTGACGGGGGCTGTTTTTAATGGCAATGAGTGGATATGAGCGAGCGCTTCATCGGGTTTATTGAGTCTCAGTGCCATTTCAGCCAATACATGGCGGGTATTATCGCTTTGTTTATTACTTGTAATACTGTTTGCTAAACTTTGATAACTTTGTGCTAATTGACCGTCTTGGCTTAGTACATCAAATGTACAGGTATTAATTACATCCATTGCTGTTAGAGCCAAGAGTTTTAAGCATTGTTGTTTGGCGGCTTTAAAGTCACCTTGAACCATTAGCATATTGGCGCGTAATAGATGGGTGTTAACATGGTTAGGATCGCGTTTTAGTACTGCATCGGTGATTGCTAAGGCTGCTGAAAATTGATGTTCACGTTGTAAAACGCGTGCATACATGTAGCCAATTTGTGGTGTGGGAGATTGCGCATAGCGCTGCTGTAACTGGTTTTTTAATAAGCCTTGGCGAAGCTCAGTTTGACCTACTTGTTGGCTATTTATCAGTAACGTCATTAATTCGTCTTGATTAAGGTGTGCGGTATTTATTGTGCGGGCTTTTGCGATGATCTCGTCATCTGCTGGCGTATAAGGTTCAGCCCCTGCATTAACAGAGATCAATAAACAAAGGTAAGTAAAAGCACGGGTGATCATAGCATTCTCCTTAAAAAGGCCATCCATGGCCTGCAAGTTTTATTGTGTGATTTAGTTGTTACCTAACAAATCGTCAAATGTGGCATTTTCATCCGCATTTGTGAATGTACGGCCGTTCACACTCAGTGGCTTATCGGTAGCCGCTTGGTTAAATGCTGCACGGCCTAGTTGTGCAAAATCGACTTCAAGTGCTTCAATAGTGATATCAACCATTGCGGTAACTTGGCTGTTTACCCCATCACTGACTGCAAAGGTAAAGCTATCAGAGCCAGTCGTTTCAAGGTTCGGCGTATAGGTGTAACTACCATCACTATTAACCACTACCATGCCTAGCATTGGCTCAGTAACCAGACTGAAGGTAAGAGTATCTCCTTCAGGATCAGAACCTTGTAGCATGTCTTCAATTACAACTTCGGTTTGTGTGGTTACCATATCAGCTGTTGCTATGGGTGCTTTATTTACCATCGGTGGTATCTCGACGGTGTTATGGTCGTCATCATTGCTACAGCCGCTGAGTGTAAGCGCAGCAAGCAATAACCCAAGATGTGATAATTTAAAATGTTGCATGAGTGTTCTCCTTATTTAGACCCTGCAAGTGGAGTTGCTAGATATGGGAAGCTTGCATCCATCATCGTAGCGTTCACTGGTGCACCATCAGTAAATGGTACGTTACCTACACTGGCATCATCAGATGTGCACAGGCCTAAATCAGTATTTGTACCATTTACTGGAATTGGATAGCATAAGCGACCCATTACCACACGTAGCGCAATATCAACTACATCATCACCAGGACGACGGCCATTTGGGAAACCCGCTAAATCATCGCCAGCAACACCGAATGCTGATTGATCTGCTTGTGCTTTTGCAGCGATATTGGTATTTAGACGCAGCATTTCAGCGCCTGTAACAGTGGCCAATTGATTAACGCCTGGGAAACCAGTTAAAAATGCAGTTACTAAGTCATTACGTGGAAAATTCGTTGGTGCAAGGGTCGCTAGATTTGCCCCTAAGGTGGTGTTAACCGCATCTTTGAACAGAATATTTAATAGCTCTGGTAAAGATGGGTGGGTAACATAATCAATAAATTGACCATCGTCTTTAGGCTGTGAACTTGAGAAGGTATCTTTGTCTTTTAAACCAATTACCAGCTCATTAACAAGTGGATTACCTAAACGAGATACTTGAGTAAGCGCACCACCGTTTACCGCATTGTTCGCAAATTTAGCATTTGGGTTTAAAATACGCGCCTGTGGTAAGCTAGCTGTAGTCCATGTGCCAATAGTGCCATTGCCATTACCAACTACACAGCTTTTAGGTACTTCAATAGCAATTGCGGTCACATTTTTATCTGCTAAGTCATCATTATCTGCCGATTGTGTAATTCCTCCAGGGAAGCCCTCGCCATCACCTGCGCCCGGCGCACTGTCGCCTTCTACCGGCACATAGTTCACTAAGTCAAAGGTTTTGCCTAGGTTCACCACGAATGGATCTTTACGTTGGCCAACAAATACTTTTGCCATACCGTCACAGCCCGGGATCGCTACTTGATATACAAATTGCGCTGCGTAGCTTTTATAGCCATCCATTGATGAAAACGTTTTATCGCCAATATAATCAAGTGGCTTGTGGAATTCATTACTGCTGGTCATGGTATTAGTTAGCATGGTTTTGCTACCTGTACGCTGATCACCTGCGATCATCGTCATAGTGTATGATTCGCTAAAGTTAACTGCGGCATTATTGCCAGCTGCAACACCACCAACATTTTTAAGAGGTACAGCAACAGTACGTTGGTTGCCTTCAGGGCCAACGGTTAATGCAACGCCTTGATTGTCATTAGGCAGCATACTTTTGAAGTTAAAGGCGAAACTAATATCTTCAATCGCATCGCCATCGTTATCAATATGGATGCTGTAGGTTGCATCAGGATCCATGGCAAAATAGTTAGGTCCACCATAGCCATCTTGCAGTGGAATATAGTTTGCAATCAGGGTGACATAATCACCACGGCCTTGTTCATAACTGTTAAATGCATAAAAATCTGTTGAATCTAAAGTCGGGAAACGACTGATATTTGGAGCTTCACGGTGACTTGACGCCTCTGATGGGGCGCTTACTAAGGTACTGCATACTACAACTGCTAATATTGACGGAGTTAAAGCTTTCATGACTTTGTCCTTTAGTTTTAATAAATAGTGGTCATAGTTAATAACGCATGGTGGTCGTAATTAGATGCAAAGAAACGTAAATAAAGTTAATAAAATGTCTTTTTATTTGTATTGTTTTGATTTTAAAACAATAAAAAACCAGCTTGCGCTGGTTTTCAACTATCTTTTATTGTTTTACTACAATAAAATTAATTCAGTAGTGTAAAGTACTTCGCTAGGTAAGCCGTTTGGTGAGCCACCTATTGGCTCTATACTAATTGCTAACAGGGCAATATCTTGCGCGTTAAAACGTGGGTCTTTCAATATTGATTTAACGCCATCTTTAGGAAGTAGCCCTAATGATATTGGTATATCTTGCCCTTTTAAAATCATCCACAGCTCATAATCTTTATCCGTCCTTGCCGTAAGCTGCTCGCTGGCTTTTATTGATAAGCCTTGCTCGTTGATATCAATAAACCATAATGGTTTTTCGCTGGCATCTTTAAACAGTGCAATTTGCTGAGTGTTTTGCCCTACAGGCGTTTGTGGCTGCCAAATAATCAAAGCTAATACTACACAGGCTGCGGTAGCAATTAACGACCACGCTTGCCAAATACCAGTTTTAGGTTGAATAACATTGTTCGATACTACTTGCTGTGGGTCAATACGTTGTGAAATTGCTTCCCAAACATGGCTATCTGGCGGCACAGATTTAATTGAGCTGGCTAAATTATTTAAATGTTGCTCCCACATCCAGGTCGCCTCTCGAACACGATTTGATGAGAGCATCAAACGTTGAAAGCGTTTGCGAGCAGAGCCTTTTAATGTTCCTAACACGTATTCAGCCGCCAACATATCGATGAGTTTTTGATTGTCATAATTCATAACGTTAAGCACCTTTGCAACTGTTGCAGGCCGCGTCTGATCCAGCTTTTTACTGTGCCAAGCGGAGTATCAATATGATCAACTAACTCACGGTGAGTCAAGCCTTTGTAGTAGGCTAAGTGGATCGCCTGTTTTTGCTGTTCATCTAGTTGCTCTATACAATCAACGAGTTTACTTTTATCTTCGTAATCAATAGCTAAAGGTGAGTCAGTTAAATCATCTGAGATTGCTGAGTCGTCATCTAGGGCTTGCTCTTTACGGACTTTATGATAGCGCAAAGAGTCTAAGCTACGATAACGAACAATGCTGATCATCCAGCTGATGACAGTGCCTTTAGTTACTTGATAATCAGATGCATTGTGCCAAATTTTCACAAATGCATCTTGTAGCGCTTCTTCAGCATGTGCACGATTGCTTAACATTTTTAAGCTGATCGCAAACAGCTTTGCACTTGTGGCATTATACAATTTAGCAAATGCCTGTTTATTGCCCTGTGCGGTTGCACTTAGTAGAGGTAATAATTCGTCGGTTTCCATAAAGTTCCTATTTTTATTGTCAGTTGGTAAACGTTTCAGGATGTAAATTGGATGCAAAAAACCAACTAAATGATGGGTGCTTACTATTATTTTCATGCTTTTCCACCAGTTAGCCTAGCAGCAAAATACGGCTTATCAAGTTGAGAAGCTCCGTCGGCTATTTGGTAGCAAGGTTTTACAATCGAAGTTTTGAAGTGATTAATGACTCTTTTAAGTAAAACAATATGGCTGACAAAATTGAAATTTTACCAAATTGCAAAAAAATCCCGTTGCTTACAATAAATGCCTTGTTTTAGTTATGGTTAAACGGTGCATGAATGTCATACAATGGGGTAAAAGTAGACCACATAAGAGAGATTAAAATGGCCGCATTCGGTACCGTATTTATGCCGCAGATGATTCAAGCACGTTTTACTGATAACGCTTGGAGCGAAAGCTCTGTTGTTCCGTCAGATAAAATTGAACTTCATGCTGGTGCACATGTTCTTCACTATTCAAGTACATGTTTTGAGGGGTTAAAAGCATTTCGCCATGAAGACGGCTCAGTTTATATTTTCCGTATGGACGCTAACATTGCCCGCATGAAACAAAGCTCGCATTTATTAAGTTTACCTGAAGTTGATGGAGCCATGCTTGAAAAAATGATCATTGATATTGTTCGCCAATATGCTGATGAAACGCCGTTACCACCGGGCTCTATGTATATTCGTCCAACTCATATCGGTACTGAAGCTGCAATTGGTAAAGCGGCTGTGCCGTCATTAAGTTCATTATTGTATGTGCTATTATCACCTGTTGGTGATTACTTTGCTGGTGGCGCGACTGCGCTGCGAGTATTGTTAGAAGAAGATGGTATGCGCTGTGCCCCACACATGGGTATGATCAAAAGCGGTGGTAACTACGCTAGCGCATTAGCACCCATTACGGCAGCACGCTTGCAACATCAAGCCGACCAAATTCTATTCTGCCCAGGCGGTGATGTACAAGAAACTGGTGCCGCAAACTTTATTTTAATTGATGGTAATGAAATTATTACTAAAGCGCTAGATAGCACCTTTTTACATGGCGTGACGCGCAGCAGTATTTTAACCATAGCTAAAGATTTAGGTATGACAGTATCCGAGCGCAATTTTACAGTCACTGAATTACTTGAGCGTGCTGCAAAACCGGGTACTGAAGCTGCTTTATCTGGCACTGCTGCGGTATTAACCCCAGTGGGTACTTTTATTCATAATGATAAAGAATACAAAGTGGGCAGTGGTGAAGCAGGGCCAACGACAATGCGTTTGCGCCAAGCCCTTAACGATATTCAATGGGGTAAAGCACCAGACACCCATGGCTGGTTAACCAAAATCGACGTGTAAAGTTAAACGATATGTTTTTATAAAAAGCCTAGGTTATTTATAACCTAGGCTTTTTTATGGTCTAAGTTATTTAATAATCTATACTTTCAACTGTGTAAGTTAGCTGCACAGGTGTGTAAAAATAACGTATGTATACACAGCAAGTATCACGAAACTAATCAGCTGATATCTTAATACTATGAAATATATATGAATATTTATTTCCATTTGATTTTTTTAGTGGCGCATAGATTGCATTTCTATTTGGGTATAACTAACGACAAAAGGAGCGTTTATGTGGGCCGCAATAAGTTACTTATTATTGGCAATTGTATTTATCATTATGGGGTGGCAGGTTAGCCCTAGCTATTTTTCGCTGCTATTCTATTGGACGGCTTTATCTTTATTACTGGTAAGCGGTGCCTATTTTTTTAATATTGCAAAAATTTTTCGTAAACGAGAAAACGGTGTTATCCCGTTTTACATTCGTTGGGCTTTCATACCTTTTTTATTGGGGGCACAAGTTTATAACGCGTGGAGCCGAAAGCACGATAAAGTACCGCCATTACAACAAATTAACGAACACTTATTTTTAGCCTGTCGGTTATTCCCTTCAGATATAGATACTTTAAAAGATAACGGTATTACCGCGATTTTAGATGTAACCTGTGAATTTGATGGACTTGAATGGTCATCAACACAAGAAAACATAAACTATTTAAATATCCCAGTGCTTGATCATCGAGTCCCAACACGTTCGCAGCTTAATCAAGCGATTAACTGGATTGCCCATCATATTAAAGATAATCGTCGAGTGGTGGTGCATTGCGCGTTGGGTCGTGGTCGATCGGTGTTTGTGATGGCGGCTTATTTACTCAGTCAAAATAAGGAGGCTGATGTACATCAAGTGCTTGCGCAAATAAAAGAAACACGCGAAACCGCTAATTTAAATAAACACCAACTGCGTCAACTAGTTAAACGCCATAGAAAGGGTGAGTTATTAATCAAAAATAAAGCGGTATTAATTGCCAATCCAGTTTCCGGCACTAAGTTATGGCAGCAAAAAGAGCATTTAATTGTTGCGCGTTTATCTGCTTATTATGACTTAAAAGTGATGATCACATCAGTCGAGAAAAATGGGATTGTGTTGGCCAAACAAGCGATAGCTGATAAGCCAGATATGATCATCGCCTGCGGCGGCGATGGCACAGTGGCAGAAGTGGCAAGTGTTTTGGTAAACACAGACTGTAAATTAGGTATTATCCCATTTGGCACAGCCAATGCTCTAGCACATGTTTTAATGGGAATTAAGTCAAAGTTGATCCCTGTGGAAGTAGCATGTGATTTGATTATTGAAGGGCAAACCAAGCAAATGGATACAGCATATTGCAATGGTGAGTTAATGCTGCTGTTAGCAGGGATTGGCTTTGAACAACACATGATTGAAAAAGCCGATCGGGATACTAAAAACGAGCTTGGTCAGTTCGCATATTTACAGGGCTTCTGGCAAGCTTTAGGCGAACAAAAAGCCCAAGATTTCACAGTACAGCTAGATGATAACGAGCCGCAGCAAATACATACCAATAGTTTAATTGTCGCTAATGCTGCACCTTTTACTACTTTACTAGCGCAAGGTGGGGGACAGCCTGATCACTATGATGGCTTGCTCGATGTTAATTGGCTTACTCCAAACCAAGACGCATCAGCCAATGTATTAAGTATTGCTGAGCTGGTATTTAGCAGTATTACCCAAGCACATTTTGCGATTAATTCACATCATACCAATGCGCGCCGCGTTGCAATATCGGCGACTCAGGAAATAAAATATGTACTTGATGGTGAAGTTAAAAGTGCTGATAAATTGATCATTGAAATTACTCCGCAATCACTGGCGGTGATCTGTGCAGAGCAGGTCGAGTAACTGAACTTGTTGCGCGTTATAAGCTATAACGCGCAATGGCTGTTACTTCTTTTTAATACTAGGCCACACAAAGCCACTGTTTTGCGGTTGTGCATCGACACAGTTATCGAGGTATAACTGCTCGACCTTGGTACGAGCCCAAGGTGTTTTACGTAAAAATTTTAGGCTCGATTTTACACTTGGGTCTGATTTAAAACAGCGAATATCAACATGCTCACCCATCGCTTTCCAGCCAAGTGTTTGCTCGAGTTTTACTACTATTTGTTCGAGTGTAATGCCATGTAACGGGTTGTTTGCTTGCTGATTCATAATTCACTATTGCTTGATAAAAGTCGCTGCTATTGTAACGTAACTGTGCGTTGATACCAATTCTATTAATTAACGCGAATTGTTTTAGGAGCGGTTGGGTAAATAATTTCATTTTGCTCGTTGAGCATTAACCAATTTAACGCGCTATTATTGTGATGAGGGTTTTTTGCTGCACAAATCACCCGCACATTAGCCATTATAATAATCGCACCTTCGCTGTAGCGTTGATCTTCAAACCAACAGAGTTGTTGCTCGCTAACTATATTTTTTGCGTCAAGAAACAAGGCTGGTTTTTGATTATTACTGAAACTATTAGCCGAGTAAATTACACTGATAAAACAGATGCCTATAATCGTTATAATTCGCATATTTAGCCTTTGCATTAAAAAATAACTACACTAAGCTTATACCTAAGTTATCCCAAAATACTAGTTTCAGTTGCAATTAAATGCGTTTAAACCAGCCCACTTAGGGTTTTAGGGTGACTTGGCCATAAAATGTGTTAGGGTAAAATCCACAAAAATAATTTTCTAAAGACAAGGTGAGCACATGCAATTTAAACAAACGATGATTGACGAATTTACACTGTTAGCAAAATTTCCATTAACCAGTAAAATGCAAGGTATTAAGTTACATAGCGATGCTGATGAAAGCTTATTAAGCGCAGCACAACGATTGTTTGATAAAGGTATTATAGATAGCCCAGATGGCGGTTACTTAACCGATCTGGGCTTAGATCTGATAGAGCACGTAACCGTGCTACACAGTGCGTTGGGTAATTAAAAAATATCAGGCTGCATCCGGTTGGTTTTGTGGTGCAGCATCAATAAATGCATCAAGCTTGTTACAACGTTCATAAATGGCTGCTATTTTCGGATACGCAGTCATATCAACGTTAAAACGATAAGCATTAAATACTTGCGGCACTAAACACACATCAGCAAGGCTAGGTTTATCACCCACACAATATTCATTTGTATGATCAAGTAGCTGTTCAATTTTTTCAAAACCAACCTCTACCCAATGACGATACCAGGTATTTTTGATTGCATCGTCAGCACCAAGTTCACCGCTTAAATATTTCAGTACCCGTAGGTTATCAATAGGATGAATATCGCAGGCAATGGCATAACATAAATTACGGATCTGGGCTTTTTGCCAGGCATCACCAAATAATAGTGGTGTGTCGGGGTGTGTTTCTTCAAGGTATTCTAAAATTGCCATCGATTGTGCGAGTACACCGTCATTGGTTTCCAGCGCAGGTAATAACCCTTGCGGGTTTTTATCTAGGTATTCAGGTGCTTGTTGCTCAGATTTTAGTAAGTTAACAGTTACTAACTCATGCTGAATATTTTTTAAATTAAGCGCAATACGCACGCGATATGCGGCAGATGAACGAAAATATGTATAAAGTTTCATGGTTCAATTATCCTTGTGGGCCACTGTAGTGTTTTTTAATAGTACGCCAGCAGTCAGTGTAGTTAGGTTGGCGCTCTTTGCCTTCTAATGCGTATTTTGTTGGTGAAATAACGTAACGTGATTCAAACATAAACGCGAGGGTATTTTCGTAGCGTTGCGGTTCAAGCTCTGCGTTAGAGGCCTTTTCAAATACATCAGCTTCTGGGCCATGCGGTGACATACAATTATGTAAACTCATGCCTCCTGGTACAAAACCGTGCTCTTTGGCGTCGTACACGCCTTCAATTAAGCCCATAAATTCACTCATAATATTGCGGTGATAATAGGGTGGGCGAAAAGTGTTTTCTGCCACCATCCAGCGTGGAGGAAAAATTGCAAAATCAATATTAGCAACGCCTTCTGTGCCTGATGGGGATGTCAGTACTGTGAAAATAGACGGATCCGGATGATCAAAGCTCACTGTATTCATTACATTAAAACGTGCTAAATCATATTTATAGGGTGCACTGTTGCCCGTCCAGGCTACAACATCTAAAGGGGAGTGGCCTATATCACAGCGGAACATATTACCGTTGAACTTAGCAACCAACTCAAACTCACCTTCTTTATCTTCAAAGGCAGCAACAGGGTATTGAAAATCACGGTCGTTAGCGTAGCCGTTGGCTCCCACTGGGCCGCGCTCAGCTAACACATAAGCATGACCATAATTTTCACAGATATAACCACGAGCAGTATCAGAGAGCAAAACGACTTGGAATTTAATGCCACGCGGGATCACTGCGATTTCACCCGCTTTAATCGTTAAATTACCACATTCTGTTTTCAGCAGTAACTGACCTTGCTGCGGCACAAATAACATTTCGCCGTCGGCATTATAAAAATAACGATCAGTCATTGATTTATTCGCTACATAAACATGGATGCCAATTCCTGTTTGGCCATTGGCGCTGCCGTTTGCAGCCATAGTGATCAAACCATCAATGAAATCGGTTGGCGTGGTTGGAATATCAATTGGATCCCAACGAAGCATAGTAGGTGGAGTCGGGACTTCGGTAATTGGGGCGGTGCGAATTAAACCGCTATCAATTGCGCTGTAATCACTTTGGACAACCGATGGGCGAATACGGTACATCCAAGTGCGGCGGTTATCAGCACGCGGCGCGGTAAATGCGGTGGTACTAAATTGTTCAGCGTATAAATCGTATTTTACTTTTTGCGGGCTAAACTGCCCAATAGGCAATGCGCCAGGCAGAGCTTCGGTTTCAAACTCATTGCCAAATCCTGTCATATATTTTAATTCGCTGGTCATCACTCGACTCCTTTATGTTTTACTGTAAGATACTCTCAAGTGAGAATAAATTCAAACATCGTGCTTTTTGTCACTGTACATATTTATGGACACTTAAACATGATTGTAAATTAAGAGGACATAGCCGTTATGGCTCTCGATTTAGAGACATTTTTACCTTATCGTCTGGCTAACTTAGCCAGTAAAATGAGTGAACAGTTTGCACCCGTGTATCAACAACAAAGTGATTTAAGCATTCCTCAGTGGCGTATTTTGTTTAATTTAGCCCAGTTTGGACAAAGCAACGCGAAAGCATTGTGCGAGCAAGCAGCAATGGATAAATCCACGGTATCGCGGGCTATTAAGGCATTGATAGATAAACACTATGTAGTGAGCTTAATCGATCCAGCAGATAAACGCGCCAGCTTGTTAGCGTTGAGTGAGCAAGGGTTGGGCTTGTATCAGCAATTAGCCCCAGCTGCTTTAGCGTGGGAGAAGAATCTGTTGGATGTTTTAACTCAAGCCGAGTATCAAACCTTGCTTAGTTGTTTAGATAAGTTAACTAGTAAATTAGATGAATAAAACAAAAAGCCCATCAAAAGATGGGCTTTAAAATTAATTTAATTTGTAAGTTACCTTAGCAAATTAGAATGTGTATTTAACACCTACACGCATTTCCCAAAGTGACGGCTTAGTTTCCACACTTGCACCTGCTGGATCATTAAAGCTGGTGTAAACGTATTGACCATTAACAATTTCAGTCGTTACAGCACTTTGTAATGCACTGCCGCTTTTCAGCACGCCCCAATCGTCATTTAGCATGTTACCGATGTTTTTGATAACAAAGTATGCTGAGCCTTTTTGATCATCAGTAAAGCCCATAAATTCTTGCTCAACTTTGAAATCGAACGTAACCCACCAATCACCATCAATACTATTACGGTTATTGATTTTACCGCGAGTTAGGCCTTCGCTTTCAACCCACTCATTAAAGGCTGCTTGATCAAAGTCAGCACCATACACAACTTGGCTGTCGTCAAGTGTTGGTACATATAATAATTGCCGCGCAGCACCATTATATCCAAGAGCATAGTTATTGTTGTCATCAAAACCATAAGAATACGGCGTGGTTTGTTGAGCTTGACCAAATAAGTTGAACTTAGTCTCGTAACCATCAAATAACTCATGGCTATACGCTAAACTCATTGTAAAGCGGTGCGGAATTTCATAGTTAGATGTTGCCACACCTGGGTTTTCAGAATCAGACACCGCAACGTAATGATAGTTAGAAAATGCTACAGAGCTAGTCATCGGGTTAACATCTTTAGACACTGTATATGCATAAGAAAGAGCAAAGTCAATGCCATTATCAAATGACTTATTCATTGCAAGAGACAGAATATGCGAGTAAGCATCATCACCTTTAACATTGGTTAGCAAGAAGTCAGAACCACCATTATAAATAGGGCGACCATCTGGTGCTGTGCCAGTTTTGTTATACGATATGTTTTTAACAATGGCTGAGTCTTGCTTATCGGTATAAAGATAATCAACATTAAACACATAATCGCTTTCAGTGATATAAGTACCACCTAGTGAGAATTTCCATTCTGATGGAATCTCAAAGTTAGGATCTGTCACATTTACTGGAGCATCTGCGCCACCTTGACCTACTTTATCATATAAGCCTTGTGGAATATCGTAACCAGGTTGACCTGTGCCATTGAATGCGACAGCATCCGGACCAAGGATTTGCATATTTTTTTGATTAACTTGGACATTACGAACACCATCGTTTGAATAGCTGTTAGAAATCCATACGTTAGGGTTACCACCTGAATATAAGCCAATACCGCCGCGCAATTCTAACTGATCATTATATATCCAGTTAACACCTAAGCGTGGTTGAAGTAAGTCAACCCCATCAAGGTTTTGGCTATTCGAATAGCCATAACGGTCTTCAAAGTTTTGATTATGGGTAGGTTTATCGTTACTTGTATACCAATCATAACGAAGGCCTGCAGTAAATGTTACATCATAATCAATTAGATCAAATTTGTCTTGGAAGTATAACGTATTTAATGCGTACTTAAATTCACCTGCTGCATCGTCAGGGTTTTGACTTTCGGCATTGCCGTAATAAACGCGAGCTAGACCTTCTTCAAAATCCTTAATTGAAAAGAATTGATATTCCCCTTCCGAATGCGCTACAAATAAATTATATACATCGAGTTCTTCACGCTCATAGCCAAATGATAGCTCATGGTCTTCAAGGTAATATGTACCACCTAATTTGAGTGATAAATTATCATAACTTAATACGTTTGATTGGCGAGAATCATCTGGACCTAAGTAAACATTAACACTTCCAGTAAACACATTAAATTCACCAAAACCAGATGCTGCATCAAGTGAATTTTGACGGTTATCAAGTTTTGAATAGCCTACACGTACTTCAGTTGAGAAATCATTAGTCCAATCTGAGTATAATGACGTTACATATGACTCAAGTTTTGCGCCACGTTCGTAAAAATGATTAGACAGAGATAATCTGCTTGAACCACCATCCGATTGAGCGATTGAGAAGCCATCATTGTAGTTATATACAAAGCTTGCACGATGTTCGTCGTTTATGTTCCAATCTAGTTTAACTAAGATTTTTT
This sequence comes from Pseudoalteromonas rhizosphaerae, assembly GCF_028885455.1. Classification (NCBI taxonomy): domain Bacteria; kingdom Pseudomonadati; phylum Pseudomonadota; class Gammaproteobacteria; order Alteromonadales; family Pseudoalteromonadaceae; genus Pseudoalteromonas; species Pseudoalteromonas rhizosphaerae. The sequence goes on from NZ_CP118496.1 coordinate 1,978,028, forward strand.
CATCTTCAACGGGCATGCTAGGTATCATAGTACCTGGATCATAGTTATACGTGTCTTTAGCGATTTGGGTAATATGATCTATAGTTGCTTGGTCAATTCTTTTGTTTACAAATGGCGTATATTCGAAAATCTCAGCGCCTTCAAGCTTCTCATAAGAAGTGAATAAGAATAGCTTATCTTCAATAAGAGGAAGGCCTACGTTAAAGCCGTAACGTTTTTCTGAGTAATCACCAAGCTCTTGTTTCTCGCCTTCAATTGAGTCACCTGACATTGAGTCATTGGTATAATCATAGAAGAAACCACCAGTGATTTCGTTGGTACCTGACTTTGTTACGGCGTTAATGTTACATGAAGTAAAACCACCATATTGAACATCAAATGGTGCAAGTTCTACTGCAACTTGTGCAATTGAATCAAACGAGAAAGGCATTCTTTCAGTAGGGTAACCACTTGAGTTTAAGCCAAAGTTATCGTTCATACGAACGCCGTCAACAGTTAAGCTGTTAAAACGTGGGTTACCACCGCCACAATTGATAGCACCAGCGTTTGTTTCATCGATATAGATACGTGGATCAGCGCGAATAATATCTTTTAAGTCACGGTTAATAGCTGGTTTGTTTTCTAAATCATCTAAAGTGAAATAAGCAGCTGGACCTGTGCTGCCTGATTGAGCGCTAATTGGTGCGCCACTAACAACGATTTGTTCCATTTGTTGCGAGCGAAGTGCAACAGTTACTGGGTAAGTTTGACCAAGTGTTAAATAAACATCATCAAGTTGAGTATCTTCATATTTATCAGAATCAACAATGATTTTATATGGGCCGCCTACGCGTAAACCTTTTGTAGAAAAGTTACCTTGTTCATTTACTGTTGTTGTTTTTGTTGAACCAGAAGGTAAGTGGATAATAGTAATTTGAGTACCAGTGGCTGGGTTGCCATTTGGACCTGTGATTTGGCCTTTTACAGATGATGCAGTTTCATTTGCAAACGCTGCGCCACTTACGCCAACACAAGCTGCGATAGCAAGTGAAAGTGCTGTTTTGCGTAGTTGAATTTTCATTATTAATTTCCCGTGTAAGGTGTAATATTTTTAGTTTTGGTATTAATTTGCTCGGATTTTCCAAGCAGCTAAATTGTACCCTATTATTTCATTACAAATAAGTTACATTGCACATAAATTTGTAATAAAAGTAGTTTAGAACAAAACTGCGGTTTTCGAGCAATTTAGTACCCATGGGTCAATCTACTCATAAAATATGACAAAAGTATGAAACCCAGTGCTTTATGCATAAAAAAACCCGCTAAAAGCGGGTTTTACATAGAGTTTTAAAAATTAGAACTTGTAGCTGATACCAATCTTAGCTTGCCATGTTGATGAGCTCGTTATTTGGCTATAGTTTCTTACATCAGCGCCACCAAAGCTATTATCAATAATATAGCGTCCTTGGTCATCAAGACCACCAAAATCATAAATAGATTGGTCTGAATAGCCCAAGCTTTTTTCTATACCCCAATCGCTATTAAGTAGGTTAGCGAAATTATCAATCATAAGGTATAGCTCGCCACTATGGCCGTTAGCAAAGCCAGGGATTTCTTGTTTAATGCTGATGTCCATGGTGGTAACCCAAGGCTGCGTTCCAGTATTTTTACCGATAATGCCGCCGCGTTGAGAGATACCTGCGCGATCTAAACGCTCTGCTAATTGTGCCCAATTCATTTCAGAAGCAGCCCAATTGACATTCGCATCATCAGCACCCGTTGGAATATAGGCCAAATAAGCACTGTTACTAAATAAAGAACTTGTGTCGCCTAAGTGAGCATCTTTATGCATATTCATTGTATAACTAAATGGACGACCAGAACGGCGTTCAAAATACATATTAAATTTAGTCGCATAACCGGCAATAAATTCAGCATTGTAGCCTAAGTTAATTTTGAAACTGTGCTCAACTTCATAAAAGCCACGTGCTGCCACATCTTGATTACGATTAGCAGTAATATTGTGCTTATAGTTACCTTCGGCTTGCGACGCTGATCCAACAGAAGACTCAGTAACATCTTGATGAGCATAACTTGCCGAGGCAAATAAACCGTTATCCCATTCTTTAGCAATACCAGTAGAGATAATGATAGAGCGACCATCGTCGGTTGAATTAGTCATTGCAATATCAACGTTATCTTTCAATGCACCACTGTAGATGGTTTCATTAATTACACGCTCGCCGTCAGCCGCTAAACCGATAGGACGGATAGAGGTATTATGCCATACAGCTTCATTTTCTTTTTTGTGGTAAGCAATTTCGGCCTGCCATTTAAAGCCATTACCTAATAGTTCAGAATCAAATTCATATTCAAAGCCAACTTGAGCGCGAATACTTGAAGGTAACTTGAAATCAGGATCAATGTAAGCAGTACTTCCTGCGCCTTGCTCTAACGAATTTTTAATAACATCAGGGACCTGAGTGATATCTGCTGGGTTATTTTGGTAGTAGTCGTTTATTACACTATTTGGAGCAGAAACGAGGGTAATACCATCTTTTTGAAATGAGTTGTTATACCAGACATTTGGAATACCGCCTTGGAAACGACCAATTCCACCGTTAATAGTTAATGCTTCAGTTGCATAATATTTAAAGCCAACGCGAGGTAGAATAATATCTAAACCATCAAGGTTCTCTTGATTACTAAAACCATAGGTGCTTAGAAAGCTTTCATTAAGAGTCGGTTTATCATCAGATGATAAGCGCTCATAGCGAAGGCCAGCTGTCACTTCTAAGTCATCATTTAAGTAAAAGGTATCTTCAATATATAAAGCTAATTGACTACGTGTTGCATCATAGGCGGTATCTGCTGAATTATTAGTGTACGCATTTTGATAAGAGAAGTCATAAGCACCTACTTCGCGGTTAGCAAAATTTTCTAGACTAGTGAATTTCCATGTACCTAATGAGTTTTCAGCAAACAAGTTATATAAACGAAGTGACTCATATTGAGCACCAAAGTTAATTTCATGCTCGTCCATTAGATAAGTTGCATCAAGTGTCAGTGTTAAGTTTTCAGTTTCAGATTTGTTCGCATGGCGATATCTATCAGTACCAAAATTAAAGTTAGGGCCCTTTCTGCCATTTTCTTCTACGGTAATGCTACCTAAGTTTGAGCGAGTAATACTGTCAGAGGTCACATCTTTATAGGCAATACCAATCTCTGTTGAAAAGTCTTCAGTCCAATCAGAATAAAGTTTAGTGGCAAAATTATTAAACTTAGTAACATATGCATATGTATTTGATTTTAAGACTACTCTATTTCCACCTTTACTCTCATTTTTCTCAGCTTGATCGTCTTGCCATTGATATGTGAAATCTAGGCGATGCTCATCACTGGCATTCCAGCTAAGTTTAACTAATAAATTTTTGTTGGTGTCTTCAGGCGCGCCTGCTAATGAATCGGTTAAACCATATTCGTCATTTAAAATAGCAATAAAACGATTGTAGCTGTCTTCTGTTATTTTAAATTCATTTGCAGCACCAGAATCCTTAAAGCCATAATCTAAATCCTGCTCACTTGACCACTGTGCGTAGTTTACAAAGTAAAATAGTTCATCTTTAATGACTGCACCACCGGCATTAAAACCAAAACGTTGTTCTGTTTGAATTGGTTTTACCTTACTTGTTGAATAAGTTTTATAGCCGCCGGCTTTATCAGAATCTTTTTCTTTAATTGTTTGAACATCGCCGGCCATATCCGGTGTAGATGTTTCATAGAAACCTGAAAATTTGAATTCATTAGTACCAGACTTCGTTACGGCGTTAATTGTACCGCCACCAAAGTTACCTTTAGAAGCTGAAAAAGGTGATACGTCTACTGAAACTTGCTCTATTGCGTCAAGTGAAACAGGAGGTTGAGACGTCGGATAGCCACCAAAATTCAAACCAAAGTCATCGTTTTGACCGATACCATCAACAGTTAGACCGTTAGTACGAGGGTTGCTCCCCGCAAAAGTTAACTCGCCATTACCATTGATACTTGCTAAAGGGTTTAGACGGGCAATATCTTTAATGTCACGGTTAAAGCTTGGCATGTTACTGATTGTATCTTCGCCAAAGGTACTGCTTGAACCACCAGATTGTTGAATAATTTTATAGCCAGATACTTCAATTTTTTCGATGTTAGCTGCTTGAAGCTGAGAATTAAGACGATATGTATCGCCCAGCTCTAAATATATATTTTCAAGCATGGTATCGGTAAATTGGTCTGAATCAATAAACACAGTGTAAGGACCGCCAACACGTAAACCATTGGCAATAAAGGTACCGCTCTCGTTAGTTGTTAATTCGCTTACAGTGCCAGTTGGTTGGTGAATAACTTTAATTTTTACATTTGCAGCTGCAGTGCCAGAAGGCGTAGTAATTTTACCACGCATAGCTGATGAGGTATCTGCTGCCATTACGCTTGTAGAAACACCTAAGGCTAGGATCACAGCCCCGGTTAATTTCGAAAGGCGAAGCTTATTCATTTTGTTGATTCCCGTGGAAAGTTAAGGTTTATTACTTGTTTGTGTTAGCTGACATCTTAAGTGCCTTTGCTAACGGTTTTGCTGAACTATCAAATAACGCATTTAATAATCCTGCTAATCGAATACCGGCTTGTTGTAAGCGAGTTTTAATAATCGGTGTATTTTCGTAAATGTAGCTAAAGCCAATCTCGTCATTATTTAGCTTGTATAGTTTGTCAGCTAAATTGTGTGACTCTGTTACCCATTGCTCTGGTGAACTGGCTAGGTACTCAGCAATTATTTCTGCATTATTAGTATCAATAAACTGCGCGAATTCAGTGAATGATAGGTTCTCATTTTCGATTAATTTAGTATCCCACAAAGAGTGCAGGTTGGTTGGCTGGCCAAAAAAGGTAACGTTAACACGGTTACCACCTCTGTCTTCTGCACGTCCGGCATGAAACGGCTGATGGCTATCGCCAACTAAATGAACAAGAAAGCGTAAGCTAAAACGTTTGGCATCTATTGAGCTGTTTTTGTTTTGTAGTGTATCGATGGCAAAATACATCCCTTCAAGAATGTTGCTTACATTATCTTTATTTAAATTTTCATCGTGGCTGTGAGTAAATGTAGTTGAGTTGCTTGGTGCGTTAATGTAATGCCAACGAGAAGATTTTTTTTGCCAAAAAGGACTCGGATCAGAGCGCATTTCATCAGCCCAAGTAGCAATTTGCGCTAGGCTTTGCCCTTCTAAAAGTTCTTTAAGCTCTGCTTTAGTTGTGTCTGTAATGTGATTTTCGGCAATTTTACCGACAATTCTGTGGCCATTTTGTCCCCAAGCCAATACATTTTGTGATGATAAAAGTACTGCGCCGACTAAAAGATAACTAAATCCATGTGTAATTTTGCGTAACATTTGTGTTTTCCTCAATGATCTTATTTGGCAAGAGCGGCCTCTTCTATGGCGCGAATTGTCCTGATTTTGAGATAAATAGGAAGGACTCAAAGAAATTCATAATTTCCCATTGATAGTTCTTTTAATTCATGAGTTTAACTGTTTTGGGTAAAATTACTTGTTGTAATAAGTAATTTAAATTGGTCAAATAGGAGGATGAATCGTTTTGGATTGTTGAACTTTTGAAAATTAAACAGCTGCTTTTGCAACACAGCTTCTTTGTTACTGTTTTGTTACTGTTTTTTTTGTTGGTTTGGCTCAGTGGCCAGCTGAGTGTGGTTACATCAACGGGGACCTTGAAGCCTTTAATTGAAACATCTAGTCGTTGTCAGACGAGGGCAACAGAAAACCAAGCGCAATTAATTGTCTATGCCTCGTCGCAAAAGGTTGCTCGTTCTTTAACACAAAACCTGTGTGAAGATCCCGTTGTAGCAAAACAATATGGCGAAGTGATCGCTTTATGGGGTTACCGTACTGCCGATAGCATTGAGTTTATTGGTAAAGGTATTGCTGATTTAATTTTAGCAAAAAACAACATTATGTCAGCCTTCAAAGCTGAATCGACCTATAACTACCAGCCTGTGGTTGGCTTTCCAAGTTATACTGCGTTTTTTATTTCAGCTAAAGAAAAGCCAAAAATTAACAAGCAATACTTTTTGGGGAAACGGATTGGCTTACTTGATTATCCTACAAGCCGATCGGGGCATATACTACCTAAACAAAAGTTTAAAGATTTAGGGATCAACCTTGAAAATTTAAAAATTACTTACGCCAGTTCACATAATGAGCTTAGGGAGTTATTAGCCAATGGACAGGTTGATTTAATAGCCTCTTTTTGGAAGGAAGCAGATCAGGCGCATTTTTCTAAAAATTATATAACTCCAATCAGCGATAATGTAATAGGCACACGTTGGTACTTTAAAATGCAGCATGAGAACACTGATTTGCTGTGCGCTATCCAATCTCAATTAATCCAATTATCTAAGCAGCAAGTGTCGACTTATTTTAATCATGTTGAACCATACTGGCATTGTTCAGCGGGTAAAGTTGAATTCTTAGGAGAGCAACGTGATGAATAATAAGCGCTTGTTTGGCATGACACTGCTTATTTTTAGTGCTGCGCTATTGACGTTTAAACTCTCTAGTTATCTGCAGCAGGCGCAACATAACGATTTAATAATGGCTGATATTGAAAACCGAATTGCACTAGATTTACCTCGGTTAGACTTATCAAATCGTTTTTTGAAACACTCGGGTAATCATGATGCTATTGTTGGTTATCTACAACGTTTGAATATGCAATTGATACAACAGCCAATTCAAGTTAATACCATCAATGATGTCTCACTGGCATTAACAAATAATGGCCGCGAAAGTCGGATAGAGTATCTTGAAACAAGTGATCAAAAAGTTGCGATTACATTTTTAATTGAGAAGCGTTGGTGGCATATAAGCGATATTTATACCTTTATGATATTGTTATTATTGGCTTTTTTATTTTCTAAGTGGGCTGAACTTATTAACCGAACATCGCTGAAACACTTAGCATTAAAAGAACAAGTAGAGCAACTTCCACTGATTAATGTGCAAGTGAAACTAGTGATTGATTTGCAAGCCAAAGTTTTGGCTATTAATGATAACGCTGAGATAAAAGCTGGCTTAGCTAACAAACCACTGTGCTTTTACTTGGCTTTAATCGAGTTTTGCGTTGAGAATCCGGACGTGACACTTAATCAAAACAAAGATGTGCCGGATGAGTTAATTGAACTTGCTAATAAGTATTTTTACCGATTAACACAACTTGGCCATACTATTCGTAAACGGCCTAATTTTACTAACAGTCTAGAAAAAACCTTGAGTGAAATTAGGGCTGCATTGGATGAGGTACTTATTGAACACTCACAGCTGAAGGAGAAATATTACCCACCTAAGGCACATGGGGAAGGCTCTCGGTCACGGTTACATAGTTATGGTTTATCGAATATCAAAGCAGATGATATAGAGGTGATAGGCAAATAACCTTAACCTAGTTAGTAAGTTAGTTCAGAATAAAAACCTCACACTGCTAATACTTAAACTGTGTGAGGTAAGCTCTGATTATTTAGGAGCAAATTCAATGGCTTTGACTGGGCTATTTTCAATAAAGAAGCGTTTTAATGCCTGTGCATCTGTTTCGTCAGTGCTGACAAATCCTTTATGATTTATCAGAATCGGGTAGCCGTCACCGCCAGATGCATTGTAGCTATTAATGCTCATGCGATAGGTTTTGTTTTTATCCAAAGCTTTGCCGTTGATCATCACTTTAGTCAGCGCATTATCGTTACGCTCGAAGCTTAATTTGTGGTATTGCAAATAAGCACCAGAATCCGGTGGGAAACTAGTTACAGTCTCAAGGTAATCCCAAAGCTCTTGGCCTTGCCAATCAATATACGCGATGCGATTTTTAAAAGGGTGTACTTTTAAAATATCTTTATAACTAACTGCACCTGCAGCAATACTATCACGTACGCCACCGCCACTGATGATACCAAAATCGGCGCCAACAACATTCATTTGTGCTTGCACAATAACGCGCGATAAGTTGGTTTGTTGATAACGAACTTTATTGCGATCGCCTTCAAGCTTTGCATCAACATAACCAATTTCACCTTCAATTTGTTTTGCACCTTTGGCTTGGTAATCAGCTAAAAATGTTTTTAAGGCAGCGTCTGGTTTGATGTATTCGTTGGCAAGCTCAGGCTTAATTGAACCATCAGCTTGCGTTTTATCAACGTATAAGTTAACTGGCAATAATTTATAATCTAATAAGGTTAATACGCCGTTTTCTTGTTTAAACTCGGCTTTGCCGACATATTTACCCCATTCATGAGCTTGCATTATCCACGTACCATTTTGTTGGTCTGGTTTACATGTCATACCGGGTTTAAAGTTATCGTCATTTTTATTTTCGCTTGCCATACACACAGGTTCTTGTGAGTGACCGCCGATGATCATATCAAGGGTATGAGCCGGTAAAGAGCGGGCAAGGGTAACATCGCCAGGTGCATTTATGCCATAATTCGCATCAACATAATGACCCATATGAGTTACTGCAATCGTGATATCCGGTTGATATTGTGCTTTGATTTTATCGGCTAAAGCTTGGGTTACTGCAACGGGCTCTTGAAATTCAAGGCCGCCGATATACTGCGGGTTGCCTATTTTAGCGGTATCTGTGGTTGTCAAACCAATAACGGCGATTTTCAGCCCCTGTTTGTTAAAAATCTTATAGGATTCGAAGGCATTTTTACCGGTTTTTTTATCAATTATATTTGCCGAAAGAAGCGGGAAATTTGCCCACTGCTGCTGTTGTTTTAAAACACTCAGTGGATTATCAAATTCATGATTACCAATCGCCATCGCATCGTAACCAATTAATGACATTCCTTTAAAATCAGGCTCTGCAAATTGCAGGTCTGATTCTGGAATGCCTGTATTTATATCACCACCAGATAGAAGTAGCACTGCGTGACCTTGTTGCTGCGCATCAGCACGTAACTGGTCGATTAAGGTTTTACGTGCAGCCATACCGTATTCACCTTTTTCGTTATGCCAAAAGCGGCCATGATTATCATTGGTATGTAAAATGGTGAGATAGTGAATATCTGCTGTGTCAGCTTGTTGAACGGAGGTTTGATGATTACTACATGCAGTAATGCTTAGTAATAGGAAAAATGAAAGTAATATGCGCATAATATGACCCGTGTTGTCAGTGTTGTGCTATTTATTAAGCGCATAGTTTAAACTAGTTTTATTGCAAAATAACGTAATTATTCTATTTTAATGTCATCTTGGAAATTTAACTTTCCAGTTGCCGCTAATTGACGTCGCTGTAACTCTTGTTCTGCTAATGCTGATTTTTCATGGTTATTACCCACCATCCAGTTTAAAAAGCTTGCCGGTAACTTAGTGTACGCCTCTCCTTGGTGTAAACCAAAATCACAGATGTGTTGCTCTTCATACGACATAGTTGTTAATCCTGTTGTGTGTGTTTTATTGTTATAGATAATACTAACAAAATAAACTCGGCTATTAAGACGATTTCGTTTTAAACAAAATTTATTTATAACGTGAGTGAATAACAACACATTGTAACCACATGTAATTTAAATGTAATCAATTCGGTTTGATTTGTTTAAAGGTACATTTTGCTATCGTAATATCCACAAGAGTTCTTTACTATTTGCATTAAATTCACATAACCACAACATTCTTCAGGATAAATATAATAATGAAAAAACTATTACTATGCGGTTTGTTAACCGCAACCTCATTTGCAAGCCATGCAACTGTAGTTGAAATGCAAACTTCACAAGGTGCTATTAAGGTTGATTTGTTTGATCAACAGACTCCGAAAACGGTCGAGAACTTTTTAAGTTATATACAAAGTGATGCGTACAATCAAACCGTGATCCACCGTTCAATCAAGGATTTTATTATTCAAGGTGGAGGCTTTACTTTTACCGATGATTTTAAAGCGATCACAACGTCACCAGCTGTTGTGAATGAGCCAGAATTATCGAATGTAAAAGGCACGATTGCCATGGCAAAAGTCGGCGGTGATAAAAATAGTGCCACCAGTCAATGGTTTTTTAATCTCAAAGATAATAGCGCAAACTTAGATAAGCAAAATGGCGGTTTTACCGTATTTGGTCAGATTACAGCAGATAGTTATGCTGTGCTTGATAAGATCTCTGCGTTAGTGCATTGCGGTGAAATACCGGTAGTTAATCTAACTAAAGACCAATGTGCAAGTGCAGATACCACGTTGACTATTGCTAATTTAGTGTCGATCAATAGTGTTGTGGTACTTGATGATGATCCAAATTCGTCAGTAAATTTATCTCCAAAAGAAAATACGCTAATTGACGATCCGACTCCAACTCAGCCTGATGATGGGGATAGCTCAAGTGGTAGTATGAGCTGGTTACTACCATTATTATTGCTTGGCTTTAAACGCCGCCGCGCAGCTTAAAGGTATATACTTGCTATCGGGTTATGTGTCCCGATAGCAAACGTAACGCTTTAGAGTGCAAATACCCGCATTACTAATAACACCCACATAGTTAAAACCAGTAAACAGCCAAGTAAAAAGCTATAATAGCGAGGTTTTACGCTATTGCTGCCTAAATGAATAATACTGTGAATGACGCGCGAAATCACAAAACCCCAGGCTAAAGTAATAAATACATAACCCGCTGCATTGAGCTGTAAAGCAGCTAAACAGGCTACAAAAAATAGCACTGGTATTTCAAACTGATTAATAAAGTTTCTACCGGCAATATGTACATCATCACCCGCATTATTTAATTGCATAGTGGCAAAATCTTGCATAGTAATCGTTTTGTTACGCGCCGCACTAAAACGGCGGCGGCCCATGACTACCATTACCGTAAAAGTGAGTAGTACCTGAGAAAACATCGCGAGTAATACATATTTTTCCATTAAGAGTCTCATTTGATAAATAACCTAGCTTTAAGCCTAGCAGTTTGTCTTTATAATTCACAATGTGTTACAAAGTATTTAGAAAAATGATTGCAAGCGTTTTGAATTTTACCGATCATTCAAACAACAAATAAGTATGGATCACATTCTCAATATGAAAAAAATAATTACTTTAAGCGCTATTGCTTTAGCAGTATTAAGTGGCTGCGGCACTACCACCACAGCGGTACAGCAGCAAACGTCATTACTTTCAGATACGCTGGTAATAAGTCCCAACGATACTCGTCAATATAAAACCCTTAAACTTGCGAATGAGATTGAAGTAATTTTAGTGTCGGATCCAACTGCTGAAAAATCAGCCGCTTCATTGAGTGTGGGTGTTGGTTTATTACATGATCCAATCAGCCAGCAGGGAATGGCGCATTATTTAGAACATATGCTATTTTTAGGCACAGATCGTTACCCAGATACCAAGGGTTACTCTGATTTTATGACTAAAAACGGCGGCGCCCACAATGCTTATACATGGTTAGATATTACTAATTACATGTTTGAAGTAAATAACGATGCTTACGATGAAGCATTGGATCGTTTTGCTGACTTTTTTAAATCCCCTAAGCTTTACCCAGAATACACCGATAAAGAAAAAAACGCAGTAAACGCCGAATGGTCAATGCGTCGCGAGATGGATTTTTTTGGTCAGTTTAAGCTTGCCCGACAAATGATGGGCGATCATCCAGCTAATCGTTTTTTAATCGGTAATCTTGAAACATTAGGTGATAAAGAAGGTAGCTCTCTACATAAAGAAACCGTTGATTTTTATAATAAATACTACTCTTCTAACATTATGAAAGTAGCAATGATTTCAAATCTACCACTTGCGGAAATGGAAGCGAAAGCACAAAAATACTTCGCTGATATTGAAGATAAAAAGATCGACAAACCAACTGTTACCACAAAGCTAGATTTTGATAACGCAGGTGGAAAACGCGTTCACTACGCGCCAAATGAAGACGTAAAAGAGTTACAACTTGATTTTACTATTACCGATAACAGCAATGAGTTTGCCGTTAAACCTAACCGTTTTGTAGCATACTTATTAAGCAATGAAATGCAAGGTAGCCCGGCGCAAATTTTGCGTGATAAAGGCTGGGTTTCACAACTTTCAGCCGGGGCAGCACCAACCCAATATGGTAATTACGGTGCGCTGACGGTTAATGTGCAATTAACCGACGAAGGCATGAAAAACCGTGAAACGATCGTTGCAACAATAATGCAATATATTGATTTGATCAAAAAAGAAGGTGTAGATAGTAAATACTTTAATGAAATTCGCACTTCACTTAATAATGAATTTCAATTTTTAGAAAAAGGTGATGAATTTGGCTATGTCAGTAATTTAACTGGTAGCATGCAAGATTATCCACTAAACCACGTTATTAATGCGCCTTTTTATTATGCTAAGTTTGATGCAGCTGCGATCAATAACGTACTTGCGCAACTCAATGCTGATACTCTACGTATTTGGTATACCTCACAGCAAGAAGAAACCGATTCACAATTGCATTTTTACGATGGTAAATACCGCATTGAAGATATCAGTGATGCTGAAATTGCCAGCTGGAGTAAGCCTAGTCAGTTTGCCTTAGCATTACCCACGGTAAACCGTTTATTACCAGAGAGTTTTGCGATTAAAACGGCACAATTTGCAGAGCAAAAACACCCTAAGCTGGTATATGATAAAAATGGCGTAAAAGTATGGCGTCAAGCGAGTCAGAACTTTGCCGAGCAACCGAAAGGTTTGGTCGAAATTTACTTAAATACCCCAGATGCTCTGACGGATATCAAAGCTAAAGTACTTTATTCAGTATGGTCTGACTTATTTAATTTACAACAAAGCAAGCTAAGTACCGAAGCTGCCGTGGCAGGTATGAGTGTTGGCCTTGAAGCAAGTAACGGACTTATCCTTTCAATGAGTGGCTTTACCGATAAGCAAAATATTTTACTCGCGCAAGCACTGACAAATATTGATGTGCAAGTAACTGAGCAAGGTTTTGCTCAAGCGCTTGATCGTTACCAACGTGATCTATTAAATGCCCAAAAACAATTTCCTTATTATCAAGCGCTTGGTGAGTATTCTAAATTAATACGAACTGGCAGCTTTGACACCGATGCACTGATCAATACGGCAAAAGCATTAACCATTGCTGATTTTGAGCAGCTTAAACAGCATACCTTTGCTAATAACGAAATGCGCGTGTTCACTTATGGTAACTATAACCAACCAGATGTTGAAGCGATTGCTAAAGAGTTAGCTGCAGTATTACCAGCGGCGCATAAAAGCACTGAATTTGCGCGCAGTAAAGCGTGGTTACCGCAACCAGGTGAAACGATTGTATTGCAAAAAGATATTGATGTGGCTGATGTTGCTATTATTGATATGACCGTACACCCGATTGCTGGCTATAAGCAAAAAGCGCAAGCGCAAGTCTTACAAGGTCACTTTAGTACCGTCGCGTTTGACAAGTTACGTACTGAAGAGCAATTAGCATATGCGGTTGGTGGCTTAGCACGGCCAATTGAAGATTACTCAGCGATTGGCTTGTTTATTCAAACCCCAGTAAAAGATGTAAAAACCATGCAAGCGCGTTTTGAAGAGTTCAAAATGCAATATGCAGTAGAGCTTGATAACATGAGCGAAGAAACGTTTGCTCAACTTAAAAACGCCGTATTAGTGTCGCTTAAACAGCAGCCTAAAAATCTTAGCGATGAAATGGGCCCACTGATTGTTGATTGGTATCGTGAAAACTTTGATTTTGATTCAAAGGATAAGCTAATCGCTGAAGTTGAAAAAGTCACGCTTGCTGATATCAAAGACTACTACCAGCAAACTATGTTAAACCCACAAGCTGCGCGTTTAAACGTACAACTTCGTGGTAGCAAGTTTGCTGACAAACCGTTTGCAGATTTACCAAAACAAACATTGGTAACAGACTTACAAGCACACTTTAATGGCATTAAATTGCAAAAGTAATTTAGCACATTGAAGCGTTTAAAAAGATTAAAGCCCAAGCGATTTGCTTGGGCTTTTTTTATGAAAAAATAAAAATACAGCGAACCTTTTACATTGCTAAACCGTCTTGTAGAAAAGATATTAAGGAGAGGCATGAATTCGACGCAAATAACGCTTGCTGTAATTAGCGCACAGCAAGGGGATGAGCCAGCTTTTAACTCATTATGTACTTATTTGTATAACCCTAGTTTTCTATTTGCGATGAAACTTTGTAAACAGAAAGACTTAGCAAAGGATATAACGCAAGAAGCGTGGACTGTGGTAGCAAAAGACATTCGTAAATTAAAAGAACCAAGCGTGTTTAAAGCGTGGCTATTTAGAGTGGTATACCACAAGTTTGTTGATGTCACCCGTAAAGATAAGTACATAGAAAGTTTTCAGCGGATAAGCATGAACAATCAATAGATACTACACATTGTAATGAGCAATCTATTGATTTAGCAAAATTAATAAATAACCTGCCAGATAGTGAGCGGCTCAGTGTTTATTTGTTTTATTTAGAGCAAATGTCAATTAGCGACATTGCTTTAATAACAAATGTTGCTGTTGGCACTGTTAAGTCACGTTTACACCGAGCGAGAGCACAGCTGGTAAAATGGTTGAGTGAATAATTGGAGAGAGTGATGAATTTAGATGAGAAAATAAAAGAGAGCTTACAGGCTGAACAACACAATTTGGAGTCTGTTTTAGAGACTGATTCTGGTTTATTTAAACAGTTTACAGGTATATATCGCGGAAAAATGCGCAGTTGGACAGTTTTAGGTACCATGTTGGCTTTTATACTCACGGCAATTTTTATACTATCAGCCTATCAATATTTTAATGCTGAGCAGATAGCACAGCAACTGTTTTGGGCTGTGTGTTTTGTAAGTAGTCTAATGATGCAAATTGCCGTTAAACTCTGGCTGTTTATGGAGATGAATAGGCAATCTATTATTAAAGAAATTAAGCGAAGTGAATTTGAAATAAGGCTGATGCTCAGTGAACACTCAACTTCAAAGATAAAAACTAAGTTTTAATCTGAACGTTAAAAGGAAGCTTCATGAAATACATAACTTGGTCTTTGTTGTTATTGTATTCAGTATGTAGCTACAGCAGCAACTCATTTGCTGATGATTTTGTAAACGCTGCAAATGATAGAACAACACAAAGCGTGCGCTATGACGGCGCTTATCACCGCATTGCCTATCCAAATGGCGATGTA
Source organism: Pseudoalteromonas rhizosphaerae (assembly GCF_028885455.1). NCBI lineage: Bacteria > Pseudomonadati > Pseudomonadota > Gammaproteobacteria > Alteromonadales > Pseudoalteromonadaceae > Pseudoalteromonas > Pseudoalteromonas rhizosphaerae. The sequence goes on from NZ_CP118496.1 coordinate 1,993,236, forward strand.
CCTGCCAATATTGGCGTATGCACAGATGTGATTATTCGCAGCTACCGAGCACTGGGTATCGATTTACAAAAGTTAGTTCATGAAGATATGCGCGATAATTTTTCAGTCTATCCATCAACAATAATATGGGGGCTTACTAAACCCGATAGTAATATTGATCATCGTCGCGTGCCTAATTTACAGGCTTTTTTTAAACGTCACGGTACAGTGCTGCCTATAACTAATAATGCTCAGACCTATAAAGCAGGCGATATTGTCACGTGGATGCTGCCGCGCAATTTGCCGCATATCGGTATCGTGGTAGATACATACACTGCAGATAACAAAACCCCATTGATAGTGCATAACATAGGCGCAGGGCCGCAACTTGAGGATGTACTGTTTCGTTATAAGATCACCGGCCATTATCGGTATGAGCCAGCCGTTAATTGATTGCGGGTATCTGGAAACATTCAGAAAAGCCGGCATGGTTAGCTAAAAGCCGAAGTGGCAGGGCAAAATTTACTCAGCACAGATAAACAAAGTAAAAATACTTGAGTTAACGAAATAGCCTAATTTTACGACTCTTTAAGGAGCGTTAAATGCATCAGAGTGTTAAACAAAAATTTACGACGTACCCTGAAAATATCGCGGTTGTATTACATGAGATCAGAAGTCTGATTTTGCAGGTAGCTGTGCAGGATGGCATCACTGAACTTGAAGAAACACTCAAGTGGGGAGAGCCGAGTTATATTTCAAAAATAGGCACTACCATTCGTTTTGATCACAAACCAAAATCAGCTGAGCAATTTTGTATTTACTTTAACTGTAAAACTAAACTTATTGAAACCTTCAAAGAGCTTTATGGTGATACGTTTAGCTATGAAGGTAACCGTGCTTTGGTGTTTAAGCTTAATCAAACCGTGCCAGTGAAAGAGCTAGCCCATTGTATATCGTTGGCTTTGCGCTATAAAAAAATAAAGCACCTGCCATTGCTAGGTGCTTAAATTTAAGAAGTTATTGTCCGGCAGAAAGAGCAACAGCGCGATATAAACTCCCGCCTACGCAAATCTCGCGCTGACAATAGTTATTTGGCTCTTGCAGCGCGAGCCCCATGCAGTTTTTTATAGCTGTCGATCAAACGCTGATGACGATCTAACCCTTCAAGTTGCATATTGGTTGGAGTTAAACCGTAGAACATCACATCACCATTGATAGAGCCGACTACTGCATCCATTACTTTTTGGCCAAACATGCGGGTGAAGCTGTGAATGTAGTCTTCAATTTCTAAGTCATCATTTAGCGCAACTTCTAAAGTCGCGTGCATTGCTTGGTAGAATAACCCGCGTTCAACAGTGTTATCGTTAAACTGTAAGAAGGTTTCAACCAGTTCCATGGTCGCTTCTAAATCGCCTAATGCTAAATAAATTAGCAGCTTAAGCTCAATAATAGTTAACTGACCCCACACGGTGTTTTCGTCAAACTCAACGCCAATTAAGGTGATAATATCGATGTAATTATCAAGCTGGCTGTCTTCTAAGCGCTCAACTAAGTCGGCAAGTTGGTCTTCATCTAAACTGTGCAGATTTAAAATATCTTCACGGTATTTAAGAGCTTTATTGGTGTTATCCCAAATTAAGTCTTCGACAGGGTAAACTTCTGAATAATCAGGGACTAAAATACGACACGCTGTGCCTAAGTCTGAAAATTCAGCAATATAAGCTTCTTTACCTAAGGCTTTTAAAATACCAAATAAGCTAGCAGTTTCTTCTTCGTTAGTACCTGAAAAATCCCATTCCACAAAGTCATAATCGTGTTTAGCACTGAAAAAGCGCCATGAGATTTTACCGGTTGAATCAATAAAGTGTTCAACAAAGTTTTCAGGTTCAGATACTGCCATGCTGTTGAATGTTGGTTTAGGTACGTCGTTTAAACCTTCAAAGCTGCGACCTTGTAATAGCTCTGTTAAGCTACGTTCAAGGGCGACTTCAAAACTTGGGTGTGCGCCAAATGAAGCAAATACGCCACCGGTTTTCGGGTTCATTAACGTTACGCACATGACAGGGAATTGCCCGCCTAGAGATGCGTCTTTTACAACAACCGGAAAGCCTTGCTCTTCTAAGCCTTTAATACCGGCAACAATACTAGGATATTTAGCAAGTATCGCTTCTGGTACGTCTGGCAATACCAGTTCTTGCTCGATGATTTGGCGTTTAACAGCACGTTCAAAAATCTCAGATAAACATTGTACTTTGGCTTCGGCAAAGTTATTACCCGCACTCATGCCGTTACTTAAAAACAAGTTTTCAATCAAGTTTGATGGAAAGTACACAGTTTCGCCGTCAGAGTGACGCACATATGGGATCGAGCAAATACCTCGCTCAACATTACCAGAGTTAGTGTCGATAAGGTGCGAGCCACACAGCTCATCTTCAGGGTTGTAAATGCTCAGGGTATAGTCGTCTAAAATACCTTCTGGTAGTGAGTCATCATCAGTGAGCTGAAACCATTTTTCGTTCGGGTAATGAACAAATTCGCTGTTGGCAATTTCTTCACCAAGGAACTGGTCATTGTAAAAAAAGTTACAGTTTAAACGTTCAATAAACTCGCCAAGGGCTGAACATAATGCGCTTTCTTTGCTGGCGCCTTTACCATTGGTAAAACACATCGGTGATGCAGCATCACGAATATGCAATGACCAGACGTTTGGTACAATATTACGCCATGATGAAATTTCAATCTTCATGCCTAAGTCAGCCAAAATCGCAGTCATATCAGCAATGGTTTGCTCAAGCGGTAAATCTTTACCTAAAATAAAGGTGTTTTCGTTGCCTTCTGATTTTGCCATTAACATGGCTTGTGCGTCGTTATCTAAGCTCTCTACCGCATCAATTTTAAATTCAGGTATGGTTTGTATAACACGTTTTACGGTACAACGATCAATAGAGCGTAAAATGCCGGTGCGGTCTTTTTCTGAAATACTTTCAGGGAGTTCAACCTGGATTTGGAAGATTTGGTTATAACGATCTTCAGGATCAACAATGTTGTTTTGCGCAACACGAATACCGTCAGTCGAGATATCACGGGCATTACAATACACTTTAATAAAGTACGCAGCACATAAAGCCGAAGATGCTAAAAAGTAGTCAAACGGACTTGGCGCAGAGCCATCGCCTTTATAACGGATTGGTTGATCCGCAATGACTGAGAAATCGTCAAACTTAGCTTCTAATCTAAGATTATCGAGAAAATTAACTTTAATTTCCATTGAGTTGGTCCACCTTCGTGCGCACTAATAAGTAAGGCCAACAGGTGTTTGCGCCAGACTTTGTCAGTGTATTTTCATTTAGCTGCAATTATCCGCTTTTTAAGGGAGCACATACAAGTAATAGTCGAGGTTAATTAAAATAAATGCTATTTGCAGCGCATAAATTGGTAAAAGTCACGTGGTTCGCTGGTTTTGAACTATTTATGAGGCTGTAAACTTTATACTCAGAGTAAGCCTAAAGTTTTTACAGTAAGAGGTAGAAAATGTCGTGAACTCCAAATAATTTAGTACTAATTGATTAAAGCTATTATCACTGATGTTTTAATTTTGTTGTTGTTTTGTAATTAATTTGAGGTGGGAGCTTGAATATAGTAGGCAAAATTTTCATCTGTGGTCTAACTTTAATAATGCATATTGCAAAAGACTAATATCATAAGGTAACGCAGATGATGAAAAAGCTGTATTGGTTATTAACTGTAAATTGCATCCTGTTTACAGGTGCTTCTTATGGCGAGATCAACTTATCAGGGTTTACTAGTATTAATGCTGGTAAAGTTTTATCTGGAAGTGGGGTCCCGCAGTACGATATACCACCTACTTTTTTGGCCGATTATCCAATAGTATCGTCTTACGACGAAGATGTTTCGTTTAAACCAGAGAGCTTATTTGGGCTACAAATTAGCGCTGATTTAGCTGATGGACTATCGGTGACAGGCCAACTAGTTGCTCGAGGCGCTAATGATTTTGATGCAAAAATTGAATGGGCTTATCTCTCATATGAGATTAATGAAAATTGGACTGTTCAAGCAGGTAAAAAACGATTGCCCCTGTTTTATTATTCGGATTTTTATGATGTAGGTTACGCCTATGTATGGATGCGTCCGCCTGCGGATAATTATACGTGGCAAATATTTAACTACAACGGCGTAAATGCACTATACAGCGGTGAAATTGGTGATTGGTCTGTAATGGGCAATCTTTATTATGGAGAAGAGGATGATACAGAAAATAAGCTCCTTAGTGAGTTTTTTTTCAAAGAGCCAACTCGTGAAATTTGGCGTGATATGTTAGGTGGGGTATTGCAATTAAATAAAGAGTGGTTCGAAGTTAGATTAACCCATATGACTTACAAAAATGAGCGCTACCGTAGTGGTGAGCGAGTATTATTTGACGGTGAAACTAGCCGTACAGGTAAGTTTTATGGTGTTGCAGTTAACTTAGACTTTGAAAGTTTATTTATATTAACAGAGTTAAACCGGTTGGATTTGAATGGCAACCTTGACACTTCAATGATTACGCTAGGTTACCGTTTAGACACAATTACTCCTTATGTTTCTTACTCTCAATTTAAAGAAGATGCCGATGATGGTGAACAGCACAATACAACGTCAGTCGGAATACGCTGGGATTTTCATTCTTCAGCGGCTTTTAAAGTCCAGTTTGATAAAGTGAATGATAAATCATTTGATTTAGCTGTTGCAGGTGATAGTGAGTCGATCACACTTGGCATTGACTTGGTATTTTAAGGAATACGCTATGATGTTGTTAAAAAAGATACTTTTACCACTTTTATTGCTTAGTTGTTATTCAGTAAACGCGGAAGTAGTTGTTGTTGTTCATCCTACAAATAATAGTAGTTTTGATCAATCTGAGATTTCAAAGCTCTTTTTAGGCAAGGCCAAATCATTTTCTGATGGCAATCAAGCTGTTCCATTGAATCAAGAGGAAGCCTCTACAGCACGCCAAGAGTTTGATGCGAATGTTTTATCAAAATCAGGTAGCCAGTTAAAAGCATACTGGTCAAAGCTGATTTTTACAGGTAAAGGCTCGCCTCCTAAAGAAGTGACTAATGATGCAGAGGTAATTGATTTAGTGGGTAAAAATCCAAGTATGATTGGTTATATTAATGCTGCATCGCTAACCGATTCAGTGAAATCGGTTGGGAAGTTTTAGTAATAATTTAGATAAAAACGCAAAACGTTAAATCGATTACAGGAAACTGTAATCGATTTTTTTTAGATTTATACACCTTAAGCAATCACTAAAAACCCGACAAATGCACAGGCTGCTGCGATGAGTGTATAGGGCAATTGAGTAATTGCGTGACTCATTAAGTTACAGCCTGAACCTTGGGCTGCAAGGACAGTTGAATCTGAGTAAAAACATGCTTGACTACCAAATGATGAGGCAGATAACAGCGCACCAATCACCAGCGGTATATTTGCATCAACCGCGACTGCCAGAGGCATCACAATAGGAATTGTTACCGCAAAAATACCCCAGCTTGAGCCTGTAGCAAACGCCAAAATTGCCATTGCTAAAAACACCACTGCAGGTAAATAGCCTGCGGTCATGAATGGGCTTAAGGAATCAATTACAAACTGTGGTAATAGTAGTTGGTCGCACACATCTTTAAAAATAAATGCGGCGATCACAGTTCCTATTGCTGGCAACATGCTTTTAAAACCATCGAGCATTTTTTCAATCATTTCGGCAAATGGCATTAGCTTTTGCAGCATATAAAATGGAAGCGTCACGGCGAATGTCGCTAATAACCCTTTGTATACATCAATGTCAAAATACACAGTGAACGCAACGAGCAATAAAATAGGCAGTAAAAAGTTGTACAGTTTGCCGTGGCTGTCTGCGCTTTCAAAGCTTTCTTCAACGGCTTTTACTGCGTATTCATCGGCAGTTTGCACTTCGTTGTACTGTGCAGGATCTACTTGCGGTTGTTCTTGCATTGCCTGTAATTGGGCTTTTTTCATCGGCCCAAATAAAGGGATAACACCAAGTACCACTAATGGCACAAGTAACACGGCAAACCATGCATACAGCATATAGGGGATTGCTTGAATATACACGGCAATACCTTGGCCTTCGACGGCGATGTTGTTATCAACCAATAAGCCACCAAAAAATACTGCCCATGTAGACAGTGGTACTAATACGCAAATTGGCGCTGCGGTAGAGTCAACTACGTAAGCAAGCATCTCACGGCTAATTTTGAATTTATCGGTAATGCGTTTCATGGTTTCACCCACGGTAAGCGCATTGAGGTAGTCATCAATAAAAATAACGATACCAAGTAAAAAGGTCATGAGTAAAGATGAGCGTGGGCCTTTACAAAAACGCAGCGCAAAACTACCAAATGCTGCTGCACCACCGGTTCGCACTAGTAATGCGATTAACGCACCAAAGCCACCACACACTAGAATAAGCCAGCCGATTGTTTCATCTACCATTACTTTTAATGATGCCGCAGCAAAGTTGCTAAGCATTTCAACAGGATTTAACATAGCAAGGCCAACAAGGGCACCGATCAGCAAAGATAAAATAGGACGACGTAGCACGATCGCCAAAACCACCACTACAACTGGCGGCACAAGACTTAACGCAGAAGGTTCGAGCATTTAAGTATTCACAAAATAAAAAGCATTTGAGTAATTGGCTCAAACTGCTTAACAAAAACAAAGAATGTTAGCCCAACGGCTGATATTCCAAGTCACTGCTTTTGCACGCAGAAGTCACTGTTAGGTTTCGCGGTGGGTTTAGCACAATTGCGACACAGTAAAATGCGTTGGCTTGGCGCCAGACGGTGCAGGGGATGCATGCCGCTATTGTTATGCCGATAAAAACATCAGCGGGAAAATAATCTGCAATTGCGTTCGAGTCAATAAAAACTTTTAATTTAGTTAAAAATTCTTAATAGATGAATATTAATGCTTGCATTGTTTAGGTGAAACACCAAATTTTTGCTTAAACAAACGGCTAAAGTGACTGGGGTTGGTAAAGCCAAGATCGTAGCAAACTTGACTTATTTGTTGTCCTGATTGTAGAAGTTGGCGAGATTTCTTTAATCTTAGCTGTTGTTGCCACATGGCCGGACTTTGCCCAAAGGCGAGCTTGAATTGCTGGTAAAATTTACTACGGCTCATGCAGGCTATTTTACATAAAGTATCGATATCTAAAGTTTGATTAAGATGTTCTTTAATAAAATGCAGGGCATCGGTTAATGGGCATGCAATAGTTTGTTGGCAATTGGCGAGCATTAAATCGCGGCTTTGTTGTTGTAATAATCGAGTGATTAACTCATTTACTGATAGATCAATTAGATAATGACGATCTTGCTCGTTTTCGCTAAATAACCCAATCATCCGTTCAAGTAATTGTTGGGTTTGTTGATTGTGTTGGGTATGCACCAGCTTTGGAATGTAATGAAAAAAATCATCGCTGCTTATTTGCTGCTGCATATTTAGCGCGTCAGCTACTTGGCTGATTTTATCGCGGCTAATTTCGATAGCCAAACAGGTGGTAGGTTGCTTCATTGATGCTTCTGGGAAGTCGATTAAAACCCCTTGTTCGGGTGCTAATACAAATGATTGCTGGGGTAAAAACTCTTCATGGTAGTTACTGTCAGCAACGTGCATCACTTTTTTACCGCTGATCATGCCGCAAAACAGCAGTTCGCTGGAATGCAGTGCTACTTTTTGTGCGTCTTGGTAGGTGTCGTAAATGCTCAGCTCGGCGTTGTCTGAGGCAAAAGTAATTTTATTTTCGATCAGTACATCAACCGCTTGGCGCTTTTTAGTCAGTTTTTCAGTCAATAACGTGGTATTCATTTTATTTCCTTTAAACACGACCAACAGAGTTTGGACGCACAGACATGTTTTTTGGACAGCTAATCAAGTTTTTATGCTTCTTATAAGCTAATGTCAACAGGTGACGGATAAATAAACAACAATCTCCCGTCAAACTTAGTCAATTTGATTAAATTTAAAAAGCAACATTTTGAATAAAGGACACACACAATGATCTATGCAAATCCTGGCAGCGGCGGCGCACTTATTAACTTTAAATCCCAGTACGGTAATTACATTGGCGGACAGTGGGTCGAGCCTGTAAATGGTCAGTACTTTGATAATATTAGCCCCGTTAATGGTAAAGTATTTTGTAAAGTACCACGCTCTGATAAAGCGGATATTGAACTTGCCCTTGATAAAGCCCACGCTGCAAAAGCTGCTTGGGGTACAACTTCAGTAACGGCTCGTAGCAATATATTATTAAAAATAGCTGATCGGATAGAGCAAAACCTTGAGCTTCTTGCAGTTGCAGAAACGTGGGATAACGGTAAAGCCATTCGCGAAACATTGGCGGCAGATATCCCACTGGCGGCAGATCATTTTCGTTATTTTGCCGGTTGTATTCGCGCCCAAGAGGGCAGTATTGGCGAGATAGACGAAACCACAGTCGCGTATCATTTTCATGAGCCACTGGGCGTTGTTGGACAAATCATTCCGTGGAACTTCCCAATTCTAATGGCCGCATGGAAACTCGCACCAGCGCTTGCCGCAGGTAACTGTGTGATACTCAAACCGGCTGAACAAACACCAGTATCTATTTTAGTGTTGATGGAAATTATTGGTGATTTATTGCCTGCAGGCGTGCTTAATGTAGTAAATGGCTACGGTAAAGAAGCGGGCGAAGCGCTGGCAACCAGCACGCGTATAGCTAAAATTGCTTTTACCGGCTCAACTCCTGTTGGCTCACACATTTTAAAATGTGCCGCTGATAACATTATTCCATCAACGGTTGAGCTCGGTGGTAAATCACCGAATATTTTCTTTAACGATGTAATGGAAAAAGACGATTCCTTCCTAAGTAAAGCCATTGAAGGCGCAGTACTTGCGTACTTTAACCAAGGTGAAGTGTGTACTTGCCCATCGCGACTATTTATTCAAGAAGATATTTACGAGCAGTTTATTGAGCGTATTTTAGAGCGCACATTAAAAATTAAACGCGGTAACCCGCTTGATAGTGAAACCATGGTAGGCGCACAAGCGTCTAAAGCACAGTTTGATAAGATTCTCAGCTATATTGAAATTGGCAAAAAAGAAGGCGCACAAGTACTTACTGGCGGCAATGTAGAGCAACTAACAGATGAGCTAAATGGCGGCTATTACATTCAGCCAACGCTGTTAAAAGGCACTAACGATATGCGGGTATTCCAAGAAGAAATTTTTGGCCCGGTGATTTCAATGTCGACCTTTAAAGACGAAGCCGAAGCACTCGAACTGGCTAATAGCTCTGAATTTGGTCTAGGCGCAGGGGTATGGAGCCGCAACATGAACCGTGCTTATCACTTTGGCCGCAAAATAGAAGCAGGCCGTGTATGGACCAACTGTTACCATATGTATCCTGCACACGCTGCGTTTGGTGGTTATAAAAAATCAGGCATCGGCCGCGAAACCCACAAGCTTGCGCTTGACCATTACCAACAAACTAAAAATTTATTAGTAAGCTACAGCGAAGATCCGCTCGGCTTCTTTTAAATAAAGCGGTTAAGCTTAAACAAATAATTTTTATGAGTAATGAAAGCGCTGTATTGTTGCAGCGCTTTTTTACTTTTCTAAAGCACTGCGCTTTATATCCTCAAACACCTGTAATACCTTCCAAAATGCCAATTAAAACAACACCAAGTCCTCTTTTTATATTTTTCGTGAAATAGAAGTAACCGATTGAATCAAAATAGGAATTCGACTGTGGTTAATACATCAATAAAAAATAAATTAAAAACGAATTACTCTTCAGGCTCGTTAGGTTTTTATAGAGGCTGGAGTGCAATCTAAGCTGCTAAAAATTAAATCCCAATTCCTTGAAGTCATTTAGATATTTTGAGCTCTTATATGCGCAAAAATATTGAGTTTGCAATAAGCGAGGCGGAGCAAAAGGATCCCTTTGGGATGTCGTATTTTATGAAAAAGATGATGAATTTGAATATATTTATGCAAACATCTTTTAATGTCCTAAACTTTGTGAGGCTAGATATGCACTGTCTTAGGCAAAGATATTTATGCCTGTTGCTTTTTCGTTTTACCCAACACCCTTAAGTTTAATGAGTTTAATGAGTTTAATGAGTTTAATGAGTTTAATGAGTTTAATATAGCAATGAATTAAGTTGTTTGTTAAAACACTTTGAGGGTAAGTATGTTATCGGCAGTACTATGTGCGATTATTTTACTATTTTTTGAACCGCAGAGGAAAAGTATGAGAAGAATCATACATCTAACTTTAATAATTTTATTTTCTACGATCTCAATGTCGGCGTTTGCAAGTGCTGATGTTGAAATAAAAAAGATCGCTTCAGGAGTGTGGGTTCATACCTCATATTATACATACCCAAATGGAGTAAAATTTCCTTCAAGTGGATTAATAGTTCAAGATGGGGAAGGCGTTGTTTTAGTGGATACTGCTTGGGGAGAGCTTGCTACGTTAGAACTCATGGAGCAAATTAGAACGAAGATTAAACTACCGATTAAAACATCAATAGTAACTCATGCTCATGGTGATCGGATTGCGGGTACGGATGCTTTAAAATCAAAAGGAATTCCAGTTTATTCGCATCCTCTAACGCAAAAATTTGCTACTGAGTATGGCTTGCCAGTACCAGATCAATCTTTAGAATCAATAATTTCACCTGGAAGCATGGTTAGTTTAGGAAAAATTGATGTTATTTACCCAGGTCCAGGTCATGCAATGGACAACTTGATGATTTGGTTACCACAAGAAAAAATTCTGTTTGGTGGTTGTGCCGTTCGCGCTAAAGGAGCAACCTCTTTAGGCAATACTGCACATAGTGATATTAGTTCATGGCTTCAGGGAATGAAACATATTAGCCAGGAGTATAACTCTGCACAGATAGTAGTCCCAGGTCATGGTGAGCTAGGTGATTTTTCATTAATTTCAAACACATTAATGCTTTTAAGTGAGTCTGCGCAATAAATATACACTAATAATCACATAAAAGATCTCGTCAAGCTCTAATAGAGCGCCTTTTATGTGGGGAGAACGTAGGATTATCCTTTATAGGAACTAATCTTACGCCTCCTAAACTCATTGGTTAACTTTTTTAAAGCCACCAAAACCAACCTCTTACTGTCATCTAAAAAATACTAAACTACGTTTAGAGCTATCAACTTATAAAACTACTAAATAATTTAGCAAAAAAGTAGAAGTTAAAGATTATCAAATTATCGAAAATTGCTGTAAATGAAGATGACCAGGTTGCTGGAGGTTTAAACGTTGCTTAGGAGCTTTATAAAATGAGCAATCATTTTATTACCTAAGGTAGGCTAAGCACTTTGGTTGGATTATTGTTACCAAACCTTTAATCAGGTGAGGTGATGGGGCAGCTAGCAGTGAATATAGTATGCTGATTGCTCCAGCAAAGAAATTCAACAAAGAGCCTGCACAAAGAAATGCACCTTGATACTATATGTCTAATGATAATGGATATAGCAAGTAATATGTGAGGTTATAGCAATGAATCAATTAACTGAAAAAACGATAGCATGTCCTTATTGTGGTGAGAATATTGACGTGCTGCTCGATCCGGCAGATGTTGATCAACAATATATTGAGGACTGCCAAGTCTGTTGTAAGCCTATTAATTTTTTGGTTTTTGAAAATATAGATGAAGAGCTTTCAGTGACGGTTTTTAGTGATGACGAAGCTTATTGACTATCTTTATAGGCACTTACACTCAGCAAGGTTTGGGCAGTATGTTTAGCTGCAAAGCAATGCAGTAATATATAAAAGAGTATGACTAACCAACATAAAAAGCGCTGCAATTAATTGCAGCGCTATGGTTGCATTACTTAATGGTTATTAACGGTCTAAGTTCATTACTTTAGTCCATGCCGCAACAAAGTCTTCTACAAACTTTTGCTTTGATGTATCAAAGGCATATACTTCTGCAACTGCACGCAGCTCTGAATTTGAACCAAAGATAAGGTCAACTGAAGTGGCTGTGTACTTTTGCTCACCTGATTGACGATCAAAGCCTTGATAAATCCCCGCATCTGATGACTTTTTCCAAACCGTAGACATATCCAATAAATTAACAAAGAAATCGTTATTTAGAGTGCCTGGCTTGTCAGTAAATACGCCGTAGTCAGTGCCTTTATAGTTTGCATCAAGCGAACGTAATCCGCCTACTAATACCGTCATTTCAGGCACTGTTAGATCAAGTTGATCTGCTTTATCTATTAGCATTTCAGTTGGCGATTTGTAGCTTTGTTCAGCATCAAAGTAGTTTCTAAAGCCATCGGCAGGCAGCTCTAATAAACTAAATGCATTAACGTCAGTTTGAGCTTGCGTAGCATCGCCACGGCCAGCATTAAAAGGTACGTCTACTGTGTAGCCTGCATCTTTCGCTGCTTTTTCAATCGCTGCATTACCAGCTAACACAATCAGGTCGGCCAGTGATACTTGGCTTTTACTAAAGAAACTATCATTAAAGTCGGCTTGAATCGCTTTTAATACTTTAAGTACTTTTGCAGTTTCGGCCGGATTATTTACCGCCCAATCCTTTTGTGGAGCAAGCGCAATGCGTGCACCGTTGGCACCACCGCGCATATCGGAATGACGGTAGCTTGCAGCAGATGCCCATGCAACACGTACTAGCTCTGATACGCTAAGACCTGAATCTAAAATGCTGGCTTTAAGCTCTTTTACTGCGCCAGCATCAATGTTTGATTGAGTCTCTGCTGAAATAGGATCTTGCCAAATTAAGTCTTCTTTAGGAACTTCTTTACCTAAGAAGTTACGTGGTGGCCCCATATCTCGGTGAGTCAATTTGTACCATGCTTTAGCAAATGCCAGTTGATACTCTTTAGGGTCGTTTAAAAAGCGTTCAGCAATTTTGCGGTATTCAGGATCAAATTTTAACGCTAAGTCGGCCGTGGTCATTACTGGTGCGTTAAACTTACCTTTAATATGAGCGTCAGGTACAACGTTATGTAACGATTCATCCGTTGGGATCCACTGAATGGCACCCGCTGGGCTGCGAGTTTGTTTCCACTCAAAGTTAAGTAGATTGCTAAGGTACAGTGATGACCAGCGAGTAGGAGCTTGTGTCCATGCGCCTTCTAAACCACTTGATACGGTATCTTCAGAGTGGCCTTTACCACATTTGTTTTTCCAGCCTAACCCTTGTTCTTCAATGCCTGCTGCTGCGGGCTCTGCACTCACACAATCTTTAGGTTTGTGCGCACCATGCATTTTACCAAAGGTGTGGCCACCTGCGATAAGTGCAAGAGTTTCCTCGTCGTTCATGGCCATGCGAGAAAACGCCACACGAATATTTTTAGCTGAACCGATTGGATCAGGAACCCCTTTAGGGCCTTCAGGATTTACGTAAATTAAACCCATGTGAGTTGCACCCAATGGGCGTTCTAATTTGCCGCTGGCATCTTCACGGTCGCTGGCAAGCATTTCTACTTCTGGACCCCAGTAAACCATGTCTGGTTCCCAGTCGTCAGTTCGGCCGCCGGCAAAACCATAGGTTTCAAATCCCATGTTTTCTAGAGCAACGTTACCGGCTAATACGATTAAGTCTGACCATGAAAGTGCTTCTCCGTATTTTTGTTTAATAGGCCAAAGTAGGCGACGCGCTTTATCTAGGCTTACGTTGTCTGGCCAGCTGTTGAGTGGTTCAAAACGTTGTTGACCGCCACCAGCACCACCGCGGCCATCAAGCGTACGGTAAGTGCCTGCGCTGTGCCATGTCATACGGATAAAAAATGGCCCATAGTTACCAAAATCCGCCGGCCACCAATCTTGAGATTGTGTTAGTAGGGCATCAATATCACTTTTTACTGTGTCTAAATCTAGGCTATTAAATGCCTTGGCATAATTAAAGTCGGCACCGTAAGGGTTTGAGCGTTCATCATGATCACGCAGAGGTGAAAGGTTAAGTTGATCTGGCCACCAAAACTGGTTTGTTCTGGTTGCGCCCATTTTAGCTTCACCCATGCCAACAGCACCTTGTGGCTTTGACATTTGTGGTTTTTCTTGGCTAACAGCGGTGCCAGATATAAGTGCCATACTTATAAATCCAACAAGCGCTTTTTTATTGAATGAACGGTTTTTCATTGTCAGCTTCCTTAAAGTTAACGAATTTCGTTATACAAAGCGTATTACTACTTTAAACAGAGATCTCAATCGCTTTAAAAATTATTGAGTTGTAAATTTGTTTGCTCAAGTGAGGCTTAATCAAGCCTGAATAACAAAGCAATGAAAAGAATATAGCATCGGGCTGAAATGTGTGTGCGAAATAAAGCGATTACTACAATCTATAAATGTGATTGATTTTGTTGTAGTGATTAGATAAATGGATTGTTTTTACTTAAGGCGGAGAGAGTAATACAGATAAAAAAGCCCAGCCAAAGCTGTGCGACTACAAAAAATCTAGTGCATTTTAATTAATTTACTCGTTATAACACCTGAGGTCATTGACCCTGATACGTTTAATGCGGTGCGTGCCATGTCTATTAATGGCTCAATTGAGATCAGTAACGCGACTATCTCAACTGGTAAGCCCATGGTCGGTAATACAACCAATGCAGCAAACGTTGCGCCACCACCTACTCCGGCAATACCAAAAGAGCTTATAACAACAATGCCAATTAACGGTAAAATAAATTCGAATGTCAGCGGATCAATTCCTACGCTGGGTGCTACCATCATTGCCAGCATGGCTGGGTAAATACCGGCACAGCCATTTTGGCCAATAGTGGCGCCAAAAGAAGCCGATAAGTTAGCTATAGCAGGCGGCACTTTTAGCTGGTTAATTTGTACATCCACATTCATAGGAATAGAGGCTGCTGAACTACGCGAGCTAAATGCAAAGGTCAGTACTGGCCAAATTTTTTCAAAGTAACTCTTAGGGTTCACACCAACTAGGCTAAGTAATAAACCATGAGCAATAAACATTAATAATATAGCGACATAGGAAGCCACAATAAACGCCAGTAAATTAACAATATCATTGCTACTTGAGTTTGCCACAACGCTTGCCATTAACCCTGCGACGCCATAAGGCGTTAGCGCTATCACCATTCTTACTAAGTTCATTACTATGGCTTGTAAGGCGTTAACACCGTTGCGAATTGGATCTGCTAGTTCGCTACGTTCAAGCATCACCTTGCGTGCGGCAATCCCTACAAGGACACCAAAAATAACGACGGCAATTATAGAGGTTGAGCGTTGGTTACTTAAATCAGCAAATGGATTTTCTGGAATAAAGCTCAATAGCATTTGTGGCACACTTAAATCAGCTACATTAGCTGCTTTACCCTCTAGCGTGCTCATTTTTGCTGCCTCACGGGTTCCCGAAACTAAGCCTTCAATACTTAAATTAAAGCCATAGGTTACGGCAATACCAATTAAGGCTGCAATTGCCGTAGTAAAGAGTAAAACAGCAATACTAATGAACGATATTTTGCCCAAAGAGCCTTGGTTTTCTAGTTTCACCACGGCGGCAATCATAAACACCAATACCAATGGCATGATGATCATTTTTAATAGCCCAACATAGCCTTTACCAACAACACTTACCCAACTTAAAACGTCATTAATAGACTCCGGGGAGTGGGAAAATAAAAATTGTAAGGCTAAACCAAAAGCACTACCAACAACTAAGCCAAATAAAACAGTGCGAGATAAGGTTTTACTTTTTTGCGAAAAAAGATAAATCGCAAACAGCAAACCGACAAATAATGCCAGCATTAATAAAACAGCAAGCGACATAACATCCTCTTTAAAGCTGTGAATAAGCGCGGCACTTTAGCGTTTTGTATCGGGTTACGAAAATACACTTTTGATATGCTATAGAACAAATTGATATGTGCTAATAATATTTGAGTATAAAAAATACTATTGCACACAAATATAACCGTTGAGCTTCTATTTAAAGGTGCTAATAATGAATGCTAAATTAAGCAATGATAAAAACAGTATGAATGGACTTCTTTGGTCGTTATTTAGATCTTAATAATGTGTTTATTCGTATCAAAAAGTTGTATTCAAAAGAATTTTTCCTAATTATTAATTAATAGTGAGAACAGAGATGTTGCGATCAGTTGTTGGTTTAATGTTTTTTATTTTTTTAAGTGGGTGTTCGAGTCAATACCCAAATCAGAACTTAGTCGGTAAACAGTTTCCAACTATCAGTGGTGAAAGCTTGGAGCAACAGCAATTTACTATCCCTACAGACTTTAACAACGCACAGACATTACTGTTAATTGGGTATAAACAAGATAGTCAATTTGATATTGATCGCTGGCTTATTGGCTTGGATATGAGTGGCATAAACGTCACCGCTTATGAGTTACCCACAATTCAAGGCATGGTGCCGCGTATGTTTAGTACTTTTATTGATAGCGGTATGAGAAAAGGCATTCCTAAAGAACTGTGGGGCGGGGTGATCACTATTTATAAAGACGGTGATGCAGTACAAGCGTTCACTGGTAATGAAAATCCGAATAATAGCCGCATCGTATTAATTGATGGTAGCGGTAAGATTATTTACTTTTATGATCGGGGTTTTTCGGTTGCTGCATTAAATGAACTAAAAATGGTGATAGATAAAAAGTAGTAATACCCTGTAATGACCCAAACATGGGCTGCATGTTTGGGTCATTTATTTTTAACTTAAGCTGCCTCTTACTCCGTTATTTTTATCAATCATTTTTATAGCAAGGGTAGTCACTGTAACCTTGCTCAGTGCCGCCATACATGGTGGCTGCATCGGCTTCATTTAATGGCCATTGATTTTTTATGCGCGCTGGTAAATCAGGGTTTGCGATAAAAGGGCGACCAAAAGCAAATAAATCACCGTAGCCCTTAGCTAACATTGCCACCGCTTTTTCAACGGTGTACTTACCAGCGTAAATAATACGCCCAGAAAATTCAGCTCTGACTGCTTGATAAAATTGCTCTGGTAAATCAGGGGCATTGTCCCAGTCAGCTTCTGCAATTGAGAGGTAGGCAATACCGGCTTGTTCAAGTACTTTAATTGCTTCAATGTAGGTATGGTGCGGGTTTGATTCTACTAACCCTAAATAAACACGGGTTTCATCAGTACTGCTAAATAAGGGCGCAAATCTAACCCCTAAGCGCTCCGGGCCTACTACGTCACTTACTGCCGCGACAATTTCTTTTAAAAAGCGCAGGCGATTAGTAAGAGAGCCGCCGTATTCATCATCTCGTTTATTGGTGTGCTCAGAAATAAACTGATTTACTAAATACCCATTAGCACAATGCAGTTCTACGCCATCAAACCCCGCTTCTAGCGCATTACGGGCAGCTTGTGCATACATGCCAACAAGCTCTTTTACTGCATCGGTTGTCAAAGCTTGTGGTTCACTTGGATCGGCTAAAGCGCCTTGAGCCGGTCCTGTTTCAATAAAGACTTTAACGCTATCAGCTGTTAGAGCTGAGGGAGCAATAGGTTTGGCTTCATTAGGCTGTAAGCTGGTGTGTGAAACGCGGCCAACATGCCAAAGTTGGGCAAAAATAATTCCACCTTCTGCATGTACTGCATCAGTTACTTTTTTCCAACCAGCTATTTGTTGATTAGAATGAATGCCCGGTGTCCAGGCATACCCTTGTCCTCTTGGTTCAATTTGAGTGCCTTCGGTAACCATAAAGCCAGCACTAGCACGCTGTGCATAATATGTGGCCATCACTTCGTTGGGGATATTGCCAGGAACCGTGCTGCGTGAGCGTGTAAGTGGCGGCATTACAATACGGTTTTTAAGCGTGTGTGGGCCTAAATTGATTGATGAAAATAGACTGTCGATATTTTTACTTGGTTGACTCATTTTAATACCTTTTAAATTAATAATGCTGTTTAGCGCCAATTACAATGCTGGTGAGCATAGGGATTAAAAGGTACAATTTGAAATAATGCTTTTTTGTTTAAGATACAATTATGAATGGTATATCTCGGCTTGATATAAAACAATTACGAATATTGAGTGCATTACTTAAACTAAAAAATGTGTCGGATGTGGCGCGAAAAATGGGCTTAACCCAGCAGGCTATTAGTGAGCAGCTGCGAAAATTGCGTGACTTATTTGACGATCGGCTTTTTATTCGCCAAGGCAATACAATGGTTGCAACACCTAAGGCAATTGCACTAGAGAAGCCCGTTAATCAAATATTAACTCAGGTAGAAGCGTTATTAATACCTAAACAATTTACCCCAAGTAGCTACAAGGGCGTATTTACAATAAGTGCGACTGATTACGCTATAGCAGCTCTTTTGCCACAATTATTAGAAATAACAAGACGCAAAGCGCCAGGATTAAAGCTGATTATTCGTGACTTTGCCTCTGATAATGTTAATCAATTAATAAGTGCAGGAGAGCTGGATTTATTAATTAGTTTTCCTGAATTTATCCCTGCAAACTTAATCTATGACACATTATTTGAAGAACAGCATATTTGTATTGCAGGGAAAGACACGGTGTTTTCTTCATCGACATTGAATCTTGCTGAAGTGGCGGCACACCCTCAATTAGTGGTTTCGGCGTCCCGTGCTAACTTACGAGGCTCTCACGACCAATGGTTTGCTGATAAGGGCTATGCGCGCAATATTGTAATGTCAGTGCCTGGCTTTTCATTTGTCCCCGATTTGCTTTGCAGTACTGACTTAATTGCTTTTTACCCATCGCGTTTACTGCCAAACGCCAAAGTGAAACAGCTTGAGGTTGAATTATTACCACCGCCATTTAAGGTGATTGCTGCATGGCATCCACGTTCAAATAACAGCGATATTCACCAGTGGTTAATAGCGCAATTAAAACGGATTTAGTGACTATTTAATTAGTTGACGAATATCGTTCCCTGTTGGTGCCTCATGGGCACGTAACGAAAAGGCGGGTAATATCGCTAATATATGGTCAAATATATCTGACTGAATATTTTCATATTCACCCCAATTAGTTGTATTGGTAAATGTATAAATCTCAATGGGTAAGCCATTTTTAGTTGGCTCTAGCTGCCTTACCATCAGTGTCATTCCCTGATGAATATGTGGGTGATGTTTTAATAGCGCGACTAAATAATGACGAAATGTGCCAACATTAGTGAGCCGGCGACCATTTAAAGTACAGCTCATATCTATTTTTTTCGTGGTATTTTGCTCGTTAATAGCCGGTAGGGTAATTTCGAGGTAGTGACTTAATAAATCTGCTTTTTTCAGCGCGGTGATTTCTTGTTCATCTAAAAAGCGCACACTGCTCATTTCTATGTGAATACTCCGTTTTATGCGCCTGCCACCGGATTCTGACATACCGCGCCAGTTTTTAAATGAGTCAGAAATTAGCGCATAGGTTGGGATAGTGGTAATAGTTTTATCCCAATTTCTTACTTTAACTGTGGTCAAGGCTATATCAATCACATCGCCATCTGCGCCGTATTTGGGCATTTCTAACCAATCACCAACCGCAAGCATATTGTTTGCTGAGAGCTGAATACCGGCCACCAGCCCTAAAATAGCGTCTTTAAACACCAGTAGCAGTACAGCCGATAGCGCACCTAAACCACTGAGTAATATTAACGGGGATTTATTCATTAATAATGAAATCGCTAAAATACCGGTTAATACGCTGGCGATCAGTTTAATTGTTTGTAAAAAACCACGTAATGGAAAGTGAGCTGCAATGGGTTGTCTATCAGATATCGCTTGAAAAATATTGAGCAAAGAGAACAGCGAAAGTAGTGCAAATAAAATGATCCACTGATCAGTAAACATCTCAATGATATGTAAAAAAGCCGTTCCTTCGGGAACCCAGAGCCTTGCTTGTATAACAACCACAGCACCTTGTAAAACAAAGGAAATATTACGTGTTAATTTAAGCGCTAAGTCGGCAGGCGTGTGGGTATCGGTTTGAACAACTTTATCACTAAAGCGGCCTTTAAGTAGTCGTTTTGAAACTGACCTTAAAATGAGGTGCAATATGAGCGCAAATAAGCCAACCCAGCACAGTACTAATATGTCGTACCATAAATACGCACTCCCAGGAAAATAAAGACTAAACCATTGCAGTAAAAATTCTCGCAGCTGCGATCGTATTT
Organism: Pseudoalteromonas rhizosphaerae; assembly: GCF_028885455.1. NCBI lineage: Bacteria > Pseudomonadati > Pseudomonadota > Gammaproteobacteria > Alteromonadales > Pseudoalteromonadaceae > Pseudoalteromonas > Pseudoalteromonas rhizosphaerae. Next base: position 2,013,409 of record NZ_CP118496.1, read on the forward strand.
CAGTCATTTATATTCCCAAGAGATTTATTTGCGTGAGTTTCACTATTTAATGAAATCTAGTTAAGCAGATGGGGCGTGAAAAGTCTATTTAAGCCGCGCTTAAATAGACGTTTTAGAAATAATATTTATATTTTATTTTCAGCAAGTTGCAGAGTTAATTCCTCAAAAATACTCGGATCGTCAATGGTTGATGGAATTTGCAGTTCTTCACCATCAATAAGTTGACGTAAGTTTTTGCGTAAAATTTTACCTGAGCGTGTTTTTGGTAAGCGTTCTACACACATAATATTTTTAAGACACGCAATAGCGCCGATTTGATTACGCACGGTTTGCACCAATTGCTGTTCTACTTCTTTATGCGAGCCATGAAAATCATTTTTTAACACTACCATGGCCATGGGGTTTTGACCCTTGAGCGCATCATTAATACCAAATACGGCACACTCAGCAACTGCTGGGTGAGCGGCTACAATTTCTTCCATTTCACCAGTTGATAAACGATGCCCCGCGACATTAATTACATCATCGGTGCGGCCCATAATAAATAGGTAGCCATCATCATCAATATAACCGCCGTCGCCAGAAAGATAATAGCCTTCATATTCACTTAAATAACCGGCTTTAAAGCGTTCGGTATTTTGCCAAATAGTGGGTAAACATCCTGGTGGTAAAGGCAGCTTAATAACGACTGCACCTTGTTTATTGGGGGCGCATTGGTCACCATTCATATCTAAAATACGTACGTCAAACCCAGGAGTAGCAACCGTTGAACTGCCTGCTTTTGTAGGCAGGTGCTCAATGCCGACAGGGTTACAGGCTATCGCCCAACCAGTTTCGGTTTGCCACCAATGATCAAGCACAGGTAGGCCTGTTTTTTCTTTGAGCCAATCGTAGGTGGGGGGATCTAAGCGCTCGCCTGCTAAAAACAAGCGTTTCAGACTTGAAGTATCGTATTGTTTAAACCCATCGGCATTGGGGTCTTCTTTTTTTATCGCTCTAAAGGCCGTTGGTGCGCTAAATAAAGCCGTTACTTTATACTGTTCAACCACACGCCAAAATGCACTGGCATCCGGGGTTCTTATTGGTTTACCTTCAAATAAAATAGTGGCGCAGCGGTACATAAGCGGGGCATACACTATGTACGAATGGCCTACAACCCAACCAATATCCGAAGCGGCCCAAAACACGTCACCAGGTTTCATTCCGTATACGGTTTCCATGCTGTAATGCATGGCAACGGCATGGCCGCCATTTTCACGAACAACCCCTTTGGGAGTACCCGTTGTGCCTGAAGTGTATAAAATATAAAGCGGGTGATCGCCACTTACCGGAACAGGATCAACGCCAGTAGCTGTTTGCATTGCAACAGCCCAGTCAATATCACGCTCAGGCATAAGTGGTGCAGTTACTTGCTCTCGCTGATAAATAATACAATGTTCTACTTTATACGAGGCTGATTCGAGGGCGTTATCAAGTAACTCTTTGTATTCAATTACGGTATTCACTTCTACACCGCAAGAGGCACTGAGTACTAACTTAGGCTTGGCGTCATCAATTCTTACGGCAAGCTCATGTGCTGCAAACCCGCCAAAAACGACCGAATGAATAGCGCCGATGCGAGCGCAGGCTAACATGCCAATTACGGCCTCGGGGATCATGGGCATATAAATAACCACGCGGTCGCCTTTTGTTACGCCTAAAGACTGCATTAATCCTGCGAATTTAGCGACTTCTTGTTGCAGTTCAAAGTAGCTGTAGCTGCGCGCGGTATTGGTTACGGGTGAGTCATAAATTAACGCTGTTTCATCGCCATGGCCGGCAATAACATGCTGATCTACGGCTAAAAAGCAGCTATTAAGTTGGCCATCGGCATACCAGTGATATAAACCGTTTTCATCTTGTGTGTAAGCTGTTTCGGGAGCCTGGTACCAAGGGAGGCGTTTACTTTGCGATAACCAAAACGCTGCCGGGTTTTGTTTAAACTCGTTGTAATGTTGTTTGTATTCACCTGACATAAAGGCTCCTGAGCAAAATTTAATATAACTTTATTTAGGGTCTGTTGACCTTTGCAAATTAAAGCTTGAAAGATCAACAGACCTTAAAACTAAGCGCTTTTTATCAGGAGTGATATTCGACTATGGTCGGTTAAATAATAAACGGATTGTGTGGTTTTTAGCTAACGCTATGGTTTATAACGAACTAACGACTAGTTTGATGATTTAAATGAGGTAACATATAAAAATGATGAACTATTTAATGTGGTAATAATGAGTCAAGTTGTCAGAGTAGGCGTTGCAGTGATAGTAATGCATGATAATAAAATTTTACTCGGTGAACGGTTAGGCGCACATGGTGCAAATACCTGGGCAACCCCTGGGGGGCATTTAGAATTTGGTGAAACGGTAGAGCAATGTGCAGTGCGTGAAGTCGCTGAAGAGACTGGGCTTACTGTTACTAATATTCGTAAACTCGATTTTACCAACGATATTTTTAGCGCTGAGAACAAGCACTATATTACCTTATATGTACAGGCAAAGTATGAAGGTGGCGAGCCTGTAAATAAAGAGCCTAACAAATGTTTACAGTGGCGTTGGTGCGATATTAATAACTTACCTTCACCTTTATTTACTTCATTAAAAAATTACTTAACACAGGGTGTTTTACCTACTCGATACTAAAGGCGCGTTGGAATAGGGAGTTGCCATTTATTTAAAATTTGTTGGTATTCACCGCTTTCTTTTATCGCGTTTAATCTATCAGTAATAATTTTCGCTGTTTGCGGGTTAAGCTGCTTACTTGCTGCAAAGTGAAGAGAAGAAGGTAGCTCATCTAAATGTATACGCTTAGTAATTAAGCTTGGGTCGAGCCCTGTTCGCTTTAACTCGTTTTCAAGTGTGAGGGTGTTAGTCACCACAAAATCGATACGATTTTTATACAGCATTTTCCATAGCTGCTGGTAGTAACTCACTAAGACTAGATTCTCATTTTCAGTAAAGCCTTGAGCTTCTAGATAAGCCTGTGCAGAATAACCGCGAATAGTGGCTACTTTGTATTTTTTGGCAAAGTTTAAGTGAATCACTTCATCGTTATGACTACGTAAACTTACTAGGTATGCATCTGCAAAATACACTTTCCCCAGCCACTTAAACTGGCTATTTCTGTTTGGAGTTTTTAACAGTGACAGCATGATTGCATTAGGATTGGCTTGTTGTTGTGGAAACATTCGCGCCATCGGCATTATTTCAAATTTTGCAGTTAAAGCCGTACCTTTTAATACTGCTTTAGCGATATCTACTAAGGCGCCCTGCGTTTCACCTTGAGGGTTTATAAAATGATAAGGCGGTAAATCTTCAGCGATGAAGGTAACCGGGTTTGCGTGACAGACCGCACTATAAAAAACCAATACAAAAACAGCTAACACCAAACGCATAAATAATTGTCTTTAAAGCAACACCATAAGGTTAGTGTAAAGAAAGTTAGTAAGAAGGTATACGACAAATGTATTTTTTGAGTAAGCAAAGTGTTTAATTATTGTTTTTTATGAATTGGCGAGGTGAGCAATGATACCAGCGCCTAAAGGCACGATTAAAAGAGCTTTGATCATTAAACCCCAACATAGTTGCAATACTGCTGAGCGAATAATGAGGAATATAAGTTAACAAACGGCGTTTTTGCTCTTGCTCAAGAAGATCACCAAAATTGGTGTTTTCTTGCTTTAGGTGGCGTTGCACTGTGCGCGGGGTCATATTTAAAGCACTAGCCGTTCTGATCAGTGAGCAGTCCTGCAAATCGTATTTAGCCATTAAAATATGATTAATTTTTTCTGTTAATAATTGCTGACTTTTAAACTGGGATAGCTGTTGCTCTGACATTTGCTTAAGCACAGCGTTAATCTGGGAGTTATCGGTTTTAAAAGGAAGGGTTAAGTAACTACTTGGAAACTCTACTTGATTAAAGTTAGCGCCAGCTTTTACTGGGCAATTAAACCATTGCGCTAATTGTTGTAACTCACTGTCTGAAAAATGTGCTGTAAAATAAACGCAACTAGGCGAAAGCTGAGGATTAAGCAGTTGGCGTATAACACTTACCCACGCGGTCATATTTCGTAATACGGCTTGTGGACTGCACTGTGGGTCTGCTAACCAGGTTACCTTGCAAAGTGTTTGTTGCTGTTCAAACTCAGCACGCCCTATGTTAGCCACTAAACTGTCGTAGCTCAGTAATGCAGTAATGGCACTGGCTAGATTAGTACTCGATTCAATTAAATACCCCAATACACCAAAGTCAGCCGTGCGTATTTGTTTTCCTAACTCAAACCCAAATAAGGAGTCATTTAGCGTTTGTTGTGCATAACTAAGTAGCGCATTATAGCTTTTTAAGCTAATACGAGGCGCTAATTGTTGTGTTTGCTTATTTGTATACTCATCAAATTCAATGGCAGTTAGTATCTCTTGGTTATCTAATCCTTTGCTTTGAAGATAATCCAAACAGCTAGAAAAGTAATGATCGGCTAAGGTTTTCATTTGTCGCCTAAAGCTAAAAAATAGTCATCTAATCGCAAGTTTGCCATGCAATATTTTTATATGCTAGAGATCTATAAAAATAATAGGGGGCACACAATGATTGAGATAAATGTTAAACATAGTGTGGCAGCAACGCCTGAACAATTACGCACCTTATTATTAGCGCATGCTGATTTGGGGCGCTTTTTTAATGCGCAGTTTAAAGTGTTAACACCGCAAGACTCGGGTGAAATAAGTGGCGGAAAAGGCACTATTAGACAAATAAAAACGCAAGGTACAACATTTAAAGAGCAAATAATAACGGCCGATAATAGCCACATTAGTTACCGTATTTTAGGGGATAAACCCGTTGCACAGCACCGTGGTGATATTTACTTAAAAGCCAATAATGCTCAGCCATCACTCACCGAGATCAGCTACCATATTCGTTGCATTGCGCCTTTGTGGTTACCCAATTTTATACTGGCTTTTTTTATAAAAAAAGATGTTAGCCAAGCACTTAAAAAAATAGCCAGCTATTTTCAGGAGAAACGCCATGAGCATTGAAATTATTTTATTGGCACTGAGCCCTATTTTTTTGCTGTTTGTAGGGTTTGAGTTTATAAAATTTAGACGTTACTACGATATAAAAGACAGCTTAGCCAACGCGTTACTTGCTTTATTACATCAAGGAGCTGATGCCATTGCGTTATTATTATTAATGCCGTTTTTTTATTGGCTGTATCAGTTTCGACTATTTGATATTGAATTGACAGTATTTACTGTATTAGGCGCTTTTTTACTGCAAGACTTTTTATACTATTGGTTTCATCGTGCATCACACCATATTCATTGGTTATGGGCCGCTCATGTAGTGCATCATAGTTCTACTAAAATGAACTTTACCACGGCATTTAGGCAAAGTTTAATGTATCCGCTGGCGGGAATGTGGCTATTTTGGTTGCCGATGATATTAATAGGCTTTGAGCCTGTGATTGTTTTTGCTGTGGTGGCACTTAATTTGGCTTATCAATTTTTTGTACACACTCAAGTGGTAAAAAAGCTCGGTTGGTTTGAAGCATTATTTAATACCCCATCGCATCATCGGGTGCACCACGCTATAAATAATGGCTACTTAGATAAAAACTTCGCTGGTGTTTTAATTATTTGGGATAAATTATTTGGCACTTACGTCGAAGAAGATGAAAACAAACCCTGTAAATACGGCATTATTGGCCAACTAAACAGTAATAACCCGATCAAAATTACCTTTCATCAGTGGCAGTATTTATTTAAAAGTACCTACAGGGCAAACGGGTTAAAAGCTAAATTAAAAGTAGTATTTGGTTACCCAACAAGCTCTCAAAGTAGTAATAAGTAAGCCTATTTTTTATATAAAAAAGCCAGGAGCAAATAGCATCACTCCTGGCTTATCTCACAGTAAAATTTAATTATTTGGCCGTTGTGATCACTGTATCAATTAAGTGTACAACGCCATTGCTAGTGTAAATATCAGTGGTTGTTACATTGCTGCCAGCTACTTGTAGTGATGTAGCCGGTAAGCTTACTTGCCACCAAATATCGTTCACAGCTTGACCATTACTCTGACCGGCTGCCGTATCACCTGAGAAGGTATATAAAGGGCGGCCAAGGTAAGCTACTTGCATGCTGTCATCTGAGCGAGCAATCAAGGATAAACCCGGAATATTTTCGATAGACGCCGCAGTGCCTAACACGGGTGGCCACGTTGTTGCACAAGTTGCTTCACATACGCTCATTGCTTCACCTAAGTCGTTATCAAATACATACACCGTTTTACCTGGCATTGCATCGGCCATACCCGTTACTAAACGATTATTAGTTACATCATAAGCTACGCTGTCTGTTGCTGTATTTTCGGTACTGGTAAAATCTACCACGTTTACGCTTAGCATATTCTCAGCAAGTGTAGTGACCATTTTACCGTTAGCAGCAAACGCATCAGTACTACCTACTTGGGCAGCTAATACATGTTGAGTAAGTACGCCAGTAAGTGCAGTAGTGTCAGCTAATAAAGCATTTAAATCAGCGGTAGGAATTTTACTAAATGCCGCATTTGTTGGTGCGAATACCGTAAACGATTTAGTGGTATCGTTAAACGTATCCACTAACCCTGCTGCTTGCAGTGCAGTTACTAGTGTAGATAATGCAGATGTTTCTGTGGCAACTGTTGCAATAGTTTTGGTCGGTGTGCCTACTTCAGCGGGTGGCATAATCACTTTGTTTAATACATGAATAACGCCGTTGTCAGCAGTTACATTCGCTGTAGTTACCGCCGCATCATTAATAAACAGTGAGCTGTCTACATACGATAAAGCAGCCATATCACCATTTGCCATTTCAACTTTGTTGTTCTCGCTGTTTGCAATGGTGGCTGCTGCATCAGATAGTACATTTGCATCTGCTATTACATGGTAAAGTAAAATATCACGAAGCGTGTCGGTATCTGCCAATAAAGCGTCAATAGTGTCTTGACCAAGGGCAGCAAATGCTGCGTCAGTAGGTGCAAATACCGTGAATGTGCTGGTTGGATCGCTAACCAATGCGTCTAAACCTGTTGCTGAGAGTGCGGCGAGTAATGTAGTAAAGCTGCCATTTTCACTTGCAACATCCGCAATTGTGCCAAAACTCTCTGGTAGGGCAACGTCAGCAACAATCACAGAGTCAATTACGTGAACAATGCCATTAGTTGTTTTTATATCAGTTATTACCACATTAGCGCCGCCAAACATCAAGATGTTGGTGTCTGCGTTAATTGAAATAGGTAAAGTATTACCAAGCAGTGTTTCAGCTGATTGACCGTTTAGAGACATTGCGGTTACTGAATCAATAGAGCCAGTTAACACATGTTGTTTTAGAATATTGCCGAGTACATCTGGATTAGCTAATAGGGTGTTTATCATTTTGCTACCAACAGCTTCAAATGCAGCGTCTGTTGGGGCAAATACAGTATACTCCTTTGAATTATCAGACAATGCAGCTGTTAAACCCGCAACATCAAGCGCTGTGAGTAACGTACTAAAATTACCAGCTTGTTGCGCTGTTTCAATAATATTTTTCGTTGGCGCAGTTTCAGAAACTTCTTTAGGCATTAAAACAGCATCAATGACGTGGATAATACCGTTATCAGTTTCAATATCAGTCATGGTAACGGTGCTTGTGTTTACTAACAGCGTATCGCCATTTAAAGATAGAGCAATATTTTGACCATTGACAGTTGCAACCGTTGTGCCTGCGAGGCTAATTGCTGTTTGTGCATCAACACTACCTGATAAAACATGATAGGTTAATATTGAACTAAGCTTGTCAGTATCAGCTAATAAAGCGTTGATTTTGTCTTCACCTAGTAATGCAAAAGCCGCATCGGTGGGAGCAAATACTGTGTAACTATTCGTTGCATCATCAAGAGTCTCGTCAAGACCTGTTGCTTCTAAAGCTGCAACGAGTGTAGTGAAATCATCAGAACTTTGTGCAGCATCAAAAATGGTAGTAATTGGTTGTGGGTCAGTACTTACAGGTACGTTATCATCGTCATTACAGCCTTGGATCAGTAACAAGGGAAGTATGACTGCGCATAGCTTAAATACTTTATTCATAATTTTTCCTTTAATTGAATGTTACAGTGTTATAGCTGTGTGAACATTACGTAAGGGAAGCTATAACTGATCAAAAAAAGGCCTGTTATTTTTTGTTTTGGGATATCGTTAAGATTTTATTAGACTATTTAGAAAAAATTCAGGTTACTAAGGATTTGGCGCCCCTAATAAAAATAAATACGCTGCAGATATACACGGATGAAGAATACACACATTCCTAAAGCGCCAGTAAAGTCATCAACACTGTTCTCGATTAAAATATGATGACAGAGCTTGCAAGAAAGCCAATGGCAAAGCTGTCGGCTAGGCGTATATTGATAAATAAGTATTGCTACTATGACTCTTCGGGAATGACATAAACTAGACAATAAGGCCTATCAAAGCTGCTGATACCATGATAGGAATTAATAATTTTGGATTGACGAATTTTAATAATAAAAATTTACTTTTAGCGCGCACATCACAAACCATAGCCCTCGCATTTAATAGCACAAAACAGATGTTGTTAATGTTATATAAATTGCAATTTATGTATAATGCAGCATATTTCATATGTTAAAAGTTATTAATGAAGGTAATTTATGTCCAACTGTTTGCACTTGGCAATACCGGCAGGTGATCTCGAAAAAGCGAAAACATTTTATTGTGACGTACTTGGCTGTAAAACGGGCAATAGTGAAGCAGGGCGATGGGTAGACATTGATTTTTGGGGTAACGAGTTAACGCTTCACCAAAGCGAAGAGCGCTTACCAACGGTACGTCATGATGTTGATATGGGCGCGGTGGCAGTCCCTCACTTTGGCATTCATCTATCAGAAGATCAATTTCAAGCTTTAAAAACGCGCATTGCGGCTGCTGGTCTCGAATATTTAGATAAACCATACCGTCGTTTTGTTGGCAATGAATTTGAACAAGAGACGTTTTTTATTGAAGATCCAAACGGCAATGTTTTAGAAATGAAAACTATGGTAAACCCAGAAGTCTTATTCAAAAAAGACGAGTAATGATTATGCGCCTAAACGATTACTTTAGGCGTTTTCTCTTGTGTAGGTTTGCTTAGCCTGCGCTTTTCGTAATGACTTTTTTTGATACATTGCTTCATCACCGGCTTTTAAAACCTCATCTAAATTTTTAGGCGCTTCGCTATAGTTTATTTGCCCTACGCTTGCGTAAATAGCGATGGTGTTGCCTTGGTGCTCTAAGCTAAGCGCATTTAACTTTTGTTCAAGAGTCGCAACTCGTTGGTTAATTTTATCTTTGCTGGTAAATAATGCCATAGCCACAAACTCATCCCCGCCTAAGCGTCCAACCGCATCTTCACTGCGCATATGGTTATTAATCAATTGCGCTACTTTGCTTAACACTTTATCGCCAACATCATGGCCATAACTATCATTTATTACTTTAAAGCGGTCTAAGTCTATATATAAAAAACACAGGATACCGCCTTGTTGAGCATGTTGAGTTAATAAGTCGTTTGCTTTTAAGCTCCAACCGCGACGATTATGTATATGACAAAGGGGGTCGTAATTAGCGTGTCGTTCAGCCTGTTTTTTTGCATAACTGAGTCTTTGTATTCGCTTGGCGACGGCGATGGCCAGTAGTAATGACTCAAGAGTAAAAGCAATCACAAACCCATAACGTTGAATAAAAGGGCTGTATTCGGTGAGTAATATTCTAAAAGTCATACTAATAAATACACAGCTTAAGGCTATAAAAACTAAGCCTGCCTCATTCACACCTTGCTTAGCTTGCACGGCTGAGAGTATAAAAATACTCATTACAATCAATAATGATAAGTAGCCTGTAATCGCTGAGGTGATATCAGCAATAGCGGGTAAATCTAAGGCTACTTTTTGTAAGCACAAGGTAAGTACACATAAAGCGGCAATTTTTAAAAATTTACTCACTTTTGGCCAATATTGCGGCAATTCTAATATTGCGCACATAAACCAAGTCGCACTTAATACGGTTAAACCAATGCTTAATGAATAAAGATTTCTGATAAACTCAGAAAACTGATTTTGAGCAAATAAATAGGGTTGACCTTCTTGTAAAAAGATAAAGCTAGCAATACAAAAAAGGTATGCACCATACTGTTTGAAAATAGCATCTTTAATACCATAACCTATTATTAGTACATAAAAAATAAGTGTGGCACACAAGCCATAAAACACTCCGAAAATTAAATTATATAACTGAACTCTGCCAATAAACTGTTGTGTATTTAGCCATGTAAAACGAGGAGTGTAGTTATTTGTTACTGTTACAATGAGCTGCGCGTTAAAGCTGCCTTGCTCCATTAAAACGGCTATCTGATTCGTTTTTAAGGGGGTCTTTGATACGCCATCTTGTTGCCACGAAAAACTCTTAAGTGCAGGACGAGTAAAAGTGAATACACCACTTTGGCTTAGGGTACATACTAATTCAAATTTGTTAACCCCTTTTTCTAGTCTTATGTCTGATGCAACACCTTGCAACAAGGGGGTTGATACATTGTTTGCAATAGCTGTTAAATAACAGTTATCTTCAGCGAAAGCTGCGCCGCTCAATAGCAGAGTAATAAAAGCCAATATGATACCGTTGAACCTGAGGAAGCGGGAGCTTGGGAAGAGGAAGCTATTCCTTATTTTCACGGTAGTATTGCGCATAAGTGAGACATAAAAATAATAATTACCTCATACTAGCAAAGCTAGTTTGCTTTACTAGTAAATATTGATAAGAAATAGTGACCTAGGCTGCAGTTAGTTGAACTTCGACTGGCTTCGAGTTAAGTTGTTCTGATAAGTTATTGCTTTAAAATAAACTGGTAGTTTTTTACTTGCTTGAGATCGGGGGGTTGATCACCCTTGGTGGATCTAAAGTAATTGATCGCATTAAAAAGGATTTTCATGAAAATAAAAACAACAATAGTTAATCGTACTTTATTATGCGCTTTATTAATTGCGCCTACCTTAAGTGTGGCTGAATTACCGGTTTCTCCTCAAACCCCAGAACAATGGCGCAGTGTTAGTGAGCGTGATATTGAAGCCGCTTACGGCATATCGGTACAAAACCACCCTGGTATGTTTGATGTTAACAACCCAGCCTTTCCTGAACTATTAAAGCAAGCAAAAGCAGAGGCACTTGCACTGTCTGCCAAAGCGAGCGGGCCGCAGGTTCATATTGCGGCAATTGCGCGTTTTAGTACTGTGCTACAAGATGGTCATGCAGGTGTGTTTTCAAGCGTTGAACGACCTGCTCGTCGTTGGCCTGGTTTTAGTGCCGTTTGGCGGGGTGATGCATTAAAAGTATATTACAGTGAAACAGATAATATAAATAAAGGTGATGTGATAAGTGGTTGCGATGGGCAAAGTACCGAGACTTTAATGCGACAAAGAGTGTTTAAATTTCATGGACAGGTTACACAACCTGGGCATTGGTGGCAGCAAGGTTGGCGGTTACTAATTGATGATGGTAACCTATTTTTAACACCTCTAAAAGAATGTCAATTTATTAAAGCTAATGGGCAAGCTTACAGTAAAACCCTTGATTGGTCTGTTCGGCCAAAGAGTGTGACTAAGCATTTAACACATGCCTATAATGGGGATGAGCTTACAACCGATTTAACTTGGCCTGCGCAAAACATAGCGTGGATTGCTATGCCCAGTTTTGCAAATAACGATAAGCAAACTCATGATTACAATAACCTGTATAAAAAAGTGACTGATCAACGTACTAAGTTACTCAGTGCAAAAACGGTGGTTTTAGATCTTCGTCATAACCAAGGTGGCTCGTCTTATTGGAGCTTAAAGCTTGCAAAAGCGTTGTGGGGTGAGCAAGTTGTTGAACAAAAAATGGATAACTACTCACAAAATAGCCGAGTTTGGTGGAGAGCGTCAAAAGATAATACTAACTATGTTAAATCGTTAATTGAAGTGGTGAAAGATCAACCTGAAGTCCATAAAGAGATTAAAGAAATAGCTGCAGGTATGGCAAAGTCACTTGAAAACAATAAGCCATTTTATATAGAAGCAAAGCAAAGCAAAGCAAATCAAAGCGAAAATACATCGCTAGTGAGTGACTTTAAAACACAGGTTTTTGTTATTGTGCCGCCACAGTGTGCAAGTGCCTGTCTTGGCGCCATTGATGTATTTAAGCAGTTTTCAAACACTCAGTTATTTGGCGCGCCAAGCAGTGCTGACTCATTGTATATGGATGTTCGACTAGCCGAGTTACCTTCAGGGTTAGGTAAAGTGATAGTGCCTAATAAAGTGTATGTTGATAGAGCAAGAGGAAAGGGCGATTACTACAAACCCGATATTGCCTATAACGATATTGATTGGACAACCGATAAGCTATTAGAAAAAATTAAACAGTTATAAAAAAAGCCGCTCAATGAGCGGCTTTGACTTTTCAACTATAAGGGGTAATCAAAAACTGTGTTTGGGCAATGTATTAATTGCCCATAGAGTATCTAACGCCAAAGGCATAACGAGGGCCGTATTGAGCAGCGCTCAAGAACTGGCTTTCGAAACGACTGAATGAACGCTCGGTTTCGTTGGTTAAGTTCACACCTTCAAAGAATACCGTTGTGCTTTCGTTAACTTCGTAGTTCACACTAATATCCCACTGCAAGTACTCTTTCGCGTATTGTGGAGGAGCCGTAGCACCTGAATCAGGTAAACCTTGTGCAATTAAGTATTCATCACGCCATGCACCAGTTATTTTCACTGATAGGCCATCTTTCTCATAAAAACCTTGTAGGTTTGCAGAGTCACTTAGGCCAGCCAATACTGCTTGAGAGGCAAGGTAGTAGTTATCGTACTCTACATCACCATCAACAACGGTGGCATTAAAGCCTGCACCAAAGCCTGAGTCGCCAAACAAGTGCTGAACAGCAAATTCAAAACCATTTACTTTACGTTTTCCGACGTTTTCAGGTGACTCGATAGTCCATTCAATCAGCGGATCAGTCGCTGGATCTGGTAATATGCGGTCGTTTTCACCAATGCCCACACCATTAGCTACAATTTCATCACGAATTGCAGTATCAGTTGCTTGATCTCCACGAGCTTCAATGGCGGCTACTGCATTGTTCCAACGCTCACCTAAATACACATCATGTAAACCTTCAAAGGTGGTTTTTATATTAGTTTTATCGATCCAGTCATCCACATCTTTCCAGAATAAGCCAATTGCAGCATAGCTTCCTTCGCTGTAGTAATACTCAAGGCTTAAATCTAGATTAGTTGATTTAAAAGGCTTTAGATTCGGATTACCACGGCTACCGCTTCTTGAGTTTAATTTAGGTGATGGGGTTAAGCTTAAATTTCCAAGCATATCACCGAGTGTTGGTCTGGTGATTGTTTGACCCCATGAGGCGCGGGTTACTAAGTCATCCGTAAGATCGACTTTAATATCAATCATAGGGAGTAGTAAGTCGTACTGGCCTTCATAGTCAACTTCAACAAAGTCCCCACCGCTTGCGAACTGGGTTATCCATTCTGCACCGCCAGCCCAATACACTTGCTCAGCAACTCGGCTTTTAGCTGGGCTGACAATATCAGTTTCTTCATAACGAAGGCCTAAGTTTACAAACACGTCGTAGTCGCTAACGTTAAACGCCCAGTTGCTAGAAAGATAAACGCTAATGGTTTCTTCTTCTACCTCATTAACAGGGAAGTTATCAAAGTTACCAATTTGATATACATCACTGCCAACTACGTCTTCAGTTAAATAAGCACTTTGACGAGCAAACGCTTCATCAAGATCATAGGTAAAAGCATAACCTGGCGCTACGCCATTAGGACCAAATGAAAATTCGTCAAGGAATCCGCTTAAATCAACCCTTTCGAACATCGCATCCGGGAAAATTTCAGCGAAAGTACCATTGTTAAAGCCAGGTGCATTGGCGTTATTAGAACCGCCCCAACCGCTGAGTGTTTGCTTGGTATAGGCTGCGCCAAATTTAACGGTTTCAAGACCAATATCGGTATAGGTGAATAACTTACCATCTAATTGTACTTGAGAAACTTCTGACTCCCCCGGCGTTCTAGTGAAAATACTGAAGTTAGAACCAATTTGATTTGGGCTTACTTCTTGTGTGCCGTTGTTCCAATTAATATTAAAACCCGGTACATCCCCTTCGCGGAAAGAGTATTCTTTAGTAGAGAGATCTGCTGAGCCTAAGATAATACGGGCATTAGAGTTTAAGCCAGGATCTTTACCGTTATCAGTGGTGGTTTTTGAAGTATGGGCATCAAAGTTAAAACTAAGGTTTTCTGTTGCTAACCATTCAACATTAATACCGGTTGCTTTTGAGTCTACCTCGGCAGTTTCACGAAATGCCGTGAATGAGGCATCATCACCTGCTGAGTTATAGTAAATAGCGGTGCCATTTTCATCAAGCTCGTAGGCATTACCATTACCACCAAATGAGCCGTTCCAAATACCCCACGATAGCGAATTATTACCCGTTGTGGCTTGCGAAATTGTATGGTCAAGTGTGAAGGTTAAATTATCAGTAGGCGCAAATTGGAATGTTGCTTGGGCATTTAAACGCTCACGCTTAATGTCATCTTTTGCAAAACTTACTTCTTGTGGGAAGAAGGCTGCTGATATGTATTCGCCTGAAATAGGTTCGAAAAATTGTTTCGCTGGGTTGCCATCCGCATCCATTGGACGATTATCAATAATATTTTCTGCATCAACCGATAGGTTAGGGTTAACTAACCAAGAGCGTACATTCGCAGACTGGCGTTGAAAGTCACGACGGTGGTATGAAAAGTTAGCTGAAAAACCAAACATTTCGTCAGCAAAAGTATTGCTGTAAATACCTGCAATTTCAGGTGTTACTTCATCACCTTCTTCTACCGATGTATCGTGAATGCCTTTAGCCATTAATGAAAAGCGCTGACCCGGCTTTTGTAGAGGTTTAGCGGTAACAATATTTACAGTTGCACCAAGGCCACCTGTTGGTGTATCCGCACGCGCTGTTTTCATAACTTCAAGTGAACTAACGCCTTCAGATGATAAGTTCTCAAAGTTAAATGAACGTGTAAAACCGGTACCCGCCATTTGACGGCCGTTAAGTGTTACAAGGTTAAATGATGGGCCAAAACCACGCACTGTAATTTGGCTACCTTCACCGTTTGAGCGACTTACCGATACACCCGTAATACGCTGTAGCGATTCAGCTAGGTTAGTATCTGGAAATTTACCCATTTCTTCAGCAGAAATGGCATCAACCACGCCTGATGCGTCACGTTTTACATCCATTGAACGGATTAATGAACCGCGAATACCTTTTACTTCAATAACTTCTAGTTCAGGTTCGGCAGTATTTTCTTGCGCAGCATAAGCGAAGTTAAATGTGCTTGCAGCGATGATAAGTGACACAGAAGCCGCTAATTGGCTTTTTTTAAACTTATTTGTGTTCATAATTGCTCTGCTTTTACTTAATTTATTACGGTAAGTAGGCACTTATAATTTAGCACCTACCACTGAATTAGGGTTTATGGGTTAGCGATAACGACATTGTCGATACGATAAACTGCACCTTCACCTGTTCCCCACGCTGGGAAAACCATCAGTACATTGATATCGCTAATGTCTAAACCTGCATCAAATAATGATTGCACTGTAAACGTGTATGTTTGCCATTGCCCAATAATCGGTACTTCACCTTCAACGCTTTGTGCAAGAGGAAGCTCTACCGCCGTTGCTGCACCTGTTGACTCAATTTTGAATGTCCATACTGAGTCAGGATCATTTGGTGGTGTTACCATTTTCATTTCAAATTGAACAACACCATTTGCTAATATTGCTGATGCATCAAAAGAAACACCTTCGTCAGCTAAAAAGCCCATTACTGTTGGCGCAGAGCCAATGACAAACTCTGCCACTGTGCCGTGTTCAGCATCGTCAGTTTCTTCTGTTGGCGTTGAGCCACCACAACAATCCCAAATGCCCCACTGATCTGCGGCAGTGTCTTGGAAGATGGTAATTTCGCTGCCAGCTGGTGATGCTGCGCTCGGATCATACATTTTAGCGTTATCAACACGGTAAACCGCACCTTCACCTGTTCCCCATGCTGGGAATATCATCACTACATCAATGGCACTTACATCTAAACCGGCGCCCGCTAAATCTGCGAATGTGAAGGTGTATGTTTTCCATTCACCCGCTACAGGTGCGTCGCCAGCATCTGTTAATGGAAGCTCTACCGCTGTATCGCCTTCATTAGATTCAATCTTCATTGTCCAAACAGCCGCTGGATCATTTGGATTTGACATCACTTTTACATCAAACTGTAGTACACCATTTTCTAAAATACTTGTTGCATCAAATGGTTTACCACTACCACCGGCTGAGGTACGAGTGTTGAAGCCCATAACCGTTGGTGCTTCACCTATGCTGAACTCTGCGGTTAAACCGTGTTCTTCATCGTCCATTGCTTCAATTGGCGTTGAACCGCCACAACAATCCCACATTGGCCAATCTAAGTTTTGTCCGTCTGTGAATAGGTCTACAGATGGTGATTCACCGACATCGCCTTCAATAGCAACATTGGTAATTAAGTATTCTGCGCCTTCACCTGTTTGCCATGCTGGGAATACCATTAAAACATCAATGGCACTTAAATCTAAACCTCTTTCTTGTAGTAAAGAAAGCGGGAATGTATAGGTTTGCCATTGGCCTGTAACCGGTGTTACGCCTTCATTACTATCGCTAAGGGCTACATCGCCTGTATTAGGACCACCATCACCCGCTTCGGCTTTTAATAACCAAGTAGTTGAAGATGTTGGAGGAGTAACTACTTTCATATCAAAAGTTAAACGACCATTAAATTCAAGTAATGGTGAAGCATCAAACGGAGATGATGTCCCTGTAAAATCGTCAGGAAAGTGACCACCACGGGTAGAGAAACCTAATACGGTACCGTTATTATCGTTGATATTAAATTTAATAACGTCGCCTTTATCAGCGTCGGTAATGGTTTCTGGTGTGGTTCCGCCACAGCAATCCCAAGCGATCCAGTTTGCGTTTAAGCTACCATTGAAAATATCAAGGTTTTTTGCAACGCCATCACTTGGTGGAGTAGGTACAGGGGCTTTACCTTCAACAAGTGCATCTTCTAAGTTATCGTAACCTGGGCGTACTGTTTCACAACCCTTACCTGTGGCTGGGTTAGAGGCACATTCATAAACACGAACGTAATCAATCTCAAAGCTTTGACCTTCTGCAAATGCTGCAGCGTCAACGCCTAAGTTATTTACGTTTTCCGGCCAATCACCACCAACAGCATTGTTTAAAATAAGATAAAAATCTTTATCAAATGGTGCTGTATCCCAATGAGTTGTTAGCTCGCCGCTACCTTGTTCAAAGTATTCAGCAAACCAGCCTTTATGCTTTAAGCCAACAGCTTCATCTTTTGAATTGTAACGAACTTCAGAGCGACGTTGAGTGGCGTATAAATAGCCATCTACGTACCAGCGAATCTCACCTTCTTGCCATTCAATCGCGTAAGTATGAAAATCGTCTGCAGGATTCATCCCTTCAGGGAATGTATACGCTTTACCAGAGTTCGAGTTGTTAGGCCATTCACGACCATAGTGAAGTGTGCCATGAATATTAGCTTCAACGGTGCCATCTTCAGCAACTGTTTTTAAATTTACCGCTTCTAAAATATCAATCTCACCAGAGCGCGGCCAAGTACCATATTCTTCATCGGTTGGCATCATCCAAAATGCAGGCCAGCTACCTTGTCCAGAAGGTAATTTTGCACGCATTTCAAAACGACCATAAGTAAAATCTGCGTTGTAACGGGTGTTTAAACGGGCTGATGTGTATGGTTTTTCTGCACCTTCATCTGCAGGTAAGGCGACTATGTTTAGTACACCGTCTTTAATGAAGGCATTTTGTTCACTGTCGGTGTAACATTGTTTCTCGTTGTTACCACCACCGGCACAATTTAATTCAAAGTTCCACTTGTTAGTATCAATACTAGTGCCATCAAATTCGTCACTCCAAACCATTTGCCAATCAGAAACAGGCTCTTGTGGATCGACTTTTGTGAAGTCAGATTTTGTCTCGGCACTTCCACCACAGCCAAATAGCATGGTCATGGATATTGCCGCAACAAGGCGGCTTACTTTGGTTGTTGTCATGTTCATTAGTTGAACCCCAGTATCGACAAAGAGTTAAAAGTACTTCGTTGTGGTTGTTATTGTGTCTACAAGCGAAGTTGTAAGCGCTTACATTTATCAGTGTGTGTGTTGTAAGCGCTTACATAGAGTATGCTAAGGTTGTAATTTGGTCAACAACAGACTGCTTATTTTTTTAACTTTAAGTTTACATTACCTGCTTTTTTAGTTTTAAACTGAAAAGTTATTTAATTTTTAAATAACTTCAGAATAGCAATATATTAATGGAGATAGAGTTTTAGTCTAATAATATCAGTGAGTTGTTATTTTTTAGTGCCATCAAAATATTAAAAGTAAATCCACATGCTAATTAACAATATTTTTCTGTTATCGCTCAAAGGTATCTAATAGTAGGCATTTATGTTTATTAATTGGTTTTCAAAGGTCAGCGTTGAGTAATCAAACCAGCAGTTAATAACTTTAACAGCTGAACTGCCTAAATATTACTCTAGTGGCTTTGAGCCTGCTTCTAAGACTTTTAACAATACAGCTTTAAAGCGCTTAAAATCTTCAATATGGGGTAAATGACCTAAATCAGTCAGTTCAAATAGTTGGCTGTGAGGAATTAATGCCGCGGCTGATTTACCTAATTGATCGTAGCGGCCAAGTTCATAATCTACTCCTTGTTTCTTCCAGTTACGGCCAGGTCCTGTTCTGTCTCTTGTACCTATAATTAGTGAAACAGGCATGGTGAAGTTTTTAAACTCGGTGATAACGGGTTGAGTAAAAATCATGTCGTATGTCTTTGCGTTAACCCACGCTACTAGCTCTTTATCTGGGCCTTGAATTTGTCCGGTGATAAAATTCGTCAGAGCAGCAAATTGGTTATTCCATTTTCCGTCATAGTAATTTTTTTGCTGGTATGCTTTTACCCCGGCAGGTGTTTTAGCTAACTCATTTTTATAAAAAAAGTTAGTGTCTTTGTAATCAACATATTGCAGGTAATTTTCAAGGCCAATAGGGTTGAGTAAAATTAATTGTTGGGTTGTTTGTGGATACATAAGCGCAAAGCGACTTGCCAGCATACCGCCCATAGAATGACCCAATACAATTGATTTATTTATATTAAGTTGGCTCATTAAAGCATGGGTGTGACTAGCTAAGGCTGCAAAAGAGAACTGATAATCTCGTGGTTTAGATGATTTTCCAAAACCAATTTGGTCAGGTATCAGCACGCCATAACCGAGTTTTTGTAGCAATAGTGCAGTTTCAGTCCAGTAATGAGCGTTAAAGTTTTTACCATGCATTAAAGTCATAACGGGTTTACCAGCCTTTGCAGGTAAGTAAATATACGCCATTTTTAACGACAGCCCTTGTGAGTCAAGGTTAAAATAGTCAACGTCGAAATCGTAATTATAGTTGCTTAATAATGCGTCATAACTCAGTGGTTGCGGCGCTTGTGCATTTGCAATACCGAAGACAAAACATAAACTTAATAGCCATATTCTATACATAAGATCCCTCAATGATTTAAATTAAATCTGTCAAAACATATCTTCACATACTAAGCGAATAAACTCTAAAATTTAATACTATAAGTTAAGGCTTCCTTTGCTTATTCATCGGTAACCCTTATTGAGTATACGCTTTAATCTGCTTCGGCCACGAATCTGTGTTGGGTGATGAAGTATAAAAGGCACGGTTAAATCGTAATAATAAAAAGCCCAGCATTGTTGCTGGGCTTTATTTTTATAGCTTCTTATTCTAGAAACTGTAACTCATTGATACCCACAAGCTGCGTGCTTTTTGGGTGGTATTGTAATCAGATGTACATTCGTACTCTTCCTCTGAGGTTGCTAATAAGCAAGTACGGCTTGATAAGTCGTCATCTAACAGATTATTAATACGGGCATTTAATGCTAGGCTATCATTAATTTTATAACTTGCTGCTAAATGATATAGATCATAGGCTTTGTAGTAGAGCTTTTGTGTTTCAGGGCCCTGTGGACCAGACACATTTGCCGTACCACGGTAACGATCGCTGCGGATTTCAGAAATAAGTGAAATACTCAAATCATCCAATGGTTGCCATGCAAGCGTTAAGTTATACATATTTTTAGGTGTATTAACTAAAGGTAGTCCTTCATCACGGCCACTTTTCACTTCACTATCGGTGTAAGTAAAGTTCCCACGTAGTGACAACTGTTCAATAATCTGCCAATTAGCAGCAATTTCAACACCACGAGTAGCTGATTTATCTACGTTAGCAGCTTGCGTAAAGGTGGTGCTACCGATGCCAGCCCAACCTGCGCCAATTTCAACACAAGGTTCATCAGCTATGGCCACTTCACAGTTTGGTAAGTTATCTTGGTTAATGATTTTGTCTTTAAAATCATTGTAAAACACCGTTACGTTACCACTAAAACTATCACTGCCATTAAAGTAAGCAGCCATTTCGTAGTTTACACTGGTTTCTGGTTGTAAGTCTGGCGTGCCAACAAAAGGTTTAGTACCTTGGCCACCAAAACCTGTAATACCAGAGAATAGTTGGTTTGGCTCTGGGGTTTTGTAACCTGTGCTGATACCACCTTTGAAAGTCCATTCATCAGCAGGAGAGTAGGCTAAATAAGCGCGAGGACTAACTTGTGAGCCAAAGATATTATGATGATCATAACGAGCGCCGAAAGTTGCAGTTAGATTTGTGGTAATTTCCCAGTTATCTTCAGCAAATACAGCTGTTTGACGATGATCTTGAGTCGTACCTTCACGGAAGCCATCCCCGTACATACCAAATACACCATCTTCCATTTCGGCATCAAAATATTGTGCGCCTACTACAAAATAGTGGTTATCTATATTTGATTCAAACTTAGTATCAATAATTAAGTTATCAAGTTTTAGTGTACGCATTGGGCGTGGTAAAAAAGTCTCATCAAGTTGAGCGTAAATTGCATCCGTTAGTTCTGGCTTGTCGATGCCTTGATCTTGTACTGCTTGGTCCCAAATGGCCTGCACACCTAAACGCTCTTGTACATTAAGAGGTAATGAGCGACCAAAGTTTTCACTGCTGCTTTGGGTAATGCTGCTGGTCAGCGTACCAACATCGTATCGACCAACATGTGCAAATACAAATTGCTCACGTTCAACACGTTGATATGGAGTATAACCAACGCGTGGCTGTACAATGCCTTTGCTAACACGCCATAAACTGACTGGGCTATCTAACGTACCTGTTTGACCTTCGGTGTTATCGTAACGCTGTTTGGCTATGTCGTACTCAAAGGTGATTTCATTCTGATTATTGATCAGGTAGTTTATTGTTGCGCCGGCATTCCAGTTACGTGCTGCAACGATTTTTTTATCGCCAAAGCTACCATCATCAACCCACATGCTGCCATCTGGAAGTGGTAAACTTTCGCTGTAAGTTGGCTCACTTTCTTGACGGTCATAAAAACTACCACGGATCCCGTAAGTTAATCCCTCAACGCCGCTTGGTCCGGTCAAATATATATCGACTTTATTATCGTTACCGTATTGATCGTCTTGTTGGATATTACTGCTTACCGTGACGCTACCATGGGTGCTATCAAGATTTTTACGAGTGATAATATTGATTACACCACCGATTGCATCAGCGCCATATAAAGTGGACATTGGGCCACGAACGACTTCAATTCGCTCGATAGCCTCAAGTGGCGGCATATACATAAATTGGCTGTTACCAAAGTTGTTTGGGCCTATATTACCTACGTCACTTTGACGGCGGCCATCAATAAGCACTAGAGTATAGCTTGCGGGTAAACCACGCATGGTAATACTAATATTACCGTTTTTATCTTGTCCGGCACCAACATCGATACCTTCGATATCACGAAGCGCATCAGCAAGGCTAGTAAATGGCTTATTTTGTAGATCTTCGCGAGAGACAACTGAGACACTTGCAGGTGCATCTATTAATTTTTGCTCATAACCAGAAGCGGTGACAACCATCACTTCCATATTTTCAGCTGTGTCATCATCAGCAATAAGTGTTGTTGATGTTAATAATGCACTGATCAGTGAGGCCAGATAAAGCGGGCGGGATTTCATTGTACTTCCTTCATGACAAGAATAAAGATTATTAATCTAATAAGCAACTAAGGTGGGTATGATAACAATTATCAGTTGCATATTCAATTGCGAAATATTTACATTCAATGAATGATTTTCATATTAAATAAAGGTGGGGATGGAGCATGAGCATTAAAAAACCCAGCGTTTGATGCCGGGCTTAGTTAATTTAAGAGTATTTGCTTAGCCAAGTATTGACCGTGTTAGAGGTGCCTAATAAATGCAAATGGTATAGAGTTGTAGCTATTTAGAGAGCTTTATAAATTAAAGCGGGCACATATAGCAGTTAACTCATCGCATCATTATACTTTTCGGCTAGACTTTCTTTTTGACTTTCGGTTAGCGCTTTACCGGCTAGTTGAAATACTTCATGCTCTTCTTCAGCAAGATGATGATGTACAAGATGATGTAATTTTTTAGCGGTCACAAGCCACGCTGGTGAGCTCATATCAGTTTCTTCAAGTTGCTCAATCAATTCATCAAGTTCATGATGCTCTGCAATACTATGACGGGCTTTTTCATGGGTTAAATCATCAAACATCAAAGGATTGTAGAAATAACGCTCTTCAAATTTAGCATGTTCTACTAACTCATGTTTTAAATTATCCATAAGAGACTGTCTATTCGGTGACTCCCCCTGGGTTTTTATCAGCGCATCGACAAGCGAACGTTGTTTATCGTGATCATTACGAAGTGCTTCAAAAATATTCATGGGTTTTCCTTGCTTTACTCATTAATTACAATGAATATTGCAAGACGGAAGCCAACTTTTAAGTTGTTGTAATATATTGATTTAATTTTTATATTTTAGCTTGTTAGGATGTTTTCTTGTAAAAATTACCGAGTTAGGTCTTTATATTACATCCATATACATTGTTATTCAAAAGCAAAAAGGCCAACATGAATGTTGGCCTAAAAGCATATTTACACAAAATAAGAGAGTTATTTATTGGCGTCTTTTACCGCTTTTAACTTGCCTGCATGGTCAATCTCGAATGCTGGCATGTCTTTTTTGCCGTCAATTAAATAGTTATCCATCCAACGCATTAAACGTAAACTGTAATCATATTGCGCGGCTACTTTACGGTTACCATGACCTTCGCCTGGATAGTATACAAGGCGTACATCTTTGCCTTGTACTTTCATATAACGGTACAGTTCCATTGATTGTGCAGGGTGTACGCGAGGATCATCTTTACCATGCATGATCAGTAATGGTGTTTTAGACTGGCCAGCCCAGTAAATAGGGCTGCGCTCTAAATACCACTGCCATTTATCCCATGGGTATGAACGTGCATGCACAAGATTCATTTCGTTGGAAATATCAGTAGTTCCAAATTTAGATAGTTGGTTGGTAACACCTACAAACATTACGCTCGCAGCAAAGTGTTCAGTTAATTTTGTTGCGGCCCATGCTGATGCATAACCACCATAAGAGCCACCCGTAATACCAACACGTTTAGTATCAACTAAGCCCATTTCAACAAGATGCTGTTTAAAGTCAATTAAATCGTCAAACTCTTTACCTGCATAGTCGTTTTGACCAAGCTTTGAATAATCAACGCCTTTACCTGTAGAGCCACGGTAATTTGGGTAAAAGACTGCATAACCACGTGCAGCCCCCATTTGACCTGGGCGCGAGTAGTTTGTTACCCAACCGTCTTTGTCATGGCTTTCAGGGCCACCGTGCACTGACATGATCAATGGATAGCGCGTGCCTTTTTCATAATCTAATGGGTAGACTAATATGCCATCAATCTCAACACCGTCGCGGGCCTTAAGTGAAATAGTTTCTTGCTTAGCAAAACGTTTGTCATTCAACCAGTTGTTTGAATCCGTTAAACGTTGTGCTTTAGAGCCACGAATAATGAATACTTCATTTGGGTGCTTTGCAGTGTTTGCACGTAGCGCTAAGGTTTTATCTGAATCAGAAATACTCAGATTTGATGCAATAAATTGGCCTTCATTAATAATTTTTTTGTATTTATTAGAGCCGGTTTTAATGCTTGCGACAAAACTTTGCGTACCTACATTGGCAATAAAATTAAGCGTGTTGCGTTTATGTGACCATTCAAAATCAACGATATGACCCATGAAATTAGGTAACCAATCACTTACTTCACCTGTTTTTGTGTCAGCTAAAAATAAACGACCAGCTGCTGGATCATGCTTATCTTCGGCACCTAGAATTGCGATGTAACGACCATCATGAGACAGTTCAGCACTGTCTAATTTACCTTCAGTAGCAAACGACATCGTCACTTGATTAGTCGCAATATCAAATAAGTGCCATTGTGATTTAGTGTATTTGTCGTCAATTAGCGCTGTAGGCTGGGTTTTTACTAATAACTTATCGCCTTTTGCGGCCCAGTTTACATCACTTACATAGTTCGCAACGTTAAGCGCTGTTGGTGTCAGAGGTTTATCTGTTTTGGCTAAATCGACAATAAATAGTTGTTTATCTTTTAAGCCTAGCTCATACACCTCAGCCATAAAGCCTAATTTTTTTAGCTCTTTTTCAGATTTATCAGCCGCTGGCATAGCTAAAATAGCGAGTTGTTTGTTATTCGGGCTTAACTGATAGCTAGAAATTGATGTGTCTTTAAGCGATAGTACTTTTTGCGCTTGACCACCATCCACTGGAATTTGATATAACGCGGTAAACTTGTCGTCTTTAAGTTTTGCTAAAAAGTAGATCGTTTTGCTATCGTTTGACCATTGAATACTCTTGATACTTACAGAGCCGGTAATGAAAGGACGCTCGACACCTTCATCATCGACGACATAGAGTTCGCTGTAATTGGCGCCATTCTCGTCGACGTATAATTCACGTGGCACTGAGCGGGTAAATGCAACATTGTCACCATCTGGACTAATGCTGGTTTGAATAACTGACTGAATTTTAGGGATATCTTCTACAGTAAGCGATGTGGCTGCAAATGCCAGTGAGCTTGAGAGTCCAAGAGCCAGTGCTAGGCTAGTTTTTATCATGAATTTTCCTTCGCATGTTTTAATTATCGAAGGATTATAACAAGGTGTACCTTAAATGCTAAAATATGCGATTAATAGGCAAACATTGTCGGCTAATGGCTGTAGCGCACACCAACATAAAAGCGACGGCCATTTTGATAAATGCCCGTTGGCGCATATTCATTACGCTCATAAAGGTAAGTGATCTCATCGGTGAGGTTTATCGCTTCAATAACAAAATCAAGGCTATCAGATATTTTAAAAGTGACGCTACCATCAAGTTGGCCAAAATCATCCATCATAGTCTCTCCCACACCCGTGGCAAAATGTGTGCGATAGTTATACGCCAAGCGTGAGCTTAGCCAATCATTTTCATAATAACTGGTTAGATTAATAGTGTGTTTTGAGGTGCCGGGTACATAATCGTCGCGCGCTGATGTGCTATCTGTTCGGTCGCCATCAACAAACGTATAGTTGGTGATCAAGCCAAAACCATAGATAAGCTCTTGTTGATAGCCAATCTCAACACCGCGAATAGTACCACCACTGCCATTGATTGGTCTGTCAATGGTCATTTCAATGCCTTCATGTTGTTCAATGGTACGTTTAAATTCAACAAATGATTCGACATCTTTATTAAATAACGCCACAGAAAGGAGGGCAGCATCATTAAAATACCACTCAACGCTTAAATCAAATTGATTGGCTCGATAGGGGTCTAAGTCAGGATTGCCTCCTTGACCCTGTGCTTGAGTGACATTGTAATTAGTTGAAGGCATTAAATGATTATACTGAGGACGTGACATTACGCGTGCGGCGCTGATACGGGCGATCAGGTTCTCATTCAAATCAATACTGATATTGGCGCTGGGTAATATATCGACATAATTTTTATTATGTTGCTGCCATGCAAAACTTTCTTGTTGTTCAACTGGTGAACCAATACGTTTATAAGCACCAGCGTCTTGCCTAGTATTTACAAGCCTTACGCCAAGGTTAGCACGGTAGTCATCACCATCTAGCATCAATTTAACATAACCTGCGGTGGTGCGTTCTTGAATATCAAATCTGCTAGCTTTTTCTTGTTGTTTTATAAAGTCGATAGTTTGGAAGTCTTTTGATAACGAACTAATATTGGCGAAGCTATAATTTCTGAGGGTATATTGATCACCAATATCGGACAAAAAGCCATGGGGAAAACTAGCAGGGTAATCCGCTAACGTCCAATCAAGCTGTTGAGCTATACCATCAAATGCGCCATTGAATGAACGGTAACGAATAAAATCGCGTTGATGGTCGCGGTATTTTGCACCTACTTTAATCGCGCTGATGATAGAATGATCAACTGCGCGTTCAAAATCACCTTGTAAATAGAGCTCTTGATCATTGGAATCTTGGCTGTCGTTACGTGCTTCTGTCAGTTGCCAAGCCTGTGCATCAAGGGGAGAAACATCATAATTGGCAATAATATTTTTACGCTCAGTGGTGTTTACGCTAAAAGCAGTATTGGCGGAAAATTGCGATGTGTGATCTTGCTTAGAGCCACCACCGCCTTTGGTAAAACCAATTTGGTATTGGTTCTGCCAAAGGTGTGCTTGTTGACTGACAATTAAATGCACACTGCTGGTATTTATTTCAGATTCTCGCCAAATAGCTTCCATTGCAGTACTAAAAGGCAGGTTTTGTGCATTTTGCTCAGGCACTTGTGAATAGCGGGCGTAAGTTAATGTGTTATCACTTATACGAGCATCACTGATATGGCCACCTCTGGCAAACACGCTACTGGGTTGCCATAAAAAGTTTTGGTTACTGTTATCGGCATTAAGTACTGAATACAAGGTATTAAGTTGAATATTCCAATCTAAGTTTGGTTGATATTCAAAATTCGCAGTTGCACTAGTCAAAATACGTTGTTGCTGGAAAATAGCTGAGCCACCTCCGCCAGGTGTCCAAATATTTTTTATATCTGCGGTGTTATCGTCACTTGCTGTGAGCGTACCATCTGTATTTTGTTGGAAGTTTTGCTCATGCCAACCCCAAGATTCAAGACCATCACGACGCAATGAACGTTGATTACGCGTGAAAGTTATCAGAGCACCAAAATTTTTATCTGGATTAGTCCAGTTATAAAATGCAGCCAGTTGTGGGTCAAACTCGCCAGATAAATCATTGTATTGTATTTGTGCGTTGGCAACAAAATGATTACGTTCGGTATGCAATGGACGCTGAGTTTTTATATTGACAGAGCCACCGAGTGACCCCTCGTTATGGTCTGCTTGCGGGGTTTTATAAACTTCAAGCGAAGATACTAAATCAGCAGGTAATAATGTGTAGTTAAAACCTCGGTTTGGCTGAGTTGAGATCCACCAATCGGCCGAGGCAATGGCTTGGCCATTCAAAAAAGTACGATTTTGCTCAGGTGTTGTGCCCCTGACACCGACACGCTCACCTTCACCTTGTGCACGCGATAGTGAAATTCCGGTAATACGTTGCAATGCTTCGGCAACATTTTTATCTGGGAACTTACCAATATCTTGTGCACTAATTGCTTCTATGATTGATTGGCTATCACGTTTATCTTGCAGTGTTTTGATAGCGCTGTCATGAAAGCCCCTAATTTGAATTGTTTCTAATTTTTTTTCGTCGCTGGTAACAGGGGGATTTGCCATACTCATAAATGAGCAGAGTGTGAAGAGAATCGTCATGTTAACAAAATTGACTGCTTTTATCGGCATATTCGACCCAGTTGAAGCGACATTAAAAATTATGCTGCAGCTAAGTACTTATAAGATAAGTGCTTAGCTGCGGGCTATGTTATGATTTACTGTACTTGCTTATAATACGCCTTCTTGGCTTATTTAACCATAGATTAACGTGTGTAAAAAACGAACGATGCCAACACCCGAGCTAAAACAGTTATTACTTAATGATGTACTCGTTGACTTTACTGCCTTAAAAGTGAAAGTGGCAGGGCGTTGGTGCGCGGTTGAAGCAAAGCAATTGATGTTGCTAAAATTATTACTTGAGCATCAAGGCCAAGCGGTTCCTCGTGATATAATTATGGATAAGATTTGGCCAGAAGTGGTGGTCAGTGATAACTCGGTGAGCCAGCTGGTCACCCAACTGCGTAAAAGTTTAAAGGATGATAAAAACACCGCGCTCTTTATTAGAACTGTCCCGCGAGTTGGCTATCAATTAATAGCACAAGTAAGCGATGCCCCGACATTATTAGACAAAGTCACACCAGCAACGCCACGTACATCCGTTTTATTTATTACGCTTGGATTAATTTTTGGCACCATCATTACACTTATTAGTCAGTATTTACTTGCACCTAAAGCGCCGAGTTTAAATTATGAGTATCAATCACGGATCACCTCAGCTCCTGGTGCAGAAGTATTTTT
Organism: Pseudoalteromonas rhizosphaerae; assembly: GCF_028885455.1. Lineage (NCBI taxonomy): Bacteria > Pseudomonadati > Pseudomonadota > Gammaproteobacteria > Alteromonadales > Pseudoalteromonadaceae > Pseudoalteromonas > Pseudoalteromonas rhizosphaerae. The sequence goes on from NZ_CP118496.1 coordinate 2,042,157, forward strand.
ACGTTATTCCCCAAATGGTAGATATTTAGCGTTTAGCCAGTCAAACGAGCAGCAAAGTCAGTTTGATTTGGCGGTTTATGATCAACAAAGTAAAACTGTCCACAGTATTAAAAACTCAGGTTATTCTGAAGAAGCGCCAGTATGGTCTCCTGATGGTAAATGGCTGGCATATTTTAGATATGATCCACTGAGCTGCGATATTCGGGTGATCCCTGTATCTAACGCAATTGAAACGTGGCGTTTGAGTCCCGAGTTTAAATTGACCCGCTGCCAACAACGCCACGGCCCAACCAAACTACATTGGGTTGATGAGAATACGATTTATACCACTCATTGGCAGGATGAGCAGCCACGGCTAGTAAAATATACCTTAGCATTTACACCTACGCCAACTTTATTAGAGCAGCAAATCGTAGGGGATTTTAAACCAATCACTTTTGATATTAACAAGCATAATAAAATGCTGTTACTGGAAAAAGATCAAGGCTGGTTTAGCGTTAGTGAAGTTGATTTAACACAATCACTTAAGCGTACTGAAATAAAGCGCAGTCGTCATAGTCATGCGCCGTTATTATTTGACAGTGAAGACAATTATTATTGGCTCGGGGATGATGCATTACGCCGTTATGACTATCAAGGTAATGAACAACTAGTTCACCAACCGCTAGGCTTTGTTGCCGATTTAGCGGTTAACCCGCAAACAGGCGATATTGCCCATGCTGAAGGACAAGCGCGCGTTAATTTGTATCAAATTGAACTCGATTTTACTCAGGATTTGCCTCAGATCCGTAATGCTGTACAACTGTCATCGTCGGCACGAATGGATATTTTACCTGCGGTATCTCCCGACGGGCAGCAAAGCGCGTTTATTTCATTACAGCGCAGAGGGATCACGGGCTTTACTCATATAGAAGTATGGCTTAAGCATAAACAACGTAAAACCGCGAACTTGATCGCTACTCTGCCCAGTGATATTACGCCAAAATACCTGCTTTTTTCTCCTAATGGTGACAACGTATTATTGGCTGACGAGCAACAAAATGTGTATTTGATCAATACTTTTTCGCGGCGCTTAGTACCAATAATTTCGGGTTTTGAGCAGCTTAATGCAGTGCATTGGTCGCCAGATAGTCACAGTATTTATTATCAAGTTAAAAAGCAACAAAGCACGAATGAACAGGCACAATGGCAAGATTGGCGTTATGATATTCAGCAGATGAGTAACTCATTGGTTGCTGATAGCGTTAAGTTTGAAACCTTAGACGAAGAACATCCATTGTGGCAACTTAATAGCTCGTATTTAGAACATGATTTACACGTGCGAACTTATCTATCAGCGGTGTTAGAGCAGCAATTACCATTAGCGCAATTATTGCCATCACTTGAGTTATTTAAGCCTGCGGTATTTAAACATGGTATTTATTATGTACTCCGTCAAGGGCATCAATTATTGCTGTATTGTTATTTAACAGAGCAAAAGCGTAATGTGTTTATAAAAGAGCTTGGTGTTTATGGTTACGACATTGATATTAATTTAAATATCAGTAGTTCAACAGACGGGCGTCAAGTGGTATTTAGTCAAGTGGATGGCATTGAAACTGATATTCTATTACACAAAGCAGTTAAGGTAGTGTCGCCATAAATTGTTTGATTCGGCTTTGATCCCAGTTACGAGCATTCGCTTCTTTTAGAGCACTATTAGCCAGTTTTTTAGCGTGTTGCGGTTTATTACTAGCAGCTTGAATTCGCGCTTTTAGTAATAATAATTGTGGGTGTTCACTATCATCTATCAGTGCTGAATTTAAGGCGGCAGTTACTTGTTGGGCGGGCTTTTTTAACTCAAAAAGCAATAAGGCGAGATCGCGTTTGGCACTAAACAAGCCTTGCTCTGCTGCAGCTTTTAACCATTTTAAGGCCTTATTAGGCGCATAATCCACATGTTGGCTATTGAGTAACTCTCGGCCTAAACGGTATTGCGCATTAGCAAAGCCACTTTGTGCTGCGAGCACAATCCAATTCAATCCTTTTTCACGATCAACTTTACCGTACTCGCCGCGAAGCATATTTGCGCCAATACGATATTGCGAATTAGCATAGCCATTGACAGCTGAACGCAGTAGTAATTCACTGTTAGCATTTGCTTGTTGCCAGTGATATTTCAATAATCTAGTTGCGTTGTAGTCGTCAGAACTTAGCCAATTGGCAATATAATATTGCACTAAGGCGTTACCTTGTTCGGCGGCATCAATTAAGTCTGAAATTTTTTCATTGTATTCACGTTGTTGGCTTTTGAAGCTTTGTTCATACTGTTTACCTTTATAGGTCGTAAAGTGATACAGTAGAGAACGGTTGTAATAGGGCAATGTTTGGCTATCACCTTGATATTTCCAACGTTTAACTGCGTTGATAATGGCTTTATCAAAGGTTTTTTCAGGGTATGAATCAATTAAGGAAACATCTGTTACTGCGCCGCTTTTATCAATATCAAACTCTAACCAGACCCAGCCTTCGATACCATTTTTATAGGCATGTTCTGGGTATTTTGGCTCTACAGTATAGCTACGTTGTGGACTCGCATGAGGGGCTGGACTGGCGTTTAACTCTGGCCGTAATTGTCGGTCATACCACTGAAAGCTGAGTTGTTTTAGCAGTGCATTATAGGCATCATCAAGAGGTTGTTGATTGTTACTCTGTCTGGCTATCAGCATTGCAGTATCGCGTGCATCAAGTAAGCCAAAATCTGCCGCTAAACTAAACCAGGCATAGGCTTGGGCTTTATTTTTTTCAACCCCTTGGCCATGTAAATGCATAACAGCAATATTGTAAATTGCATCGGCATTACCCAAATAGGCTAATTGTTGGAATTCGCGCTTCGCATCGTTGAAGTTTCCCTGATGGTAATCGAGAGTTGCACTCAGTAAGTCAGCTTTAGTCTGGAACACAAAAAATAGGCAAAGCAATACAATTAAGAATTTGTAACGACAAAATCTTGTTGTTTGTTTACTGTAATGACTAACTGTGCTTTCTGACACGTATTATGCTTCGCCGATGTTGATCGAGTAACTTTTTTACCTATTGATTGTACTTGTTTTGTTTATTATTACTAGCGCCTTTGTGCTACTAATAATGGTAATTTCCTAAGCATGAAAAAAAGCAGGCAGTCAAATGACTACCTGCTTTAAACCCCTGGGCATAGGGGCGATGCCGTCCTTGGCGAGAGTCGAATACCTGTGTTAGCTTGGAGTTCGACAAAAATGGATATTAAAAGTTAAAACGTACTCCGGCTACAAAACGACGACCATCCGCGTAAACACCGGTCAGTGCTTGTTGCACACCTTTTTCTTGATAGCTAAAGGTATGCTCGTCTGTTAAATTAATTGCCTCTAACACAAGCGCTAGATTATCGTTTACGTTATAGGTAAAGTTCGCATCCACCTGACCATAATCATCAACATAACCATGGCCTTGGCCTGAGTTGTAACCAGTACGGAAGTTATATGAAATACGGGTACTAAAGGTTTCTGTTTCATAGTAAGTACTTAAATTGACTGTGTGTTCAGAGTTACCTGGAATAATCGTATCATTGCCATCTGCATCTTTTGCTTCACCATCGACAAATGTGTAGTTAGCATTTAAGCCAAAACCATCAAGGATTTCTTGTTGATAACCAAGTTCAAGACCTTGGATACGACCCGATCGACCGTTAGTCGGGCGGTTTACTAAGATCTCAACACCTTCATGTATTTCAAGATTTGGTGAAACATCTAAGAAAGATTGAATATCTTTGTAAAATACAACAGCTGAGAATAAACCTGCGTCACTGAAATACCATTCAACCCCAGTATCAAACTGGGTTGCACGATATGGGTCTATATCAGGGTTACCACCGCTGCCTGTCTGTGTTTCGAGGTTATAAGAGGTTGAAGGAGTCATTGATGCATAATCTGGACGCGACATAACACGTGCTGCACTGAAGCGCAGTAGTACATCGTCATCTAAATCAATTGCTAAATTGATGCTCGGTAAAATATCAAAATAGTCACGGTCATCATTGGTCCATACTTCCGAGCCACTTTCACCTACATAGGCTGCCGTTGATTGCTGAGTTTGCACCAAACGAACACCTAAGTTACCGCGCATACCTTCAACATCTATATCTGCTTTGATATAACCTGCGGTAATTTTTTCTTCAACCTCAAAGGTACTCGCTTTGAGTACACGGTAGTTCCAATCAAGAGCATCACCTTCACGGCGAACTTTATCTGAGTCGGTGATTGCGTAATTACTCAGTGTACCGTCAGAGCCTAGGCCTGATAAATAATCTGATGGCATTGATAGCGAATAGTCTGCTAAGTTCCAGCCCAAATCGGTGCGGTTATCAGTGGTGTGTTTAGTATTAAAACGTGAATGGTCTCGGTACTTTAAGCCAAACTTAACTTTACTAAAGACAGCGATGTCAATTGGGCGCGTAAAATCAACTTGTAGGTAAGTTTCATCATCCTTGGCATTATTATTATCGTAACGTAAAAAACCTAGATCCCAGTTTTTACCATCAGCTGGATCTGCACCATAGCTAGTACGGACATCTTCTACATTTGAGGTGTCGAAACTATGTATATAGTTACCTTCCCAACCAACACTGCGATCAGCTTGCGAACCGCCGCTGCCTTCGGTATATCCAACATGTACACTGGTCAACCATAAATCATCTTGGTAATCCGCTTTTAAATCGTATGACTTAGTGTTGATTTCAGAGTTACGTACTTTGGTCTCATCAAGAATATTATTAGCCGTCGGTGATAACCCTAAAGTCCCGCCAACGAGCATAGTACCAACTTGATCATTTTCTATTAATGTGACATCAGTGTATTGTGAGCCACCGTAACCAGGCAGCCAAAGAAAGTTTTGATTTTCATTATTTGCTTCAAGGGTCGAATCAAGGGCATTGAAGGTTAAATCTAATTGCTCAGTAGGTTGATACTGCACAGCTAAATTGATACCGGTACGGATACGCTCTTGTAAAAACATGGCAGAACCACCACCGCCTGGGCTGTATACGTCTTTGTACTCAGTACCATCTTCTAAGGTGATATCACGTTTTGCCCAGCTCCATGATTCAATACCATCACGGCGCAAATTACGCTGTTGGCGAACCAATGAAATAAGTGCACCGAAGGTTTCGTCTTCAGTTTTAAAGTTGTACATTGCAGAGAGTTGTGGGTCGGTTTCGCCTGAAATTTCACTGTATTGAGCAAGTACTGAGCCGGCAAATTTATTCGCTTCTAAATCAAGCGGCTTACGAGTTCGTACTATAACAGTTCCACCTATAGAACCTTCATCGATGTCGGCTTCAGGTGATTTATAAACTTCTAATCCAGATACAACTTCAGAGGGCAGCATCGTGTAGTTAAAACCACGGCTTGCGGCAGAGTTTGTCCACCAATCGGCAGAGCCAACAGCTTGGCCATTCAATAATGTGCGGTTTTGGCTCTCGCTCGTACCACGAATACTAACACGTTCTCCTTCACCAAAGTTACGGCTAATAGATACGCCAGTTATGCGTTGCAGTGATTCTGCAACATTTTGATCGGGGAATTTACCGATATCTTCCGCAGTTACTGCATCGACTATGGCATTTGAATAGCGTTTAGTATTTAGCGATTTAACAACGCTGCCACGAATACCACGAACTTGGATTACTTCAACTTCATCTGTGCTTTTAAGCTCGGCGCCGTGGGCTACCATAGGTAAGCTCAATGCCGATGTAATAAGTGATGCGCTAACTGCTAAATATAGCTTATTTATTTTTACTTTTAACATCCTCGATTCCCCTTGAATCAAAACTTTATTTTGTTGTATCAGATTGTGTATATGTTATTCGTACTTATGTATTCACTTTTAAGATCCGAATTACATTTAAGACGCTGTCTACAAACTTAAGCTGGCAACTAAGGGAGATTAGTTTATGGCTACCTTTATTTGTAAAAGTAACCTGTACCAGCTTTGTTTGTGCCTCTATTAAACGCCTTTTTAAAAATAGAGTCTTGAATTTGGATGAATAGTTGTGAAAGTGACAAAATTGAAAATAAAATGATGCAGTTTGCTTTTTAATTTATTTATATCAATAGTTTAAATTTATTATTTATTTTTGTTTTTTAATAAATTAAGTTTACTCAATCTATTTTGTGACTTTAATGTTTACAATTCACAACTAGTGGATTAAAAAATGAAAGGGAAAAGGTAATTGAACAAGATTATTGGCATTAGTACACCCGACGTTTATTTAGAACGTTTAATTACGAGCGTATTTTTGTGGCTAAAAATGAGTGGGAAAATTATAAAGATTGATGCAGGACGGATCTGATTATCTTAGATTTATTGAAAGTGCTTATACCAATCGTGTTAAGTTACTGACCATTTAGCTCGCTAGAATGGTTAAATATTTAAGTCGATTGGTATTATAACCCTTTAAGGTTTGATACTTAAGAAGAGTTGATCGCAGAGTTTTTTAGCAACTCATTAACGGCGAGTTAAGATTTCACGATAGGGAAGTAACTAAGAGCAATAGGTTCACGTTTACTTTTAAATTAAGCGCCTAGCAGGCTAGACACTTAATTGCTTTATAAACTCTTTTTCGGTGGGAGTGCAACGTTGGCAAAGATTAATCCAGCCACCAATGACATAAATATTAGGAAGGTTTGTTGGCCGATGTGCTCAGCATACACAAAGTCTTGCCCTTCAATTAATGAGTTTAGACCTATGTAAGTTTTGCTACCTGGAACTAATACAATCAAGCCTTGCATGGCAACAATTGAGGCAGGAGCGTTTGCTACGCGGTTAAATAGGTTACTAAATACACCCACCGCAAATGCACCTACAAATGTTCCTAAGGTGTAATCTAAATACATCGCAGAGCCAATACTGCTGCCATAAGCGATAAAGCCAGAGGCGATAGACCATGTAGCATGTTTTAGTTTGGTTCTAAAAATAACGATTAAGCTGCTACAGAGTAAAAAGATTGCCAACCAAGCCGTCCATTTAGGTAAAGGGTCAGGTTGTACGAAATCGGCTTGGCCAAATAGTGCAAAACCAATCGCAATGCCGATGAAGGCACCAAAATACAGTTTAAACAACAGCATAAAAGCATCCATCACACGCGCTGTACCAGAAACTAAATGCCGCGCTGCAAGTTCTGCTAGGCCCAGTGCTAATGCAAGCCCGGGTATAAACACAATAATCGCAGACAATACCACTAAACGAATATTAATCCCGACGTCTAAATGCACGCTTACAGCGCAGGCCAAAATAGCCGAGACTATCGCCACTAATGGCTCTAACATATGGCCTACGCGTTTTGAACGCGCTGACCACAGTACAAATAAGTAAACGACAGAGGTAAGTAGCGCTGACCAAAATACGTCATTCCAGCTGGTGCCCATCAGCATTGCAAATGCGCCGCCAGAGGTAGCAAAGGCAACCCCTGTGGTAAAGCGATTATACGGATTTGGCATAATAAAAATGGCGTCGAGTTGAACGTCAACTTCTTGTAGCGTGAGTTCGCCATTGAGCATTTTATTAACCAGATCATCGGTATCGGCTAACGACCCTAAATCGTGATCACCAGGATCAACACGGGCAACGTGAGTATATTCATCTTCATGGCCATCTGTCCAAATCACAAAAGTTACGGAAGTGGGTGACATTACAAATGAAGATTTAAGATCAAGGTAAGTAGCCACTTCCATTAAGTGAGCTTCGAGTCTATAAGCTGGGGTACCATACTTATGAAGCATCTTACCCAGTTTAACGATAAATTTGCGCTTTTCTGTAAACGTTGCGGTTTTCAAATTTGTATTGAGCCAAAATTTAAATTATTCAGTTAAAAAATATAGACAATACATCTAAATTTGCCTACCTAGTTTGGCGGGAATTTTAAACACTAATCACCGCCTGTCTAGTTTTTTTTATTTGTTTTTAGCTTCAATCCACTGTGCCATATATTGAGTGCTGCGCATTGTGTGATGTTTGAGCATTTGGCCTGTGAAATTTGCTTCGCGGTGAGCTTGCAATTGCTCTTTAATTGATTGAATTTTAATGATTAAATTATTAGATAAAAGCTGTTTGTCGTAGTGCGTTTTTAATATCGTATTACCGGCTGTTTGTGCCTGCGTAAATAAACTTTTATTTTGATACAGTGCCACAGCGGCATCGGCAAATTGCTGTGGCTCATTTTCAACCACACCACTCCAAGGTAAATCATGGTGCATGCCCTCACTACCAATTGTCGTTGTAACACTGGGTGTTTGCATGATCATCGCCTCTAACAGCTTTCCTTTAATGCCAGCACCAAAACGCAGCGGTGAGATACACACACGCGCACTTTCCATTACTTGATAAGCATCAGTGGCCCAACCTTTAATTAAAAAGCCAGTTTTAGGGTTATTGAGTGCCGTGGCTTTTGGTGGTGGGTAAGAGCCATAAATATGTAACTCAGCCTGCGGTAATTGTTTACGGATCAGCGGCCAAATTTGCTGTAAGTACAACACTGCATCCCAGTTTGGGGCGTGGCGAAAATTACCTATGGTCATAAAGTGTTGGCGTTGCTCAAACGATTTAGTTTGTTCAGGGAGTGAGCTTAAATCGACCATAAAAGGCAGATGATGCAATAAGTTACTGTCGACTTTAAATACATCAGCAAGTAATTGCATTTCAAAACTTGAGATAATCAAACTTAAATCACAGCGTAAAATAGCGGCTATTTCTCGTTTGGCGATGTCAGAATGTAAATCACTATGATTAAATGCTCGGTTGCCTTTATGCGCTTCATGGCGGGCATTGCGTAAGCATTGTAAATCTTCAGTATCAAGGATTTTTACTGCGTTAGGGCAATGTTTATCTACTCGCCAGCCAAATTGTTCTTCCATCATAAAACGGTCAAACATGACGATATCAGGGGCGTAGTTGATAACATATTCATCAAAACTTGCACAATTAAGGGCGATAGTTGCGCTGCTGATCCCGTAGTCATCCAGATTAACCATATGCTCGGTTTTTTGTGCGGGACTGGCAAATTCAACCGCCCAATTTTCATTTTTAAACGCTTTTAATAGCGACATCATATGAGTGCCGGCCGCTGATGAATTTGGTTCTGGCCATACATAGCCAATTACTAAGACTTTTTTCATTGACTTGAAGCTCTTACTTGCAGATGAACATCGACTAAAGTGCGCACCGCAGGGGTGCCTTGATTAAGTAATTCTTGCAGTACTTGGCAAGTATGTTTACCAATATCGTCTGCATTTATGGTGACACTGCTTAATGATGGAGACATTAAACATGAATCAGCTAAATCATCAAAACCGACTACTTTTATATCTTTACCGGGGATCAAACCATGTTGGCGAATGGCTTCGACGACACCGTATGCAATAACATCATTAAAACAAATAATCGCTTTAGTCGCAGGGTATTGCGCATACAACGTAGCAAAGGCATCGCGCCCGCCTTGACGGTTCGTGGCGGCGGTGATCGTTGGTTTGTCTTGATGGATATTAAATTGCTTTAAGGCACTGTGAAAACCACTTAAACGTTCATGATGATCAGAAATATCATTAGTTCCACCTATAAAAGCAATATCCTCAATACCTTGTTGTAAAATATGGCTAGTGGCTAGATGAGTGCCTTTTTTATTGTCCGGTAATATTGTCGGGGCGGCACAAAAAGGCACTTCGCGCATAATGTGAATGACCGGGAAACCACTATTGATAAGTTCATCAACCCACTGCTGGGTAGTTCCCGGGGCAGGGCACATGATAAATGCGGCAACATTATATTCTTTGAGTGTTTTAACAACTTGTGTTTGGCGCTCCACACTTTCGGCGGTGTTCACTAACATCGGCAGCATGCCAAGGGTATGTATATGGTTTTCAAGTCCTACCGCTATTTGCGCAGAGTAAGGGTTAGTTAAGTCATTAATAACTAACGCCACTAAATTAGAGCGGCGACTTCTCAGTGCTGCCGCATCTCTATTATATACATAGCCAAGCTTATCAATGGCATGCAATACTTTTTCTTTGCTTTTATCACTGACTTTGTCACTGTGTGTAAGCACTAACGACACCGTTGACTTAGAAACTTGTGCTTCTCTGGCAACGTCAAAAATAGTTATTTTATCGGTTTTTTTTTTCATTTTAATGTATGCGTCAGCAATTGCTTGAACGAAGGATCCAGTTTAACGCAGTTTGAGCTAATAAGTCATCTATCGGCGTTATTGAAGGTAGAATCGTAAAAACTTTATGAATGTTGCAAAACATGTTTATATACAGGAATTAATAAAAAATACCAAGGATACACTATGAAAAGCATGCTGCTTTTATTCGCCCTCTTATTGAGTGTTGGCTTTAGTCATTTTAGCCATGGCGCGCAGGGGTATCAAACCCCATCAAGTGATTTAGCCGCGCTGGTTGATGCTAAATTAGCACCGAGTAGCTACCTATCTGCTGATGGTCAATGGTTAGCGCTGTTTGAGCGAAAACGTATTGAAACATTAGATGATTTAGCAAAAGAAGAATTGAAATTGGCGGGTATAAAGTTAAACCCGGCAAACTTTTCACGCTCACGTCCTCGCACTAAATTTAGTGCGTTACAAGTTAAACATATTGCGACTGGCGCTGTGATTACCGTTAATAATTTACCTCAAGGGGTGATCCGCTCACCTAAATGGTCAAGTAATAGCGAATATTTAGCGTTTATTGTTGAGCAACCAACTCAGGCGCAATTGTGGGTGTATAACGCCGAAACTAAACAAGCACGTCAGTTGTCAACTGTGGCTCTTAATTCAGTGCTAACAGCCACCCCTTATCAATGGTTACCAGATAGCACGGCAATTGTTGCTAACCAAGCGGTTAACCTTGGCAAGCCGAAATTAGTTAGTGATGCAAATAGCGTTGTGCCGGTTATTCAACAAAGTAGCGGTCAAAAAGCGCCAGCACGGACTTACCAAAATTTATTAACCAGCCCGTTTGATGAGTTGCAGTTTAAGTTTTACGGCCAAGGTCAATTAACTTATATTCCTCTGAGCGGTGTTGCGTTATCGATTGGCAAACCAGCATTATTTAAATCATTTTCGATCTCGCCTGATTCAACCAATATTTTAGTAGCCACTATCGACGAACCATTTTCGTATCAAGTACCCTATAGCCGCTTTGCGACAACGTGGCAGGTGCTTGGCATGCGTGGTTATACGTTAGCGCAATTGTCTAAACAGCCACTGGCCGACAACATTCCACAAGGTTATGACAGTGTGCGAACGGGTCGTCGTGATTTTCAGTGGCGTGATGACCAAGGTGCCGAACTCATTTGGGCGCAGGCGCAAGATGGCGGCGATATGAAAACCGATGTGCCGTATCATGATCATCTATATAGTTTACGCTCACCTTTTAAACGTGAACCAAAACTATTTGCTAAACTAGAACGACGTTTTTCAGGTATTGAGTGGGCGAATGAAAACGTTGCGTTTTTAACCGAGTGGCGTTTTAGTGATCGCCAGTTACGTACCTATGTGATCCAACCACGCGATGCGGATAATAACCGCGTATTGTTTTCACAGCGCAGCTATAACGATGCTTATAAAGATCCGGGCGACGCTATTTATGAGCGAAATGATCTCGGTGTAAACGTTATTAAAGTGGTTGGTGGACGTTATATATTTTTGCGCGGTGATGGTGCGTCAGAGCAAGGGAATGTGCCATTTTTAGATCAGTACGACATTAAGACCAATACAACCAAACGTTTATGGCAATCAAAAGCGCCATATTACGAGCGAGTTCTTGCCATGCTTGATGATGAAGGTGAGCGATTAATTACTATTCGTGAATCTAAGAGCGAACAACCTAACTTCTTTATTCGCGATTTAGATGCCGACACTCTGACTCAGCTCACTACCTTTGAGCATCCATACCCGGCGTTTAAAGGGGTGACTAAAGAACTTGTGCGTTACCAACGTGATGACGGTGTTGAACTCTCTGGTACGCTATATTTACCTCCAGGTTACGATAAAACGCAAGGTCCATTACCTGTATTAATGTGGGCATACCCACTGGAATATAAAGATAAAGCAGTTGCATCGCAAGTACGTGAATCGCCGTACGAATTTACCTACATAGGTTATTGGGGGCCAATGCCTTACCTCGCAAAAGGTATTGCTGTATTTGATGATCCGAAGATGCCAATCGTCGGTGTTGATGGTAAAGAGCCAAATGATTTATTTAGAAAGCAGTTAGTTGCAAGTGCCAAAGCTGCGGTAGATGTGCTGGTCGAAAAAGGCATTGCAGATAAAGATAAAATCGCCATTGCAGGCCACTCATATGGGGCCTTTATGGTAGCAAACTTATTAGCCCACAGTGATTTATTCAAAACCGGTATTGCCCGCAGTGGCGCCTATAACAGGACCTTGACACCGTTTGGGTTTCAAGGAGAAGAACGTGATTTTTGGCAAGCACAGGATGTATACGCCAATATGTCACCGTTTTTTCATGCTGAAAAAATTAACGAGCCGATGTTAATGATCCACGGCCAAGAAGACCCGAATTCTGGCACCTTCCCAATGCAAAGCGAGCGTATGTACGCTGCGCTAAAAGGTTTAGGTAAAGAAGCGCGTTTAGTGATGTTACCTTACGAAGCTCACGGCTACCGTGCTCGCAAGAGTTTACTGCATGTGCTTTGGGAACAAGAGCAGTGGCTGGATAAATACTTGTTAAGTGACGAAGCTCCTGCAAGCGATGCTCAAGTAAATACTGAGCCTTCTTTAACAGAATAAATTCAAAGCGCGGTTTATGCCGCGCTTGTTGATTTAATTATATGGGGATGAAGACCCACCCTTAATCTCACGGCACTTTCCCGATGCAAAGCGAGCGTATGTACGCTGCGCTAAAAGGTTTAGGTAAAGAAGCGCGTTTAGTGATGTTACCTTACGAAGCTCACGGCTACCGTGCTCGCAAGAGTTTACTGCATGTGCTTTGGGAGCAAGAGCAATGGCTCGAAAAGTACTTGTTAAGTGACGAAGCTCCTGTAAGCGATGCTCAAGCAAATACTGAACCTTCTGTTTCAGAGTAAATTGAAAGCGCGGTTTATGCCGCGCTTGTTAATTTAATTATATGGGGATGAAGACCCACCCTTAATCTCACGGCACCTTCCCAATGCAAAGCGAGCGTATGTACGCTGCGCTAAAAGGTTTAGGTAAAGAAGCGCGTTTAGTGATGTTACCTTACGAAGCCCATGGTTATCGTGCCCGTAAAAGCTTATTACATGTTTTATGGGAACAAGAGCAGTGGCTGGATAAATACTTGTTAACTGACGAAGCTCCTGTAAGCGATGCTCAAGCAAATACTGAACCTTCTGTATCAGAGTAAATTCAAAGCGCGGTTTATGCCGCGCTTGTTAATTTAATTATATGGGGAAGAAGACCCACCCTTAATCTCACGGCACCTTCCCAATGCAAAGCGAGCGTATGTACGCTGCGCTAAAAGGTTTAGGTAAAGAAGCGCGTTTAGTGATGTTACCTTACGAAGCTCACGGCTACCGTGCTCGCAAGAGTTTACTGCATGTGCTTTGGGAACAAGAGCAGTGGCTGGATAAATACTTGTTAAGTGACGAAGCTCCTGCAAGCGATGCTCAAGTAAATACTGAGCCTTCTTTAACAGAATAAATTCAAAGCGCGGTTTATGCCGCGCTTGTTGATTTAATTATATGGGGATGAAGACCCACCCTTAATCTCACGGCACCTTCCCGATGCAAAGCGAGCGTATGTACGCTGCGCTAAAAGGTTTAGGTAAAGAAGCGCGTTTAGTGATGTTACCTTACGAAGCTCACGGCTACCGTGCTCGCAAGAGTTTACTGCATGTGCTTTGGGAGCAAGAGCAATGGCTGGATAAATACTTGTTAACTGACGAAGCTCCTGCAAACGATGCTCAAGCAAATACTGAACCTTCTGTATCAGAGTAAATTGAAAGCGCGGATTATGCTGCGCTTTTTATGCCAAAAAGTGCCCCTCACAATTTTAAGCATTTTATAAATTTTTTCTATTGCGCAGAGTTACAACCTGATATTCAGTACATCACTACAGCTATTAGTTAGAGAGCAAAGGCAAGTAAATTCAACGTAGTTAGAGTTGGAAATTACTACCTGTACGTCTGAATTTTGGTTATTTAGAATGAGGTGAATTATAAATTAAATCATGATCTTATAGTTTATTCTCGTTCGCAATGTCATCCCATTGACATGATAATTACATTTAGCTGTCAATATTACGCTTTAGGGTATCGTGATTAATTAAAACTAAAACGATACCAAGGAAATGTGATGAAATTGAAACCGATAGTAGGCAGCTTATTATTGCTAGGTCTATTAAGTGGCTGTGATCTAGCAGATGATGATAATGATTTAGAGCCTTTGCGTTACCAACTGATATTAAATATCACAGAGCAAAGTGCTGGAAACGTAGTAATAAGTCCAGAGCGTGCTGATTATGAGCAAGGTGCTATTGTTATGCTAAACGCTCAGGCTGCACAAGGATATAAATTTGTTTCATGGTCTGGCGATATTGGTAATGCAGACTATAGCGCGACTTCTTTAACTCTTACAATGAATAACCATAAAGAGGTTACTGCAACATTTAGCCAAATTACTGAGACACCATCAGCAGGGCAAGTGGTGATCAACGAGGTGCGTTCAAATGAAGGCGGTTATGATTTTATTGAGTTGTTTAATAACTCTGAACAAGCATTTACCTTTAGTGACGCTAATTGGGCAGTAAATGATTTAAAAGGCTTTGAGATTGATAAAGAGCCGGGCATTAAAATTCCACAAGGTACAACCATCGCTGCAGGTGGGTTTTTAGTGATTGCCACAGATCAAACTAGCATTCCATTTGATGCACCAACAGATACTTTAGTTGCCACTGCTGGCGATACTGATTTTGGTTTAGGTAAAGGCGACACCGCATTACTGGTACACAACAATCAAATTGTAGATAGCGCACATTGGAGTGATGGTAGCCATGTGTCTACATGGGGGCGTTTACCAGATGGTGGTAATTGGCACACTCAAGATGAAGCGCTCGCGCCAACGCCTGGTGCTGCCAATAAATTACCAGCGCCGGTTGATGGTGCAACTGCCGCTAATATTGTGATCAATGAAGTGGTTTCAAAAGGCCGTGATGACGCCGATTTTGATTTTGTTGAGCTGTACAACACATCTTCTGAACCATTTGTTTTTGCAGCTAATGAGTGGGAGTTAGTTGATTTAGACCGTGAAGCGAATAACCAAGCGGGTTTAACTATCCCTGCAGGTACAGAAATTCCTGGCCACGGCTTTATTGTATTATTGCCGAATTTAGTTACGGGTGCTCAGTTACCTAACGGTGCACCCGCAACGGCTATTTTAAATAATAATGAAGACTTTGGCTTAGGCAAAGGCGAAACCATTAAACTAAAATACCAAGGCCAAGTGCATCAACAAGTCAGTTATGGCGATTTCCATGTTAATAGTTATGGCCGTTTTCCTGATGGTATGGAATTTATAGAGCTTGTTGATGAGAATGCGCCACAACTTTATGCCAGCCCTGGACGTAAAAACTTCAAAACTCCTATGCATGTGGGTGCTGCAACTACATTAAATTTCACATCATTTAATGATCAAGAAGCGGCTCTTGAAAGCAAAGGCTTCCGAGTATTTGGTAAAGGTGCAGATTTAGCTGCAGACGTTGAGCCTGAGTATGTCGCCGTATCAGCTGATTCAAGCACTGCATGGGTGTCATTGCAAGAGAATAACGGCCTTGCAAAAATAGACTTAACCACGAAAACTATCACTGATATTTTTCCGCTGGGCTTTAAAGATTATGGTATGGCTGGCAATGAAATCGATGCCAGTGATAAAGATAATATGATCAAACTACAAACTCGCGCAAACGTAGTGGGTATGTATCAACCTGATGGCATCGCAACATTTACACAAGATGGCATAGATTACGTTTTAACTGCCAACGAGGGGGATATACGTGACTGGTTTAGCAACTTCGCTGAAGGTGAGAAAGTTGCAGATATCGTGCTTGATGAGTCGGTATTTACAGACGTAAGTATATTACAAAACAACGTCGAATTAGGGCGTTTATTAGTATCGCAATATGTTGATTCTGATACTGCAGCATCAAGTGATAATAAACTCTATAGTTTTGGTGCACGTTCATTCTCAATCTTCAATGGTGATACCGGTGAGCAGGTGTTTGATAGTGGTTCATCACTTGCCTTTGAAGCTAATAAAGCCGGCGTTTACCCAGATGGTCGCAGTGATGCGAAAGGCACTGAGCCTGAGAGTGTAACAACAGGTATGGTTGCCAATAAGCGCTATGCATTTATTGCTTTAGAGCGTGCTGATGCGGTTGCAGTATATGATATTAGTGATGTTAATGCCGTAAGTTTTGTGCAAATGCTCGTTACCCAAGGTGATGATGCGCCAGAAGGGGTGTTATTTATAACCGCTGATCAAAGCCCAACGTCAAAAGCGCAGCTGGTAGTTGCAAACGAAGACAGTGGTAATATCACCGTCTATAGTGAAAACAACGAAGGCAAGTTTGATTTTGCATCACGCTTGTTAATTGAAGGTGGTGAAGGCGCCGCAGAGATCACGGCTTATGATGCACAAACAAAACGTTTATTCGTAGTAAATAACGGCAGCTTGCTTAACGCTCCTCGTATTGAAGTGATTGATTTTGCTAACCCAAATAACATTGCAACACTTGGCGCAATTGATATTAGCTATTACGGTGCAGGTGTTAATTCTGTCGCAGTATCAAACGGAAAACTTGCCGCTGCGATCGAGTCAGGCGTGAAAACTGATACTGGCGTTGTTGCTATGTTTAACACGAGTAGTTATGAGCTTGAAATGATATCTGCGGTCGGAGCACTGCCAGATATGGTAACTTTCAGTCCCGATGGTAAATTAATCATCACCGCTGACGAAGGCGAACCGAGTGAAGACTATAACGTAGATCCGCTAGGCTCTGTATCAATTATTACCGTGCCAACAATACAGTAGCTAATTCAGATTTATTTAAACTTCATCTATAACAAAGGTCTTTATTGAGGCCTTTTTTATTAATATATTTAAACGATAAAAGCCCGACATTTTTATAATGCCGAGCTTTGGACTTTATTAAGGTTTCCATGAAACGTTATATGTAAAGTGACAACTCTTTACTTTTCGGTTGTCTTTGTTTTCTCTTTACGTATTTTTCGCTTTTCTTTTAACGTCATTTTTGCTGGTTTTTTAGCTTTTTCTTTACTCATTATAAATAACTCCAATTAAATATATAAAAATTAATAAATAAAAATTGAAATGATTTACTCTATATAATTCTCCTTACTATTAATTGCTAATATTTGCCAAGAGTGAAAACATCCATATTCTTTACACTCAAAAATGTGACCTATTTTATGTCCTAAAAGATCAGTACCTATAGAAGAGTGTAATGACACAACATTATTACATAGCCCCTTTTCTGTAGCCGGAACTAAGCTTATACGGCGTTTATAACCCGTATCAGTATGCTGGATGACTACGGTACAGCCAATTTGTACATGTGGGCTAAACTTTGACCAAGGTCGTTGTGAATACTCTATTTTTTGCAACACATGCGCGAGTTTCAGCGGATGTAAAAATGCTGAACTTTGGCTTAAATAGTTTTTATACTTATAAAAAGCAGGGGTTTTGTACCCGAACAGAAAAGCAAACACGGACTAAATCTCCACGAAAACTGAACCGAACTTAAATTTAAAATAATACAGTGAGACTGCCGAGTGTAAGAGTTACACTCGGCTTAAATGTCGAAGGTGAGATTTGTTTTTTGTGGATGAGATATTAATATAAACATGATGTTCCTCTTATTTAAAGTAATCATACCTCATAAAAATATTATATCAATGGTGTTTTATAATTTAAAAATAAAGATATTAATTTAAATTTACTAGTGTGCGTTAATTCCATGTTTTTTTGTGCGTAGCGTGCGTTTTGATACTAAATAATATGCCACAGGAACAAAGTAAAATGACAACACAGTGGTTAATACAGTACCACCTGCGATAGCGACGGCAAACGGAGGCCAAAAACCTCCGCCGGCGAGTATGAGTGGTAAAAAGCCACCAACGGTGGTGATAGTCGTGGAGCTGATATGGCGTGAGCAAGTCATCACAGCGGCAACGATTTTGTTTTTATCAGTGAGGGCTTGCAGTGAATTTAACTCTGATAAAATGACAATGGCGGCATTTATGGCCAGTCCCATTAAGCCCAATAAACCAATGATCACAGTAAAACCAAACGGGTAGCCAGCAATAAATACACTGAGCAAGCCCAGCATTGCAGCTTGCAGGGCGTTTATTAAGATTAGCCCTGTGGTGGTAAATGAATTAAATGACATCACCAGTACGGTGATCAATAACACGACAATAATCCCCACTTGGCCAAGCAATTTACCAACCGCTTCGTTGCGTTTTTGCGACTCACCACCGAGCTCTAATCTGTAGCCATGGGGTAATACAAAGCCTGATTGTGCAATGGTGGCGGTCACTTCATTCAGTACGGTTTGCGGTAATACGCCAGTTGCTAAATAAGCTTCGATAATATTAACACGTTCACCGTCACGGCGAGCGATAGAGCCACGAGAAGGGCTCAGTGTTGCACTGGCAAATGATTCAACCACTAGCGGTTGTGCAGTATCTATTTGGTTTGAACTAGCTGGCGTATTTAACTGCGTACTAAATAGCGAGCTAATATCATCTCGGCGCTTATCTGCAACTCTAACGCGTACGGGAACGGTTTCGGTATTATCAATAATACTGCCGACCACAACACCATTGAACTGGTTTTGTAGTTGTGTTGCCATATTACTTAGGCTTAATCCTGCATGAGTCAGCGCTGCTTCATCGGTGTTTAACCATAGTTTAGGCGAGCCCGACAATAAGGTTGGACGGGTGTGGGTTATATCGTTATGAGCAATGAGCTGCGTGCGTAATTGTTGGCCCAGTTCAGAGAGAGTATCTAGGCTTGGGCCATAAATACGCATTTCAATTGGTGCATTGAATGGTGGACCTTGCTCAAGCTTTCTGACTAAAGTTTGTGCGTTTGGAAATGCTTTATCAAGTTGTATTTGCAAGCTTTTTATTAACTCGTTGGCACGTTTAAAGTCGGTTACTTTTACCATCGCTTGCGCATAGTTATTGGCGCCGCGATTACGCTGGAGCATATTATAGTAAAAGCTTGGGAAATTAGTTCCGATCATCCAATCAAGCTTTTCAATGCCTTCAGATTGCCGAATTAGTTGATCCATTTTCTCTATGGCTTGTCGAGTTGATGTAATACTCACATGAGGGGCAAAATGCACTTCAATTTGAAACATATCGCGATCTGAGGGCGGGAAAAACTGCTCGGTGAGTTGTCCTGCCCCAAAAAAACCGGCAACAGGGAGTATAAAGACCAGTAGTAAAGTGAGTATTGGTTTTTCTAGGCTACGTTTTAACGTTGCTTCAAAGCGTTTACTGAGTTTAGGTGTGCGTATACCTTGATAAAAGATACCAGTACGCTGTTCGTTATTGATAAATTGCCCTGCAAATACCACCACTAAAGAGTGTGAAATCAGGTATGAACCAATTAAGGCAAAAATAACACTTAAGGCAATACCGCCAATAAACTCTCCTGCAGCACCTGGCATCAGCACAATCGGTGCAAACGCTAAAATAGTTGTTAGAGTTGAGCCAAGCAGTGGAAGCCAAAAATGTGCCACGGCTTTTTCTACTGCGGCTAAAGCTGTTAGGCCTTGTTGGCGAAAGCGCTGAACAGCATCGGTGATCACAATGGCGTTATCAACCATAATGCCCAGTGCCACGACTAAACCGGTAACCGACATTTGATGAATAGGTAAGCCATAGAGCTGCATACTTACTAACGTAAACAATACGGTTAAAGGTAACGCGGTGCCGACAACCAGAGCAGCTTTAAAACCTAAAGTGATAAATAATACCACTAGAATAAGCACAAACCCCACGGTAATATTGCTGAGTAAATCGGCTAAACGAGTTTGGGTATAACCGCGTTGATCAAAAATATCTTGGAGTAAAATTTGGCTTGGTAAGTCTTGGCTAAAGTTATCGATGGCGACATCAACACGCTTAGAAAAAGTATCGATACGCAAGTTTGGTAACATGCGGATCGCAATATAAATACCGGGTTTTCCATCAATTAATGCAATTTCGTTCACGGGTGTTTTTACTGAGCGAGTAATTTGGGCTACATCAGAGAGTTGATATTGCCCTGCATTTTGATTACTACTTAGTGGAATTGCGCCAATGCGAGCAATCGAGTCAAACGCACCGGTCACTTCAATTTGCATTTGCGATTTGTCATTTGTAAGGGTACCAGCGGCTACTTTTGCATCTGCACCTTGAATAGCTGCATGAATATGCGCTAAAGGAATATCGGCTAAACTGGCTTTTTGTTGATCAACCGCAACTAAAATTTCCTCATCAACTTGGCCAAAAAAATGCACCAACTCCACACCCGAAACATTACGTAATTGATTTTGCAGTTCTTTTGCATAGCGATTAACCGTTGCTAATGTGGTTATATCGTCATTGGCGTTAAGCGATAAGATACGAGTATAAGCATAGCCACGCTCGTCATCCAGTAGCGGTGATGAAGCATTTACTGGCAACTGGTTGTTGACATCACCTAATAAATCACGCATTCGCGACCAAATGGGTTTAACGTTCGTGACTTCGTCTTTTAGCTCAATGGTGATCACTGAGAGCCCAGGACGAGAAATCGACGATAAATGCTTTACTTCAGCTTGGGATTTTAGTTTTTGTTCGATTTTTTCACTTATTTGCACCTCAACTCGTTCAGCACTGGCGCCAGGTAAAGCAGTGGTTACGATAGCGATACGATTAGTTATTCGAGGATCTTCACTGCGCGCTAAGCCACTGATCGCAGCTAAACCACTAACGATAAGTAACGCCACTAAAAGCGCTTGGACACGCCCGTGATTAAATAAATAGCGGATCATCACAGCACCTTGGTTGGTTGATTTGCAACAACATTAACCGAAATGTTGGCCGACAGCTTATGCATGCCATTGGCAACAATTTGCGCACCATTGTGTAATGGGGCGCCAATAAACGCATAGCCATCATGGGCATAATAAAGCTGCACAATGATAGGTTTTAGTACCTTATTTTTTATTTGATAAACCTGCCAAGTACCGCGCACACCATCGGCAAGGGCATCAAGAGGCACCCAAAAACCGCTTTGTTGCTGATATTGTTGCACTGTTAATTTTGCTAATTGGCCAGCATAAACAACTGCGCTACTTGGCAAAGCAAAGCGCATTGTTAAGGTTTGTGTATGTGGGTCGATACTCGCTCCTTTACTGATAGATTGTGCAGTAAAGTTTTGTCCGGCAATCTCAATGTCCATGCTATTTTGGATGGTGCTTTGCAGTGTCAGTGGGATCCCCATGCTTACTTGCGCATGTTGGTTTTCGATTAAACGCACAATCGGTGTACTGGCTGCAACAATTTCACCTTGTGAGGCAAAGCGCTGGCCTAAAATACCGTTGAATGGCGCGGTTAAATGTGCCTTTTCAGTGCGGATACTGACTTCATTCAAGTTTGCTGCTATTGCGGCTCGTTCTGCGTTAAGTACAGCGATATTGGTTTTAACTTGGTCAAGTGCCGAGGTGGCCGAGTAGTTCTTTTTATCAAGTTCTGCTAAACGCCTTTTTTCAAGTTTAGCGAAGGTAAGTTGTGCTTGAATTCGTTGTTTTTGCGCCTGGAGTTTTTGTTCTTCGATAACTAAAAGCTGCGTATTTTGGCGTGCAATAATATCGCCTTGTTTTACTTGCTCGCCTTGATCAAAATAAATTTGTGCAATTTTTCCTGGAAATTCAAAACTCAACTTTGCATCGTTTTGTATGACCACTTTGCCACTAAGCGTACGTGTTTGATAATAGCCCGCCTCTTGTTGTACTGTGTAGGCAGCTACATGAACCAGACTTTCGCCATAACATATAAATGATGTGAATAAAATGAATGCACTTAGCAGATATTTTTTCATTATAATATCCTTATTTATCGCCATGTTAAATCAGCGTGGTTAGTCAGGTGCATTAAACACAGTTATGCTTTGTGCTAGACGCAGAATGATTTAGAATTGGACTCAAGAGTCTAATTTTGTATAAATATAAATCAATCAAACTAGACTGTCTAGTTTGATTTGAGGTGAAAATGGAAATAACTACCCTAAGTCGGTCAGAACAAAAACGACAACAAATTATTACAGCTGCAACGACCTTGTTCATGGATAAAGGCTTTCCTAATACCAGCATGGATCAAATTGCTAAATTAGCCCAAGTATCTAAACAAACGGTTTATAGTCATTTCAAAGACAAAAATAATCTATTTGTTGAAACTGTAACAGCGCATTGTTCCTCCTCAAACTTACGTAAAGAGCGTTTTGAGCCAGCGCAAAGCCTAGAGGAAAACTTACTACGTGTTGTGACAAATTTTATTACACTGGTATTTTCACCCGAGGCATTGAAAGTATACGACACGTGCGTAGCGCACAAAGATGAATACCCTGAGTTGGCCTTATTGTTTTATGACGCTGCCCCTAAAGTAGTGATGCAGCAGGTAGAGGTCTGCTTATGTAGTATTGCACAGGCGGGCTTGCTTGATATCGACAACCCTAAGTTTGCCACGTTACAGTTACTGGGCATGGCCACAGGTGATTGGAAATTACGCCATGCACTTGGGCACGCAAAAATTAATGATGTACCGCCAGCAGCATATATTGAAGATTGCGTAAGGCGGTTTATTAAAATGTATCGCTAAGGCTTTTGAGTAACCACTTACTGCAATATAAATTCATCGATAGGTTGTTTAGTTAATTTACCTATTTGCTTAAAAATGAAAATAATTGCTCCGCCTAATAGCACCATAGTCGGCGCCACAATGACTGGGTAGCTCAACCAAGTCATACGTCCTAACTCTTCGGCATAAGCTGTTGTGCCGGGCATACTAACAACAATACTTTTCGCTAAAAAGTAGTTGAGTGTTGCAGATAAAAAGAACGCACTGGCAACAATAAAACCGGCAAGACGCATTTTTGCATCAAATACCGCGGTGTTGTTTTGTTGCTCTAACGAATGCATAAGTTTATCAATATCAAGCAATTCAGGGTTAATTAGTAATTTACGGATCAGCGGATAAGGGGTGTACTGGCTGATCAATACAATCACACCAATAATTGCTGGTACCATCGCTTCTTTAATCGCGATATAAGCTGGGTCAAGTTCAAATAAACTGATACCGCCAGTAAGTAGTACGCTGATAATGCCAAGTACTGAGAAAAAGTTTACTTTGCCTGATTGTTTAAGTTCCCACAAACCAAATAACAGCGGAAAAGCAAGTGCTACCACCACTGCCCATACCGGGCCTAACGTATCAGGTGTACTAAAGCGGCTTAAAATCACCGCAGGTAAAATAATATTAAAAATTATATTACTGAAAAAATTACTCTTCTTTTTTGCCGCTGTCATTATGCATCAATCATTGGTATTCAATACATAAAGTATATACACAAGTTACTTTAAGATATAGACCCGCTGTGTTGCAGTAGTTACAAGTAAGTTTAGGATAATTTGCTTTATGCAGACTGGTTTAATGAATCTGAGATTTCATCACAGTGCTGTTTTAAAATTTCGATAGCCACTTTGGTTTTACCTGCCAAAATATCTCTTGCTGGGGTAATTGCATACACACTGTAGGTTGGCAGTTGCCAGTCAGTGCATAACTCAACGAGTTCTCCTTTTAGCAATAATGATTGTACTTCTGGCTTTGGTAAAATTGCATAACCAACGCCATCACACACTAATTGAATAATACTGTGCATGTTATTAACCACGATACGTGGTTTTGGGAGCGCTTTTTTTTGGCTGTTTAAACTATGCGTTAGTGGATGATCTGCAGTGCAATGCGAGATACGAGTATGATGGTTTAACTGCCAAGGCGACAGTGTGCAATGCTCAGCCAATGGGTGACTTTTATGTACACATAATACGAGTGGCCACTTCGCCAAAGGCCGAGCAACTAAACTTGAATCATCCAGCGGGCCAATCGCTATAGCCAAATCAGCGCCCGACTTTATTATATCAAGGGGTTCGTCAGATAAAGTCAGTTGCACATCAAAATCAGGGTACTGGTTGGTTAATTTTTTAAGCGGTTCACTTAATATTCCGCCACCAAATCCAACCGGTGCTACTAACTTTAATTGACCACTAGGGCTGTTTTGTAAAAATTGCAGCTTTTCACCAGCTTGTTTTGCAGCGGTGAGGATGGTTACACAGCTTTGATAATAAATCTCGCCAGCCTCGGTGAGTGTCAGTTCTCGTGGACTGCGATTAAATAAGCTCAACTTAATATCAAGCTCTATTTGTTTGATTTGTTGGCTAATTGCTGATGTGGTCATGGCAAGATCAACTGCGGCTTTACTCATACTACCCGTTTCAACAATGCGCACAAATACAGTTAATGTGCGAAGTAATTTTGTATTCATTTGGTTAAGTCTTACTTAATACTGTTTTAAGAAAATACACATTGTAGAAAAAGGAACATCTCACTACCATGCAAACGCTAATTATTATCATTTAAACTGCATTTGTCACGGAGAAAAATCATGAACCCGGTAAGTTGTAAGTTAATACCGTTAACTAGCGCCATTTTAACCGCGCTTAGTTTATCCAGCTCAATAGTGTTAGCTGATGAAACGAAACAAGATATGGAAGTTATCGTGGTATCAGCGTCAGGTTATGAGCAAATGTTAAAGGACGCGCCAGCAAGCATCAGTGTGATTGATCGCGCAGATCTGGAAAAACGCTTTTATCGTGACTTAACCGATGCAATGACCGATGTCCCTGGAGTTGTGGTTACCGGCGGTGGCGATCGCAAAGATATAAGCTTGCGAGGCATGGCTAGCCAATACACATTAATTTTAGTTGATGGCCAGCGACAATCATCACGTGAAACAAGGCCAAACAGTGATGGACCAGGTGTTGAAGGTGCATGGACACCGCCAATCTCTGCAATTGAACGCATTGAAGTGATACGAGGGCCTATGTCCTCCTTGTATGGCTCAGACGCTATCGGTGGGGTGATAAACATTATTACTCGAAAAACACCCCAGCAGTGGTATGGTGAGCTGCGTTTAGACAGTACAGTTCAACAAAGTAGCGACTCAGGTAATACTAATCAAGGTAGTTTTTTCGCAGCTGGTGGACTTGTCCCAGAATTATTAGGTGTGCAATTATATGGGCAGTTTTCCAAACGTGACGAAGATAACTTTACTGCAGGCTTTAGGGGCAAAGAGCAAAGTAACCTTAAAGCGAAGTTTATTTTAACGCCAAACGATAATCACGAAATAATGCTAGAGGTTGGCAGCGCGCAGCAAAAATTTGAAAACACACTGGGTAAAACAGTTGAACCATTGGCGCCGGGTGAAAGCTGTGGCCGAAGAGGTTGCCCAGAATCATCGACAACAGAGTATGAGCAACAAACTTACTCGTTAACCCATAACGGTTATTATGACTTTGGTAACTCGCGCAGCTATTTAAAATACGATAAGTACGATAATACTTCTCGTGAAATGTTTGTTGAAAACACGGATGCGCAAACCAGTTGGACTTTACCGATTTTTGCCGGTCATAACGCGACGCTTGGTGCAGCCTACTTAAAAGAAGTGCTTGATGATTACACGAGTAATAGGATCAGCGAGTTAACCCATGTAGAAAATAAACAGTGGTCGGTATTTGCTGAGGATGAGTGGAGCACCAGCGACAAATTTAAGCTCACCACAGGTTTGCGTTACGACCACGACGATAATTTTTCAGGCCATTGGAGTCCACGTTTATATGGAGTTTATACCGCGTCTAAGGCTATCACTATCAAAGGTGGTATTTCGACAGGTTTTAGAGCGCCTAATATTCGTCAATCAAATGCAGACTGGGGACAAGTAAGTCGAGGCGGCAATATCTATGGCAACCCAGATCTTAGTCCTGAAAAGTCATTGAATTATGAAATGGGTATTTATTACGATCCACGTGGTGATTACACAATCTCAAGTACTGTGTTTTACAATGAGTTTGATGACAAAATTACGCGAATTGCATGCCCACTTACGCAATGCACGGATGGCCAAAATCAGTTTGGTTCAGATCCGACAACCTATGTAAATGTTGATGAAGCCGTGACTCAAGGGGTTGAATTTTCAGTCTCTTACGACTTAACCAGCGATTTAGGTTTAAGCGCTAATTACACTTATACCGATTCTGAGCAAAAAACCGGGCAATATAAAGGCAGTCCTCTCAATCAGTTACCTAAACATATAGTGCAAACATCGTTAAACTGGCAGCCAAGCGATAAGTTAGGGGGTTGGTTACGTGTGCATTATCGTGGTGAGGAAAGCCAACCAACCACAGGTCCTTCACAAAGCAGCCTAATTGCACCTAACTACACGTTAGCCGATGTGGGTGGTAATTATGTTTTGACTAAAAGCGTAAAGTTAGGCTTTGGTATTTATAACCTATTTGATAAAGATATCACTGAGAATGAATATGGTTATGTCGAAGACGGACGCCGTTATTGGGCATCGCTCGGGTGGCAGTTTTAATGCATACCATTTAGTAACCCCTGCTTAGGTTAAGTAATAAGGTCTCAATTGAGGCCTTATTTTATAAATGGAGCTTTATAACTAACTGAAAATATAAATAAACTATTGCTGATGAAAAGTTTCTACTCTAAAGTTAGGGTAGCATGTGTTTCTATTTCGAAGTTGCTTTGCAGCAATGTGTTTGGCTTTTAGGCAAAGCTGAGCTTATGTAGTGTGGTTATTCCTCATAAATAGGCGATAACGCAGCATTACTGGCAAACATACGGTGCGCTATGCGTTAAACCTAAATTGAACAAATTTTAATCCTGAAAGGTCAGTCGCCTTAGTAAGGTAAATATTTAATTACACGCTATAATAATTAATCAATATGAAGTGGTTAGATAAGATTTTTTAGCTATAGCATCTGTCACTATGCAAAATAATACGAGGTATTTATTTGAATTTCCTTCGAAGCTTCCATGATATTGTATCTGATCAAAGTCAAAGTTTTGACGAGAAAACGCATAGTTTGCTCAAGTTTGGGCTTGATGTATTTAATTTAGATATCGCGATTGTTAGTAAAATTGAACAAAATATTTATACCGTGCTCTACGTTATAACACCTGATAATTCTTTAGCTTCTGGTACAACGTTTGATTTAGAAGGCACTTATTGTGTACATACACTCGCAGCAAATGCCGCGCTTACTTTTCATAAAGCGTCGAGTAGTCGCATTGCAAACCACCCATGTTACCTAAATTTCCAGCTCGAATCTTATATTGGTGCGCCAATAAAAGTCGGTGCAACCATATTTGGTACAGTTAATTTTTCATCACCGGCTGTATCTACTCCATTTTCGCAACAAGCCCATGACTATGTTGAGCTATTTGCACAATGGTTGGGTGCTGAGTTTGCCCGCAAGATCACCAATGAACAGCTCGTTAAAAACAATAACACGCTGTTAAAATTAGAGGCTGTAGCAAATATTGGCACGTGGGAAGTTGATTTACTCACTGACAAAGTCACTTGGAGCGAGCAAACACGGCGTATTTACCAAGTTAGTGATAGCTATGTTCCTGATCTTAATGCTGCGACTGAATTTTTTAAAGCAGGAGAAAGCAGAGAAAGCATCGTTAATGCAGTGAACTCTGCAATACAAAGTGGCGAGAAATGGCATCTCGACCTCGAACTTGTTACCGCTAATGGACAGACTTTGTGGGTATCAACATTTGGTGAAGCTGAATTATTAAATGGTCGATGTGTGAGGTTATTTGGTACCTTACAAGACGTGACTGAATCGGTCATGCTTCGCGAAGAGTTAAAAAATAAAAAAGCAGAAGCAGAGCGCATGTTAGAAGATAGAAGCATGCTACTAGCTAAAATAAGTCACGAACTCAGGACACCATTGAACGGCATAACCGGAATGTTAACTACGCTATTAGGTGAGCGCCGTGAAGATAAGAGAGTTGAAAAACTAAAGATAGCTTTGCGTAGCGCGGATATTTTACTGAGTATAATTAACGAAGTGCTCGACTTTTCAAAAATAAACCACGGTGAGTTAAAACTCGAACCAAATCATTTTTTATTAAAAACAATTTTTGTTGATCTTGCTTCGTTGTACATTCCATTGTTTAGAGATAGTAAGGTTGATTTTCAAACAAATATAACGATAGCAGATGACTGTTGGGCTTATTGCGATAATGCTCGGCTGAGCCAAATTGCGTCAAACTTATTAAGTAACGCGTTAAAATTCACTGACGAAGGCTTGGTAAAATTTAATGCTGATGTGAATGTAGTCGGTGATAAATTAGCCTTGCATCTTGAAGTGTGTGACAGCGGAAGGGGGATGAGCAACTCATTTTTAGATTCATTGTTCTCACCTTTTACACAAGAAATAGACGCAAAAAAGAGTAAAGGTGGTACCGGCTTAGGCTTGGCAATCGTAAAAGAATTGATTGATTTTATGGGGGGGACAATAACGGTTGATAGTACCTTTAATCAGGGTACGACATTTATCGTGGATATCCCACTTGCAGTCGGCGCCGTACAAATCGAAAATAATCCTCGGGTAAACGTTGTCATAGCGGCAACTAATTTATCGGTTTTAGTCGTTGATGATAACCAAATAAACCGATTAGTACTGGACGCTTCACTTGAAAAACTAAATATTAAAGCCGATTTTGCAGTTGATGGCGAAGACGCAATTTTAAAGTGTAAGCAAAAAAAATACGATCTTATTTTTATGGATTGCGTGATGCCGCAGCTGGATGGACTTGAGGCCACTAAAATTTTGCGAGCGCAACATATTTGTCCTTATGCAGATACCTTAATAGTGGCATTAACTGCAAATACATCATCTACCGATAAAGTTGCATGCAAAGAAGCTGGCATGGATATGTTTATTTCAAAGCCTTTTAAACTACATTCGATTGAGGAAGCGGTAGTTAATGCTGTAGGAAGGAGCAAAACTAAAGAAATAAGCTAGTTTACAGCGGTATTTTTTAAGGTTTTAGCTTTTCAAGTTATATTTGGTGACGGCGTGTTTAGCATTTGAGCAGTACAGTAAAAGCAGTTTACTGACAGATAAACATAACGTGGCCTAATATTTGTATGTATTTTAATGTGGTATTTGATAAAACGCACTATGATTAGTTTTATTATCGCAATATATTATTATTTCTTTATAGCTCTCAACAGCAATGAACCGTATCCTAAGATACGTTATACACTATTACGCAATGATTGATTGCTTAACTGATGTGTACTGTAAATAAATAATAAAGTCTGCAATTTTACTGTTTGAGGCATGGAGTTGAATGAAAAATAGTGGTGTGGTTTGTCTCACTGATGTACTTGAACTGATGCTTGACGCTGTTTGCGTGGTTGACAAGCAAGGGGTATTTGTTTTTGTGAGCGCGGCTTTTAAAGACATTTTTGGTTACGAGCCTTGCGAAGTAATCGGTAAACCAATGCTCGATTTTGTTTATAAAGAAGATCTAGAGATCACGCTTGACGCAGTAGATACGTTATTATCTGGAGGCTCTAAACCGCGCTTTGAAAATCGTTGGGTGAGAAAAGACGGGCAAGTGGTGCATATATTATGGTCTGTTCGCTGGTCTGATTCACATCAGTTCAGAATTGCTGTTGCTCATGATATCACCGAGCGCAAAAAATTTGAAAAGCAATTACAACATATGGTGGGACATGATCAGTTAACTGGGTTGCCCAATCGCATGCTGTTACTTGACCGAATTCAATCAACATTAACGAAAGCTGACCGACAGCAGGTTGAATTATCGCTACTATTTATAGATTTTGATGGTTTTAAAGAAGTTAATGATTCATATGGGCATCAATGTGGTGATCGATTATTACAAGCCATTGCTGCTCGGCTACAAGGGTGTGTTCGAGGGTCTGATACTGTTGGGCGTTTAGGTGGCGACGAATTTTTAGTCTTACTTCATGGGATTAGCTTACGCTCAGATGTACATAAAACAGCTGAAAAAATCCGCAAAGAGTGCGAACAAGCTTTTGTGATAGATGAACATTCATTACAGCTTTCAGTCAGTATCGGTATCGCCAGTTATCCTGAAATGGGCGAGAATGAACAACAACTTATTCAACATGCAGATCAAGCAATGTATGTTGCAAAAAATGCAGGGGGTAATCGTATTGTCTAAACACGTTACTCCCCTTTGATTAAAATCAACATTTAGCTTTATAACTATACGTCTTTTTGGGTTTGTTAGTTACTGTCTTTACTTGTAGACATTGAACTGCCAACCGATGCAACTATCACCAAAAGAATGGCTAACCATTGCCAAAGAGTTAATAACTCGCCTAAAATTATAAAGCCAGCAAGTGCCGCAATAGCGGGCTCTAAGCTCATCATAATACTAAACCCTTGTGCAGGCATATTACGCAGTGCAACCATTTCCAGCGTGTAAGGAAGGGCACTTGACATAATAGCAACCAATAAGCCTAAAGGGATCACTTCCCAGTTTAGTAGTGCACCACCTTGAGAAATAGCACCATAAGGCACTAATATAAGTGCCGCGACACTCATACCAAGGGCAACAGTCATCCCGCCAGAGCTTTGATTACCCGTTTTTTTGCCAAATAAGATATAGCCAGCCCAACACGCACCAGCTCCCAGTGCCAGAATTACGCCCAGTAGATCGAGACTTTCTTCACCTTTCATATCCGGGAGCAACATTACGATCCCCGATATAGCACAGGCGACCCAAAATAAATCTCGCTTACGTCGCGATGATAGCAGCGCTACCGCTAACGGGCCGGTAAATTCAAGTGCGACTGCAATCCCCAATGGAATACGCTCAATGGCGTAGTAAAATAAAATGTTCATACCGCCCAAGCATAAACCATAAACCATAATTGGCATGCGTTGACCAAGTGGCGGAAATGCGCGCCAAGGTTTAAACACTAAACACAATATAGCTGCTGAGAAACCTAAACGAAGTGCCGTTGTCCCTTCTGGGCCAATTATTGGAAACAGTTGCTTAGCAATTGAAGCGCCTGACTGAATAGTCACCATGGCAAGTAATACGCAAATAACAGCAATGAAAAAAGGAGGAATTGTGCGTTGCATTACAGTCCTTATAGTAGTGCAAAAGGTTATTGGCGGGGATTCTACGCGCTTTTTGAGAGTGGGGCTAAGCTTTTGCGGTAAAAGTTTTTAATTATGATGAGGTGCCCACTGCGCTTTAGTAAACTTAGATTTTTGTATTCTTGCCTAAGCGTAGTCTTAAACTAAATATAGTGCTTTTAGTATAAATAACGACTGCTTTGGCAAGTGATATTAGTTTAATTTAAACTTATTTATTTGTGTATTTAAATTAATCGCAACTTGCGCGAGTTCACTAGACGAAGACGAAATTTGTGCGGTTTGCGACTTCGACTGCATACTGGCATCTTGAATACCAGTTAAGCGTTCAGCTATATCTTCGGTTACTTGTGCTTGTTGCTCGGATGCAGCTGCAATGGTTCGGTTTGCATCTGAAATTAAGCGCACTTGGGTGCTTATTTCTTTTAGCATTGAGCCCACTTTTTCTGAGTTTGATACTGCGTCTTTAACCCGCGTATCACTGCTACGGATCCGTTCGGTTACAGCGTTACTTGCAGACTGTAAGCTATTGATTTTTTGTTGTATCTCAACTGTTGAGCTTTGTGTTCTGCTCGCTAATGTCCTTACCTCGTCGGCAACGACGGCAAAACCTCGACCTTGTTCGCCAGCTCGTGCGGCCTCAATTGCAGCATTAAGTGCTAATAGATTAGTTTGTTCAGCAATATTGCTGATCACATTTAAGATCACCGCTACTTCGTTAACTG
This sequence comes from Pseudoalteromonas rhizosphaerae, assembly GCF_028885455.1. Classification (NCBI taxonomy): domain Bacteria; kingdom Pseudomonadati; phylum Pseudomonadota; class Gammaproteobacteria; order Alteromonadales; family Pseudoalteromonadaceae; genus Pseudoalteromonas; species Pseudoalteromonas rhizosphaerae. The sequence goes on from NZ_CP118496.1 coordinate 2,074,251, forward strand.
AAGATTCGAGATCATTTAAATCATTAATTGACTCGGTTAATATTTCAGCAACCGATTCGACAGAATGAATACTCTGATTAACGACATCGATCCCTGCTTGTGTTTTAGCATCCGCATCTCCTGCGTTTTGAGCCGCTTCAGAGCAGTTTTTTGATACTTCTTTGACGGCGGTGGAGTTTTCATATACTGAACTTGAGATCACCTCAATTGCTTGACTCTGCTCGTCATTAAGCAGTCTTGCCTGCTGTGCAATAGAATCTAGCTCGTTGGCAGCAATTTGGGCTTGTTGGGATTGCGAGTTAATTTCTGACAGTAAGGTAGATAGTTTATCGATCATAATATTAAAACTGGCTGATAACTCTGCAATTTCATCGTTACCGGAGTGAGCAATTTTATGCGTTAAATCACCATTGGCGATTCGTTGTGCTTCATTGACTAATAGCGTGGTTGTCTTTATTACGCGCTTCTCAAGCTGTAAGTAGCATAAAATTAAAATAGTGATTATAACTAATACCATCACAATACTAATAAGGCTTAAATTAGCAACACGATTGTTATTATTCATTACTTCTTGCAAGCTGCTGTTTTCTACCGCAGCTAAAAATTCTTGCACCGGTGTCTGTATTTTAGCTACTTCATCCATATATCCCTTATCGGTTAGCAGTCCTATTGCCTGCACCCACTGTTTTGATTCGCTCGTATTTAATAATGACGGTGATTGCCCAGCAAAACTACTTACCAATTGAAAAGCTTGTTCTTCAGTGTTGACTAACTGCAAAGAGAGCGAGTTAGATTTATTTAGCAAAGCAAGTTCTTGTTCATTCACATTAAATTCTTTTAAGCGATCAATATAAGATTTTTTACGACCGTCTAACCAGGGTTCAGTCCCTTCAATTTGATTTACAAGTTCATAGTATTGTTTTTTATAGCTAGGTTGTAGGGTGACAACATATTGTCGGGCGAGTTCTGTTAGCTTGATAGAGTTGGAGGCAGACAGCTTAGCAAAATGACTTAGTTGATAGCGTTGCTGAGCTGATTGTTGACTATCAGATAATCCTGTTTTTAACAGTAATATGATAATGAGTAGCCCTGATGCAATTGTGATTGCTAGAGCAAAAACAGTTCTTAGCATTAATCTTATTGTCAAAATTGCCTCTGATGCGATTTAATAATAATGCTAAATAACTATAGAATATAATTTCAATTAACTAAAGAATTCATGGATTTTATTTATTATTGGATACGCATTAAATTAGTGAGCAGATTGCAAGAGTATGATAAAAGTGACAACAACATTGGCAAGCCTCAAAGCATTGAGGCGTTGTTTTGCGTGAATAATATTTTGTAGCTTATAGTCTGTCGGCTGGATAAATAACACCAAGTTGCTGTCTTGCTTTATCAAGTACAGCCATCACATTGATACTTAGTTGATGGGTATTGATAGGTGATTCGAGTTGTCCTGCGTTGGCGATTGTAATGAAATGGGCAACTTCGTGGCGCATAAAGTGTTCATCAAATGGCTGTGATAATTCTTCAACACTGCCATCATTAGCAATAAATTGTATCTGTTTTAATAACGAAACGGCTTCAATTCTAATACGGCCCAGCTCACCTTGGATTTCTGTAAAATTATCACCTTGAGATATTTTTGAATAACTGATCACTGCTTGCTTATCACTATAATTTAGTAATACATCACCAGCACCATCTACCCCTGTTTCAAGTAATACTCCACTGGCTTTTACCGTGTTTGGTGCACCCCAAAGTGCGATCAAGATATATAGCGGATAAACCCCTAAATCAACGAGCGCACCATTAGCGAATGCTGGCAAAAAGGTGTTAGGGCGCTCACCATTTTTGTATTTATCATAGCGTGATGAATATTGACTATACTGACCTATGTATTTACGTGGCGTCCCAATTTTGGCAATGGCCTGTTGTAAAACAGCAAAGTTAGGTAAGTGAGTGGTCATCATCGCTTCCATATAAAGGCGATTATTTTGTTTTGCCGCGTCCACTATCGCGGCTAATTCTTGGCTATTTGCTGCTGCAGGTTTTTCACCTAACACGTGCTTTCCTGCATTTAAACAGGCCACAGCATAGCTTTTATGCAAACTATTGGGGGCTGCGATATATACAGCGTCTACACTGTCGTCGCTGCATACTTGCTCAATAGTCGTAAATATTTTTGCATTTTTTATAGCGTGCTTAGCTAAAAATGCATGACCGCTTTGCTCGGCACGCGAACATACGCCATATAGTGAAAACTCACTGACTGTTTTAGCCGCTGCAAGTAAAGTATCGCTAATAAAATTAGTGCCGACTATCACAAAATTCATGGTCACTCCTGATTGTTGAATTGTGCAAGCCAAGCTTGCCAGTCTGCCTCAAAGCCTAACATTTGTTGGTGCTTTTTAGCTAATAGGTGTTTTTGTTTATCTTCACTGGCTTGAAATGGACCTACTCGGCACAGCGAACAGCTATCAACTGCTAAGTAGCTTGGTATAGTTAATCGATTATGGAGTTCAGTCGTTTCTTTGGGGCTGAATACATAAGTGGTGCCACTGGTGTCTTTTACGTGTTTGTCACGATTAACATTACGGATTTTATAGCCAGGGAAAGGACTGATATCAAATGGCATTTGGCCTATATAGCGTGATGCTAAGCCATAATTTAAGCTGCCTTCAATATTCCACTCACGATATGGTTTAACATCTTTTGAGGTGATGTAGCACAACATTGGGCCATTGTTATCAAGAGCATAGCTGGTGGCATATTTAATATATTGGTGTAGCAAAGCCCGGTTGAGGGTGTTCATACTGGTTGTTTGGGTGTTTTCACGATAAGCACTCTCCCCGACAAAAGCAGGAATAAGCGGAAATTGAAAAATCACCACATCAAATAGCTCGCCATTTAAGCGTTGCCAGGCTTGTGGGTCAGTCACATCAAAACTATCAAGTACCGTAATATGATGATCTCGCAGTGCATTTAGTGCGTTATCAGCATATTTGGAGGTAATCGTGGCTGCACTATCATAGGTAGAAGCAACTAACTTGGCCGGCTTTAGATCGGTAGATAAAGCATGAGAAAACGATAAGTCGCCATCGCCAACGGTAAGGATCCGCCAATTAGGATTTAAATACATTAATTCAATTATTCTAGTGGTGTGTTTTTAGCATCATGATCAATCAAACGTAAAAACGCTAAGCGAGTCTTTAGTCCTTCAATCGCGATTTGTTTGATAATTAAATTAAACGTGATTAATACTGCAAACGCAATATGAATAGGGCCATGAGTAAAGCCTGCGTCAGGATCGAAGAGCATTAAGCCAAACAGTAAAAAGAGTACCACGAGTGCAATTTCAAGCCATTGATTAGAATAAAACGATAATCGGCCTTCACTCTTATGATCTTTCTTGATTTGAATAGCACAAAAAAAAGGGATCACTTTAATTTTGAAATGAGCGCTTTTCTCAACATAGTTTTCACCGAGTTGATCAAGCTGTTGGCGCAATTGGTCTATCATTTTAGTTCCTCAAAAAGCAGTGCACGGATGGTACATTAATCCGTTTTAAAGGGCGAGCTAGTTAGGGTATAAACTAATGCCTATTACTAATATATGGCAAACAAACACCACTGAGGTTAATACAAAGCGCATTTTTTGATAATCAGCATGGTAGCTTTGCCATTGCGGGCTGGTTTTTTCAAATAGTAATACCAGCCAAAAACTAACCGCTAACCAAGCCAAGGTTATGTGTTGTGGTAAAAAAGCTAAAAAGCCAAGCGGTAAAATCGGTAGTATAGCCTTAATCGCATCTCGATAACTCTGTTGTCCAGCGTGCCATAAGTTACCACTCATAAAAGCCAAAATTGCAATACTATAAAAAGTAAAAAACTGCATATTAAAGTTATTACTACCGACTAATAACGGCCAACCGACACACGCTAAAAAGGGCAATAAGCCTAAATAGCCTAACTGGATATGATTGATGAATTTATTCATGGCTTACCCCAAAATTAACTAAAAATACGTATTCGCGATATTTTCAGTGAGCATTGTAACATTAGACGCAAAAAAAGCTTTAGCCCTATCTGTCCAGATGACAATGACCGCTTCAGTCAATAAAATCGATTGAATTAATCTAAACAATCAATTTTATTAATTTTTATTTACACCTTATTGTATTACTCAAGCCAACGCAGCAACCTGCGTTGTTTACACTTTAAATAAACAAATGAGGAATACTATGAGCACTTCATTAATTAACACTAAATTACAACCTTTCAATGCAACGGCTTACCACAATGGTGATTTTGTTGAACTATCAGAACAAGATGTTTTAGGTAAGTGGTCTATTTTCTTTTTCTACCCAGCTGATTTTACCTTTGTATGTCCTACGGAACTGGGTGATGTTGCAGATCACTACGCGCAATTACAAGAAATGGGTGTAGAGGTTTACTCAGTATCGACTGATACTCACTTTACTCACAAAGCATGGCACGATACATCAGACACTATTGGTAAAATTACTTACCCTATGATCGGTGACCCAACAGGACGTATTACACGTAACTTTGGTGTAATGATCGAAGACGAAGGCCTAGCACTTCGCGGTACGTTTGTAATGAACCCTGAGGGCGAAATCAAAATCATTGAAACACATGATTTAGGTATTGGCCGTAGTGCCAAAGAACTAGTACGTAAAGTACAAGCGGCACAATACATTGCGACTCATGATGGTGAAGTATGTCCGGCTTCTTGGCAGCCAGGTGAAGAAACATTAGCACCATCGCTTGATTTAGTTGGCAAAATTTAAATCTACTATTACAAAGCATTAATATGCTTGAAGGCTCATCATCACAATTTTATTAAGCACATTAGTGTGATGATGGGCATTTTTGCTAAAACAAGGGTAAGTCATGTTAGATACCAACATTAAAAATCAATTAAAAAGTCACTTTGCAGCTATTGCTGATCCTGTTGAGCTACTTATCGCCTTGGATGACAGCAAAAAATCAATAGAAATTGACAATTTAGCCAACGATATTGCGTCGTTGAGCGACAAATTTTTGGTGCGAGATAATCCAGATAGTGGCGTACGCCGTCCATCAATAACGGTATCTTCACCTATTCGAGATAGCCAAATTACCTTTGCTGGTGTGCCGATGGGGCATGAGTTTACCAGTTTGGTATTAGCGTTGTTACATACGGGCGGGCATCCGAGTAAGGCGTCGGCTGCAGATCTTGAGCAAATCAAGTCACTGACTCAGCCACTTGAGTTTGAAGTGTATATTTCATTAAGTTGCCAAACATGCCCGCAAGTCGTACAAGCGCTTAATTTAATGGCTGCGAACAATAGCAACATCAAAACAACTATGATTGATGGGGCATTATTTCAAGATGAAGTAGAGCAGCGAAATATACTGGCAGTACCCGCGGTATACTTAAATGGCCAGCCCTTTAGCCAAGGTGCGATGAGCTTAACTGATATTTTAAATAAAGTTGATAGTAAAGGGGCAGAGCGCCAAGCCGCTTCTCTCAATGAAAAATCACAATTTGATGTGCTTGTCGTAGGTGGTGGCCCTGCTGGTGCATCGGCAGCAATTTATTCAGCACGTAAGGGCTTAAATACGGGCATTGTTGCTGACCGGTTTGGTGGACAAGTAGCTGATACCCTAGCAATCGAAAATTTTATATCTATTAAAGCAACCGAGGGGCCTAAGCTCGTAGCTCAGCTTGAAGAGCATGTTAAAGAGTACGATGTAGATGTCATGCACAATCAACGAGCCGTCGGTCTTAGTTATAAAAATGGTTATGAAATCACGCTTGAAAACGGAGCTGTACTCAGTACTAAATCGTTAGTACTGGCAACGGGCGCTCGCTGGCGTGAAATGAACGTAGCTGGTGAACAACAATACCGTGGCCATGGTGTAGCGTATTGTCCACATTGTGATGGGCCGTTATTTAAAGGCAAACCTGTTGCCGTTATTGGTGGTGGTAATTCGGGTATAGAAGCGGCAATTGATTTAGCTAATATTGTTGAGCACGTTACGGTACTTGAATTTGCAGATACGTTACGCGCCGATGACGTCCTTATTCGTAAAGCTAATAGCTTAGAGAATATCACCATTATTAAGAATGCCCAGACTACAGAAGTACTCGGTGATGGTAAAAAAGTGACGGGCTTAAGCTATACTGACCGCACCTCAGGTGAGAACAAACAGTTAAACTTAGCCGGTATATTTGTGCAAATAGGCTTAATACCTAACACTGAATGGTTAAAAGACAGTAATGTTGAACTCAGTCAGTTTGGCGAAATAATAATAGATGCAAAAGGAGCGACATCTTTAGCGGGAGTATATGCTGCGGGAGATGCAACGACCACACCATTTAAGCAAATCATCATTGCGATGGGCAGTGGTGCAACAGCAAGCCTAGGGGCATTTGATTACTTAATTCGTCAAACACCTAGTGAAGAGCAACGCGTAGCATAAATCAAATTATAGTCTCTTGATATAACAGCTCCCACCCATAGCTGTTTGTTCACCCAAGCCGCCCTCTCCAAAGGCGGCTTTTTTGTATAAAAAATTGTGCTAGTATTTAGGCTTATTTTTTTAAAGAGTTTTAGCATGTATCAAGGAAGTTGTTTGTGTAACAAGGTCACAGTGCAAATTGATGGCCCGATCCAGAGCATTATTCATTGTCACTGCTCGTTGTGTCGTAAATCTAGTGGTACCGCATTTGCGACCAATGGATTTATATCTCGTGTTGACTTTAAAGTAACCAAAGGCAATGAGTGGTTAAGCAGATTTGAATTTAAACCAGGGCGTATCCGCTATTTTTGTAGTGCATGTGGCAGCCCAATCTACAGTGAAAACCTTGATGATATAAGCAGACTAAGGTTGCGTCTGGGTATACTCGATAGTGATATTACAGAGCGTCCTATGAGCCATAACTTTGTTAGCTCAAAAGCGAATTGGGAGCAAATAAATGCTGATATCCCTCACTATGATGGTTTTGAACCGACACGCTAAGGTCGTTGGCTGATAGTGTTTTTATAATAAGTAAACTGGCAAATAGCCTGTGCCGCAACTCTCTGTTGCTTTTAAAGCAGTTGTTTCCCAGCACTTGTTCATTGGTACTGAGCCGCGGTTATAAATTGTTCAAAACTTTCACACCACACAATCACAGTGTTAAAGCGTGCAATATTAATATCGGCTGGCACCTTAATTATAAAACCATCGAATGTATTTACGCTTGCAACCCTTGTCATTGTACCTTTATATGCTAAAAAATCGGCTTCATTATCAATAAAGCGATTAGCTAAATAAAGCTGATAATCTGGGCCTGGGCTCAAGATGCCATCAAAAGAGATCATATTGTTGGTTAATCTGACTTGGCCGTTACCATAATGCAAAGCATCAGAGCCTGCGAGATCAGCTTTGAATTCACCACTATAAAGTGCTTGTTGTGCATGTGTGGCCAACTCAAGTTTGCTAGGAGAGGGTGGAGCCGTTAAAATTGGCAGTGTGTATAACCCTGCAACAAAGCCAACACAAAATATCATCAGATAAACGACTACCTGCCACAATTTACGCATCATAATAAGACCTTATCCATGAGAATATTCAGTATATTGGGCAAAACAAGCGGATGCCTTCATCTATAGTTATAAGCTAGCTTACAAAATCGGATTGGGCGAGTTCAATCGTCATTTAAGTATTTACTTTATTAGGGTGCTTGACCCTATTGTGAACTGACTTAGTTGTTAGCTCGCAATAAGTAATGTGAGCTATGTTGTTGCTAATTTAACTGGAAAATTTTTCTTGTTGATAATGCGAGATCTTGTTCTTTGTCACCAAAAAATTGTTGATAAAGCTGCTCAAACTTACCGTTTTTTTGAAGTTTTAGTAACCCAGCCTCTAACTCCATTAGTAAAGCATCGTTTTGTTTATGAGTGTAAAAATAATAATGACTCGGGTATTGCAACATGATCGTTGGTTCAATCATTAAGTTTTGATGCTGCAGTTTAGTCACCTCAGCGGCAATAGCTGATACAGAGCGAGGAAAATAATCTGCCAAACCTGTCTCGAGTGCTCTAGTCATGCCTTTATAATCTAGCTCTCCATTAACAGTGAAGCCATTGCGTATAAGTACATCATAATCAGACCAACTCTGCTTTTGTAATGCTATTAAAGGCTTAAGCTGTGCTGAAGTTGATATTTCAGCGAAGCGCGGTTGCTGATTTTTATTAATTATTAGTAATCGCTTGCCGTGTAAACCTTGGTAAATTGACAATGAGGTATGATGTAAATCTGGGTAGCTGTTAGCAGGGAGCGATAGCCAAGCTAAATTAATACTGCTTGCTTTTGACAACTCTTCCACCACGCGTTTTTTATTCATTGGTCTAATGGAGTATATAAAATTAACCTGTTTTCCTTGCTCAGCAAAGGCGAGCGTTAATAGCGCATGAATATAGTGATTACGAGGGGTATCTGTGGTGCTGGGGCTTGCTAAGTGAAGATTAACGATTGCTTCATTAGCGTGTACAAAGTTAGTAAACGCCAAAGGCAATAACAATAACCAGAGCACTGCAAAATTATACAATTTCATCATTGAGCTATAACTTAAAAGTTTATGGCTCAAGTATAGCAAAATTATAATACCTCATTGTTGCAAAAAATATTATAAAAACGTAGAGGCTTTTGAATTACGTATTATACTTGTAAATATTAAAGATGTAGCTTTGGAATACTATGTTAAATAATTACTTGGTCCGTTCCCGTTTAATTGTATTAGCGCTTTTACCCGTTGTAATTTTTACGATTACTGCCATATATTCAATTAGTACTATGGGAGGATTAGTCAAAGGAATTGACAGTTTATATGAGAACCGTGTCGTACCATTGAAACAGATAAAAACGGTGTCAGATAACTACGCAGTTAATATTGTTGATTTATTTCATAAGTTCAAAGCTGGTACCATTAGTCAAAATGATTTACTTGCGGCAGTACAGCAGTCTCAAAATACAGCCGATAAAGAATGGAATACTTACCTTAGTACAGACTTAACCAGTGAAGAAAAAAGCTTAGTAAATACTGTCGAACAAAAACTTAAGCCAGTTCAAGCGCAAATTAAAAACTTGTTGAACAAAGTACGCACAGGGGATTTCCAGTCACTCCCACAACAGCAGTTTGTTACTGATCTATATAATGTATTCGATCCGTTAAGCGCAAGCTATCAAGCTTTAATAGAGCTGCAATTAAATGAAGCTAATCACTTTAAGAAACAAGCCGACGAAAACTTTGCGTTAGTAAGTCTAGTGATGAAACTATCAGTAGCACTGTTGATTTTTTTGTTGTTAGCCATTGCTTATTTTATTTACCGTTCAATTCAAAACCCATTGGTGGCGCTGCGCGATACCATTACACAAATTGCAAATAATGCTGACTTGCGAATACGAGCCAATGTACTTGGTGAAGATGAAATTGCAGATACTGCACGAAACTTTAATAATATGTTGTCACGTATACATACTTTAGTAACCGATGTATCTGGGGCGACGTTAACTTTATCTTCTGCGGCAGAAGAAATGAACTCAATTAGTGAGCAAGTGGCCTCAACAGCCACAGAGCAAGAGCAACAGTCTACAATGATTGCGACAGCCATTACGCAAATGAGTAGTGCGATTGAACAAGTGGCACAAAATGCGATGGCCACATCAGAAAAAGCCACTAATGCAGATAGTAAAGCACAACAAGGGCAGCAAGCCGTTGCTGATAATATTAGCTCAATCCAAACGTTATCTAAGTTAGTAAATACAAATACACAATTAATAAACGACCTTAATACACAAACAAATGATATAAATCAGGTTGTAATGATGATCCAAGGCGTTGCAGAGCAAACTAACTTACTGGCTTTAAATGCTGCGATTGAAGCCGCAAGAGCAGGGGATTCTGGTCGTGGTTTTGCTGTTGTTGCCGATGAAGTAAGGCAGCTTGCTCATAATACCCAAAAAGCCACAGCGAGCATTAATGAAATGATCAGCAAGCTACAAGGTATGGCTCAACAAGCTGTTGTTGCTATGGGCAACGCTGAAAGTAGTGCACAAGAAAGTGTTGATCATGCAGAATATTCATCACAAGTTTTAACTGAAATAAATCAAGAGGTAACCGAAATTGCCGATATGAACACGCAAGTGTCAACAGCCACTGAAGAGCAAAAAATGGTGGCCCATGAATTAAGTAGTAACATCAACGAGTTTAGTTCTAGTATTGCATCAGTGAGTGAAAGTTCTCAGCAAAACGCACAAGCATCACAGGAGTTGGCGTTACTCGCAAGTATGTTACAACAACAAGTAAATGAGTTTAAAGTATAACACTGTAATGAGTGTACCTTGTTACTAATAGAGTACGAATGACAAGGTACAGTCTAAATTTATTAGTTTCACAAGGTTTGGATCGCGCAGTTTTGTGACAACATCAGCAAAAACAATAAGCTGCCACACACTTTTTTATAGATAAAATCATTGTTCTATAGCTGCATGTTTTGCAAGTGTTGCTGTGCAGCCACAATCCCCATCTGATAACCATCGCTGAGCTTTTGATAGTTTTTAGTGGTGCGGCCAACGTTAAAGTCAGCAGGTGGTGCGATGATATTTATTTTACAGTCTGCAGGTGGATTATGAATAAACGCAATACTGGCATTATAGTTATCAGCACGAGCTAAAGATGCACTGGCAAGTGCCGGGTGGTTTTTATAAATGCGGCGTGTAAACCATGGGGCCTTACTGGTTTTTTTACGATATCCAAGTGGTTGTGATAAAACGACCGTGATTTCTTCAGCCCCCATTTGATAGGCTTTTCGGATCGGAATTGAATCAGCCACACCGCCATCGGTCATGGCAATACCATCAATGACTGGGTAATCACGATAAGCAATAGGAATCGCACAGGAGGCTTTTAACTGCTGCTCCATTTGCTCTGCTGTCGCTTTTAAATACTGCGCTGATGCTGTGTCTATATCGGTTGCGACTATATAAAATTCACAGTTCTGTGCTGCAAATGTGCCAAGATCTAAACGAATATCAGCCATGGTGGTTTGCCATAACCAATCTAAGTCAAATAAATGCCCACCACGGATAAAGCGCGCTAAATTAATAAACTCGGGTCGGCATGAATAATCAGTGATCACTTTATGATTACGTTTAGCTTGTTGGCATAAATAAGCCGCAATATTAGTTGCTCCAGCAGAGACACCAAAGCAGCGATTAAATGGTTGGTATTGTGCCCCTAAGAACGCATCAAGTACGCCGGTGGCAAATATGCCGCGCATTGCACCACCTTCTACAACAAGGGTGTGTTTGTTGTTGCTCACCAAATTTTCTCCTTTAACTACTAACATTCGAGTTAATCACTTTGCAGTGCTTCAATAGGATCAAGCTGTGACGCTTTGATCGCGGGGTATACACCAAAAATAAGGCCGACTAACGCACAAATACTAAACGATAACACTATGGCGGTCATTGACCACGATACCGCCCACTGCGAATACATAGAGATAATTTCAGACAAGCCAATACCAAATACCACACCCAGTAAGCCACCTAAAATAGAAATGGTAAAGCTCTCGGCAATAAATTGTATCCGAATGTCTTTTTGTGTTGCACCAATAGCACGCAGTAAGCCAATTTCTTTAGTGCGTTCAAGCACCGTCGCCAACATGATATTCATAATACCGATACCGCCAACCAAGAGTGAAATGCCTGCCACGCAGGACATCACAATATTAAATATTTGCTGGGTTTGTTTTTGCTGGGCTAATAACGCGGCAGGAATAACTAATTCAAAATCATCAATATCACTGTGGCGATTTTGCAGTAAATGTTCCAGTGCTTGTGCGGCAACAATTGGATCAACCGATTTATCAATGGCTAGTTTCAAGCTGCTGACTTCACTATCAAGTAAGCCACTTTCAAAGCGGTGTAATGCAGTACTAAGTGGAATAAATACTTGGTTTTGTTCGTTACCAAGTTTGACTCCTTGAAATTCTTTTTTCTTTAAATAAGGCGCTTGTAAAATACCGACTACTTTAAACCATAAGTGGTTAATTTTTATTTGTTGACCGAGTGCGTCACCTAACGGAAATAGTTGCTTGGCAGTATTTGCGCCAAGCATTGCCACTTGAGCAAACCGTTGTTGATCGTTTTTATTTAATATACGCCCAGCAAATAGTTGAAAATGTGACAGCTGAAAATAATTAGCGCTTACACCTACGGCATTGGCGTCGCTGTTGTTGTATTGGCTAAAAATATGATACGTCTCGATGGTTTTTTGTGCGGCAAAATCGGTAACAAAAGGCAGCGAGTCGTGGGCAACTTGGGCATCACGCAGGCTTAAACCGGCCGAATGCTTACGTTGCTCTTTGAGTTCTTTTTCATCGAACTCTTTGCCATTAACAATCAAATTATATAACCCCATAGAGTCAATCATTTTCATGGCTTCACGTTCAGCACCTTCACCAATATTGAGCATAGCAATGACGGCACCGACACCAAATATCATCCCTAATAAAGTCAGTAAAGTACGTAATTTATGCTGTGCAAGCTCTAAGGCTGTGTCGATAAATAAAGTTAAATATTTCATCAGATGTCCTTTATATCAATGAGTGAGATCACATCATTAGCAGCTAAACCTGCGAGGATCTCTACATGACTAAGGTTATGTTTGCCTAATGAAACGGTCTTTTTGACAAATTCGCCAGCTTCTTCAACATAAACATAATGCGCATTTTGTTCGGTAAAAACACTTTGTTTGGGTACCACTAAACGCTCACTTTGCGGTGTCACTAAAATAGTCGCATTGAGTTTTAAACCCGGGCGTAAAGCGTTATTTTGCTGATTTATCGTTGCTTTTAGCTCGTAAAATTTTTGTGGATCGCCGCGTTTTATTGATTTAGGAAACGGCGATACCGCGATTAACTCGCCGCTAAATTGCTGCTCAGGCAATGCAATAAGTTTGAATGTAAGTGACTGACCTACTGTTAAATCGATTGCTTCACGTTCAGACACATATAACATCAACTGCATTTGGCTAACATCAGGCAGTGCTGCTATTTTTTGACCAGGCCATAAGGATTCACCCGCTCGCGGTTTTTCGCCGCGCCAATTAGTACTATGGGTTAATAAGCCATCGTGAGGGGCGATGATCTCAAGCAATGATAGGTTAGTGTTCAACGTTGCTAATTTTTGTTTGTATTGGTCTTCTTTCATTTTTAATAACATCAACTCTCCGGTGGCACTTTGCTCAAAACGGCCAGTTTGCCAGTCGTAGTAGTTATGTTTTGCATTTAAAAACTCAACATTTTGTTGTGACTCTAAAATATCTAATTTAGAGCGAATGCGTTCATCTTCAATTGAGTAATCTTCGGCAAATTGCTTTTCTTCATTAACCAATACAATATCGTGCTCTAAAATAGTCTTATCTTTATCTATTTCTCCTGATTTTTGTGCTAAATCTTGCGCTGCTAAAGCCGCTTGATTAGTGTTTTTTTGGCTTTGCCGACGCATTTGTTCGCCATCAAAACGAGCAATGACCTGACCTTTTTTAACTTGGCTATATTCTGGCATTAACCACGCTAAAGTTTGTGGCCCACGGCTTGATGCTGGCGCAACAATCAGGGTTTCATTTGCTGCTATCAAATGCCCTTTGGCTTCAACCTCAGTCTTAAAACTGTGTTCACTAACCGTATAAGTAAGCGCGTTTTGAATTTCATGTTCTTTTGAACAACCGCTGATAAATAAAGCTGTAACGATTAAGCTAAGTGCAAAGCTCGTTTTCATAATTTTACCTCGTCGCCTAGTTGTAGGCCGCTTTTAACTACGGCGAGATTATCGGTAAAGTGACTTATCTCTATAAATTGTTTGTTATTTTCAGTGGTTGTAACATAGGGACCTTGTTGATCATATTGCAAACTGGTTAAAGGAATACTTAATACCTGAGGTAAGCGAGCTGTGGTGATCTCTAAGCGCGCAGTAAGTCCTGGGCGAATAACACTGGTGTCAATATTATCAATACTAACAATGGCATCCACAATCCGACGCTTATCTTGATATGACTTTTCTCTAAATACACGACCTAAACTCTTTATTTTCCCTGACACAACTAGTTCGCTACTGCCATCAATGGTTATTTTAACGGTTTGCCCTGGGGCAATTTTACCGCTGTCGGGTTCATCGATTTGTGCTTTTACTTGCATATTTTTAAGTACAGCAAGCTCAATAACAGGCTGACCAAATTGCACACTTTCACCAATGGATGACTTTTCACCTTCATAATTGGTTTTATAAATTACCAGCCCATCAATTGGGGCTTTTACCTTAAGGCGTTCAATATCTTGTAAATACCCGTCTACCTCACTTTGCAGCCGTGCAACTTTACTTTGCACCATTTTTAAGTTTAGTTCTTTGCTCTGTTGCTGAAACGTTTGCTTACTTTTAGCAAGCGTTAGATCGTTGTTTGCAATAGTAAAATCAATTTGTGACTTTTTACGTTCAACTTCAGAGCGAGATTGATCAACAATCTCTGCTTTGCGTTTAGCTTTATCGTAGTTCATTTTCATTTCGGCAACGCTGAGGGTCAATTCTTGCTCTTTGATAAGTTCTTTATTTTGCGCATTTTCGAGCTGTTTTTTTGCTCGCTCTAATGAAGATTGTTTGTCGATTAGCTTATCGCGAACTTGTTTATCGTCAAACGATACCACCACTTGGCCTTTTTTAACTTGGGTGTTTTCCGCTAGCATAGTCTTAATTTGGTATTGCCACATACGAGCAACCGACGGCGGGGCAATGATCGCACTGGTTGATGACTCTAGTTCGCCATTGGCATTAACCGTAATAGCAATATCACTCTTTTTCACCAGATAATGTTGTTGCTCATCGTCATTACATGCAGTTAATAGCAACATATTCAATATTATGCATAAAACGTTATGATTCATCAGAGTCTTCTCCGATTGTTAATTTTGCACTCATGCCCGGTAACAGTTTTAAGTTCTGAGCGTTAAAGTTAAAGCGAGTTCTAAAGTAGGCATCTTTGCCCCACTGAAGGCGTTCTTCTGGCTGAGTTGAAATTTCGCTTAAAGTCGCATTGAGCGGCTGTTGTAAATAGGCGTCAAATAACAATTGCGCCTGTTGGCCAAGTTGTAAATGTTGATAATCAATTTCGTGTACCCAGGCTTCAATGTAGAGTTCACTCATGACCGGTATTTCGACAATTTTCCAGCCTGGTTGGGCTGTCATACCAACAAATGCTTTTTCGCCATTCCACGGGTGGTTTGCATATAAAACGGGCCCTGTACGCTGTGCCTTAATGCTCATACTTGCCAGTTGCGTTTTATTGTATGCAAGGTCTGTTTTTAGTTGTTCAATAGTCAGTAGCTGCTTATTGCGCGCAACGGTATTTTCAGTTTTAACTTGGCTGAGTTCTTCGGATGATTTTTGTTTATTGATCAGGGCTTTTTCAAGTTCGAGCTGATTTTTTTGATAATCATAGGTACTTAAGTTAGCGTGTGGAATAGCAGCATCAATACGGGCACGCGCTAGTAAAAGCTCAGTGCGCTTAAAGTTAAACTCAGCTTCTATTTGTTTTTCTTGATTGCTGGTGGTGATCCTAAGCAGCTCTTCTTCGGCGGCATCTAAACTTACTTCATCTTGTTCAATTTCACTGGCAATCGAGCCGCTATCAAACACCACAACAACATCATCTTGTTGCGCTATTTCGCCTTCTTTCATCATCCATTGCACTTGTACTCGCCAGTTGTCTGATTTTGGAGCATAAAAAATTTGCTTATCGCTGGCTTTTAGCTCACCGCTGAGTAACAAACTTTGCGCATTGCTTGAGAAAGCTAAGCTGCAAAGTAATAATCCTAAACAGGCTTTGAAACATTGACTTTTTAACATCCGCTATCCTCTATGACTATGCCATCTTTCATCCGAATAATTCGCTTAGCATAAGCAGCAATATCTTCTTCATGGGTTACCATGACCAAAGTATGTCCTTGTTGGTGGAGTGAGCAAAGCAACTGCATAATTTCATGAGACGTTTTACTATCGAGGTTACCCGTTGGTTCATCAGCAAAAATGACTTTTGGCTCATTTACTAGTGCTCTGGCAATAGCAACTCGTTGCCGCTGACCACCGGACATTTCAAATGGTTTATGGTGTGCGCGATTTTGCAAGCCAACCTTATCCAGCATCGCCATAGCGCGCTCACTGGCTTGCTGTTTTGGGGTGTCAGTATAACGCAGTGGCAAAGCCACATTTTCTTGAGCACTAAGGCGAGTTAATAAGTGAAAGGTTTGAAATATAAAGCCAATCTTTTTATTGCGGATAGCTGACAAACTTTCGTCATCTATTTCTTTAATACTTTCACCAGAGAGCAAATAACTGCCTGAGGTTGGTGTATCCAGACACCCAAGGATATTCATTAAAGTCGACTTCCCTGAACCGGAAGCGCCCATTACGGCGACAAACTCACCTTCTTTAATATGTAATGAAACCTTACTTAATGCAATGACTTGCGTTTCGCCTGCACCATAAGTACGGCAAAGATTTTCGACCCTGATCATACAGTTACTTTTGTTTTTATTATTATCTGATTGGTTAAACTAGCGAGTTTTATAGCGAGACACAAGTCCAAATCTAGTAGTTAAATATACGTCTATTTGCAGCCTTTAATTGTTTTAATATTTAAAGGCTAATTAAATCATCATCAGTTAACAATTGCATGGTTTTACCGTTGATTTGTTGCGTTTTAGCCAAGAGTTGAGCGGGTTTAGCGAATATTTTTTGTTACAAAAAAGCCAAGTAATTCGATAAAAGAATTACTTGGCTGGCTTTATGGTAAAAAATCATACAGCATATTCAGAGTGTTATACCCACATCTAGGTTAAATTGCTGCAACCCACATAACACCGACTTCTTTTTTTACCACTTTTACATGGGTGCCAGCACTTAGTGGTTGCTGGCTTTTTAGTTTCCAGCTCACTCCGGAATACGAGTAGGTACTAACACCTAACTCATCAACATCGCTAGTGAGTATAAAATCAAGCTCTGCAAAGTCACTTTTCACTTCTTTATTATCAACATTATCCTGCATGCGTTTTAGCGGTTTCCATAGTAAAACAGCGCATGCGGCGGTGATCAAGGTATTACTCCAAAGTGCGGTGGTTAATGAGTCTTCTAACAGCGCGAAGTTCATCATTAATCCAGTTGCAAATAATGATATACCCAAAAACAACAATATAAAGGTCGACATTCCCAGCACTGCCACTTCAATTATCAGTGCCACTACACCTAAAATCATCAGTGTTTGGGCTAAATTATTGGTAATGAACTCCATAGTTTGCTCCTTTACAGCTTAACCTTTTTGTTTGGTATTTAAGGTATTAATAATCGACATCGCTTGCGCTACCATAGAGCTGGCATCGGTGCCGTTATCGGGTAATAAAACAACTGACGATTCTTTAGCAATGGCTTGTTTTGCGGCAATTGCTTTTGAGGCGAGGTCTAATTGAATGGCTTTTTGACCTTGCTCAGTATCAGCTGCTTCACCTACTTTACGTAGTGCATCAGCTTGTGCTTCGGCTACCGCAATAATGGCTTTAGCTTCACCTTCAGCACGCAGGATTTGCTCGGCTTTTTCTGCTTCAGCGGCTAGTACTTGCGCTTGTTTTTTACCTTCAGCGACATTGATATTAGCTTGACGATCACCTTCTGATTCTAAAATTTGTGCACGTTTAACACGTTCCGCTTTCATTTGTGCTTCCATCGCTTCCATTACTGATTGCGGTGGCACAATATCTTTAATTTCATAACGTAATACTTGAATACCCCAAGGATCTGCGGCTTGGTTAATTGCCGCAACAATATTAGTATTTAGTACATCACGTTCTTCAAAGGTTTTATCCAGCTCCATTTTACCAAGCTCTGAACGCATCGTTGTTTGCGATAATTGCGTAACGGCAAACACATAATCATCAACACCATAAGTGGCTTTGTATGGGTCCATAACACGGAAATACAATACACCATCAACAATCAATGAAATATTATCTTTGGTAATAGCAGATTGCGACGGCACATCTTGAGCTTGCTCTTTTAAGCTACGATCAGCGGCAATACGATCAACAAACGGCACAATAAAGTTTAGGCCTGCTTCTTTAGTTGATTGATACTTACCAAAACGTTCAATGAGCCACGCACGGTTTTGTGGCACAAATTTAACACTGCTTTTTAGCAGTACTAAAACAAAAATGAGTAAAAACGCCTCAACAGTGAATAACATGTTGAGAACTTGCGTGATCGGGTCCATAGATACTCTCCTTTAATAGTGGCCAATATGGCATGCCACACAATTACTTATGTAATTATTAGCGTGACTAAACCTAGGTTACCATCGTGCTGTTAACCCGCCTAGTGAAAATTCGTGACAAAGTATGTCGGTTGAAAATTGAGCACACTCTAGTTTTTAAGCAGATACAATAAGATGTTACTGCTTTTTAGGTGATGGTTAGTGCCACACGTTCATTACGTGCACAAAGATTTACTTGGAATGACGATGGTACGCCAAATTTTGCAAAAGCTGGCACAAACTTAGATCAACAAGCGTTTACTGCGCTGTTGTGGCAAATGGTGCCTTAGTGCCTGGCTGGCGCGAATGTTGAAATGGCTTGCGAAACTAAAACAGCGCAATGGTGTATAACGCCAGTTGAAGGTAGGGCGTGATGTTGAACAATTTAATTATTGCTATGTTTATCTAAGCTCATACCATGGCACTGATAAGCGCACCAGTGTCGGTAACACCAGCTTCTTTCATCGCTTCAGCGATTGTTTGAACTAATGAACCCATTTGAGCTTGCATTGATACAATCATATTAGTTTGCGCTTCGACTTGTGCTTTAACAGCCTCATCTTGCTGGTTATCTAGCGCTTTTAACTTAACGAGTTGCTCTTTTTGTTGTTCAATCTGTTCTTTGACTTTTTTCAGCTGTTCGATCATTTTAGCGATATGATCGGGCATATCTGAACTTGCCTCTTTTTCCGCTTTCTCTTTCGTTTCCCTGCCTGATAAGTTGTCTAACTCTTTCTCTGATAAACGATAGTCAGCACCGTTTTGGTTTTTTGATGTTGTTGCTGTTTCTTGTTTCGTTTTCTGTGTGGTATCTGTTTGCTCTGTCGCTATCTTTGTTGGATAGGCTTGCTGTTTGTGTATGTGCATTATTATTGATTATCCTTAATATTATATTTGTATGTTATCGGCCAACTTGGTAAAGATCTAAAGAGCTAATAAAAAATAATTTAGTCAAATATTAACGTAGCTTGCATTTTAAGCTGCGTAATAAAGGAAATCACCGTGGTGAGCAATGTCAAATATATATATTCAAAATGAAAAAAGGATTGGCAGATTCAGCTTCGAAGTGATCGTAACAACTGCTTTTTCGTAGGACTTTAATAAATCAATCGTTGCCGCTGTAACTGTGTCTGCTGATTTATCTTCAACAGCGTGCGGCCGCTCATCAATACTTACTCTATTTTTTAAAGCAATTCACATATATTCAGCTGGCCACTTTTTCTACCAATTCAAGTTATGTATTTATCTTCTGAATCTAAGTTATTACGCAGTTAAAACAGCGAATAAAAAGTATTTACAGCAGCATTGTCAAAGATTTGCCTGATGACGCGCTAAGGTTATAGTAGTATCATAGAATGAGTATTTTTAAAGGAACTGCTTATGGCACGCATTGAAAATTTAAATTTGTCACAACAGGTAACTAATGAGTTAGGTAAAGCCATTATTAATGGTCATTACACTGCTGAAACGGGTTTACCTACTGAAGCAAAATTATGTGAAGAGTATGGCATTAGCCGTACTGCTATTCGTGAAGCAGTAAAAATGCTTGCTGCCAAAGGGCTTATTTCATCGCGCCCGCGTCAAGGCATTCGTGTTGAACCAGCAAACACATGGAATTTATACGACACCAGTGTATTAAAATGGTTGCTTGATAGTAGCCCGACCTTGTATGTATTAAAAGAATTTTTACAAGTACGTTTAGCCATTGAACCGCAAGCTGCGGCACTTGCAGCAAGACGTGCTGATAAAGGCGCAATTGCAGAGATTGCGATTGCAGTTGAAAAAATGCAAGCTGCGGCTGATGCCTCCGATGGTGAAATCCATGAAAGTGATTTAGCCTTTCATACCGCAATTTTGTTTGCCAGCGGTAATCGTTTTTTCTTTCAATTGCGTGATTTTATTTGTACTGCACTTAACGTTAGTATTCAGCATACAACTCCCGCGAAAGGTAATAAAAAAGCCATTGCGGATGAACACTTTAAAGTGTACCAAGCAATTTTAAATGGTGAGCCTGAGCGCGCTAAAAACATGATGACGAACATGATTGACGAAGCGATGTCATTTATTGAAAAAGCAATAGCTGAAAAAGAGTCTCAAAACGAATCGAAGTAACCATGTTTGTTAATGAATGCTCTTAATACTTAATGAAATAATTCTAGTCTCAATATCACACACAACAAGTTATTCAAGTCTCGTTGCTAAATGTGTTTTTATTAATGAGCACAATAGGCATGTATTTTTTGGCGCTATGGATAAACATCAACAACACAATACAGGGGTGTTGTATCGCTTATCTCAGCAACAAGCGCCAACAATGTTGATAGCGATTATGTGAGCAGTAATAGCCCTGTAATAAGTAAAACGGCCGTATTTAATATTCAACAGAGTCATCTACCCGCACTGTTTATCAATTTGATTTGAACCCGCAAGGTGAACTTAGCAACAAGCGTGTAATTGTAAAATTTGACGAGACAATGGGCTTTCCCGATGGCATGACAGTCGATAACGACAATCACTTGTAGGTCGCGTCTTACAATGGCCACGGCCTTTATCGTTTTTGTGAAAATGGCACTATCGTGCATTTGTATCGACTTCTCGCGCCTAGTACTCGTTCACAGAAGTTCTGATCAGTTGCCTTACTTAAATTCAGGCAACTGATTTATTCCTATCAATAGCTTTATCGTTCGGCTTTTTCCAGCAGTTGAAGTGATGAACCCTTTCTTTTTAAGCGTTAAAATCATTGCATGAACACTTGATGATGCAGTTCCAAAATAACGCTCAAAATCATTTTCAGCAGGTGCAACACCATTCACTTTTGTGTAGTAATAAATAAATGCCAAATACTGCCCTTGTTTCACAGTGAACGACGGCAACTCTTCTTTATTCATAATGAACTTTTATCCTAATTGACGATCCTTTAACTCATATTTACTCATTTAATATTGTTATGAACCGAAAGTATATTGTTGAATTATCAGCAGAAGAAAAATGCGAATTAGTTAACTACTGCAAAAAAGGCATGGTCAATGTTCGAAAGTACAAACGAGCCGCCATTTTATTAAAAGCGGACCGTTGTCGATATACAACAGATCAAATATGTGAAGCGGTTCAAGTGAGCTCTTCAACTGTATTTCGAGTCAAACGTCAGTTTGTCGAAGACGGTTTAGAAGCCGCTTTAAATGAAGGTGCACGAAGTGGTGCTATGAGAAAAACCTCCGCGAAAGATGAAGTAACTTTAATAGCCACAGCCTGTTCTGAGCCGCCAACAGGACACTGCCGATGGACATTAGCGTTACTTGGCGAGCGATTAATAACATTAACGGATTTAGACAGTATTTCATATGAAACGGTTCGTAGACGCCTTAAAGAAAATGCGTTAAAGCCATGGCAAAAAAAGATGTGGTGTGTGGCAACAATGGACGCTGAGTATATTGCAAGAATGGAGCATGTACTTGAATTATATGCTGAGCCAGCGGATGAGCTCAATCCTATTATTAATTTTGATGAGGCGATGAAGCAACTTGTTGATGATACACGGCCAGTACAACCGATGAAAAAGGGACAGGTAAAACGCCTAGATTATGAATATAAACGGGTTGGCGTGGCTAACTTATTTGTATTCTTTGACCGTCATCGGGGTTGGCGACACGTTAAAGCAACACAGAGGAAAACGAAAGTTGATTTTGCACACTGTATGAAGGACTTAGTCGATGAACACTACCCACATGCGAATAAAATTCGTGTCGTGCTAGATAACTTATCGACTCATACGGAAGGTGCGTTATATAAAGCATTTTCACCGCAAGAAGCACGACGTATTTTAAATAAAATAGAGTTCCATTACACACCTAAACATGCGAGTTGGTTGAATATGGTCGAGATAGAAATTGGCAATATGAATAAGCAATGCTTAGATCGGCGCATAGCAAGTATGGAAGAGTTAAAGACAGAGCTCACGGCGTGGGAATGGCGCCGAAATAAAGAAGGCGCCAGTATAAATTGGATGTTTAATGTTGATTCAGCACGTGAAAAACTAGAGAGAGCTTACGGTGCTCTCAACTAGTCAAAATTTGTGTGACGAAGTACTAGGATCTCCAGCCTCACTTTTTTTGGCGATGATCTAACAACCATCGCCGTTACCTTGGCCCGTACTGGCCTAGAACCTGAGGTACTCACACAATACCCCAACAGTGGCGCTATGTTTATTTTACAAGCCAATATACAAGGAATAGCAGAAACGCCTGCACAGCTATGTTCATAATCAGTCAATACGCCTTTTTCAGTGCAATGATAAAATGTTAGTATGCCTGTATATATTTACACAAATGGGTTGTTATGAAGGCAAACACTACTTTTTTACAAAATGTAAAACAACACACCACAGCAAAACCAAGCTCTGAGTTAGAGCGTCTATGGCAACGCATAGAAAAGCACACTAAGCGTAATGCTAATTTTGATACTAAAAAGCAAGGCTTATTTACTCAGTTCAAAGAGCAAGTAGAGCCGCACGAGCAGTATCAAGCACAGATGATTGCACAGCAGATTTGTCATTTGAGCCAATTTATTCCACGTAAGAGCTTAACCGATGAGCAGCGAAATGAACTTGTGGATTGGATAAATGCAGATTTAGATTACTTAGCAAGCCACCCGTTTACTGGTGACTTAGATATGGAGGCAATATCACACACTTTTAAATCACATCTAGGTAAACACAATCAAGAAGCGATAAACGACATCCCCTCATCAGAGTTGGGTGTGTTCAGAACCATGCTACAGCAAGATTTTCCTGGTTTAGAATTAACCGATGAACAATTAAAGGAAATTGCGCTTGATCCTCAACTGCTCTATAAACACCTGGATGAACAAGGTTTTGGTGATAACAAAGAGCATGATTCAGATAGCACAGATGATCCCTTTAATGCCGGCGATGCGCAAAGCGAAGGCGATGAAGATTGGGACGACTTTTTTGACCAATATGAACGGTTTGATCGTGATGAAATTAAACAGCAAAAGACTGATGCAAAATTAGAAAAGCTATTTAAAAGCTCACAGCTTAATAAAATGTATAAACGCTTAGCGTCAAAATTACACCCTGATAAAGAGCCAGACCCAACTAAAAAAGCCCAAAAGCACGAGCTAATGCAGCAATTAGGCGAAGCACGTAAAGCAAAAGATGGCTTTACCTTATTACAGCTTTATATAAAGCATATTGACGATGATGTAGACTTTGACGAAGAAACCAAAGTAAACCTAGTGCCGTTACTGCAAAATAAAATAGCCGAGCTAAATGCGCTTCATCGCAGGCAAAAAGAAGGCAACGATGAGCATACACTCGTATGGCGTAAATTTAATGGCCGTAGTAAAGCACAGATCAAAGAAAACTTTGCAGATCATATCGCAGCTTTAAATAATGAATGCGATGAAATTGCAGAACGCTTAGGCTATTGCACAACAGTAAAAGTACTCAAAGAAGAACTAAACGATCGGATTTTAGATAAACGCCATATGCCCATGTCATTAGAGGCCGCACTCGAAAGCATGTTTAATTTTTGATCTAAAACAAGCCGTTAGGACAGAAAAGGAATTCTGCTTGTAATCAATGGTTTTTCTGATAACTTTGAATAATAATAAAAAATAATAGTGCAGGGAACGCATGGTTGAAACAACCGATCAAAATAGCCATCCACTTAACTACAATATCCAACAACGCTTTCATTTTATAGAGCTCATTATTCAATGGGAAGGACGCCTGACAACCAATCATTTGCAGCGGCATTTTGTTATAAGCCAACCGCATTTTTTCTTACTTTTGGAATCGATTTGAATGGACGACTTCAATCTCTGTAATTTAAATACAAACGCAATACAAAAAGTTGCAATTGCTCACCCAAGCTTTGCTGATTCACTACATCAATCAGTAAATACACATTTATTTTCTGTTAGCAAAATAGCGGCAAATATCGCTAAAAAGTTTCATTGTGAAGATATTGCCGAATTAATTGGTTTATTACATGATTTTGGCAAATATAGCAGTGCATTTCAGCGCTATATGCAGATAATTATTAATGAGCAATCAGAATATTATGACCTTGATTTAGATGGTATAAGCTCTAAACAATTAAAAGGCTCTATTGATCACTCCACTGCGGGAGCCCAGTGGATAGCTAAAGCACTTCAAGCTCACTTATCATCTGTTTGTAAAGAAGATCCAAGTTTACAAATGTATGCATTGGCTATTTTACAAATACTTAGTTTATGCGTAGTTTCGCATCATAGTGGTTTAATAAATAATCTACCTGAGCCGACAGGCGGCTTTGCAAAACGAATGTTGAAAAGTGAAGAAGAAGCGCATTTTAATGAGTGTGTAAAAAATGCGGATGTAACCGTAATTGAAAAGGCACAACAAATAGCGACAAAGGGCTTGCTGCTTAATGCTACTATTTTCTTAAAAACATCACTCACTGCATTTAATTTAAGCACGGTAGAGCATGATTTTTATCTAGGCATGTACACTAAATTATTGTTTAGTTGTTTGATAGATGCTGACAGAATCGACAGTGCTGATTTCGAAAACCCTGATAATAAACCTGAGCGTAATCAAGTGGCTGATTGGAAGAAGGCTTGCAATAAAATTGAGCGTTTTGTAGCACAGTTTTCAGCTGATAGACCGATTGATGCTATACGTGCAGACATATCTAATAATTGTCTCACTCGTGCACAGGATCCACAGGGTATATTTAGTCTAACAGTGCCCACTGGAGGTGGTAAAACATATGCCAGCCTTCGCTTTGCATTACATCATGCAAAAAAACATAACCTTGATCGCATTATATACATCATTCCTTTCACCTCCATTATTGAACAAAATGCCGATGCAATACGCAAGGTGCTTGATGATGAAAATAAGCAAAGTTGGGTGTTAGAGCATCACTCAAACTTAGAGCCTGAATTACAAACCTGGCGCTCAAAGTTAGCTGCCGAAAATTGGGATCGCCCGATTGTGCTAACGACCATGGTGCAATTTTTAGAAAGTACATTTGGCAGCGGTACCCGAGGCGCAAGAAGACTCCACCAAATGAGTAATGCAGTACTAGTATTTGATGAAATACAAACGTTACCCATTCGCTGCGTGCACTTATTTAATAACACCATAAATTATTTAACACGATTTTGTAAAACAACCGCAGTGATGTGCACTGCTACTCAGCCTTTACTTCACCAGCTTCCGAATGAAAAAGCAATGTTGGGGCAATTAGCATTAACGCCTGCTAACGAATTAACACCTGATATCACTACGCTTTATAACGTACTTGAACGTGTACAAGTAACAAACTTAACCCGTGATGGCGGCTGGAGTGAAAGTGATTTAATACAATTGATTGTTGAACAACTACAAATTGTGACAAGTTGCCTTGTTATTGTTAATACTAAAGACTGGGCAAAACGCCTTTTTATGGCATTAAAAGTACAGGTTGATGAGCAAGTCAATGTGTATCACTTGAGTACGGGCATGTGTGCTGCGCACCGAAAAGCACTTTTAAGTGATGTGAAAGCAAGGCTGGCAAATGGCTTGCCAACGTTGTGTATTAGTACCCAATTAATTGAAGCCGGTGTTGATGTTGATTTTTCTTGTGTGGTGCGCTTTATGGCAGGGCTTGATTCAATAGCTCAAGCCGCAGGGCGCTGTAATCGTCATGGTTTTCGTGATAGCGCCAAAGTGATAGTGGTAAACCCTGAACAAGAAAATATCGGCATGCTACACGACATTAAAATCGGGATTGACGCAACGAAGCGTATCATTGGTGAGTTTGATGATACACAGTTACTTTCTCCCCAAGCAATGACTCGTTACTTTGAATATTACTTTTATGAGCGTGCAGATGAAATGCCTTACAGCATTACAAAATCAGGGTTTACCAAAGGTAAACAAACGTTGTTAGACCTTTTAAGCTGTAATAAAAACAATATTAATGAATCACAATTTCCATTAAAACATGCATTTATGGATGCCGCAAAAGCGTTTAAAGCGATTGATGCACCAAGCCATTCAGTTATCGTACCTTATAACGAAGAAGCTAAAAGTATTATTACAGAGTTGTGCGCGCTCGATACCCGCTTTAATGCCGCTGAATACCGAGTACTATTAAAGCGCAGCCAAAAATACAGCGTCAATTTATTTCCTAATGTATGGGCTAAGCTGGTGGATATGCATGCTGTTTATACAATAGGTAATGATGAGCAAGTGTATTATCTGTTAGACGAGTTTTATAGTGATGACTTTGGTTTAAGTACAGAAACAAGTAACACACAAGAAGATTTTATTTTATAAGGGACAAGCAAAGCTGCTTGTAACAACAAGGAGAACTGAGTGAAAAATAGCATTAGTTTTCGATTATGGGGAAGGTATGCATTATTTACCGATCCAATCACCAAAGTGGGCGGTGAGAAGTGCTCCTACCATATACCCACTTACGAGGCTATAAAAGGTGTACTTAAATCCATTTATTGGAAACCCACCCTAATATGGCATGTTGATAGAGTAAGGGTAATAAAACCGCTACGAACACAAACAAAAGGCACCAAACCATTAAATTGGGGCGGCGGGAATACGCTCGCATTTTATACCTTTTTACATGAGGTGGAATATCAAATTGAAGCGCATTTTGAATGGAACGAACATCGCCCAGAACTAGCGCAAGACCGAGTTGCTGGAAAACATTTTTCAATAGCAAAACGTATGCTCGAAAAAGGTGGTCGCCAAGATATATTTTTAGGTACTCGAGATTGCCAGGGATATGTTGAACCCTGTGTATTTGGTCATGGGGAAGGAGCATATGATCAGATTGACGAGCTTGGTTTTGGCTTAATGTTCCATAGTTTTGGTTACCCAGATGAAACGGGAAAAAATGAGTTAATTAGTCGGTTTTGGCATGCACACATGAAATATGGCGTAATTGAATACCCTAAAACGCAGGCGTGCCCGATAACGCGGTTTGTCAAAGAAATGCACGCCAAGCAGTTCGACTTAGATCAGAACTTGCAACCAGTCATGCAGCTGGAGGCACAATTATGAGTTGGCTTACAAAACTCTATGAAACCTATGAACAGGCAAAAATACGCTACGATGATTTACCTATTGATCAGCAAGTGATGCCAATCAGTCATACACTGCAAAATGCACATGTACATGTAGTAATTAACGACAAAGGTGAATTTTTAAGAGCACAAGTGTTAGAAAAAACGCAAGTAGTATTACCTGCCACAGAGCAATCAGCAGGTAGAAGTAGCGGCTTATGTGCACATGCTCTAGCCGACAAAATACAATATGTAGCTGGGGATTACGCTGCATCTGGTGGCATAAAAAAGCCGGGTTTTGATTTGTATTTAACCCAGTTACGTAATTGGGTTGCATCCGATTTTAAGCATAATGCGGTGCAAGCAATACTTAGCTATGTTGAAAAAGGCCAATTAGTTAAAGATTTGATTGCTGCAAAAATTATGTTTGCACATGATAATCAACTTTTAACACAGTGGCAGGATGATGGGGAAGCACCTGCATTATTTAAAGTGCTACCAAAAGAAAAAGGTCAATTAGACCAAGGCTCAGCGCTTGTTTGTTGGAGTGTTGAAACCAAAGGCATCGCACAAAGCAAAACATGGCTGGATGAAACAATCCAACAATCCTGGATTGACTATGAGAGTCAAAATGGTGGTGAAAAAGCATTGTGTTTTGTTACTGGTAATGAACAAGTCGTTGCGACTAATCACCCTTCAAAAATTCGCCACAGTGGTGATAAAGCAAAGCTAATTTCAGCGAATGATACCAGCGGCTTTACGTTTAGAGGAAAATTTTTAACCGTTAATGATGCTGCGAATGTCAGTTTTGAAGTGACCCAAAAAGCTCATAATGCATTGCGTTGGCTGTTAGCCAAGCAAGGGTATAGAACAGGCGAACAGGTTTACCTTGCATGGGCTGTATCTGGAAAAGAAACGCCTGCTCCTACAGAATTAAACTTGATGAATTTATTTGCCAGTACAGAGGAGGTTGATCACCAAAAAAACCTAGGAGAGAGTTACGCCGAACAGTTGAATCGCTATTTCTCAGGCATGGTTGGCCATAATAAATTAGAAGCCAACGAGCAAATTGCATTACTAGGTTTAGATTCAGCAACACCAGGGCGAATGGGAATTATTTATTACCGAGAAACCATTGCTCAAGAATTTATTGATCAGCTCCATAAGTGGCAATGGGATTTAGGCTGGTGGCAGCGTGTGAAAAAGAATGAAAGAGCCACGTGGTTGCCATGTGCACCTAGTTTATACAAAGTACTCGATAGCGTATATGGTGATGTTTTAAAGTCATCTGAGACATTAAAAAAGAACCTTGTCGCACGGCTTTACCCCTGTATTGTTGAAGGGCAACCCATTCCTATCGACATTGTAAATAATGCTTTTCAGCGGGCAACCAATCGCGTTGCTTATAAATCAGAGCAAACTTGGCTGTGGTTACAAAACCTTGGTATTGCGTGCGCGCTGTACAAAGGGTATTGCAAGCGTACAGCAAACCTAACACATAAAAAGGACTATAACATGGCATTACAAGAGACTTATGCCTCGCGTGATTATTTATTTGGCAGATTGTTAGCAACAGCAAATAAAATTGAACAAGTGGCACTTTCGATTGGTGAAGGCAACAGGCTTACTACAGCAGAGCGCTATATGAATCGTTTTGTTAGTAAACCTGCGTCTACATGGCTAACTATTTCAACTGCTTTACAGCCATACCAGCAACGGTTACATAGTCGTCTCTCGGGGTATGATAGTGCGACTAAAAAATTAGTTTCGAGCATTACTGATATGTTTGAAATAGATGAATTTACATCAGATAAAAAGCTATCACCGGAATTTTTACTTGGTTTTCACAGCCAAATGTTATGGTTAGAGCAGCATAAAGTAGTTAAAGGTGAGTGGGTTAATAAAACGGACTCTGAATTATTAGCAGAAGAACAACCAACACAAGTATTATAAAAGGACTATCTAATGAGTTTATCCAATAAAATCGATTTCGCAATTATTTTTAAAGTTCAAAATGCCAACCCAAATGGCGATCCATTAAATGGTAATCGCCCACGTACCGACTACGACGGTTTTGGCGAAATTACCGATGTATGTTTAAAACGTAAAATCCGTGACCGATTACAAGAAGCGGGAGACAGTATTTTTGTCCAATCAGATGAGAAAAAAACAGATGGTATGACAAGCCTACGCAACCGCGCTGAATCGGATGATTTTGGTCTAGGGAAAGACGCATTTAATAGTAAGAAAACGCCAGTAGATGAAGCCGCTAAAAAATGCTGTGAAAAATGGCTTGATGTACGTGCTTTTGGGCAAGTGTTCGCGTTTAAAGGAGCTAACAAAGACGGCGTTTCTATCCCCATTCGTGGGCCTGTAACCATCCAAAGTGCATTTAGCTTAGAGCCTGTAAGTATCACAAGCACGCAAATCACCAAAAGTGTGAGTGGTGAAGGCGATGGCAGCAAAAAATCATCCGATACCATGGGAATGAAACACCGTGTTGATAGTGCAATGTACGTTGCTTTTGGCGCAATGACTCCGCAGTTAGCAGAAAAAACAACATTCAGTGATGAAGATGCTGCAAAAATAAAAGAAGTACTTACTAAACTATTTGAAGGCGATGCATCATCAGCACGTCCAGAGGGCTCAATGGCAGTTTCACATTTAATATGGTGGCAACATAATTCTAAGTCTGGGCAGTACTCATCGGCTAAAGTGCATCAAACATTACGTGACCATATTGAACAAGGCTTGCCACTTAACACTGCGGCTTTAAATGATTCATTAACCCCAGCTCTTAAAGATCTTAAAACAGAAGTGATAGAAGGGTTTTAAATTATGCATGAGGCCCGCTTAATTTCTATCTCAGCCTTACAACACTATTTATTTTGTCAGCGCCAATGTGCGCTGATCCATTTAGAGCAAGTATGGCAAGAAAACTTTTTAACGGCGCATGGTCGCCAATTACACGAAAGAGTAGATCACGGTGGGCCTGAAACACGTAAGGGAGTACGTTTTGAAAGAGGGGTGACAGTTAATGCCCCGCAATTAGGGTTAACCGGTAAGCTTGATTTATTAGAATATCAAGCGTCAATTAATCAATTTATGCCTGTGGAATATAAACGTGGTAAACCCAAAGCTAATAATGTTGATAAAGTGCAATTGTGCGCGCAAGCTTTATGCATAGAAGAAATGCTAGGTGTAGATGTTAATCAGGGAGCATTATGGTATTGGCAAACACGCAAACGTCTTACTGTAGACATTGATGAAGCATTACGTTTGCAAACCAAAACACTGATCTCAGATATTCAAACCATGTTTTATAGTGCTAAAACGCCATCCCCAATATTTGGCAAGCATTGTAAAGCATGTTCTTTAAATGAAATCTGCCAACCTGAGCTCATAACTAAAGATAGCTCATCGCGTTATATTACGCGTTTATTTAACATGGATGATGAATGAAAAAATTACAAAATTGTTTATACATCACAAAAGAGGGAGCTTACTTACATAAGCAACGAGATACTTTGTTAATAGAGCAACGGATTGAAGGCAAAAAAGAAAAACTATTGCAAATACCAATTCACTCTATTGGCAGTATATTTTGTTTTGGCAATATTATGGTATCACCACAACTACTTGGGTTTTGTGGTGAAAGTGGCACCCATTTAGCTTTTTTTGATATGCATGGTAAATTTTTAGCCAATGTTGTCGGCAAGCAAACGGGAAACGTATTACTTAGACGCCAACAATTTAGTGTTCAAAATGAACAAGCGCTCGATATTGCTAAAACTTGTGTAGGGGCTAAAGTTCGCTCATCTCGCGTATTATTAATGCGTCATAGGCGAAATCATGGTGATTCAGTAAAATTAACCAAAGCAATAGATCGACTTAAACAAATCGTTGCTCAGTTACCTCATATAAATGACTACCAAACGATATTAGGGCTAGAAGGCGAAGCCGCATCGCATTATTTTGCAATATTTGGCGAACTAATAAAACCAAATAAAGATAATGTACTATTTAAAGGCCGCAGCCGCCGTCCGCCCAAAGACCCTGTTAATGCCGTACTTTCACTACTTTACTCCGTTTTAGGGCAGGAAATAAGTGGTGCTTTACAAGGTGTAGGACTTGACCCTCAAATAGGCTTTTTACATAAAGAACGACCTGGACGCAATAGCTTAGCGTTAGATTTACTTGAGGAATTTAGAGCGAGCATTGTGGATAGCATAACTATAAAGTTATTCAATAATAAGCAACTTAGTAGCAAAGATTTTACTAAAGATGCATTAGGCGGTTTCACCCTCAAAGATGATGCAAGGCGATTGGTTTTTCAGGCTTATCAAACAAAGAAGCAAGAAGAAATAACGCACCCTTTTTTAGGCGAAAAAATACAAGTTGGGCTCCTACCACACGTACAAGCTATGTTGCTTGCACGTCATATTCGAGGTGATTTGACTAAGTACCCTGCTTATTATGTGCAAAAGTAATCACTTAAATAAACTCATTTATAAGGAAATAGTACAATGATGATATTAGTAACTTATGATGTTTCTTTTGAAAATGAAGGAGGGCAGAGACGACTACGTAATTTGGCAAAAGTGTGCTTAGATTATGGTATGCGAGTTCAATATTCTGTTTTTGAGTGTGAGGTTGACTCAACGCAATGGCTTATTTTCAAGGAAAAACTACTTTCAATCTACGACCCTGATTTTGACAGCCTAAGGTTTTATAAATTAGGTAAAAATTGGCAAAGTAAAGTCGAGCATCATGGTGCAAAAGTCGCCATAGATATTTTTAGAGACACATTAATTTTATAAACTCGCGCTAACCCCTTGTTCTCATCAAAAAGTGGGGGCCCTAGCGATTATTTAAGCTCTTTAAAAGCAAGGAATTTTTTATAAGTAACAATGTAATGATTGTTTTATTACTATGTTACCTATGCGGTTAGCGGCATATTATTAATTATGCTAGGCTAGCTATGCCTTTTATTTGAGGCAGTCGCGCCTCACGCAGGCGCGTGGATTGAAACACTTTGGGTAGATATTAAAAACAGTGAATTATTTGTCGCGCCTCACGCAGGCGCGTGGATTGAAACAAGAGCCAGATGAACTAGATCCAAATGTAACGGGCGTCGCGCCTCACGCAGGCGCGTGGATTGAAACTAACTTGTTGGGTGCTATTTCTGATGTTACCGGTGGTCGCGCCTCACGCAGGCGCGTGGATTGAAACAATGGCAAGCCTTACGATGAAAATACAGGTGCAAGTCGCGCCTCACGCAGGCGCGTGGATTGAAACTGATGCAGCTACACAGTTTGGCCCTGCTTATTGGTCGCGCCTCACGCAGGCGCGTGGATTGAAACAAACAGGTGTTATGGCGCTTGTTAGAGCAATTGCAGTCGCGCCTCACGCAGGCGCGTGGATTGAAACAGCAACAGGCAAGCGCAGCAAGTGCAGCGAAAGGTCGCGCCTCACGCAGGCGCGTGGATTGAAACACAGCCCCCACAGATGAGATCGCCAGATCAGAGCGTCGCGCCTCACGCAGGCGCGTGGATTGAAACAAAAATAGCTTTTGCTAAAGAGGGTTTTTCAGCTGTCGCGCCTCACGCAGGCGCGTGGATTGAAACCTATTGATAGTGATGGAGATAAGGTACCTGAGAAAGTCGCGCCTCACGCAGGCGCGTGGATTGAAACAGGTTACAGGCAGACCAAGCGGAACAAGGGGGGAGTCGCGCCTCACGCAGGCGCGTGGATTGAAACATCTAATAATGAAAGTAAAGATAAATCAGATGGGTCGCGCCTCACGCAGGCGCGTGGATTGAAACCGATTGAGGCCAGTATAAGCGCAATTTGGCACATGTCGCGCCTCACGCAGGCGCGTGGATTGAAACTCAATATGCAGAAGTGCCAAAAACTTTTGAGTCAGTCGCGCCTCACGCAGGCGCGTGGATTGAAACCTTAATCTTACAAAATTAAATCGCTGCAGCTCTGTCGCGCCTCACGCAGGCGCGTGGATTGAAACTATTAACGTTGAATGCCGTGGTGTAAATGAAAATGTCGCGCCTCACGCAGGCGCGTGGATTGAAACGCCAATACGTTAACCTTTTAACGGTTTAGTAATCGTCGCGCCTCACGCAGGCGCGTGGATTGAAACTCTTGATGATGATTTGCATATTGATGGGCATTTGTCGCGCCTCACGCAGGCGCGTGGATTGAAACTATGCAAATCATATCAACCGTAGGGTTAATTAGGTCGCGCCTCACGCAGGCGCGTGGATTGAAACCTTTGATGGTGATGCAAGTGTAAAAGAGTTGCTGGTCGCGCCTCACGCAGGCGCGTGGATTGAAACCAGTTAAAGGCAATTGGTAGAAATTTAAATCAACGTCGCGCCTCACGCAGGCGCGTGGATTGAAACAAAATACTTTTATAGATACTGTGTGGGCAACGGGCGTCGCGCCTCACGCAGGCGCGTGGATTGAAACGTGTGTGTGTGTGTGTGTGTGTGTGTGTGTGTGTGTCGCGCCTCACGCAGGCGCGTGGATTGAAACGCCTTTATACGACGATGTTGCACCACCTGTTTGGTCGCGCCTCACGCAGGCGCGTGGATTGAAACGTAATGATAGCTGCTGCTGTGCGTTGGCAGTTACGTCGCGCCTCACGCAGGCGCGTGGATTGAAACATCTGCATCAAAGCATTTTCCACTGGCCGTGGTGTCGCGCCTCACGCAGGCGCGTGGATTGAAACAGCTGAGGGTTTTTACATAAAAGATAAGCGGCAAGTCGCGCCTCACGCAGGCGCGTGGATTGAAACTTTTTACTAGCCCTCTAAAAGCCAATGAGCTTGCGTCGCGCCTCACGCAGGCGCGTGGATTGAAACAAAGTGTGTTTAAAGAGCGTTTAAACCCTGCTATAGTCGCGCCTCACGCAGGCGCGTGGATTGAAACAAGCTGTGATTTATCTTGATAAATAAACAAATAGGTCGCGCCTCACGCAGGCG
Source organism: Pseudoalteromonas rhizosphaerae (assembly GCF_028885455.1). Classification (NCBI taxonomy): domain Bacteria; kingdom Pseudomonadati; phylum Pseudomonadota; class Gammaproteobacteria; order Alteromonadales; family Pseudoalteromonadaceae; genus Pseudoalteromonas; species Pseudoalteromonas rhizosphaerae. Next base: position 2,108,737 of record NZ_CP118496.1, read on the forward strand.
CGTGGATTGAAACAGCAATTAAGCTGTCTATATTATCGACTGCGGTTGTCGCGCCTCACGCAGGCGCGTGGATTGAAACAATTGCTAGCTGCTCTGCCACTCGAGCGCGTGATGTCGCGCCTCACGCAGGCGCGTGGATTGAAACGTTTATTTCGTGGTTTTTTTTACGATCTATTAGCGTCGCGCCTCACGCAGGCGCGTGGATTGAAACTGTTATTTGAGCTATATTTACGCCGCCAAATGAGTCGCGCCTCACGCAGGCGCGTGGATTGAAACCAACTGTAACTTATAGTGATTTACTAGCTGTATTGTCGCGCCTCACGCAGGCGCGTGGATTGAAACCCGTCACACGACCGTTGTTGTCCAATGTCCAGCGTCGCGCCTCACGCAGGCGCGTGGATTGAAACAATTTCGTATGAGTTGTCGTCATTAATTGTGCTTGTCGCGCCTCACGCAGGCGCGTGGATTGAAACCCGCTTGATACTTGCGAGCCTCATTGTGCAGATGTCGCGCCTCACGCAGGCGCGTGGATTGAAACTGCATAACCATCAGGTGCAAATAAAAACACTTCTGTCGCGCCTCACGCAGGCGCGTGGATTGAAACCAAAGGTGCATTGTCACCAGCTTTTTAGCTGTTTGTCGCGCCTCACGCAGGCGCGTGGATTGAAACTTCGAAATCATCAATTAGACGCTCAGACAGGAATGTCGCGCCTCACGCAGGCGCGTGGATTGAAACAAGACCTCTAAAGTGCATAGCAATGCCATTTATAAGTCGCGCCTCACGCAGGCGCGTGGATTGAAACAAAATCGGATAAACGTATATTTAGATTAGATTGTGTCGCGCCTCACGCAGGCGCGTGGACTGAAACCCGTTAGCACACACCCAAACTATGGGAATCACTTGTAGCGTCCAGCACAGGCAGCTTAGGTGACGAGGGACCGACAAAAATATCGGGAATATTTTTGAACTGCGAAGCAGACCTTTATGGCGAAGGGCAGGACGCCTAAAGTAAACGACATATCCAGTAAAGAGTGCAGCCTGAGGAAGTGAGGTCATGGCAGATTTTTGTTCCCGACAAAATCTAAGTACCTAAATCCATTTAGGCAATGACCGATGTAACCAAGCTCCATGGACGGATTGTTAACCTATTGGTTTATTTGAAGTACTGTCGCGCCAGCAAGCTTAGCGCCTACGGTGGATAATATTGAAAATGGTGTTGTATATTTGTGCGCCAGCAAGTTTAGCGCCTACGACACAGGCAGCTTAGGTGACGATGGACCGACAAAAATATCGGGAATATTTTTGAACTGCGAAGCAGACCTTTATGGCGAAGGGCAGGAAGCCTAAAGTAAACGACATATCTAGTAAAGAGTGCAGCCTGAGGACGTGAGGTTATGGCAGATTTTTGTTCCCGACAAAATCTAAGTACCTAAATCCATTTAGGAAATGACCGACGTAACCAAGCCCCATGGATGGATTGTTAACAGCGCGGTTTATTTGAAATTAAGTTCACTTTGATTTGTCGCGAGGTAAACTCGCTGCTACGAATACATGGCTCTAATGCTCTTTATCAAAGATTTGAATTTGATTGCGGCCTGATTTTTTTGCTACGTAGAGTGCGCTGTCGGCGGCGAGGATCATCATATCTGCGGTGGTATGTTTATCTGGTGTACAGCTGTAACATCCGATGCTGAGGGTGAGGTGGTCGGCGATGTTTGAATTTGGGTGCAGGATATTTAGTTGACTAATTTGCTGTTGCAGTAATCTGGCAAATTTTAAACAGTGGGTTTTATCAATGCTGGGTAACACAATTGCAAATTCTTCTCCGCCGTAGCGGGCTGCTAAATCACCTTGTCGCTTACATAAGTTATGTAGTGCATGGGCAACTTGTTTGAGCGCTTCATCGCCTTGCTGGTGGCCATGATTGTCGTTATAAAGTTTAAAATAATCGATATCACAAATGATTAAACTCAATGGTTGATTTGAGCGTGTTGCACGTTGAATTTCATTAAGTAATGTTTGATCAAAACAGCGACGATTGGCGATATTTGTTAGGCTGTCGAGGTTTGCTTGTGATTGCAGTTCTTGGTTGACCAATAGTAATTGTTGTTGAGCTTGCTCTAAGCGTTGTTTATACAGAACGTTTTTGAGTGCATTGGCAATAATTTCACCCACCAGTTTGATCCGCATAAGATCGGTGTCGGTCCAGTGGCGTATATGTGTTACGCAATCACAGCCAATAAAACCAAACAAGGAGTTCTCAGAGCGAAGCCCAATGCATAAAACAGATTTGATCCCTTCGGATTCAAATTCAGCTTTTTCGGCTGCAGCGGCTGGAGGGAGTAAATTAACATTCGGTACATTAAAAACGTGCTTTTCGTTCATCATAGTAAAAAAGTACGGTAGTAAATCTTGCTGAATACCTTGCAGCTTTTCTTTAAATGGCTTGATCTGTGTATTAACCCATTCATGGGTATTACTCATTTCTTTGCCGTCTTCGCTAAATTGAAATAAATAGCTGCGGTCAGCATCACAAAATGTACCTATGGTTTTTAAAGCACTTTCGATTTGTTGGTCTAGATTATCTATCTGTATATCAATTAGTTGCGTTGATATTTTTGCTATTACTTCGTCAAAGTCAGCTTGCACAGAACACGATGAGTGTGATTTTAACACCAGCATCATTAATTGTGGGCCAATTAGACTGTAGGTGACTGTTACACAGGATATTGTGTGTTTTGTGGCGATATTATAGGTTTGTTCGGTGTTATTTTGGGGAGTTAAAAAGGTGTGATAATCAACAATCGTGTGGTTTTCTGTTTGTTTAATAGATAAGTGCTGAAACGCTTTTTCTACTGGACTTATTGCCGGCATTAAATTTAGTAACTGTTGGCTCAATGCATTGGCGTGCAGCGTGTCTGTTTGTTGATCAAACAATACGATTGCAAGTGGTAAGGCTTGTAAAGATTGCCAAATTTCGTCTACAGAATACTGTCTCACTGGATTTCCAACTTCCTATTAACAAATTAAGCTTACATTCAATTTTAAGAAAATGGTACTTTAATTAGCCGTTTTATATATAAATTAACTCGATATTAAGTTTTTAGTGCGTTTGACTGATGGAAGTACTACAATTGATACTGTATATCATTACTCTTTTAACGTTTTTTAGAATGATGACTCTTAGCACACTAAAGCACAGGTAAAACCGCCTTTCATGACCGACATTACAACTCACCAAGCATCACGACGTAGATTATTAATTGCATTAGCCATCACTAGCTCATTTATGATTATCCAAGTGATTGGTGCCTATTATGCAAACTCTCTTGCTGTATTAGCCGATGCAGGGCATTTATTTGTTCATAATAGTTCTTTATTTATTGCTTTGATCGCATCGAGCTTAGCGATTCATTTAGCTAAAAACTACAACGATGGTTATCAAAAAGCAGAGTTGACAGGTGGTTTGATCAATGGCTGTTTGTATTTAGCGATCAGTTTAGTAATTTTATACGAAGGTGGCGAGCGCTTTATGCATCATCATGAAGGGCAAGGGCCCGTTGTCAATAGTTATTTAATGTCGGTAATTGCTGCCACAGGGTTTTTATTTCACGGTGCCGCAGCATGGGTATTATATAAAGGTAGAAAGGCCAGCTTTAATGTTTATGCGGTATTTTTGCACTCATTTTTTGATTTGATTTCAACCGTGTCTACGTTTGTCGCCGGTATACTTATTTATCTAACGGGTTGGAGTGTTATTGATATTTTATCAAGCATGTTGATTGCGTTATTTGTTTTGTTTACAGGCGTAAAAGTAATTGTTGGTTGTGTTAAAGGTCTGCGTTTAAATAAAGCAAAACTACCTGATGTGGCCGATATTGAAAGTGCCATAGGGCAAGTTGAGCACGTAGAAAATGTACATAATGTTACGGTTATGCGCCGCGATAAGGAGTTAGTTGTAGGGGCGCATGTGGTACTTAAACAACATTGCACTAAAGAAAAACATGATGAAGCATGTCGACTTAAAGTTGAGCAATTGTTAGCCCAGCAATTTAATGTTGGTAATAGCGTTTTACAAATCGAAAGCCATGGTTGTCAGCATTAAATACAAGTAGTTAACTTGGCAAAATGCGTTTTTTCTTTTACTTTTAGATATAGTCTATTTTATTCGGAAGCAAACATTGCCGTTTTCTCAGCATCGATATTTTGCATTTAGCTGCTCCATACTTTTGGGCGTGTTGGCCGGCTTTGTTAATTTACTGCCATTTTGGTTTCTAGACAGCTCTGAATTTTTATTTGGTCAGCTTTTTGTTTTAATTTGTTTGTTGCTAATTGGCTTACGCTACGCGTTAATTGCTTGCGCTATCAGTGCGGCTTTTATTTTTTATCGCTGGGGGCATTGTTGGCCATCAATCGTATTTGTTGGTGAAGTACTTTGGCTGTATCACTTTAGCTTTAAAGCCGCGCGGCTGCTGTTTATCCGCGGTATTATTTATTGGCTGTTAATAGGTATTCCACTGCTGGGGCTAATTGGTTATTTTATCATTGAGCTACCCATACTTGCTATAGTAACAGCCTTAGTTAAGTACTTCTTAAATGCCGCTATTGTTTTATGTGTTATTGATTTATTGAGCTTTTTCTTTATTCAGCAGGTATGGCAAAAGCGACCAAATTCGTTGTATAAAATTCTTAATTACATTGTAAGCATTCTCATCATTTTAGTGGTGTTATTAACCTCCATTGTACTTACCAACAATCATTACGCGCGTATCGAATACGAAGTGAAGGCGCAGCTTTCTGAAAAATCTGAAGATATTGCCGAAAAAATTGACCTGTATTTAAATGACTATCGCCGTGGCATCGTATTAACTGCAAAAGCCATAGAGCAGGGGGTTGATAAACAGTTAGCACTGAGTCATTTGATGGCACTATACCCTAACTTTCTTACATCAATGGTTACGGATGAAAACGCAATTGCGCGGATATTTTACCCACTTAGTTTACAAGAAAGCTTAAAAGGTAGCGATTTATCGGTTGCCGATCGGGATTACTTTACAATAGGTAAAGACTCGCCAACAGGCTATATTTCTAATGTTTTTAGGGGCCGAGGATTTGGTAATGAACCTATTGTGGGTGTTTCTGCACCAGTGCATATTAACGGGCGTTTTCAGGGAGTTGTTGAAGGCTCGTTAGTGTTGGGCTCATTTTTGCAATTTAGGCCAACCATATTTGATAATGATGGTGAATTGATAATTCTTGATGCCAAAAAACAAGTGGTATTTAGCACCTTGCCTAATCATTATTCGGTATTGACTCAGCTCACTGAAGATAAATTTACCCAGTTAAAAGGTGATCAACAAGCCATTATGACCACCGACATTGATGGTGAACAATATTACGTAAAAATATATTTATCACAGCATCAAGGCTGGTATGTGGCAAGCTTATTAAAACGTAAATACGCCAATCTTGTGGCGGCAAGTGCGTGGGGGCAATCACTGTTACTGACTTTTGTGGTGATTATTTTGATCAGTATTTTTATCACCCAGTTGAGCCGTTGGTTGGTAAGGCCAATAGAAGAGCTTACCGAACAAATCGATGCCTTTGATCCTAAAGCTGATATCAGTGATTTACAGACTCAAAATAATGCGTGGCTGGAAGTACTGAGTTTACAGCAGCAATTTGCAACTTTAGCATTTAAATTGACCAGCAACTTTAAAGATCTAGAACAAGTAAATACTGAAAATGCAGCACTTAATCTGCATTTAAAACAGTTTAATGTAGAGTTAGAGTATCAAGTAAATGAAAAAACAGATGAATTAGTTAAAGCTGTGGCAACTGCAAATCAGGCCAGTAAAGCTAAATCACAATTTTTAGCGAATATGAGTCATGAAATTCGCACCCCGCTGAACGGTATTATGGGGCTGACTGATATTTTACTTAATGCTGATGACGTGAAGTTGGAATACCGTGAACAGTTGCAAATGATACAGCAAAGCGCAAAAAATCTATTATTGATTTTAAACGATATTTTAGATTTTTCTAAAATTGAGGCGGGGGCGGTCAAACTAGATATTCATATAGTTAATGTACGAAAACTGCTTACCCAGTTAGCGCAGGTGTTTACAAATACTGGCGTACAGCCAGGCGTTGAATTTGTATTAAATATTGCCCCGTCAGTACCGGATGTAGTGCAGTTAGATTCACTAAGGTTAAGCCAAATTGTCAATAACTTGTTGAGTAATGCAGGGAAATTCACGAAAACTGGCAGTATAACGATGAACATTGATTATGCTGATAATCATTTGTCTGTGGCTGTAACAGACACCGGCATTGGTATTTCTGGGCAGCAGCAATCATCGTTGTTTCGTGAGTTTACTCAAGCTGATATTTCAACCACGCGGCAATATGGTGGCACTGGGTTAGGCTTGACTATTTGTAAGCGAATAGTTCAGTTAATGGGGGGCAAGCTTGTATTACACAGCGAAATTGGCAAAGGCAGTTGCTTTACTATCACCATTCCTGTTGAAGTGGCGCAACTCAGTGACGAAGTTGACATACAGCAAAACATCCCTGATTTAACTGGATTGAAAGTATTACTTGTAGAAGATAACCAAATCAATCAAATCGTTATTGCTAAAATGCTCAGTGATACGCATTGCACCTTAGAGGTTGCTAACGATGGTGAAAAAGCACTGGCGTGCTTACAACACAACATGGCCGATATTATTTTGATGGATTGCCAAATGCCTATTATGGATGGGTACCAGTGCACAGCTGAAATCCGTAACAATGGTGCTCAATTTGGCCCTGTGGTTATTATAGCCATTACTGCTAATGCTTTTGAAGACGATCAAAAACGTTGTTTAGAAGTGGGTATGGACGATTTTATTGCCAAACCGGTCGATCGTGCCCAACTTTTTCAATGCCTTAAAAAGTGGGCTGATACATTGAGTTAACTAGCTATGTAGTTTGCAATTTCTCTTGCAGTGCTTGGATATACGCATCGCTAATGAGAATCTCGGCAGTTGTTGGTTTTGCAAAGTAATAGCCTTGAAGGTCATCACAGCCGATACTGTTTAAAAAGCGTATTTGCTCAATTGTTTCTACACCCTCTGCAATGCAATACAGATTAAGGTTTTCAGCTAAGGTATGGATTGTTCTGATAATTGACTCATTATTGCTATCTCGCCCGATATTACGCACAAAGCTTTGATCAATTTTAATCACATCAATTGGAAATTGACTTAAATACGTTAAAGAAGAATACCCGGTGCCAAAATCATCCAATAACAATTTAAAACCAGCGCTTCTGAGTGCTTGCAGCTGCTTAGCCGCTTTGTTTTTGTCATCAAGCAAGGTGTTTTCGGTGATCTCTAAACGTAACTGAACAGGTTTTATATGATGCTGATTTAGAATAAGTAATAAGCGTTCGGCTAAATTAGACTTTAAAATATGCACCGGTGATAAGTTTAAAGATAGGTAAAACCGCGGATTAGCTTTAAATAATGGTGCGAGATCTTCAAGTGCACGGGTCAGCGCTTGCTCGGTGAGTACATCGATTAAACCAGTTTCTTCCGCAATAGGAATAAACACTGCTGGGGATATCAATTCAGCCTGATGCTGCCAACGCATTAAGAGCTCTACACCTTTGATTTTTTTACTTTTATTGTTAACAATTGGCTGGTAATTATTAAAAAACAAATCGTCCTTGTAGGCGTCTTTTAAAGCATTTTCGAGCAGCAGCTTTTGGGTGATTTGGTTATTCATTTGTTCAGTGAAAAACTTAAAGCCGTTGCGGCCCGATTGTTTAGCATGCATCATCGCTATATCGGCATTACGAATAAGCTCATCGGTGGTATCGGCATCAAATGGGTAGAGTGCAACACCGATACTGGCCGAGATATTAATTGCAAAATCGTTGATCACCACCCGTTTTGCAAGCTCTGCAGTTAGGCTACGTACTAAGTTACTTAAACTTTGTGGTGAGTCTAAGTTTTTAATCAATAACAAAAATTCGTCACCACTTTGACGCCCGACAATGGCATTATTATCAAGCATGCTATTCATTCGATGGGTAATATCACATAATAGCTGATCGCCAACCGCATGACCAAACGAGTCATTCACCGGTTTGAATTTATCTAAATCTATAAACAGCAAAGCAACAAGGCTCGCGCGCGTATCGGCATCTTTGATCGCATGCGATATCTTTTGATACATTAATGTTCTGTTTGGCAGCTTAGTTAATGGATCATAGTTTGCCAGATAACGAAGCTCATTTTCAGCACGTTTTTGCTCAGTTAAATCAGAAATAACTACCACATAATAGCTCACCACATTACTGTCTTTTGCCACTGCGGTAATACTGATATGAATGGGGTGCGACGGATTTATCTTAGTTTTTATATATGCGTCACCGCGCCAGTTCTGCTTTGGCTGCAATGATTTTAGAATATTGATGAAGTCGACATATTGTTTTTTACCCAGTGCCGCTAAAAACCTTTTTAGCTCAAGCTTTGCTGGTTTTTTTTGCATTGAGAAGGCTTCAGCAAAGCTATTATTAACAGAAAATGGAATGAGTTGACTGTCTAAAATAAGTAGCCAATCGTTTATTTGACTAAAGGCTTCACCTAATACCGCAGCTTGATGTGCTGTAGCACGCTGCTCTGTAATATTAGTATAAATTCCAGCTAATCTTGTAGGATAGCCTTGCTCATTCGTTTCTATCACTTTACCTATGTCGTGGTACCAAAGCCAGTTTCCATTAGCATGTTGAAGCCGATACGTGACCTGCCATTGTTGAGCATTTTTTTGAGTGATGAATATATGCCAATCATGCAGTATTTTGCGCTTATCATCAGGGTGTATTAATGCGCAAAAATCGTCAAAATTAAACTTCTGAGGCAAAGTTTGATAGCCTAGTTCGTGTTTTAAGCGCTGCTGTTTTATCCAATGTGCGCCAATATCAACTTCCCATACACCGCTTTTACTACTGTTTAAAGCAAGCTCAGTTTGTTGTTGTGATTGCAGTATTTCATCATGAGTATGCTTAATAATGCGCTGACGAGAGCGGTATTGCCAAAAAATAACAAATAGCACTAAAAACGTAAGTAATAAATAAAGACTTATTGCAAGAGGAGAACGCCACGGGGCATAAGCAACGTTAAAGTTAAGCGTTTTTTCATCACCGAGGCCTGAGTCATTTAAGTTATATGCTGCGATTGTAAGTTGATAATCACCAGCAGGAAGTTTAGTAAAAAAGACTTTATTGTTATTTAGCTTTTCATAGCTTAATTTACTTGGGCCAGTTAATGACACCTTATAGCGTGTTCTATCAACATTTTGAAAATCAAAGTTGGAAAAACTAACTTCTAAACCCATGTCTTCATCAGTCAGTTGTAAAGGCTGGTTGGCGTATTGCAATGGATGATAATTAAGTGAGCGTGAGAGTAACGATATATCGGTGATTTCAGTCACAGTGCTGTCACGATCATTAGGGACGGATAAAAAGTCTTGTGGGGCGAGTGTTAGCACGCCACGTGTGCTGCCAAAGGCTAAGCGGCCATCGTTTAACAGTGTATGTGAGTCGATATTAAATTCATTCACAGTTAAGCCATCTTTAACAGTATATGCATTGAGTTGCATTGAACTTAAATCGAGCCGATAAAGGCCATTTTTACTGCTGATCCATAAAAAGCCAAATTGGTCGATTTGCAAAGCGACAATTGTTTTAGTTTTAATGCCATTACTGAGGTTTATACGGTGTTTTACTTCATAGCTGTTGGCGTCAAGACCAATTAGCCCTTCTTGGGAAGAGGCAAGCCATAGCGTATTGTTATAATCGATCACCCAGTCATCAATAGTGACATAATTTATTGGGTTATAATTTTCAACTTTGTATATTAAGGTGAGTTTTTGGCTAGACTCATTATAACGATATAACGCCCCAGATACGCTGATCAAATAGTCATCGGGTTTATTAGGTAACGGTTTTAAAAAGGTGTGCACGTTGACGGGATCTAACTGCTCTTTGAGTCCTTTAATTACGTTAGTCTGACCACTGTTTCCATCATACAGGAAATAATCATTCTCGCTAAAAAATGCAAAGGTATCAGTCGTGATTTGGTGATAGCCATAAGCTGGGCTGCTGTCGAGAATAGCCTGTGTATTGCCTTGCATTGGCAGAGCTATTTTTTGTTCGGTTTTTTTGTCAAATAAAGCAAGACCATCATAAAGTAGTAACCACAAATAACGATCTGGCTCATTTAAGTGTGCCGAGGCAATGCCATACACAGCAAATTGGCCATAAAACGCTTTAGTGTCATTGCTGACTAAGTAAGTTTTCTCTGTTGTCCCATCTTGGCGCATTTTGGCAAGACCATTATCGGTGCCCAGCCAAACGTTATGATTGTCTTGGTAAACAGCAAAGATCACATTACTGTGCAATTTATCATTACTGGTGATTTGAATATTGCCAAAACGCCTTGCTAAAGTTGACCAAGTAAAAACACCTTGTGAGCGCGAGGCAAGCCACATAAGCCCTGTTTTATCGACCATTACATCTAAAATCGTGTTGTCGGTCATGTTGAATTTACTTTGATCAAAACGAAAAAGAAACTCATTGTGATCAGTATGGCGATGGTATTCATACAGACCATCCTCGGTGACTATAAATTCACCATAAGGGGTATTAACGTAGTCCCAAATATTATGTTCTGCAAGCAGCGTTTTTACGTTGTTGAAGTCTAGTAACTCATTGTTATTAAATGCAATAGAATAAAAACCTTCGACCGTGCCAACCAGCAGGCCAAGCTGCGAGTCGACGGTTAAAAACTTGATATTATTGTTATCGAGGTTGAGCTTATCCTTGGCAACTAAAGGTATTTTAGTTATATGTTCATCAATTAATGATTTAGAGTACAACCCATCAGTGGTGGCAATATACAAAAAGTCATTATGAACAGTAATTGCGCGGACAAAATTATCATCTTTACTGATTGAAAACTCATGAGTATAGGTATTTTTTTGTGGATCAAAGGCATACACATGTTGGTTAATGGCGTAATAAAACAGCTGCTGATGTTCGGCGATGGCAAAAATAGGAGAAAAGTGTTTATCTTCAGCGTTTAACTTACCTGAATAAACTTTACTGACTTTAAGTGTCACAGGATCTATAAGAAACGCACCAGAATATTCAGTTGATACAAAAATATCGCCATTGCTTGTTTCAAACAACAGAATAATCGAGAGTTGATCCAGTGTGTATTCACCAGAGAATATTTTTACTTCGTAGCCATCAAACCGGTTTAAACCTTGCATCGTTCCGATCCAAATAAACCCTAGTTTATCTTGCAGTGTGCTAGTAACGTGGCCTTGTGATAACCCTTCATCAGTGGACAAGCGTTGTAATTGCTGAGCATAGCTTTGAGCACTGGAATTAACACTAAACAAAGTGCATAAAATACTAAATAAAATGAAAAAAAAGTTATTCAACCGCACTTATGATACAGCTCCCCTGAGGTAAAATAGTTGTTATCCGTTAGTAAATATAGCATAACAACTTACAGTTTAATTAAAGAATTAACTTTATATAACAAATCACTTATGCTGTTAGCTATGTTTAGATTACAGGATGTTCACATTGCCTCATTCATTTAATACTCACACCATGCAAAGTCTGCTGTTAGTTGTCGATATTCAAGACAAATTAAGTCCGGCGATGCCTCGTTATGAACAAGTAAAACAGGTCACAGTGCAATTAGTAAAAGCCGCACAATTGTTGCAAATTCCTATCTTAGTCACCGAACAATATAAACAAGGGCTTGGCGAAACTGATCAGCAATTAAAAGCTCAGATTGGGCAGGCTGAATACTTTGATAAAACCCACTTTAGCGCGTGTAAAGAGGACGGTTTTTTAGAGCTTATTGCTAGCTATAAGCGCCCGCAAATCATTGTAGTTGGTATGGAAGCGCATGTATGCGTATTACAAACTTGTTTAGATTTATTGGCGCAAGGTTATCAGGTGTTTTTAGTCATGGATGCGATTAGTTCGCGTAATGATCTGCACCGCGATTTAGCCATCGCTCAGTTAAGACAAGCCGGTGCTGTGATCAGCTGCGCTGAAAGTGTGATTTTTCAATGGACCGAAGTGGCAGCGACACCTGTATTTAAAGAGATTTTAAAGATTGTTAAATAAGCTTTGCAACAAGAAGAGAATAATTCCACTTCAGCATTGTAAATGATAGTGGTTTTTATTATCATGCCGCAAATTATTTTGATTGCTGTATAAATATCAATGAAACCTTCTTTAATAGCATTAGCCCTAAGTTATATTACCATTGCGCCTGTTGTCGTTGCTGCGCAAACAACAGCAGCAAGATCTGCAACTGATGAGTCTACTGTTGTAAAAAACGACATAGAAACCATTTCAGTCGTTGGACGAGCGTTTTCACTGTATCGCCCAACAGAATCAACGTTTGGTACTCGTACCGATACGCCGCTAGAGAAAATTCCACAGTCAATCCAGGTTATTCCGCAAGCGTTAATCAGCGATCAGGCTGCACGTCAAGTAACTGATCTATACAGTAATATCGCGGGTGTTAATGGCTTTAGTTACTCAGGTGTTACGTTTCGTGGTTTTCGCCAAGATGAAATTTTATACGATGGTGTAAAAGGTGACCCATTTAGTGGTTTTGCGGTACCACAGTTGTTTAATATTGAGCAAGTGGCTGTTTTAAAAGGCCCTAGTGGCGCTGTGTACGGCAGTGGTAACCCTGGCGGGATCATTAATTATATGACCAAAAAGCCCAGCTATGATAGTAAAACAACCGTTGCAGTTGAACTGGGTAATGATGATTTTTTTAGTGCCGCAATCGAATCAACGGGCAGTGCCAATGACGCACAGACCCAAGCCTACCGTGTTGGTGTTTATAAAGATTCAGATAAACCGTTTCGTGAAAATACCAGTGAAGATAATACCATTATTGATTTAGGCTATCGATTTGATTTTAGTAACGATACTAATTTGGTATTGCAATATACCCATGTTGATCAAGATTTAGGCGGCGCTAGATTACGTGGCGTGCCAGTGGATAAAAACGGTAACTTCATTGCCGACATTAGCTGGAATCATAATGAAGCAACGGATTATCAAACCGTTATTGCTGACGTGTTTCAAGCAAGTTTTCAGCACCAATTTAATGAGGTATTTCGCAGTGATATCACTGCGCGTTATTTTAGTAACGATGCTAATCAAAACTATCATGAGCCGCGTGGACTAAGTGACACAGATGGCGATGGAGTACTGGATTGGAGCGAGCGCGAATTTCGTGATCAACAACGCGAAAATACCGGGCTTAGTTTTACTGCCAATTTAATTGCTGACACTGAGCTTGCCGCTATGCAACATGTGATGCTGGTGGGTGTAGATTGGTATAAGCATGAGTTTGAATCAGCATATAGAACAGCTGTACAAGCCAGCAAAGGCGGCCCAGTCCCAGGGATCTCAATATTAAATCCTGTGTATGGACTGACTTCAAAAGATGATTATGATTTAGCAAACGTAACACCGCGTTTAGCAAGTACTGAGTCAACACGTATTGGCCTGTATGCACAAGACCAAGTTGATGTTACGGATAAATGGAATGTTACGGTTGGCTTACGGTACGATCGTTTTGAAGACACCGATGTCCTTAATAACACCGAGTTTTCAGACAGCGATGTGACGTATCGTATTGGCACAAGTTATAACTTAAACGATACCTTTTTCCCTTATGCGCTGTATGGCACAGGCTTTATGCCACAATCGGCCAGTAACCAAAATCAAGATGTAGGCGGGCCATTTAAACCAGAGCACAGCAATATTCGTGAACTTGGTTTACGTACTAAGTTACTTGATGACTCGTTGGCTGTGAACATGGCAACTTATCGCATTATCCGTAACAATATTTTACAAGCCAGCACTAAGTTATCAGACACCGGCGTTGATCAAATGGAAGCGTTAGGCGAAGTTGATAGCCGAGGCTTTGAACTTGAGATTGTTGGTGATGTCACCGAACGTTTAGTGATCACAGCAAGTTACGCATACAACGACACGCGTATTGTTGAGCAAAGTGAAAAATTTTCCGCGCAATCAAAAGGCAGCGATAAATTTGCCAATGCACCACAAAATACCGCAGGGTTGTGGACGCGTTATGAGTTACCGCAGTTGCACTCATCAATCGCGGCAGGTCTTGATTATGTTGATGAACAAGTCAGTTTAGACGGTGATAAAGTACAGCCGTATACCGTTTATAACATGGCTTGGAAGACTGAATATCAACAATGGGTTTGGCAGCTCTCAGTTAAAAACGTGTTTGATAAAGAGTATGCATCAAGTGGCTTTATAACTCGTGCTGGGCATTTCCCGGGGGAACCACGCCGCGTCTATTTGTCGGCTAAGTACACATTCTAAACTGACAATTTCGTACTATGAAAGCAAAGCAGTGGTTTAACTTACATGCTTGGGCAGGGCTCTTGGTTGGCAGCTTGTTATTGATAACGTGTTTATCTGGCACGTTGGCAACCTTGAGCCACGAAATTGAATATCTTAGTGATAGTAAATTTCGTGCCCTCTCGCATTCCCCTAATACTGACTTTGCTGCAATTGAGAATACACTTGCCCAGCGTTATCCTGGCAGCCAAATCATTAGCATATTGCGCCATCAGCAACCTTACTTAGCAACCGAAGTGTCGCTTAAGTGGCAGCAACAGTTTTTGTTTGTGTATGTTGATGGTGCGACGGGGCAATGGCTTGGCGAAGGTCAGTGGGGGCGAGTATCGCGCTTTTTACGTAACTGGCACATGAATCTATCGATGGGTTGGACTGGTAAGTTGATCGTCACGAGTTTAGCCATTCCCTTGGTTATTTTAGTGGTTACTAGTCCGATTGTTTATCGCCAGTGGTGGCGACATTTTTTAAAAAAGCCACGGCAATTAAAAACAACCAATCGTAGCAGCTGGGCTGATTGGCATAAATTACTGGGGCTTTGGAGTTACTGGTTTATTGTGGTCATGGCCATTACTGGCGTGTGGTACTTAGTTGAACACACCCTACAAACAGCCAAAATTGACCATTATATAAAAACCCCCGCAGAGGTTACGGATCTACAAACTGACGCCGCGCATCCGCCAGCGATAAGTGTCATGGTAAACGCGGCGCAATCAGCGTTTCCAAGTTTACAGATTCGCGCTATACAATACCCAACAAAGGAAAACAAACCGGTTGTGGTACTGGGCGATAATGATGACATTTTAGTACGTTTACGAGCTAATAAAGTGTATTTAGATCCAGCTTCAGCAGATGTACTGGCAATTCAAAAAGCCGCAGATTTAGCTATTGTCGCGCGCATTAAAGATACCGCAGATCCTTTGCATTTTGGCAACTTTGCAGGGCTAGGTACGAAGTTAATTTGGGCTGTCTTTGGTTGTTTAATGACCTGTATATGTATGGCTGGATTGTATATGAATTGGCTGAGAGTAAAGCGTAAGCAGCGTTCATTATTGCAATGGTTTGGTATCATGGGGGCAGTAAGTGTTTTATTAGTATGTTGTTCGCTACTTCTCACAACGCAAACATTTAGTGTACGCCAAGCACCAGCAAAACTATATTCGCCGGTGCTGTAACGTGCAGATAAAGTTAGCTAGTAACTAGGCCGTAACAACCCAAAGCAACAAACACTATTGCAGCAAGCATTCTTACTTTTGCCATTGGAATACGTTTTAGTAAGGCATTGCCAGCATAAATAACCGGCACATTGGCAAGTAACATACCTACAGTGGTTCCTATGGTTACCCACAACACTGATTGATACTGAGCGCCAAGCAATACTGTTGCTATTTGGGTTTTATCGCCAATTTCGGCAATGAAAAACAGCACCAAGGCAACTAAAAAAGCCCCGTATTGATCGTATTTATTGCTTACTTCTTCATCTTTATCTGGGATCAGTAGCCATAAGCCAACGACAATAAAACAGCCGTTCACAATCCAAGGCAGGTACGAAGAGGTAAAGCTTTGCGATAAATAATCGCCCAACCACGCAGATAAACCATGATTGATAATAGTAGCGACTAAAATACCTAAAATAAGTGCAGGTTTATTGGCAAAGCGGGCAGCTAACAACAGGGATAAAAGTTGCGTTTTATCGCCTATTTCAGCTAAAGCAACGGTGACGGTTGATGTGATAAATGTATCCATTTTACTTCTATAAGGCGGGAACATTAAACCAAGGTAAACGCCTATCTCCCGCCATGAGGATAGTGTTTACCCAGGTCTTGCCGATAATGCTTGCTACATTACAAACTTACCATGCACATGAGGTGCAATTATGTTGATAAGTTTACTTGCTGCGCTTTAAGTTAAAAGGCATCAAGCAGGCTACTCCCCCGAGAAGTGCGCACTTTGCCACATTTCTTTTTTAGAGTAAAGGTACAACAATAGGTTTTGTGGTGCAGCTGAGGGTGAACTCTGTAATTGAATATAAACGTATGCTTAAAACCATGCTTTTACTTTTTGCATATTATTCCTACTTACCAACACTTTATCATCATTGCTCATGAGTAGTGTTGCTTGGCGACCTTTACTCTTTACACTGCGAATATACGCCCGATTGACCCAATAACTACGGTGAGTTTGACTCATTGTATGCTGTTTATCAGCTTCGGCCAAAGCCGATATGGCATCTTTTAAATTAAATAAGATCAGTTTTTCGAAATCATGTGCAACGACTTTTAAAT
Source organism: Pseudoalteromonas rhizosphaerae (assembly GCF_028885455.1). Classification (NCBI taxonomy): domain Bacteria; kingdom Pseudomonadati; phylum Pseudomonadota; class Gammaproteobacteria; order Alteromonadales; family Pseudoalteromonadaceae; genus Pseudoalteromonas; species Pseudoalteromonas rhizosphaerae. The sequence continues at coordinate 2,125,514 of NZ_CP118496.1, forward strand.
AATGTAGCTCGGCTTTTAAATAGACTATTTCATCCACGCTATTTACAGTAGCGAGCTGTAAAAATGCGGTAAGCTTTTTTGTTTCTGGTTCTATTACTTCTGCAGCTTTGAGTGGCGCTAATGGAGGGGATATCGGTATTGTGTGAGCAATTGCTAAAGTTGGCGTGTCGGGCGGCGTTTCTGGTAAAGGTGTTCTTCTTTGCAAAGAAAGCCCAGTTAACCAAGGTAGGTTTACAACTAACCAAGAAAACATTGCCGTGGGGATCATATCACTGCATTCTTGGACTAAAGCTGCGAGGGTATAATCAGTATCATGTAGCCAATAAACATCAAATAGCAGTGAGACGGGGGCATAAAATAGAGAGGCAATAAATGCGCTCACTAGCAACTTTAAAGCACTGTTAAGTCCTGATAATCGGCTAGTTAAAAATAGGTGAGTGGCGATAAAAAATAATGATCCGCTATGAACTTGAAGCTGCCACTGTAAAAAAACTTCAACAACATGACGCGTTTCATCATCGTTAACGAGGGTAAATAAGCTTGCTAAAATAAACCCCAAGATAAAAAAATATCGCCAAGGATTTATCTCACCTAACGGAAAATGCCCATTCATACAAAAAGCTGCCCATTCGTTCAAAATCAACAAACTTAATTAAAGCAAATTCAATCCATGGCGTAAATTGTTGTCATCACAATTTATACAAGGAATGGATACTATGAATAAAATGACACGATTATTACCTTTAACAATCTGTGCTTTGGCAGTCATTAACGCTCAGGCTAGTGATGAAAAAGAGCTCGAAGAAATAACGGTGATCGCAGTAAAACCAGATGGTTTAAAGATCAGTTCAGACAAGCTCTTATCATTACCAGGCACCGGGAATGATCCATTAAAGGGCTTAGAAGCACTGCCGGGGGTTGTACTTGCAACTCCCGCCACCGGAGGCCCGGTTGCGCAGCCTGCAATACGTGGTAGCTCGAGCAATGACAACTTATATCTTACCGATGGCTTGGAGATGGGGTATGTTTTTCATAATGACGGGTTAAGTGTTTATAACCCACTTCTCGTTGAGAGTTTTGAGTTAAAAACGGGGGCTTGGAGCAGTCAATACGCAAATGCGAATGGCGGAGTGATATTAACCAATTTAAGAGATCCCAATGGTGTGGAGCCGGCACGAGTGATCGACTTAAGCTTTTTTAGAAGTGGGTTTTTATATGAACAGGCCTTATCAAGCAACGCAGCGTTCTACGTTTCTTTTCGAGAAAGCTTAGTTCATACTTATGTTGATAATTTTATAGAAGACGAAGACTTTTCTTTCGCGGTACCACCGAGAAATCGAGACTATCAGGCAAAATTTATTTGGGATTTTGACGCAAACAATATTATTCGATTCTCCGCTAGTGGCGCAAAAGATTATATCGAAATAGCGTTTGATCAAGACGGTAGAGATATTGCTAAAAATCCTGATCTAGCCAGCGGCGAAAGATATCAAACTTACTACCACAGTCAAGCGGTGAGTTTGCAACATTTTGGCGATGTAATAGAGGCTAATTTTAGTGTTAATTTATTGACTCAAAATCAGCAAGAGCGTGAAGGGGAGGTTTTTAGATGGGATGCAGATATCACAAAATTGATTTTCAAAACTGAAAACCAATACGTAGCAGAATCCTTTACGTTAAATTTTGGTGCCATCTATAGAGACACGTCGGTAGACTATCTAGCCAGTGGCCGGTTGATGCCGTGTAATACCGAATTTGAAATGTGCCCACCTAGCTACTTTAGTCCTAAATTTAATGAGCAAGGGACTTTAACTATTTCAGATTATCATGCTTACACCCATCTTACGGGGCAAATCACTGCTAAACTTGATTATCAAATCGGCATTGCTGTTGTTGGCACAGACAATAACAGCCAAAGTTATGTTGAACCAAGATTAGGGATTGGCTTCGACCTCGATGACAATCACACGCTCAGACTAAACTACGGGATCCATCATACCTTTATAGATGACTATCAATTTTTAACCGCTCAATATGGAGAGCCAAGCCTTGAGGCGAGTAATTCATCGCAATGGGTTTTAGGCCTTGATTCACAATTAGCTGATGGAATAGCTCTACGAACAGAGCTTTTTTACAAAGAATTGAAAAACCTCGTTGTTGCAAACCCGCAAGCACAAGCTCGCAGCGAAAACGATGTAGCACTCAGTGATCTGCTTTTTGATGATGTTGCCAGTGGCGAAGCGTATGGGATTGAAATACTTGTAAATAAGCAACTGTCGAACGACTGGTTTGGCTGGGCAAGTATTGCTTATAGTAAAACAGAGCGAAAGAACCCATTAACAGCAGAGGCGTTTAATTCTGAATTTGACCTGCCTTGGGTTGCAAACTTGGTTTTAGATTATAAATGGAATGATCACTGGCAAGTCGGTGCAAAATGGCGATTTCAAAGTGGCAGGCGCTATACGCCAGTATTATCTGCACAGCCTTATAAAGAAACTGGCAGTCAAAATGCGCTCTTTTATATTCCAAAATACAGTGAATTTAACAGTTCACAATGGAGCAATTACCACCGTTTAGACATTCGTGCAGATTATAAAACACAGCTCTATGGCTTTGATGCTAATTTATATTTTGAAGTGTTAAATGTTTATGCTTCACGCGCAGTACAGGAGCTAGAATACAATCAAGACTACAGCGAGTTTGAAAAAGACTACCAGTTCCCTGATATGCCTTTACCATCTATTGGCATCACAATTAACTTTTAAAGATGATAACCCTCTTACTTTAAGTGTGAGAGGGTTGAGCATCTGAAATATAAATTTAGCGTTTTATGGTTGATAAAAAATTTAGAAAATCTAGCACTAAATGAAATTAAAGGGGTTAAGAATTTTCGATAAATTGAAATTTGCCAGCAGTTATTAGCGTTTAAAACCCAAGCAGAAAATAAGCTACAAAGACTAAGACTGCATAGGCCCTCTTTTTACAGTTGGCTGCGTTCGGATAGCGGTCGTTCATTGATAACTATTTTATCTGGCTTAACTAAACCTCTATCTTGCAGGCCTTCCTAATACGCTTTTAAGTACCGATACAAATTCTATATTTAAACCTTTTCGTCTTTTGTCTCGTCTAAATAATAGTTTAATTATTTATAAAGGAAAAAAATGAAACTCTTATCCATTATTTTACTAACAGGCGCTTTGCTAGCCACAAATGCAATAGCAGAGCCTAAAAAGAAGGTACTGATAGTGGCATCTAATATGATAAATATGGGGGATCCTGAACAGCATGACGCAAGAAATAATTTATGGGAATTTGCACCTCCGTATCACATTTTTTTTAGCCACGGCTTTGAAGTTGACTTTGTATCACCTAATAGTGGAGAAGTTAAGTTTATGTTGGAGCCTTTAGGTATAAGTAGTTACACCATCAAATATGAAGGTTTCTTAGAAAAAGCAAACAACTCATTCAAACCTGCTCAAATTGACCCAAATGACTATTGGGGCGTATTCATAGGTGGTGGCTATGGAGTAATGTTTGACGTTACAGATAACAAACAAATCCAATCCATTATCAGTAGTATTTATGAGTCAGGTGGTATTTTAGGTGTTGGTGGTCATGGCGCAGCGGGCATTGTAAACGTGAAATTATCTAATGGGGAGTTTTTGGTGAAAGGAAAAAAAATAGTTGGTTTTCCTAACTCTACTGAAACATCGAAACCATGGGCAAAACAAGGAACACTTTTACCTTTTCTTATTGAAAATCAACTTAATAAGAATGGTGCTATTGCTCAAAATAAAAAAACATTAAAAGATAAACACGCTGTGATTGCAGATCAACGTATTATCTCAACAATGTTTTTGCCTTCAGCTGCACTTGTAGCAAAAGAAATGATAACCTTAAGACAGTAATAACGGCGCTTAATAAGCTAATTAAGGCGGAACTGCTAAAGTTTGACTCGGTTTCGCTCAGCTACGCACTTTACTTTTTAGGGCGTTACCACCGTCCGCTAAATGCACTTTTGAGTAGTTCGGCTTTGAGCGTGAAGGAAAAATTCACGGCTTCACTCCATCAGAATATAAAAGAGAAGTGAAAATGGAAAATATGAGGCATTATATATTTTGATTTTATGAAAAATGACGTTTTATTTTACCTACACTCAACACATTACTAATGGCTTTACTACTATGAACTCAGCGTTAAAGAATACAATGCGAACATTTATACATTCGGTCTCAGTTATGTGTGCTGCGCTGTTACTGACAAGTTGTGTGAGTTGGATTGCACCAACTGTTAAATCTGAGTTGATAGCGCTTCAAGCGGGCGAATATCAGCTAGACAGTCAACATGCTGCATTAATATTTAAAATCCAACATTTAGGGTTATCAACCTATGTAGGGCGTTTTAATAAATTTGATGCACAACTCAACTTTGATCCTAATAATATGACTGCCGCGTCATTAAACGCAGTGGTGGATATTAGCTCTATTGATATTAATAATGCTGACTTAGCAGAAACCTTACAAAATGACACTTGGTTTAACAGTGAGCGTTTTGCGCAGGCATCATTTACTAGCAACAATGTTACAGTTATATCTGATAACAGTTTTAATTTCTCAGGTGATTTAACTCTTAGAGGTGTTACCAAACCTGTGACGTTTAAAGCCACATTTCACGGTGGAGCAGACAACTGGATGACAGGAAAATACACCATTGGTTTTAGCGCGGTAGGTCAAATCAAACGTTCTGACTTTGGCATGGACAGTTATATACCGATTGTTGGGGATCAAATTGAGTTAGAAGTTTATGCGGAATTTCTTAATGTTGGTAAGCAATAAGAAGTAAGTAGATAGCTACTAAATCGTCAATGAGTGAAATTTGCAGATAGAATATAATCCCTGAATGACCGCTAGGGCACATATCAGTTAACCGGATTGCGGTGAGCATCTAAAACTATATGGAATTAAGCAAATAAAAATAATTCTCAATTTTATGCGATTATTAATTGCGAACCGTTTACGTTTAGATTAATATACAAGCTCGAATGTAATTGAGAGTAGTTTGTATTCATGTATATCTGTTTATGTCACGGTGTGACAGATAAAAAAATTGAACAAACAATCGACGAAGGCGCGACTACAATGCGCGAGCTTTCTAAAGAGCTTAAAGTCGGTAGCCAGTGCGGCAAATGCTGCGGCTGTACTAAAAAGATCCTCAACCGTAAGCTTATTCAAATTGCTGATATTACTGAGCAAGTGGCGTAGCTATTGCTTATTGGTAATCGTTTAAACTCAGTGACATTTATCTGTATTATAAAAACTAAAAAAGCAGCCTAAGCTGCTTTTTTGGTATTAACCAAACGTTACATTTGCGACTGCAGGTAGTTTTCAATACCGGTGCTTTTAATTAACTGTTGTTGCGTTTCTAGCCAGTCAATTTGCTCTTCTTGCTCAGATAAAATGTTATCTAGCGCTTCACGGCTAATATAATCTTTTTTGCTTTCAGCAAGTTTTATAGCCTCTTTTAGATCAACCAATGAATCAAGCTCAAAACTCATATTGCAGGCAATCATTTCTTCACTGTTTTCGCCAATTCGTAAACGGCCAAGATCTTGAAGGTTTGGCAGCCCTTCTAAAAATAAAATACGCTCAATTAAACGGTCAGCGTTTTTCATTTTTTGAATTGAGGTTTTATAATCGGCTTTATCAAGTGCGCTAAAACCAAAATCTTTAAACATACGGGCATGCAAAAAGTACTGGTTAATTGCAACTAGCTCATTAGCTAATACTTTATTTAATGCAACAAGAACGTCTTTATCGCCTTTCATACTTTAGCTCCTATTCGCCCATTTGTGATTGATGGTAATTTTGACTACCAATTTTATCAATCAAACCAAGTTGTTGTTCAAGCCAGTAAACGTGATCTTCTTCGGTATCGAAGAGTAATTTTTCTAGGATCTCACGAGACTGGTAATCTTTTTCTTGCTCACATACGGCAATAACTTCTTTAACACACTCGACTACTTCAAGCTCTAGTGTTAGGTCGTTTTGCATCATGCTTTTAACGTCATGGCCGATAATTAGGTCACGGCGTTTGGTCATGTTTGGTACGCCTTCGAGGAATAAAATACGCTTAATTAGCCAATCAGCATGATCTTTTTCTTCTTCCATTTCATGATTTAGGCGCACATAAAGTTTATCTAAACCCCAATCATCGTACATACGTGAGTGGATAAAATATTGGTCGATTGCAGCAAGTTCGTTCGCAAGCAACTTGTTAAAGCTGTCGATAACTTTTTGATTACCTTTCATAATGGTGGCCTCATAGAATACTTAATGCTGCTAGTGTAGTAGAAAAATCAGTTATTGCAAGTATTTTCCTTGTAAATCAGTTGGTTACTATTGAGTGTGATTCTCGTTTAAGTTTGCATTGTTGGTTGCTTTATGAACAGATTGTTATTTAACCTGAACTCTGGTTAAGAGATGTACTTATTGTATTGATATTAAATAACAATTGTATTTCTCAATCTCCACCCGGAGACTTTTAGTGATAACAAGGCGAATTTACGCGTCAATAGCTAGCCTATTGCAAGTAAATTCAACGCAGTTAGCGTTAAAAGTAGCCGCTGGAGATAGATTTATTATCCAGAGTTCAGGTTATTTAAGGTTAGGCTCACGAGTAATATCTAACTCGTTCATTCGATTGTGAAATGAGCGAGTTAGACAAGCTGTGATTTAAAACTGGTATTTAACGCCGACATTGGCCGTTGTACCTAGGCCTTTGATGTTATAGCCGCCGTATGTATACGATTGAGCTCGGGCAGGGAAGTAGTCTTCGTTAAATAAGTTTTCAATGCCTACAAAGCCTTGCCAGTTATAGGCAAATTGGTATTGGCCACTTAAGTTAAAGATATTGTAGCTATCGACAGGGCCTTGATCGCCTACATACTTGCCTTCCTCGTTTGCCGCAAAGCGCTTTCTATCGCCAACATACAGGTAGCTTAAAGTAAGCGAGATTTTATCGCTCGGTTGCCAGTTTAGGTTTGCCGTTGCCTTTGGTGGGCTGATCTGTTTTGAGCCTAAGTACACATCTGCTTCGGTGTTTTTACCTTCAACATAGCTATAGGTTGCCAGTAATTTAAGATTAGCGGCAATTGTATAATCTACTAACGTTTCGTAGCCCCAAATTTCCTGTGGTGCTCGCACCGGTTCGTACACGCCGGTCACTTCGTTAAATTTATTAGTTGTGCCAAGTTCAGAAGTACTGCGATAGGCTGCGACTTCAATTCGTAGATTGTTAAATTGAGAGTTAAAGCCAATTTCGTAGTTATCGATAATTGAGGCTTGGGTTTGTATTAGGCCAATATCGTTCACTGTCGCTGCCCGAAGTAGTATGCCTACATCAGATATATCCGAGCCTTGTGAGTAACTTATAAATGGGCTGAATTTTTCATTAAGATTATATTTAATACCAAAATTATAGGTCGTGGCGTCGTAATCAATAGTGTCACCTTTTACGTTAATTGGTACTGAGCATTGAGTTGGTGTTTTACATAGTTTAAGTGTGCGGTAATCGTCTACGCTTAAATCAATGCTCTCTTGGCGAACACCGGCTTTGACAATAAGATCATCAGCAATCACCCATTTAGTTTGTAAAAAGGCTGCAACACTTTTCATATCCATTTCTGGCACCCATACTCGGCCATCAACAAGCGGTTGTGACGTCACATCATTTAATGCATCAATACCATAAATGAATGTGGCTGCAATTGAGTCAAAGTCTACTTGAGTATTAAATGTTGCACGCGCACCTTTTTTATCTGAACTGATAACAGACTGGCCACCGTTATAGTTCTCATCAGGGTTAGCAAGGCTTGGTGAGTAGAAAAACACATTTTCAATATCTTGCATGTACAAGTCTAGGGTCATTTGAGTGTTTTCAAATAACGCATAATCGGTGTACTTTAGGGTGATATTTTCGTTGCCTTCTGGGCCTTGGGGTTTACCTTGTTTTTGTAATTCGGGTGGTACATGAATTGCGTATGTTTTTTCACCTAAACTCATATCTCCGGTAATATCACCAAGATCAGTTTTTTGCTGTGAGCTGAAGTAGTTATAGCTAAATTGTAATTGCTTTTCATCATCAAAATCATACCCTAACTTAGTAAAGTAGTTTTGTGTGACTGCGTCAGATAAACCGTATTGCAATCCTAAAATATCACCCTGTGCGTCGCGTTGTACGCCATTTTCTTCATAACTAGCAGTAACCAAGTAACTGAACTTATCTGCTCGACCATTAATCGCCGCCGATACTCTTGCGCCAGCACTTTCTTCAAGTTTTACTGCGCTAAAACGACTCGACAAGCTTATTTCGCCAGTTGTTTTATCATCACTTTTTGCCTGTTTTGTGATGTAGTTAATAATACCGCCCGATGCACCGTTACCATAAATCGAGGTTGCTCCTTTGATCACTTCAATACGAGCAATGGCACTAGGGTCGAGGGTTTTAATGCCTAACGAGCCATTACGCAGCGGTGTTGATTGCGGTACTCCGTCAATCATCACCAACGGGGCGCGGCCGCGCAGTGTTTGCCCTGTATTACTTGAACTGCCGGTATCTGGAGCGAGGCCCGGCACCATTTGCGCAAGTAAACTTTGTAGCTCAGGGTTTACTTTTAAATGCTCTTCAATTTGTTTTTGATTGATAACGGTAATAGATGCCGGGACTTCATCAATGCTTTCAAAAACGCGACTACCAGAAACAATGATACGCTCCATTTGTTTGTCTGTGAGTTGCGTTTTATTGATAGCGTCATCAGCGAAAGTAGCTGTACTTACAGAGAGGGCTAATAAGGTTAACGAAGTTTTATACATGAAGATCCTTTACGACAATGTAATTATGAAAGTGCTGTTTTAATTGGTGCAATAATAAAGGTAAGGAACGGTAAGCGCAAGGTTGCTGATAGTTATTATCAATTGCATTTAACTTGTGGCTAAAACAACAATATTGCTCTCATAAGATGGGGTGGGGTGTTTTTCAGCTAATAACCAGTGCAATACTTGCAAAAAATGCTAACCAAAGTGGCATACTTGCTTGATATTTTCCGACATTGAAGATTTGATAACTAAAACCAATAATAAGTAACAGCTCAATTAGTAATTGCAGTGGAAAACCGATAAACGAATACCCAAGTCCCATCACTGAGAGGTAAGTATTGCCGGAGATCTTACTCATTGTGCCGTTAAAGTACTCAGTAAATATATAAAAGCACAGGTGGTTAATGATAAATAGTGCCAAAACGGTTTTCATCTGCTCATCCTTGAGGTTTGTATAAGTTAATTTTAGTCTTTAAAATAGGAAAATCAATGCTGGTTAGATAGGCAAGGAGCTGTATGAAAAAGTACAAAGTAATAACCGCACATAAAAGTGAATACCCAAACCCGATCACCTTTATTAAAGGCACGCTATTGCAGATTGGCGAAAAATACCAAGCAAATCCACTTTGGGATAATTGGTATTTGTGCAGTGTTGCAGATCAACACGATGGCTGGGTACCAAGCCAAGTGATACAGTGGTTAAGTGCAACGCAAGGGCGAGCTTTACAAGATTACACAGCTAAAGAGTTGGATGTATGCCCAGGCGAAATGGTACAAGTAACACGCCAGTTAAATGGTTGGGCTTGGTGTATCAAAATATCCAACGAGCAGCACAGCGGCTGGCTACCTCAAGAAAAACTAAACGGTTTTTAGCCATTATTTATAATGGCGTTTATACCAAAAGTAACCACCGCTTACTGTAAAAAGTACAGGGGTGAGGGCGATAAATAACCAGATTATTTGCACCAATGGGCCTGCAAAATCACCAATATGAAACTTATATTTAAAGTTCCATGCTTGGGTGGTGAAGTTAGCACGGGAGGCATCATAAGATTGCAATACTTCGCCAGTATATTGATTTGCCCACACCCAGCTGTACGCGTGACTCTCGCTTGGGTTTTTTACTCTCAGTGCTAGTGGTTCGTTGGCTTTTTTAGGCATGTAGATACGAAACAATTCTGCATCAGGGTATACCAGCAACGCCTTGTGTAAAGCGACAGCCAAGTTATCATGATCAATTGTATCGGGGACTTCGATGCTTGGCGCTTTAGGCCTTGGATCTACCGTGTTTTGTGTAACAAACTCCAGTACTGCTTGGGTTTGTGTTTTCCAATTGAATGCCATGCCTGTGAAAGCAATTAATAGCAATGGGATAAATAAGTACATGCCAATTACAGTATGTAATTGATAAAGCAAAATTCGTAGTTTGGCTTTTGGTTTGATCACCAAGCGTTTTAAGCGGTTTTTGGGTTTAAGCCAAATGTAGACGCCAACGAGCATATTAATAATAAAAATAAGTGCACAAACAGATACCCAATTACGCAAGGGCCGATTGCCGTCACCATCTTCATAAATTAACCAGCGATGCAGTGCCATGGTGAAACCATAAATTGTGCGGTAATAATCATACTGATGAATAACCGTACCAGTATAAGGGTTAACACTGACATATTGTTTATTAGCCAGTTGCGCTTGCCAGGCATAATTTGGGCTTTGCTCTGGCATTAATAATGTTACGGGTTGCTGGGTGTGTAATGTGATGGTGTTTAGCAAAACAGGGTAGGCAATTACATTGTTATTATTGGGGTTTTCTACCGTCCACAGTTGTGGCTGGACAAGGCGTTGAATATCTTTGGCATACACCAAGATTGCGCCAGTGACACTTAAACAGATCAAAAACAGCCCACTCACTAATGTTAGTATTAAATGAGTACGGCGTAGCCACAATTTTAACAACTCACACACCCTGCACTTATTATAAAATGCGATGATAAATGAGAACGCGAGCTGTTTTCAATAAAATTCGATGAATGCTTTGCTTATTCGCGATACTCAATAATGCAATGTTCGATTGCAAATTCATGATGCAAATAGTTTTTAACATCTTTGAGAACCAGCTCTGTGGATGGTGTGAGCACCAGTTCGCAGCACGCTTGATTATCATCGAGTTGCCATACTTTAATACTGTGTACTTGTTTAATAGCAAACTGTTTACACAGCGCTGTGCTTACCTTATTGCGGTCAAAGTCATCGGGAGCGGCTTGCATCAAAATTTTACAACTTTCAATGAGTAATAAAACACCGTGATAAATTACATAGCCAGAAATTAAAATTGTCGCTATTAAATCAACAACGTACCACTGATATAGAATGATCAATGAGCCCGCTACAATGACCACAATTGACGCTAATGCATCGGATATATTATGAATGAATGCCGCGCGAATGTTCATGCTATTTTTAGCACCCGCATTAAAGGTGAGTATCGCCGTGGCAATATCAATGATCAATGCTATTGCTGCTACCCAAACGACAATCCAACCATCGATTGGGGCGGGATTAAAGTAACTTTCAATTGCTTCGACAATTAAAAAACCACCAATAATGATAAGCGTAGTGCTGTTCAATAGGGTGGCTAAAATTTCAGCTCGTTTATAACCAAAGTGGTAACGTTCATCAGCGGCTTTACTGCCAATTTTACGGGCGATGAGGGCGATAAAAATGGCTGCTGCATCACTTAAGTTATGCAGTGCATCAGCAATTAGCGACAAGCTACCTGAGACTACACCGCCAATAACTTGAGCTATTGTTAGCAGCACATTGATAAACACCGCAAAGCCTAACTGGCGGTTGCTTTGGTTGTCAGTGTCATGACTGTGAGAATGTTGATTTGCCATATTTAGCGCTTCTATGTATTTTTATTATGTTGATTTATATTAAGTGAGCGTTATTAAATTAGCCAGTGCTGGCATAATAATTAATAAAACTGTCTTAAATTCTTTGCAGAGGGATTAAGTTCTGTTAAAGTTATTTGCATATCGTTTGTATGGGGTTATTGCTTGAAGCAATCAGTGTTGTTAATTTTAGCTTTATTACTTCTTCAGCCAGTGCTGGATAGTTTTGACGTGGCTGAACATAACACTGCTATTAACACCACTTCGCAATTATTACACCAGCAAAGCGAACTTGATGAACATTGTATGATTAACAATGATCATGATTCTCACCAATTACAGCATCAACAACTAAGCAAAGCACTTGCGGATAACGCTGATGATGCTCATTGCCACGTCTGTCATATTTCTATTTTATTTACTGAGCCATGGCAGCAGCACGCTAATCTACCAAGTTACGATATTATTAGTTTAAACGATCCTGCGTTTAACTCTCGCTTACTTATTCCTGATCTACGCCCTCCGATCACAACCTTACTAAGTTAATTTTTTAGCTGGCCACTTTTGGCCACCGATTTATTTAGTAAGAGAATACGTTATGAATTTAAACAAACCGTTTCGGTTTGCTTGCCTATGTATGGTTGTATTAACTACCACAAATACATTGGCTGCGCCAACGCCTAATACTGGCGATTTAAATTGGTTGTTGACGCAATTAAAACAACACCCAAATTTACAAGCTGATTATCAGCAATTACAAAGTGCGGAGGCTTCTGTTCGAGCCGCTGGGCAATCGTTATACAACCCAAACTTTGAATCGAGCCTTGAAAAAGAGGGTGATGCGAATAACTTTAGCCTCGGCTTGAGTCAAACATTTGATATTAATGATCAACAAGGTGCGCAATTAACTGCGGCGCAGCTAATGCTAAATGCACAGCAGCAAGAACTGCAACTGAGCTATCTACAACTTGTAGAACAAACCTTGATTGCGCTGATCAATTGGCGCAGCAGCAAAGCGGCTTTTCAACTTGCACAAGATCAAGAGCAGCAGCTAGAGCGATTAGTAAACGAAATTAAGCGCCGTCGGGTTGCTGGTGAAGTCGGCCTGCTTGATGAACAACTGGCTTTATATTCACTGTCTGAAATTTTGAATCAAACAGCACAACAAGCCAGTGCTTATGCCGATGCTAAATTAGCAGTTCAAGCCTTACTACCTGCTTGGCGAGAAGACACTGCGCTCACTCCAGAGCGCTTACTTACTGGTATTAACACCAATACCAACACTGACAATGTGTTGCAGCATCCGCAGCTATTATTGGTTAAGTCACAATGGCAATATCAACGCCAACAAGCACAAGTGATCAAAGCTGAACGCGCTGTTAAACCCACTGTGGGGATTGCGGCGGGGAAAAATGGCGATGATAGTATTGTCTCGTTAAACTTCTCTATGCCTCTGAATATATTGAATGACTTTAGTGATGAATATCAGGCGTCTGAATTGCAGGCAATGTCGAAGGAAGCCGAATATCAAGCGTTACAGCGCACGATGACATTTCAAGCACAAGCGAGTAAAGAAGTGATGCAAGCTTATGCTCAGCGGGTAAAACGTTGGCAATCAATTAACCAAGCCAATGCAGACAGTAGCCTCGAATTGATTGAGCAACAATGGCAAAGCGGCGATATCAGCACTGCTGAATACCTTACGATGCGTCAACAACGTATTTCAGGTTTGCTTGCTGGCGTTGAGATTGTTCAGCAAAGCCAATTGGCAAGCGTTAATTGGTTAACTAAAAGTGGCCAACTTAGCAATTATATTACTACCTTTACACGTCCCCTAATTGATGGAGCTGCCTTATGAAGCGCTTAAATATTACTTTTTCTGCCCTTGTATTAATGTTTGCCAACTTTGCACCGGCAGCCACATCTACACCGCAAGATGTTGAACATGCCAAATCAGGCCACGAACACAGTGAAGCACAATTACAAGCTATGCATGTGCACGAAGCTGATGAAGCTCCTCACGAGGATGAACAAGCTGTTTCACAGCCGCAGCCAGAGCACGACGAGCAAGCTGGTGGGGTACGCTTAACAGACACCCAAATGCGCTTAGCAAATGTGCAGATCAGCAAGTTAGAAAAACGTGTTTACCAATCACAGCTTTACGCACCAGGTGAAATTAAAGCAAATGGCTATAGCAGCTATGTGCTGTCGCCACGAGTTGATTCAATCGTGGTAAAACGCCATGCCACATTAGGGCAGCACATTAAAGCGGGCGCGCCATTGGTCAGCTTATTTAGCGCTGAAGTTGCCAGTGCGCAAACCACTTATCGATTAGCGAAAGCTGAGTGGCAACGAGTGCAAAAAATGGGTAAAGGCACCGTGAGTGAAAAGCGTTTACTGACAGCTAAGGCTGAATACGAAGTAGCGCAGAGTCAGCTGGTGGCGTTTGGTTTATCTAGCAAAGCGATTGAGCAAAGTGCAGATATTCCCGCTGAAAAACTTGGTGAATACACACTTTTCGCAGGCACCTCTGGTGCAGTGTTAAGTGATAATTTCGCTCAAGGTCAGCGAGTTGATGCTGGGATTGAGCTTATGCTAATTGCCGATGAGAGCTTACTGTGGGTTGAGGCAAAACTATCAGCAAATCAAACAATTGATATTGATGAAGGGACCACGGCTCAAGTTAAAGTTAATCAGCAAATGTATCCTGCAACCGTGATCCAAGAAGCCCATACGATTGATCAAGCCACACGCTCACGAGTGGTACGTTTAAGTGTTAAGAACAATCAGCATACGCTGCATCCAGGTATGTTTAGTGACGTATATTTTGAATTTGCTACAGAGCAAAAAGTACTTGCAGTGCCTGAGCAGGCATTACTGAGAAACCCAGATGGAGATTGGGCGGTGTTTGTACAAGATGAAGATGGTGAGCTTATCTCGACAGAAGTTGAATTAGGCCAACGCTTTGCTGGTTTTCGTGAAATTAAAGGATTACCAGAGGGCACGAAAGTGGTGACTGAAGGCGCATTTTTTGTTGCGTCAGAGCAAGCGAAAGGCGGCTTTGATCCGCATAACCACTAGGAGCGACGAATATGTTTAATAAAATAGTTAATGCAGCTATTAGCAATCGATTACTGGTCTTTTTAGCGCTGTGTGTATTAGTTGCTATGAGCGCTGTGGTGATCCCTAAATTAAATTTAGATGCGTTTCCAGATGTGACTAATGTGCAAGTGGCCATTAATACCGAAGCACCGGGTTTAGCTGCCGTTGAAGTTGAGCAGCTTATAACCTATCCCATTGAAGCGGTAATGTATGCGTTGCCCGA
Source organism: Pseudoalteromonas rhizosphaerae (assembly GCF_028885455.1). Taxonomy (NCBI): domain Bacteria; kingdom Pseudomonadati; phylum Pseudomonadota; class Gammaproteobacteria; order Alteromonadales; family Pseudoalteromonadaceae; genus Pseudoalteromonas; species Pseudoalteromonas rhizosphaerae. The sequence continues at coordinate 2,140,606 of NZ_CP118496.1, forward strand.
TGTCGATCAAGTTAGGTCGATTTCAAAAACCGGCTTATCAGGCGTAACTGTGGTGTTTAAAGAAGGTGTGGATATTTATTTTGCGCGCCAACTCGTGTTTGAACGTCTGCAAGCTGCTAAAGAGCTGATCCCAGAAGGAATTGGCTTGCCAGAAATGGGACCGAACACGTCAGGGCTTGGCCAAGTGTATCAATACTTACTGGCGGCATCTCCTGAGTCTGGTTTGGATAGTATGGCGCTGCGTAGCTTAAACGATTGGATTGTAAAACTACTTATTTTACCTGTTGATGGCGTAACAGAAGTACTGTCGTTTGGTGGTGATGTTCGTCAATATCAAGTTAACCTCAATCCAAATAAGTTACTTGCTTATCAATTAGATCAGCAACAAGTAGTGAGCGCGCTTGAAGAAAATAACACCAATGTTGGTGGCTGGTATATGAATCGCGGCCAAGAGCAATTGGTGATCCGTGGTACTGGCTGGTTTAATGCGGGTAAACAAGGGTTACAAGAAATTGCGCAAACGCCGCTGAAAACCATTAATGGAACGGTTGTTACTATTGCTGATGTAGCTGATGTGTCATTAGGCAGCGAAATCCGCCAAGGTGCGGCGACCATGAGTAAAAAAGATGCTGATGGTAATATTACATCGCTGGGTGAAGTGGTAACAGGCGTGGTGTTAAAGCGTATTGGCGCTAATACTAAACAAACTATCGACGGTATCAGTGCGCGAATTGAGTTAATTAATCAAGCATTACCTGATGGTGTAACGTTTGAACCCCTGTATGACCAAGCTGATCTGATCACCAAAGCGGTTGATACTGTGGTTGATGCGTTGTTGTTGGCATTTGTGTTTATTGTGGTGGTGTTAGCATTATTTTTAATGAATCTGCGAGCCACATTATTGGTTTTATTATCGATCCCAATTTCAATTGGCTTAGCACTTTGCGTAATGGCGTGGTTTGGGCTCTCTGCAAATTTAATGTCATTGGGCGGGATTGCTGTTGCAATTGGTATGTTAGTGGATGGCTCGGTGGTTATGGTAGAAAATATCTTCCGTCATTTAACGCAGCCAAGCACTCAATCACACAGTTATGTTGAGCGTATTAAGTTAGCAGCTCAAGAAGTTGCGCGCCCGGTGTTCTTTGCGGCGTTGATCATCTTAGTGGTATTTATGCCATTGTTTAGTTTTGAAGGCGTTGAAGCTAAGCTGTTTCAGCCTATGGCAATTAGTATAATGTTGGCAATTGTTGCGGCTGTTATTGTGGCGTTAGTGATTGTGCCAGCGTTAGCGGTGTACTTATTTGCCAATGGCGTGACGCTAAGACGCAGTGTGGTGCTAGAGCCATTAGATAAAGCTTATAAGCTGTGTTTGGGCTGGGCAATGAATGCTCGTAAAACAGTTATTGCCGTAGCTGCTGTATTAGTCGTGGTAGCGGGTGTGTTGTTGCCGCAGCTAGGCACAGAGTTTGTGCCAGAGCTTGAAGAGGGCACGATCAACTTACGAGTGACTTTGGCACCTTCTGCTAGTTTAGATACTGCACTGGCAGTTGCCCCAAAACTTGAAGCAATATTGCTTGAGTTTCCTGAGGTTGAGTATGCATTGAGCCGTGTTGGTCGCCCTGAAGTAGGCGGTGATCCAGAGCCAGTCAATAACATTGAAATATACTTAGGCTTAAAGCCTGTAAGTGAGTGGCAATCTGCTGATAACCGAGCACAACTGCAAGTGTTAATGGAGACAAAACTAGAGCAGTTCCCTGGTTTATTATTTAACTTTTCACAGCCGATAGCGACACGGGTGGATGAATTACTTTCAGGGGTAAAAGCACAACTTGCGATCAAGCTGTTTGGTGCTGATTTAGATGTGTTGGTCAGTAAAGGTCAAGCTATTGAACAAGCTGTAAAAGGTGTAGCTGGCGCAAAAGATGTTGCCATGGAGCAAATCGCTGGTGAGGCACAATTAGTGATCAAACCAAATCGATTAGCGCTTTCTCGCTATGGATTATCGGTGGGTGATTTAATGACCATTGTCCAACATGGCATTGGTGGTACTGCCGCTGGGCAAATAATTAATGCTAATGAGCGTTATGATATTTATGTTCGCATTGGCGCAGAATTTCGTGACAGCCCTGAAGCTATTGCAGACTTACGCTTATCATCACCGACAGGTGCTTTGGTACGCGTAGGAGATGTAGCAACGGTTAATATTGAATCTGGACCGCCGCAAGTACGCCGCGATGATGTTCAGCGTCGAGTGGTGATCCAAGCCAATGTACAAGGGCGCGACATGGGCTCTGTGGTTGCTGATATTCGTACTGCCATTAATGATCAAGTAGATTTACCAGCAGGCTATGGCATTAGTATTGGCGGTCAGTTTGAAAACCAGCAACGAGCACAACAGCGGTTATCTATCGTTGTGCCTATCTCATTGGCGTTAATCGCACTGTTGCTTTATTTTGCATTTGGCTCAATAGGTCAAGCAATGCTTATTTTAGTAAATGTGCCTTTAGCCGTGATTGGTGGCGTGGTTGCACTATACGTATCAGGCCAATATTTATCAGTTCCCAGTTCGGTAGGGTTTATTACCTTGTTTGGGGTGGCGGTACTTAATGGTGTGGTTATGGTTGAAAGTATTAACAATCGTGTAAAAAGCGGTGATAGCTTAGATACAGCAGCATTTAATGGCGCATTATCACGGTTACGTCCGGTGCTGATGACGGCATTAACCTCTGCACTTGGTTTGATCCCGATGTTAATTTCAACCGGTATCGGTGCTGAAATTCAAAAGCCATTGGCAACGGTTATTGTAGGCGGCTTGTTTACTGCAACATTTTTGACTTTATTTGTATTGCCTGTGCTTTACGCAAAATTTAGTCAGCAGTTCTACCGGACAAATAATATCAGTAACTAGGACTGTTAAATCTGCTAGCACAAGGCGCATAAACTTGCGTCTTGTGTTATTTAGTGCATTAATATGACTGCGTAACTGATTAAATATATTAATGTTGATAATGGAAATAAGATGCTACATAGCCTGATAAAGAATAAAGGCCAATCTATACGGACTAAGCTGATTGTAACGTTTATTGTAATTGCGCTCGCGCCTTTATTTCTAATGTCTTGGTTCAGTTTTCAACATGTAAGCAACTCTCTTGAAAAAAGTGCCCATACCGAACTTGGCGAACTAAGTAGTATTGGTAAGCAATTTGCTGATATTTGGTTTGCTGATCATATTAAAGATCTTTATTTATTAAATGATCAACTCAGTCACAGCCAACTTAATAAACAACTATTGATTGATGAGTTTGTTGCTCGATACGATTTTGTTAATGAAATTCATATTATTTTCGACCCCTTAAATACTCCAAATCCAGTTAGCAACGAGGCCTTCTCAGCCTTAACACGGGATCAGTTAATCGCCATGCTCGCGGCTATAGAGCAAGGACAAAAAAGTGTATTTGTATCAACCGTGGGGGCGAAAATACATCATTTTGTCGCGTTACCTATGAAAGATAATCAACGCGGTTTACATGCAATAATTATAGTGGATGTTAATTTTCAAGGTCTGCTCGATAATTTAGAGCATATCCATAATAACAATGAAGAACTGACGTTTTTTATCGTCAAAAATGGCGAAATAACGGGTGCTCAATTGCATCCCGATTTACTGCCAAAGGCTGATTTTTTTACAAATTCGGCAAATACTGAGCATGTTTTCACTTACCATAAAACAGATAATACCCTGCATTATGCTATTTTAACTGACTTGAATTTTGCAAATGCCACCGGCTGGCAGTTGTTGGTTGAGAAACCCGCAGCGGTAATGTTACAAAGTGCCAGTGATTATAAGTTTGCAGCTATAGTTGCCAATGGTTTGGCATTTTTAGTGATTTTAGTTTTATCGTGGTGGTTTGGACGGCGTTTATCTCGCCCGTTTATTAGCCTTGCTCATGCCAGTGCAGAAATCACCCGAGGTGAGCGCACTCATATTCCTATCTTAGATGACAGTAGTGAATTACATCAGCTTTCGATTGATCTTGAGCATTTAGTTAGCAGCAAAGTCCAGCAACAAGAACGGCTTGAGCATCAAAGTGCTGAGCTGCAACTAGCGTTGAAACAATTAGCGGAGCAAAAAAGTGCCCTTGACGAGCACGCTATTGTGGCAGTAACCGATATAACCGGGCGGATCACCTTTGTTAATAGTAAATTCTGTGAAATTAGTGGTTATAGTCAAAGCGAGTTAATTGGTCAAAATCATCGCTTGTTAAATTCAGGTATCCATCCTAAAGGCTTTTTTAAAGGCATGTACAAAACCCTTAAAGAGGGCAAAGTTTGGCATGCACAAGTATGTAATAGAGCGAAAAATGGCGCTTTTTATTGGGTTGATACCACAGTAGCGCCTTTTTTAGATGAACAAGGTAAGCCGCAAAGTTATATTGCAATTCGTACCGACATAACCGCTTTAAAACTTCAAGAATTAGAACTTGAGCAGCATAAAACACAATTACAACTGGTGCTCGATAGCACTGCGGTGGGAATTTGGGATTGGTATGTAGATACCGGCAAAGCATACTTTAATAACCGTTGGGCGAGTATTATCGGTTATACCTTGGAAGAGCTGCAACCGACTGACTTTAATACTTGGAGTAAATATACTCACCCAGATGATCTTGTCAGCTCAGGGAAGCTTTTAGAACAACATTTTGCCGGTGAAAGCGACTATTATGTTTGCGAAGTTCGCATGTTGCATCGTCTTGGTCATTGGTCATTGGGTATGGGTACTGAGCACCGGACGTATCGTGGAGCGAAATAGTGATGGCTCGCCAAAACGCATGATAGGTACCCACCTTGATATCACCGAGCGAAAAGAAACAGAAGCACAACTGCAATTAAGTCGTGACCGATTTGTGTCACTGGTTGGAAATATCCCAGGTATTGTTTATCGCTGTAAATATGATGAGCAATGGAGCATGCTGTATCTGAGTGAGCAAACTAAAGTTATCACAGGCTATGAACCAAATGACTTGGTTGATAATTATAAGCTGAGCTTCGTTGAGTTAATTCACCCTGATGATGTTGCAAACGTAGCACAGAAGGTGAGAATTGATATTGAAGCCCATCAGCCATGGTCTGTAGAATACCGTTTACTTGCTTCGGACGGCAGTACTCACTGGGTCCATGAAAAAGGCCAAGCCGTGTACGACCACGCCGGTAATGTCTTGTATTTAGATGGCTTTATTCATGATATTACAGAACGTTACCACACCCAGTCGCAACTTTATCGCCAGCAAAGCCTCCTAGAAGCAATGAGTAAGCAAGGTCAAATTGGTGCTTGGGAAGTCGATTTAGAAACTAATACTATGTATTGGTCAGACGAAGTGAAAGCAATTCATGAAGTAGCTGAGGATTACCAACCGGTTGTTACTCAAGCACTTGATTTTTACAAGGAAGGCTATCACCGAGATAGGATCAGTCAGTTATTCAAAGATGCCATAATAACGGGGAACAGTTGGGAAATTGAATTAATTATAGTGACGGCACTTGGCAATGAATGCTGGGTTAAATCAATTGGCCAAGCTGAATATAAAAATGGTCGTTGTATTCGTGTGTATGGTTCCTTCCAAAATATTGATACCCATAAACACCTTGAATTAGAGAGTAAAAAAGCCAATCAGTACAATAAAAACTTGGCAAGCTTAACGGTGTCACCTGAGGTGTTAGCGGGTAACTTTGATGACGTGAAAAGCTTAGTTGCGCAGTCTATGTGCGAAGTCTTGGGCGTGCAACGGGCCTCTGTGTGGTTGTTTGATGAACTCAATGATGAAATGCATTGCATGAGTTTGTTTGTAGAGCAGCAAGGGTTTGTTGAGCAATCGTTAGTGCTTAAAGCCAGCGATTTTCCAATTTATTACCAATCGATATTTGAACAAGGCTTAGTAGCAATCGATGATGTTAATAGCCATCCTGCAACCGCCGAATTGATTGACACTTACACAACACCATTAAATATTAATTCGATGCTCGATGCGGTGATATCTACCGGTGAGGGTATATTAGGAGTGCTATGTGCGGAAAGTGTCGGTAGCTATCGCTGTTGGAGCCAAAATGAAGAAACCTATTTACGCTCTTTAGCGACATTAGTGGGCAGCGTGTTAATGTCGCAAAGGCGCAAGCAAACCGCCCAAGAGCTGAAAATTGCATTAGTCAAAGCCAATGCTGCTGCAACAGCAAAAAGTCAATTTTTAGCAACCATGAGTCATGAAATCCGTACCCCAATGAATGGGGTGTTGGGTATGCTTGAGCTGATCGAACTTGAGGCCTTGACCAAGCCGGTGCGAACGAAAGTCGCGATAGCAAAAAATAGCGCGCATTCTTTATTGTCGGTGATCAATGATATTTTAGATTTTTCGAAAGTTGAAGCCGGTAAAATCGAGCTAGAAAGTATCAACTTCAATGTCTGTAATTTACTCGGAGAGGTGGCGGAATCTCAAGCCCTTGCGGCGCAAGATAAAGATATCGAAATCATTATTGATTTAGTGGCTGTGACACCGGTGCAATTTAAAGGCGATCCGGGGCGTATTCGCCAAGTGCTGACCAATTTACTGAGTAACGCTGTTAAGTTTACTGCGCAAGGTGAAGTAGTGATCCGCGCATCAGTAACTCCTATTGAACAACAATATCAGCTCAGTATTAGTGTAAAAGACTCTGGCATCGGAATTGATCTAACCAAGCAAAAAGATTTATTCAGCCCTTTTTCACAAGTTGATGCGTCGACTACGCGCGAATATGGCGGTACTGGCTTAGGTTTAGCAATTTGTATGCAGCTGTGTGAGCTGATGGGCGGAACTGTCACTTTAACCAGCGAAGTTGGCCAAGGCTGTGAATTCACAGCGACGATTATGCTACAAGAGGGGAGCGAAACCGAACGCAGTATACCGACCATAGATCTGACCAAGCTCACTATATTGGTGGTTGATGATAACGAAACCAACCGGATTGTGATAAGCCAACAGCTTGCTCATTGGGGAGCTAAAGTAGAGCTTGCATGTAATGCAAGGCAGGCGCTTGAGCTGTGTGAAAAGCGTATAGCTGCTCAACAGAGTTTATATGATATAGCGTTATTAGACATGCAAATGCCAGAAATGGATGGCTTAGCGCTGTGTCGAAAATTAAAAGCTGATGATGATTTTAAAGCTATGCCATTAGTAATGATGACCAGTATTGCGGGGATGGAAGGCGCGCAGCGGTTTAATGATGCTGGATTTCAAGCGTACTTTCCAAAACCGATTACCACTGCTGATTTGATTTCAACAATAGCAGTGATCGCTGATGAACAGTGTTCGACAGACTTACCTTTAGTGACATCAAGTTATATATCCTCACTGCGTAGTGATCAGCATAGAGCAAATAGCCATATTTTATTGGTTGAAGACAATCCGATTAACCAGCAAGTATCTAAACTAATGTTAAGTAAACTGAATTTTACCGTAACGCTAGCGGAGAATGGTCAGCAAGCTCTTGATATTTTAGCGAAAGTACCTGCAGAACACTTTAATTTAGTGCTCATGGACTGCCAAATGCCGGTGATGGATGGATTTGACGCTACTCGCGCAATTCGTGCCGGTGAGGCGGGTGCTAAACATCAACAGATTACGATTATTGCACTCACAGCCAATGCAATGGATGAAGACAAACAGTTGTGTTTAGCATCTGGAATGGATGACTACTTGGCTAAACCGATTCAACTACAAATATTAAAAGATAAACTAGATCAGTATTAAACAATGCAGTAATAAATAAGAGAGCTTATGACAGACCAAAAAACGATTACCTTAAGAGATGCGCAGCCTTCGGATGCTGCTACTATTTTGCATTTTATTACCGAATTGGCAATTTATGAAAAAGAGCCCGATGCAGTTAAAACCGATGAACAGGCGATTTTAAAAACCCTGTTTAGTGAAGGTGCAACAGCGCATAGTTTAATTTGTTTTGAAGGCGATACGCCAATTGGCTTTGCGGTGTACTTTTACAATTACTCGACTTGGCTTGGCAAGAATGGCCTGTACCTTGAAGACTTATATGTTAGCCCAGATAGCCGAGGTAATGGTGCGGGTAAATTGATTATGCAACATTTGGCACGCCAAGCTATCGCAAAAGATTGTGGCCGTTTTGAATGGGTGGTACTTGACTGGAATCAACCTGCGATCGATTTTTACAATAGTATGGGGGCAGAGCCACAAAATGAGTGGATCATTTATCGACTTACAGGACAAGCATTAATTGATTTTGCCGAGAAATAAAAATACGCAAATATAAATAAAAATCATTTGCATTAAGTTGTTTGGCTGTGTAAATTAATCACATCATTTAATTTTGTGCAGGTGATTTTTATGTCACACCCACAGTTTCACAGCAGTAATAAATTGTCTCAGGTTGAGCAAGTATTAAGTCCTTGGCAAGCCAACATTATTGCTGGAAATACAGCGTTTGAACGCGGTGCTTTAATTGAAGCTCGCGATAAATACACGACAGCACACACCCTCGCAGCTCGTTTATTAAGCCAATTTAGCCAAGCAAAAATATGCCAGTCAGTTATTAGCGCAATTGAACATTGCTGCCCCGCATTCGTTGTTGCCGCTCATAATTTAGCGGATACATATCGAGCGATGAATCAAGCAGAGCAAGCGTGTCAGTGCTTGTGTGATGTGCATATAAGTTTAAGTCATTTGCTCCAGCATTCATGCGATACGGTGCGTACAGTGGTTGTGCACCATCATCACAAAACCTACACAGAGTTAGTACGGTTTGCCAAATTGCACAGTCATTCCCCGCAATTAATAGAACAAATCAATCAGACGTTAAGTTACACCCCAGATCAAACTGCCACTGTGCATTGATCACTTATTCTTAATCCGACAAGGAACAATTATGGCGTTTACATTACCCCCATTACCATATGAGTACGATGCGTTAGAGCCACATTTAGATGCTAAAACTATGGAGATCCACCATACTTTGCATCATCAAACATATATCAATAAAGCCAATGCGGCACTTGAAAATACCCAGTATAGCGATACTGATGTACATGAGTTACTCGTAAAGATTGACACGTTGCCAACTGAGCTGCAAAAAGTAGTGCAAGAGCATGGTGGCGGACATGCAAACCATTCATTGTTTTGGACAGTAATGAGCCCCAATGGTGGGGGTCAGCCAAAAGGGAGTTTATTAGATGCGATCATAGAGCAGCTTGGCAGCTTTGATAACTTTAAAGAGGCATTTACAGCAGCAGCTGTTAGTCGCTTCGGCAGTGGCTGGGCGTGGCTAAGTGTTAATAAAAATAACCAGCTTGTGGTGGAAAGTAGTTTAAATCAAGACAGTCCATTAATGCACGGCAACACGCCGATTTTAGGTTTAGATGTGTGGGAGCACGCCTATTATCTGAAATACCAAAACCGCCGCCCGGAGTATATCGCAGCATTTTATAATGTTATTAATTGGGCTGAAGTTGAGCGTCGTTATTTAGCTGCTACCAGTAAATCAATCAGCGAATAAAGGTTGAGTGCCGAAAATGGCTAGTAAACTGTGTTTTTTCACGTACTCTATTAGCAGATGTATAGTTAAGAGCACCTTATGGATACTAGCCATTGGCAACTTGCCAGACAAAGCCGCGACCATCGTTTTGATGGACTCTTTTTCATCGGTGTTAAAAGCACCGGTATTTATTGTCGGCCAATTTGTCCTGCCCCTACTGCAAAAGAGCAAAACGTAGAATACTTTCAATATGCCCATAATGCTGCCCAGGCTGGATTTCGCCCGTGCATTCGTTGTCGCCCAGATAGCACCCCTGGAAGTAGCGCATGGCAAGGAACAAAAACCACAGCGCTGCGAGCCAAACATCTGATAGACAGTGACTTAACAACACAACAAAGCTGTGAACGGTTAGCTGAGCGACTAGGCGTGAGTAGCCGCTATTTAAGGCAGTTATTTCAGCAACATTTTGGTATCTCAGTAACTCAATATCGGTTATTTAATCAATGCCATTTCGCTAAAAAATTATTACAAGAAACAAGCCTGTCGGTATCCCAAGTTGCTTTTGCAGCGGGCTTTAATAGTATTCGTCGCTTTAATGATGCTTTTTTACAGCAGTTACATATTTGCCCGTCAAAAATGCGTGGTGAGCTTAGTACATCACGTGCGATGTTGAGGCTTAAATTACCTTTTCGGCCCCCTTATAATTGGGCTGCGTTACAGCAATTTTTAGCTAAGCGGTTAATTTCACCTCTTGAGTGGCTTGGTGAGACATATTATGGTCGCAGCTTTAAAAACCAGCATTGCCAAGGCCAGTTTACGGCTGAGTTTGTAGAGCACAAACATCATTTTTTAGTCAGCATTGATATTGATCAGCCACGCTTTTTACAGCCTATTTTAAGTGAAATTCGCAGGGTGCTCGATTTAGATGCCGATACTGCGCAAATCGAACAACACCTAACAACTCAACTTCAAGGGGCAATTGTGTTAACCCAAGGGCTGCGGTTACCGGGTATTTGGTCGGTATTTGAGGCTGGTATTCGTGCGGTACTTGGCCAACAAGTCAGTGTGACTGCCGCGCATAACTTAGTGACTCAGCTGGTGGATGAACTGGGCGAACAAGATGGCGAGCGAGTGTATTTTCCAACCCCTGAGGTAGTGGCAAACAGTGAGCTGGCATTTTTTAAAATGCCTCAAGCGAGAAAGAATGCGCTGCGTAATTTAGCGCAATTCTGCGCCGATAACCCTGATTGTCAACAGCTTGATCAATGGCTGCTACTCAAAGGGATTGGACCTTGGACAGTAAACTATGCAAAATTACGCGGCCAAAGTCAGCCCGATATTTTATTAGCAGGAGATTTAGGTGTAAAGAAAGCACAGGCGGGGGCAAAACCATTTAATGATGAGATGTGCGCGCCATTTCGCTCCTATTTAACCTTTCAACTATGGCAGCAGCTAACATGACTATTATTCAAACCCGAATACCCAGCCCAATTGATGAGATTATTATTCAAGGTAACCAACACGGGGTGAGTTATGTGGGCTTTTATCCAGTTATAGAGTGCTCAGAAACCCCATTTTCAGAGGTTGAGCAGCCACATATTTTAAATTGTGCTGCGCAGCTTAATGACTACTTTACAGGCAAGCGAACAACCTTTGATGTCACTCTAGCCACCCATGGTACTGCTTTTCAACAAGCGGTATGGCAAGCGCTCACCGCGGTGCCATTTGGACAAACACAGAGTTATTCAGATATTGCTCATGCACTCAATAATCCCAAGGCAGTTCGCGCAGTGGGGGCTGCTAATGGTAAAAACCCAATCAGTATTATTGTGCCGTGTCACCGTATTATTGGTGCCAACGGTAAATTGACCGGCTATGCGGGTGGGCTAGAGCGCAAGCAGTGGTTACTTGAGCACGAAGGGCTGATTTAATCTTCAAAAAAGGGTCATTAGACTCCAGGAATTAGTTTTAGCACGGGTAAAAAAGGTGATGTTCAATCAAGATTAAGGTAGCATTAGCGCACTTTTTTCAGGGTAGGCATTTTCATGGCTCAGCTGTACTTTTATTATTCTGCAATGAACGCAGGTAAATCTACCACGCTTTTACAATCGGCATTTAACTATCGCGAACGCGGCATGGAGCCTGTTATTTTAACGGCTGCATTGGATGATCGTGCCGGTGTTGGTAAGGTATCTTCTCGAATTGGTTTACAAGCTGATGCACATATTTTTGATGCTGACAAAGATGTTTTTGAACTGATCAAACAGCTTAATAGTGAACAAAAACGTCACTGTGTGCTGGTGGATGAATGTCAATTTTTATCACGTCAGCAAGTAATGCAACTGACCGATGTGGTGGATGAATTAGGCATTCCGGTGTTGTGCTATGGCTTGCGTAATGACTTTAGAGGCGAGTTATTTAGCGGCTCGCAGTACTTACTGGCGTGGGCTGATAAACTGGTTGAACTTAAAACGGTGTGTCATTGCGGTCGCAAAGCGAACCATGTATTGCGTACGGATGAGCAAGGCAAAGCGATTGCCGATGGTAATCAAGTGGAAATTGGCGGCAACGACCGTTATGTGTCGGTGTGCCGCAAACACTATAAAGCTGCGTTAAACATGCAGCGCCGAAGTTAACGCTGCTATAAATTGATCAATATCGGCTCGAGTGATCTGTAAATGAGTTACTAAACGCAAAGTTTTGCTTGGGCTGAATACTATCCCTTGTCCTTTTAGTTGCTGTGCAATGGCATTAATATCAACATTATCAGCAACATTTGCATAGACCATATTGGTTGTATCGCGCGACAAGTCAACGTTAAAGCCTTCAATGGCACTGAGCTGCTGCGCTAAGTAACGCGCATTGCTGTGATCGTTGGCTAAACGACTAACATTGTGCTCAAGTGCATAGTGGCCAGCGGCTGCCAGCATACCAGCTTGGCGCATAGCGCCGCCAAGTACTTTACGCCAACGCCTTGCTTTATTGATCAGTTCAACAGAGCCAAGTAGTAATGAGCCTACTGGTGCGCCTAAGCCTTTTGATAAGCAAATAGACACGGAGTCAAAGTGTTTGGTTATCTCGGTAATATCTACCTTAAGCGCAACCGCAGCGTTATAAACGCGAGCACCATCCAAATGCAGTGCTAATTGATGGCTGTGAGTGAACTCACGCGCTTGGGCTAAATAACTTAATGGCAGCACTTTACCGCCAATGGTGTTTTCTAAACTGAGTAAGCGGGTATTAGCAAAGTGAAAGTCTTTGGGTTTGATAGCGGCGCGTATTTTGTCAAAGCAGAGGCTGCCATCATTTTCATTCTCGATAGGTTGCGGTTGGATTGATCCAAGCACTGCCGCGCCACCGCCTTCAAATTTATAATTGTGTGCATTTTGCCCACAAATATATTCATCACCACGTTCGCAATGAGCCATTAACGCTAATAAGTTTGCTTGGGTGCCGGAGCTACAAAACAATGCACTGGCAAAGCCATGACGCTGTGCTGCAACGCTTTCTAATTTATTAATACTGGGATCATCACCATATACATCATCACCTAAAGGGGCGTTGAACATAATTTCGCGCATTTTAGCGCAGGGCTTAGTGACAGTATCAGAACGAAAATCAATCATGATATCTCCGGTTGTGTAAATTGCTGGCTGATCTCTTGGCGAGTTTGTTGATCAAAATAACTCCACGCAATAAAGCGACTCACTTTTTGCCCTTGCGCCATTTCAATGATTTTAACTTCAGCCACAGGGTGTGTTTTTAATTGTGCTTGTAACGTGGCTAAGTTTTCTTTTTTTGAAACTAAAGAGGTAAACCACATACACTGCTCAGCAAATAGGGCACTTTCATCGATCATGGTACAAATGAATTGCGCTTCGCCACCTTCACACCAAAGCTCATTATGTTGCCCGCCAAAATTTAAAGACGATTTAGGGGCTTTGCCTAAGTTTTTCCATTTCCGCTCGCTACTTTGAGCTGCTTGTTGTTCACTGGCATGAAAAGGAGGGTTACACAATGTAATATGAAAAAGCTCTTTTGCATTTATTACCCCCTGAAAAATATGCTGCGACTGCTTTTGTAGCTTGACGGTAATTTTGCGATTATTAAATTGTACGATTTGTTTGGCTAATTTTACAGCGCTCGGATCTATATCTGAGCCTGTGACGCTCCAGTTATATTCATGGCTTGCTAGTAACGGGTAAATTATGTTCGCACCAGTACCTATATCCAGCACTTTAACTTGTCTGCCTTGAGGTATAACGCCTTGATTATCGTTTGCTAGTAAATCGGCTAAGTAGTGAATGTAATCAACGCGTCCTGGAATCGGTGGGCAAAGGTTGTGTTCAGGTATATCCCAAAAATCAACGTTATAGTACGCTTGCAAAAGTGCTTGATTAAGCGTTTTTACTGCTTTGTTATCACTAAAATCAATACTTTTAGTACCATTGGGAGTAAGCACGATATATGGTTTTAAAGTGGGCACTTTAATACTTAGGTAGTCTAAATCATAGCCTTTGTTATGGCGATTTCGAGGGTGTAGTTTTGATTTTAATGGTGTTGATTTCATAACAAATAATTAGCTTAACAAACAAAAAAGTTATTTTACCAGAGAAACACATTGACGTGTGATCTTGTTTAAATTACTGGTAGGATGAGTTGCGGTTCATAACAATGACAACAAGGAACTGAAATGGCGATCGTACAAGAATCAGTATTTATTAAACTAACTGAGCTACAAACATTACATTTGCGCCGCATAGCAGATAACAGCAAAGCCGCTGGGCCAGCTGTGTTGTTTATGCATGGTGCTGTTGAAAACGGTAAAATATTTTATACGCATTCAAATAAGGGGTTAGCACCTTTTTTAGCTGAGCAAGGATATGTGTGTTATGTGGCTGATCTACGAGGTCGTGGTGACAGCAAACCGGCTATCTCAAAGCATGCTCACTATGGCCAAACCGAAGCTATTATTGAAGATATTCCCGCTTTTATTGCTAAAATTACCGAGCGTGAAGGTAGACCACCAGCGTATTGGGTAGCCCATTCCTGGGGTGGTGTATTAATGAATAGTGTGTTTGCGCGTTTCCCACAGTATATCAATGATGTAAAAGCATGTGCTTACTTTGGTACTAAACGCTCGCTTTATAATCATCATCCACAAAAATACCTTCAAGGAAATTTGATTTGGTATTTTTTAGCGCCAATACTGGCTAAAAAACATGGTTATTTACCCGCCAAAAGACTCAAGTGGGGCAGTGATGATGAAACTAAAAAGTCGCATTATCAAAGTATGCAATGGGCTAAACGTAAACCATGGTTAGATAGCGACGACGGGTTTGATTACGCGCAAGCTGTGGCTGGCTTAAGTTTGCCACCGACCTTACACATAGGGGGGGTGAAAGACAAAGCGCTTGCACAACAAATTGATATTGAAAAATTTATTGCCGAGTCAGGTACTGGTATTCAACACCTGCAAATGTACGGGAAAAAACACGGCCATCAATATGATTACGATCATATTAATATGTTAACGCACGCTAGTGCTAAAGCAGATCAATTTAAGGATCTAGTGACGTGGTTTGAGCGTCATTCAGCAACGCCCTGAGTGGCGTTTCAAAACGTTTCCAGTGTTCTATTGCACGGTTATGTAGCGGTTTTCGTACAGCTGCTTTGCTAAGCGTGGTAACTGGTTTTTTTGATTTATAAAAGTCTAAACATTGTGCTTCAAATGCGGTACCTAAAAATGTAAATACGCTTTTTAACGTATCGCGCGGCTCGCTGATCAGTTGCTCATAATGAACATCTAAGATAGCCGAAGGTATTGCTTGTTGCCAATGCGTCATCAAACCTTGGTATAAATCATAGTAACGTTTAAATTCAGGTAATGAGCAAAAATAAGGTTCATTTTCTGCAAAGTAATTACTATAAACGGACCAAGCTGTGGCATTAAAATCGCGCTGCAAGTTAATAAACTTAGCATTTGGAAACAATAAATAGATAAGCCCTAACGATTGATAATTAGCGGGCAATTTGTTGATCATGAACGCGCGAATAGGTTTTGCTTGTTTTAACCGTGCGGTATAAAGAGCCCGCGCTTGCTCAATCAGTTGCGGTGTTAGTGCGCTGATACATTCAGGGTAGGACAACTTGGTTTGTTGTTCTATGAATGCAACAACTTGCGAGCTAATACAGCGATCTTCCCCAAGGCTTGCAAATTCACTATGTGAAGCTAACATTTGTTCTAATAATGTTGAGCCACTGCGTGGCATGCCAATAATAAAAACGGGCGTAACAGTACCAGTAAATCCAGGCTTGATAGTGGCAAATAAACGTTTTGGGTTATAACGTATAATACTTTGATAAAACGGCGTTAATTGTTCAGTGTTGAAGCTACTCAATTGCAGCTGCAATTTATTGGCTAGTTTATAATAATTTACAGCTTGTTCTATATCATTGAGTTGATCATAACTTTTTGCCAAGGCGTAATAACAAACCATTTTTAAACGTAAGTTATTGGTTTGTGTGAGTAAATGATGCAAGTTACTGATGTAGTTATGCTGTTGATCAAAGCGGCCAAGTTGTACCAGTTCAAATAAAATATAAGCAGTGACCGGATATAAACCAATACTTAGTGCTTGTGCAAAGGTGGTATGTGCTTTATCTAATTCGCCATGGGTTAAATAATGTTGTGCGAGATAATAGTGTGGCTCTGGGTTATGACTAGCAATGCTTTTTGCATACTCCAGTACGGTTAATGCATCATTTGGCGAATTAACGCCATTAAATGCATCCGCTAACGCGTGCAGTGGCTCCAACATATTAGGTAGACGTTCACAGCTTCTTTGTAATAAATAAACTGCAGCATCAAAGCGCTCTAAGCGCAGGGCAATACGGCCCAAACCAAATAGCGCTTCGCCATTTTGGGGATCACTTTCAAGCAAGGTTTTATAGTGAAACTCCGCTTCTTGGAGTTTGTTTTCGGCAAGTAGTTGGTTAGCTTTTTTTAGCAACATACATCACTTTTTTTATTTTTTAATTACTATATTTATTATTTGGGTATAGCACGAAAAAGGCGAAATGTCTTGAGCATTTCGCCTTTCTTTTCAACGCTTAATTATGATTAAAACGTATAAGTTGCTTTGGCATAATAGAAGCCGCCGTTTATACCATATGGCGAAGTTTCATAGTATTTACCACCCCAGTTATTATTAGGTGCCACGGTAAAATCAAGTTTCTCTGCTTCTTGGTCGAGCAGGTTTTGTGCGCCGACAGAGAAACTAATCGAATCATTCAAAAAGTAAGTTACTTCAGCGTCGAGCGTAATTGCCGCATCTGCCATTTTTGCTGTATCGTCATAATCTACATGCACACCTTGGTATTCACCAAAATAATTTGCACGAGTAAACATTGAGAAACTTTCCCATTGTTGTGACCAACTAAGCGTACCACGGTGATTTGGTAAGTCATTTTCTAAACGGCTTACTTTAAACACCCCAGTAATATTAGTTGAGCGAGTAACCTCAGTTTCATTCCAGTTGTAAGCTAAACTAAATGTTGAGCTACCACCGAGTAAATCTGTGGCATAGTTTGCTACAAAGTCTATACCTTGAGTTGTGGTATCAAAGTCATTAGTAAAGAAGCTTACTTGCGCTAAGCTTTGCACGTTTGGCACACCAGCGGCTTCAAGCGTATCTTTATCAGCTTGACTCAGCTCGATTTTATCAGATTGACTAATACGGTCATCAACTTGGATATTGTAATAATCAATGGTTAGAAATACTTCACCGATGGTGTATACCGCGCCAAAGGTATAACTTTGCGACTCTTCAGGCTCAAGCTCTGTACCGCCTAACTGTACCGCAATTGGATTGGTCGGTGGTAGTAAAGCAGAGTCGACCAATACGCCACTGCTTAGGTTTGTTTGCACGTTACTGACATTGGCTTGGCCAACTGTAGGCGCGCGAAAGCCTGAACTGATTGAACCACGAACATTTAAATCATCGGTTAAGTGATATTGAGCCATCAATTTATAGTTAACAGTAGAGCCAAACGTATCATAGTCTTCATAGCGTAGGGCTAAACCCATTAAGAACTCTTCAGTAAATGGGGCTTCAATATCAAGATAAGCCGCGTAGTTGCGACGAGTATATTCACCAGCGTCAGATGGTTTAAAGCCAGGGAAACCATTTGAACCGATACCAAAACCTTGATCCGTTAGTGGGCCTGCTGTAAATGATGCTACATCGCCAGAGGTAACTGTAAATGTTTCCTCGTGCCATTCAAGGCCACCGGCTATGTTCACATCGTATGCTAGATCAAAATCAAAGCCTTTTGATAAATCAAAATTAAAGTTTTTCTCTAATTGTGAGTATTTACCTGGGCTAAAATCACGCGGGCTATCAGGGCCTAATGACGCATTAATAGTGTCGTAAATAAAGTAACGAGATTCATTAAAGCCGACCGTACCACTTAAGTCGTAGTACGCACCTTCTAACATACCACCAGTGAACTCGCCTTTAGTACCTATTGTAAGCGAGGTATCTGTAATGTTGCCACCAAAGTTAGGCGTAAAACCGCCAGGTAACATTTCATTGAAGGCAAAACAGTCTGGATTATTAGCTACTTGGTTGATGTAAACTGGGTTATCTAATACGTTGTCATCAATCATGATGTTAGTAGGGCAGTTACCACTCATATCGCCAGTTAAATCGCCAACTAACAATGTTTCACCACCATCGTTTGAATAGACCCCAGGGCGAGTGTGAGGATTACGATAGTAAAAACCACCGCGTACATCACGCTCTGAATAGTTACCAAACATGTAAAATTCGGAGTTTTTAGTCAGCTCAAGGCCGACATTACCAAAAATAGAGATATCGTCATCAACTTCTGGTGCGCCCCATATTTGTGTAATCGGGGCAATGTCAGGAACACCAGCCTCAATTAAGTTTGCTGCATCAAAACGTTGCACTGAACGACTAGTTGCGTCAGCCGTTTTGTATTGGAAACTTAAATTTGCGAAGCCATTGTCGGTAAATGGTAGACCAATGTTACCGGAAATCTGTGTTGTATCACCGTCGCCTTCATAGTACTGACCTTGGCGTACTTCGAAACTGCCGCCTTCCGAGGCATCTTTTAGTACAAAGTTGATAACCCCAGCAATCGCATCTGAGCCGTACTGAGCGGCTGCGCCATCTCTTAGTACTTCAACTTGTTTTAGAGCGATACTTGGAATAACTGAAATGTCCGCACCTTGTGCGCCATCGTTTATGCCGCCACCTAAAAAGGCAATAACAGAGGCACGATGACGACGTTTACCATTGAGTAATATCAATGTACTGTCAGAAGGTAAGCCACGTAAGTTAGCTGGACGAACCAAAGATGCTGCGTCACTAATAGGCATTGAATGCACGTTTAATGATGGAATTGAGCCTTTTAATAGCTCGAGCATATCCGTATTACCTGATTTACCAAGTTCTTCACCACCGATGATATCGATAGGTACCGGTGAATCACCAATAGAACGCGGTGCAGAGCGAGTACCCACTACGGCTATTTTTTCTACATTTTTATTTACTTTAGTTACTTCAGCTTGTTCATCTGCAGCTAAGGCAGTCCCCGAAATAAATAAGCCTGCGGTGGTTGTCGTTAATGCAAGTTTAACTGCATGATTTAATATGTTATTTCTAAATTTCATTCTAATTTCCCCAGTTAGAATTATTGTAATTTCGTAACTATATGATTTTTAAAAAGCCAAATAGTCTATTAAAGTTATACAACTTGTTAAATAATTGTGCAAGGTGTTAAATGATTTGGTTTTTTTTGGTTTTTCTATAGAGGAAATTAGAGGTTTACATACCTATATGAAAAGTAATGATATTTTGAAAAGGGAAATTAGAAATAAAGTAATAAGTGGGATTTTTTTATAAGTAAATGAAATAATAATTTTGTAAATAAATCTTTAGACTAAGTAAAATTCAATAAAGTTCAATAATTATTAATGATCAGTTTGTTCAGGATTTTGTTGTCGCCAAACTTTTAACGCTTCTCGGTATTCATCCCAAACACATGGGCAACAACTGCCACCACCGCAGCACTGATCAGCAGTCGGTCTGGTTGGTTTTGTGTCGTCAACTCGGTATGGTATATCGGCTGTGTTTTGCGGCATTTTATTCATTATTTACAGATTTAATAGCATGGGCTGTTTATTGGCCCGTGATTATACTTAATCATGGCTTTTTTGCTAGTTGAGAAATGATGTTGATCTGTTAATCGGTGATTGTATTAAATTATGCTTTGTGAAGCGTTAAGGCTATGTGAGAATAGCGTTATGCGACTATATAAAGTTATTCATCGTGCCCCAATTCGAGTGGCAAAAATTAGTACAAAACGCCAACAGTTGCGTTTTAAGCGCGCTATGGTAGCACTTAAAATTGCACTGGCGCAGGAAAAGCAAGAAACCAAAGAAATGCTCACAATTTATCGTCGCTACACCCAAGGAGATGTGAGTAAAGAGGATCTGCAAAAAGCGAATGCCCAGTTTGTTGATATTCTCAAAGGATTGGGTTTAGGTGTTTTTGCTGTTTTACCTTTTGCACCTGTGACTATTCCACTGGTTGTTAAGTTGGGTCAATGGGTTGGAGTTGATGTACTGCCAAGTTCATTTAATATAAATAAATCACTTAAAGATATTGACCAGCAGATCGCTGATGAAGAGCAGCAACACCACCACGCTGAAAAAACGGCAAAATCAGACGTAAAACCACCTGTAAAAAAATAATGCCATGCAGTTTAAAGGATAGTCTTTGTGCTATACCTTTTATGCTGAGTTATTGATATGCTTGATCATCATATAATTTTAAACGAGTCATTTAATGAGTACATTAATTCGTCATAGTTCTACGGGTATTCCTTTATCTTTTATTGTTAAAAATGACTTAGCTACATGGCAAGCACAGCAGCCAATTTTTTTACAAAACTGGCTAAATAGCTGTGATTTTGCAAAACAAGGTTTAGCCTTGGTGGTCAATCCACAAAGTGGAGCGCTAAGTCAGGTGTATTGTTTAGTTAATAGCGTTGATGACTTTTGGCTCGCGGGTGAATTAGCCAGCAAACTGCCAGCAGGAATTTACCAAGTTCAAGAGTGTGAACAACAATTAGAACAGATTGCTCTGGGTTTTATACTTGGTGGTTATGAATTTAGCGAATATAAAGCCAAAGGTGCTGTAAAAGCACAATTAGCAATTGCCGATGAAGCATTGTTTGCGCGTATTACACGCCAAGCAAATGCGATTAACTTAGTTAGAGATCTAGTTAATACTCCCGCCGTAGACATGATGCCACAGCACTTATCACAAGTGATGGCTGATTTAGCACACACTTACAATGGTCAATTCAATGAATGGATAGGGGATGAATTATTAGAACAAAACTATCCAACTATCCACATGGTAGGCCGCGCCAGTGAAAATAAACCGCGTTTACTTGATTTACACTGGGGCGCTGCAGATGCTCCTTTGATCACCTTAGTCGGCAAAGGTGTTTGTTTTGATTCTGGTGGTTTAGATCTTAAACCAAGCTCAGGTATGCGCAATATGAAAAAAGACATGGGCGGCGCAGCTCATGTAATTGGTTTAGCGCAGTTAATTATGGCGGCAAATTTACCAATTCGTTTACGCGTGTTGGTACCCGCTGTTGAGAATGCGGTATCGCGCAATGCATTTCGCCCTGGCGATGTAATTAAAACACGTAAAGGCATTATGGTCGAAATCGATAACACCGACGCAGAGGGGCGTTTAGTGTTATGTGATGCACTCACGGAAGCACAAAATGACAATCCTGAGTTGATCATTGATTTTGCAACCTTAACCGGTGCTTGTCGTATTGCGTTAGGCACTGAGTTACCAGGGTTTTTCTCAACTGAGCGTGATGTTGCCAATGGCATTATTGACGCCGGTATTGCAGTAAGCGACCCTGTTTGGCAATTACCGCTTTTTGAGCAATATAAAAGTTTATTAAAAAGTGATGTTGCTGATATGGCTAACTGTGCAAGTACCCCATTCGGCGGGGCAATTACTGCTGCACTTTATTTAAAAGAATTCGTAGAGCCAACCACACCATGGGTACATTTTGATGTAATGGCATGGAATATCCGCTCATTACCAGGTCGTCCAGTCGGTGGTGAAGCACTCGGTATTCGTGCCGTATTTAACTACTTACAAAGTCGTTTTAAATAAATTTATTGAGCTTTGTGAGGTTATGCCTCATAAAGCTCAAGCGGTAACCCATCAGGATCTGCAAAAAAGGTAAATTGTTTACCTGTGTATTCATCAGTTCGAATCTCTTCTACTGCCACACCTTGGCTTTGCAAATACACTTTACTTTGCTCAATATTGGCCACTTTAAATGCTAAATGTCGTAAACCTTGTGCTTCTGGGTAACTAGGTCGCTTTGGTGCATTATCAAATGAAAATAGCTCTATTTGGCTACCATCAGGCAAGGCTAAATCTAATTTGTATGAGTGGCGATGTTGGCGAAAATGCTCTGCAATTATGGGCAGCTGTAAGATCTGATGATAAAAATGTTTTGAGCGGGTGTAATCGCTGCATATAATTGCAGCGTGGTGAATTCCTAGCAATTGCATCATTTTTAGCTATCTGTGGTAAATGGCGCAGTATAGCTGCGCCATATTGAGTATGTTATTGATCACTACCTTTGCAAGCTGCTACTGCGGGGGCCACTAACTCTAAACCGGTTTTATCACACGGTGGTAGTGCTGCATCGCTAACGCTGATTGGCGTGACGCGTTCGCCCCATTTTATGTAACTAGCAGCCCAAGTTAATCCGGCACCAAATGCTGCAGACATGATATTAGCATGTGGTTTAATTAATCCTTGCTCAACAGCTTCGCATAATGCGATTGCAATAGTTGCTGCCGATGTATTGCCGTATTCGCCAATGTTAACCATTACTTTTTCATCTGGCACTTTTAAGCGATGTTGAATGGCTTGAATGATACGTAAATTTGCTTGGTGTGGCACAAGTACATCGATATCATCAAGGCTCAAATTTGCTTGTGTGAGCACATCGTCACAGGCTTCACTCATGCCCTTTACTGCGCGCTTAAAGATTTCGCGACCTTCAAATAATAAATCAGATGGCCCAATAGGCACATATTTATTTAAGTCACTACCAAAGTTAGTGATATGCAAGATATCACGGTCTTCGCTATCACAGCCTGTTTTTGTCGCGAGTAAACCCGCTGGCGTGTCTGCTGCTTCAAGTACTACGGCACCGGCGCCATCACCAAATAACACCGCACTGTCACGGCGATCCCAGTTTACATACCAGGTCATACGTTCAGCAGCAATTACTACAGCTTTTTTGATCATACCGGCTTGAATTTGTGCAGTCGCTGCTTGTATTGCATATAAAAAACCAGAGCAAGCTGCATTGGTGTCCATAGCGGCAGCGCCAACTGCACCAATGTTTTTTTGTACTAACGAAGCTGTGTTTGCCACCATAGTAGAGGGCGTACATGTTGCTAATAACACTAAGTCAATGTCTTTAGCATCAATGCCAGCACAGGCTATTGCATGTTTAGCTGCTACAGTGGCAAGCTCTGCAGTACTAACGTGGCTTACTCTACGGGCTTTTATACCAGTGCGGGATGTGATCCATTCATCATTGGTATCAACTAATTGGCTAATTTCATCGTTGCTAATACGCGCTGGTGGGATACATTTACCCCAACCCGTTATGTGTGCGTAGGTCATAGTGTGCTCTCTTTAAGTGGTCAGACATGTGTCATCTATGTTTGATTTATACCAAAAATCCAGTTCTAAGACTAGTTTATAACTTAGCTTACGTCGTAAATAGTGGTAATTAAACGTAATTTAGGCTAATGGTAGTAGAAAAATGAGGTAAACATGAAACAAAAATTAATTACTATCTTGGCTGCATTGGGTACGACGGTATATTCTGCGGCGAGTTTTGCAACACAAACTCAGGTTATTTACGCAGGATCAATGTTAGCAGGTGCTGAACAAATACTAGAAAAGCAACGCACTATTGTTATAGAAGACGCTATCATCACGCGCATCGAAAAAGGCTATGTGAGTGTTATTGATCTAGCATTGCCCGATGCAAAGATCATTGATTTAAAAAATCAATTTGTTATGCCTGGATTAATTGATATGCACGTACATGTTACATTTGAGCGTGACGCAAACGCAAACCCTCATCAATGGCTTACAGAGTATGAAGCGGACTATGCTCTGCGCTCAATTAAATATTTACAGCGTAGTCTTGATGCCGGTTTTACCTCGGTACGTGATTTAGGTAGCAGTTATAAAGTGATCTTTCCACTACAGCGTGCCGTTGAGCGTGGAGATATTCAAGGGCCACGTATTTTTGCTGCAGGA
This sequence comes from Pseudoalteromonas rhizosphaerae, assembly GCF_028885455.1. NCBI lineage: Bacteria > Pseudomonadati > Pseudomonadota > Gammaproteobacteria > Alteromonadales > Pseudoalteromonadaceae > Pseudoalteromonas > Pseudoalteromonas rhizosphaerae. The sequence goes on from NZ_CP118496.1 coordinate 2,164,563, forward strand.
GATACAATTACCCCAACAGGCGGGCATGCTGATCTGCACGGTTACCGTAAAGATATTAGTGATGTGATAAGTGGAGGGTTAGGGGTGTGTGATGGTGCTGATGATTGTCGCCGCGCGGTTCGTGAAGTAATTAAATCAGGTGCTGATGTAATTAAAATTACCGCAACGGGTGGGGTGTTAAGTAATACCGCAGCGGGTGTCAATCAGCAGTTCACAGATCAAGAGTTGATGGCGATTGTTGATACTGCACATAACTTAGGGCGCAGCGTAACAGCCCATGCTCATGGTACATCAGGGATCAAAGCGGCATTACGTGCAGGTGTTGATTCAATTGAACATGGGTCTTACCTAGACAAAGAGACTGTAAAGTTATTTAAGCAATATAACGCTTATTTAGTGCCCACGTTATTGGCAGGCCAAACGGTCAGTCAAGAAGTACTCAGTAACCCAAATATGCCAACAGCTATTGCTGATAAAGTACGCACCGTTGTACCAAATGTTGCAGCTTCATTTAAGCTGGCATTAAAAAACAATGTTAATATTGCTTTTGGTACAGATTCTGGCGTATCACGCCATGGTAATAATGCTGATGAGTTTTTATGGTTAGTTAAATATGGCATGACTGAAAAGCAGGCTATTATGTCAGCAACAGTTAATGCCGCTAAGTTACTCGGCCAACAAGACCGACTAGGGCAGTTGAGTGTTGGTAAACAAGCAGATATCATCAGCGTTAATGGCTCTCCTCTTGATGATATAACGACATTGCAAAATGTACAATTTGTGATGAAAGCAGGGCAAATATATAAACACCAATTGTAGGATACAGTATGGGCAGCAAAATCAAGGCATCATTGTTTAATCATTTGATTGACGCTGAGCGCCAGTTATTAGATCCTGAGATCCGTCAATCTGAGCAGGCATTGGATGCTTTGCTCGATGATGATTTTATTGAAATTGCCGCTAATGGTACTGTATTTAATAAATATCAAGTATTAACGCGGTTACCTACCGAAGTCGTGCCGCAGTTTTACAATCAGCATTTTAAAGGCCGAATGCTTAGTGATGATATTGCCCAACTAAGTTATCAAGCGGCATATCGGCGCTCTGCGCGCGCTGAGTTTAACTATTCGTTACGGATGTCGCTGTGGCGATTAACCGAAGGCCAGTGGAAAATGGTGTTTCATCAAGGAACGCCGTGTGCTGTGTTTAGTATCTCTATGGATGATGATTAGGTTAACCTTCTTTAATTAGGCATTTTTTATTAGGTAGTTATGTATGGCGTTTTTAATGCGCACTGATCCTGCGATTAGCCGTTTACTGATGTTACGCAGTGGTGCAATTGCAATTCAACTATTGGCCGTTGTAGCAGTCTATTTTTTACTTGAGCACCAAATCCCTTTATTGCCTCTACTGGTAGTGATCTCCCTTGAAGCCGTATTCCAAATTTTAAGCGTGATTGCTTATCGTAATGTCAGTAAAGCGAAAGAACTTGGGATGTTAATGCAGCTTACGGCCGATGTGCTTTTTTTATCGGTATTGCTGTCTTTGAGTGGTGGTGCGACCAATGCATTTGTGTCGTTACTGTTGTTACCAATAATGATTGCTGCGGTGAGTGTCAGTGCTCGCGGCTTAGCTTATATTGCTGTATTAGCGATCACCGCCTATAGCGTGCTGCTATTTAAAATGCCTCAGCACAGCATGCATCATATGCAAATGACCAGTCACTTTGTGGGTATGTGGGTTAACTTTGTGATCAGTGCTAGCGTTATAGCATTCGTTATCGGCACTATGAACCGTGCACTGCATTCGCGAGAGCGCACAATTGCAACTGTGCGAGAAAAACAATTACGAGCAGAGCAGTTAGTCACGCTTGATGGTGCTGCGGCACAAATTACTCATCAATTAGCCAGCCCAATCGCCAATTTACAATTATTGTATGAAGAGCTTCTTGAAGAGCAGCCCGATAATGAGATTGTGAAAGACATGCAGCAGCCCTTGTTGCAATGCGCACAGCAGTTAAAACAGTTTCGTACCCTGTCATCTGAACTACGCACACAAACGGTTGCAGCGACTGTATCGTTAAACGCATTAGCTCAACAAATTAGCGATACAATGCTATTACAGTATCCCGATCAACAGCTTAATTGGCTAAATGCAGCGCCTGCTAGCTCGGTTACTAATGATGCTATGTTACTGCCAGCGATATTAAACTTGTTGCAAAATGCTGCTTTTGCCAATCAACAGGCACAGCAACAAACACTGGAATTGAACTGGCAACAGACTCCAGATAACCCTAAAACAGTGAGTTTAGTTATACGTGATTTTGGTAAAGGATTTAGCGCAGCACAATTGGCAGAGTTAGGGGGTCAGTTAATGCCTAGTGAAACGGGGATGGGGCTTGCAGTTATGCTTTCAAATGTAACATTTGAGCGTTTACAAGGCTCTTTAACATTATTTAATCACCCACAAGGTGGCGCGGTTGCCAAAGTACAATTAACCATTGATGAGCCACAAGTCGAGCCTGTATGAAGCTATTAATTATTGAAGATGATATTAATCTTGCCAATACGTTAGCGCGGCGCTTAAACAAACACGGTTTTGCATGTCAGCTGGCACATGATAAAGCCGAGGCTATTGGCATAGCTAAAAACTTCGCACCGACACATATTCTGTTAGATATGAAATTAGCTGACGATAACGGTTTAGCTCTTATCGCACCACTGAGAGCATTACTAACAGACGCACATATTGTATTATTAACAGGCTATGCCAGTATTGCCACAGCGGTAGAGGCTATGCGCCTAGGTGCAAATGATTATTTAACAAAACCCGTTGATATGCTCACGTTATTTCGAGCCTTAACAGGCACATGCGAGCCAACTACTGAGTTAATTGCAGATGATATTGTAACTATGTCGCCAGAGCGTCTTGAGTGGGAACATATTCAGCAAGTGCTGCATACCAATCAAGGTAATATTTCAGCAACTGCTCGGCAACTTAATATGCATCGGCGGACTTTACAGCGTAAGCTACAAAAAAAACCAGTTCAGCAGTAAATCCTAGCGCAATAGTGAGCGTTATTTCGGATCACGGTTTCCGGTTTAGTAATGCTCAGTAAGTTTATTGTTGCCTTTTAGGCAATAAGTTTTACCCGGTCAACTAAGTAATACAGTCGCCTGTAGTCACTTTAAATGAAGCTCAGATTACTTTAGTGCATTTATATTTGGGCACCAGCCACGCATCATAGATAGTTTTGCAGTTTAGATAGTTGCTGCAATGGCGTTCATTAACTACAGTAAAAATATCATTGTATTTTTTGCAATCAGCATAAGTAGTCATTATGGATTTATCACAACTGGATTTTGTAGCCGTATTATTAGCTGCCATGTCTTCTTTTATGTTAGGAGGCGTTTGGTATTCACCTTGGTTGTTTCAACGAGCCTGGTTAGAAGGCTGTGGATTAACGGAGCTGGATTTAAAAGCAACAAATCCAAAATGGGTATTTGGTGGCGGTTTTGTTTTATCTTTATTTATCGCTTTTGGCTTATCACTGTTTTTAGGACCACATCCACATTTAGGGGTTGCGGTAGGCGTTGGCTTTGCGGTTGGACTATGTTGGGTAAGCAGTGCCTTAGGGATGAGCTATATTTATGAACAACGACCACTAAAGCTGTTTTTAATCAATAGCGGTTACCATATTTTACAGTTTACTTTAATGGGCTTAATCTTTGGACTTTGGCCATAAGCTGTTAATCTATTCGCGTGTTTGTAGTAAAAGTAACAAAATAATGGCAAAACCGAATAAAAAAGGCCCTACTAAAACGGTCGATATTTTTTGTAGTCAATGTAAAGCTCCCCTATTCAAATATCGTAAAGGCGGCAAAGGGGCATTGGTTAAATGTTTTATCGAACGGATCAGTCAAGATTTCACCACTATTCCTTGCGTATGCCCCAACTGCTCACGCCCTTTTGCTCGAGAAGCAATTATCCGAGGCGCACCCGCGTATAAAATGATCGGCGGCAAAGTTACGTTTAAATGAACTCGCTAAAGCGGACATTTATCCTGTGCGCTTTTGGCGAGGCTGCTAAACTTACCCGGTTTGCTGTTTCAATGATTGAAAACAACCCTCCCCATGGAATGGGCCAGTTTGTTGGGTATGATTAAAAAGGATAGGGGACACCCGTGATTGCACTTTTATTTGATATTGTTGGTATGACAGGTACGTTTTTAGTGGTTGGCGCGTTTTTTATGCTACAACTGGGTAAAGCCACGCCAACAGGGCTTTTATATAACATGATGAATTTATCTGGCGCTATTTTGTTGCTTATAAGTCTTTGTTATAACTTTAATTTAGCAAGTTTTGTGATTGAAATATTTTGGATCGCAGCCTCATTAATTGGTTTATATAAATACCTAAAAGCTAAGCAGATTTCAGCTGTAGCCTAAATTTATAAATTAATAGAGAAAAACTCTCACGCCGTCGCGTATTTGTATTAATATTGTAAATAGCACGTTACTTATGATGTGCTAACTCCAATGAAAAATATAGGTGTAAAGCGGCGTAATGATTTTGAAGCAAACAGCATGTCTTTTTTTGTGTATTTATACAACTCCCTTATTGGCGAGCGAGGCTGAGGATTTATTTGCGCTTAGCTTTGAGGATTTACTTGACGTTCATGTCGATATTGCCTCAAAAACCTTAGAAACTCTCGCTTCAGCACCTTCAACCATCACCGTTTTTAATCGCCAAAAAATAGCCTCGCTTGGGGTGAATAATGCGTTTGAATTGATGAATTTTGTTCCTGGTATGCAATCTACTCGTGGTGATTGGGTAGGCGCTGTACCAAAAGATCACGCAAGAGGTGTTTACCTTGATAGCGGCAATATCTTAGTGATGATCAATGGTGAACGTTTAAATGAGTCATCATTTGGCAAAGCGTCAGTTTATATCCCTTATATACCTGTAGAAATTATTGATAAAGTTGAGTTCATACGTGGCCCTGGGTCTGCTTTATATGGCAGTAATGCATTCTTAGGGGTGATGAATATAGTGACTAAAAGCCAAAATAATGAAATGTCGCTGGCTGTGGGAAATGTAGGTCAAACCGGCGCTGCATTCTCGGTTAGTCATCAAGTTAATCAGCAAACACATCTATTTGCTAATGGCGCGTATAACCAGAAAAGTGGTAAGCGTTATCCACAAGGGGTAAACGATCCACTGCAATCAGTTTACTTTGAAGCGGGTGTCGATATCAATAAACTGGCTTTGAGAGCGCGTTATAATCAGGTTGAACTGAATGAGTTTTTAAACCTTGGTGGTTATTCTGACAGTAATCAACATCGTAGTGAGAATACTTTCCTATCTGTAGGTTATGATTGGCTTGAAACTGATACACGTACTTTGGCTACAAAAATAGCGTATGCACATCATCAAATACAAAGTGCTGGATTAATCGCACCTGCAGTAGCCTTACCCAATGCCAGCTATGATTTTTTTATTGGTCCTGATTGGCATACGACGGATTTAACAGTCAGTGTAGAGGCCAGTCAGCAATTTAATAATGGTTGGTCAATTAATTCAGGCTTGCAATATAGCCACGCAGAGCAACATAAAGCGGACTTACGTGTTAATTATTTTGATATTAACAGCGGTGAAATTATTGTTGAAGATCCGTTTTATCAAGGGGGGATTGTTACAATCAGTAATTATGCGCCATTTCAGAGTTTGCAATCTACCTTTGAAACCCGAAGTATTTATGGGCAAATCAAAGTGCCTTTTGCTGAGCAATTGACCTTATTTTTAGGGGCACGTTATGATGATGTTAAAGCGATAGACAGTAAATTATCGCCTCGCATTTCCGCAATCTACTCACCAACTCGCGCGCATACTTTTAAATTACAATACGGTGAATCGTTTCGCACTCCTGTGACGAATGAATTGTATTCAGATGATGATGTGACTAAGGGCAATCCAAACTTAAAGTCTGAATATGTTAAAACCACAGAGCTTGTTTGGCGCTACGAGGGACAAGATTGGCATATTAATTCGGTGCTTTTTTATAATCAACTTGTTGATTTTATTAATCTAGTGCCAAATTCAGCTGCCAATAATCAGTTTACCTTTGAAAATCAATTAGATGACATTAATCGTGGTGTTGAATTAGATAGCATGATCCACATTACTAGTGATTTATCAGTGGAAGCGACCTACAGCGAGTATTTTGATACGCCAATTAAGCCAACGTTTAAGCGCTTTGCTAGTGTGATTGCTAATTATCATCATCAGCAATGGGTGCTGAGCCTCAATAGTGTTTGGCGCGATGCCGTCAGTGGCCCGACAATGACAAGCGACTTTACTCAACCGGCTTACTTTTTGCTCGGCGGGGCTGTGAGTTGGCAATTTTCTGCACGCAGTGAAATTAGTTTTAAAGCCCATAATCTCTTAGGTAAGCACTACCGTGTGTACGATCCAAGAGTCACAGATGGTGCTGTTGCTGGTGTCGGCAGTGAATACTCGTTACACTATCAAATCAAATTTTAAGTTTTAGGGACGCTCAGGTGTGCCCTTTGGTTGAACATGCTGCGTTTTCCCCGAAAAATATTAATCGCTGTTGTCATTTTAATCAGTGTATTGTTGCTTAGTTTTCTATTTGGCCGACACTATGATTTAAGTCAAGCAAAGCAGCAAGCTGAACTCCAAGTGGGTCAATTGCGTAATTATCTTGATACCGAACTCTCTCGTTTTGCAACTATTCCTCATTTAGTTACTGATAACCAGTTACTCACTGCATTTCTCAGTGATACTGATCAGCCCGTGCAGCCTATTAATAATTACTTGGCTGATATCCAACAAGCCAGTGGTGCATCAGACGTCTATGTACTTAATCGTGAAGGGGATGTTATTGCATCGAGCAATTGGCAACTTGATTACAGTTATATCGGTAATAACTTTGCATTTCGTCCGTATTTTTCTCAGGCATTGGCGGGTAACAAAATTGCCTATTTTGCTCTTGGTTTACGATCTAAAGAGCGTGGCATTTATTTTTCTGAACCGATTTATCGCGATGGCCAAGTAATAGGTGTGGTCACCTTAAAAGTGAATGTATCTAAGTTTGAAACTGATCGACAATTACTGAATGCGTCCCACGCTAGCCATTTTTATTTAAGCTTAGACGATAATATTATTGCTATGTCCGATAGCCCATCATGGCGACTCAATTCGTTGCATAGCCTCACAGCAGCAGACTATCAACACTTTACGACAAGCCGACGCTACCTAGAGTATGTACCAAAAGTTATCACTGCTGAGCACATTACTAGCCAAGGGATGCCCCTGTTATACGTTAATGATGCGAATAAACGCAGTAAATATGTGCCTGCAAGTGCGCCGATTGAGCGACTTAATGCAAAAATAACTGTGCTTGTTGATATATCGTCGGTGAATATTAATCAACTAGGACGATTGTTTTGGTTGAGTGTGATTTATGCTGGGGGGTTAATGCTTTTTTACAGTTTAATGGCACGTTTTGCCGGCTATAAAAAATTACTTTTTTCTCGTCATAGCCTTGAGCAAGAAGTTATAGAGCGCACCCATGCACTCGAAAAAGCACAAACAGCGCTGGTGCAAACAGCCAAATTGGCCACCATAGGTCAACTTAGTGCTGGTATCAATCATGAGATTAACCAACCCTTGAGTGCTATGAGTACGTATTTGGTTAGTGCTAAGCGCTTGATTGCCAAAGGTGATATTGCAAAGGCCGCTGAAAATATTGTTATTGTGCAATCGCTGATCGAACGAGTACATAAAATTGTTGGACAATTAAAGCACTTTAGCAAACCAGCACAAACACAGTTAAGGGAGCAAAGCTTAAGCCAGCTACTTAAAAATGCCATGGTGATCGCCTCCGCGCAATTAAAGCAGGATGATGTCAACGTTAACGCCGCTGATATTGCTGACACTGTAAAAGTATGGGTTGATGGCATTAAATTTGAGCAAGTATTAGTGAATGTGATCACCAATGCCAGCCAAGCAATGGCTGACAGCACAGTGCGAGAGCTGAGTTTTGAGATAGAGCAGTTTGACGACCGCGTTAAGCTGTCTATTTTGGATACTGGGCCTGGTATCGAGTTACATGCGCTTGGGACTATTTTTGAGCCTTTTTATAGCACTAAATCAACTAATGGCCTTGGCTTAGGGCTATCTATTTCTAAGCAAATTATTAATTCATTTAATGGCTGTTTAAGTGCGCATAATCGCCCTGGCGGTGGTGCTCAATTCATTATTACCTTAGCAAGTACTAAAGGAGCGTTATGAATACGTTAGCAACTGATTGTAAACAGGTCATTGTTATTGATGACGAAGCGATGATCCGCGATTCACTTGACCAATTGCTGACCCTCGAAGGCTATCAAGTACAGTGTTTTAGTGATCCAATGAGTGCTTTATCAAAACTTAATCGTCGTTTTAACGGGGTGGTGCTCAGTGATATTAATATGCCGAAAATGGATGGACTGGCTTTTTTAGAACAAGTTCAAGCATTTGATAGCGAATTACCGGTGATCTTTCTGACTGGATTTGCTGATGTATCAGTGGCTGTTAAAGCAATGCAATTAGGGGCTTACGACTTATTTGAAAAACCTCTCACTGAGCAGTTATTAGATTGCATTGCCAGAGCGTGCGATAAGCGTGCCTTGGTAATGGAAAACCGTGCTTTAAAATTAGCGGTAGAAAAAACGTCAGCCCCAGGTGTGCGGATCTTAGGGGAAACCGTGCAAATGCAGCAAATGATGCATCTGCTCAATGCGGTGATCGACACTCCCGCAGATGTGATGATTGAAGGTGAAACTGGCACCGGTAAAGAGTTAGTTGCACGCTTTTTACACGATCAAAGCAGTCGTTCAAACTGTAATTTTGTGGCAATTAACTGTGGTGCCATACCAGAGCAACTGATTGAAAGTGAACTATTTGGTGCGGCCAGTGGCGCGTTTACAGGGGCAACACACAGTCGCCAAGGTAAGTTTGAGTTTGCTCAAGGTGGTACGGTGTTTTTAGATGAGATAGAAAGCACACCGGCATCATTACAAGTAAAGTTACTTCGCGTTTTAGAAGAGCGAAAAGTGACCCCCGTCGGCGCTAATACCGCGGTTGACTTAGACATACGTATCGTTGCGGCAACCAAAGTTGATTTATTATCCTTGGTCGAAAAAGGGGACTTCAGAGCTGACTTATATTATCGACTCAATTTAGTGAGGGTAAGTATTCCGGCATTGCGTGATAGGAAAGCTGATATTCCTTTATTATTCAAACATTTTAGCTCTATTGCCGCGACTCGTTTTCATAAACCTCCGGCTCCTCTAAGTAGCGATATATTACAGCGTTTACTTAGTTACCAGTGGCCAGGTAATGTCAGAGAGCTTAGAAACCAAGCTGAACGAGCGGTGCTGCTGGGTGCTGAATTAGCGTTCGCCAATACCGAAAATAATAATGGCAGTGAGTTATCGCCCGATCTGAGTTTGGCGGAAAAAGTGTGCTTTTATGAGCAATCTTTAATCGAAGAAGCCCTTGAGCGCCACCAAGGTAGTATTAAAGAAACTATGAATACCTTACAGATTGCTCGTAAAACCTTGTATGACAAAATGAGTAAATATGGCCTCAATCGTGACATGTTTATTGATTAACCAGAGCTTTGCTTAAGTGATTTACCTGCTCAGCTTAATTTGATGGGTGGAAACAGTGACACAGACGCTTTGATAGTGTGTGGGATCCCGCACACTTTATTGTAAGTATAATTTAATTTTAAATTTAACTATCTGAATATATTAAACTTTACTTTTTTATAAGCAGTTGGCAGTAAACTTGCCTTTATTAGCGGGAACAACAAATGATCCTAACAATAAGGGCACACAATGATAATAATAGACAAAAAGCTAACCCCTGTTTTTGTAGCAACGAGTTTTGCAGCAGCTTGCTTTGGACAAAGTGTTCATGCTGCAGAGTATGACATTTATGGTAAAGCAGAAGTACAAATTGCTAATACTGACAACGGTGTAATGCGCTATGCTAAAAAAGGAACGCAAATCGATGCGCCTTTTTCACGCATTGGTGTGAAAGGGCAACATGTACTCACTGACTCGTTAAAAGCGGTATTTAAATACGAAGTGCAAGTAAAGGGCTTTGAGCACGATGATACCGATGAGCCATTTAGTGCCCGTAATACATATTTAGGTTTAGCGGGAAATTTTGGTGAAGTTGTAGTTGGTCGAAACGATACACGCTTTAAGTATTCAGAAGGTAAAGTTGATAACTTCAATGAAACTCAAGCCGATATTGCTCAATTACTACCGGGTCAAGATCGCCTTGGTGATACCATAACGTATAGTTCAAAATCATATGCGGGTGCTCAGCTATCACTTACCTATGCTTTGAAGGATGACAGTGCCAATAATGAAGCCGGTTATGCCGCTACGTTAATTTATGGTGACCGTGGTTTAAAAAATAAAAATTATTATGTGGCGATCAGCCATATTGATTCACTCAATAATATCAACGCCAGTCGCATCGTTGGCGCGTGGCAAAAAAATGATTTACAACTAGGTGCTATTTACCAGCACAGTGAGTCAGTAGATGGTACTAAATCAGGAAACGGCTATGTGTTGAGTGCCAGTTATACCATTGACAAATGGCAGCCAAAACTACAATTTGCCAGTGATGACTCAACTATTCGCCAAAGTACTAAGGGCAGCCAGTGGACTGCAGGTGTGGATTATTTATTTGATAAACAAACTACCGCGTACTTATTCTATACTGACTTAGATTTGCAACAGCAAACGGATAGTAGCTTAGCCCTTGGCTTAAAGTATAAATTTTAAAGGGGTTGAATATGAGCACACAAACTTTAGACGATAAACCTGAAAAAAATCCAATGATACAGATCTTGCTGCTGTTATTGGGCCCTGCGGTCATGTTACTTACGTGTTTGATCGATCCTCCTGCTGGCATGAGTACCGCTGCTCTTCGTACTTCAGGATTAGCATTTTGGATGGCATCATGGTGGGTGAGTGAAGTAGTTCCTATCCCAGCTACGGCGCTATTGCCGTTGGTATTTTCTCCGTTGGCTGACATTGCTGCGATAAAAAGTGTCGCTGCACCGTATGCGCACCCCTTAATATTTTTGTTTTTAGGTGGCTTTTTAATTTCCATTGCGATGGAACGTTGGGGCTTACACAAGCGCATTGCTTTACGTACTATGCTCTACGCGGGCTCAAAACCGAGTTTGCAGATATTAGCGATGATGTTAGTAACGGCATTCTTATCAATGTGGATGTCAAATACTGCAACAGCAGTGATGATGTTACCTATTGCTATGTCTATCACCCATTTAGTGCAAAAATCTAATCCAAATAATAATGGTTTTGGTAAAGCACTGTTACTTTCTATTGCTTATGGTGCCAGCATTGGCGGCATTGCAACATTAATTGGTACGCCACCGAATGCATTGATGGCCGCTTATTTATCAGATAGTTATAAAATTGAAATTGGTTTTGCGCAATGGATGATGGTGGGTGTGCCATTGTCACTGACTATGTTGATCATCTGTTGGTTGTGGCTGACCAAGTTTGCTTACAAAGTTGATAAAACGGATGAAAAATCTAAAAAAGTCGACACCAAGTCACTATTTAGCTCGCAGTTAAAAGGTCTTGGCACCATGCAACGCGCTGAGAAAGGGGTGTTATGTGTGTTTTTATTTGCAGCTGTGTGCTGGATATTTAGACCTCTGATCGCTGATTTTTCTGGTTTAAAAATATCGGATACCGGTATTGCCATTGCCGCAGCATTATTATTATTTGTTTTGCCTGCTAATAAAGGCAGTGATGAACGTATTCTTGACTGGCAAAGTGCGGCAGGAGTTCCTTGGGGAGTGTTATTGTTGTTTGGTGGTGGCTTAACCCTAGCGGCACAAATAAAGTCATCAGGTTTGGCTGAATACATAGCTCATATGATTGAAGGCGTCAGCGCCATTCCATTAGTATTGAGTGTATTAGCAATTGCAACCTTGATCACTTTCTTAACTGAGATCACCAGTAATACAGCAACCGCAGCTGGATTTTTACCACTTCTTGGCCCTGTCGCTGAGTCAGTCACAGGTTCGCCATTGGTCTGGGTTATTCCTGCGGCTATAGCCTGTAGTTGTGCGTTTATGATGCCTGTAGCGACCCCGCCTAATGCCATTGTGTTTGGTTCTGGGCAAATTCAAATGCGGGATATGATCAAAGCCGGCTTTGCATTAAATATTGTTGCAATTGCGCTGATCACATTTGTCACTATGACCCTTGCTGCATCGGTATTTAATTTTTAAGTAATTCAAAGTTACCCAACCGGAGCGCTATTCGTTTGTTGATAGCGCTCTATATTGCCCCTGCTAAGAAACAAAGTTATAGTGGTTAAATCTTTATTTTGTTTATGAGTATGCTTTTGTCTGACACTGGCACTGTATGTAACCCTGAGCTAAAAGCGCAATTTGATGAAATGCAGCTGCATTTTGATGCCCAGCCATATTTAGCATTATCACAGCGGATCCGTTTATTAAAATCTTTAAAACGTGAACTGTTGGCATTAGAGGCTGAATTGGTAGCTGCAAGCTCGAAAGACTTTGGCTTTCGCACTGCTTTTGATACGATTTTGGGTGATATACTGCCTACGGTCAAAACGATCAGCCACACCATCAAGCATTTACCTAAATGGGCAAAAAATTCACCACGAAAAGCGGGTTTGAGCCTAGCGCCATCAAAAGTTGCTGTGAGCTATCAACCCAAAGGAGTGGTGGGAATAATTTCTCCATGGAATTACCCAATTCAATTATCAATCGTGCCGGTGATAACCGCAATTGCCGCAGGTAATCGGGTATTATTAAAGGTCAGTGAATTTACTCCGCACACCAATCAAGTAATCAAAAAACTATTTATCGGCGAGCTTAGCGAACATTGCGCAGTGATCGAAGGTGAAGCGCAATTAAGTCAACAGTTTAGCTGTTTGCCATTCGCACACTTATTTTTTACCGGCTCTACAGCTGTAGGGCGCCATGTTATGGCCGCTGCGAGTAAAAACCTTACCCCAGTAACTCTTGAGTTAGGTGGCAAATCGCCCGTTATCATTACCGCGCAAGCGGATATAGATAAGGCGGCTAAAGCTATTTTATTTGGTAAAATGACCAATGCAGGGCAAATTTGTGTTGCCCCCGATTATGTTTTAGTGCCGGAAAACTTACAGCATCAGTTAGTCAGAAGTCTCTGTAGCTTATATAAAAAACATTATAACTTAGGTGTCGAGGGTAAAAATTTAACCTCGGTTATTAATCACCACCATTTTCAGCGTTTAACCGATTTATTGGCAGATGCACAGCAACAGGGCGCACAGATAATTAAGCCGTTAGATGAAAACCAAAGCGACGAACATAAGCATCGTCTTGGTTTGCACATTGTGACTGATGTGAATGACAATATGAAGTTGATGCAAGAAGAACTGTTTGGACCAATTCTTGCGATTGTCAGTTATCAAGCTTTACCTCAGGCGATTGCATACATAAATCAACGTCCTCAGCCGTTAGCTTTGTACATAATGGGGCAAGATAAACAAATCAATGAAGGTATTCAACAGCAAACACAAAGTGGTACCTTCGCAATAAATGACACCTTAATGCAGGTGACTGCTGATGATGCGCCATTTGGTGGCTTAGGTCCTTCTGGGATGGGAAACTATCACGGTATAGAAGGCTTTTTAACCTTTAGCCATGCACGTAATACATTGAAAACGAGTGGTTTTAATCCTAAATTAGGATTGTTGTTGGCGCAAAATAAGATATTGATTAAAATACTTAAATGGTTGTACTTGCGGCCATAAATTGGCGTTAAGTACAATCCAATAGCGTTTTAACTGGCAGTTAAAACATCCGATCTTCGCCCGCATACAGCCCAGCTTGGATTTTTTCATACAATGCATCAGCTTTTTCTTTGGCTTCTGCAATTTGCGCAGGCATCAGCTTGCGCTCATCTAGCTTGCGACTGTGACTGGCATCTAAATTACCATTATACTCAGCAACAGTGTTCCAGATGTATGATTTTTCGATGTTTTTTTCGACTCCATGGCCTTCGAAATACATCAGCGCCATATTAAACTGTGCTAGCGTATAATTATTACCAGCGGCTTTTTCATACCATTTAATAGCTTCTTTATAATCTTGCGCAACGCCATCGCCGTTGGCGTACATCACACCCAAGTTAAACTGAGCAGCAGGTAAGTTTTTTGCCGCGGCTTGCTTAAAGAGTGAAACTGACATTTGTTTATCAAGTTTAACGCCTTTACCTTCTTGGTAAAGTACAGCTAATGCAAACATTGAGTCGACGTGGTTCTTTTTAACGCCTTGCTGGTAAAGTTCAGCAGCTTTGTGATAGTCGCGCGTTACGCCGTGGCCACCTTCATATAGCTGCCCTAGCTCGTAAATTCCTGGTGCAAAGCCTTTTTCTGCAAGGTAGTTAAACTCTCTAAGTGCATCTTCAAATTGACCTTCATTGGCTGCGCGGATCCCTTCTTCAAGTCCCGCATGAGCAACACCACAGATGCTAAGTGCACCGACCATCAACAATATCTTAAACTTCGGCTGCCACATGACAATACCTCCAATTAGCGTGTTACTGTTTAATTTTAGTCCCAACAACCACAATTGCCCAGCTTCGCACTATAAATGATAAAACTTAGACATAAGATACAGATATTACAGAAAATTTAAAGGAATAAAAAAAGCCCCTGATGGGGCTTTTTGGGTCATATCAACCGTCACCGATATGAGCAATGTAGCAAGTGAGTGTGATCTTTTAATTATATTACTTGGGTCGAGTAAGTAATATGCTCGAAGCGTCACCATCTTCATCAACAACTTTGTACTAAAGGGGCCCAGCATCCTTACTGGTCGATCTTCCCTAGGGCACTGAGGTCGGTACGTTCAATTCTTACAAGAAGCGCAAACGTGTCGTGTTGGGCTGCTTGGTGTTGATGCGATCGATTATTACTTGTATTTGAATGTGCGTCAATAGCTAAATGATAATTATTTCTATTTGTTCGGTTTTATTTTAATTACCTCATTTACATAATGCGCTAAGTTGATTAACGTAGTGCTATAAAGAACCGTAAGAAAAATAAAAATGTCGATAAAAAACATGTGCTTGAATTATACATCCGCAGTAGTTGGTGTGTTGCTATTAGCTCTGACTGGATGCTCAGCTACATTTACCTACAATAATATAGGCTGGTTATCGGCGTTTTGGATTGATGATTACGTTGATTTATCGAAGCAGCAAAGCAAACAAGCTAAAGACTTAATTAAGAAAAGTCGGGATTGGCATCGTAAGACGCAATTACCTTTGTATCGACAGGATCTGTTGGCATTACAAAAGCTACTTGATGAAGACCCTTCAGAGCAAGCATTATTAACGTATTTTCAAGGCTTTAAAACACATTGGCAATCGTTAGTTATGTATGTAAGAGACGATCTTATTGAACTTACTATTGGTTTATCCACGGAGCAAAGAGAAGAATTTGTTGCTGCCATTGCAGAGGATATAACAACAGAAAGTGACGAGTATAATGAACAAACCCCAACACAGCGTGAGCAAGATCGCCTTGAACGTCAGTTAGATACTTATAAACAGTGGCTTGGTAAACTGAGTGAACAACAAGTGTCTTTGATCACCCAAGCGAACAGCGAATTTCAAGCAACATTTTTATTAAGGCAAGCTTACAAGCAAACTCGGCTGGATAAACTCAAACAGGTATTTTTTGATAGCCAACTTAGCCGCGATCAGTTTATTAGCCAATTATCAGCTGTCATTACTGAGCGAGAGGTGTTTATGAGTGACGAATTAATTCGCTTAGATGCTGAAAATTCAAAGCGCTATGCGCGTTTACTTGTGAGTTTAAGAGCCACGTTGACAGCAAAACAGCGCCAGCATGCTAATGCTGAGTTCTCCGATATGTTAGAAGATATAGAACAATTAATTAATGATGAATAGGCTGTTAGTTACTAAGATCTTAATTTTAAAAATTTTTTATAAAAATGAATATATCAAAAACAAATAGAGCTTGTACTCTTTCAATTAACCGTTAGACTGACTTTTTTTCGTTCGAATTAAAGTTAATCAATGGATATCGCAGCCTTAGATAGCGCTCAAGTATTACGTGAAAATTTACTGAAATGGATTTGTTTCTGTTTCGGAATTTTAGCGAGTGTTTTTACCTATTTTAATCTTTTTATTAATGACTTTTACTCATTAGGGATTTTAGAAGGGGTTTTTGCTATTTATTGTTTTTATACTTTTAACTATGCTCGGACACGAAAATTTCAGACTTGGCAGCCGTTATTATTGTGCCTTTGTATTATGCTATTAGTAATCTTGGGCACTTACCTTGCTGTTGTTAAGAGTGGCCTGTTCGTCTGGACTTTTACTTTACCTATATTATTTTATTTATTGTTAGGTTGTAAGTGTGGTTTTTACCTATCGTTGTTATTAGTGTGTGTACAAACGGCTGTGTTTATTAGTAAACCCTCCTTAGCACCATTTTCAGAGCTTAACCTGTACCTAAATATGAGTTTTAGCTATGTGATAGTTTGGGTTACTGCGCATATTTTTGAAGCGAGCCGAGCACAATTTTCAGAGCGACTAGAAAACCTTGCCTTGTTAGATCCGCTGACAAACACCGGCAACCGTTTAGCAATGAACCATTACTTTGAAGTTGAGTTGGTAGACAAAATTAATTTATTTATTATGGTGCTAGATCTTGATTACTTTAAAAAAGTAAATGACGAATTTGGTCATGATGTGGGCGATCAAGTTCTGGTTGAAATTGCCACTATATTAAGAGAAACACTTAACAAGGGGCGAGTTTTTCGTACTGGCGGCGAAGAGTTTGCACTGTTCATTCCTGATTCAAATCAACAAGAGTCTTATCAAATTGCTGAAAATATCAGAGTCGGTTTGCAAAGTACGGCTATCAATGTTGGTGCGCGTGAAATAAGTTTAACAGCAAGTATCGGTTTAGCTGCTTATCGTGATGGCGATAGCCTAAAACAAGCGATTAAAGCAGCAGATGAGCAACTTTATTATGCAAAAAAACATGGTCGAAACAATGTTTATTTTGACTCACAGCAATACTCAGCAAAACTAGAACAGGTTTCTTAACCTAGATACATGTGCTCGAAACCGGGAATGTTACTTTCCCAAAGTGGTGTTTCTTTACCTAAGTGATCACGTATCGCATCAAAAAATAACCGTGTTCTTACAGGTAAATCACGGTGTGGATATACCGCGTACATCGCACTGTATTCTTGTAATTTGATGTCTGTTAATAAGGGCACTAAACGTCCTTGCTTTATTTCATCATTAATGATAAATGCTGGCGCGAGCACATAGGTTGTTCCAGAAAGCGTTTTATCGAGCAGTACCTCGGCATCATTGGCTCTAAACACACTCTTAATTTTTTGCTCTTGCGGTAGACCATATTGATCTACATAACGAATACCCTCAACGCGCAACGAAGTGCTGGAATAACTGGCTGCGGGTAAATCAATTAAGTCCTCTATTTTACTTGGCAATCCATACGTTTGAATAAACTCAGGTGCGGCTAATATTAGTAATCTATTGCGCGCAATTTTACGTGCGATCAGTGATGAGTCTTTTGGCTCACCGACCCGAAAAGCAAGATCAAAGCCTTCAGATACCAGATCAACTAACTTATCATCGAGTCTTAGTTCAACTTCTACTTGCGGGAAGCGTTTTTGAAAATCATTAATTACAGGTTGTAGATAACGCCTGCCGATAATGGTTGATGAAGTGATTTTTAATACACCGCGTGGCTCTTGGTGATAATTCTCGGCTAAACGCACAGTTTCACCTAGTAGTTGCCTCAACTCACTGGCCTTTTTAATCATTTCGGCCCCTGCAGCTGTCAGTGAAAATGAGCGGGTGGTGCGGTTCAGTAAACGTACTCCTAAATCATCTTCGAGACGACTTATTTGTTTTGAGATCACTGAACGATCAATATTACGGGTTTCTGCTGCTTTAGCGAATGAGCCTCGCTCAACGACTTCTAACAACATCAATAAGCGACTTGTGGTATCCATTAATTACTCACCAATATTTAATTGATGCCATATTGGCATTAATGAATTTAAAAATCTATGGTTTTTGTCCACAAAAATGTTCCGTAACATAGAAAAATACACTAAATGGAGCGTCGTCATGAACAAACACTTAATAGCTATTGCAGTTTTAGGGGCATCACTTGCCCTCACCGGTTGTGCAGAAGAGCCTGCTCAACAGAGCAATCAACCACATCTTCAACCAATAGATGTTGCCTCAGTGATCATTAAGCCAGTGCAAAACTGGCACACCTACACTACGCGTTTAGAAGCGCCGGAAGAAGTATCACTTATGCCACGTGTTGCCGGAGTTATTGAGCATATTGCGTTTAATGAGGGCGACGAGGTTAAACAGGGTGACTTACTGTTTAAACTTGACGCTCGCCCATATGCTGCGGTTGTAGCAAGTTTAGAGGCACAAGTAGTCAGTGCTGAAGCCGCTTTATCGCAAGCGCAAAGTGAAGCTAAAAGAGCGGTGCGATTAACCGAGCGAAAAGCGATTTCAACAGAGCAAGCGGAATCACGTACGTCAACGTTACGCCAACGTGAAGCACAACTTGCGGCCTTAAAAGCCCAGCTAATTGCAGCTAATTTAGATTTAGAATTTACAGATATACGTTCACCCATTGATGGTGTGATCTCGCGTGCAAATATTACCAAAGGTAATAATGTGCTTGCAGGGCAAAGTGTACTGACTTCAATCGTATCAAATCAAACTATGTATGCTTACTTTGATGTTGATGAACGTACTTGGAATAGTTCATTTGATGAAGTAACCGCCGCTGCTCATCAGCAAGTAGTCATGCAAAAAGTTGGTCAAAATGGCTTTGCACACACCGGTTATATCGACTTTATTGATAATCAAATCAATGCAGCAACAGGTACTTTGCGAGTTCGTGCACGATTTGATGAAAATACCGCCTTACGCGCCGGTTCATTTGCACGTATTAAGTTAGCGGCCAATGACGTTACAGAGCAAGTTATTGTGCCTGATAGAGCAATTGGCACCGATTTGAAAAATCGCTTTGTGCTCACTGTAGGTGAAGGCAATATTCTTGAATATAAACTGGTTACAACCGGTGAGCGCTATGGCAGTTTTCGCGCTATTACCTCGGGCTTAAAAGCTGGCGATGTGATTGCGGTTAATGGTCCTGCGCGTGTTGGACCTGGCATGCCGATTTCACCTAATACAGTGACCCTAGACACCACCGGTGTTGCTTTTACGTTATCGCCAACGGCGCAGCACACACTTATGGCTAAGAAGTAGGACGAATAATGAAATTTTCTCACTTTTTTATTCAACGACCGATATTTGCAGCCATGCTGTCATTGGTGATTTTAATTGCCGGTGGTATTTCGTTGTTTCAACTGCCGGTCAGTGAGTATCCTGAAGTTGTTCCGCCGACAGTTGTGGTAACTGCGAACTACCCAGGAGCAAATCCAACCGTAATAGCACAAACTGTGGCCACTCCATTGGAGCAAGAGATCAATGGTACTGAGAACATGTTGTATATGTTTTCCCAAGCGACCAGTGATGGGCGTATGACACTGACGGTAACGTTTTCATTGGGAACGGATTTAGATCGTGCGCAAGTACAAGTACAAAATCGGGTTAACAGTGCTTTGCCGCGACTACCACAAGAAGTGCAGCGCTTAGGCGTCGTCGCTGAAAAATCATCACCGGATCTAACCATGGTGGTACACTTATTCTCACCGGAAAAAACACATGATACAGCGTATCTATCTAACTACGCTGATTTATATGTGAAAGACCAAATTGCACGTTTGAGTGGCGTAGGCGATGTAAAATTATTTGGTGGTGGTCAATATTCAATGCGAGTGTGGCTTAACCCCGATGCATTAGCAGCACGAGAATTAACTGCAATGGACGTCGTCAACGCATTGCGTGCGCAAAACCAACAAGTTGCAGCGGGTAGCTTAGGTGCACAACCTGCTTCAACAGACAGTCAATTTCAAATATTGTTAAATGTAAAAGGGCGCTTAAACAGTATTGAAGAGTTTCAGCAAGTGATCATTAAAGTGGGTGAACAAGGTCAATTAACACGTCTAAGCGATGTTGCACGTGTCGATTTAGGCCAAAATACTTACTCACTTAGAGCTGAACTTGATAATCAACCAGCGCTGGCGATGCCGATATTTCAACGTCCTGGCTCTAATGCGATTGAGCTTTCAGATCAAGTACGCGAAACCATGGCGCGTTTATCGAAAGATTTTCCAGCTGGTGTTGAGTACGACATTGTCTACGACCCTACGGTATTTGTTCGCGGCTCGATTGATGCGGTGATCAAAACGTTACTTGAAGCTATCGCGTTAGTGGTAATTGTAGTGGTGTTATTTTTACAAACCTGGCGTGCTTCGATTATTCCGCTTATAGCTGTGCCAGTTTCACTAATTGGTACTTTTGCGGTGATGCAGTGGTTAGGGGTCTCGATCAATACGCTGTCGTTATTTGGTTTAGTACTTGCCATAGGTATTGTGGTCGATGATGCTATTGTGGTGGTCGAAAACGTTGAACGTAACATTGAACAAGGTTTATCACCTCTGGAAGCAACGCGCGTGGCGATGACTGAAGTGACAGGGCCTATAATCGCGATTGCGTTAGTGTTGTGTGCAGTGTTTATTCCTACCGCGTTTATTAGTGGTTTATCAGGTCAATTTTATAAACAGTTTGCGTTAACTATTACTATTTCAACGGTTATCTCAGCATTTAACTCATTAACTTTATCACCGGCGTTGGCGGCACTATTACTTAAAAGTCATGATGCTAAACCGGATGCGCTGACGCGTTTATTAAATCGTTTATTTGGTCGCTGGTTATTTGCACCCTTTAATCGAGTATTTGACCGTGGCGCCAAAGGCTATCAAAAGCTGGTACAAAAACTAATGCGCATGAGCGTGGTAGTGGTGATTGCATACGTGGTTTTATTAGGCGGAACAATTAAGCTATTTGATGCCGTGCCGGGTGGTTTTATTCCTGCACAAGATAAGCAGTATTTAGTTGCGATAGCACAATTACCTGATGCAGCGAGTTTAGACCGTACTCAAGATGTGGTTAGGCAAATGCAAGAAATTGCACTGCAAGTACCAGGGGTTGCTCACACAGTTGCCTTTCCTGGCTTGTCGGTAAATGGTTTTACTAACAGTCCTAATAGCGCCATTGTATTTACACCGCTAGAAGCCTTTAGTGAGCGAAGCGATCCTAGTAAATCGGCGATGGCTATTGCGGCACAGTTAAACCAGCGTTTTAGTGCCATTGATGAAGCATTTGTGGCTGTATTCCCACCGCCGCCAATTCAAGGTTTAGGCACCACGGGTGGGTTTAAACTGCAAATTGAAGATCGCGGTAATAAAGGCTTTGAAACACTATTTAACAGTTTGCAAACGGTGATTACTAAAGCTCAGCAAGATCCTGCGTTAATGGGGCTCTATTCAAGTTTTAGAATTCAAGTACCACAAATGGATATTGATATCGACCGAGAGCAAGCGCTTATTCAAGGTATTCCATTGGATGAAGTATTTAATGCGTTGCAAGTGTATTTGGGCTCAATGTACGTTAATGACTTTAATTTATTTGGCCGTACGTACCAAGTTAATGCCCAAGCTGATGCTGATTTCCGCCTTGATCCAGAACAAATATTGAATCTAAAAGTGCGCAATAACCAAGGGAATATGGTGCCATTAGGTTCGGTATTAACGGCAACGCCTACAACAGGTCCTGATCGAGTGATGCATTACAATGGTTACCCAAGTGCAGAGCTTAATGGTAGTCCAGCGCCTGGTTACAGTTCAGATCAAGCACAGCAGGCAATTGAGCTGATCTTGGCTGATAATTTACCTACGGGTATTGAGTACGAATGGACCGAAGTTACTTTTCAGCAAATTCTAGCGGGTAATACCATGGTCTACGTATTCCCATTAGTGGTGTTATTAGTGTTCATGGTATTGGCTGCGCAGTATGAAAGCTTACGTCTCCCACTGGCTATTATTCTTATTGTACCAATGACAATATTCTCAGCATTAATGGGTGTATGGTTGGTTGGCGCTGATAATAATATTTTCACGCAAATAGCATTGATTGTATTGGTTGCCTTGGCTTCTAAAAATGCCATTTTAATGGTGGAGTTTGCACGCGATAAAAATAACCATGGGTTGAGTCATTTCGACGCTATTTTAGAAGCTTGTCGGATGCGTTTACGACCTATCTTAATGACGTCAATTGCCTTTACTGCGGGTGTTATTCCCTTAGTATTAGCAACGGGAGCTGGAGCAGAAATGCGCCATGCAATGGGCAACGCAGTGTTCTCGGGTATGATTGGTGTAACCGTGTTTGGTTTATTATTTACCCCTGTATTTTATATTTTGGTAACTAAAACCCGTAAAGTGACTACGCAGGAGCAAATTAATGAGTAAGTATAAGTTAACCGCTCTTGTTGTGGCGGGTTTATTAAGTGGCTGCGCCAGTAAAATTGATGAGCAGCAACAGCAAAATCAGCTACAAGAATTTGTTGCAAAAACACAAATCGCAGCACAATTACAAGGTCAAGATGAGCTTAACTGGTGGCAGCAATTAAATTCAACCCAGTTAAATAATCTAGTGCTCAGTGCGCGCGCTAATAATCATGATTTGCACACTAGTCAGTTGCAGTTACAAAGCGCGCTTGCTCGTTTAGGTGGGCAAAAAGCACAGTATCTTCCCCAAGGTGCAGTGGCAGTTGATGCCACTCGCTCAAGTACTGGTAACGTTAACACGCGTCAATCGGAAGCCAATGTTAACCTTGATTGGCAACTTGATTTATTTGGTAAAATAACTGCGCTTGTTGATGCTGCGAATGCAGGGGCAATGAGTCAAGCGGAACAATTACGTGCTTTGCATATTGAAGTTGTTACCTCTGTGGTAAAAGGGTTTGTCAGTTTTCAAGGTAATAAGCAAAAACAGCAGATCATTAACCTACAAATTGAAGCATTAGAGCAAAGTATTGCGGTTCTGCGGGCTCGCGTTGAGGAAGGGGTCGCTAATGAGCTTGATTTAAATCGAACCTTAGCACAATTGAAGCAGCAGCAAGCTTTGTTGCCAGATATTGAATACGCGCAATTTCGTGATCTAGCAACGCTTGCGACGTTAACAGGGCAGTTACCTGCTGATCTAACCTTAGTTGATGAGCAAGCGCTGTTTGAGCATGCATTTACTGTAAGTTTAGCCACCCCAAGTGATGCCATTGCACTGCGTCCTGATATTAGCCAAGCATTATTTGAATTTAGCCAAGCTAATTCATTAAGCGTGGCTGCGAGTAAAGCATTATTACCTGATATCAGTTTAACGGCGTTTGCAGGTGTATTGAGCTTAGATAACAACCAGCTTTCTGACACTACGCAGCAATGGCAAGTTGCCCCACGCATTCAGTGGTCATTATTGAGCTACCCTGCGTTATTGGCGCAACGTGATGCTCAGCAATATCTCAGTGAAGCCGCTTACAGCCAATATCAACAAGTGGTGTTGGAGGCATTAGCGCAGAGTGAACTTTCACTGCAGTTATTAGTCAAACAAACTCAACAACTAGGCTATGCCAAAGCACGTTATGAGTTTGCTAATAATGCCTTTTTACAAGCGCAGGCGATGTACCAAGAAGGGCAAATACCTTACTTAGAGTTGTTAGATGCGCGACAGGATGTTTTAATAGCGCAGGAAAATGCAATTGACTCAACGATTTCATCATTACTTGCTAAAGTAGACACTTACCAAGTATTTAATGGTCGTTGGAGTTATGCGTTAGTTAATTAAGTTAAGTTGAGTTTTTGATGCCACATACTGATCTTTTATCAACAATCCCCGCGACAATGCGTGCGATTGCGTTACTTGAACCTAATGAACAGATTAATTTATCTGAGCTTGAATTGCCGGTGCCTGATGTTGTAGACAACGAATTGTTGATAAAGGTTGAGTATGTTGCGTTGAATCCGGTTGATGCGTATTTTGCTAAACAAGGTTTTTGTAAATGGCACTATCCTCATACCCTAGGCCTTGATGCTGTAGGGGTGGTGGTAAAAGCCACTAAAGGGGTATTTCCAAGTGTCGGTACTCGGGTTATGTGGCATGGTAATGTTGGCGACCAAGGGGTGTTATCACAATACGCTAAAGTGCCTAACTTTGCTGTATCGCAAATTCCTGACAGCGTTACGTTACAGCAAGCCGCGACATTACCCTGCGCAGGGATGTCGGCATTAATAGCTCTTGATAAACTGCAATTAACCGAAGGTGATTCACTTTTAATTGAAGCTGGTGCGGGGGCCGTCGGTCAGTTCGCCATTCAATTTGCCAAACAACGTGGTGCTACGGTATTTACCACCGCGAGCAAACGCAACCATAAGCTTGTTAAACAATTGGGTGCTGATGTGGTGTTTGATTACAACGATAAAACGCTTAGCGATAAAATTCGTAAAGAACTTGGTCCACAAGGCTTTGATGCAGTGCTCGATTCGATTGGTGGTGAAACCACGGTACGTAATGTTGAATTAATGCGTTTTTGTGGCCGTATTGCGTGCTTAAATCCACTGCCTAAGTTTGAGCAGGAGCTGATGTTCAGACGTGCGCCAAATATAGGTATTGTTTCTTTAGGTGGAGCGTGGTTAGCAAACAGTTTATGTGCTCAGCAAAAAATGAGTTTTATGGGCAATTTATTGCTAGACAATTTAGCCAGTGGCAGTATCAAAATACCGCAGATCATTGAGGTTGAATTTAACGCCAGTAGTATTTCACAGGCGCTGAATAAACAAATTGCTGGTGGCTTTACCGGAAAGCAGGTAGTGAAAATTAGCCATGATTAATTATTAACCGTGATTCATAATCTTTAAGCCTCGCAATTGCGGGGCTTTTTGTTATTGTTTAAGATTATCAACTTAGAGGGAAACATGGCATTTACAGATTTTTATCGACTCAGCGCCCATGGGGTGATCACTAATGCCAGCGGGGAGGTTTTGCTGCTAAAGGCAAGCTATGGTGAGCTAAGCTGGGGATTACCTGGTGGCGCCTTAGATGTCGGTGAAACTGTACATCAAGCACTCATACGCGAATGCCAAGAAGAGCTCGGCTGTGAAGTGAAAATTGAACACTTAACCGGTATTTATTATCACAAAGCGTTTAATTCTCATGCTTTTATTTTTAGAGTTAGTTTGTTAAAAGATGCTGTGATCACGCTCAGCGATGAACACTTAGCACATCGTTATTATAAATTGTCGGAGCTTTCCAAGGTTCAACAACATCGTGTCGCAGCCTGTTTAAATTATACCGGTACAGTTGATAGTGCTGCATTTTAATTTAGCTTAAACGATCACTATCATTAATAGGAAAACGAGATATGAATACGCAACGTTTAATTCTTCGCCATGGCCAGCTAAGTGATGCGTCGTTTATCTTGAGCTTATTAAATCAGCCCAGCTTTTATCGTTATATTGCTGATAAAGGCATTTATACCAAACAACAAGCCGAAGATTATTTACAAAAAACCTTTATTGATGGCCACCAACAGCAAGGTTTTGGACCTTATATTGTGGCAAATAAACAAGGCGTTGCCATGGGCATGGTGGGCTTATTCCAACGAGAAGCACTAGCAGTGCCTATGAAGCGGCTGCAAAACTATTACACGCGTATCAAGGTAAGTTCAGCTACATTGCCGCGATAGCCGATGCTAACAATACCGCTTCGCATGGGTTATTAAATAAACTCGGGTTTGGGTATATAGGCAAAGCAGTGCTTAATAATGATGGCACTGCTTTAGTGGTGTTTATTCTTGAATAAGAACACTCAGGGTAGTTGCTACCTGTTGATTAATATTCTGCCAGTTTTGCTCTAAGCTTTCGACGAGGCCTTCGTAATCATCACCAGTTAAAGGGTTAACCTCACTAAAATAATGAATTGTTTTTAAAGAGCGGCCATTTTCAAACGACGTATAATATAGGCGCCACAAACCAGAAATATCCGCATTACCTTGGTTATCACCATTGAAATGATGTAGCTCATATTCTAATTCATAATAACTTTGCTGATCTTTATCTGTTATAACAGGTAATCCTTTGACCACCATCCAGTTATCAAGCGTGGTAAATAATGTTTGATGGGCGCTAGCTGTTAGCATTTGATCTGGCGCTTCACTCCATAAGTGATAATTAGCAGCATTGACCTGATTATTATCCATTTTCATTGCAATACCACGGTTATTTAATGCGCCTCGTAAACTTACTGTGTTGATCCGTAATTGAGCTGATGTGTCAGTGCTACTGCGCTGCATTGGTTTAATACTTTGCTCAAACTGGTAGTATTTAACGGGTGTATTAAGTGATTGGCTACAACCTGATAATAATAGCACCCCAATAACAGCAAAAAATTGTATACGTAAAAATGTCCGCATTATTGTTTCCTCGGCGTTGGATCGGCAGGCAATGATTTATCAAAAATAAACATATTTGGTTGCTCATTTAAGCCACGCGAGAGTGGCTGTAGCTCTTCACTTAAACGCTTAAACTCTGAGAGTGTTTGTTGTAATTGCTGATGAAATGAGGAGCCTTGTTGATAACTGGCCATGGTTTTTTCAAACTGTTTCATGGTGACATCAAATTGCTGCATACTTTTTGTCATTTCAGCAAAATTACGATTAATATCACCGGGTAAATTTTGGGTATCTTGTTTACTTAACAATGTACGCATTTCATTCGCCAGCGCTTGGTAATCAGCAAACGCGGAATCAATTTGCGCTAAGCTGTCTTCAATTTTTAAATTATTTACTTTATTTAATACGTCAGACACTTGATCTGCTAATACGGTAATGCCACTGGAGACACTCGGAAATACTTGATATTGAGACAGTGTTTCTAACTTAGCAGCTGGGGCATCGTGGTAGATATCAAAATCGACATACACAGCGCCAGTAAGCAAATTGCCTGGTTTTAAAGAAGCGCGCATGCCATTTTTGATCCAACCATCAACACTGCTTTGCCAAAATTGTTTGGCTGAGGCATTGTCATGGTAAATACGGCCATACTCTATTTTTATTAAAGCGGGCACTGCAGTATTATCAGTTCTAAAGTGTGCGGGTTTGCCATCGATCATCACATTCGCAGGTGCTTCTACAACAGTACCTACGCGCATGCCACGATATTCAACCGGTGCGCCGGCACGTAAACCTCGAATAGACTGCTCAAACTCAATTAGGTAATAATCAAAATTATAAAAGCGTTCCTCAAGAGCATCTTTGTAACTATTACTAAGCGAAAAGCTATGACCTTCTTGAGCAAAATCACCCGGCGATTGTTGTTCAGGCAAACCAACCGAGATCCCTCCTTTTAATAACCTGCTTAATGAACCTGTTTTTACATTAATGCCATCGGCAGATAAATCAATTTCAACACCCGTATTGACCCAGAAAATAGAATTTAAGGTGATCAGGTTTTGATAAGGTTCGTTGATGAAAATACCATACTTCATCGCTTGATTCTTCCAATCAAATGTCGCTGTTTCAACTTGACCAATTTTATAATTCTTAAAAAATATACCGGTGCCGACATCCATAACCTCAGCATCATAGCTGAGTAATGAAAAGCGACCGCCTTTGACATCTTTATCAATCAGCGCTGGCTCTTCTTGTAATTTAAAATGCTCTTTTGTTTTACTACTTTCACCTGGTGAAAATTCTAAATATACACCCGATAGTAACGTGCTCATACCGCTGATACCCGTTTCATCAATACGTGGTTTTACTACCCAGATGTTGGCGTCTTCCGTGAGTAAACCATCATAATGTTTATCAATTTGAGCTCGAGCAATCACACTGTTTTTAGTATCAGAGAGGCGAACGTGATCAATTTGGCCGATTTTCACACTACGTACTTTTATTTCAGTCTTGCCTGCCACGATACCCTCAGCATGAGGCATTGAAATATAAATGGTTGCGCCTTTATTAGCTTGGTATTGGTAAAGCATCCACACACCAACGAGCAAAGCTATAACCGGTATGATCCAAATCGCAGAAATAATAGGTTCTTTTTTTATATTAGCTGTTTCACTCATGCTGTTTCTCTAATTTATGGTCTTTTTATCATTGTTTGGCGAATCCCATAATAGCCGAGGGTCAAACGCGTGTGCTGCAAGCATTTGGCAAATCACCATGATAGTAAAAAATACAGTGCCTAAACCTGGCGTTACTGACATTAAATTTCCTAATTGCACTAAGGCTACTAGAATCGCGACAACAAATACATCGATCATAGACCACTTACCAATAAACTCGGTTAATTGATAGACTTTCGTATAGCCTTTTGTCTGGCCGTTAGCGGGTTTGCTAACCAAAAAGCATAAAAATGTTAAAATGAGCGCTTTAGCTAATGGTACTACTACACTCGCTAAAAAAATGATTAATGCAATAGGGTATGAGCCAGCTTGCCACAGTGTTATTACCCCACCAATTAATGTTGAGGGGGATTCATCCCCCAAACTAGTGGTGTACATTATTGGCAATAAATTTGCCGGAATATAACAGGCAATTGAAGTTATTAACCATGCCGTTGCTTTTTGTACGCTGTGGGGGTTTCTGATATGGGTTTTGCTATTACAGCGAGAACAGTATTCGCTATCGCTTAGTTGATGGCAGACATGACAGGCTCGAATGTTACTATCTATGGCACGATAAGAAAGTTTTGCGGCTGCAATTTCAGCCTGAGGCTGTACTTGATCCCATAATCGAGCACGATTTAAGTGTGCTAATGAGCCAATATAGAAGAGTACAAACGCGGCATAGGCCCAAAAACTAACGCCAAAGCTGACTTCCGCTAGCGACATTATTTTTACCATGCTGACCAATACACCGATTAAAAATATTTCTGACATTATCCATGGCTCTAGCGCTAAGGTGAATTTGAGTAAGCGTCTGGCAATCGTTTGTGGAAGTACTTTAAGTAAGCCTAAATGCAGTGGGATCAAAATAGTGAGTAATGCCATTGGTAAACCAATAATACTAACATCAATAAAAATGCCTAATAAATCGCTGTCGTAATTAAACAAAATACGAGCGGCATCGGGCAAGGTAATCGTCTGTGTAATGCCATTACTACTAAATGAGATAAATGGATAAAACATACTGCTTAGCAGCATGAGTAAAGCACTAATACTGAGTGCTACAATACGGCTGTCATAATTTATATTTGCTGCGCATAGTTTACTGTGACAATGTGGACAGACAGCCATTTGTTTTGCAACTATGTGCGGGATATCAATAATCAAGTCACAATTAGGGCAGGCAGTTTGCAAATTAATAACCACTTAGAAGTATCTTAGATCAAGTTTGCATCAATTATATGCTAAATACAAATGCGAAATTGGTTTAACTAGGCTAGCCTAATAAGAAAGTTGTCATGTAATTTTACAGTTGCTAAAAAGCATCTATCTGTGGGTGGTGAATGAAGTATTTTATAGTGTTTTTTTTTGTTTTATATAGCACTTTTGCATTGAGTTTAGCTGCGCCAAAATCTAGCGACATTATTACCGTTGCGGTAAGCCCTTCTTTGCCTCCTTACGTCTTTAGTGAGGATGATACCGGCTTGCAGTTGCAGATTTTAAAATCTGCGTTTAAAGATCAAGGTATAACAAATCTAGATATAGTCTATATGTCTAATAAACGTGCAGGGCAATCCTTAGAACAAATGAAGGTCGATATTGCGATGAATTATGCGGGGCTCACCACTTCTGCGATTTATCCAAGCCAAAGCTTATTGGCGTATCAAAATGTGGCAATTAGCTTACGTAAAAATAATTTTAAAATTAATACTGTCTATGATCTACTGGGGAAAAGTGTTGTTGCCTTTCAAAACGCCACCGAATTTCTGCCGCCGCCATTTAAAGCATTAACGACTAAATTAAGCGCTTATGAAGAAGTCGTATACCAAGCTGCGCAAGTGGATCATCTAATGAAAGAGTGGGTTGATGTGGTGGTACTAGAAAAACGGGTGTTTTTATATTATCTACAGCAATATAAAGAATCGCACCCAATCAAGCCTATTACTGTACACCCGATATTTCCTGAGGCTCCTCGACCAGCCTATTTTAACAGTAAAGTGTTACAAGAGATTTTTGATATGGGACTTGCCCATATCATTGAAAATGGGCAATACAGTAAAATAATGGCTTTTGATGGCAGTGATTATGCTCAGGTTGTAGAACCAAGCTCAATCAAATAATGCTACGGTTTGGCGGGTAAGCGCAAGCAATTCGCCGGATTGTGACCAAATACAACCATCCTCTAAACCATAGCCATCTTTACAGTGATGAGTTTCTGCTTCAAATCCAAGCCACTCATCGGCTGCCAACTGCGGTGTTTTTACAAACTCTAAATACCACGACATACTGCTGGCGGGCGCTGGTTGGTTAAACATTTGTAATAAAGTAGGCGGCCATGCATCCGTTAAGGCAATAATATGTGCTTCACTAAGTTCTACTGGCGATTGTTTTAACTTCATCCATCCGCCTAAATGCGACGTTTGGGCTGCTGAAAACGGCATTCCACCTTGCTGAGGGCAAAGCGCGACGTGTTGGAAAAATTCCGGCATGGCACCTGATTTAAATGGCAGTGTGTAACGTTCGTTAACCGGTTTTAGGCTCATTGTTTTTGTCACTGGTACTTCAATGGCTGAATCTCGCGATTTTGCAAAACACGCTTGTACGACCACGCTTACTTGGCCGTCCTGCAACGCTTTTGCCAGTACTTGTGTGCTACTTTTTCCTTCCCGTAAAATTTCAACTGAGAGGGAAAAATCAGTATCTGCTAACAAAGGACCTACAAAATTTGTACTAATAGACAACAAACGACGACTTGGTTCTATTTGTTGACGCATTGCCTGATACAGTAGTGAGGCTGATAAACCGCCAAAAGCAGTTCGACCTTGACACCAGTTTGCAGGAAATTGCATCGTTGCGTGAGCTTGTTCAGAATGGGGCAGCTGGCCTATGAGTGCCGCTTGCTTTAATAGTTGATCAAAATGCATGGTGATCCTTTGAGACATTTTTTAATTATTAGTGATTTTATAACACATAAAAACTCATCAGACCAGATTGTGAAATGGCCCCTAATGATGCAAAAAAAGACAATCCACACATTAATTAGGGTTATTTGCAAAATAAATTACAAAAAAGCACTTTTTTTTCATTTTTACAGTTGAATTAAGTTTGTGGCATCCCTATCTACTAGTCATCGAACGTATTAATGAATTTTGAAGTTGGAGATATTTCATGGGTAAAATTATCGGAATCGACTTAGGTACTACTAACTCTTGTGTTGCAGTACTTGATGGTGGCAAAGCACGTGTTATTGAAAACGCGGAAGGCGATCGCACCACTCCGTCTATTATAGCTTACACGCAAGACGGAGAAACTTTAGTAGGTCAATCTGCTAAACGTCAAGCGGTTACTAATCCGACAAACACATTATTTGCAATTAAGCGTTTAATTGGTCGTCGCTTTGAAGACGAAGAAGTACAACGTGATATCGGCATCATGCCTTTTAAAATTATCAAAGCAGATAATGGTGATGCATGGGTTGAAGCGGGCGG
The DNA here is from genome assembly GCF_028885455.1 of Pseudoalteromonas rhizosphaerae. NCBI lineage: Bacteria > Pseudomonadati > Pseudomonadota > Gammaproteobacteria > Alteromonadales > Pseudoalteromonadaceae > Pseudoalteromonas > Pseudoalteromonas rhizosphaerae. The sequence continues at coordinate 2,196,360 of NZ_CP118496.1, forward strand.
CGAAAAACGCGCTGCACCACAAATCTCAGCTGAAGTTTTGAAAAAAATGAAAAAAACAGCTGAAGACTTTTTAGGTGAAGCAGTAACTGAAGCGGTTATTACAGTACCTGCTTACTTTAACGATTCACAACGTCAAGCTACTAAAGATGCTGGGCGTATTGCAGGTCTTGAAGTTAAACGTATCATCAATGAGCCAACTGCTGCTGCCCTTGCTTATGGCATGGACAAAAACAAAGGCGAAAACGTTGTTGCAGTATATGACTTAGGTGGTGGTACTTTCGATTTATCAATCATTGAAATTGATGAAGTTGAAGGTGAGCACACATTTGAAGTACTTGCTACAAATGGTGACACTCACTTAGGTGGTGAAGATTTCGATAACCGCGTAATCAACTATTTAGTTGCTGAATTCAAAAAAGATCAAGGTTTAGACTTAAAAACTGATCCACTTGCAATGCAACGTGTTAAAGAAGCAGCTGAAAAAGCAAAAATTGAATTATCATCTGCACAATCTACAGAAGTAAATCTTCCGTACGTAACTGCTGATGCAACTGGTCCTAAGCACATGAACGTGAAACTAACACGCGCTAAGCTTGAGTCACTAGTTGAAGATTTAGTAATGAAGTCACTAGAGCCATTAAAACGTGCCCTTGCTGATGCTGATTTATCAGTAAGCGACATTGACGACATCATCCTTGTTGGTGGTCAAACACGTATGCCTTTAGTACAAAAAACAGTTGCTGATTTCTTCGGTAAAGAGCCACGTAAAGATGTTAACCCTGATGAAGCAGTAGCCGTAGGCGCAGCGATTCAAGGTGGTGTACTAGCTGGTGATGTGAAAGATGTACTATTACTAGATGTTTCGCCATTATCTCTAGGTATCGAGACTATGGGCTCTGTAATGACGGCGTTAATTGAGAAAAATACGACTATTCCAACGAAGAAATCGCAAACATTCTCAACTGCTGAAGATAACCAAGCTGCGGTAACTATTCACGTATTACAAGGTGAGCGTAAACGTGCTAGCGACAACAAGTCACTAGGTCAATTTAACCTAGAAGGTATTCGTCCAGCACAACGTGGTACACCACAAATCGAAGTTACTTTTGATGTGGACGCTGATGGTATCTTACATGTATCGGCAAAAGATAAAGATACAGGTAAAGAGCAAAAAATCACCATTCAAGCATCTTCAGGCTTAAGCGATGAAGAAGTTGAAAAAATGGTTCGTGATGCCGAAGCACACGCAGAAGACGATAAAAAGTTTGAAGAGCTAGTTGCAGCTCGTAACCAAGCTGATGCATTAGTGCATGGTACGCGTAAGCAAATCGAAGAAGCGGGTGATGCATTACCAAGCGAAGACAAAGAAGCGATTGAAGCGGCTGTTGTTGAGCTAGAAGCTGCGATTAAGAGTGACAAAAAAGACGAGATTGAAGCAAAAACTCAAGCGCTTGCTGAAAAGTCACAAAAGTTAATGGAAATCGCACAAGCTAAAGCACAACAAGGTGGTGACGCCGGTGCCGAGCAGCAACAATCTGCGAAGAAAGATGACGACGTAGTGGATGCTGAGTTCGAAGAAGTTAAAGACGACAAGTAATTGTTGTTAGCGCTTCGCCTAACTGAAAACACGATGACTGATATCGCAATTTAAGTTAGGATGAACAACTAAGGCGCGCGGGCTAAAGCTTGACGCGCCTTTTGCATGTAAATTAGATGATAAATCGATACGATTTATCGATTTATCCGCAGCAATGCTGCAGTAAGAAAAGAGTAGTGTGATAGATATGTCAAAACGCGATTATTATGAAGTCCTTGGAGTGGCAAAAGACGCCAGCGAAAGAGACGTAAAAAAAGCGTATAAACGCTTAGCGATGAAATATCATCCAGATCGTACCGCAGGCGATAAAGAACTTGAAACTAAATTCAAGGAAGTAAAAGAAGCTTACGAGATCCTCACTGACAGTCAAAAACGTCAAATGTATGATCAATACGGCCATGCTGCGTTTGAACAAGGCGGTGGCGGTGGCGGTGGTGGTCATGGCGGCTTTGGTGGCGGTCATGGTGACTTTGGTGATGTATTTGGTGACGTGTTCGGTGATATTTTTGGAGGCGGTGGTGGCCGTCGTCAATCGCGTCAGCAACGAGGTTCAGACCTACGTTACAACATGGACTTAAGCTTAGAAGAAGCGGTTCGTGGTAAAGAAGTAGAAATTAAAGTACCTACGTGGGTAAGCTGTGAGCCATGTGACGGCAGCGGTGCAAAAGCGGGTTCTAAACCGAAAACATGTACGACTTGTCATGGTGCAGGCCAAGTGCAAATGCGCCAAGGTTTTTTTGCTGTGCAACAAACCTGTCCAACCTGTCAGGGCACTGGTCAGATAATTTCTGATCCATGTAATAGCTGTCATGGTCAAGGCCGTGTGGAAAAAACCAAAACATTATCGGTTAAAATCCCAGCCGGGGTTGATACTGGCGACCGCATTCGTTTATCTGGTGAAGGTGAAGCAGGGGTACATGGTGCACCCGCTGGTGACTTGTATGTGCAAGTATCGGTCCGTGAACACCGTATCTTTGAGCGTGATGGTAATAACCTATATTGTGAAGTGCCGATTGGGTTTACAACGGCTGCTCTTGGTGGCGAAATTGAAGTACCGACTTTAGATGGTCGTGCTAAATTGAAGATCCCAGCTGAGAGTCAAACGGGCAAAATGTTCCGTATGCGCGGTAAAGGTGTTAAGTCTGTCCGTAGTGGCGCAGTTGGTGACTTGATCTGTAAAGTGGTAATAGAAACACCCGTTAAGTTAAATGAACGCCAACGCGAGTTATTGCAAGAGCTTGAGCAAAGCATGGGTAAGGATGGTTCTAAAAACCGTCCAAAAGAAAAAGGCTTTTTTGATGGTGTAAAAAAGTTCTTTGATGATTTAACTAAGTAATCACTCATTACTTATAAAATGGCGCTAATTAGCGCCATTTTTTATTGGCTAACAAAAGCTTATTAATCTGAACTCTGGTTAAGAGATTGACCCTCAAGAGTTCAGGTTTTTATTTGGCTACAGCTTTGCTGAAAACCACGCAGTAATACCAATCGACTTAAATATTTAACCATTCTAGCGAGCTAAATAAAGCGCTAACTGCGTTATAATTTTTTCAAGTAGAACAACTACATGTCAAAATTTACGCCTTGTTATCACTGTATTTATCTGTCGCTATAAATGGTCAGTAACTTAACACGATTGGTATAATACATATTCATAATGCTACCTTTACAGAGCGATTAGGCTTCTTAAGCACTTGTCACTAAACGGCTATTTTTATCTTATCAAATGAGATTTAGGATCCAATATAGGTATAATTCTGCCATTGCTGCTTTATTTTGCATTACTTATCGATATGATAATTAGTCTCACTTGCATGATTGAATAATCGGCGTAAAATCAGCGCCATTGATGTATTAAATGAAATGAGATGGCATGTTAACGTTAGACAAATTAGTAATTGGCCAACATGGCTCTGTTGTAAGCATCGATCCTAATGCGAGTTTGTTGCGCCAGAAATTACTTGCAATGGGTTTAACGCCAGGCGCTCCTGTCCACGTATTGCGCTTTTCTCCATTTGGCGATCCGATGATTGTTAAAGTTCGCGGTACCGTGCTTAGTCTTCGTAAATCCGAGGCACAATCAATTAATTTGGAACTCGCAGTATGAATCCAAACATTGCCGTAATAGGTAACCCAAACTGTGGTAAAACTACACTATTCAACGCGTTAACCGGTAGCAAACAGAAAGTAGGTAACTGGTCAGGGGTGACCATCGATAAGAAAATTGGTCAATTTAAAGTGGCTGATCAGACTGTCGAATTAGTTGATTTGCCTGGCACTTATTCTTTAGATGTAAATGCACAAACCCCTTTAGATGAAAAAATTGCGCGTGACTATGCACTCAGTGGTGAATCACAACTGATCATCAATATTCTTGATGCATCAAATCTTGAACGCAATTTATACCTCACCGCTCAGCTGCTTGAGATGAAAGTACCTTTACTTGTCGTGCTAAATATGGTCGATGTGGCAAAACGAAATGGTTTAGTAACGGATCCAAAGGCGCTAGAAAAGCAACTTGGATGCCCTGTGATTGCCTTAAGTGCAAATAATAAAACAGACATTACAGGTTTAAAAGAGTTTATTGCACAAGGGCTTAAACTTAAAAAAGTATCAATGCATACCCCTAGTTATGAGCAAAAAATAACGCAAGCGGCCAACAACATTGCAGCCAGTTTTACTGCCAATAATAAACCGATAGAAAACATCGACACTGATTGGTTGTCATTGCGGTTATTAGAGCAAGATGAAAGCTGTTTTGGCTATGCTGATAAACAAACACTGGCAGTGGCAAAAGCTGAATTTGAACAGTTTGCCGATCACCATGAACTTGATGTGCTTTTTGCCAATGGTCGTTATGAGTTTGCCCATCAACTGGCTGAACTTGCTCAAAATACTAAAGGCATCGCCTCTGAAACCATTAGCGATAAAATAGATGCGGTAGTGATCAATCGTTTTTTAGGGATCCCAATATTTTTAGGGATCATGTATTTAATGTTTACTGTTGCGGTAAATGTTGGCGGCGCATTTATAGACTTTTTCGATATTGCTGTAGGCGCGATTTTAGTCGATGGCTTTGGTGAAATATTAACTTCATTAGGCGCACCTGATTGGCTACGCGCATTGCTTGCGGACGGTATAGGTGGTGGTATTCAGCTTGTTGCCACCTTTATCCCGGTGATTGGCTTTTTATACTTTTGTTTAGCCTTTATTGAAGATTCAGGTTATATGGCGCGTGCTGCTTTTATCATGGATAGATTAATGCGCGCCATTGGTTTACCGGGTAAAGCGTTTGTGCCTTTAATTGTTGGCTTTGGCTGTAACGTGCCATCAGTAATGGCAACTCGTACTTTAGAAACCCATAAAGATCGCTTACTGACTATTGCCATGTCACCATTTATGTCATGTGGCGCGCGCTTAAGTGTGTATGCCTTGTTTGTCGCTGCCTTTTTTACCACTAATGGCCAAAACTTAGTATTTGCACTGTATATTTTAGGTATTGTTATGGCGGTATTAACCGGTTTGGTACTTAAAAATACCTTGTTTAGTCCAACGCTTACCCCGTTTATTCTCGAATTACCTGCGTATCATATGCCAACGGCAAAAGGCGTACTTTACAAAGCATGGGAGCGCTTAAAAAGCTTTTGTATGCGCGCCGGTAAAACTATAATTGTGGTGTTTGTTATTTTAAAAATATTAAGCTCCATAGGTACTGATTTTACCTTTGGCAATGACAACACAGATAAATCGATGCTCAGTGAAATTTCAAAAATTGCAACACCGGTGTTTGCTCCTATCGGGGTAGAGCAAGATAACTGGCCTGCCACGGTCGGTATTTTTACTGGCGTATTTGCTAAAGAGGCAGTAGTTGGTACTTTAGATAGTTTATATTCAAATTTAGATGGCGCAGCGGCTGTGAATGAAGAGCCAGTTAATGTCATCGATAAATTGGCTGAGGCGTTCGCGAGTATTCCTGCAAACCTAATAGACGTATTCGGTAATTTACTCGATCCACTGGGTTTAAATGTCACTAATGTGAGCGATCAAAGTAGTGCGGCCATTGATCAAGAAGTGAATGTATCGACCTTCGCAACCATGGAAAACCTATTTAGCAGTCAACTTGCTGCATTCAGTTATTTAGTTTTTGTATTGCTTTATACACCTTGTGTGGCGGTGATGGGCGCTATGTACCGAGAAGCTGGAATGAAATGGATGCTATTTGTTGCAACTTGGTCAACAGGGCTTGCTTACATCACAGCCTCTGTGGTGTATCAAGTGGGTAACTTTAAGCAATCTCCGATGTTTTCGGCATTTTGGTTACTCGGGTGCGCTGTCGTTATTGCATTGGCAATAAGCTCTATGCGGATTTATGGTAATAAAATGGCTGCAAAGAGTCGTTTAATCCCTGTTGTTAATATAATTTAGCGAGTGAATATAGTTTAAAAAAGAGTACCTTGGTACTCTTTTTTTTGTTAATTTTAAAGCAGTTAACAATTCAATGGAGTTAGTCATGACGCCAGCCACACAATTATTAAAAAAACACAAGGCCACTTTTGAGCTGCTCAGTTATGAGCATAACTCAAGTACACATAGCTTTGGTTTAGAAGCTGTTGAAAAGTTAAATCTAGCCGCTGAGCAGGTTTTCAAAACCTTGGTATTTGAAACCAATGAATTGCAGTTAGTAGTGGCAATTACGCCTGTGAGTCAACAAGTTAACTTAAAGCTCTTAGCAAAAGCATGTGGTGTTAAAAAAGTACATATGGCCGCTGCACAAAAGGTAGAAAATAGCACCGGATATATTCTTGGTGGCGTAAGTCCATTAGGGCAAAAAAAACGCTTAGCAACTTACCTCCATAGTAGCGCAAAGCAGTTTGATATTATTTATGTAAGCGCTGGTAAACGCGGCCTTGAAATTGCACTTGATCCCAATACATTAATAAAACTATGTAATGGCAAATTAGCCGACTTTTAGTGGTGATTAACAGTGTTAGTTAACAGTCGATAAGCTTACACTACTTACCTTGCACAAACTTTAACATATCTTTATTTTCCCTCATTTTGTTTCTATTGTTGCTGAGGTTTAATTATTTTAGCGTTTTTTAGTAAAAAAAAATCAACTAAATACTTTTCAGCGTACAAGTGTTAGCTCTTTTTATTCAATGGCTTAGATAGCCTAAAAATAAATAAATTGAAAAAACTGTTAAAAAATTGCTTAGAGTAATTGATCTAAACCATTTTTTATGACGTAATGTAGGTATTATTGTCTGGTCGGATGAGTTGATTATGAGTTTACGTACAAAATTAAAAAAAGTATTACCAAGTATTTCTATCACTGAACAAGAAGCCCTTGATGCGGGTGATGTGTGGTTAGAAGGCTCTATTTACCAAGGTAAGCCTGACTTCAACGCACTTCGCGCAGTCCCTGCTGCTGTATTGAGCGCAGATGAACAAGCATTTATCGACGGCCCATTACAAGAGCTATTGGGTATGATCGACGATACAGAAATTCAAAATGGCATTCATTTACCTGAATACATTTTAGATTTTCTGAAAAAGGAACGTTTCTTTTCACTGATAATTCCTAAATCATTTGGTGGTTTAGAGTTTAGCCCTTACGCAAACTCAACTATCGTTGGCACAATCGCCACTAAAAGTTCTGCTGTTGCAGTAACCGTTATGGTTCCTAACTCGTTAGGCCCTGGTGAGTTACTACTGCACTTTGGTACTAAAGAGCAGCAAGCACATTATTTACCACGCCTAGCCAATGGCCGTGACATTCCATGTTTTGCACTCACAAGCCCAGAGGCTGGTTCTGATGCCGGTGGCATTCCAGATTTAGGTACTGTGACTAAAGGCATGTACAACGGCGAAGAAGTACTTGGTCTTGAGATCACTTGGGACAAGCGTTATATCACCCTTGCGCCAATTGCCACCGTACTTGGTTTAGCATTTAAAGTGGTTGATCCAAATGGCTTGCTAGGTGGTAAGGAAAACCTCGGTATTACGTGTGCACTTATTCCAAAAGAGCACCCAGGTGTTGAACTTGGTAATCGCCATGATCCAATGGGGATTCGTTTTTACAACGGTACTACGCGTGGCAACAAAGTATTTGTACCAATGGACTTCATTATTGGTGGGCAAAAGAACATCGGCCGTGGCTGGCAAATGTTGGTTAGCTGTTTAGGCGCTGGCCGTGGTATTTCATTACCTGCATTAGGTGTTAGTTCATCTCAGGTAGCATTTAAAGGTGCGTCTGAATATGCTGCGGTACGTGAGCAATTTGGCTTAGCAATCGGTCAATTTGAAGGTATTCAAGAAAAACTCGCTGATATTGCTGGTAAAACATACCTACAAGAAGCAATGCGTGTACTTACAACCGAAGGTTTAGGCATGGGCTTAAAGCCATCGGTTGTGACTGCAATTGCAAAATATCACATGACTGAAATTGGTCGCGACGTGCTTGACTCAGCAATGGATATTCAAGCTGGTAAAGCAATTCAGAACGGCCCGCAAAATACGTTAGCAAGCGGCTATGTTGCACAGCCAATTGCCATCACGGTTGAAGGCGCCAACATTCTTACACGTAACTTGATGATCTTTGGTCAAGGTGTAATGCGTTGTCACCCATATTTACAATCGATGGTTGAATCAATCCACAGCGAAGATAAAAATGCAGATAAAGAATTTAACCGCATTCTGCGTAAAACAGTGGGTTATAGCGTAGCAAACAGTTTACGTGCATTTCGTTTAGGCGTATTACCATTTACAGCAGGTGCTAATTCACCACTTCCAGAAGTACGTGAATATGAAAAAGCAGCTCATAAATTATCAGCTAAATTAGCAGTATATGCAGATTTTTCGTTACTGGTACTCGGCGGAAAACTTAAACAAGCGGAAATGCTATCAGCCCGTTTAGGCGATGTAATGAGCTTCTTATATGCGGCAATGGCATCAATTAAATATTATGAGCAAAAAGTGGCAAGCAGTGAACGCGAGCAAGCAGCGCCATATTTCCACTACGCAACACGTTTTGCATTACAAAGCGCCGAACAAGCATTGCATAAGTTTTTAGACAACTTCCCTGCAAGTGGCACACGTAAGTTTATGCGTTTTATTACCATGAACTATTCGACTAAAATGCCAAAAATTAGCGATGACTTAATTCGCGAATTAGCTACACAGGCGCAACTTGACACGGCATTTAAAAAGCAAATCACGCACTTAGTTAAACCTATTGAAGGTGATGGACATTACATTAACGAGCAAGCGTATAAAGCGAAAATGGGCTGTTTAGATTTACTCGCAAAAGTGAAAAAAGCCTTGCGTGCTAAAACAATCAAACCAGGTATTCGTTTTGCACTTACTCTTGATAATGCACTTGTAGCAAATGTAATCACTGAAGAAGAATACGCTAAACTGATTGATTACAACAAAAAACGTGAACGCGCAATTCGTGTTGATGAGTTTGATTTTGATATGAACTTATTAGACGAAAATGCAAAACCGATAAACCCACTGAAAAGTGTTGTTAATCAGTAATATTTTTTAATTCAACAATGTAAGCGCCCAGAAGTTCGGGCGCTTTTATATTTAAAGCCCATACAGTTTTGTATGGGCTTTTTACGTAATTCGCTACTTGTTCTTAATTTAATGCCTAAGAATTTAAATTAACCATCTTGTTTCGCTTGTTTTTCTATCTCTATTATTTGTTTGTCTATTTGATCGGCTTCAAAGGAGAGTTCTGAGTATTTGCGTATATCGCCGTTACGTTGGGCATGCATTGCTTGTTCTAGTTTTATAGAAAGCTGCTTATGTAACTTTTTAGTTGGGTCTTTCTTAAAGAATGAAAACATATATTACTCGTACAGTAACTGGTGCAGATAGATACGTTTCAATTAATGTATTGGTTTACATTATGTTGAAATAGTAAGCAGGCAAAAGATAATGATTGCTAACATGTAGTTAAGTAGTGAGCTGTGTTGTCTATAAGCGCTTTAATCTTAAAATGTTTATGTCATACTAGGGTCTGTTGACCTTTAAAGGTTAAATTTGCAGCAGTCTGTTTGGTATTTAGGCAAGGCAGAGCCTATGTGGTGTGGTCATTCCCCATAAATAGGCGATAACGCAGCATCAATGCCAAACAGGAGCTGCCCGAAGGGTTCTTCCTAGGGGTAATTAACTCTTTGTTGCTCGGTTTTTACTTAGCCCACTAGGTTACAAACCTCGCGCCGCGATTAAATTGCCCCTAGTTTGAACAAATATTAATCCGCAAAGGTCAACAGACCCTAGGCGCTGGCTTTATGGATATTGGTGCGTATGTCTTTTTATCTGCCATTAATTGGTCTTCATTATAAAAATATTAAAATCACTGAAACAATCACTGCTTTATGGAGTGGCTGTGGTGAAATAGTGCGTTGTCGTTTAGACGGTAAAGTCTGCGTCATTAAAGCGATTAGTGTGCCCGATCACATAAATCATCCGCGAATTTCGCAAACTGAGTTTGCAATTAACCGAAAGCGTCACTCTTATGAAGTCGAATTTTATTGGTATCAGTATTATGCGTCGCGATTACCATCTAGAGCAGGTGCTTTAAGGTGTTTTAATGCCATAGAACATGAGCAGCACAAAGTCTTAGTGTTTGCTGATTTTACAGAGTGTGGCTTTGTAAACGCAAAACCAATCCATACACATGTTACAGCCATTATTAAGTGGTTGGCGAATTTTCATGCTTTTCATTTTCAAGTCAAAGCTGATGGCTTATGGTCGCAGGGGGGTTATTGGCATTTAGCCACTCGACCAGACGAGTATGAAAAAATGGCAGATTGTGCTATCAAGCAACAAGCACACAGCATCGATCAAACTATTAGGGCATGTCCGTATCAAACGCTTATTCATGGTGATGCAAAAATAGCGAATTTTGCTATTAATAACGCGACACTAAATGTTGTCGGATATGACTTTCAATATGTTGGCGCTGGAGTAGGTGTTATTGACGTTATGTACTTTTTGGGTAGTTGTTTAAATGAACAGCAATTACAACAAAGAGCTGATGATTACTTAGCCGACTACTTTAAATATTTTGCCAACGCCATGCACATATTTGATAAAAGCGCATATAGCCATGCTGCTATTAACGAATGGAAAACCTTATGGCCAGTTGTATGGGCTGACTTTTACCGATTTTTAATGGGCTGGAGTCCAGAACACGTAAAAATTAATGCTTATATGCAATATCAAATTACAAAAACAAATTTTGGGGTAACGTAGAATGACGAAACAGATCCGTTGGGGAATGATTGGCTGTGGCGCTGTAACCGAGGTGAAAAGTGGCCCTGCGTATAAAAATACGAAAGGTTTTGTGTTGCAAGGCGTTACTCGACGAGATACCGCACTCGCTGAAGATTACGCAAAACGCCATAACGTGCCTATGGTATTTAAAACGGCCGATGAATTGATCGTAAGTTCTGATATTGATGCCGTGTATATCGCAACGCCTCCAGATAGCCATATGGAGCTGGCGCTAAAAGTTGCTGCTGCGGGCAAACCATGTTGTATTGAAAAACCACTGGCGCCTACATTGGCTCACAGTGAAGTTATTCTTGAAGCTTTCAGCAGTAAAAATATTCCCTTGTTCGTCGCGTATTATCGACGTTCTTTACCGCGCTTTAATAAAGTAAAAAGTCTGATTGACACGGGAGAAATCGGCCAGGTGCGACATATTAATTGGCACTTAAGTAAAGCCTCCAGCGAGCAAGATAGATCAGGTGTTTACAATTGGCGTACCGATAAAACTATCGCACCAGGAGGTTATTTTGATGATTTAGCCAGCCATGGTCTCGATTTATTTGGTTACTTATTTGGTGATTATGAACAAGTGAAAGGACTGGCGACAAACCAGCAAAACTTATATGGCGCTTTTGATGCAATCACTGCGTGTTGGCAGCATAAAAACGGTATTACCGGCTCAGGAAGTTGGAACTTTGGTGGTTTTTCTCGTTTTGATGTTGTTACTGTGTACGGTGAAAAGGGCGAGATCAGCTTTAGTGTGTTTGATGAACAAGCAATTACGGTTATTAACGAAAGTGGTCAGCAACAACTAAGTATCGAAAATCCGCCTCATGTTCAACAATATCATGTGCAAAATATGGCCTCGTCATTACTTGAAAATATGACACATCCGTCAACAGGTCATTCGGCCGCACATACTAGTTGGGTGATGGAGCAAATTTTAAACAACTAAATCAGCGTGCGGGTATTGCTACGTTAAAAGCATCTTGCAATGCGCTTAGCATTAGCGCCTGCTCTGGCGGTGCAAATATTTGTGCGTGGCTCTGAAGAATAATTTGCTGGACTGCCTGTGTTTGCAATGCTTGGTCAAATAGCGTAATTGCTTGTTTGCCTAGCTCCGATTTCGAGCATGCAATATAACCAAACACAGCTTGTTGGGTTTTATCAACACTAAGATAACGTATATTGGCGATTCTGGTATCTTCTGAGTGACGCGAAATAAACACCGCACTGTATTCAATAATGGCATCGAACTTATTTTGAAATAACATTTGGCTAAGGCGATAAGCGCTCGTTGTGCCGCCTAAAACCATAAATGATTCGTTATGCTTGGCAATATAGTCATCTATTTCGTGACCATATGAACGTCCTGAAGCAATGCCGATGGTGAGATCATATTTATTTACGGCATCATTTAAACTAATATTTTCAGGTAGTTCTGGATGATTATACACCACTAAGCGGTTGGCCGGAAAAGCCATAATTGGGTAGGTATTAAATAATGCATTTTCAATACGCTCAGGTGTTTTGGTTTTATTGTATAAGCACACATCTTTCATTGCGTGCAATTGTTGCCATTCTCTTAATCTACTCGCTGGGATAAAGTTTAACGCGATGGCACCATTGAGCTGTTTTTCAATATCAAGCATAAATCTAGTGGCTATGTTTTGTGAATCGTCATTAATCTGTGGTGCAAAGTCGGTCATTATTTGCACCTTTAATGGTTTTTTAGCCATCGCAAATGAAGGCATTATTGCAAATAAAATACCTATCAGGATCCCAACAGCAAACTTTGACATAAAACCTTTGTGAGCAAATCTTCTATAGCCATTATTATAGTTTAGTTACTTTAAAAAATAATAATAATTGCGTTAAATGAAATAAAAGCACTGTATCAGAGTGATAAAATAATACTTTTATTGCACAGATCATGCTTTTTTAAAGTCTGATGGTTTTTTTTAAGCTAAAATAAGCGCAATTTATTTTTCTTTTAGGCGTTTTTATGACTATTCATGTAATTAATCACCCACTTGTTCAACATAAACTTGGTCTTATGCGAGAGTACGGCATAAGTACTAAGAGTTTCCGTGAGCTTTCGTCTGAAGTCGGTACATTATTAACCTACGAAGCGACTAAAAATTTGCCTCTTGAAAAAGTAACAATCACTAGTTGGGATGGTAATCAATTAGATGTTGAGCACATCAAAGGTAAAAAAATTACTGTTGTGCCAATTTTACGTGCTGGCCTTGGCATGATGGATGGTGTTATGCAGTTACTGCCTGCTGCAAAAGTCAGTGTTGTGGGCCTGCAACGTAATGAAGAAACGTTAGAACCAATTCCTTACTTTGAAAAGTTAGTAGGCAAAATTGATGAGCGCTTGAGCCTCGTTATTGATCCAATGCTCGCAACTGGGGGCTCGATGATCGCGACTATCGATATGCTGAAAAAAGCGGGTTGTAAAGAAATTAAAGTAATTGTATTGGTTGCCGCACCTGAAGGGGTTGAAAAAACCCTTGCAGCTCATCCTGATGTAGAGATTTTTACCGCATCATTAGACAGCCACTTAAATGAAAAAGGCTATATAATTCCTGGTCTTGGTGATGCTGGCGATAAAATTTTTGGTACTGTCTAACAGTGGATAACTCTACCTTTTCAATCAAAACAATTTTAACTGGGGCGCAAATGTTATTTGTCGCCTTTGGTGCCTTGGTGTTAGTTCCTTTATTAACGGGGCTTGATCCAAATGTGGCACTTTTTACGGCTGGTATTGGTACCTTGCTGTTCCATTTGGTAACTAAAGGTCAGGTGCCGATATTTTTAGCTTCATCATTTGCGTTTATTGCCCCTATTATTGCCTGCGTGCAGCTATGGGGTGTGCCTGCCACAATGGGGGGCTTAATGGCTGCCGGCGGGGCTTATATGTTGTTAAGTCTATTAGTGAAATTAAAAGGTGTAGCTACCCTGCATAAAATATTACCACCAGTTGTGGTCGGTCCGGTGATCATGGTAATTGGTTTAGCACTGGCACCTGTTGCAGTTAATATGGCAATGGGTAAAAGCGGCGATGGTTCAATTCAGTTGATTGCGTATCAACAAGCCATTTGGGTGGCGGCATTTTCGTTGTTAGTGACGCTAATTTTCGCGGTATGGGGCAAAGGTGTATTTAAGCTGATCCCTATCTTAGCTGGAGTCATCGCAGGTTACAGTTTATCGCTATATTTAGGGATCGTGCAATTTGATGCTGTTACTAATGCACCGTGGTTTGCAATGCCAGCTTTTACTTGGCCTGAGTTTAAATGGCAAGCGGTGTTATTTATGGTGCCGGTGGCAATAGCCCCCGCTATTGAACATATTGGCGATATGATGGCGATTAGCCAAGTAACCAATAAAGACTATTTGAAAAAACCGGGCTTACATCGCACCTTGTTTGGTGATGGATTAGCTACTACTGCAGCGTCTATATTCGGCGGGCCACCTAATACCACCTATTCAGAGGTCACCGGCGCAGTGATGCTTACGCGTAACTTTAATCCTAAAGTGATGATGTGGACTGCCATTATCGCCATTATTTTAGCGTTTGTGGCTAAAATGGGCGCTGGTTTGCAAACCATACCAGTACCTGTGATGGGGGGGATCATGATTTTGCTGTTTGGCTCAATTGCTGTGGTGGGTTTAAATTCGTTAGTGAAAAGTGGAGAAGACTTAACGGCTCCACGTAACCTCAGTATTGTGGCACTGATTTTAGTGTGTGGCATTGGTGGTATGCATATCGGTGGCAACGAATTTAGCTTACAAGGCGTGAGCCTATGCGCTATTTTAGGCATAGTGCTTAATTTAGTGTTACCAAAGGCTGATAAGCCAACGTAATATTTTGCACATTCAGCTAATAATTTGCACCAAAATAGCGCATTTAATATGCGCTATTTTTTTAACTAACTAAAAAATATAAAGTTATAAAACTGGTCTAGTAACTGCATTTACCTCATTAACAGTGTCATACTGATCAGGAGCGTTTAATGCAAGAGACAAATATTGTGGATATCACCCCATTTTTAGCAAAACATCAGCTGCCACTCAAATATCAGTATTTGAGTGAACAGTACTTCGTCCCACTCGCTGAAGATATTCTCCACAGCAAACCAACCGATGGTCCAATGCTGGTGGCAATCAATGGTTGCCAAGGCTCCGGTAAAACGACATTAGCTGATTTTTTAGTTACTTGGATCAACTGTAATACAGCGTTTAACAGTATTGCGATTTCGATTGATGATTTTTATCACAGCCAAGCGCATCGTCAACAACTAAGTAAAGATGTACATCCGTTATTTGCAACGCGCGGTGTGCCAGGTACCCATGATACAGCGCTTATGCAGCAGACTTTTACCGCGTTACTTGCAGGTAAAGTAGGGGTGCCTTTGCCACAGTTTGATAAACAAACCGATGATCCAGTTACGCAAGCGTTATGGCCTACTAATAAACAGCCTGTTGATATCATTTTTTTTGAAGGTTGGTGTGTTGGCAGCATAGCGCAACAACCTTATCAATTACATCAATCAGTTAATCAATTAGAACAATATGAGGATCCTGAAGGTATTTGGCGACGCTGTGTAAATAGTTGTCTAGCGAATGAATACCAAGATATTTTTGCAATGATTGATTATACCGTGATGCTAAAAGCACCGTCATTTGCCGATGTATATGGGTGGCGATTAGAGCAAGAGCAAAAATTACTGTCGCATAAAGGACGAGGCCAAGGAACGTTCGATGAGCAACAATTAGTGCGATTTATTTCTCATTTTGAACGTATTACGCGAGAAAATTTAACTCAGTTACCAGAGCAGGTCGATGCATTACTGAGCTTAGATAAAGTACGTGATATTAGTGCTATGAAACTACGCGCAGATGATGTTGCAATGCCACTTATTTTCACTGATTTAGACGGTACGTTACTTGATCATAACGATTATCAATGTACTGAGATTGCTCCGTTTTTAAGCCAATTGAGTCGCGCAGGTATCGCTGTAGTATTTAATACCAGCAAAACGTTTGCAGAGGTAATCGCACTGCAAAAATCACTTGGGCTAAACCAGCCGTTTATTATTGAAAATGGCGGGGCTGTATATATCCCAAAAAATTATTTTTCATTAAAACCAATTGGCTGCGAAGAGCTGGATGAATATTGGCGTTATGCGCTGTCGCCAACCAATAAACAGTTGTACAGTGAATTACTTGAATACGGTAGCGAGTTTAGTGCTTATTACCGTTTGTTCAGTCAATTATCAGCGCAAGAAGTCAGTCAGATAACAGACTTGAGCCTAGCACAAAGCGAACTTGCCCGTATTCGTGAATATTCAGATCCGCTTTTTTGGCAAGGCACAGAGCAACAGCTGCTTGACTTTTTAGAGGCAATAAAACCGCTTGGTTATGAAGTGTTAATAGGCGGGCGTTTTATTCATTTAAATCGCAGCACCAATAAAGGTAAAGCGCAAAACTGGTTAGTAGAGCAATTTAAAAAACATTGTCGTCATGCTTTCACTACTATTGCACTGGGTGATAGCCAAAATGATATGGCGATGTTGGATGCCGCAGATATCGCGATTTTAATTAATAATCCTGCCAGTAAAGCCAAGGCAAAACTATCCCACAAACCATGGCGTGTTAGTGAACACCCAGCCCCACAAGGTTGGCTCGATGAAGTAGCAGATCTAAGTGTTATCAAAGCGCAATTAGCGTCTAAACAGGAGCAATCACATGGCTGATTTTTACCAAAATGGCATCATAACAACATTACATAATATTGCCGACCGTCCGCTGGCTGATCTAGAAGCTGAACTCGTTAGCTTTTCAAAACAACGGCCAATGGGCTTGATTTTACCCTCGCTGTACAGTGAACTGGAAGGCCCTGCATTACAAAATATTGTGCAAGAATTAAAACATGTTCCTTATTTGTCGCAAATTACGATTGGCTTAGATAGGGCCGATGAGAGTCAGTATCGTCATGCATTACAATTTTTTGCAGAGCTTGACCAACATCATCGCGTGCTTTGGAACGAAGGGCCACGTTTGCAAGCACTCGATAAAGAGTTGCAAGCGTTAGGCGTCGCGCCGCGTGAACTCGGCAAAGGCCGTAATGTGTGGTACTGCATGGGTTATAAATTGGCAACGGCAAAAGTTGAGACAATAGCACTGCATGATTGTGATATTTTAACTTATGACCGTAGTTTATTAGCGCGATTAATTTATCCAGTTGCTCACCCGCGGTTTAACTATGAATTTTGTAAAGGCTTTTACCCTCGTACTGCTGATGGCAAGATCAATGGCCGTGTATCGCGTTTACTCGTTACTCCTTTATTGCGTTCATTTAAAACCATTTTAGGCAGCACTGACTACCTTGAATATATGGATTCATTTCGTTATCCGCTGGCGGGGGAATTTTCGTTTCGCCGTGATGTGCTCAACGATATTCGTATTCCTAGCGATTGGGGCTTAGAGATTGGCGTACTGTCTGAAATGTATCGTAACTACTCACACAATCGCTTGTGCCAAGTAGATATTGCAGATAACTATGATCATAAACACCAAGCGCTGTCACTGGATAATCAAGCGGCTGGCTTATCAAAAATGTCGATAGATATCACCAAAGCGCTGTTTCGTAAGTTAGCCACGCAAGGAGTGACATTTACCACGGAAACCATCCGGTCACTTAAAGCAACTTATTATCGTATCGCACTGGATTTTATTGAAACTTATCATAACGATGCCATGATGAACGGCTTAAAACTCGATATTCATCAAGAAGAAAAAGCAGTCGAAATGTTTGCGCAAAACATTATGAACGCAGGTGAGCATTTTTTACAGTATCCAATGGAAGCGCCATTTGTGCCTAGCTGGAACCGTGTAGCCTCAGCAATGCCTGATGTGTTTGCGCGTTTAGAGGAAGCAGTAGAGCTTGATAATAAAGACTTTTTGTCGTGAACTTGGGGAGCTTAAATGACTAGAGAGTTATTACAACAACGTGTTGAGCAGCATTTAGAGACGATTTACGCAAAAACGGATCTTGGGGTAAATATAACTCGGCTTGCCAAAGAGCTAATTTCTACCATGCTAAAAGAGGATGCGGTACGAGATCCTACGCCGCATAAAAATCGCTGGGATGAGCAGGATATTATTTTAATTGCGTATGGCGATTCGATCATGCAGTTTAATGATGTTACTGATGCTGTACCAAGCCCGAGTGAGCCACCACTGCATACTTTACATCGATTTATTAAAACGCAATGTGCGGGGTATATTAACGCTTTACATATTCTTCCTTTTTATCCTTACAGCTCCGATGAGGGTTTTTCGGTGATGAATTATGTGCAGGTGAATGAGTCTTTGGGAAGTTGGCAAGATATTCAAGCCATAACTAAAGATGTGAAACTCATGGCTGATTTAGTGATTAATCATTGCTCGAGCCGTAGTCGTTGGTTTGAAAACTTTTTACAGGGTAAGGAACCTGGTGCCAGTTATTTTAAAACCGCAGCGCTTGAAGATGATTTATCACAAGTTGTTCGGCCTCGTACCTCGCCACTATTAAATACAGTGCAAACGGCTTTGGGAGAGCGTCATGTATGGTGTACGTTTAGCCATGATCAAGTGGATTTAGACTTTGAAAATCCGTTGGTGTTAAATGAATTTGTGGGGATCATCCGTCACTATCTTGATAACGGAGTACGCATTTTTCGCCTAGACGCAGTGGCTTTTTTATGGAAGCAGCTAAATACCTCATGCATTAACTTACCTCAGACACATGAAGTGATCCGTTTACTGAGGACCTTAATTGAGCATGTTGAGCCCAGTGTTGTGATAATCACTGAAACTAATATACCTAACAGGGAAAACTTATCTTACTTTGGTAACGCTAATGAAGCCCATTGTATTTATAACTTTTCGTTGCCGCCGTTGTTATTGCATACCTTGCTCAGTGGTGACAGTGCAGCACTAAAGAATTGGATGATGAGCATGCCACCGGCACAAAACGGCACGGCGTACTTCAATTTTATAGCATCACATGATGGCATTGGACTGAGACCAATTGAGGGATTATTAGATCATAATGAAGTGGCTAAGATGGTCAGTACGGTTAGTCATTTTGGGGCAAAAATATCGATGCGCACCGCTGAAGATGGCACCAGCTCACCGTATGAATTAAATATAGCGTTGTTCGATGCCTTGCAGGGTACTCATAAAGGCCTTGATAAATGGGGAGTGTCACGCTTTTTGTGTGCTCATGCAATTATGTTGGCCCTTGAAGGGATCCCCGGACTGTATATTCATAGTTTAATGGGCACTACTAACGACTATATTCGTTTAGAAAATACCCAGCATAATCGCTCTATTAACCGTCATCGCTGGCAAGAAGCCGATCTACTCAATAAACTAGCTGACAAAACCAGTCATTATGCGCAGGTATTTAATAGCATGCAAAAACTGTTAGCAATACGCATTAAACAGCCAGCTTTTCATCCTAATGCAACCCAGTTTACTTTGCATTTAAGTGGTGCGCTGTTTGGGTTTTGGCGGCAAAGTATTGATAGAAGCCAAAGTATATTTTGTGTCTATAACGTCAGTGATGTACCGCAAACTTTGCGATTAGCGGATTTAAATTTAATCAACACTGAATATTGGTATGAATTGATTATGGGTGTGCAATTAATGGACGATATACAAAGCATTGAGCTCCTACCTTATCAGGCGCTTTGGTTATCTAATCAGACTTAAATTTATCACCTAAAAATAGTCGGCTTTGAGTCGTAATGTTACTGTATTGCTTTGAGTAATTTGTATCATGGCAGTATATTGTAATAGTGAAAGCTTGTAAGTACTGATTCTAAGTCGATGCAAGTATTGTAAATTATTGACTTGTAAGCGCATTGTAAAGGGGCTTTACAGTGCGTTTTCGATCTCTTTGGCTAGGTTATCTACAGTAAATTTCAATGGGTGTGCTTGGCTGCGAGAAAACTTTGAAAAATCTATTTTATGTAATTTCCCTTGGTTAATGTGTTCAATTAGTTGTTGGGCTTTTGGGGTTTTTTCAGTAAAAAAGGTCAGGTCTTCATGCTTTAATGAAAACTGCTGCGGTTTTTTTATTTCGTCAGAAATAGCTATCATGGCATACGCCCCTAGTAATACATGTCCGCCCATAGAGACGTCTAAGTTCATATTAGTTAACGGTGCTTTATCCCAGTTGAAACCGCCGACTACAGCACTTTCTCTTCGTTGTTGTGTGTTTAAAGCATTAATTGCGCCAAAGCCGATTGCATCATTTGCACACCAAATAGCATTAACATTAGGAACTGCATTGAGAAAAGCTAATGTTTTTGAAAAGCTTTGCTCCATAGACCAGTTTGCAACATCTTCGGCAACAATTGTTACGTCAGGATGTGTAGCTAAAAAGTCATCTAATCCTGCGCGTCGTTTTATTGCTGCGGGTGTGGTGTGATCACCTAATAATGCGAGGATATTCATTTTACCCACATGACGCTTTTGATGTTGCTGATACAGCGCTTGTGCTAATTTATAACCGCCATCACGATTACCGGGTACTACGCTACCAATAACATCAATGTTATGTTGCTTTAACATGCGTAATTTTACTTCATCGGGTCTGTTTAATAAAAAATAGATAGGAATATTATTGGTCTTAATGCTGACCAGATAATCGCTGAGTACTTTTTTTTCATCAACGAGGATTAAATAGTCGGGTTTTGATTTTATTGCTTGAGCAATCAAGGCTTTCATTTCGATATGATTACGGCTTGCGAAATGTATGGTGAGGTTAATATCTAAATCATTTGCAGCAGCTTGCATTGAGCTGGCTACTTTATACCAAAATTCACCGGTACTATTCGCTGAAGTATCGTGCTGCTTGGCAAAACCAGGATTTATAAATGTAATATTCAATGCGGCGAAGCTACCAGGGCTAACTATTAAACACAATAATAAGACCAGCCAATAAATTTTTAATAGTTGCATTAAACCTAAACCTAAAAAGAGTCACGCCGTTAAGCAGCGATTATAACATAAAATCATTGTTATCCTTACACCGCGTAAGGTTATATTCATTGCCGCTGAGGTGTATAATGATTTTTCATTTTTTGAGTTGTAACTGTTGGGATTATTATGAAAGTATTTCTGTGTCTTGTGGCACTGCTGTTTGTTCCGAGTTTATTTGCTAACGACGATTTAGATCTTGAAGCCAACATGAAGAATATGGGGCTTGCGTTCAAGCATACTGTAGAAGCAACACAACTACAGGAGTTTAATACCGCGATCGATGAATTTATGATATTGGTTAAGCGAAGTAAAACAGCCACTTTTCACAAAGAGGCTGAGCAGTCACTGCAAGGTTTAGATAAAGTGATCGCAAAAGCTGAACTTGCAAAAAAATTAGCGAATGAGCAAGGACTCGATGCAGCCAAAGGACCGTTAAAAGCCATTGATGGGCTCCGTAAGCAATACCATAAACTGCATGAGCCACCAGGGTTTTGGGAGTTGTTGTTCGGTAAGTAGTGTTAGATTGTATTTAAGTTTAGCCTTAAAGACTGTACGCCTATATCAAGGTGTACAGTCTGTGATAGTTGTTTATTTTCTTCCTTTCTTTTTCATACCTTGCACTGCTTTAAAGCGTGGATTGTCTTTACAGATCACAAAAACGCGTCCTTTGCGTTTGACAATTTGACATCCCGGGCGGTTTTTAGCACTTTTCAATGAACTCAAGACTTTCATGATTATTTGCTCCCTAAGTTTTTAAAGCGGCGATTAAACGCTGCAACTCGACCATCTGTTGCAACAGATTTTTGCTTACCGGTATAAAATGGATGTGAGTCACTTGATACATCAATAGGTACGTAAGGGTATGTTTTGCCATCTAACTCAACGGTTCGATCAGTTTTAATTGTTGAACCAATAATAAAGTAGCTATCGGCGGCCGTGTCATGAAAAGCAACCGTTTGGTAATCAGGGTGAATATTAGGTTTCATAAATAGCCTTTTACTGGAAATTAATGTTATGTGATATTATCACTATAATTTATAGTAAATAAGAATTCTTTGCAAATACTATTTTTGAGTTGTTGGTAAAGTAGCTGATTTGATGTTTATTCACACAAACAAGTTAAAAAAACAGCAGTTGATTTAAAAAAACTAGCTATTGGGAATTAGCCTGTTATAAATAATAAGTAATCAAGAATAGGAGTCAGATTATTATGAGTGGATCAGCCCAGCAACAGCATAGTAGTGAACAAAGTCAGGAAATAGATCAGGGCGTCATGGAGACATTACGTAGTCGTGATCATAGTGTCCTAGCACAACAAATAGACCCATTAAGCTGCACCCATAATGACATTGTTGAATTGCTTGCACAGTATTTGGCATTAAGTGATCAAGACGATGATGATGTTTTTGATGCCTGGTTTGATGGCCTTAGTAAAGCACAACATACGGTTTTAAAAGTATTTGAAGTATATCGCGGTCAGTTTGAGCATCAAGAGTAACTTTTGCATATTGGATAAATTGGCTCTGAGTTAATCTTTATAAGGCAATTTGCATTTCTTGCTATTATTGCTGGTCCAAATGCTGCACATACTCAGCTTGTTAGTAGGCAAGGTGTAAAGTTAAGATAGCTTGAGCTTATTTTAATGCACCTTCGCAGCAGAGCTCGGCAAAGAACAAAACCAGTACGGTATCACATAGACCATTTCGACAGCGTAAACCCTTGGACAAAAAGCGTGATCTAATGATGGATAATGCGAAAACAATTACAAGCAGCAACAAGTTTTAACGAAAAGAGCAGGGTGTTGTTTGGTGGTTATCTGAGCCATCGAATAAAAACCAGTGAAAATGACGAATAGCTCTATTTTTGATAGGTAGAAAAGTGCCAAAAACGTACCTTCAAGCGTAAATCGTTTCTGCCCCTTTATGAGTTAACGCAAATACCCTATAGCAGAGATAATGTAGGCACTGAAAACCTAATCGGATGCGGAAGAGTTGACCTGACTCTTCAATTGGGTGATAAGTACAGATTATACGAAATCAAAACAGCATTTAGTGCTAAATCATGTATACGACAATCAATTGGGCAACTTCTAGAGTATGCCTACTTTTATCAAACAGGTTTCGTTGAAAAGTTAATTGTTGCTGGTCCTATGAAATGCACAAGTGTTGAACATTCCTATCTGAAAGAACTGCAAAGCAAATTTAATTTGCCGATCGAGTATTATCAAATCAAAACTGAAAGATTTGATTTTGATTAAATTAATCCCCCCAGATACATACCAACTTTATAGTCTCATATTGGATCTGCCGCGCATTGCATTGATTAATTAACCTGAGCTGCACATAAGAAATGGAACTAAATGCCCTTGCGGTGATCAGATCTTTCGACCAAGAAACATAAGATTACCGAGGCAAGGGCATGAATAACTTAGATGCAATTTACGTAGATGTCGATGATTTTTGTTTATTGTTTGAGCCTCAATGGCTTAAACACCTAATAGAATCAGGTGAAAAGCAACGCATTAAGCCATCTCGACTATCCTCTAGCGAAGTGATGACTATATTAATTGCTTTTCATCAATCAGGTTATCGCGATTTTAAAACTTACTACACCAAATTTGTTTGTCAGTATTGGCGACATTATTTTCCTGATTTAGTCAGTTATACACGTATGTTGAAGTTACTTCAGGCCACGTTACCTGCTCTGTGTAGCTATCTGAAGCAGCGCTTTGATAAACCAACAGGCATTGCATTTATCGATTCCACTTCTCTCAAGGTGTGTCACAACATGCGTATTCCTCGCCACCAAGTTTTCGCGGGAGAAGCCAAACGAGGCAAAGGAACAATGGGCTGGTTTTATGGCTTTAAACTTCACCTCATCATGAATGATGAAGGTGGCTTATTAGCTGTAAAAGTGACAGCTGGGAATGTTGATGATAGACAGCCGGTATTAGATATGGTCGATAATGTTACAGGTAGTTTATACGCTGATAAAGGTTATGTATCTGCAAACTTAAAAGTGGAACTTGCTGAGCAAGGCATTGATTTTATTACAGGTCAACGAAGTAATATGAAACGTCAGCCAATATCATCTTGGGATAGAGCGATGTTATCAAAGCGCTTCATCATTGAAACAGTTTTCGACCAGCTGAAAAATATGGCTCAAATAGACCACACAAGGCACCGCAGCTGCATCTCATTTATGGTTAATTTAATGGCTGGATTAATTGCCTATACTTTTCAGACTAGAAAGCCGAGTATAAAAGTGACTCGGCTTTAATTCTTATGCAGATCTGAGGTTAATTATTATTCTCTGCTAGCTTAAAATGAGTTTGTAGATGGATTCAAATTCAGACTTGATAGTGTCCCAAACCTCATTGTTTCTGAGCGCTTCGAGAAATTCGTGACCAAATGAAGTTAAATTCAAAAGAACACAATACAGATTACTTTTAACACTATTAGGTTCCCTTATCTATATTTATATAGAAACTGCTAGTATATTCTCCAGATAGTTTTTCTTGGGTATTAAACACGTCTGTTTTAATTCTCAAATCAAATCTTTTACACACCCCACCTCCTGGTGAGTCAGAAGTCGCTAAATCTTCAAAATCTATATTTTTTATAATTGCTTGACAAAATCGAGTATTATTAGAAGAACAGCTGCCAGCTCCAATAAGTCCTAAGGTTTGGGATTCTACGGTGTATTCTATGACCCTTTTAGACTGCTCTGTAGAGCCTTCTATATTGGTCAACTGAAACTTTGCAAGGTCCCTTGTACGTCCGTAGAGGCTAATATAGGGAGCATCTGTTACTATAAACATATCGAGACTAGAATAGTCATCGGTTTCTAGACAAAAGTCTAAACTTCCTATTCCATACTCTTCATTTACACTTACTTTATTAAAAATTATCGGCAGTGTATTTCCCTGTATTGGATGCAACGTTGTTACATTTACAGGTTGCTCACTGGAGCTCCTGTTAACTATGATATTTATATTAAATGAGGCAGTAAATATAAGATAAGAAGAGTGCCAATCTGTAGCGCTTATACCTATACTAGAAGATGAGTAGATACCGTCAGGAACATCTGAAAAGCTAGCCCTATCTAAGTATAAATAAATGGCTCTTCTACCATTTGAACTTGATGAAACCCCAGCATAGCACCCATAGTTACTCACTCCATTAGTAATATCACATAATAATTTAACATTATAAATAGTTCCCGTTTCTTGATTAATTATCGGAATATTCATAACATGTGATTTAGTACTTGAAGACCAAGCAGGCGCTCTAGAGTCGTAATTACTAAAAACAAGTAATGCATTGCCGTTTCGGAATAAGTCTTGACCGCAATCACTCATGCTGTCCTCGCTCCGACATACTATGGATTCACTTGGTCTCCAACTAGAAATATATTGATGACCTGCTAAATCAGGATCTAAGTGAACATTATTAAATGTATGAGATAAATGCACTCCTCTTTCAAAGCTGGCAACTGCATAACCTATCATAGAAAAATAAATGAAAAACAAACACACTATTGTTTTCATTAAATTATCTTCCCTGCGTCGTTCTTTATCTCGAAGTCTGAAATAGAACACAATTTATTTATTGCAAACTTACTACCGGGGTAAAGCCTAAATTCTTGCTTACTTTTATTGTCAATGTCAGCCTTACACTTGTTATTAATATGCACTCTGACATTCCCTGAGTTTTCAATGAAGTCTACTTTCCCATCACTATAAGTTTTGTAATTATAATTTAGTTCAAGGGGCAGCACTCTAACTAAAACACCGTATGATAACTTTACTGTAACGCCTACGGAAAATTCTGATGTAGGTATAAATCTAACCCTGTATAGTTTTTCAGCTATAACATTTTCATTTCTAGAATATAGTAGCCTTACACTTTTACTTTCACCTGTGCTTAATATTATTTTCCTAGGGAAAATACTAAATGATAAGATTTCACTATTATCAACTGACACCTCACGTTGTTCTGGGGTTCCAGGGTTCACTATTTCATACACTAAGGCACGAACATATTCAGTGTATTTTGAGGAATTAGTTACCTTGATACTTTTAGTAACTAGGTCATTTTCATTTCCGTATATTTCCATTGGGGATACGGATATCGCAAAACTATTTAAAGGGGATAATAAATAGAAAAATGTAAAAACAAATATTGTTCTAATCACAAGTCAATTCTCCAAGGCTGTAATATATATTGTTGTAATTATTGTAATTATTAAAAGTGCAACGTAACGGTAGGTCGTCATTGTTAATATCAATAAATCCTTTGGTAAGAAATTCATCTGACAAACAAGTAGCCTCATAATTTTCATCACCTACATTTGATACCGTACAACCTTCTATATTTATTTTTTGGTAACCTCTAATTTTAAATCCAATCACTATAGTTTTTTCGTATGAAAATTGTATTGTTTTAATATCACCCTTAAAAACATCCACACTGTCATCTTTAACCTTAACAGTAAAAATTCCATTATCTGATAGATAATCATCTTCAATCATTATCCTGTAGTTCCCTGGTTTTATTTGATAAAAACTAGTTTCTGATGAGCTTATTTTTACATTACTTCTTGCAGAACCTTTAATATTTAATCGGAAATCACTTCCTTCTGGTATATTTCTCATGTCAAATATAAGTCCTGCGTCAGAACGTAGTGTGTTTACACTTTTGAGGCTATAGCTTTTATCATTAATTGCTGCCACATATTCATGACTTACCCCTATATTATTAATAACCCCATAATTAGTATTTAATCTAAATGCACCGTATGGTGAGTTATAACCCGCGTATAAGCTTGAGGACACTTCACCTTTATTATATTTTGACACCCTAAAATTCATGTTATAGTCCTTATCATTTTTAGCAAAAGATAAGGCGTTACTGCTACCCTGTTTATTAGTTTTATTACTATTATGTATCGAAGATGAGTAGGAGTAGGAATTTGATTTATATCCATAGCTAAAGTTTATTCCTGCATTAAAACTAGTCATTTTACTATTATATATTGAATCATAATTTTTCGATTCGTAATTAGCGTTAAAGCTAATTACGAATCGATTAAAATTAAAGCTTTTACTTAAAGAGAGTCGATTGCTATCATAGTTGACCCCTAAGCTTGCAGACTTGTAATCTGTATATGTATAAGTTGCATTAAGCGCTCCAGGAAGTGAATAAGTAAGACTTCCTGATAAATTGGTTCCACACTTACGATTTAGAAAAATAGACTCTTTTTTACAATCATATAATTCAACTTTATAAGCAGAAGCATATACAAATAAATCATCCAAAATTTTGAATCTAAACTGCGATCCAAGAGCGAAATCTCCTTTACTACTTATGACTGATTGAATATCAATTCCATTCATAGAATAAACAAGTTCACTTGCAGCCCCTTTATTTGGAATATAGAATGAGTTAAGACGAAAATCACCTAAAGAGCTAACATATAAGCCGTTAAAACCAAGTGAGTCATAATAATTATCTCCATAATAATTACGGCCAACCATAACTTTAGCAAAGAAAGTATTTACTTTGTTCTTACTAATGCTTTTTTTAAAATATTCTTTTATCTCAGTTTCTTTTTCGCCGTTAGAGTATTCTTTTTCTATGACTAACCTGCTGTATCCCGCACTTAACAATCTATCATCGACTTCATTAAATCCTGGTGAAAGTTGTATACTTAATATCTTTCTTTCATTTGAAGATATGGTGGCTAAAGAATAATCCTTAGAGTAAACGAGTAAATTACCTTCGGACTTTCTTGCATTATAATCATAATCAAATAAGCTAAAGTTATATAATTCCAAGCCAAAAAAAGTATTACGTTTTATAAAATAGGTTCTACCTATTCCATTGGCCGGATTGTTGTACCCAGTATCATTAATATATGAAAAGGCTAATTGCAGTTTATTATTAAGTATAGGTTTAAGGAGATATGAGAAGTTATCAAATTTAAAAGGGTCATTCTTTCTTTTGTTGTCTACATCATACTCAGCTATTAACAGTCCATATTTTGTTTTATAACTATCCTGACCTCTTAAAGATATATCTTCTTCTCCTCCAGATTGATAATTTAACTTTGCATAATGCCAATGTGATATCCCTGTATTTACTCCATACGAATACACTTCATCCTTTGAGTATTTTTTTGAGCGTATATAAATAAATTTATCATCATAGCTAACAGCGATTGATATATTGGTATATCTAATTGGTTTATCAATCTCAATTCCACTGCTAGCTGCTTTTAGTATAAAATCATTATATTCGACTTCATTATTTTTGAATATTTGTTCTAATTTTTCCGATCTTAGTTTTTCTTTAAATATTATTTTATTATTATTTTTTTTTACATACACAACGGATGATTTCGTGTCATTTATGTACATTTGATACGGTTCAAATTCAATTTCATCCACACTGAACCAGTCTGGTGGGTTCACATCAAAACTTTTATAATCGTCTGTATTTGTTCTTTCATCACTTTCTTTATCTAGATCTAAACTTTCATTGTTAGTTAGGCCATCATCAATAACAAAACTCGGAAAATGATGGTGAATGTAGCCTCTTACATCGTTATATTCGGTATTAGATTGTCGATATAAACAGTCTTTTATAAAATAGTATGTTTCATGCTCAACATTGCTACAATCACCAATCATTGTGAACCTTTACAAATTTATGGAGCGATAGAAAAATCGAATGTAAAAGAGCCTCTATACTGACCCGAAGCTAGCGCAGTAGTTGACGCACTTTCTATTGATAAAGTAATATCTTTAGCGCTAGTAATTGCACCTTCAGTAGTATTGTACAAAGCATCTTTATCAATTGTTACAGGTGTGTTTTGTGCTAATGCGGTATCCGCTATTTTAAAAGTCATTGGAATAGATGTTCCATTCACAGAATCTGTCAAGCTAGGGAAGCTTTGTAATGTAATTAGAACATCCTTATAGTTATTCGATACCATATTTAAGTTGATGTTTTTTGTTTGAAGCCCATCTCCTGCGCTATTAACAGCCATTGCGATAGGAGCATCCCACGATCCTGAGGTATCAATTACCGTTAAACTACTATCAACTGATGCCGTAACAGTTACAACTTGAGTTGCCGCATTTACAGTAAAGCAAGAAGCCAAAGCTGCCACAAGTCCAATTTTTATACTCTTTCTATACATATCTAAATCCAATTTTAATTAAGTAGAAAAAGAATCTTACACCTGTCAATCACTCAGTCGAATAGCATCTAGACATGCATTTAAAAACAATATGCTATTACCATTTAAAATTCATGATAAACTATTAAGCAGCAGTTGACTTTGCCAGTTCGCGACAACTAAGTTGACCGCTTTTAGTAAGATTCAGGTATATCAATTCAACATAGATAAATATGTCTAGAAAGCCTATAACTAAATAACTGAATCGCCCCGTGTTTGCCAGAGACTCAATAACTTGAGAAACTGGAACTATGAAAAAATCAAATCGCTATACATCAGAATTTCGTGAACGTGCAATTAGGCTTGTTACCACACAACAGCATGAATACCCTTCTCTTTGGGCTGCGCTAGTATCGATTTCAGATAAACTGGGATGTACCCCAGAAACACTTAGAGCATGGGTCAAGAAATCTCAAGCTCAACCGTCTAAACCCTCTTCTAATACGCAATCAACTGAAGAACGCCTTGCCGTCTTAGAGCGCGAGAATAAAGAGCTCAAGCGAACGAATGATATCCTGAGGCAAGCTGCCGCTTTTTTCGCCCAAGCGGAGCTCGACCGCAAACAGAAGTAATAGTGGATTTTATTGATGCTTGCAGAGAGCATTACGGTGTCGAGTCAATTTGCAAGGAATTGCCGATTGCACCATCAACGTATTATTCTCATAAACAGATACAAAGAGAGCCTGAGCGACTGTCTAACCGCAAAAAGCGTGATGCTGAGCTGATAATACTCATTCGCGAAGTGTGGGAGGATAATATGTCAGTTTATGGTGCAAGAAAAATATGGAAGCAGCTACAGCTTGACGACCATCAAGTCGCCCGCTGTACAGTCGAACGATTGATGCGAGTTATGGGAATTCAAGGTGTTCGTCGGGGTAAAGCACATAAGACAACGATACCTGACGAGCAACAAGATAAGCCACTGGATTTAGTTAATCGTCAATTTACTGCTGAGCAGCCAAATCAACTTTGGGTAGCTGACATCACCTATGTTGCCACATGGAGTGGGTTTGTTTATGTCGCTTTCGTGATAGATGTTTTTTCACGATACATTGTAGGTTGGCGTGTATCAACGACAATGCACACAGAGCTTATTCTTGATGCGTTAGAGCAAGCTATTTGGCATCGTGGCAATCCCGAGGGGTTAATTCACCACAGCGACAGAGGGAGTCAATATCTGTCTATACGATACACTGAGCGACTTGCTGAAGCTGGAATTCAAGCGTCTATAGGCAGTGTGGGTGACTCTTATGACAATGCATTGGCTGAAACAATAAATGGATTATTTAAAACAGAGATTATTCGCAGAAATGGCCCGTGGAAGAATGTTGATGCTGTTGAATACGCAACGTTAGAGTGGGTCAATTGGTTTAATAATCAACGCTTATTATCTTCAATTGGGTATATTTCACCAGCTCAATATGAAACAGACTACTATGATAATTTAAACGAGTCAGGTAAAGTGGCCTGACTTAAACAAACTGGTCTCCGATGAACTCGGGGCGATTCAAACAGGTGTAGATGCTTAACCTTGACACCAAAAGGCGGGTTAGTTCTTGCTTATATTTTAAGACAGGAGTGCTTCAGTTTACTCTACAGTTTTCGCCAGATGAGAAACGGCTGAAAGTGTTTTTTCAGCTAAGATATTAGTGATCCGCAGTTTGTCTTATTTGAAGTTTTCCATTGATTCAACATGCAGTGTGCCTGTTAAACTACCTTAATGTACTTTACTCACGTTCGTGTAGAGGAATACTTTGGCGCTACTAAATACGGGGCTGTAAATCATGATTTGTTCTGACATAAAGTCGACTGGTATTTCTGTTAACTCTTAAATTTTCGTTCGATGTGATAGTGGTTTAATCAATTCGAGCCCTAAGACAGCTTTGCCCTCGTTGGTGATTTTTCTCTTTGCTACTGTACCGAAGATGCCTTTAAATTTATGCCGTACATAGTTAATAAATAAGCTCAAATTATATCTGACTCTCACTGTGCTTCTTTATCATATGGCCGATATCATCAAAGTATAAATAGTTCCTATTTATTGAGATTTAAGGACGTCAGCAACAATCGAAAAGTGATCTATACCACCATTTAAATTATGGTTCACTATTCAAATGGCTGGACTGTAGGATAGCATTCTAAATTAAATATATTTTAAGAGTGCTAATCGATTAAGAGGAGAAAATATATAAAATAAATTTTAATATACCATTTTATAGGCTGTATGCAGTTGCTATCACAAGAAGAGCTTGATTTTATAATTTATACATTCATAGAAAATCCTGATGACTCACTTCCCTTGAAAAATAATTCTGAAGGGAAGGCCAATATCGAAACTGATGCGAATTATGAAAATATTAAGCTATGCTTCACAACGGTTGTAAAGCATAGTGACTCTAAGCTTTTTTTATTTTGATTGTTACTCTAATGTAAAGCTATGAGTGTTTATTGATAATCTTGCCTGTATCTAAGCTTCTTTAAACCGTTTTGCCTTAAATCTTCGTAAGTATCAATGTAGCTGACTTTCTGTATTCCAACGCGTTCAAATTGCATATGTAAATAGGCAGCAATTATTTCTGCTCAATACTTGCCCTATGAGTTAGATTTACAATGCTCTCCTACGGTCAATACTCTCTACGACAAATACAAAATGTATATGAAGTACTAGAACGAGGGGTTCGCCGTTGTTAAGTTTTCAAAATAGTCAATTTAGGACTGCTGTTCATCTCAGGAGGTTGCACCTGTTAAGTCTATCCTTATGAGCTTTTACCTGTAGCCAATAGAAAAATGGTATTAATAGCAAATAAGTTGAAGCAATATCATCAGTAATTAAACCGAGTGATTGAGATCACTGATTGAAACCAAACGTCACAAAAGTGCCAATTGCGCTCATATTGATAAGCTGTAGTAGCACCAACACCTCCGCTGTACACATAGAAGTAGAACTAGATATCAATACTTGTAATATTCTCTACTAAGAAATCTAAGAAAACCCGTGCCTTTGGTGAAATCATATCTCGCTTTAAATAAATTGCGTAGGTAGCGCTTAGCTCTTCGTAAGGGCTAAAGGTATAGTTCTGCATAACATGCTTCAGAGAGCCATCAGCTAATTCATTTTTAATTGCCCATAACGGCATTAAGGTAAGCCCTGTATGATTCATCACTAGCTGCTTTTGGCCATTTACTGAATTCACTGAAATAGCATTGTTAATGACTAGTTTTGTTCTTGTTTCTGCCATTAAAAACCAATCTTTCCAGCGAGCATAGCTGTATCTAATACATTGATGTTCGGCTAAATCTTTAGGGCATTGAGGTGTGCCCCTGTTAGCTAAATATTGGGGGCTAGCACATAATAAAAAATTGTTGAATGCCAGTCGTTTAGCAATCATTGTCGAATCAGATAAGCGTCCGCTTCGAATGGCAACATCGATATTTTCTTCGACAAGATCGACAACTCGTTCTGTTAACTCAAGCCTTATATCAATATCTGGATATAACAACATAAACTTCGGGATAAGTGGTAGTACAACACTTTCGCCAAAACCCACGGTCATACTTATTTTGAGATTACCTTTTGGCTTTTCTTGCAAATCATTTACCGCTCTTTTGGCTTCATCAAACTCCGATACAATACGCTGAGAAAATTCATAGTACTTACGCCCAGCTTCTGTTAACCCAGTATTCCTGGTGGTTTTATTTAAAAGGCGTACACCTAGTTCTTGTTCAAGAACGGCTAATTGTCTTGAGATAGAAGAAGGCTGTACATCAAATATTCTACTGGCTTGTGAGATACTCCCTGTTTCAACGACACAATTAAAATACAATAACCGATTTAGTGAACTCATAACTGTTTCTACCTATATAAAGTTTCTTGTTATTCTAATACCGCATTGCTTAAAAGACAAAAGTAACTTGTTAATTGGGTAATGGCTTGTTCTGTTGACAACAAATAGAATGGTCGTACTTAAACGAACATACAAATGAAGAGCACATAATATGAAAGCAATGATCATTAATGAAATCGGCACAACTGAAGTTTTTCAGCTAGTGGAAAAAGCAAAGCCCGTGGCTAAAAAAGGACATATGGTAGTGGAAGTTAAAGCAACAAGTGTAAACCCTATTGATACCATGCTACGCTCTGTTGAATTACCTTGGTCAGCTAATTTGCCAGAAGTACTACACGGTGATGTAGCGGGTATTGTTAGCGAAGTAGGAGAAGGTGTCACTGGTTTTATCATTGGTGACGAAGTTTATGGTATGGCTGGTGGTGTTAATGGTGTAGATGGTGCTTTAGCTGAATTTATGTTGGTTGATGCACGTTTAATGGCTAAAAAACCTAAAACACTAACCATGAAACAAGCAGCAGCACTTCCGTTAGTATCAATAACTTCTTATGAAGCACTGGTTCATAAAATGAATGTTAAAGCAGGTGATAATGTTCTTATCCATGGTGCTACTGGTGGTGTTGGCCATATCGCTGTTCAATTAGCAAAAGTGCTAGGCGCTAATGTTACTTCTACTTATTCGCCTGCTAACGAAGCACTTGCAAAAACCGTTGGTGCGGATAATTTAGTTGATTATACAACAGAAAAAGTAGCCAATTATGTGGCTAAATATACTGACGGTGTTGGATTTGACAAAATATTTGATACTGTTTCTGGTAAAAACATTCAAAAGTCATTTGAAGCGGCTAAGTTTAATGGTCATGTATCAACAATTTTACCGATTGAAGATCCACTACAAATCGCTTTGAAAAGCCTGTCATTCCATAGTGTACTCATGCTTATTCCACTTGTTCATGGCATCAACCATGAATCACACGGTCAAATTTTGACTGAAATTGCTGAACTGGTTGATGCTGGCAAGATAACCCCAATTATTGATGAAAGTGACTACTCAATTTGGGAGGTTTCTAAAGCACACGACCACCTTGAGTCAGGAAAAGCTGTTGGTAAAATAACACTTACAGCATAAATATCGATTTAACTTCCCAATAAAAGTGTTAATGCGTTATTAGCGATTTTGTAATTATTATTCTTTCGCTATCTACTTCTCGAAGAATCATAAATAAAGCGGTACAAATTCTTGCGAGCGCATCAAGGAAAATTGAGGGTGTCATGTATTGCTTCGATACTTAAGGTGTCGCGAAGTTGGTTCTATTAATAACTTAAATTCGGTGAATTGGTCAGTCAGAGAGCATTGTAACAACAGCTGCGAGATGAGCAAATACAACGATTTTGTTGATTCAAAGCTGCGTTATGGTATGCCAAAAGGGAATTATTGGAACATAGATTATATACTTAGTCTTATTGACTGTGATATCAATACACGCGCAGAGAGTTACTTCCACTTATTGAAAGTCAAGGCAATTCATGGTCAGTCAATTATGGATAAGAAAACAATGCGGCAAGCTGTATTTGAATACATTGAAGTTCATTGCAACAAAACAAGGAAACGTAGTACGAGTGGCTATTTAACCCAGAAGCATTTAAATTGAAGAATATTGCTTAGTATTGTGGTCAGTTTTAGCGTTGGTTATCAATATGTTCATTAGACAGCTCCTGACACAGGAGCGCTGCGACGATCATGATAATCTATTGAAGAGAGGTAAAGCTTAGCATTTCTTTTTTTTATTATTTTTAAATGCTAATTTCATATGTTAGAAACCCTGTATTATTGAATTATTGAATTGTTTTTAGGGCAGCATCACAATCTTATATCAATGTTCTTTAATGCAAGAGTTACATCTATCACTTAATAGTAAATTACATACTTCAAACCTTAATTATAAGGTGCAAAAAATTGTTGATATAAATAATAAAGTGGTGGCTGGAGAGCTGTTAGTTGATTTTTCAAGGGCAGAATCGAATCTTGAACTTCAAACCTATTTAAATGCAATAAATCTTGGAATTATTACTCAATTTAGTCTTGATTTTGCTTTTAATAACATTACAAATGCAACAAATTTAAATAAATTTAGTACTTTATTTTTTAACCTAGAAAGAAATAATTTATGTGATGTGAGAATTTTATCGCAAATATTAGAGTTAAACTTAGTTTGTTCTTTAAATGGGCTTGAGTTAGTCGTTGAAATTACTGAAAGAGATAAATGTGGAAAGTGCTGTAATGTTATTAAAGGGTTAACATTTCTGAAGGAGCGGGGTATTAAACTAGCTCTAGATGATTATGACTATGTATTTGGTGATTTCAGGTATAATGAGCTTAAGTTAGGTTATTACGACTATGTAAAAGTAGACATGTCAAAAAATAAACTAGAATTAGATCTACTTAGAAATTTCGCATTTGAAAATAATAAGTACTTCAAGAAAGGTATTATAGTCGAACGAATTGAGACGTTAGATGAACTCTATAAAAATTTACCTCATCAATATATTTATGGGTATCAGGGCTTCTTTTTTTGTAAAGGTACTCCTATTTAATGTAGTAGTTAATTATCGTTAAAGTTAACTTTTAAAAACTTTATTGGAGTGAATTTGTTAGGTAAATATATAAAACGCTATCGAATAGAAAACAACTTAACTCAGTTTGATTTTATTGTAAAAATACAGAGTTTAGATGTTGAAGCCTCATTTGAGTTACTAGATGAAATTACACTTTCTAGATGGGAGAATGAGAGAACAAGGCCTTCGTTAAAAAAACAAGTATTACTAATGGTATATATGGGCTTTAAACACGATTTAAATACCTTTATTACTCCCGACAAAGTTAAATTAGAGTCTCTTTTATCAAAAAGATATAAAGATAATTTTTTGGGTAGTGATAACCCTTATTTAAATGTTTCTTCTCATAATAAAGTTACTGTCCGATCTAGTAAGAAAATACCGAATAGTCGTTTAAAACACTACAGTGCTTATTATTCTGATATTCATGGCGTACCATGCGATAGTGAACATCTACAAATGTTAAATGAAAATCTAAGTAATATAAATTTTCATGAAATCTATTCAACCGAAAACTATATCATTGGGCACTTAATCTCTTTTCAAATAACTGATGATTACTCATTGTCTGTCATAAATGAAAAATCAGGTCTCAAACTCTCTTTTGCTGATGATGATTTAAAGGGTTCTATTTACATAACTTCAATGCATGCTAGTTGCAAGGATATATTTCATTATCAAAATAAACTTGTTTATGATCTAATATTGGAGTCGAATAAATTTCCTAAATATATTTTTGCTAAATGCTTTTATCCAGAGTTAGCTAATTTTTATGAGGCTATCGGTGGAGATGTCTGTCATAAAGGGCCTGTAAGTACTCATGGAATGAAATACTTAAAATGTCATTACAGGTGGTTAATGTACCGCATTAATGTTATTGATTTAATTAGTTCAAAATTATTCTATTTTAACGAAAAATTTATTAATGAAACATTCATTAACAAACCATTTGTTGATCCAACAATTAAAAAGGAAGAGATTTAAACAACACCTGCAAACGAACAGTAATCAAACTAGTAAGAACTCCTCTAGCTTTAAAATGATGAAGATACTCCATACCAAGGTATATGAAGTAGCTATTCTTAAGGTCGGGGTATAAGTGAGAACTCTTTCTCCCCTGCAAAGCTCGTAAGCGCGTTACTAAGATATCCGATTTGTATTTTTATATTAGTCGTAATAGTGATGTTTTGGTTAGAGATTAATGATTTTTAGTTAGTGCCTAGCGGAAGCTGGAATATTCACGCTGGTTAGACGCTGTTTTTTGGAATGTCAACTTGCTTGCTAGCGCTAACGAATTGACGTAAGAACAATATCAGGCGGCATGTTTTTTATAACAAGTGACATTCACTAAGCTTTTTCTTGCAAAGTTAATAGTTTTAGCTGCGAGTAGCTTATGAAGCATATTACTCTGGCTTAGAGGCTACTTAGTTAAAGGTAAGCGCGTAATTAACCCCACATACCAATGTTAATGGTACCTATGCATAATTTACTCAGCATATTAACCTGAGGTAATTATGAATAAACAGCAAAAAATAAAACACTGGCAAAGCATTTTTGAGCAGCAAAAATCGAGTGGTTTAGCCATCATTCAATTTTGTCGTGATAACAACATTAACGCATCGACTTTCTATGTTTGGCGTAAACGCCTTTCTGACGAAACGATAAGGGTTAAAAAGCAACAGGTGATCCCGTTTGTTATTCATGAGCAAGCCTTTACACACCCTTCAATCATTAAACTCACCACACCAAACGGCTATCAAATAGACTTCGAGTCGACATTAGCGCACCAAGCACTCGCCAAATTATTGAGCGTACTGTGACACCTTGCACCCACCAAGTTTACTTGGTCACGGGATTCACCGACATGCGAAAATCAATCAATGGGTTAAGTATTATTGTCAGCGATACCCTATCTCTCGATCCTTTAAGCCAAGCGTGGTTCGTTTTTTGTAATAAACAACGCGATAAATTAAAAATTTTGTTTTGGGATACCAATGGTTTTTGGCTTTATTATCGTCGCTTAGAGCAAGGACGATTTCAATGGCCAAATCATGCTCAAGCACACGTAGCCATGGGGATTGAGCAACGCCAATTACAATGGTTACTCTCGGGGCTGCCAGTCAGTAATCAAACTCGGCACCCAACCTTATCAGGATTATCGGTGATGTAAATTAACACGATCGTTTTTTTATACTTGAACGATTTTCCCCATGTGCCATGCTATTAAAATGACAGACAATATCCTCATCACCGAACTACAAAATTAGCTTGCACTTATGCAAGCTAATTTTGATGCCTTAGAAAAAGATAAAATTTCATTGCAAGAATGATAAGGTTGAAATGCAAGCGCGTATCGACCATTTACTGGCTGAGCTTAAATTAAGTAAATCACAAAAATACGGCAAGAAAAGTGAAAAAGCCCCGCGAGGCGCTGAGCAGCATAAATCGACTGAGCCGCCTAAGCATCATAAAAAAGGTAAACAAACATTAGCGGCGCATTTTGAGCGCGAAGAAGTTGAGTACAGGTTAACGGTACTTGATTGCCCATGCTGTGGTGAACAACTACACCATTGCGGTAGTGAAGACAGCGAGCAAGTGAAGATTATTCCGGCGAAAAAGTCACTGCGGGAAGTTATATTGGCAAAGCAATAAAATACAATCTCAACCAGTGGCATAAACTTATTAGATACGTTGAAGATGGCCATTTAGGCATTGATAATAATATTACTGAGCGAGATATAAGACCGTTTACCACAGGTAGGAAAAACTGGTTATTCTCAAAATCGGTTAATGGTGCTCAGGCCAGCGCGATACTTTATAGTATTGTGATGACCTGCCGCGCCAATGATATCAATCCTTATTACTACTTCCTGCATTTATTTAAAACGTTGCCGAGCAGAGATGTGGGTGATGATGACTTTACCGACCTAATGCCGTGGAATGTGCAGCTAAACTTCAATTATAGCTAAGCACACTGTTTAAATGCGCGCTTACATTTAAAAATGGCTATACAAAATGATAAATCAAGTGATCAAAGCTGATGAGAATACGCAACTGCTGCTTTCACCCATTTTATGTAAGGCGCTTTGACAGCAACCACATACTTTTTCACCCTCATCGAGGTCAACAATCACCTCTACTCGCGGTAACTGCGCTGGCAGTGTAGGCATCACGTTCAAGCTCGGGTTCAACAAACATTTTCATCAGGCAAACTCGCGTAACAATTGGCTGAGGTAAGTTGCAGGCGTTGTGAGTGGCAAGCTGACTTTTACTTTGCCAACGATGAGGGTTATCGGCTGTTGCGGCTTGACAACGTCAGGTTGTTTCGTGATTTTGGCGCGAACAAAATTGCCAGGTAATGCCTTTATCTTGTTTTTTGCGGCATAAAAAGTTGTTTTTGATAAAGCATTTTGCTGACAATACTCAGTGATAGTTAAATCATTCGATTGTTGCTCTTCTATAATATTACGCGACTGCTCAAGGCTACGTGTTTTACTCATGACTACCTCCTAATTGAAATTCGGAAATAGCTTAATCGTTTTGTCGAGTTACTTGCAGGTGCACTTGGCTAGACGCTTACGGTATTTACAGCAAAAATCATTATGTAAACCTTTTGATAATTGTTTAACCCTCAAATTACTGTTTAAGAAATAGGCTTAAGGTTAATTTCGAGGGAATGGGCAACAAACCCCTTTTAAAATGGCAAGGATTTAGCTGTTTGTAAAATGTGCTTTTCATAATTTTTTTTGTGTTTAGAATAAGAGGTAATTCTACATTTGGCTTCTATTATTTTTCGGGGGGATTACCGCGACTCAGTTACAAATCTTAAAGATAATCTCGATGGTTTCATCAATAAGAACATGTTTATTCTCCGTGGTTTCTTGCAAAAAGACACCCAAATATTCAGTGATGCTAAATATCGAAATCTGCATCAGCTTGGTTAAATGCTTTCCGTTGGATAACATAAATGGCGATAATGTTTTCTTTATCACTTCGCAGAAATAGTCCCTGATATCGCTTTCTATACCAGAGTACTCTGGGTAGGCTTTTAACGCTGAGACAATATCATCATAAACTTTTCCATTAGTTTCGAGACAGTTGATGTAAGACGATATGTAAACGGCGATGGCACTTCGCAAATTATTTGATTGCGTTTTTATCAGACTATTCATTTGGGATGACAGCTCATTGTCACAGCGTCGAAATAGTGAGTACAACAGCATTTGGCGAGTTGAAAAATGATTGTAAGTAATGGGCTTAGTTACGCCTGCTTTTTTTGCCAGACTGATCAGAGTCAGGGCATCCGTTCCCTGCTCTTTAACCATCT
The DNA here is from genome assembly GCF_028885455.1 of Pseudoalteromonas rhizosphaerae. Lineage (NCBI taxonomy): Bacteria > Pseudomonadati > Pseudomonadota > Gammaproteobacteria > Alteromonadales > Pseudoalteromonadaceae > Pseudoalteromonas > Pseudoalteromonas rhizosphaerae. The sequence goes on from NZ_CP118496.1 coordinate 2,236,315, forward strand.
CGAAAGCCAAATCCAGAAGCTGGGTATAGCGTTCTTCCTTTTTAAAACGAGATTTCAATATGACTTTCCTTGCTTCTTCTACGCAAAATCAACTTTAGGGAAATCAATCTTTGGTTGCGTGATGTTATTGACCCAATTGCTAAACGTGTTTAGAGCAGCCCATGCACATATCTGAATGATCTGGCCTTCAGTCAGCCCATGAGACAAGGCTGAGTCAACATCTTCGTTGCTCAAATGTCCTTGCTTTTCAAGAACCGTTCGAGACAGGGATAAAATAGCTTGATCATCCAAGTTTGTTGATGTAGCTCTCTGAGCATCAGCACATTCTTGCGATGATACCCCAATTTTCTTGGCAGAAAAAGTGTGGCCAGATACACAGTAATGGCACTTGTTGTAGTTAGCAACACAGAGTGAAATCAGTTCTCGTTGCCGATCGGTAAGATTTCCAGAATCTTCAATACTTTGTTCAAAGTCTAAATACCCCCTCAGGCTTGCACCATCGATACCTAGGGCGGCATAAAAGTTCGGGATCATGCCGTATTTTTCTTTGAAGTCCGCCAGAACCGGAGCTGCTAGCTCGTCAGCCGTCTGAATGGTCCTTAGTTTAAAGTTTTTCATTTCATTTCCCTTCTTATTGTGCTGAAACTGGTAAACCGAAAATCAGATCGAATAACCAGTTATAAAAGAATGTAAAGAACATAAAGAACAGGGTGAGTCCAGCATCTAACAGGAATGCATCCCAGAGGCTAATGCTCAACCACCATGTAAAAATGGGTAAGGTCACAGCTACAAAACCCACCTCAAAACCAACAGCGTGTAATATCCGTCTTCTAAGGCCTCTTCCACGGGTAATCAATGTTTTTTCCCAGCTCTCAAACAGAGTGTTGTAAAGCGTATTCCAAATAACAGCCAGTACCACAGTGATTACTCCGAGTAGTACCGGATGCCCTGAATCGTCATCTGCCCATGCATGAAATGCCATACTGATTAGTACTATAGTAATAGCTTCATAAAAAAATACATAAGTAATTCGTCGTTTTATACCTTGCATTGCTTTCTCCTCAATATCTCAAATTAATTTTTTATTCATTTGAGAAAATAGGAGGGCAGTGAGTACATCTGGAAGCTGTCGCTTTGTCGTGACCCCGTACAATCCAAATGTATACACGGCTTAAACAATAGGAGTTCTGTACCATCTCATCTAGTTACCAATAGTAATTTACATTTTAATATACCAATGGTAACTTAATTAGGCAAGTGAACTGAAAGAACTTTTCCTTGCTATGTTTAACTTTAAATAAGGGATTTTATGTTTAATGTATTGAATGATAGTAAAATCAGACTACTTGGTATTGGCGCAATTGTGGTATTTCTGGTGACTTGGGGAATGGATATTTTTTCAGTTGTCGATCCTTGCCCATATTGTCGTACACAGCGCTCGGTGATTGGTTTATTGGGGATACTAATGCTATTCCGAAATCTTCATTGGTCAATGCTGCATCTCGGAAATGTTTTTGCGTTTTATGGTGCACATGTTGCTGCTTTACAGCACTTTATGAATTGGGACGCGTTTGATAACGGCAATTTTGACATGTTATATCAACCTATTTACAAGAACGACTTTTATTTGTCTGCGGCCGCATTGCTTATTATCTTGACTCAAGTGGTTCTTATTAATCGACACTGGATAAAAAGAGCTGAGTTGGCTTGATTATCTGAACAAGGAGAGTGGTCTTCTCAAGCAGGGTATTAACGATTAACAAAGTATGGAGAACGCCCTGGCTCCAACTAGGGCGTGTTGATCTTTGCGGTATGAAAAAAAGCATGGAGATAAAGTATAATTGAATTCGCCAGAAAATTTCACACCGAACCTAATACCGTGGAATGTGCAGCTAGACTTCGATTATAGCTAAGCGCACTGCTTAAATGCACGCATACCCTTCTCCGTAAATTAATTATTAGTGGGATTACTAGATAAGTAAACGTCCGGTGATCATCACCTAGATATTGATATTCCAAGGCAATAATTGTTCTATGTCTGGCTCAGGCTGACAAAGCTCATCGAGGCAATGCATGATGTAATCAAATGGCGTTAAGCCGTTGGATCTTGCAGTTTCGATGATGCTGTATAGGTGAGCGCTTGCTATTGCGCCGCGTGAGGTTTGGCTAAACATCCAGTTCTTACGGCCAATAACAAATGGTTTGATAGCGCGCTCGGCGCGGTTATTGTCGATATTAAGCTGACCATTTTCAAGGTAAACTATAAGTTTATGCCATTGATTAGCGAGATAGGTTGCTGCCTCTGCTAACTTGGTTTTCCCGACTAAACGTGGCTGGTTTTGCTCTAGCCATTTATGCAGTTTATCGATAATAGGTTTCGCTTGCTCTTGCCTTATTTCATGCTTTTGTTCTGGTGTTTTATCGTTGAGTTTTGATTCAATGCCGTACAGTTTTTGAATAAGACTCAAGACTACGTCGGCTTTGCCTGTCTTGTTTTTACCCTGCACGTGTTTTGCTTCTATAAATTTACGACGTGCATGGGCCCAGCAACCAACTAGTGTTGATTGCGTTTGTGCATACGCTTGATAACCATCAACCTGTAAATAGCCCGAATAGCCATCCAGATAATTAACCACACAGGAAGCTGCCCGACTGTTTTGATAGTCGTAAAGCACAATGTTTGGTATTGGGTTGTGTTTATTTATAGCCGATGGCGAATCCGTGCCGGTACAATATAGCCACATGTAACTTTTTACTTTGTCGGCGTTGACCACATTGATCGTCGTTTCATCGGCATGTATCGCAGGCTGTTTAAGTAACGCGTGTTTCAGTCGTTGTATCAGCGGTTCAAACAAGGTAGCGGATGCGAGTACCCAGTCACTCATGGTTTTACGGCTAAGCTCAATGCCGTATTGCTTGAACATCGACTCTTGTCTGTGCAGTGGCAGTGCATATTGATATTTGCTGGTGATGATTTGACTTAACAAACTGGACGTGGTCATGCCTTTGTTGATGGCCATGTTTGGCATCTTGGCTTGTTTAATACTGTTATTCGACCCTGACTTATCACATTCACGACACGCGTACTTTGGGCGAATATGCTCAATGACTTTTATCTTTGCGGGGACGAAGTCGAGCTTTTCGCTGACGTCTTCACCCATTTTATGCAACTCATTACCACAGCAGTTACACAACTTGTCTTCTTCGGCAATGTCATGAATCACTTGCTCACGGGGTAAGTCTTTGGGTAATGGTTTGCGCTTTGGTGTTTTGCGAGTGTAGCTAATCTCTTGCGTAGCAAGCTCATCAGGTTGCTCAATGATGTCTTCGGCTTCATTGAACAATTCACCTTGTGCGTCAAAGACTTCGGCACTTTTACCAAATTGTTTTTGTTGCGCTAGGCGGAATTGTTCCTCTAGATACCGGTTTCTTGCAGTCGCTTGCGCTAATTTTTCAGCGTGCTCTGCCAGCAGCTTTTTAAGCAAAGCCGGATCGTCTGGAAGGCAGTTAACATCAATATTCATCCTTTTATTTTATAATGTTTTTTACCGTAAACTAGCTTAATGCGATGGTTAATATTGATCCCGCGACGATCTAAATAATGCTAGCGTTTTCGATGTTGATTTGTTGATGCCCTATGACATCATACCCAGATAATAACCAGTGTAATTGTTGCTCGGTTAAGCTTAGGGTGTCGGCGCTGAGGTTTTTCGGCCATTTAAATTTGTGCTTATCGAGGCGTTTATACCACAGGGCAAAGCCTGTGTTATCCCAATACAATATCTTCAGCTTATCTCGGCTTTTATTACAAAAAACAAACACGGCACCGGATAGCACTGACAGTTCGAGTTCACTTTCAACAATGGCAGCTAAGCCATTAATGGATTTTCTGAAGTCGACAAACTGATTGCAAAGGTACACGTCGGGCACATCAATAAACATGTTCATGCTTGCAGCGCCTTTATTAAATTAGCCACCCATGTAGGCTCGGATGAGGTTGGTATAGTTAAATGAGTTTCACCATGAGATAACGTGATTGAGGCATTCACTTTATGGGAAATGGCTTTGTTTTGCACTTTCACCAATTTAGGTGCTTTTGCAGCGTCTTGTAACTTAGACCGATATTTATAAAAGTTTGAAGTGGGTAACATGTTTTCTTTACAAAATGCGACAATAGATAAGCCGCTGGTTTGTTGCTGCTCAATCAATTTTTGCCAGTCATTAATGGTTCTTTTTTGCATAATACCTCCAGTAGAAACTGACGGTATTTTCAATTAATTAAATCCACTCTGCTAGGTGTCGTTGCTCGGACGCTTACAATTAGTTAATGACTCTGGTAGAAATAACATATTCAGAAAAACGAGCTGTAATTCGGTAGCAAAAAGCGAAGTTCACTATAAACATACTATACATAAATTAGATTTGGAGCACATGTGGACGGGTACATTCAGACAGGACTTGGGATACTAGTTAAAAACAGGCCGAGCAATTGATTGACCACTTCGATGTGGACTCTTCATCTGAAGAGGCGAAAGCCTAATAACCACTTTAAGAGTCGGCAGGAGGCTCTCTGGAGCAGTAACATCAGAGCGTTACAAACGGCAGCTGGCAATTAACCGAACCTTCACAAAGAGCTAGGTGCGCACGCTAACGGCTTCCAGTGCTATTGTGCAGAGCCAACAATTATTTTATTGTATGTTTTACTACAATTTTCAGAGTCTTATTACTATGACTCTACATGTGGAACTCAAAACTTACTATGTCTCGCTAAGTAAGCTTTAGCTTCCTATATATGAGATGAATTTATGGATGATGAAACTTCAAGAGACACTACTGAATGTAAAGAAATTAAATTAGATTTACCTTCAGTAAACAGGACTATAAAATCATTGTCTTTGCGGCAGTCTGGCATCGATAAGGCTCTTGCAGCTGTGGCAAGACCATCTTTTACAGGTATTGCATCACAAGTTTTTGCTAAGCGATCTGTTATTGATAATACTTTGGCTGCTATGGCAAAACCAACAGCTTTAGAAAGTGCAATGCAGGCTTTTTCTTCTCAGCAGGCTGTTATTGATAAAGCAATGGCAGCTATAGCGAGACCATCTTTTATAGATATTGCATCACAGGTTTTTGCTAAGCAATCTGTTATTGATAACGCAATGGCTGCTATGGTAAAACCAATAGCTTTAGAAAGTGCAATGCAGGCCTTTTCTTCTCAGCAGGCTGTTATTGATAACGCAATGACAGTTATAGCAGATTCCTCTAGTCTTGCGCACGCTATTAAAAGTTTTGCTACAGCTAGTTCATTTTTTCTATCTGATTCAAGTTATTTATCTGAAATGGCGCAAGTAGTATCTGCCGCTAATATTGAGTCAGTAAATGCATCTAGCATAGAAAGGGAGTTAGAGAGTACAGAGTCTAAATTTAACTTAGTGGAAAATGATAAAAACTTTCTCAGCACTTTCAAAAGTTTGCCACCTTTAATTCAATTTATACTTTTTGCCTTTTTAATGAATATCATTTTACCGCAAGTAAATAGCATTTCAGCAAATCTGCTGACTCCTTTAGTAGAAAATTATTTAGAGTTTAACAAGAAATCAGATAGGCAAAAAATTAAAGATATCAAAAAAATTCCACTTAAATTGAATGATATTGATATAACAGATTTACGCTTTATAACAGGCAACAACGTGCGTCTTCGAGCTAGTCCTTCTACCAACGCTGAAATTTATGATGAATTAGTCCTAGGCCAAATCGTAACTGTTTTAACAAAGAAAAAGAATTGGGTAGAAGTTATGTATGAATATGAAGGCGGTGAGTCTATGTCTGGTTGGGTATTTACTGGGCATACCGCAAAATTCGTAAAATGAAACTAACAAGGAGCTTTTATATAGCAAATTTGTGACATACTACTGACACAAAGCCGTCTATAAGCCGTAACTCAATATTGTCCATAGACGGGTTATGTATATAAATCGCCTTTGCCCCAAATTGAGTTGGAATAAATGCCCTAATATCGATTTTTCAGAAATAGCTAAACATTGAGTTTGACTTAAAATAAGAGTTAATTGATTTCCACACTGTTTAGCTCGCGCATATATTCAAAAAAATGATCGATGAGCGTATCTTCTTTTTCTGAATACCTTTAGTGTCAATAAAGATATTATAGTTGGCATTGTGTTACGTTATTTGTTAAATATAGATTTATTAATACATGCGCGTAACATCGGCAGGAAGATGCGCGATGGGCGTATAAAATTGTTATGCCCCTGAGTGAGTTAGGAATCATTTGTGAAATGAGTATTCAGTTGAAGCTGATTCAGTTTAGAAAGAAAATCAGGGCAAATAAGAAGAAAGTAATTGATACAATTATTGCAAATCACTCTGCAAATATATGCATAATTTGCGGTTCTACAGATCAATTGACTAAAGAGCATGTGATTCCTCAGTGGATCTATAATCGCTGTACAAAACGTACATTCAATACAACGACTAACGGCGCTTATCAAACATACAACAAGACGACGCTACCGGCATGCAAAGATTGCAATTCGAATCTGCTTGGCTATTTGGAAAGGCTTTTGAAGCATGAATTTGAAAAAATTGATGTGAGCAAGCAAGAGTTCTCTCAAGATACCTTAGAGTTAATCGTTTTATGGTTAGAAACTTTAGAGTACAAATTCCAAGTTCTTGACCTTAGAAGAAACCTAAACAAGGTAAAAGGCGCGGAGTACATACCTTTTATTGGCAAAATGCCAATAGCAATGTTTCAAGGTCCTATGGATACAAGTCCCGCAAAAGTTTTCTCGAATCTTCGCTCTGCACTGCAAGTATTAAGCGTGAAATCAAAGGTAAAGAGGCTTAATTCTCTCTGTGTTATCCATACTACAAACAAAGATTTTCACTTTTTCCACTCTACAAATAACTTTATATTTATTGAGTTAGCCGAGTTTGGGGTCGCGTTTTTCTATTTTTACAAGCAGGAGTTTGACAGTTACAACGTTGCTGCCGAGTCAGCAATGAGAATCGTCCAAGGAAATTACGATAAAACATGCACATAACAAACTGTTTAAGAGGGATTCGCAACGCGTGGCATTTTTACTATGCGTTAGTTTAAGTGTTTAAGGTGGTATGCGGCGGCTTTGATATTGCGTTGCTCAGCCCTTAACAGGGCGTTGGTCATGGAGGAAAATATGTACTTTTATTTACCGATTTATAAAGAAACAAAAGAGCAATTTGAAGCACGGTACGAAAAAGCTTTCACTAAAAGAGTCTCAGAACTTGAAGATCAAACAAGCGGAGATGTTAGTGCAAGAATGAAGTTTATGATGAAAGACCAATTAGCTAAGGAAATGGGAAGGAGTTGGCGAGAAAATCATGCGATAGGCTGGATTAGAATAGGTAAAGGAAAAGGTGGCTTCACTTTTATTATTTCGAAATCGAATCCCGAAAAACCTAGGAGCCCAAAGCGTTACTTTGATTTAATCCCTCCAGATCAGTGCTATGGTAATTATCATGTAATTTCCTTTGAAAGTTGTACCAATTCAGAAGCAGTTTTGAAAAAGTTTGAAAGTATTTTCTCTGAAATTGTAGAAGACACTCCATTTAAAGGGGGTTTCGTTGACTACAGCCAAATTAAAAATTTGGCTGATTATATTGATTGGAAATCACTTATCGAATTGTGAATTATAATAAGCTGTTATAACTGAAAACAAAATTTGGAGCATTCGTGGATACAAATGAATTAATCGAACATATTAAAAATGAAGTTGCTCAAGCCGCATTGGATAAAAATAAAGATGCAGTAAATATGTACCTTGTTGTTAAATATGCGGAGCAATTGAAAGAAATTGATCCAATTGATTTCGCTTTATCAATCGGTCGCAACGAAAGTTACGCTACAGAGTTTCGAAAAGGTTTAAAGTTAGCCACTATCATTAATAAACGTGGCCTGTAACTAATTGAGTTATAATAAGTGCCTAAACCAAAGTACGAAAAATAGCAGGCTGAGCTCCTTCGCCGTTAATTATAAATGCTATTTTTCGCACAGAGTCATACTTCGGCGCTAAATTATTTCTGTCCAAACCCTAATCAGTAATACATCCACTATCCTCATAGTGACTTTTAAATAGGAGGTCACTATGAAACCAATACTAAACCACAATGCTACTGGTGTGAAACGTCCTTTCAAGCTTGAAGAGATTTGGCGTATTCGCACTCGAATTGAAATTCAAAACAACTTGATGCAATTAGCTTTACTGAATTTAGCTATAGATAGCAAGCTAAGATCATGTGACTTACTCTCTTTAAAAGTTCGAGACGTCGCTACTCTCGATCAAGTATTTGAAAGGGTTCAATTAACGCAAAAGAAAACAGGGATCGAAGTTCAATTTGAGATAACTCCGAGAACACAACAAAGTATTATTCATTGGGTTCAAGAAGTTAAATTGCAACCCAGTGATTATTTGTTTCGGAGTATACGTCGCTCTAATCAACCAATAAGCTATTCATATTACAGGTCTATCATCAGGAGCTGGGCTGAGCAATTAGGACTTGATTCTAGCTTTTATGGAACTCACTCAATGCGAAGAACCAAAGCGACTTTGGTTTATGCTCGAACCAAAAATATACGTGCCGTTCAGTTACTACTTGGTCATACAAAAATTGATAACACCATCAGATATTTGGGTATAGAGATTGAAGACGCCATTAAAATATCGAAAGAAACCGATTGTTGATTTAACGCAGGCAGTGTTCTTATGCTGCCTTTGCCCCATTAAGAGTTTGAACGGTTAGGAATAGCTTAATCAAGCTACTCCCATTTTTCTTCATTTCCACAGAATCATGCATTAAAAAGAGTTGTATGATTTATACTATATGATTAACTGCCTGAAATTTACAGTTATCAAGTAGTAAATCAAACACTGGTTTTACCGAGTTATAGGTGGAGTTCCTATTATCATGCCGCTGTGTTACCCGATGCTCTCTGTTACAGCAGTAGGTTACGTATATCTTTTCTTTGGCTCTTGATAATGCAACGTAAATTGCACAATTATTTTCAAATGGTTCATTCTTGTACTTCCAAAATGCTTGATCTTCCAGTCCCATGAAATATACCGATTGATATTCTAACCCTTTGCATTTATGGATATTCATTATCTGAACAGCATTGTCGGCGGTAAATAACTTTGCCGCTTCACGAATATTACCAGACTGCACGTACATATCTCTTAAGTGCAACTCAAGCGATTGCCAAACGCTTGAATAATAAGCTGATGATTTGTATTGCTTCCAGCGTCCTTTAATTTTTTTTACACCTAAGAAATGAATAAAACTTTGCATATCTGAAATGATATTTTCAATCGTTGTATTCAAAATAAATGTGCTTTGTTTCTCAGAAATAAAATTTGCAATCAATGAAGTAAATTCAGCTTCTTTATCATCGTCTAATTCAACCCGATTTAAACTTCTATGAATGTCATATAGCTCAGTTATAACCTTTGGTTCTGGACAAACAACAGCTTTTAAGAATAGAGAAAAAATCCTACCAAGCGGCTCTTTCAAAGCATCCTGCAAGTCACTCATCTCTAAATTATTGATACTTAACCTAGTAAGTTCACTTCTAAGTAGCTCTGTATACTCAGCAGAATGCTGTTTGGTTAGTACACAGATTTCACTTTCTTTTATGCCACCTTGAATGGCACGCTGTATCTCATTAGCAATAAACTTAGCTTCTTGTAGCTCGTCACTAAAAAGGTGCACTGCACAATTTGTAGGTGGCTCTTGCAAGACGGTTAGTGGTGTGGCAGTTCCCTCAACAAACTCTAAAACGACACTTAGAACGTTTTGAACTTCTATTGATGCTCTATGATTTTTAAGAAGCAGCTTTTTCTCTGCGGCAAAATCATTTGAGAAATCTGTAAATACTGAGGGTCTAGCTCCTGCCCACAACATAATACTTTGATTAACATCACCCACAGTTATGATTTTAGTCGTAGTATTACAAAATAGTTGCTTTAGCAATGAATACTGTTGGTTTGTAGTGTCTTGAAATTCGTCGACAAAAACATATTCGTAAGACATCGAAAAAATACTTTTTATATCTTCTCTTTGAGCTATTATTTTAAGTGCTAACGTGGGTAATTCTCTCATTAATATTTTATCGGAACCGTTTGCTTCTGCTTGCTTGAGGACAATATCGTAATTATCCGTTGGTCGTTCGGCTTCATCGAGAATATTCTTAAATCTGTCAATGATACTCTTGCAAAAGCCATGAAACGTGAATGAATCAAAGCGTTCTGACTTTTGCCCACAGCGACGATCTACCCTTTTCTTTATATTTTCTTGGGCTTCTGTTTTGAAAGTCAAAGACAGTATTCTTTTAGGCCAAGAGCATTTATTTGTTGCGAATAAATAATTTGCTTTTTGCGCGAGCAATTCTGTTTTACCAGCGCCTGCTCCCGCCAGCACTGAGAGCGAACCTTCAAAATTAATAATATCCATCAACTCGTCAGTTGCTTCAATACCAGGTGATGGCTTCCATTCCACCATTATTCGATTACCTGTTCAGCAAGGTTGATAACTTTTTTCATTAATCTGGTTAATTCTGGTGGTAGCATTTCTTTTATTTCTTCCGCATCATATTTTTCTTTAATTTTTAACATCATGCGAACGTGAGATGCTGGCTTGCTTTTATTCGATAAAAAGCGATATCTATACCAAAGAAAGTTTCTTTCCCATTCATCGCCAAAGGGGTAGCGTATTCCTGAGTTACCTTTTTTAAGCACAGCGTTAATTAGCGCAGTTTCTCGTTTGGTTTTATCTGTATCTTCTTCGTCTTCTTTGCCTTCAACAGGCCCACGTTCACCATAATCGCTATCTTTTTCACAAAATATATCTGGGAATGCACAAATCATTGAGTAGTCAATATCAAGAGGGCTTGAGAAAAATACATTATTGTCTTCGAGTTTCGATAGTATGTTGATACTTTCTGTTTCTGAGGTTCCATCGACTTTATAATCAATGCAATAACTAACAGGGTTATCTGATGAGTCCCATGCTGGTATTTGTTTTAAAATGCCATTGTGAAGATAGCGTATATTTGGATTAAATTTGGATAACTGCTCAACACAATAATGAATCCTTCCAAATCCACCACCATTTCTATCTATGTCAAAATCTAATAGGGTAACAAACGGAATCTTTAAAGCATTTAATAGTCGCCAATAGTGGTTTACATGTCTGCCACCTAAAGGAACAACTGATATAGCGTGAGAGTCAACATCTGTATCGTAGAGTTCTAATAATCTTGGTAAAATCACCTGTTCACTGTCACCTTCACCTAAGACTACTAACTTAGCAAAGTAAACTTCTGGGTAAGCCTTTACCGCTTCACTAATATATTTCGCCTGTTCATCTGCGTTATCAGGTAATGTTAATGGCTGAATTTGAGTGCTCTTTGTATCAGCGTCTAGCCTGAAATGTCTGATTTGAAGTGGTTCAACTCTTCCTACTAAAGAAGGTGAATGAGTCGATACAATGGCTTGACATAATTTACTACCGCCGTATTCCTTAACTAGCTTTATAACTCTACCTAAATAATGGGGCGATAAATGATTTTCAGGCTCTTCTAAAGCAATTAAACTAAAGATAGGAAGCTTCATCTTTTCAGGGTCAAAATTAGAGTCTTCTCGCTTCATAACAGCTTCTCTGGTTGCTTTGTCTATTTCAAATAAAGCTTTAGTCAAAGCAAAATAAACCAGTGATTTCTGCCCGTCACTTAAACGGCTTGTATCAACCTTATTACCTGTAGCATCAGACATAAATTGAAGCTGAATTAACTTTAATATTTCATCGATATCTCCAACGGGAAAATTGAGGGTTGCTTCATTTAGGTGTTGCCCCTTGTATATATTTTGCCAGTTTTTATTAATTGCAGTAGCAATCTGAACTAAAGCAGGATTTTCCGCTGTTAATTTATTTAACTCTTGGGCTTTGGCTTCAAACTGTGCCTGCTCTCCCACTTGCCACTTTATTGCTCTAAGAAGCCTACCTAATACGGCTCTTGATGAATATTTTAATTGGACGAGTGGATCACGGTTGGCCGGAACATAATGAACTTGGATTCCATTTCGTTGCACTGCCGATAACCGATGTTTGTTATCGTCTTGAGGAACTTGCATATCACCATCAATAACCCATACTTTTTCGTCAACATCGCCAAGTGGATTGTAATCAAAGCTTAAACTAGCCTCAAGTCTCACCCTGAAGATGACCTTGCCATCGGCACTTGTTGCAGTTAAGCCATTTATAAGGGTTGGAATAGATATGTTTCCATCAGTATTTTCAAAGTTAAACCAAGCTTCAATGACCAAATTACGAGGAGTAGATTTATCATCTTCGTCAGATAGGTAAAAGTCGGATGGTGAAACTCCACGAAGTGAGTGATCTGTTGCGAATATTTTATTCAGAGCTTCAATTGCGGTGCTTTTACCTGTGCCATTGTGTCCTATAAACGCAGTCACATTTTTATCAAACTCGATTGTTTGTGGGTGGTCATTAGAGATGCTTTTATAGCCCGAAACCCATACTTTATTCAATTTCATTTAGTTCCCTTAAACGCAATTTATCTTAGAGTAAAATCTATTACTATCGATTCATCTCTCACACTATCAATAAAAAATTTGAAAGAAATTAACCCTAACGGCAATTAACTTTTATACAATGTATATTATATATCACATGTAAAACAATGTGATAATAAACTAAATGTTGTTTTTTAGACCATTTGTGATTAAGAGCAAAACGGCTTATTAATACCTATAAGTTGTAAGAAGTTGAGGGTTACTGCTAAACGCTTGATTACTTCAACCAAGAGAATCATGGCTGAGCTTATTGTCAGTCTTTACTTGGAGCTATTTGCACAAGAGTGGACATACTCCAAACTTGTTTCTGTCCAAAAACGCGCTAGAGTGGCCATCTGCATCGCGCTCAAAGTACTCATTCAGTAAGTTTGGTTACACTACTCTTAAAAATCATCATATTGCGGTTACATTTATGCAAAACTGTGATGTGGCACTATTGTTTTTCCTAAAACCTAAAACCTAAAACCTTTCCCCTCGCACCTTTTCTTCTTTACTTAACCGACAAATCATATTTAAGCACTAGTGCATCAATATAACGGGCACGAAGGGTATGTTGTTTTTCGTGTTCGGCACCATGACTAAGCGCGCGATTTAATAGTTTTAAAGCAGGGTGTAATTTGCTTCGCTCTGCTTGTGTGAGGTTTGGCTTTGTGCGTAATTCGGTTATATCATCTACAACTAAGCGACCAATATCAACGGCGGCGATTTCTTCAATTAAGCCATTTTGAGTTAGCACACCGTATTTACTGCATAAAAATTGTTGCCATACTTGTTGTAGGTGCTCTTCTAATTCACAACCAAATAGCTCTTCGTTAAATTCAAATCCTTGTTGAGCTAGCTTCGTTAAACTTGCACTGTATTGTTGTGCAAAGTAGTTGAAGGCTTGACTGGATGAATCAATTTTTTGCTTGGCTAAGCCTTGTCCCCAGTTAACGCATCCTCTTGGATAGAAGTCGTCGTATTCTTCGCATTCATATAAACCAGAGTAAGAGCTACAACTAAGCTGATTTTTAATACAGTAACTGGGTTTTGGAAATAACCCGTTTTGTTGCCAAATTGCAAGAGTATCTTCATCGATTGCTAAGGCATGACAAAGCTCTTCGCTGTGATAAAAATGGGTTGCTAAAAATCGTGATAAACGCATAAAAGTGCACTCAAGGTTAGAAAATAAATATACTGTTTATTTATACAGTTGTTTATTTTGGACTAAGCACCTCTACAACACAAGTAATTTAATTAATTAGTTATGCAACACTCGGAAAACGCCTGCTTTTATGTTACAACTACGGCAAGTTTTTTTAAGATTAATTTTTTATGCGCACCCTAGAACAAATTAAACAAGCAAGCCTCATCACAGCAATTAAAACGCCTTATTTAGCCAGTGGTGAAATTGACTTAGCCACCTATGATTATTTAGTTGAACAGCAAATCGCCGCCGGTGTTGATGGTATTGTGGTCGGTGGAACCACAGGTGAAGGCCAGTTAATGAACTGGGAAGAGCATTTAATGCTGATTGCGCACAGCGTTAATAAGTATGCAGATAAGTTGGTGATTGTTGGTAACACTGGCAGTAACAATACCCGCGAAGCCGTTAAAGCGACTGAGTATGGCTTTGCCAGCGGTATGGACGCAGCACTACAAATTAACCCTTATTATGGCCGCACATCGATTGCCGGTGTAATTGAACACTTCAAACGAGTGCTGGCAATTGGTCCTGCGTTTATCTATAACGTAGCAGGGCGCACGGGGCAAGATTTAACCCCTGATATAATTGAACCGTTAGCACAACACGAAAATTTTATAGGTGTTAAAGAGTGTGGTGGTAATGAACGCATTGAGCACTACGAGCAACAAGGCATTGCTTGTTGGTCTGGTAATGACGATGAAGCACATGATGCTCGCCATACTTATAAAGCGCATGGCGTGATCTCGGTAACCTCTAATTTAATTCCTGGCTTGTATCGTCAATTAATGGACAGCAAAAGCGATGCGCTGAACGCGTCATTACAACCTTTGATCAGTTGGTTGTTCTGTGAGCCAAATCCAATTGCAATTAATACTGCATTGATGATGACAGGTGCAGTCAAGCCTGTATTTAGATTACCTTATGTGCCATTAAATGAGCAGCAGCAAGCGCAAGGGGTTACGTTGATCAATCAACTTGATGATGTTGCTGTTGTAGGTGGCTCTAAAGCCACACCATTAAATTTAGAAAATACAATTATTCTGCCATAATTTAGTTTGGGCTTTAAAAGATCGCCAACCATTATTGTTATTGCTTAGCAAAGTATGCTTTGAAAAGGTCAAACACAAAAATGGCTGTAGAAGAGAAAAGGTAATTCTAGTTGGTTTATATATTTAAAAACTAACTGTTTGCCTTAAATTGCTGTATAATTTGCGACCCTTGATAATGTGGCCGCAGGTTATACAGCATGAATTTTAAATCTTTTAGTTTTGCCCCTGAACTTCTTCAGGCGTTAGATGAACTTAACTATCACACCCTTACGCCCATTCAACGTAATGCTATTCCAGCAGTACGTAAAGGCAAAGATGTTTTAGCCAGTGCCCAAACAGGCACCGGTAAGACAGCTGCTTTTGCTTTACCAATTATTCAAAAATTATCTGAAGTTGAATACACAAAAACTAATGCACCACGTGCCTTAGTGCTAGCACCAACCCGTGAGCTTGCAGAGCAAATTGCAAATAATTTTACTGATTTTGCAAAGTACACCAAGCTTAAAACTGTGAGTTTATTTGGCGGTGTTAGTACGGTAGGTCAAGCTAATGGCTTAAAAGCGGGTGTCGATATCGTAGTCGCAACACCGGGTCGTTTACTGGATCATATTCGTTTAGGTAATCTAAGCCTTGCTGACGTACAACATCTTGTGCTCGATGAAGCTGACCGTATGCTTGATATGGGCTTTATTGGTGATATGCAAACAGTGATCAATGGCTGTGCTGAAGATCGCCAAATTTTGTTGTTCTCTGCAACATTCCCAGCGGCAATTAAACAGTTTGCTAGCAAAGTACTCAAGCAAGCTGAAATTGTCCGTGTTGATCAAACCAACAGCACTGCTGCAACCGTTCATCACGTGGTTTATCCAGTTGAAGAGCGCCGTAAACAAGAGCTGCTTTCTGAATTGATCGGTAAGAAAAACTGGCAGCAAGTGTTAGTGTTCGTCAACATGAAAGAAACGGCTGATGAGCTAGTTAAAGAATTAAACTTAGATGGTATCCCGGCTGCTGTGTGCCATGGTGATAAAACCCAAGGTAACCGTCGTCGTGCATTAAGTGATTTCAAAGCGGGTAAAGTACGTGTGCTTGTGGCTACAGAAGTTGCCGCTCGCGGGATTGATATTGATGACCTACCACGTGTAATTAATATTGACTTACCATGGCTTGCTGAAGATTACGTACACCGTATTGGTCGTACAGGTCGTGCCGGTAAACAAGGTCAAGCAATCTCATTTGTTAGCCGCGAAGAAGAAAATATGTTGTTTGAAATTGAAACCTTAATCGGTCAAAAAATTCAGCGTGAATACTTGCCGGGTTATGAAGTAAGTAACCGTGAAGTACTGATTGATAAAATTGGCAAAAAACCATCGCATTTGCGTCGTAGCCATTCAAATAAACCATCAGGTCAAGCAACTGGTGAAGCGCGAGCTAAAAACCGTTCACGTATCTCAAACGTACGTAAAACCCTCAAAGGTGCCAAACTTTCGTTAAAGAAATAATGGTATAAGTTAAGTCATTAACACCAAAAAGCCTCAATAAATGAGGCTTTTTTGTGAACAGTGAAAAACTACTTAGCTATTTTTCTCAAGCATAGATAACGCTAATGCTTCAGCGGCCTTTATACCGTCAATGCCTGCGGAAAGAATACCACCTGCATAACCCGCACCTTCACCGGCAGGGTATAGGCCTTGGGTATTGATACTTTGCATGCTTTTATCTCGTTTAATGCAAATTGGTGATGAAGTACGGGTTTCAACGCCAGTTAATAAGCCATCGTTTGATGAAAAACCACGAATTTGCTTATTAAATGCAGGAATTGCTTCACGAATGGCATCAATTGCATATTTAGGTAACACATTTGCTAGATCAGTGAGTTTGATACCTGGTGTGTATGAAGGCTTTACATCGCCTAAGTCACTTGAATCTTTACCTTTTAAGAAGTCGCCAATTAACTGTGCTGGTGCATCGTAATTACTACCACCTAGTTCAAAGGCTTGCTCTTCTAGTTTTCGCTGCAGATCAATACCGGCTAATGGATGACCTGGGAAATCTTCTTCAGGAGAAATCCCCACAACAATGGCACTGTTAGCGTTGCGTTCGCTGCGAGAATACTGACTCATGCCATTCGTTACCACGCGACCTTCTTCAGAGGTTGCTGCAACCACAGTACCGCCTGGGCACATACAAAAACTGTAAACAGTACGGCCGCTGTGACAATGGTGAACCAGTTTGTAATCTGCAGAGCCAAGAATCGGGTTACCAGCATTATCACCAAAACGGCATTCATCGATCATAGATTGTTTGTGCTCAATTCTAAAACCAACTGAAAACGGTTTTGCTTCAACGTAAATCCCTTTATCGTATACCATTTTAAATGTATCACGTGCGCTGTGACCTACCGCAAGCACAACATGACGGGTATCAAGTTGTTCACCGGAGGATAATTTCAGTCCTGTTACTTGGCCATCATCAAGTAGGATGTCATCAACGCGGGTGCTAAAACGAATTTCACCGCCGAGCGCTTCAATACTTGCACGCATTTTTTCAATCATCGTAACCAGCTTAAAAGTACCAATATGCGGTTTGCTGACATACATAATTTCTTCTGGTGCGCCCGCAGCTACAAATTCAGTGATTACTTTACGACCATAATGCTTTGGATCTTTAACTTGGCTGTAAAGTTTTCCGTCAGAGAATGTTCCTGCGCCGCCTTCACCAAATTGCACGTTTGACTCGGTATTTAGAGTACGTTTTCGCCAAAAACCGAAAGTGTCTTTGGTACGTTCACGTACTTCTTTACCACGTTCTAAAATAATGGGTTTAAATCCCATTTGCGCCAGTATTAAACCAGCAAACAGTCCACAAGGGCCAAAGCCTATTACCACAGGACGTTCTTGAATTGTTGCTGGTGCTTGAGCAACAAATTTATAGCTGGTGTCAGGGGCTGGTTTTACATGTTGGTCTTTAGCAAACTGAATTAATAATTGCGCTTCATTATCAACCTCAATGTCGAGGGTATAAATAAGTAAAATGGCGGTTTTTTTACGGGCATCGTAACCACGTTTAAAGACATTAAAGCTATGGAGTTGGCTGTTATCAATGCCCAGTTTAGTTATAATTGCTTGCTTTATGGCATCTTCGCCATGATCAAGTGGCAGCTTAATTTCTGTTAAACGTATCATATTTAGTCTCTGTTAGGTGTCTTAGCAGTCGCTGACGCGAGTTGCTCACAATAACGGACTATTTTACGTTAATTTATGCCTCGATGGCAGCGATTATTTATTGTATTTTGGCTGTGGTTGGGTATGATCTCCAGCTGTATTAAGATATGTTAGGCAAACGTTAAAATGGCATTTGTAGTCACTGAAAACTGTATAAAGTGTAAATACACTGACTGTGTAGCAGTGTGTCCAGCAGATGCGTTTTATGAAGGCCCTAATTTCTTGGCGATCAGTCCGATTGATTGTATTGATTGTGGTTTATGTGTTCCAGAATGCCCCGCTGAAGCAATTTATCAAGAAGATGAATTACCTGATTCGCAACAAGAATTCACAGAACTGAATGCCGAACTTGCTCTTATTTGGCCGCGTATCACTGATGTAAAACCAGCCCCTGAAGATGCCGATACCTGGAATGGTGTGGCCGATAAATTAAAGTTAATTGAGACCTAAAATCTCAGCTTTTTGTCTTGATTAGTTAATTAAAATAACATTTTTACAATCAAACTATTAACAAATGTACCTGCGTGAATTACAATTGCTACTTAACTTACTCATCCGAGTAACTGAGTATTAAATGGATGTTTATGCAGTATATAAAATTAATAACGTTACCTGTCTGGGTTTTAGCTTTCGCTTTATGTAGTACGTTTGCACACGCTGAGCAACAACAATTTAGTTTAGCGCACATTGATCAAGGTATTGATCTTGATGGTGAGTTGAGCGAACCGCACTGGCAACAAGCCACTTTAATCCCTTTACGCTATCAAAATGAACCCAACGAAAAAGGCATACCACCTGTAAAAACAGACGCTTATATCTATGAAGATGGCAACTATTTATATCTTGGTTTTGTTGCTTATGATAATGATCCCAGTCAAATACGTGCAGCACTTCGAGATCGCGATACATTATGGTCGGATGATAATGTCGCATTGATGATTGATACTTTTAACGATGAGCGAACAGGTTATGAGTTTTACGTAAATCCACTCGGTGCACAAGGTGATATGCGCATGACCGATACCGATGGCTGGACTGAAGACCCATCGTGGGATGCGATTTGGGACAGTGCAGGGCAAATAACTGACCAAGGTTATACCGTAGAGATGCGCATCCCGTTCACTGCATTGCGTTTTCCTAAAAATAAAGCCGATATGACATGGGGGTTTGCGCTGTGGCGTAATTATCCTCGAGATGTTTTATATCAATTATCCAATGTAGGTTTTGACCGCGACGTGAAATGCAGTTTTTGCCAGTTTGATAAAATAACAGGCTTTAATGCCATGGAGCCGAGCAAAAATATTCAATTAACACCGACCTTGACCGCTCTTCGCAATGATGTGAAAGAGGCTGTACCAGGGGATTGGCAAAATGGTGATATTGAGACTGAAGCTGGACTCGATTTACGTTGGGGGATCAGCCAAGATGCGGTTATTAATGCCACAATTAATCCCGATTTCTCGCAAGTTGAGACCGATAGTTTAGAGTTGGATGTCAATACCACATACTCTATTTATTATGCTGAGAAACGCCCGTTCTTTTTAGATGGTGCATCGTATTTCAAAAGCAGTTTATTTGAGCTTTTATATACTCGTACAATTGCCGAGCCTGAAATTGGCGCCAAAATAACCGGTAAAACAGATGCACATAGTTATGCTTTTATGTATGCCGATGATGAAAATACCAGTCTTTTTTTACCGACTAACCAAGGTTCTGGCTTTGCTAATTTAGCTGAAAAATCAAAGTCAGCGGTTGGCCGATATCAATACGACATTGGCGAGCAGGGCACTATTGGGGTGATGAGCACCCACCGTGAAGCGAATGACTATCACAATACCGTACTGTCGGTAGATGGTAGTTATTGGTTTAATCAAACAGATAGTGTGTTGTATCAAGTTGCTACCTCTGATACTAAAAACTCCGCTTTTTTAACTGATAATTATGGCTTGGAGAAAAATCAATCTGATCAAGCTTATAAGATCGAGTTTGCTCGCGAGAAACGGGATTATAAGCTACTTGCCAGTTACGAAGATATTGGTGAGGATTATCGTACCGATGTTGGCTATCAAGGAAAAGTAGATTATAAAAAAGTGTTACTAGGCGGCGGGCAAACTTGGTACTTAGACGCAAGTGAGATGATAACCGAATATTCTTATAATGTTGATTGGGACAAAACCTGGGCGCAAGATGGTAGCTTGCTTGAAGAAGAGTACGAAGGGTATATTTTTTTAAAAGGCCAATTACAGTCATCCTTAGAGTTTGGTTTGATCCATCGTAATGAGAGCTATAAAGATGATTTTTATAATCAAAATATCGGCTTTATTTATGGTGGTTTTAACCCAAGCAAAGATTTACGTATTACGCTCTATAGTGAGTTTGGTAGTAAAATAGATTACAGTAATGAGCAGTTAGGTGATTTATTTACTCTAGAGCCAGAACTTACCTGGGACATCAATGATCATTGGCAACTACAGCTTGAACACAGTTATAGCCGTTTAGATAACCCACAAGGTGAAAATGTATTTACAGCGAATCTAACCGATTTACGAATTTATTATAAATTTAATATGCGCTCGATGCTGAAACTGATTTTACAGTTTGAAGATATCGACCGAAATCAAAATGCTTATTACTTTGCTGTAAATCACATCAACCGAGATTATGGCAGTCAGCTTGTTTACTCATATAAAATTAACGCACAAACATTATTTTACTTGGGTTATTCAGATAAAGGCTATCAAGATGACTCATTAAAAAGTATAGAACGCGATCAACGTACTTTCTTTACTAAATTAAGTTATGCATGGCAGCTTTAAATTACATTTTAAAAAAGCCCTTAGTATTTAACTAAGGGCTTTTTTTATTGCTATAAATTACGAAAATATGCATCAACAAACTGTTGTTGGTTTGGTGCTTTTGGCGCTGTAGTAAATTTGATTAATGAGTCGGTATGACGCAGTTTTAGTTCATTACTAAATTCACAATCAACCTGATTAAATTGTTGTACTTTAGCTTTAAATTTAGCTGATTGTTGGCATTGCTTTGCTAATGAGTTGGCTACTTGTGCACAATATGCGCCAACGGCATAAGTTTGTAAGGTTTTATCATCAAGTGCTTGCCAATTTACTGAGGTGGCTATGTCTTTCTCACACTGTAAATTTAGCTCTTTACTAGCGTCAGTAAGTGCGATTTGTGATTGTTTAATTGCATTATCGCGATCAAACTTAGCTAGTTTTAACTGAATACCTTGCTCAAGTTGGCTTATATATTGTGCATAGGTATCTTCGCTTATTCCTTTTGCTCGCTTATCTTTTAGTTCACTCAAATAAATTGCTTGGCGGCTATTTGGCAAATATAGTGTGTAGCTACAACAGCTATAACCTTGCTCTTTCGTGACGAGTGCTCGCTGTTCCCCGTCAAACGTGTATTTGTAAGCTTGTATACTTCCGTGAGGTTTCAGAGCGGTTAAAAAAACCACTTCGTCAATAGGACTATTTACCCCAACGACTTTGACCAATGCTTGGCTGTTATCAAGGGTATTAATAATAGTCACTTGCTCGCCACTTGATGACTCAAGTACAAGAGGATATTTTTGTAATTCTATCGCGTAGCTACAAGTGCAGAATAAACTGAGTAACAGAAAGATATTTTTCATTGTTAAATCCATTTAAAGTTAAACAAAATAGTTAAACATTTTAACATAGCTAACGTGTTATTTTAATGCTCTTTTATTTTATAGGTTGCTATGGCGTCTCTTACCACAGGTTCAAGACCTTGTAAGCCCCATTGCTTACCTGTTTCAATCGCTTTTTCAATTGGTTGGTTAAGCTCTATTGCGTTATAAAGTGCAATCAGTGCACCAACTCGGTTACCACTTGCACAATGCAGTAATGTTGGGCTCTCAGATGCTTGCGCTAATAATTGCTGCAGCTTTTTTGCATTTTCAATATTGATATCGGCTCTTGATGAAATGGGCAGTGAAAAGTATTGCAGTCCTAAATTGGTCACTAAAGCCTGTTCATCCCAATTATTTTCCCCATCCCCGCGTAAATTAATCACATACTTTATACCTTGCTTTGCAAGCTGCTGAAATTGCTCTTTAGAAGGTTGTCCTGCAGTATAGATGTGTTGTTGCGGGTTCGCATAATTAGTTAATGCAACGGACTTTATATTTACTGATGGGAGTGGCTGCGCATAACTTGTTATGCTGATCAAAGAACATGCTAAAGTGATAATAAAAAATACTATTTTCATAATTTTAGATCTCGTTGAAGTTGCTAGTAATGTGGCAATTGTATAAGTAGTTACTATTATTAAAGCAGATAGTTTAGTTTTTCAAACAGGTTAGAGTTACTCAATAATAATGCCAGCAACAGCTGGCATTATTTATCGGTTATTAAGGTGTGTAATAAATTGGTGAGCCAGGCCCTACTGGCAGACCAAATACAAACACCCACAAATAAAACAGAGCAACCCAACCGACAAAGAAAATCATACTATAAGGCAGCATGGTGGCGACTAAAGTGCCTATTCCCATGTCTTTTTTATATTTAGTGGCAACGGCGAGGATCAAGCCAAAGTAACTCATCATTGGGGTGATCAAGTTCGTGACAGAATCACCAATCCGATAAGCCGCCTGAATGGTCTCTGGCGCATAGCCAATCAACATGAGCATAGGTACAAATATTGGCGCAGTGATTGCCCATTGTGCAGATGAAGAACCTAAGCTTAGATTAACTAATGCACACATTAATATAAATAACACAAATACTTCAGGACCAGTCAGATTGAGGGCTTGTAACATAGCAGCGCCATTTATGGCTAAAATAGTCCCTAAGTTAGTCCATTTAAAGAAGGCAACAAACTGCGCGGCAAAAAATACTAATACAATATACATGCCCATTGAGCTCATACTTTTGCTCATTGCGTTGATCACGTCTTTATCATTTTTCATGGTGCCTACTACACGGCCATAAACGAAACCTGGTATACCAAAGGTAATAAAAATAAATACCACAATCCCTTTAGAAAAAGGCGAGTGGGCAAATAAGCCTGTTTCAGGATGGCGCAAAATGCCATCTGCAGGCACGATTGTCCAAGCAAGTAGTAGTGATACTAACAATAAAGAAAATCCAGCCCATTTTAAGCCTGATTTTTCTTTAGCAGTTAAGCCTTCTATATTATTCTGCGCCAGATCAGCACTGGCATCGTCGGGGTTGTATTTTCCAAGGCGGGGTTCAACAATTTTTTCAGTAACGATGGTGCCTAATACGGCAATTAATAAAACTGAAATCATCATAAAATACCAGTTTGCTTCAGCGCCAACTTGGTAAGTTGGATCAATCATTTGTGCTGCCGGAGTCGTAATACCTGCAAGCAATGGATCAATCGTACCTAACAATAAATTAGCACTGTAACCACCTGATACACCAGCAAAAGCCGCGGCTAAGCCGGCTAAAGGATGACGCCCTAAACTATGGAAGATCATTGCGGCTAAAGGGATTAATACAACATAACCAAGTTCAGATGCGGTATTAGATAATATAGCGGCAAATACCACCATAAAAGTAACTAAGCGTTTTGATGCCCCCATTACCATGCCACGCATTGCAGCAGATAATAGCCCTGAATGTTCGGCAACGCTGACACCTAATAGTGCAACAAGCACAGTGCCTAAAGGGGCAAAACTAGTAAAATTAGTAACAAGACCGGTGACGATACGTTGTAAGCCTTCAGCACTTAATAGACTCACAACTTCGATAACGCCGTCAGCTTCACGACCTGCGGAGCCAATTGGGCGAGGATCAATTGCAGTTAATCCAAACCAATCAGCAATACCACTGAAAACAATAATGGCCACACAAAATAGGGCAAACAAGGTGATTGGGTGGGGTAACATATTCCCCAAAAACTCAACCGAGGCTAAAAATCGGTTAAATAATCCCGATTGTTTTTCTTCACTCGATGAGTCGGCAGTGTCGACGGCTTTTGACATAGCAAGGCTCTTAAAATTTAAAATTTCCGCAATCTATCATTTTTAAGCATTATTATCATCAATAAACGGTGGTTTACCAGATGGGTACGATAAACTGTCAATTAGGCTATAGAATTCCTTTGAAAAGTAATGGATAGCGACGTAATCGCTGGCCAATATAGTCATCCGCTAAGATTTGCTGACAAATATCTTCAATATTATCAGAAGCTTCAAACACCCAGTCGAATCGTTCGATTGCAGTTAAAAAACCTCGCTTTAGGAACCGTTGTTGCCGATACTCCTCGAGATTACCTTTAATTATGGCAAGCTTACTTTCATCGTCGCGTAATTGTTGCACAACCTTGGCTATAAAATCTGTATGTTGGTTGTGCTTATTAGCTGGGCGAATTCGCGGTTTGCTGTTATACACAATTACACCTCATTGATTATATTTTCCAGCTTTTTAAGGAAGTCATCTTTATGCTTTTCATGTTCATAATCGAGATGATAGGTGTTATGAAAACCAAATCTAAGCAATACGCCACTGCCTTTAAGATAAATGGTATAACCATCAATATCTGAAAATGCGGTTAATCCTTTATAGTGTTTTCCTTCATTATTTATCTCACCATGTTGGATGATCTGCTCATAGACAGCTAATATTTGTTTTCCTTCGATGTCATTTTTCATCACTACTCCAAATGTTGCTTTGATAATTAAATTGATACGAAACCTAACTCTATTTAGTTTATACCATGTAATGATAAATGATCGAAAAGTTCACCGATGTCGCAAAATTACAATCAGCTAAGAAAGCGACCATGCTAAGGTGTATTTATTTTAGGGATAACAATGATGAAGTCTAAATATATTACGCTGTTGTGGGTCTTTTTGTACTTTTCAAGCAGTCAACATTTGTTAGCAAATGAGTCAAATTTGGTTTTAAAAAACCAACAGGGCGAACTGTTCGAGCTGAATAAAATCGTTGGCAAAAAGCCTGTGTATTTAAAATTTTGGGCAACGTGGTGTAAGCCTTGTATGGAGCAAATGCCACACTTTCAGCAGGCCTATGAACAGTATGGAGATACAATTGATACAATAGCGATTAACATTGATCTAAATGATGATCCTACTGCTGTTGCAGCTGTTAAAAAACAGTTTAATTTAACCATGCCTATCATGAGTGATCATACCGCAAAAGTTGCTCAGCATTATCAATTTATAGGCACTCCTTTTCATGTATTACTCGATAAAACGGGCAAAGTGATTTTTCAAGGCCATGAAGCAGATAAAGCACTTGATAATACACTGCGATTATTATCACATGACGGCATGGTGGCAAAGGCCCACTTGTTAGATGAAGGTAATAAGCAAGCTGCGACTGCTTTAGTTATTCCAGAGCATGGCTTAAAGGCAATATTATATACGGCAACGTGGTGTGATTGGTATTTAGCTGACACTCGCCCGAAGATGGCAACAAACTGTGCCGCAGCTCAAAAGCAAATCAATCTATTAACCAATCAGGGAATTGATACTGAAGCTAGGGTTAGCCAATTATGGACAGATCAAGCCGCTGTTGATGAATATATCGAAAAATTTAAAGTCATACATCCGGTGTACATTGATCACGGTAATGATTTATTTATTGATAATAAAATCAGTAGTGTGCCTACCTTGGTCATTTATAAAAATGGACACATGGTCAATCGTATCAGCGATTTTTCTAGCCCTGTAAATTTGCAAAGTAAGTAATAATTTGCTTTGAAAATGAGCAAATCTAGCCTATCCTCTAGGCTCATTCATCAGTGAGCTTAGAGCATGATAGATAAGGCGTTATTACTTAAAACTCGCGAGTTATCAGATCGATTAATCGCCCTACAAACCCCGATCCGTATCTTAGATGCGATAAATTGGGATAAAAGCATAAAAGAAGAGTTTTTTAGACAAAAATGTCAAAAAAATCCACTGGTTGATAAAGCCTATTATCAGCAACGGGATCTAGGTTTTGTACCTAGCGAGCTACGCCAAGCATTTTCTGATCTAAACCGTAATATCATTAGCCAGCTTGGGCAACTCAATCCTATCGCTCAATATATGAGTAAAATGTGCAGCGAGTACAAAACAGTATTAAGTATGCTTGAATACCGTGGCACTGCTGAATTTCATGATTTATCTGTAGAGTTGTTTGGTCATCCAAAAGATTTATTTCATGCCGGTGAGCCATCGTTATCAGAGCTTGCAAATATGCTTGAGTTACCGCTCAAAAATCTATTAGCGGCCGATATTTTACCTGATGATCCTAAAAATATAGATGCTGATGAAGCCGTTCGGATTCTAGCTGAACAAGTACGTTTAAGCATGCCAGGTATCGATGTTGAAGTGGTCATTAGTGATGGGATCGTCAGTGATGCAGCTGCTGGTGCTAATAATATTAAGCTAAATCAAGATGTAAAGTTTTCTCAACGAGAGCTTGATATTTTAGAAGTACATGAGGGCTGGATCCACGTCGGTACAACGCAAAATGGTTTAGCTCAGCCATACTTAACCTGTTTAAGTAAAGGCACGCCAAGTTCAACAGTGACACAAGAGGGGCTGGCAGTACTAACCGAAATCATCACCCTTAAATCAACACCTCGACGTTTAGCGAAGTTAGTAAATCGTATTCAAGCGGTGACTAAGGTAATTGATGGGGCTGAGTTTGTTGATATATATCGTGATTATGTTGCTCAAGGCTTGAGTAAAGATGAGAGCTATACATTGGCACAGCGAGTTTTTCGTGGCAGTACCGCAACAGGGTTGCCATTTACTAAAGATATCGCTTATATCAAAGGGTTTGTATTGGTTTACAATTTAATTCGGGTTGCGATACAACTTGGCCGCATCGATCAATTACCTTTGCTGTTAGTGGGTAAAATCTCGATTGATGACTTTAGACTAATATCGCAATTACATGATTTAGGTGTAATTGAAGACCCTAAGTTTGTTCCACCACATTTTAAAGATTTACGTGGTTTAGTAACGTGGCTTAGTTTTGGCCGTTTTATTGGTGATTTGTCATTTGAACAGTTAGAAAACGACTATAAACCACTATTTATATAGTGACTCATAATCCTAGTATACAAACAATAAAAACGCAGTTGTAATGAACAACTGCATTTTCGTATCGTATAACTAAGAGTTTGATAAATCAGTCAGTTACTCTTGGCTGTCAATATGTGCATTTAACACTACAATTTCAGCAAATTTGAAGAATTGAAAAGTTAGTTGCCGTTACTAGTGTATGCGCTCCAACACGAGTGTCTAAAAGTTGCATGGGTAATTATTGCTATTGCTATTTGTGGACTACAACCGAATTTTTAGAGCAGTCAGCAAGTGTATCTGTATTACGAAAACTCAAGTAAACTAATATATCTACCAGGTTTTTGTAAGTAATAAAGTTTGCAAGTTTGTTGATGTTATCAATCAATACATTACATCCTACTCAAGGGCATCATGAGTATCCGCATTACCCTCATGTATATATTGCACGCTCGTTTTGTATACCTTGTCGGTAAGTAAATTTAATCATTATAAATACTTGGTTTATAGTAAGTTTTATAAATAGTCATAATTCGTTCAGCTATTTCAGGATCAAAATTAGCATAGTGATATTGCTTGATGGGCTGGTGCATTTTAGCACTTTGCATGAGTGCATCTATTTGCTTAATCACCTGCGTGCCAACTTGGGTTCTGCTACAAGCAAAGTAGCCGCTATTAAACTCTGGGTATTCTATGATCTCACGACTATCTAGTTCAGCATATTGCTGGGATGTTAAAAAATGTTTAACACTTACGTCATA
This sequence comes from Pseudoalteromonas rhizosphaerae, assembly GCF_028885455.1. Lineage (NCBI taxonomy): Bacteria > Pseudomonadati > Pseudomonadota > Gammaproteobacteria > Alteromonadales > Pseudoalteromonadaceae > Pseudoalteromonas > Pseudoalteromonas rhizosphaerae. The sequence continues at coordinate 2,264,228 of NZ_CP118496.1, forward strand.
GTCAATGATCATATCAACACGCTTGTGCAAGAGTAGTTTTGCTAAACGGGAAAAATCACCAGCACCAATTATGGGCACGATTTGATGTTGGTACATTGTCAGCATACTATCAAGTTCTTGATAACTAGTAGATGTAAGTGTGGCAAAAGTGTGTTTATTTGCTAGTAACTTTGAAATTGACACTTGTTCAGGCAAATCTTTGAGCGTGTCTTTCAGAGCAAATACTCTGCGTTGTAAGAACATAGAGGAGGGCATCGCAGAGAAAATAAATTGTTTTTTGCGCTGAGGTGTTTTCAATATATTAAAACTACACACATCGGTTTGACCAGAGAGCTGCTTTAACATCCGAGCGACGTTAGTTGTGTGTTGCTCTACTTTAAATTTATGGCTGAGTACTTTCGTAAAAGCAGCAAGGTAGCGTTCATCATCAATAGATTTCTCTTTTGCAGTGATAAAATATTCATAAGACAAAAAAGTAACAGCCTGCTTTGCATAGACAAGGCTCGGCAGCATAAAAGCACAGCAAATGAGTATCAGAATTTTCATACAAGCTCCTTCAGTCATTATTAAAAATAACAAGAAACTTTAATTTTGTCTTTTAAAAAAGCCCTTGCGGGCTTTATTTAATTAATTAACGTGCATTGGTGCTTTCAAAGATTTTATCGGCCGATGCAGCAACGAAACCGGTATATAGTTCACCATCAGGTTTCGCATAACGCAGGGCAAACTCATAAAAACAACTAGGTACGCTCATCGTCGTGTCACTAAACTCTACGGCAAAGTCATCGGCAAGGGTTGATGATTGCTCAAGTAATACCTCAGGTGAGCCTTTTACTTCACCGCCTGAAATATTAAGGGCAAAACCGGCATCTTTAAGCGCTTGGTTAACGTCTTCAATTTTATCAAATTTGGCAAGTTCATTAATGTTCACGGTGAAATGATTAGCACGGTAACCCCATGCTGACATCCACGCTGCATATTCGCTTTCAGCGAGTAACTGTTTATAAGTTTCAGAGCTTACTTGCCAATGGGTGCCTGAGTATAAGAAGTTTTCTGCGGTTACGGCATCTGCATCTATGCTGGCAACCAGCTCATTAACGATGGCTTGCAGTTGCTCAGAACATTGCTCTACAAGTAATTCAGAAATAAATACTTTTGGTTGCTTTGGATCGGTATGCTCATAATGTTTAGCATACAATTTTTTAGCTTCAAAATGATATTCACCACATTCTTTATAACCGACAGCTAAGAAATGGGCGGCTAACTTTTCCAGACCAATTTTTTCATGATTGAAAGTGCGTAGTGCAATATGGTCGTTGATCACATCATCTTGTTGTGTCGAGCCTAATAGCTCATGAACTTTTACAGCTGACGGTGTTACCGCTAGGTAGTTTTGCCATAAGTTGTCAAAAAGGGCATTTACATCTGTGTGCATTTTTAATTCCTTAATTTAATTTCTGCAGCCGTTAAGCTGCAGACTGATTATTCAATAATTAAGCCCGGCGCAAGGGTACTTGGTAAACTAACGCTTGGTGCTTCAACAGAGGCTACTGGGTATGAGCAGTAATCTGCGGCGTAATAGGCGCTCGCTCTGTGGTTACCACTGGCACCAATACCACCAAATGGCGCGGCACTTGATGCACCGGTAATTGGGCGATTCCAGTTAACAATACCGGCGCGAATATGTTTTAAGAAGTGCTCATAATCTTCACTTGAGTCACTTAAAAGCCCAGCCGATAAACCAAATGAGGTATTGTTCGCTTCCACAATTGCACTGTCAAAGTCGCTATAGCGATAAATTTTAATTAATGGGCCAAAGTGTTCTTCATCTGCGATGCTGGCCACATTTGTTACATCGATAATACCAGGGCTTACAAAACCAGTGCCTGGTTTTAAGTGTTTTAGTTCAACTAAAGGTTCAGCTCCCATATCAATCAATTGTTGCTGAGCGGCGACCATCCCAAGCGCTGCTTTTTCGCTGATCATAGCCCCCATGAAAGGTTGTTCTTCGCTAAAGCTGTCTGCAACTTTAATACTTTTAGTTGCGGTGATCAGCTTTTCTAAAATAGCATTACCATTAGCTGTATTTGCAATAAATACCCGACGGGCGCACGTACAGCGCTGACCAGAAGTTATAAAGCCGGATTGGATAATATCATGCACGGCAGCATTTACGTCAGCCACATCTTTAACTATGAGCGGGTTATTCCCCCCCATTTCTAGCGCTAAAATTTTACCTGGATGTCCAGCAAACTGCTTATGTAATAAATGACCTGTGTTTGAGCTGCCAGTAAAAAACAACCCATCGGTATCTTGGTGGCTAGCAAGTGCAATACCGGTGTCAACTTCACCCTGAATAAGGTTGATCACCCCAGCTGGCAGGCCTGCTTTTAACCATAACTCAAGTGTGTATTGAGCAACAAGTGGGGTTAGCTCAGATGGTTTAAATACGACGGTATTACCCGCTAAAATTGCCGGTACTATATGACCATTAGGGAGGTGGCCTGGGAAATTATAAGGGCCAAAAATAGCCACTACGCCATGCGGCTTATGACGAATAAAAGCTTTAGCGCCGGGCATTGGATTTTCAGTAGTGCCTGTTCGTTCATTATGAGCTTTTATTGAGATCGCCACTTTGCCTGTCATAGCACCCACTTCGGTACGTGTTTCCCATAGTGGTTTACCTGTTTCGCGGGCAATGATAGTCGCAAACTCTTCGCTATTTTCTTTTAGCTGGCTGACAAAACGTTCAAGAACCGCAATACGCTCTGTAATTGGGGTATTTGCCCATGTAATGTGTGCCTGACGAGCTGATTTAATCGCTGAGTCTACTTGTTCTTTACTTGCTGCTTTACCTTGCCAAACAATATCCCCGTTACTTGGGTTTATTGAACTGAAATCATGACCTAAGCCAGTTTGCCATTGGTTATTGATTAGTTGGCTGTTGTGCGTATTAACGCTCATAGAAACTCCTACAGAGGTTTACAGACGGAAAAACCGCGCTGCATCTCCTTGTTTTAATTTAAGTGCTTTTGCAACTTCACTGCTAATAATCAAGGTATGTTTAGCATGATTATAATGTGCATGTTTTGTGAAAGTGGCTCTGAAGTCATTCACGCCTTGATTACAAATAGCTAAGGTGTCGGAACTTTGTTGATTAATATGATCAAGTTCACCTATGGTAATAGGGCATACTTGAGATTCACGGATGCTACGTATATTGCCAAGTTTGGCTTCAACTGTTGGCCCAGCATCAAATAAATCAACGTAACCTCGATGCTCAAAACCTTCTTTTTCAAGCAATTTTAGTGCAGGTTTAGTGTGCTCGTGTACTTTACCAATTACAGCTTGCGCTTTTTTGCTTAACAGGTTGGCGTAAATAGGGTACTTGGGCATTAATTCACTAATAAATACTTTATCGCCTAAGCCGACTAAATGATCGGCTAGTGGGAATTCAATACTGAAAAAATGTTCTTCAAGCCATTGCCAAAATGGAGAATGGCCGTTTTCGTCACTAACGCCACGCATTTCTGCAATGATGGTATCGGCAAAACGCTCACTGTGTTGAGCCATAAACAAAAAGCGTGAACGCGATAAGAAACGTCCTGTTAGCCCTTTGCGGCTATCTTCACGTAAAAATAGTGTGCATATCTCTGAGCAGCCGGTGTAATCATTACACATGCTGAGAATATCAACGGTGTTATATACGTTAAGAGTGCGTGAATGATGAACCGTTTTACCTAAATGATAGTGATACAAAGGAACGTTCATACCGACCGCCGCTTCAATCGCGGTAGTGCCAACGACTTGACCTGTTTCACTGTCTTCTAATACAAATAGGTAGCCCTCGTCTTGAGGCTTATTAATGTTTTTTGCAAAGCTCCTTTCTGCTCGTTCAATTTTCTCTAGCAACAAGGCATCATCAACAGGTAATGATGTAAAACCATGGCCTGACTCTATTGCTATTTGTTTTAGTGAGTCAAAATCATTTGCGGTTATAGGACGTAATACTTGCATTTAAAAGTGCTCCATTAACGCCCTAAACAGGGCGTTAAATTAGGTTAACCGTTTACAACGTCTGCTACGGCTTTTTCAAAGCGCACTAGACCTTCTTTAATGTCCTCAAGTGGGATCACCAGCGAAGGCGTAAAACGAATAACATCAGTACCAGCAACTAAGCTCATTAGCCCTTGTTGAGTACTTGCTACTAAGAAGTCGCGAGCGCGCCCTTCAAACTTGCTGTTTAGTACGGCGCCTAATAATAGACCTTTACCGCGTACTTCACTAAATACGTCGTATTTTGCGTTGATCGCTGCAAAACCATCACGGAAAAGCTGTTCACGCTGTTTAACGCCGCTTAGCACTTGTTCGGTATTCACGGTATCAAATGCCGCTTCTGCCACTGCACACGCTAACGGGTTACCGCCATAGGTTGAACCATGCGTGCCCACTTTAAGATGTGCTGCAATATCAGAAGTGGTGATCATCGCACCAATAGGGAAACCGCCACCCAACGCTTTTGCTGTTGTTAAAATATCTGGTGTCACGCCTAATTCTTGGTATGCGTATAGTGAGCCTGTACGGCCTACACCCGTTTGTACTTCGTCAAAAATAAGCAATGCATTGTGTTTATCACACAAAGCACGCACACCTTTGATAAATTCATTATTTGCAGAGATAATGCCGCCTTCACCTTGCAGAGGTTCCATCATTACGGCACAGGTTTTATCGCTGATCAGTGCTTCAAAAGCAGCTAAATCATTGTAGTCACAATGATCAATTGCGGCTGGTTTAGGACCAAAACCGTCAGAATATGCGGTTTGGCCACCCACAGTTACGGTAAAAAAGGTACGACCATGAAAGCCTTTGTTAAATGCGATTATTTGGCTTTTATCAGCACCATGTACATCCAATGCGAAACGACGCGCAAGTTTTAGCGCTGCTTCATTTGCTTCTGCGCCTGAGTTTGCAAAGTAAACTTTGTCTGCAAATGTTGCGTCGGTGATTTTTTTAGCTAATCGAAGTGCTGGCTCATTAGTCATGACATTGGATAAGTGCCAGATTTTTTCGCCTTGCTCTTTTAACGCATTAACAAGGGCTGGGTGACAGTGACCTAAACAGTTGACCGCAATACCGCCAGCAAAGTCGATATATTCTTTATCGTTTTGATCCCAAACACGAGAACCTTGGCCACGCACCGGAATAACCTCTGATGGGTTATAGTTAGGGACCATTACGTCGTTGAATAATTCTCTTGTTACTTGCATTTGTTACACCTAATTCTGGCTTAATATGAAAAAAAACAAATTGCATTTGATGGGTTAATCAAGCCGTTATTACCCTGCAATAATGTGCTTTAATAATTTTTCTTATTTACTACCGCTATTATCTGAGTTCAAAGCTTAAATTTGCAGTGCTATTTTGTGAAAAATGATTAAAATAAAATACAAAATGACGAGGTTAATAATCAATATGATAACTATACAAGACGAAAAGCTACTTTCTATACTTCGCACGAATGCCAGAGCGAGTATTTCTGATCTTGCCAGGGCACTTAACTTATCACGCTCAACTGTACAAAGTAGGATGTTAAAGCTAGAAGAGACTGGAGTGATAAAGGGCTACAGTGTTGACTATGGCGATGCGTACTTAAGTGCCATGGTATCGGCCCATGTATCGATTAAGGTAAAGCAAAAACTAACCACTAAAACTAACCTCGAGCTCAAGCAGATTGATGCCATCTCACAATTGTATGCTATCAGTGGTGAGTTTGATTTAATTGCAGTTGTGCAAGCACAAAATCTAGAAAAACTCAGCCATTTACTCGATGATATTGGTAATTTAGATGGAGTTGAACGTACGACTTCTTCTGTTATTTTAGAAACAAAATTTAAACGCTAAGTTGACGATAAATACAGAATGTCATACTTTCTATTGTGACTAAACAGTATTTACACACTACACTTACGACTAGCACTGGGTTTTCTTACTCGTTAATGTAATTATGAGAGCAAACTTTATTGACGTTTTTGTTTGATTTATATTTTTATAATCTTTTATACGGGTAATTAGTCATAATAAGAATGTTCAGTTATTTGAATACAGGATCCTTATGGAAGAAAACTTATTAAATTCACTAATTAAAATAACCAAAAACCGTGATGTAGATTCATTGGAATATAGCTTGATCTCGACGATCCAAGAATTTGTTGGTTGTACAGAAATTGTAGTTTATAAGGATTTAGACGTGCAAAGTGATTTAACGATTGAGCGCAGTATATCGTTAAAAGTAATCAATGATAATCAGTTTGAGTGGGCGCAACGTCAAGTTGTTGATTCACCAGAGCCTGAACTGTTGTCATGTTTGCGCTCAGCTTGCATTATTACTGTACAGTCTGCTGATGGTATCGAGAAACGTTGGTTACCAATATCTTTGCAAGAAAAGCCGATAGGTGCAATTGCTGTTGTTTGCAAAGGTTTAAAAAGCTCGGATCAGGTTTTGCTTAATGCCTTTTGCCGTATTTATGAAAATTATTTATTTATCTTGCATGAGAATGAACGGGATCAACTGACTGGTCTGTTAAATAGGCAAACATTTGATAAAAAAATAAAGCAGCTAATTGAAAAGCAAGTAATTAAACAGCATAAAACGGTTAAAACGGATGATAATCGCAAGCGAAAGCTCAGTTCAACATCTTGGTTAGCAATGCTTGATATTGATCATTTCAAAAAAATTAATGATAGCTTTGGTCATGTTTGTGGTGATGAGGTTTTATTGTTACTTGCACAAAAAATGCGTCACTTCCTGCGTTCAACAGACTTGATTTTTCGCTTTGGTGGTGAGGAATTTGTGATAGTGTTTGAACCTACTAACTTTGAATCTATCGAAAAGAAAATGAATGAGTTTATGGAGATGATCAGAGACACTCATTTTCCATTTGTTGAAAATATGACTGTAAGTATAGGCATGTGTCGTATCAGTCCTTATGATTTCCCTATTACTGTATTGGAAAATGCGGATAAGGCACTTTATTATGCAAAAGAAAATGGTCGCAATAGGCTGTGCTTTTATGAACAGTTAATGGAAAATAACTTAATTAACTCAAACGACAAAAGCACTGATATAGATTTATTTTAATCTGACGCCGTTGGTATTTTCTTAATGATGGTTTTTTTTACTTCATCGAGTTTAATGACATAGGCGTTACCGCCAATTCCTTTAAATTCTTCATCGGTAAATACAATGGTATTTTCATCATAAAATGTAATCGCTTCTTTTTGAGTCACAATACCCAAATCTATCCGCGATACGTCTCCTGAGAAAAATTTATCACCAGTAAAGTTTTCAAATAACCAAATGCTTGTTGAATCTAGTAATACTAACTTTGTACGATCGGGGCTAAGTGCCGCTGAAGTTATCCAACAGAGCTTTTCCATCGTTGTACAAGTTTTAAAGGAATCTATTAACTGCGCATCAAAATTCGCTGCATGATCGCCAACTTTATACAAATTTGTAATCCCATCAAACGGTTCCGTACGGTTTTTAGTAAACAAATATAAGTGGCGGCCAAAGGCTACAAATGCTTCTAGGTCAAAGTTTCGTTTATCTGGAGTGATAGGGCTACCGTCGAGTTCTGGATAAGTGAACTTGATAATTTCAGCTTCGGTGGTATCAGTTTTAATGTCGATGGGATTTTCTATTTTATAAATAGTGAGCCATTTACGTTCTTGATTATTATTACCAAAGTCTCCTAAAAAGAAGTGCCCAAAATCATTCTGAGTCATATCTTCCCAATCAATGTTTTTTGCATTAGTAACCAGTACCTCTTTGGCGATAGAGCCGTCCTCGTTGAGACGATAAAGTTTTGCTTCATTACCGCCATCATTTATTGCCCATAAGCGCTTGAATTTATCAAATTCGATCCCCGATATTTCTTTTAGTTTAGGATCAACACTGAGTTTCTTTTTGCTGTATAAGGTATAAATTGACATGCTAGTAAGAATAACACTAACTAAAATTACGATTGAGATTAAGGAAAAGAGACTTTTTTTAAGCATGTAAGATGGGGGATTGGATACTAATTATTAAGTATTATTATCTATTTTTAGCTAGATTTCCATGGTAATAAAATTTTAAATGACAAATCGTTAAGTTTCGAGGTTCCAAACGCCAGTGCCCGTCGCGGCGATATGATTAACATTCCCTTGTAGTACCTTACTGCCAACATTCACAGATGACTGCGGACGACTAACTAAATACCCTTGTACGCTGCTAATTCCCATGCGTTTCACTAATTCAAACTGGGCGATTTCTTCAACTCCTTCAGCAACGATTTTAAGCCCAAGCTTAGTACCTAATTCACTGATTGAATTTAATATTTTGTTATATTTCGGGTTTTCATTAGCTTGCGCTATGAATAATCTATCAATCTTGATTACGTCAATAGGTAGATCAGCTAAGGTACTTAATGAGCTAAAACCGGTACCAAAGTCATCTATTGCAATAGTGACGCCTTCTTTACGCAATTTCTCTAATTCATTAATGATAGTGTTGCTAGCGGTGATCAATGTCGATTCAGTGATCTCTAACATCAATGAAGTGGGCGGTAGCCCTGTCTTGGCTAGTTTTTTCATTACCCATTCATGAATTGGGCGATGTTTGAGTTGAATGCCAGAGACATTAACTGAGATTTTAACTTTGCGCATACCAGCATTGTGCCAAGCTGCCATTTGTCGACATGATTCTAGCATTATCCAATCACCAAGCTCTAATATAAGGTTTGATTCTTCTGCAATCGGAATAAACTCCACTGGAGAAATAGCCCCCTCAACAGGATGGTCCCAGCGCACTAACGCTTCGAAGTAATCAATGGCGCAATCTTCAACATGCACAATAGGCTGAAATGATAAATGAAAATTATGACACGCAATGGCTAAACGCAGCTCTTCGAGTAAGTAATGGTAGCGACGCATTTTATTACCCATTTCTGGCGAATAGACTTTAAAAATACCACGCCCATCGGTTTTAGCACGATACATAGCAACATCCGCCATTTGCAACAAAGCATGGGGAGTTGATGCACTTTCAGGATAAACAGCAATACCAACACTGGCACTGATCTTAATTAGTTTATTACCCAGAACAAAGTCCCGCTCTATTTCGTTTAGTACATGCTGTGCCACATCTAAGCTTTTAGAGTTGCAATCAATATTATTAATGAAAATAGAGAACTCATCGCCCCCTAAACGCGCTAAATTTTGCTCTAATAGACTGGTGGGATTGATATCATTAAGCTTATGATGGCGTAATACGCTAGCCAGGCGTTCGGCTACTTGAATCAATACTTCATCACCAAAACTGTGGCCAAAAGAGTCATTCACTTGCTTAAAGCCATCTAAATCAATAAATAACAAGGCACAGTGAATATTTTTTAGTTCAGCACCGTTGAGTTGGCGGTCTAGGTGCTCGATATAAGCATGACGGTCAATCAACAAAGTCAATTTATCTTGGCAAATGCTGGTTTGAGTTTCACGGGCATAATTAGCTACATGGCTGGTTAATGCATTAATTGCTTGGCTTAAACGAGTTACTTCTGTCGCATGCTCAAGTTCAGGAAGTTGAATATTAAATGATTCGATAACTTTTTTTGTTTGTATATTAAGTTGTTCTATCAGCTGTTTTTCACGCTTTATGTTTAATTGTTTACCAAAATACCATGTTAAAAATAAACCTATTAAAATCAGTAGAATAAAGTTTACAGGTGATAAAATAGTGGCATTGATGATGGATGATGCTTGAGCGGTAATAAACTGTGTATCTGTTGCTCTAATTAGTAAGTAATCAGTACCGTCTTTGCTAACTATATAGTGGCCATTTAATATCGGGTTATACCAAGAGGGCATCGTTAGTTGGGTGGTAGCAGTATCAAAAGCGCGAGTGGCAATACTAGATTGTTGCGGATTAATGGTATTGACTTGTTTCGTTAATAAAATATTCATGCTAAAGCAAAAAATAAATATAGCAATAAAGGCAATACTGAGTAAGCGAAAAAGTTTAGTCATTCCATTAAACCATTTTATCCTAATTATATGAATTTGTTATTAGGTATTACACATTTTTTTCAGTATATAGTTTGTAAGACTAACTGACAAAACATTTCTTTAATAACGACCCTGAATAAGGAACATCTTTTCAGTTAGATGTTATTTTATCAGTATTTTTTGAGCGTTTACTCAATTCAACTATTAAATAAATTCACTTTACCAGTGGTTATTTGTTAACTACTTTAAAGGTCACAATTCAGACAGTGATTAACTTGGTTTAGTTCTTGCTGTCATTAAGATGGTAATCATAAAGTGAGTGTTTTTTGCTTTATTTGCATACATTTGGTGCAATATTTATTTAATCGCACTGTCATAAAGCATAAATATAACTTTGTTTAACTAGAGCGTGTTTATTTTTTGAGTTTACTTTTACCGCAGTATGTTTGGTTTTTATGCTAGACAGAGCACATAGTAGTGTTTTATCTACATAAATTGTGCGATAACGTAGTATACCGATCGAACACACAGCCTAAAGGTTGAAGATTTTGACTCTGAAAGGTCAACACGCACTAATAATATTTTACAGCCCTGCGTATGTTGAGTAGTTGAACGCACTTCTGTGGCAAGGATTAATTGACCTTAAGGTTTAGTTTGGAGCCCAATATGTTAAGTAAACGATTTTTTAAAACTAAAAACGAAGCTGAAGTAACATTTGAATTTCAGCATCCTCAGGCTGAGCAAGTTCAGTTAGTCGCTGAATTTACTGATTGGCAACCTGTTGCAATGAAGTTTAATAAAAAAGAACAATGTTTTAAGCTCAAGCAGCGATTACCGAACGATCAACAGTTTCATTTTCGGTATTTAGTTAATGGTACTATTTGGGACAATGACCATCATGCCGATGGATACATAGCAAACAGTTTTGGTACAGAAAATAGCATAGTCAATACACAACGTATTTAAGGCGTGGTAAATGGAGTCTCTTTCACAGCTTTTTTATCTACATGGTATTGGCTATGAATACACCAAGTATACCGGTGAACACGTGGTTTTTAGCGATGCAACCCGCAGTGCGGCACTCAGTTGTTGTGGTGTTGATGTTACGGATCACGCCCAAATTTCTCATTTAAATATCAGCTTAGATGCCAATAAATGGCTGCAATTAGTACCCGATTGTAGTTTGGTATGTGCTGAACAACCAGCCGTTAAAGTGCGTATTGATAAGCGTATGTTAGGGCAACAATGTACAGTCTCATTTGCGCAGCTTGATTTGCCCAGCATTACTCACCAATTAGCTGATTTACAATGCAGTGGCGATTATTTGTTTAACGACGTTACTTATTTAGAGCTCATTTTCCCGCTTCCAGCATTGCCTACTGGTTATCATGATGCAAGCATTAACGTTGCAGGTTTAACGGCTGAAACTCAACTGTGGGTGACACCTAAATATAGCTTTCAAGTGACGGATAAAAAACAAAGTGGGCTTTCAATTCAACTTTACAGTTTAAAAAATAATGCAGCACTAGGGATAGGCGATTTTGCCGATTTATTATCGCTGACAGAGCAAGCAGCAAGTCATAAACTGGATTATATTTTACTCAATCCACTGCATTTATTATTTTCTGAGCAACCAGAGCGAGCAAGTCCATATAGCCCGAATAATCGTGCATTATTAAATCCACTCTATATATCAATTGATTTATGCGATGACAGCATTAATAACCCCAATATCACTGCGTATTTACAAAGCAACTATGCGAGTGACTTTAAAAAGCGGACTCTGCAGTCGCAGTATATTAATTACAGTGCAGTGAGTGAGTTCAAATACGCAGCCTTTAACTTGCTATACCAGCATTTTTGTATGCATGGGAGTAAGCACCGCAAACAACACTTTAGTGATTTTTGTCAACAACATGGTGCGACACTTGCGACCTTAAAAGTTACTGACAGCGACTTTGCTTACTACTTGCAATGGCAAGCATATGTGCAATTAAAATTATGCCAAACTACCGCCCGAGAGCAGGGAATGAGTATTGGTTTGATCAATGATTTAGCGGTGGGTTGCGCCGGCGATGGTAGCGAATTCCTCAATCAACAATCGTTATTTACCGATTCTGCTTATGTAGGCGCACCGCCTGATCCATGGGCAGAGCATGGCCAGAACTGGGGATTGCCAGCACTGAATCCGATTAAGCTCAGTGATAATAATTTTAGCTACTACCGAGCATTGATCCGTGCAAATATGGAAAACGTCGGTGGTTTGCGTATCGATCATGTTATGGCAATTCGCCGTTTATGGTGGTGTTTCGAGCATCAACAGCAACAAGATGGTTGCTATGTGTATTATCCATTTGAGCATTTATTAGCGGTACTGACAATAGAATCCCATTTGAATCAATGTATTGTCATTGGTGAAGATCTTGGGGTTGTTCCACCAGAGGTGAAAGCTGCACTTGCAGATAAAGCAATATTTTCAAATAGCTTATTCTATTTTGAAAAAGATTATCAAGGTGAATTTTTAGCGGCCCAGTCATTTGCGCCACAATCATTGTTAATGGTTGCAAACCATGATGTACCGCCTTTCTTTGGTTGGTGGCAGGGGCTTGATCTTACTTTGAAATTAAAATATCAATTAATTGATGAACAACAGTTAACTCAACTGCGTGCAGACCGAGATATTGAAAAACAACGACTACTGCGTTTTCTGTCAGGATGTGCAGCACACACCTTGTTTTTAGATAGTACAGCAAGTGATGTTTATCAGGCGCTGACCTTAGGCTTGGCCGCTGCACCAGCGCGGTTATTTACTATCCAGCTCGATGATTTAGATGAGCAAACGTTACCTGTAAACATTCCTGGAACGGATCAAGAATACCCTAATTGGCGTCGGGTATTAACGCATTCAAGTGAACAAATATTCACACGTCACAGTGCATTCCTCAGTGCTATTAATTCCATAAGGACTAATTAAATGAACAGTATTGTTCGTAAAACCGCAAAGTCACAGCACTATGATCAACAAGTTAATGCTTTAAAGCGTGGCTGTTTTAAAGATCCGTTTAGTTTTTTAGGCGTACATGCAATTACTGACACGCACAGTGAAATACGCTGTTATATGCCCGGGGCAACAAAAGTAACGATAAAACTGCCTCAGCAAATGATTGTTAGCACCCGCTATGGTGATTCAGATTTATTTATAGCACAGCTTGATAATCAAGATATTTCAGCTTATCAGCTAGTGGTAGATTACAGCGATTGTCAGGTTATTTGTGAAGATGTGTATAGTTTTGATAGCAGCCTAGATGATAGTGCTATGTACTTATTTAATGAAGGCACATTAGAGCACGCATATCGCCATCTTGGTGCCCACTTTATTGATTTTAAAGGTGTTTCAGGTGTACGTTTTAGTGTTTGGGCACCTAATGCTAGCAGTGTTTCAGTTATTGGCGAATTTAATCACTGGCAGCAAAGCCAACACTTTATGCGTTTTAACCCTGCGTCTGGAGTCTGGGACTTATTTATTCCAGAGCTCAGTGAAGGTCAGTGTTATAAGTTTTCTATAACAACTCTCAGTGGCGAAGTGCTCGAAAAGGCTGATCCATTTGCATTTAAAATGCAGCAAGCACCAGGCACTGCTTCAGTACTTCAAACTCGGCCCGCAGCAATTAAACTAACTGATAAAATGCAACGTCAGCGTGTTAAACGCAACGCGATTGATGCACCTATCTCTATCTATGAAGTGCATTTAGGTTCTTGGCAGCGAGAAGAGGGAGATCGTTATTTAACTTATCAAGAATTAGCACAGCGGTTAATTAATTATGTCACTGAACAAGGCTTTTCGCATATCCAACTTATGCCGATCAGTGAATTTCCATTTGATGGTTCTTGGGGGTATCAGCCAGTTGGCTTATTTGCACCAACGAGTCGGTTTGGCGGTTTGGATGATTTTCGTTATTTTGTAGAGCAATGTCACCAAGCTAACATTGGTTTACTCATTGATTGGGTTCCAGGCCACTTCCCAAGTGATCCGCATGGCTTGCATCGTTTTGATGGCACACATTTATTTGAACATGCCGATGTGCGTCAAGGTTTCCATCCAGATTGGAATACCTATATCTACAACTATGATCGCCCAGAGGTCCGCAGCTTTTTAGTTGCTAATGCAATGTATTGGTTAGAAGAATTTGCCATTGATGGATTACGTGTCGATGCTGTTGCCTCAATGCTGTACCTTGATTACAGTCGTGAAGATGGACAGTGGATCCCGAATAAGTTTGGCGGGCGCGAGAATCTTGGTGCTATTGAGTGTTTAAAGCAAGTTAACTTACGTTGTTATGCTAATAACCCCGGCATTATGATGGTGGCTGAAGAGTCAACAGCGTGGCCTGGTGTTACCCGTCAGGTGAATCATGATGGCTTAGGATTTGGCTACAAGTGGAATATGGGCTGGATGAACGACAGCCTTCACTATATGCAACGCGATCCATTATATCGCCAACATCATCATCATGAATTAACTTTTTCGATGGTGTATGCCTATAGTGAAAATTATATTTTACCTTTGAGCCACGATGAAGTGGTGCACGGTAAAGGCTCATTAATTGAAAAAATGCCTGGTGATGATTGGCAAAAATTTGCAAATTTACGCGCGTACTATGCATTTATGTGGGCGCATCCGGGCAAAAAATTACTGTTCATGGGCGGTGAGATTGCCCAGCGTAGCGAGTGGAATCATGATCAATCAATTGATTGGCATTTGCTTGAGCATCTATCGCATCAAGGTGTGCAACGAACTATCGCGCAGCTCAATAAAGTATATCGCGAAGTTCCAGCTTTACATCAGCTAGATACTGAACCGTCAGGTTTTAGCTGGATCGATAATCAAAATGCTCAACAGAGTATTTTTAGTTTTATTCGCTTTGCTAAGAAAGCCAGTCATTACGTGGTTGTGGTAAGTAACCTCACACCAACGGTTTATCATGATTATTGTATTGGTGTGCCAAGCTCAGGTGAATTTGAAGTAATTTTAAATACCGATGATGAACAGTTATTTGGTTCTGGAGTACAAGTGTGTGGGCAATCAGCTAAAACAACTAGTACAGCAACTCCATGCCACGGGCATCAACATAGTATTAAACTCTCACTGCCAGCGCTTGCAACGGTTTATTTAAAAAGGGTGGCTGATGAGTTTATCGATTGAATTAAATAAAGGGCAAACTTTTCCGCTGGGAGCCAGTGTATTAACAAACGGTGTAAATTTTGCCGTTTATGCGCCATTGGCTAAACAGTTGTATGTGTGTTTATTTGATGCCAGTGGTCATACCGAAGTTTTAAAGTTAGCAATGAATAATAATGAAGGGGGGATATGGAGTTTACATATAACCCCACTGGCTATGGGCACTTTATATGGTTATCGCGCAGAAGGTGAATATCAACCTAAAAAAGGATTGTTTTTTAATAGCCAAAAATTGTTAATTGATCCCTATGCAAAAGATTTATTTGGTGAGTTTACCTGGAGTGAACGCCACTATGGGCAAATGCCTAAAGGTACTTTGAGTACGGTAAATAACGCCATTGATATCCCTAAATCTAAAGTCACACAGCTGCAGCCTTATCAAGGTAAAAAACCGGGCCATAGTTGGGGAGAAACGGTTATTTATGAATGTCACGTTAAAGGCGCCACAGCACGACATCCCTCTATTCCAAGTCAGCTACAAGGTACCTATTTGGGCTTGAGCCATCCCAGTTTTATAGAGCATTTACGTACACTTGGCGTAACCACTTTAGAATTGTTACCGGTACATAGTTTTATTAGCGAACAGTTTTTAACCGCCAAAGGCCTGCAAAACTACTGGGGTTACAATACATTAAATTTTTTTACACCAAATAAAGATTACTTAGTAACTGATGAAATTGGTGAATTTCAACAAATGGTTACTAAACTTCATCAAGCGGGTATTGAAGTGATTTTAGATGTGGTTTACAACCACACCGCAGAGGCTGGTAGCGACGGTCCTTTGTTATCTTGGCGCGGCCTAAATAACCCTGGTTATTACCGTAGTGTTAACGATAACCCTGAAGTTTATATCAATGACACTGGGTGTGGTAATACCTTAAATATAGACGACCCATTTAGCTTGAAAATGGTACTCGATAGCTTACGTTATTGGGTAGAAATAATGGGTGTTGATGGTTTTAGGTTTGATTTAGCAACTATTCTTGGACGGACGCCGCATGGCTTTAGCCAAACCCATAGTTTTTTACAAGCAATCAATCAAGATCCAGTGTTAAGCCAAGTGAAATTAATTGCTGAGCCTTGGGACATAGGCCCTGGTGGTTATCAATTGGGAGCATTTCCTGCGCCTTGGCGTGAGTGGAATGATAAATACCGTGATGTTGTTAGGCGCTTTTGGCAAGGGCAGCACAATATGCTGGCTGATCTTGCAAAACGTTTACATGGCTCTTTTGATTTGTTTGATCATAATCACCGTGGGCCATTAAATAGTATTAATTTTATAACCAGTCATGATGGCTTTACCTTAACCGATTTAGTGAGTTACGAACAAAAGCATAACGAAGCAAATGGTGAACATAACCGCGATGGTCACAGTGCCAATTATTCGTTCAATTGCGGTGTTGAAGGCTTTACTGATGATTTAAAAGTTACCGCCATACGGTTACAACAACAAAAAAACTTTTTACTTACCTTACTACTTTCCAAAGGGGTGCCTATGCTGTCATCAGGCGGTGAAATGGGGCACTCGCAAGGGGGGAATAACAATGCTTATTGTCAAAATAACCGCACTAGTTGGCTGGCATGGAAAGACTCGCAACGTAGCCACAGCCTCATTCGTTTTATTGACGATGTATTGACCTTACGAAAGCAACACTGTGTGTTTAAACACAGTGTATTTTTACACGATAGTGATAATCGATTTAGTGTTGATTGGTATACCGAGCAAAGCCAAGCCATGCAAGAAAGTGACTGGCATGATGGTTCAAAACAGTTTTTGATGTATAGCTTAAAAGATACACAACTAAATACGGCATTACTCATTATTTTGAATGCCAGTAATGCGGCAGTTAAATGTCAATTACCCGCGAATCATGATTTATCGGCATGGCGTTTAGCGCTTAGTAGTGTTGATCAAGCAATGGTTAAAAATACAGAACAGTTTGAGGTTGCTGCACAAAGCAGTTGGGTTTTTACAGCCAATTTAGAGGACGAATGTAATGGCGAATAATGGTGAACAAATGTGTGTTGCTAAAGGTTGGCAAGATGCCCCTTTGATAGATAAAAGTACCCTTGAAGATGACTTATCACGCCATTTCTATTATACCCTTGGACGCGATAAGGTCGGAAAGTCTCAATTGTATTTGTATAACGCATTAGCGTTGACAATTCGCGATCGATTAGTCGCTCGTTGTCGAGCAACAAAACAGCAAATGCACAGTGAAAAGCGTCGTAAAACGGCTTATATATCACTTGAGTTTTTAATGGGCCGAGCACTAGGTAATGCCATTTTAAATTTAGACTTAGAAGAGCAAGTCAAACTTGCACTTAATAATTATTGCGCTCACATTGAACATGTTGCGCAAGCAGAGCATGACGCTGGGTTAGGTAATGGTGGTCTAGGACGCTTAGCTGCGTGTTTTCTAGATAGTTGTGCGAGTTTAGCATTACCCGTAACCGGTTATGGTATTCGTTATGAATACGGCATGTTTAACCAGTCAATCGAAAATGGCCATCAAATAGAGCAGCCTGATAATTGGTTACGTGAAGGGCATCCATGGGAGCTGAGCGCACCAGAGCAAGCCAAGCGTGTTAAGTTTTTTGGCCATGTTGAAAGTTATACTGATAAGAACGGACGCATTCATCGACAATGGTTAGACACTGAAGATGTATTAGCTGTCCCTTATGATGTGCCGATCCCAGGTTATAAAAATGACATAGTTAACACCCTCAGACTCTGGAAATCAGAAGCCACTGATGAGTTTGATTTAGGTGAGTTTAACGCCGGTAGTTACTCAGAAGCCGTCGCGCATAAAAACCTTGCCGAACAAATCACCATGGTACTTTATCCTAATGACAGCAGCGAAAATGGTAAAGAGCTACGTTTAAGGCAGCAATACTTTTTATCGTCGGCGAGCTTACAAGATATTGTTGGTCTATGGGTATCACAGCATGGTGAAAAGTTTAGTGATTTTGCTGATTTTCATGTTTTTCAACTTAATGACACCCACCCAAGTATTGCTGTTGCAGAGTTAATGCGATTGCTGATTGATGATTATGACTTGGATTGGGATGCTGCATGGCAGATCACCACAAAAACCATGGCGTATACCAATCATACGTTGCTTCCAGAAGCGCTCGAAAAGTGGTCTGTGTCATTATTTGCGCGTTTATTACCGCGTATTCTTGAAATAATTTATGAAATAAATGCGCGCTTTCTTGCTCAAGTTGCGTTGGCATGGCCGGGTGATGTTGCAAAACAACAAGCGCTGTCTTTAATTGAAGAAGGCTCAGATCCACAAGTAAGAATGGCGTATTTAGCCATTGTTGGCAGTTTTTCAGTTAATGGCGTAGCAGCATTGCACACAGAATTACTTAAAGAAGGTTTGTTTAAAACTTTTTATGAATTGTGGCCTGAAAAATTCAACAATAAAACTAATGGTGTAACGCCAAGGCGGTGGATAGCTCATTGTAACCCTAAACTAACCCAGTTGATTGGTGAAAAAATTGGTCAAGATTGGGTGAGGGATTTTGCGCAAATTAGCCAGCTGCGTCGCTATTATGATGATGTTAAATTCCATAAACAATGGCAAAGCGTCAAACTTGAAAACAAACAACGGCTAGTTGATTTAGTCAAAGCACGTTGTGGTGTTGAATTTGATACTAGCATGCTATTTGATGTGCAAGTTAAACGAATTCATGAGTATAAGCGCCAATTACTGAATGTATTACACATTATTCACCTATATGACCGTATTCGTCGTGGCGATACCGCCAATTTAGTGCCACGCTGTGTATTACTAGGAGGCAAAGCAGCACCGGGGTATTACATGGCTAAGCGCATTATTAAGCTAATTAATAATGTTGCAGATGTGATCAACAAAGATCCACTTGCTCAGCCTTATTTACGGGTGGCATTTTTACCAAATTATAATGTTACAGCAATGGAAACTATTTGCCCCGCAACAGACTTGTCTGAACAAATTTCAACCGCAGGTAAAGAAGCATCTGGTACCGGTAATATGAAGTTTATGATGAATGGTGCGCTGACAATTGGCACATTAGATGGTGCTAACATAGAAATTCGCGATGCAGTAGGAGCTGATAACTTCTTCTTATTCGGCGCACAAGCTGAGCAAATTGAGGGAATAAAACAAAGCTATAACCCATTACATATTATTCATAATACACCTGACTTACTGAATGTTATGCAATTACTTGAAAGTGGGCACTTTAATTTATTCGAACCTGGTTTATTTGACGACATTATTGGTGCAATCAAAAGCCCTCATGATCCTTGGTTGGTTGCCCACGATTTTGATAGTTTTGTACAAGCTCAAAAAGCTGTTGAACACGCTTATCAAGATCAACAGCATTGGACGCAAATGAGTATTTTAAATACTGCGGCCAGTGGTACTTTTTCAAGTGATAGAACGATCAGCCAATACAGTGATGATATTTGGCATTTAGAAGCATTAACAACATCTAGTTCGGCCGACACAGCCATAAGCAATAGCAAAGATTAATACGGAGATAAATTATGCCAAGTTATGCAAATCGCTACATAAGTAGTCTGACACGAGAAACCTACGCACTGATTTTAGCAGGGGGCAGAGGTTCACGCTTACATGAATTAACAAATTGGCGGGCCAAACCGGCGGTTTATTTTGGTGGCAAACATCGTATTATCGATTTCCCGCTATCAAACTGTATTAATTCAGGTATTCGTCGTGTTGGGATTGCAACACAATATAAATCGCACTCGCTGATCCGCCATGTTAACCGTGCATGGGGTCATTTTAAAAAGGAACTGGGTGAATCTGTAGAGATATTACCTGCATCACAGCGTTATGGTGACGAATGGTATTGCGGCACTGCTGATGCGGTGTTTCAAAATATGGATATTATCCGTCATGAGTTACCTAAATATGTAATGATTTTATCTGGCGATCATGTTTACCGTATGGATTACGGTGGCTTATTGGCAAAACATGTAGAAACTGGTGCGGACATGACAGTGTGCTGTATAGAAGTTCCCTGCGAGGAAGCTGCAGAAACATTTGGTGTGATGACGGTAGATGAAGAAAAGCGAGTGCGTCGTTTTGACGAAAAACCGAAAATGCCAAGTTCAATTCCTGGTCGTCCGGGGACTTGCTTAGCATCAATGGGTAATTATGTATTTAATACTGAGTTCTTATTTGAACAACTAAAAAAAGACGCAGAAAACGAAGGTTCAGGCCGTGATTTTGGCCATGATATTATTCCGGCAATTATTGAAGAGCATAATGTATTTGCTTTTCCATTTCGAGAGCCTGGTCATGACGGCCAACCTTATTGGCGCGATGTGGGTACACTGGACTCATTTTGGGAAGCAAACATGGAGCTGGTGATGCCAGAACCACAGCTGGATTTATACGATCCAACTTGGCCTATTTGGACCTACCAAGAACAACTGCCACCCGCTAAGTTTATTTTTGATAATGACGACAGACGTGGCATGGCTGTAGATTCAACCGTATCAGGCGGCTGTATCATTTCAGGCTCGGTGGTTCGTAAATCACTGTTATTTTCTAATGTACATATTCGTTCATACTGTGAAATTGAAGAGTCGGTGATATTACCAGGTGCAATTATTCAACGTAATTGTCGCATTCGTCGTGCTATTATCGACCGCGGTTGTGAAGTGCCTGCGGGTGTTGAAATCGGTTTTGATCGTAAAGTCGACGAGGAAAATGGTTTTAGAGTGTCTAAAAAGGGCATAGTATTAGTGACTCGTGAAATGCTCACAGAACTTTCCAAAAAGCTTGAGCGCCAAGAGCGTGAGAGTAAACAGTTAGCTTAAATATCATACAGTTGTAGGAAGTAAGAAAAAGATGCATGTATTAATGGTTGCGGCCGAAAATGACGCTTTACCAAATGCCAAAGTGGGTGGTGTTGCAGATGTACTACGAGATTGTCCCAAAGCATTAGCGGAGCTTGGCTTAACCGTTGACGTGGTTATTCCAGATTATGGTTTTACCGCGTTAGAGCGTGTGCAATTAGGCACGCTCCATGTGCCCTTTGCAGGATATATTTATGATGTTCAAGTGTCGCAAGTATATGTAGATCAGCAGCAAGTCAGGCAATTAGTAATGTCACATCCGTTATTTAGCCAGCACCATGGCGCTGTATACTGTAATGATGATGGTGACCGACCTTTTGCCACTGATGCCACTAAGTTTGCATTATTTAATGCTGCAGTGTGTGAAGCGCTATTGCAAGGTGTTATCACCCGTCCCGATGTGTTGCATTTGCATGATTGGCACAGTGCGTGTGTGGCGGTATTGTTAAAGTTTGATCATCGGTTTGCATCTTTTTCTTCTTTGCGTAGTATATTTACAGTACACAATATTGCACTGCAAGGGATCCGCCCATTCAAAGGAGATGATTCAAGTTTAGAAGCATGGTTTCCGGCGTTAAGTTATAACGGCGAGGTATTATGCGATCCGCGTTATCCTCATTGCTTTAATCCGATGCGCAGCGCTATCAATTTAGTTGATAAGATACATTTAGTATCTCCAAGCTACGCACTAGAAGTATTGCAAGCCAGTGCACCGCATAACGGCTTTTTTGGTGGCGAAGGTTTAGAGCGCGATTTGAATAATGCGATGGCAAACAATAAAGTCGTCGGAATATTAAATGGCTGTGAGTACACTGAGCACAATCAAAATGCACAGATAAGCAGTACGTTATCACAATTATACTTTGAAATAGAGCAGGCATTGTTTGCTTGGATGGCTAAAGAAGTTAACCTGCAAAGCAGTTACTATATAGCTCATCAGCGGTTACAGCAGTTTATTGAGCAGCCAGTTAAAGGGCCTTTAGTCACCAGTGTTGGACGCCTAACCGATCAAAAAGCTTTGTTACTGCGCCAACCCTACGAAAACCAGCAAGTGCTTGATGCATTGTGTGAAAAGTTAAATGAACAGCAAGGACGTATGATAATTTTAGGTTCCGGTGACACGGCTCTTGAAGATGTCATGACAGCCGCCATGGCGCGTAATAGTAACCTATTGTTTTTAAGGGGTTATGGTAATAACGTTGGCGAATTACTGTATGAGTTAGGAGACTTATTCTTGATGCCAAGCTCCTTTGAACCGTGCGGTATTAGCCAAATGCTAGCTATGCGAGCTGGACAGCCTTGTTTAGTGCACCAAGTTGGTGGCTTAAAGGATACCATTACACATATGGAAAATGGTTTTAGTTTTAGTGGTGACACATTACAAACACAAAGCGAGGCGCTAGTAACGTGCTTTGCTAATACTCTTACTCTGAAACAAGAACAACCTAAACAATGGGTCGAAATTGTCAGCAATGCAAAGGCTGCTCGCTTTACATGGTCCCACGTAGCAAAGGACTATATTAGTAAACTTTATAATTAATACTGCTATTTATCATCTTACTAGCTATAATGGATTGTAATAACATTATGATTTAGTTACTTAGTATTGTTTTTTATTTTGTAACTAACCATCAATAGTCGAGTTTAAGGGTGAAAAAGTGCAAGTATTTGTTGCGCGCCAAGCAATATTCAATCGTCGTCAACATGTAGTTGCCTACGAATTGTTGTTTCGTAATAGTAGTGATAATTATTTTCCGGATATTGAAGAAAGTGTCGCAACGGCGAAACTGATCATGGAAAATCAGCTTAATTTTGGCACTCGACATATTACTTCTGGTAAAAAAGCACTGATAAATATCGGTCCTGATTCTTTAAAAATGGATTTATGTGCATTTTTGCCTTCGCAAGATGTGGTACTTGAGTTGCTCGAAACAATTGAGCCGACTGAAGAAAACTACCAGCTATGTCGTGCGCTGTTTCATAAAAACTTTGTGTTAGCACTTGACGATTTTGTATATGAGCCTAAGTGGGAAAGGTTTTTAAAACTTGTTAAATTAATCAAATTTGATATTCAAATAACTCCTTTGCAGCAAATTGAACCGCTTATTCGACGGCTGCAAAAATACAAAAAGCTAAAGTTGCTTGCCGAAAAAGTCGAAACTATTGATGATTTTAAAATAGCTCATAAGATGGGCTTTGATTATTTTCAGGGTTATTTTTTTGCCAAGCCGGTAGTCATTCAACAAAGAGACATTGATATAAACTATGCATTAGCCTTGACCATCTATGCACAAGTTATGAAAGAGCATCCTGATATCAATGCGATTGCGCGATTGTTTCAATTAGATACAGCGTTAGCATTTAAGTTATTAAGATTGATCAACAGCGGTGTGTTTCCTGTCCAAAAAGAAATAGAGTCACTCAAACAGGCTTTAGTTTATTTAGGTCATGATCATATAAAGAAGTTTGTTAGCTTGATTATCACCGCTCACGTTGCACAAACGAAACCTAACGAATTGATCAAAATGTGTATCATTCGGGCCCGATTTTGTGAGCTGATAGCGAAAAAGATAGCGCCTTCGCAAGCGAATAGTGCCTTTTTAACCGGTCTTTTTTCGTTGTTGGATGCAATATTAGATCGCCCAATGGAGCAATTACTCCTTCGTTTACCATTTCCAGAACCAATCAAAGACGCTCTAATGGAAGAAAAAAACACCCTGTATTATATCCTTGCAACAGTAAAAGCGTATGAATCAGGTAGCTGGTGGGCTATGGAGCAAGCAGTTGTATTTATTAACATAAATAGTGATTTACTACCGAAGTTTTATAGAGATGCGCTAGACTGGTCAAACATACATAAGCACAACTAACAAGTCGAGCTCAATAATGCGTAATCAAAATATGGATGTTATTCGTGGTGTTGCTGTGCTCGGCTTAATGTACATGAATGCCTATTCCTTCGGTTTATTTGAATTTGGTTACGTACCATTACAGTCCCCGCCTTTTTCGGATCATGTTATTCAATGGGTGAGCCTTAGTGTTATTGACGGCCGCTTTCGCAGCTTATTTTGCTTACTCTTTGGTGCTGGATTATATATTCAGTGGCAGCGTTACCAGCAGGTTGAGCAATTGCAAAAACGCTTAAAAGTATTAGCCGTGTTTGGTTTACTACATGGCTTTTTGTTGTGGGCTGGTGATATTTTGTTTATCTATGCATGCGCAGGGTGGTTGGTCATACAATACCTTGATGCGAGTGACGAGATGTTATTAAAACGCGGTTGGCAATTTCTATCACTAGCCGCAGCGATAACGTTTTTGATAGCCTTAGTTGACCCCACACTGACTATCTATCGAGATTCGGCCGATTTTTTAGCAAGTTATAATGCTTCACGAGGATCGGCATTAACTATTTTTGTCAATAATAGTGTGATGTTTATCGTGATGCTCATTGCACTTCCGCTGATCACTTTGTGGATGGCTGCAGGATTAATGCTATTCGGTATTTATGGCTATAAAAATAAACTGTTTGAGACTGGTTTAACTAAATTAAGCAAAATCAGAGTATTGGCAATTGCGCTACTGTTAAGTGCGATTAGGATCAGTTTTGAATATCAATCTAGCTTATTTATTAGTGCATTAAAAGAACCCGTAAGCTGGTTTGCAGCATTATTCACAGCCCTATTAATTATTCATTTTGTGGTAAGGCTGACGACAAAACATGACTTTCACTTTATTGCATTGCAGCGTGCAGGAAGGCTCGCATTAACTTTATATCTAATGCAAACTATTTGCTTGTTAGTGTTGTTTAAAGTTTTTTATCCGCACTGGGTGCTCAGCTTTAATCATTTAGAATATTACGTATTAGTGAGTGGTTTAGTCATTTTTCAACTTAGCTTTAGTGTGATTTATTCGCGTTATTTTAAGCAAGGTCCAATGGAATTTATTTGGCGAAAGTATACAAATGCTGCTTGAGTTGAAGCTACTGTAAATAGTGTGGTAATTTTTTCTCTGTCACTGTAGGTTAAAATTAGCGCAAACCTACATACCGTAAAACAGAGCAATCGTTTAAGTATAAACAAACCGATTAGGTGCTTGCTGTGAAAAGGCTAATAGTTGGTTTAACAGCGCTTTATACTGCGTGATTAATTTTAACAAGTGGCTTCTATTGTTTGCAATCTGTGCCTTGTCTAAATCGCTTTTAAATCTCTTCGGGTTTATTCCCCGCCGCTTGCGGCGTAGTATTGAGTAATGAGCGAATTTATACATAAAAGCCACAATGTGACAGTTTTACTTTATCACTTAGTTTTCCCTGCAAAATATAGAAGAGCAGTTCTTGATGTGGGAGTTGATAGGGCAATCACAGAAATTTGTGTTGAAATAGAAAAACGTTACGAAATCAAATTTTTAGAAATTGGGACGGATGAAGATCATATTCATTTTTTAGTTCAGTCAGTACCAACCTACAGCATTACAAAGTTGGTAACGATGATTAAAAGTTTAACGGCAAGAGAGGTTTTTAAAAAGTGCCCTCATGTTAAAAAGCAGTTATGGGGTGGAGAGTTTTGGTCAGATGGTTATTTTGCAAGTACGGTAGGAAAACATGGTGACGAATCAATGATAAGAAAGTATGTGAAAAACCAAGGAAATAATTATGACCAACTCCATTCGGATCATCAGTTAGCTATGTTCTAACCAAATACCCCGCTCACGAAGTGAGTTCTGCGTTAGCAGAAGGGCTTGCCCCGGGGATGTTTATTTCAACTGCGCTCGCATCTTAAGGTGGTTTGGGTATACAATATCGGCCTTTAAAATTAATGTGAATTTGGCTCATGACAGACTTAAAACGATTAAATAAATTTATTAGTGACACCGGTTTTTGTTCACGACGCGAAGCGGATAAATATATTGAAGATGGTCGTGTTACTGTCAATGGTATACGACCGGAAATGGGTGTCAAAGTAGCATTGTCTGACACGGTACTGATTGATGGTAAGCCGCTGAAGAAAGTGCCGAAACGGGCGTACATCGCTTACAACAAACCCGTTGGTATAACCTGTACAACTGAGCGTAAAATTCAAAGTAATATCGTCAAAGCGGTTAACTACCCAGATCGTATTTTTCCAATTGGTCGCTTAGATCGGCCATCAGAAGGGTTGATATTTCTGACAAATGAAGGGGATATCGTCAATAAAATTCTTCGTGCTGGCAATAATCATGAAAAAGAATATGTTGTTACAGTCGACAAGCCATTAAATCGTCAGTTTGTGAATAAGATGGCAGGTGGTTTACCAATTTTAGATACAGTCACGAAAAAATGCAAAGTTACACAAACAGGACCGCAACAATTTACTATTGTATTAACGCAAGGTTTGAATCGTCAAATTCGTCGTATGTGCGAGTACTTGGGCTATGAAGTGGTCACCTTAAAACGCGTACGTATTATGAATGTCACGTTAAAAGGCTTAAATGTTGGCCAGTGGCGCCATTTAACTGAGCAAGAAATGGCTGAGATTAATAATTCGATTGCCGACTCGGGCAAAACCGAAGAGTTATCAGTGGATGAGAACAAACAATCTGCGAATATCAGCAAGCCGAAACAAGCACGCACGCCTTACAAAGAAAACGATAAAAAGCGTGATTTTGCTAAGCATGTCAAACAAGGCCGTTTTGATTCTAAAAATGACCAAACTAACGCCAAACCTGCAAGAAGAAATAGCACCACTCGCACAGGCACATTAAGCCTTAAAAAATAAGATCAAATTGTAAAACCAGAAACAACATAAATTGTGCTCCTGGTTTTATTTAAACCTCAGTTATTTTGCTTTTGGCACCTCAATTTTAAATAGCACGGTATAAAGCACCGGCACTACGATTAATGTCAACACGGTTGCAAAGCCTAAACCAAACATAATCGTCACCGCCATTGATTGGAAGAACACATCAAATAATAATGGGATCATTCCTAAAATGGTGGTGATTGCTGCCATCGCAACGGGGCGCACACGGCTTACACCGGAATCAAATACTGCTTGATAAGGCTCTTTACCTTCACTGAGCTCAAGGTTGATCTGATCTACCAACACAATGCCATTTTTAATCAACATACCGCTTAAGCTTAATAACCCAAGTAGCGCCATAAAACTAAATGCGGCGTTCATCACTAGCAAGCCGGCGCTGACACCGATGATTGCTAAAGGTACTGTGGCCCAAATAACCAGTGGTTTTTTTACTGAGTTAAATAGCAACACAGTGACTGCAAACATCGCTAAATAGCCCAAAGGTAACGAGCCAAAAATAGCTTTTTTTGCCTTTGTTGATGATTCAAACTCACCGCCCCATTGTAATTCATAGCCATTAGGGAGTTTAATTGCTTCAATACCTGGCCTGACTCTTGAAAATAGTTTAGCGGGTGTTTCATCGCCTATTACGTCATGATCGGCCATTACTGTAATAGTACGTTTGCGATCGCGGCGCATTATTAGGCTGTCTTCCCACTGTACAACAAACTCATCCACCACTTGAGTAATTGGCACGAATACGCCTAATACTGGGCTGTATATTTGTAGGTCACGGAGGCTTTCAACATTAAGACGCTCTTGTGCAGGTGAGCGGGCAATAATGGGGATCTGTTGAGTACCATCTTTGTAAATGCCGACTTTTTTACCGGAAAAACTGGTTAATAATAGTTGGTCCAAGTCTGTTTTAGCGATACCCAGACGCCGTGCTTTTTGTTCGTTAAGTTGCGGGCGAATGAGTTTTGAGCGTTCACGCCAATCATCACGAATATTATAAGCACCGGCATCTTTTGCTAGCACTTCTTTTGCTTGTTTAGCTAATTGGCGAAGCACTACTGGATCAGCCCCCGAAAAACGCGCTTCTATTTTAGCATCAGTAGAAGGGCCTATTTCCATACGTTTTATTTTAAGCTTGGCATCAAATACATGGTTGTATTCATAGTCGCGAACTTTTGCAATCATCGTCGCCACTGCTTCGCGGTCTTTTACACGGATAATTAATTGACCATAAGCTGGGTATGATTTTTCAGGTGCGTAGGTCAACATAAACCGTGGTGCGCCTTGGCCTATCGTTGATGTTACTTCTTCGACCAGCTCATCTTTTTGTAAGAATGCTTCGAGTTTGGCGACGCCATCTAAAGTGGCATGAATATCAGCTCCTTGTGTATGCCAATAATCTACGTAAAACATTGGCGTGTTAGAAGCTGGAAAAAACGCTTGTTTAATAAACTTAAAGCCAAAAACAGAGCTAGCTAATAAAACGACCATCAACAATAAAGTGGTTTTACGAAAACGCATCGAGGTGCTTAATAAACTTTTATATAGATTAAAGATCACACCTTGATATGGGTCTTCATCATGGCTTTGCTGCTTGAGCTCTGTTTCTTTAAACATTAAGTCAGCAAAGAAAGGAGTTAAGGTAATGGCAGTGATCCAGCTTAATAATAATGAGATAAATAATACCCAAAATAAGCTGCCGGCAAATTCCCCACTAGCGTCAGAGCTTAAGCCAATTGGCGCAAATGCAGTAATAGCAATCACGGTTGCGCCAAGTAAAGGCCACTTTGTTTGCTCCACTATATTAGCCGCTGCTTTTATCTTTGTTTGCCCTCGCTTTAGGTTTATTAAAATACCTTCAGTGACTACGATGGCGTTATCAACCAACATTCCTAATGCAATGATCAGTGCACCTAAAGAGATACGTTGTAAATCAATCGCAAACAGTTTCATGAAAATGAATGTTCCTAATACGGTCAGCAATAAAATTGCCCCGATCAGTACGCCACTTTTAAAGCCCATAAAGACAAGCAGGACAACAATAACGATAGCGACAGCTTCGAGTAAACTGATGATAAAGCCATTGACTGATTTTTCGACTTCAACAGGTTGGTTATAAACGGTATTTATTTCCATGCCATGGGGGCGCTGATATTCAAGCGATGCTAAATGCGCTTTAATGTTATCGCCTATATCCACAACGTTTACACCACTGCTAAACGATACGCCAACGAGCAAGGCTTGCTGCTGGTTAAAACGGATTACATTATTAGGTACTTCGGCGTATTCACGAAACACCGTTGCAACGTCACCGAGGTAAATCAGTTCATTTTCACCTGGTTTTGAGATCAGTAGATTTTCGAGCTCTTTTACGTCTTTGAATTCGCCTGTTGGGTGCAGTCTAATTGATTCATCGCCTACGCGTATTTTACCTGCATTCGATACGGTATTTTGTGATTGCAATAATTGATAAATTCTAGTTGGTGCAATACCAAGCTGCGCCAGCTTACGCGTCGATATTTCAACTATCACCTGTGCTTGTTGTTCACCACTGACGGTCACTTTACCTACGCCGTCAACGAGTACCAGTTCGCGCTTTAAGTAATCAACATAGTTTTTTAGTTCGTCATAAGAGTAACCATCGCCAGTGACGGCATACATTACGCCGTATACGTCGCCAAAATCATCTAAAATGGTACTTGGGTATACACCACTTGGCAGTGATGAAGCGTTATCGTTAATCTTGCGCCGTAGCTCATCCCAAATTTGTCGTAAGTCTTGTTTGCGATAGTTGCTTTTCATTTTAACGGTAATTTGTGATTTCCCTGGAGATGAAATGCTGGTTACGTAATCCACATACGGCAATTGTTGAATTGCATTTTCAATCGGATAAGTAACTTCATCTTCTACCTGTTGTGGTGAAGCGCCAGGATATAAGGTGATCACCATGGCTTTTTTTATTGTAAATTCAGGGTCCTCAAGCTGACCAAGTCCTAAATAAGATACTACGCCACCGATTAATAGTAATAGCGCGCACATCCAACTGACGACCTTTTGTTTTATGGCAAGTTCAGCAATGCTCATTTTATAAGCCTCGCTCTTTTTGCCACGGACGTACTTGCATGCCTTCTTTAAGGTAGTGAACACCAGCGGCGACCACAGTTTGACCTTGCTCTAAACCAGCAAGCACTTCAATACCACGTCGATGTAATTGGCCAACTTCAACAGCTTGCTTTTTCACCTTGCCAGTCTGTGGATCGTATAGCCAGACATAGCTGTTATTAGTAGGCTGTGTTGGTTCAGAGAACACAGCTTCAACAGGGAGTAAAATATAGTGTGATTGCGAGTGAGTAACTTTACTTAGATCAATATCTACACTGCCGGTCATGCCTGCCAACAGGTTAAAATCTTTAGGCACTGGTAATGAAAATACCACCTTGTAAGTTAATGTGGCTGGATCTGCTTGGGTGTCGAATTCTTTAATCATTAAGGTATATGATTTATTTGGAAAACCGTCAAAAACCACGCTTGGCTGATAGTCAATGTCTTTATCAATACGGGCGATTAGTTTTTCGGGTACTTGAATGATCACATCCATTAAATCACGGGTTTCTAAGCGAAGAATGTTTTGTTTTGCTTGGATATTCTCAAAGTTTTTAACAAACACTTTGGAAACGGTGCCGCTAAAAGGGGCACGTAATTCGCTATTATCTAAGTTGGTTTTTGCAATTTTTAATGCCGACTCAGCTACCTGTTTATTGGCAAGTGCCTGATCAAGTTCGGATTGACTGGTAATTGATTTATTAAATAGTTTTTGTACGCGTTCAAGTTGCGAGTGCGCCAATTCAAAACGTGCTTTTCGCTCATCATATTGCAGTTGAAAATCTTCAGGGTCTAACTTGGCAAGGAGTTGATCTTTTTCAACATGTTGACCCGCCAATGCCGGGAACTCTAATAACTCACCGTTAACTCTAAACGCCAAATAAGAGCCTTGATTTGCCACTACTTCTGCCGGAAAACTGCGTATTGTCTGATCTGAGTTAGTATCAATTTCAAATAGTTTTACTGGACGAATAGCTTGTTCGACGTGAGTGTCGGTATTTGATTCTTTACAGGCGACTAAACTCAGTATTAATGTTGATATAATTAAAACTGGCGACAGTTTCATGGTCTTCTCCGTGGCTATGAAAACATAAATTAGATGCAGCATACGCCGCGAACATATAAAATAAAAATTATTAAATTTTAAAAAGATCATAAATAAAATTTATGATTTTAAGTTGGACCATTATGAACTTAGTGCAGTTAAAAATGCTTGATGCCATTGTTCGCACTCAAAGCTTGTCGCAAGCTGCTTTAGCACTGTATAAATCGCAACCAGCTTTAACGTTAGCTATTAAGAAACTTGAAGCTGAGCTTGGTTTTGAATTGTTAGATCGTAGCCATTATCGATTGCAATTAACTGAAAAGGGTCGTATTTATCATCGCGAAGCAGCATTATTATTAGATGCTCAGGCACATTTAGCACAACTGGCCAGTGAACTTGCACTTGGTAATGAAGCAAATTACAAAATTTGTTATGAGCAGTTATGTCACCAAGCACTGTATAACGATATTATTTGCAATGCTTTTGTTAAACATACCAGCACCGAGTTTAGTGTAACCAGCGGAAAACGCTTTGTTTCTCTTGAGCAAGTTAATAAAGGACAAGCAGACTTAGGGATTGGTCCGTGGTTTGATTTGTTTCATGCTACAGGCGATTTAGAAAGTTTACCGATTGGCAAGCTCGATATTGGTATTGTTAGTGTGACAGGATTAGTGCCAGATAAAGTAACTTATCAACAATTACAGAACTTTCCTTGTTTAGCGATGTTTGAAAGTGATATGAGTTTTGACTCTGATCGTTTATCGTATTCAAAAGGCTCTACCATGATGAAAATTGATGATATATCAACTTTAAAATCGTTTTTATTATCGGGAGCTGGCTGGGCAATGATGAGTTTAGCGCATTGTCAAAATGAACTTGAAAGTGGTGTATTACAACAAATTAAAATACTAGACAGAGAAAATACTTTTAGCGCACAGATCAGAGTATTCCGACAAAATGCCACTCATCATGGACCCGTGGCAAGAGCCGTGTGGCAAGATTTTAAGCAGTTAAGTAAAACGTTTTTAGGGTCGTAAATGCAAGCCAGTAAAGAAGACAAAATTTATACTGTGATGGCGAATATACCGCCAGGAAAAGTAGCCAGTTATGGACAAGTAGCGGCAATGGCAGGATTGCTAAATAATGCTCGGCTAGTAGGGCGGTTATTAAAGTTAATGCCAAAAGATTCAAGCATACCTTGGCATAGAGTGATCAACAGCCAAGGTAAAATTTCTTTTCCTGAAGGGACAGCGCAGTACCAAAAGCAATATCAATTACTGCAAAGTGAAGGCGTAATTTTTAAAAATGGTCGTGTTAATATGCGTCAATTTCAGTGGGACTAATTAAAAAATTTAACCGACCGTAATAATATAGCGGCTGATTGCAATATAGTGACAAACACAGCCTGCAATCACAAATACATGCCAAAGTGCGTGGCTATATTGACGACTTTTAGCACTATAAAAGAGTGTGCCGAGACTATACAAAATCCCTCCACTGAGTAACCACCATAGTGCGTTTACTGGCACATTTAAATAAAGCGGGTAGACAATTGCAACTGCAAACCAACCCATTAATAAATATGTTGATAAAGACACCTTTTTGTTTTGTTTTTTCACCATTAATTTATAGCACACTCCGCCAAGTGCTAAAGACCATATAAATACCAGCGTTAAAATCGACCAAATTCCGGTTAATGAGAGTACTAAAAAAGGGGTGTAAGTGCCTGCAATCAAAATATAAATAGCACAGTGGTCACATTTTTTATAAAAAGCCCGCGCACCTATGCTGCTACTGCTGTGATAAAGCGTAGATGATAAAAACAGCAACAATAAACTACCGCCATAAACAATTGCACTGACCGTTGCTTCAATCGTGTGTGTCTTGCTGATCAGCTCCCACAATACAAACAATGAAAATATAACGCCTGCGCCGTGAGACAGGCTATTAAGTTGCTCTTCTTTTTTAGAATAAGCGGGTTCAACCGACATGACATACTCATCATAAAACATTAATTTGGATTTGAGTGTACAAGTGTACGCTGAAACTTTCAATGCTTATTTATTGACTATATTTTGGTTTTTTTAACCAATTTGAATGGTTTTAAAATTCACATCATCAATAGGTTATGCACTTGTGTGATTTAAAGTGCATAAAAAACAATTAGTTAAAATTTATTTCGTGGTTGGCACAACCTTTGATTAAGTAATAGCGACTAACTTAATAACATAATAGGGAATACCATCATGAAAAGCATTATTAAACTATCTGTTGCAGCACTTTTGGTTGTTGGTTCTACACAAGCAAGTGCAAATGACGGTCAATTAGATATTACTCAAACGCTATCAAGCAGCATTGCACAATACATTGAAAGTACGAGTAATGAATTACAAAGCAAATTAAAACAGTCATTGTTTAGTGATTCGCAAAAAATGTTAACCGAACTGTTTTCTCAGCAAAGCGAGCAATCAGCTGAAGTAGGTGTAGCTGAAAATACATCACAACTCGTTGCAACTAGCAATGCAGTAAAAGTTGAGGGTTAAAGTAATGAGCAGCGAATTAGGATTATTAGCTTTAATGTTAGCACCCGTTGTAAGCTTGTTAAGTGCGTATGCATCAGTTGAATTGTTACGTAATGTAGGGCAGTGGCTAAACATAGGCTAAGGGGATACCGATAAGTAATAATCAGTAACATTGATCTTGTTTGCTGCAGTGCACGTAACGTAATGCATAGTTAAACTGATGTAGTGAGCCTTATGAAACGTGCAATCTTTCCATTACCTGTATTTATTTTACCAAGTGGGTATACGCGGTTAAGAATTTTCGAACCTCGTTATCTTGATATGGTAAAAGAATCACTTAAAAATGATCATGGATTTGTTCTTTGCCAGTATGATGTTGATAGTCATCTCAACGTTCCTAAGTATGGATGCTTAGTGGATATTATTGACTTTTCACAAGATCAACAAGGGCAATTACTGATTGATGTGGTAGCTAAATCTGTAGTTGAGTTAACTGATGTAACTGAAGATAAGCAGCAGCTACGTTTCGGTCAGCTATCAGCACCTACAATGCCTTTTTGGTTTGAACAACCCCATAATTTAGATCGCGATGATACATATTTAGTAACTGCTTTAGAGCAGTTGTTTGATGTTAATACAGAATTAACCGATTTATATCGCCAGACACACTTTGATGATTTGAACTGGGTTATTGCTAGATGGCTTGAATTATTACCTATTTCAATTGATAAAAAACAACAGCTTGCCTTTAAATCAGACTTTGCGAATATTCACTCTTTCCTTCATACTGTGATTAATAACGAATTTTCCTAATTAATATGATCTTAATTTAGTTGCCCTGCGTATTGAATAAGCAAGAACACTAATGGGAATATTATGATGGTGAGTCAACAACTTTCAACACGTTGTGAACCTAACACAGGTAATTACACTGCCATGCCACAAACGCCAAGCAAAGAACTTGCTGATGCATTATCTGCGGTTGCAGCTAATCGCGATAAACAAGCATTCGCTTATTTATTTGCGTACTTTTCACCAAAAATAAAACGCTTTGGTATCAAGCAATTTAACTCAGAAGCACAAGCGATGGAATTAGTACAAGACACGCTAACTTCCGTGTGGCGAAAAGCACATCTCTATAATAATGATAAAGGCGCTGCTACAACGTGGGTATATACCGTAATGCGAAACGCATCATTTGATATGCTCAGAAAAATGAAAAGTAATAAAGAAGATAATATTAGCGAAGATATTTGGCCGTTAGTTGAGCAACATGATAATGCTGACTATGAATTTAGTGATCATCTTGAAAATCAACAAATAAAAAATTACCTAGATAAATTACCCCAAGCTCAACGCGATGTGGTTAAAGGCGTTTATTTTCAAGATATGTCACAAGAGCAACTTGCAGAACAATTGAACATTCCAATTGGTACCGTGAAGTCACGTTTACGTTTAGCGTTACAAAAATTACGCAATGAAATGGGAGACCGCAATGATTAAACATCACCCAAGCGATGCGCTATTAGCGCAGTATTGTAATGCGTCATTACCGGCAAGTATAAACGTCGCCGTCGCTATTCATCTTGATATGTGTAGTTGCTGTAAAGAAAAAGTGCAACGCACTGAAGCAAACAATGCCGTAGATGTGTTTGGCACTGATGATGAGCATCCTCAAACTACAGATTTAGCTATTGATGAATTATCATTAATTGATGCAATTACAGCAGATGTAACTGCTGATGAGGTATACAAGGTCGCGCCTCAAAGTATCCTTGTTAATCAGCAAAATTATCAATTGCCCCGTGCTCTTGCCCGTATTTCACATAGCAAATTTATGCAAATGGGGAAATTATCACGTTCTCGTATCGATCTAGATGATGGTGCGTTACGTTCTAGCTTATTGCACATTGATGCTGGTGGAGAAATCCCTGAACATACTCACACTGGTTTCGAATTGACTTTATTACTTGATGGCGAGTTTAGTGATGAAGAGGGTCAATATGTGCCTGGGGACTTTATGTGGCTCGATGGTCGTCATCAACATACCCCGATCACAGAAAAAGGTTGTTTATGTTACACAGTAGTCAGTAGTGCTCTACACTTTAAGAAGGGACTGAGTAAGTTACTCAATCCAATTGGCAATTTGATTTACTAGGAGTGTATATGCAGCAATCGACTATTCAAATAGGCATAAGTGCATGCCTTGCAGGTGAGAAAGTTCGGTTTGATAGTGGCCATAAAAAATCAAATTTTTGCATGGATGAATTCGCAAAACATGTTGAATATAAACGCTTTTGTCCCGAAGTGGCGGTAGGTCTACCGATCCCAAGACCGACAATTAGACAAGTTAAAGTAGGCACAACTATTAAAGTGTGCCGTCCTGACGGCAGTGGTGATGTTGGCCCACAATTGACAGAATATGGTAAAAAAGTTGCCACAGAGCAGGCTGCACAATTAAGCGGCTTTGTTTTTTGTGCTAAAAGTCCAAGCTGCGGCATGGAACGGATCAAAATATACAATGAAGCAGGCACAGGTAATACATCTGAAGGTGTGGGCTTTTTTGCTGCGCAAATTATGGCTCACAACCCATTGTTACCGTGTGAAGAAAATGGTCGTTTAAATGATATGCACTTGCGTGAAAACTTTGTAATGCGAGTGTTTACTTATAAAAACTGGCAATTGTTGCGTCAACAACCAGCAACCCTGCATAGGTTAACGCAGTTTCATGCGCAATATAAGTATTTGTTAATGGCTCACAATTATCAGGCATATAAAGATCTTGGTAATTTACTGGGCACCTATGTCGGCGATGATTTTGAGCAGCTTGCTGACGATTATATTTCAGGATTAATGGCAGCGCTGAAAAGACCTGCATCACGCAAAAATAACAGCAATACTTTAATGCACTTACAAGGCTACTTTAAAAAACATTTATCCAAAATTGAAAAAGAAGAGCTACGAGATGCAATTGATGAATATCGCTCAGGTTTAGTGCCGCTGTATGTACCGCTGACACTCTTAAAACATCATTTGAAAGTACATCCAAACGAATACTTAGCAAAGCAAGTTTACTTCAACCCTTATCCTCACGAACTAAAATTACGCTACGGAATTTAATGAACACTGTATTTTGGTTTAGGCGCGATTTGCGCCTTTTTAATAATCATGCCCTTTATCAAGCAATCGACAATGGTTGTAAAGACGCTATATTTTTTATCACTGAGCAACAATGGCAACGCCATGGTGTTGCTTCAATACAAATTGATTTGCTAAAACGAAGGTTAAACTTCTTAGGTCAGTTACTAGCTGATAATGGCATCACCTTGCATATCATTGAAGCGGGTAATTACGCAGGATGTGTGCAGCAGTTAAGCGAGTTCTGCCAGCGACATTCAGTAACGCAGTTATTTGCCAATAAAGAATATGAAATTAATGAAGTTGAGCGCGATAACGCATTTTTACATCATGCTGATAAACTTAAAGTATCAGTTACCTTGTTTGATGGTGACGTGGTTGCACCGCCTGGAACGGTACTGAATCAAAGTGGTGAGATGTTTAAGGTGTTCACCCCTTTTAAAAATGCCTGGCTAAAGCAATATCAAGATACTCATTTTTATTTTCAAGCCCCCCCGACAATGTTTAGCCCAATACCTTGGCAAGGTTCAGCGTTACTTACCGGTGACGATTCCTCACATAAGTGGCCAGTTGATGATGCGTCATTAAGTCAAATCTGTGCCCGCTTTATCAGCGATAAATTACTCAGCTATAAAGATCAGCGAGATATTCCAAGTATTAAAGGCACATCAGGCTTAAGTCCGTATTTAGCTTTAGGAATTGTCAGCGTTCAGCAATTAATTGCTCTTGTACAGCAACAATATGTCGATGCTTTAAGTAGCTCTAAAAGCAATTTATTTACTTGGGTCAACGAGTTAGTGTGGCGTGAGTTTTATCGTCATTTAATTGTGGCTTATCCAAAACTTAATAAATATAACAACTTTAATGAGAAATATGACCCAGTAAAGTGGCGAACTGATGAGGCTGATTTTACTGCTTGGTGTGAAGGTAAAACAGGCTACCCGCTTGTTGATGCCGCTATGAGGCAGCTTATTCAAACTGGCTGGATGCATAATCGCTTACGAATGGTGGTTGCCAGTTTTCTTACCAAACACTTGTTAATTGATTGGCGTAAAGGTGAACGTTTCTTTATGCAGCATTTGATCGATGGCGATTTAGCGTCTAACAATGGCGGTTGGCAATGGGCTGCAAGTACCGGCTGCGATGCCCAGCCATACTTTAGAATATTCAACCCGATTACTCAAAGTGAGCGATTTGATCCTGATGGTCATTTTATTCGTAAGTATATACCGGAGTTGGAAAATGTGCCGAATAAGCAAATTCATTTTCCACATGAATATTTAGCGAAAAGCGGCAAAGCAAAAGCGGTTTATTGGCCAGCAATCGTTGATCATAAAACGGCTCGCTTACGAGCGCTTGATGCATTTAAGGTATGATATGAGCAACCACAGAACAGATAAATTTATCGCGATATACCAAAAGCTAAGTAAAGAAAATCTACATTTACTGAGTGATATTTATGCTGCAGACATTCACTTTTCTGATCCATTGCATGAAGTCGATGGTTTAGCTGACTTACATCAATATTTTGCTAAACTTTATAGTAATGTTATTGAATGCACGTTTGATATCAGTGACACTGTTAGTGTAGGCGATAATGCTTTTGTTTACTGGACTATGTATTATCGCCATCCAAAGCTTAGCAATGGCCAGCAAATAGCCGTAGCAGGCCATAGCAAGTTAACATTTACTGGTGACAAAATCAGCCTTCATAAAGACTACTTTGATGCTGGTGCATTACTTTATCGACATATCCCTATTCTCGGTTCAATTATTAAATACATAGATAATAAGGCAGCGGAATAATGATCACGCTTATAACAGGTGCAACATCAGGTATTGGTGAACAACTTGCGAAACTGTATGCGCAAGCCGGGGATACAGTGATCGCTTGTGGGCGTAACCAAGAAAAACTAAACGAACTTGCGCAACTAACGAATATTGAAAGTTGTCAGTTTGACGCTACTGATTTACAAGCAATACGAAGTAGCACTGTTGCTTATACGCAATTTGATCGCGTTATTCTTAATGCTGGCAATTGTGAGTATATCGATGATGCGCATAATTTTGACAGTGCATTGTTTACCCGCGTTGTTACTACTAATTTGCTTTCGATGGGTTATTGTCTTGAGGCTTTACTACCGAGGATAAAGTCCGGTGGTCAGTTGGTGATTGTCAGTTCAAGCGTAACTTATTTACCGTTACCGCGCTCTGAAGCATATGGCGCATCAAAAGCTGGGGTCAGTTACTTAGCAAAAAGTTTAGCCATTGATTTAGCTGATATTGACGTAACCTTAGTGCACCCAGGCTTTGTTAAAACACCGTTGACTCAAAAAAACGATTTTCCAATGCCAATGGCAGTTACTGCAGAAAAAGCGGCAAATTATATTATCAAAGGGGTCGCTAAGCGCCGCAAAGAGGTGCATTTTCCTTATCGTTTCACCCTTATTTTAAAATGTTTACGCATGTTGCCGCTGCCAATTTGGCTCATGCTTGCAAAAGGATTAAGTCGTTGAAAAAAATAGCAATTATAGGTTCTGGAATTGCAGGATTAAGCTGCGCGCATTTGTTGTACAAAAAGTATGATATTACGGTATTTGAAAAAAACAACTACATTGGTGGGCACACCGCAACGATAGATATACAGGTTGATGGTGTTAAGCATGCTATTGATACTGGCTTTATTGTTTTTAATGATCGCACTTACCCTTATTTTGAAAAGCTGTTAAAGCGCATCGGCGTTGAACGACAACCGACAGAAATGAGTTTTAGTGTGCATAATCAGCAAACTGGTTTTGAATACAATGGCCACACTTTTGCCAGTTTGTTTGCTCAAAAGCGCAATATATTTCGTCCGCGCTTTTGGAAGTTACTCAGTGATATTGTGCGTTTTAACACGTTGTGTAAAAAACTATATCATGACAACGACTACCAAAGTGAGCAGATGTTAGGTCAGTTGCTCGACCAACACGGTTTTAATGATTTTTTTCGTTACCATTATATTTTGCCAATGGGCGCGGCTATCTGGTCAACAAGTATTAAAGAAATGAGTAATGTAGGGGTTGAGTTTTTTGTAAAATTCTTTTTCAATCATGGCTTATTAGATATTACTAATCGTCCGCAGTGGTATGTTATTCCCGGTGGTTCAAGGGAATATATCAATCCATTGATCAGTGGTTTTAAAGATAAAATAAAATTGAACACGGATATACAGTCTATTTTTCGCACCCCAGAGCAGGTGTTGATCCGATTGAAAAATGGTACCGTTGAGCAATTTGATAAAGTTATTTTTGCTTGTCATTCTGATCAAGCTCTCGCTTTACTTGAAAACCCAAGCACTGATGAAAAAGCAATTTTATCAGCCATTCCCTACACTGAAAATTCAGTGATTTTGCATACTGACACTGCTTTGCTGCCAAAACGTAAAGCCGCATGGGCCAGTTGGAATTATCTACTTACCGATAATCTTGATAAAGCTGCTGTTGTGACTTATCAAATGAATATTTTGCAAGGCATAACAAGTAAAACGCAATTTTGTGTCACGCTTAATCACCGTGAGGGAATTGATAAAACTAAAATACTCCGAGAATTTACGTATCATCATCCAGTATTCAATAAAACGTCTATTGCTGCTCAGCAACAGAAACAGCTTATTGATGGAGCCAACAACAGTTATTTTTGTGGCGCTTATTGGTATAACGGATTTCACGAAGACGGCGTGAAAAGCGCTGTAGATGTTGCTCGCAAACTTGGGGTTGAATTTGAATAGTGCACTTTTAATCGGTGATGTTCGTCATCACCGATTAGCAATTAAAGCGCATAGCTTTAATTATCAGTTGTACATGATGTGGGTTGATCTTAATGCTCCTCAGCAACTTGATGGTGTTCACCCTTGGCTTGGAACAACAGGCTTTAAAGCACTTAAATTTAAACAATCAGATTATCTTAATCGTGATTTAGATACTCAACAACCAATCAAACAACGAGCAATTGATAAAATTGTCGAGCTGGGGATTACTGCTCCGTTTAGTAATGTTTATATGCTCGGACAGCTGCGCTGTTTTGGGGTGTATTTTAGCCCAGTTAACTTTTTCTTCTATGAAACGGCTGATGGCGATTTTCCCTATATGGTCGCTGAAGTGAGTAATACCCCCTGGAACGAGCGACACTATTACTTGGTTGATTTACACAAGAAAGTGAACTTTAAAAAGGCTTTCTCCGTATCACCATTTATGAATTTAGATATGGATTACCACTGGAAAGTGCGTTTAACAAAGCACAATACTATGATCCATATAGAAAATAAAAAAGATAATACGCTATTATTTACTGCCAGTTTGCGTTTACAACGCCAGTCACTCAGTCGTGCTGCGGTTACTGCGTTACTGAAACGTTTTCCTGCTATGACAATCACTGTGATGAAAGGAATTTACGTACAGGCGTTTAAACTATTTTGTAAGCGAGTGCCTTTTTTAGGTCACTCAGGCAAGAATTGATAAGCTAAAATAATGAAGGTCATGAGATGGAAAAAGTATCCAGTTTAGCTGATAACGCATCAAGTAGCTTGTTAAGTAAGCTGTATAAAAAGTTAGTCATTGGTGCGTTTGATAGCATTGAAGTCGGCGCGATTACCCTAGTTGATGGTAACGACGTTCAACACTTTGGTGATCCTCAAAGTCACTTGCAGGCTAAAGTAGTTGTTAATAATCCGGCAATGTATAAAGCATTTGCGCTCTCTGGCAGTGTCGGAGCTGGCGAAGCTTATATTTTAGGCCAGTGGGAATGTACTAACTTAACTCAGTTGATTGAAATTTTTGCCATTAATCAGGCTCAACTGGACCAATTTGAACGTAAGTTTGCGTTTATTAGTAATCTTTACAATCGAATAAACCACCGTAAAAACAAAAATTCTGAGCAAGGTTCAAAGAAAAACATTGTTGCTCATTACGATTTAGGCAATGAGTTGTATTCATCATTTTTAAGCACTGAAATGCTTTACTCAAGTGCTGTCTACCCATCAAAAGATGCTTCTCTTGAGCAAGCACAAAGCCATAAGCTTGATTTAATCTGCCAACAAGTAGATTTACAACCCGGTGAAACGGTTATTGAAATTGGCACAGGGTGGGGAGCGTTTGCCATTCATGCTGCAACACATTATGACTGCCACGTTACTACTACAACTATTTCTGATGAGCAACATGCGTTTGTGGCAGAAAAAATTACCCAGTTGGGGCTTGAAGATAAGATAACCTTATTGAAACAAGATTATCGTTTACTCGAAGGCAGTTACGATAAGCTCGTGTCAATAGAAATGATAGAAGCGGTTGGTCATGAATACCTACCCAGCTTTTTCAAAAAATGTAATGACTTACTCAAAGACAGTGGTGCAATGCTGATCCAAGCAATTACAATTGCTGATCAACGCTATCAACATTACCTGAAAAATTCTGATTTTATTCAGCAGTATATTTTCCCTGGTGGTTGTTTACCGTGTATTGATGAAATGAATAAGCAAATAAAAAATCAATCAGACATGGTGGTACACAGTATTAGCGATATCGGCGTTCATTATGCAAGAACCTTAGCTGATTGGCGCACACGGTTTATTGCAAGCTGGCCAGAAATCGACAAAGTTAAGTTCGACCAGCGTTTTTATCGATTGTGGTTATTTTACTTAGCTTACTGTGAAGGCGCATTTAGGGCGCGAGTAACCAGTACAGTGCATTTAGTTGCTCGTAAACCGCGTTTTAACCATTCAAGTGATGACATTGCGCTCAGTTATTAATTTTTTGCTGTTTCAAGGAGTGTGGTTTTTAGCATTATTCCTTGAGCAGCGCGCTATTATACCGATTTTATTAATCATCATACTAATGCTATGCCTGTCGCAGCAAAAGCAACAAGATATGCTGTTACTGTGCTATGGCTTAATGATCTCGTTAAGCTTTGAATATTTGATGGTTGAGGTTGGCTTTTTATCTTTTAGTATATCCCCTTTTCCATTGTGGTTTATATTACTTTGGTGTGCCTTACTCTTAACCATCAATACGTCAATGCAATTTTTGCATCGCACGCCTTGGTATTTAGCGATGTTGCTCTGTGCTGTTTTTGCCCCCGCAAGTTATATTGCTGGTGCACGCTTTGGGGCGTTAGAGGTTCATCCTGTAGTTTGGCAATTTTGGCTTATATATGGTTTTGCTTGGTCGCTTATGTTCAATTTTATCAGGATGATAAACACATATAGCAAAAAGTACCTGTTAGTTTCTGAACACAAATGAGCATACAGGTGTAACTATTTAACTTAGAAATTTGGAGTCCGGTAATGATAGCAAGATTAACTAAAGGGCTAATCATTTTAATTGTATTGATATGCAGCCGAAGCTTTGCAGCTGATTTTAAAGTGGTCGGTGAGGCTCGTTTTGAGTATCTATTTTGGGATGTCTATCAGGCGCAGTTAGCAACCCCATCTGGGACCTATCAGTTTGGTAATCACCCCACTAAACTGACATTGACCTATTTACGCGATTTTGCTGCAAAGGACATAATCAAAGCGACAAACGAACAATGGCAGCATTTGGGTAAAAAAGAGATTATTAGTAAATACGATGCACAGTTAGCTGCGCTTTGGCCAGATATCAAAAAAGGTGAATCGCTATCGTTCATTACGGATGAAAATGGTATTGGCACATTTTATTTTAATGGTAAAAAGTTAGGGGCTATAGAGCAAAATGGTTTTGCGGATAACTTCTTAGCTATTTGGCTTGACGCCGATACCTCTGAGCCACAAATGCGAAAACAACTAATAGGGCAATAACATGAAGCGAATTACTACATTATTTTTACTTAGTTGCACATTTTTATTAAGCAGTTGTGCTGCGCCAGATGTTGAGTATTACCAAGGAAGTCAGCCAGAATTTAATTTTAAACAATTTTTTAGTGGCAAATTGAAAGCCTACGGCGTTGTCCAAGATTATAAAGGTGAATTAACCCGTAAGATGGTTGTTGACATGAATGCGAGCTGGGATGGCAATAACGGTGTTATAGAGGAAGATTTTGTTTACGATGACGGTGAAACTCAACGTCGAGTGTGGAACATAACACTCAATGCAGACAATACTTTAACTGGCACTGCAGGTGATGTCATAGGTATCGCGAAAGGGAAAAGTAATGGCAGTGTTTTTCATTGGCAATATACCCTAAAACTACCTTATGGAGATGACACCATTGAAGTTAATTTAGATGATTGGATGTATCTGGTAACACAATCACGCTTGATTAACCGTACAGCTATTGATAAGTTTGGCATTGAGGTTGGGGAAGTAACCTTAGTTATCGAAAAAGTTGATTGATCAACAAATTACCATATTGATTTACTAAATAGTGCTTAAGTTCATTGTTGGTTAATCTTTAAATCAATATTTATTTCAGCAATTATTTAAAATTTACTCATTTTTTAAGAATTTACGTGAAAAAAGCATTTTGCTGTTGCCAATACTTAAAAAATGCATAAAGATAGGTTTTGCGAAGGCAAAATAATAACGAATAGGAATTTAACAAATGAATAAAGCTCAATTAGTTGAAAAAATCGCTACTGATGCAGAAATCTCTAAAGCAGCAGCTACACGCGCACT
Organism: Pseudoalteromonas rhizosphaerae; assembly: GCF_028885455.1. Taxonomy (NCBI): domain Bacteria; kingdom Pseudomonadati; phylum Pseudomonadota; class Gammaproteobacteria; order Alteromonadales; family Pseudoalteromonadaceae; genus Pseudoalteromonas; species Pseudoalteromonas rhizosphaerae. Next base: position 2,308,613 of record NZ_CP118496.1, read on the forward strand.
TGACGCATTCACTGGTGCTGTTACTTCTTCTTTAAAAGAAGGTAATTCAGTTGCACTAGTTGGTTTTGGAACTTTCTCTGTAAAAGAGCGTGCTGCACGTACTGGCCGTAATCCACAAACTGGTGCCGAAATCCAAATTTCAGCGGCAACTATCCCAAGCTTTAAAGCAGGTAAAGGTCTTAAAGATCAAGTTAATCCTTAATCAATTAGATTGGTTAAATAAAAAAGGGCTGATTAGCCCTTTTTTTGTATCTGCTCATTAATCTAAGGTTTAAGCTTTTAGTGCTTTATCACCGCGGCCAATACCTACCGCACCAGAGCGTACAACTTCAATTATGTCAGTCTCATGGCGTAAGGTATCTAAAAACGATTCAATTTTATCTGTGCTACTAACAAGCTGCAATGTGTAGCTGTTGCGACCCATGTCTAAAATAGCACCTTGGAATACATCTACCACCCGTGTTACTGCAGCTCGCTTAGCTTCATCTTGAGCGAATACTTTTACTAAAAGCAGCTCACGTTCAATATGCGCCATTTCAGTTAGATCAATAATTTTTAATACATCAACTAATTTATTTACCTGTTTAGTGATTTGCTCAACCACACGGTCATCACCCATGGTAGTGATAGTAATACGTGATAAAGAATGATCGTCTGTTGTGCCAACTGTTAAACTATCAATGTTATAAGCTCGTTGTGAGAATAGGCCAACAATACGCGATAATGACCCTGGTTCATTCTCAAGTAAAATAGATAATATACGACGCATTATGCTTTCACTCCTTTACGTAACCACATTTCATCAACTGCTCCAAGCTTAATTTGCATTGGGTATACATGTTCATTTTCATCAACAAGAATATCTAAAAACACTAAACGGTCAGTGATCGACATGGCTTTATCGATTGCGGGCTGTAGTTCATCAAGAGTATTAACGCGAATACCGACATGGCCATAACTTTCAGCAAGTTTGACGAAATCAGGTAACGATTCCATATACGACGATGAGTGACGACCGCCATAGACCATATCTTGCCATTGACGCACCATACCCAGAGAGCGATTATTCAGTGACACCACTTTTACAGCCAAGTTATATTGTAAACATGTCGAAAGTTCTTGAATGTTCATTTGAATCGAACCATCACCGGTGACACACACTGATTCTTTATCCGGGAACGCAAGTTTCACTCCCATTGCCGCTGGCAGACCAAAGCCCATAGTGCCAAGACCCCCTGAGTTGATCCATTGGCGCGGGTTTTTAAACGGGTAGTACTGCGCCGCAAACATCTGATGCTGACCTACATCAGAGCTTATATAGGCATCACCATTGGTGGCTTTATAAATTGCTTCAATGACGGCCTGAGGTTTTATTTTATCGCCCGCAGTGCTGTAGCTTAAACATTTTTGTTCACGCCAGCTAATGATCTGACGCCACCAATCTTCTTGAGCACTACGATCAATTTTGATTGGACTTTTATCTATGGCTGTTTGTAATTGCTCAAGTACGGTTGATAAACAACCGACGACTGGAATGTGAGCTTTGATCGTCTTTGAAATAGAGGTTGGATCAACATCAACATGAACAATCGTCGCATTGGGACAGAATTTCTTCACGTTATTGGTTACCCTGTCATCAAATCTGGCGCCCAGAGCTAAGATCACATCGGCATTTGCCATCGCCTTATTTGCTTCAAGGCTCCCGTGCATACCTAGCATACCAACGAAATTAGGGTGAACACCGGAAATACCCCCCAATCCCATTAAGGTATTAGTTATTGGTGCATTGAGTGATTCAACCAAATGAGTCAGTTGCTCTGAAGTGTTAGAAATAATAATCCCGCCGCCTGAGTAAATGACCAGTTTTTTAGCTTCTAAAATAGCGGCAACGGCTTTGCGAATTTGCTTTGGGTGGCCTTTGGTATTTGGACTATAGGTTCTCAGCTCTGTGGTTGCTGGAAACTCAAAATCAAATTTAAGTGCAGGGTTTAACATATCTTTTGGCAGTTCTACGACCACAGGACCTGGGCGTCCAGTACTTGCAATATAAAATGCTTTAGCCAAAATTTTAGGAATATCTTTTGCGCTACGACAGTTAAAACTGTGTTTTACGATTGGCCGAGAGCAACCAACAATATCGGTTTCTTGAAATGCATCATCACCAATTAAGTTAGTCGGCACTTGACCGGATAGCACTACCATAGGGATAGAATCCATATAGGCTGTAGCGATCCCCGTTATACAGTTTGTCGCACCTGGACCTGATGTTGCTAATACTACGCCCACTTCACCTGTGGCACGTGCATAACCATCAGCCATATGGGTTGCTGCTTGCTCATGACGAACTAAAATATGCTCAACATCATCTTGCTGAAATAATGCGTCATAAAGATCTAATACTGAGCCACCGGGGTAGCCAAATATATATTTTACCTTCAATGCCTTTAATGCCTGAACAACTAGTTCGGAGCCATTATATTGTTGTGTACTCATCCTCATTCCTCTGTGTGCCAGTTACCGATTGATTATTATCATGAGTAATAATGTGCTATTGCACGCACTCCCCATTTATTTTGTGCAATTACCGTATAATTTAAATGCATAAAAAAACCCCCGCTTAGGGCGGGGGTTTTTAAAAAGCTACTTCACCTTCTAATACATCCCCGCTGGGCTTAAAACTAAGACCAGTACGAGTACAGTGACTAGGTGAAATTGATATTTCATAATGTTATTTTTCTTCTCGGTATTTGTTATGTAAATTTTAATGAGTTATTGCGCCGTAATAGCCAAATACACACTAAGTCTACTAATTTAATAGCCTTATTTTTAAAGGTTTTGCCAGCTAATGTCAACAGCCAAAACGGCAATGTTGCATTAAAATTCCAAATTAATTGTTTTTCTACTTAAAAATTGCTTTAAATCGCATTATTAGCCGTGGAAAATAAAGAAATTATGCTTTTTGATTTGTTGGGGTATTCAAGGTGTACCTATAACTGTAATGTAAGTATATAAATTATTAGCTATTATTATCTTTATGAAGTTGTTGATAGGTGATCCTGTGAAATACTCACAATTGTTATGTGCACTGACTTTGGTATTGTTAAGTCAACATAGTGTGGCAATACCACAAAATAGTAGCCCAACTGATATTGGGGTCGTTAACAAAGAGCGAATTTTATATTGGTTAGATAAACGCGGGCAGCTTGACGATAAAATAGCGCATGATAAATTATTGTCTGATTATATTGGCCGTGGTGGATCAGTGCATTCACGTCGGCAACTAAACCCTCAAGTTTTAACTCAACAACGAAAAATGGCTCAGCGCTTAGCGAGTGTGTCTTCGCAGTTACCTAATTCGAAAAAAAATACCGTAAAAGTGTTGGCTATATTGGTTGATTTTCCTGACTTACCTCATGATGATAATGGCTTAGCCGCAGCTGACAGCGATATGTACTACTCAAGCTATAGTCAGCAGCATTACCAACAAATGTTATTCGCTACTGATGGTTACTCAGGACCTCAGCAGCAAACTTTGCAAACAGCATATCAATATTATCAGCAAGCCTCAGGGGAAAGCTTAGCATTTACGGGTCAAGTTTATGGCTGGGTAACAGCCGATAATGATGCGAAAAGTTATGGGGCTCGCCAAGGGGGAAATAATGATATTGATGCACCAAGTTTAGTGCATGAAGCGGTAGAAAAAGCCGTAGCCAAATTTAATATTAATTTAGCCGATTATGATTTAACAGATTTGGATGATCGTGATGGTGATGGGATCACCAATGAACCTGATGGCATTATTGACCATGTTATGATTTTCCACTCGAGTATAGGTGAGGAAGCCGGTGGTGGTATATTGGGTACTGATGCAATTTGGTCACATCGTTTTTATGTGTACGATCAAAACAATCAGCCAAGTGCGGTTGATGGCAGTAGTATTCGTTTATTTGGTTATACTATCAATCCTATCGACGCTGGTATTGGCGTGGTGGTACATGAGTTTGGTCACGACTTAGGTTTGCCTGATGAATATGATTTAACCGGCAGTGCGCTTGGTGAGCCTGTGGCATTATGGTCAGTTATGTCTGGTGGTAGTTGGGCAGGCTCACCTAGCGGTTCACAGCCGGTGATGTTCAGTCCTTATGCACTCGAATATTTACAAAACCGTTACCAAGGAAACTGGCTTAATCAAACGACGATATCGTTAGACGAAATCGATACCAATCAACAGCAAATACTTCGCCATAGTAGTGGGGTATCAACTGAATTAAACCAGTTGAAAATCACCCTGCCAACTAATTTACAGCCGTTTTATCAAGCGGTAGAAGGGCACTTGCAATATTACTCTGGCAGTGGCGATAATGTTTCACAAAGTATGACATTTACAGTTAATATACCTGCAAGTACGCAGCCTACTTATCTTGATTTAAGTGCTTATTACAGCATTGAAGCGCATTATGATTATGCTCAAGTATTAGTAAACGCCCAACCTATTGCGTCGCAATATACCCAAGCGGTTAATCCATTTTATGGAGACATTGGTCCATATATAACAGGGTCTTCAAGTTCAGTAAATGACGCTCAGCAGCCGAATAATTATTTACGGCATCGTTTTGACTTATCAGCTTATGCTGGTCAAACAATCACACTTAGTTTTAACTATAAAACGGACACTTATACTCATTATTTTGGTCTAGTGGTTGATGATATGACCATTAGCCAAGGTGATACTTTCGTTTGGCAAGATAACGCAGAGCAGTCAACACAAGCACAACTTGATGGCTTTAGCCGAGTGGGGGATCACATCTATGCAAAACCACACAATTACTATTTACAGTTACGTAGTTATTTAGGAATAGATAGTGGTTTACAAGTTGAGCAGTATTCACCGGGTTTATTACTTTGGTCTGCTAATGAACAGTATACAGATAATAATACTCCTGAGCATATTGGTGAAGGGTTTATATTGGTTGTTGATGCCGATCAAAATGCCATTGCAAAAGGTAATAGCAGCGCACCTGCCAGTACTACGATTCAGTTAAGAGATGCTGCTTTTAGTCTTTATGATCAGCGCCAAGGTTTAGGCGATACGCAGTTAACAGCAATCACTGAGTTTAATGATAATAATGATTACAGTTTTGCCACGCAACCGGCCTCTGGTGTAAAAGTTTCAACGTTTGGTTTTAATTTTTCTATTGTTGAGCAAGCGATTAATAATAGCTCAATTGAATTGAATTTAGGCTATACACCACAGTCTGGGATCAATGTAATTACTAATGATCTCGAAGCGAGTTTTGAAATTAAAGGAATGGCGTTGACCCCAACCGATAGTTTTAACTGGCAGTTTGGGGATGGGCAAAGCAGTGATGAATTGAATCCAAGTCATACATTTGCCGATTACGGTAGTTACACTGTGGGTTTTACTCGTACTAATGAACAAGGGCAGCAGTTTCAAGAATCGATGACTTTTGTGCTTACTGCGCCGTTATCAATTTCTAGTGTGGATACCAGTATAGAGAAAGGCAATGTTACTGCAAAAGTCACTGTATCAGGTGGTCAAGCACCTTATGACTATGCATGGCAATTAGGTGATGGCTCAACTGCGAAAGGGCAGAGCATTAACTACCGCTATGAATACAGTGGCGATTATACCTTGAGCGTTATTGTAACTGATGCAAATGGCGCTATGCAGTCTTTTGCAACCCAAGTGTCGGCAGATGTATTACTTACAACACAGGCCAGTTACAGTGCAAAAGATTTGCTGGTTAATTTTAACAGTGATACCAAAGGCGGGTTTAATAATTACACTTACAGTTGGGATTTTGGAGATGGTAGTGCTGTAAGCCAACGTGCTAATCCTACACATACTTATAACCAAGCGGGAAGTTATACAGTGACACTGATCGTGACTGATACCTCTGCAAATGGTATAAAAAATACCTTACCGTCTAGCAAGCTTACGGTAACAGTGCAAAAACAAGTTGCCAGTTCAGGCTCCAGTGGCGGAAGTATATTTTGGTTATTGTTACTGCTGCCGCTCAGTTTTCGAACAAAGAGGCAAGCATAAACTAAGTGACAAAAAAGCCAGTAAATACTGGCTTTTATCATAATGCTAATAATCTAGGTTTGGTTTATAAACGGTCGATAACAGCTTGTGTGAAGTCAGTAGTACCGTGACTGCCACCTAAATCGCGAGTGGTACGATCACCCGATTTAATTACGTCAGCTACAGCACTGCGAATACGCTCTGCAGTTTCGCCCATTTCTAAATGCTCTAACATTTGAATAGATGCCAAAATAACAGAGGTTGGATTTGCTAAGTTTTTACCAGCAATATCAGGTGCGCTGCCATGAACTGCTTCAAAGATTGCTGCATCTTCACCGATGTTAGCGCCAGGCGCCATACCTAAACCGCCTACTAGACCAGCACATAGATCAGATAAAATATCACCAAACAGGTTTGTAGTAACGATAACGTCAAACTCTTCAGGGCTCATTACCAGTTTCATACAGGTTGCATCAACAATCATTTCAGTTGATTCAATTTCAGGATAACGCTCAGCAACTTCACGAGCTACTTTTAAGAATAAACCTGAAGTTGATTTTAAGATGTTAGCTTTGTGAACCGCTGTCACTTTTTTACGACCTTCACGCACGGCTAGTTCGTAGGCAAAAGTAACGATTTTTTCAGCACCTTCACGGGTGATCATAGACATTGCTTGTGCTTCGTTGCCATCTTCTGATGTCACTTGGCCTAAACCTGAATACATACCTTGCGTATTTTCACGTACCGTGATGATATCAATGTCTTCATAACGTGCTTTGGTGCCAACAAATGACTTTACTGGGCGTACATTGGCGTATAAACCAAACTGCTTTCGTAATGTTACATTGATTGAAGTAAAACCTTCACCAACTGGCGTAGTTAGTGGGCCTTTTAGAGTAATTTTATTACGCGCAATAGTATCAATGGTATCTTGTGGTAATAATTCACCGGTCTTTTCTAGGGCTGCAAGACCTGCATCAACGAATTCATAATCAAAATCGCACCCTGCGGCTGTTAAGATCTCAAGGGCTGAATCAATAATACTCGGACCGATGCCGTCGCCTTTGATCACTGTGATGGTTTGTTTGGCCATGAACTTTTCCTATTACGAGTTAGAAATGCACGTAAATGTGACGCATTATTAAACTGCGATAACTTGTTAGATTATTTACGTGAATGAGTTTGAAAATACAAGCGGCTTTTATAGCAATTTATTCAACTTTTTGCCAGTAAAACCCACGAAAACGCACTAAATTAGTCACTATGTCTAATAAATATTCATACGCTATTGCTTAAACCTAGGCTTGGAAGCTGCGCATAAAAATCCTCGCTGGACTGCCAATCTAAGCGTTTTAACACTTGCTCAAAAGTGTGTGTTTGCCAACTACTTTGTATTGCGTTGGGTTGATACACCTTAATAACGACGAGTTTTATTGCAACCCATAATTGTGCTTCTGCAGATAAGTGTTGTTTTTTTTGCTGCTCAGCATCTAAAAGCGCTTGTGTCCATGGGTTGTCACCAAGCAATTCAAGTAAATAAGCCGATAAATGCCCACTGTCATGAACCGTGACACCAAATAGCCACGTAAAGGGCATACTTACATCACTTTTAGGTGAGTGTTCATACACTGTTTTACGGCTAATTGTGGTGCTGCAATATTCAATCAAATAATTAACGTAACCATAAATAGGCAAAGCGAGGTGCTCAAACTGGTTGTGTTGATCACGACTTACCAACTGGTTTAATAAACTTATTATTGCCTGTAAGCGTAATTGTATATGTTGCATTAATGGATGTGCTTGGTAGTTTACTAATTGCTCAAAGAGCACCCGTTGAATGATCGCTGGCGCATTGTATAAGCCGACCATTGATAAACAATGGCGTAAATCTTTGCCTGCTAGGTGCTCTTTATTATAAGGCTTCACTGCTTCACGAAGTAACTCAATTGTCGCTGAATGATTGTTGAGTAATTTAGCAAGGGCACTGTATGAGTATTCTTTTTGTATTTTAACTTGGCTTATCAACATCAATAATTGTTGTTTTTCAAAGTTTACAATTTCAACAGGGGGGGATATGTGCTCATTGAACCATACGCTAAACAATAATCGCTTGTCTTTACTTGGGCGTTGTTTTGAATGTGATTCTAGCTTTGCCTTAACACTATACCATTTGGTTTTTTGCTGCTCATGCAACGCAATTAATAAATCCCGTTGCTGGTGGTTTTTACCAATATAAGTGAGCTGCTGATCGCTATAATTTACCAAAGAGCCAGGCAGGTAAGGGCCAAAATGACCGATTATTGCTTTTAATGCTTGTTGGGCAAACAGGTTAGGAGTACGGATATAAATATCAGCCACTGCCTTATAGATATCAATATGATCATTTTGGGTACGATAGGTAATGTTCATCGCAATAATATTTGCTAACGCAACTAACGTTGTTGGTCCATCATAGATCATGATTTTTGGCGTGCTTAGCAAGGCCTGCTTATACTTATTTAAGCGCGCTAAAATACACGCAATATGGTCAGTGGGAACGTTAGCTGATTGCAGTAATTTTACTGCTAGCTGATGACGCGACTGCCATTGCTTTTTTTCTTGTTGGGTAAGAGGTTGGCGCAGGGCCAGCTTATTAGTTTGTGTTTGCACACATAAATAGTTAGTTAAACACACACAAATAAGCAATTGGCTGATTTTACTGTCGTAACTTAAACTGCGACAAAATGCGGCGACAATGACACATTGATTGACTACTAAGTTGGTTGTATAACCTTGTGTTTCTGCATATAGAGTAAGTTGGGCTTGCATTGCATTTGGATGTGAATCATAGAGTTTATAATATTGCTCAGCCAGTTGTGTTAACAGCGGATAAATTTGTGGCCACTGACTTCTATTATGATAAAACCTTAATAATTTGTCAGTCCTTTCAAATAGGCTGGCAAGATCTTGTGCGCAGAGTTCATCCATAAATAATCAATTACCCGCGTTGCTCAAATGCATCAAATGCACTTGGTCCCCACAAAATCAATTCGCCATTTTTAAACAGTAAACCAGTACACTCATCCATAGTCGTGATCCCATCTGATTTGATATGTTGAGTACGGTAAAAAATAATTTGCCATACCTCTTCGTTATCACGTATAGCGAATGTTAGATCTGGACTGCCTAAATACTCTAATACAGTGTTTAAGTTAGTCGGTGTTTCGATACTTAATTTAGCGATATAACGTTTATTGAACGCTTCTCGGTCCTGCCATATCATCGCTTGCGGATCATCTTTATAAAAAGTAATGACCAAAGTAGCGATTAAGGCATATACACCTAAACCTAATATGAGATAGCGAAAAAACTTCTTAAACATTGTGCACTCTTACGCTGAGACTTAAATTCAGTATACGCATAGTTCAAATTCAGTGCTACGTGAATGCGATTAATTGAGTCTTAACTGCTTTAAACTAAAGCCTAAGTTAATATCTGTACGTAAACCAACCAAATGTTTCGAGGTAATATAGTCAGCCATTCCTGTTGCTAACTTTTTACGTACTGCTGCAGAGAGCGTTTCATCCTCTATTGCGAATGTTATATCTGCGTGCTTACTAATAATCTCTTGTGCTGTTTTAGTACCAATTCCCTTAATACCAGGGATATCATTAGTTTTATCACCAGCCATTGCCCAAAAATCAATTAATCGAGCTTGCTCAACACCAAAACGTTGTACGATAGAGTGATGATCTAAATATTCTTTTTTAAAATAATCATAAACATTAATATAATTATTTAAGCTAGGTAGAAACCCTTTATCAGTGGAAACAATTGTACAATACAACTGATTTTGCGCCATTTTATGGGCTAACGTGGCGATAATATCATCAGCTTCATCATTTACTGGGGCAAACACCACAATACCCGTTTGCTCAATTGCCTGTTTAAATTTATCTAATGAATTTTTCAGAGTTTCAGGCATGGGGGCACGGCTGCTTTTATATTGAGCGTAATAATGATAACGCCAGCTTTTATCACCATCAAATACAGCAATAGCATGTGTTGCTTGGGTGATCTTTATAAGTTTTTCGCAAGCGTGAGCTACCCGCGCGCAGCAGGTATTTATCATTTGCTCATCACTGCCTTTATTTTGATTACTATCAACTGCATAAATGCGCCTAATTAAATTAAGCGCATCGATTAAAAGTAACTGACCTGACACGAATACATTAACCCTTATGCTTTGACTTCATAACATGGAACATATTGACTGCCTGGGAGCTTCATTCTTCCTTGCTCAACAAATGCTTGCAGCAGTTTATCCATGGCTTTCATTAAAGTCGGCTCACCGCTAATGATAAACCGGCCATGTTGTTTAATGGCTTGAATGCCTTCGTCTTTGACATTACCAGCAACAATACCAGAAAATGCACGGCGTAAATTAGCGGCTAGTAATTGCTTTTCTTGGTCTAAATGTAAATCAAGCCCAGCCATATTGGCATGAGTTGGCGCGAAAGGTTGCTGAAATTCATTTTCAATTTTTAACGTCCAGTTGAAGTAATATGCATCGCCCTGACTCTTGCGGTAATCACGCACATTTGCCATTGCAGATTTGAGTTTGATCCCAACTAATTCTGGGTTATCAATAATAACTTCAAATTTATCAAGCGCCTCTTTGCCTAACGTCATTTCAATAAATTGACATAATTCGCTAAAGTAATTTTCACTTTCTTTCGGCCCAGTTAAAATAACCGGTAACGACTGTTTGGCATTATCAGGGTGAAGTAAAATGCCAAGTAAATACAATAACTCTTCGGCAGTGCCAGCGCCGCCAGGAAAAATAATTATAGCGTGGGCGGTGCGTACAAAGGCTTCAAGGCGTTTTTCAATGTCTGGTAAAATAACTAGTTCATTGACGATCGGATTTGGTGGCTCTGCGGCAATAATACTAGGCTCTGTTAAACCTAAATAACGGTTGTCGGTGTTGCGCTGTTTTGCATGTCCAATGGTTGCGCCTTTCATCGGGCCTTTCATGGCACCGGGGCCACAGCCAGTACAAATATTTAAGCCTCGTAAACCAAGCTCGTAGCCTACTTGTTTAGTGTATTTATATTCGTTTTCATTAATTGAATGACCACCCCAGCAGACAATCATACTTGGATCGCTATTTACGCGAAGCGCTGCGGCATTACGCAACATATCAAAAACCATATGTGTAATGGCTTTTTGTTCGGTTAAATCTTTTTCGTATTTTTGACAAATAAATAAAATATCACGTATAACTGAGAAAATATGTTCATGAATTCCGGTGATTATTTCACCATCAACAAAAGCGGTAGTCGGAGGGTTCAGTAGCTCAATTTTTATGCCTCGCTCACGGCTTAGTAAGCGAATATCAAAATCTTGATATTTATTGTAAATCTCTGAGCTTGAGTCAGTATGACTGCCAACATTAAGAACAGCTAGCGCACAGTTTCTAAATAACTTATAGCGTTCGCTGTTAGACGATTGTTCTAATAAATCAACTTCGAGCTGCGACAGTAAATCTAACACACCTGTCGGGTTTAACTGTATTAACATAGGCGTTCTCCTTGCTATAAAAAGCACTGGGTCGGTCGTAGTTATTCATTGATACACAAGCGATCACGACCGGTATTTTTTGCTTTGTAGAGGGCATCATCGGCGCGGTCAAAAGCGCCCAATGGGGTATCACCTTTTTTAAATTGAGTGGCACCGATAGAAACCGTTATCTCTACTTGTTTATCTCTGAACTTGAACGGAATTCCTTTCACCGCTCTTCTTAGTTTTTCAAGGGGTCTTTTAGCATGCTCTAAGGGCATACCTGGCATTAATAAAACGAATTCTTCACCGCCGTAGCGAGCAATGAAATCAGATTTTCGGATTGACATTTGCAATGCTTTAGCAATCACTTGTAACGTTTTATCTCCAGCGCTGTGACCGTATTTGTCGTTGATAGACTTAAAGTGATCAACATCAATCACCACTAAGGTGACATCTGATTCTTGTACTGCAAACAAATGAAACTCGTGATGAAAACGTTCGTCAAATGCAGCTCGATTTGGCAGTTTTGTAAGTCCATCAAGCAAACTTTTAAAACGTTGCTCATGCAGGCGTTTTTTGTATTTAGATAATTTTGTTTCGAGGCTGCCAATACGTTGATTTATTTCTTGGAAACTGCTTAATAGCATTTCACGGTCTTGCTGTTCAAGGCGCTCTTTTTCAATTAAGTCTTCGCTTAACGATTTTAATTCGTTATCAACTAAGGCTTTTAATGATGAGATTGAAGTGGCATTTTGGGTTTGTGCCGTCAGATTATTAATTTTACCTTCAATACGCTTATTTAATGCTGTAAATTCAGCTCCCATTGCTTCTGAATGTTTACTTGTAGAGACAATCGAGTGATGTAATTCTTCGAGCGTTTGGTTCAATGACACTAAAAAACTTTGTGCTGATTGTCGCTCTTTACTGATATTACTGGCAATGATGCGAATAATATCGATTGCTGAGGTCAATAAATCATCAACTGAATCTGTTTCAGAGATATTATTTTTGATAGTTTTTACTTGATCTGCGGATTCATCTTCAAACACTAGATCATTAGCTAAATTTAATAACTCTTTTGCTAAACTGGGTTGTACAGCACTTTGTTGACCATCTGCAACAGTTAGTTTTACTTGTAATGCTTGATGATAAATAGTCACTAAACGATTAAGTAGCGGAATAAAATCCCGTGTCGATTGCACATTATTCAGTTCATGGTCTAGTAAATGACGCAACGTTCGGCGTGCATCATCCGGTAACCCTTTGGTTTTTTGTAGTAACTTGCCAGCATCGAGCACACTGTTATGAAGTTCACGCTGATGTGTAGCCTGTTGTGCTTCTTGGTTTTTTAGTAGTGTGAGAATCTCGTCTATGAGTGGCGCGAATAACTCAAAATCCACCCCTTTAGCCAGTGCACTACGAAACTTAGCTAAGCGATTATCAAGTTCAATATCCATCCCTTTACAGCTTAACGATAACTTAGCTGCAAAGTGTGTCAATGTGTCTACCTGATGTTTACGTGCATGTTCAACGACCATGCGAGTATCAATGGCTTGTTTAAGTTTTTTGTTTAAAACTTCGAGCTGTTGTGACACTAATAGTTACCGCCATTGATTAAATCTTTCATTGCTGTAAGTTTACAACAAAAATCGCACAAATGTAGTCAGTAAGTCAAAAACTTAGCATTTGTTGATGATTTTTATTCATTGAACCTATCTGCACGTGTATTTATCGCTTTTAATTCACATTTTCTATCATCATTGTTACGCTCAGGCACAATAAAATTAGTTGATATATGAATTAAGAGCCGCAATGAAAAAGTTTTTAGCATTATCGGTATTAGCCGCATTATCTCACTCGGCATGGGCCGATGTTAATTATTCGCTCGCTGTTACTCAACCTGAACATCATTTAGGCAACGTTAGCGTAGAATTTCCACAAACGGCACAAGCACATTTAGATGTAAAGTTGCCAGCTTGGCGAACAGGCCGTTACGAAATTTTGAACCTTGCAAACGGTGTGCGTTTTTTCGAAGCAACAGGTGAGAATGGCAAAGCATTAAGATGGGAAAAAATTGATGCTAGTACATGGCGAGTACATTTAGATAAACCAACGGAAGTTAAAATTGATTATCAAGTGTATGCCAATGAGTTAGGTAAACGCGCACGTCATATCGATGATAGTCACGCATTTATAGATGCATCAGGCTTTTTTATGTTTAGTGAATCATTTCGCCAAGAGCCAGTAACGGTCAAGCTAGATGTGCCGAAAGCATGGCGCTCAGTATCAGGTATGGATAGTGCGGGCTCAAAGCATAGTTTTAAAGCCGCAGATTACGATGTATTAGTTGATTCGCCGATTGAAACGGGTATTAATCAACACCACACCTTTGCAGTTGATGGCCGCGATTATGAATTAGTGATTTGGGGAGAGGGCAACTATGATGTTGAGCAAATGCTTATCGATCTGAAAAAATTAGTCGCTACTGGTAATATTATTTGGGATGCTTACCCGTATCAACGTTATGTATTTATGGTACATGCAACCTCAGGAGCAGGTGGCGCCACCGAGCATTTAAACTCAACGATTATCCAACGTCCGCGAGATCGTTTTGGTTCACGTGAAGATTACCTTGCTTTTATTAGCACCGCGGCACATGAATTTATCCATACTTGGAATGTAAAAGCATATAGACCTGAAGGTTTAGTTCCTTACGATTACACGCATATTAATTACGATAAACTATTATGGATAGCTGAAGGCTCAACCAGTTATTTTGAAGATCATTTAATGGTGCGGTCAGGGATTGCCACGACTGATGAATTTTTAAACGTGTTAACGAAAACCGTCAACCGTCATTTATTATCGCCAGGGCGCGAAGTACAAAGTGCCAGCGAAACCAGTTTTGATAAATGGATAAATCAAGGTGGTGACCATGCACGTAACTACAGTACTAATATTTACTCCGAAGGCTCATTGATTTCGATGGCCCTTGATATTGATTTACTTGAGAACAGCCAAGGTAAGCAAAGCTACCGTGATGTTCATCGTGCACTTTATAATCAATATAAAATGCCGCATGGCTTCACTGTTAAAGACGTGAAAACTATTTTAAAACAGTTAACGGGCCGCGATTACAGCCAGTGGTGGGCAAATAATGTTGATGCACCAGCAGATATTGATTTTGACTTACTGTTTAAAAAGGTAGGCTTAGTGTTAGAGCGTCCAAAAGCAGCTAAAGCGCTTGCCAGTGTTGATGCAATGGCAAAAAATACTGGTGAGTTATTAACTTTAACTCATGTGCGTCGCGATGGCGCTGCATGGCAAGCCGGTTTAACTGCGGATGATAAAATTGTAGCGATTAATAAAAAGCATGTTGGTAAAGATTTAAAATCAAGCTTAGAAACATTTAAAGCCGGGGATAAAGTAACCGTTGATTTTATCCGCCGTGATGCACTGCAAAGCACCACGATAACGCTAGCACAAAGCTTTGATAAAGATAAAAAGCTGGTTGCTGACAAACAGGCAACTGCACAGCAAATGGCATTATTTAAAGCATGGATGGGTGTAGAGCACCCAAACCTCGCTAAAAAATAAATACTATTTAATGATTCTAGGTTATGAGTAAAAAGGAGCTGCGGCTCCTTTTTTGTACTTAGGATCATCGGGTAAAGCACGCTTAGTCTTTTTGATAAATGCCGCCGTTGCAAAGTGATTATTTACCGCGCTACTGAGTTGCTGACCTTTACGGGCTAAAAATGATTTTTTTACGCTGGCATTGCTACGCGACTTTATATCACTTACTTGCTCACAATCTTGAGAGACTGGATACGGCAGTAATGAATAGCCTGTTACTTGAGTTTCCCATATATGTTGTAGGTCACAATCAACAGGGCGGGCAAATGTCTTAGTAGCTGCTAATAATTGTTTCGCACCTTGATAACTGATTGCAGAAGCACAACATCCTGTCATCAACTTTTTATGGATCACTAATTTTTGCTCAAACTGCAACGGCACTTGATAGGCGATTTTGCGAGTACGGTTTTGATAAGCTGAGAGTTTTATCAGTTGCCAAGTGAGCGGTAATTGTTCAATATTTTTAATTGCACTATTAATACTCGTATCTAAGATAAAGTCATCTTCGAGCACAATTGCGTAATCAAGTTTTCTATCGACAATGGTTTGCCATGCTTTGCGATGGCTCAAGTAACAGCCAATCTGCCCAGCACTGAGCGGGTAATGGTATTTTTGTTTGTTGAGGCTAGGACTGTAATTAATTTCTTTTTGCGCTTGTGAAAGCATGGCGCCATCAATTGCATCTATACGCTCAAAACTTAGCCCATGTGCAGCTAATTGTCGCTGGCTGTTTGCTAATCGCTCCGTTGAACGAGCGAGGTTGATCAAAAAAATAGCAGTCATAATTAGGCCGTGCATTATTAATAATATTTAAATCCTAGCTATTGAAAATGACCAAATGATTGCATTGTTGTGTTGTTTTTATTGCCAATAGAGCTCGAAGAAGTATTTGTTTTCAGTATTTTGTTACACAATAGTGCAGCTATTTTGTCGCAGAAATATTGACCTTGCTAAGGCTGCACGCGTAACCTGTTATAGAAACAATAAAAAGGATAAAAAAATGCGCTTAAAACCACTCATAGCATCACTTGCTATTGCAGTATCGGGCACAACATTTGCTGATGAAGGCATGTGGCAACCACACCAACTTCCTGATCTAGAATCAATTCTAAAAGCCAAAGGACTAGAAATTGACGCAAAATCGATTTCTAAATTAACCGAGTTCCCAATGAATGCTGTGATAAGCCTTGGTGGCTGTACCGCATCCTTCGTATCGCCAAAAGGGCTGGTGGTTACCAATCATCACTGTGCTTATGGTTCGATTCAATATAACTCAACACCAGAGAACAATATTTTAGAAAACGGTTTTTTAGCAACAACACCGGCTGAAGACTTACCAGCGGCACCCGGCTCTAGAGTGTATGTAACTGAAACAGTTACCGATGTGACCAAAAAAGTAATAAAAGGCACTGAAAAACTCAGCGCAAAAGCGCGCTACGACGCGCTAGAAAAAAATGAAAAAGCGTTAGTGTCAGCATGTGAAGCTGACGACAATTATCGCTGTAATGTGTATTCATTCCACGGTGGTTTAGAGTTTTATTTGATCAAATCACTAGAAATTAAAGATGTACGCTTAGCATATGCGCCTGCTATGGGCGTAGGTAAGTATGGTGGCGATATCGATAACTGGATGTGGCCGCGCCATACCGGCGACTTTTCATTTTATCGTGCATATGTAGGTAAAGACGGCAAACCGGCTGAATTTAGCGAAGACAATGTACCTTATGTGCCTGATTCATATCTAAGTGTCAGCGCCAAAGGGGTCCAAGATGGCGACTTTGTTATGGTAGCAGGCTATCCTGGGCGCACTAACCGTTACCGCATTGCTGCTGAAGTTGATTATGTATTTAATACCAGCTATCCAAAATCACGCGAGCATAATTCAAAATATGTCGCTTTGATTGAAGAAAATTCAGAAGATGGCAGCAAAGCGCGCATCGCCTACGAAAGTACTATAGCGGGCTACAACAACTATATTAAAAACTACGGTTCAATGATCGAAAGCTTTAATAAAGGCACGATGTATGAACGTAAAAAGCAATTTGAACAAGATCTAACCGCGTGGATAAACAGTGACCGTAAGCGTAAAAAACAATACGGTAAAGTGTTAAATGAATTGTCGGCGTTAGTCGCTCAATCGCAACAGCACAATGAGCGTGATCGTATGCTTGGCTATGTGCACCGCTCACAAATGATCAGTACCGCACGTAGCTTATATCGCCTAGCTTATGAGCAACAAAAACCTGATAGCGAACGTGAATCTGGCTATCAAGAACGCGATTTACCACGCTTTGAAGCCGGTTTAAAGCGCATGAGTCGCCGTTTTGATGCAAACGTTGATAAAGCCATTTTATTACATTTTTTAGAGCTGTATGCCGCGTTACCTAAAGAAGAGCGTTTTGCAGAAGTAGATAAAGTTTTTGAATTAGAAAATGGCTTTGATAAAACCAAGCACAGTGCACTATTAGCAAAAATGTATGCTAATTCAACGCTAGATAATGAAGACGTTCGTATCGCGTTATCTACGCAATCATTTGCTGAACTTGAACAAAGCCAAGATGCATTTATGCAATACGCGAAGGCCATCTTTGCCGTAATGAAAGCTGAAGAAGACAAAGACAAAGCACTTGCCGGTAAACTACAAGCGGCGCGTCCACAGTTAATGAGTGCTATCATAGCGTTTAATGAAGCACAAAATAAACCTGTGTATGCAGATGCGAATAGCACATTACGTGTAACGTATGGCACTGTTGGAGGCTATTCACCGCAAGACGGTTTGATAGCAACACCGTTTACATCACTTGAAGGGCTACTTGCAAAAAACACCGATGTTGATCCATTTAACGCGCCTGAAAAACTGCAACAGCAAATCAAGGCTAAAATATTTGGTGATTACACCGGTGGCATGAATACCGTACCGGTTAACTTTTTATCAAATGTTGATACTACCGGAGGTAACTCTGGTTCACCAACACTTAACGGCAAAGCCGAACTGGTAGGCTTATTATTTGACGGTGTGTACGAAAGTATTATCGGCGATTGGGATTATAACCCAGCACTTAATCGTTCAATCCACGTTGATTCACGTTACATGCTATGGGTAATGGATAAAGTAGATAACGCACAAAACCTATTAGACGAAATGAAAATCGTAAAATAAGTAATCAGTAAAATAGTAGGGCGCTTACCTTAACGGTAAGCGCCTTTTTTAATAAGTATAATTTGTAATGACTTATGTCTACTTTTTGCTATGAGCGGAAGTTGATTTGCCGAAGCCGAACTGGCAATAAAGCACAAACAAAGCAAGTACTTACTTTATAAATGAGCTCAGAACACCGTATAGGGTAGCAATATCAATTGGTTTTGCTATATGTGCATCAAATCCTTGGCTTAAATAATCAGCAACGTCATCAATCATTACATTTGCGGTTAGTGCAATTATCGGTATATGCTTATTGAAATTAATGATATTTTTCATTGCTTGAACACCATCCATTTCAGGCATTTGTATATCCATAAGTATCAAATCAAAGTCCTTTTCTTTAGCTGCTTCTACTGCCTGTTTACCGTTATCTACAATAGTTAATGATGCATTAGTGCCTTCGAGCATTGACTGAATGACAATTTGATTGATTTCGTTATCCTCAGCAATCAGTATTTTCTTTCCCCTCAACGGCGGCGGAGTCATAGATTTTTGTACGAAAGAGCTGACACTCTTATTGGTTATAGTTAATGGTAATATGACTCTTATAGTGGTGCCTCTACCCACATTGCTTTTTACATCGATAGTGCCTCTCATCATAAGAATAAGACTGAGGGTAATCGACATACCCAGCCCAGTTCCACCAAATTTACGTGTTGTTGAGTTGTCTGCCTGTGAAAAACGATCAAATATACGAGCTTGAGCTTCCTCACTCATTCCAACTCCTGTATCAGCCACTTCAAGACTAATAGCCTGCTTTTCTTGGTAAAGAGTTTCGCTCAAGTGAATGTTTACGCTACCCTTTTCAGTAAACTTAACAGCATTCGAGACAAGATTGAGTAATATTTGCTTAACACGGACAATGTCTCCTAACCAGTGATCATTAAAATTTTCATCAATATTACTGACAAGTTTAATACCCTTATTACTGACTATGCTGTCCACTTCAAATTTCACAGATTTAATTATATCGCTAATCGAGAAAGGCTCTTGCTCTAGGCTTAGTTTATTGCTCTCTATCTTTGAGTAATCCAAAATATCGTTGATAATGGTTAACAGCGATTTAGAAGACGATACTGCATTTTTAAGCATTACTTTGGACTTGGCATCGAGATACTCAGTATTGACCATCTGCAGTCCGCCTAAAATTGCATTCATGGGCGTACGTATCTCATGGCTCATATTTGACAAAAATTCACTTTTCGTTTGGGTTGCCTGCTCAGCTTTTTGCTTAGCTACTTCTAGCTCATTTATCGCATTTATCTTATCTGTAATGTCGTAATTTACACCAATGACTTTTAGAGCGTTGCCATCATTATCTCTAATAACTTCTGCGCTAGCTTTGATTGTTCTTACCTGCCCGTTTGGATGTACTACTCTAAACTCTGGATTAAAAGCACCTATGCCTGATACGGCATCCTCTAATTGTTTGTTAGACTCTTCCATATCATCAGGGTGAAGACTATGAGTCCAAGCTTCATAAGCACCAGAAAAACAATTCTCTGTAATGCCATACAGCTTGTACATCCATTCATCCCAGATTAATTCTCCCGAAATGACATCCCACTCCCACACACCAATTTGAGCTGAGTCATTTGCCAATTTCATTCTCAGAGAATTGGTTTCAGCTTGGTTTTTTGCTATTTGTAATTCGGTTTCTATCTGTTTCTGATGGGAAGTATCTTGGATCACAGAGCAAATCAGCTCATCGCCATTTGCACTCTTAATTATAACGCCCGACAATTGTACGGGGTATTCATAACCCTTTTTATGAATATATTCTTTATAGTAAGGTCCGTAACGGCCTGTTTCTGAGAGGGATTTTAGTTGTTCTTTTTCTTGCTCTTCGTACTTTTTTGGTGTCAACTTCCAATAGTCCATTTGATTTAGTTCGTCTTTGTCATAACCACTAAAACGACTCAATTCCTTGTTAACATACTCAAATAAACCATTATCTAACCTATTAATTGCAATGCCTACCGGCGCTAAGCTAAAAAACTGTTCAAATTTTTCTTTTTCCTCATTGAAAGCGTAGCTAATTCGTTCTATGTCTGTTGAAGCACTATGCAATTTGTTTTGCGTCTCAACTAATTCACTAATGTCTCTACCTATGGCTAAAATGAAAGCATCATCATCCACATTTAATACAGTCAGAGATATAAGGCATGGAAAAGATGAGCCGTCTAATCGAGAGTGAACCCACGGAAACAGCTGTGGTCCTTTAGTCAGAGTCTTTTCAATGTGTTCTGCGGCTATTTCCTCTGAACGTCTGCCACATGGTTGATACTCAGGTGAGATATCAGAAGGCTTTAAATTAATAAAGTTGTCTTTACTTTCGACGCCGTGCATATTGATTGCAGCTTGGTTACATTCTGTGAATTTACCAGATTTCAGGTCGATTATTGATAGTGCGTCCCCAGATACTTCAAACAACTTCTTATACTTTATATTTTCAGCTCTAGCGTTTGCAAGCTGAACTTTAAGCTGGTCAATCTCCGCTTCGAGATCGTTTGTGGGATTACTCATAAGAATTCACTGTTAATTTTGTCTTTTCTTTTGCTATATATAACAATAGCTATAGTCTATTTTTTGTAAAAACAGAAGTTTTAAATAGAGAGTATTGAGTGGCTATTTCCTTATAGCACCGTTTGACGAGAATCAATGTTTTTTCAAATAGCTACAAACTACGAGAAGATGATTATAGTTGGCTGTAATGATGAGTAAAAAATACAACAGATTATTGTTCTTTTTATTTTTTATAGCTGAAAAGTCCAGAGGACGATCTGGAGTTAAGATATGTTCAATCAGTCTATGCACGCTTCACAGCCTAAACCATAATAAACAGCTATGTTCACTTTCTTAAGAAAAGCAGGTGTTCGTTTAAGGTGGAACGAACTAACATAATTCGCTCTTAGCAGAATTTAACTTAAATCTAATTACTTCAACATCCTTTAATATATTTCATGTGCACTTTGTGAGCGATAAATGCTAGCTTAGTGGCAAATTAATTGAAGGAAATAATTATGAAACTTGAGTCTTTAGCGCTGCATCACGGTTATGAATCTGAACCTACAACTAAATCGGCGGCGGTGCCGATTTACAATACATCATCGTATACGTTTGATAATACTCAGCATGGTGCTGATTTATTTGATTTAAAAGTACCCGGGAATATTTATACCCGTATTATGAACCCGACTAATGCGGTGCTTGAACAGCGTATTGCGGCCATGGAAGGGGGCATTGGTGCGCTTGCTGTGGCCTCTGGTATGGCGGCCATTACTTACGCAATTCAATGTTTGTGTGAAGTGGGCACTAATATTGTCAGTACCAGCCAAGTGTATGGTGGTACTTATAACTTATTTGCCCATAGTCTACCTCGCCAAGGTATTGAAGCGCGGATGATTAAAGCGGATGACTTTGCCGGTTTTGAAAACGCGATTGATGAGAATACCCGCGCGGTTTTTTGTGAGTCGATTGGCAACCCTGCAGGGAATATTGTTGATATCGCTCGATTAGCTAAAATAGCCCATAGCAAAGGCGTGCCGCTGATTGTAGATAACACAGTGGCAACGCCCTATTTATGCCGGCCATTTGAGTTGGGTGCCGATATTGTGGTGCATTCGCTTACTAAATATATTAACGGTCATGGTACGGCGATTGGCGGCATAATTGTTGATTCGGGTAAGTTTGACTGGAAAGCCAATGCCACTCGTTTTGCGATGATGAATGAGCCTGATCCGTCGTATCATAATGTGGTTTATACCGATGCTTTTGCTGAAGCGGCGTTTATTGGTCGCTGCCGCGTTGTTCCACTTAGAAATACCGGTGCGGCACTTGCGCCTAAAAACGCCTCTGACATTTTAATTGGTCTTGAAACTTTAGGGCTAAGAATGCAGCGCCACTGTGAAAACGCGCAACAGCTTGCTGAATACCTAGATAATCACCCTAAGGTGCTTTGGGTTAATTACGCGGGGTTAGCGTCAAGTCCCTATAACGCAATGAGTAAAACAACCACTAGTGGCAAAGCGTCTGGTATTTTAAGCTTTGGGATAGCGGGTGGCCTTGAAGCTGGCACTCGCTTTATTGATGCGCTGAATATGATTTTACGTTTAGTAAATATCGGTGATGCAAAGTCATTGGCTTGCCACCCAGCATCAACCACGCATCGACAATTAAATGATGAAGAATTGGCGAACGCAGGGGTTAGCCGCGATTTAATTCGTTTATCAGTGGGTATTGAAAACATCGACGATATCATTGCTGATGTAAGCCAAGCGCTCGATAAAGCTTAGTAATGTTAGCTACAGGGGTAAAGCGTGATCCACATTAATGTTTAAACATGCATTTTATGTTTTGCTTGTAAGGTAGGTTTTATTTATGACCTACCGCACAAATTTACGTTTATATTCGTATATTGATTTAAATAAAATGGAGTGCCTGTACATGAAACTATTAATTTTTTTAGGTTCAGTTCGAAAAAGTTCGCCACCTAAGCCGGCACGTCTCGGTGAAAGAGTTGCCAAGGCATGCCAACGCTGTTTGCTTGAGCAATACAATGATCACGATATTGAACTGATAGATCCGCTAGACTATGAGCTGGACCCTATATTCAAACCGCACTTTGCTTATTCACAAGCCGAGGTGCCTAAAAAACTCGATGACCTAGCGGAAAAAATTAAAGCCTGTGATGGTTTTATTATGGTCAGCCCTGAGTACAATCATTCAATGAGTCCAGCATTGGCTAATCTATTAAACCATTTTGGTAGCTCTTTATTTGCTTACAAACCCAGCGTTATTGTTACGTATTCTGCGGGGCAGTGGGGTGGCGTTCGTGCCGCTGTTGGGATGCGCAGTTTTTTAAGTGAACTTGGGTGTTTGCCGGTGTCGGCTATGATCCATGTGCCAAAAGCACAGGATGTATTTATTGAAAGTGGTGAAACAAACAATGAGGCAGAGCAAGCATCATGGCGCGAATATTTTTCGCGGTCGTTTAATCAGTTACTGTGGTGGGCTGAGGCAGCAAGTAAGCAACGCGAGCAGGTTGACCCTAAGCAATTAATTAAAGACTTTAAACGCGACCCGTCGCAACGCAATGCACCTTAATAAGCTATGGGGTATTAGCATCCTCTCTAGGAGTATCTAAAATAGCTTGTTTCTCTTGGTCTGATAAAATGATCCAATCAAATATTTCGTCGCTAGTTCGGCCGCAGCCGCTGCAATAGCCTTTGAGGCGGTGGCATTTCCCAATGCAGTCGGTTTTTAATAGCGATGAACTTTTTTGGGGTGTTGAATTCATAAATCCTTAGCCAAGTAGGTCAACATTTGCTGACCTGTTTTATGGTTTTAATGCTATTTATTTGCTACCGATTTACCTACTTCAAATGAGGTAGACCAAGGCGTTGAGCGAGATAAAGTTTTTCCGGTATGAATTGAAATAGCTGGTTTTTTTTCATCAAGTACAAAGGTAGTGCGTAATGAATCAGCAGATTCTTTTTGTTGTTCGTGCCAGTTATTTTGCGCTAAACAAGCTCGGGTGAAATCAACAGCCTTTTGATGAATGGCCACCGCTTGCGTTTTTTCTTGGTAATTATCTTGGCAACGATAAGTCACTGTATCGGCATCCAAAGCACTGATTTGGCATGCTTCACCAACGAGATTGTATTTAGCTGTCCAGGTTTCTGCGTACTTTGTATTTACACGGGTGCGCTTTAACACTTCAAAACGTGAGTCGTAGGCGGCTAATAAACCATTGATTTTTTCACAAGGCGTGAGGTTATCAATACTTGCTTTTTGCTCTGTTGTTAAGCTGCTACAACCCGATAAAATAAGGCCTGTTAATAATACCGATAAATACTTTTTCATAGTGGACTATCCTTTTGTGATAGCTAATCCTTCGAAGTTGCTTAAAGGATACCTAAGGGCTTGAAAAAATGCCATTAAAGACGTGAAAATAAAATTATTGCATGACTTATATCAAACGTTTTAGCGCAATTTTTTAAATTTTTTTGCCCCAAAACTAAGTATTTCTTTAAGCAAACGCAGCCACTTATAGATTTTGAATAGGCACATTTTTTATTGTAACGCTACCTGAACCATCATGAATTTTTACAGAAATTTAATTTAGACGTTGCACAAGATATCATTAATGCGATTTAGCAGATTTCATGTTGGTCGAAAACGTCACTTTGTATTTCTAGGGTTTGAGTTTTACTGGGGTACAAATTCACATGGCAAACCAAGACTTAGACGACGAACTGCTGCGAAGAAGCAAAAGGCGACGTTGAGTGATTATTACCAATGGATTAAAGCCATGCGTTCACGAAAGCTGAAAGAATGGTTACCGCAACTAAAACAAAACACAAATTGATAGGATTAGAAACTACTTTGGTTTACCTGACAGCGGCCGCAGTTTATCTAAAATATATGACTATGTGTTACATAGTTTATATAAATGTGTGAACATACGCAGTACTTGACGAAGTTATAACAGGAGTAATTTTAAAAAGATGTTAGCTTATATTCAGATTGAGAGTATCAAAATCAGCAAGCGCAATACAGTTGTTGATTGGTACTAGAGTTATATTTTACAAGAGCGAATATGTAACAGAAGAGCTCTGATGGGGTAGTTCTGTACGTCCGCATCTGTTTGGGGTCGGCTCAGCAATGGGTCGCTCTACGACGATAAACTATAGTGTCATCACTGGTTTTCATTCAGCCTAGCATTTCTACAAACTTAGTTGACAATTATACGCAGTGACTGGCGTTTTTTAGAAGTCTGAAAACAAAGCGACTGAATATCCTTTCATTTATTAATCATCATTCAGTGATAAGTGAAATAGACCATTATATTCAGTTTTACAATTACAAACGCTGGTATACCACTTTAGATTACATGGCACCACATCAAAAATAGAATGAATTAAAAAAAGCCGTTTAGAATCTCTACAAAATTAGTTGACCAATACACTGACTAAAATGGAGAAAGTAAGCAATAAAGTGAGTATGTCTCAATTCCCTTTAAAGTCGGGAGCACCCTGACAAATAATTTTATGTGCATAGATAATTTATTGATTGTCTCAATTCCCTTTAAAGTCGGGAGCAATCTGACGTTACTATGAATACTATCCTTTCACAATCTGGGTCTCAATTCCCTTTAAAGTCGGGAGCGCTCTGACTATAGCCGATCTAGGCCCCGTAGCGCAAGGGCTTGAGGGGGCATAAATTGCGGTCTTGAAAAATGCGTTCCTAAAAGGTCTTTGTTCCTGATATTTTAATTGAAAAATTCAAATAAAACATATTAACATCAACAGCCTGCGGTCTAAACTACTGACATAAAAACTTATTCAGCTTAAATTCAGATAACAATGCAAGATAGTAAGGTACAGTATGGTATTTACACCCATAAGAATTTAATAACATTCATTTATTCTGAGAGTATTCCCCAACTTAAAAGGTATGCACCTTGACCGTAATTGGCTCTTTTTCCCACTTGTAGTGCAGCGCCTAATTGTAGCCAAGGAATTAAACTGGCATCAATTGCGTAACACCATGACCCTGTAATACCTCGTAAATCATGGTTTTTTTCTGCTAGATCAGGATGACGTTTTTGAACGAAAAAATGTGTGTTTGGACTACTCGGTTGTTGTTCTATCTTTGGCAGTAACGCCATAACTGAAAAATCTACAGAGTGAAAATGGTCACATAATGCGCGCAGTCGGTTGCCAATAAAAAATAATAAGTCCGCTAAATTCGGCGCTGAATTTAATGTGTTTTTAGACCGAGTCAGTGCCAATGGTGAGCGAGTTTCTACTCGTACATGCCACTTTTTAGCTAGGCAGGTAAAAGGTGTATAAAGCTGATCGGCTAAGGTGGTTTGTGGTGGGCACAGTAAATCATTTTGCCCACGTTGAAATAACGTAAGCCAACGCCCCTGACTGCCAAGCTCAATATGTGTGATACTAAAAGGCACTCTGTTATTGCCAAGACCGATTGCTTGTAACTCAAATAAAGACTGCACCACCGCGCCTAGGTATTCACAAGCATGGCCAAAAAGCTTAATTTCAAAACTAAGCGGTTGTTGAGCAATAACTTCTCCTTTAGGTAAGTATGGGGCTATAAAAAAATAAGCGCGAGGGTGCGAACCATCTTGCGCCGTCAGTAGTGTTTGGCAAAGCTTGGGGTCTACAACATTTAATGCATTGATCAAGGCCCCATGTAACATACTCCCGGCAAACTGATAGCCAAACAGAGTCGATTGCGGAGCTAGTGTCACTCTTAAATGACTAAACCAGATTTGCTTGCTTAATTTAGTTAAACTCCATGTCATTTGAATTTCCTAGTTTTAATAAAAGGTCTAAGCCAGTCTAAATTTTAGGTTAAAACTAGCGTTGCTGATTGTAACCTCAATTGAACTGTGTTATCAAATACCTGTTAAAAGGAATATTTAATGTTAAATAAAAATAATACAACGGTGTTGTGCCCTATCAACGATCTCGAAGCGCATTGCATTTTAGCCATTGCCAATGAGCAGCATATTCATGCTATTGCAGGGCCTAATTATTGGGGTTGTACATTAGCACAGGCTCTTAAAGGTATTGATATCTCAAGTTGTAAAGCTAATTTGCTAGCCATTGAGTTACCCGATATTAACGGTCAAGGTGCGTTGCTTTTACAAAACCACGGAATATGTTTACACACCTTAGATCATCACCAATACGCAGGTCTCAATGCGCAACATAGGCTGAGCGCAATTGAGCAATTTGCCGCGATTTTTTCATTGCAGCTAACAAAATACCAGCAACTTGTGGCGGCCAACGATAAAGGCTTTATACCTGCTTTATTAGCAGCAGGGGCAAGCTACGAACAAATGCACGCAATACGCGATCATGAAGCGAGAATTAGGGGAGTAGTAGCATTACGTAAACGTGCCTTTGCCTGGTTTGAAAATACCCTCTTGGAGCCGCAAAAATCGGCTCATTTGTTGTGTTTTGACTGTCCTGCTGAATTTGCTTCAGTGATGAGTGAAGTTGCACAATTTCCCAATGAGCAAACCTACAATAACGCATTGCAAACAGCCAAGCCATTGTTGCTGCGACAAGTCGTTATACGTTATCAAGAACAAAACAAAACCACTCAAATAGAGGTGTTAGCGCACAATAACCGAGCTGCTTTTGCAAATCTTGTTGAGCAGTGGCCATACCCGCAGTTAACAAGCTGGTTTGGTGGTCAAACGCCTCAGTTTTTCTTTGGTGCCGCTAGTAAACATAATAATTTGAATAATGAATCTTCGTTTAACACTTTATATGCGCAGGTTCGCCAACTTATAAAATAATAAATATGGCTTTCTATGGAACAGACAAACAACTGGCTAGAATTAGATGATATTATTATTGTCAATGATTTTACCCCTAATGCACCTCAGCAAGGAGTACTTTCATGGTGCGAGCAGCATGAAAGTATAACGGACAAATTAGCAGATAAAGCCTTAATTTGGTTGCACGCTAAGGTGGACGAGCTAGGTTTAACTATTCTTGAGGCAGTAATGATCACGCGTCAACCACGTAAGTTACAATTGGTTGGCGAATTTGCTATAGAATACCCCCACTGCCATGTACAACAAGTGGTTATTAAAAACACTTATTATACAACGTTATTACTGCCTAAGCAGACAATAAGTCAGGCGGTGATCAGTGCATTATTTGAAACATTTGCAGAGTTTTCTCGCCCCCTTAAACGGTATAAAACAACCTTTTATTATCCCTTTGACCTCAATGGTGAGGCAGCATTAAAAACCGCACAACCTAATCACCTAACTGACTTACAAAAACGTCAAGTTACACTCCCAAGTGGTGTGCTAAACATTGAGGCGCCGCGCTATCAATTTCATTATGATGTGGGGAATGACCCCCAGTATTGGGATTTCAATAAACAACAACAAGTGCAAACTTTTTTATTTTATAACCCGCAAGCACAAAGCTGTTTGTTTGGGGATCTTAAAGATACAAATGCCAAAAATACGGTTAATGCATTTGAAGAATACCGCTTAACTCTTGAGGGCTGTATCTTGGGAATTAGCACTGGTAGGGTTAATAAAACATCAACGCCCACAAAACTTTCCGAGTTCAACATAAAAACCATTATTGAACAACAATCGCAACCCAGTGCCACAGTCACAAGCCTAAATTTAATACGTCACCCCGTTGCAAGGGGCAGTTTTTTACTTGCTATTGAAGTGCAATATTCGCCCATATACAGTTTGCCTGAACAAACCAAAGTGGCAATCAAGCAATTGCTTAAACAGCAAAATAGTATGAATACATTTAATGGTGACCTATCCGATGCGCAGTGGTGGTGGAGTATTGTGTTGGCGGCATATTCATCACGACTAGCAAAGCTTGTAAAAGGTATGCAATTTGGGCGTTGGCTCAAATTTAATCAACAAGCACGTATTTTATACCCCACTTTTATTGAACAAAAAGAAGAACAAAAGATAAATTGCTTGGTTTTGTTGTTGAATCAATATGAGCATTTAATTTATAACGGCAATAAACCATCTGGTTTGGACGATTTAACCCTGAGTAATGAAAATAGGCAACCAGTAGCCGAGCATGTACTTAGGCTGGTATCTTTGTTTTTCTTAGATGAGCAATCACGGGGTGATCCTAAAAAGCAAAACGCCATTATTGACCAATTGAACCCGCTTTCAATGAAGCAGCATGACTCACGTATGTACCTCAATGCCACGTACGGTATCTATGGCGTTTACCCTCAAACTAAGTTGGGTAAAAAGGTTGCAAAACAAAACGCTACGCTTGCCAGTATGGTGGATAGCCCCAACGGTTTGTTTAACGATTACCCAACAGGCTACGCCTACAATGCACAGTTTGTGAAGGAGCTTGCGCAGCAACAAGCTTATACCCGATGGCAAGATATCAGTGCGCAAACCGGATTTAATGAATTTGCCACGATCACAATTGGTTATGGTAGCTATTATGTTGATCATATTTTGCCCCATTGGCATAGTGTTTATCGTCACTTTTTTAATTACACTCTGTTAACTCGCGAAACAATCAATTGCTTTAAACGCACTATGAATCAGGCCACTGAGGATTTGGCGGCAAAAGACACCGATGCAAAACCTGAAAACACCTATCGTGATATTCGCCGTAACTTTATTTTATTTATGAATAGGTATTGGTTTAAATCACTAAGCCATGAGCAGCAAGGGGCAGAAATATATCAAAAGCTATATCAAGCCACCGCATTAGAGCAGCATTTTGAGTTAGTAAAAGAACAAGTCTCTTGGGCTGATGATTACATGGAAAGCTGGCGTAATATTTACTTTGTTGATAAAGCCGATAAAACAGGCCAAATAGCCGGGATCTTGGCATTAATAGCCATTGTTACAGCATGGCCGCAATCGCTAGACCCATTCGGCAGCGACACTCTAGATCGCATACTATTAATGATGATACTGGGTGTAGTGATATTAATGGGGATTAAAACCAAATTATTTGCAGCTGTATTTGGTTTACTTGATTTTATTACCCAGCCTAATGCGTTATTTGAATACCAGCATGAAAAAATTGCATCGTGGCTACCTGCAAGGCTACGTGGTTTAGCACACCACTACAAAAGTGGCTGGGCAAACAAGCTAAAAAAGTTACGAGAATCAAAAAAAGGACTAACAATGCATCACAATAAAGCCAGTCAATCTGCAAACAAAAACTGCTATGATCTGATCAAGGTGGAAGCAGTTAACTTTGATAACGCATTATCTCTAAGTAATAACCTGAGTGTTTACCGTGGGACTAGTATGTTATTGCGAGCTATTGTACTAGAACTACCAAAATATTTTGATAGCTTAGAACCTATCTCTGTAGGTGGCTCAGTTGGGCTTTATAAATGCCAGTCTGATCAGCAATTGTTGTGCGAGCAAATAATTGACAGGCTAAACAGTCATCACCAAGGAATTACTTTTATTGTTAATGGCGTATCTAATATTAGCGACGCTAATTTTTTAGAGGCCAAAATCGCACTGATAAACGCAGGGCGAAAACGTCAATTGCAGCAAACAAGTTTGAGTATTGACCTAAATCAGCAAAGTAATCTGATTTGCCAGCTAAGCGAAACATTACCTGCAACAGACAATAAATACATTCAAGACGGAAACAAACACATAAGCGCGCTAGTTAAAGAGCGGTTTGAATATGGTCGTGATCAAAAACAGCAATTTTATAATCAAGAGCTTGCTCAGTTAGCCGTCCTAAACAACCAGCCATATAACGATAATAAAGAACGTTTTTTTACTCATAGTTTTGATGAACTTTGTAATGCACAAGAGTTTTATCATCTTGACAATAAAGTTGCGTATATTTATTTTGATGGCAACAAGTTTTCAAAGATTCAAGATAAATTTATTAAAGGCGTAGATGATCAACTTGCCTTTGATAAACGGTTGCGGATTTTACGTGCTGAGCTACTTGATAAGTTATTAAATTATCTTGAAGATCAAGATGATGCTTGTTTTCAGGAAACAGATCATAACAACGAAACGATAACAAAAATCAAGCTAGAAACACTTATGTGGGGAGGCGACGAAGTGCTTTTTGTACTTCCTGCTTCGCAAGGGTTTAAAGTGCTAGCTCGACTATTAGAATGGACAAATAACTGGGAAATCAAAAAAGATCAAGAAACCTACTCATTAACTCATGCATTTGGGTTGTTATTTTGCCATCACAAAACCCCAGTATCGATAGCGTGTGACTTTGTTAAAAACTTAGCTGACAACGTAAAAGATATAGTTGTTAAGCAAGATAACACCAACCAGCAAGACGCTCCAAATATAGAGGGGATCCACAATTGTTATAATTATTCAGTACTTGAGTCGATTGATATACCCGCGCAGAGCATTAACCAGCATTTTGAAATCTGTTATGGTGAATTAGCATCCTCACGTCAAAATATGTTTGCGAGGACGTTTGATACCGCTGACCTTGCAAGTTTAGCTAATTTTTTAAGCAGTACATTTAATAAAAGCACTATTCATACTTTGGCACAGAGTGTTAACCAATGCAGTGCAGATGATTTAAGTGATTTAATTAAAGTTGAGCAAAGGCTCAGTTACATAACAGCTTTAAGTCATGATGAAATTAACAAGTTTATAAATTGTGCAAGTCAGGTTTTGATGGGGGAAACATTATCGATCAACGATAAAAATACAACTTCACGTGCCTTATTGTGGGTTTTGCTCACGGAGTGTTGGGACTATATAGCCCTGCAAAGTCAGCAAGGAGGCAGTGATGATGCAAACTAATTATTATCAATTATATACAACAATGCAGGTGCAAGGCCCTATTGTTAGCCAACACAGTGGCGCATTACAGCATGGCCTTGATGTGGCAGTATTGCGTGATGCTTCTGGAAAGCCAGTACTAACGGGCAGCTTTATAAAGGGTAACATTCGCCATGCGTTAAATGAAATTAACGCCTTTATGAAAGATGATAAGTTAACCCAATGGCTGCAAACATGGTTTGGTAGTGAAGGCATGCAAGCAACGACTAAAGCGGAACTGGACGTTGGGTTGGGGCAACGAAGCCGGTTAAATTTTGATTTTTACTGGCAAATGTCAAACCCTGTAAATGATGCCTATGCAGTGCAAAACAAAATAAAACTAAATCAACATGGCACTACTGAAAAAGGGAGCCTAAGGTGTGTTGAGTTACCTTATAGGCACGGCGAAAAAGTCAATATTAGCGGTAATATAAAATTCAGGGCAACAGCTGATGAAGCGTCAATAATTGAAAAATACATAACAAAGGCACTGCAATATTGTTATGCCTTAGGGAGTTTTAAAAATATTGGTTTTGGTAAAATTGAGGCTGTCAGTTTAGAGTTGATTAAACCCCAAGCCCCCAGTTGTATTTGGCCCGCATTTGAAAGGGATAAAATTCTAGCCATAGATTGGCAAGTAGATCGTCCCTTGTGTATTGCCAACGCACCCACAGCAAAAGAAAATACCTTTAAATCGCAAAATATAATAACGGGCGCAATATTAAAAGGCTTAGTCGCTAACCATAGCTCAGCTGAGTCAGTACTCGCTAAATATTTACACGCTATCACCTTTCGGCACGCTAAACCCCTAACTGCGCAAGGAGTGCTTAATCAGCCAGCACGTTTATCAATTGCAATATGCCACACTAAGAATGAGCAAGGTAAAAAAGTAAGTGAAAAACATGATTGTTTAACATCACCAGCACCGCTCAAAGGGATAATGGTATTTAAGCCTGATTTTAAAGAAGGCGATGCCAAGTTAGTTCAAAATATAGCAACATTACCGCGGGTTTTATTAGTGCGTAATGCGATTACCCAATGGTGGAAAAATGAAACTACAGCATTCAGCCAGTTAGAGCAACGTAATACAAGTGCAGAGCAACAGCTATTTAGCTACGATTGCGTTAGCCACCAATGGAATAATAACGAGCCAATTACATGGCGCAGCTATGTCGATCTTTCTCAAATTCCTGATGACCAACACAACACTGTATACGATGAATTAACACAATTATTGGCGCATTCACTACATGGGCTAGGGAAAACCAAAGCCATAGCCCATGTAACAAATACTTGCTGGCAAGCTAGGCATACACCGCATTGTGAAGAGCAAAATACCCTTTACTTAACATTTTACTCCCCAGTGTGTTTATTGCGACCAGCTAAGCTCAATGTGGTTGAACCCAGTAAAGCGCTTTATCAACACGCATTTAATGAGCTTGCCCCAGATGTGTTTGAACTTAAAGACCACTATACGTGTGAAGAGTTACGCGGTGGCAGTTTTTGGCAGTCGCGGTTTCAGCGTCATAAACCATATTACAGCCCATATATTGAAACCCAGCCTGGTAGTTGTTTTGCCCTGACAATAAAAGCAGGTAAACGTAAACAAGCGCAGGCATTTTTAACACAATGGCTGCACCATGGCGTGCCTTCTGTTGATGTCTCTGAAGTCGAATTGCAACAAAATAACAAGCAACGTTGGCAACTAAGCCCTTACGACCCCGCCAATGGCTTTGGTGAAGTAGCTATTGAAATTGTGGGTGATAGCATTATAAAAAGTGAGACAGGGAGCAAGTAGCATGGCGGATAAAACTTACCCTAAAGTGACGTTAGATTTTAAACTAACAGCTAAATCCCGTATTGGTGTTCACAGTGGTGAACAAGCAGAGTTAACAAACGCTGAACAAATACAATCAGAGGGAAACACACTCACCTACGCACAATTAATGTTGGACGTTAACAAACGACCTATGTTGCCTGGCAGCAGCTTGAAAGGTGTATTACGCGCTTTATTTGAGCCTAAAATGGCGCAAGCATTATTTGGCGGTCAACAAAGGGAGGGAAATAGCGCACAGCAAGCTATAACCAAGCGTTTTAATGGCTGTGTGTCAGTGCAATCGGCTTTTTTGATGGGTACTAATAATTCAGAAAAAGCAGTGACTTATCAAACTCACAACAGTATTGATGCAATTACAGACACAGTCTTAGATAATCATTTATTTAGCCAAGCTTGGGTTAACTCAGGCGGTCAATTTAAGGGGCAGCTACATGCGGAATTTATAAGTGAAACACAGCTAAAAGCGCTTTGTTCAGTGCTTAAAATAGCACAATTGCAAGTTGGGGCAGGCAGTAAATGGGGGTATGGTCAGGTTGAATTATCCGACTTAAACGTAAAAGTTTTAAGTGCTGAAAAGCTAACAGCATGGTTTAAAAGTGATAATAATGACCAAAAAAAGCTGAGCGATTTTTATGATGATTTTAAGCTAGAAAATTTACCAAGTGAAATAGGTAATATCACCTCAAAAACGTTGATCGACACATGGCAATTTGATTTACATTTATCAAGCCCTGATCCAATTTTAATCGCTTGTCCAGAACACCTTAAAATGCAAAACAAACCGCATAAAACAGAGCAAACCATGGCGGCATATTTTGTACGTGAAGAGGGCAAGCCGATACTCCCAGCCAGTGCTTTACGTGGCATGCTCAGAGCGCGA
Organism: Pseudoalteromonas rhizosphaerae; assembly: GCF_028885455.1. Lineage (NCBI taxonomy): Bacteria > Pseudomonadati > Pseudomonadota > Gammaproteobacteria > Alteromonadales > Pseudoalteromonadaceae > Pseudoalteromonas > Pseudoalteromonas rhizosphaerae. The sequence goes on from NZ_CP118496.1 coordinate 2,343,094, forward strand.
TTCATAAAAATTATTTGCACATTGTTACCTCAAATCGATTGTAAAACATTGCAGCAATTTGTGACTCCATTTTGGGGCTCAACAGCCCAGCGCAGTGCTTTAATTATTCCTAATGCAACCTTAACGAAAGAAGCAACAGCAATTACCCACCCGCAAAGTATGATAGCCATTGACCGTTTTACCGGTGGCGTAAAAGATGGTGCTTTAATCAATGTTGAAGCCGTCACCGTAAACGGTGATTTTAAGACGGCTTGCAGCATACCGATGGCCGTTCTAAAAGCGCATCCTTTTTCAACCGCAGTGTTGATGTTGGTGTTCAAAGACCTACTTGAGCAAAAGATGGCAATTGGCGCTAATAAAAATCGCGGATATGGGCGTATTAAAGGCAAATTTTTTGCTCACAAAAAAGAATATACAGATATTCAGGACGTAATAGACAATTGTTTAGCGCATTTTTCAAGTGAAACACTTGAAGACAGCATAAAGAAAACTATTAAAGAATACAAAACAGACTCCAAAAAAGAGCAGCAAAGTGAAGGAGCTACTCATGACTAATTTTTATAATCCTTATAGCTTTGTACCTTTTGGTGATATTAGTGAGCATAAATTTATTGAGGCAAAAAAAGAAAAGCTAAAAAAAGAAAATATAAGTCATCATCGTTTTACAGGTTTAAGTGGCGAAATAAAGTGCCAAATAACGGTTAAGTCGCCCGTGTTTTATGGAAATCAGCCTTTGGATATCGCCAAAATTTTTAATAAGGAAACCAAAAAGAAGGCAGAAGAACTCAATATTAGCGTCAAAGCCCCGTATTTACGCAATGGTAAGCAAGCTATTCCTGCAAGCAGTATTCGTGGCATGTTAAGCAGCATTGGCGAAATTATTACCCACTCACCACCCCGTGTACTCGCTGACAGTCCAATGTATTATCGCGATGCTAAGCCAAGAAAAAATCAGGCTTATGGTGCTATTTATAAGCAAGGTGAGCAGTGGTATTTAAAGCCACTTGGTATTCCTGCATCTATATTACAACAACAAAAAAATGATCTTGTTATTCCAAAAGCGTTACGGATGGTATTTATAGATAAGAATAAACAACCTCTCCCTTTGGCGAAATTAGCGGCAATACGTGTTAGTGCAGATAAACTTATAGATCAAGAGCTTAGTTCCTGCAAGTTAGAGTGTAAAAAAGATGAAAAAAATAAAACAAAGAACACATACTCTCTTAGTTGGCAAAATGAAGTGTTTATCGAGGAGTGTGCGCCTCATGATTGTCAATATGTGGCATGTACTAAGATAGCAAAGGATCATCCTTGGGTTAGAGAAACCGAAATAGGATCGGGTTATTACCGTTTACTACGTGAAGGCAAAGTAGTAAATGAACAAAACAATGCAAAAAAAGCAATCTACACATACAGAATAAAAAAGGATAATGAGTCTAATCAAGAAAGTAATGGGTATGCTTTTTTTACTGAGAACTTAATCGCAGCGCCTATGCCCATTAATACAGAGTTAGTTGAATTATATCTTGATATTTTTAATACCTCAGACCGCGCCAAAGAACTATTAAAAAAAGCGGGAAATAATAAGCAGCAAGAAGAGCAAACTGAGTTCGATTTAGATGCTATAAATGGAGAAATTGTTCTTTTTAGTGTGGATTACAGTGGAGAAATATGTGAATTACGTGATTCACAAATATGGCGAAATAAGCTTAAGCATACAGTATTTGACTTTTTACCTAATAAGGATATTCAGCCCTTTAACTCCCAACGTGGGCTGAGTGTTATGGAGCAATTATTTGGCACTGTGGCCGATAGCAAAGCTGATCAACACGATAAAAATAAAGTCACCGCTTACGCAAGTAGAATTAGGGTTTATGATGCAATTAGTGACGTTGAAATCACCCCAAATGAGACCAGTTACTTTATGTTACCATTACTAATGGAGCCAAAACCTCCTTGCCTCGCCATGTATATTCATAATAAAAGCGTTAACAATAGGTGCTTTATTAAAAAAGCCGATCTCACCCCTCGAAGTCATAGTTTAAATGGAAGTAAGAGATTTGTTGTTCGCCAAAAATGTGAATTGGTCGAGTTTTTATCTAAAAGCCTAATTAATGAAGATAATAAAAATAGGACTGCTGCACCTACTATTAGTAAAGATACCAAACTGAAATTTACTATTGAGTTTGATAACTTAACCGCATCAGAACTGCAGCTATTAGCAGTTATGTTAGAACCGGCGTTAGCAGTTGAGGGGAGTGAAAAATTCACCCATCAAATTGGATTAGCTAAACCATATGGTTACGGGAATATTCATTTATCTATCACATCCTTAACCTTGGAGGATAAAGTAACGCGTTACACTCAGTTTGAATCAGCTAAATTAACACAATGGCGGCTAGCACAAAATAATAAAGACCTCTTACTCGAATGGATAGCCGATCTAGAGTCTGCGCCATGTAAAAATAACACTCAGTTATGGAATGAAGGCACGTTAATGTGGTTACAAAATTTAGCAAAACCACGCGAAAACATTAAATATCCATCTAAAGATAACAAGGGTTATCAATGGTTTGTTGATAATGAGAAAAAACAACAACAAATGTTGACATGCACAAAAAAAGGACCTGTTATGTTGCAACAAAATTAGTAAACTAGACTCGAAATTTACCAAATTTACAAGGAGTTACGATGCAGTACGACGCGCTATGTAGTTACGAATTACTGTTGCAAGCATTTACCCGAGTCAAGCAAAATGATGGCAGCCCGGGAGTTGACAGTCAAACTATAGTCAGTTTTGAGGACGAGCTAGCTTTAGGACTAAATAGTATTTTATATGACCTTAAAGAGCGTCAATACGAACCTCAGCCTTTAAAACGTAGTCAATTAAAATTGCCAGGCAAAAAACCGCGTTGGCTTGCATTTCCTACTGTGCGCGACCGTATCGTGCATACCGCAATTGCCATTATGCTGCAACCTTATTTTGAAGACGAGTTTGAGCATAACAGTTATGGGTATCGGCCAGGTCGTAGTTATTTAATGGCAGTAGAGAAAGTGATAGAGCATCGGAATTTAAATCGCCGCTATGTATTTGATGCAGATATTAATGGTTACTTTGATCACATTCCGCAAGCTAGTTTGCTGACAAAACTGCAACATACAGCCATTGACCCACTCCTAATATCGCTCATATTCAGTCTTTTATTTGAAAAGCAATCAATTGATGGCAACTTGGTGTTTGGTAAAGCGCATGGCTTAGGGATCCCCCAAGGATCATCAATTTGCCCATTATTAGCTAATTTTTACCTAGATGAATTAGACGAACATATGATCAAGCAAGGTTATCATATGGTGCGTTATGCCGATGATTTTGTAATATGCTGCGATAGCGCAAAGTCGGCCCAGCACGCTCAATATCACACGGAACAAGTACTGAATCATTTAAGCTTAACGCTCAATGAAGAAAAAACACAATTAACAACCTTTGCAGAGGGTTTTCGATTTTTAGGCCATAACTTTTTAGGTGAACAAGTAATAGATGAAAAATCAAGCTTGGTATTTGGTGTTATGGATAACGCAAAAGAGTGGACAATAAGTGCGGCAGAATACCAACAAGAACAACAATTATTACAACTCGATACCCCCGCAAATTGGCATCATAAAGCAATAGAAGACGAACAGGACTGGTTGATTTACCTGCGCATTTGCTTCAACAGCCAAGCACAGTGCAACGTAAAGTGCTTAAAACATTATATTTAACTCAAGTCGGGAGTGTGGTAGGAATACGCGGCAATCGTGCGTATTTAAGTTTTCATAATGAGACTGTGAAAACATGGCCTTTAAGCGTACTGGATGCTGTAATTGTAATGGGGCGAATACAGCTAACAACTGATTTTTTAGGGTATTGTTCAGAGCATGGAATTTTAATTATATTAGCTTCATCAACTGGGCGATATAAAGGGGAAGTATCAAATTACCCAAAAAATTTAGATGTATTAAAAAAACAGGTAGCACAGTTTTGCAAGTCTGGGTTTGAAAGGTCATTAAGCGAAAGCGTGTTAAAGGCAAAATTTACTAACTGTCAACGGGTATTAGAGCAACAAGCAAGACGCAAAACCTTAAATGCGAGTAAGTGCGAGCACCTGAATGAAGTAATAAAAAGCCTCAATAAAGCAAAAAATCAAATATTGAGTATGACCACGCCACAACAGCACTTTTTACTAGAAGCAAAGGTAGCAAAGCAGTATTTTAGTGGGCTAATAATAGCTGTAACAGCGCAATGGCAGTTTTCTGGACGTAACAGGCTGCCCCCAAAAGATCCTATTAATGCCTTATTATCGTTAGGCTATAATTTATTATTTAATAACTTACTTTGTTTGGTACGTAAGCACGGTTTGCATCCAGATATTGGTTTTTTGCACTGTGGTGATTATCAGCCAAGTTTAATTCTTGATCTTATGGAGCCATTTAGGCCATTAGTTGTTGATGCAACTGTTTTAAAACTAATTAACAAACAGCAATTGAGGCCAACTGATTTTGTTTACCAAGGTGAACAATGTTTACTTAGCCAAGACGCATTAAAAATATTTATTACAGCCATTGAAGAAAAATGCGTGGCAACCTTTCATTGTAAACAATCAAAGCAACTTAAAGATTATCGCAAAGCAATGAGTGATCAAGTGCTTAGTCTTAAGACATATTTAACACAGCAGAGTGAATTCCTAGCATTTAAGGTACTTTAATATGCCTCATCATTACGTTATTTGTTACGACACATCATGCAATAAGCGTCGATATTACATTGATAAAGTACTGGCAGGATTTGGTGAGCGGATCCAACTCTCTGTTTATGAATGTTGCTTAACCCAAAGTCAGTTTACATTATTACGTAATCAACTTAGACACGTAATAAGTAATGACGATATATTAAATTACTACCCGATCTGTTGTCATTGCAAAGTTCGCAGGCATGGCGTTGCAAAGGCGCAGGTATATGACCCTCAACACTTTGAGATCCTATAATGCGTGTTTTAATTGCCCTTGATGTCACCGATAATCGTGTGCGGTATCGCGCCAATAAACTTATTTTAGGCTTTGGTGAACGGGTACAGTATTCTGTTTTTGAAATTGATGTAACACAAAGGCAACTTAACTTATTGCATAAACAACTTAATAAGTTATTAAACAAACAGGATAAAGCGCATATTTTCCCATTGTGTGGTAAATGCATGGGGGCAAGAAAGGCTGATGGTGCTGGGCATGTGGGTTGGCCTGCGCGTTTTTATTATTACTAGGAGAGTTTAATTTTACTACTGATACGAAAAGAGTCTTTAGTGTGGGCAGGGCTTAATAATGACTTTTTAACTGAATTTAAGCTGAATAAGTTTGCTTGTCAGTAGTCAATACCGCAGGTTGTTGAAGTTAATGCGTTTTATTTATTTTTTTCAATTAAAATGGCAGAAAAAACGACCTTTTAGGAACGGATTTTTCAAGACCGCCATTTATGCCCCCTCAAGCCCTTGCGCTACGGGGCCTAGATCGGCTATAGTCAGAGTGCTCCCGACTTTAAAGGGAATTGAGACTTGGCTATAGTGCAGGGTACAGCCTCTCCTTGGTCAGAGTGCTCCCGACTTTAAAGGGAATTGAGACACGATTAATGAGGTTGAAAATAACATCATCAATGTCAGAGTGCTCCCGACTTTAAAGGGAATTGAGACTGGAAGGATTTGGTCTTTAGTTACAGACATTACAGTCAGAGTGCTCCCGACTTTAAAGGGAATTGAGACGCACTTATTTTTGGTCTATGCACTACAAATTCGTCAGAGTGCTCCCGACTTTAAAGGGAATTGAGACAAAGTTTTTTGTAACATCTTCATGTACATTTTCGTCAGAGTGCTCCCGACTTTAAATGGAATTGAGACGTTGAGGTAGTGTAATTGTTAACTATTTTTGTAAAGATGCTAAGTGGGAGTTCTTAATTTATTATATTTTGATGCAGTGTCATGCAATCTAAGGTGGAATGCCCGCATTTTTAATTGGTAAAAAAACTGAAATATTCTTTGCAAAGCGCTCAGCCAAGCTCAGCGCTTTATTAGCATTGTGATAGTTACTTATGGCGGCCTTGCAAACATGCAACGACGTCTTGTAGCTCTAGACCTTGGCGCTGTAGCAATACGATTAAGTGATATAACAAATCAGCTGATTCGTTGGTTAGCTCTTCGTTATCATGTTTCATTGCAGCTAAAGCGACCTCAACGCCTTCTTCACCCACTTTTTGACAACTGCGGCTTAAATCTTTAGCAAACAAAGAGGCGGTGTAGCTTTTTTCAGGGTCGTCGTTTTTACGCGATACAATCACTTGCTCAAGCTGCGCTAAGAAGCTTAGGCTTGGTTTTGCAGCATCACCAAAACAACTTTGTGTGCCTAAATGACAAGTTGGCCCAAGTGGGTTAGCCAGCACTAAAATAGAGTCATAGTCGCAATCAGTATGAACAGACACCACTTCTAAGTAATTCTCAGAGGTTTCGCCTTTGGTCCATAAACGGTTTTTTGAACGCGAGTAAAACGTCACTTTTTGCTTTTCAAAGGTGACTTCCAGCGATTCTTGATTCATAAAGCCTTGCATTAAAATAACCCCAGTACGGGCATCTTGCACGATGGCAGGGATCAATTCGCTTTTAGTAAAATCAACTTGGGTAAGGTTTTGTTTGGTTAGTTGCATAGTCGCGCCGCCACTTGGTTATCTATTAAATATTGTTTTAATTCGCCGATATTGATCACATTTTTGTGAAATACGCTGGCTGCCAGTGCGCCATCAACGTGGCTTTGTTTAAATACATCGACAAAATCTTGCATGGTGCCAGCACCGCCTGAGGCGATAAGTGGAATATCACACAAAGCACGCATTTTAGACAGCTGCTGGTTATCGTAGCCATTACGTACGCCATCTTGGTTCATGCAGTTGAGTACGATTTCGCCTGCGCCTAAGTCTTGCACGCGTTTTACCCACTCTTCGGTTTTATAACGGGTGCGACTTGACGCATTAGGATCGCCAGTAAGCTGATACACTAAATATTCGCCAGTTACTTCATCGTAAAAGCTATCAATGCCGACAACGACACATTGTTTGCCAAACTCATCATGTAGTTCTTTGATAAGCTCAGGACGGGCAATAGCAGGGCTGTTTATACTGATTTTATCAGCGCCGCGTTCTAATACGCGCGCTGCATCAGCCACTGATTTAATACCACCTGCAACACAAAATGGAATATCAATATGACGTGCTATGCTCTCTACCCAGTTTACATCGAGAAGGCGTTTTTCAACACTGGCGCTAATTTCATAAAATACCAGTTCGTCAGCACCGGCTTCGCTATACGCTTTAGCCATTGTTAATATGTCGCCAACCACTTCGTGGCCTTTAAATTTAACGCCTTTGACTACTTGGCCGTCTTTAACGTCTAAACACGGGATTATGCGCTTTGATAACATGCCAACGCCTCCTCTACATTAAATGCGCCATCAAGCAGTGACTTACCTAAAATAACACCGCCTACGCCAAGCTCTTTGAGCTTTTTAATGTCATCAAGCGAGCTTACACCCCCAGACGCTTGTACTTTAATATTGCTGTTGTGTTTTATTAAGTCTTCATACAATGCAAACGAAGGACCAGTCATGGTGCCGTCTTTACTGATGTCCGTGCATAGAAAGTCAATTACACCCAGTGCTACATAAAAATCTACTAATTCAAATAAGCCGAATTCTGATTCACTTAACCAACCGTGAGTGGCAGGGGCCCAGCCATTATCGGCTTTATTAACGTCGAGGGCGATAACAAAGTGCTTGGCACCGAATTTTTCAATCCAGTTTTTTACTTCATCGCGTTTTTCAACCGCCATAGAGCCAATTACTACTTGGTTAGCACCGGCTTTAAGCCAGTCGCTTACGTCTTGTTCTGTCCGAATACCGCCACCAACTTGATACGGTACGTTTAGTGCTTTGGTGGCTGCTTGAATGTGTTGCCATTGTTTTTTATTAGGATCGCGTGCGCCTTCTAAATCAACAAGGTGTAATTTACCTGCGCCGCTTTGTGCGTACTCTTGTAAGCGCGCACCAAGCTCAAACGGGTAAAACTGTGCGGTATCGTATTTACCTTGATATAAGCGCACAATTTGATTTTGTAATACATCTAATGCTGGAATAATCACTTGAATTCTCTTTATTAATTTGTGTTGATACGCTTTATTTATAGCTGCCAGTCTAAAAAGTTCTGCAATAACTGAGTGCCGACTTTAGCGCTACGTTCAGGGTGAAATTGCATACCCGCGTAGTTATCGTTGGCAACAATCGCTGAGAAGGTTTGCCCGTATTCGCCACTAACCAATGTTGCATCATTCACGGTATGAGCAAAACTATGCACAAAATATACTTGCTTGTTTGCATCAAGGCCTTTGGTTAAAGCATGTTCACGATTAACGGTGAGGTTATTCCAACCCATGTGCGGAGACGTTAAACTACCCACATCAAGTGCTTTAACGTGCCCAGGTATTTTGCCAAGGCATTGCACATTACCTTCTTCAGTGCTTTCGCACAGTAACTGCATGCCTAAACAAATTCCCATCAGAGGGCGTTGGTATTCATTGATTGCCTGTTGCCAACCGCCTTCTACCAAGCGCTTCATAGCAACAGATGCATGGCCAACACCTGGTAAAATGGCGCGTTCAAAGTTTTTAAGTTGCTCTGGCGAGGTGATCACTTCTGGCGTTTGCCCTAAGCGCTCAAAAGCAAAGCGTACAGAGTTTATGTTGGCACAACCGGTGTTAATTATGGCAATCATAAACACCCCTTAGAGCTTGCTGTTTGTTGGCTGGCGTCAGCGGCAATGGCCATACGTAAAGCGCGAGAAAACGCTTTAAATAAACCTTCAACTTGGTGATGACAGTTACCGTCGCTAACCGACAATATTAAGCTGATCGCTGCATTGTCGCTTAAGCTTTTGAAAAAGTGTTCAACCATTTGTACGTCTAAATCACCGGCTTTTTCACGGCTAAAGTTAGCGTTTAATACAAACGAAGCACGACCTGACAAGTCAATTTGTGCCTCTGCTTTGCATTCATCCATCGGTAGGGCAAAACCATAGCGAGCAATTTGTGATTTAGTACCAAGGGCTTGTTTAAGCGCTAAACCAAGGGCAATGCCGATATCTTCAACAAGGTGGTGCTCGTCAATGTGCAAGTCGCCGCTGGCTTGAATATCAAGGCCAATATTGGCATGGGTGCGAATTTGATCAAGCATGTGATCAAAAAAGCCTAGGCCAGTGCTGATCTCGCCATTTTTACTTTGATCTAAATTGAGTTTTACATCAATTTGCGTTTCTTTAGTGTTGCGAGTCACGCGGCCTTGTCGATCAGCGGTGGTAAGTTTAGTGACAATTGCATTCCAATCACCGTCATACAAAATACCTTCACAACACAAGTTTTGTGCAAGGCCAATATCTGTTTGGCGATCGCCAATCACAAATGAGCGTGCTAAATCGACTTTACCTGAGCGCATTAACTCGGTAAGCAACCCTGTTTTTGGCTTACGACAATCACAATTTTGCTCATTAAAGTGTGGGCAAATTAATACGTCGTCAAATTTAATGCCTTGGCTTGATAAAATAGCCATCATCTTATCTTGGGCAATATCAAAATCAGCCATTGGAAAGCTGTCAGTGCCTAAGCCATCTTGGTTTGACACCATCACCAAACGATAGCCTGCGCCTTGTAATTGCAAAAGAGCAGGGATCACGCTTGGTAAAAACGCTAACTTTTCAAGACTGTCTACTTGCTTGTCGGTGATTGGCTCTTCAATAATAGTGCCATCACGGTCGATAAATAAATACGGGTTGCTCATGATACTTCCTGCTCTTTAAAAGTGGCTGATTGGCTTAGGCCATCTAACCATATTTTTACTTGTTCTAGTTCTTGCTCACTGCCGATTGAAATACGTAGCCAATCGTTTTCGCCGTATAAAGTAAAAGCACGCATAACTAAGCCTTGCTCAAGTGCGATATTAAAGCTGTTTTTATCGGCGAGCTTTAGGGTGACAAAGTTTCCTTCGCCACTGAGCACTTGTAATACGGCAGGGGAGGCTTCGAGCCACAGCTTTAGCTTTGCCCTTAGTGCATTTAAAATACTTACTTGGCGACGCATTGAAGTAATGGCATCTGGGCTGAGTGCATTTGCAGCAATGCTTGCCACTACCGTTGATACCGGATACGGTGCAATCACTTTACGGATTGGCGCTAGTACTGACGATTGGGCAAGAGTAAAGCCTGTACGCAGGCCTGCTAACGCAAATGCTTTAGAGAGCGTTCTCAGTACTACTATGTTGGCAAATTCGTTGATGAGTTTGCTTGCACTTTGCTCTGGGCAAAATTCAATATAAGCTTCATCCACAACGACCAGTGCTTTATCGGCAAGTGCTGTTGCAATAGCCTTTATTTTTTCAAGCGGTGTTAAGCTGCCTGTTGGGTTATTTGGATTACAAATAAACACTAATTTGCTATTACCAACAGCGTTGATTATTTGATCAACAGTACCATCGAATAATAATGCTTGGCTTAAGCCATTTATTGCTACGTTGTGAGTGTCGGCGGTGACTTTGTACATGCCGTACGTAGGTAAAAATAAAGCAACCGAATCTTGCTCTGGTTGGCAATAGGTGCGTACCAGTAGCTCAATACCTTCATCCGCACCACGGGTCATAAGTACTTGTTCAGCAGTGAGTCCTGCGTAATCAGCATAGCGGTTAATAACATTCATAGGCTGCGGATCAGGGTAGCGATTTAAATCATTAATGCTGATATCGATACTTTTAACATACGGGCTTTCATTTGCATTAAGCCACGTTGTGCCGGTTAGTTTCTCACTTTTTGCCGAGCTATATGCTGCTAATGCATCAATATTGGCCGGTAATAAAGGGTTATTGCTCATTGTTCATCGCCTCTAAACGCACCTTAACGGCATTTGCGTGGGCATCAAGTCCTTCTGCATCAGCCAATGGTAAAATTGCTTTTGATAAGTTTTTTAAACCATTTTGAGTAATGGTTTGTACGGTATAAGTGCGAAAAAAATCAAGTAAGTTTAAGCTTGAATAAGTGGCACTGTAGCCATAGGTTGGTAATACGTGATTAGTACCAGAGGCATAATCACCAGCAGATTCTGGCGTGTAGTCACCCACAAACACAGATCCTGCATTTTTAACTTTGTTTAAATATGGGTTGGCATCAGCCAGTTGCAGTATTAAGTGTTCAGGGCCGTATTGTGCTGATACAGCAAATGCTTGCTCGATTGAATCAACCAAAATAAGCGATGAATTAGCCAATGCTTTTGCGGCAATATCTTGACGCGATAGTTTGGCTAATTGGCGTTCAATAGCTTGCTCGGTGCGGGCAATCATACGTTCACTGTTACACAGTAAAATTACTTGCGAATCAGCGCCGTGCTCAGCTTGAGATAATAAATCAGCGGCAATAAATTCAGGGTTTGCGCGCTCATCGGCAATCACTAACACCTCAGACGGGCCCGCAGGCATATCGATCGCCATGCCTGGTATGGTCTGAGCTACTAGTTGTTTAGCCATAGTCACAAAGCTGTTACCCGGGCCAAAAATTTTATTCACCTTGGGCACTGAGTCTGTACCATAAGCCATTGCGGCGATTGCACCTGCGCCGCCACTTTCTACGATTGTTTTGATACCGCATAGTTTAGCCGCATATAAAATTGCTGGGTTTATCGGTAAATCACCTTGCACCGGTGTTGCTAACACTACGGTTGTCGCTCCACTTAGCTGCGCCAGTACACCTTGCATGATCACTGATGAAGGCAATGGCGCACTGCCACCTGGCACATATATTCCAACGGCTTCAATGGCTTGGTATTTTAGTTCACATAACACACCGGGCTGAGTCGACAATTTAATATCTTTGGGTAGCTGTGCTTGGTGAAAACGTTTTACATTAGCGTAGGCTGTGTCTATCGCGTATTTAAGCTCAGCGCTTAACTGCTGCTCAGCGACATTGAGCTCACTTTGCGGCACTAATAAGCGCGGATTTTCGCGGTTATCATATTGCTTAGCCATGTCGAGTAAGGCTGTGTCGCCTTGCTCTTTTACGCTTGCCATAATAGCTTGGCAAATAGCTTCTACTTCCACACTTGCACTAACAGCAGGGCGCATTAGCGCCGCTGCTTGTGCATCTTTGGAAACCTCATTCCAGCGCAACATTGACTTACTCCATCATTTTTTCAATTGGCATAACGAGGATAGAGTTGGCGCCTAGCGCTTTTAATTGCTCCATTGTTTCCCAAAATAATGTTTCACTGCTCACCATGTGCAGGGCTACGTACTCATCAGAGCCAGCAAGAGCTAATACCGTTGGTTGGCCAGAGCCTGGTAAAATATCGCAAATTTCATCCAGTTTATCTTTTGGCGCGTGCAGCATGATGTATTTGCTTTCTTTGGCTTGTCTCACGCCGCGTAAGCGTGGCATAAGTTTGTTGATAAGTGCTAGTTTGTCAGCATCTTGTAAGTCTTTATTTTGGATAAGGCAGGCGTTTGATTCTAAAATAGTATCGCCTTGCATAAGGCCGTTGGCTTCAAGTGTGGCACCGGTAGATACTAAATCACAAATTGCATCAGCAAGTCCTGCACGTGGTGCGACTTCTACAGAGCCAGTCAGCATTACTGTGCTGGCGTTTATGCCTTCACGCTTTAAGTATTGAGTTAAGATTTCAGGGTAGGTGGTAGCAATGCGTTTGCCTTCAAACCAGCTTTTATCTTGCTTGCCAAGTTCTGACGGCCATGCAAGTGCAAGGCGACAGTAGCCAAAATCAAGTTTAGACAATTTAGTTACTTCACTTGGTACGCCTTGGCGCTGGCGCTCAGCTTGTACTTCAACGAGTACGTTTTCGCCTACTATGCCTAAATCACACACGCCGTCCATTACCAGACCGGGTATATCGTCATCGCGCACACGTAGTACGTCAATCGGCATATTGGTTGAGTGGGCAATCAAACGTTGCTCACGCAAGTTAAGTTTAACACCTAGCTGTTTTAGTAAGTCTTGGCAATCTTTAGAAAGGCGGCCACCTTTTTGGATGGCGATACGTAGACGGTTGCTATTACTCATTATTCATTTTTCCTTTAATTTAAAAACTAAAAACCCCGAGGGAACCTCAGGGCGAAAAATGAATCATTGTATGTTGACTCGCCAGAGGTTCCTTTTAGGAATAACCTCTCAGCGAAAGACCTGACAGGTTATTCCGGTGAATGGTGGTGATGATGTACTGTTGTCAGGTTTAAGCGCATTATAATATATCCTAAATAACTTTCGTTTTATCATTGCTTCATGTAAACAAAAGTGTTTAATCTGTTTAAGTAAATTTCACATATAGAAAAACACATTTGTGGGGAAGCTGGCAAGTTTTTTTTGCATAAATTAAAGAATAAGCTATAACGGCCGATGATAAGAGTAACCAAAGGAGGAACGTATGGATATTATGATCCCTTATTTAGGGCAGATCACTCGTTTGCAACTTGAGTCGAAAGGCGCTTTTCATATTGCGGGGCTAAAAGATTCGAACGCGCAGCGAATTGAACGTGAAAAGCGGCAAAAACGTCAGTTGGAGCGCAAAGAACTACTGCCTAAAGAAAAGCTTGAAACAGCTAAGAAAGAGCGCAAAACAGACGAGGAAGACGAAACCCATTTAGACACATGGGCGTAATATTTATAGGATCTTATGCATAGGAAATGCATAACTAATTCTAGCACCGTAAGCATTAGCTCGCGGCGCCAGAAGTAAGTTTAAATGTTAGTTTTGTTGTTTGGCACTAATGCTACTGTGAATTAACGGCGAAATAGTGAGCCCTTGCACAATAATCGAAAATATCACCACAACGTAGGTAACAATAACAAGCAGGTTATGTAAATCAGAGCCGCCCACAAATACTTGATCACGAGGAATTGCCGCAGCCATTGCTAAAGCAAGGCCACCGCGCAGGCCGCCCCAGGTTAAAATTTTAACTGAGTGTTTGTCGTATTTTCTAAATTTCTTAAATACCACAAACGGTGCGCCAACACTGATAAAGCGAGCAAGTAATACTACAGGCACCATTAGTAGTCCTAAACCAATTTCAGCTAGGCTGATGGGCATAGTGACAATTAGCATACCGATAATCAAAAACAACAACGCATTTAAAAAGCTATCGGTGGCGTGCCAAAAGTCTTTTACGTAGCGAGTGTCTTCAGGCCCGGTGCGCTCTGTCGCTTTAGTACGGGTTATATTACCTAACAATATACCGCTAGTTACCATCGCCAGTGCGCCAGATATTTCCCATATATTGGCAGCGGCGAATCCTGCTGTCGGTATAGTTAAGGTTAGTAACAAGCGAATATTTACATCACGACTGTTGATGATCAGATAATGACCCACTAACGCAATCACTAAACCAAATGCAATCCCTCCCAGTGCGTCGACAAAGAATAGCTCTGCAATGCCTGCTGCACTGGCTTCAGTGTCGAGAAAAGCCACGGCAAAAATAGTGGTAAAAATAACTAAACCAATACCGTCATTAAATAATGATTCACCTTCAACTTGCACAGAAATGCCTTCAGGGGCACGCATTTGTTTAATAATTGCAAGCACTGCAATTGGATCGGTTGGACTTATTAATGCACCAAACAATAAACAATAGATAAAAGGCACCGCAAAGCCTAACGCGGCAAATAAGTAAAAGCTTAAAAAGCCAATGATAAAGGTGGAGGCTAAGGTCGAAAATAACACCAGTACGGTAATTTCAAAACGTTGTTTTTTGAGTGCCGCAAGGTTAATTTCCAGTGCGCCTGCAAACAGTAAAAAGCCGAGCATGCCTTTGAGTAATAATTGATTAAAATCGATACTTGAGACTATTTGTGTAATCTCCAGTGCGGTTGAATCGCCCAATAATTTTACCGCGAGTATTAATAACAATGAAATCACTACTGAGCCAGTTGTTATGGCAATAGTGGTTTGCATTTTGAGGATATACTGGTTAGCAAATGCGATAAAAATCGCTAATGCAGATAAAAAACAAATGAGGTACCAAGCATTCATTGTTTGACCTTAAATAATATATTGGAATGAGCAAAAGGGAATGTACTTTCGCGCGGGTATGTTACTCCTGAGACTTTGAAATGTCACCGCGACAATGCTGATAATTACACTTTTAAGAGGCGTTTTTGCTACTCACGTAGCAACAACGAAATTAATTGATGGTTTTGTTTGAGACTTTATCGACATTACTGCTTTTAAACCGCAATAGCTTCTTTGCTAATCGTCAATATTTGCAGTTTGCTATCTACATATATAGCTCTGTTGTCAATCAACATAATCACTGCAGTTATAGGTCTGAGCAGAAATGACATTTAATACATTACCAATAATAAAGACAAATGAAATGCAAGCAAATGTTAATTTTATGTATCCATATATTTACATTTGCTGGGTTTTTTTGTTTTTTAATTAACAATTTAAGGTTAAGTCATTGTTTTAGAGTGTTTCAGCTTTCGTATTTGTTAATTTTTTGTTTAATTTTCAATTTCAGTAAAAACAGTCTAGGCTGAATCTGAATCGGGAACGGGTAGTGCCGGTTTAATACAAAAATATTAAATAAATAACAATTTAAATGGAGCGTAAACGTGAATTTATCTAAAATCACATTAGCAACTCTTGCTGCTTTTGCGGTAACGCAAGTATCAAGTGCAGTAGCTGCAAATAAACAATATCTGAATGAGCAAGCAGCCCTAACTACAGCTTTGCAAAATAGTGCGTCATCGGTACTTATGGCAAGCCCAATCCAGTTAGTTGGTTTGGATGCAGGTAATGAGTTAGTCGTATTAAAAGAAGTAAAAAGTAATAATGGTGATACGACTCGGCGTTATCAACAACAGTATCAAGGATTACCAGTCATTGGTGATACTGTGAGTTTAACGTTTGATAATAATGGCCAATTAAAACGCGCTCATGGTGCTGCTGTATATGATATTAGTAGCGATATAAGCTCAGTGATGCCAAAACTCAGTAAAAAAATGGCTATTACACAGGGGTTAAAAAACTCCCCCGCAGCGGCTAAATCAGTAAGCCTTAAAAAACACAATGAACAATCGCGTTTAGCGATTTGGCTTGATGCGCAACATGTCGCACATTTAGTGTATGAAGTATCGTATGTTACTTATGGTGCTAATCCTTCTCGACCTTATCAGATCATTGATGCGAATTCTGGTGAGGTTTTGCATAGCTTTGATAACCTTCAACATGCCAATGCTACAGGCCCTGGTGGAAATTTAAAAACAGGAAAGTACATTTACGGAACTGATTTTAGTAGTTTAGATGTGTCGCAATCAGGCAACACTTGCACCATGAATAACGCAAATGTTAAAACCATTAATTTAAATGGTGGCACCAGTGGCTCTTCAGCGTATTCCTTTACTTGCCCCGAAAACACCTTTAAGGAAATAAATGGCGCTTATTCGCCATTAAATGACGCGCACTACTTTGGTAATGTCATTTTTAATATGTATAACGACTGGATTGGTTCTCCTCCGCTGTCTTTTCAATTGCAAATGCGTGTTCATTACGGCAGTAATTATGAAAATGCTTTTTGGGACGGATCAGCAATGACTTTTGGTGATGGTCAAAATACCTTTTATCCATTAGTTAGTTTAGATGTTTCTGCTCATGAAGTTAGCCATGGTTTTACTGAGCAAAATTCAGGGCTTGTATACAGTGGGAAATCGGGCGGCTTGAATGAAGCGTTTTCTGATATGGCTGGTGAAGCTGCCGAGTTTTATATGCTAGGCACTAATGATTGGTTAGTTGGCCAAGAAATTTTCAAAGGCAATGGTGCATTGCGTTACATGAATAACCCGACCCAAGATGGTAGTTCAATTGATAACCAATCGAGTTATTATTCTGGGATGGATGTACATTACAGCTCCGGTGTATTTAATAAAGCATTCTATAACTTAGCAACTAAAGCTGGTTGGGATACTAGAAAAGCTTTTGAGGTTATGGCGCGTGCAAACCAATTATATTGGACCGCTAGTACCAATTGGGACTTGGCAGGGAATGGCGTAATGGATGCGGCATGTGATTTAGATTACAGCCCAGGTGATGTACAAAGCGCACTTGCGGCAGTGGGTGTAACGTCAAATTTAAGCCCTGGCAGTAGTTGTGGAGGAGTAGAGCCACCAATTGACGAGCCACTTAGCAATGGCGTGCCACGCACTGGGATCAGTGGTACAGAAAAACAGCAACTGTTCTTTACCTTAGAAGTACCAGCTAATGCCACTAATTTGCAGTTTAATACGGTAGGTGGCAGTGGTGATGCGGACTTGTATGTAAAATTTGCGCAAAGACCAACACTAAATAGTTTTGACTGTAACAGCACGACTTCAACCAGCACTGAAAGCTGTGCTATCAGCAATGTTCAAGCAGGTACTTACTATGTAATGGTTGAAGCCTGGAACCAAATATCGGGCGTTTCACTCACGGGGAGTTTTGATGGCGGTGATACGGGTAGTACACCAATAAACCGTACTGAAACCAATGTAAGTGTTAGCTCAGGTGGTTGGACTCGTTTTAGTCAAGAACTAAGCGCAGGTTATTCAACATTGAATGTCGCTATAGCGGGTGGTTCTGGTGATGCAGACTTGTATGTTAATTTTGGTTCGCCATCATCAACATCGTCTTATCAATGTCGACCATATAAAAATGGTAACAACGAAAGTTGCGAAATTACTGCTCCACAAGCGGGCACTTGGTATATTGATTTACAAGGCTACAGCGCGGCAAGTGGCGTAACGTTAACAATAACGGCTAACTAATCCCTCACCTAAGGGAGTATTCGCTCCCTTTTTTCCCCTTATATTTTCAGAGTCTGAATTTGGGTAAACACAGAAAAAAAGGAAACTGTTATGAATATCTTTGCACCAAGCGTCCTGCTTGGCACTGTGTCATTATTGGTAAGTCAGCTGGTAATAGCACAAGAGCCTGACAGTATTTGGGTAAGTATTGACCCTGTAGCAGCTAAACATTACAAATTAAACCAAACAGCTCATAAACACAGTACAGAGCTCCTCGCTCCACAAGCATCCAGCTTATCTTCTGTTGATTTTATGCGTATTAAACAGGCTGAAGTGGCTAATTTAAGTGAATTTATGCACGACAATTACCATCGTTGCGGTGGCTTTGTAGCACATGAATCATTGCTTGAGGCGCAGCTTTATACTGAGCAATTAGCTAAAGTACAGAATCAGTCAATCAACAGTTTGGCTATTAACTACACAATAGATAATGCGCAAACGGTACAGACACTGATCAATAACATTAGTCCTAATGATCTAACCAATACCGTTAATTCGTTGAGTGCTTTTAATAATCGCTATTACTCAGTACAAAGTGGAGTTGATGCATCTCAATGGTTAAAAGATTATTGGCAACAGTTAGCGAGCAACCGCGCTGATATTAGTGTTGATTACTTTAGCCATAGTTGGTCGCAATCATCTGTAATTGTGACTATTCAAGGCAGCGAAAAAGCGGATGAAATAGTAATTGTTGGCGGTCATTTAGATTCAATTAATCAATCAAATCCTAGTAATGGTAGAGCGCCCGGTGCGGATGATAATGCCTCCGGTATTGCGGTCTTGTCAGAAGTGCTTCGGGCAATCGTAGATAATAACTATCAACCACAAAGAACAATCCAAATTATGGGTTTTGCAGCTGAAGAAGTAGGGCTGCGAGGTTCAAAAGCGATTGCAACGGCGTATAAATCACAGGGCAAAAATGTGGTAGGTATGGTGCAATTTGATATGACCGGTAATCATGGCAGTAGCGATGATATTGTGATGATGACAGATTATACTAACAGCGGCCAAAATCAGTTTTTGGGACAATTGATCGACACTTATTTACCCACCCTAAGTTATGGTTTTGATCAGTGTGGATATGGCTGTTCAGATCATGCTTCGTGGTATCAGCAGGGCTTTGCCGCCTCAATGCCATTTGAGTCGCGCATGGCTGATATTAACCCGCTAATCCATACTGCAAACGACAGTAATTTTGATGCTGATCATGCGAGTAAATTTGCCAAACTTGCGGTGAGCTACTTAGCTGAACTGGCTAAAAATGCCGGCTATGAAGTACCACCCACTGACAATGAACTGGAAAATGGTGTCACAGTGTCTGGAATTAATGCGCTTGCTAAAGAGCAAGTTTTTTATACCTTAGCAGTCCCTGCAGGAAGTAGTAATTTAAACTTTACTACAGCAGGTGGCAGTGGCGATGCTGATCTATACGTTAAGTTTGGCGCATCGCCTACTTTACAAGACTTTGACTGTAACAGCACTAATTCAAACAGTAATGAAGCATGCGCTATTAGTAATATACAATCAGGTACATATCATGTCATGGTTGAAGCATGGAGCGCTATTACCGATGTTTCCTTAACGGGTAGTTATGATGGTGACAATAATGTACCGACACCGATTAATCGTACCGAGACGAATGTCAGTGTGGCAACAGGAGGTTGGACTCGCTTTAGTCAAAATATCAGTGCGGGTTACGCGTCGTTAAATATTTCTATTTTAGGTGGTAGCGGGGATGCTGATCTGTATGTGAATTTTGGTTCGCCGTCATCAACGTCAACATATCAATGTCGACCTTATAAAAATGGTAATAATGAAAGCTGTACTATTAGCAATCCCCAAGCTGGTGCTTGGTATATTGATTTACAAGGTTACACTGCGGCAAGTGGTATTACTTTAACGATCAACGCACAATAATAACAATAGCAAAGGGGCATTGCTCCTTTGCTATTTGCTTTGCGTATTCACTTGCCCTTGGGGCTATGCTTACGTAAAATCCCGCTATTATTTTTAGCAAAGCGATCGTTATTATCAAACAGCTTTTTAGTGCAGCAGGCCCGTTAGCGCAATCTCTAGATGGTTATACGCCTCGCCAACCGCAGATCGATATGGCGGTTGCGGTGAGTGATGCATTAAAAAACCGCTCGCAATTAGTGGTTGAAGCGGGCACTGGTACAGGTAAAACCTACGCTTATTTAGCCCCTGCGCTAAAGTCTAAAGGTAAAACAATAATTTCAACCGGCACGAAAGCGCTGCAAGAACAATTATATCACCGTGATTTACCTCAATTAGTCAAAGCGCTTAGTGCGAGTAAAAAAACCGCGCTGCTAAAAGGGCGCAGTAACTATCTATGTACTTATCGGCTTAATCAGCATGTTGCCCATGTACCGACCGATGATTCTGATGTGATGCATCAATTGGCCATGGTGGCTAAATTTGCCAGTGAAACGCACACCGGTGATCTGGCTGATTGTATTGGTATCGAAGAAGATGCCAAAGTATTACCTTATGTAAGCTCCACTGCGGATAACTGCTTAGGTAAAGAGTGTCCTGATTTTCAAGATTGCTATATTCGCAAAGCCCGCTTAAAAGCGATGGATGCCGATATAGTAGTGGTTAACCATCATTTGTTTTTTGCAGACATGGCGGTAAAAGATACCGGCTTTGCTGAACTCATTCCCACAGCTGATGCCTATATATTTGATGAAGCACACCAATTAAGTGAAATTGCCAGTGATTACTTTGGTGAGAGTATCAGCACTAAAAAGCTGGTGGACTTAATTAATGATTTACGAGCAATTTATCGCTCTGACATTCCGGATATGCTGCAACTTGGTAAAACCTTAAATAAGCTTGAAACCAGTGTTGCAGACTTGCGCTTACAATTTGGCTTAGATGGTAGCCGAGGTGATTGGCGACAAATGCTGGCAAGTAAAGAAATTTGCGCCGCGTTACATAGGGTGATCAGCGATTTAGACTTTTTGTATCAAGTACTCAAACATTGTTTAGACCGTAGCGATAAAATAGAACACCCATTTGAGCGTACCTTAGCTTTTAAAGGGCAATTAGAACGGGTGTTTGATATAAGCCAAACAGGTAACAGTTATTGGTATGAAACAACACGCCGCTATTTAACCGTACATATAACTCCGCTTAACGTATCAGTTAAATTTGCGCAAATGATGGCAGACACGGGGGCTGGCTTTGTATTCACCTCAGCGACTCTATCTGTCGATAATGCACTTGATCATTTTAACGCAAGCCTTGGCCTTAAGCCTGCCAAAAGTATGATGGTTGATAGTCCGTTTGATTATTATCAGCAAGCCTTATTATGTTTACCGCGTTATTTACCTGAAACACATGCAGCGAATATGCCTCATGCGATTGTTAAGCTTACCCTCGATTTAATTAAAGCAGCAAAAGGGCGCTGCTTTGTATTGTTTACCAGCTATCGGATGATGCACTTAGTCGCCGAAGGGCTAAGTACTCAGATTGATTATCCTATTTATATGCAAGGGCAAATGTCTAAACGTATTATTTTAGAAAAATTTACCCGCCATGGTAATGCCGTATTATTAGGTACTGCGTCGTTTTGGGAAGGAGTTGATGTCAGAGGTAGCACACTCAGTTGTGTTATTATTGATAAGTTACCCTTTGCAGCACCCGATGATCCACTGCTCCAAGCTAAAATGCAAGATGCGCAATTACAAGGACATGATCCCTTTGCTTATATTCAACTGCCACAAGCGGTGATTGCACTAAAACAAGGCGTTGGACGACTGATCCGCGATAGTAAGGATAAAGGGGTGTTGGTGATTTGCGATAACCGTTTAGTGACACGCCAATACGGCCAAGTCTTTTTAAAAAGCTTGCCGCCGATGCGCCGCACACGTAGCCTTCAAGTGGCCAGTGAATTTTTAGAACACATTAACTAGAGAAATAATTACCATGAATAACGCAATCAGTACTAGTGATATTAATCTATTAGCATTTGACGCTTCTACCGAAGCATTGTCTTTAGTGCTCAATTATAATGGTCAGTTATTTCACCATTTTGAAGTATGCCCGCAACAGCATAGTCAAAAAATCTTACCGTTGGTTGATCAGTTGTTAGCTAAGGCAAATTGCCGTTTAACTGATTTAGATGTTATTGGTTTTGGCCAAGGCCCAGGTAGTTTCACTGGCGTGCGTATTAGTGTCGCCATTGCGCAAGGCTTAGCTTATGCATGTAAACTGCCACTAGTTGGTGTGTCAACGCTGCAAATGATGGCGCAGCAAGCTTATCAACAAACCGGTGAAAAAAGTGTATTTAGTGCTATTGATGCGCGTATGGGAGAAATATATTTTGCCCATTACAGAATCAGTGATAATGGTGTGATGACCTTACAAGGTGACGAACAAGTATTAAAACCAGCATTATTATCTCTTGCAGACGAACCAGGGATTGCAGTGGGCACTGGCTGGCAAACATACCCTGAGGCACTGGCAGATAACCCACAAATTGCTATCAATAACGACATCATATTACCTGATGCCGGTTTTATGTTGGCTACAATTAGCGATGATTTCAGTGCGCAACGTACGGTCAGTGCTGCGCAAGCTCAACCTAAATATGTACGTGATACAGTAACCTGGAAAAAATTACCTGGACGCGAATAAACTGATTAATAAAGCAACTTGCAAGGTTATTAAATTTGGCACATAATTTAATAACCTAAGTAACGAGACGCAACTTTGAATCTACCTATTGGCTCTGGGTTTTACTCGGGAGACATACCCGGTAAAATTACCTCAAGACAGATCAACACTAATAAACCTCAGGGGTTATTGGAGCAATCTGCTGCTGATAATAAACAGTCTGCGGAGTTTGTTAAATCAAGCCAAGCAGGTATTGCGCTGGCTGATAAGTTACAAAGTGACACTGCCCAACCTAGTTACCGACAAACGATTTATGACCAGCCGACAGCCAAAGTAAGTCGTGCTATTTCAACCTACACCGAGTTTGCTAATTTAGAACGCCGAGCTGAAGTACAAAACTTAATTGGTGTGGACATCTACGCTTAACAATTAGACAGTAATTTAACTCTGTGTTGATGTGCCAGTATTTGGCAAAAGTTTACCTCCAGCTGTGATTAAAAAAGCCCAGATACATTATGACTGGGCTTTTTATAATTAACCTTTAATATTGTAGTTAGCCTCTACCCTAAGGAAAAGCAACATGCCAGTTAAACGTTACTGCTGTTCAATAAAGCCGATCAGTTTATCTGCAATATCAGTATTGTTTTGTGAGCCGATAAATTTATCAGCACCTTTACCATAGGCAAATACTTGTACATCAATAGCAGTGTGACCGCCGGTAGTCCAACCGGTGAAGCTGGCTCTACTGATAATATCTTTAATGGCAAGATTAAGTGGTTTATCGCCTAGTTTTTTTGCTTGTTCAAGCTTGATCTGGTTTTCGGGAGTGTATTCTATATTCGTGTTAGCAGTCCAAATGGCTTTTAAATCATTAGACTCAGACATTAATTTAGTTAATTTAACGGCTGTGGCTTTCACGCCTTTTACTACCTCGGTTTCCCATTTATATTGCCCATGCGCACCTAATGTTAAACCACCTGTTGAGTGATCTGCGGTGATCACCAATAAGGTATCCGGG
Organism: Pseudoalteromonas rhizosphaerae; assembly: GCF_028885455.1. Lineage (NCBI taxonomy): Bacteria > Pseudomonadati > Pseudomonadota > Gammaproteobacteria > Alteromonadales > Pseudoalteromonadaceae > Pseudoalteromonas > Pseudoalteromonas rhizosphaerae. Next base: position 2,366,694 of record NZ_CP118496.1, read on the forward strand.
TTTTTATCAACGTACGCTTTTGCTTGCTCGATTGATTTAGCAAAATCATCCATTTCCGCCATTGCACAGGCAATATCATTGGCATGGCCACACCAATCAATTTGGCTACCTTCGATCATCACAAAAAAGCCATTTTTGTTATTTTCATCAAGTAACTCAAGCGCTTTATTGGTCATTTGTGCTAAGCGTGTTGGGTTATTATCTAACGCAAAGTCAAGCCCAACTGGAGCAAATAATCCCAGCGCAGGAATTTGCTTAATATCTTTTAACGCACTAAAGTCATCACTGTATTGATAGCCCGCTTGCTTAAATTCTGCAACTAAATTACGGTCTTCGCGGATGTAATATTTAGTACCGCCACCGAGCATTAAATCAACGGGAAGTTTTCCGGCAATTTTATTATCAATATAATCATTGGCAATTTCATCGTAATTACGACGAGATTCATTATGTGCAGCGAAGCTTGCAGGCGTGGCATGATTGATTTGTGAGGTTGCAACTAATGCGGTGATCATGCCTTTTTGTTTGGCAATTTCGAGCATTGTTTTTACCGGTTTTTTATCGGTATCAACTGCAATTGCACCATTATAGCTTTTATGGCCTGAGCTCAAAGCAGTTGCGCCAGCAGCACTGTCAGTTACATAAGTATGGTCGTCAGGGTAAGTATGTGCCATGCCTTTAAGGATTGTATCAAACACCGTGCCTTCTATTTCTTTGGTAGACGGATCATCTTTAAAGTAGCGATATGCTGTAGTATAAGCGGGGCCCATGCCATCACCAATCATATAAATTATGTTTTTTGGTGCTTGCTCTGCGTATGCACTTGCTGAGCATAATAATGCCAAGAGGCTTATTTGTTTCTTCATCTTTGTACCCTGTTTATTATGTAGTGCCATTGTATACGCAATGTAGTATAAATAAATGTCTTTTACGTTAAACAAACTAAAAACAAAGGGGAATTACGCAGTGCATCCATTTTCAGTTCAAAGTGGCGCATTAACACTTCATGGCCTAACATTTGGGCAAGGAAAAGAGGTTGTCATTGCATTACATGGTTGGCTTGATAATTGTCATAGTTTTTTACCCATGCTAGAACATAACACCTTAACTGCAACTTGGTATTGTGTGGACTTTCCTGGACATGGTTTATCAGATTGGCGTGGAAGCGATGCACACTATTATTTCATTGATTACATTGATGATATTTATAACTTAATCGAGCAACTTGGGGTTAATAAAGTACACTTGGTTGGTCATTCTATGGGCGCAATGGCCGCTGGTCTTTTTGCCAGCTGTTTTCCTGATAAAGTAAATACGGTCACTATGATAGAAGGACTGGGAGTTGTCACAACACCCAGTAAAAAAGTGGTCGAGCAGCTTAGAAATGCAATTTTGAATCGACGTCGTGTAAATAAAAAAGCACCCCGACAGTACGAGTCACAACAAATAATACACCAAGCACGGGCGGTACAAAGTGACTTACCTTTGGATTTAATAGCACTTTTGATGGACAGAAATATACGAGAAACTGAACAAGGATGGCTGCTAAGAACTGATCCAAAGCTTAAAAATCATTCAGGTTTTAGATTTGATGAGCAACAATGCATAGCGGTAATAAGCGAAATAAATGTGCCGTGCCAATTAATTCTAGGCAGTGAAGGGTATCAATTTATTAGTGATAATTTAAATAAATATGCTAATTATTACAAAAGCTTAATAGTAAATGAAGTTGAAGGTGGCCACCACTGTCATATGCAAAGCCCTGAGCAGTGTTTACAGCAGATTCATGCCTTTATGCTGCAAACTGGTGCATGTTAATTGTATATTTGCACAAAATGTGGGAATATTTGCGAATTAGAGTGATTGCTCAATTGTGAAATTGCCTTACTTAGTTTAAGGTTTAATAAAAATAAATTATAAATAGAACAGGAGCTAAGAGTGGACAAAATTTGGCTGAAGCGCTACCCAGAGGGTATGCCTGAAACAATCGATCCTGAGCACTACAACTCGTTGTTAGAAGTGTTTGAAAAAAGCTTCACTGACTACAAAGACTTGCCTGCTTTTACCAATATGGGTAAAACATTGAGCTATGATGAAATAGACCAAGCAACAAAACGTGTTGCTGTGTATATTCAAAAAGAGCTGGGATTGAAAAAAGGCGATAAAGTGGCTGTAATGATGCCAAATTTATTACAAACACCTGTTTCAATACTCGGTATTTTACGTGCCGGTTGTGTCGTAGTTAACGTTAATCCGCTTTACACTGTACGTGAGCTTGAACATCAATTAAATGATTCAGAAACATCAGCGATTTTTATACTGGCTAACTTTGCAGACACGCTTGAAAAAGCATTGCCGCACACTAAAGTAAAACACATCGTAGTTACCCAAGTGGGTGATATGGTGGGTGGCTTTAAAAAGCACTTGGTTAACTTTGTTGTTAAGCATATTAAAAAAATGGTGCCAAGCTATTCATTGCCTAACCCCATTAAGTTTGAAGCCTTACTTGCAGCGAACGAAAAAGATTACATTAAACCTGAAGTGTGTTTATCTGATATTGCTTTTTTACAATATACCGGTGGCACAACGGGTGTCTCTAAAGGTGCGATGCTGACCCATGGCAATATGGTAGGTAACTTAGAGCAGGTTTCTGGTTGCTTAGATCAAGTGTTAGAACGTGGCAAAGAAGTTGTTGTCACTGCTTTACCGCTTTATCATATCTTTGCACTAACAGCGAACTGCTTAACGTTTATGAAGTATGGCGGATTAAATTTATTGATCACTAATCCGCGTGATATGAAAGGCTTTGTGAAAGAATTAGGCCAACATAAATTCACCGCGATCACGGGTGTAAATACATTATTTAATGGTTTGTTGAACACACCGGGTTTTGCCGAGCTTGATTTTTCAAGTTTGAAAATGTCCCTTGGTGGTGGTATGGCTGTACAGCGACCTGTTGCTGAAAAATGGCAAAAGATCACCAGTAGCAAATTAATGGAAGGGTATGGTTTAACTGAGTGTTCGCCATTAGTTACTGTCAGTCCTTATGATCTAGATTCATACAATGGTTCGATTGGTTTACCTGCACCTAATACTGAGATCAAGTTGATGTTAGATAATGGTGAAGAAGCAGCCAAAGGTGAGCCGGGCGAATTATGGGTTAAAGGTCCACAAGTGATGGTTGGTTATTATAATCGTCCTGATGCAACGGCTGAGTGTTTGCAAGATGGTTGGTTTGCCACAGGGGATATAGCCACTTATGACGATGAAGGATTCTTTTATATTGTTGACCGTAAAAAAGATATGATCATCGTATCTGGCTTTAATGTGTTCCCAAATGAGATCGAAGAAGTGATTGCAATGCATGAAGGTGTTTTAGAAGCAGCAGCAATTGGTATCCCTCATGATGTTAGCGGCGAACAAGTTAAAGTTTTTATTGTTAAAAAAGACCCATCTTTGACTGAAAAAGATATAATAAAACACTGTCGTGATAATTTAACTAATTACAAGGTCCCTAAACTGGTTGAGTTTAGGGATGAATTGCCAAAAACAAACGTTGGCAAAATACTCAGACGAGCCTTGAAAGATTAGCAAGCTAAAAAAGCCGACATATGTCGGCTTTTTTATTGTAGGAGATTAAGTGCAATATCAATTGATCCAAACCCAAAATCAATTAAATGAGTTTGTAGAGCAGATCCGTAACAAACCCATCTTAGCAATTGATACAGAATTTATGCGTCGTCGTACTTTGTATCCTGAAGTTGCCCTTATTCAAGTTTATGACGGCGAACATTTAGCATTAATCGATCCGCTAGCCGAGCTATCATTGTTTGATTTTTGGCAGATTCTACGTGATCCTGCGGTGTTAAAAGTCTTGCATTCACCGTCGGAAGATATTGAAGTATTTCAAAAATACGCCGGCTTCGTACCAGCTCCCTTATTTGATAGCCAATTTGCCTTGCAATTATTAGGCAATGGCAACTGCATGGGCTTTGCTCATATGGTAAAAAATTTACTCGATATTGAAATCGACAAAAGCGAATCACGGACCAATTGGTTACAGCGTCCGCTAACAATTAAACAACTCGATTACGCTGCAGCTGATGTATTTCATTTATTACCGTGCTTTAAAATTATTATTGAACAAACCAACGACGCTGGTTTCTTTGATATTGTGATCAATGAAAGTGAGTTGATTGCACAAAAACGGGCTTATCAAACACCGGATGAACATCTGTATCGAGACATTAAAAATGCTTGGCAATTAAAACCTGCGGATCTTGCTGTATTAAGAGAGCTTGCGGCTTGGCGTCGTAACAAAGCGATACGCAAAAATTTAGCGCTTAACTTTGTATTAAAAGAGCATTGCTTGGTTGAATTGGCAAAACGCAAACCAACGAGTTTAACTGCAATGCGTAATGTGCCAGAAGTCGATAGCATCGAAGTTAACCGCTCGGGCGTTGAAATCTTAAAGTGTATTGAAAAAGCTAAAGTGATCCCTGTTGCAGATTTTCCTGAGCCACTAAGACGACTTATTGACTTTCCAAGTTATAAAAAAGTAGCCAAAGAAATTAAACAAAAAATCACTGCAGTTGCTAAAAAACAGGGCATTCCAGAAGATGTATTTGCATCTAAAAAGCAAATCAACCAGTTGATCAGTTGGAATTGGAAGTTAACCAGCGCTGAGCGTGAACAGACTCCAAAGCCCGATTTACTTAACTCATGGCGTTATGAATACTTAAAAGACACACTGAAAGAGTGGGATGTATAATTATTAAGAGTTCATAGGGACTAAGATAGTTAATGTACTATTGTTAGTCCCTACTGTTTGTGTCAGAGGGTGTAATACCAATCGACTTAAATATTTAACCATTCTAGCGAGCTAAATAAAGCGCTAACTGCGTTATAATTTTTTCAATTAGAACAATTACATGTCAAAATTTATGCCTTGTTATCACTGTATTTATCTGTCGCTATAAATGGTCAGTAACTTAACACGATTGGTATAATAAGTTATTTTATCAATGATGTAGGTTTACTTTATTCGCCCATTTTAGCGAGGATCTTATCTAAATTAACTTTAGATTTAGCCACGCTTTGCATTGGTGTTAACCCATTCGGGTATTCTTCTTGCTCTACGACTAGCCACTGAGTGGCGCCATCAACAATCAATGTTTCTATTATTTTTTGCCATGGATAATCATTTTCACCTAATATAGGACTTAAGCCATCGTTAGGATGGGTGCGAACTTTTAAGTGGGTTGCCAGGGTTCGTCCTGGGTATTTTTTAATGAAATATTCAGGATCTTTTCCTGCATAATGTACCCAACCTATATCAAGCTGCAGTGGCAGGGTATTTGGCGTATTACTGGCAATAGCGTCCCAGTATGTCGCGTTTTGGAATTGATTAAACTCCTTATTATGGTTGTGAAAACCGATGTGCATAGCATAGCGCTGAGCGATTTCATTAACCTGAACGAGTTGTTCGGTCAGAGAGGTAATTCCTTGTGGCTGCCAAGCTCTTTCATCCCAAGGTACAAATAAAATCGAGACACCAAGGGTTTTATAAAACAATAATGTGTCTGCTAAGGTGTCATCCGTTAAGGAGTCAAAGCCGATATGTGCGCTACTAGCGACTAAATTTAGCTTCGCGAGTTTGTCCTTCAGTGCACTTGGATTGTTCTTATAAGGCCCAAAGTCACCTGCAAATTCCACACCTTGAAAGCCCATATCAGCAATAGATGAAAGGGTGCCATCAAAATCCGCTTTTAAGGCATCTTTAACAGACCAAAGCTGAACACTAACGGGGAGTAGTTGTTTGCTTGTTTTTGCATAGATAGACAGCGAGTTTAAAACACAAAAAATAAACAGAATTGAAATAACATAATTAAATGATGATTTGATTTTGAACATAAAAAACACCTACGAGGAAAAGCAGGGAATTGCTCCCTGCTTAGGGCTGGGCTAGCTAAAAAATAACTTAGCGTTAACTGGCAACTGAATCTTGATAAGCATACTCAGTCAAACCCAGTTCAGCTAAAACGCTATCTAAATGGGCTTTTGCTTCGTCAGTAGGTCCTGGGTAATCGCCTGCAATAGGCACATTGCCTAAATAGCCAATATCTTTACAACCTTGCGGTGTACAAAAGTAGGCACCAAGTACAAGGTTTTTAAAGCGTAAAAAAGCATTACCAATGCGTTGAAACTGCGCAGGAGTTTCATCATCAAAATAAGCAATATCATTTAAGATGGCTGTTTGTTGCTCTTTTTTCAATGCGACAAATGGTGCTTTATAACGCAGCACTGCCTCATCATCGATCCATGCTAAGCCGTGTAAAATAGTAACGCGGTCTTTTTGTTGACCGTTATAAGGTGAGCTTACCCACTCATCAATCACACTCGGTACATTTACCTCTGTTGCACTTGGGTTGTTACCTTCGCTAGGCACGATATAATCGGCTAACACCGCAACTAAATTTAATTGTGCTTGAGTTAATGTCAATGGCCAAGGTGATTGTGGTGGCATAACCATATTGGGATCAGTGCCATAACCTTTAGCTGTTATAGGTTGTAAATCTAAGTCAGGCCAATGTCCTTTATCACTAATTTTCTCTTCTAACGCTTTACTACACCCTGCTGAAAGTGATACGGCGGAACCTGCGGCTAATAAACCAAGCCACTTTAACGATTCACGCCGTGTCATGCCGGAAATATATTTGTATGAGTCAACACGATCTTCATTATGCATGTTACAGCGCTCCTTGTTCTATTTGTTTGGCTATCCAGGTTGAATTACGCATTGCCAATGTCATGATGGTTAATGTGCAATTTTTATGTGGATTAGAGGCAAATACCCCTGCATCCATCACAAATAAGTTGTCGCAATCCCATGTTTGGCCCCATTGATTGGTCACTGAATCCTTTGCTGAGCTACCCATGCGAGTGGTGCCTACTTCATGAATGATCTCGCCACCTTTTGAAATTGCTTTTTCAGCAGCAGGTAATTTGCCCACAGTAGCTCCTAGATTTTCAAGGATCTGTTTCGCTGTTTTTAAGCCGTGCTCAATTTGTTTTAGCTCACGATCTGACCATTTGAAATGAAATTTCGAAACCGGAATGCCCCATTTATCTTTAACATTTTCATCAATTTCCATGTAGGTATCATCGTTGGGGAGCATTTCTCCGCGCAGCGCAAAGCCAACATAAGATCCATAGGCATCACGAACTTGTTGTTTTAGTTCAATACCATAACCACGTTTATCGCCAGAGACTCCAGAGCCAGGTTGATTAAAACCGCTACTGATCTCAAAGTGATAACCACGAGGAAAATCAAGCTCACCTTTGGCATGTGCTTTGTGTCCCCACCAAGGAATAAATAAATGGTTCCCAGTGTGGCCATCTTCGTTATAACGTGGGCGACCTTTTAATGCTGGAACTTGCGCACCAAGCCAAGCACCGGTTGAATCCATTAAGTTACGACCTACTTGGCCACTTGAGTTAGCTAAACCTTTGGGATGCTTGGCGTGTTTTGAATTTAGCAAAATACGTGCGGATTCGCAGGCACTAGCAGCAAGGATCACGATATCTGCTGTTAGTGTTTTTTCAGCTACGGTTTGCTTATCTATATAAGTAACACCCGTTACTTTACCGTCATCATTAACAGCCACTGATTTAACCATTGCATCAGTAATTATTTCTAAATTCCCAGTTGCTTTTGCCATAGGTAATAATGAGGTTGTAGTTTGAAACGCCGCGCCGATTGAGCAACCATGGCCACAAGGTGTTGCATAAAAGCATGCCATACGATCATCTTTTGGCCGAGTTAATACTGCTCTGTGCATAGGCACGGCTGCGATACCCAGTTTTTTCGCACTGGCAGCAATAAGTAACTCAGGAATTCGCGGCGTTGGTGGTGGCTGTAATACCCCAGGTGCAGATGGCGGCATATCATCAAGGCCGGTATTGGTGCCGCAAATACCCACTAGTTCTTCCGTTTTATCGTACCATGGTGCGATATCATCATAAGTGAAAGGCCAATCTGCGCCGTTGCCATCTTGGCTCTTACCTTTAAAATCATGTTCACTAAAGCGTAATGAGTAACGTCCCCAGTGATTAGTTCTTCCACCTAGCATGCGCGCACGCCACCAGTAAAAATCAGTGCCTTTGGCGTTAGTGTAAGGCTCATCAGGAACTTGCCAGCCACCATCGACGGTTGCATCGTAAAAGCCAAAGTTTTTGTCTTTATTTCCTGCGCCCATTAAAGGAGCTTCACTGTTACGGCGAAACATTGGGCTTTCTTTTTTTGGATCGTAATCACGCCCCGCTTCAAGTAATAATACTTTATGGCCTAGTTTAGTTAAGGTATAAGCGGCCATTGCGCCACCTGCGCCGGAGCCAACAACCAGTACTTTATGATCAAATGTAGACATGCTTATAGTTCCTTAATTTTTATATTTTTAAACCACACTTTGTCACCATGGTCTTGAAGACCTATATGTCCTTGCTCTGCCGCAGCAAAGTTACTCCAAGTAGCAAATTTGCTATTTGCGACAAGGGTATTCCATGTTGTGCTGCCGATTACTATGCTTAATGTACTTATGCCATTTTGCCAAACCTGCAAGTGTTTATCTTGCATACGAATACGAACACTATTCCAATTATTGGCTGGTTTATGCGCTGTTGTCGGGGCTGCAAACAGATCGTAAATAGAGCCAGCCAAGTGTGAGTCTATTTTGTTATCTGGGTGCTCTTCGTTATCAATTATTTGAATTTCAGGGGCGTGAGAATAAATCATACTGCCAGTTTCATCTGCCAGCACAAAAATACCGCTATTCCCTTTAGTTGAAATTTTCCAATCTATTTGTAAATCAAAATTGCGATAGACTTTTTTCGTGAGTATGTCGCCGCCGCCTTTAGTGAGTAACATTGCGCCATTGTCTATGGTCCATTTTGGGCTGAGTGTCTCACTTTTAAAATTGCGCCAGTGCGACATATCTTTGCCATCGAACAGTAATTGCCAGCCAGCTGATTGTTCTTCTTTAGAAAGTTGGTTATCGGGTGTCTTAGCAAAAGCACTGCTACTAAAAGCCAGTGCAATTGACAACATCGAGATTGATTTAAGCATATAATACCCCTTATTTTTTGTGTGTTACTTGTTATGACTAAACGTATTTCTCAACGTTTTTATTTTTTGTTATAAACAGATGAAGACCAATAAATACAATGATCAGGACAATCGGAAAAACCAGTAGATTTTGTAATACAGCTTGTCCTGCGAGCACTTCAACTTGTTCTACACTGACACTAGTTGTTTGTGCTTGTGTTCGCGCATTATCAATCCAATGGCCTATGACGGGGTTCCAGATACTCATTGCAAACATGCCAGCTCCACCAATTAACGACATGCCAAGTGCACCTGTTTTTGGGGCATACTCAGCGACACAACCGATCATGGTTGGCCAAAAATAAGTAACGCCAACGGCAAATAGTGCTGCGGCAAGGTAGATGGTATTACCTTGCGCTTGGCTCATTAAAAATATCCCTAGTGTTGAAAAAATGGCTGAGCCCAGTAGGACACCTGATGGACTAAAGCGGTGCACAATCGGGCCCGCAAAAAACCGACCTAATGCCATCAATCCGGTGATCAAAGCTAAAATAACCATAGGCGAAGCGCCTGACGAGCCAAGGATTTGCTCAATCCATTGCTGTGTGCCAAATTCGGTGACTGCTGTCAGTGTCATGCAAATAATGAGAAACAAATACAGCGGCGAGAGTAAGTGTTTTAAGTTGCTGGTGGTTGAATTTTGCTGTGTATCAAACTGTGGAAATTTCGCTTTAAGCATCATCACACCATAAATAATGGTGGGCACAAGGATCAGCGAAACTTGCCATTGCCAGCTGAAGCCAGCGGATGTCATTGCATTTGAAGCTAATGCACCAATTACGATCCCGCCAGGAAACCAAACATGAAAGCGGTTTAACATAGTGGTGGTGTTTTTAGGATACATTTGGGCGATCAGTGGATTACAACCGGCTTCAACCGATCCATTAGCAAAGCCAATTAAAAAGGTAGAGATCAATAATCCCCAAAAACCATCTGCAGTGATAGTTAAAATAAGTCCGCCTAGGTGGCAAATAAACGCTAATGCAACCAACTTTTTAGCACCAATCGCGTTATAAATGATGCCCCCGAGCATGGTTGCAACCGGAAACCCTAAAAATGCCATGGCATTTACCCAGCCTAGCTGTGTACCAGTGAGGCCGAACTGCTCGCCTAGTTGTCCTAAAACGCCAGCCCTTATTGCGAAAGTCATTGATGTGACAATTAATGCAATGCAGCAAAGCCGAAAAATAATACGATTATTGTTGTTATTCATTGTGTGTGACCCTGTTTATTAAATACCTAATATCCGCTTATTTCGCTGATCATTTGTGTCCATTGCGCTAAAGTCATCAAATGCTTTAGCCGTAGGGCGGATCAAATGCTCTTTTATAAATTGTGCGCCTTCTTTCGCCCCATCTTCAGGATGTTTAATGCAACACTCCCACTCTAGAACTGCCCAGCCATCAAAACCATATTGCGTTAATTTGCTGAAGATACTTTTGAAATCAATTTGGCCATCACCTAAGGAGCGAAACCGACCAGGGCGGTCTTGCCAATCTTGATAGCCACCATAAATACCGCTGCGACCATTTGGATTAAACTCTGCATCTTTGACGTGAAATGCTTTAATACGATGGTGATAAATATCAATAAATGATAAGTAATCAAGTTGTTGTAAGATGAAATGGCTGGGATCATAAAGAATATTTACCCGAGGATGATTATTTGTCGCAGCTAAAAAGCGCTCAAACGTTACGCCATCATGTAAATCTTCCCCTGGGTGAAGTTCATAGCAAACATCCACATCCATTTCATCAAAGTAGTTGAGGATTGGTAGCCAGCGTTTCGCAAGTTCTTGGAATCCTTGCTCTACCAGTCCTTTTGGACGCTGCGGCCAAGGATAAAAAGTATGCCAAAGTAGTGCTCCTGAAAAAGTCACATGGCTTTTCAAGCCCAAATTTTTACTGGCTTTAGCGGCCATCATTAACTGATTGATGGCCCATTTCGTTCTGGCTATAGGGTCACCGCGTAGTGCTTGAGGGGCAAAATTGTCAAACATTTCATCATAAGCCGGATGAACGGCTACGAGCTGCCCTTGTAAATGAGTTGATAACTCTGAAATTGTAAGCCCTGCCTGTGCAGCAATACTAGTCACTTCATCGCAATAATCTTGGCTTTGGGCTGCTTTTTCTAAATCGAAAATACGAGAATTTGCAGTCGGTAGCTGAATTGCTTTGTAGCCTAAATTTGCTGCCCACTGACAAATAGTGGCAAAGCTGTTGAAAGGAGCTTCATCGCTGATGAATTGTGCTAAGAAGATCGCTGGACCTTTAATTTGTTTCATTTTTTATCCAATTTTAAATGGTTGCCACTTAGTGTCTTTGCTCGACGCTGCTACAGCATTTTCTATAAATGCCATTCCGCGAATTGCTTCTTTAATACCAGGCACGTCGAAGTCACTGTTAGATGCTGAGTATCCGGCTTTTTTTGCGTGAATTTGTTTTGCAAAATTGACATAGATATTGGCAAATGCTTCAAGGTATCCTTCTGGATGGCCTGCAGGTGTTCGCAGTGAATTTTGTGCCGCAGTACTTTTTAGGCCAACACCTGCACGTAATAGGGTGGTTGGCGCGTTATGACTTTTGAGCCACAAACTATTTGGTTCCATTTGTGACCACTCAAGACTTGCTTGATCGCCATAAATACGCAAATTAAGATTGTTTTCTTCTCCTAATGCAACTTGGCTAGCAAGAAGAACTCCCTTAGAGTCGTTGTTAAAGCGCAGTAAAACGGTGCCATCATCATCGAGTGTTCTGCCTGCAACAACATGATTTAAGTCAGCGCATAGTGCGGTGATTTCTAGGCCGCTCACGTATTCAGCTAGATTTGCAGCATGCACTCCTATATCAGCTATACAACAACTAATACCGGCCTTATCAGCATCTAAACGCCATTTGGCTTGTTTGGCATTTTCATCTTCGCTGGTGGCAAGCCAACCTTGGCTGTACTCAACAATAATTTTACGAATAGCGCCCAGCTCGCCATCAGTAATACGTTGGCGCGCTTCTTTAATCATCGGGTAACCAGTGTAGGTATGAGTTAATCCATATAAACAATCACTGGCTTGCAGAGTTTTTTCTAATAACAGCGCTTGTTCTAAATTTAGGGTGGCTGGCTTATCTGATAAAACGTGAAAACCTGCTTCAATTGCACACTTTGCAATTGGGAAATGCAAATGATTTGGCGTCACTATTGCCACAAAATCAATTCGTTGATCGGCAGGTAACTTAGCTTCTTCGCTAAACATTTGTTGGTAGCTGTCATAGCAACGATCTGGATTTATTCCTAGCATTGCAGCTGTAGCTTGGCTGCGTGATGGATTTGAACTAAAGGAGCCTGCGACTAACTCAATTAAGCCATCTAAGCGTGCAGCAATGCGATGGATTGCACCGATAAATGCACCTTGTGCACCACCGACCATCCCCATGCGGATTTTGGCATTATTCATGAAAAAGCTCCATGTCAGTAATCGTCTACTGAGTTTAGTTAATATCATGTTATTGATAATAAGGAATGAACAGCGTAAGGGATAATAAAAATTCGGTTGACAATGCAACAAAATCGGCGTTTTATATATTATTTCGAATTGATATTTATAGAATATATTATTATGGAAGTACAAGGGATTATAAATAAAGCGGGCGTAAATCAACTGATCGCGGCATTTGATTTATTACCTGATATTTTGTTTTGGGTTAAGGATTCTGATAGCCGAATTTTATACGCAAATCAACACTTTATTGAGCATCAAGGGTATAAGTCATTAGAGCAGATTTTACTTAAAACTGATTTTGACTTTTCATCCAAGCACTTAGCATTTCAATATGTCAATGACGATAAACGCGTAATGAATGGCTATGTGGTTATTGATCGTTTGGAGCTAAACCAAACCTCAAATGGTGAATTGGCCTGGTTTTCAACGTCCAAAAAAGCGATTTTAACTGACGATGGTCAGATACTGGGCACCTATGGCGTTACACGGCATTTACAAAAAACATCAAAGGCTTTGTCGCATGTAAGAGCGATTGAAGGGCCAGTAAATTATATACGTGAACACTATCATCGTAATATCTGTATTGAAGAACTTGCCGAGCTTGCTCATTTATCGGTAAGTGCGTTAGAGCGGCGTTTTAAAAAACATTTAGCAAAAACACCTAATCAATTTATTAATGAAATACGTTTAGAAAACGCACGTAAGCTACTTGTTGAAACTCGTTTACCTATTTCACAAATAGCCTATCAATGCGGTTTTTCTGAGCCTAGCTATTTCAGTAAACAATTCAGACGCTTATTTGGTGAGATCCCTTCGCAAATGCGCGACCAAATTGAGCCCTAAGCCAGCCGTTTAGCTAATTGAATAGCGCCTTGCTCGGGCAGGTAATGCGCATCACATAGATAACCTTGTGCTTTGGTAGATAACCAAGGAGTAATTTTCTCGGCTGTGCCTCCCATTAATGTAATGTTGTAATAGCCGTGGCTAACTAAATGATCGATATAACGGGTAATATAGCGCGCTGCTTGCTCTAAAATAATAATGGCCCAAGGATCATCTTGCATTGCGAAAACTAAAGGCGCAAAACCGGCAAAAAAAGCGGGTTTGGCATTGAGTGCTAGTTCTGTCAGCTGGTTACTTGTATCACAACTAAGCTGTGCCAATAAGGTATTTATTAATGGGCTTGAGGGGGATAAGCCATCTAAAACCTCTAATGCATAACGAAATAAAGTTAAACCAATCCAGCCTCCGCTTGCACCATCACTTAATAATAATCCATGGCCTCCTAATTCAATAACGTTACCGTTTTTTATTGCTCCAGCACAAAAGCCAGTGCCTAAAATAATAATCGCACCACTGTTATCACCATGGGCACCTTGACAGGCTATGTGTAAGTCAGTTGAAAAGTTAAATTGTGCAAATGGATGCTGCCACTGTGCCATCTTTTTATTTGCACCGGCAATGCCAGCGCCAGCGAGTCCTGCATAGGCATAAATTGCCCCGAGTGTTGATAGCCCTAAACCAGCCTGTTGTAATGCGTGTTTTGTTGCATCAATAATGGATTGCTGCGCCACTTCAACGGAGGTTGCAATATTTGCTGCACCGCTTACTGCCTCAGCAAGTAGGGTGCCTTGTGCGTTTTCAAGCCTGACTCGGCATTTTGTACCGCCGCCATCAATACCTAAATACAGGGGAGGTTGAGAGTGGTTAGTCATTTTTAGCCTGCTCGTTAGTTCGTTGATTTAAAATTGCGTTAATTAATAACGGATCCACCCAGCCATCCTTGTTGTGTACACCAGAGTAGGCATGTAGTGACACTAAATTATTGTTGGCAAGTTGCCAAAGTGTACTTGCATTATCAGTGGTTACGCCACCACCAATAACAATTTCTATATGATCATTGGCGTGGCTAATGATTGTTTGTATATGATTAAGACCTTGCATAACACCTTTATCACCAGTCCATTTAGTGCCATTTGTGAGGATACGATCAATGCCCAGTTCAGTTAATAGGTCAATTGCCTTTTCGCTGTCTTCTATACAATCAAAAGCGCGATGAAATGTCGTTGCTAAATTATATTTATGTGCGCAGGCAATAAGCGCTGTGGTAGCTGCGATATCAACGTCATTGGCGTTTAGCGCACCAAAAACAACACCGGTAGCACCTGCGTGCGCCGCGTGTGCTATTTGTGTAAGCATTAGCTTCAGTATTGTTGCATCAACAATAAATTGATTCGCAACAGGTCGTATCATGATAAGCAACTCGCCTTCTGAGGGCATTGCATGAGCTGCAATAGTCATTGCTGTTTCACTAGGAGTGAGACCTTCAAGTTGCATTGTGCTGCAAAGTTCAATTCTAGAGGCGCCAGCTGTAAATGCGGTTTTTACATTATCAGCTAACTGAATATGACTATCTGCGTTTAAACAGACTTCTAAATTTTTACGCATTGTTTCGTTCCAAAATACCAGCGATGTTGTGAACAATAAAATATTTAATTATATTAGATTATAATAGAATAAATAAAATTCATTTGTAAATCATGTTCTTATTTTTGTTTTTTTACTTTTCATGAATATGGGAAGTGTTTTTATATGCCATTAATTTAAGTTGACGACTATAAACTAGCTCAGCACTAATTGGATCTTTTTTTAACCTTAACGCCGATTTTGTTCTAGAGGCAACCGAATTTCTATTATCACTTTCTTCGACAGAACCCTATTCTTGAAAAGCAGTTTAACAAGCTATTAACTCAGATATGAAACGCCTTAAAGTTTATTGGCACGGATTATCGTGGGTTTTAAGTTACTAAATACAATCAATAGCACACAATAATACTGGAGATAAACATGACCAATAATAATAACAGTCGTGAATCGGCGGGTCTTGCTCGGCGATTTAAGAAATCTGCATTGCTTCTAGCGGTGATGGCAAGCTGTAATGGCGCATACGCACAAGATCAACAAAATGAACAAGAAAGCGATCTAGAAGTAATAGAAGTCAGGGGGATTCGCGCCTCGATGGCAGAAAATTTAGCGATTAAGCGACTGTCCAATTCGATTGTTGATGCAATCACCGCAGAAGATATAGGTAAATTTCCAGATAAGAATGTGGCCGATTCTTTACAACGAGTACCTGGTGTTGTGATATCTCGCAGTGGTGGTGAAGGCGAGAATGTTAGTATTCGTGGGTTGTCATCTGATTTAACCCTCACTCAACTTAACGGTAATTTTATTGCTTCATCACCGGGTTCTCCATCTCGTTCTTTTAGCTATTCTTTACTGCCTTCGACTATGGTGCAATCGGTTGAAGTTTTTAAATCATCAGAAGCTCGCTTAGATGAAGGCGGTGTAGGTGGTACGGTTATTCTAAATAGTCGTACGCCATTGGATATGGATGCAAACTCTGGTGCATTTAATGTTGAATACACTTATGCTGATGTAACAAAAGAGTATGAGCCTAATTTTAGCGGTGTGTATTCTTGGAAAAATGAAGATGAAAACGTTGGCTTTTTACTCGGTTATACTAAGCAAGATCGTACTAACCGCTCTCTGACTGGAGATATGTCAGGCGGAGGTGGTTGGCGATGGGCAACGGGGAGCGAGCAGCCAGCAACTGATGTAAATGGCAATGAAATTACTGACAGTACTCGGCGTTTTGGGGCGTTAGAAGATGCGTATGGTAATTCCTATGATGGTGTGTGGGCACCGCAAGTTGCCGGTGTTGGCATTACTGAGGAAAAGCGCGAACGTGTTGGTGTGCAAGCGACAATGCAATGGCGACCAACAGATAATTTAGAGCTGACATTTAATCACTTTCACTTTGAATTAGGTCAAGATAGAACTACTTCACAACTGATGATCCCTGAATGGAAATATAACCCTGACTATTTAACCGGTGTAATACTTGATGAAACGGGCTCTATTGTTACTGGAATGGATTTCACCAGTGGTGCAGGCGGTAGTGAAGGCAATTTAGAGTTTCCTTGGATCATAGGTAGTTATACAAAAGAAAAAGATACTTCAGATACGTATGACTTTGCATTTGAATATGCAGGTGATGTCTTTGACCTTAAAGGCAAATTTGGTCGTACGAAGGCAAGCGGTGGGCCATCGGAGTCATTTAATGCAGCGTATAAAAGCGGTCAGCCTGGCAGTCGTAGTGATTCAGGAAAAAATGAAAATGCGGCATCGTTTGCAGGTTGGCGCTTAGGTGAACGTGTTTCTTTATATGCAGATCCAGCATTACTTGCGAATTTACAAGCAGGTATTGCAGGTGATCCTGATCCAGGGTCAACAGGCTCAAGTTTCATTGTCAGTGACTTAAAAGAAGACTATGGTCAACTTGATTTAGATTACCATGTTGCTTATGGCATAGTTGATACATTGCGTGTGGGAGTTAAGCATCGAAAAGCAAGTCTGCATCGGGAAACCAATAATACGTTTTTTATTACTCAAGATGGTGCCGATCGCATTGCTAGTGGGGAACTTGATCCATTCAGTCAAGGTGCAATAGATGAAGTTGCCTATCAGTGGATTGGTGGCATGCCAAACCTTGAGGATGTATTAAATAAAGAATCGGAACAAAATATTGCGGGTGGGTTTGAAGTTAATACTATGCCGAGTATTAATTGGCAGCAATATCGGGATATTGTTACTAATGGATATGTTAAATATACACGCCGTGAACCCGATTTTGTTTTTGATATTGAAGAAAAAATAACAGCTGCTTATCTTCAAGCTGATTTTTCGTTTGGTGATTTTCGCGGCAATGTCGGCGTTCGTTATGTAGAAACGCAAACACAAATTATGTCTTCAGACAAAATAAACTACTTTTTAGATGATATAAATGATGCGACCGGTGAAGATATTCTTGGTGATGAGCGTTTGGTTGATGTTGAAACTACCACATTACGCACTGTCAAAGATGACAGATTCCTACCTAGCTTAAATTTAGTCTGGGAAGCGAGTGATTCTCTGGTTATCAGAGCCGCAGCTGCCAAAACTATGTCACGCGCACCTTTTAATGATTTAGGTGCACCGGAACAATTAACCTTCATATCACAAGAGTGGGCTGACGACCGACTCGAATTTAGAGGTAACCCAGTTGATCAAGGTTGGAGTGGATCGGGTGGTAATAAAGCATTACAGCCATTTGAATCTGTGCAACTCGATTTATCAGCTGAATATTATTATGGAAATGGTTCAGCGGTTGGCATCGCATTATTTAATAAGGACGTTGATAATTTCATAGTGCCTTTGATCATTACTTCAGAACGTCCATTCGATGGTTTTACAAATCCTTTTACTGGCGTTGAAATTGTTCCAGCTGGAGACATCACAGTAACACCATTTACCACCACTGCAAATGGTACTAATGCCACTTCTCGCGGAATCGAATTATTTGCTCAACATGCTTTTGATAATGGTTTTGGTATCAATGCTAACTATACCCTCAATGATACTAATCAAGCTGATGTCAGTGTTGATGGTGAAAAAGTAGGTGAATCAGCCTTAGTGGGCAGTGCCGATGATCAATTCAACTTTTCAGCTTACTTTGAAGACGATAACTACAGTGTTCGGGCATCTTATAACCGCCGTGGGAAAATGGCCTTAGGATTAGCTGATGGCTTAACTGTATCCCAAGAACCTTATCAACAAGTTGATTTAAATGCGTCATACAGCGTGATGGAAAATTTAGTGCTCTCGGCATCGGTTATTAATTTAACAAAAGAAGAGTCACGAACATTCTATGGTGATGATAGTAAAGCGCGACTTCGCAGTAGCAGCTATAGCGGTCGCCGGTATTATGCTGGACTAACCTATCGGTTTTAATTGTTAAGGTTTGGCTAAAACGTTTTATCAACAGGCTAACTAAGCACTTGTTAAAAAGAGTTTTTACGTACTCAGTGACAAGTTATAACCGTTTAATAAAACAAAATGAATACGGTTAGTTAGCGTGTTATCAACAGCTGATTTTAAAAGGCAAAATTATGAATACACTAAATATATTTAAACTTGTAGGGACCTCACTTTTAACTGCAAGTTTACTTAGCGCATGTGGTGGATCAAGTAATGACCCAAAAGTAGATAATGTACCAGTAACACCTGATGTTACACATGCTGAAATTGCAGGGACAATAATCAAAGGTGTTTTATCAAATGCAGATATCGCCGTTACTGCGCTCAATGGTAGTAATTTAACAATAAACAGTGCCAGCAATACCGATCAAGAGGGCCGCTTTTTTATTGAATTAAGCAGTGAGGCAGGTTTTGGGATCAATTCCACCGTAAAACTTAATATTTCAACCACGGATAGTTCTACAATGCAATGTGATGCGCTGCGCTGTGGTGATGCTGAATTTACACAATTAACCAGTGGTGCAGCAATTGCTGGGAGTGTATTTTCAACGTTAGGGCAATTAACGGTACCTTATGGCAATGATGCCGATGGTGTTGCAGACACAACTTTGCAAGCCAACGCATTAACAACTTTGGCGACTCAACTTGTAGAGCAACAAATTGCTGATGGTCGAAATGTATCAACTGCAGAGTTAATGGCATTAGCACAGGCGCAAATGTCTGCGTTGTTGTTGCGAACTATGGGTTGGCAAACGGGCAATACTAATGTTTTTAACATGGCAGTGATAAGTGCTGACAAGCTCGACAACTTCATACTAGGTGAAAGTTGTGAAGAAAATGATAGCGCAGAACAAGTATGCTCAACGCAATATGCAGATGAGGCAATAATTAAACTATCGTTGTTAAATGCTTCTTTTGCACAGTTTAGTGAATCTGATAATTTAAAATCAGTGATGGATAATGCGCAGCAGAATATTAGGGCTGCACTAAACGATGACGCAGATGCGCTAGCTGCCTTTCGTCAGCGTATTTATGATGCCATTAGCAGTCATCCTCTAACCACTGAACTAGGCTTAACTGCAGATTCGATAGTTGATCTGTCATTACCGCTTTTTGATGAAGCATTATCAACAGGCCCACTTCAAGAAATCACCACACAAGAGAACTTAACTGGTGCAGTATTTACAGCTAGAAACGCAATTAGTGATGCTGAAAGTGCAGCTAAAGCCTTTGATAATAACCTAGATACTAAATGGCTTGATCATAATGATTGGTTGGGGGCACCAAGTGAAGCATCACCTTCATGGATACAAGTTGATTTTGCAAAGCCACAGGCTGTAAATAGTGTATTCATTACCAGTGCTAACGATGCGCCAGAGCGAGACCCAGAGAATTTTACCATATTGGGGTCTAATGATGGTGGAAAAAGTTGGTTTGAGCTTGCAAATATTATTGGTGCATCATTCGAGGATCGGCTTTCTCGCCAAGAATTTAGCTTCGTTAATGGACAAAAGTACCTTAGTTATCGAGTTAATATTACAAAAAATAAAAACAATGATGGGTTAGTGCAAGTTTCGGACATTCAGATGGTAGGCCCTGTTTTTACAAGTGTTGATCATACTGATATTACCAGCGGTACTACCAGTGCTAGTAATAGTATTGGGGATGCAGAAAATGCAGATAAAGCATTTGATAATGACCCTACAACAAAGTGGTTAGATCACAATGATTGGCAGGGGGCTCCAACTGAAGACAAGCCATCATGGATACAGATGGACTTTGTAAGTCCTGTAGCCGTGGATCAGTTAGTAATTGTCAGTGCTAATGATGCGCCTGAACGTGACCCAGAAAACTTTGCTTTACTAGCTTCTAACGATGATGGCACCACGTGGCAAAAACTTGCAACTTGGGTAGGAGAATCATTCGACTCTAGAGCACAGCGCAGAGCGTTTTCTTTTTCTAATCAACTAGCATTTAGTAGTTATCGTTTAGAAGTGACCAAAAATAAGAATAATGATGGTTTATTACAAATAGCTGATATCGATTTAATTGGCCCTGAATTGCCAGGAGAAGATCATAGTAAAGTTGCAGGAGCAAGCTACAGCGCACGTAATAGTATCAGTGATAGTGAAGGTGCAGCGCAAGCATTTGATAATAATGTAAATACCAAATGGCTTGATCATAACGATTGGCAGGGACCACCAACTAATGCTGATCCAGCTTGGTTGCAAGTTATTTTACCGCAAGCAAAAGCAGTTAATACACTGACACTCACAAGTGCAAGCGATGCCCCTGAGCGCGATCCTGAATCATTTACTTTAATGGCATCGATGGATGGTGAAAACTGGTTGGATATCGGTGCATGGGTCGGCGAAAGTTTTGATCAGCGCCTAGAAAAAAGAACGTTTCCTGTGGCAAATACACTCGCGTATAGCCACTACCGACTTGCTGTAACTAAAAATGCCAATAATGATGGTTTAGTTCAAATTGCCGAAGTTGGTTTAATTGGTCCTGACTATGCTTTTAAAGATCTAACTTCACTTACCGGTAGTGTATTTAGTGCCCGCTTTAGTATTGGTGATGCAGAAAGTGCAGATAAAGCATTTGATGGTGATATACAGACCAAATGGCTGGATCATAATGATTGGCAAGGAGCGCCAACAGAAGAAAATCCAGCATGGATTCAAGTTGATTTTAGTGATCCGCAAACGGTCAGCGGTCTTGCAATAACTAGCGCCAATGATGCACCTGAACGAGACCCTGAGAACTTTAGTTTATTAGGTTCAAATGATGGAGGCCAAACCTGGACTGTTGTTTCATCATGGTTAGGCGAAAGCTGGGATGAGCGTTTGCAACGTCGTTCATTTGAATTCAATAATGGTTTTGCTTTTTTAAGCTATCGTCTTAGCATTAGCAAAAATGCAAATAATGACGGATTACTACAAATTGCCGAAATCGAGTTACTCGGATTAGAAAAATAGTTTTAATTACTTACAGGTCAGAGGGCTATCCCTCTGGCCTTATTTTTAATGATTCTGAGTGGGACTTTAAATAAAGCTGCAACGATATTACTAAAATGAATAACTAGGATTTAGTCATGAATAGTAAAAGACAATTTTTAAGACAATCGATAACCGCTTTACTAGCCGTAGGAGCGAGTACACTGACGGCAAAAGTATTGGCTCAAAAACAGGTCGTTAATAAATCAATTAAAAGCTTAAATTCGCAACTTAAACCCATAGTGGTCTCAACGTGGCAACATGGTATAGCGGCTAATAAAGCCGCGTGGCAGGTACTTGCTGAGCATGGTAAAGCCATTGATGCTGTGGAAGCCGGTGTGCGAATTCCTGAAGCAGACCCGAATGTGATGACAGTAGGATATGGTGGTTACCCTGACAGAGAAGGCAACGTTACTCTCGATGCCTGCATTATGGATGAAAATCAAAACTGTGGCGCAGTTGCATTTTTACAACATATTAAGCATCCAATCTCGGTTGCCCGGTTAGTGATGGATAACACCCCGCATGTGATGTTAGTAGGTGAGGGGGCGCTGCAATTTGCTAAATCACAAGGGTTTATAGAAGAAAACTTATTAACTCCGCAAGCCAAAAAGGCCTGGCAAGATTGGCTGGTGGAATCAAAATATGCGCCCGTGATCAATATTGAAAATCACGACACAATCGGCATGTTAGCGCTAGATAGTAGTGGTGATTTATCTGGGGCGTGTACCACTAGTGGCGCGGCCTTTAAAATGTCAGGCAGAGTAGGTGATTCGCCCATTATAGGAGCCGGTTTGTACGTTGATAATGAAGTCGGTGCTGCAACGGCAACGGGCATGGGCGAGTTAATGATAAAAACGGTAGGCTGCCATTTAGTCGTTGAAATGATGCGCCAAGGTATGACACCTACTCAAGCGTGTAAGGCCGCAGTTGAGCGAATTGCCCATAAGCTGGGTGATTATAAACAGTTTCAAGTCGGTTTTTTAGCCTTGAGTAAATCTGGTGAATATGGCTCTTATTGTATTCAACCTGGTTTTAATTATGCAGTTACCTCAAAGGCAGGAAGTAAATTACTTGATTCGGCGAGTATTCTTTAAGTGCCGAATTAAAGAGTTTAAATAATGCGTGGTATTTTTTTAAATATGTGCAGCAAACTATAGAACTTTATTTATCATAATGTCCTTTGATTGATACCTATAGCTAGACTAACAATCAACGACTGAGCTTTTTGTAACAGGCAATGATGTTGAACAGGAGTAATTTGAACATTAAATAAAGTAATAAAATGTGAAAAGGGCGCTGTAATAGCGCCCTTTTAGTTATTTCTTTTCTTTCTCTTCGTCAGGTAAAGTGACGTTGAGCTCTAATACCGCTAAGTCATCTTCGTTTTGATCGAATTGGACTTGAACCGCGTCATTACTGATGTTGACGTATTTACGGATAACATCAAGAATATCCTGTTTTAATTGTGGTAAGTAATCAGGTGTACCACGCTGTGAGCGCTCATGCGCAACAATGATCTGCAATCGCTCTTTTGCTAGTGACGCTGTATTTTTCTTTTCTGAGCGGAAGTAGTCAAGTAGTGACACGTTAACCTCCAAATATCCGTTTGAACAAACCTTTCTTTTCTACATCTAAGAAGCGAAATTCGACTGTTTCACCTAATAAGCGATTAATTGCATCGGCATAAGCTTGCCCAGCATCAGACTCTGTATCTAATATAACTGGCTGGCCTGAGTTTGATGCACTTAATACCGCTTGTGATTCAGGTATTACACCTAACAATTCGATAGAAAGAATATCTTGCACATCTTCAACTGACAGCATTTCACCTTTAGCTACTCGCTCTGGGTTATAACGAGTCAGTAATAAATGTTCTTTTATGTTTTCAAGCCCTTCTTCAGCACGTTTAGATTTGCTATGCAAAATACCTAAAATACGGTCTGAATCGCGAACTGATGATACTTCAGGGTTCGTTGTTACAATTGCTTCATCAGCAAAGTACATCGCCATCATAGCGCCGGCTTCAATCCCTGCTGGCGAATCACAGACGATATAATCAAAGTCTTTTTTCAGCTCGTTTAATACGCGTTCAACACCTTCGCGAGTTAAAGCATCTTTATCACGGGTTTGTGAAGCAGGTAATAAAAATAATTTATCTACCCGTTTATCTTTGATAAGTGCTTGATTTAAATTTGCTTCACCGTTTATAACGTTAACAAAATCATAGACAACGCGACGTTCACAGCCCATGATCAAATCAAGGTTACGTAAACCGATATCAAAATCTATAATGACTGTTTTATAGCCCTTAAGTGCTAAACCTGTGCCAATTGCAGCACTTGATGTAGTTTTACCTACACCACCTTTACCTGACGTAACGACAATGACTTTTGCCATAAGATTTATCCTTTAACCAAAGCTGAAATTTCTAATGATTCATTTTTTTGTTGGATTTGTGCAGCGTTGCCCCAGAACTCACCTTGCAGAGAATCGCTGATCCAGTAGTTGCCATTGATAGAAACAAGTTCTGCTTCTAATTTTTGGCAAAAAATACGTGCTTCGTTGTAACCTTGTGCGCCTGCTATTGCGCGACCACGTAATGTGCCATAAATATGTACATTGCCATCAGCAATCACTTCTGCACCATGGCTTACCGCACCAATAACGATTAGGTCACGGTCTTTAGCATACACTTGTTGACCAGAGCGCACTGTGCCATTGATAACTTGGGCAGGTAAGTAAACTGTTTTCTCAACAATTGAAGTATTACTCTGCTTTGTAACAGGTTCACTCTTAACGTCTTGTGAATAATTTAAAACTGAGAGCCCAGCGGCTTTGGCTTGCGTATGTTGCTCATCAGAGCCATTACAGACTCCAACAGCATTAAAGTTCATTCGTTCTAATAAAGACTTTAGATGAACAAAATCAACAAGATTATTTTTTATCTCAATTAAATTAACAACAATAGGAGCACCCTCAAAAAAACGAGGGGCTTGGGCAATTTTTATATACAGTTGCTCAGCTAACAGGTTTATATCAGTACTATAAAGATGTAAAACTGATAACGTAAAAAGATTCCCTTTTAGCTCAAAAGTTTGGTCCGACATACACGCTCAATTGAATAGTGTGATCAGAAATCAATTTTAGATAAACGCAGGCTGAATAAGGCCTGTGTTTATATGGATAAGGTGAAATTTCTAATCTAATTTTTCTAACTTATTATGACTCTCATGTTATAGTGTGCAGCACTGTTAAGCAAGATTTTATAGGGTCATAATGCTGACTGCGGTATATAAAAGTAAGAAAAAAGCGGATACCTTCCTTTTTGTAGAAAAAAGAGATGATTTTAGCAAGGTACCGGAACCTTTAATGGCTATGTTCGGTCAACCTCATTACGTAATGTTAATTAATTTAGCAAAACGAACGCATTTAGGCGGGGCTGATTTAAGTTTGGTTGAGAAATCATTAACTGATGTCGGGTTTTATCTCCAGTTACCGCCACCTGAAGCTAACTTACTAGCTGAGCATAGAAAACAAAATGGAGTTGATAGTGACTAAACATATAATGACTAAATTGGCTGCAATTTTATGTAGTGCCTGTATCAGTACATCGGCACTGGCCAAGACCCAAGCACAATTTGATGAATATGTTGCAGGTTTAAAACAAGAAGCAGCACAAAAAGGCTACGATAGTCAATTAATTGAAGATGCTTTCGCTACAGCACACTTTAAAGAAAAGGTAATTTCTGCTGATAAAAATCAGCCTGAAGTTAAAGAAACCTTAGAGACTTACTTACCAAAGCGTGTGCCACAATGGAAAATTGACCGCGCACGTAAACTATACGCTGAAAATAAAGATATTTTAGAACAAATTGCAGCCGAGTACGGCGTGCAAGCACGCTTTATTGTTGCGTTATGGGGCCTTGAAAGTAATTTTGGTAAAATCCAAGGCGGTCACAACGTTATTTCATCGGTAGTCACGCTGGCTTTTGATGGCCGTCGCGAAACTATGTATAAAAACCAATTATGGGCCGCGCTTGACATTCTAAAGGAAGGGCACATTACTTTAGATAAATTCAAAGGTTCATGGGCAGGTGCAATGGGGCAAACGCAGTTTATGCCAACCTCATTTAATGCCTACGCGGTAGATTATGATAAAGATGGTCGAAAAGATATTTGGACCACCCAAGTTGATGCCTTTGCATCAATAGCTAACTATTTAAAGCAAGCTGGCTGGAATAGTGATCTTACTTGGGGTCGTCAAATTAAGTTACCACAAAGCTTCGAACCTAGCTATGTATTGCAACGTGGCACTAAAACACGTACTCAATGGTTAGAGTTTTGGGCTGATTCAGAGCGTTCGTTAGCTGATTGGCAAGCTTTAGGTGTACGTAAAATGGATGGTACTGATTTACCAGCCGTAGATGTAACGGCGGCATTGGTTATGCCTGATGATATGAATGGCCGTATGTATTTAGCTTATGATAATTACAAAGCGTTAATGCATTGGAATCGCTCATATTACTTTGCCACCAGTGTTGGTTACTTGTCTGATCGCATTGGTTACCCAGCGATTTAATAAGTAATTAGGTGCTAGGCTCTAGGTAATTAGGTACTAGGGCGTTTACAGAAAGCGCGAGTTTATCTCGCGCTTTGCTTTGTAAAAAATGTATAAACTTGCAAGGGTCGGTAGGCTTTAAGTTGTATGTCCGGAGTTAAACTTGACTGCGTAGGTTGGGTAGAGTGCAGCGAAACCCAACGAAAAATCCTCTGTAAACCTGAACTAAAAAACTGCATTAATTAATAAGCGTTATATTTATTCTGTGTTGTGTTTAAAAGCTTGTTATAACTACTTTTTCACCAGTTTCAAATTATAAAAATTATCTCTGATAAACTTATAAAGCCTTAAATTTGGCCCATGTTCTATTAAATCTTTAATAGGTAAAGTCCATTCATCAAAACCTTTCATTTTAATAACCAATATGTGCATCTCAGCTTCCTCTGCATTACTACCTGCGACAGCACGCTTATGGCCAATTTCATAACGCATGGATTCTAGTCGGTCTTTATAAATAACATCAGTACCGAACACACCATCTCGAATATGTAGTTTCCCTTTGCTAATCCATGCTGCCGGCTTTGTTCCATTCTTAAACCAAAAGGTGAATGAAGCTAAGTAGCAAAGAGTAATAATTGATAATGAATACACCCATTCCAACCCAAGCTCTGCAAGTAAAAGTACCACGAAAATCATTGGTGATAGAGAGGCTAAAAATATCTGAAAATAATCTCGATTTCGAGGTAATATCATAATTAAATTTAACACCATTCCTTAGATAGTCTAGCGGCTCAACCTTCCTATTCGGGTAATTGGCAACACACTAATTATTTTAAATCGTGATAATTCCAGCAATAACTACTTTTGTAAACAGTTAATTAAACTAACGGGCATTATGGCTCGTAAGTTCCGTAAAACGACGTAACAATGTTATTGGACAAATCACATCCAGATTATTTAAAAAGCTAAACTTTAGCTTTACAGATATTTACTGGTTGTTTTGATGTCTGAAGACAAGATTTGACCCCTTTGTTCCCTTTTTTATTCTGCATTGTGTTTAAAGCCCTTAAAGTGATTTATTCACAAAGAGGCTATGAGACGCTGCGCTTAAGAGAAGACATTAAATTTATAAGTAACAAGGTAGAAAATATAAAGCTTTGTGTCATAAGAACAGAGTTAAAAATTTTGATGTCTGAAGACTAGATTTGACCCTTTGTTTTCAAAATTTATAAGTAACAGGGTAGAAAATAGACTGCTTTTCATCATAAGCACATAGTCAAAAATTTTGATATATGGTGACAAAATCTGACTTTTTTCATGTTTTGTAGACCCCTTCATCTTAAATTAAATAAGCGATCTTTAATATCACATTGACTCATTATGTTCCCGCCTGCGATCCAATAAACTTTCTTCTCCTGTTTTAGGCTTCATTGTAAATAGCCTGAAGCGTCCTTTAGGGGTTGATTGCAGACGTAAAATCATATTTGAATCCAATATCTTATCTTTACTATCCGTAATTTTTATTGAGCTGGAATACTTTTTCCAATCATCTTGAAAGATTGACTTTAGTAAAGCAGTATCTTTTAAAAGCTCCTTAAATAAAGCTACTCTTTTTGCCTGCATATCATCTGTAAAGTCACAAAAATTAAACCTGCTTTCAACTTTCGCTACTCTAAATTCAACTGAAACACTAGAATTATTGAAATCATTAAATAAGCCTTTTATAACTTGTTCTACTCTTGTTTTAAACCGCTCAGTAACCAAAGCTGCAACGATTACAACTTTATTGACAGAATAGAAATTAGATTTAAACGAAGACCAAAGAACACTATCCTCATGATCAAATGAGAAATATGATTCCTGTTCGATTAGATCGTCCCTTTTTTCATCTGAAATTTCATTGGCTTGCCTATAGTTTGTAAGATAAAAATCTAAGGCTTTTTTCAATTCTGTGCCCGATATGCCGACATCGCACAGTATGACTATTTCCTCGATATCACGAGATAAATTAACAATATTATCGAAGCAATTATCAACTTCTAGAGCTCTTAAATTTGCAGCACCAGTTTCGGAAATTAAATGCTGTAATCCATTCTTATCTTTATGAATATTTTTCAGTGTAAAGATCTCAGACTTGCTATTTTCCATAGAATCCGTAAGTAAACCACCAAACTTTGTAATATCCTCAGGGCTTATATATACATGCTTTGACAATACATCCAATATCGTTTTGTATAAGTATTTTAGAGAGTAGCCTTCAGCATCCATATACTCTTGTAGTTTTGATCCCTTTAACGAAACTCTGTTGAATAGTAACAGCCAGTTTGTGACTCTATCTTTTGCTCGTTCAAAATCATTTTTATCAAGATAATGATATTGAACGATTGAAGCTGCATCACATATGCTGTCATCTATTTGATTTATATCTAATTCGTAATTGTAAAGTAGTCTAGTATCCTCGCTATCATTTTTGGCGTCACTTAACCATTTAAACCTAGTATTAATTGATTCATATATTTTTTGAATCTCTCTAGGAATCAAAAGAATCAAGCATAAATTTGGTAACTCAATAGTGAAAGTAATTCGCTCATTATTGAGCAACTTTAGACTTTCTTTTGTTAATTCTTGAAAATAAGGTTTTTTGCCATAATCTAAAATATAACCTTTATCGTTACCTTCAGAGCTGTATAACTCAACTCCCGATATGGTTAATTTATATTTACCTTCGTCCCCGAAAGAGCTTTCATTTATAACAGTAATTTTTTCTTCTTTGAGCTCATTGGCACTAATTAAGCATGTTGAACCAATCTCTTTCTCTAAATTATCATTTATTGTGTTTATTATTTCTAATTTAAGCTCAGTCATTGCATTAGGCATATCGGGCAAGGTAATCGAACTTGTAATAAAACTAAGAAAATCATCAAGGTTAAAGTTAATATTAGGGCTTTCTTGAGCGTTTAATATCAAATGATATAGCTCTGGAGGTGAAGATCTTTTTGAATTATCGTGATGGTATAAATAAGTCTCAAAAAAGTTTAATAATTTATTACTATTTATATTATCGGTACCGTCAACTGAATCCCACAAAGATAGTGCCCAAGCACTTTCAAATGAATAAAAACCAAAGTAATGTAGTTCTGAGTTACAATTTTTAATATAAGATTTTAAAAAATCTAATTTTTTGCTGTTTGTATTACATAATTTAGGAAACAGTTTGTGTTCATTAATTTTATTAATTACAAATGAAAAGCTAGTTCCTTTATTCGAAAGTATTTCAAGGCTTTGGTCATATAACAAGCCTAGTAATAGAGCAGAAAATTTTTCAATATCATTATCGTATTTGGAATTACAACTTGGAAAGATATAACTTCCATTAGCATAATAAGGTATGCATGGTTTATATTCCTCATTTACATGCGAATCAAGTATGAAGTAGTTAGGAAATCCAAATGTCCGGTATTCTGTTTTAAAGTTAAGGCCTGTTTCATGTAATCTTAAGATACTTTCAATTACATTATTAACGCTCCCATCTGAAAAGATCTTTGCAACTTTTTTATACTTATTACTTTTTGAAAATGTAACTATACTATTGTCATTGAAATGTTCTAACTGTTCTAAATAATCAAACGAATCTAACTTTTCATCTAATGATTTAACTAAATAATGGTTGCCCTTATTCATAACAACTGTGTTATTTAGAGCAATATTAGAGAGGCAAATTTCTTTGGTAGGATATAACTTGGCATCATGATCGTATATCCACTTAATAAACTCATCGTTTTCTTTTAGTTTATCAATAAGCTGAGAGTCTATAGCTTGGACGTCTGGGTTATCACTTCTTTCAATAGTTAAAATGATCTCCCTAAATTTATCTAATAAATTGTGCGTATCAATACAACTTTGAAGCAGACCACCATCTTGATCTAAAGTTATACAGGTAGTTAAAGTGGCATTATTTATTTGACTAATTTCATTGCTAGGGATAACTTCAAACCAGTTAAACTGAGTTATTTTACAGTCTTTACTATTAATATAGCTGAATAACCTTCCCCACAATTCGCAGAAAGAAACTTTAATATCGTTAATGTTTTTCGCAACAAAGGAAAACAAGGATAATAAATTATATATTTCACCTGCATTTATATTATTGTCCTGCAAATTGAATAACTTATAAGAGTTTTCAGATGCCCTAATCCAGAAGTAATTAGCAACTTTGGCTAATGAATGCACTGAAAATTCATTTTTATATATTATTTTCGATATATTATTAATAAACTCTTTTGAATTCAAAGAGGATGGGAATATTAATGAGAAAAAGTCCTCTGTCAGTAACCATTCATTGATAGGTAAACGAACGGGTGATGTAAGAATAGAAATTAAACTTGAATACTCTATCTTATTAATAAAATTAAAGTCTAATTCAAGATTGGAACCCAAGGCTAACTGAAAAATTGATAATCTTTCGATACTAGATAAGGTTATTTCACTGTTGTGCTTTATCAGATTTTCAATATGATTTATTAGTTCTTCTTCTTTATTTTCTTGAGCGTGCTTTAACAGGGAGTTTAAATAACACTCTTTAGCGAGAGTGCTCATAAGATTATATTCATCTTCATTTATATAGGTTACTGACGCTTTTTTAAAAAAATAAGTATCAAAAAAAATGGAATACATTGACCCCCTCCCATACTCACTTGTAATTATTTGATTTTCAACATTACTTTTATCTACGTCAAGCTCAATACCTTCTTTAAATTTAGTAAATACAAAACGAAAGTCATCTTTTAAACCTAATTCTGATTGTGCTAATAGATCTTTTGCTTGTTCTAAAGCTCGGTCATTTTCTTTATTTGTGGTGATGGAAAAATGTTTTGTAGTCTGGTCAATATTGTATTTACTTTCATCTGAATAATTATCCATAATATTATAATCTTTATATTCCTTTACGCTCATTCTCAGACTCTTATTATAGTTAAGTTCCAAGCTATTTAAGCTTATCCATTCTGTTACTTTTGAATATATTTCTTCTTCTCTATTTTTGTTTTGAACAAAAATGAAAATATCATCCACATACCTAAAATAAAATTCATGACCTCTTTTTATTTTTTTATTGATTAATTCATCTAATCCTAATAAATAAATCTCAGATAAATACCTCGCAAAAGCAGGTCCTTGGGGGAGTCCAGTGTGTGGGTGATATAATTTAATTAATGAAAACATATATGAAACTATATTTTCATATATGTTTCTTTCTTCTTGAGGTAAAGACTCAATCTTGTTTTTTATAAATTCAATAGGGTGATCAAGAACCTTTATTTTTAATCGTTGATGATCAATGCTCCCATAGAAGTTTTTTAAGTCTATTTTGATAAGCTGGTAATCATCATAAGAATTATCTTCATCGTTTATTACTTCTTTTACATTCTTAATAAAGGTTTTCCACAATGAAAACCACCCTTCAAATACCCAACCATGATTGCAGTTATGATTGAGGCGATATCCATATGAGTTATTGAAAAATATGTCGTACCAAATATTATGAATCATTCCTATAGTGGCGGTACTTAAGAGTTTATCAGCCGGACTAAGTGAAACTAACTCCCTAGTTTTACTTGGTGATTCTTTTCTTTTAAAAGAGTAGTACTCTTTATGAGGTTTGAGATTCCCTGCAATTAATTGTTCTAATTGAGAACTAAAATCGCTGAAATTAAAACTATTAATAATAGCCAGATAATGAAATAGTGGTATTTCGTCATTTGTATTTATGTAGTTAAGTTGAGCATTTTTTATATCTTTAAAAATTGACTCGGAGATACAAAACCATTTATCTGCCTCAATAATTTCAATATCAGGTATAAGTGACAGTGGGGTCACTCCAAGGTTATAAGAGCAACCATCACAATTAGAATTAAATTTCTTTTTTAGCGTTGAACAAGATAATGGGTAAAGGTTATTTAGTGAACTAAGCCTTTTTGATGTTTCTAATTCATCATATCCAGGTAAACGCGAGAAAAACTCTTTGAGAATAGACTGGCTGAAGTTAGGATCACTTTCTTTTCTGAGCCTAGTGAGCAGACCCACAATAATTAATCTATCATTGTTAGAAATGCCATTTCGATAATTATTTATTATTGGTTGTAGGCTGTTACATTTAGCTAAGTGACCTAAAATAGAATCTAAACTTGAGTTTTCATCAACAATAGCTTTTTTAGATTTTATATCTATTATGTTTGAAAGAGCCTCAGTATCAGTTGTCAAATTTACTGTTGCATCTATAACTTCAAAATCAACAAGTTTGTAGTTATCTAAAATATCAGTTTGTGATTTTATAAAAATTGAATCTAACTTGGTTACTTTGTCTAGTGTAATCTTTTCAAAAAAATATGAATAACAATTTGATTTTTTGTGCAATGACAATGGTATTTTTACGCCTAAGCCTATTCCTTTAGATTTCTTATTATATGATCCCGTTTTAGGAAATAAATCAATTCCAATAGCTTCAGGTAACGTTCCTGTTTTTTTATAAATGTAGCTAACAAAGTTGTAAGCTACTGATTTAACTATTTCAGTTTTGAATATAATCCAAATATGAATACCTCTATTTCCAGAGTGTTCAAGTAAGAAATCTATATTCATATCTTTTAAAATATTACAGGTTTGTTCAACAACGGTAACCAATGCATGTAAATGGATATCAAGCTCAGTTAAAAACTCTTTTTTTACATCAAAATCTAAGCATACCCAACGGACATAACCTGCTGACTCTTGGTAAGTAAGCAAACTACCTTTTTCATCTAACATTTTGGCTATAACAGCGGGATAAATAGGCCTGTAGAGAGTTTTATAGGTCCCATCATCCAATTGATCAGCATAGAGCTTCTGATTCATAACAAATAATTCATGAAGTTTATTAGCTAAATTTTCTAGTGCTGTAATACTTTTCATTAGCTTCCAGATAGTTACATCAAAGATATTGAATCTATTAACACTAATATTAATAGAAAAAGAAATAGTTTAATTTAGTGATAGAGTAATAAATATAGAACTTTATATTATAAGGAGGTTCTTTTAATATCAAAGGTTCAAACTTAATGCTCAAATCCTGACTCTCGACATCATTGTTATTTAGCTTTGTTAAAATTCGCTCAAAGCGCTCAGTTAATAGGTGCACAGACGCGATATAAAATCGCTGCTACGATTTCTTCAATATCTTATCTTTAAAGTCGAGTACTTTACCAATACCAGAGCCGAGCTTCATTAAGCTTTGTAGTTGCTCTGGGCTTAAACGCTGTAGTTCTGAAGACCACTTAGTGACGGTTTCGAGTAGATCATGAATTTCATGCATTTGTTGTTGCGCAAACTTTTCATCGTCGTTGGTTGCAGGCTCTAACAGGTTATCTCTGAGTAAACTGAGAGTAGGGTCAATCTCACGCTTTTTACGTTCTTCGAATACGCGGTTTGCCATATCCCAAATAGTACCTGCAGGGGCGTAATATTCTTTTCTGTCACCTGGAATATGCTGCACTTTTATTAAACGCCAAGATTGCAGTTCTTTGATCCCCATGCTGACATTACCACGAGAAATGCTTAAGGCATCGGCGATTTCGTTCGCTGTCATTGGCTCTTTGGTGATGATCAATAATCCACACATTTGGCCAATGGTGCGATTAAAACCCCAACGACTACCCATTTCGCCACAGTGCATTACAAAGGCAAAGTTCTTATCTGATAATGTCATTGCTTCTCAAGTTTCAATAAATAATGAAATTAATGCTAGCACGCTGAATATGTTTAGCAAGATTTACTGCGCAATACGCTGAATTTTCCTTGGCTGAATCAAGCCTAGGGGATTATGTGTTGGTACTAATAGTCGTTCTTAGTCGTTCAGAACAAGTTATATCACTAAAGTTTGATTTAGATTAATTTTTGCTCATCTAGAGTCGCGTAAGGTGTACACTAATTTACGACAACTAATTTCTTAACAACTACTCAATAACAACTTCGCAACAACAAGGAACGAGCAATGAAAGCAGCCGTTAATAGTACTTACAAAGGCAAATTAGAAATTTCAGACTTACCCATTCCAACCGTTGGAGTCAATGATGTTTTAGTTAAAATAGCCGCATGTGGTGTGTGTCATACTGATTTACATGCCTGTCATGGTGATTGGCCAGTAAAGCCTAAAATGCCGTTAGTTCCAGGGCATGAAGGTGTTGGAGTGATCGAACAGCTGGGTAGTAATATTACTCATTTGGAAATTGGTGATCGTGTTGGCATTCCTTGGCTATACAGTGCATGTGGTCATTGTGAATTTTGTTTAGAAGGTAAAGAGACCTTATGTCTTTCACAGCATAATACGGGTTACTCAGTTGATGGTAGTTACGCAGAATATTGCTTAGCTGATGGGAACTATGTTGTAAAGATCCCTGAAGGCTTAGGTTTTTCAGAAGCTGCGCCATTATTTTGTGCCGGTGTTACAACCTATAAAGCGCTAAAAGTGTCAGGTGCTAAGCCAGGACAATGGGTCGCTATTGTTGGTGTAGGTGGGCTTGGGCATCTTGCGGTGCAATATGCAAAGGCAATGGGCTTTAATGTAATTGCAGTGGATACTGGTGTTGAAAAACTGGCTTTAGCAAAAGAGTTAGGTGCAGATATCACACTGGACTTTAAAGAATGTGTGCCTAGTGAGGCTATATTTGAGCAGGTAGGGGGCGCACATGCTGTGGTATGTACCGCTGTATCCAAGCCGGGGTTTGAGCAAGCTTATAAGAGTGTTCGCCGTGGTGGAAAATGCGTGTTAGTTGGTCTGCCTCCAGAGGATATGCCGTTGCCTATTTTTGATACTGTACTCAATGGCGTTTCTGTTGTTGGCTCAATTGTTGGCACACGTAGAGATTTACAAGAATGTTTAGAGTTTGCTGCACAGGGCAAAGTTAAAGCAATTATTGAAGAAAAACGTCTTGAAGATATCAATGACATATTTGACGATATGCTCAAAGGTGAAATTAATGGCCGTATAGTAGTCACTATGTAAACGTAAAAAAGCGCACAAGCATTTTGTGCGCTTTTACAGCTTATAACTTAAAGCTTATAGCTCAAAGTTAGCTTCGCATTGCGTTCTTCGCCTGGCATACCACCTAAAAACATTGCTTTTGAGTAATAAACTTTATTAAACAAATTATTTAAATTTAGCTGTAAGCCCCATTTATCAGTGTTATAACTTAACGCAGCATCATAAATAGTATAGCTTGGTACATAACCATCAGGAATGCCGAATGATGACGAATTAGTACTGCGATCATCAACATACTTTACGCCCGCACTTAATTTTAGTGGCTGGGCTAGTTCAAACCACTGAGCACTGTATGTTAACCATGTGCTTGCTGTTACATAAGGCACACCTTTTTGACGCGCAGCAAATGTGCTCACATTAGGGTTTTTCTGTTCACGCGCATCTTGATAAACACCATTGATATTGACCTTCCATTGATCATTTAAATAGGCATTTAGATCAAGCTCGACACCACGGGTTTTTTCTTCACCATTAAAGTAATTTTTTGGGACCGATGGATCTGGCTTTGTATCATCATAGGCAGGGTTTGCATATTCTAAGTTAGTACGTGCGGTATCAAATACGACTAGTGAGGCGAGTACCTGATCATCAAAGGCTTTTACTCTTATACCTAAATCAGTACTAAGAGACTGTGCATCATCACGGTCAGCTTCATTGCCTGAAACAGAGCCTAAAACGCTATACGCAGTGCGACCCTTCGAATGGTTTATAAATATAGACAGGTCATCAGTCGGTTTGTATGTCGCGCCTAAATTATAGGTTAAACCATTATCCGAGGTACTTGCTTCTGGCGTCGCAGCAGCGGCACTGGCCCGGTAACGTGCATCAACACCTAAATGTTCATATTTTTGAGTAATTTCGTTGTATGCAACACCAATACGGGTTGTGAAGCTGTCATTGATATAAGCAACATGTTGCAGTCCTAAGCCCCATGCTTGCACTTTTTTACTATAGTTACTGGTTTTAAGCGGATCATAGTCGCTAAATTGCCCGTCTGACCAAACCGGTGTACGAATATCTAGAATATAGGGTAAAGAGCCTTGATAGGTTATATCGCCATTTTTATCTTTGAGAATATAGTCTTTATCCCAAATAGAATACTGCGTGAAGCGTATATCGCGGTCTTCATAATTAGCATTGACCAAAAATTCGTTTTCTATATCACCTAAACTAAAGTCATAGCGTAAATCTGCAAAGTATTGCCATGACTTTTCATCGGCCTCTACTTGGCGATATTCTTGACGGCGTGCAGCAAATGGATAAAGTACATCATCAACTACCAATGGCGCACGAGGATCAGCATTGATCACGCCATTTCTTTGCCAATAGACATAATTATAGGCGCCTGTTTGACGTGCAAAACTTGACTCATAATTACGGTATTGTAACTGTTGATTTAAAAATAAATTGTCAGTTATGTAGTAATTATGAGTGAGTTTAAAACGCAGTTCTTCACCTTTATTATCTTTTGCCATGGGTGAGATAATACCGCGATGACCAAATTTATACGGTGTTAAACCATCAGACGCTGCAAGTGAATTCGCTAATTGTTGGCGCTGTGCATCAGATAATTGCAGCCCAGCAGTGGTTGGATCATTGACTAAATCATCCGCAGTTACTTGGCCGGCGGTTTTGCCATTTACCGACTGCGCATTATAAATACGGATAGGGTGGCCAATTGAATCAACTGCAATGGCATCTTTAATATAAGCGGCTGAGATCATAATATTTTGGCGGTCATTGAACACATATTTTAATGCGCCATAGATTTCATCGCGGTCATCTTTTAAATCACGGTAGCCATCACTGCGTGCTGTTTTTGCATTAACTCTGTATGCTAGATTTTCGGTAACTGCGTTGGTGCTATCAATTGATAATGAATAGGTATTCCATTGACCAATTTCCGCTTGTATGTTGTGCTGCTCTGTAAACTGTGGCTTTTTTTCAATCAAGTTAATAACACCACCTGCGCTGCCCATGCCATATAAACCAGTGGCGGGACCTTTTAATACTTCTACGGCCTCCACATTGGTTAGTGATCGAGTTGGATTGAATGTGTTTCCTAGGCCCGCACCGCCATACATACCATCATAAGTATAATTTGCACCAAGGCCACGGATCACTAAATTGTCGCCAATGCCGTAGTTATTACCTGCTTGGGTTACACCACTGATATTACGCGCTAAGTCTTGTAAGTTATCAACGCCTTGCGAGTTGATAAGCTCTTGATCGACGATAACGATAGGCGCAGGTGTTTCCATTAACGACATATCAGATTTTGTTGCTAAACCCGAGTTTAATACAACATGATTTTGCTTTTGATAAACTGTGATGTGCTCAAGATCGGATTGTTCGGCCGCAGTTGCATTATATGCTGATAAACAGGCTAGGGTAATTAGAGAGAATTTATGCGTTGTCATAGTCATTACCATTAAAAAATTTTCGTAATGATAATGTGTGGCATTTGTATTTCAAGTTTTAATTACCTAAAAAAGGCAATTATTTAAACCTACCCCAAGCTGCTTACCTTTTGCTTTCAAAATATTAATATATTAACAACGTATTTAGTTAGCTGTTAGTTTAACCCTTGCTTAATGATGGAGTTAGCTTAACGCTAACTCCACACATTTATTTATAAGCAACACCTGCTTTCATCACAAATGCTACATTTTCTAGCAAGGTTATGTCTTGCAGTGGATTGCCTTTGACTGCGATGATATCTGCGGCAAAGCCCGTTTTGAGTTGCCCTAACTGAGTGTCAACTTTCAACAATTTAGCACTGTTGATTGTTGCAGCTTGTATTGCTTGCAGAGGGGTCATACCAAACTCAACCATTCGCGAGAATTGTTTTGCATTATCACCATGTGGGTAAATTGCGGCATCGGTACCAAATACCATGTTGACACCCGCTTTTACGGCACGGCTAAAGCTGTCGCGTTGCTTTTTAGATACTTGACGTTCTTTTGCTAAGTTTTCTTCTGCTACACCATTTTGCTCACCAAACGTGAGGGTATATTCAGTGTTATAAATATCCATTGAAAACCAAGTGCCGTGTTTTTTAGCCAGTTTAATTGCTTCATCGTCAACAAAACTGACATGTTCAACACTGTCTACACCGGCTTTAATGGCTGCGGTAATACCACTGGTACCATGTGCATGTGCAGCAACCGTTAAACCGCGCATATGTGCTTCATCAACAATGGCAGTCATTTCTTCTAATGAATACTGTTGAATACCTACTTTTGTGCCCTTGGAAAATACTCCGCCAGTGGCGCAAAACTTAATAACATTGGCACCGTACTTGATGTTTTCGCGTACTTTTGCACGAACAGCCCATGGGCCATCAGCCACACCTTCGGCAGTGTATTTCATTTCAGGAGGTAGACGGTTGTTGTCACAGTGACCACCCGTTACACCCAAAGAGGGACCAGCAGCCCAGATGCGTGGGCCAATAATATCGCCTGCATTAATGCCGTCACGTACTGCAATGACACTGTAACCTTCGGCGCCCACGTTACGTAAGGTTGTAAAACCCGCTTTTAAGGTTTTTTCTGCAAAATAGGCCGCTTTAATCGCTTTACGTGGCACTGACTGACCGATACGTTCACTACGAGGGACTGTTGGATCGCTGGTTAAGTGTACGTGCATATCCATCAGGCCAGGCAGAATGGTTAACTCGGGCAACTTAATATGGTCATCACCTTGTTGTAGGGTTGGCATGGTGCCACTACTGATTTTAGTAATAATACCGTCATCGATTTGAATAAGCGGCGCATTAATAAGCTTGCCATTATTTACGTCTAGCATTGCTTTAGCACTAACGTATGTTGTTGCTTGCGCGCTAAAAGCGCTGACACACAGTAAGCCCAAAGGGACAGAAAGTGATAATTTATTCATTTATTTTCTAATTTTTGATTATTTAATATAGCAATGTAGCAAGCAGTTTTTAGGCTGTAAACAAAACGCGATAAGTATCGTATTTTCTTTATTTAGCGATTTGAAAGCTGCATACTTGCGCTAACTACTTATACTCAGGGATCATTATGAAAAAATTTAAGTTAACCTTGCTTGTCGCTGGTGTACTCAGCGCTTTGTCTGCGTGTTCAAATACGGCTAATAATAATTTAAATAAGCCACAAGCAGCATTAACAA
Organism: Pseudoalteromonas rhizosphaerae; assembly: GCF_028885455.1. Classification (NCBI taxonomy): domain Bacteria; kingdom Pseudomonadati; phylum Pseudomonadota; class Gammaproteobacteria; order Alteromonadales; family Pseudoalteromonadaceae; genus Pseudoalteromonas; species Pseudoalteromonas rhizosphaerae. The sequence goes on from NZ_CP118496.1 coordinate 2,405,994, forward strand.
GTGAAACTGCCAGCGCAACAACACAACAATTAAATAGCTTGGTTGAGCAGTACTTTGTGGATTCGTTGCAATTTAGCCCTCTTGGCGCCACTTATATTGGTTATAATCAATACAATAACCAATTTACAGCACCGAGTACTGCGCAAAACCGAGCTCAGCAGCTTGCTTTTTATAAAGATTATCAGCAACGTTTAGCGGCGATTGACCAGCAGCAGTTAACCGGTCAAGCCTTGTTAAGTTATGAAATACTGGCACGGGATTTAGCATTAACAATCGAAGGTTTTCAATTCCCGAGTTACTTATTACCAATTAACCAAATGTCTGGCGCTCACAATACGTTTGCAGGCTTTGGATCGGCGCAAAGTGCGCAGCCATTTGCAAATTACCAAGATTATGAAAATTTCGTCGCGCGTGCTGAAGGTTTTGTAACTTGGTTAAGCAGTGTGCAAGATGCTATGCAGCAAGGGGTAAATGAAGGCATTGTTTTACCAAAGCCATTAGCTGAAAAGTTATTACCGCAATTTCAAGCTCATATAGTTACCAGTGCAGAACAATCTTTATTTTATAGTCCGATAAAGCAGCTTCCAGAGCAATTCACAGCAGCGCAAAAGCAACAACTCACTGACCAATATAGTGCACTTATTATGGATAAGTTGGTCCCAGCTTATACAAAAATGAGCGAGTTTTTAGCAACCACTTATATACCAAATAGCCGTGCAACAGTAGGTTATAGCGATTTACCAAATGGTAAAGCATGGTATGAATACCAAATAAAGAAAAACACCACCTTGAGTTTATCTGCAGATGAAATTCATGAAATTGGTTTAAAAGAAGTATCGCGTATCCTTAATGAAATGAAAAAAGTAAAGGAAACCGTTGGTTTTAAAGGCAGTTTAAGTGAGTTTTTTACTCATTTACGAGATTCTGATGAGTTTTATTTTGATACACCTGAGCAATTAATTGCGGCCTATGAAGCCGTAAAGTTAAAAATTGATGCGCGTGTACCTAAATTATTTAACATTGTCCCCAAAGCTGATTACGTTGTAAAAGCGGTTGAAGATTTTCGTGCTGAGTCTGCGGCAGGAGCATCTTATCAATCACCAGCACCGGATGGCTCTCGTCCGGGAATTTTTTATATTAATACCTTTAATTTAAAAGCGCAGCCTAAGTTTCTACTCGAAACATTGTCAATCCATGAAGCAGCCCCAGGACACCATTTTCAAATCGCCTTACAGCAAGAAGTTCAGTCATTACCTGAGTTTCGAAAATTTGGTGGTTACACAGTGTTCGCCGAAGGTTGGGCATTATATGCTGAAAGTCTAGGTAAAGAATTGGGTTTATTTACCGACCCATATATGTGGTATGGCCGTTTATCTGATGAGCAATTACGCGCTATGCGATTAGTGCTCGATACAGGTTTTCATGCTAAAGGCTGGACTCGTCAACAAGGTATTGATTACATGCTGGCTAATTCCTCAATGGCTTTAAGTGATGTAACCGCAGAAGTTGAGCGCTATATAGCTTGGCCAGGACAAGCATTGTCGTATAAATTAGGGCAATTTAAAATTCAAGAACTGCGAGATTATTGTAAACAAGCATTAGGTGATAAATTTGATATTAAAGAGTTTCATACGCAAATTTTAATTGATGGTGCTTTGCCGATGCCAATACTAGAAGCGAAAATTAAACGTTGGGTTGATACGCAGCGCTAACTTTTAAACTTGAAATAGCGCAAAGCTGAATGTAGCTTTGCGCGCGGTGCTCAATTAAGCTAAAATGCGCGCTATTAGGGGCACCGAGTTATACCATGTTTGAAAACCAATTTTGGCTTGAGAAATCACTTGAGCAAATGTCACAAAATGAGTGGGAAGCCATTTGCGATGGCTGTGGAAAATGCTGTTTAAATACCTTTATAGACAGCGAAGATGAAGATGAGTTTACCGCCACAGATCAACTTCGCGATGGTGAAGAACTCATTTTTACTAATATTGTTTGCCAATACTTAGATAATAATACGTGTGGTTGTAGTGAGTATGAAAATCGACAAACATTAGTCCCGTCATGTGTAAAATTAACTAAAGAAAACCTCGACAGCATTTTCTTCATGCCGCAAAGTTGTAGTTACCGCCGTTTACACGAAGGCCGTGGTTTAGCGTCTTGGCATCCACTAAATAACGGTGGCAGCAAAGAACTAATGCATACATTGGGTATTTCTGTAAAAGACAAAACAGTAAAAGATTGTGATGTAGCTCTAGATGACTTTGATCTGTATGAAGCTGATTGGCCAACGAGGGATTGCGATTAATGACTGCGAAGATTGGTTTGATCAATCCTAAAAGCCCCTCTAACGTTGGCGCAGTGTTAAGAGCTGCGGGTTGCTATGGGGCTGAACAAGTATTTTTTACAGGCACGCGTTATTTAAATGCTAAAAAGTTTCATACCGACACAAAAAATGTTGTTGAACGCATTCCACTGACTTGCGTTGAGGATTTAGCAACAGCAAAGCCCGCAGGTGCGACCGTGGTGGTGATTGAACTAATAGAAGGTGCAACTCCTTTGCCTGAGTTTGTTCATCCTGAAAACGCATTTTATATTTTTGGCCCTGAAGATGGCTCAATTAGCAAAGATGTACTGAACTGGTGCGATGAAGTGGTGTATATCCCAACAATTGGTTGTATGAATTTAGCAGCTACCTGTAATGTGGTTCTTTACGATCGACAAGCTAAACTCGGTGGAGTAGAAAGTTCTGATCAAACGATTATTCAAAGCCGCGACACCAATAATAAAATGATATGGCAGAAATAGTACAAACTGAATTGAACAATTGAAAAAAGGGGCAATTAATGCCCCTTTTTTCGTTTAATTCCAAAAAAGTTATTACTTTTTAGTAATTTTGATCTCTGAATTAATAACAATCCCTTCATCTTTTATATCTGTTGCAAAATACACAGACATTGTTTGATTTTTTAATTGTTCAAGTTCTTCCGGGATCACTTGCCCTGTCATTTTAAATACTTCGATGACAGGAGTCATTAATGAGCTGAGGTCAACTGCGGAAGTTAAAAATCCATTTTTTTCAAGCGCTTGTTCTGATAATGTATTTGCAATAGCTGCTGATTTTTCACCAGTGAATAAAACAATATGCTTTCCTTTTTTAGCTAACCTTATATCAAGGCCAGCAGGTAAAGGATAAGGAATTGCAGCATTGACACTAATTGCATCGCCGTTTTCTGGTATTTCAAGCTCCGCTAATGCGGGTAAAAATCCTTTAGCAGTAAAAAGTAAATTATCAGGATCTGTCGCAGAAAGTGTGATTAGCGCGTCTAAAGCTTTTAGTTGTGGCAGTTGATTTGCATCGGCTTCTAAAGCAAGATCTTGAATACTTACACTGACACCTTGAATACCATTAGCCATAGCGGTCATCATTGATAGTGCAGCTAAATTTGAGTCTTGAGTTTGTTGCTGTAAAGCAACAAGAGGTGCACACTCAAATTCAGCTTTTTTAAATGTACTTGAGAGTATATTTAAAAGCGGTGGAATTTTTGAAATATCCGCACCATAAGCAAAGCTTAGCATTTGCCCGTCAAGTTTAGTCGTATGCTCAGGAACAAAACCTCGCACAGATTTTAATGTTTTAATAATATCTGTAGCAGTGCTTTGGAAAATAGCATCAGCTTTAAAATGAGCATCAGAGTTTGTTACTTGTATGTACGTGCTACCGGTTACTGATGCAGGCCAATAACTAACAAGATTGGTAATGTCATTTTGGCACTGTGGTGTTCTAGCTACCTCTAAAGCATTTGGATCACCCAATTCTTTTAATAGTTCATCAAGCATTTCACCTAGGCGTGATGGTGTTCTAGCGGTAATAGCATTAGCAATCTCAACATGGTCTATATACGCAATAGAGTGGCCATCAAATGAATAATTAGCAATATAGTTTTCAAGTTTAGCGGTTTGCGTTAATGATTTTGTTGGTTTATCAATTGCTAAAGCAAGACGTAAATCTTTAATTGTATTAAGTTTTGTATCAAACGTGATGGTAGCCCAGTTATCTTTAACAGACACAATTAAGTTTAATGTAATGTCATTTTCAAGTACTAAAGGGTACGTGTTGTAGTCAACACCTTCGATGGTTTGTGTTGTGAAGTTAATTCCCGCTTTATCAGCTGAGCTATTAATTGTATTAAATAAAGCCGTTTCATCTTCAAGTTGATAGCGTAATACTGGCATTAGACCAATCGTATAGGCTAGAGCTTTATAATCATCGGCGAATCCCCAGGCTGCTTTTAGTGTTTCATAAGATGCCAATGATGTTTGATATTGATCTAATAGAGACGCTAAAAACTGTGCATTGTTATCGTTACTTGCCGCTAAATTTTCGATCAATGGCGTAAAATCGTCTGCACCTTTCATTTGATCTGGAATCAAATTGAAATATTTACTATAGGGAAATGGTTTTAGCTGACCATAAAATAAAGCAGTATCAGCAGGGACGTAATCAAGTTGAGCAAGTTCTAATGAGGCTGTTGAACTGTCAGTTTGTGTATAGATTATTGCACCGGCCGCTACAGCAACTGCGCAACCAGCAAGTAGTTTGGTGTTCATTTGGAAATTCCTTTTTTGTATCAGTACCAAGCGGTACGTTCTGTAGTATTTATGTTTTGTAAAACGATATCATAAAAGTGCGTAGTCTAGCGAGGAAAAGCACTATTAGTGTTGGTTGTAATGAGGGCACGGTATTATATAAAATTATTAATTTTTACTGCGATAAATCGGCAATAGTTGGTTAAGATGCAGATGCGCTAGCAATGGCAGCGAAATAGCAACACTTCGCATAAATATATGTTGGCATTTTGCCCTTGGTAATCATCTACAATAGCAAAGCCACTGTTAATCTCACCTAAATAGGCCATTGCATAGTTAAATATAAAATGTGTACAAGAGGCTAAGTAGCGAGTCTATTTATCAAAAAATCAAAAATGGCGCCATCGTCTTTATTGAAGTGCTAAAAGCCTTCCTGATCTTGTTTGTCAACACAATTTAGGTGATAAAAATTTAAACTGGTTTTGATATGTCCTTGAAAAAAAATCACTGCTTTGGAAATTAGCCAGCATCTATGTCCATTTCTAGTTAATTAAATTCGTTAAATAGCGATACCATTGAATAAAAAGTATGGAACGGTCCAAATATTAGTTTGTGATCTTTTTATTGGAGTGTGTAGAATCAAACACAACTTGTTAATGGAGTGAAAATCACGTGAGTGAAATAAATACAAATAAAACGTTTGTCACTGAGCAGTCGCAGCAAAATAATAATTACCTGTTACCTTTGACTGCAATGACAACTCTATTTTTTTTATGGGGTTTTATCACAGTACTAAATGATGTACTGATCCCGCGTTTAAAAGGGGTGTTTGATCTTAGTTATACTGAAGCGATGTTAGTGCAGTTCTGCTTCTTTGGCGCTTACTTTATTGTTTCTTTACCTGCGGGAATATTGGTTAAGAAATTTGGTTATAAAAATGGTGTGCTTAGCGGTCTTATCGTGGCTTCTATCGGCTGTATGTTATTTTACCCTGCTGTAGTCGTACATGAGTATTGGCTATTTTTAACCGCATTATTTGTTCTAGCTGGTGGTATTACCGTATTGCAAGTATCAGCTAACCCTTACGTTGTGGCGCTTGGGCCTGAAAAAACAGCTTCGTCTCGGTTAAATTTAGCGCAAGCGCTTAATTCATTGGGAACTACTATTGGGCCCTATGTTGGTGGTATATTGTTCTTTGGTGCCGCAGGCACATTGACGGCATCTGCGGCGACTGCTGAATCGGTAAAAGTCCCTTATTTAATGCTTGCTGCAGCACTGCTTACTATTGCGGTCGTATTTGCATTTTTAAAACTGCCTGAAATCAAATCACATAAAGAAGAACTTGATTGCAAAGCAAAAGATCATTCTTTAACGCAAGCCCCGCATTTAGTTATGGGGGTGTTAGGTATCTTTTGTTATGTTGGTGGAGAAGTGGCAATAGGCAGCTTTTTAGTTAACTTTTTTGGTGAAGCTCACATTGCAGGACTTGAAGAGCATGCCGCCGCGTCATTAATTGCCTATTATTGGGGCGGGGCGATGGTAGGACGCTTTATTGGCTCTGCTGCATTACAAAAAATTGCACCATCAAAAGCAATTGCTTTTAATGCATTTGCGGTAATTGCGTTACTTCTAATTACAATCTTCACCGAAGGTGACGTTGCTTTGTATGCTGTACTGTCGATTGGTTTATTTAATTCAATTTTGTTTCCAACAATTTTCTCAGTCGCCATTCAAGGGCTAGGTTCATTAACTAGTAAAGGATCAGGTTGGCTTTGTTTAGCGATTGTTGGTGGTGCATTAATACCCTTAATTCAAGGTATTGTTGCTGATGCAATGAATATTCAAGTTAGTTTTATCATCCCAGCACTTTGCTATTGTTTTATCGCTTGGTACGGATTAAATGTTGTAAAACTTGCGAGCAAGTGGCAACAAAAAATAAACTAAGCTAATCGTAAACCTCTTCAGATAAATGCATTTGCAGCACTGTTAATGCATTTATCTACTTATTATTCTCAATTAATTAGCCGCACTCTAAAGTGAAAACCTCTCAGTTATGTTCATTACAAAATAACGACTTATATGCACTGAATACGTATTCAATCGCTATTGCTTATAATATTAATTGGAAGCTTCCAATTTTGAGTTTGTTATTTTTCTGTGTAATTACGAAATTGGCTAACTTTAACTGACAATGAATTACGTTATTAATTTGTTGTATTAATAAGTGCTACACTTAATTTTTTACCATGCTTTATTATTGTTTTTGACTGGGATATAGCAAGTTTTGCCGATAAGATAAGACAAATAGCGTTATTTTTGTTAAAAAGTAGTTAGCTAACAACGATAAAAGATAAATAGGTGTGTCATGCAAAGCTCGCTAAAATTTACCACCAAGGTAACTATCGCAGCGTCTGTAGTATTAGTGTTGGTGCTGGGGTTATTTACCATCAATAACTTTATTTCAATGCGCTCACAAACGCAGCAGCAACTGTCTCTAATATTACAAGAAAGCTCTCAATCGGTTTCACAAAATATTGCTAATTGGCTCAATAATAAATTAGCTATTGTTCAGTCTGTTGCGAAAACGCATCAGCAAAATGACACTAAGGAATTAACTCTTAGTCAACTCAATAGCGCAGAAATTGCAGGTAAGTTTAAAAACACCTATATAGGCAAACCTGATGGTACTTTTGTACTCAATGATCAAACAGTTGTATTACCTGCTGATTATGATGCCACAATCCGTCCTTGGTATAAGCTGGTAGAAAATAAAACCACCACAGCGTTTACGACTCCTTATATCGACGTAACCACCAATGAGCTAACTATTTCAGCGGTTGCGCCCATTTTAAATAATGGCCGTTTTAGTGGTGTCGCAGGTGCCGATATTGATATGCAAACCATTACTCAAATAGTCAACGAAATTGATTTTTTAGGTTTTGGTTATGGTTTTCTATTAGACAGTGACGGTCGCATTCTGAGCCATCCAGATATCAAACTAAACGATCAGAGTATGGCGAAGCTGTTTGGTAAAAAGCTTGCTTTAAAAGCTGAATTTGTCGAGCAGGAAATTGCTGGTATTGACCATCTTGTATCATTTACACATATCAAAGGTATTGAAAATGTAGATTGGTATTTAGGTGTGGTGATCAACAAAGATATTGCTTATTCATCTGTTGCTTCATTTAGAAATATGGCTGCAATATATATGTGTTTGGGTGTTATCGCGACGATATTAATGATGCAATTTTCACTGCGTTATTTGATGCGGCCTATGCAGCGTTTAAACGATGCAATTAAAGATATCGCCCAAGGTGAGGGGGATTTAACTCGTCGTTTAGAGATTGAAAACGATGACGAATTTGGTGAACTTTCAGGTTACTTTAATGCCTTTATAGATAAAATTCATACCTCAATTGACCAAGTAAAAACGACCACGGTTGAACTTGAACGTTCAGTGGAAAGCTTAGTTGAGCAAACAGAGTCGACGCTAACGATGTACAGTGACCAAACTAAACGTACAGACAGCGTTGCAACAGCGATTAATCAGCTGTCATCAAGTGCGATTGAAATATCAAGCAGCGCAAGTCATGCATCAACCCTTGCTACTGATGCGAATACACAGTCAGTACAAAGTCAAAGTACGTTAAATGATAATATCAATGCCATTGGTGTGTTATCGCAAAATATGGAACAAGCACAACAAATTATTAGTAGTGTTGCTGAACACTCTGCAAGTATTGGTCAAGTACTCGAAGTTATTAAAGGAGTCAGCGAGCAAACTAATCTACTTGCGCTTAATGCTGCAATTGAAGCCGCTCGTGCCGGTGAGGCTGGTCGTGGATTTGCAGTTGTTGCAGATGAGGTGCGCCAGTTAGCTCACCGTACTCAGCAATCAACTCAAGAAATAGAAAATACTGTTAGCCAATTACAGCAAGGCTCGGACACTGCTGTTTCAGTTATGAAGGCTAGTTTAGTTGAAAGCGAAAATACTGTAAAACAAGCGCAAGCAGCCGGTGAGCAAATGGCAGGAGTAACCAAAGCTATAAAAGCAATTGATGATGTAAATCATAGTGTTGCAAATGCAACCACTGAACAAAATCAGGTAATACAATCTTTAGATAATGATATTCATACAATTAGTGAGTTATCTCAACAAGGCCAGCTAAACTTAAATAATACCTTAGCTGAGTGTACTCGTTTAAAACTGCAATTTGATGAACTTGAAAAAATGGTGCTACGTTTTAAAGTCTAAATGCAATCAGCGATAACTAAAAAGATATAATAAATGACGCCTGAATCACCTGAAAGCCAACCTAGTTGGCTTAACTTAGTTAATATAGACAGTGTTTACAGCGCTGAAAAACAGCGTCGTGCGTTTACATTTTTTACTATGATATTCATTGCGGTTGTATTGATCACAACTTTAGTCACAGTTAACTACTCGGTTTATGCAAAACTTCTGACTATTATGTTAGTGCTATCCGACTTAACCTTTTTTATATGCGCAGTGTATTTTTTGCGTACTGGGCGTTTAACTGGGGTTGCAATACTCGTACTGAGTGTTATTTGTGTATTATGTTTAGCATTGGTGTACACCGGGGGCAAGGAAAATACAGCGCTTTATTGGCTGATGTTTTACCCAGTTGTCTCGTTTTCTACACTCGGCCTAAGAGTTGGATTTTTAGCCGTGTCATCGCTATTAGCACTTACCTGTTTGTTTCTTTATGGTCCTGACATAGGGCAAGTGATGTATGGTAATGCTGAAAAAGTTCGTTTTACCGCCTCATTTATTTTGGTGTTTTTATTCGCTTTTATAGGCGAGTATTTCCGTAATAAAAGCCACTTAGAAATTGCACGCATTACTTTGTTACAAAAGCAAGACGCCTATACTGATCAGTTAACAGGCCTTGCCAATCGGCGCTTTATTAGCAGCCATTTTTTGCCGTTTGCAAAATTGAACTCTGAGCAGTATTTACCTTTTACAGTGTTGTTAATCGATCTGGATTTGTTTAAAAATATTAATGATAATTTTGGGCATGATTTTGGCGATCAAGCATTAATCGAATTTAGTAGGATGCTTGAAACACAGTTACGCTCATCAGATATTAAAGTTCGCTACGGTGGTGAAGAGTTTATGGTGATATTACCAAAAACAGTAATCACTGAAGCCTATGCCGTAGCCGATAAATTTAGAGAATACGTAGCTGCACAAGTAATAGTGTTTAATGAGCATCAATCTACCTCTGTCACTTGTAGCATAGGGGCTGCACAAGTTAGTCATATCGAAACGTTTAACCAAACAGTTAAACTAGCTGATGAATACTTGTACCAAGCAAAACGCCTAGGGCGAAATAACGTTGTTTCCAGTGAACAGCAACAGGCCAATAATGAACAATAGTCAGCTTATATATGTGTACGACCCAATGTGCAGTTGGTGTTGGGGTTTTCAAAAGTGCTGGCAAAAAATCCAAGACGCCTTAGCGAATGAAGTTGATATTATTTATAAAGTAGGTGGCCTTGCTGTTGATTCCGATCAGCCAATGCCAGTAAGTATGCAACAGTTTTTACAACAAACTTGGCAGCGTATTGGCCAGCAAACCGGTGCTAAATTTAACTTTGATTTTTGGCAAAACTGTCAACCACGCCGCAGCACTTATCCTGCGTGTCGGGCGGTTATTGCAGCACGTTATTTCAATAAAGAGCGGGTTATGCTTGGCGCTATCCAGCAGGGGTATTATTTATCGGCACAAAATCCTTCGGATCTTAATACACTCGTTAGCTGTGCACAGCAAATAGGTATTGCTGCTGATGAGTTTTTAGCTATATTGCAAAGTGAACAACTTGAACAGGCGTTTCAACAAGAGTTAGCGTATGTTCAGCAGTTACCCGTGCAGGGTTTTCCATCTTTAGTTCTTTGTCATAAACAGCAGTACTTTGCTATCGCCGTAAACTATACCAACGCAAATGCTATGATCAGCACCATTCATTGCATACTTGCTGATTAATTTATTTAATCTCACTTCACTCATCATTCAAGCGTATACGCTTGTTAAATATTAAAAACTATTGCTTTATCTAAGGTAAAAAGCTGTATTTATGGCAGTTGTCATAAAAAGGACTTTTTAGCGCAACACCTCTGTCATTTTTCACCTATAGAATCTCGTTCATTGATATTAAGCAACTAGCAAATCCGCTAATTTAACGAGTAAAGGTGTATGCGATGAAAGGCGTTAAACCATTGATATTAGCTAGTATTGTAGCCATGAGTGCAACAGTGCAAGCAAGTGATTTAAATAAGGTTATCGATAAAAGCAGTGAAATTAACCAGTCAGCTGCGCAATCACAAACAAAAATAGACAAGATTGCAGACTCTATGCAGGGTCGTTTACAACAGTTTAAAACCCTTAATAAAGAAATTGATGGTTTGACAGTTTATAACGCACAACTAAGCAAACAGCTTAGTAACCAAGTGAGTGAAATGGAAGCCATTAACTTATCTATGGATCAAGTGTCTATTATTGAACGTCAAATTACTCCATTAATGCTACGCATGATCACAGGGCTTGAGCAATTTGTTGCTCTTGATGTGCCGTTTCTAACCGATGAACGTGAAAAGCGTTTAGCGTCATTAAAAGACATGATGAACCGTGCTGACATTAATTCAAGTGAAAAATTCCGCCGTGTTTTAGAAGCGTACCAAGTTGAAGTTGATTACGGCCGTACCATCGAAGCCTATACCGCGTTATTAGATGTTGATGGTCAAGAGCGTGAAGTCGATTTCTTACGCATTGGTCGTTTAGAACTTATTTACCTTACTCGCGATGGTAAAAAAGCAGGCTCATGGGATACAACAAGCAAACAGTTTGTTGCCCTGGATGACTCAACAATCAGCCAAATTAGTAAAGGTTTACGTATTGCACGTAAGCAACTTGCCCCAGATATGTTAACACTGCCAGTACACGCTGCGGATTAAGAGGTTAAAATGAAACTTTTTACAAAAATGACCAAAATTGCTTTATTTGGTGCCACCCTTGGTTTTGCGGGCAACAGCGTTGCTGCTGAAGCTATGGATTTAGACTCGTTATTAAAAACACTTGAGCAAGGTAAAACACAGCAATCAGCACAAAATAAACAACGCGAGCAAGAATTTGCTGCACGTCAAAATGAACAAGTGCAAATGCTTAAAAACACTCAAGCAAAACGTAATCAAATGCTGGTTGAGTCTGAGCGTCTTGAAACACAGTTCGAAGAAAATGAAGTAAAACTTGCTAACCTAACCGATACATTATCTAAGCGTATGGGTTCATTGAAAGAACTTTTTGGTGTGCTGCAACAAGTGGCTGGCGATTCAAGTAATAAATTTGCAACGTCAGTAGTGTCTGCACAGCTACCTGGTCGTGGTGCTTTTATGGATGAATTGGCTCAAAAAATGGGCTCGACTTCTAAACTTGCATCAATCGAAGACATTGAAAAAGTATGGTTTGAACTGCAACGCGAAATGACTGAGCAAGGTAAAGTGTCACGTTTTACAACAGATGTAATTGTAGAAGGCGGCAACAAAGCTAAACAAGAAGTTATGCGAGTGGGGGCTTTTAACTTAATTTCAGAAGGTAAGTACCTTGATTATAACACCAGCACTAATACGTTAAGCGAGCTTACCCGTCAGCCTGTTGGCCGTTACACCTCAACGGCGAATGATTTACAACAAGCTAAATCAGGCACTGTACAATTTGCGCTTGACCCAACCGGTGGCTCTATCCTTGGTTTATTGGTACAAGCACCTGATACTTCAGAGCAAGTACATCAAGGTGGTGCAGTAGGTTACGTTATTTTAGGCGTTGGCTTACTTGCTTTAATTATCGCTATTGAACGATTTGTTTCATTGATGCTAATGGGCAGCAAAATCCGTCGTCAACTTAAAGACTCAGTGCCACGTGATGACAATCCACTTGGTCGTGTAATGAAAGTCAAAGATCAATACCCAGATGTAGCATACGACACCTTAGAGCTTAAATTAAGTGAAGCGATTTTACGTGAAATGCCAAAAATCACCCGCAACTTAACGCTCATTAAGATTATCTCGGTCGTTGCTCCATTGTTAGGTCTTCTTGGTACGGTAACCGGTATGATCAATACCTTCCAAGCAATCACCTTGTTTGGTACAGGTGACCCTAAATTAATGGCTGGTGGTATTTCACAAGCGCTTGTTACTACGGTACTTGGCTTAGTTGTGGCAATCCCAACAGTATTTTTATACACCTTATTGAATACCCGCTCTAAAAACTTGCTGCTTATTTTGCAAGAACAAAGCGCAGGTATTATCGCTGAGCGTAGCGAAAAGGGAGCATAACCCATGGTGCTATTGATTGACTCAATCAATGCTATCCGTGATTTTCTCGACACTGGTGGCCAAGTTCTGTTGGTCATCGGAGTGTTAATCTTCGCGATGTGGTTATTGATACTCGAGCGATTTATTTATTTTTTTAATGGTTTTCGTAGTTACAAACATGCCATTAAAAGTAGTTGGACAGGGCGCGATGAGCGTAATAGCTGGAACGCTGAGCAAATCCGCCAAGCAACTATTTCACGCGCTGGGATGAAGTTAAACAACAACTTAGCGCTGATCAATGTGATGGTTGCCTTGTGTCCGCTGCTGGGGTTACTCGGTACGGTAACAGGTATGATAGAAGTGTTTGATGTGATGGCGATTACCGGAACGGGCAGTGCGCGTTCAATGGCATCAGGTGTATCGAAAGCGACTATCCCGACAATGGCAGGCATGGTTGGTGCGTTATCTGGTGTATTTGCTTCTACGTACTTACAACGCAAAGCAAAGCGCGAAGTAGCCCTACTTGAAGACAGCATGGTTTTAGACCATTAAACAACAATTTTTAGTATGTGGCGAAAGCCACATACAATCAGGAGAATAAAATGAGAGCCCCATTAGGAAGCCTTTTTCAAGAAGATGAAGCTGAAGAAATAAACATGACCCCGATGCTTGATGTTGTGTTCATCATGCTTATTTTCTTCATTGTAACCGCCTCTTTTGTTAAAGAGTCAGGTATCGATGTAAATCGCCCAGAAGCGGCAACAGCCGTTAAGAAAGAGCGTGCAAATATTCTAGTTGCGATTTCAGATCAAGGTGAAATTTGGATCAATAAACGTCAAATCGATGTGCGTGCTGTGCAAGCAAACATTGAGCGTTTAAAAGCAGAAAATCCACAAGGTAGTGTGGTTATTCAGGCTGACAAAAAAGCCACTACAGATACCCTTATTAAAGTGATGGATGCAGCACGCGCCGCAGGTGTATTTGATGTGTCTATCGCGGCACAAGAAGCCTAAGGAAGCCATAATGCGTTATTTAGTAGCATTATTAGTTGCCGGTGTTGTGACCTTTATGTTGTTTTTGGGCATGCAAGCGCTTATCACCGGTGGTGAAGGGGCGATGACTGAGCCAGCAAAAGGCAATGTACTTGATTTTGTAAGGCTTAAAAAAGAAGAAACGGTACAAAAGAAAGAACGTAAACCACAAAAGCCGCCAACGCCGAAAGAGCCTCCGCCGCCAATGGATTCACCGCAAATGCAAAATAGTGATCCAAATGCAGCAGCGTCTAACTTTGACTTTGGTGCCAGTGTGGATGCTGACGTGAGTCTCAGTGGTGGTCTAGCTCTTGACTCTAGTGATGGTGAATATCTACCGATTGTAAAAGTAGCACCTGTTTACCCGCGTCGAGCATTGTCACGGGGCATTGAAGGCTATGTAATTGTTGAGTTTACAGTGACTAAGCAAGGTACTGTTCGTGATGCAAAGGTAGTAAAAGCTGAGCCTGAATCATTGTTTGATCAAGCAGCCATGGATGCCGCACTTAAATTTAAATACAAACCTCGCGTAGTAGACGGTGAAGCTGTTGAAGTTGCGGGTGTACAGAATAAAATTTCTTTCCAAATAAATGGTTAGCACTGAATAAATGGATAGAGAAACGAGGCGATTATGAAATTATTAAAAACAGCATTATTTTGCTCGTTAGCACTAAGTGCTAGTGTTGCTTTACCAAGCGTAGTAAGTTTGTTGCCAGGTGTTAATTTAGCAACGGCCTATGCAGAGGAAGTAAAAACAAAGCGCGTGCCGGCACTGCGTGAAAAAGTATATAGCCAATTGGCTCGTGCGCAAAAGTTAGCTGATGATGGTGATGCAAAAGCGGGCCTTGCTGCGCTTGATAATATTAATGAACGTTCATCCAGTATGAACTCGTATGAAAAAGCCATGATGTATAATTTTTATGGTTTTATTTATTACAACGAGAATGATTTACCGAAAGCGATCGCGTCGTTTGAAAAAGTCGTTGCTGAAGAAGAGATCCCTGAGTCTTTACGATTAAGTACCAGCTTTAGTTTAGCGCAGCTTGCAATGGCGAATAGCGATTACAACAAAGTGTTAGACTTTTTAGCGCAATGGGATGCAATCAACACTAAGCCTAAAACTGATGCTTACTATGTGCTTAAGTCGCAAGCTTACTATCAGCTAAAAGATTACCAAAATGGTATTGATAACATTAACTTGGCTATCGCGCAAAGTGATAGTGAAGGCAAACAGCCAAAAGAGAACTGGTTAGTGTTACTGCGTGCTATGTATTATTCACTTAATCAAACTGAGAATGTAGTTGCTGTACTTGAACGTATGGTCAAACTTTACAATAAGCCTGAGTATTGGGTTCAGCTCGGTGGTATGTATGGCGAAACAGGTAAAGAAAAACAGCAGTTAGCAATACTCGAAGCCGCTTACCAGCAAGGTTTTTTGACTTCTAAATCAGACTTGCGTCAACTAGCACAAGTTTATTTATACAATGGTTTAGCTTTTAAAGCTGCCGATGTGATGAGTAAAGCTGTTGCATCTGGTATTGCGGAAAAGTCAGCTAAAAATTACGCATTTATTGCAGAAGCCATGATACAAGCAAAAGAAGATGAAAAATCTGTTAGTTATTTTGCAAAAGCAGCTGATCTTTCAAGCCATGGAAAGTACGAGCAACGTTTAGCCGAAGTGTATGTGAATCTTGAAAAGTATGAAGATGCAGCTGATGCAGCGCGTAAAGCGCTTGATAAAGGTTCACTAGATTTTGAATCAAATGCTTATGTTGCTTTAGGTATGGCGCAATATAGTTTACAAAACTTTGACGCGTCTATTTTAGCATTCGAACAAGCCGAGAAGCATAAAAAATCGCAGCGATTAGCTGAACAATGGATCAAATACGTGAAACGTGAAAAATTGCATGCTGAAACATTACGCACCGCTTTGTTATAAGTAAATATGCGTTAAGAAACGCTATTTTAACTTCAACGGTTTTATTAAAAAACTCGTTTTATAATCGCAACACCAAAACCGCCTCAGGGCGGTTTTTTTCGTTCTAAATATTCCTAACAAATTGTTATTTAAATAAATTAGATTGTCACTTTATGTTTATTAAAGTGTAACTGTATTGTCATACACCTCCAGTATTGTAGTCCTCGTTCTAAAGCTCAAGTGACCTTAAAGCATGTTTTTCGTGTTTTAAAGTGACTTGAGTTTTACTTAATGCGCTAACAAAATAATTAAATACTTTAACGGAGTGAACAATGAAATTATCTGGTTTATTTAAAGTCAGCCTTGTGGCTACTGCAATTACACTCGCTGGCTGTGGCGGTGGTGATATTAATGTTACACCTACAACAGTTGATAACAGTGTAGATAATAGTGTAGACAACTCAGTGACTAACCCAGGTGGTGATAATGGTGGTGATACATTAAGTTGCGCTACATATACATTAGATGGAGCTACATTTACAGGTGAAGCAAAGGGTGTTAACTGTGTTTACAGTCAAGCATTTGCAAGTAATGCGAAAGAAATTACCAGCTCTTTTGTTATCCCTGCATTAAGCAGTGGCGGCGCACATGTATTTGAAGGTGCATTATTTATTGGTGATGATGTAGACACATCAACAGGCGCTACAATTGATGGCAATGGTCCTACATTGTCTATTGAAGCTGGCGCGACGATAGCTTTTACTAAGCCTGAGAGTTTTATTCGTATTGCACGTGGTGCAAATATTGAAGCAATTGGTGAAGTAGATAAGCCAATTATTTTCACAAGCATCAAAGAAGTTGATGGCGATGATGCAACAACCGCACAAATTGGTGATTGGGGTGGCGTTCAGGTAAATGGCCGAGGCCATTCTATCCGTTGTACGGCTGCGGCTGCGGCACAAGATATGTGTAACCACGCTGCCGAAGGTATTGTATCGTATTATGGTGGTAATGATCCGCAAGATAGCAGCGGTATCCTTAAGCATATAGTTATAAAATATGCGGGTTTTGGTGTTGAAGGCGATGAGCTCAATGGTTTAACCCTTAATGCTGTAGGTTCAGGCACAACGATTGATTACGTGCATGTTCATAATGGTTTCGATGATGGTATAGAGCTTTTTGGTGGTAGCGTTAACCTTAAACATATTGTTATTACTGATACAGGTGATGATGGTATTGATTGGGATGAAGGCTGGAAAGGCTATGGACAATTTATTCTTGTACGTTCAAATGAATATGGAAACCATGGCTTTGAAACAGATGGCGCTAAGGTAGATCCATTATCAGCAGATGCACAAGATTTAGTAACAACTGTTTCTAATCCAACAATTGCTAATGCAACGGTTGTAACTACTGGCGACCAAGGTGCTGAAGGGCGTCGTACTGGTGCTGGTATGGAAATGAAAGAATGGGGTAAAGCGCAATTAGCTAATATGCTATTTGTAAACTCTTCATCTGTAGATGGTGCTGGTTGTCTTGATTTATATAATGAAAAAGACCAATCAGGGGATGCTGGTGTGCATGCGAATGCAAATAATGGCGATATCGCATTTATGAGCTCAATATTTGCTTGTGGTAAGAATTTTGAAGACGTAAATACACCTTTAACTGGCGCATTAGCAAGTTTTGATATTGCTTCTTGGTTTACTGGTGGCGAGAATAACCAGTTAATTGGTTTTGCTGATTTTGCAAATGTACTTGGTGCTGATGGTGTTTCAACAGCTGCCACTATTACTGATTCACAAGGCACTGCAGTAGCTACAACAGCTAAAGACATGAGTGAAGTTAACTCTTTCTTTACTAACGCAGGCTATATTGGTGCACTTAAAGAAGGTGAATCAAGTGAGTGGGCTGATTTTGTTGCCGCATCTTTACAACGCGCTAGTAATTAATCTAGACCGGCTCTAATTATAAGGCGCTACGGCGCCTTTTTTAAGGGAATTTTAGGTTTAGAGGATATAAATATGAAACATCAAAAGCAGTTTAAAACCAATCTAATAACTTTATCTCTGCTCTCCCTTTTTTCTTCATTTCATTCTTTCGCTGATCAGGCACAAGAAATAATAAATGAAGACGCGATAGAAGAAGTTGTTGCAACAGGTACGCGCCTTAAAGGCAGTGCTAGTGCGGTAATTGATGAGCGTAAAAATCAGGCGTTTGTCGCTGATATAATGGGTTCAGAGCAAATATCTAGAACGGGTGATAGTGATGCAGCTTCGGCACTTCGCCGTGTTACAGGCTTATCATTAGTTAACGATAAGTTTATCTATGTCCGTGGATTAGGTGAGCGTTACTCTAGCGTACGTTTAAATGGCGCGGTAGTTCCAAGCCCGGATCTAACACGAAATGTAATTCCACTTGATATCTTCCCATCAAGTATTATTGAATCCTTGGCTGTACAAAAAGCCTATTCACCAAATATGCCTGCGGCTTTTGGTGGTGGTGACGTTAATATCAGAACCAAGAGCATTCCAAATGATACTTTATTTAAAGTCGAAATTGGTGCCAGTTATAAAGATACAAACGACGAAGGCTATACATATAATGGTGGCAGTGATGATTGGTTAGGTAAAGATGATGGTACACGCGCATTACCCGGTTCAGTTAAGACTGCGTTAAATACCTATATCAATGGCCTGTCTGATATTTCGTATAGAAATATCAGAGATGTAGAGTCAAAACGTCAGGGGGCTGATATTGGCCAAGCTGCCGCGATAGACTTAAATAAAAGTTTAGCAAAAGCATTGCCAAGAGATTTTGGCTTGGAAAAAGAAAGTTTAAATCCTGATGCCGGTATTAAAGCTGTGTATGGCGACCGTTTTGATAACTTATTTGGCTTAGACGGCTCGTTTGGTTTCTTAGCGTCAGTTGCCTATGAAAATGAATGGTCTAATGCAGAGAAGTTTAGCGCTGTACTTTCTTCTGTTGACGCATCTGAGTCCTCATGTTCAAAAGATGACTTTACTTGTTACTCTGCAACAGAGAAAGAAGTGTCAACCAAGCATAATATAAAGTTAAATAGCTCTCTAAATTTAGGTTATAAAATTGGAGGTCATGATTTAACAGCAACTTATATGATGTTACGAGATTCTGAAGATGAAGCCTCTGTTGCGCTTTACCAAGAACCTTCAAAGTCATTAAGTATTGATGCTGGGCAGTTGCAGCGTAGTCACTTAACCTCTTTTGAGGAACGAGAACTTGAAATACTTCAGCTTCGTGGAATGCACAATTTAGATTGGGGTTTTCTTGAAGGTGTTGGTGTAGATTGGCAGTATACTGACTCAACAGCGACTACAAGTATACCTGGTGAGCTTAAAGTAACGGTTCGTGATGAGTACTTAGATGGCAAATATCAACGTACTTTTTACAATGGTAGCTTAGGTGGTAATCCTTATTTGTATCGATTTGTAGAGCTAGAAGACGATGTAGAAAACTGGGGCGTTAATGTAAACAAAGTTTTTTACTTTGATAACGCCGAAGTAGAAATTGCGGGTGGTGGTTATTTTGTTGAAAAAACACGTGATTACCGCACTGACTTTTTTAACTATCGTTTTAACCAAACTCAGTCTTTAGATCTAGCACAAAGTGAAGAAGAAGCACTGTCAATCGGTAGTTTTTTTGCTAACGATGCTGTTGTTGATTCAACGGATGTCGAGTTATTGTTCCAAGAACCAACAGCTGATGATTACTTAGCAGCGCAAATGATTGATGCTTACTACGGCTCTTTTGACGTAACGTTTGCTCAAGATTGGCGTTTAAGCGGTGGTGTGCGTTACGAGGACTTCCGCCAAGTTGCGCTTGCTTTTTCTCGCTCAGCATTCGATCCTGCTTTATTGGCTGATAAATTAAGTGCAGATGCGATAGAACAAGCAAGTGTGATGGAAGATGAGTATTTTACTTCGTTATCTATGACATATAGTCAGCAATCGTATCAAGTTCGTTTTGGTTATGGCAACACGGTTGTACGCCCTGATTTGCGAGAGCTAAGCCCTGTTCAATTCCAAGATCCGCTGACTGGTTGTCGAACGCTTGGTAATCCATTCTTAGAATCTAGTTACCTAGATAACTTTGATGCACGTATCGAGTTTTATATGGACAATGGCGATAATTACTCAGTTGGCGCATTCTATAAAGATATCGATAAACCAATCGAAGCACTATTAACAGAAAGCGACGGCCGTTTTACTCTGCAGTTTGACAATGCAGAAACAGCCTATGTTTACGGTATTGAAGCTGAATGGTTAACTGAGTTGCACAGTGATTTATTAGGGGGCGCTTTTTTTACTTCTGGAAATATAACGCTCAGTGATTCAGAAGTTGAAATTGCAGAAGAACAGCGCGGCGATCTCACGAACCTAAAGCGACGTATGACGGGCCATTCAAAGTATGTTGCCAACTTGCAACTGAATTACGATTCACATGATGGCATGCATCAAGCATCTGTTATCTACAATGTATTTGGTGATCGTATTTTAGCTGCGGGTGTTAATAACTTTGATGACGCTTACGAACAACCTTTAAACTCGTTAGACATGGTTTATAGTTATTACCCAACGTTCAATACCACATTAACACTTAAAGTGAAAAATATGTTGGGACAAAACTTTGAAGTTAATCAAAATGATGTGCTAATTCGTTCTCAAGAAACACCAAGAGAGTTGAGTTTAAGCTTTAGCTATGAATTTTAACACCCTCTAATAAATAGCAGTTATAGTCAGCATTACTTAGCCCTACCAAGTGTAGGGCTTTTTATTGCTTGTTATTTATGAAATTAATAGGAGTATGGTAAATAGTATTTTGCTTATAGTGTATAAAGTGGTGGGCTTATCTAAGCGGTCACGCCTTATGGCTGACCTTGTTCAAATCTGGCAGATTGTTTAGTGCTATAGGGTTATTGGCTCTCACAAAGCTAGATACTCTACAGCTAGCTATATTTACCGTACATTCTTTAATGAATAGGGAAGAAACAAAATTAGACTATTAAGCCTGCTTTAGACCAATCTTGGATTAGGGTAAATTACCTGAAATTATTTGATTACAAGATTATTCATCAAATGGATATTGTTTTTAATATCAGGATATTAAATTCTTAGTCGAATATTCGTATACTAACGCATGGCACAAAAGGATTTTTATGACACAAATAGAGAAAGTTGTTACGTGGGTAAATAGCGCTAAAAAGCCGCTATGGTGGAGACAGGTAATCCGCAAGGTCATGGAGCAGGGAGGGCTTCAGCAGCAAGATTTGCAGCTTATTTACCAAGTTGCCAAAATGGAGTTTGGTCTACTTCCTCAAGCACCTGAGTTTAATAACTACGTTAAACCCGTTGCGGCTACAGGGTTTGAAACTGAAGCTGCCCCCGTAACGTTAGCAAGCTTAGGCAATGTAAAAAATGTCTCATCGTTAATTGAAGATGTAACACTAAACTTTCCAATTGAGGGTTTAACAGCCGTTTATGGAGATAATGGTGCTGGTAAATCAAGCTATGCAAAAATACTGAAAAGTGCATGTTTAACTCGGGGTGATGTCCCTGTTATTACTACTAATGCTTTCAACCCTTCTACCGTTCCATCACAAGCTACATTAGGTCTATCAGTTGGTGGTGCCGCAATAGTTGAAAATATCTGGACTAATGGTGGTGAACCAAATCCAGAGTTAAAGTCTATAAGGGTATTTGATTCTCACTCTGCTTCCAATTACATATCTAAAACGGATAGTGTTGAGTACAAACCATCAGAAATAAAATTATTAAATGAGTTGAGTAGTGCTTGCCTATTTGTGAAAAACGAATTGACACGTGAAATAGTTCCGTTTAGAACACCATATAAAATACCTGATTTAAACCCATTATCTAAGGTGAGTACTTTCTGTAACTCACTAGCTACTGCCACTGAAGCTACATTATATGCTCAATGTGGTGATGAAGTTGAGTTGCTAGAAATAGATCGATTGAAGAAAGAGGTGGCAGAGCTAAGTGGAAAAACACCTGCTCAAGTAAAAGCTTTTTATGCAACCAAATTAAAACACCGTGAACCATTACTGGATTTTTTTAACAACCTGTGTTCAAAACTGGGTGATGTTAATGTGGCCAAAATTGGGGTGTTATATGATGATAAATCAACTAAATTGAAAGTTGCTGAACAAGTAAGGCAGAACACTTTAAATGGTTTACCAATTGAAGGTATTGGCAATGATGCTTGGAAAGAAATGTGGAACCATGCGCAGAACTTTATAATTGGTAATGGTGATGATAAAACTTTCCCACCAGTTGAAAATGAATACTGTCCTACATGCTTACAATCGATAGGAAGGCAAGCTGCAGAAAGGATGACTAGGTTCAATAATTATATTACATATCAGTCTCAGGTAGATGCAGATCAGGCAACTAATACACTATCTGTACAGATGAACCTCATAACTAAATTGAGTTTTGACCTTAAACCGTATAGTGGTATTTTTGAGGAGTTAAGGCAATCTACACCTGATGCCATAGAGCAATTCAACATCTGTATACAGCAATTGTTTGATAGGAAGAATAGCCTAACGTCTGCTAACCCAACATTTACTCATCCAGCCCTAGATATGAGATTTGTACATCGACTATCTCGGCAAGTTGAAGCAATAAAAGTAAAAATGAATGATGTTGTTGATGACGGTACGTTAACTCAGACAATTAAGTTTAGTCAGGACAGATTGATAGAGCTTGAAGATCGACAGAGGTTATCTGCGCATAAAGATAATATCATTATTGAAATAAACCGTATTAAGACATTTGGCTGTTTTAACTCAGCTTTAGCTACAACTAACCTTTCACTTATTACGCGGTTTATATCCGAGTTAGCTAAAACTGGCAGTTTGGGGGTAATCAATGCCGCATTTACCAAAGAGTTAGTAGCGTTAAACTTTAAAAGCT
The DNA here is from genome assembly GCF_028885455.1 of Pseudoalteromonas rhizosphaerae. Taxonomy (NCBI): domain Bacteria; kingdom Pseudomonadati; phylum Pseudomonadota; class Gammaproteobacteria; order Alteromonadales; family Pseudoalteromonadaceae; genus Pseudoalteromonas; species Pseudoalteromonas rhizosphaerae. The sequence continues at coordinate 2,428,836 of NZ_CP118496.1, forward strand.
TTGATGTAGAAACTAAAACTCAAGGCTCTGCTGGTCAACAGAAATTGACTCTACAGATTTCAAGGAATGCGTCAAAGATAGGACATATTGCCAGTGAGGGTGAGCAAAAATGTATCGCTCTAGCTGGTTTTATGGCTGAGTTAACAATTGATAATAGAAAGTCAGCCATCATTTTTGATGATCCAGTCAACTCCTTAGATCATAAGTGGAGGCGAAAGTTTGCTAAACGTATTGCAGATGAAGCACTACATAGGCAGGTGATTGTGCTTACGCACGACTTGCCATTCTTGATGATGTTGAGTGAGGAATCCTCAAATCCGATTAATATCCAGTCTATCACTCGTATAGGGAAGCTCTCAGGGTTCCCGCAAGGAAGTCCACCTTGGGATACTTTAAAAACTGTAGATAGGATAGGACAGTTGAGGCAGTTAGAAGTAGAGCTTAGACGGTACACTAAACGAGATGACTTTATTGAAGATATTTATAGTCGAGATGCTAAACATATCTACGGTAAAATGCGAGAAACGTGGGAGAGGTTAGTTGAAGAATGGCTAATTAGAAATGTTGTGCAACGGTTTAGTCGTGCTGTTCAGACTCAAAATATCCGATATATAGTTGATAGTACACCAGAGGATGTAGCTACCATTAGTGCTGGAATGGGGAAATGTAGTACTTACTTTGAAGGTCACGATACCGCTACTGGTTTGGGTGTTACGGAAATGCCAGATATTGATGAATTGTTGGCTGATATTACAGCACTTGATGTTTATTTTAAGGCATTAAAAAAACGCAGGTCATGAAGCCAAAAGGAATCAAATTTCGACTTCATACATCGCAATTATTAACTGGCTGTAATTCGCTCATAACTGTTTGTTAGATTGGAACCTAACTTCTACACTGTCAAGATTGATATGAGCCACGACAACAATAGTTACGTGCCCTGTATTTAATACAGGGCTTTTTAGTTTTATATTTTGTTATTTTATTGGCATTTTATAGTTGCATAGAGCTGATAACATTGGTTTTTACTGCCCGTGCTTTTCATGCCCCATGATTGATTATACCAATCGAAGTCTCCATAGGCGCTTTCATCCTCTCCGCAAGTAATTGTGCTTCCAGATATTTCTTGGTTGTGGCCACGCTCTTCACAAAATTGATTCCCATTTGTAGAGCCCACAAAAAACTGCTCTAAGTGCCCATTTATCCATACCTTTGGGCTGTAATAGGTTGTTGCAGTATTGACTAGTACGCCTTGTTGCTCTTCCATATTTATTTCTGCGCGTTCAAAAGATACTTTTTCATTTTCTTTTAATGCCATTGTGCTTGCTGAAAGCGTTGTATCTGCAAGTACATTAAGTGATGCTGAACTTAAAGCGAGTAGAGCGAAAGTAAGTGTCTTCATTATCTTTTCCTTTAGTTGAATGTAGAATTACACAAAACGTCTTTATTCAATGTGCCTTCTAAGCTTGGTAAATACAGATTTCAACAAGGTTAAGCTTTTATTAAAGTTTAAAAATAATCGTTATATGCCTTTGTATTTTTTACACCATGAAAAATATTTGAGTTACGGTTTATTGACTAGTTTTAGGGGACTGGTGGTGTTATTTTGACACTAATGAAAATTAAATCTCACGCAATGAATTTTAATTTTTAACGTATTAGGTATTTCTTATGACTCAAACAGTGGAACAAACAATGAAAAAAGTAGGATTGGTCGGATGGCGGGGCATGGTTGGCTCAGTGTTATTAGAGCGTATGCAACAAGAAAATGATTTTACTCATATCGACACCACTTTTTTTACCACCTCACAAACCGGTCAGCTTGGTCCTGACTTAGCGGGTCCTGCAAAACCATTACTTAATGCAATGGATTTTGAATCGCTGGCAGAAATGGATATTATTATCACCTGTCAAGGTGGTGACTACACTAAAGCTGTGTATCCACAATTACGTGAAGCAGGTTGGGACGGCTATTGGATTGATGCGGCATCAGCACTGCGTATGAGCGACGACAGTATTATTGTACTTGATCCGGTCAATAAAGATGTGATTGAACAAGGTCTTGAGCAAGGCGTAAAAACCTATGTGGGTGGTAACTGCACAGTGTCACTCATGTTATTAGCATTGGGTGGTTTATTTGAGCAAGACTTGATTGAGTGGGTAAGCCCAATGACTTATCAAGCTGCATCGGGTGCCGGTGCTCGCAATATGAAAGAGCTCATTGCGCAAATGGGCTCTATTCATGCAAGTGTGGCTGACAAGCTAGCTGATCCACAAGCCGCTATTTTAGAAATTGATAAACTAGTCACACAGCAAATAGCCTCAAGCGATTTACCGCAAGAGCAATTTGGTGTGCCGTTAGCAGGCAGTCTTATCCCATGGATTGATGTGCCAATGCCATCGGGTCAATCTAAAGAAGAATGGAAAGCGCAAGTTGAAGCGAACAAAATTTTAGGTTCATCTAAACAGCCTGTGCCTATTGACGGTTTATGTGTGCGCATTGGTGCAATGCGCTGTCATAGCCAAGCTATGACCATTAAACTACGTGAAGATATTAGCGTCGAGAAAATAGAACAGATTTTAGCCTCACACAATGAGTGGGTTAAAGTTATCCCTAATGAGCGTGATATCACTGCTACGGATTTAACCCCAGTTAAAGTAACTGGTACATTAAGTATTCCTGTAGGGCGTATTCGTAAGTTAGCAATGGGACCTAAATATATTAGTGCTTTTACCGTTGGCGATCAGTTATTATGGGGTGCTGCAGAGCCACTGCGTCGTATGCTACGCATTATTGTTGATAATAAACATTAGTTTATTAGCTGCCATTTATTACAGTTAATATGGAGGGCTGGCAATGTGCCAGCCCTTTTACTTTTAAACACACTTAGTTGCGCGTGAATAGCCAGCAAATATAGTACGATGTTAATTAACGATTAATGCGTTCAAGTGAGTCTGCTAATTGGTCAATTCGGGTCCGTGTTGCATCTACTAAATCACTGATCTGATCAGCTGATCCTGACGAACGACTTGCCAGCTCTCTAACTTCTGATGCGACTACGGCAAAACCTCGGCCAGCATCACCAGCACGAGCAGCTTCAATAGCGGCATTCAAAGCTAGTAGGTTTGTTTGTCCTGCAATACCAGAAATACTGCCAACAATGTCACCGATTTGATTACCCACTTTTAAGAGTTCTTGCATTGCCTGATGTGTTTCTTTTAGTGCAATTTGACGATCAGTAATATCTACACCAAACACTACGTAACGTGTTACTTGATCAGAAAAATCCTTCAATTCACAAACCTGTGCATCGAACGAACGTTGAACTTGTTGTTTATCTGTAAATTCAACGACCAAACTTAGTTGCTCGTCTTGATTGATAGTTGTGCTCTGCTGCTTTTGAAGTTGTTGCCATATGGTATTCGCTGCTACTTTTGCTGCCTCGTTACTGCCCACTTTTTCAAGGAACAGTTTATTCATATTCACGAGCTCACCTGTAGGCTGAAATTCAACAACCATTAACGACCCATTAATGAGGGCTAATCGATCAAGAGAGTCTTTGGCTGATTGTTTAGTTACAGTAATGTCAGCTTGCACAGAGACATAACGATGTACTTTTCCTTGTTCGTTAAATACAGGATTAATTGACATAGCAATCCAATATGGTTTGCCTTGTTTATTATAATTTAATATCTCTTCATAAAAGGGCTGCTTTTGGCTAAGCTTATTGCGAATATTTGCAATGGTTTGGGGATCGGTGTCATTGCCCTGCAAGAATTTACCAGGTATTTTCCCTTTCACTTCATCGAGTTGGTAACCTGTCATTGTTTGAAAACCATTATTTACATAAAGAATTTCACCTTGTTCATTGGTGATAACAACGGCGTTACTGGTCTCATTAGCCACTAGCGATAACATTTCAACTTCTTCGCGTTTCGATACTTCATCGGTGACATCTTTTACAAACGCAGTATATAAAATCTCATCGCCGACAACGACTTTAGCTAAAGTAATTAAGCCCCAGCGAATAGTCTTTTCGCGAGTATGAATTGGTAATTCTATTGGCTTACCAATTAGCCGATTAACCCCGGTATCACGGTTACGATTGACGTAACTGTCGTGTTTGCTGCGGTGCTCTGGTGCTACCAACATTTTAATATTTTGACCGATCATTTCCTCACGGCTATAGCCCCATATTTTCTCAGCCGCAGGATTAGCAAAAATGATCAAGTTTTGACTGTCGATAGTTATTACACCATCGTGAGCTTGCTCTAGAACTTGTTCAGTCATTGAGCGCTCATCACGCTCTTTACTGCAATCGCGGGAAAACGCTGTGTAGTAAAGCTTTTTGCCCATTTTTACTTGAGATAAAGTTATATTGATCCAAGTTGTTGAACCATCTTTACGCTCTATTTGCAGTTCAACGGCAGAGCCAACAATCCGATCTTCGTTAGTTGCACGGTGGCGATTTACATAACTATCATGGTTTTTTTGATGAGCTTTTGGTACTAACATACGAACATTTTTACCAAGTACTTCTTCAGCTTTATATCCCCAGAGTGTCTCGGCAGCATGGTTGATGTATACAACGTCATTATTATCATTAATGGTTATAACTGCGATTACAGTTTGATCCATTGAACGTTTAGACAAATCATTATTTTTGAAAAACATGAAAAACCTTTTCATTTTAGTGTATTAACACACCAGTTTGCAGATGCCATTAGGCGTATTCAGGCTGTTTATTAGCAGTGTGTATTCGCTTTCTAAGAGCGATGAAATATTAGATAAGAGAAAGAGAAGTTAAGTAGCAGGGTTAGCCATATAACGAGCGTAATTCATTTGAAAATAAAATTAGTTTAAATACATTACTCAGATAGTAGATATATCCTAAACAAGCTTTACAAACATTAGTCTGAGTTATTTAGCGTAACTCCTACCCGTCAAACGTTCTGATGAACTATTGGATCAGTCGCAGCTATAATTATTTTCAGCAATAGGGTGACATCAAGAGGACAAGAGGATGAAATTCTCAAACACTCATTGAATTATAGACCCTTGATTGATATATAGCTAACTTTCTCGAAAACGCAGTAATTAAACGCGCCATTAGCATTGTTTTTATTGTTGTCTTTACCTCGCTTTAGTTTTGTTACGGTTTAATTAGCTTGATAGTTTCTTGCTAAATACTCAACAGCTTATTATATTTATGAGAGTATTTATTTGGCCTTCTGTTATGAATATATCAAAAAAGTTAAAACTATCTTTTGCCTCAGCTATCGCCTTACCTCTTTTTATTATTGCGGCGCTAGTGATCACGCAAACAAGAGACCAAGCGCTTGATAACTTTGCGCAAATGAGCGAAAGAGAAGCACGGCAAATAGATAATGGGATTGCTATGTTTTTTTCTGAAATAGAAAAAAATGTTGATTATCTAGCTTCACATCAAATGGTCTTAGCTGCTAAGCAAGATGTCAAAGCTCATGTTGACACAAATAATCCAGTGATGCTGAAACATCTCCAAGGCAGCAGTGTTGAGCGTGCCGCATTTCAACAGTTTGATCACTTCGGCCAAACTCACCCAGGGCTTGCTTATATTTATATGGGTAATGAACAAGGTGGTTATATTCAGTGGCCAGCGGGAGAAGTTAATGCTAATTATGACCCACGATCTCGACCTTGGTATTTAACAGGTAAATCTGCAAGTGGTAAAACGGTTCGCACTAGTGCTTATTATTGGGCTGCTGACGATATGGTTATTGTCTCTACTGTAAAAGCAATAAAAGATAATGGACAAATTATCGGTGTACAGGGAATGGATGTTTCTTTGCAAGGACTGACAGAAATTATTGCTAATATTAAGCTGGGTGAAACCGGTTACTTAATGTTGATTGAAGATACGGGAAATGTACTTGTTGATGTTAAAAATGAAAACTTTCGTTTTAAACGTCTGGCAGATATTGCGGATGGTAAATACAAACAGTTAGCTGCAAATACTCAAGGTCAGTTTGAAATTGTCATCAATAACAAAGATTTTATTGCCAATATATATACTTCAGCTAAGTTGGGCTGGAAATTTATTGGTTTAGTTGAAAAGTCAGAGGTGATGAGCGCTGCAAACACCATGACATTGACAATTATAATTATTAGTACGGTGCTAATTATTGTATTCATTTTAATCGCAAGTTACATTTCAAAAGTAATTTCTTCGCCTATAGTTGAAGTCAGTGATGGTCTGACTGAAATTGCACAAGGTGGTGGTGATCTTACTCGACGACTCACAATTAAGACAAAAGATGAAACGGCTAAGCTGGCCAATAGTTTTAACCTATTCTTAAACTTGATTGCTGATTTAGTAAGACAGATCAACGAATGTGCACTAAATGTGAGCGGTACGTCAGAGCAAACGTCTACACAAGCATCGCAATTAACTTGTTCTACTTCACAACAACAGCAAGCATTGGAAATGGCGGCAACCGCAATTAATCAAATGGCTGCGACAGCCAACGAAGTAGCTTCAAGTTGTGCTAATGCGGCAGATCTGGCTATGCAAACGCAACAGGCATCAGAGATAGGTCAAACAGTGATCACCGAGACCGTTCAAAGCGTGGTTGTTTTGAACGAAGTTATAAGTAAAGCAACGGATGATATATCGCAACTTGACACTGAAAGTGAAAATATCATGTCGATTTTAGGCGTTATAAGAGGCATTGCTGAGCAAACTAATTTGCTTGCTTTAAATGCTGCAATAGAAGCTGCTCGAGCGGGTGATCATGGTCGTGGTTTTGCTGTCGTTGCAGATGAAGTGCGTGCACTGTCGCAACGTACGTCTGAATCCACAGAAGAGATTGCTACGCAATTAGATAAACTACGTAGCATGTCTGGTCAAGTCACTACTGAAATGAAACGCAGTTTAGACAGCACTAATAAAACGGTTGAACTATCCTATGCTGCACAGCAACAATTTACGGAAATAACAGCGTCTATTGTTAATATTAGTGACTTAAATACGCAGATAGCAACCGCTGCAGAAGAGCAGCAGCATGTCGCTGAAGATATAAATCGCAATGTTATAGAAATTAAAAATGCGGCTGATGATGTTAGCGATATTGCCGCTAATACCAGTAATAATGGAGATAAATTAAAAGCCTTATCGCACGTTCTTACTGATTTAGTTGGTAAATTTAAAGTGTAATAATAACAGCGTCTAAAATAAAGAATAATCAACATATAGCCATTCTTTGACAATTGAACTCATTATTTTGCAATGCTAATGAGTGTTGTCTGCTTTATAATAGTGATTTTATTCTATGTGCTGCATTAATTTTCTGGTATTTTTTTGGGGTTGAAATTCAAACCTTGTTGTTTTATGTGCTCGTTATAGTGGGAGGCAGATAATGGTTTTGAGAAATAAAAGCCTTGAAATTCTTTACACCCCATATTTGCCATAATTTCGACTTGTTGTTGTGTTTCAACTCCCTCAGATACGCATTTTATTCCAAGTTCATCACACATGACGTGAATTGCTTTTACTAAGCTCTTCTGCCTTGTTGAGCTTGTAACTTGGCTTATTAGCGAGCGATCAAGTTTTAGCTTATTTATAGGATATTCGGCTAAGCGCGCAATATTTGAATAGCCTACGCCAAAGTCATCTACGGAAATTGTGAATCCCCATGATTGTAGGTTTTGCATCAACGTCAATGAATATTCTTGGTTCGCTTCTAATGATGTTTCGGTCAGTTCTAATTCAATTTGACTTGGTTTGACATTAAAGTCCGCTAAGTATTTTACTAATTTTGACATGAAATCGCTTTGGCCAAAATCAAGCAATGATATATTTATTGCAACAGGCACTAGTGGGATTTCATCTTTGCTCCAAGTTGCAATTTGAGCACATACCTTTTGAATTATTAAATCTGTTAGCCGACTGATCATACGGTATTCCTCTGCGATCGGAATAAACACCGCGGGTGATACAACACCAAGAGTTTGACTGTTCCAGCGTGCCAATGCTTCAAGTCCAATGCACTTGCCGTCATGTGTTACTTTAGGTTGATAGTGTAACTCTAACTCGCCGTTATGAAGTGCTTCGTCCAATAACATTGATATTTCGTGTTTTTCTAAAAATTCTTGTGAGCGTTTTTCATCATAACCATTAATAGGGCGATGATTATCAGCAAGTTTTAATGCCTCAATTGCATTGTTTAATACATTAGCACTGCTTTTTCCTTGTCTTGGAAAGTTGGAAAAACCAAATAAAAATGACTGTTGGTATTTTTCGCCCCGGATTATATAAGGTTCATCAACCACATGTTTAATCTCGTTTAAGAGCTTATGTTCTATTTCGTTAGTAGTGCTTGTAGTTATTACAAATGCTAATTTATTATTACCTACATGAGCGCACAGAACGAGGGCTTCATTAGAGTCTTTTAAGCGCTTATAAGCAGATACTAAGTGTGCTTTTGCATCTGCTTTACTGTATTTGAGATTTAAATATTCATTATTCGCACTCTGGGTGACCACAATATAGAAATCGCCTTGGTACTTTGCTACAAATCTTTCACACTGAAGCTCAAACCATTCTCTATTGGGGAGGTGTGTTTGACCATCGCTGTAACGTAAACGTTTGTTTTCTTGCTCCATTGCTAATAAGTTTTGTTTTATTTGATGTTGTTCAGTGCAGTCATCAAAGCGCAGCACACAGTAATTAGAGTTAGTAACTTGCTGGCAATGTACAGTTTTATAGGTGTTTTTATATTTAAATACTTGGTCCTTATGTTGGTTAGCTACAATTACTAGATTAGGTAATAATTTATCGAGTTTAACGGTGCTGTTTTTAACTGTTGCTTTGAAACCAAATAACGTTTTCGCTTGGCTGTTAAAATCTATAACGGTGTTATCACTATCGATAATTATTTTTGCAATACTTGATTCAGTAAAAAACGTTCTATAAAGCTCTTTTTTTGCTGCTAGATGACTATTTGATTCTGCCATGGTTTGATTTAAGCGTTTTGCAGCAACAATGGTTCGCGCAACTGCGAGCGGAATACAGATATTAAAGAATAAAAATAATAGCCCTGATATATACCAGTCTGAATTTGGTAGTTGTGTATTTATAGAAGTCAGAGATGAAATATCAACGTTGTTTATTATAAAGTAAAAAGGCACGATATTTAAAATTGCATAACCTAGCGCGGTCCTCACACCTAACAGCATCAATGCAATAATAGGGCATGCATACATATACATAGAGCCTACCTTTGCAAGGTTGATGTCTGTTAAAAATACATTCATTGAGATTGTTGCGGCAACAATACTTAATAGCAGGGCATGTGCACATAAAGTAAAGTATTTACGGCTAGCAATTAGTAAGGTGGCCATTGTCACAGAAAAGCTTGCAGCAAGCACAATAATATATATTAAGTTGAACTCAATTGCGGCGTTTAAAGTATGGCAAAATACTGAGAAACATAAAATTACACCAGCGGTTAAAATAATGCGTAGTGCACTGATACGCCAGTTAGGTACTAGAACGTTTGAATTAACGTGATCTGATAGTAAAAAGTAGCGACTTAAGTAATGCATTATAGTTGGTGTAGATTTATCATTTTTTTATTAGACCATTGATAAATAGCTAAAAGCAATAATTTATTAGTTTTTAAATCCTTTACTAAGAATAAATGCTTGGTTTAGGAGGGAGGAAACTACAGAGCAGCTTAATTATAATGGCGGTAGCACCTAAGCCTTTATATCCTTAGGTGCTAGTTTATCAATACTTAGCTTTTGGGTTTTAATAGTGTTTTTAGTTCTGCTATTTGCGCTTTTAACTCATTTATTTGCCCTTGGGTTGCGGGCAATGAATCTACATCGGCTTGCTCTTCGCGGGCATTGCGATGCTCCTCTGACATAACTTCTAAAATAGCGCCTACCATCATGTTTAAAAATACGAAAGCGGTTAAGAATATAAAGGTAAGGTAGTAAATCCAACTCAACTTATAGACAGCCATGGTTTCGTACATGACGTCGGTCCAATCTTCAAAGGTTGCTATTCTGAACAGAGTTAACATTGAAATTGATACGTCTCCCCATAGGACTGGGTTTATATCAGAAAATAACATGCTACCAGTTGCGGCATAAATATAGAAAATAACAAACATTAATAGTGCAATGTAGCCCATTTGCGGTATGGCTTTTAATAATGAATTAACCAACAAACGCAGTTCTGGCACCATAGAGACTAAACGTAGTACACGGAATATTCGTAATAAACGGGCTATAAAAATGGTCGAACCTGCAGCTGGGTATAAACTGCCAATAACGATTATAAAGTCAAAAATATTCCAGCCTTTGCTAAAAAAGGCTTTTAAGCCTTTACTTGCAACATAGCGGATAATTAGTTCTATTAAGAAAAACACCGTGATGCCAACGTCCATCCAATGTAAAGCAAATTCAACAGTGGGGTGTAACGAATAAGTGTGTGCACCAACAGTGAGCGCTGATACGACAATAACGGCGATAACAAATGATTGAAATAGTTTACTTTTATCGATACGCTGGAACAGCTCTTGTAACTGCGACAACATCATAATTAGCCCTTAACGGTTATAGATATAAAACGTTTGCAATATACAGCAAAATCGTCACGGATGAATTACTTTTCCAGTTTAAAATGTAAGGAATTTTTAATGCTTTTCAATAGGCTAAAATGGGTTGTAAGTGCCTTCGTGGTTCTGTTTTTAACCGCTTGTAGTACTGATGCCCGCTATCACGAAGTTCAAGCTGCTCGCTTAGGCGAATGTAGTCATATGGCAGATAAAGAATACCATCAATGTATAAAGCGCCAAGAAGACGGTTACAAAGAATTTAAACAGCAGCAAGATATAGTCCCAGAGAACGACTTAAGCCAAGAGCACACCACTAAAAATGACTAAAACGCAAAAGCAGCTCGATAAATTATTGCGCGCTACTTTAACTGGCGCATGCGAGCAGATCAAAGATCATCTAACAGACTTTAGTTGGTTAACTCATCATATAGATTTAAAAAAACCAGCTACATCACTTAAAGTCAGATGTTATTTTATTGATGCGCTTGCACTTGAGCAGGCAAAACAAAAGCAACAGCTAGCGTTAGTCGAAAGTATTATAGTAACAGAGCTGGCTGTTATTAACTTAACCCCTCAAGAGGTTCTGTTTTTAGCTGATTAAATTTAAGGAAAATCGATGTGTCTAATGTAATCAATAATCAAAATCCAGACTGATTGTTTATTGCACAAGCAAAGCTCAGGTTAACTATCAGAGCGTGAAAACACAACGATTACGGTGCTTTAGTTTGGTATCAAGATGACATACAGCTATAATCCAACAAAATAGTAAAAGAGATCCATTATGGCAGTTCCTACTCGTTCACAAATCACCCCTGGCACCGAAGTTAATATCGTTTTAAAACAAGATCAGCGTAGCGGCACATTAACGCAAGGTGTTGTTGAGCGCCTTTTGACTAAATCACCCAATCATCCGCATGGTATTAAAGTGCGCTTAGAGGATGGTCAAGTAGGGCGAGTGAAAGAGATTTTGTCATGAGTGTACTTACTTTAAGCGAATTCTGGCAATTAGTTACCGTTGCAGATAGAACCGCAGAGCCAGAATCAGTCAGTGAACGTTTAAAAGGTTTACTTACAGATTTAAGCGATGCACAGCTCATTGAATTTGATAAGCAATTTAGCATTTGTATGCGCCAAAGTTATACTTGGGAGCTATTCGGTGCTGCGTTTGTAATGGCCGGTTGCAATGATGAATACGGTTTCTCAGAATTTCGTTGTTGGTTAATTTCTCGTGGTGAAGCAGCTTTTAATGCTGCGCTTGAAAATGCTGATTCTTTGGCTGATTGCACTCCTGTTTATCATTTAAACGAGCAGCCTTATCCTTACTTAGATGAGTATGACTTGATCGCTGGTTTATTATATGAACAGCGTAATGAAGACGAATTACCCTTTGCTCCTTCAGGCCTTGATCAACCCAAAGGTAAGCGCTTTAAAGATAAGCCTAAATTTTTAAAGTTGGCATATCCGCAACTATTTGCTAAATATTGGCAGTAACATAATATTAAAAACCAACCATGACTCAGTATACTGGCTGGTTTTTATTTTAATCACCGTAGCTATGCTATGCTGAGTATATAAATCAATAAATGTCAGGTATTTAATGCGCTATCGTAAAGTATTACTGTGTTTAGTGTCGGTTTTTTTAAGTACAGTTGTCAGTGCTAAAACTGAGCTGCCAAGTAATAAGAGTCAGTTTATTAGTTTATTCAATACTAAGGTTGGTAGTTATCAATTGGTATCAGGTGAGGCTAAAATGTGTGCTGGTGGACAGTTAACATGGCTTGATGCAAATGAGCCTGATCTTGGCTTTAAGCTCGGTGATGAAATTATTTTTAATAACTTACACCATGGCACACAAACGAATAAAGTCGCTAACTTTTGTTTGGTCACTACTAAGTATAAATACACCACGCAAAGCATTACCATGTCACTACGCCATACTCGCTGTGAAAACGAGACAGATAATTTAGACACTAGCCAAACGCTGCGTTTTATTTCGCCTACAACGCTTGCGTACAGTGTAGAGAGAAGTAATGTTCGTTGTCAGTTTGAACTACAACTTTAAATTTAACGATAATGTGAGTTTTTTATAAATCACAACTTATTTTCGGTAAATGCTGCCAACGCGTTGTGTACTGAGGCGATAAAAATGCACGCTTCATATGCCATGCTTGGCTTAGTTGCTGACTTGCCAGAGTTAGCGTGTCGTAGCCGTATCGCTTATTAATTGAATCTAAACACTCCATTAGTTTTATGTTGTCTTGGCTAGGAGCAAATAGGTCGGGTTGTTGAAACTGTTGTGAACTAAGCTCGAGTGCACCCACACCACATTTATAAAAACGGACGTTGTGTTGATATAGCTGCGTAAATATTTCGCTAATTGCTTTAGCAAATACACGGCTATCTGCGCTAGATACGGGTAACTCATACACTAATGATTTTTTATAGTAATGTGACTCATGGGGCGAGCTTGCTACAAATAGTAACAGGCGTTTAGTTAAGGAGCGTTGCTGACGTAGTTTGCGAGCGACAATAATACTGTGATTGATCAACGCTGTTTTTAATGCAACCGGATCAGTTAAACGTTCACCAAAACTACGGGTCGAAAAAATTTCACGCTTATCTTGGCGTACATCATCCCAATTTAAACACACAATGCCATTTAGCTCATTAACTGTACGCTCAAGCACTACGCTAAATAAACGTTTCATACGTTTTGGTGTTTGTTTGGCTAAATCAAGCGCGCTGTTAATGTTAAGTAGTTTGAGTTTTTTAGCTAAACGTTTGCCAACGCCCCATACATCAGCTACATCCATCGCGGCTAAAATATGTTGTCGTGCTTGTTCGCTATCAATCACTGCAATCCCATTAAAACCGTTGAGCTTTTTAGCAGCATGATTAGCTGCTTTAGCAAGGGTTGGTGTAGGGCCAAAGCCAACTCCAACAGGGAGTTTTGTTTCGCGCCAAACTGTGCGACGAATTAACTGGCCATACTGATGCCAGTCATTAATGAGTGGGGTAAAGCCGTTAAACTGCAAAAATGCTTCATCAATCGAATATACATGTTGGGTGTCGCAAAAACGGCTGATCACATTCATCATTTTATCGCTTAGATCCGCGTACAACTCATAATTAGATGAGCGAATAACCACCTTATGTTTGGCCAGTAAATGTTTAACTTTAAAGTAGGGCTGAAACTTAGGGATATTTAAGCGCCGCGCGATAGGACATATCGCACAAATGCAGCCATCGTTATTGGTTAATACTACAACAGGTTTTGAGCGGATCGCTGGATCAAATACTTTTTCAGCGCTGGCGTAAAACGCCACTGCATCCACTAAGCAATACATTGGCGCAGCTCAGCACTAGAGCGATGTAATCGAATCGAACGAGTAACCACACCTTCTAATTGAAATTCATCACTATCAGTCAGTTGCACTGGGGGATATAAGTCCGATGCAGAGAGTAGCCGTGCATTAGTTTTATCTAATAATTTACAAACAAATAAACCATTTAAGTTAGCTACAATGACATCACCATTTTTAGCTTCTTCGGCGCGATCAACCAATAATAAATCGCCGTCAAAAATACCGACCTCTTGCATTGAGCAGCCGGATGCCACACCAATAAACGTCGCATCGGGGTGTTTGATCAATAGCTGATCCAGTGATAAACCAAGTTCTTTATACTGAGCGGCAGGTGATTCAAACCCGCATACGCCCGCTTCGATATAAATAGGAATAACAAACATAAATAATTAACCAAACACATATACTGTATAAGTGTACAGTATATGTGTTTTAGTTAACTTATGCCAAGTAATGAAGTTGCGATCACTGCATATTTTTAATCATTTTTTGAGCAGTATCTAAAAAGTCATTGATTTGTTGAGAGTTTAAGTTTTTGCACATTTGCTCATTAACATGCTGTTCGGCGTTTAATAGTTTGTCATAAAGAGCATGACCTTCAGAGGTAAACGATAAGATAAAGCAACGCTTATCGTGCTCACTGGCATCTTTGTCAATCAGCTTTAATGTAATTAGTTCTTTAACTAAGCGTGCAATTTGCGCTTTATCGCGCTGGGTTTGATTCACAATATCGTTAGCAGTGCAGTGAGTTGTCGCTGCAATAATATGTAGGCAACGCACATGCATTGCGTTTAACCCAAGCTCACCTGCATTAATAGCTTCGCGTATGGTAACGCGATAATTTTGCATTAAAGCAAATAATGTATTGGCCAATGAAGAGTTCATAATAAATCCATAATGGTTGACAAAGTCAATTAAATTGCTATAGTTGATTTTATCAACCAATGGGGCGTTGTGCAATTAAACACGTAAATAAACCTTCTGAGGAGATCAAAATGAGTAGAAAAGTACGTCGTGCAACCGTAATAAGCACAACAGCGATAGCCCCGCATTTAAAGCGTCTGGTTGTTGGCTCAGATGAGTTTCATGATTTTCCTGCGGATCAACAAGGTGCGTACGTAAAAGTACTATTACCACATGCTGGACAAGATGAGGTTGAAACTGACCTCAAAGCAGCTGAACCTGCACCTAAGCGCTCATATACAATCAGAGCTATAGATACTATTAACCATACAATTACGCTTGATTTTGTCGTCAATCAGCATCGTGGTATCGCAACTGATTGGGCTAAACAAGCAAAGCCTGGTGATAAACTCGCAATTGCAGGCCCTGGCCCTAAAAAGCTTGATGATTTTAGTCAGTCGCAGTATTTGATGATTGCTGATTTAACCTCAGTTAATGCTATTAACGGGTATTTACAGCAACTACCTGCAACAGCTGATGTTGATGTGATCATTCATGTTGCTGACGCGCAGGATGTTATCGAGCTCGATACAATCAAAGCACACAGCAAACACACTATAAATTGGTTAATTACAATGCAGCCGCAAATAGATGTGGTTGATCAGGCTTCAGTGCTATTGAATCAATATACGCAAAAACCATTGATTTTCATGGCGCTAGAAGCTGCTATTGTGCGCACCATTAAAGATTTAGCGATTGATAAATATGCAATACCGCGTGAGAAGATTGTCTGCTCAGCGTATTGGAAGCAAGGTGTTGATGCAGATGGCAAGCTAACGGTTTAATCACATTATTAGCAGCAAGTAAGGGAATTAGAGTGCATACCCATGAGAGGAAGTTTACTTAAACAAAATAAGCGTCTCACAGCACTTACTTTAGAATAAGTAAACTTAGGTATGCACTCAGGTTCGGTGTCGAGACGTTAAAGAGTCTTAACTAATCGATTTAAGTATTTAACCATTCTAGCGGGCTAAATAAAGCGCTCACTGTATTAGTAGTTTTTGATGTAGAGCAAGAAAAAATAGCTAAGCCTTTATTGTGTGTTTGATTGTAGCAATGTCTATCTCGACAATTGCTCCACGCTTTTGGATCACTTGGGCGGCCAGTAAATTACCCGCTTGTGCACATTGTTTTATAGGTTGCTCTGTTAACCACTGGGCTAAAAAGCCGGCGTTAAATGAGTCACCTGCGGCGGTAGTGTCGATCACTTTTTCTACAGCGACAGTATTAAACAGCTCGACTGAAATTGAATTATCAAGGTGTTTTTTACTGTATTGGCAGCCATCTGCGCCGAGTTTTACAACGACCTCGTGAGCGCCTTGTTGGTGCAAACGCTCGGTACATTGCGCAACATTACTATCTCCCCATAATTGTGCTTCATCGTCAAAGGTCACTAATGCTAAATCGGCTAGTGCGTATGCTTTATTATTGGCAAGGTGGCAGTGCATTTTGCTTGACCATAATGCAGGGCGATAGTTGCTATCATAAATAATTTTTATCCCTTGCTGTTTTAGTAACGCTAAATGGCTGAGTAAAGTATGGCAATCTTGCTCTGCTAAAATTGCCAGCGAGATCCCCGATAAATAAATAGCATCAACTTCGGCAAGGCTGGTTAGTACTTTTTTAAAATCAGTATGTTGCAATAAATATTTAGCGGCTGAGTCGCTACGCCAATACTGAAAAGTACGCTCCCCTGACACATCGTTTTGAATCATATACAAACCCGGTTGTTTGTTATGACTGAGCAGCACATTGTCAGTATTAATATGGTGAGCTTGCCATTTTTCAATCAGTGCACGACTTAGTGGATCAGTGCCCATGGCACTGACGTAATTGACGTTTACTTCATTGCCTGCGAGTTTTTTTAAGTAAATGGCGGTATTCATGCTGTCGCCGCCATAATTTTGTTGCATAGCAGTAAATGGTTGGCCGCTAAGCTCAACCATACATTCGCCAATAATTGCGATGGACTTAGGTGTCATTTATAACGTCACTCCTTTTTTCCAAATAGCGACTTCACGAATGTCGTTTATTTCATTGCAAGTTGGTTGGCCGTTTACGATGTTGACTAGCAGTTCAACAAACTCCCCGTGGACTTGCTCCATTGAGACATCGTTAATTAAAACGCCAGCGTCAAAATCTATCCAGCGTTTTTTCTTATTGGCAAGTTCTGAATTAGTAGCAATTTTTAACGTTGGCACAAATCCACCATAAGGCGTACCGCGGCCAGTGGTAAATAACACCATATGACAACCTGCAGCACCAAGTGCGCTGGTGGCAATAGGGTCGTTACCTGGTGCATCTAATAGATTTAATCCAGGTATTTGCAGGCGTTCACCATAGTGTAAAACCGCTTGTACTTTACTGGTGCCGGCTTTTTGCGTACACCCTAATGATTTATCTTCTAAGGTAGTGATCCCGCCTTTTTTATTACCTGGCGACGGATTTTCATAAATAGGTTGATTATGAGCTTTGTAATAACCTTTAAAGTTATTAACCATGTTAACGAGCTTGTTAAAGGTTTCCTCGTCTTTACAGCGCGACATTAATAAAGTTTCAGCGCCAAACATTTCAGGTACTTCGGTTAATACCGTTGTGCCACCTTGAGCAATTAAATAATCTGAAAAATAACCCAGCATCGGATTCGCCGTGATACCAGACAAACCATCGCTGCCACCACATTCAAGGCCAAACTTTACTTCAGATAAAGTACCCGGTTGACGTTTATCTTGTTTTACTTGGGCATAAATTTGTTCAAGTAGCGCAACGCCTTCTTCAATTTCGTCATCCGCTTGTTGGGTGATCAAAAACTTAATTCGGCCTTCATCGTAATCCCCTAAGCCATCACGAAATGCCGGTAATTGATTATTTTCACAGCCTAAGCCAACGACTAAAGCGCCACCAGCATTTGGATGCAGTGCCATGTTTTGTAGCAGTATCCGTGTTGTGTCTAAATCATCGCCCAGCTGAGAGCAGCCAAACTGGTGAGGAAACGCATAAATGCCATCAATTTCTAATTGTGGATGACGCAGTTTAAACTCTTTGATCATTTGGTTGATCATGCCATTAACACAGCCTACCGTAGGGATCAGCCAGATTTCATTACGAATGCCAATTTCACCGTTTTGTCTACGATAAATATTTACTTCAGGCGAAGGGGTCGCTTCACTTTGCTCAATAAACTCAGGAATATACTGATAATCCAGTTCATCATTGAGGGTGGTTTTAACGCAATGGGTATGCACCCAACCGCCTTTTTGAATATTCTCTAGGGCAAAGCCAATGGGGGCACCGTATTTAATAACATTCTCTTGTTTATTAATATCACGCAGCGCCACTTTATGGCCTTTATCAATGTTCTCATTGACTAAGATCTCTTCGCCATCAACGGGCAATATTTCACCAGCGGTGATATTACGCATTGCAATGGCAACATCATCAGTTGGGTGTAGTTTAATTAATGGTTTCATATTATTGGCCTAACTGGTTAGTAAGCGTAGTAGCTACACCTTCAGTGAGCATATTACGTAGGTGAGATGTAACGGTGGCAGTTAATTCAGGAAGTTCATTTAAATCACTTTCCCAATGCCATTGTGCCCCTAGTACTTGTTCAACAAGCGTGTTTAAGGATAGGGTGTTGTTATCAAAGTCATGCCACAGGGTATTAAATAGTTCTAGCCATTGTGGTGCATCGCTCAATTCAATTTGCTGCTCATTACGTAGGCCTTTATACATCAAAATTTGCCCTGCAATAGCCAATGCCATCATATTCGGTACGGCGTTATTTGTTTTCACATAGGTGTGCAACTGCGGCAAAATACGGGTCTTAAATTTAGTCATACTGTTGAGTGAAATAGCCAGTAATAAATGGCAAATATACGGATTTCTAAAGCGGTTCAGTACATCATTGGCAAAGCGCTTTAATTCATCTTCAGGTAAATCAAGAGTGGGAATAATTTCAGCAAAGATTAATTGTGTTAGGTATTTTTCAAACAAAGGATCGGCCAGCGCATCGCCCACAGAATCAATGTTCGCCATGTAAGCTAGTGGCACTAAAGCCGTATGAGCACCATTTAAAATACCGACTTTTTGTTGTTTGTAAGGTGAAATATCATCAACAATTTTTATATTTAGGTCGCTGTTTTGTAAGCATAGTAATTCTGCTAGATGCTGCGGTCCTTGAATAACAAACAAGTGAAAGTACTCAGCGGTTACCATAAAGTTATCTAAATAACCTAACGATTCTTGTAGTTGTTGATGCTCATCACGGGGGAAGCCTGTAACAATACGGTCAACTAAGCTTGAGCAAAAGTGGTTAGCTTCATTCAACCAGGTTGAAAACGCCTCAGGTAATTGCCAAAGTTGGCAGTATTGAAATACTATTTCTTTGAGTTTTTCGCCGTTGTAGTCAATTAACTCACAAGGGATGATCACCATGCCGCTGTCAGCTGAGCCATTAAAGTGATTAAAGCGATGGAACAGCCACTGCGTTAATTTAGCTGGGAATGCTTTAGCGGGTGCGTTATCGAGTTTATCAGTATCAATATATTCAATACCAGCTTCAGTGGTATTTGAAAAAATAATTTTCAGATCCGGATTCTCAGCTAATGCCATATAACGCGGAAAATCTTTATAGACAGGAATTTCTTCATTGATTGAACTAATAATACGGTGATCGGCAACTGTTTCACCTTGCTCGTTTAAGCCACGAATAATAGTGGTATACAAACCGTCTTGAACATTAAGTAAAGGAATTGCGTCATAATCAATAGGGCGGATCACCGCAACGCCGGCGTTTAGATCACTCGTTTCGTTGAGTTTATCAATTTGCCAATCGATAAAGGCACGCAAGAAATTCCCCTCACCGTATTGCATTATTTTTGTTGGGTATTTGTTTTTATTAAAGTTTTTTCTATTCAGTGCTTGCATAATATGAACCTATAAACGTTATATGGGCTGATTGATTTTTACATCTTAGCCACATTTGCCACCGGTGGCAAATAATATTTGACAAACTGCCACCGGTAGCGAAGAATGGGTGTTAACAAGTTTAGTTAATTCAATTTACATTGAGTTAGTAATTACGTAATAAATACTTTATACAGGAATTTTAAATGACAGCCACCTTGTTTGATCTAACTTCAAAAACAGCACTCGTCACCGGTGCAAGCCGCGGACTGGGTCAACAAATTGCACTGGGTTTAGCAGCTGCTGGTGCAAAGGTTATTTGCAGTAGTAGTAAAGAGCATGGCTGCCAAGCAACGTGTAAGATGATCAAAGACCGTAGCGGTGTAGCTTTTGATTATGCTGCTGATTTAAGTAATGCAGACTCAGTTAACGCATTAGCAAACAAAGCGTTAACTGAACATGGCGGGATTGATATTTTGGTCAATGTTGGCGGCACTATATTTCGCAGCCCTGCGGTGGATTACCCGTATGAGCAATGGCAGAATGTTATGAAAGTAAACCTTGATGCCAGTTTTTTATTGGCCCAAGCGGTTGCGCCAAACATGATCAAACAAGGGTTTGGCAAAATAATTAATATTGCCTCAATGCTGTCATACAGCGGCGGTATGACAGTCCCAGCATATACCGCGAGCAAACATGCGGTAGCGGGTCTTACCAAAGCGCTGGCAAACGAATGGGCGCAACACAATATTCAGGTTAATGCTATTGCGCCAGGTTATTTTAGAACCGATAACACCCAAGCATTACAAGATGATGCCGCCCGTAATAGTGAAATTGAAAAGCGTATCCCTGCGGGGCGTTGGGGTGAAGCAGAAGACTTAATTGGTTCAGCCATATTTTTATCATCAACAGCCAGTGACTATGTCAATGGCCATATTCTCGCGGTTGATGGTGGCTGGTTAGCACGATAATTTTTAATTTTAGGTAGCATGTTATGAGCACACAAATAGAGTCACGTTATGCCGTTGGTCCAAATGAAGTTAAAGGCTATGACACCCAACAGTTAAGAGATGAGTTTTTGGTCGACAAACTCATGCAAGAGAACACCATTTATTGGTTATACACTCACTACGAGCGTTTTATGGTGGGCAGTGCGGTGCCAACCAGCGCACCGCTTAGGTTAGAAACGGTAGACAACTTAAAAGCAGCAAACTTTTTAACGGGTAGAGAGCTTGGTGTGATCAATGTTGGCGGCAGCGGCACGGTGACTGCTGATGGAGAAGATTTTCAGCTTGGCTATAAAGATGCCTTGTATTTAGGTAAAGATACCAATGAGGTGCTGTTTACTAGTCATGACAGTGGCAATCCGGCAAAATTTTATCTTAATTCTGCACCAGCTCACCACAAGTATCCAAATAAGTTAGTGACACGTAATGATGCCAATGTATTGCATTTAGGTGCGCTTGAAACCTCCAATGAGCGCGATATTAATCAGATGCTGATCAATACCGTAGTACAAACATGCCAACTACAAATGGGGCTAACGGAATTAAAACCAGGCAGCGTCTGGAATACCATGCCAGCTCATCAGCATGATCGTCGCAACGAAGTGTATTTTTATTTTGAAGTGCCAGAGCAGCAAGCGGTGTGTCACTTTATGGGCGAGCCGACTGAAACTCGCCATATTTGGGTACATAACGAGCAAGCAGTGGTATCGCCACCATGGTCAATTCACTCAGGTGCTGGCACACAAAACTACAGTTTTATTTGGGGCATGGCTGGTGAAAACCTCGATTATGATGATATGGATAAATATCAACCAAGCGAGCTGAGATAATCAGCTCTTTAATGATCATATAGCGATAAGAAGAAATAATAATGAATAGAAATCTTCTCATAAAGATAATGCTAGTTTTGTCGTTATTTTTGCTAACTAGTTGCACTGATGACAAAAAAACAGTGCGATTAACTTTGGCACATACATTAGACACGCGCCATGTGGTGCATCAAGCAATGGAATATATGGCTGAACGTTTGGCATTTTATTCAAATGGCACAATGGAAATTGTTATCTATCCAGGTGGTCAGTTGGGGTCTGAACGTGAACTCATTGAACTATTGCAAATAGGTAGCTTATCAATCACTAAAGTATCGGCAAGCCCGCTGGAAGGCTTTGTACCTGAGATGAAAGTGTTTGGCATTCCGTATTTGTTTCGCGATAGTGAACATTTTTGGCGTGTACTTAAAAGTGACTTAGGCACCGAGCTACTTAATAAAGTAAGCACTGCAAGGCTTAAAGGTTTGGGCTATTACGATGCAGGCAGCCGCAGCTTTTACACCACTAATGGCGCGATTAATACCCCAGATGATTTAATAGGTAAAAAAATTCGCGTGTTAAATAGCCCTACAGCAGTTGCAACAGTGCAAGCTTTAGGCGGCGCAGCAGCACCGATTGCATGGGGCGAATTATATGCCGCACTGCAACAAGGTGTAGTTGATGGCGCAGAGAATAATCCGCCAAGTTATTACTTATCTCGTCATTACGAAATCGCTAAATATTATTCGCTGGACGAACATACCTTTGTTCCAGATGTAATTTTAGCAAGCTTAGAAGTTTGGAACTCACTTAACAACGAACAACAACAGTGGTTAACCCAAGCGATGGCCGACTCTGTTGAGTACCAACGTTCACTGTGGCAAAACGCATCTGATGAGGCGCTTAAAGCAGTTATTGCAGAAGGCGTACAAGTGACTTACCCAGACAAACAAGCGTTTCAAGATAAAGTGGCTGATTTTCATGCTTCGTTCGCTAATACAGCGGTTGCAGATCACATTAAAAAAATAAAAAGCATGTAGGAGCACACAATGCGACATCTAAACACACACTTAAATCGCATCATAGAGCGATTACTTATTTTGGCCATGATAGCGATAGTAACCGTTGTTTGTTGGCAAGTTTTTTCACGGTTTATTTTACGTGCACCGAGCTCATACACCGAAGAGTTAGCGCGTTTTATACTGATTTGGATTGGGGTATTGGGCGCATCTTACGCGTATCGCACTAAAGCACATTTAGGACTTGATCTGTTTTATCAAAAAATGATCCCGTCACTTAGGTATAAGTGTTCATTTTTAATCGAAATCTGCGTGCTGATCACAGCATTAAGTATTTTAGTTTATGGTGGCAGCCAATTGATGATGTTGAGCTTTGAATTAAAGCAAACCTCAGCGGCGCTTGAGATCAACATGGGTTATGTGTATGTCGTTTTACCGCTAAGCGGGGTGTTGATTGTGATTAATTGCATTGAAAACCTGATCAATTATGCACAGCAAACATTCACGGAGGAAGCGTAATGGACTTAACAGCCATCGTTTTAATTATTTGCTTTTTTGCTTTATTGTTTATTAATGTACCTATTTCTTTGTGTATTGCGCTATCAACATTAGCAGCGCTATTAATGCACATTGATTTTACGCCTGCCACCACGACCATAGCCCAGCAAATGGCCGGTGGCATTGATAGTTTCGCATTATTGGCAATCCCATTTTTTATCTTGTCTGGATTGATAATGGGTCAAGGCGGCATTGCTAAACGGCTGATTGAATGTGCTATGGCGATGATAGGCTTTTTACCCGGCGGCTTGGCACTAGTAAATGTAATGTCGTGCATGTTATTTGGTGCAATATCAGGATCTGCCGTTGCAGCCACATCGGCGATTGGTAGTTTTATGGTGCCAGAAATGAAAAAACATGGTTACAGTGCCAGTTTTGCTGCGGCGGTTACCGCAAGTGCAGCCACTACGGGCATGTTAATACCACCGAGTAATATTTTAATTATCTATGCCATCGCCAGTGGTGGGGTGTCGATTGCGGCATTATTTATTGCCGGCTACTTACCGGGAATTTTAGTGGGGCTGGCGTTGATGATTGTTTGCGCTATTTACTCTATTCGCAACAATTACCCTGTAACAGCAAGACTGCCATTTAACATTGTGATGAAAAAAATACTCGCAGCTTTGCCAAGCTTATTGCTTATTTTTATTGTTATTGGCGGCATTATTGGCGGTGTATTTACCGCAACTGAAGCAGGCGCTATTGCCGTTATTTATGCTTTAGTACTGTCGGTATTTATCTACAAAGAAATCAATATAGCTGAAATGCCCGCTATATTACTAAAAGCTTGTGAAACAACGGCTATTGTAATGCTGATCATTGCCGCGTCATCGGGCATGTCGTGGTTATTGTCATACACACATATTCCACAGCTGGTCAGTGAGTTCTTTTTAACACTCAGTGATAATCCGATTTTAATCTTGTTGTTGATCAATCTGATTTTAATTTTGGTTGGCGCGTTTATTGATATGACACCTGCGGTATTGATTTTTACACCGATCTTTTTACCGGTAGCTGAGCAATTTGGTATGTCGCCGATTCAATTTGGTATTATGATTGTATTAAACTTATCAATTGGCTTGGTGTCTCCGCCAGTTGGGAGTGTGCTGTTTGTCAGTTGTGCGGTGGCGAAAACATCGTTACATAAAATAATTAAGCCAATGATGCCGCTGTATGCTGTGATGTTTTTAGTCTTGATGTTGGTCACATATGTACCGGCAATCAGTGAAACGTTACCGCGTTTATTTGGTTTAATCGAGTAACTAACCTGAACTTAGGATAATTTATTTGTCAGCGTTTAGGTTAACTTAATCAAACAAATCTGTGATGGAGCTCTACAGCTCCATTTTTCTTTTAAATCAAAGTAGTCAATGTATAACAAGAGCTGACTAACTACTTCTATGGATCTACGGTTAGTGTTAAACTTTGCAATCATCCTAAATAGGAACTTTTATGTCAGTAACGATTAATGATGTAGCTAAGCTGTGCGGTGTTTCAAAGCGCACAGTTTCACGTGTGATCAACCGTTCTCCCGCTGTGGGTGAGGCGACGCGGGAGCGAGTGCTTAAAATTATCAGCGAAGTTGGTTTTTCTCCTGACAAACAAGCACGGGGGCTGGCATCAAGTCGTTCTTACTTATTAGGTTTAATTTATGATAACCCCGATGCATTGTATATTGATCAGGTGCAACGAGGTGCATTAAGCGTCTGCTCTGAACTTGGCTATGAATTGGTTGTTCATCCTAGTTACTCTAAAAGTGCTGAATTTATTGACGATTGCCTGTCATTTATCTCTCGCTCTAAACTTGATGGCGTGATTATTTTACCGCCAGTATCTGAAAACAAAGAGTTAGCTGCAGCAATTCGTGAAGCAGGTTGTCCTTATGTGCGCTTAGCATCGGTAGATTTAGATGATGCTGATAACATTGTGGTCTCAGACGAACGCGCAGCAATGAAAGAAATGGCCAGCTACTTGGTTGAACTTGGCCATAAAGACATTGGTTTTATTTCTGGACCGCAGGTTTATCGTTCTTCAATTGAACGCTTAGCCGGCTTTTTAGCTGAACTGCAACAATGTAATGTGCAACTGCCTGGAAATCGTATTATTGAAGGCAAAAATAGTTACGAAAGTGGTATAGAATGCGCTATGACGTTGTTAAGCACTGAACCAAGACCAACGGCCATTGTTGCTAACAACGACGAAATGGCGGCGGGGGTATTACGGGTTGCCAGTAATTTAAATATCAAAGTACCAGAACAGCTATCAGTAGCAGGTTTTGATGATAATATTTTGGCTTCACGGATCATTCCATCGCTAACGACTATTCGAAGACCTGTACAAAACATGGCATGTTTAGCGGTACAAAAACTCATCAATAAAAGCCAATCGACACAAAGTGAAAAAATTAAATTAGATGACGTAGTCACTCCTTACTTAGTGAAGCGTGAATCTACCAACAGATGCGCTAAATAGTACCGATTAACCCCCCTCATAATATTTTTGTTACAGACATTCAAAGCGCCTTACTGACAGTAGGGCGCTTACTTCTATCCGTAATCCAATAATACTTTTTTGATTTAATTCATGAGTTAATTAAATCTGAGGAGCACCTTTGATAAAATAGCATGAAATATCGGTGTTAAACGAAACGGCCGATATGCTGCCTAAAGGATAAAATGCATAGCGCCCGTTTTTAATATCTGGAACATTTTGAGCGCTGTAAGCCCCGGCTGATATCAATCGTATTAAGTTACTGACCATTTATAGCGACAGATAAATACAGTGATAACAAGGCAGGAATTTTGATAGGGTGTTCTTGGCAATTGCTCCTGCATTGCTCTACCTCCTGCATCTATGCAGTCGTACTTGAAAAATTACTAACTCAATTTAATAACGTTAACTTCATGCCCTCGCTCTTTAACCGCAGCGCCTGTTAATCTCTTTGTGAATTATTAACTTGAAGATTTTGTTGCGCAAAGAGAAAGGAATGATATGGATAAAAGAATACCCTTGCTGTGCGGGGCAAGGGTATTGGTAACTATCAAATTGTGTGAAAGCAGCGCTTGGCTGCTCTCATTACAACTATTGGATGGTTATTTCATCCAATGTGATAGTTGCTTCACTTTCCGTTCTGAGAGTGATGAATGAGGTAGCTGTGGCTACCAATCCATCGACGGTGTACGTTTGACCTGGGACTAAGTCTTGAAGCTGTACTGAGTAGAACTTCGATGAACCACCGTGGATTGAATTAGCGCTACCAGAGGTGTTGTTATCTACATATATTTGGAAGCTTTTTGCGGTATTGCCTGCTACAGCCGCGACTTGAAAGCTCACTTGATAACTGTTACTTAAATCAAGTAACCCCGTGGTGCTTGCATCTGCTGAGGTTGTACTAACCGCAGGGGTAGTATTCGCTATACTAATGCGTGCCCCTGTCATGGTTAATTGGCCTGCTGATACATCAATAGCGCCTGTTACACGATGGAACAGCGGCGTACCAGATCCAGCTAAGCCCGATAAGTCACGATAACTATTACTAAAAAACTCGTCCGTATTCGCTGCAGCAAAATTTTCAGTAAAGGGTAACCCAAGCGGCTCTTGCACAGGTGGCTCACTTGGCGCTGCAATGTCAGGGATGTCTAAATCGCTTTGATCCGTTTTACCAATACCGGCATGGGCAATAACATGCGCTTTAACATCCATTACTGGTGTTAACTTATACTCATAAGGTGCTTGGTATGAGCTGGTGGGTGTCATACCAGTAGCAGTAACCTCTGCAGCCACATCGCCGTCAGCCACATCACCCCAAGTAACACCTTCACCTAGGTAGTTACCCGAGGTATTCCAATAACCAATTACTTTTGAGTAAAAAGAGACCACAGGATTTTTAGTATGCTCAAAGTAGTTATTCTCAATATGTAGCTCTGCGCCCATTCGTGAGTTAATCGCGCTAGAGGTGATATTGTTATAATAGTTGTTGAAGAGATGACCTTGACCAAATCTAAACAACGGAACACGCGATATGATGTTTTCAAAGCGGTTATGGTGAAAGGTAATATGACGATTCTTGTTGCTGCTCGAGTCATCATCACTGTGACCATGGAGTGACGTTTTCCAGCTATCGTGAATATAGTTATATGAAATGGTAATGTTTTCAGCACCCGATTTAGAATCGATTAAACCATCATAATAATCTTGATCAACATTTAACGATGAATATAGTTCGTTATGATCAATCCAGATATTCGCGGTAGGTTTATTTTCATCACCTTCAATCGAAATA
Source organism: Pseudoalteromonas rhizosphaerae (assembly GCF_028885455.1). Classification (NCBI taxonomy): domain Bacteria; kingdom Pseudomonadati; phylum Pseudomonadota; class Gammaproteobacteria; order Alteromonadales; family Pseudoalteromonadaceae; genus Pseudoalteromonas; species Pseudoalteromonas rhizosphaerae. The sequence continues at coordinate 2,456,352 of NZ_CP118496.1, forward strand.
CCATCTTTACCGCCGGTAAGTACTTCATGGATTTTTAAGTTTTGGATAATGATGTTATTAGCACGACGAATAGCAATGCCGATACCACTTAGCTCACCACGATCTGCCACACCAATGATTGAGATATTATCCATATCTTTAATTTCGATAGAAGAATTATCGCCGCCACTGTTTGCATCAGTAATGACACCATCGACATAAATAGTCACTGGAACACCTGATGATTTTGCTTGTGCTAAAGCCGATTTAAGCGCTGTGCCATTATCAACGGTCACTACTGTTCCACCTTCGCCACCGGTTAGGTTAAAATTATAACCAGCAAAACCCAGACTATTATTCACCGGTGTTATTGCAATTGGCTCATCTGGCAAGATTGGGATAGCTAGTGGTTCAGGTGTCCAACCTTGGCCATCATTAAAGCTTGCAAAAATAGCGTTACGCTCAAGTAAGTTAACTACGTCGCTGTCTTGCATAATGTAACCGCCAACACGGGCACTTAAATCAAGGGTATTACCTGCTAAATCCATGCTGCCATACTCGCGCCAGCCACTGGTAGCCGTTGCAATTTCTGGATTTGGTGCAGGTTGACTGTTAACTCCTTGCACAGCCCAACCTGAGGTTGCAATGTGAGTATCAAATTTATTATTGATAAGAGTAACATTATCAAAATATGTGTCACTGCCACCACTGCGTGCAATATAGGTTGAATTATCTAACACATCATTGCCAATTGGTCCTGGGCCATGAGTAAAGCGGTTATTTAAGAAGATAAAGCCAGGATCTGTTTGCACAGGTACGCGGGCTTGTAACACATAACCACCTGATGAGTCTTTAGTTGGATCTCCATCTTTGGAGTCACCAATGGTGCGAATTTCACTGTCTTCAAATAATGCAGTGACCGGGTAGCCCCAAATAAAGTCAACATTACCTGCAACTAAGCTATTGTAAAACCATGTGTAACCTTTAAGTAATAGGGTATCTTGTTCGCTAATAAAGCTGGCATTATTAGCCACTAAACGACCATTACTATTAAAGTAAATAGTTTCAGCTTGGTTTGAATCAACATTGTTACGCAAGTGGGTGTTTTTCAATGTTAGGTTGTTGATCACTAACATATCCGCACCTTCAACTAAGAATACACCACGACCGCCGCCCGGTGTGCCAGAACCTATAGGCGCACTGCCACCTGAGCCACCATTGAGTGTTTCGTAGTTTTCGTACTGAATAATGGTATTGTCTTGGCTTTGCCCTTGTATTGTTACGTTATTTTTATTACGTAAGAACAGCAGTTCGTTGTAGATCCCATCTTTGACTGAAATGATAGTTTGCTCATCTTTAGCAAGATTTGCCATTGCAAAGTTAAGTGCACCTTGCACGGTTCTAAAGTCAGCTACACCGTCATCATCAACCAATAGTTGATTGCTTGCCGGCGTTGTCACTTTAGTGGTGAACGTCCATTGGCTATTATCACCGAGGCCAATAAAATCAGTACCGTTGAGTTGTGCGCCTAATACCACATCATCACCAATGACAACACGATAAGTATGGCCATATTCAAGCACATTATTATGCGGTTTAATGGTTAAGGTATTGCCTTCAATTGTGAGCGGGTAGTAGTACACAGAGCGGACTTTATCCTGGCCGGTGTAGCCTATCACATCGACATTTTTACCCACTTTGAGGGTATCAACTAGGGTGTTGTCGTTTTGCTTATAAATACGAACTTCACCTAAACTACCAAAGGTAGGGGCGTTATCAAAAGTAAGCGATAATTGGGTATCAACAAATTGGTTATCGCTAGCAATCGCTGGCATTACTTTAGCTGTTAAATCACCATAGTCAGCAGTTGGCATAACAAAGCCTTCTGCAACAGAGACTTTAATAGTACGGGTAATACTTGGGTCTGAATCCGATACAAATGTGATCGTTGCATCGCCTGCAGCAATCGGTGTAAGGGTGATCGTATTTGCATCGATTGTAACGCTCACCACTGCTTCATTGCTTGAAGTGACCGTGTAGGTGTCGGCTGTGATACCGTCGTTTTTAATTGCTGTAACGTTGATCAACAATGGATCCATACTGGTACTTGTGTCCCAATTAGGCTCTTTGTAATCAAGGGTTAACTGAATTGGCTTGATGCTAGGGTCGCCCACTTTTACATCATCAATTTCAAACGAACGATTATTCGTAAACACACCAATTAAGCCACGCGCTGTATAGCTGGTATCAGTCGCAGAGCCCATTTTCTCACCATCTAAGTACACGGTAAGTTGGTCATCAATCATTTCAAAGCGAGTGGTGTACCAAACGCCATCTTCTGTAGCGCCTTTTTCACCGAGTAAGATTGGTGATTTTGTTTGCACCGGACGCGAAATTGATCCTTCGCTACTAACGGCAACTTCCACTTGCGTACTGCTTGATGAGTTTTGCACATTTAAGCCACCGGCGTACCAATTACCGGCATTTAAATAGCGTGCCATCAGAAAGATCTGCTTATTGGCCGTGGTAGAGTTCTGACGTGGGCGAATTTTCGCTTCAACAAAGTAGTTACCTGTCGCAGGTACGTTTGCCATAGCTTCTTCAGTGGCTAAAATTAGCTCGCCACCAGCACCGCCTGCGGTGTATCGCATCATGTTATTACCCATAATGTCGAGTACATCAAACTCACCCATTGGGGCTTCTGTGTTATCTGGCTTGGCTAAAATTTGCCAATTATTTAAATCACCATTGGCAAAGTCATCACAAAAATACAGTTCAGGTGCATCCGTGCAGCTAAATACAGATGGATCTTTAACATACTCAACTCTGAGGTTATTGATAACCACAGTGCCGCCTGTTTCGGTACGTAACTGTAAAAATGAATTTTTAGTCGCAAGCTTTCCGGGTACTGTTAAAGTTTGACCAGGGGTAAGCGAGTTGATCAATTCATTATAAAAACGTGAGTCATTACCATGGATTGATTTAGAACTGCTTGATGAGTTGTTATCCACATAAATTTGGAATTTATTATCACCTTCAGGGTCACTTACACTGACAATATCCATCACCACTTGATAAGGACGAGACAAATCCAGTGCTCCACTGGTGGTGGTATCCGTTGCTGCTGTTTCAATACCTGGTGTGGTGTTACCTAATGTGAAACGTCCTCCATTGAGTTCTAATCCAGTATCAATCACAGTGACTGAGCCGCCTGTTTTGCTAAACATGGGGATTTCATCGCCGTTAGCATCAATAACTTTTTGATGATCAACAGAGAAAATATCCGCAGTAAGTGCGGTAAAGTCAGTGATAATTGGTAATTCTATTGTTGGGATCTCACCTTGAACAGGTGGTTCAACAGGTGGTTCAACAGGTGGCTCAACTGGCGGTTCAACATCTGGCACATCTGTAGCAACTGTTTCAATGGTTAAGTTATCAATGACAATCATTGCCGCTGAATCAGTGCGTATTTGGAAATATGAATTTTTAATCTCAGGATTTAAAATACCACGGGCATCGATATTAGTTAGATCTGGGCCGGTATTTACATCTTCACCTGGAATGTACGTATAAGAGAACTTTTTACCTGCAGGGGTGTTGGTTTCGTTTATATCTTTACCATAAAACTTTGAAGCACCACCATGCACTGAATTACTTTGACTGGCAGTATTATTATCAACATACAGCGATAATCCACCGGCACTATTATGAGAAATAACATCAAAGCTAATGGTAAACCCTTCGCTTAAATTATAAATCCCCACACCTGAGCTATCAGTCGCTGTTGATTCTTTGCCGGGCAGAGTATTACCGATTGTAATACGGTCGCCTTCTAGAATTAGGTGGCCTGCTACATCGTCAATTTTTGCACTACCGCCACTTTTAAAATATAACGGGCCGCTGCCTTGCTCATCCGATAAGCTTTTATAGCTCGATGAGAAAAATGTTTCAGTGTCAGTATCAAACTCTTCAATTAAGGCTAAACCAGCTTGCTGTGCTAAATCATTGAGTTTAACTAACTCTTCTTGAGCTTGTTGTTCGGAGAACACTAAAATATTGTTTTTAGCATCATCATTACTATCACAAGTAAGCACCAGTGTTGCCAGTGCGCTTGCATCGCTGGTGGCACAAACACTGTAGGTGTTATTAACCGTATTATGCGAACGAGAGATTATATACTCAGTGGTAGCAGACTCGCCCTCAACTGAGGTCAGTACAAGTACACGGTTACCGAATAAAAACGAATAATTGCCTGTTACTGTTTTGTTACCATCCACTACTTGGCTGAATGTTCCACTAAGGTTTGCTTCATCAACGGGCGTGAATATCAACTGTGCAATACTTGCCTCACTGCCTTGTACTAACGGGTTATACAATGTTCCGCTAAAATCGGCAGTATTAAATGCTAAAGGTTGGGTGCTGTTGTATTGCTTAAAAATAAAATCAACAAAGTGCACAATGGCCTGATCAGTAGGCACTAACGCTGTGTTAGCCGAGCCTGCATCAGCGAGCCATGCATTTACGTTCGCCTCAAACTCGTCGCTACTAAAATAATCAGTAACTGTTTGTCCTTCACTAAGCGTCATCTGCGCTGCCTGCGCAGCTTGCGCGCTAATGGTGATGCCATTACTTGGATCGCCATCAACATCGAGTGACTGCAATAAACGTAAGCTATTTATAACAGCGGGGTGAAACACGGTATCTGTTGAAAATAAAGCAAGTGGGGTAAGCACATTTGCTGCGGCAACCGTGGGGAAGGTAAGCTCACCAATGGAAAACACGACGGCTTCCCCCCTAAAGTAATCAAACTGTCCTTCAGCTGTGGTTACGCCATTAGTAACCGATGGGCTATTATAAGTTAAACCAGCAACAGGGCTGTCAACAAACACCCCTTGGATAGCGGGTAACGGGGCTTCTTTTATATTAATAGAACTTTCTTCACCGCAGCCTGCTAAAATCGCGGTGATCAGCAAACATGATGGTATTTTTATTGTATTATTCATGCATCCCTCCAAGGATGAAAGCGTGTCTTCTACGCGTTAATTGTGTGTGAAATTAACGATTTTTATTACTTCATTGATTGTTAATAAAATTTATAATTCATACCTAACTGGAATGTGCGGCCATAATCTTCACGCTGGTAGAGGATCTCGCCACCAGATTGCTTATTACCGGTGAAGTAACGTAGATCTGATTCGTCGGTTAGGTTAATTGCATCAAAGTACACGCTGAGGCTTTTTGAAAAGTCGTATTTTACTTTTATATCAAAAGTCATTATGTCGTCTTGGTAAATATCAGCCCATGTTTTGCAAGTATGACTATCGGCTTTATTCGCTGACACAGGGCAAGAGCCAACTTCTTCAAGAATATCAGAGCGGTAATTACTAATTAGGCGTAACGAGAATGACTCATCTTCCCAGCCCACGGCAATATTACCGGTAACGTCAGCCTGACCAGGCAGTGGCATTTTATCTTGACGAATAGTGGCATCGAGCTCAGCTTCACTTTTTACAAATGTCATATTACTTTGCCAAAATAAACCATTCTCAAAGAACTGGTTGTAACTCAATTCAATACCATAAACAGTTGCTTTATCGCCGTTTAAAGTGATATCGACCTGATTGAGAACAAGATCTTGTGGAATTGCAAAATCAGACACTTGATTAACTGGTAAAGTCAGTGGTAATTCGTCTATCCCCATTTGAATACCGGTGACATCGACGATGAAGTTATCGATATTTTTGTAAAATACTGCTGCTTCCATAAATAACTCTTTTGATGGATACCAGCCAAATGATGCATCAAAGTTGTCAGATGTCATGGCTACTAGATTAGGATTACCAACTTGTACTGCGTTATCGGGTCCTAAAATATAACCTTGAAGTTCAATGGCGCTCTGTCCATCTGGCGAGCTGTAACATTCGTTCGTTGTTGGATCGCATAAGCTTATGTCGTCATCAAACTTAGCAAAACCACGAGCTTGTTTAAAAGAAGGGCGGGTGTAACTGGTCCATAATGAAGTACGTACCAAAATTTGATCGCTAGGCTCATAGCGAACATGAATACTCGGGAAAAACTCACTATAGGTAATTGACGATTCAGGTAATGGGATTGCTAAATCAAGCATTTTGTCATTGCCAAAATCCCAGTCATCGTTTTCAAGCGACATAAAACCAGTTGAAGAAAACTCAGTATGCGCATAGCGTACACCGGTGATCACGGTTAGTTGCTCAGAAAGTGGCATTTCAGCCATGATAAAAGCTGCATAAGTGTCTTCAGTAAGCGTGTAATCTTCTTTGGTACTGTCAATTGACTCTTCGCCACCGGTGGCACTTTCGCGTGTTATTTTTGTAGAATTTACAATGTATTCAACATCCTGTTGGCTTACAAATGGATAGGTAAATAAACCACCTGCTGGCACCGCGTAATTATAATCAGTGATATTTGATGTTGCGACATCCATACAGGTTTGGTCGCCACCGCAATCGGCGCTATTAACGGTATAACTCCAGCGATCTTTATTATTGTAATGCTCTCGTTCATTATAAGTACCGCCAACTTTAATAAAGTTAAGGTATTGGTAATCAAAATCTTTTTGTAAGTTTAACTTCAGGCTAGTAATTTCATCTGTACGGGTACTGTCTTCCATAAACAGATTATCGTATTCCATATTTGATAAATCGCTGATATCACCATCGGCTTCACCAGCAAATACATCTTCGTCATCTTTAAGGGCAAACCCGCCCAGAGCTGCTGCTTCTGCAGGGGTCAATACTTTAGCGATAATGTTGTCTCTGCTGCCTTTACCATAGACGATATTTTCGCGTTCACGAAATTGGGCTCGTCGATCCCCGACTGATTTATCTTCAGTTTTAGAGTAAGCAAATTCATAATCGACACGCCATGAATCAGCGATATAGTTTTCACCACCAACACTGAAATTAGTCGTAGTGGTTTCACCTTCTTGAATAAAGTACTGGTTGAAGACATCCACATCTGACAGAGCAAACTCTTTTGTTTCTGCATTCACATAGATAACTTCATCGGCCTCATCGCCATTATAAAAGTTGTAAAACTCACGTTGTGCAATATCCCCATCAGTGTAATTAGAGTAATTACCACGTAAGTAATAAAAACTGTCTTCTGAGGGTTTAAATTCAAAATTGAGGGTTGCGGTGGAGCGTTTTCTATCGGCGATTTCTCGGCGATTTTCTAGTTGTGCCGGAATTAATATTTCTGGTGCATTGCTAAGTTGCTCTTCACTTAGACCAATCCCACCTTGTAAGAAGTTTAATTCACGGGTGCTATGATGGCGTACTTCATCTACTTGAGTTTTTCTATCTTCATAAGAAAGCGCAAAACCAACACCGATTTTGTCATCTAAAAATAACTGTGTGCCATCAAGGCTAAACTTCGGCGAGTGTTCTTCTCTGAGTTCACTGTATGAATCTTGCAGCTTCATTTTTAAGGTGTTTTTACCTCGGTCATAAGCTGATATGGCTCTGACATTAACTGAGCCACCAATAGAGTTAAGGTTCATATCGGGTGTGAGAGTTTTAAAAACTTCAATGGCACCCAGAGAATCACTGGTGATGCCATCAAGACCAATCTTACGATCATCGCCTGCACCGGAAAGCTCAGCACCATTCATACTTACCGAAACGAATTTAGGACCTAAGCCCCGAACTGCAATATATTTACCTTCACCTTCACTGCGCTCTAAAGTGACACCCGGGATCCGACGCAGTGACTCAGCAACATTTTGGTCAACAAAGTTACCCATGTCATCGGTGGCAATCACAGAGCTAAACGCTTTGCTGTCACGTTCCATAGCGCGTGCTTTTAAATCAGCTTGGTAAACACCCGTTACAGCTATTATTTCTATATCGTCTTCAACAATTTGTGCTGATTTGGTTGGTTCTTGTTCAGCATTGGTTGTGGTTTTTTGTGTATTATTTTCAACCTTTGGCTGTGCAGGATCGGCCGTTTGTGCATAAATTGGCATTGCTACCAGTAATGCCGCAGCGATCGCGCTTAATCTCATGCTCTTCATTTTTATTCCTTTTTCAGGCTTTTAATTGTGTGTGCAAGTTATGCGATTCCCGTTGATTTAAATCCCAGCTTGCCACCGGTGGCAAAATGGAATAACATGAAGTTAACACTGTATTAATAATGTTGTCAATTTATTAGCCATCAACATGTGTATTTTTTTATTTAAACCCTAAAGTGTAAAAGCAATTTTAAAGGACCATTATGCAATTATTGCAAAATAATCACTCAAAATATCTGCACATAGCTTACATGTGTATGATTTTTGTGTTTACTATTTCTATTTCAGCTAAATTATCTGCTGAACAAATAAATGCTAATTTAGCATTTCCTTCTGCGCAAGGTTTCGGAAAATATGCAACCGGAGGAAAGGGCGGTGAGCTTTATATTGTCACAAGCTTAGCAGATCAAGCTGATAAACCAATTGAGGGTACGTTACGCTATGCGGTAGAGCAAAAGCATCCTAGAACCATTGTTTTTGCGGTGTCAGGAGTGATAAAGCTGGTAGACGAACTTAAAATTTCACACGGCAATATCACCATTGCAGGACAAAGCTCGCCTGGAGGTATTACCCTTATTGGTGCACCTGTGATTGTGTCGTCCAGTACTAACGTGATTATTCGCTATATGCGCTTTCGTTTAGGTACATTTGGTTACGCAGATGACTCTTTGTCAGTACGAAATAGTGATACGGTGATAATTGACCACTGTTCATTAAGTTGGTCGGTTGATGAAACTGCAAGTTTTTATAATAACCGCAATTTCACACTACAAAACTCAATGATTTCGCACAGTTTAAGCCATTCAATTCACCCTAAAGGAGATCATGGTTATGGTGGTATTTGGGGCGGAGCAAATGCAAGTTTCATTAATAATATACTCGCTAATCATGCCAGCAGAACACCAAGGATCAACGGGCATAGACTTAAATCACCATACGCACAAAATGAAGAGTTTGTTGAAATAATTAATAATATTATTTTTAACTGGGGACATAACAATGTGTATGGCTCAGAAAATGGTCGTTTTAACCTGATCAATAATTACTATAAGCCAGGCAAAGCAAGTAAGATCATGCAGTTTGCGGATATTTGGTACTCCCCTGAGATAAAAGAAAATCAGGCGTATATTATGGGTAATGTACTTGAGAACAATCCACAACTGAGTGAGCATAACTACTTAGGTGTAAACTACCGTAAAGCAGTCAAAGCAAAGCGCACAAAGAGTGATACAAAGAGCCCTTGGTTAAGCGATAAAGTAATTATTACATCTGCTGTGCAAGAATCGTTGGCCTATATTAGTGCAGAGCAAGCATTTTATACTGCCACCAAAGCACAAGACATTGGTGCAAGCAAAAATGCCAATGGCCGATTTATTGATAGTGTTGATAACTTAGTTTATCAACAATTAATAGACGCTGTGCCCATCAAGAAAAACGGTCTAATAGACCACGAGTTTGAATTAATAGGTAGTTGGGATGCTTATGAAAAACAATTTATAGGCTTTACAGCAATCACAGATGCCGATCAAGATGGTGTGGATGATAACTGGCTAAAAAAACATCAGCCGCAATTGAAAAATGCCACTAAAGAGCAGGTTTTACAGCAGTACTTAAATTCACTTAGCGAATAATAAAGCAAAAACCACTTTGACTTTAACAGATCTGTTAAGTCATCGTGGCTTTCGATTATAACTTCAATAGTGTTCAACGACTGTTAGCGAATTGTGCTGTTAAAAAGTCATCAATAACGGCAGTCGTTGGTGTTAACCACGGCTGGAATAACCAAAATGAATGCTGCGCGCCTTTGAATTGATAAACTTGGCTGGTTATTTGTAATTCCTCTAACTTTTGTATTGCGCTGTTTCGGCCTGCTCGAGAGCGTGGTACTGAGCTATTAATGAAAAGTGTCGCAAACGCGTTGTTATCAATATAGGAAATAGGTGATGCACAGCGCTAACGTTGTGGGATAGTTTCATAACGGTCCCCCCACCTCTTGCTAGCTGAAGTGAAATCACTTAACCCATCAATATTTATAAGCGCTTGGACATTAATTCGCTTCGAGTCATTGTCGCTGCTATCAACAATCCCGCCTGTAGACTAATAGCGTTGCTCTGGTTGACGCAGATAGAGCTTCACGAATGACAGTAACACTAAGCAATGGGTAGTGTAGTCCCATCGCGGTTAATCGCGCCAATAGGTGGTGTACGCCTGAAGGTTACAGAGCATCTCAGAACTAACCATTTGTACTGCATAGCTCAGTGAGTTGTTATTATTTTGCGCAGACACATTCATTATTGAGCAGAATAAGCAGCAGAGCAAAAATGAAAAAATATTTTTATTTACGCTGTTTTTATTGATTTTGATTATACGCATCATAAATCCTTATGAGCTTAGTGTGCTGATGTTGTTGAAGGGAAGTGAGTTTTGGCCGGTAAGCAAAATGCGATGGACTTTGCTTTCCGGCTGAATAATCTATGGCTGTTTAGTTGTTACCAGCTAGAAGCTTTGCTACTTCAAGGCTTGCTAGAATGAAGGGACCATTTCCTTTAGGATCATTTTTGCTGACCGGCTCGCTCATATAATAGTGATAACTACCATCACGACCAAAGCCAAGGCCTGCAACATAGCATTGGTTTGTCATACTTACCGTGCCATCGCTATGTACTAATGTAAATTGGTTAAGTAAACCTTGATACGCTGCAAGGGCAGTGTCTTGATAATCAGCATCGATATAGCCATTATTAAGTGCTTTGGCATAAAAGTAAGCAAACATGGCTGTTGCAGTTGATTCTTGGTAGTTACCTAAAGCCGTTGGTTTGTCTAAAACTTGCCACCATGTGCCGGTATCAATATCTTGAACTTTGGCAATATCCGTGGCCAACTCTTTTACCATGGCGAGTAAGGTATCGCGTTGCTCTGTGTTTTTTGCTGGGATGTAATCGAGTACATCAACCACTGCCATAGCGAGCCACCCCATACCACGGCCCCAAAATTCTGCAGAAACACCCGTTTTTTTATCTGCCCATGCTTGCTGTTTAGATTCATCCCAACCGTGATAGTACAACCCTGTTTTTGGATCGCGTAGTGCTTCACGTGTGAGCTTAAATTCGTTTACAACCTCGGCGAAGGTTTCTTGTTGCTGATGGCCCGTTTCAAATAAGCTACCGTACTGGGCTAAAAACGGCATACCCATATAAACGCCATCTAGCCACACTTGATGTTGATATTTGTTTTTGTGCCAAAATGCGCCTTGTGATGTACGTGGCTGTAACTGTAATTGTGCACGTAAAGCTTTTGCGGCAGATAAATATTGTTGCTGCTGGGTATCTTGGTATAGCTGGATAAGATTACGCCCAGGCGGAATGTTATCAATGTTAAAATTGCTTTGTTTATAGGCGGTGATTTTGCCTTGTTGATCAATAAAGCTACCAGTAACTTGGGCAATCACATTCTTATAAGTTTGCTCATCAGTTGCCATCCCTAATTGGTAGTAAGCATATGGCTGTAAGCCGATAATGTCGTATTCAAACTTTGGGCTGCGCTTACGGTTCACATCCCAGCCATTGGCATGATAGCCTAGTGCTTTTCTTTTCAGCTCTGAATCGGCAAGGGCGCGGGCCCATTCAAGGGCTATTTTATCATTAAGCGGTTGCGTCGTTTTTTTTGCTGTAACTGTGGTATGCAAAGTAATGCGTGGTTTAATTGTCAATCTTTCAGCTTGTTGATCAAGGTACTCAATAAAGCTTTCTTTATCGTTGATACCACTTTCAGGTTGCCAAACAGAGGCAAAATAGTAATCAGTATGCTGTGTACTTTGTCCTTTAGGTTTGAGTACTGCAAGGTAGTTATTTTTGTCTTGGCGCACGTCAATGACATCACCTTTTTTAAAGAAAACCGCCATACCTAAAGCTGATTTATCTAAGCTTTGATTCCCCCAACTGGCGATATAGCCATAGCCATAATTACTCATAGTATCTAGATCAGCTTGAATAAACTCAGTCTCAGGGTGCTTAACAACTCCGGCAACTATATTAGGCAAATTTTTATCAGTGCTCAGTTCTACATGTGCCAAACGTGAGCCGCCGTGCATACTAATATTGGCTATTAAATCTTGCTGTTGATAGCTGTTTTGCCAGCCTTGATACTCAATTTGTATACTGGCGCGTAAATCACCATTTTCAATAATCCGTGCTGTTCGTGAACTTACATCAGCGACATGTTCCAGCTCATCATTACTACCCATTAAACCAAATCCACCAGCCCCTAAAGACTTGCCCACTTTGAGAATGTCCATTCCCCAATCTTGCTTGTCATGATAAGAGTCATATCCATCTAGTCCAACTGTATGTAGAACTGGTTTAGTGGTTAACTTACCGAAAATGTCAAAGCCATTACGCCAATCGAGGTAAAAACGGTAACCTACTTTATCTGATTCAATGCCAGGACCTTCATAACGGATCCAATTTGAATGATCTGTGTAATAATCTGGTGGCGTTAACTCATCAACATTTGTAAATTCACCGCCTACATATTCTTTTTTACCTGTACCAACTTGATGTTTTGGTGGGCGCGAGTGTGGCTGCCATTGACCGCCCTGTTTATGGGCAAGATCAGCTTGAACACGTTTTGTTTGTGTTGTTATTGGCGGCTTACTTTGCTGTGTAATAGTGACTTCAATTGGTTTATCAGATAAGTCGACAATAAAATAAACACCATCAAGTTCACCGTCTGAGTTAATATCTACTGCTTGGCTTGGTAACACTTGCTGCGCTGTCTTTATTGTTAAAGCAGCTGCTTGGTTAAGGCCTAAATCATAATAGCTAATATAAATAGGTTCATCAGGGCGTTCAAATGAAGATGGATTAACAATGTCTACTTTAGCAACTAATGCGCTTCCAAAGGAGTTAGTTTCGCTTGCTTGTAGTGGCGTTTTAATGGCTGCTTGTTCTTGGCATGCAATCAATAATAGGCTAGAGCTCAGAACTGTTCCCATCATAAAGCGCTTTGATAACAGTGATGTTTTTAAAGTCATTGTGTGTCCTCAATGGTTGAGCCACTAAAATTAGGTGGCTCTATTATTGTTATTTATCGAGATTGTATGCTTTTTTAACTAGCCCATAGGTTAGTTGATAAGCAAGTGTCTGTGCGCTACTTTCGCTAATTTGATGATTAGCTACCAATTCAGCCAAGTAGCGACAGTCAACACGGCGTGCAACATCATGACGAGCTGGAATTGATAAAAATGCGCGGGTGTCATCATTAAAGCCAACCGTGTTATAAAAACCAGCTGTTTCAGTTGTTTGCTGTCTAAAACGAAGCATACCGGCGGGGCTGTCATGGAACCACCAAGCAGGACCTAACTTGAGGCTAGGGTAGTGACCCGCTAGTGGCGCAAGTTCTCGACTATAGGTCGTTTCATCTAATGTGAATAGGATGATTTTAAGATCCGGGTGATTTCCGTATTTACTCAATAGTGGTTTGAGTGCATTAACGTATTCAGTTTGGCTTGGAATATCACAGCCTTTATCACGGCCAAATTGATCAAATACCGCTTGGTTATGATTACGATGCGCGCCAGGGTGAATTTGCATCACTAAACCATCTTTAATGCTCATACCGGCAAGCTCAGTGAGCATTTGGCCACGGAATAATTCTTGCTCTTGCTCTGTTGAATGGCCTGTTCGACATTTTTCAAATAATGCTTCACATTCTGCGGTAGGTAAGTCAGCAGTTAATGCAGTAGGGTGGCCATGATCGGTTGCTGTTGCACGTCCTTCAATACGAAAGTAATCACGACGTATTTGAATTGCCGCTAAATAACCTTGCCAAGTCGTTGTATCTTGGTCGGTTATCTCACCAAGTTTAATTACGTTGTCGATAAAATCTTCACGGCTAGCATCAACCACATCATCAGGTCTAAAGGTGGTGATCACACGTTTTGCTATTGCAGAGCCTGCAATTGCGCGGTGGTGCGGGAGCTGATCAAGTGCACCTTCTGTTGTGGCAATTAGTTCAATATTAAAGCGGTCCATCAGTGCATGAGGCTTGAACTCGGGTGTTGCTAACGCAGCTGTAATTTTTTGATAATAGTGCTGACCATTTTCAGAGCAAAGTTTTTCTGTAAAACCAAACACATCACTAAATACCGCATCTAACCAATAGCCACTTGGCGTTCCGGCATACAGGTGATAGTTATCAGCAAAGATTTGCCATACTTTTTCAGGATCAGCTGCTTTTGAACGAGCCATGTCGCCTTGCAGACCATGCTCAGGTACTCCTAAATCAGTCATTGGGATACCTTGACTGTAGAGCATTCTAAACACATAGTGATCGGGTTTTATAAACAGCTCGGTTGCATTGCCGAAGTTTTCATTTTCATTAAACCAACGTGGATCAGTGTGACCGTGTGGGCTAACAATCGGTAAGTCTTTAATTGATTCATATAACTTTCTAGCGATAGCAACGACGCTAGGATCGCTTGAAAATAAACGATCTGGGTGCAACTCTAAAGGTTCGATATTGCTCGGCATTGAAGATTCCTTAACTTTTCTGCTTGTATTTTGCCACCGGTGGCATGTAAAGGTAAATTACACTGTCAACGTATGGCAGTCAATATGTTAATTAGTTGTTGTTTAGTACCTGAAGGCAGGCTTGAGTGATTTTTTCATAGTCTTTACTTTGCACCCATTGTGGTTGTGCAATCCAAGTACCCCCCACGGCTATCACATTGCTAAGTGCTAAATAGTCTTTAAAGTTTTGTTCATTAATGCCACCTGTTGGGCAAAAGCGAATATCAGCAAATACGCTGCTGACTGCTTTTAAAAACTGCTCGCCACCACACAAAGAGGCAGGAAATAATTTTTGCTCAGTAAAGCCATATTCTTTAGCAAGTAAAATATCGGCGGTGTTTGAAACACCCGGCACAACGGGCACAGAAGATTGACTAAGGGCATCTAATAATCGTGGTGATACCGCAGGAGTAACAATAAAATCACTGCCGACGGCAAGACTTTTTGCAAGTAATGCTTGATCGGTAATCGTGCCGGCACCAACGCATAAATCGGGCAACGCTTTTTTAATCGCGATTAATGCGTCAAGGGAAGCTGGCGTGCGCAGCACAACTTCAACTAAATGAATGCCAGCCTTGTGCATGGCAGTGGCAATAGCGACACCTTCTTCACTACTATTTGCTTGTATTATAGGCAGAATTGTTTGGGTGCCTAATAATGTTGAAAACGCGTTCATACATCGGTTCCTATCATGATTGCTGTAATTGCGCCATTGTCAGTGGCTGTTTGTTTAAAGTGACATTATCTAAACTCATATTATTTACATGAGCTACGATTGACTGACTGCCTACTTGGTCAAAATGGCAGTTTTTAAAATGAATATCGTTAATTGGTGCGCGTTCAAAACCATTAAGATAAAACGCTTTACTGAGCACATTTTTACAATGTAAGTTTTCAATTTGAATATCTCGAACTGTTGGATCGAATTGTCCTGCATCGCCTTCTTCATAATAGAAGTTGATCACAACCGCATTTTTAACCGTGCCAACTTCGATGTTACGTATGCGAATATGCTCGATCAAACCGCCACGTACTGAGTTAGTTTTGATACGAATAGCGCGCTCTAGGTGGGGGCTGTCCATGGTGCAGTTTTGCACAAAGACATTATTTACACCGCCAGATATCTCACTGCCGATCACAACACCACCATGGCCTTCTTTCATATGGCAGTTTTCAATAACAATGTTTTGCGATGCTACCCCAACACGGCGACCATCAGCATTTCGGCCCGATTTGATCGCGATACAATCATCACCGGTATCAAAGACACAGTTTTTAATGTGCACGTGGTCACAACTTTCTGGATCACAGCCGTCTGAATTAGGACCATGGCTTGAAAAATTGACGTTATCAACCGTAACACTTTGGCATAAAACCGGGTTCACTAACCAAAAAGGTGAGTTTTTAATTGTTACGCCTTCGATTAAAATATTTTTACATTTATACGGTTGAATAAAAGGAGGGCGTAAATAGGCACCAGTACTGTATATACGTTGGCTGACAGGCACACCAGCTTCGGCATCAACCATTAACTGATCACGTGCTTCACGCTGGTGCAATACTTTACCTTGGCTATCTTTAATTAAATCCCAATGACCTTCCTTGTGTGGTCCCTTCCAAGGCCACCATGTTTGGTTATCACCATTTCCTTGCAGTGTTCCTTTACCTGTGATGGCAATGTTTTCTTGTTCATAAGCATAAATCAGTGGTGAGTAGCCCATCATTTCTAAGCCTTCCCAGCGAGTAAATACCTCTGGTAAGTAATGATTAGGATCAGTGCTGAAACTTAATATTGCCTTATCAGCCAAGTGTAAATTTACGTTAGAAAGTAAATGAATGGCACCGGTCAAGTAGGTGCCATTTGGAATGTAGACCTGACCACCTCCTTGTGCGTGGCAGGCTTCAATGGCGCCTTTAATTGCTTGCGTACAATCATATTGGCCATTTTCTTTTGCACCAAAGTCTTTAATATTAAATTGTTTAGCAGGGAAGGTCGGTACTACAATCGCTGATTTGATTTGTGCAGCCATTTGCCAATCGTCAGCGCTAATTGGTGCGTCAAAAACATTGAGCAAAGGGGCTGACTTACAGCCAACTAAGGTTGCTGTTACCAACGTGCTAGAAGCCAATGCTTTAAGAAAATACCGTCGTTGATTATTCATTTTGTATCCTGCTGCTGAAATTGGAATTATTATAATAGGTTAACATTAGCAGTTATTGCCACCGGTGGCAATGTGATTTTACTACAAAGTTTAAATTTTCAAAGAC
This sequence comes from Pseudoalteromonas rhizosphaerae, assembly GCF_028885455.1. Taxonomy (NCBI): domain Bacteria; kingdom Pseudomonadati; phylum Pseudomonadota; class Gammaproteobacteria; order Alteromonadales; family Pseudoalteromonadaceae; genus Pseudoalteromonas; species Pseudoalteromonas rhizosphaerae. The sequence continues at coordinate 2,473,218 of NZ_CP118496.1, forward strand.
TTATTGTTTTTGAAAAAGTTATTTAAAATTAGTGACTAATAAAATAATCGATAGTAAAAATCATCGATTATGCACTGGGGAGAGTATTATATTGCAGACATAGCCTCAGTTAACGAGGCTATGTGTTGATTAAGTTTAGAAAGTGCCCCTTACACCCACTAAAAACTGGCGACCTGATGACAGATTTTCATAAGGGCGTGGCGTGTAAATATCATTCCACATATCTTGTTTTTCATCTGTTAAATTAACGGCTTCAAATGAAACACTCATTTTCTCTGTTAACTTGTAGCGGGCAGAGAAATTAAGCTTCGCCTTTGCATCATAACCACGCACAAAGGTTGATTCATCTTTATATTCGTCTAAATATTGTTTGTTATAGCCACTTCGGTAGTTATAAGAAAAACGAGCCGACCAATCGTCTACTTGATAGTACAAGGTTATATTGTATGTGTTCTTTGATGTTTCTTCTTCTACTAAGTTAAGTTGCGTGCCGTAAAATGGGTCTTCTATATCACGTGTATAATCAATATAGGTGTAGTTAGTTTGTAAACCTAAGGCATTAAATGGTTCAGGTAAGAAGGTAAAAGGCTGTTGATAAATAAATTCTGCGCCCCACATGCCTTCAGCATCGGTATTGACAAGTTGCGATACTTGCCAAGTTACAGTGCTAGGATCTGTGTCGCCAAGGTCGATACCAAGTCTATCAAGTTCGGTTTGTGATAAAACCTGCTCAGAACTTGCTTTTGTTAAACCCGAAATATTTTTATAAAACAGTGATGTTGCAAGCAGTGACTCTTCAGCAAAATACCATTCCAAACCTAGATCGTATTGTTTCGCTTTATAAGGCTTGAGTGACGGGCCTGCACCCATCTTAATTGTCGCTGATGGATCATCAATACTCGGCGTATTAATACTGATTGAAGAGCGTAAATCAGATAATTTTGGGCGAGTAATTGCGTGTGAATAACTAAAGCGACCGACTAAGTCCTCTGTAATATCGTAAGCAAGGTTAAAAGACGGTAGCCATTCATCACCTTCACTTACTGATTCACGCCAGCCATAACCTGCAGCATAGTTTGCACCGTCGCCACGTCCCGCAGTGAAACCATCTTTGTAAATATGATCTAAATTTACGATACGACTGGTGTTTTTGTTATCAACATAACGTACACCAACATTACCACGTAGCTCTTTATCAAATATGTAGTTTCTGAAATCTAACTGGACAAATGCTGTAGCAACTTCTTCTTTAATATAATAAGTGCGTCTAAAATCTTCTTTGGCTTGAAAAAAGTCTGCCCCAGCAAAGGCGTTATACATGGCATTATAATCAGGTGCTAACCAAGTACTACTGTTAAGCGTTGATGAACCAGGAATTGAAGCGTTGTTACCAAAACTTACACCTTGTTTATCTAAAGTGGTATTAAACAAGCTGCCATCAATTTGGGCTGCATCTAGCGATATAACACGCTCTTCTGCTATTGCGCCTGATGTTTTATTTGTATCTTTATTGATGTCTTTCCAGTTATTTAAATTATAGTGTTGTTCTGTTTCAAAACTACGCTGACCAACACCAAACTTAACTGTGTATTCATCGTTAATCTCGTATGTAAAATCAACTCTAATAGTTTTATTTTCACTTTCAATCGTTTGAGAGCGGTTACGCACTAAACCAGCGGTGTAATTACTTGGATCTGTCATCACCGATGCTATTTCATCTTTACTATAATTACCGCCAGGTGCCTGACCTGCAGCAAATGCAAATGATGGCATATTAGTGTTTAACTCACCGCTACCAATCGCTTGTCCGCCCGGGTTATTAATTAATGATAATGGGTCTATATTACTATCAAAACTATAGGCCACGGTAGATTGATTACTATCTAGGGCAAAGGTGGTCATATTCGGAATGTCTAAATCTGATTTACCTTGGCCTATTAGGAAGTTCATTTTAAAACGATCGTTAATAAACCAATTTCCAGTAAAGCTAACTTGATCAAAAGTTGATTCAGATGAATCCCGTCGTGTCTCTGAGCGAATAATGGAATTTGAATACGCACCTGCGACTATGGTGTTGTTGGCATCGACATAAATGTTTTCAGGGACGATATCTTTTTGATCTCGTGATAATACTTCGTAGTGATATTCTTCAGAATCATTATCCAAGCTTGCATGCAGCACATCTAAGTTGAATGAGAGGTCATCGGTAGGCGCATACTGAAAAGCAATTGTTGCACCAAGACGTTTTTGCTGTTTTGAATACAATGAATAGCGAGGAATTCGCGGTAAATATAGCCCATCTAAATTTTCATTGGTGTAATTCCCGTTTGGCATCAGTAATGTTTTAGGTGCTACGGTAAGATAATTTGAGCCGCCTTGACCAACAGGTAAACCATCTTCGACAAAACTGGGATTGTTTACAGTCCAACGTCCAGTTGAAGAACCTTCACTTTGTACTGTGCCATCAGAGTATGCAATAGAGGCAAGTACACCAAACTTATTATCCCAGTTATTACTGAGCATAAAAGAAGCACGAGGCGATACATCCTCATCAACATCACTATAACGAGCATTGACATTGTAAGCGCCTTTAAAGCCATCATATTGAAATGGACGCGCCGTTTGTAAGTTTACATTCCCTGATATGCCGCCGTCTTCAAGTTCAGCAGAAACGGTTTTATTAATATCTATTTGGGTAAACAGTTCAGATGCGAATACGTTAAAATCAAAAGCACGAGAAGTATTAGAACCACCAGCCGCATCAGTAGCAGCACCAGCAGATGCTGATTCCATGCCATTAATTGTGGTTTTAACGTAACGAGAACCTAAACCGCGAATGGTAATTTGACGACCTTCACCCGCATCCTCCTCAATAGAGATACCAGGTACGCGTGAAAGAGAATCTGCCACATTTAAGTCAGGAAATTTACCAATATCTTCTGCAATGATGGTTTCACGGGTGCCTACGGCTTCACGCTTAGACATTAAAGCGGCATTGATACTACCGCGAAAACCTTTTACTTCGATCACTTCGAGTTGATCATCAGCAACAGCATCATCTTGAGGGGCTGCATATGCTAAGCCACTGGTCAATGCGCCACTGAGTATTAAATTGGTCATTAACTTACTAAGTTTAAAATTGTGTGTGCTGGTTGTCATAGTGGTTCCACGTTCTACTTATTGTTATTAAGTTAACATGACTTAAAAGAGAGTGTTTGTCATGTCCTTGTTCTGATTTTTATTGCACCTAACCTCATAATCCATAATGGGAAAAACAACGAGAAAGCAAGTAGCAAAGTGTTTTATGAAATGGCTTGCTACCGGTGGCACAAAATGAAAAATATAGCGTTATTGATGTGAAGTCAAATGAAAAACATAACATTATTCATCATTAATTTACATTTAGAACAGCGTACGAATACCATTCAAGTGCAACATTATCTATAAGTACTATGATTTAACTGATCATTTGCCACCGGTGGCATTGTATTTTAATTATAAATAATGGATGCGCTACTTTAGTCGTATAAAAACAATATAAGAATATTTTTGTTAGTATGTGAGTAATTTTTGATTATCAATTAAGAAAGGCAATTAACATTGAGTTGTTGGTATTGTGCGTAAAAAAACAGCTTAATTAAAATGTTAATTAAGCTGTTTACCTTAGGGGAGTTTAAAATTTAAATACTGTTTTACAAGTTGTAGCGTATTCCTAAAAAGAACTGTCGGCCGGTATGATTATATTCACGTGGTAAATCTAAACTGCCATCACCTGTTGTATATAGGCGTTCATACTCATCGGTAAGGTTAATAGCTTCAAATGTTACAGTGACATTTTCATTAATATTATAAAAAGCAGATAGGTCAAAATGTGTTGGACCAGATGTCGCTTCTTCGGCATTACCATTGTTACCCGTGTAATCTGTGATGTAATTGTCGCGTTTATTTACTGAGGCACGAGCGCCATAGTTTTCTTCTTCATAATACAGGGTAAAGTTATAAGAATTTTTAGAAAGGCCGGTAATTTCACCTGCAGAGACATACGTATAGTTAGACACTAACCCCATATTTTTTAACAACCCAGGTAGGAATGAAAAAGGTTGCTGATAAATAAGTTCAAGCCCTTTGATCACAGTACCTTGTCCATTTACAGGGACGAAATGTGTGTAAGGGGTAGTTCTAGGATCGAGCGCACTTGATGGATCATATTGCGGATCATTATCAATAAAGGGTAAATAAGCAGGATCGACGAGTTTTTCTTCACTATCACTTTTTATAAAAGAGCCAATATCTTTGTAAAACGCTGTTGCTGCTAATAGCGACTCTTCTGCAAAGTACCATTCAACACCAAAGTCTGTATTGGTAGAGGTGAAAGGGTCTAAGAATGGGTTACCCGCACTAACAGTGCCGTTTAAATAAGAAAACGATGGATTACCAGGATTGAGTGAACTCAAACTCGGGCGGGTCATGGTTTTAGATAAACCCAGCCTTACAATCACATCATCGGTTGCATCAAGGGCTAAATTTAGCACCGGTAAAACATTGTCATAGCTATTGTCGATTGATACCGCATCAGTTTGAATAAAACCTGTTGATGTGGTTTCAGTTTTTACATAGCGAACACCTGCATTGGTGCGTAGTAGCATATCGGAAATTTCATATTCAAAATTAGTTTCCACATAGGCAGCCATTGTTTCTTCTTCAACTTTCCAGCTCTGCGCACTGCGTGGCACCCACTCTTTAACTAAAAGCTGTGAATTTATTGCATCAAAATCAGCCACTATAAAGGGTGATAACGTGCCGTCATAACCGGTGCCAAAATCATCGTAGGGCATTAACTGAGAAAATCCAGCTGCAGAATCTTGATCAGGAAAACCGTTTATTTGTGATTCATCGTAACTAACCGTTCTGTCGTTATAGGCTATACCGCCTTTGATATTCATCATATCCATCTCGTATGATAAATCAATTTTAGCGGTGTCATTTTCGCGCAGTACATCTGTTGCACGTAAGCGCCCATCGGCTAAATCAAAAGAGTTGGCATCTAGAGTATCGTAATCGTAATTCATCACAGCGGTATTATTGCTGGTGCCAAAATCCATCGATACTCTATGAGGTGCGTTATTAGTCATGTTATAACGATACTGCTCAGAGCGAGCATCCGATTCAGCAGTGCCCACCATAGCGTCTAATCGAAGGTAATCAGATAAATGATATTTAGCTGAGAATACGTATTGTTGAAATTTTGTTTTTGAAATCTGCTGACGGCTTTCTACTCGAGATTTAACGCCGTTAAATGTCGCTGCTTGGATCTGTTTTCCATTTTCAGCCACGGTAATCGATTCAGGGGTAATTTCGCTGAATGTGTTTCTAAACATCTCGAAAAAGTTGTACATAGTACGATCATTATCGAGGGTTGAATGTAATGTATCTAGCGTAAGGACCAGATCATCGTTAGGAGCATATTGTAATGAACCGGTAAAGCCTAAACGGTCTTGTTCATTACCAAAAAAATCAGGGCGAGGCAGACGTGGCGTATATAAGCAGTTCACAGCATCGACTGTTTGACCTTCGAACTCACACTCCCCAGTATTGGGTGTGCCAATAACTTCTGTACTAGAGGTGTCAGCATAAATACCGCCACCATCGAGTACGGGGGTGGTCCAGCGCACAGTCCCAAAGCCTTCTTGGCGCACGGTGCGTTCAGATTTTGCGACAGAGAATAAAGCCCCGATTGTATCATCAGCAAATGTGTTGCTGATCATAAATACCATCCGTGGGTCGACTTCTTCAGTGAGGTCGTTATAACCGGCTTGCGCAGACGCAGCAACATGAAAGCCTGTTGTGTCAAAAGGACGTGCAGAATACATATCAACAGTGCCCGCTATACCTCCTTCTTCAGTTGCAGCTGTGGGCGTTTTTTGGATATCAACACGATTAAATAGTTCGGATGCAAATATATTAAAATCAAATGCACGGCCACCATTTACGCCGCCACCAGAGTCAGTGCCATCGGTACTTGCAGGTACTTCCATACCATTTAAAGTAGTACGTGTAAATGCAGGACCTAAACCACGTAAGGTAATTTGCCTACCTTCACCACCTTCACGGGAAATTGCCACACCAGGAATACGTTGTAATGATTCGGCGATATTCAGATCAGGAAATTTACCAATATCTTCAGCAGCGATAGATTCTGTGGTATTTACTTCAAAACGTTTAGTTGCTAACGATTTATTTAATGATGATCTAAATCCTGTTACTTGAATTAACTCTATGTCATTTTGGGCTTTAGTTTCTGTTTGTGGTTGTTCATCGGCTGCGATTGCATACGATGTTGTGCCCAGTAATAAGGCACTAACAATGCAGTTAAGTGGCTTTAGAACGAACTTATTTGCAGTCTTCATTGTGTGTTCCTTTTTTATGCTGTTGATTTGAGTTTTTATTTTTATTACTTTATTTAGCCAGTAAAATATAAGTCTATGATTTGATGTCATAAAAATATAATTTGAAACGGTAGCAATATCAGGGAAATACATTTGCTACCGGTGGCACCCAAGTCAAGCTATATCTAAAAAAGCGTATTGTCAAACCTAAGAAATTACATTTTTCATGGTTTATTTACATTTTTTTTGCAGTAAAAGTACATTAAGGACTGGTTTAATTTTATTCAGCACCATGATTTAACTTGTTATTTGCCACCGGTGGCAGTTGGTGGTATGTTTATAACGACAACCACAATTAAGTAAAATTATTTTTTCACTCAATTACAAAAGATAATTTTATAAAGAGCTAAACTGATTTTTTAAAAACAATAAAGAGCGAGTAGAATGGGAAAATTAATAGCAGCAATATTTATCATGGTGAGTTTTTCAAGTATGTCAGCAACTACTAAAGTTCAGCTTTTTATGGCAGGGGATTCAACCATGTCAATTAAAGAAGTGAAGGATTACCCTGAAACAGGTTGGGGAATGCCCTTTAGTATCTTTTTTAATGACAGCATCGACGTTAAAAATCGTGCTAAAAATGGTCGTAGTACACGTACCTTTATCAGTGAAGGCTTGTGGGCGGGCATTATAAATGAACTTAATAAAGATGATTTTGTGATCATTCAATTTGGTCATAACGATCAGTCAAAACAGAAAGTAGACCGCTACACTACACCAGAGCAATATAAGCAAAACCTAGTTAATTTTATTGCTGAAGTAAGAGCAAAGCAGGCACAGCCATTACTGATGACCCCGGTAACGCGTCGTTATTTTGATGAAAAAGGTCAGATCAAGGACACCCATCCTATTTACGCTGATATAGTAAGAGATGTAGCTAAACAGACAGGGGTCGATTTTATTGACATGGAACGGGTGACCCAACAGTATTTTCAAAAGCTTGGTGGGATCAACTCACGCTTACGTTTTATGCATATAGCACCTAACTTACATCCAAATTACCCTATGGGCGTAGAAGACAATACCCATTTCAATGAACTTGGTGCTCGAGAAGTTGCTCAATTAGTATTAACTGAAATGAAAAAAATAAATCACCCACTCGTTAAACAATTACGCATACCTGATCCAAAACATTTAAAATAAAAGTAATTATCTATAAATTTTTCGGTTAAGCATGATGTAGCTAATAACGTATGTAGTTTATTTAGTGTAGTGTTATTGCATTGGATGGGTGTAAATACATTCAATGCAATAACTTCTGTGCACTTAGCTTAATCGACTGGATTAATTGATTAGCTAAAATTATTGATTGAATTACCCCCCCAACAGACCCATTAATGTAATGATGGTTAAATTATTTTGATTATCTTTATCACTTAATTAAAGGCAATGAGGAGTACGCATGTCTGGGTTATCTGCAATACCGTTTTCTTTACTTGAGCTTAGCCCAATGAAAGAAGGTGCCACCGTCTCAAGTACTCTTGCAAATAGTGTCGCTTATGCACAAAAAGCTGATGAACTCGGTTTTAACCGATTTTGGATGGCTGAACATCATAATATGCCGGGAATTGTCTGCGCGGCAACCTCTGTATTAATTGGCCACATAGCAGGGCAAACTAAAACTATACGAGTAGGTGCTGGTGGCGTTATGTTACCAAATCACCCGCCACTGATTGTTGCAGAGCAATACGGCACGTTAGAGAGTTTATACCCAGGGCGTATTGATTTAGGTTTAGGTCGCGCACCAGGTAGCGATCATATAACCAGCCGTGCTCTGCGCCGAGATGAACGACGCGCTGAAAACTTTGCCGATGAAGTTACTGAACTGCAAACTTTATTAGGCCCTTACGATGGTAGTCACCCTGTTCGCGCTATTCCTGGCGAGAATACCAATGTACCTATTTGGTTACTTGGTTCCAGTTTATATAGTGCGCAACTAGCTGCTAAAAAAGGCCTCCCTTATGTGTTTGCTGGCCACTTTGCACCGCGTTTTGTTTATGATGCAATCGCTTTATACCGCCGTGAATTTCAACCTTCTGATGTGTTAGACAAACCGTATGTAATGCTTGGCTTACCGATTGTTGCAGCAGATAGCGATGAACATGCACAGTTTTTAGCAACCACGTCAAAACAGCGTATCTTAGCACTGTTACGTGGTGATCCTTTATGGCTAAAAGCTCCCGTTAAAAGCATGTCTGGATTATGGAATGAGCAAGAGCAGGCTCAAGTTGAAAACTTTTTAGGATTATCTGTGGTAGGGAGTCCTGTGACCATTGCTCATAAGCTAAATATGATAGTCAAAGAGCTTGGTGTCGATGAGTTCATTTTTACCAATGATCTTTACCAAAGTAGCGACCGTCATCACGCGTTGGAGATTTTACGGTCAATAAAAGCATAACCACTGAAAATTAAGCTAAGGTACACTTAACTCCCGTTACAATACAGAAACTAGCTAATACACAAAGTTTACTAGTTTCTGAACTCTACTTAAAAGTGCAAAACACAGCACTAATCTTATTTAAGCTTGCGTTCTGTTTTTATAATCAATTCGATTTATATAATCAATTTTAACGTTTGATTTAAACACATTAAAATGAAGGTATAAACCAGTAAAGTAATTACAAAGGAAGGCATATTTTGAAACCTCAAGACCCCAAAATCACAAATACTTTCGATAAAACAGCATTGATCGCGGAAGGTGGTGGGCAACGAGGGATCTTCACCGCAGGTGTACTCGATGCATGGCTTGAACATGAATATGACCCATTCGATTTATTTATTGGTACTTCAGCAGGTTCACAAAACCTTACTAGCTATTTAGCTCGCCAAAAAGGGTATGCCAAACGCTTAATAAGAGGGCTTTCGCGTCACAAACGATTTTTTCAATTAGGCCGTGGTTTAGTTGGTAAACATATAGTCGACTTAGACTGGTACTTTGATAAAACTACCGAAGTTAACAGAGCACTTGATTTTAAAACTGCAAAAGCCAGTTTGGGTGAACGGGAGTTACTTATTACCGCCACTAATGCCCGTGATCGAAAACCTTATTTTTTATCACCAACCGGTGAAGGCCAGCAATGGCGAGATCTATTAAAAGCGTCAAGTGCACTGCCATTTTTATATAAACAAGGTGTAAAACTCACGCCATGGTTAAATGCATTAGCTGCTAATGAAATAGATAAAACCGACGTACACGCTGAGTCAGACTTTTACCTAGATGGTGGCCTTGCTGCGCCACTACCAGTGCGCGAAGCCTACAATCGTGGTGCACGTAAAATTGTGGTGATCCGCACAGTTGATCAAGACTTTCAAGCGCAATCGGCATGGGTAAACAAGTTAAAAGCGTTTGTTTGTGCATCAGGATATTGCCCAAAAACCTTAGATTACTTATTACAACACGAACAAGCGTATGAGGATGAGTTAGCATTTATTGCCAATCCTCCTAAAGATGTAGAAATAATACAAATTTTTGCAAACCAAAAGCTTTCGAGCAAATTACTTGGTAGTTCAACCAATGATCTACGTCGTGATTATAAATTAGGTTTATTGGCAGGTAATAACTATTTTACTGAGCAATACCCAGCAAACAATACCCATCCTGTTGCTGTAGCTAACTAATTAGTATTGATAAATTTATTCCGATCAGTTGTATGTGAGTTGGATAAGTCTCATATGTTGTTAGTTTATAATTAATAAGCGAGTCATAAATGGCTCGCATTAACGACCCGAGGCCTGCCTTTATAATTACTGATCGCTGCGCCAATTAAAACAAATGCCAATGCAATTAAAATTGACCATGAAAAATGTATTTGTTGAGCCATAACCAGTAACACGGTAGATAGTAGCGGTGTTAAAAAACTCAAAGAGGCAAGTAACGTTTTATTACCTCTTTTTAAAGCGATGTCCCATAAGTAAAATGCGCCACCGACAGGTCCTAACCCTAACAAAAAAATACCTACAGTCTGCGTTAATGAAAAACGTGTGACTGTTTGTTCAAAATATATATGTGCCAATAAGGCCAAAATAGCTACATAAAGAGAAAGCCAACCAATATCATCAACGTGATTATCAAAGCGAGTCATGAACAATGAATAACTCGACCATAATAGCGCACAACTCGCAGCAAATAGGTAGCCTAAAAAGTACTGGCTATTGATAGTAAAACCACTGCCATCACTAATTAAAAACACGATCCCTATAAAACCAACCAGCCCGCCTATAATCGCATTTATTTTGTTTTCAGACCGCGCGACAAAAACACCCAATAACAATGGCCATAAATATACAATCAGGCTAATTTCGATCAATGGTGCATATTTAAGTGCCATAAAATAACAAAAATGAAAACCAAATAAACCAACTATGCCAATAATTGTTTGCGCCTTACCAAGTGTAGGCAGAGTTAACAAACGCTGCTTGGTAACAAGCCGTTTAATAAACAGCAATAAGAACGACACAAAGAAGCACATAAATAGTAATTGAAAAGCCGGTAATGCTTTAGTTAAATTACCTAACAATGCTAATGCGCCCCATAAAAAAATAGCTAATACGCCGAAAATTGTAGACATAGCAAACATTTAATTAAAAATTAATTGATAAAGGTAGTTTATCAATTTTACTATCTAACACTGTACTTAAAAGGCGATATTGTTGACGCTAAAGCTGCTTTTTTAAGTCTCGTGGGGATTGTTTGAAGTAGCAAGTGAAGGCGCGACTAAAAGCTGATGGGTCGTTATAACCAACCTGTTCACCAATTACTGCTATAGGTAAATCAGAGTAACAAAGTAAGGAACGCGCATGTTCCATTCTTAATTGCGTGTGATGTTTAACCGGGCTGGTGTGCATACATTGCTTAAAAACCGCTTTGAATTGAGTAACACTTAAACATGCAACCGCTGCCATATCATTCAATGTATAGTCTATCGATAAATCTTTTTTTATTAATAACAAAACGTTATTTATCCGCGGATCAATAGTCGCATTGGTAGTTTGTTGCCTGAGTAACACCAAAAATAAATTAAAACATAACGCTGCTTCATCTATGTTAGTTACACCTTGCAACTGCTTTTGGGTAAAACTTAGATAGCTCATTAATTTATCGTCAATACTGAAACAGGGGGCATTCATCGTCGTTAAGTTATTAGGGAGCTCTAATAAATCGGCCACTATAAAACGCGCATTTTCATCTGATTTAAACGCATGTAGAGTATTTTTAGGGATCACAACACATTGACCAACACCAACAGGCGCCGCGAAATTATTCATTTCAAGTTCTATATAGCCACTAAGTGGTAAAACAAGTTGGTGATAGTGGTGCTGGTGGCTGTGGATTTTTCGTGTGTAATATCGAATCGATAAGCTATTCATCTATTAAATTTAATAATTGCTATGACAAACAATCATGAAGGGAATTGTAGGGTGTTGTAAATAACTTTTTGTTATTTTAATACACTCAATACTTGCTAATTTATATCAGCAAGATAAAGTATTGCCAACTAAATATTCTTAAATTCAGCATATGTATTCTATTGCAGGTTGAAAAATAATAACAAGGGCAAACATGTTTGATTTAATCGTAGGCAGTATAAATAACCTACTTTGGGGTGAAGGACAAATACTGATCTACATTTTACTGTTTACAGGTATTTGGTTTTCAGTACGCTTAAAACTGATTCAAATTTTAAAATTTAAACACATGTTCAGCCTTCTCAAAGGCAGTAGCAAATGCAATAAAAACGACATTAGTTCGTTTCAAGCACTGTGCACCGGATTAAGTGCGCGGGTTGGAACTGGCAATTTAGCCGGTGTTGCTGTTGCGATATCATTAGGTGGCAGTGGCGCCATATTTTGGATGTGGGTGATTGCCATACTGGGCATGGCGACCGGTTTTGCAGAAAGCGTACTTGGCCAAGTGTATAAAGTACGTGATAGCCAAGGCGAATTTAGAGGTGGCCCCGCTTATTATATTCAACAAGGAATAGGCAGCCGTAGTCTCGCTATCGCGTTTGCGTTGTGTTTGTTCTTAGGTTATGGCTTTACTTTTAGCGCGATGCAAACCAACACCATTACTGATGCGCTTAATTTCGCTTTTGAAATTCCAACCTTATACTCAGGCATAGTCATAACTCTGCTTGCAGGCTCTATTATACTCGGTGGCTTTAAAGCTATTGCCCGCTTTGCTGAGCGAGTAGTGCCGGTGATGGGCATTGTATTTGTACTGGCAGCTGTGATTATTACCTTGATTAACTTCACCCAAGTACCTGCTATGTTGAAGGATATATTCTTATCTGCTTTTGGGCTACAAGAAGCCGGTGCAGGCGCAATGGGCGCGGCAATCAAAAACGGTATTCAACGCGGCTTGTATTCGAACGAGGCTGGCGCAGGCAGTGTACCGCATGCATCAGCAAGTGCGTCGCCCATTCCAAATCACCCAGTAACGCAAGGGTATATTCAAATGCTTGGGGTGTTTTTTGATACTATCGTGTTGTGTAGTTGTACCGCTGTGATTATCTTACTTGCTGATATTGATATCAGTGGTGAGATGGCAGGCATTCGCTTAACACAAGCGGCAATGACCGCACATTTAGCACAAGGGGGCGTGTACTTTGTAGCAGCAGCCATTACTTTATTTGCCTTTACCTCGGTAGTGGCTAATTACGCTTACGCCGAAAGTAACCTACATTTATTTAAGCTCGATAATAAAGTAGGGCGCGGCATTTACACATTTTTATATCTATCAATGATGATGTGGGGGGCGTCTGCCACATTAAAAGAAGTATGGGATTTAGCCGATATTGCTCTTGGCTTGATGACAGTTGTCAATGTAATTGCCATAATACTGCTCACCCCGACTATTTTAAATGTCACAGACGATTATAATAGGCAACGAGCTGAAGGTATTGAGCCTGAATTTAATGCAAAAAATGTGCTCATTCAAGGTAAAACCGAGCAGGGTATTTGGCACTAAACATGACTATTGCTGTGAGGTTTTTTGCATAAGTATTCACCTTGCTGGTTGTTGAAAATGATTAAGTATTTTTATGATTGATATATATGCAGGTAAAACTGCGGCAAAAATAATTACAGAACAAGGTTTTAAGCCAGACCTTTTTAATGCCTTTTTAGGTGCATCCGGTGGCCCTAAATGGTTTACTTTATTTGGTTTAGATAAGTATATTTTTGGTGAGTTTTTTAAAAACCGATCATCGCAACTCAATTTAATTGGATCATCGGCTGGAGCATTCAGATCTGCATGTTTTTCACAAAACGATCCCGTTGCGGCCATTGAACGCTTAGCAAAATCGTATTCGCAAACCCGATATTCTAGTAATAAACCCACTCCTAATGAAATTACCACTAAAGCCCGCGCACTACTCGAAGATGTGTTTGGCGATAACGGTGTCACCGAAATTATAAATAACCCCGTATTTAAAGCGCATTTTATCGTTGCAAAATCTAACGGGTTAATTGCCAGTGAACATAAATTAATACAGCTTTTGGGTTTATCAAAAAGTTATCTGTTTAATCGCGTTAATCGTAAATTATTAGGCGGGCAATATGAGCGTTTTATTTTTGGCGCACCGAATAGTAATTTAAGTATTACTGACAGCTACAATTTTAAAACTCAAAATATCGCACTCACACAAACAAATTTAAAAGATGCCTTACTGGCATCGGGATCAATACCGCTAGTAATGCAAGGTATAAAAAATATTGCCGGCGCGCCTGCAGGCATGTATCGCGATGGTGGTATTGTTGATTACCACTTTGATTTTAAAATTAACAATCCTGGACTTATTCTATATCCACATTTCAATTCAGATCCAAAAGCAGGGTGGTTTGATAAAAGTTTAAAACGTAAAGTCGCCGCTGAAAATTACGATAACGTAGTAATGATCACTCCCTCTAAAAAATTCATCGCCAGCTTACCTTACGGAAAAATCCCCGACAGAAACGACTTTACAGAACTCGATGTGGATACACGCATTAAATATTGGAACACCGTGTTTAGTGAAACTGAAAAATTAGCCGATGATTTTGATAAAAAACTCAATAGTGAAAATGTTGAGCTGAAAATAATTGAATGATCTAATCTATCAAGTAATGTAGTTTTATCACTGATAGTTAACAGCCCATAAATTACGTTATGTTAAATAGGCTGAAATAAATTAAAGTGGGCGTAATCATACGAACTAGCCCACTTTTAGAAGGGTTTTGATGTCTTAATTTAGCTCAGAATCTACCCAGAATTTAGTGCCTTTTAGTACGGCTTGTAATGCAAGGCCATTTTCGGTTAATGAATAAACAGTTACTTGACCTGCAATGGCTTCGGCAACAAGTGCACCGCCTTTATCTTGGTATTTTGCCGCTGCATCGGCATTGCCACCGAAGGCCCAACCATTTTCAATAAAACGATTTAACGCAGCTTGATTATGAAAAACCATTACAACGTTAAAGTCTTTAACACCTAAACCAAGTCCTAAACCAGCTTCACCCATATTCATATAAGTGGATTTACCCGTCAAATTATTTTTAACCACACCATAGCCGCCACCAAAGCTGGCTAAAACAACATTGACATTAGCATTATCAAATACTGCATAACCAGCGGCATTTTTAATTTGCTCTTTAACATCTGGTTTTTCTTTGTATAATTTACTGAGTGTATCTGCTCGCATATTTTGCACTAGATTACGCTTTTCAGTTGGAGAAGCACTACCTGTTGTAGCACAACCAAACAGGACTAATGTAAGTGCAACTAAACTTAAAACTATTAACTTTTTCATATGCCTTCCTTAAACCAGCAACATTGCCTTGGTATTATCTGATTAGCTTAACAATATAATTATTCACTAAGTCCAATACTAGACAGTATCGGACTTTAAAGTTAAACTTTAACTACTTTATTTTATTAGAAATAACTATATTATGCTTGTTGCTTTGGTCGATACATTAAAACAATTACGGTATCAAATTGCCCATCTTGAAGATGATACAATGCAATCAGAATACCCAGAACTTGCCACCTTTATACAGCAAGTTGGCTTGACTGTCGCTGAATCTAAGCAAGAATTAGTATTTTTGTATCAATTTTTATATGTTTATGGCCGAAAATCAGAAGCGACATATAATCGTTTTCGGAACGAACTCGAACGCTTTTACCTATGGTCTTGGTTAGTCGCAGAAAAATCAGTATTTGAATTAAAACGTGAAGACATAGAAGCCTATGTCGATTTTATGGTCGAACCCGATAAAAGCTGGGCGATGACTTCATTGCAATGGCGCTATAAAGATGAGCAAGGGATCCGTAGATTAAACGAAAATTGGCGCCCTTTTATGCTCAAAGAATCTATTGCTAGCCAACAAACATTAGCGGCCATGTTTACTGCTTTAAATGTATTTTACAAGTTTGCTATTTTAGAAGAAAAAACCTTTGCTAACTTTGTACCGGTTGTAAAAAAGAATAGCCCTTATTTAGTTGTGCAATCACAAATAAAAATTCCTGATACCTTGAGTGATATTCAATGGGAATATGTATTTGGTGTCACACGTGATAAGTGTGAGCAACAACCTGATCTTGAAAGAAATTTATTTACCTTAGCGTGTTTAAAAGGTCTTTATTTACGGATCTCTGAACTATCAGAGCGACCACAATGGTCGCCTGTTATGTCTCATTTTTGGCAAGATAATGATGGCTTTTGGTTTTTAAGAATTATGGGTAAAGGAAATAAATTACGTGATGTCACACTCAGTGAAGATTTTGTAACTTATTTAAAACGTTATAGGTTGTACCGAGGTTTACCAGCCCTGCCCCGCGTTGATGAATCTGATCCATTGGTGCATAAAATTCGTGGTCAAGGCGGAATGACCGTTCGACAAATTCGTCGCTTAGTTCAACAAAGTTTTGATTTAGCCAAACAATCTTTACTTGATGATGGCTTTACTGATGATGCCGAGCAACTAGAATCGGCAACAGCGCATTGGCTCAGACATACTGGTGCTACGCATGATGCACAAACTCGCCCTTTAAAACATTTATCAGAAGATTTAGGACATGCAAAAATTGCCACCACCGATCAAATATATATTCAGACAAATATCAAAGAACGAGCAAAATCTGGACTTAAAAGGAAAATCTAAATGGAATATGTTGTATTAGCTGCAGTGGGTTTAGCCTTTTTAATTTATTCATTATCTATGCATCAATTAGAGCGAGCTGAAATTACCGGACCTATGTTTTTTGTTATTATCGGTGCGTTGATCGGGTTTATGCTACCAAGTAAAACGGCATATTTAACCAGAGACTTAGATCACTTATTACCTTTAATAGAATTAACACTGAGCATATTTTTATTTACTGATGCGGCAAAAACCAAACTGATGGTTTTAAAACACAGTTTTCAATACCCTAGCCTATTACTTTTTATTGCTTTACCACTTACCTTGTTTGCTGGAATTATTATTGCGAGTTTAATGTTTACCCAGCTGACACTTATTCAAGCTGCACTAGTTGCAATAATATTAACGCCGACAGATGCAGCGCTTAGTAAAGGATTATTAAATAGCAGCGCGGTGCCTGAAAAAATTCGTGAAGGGATCAATACTGAAAGTGGTTTAAACGATGGTTTATGTGTGCCAATATTTTTAGTCTTGATGTTGTTAGCAAAAGAGCCTGCATCTACATTTTCGGTTTTTGATACGGTCATTGTTTTTGCGCGTGAATTAGGTGTGGCTATTCTGGTTGCAGTTGCTGCAATGGGATTGATCATTCCCGCGATTAAATTTGCCATGCAACGTCATTATTTTTCAAATAATAGTAGCCCATTTTTAGTGGTTGGTATGGCAATGGCCATTTTTTCAATCGCACAAAGTTTGCATAGCAGTGGTTTTATTGCGGTGTTTGTTGCTGGATTAATTTTTGATAGATTTACCAATCAGGCTTTACGCTTAAAACTCGTTGAAGATAGTGAACACATCGCTGACTTTACTGGTTTGTTGATCTGGTGTTTATTTGGTTTTGTATGCAGCTATTTAGTTTTGCCAGAATTATCATGGGCACTTACTGTATTTGCACTACTGAGTACAACGCTTATTCGAATTATCCCTGTGATGT
This sequence comes from Pseudoalteromonas rhizosphaerae, assembly GCF_028885455.1. Taxonomy (NCBI): domain Bacteria; kingdom Pseudomonadati; phylum Pseudomonadota; class Gammaproteobacteria; order Alteromonadales; family Pseudoalteromonadaceae; genus Pseudoalteromonas; species Pseudoalteromonas rhizosphaerae. Next base: position 2,490,777 of record NZ_CP118496.1, read on the forward strand.
TGTCATTACAATTTACTAAATTAAAAATGAAAGAACGTTTTACTTTTGCTTGGTTTGGCCCGAGAGGCTTAGCATCTATTGTATTTACTTTAATGGTGATCGATAGCGGCATCGAAAATAAATACCTTATAGCTACGATTGCTATGACAACTATTTTATTTAGTGTTTTTATTCATGGTATGAGCACCAAGCCTATTGCTGATAGTTATTTAAAATAAAAAAACGATATAAAAAATGCCGCATTCCTTTTTAAAAGCGTGCGGCATTTTTATATTAAATGTTATTGCTTAGCTTATCTGCTAGTAGTTCTATTGGGTGTTTTGGTTTGAATTTTTCATAGCGTTTAACTTGGCTACGACAAGAAAAACCGGTTGCTAATAATTGCTCAGGTTTATTTTTCTCTACAACACCTTGCCAACTCATTTCATATAATGCTCGAGAGTTTTTCTGGTTTTGCGCTTCATGGCCATATGTACCTGCCATACCGCAACACCCTGTTGCTGTTGTATTAAGTTTTAGGCCTAAGTCAGTAAAAATTGTTTGCCATACATTCGCCGCTTTTGGTAAAGCGGTTGTTTCAGTACAATGACTTAATAACGTAAATGTTATATTGCTATCAACTTTGTTAGCTAATGATTTAAAAGATTGTGTTGCTAACCATTCATGAGCAAGTAGCACTTCAAATTCACCACGTTCATCACCTAAAATAGAATTATATTCATCCCGATAACACATTACTAATGATGCATCTAAACCTACAAGTGGTGCATTTATTTCAGATAATGAATTTAAAAATGTTGCTGCATTTTTTGCTGTGATCTTAAATTCATTTAAAAAACCTTTAACGTGTTGCGGTTTTCCATTTGGCTTAAACGGTAACAGTATTGGCTTCTTACCTAGTGCGGAAATTATTTTTATAAAACTTTCTACCAGCTCAGCTTCATAAAAACTGGTAAACGGATCTTGCACAATTAGTACATACTCACTTTGTTGCTCGGGAGATAAGCCTGAAAGTTGTGCAAAATTAAATTCGTGTGTTTTATTAATCCGTTTTGTTAAACGTGGTGAACTAAGCACGGGTGTATCAACATAGCCAACAGATTTTTTTATTAATGAGCTGACTAATTTAGTTTTTACAATTGGGTTTATTACATTTGAAAATTTGGCCATTAATGGTGCACTGGCTTCAATATTACCGACTAGATAATCTTTAAGTGGGCGCGCGTAGTAACTGTGATAATAATTTAAAAAACGTGATCTAAAAGTCGGTACATCAACTTTTATTGGGCACGCTGTGGTACATGCTTTACACGCTAAACACTCATCCATTGAGGCTTTAACTTCATGAGAAAAATCATATACGCCTTTCTTTTTATCGCGGCTATGTTGAAAACGTTCCCACCAGGTGATCACTTCACCTTTGTTAAGTTCTTTTTCAACCTCAATTAAATCAATCTCTTTTGCTTCTTGTAATCGTAACCATTCTCGCATTAAACTTGCGCGACCTTTAGGTGAATTACGACGATCACCGGTTACTTTATATGATGGGCACATAGGAGAGTTTTCATCATAGTTAAAGCAAATACCATTACCATTGCATGTCATTGCATTATTAAAACTAGTTTTAACATCAACCGAAATTTGTCTGTCGAACCATGCACGCTTTTGATCGTCAACGCTAACTAGTGAGTCCTTACTTTCAATTGGAGTACATATTTTACCGGGATTAATCCTATTGTTAGGATCAAAAGCTGATTTTATAAGTCGTAATTGCTTAAATAAATGCTCACCAAAAAACTCAGGGCCATATTCACTTCTATACCCTTTGCCGTGCTCGCCCCACATTAAACCACCGTATTTAGCTGTGAGTTTAACAACTTCATCAGAGATCACCCGCAGTAATTTTTCTTGTTCGGGATCACACATATCAAGTGCCGGTCTAACATGTAATACACCGGCATCAACATGACCAAACATGCCATATTGTAAATTATGGCTATCGAGCAAAGCTCTAAATTCAACAATATAATCTGCAAGATTCTCAGGTGGTACGGCGGTGTCTTCAGCAAACGCCAAAGGTTTTTGTGCGCCTTTAACATTACCCAACAAGCCAACTGATTTTTTACGCATGGCATAAATTTTTAAAATATCAGCCTTACTGCTGGTTAGTTGATAACCAATTACGCCATTTTTTTGTTGTGCAACGCAATCATCGAGCAATGCACATAGCGACTCAACTTTGTCTTTTATGTCATCAGGCGATACAGCATTAAACTCAACCATGTTAAGCCCTTGCATATCTTTATTTGGCACATCGGTTATTAAGTCCGATACTGAATGCCAAATTATATCTTCACGTGCAAGATTTAAAACTTTGCTGTCAACGGTTTCAACTGAGGTAGCACGGGCATCGACCAAAAATGGTGAATGCCGCAGTGCCGAATCAAAGCTATCATACTTGATGTTGATTAAGGTTTTGAATTCAGCAATAGGTGTGATGTTTAATTTAGCCTCAGTAACAATACCAAGCGAACCTTCTGAGCCAGTTATTAGCCTACTCATATCAAAAGTTTGTAAGTCATCACTTAGCACATGTTCTAGGTCATATCCGGTTAAAAAGCGATTTAAACGTGGAAACTTGGCTAAAATTGCATCCCGCTCAGACAAACAAATATCAAGCACTGTTGCGTACAGTTTACCGATTGTAGTGTTTTGTTCGGCGATTAGTTTGGCTTTATCAATGTCGATTGGTGTCGTTGACATTTGTGTGCCATCGACTAAATAAGTGGTAAGTCCTAAAACATGATCGCTAGTTTTACCATACACCAGTGAGCCTTGTCCTGATGCATCGGTATTAACCATTCCGCCGATTGTTGCGCGATTACTCGTTGATAAATCAGGTGCAAAGAAAAATCCATAAGGGCGTAAAAAATCATTTAGTTGATCTTTAATCACGCCCGTTTGCACTCTAACCCAACCTTCTTCAGGATTAATTTCGAGGATTTCTCGCATATAACGTGATAAATCGACTACGATCCCGGGAGTTAATGATTGACCGTTGGTGCCTGTACCACCGCCGCGAGGTCCAAAAGTCAGCGATAGATAAGGGTCTTGTGCAGCAGTTTGCAGGGCAATTTGAATATCTTTTTCAGTTTTAGGAAAAATAACACTTTGCGGTAACTGCTGGTAAATACTGTTATCAGTTGATGCAGTTATACGAGTGGCATAACTTGCATCAGTGTCGCCAGTAAACCCTTGTTTAATTATAGTTTTTAAGTAACTTGCGACTAAATCGGTCGCGGCATCTTGTTGGCTAATAGTTGCTATCATGACGGTAGTAAATTAAGGCATTTGTTCGATTATATCATGCTAAAGAGCAATAGAAATTGAAGATTTTACAGTTTGTAACACTCTTTTTATCGTAAAAAGACTGTGATTACTTATACTCATAGTAGATGCTTAATTGCGAGGGAATTGAAATGAAAAAATGTGTATTAGTTTTAGTCGGTAGTTTATTTATGTTGCTAGGATTATTTTTTGCTATTGTACCAGGCCCTTCTTTGATCTTTTTTATTGCAGGGCTTATGTGTTTCTCTTTTTATTACCCTAAAGCACGCCATTATTTAGCAATTTGCCAAAAAGCGCTGACAAAATCTTGCGCGTTCTTAGATAAGAAGTTAGCCCGATAAAAGTTATAAATAGGCTATAACATATTGAGTAAACAAAAATGCCAGCAATAACGCTGGCATTTTTTATACTTTAACGATTATTTTGCTAATTTTTTAGCAAGGTATAACCAAGTTTCAAGTACTGTATCTGGGTTTAGTGAAACAGAATCAATTCCCTGCTCTACTAACCACGCAGCAAAATCTTCATGATCTGATGGACCTTGACCACAAATACCAACATACTTTCCTTTTGCTTTGGCAGTTTGAATTGCCATAGAAAGTAGTTTTTTGATTGCAGGGTTACGCTCATCAAATAAATGGGCAATTAATCCTGAGTCACGGTCTAAACCAAGCGTAAGTTGCGTTAAATCGTTTGAACCGATTGAAAAGCCATCAAAATGTTCTAAAAATTCATCAGCAAGTAATGCATTTGATGGAAGTTCACACATCATGATTACTTTTAAGCCATTTTCGCCACGTTTAAGACCATGTTCTTCAAGTAATTCAATAACACGTTTACCTTCTTCAAGGGTACGTACGAATGGGATCATGATTTCAATGTTGGCCATATCCATGTCGTTACGAACACGTTTGATTGCTTCACACTCTAGTGCGAAACAGTCACGGAAATCTTCCGAAATATAACGTGCTGCGCCACGGAAACCAATCATTGGGTTTTCTTCTTCAGGCTCGTATTGTTGTCCGCCAACTAAGTTAGCATATTCATTTGATTTAAAATCAGACATACGAACAATTACACGCTCTGGTGCAAATGCACAGCCTAAGGTCGAAATACCTTCAACTAATTTAGCAATATAGAATTCAACCGGTGATTCATAACCTGCAATCATCTGTGTGATTTCAGCTTTTAACTCATCTGTTTGAGCATCAAAATTTAGCAATGCTTTAGGATGCACACCAATCATACGGTTGATAATAAATTCAACGCGCGCAAGACCAACACCTGAGTGTGGTAAGCGTGCAAAATCAAATGCACGATCTGGGTTACCAACGTTCATCATGATTTTCATTGGTAGTTCAGGCATTTTATCGACACGTGAAGTGAGGATTTCAAAATCTAAAATACCTTCATAAATAAAGCCAGTGTCGCCTTCAGCACATGATACGGTTACTTCTTGGCCTGCTTTAATTAGGTCAGTTGCATTACCACATCCTACAACTGCTGGAATACCTAACTCACGGGCAATAATTGCCGCGTGACATGTACGACCACCACGATTAGTTACAATCGCTGCAGCACGTTTCATGATAGGTTCCCAATCTGGATCAGTCATGTCGGTTACTAAAATGTCACCTTGTTGAACTTGATCCATTTCTTTAATCGAATCAAGTACACGAACAACACCTGAGCCAATTTTATGACCGATGGCACGTCCTTCAACGACAACAGCACTGCTGCCATTTAGTTGAAAACGCTCCATAACATTCGTATCTTCGTTTGAACGAACTGTTTCAGGGCGAGCTTGTACAATGTATAGCTTGCCGTCATTACCGTCTTTTGCCCACTCGATATCCATCGCGCGGCCATAATGTTTTTCGATGATCACAGCTTGCTTTGCAAGCTCTTGAACTTCGGCATCGGTAATTGAGAATTTATTTGAAAGGGCTGCATCTACATCTACGATTTCTACTTGTTTACCATGCGCTTGATCGGCAGAGTAAATCATTTGAATCGCTTTTGAGCCAATATTACGGCGCACTACAGATGGCTTACCTTTAGCAAGTGTTGGTTTATGAACATAAAATTCATCAGGGTTTACTGCGCCCTGTACAACCATTTCACCTAGACCATAACTTGAGGTGATAAACACGACATCTTCGAAACCTGATTCAGTATCAATACTGAACATAACGCCAGACGATGACTTATCAGAACGTACCATGCGTTGAATACCCGCAGATAATGCTACGCCGCGATGATCATAACCCTGGTGAACACGGTATGAAATGGCACGGTCATTGAAAAGCGATGCGAACACATGCTTGATGGCGACCATTACTGAGTCGATACCACGTACATTTAGGAAGGTTTCTTGTTGACCTGCGAATGATGCATCAGGCATATCTTCAGCTGTTGCTGATGAACGTACTGCGAATGAAACATCGTCTGCTGCATTGCCGTGGAGTTGGCTGTATGCGTCGCGAATTGCTTGGTCTAAATTAGGTTGGAATGGGGTGTCGATAATCCACTGACGAATATCAGCGCCGACTTTTGCTAGTGTATTTACATCTTCCACGTCCAGTGTGTCTAAAATGTCGTGGATCTTTGCATTTAGTCCTGATTGCTCAAGAAACTCATTAAATGCGTCTGCGGTAGTAGCAAAACCACCTGGGACTTGTACACCAGCGTTTGCTAGGTTAGAAATCATTTCGCCGAGTGAGGCATTTTTGCCGCCAACACGAGGAACATCTTGCATACCAAGCTCTTGATACCAGAGAACGTATTCTTGCACGGATCTTTCTCCAAAAAAACAAATTGTAGTAATAACTGTGAGAGTTAAGAAAGAAAACCTTCTAAAAAGGTCACCTTCATTCTACACTGGCAATAGACCTTACGTAAACCGTAGGGTGGCTATTTTAACTATTAAACGTAATAAAAAGGTTAATATGAGAACTGCATTTTATATTTCTGACGGTACAGCTATCACTTCTGAAGTATTTGGCCACGCCACTTTGTCATTATTTCCCGTTGAATTTAATCATAAAACTATCCCTTTTGTTGAAACTGAAAAAAAAGCGAACGAAATAAAAGCATTGATCAATGCAACGGCACAACGCGAAGGCGAAAAACCATTGGTTTTTTTTACTTTTGTTAATCACAATTTAAGTGAAATTATTCGCTCATCGACCGCCGTTACTTATGATTTCTTAACTACATTTAGTGAGAAAATTGAGCAAGAACTAAAAGTAGCGCCTGTGCCTAAAATTCATCGTACTCATTCAATGCATGAAAAAAGTTATGACTTTAGAATTGATGCCGTGAACTATGCGCTTACTAATGATGACGGCGCTAATATTAGTAACTATGCTGAAGCCGATATAATTTTGGTCGGCGTAAGCCGCAGTGGTAAAACGCCAACTAGTTTATATTTAGCGCTACAGTATGGTATTAAAGCAGCTAATTACCCTATCACTGAAGAAGATTTAGATTCGGGTAACTTACCACAGTGCTTAGTAGCCTATAAGCATAAGCTGTTTGGTTTAACGATTGATCCAGTCAGGTTGGCTGATATTCGCCAACGCCGTATGGCTAATTCAAAATACGCATCACTTAAGCAATGTCGAATCGAAGTACGCGAAGTTGAAATGCTGTATAAAAAACATAAGCTGGCGTATTTAAATTCGACCCATCACTCTGTAGAAGAAATTTCCGCTAAGATCATTTCTGATACTAACCTTGAGCGACGTAAGTACTAACTTCAATATAGCTAATTATAGTTACACAAGGTATAAAAATAATATCGGACATTAAAAAAGCCGCAGATGCGGCTTTTGATTTTTTGGACTAACTCTACTTACGTGCGTCTTTTAATAAATCTGCAACTAAGAAGCCAAGTTCTAATACCTGATCAGCATTTAAACGTGGGTCACACTGTGTGCGATAACGCTGTGCTAGATCGTCATCAGATAATCCGTAAGCACCACCAGTACACTCAGTAACATGTTGGCCAGTCATTTCTAAATGAACACCACCTGCATACGAGCCCTCAGCTTTATGAACTGCGAAGAACTGGCTGATCTCACGCAAAATATTGTCAAAGCTTCGGGTTTTATACCCTGATGTCGCTTTTTCAGTATTCCCGTGCATTGGATCAGAACTCCAAATTACTTTACGGCCTTCTTGTTGAACGCGACGTACTAAGGCCGGCAACTTTTCAGGAAGTACATCAGCACCCATACGTGTAATTAATGTTAAGCGCCCTGGGATGTTATCTGGATTAAGCGCATCAATTAAACGAATTAAGTCGTCAGGATCCATTCCTGGGCCAACTTTTACCCCAATTGGATTTTTAATACCTTTAAAGAATTCGATATGTGCATGATCAAGTTGGCGAGTACGTTCACCAATCCAAACAAAATGTGCTGAGCAGTCATACCAATCGCCAGATAGATGATCACGGCGAGTAAGCGCTTCTTCATACCCCAGTAATAACGCTTCATGAGAGGTGTATAAATCAGTCTCTTTAAGGCTTGGTGCAATTGTTGAGTTAATACCGCACACTTCCATAAACTCAAGCGCATCTTGAATCTTATCCGCAAGTTGTTGGTATTTTTCTTTAAGTGGGTTTGCTGCAACAAAACCCATGTTCCAGCGATTTACCTGATGTAAATCTGCAAGTCCACCTTGTGCAAATGCGCGTAATAAATTTAATGTTGCTGCACTGTGATGATAAGCCGTCATTAAGCGTTGTGGATCGGGAATACGCGCTTGTTCAGTAAACTCAAAATTATTTACGATATCACCACGATATGAAGGTAAAGATACCCCATCAATGGTTTCTAAATCTGCTGAGCGTGGTTTAGCATATTGCCCTGCCATGCGCGCAATCTTAACTACAGGGCATTTACCGCCATAAGTTAGTACGACTGCCATCTGTAATATTGTTTTAAATGTGTCACGAATATTAGCGGCATTAAAGTCACTAAATGATTCAGCACAATCACCACCTTGAAGTAAGAAGGCACGGCCTTCACAAACGTCTTCTAGTTGTTTAAATAAACTACGGGTCTCTTCTGCGAAGACCAGTGGCGGTGCACTCTTTAATTGGCCTTCAACAGTTTTCAGCGCTTCTTGATCTGGATACTGTGGCTGCTGAAGTATTGGGAGCTCTCTCCAGCTATTTGGGTTCCACGACTGCATATTAATTTCCTCATTCCTACATTTACCTGATAGATGAAAATTAACGTATGCAGTGCCCCTGTTCAAGGACTATATTCGCTAATTATCAATTATTTAGTTATGAGATAAATATTATTGATGATTTGCACTGTTCTGCCACCTTTTTATTTTTTAAAATATGCACAGGGTATTGTTTAACTTATTAATATAAAACATAAAATTAAATAATACAGCGAGACCTTAGTAAATAAATTAAGTGCCTACTCTACAACTGAAAATAAGAACACATCATACTTAAATTGCAATGCTATGTAACCTTAACTTTACAGTTGAAATTAGATTATTTTTTATATCAAATGGCTGAAGTTTAAAATATGTGCTAAGGGTGCTGAGTAATAAAGAGGTATACCTAAATTAAATGAAATTCAGTTCGTCTCATGTTGCTTGTAACTACCTTGTTTGATTCATGTTGGCACGTATCTCAAATTACTGATAGTTGTCAATTCAAGCCTGAATGACACTGCAATTAAATTAAGGCAATAGTATGTAATTGTAAAATTCGAGCGCTGGTTTGACTCCAACTCCTATACATCTTATTGGCCTATTTCTCAGCGTTTATACCTGGCTTAAACTAGATAGGTTTAGCAGCTTGTTATCACTGTAGTTCAGCTCTTTAACTATATCGACGTTTGCTTAAGCTTAATGGTTATAAAGTCTTTATGCGCTGTTTATCTTTGTGCTCATAGCCATAAACTTACTACTGCAACTGCACGACTGATATTTTTTAGCTAATGAACTACCCCGCGCCAAGGCTTTTCGCTTAGGCTCAAATTCGCTTCGCGAAGAGGGGTATCTTAATTAGCCAGAGGTCAAAAACCTTTACGCCGCGAGCGGCGGGGAATAAACCCGAAGAGATTTAAATTAGATAATCCCCTTAAGCAAAATTGAAATAGTGTGCCTATAACTAATTTATAGAATTGGTCACATCAATAAGCTCCCGTAAATTATTGCATTGATATACCAGTATCCATTGGCAACTGAAAACTACAATAGAGTTAGTCCTCACCCTTTAACTACACAACTTATACTTGAGGTAAATACTTCTATCGCATCGGAGATTATGCAATTGCAGCAACATGATGTACTTAATCATCAGCTCAAAGGCAATATTTAAACATACTTATTTAGAGATGATCGAACTTTTAAGTTAGAAAAACTATCAACCTATCCGTTATAAGATCCTTACCAAGAGTAAAGAACACATCATACTTTATTGGTTTATAATATTTACTCTGCATCGAGTGAAATTTGGCAATAAATAAACAGGTGATTGTGCGCTGCTTTGTTTTTAGTTTAACTGCGGCTATGGTAGACTATTATCATCTATATTGTATGATGTGTTCTTATGGTAACTAAAGTACAAATTCGCAGTCAGTTCGATTTACTTAGTGATTTAACTAATCACTTTATTGATGATTTAATGCAATGCGATTATTCAAAGGCTGATTATTATCAATTGCCTGATATTGATAGTAACGATGAAAAGATAGTCCCTCAATCGATCAATGTTACGAAAATTACAGGTGCTACGGGCCAAAAGTTGATTTTAAATTCATTTAACGATATCTATAAAAAATCAGGCTTAAGTAGTCGTGTTTTAAAACGTCACCCTGGGTTACTGGTAATAAAAAATGCGGATCAAAAACAACTTGTTGCTCGAATTCAACAATTAAATAAAGCAAAAGCTGCATTTAAAGAATGTATTCTAGCCATTGATAATAATGATGCTCGCTTTGAAGCGGTTCATAATGCGATACCAAATTTAATAACACTCGCCGCGTACCGTAAAATTCATTTTGAAGTAAACTCCCCTTTTTCAGTTCGTTTTACCTGGATGCACAAACACGCGACTAAAACACTGACAAAAAAGATGGCACTAGCCATGCTCGAAAAATCAGCCGGTTATTCCAATCCTAGAATGATAGATCAACTCAGTTGGCAAACACTCGTTGCTCAAGAACAATTACGTGTCGCTAGTTTAGGAGATAAAGATAAATTACGAATAAGACGCCCAACCCGCGTTAGCCCACAAGTAAATGTGAGATACACCGCGCAAAATCGTTATCATGTTAGTGCCGCACTACCTTTTATTTTGATAAACCCTGAACCGGATGTAAAACTAGGTACGTTATCAGATTATCAAAAACCACAAAGCCATCCGCGTAAACGAGAGTATGATTTTCTTGTTGATAGATTATATTTGGAACAAGTTGATAAATAATTATGTTAAAAAGGCCGCTTTATAGCGGCCTTAGTCAGAATGAGCTTAAGCGGTAAGTTAATCTTTAACTATTTCTTCAATTTTATCTTCGTCGATTAAAACTGCATTTTCAACTATGCGTTTACCACCTTGAATTTCAATACGTTTGTTATGCTTATTCAAAGTAAGTATTTCATCACAAAACTGATCTGAAGGATGCATCTCGTATGTATAATCTACAATGTTGCCAGTTTTATCATCTTTAACATTAGTAATGCTATATTCTGAAATAGCACCTTTTTCGATAAGATCTTTCATCGTAGTGGTCATATCACGACGCAATGCTTTTAATTTATTTTCAGTGATATCGTCAGTTGAATAGATTGAGCCATATTTTTCCATGATAGATAACAATCTAAAATGATATGTTTTTCCTGGTGCCGCATAGCGCCAAAGATGATAAAGACGCAACATCATCCAGCGAGATAATCCGCGCTTTAATTCTTGCGCGCTATTGAAATAGTAACCTTTGTATTCAAGGTTATCGATCATGTTATGGACAAACGCATTCAAGCACGCAACACATTTAACATTACCGCCCTGCCCTTTTTTACCACTAAAGTGCAAAGAAGAAAGAAAGTTCATATTTGATTCGTAAAATGAATCATCAATATTGGTATTTTTAGTATCTGTCGCTGAATACTTAAACGATAGCTTAGAACCTTGCAGTGCTTCTAATGCTTCTTTGATTTGTGGGTAAGGCATTGATTGCCCAACAGCTTTAAGTTCTTGCGCTAATTCGTTCATCGAAAAAACCACGGCATATTGAATACCGGACTTAAAATTGATTTTAACAATTTTACCTTTAGAAGCTAAACGGATTAATGCACGTTCTACTTTTTCTTCACGATCTGATGGCCAAACTAAATATTCAACATCTTCACCGTCTTTACGGGTACTTACTACCGCTGGAGTAATTTTAATTTCACCATCATACAAAATGCCATCCACTTTTTCGGATATTTTTCGAGTAATAATGGTTTTTTTAGGCGCTTCTTCGAGTGGTAATTTTTTATGGCCTGAGCGAACAAAACGTCCCCACAAATCATAATGATTAAAAGTATTCGAATAGGCCCTTAATCCATGCGCTGCATTTTCTAATGAAACCCGCACATCTTTATTGTCTGTAAATAATGCGAGGCTTTCGTTATCTATTGCACTTTCCACCCCGTGGATCTGACCCCGTAATGTATCGGGTAAGTTATCTACCGAGATGTTGACCTTTCGGTTCATTGTTCTTATTTCCAATTTTATTGCGACAGCTAATAACAACACATTAAACAGAAAAAGTTAAATGTTTAAGTTAGTACAAAACTGATCTGGGATTAAAATATATGTTCAGATCACTATTTTACTAAGTAACCTTAATGATCTTGATTTTCAGATCAGTTTTTTACTAACACTACGGTTATAAGTCTAAATTTTACTAACTCACGCATATTTTTGTCCGTCTATTTTTGTTTTTTAACCAAAAATACACGACATAAATCTAATTTTTACTAATGCCTGTGGATAATCATCGAATCAGTTAGCATAGATCTGATCTATACCTACTACAGATCAGATCTATACTAATTGAACAGCCTATTTATCCCGATCGTAAGTGGATAAGTTCTTAATTATCTTAGTAAAAAACTGATCTCAACAGCGGTTTTTGTGCGTAAACCTGTGCTCAAACTGTGCATAACTTAAGTCTCAGATTCAGAGTTAGTAAAATTACGATCTGTCAGTTACTAAAGATCTGATCTTAACCAAGTATAAACCTGATCCACTTTTTTTACTATTATTTATATATATCAACAATTTAGATGTGTATTTTATGCCCTTAACCTTTACTACCTTATATATTTAACCACCTTTAAACTTCTTTATTTATACTAAGCAATTTTAAAATTACAAATTAATTCTAAATGTCTTGTTATTAAAAGCCATGTCGTCATAAATAGTTGTTTACAGTCAATTGAATGGACATTATACTTAATACCTAACTTTGAGGAATAAAGTATGTCAATTCATAATAATGCGCTATCCACCTATCGGCTTTTAAAAGCAACTGCAGAAGTCGCAGAAAAATCATTAGCAGGACGTATTCAGCATTATCGTGCCCACTTAAAATCTGAAGAAAAAGAGCTTCGAACTTACACTCAAAAAGCAGCAGCAGATCTATTAGGCTGTAACAATCGTACCTTAAAACGCCGCCATGACAATGGTGATTTTGATGAGCTAAACATTAAACGCGGTGCTAACGGCCATTACGCTTACACCTTGGTAAATATATTTGCTATGGCAGATATAATGGATATTCAGCCAGATCACCGCAATGTTGACGATAAATTACAAGTTATTGTTATTAACTCTCTAAAAGGCGGCTGTGGTAAAACAACCAGTATGGTAAATATTGCTGCAGCCCTAGCTACGACAAACATTAAACGTTACCGTATTGGTATTATTGATTTAGATCCGCAAGGGTCATCATCGAGTTTTTTCCCACCCAGTGAACCTGAACCGATCACGGTCGGTGATTTAATGCGAGATTGCATTGATTTAGATCCAGATGAAACTTGGCAGCAACTTGTTACAAATGCTTTTTTGCCTACGCATATCCCAAATATACGCATTTTGCCTTCTGGTATGGATGACTTTTACTTTGAACATGAAACTGCAACGTTGCTAAAAGATAGTTCAAGTTATGAAAAAACCCGTCATTACCATAAACTATTAGAAAAAGTGATTGATCCGGTTAAGGATCAATTCGATATCATTTTAATTGATACAGCTCCATCTCTTAACTTCATGTTTTATAATGCTTTAATGGCATCTACGGCAATGCTGATCCCGGTGCATCCTGAAGCCGTTGATTTCGATGCTAATAACAAATATTTAAAACGTTTAGGCGAGATCTATCATACCGTTGCATCTTTAGGTCATGAAGGTTGGGACTTTATGCAATTTTTAGTAACTAATTACGTAAAAGGCAATCATTCACAGCGTGACATCGTTAAAGATGTACGCAGTGCATTTGGTCGTCAGGTAATGAGTTACCCAATTAACCATAGCTCAGCAATTACAGCGAGCTCTTCGTCATTCAATACTATTTTTGATCAAAAAACATCTGATAGTTTAGCAAGTAGAGAATCACTGATCAGAGCTCAAGAAAATATAAAAGATGTTGTTGATGAATTAGAAATGCTGATCCGTTCAAATTGGCAATCAACACAATCTCAATTGAATGAAACTAAGTAAGGTAGTTAACAAAAAATGGCTAAAAAACGTAAAAATGACACCAGCTTAGACCCTTTTGCTACTTCAATTGGTAATAGTAATCTTGATGAATTACTAGAACAAGCAAACGCAGGCGATGTGATCAAAATGCCTGCACCAAGTGATCCTAATCGTCAGATCACACTCGTTTGCAAAGTGATCCCGCATGCTGAAATAGAAAGTACCACCAAGGTGTACGCAAAAAATCGTCGTGTTCAAGTGTTACTCAATGAAAAGTCTGTCGCAGATATACTCCCTGCAATAGCCGAGGATGGTCGTAACCAACACCCCGCCTTATGTTGGGACAAAGGTGATGAAACGCTGGTATTAGCCGGCTCACGTCGTCGTATGGCATGTATAATCGGCAATGCTGACTACATGGTTCTTAGTTCGAGTGATTTTACAGATTTAGATGCTAAGATTTTAGCGGTATCGTCAGACCAATATATTGCCCCGAGCCTCTGGGAACTTGGCCAAGCATATCAACAAACAAAAGATGAGTTAGTTGCACAGGGAAAAAAAGGCTCTTACCGTGAAGTAGCCGCCATTGAAGGTGTATCGCATACAGCTATTGCTGATGCAATTAAAGCCTTTGAGAAGCTTCCTGCTGCTGTACTTGCCCTTTATCCAACAGCGAATCATGTTGGCCGTGAAGTAGCTAAAAAACTGATTGCAGCAAAAGAACGTGATGAGCATAGTTTTAATCAGCAAGTAAATCATTTGACACACGATAATAGCTTAGAAGATATAATTGGTGATGATAAGCGTGCAATGGCGATCACTAAATTGCTTACCGCTGAGCCACAGTCAGCTCAACGTCGAGAAGCACTACTAGAAAATAATTATATCAGCTTGCAACGTAATTTAAAAAGTGGTGATTTATCAATCAAAATTGATAATAAAGTGATGACTGACAAGCGCTTAGAACAGCTAACTAAGTTATTAAATGCATTTAACTAGTTAATAAAAATCTGATCTGAAGGCTTTTTTTGTTAGTAAAATTCTGATCCCAAACTGTGTTTTGTTAGTAAAATAATGATCTGAAATATCAATAAACCTTACTATTGAGCTCATAGATCATTTTTTTACTAACTGATTAGCTATATTTTTCACTCTTACCGCTATTTTTTTATACCTTAGTAAAAATGTGATCTGTAAACGCGCTTAATTATTAACAATATGTTTATAACTTGTGGGTTTGTTGTTGGTTAGTTGTGTTTAACTATTAAATTCAGCTGTTTTTGTATTGAGATCATTTTTTTACTAACTTATCAGCTCCAACCAGTCTTTTTAATCATTTTAATGCTTTAGCTCGACGCCGATAAATCATATACTGGTAAAATTATTTTTATTTTTTACTGCCCTGAGCAATATGTCTGCTAACTTATCTAAGAATGACCTACTCGCTATTTTTGAAGAGATCAAGCAAGAGCAAGCGACTCAATTTCCTTTATCTGAACGATTTATTAAACAGCTGTTTAAGCCTCATGTGCTCAGTAAAGCAAAAGAGTACGTAGCAAATGGTCAAATTAATTGGTTAGAGCATAATCATGATTTCTCTGTCATTGATGCCTCGGTGTTTGGAAATCAAGGCAGTACTTTTACCCAACACATAGAGATAAAGAAGTTAGCCAATGGTTTTGCAGTTGATCGACACTGTTCATGTAATGCCAAAACTAACTGTCGCCACTTGGCTGCTGTATTGTTAAAGCTGAAGATTGATCATTCTGGTGATTACGGCCAAGACTATATAATGAATGATTGGTTTGAAGAGCTAACAACACTTAAGCAAAACCAGTCAGCACAAGCTAAAAATGTACTTTTATTTGTGCTTGATGTAGAAAACAATCGGGTTATTTTAACACCAAAAATTGCCGCTTTCTCTGCAGAACATCAGTATACCCTCGGTAGAAACCTTACTGATCAGCAGCTTAATAGTTTTGTAACACCATCCGATTTACTCGAAACTGATTTTCGTTTATACAGTTGGATCCGTTCTCAAAATGCACTTGGTAATTTAGAGCTTAGAGGGCAATGGGGATTTAACGCATTGCAGCAGTTGATTGCTTCTCAGCGTTTGTTTTTTGGGCGTTCTCGTCAGTCGATTAAAGCTGATAGTGCTGAAGATCTGAGTTTTTCGTGGTCACACAAAAAAGATCTTATTCAATTAAATGTAAGTTTAACGGGTAAACAATCCTGGTTCTTACTTAAAACCACACCACCAACTTACCTTGATACAGAGTTACTACGCATAGGCCGTTTACGTACGCCACTAAGTGGTGAAGAAGTTGCTCATATCAGAGCGATCCCAGCCATTCATACTGCTAATTTTGATCGTGTCTATAAGCAATTAGCTGCAAATTTTGGTGACGGTGTAATACCCCATTACCAATTATCTGAACGTAAAAAAATAAAACGGGTAGCAGATACTTGCGCGGTTATTGATGTTAGTAATAGCAATAACCAATTAAAGCTTACGCTTACCTTTAACTATCAAGATGGTAATTACGCTCCAAACTCAGCACCAGCAAATATTCTCAATGCATCGCTTGAAAATACCGTTATCACAGAGCTCACAAATTTAGGCTTTGAACTATGTAAAGGGGCTTTACAAAATGAGTTTGTTTTTAATAAACAATCAGTTATTCATCAGCATTGGTTTAAATACGAGGTTTTGCCTAAACTTCGTCAGCGTGGTTGGAAGGTAACTGATAAAAAACTAGTGATAAAAAAATCAATCACTAATGTCAGCTTGGATGTTAAACGTGGTAAAGGTCATCAAATTGTTAGTAAAATAATGATCTCAAACGCTAAAGCTGCCACCGTATTAGCAAACGATAATTCAGAATTTCAATCACTTAATCGTCAAAGCGAACTTTTTTATTATTATGCAAATGGTAAACAGTTTGGAGTAATAACAAAACCAGCTTTTGATACGCTTACTGATTTTAAAGATCGTTTTGAGTTTATAAAAACACGCGATGAATTACTTATACCTTTATCATTTTTAGTGCATTTAATAAAGATGAGCTGTTTTGCGGTTAACTTAGTCGACGACAGCTTAGAGTCTTATTTAGCTGAGCTAGATGCACCAACTACTGCCACTACAGTGTTACATGGCTTGAATGCGGGCGTGCGGCTTCGCGAGTATCAACAGCAAGGCGTTCAGTGGCTACAGTTCTTAAAACGCCATCAGTTAGGCGGAATACTAGCCGACGACATGGGATTAGGCAAAACCTTACAAGTTATTGCATTTTTAGCTAACGCACGGCAACGAGAGCAAGCAGGCCCAACGTTAATTGTCTGCCCAACGAGCTTGGTAAGTAATTGGCAAAATGAAATGGCTAAATTCGCCAGTAGTATTAAAGTGACGACCCTATTTGGTAGCGCGCGGATTGAGCAATTACAACATTTAGCCCAGGCAGATTGCATTCTTACTACTTATCCATTACTCAAGCGTGATATCGCTTACTACTCACCGTTGTATTTCGAGAATATTATCCTTGATGAAGCGCAGTATATAAAGAATGACAGTGCGCAAGTATCTCGTTTAGTTAAGCGTTTAAATGCTCAATTTAACTTATGTTTAAGTGGTACACCGATTGAAAACAATTTATTTGAATTGAAATCATTGTTAGATTTTGCAATGCCTTCCTTGCTTGGTTCACAGGCTCATTTTAAGCAGCATTTTCAGACTCCGATTGAGCGTGACGCTGATAGTGATCGTGCTAAAGAGCTTAAATCACTGATCTTGCCTTTTATTTTACGTCGAACTAAAGCTGAAGTAGCACAAGAGCTACCACCGAAAACAGAGTTGATTAAAGAGTTTGAATTCGAAGCACAGCAAAAAGATATTTATCAAAGCATTACTGATTCTCTAGAAGAGAAAATGGTCGACCTGTTTGCTTCCCAAGGCGCGCAAAAGAGCAAATTAGCCTTTTTAGAGGCGTTATTAAAGTTACGACAAATATGTTGTCACCCGCGTTTGATTGACGAACACACCTCAGCTAGAAGTGCAAAACTTGACTGGTTGAGTAGCCATTTACCAGTAATGTTAAGTGAAGGTCGCAATATTATTATTTTTAGCCAGTTTACTTCTGCATTAGATATTATTGCGCAGCAGCTAGCATCGTTAGAGATTAATTACAGCCTGCTTACAGGGCAAACACGTCATCGCGATAAAGTGATCGAAGAATTTACCAGTGGTAAAACGTCGGTATTTTTGATCAGTTTAAAAGCTGGCGGTACAGGGCTTAATCTTACTCAGGCGGACACTGTGATCCATTTCGATCCTTGGTGGAATCCAGCAGTAGAAAAACAAGCGACAGATCGTGCTTATCGAATCGGTCAAACAAATCCTGTTTTTGTTTATAAACTGATAATGGCGAATTCAATTGAGCAAAAAGTATTTAAAATGCAACAACATAAGCAAGCGCTTGTTGATGCATTATTTACTGAAAAATCAATGAGTTTTACAAAGTTTGACGAACAACAAATGCTTTCTTTGATAAAAAGTTAGCATTATTTCAAATTAGCCTGATTTATTTTGAACTAAATTAGCGTGAGGGCGTCTACTTCTTTGCTTGTTGTTGAATTGCAGTTTACACAAGCATCATTGTTGATTTCCCCCTATTTGGTTACTAGTTTTAGTAATGATTGAGCCAGCCCATTTTGAGCTGGCTTTTTTTATGCCTGCAATTGGGAGCCGTTGCATTATTTCAATAAATTTAAATTTATTTTTGAACTAAAGTAGTTTGAGGGCGTCTACTTTTATGCTTGTTGTTGAATTGCAGTTTACGCAAGCATCATGTTGATTTCCCTATTTGGTTACTAATTTTAGTAATGATTGAGCCAGCCCATTTTGAGCTGGCTTTTTTTATGCCTGCAATTGTGAGCCGTTTCATTATTTCAATAAATTTAAATTTATTTTTGAACTAAAGTAGTTTGAGGGCGTCTACTCTTATGCTTGTTGTTAAATTGCAGTTTACATAAGCATCATGTTGATTTCCCCCTATTTGGTTACTAGTTTTAGTAATGATTGAGCCAGCCATTTTGAGCTGGCTTTTTTTATGCCTGCAATTGTGAGCCGTTGCATTATTTCAATAAATTTAAATTTATTTTTGAACTAAAGTAGTTTGAGGGCGTCTACTCTTATGCTTGTTGTTAAATTGCAGTTTACATAAGCATCATGTTGATTACCCCCTATTTGGTTACTAATTTTAGTAATGATTGAGCCAGCCCATTTTGAGCTGGCTTTTTTTATGCCTGCTATTTGGTGCATGCAGTATTATTTTCATCAATTTTAAATTTATTTTGAACTAAAGTAGCCTGAGGGCGTCTACTCTTTTGCTTGTTGTTGAATTGCAGTTTACGCAAGCATCATGTTGATTCCCTAGTTTTAGTTACTTATTTTAGTAATATTAGGCCAGCTCACCTTGAGCTGGCTTTTTTTATATTTCATTCTTTTTACTTATCCCTTTAATAAACAATTGCTGTAATAGTACGTAATGTTTATTTTGCCTTTTTGTTTCTAAAATACTGTTATCTGGCCGTAATTGTTTGCGGATTAATCCATGAATAGATTGAATGTTAATTTTTTGTTTTATTTTGGTTTGGTTGTGTCTATTATGGAGAATTGATTGTAATATCAATAGTTAGACACATACCTCATCATTCGATAAAAGGTAGTGATAATGGCTTATTTAATTAATAAACATACAAGCGAATATTGTTTTTTATATGCGCATCATAGTTTTGGGCGCTTTCAATATTCTGTAGATACACTTGTCAACGATCTGAGTGTGTCGAAAATACACACTATTATTGAGTGGTTGAATGGTAAGTGGTATATCCGTGACTTAAGCCTGAATGGTACTTGGTTAAATCATAAGCGTTTGGTGAAGGATGACTCTGAAGAACTAAGTATTGGCGATAAAATTTATTTTGCCGGTAATTCAGAGGTTACTTATGTGGTTAAAGATCTCAGTGCTCCTACAGACCAATTAATCAAATTAGATGACGAGCAAAGTCAAACAGCCGAGACAATTAAGCTTAATCATTACCACCTATTGCCTGAGCAGCAACCTGATAGCGTGGTTGTTTTTGAGCAAAGTAGCGGCCAATGGTTGTTAGAATCATTACACGATGATGAGTTTACGATACGAGAAGTCTTAGAAGATCATAGTATTATTACCTTAGGTGGTGAACAATGGATGTTTCTTTCTAGTCATCTGGAAGTTGCAACCCAGATGAGCTCCGTACCACAATTGTATATTAGTGATTTAGACTTTATTTTTAACCTAAGTTTGGATGAAGAAACATCAGAATTAAAAGTTCAACATCACAATAATAATAAAGATTTTGATTTGCATGTTCGCTGCCATCACTACTTAACCTTAAATTTAGCGCGCTATAGAGCTTTAGATGCTAAAAAAGGAGTATTACCAGCTAACCAAGGTTGGGTAAATACGGAGCAATTAGTGAAAGATTTAGGTGTCGACATGCGCTATTTAAATATACAGATACATCGTGCTCGCAAGCAGTTTTCAGAAGTTTTAGTAAATGTTCATGATGCTGAAAATATCATCGAAAGACAATTGCGAAAAGTGCGGTTTGCTGGCGCATCCTTTATGATTTATAAAGGGTGTGAATTAGAGAGTACCTCGGATGTCGTTAGAGCATGAAACAGTATTAAAATTTAATAAAGTCATCACTAACTATAAATTAATTAAGCTACTTAACCAAGGAGGTATGGGAAGTGTGTATCTTGCAGAGGATACACGTTTAAAGCGTTACGTTGCGATTAAATTATTAAAGCCTACTGAGCACTCAATAGAACATAGCGATCCCTTGGTTGAAGCCCAGCTACTTGCTCGTTTAAATCACCCTAATATTGTACAAATACACGATGTAATTTTGTATGAGCAGCAAATTTGTATTGTAATGGAGTACTTAAAAGGCAAAACATTACAGCAGTTTCAACATCAGCACGTCACCACACTCTCCGAAAAGCTTAATTTATTAGCACAACTGTGTGCTGGTCTAACCCATGCCCATAGTCAAGATGTGATGCATTGTGATTTAAAGCCTAGCAATATTTTAATTGATAAAAATGAATTAAAAATCACTGATTTTGGTATTGCAACATTACAAAATAAGCCGCTTAGTGAGCAACGTGATGAATCCAGTTGTGGCAGTGCTAGTGCGATGTCGCCTGAGCAGCTTAATAAACAGCCGTTAGATTTTCGCAGTGATTTATTTTCTTTTGGTATGCTGGCCTATATGTTTATTAGTGGCCGTCATCCATTTGGTGAAGGATCTGCGCAAACGATTGCTAATAATATTGCCAACGGTAAAGCGTGTAATGCACATGAGATCATTCCCAAGTTACCTAATGAATTATGTGATTTACTAAATCAATTATTACAACGAAAAAAAGACCGCCGCCCTGTTGATGCTCAAAGTGTAGAGCGTAAGTTACAAGCCGTTATTATAGCTATTAAACAGCAAGAAATTTTGGCGCAAGACACAGTTCCGATAGAGCGACTCGCATTACAAAAAAAATCGCCTAAAAAGGCTGTTTTTTTAGGGACTTTGCTTTGTATTGCCGTGGTTGCAACAGGCTTAATGTATAAGCTGCAAGTACATAAACCAGCAGAGCACTATGTTGCATTTTTACCTCCGGTGGTAAAATCAGCCGCACTGTTATCCGCAGATACAAATATGCTCAAAGCCACAATTGATGATGCTATTAGGCAAAGTATTATTAATAGTAAGCAGTTAAATCTTATTTCGCAGGATGAGGTTGCGCTCATTTTACAAAGCGGCAATGCTAAACTTACTTTTACAGATAAGTTACATAAATTAGAGCAAGCAACGGGTGCACAAGAAGTGGTGACCGCTGAGCTTAATTGTATGCAACCGCAATGCTATTTAACGTTAGTTCGGCTCGAGGCGCCAAATTGGACGGTAAAAGCGCGTAAGCAATGGCCCATTGTAATTGATAGTTATAATCAGATGTACCATTTAAGCAGTCAGCAATTAACAGCGCTTTTCCCTGATTTTGATAATAAATATATTGCAATGGCGCAGCTTAGTGACAAAGAACAAATAGAACATATTGAGCTTTATCAAAAAGTGCAGCAAGTTGGTGATTACACCGATCAATTATTTATGCGTATTAAAGAGGCTATAGAACAAACCCCGCAGTTATATGCCAACTATGAGTTATTACGTGAAGTCGCCCTGAGTTTATATCAGCAATCACAGCAAGCAGAGTATTTAAATATTGCCAGTAAATTACTTTTTAACTCACCAACTGCGTATCAAAACACCCCTGCATTTGCTACAAATGCAATGCTAATCGCGGTTGCTAGGCAAGATTGGTTAACTGCGAAGCAGTATTTAGCTAAAGCTGAACAAGTTGGAGCAAGTTCTACCGCTCTTTATGAACTTAAAGGTTTATTATATTTACAACAAGATCAGTTGCCTGAAGCACAGCAGGCGTTTGAACTTGCATTAAAAATACGAGCAAATCCAATAATAAAGCAAAATTTAGCGCAAGTATTATGGTGGCAAGGTCAAATTGAAGAGGCAAAGCAGCTGCTTAATGAAGTTATAAGCTTAAGCTCTCAAAACTATATGGCAAATCAATTACTGGCAGATATAGCCCTAACAGAAGGTGATTTAGCCATTGCTATAAAGCAATATAAACAGGCAATTGAGATTAAACCTGATAGTACGAATTTAAGTAATTTAAGCATTGCTTATTCTTTGCAAGGGGAGTTTGATCAAGCGTTAATAGTTGCCCAACAGGCTGTGGATATAAACCCGGGGCATGTAGGTTTTAGACTCAACTTAGCTGATACTCAAAAGGCACTTAATCTGGTGGAATCATACCCGGCAAATTATCTAAAAGTAGTTGAGTTGGCACAAGATCAACACACTCTTGATAGTTATTTAGAAGTCGCACAAGCACACAGCCAGTTAGGCGAAGCTAAACTTGCCTTACAAGCACTCAATAAAGCAATCAGTATTGCGTCAGACCATTATGAATATGTGTTTACAGCAGCACTTGTGTATAGTGTGATTGGTGAATATCAGTCAGCGTTAATGTATATAGAAAAGTCATTAATGATAGGTTATCACCCAATGTGGTTTAATTTACCCTGGTTTAAACCTTGGTGTCAAAAAGAAGAGTTTATTGCGTTAATGCAGCAATATGACTCTTCTTTTCGTTGTGCTAGTGCTTTATATTAGTATGTAGCACCAGGCCTACGAACAATGATTTTAGGATCTTGTGACATATAAATTTTGCCAGAAGGCACATGTTTAGCTGTATACCTAAACGAAATAGGTAAATACTCAGTTTCTTTGCCTTCGGTTACTTCAACAACTTTTTCAAGGTTGTCTTTATCTACACCGTTAAATTCATAGGTCGGCTCTACTTGAGCAATTCTTAAAACTAAGGTGTCGTCATCAGTGATCTCGGTAGAGATATTATATTGGCAATTGCTATCTGCACCACAATATTCAACACCATTCCCGTAAAATTCCCAATCGGCAGCCACTGACGGATCTAGGCTGATAATAAGTTCTACGTATTGTCTTTTTTCAGTGCTTATGAGATCGTTTTTTCCTGCATTATTAAACAAAACACTCAGCGACTCAGTCGGATTTGTTTCGTTATTAAAAAATGTTAACCAATTTTCTTGTGTATGAGGTAAAACAGTCAACGTTTTAACGGAAAAGTAGTTATCTGCTTTACATTGCACTTCAATATTTGGGGTTTTGATATCGTTCATTTTTTCAGTCCTTGTATTGTTGTATAAGTAAAACCACTTGTTGGTTTCTATTATTGTTCTGAGTGTAGAATAAAATTGTTTATATAACTAATTAAGATGGGTCTTTTGTAATGCTCTGTAATGATTTTTAGGGTCATAAAAAAGTAAAAAAACCTATCGTGGTATTTTTAGATTGGCTATCATGAAGTGTCTTTTGGCTAATTAAAGTTTATTTATGTATATACAGTTACTTACAAACATTGATTGGGTAAGTGTTGGGATTGGTTTTAGTGTTGGCGCGGTGCTTTTTAGTGTTATTTATGCAAGTCGTGGTAAGCGACTAACAGCAGAGCTAAGTGAGCAGCAGCAACAACTAGCTTTATTGCAAACACAGTCCAATGAAAAACAGCAGCAATATACTGCCTTGATAGATGAACACGATTTACTTAAGCAAAGCCACCAAGAACAACGCGACGAAACTCAGCACTATAAAACCCGCTTCACTGAGCAAGAAAAGCAAAGCCAGCAATACAACCATTATTGGCGCAAGGCTGAAGCTGATTTAACAACACTACGAAGCGAATACAATGCCCGTGATGTTGAGCTCAATAATATGCGCACTATGCTTGAGCAAAAGCAAAGCCACTTTGAGCAACAGTTACAACATATTAAAGAAAGCAAAGAGCAACTTAAAAAAGAATTTGAAAACCTTGCTAATCAAATACTCGAAGAAAAATCGCAAAAATTTAAAGTCCTCAATCAAGAAAGTATTGAGCAGCTGTTAAAACCTGTCCAAGGTGAGCTAAAAGGCTTCAGGGATAAATTGGAATCAATTCATGTTGAAGATGTAAAACAACGTGAAGCTCTGAAAATAGAGTTATTACATCTACAAGCGAAAAGCCAAGCAATCACTGAGCAAGCAGATAGGCTCAGTAACGCATTACAAGGGCAAAAGAAAACCCAAGGTAATTGGGGCGAACTCATGCTTGAAAACGTGTTAGACAGCGCAGGGTTGCGCGCTGGTACTGATTATAAACGCGAGGTATCGTTCAACACCGAAGAAGGCCGTCTTCGCCCTGATGTGGTGGTGTATTTGCCTCAAGGTCGGCATTTAGTGATTGACGCTAAAACTTCGCTAAACGCTTACACTCGCTACGTAAATGCAGATAATGAACTGCAGGCTCAACAAGCAATTAAAGAGCATGTTGAGGCTGTAAAAGCGCGTATTAATGAGCTGGCGAGTAAATCATATGATCGCTTACCTGGGCTTAACTCTCCTGAAGTGGTGGTGATGTTTGTGCCGATAGAATCAGCTTTTGTTGAAGCCCTTAAATACCAGAGTGATATTTACCAACAAGCGATAGAAAAGAACATTCTGGTTGCCACCCCCACTACCCTCTTAACCAGCTTAAATATTGTGAAACAGTTATGGCGCTTTGAGGAGCAAACTAAATACTCCAAAGAATTGGCAAACCGCGCCGAACGTTTTTATAACAAGCTCAACGGCTTTTTAACCAGTATGGAAGGCGTTGGTAAGCAACTAGATAAAGCCAAAGAAAGTTATGACAAAGCGTTTTCGCAGTTATATCGCGGAAAAGGCAACTTAATTAAACAAGCATCTGAATTTAAAGAGTTGGGTGTATCAGTACAAAAAGAGTTACCCGCCGAAACCTTAGAGCGGGCGCAATTAGAGCTAGATGAATAAGGAAATTGTATGCAGATCATTCGTGGTAAAGAATTCACCGCAGCAAAGGCATGGGGAGCTAAAAGTATTGCCAATATGAATGGCATCACTACCCGTTTACATTGGACTGATAAACCCTATAAATGGCATATTAATGATGGCGAAGAAGTCTTTGTGGTGCTTGATGGAGTCGTTGAAATGTTTTACAAACAAGATAGCGAGACGCACTCAACTGTACTGCAAAGTGGTGACATTTTTTATGCCTCAATAGGTACTGAGCACGTAGCCCACCCTATGGGTGAAGCGCGTATTTTAGTGATTGAAACGCAAGGTAGTGTTTAAGCTGCTAAAGTTTGATATTTAATTGCTGGGCTTTTTAGACCAGCTTGTATAACCTTTACGGCAGCTAGCCAGCTAGAATCGAATTGGATCAACAAATAATTATGAAAGATTTTATAAATAAAGGAATTGTTAAGCTAAAATCGACATCTAATAAAGTGTTTGATGAATTCAATAAAGGCTATGTATTAGCAAAAGAAAAGATCGATGGTCTGCCTATCTTTATGTCGTTTGAAAGATTTGGTACGCAAACCCCCACGTCATTTGATGAAAAGCATTATTTTGTAATTCCTTTTGCACTATCTGAACATCAATTCGCTTTACACACCATGCGTTATTTACCAAACGGCGTACCTGAGATTAATAACTTACCTAAGCGGCGTATTTTTCATTTTCCTAATGAGCATGCTGAGGCCGGACTTCGCCATTACATGCTAAATAGCGCTGATGCAATTATGCGTGATCAAGCTGTGGGGCAAACTAATTCATTACAGTCGCTTGCTAATGATATTGATGCCTTAGATAAAAAACTCACCTACGGAATGCTTTTGGTGGGCGGCTTAGCGGCTATTGCAAACCCATTGGTGGGAGCCAGTATTGCGGCCAAAGCTATGCTGCCAAGCATCACTGGCCTACTGAATAAATACGGTGTGCGTGCCTCTGCTAATAAACTGTCTCAATATCAACTTGAAAAAGAAATCAAAGCAGCTCAAAACAATATAATTGCAGAGTTTGAGGCCGCAAATACGCTACAGTTGATCAACCCTATTTTACAAGAGTTAGAGTTAACTCTTAGAACGACTGAAGCTGAGCACGATCCTATAAGTTCTTTTAATTTAGCTGATGGCTCGCTATCAGAGTTTAATGACGCTAAATGGCGTGAGTTAACAGAAGTTGCGATCTGCCATGTTTATAAAGATGTCTATGATGATCCCTCATTGCATAAACAAGCAAATTTAGGTGCAAAAGACTTAAGGTGGCTAAAGCTAATGTTCGATGCAGAGGAAGCTAAGGAAAACATATTATGAACATTGGTATATATATTTACGATGATGCAGAAGTGCTGGATTTTTCAGGCCCATTTGAAGTGTTTAGCACGGCAAAGCGCTTAGCAGATAATAACTGGCAAGTATTTTTTGTGGCAGAGCATGCTCAACCAGTAATTGCCCGTGCAGGTTTTAGTGTAAACCCCCATTACAGTTTTGTTGATCACCCCGCTATTGATTTGCTCATTGTTGTTGGTGGTGTACACACTGTTGAACTTGAAAAACCTGCCGTAATAAACTGGATACGAGAAACCGCTGGTGCTACTGCTAAAGTTGCCTCAGTGTGTACAGGCGCTTTTTTACTGGCCAAAGCGGGTTTACTCGATGGCTTAACGGTTACCACGCATTGGGAAGATCTTGCGGATCTCGCTAATATGTTCCCTCGGTTAAATGTGATCAGTAATAAGCGCTGGGTATCACAAGATAAATTCACCACTTCAGCGGGTATTTCTGCAGGAATTGATATGAGCTTGCAATTAGTTGCTGAGCTGGGGAGCCCTGAGCTTGCAGAGCTTACGGCAAAACAAATGCAGTACCAGTGGCACAAAAAAATTTAACTGTTCGGTAACTGTTCACTGATAAAGTTATGCATATAATCTCTAAGACAAACCGCTTTTTTACTAAGTAAACGACCACTTGGCCAAATGGCATAAATTTCTCGCGGCAGGCTTTGCCATAGTGGCAATACTCTAACTAACTCTTTTGTTTGTAGCTCATTTATAATTTCAAAGCGCGGTAACAAACCGATACCTTGATGATCCGCAACTTGATATTTTACAAAGCCAGTATCGTTATAAATGCTTTTAAAGCGGCACATGTGTGTGTAAGTAGCACATGATTGCGTGTTCGTTAATAGCCATTTATTTCTAAGTGTTGTACCAATTAAACGGTGATGTTTTAAATCGTTCGGTTCAACAAGTTTTGCTGCATTTGTTAGGTACTCAGGTGATGCGACTAAGATAGAGTCGGCTTCTGCGAGCTTTTTTTGCTGTAATAACGAATCAGCTTGAGGGCCGATCCTGAGCGCTAAATCAGCTTGGTTTTTAATAATATCGTCAAGTTGATTACTTAAAATCAGCTCCAACTGAATATCAGGGTATTTCTTGCAAAACGACAACCACATCGGCTTTAAAAAACCATGACAGATATTCAGTGGCGCGAGCACTTTTAGCTTACCACTAAGTTGTTCTTTTTGTTGATTGAGTTGATAACGAGTTTGTTCAAATTGCTCAACTAAGTTGGCATAACTTTGATAGTACACCTGTCCTTGTTGTGTGAGTGTGCATTGGCGTGCAGAGCGATGCAGCAGTTTTTGCCCAAGGCGAGATTCAAGGCGCTGTAAACGCCGCGTAACTGTTGCCGCAGGCAGCGATAAATACTCCCCCGCTTGAGACAATCCTCCTTGTTGTACTATGTGCACAAACAGCACTATATCATCTAGCATGATTCCACTTTTGCAATTTAAGTTTGATTAAAGCTTTATATTTAACATTTTAGTAAGTCTATATCATTGCTCTTAGGTTTTCTTGTTAAAGAGTATTTTTATGGAACACAGTATTAATTGGGTAGCTGTTATTGTTATCGGTGTAGGCGCAACAGCAGTGCTTGATAGTTGGTCGCTATTACTTGCGAAAGTGTTTGGCGTGCCATCTTTAAACTTTTGTATGGTCGGTCGCTGGATAAGCTTGATGCGAAGTGGTCAATTTAAACATACAGCAATAAACAAAGCGCCATCGCAAAAAGGCGAATGCGCAATCGGTTGGTTTATCCATTATGTAATAGGCGTTATTTTTAGTTTTACTTTTTTATTGGTTATGTCAAATGACTGGCTAGTATCCCCCCGCCTAATACCCGCCCTTATATTTGGTTTAGCCACAGTATGTATGCCTTTTTTTATTATGCAACCTGCGCTTGGGCTGGGTATTGCTGCGAGTAAAACGCCAAGACCAGCGTCGGCCAGAGTTAAAAGCTGTGTATCACATTGTGTATTTGGTGCAGGAATTTATATCAGCTCGCTTGTTTTATTGCTATTTTGAGGAGCTACTATGTCTGCTGATTATAGGTTAAATCGTTGGAAAAACAATGATATTGGTTTTCATGAAAGCCGAGTAAATCCATACTTAGATCGTTATTTTACTAACTTGAAAATTCCTCAAAATGGCCGAGTTTTCGTGCCTTTATGTGGTAAAACAAACGACATTGCATGGCTACTCGAGCAGAATATACAGGTTGTGGGCGTTGAGCTCTGTGAAAGCGCCATTAAACAACTATTTGGCTCTTTAAATGTTACACCTACAGTAACGGTGCACGACAAGTTTAAACTGTATAGTGCGGATAATTTGGCTATTTGGGTGGGAGATATTTTTGCACTAACCGCCAACTTACTTGGATCTGTTGATGTTATATATGATCGCGGATCATTAGTAGCCCTGCCTTTTACACTACGTAAAAAATATAGCAGGCATGTAGTGATGATCACACAAAAAGCACCACAGCTACTTATTTGTTGTGTATATGATCAGTCTAAACGCGATGGCACACCATACAGTATTAGCGCTCAAGAGGTATTTGATCACTATCACCATGCTTATTCGCTACAACTAATTAGATGTGAAGCTATTGCGAATGGAGTTAAAGGCGTTGTACCGGCAAATATAGTTGTTTGGCAGTTAAACAAAAAAGATTAAACTTTATGTTGTATATTGCATGTAATGTTTGGGGTCAATGGATGAATGCTTGCGATGAACGTTCTGATCTTATATGCAAACTTTGCTAAAGTATCTGTAGTTAACCTTGCTCAGTTTTACGAGCGAATCATTTTGTCACTTCCTCAACCATTTGAACAAATACAATAACTAATAACAGCACTTTTAGGATCATATAATGAATATAATCAAAACCTCAGGGCTTGTCCTGTCGGTATTGGCTGGGCTGTCGCTATCAGGCTGTTCGGTAACACACAACGTCACGGCTACAACAACGATGAATCAAATTAGCAATCCACTGTCGCTTGAACAAATCTATAAAGATAAATATTTCAAAGCGCAGCGTAGCACTTACTTTAAATGGCTTGATGATGGCACCGGCTACACCGTGCTTGAAGAACGTGGAAGCGAAAAAGATAAAAAAGACGACGCTGAAAATGCCAAAGCAGATGACGAAAAAGAGCACGGTGTAAAAGGCAACGACATTGTATTTTACAACGCCGATGGTACTGGCCGCAAAGTTCTAGTTGAGTTTGAAAAACTACTGCCAGAGGGCGCAGATGAGCCATTTGCAATCGAAAGCTACCAGTGGTCAAAAGACGGCAAATGGTTGATGGTATTTACCAATAGCGAGCAAGTGTGGCGCTCTCGCAGCCGTGGTGATTTTTGGCTCTTAAACCTTGAAACCAATAAATTACAGCAACTCGGCGGTGAGCAACCAGAACCTAAAAAACTGATGTTTGCTAAATTCTCACCAGACAGCTCAAAAGTAGCTTACGTGCGTGATAACAACATTTATATGCAAGCGGTTGGCAGCAACAAAGTAACAGCGCTTACAACCGATGGCAGCGCTAAAATCGTTAATGGTAACTTTGATTGGGTTTACGAAGAAGAATTCAGCATTGCTGATGGCTTTCGTTGGAGCCCAGATAACAAATCAATCGCCTATTGGCAGCTTGATACCAACGGCGTTAAGTTTTTCACCATGATCAACAACACCGACGAGCTTTACCCTACTTTAAAAGAGTTTCCTTACCCAAAAGCCGGTGAAACTAACTCGGCAGTACGCGTGGGGGTTGTTAGCCTTGCTGATAAGAAAACCCGCTGGGCCAAACTTGAAGGCGATAATCGCGACCGCTATATTCCTCGTATTAGCTGGGCAGGCACCGGTAAGGAATTAATGATCCAAGACTTAAACCGCCCGCAAAACCACAACAAGGTTTGGCTGTTCGATTGGCAAAAACAGCAATTGACCAAAATTTTAGAAGATAAAGACGATGCTTTTATCGAGTGGTTTTACAAAGCCAACTGGTCAAAAGATGGTAAGTTCTTTATTTGGCACAGCGAGCGCGACGGCTGGCGTCACCTTTATCGTGTATCTCGCGATGGTAAAACCATTATCGATTTAACCCCAGGTGATTACGATATTGTTGATATGCTGGCGCTAAACGAAGATAAGAACGTGATGTATTTTACCGCTTCGCCAGACGATGCAGGTCAACGTTATTTATTTAGTACGTCTTTGGATGGTAGTAGTAAACCTGTACGCGTAACGCCTGCTGAATTTCAAGGTTCAAACAGCTATTACATGTCTAAAGATACCTCATGGGCAATGCACACTTACTCACAATTTGGCACGCCGCCAACTAAAGAGATCATTAAAGTAAGCGATCACAGTAATGTTAAAACCTTAGTTGAAAATAAAGAGCTGAAAGAAAAACTGGCTGAGCAAAGCTTACCAAGCCATGAGTTCTTTAAAGTGAATGCGAGCGATGGCACTGAGCTTGACGGCTACATTATGTTCCCTGAAAACATGGATAACAGTAAAAAATACCCAATCGTTTTTTACGTGTATGGCGAACCGTGGGGCTCAACAGTGCAAGACCGCTTTGAAGGCGACAGCTACTTGTATAAATCACTATTAACGCAAAAAGGCTTTATTGTGGCATCGGTTGATAACCGTGGCACGCGAGCACCAAAAGGCCGTGATTGGCGTAAATCGATTTATAAAAAAATCGGCTCAGTCACTGTACAAGACCAAGTTGATGCGCTTGATGCCATGGCAAAACGCTGGGATGTAATAGACACCGACCGTGTTGGTGTATGGGGTCACTCAGGCGGTGGCAGCTCAACCCTTAATTTATTGTTCCGCCATGGCGATAAGTTTAAAGTAGGTATTGCCTCAGCACCGGTGCCAGATATTCGCTTGTACGACACTATTTACCAAGAGCGTTATGCGGGTAACCCAAAGACCGATCCTGAAAGTTACGACAACACCTCGCCAATTACCTTTGCCAAAAACCTAACCGGTAAGCTATTGCTTATTCACGGCACAGGGGATGATAACGTTCATTACCAGGGCTCAGAGCGTTTAATTAACGAGCTTGTTAAGTACAACAAACAGTTTGAGTTTTTCTCATATCCAAATCGCTCACATAGCTTACGAGAAGGCAAAGGTACCACCTTGCACTATCACACTATGATGGCCGATTTTTTTGAAAAGAACTTATTGAATAAGTAATCGCTTTAAAAAAGTTAGATGCTAAAAAGCCACACACTAACAGTTAGTGTGTGGCTTTTTTAATCAAAATGGTGTGAGGTTTATAAAATAAAGTTAAAGGTCAAAGGTTTGAGTCGTTTTAGTGTTAAACGTACTTTACGCAAATAAAAAAGTAGCATCCGTGCCACTACAAGTGCGATATTAAGAAAAATTAAGAGCTTGGTTGCGAAGGTTGATACTTACTAACGAGAATTTGCTGCAAACTTTTTAGTGCCCGCTTTATAGCTTGTAGCATGTTCCTTCCTTTGGTATTTACATTTATGCTTGGCAAACCAGGTAGAAGAATATTGATTTTGCATTGCTGCAAAGTACCCAGCCGCTCGTTTAATAGATCATTAATTTGAATATCTACTTTACGAATATTTAAAGCATGTTTTGCCAACTGGCTTTTCACTAATTTCAAAATTGACATTTTTTCACTTGAGTTAATTGTTTTGTTTTTAACCGTAAGTTTTAGCTTCATGCAATTACACCTTTAGTAGCACCTGTGTTGCAGGCATGGATGTAATCTACTAACTTAGTAACAAAGGATAAAGCTGATTATTTCTGATTTAAAGACAGGTTTTTTCGAATGATAACCAACATAAACTACAATCACTTATACTATTTTTGGCAAGTGAGTAAGCACGGCAGTATTGCTGCTGCCAGTAAAGTACTCAACTTAACGCCGCAAACGGTCAGCTCTCAAATTACTAACTTAGAGCAACGATTAGGTAAGCCACTGTTTATTCGCCAAGGCAGAGGGCTAAGACTAACTGAGTTTGGCCATGTCACTCAGCAATACACAGATGATATGTTTGCTATTGCCCATGAATGGCTAGAAACTACCCAAGGTGATATTGCGCAATTGTCACGAACACTAAAAGTAGGCATTTCGGATGTATTACCAAAATCATTAGTTTCTAAGTGGCTAGCCCCTTTAATTGATAACGAGCGTATTACAAACTTACATTGCATTGACGGTCAGCAAGATGAGCTGCTCGCGCAAATGACGGTTCATAAGCTCGACTTAGTTTTAGCTGATAAACCGCTTGATACCACATTACCATTTAAGGCTTTTTGTCATGAAATAGGAAAAAGCCAAATAGCTCTCTTTGGCAATGCAACATGGCACTCGCAATTATATAAACAGTTTCCACAATCTCTTAATAATAAGCCTTTAATTCTCCCTGCAAAAGGAAGCCCAGTCACACGTGCTATTCATTATTGGCTGCAAGAACAGGGTATTGAAGTATCAATAGCAGGCCATGTTGATGACAGCGCATTAATGAAAGCATTGGGTGAGCAAGGATTTGGGGTGTTCCCTGCGCCTATTTTGGTCAGAGCCGAAGTTGAGCGCCATTATGACGTTAGCTATATTGGTACAATTAATAATGTTTATCAGCATTATTATGCCTTTACGCCCGACAGGCTAATTAAAGACAGTATTTACGATGAATTTATTAAGCATGCCCAAATGACGTAAATTTTAGCTAATAGCTTTACACGCGTTAAAACACTAAAAAGCCAGACTTTAATTGCTCTGAAGTGTGGCTTTTTTAATCAAATCGTAATGGGGGTTTACACAACGAGGTGAAAGGTAAAGGTGCTAGGGAAAAGGTTTAAGTTAGTTGAGTATTGATTGGATTGAGTGCAACAAACCCAGCAAAAATAATTAAACCTAACCGAGCCGCTAGGTATTATCGATGGATTGGAAAGTGCCATTTACAGACAGTCAGGAGTTACAATGTCTGAAGTCAAGATTTGACCACTCTAGCTTAAAATCACACAAAGCATGAGTCGGCGCGGAAATTGTTGGGATAATGCGCCAATGGAACGATTTTTTAGAAGCTTTAAAACGGAGTGGATGCCAAAAGTTGGATATGAAAACTTTGAAGAAGCTAAATATAGTGTGAGTGATTATATCAACGGATATTACAACAATGTTAGACCACATCATTATAATGCAGGTTTAGCACCAAATGAATCTGAGGTTAGATACCAAGATTCTAAAACTGTGGCCAAAATTAGTTGACCACTACATTATGCAGGTAACCCAAATACAGATCCTGAAAGTTACGACAACACCTCGCCAATTACCTTTGCCAAAAACCTAACCGGTAAGCTATTGCTTATTCACGGCACAGGGGATGATAACGTTCATTACCAAGGCTCAGAGCGTTTAATTAACGAGCTTGTTAAGTACAACAAACAGTTTGAGTTTTTCTCATATCCAAATCGCTCACATAGCTTACGAGAAGGCAAAGGTACCACCTTGCACTATCACACTATGATGGCCGATTTTTTTGAAAAGAACTTATTGAATAAGTAATCGCTTTAAAAAAGTTAGATGCTAAAAAGCCACACACTAACAGTTAGTGTGTGGCTTTTTTAATCAAAACGTAACGGGGGTTTACAAAATCTAGTTTTGAGGGGAAAGGTTCAAGGACAAAGCTTTTTGGCAACTGTCGGGTTGCGAGCAAGCCATAGGAAGTCCAGTTAATGATAGTTATCTGGATAAATAGAAATAGTAAGATGTATCTCATTATCTGACCGCTACGCCTTTTATGATGTAATAGATTGCATAATTATAAGGATCTTTTATAATGAAACTACTGGCGACTCGGAGTATCTCCAGTCAATATGCTGGTCCCTAAATGCCTATAGGTATGTTTCTTCTGTTGCCTTTGTCTGCGATTCGGTTCGACAAAGGCAACTAGTTGAAATGAGTCTCTTGCTTTATGCCTTGCTTCAAATCTAACCTCTAAAACTCATAAAGTTGATTCGATTTGTATTTGTAGTTATGTTTAATTTACATGGTAAATTCATAGTTTTTCTGAGGAGGTTTTAATGCATTTAAAAAGCTTAGAGAAAGCTTTTAATACTATGTTTCATAACCCTCAATTATTTGAAGAGTTTCTTGGTTCTGATTTATCGAACGAAGTGGAAGAGTTTTACATAGGCAAAGAAAAACCACGAAAAGTAATCCGAGTATCTGACAAATTCAAAACATTTCTCCGCTTTATCGATAAAGTTATTTTACAACACTTAAAAATAAATGATGATGTTGTACACTCGTATATCAAAGAAAAAAGTGCTATGTCAGCTGTACAATCGCATGTAAATAGTAAGTATTTTCTAGTTTCTGATATTGTTAGCTTTTTTTCAAACGTAAATTCTGAAGATGTAAAAAAAATATTAGTGGCAAACGTTTCAAATATCCCAATTGAAGATATTGAGCATTACATACCTAGAATAGTTACATTAGTATGTTGGAATGACTGTTTGCCTGTTGGTTTTGTAACTTCCCCTAAATTAAGT
Organism: Pseudoalteromonas rhizosphaerae; assembly: GCF_028885455.1. Classification (NCBI taxonomy): domain Bacteria; kingdom Pseudomonadati; phylum Pseudomonadota; class Gammaproteobacteria; order Alteromonadales; family Pseudoalteromonadaceae; genus Pseudoalteromonas; species Pseudoalteromonas rhizosphaerae. The sequence goes on from NZ_CP118496.1 coordinate 2,526,303, forward strand.
AATGCCGCACTCTTCCACTTTGATTCGGCAATGGCTGATTATTGTAAAAAGCATAGCTTAACTTATACAAGGTATTCAGATGATTTAATTGTATCAAGTCAAACTCGTGAGCCGCTAATAGAGCTTCAAACCCAATTACAGAGCTTAATTTCACAAAATACAAACGGACAGTTAGAAGTTAATCTCGATAAAACTAGAATATATACGATAGGTCAGCCATTTACGATTCTTGGATTAGTGATTACTCAGTACCAAACATTAACTATTAGTCGAAAACATAAAAACCATTTGGAGGTGGCTCTTCATTATTTCGTGACGGATAAGTTGCGTTTTCAAGATTATTTGGAAGAGCATTTCGCAGGAAAAGAACAGTCTTTATTTGGCTTACTTCATTATGCAAAATCTGTTGAACCAAGATATATAAATAAGTTGCAACGCAAATATGGAGCTTATGCAATTACTGACCTCTTGGAAAATAAGTGGAATGACTAAGCATCAAGTATCAATAAAAAATGTTAAGAGCTTTCAATCATTAAAGCTGGAATTTAACTTTTCTGAGCAACAAATGATCGTTATAACAGGAAAGAACGGCATAGGTAAAACTACGATTGTTAAAGCGCTCAAGCAAATTTATGACCCTAAAGTATTTACACACACCTCTAGTGAAGGCTCTATCAGTGATTCAAGTGAAATATCGGTTCATTTAAGTCACCATCCTGAAGTAATATTTCAATATAACAAACACTTAAAAGCGCTTGATACTAGAAATGTACTACCTGCAAAGAATACAGTTGTTGCAGAGCTTCCAGTTCCATTTGGTGACCGCTTTAGGCGTTATTCGGATGTATCAGCCGTTGATGTAGATTTGAGAACTAATATTGCTACCTCAAACTATAAAGTTGCTGATGAGCTCAAAGCATTTTTGGTTTCAGTGTATGGGCAGGCATCAAGCCAAAGGTATGAAAATTTATGCGAAACAAGAGTAAAGGGAACTAAGTATTATTTTATACCACAAGATGATGATTATTATTTAAGAGAAGATCATTTTAGTTCAGGTGAGTTTTTTCTGATTCAGCTTTTCCGCTTTATCAAAACAGGTGCAAAATTTATAATTATTGATGAAGTTGATATTGCTTTAGACGCTGTCGCACAAGTGAATTTGTACAATTCACTGACTGAGATTCTGCAAGAAACAGAGTCTAAATTAATACTCATTTCTCACTCCTTGGCACTAATGAAAAAAACACCTGATGGTGCTTTGTATTACTTAGAAAGCATTCAAGGAAAGTTAGTTTTAGAGCCTAAGTCATTTGGTTATATAAATTCTGATTTATATGGCTTTAAAGGGTCTGATAAATACATCCTTACAGAAGATCCTGTATTAGAGGGGTTCATACAATTTATTATTCAATGTTTTAATATACAACCTGACTATGAGTACAAAGTTATTGGTGTCGGTGGCTGCAATCAATTAAAAACTTTACTTGTGAAAAATGAAGTCGATGAGTTATTTTCAAATGCAGAAAATGTTTTGGCTGTACTAGATAATGATGCATTTCCTCGTTTTATGAGCTCTTATCGGGGAGAAAGTAATGTTGTTAGTTCAGGGATTGATGATCTTGAGTTATTCATATACTTAAACAGAGAAACATTATTCCCTGATAATTTTTTACCGCCTTATGCTGAATCTTCTAAGGCTAAAAGTGCATCTAAATCTTATTGGAAATGGTTAACTGTTGATCGAAGTCCTTATTTTCGTCCAACAGAGCTCTATAAAAAAGTAGTTGAGCAGGCTGTTGAAGAATCGCAATTATTGGCAGACTATTTAAAAAACTTTTTGAATAGATAATAATAATTTAACTACAGTTACTGATCTTATTTCTATTTGCGCAGCTAATTTTTTAGACTTTATCGCAAACCCAAAATTCACAGTATTCTGTGAATTATCATTAAAATAAACTTAGAACTAACAGCCCCTTATCTACTTAACAATCCCTCTCTACCCACTCTAAAACGAAGCGTGTATCTCTGGTTTGAAAGCGCTGTTTATTCGGTATGTAGTAGCAAAACTCAGATTCAACCGCGTGAGTATTAAAGTTTTTAAGTAACTCGGTGTTTAAAAGTCGTTGCACAAGAGTGGTTGAGCAAAACACCAGTCCTGAGCCTGCCATAGCTTCTTGAATGCCAAATAGCTCTTGGTCAAAGGTTTTAATAATAAATAACGCAGGATCTAAGTTGTTTTGAGTAAGCCATTGTTTAAGTGGTGGCTCACTCAGGGCGTTGTTTTTCCATTTTGTGGTATACAGCGTAACAGGGCCATTTTGCCATGGGATATCGGCTGCTTTGTGTGAGCCAAATAGATTAAATCTCTTCGGGTTTATTCCCCGCCGCTTGCGGCGTAGTATTGAGTAATGAGCGAATTTATACATAAAAGCCACAATGTGACAGTTTTACTTTATCACTTAGTTTTCCCTGCAAAATATAGAAGAGCAGTTCTTGATGTGGGAGTTGATAGGGCAATCACAGAAATTTGTGTTGAAATAGAAAAACGTTACGAAATCAAATTTTTAGAAATTGGGACGGATGAAGATCATATTCATTTTTTAGTTCAGTCAGTACCAACCTACAGCATTACAAAGTTGGTAACGATGATTAAAAGTTTAACGGCAAGAGAGGTTTTTAAAAAGTGCCCTCATGTTAAAAAGCAGTTGTGGGGTGGAGAGTTTTGGTCAGATGGTTATTTTGCAAGTACGGTAGGAAAACATGGTGACGAATCAATGATAAGAAAGTATGTGAAAAACCAAGGAAATAATTATGACCAACTCCATTCGGATCATCAGTTAGCTATGTTCTAACCAAATACCCCGCTCACGAAGTGAGTTCTGCGTTAGCAGAAGGGCTTGCCCCGGGGATGTTTATTTGTTCGGTTTTTATAATGTCATCTGCGTTTATATTGCGCTGCTGGCCAAAGCGAATGGGTAATGTGTGCAATTGTTTATCAACGGCTTCACTGGTTGATATATCTACCTCAAGATTAGGCTGGTTTATAGATAATTCCTGCAATGCGGGTATTAAGCGCAGGGCGGCCAGTGACGAGGTGGTGGTTATTTTAACTGTTGCCCCTGTGGCTTGCACAGTTGCCAGTGCTTGGTCGATGCGGTTAAAGCCGTCACTTGTGGCCGCACTTAAATATTCACCAGTGGGAGTGAGAGTGATCTTTCTTACTTGGCGGTAAAATAAATCCACATTTAAACGGCTTTCAAGATTATTTATATGGTGTGAAATCGCGGTTGGCGTGAGTGAGAGTTCATCAGCGGCGGCTTTAAAGCTGCCTAAACTCGCCGCAGCTTCAAAGGCTTTAAGCGCTTGTCGTGATACTTGCATAAGTGATATTCGCAAATGATGAAATTAATTATAGGTGAGTATAACTTACTTATAGTTGAGGTTAACTCGTTTGTGAAAAGCCGCTGTTAGTTAGATGATTACTGCACAATTACTACGAGGATAAATAGTATGACTACCCTACTACACATTGATGCAAGCGTAAGAGCCGCTAAAAACGACAACCCAGCTCACGATTCAATCTCTAAAAATATTGCTAAGCGTTTTATAGAGAGCGTTACTCAGCAGCAAAGCATAGATGAGTATATTTATCGTGATGTAGGTGTTAATCCGCCGCCTTTTATTACCCAAGACTGGATAGGTGCGGTATTTACCCCTGACGATAAAAAGACTGCAAAACAACAACAGTTACTGGCCTTGTCAGACACATTAATCGCTGAAATTGCAGCCGCTGATATTATTGTGATTTCCTCGCCTATGTATAACTACGGTATGCCCGCACAGTTAAAGGCGTGGTTTGATCAAGTTGTGAGGATCAACAAAACCTTTGATTTTGATCTGGCCCGTGGAGACTTTCCATTACAGCCTTTACTAGGCGGTAAAACATTGGTTGTGATCACCTCAAGCGGTGAGTTTGGTTTTGAGCAAGGCGGTATACGTGAGCATATGAGCCATTTAGTGCCCCATTTACGTACTTTGAGCAAATATTTAGGCGTGAGCACAATTCATGAAATTGCTTCTGAGTATCAAGAGTTTGCCGATATTCGTCATCAGCAATCGTTAAGTAATGCTTACAGTCAAGCAACAGAACTGGCACTACAACTTACCAATATGGCTATTTAGAATAGCTAAATATTACTCGCTTTCCTGTAGTATTTTTAGCCAAGTTGTAATGGGGGTTTACAGTCTATTTTATTTTTACAAATACGAATTTTCGGTTTTTGACATAAAAAGCGCGAGAATATTAACTCTCGCGCTTAAGTTATACATTTTTTGCTTTAATTAAATATCAAAGCGGTCTGCGTTCATTACTTTCACCCATGCATTAACGAAGTCTTGTACAAAACGCTGTTTGTTATCGTCTTGCGCATAAAATTCAGCAAGTGCTCTTAAAATAGAGTTGGAGCCAAACACTAAGTCAACACGGGTAGCGGTCCATTTAGTATTACCGGAGCTGCGCTCAATAATGTTATACGTGCTTTTACTTGCCGGTTCCCAGCGATAGTTCATATCGGTTAGGTTAACAAAAAAGTCATTGCTTAATGTGCCTACATTATCGGTGAATACACCATGCTGGCTGCCACTGTGGTTAGTGCCTAGTACACGCATCCCACCAAGTAGTACCGTCATTTCAGGGGCAGTTAACCCCATAAGTTGTGCTCGCTCTAAAAGTAGCTCCTCGGCTGAAACGGCATAATCTTTTTTCTGCCAGTTTCTAAAGCCATCATGAATTGGTTCTAATACATCAAACGACTCTGCATCGGTCATGTCGTCGCTCGCATCGCCGCGACCTGCTGCAAATGGCACGGTGATATCGACACCCGCGGCTTTTGCAGCTTGTTCAACTGCAGCAGTACCGCCAAGTACAATTAAGTCCGCTAAACTCACTTGTTTGCTTAAACTTGCTTGCACTTTTTCAAGAGCCGTTAATACCTTAGCAAGTTTTTCTGGCTCGTTACCTTGCCAATCTTTTTGCGGGTTTAAGCGAATGCGTGCGCCATTGGCGCCACCGCGATGATCAGAGCCACGGTAAGTACGGGCGCTGTCCCATGCAGTGCTGATCAAGTCACTGGCGCTAATGCCTGCATTTAGCAGTTTGTCTTTAAGCTCGCTAATTTCAGCATCAGATAAGGTGTAATCGACGCTTGGGATGGGATCTTGCCAGATCAAATCTTCGCTTGGTATATCTGCACCTAAATAGCGAGATTTAGGGCCTAAGTCACGGTGAGTGAGTTTAAACCAAGCCCGTGCAAACACATCGGTGAAATAGTCAAAATCATTATAAAAACGTTCGATAATTTTGCGATAGCTTGGATCCATCTTCATTGCCATATCGGCATCGGTCATAATCGGATTTAGGCGAATTGATGGATCTTCAACATCAACAGGTTTATCTTCCTCTTTAATGTTTACCGGCTCCCACTGGTTTGCACCCGCTGGACTTTTGGTAAGCTCCCATTCGTAATTTAACAGCAGATAGCAATAACCGTTATCCCATTTAGTTGGGTGAGTTGTCCACGCACCTTCTATGCCTGATGTCATAGTATCGCGGCCTATCCCACGCGTTTTATGGTTGTTCCAACCTAGGCCTTGCTCAAATACATCTGCGGCTTCAGGCTCTGGGCTAAGATTCTCTTCGCTGCCATTGCCATGGGTTTTACCCACCGTATGTCCACCTACCGTGAGCGCTGCGGTTTCTTCGTCATCCATCGCCATTCGAGCAAAAGTTTCGCGTACTTGTGCCGCAGTTTTGAGTGGATCTGGCTGGCCGTTTACGCCTTCTGGATTAACATAAATTAACCCCATTTGCACTGCAGCTAACGGGTTTTCCATGGTGTCTGGTTTTGCTACGTTGTCGTAACGTTCATCACTTGGCGCAAGCCATTGCTTCTCCGCGCCCCAATAGACGTCTTTTTCTGGATGCCAAATATCTTCACGCCCGCCGGCAAAACCAAAGGTTTTTAAGCCCATTGATTCATAAGCCATATTGCCTGCTAAAATAATTAAATCTCCCCACGATAACTTATTACCGTATTTTTTCTTGATAGGCCAAAGTAAGCGACGTGCTTTATCAAGGTTAGCGTTATCAGGCCATGAGTTCAAAGGAGCAAAGCGTTGGTTACCTGTACCGCCACCACCACGGCCATCAGCTAAACGGTATGATCCTGCTGAGTGCCACGCCATACGGATCATCAAGCCACCATAATGACCCCAATCGGCAGGCCACCAATCTTGGCTTTGTGTCATCAGATTTTTTAAATCGGTTTTAACGGCTTCAAGATCTAATTTTTTAAATTCTTCAGCGTAATTAAAGTCATCGCCATAGGGATTAGGTTTAGTATCGTGTTGATGAAGAATGTCTAAATTTAAGGCCTTTGGCCACCAATTAGTATTGGAATTAGACGATTGTGTATTGCTACCATGCATGATTGGGCATTTACCCGCACCTGAATTGCTCATTTTTAGCTCCTTTATCGGAATATAAAACTCGGTCTATAACTCACTGTGTTTAAAAGCTTAGTTCATAACAATTAACTTGCTACTGAATGTAATATATTGATTGATAAACCCTGTTTAAGTTCATCCTTTGTACCAATATAGAAGATTAACGATTAAAAACTAGCGCTAAATCACGATTTAAAGCGATTGCAGCTATCGATTAATCTGATGTTTATTGTTAAAAAGTAGTGGCAGTAAAATGGCCACACGTATATTGAGTTATTTGATAAGCTGTCTGAATTAATTATAAAAAAGAGTTATTAATTAAAAATGGTTAATTTGAAGTGTTTAGTTTGCTTTCTTATTTTGTTTTCAACTTTTAGCAGCGTTGCTGAGCAATCGTTTGAAATCCCCAGAAGTGCGGTTATAGAGCTTACCGATCAGCAGGCAAAGCTTAGCTATCCTTTATTTATAAAGCTCCCGCGCAGTTACAGTCGAAATAAAGATAAAACATACCCTGTTGTTTACCTCCTTGATGGCTCGTATGCGTTTCAAGTGGCATCCGGGGCGACGCGTTTTGCTATGAACAGTGGCGCCATGAATGAAGCAATACTCGTTGCAATTGGTTATTCGCAAGGCTCTAAAGGGTCATCAAGCCGTATTAGAGATTACACACCAAGTAAAGCAAATGATTGGCAGCTCGAAACGGGTAAGGCCGAGCAACATGCTGCTTTTATTCGTGATAATGTGTTTGCTTATATGCAAAGTAATTACCGTGTGACCCCGAACCAACGTACTTTAGTAGGTAATTCATTGGGGGGCTTATTTGCTGCTCATGTACTTTTTACCCAGCCTAATATGTTTGAAAGTTACATTATTGGTAGCCCGTCGGTGTGGTTTGATAATGAGAGCATATTATCTCAGTCGATTACTACAGCTAAGCAAGACGTTAGGGTTTACTTATCGGTAGGTAGTAAAGAGACACCTGAATTTGGCGAAGGGCAAGATATGGTAACTGGAGCTAGTAAGTTAGCGAGTAAAATACGTCAAGGGGATGCTAAAAATATACAGCTTGAGTTTTCTATCATTGAAGGAGCAAAGCATGCGACGGCATTTCCAACCACGCTGATCCAAGGTTTAGATTGGCTATACGCAAAATAGCGCAGATATTAATACCAATCGACTTAAATATTTAGCCTTTCTAGCGTGCTAAATAAAGCGCTAACGGCGTTATAAATTTTCATGTAGAACAACTACATATCAAAATTTATGCCTTGTTATCACTCTATTTATCCGTCGCTATAAACTACCAATAACTTAACACGATTGGTATAAAAAAACCCACTGATAAATTAATATCAGTGGGTTTTTAATACGTTAAAACGTATTAACTAAAACAATCGTTTAGATACAAACGATGTTTTCAGCTTGTGGGCCTTTTTGACCTTGAGTAACAGTAAACTGTACACGTTGGCCTTCAGCTAGAGTTTTGAAGCCGTCACCGCTGATAGCGCTGAAATGAGCGAAAACGTCAGGACCTGACTCTTGCTCGATAAAACCAAAACCTTTTGCTTCGTTGAAAAATTTAACTGTACCAGTTGTAGTTGTAGACATAATAGATATCCTAGATATTAATAAAAGTGTGCCTAAAATCAGGCGGTTTAGCTGAAAAAACAAGTATTTAACTGAGGATAACGCGATGAATTATTACTAATAACAACGTGGTACGTACAAATAAACAGAATTTCTTTCAAACTTATAGTGCATTAACGGGTTATTACTAACCCATTAATTAAAAATTAGATGCTAACGATATTTTCAGCTTGCGGGCCTTTTTGACCTTGAGTAACAGTAAACTGTACACGTTGGCCTTCAGCTAGAGTCTTAAAGCCATCGCTTGAGATTGCGCTGAAATGAGCAAAAACGTCAGGGCCTGACTCTTGTTCAATAAAACCAAAACCTTTAGCTTCGTTAAACCATTTTACTGAACCAGTTGTTGTATTAGACATAATAGTATCCTAAGAATTAATAAAAGTGTGCCTTAATTTAGGCAATTTAACAGGAAGAAAACAAGCATTTAACTGAGGATAGCGCGAAGGATTATTACTAATAACAACGTGGTACTTACAAATAAACAGGGCTTTCTATCAACCCGATGCAGAGCAGGATAACAGTAACTTAAACCATATAACAAGCTTTATTTACTTTTCTTTTTAAAGCCAAGTTAATTTTGTGAACATATATTGATTAAATAAGAAGAGTCGTAGCCATGCTTACCGTCTCTGCATTCGCTTTGTTAAAGTGATCTAGGTATGGAGTGTAGACTTATTTTTAGTGGGATTAAATTTAGTTGAATGAGATAATATTTTTAATTGGGGAAGTGCGAAATCCCACACTCCCCCCCACGAAAAAAAGGAACTCAGCGCTCATTTGAACAGCGACAGACTCCTTATTTATTCAGCAATTGCGATCGCTATTTCTACTTCAGTTGCGGTTTTATAATATTCATAGTCGCTGGTATAAGTACGAGTGTAACGACAATCATCTGAGCTAAAGTATTGCCAAATTTCACCCCATAAATCAATTATAGCGTCGGGCATTTCGCCTTCGCCACTAAAGACTAAATAACTCCCTGCGTGCGTTGTAACTGTTACTGAATCACGAAGGTTAATTGATTGCTCATCGCTACAGGCAATGACATCAAAATCACCGGTCACATCGCTCTCGTAGTTAGTGTAAACACCATAGACTTTACTGTCTTTTGTGAGTTTTGAGGTATATTTTTCGCCAAATTTTTGCCAAAGCTCAGCTATCTTTGCTGTGCCAGCATTCATTTCATTGGCATTGCATGTTCTTACTTTTAAGCCGGTTAAGGTCTTACTTGCTAGCTGTTTTACTTCCATTGAGACTATCCTTTAGCATTAATACTCAGTATTAACTTAACAGAAAAAGCATGAAGTATTTAATAAATACGCTATAAAAAGGGTTTATTTTTTGTTGGTGATTAGGGCGTGTTGACCTTTGTGGATTGAAATTTGTTCAATCTAGGGGCGATTTAATCGCGGCGCGAGGTTTGTAACCTAGTGGGCTAAGTAAAAATCGAGCAACAAAGAGTTAATCGCCCCTAGGAAGAACCCTTTGGGCAGCGCATGTTTGGAATTTATACTGCGTTATCGCCTATTTATGGGGAACAACCACACTACATAGGCTCTGCCTTGCCTAAATACCAAACATACTGCTGTAAAATTAATCACGAAAGGTCAACACGCCCTAAACCTTTTGTTGCAACGACTTCACTTTTTTGCAAACAGTTACAGCCCAGCTTTGATCACCTCGATCACTTTACTCATTCGTTTTGCCAAAGGCCGATTACGGTGATAACACACATAAATAGATTCGCTGATCGGGTGCTGTAATGGATGGACGTTAATCAACTGTGGTTTACTAAATGCACTCACAGCATGTGCCGGTAGCACAGTAAAACCTAGACCAAGGCTGACAGGTTCAAGAATTAAATTAATCTGGTTTGAAAAACCAGAGCGTTTTATTTGCTCAATGTGTTCAAATTCCGCGTAGTTTTCTCTTAACAATAATTGCGCATGATGTTTTGCATCAGGGTGAGCAATGAAGCCAAGTTCGCATAAGTTTTGCCAGCTTGGAGTTTGGTAACCGGTTGGTGTAATTAATAATAGTGCTTCTTGGCCGATTTTATGGCTGGTAACCTCGCTGAGCGTTGGGGCTTGAGTTAAAAAACCAATATCAGCATTGTGATTAGCAACGGCCTGTTCCACGCTTTCGTTTGGGGCAAAACTATAATCAATAGTGAGTGCTTTATGTTGCCCTTGTAAATCAAGTAATTGATTATAAAACTTAAGCCCGCAACTGCCTGGTGATTGAATCTTTATATTGCCACTGTAGGGTGAGTCGTCATGCAGTTGTTGCTCTAAAAACTGCCACTCTTTTAGTAACTGGCTTCCTTTTTGATATAAGCCTTGCCCTTGTGCGGTAAGGGTAAACTGCTTGCCATGGCGTTCAAGCAATGCGCAATTAACCTGCTGCTCTAACTTTTTAATGTGTTGGCTTACGCCTGACTGGGTCATATAAAGGCGTTCTGCAGTTTGGGTAAAGTGATTTACTTCCACCAAGGTGCAAAAGGTATGTAACCATGTAGGATTTATCATTATAAAACGTACTCAAAATGATGATTAATGATAATTTTACTTAATACAGGTCGGTTCGTAAACTAACTCCATCAACTAAGCATAGTTAAACAGGAGCATTATTATGAGTCATACCTATCCACGTAGTTTTTCGCACATTGGAATTTCGGTCCCCGATGTTGAAAAAGCCGTTGAGTTTTACACCAAAGTAATGGGTTGGTACACCATTATGGAGCCGACTTTAATTACCGAAGACAAAAGCCCAATAGGCGAAATGTGTACTGAAGTATTTGGTGAACAATGGGAAAAATTTAAAATAGCGCACCTTTCAACAGGTGATCGTATTGGTGTAGAAATTTTTGAGTTTAAAAATCAAGAAAACCCAGCTGACAACTTTGAATACTGGAAAACCGGTATATTCCATTTTTGTGTTCAAGATCCAGATGTAGAAGGCCTTGCTGAGCGTATTGTTGAAGCTGGCGGTAAAAAGCGTATGGAAGCACCCCGTTACTACTACCCAGGTGAAAAACCGTATCGCATGATCTACATGGAAGACCCGTTTGGTAACATTCTCGAGATTTACAGCCACAGTTATGAGCTTATTTACAGCGCAGGTGCATACTAAATTAATTGGCATCAGTGTTAAATTGTAACAGCCGCAGCTTAGTTACTGCGACCTCTGATACCGAAAATGCACTACTGGGTTAGTAGTGCTAAGCGTTATAACCACACATGTGATTTATTTGTTTTCTTATGCTGGCTCTTCTATGCTATTGCGAGCATTTGTGGTTAAGGCAACAAGCGCTTTTCGCACTGCTTGTGGTGTCTCGCACACGTTTTCAAAGCTAATAAAATAATTACGTTGTTGGCTTTGAATATAAAACCCCTGTGGCAGTATGCCACTCATAACCGGTGCATTATCTGATACGCAATAATGCTGAGCTAATATTAGAGCCATTGCATTTTGATGATCTTCATTCATGTGGGTGATCATGCTTTGTTCTTGATCTTCGTCCCAGCTTTTAGCAGCGCTTTGCCACTCATCTTTTTCAAGCCAAAATATTTTCCCAAAGCCGCCAATAAAGCGAACTCGCACAACATCTAATTGCCATAATTTAAAGTCGTGGGCGTTCCGATAGCTGTCAGCTTCTGGGTATAACGCTATGTATTTGTTAAGCAGTATTTCGGCCTGAGGGCCTGCAACTTCACAACCATCGCCCACCAGTGTGACTCGGCCATGCTCGTTTTGGTCGCCACGGTCAGCGGCATCAAAAATAGTTAAGCTCATACGAGAATCGTGCTTTAAGTTTTTAGTGTGTTGGGCTATATCGCTAATAAAAAAGTAGATGCGGCCTTGCTCATCACACATATAAGGGGTTACCGAACCAAACGGATAACCTCTTAAGTTGTAAGAAATAGTCGACATAACACCAGCATGGGTTTTAAAAACCAGCTTTTGTGCATCGCTTAATGCTTGCTCTCTCATGAAAACTCCTGACGTTGAGAAAAAACCATGGGTGCATTGTTATATGGATGAGAATTAACATGCAGTTTCATGGCGTACATTTGTTGTAAATTAGATTCTGTAAGTACTGTGTTTATTGGCCCGCTATCGAGTATTTTTTGATCGTGTAATAAAATAGCGTCGGTTGCGTAAAGGCTGGCCAAATTTAAATCGTGAATGGCTATAATGGCACTGTTGCCCTGCTCTACAAATGCTTTAACACAACTCAATAGAGCATGTTGATGGCGCATATCTAGTGCTGATGTAGGTTCATCAAGCAGCATTAATTTAGGCTTGGTATGAGTAGAAAAAGCATCTAACTGAGCCAAAGTACGCGCCATATGAACGCGCTGTTGCTCACCGCCTGAAAGCTTACTGACACGGCGGGATAAGTACTGGGTTAAGTCCATGAGTGCGGCATACTTGTGGACTTTTTCAGCTTGCATTTTAAGAGACTCGGCATAGGGGTAGCGTCCCATTGCAATGAGCTCAAATACACTAAAATCAAAGCCAACAAGATTGCTTTGCATCATTACTGCTCGTTGAGTGGCTAAGTGTGCTTGAGACAATGTACTCAGAGGATAATTGTTAAACCGTACTTCGCCTTTAAAGTCATAATGCCCGGCTAAAGCATGCAGCAGTGTTGATTTTCCTGCGCCATTTTCGCCTATCAGTGCTACTAGTTGAGCTTTTGCAATGTGCCCACTTATGTTTTTTAAAACACTGTGATTGCCAAAACCAACACTTAGGTTATTAAAAGTAATCATCATTACCCTCGCTTAGTTTTAATGATCAGATAAATAAACAAAGGTGCGCCAAGTAGCGCGGTAATAATACCAATGGGTAACTCTGCAGGCATAACAACTAAACGTGCTAACCAGTCAGAAAGCAGCAGCACAACAACGCCTAATAACATGCACAGCGGTAACATTTTACGTAAATGCGGGCCAACCATTAAACGGGCAATGTGTGGCACAACTAAGCCAACAAAACCTATCAAGCCAGTAAGTGCTACAACGGCACCAACACCTAATGCCACGAGTATAATTACATACAGTTTAAGCTTGTCTGTGTTGACACCTAAATACTGTGCTTGAGACTCGCCAATCAATAGTAAGTTCATCGGTTCTTTGAGTCGCCACAGACCAAGAATACTCAGTAGCAATAATGGTGTTGCTTGAGTTATGGCATCCCAATTGGCACCACCTAATGAGCCCATCGTCCAGTAGTTAATTAATCTAAGCGCACTATCGTCAGCGAAATAGCTTAATAAGCCAATAACAGCAAAGGATAAAGAATTGATCGCAACCCCCACTAAAATTAGTGTGGTTATATTGACCTGCCTATGCTGCTTAGCAATTAAATACACTAAAGAGGTCACTAACAATGCCCCTAAAAATGCGGCATAAGGTAAATAGTATTGAGCATTAAAATTAAACTGGGCGCTAAATGCTATAAAGGCGACCGCGACCATGGCTGCGCCTGCGCTAATACCAATAATTGATGGATCAGCCAAAGGATTACGACACAAAGCTTGCGTTGCAGCGCCAGTTTGGGCAAGCACTAAGCCAACCAATACAGCTAGTACAAATCGAGGTAGACGTATTTGCGTGACCACATTGATTTGTAGCGCATCAAATTGATTAAAATACTCTGGGGCAATCCATGCGATGGCTAAACGCCAATCCCAGCCTGCGGGGCCATATCCTATGCTCAGTAGTGCTAGAGCAAAAATACACACAGTAATTAGCAGCATCCACTTTTGGTTTGCAGTTATAGAAACAGGCTTAAAACGGCTCAAAGTTAATGTGTTCATAAGGTAGCTTTATAGTCGCTTAATTCTTTAATACCCGTGGCTATGCGCGGCGACATTCCCAGTGATAGCAGGCTATCCATCACCAATAATCGGCACTGCTTTGCAGCTGTTAATAAGCGCAGTGTTGGTTGATTACAAAAAGCCTCTTTACCGCCAAGGCTATAAACAACATGGGCTGGTGCGATTAAAAAATCGGGCTGTTTTACGGCAAGTACTTCGTTATTTATTACTTTAAAACCTTTGTGTGTAGCGCCTAAATTAGTGACTCCAGCATAATCAAGTAATAAGTCAGCAACCGTGTCAGTGCCCGCAGCAACAAGCCCGCGCTCATTAGCTGAGAGTAAAAATAAAGCGCTGTGTGTTTCGGTGCTCGCTTTTGGAGGTAATGAATTTTTTATTTGTGCTACGAGGGCTTGGGCTTTGTCGTTCGCATTTAAGTCTTTACCAAGGCGTTTAACAAGATTTAGTAAGTCATTAATTGAGTTGGGTTTTTTATAGTGGATAAGCTCTACACCAGTGGCTTCTATTTGTGCAAGCGCTTGTGCTCGTCCTGCTCCTTCAAGTGCTAAGAGTTTAGTTGGGCGCACCGAAAGTACACCTTCTGCGGCTAAATCACGGTAATAACCAATTTGATCGAGCTGTGTCGCTTGTTTTGGATATAGGCTCGATTGATCCACCGCGACAAGGGTATCTTGCTTATCTAAGGCAAAAATAATTTCAGTTAATGTACCGCCAGCACTCACTATACGCTCCTGCGCGCTTAGGGGGTGAACAGTCAATAAAATCAATATAAAAAGGTATCTCATAAAAAAACTCCAATCATTATTTTCGATTATTATACTCAACTAAATGCAAATGAAAATGATTATCATAAATAATTGATCTTGTTTTTAGTTAGTTGTAACATCCCTTCCCTACTAAATAACAACAATTATCATTTGGAGTTAATGTGAATTTTCCTTCTTTTCAACTTACTGCTTTAGCAACGTTACTACTTGGTTCGGGCTCTGCCATTGCCGAGGAGATAATTGGTGAGCATATTGTTGTCAGCGGTTCTCGGTTTGAACAAAAACTTGAAGACGTAACAGGCTCTGTAACTGTGATTACAGAGCAAGACATAGAACGTAAATTGGCTGTTGATTTACAAACAATGTTTCGTTATGACCCCAGTATATCAAGCACGGGCAGTGGCTCTGCGGCTCAAACGCTTTCAATTAGAGGAGTCGGTGGTAACCGCGTGGTGTTTATTAAAGATGGCCGTCGAACTAACGATGGTTATGCTGGCGGAGACGGCTATTTGGTTGGTCGTAGCTATTTTGATGTCGCTGGGATAAAGCAAGTTGAAGTCGCCAAGGGAGCCGCGTCTTCATTGTATGGTTCAGATGCACTGGGTGGTATTGTGGTTATCACCACTAAAGATCCGAGCGATTATTTATTAAACGAAAACAGTTTTGCTCAAGTGGCGCTTGGATATCAAGGTCAGAGTAATCAAATGTCGGTAGATATTACTGCGGCTAAAGATTTGGGAGATTTAGGTGTTAGTGCCGTTTATAGCCACCGAGATAGCGAAGAAGTACAAAACTTTACTGAAAACCTACCTGGTTATGATGCTAAATCAGATTCGTTATTGGTTAAACTAGAGCAGCAACTTGATGAAAAGCGCACGTTAAAATACACCTTAGATTATTTTAATCAAACTACTGAACAAGTAATCACCAAAGCGAGCCAAGAAACTAAAGACGAAAATACTAATTGGTCGCTAGCGCTGGATTACGACTCAAAAGCGGCCACAGCAGCGTTTGATCAATGGCATTGGCAAGTATCGTTTAGTCGTTATGAGCAGCAAAGTGATCAAATTAGTGCTACAGCAGCGCATACCGATTACAACGACTATGGCTTTGAACAAGATATTTTAGGGTTAAGGGCTGTATTTAATAAAAAAATAGCCTTACAAGATGCGACCCACAACTTTGTTTATGGTGCTGACGTAGATATATACGATACAACACGTCCACGTTATAAAACACGCTTATTGGCTGATGGAACAGTCGATTTTACAGATCAAAAACAAAAAGCTTTTCCTGGCGCTGATACCTCTTTAGTGGGCGTTTTTATGCAAGACAATATTAAATTTGCAAATAGCGCGTGGTCTTTGATTGCAGGTGTACGCTTTGATTATTATTCATTAGCAGCTAAAGATGATGAGCTTTATAGCGATGCTGAGCTTGATGACATTACCGAATCTGCGTTTTCACCAAAACTTGGGATGATTTATCAAGTTAATGATAATTTATCTTGGTATGGGCAATATGTACGTGGTTTTAAAATTCCCCCGCATGATCAAGCGTATCAAAGCCATGGTGTTGAACCATTTTATCAAATATTACCAAACGCAGATTTAGCACCCGAAAGCAGCGACTCATATGAGCTTGGCATGCGCTTTTCTGGTAATGATATCAACGTTACTTTAAGCGCATTTTACGCCGCTTATGATGACTTTATTGATGTTGCAATTGCAGCTGTTGAGCCAACGTTCATACCGAATGTAAATAAAACTTTTTACCAATACCAAAATATTAGTGAAACACAGATCAGCGGTGTTGAAGCGAGCTTGTTGATGCATGTAAGCGATAATGTTTTAGTTGAGGCAAATATTGCATATGTTGAAGGCGAAAACAAAGAAACAGACGAGCCGTTAACCAGTATCAGTCCATTAAACGGTTCAATACAATTAACAACAGCACTTGGCGATATTGATTGGACCGCAGCATGGCGCTTTGCTAAATCACAGTCTGATGTAGTGCGAGATGCAAGTGGTGATAAAACAACGCAAGGATATGGTTACGGTATTGTGGATTTATACGCAAGTTATGAATGGCAAACATGGCAGCTAAATATTGGTGTAATTAACTTACTAGATAAAAAATATGTACCCTTTGAACTGATTGCAGGGCAATCTCAGGGGGCTGATTTTAGCCAATATACCCAGCCCGGGCGTAGCTTTTCTGCCCGCGTAAGTTATCAGTTTTAAAAGGTAATCAACGCTGCGCGTAGGTGCAGCGTTTTAACCTTACTGCTTTTTTACTTATTCATTGAGCCTTTGCCTAGATGATATAAAAGAGTCGTGGTTTTAAAGTTAATAAAGGCTGTAAAGGGGGTTAACAGTTACTAAACAACATGCATCATATTTGCGCATTAATACTTTTGCAGGCTAGTGAAATTAATCCCTATTCTCTGATGGCTGACTTTATGTTGCCCCATAACTAAAGTGAGACTGTCTTGGTTTATAAAAGTAGCTTTGAGTTATGTTGGCTCGATTAATTATTACACTGGCGGCTATGTTTACATCACGTTAGTATAGTGCTTCAAATAAGTTACAAAATGATAATTACATGACTTTAAAAACCAATGCTTTAATTTATTTTTTAGCCTTTACTAGCGGCTTTAGTATTATGGGAATAGAACTACTTGGCGGGCGAATTTTAGCGCCTTTTTTTGGTAGTAGTGTGCATATTTGGGGCAGTATTATTACTGTGTTTATGCTCAGCTTATCGTTTGGCTATTTATTGGGAGGAAAGCTTTCAATTCGCCAGCCTTCGTTAACCAAATATGGTTTAATATTTTTAGTTGCCAGTATTATGGTGCTGCCCATTGCATTATTTGCCCAGCCAATTATGGCGTATATTTTTTCTCACATAGAAGACAGCCGTTATGGCTCGTTATTGGCCTCTACAGCGTTGTTTTTTGTCCCTACTATTATTTTAGGCATGATTTCGCCTTACTCTGTGCGTTTATTAGTGACCGATAGCGAGCACAGCGGCCAAGTCGCTGGCGGCTTGTATTTTGTCAGCACCTTAGGCAGTGCCTTAGGGACTATTATTACCTCGTTTTACATGGTGCTAGCGTTTGATGTGAATACCATTATTTTGGGTTTCGCGACGACATTAGGGCTATTAGGTTTATTGGCAATTGGCGTAAATCAATTAGCTAACAAGGAGAAACACAATGTTTAAGTATTTGCTCGTGACCTTACTGTTAATTGGGTTTAGCAGCCAAGCTAAGGTGATCCATCAAGAGCGGTCGCTTTATCGTAATATTTTAGTTGAAGAGACCGGCGATTTACGCTGTTTAAAGTTTGACGAAAAAGCCCGTAAAAGCAGTCAAAGTTGCATATATAAAAGCAACCCACAAAAGCTAGTGTTTAATTATACCAAACTCACTTTTGCCAGTTTACTACTGATAGACAATCCAAAAAATGTACTTATTATCGGGCTTGGCGGCGGCACCTTATCAAATGTGATCAGCGAGCTATACCCTGACGCCATGATTGAAAATGTTGAAATTGATCCCGCAGTTATAAAAGTGGCGCGTGATTATTTTGCTTTTAAAGAGAACGATAAAGTCACTTCGAAAGTACAAGATGGGCGTATTTTTATTAAACGCGCAGCAATCCAACAAGCCAAGTATGACTGGATTATTCTTGATGCATTTAATGGTGATTACATCCCTGAGCATTTACTTACTAAAGAGTTTTTTGCGGAAGTGAAAAGTGTACTGGCTGATGGTGGCGTAGTAGCGGCAAATACCTTTTCATCAAGCAAACTTTATGAGCATGAATCTGCCACTTATGAAGCGGTATTTGGTGACTTTATTAATGTGAGCACTGAGAAAAATAGTAATCGAATTATTTTAGCTGGCTTTAATAAATTTCCAAGTCCTGTGCAGCTAGCACAGCGAATAGAAAAGCTAACCCCGTTATTAGCCCCCTATCGCGTTGATATCAAAGCGGTGAGCGAAGGGATGATTTCGACCAAAGATAATAAAGACTGGCCTAGCGATACAAAAGTACTCACTGATCAGTACTCACCCGCAAACTTACTCAATTTCTAAAGTTTACGCCCATTTGTTACTACACTTAGGCCAGCTTGCTGGCCATCAAAGCTAACTGCTAATTCCCCCTTTTTAAGTTAATACCCGATTAAATTTCTAATCGAATCTTCTCTCATAGATTAGTTTAAGGTTCCTGCTGCTGCAATGATAGATAGTGTGCTTTGAGCGAAAGTTATAGTTAGGCTTGTCTTAAGTATTTCTTAAGAATTGCCTGCTATTGTTAAACTAATTATTTTTCTAGGTATTTTTAGGGGCTTAAAAAGTGGTGATTATTTCTCGGTCTGTATCACGGTTTATGCTTGTGACGGCACTTTTTACTGCTATGGTGAGTGCGCCAGTGTTAAGTAAAGAAACCGTTGTGCCAGTTATCTCCAGTCAGCAACAACTAACCGATAAGTTAGCAGAGCTTAAAGGCCAAGTGGTATTTTTAGATTTTTGGGCTTCGTGGTGTACACCTTGTCGTAAGTCTTTTCCTTGGCTTAATGAAATGCAAACAAAATACCAATCGCAAGGCTTTACGGTGTTGGCAGTTAACTTAGATGTTGAGCATCAAGATGCGGTTGATTTTTTAGCACACACTCCTGCTGATTTTCCCATTATTTATGATCCTGATGCACTAATAGGCAAACAATTCGATTTACTCGGTATGCCAAGTAGTTATGTGTATGGCCGTGATGGCAAAATAAAATATCGCCATATTGGCTTTAAGAACAGTAAAAAAGCGCAATACGAGCAAGAAATAACTCAGTTATTAGCCGTTCAGCCTTAAGAGGTAATGATGAAAAAATTAATAAAAAATAGTCTCCTAACGATGTTAATACTATCTGCAACTGGGTGTGTCAGTATTGGCGTAGAACCGTGGCAACGAGATCTATTAGCTAAAGATGAAATGTCACTCAGTGGCGGATTAGATGCTGCGGTTGACGATCATATTTACTTTAGTAAAGAAGCCTCCAGTGGTGGACGCAGCTTTGGTGGTGGAGGCTGCGGATGCAACTAGTCGACTCACAAACCGAAAAGAACCAAACCAGTAATATTGCTTCAGCACTAGGGCTGGCTGCTTGCGCATTACTAGGCACAGCGCCTGCAGAGGCGCAAATAAACAAAGATTGGCAGTTTGACACCGCTGTGTTGTATTACGGTGAAACAGATCGTGTTATGGCAACAGAGGCGATGATCAACGCCAATAAAGAATTTGCTGACGAGCACTTTTTAAATTTACGGCTAACCTTAGATACATTAACGGGTGCCTCAGCAAATGGCGCGGTAGCACAACCGAATGTACAAACATTTACCCGTCCTTCAGGCAATGGCCAGTATGATATTCAGCCTGGTGAAACACCGCTGGATGATACCTTTCGTGATACGCGTGTACAGCTTAATGCCCAGTGGACTCAACCCTTGGCGCAGGATTATACCGTCAGTGGTGGCGTGCATATTTCAAAAGAGTATGATTATTTATCGTTAGGTGTTAATGGTAACTTAGCCATCGACTTTAATAAAAAGAACACTACTTTGTCGTTGGGCGGCAGTTATTTTAGCGATACCTTTACCCCCGAAGGTGGTATCCCGAAAGCATTTGCATCTATGCCAATTGGTGACAGTGAAAGTGCGGCTTGGGACGACACTTTTAACAGTACGCGACGCACAGATCAAGATGATAAAACGACCACCGATTTACTTGTCGGTGTTACGCAAATCATCAACCGTAGAATGCTAATGCAGTTTAACTATTCATATTCAATGGTGGATGGTTACCAAACGGATCCGTTTAAAGTGCTTAGTGTGGTAAATAATGATGGTTTAACACAAGATTATCAATACGAGAACCGCCCTGATGAACGTACCAAGCAAAGCCTATATTGGCAAACCAAATACCATTTTGACAACAGTATTGTTGACCTTTCATATCGTTATATGTGGGATGACTGGGAGATAACATCGCATACGGTTGATTCACGTTGGCGTCTATTACTGGGGGACGACAGTTACCTAGAACCGCATTTTCGCTACTATCAGCAATCGGCGGCAGAGTTCTATCAGCCATTTTTAAATGCAGCAGCGCCTTTGCTGCAGTTTGCTAGTGCTGATTATCGTATTGGTGAAATGGATACTTACACGCTGGGTTTAGAATACGGTACTAAGCTTAGTAATGGCCACAGTATGTCGGTACGTGCTGAATATTACACTCAGCAGCCTACCAATAATGGGTTTGAGCAACCTGGTGCGCTGGCATCACTTGATTTATTCCCAAGTGTGGATGCGGTAGTGCTACAATTTAGTTATTCATTCTAACGAGTTATAGGTTAAGTTACTAACGTGGCTGCACAAGCAATATCAATTCATCCGCAAGCCGCTGGACTAAGTGTAAAATTTAACGCTATGGCCAGCCCTTGTGAATTGTTAGTCGATAGCGTCGATCAGCGGCTTGGCGAGCAACTTGGGCAGCTGGTTGCAAACGAAGTGTGGCGTATTGAACAGAAATACAGTCGTTACAATACTCAAAGTGTTTGCTCTGCTATAAATCAAAGCCAAGGGCTGCCACTTGCCATCGATGACGAAACCTATGCTTTACTTAATTTTGCCAAGCTATGCTTTGATTTAAGCGACGGGCTGTTTGATATTAGCTCGGGTATTTTACGGCGTGTATGGCATTTTGATTGTTCCGACCACCTGCCAACTCCGGCACAAATAAGTGCATTATTGCCTAATATCGGTTTCAACAAAATTGTGTTTGATCAGTCCAGTATTACCTTGCCTAAAGGTATGGAGCTTGATTTTGGAGGGATTGGCAAAGAGTATGCAGTTGATAAATGCATTCAGTTACTCCAAGCACACAGCCCTGTTGCAGCGTTAGTTAATTTAGGGGGCGACTTAGCTGTCACCACTGAGCGTAGTGACGGTCAAGCCTGGCAAATTGGCATTGAACATCCGGGCTTTGTACAACAACAAACTATGGTGGTGTCTTTGCGCAGCGGCGCTCTGGCAACCAGTGGCGATGCTAAGCGTTATTTATTAAAAGACGGCATTCGTTATAGCCATATTCTTAACCCTCTCACTGGCTGTTCGATCACTGATGCACCGCGCTCTGTTACCGTCGCTGCGCCGCAATGTATACAAGCAGGCATGTTAGCAACTCTGGCCATGCTACAAGGTCGCGATGCGCAGATATTGCTCGATTCACAACCCCTCCCCCATTGGATCATTCGCTAATTTGCTCAACACAGTGATATTAAATCGTTTTTAAAGCCCTCTTTGCCGTTATTTTTTAGATCATTTTGACATTTACTTAGCATGCTAAGTAATGTTAAACTAGTTAGCATGCTAAGTAACTAGGTACTATTATGATTTCATCACCTCCTTTTCATGAAACTTTAGATTTAAGTTTATGCGGTAGCATGGGGCGCGTTTTTCGACTCTGTCGCGATGCCGTTACTCTCGCTGTTGAGCCTTTAGGGTTAACACAATCTCGTTGGACTGCGATGATCCATATCCATCATTTAAAACAAGGTGTTACACAACAAGAACTGGCTAGCAGTTTGGGGATTGAAATGCCTTCACTAACGCGAACAGTTAAACAGTTAGAGCAACAAGCGATTATTGTCCGTCGCATTGACAGCGATGATAAACGTAGTCGTAAAATCTATTTTACTGAGCAAGGGTTACTATTATTAGATGCACTTAAAGACATTATGACTGAGGTTAAAACACAACTTTATGCAGAACTTACAACGCAGCAGCTTGATACTATGGCCTATGGTTTAGTGCAAATGGAAGCCAATGCTCGACGTTGTATTAGCCACTTTTCTGGAGAGAAATAATTCATGACACCGGATCAGAAATTTGCCCGCTATGTAAAAATATCATTAGTTGGGTTTATTTTATTGTTCGCTTACTTTGTCGTTGCCGATATGTTTTTACCGGTTACTCCGCAAGCGCGCGTATATCACCCTGTAGTACAAGTAACGCCACAAGTAAGTGGCCGCGTGAACCAAGTATTGGTGAATAATAATCAAGCGATTAAAGCGGGTGAAGCGCTATTTTTAATAGAAGCAGCCCCTTTTAAATTAGCACTAGAGCAAGCACAACTGGCTTATGCTGATGCGCAGTTGCAAAACCAGCGCTTAGATAGCAGTGTTAAAGCGATACAGGCTCAGCTAGCCGCTGGAAATGCCAAGCTGCATGAGCAACAGTTGTTATTTGATCGCAGTGAATTGTTATTGAAAAAACGGTCTATTTCGGAGCAAGAGTACGAAACAATTAGCGCTAATTATCAATCAAGTAAAGCGAATGTCGCAGCTATTGAAGCACAGTTAACCGAGGCAAAACTGGCACGTGGGCAATTAGGCGAAGACAACCTAGCATTACGCCATGCGCAAAACCAACTGGCACAAGCGAAACTCAATTTATCATACAGCATAGTGACTGCTGATGCTGATGGTAAAGTCGCAAACTTGCAAGTAAGCACCGGGACATTTGCTAATAAAGGTCAACCGATGTTAGCTATTGTGGCCAATAAAGCTGATTTAGTGGCTGATTTTCGTGAAAAATCGTTAGTTAATATCAAAGTGGGCAGCAAAGCAAAAGTAACGTTTGATGCTCTGCCAGGCCAAGTATTTGCAGCTACAGTGAGCTCTTTTGAAGCTGGCGTAAGTAATGGGCAGCTCAATGCTAATGGCTTATTAAGCAGTACTGAAAGCAGTAATCGCTGGGTTCGTGATGCGCAGCGCCAACGTATTCACATTGATTTAGAGCAAGCACAGCTATTAAGTAAACTACCTAGTGGTGCACGTGCAACAGTGCAGCTACTGCCTGAGTCAGTAATTGGGCAATGGTTTGGTGTCATGCAAATTCGCTTTATCAGTTTACTGCATTACATTTACTAATAAGGCTTTATTATGTCTGCATCAGTCCCTG
Source organism: Pseudoalteromonas rhizosphaerae (assembly GCF_028885455.1). Taxonomy (NCBI): domain Bacteria; kingdom Pseudomonadati; phylum Pseudomonadota; class Gammaproteobacteria; order Alteromonadales; family Pseudoalteromonadaceae; genus Pseudoalteromonas; species Pseudoalteromonas rhizosphaerae. Next base: position 2,550,091 of record NZ_CP118496.1, read on the forward strand.
TAAAACTAGACCAGAATGGCCTTCGGCAAGCGTTGCGTATCGCTGGCGGCAGCGCGTTGGGATTTAGTTTATGTAAATTGATGAATTGGCCAAATGGTATTTTCTTCACCGTTTATCCTATGTTGTTATTAGGATTAGTGCCGATTTTAAATGCACATATCATTCGTCAGTTTTTTGCCAGCGCGGCATTTAGTGGGTTATTTGTATTAATAGTACAGGGTTTATTTTCTCATTTACCAGTGGCGATGACCTTGCTGTGCTTTTTAGCGTTTGCATTTTTGTTTTATCAAATGAGCTGTGGTGCTAACTTTTTGTTTGGTGCTTTAAGTGTCGTTAGTTTATCTATTCAACTGCACTTTTCTAGTTATGTTGGTAATGGCACGAGTATTTATCCGTTGATCATCAGCAATGGTTTAGCAGTCGTAGTGACCGTGTTAGCGGCGGTATTAATGCACTTTGTATTTCCTGATGTTGCACCACGCCAAGGTCGGGTGATGCCAACAAAAGCAAAAGAGAGTATTCGCCACGAAGTACTGTTGTGCGCTACGGTTGCTACACTGTCGTTTGTGATTTTTCAGGTATTTGATTTACAAGATTCAATTTCAGCACAAGCGGCATCGATCTTAATTTTGTTTCCTTTGTGCTGGAAAGCCGCTGGCATGGCTGGCTGGCAACGAGCAATTGGCACATTAATTGGTTGTAATTTAGCGTTAGTATCGCAGCTGTTTTTGTATAATCACACCGATATTCTGATTTTTCCGGCGCTGATCTTGTGGATTTTAACTTTTATATTTAGCCGTTATCATATTTTAGGTGGCGGTATTCCTGGTGTTGGATTTGGGGTTATTACCACATTTGGAATTTTATTTGGTCAGTCTCTCGGACCTGGGCAAGACTTGGTTTACAGTGCGCTTTATCGGTTTTCGTCTGTATCGGTTGCGATAATCGTGAGTTTATGTGCGGTGTATATTATGCATCATATTCTTAATCGGTTTAGTGTCACCCGTCATCATACTTTCGACTAATATAATAACCGCCTTAGTCAGTTCCTTATGCACTAGGGCGGTTATTACTTTGTTATACTAACTGTGTTTAAATAATGATCACTTTAGGCGTGAGTTTATAAACCACTAATTAACACAATCGCTACTCAACGATGCGTTAAGCTGATTTATTGCGAGTGTTATTTTCGCGGGATCAACCATAAAGTCAGCGCGCCTAACAATATCCCCCAAAATGCCGAGCCAATAGAAAATAAAGTAAGATCAGAGGCGGTGACCAAAAAAGTGATCATTGCCGCCTCAGTGTAGTAACTATCAGACAAAGCTTGCTGTAAGCTCGAGGCAATGGTGGTGAATAAAGCAATCCCCGCCAAGGCTAAAATAAGTGCTTGTGGCAAACTTGCCACTAAACCCACTAGAGTCGCTGCTCCAATCGCCATCAGGATATAAAAACCACCGCCCGCGATACTTGCCCAGTAACGCTTTTTAGGGTCGCTGTCGGCATCTTCACTCATGCAAATTGCCGCAGTAATAGCAGCTAAATTAATGGCATAGCCACCAAAGGGGGCAATAAGGATATTACTAAAACCAGTGACATTGAGCGCTGCAGAGACGGGTGCAGGGTAATTATGTGCTTTTAACACTGCAATGCCTGGCAAGTTTTGTGAAGTCATGGTAACGATATAAAGCGGAATACCTACGCTGATCATCGCTTGTAAATTAAATTCAGGAGCGATAAACGCAAACTCGCTCATTTTCCATTGCCAACTGCTGGTATCTATTTGCCCTGTAACGCCAGCCATTACAAACCCAGCAATCAGTACCATAAGCATCGAAAAACGTGGCATTAAACGCTTACAGACTAAATAAACCAGCACCATCGCACCAATTAGCAATGGTTTTTCACCCATAAAGTTAAATACATCTATGCCAAAAGTCACTAAAACACCGCCAAGCATTGCACAAGCAATTTGACTCGGGATACGTTGCATTATTTTTTCAAACCAGCCAGTGATCCCTGATATAAATACCAGTAAAGCACTGAACATAAATGCGCCTACAGCTTGATTTAAACTATAACCTTGGGCACTGGTAATGAGTAAAGCGGCACCGGTTGTTGACCAGGCAATTAAAATTGGGATTTTATAGTAGTACGATAAGCCAATTGAAGTGACACCTATCGCAAGACCTAACATAAGTACCCAACTTGCAACGAGCTCCGCTGTGCCACCTAGCACAATAACGACTTGGTAAATAAGTGCGATAGAGCTGGTAAAACCGATGATCACCGCAACTAAGCCCGCAGTTAAACGGTTTAATAGTTGATTTGAGAGTTGCATGTGGTTCCTAAATCGTTGAATTCAATCGTTCTATTTATACACAAATATTACTTTGATGCTAGGGCGTGTTTATCTTTCGAGGTTACTTATGACTAAGGTCTTACTGGTTGGAGAAAGTATTGATGTTCTGAGGTAGTGATAAAGTGTTAGATTTGTAATGGCGACGGTGTAACAGTTTTCACACGTCACCAATGACAGCTTAGTATACAAAGCAATAGTCGTTATTTACGACTAAAATTTTACTGTATTACAGCGCTTAATATGGGGCTTGGAGTAGGCTGTTCCATCGCTGCTTTACTGTCTTCATCCAAGGCTAAGCTTAAATTCTCTGGGCGGTCAAAAATACCCAAGCGAATGCGAATAAAATGCAAGATTTCACGAGCCACATTGATCCCCAGTGCAGCTTCTAAGCCTTCAAATCCAGGGCTTGAATTTGCTTCGCAAATTTTAAAGTGATTATCATCAAATAATAAATCAATACCAGCAACGTCTAAATTGAGTACATTAGCTGTTTGTGTAGCTAACCATTCAATCTCTGGAGTAATTGGGTGCGGTTTACCAGTGCCACCTGCACTCACGTTCGCTTTAAAGTTTTTACCGCCAGAGTTTCGCTCCATACATGCGACAGCACGGCCACCAATAGTGAGTACTCGCAAATCACGACCATGGCTAGATTTAACAAACTGTTGCAAGATGATATTCGCTTGCGGGTTGGCGGCTTCAATTAATTGCATTAAATCGTCAAATTCGCTTTTTGACTTTGATAAAAATACGCCACTGCCCTGCGAGCCTGAAAGTGTTTTAATCACCACTGGAAAGCCTATTTGCCTATCTACTAAGTCGATATTTACTGGAAATTTTACCAGCATAGTATTTGGTGTAGGTAAGTTACGCTCAGCTAAAATTTGCTGTGCAAACAGTTTATCTTTTACCGTCTCAATTGATTGTGAGCTATTAACGCAGTACACCCCTAGTCGCTCGAGATGGCGAATAATTGCTAGTGCAAAATAGGTGGTGCTGGCGCCCATGCGAGGAATAACAAAGTCAGGCAAAGTTGTGGTTACACCGTCAATTAGAATGCTTTTGCCATCTTCGCGGGTGATAGTTAAATCAAATTGATCGGGAGAGAAAACTTGTAAATCGATACCTTCTTCTTTTGCTGCGGCCAGTAAACGCTCTACTTCGTAGGTCTCTTGTTTTAGTAATCCAGCACTGTCTTTATAAATGATCCAGCCACGCATGGTATTTCCTCTTGAGTATTGATCCGCAGCTCACAGAAAAAATAGGCTCACTACGTTATAGATGTTCACAGTCACTTATGATGATGAGAGTCTGCGGCAAAAGACGCGGAGTATGAGGTTCATCTGATGTGCAGTAAAACAAATAAATTTTATCGTCACGATAATATTATTTTTCATATCTCATTTTGGTTAATCAATAGTAGGTGTTTTTTTATTGCAATAAAGTATGTAACTACAAAAGGTATAATTGATAAGCTAATGTTAACTTAACGCGTTGTATTTTTAGTATTAAAGTTATTCATTCATAACTTTTATATATTTAATTTATTAACTGTAAGATTAATATGATAAATATTGAAAGTTTCGTTTTTGTTTTCGGTAACAAATTTATGCTTGCGATTTAATTTACTCTGATGTAAAAATAACAATATATTAACCTTTAGATCTAAAAGAGAGACAAATGAAAAGGGCTATTGCATTTATTGTTATCGTTCCGATCAGTGCTTTTTTGCTATATGAGTTCGTTATCTACAAAGAAAGCAATGTAACCCATTCGGTTCCTACGAGTGACGTTCAGTTATCGACTATAGCGCCTAAGTTAGGGGCTAAAACATCACCAGATATATCGTTACCAAGAGTTTTAGCTAAACCTAAAGTAGCTGTAAATCAAACACATGATGAATTTGATGCTATTAATCGACTCTCAGAGAAAGCAGAGCAGATTCTCAAAGCCTCAGGATTTTTGCCTACAGATTTACATAATGAGGTTTATATAGAATTTGACTTAGTTGCGCTCAGAAAGCTCAAGCAAGGCGATAATTTTGATCTAGCTATTCCACAAACCGCTGAAACCTTTAGCGCAGAGGTTACCAATGTAATTGCTGCTAGCAATGGTGATAAAAGTATTTTTGGCCGAGTGCTTGGTGCTGATGGGCGATTTCACACCACCGTGATGACTATTGGCGCAGACGCTATATATGGCCAATTAACTGCACCAAGCGGTAATTATGTATTTGAAGGTAAAGGGCAATATGGTTGGCTTGCGGCAAAGCGAGATCTTTATAAAAACCACATGGAACATCAAGTCACTAATCAACCCACATTAGAGCCAAGCAATGGTGAGGATCCGTTTGCACCAAAAGCAGAAGGTAATAACTTATAGAAATTTTTCAGAGCAGACTTTAACACAGTAATACAACACAACCTGACAAGGAACTACTATGAATAAACGACTAACTACTTTAGCTGCATTATGTGCATTAGGTATGACTGCAACTAGCCACGCCGCGACTATTGATATTGCGATTTTATATACAGATCAAGCGGCGGCCGCCACTGCAAACATTAATACTAAAATTAACCAGTATATTGCTTTTAGTAATCAGGTTTATAGCCAAAATGGTATTGATATTTCACTGCGTTTAGTAGGCAGCGAAAACTTAGGTAATCATGCAATTACACCTTCTAGCAGCTGGCTAAATTCAGTCACTAACAGTAGTTATATTCAAGGTTTACGCAATAGTTGGGGGGCAGATATGGTTGCGGTGCTTGGTACTGGTCAAAGTGCTGGCAGTAACCTAATTTCGTGTGGTATTGCGTGGGTTGGCAATGGCAGTAATGGTAATTTATATAGCTCAGTAAGTAACAGTATGTACAGTATTACAGCGGTAGATTGTGGAGCAACAACCTTTGTACATGAATTAGGCCACAATCAAGGCTTAGCACACTCTCGTAAGCAAGGTGATACATCAGGTGGTGTTTATGTTGATGGTATGGGCCATGGCGTACAAAATCAGTTTGCCAGTATTATGGCGTACCCTCATGTATTTGGTAGTGCCACGCAGTATGATTATTTTTCTAACCCGAACTGGAGTGTTAATGGTGTTCCTTACGGTGTAACTGGTGAATCGTTTGCATGGCGTACAGTAAATGCCACTAAAGACAGTATTGCTAACTTTAAATAGCGTTTATTTTTAGTGAACAGTTTTTCCCTTTTGAGCGCATTAGCGCTCTTTTTATTATTTAATTTAAAGCTGGCCAAAGTGTTGCGCCATCGCCATCGCCATCGATTGCATTGAGTACTTTAATTCCCAGTACTTTGGCAATAAGTGGGTAAACATCTAAGTTATTTACTTCATCGATTACTAATGAATTTTTAAATGCTGGGCCATTGGCAATAAAGGTTGCCGCCATATCTTCGCTATAAGCATAGCCATGGGTACCTAAATAGCTTACTTTACCGGTATCAGCAAAACTTCTTGGTGCTGTGGTTTGTAAAATAATATCACCAGTTCGGCCATTGTTAGCATAGTGATAAAGCTTACGTTGTTCATCACTTAGTACGGTATAGCGCCCTTTTGCTGCTTTCGTTAAGTGTTGTTTATATGCTGTGATCTCAGCTTTTGTAGTGCCTTTATTAGCATAGATCAATACTCTCGGTCCGGTATTTTTAACCATAAACTTGTCGTCTTTCGGTAAGCTACTGATAGCAATACTTTGGTTTGGCTCAACGGTACTCATACCATGATCGGAGACAATCACTAAGTTAACATTTTGCTCTAGTTCATTGAGGCGTTGCTGTAATTGCCCCATTAATACATCTACTTCTTTTACCGCTTGCTTGGTTTGCTCCGCATCAGGCCCATATTCATGGCCCATACTATCTACCAGTGAAAAATAACTAACAACTAATTGCGGGCGCTGCGCTGCTGGCAATGTTAGCCATTGAATAATTTGATCAACACGATTTTGATAATTACTGTGTTTTGAATAATGGTAAAAGTAATTCGGCAGCATGCCATTAAATCGCGCATCTGATTCGGGCCAAAAATAAGCGGCTGATTTTAATCCCTGCATCGACGCCAAATTCCACAGTGGAATGCCGTTGAACCATGTGCTGTCGTCTTTCCCTTTTCCCATGCTATAGCATTCATTTCTTTGTGTATCGCAAAAGCGGTTATCTACTACGCCATGATTAATTGGCAATAAACCAGTAATGATAGATATATGATTAGGAAATGTTTTAGTCGGATATACCGGGCGCATTTTAGTTGCGCGAACTCCCGATTTAGCTATTGCGGCTAAATTTTCAGCACCGTGTTTTTCGATGTAATCCCAGCGGAATCCATCAAGAGAAACAAGTACTACGGTATTATTAGCAGAGTTTCTATCGTCTTTAGCGTGGCTAAAAGAGCCATAAATGAGCAATGCTAATAACAGAAAACTTAAAATAGGCTTAATTGTATTAATACCTTTGTTGGGCGTTATTGGTAATCAGAAAATAAACAAATACGTTACGATATGCTTATGTTTAATATGCAGTGTACCGCTATTTTATGACCGTGATAATTATTAATAGATAAATTTATGTGCGAATAGCAGTCATGGATATTAATTTAGTAAACAAGCTGTTAGATTAAAAGTAGACAATAAAAGGAGCGTCTATGATCGATTTCAGCAAAAAAATAACGTCAGCGCGTGAGCTGCGCTCAACCCCTAATTTACAGATGGCGTTAGAAAGCGATCGTGGCCGTATCATCAATAGTGCTGCAATTCGCCGCTTACAACAAAAAACGCAAGTGTTTCCGTTGGAGCGCAATGCTGCGGTACGCTCGCGGTTAACTCACTCCCTCGAAGTACAACAAGTTGGGCGTTTTATAGTGCAACGCATCTTTGCGAATTTAACGGCCAAACAACAAGCTGAATATGGCCTAACAGGGTTAGAGAGGCCGCTAGAAAGTCTGGTTGAAATGGCCTGCTTGATGCACGATATAGGTAATCCACCGTTTGGTCATTTTGGTGAAGCTGCGATTAATCACTGGTTTAACGCAAATTTAGCAACGCTTACCCCTCAGCGCTGCGCCGATCCACACACGGGAATTGGCTTAATATTTAAACATTTAGCACAAGATATTTGTAACTTTGAAGGTAATGCGCAAGGTATCCGTATTGTACACTCACTGTTATCACTTAATTTAACCTATAGCCAAACGGCTGGTATTTTAAAATACACGCGTCCGGCAAGTATGGCTAAAGAAGATATACCACGAACTAAAAATTATTTGATGAAAAAAGTAGGCTTTTACTACAGTGAAAAAAACTTTGTTGAAAGATTGCAAAAAGAGCTATTGATAGAGCCACAATGTCGCCACCCCGCCAGTTATATAATGGAAGCGGCTGATGATATTTCATATTGCTTAGCTGATATTGAAGATGCCGTAGAAAAGGGCATTATCACTGTTGAGTTATTATGCGATAAACTCAAACAGCATTATCAAAAAGTGTTAACTAATCTTACTATTGACGATGTAGAGCATCAGCACGTGGTTGAAAAAGCAGTTAACTATGCCCTCGATAAGGCCGCTCAGCAACCTTATAACTTTAATAGCGAGTTTTTTATTTATTTACGGGTAACTCTACTCCACCCTCTGGTTAATTATGCGGCCAAACGTTTTATAGATAATATTGAAGCGGTTTATCATGGTGATTTTAATCAAGCCTTGTTAGAAGACCGCAGTCATTTACACGCTATAACCACCACTTTGAAACAAGTGGCGTTTGAGTATGTGTTTTCACATAAGGAAGTCGGTAAACTTGAATTACAAGGCTATCGAATTATCAATGGATTACTTGATTGTTATAAGCCATTACTGCTGTTAAGTCATGATGACTTTAAACGGGTGATCAAAGGGGATGATCGTTTCTTAATTGAAACACGGTTGCTCAAAAAGCTTTCGAAAAAGCATTTAAATAGCTATTTACAAGCCATTGAAGCGATGCAAGCAGAACCCGATCATGTACTCGCTTATGAGTTTTATTATCGCTGTCGATTTATTCAAGATTATATCAGCGGCATGACAGATCAATTTGCTTACGATGAATACCGTACCTTGATGGTAATTGATTAGCAAAACACACTGCTAGATAAATTTGCACACAACTATTAAACTGGGTTTATTGTGTTATTTTGTTTAATAGATTTATGATGGCTCACGTATTACGACTTTGCTTATTTATTTTATTTACTTTTAGTTTCAATAGCTTTGCTAAATACAGTGAAGCTATGTGCATCTTGTATAAACAACAAATGCAGCAATACAGCGATAATACAAGTAGCCGTAGTTATCGAAATGCGGCAAAAGATTATAAAAACAACTGCAGTAACCCACCTCCAGCAGCGTCTCAAGCGCAACCAGCACCTGTAGTGGTTGCACCAAAAACACATGTTGATAATAAAATAAAATCTACATTAGAGACGCAAAACTCGACTGTAAACCCCCTTGACAGCAATTCGTCAGTAGCCAAAAATGAGCCAGCAGAAGTTCAAAGGGAGGCGTCTGTAATTGTTGAAAATGTTGAGAATGTCCAAAGTATTGAAGTTGAGCAAAAGAGCAGCGCAGAAACCACAGTCGAACAGCCGCTTGGGCAAAACAATGATGAAGTTGACGCTACACCCGAAGCCGTAATAACAAGCGAACCTGCGACGATAAAGGTAACAGCCCCAGAACCAGTGCGCACTGAGTCGGATTCGTTATTGATGCCAAGTTTATTGTTGTTAGTAGTTTTATTATTAGCTGCAATGTTGCTGCTGCGCTTACGCGCTAACAAAAAAGCAGCTGAAACTGTACCGCTAATTCCTGCAACTGATGAGGCTTCAAGTACAGAAGCCGCTGTATCAAAATTAACCCCCGCAAAGGCTGAGCCCGCAGCAAGCGAATCCACTGTTGCGCCAAAAAAAGCAGTTATAGCAGAGCAAGAAGTGATTGCAACTCCACAAACTGAAGTGATAAATTCAGACGATGTGAACGTAAAAGTTGAGCTAACGCAGCGGCTTTTTAAAAATGAGCATGATTTTAAAGAGCCTGAAGTGCGTATGTTTGATCCTGATGCGCCATTACCAGGTCAGAAGCCACAACAACCTAAAGACGTCATAAAGCCTGCGACGATAAATGTTGAAGCTGATCTTGAAACTAATTTAGAACCACACCAAACGACCACAACAGAGCTCAATAACGAAGCTGAGCAATTACCTAAAATGGATGATGAAAACGTTATTCATTGCGCAACGAATGAAGTAGCAAATGAAATTGTCCATTCGGATGCTGTTAATAGTAGTGGCCAAGCGCTCACATCAGGCCTTTCGCAAACGAGGGAAGTTGAGCCATCAATGACCGTGGATGTTCAACCACAAGCTGATACTTTAACGGTAACTGACAGTGATGATGAAATAGCACAGGCGCTTGCGGCATTAAACGATGAATTAGCAGCAGAGCAGCATAGTGCATCAGAGCAAGATGAAAGAGATAATATATCTGGCGCATCTGTAGCAGATCCAAATCAGAGTAAAGCTAACCCATTTGCTAATTTATCACTCGACCCCACTTGGGATCCAAATTCAAAAGAAAAGCCGACGATTGTCCCGAAAAAAACAGTGCCAAAATCAGCCAAATTAATTGCAGCACAGGAGCGTGCAAAACAGTTAAAAACTGACGATTAATATATTAATTGTCGCTGGAGATTGATTATCCAAAGCTCAGACTATTTTGTTTAGTAGCAGCCTGCTCTGGGCTGTTACTTGCTGCTATAAATTACTTTATTTGTATGAGTTAAGATTACGAACCGCTTCACCCTTTTAGCATGTCGCCAACTAAAAAATAAAATCACAACGGTAATAAACAAACAAATACAGACAATCCCCATTAATGAAGAGGCATGCTGTAATAAGCTTGTTTGGGGGAGTGACTTTACGTTTTGAGTAGCTAACCTAATAGATTGCATGCCTTTTTTGGGTAGGATGATTTCATAGACATGATCATTAGGTTGTACTTCGGCACGTTGTAAGTTGCCCGCTGTTTGCCAATGTAATTCAAACTGTTGGCGCTTTACTCGCTGATGCTCAGTACACCATAATGCATTAATGGTGGCGTTTTCTTTAGTTTTACAGCGCGCTGGCAACTCATAGAAATTGCGCCATGCAGTCTGTTTTGCCATGTTGTTATATGAGTGTAGATAAAAACCAGCTGTTATTGGTGATTCAATTATATTCGCGAAGCTGTCTTTATCGGTTGATGTTGTGATGTTTTCTCTGCGATTACAAAAATCAGCTAGTCGAGTTAATAGTGTTGTGTCAGGTTGTTCTAATTGCGGTTGTGTCAAAGGGGAGTAAACAGCGGATGCAGTACATAGCGGGCTGAAACTGAGGGAGATTAATATAAAAATCCATTTTTTCATTAGTTACGTCCTGTAAAAGATGAACTTACAGCCTACCATTATTTTTTGTTATTGCAAACTTTATAGGTACAACCAAATAAGACGGTAACCGTTAAAAGCTTATATTTGGCTTAAAAGCACATGAAAAAATTATTATTGATTCTAAGTGTGTCAGTACATTGTTGTTAGTGGGATGATACACAATCCCAAGTAATGGTGGTTTTATTAGACCTAATACGAATCTATTTGGTTAGGGTAAAATATTGAAAAATAAAGTGTCAATATTAAAACCGTTAACCAGCGTTGGGTAAACGGTTTTAAAAATGCTTTAATGCATGTCTAAGTAGTAATAGAGCATTGTGAAAGGTAAATTAGTAGTTTACGTTTAGCGTTTTTGTGCCACATAACCACTAAAACCAAGTGTTTTAAAATACAACTTGCCACTATTGAAGCCTGTTTCATCGAGTAAGTCGGCAAGACGAATTCTATCAAGTGGGAAAAACTCATGCTCAAAATTATGCTGCATGCGCTCTACCCCTGTTTCAGTTAAGCCTAATTGTTTGCTGAGTATCAATTGGGCATCACGCTCAAAAAGTGTTTCTGGACGCATTAAATCGGCTAAATATAATTGCCCATGTGCTTTTAGCTGTGTGCTAATTGCTTGCAACATGGCTTTTTTATCGCCGTTATCTGCCACAAAGTGCATCACTAATAAGCATAATGCGGCATCCGCTTGTTGTGTAAGTTCGGATGGCGAGCCTAAGTGTAAAGTAACCCGTTCGCTGATCCCAAGCTCAACAAATCGTTGCTTTGCGATATCGAGCATGTCTTGTGAGGTATCTTGTGCAGTAAAATGCCATTTAGGCTGCAAGGCAGCAAGGAGGGCGACTTCTTTACCGGTACCGGCGCCTATTACCAAAATATGCGCTTCATCGCCGAGCGTTGCTTGTAGTTGCGCTGCGGTACTGTTGTGTAGCAATTCATACCCCGGTACTAAACGAGGAATGCGAGAATCATATTGCGTTGCTTCGTCTTGTGTAAATGTTGGCATTACTATTCCTTAAATAATTGTAACAGTCGAATAGCCACCAGGTTTCTTGGCGACATGAACTTGGGTAGCAACCCGTTCTGTCATTTGAGATACATGGGAGATCACGCCCACTTTGCGCCCCTGCGCTTGTAATGAATCAAGTGCATCCATGGCAATGCTTAATGTTTCACTGTCTAACGTACCAAAGCCTTCGTCAATAAACAAAGAGTTAATACTTACTTTATTGGATGACAAAGATGCAAGGCCCAGCGCAAGTGCCAACGAGACTAAAAACGACTCGCCGCCGGATAAGGTATTAACTGAACGTTGCTCATCAGCCATGTCCTTATCAACAATGGCGATATCCAAGGTTTGCTCAATAGCTGTAAGTTCATAGCGTTTGTTTAACGTTCGTAAGTGGCTGTTTGCATAGTGTAATAATATTTTTAGCGTTTGCGTTTGTGCTAAGTTACGCATGGTTTTACCCGTTGCATCACCCAACACTTTATTAAGTACATGCCATTGCTCGACGTGTTTTTGCACGGTTGCCAATTCAGTTTGTTTGCCTTGCAGCGCCTGACGGTTTTGATTGTGCTGTTCAAGTACAGTATTGGTTGCAAGCTGTGCTTTGTGCTGCGCAGCTTGCTGATCGTTTAAATTGGCTAACTGTTGAATAAGCTCAGCATGGCTTTGCTTAGGTTTATCGCTGTTTTGATGCTGTAAGTAAGCGTGTTTGTGCTGCTTTAACGCGGCATTTTCATCTATTAAAGCTTGCGCTAATTGTTCATGTTGCTTTAAATGCGTTTTAATTTCATCGCTACTTAGTGTTAGTAAAATTGTGACCTGTTCGTGGCTTGCATCGCTGTAGCGGCTTTTAAATTCAGCAAACCATTGATTATAGCGAGTATCGAGGTCGGCTTGTTCTTGCGCATTTTCAAGTAACCGTTGCTCGAGGCCTTGCAGCGTTATCGCGTGCTCGTCGCGTTGTTTTATCGCGTTATCGTGCGCTTTTTGGCTGTGCTGAAGCTGTGCTTGGTATTGCTCTTGTTGAGCAGCTAGCTTCGTTTGGTAGTCGTCAGCACTAATGTGTTCATTATTAAATAGCGCTAAGCGCTCACTTTGCGAGCTGCTATGTTGTTGCTGTGCTTTGGCTAAATCATCTTTTAGGTTTTTTAAGATTTGCTCTGTATCACTGATCAGCGGTGTAAACTGCTGCATCTGTTGGTCAGCGCTATCGAGTTGTTTTTGCGCTTGCTCAAGCTGCTCTTGGTTGTGCTGATATTGCTCAACTTGCTGGTTTAACTCAATTAAATTAAGCGAATTATTTTGCAGTTGTTGCCAAAATTGAGCCTCTTGAAATTGTGAACCAAGGGTCGCGGTTAGCTCATTAATTTGTGTGCTTAGCTCACTTAGCTTGCTATTGAGCTGGCTTTGTTGATTGCTTAGTTCAAGGTGGCGTGTATGTAACTGTTGTTGAGCTTGCTGCTCATTTTTAAAGATACTTTGCAGTTGGTTTACCTGCTCTTGCAAGTTGCGCTGTTGTTTTTGTGTTGCATAATACTGTGTTTTTTGTTCATTGAGCGCAATGTAACTGGCCTCCAATTGCTCTGAGGTTAAGTCATTAAGTTCGGTGCGGGCCGCTTGCATGGTATGTTTTATTTCAAGCTGTTTAGTCTGTGCAGTCTGTACCGCTTGGCTGTGTTGTGTGTGTTCAGCAACGAGCACAGCATGCTGAGTTTGATGCGAGTGAAGCTCTGCTAGGGCATTTTCGTAGTGCTGTTTTGCAGTTTTATAGTCATTTTCAAAAGCAGCGATTAAGTTAGTTAATTGCTGATCTGCGAATGGGTGTTCGGTTGCTCCACATACCACACAAGGTTCATTTGGCGTAAGTTGAGCACGTAAATGTTCGACACTTTCGCTGGCACGCAAGCGAGCTTGATTTAGTGCGTATTCACTGTGTTTAAGCGTTTGTTCTCGTGTTACTAGGTTCTGGGTTAGCGTTGTTTGTGTTTGCTCGCCCTGACTTAGTTTGCTTGCAATAACACTTTGTTGTTGCGTGCTTTGCTTTAGCTCTTGATTAAACTGTTTGTAACGCTCGCGTTGCTCTTTTAAGTAATCGATACTTTTAAGTTTGGCATCACATTGCTCAATATTAAATTGGCCGTGTTGCTTGTTGAGTTGATCAAGCTTTTGTTGTTCGCTTAAAAGTGTTTGTTCGCTTAGCGTCAGTTTTTTAGTTTGTGTTTCCAGCTGCTCGTTTTGCCGTATAAGCTCAGCTGCTAACTGTGTACTTTGTTCAGTCGTTGTTGCAAATTGCTGCTTAGCGTGCAAAAACTGATTGAAGCTATGCTGATAGTAATTCCAATCACTCGCTAGTTGCTTAAGTTGACTATGCTGGGTTAGCCATTGCTGGTGTTGCTCGGAATGTTTTTTTGCTTGTTGATGACTTGCTTGGCTTTGTTTAAATTGCTGCTGTAAATGAGTAAGTTGTTTTTGCTCTTTTTCATTTTGCCTTGTAATGCTGGTTATGGTTTGTGTTTGCATCGCAAGTTGATTGTCGAGCTCACGCGCTTTAGCAATGATTGGTTCCGCGCTTTTTTGCTGTTGTTTCGCCGTTTGCAAGCTCTCGTTGTGCTTTTCAAGTGCGCTGGCAAGATCAGTAATGAGTGCCGTATGATCGATACTCTTTAAATCATTTACCTTGGTATTTAGTTCATTATTTTGCGCCGTTAAGCTTTTAAAACGATTGCGATTGTCTTTAATTTCCAGTGCACTTTGCGCTTGTTTAGCCTGTTCACTTTGTGTTGCAATGGCTTTAAGCGCTGTACTGGCTTGTTGTTGATTTTGTTCTGCTAGATTCAGTGCTTGCTCTAAGCTATTGGCTTGCTTATACCAGTTTATACCCTGCTCGATGCCAGCTAAGGTTTTTGTAGTATCTTCAATTTGCTGTTTTAAATCATCAAGTAGTTGAGTTTTCGCGGCAAGTTCTTCGTCAGTGAGTAAGGTATAACTGGCTAAACTGGCTTTGAGCAATTCGAGTTTATTTAGCTGTTCTTTATGGCGCTCAAAAATACGTTTACCAATCAAGCTAAATTTATCTGTGCCAGTTAAGCATTCTAAAAGCTGGGCTCGTTCATCACCCGTGGCCTTTAAAAATGCCGCAAACTCATGTTGCGCTAATAATACCGCCCGCGAGAATTGTTCAAAGTTGAGCCCTATTTTACTTTCGACTTCTTTTATGGTGTTGCTTTTATCAGCTATTAGCGTTTCGTCTGGCAAAGTATAGAGGCTGTGCTCTGCTACTTTTAACTTTCCGGTTATTTTTTTATGAGTTCTTTGAATGGTATAGCGCGCGCGATAGAGCTGTTTATCTTGGCCTAAAAAATCGACCTCGGCAAAACCTTCCCATTTACCCTTACGTAATAAGTTACGTGGATCATTTAACTTTATACTGTCGCCATTAAAATCTATTAAGTTACCTTTATCACCTCTTAATCGAGCTGTTTTGGTATAAAGGGCTAAGCAAATCGCATCTAAAAAAGTGCTTTTTCCTGCACCAGTGTCGCCCGTTATGGCAAATAAACCAGCATCCCTTAACGGTGCTTTGGTAAAGTCGATTTCGGCGTCAACAATTGAGGCTAAGTTATGGATGCGTACTGCGGTTATTTTCATAGTTGTTCTTGCTCCGCAAGTTCGCTTATTACATCGTTTAAAAGGGTTTTTAGCTCATCCGGGACAGCTTGCCCCGCCATGTCTTTGTTATTGGCAAACGCTTGCTCTAATAACATTTGCGGGTTGAGCATCTCGACTTGGCTTAAATCTTCAAAGACAGTTAAACGCTGCTCTTTATTATGCTGACGAACGCGTTCTATGCCGCAAAAGCGCACTTCTTTGTTCTCTAGTGCTTTTTCAATTTGCTCTCGAAAAGTTGTATCGGTATCCCCTGCACTGAGCTTTACTCTTAAATACGGAGCTTGGCTATATTGGCTTAGGTTTAGGCTCGATAGTTGTTGGCATAATTGTTCAAGAGGTACGCACTCTCCTTCAGGTAATAAAATCACTTCTGTTGGGCGAGGAATGTAAAGGGGGTTTACAGTCACTGCAATCGTATCATCAGTGGTGGTTGTAAACTCAGCAACACATACTTGGTGTTTATAGTTGCGCTCTGAAAACGACATCGGCATTGGTGTACCGCTATAGCGGATTGTCTCGGACTTTGCGACTATTTGCGCTTTATGCAAGTGGCCCAGCGCAACGTAATCAGCATGATTGCTAAACACGTTTGCTGTTACTGATTCTTCTCCGCCAATTATCAAATTTCGCTCAGAATCACTGGAGATATCGCCGCCCTTGGCATGTAAGTGCCCCATCACTATCAGCGGCGTTGTTGCAGGCTTATCAATGAGCGCATGCTCAATACTTAGCTGGTAGGCCTTAGCTATGCCTTGAGCGTAATCGTGACCGTTTTCAGTGTGACTAAGTGAACTAACATCACTGGCACGTAAAAATGGCATTGCAACGATATGAGCTGTTACAGAGTTGCTATTTAAACGCAGTACCACATCTGCTGGACTATTCGCATCAAAACGGCCTACGACCTGAGTATCAAACTGAGCAAGCAGCGGCTGGGCGGCCATTATGCGATTTGCAGAATCATGATTACCGGCAATAAGCACTATTTGCAATGCAGGGCAGTGCTTTTTGGCATCTTTTATAAATTGGTAGAGTTGATTTTCACTGCTAGCAGGCGGGGTAGCTGTGTGATAAATATCACCAGCGACTAACAGCAGATCTATTTGTTGTGTGACGAGCGTGTCTATCAGCCAACTGAAAAACACCTGATGCTCTTGGCAGCGATTGTGTTCGTAAAATTGTTGGCCTAAATGCCAATCTGAGGTATGTAAGACTTTCATGTCACGCTCTTAAAAAACAGTTAAGAGCGTCAATATACCCAAGCTAAATTAAGATGCAAGGGCACAAGCTGAATCTTTAACTTGTTAGGTTATACCAAGCAAAGATCACCATGGGTAAAGCTAACAATGCCAGCACTAATGGTACTTTGAGTGCTTTGGTTTGTTTGGCCTGCAGTACTTTTAACGCATTCGTTTCGTTACAGGCAGCTACTTTATCAATATAAAAATAACCTGAATCTAAATACTGTTTACAACTTTGTTCATCTGCTGGAATTGCAATTACTTCTTGTTGTTTTTTTAGGATATAAAAATCCATATGCCCACCGCATTTTACTAGTATGTTGAAACACTTTTGAGGAGAAAAGCGATGCTTTTAACCCCCTCAAATCAAAAAAGTGGGCGATTTTAAATACAAATGACTATAAAGGTCAACTAAAGAATTCATTATTTAGCCATTAATACAAAAATAGCCGAAATTAAGCTAAAAGTTATGCTTATAACCACCAAACTGCTGCATAAAACAAGCCACTTTTTACGTTTTTTACTATGTTTTGGAAAGCGATCGAGTGCGTCGTTTTTATCGCAAGCCGCAACGACTTCAACAAACTCAAAGCCCCGCTTTTGATATTCATTTAGTTGCTCAGTCTGAGCTGGAATAGCCGCAACACTATTATCTTTTTTTACAATGTAAAATTTCATCGGTTACCTCTGCAAGCTGTCAGCTAGCTTATTCAATACTATAATAAGAGGTTTATTACTCATCGTTTAAGTTAACGTGTTTACAAACTGTAAAGTTAACTGTAATAGACTTGCATTAATTAAGCCTGAATTTCGTACAAAAGTTGCTGTAAACCCCCTTTACAATAATTACAATGTTGTTAATCATCAGTATTTAAGAAAAAGTTATTTTTTACCCTATAAATGCGGCGGTTTATCGCTATTTAATTGAATATATCTGACTATTTTGACAAAGTATGCTTACGAAAAATTAACAGGATTAATTATGAAAAAAGCAGTTGTAACTTTAGGGGCTATATTTTTACCGTTAGCTCTCTCAAGTACTGTTATGGCTTCTGTAGTTGAGCAAACAAAAGGCAGTTATGTTGATAAGTTTCGCCAACTCGATGAAGTGCTGCCTACACCGAATGTTTATCGCAGTGCAGCAGGTGAACCTGGTGAAAAATACTGGCAACAGCATGTTAATTACGACATCGATGTAAAGCTTGATGAAAAAGCGCGTCGCTTAACAGCAAGTCAAACCATAGAGTATAAAAATAATTCACCACACACACTCAAGTATTTATGGTTGCAACTCGATCAAAATATTTTTAAAAGTGACTCTATTGCAGAACGTACTGCTACATTTAATGGTTCTGCCTTGCAGGGAGATCCACAACCCAAAGCAACTAAATTAAGTTTAAGCCAGCTACGTCGTCAACAATTTATGAGTGACAATGAACTTGGCTTTACAATTGCTAATGTTAAAGATGACAACGGTAAAGAATTAAAAGTCACAGTTGTTGATACACTAATGCGTATTGATTTAAATGAACCACTGAAACCAGGCAAAGACACCGAATTCAGCATGGACTTTGCTTTTAACATCGTTGAAGAAGATGCCGTTGGCGCTCGCTCTGGTTACGAGCATTTTGAAAAAGATGGCAACGATATATTCTTACTTGCTCAATGGTTTCCACGTTTAGCTGCTTATACAGATTACGAAGCATGGACTAATAAAGCCTTTTTAGGCAGTGGTGAGTTTACGCTAGAATTTGGTGATTATGATGTTGAGATCACTGTTCCTGCCGATCATATCGTCTCAGCAACGGGTAAGCTTGATAATGCTAGTAGCGTGCTGACCCGTACTCAGCGAAACCGTTTAGAACAAGCCAAAAATACAAAGCGTCCAGTATTTATCGTTACTGAAGATGAAGCCTTAGAAAATGAAAAAGAAGGCACAGATAAGACCAAAACATGGCACTTTAAAGCGGAAAATGTGCGTGACTTTGCATGGGCGTCGTCGCGTAAATTTATGTGGGATGCAAAAGGTTACCAACAAGGAGGTAATGATCAGCCATTAGTGATGGCTATGTCATTTTTCCCTAAAGAAGGTGGCGATCTATGGAAGAAGTATTCGACCGAAGCAATCGTACATACAATGGAAGTTTATTCGCGCTTTTCATTTGATTATCCATACCCTGTTGCGCAGTCAGTCAATGGTCCAGTAGGCGGTATGGAATACCCAATGATCACATTTAATGGCCCACGAACTGAGTTACAGGATGACGGTTCGCGTACTTATTCACAAGCTGAAAAGCGCTTTTTAATTGGCGTGGTGATCCACGAGGTTGGTCATATTTATTTTCCTATGGTGGTGAACTCTGATGAGCGCCAATGGACTTGGATGGATGAAGGTTTAAACAGCTTTTTAGATGGTGTTGCTGGGCGTGAATGGGATCCAACTATTCCATGGGGTGTTGAACCGCGTGACGTTGTTGCCTACATGAAGTCTGAAAATCAAGTGCCGGTAATGACTCAGTCAGACAGCGTACTGCGTTTAGGGCCTAATGCTTATACCAAACCTGCGGCCGCACTAAATATTTTGCGTGAAGTGATTTTAGGCCGTGAGCTGTTTGATTTTGCGTTTAAAGAGTACGCCCAGCGTTGGAAGTACAAGCGCCCTACCCCTGCTGATTTTTTCCGTACCATGGAAGAAGCATCAGGTGTTGATTTAGATTGGTTCTGGCGTGGCTGGTTCTATAGCACTGATCATGTTGATATCTCGCTCGATAAAGTCTATCAATTACGTTTAGATACTAAAAATCCTGATATAGATTTTAATCGCCTACGTGATATTGAAGCGGCTAAACCTATGCCACTATTTGTGGAACGCAATAAGGCTGAAGCTAAAAAGCTATGGGTTGAAGAAAACTCCGACGTAACTGATTTCTACGATGAAAACGACCGCTTCACTGTTACTAACAAAGAGCGCAACTCGTATAATAAATTCTTAAAAGGCTTAGAGCCATGGGAGCGTAAAGTACTCGATCGCGCAGTTGCAGAAGATAAAAACTATTACGTGCTTGAATTTTCGAATTTAGGCGGCCTAGTAATGCCAATTTTACTTGAGCTTAGCTATGAAGATGGTACTAAAGAAGAGCGTATGATCCCTGCCGAAATCTGGCGTCGCAACCACAAACATGTGCAAAAACTTATTATTACTGATAAGAACAAGCCTTTGGTATCAGTAACGGTTGACCCTCGTTGGGAAACTGCAGACGTAGATGTTGAAAATAATAACTACCCTCGTCGTATTATCCCTTCACGTATTGAAGTGTATAAAAAAGAGCAAAGTAAAGCCAAAGTCAGCCGCGATATCATGCATGATATTAAAACTGAGCTAAAAACAGGTGACGAAAAAGACAGCGATAAGGAGCAAGAATAATGCGTTTTATGCTTATTATTCTTGCTTTTATAGTTGCTATGCCAGCGATGGCGCATCAACTTAAAGCATCAGTAACTACAGTTTTATTTAATAAACGTACTAGTAATATTGAGCTAATGCATCGGTTTTATTTACATGATACCGAGCATGCTGTGGAGCATTTATTTGCCGGTGGTGCAGATATTATTAGTAATAAAGAAGATCAACAACGCTTTGTAGATTACATAGAATCACATGTTGCTTTACAAACACTATATGGTGAGCCGCTAGTGTTGAAAGAAGTGGGTGCGCAAGTTGATGGTAAGTTTTTTTGGGTTTATCAAGAAGCGCCGATCCCAAAGGACATTAAAGGGATCCGTATGAGTCACGGCGCGCTGCGTGATTTATGGCCTGCGCAAGTGAATATGGTTAATGTTGAAGGTCAAGGCAAAGTGAAAACACTGCACTTTACCCAAGATGACACTTGGCTAGAAGCGCGCTTTGAACCAGCTAATACAGCTGTAGAGTAAACTAAGTAGGCAAATTTAAAAGTCCCCCAACCGACGCGCACAGTAGTTTTGTGCGCGTTTTTTATTAATTTTTATATTAAATACGAATATGTTCCTTTTCATATCTAATTGCGTAAACTATCTTAAAGTAAGTAATTTGGATGAAAATCAAATCATATACAAGGAGTGGTATGAATACGTATCAAAGTACAGTAGCTGGGGTTATTTTTGATTTAGATGGCACCTTAGTATCATCTGAACTTGATTTTACTCTTATCAAAGCTCAAGTCGGTTGCCCTGACGAGCATGATCTACTTAGTTTTATTGATGGCCTTCCGTCTCCTTACATGCGTGAGGAAGCAATGAATATTGTCCATCAGCATGAGCTTATTGATGCTCAACATGCAACGTTGTTACCCGGTGTAGCGCAAGCTATCGCGCGTTTAAAAGAGCAAGCAATACCAATGGCAATCGTGACACGTAATTACGACCGAGCTACTGCGCTGAAATTAAAAAATAATCCGTTGCCAATTCAAACTGTACTCACGCGTAGTGATGCCCCCCCTAAGCCAGATCCGAGTGCTTTGAATGCAATTGCAACGTTATGGGGAATAGATCAGCAACATATACTTTATGTTGGTGATTATCTTTATGATATCCAGGCTGCACATAATGCCAATATGCGTGCTTGTTTATATGCACCGAGTGATGTTCCTGCATATGCAGAACAAGCTGATTATATTCTGCACCATTTTTCTGAATTGCCTAACTTAATAAATAATTTAGGGCAAACACGACAATCTCGACTTATAAATGCTTCAGTTTAAGTAGAATTTTAGTGTTATGTTAAATAGCGTGTTGTTTAACTTTTATAAGCGTAAGTACTGTTAAACGAAATGTCATAATTGTGATTTTGCAGTCATTTAATCACTAGCTCAATACTGCGCAAATTGTTAAAATGTTGCCAATATCGAGTTTCCAATAGAGGCATAAGATGGGCAGAGCATTTGAAGTACGTAAAAGCTCCATGGCGAAAACAGCCAATGCTAAAACCAAAGTTAATTCTAAGTACGGTAAAGAAATTTACGTAGCAGCAAAAAATGGTGAACCTGATCCAGAAGTAAACCAGTCGCTAAAACGCTTAATCGAACGCGCAAAGCGAGATCAAGTACCAGCACATGTCATCGAAAAAGCGATAGAAAAAGCTGCTGGCGGAGCTGGTGAAGATTATGCAACAGCCCGTTACGAAGGCTATGGCCCAGGTAACTGTATGGTGATTGTTGACTGTTTAACAGATAACCCAAATCGTACTATTAAAGATGTTCGCTTACCGTTTACTAAAACTGATTCAAAAATAGGTACACCAGGCTGTGTAGCACATATGTTTGATCATTTAGCTGTACTTGGTTTTAGTGGTGACGATGATGAAGTGGTACTTGAAGCTTTAATGATGGCTGATGTTGATGTAACCGATGTAGAAGTTGAAGATGGCAAAGTATCGGTTTTTGCTCCACATACCGAATATTACAAAGCAAAAACAGCATTAGAAGAGGCGTTTGAAGGTATTATTTTTGAAGTTGACGAAATCACCTTCGTGCCACAAGTGCATATAGAAATTACTGATGCCGATGTTATCGCTAATTTTGATAAATTTATTGCAATGTTGGAAGATTGTGACGACGTACAAAACGTTTATCATAACGCCACGGTAGTGAATTAGGCTGAAGTTATAAAGTTAGCAAGTTAGTAGTTTCGAGAAGATACAAAAGCGCATTTCATTGCTGGAATGTGCTTTTTTTGTTGTTGATGGCTTATTTTGCTGAATGCTGATTATTCAGGAAAGTTATGGTTAAAGGATAATTTAAGCAAAAAAAACCAGCCCGAGGGCTGGCAATATGACACTAACAAACTCGAAGGGGAGCTATTGTTGCGCTTTATATTTTATACGAAACGCATGCAATAATGGTTCAGTATAGCCACTGGGTTGTTTAACTCCTTCTAATACAAGGGCTAATGCAGCTTGATATGCAATACTTTGTGCTAAGCTTTGCACTGAATCGGCCATATTAACATAAGCCGGATCCCCTTCATTTTGGCCATCCACTACTTTTGCCATTTTCGCCATGGTAGTTTCTATTTGTGCCTGCGTGCATACCCCATGCTGCAACCAGTTAGCCATATGTTGGCTTGAAATACGCAGTGTAGCCCTATCTTCCATTAATCCTATATGGTTAATGTCAGGCACTTTAGAACAGCCTACACCTTGATCAATCCAACGTACTACATAACCTAAAATACCTTGAGCATTGTTATCCAGCTCTGCCTGAATATCTTCTTTGCTCAAACTATTAGGATCAACCATCAAAGGCGGAGTTAATAGTTCTGTTAAACTAGCTTGTTGACGCTGGGCAATCGCTTTTTGACAGGCAAACACATCAACGTCATGATAGTGCATAGCATGTAAGGTGGCTGCAGTAGGGGAGGGCACCCAGGCAGTATTAGCGCCTGCTTGCGGATGGGCAATTTTTTGCTCCATCATCAACGCCATTTTATCGGGCATTGGCCACATACCTTTGCCTATTTGTGCGCGACCACTTAACCCGGTTTGCAAACCGATATCGACATTTCTGTCTTCATAAGCATTGATCCAAGGTTGTTGCTTAATGGCTGCTTTTGGTAATACTACACCTGCTTGCATTGAGGTATGAATTTCATCACCTGTACGGTCTAAAAAGCCAGTATTGATAAATACCACACGTTGTTTAGCAGCATTAATACAGGCTTTTAAGTTCACCGATGTACGGCGCTCTTCATCCATAATGCCCATTTTTATGGTGTTTTTGGGTAACTGTAAAAGCTGTTCAATACGACTAAATAATGTATTGGTAAAAGCAACTTCTTCAGGACCATGCATTTTCGGTTTGACGATATTGATACTGGCTGCAGTTGAATTTTTTACCGGGCTATTGCCATTTAAGTCATGCAGTGCGGCAGTGACCGTGATCATTGCATCCATGATACCTTCAAATACGTCGCGGCCTTGGCTATCTTGAATCGCAGGGTTTGTCATTAAATGGCCAACATTACGCACAAACATCATACTACGCCCTTTTAGACTTAGCGGTTTCCCATCAATACCTGAATAACTGCGGTCTTTGGCGAGTGTACGCTCAATCGTTTTGCCATCTTTTGTGAATGACTCAGCGAGAGTTCCTTTCATTAAGCCTAACCAATTTTGATACACTTGCACTTTATCTTCGCCGTCAACGGCGGCAACGGAGTCTTCACAATCCATGATGGTGGTAAGTGCAGCTTCGAGGAGGACGTCTTTTAAGCCCGCTTTGTCGGCTGCACCAATGCTATGATTATGATCTATTTGTAGCTCTATATGGAGGCCATGACTGAGTAATAAAATTGCACTGGGGTTTTGTGCTTCACCTTGAAAACCAATAAGTTGCGCTGGTTGTTTTAAGCCTGTTTGTGAGCTATCACGTAAGGTGATGATGAGCTGGCCATTAACTACCGAATAATTAGTACTTTCAATATGTGAGCCATTTTCAAGTGGTAACGCTTTATCTAAAAACTGCCTTGCGTAGGCCATTACTTTAAAACCGCGAACAGGATTATAGTTGCTGCCTTTTTCAGCGCCATCTTCTTCGCTAAGTACATCAGTGCCGTATAAGGCATCGTATAACGACCCCCAGCGTGCGTTAGCGGCATTAAGTGCAAAGCGTGCATTACTTACTGGCACAACCAGCTGAGGGCCAGCTGTGCGGGCTATTTCAGGCTCAACATTTTCTGTCTCAATGCAAAAATTATCGGGCTCAGGGACTAAATAACCAATGTCAGTTAAAAACTGTTGGTATTGCGCTGCATCCCAGTGTTTATTTGCTAGGTGATAGCTATCAATTTGGTGTTGTAGGTCTTCACGCTTGACTAATAATGCACGGTTAAGCGGACTAAGGTCATCAATAATTTCAGCAAATCCTTGCCAAAAGTGTTGTTCGCTAATACCTGTACCGGGTAGCAGTTGCTGGTTAACAAAATCGGCTAATTGGTTATCTACGGTTAATCCAAATTGGCTGTGAGAGAGTGTCATAATCGATATCCTTTTAAACGGTCGCGGTGCAATTGACTGCATGTGAGCAATCTTTTGTTAACCATAACCTAAAAATACGCAATAGGTGTTCTTTTAGCCATTCACTAAATATATAGCCAGCATAACAACTATAAATTTACTAAATCCAATAAATCGGCCTAATGTTGATTTAAGCGCTACAGAGCATTAACTCTTAGCCTCTCACACAACCATATAAATAAAATTTAGTTTTAACCCGTTCAGAGGATTTTTTATTATGACTACTTATCAACGTGAAACCGATACTTTAGCTACACTTTGTCAAGCACAAGGTAAAACATGGCAAGCAATTAATCCTGAATACGCAAGTCGTATGCGTTTGCAAAATCGTTTTCGTACGGGATTAGACATCGCCCAGTTTACAGCTGACATCATGCGTGAAGATATGGCTGCATATGATGCTGATACCAGCCAATACACACAATCGCTTGGTTGCTGGCATGGTTTTACTGCCCAACAAATGATGATGGCGATTAAACGTCACCAAAAAACCACTAAGCGTAGCTACGTATACCTAAGCGGTTGGATGGTTGCTGCGCTGCGCTCTGAGTTCGGCCCACTACCGGATCAAAGTATGCACGAAAAAACCTCAGTACCGGCGTTGATTGAAGAAATTTATACTTTCCTAAAACAAGCCGATGCTCGTGAACTTGACCATTTATTTAAAGACTTAGATAACGCCAAAGCAACTGGTGGTGATGTACAAGCGGTACTTGATAAAATAGATAACTTTGAAAGTCATGTGGTGCCGATCATCGCAGATATTGATGCTGGTTTTGGTAATGAAGAAGCAACCTACCTACTCGCTAAAAAAATGATTGAAGCGGGGGCATGTGCTATCCAAATCGAAAACCAAGTTTCAGACGCGAAGCAATGTGGTCACCAAGCAGGTAAAGTAACTGTGCCACACGAAGACTTTTTAGCAAAAATTAACGCCGTGCGTTATGCCTTTTTAGAACTGGGTATTGATAACGGTATTATTGTCGCACGTACTGACTCACTTGGTGCCAGCTTGACCCAAAAAGTGCCGGTATCACAAACACCTGGCGACCTTGCTAGTCAGTACAATGCGTTTTTAGAAACCACACCAATTAACGGTGTTGAAGATTTAAATGAAGGTGATACGGCAATGAAGCTGAACGGCCAACTATGCAAGCCGACTCGCCTTGATAATGGTTTATACCAATTCCGCGAAGGCACAGAAAAAGACCGTGTTGTACTAGATTGTATTACCAGCTTGCAATCGGGTGCTGATTTACTGTGGATTGAAACTGAAAAACCACATGTAAAACAAATTGCTGAACTGGTTAATCGGGTTAAAGAGCAAGTTCCTGACGCTAAACTGGTTTATAACAATTCACCTTCTTTCAACTGGACATTGAAATTCCGCGAGCAAGTTTATCAACAGTGGTTAGACGAAGGTAAAGACTTATCTGCTTATCCAAGCATTGATGATAATAAGGCGCTAATGGCACCAGAGATGGATGCAACTGAACTTGCAGTCGCAGCAGATGAGTTAGTACAAAACTTCCAACGTGATGGCGCGCGCGAAGCTGGTATTTTCCACCACTTAATTACGCTACCGACCTATCACACGGCTGCATTGAGCACTGATATTCTGTCAGAAGGCTACTTTGGTGACTTAGGTATGCTGGCTTATGTACGTGATGTGCAGCGTCAAGAAATTCGCCGCGAACAAGCATCCGTTAAGCATCAAGACTTAGCAGGTTCTAACATGGGAGATACCCATAAAGAGTACTTCTCAGGTGAAAATGCGCTTAAAGCTGGCGGCGAAGCAAACACTATGAACCAGTTTTAACATAACAGTCCAACTCAACAATGTTACCAAGGGCCGCAAGGCCCTTTTTTTGATGCTAGCAATTACAGAGGATATACAGCTTTACACTTGCTAACTTTACCGCTCAGATCAGATTTTAACTAAGGCTTGGATCAGTATTTAACTAGCATCAGATTTATTTTCAATTTTTGGATCAGAGTTTAATCAAGTGAATTTTTTGGCGGTATTTTTTATCAATTTAGCGATTTAATCAGCTTTTAGCTCTTTGGAAAGGGGGGATTTTGATAAAAATGGCCGTTATTAGCCATTAATCAGAAAATATAAACCGATTTTTTACCAACTCTAACCGACTACAAACCACTTTTTTACCAACTTAAACGCCATAAACAGTGACTCAAACCGATTTTTTACTAACTCGATGACCAAAAAATGTCATAAACCGAAATTTTACTAACTCGATTTTTTACAAAGTCCGATACTTGTGTAAACTTTAGAATATGTGAATGAGCACTCACTTTTTGTAAAGGGGGTTTACAGGGGATTTGACTAGGGACAAATTAGCGAGAGTAAAAGTTGTTAAGGACCAAGCTACGGTTTCTAGCTTCACACTTGCAACTTGTTAACTTTACTCTCGCCGCTAACTAACTTCTATTTACTATGCTTATCAAACCACCATTGAATATAAGCTACTTTAGCCATCAAGTTTGACGGCCGTTTTGTTATGCCATGTGATGCATCAGGAATACGTACCATTGCTGTATCAACTCCTTGTAGCTTTAATGCTTGATAGAATTGCTCGGTCTCAGAAATAGGAGTGCGGTAATCCGCTTCACCAGTGAGTAGCATGGTTGGTGTTTTAACATTACCAACATAGCTAATTGGCGAGCGTTTCATATAATGCTCAATATGATCCCATGGCTTACCTGGGAACCAGTAATCGGCAAAGAATGGGTAGAAGTCGGCAGTTAGTACAAAGCTGATCCAATTGATCACCGGCTTGGCAACAACAGCGGCGGCAAATCTGTCTGTATGGCCAACAATCCACGCCGTAAGTACACCGCCACCTGAGCCACCGGTTACAAACAGTTTTGACTGATCAATAAAACCTTTGCCAATAAGCGCATCAACGCCAGTCATTAAGTCATCAAAATCGTTACTAGGATAATTGTGATGAATAGTTTGCGCGAACTCCTTCCCGTATGAATCACTACCACGCGGGTTCATATATAAAACCACATTACCTTTAGCGGCAAATAATTGTATTTCAGCGCTAAAGTGTGGACCGTAGTTAGCGACAGGGCCGCCGTGTATTTCTAAAATAAGGGGATATTTTTTACTACTATCAAACCCAGGAGGGTAGGCGACCCAACCTTGAATTGGTAAGTCGTCATAACTTGATTTCAGCCAAATTTCTTCTAC
The DNA here is from genome assembly GCF_028885455.1 of Pseudoalteromonas rhizosphaerae. Classification (NCBI taxonomy): domain Bacteria; kingdom Pseudomonadati; phylum Pseudomonadota; class Gammaproteobacteria; order Alteromonadales; family Pseudoalteromonadaceae; genus Pseudoalteromonas; species Pseudoalteromonas rhizosphaerae. The sequence goes on from NZ_CP118496.1 coordinate 2,578,113, forward strand.
TTTTGCCAGCTGTTTATTACCAAGCGCGTCGTCATTTAATTTTGTTAAACGTTGTGTTTTACCATTTTTAACTATTGCTATATCAGCAGGACGTTGGGTATCAGCAAGCGTGATTGCCACATCACCATCGTCGCTTATATCAAAGTCACCACCAGAATAAGGGCGACCGAATGAAACACTCCCTATTTTTTGTGTGATCACTTTTCGTTTGCCGCTACGTGGTTGATAAGCGAGTGCGGTTTGGCCTTCACTGGCGTAACTAAAATAAAGCCCTCTAGAATTATCAGCCCATTTAATTTGCTCGACACTGCGGTCAAAATCAGCGGTTAAACTTGTGGTATCACCCGATTTTAAATCGCGAATATATAGCTGGGTATTTTCATAATTGGTACGTTTATCATCATAACCGGTATAGGCAAGATAACGCCCATCTGGTGATATTTGCGGTTGCTGATCAGGACCTTCTCGGTCGGTAAGCGCTGTTATTTGTAGATCATTTAATGTCAGCTGATATATTTCAGAATTTGTTGGTTTGAGTTTAAAGTCAGCATGGCGATTAGCCGAAAAATAAAGGCTGTTACCATCTTCAGAAAAGCTAACTGGCCCGCCATGATCAAAGTCGCCAGAGGTTAACTGACGGGCATTACCGCCATTGGCTTCAATAGTAAACAAATGACGAAAACCAGGCTTGGTATAACCGCCGCCATCGGCACGATAATATACGTCATCAATAAATTTAGCAGGCTCTGCCCAGCTGGCACCTTCAGGCTTGCCTGGTAAGTTAATAGGAGAACTAACTTTACTCGGTACAAATTGGCTAAACAGTAATTGCCGACCATTAGGTGACCACTGCAAACTTGAAGGGCTTTGAGTAAGATTACTAATTTTTGCAACAGCGCCTGTTTTTAGCCATTTTACATAAATTTGGCTACTGCCATCACGAGTTGAAATAAACGCTAAACGTGATTGGTCTGGCGACAAGACAGGGGAGTAATCCATATGTACACCCGATGTAAGCGGTTGTAATTGCTTTGAACTACTGTCGACAGACCAAATATTACTAACTTTACTATCTGATTTAATGTCCATCCGATTACGAACAAAGTAGACGGTTTTACCGTCGTTAGTCATTTCAATTTGATTGGCATATTCAAGGTCGAATACATTTTCTAGTTGAAAAGTTTGCAGGTTATCATTGGCTAATACTGAAAAACACAGCGAGGTTAGGAGGGCTGCGGGGGCAATCAATTTCATTTTAATTCCTTGTTATTAATTATCGCACCTAACCGTTATAGAATAACAAAACCCAAAGGTACACCATCATGCGATGAATACCTGATTGATTATTAGTGGCTACTTGCCGACATTAGTATTTTTGAGTGGTTGAGCTGCGATAGTAAATTCACACTCGGTGAGTACTACACTTTTATTACATTGATAGAAAACGGTTACGTAAGTGTCTTGAGGCACTTGCTCTGCAAGCGTTTTAGTAATTTTAAACTGCAATTGTTGCTGATTAAAAGCAATTAGCTGTGCAGCTTCAAAACCAAAAAATTGCTTTACGCTTGGATATAGTGCTTTAAAAATACTTTCTTTTGCTGAAAAAATGACGGTTAATGGATGTGAAAGCTGCCCAGCCAATCGCCTAAACAGTGGATATTCATCGGGATGCAAAATTTGCTTTTGTAGCTCTAGCTCTTGTTTGGCACTCATTAGTTGCTCTATATCAATACCAATTCCAGCGATATCAGTGTGCTGACATGCTATAGCCATTGCGATCCCTTGCGTGTGGGTAATGCTACCAATAATGTTTTTAGGCCATATGGGCGCGCGATCGGGGCCTGAGATAATATCAAAACAGGGGATATTGAGGGCGGTTAACACCTGTTTTGCGCAAAAACGGCCGGCGAGGTATTCAGCTCTTCGTTTTACAACAGCCTTTTGTAGTTGTTGCGGTAACACAATCTGATAATTTAAAAAGTCACAGTCAATAAAACTGCTACTGTCAAACTCACAACAATAACTATTATGACTAAGTTGTGGGCTCAGTTTAGTATAAAGAGAAAAATCCATAACATTTTGCTGTTTTGTTTAGTGTCATTAGTAAGACTTTGATAATACACTAATAACTTCATAAATAAAGTAAAGGCTATGACTATTTAAGCTGAGCTTTGGTTAAGAGATCTACTAACATATTTATTTTAGCATTAATATTATTTTACTCCCCAGCCGGAAATTCTCAGGGATAACAAAGCGATTGAGCTTGGAGCTACTGATAAGGGCGCAGCCGGTCTACTTGAAATGTCAGGGTTTTATGCCGGTTACTTTGGTGATTTAGATGGCAATAAACTTAATGCATTTGTTTACGCAGGCAAGTTAAGCTGCGTTATTATATAGCAGGATCACAAGTTCAGACCTTACAAATCAGCTAGAACATGCGTTTTCTGCATTTAAATGAAGTTTTGAAGTGATGACTATTAAATGCAGCGGGTTCGCCATCCCGAATGGATAGAGGGCCTCAGCAGCTTATGTTGACTCCTATAATATTATGAACAAACAGATGAAGGAATGACTGGTGTATATTGGTGAAATGGCAGGCGTTCAGGCGTGTCAATTAAAGCAATTAGGCATTATGAAAGTATAGGTCTACTGACAAACATAGAACGTCAAGGTTGTTACCGTATTTATGATAACGCTGATGTGGAATTTGTTTCGCTTATAAACGTGCACAATTATTAGGGTTAAGTTTAACTCAATTAAAACAGCTAAAAGTCACTAGACATGACTTAGATTGGCCAGCGTTAATGGCTTTGCCTTTCAATATCAACCTAATAAAAGCATTCCTGAAAAACTTCTTAAAGTACTTACCGCAGAGGTTGTACTAACGCTTGATACCCCCGTTTATTATCGTTATTTTCAAGGAGACTGTGTGACAAAGCAGTTAAAGCACACAACTTTAGGCTTATGTGGCATTAAAGTGCTAAAAATAACGCATATTGGTCCAGGGCAAGATCACGAACTTTACCTTGACTTAAAAGTATGATCTTATACTCCTTTTTAAGGAGCCCCCATGCCTGATATTCAACTATTTAAATATTTCGAATCAATTGACGACCCTCGCCAGCAGGGTAAAGTTGTCCATAAACTTTTTGATATCATATTCTTAGCTGTCAGCGCTGTCATATCTGGGTGCCAAGGCTGGGAAGATATTGAAGATTTTGGCCATGATAGATTAGATTGGCTCAGGAAGTACGTTCCTCTTGAGCAAGGTATCCCTCGCCATGACACAATCGCTCGTGTGATGAGTCGCATTGATATGACGCAGTTTCAAGATTCTTTTTCTTCTTGGATGAAAGACTGTTCTAAATTAACTCAGGGCGATGTAGTTGCGATTGATGGTAAGCGATTGAAAGGTTCATTTAATCAGTCAGATAGGCGCGATGCACTTTATATGGTCAGTGCATTTGCGTGCGAAAATGGTGTTGTTTTGGCGCAATGCCCTGTTGATAAAAAGTCGAATGAAATAACAGCGTTACCAGAGCTTCTTGAATTACTGGAGATAAAAGGCTGCTTAGTCACGATTGACGCGATGGGGTGTCAAAAATCAATTGCAGAGACAATAGTGGATAAACAAGCCGATTACCTACTGGCAGTAAAAGCGAACCATAAAGGACTGCTGTCACAAGTAGAGAATGCTTTATTACCTGAGGTCACACGACAAGCGTCCGAAGGAGTTTTGTTTAATGAAGCCGATTATCATAAAAACAGAGAAGAATTCAGGTGTTGTGCTGTTAGTCATAACGTAAGTGATTTATCAGAAACGAGCAATTGGAAAGATGCCAAAACAGTGGGAGTTATTGTTTCTTATAGGAAAGAAAAAAACAAAGTAAGCAATGAGTTATGCTACAGATACTACATCAGTTCAGCATATCTATCGGCGGAAGAACTCGCAAGATCCGCACGGCAACATTGGCAAATAGAGAATGGATTACATTGGCGTTTAGATGTCGGATTTAAAGAAGATGATTGCCGAATTAGGCGTGAAGGTGCAGCACCTGTATTTGCGGGGCTGAGACACATCGCATTTAATCAGCTAAAAGCAGAAACAAGCTTTAATAAAGGCATGCCCGCAAAACAGAAAAAAGCTATGCGCAGTACAGATTACCTTGAAAAGGTATTGAAATCATAGACTTTTTTCATGCTCTTGCCCTGCATATTGGTCCAATCAACAGTTTAACGACAAAGTAGCGGGCTAAGTGCTTAAAACAGATGGCTAAAATGGCGATGAAATGAGAGTATAGACTTTACTTTATAGCTCGTAATATCTTCAATTACCGTTTAATAACAATAATATAAGTGAGAACTCGTGTGCGATTTTGTATTTTAACACTCGTTTTAATAGGGATTTTATCGGCACTGGTTGGCTGCTCAGGAGAGTCAGTTTTTGAAGCTCCATCAACATCACAATTTCGCCATACGCAAGAAATTGTTGAGTCTGCGGCGTTATCTAATGATGGCCAGCTAAGTGTTGTCTCAGAGCAAGGTAAGGTATGTGTATGGGATAATAAGATAAGCAAAATCTTGTTTAGTTGCATTTCCGGTGATGATGCAAAACATATTGAATTGCTTGGCTTTAGTGATGATAAAACTAAGTTTTATATTTCTAACCGCACGTCAGTACATTTATTTTCAGTTGCAAATGGTCAACTACTAGGTAGTTGGTCAACAGGGAAAAACATTGCTCGTGATATTGCAATATCAGCAAACGGTCAGTTAATAGTGGTAGGCTATCGTAGCGGTGAAGCTGATGTGATCAACTCTCTAACTAAGCAAAATACGCTATTTCAAGTTCATCGCCTTGATATTAATTCTGTAGCACTATCTGCAGATGGACAAACAGCATTAAGCGGTTCAAGCGATAAGTTTAGTTATTTATGGTCAACGAAAGATGGCACTATTTTAAAAGAGTTCAAATTAGCGACTCGTGTTAATCATGTCAATATAAACGAAAATGCAAGTTTAGGTTTTGCGATAGATTCTGTTGATGATCGTATATTTCTTGATTTAAACACCGGTATTAAAAAAGCTGAGCTAAATATATTTACTAATTTTATAGAGTTTAACCACTCGCGGTTTGTAAATGATGATAAATGGTTTTTAACCGGCTCACCGAAAAGCACGATACAATTATGGCGTGTAAAAGATGGTACATTATTGGCTGAGTATAAAGCGACACAACAGCGCATTCGTGGCTCAGTTTTAGCTGTAGCGTATGATAAAGAAAATAAAACAATTGTCAGCGAAAGCAGTGATGGAGTACTAGAAGTTTGGCCGTATCAGCCTAAGTAAGCGAAAACTTAATTGGATTTTAAAAGCCGTGTTTACTTAACAACCCCGGCTTTTATAATTACCGCTTAGCGCTATTAATAATCAAACTTATGTTCAGTAAATAAGCTCTGTACTTGTTGCCATATTTTCCCTGGTTTGCCATCAGCGACCAGTTGACCGTTGAGTTTTACCACTGGGCCAACTTCTTTTGTGGCACTGGTGATCCACACTTCATCGGCTGCAAATAGTTCCTGCTTAGTAATAATACGTTCTTGAACTTTAAAGTCACTGTGGCTGTGTAATATCGTTAAAATTAACCAGCGAGTGATACCCGGTAAAATTTGGTTATCCAATGGGGGTGTGCTGATCACGCCATCTTTAACAATAAACACATTACTTGAGCTTGCTTCGGTAAGCTCATCTAAGCGATTGTATAAAATGGTTTCTTTATTGCCAGCCGCCGCACCATGCTGGTAATGAATCACGTTGCCGAGTAATGCGGTTGACTTGATGTGGCAACGCTGCCAGCGCTTATCTTGCTCAACGGATACAGTATAAGTCGTGGCGTTGTCGATATCACTAACGGGTTGTGCTGGAATTTCAAAGGCGTAGGCAAATACCGTAGGCGTAATACCACTCGGGTATGCATGAGCACGCTTAGTATCAGCGCCACGGCTAACGTGCAAATAAATACCAAGGTTTTCGCCGTGATTTTTCTCACACAGCTGCTGACAGATTTCACGCCATGTATCAGCTGTATAATCGAGTACAATTTCCAGTTCATTTAAACCATTTTTCATGCGTTCAATATGCGCTGCAAAGCCAAGCATGTTGCCATTATAGGCAGGGATCACTTCGTAAATACCATCGCCAAATAAAAAGCCTCTGTCCATTGGCGATATTTTTGCGTGCTCTGCGTTCATATAGTCGCCGTTTAAATACACCGTACTCATTATAAATCCTCATTCTGATTGGCAACACCGCTAAGCTGACGTAGTCTTGCGATGAGTTGTTGGCCATGCATAGCATGTAAGCCATCTTCGGTTAATTCGTTTTTGTGAGTAACGCCATCTACACTGCCACGTTCACTCAAATATTGCAGGATTGCTAAAGTATCGACTTCTGCGAGTAAGTCTTGGCTATGCCAGCGGCTTAAAAACGCAATAATGCCGTAAGCTGCCCAGTTTGATACATCCGCTAACAGCAGTTCATCGCAGCAAGTAAGGCACGGCATAATGCTCAGCTCAGTCATATATTGTGATAAATTGCCCATCCCTATTTCGTTACCGCCATCACCAATAGCTACAGTTGGGCAGGGTGCTTGGCTGACAAAAAAATCAAAACAACCACAATCAGCCGAAATATCAATACCACGCATATTGTAATATTTATTGCCGTGACACAGCCCAGGGCGCTCGATAGACAATACGCAATCTGGTTTTAACTCAGCCAGCGCAGCTTTGCTAAAAGCCATTGCATCAGTAAAATTATTCAGTGGCAATTCAAAACAGTTAAATTCATTTTTCAGTGCACTGTAAAGGGGGTTTCCACAGACTAAAATAGGATTTTTACCCAGCGTAATTAAAGCATTGTATAAAGCAATGGCGCCTACAGGGCCATCGGTTTCAAAGGTTTGCTTGACGGCAAAACCGGTACCAATGAGTACCGTACTTTTGGCATCAAATAACGACTTTGCAGCGCGCAGATAAGTACCTGTCTGTTGATAGGCATAGAGATTTTGCATACCACGTAGGTTTTGTTCTACCATCATGGTTTCGATTGCTTGACTTAATTGTTCATCACTTAACGAGTGTGGCATAACGCTTTGATCTCTTGAATAAGGGCAATGCCTGCAGCGTTATCGCCATGCACACATAAACTGTCTGCGTGTAAAGGCAGTTGTTTGCCCGATTGTGTGGTTACGCAGCCGGTGGCGAGTAACTGTTTAACTTGCGCTATTAGCGCAGGTTTATCATGCACACTACCAGCAATTTTCCGTGATACTAATTGACCGTCATCGGTATATTGGCGATCAGCAAATGCTTCTAAAATTAATTCAAGGTGATATTGTTGAGCAAGTTGTTGATGTTGCTCTGCTTTCGCAGTGGCGAGAAGCATTAGTTTTAAAGGGCTCGGGTAACTGGCAACAGCTTGCATCACAGTGGTCAAAATTGTTTTATCGGCCATCATATCGTTATATAACGCGCCATGTGGCTTCACATACTCTAAAGTGAGGCCTTGTACTTTTGCCATACCTTCAATTGCGGCTATTTGATAATGCAGGCAATTGCTTAGCTCTTGTGGTGTTAATGCCATGGAGCGACGACCAAAGCCCTGTTTATCAGGATAGCTGGGGTGCGCGCCTATAATGACGTTATGTTGTTTAGCAAGCATCAGGGTGCGTGCTAGAACATCACTATCACCGCCATGAAAACCACAAGCAATATTAGCCATATCAATATGCGGCATTACCTCTTCATCAAGGCCCATTTGCCATGCGCCAAAGCTTTCCCCTAAATCACAATTGAGCTTCATCATTATTTCCGTTTAAAAAGCCGAGATATGGGCGTTTTGAATGTCGGTGATCAGCATATGACCTGGGCTATGTGTAATGCAAAAATCAGGCGCAGCATTAGCTATGGCTACTTGCGGCGTGACACCACAGGCCCAAAATACCGGTACTTCACCGTCTTTAATGGTGACAGATTCACCAAAGTTAGGGCGATTAATATCTTTAATACCTATTGCAGCTGGATCCCCAAAGTGAACTGGCGCTCCATGCACATCTGGAAAGCGGCTACATATTTGGATTGCCCGAATCGCATCTGCCGGCTTCATCGGTCGCATACTAACGACCATGTTAGCATGAAATATACCGGCGCTTTCGCAAGGAATATTAGTCATGTACATAGGTACATTTTTATTTTCCGTAATATTACGTATTTCTAGGCCCGCCAACTTTAACGACTCTTCAAATGAAAACGAGCAACCAATTAAAAAAGTGACCAAGTCATCGCGCCATTGCTCTTTGATATTCGTTACTTCTTCAATCAATTGGCCATTTTTAAAAATACGATAGCGAGGTATGTCAGTCCTAATATCTAAATCATGAGCAACATTTGGAATGCTGGTAGCTCCAGGCGTGCGGCTACTTGCTACAATTGGGCACGCTTTTTTGTTTGCTTGGCAAAATTGTAAAAAATCAAACGCATAGCGCTGGGGCAAAATCACTAAATTAGCCTGTACAAAGCCGGGAACAAAGCCCGATGTACTACCGGTATAATCTTCATTCCTGATCATATTACGAATAGCGTAAGGCGTAGTAAGTGATGCGTTATGTTGCATAGTATCCTCGTAAACTTTTAGTTGTTGTTAATGCCACTGACGGTAACAGGCAAAGTACCTTGCGCTGGCTTTTTACCAACTAGTACTTTTGCAAGAGCAGTAAAAGCTGGCCCTGCTACTTTAACATCATTATCTACATCTATGTTATACGCATAAGCTGCTAAAATTGCATCCGCATATTGGCCAAATGTGGCAATATCGTATGGTGCTCGTAAACTAACAAAAACGGTTTTCTTATCAGCTTGTTGCGCTTGCTGAAGCAGTTTTTCAAGTGCCGGACCTTGCGCCGATTTTGCAATTGCAAATGCAGGGTTATCAGCAAGGTCATCCATGCCGCCAATTTCTACCGCGCTTTGGTTTGGTGATGCATTGCCTGCAATGATGATATCCGCTTCATTGATTGCTTTTAACGTCGCAGTGGGCTCAAAGCCTTGTAAACTGGTGCAGCTAAATGCAAGTGGTTGCTGAGTATTTTCTGCAATTGCCTGTTGTAGCGCCAAACACTTGCGGGTATCAGGCATGATGATATGTACTTTACTATTTGCCGTCAGTTTAACCGGTAAAGTGTGCTGGTCATTTTTAACTTGGGTAATGGCGGCAAGAGCCAGCTCAGCTTCGACTTTGCGATGATTATCATCACCGAGAATAAGTTGTGCTTTTTGCATTGCTAACGATTCGTCAAGCTCTGTGGTCAGTTTAAATTTACTTTTTAAATTGATGATGCGTTGAGCAGAGATAGCGACTTCGTCGGCTTGTAAATTACCTTTTTTAACTTCGCTCACTAAGCGGCTGATCAGTTTATCTAATACGACTAAATCTTTTGGACTACGAATTTCAATTGGCATCAAAGCAATATCAACCCCGGCAGCAAAAGTATTTACAACGGCTTCAATTGGTTCGAAAAAGTGGCTAATACCAGCCATATCTAGCGCATCGGTGATCACTACACCTTGATAGCCCATTTCATCGCGTAATAATTCGCTGATGATTTTATGCGACATCGTCGCAGGTTTGATCATGGTTTTGCCATCTTTACTAACAAATGTGCTGCTATCCAGTGCTGGGTACTGAATATGCGCAGTCATGATCATGCCAGGGTTTTGCTTTTTAATAATAGTTTGAAACGGAGGTAAATCTTTTTCCCAGATAGTTTCTTTATCGTGCATTACTTTTGGCAAGCCGGTGTGGCTATCAACGTTTGTATCACCATGGCCTGGAAAGTGTTTCAGTGAGGTAATTACGCCATTACCTTCAAAGCCAGCAACTTGTGCGCCACCTAAAATACTCACAAGTGTTGGATCTTCACCGTATGAGCGCACATTAATAACCGGGTTATCAGGGTTCATGTTTACATCAATAGTTGGTGCATAGTTAACATTCACACCAATGGCCTTTAATTCATCAGCAATCACTTGTGCAGATTGTGTAGCAAACTTGGTGCCGTGAACCGCATAACTTGCGCCAATCGACATATTACCAGTAAATGAAGTGGCAATATCACGAGGAATACGTGCAACACGTCCGCCTTCTTGGTCAATTGAAATAAATAAAGGTGCGCCTAAGCTCGACTTTGCCGCAGCTTGTTGCATAGCATTATTTAATTTAACAATTTGCGCAATATTATCGATATTTTCAGCAAATAAGATCACCCCACCAATATTATGTTTAGTGATCACCTTGGCTAAATCTGCAGGTAATTCAGTGACTGCATTACGGCATTTTTGCTCAGGTGTGTTCTCGCTGTCTTGCTCACAATAATAACGAAAATCGAGCATCAGCTTTTGGCCAAGCTGTTGCTCAAGGGTTAAATTGGTCGCTGCAAAGGTCGATTTCATTGGTAATAAACACCCTAGTCCAAAGAGAATTGATGATATGGCAAACTTATTTAACACAGTAGGCTCCAAAGCTGAATTGCTTATTTTATTTATGAATATTTTATTCCTGATGGTAATGCCATTTTGGATTAAAATACAACATATTTTTGTCACATTAACGTTTTTTTTGCAGAACTGCAAAAACCACCGACGAATCACATGCTTGCCTGATCATTACATAAATATTAAGAGTTAATAGTTATTTAGATGAAAAAAAATAATATTAGACGAGCTTTTATTAATGGTAATTCGCTCTTATTTCAAGTAATAATATATTCCATAATGCTTGGTGGGTCGCCAAGCGAGTAAATTAACAGAACGCAAAGGGGCAAATAATGGCAACAGCACTGACACTATTTCAACAACAACTCAGTGATAAGCTGCCAGCCTCGGCGTTTATTGAAGATTACCCTAGGCGCTATGCTTTTGGCACTGATGCCAGCTTTTATCGTTTAGTGCCGCAATTAATAGTACTGGTTGCTGATCAGCAACAAGCGCAACAGGTCATCAGTGCCGCTGCAACATATAAAGTTGCCATTACTTTTCGTGCCGCCGGTACTAGCCTATCAGGCCAAGCAATTACAGATTCTGTATTAGTGCTGCTTAGTGATTGCTGGTCTGGTTATCAAATTGAAGATAACGGCGCTGCCATTCGGTTAGAGCCAGCTATTATTGGTGCTCGTGCCAATGCCGTACTTGCGCCTTTTGGCCGTAAAATTGGCCCTGATCCCGCTTCAATCAATAGTTGTAAAATCGCTGGCATGGCAGCCAACAATTCATCAGGTATGTGCTGTGGCGTGGCACAAAATAGTTACCATACAGTAAAGGACATGACCTTAATCTTCACTGACGGTACAGTGCTTGATACACGCAGTGAGCAAAGCCGTTCTAAATTTTTACATAGCCATAAACCGTTTATTAACGATATCACTGCGCTTGCCCAGCAGGTTACAAATAATCCTGAGTTGGCACAGCGTATTGCTCATAAATACCGCTTAAAAAATACCACGGGTTATGGTTTAAACGCGCTAATTGATTACACTGATCCGATTGAGATCATTAAGCATTTAATGATTGGCTCTGAAGGTACGCTGGGGTTTATTGCTGATATTACTTACCACACGGTGATTGATCATGCTCATAAAAGCTCAGCGTTTATTATTTTTGATGATATAAGCCAAGTCTGTGAATTAGTAAAGCAGCTAGCAACGCTTGATGTAGCGGCGGTTGAGTTATTGGATAAGCGCTCGCTCCTGTGCGTCGCGCATCATGACATCATGCCTAAAGATGTTCATAACTACCCAGCAGATAGTGCAGCATTATTAATCGAAGTACGTGCAGAAGACGCAACAAAATTAGTTAATTTACAACAACAAGTGGATCAGCTTGTCGCACATTTTAGCGCCCATCAATTAGCGATTATGGCGTTTTCAACAGATGCTAAGCGCAATGCATCATTATGGAATATTCGTAAAGGTACGTTCCCGGCAGTCGGTGCAGTGCGCGAAAATGGCACCACTGTGATCATTGAAGACGTGGCTTTTGAGCTGGATGTATTAGCTCAGGGTGTTAAAGCTCTGCATCAATTATTTGATAAATACAGTTACGATGAAGCGATTATTTTTGGCCATGCCTTAGCGGGTAATTTGCATTTTGTATTTACCCAAGCGTTCGATACACCAGCGCAAGTAGCGCGTTATGAGCAATTTATGCGGGACGTGTCGCAACTGGTGGCGGTTGAACTTAATGGCTCATTAAAAGCTGAGCATGGTACTGGGCGAAATATGGCGCCGTTTGTGGCAACTGAATGGGGCACTGATGGCTTTGCTGTGATGCAACGTATTAAACAATTGTTTGATAAAGACCACATTTTAAACCCAGGAGTGATCATCAATACCGATGAAAACTGCCATATTCAACATTTAAAAACCATGCCTAGCAGCGACGATATAATCGACAAATGTATTGAGTGTGGTTTTTGCGAAACCGTATGCCCATCAAAAGGACTCACCTTAACGCCGCGCCAACGTATTACGCTGTGGCGACGTCGCACTGAATTGGTTAATCAACTTAGTAACACCGGTGATATTAGCGAAAAACAGCACATTAATCGTCAGCTCAGCAGTATCGAAAAAGATTTTCAATATTTAGGTATTGATAGCTGTGCAGCAACCGGGCTGTGTGGCATGAAATGCCCCGTTGGTATTAACACCGGTGAATTTATAAAATCCCTGAGGGCAAAAAAGCAACTCAATGCAAAAGTGGCGCCGCGCATAGCCAGTTTTGCGGTCAAACATTTTGCGGTATTAGCAAATACAGCACGCTTTGGTTTAACCAGTATGGCGATGGTGCGAAACATCATTGGTGCACAGGCACTGCGTACTTTAACCAAACCTACTAATAAGCTGATTGGCACCCCACTTTATTATTCAGCGTGGCCAAGGGGGGAGCAGCCAATTAATCACAGCATAGTACACGCACAACAGCCTGATAAAGTGGTTTATCTTCCCAGTTGTGCCAGCAGGGTGTTTGCAGCCGATGAGCAAGCGGATGATCGCCGCTCAATTATGCAAGTTATGCATAGCCTCGCGACTAAAGCGGGAATTGAACTGTTACTGCCGATGCAAATTAATGAGCTATGTTGTGGCATGCCCTTTGCCAGTAAAGGCTTACCTGAACAGGCAAAAAGTAAAGCTGAGCAGTTACTCGATATCGCGCAGCAGGTGTCTGAAAATGGTCGTTACCCGATTATTTTTGACGCCAGTCCATGTGCATTAACAAGCAATGAAGCAGCGCAACAGCGCGGTTTAACAGTACTCGAAAGCGCTGAGTTTGCTTATCAATATTTATTGCCTAAGCTGACCATCACAGCCCAACCAGAGCCGGTTATGTTACATGTTACCTGTAGTAGCAAGCGCCGTGGCAGTGAACAACAACTTGTTGCCGTAGCTAAAGCATGCAGTAACGAAGTAATTATTCCGGCTGATATTGAATGTTGTGGCTTTGCCGGCGATAAGGGCTTTAACTTGCCAGAGCTAAATGCTAATGCATTAAAAACGCTGCGTTACCAAGTGCCTCAAAATTGCAGTAGCGGTATTTCTAATAGCCGCAGTTGTGAAATTGGCTTAACTCAGCACAGCGGTATTAACTACCAATCTGTGCTGTATTTATTAGATAAAGTGAGTCAAGCAGCCTCTTGATGAGGCTTAGACATTATACTTTCCAAAAAATCCCGCGTTTATAGCACGCATACATCACTAGATAAGAGGCGAGTAAAAATAGCAACGAATAGCTAAAAGAGCCTAAATAATTACCAAATAGCGGTTGTAATACTTGATTAAATATAGCACCTTTTAAACTTGTATCAGCCACTGGGATCATAATTAAAATACGCGCTACTATGCCAGCAAACATAAAGAACAAAATAGCGTTAGCGCCAAACACTAAAAACGGCGCACTCCACAAGCGAACTTTACGAATATCGAGAATATAGCTACACAGTGCATAGCATAACATCGCTAGTCCTGAGCTGATTATTACATAGCTTGGTGTCCATAGTGCTTTGTTTATTGGTATTAAAAGTGAAAGTAAGCACCCGCAAACAATGCTTGTAATAGCCACTAGGGTAAATATTCTGACTTGTTTGCCAAGGTTTTATATAGTATCCGCACAATATTCCTGATAATGCCGTTGCAACTGCAGGTAAGGTTGAGAGTATTCCTTCTGGATCAAATGCTAAAGGTTTTGCTGTGGCATAGTAAACATGATTTGCACCGAGCAGTAAATTATCAAGCCAAGCGCTGAGGTTATTACCATGCAGCCACAGCCCTTTAACGATTTCACCGTTAGGCAATGAATAGGGCGTATATATCATTAATGCGCCGTACCCGATGAGTAAGCTAACAAAGGTAAGCGCAATATACTTTGGTTTTATATAAAGGTAACAAGCTAAGGCAATCAGATAAACTAGACCGATGCGTTGTAAAACGCCCATGATCCTAATACCTGCTAAACGTTCATCTAGCCAGCTGAAATTAGGATCGCGAAAATTATAGTAGAACAGGGCTAAAAACCAACCTAATGCAACTAGCTTTACCGTACGCACTACACCAGATCTGAGTATACTTTATTTCGTAATTCCTTTTGCCTGCATGGCATTAACCGATAGTGTGATCGACATCCCAACAATAAAAATAAAAAATGGGAAAATTAAATCAGTGGGTGTTAGGCCATGCCAATCAGCATGTTTAAGCGGCCAGTACAGAGATACCCAAACCACCTCAAGATCCGAGTTTCAGTTGGAATTAAAAGCGATGTAGGCAAGGCATTGATTGCAAGTAATAGTGGTTCTATTGTTAAAATCAATAACGCAGTATAAATCGCTTTTAAACCAAACCGTTGGGCGTTTCACAGGCACTTACTCTCATCGTTGTTACTTCTTAAAAGGGACTGCCATTGTTGCAAAGTAACGCCTTGATATTAAGCCCCTGTGCAACGCTGAATTCTGTATCATGAGGTGGTTTGGGTATATAACCAACTTCCTGGGTTATTGACTAGAATCATCGCAGTGATAGTGAACCCTCGCAGTACATCTAAGGCGAGCAAACGATGACTGGGTAATTGTGACAATATATTCTGGCAGTGATGTTTAACCATAACGTTCTTTTATTTGTTATTTGCCTTTTAATTGTAATAATTTATTCATTTTGAGCAAGGTAAATTTTCTTCGCTTATTTTGTTAAAAGCGCAAACAGATAAATTGATTTTTCTATGGGGAAACAGCAATCGCTTAGCGCAAGCTCAGCAACAAGTTGTTGCATAAGTTCAACTGGCATGTAGTGAAAATTCAAATAATATTACAAGTATTTGAATTTAAAATTTTTATGTCGCGAGAGCCAAGCTGAGCGCGGTCTAAAAATTGCATAGAGATAAATTATTAGCCGTTGGGAACAACAGAAATAAGTACTTTACGAGCTTTTAGCTGGATCGTATGGGAGCTATTTGCTATCATTTATCGTTAGTATAATTGCCAAGGAAATACAAGGCCAGCATAGAGAAGTAAGTATTTTGCTAGGCCGTGTTAATATCAATCTTGATTTAAAAAAGTTAATCTTATTTTTAGCTATTTCAGTGACTGTGATCACCTTTCTAAATGGCTTTTATTCCAGCTACCAAGTACAAAAACAGCAGCTACAATCGCAAACCTTAAAAAACCATAATGCGTATGCCGCTAAACTTGTCTCTGCCACTGACCGGTTTCTACTGGCTTCTCAGCAGCAACTCGCTTATTCAGCAAAAATTCTTGCAATCCAATTTAATGATGCAAACACTCTTGCGCAAGAGGCGCAGCGACTTAGGTTGCAAACTGATAGCTTTAACTCAACGGTTGTCGTTGACAAAAATGGTGTGGTATTAGCCCATTCACCATTGAGTCTAAAGCTAAAAGGTCAACTTTTAGAAAGTGATGGTGCAAAACAAGCACTAGCGAATAAAAAGCCAATGATCAGTGAGCCTTATATTTCTGCGGTAGGGAACCTCGTGATAGTTATTTCGCATCCGATATTTAACTCTCAAGGTGAATACCTTGGCTACATAGGAGGGACATTATACCTAAAACAAAAAGGGATTTTACACGACTTACTGCAAGTACATTTTCATAAAGACGGCTCATATATCTATGTTGTTGATAAGAATAGGCGCTTACTTTATCACCCTGATGTTGCTCGGATCGGTGAACAAGTTTTTGGCAATCCAGTGATCGAAGCGGTGCTAAGAGGTGAAAGCGGCACTAGGCAGTTAATTAATAGTCAAAACATTGTCATGCTGGCAGGTTATGCACCATTAAAAAGTGCCTCTTGGGGCATTGTCACACAACGACCATTAGACGCTACATTTGCGCCATTAGACGATTTAATGATGAATGTTTTATATCGAACCCTGCCAGTAGGGTTGGCAACCTTTATATTTATTTGGGTGCTAGCTCGGTTAATTTCAAAGCCGTTAAGGCAACTTGCAGAAACGGCTAAAACACTTGATAACCCTTCAACTTCGCAACAGTTAAAGCAAGTGCGGTCTTGGTATTATGAAAGCTCTGAACTGCGTTTAGCTATGCTAAAAGGAGTCGGCTTATTACAAAACCAGATTGGTCTATTACAGCATGAAGCACAAACAGATCCACTTACGGGCTTACATAACAGACGTAGCCTGGAGCTCATGTTAGATCAATTAACTTTACAGCAAACACCCTTCACTGTGCTTGCTATCGATATTGATTTTTTTAAGCGTGTTAATGATGAGTTTGGCCATGATATTGGTGATATTGTTTTGCAATCGTTGGCTAAAATTATTGTTGATGTAACCCGTGAAAATGATTTTGTTGCACGTACGGGGGGAGAAGAGTTTATTGTTATATTACCAAATATTAACGCCAAATCAGCTTATCAACTTGCGGAACGATTACGTATGCGTGTATCAGAAACAATCATCGAACCAGTAGGAAGTATCAACATATCAATAGGTATTTCTGGCTGGCCACTGATGCAATTGAGTGTTGAAGAGATACTCAAACAAGCGGATCAGGCTTTATACAAAGCGAAAAAAACGGGTCGTAATCGGTGTATTATTGATTCTCAGTTTATCCAATCTGATGATTCTCAGTTTATCCAATCTGAACTTGTCGAGCAGGAATAATTTATTGGCAATGGCTTTTAACTATGCAATATTAATAGCCTGTTTTTAAAGTTATAAGCTACTACAATGTTGTTAAATATCAGTTTTAAACTAATGTCACTGCTTGGAGTGTATGCTTTAAGCAGTGCAGCAATTGCCCATGACGCTAACGCTACATATTCCGACCCAGCTCAAAGCTATCGTAGTGAGTTTGTTGATGTTGCAACGTTAATACCGACCGCATTATTTGATATTCGCTATTTTAGTGGGCAAAACTTTGTTGGTAAACCAATCGAAGGTTATAACGCGCCTAAATGCTTATTGCATAAAACGGCAGCTGCAGCGCTGGTAAAAGCACATTCTCAGGCGGAGCAAGCAGGTTATAATTTTAAAATCTATGATTGTTATCGGCCACAACGAGCCGTTGACCACTTTGTGCGTTGGGTTAACGACGAAACTGACACAAAAACCAAAGCTGCGTATTACCCTAATTTAGGAAAAGATCAGTTACTCGGTGATTATATCGCAGCTAAATCAGGCCACAGCCGTGGTTCAACAATTGATTTAACTTTGACTGATAGTCAAGGCAAAGCATTAAATATGGGCTCATTGTTTGATATGTTCGATACCATCTCAAATACCGATGATCCGCGTATTACTCAAGATCAACAAGCAAACAGATATAAGTTAAAAAATATCATGTTGGCCGCTGGATTTTCGCCTTACGCAATGGAGTGGTGGCACTTTACCTATCAGCCACAAGCCTATCCAAATACTTATTTTGATTTTGTGGTGCAGTGAGGTGCTAGCGAGTTAAAAACAGTAAAGTTAGTGAGCTGAACTAAGTACATCTATTCAGCCCACTAATTTATACACTCATAATGAGGCGGTATATAGCCATTGCTAGTTACAGGCGCGAAATTAGTTTCGCGCCTTTATCGTTAAGCAGGAAATAGCTAGCTTCTAACTTTCCCCTCCGTAGCTTGTTTTTACTGAACGGTTGCTTTTAAACCACGGCGTTTTAATAACGCTGAGGTGTCAGGCTCTTGACCGCGGAACGCTTTGAACGACTCCATTAGGTCACGTGAGTTACCAACTTCTAAGATCTCTTTACGGTATTTATCGCCCATTTTACGGGTTAAACCGCCTTGCTCTTGAACGTAAGCAAATGCATCGGCCGCTAAAATTTCACTCCACATGTATGCGTAGTAGCCCGCTGAGTAACCGCCACCCATTGAGTGTGAGAAGAACGCAGACTTATAACGCGGTGGCACAAATGGCACATTTACACCGTGCTTAGTTAGTGCTTGTTGCTCAAATTTCTCAATATCTTGTAACGGGGCATCAGCAGGCAATGAGTGCCATTCCATATCTAAAAGTGCCGCTGCAACGTACTCAAGGGTGTCATAGCCTTGGTTGAAGCTACGTGATTGAATTACTTTAGTCAGTAACTCATCAGGAATTGGCTCACCTGTTTCGTGGTGTTTTGCATAGTTTGCGATAACTTCAGGATACATAGCCCAATCTTCTTCAAACGTTGATGGGAACTCAACGAAGTCACGAGATACTGAAGTACCCGATAAAGTTGGGTATTTCACGTTCGAGAACATACCATGTAGGCCGTGACCCAATTCGTGAAAGATAGTTGTTGTTTCGTCATAGCTGATTAGCGTTGGTTCACCTTTGGCGCCTTTTTGAATGTTCATTACATTCACAACCACAGGCTTTTGTTCTTTTAAGCCAGATTGTTTTACAAACGAGCTCATCCATGCGCCACCACGTTTGCCTTCACGCGCAAAGTAATCAGCAAAGAAAATCGCAAGGCTCTTACCATCAGCATCAAATAGCTCATATGCTTTTACATCTGGATGATAAACCGGAATATCAGTGCGTGGTTTGAAAGTAATGCCATATAAGCGGTTCATGGTAAAGAATACGCCGTCTTCTAATACACGATTAAACTCAAAGTATTCTTTTACTGCATTTTCGTCTAAGTTGTACTTATCTTTACGTACTTGCTCTGCGTAGAATAGCCAATCCCAAGGCTGTAGCTTAAATTGATCGCCAGACTCATCGATTTTCGCTTGGATCGCAGCAGCTTCAGCATTAACGTTTTGCATCAACGCAGGGATCATGCTGGCAAACATATCAAATACTGCTTCTGGTTTCTTCGCCATTTGTGATTCTAATCCAAACGCAGCCCAACTGTCATAACCAAGTAGTTTTGCTTTTTGAGCACGTAGCTGAGCTAGTTCAGCCACGATTTCGCGGTTACTATTTTCACCCGATAGCGCACGCTCTGATGATGCACGCCATACTTTTTCACGTAGCTCACGGTTTTTAAGCGCTGCTAAAATTGGTTGGCGCGTTGTGTTAGTGATTTTTATCAGATATTTACCTGAGTGACCCGCTTGTGTTGCAGCATTGGCAAGTTGCTCTATTTGGCCTGCTGATAAACCATCAAGCAGCGCTTTATCGTCAACGATAACAACATTGCTGTTAGTCAATGCTAGTAAGTTTTGTGAAAACTGAGTGGTTAAGCTTGAGTGCTTGGTATTGATATCACGAATTTGTTGTTTTTGTTCTGCGTTTAATTTCGCACCCGCTCTGATAAAGCGTTTGTAGTAAACGTCGAGTAAGCGAGTTTCTTCAGCTGTTAAAGCCAGAGTGTCTGACTCTGCGTGTAATGTTGCTACTTTTTCAAATAATGCTTTATTTAAGAAAATGTTGTCGCTGTGTGCTGCCATTTTTGGCGCTAGCTCTTTTTGTATCTCACGACGCGTTGGGTTTGAGTCACTGCCTGCTAGGTTATAGAAAATGCTACGGGTACGGGTTAATAATTCCCCACTTTCTTCAAGCGCAACAATTGTATTAGCAAAATCAGGCTTAGCAGGATTATTGATAATCGTTTGTACTTCAGCCATTTGCTCAGCCATACCCTGATTAAAAGCCGGCATAAAGTGTTCGTCTTTAATCGCATTGAAATCTGGCGTTTCGTATTGTAAAACGCTTTTCACTAACAGTGGATTAGCTTGCTGTACTTGATCAGCTGTAGCCGTTTGTTCGGCTTTAATGTTGTTTGCTGTTGTTTGGGGCTCAGAACAGGCTGTTAATAATAACGCTGAACTGATCGCGGTTGCTAATAAGTGTTTCATTATTTTTCTCTTATCATTTTTAAAAATTAAATTGTGCCGATATAAGCGCAGTAAGCGCTTTGTAAATCAGCAGGTGCCTGCTGTCATCAAAGTTGAAGTGCACAAAAAATAGCAGCAAAGCGCAATTAAATGGGGCAAATATCACTATGTGCTCAATGGCCCAAGCATACTGCAGATAACTACTAATGATCTCACCTATTGAGATAAGGCGATTATTAGCTGCGATAAGTGGTGAAATCTCACTAAGAATGGAATATATTTTTACTTTTACGCAATTTTTTCAGTGAGTTTTCAAATACGTGATAGGTTGCAAAAAATGATGCTGAGCAATCAACTGTAACAAAAAAAGTAACACTCATCCGTGATAGAAAAAATTACTCAACGCGCCTTAAATATTGGCTAAGGTAAATAAAGACTCGAAAGGGGGTTGACATAACTTATTAACCCTGTATAGTTTGCTGCAGCTAGAAAGAAAGCATGAAAGCTATAAATCTCCATTTCGATGTTGTATAAGTAATACTTGTAGTACCGTCCTGAAGTTTTTAAAGTACCATCTCATTTTTTGCTACACCGCTCACTAGAGCAATTATTTTATTTTTATATCAGGATATTACAATGTCAAACATCGTATCAGGTACAGTTAAGTGGTTCAACGAGTCTAAAGGTTTTGGTTTCATTGAGCAAGAAAATGGCCCAGACGTTTTCGCACATTTTTCAGCAATCAAAAGCGAAGGTTTCAAAACTTTAGCTGAAGGCCAACGTGTAGAGTTCACTCTTTCACAAGGTCAAAAAGGTCCACAAGCAGAGAACATCACTGCTGTATAATTTTACCTTTTAGGTAGAATAAAAAAAGCAAGCTTAGGCTTGCTTTTTTGTGTTTTAAAATTGACGTAACTTGCTCCCCCTCCTATTCTTTATCTATTATTATTATTCTGTAACGAGATAGATTATCTACCGATTACTTATCCTAGTGTTTAGCCTTGGATTCACTTTTACTTGCGCTGCAAAGCCAATAATTACTATTTTTACTGAACAGTTTCCCCCTTATAATTTTTCGAATAAAGGGCAGCTGCAAGGGATTAATTTAGATATTGTGCGTACGTTGTGTGAGCTTTCACAAGTGGAGTGCAAATTTGAGCTGTTGCCTTGGGCAAGGGCATACGATTTAGTGCAAAAAAATCAGCTCTCAGGGCTAGTATCAACCGCTCGCAGTGCTGAGCGAGAAGATTTATTTTACTGGGTTGGCCCGTTGGTTTCTTCACGTACATTTTTTTATCGTCTTCGCGACAACAAACACATCAATCCAACTGATATTACTCAAGTTAGTGCATATACCTTAGGTGTCGTTAGAGGCAATATTTATGAGGGGTTAGTGGAGAGTATTGGTTTCCAACAAGATAAAAACTTATTAAAAGTAGCTCATCACTATGAATATATGAACCTATTTTTTAAAAATAAAATCGATTTAATTCTCGGCTCAGAGTTTGCCTTAGATTACCAACTGCAGCAATTTGGTCATGGTGGTAAAGAAGTCGTCAAACTAGTTGAGCTACCAGTAAATACATTACAGGGTAACTACGTAGTATTTAATAAAGAGATGCCTATTGAAATAGTTGAACGCTTCAATGAGCAGTTAGAAAAACTTAAAGCGGTGGATAACTTTGACGCTTATCGGCATCGTTATGTACAATAGCTAGTTAATGAGCCGTTATTAATTGACGGTATTTTTCAGTACTTTTAACCTTTAAAAAAGCCTGCTGCAGTGCTTTTATAATATCTTCATCAGTATTGATATTTGCAGCTAAGTAACCAGCTACTGCCAGTCCTTCTATGGCATGTACGAACGTCAGTGCGTTAGCATTGATCGCTAGCTGCTCACTCATTGAAGCTAGATAATTAGCATCGTCGACTACCAGATCAACTTTTCTTGCCAGTAGTAACTGATATGACTTTTGAATATCAGTGGTCAGCAATACTTCGAAACCACGTTTTACTAATACTTGCGATGCAAGGTCATGGCGCTGTACGGCAATTTTATATTGCTTAGCTTGCTCTGTATTATCAAAGTTAATATCACTGCGCTCAGAGAGTTTTACAAAGCCCATTTCAAACTGTGCTACTGGCCCTATCCAATGGAATAGTGTCTCGCGATCCGTTGTGCGTGCCATACTGTAAATTAAGGTGTTGCTATTATTAACCGCCATTTTATAAGCACGTGCCCAAGGGTACATGTTGATTGGGGCATTGAGCTTAGCCTCTAAAATAATCATATTTACTAACTCAGTACTATAACCAGTTACCTGATTATTCAGCAAAACTTGATTCGGCGGTGACAACTCGGTCACAACCATTAAGTTTTGATTTGCAGTACTATGGACACTGATACAAAGAAGTAGCAGATTAATAAATAGCCGCATTTATTTTCTCTTTTTGACGATAGAACTTTGAGTATAGCAATAACTAGGAAAAGTATTATGAAAGTAAACAGTGAATTAAAAACGATAAAAGGGCCATAAAGGCCCTTTGTGAAGTATCGTTCAAGTAAGATAAGTCTTTAACCCCTTAAAGGCTTATCCTATTGTTTTGCAACCAAGGCTCATCTCAAAGTTTCTAAGCTAGCGAGAGGAAAAAACCTGCAATTGCGGCGCTCATAAGGTTAGCCATAGATCCTGCTAACACTGCTCTGAGCCCTAAGCGTGCGATATCCTTTCGCCGACTAGGCGCCATACCGCCTAATCCACCTAGTAAAATGGCTATCGATGATAAGTTAGCAAACCCACATAACGCGAATGTGACAATCGCTTGTGTGTGCGCACTTAACGTATCGCGATAATTCATAAAGTCTAAATAAGCAACAAACTCGTTTACTACTAATTTTTGACCAATAAAGCTACCAGCTATAATTGCTTCATTCCACGGTACACCTAGTAACCAGGCAACCGGCGCAAATATATAACCTAAAATTTCTTGTAGTGTTAGGGTTGGATAATCAAACCAACCACCAATACCACCTAATAAACCGTTTAACAGCGCAATTAAAGCTACAAATGCCAGTAACATTGCGCCTACATTCAAGGCTAAATGCATACCGTTTGCTGCACCCGATGCTGCTGCATCAATTACGTTAACAGGCTTGTCTTCGTCAAGCTCTAAATCAGCTAAAGTATCTTTTGGTGTTTCGGTCTCTGGCACAATCATCTTGGCCATTAAGAAACCACCCGGCGCTGCCATAAAGCTGGCTGCAATTAAATATTTAAGCTCTACACCAATAATCACGTAACCGGCCATTACTGAGCCCGCTACCGTTGCTAAGCCACCTACCATTACTGCAAATAACTCTGACTTAGTCATCGTTGCAATGAACGGCTTAACAATCAGTGGCGCTTCAGTTTGACCAACAAAAATGTTTGCGGTTGCTGAAAGCGACTCAGTGCGTGAGGTTTTCAACAGTTTTTGTAAACCACCGCCTAATATTCTAATTATCCAATCCATAATGCCTAAGTGATATAACACAGCAACTAATGCTGAGAAAAACACAATAACTGGCAATACCTGAATAGCAAAAATAAACCCTAACGTATCCTGATTTGCTAACGGTCCAAATAAAAAGCTGATCCCATCATTAGCAAACCCGATCACTGATGATACGGCTTTTGACATGCCAACTAATGCATTTTTACCTGCGTCTGAAAACAGGACAAAACCACCAATTATAAATTGCAGGGCAAAAGCGATACCGACAGTTCTAAAACTAATTGCTTTGCGATTTGTCGAAGCCGCAAATGCAATGCCTAGCAGCATACACATGCCGACTAAGCTCATAAATGTTGTCATCTTTGCTTATTCCCGTTGTTATTTTTGCAGTAAATATTTTATTTTACTTTTAATTATATCAATCGCAACACGATTCATACCACCACGTGTAACCACTAAATCAGCCTTGTGCTTTGAAGGCTCAATAAACTGATAAAACATCGGTCTCACAGTAGCTTGATATTGTTCAACAACGGACTGTAATGTTCTGCCTCGTTGCTCCATATCACGTTGCATACGGCGCATCAGGCAAATATCAAGCGGTGTATCAATAAACACTTTGATATCAAATTCTTTACGTAGCGCTTTATCACTAAGCAATAAAATCCCTTCAACTATGAGAATTTCTGCTGGCATCACAGTACGTGTTTTGTCACTGCGAGTATGCTGCGCATAATCATAGGTAGGTACTTCTACCGCTTCGCCATCACGTAACTGTGTTAAATGTTTACACATTAACTCATGTTCAAACGCATCAGGATGGTCGTAATTCGTTTGCGTACGATGATCAAACGGCAAATGCGATTGGTCTTTATAGTACGCATCTTCTTCAATCACGGCGATGGCGCCTGGTTCAAGCTCATTCACCAATTCATTGTAAATTGTTTGGCTAAAAAGAGATTTGCCAGACGCAGAAGCGCCAGCAATGGCTATTATTGTTCGTGTCACTAAAGTTCTCATCCACACAGAAGGATACATTGTTGGTAGATCACAATAGCAAAAAAGACACGAATAATCTCTCTTGCTTCGCTTTAAGGTGTGAAATTTATAATGTTTAGGTTTTATGAAACAGGACTTATGTCCTGTACGTTAAAAAGCACAAAAATATAAAGTAGCTACATTGGATAATCGAGGTGAGTATGGCAAGAGCAATTATATTAATGGCAGATAGCCTAGGCATAGGTGCAGCACCAGACGCTGACAAATTTGGCGACTTGGGCGCAAACACTTTTGCACATTTGCTTAAAGCATACTTTGAAGAAACCGGCGAACGGCTATCACTACCTAACCTATCGTTATTAGGTTTAGTTGATGCATGTGAAGCTGCAGGCAATGAACCGTGCCTTGTTAGCGATCGTCAAACACCGATTGCTGCTTGGGGTTACGCAAAAGAGCTTTCTAGCGGCAAAGATACTCCATCAGGTCATTGGGAAATGGCAGGTGTACCGGTGTTATTCGATTGGGGATATTTCCCTAAAACACAACCGAGTTTTCCACAACAGTTAATTGACGAGCTGATTGCTCGTACCGGTATCCCGGGGATTTTAGGTAATTGCCATGCCTCGGGTACTACGATTTTAGAACAGCTAGGTGAAGAGCACATAAAAACAGGTAAACCAATCTGTTACACCTCAGCTGATAGCGTGTTTCAAATAGCCGCGCATGAACAAACTTTCGGTCTAGAAAAACTTTATCAGGTCTGCGAAATCACACGGGCGCTGCTTGATGAAATGAACATAGGACGAGTGATTGCGCGGCCATTTTTGGGTTCCAATAATCAAGACTTTGCCAGAACGGGCAATCGTCGAGATTATTCAGTGTTACCGCCAGCGCCAACATTGCTAGACAAACTAGCAGATGACGGTGGTGAAGTGATTAGCATAGGGAAGATATCTGACATCTATGCGCATCAAGGTATTACCCAAAAACACAAAGCCCCAGGCTTACAAAACTTGTTAGCAAAAACCACTGAGGTAATGGCATCAGCGCCAGATCACAGTTTGATATTTACTAATTTAGTTGATTTTGATGAAAAATTTGGTCATCGCCGCGACCCTGTTGGGTATGCAAAAGCGCTTAAACAGTTGGACGATTACTTACCAACGATACTTAAGCAGCTTAAAGCCGACGACGTACTAATTATTACGGCGGATCACGGTTGTGATCCAACATTCCCGGGCAGTGAGCACACCCGCGAATATGTGCCTGTACTTGCTTATCAGGTAGGGCTTGAAAATACCCCGCTTGGTGAACGTGCTAGTTTTGCAGATATAGGTCAAACACTTGCCCAGTGGTTTAACTTACCTGCACTTGAATATGGCGATGGCTTTATTGATAAGCTTAACGCGCTAAAAGTAAAAGGAAACGAATAATGAGTACTCCACATATTGACGCAAATAATGGCGATTTTGCACAAACGGTATTAATGCCGGGTGATCCATTACGTGCGCAATACATTGCTGAAAATTTTCTTGATGATGCTGTAAAAGTAACTGGCGTTCGTAACATGTATGGTTTTACTGGCACTTATAAAGGTAAACCAGTAAGCATTATGGGTTCTGGTATGGGCATTCCATCAATGTCGATTTATGCCCGCGAACTAATCGTCAGCTACGGTGTTAAAAACCTTATTCGTATCGGCACTTGCGGCGGTATTGGTAGCGACATTAAAATTCGTGACGTTATCTTTGCACAAGGCGCAAGCACAGATTCAAATGTAAACCGTGCACGTGTACGTGGTTATGATTTCTCAGCAATTGCTGATTTTGATTTACTATTAAACGGCGTTAATGCAGCAAAAGAGCTAGGTATTAAAGCGAAAGTGGGTAACGTATTTACCACCGATACCTTTTATCAAGCCGATAACAGCTTTTATCAAGAACTTGATAAACTAGGCATGTTAGCGGTAGATATGGAAACAGCCGGTTTATACGGCGTTGCTGCTGAATATGGCGCAAAGGCCATGGCATTATTTACCGTGAGTGACCACGTGATCACCGGTGAAGCAACCCCAAGTGAAGAGCGTCAAAGCACCTTCAATGAAATGGTTAAAATTGCCTTAGAGTCAATCTAAGCGTAATAAACAAAAAGTTCCTTGGTAACGTATTCGCAGTATTTTGGAGACACGCCCAAAATAATGTGAGACTAACCTCCAAAGCCGCCTAGTTAAACTAAGCGGCTTTTTTTATGGGGAAAAGCTAGCGAGGGGAAAGTTAGCAAGGGTAAAGTTAGCGAGGGTAAAGTTAGCGAGGGTAAAGTTAGCAAGGGTAAAGTTAGCAAGGGTAAAGTTAGCAAGGGTAAAGTTAGCGAGGGTAAAGTTAGCGAGGGTAAAGCTAGCGAGGGTAAAGTTAGCAAGGGTAAAGTTAGCAAGGGTAAAGTTAGCTAGGGTAAAGTTAGCGAGGGTAAAGCTAGCGAGGGTAAAGTTAGCAAGGGTAAAGTTAGCAAGGGTAAAGTTAGCGAGGGTAAAGTTAGCTAGGGTAAAGTTAGCTAGGGTAAAGTTAGCTAGGGTAAAGTTGTACCTTTAATGTTGTTTTTTGATTTTTTGTACTATAAATATATAAAACACTGAATAATTGATATTATGAATTTTGAGCGACTAGACGTATGGAAACGATCAGCGGCACTATCAGTAGCTGTATTTAAACACTTTAAATCAAGTCATGAGCGAGGTTTAAAAGATCAAATAACCCGTTCTAGCTTGTCAATATCATCGAATATAGCGGAAGGCTATGAAAGAATGTCTTCGAAAGATTGTGTTCGTTTTTTGTATTACGCCAAAGGCAGTTGTGGTGAATTGAGGTCTCAACTTTATATATCTATGGAAATAGGAGAAATCGATTCGAATACGGCATTTCAGTGGATCAATGAAACAACCGAATTATCTAAAATGCTGGGCGGATTAATTAAAGTGATAAGTAAAAGCTGAGCTGTGAGGGAGGGGGAGCTAGCGAGGGTAAAGTTAGCAAGGGTAAAGTTAGCAAGGGTAAAGAGACGAAGTACTTGACTACCGCGTTTAAAAATTCATTCTGATAAAACTCGCAAACTCGCAAACTCGCAAACTCGCAAACTCGCAAACTCGCAAACTCGCAAACTCGCAAACTCGCAAACTCGCAAACTCGCAAACTCGCAAACTCGCAAACTCGCAAACTCGCAAACTCGCAAACTCGCAAACTCGCAAACTCGCAAACTCGCAAACTCGCAAACTCGCAAACTCGCAAACTCGCAAACTCGCAAACTCGCAAACTCGCAAACTCGCAAACTCGCAAACTCGCAAACTCGCAAACTCGCAAACATTGACAATGCTGTGCACTCTTGCCACTGTTATACAAAGCAATAATTAAGGAGTGTTAATTGTGTCTAATTGGGTTGAGGCAAGTGTTAAAGATATTGTTTGGTGGACTGATACGTTATTTAGTTTAATTGTGAATGCCGATGTGGAGCCGTTTAAAGCAGGACAGTTTACTAAGCTTTCTATGATGATGGATGAAAAACGTATTGCACGGGCGTACTCTTACGTAAATGCACCAAGCTCTCCCGATTTAGAGTTTTATCTTATTAACGTGGTAGATGGCTTATTATCACAACAATTAGCCAAGCTTAAACCCGGCGATACGGTGATGATTGAAAGCCGCGCCAGTGGATTTTTTACTATTGATGAAATCCCCGCCAGTGAACAGTTATTTATGCTTAGCACCGGAACCGCAATTGGGCCGTTTTTATCCATTTTAGAGCAGCCTGATGTGTGGCAGCAATTTAAGCACGTTACCTTAGTGCATGGTGTGCGTTTGAATGCAGATTTAAGTTATCAAGCAAAAATTGCGCAGTTACAGCAGCAGTATCCGCAATTGAGTTATCTGCCCGTAGTGAGTCGCGAGCAGGCAATTGTCGGCTTAGATGGGCGTATTACTGATCGAATCGCCGATGGCACCTTATTTAAGCATTGTGATAGCGCAGTTAGCCCGCAAAATAGTCAATTTATGATCTGTGGTAATCCACAAATGGTTAAAGACACCAGCGCATTATTAACCGAGCAAGGCTACACTCGCAATCGTCGTAGGGAGCCTGGGCAAATCACCGTTGAGCAGTATTGGTAAAAAGCTATCGCGATCCGGTAAATTTTGTTATTTTAGAGTTTCTTAAATTACTCAGGAACAGTATGAAACCGTTATTTTTTTTAGTAAGTTTGCTATTTCCGTGGCAGTTATTAGCAACTGCAGCTGATGTAGTTGAACCACAGGCTAAAACTGAAACAACAGCAGCTAAATTGCCTGCTGCAGTAAAAACGACTGACACTAGCACTGGCGAAGAAAAATCAGTGCAGAGTAAAGCCCCAACAAAATCAACTGAGGCTGAACTACAAGATAGCCCAGCGGTGATCACCTTAACGCCAGAAAATAAGCAATCAGCTGAGCCTGTAAACGTTGAACCAACACAGCCAATTAAAACAGACACCAGCAAACCAAGCGAGCCTGAAGTTGATACCAGTAAGGTACTTGGTACTGAAGCGGCAAAACCTGCTGAACTTCCTAAAACACAACAAGAAAAACAGCTTGCTGTCGCACAAGCAGAGCAAGCGGTGATCCAAGCTAAAGAAGCGCTAACACTCAAACAACAAGTTAAAGCCAAACAGTCACGCGAATCGTTAGCCGTTATTGAGCAATTAATTAAGGCGTATAATGCCAGAAACATCGACGCATTTATTAGTATGTATGATGAAAATGTAGAGTTTTATGCCTTTCCAAACGAGTTACTTTTTAAGGGCAAAGAAAAACTGATTGCCCGTTACGGAATAATGTTTAAAAAATTAAAGTGTATAAAATCATCCCCAATTAAACGTATTGTGCACGGTAATATCGTTATCGATCATGAACTTTCAGAAACCTGTTCAACAGATCCAAATGTAGTTGATAAGCGCGGAGAGTTAATCTCTAGCTATCAAGTTGAAAATGGCAAAATAACCAAAGTACTCTTTTTTAGATAGAGTATTAGTAAGCAGATTGATTACAGGCAGATAAAGGGGCCGCGACTAGCATGCAAATTAGTGATGATAAAAAAATTCAGTTACTTTATCGTGTAGAGCCAGGCTGTTTAGGGCCAACGGGAGCACAAACCATTGAGCGTTTCTGCGATTATGCTAATCAGCAATTGTTCGCCCCTTATTTTGCCCTTTATCACTTTACCCCGCGGTTTGATAAAACTAAAGCCGAGCGCGAATACAGTATTAATGCTCGGCTGTTGTCTGATCAGCATGCGCAGGCTTATCTTGCGCACTTTAAAACCAACAAAGATGAGTTTGAAGAGCAACTCGACGAACTGCTCACTCAAGCAATCGAAAGCTTTTTAGAACGTTAAGTCGCCAGATACAATCGCATTAAAGCTGCTGTTGTCGTGCAAACTGGCAAATGCACTTTCATGTAATAGCTCATTACGTAAGTTTGGTGAATACTCCAACGACATTTTTATATCGGCCAACGCATCAGCGTGTTTATGAGTCAACGCATAAGCACATGCACGTTGCCAATAAGCGTAGCCATAGTCACTGTCTATATCCAAGGCTTGGTTACACAACTCTATCGCCTGAGCTGTTTCATTAAGCTCTAGTAATGCATCGGCTTTGTAAGCGATAGCTTCAACATCTTCGGGTTTACGTTTTAAAATCTCATCAAATATTTCGATCTTATTGGCTATATCGCTTTCTAAATTTGCACGCATCCATAAAGAGTGGACTTCATTGGTCACAGATATTTTTTGTTGGTTACTTAAGATTTCTTCAGAGCGCTCGCGTAGCTTTTCTTCAAATGTATTCAAACGTGCTTCGTATTCATTGGTGATCACGCTGACACGGGTATTTACAATATCTTCGACTTTGTTTTTTACATCACGTAACGAGTTCCAACCAACCAGTACCAAAATAGAGGCTGTGGCAGTGATGATAAAAAATACATTATTAATTGTATCTGTGGTGTAAGTCAGTGCGCGATCAGCGGTATCAAGCTGAGCATGAGTGACTTGTTTGGTAACGTCTTCACGTAGTTTTTGCTGATCTTGGCGTACCGCTTTGAGTTCATCAAGAATATAGCGTTCCATCAAGGGTCTATACATCGGCTCTTGAAGTTTTTTGAGTGCCTGTTGTTGCTGTTGTGGGCTGGGTGCAGCGCGAGACTCTTCAGCCTGTGCCTGAGCTGCCACAAAAGTGGCAAAAAGAAGTAAAATTGATACAAAATAATGACGCATACTACTGCCTAGTCGATAAATTAAAGTGCTAAGTAAATTACTGAAACTGTAACATGACTACCTATGAGTAACTAGGCCGCGTTGATTTTTCGAGGTTATTTTTACAGCAATATGCTGGGTAATTGCTGCTTTGCTGTAGTGGAAGAAAATGAAGCCAGTAAAAACAGGCAAAAAAAACCAGCTCTAAGAAGAGCTGGCCAAACTGCTTAAACAACTTAAAGTCGTTAGGGATATCAACAGGAGTGAGCGTTTATAATAACCAAATATATCTGAACAACGTCTTAATATTTAAAGCATTACAAATATTGGAAAATACTTTTTGGCCCCATTAACTCCACGCAGATCATTTACCTCAGCCACCGTTGGGTGATATTGCATGGTAACTAAACAATTTGCTCGTAAAGAATACGGTCATTGTTGAGTAAATATTCTGGTGACAGGGTTATCAAAATGATTTAAAAATTGTAGCCGCGAGTTTACCTCGCGACCTATAAACCGGCTTCGGGCTTGGTGCTACGGAATACAGCCTAGCACCAAGCTCCTTTTACTGTGGTAGGAACTGGCTTTAGCCGTGATTATCTTAAAACCACTTTTACCACCGAGGGCCACTGAGGCACTTCGCTGCACGGAGAAGAAAAAAAGTGCTTCGAGCAACGGTCTGCGGGCTAACCCTAGCTAGCTCCTTTTACTACCGTAGGCGTTAAGCTTGCTGACGCGGTCTTTATATTCTTTCTCTAAAGCTAGCACCTAGCTCCTTTTACTGTCGTAGGAACTGGCTTTAGCCGTGATTATCTTAAAACCACTTTTACCACCGAGGGCCACTGAGGCGCTTCGCTGCACGGAGAAGATAAAAAGTGCTTCGAGCAACGAGCTGATCCTAGCACCTAGCTCCTTTTACTACCGTAGGCGTTAAGCTTGCTGACGCGGTCTTTATATTCTTTCTCTAAAGCTAGCACCTAGCGCCTTTTACTGTCGTAGGAACTGGCTTTAGCTGTGATTATCTTAAAACCACTTTTACCACCGAGGGCACTGAGGCGCTTCGCTGCACGGAGAAGATAAAAAGTTTTTCGAGCGACAGTCTGCGGGCTAATCCTAGTACCTAGCGCCTTTTACCACCGTAGGCGTTAAGCTTGCTGACGCGGTCTTTATATTCACTCTCTAAAGCGCAGCGCCTCTTAACCTCTGTGGTGAATCAGTCAGTTAATAACTTTTTGTACAATGAGCAGTGAATGAGGGGAAATGAGGAAGGCAAAAGCTGCTGACTTCGAGTGACGAGCTGATCCTAGAACCTAGCGCCTTTTACTGTCGTAGGAACTGGCTTTAGCCGTGATTATCTTAAAATCACTTTTACCACCGAGGGCCACTGAGGCACTTCGCTGCCCGGAGAAGATAAAAAGTGCTTCGAGCGACGGTCTGCGGGCTAATCCTAGTACCTAGCGCCTTATACTACCGTAGGCGTTAAGCTTGCTGACGCGGTCTTTATATTATTTATCTTCAGCGCAGCGCCTCTTAACCTCTGTGGTGAATCAGTCAGTTAATAACTTTTTGCACAAGGAGCAGTGAGTGAGGGTAAATGAGGGGGCAAAAGCTGTTGGCTTCGAGCGACGAGCTGATCCTAACCCCCAGCTCCTTTTACTGTCGTAGGAACTGGCTTTAGCCGTGATTATCTTAAAACCACTTTTACCACCGAGGGCCACTGAGGCGCTTCGCTGCACGGAGAAGAAAAAAGTGCTTCGAGCAACGGTCTGCGGGCTAATCCTAGTACCTAGCGCCTTTTACCACCGTAGGCGTTAAGCTTGCTGACGCGGTCTTTATATTCTTTATCTAAAGCGCAGCGTCTCTTAACCTCTGTGGTGAATAAATCACTTAAAGGCATTTTGCACAAAAAGAAGTGAACGAGGGTAAATGAGAAGATAACGGCTTCGAGTTATGAGCAGCGAGCTTGTGTAAACAGCCTAGCACCTTTTACTTTCGTAGGAGAGCGCTTTAGCGCCGATTGGTTTTAACACATAACCTAAAACAGCATCACGGCTAAATGTTACCAGCAATGCAAAAATGATCCACTTCAACAATTGAAATCTGATCCAGTTAACTTAACACTGGTGCTTTTGGATAAGCACCATGATTTCAAAAGAAGAGTTCATGAAAATAAAAGTCTTAGCCATGCAAGGCATGTCTCAACGAGCCATCGCTAAACAATTGGCCATATCGCGCAACACCGTTAAAAAATACCTTCAAGGTGACTTTGACGAGCCGCATTATGCTACTCGTAAAACGGGTATTTCAAAATTAGAGGCATTTAAACCGTATTTACATTCTCGATTAGCTAAAGCCGCTCCAATACATTTATCAGCCGTTGTTTTACTCAGAGAAATTAAAGAGCAAGGCTATACCGGAGAAATATCGTTACTACGCCAGTACTTGTATCAATATCGAGGTAGCGTTGAACCCCAACCCATTATTCGCTTTGAAACAGAAGCGGGCAAACAAATGCAAGTTGATTGGGGCCAAATGCGAGGTGGGAAATCACCACTGCACGCCTTTGTCGCTGTTTTAGGCTTCAGCCGTGCATTGTTTGTCGCAATCACTGATAACATGCGCTATGAAACACTCGAAGCGTGTCATCGCCAAGCCTTTGAGTATTTCCAAGGCATTCCACAGCAAGTGTGGTATGACAATATGAAAACAGTGGTAATAGAGCGTGATGCTTACGGTGAAGGCAAACATCGCTTTAATCAATGCTTTTATCAATTTAGTAAAGAAATGGGGTTCATTCCAAAGCTCTGTAAACCCTACCGCCCACAAACAAAAGGGAAAGTAGAGCGAATGGTGCGCTATGTGCGCGATAACTTTTATCAGCCATTAGCCACTAAATTATTTGCCCTTGAACTTACTTTGGACGTTGAAACAGCCAATGTTGAAGTCATTAACTGGTTGAACACAGTGGCTAACCAGCGCATTCACGACACAATAAAAGTAAAGCCCGCAGATAGATTAAAAGAAGAGCAAGCGTACCTACAACCTTTACCCCCGCTCCAACCTGTTGCACCACCACAGCCGGCAGAAGTGGCTATACCTGTATTTGATATGTCCTTCGAGACTCACCCGTTACATCATGACTTAAACATTTACGCGCAATTCTCGGAGGCACTATGAACTTGCAACTCGCACGCTTACATGAACTAACGGAGGAGCTGCAACTCGCCGGTGTTGAAACAAATGCAACAGCGCTAGCGCAGCAAGCAGCAAAAGAGGAATGGGATTATTTACAGTTCTTAGAGCGCGTACTGCAAGGTGAGCAGGCGTACCGGCACCAACGTAAACAGGTTATGTTTACGCGTATGGCTGGATTTGCGTCATTAAAATCGCTTGAGGAGTTTGACTTTACGTTTGCCACCGGTGTGCCCAAAAAACAAGTTAACGAGCTTGCCACACTCTCGTTTATTGAACGAAAAGAAAACGTCGTTCTGCTCGGGCCATCAGGTGTAGGCAAAACACATATTGCCAGTGCGCTAGGTTACAAGGCAGTGCAAGCAGGCTTAAAAACCCGCTTTATTAGCGCGTCTGATTTAATATTGCAATTAACCACAGCGCAACGTCAAGATAAGTATAAACAAGTGATGCAGCGCTCAGTTCTGGCACCCAGGCTACTAATAATTGATGAAATAGGCTATTTACCGTTTAGTGCTCAGGAATCTAAATTATTGTTTGATGTCATTGCAAAGCGTTATGAAAAAGGAGCGGTCATACTCACCAGTAACCTCCCATTTGGACAATGGGGGAGCATTTTTGCGAATGACACAGCGTTAACATCAGCGATGTTAGATAGAATTTTACACCACTCACATATTGTTCAAATTAAGGGGGAAAGTTATAGGATCAAAGAAAAGAAACAAGCCGGATTAATGGAAAACCTTAATAAATAGTGGATCATTATTCAAATGGTGGAGTGGATCACTTTTCGGTTGTTGTTGACACTAAAGCCTGTTTCCACAAAAATATGTTTTTACACCGATAGTACCTAGCACCTTTAACCTATCACCTCTTCAGCGCAGCGTCTCTTAACCTCTGTGGTGAATAAATCACTTAAAGGCATTTTGCACAAAAAGAAGTGAATGAGGGTAAATGAGAAGATAACGGCTTCGAGTTACGAGCAGCGAGCTTGTGCAAACAGCCTAGCACCTAGTTACTTCCCTAAAACCTAGCGCCTTTAGCCTTCCCTTTCAGCGCAGCGCCTCACAGCCTCTTTGTGAATAAATTACTTAAAGATCGTTTGCACATGAACAGTGAATGTTGGTCTACAAAATATTACCTTTAAGGTGCTTTTTTGTAGGCCTTAAAGTTAGCTCCCCATATCAAACTTATTATTTTTAATACCATTATTAAGGATTGAGAGTGACATAGTACTAATTTCTGATTGTACATATGGCCAATAATCAGGGTTATCGATTGTTCTTTCTTTGATTTGATTTGGAATGAAACGGCTCATTTCAATATTGAAGTCTTTACGAACTTCATCGTCATGCTGTAGCTTGTCTAATTGAATAGTCAGTGCCTCAATAAAGTCTTCGTTGGTTTTACCCCTGGCCACAAGCTTTTTATTGATCAGTTGCTTAGATACCGCAACACCTCTTTGTTTTATCCAAACTATATCCCATACATCGCGCGGTTTAATGCGCCTAGCAGGGTAGGCTAATGCAATAAACTTGTCTGCAAGCGTTTCCGTTAATGATTGTACAGGGATCAGTAAACCTTCTGTTGGCGCGACAATATTATAGTGATTTATTAATGGCCTTTTTTCGATATCAAATGAAGGGATAGCGCAAATATCTATATGCATTTTTTGGCGGGGAAGATCAGGACGATTACTTTCTTTTTCGATACTTATTTTCCAAGATGAAGTATTAGCTTGATTATCTTCAGCTGGTTTATTTACCCATACCTGCACCTCATATTTATTTTGTATGTATTTTTGGATTTCAACTTCTAAGCCACTGAAACTACTTGGCTTGAAGTCATGCCCACCATTAAAATCTAAATCCTCAGATAATCTAGAACTGTTATGGCACAAACGAAGTGAGGTGCCACCAATAAAAGTAAGCGAAGGCATAACACCTTGTTTTACCATTGCAGCCATAATGTCGTGATGAAGAATTTCTTTTTCAATCACAGGCGTGACGCCAGCGTACTCTGGATTTGCAGCTATAATTTGGCGTATATATTCTGTTAGCATTTAGTTCTCCAGCATGTGTACGTTGCGATTGCAGGCTTTTAGATCCGCAATCGCTTGCAGCGTATTTGCTCGGTACATCTTGATGCTTTTATCGAAATATAGGTTTTTCGCAAATTTATCAATTGGTTTTTTTGTATGGGTCAGCTC
This sequence comes from Pseudoalteromonas rhizosphaerae, assembly GCF_028885455.1. NCBI lineage: Bacteria > Pseudomonadati > Pseudomonadota > Gammaproteobacteria > Alteromonadales > Pseudoalteromonadaceae > Pseudoalteromonas > Pseudoalteromonas rhizosphaerae. The sequence goes on from NZ_CP118496.1 coordinate 2,614,631, forward strand.
AATAACCCCATACGGAGTTGAAAATGTGCCACTACGACCTTTCGTTATTACCGTTAACCTATCCATTAATATTTGCGAAATATCGCCCGTGTAACTGAGCTGGCTTTCTAGGCTAATGTAATTTAAAACGTCGCCACGTAGTTTTTTAACTATTTTATAAATAGCGGTGGTGGGGTCAGGTGGCGTGAGCGTGCTTTCAAAAATACCATTGCAGACTCTTCTTAATAGTCCTTTATTAACATTGTCAGTCAGAAACTTAGTGAATGCAGGAGTGGGTTTTTCAGCCATCATAAAAGCCAATTCTGCACTGGTATGAATACCGCCACCTGCTTTAACAGAGCTAGCTAGTATTGCTAATAATCTTTCTGCTTTATTCATTTGGTCTACAATTACATACTTATAATGTTATTAATTGTAGACCTTAAGCTTAATTGAAGCAAACTAGAGTTTAGATTAACTCTAGTTTGACTTGTATTGTCATCTAGCCCTCGTACTTATATCACCCTATAAACCGACTTCGGGCAATGAGCGGCGGGCTAATCCTAGCGCTTCCTTGTAGGTCGTCATTTATGGCGACAATGTCTAATGTTGAAAATTGACGCGCTAAAGCACGACCTACATTAGACTCTTTATGTTTTTCTCTAAAGCGCAGGCCTCTTAATCTCTGTGGTGAATACATCACTTACAATCAATTTGCACAAAGAGAAGTGAATGAGAGTAAATGAGCAGACAAAAGACCGAGGGCAACGAGCTGCGAATATCGGGCTTCGAGCGACGAGTAACGAATACAGCCTAGAGTCTAGTCACTTTCCTAGATCCTAGTGCCTGTTACTCCCTAGAGCCTCGCAGCTTTTTCGATCTGTGATTGTTTTAAAAGCTATTTTACCACCGAGAACACCGAGGCGCTGCGCTACACAGAGAAGATAACGGGCGGCGGGTTAATCCTAGCACCTAGTCATTTCCTTAAAACCTAGCACCTTCGCTCAATAAATATGACCAAGACTAAATTCTTAATTTTTGCTAATTAGCAGCTATCTACTTGGTACTCATCGGAAAACTCTATGTTTTTAATACATTTTCATGTTAGGTTAGGATTAAACTTAATCAAAACTTAACGTTCTAGTAGTTAAGTATTATTAATTAGCCACGGAGCGGTATATCAAGTGACCACTAAAACACTCAGTTACTACAACCAAAACGCACAAAGTTTTAGCGACTCAACGCTTAATGTTGATATGTCGGCGCTTTACGCTGAGTTTTTACCGCTTATCCCTAAACACGGCCATATATTAGATGCAGGCTGCGGTAGCGCCCGCGATGCCATGTATTTTAAACAGCAAGATTTTACTGTTAGCGCGTTTGATGCAAGCGAAAAAATTGCAAAGTTAGCCAGTAATTACTTACAACAAGCCGTAGAGGTTAAAACCTTTCAGCAGCTTAACTGTACAAATATGTACGACGGCATTTGGTGTTGCGCGAGTTTATTGCACGTACCAAAAGTAGAGCTACCGCAGGTGTTTTTAAAACTGCAAAATGCCCTAAAACCCAATGGGGTTTTGTATGTGTCGTTTAAATATGGCGATACAGAACGCGTACATAACGGCCGTGAATTTACCGATTTAAATGAAGACGGCCTAACCGCGCTAATTGCTCATCACACCGAGCTTAAAATACTAAAACAATGGCAAACGGTCGACCAACGACCAGAGCGCGAGAGTGAAGTGTGGCTCAATGCATTATTAACGCGCAGCGAATTAATAAATGAATAGTTTTAACGAACAGCACCAATTGCAAAGTAATAAGCAGCAGCTTATTACCGGTGATAATGACCCGTTATTACCCAATCTTGTGCATGCAATAAATAATGCCACAGAGATTGAAATCACAGTTTCATTTATCCAACCCAGTGGTTTGGCTTTGTTATTTGATCCACTCAATGAAGCTTTACAAAGTGGCGCAACACTAAAGCTGTTAACTTCCGATTACCTTGATATTACTCATCCTAATGCGCTCAGAGAGCTAATGGTATTAGTGGATCGTGGTGCTGATGCGCGTATTTACCAAACACAGAGTAATCAAAGCTTCCACATGAAGTCGTATATTTTTATCAAAACAAACGACACCAGCGAAATTACGTCAGGTTGTGCATTCATCGGCTCCAGTAACATTAGCGCCAGCGCACTTACTAAAGGTCATGAGTGGAATTTTAGACACGATTACATGCAGCCAAAAACAAGCCAAGCAGCGCAGCAATTTTTAAGTATTCGTGATGCTTTTTACGATATTTTCAACCACGGGTTTGTTACACATTTAAGCCATGAATGGATTGATAACTACATTGCTAGGCGTAAAGTACAGCAGTTTGTAGCGGTAAACGATGCCGATACAGCTGAACAAATTATTGAACAAAGCGAAGCTAAAACACCAAGACCAGCTCAAATTGAAGCGCTCAATGCTTTAGCGCAAACTCGCCAAGAAGGTTTCAAACGTGGCTTAGTGGTGTTAGCAACAGGCATGGGTAAAACATGGTTAAGCGCGTTTGATGTTAAACAATTCAAAGCTAAACGAGTGTTATTCGTCGCACATCGTGAAGAAATACTTTTACAAGCACAGCGTACATTTGCTGAACTACTGCCGCTTTCAACGGGATTTTATAACGGTAAACAGCGAGACAAAAACGCTGATTGTTTATTTGCCTCTATTCAAACAATTGGCCGAAGTAATCATTTAAAGCAATTTGCACCAACGGCGTTTGACTACATCATTGTTGACGAGTTTCATCATGCCAGCGCACGTGTTTATCGTCAGCTATTAAACTATTTTGAACCACAGTTTTTACTTGGTTTAACCGCCACGCCAGAACGAACCGACCAAGCCGATATTTTAGGGTTGTGTGACAACAATTTAGTGTTTGAACGAAACTTAACGCAAGGGATTGATCAAAAAACGTTAGTGCCATTTCATTACTATGGTATTTGGGACGAAAACGTAAACTACCAAGCCATTCCATGGCGCAATGGTCGATTTGATCCTGCAGCACTAGAAAACAAATTTGCGACACAAAAACGTGCCGATCATGCGCTTGCACAGTGGCAGCAATACAAACAACAGCGTACGCTAGGCTTTTGTATTTCCACCAAACATGCCGATTACATGGCTGATGCGTTTAATAAAGCGGGTGTAAAAGCACTATCAGTACACAGCCAATCAAAAGTACGCAGAAATGAGGCACTTAAACAATTAGAACAGCGTCAAGTTGAAGTACTATTTACCGTTGATCTGTTTAATGAAGGGACTGATTTACCCAGCATTGATACTATTTTAATGTTGCGCCCAAGTGATTCTAAAATCCTGTTTTTACAGCAATTAGGTCGAGGTTTGCGAACGCTAGAAGGTAAAACCCATTTAGTGGTGCTCGACTTTATTGGTAACCACCATAGCTTTTTAAATAAGCCTTATGCGCTACTCCATGAAACTACGCCAAGTGGTGTAGTGAAAAAGCTTAAAAAGCCAAATCTTGCTGACGGTTGCTTTATAAATATTGATTTAAAAGTCACAGACTTTTGGCAACAACTTGCTAAGGCGCAGCGCACCACAGCCCTTGAAGATATAACACAACTTGCCGAGCAACTTGGGCATTTACCTACCTTAAGTGAGTTTTACTACCACTACGGTGATATAAAAAAGGTAAACAGCAATTACACTAGTTGGTTTGAGCTAATCGCTAAAACACAAAACATTGATGATGATGCACAACAAGGCGCTGAGCAACTAGAGCCATTTTATGACTTTTTACATAAGGGCATACAAACAACCAGTATGACCAAATGCTTTAAAGCGATTTTGCTTGAAGCATATGTAGCATTAAATGGTTTTGCTATTCCCCCAACAGTTGCAGAGCTTGCAGCCATGAGTGCTAAAGTATTAGCGCGTCATCCAAATTTAAAACAACACGATTTATCAGCCAAAGAGCAGCAAGCTGCCGCTGATTCACAAACATGGCAAAGCTACTGGCGTAAAAACCCAATCAAAGCTTACACCAATAAAAATAAAGATGGCACGCAGTGGTTTAAGCTAGAAAACGACACAGTAAAAGCCACGTTTGACGTACCCGCAGATAAACTCGAATTACTTAACAACGCCGTGTTAGAGCTGGTTGAATACAGCTTAGCTAAATACAGCCAACGGCTAAAAGTAGACGTAGCAACAACTGAACAAAATACTGAGCAACAAGCTGACAATGTGACTCAGCTAGAGTTTAAAGCTCTTGCCGATACAGCAAAAGAGCAAGATAACGCATTAAAGCTGCCGTACTTTCCAAATATTAAAATTGCCTGCGGGCATTTTAAAACAGGGGATGAAAGCGATATGGAATTGATTGACGCGCCACTTGGCGCAGGTAAGCTCGACCCGCAAGTGCATTTTTTAGCACACGCATCGGGTAACTCAATGAATGGCGGTAAACACCCAATACTTGATGGTGATTTACTGCTACTTGAGCTTATAACCTCCGATAAAGCAGGATCGTTACGCGGCCAAATAGTGGCAATAGAACGAGATGATATAGGCGGGGAAGGGCAGTATTTACTGCGCAAAGTTAATAAATTACCCAACGGGCAATATGAGCTGATTGCTCAAAACCCCGATTACGAGGTAATGATTGCAGATGAAAGCATGCGAACATTCGCACGGTTTAAACAAGTGGTTGCAGAGTAGTTTGTAGTCGCGCTTTAACTTGTAGGCGCAGAGCTTGCTCGCGCGAAAAGCGCAGCTTTTAAATTTGTAGGTCGTGCCGTAGGCGGGAGTTTACCTCGCGCTTTAAAAGTGTAGGAATTGGCTTGAGCCGTGCTTTTTACATGGTTTTGGGAAAAGGGATTTAATAACCTCTATTCGAGGTTTTATCGCGTTGGCGATGGCAACCAAAGGGCGGCTGCCGCCGACCGCCCTTTGGAATCCCACGGCGCACCCGAGGATCACACTGTGTCCTCAAATTAAAAATTGATGTGAACGTAAGCGCCGTGTATTCGCCGTCCATGGCGAAGTCACGGCTTAACTTGCATCCATGCAAGTTTATTACTCATCAATTTATAACTTTCGGGTGTGATCACGGGGAATTGGAGTGTGTTGGTAGATTGGTGTTTATGAATTTAGGCGTGAGTTTACCTCGCGAGAAAAGCGAAGCTTTTAAATAAGTAGGTGCGATTTTATATCGCGCTCATAAATTGGTTTTATCGTGGAGATTTAGGTGGGTTAAAACCTCTATTTGAGGTTAAATCGCGTTGGCGATGGCAACCGAAGGTGGCTGCCGTCCTTTGGAATCCCAGGGCGCAACCGAGGAGCACACTATTTTCTCAAGCTAAAAATTGGTGTGAACGTAAATGCCGTGTATTCGTTTTCCATGGACAAACTTCGCTTTGGCTAGCTTATATTTGGCAAGATTTTCATTATTCAGTAGCTTGCAATCTAAATAAGATAACTATGTATTTTTTAATTAGAAAAATAATAAATTAATAAGGAAGCAGTATGCTTAGCAAGCATTTATTTCATTTTGCAATGGTTCACAATGAATATGGTAATAGTGGAGATTTATTTAAAGGACTCATACCATTATTTTCTCCAATACTAACTGGTAAATATGGCCAAAAGTTTGAGCCAAAAATGTTTATTCATGATTTAGAAACAAGTTATGGATTAAAACTGCACCCTTATGTTGCCGAGCAGTTTGTACCAAAGATGGTTCAAGCTGGTTTACTATTTGAAGCTCCCTCTAACAAGTATGAAAATAATTTTATAATAGGAAAAATTGAGCCTACTGAAGACAAGGAGTTAGAAAGTAAGATTAAGTCTATATTTGAAAACTACGAAAAGCTATTTACCGAGTATGCAAAGCGAGTTAATTTACAGCCAAAAGTTTTTGATTATGGTCAAGAGTTTTCAAAACGCTTAGCAAGAGCCGATTATAATAATGAAGCTGGTTTCACTGGTAATGAGACTTCATTCGGAACAATAGCAAAAAGTTATGAATCAACACTCGATTATGCGTTCTATAGATTAGTAGGCCTACTAATTGAAAAAGGAGGTAAATCTTTAGAAGTGTTAGAGGCTGCATACTCAGGAGCTTTATTGGCTGAAGTTATTTTAAGTTTGAAAGAGCCTAATTTTGAAAAAGATTGCATAGAAGGGAAGAAATTCTATCTTGATACATCAATTCTAATTAATATTTTAGGTTTTAATGACAGCTACTCTGTCGAATGCTCTAGGGATATACTAAGACAAATTAAGGAGCTCAAGGGTATTGCAACGACCACTGAATCTTATATTGCTGAAGTTAATAACTCTATTAGGCGTGCAATAAAAAATCACGATGAAAAGGGAGAAAGAACGAGTAGCATAAGTTTATATATGTCAAAAAACCCTAATAAAGTAATAGATGTAAGGCACTCTCAGACTAGGGTTAAAAGTCTTTTAGAAGACAGCGGAATTGATATATCGCCAAAGCTCACAAATATATCCAATAAGATAAGCTCAATAAGAGCGACTACATTAAGAGATAATATACTTTCAAAATTATCATCTTGGTATAAACATGAAGAAGCAGCTTTACATGATGCTGAAACTGTTGCTTATGTAGTTTCTGATCATGGCTATAAGTCTGTTGAGCAAATAGTTGAATCTAAATCATTTTATATCACACATAACTGCAAGCAAGTTAATACCGTCAATGACTACTTATATAGTCATAATATTTTTGTAAAGCCTGATATAACGACTATCTTAAGTGAAAAAAACTTTGCTGTTTTTCTATGGGTACTTACAGGAGGAAAAGGGAAAGACATAGCTTCAAATAGTCTCTTGAGCAATTGCTCCAAAGTTATGGAAATGCATAGAGATGTTTTTATTCGTATTTCTAGCTTTTTAAATGATCTTACAGAAGAACAAGAAAAAATATTCGAGGATATAATTAATAATGATAGAGCATTAAATTGTTTTATGGATGAAGTCGCTGGTGATATTACTCAGGTAACGAAAGAAAATATAAGCTCAATAGCTGAATCTTCCTTAAATAAGTTGATAGAAGAGGTAAAAGAAGAGGCAACAGATAAAATACAGGCAATTCAATCTGATTTTGCTCAACATAAAGATAGTTTTGAAATGCTAGAATCAAAGTTTGATAAAGCCATTAATACTATTAAACAAAAAGCTAACATTGAGAATAGACTAGAAATTGAATTGCAAAAAAAACGGGACGAAGTGGATTTATTAAAGGCCGAAGTTTCTAATAAGCAACAAATAAGTAATGTAGAAAGAAATAAGCAAATCAGCTCTAAGTATAAAGCAATGGTTGCTACGGCAGAAAGATGTAAAAAAATTACCGAGAACATTTTAATATTATTTTTTTCTGTCATATTTTGTTTTTTACTATTTAACCTAACGGAAGTTATTTTGGCTAATGGTGTAGAAAATAAATATATAGCGATAAAACCTGGACTAGCAGAAAAGTTACCTTGGTTTATCATGCTATTAACTTTTTGGAAAGTTCCTGAATGGATATTGGGCTGGCCTATAAAAAAAATTAGTGGATATGTTTATAGTATTTTGTCACCTGAGCAATAATATGACGGCTCACCCAACCGCTAACTTCCCTGCCTCATGCCACATTTCGCTTGGCATGGGGTTGGTTAACTCCCACGTTATATTCATCGGCTGGCTGCCGTTGTGGCTTTGGTATTTAACTTCGCCATAGTTTACAAACCCTATGGTTCGGCCGTTTTCATCTTTGCCTTGTTCGCGCACAAATAACAGGATGGTTTTGCCTGTTTGTTTGTGTTCAATATAGCTTAGGCCGCGGCCGTGTTCTGGGCGGGCGCTGTTTTGCGTTTGCCAATGGAACAGGGTGGGGCTAATTGCGTAGTCGTGGTATAGCGTTGTGGGCGAGTAGGTTTTTTCGCACTTGTTGAGTGTTACAAATAACAACTCTAGGTTTTGGTTTTTAAATTCTAAAACACCTTCACGGGCGGTCGATTTTTTATCAAACGAGTGAGCGCCAAATGCTGCGAGTATTTGTTGGCGTGTGTAGCGGCTGTGCAATTTTATTGCGTGGTTTGGTAGGCAGGCTAAATCGCTTTCTTGCTGGTGAATGCGGTTTATCAATAGCGTAATCACTTGCACAAGTTCCTGCTGTAGCTCTTGGTGTTTAAGTGTTTGTAAGCTTTGTTCAAGCGTTTTAAAGCCTAAACCTGTGCCAGTGGTATCCCAAAAGTTGTAATGCGCCATAAGCGCGTACTGGTGGTTTTTCGCTGTTGGCGTAAAGCTAAAGTCGTTATTACATAAATCACGTAAAAAGCATAAGTAACTGAGCGAGTCACAGCCGAGTAATTGGGTGTTGATTGCGCGGTAATACGCGGCGTAAATGTTGGTTTGCTCTGCGGGTATTTCATCGCCTTTTAACCAGTGCCAGCCGCCGAGTTTTTTATCTTTTGGTTTGTAAATATCTTCAAGCGTAACTTGCGGGTTTATGCGTAAAAAGTTACTTAGCGTTAGCGCATCATTCGTATGCTGTGAATAGCTATTTATCAGCTGCTGTATACGGCGTTTAGTGTTTATGGCTTGCTGAATATTTTTTAATATCGTTTTTTGCGCGCGCTCTTGCAGTTCAATACGACAACCCAGCGGTAAATGCGGGAAGTTGTTTTCAATCTCGGTTTTTATCGGTTGGTTGCTTTTACCAATCAGCGCGCGGAATTTACTGGCAAAGTCGTATTCTGGGCGCGCATTTCCTACAAAATCGAGTACGGTGCAGCACTGTTTTTGGCTGTTGTCGGGCAGGCGCAGGCCACGGCCGAGTTGCTGTAAAAACAGCGTTAGGCTTTCTGTGGGGCGTAAAAATAACAGTGTATCGACTTCTGGAATATCGACCCCTTCGTTAAAAATATCAACCACGCAAAGTATTTGTATTTCACCTTGGCGAAGTGCTTGTTGTTTAGCCGCGCGCTCATTGGTGTTTTTGCTGATCAGCACATCGGCGTTTATGCCTGCTAAGTTAAACTTAGACGCCATAAACTCTGCGTGCTTTTGGCTTACGCAAAATGCCAACGCTGTAATGTTGTGAACATTAGTCACTATATCAGCAAGGCTGGATATAATTTTGTTAGCGCGGTTGTTCTCGCCTGTATAAAGGTTACTTAGCTCGCTTATATCGTAACGGCCACCACGCCATGTTATTTGACTTAGGTCGGTGTCATCATCAAGGCCAAAGTACTGAAATGGGCATAAGTGGCGTTGATTTATTGCCTCTGGCAAGCGAATTTCGGCGGCTATTACGCCGCAAAAATCATCGAGTATATTGGCGCCATCTTGTCGCTCTGGTGTTGCGGTTAAGCCAAGTAATATTGTGGGTGTAAAGTGATTTAATATCGCGCGATAACTGGCTGTGCTTACGTGATGCACTTCGTCTATCACAATGTAGTCGTAGTAATCGTGGGTTAGATTGAGCGATTCAATTTGGCTATTCAGCGTTTGAATTGACGCAAATAATTGGTTGTAACGCTGTGGTTTGTAGTTACCCACCCACAGCTCACCAAAGTCGTTGTTTTTAAGCACGCCGCGGTAAGCGCTTTGTGCTTGTTTAAGTATTTCTTCGCGGTGGGCTACAAACAAAAAGTGGGCGTTTGGGTTTTTGTCGTAAACGGTTTTAAAGTCGAACGCCGATATAATGGTTTTACCCGTGCCCGTTGCGGCAACCACTAAATTTTTAAAGCGATTATGCACGCTGCGCTCAACGCTTAGCTTTTCTAATATTGCGAGCTGATGGGTTTTTGGTGTTATATCAAAATAAAACTGGCTGCTTGCTTGGCCAACACTGCGTTGCTCGTTAAGTGAATTTATGAGCTTTTCTTTACATTCAGCTTTGCCAGTAAATAGCTCGAAATCTGGCGATTGCCAATAGGTTTCGAAGGTACTTTTGGTTTTTGCTATGATGTGCGGGATTTCTTGCGCGGTAATTTTTAAGTTCCACTCAAGGCCGCTGGTAAGCGCCGAATGCGATAAATTAGATGAGCCAATATAACCGGTATGAAAACCCGTATTACGCATAAACAAGTATGACTTTGCATGTAAACGCTCTTGCTGGTTGTTGTAACTAAGTTTTACCTCAGTGTTTTGTAGGTTTGCTAAAAACTCCACCGCTTTAGCATCCGTTGCGCCCATGTACGAGGTGGTAATAACTTTGAGCTTATTGCCGCTTTTGGTAAAGGCTTCAAGTTCGTTTTTAAAAATACGCAGCCCCGTCCATTTTATAAATGAGACAAGCCAGTAAATAGTGTCTGACGATTTAATCTCGCGTTTTAGCTCGGTTTCGAGCGATATACCCGCATTCGCCCCGCTGAATAATTCGCTTTGGGTAAGTCCTGTTAGCGGGAATATATCTTTGGAGTAATCTTTAAGATTTGCAGCAATAGGGTTTTGGGTATTAAACAACGCAGTAAGAATACGGCCTTGGCTGTCGATAAGGTTTTCGTTGATCAGCTCGTCATCGCGGATATGATCTTTCAGCCACAGCACAAGGCTGTTTGCGAGGTTAATTTGCTCGTGCAAACGCTCGCTTGAATTAGGGATTGCATCAATGGCATGTTCAACCAACTTGCCTAAAAAACGCGAAAGCCACGTAGCCGCCTCAGCTGACTCAAGCTGTCGTTCACCGACATAAAATTGATCGCGATTTAAATTTTGCTTAATAACTTGTGTAATCAACTGCTCGTATATACCAATTTGCTGCATTAAATCGCTCCCTGTTTGCGAGCATTCAGTTTACTAAAAAATGCAATGTAAACAAGCATTAACTCACTATTGAATTAAAGGCAGCTGTTAAGATAATTCCCCGTGATCACACCTGAAATTAAATTAATGATGAGTAATAACAGCGCATGGATGCGCGTTAAGCTGTGACTTCGCCATGGACGGCGAATACACAGCATGTACGTTCATATCATTAATTTAAATTGAGGAAGCAGTGTGATCCTCGGGGCGCCGTGGGGTTCCAAGGGGCGGTCGGCGGTATCCGCCCCTTGGTTGCCGTCGCCAACGCGACATTTCAACTAGAACTAGTCAAATTTGAAAAACGCTGTATTTTCACAATCACCACACACTAATGAGTAGAGCTCTTTGCGTTTGCTCACTTTAGTATTAGCGCTGCTACATTGCGGGCAAGACGTTTTCATTGGTGTATTGGTATCGCACTCGCTGCATGTAACAAAATAGCCGTAGCGGCCTGAGCGCGCTTTAAGCGTGTTGCCATTACGGCACTGTTTGCACTTTAGATTTACTTCATTATTGGTGCTTGATTGCTCTTGAGCGACGGATGCGATAGGACTTGGTGCTATAAGTGTTGATTCATCTTGATAAATCGGGCTTGGTTCGTTGAGACTTGATGCTATTGCATCAGTTTTTAGCTGTGTGGCAGGAGTAATATTTTGCTCTAAAAGAAACTCACAGATCCTTACTAAGCTTTCTTCACTAAACCATGGGCGAGTATTGGTTGAAAAAAAGTGCAGGGCATTTGGTATTGATGCCGGGAGCTTCATTATGTCTAAAAGTTTATCTGCTATAAACTCTGATTTTACAAGTCGCTCTTCAAGCGTTTTTGGCGTGTTATCTCGATTAATTATGGCATTACTCGATATTGCACAGATGCTATGCCATTCACGGCCACCAAAATTTTGTTGTATTTTACCAAACATCTTTGGCAGGAGTTGAGGAGCATTGTCTCTTACTAAACTTTTTAGTAATGCTAATTGTAGCTCAACTTGTTTGATAGGTGACGGCATACCTTGCCATTGCCCACGGTAACTGCGACTCCACTCTTGATGTTGGTTTATTGCAACTTCACCAGTAATACTTTTTGATTCAATAAGAATAAACCCGTAGGTATAAACAATAAGGTGGTCTATCTGTGCGCTTTCGCCGTTGTGTTTAAACTTTACATCATTAAACACAAATACTTGAGGGTGGTCTTTAAATGCGCGACGTAAGTAAAATGCTACGTCTAGCTCTTGTTTTTGGCCTGCTTTTGATTTTGCTGAGTTGGTTGTGACGAGCGTTTTATCTTTTAAAATCATGCGGAGTCCTTTCAGTCATGTATTTGTATAGAATAACATTGAAGTACCTAATAAAAATACTGCTCTGATTAATTTGATTTTAAATATTCAGCAAATTTAACACTGAAGATCACAGTATTCCTTTCACGTCAGTAAGCTGCACGCCTACGGCAAAATTACACACTGCTGTGAAGACAGTTCCCCCGTGATCACACCCGAAATTAAATTAATGATGAGTAATAACAGCGCATGGATGCGCGTTAAGCTGTGACTTCGCCATGGACGGCGAATACACAGCATTTACGTTCATATCATTAATTTAAATTGAGGAAGCAGTGTGATCCTCGGGGCGCCGTGGGGTTCCAAGGGGCGTACGGCGTTATGCGCCCCTTGGTTGCCGTCGCCAACGCGACATTAACCATCAAATTTGCAATTAAAAACCAAAGCGCGAGATACACTCCCGCTACAATTCAAAAACTTCGCTTTTCGCGTCAGCAAGCTTAACGCCTACGGCAAAATTACACACTGCTGTGAAGACAGTTCCTCCGTGATCACACCCGAAATTAAATTAATGATGAGTAATAACAGCGCATGGATGCGCGTTAAGCTGTGACTTCGCCATGGACGGCGAATACACAGCATTTACGTTCATATCATTAATTTAAATTGAGGAAATAGTGTGATCCTCGGGGCGCCGTGGGGTTCCAAGGGGCGTACGGCGCTATGCGCCCCTTGGTTGCCGTCGCCAACGCGACATAACTCAAATTTGCAATTAAAAACCAGACCGCGAGGTAAACTCGCCTACAATTTAAAAGCTGCGCTTTTCGCTTCAACAAGCTAAGCGTATTAAGATTATGGAGTAATTGCATATATTGTATGGGTATTGCTGCACATAAAAAAAACAGATACCATCAAAATAGGAACATATTTAATTTAAAGGATATAAATGAAAATAATCTACCTCTCTTTTTTAGCTCTATGCTCGCTTCATGTAAATGCAGCTATTTTAGATTGCGACTTACAGGGTAAAGATCGCACTATTTATCAATTAGTAAAGCCAATAGCACCCTTTGATAGCTGTAAAAAAGCCGTTAATAATGAAGGCAATATCGTGAGCTATAAATTAAAGAAAGAGGGTTCTTATATTGATATTTCATTTGAAGATGAAAACTTCACACATGAAGATCACTTCTTTGTTTCAGGTAATAAATTGACAGTGAAAGAACTCCTTTTATCTATATATATACCTCAAGGTGAACCTGAAAACGAATATATAAAAGCCCAAAGAAAGAACCTTTTAAAATCAACTACTAGTGGTATTAAATATGATAAAGGTGGGGTTTATTTCTTTGATTTAGAAATAAAAAATTCGGCTTACAAAAACTATGTTGCTTATATTGAAGAAGGTAAACCTAACGAGTTTATTGGTATAGGAACTGACGGAAGCAAAGAATTGCTGATAAAAATAATGTTTAACAAAGGAATGGATGATGTCTAAAAAATATGAAGGTATTGATGACAAGGACGTAAAAAAGATCTTAGAGGTGTTTTTTAGTAAAGGTACAGCTAGCCAAATAGAGATTAACGATAAAGTGATTGAGTTAGTTTGGGAAATGTTAGCTTCATCAAAAGAATGTACTAAGGCCATGAACTTTGTTCCAAGACCACAAGGATTAGCGGCATCTGCTATGTATGTCGCTAAAGAACTAGCCAAAATAGCGTATAGATTATCTGCTGATAAAGATGATTCTGTTTACCTCGTATGTAAGGTGTTTTCTGCAAGAGGTTATGCTACAAAAATTAAATTAGCAGGCATGGGTTTGTAAAATTTAATTAAAAACCAAAGCGCGAGATACACTCCCGCTACAATTTAAAAGCTACGCTTTTCGCGTCAGCAAGCTTAACGCCTACGGTAGTAAAAGGAGCTAGGTGCTAGGGACGTGACTAGGGACTAGGGTTTGCACCAGCACGCTGCTCGCTGCTCGTAACTCGAAGCCGTTATCTTCTCATTTACCCTCATTCATTCCTTTTTGTGCAAAAAGTTATTAACTGACTGATTCACAACAGAGATTAAGAGGCGCTGCGCTTTAGAGAAAGAATATAAAGACCGCGTCAGCAAGCTTAACGCCTACGGTAGTAAAAGGAGCTAGGTGCTAGGATTTGCTCGTAGCTCGTAGCTCGAAGCCCGTCGCTCGAAGCACTTTTTATCTTCTCTGTGTAGCGCCGCGCCTCGGTGAGCTCGGTGGTAAAATTGGTTTTAAAACAATCACAGGCAAGATAAAGGCGCTAGGTTTTAGGGAAATGACTAGCCTCTAGGATTATTCCGTAGCCCGTTTTTCAACTTACCAGTTTTACGCTATAAACTAGTCAATTAAAATTTACTTATGGGTTTTAATTTAATTACAAGTATTCATAAGTTAAATGCATTTTACTTATGGTCTTGTTGATTAATTATTTAGTCTAAAAGTAAAGTATCGTTGACTTTTTCTTAAGGTATTCTAGAATTGGTTGTATAAGTAAACTATAGTTGACCATAAATGAGCGATTCCTCCGTCAAAAAAACACTCGGAAGAGTTGTTAAGCGTACTGAAATGCCTGAGCTTTCTAAGCCATTTTCACCCATGCAGCTGGCTAAAGCCATTACTGCAAAGCGAACTGGTATGAAGCTGACATTAGTGGATGTATCACAAGCGCTTGCTATTTCTAAGCCTACGCTAATAAAAATAGAAAAAGGTGATGTAACTGTGCAACTGCATAATGTACTAAAAGTTATGGAGTATTTAGGGTTGTCGTTCAGCCTTGTCAGTGATGATATAGCTCATAGCAATGATGAGGTGAGTGATGAACAGTGGTACTAACACCAATCGTCTAGATGTGTTTATCGGTCAATCGCAAAAAGTGGCTGAGATAACGCTGGCAATAGGCTCTGAAAATGAGATTTCATTTACTTATGAGGCTAAATGGATCAACGAGGGTTTTGCTGTTTCACCACATTTGCCACTCAATGGCGATTTTGACTCTCGTGCAGTACGTAATTATTTGCAAAACTTATTGCCTGAGGGGAAAGGCCTTGAGGAAATAATTAGCAGTACGACTATTTCAAAAAATAACACCTTCGGCTTAATTAAAGTGATTGGCGAGGAGACATCAGGTGCTTTATCGTTTAGAGCAAGTAATTGTGCAGTAAAGCAAACCTCCTTTCGTGAAGTAACGAATTACCAATTGAGTCAAAAGCTGAACCGTTTTAAGCAAGCGGGCGAGCCTATTACATTATGGGACGGGCGAACGAGGCTCTCTGTCGCTGGGGTTCAAGATAAGCTTAATTTACTCGAAATCGACGGCAGGCTGGGGTTTGGTGAAGGCGAATTATGCTCTAATAAAATCTTTAAGTTTGAAACGGGCGCTGCGCCTTTCATTGCCGTAAATGAGTTATTTACTATGTTGCTGGCAAGAGGCGCAGGACTTGATGTGCCTGACGTTGAATTGCGTAGCTATGGTGAAATGCGGGCCTTTGTTATCGATCGTTTTGATAGGCGTGTTGTTAAAGAGCAAAACCGAGTGTTACGTCGTCATGTTATTGATGGGTGCCAAGCGACAAATTTGCCTCCTTCTTACAAATACGAGCGTCAGCACGGTGATCAGGGGGACGGTATTTATATTCGAGATGGTGTTTCTTTTCCTAAGCTCTTTAATATTGAAACAGTGAATCTGCAAGCGTATCAGGCGCAACTTATTCGCTGGATAACATTTAATATTTTAGTGCGTAATTATGATGCTCATGGTAAGAACATTAGTTTTTTTGTTGGCAAAAATGGTTTAGAGCTCACACCGTTTTACGACTTGGTTAATATAGAAGCTATTATTGAACAGACGGGGATTGATTGTGCAAAAGGTGGTTCAAAGCTAGCTATTTCAAGGCATTATGCAATGTCGCTAGGTGACTATAATTCACAAGGCGCGGGTAATTTTAGTAATGAAATAACGGCTTATATGTTAGCTGATTTTGCTGATGAGTTTGATATTTCTCTTGCGCGTATGCAGCTACTGATGAGTCAAACAATTCAGTCAGTATTAGCTGCAATAACAATGGCTAAAGCGACTGCTATTGCAAATAATTTGTCTAATAGTGAACTAGAACATATCGGCTTATGTATTAACATTATCAATAAAGCAGCTGGCGAACTGAGTGAGCAGGTTGAGCTGTTACCAAGTATGAAAGCGTTTATTTAAGTTTCTTCGGTGTAAGTAAAAGGCGATAGGGAAGTGACTAGGTGCTAGGCTGAATTCATAGCACGTCGCTCGCAGCTCAAAGCCCGTTGTGTTGTATTCTTATTTACCCTCATTGTCTTCTCTTTGTGCAAATTGATTGTAAGTGATGTATTCACCACAGAGATTAAGAGGCGCTACGCTTTAGAGAAAGAATATAAAGACCGCGTCAGCAAGCTTAACGCCTACGGTAGTAAAAGGAGCTAGGTGCTAGGATTAATACTTAACCCGTGGCTTTTTATCTTCTCTGTGTAGCGCCGCGCCTCGGTGAGCTCGGTGGTAAAATTGTTTTTAAAACAATCACAGGCAAGATAAAGGCTCTAGGTTCTAGGGAAGTGACGAGGTTCTAGGGGATTGTATTCGTGCGTTGTATTCTTGTTTACCCTCATTGTCTTCTCTTTGTGCAAATTGATTGTAAGTGATGTATTCACCACAGAGATTAAGAGGCGCTGCGCTTTAGAGAAAAAATATAAAGACCGCGTCAGCAAGCTTAACGCCTACGGTAGTAAAAGGAGCTAGGTTCTAGGATTTGCTCGTAGCTCGAAGCACTTTTTATCTTCTCCGTGCAGCGAAGCGCCTCAGTGCCCTCGGTGGTAAAAGTGGTTTTAAGATAATCACGGCTAAAGCCAGTTCCTACGACAGTAAAAGGAGCTAGCTAGGGTTAGCCCACAGCCCGTCGCTCGAAGCACTTTTTATCTTCTCTGTGCAGCGCCGCGCCTCGGTGAGCTCGGTGGTAAAATTGTTTTTAAGATAATCACGGCTAAAGCCAGTTCCTACGACAGTAAAAGGAGCTAGATGCTAGGATTTGCTCGTAGCTCGTAGCCCGAAGCTAATAATTTGCGTATTCTCATGACTTTGATCACCGATTCTCATCAGCTTTGATCACCTGATTTATCATTTTGTAGAGCCGTTTTTAAATTAGCTTAACTGATCATCATCAGTCAATTTATTTAACTGTTTTCGTATCGATTCTCCTTTTAAGTTCAACTTAATCGAACCATGAATTAGCCTATCTAAAATGGCGTCAGCATGGGTTGATTCTCCAATCATCTCATGCCAGTTTTCCTGCGGGAGCTGACTTATAATTATGTGTGATTTATACCCATACCGCGCATCGATTAATTCGAGTAAGTCACCTCGTTGCTGTGCACTCAGTGGTTCAAGCCCCCAGTCGTCTAAGATCAGTAGATCATACTTTATTAACTTCGCCAGTAATTTCCGGTAACTACCATCTGCTTGTGCTAGAAACAGGCTTTCAAGTAGTTCTTTTAATCGAATATAGTAAACGCTTTTTCCTTGTAGGCAGTGCTCATGCCCTAAGGCACATGCGAGGTATGTTTTTCCACAGCCTGTTGCCCCGGTGATTAAGATATTTTGATGTAAGTTCAGCCAGCTATTTTGGCTTAAGTTACGTATCTGTGCTTTTTCTATATTACGTGCCGGTGAGTAAATCAGTTGATTTAACTGAGCTGGTAAGCGGAATTTAGCGTGTCGCACGAGCCGGTCGATTTTTCTTTGCTCACGCGTGTCAATTTCATGTGTTAGCAATAAACTGACGCGCTCTATAAAGCTTTGTTCTTGATATAGATTTGGCTGTTCAAACTGCTGCTTGAGTGCTTGCTTTATACCCGATAACTTGAGTAGTTGAAGTTGCTGGTTAATGGTGTTTATCATGATTCATTTCCTTAATGGTAATACTGTGTGCCGCGTATGTTGCCATGCTTAATTGGCTTTTCTGGCTCTGTTTGCTGTGTGGGTAACGGTTGTTGATCCAACCCCTTTTTCAGCATCTGCTTAATTGATTTGAGTGTTGTCGTATTCATCACGATTGCGCGATAACACGCTTGCTCAAGCCGTTCTTTTGAATAGGTTTTAGCTAAACTCAACACCCCTAAACAGGCGCGATAAGCGTGCTCGGGGTGACGCCGTCCACTGAGCTGTAACTCAATAACTTGGTGGGTATACTCCCCGATACTTAATGCCCATGAGCGTAAATTTATCGGTGACTGCTCATGCTGTTTTTGATGCGCCAGAGGCATATGATGAGACTGTGTTGTATGCCCACCTAAACGATGTGAGCGAGGATGTTGTGCGATTAAGGTATCGTCATGATAAAGCTGTACTAGCTGATTGGTTATGTGTGCGCGTAATTGTTTCTTAACCCACTGATACGGCACACTGTAGTAATGTTTTTCTATTTCGACATGATAATCAATGTGTACTCGCACCGTTTTGATTTGTGTATAGTGATAGGGCTTTTCAGGCAATGGCTTTAATGCGCTTTTATCCACCCTATCAAATAGCTGTTTACGTGACTGTTGATATTGCTTCATGACCTTATTGTTCATTACATCAAGTAGCTTTGCTATTTCTTGATTTAGGTGCGCTAAGCTGTAGAAGGTTTGGTTACGCAGACGTGCCATGATCCAACGCTCAACAATTTGTACACCGACTTCAGCCTTCGATTTATCTTTGGGTTTATAAGGTCTAGCCGGTATGACAGCGACATTAAAATACTCGGCTAATTGATGATACGTGGGGTTTAAATCAGGCTCGTAGCGACAGGGTTTACTAACGGCGCTTTTTAAGTTGTCGGGAATAACAAGCTCTGGAACACCGCCTAAAAATGCAAAGCAACGGGCATGACTCATCACCCAATCTTCAAGTTGTTGACTATACGTTGCCTCAGCATAGGTATAATTTGATGCGCCGAGCACGGCAACAAACACTTGAGCAGTACGTGTTTCCTGTGTTGTAGGGCACGTGATGGTCAGCGTGGGGCCACAATAATCCACAAACAGCTTTTCACCGCCTTTATGATGCTGACGCATCGACAACCGTTGTTTTCCTAACCATTGCCGGTAGGCGCAGCAGAAGTGGCTATAGCTGTAATAAGGCTCAGCGACTTTCTCACGCAATTCATCGAATACTAACTGCAACGTCAAATGTTTGTGCTGCTTTAAATCCTTATTGATGGTGAGCCAGTCAGGTGTTGGGTATCTTTTTTGACGAGTTGAGAAGTCCCTGATTTTTGTATTAAGAAAAGTACCGTGTTGTTTATCTTCAGGTAATGGCCATTGGTTTAACCCTAATTCATTGGCCTTTTTAACGTAATTAGCGACGGTCCCAGGGGAGATATTTAAGCTTCTAGCAATCTCTCGATGGGATAATTGTGCCGAATATTTCAGCCGTAAAATAGCATGTAATTTACTCATAGATATAGGTCTTGTTGACATTATTGTTATCCTCATCAAACGATTTAGATAACGGTTTAACATACCTACAAAAATGATAAAACGTGAACTCGGTAACGAGTGGCATTAAGCTTTGATCGGCAAAATCATTAAGAACACAAAAGTGATCATTATCGAGTGATTTTCGTGATCAAAGCTTAATGAGAATAAGTGATCAAAGTTAATGCCATTGGGTGATCAAAGCTGGGGAGAATATGCAATAATTTAAAACAATCACAGTTAAAGCGCGCTCCTACTGGTGATAGATACCATTAAGATGATGTGATTACATCAACTAAGTGTCGTATGTTTGCATTGTTTAAATGTCGTATGTTTGCTATATTTTGTCTAAGCAACGAGAGTAATCAATATGACAATAGCAAGTAAAGTAACGACAAGAATAAATCGCTCTAGGCGTTATGTTTTTGAGCGCGCTGATTTTGCTGATATTGCTGGTTACGACCAAGTGGGACGGGTCTTAAAAAAACTGGTTGATAGTGGCCAGTTGTTACGTATTGGGTATGGGCTTTATACCAAAGCGCGAGAAAATCGCATTACTGGCAAGTTAATGCCAGCATCACCTGCGGGAGCTGATGGAGTCATTTTAGAGGCTATTGAAAAACTGGGCGTTGAGTATCAATTTGATGAATTTTCACAACGCAGTCTTAATGGTGAAAGTTTACAAGTTCCCGCTTCATTTAAAATAATGACCAATAGTCGATTTAAGCGCAAGATTGTTGTAAATAATAGCGCTATCAATGCAAGTTGATAGCGATTTATTTTTAGATGTAGCAGATGCTCTTGGTATGGGTAACCCTGCCATTGTTGAAAAAGATTATTACGTAGTTGCATTGCTAAAGCTACTTTCAGAGTTATTTTTTGATACGCATTTTTTAGTTTTTTCAGGTGGTACGGCATTAACAAAGTCAGGCATTAAAACTCATCGAATGTCTGAAGATGTTGATATAAAAATCATTCCTAAAGATTTAGCTGCTAACACCTCTAAAACTAAAAGAAGAAAGGCAAGAAAAGCGCTCCATTTACAGTTAATTGATGCAATTAATTCATATGATTATTTTTCTGTAGAAAATGCTCCAACCGTTTTTGATGAATATCGATATCAACAAATTGATATTCGTTATCCTCAAGCCCATTCAAAAGCTCCATGCTTACGACCGTTTATTAAATTAGAGCTTATTGAAACGTTACTTTTTGATAATGTACAAAGCCGCAATATATCTTCTTTAGTGAACGAGATAACTCAACAGGCACCAGAAGTGCCGCTGATGGATTTTTCTAGCATTAAGAGTACACAAGCTGAAAAGTTAGTGTCTAT
Source organism: Pseudoalteromonas rhizosphaerae (assembly GCF_028885455.1). Taxonomy (NCBI): domain Bacteria; kingdom Pseudomonadati; phylum Pseudomonadota; class Gammaproteobacteria; order Alteromonadales; family Pseudoalteromonadaceae; genus Pseudoalteromonas; species Pseudoalteromonas rhizosphaerae. The sequence goes on from NZ_CP118496.1 coordinate 2,635,558, forward strand.
GCTTAGGCGCACAGCGAGCTTTGCACGTGATAATAGAAGAGACGATGATCCTGCGCTAATTCGCCATATTTATGATACGTATTATATTCAACAAGCTGGATTGGCGAATGTTCAAGATGTAGTACCTTTAGTGCAAAAAGTCATCGCGGAAGATATTACTCGTTATGGTAATCAGCATGCAGAATTTATGGAAAATCCGATTACTGAACTTAGGTTTGCTTTAGGTGTATTACAAGCGAATTCAATTTATGAAGCGCGTTTTAATAAATATGTCGTGCCAATGGTTTATGGTAATCATAGCCTTAATTGGGAGCATGCATTTGATGTATTTAAGTTATATTGCGACCAAGTACTAAATAATATAAAGCTTTAAATATCGTCGCCAACGCTATATATACGAATAATTTGCAATTAAAAACCAGACCGCGAGATAAACTCCCGCCTACAATTTAAAAGCTGCGCTTTTCGCGTCAGCAAGCTTAACGCCTACAGTGCTAAAAGGAGCTAGGTGCTAGGGACGTGACTAGGGACTAGGGTTTGCACCAGCACGCTGCACGCAGCCCGTTGCGTTGTATTCTTATTTACCCTCATTGTCTTCTCTTTGTGCAAATTGATTGTAAGTGATGTATTCACCACAGGGATTAAGAGGCGCTGCGCTTTAGGAAAGGATATAAAGACCGCGTCAGCAAGCTTAACGCCTACGGTAGTAAAAGGAGCTGGCTTGGATTAGCCCGCAGACCGTCGCTCGAAGCACTTTTTATCTTCTCTGTGTAGCGCCGCGCCTCGGTGAGCTCGGTGGTAAAATTGTTTTTAAAACAATCACAACTAAAGCGGGTTCCTACAGGGAAGTGACTAGGCGCTAGGTGTCAACAACAACCGAAAAGTGATCCACTCCACCATTTGAATAATGATCCACTATTTATTAAGGTTTTCCATTAATCCGGCTTGTTTCTTTTCTTTGATCCTATAACTTTCCCCCTTAATTTGAACAATATGTGAGTGGTGTAAAATTCTATCTAACATCGCTGATGTTAACGCTGTGTCATTCGCAAAAATGCTCCCCCATTGTCCAAATGGGAGGTTACTGGTGAGTATGACCGCTCCTTTTTCATAACGCTTTGCAATGACATCAAACAATAATTTAGATTCCTGAGCACTAAACGGTAAATAGCCTATTTCATCAATTATTAGTAGCCTGGGTGCCAGAACTGAGCGCTGCATCACTTGTTTATACTTATCTTGACGTTGCGCTGTGGTTAATTGCAATATTAAATCAGACGCGCTAATAAAGCGGGTTTTTAAGCCTGCTTGCACTGCCTTGTAACCTAGCGCACTGGCAATATGTGTTTTGCCTACACCTGATGGCCCGAGCAGAACGACGTTTTCTTTTCGTTCAATAAACGAGAGTGTGGCAAGCTCGTTAACTTGTTTTTTGGGCACACCGGTGGCAAACGTAAAGTCAAACTCCTCAAGCGATTTTAATGACGCAAATCCAGCCATACGCGTAAACATAACCTGTTTACGTTGGTGCCGGTACGCCTGCTCACCTTGCAGTACGCGCTCTAAGAACTGTAAATAATCCCATTCCTCTTTTGCTGCTTGCTGCGCTAGCGCTGTTGCATTTGTTTCAACACCGGCGAGTTGCAGCTCCTCCGTTAGTTCATGTAAGCGTGCGAGTTGCAAGTTCATAGTGCCTCCGAGAATTGCGCGTAAATGTTTAAGTCATGATGTAACGGGTGAGTCTCGAAGGACATATCAAATACAGGTATAGCCACTTCTGCCGGCTGTGGTGGTGCAACAGGTTGGAGCGGGGGTAAAGGTTGTAGGTACGCTTGCTCTTCTTTTAATCTATCTGCGGGCTTTACTTTTATTGTGTCGTGAATGCGCTGGTTAGCCACTGTGTTCAACCAGTTAATGACTTCAACATTGGCTGTTTCAACGTCCAAAGTAAGTTCAAGGGCAAATAATTTAGTGGCTAATGGCTGATAAAAGTTATCGCGCACATAGCGCACCATTCGCTCTACTTTCCCTTTTGTTTGTGGGCGGTAGGGTTTACAGAGCTTTGGAATGAACCCCATTTCTTTACTAAATTGATAAAAGCATTGATTAAAGCGATGTTTGCCTTCACCGTAAGCATCACGCTCTATTACCACTGTTTTCATATTGTCATACCACACTTGCTGTGGAATGCCTTGGAAATACTCAAAGGCTTGGCGATGACACGCTTCGAGTGTTTCATAGCGCATGTTATCAGTGATTGCGACAAACAATGCACGGCTGAAGCCTAAAACAGCGACAAAGGCGTGCAGTGGTGATTTCCCACCTCGCATTTGGCCCCAATCAACTTGCATTTGTTTGCCCGCTTCTGTTTCAAAGCGAATAATGGGTTGGGGTTCAACGCTACCTCGATATTGATACAAGTACTGGCGTAGTAACGATATTTCTCCGGTATAGCCTTGCTCTTTAATTTCTCTGAGTAAAACAACGGCTGATAAATGTATTGGAGCGGCTTTAGCTAATCGAGAATGTAAATACGGTTTAAATGCCTCTAATTTTGAAATACCCGTTTTACGAGTAGCATAATGCGGCTCGTCAAAGTCACCTTGAAGGTATTTTTTAACGGTGTTGCGCGATATGCCCAATTGTTTAGCGATGGCTCGTTGAGACATGCCTTGCATGGCTAAGACTTTTATTTTCATGAACTCTTCTTTTGAAATCATGGTGCTTATCCAAAAGCACCAGTGTTAAGTTAACTGGATCAGATTTCAATTGTTGAAGTGGATCATTTTTGCATTGCTGGTAACACCAAATTTAGGTAGCGCTAGTTATTGCTTGAGGATTTTTATAGAGATAGGAGACCCTAGGTTTGTAAAGCGCCTAGGTTGATGCTTTTCAAACTTAATTATCCATCAAGGAACATATTAAAAGAGTTTAAGGTTTGGAAAAGAATTAGCGTATTTAGAGGCTTTTTGAATTTTATTTTTAACAGAATTACAAGAAGTTTTATATGTGGTCGGTGATACTGGACTTGAACTAGTGACCCTCGCCATTATTTGTGAAGGGTGGCGATGCTCTTTCTTTTCAGCTGAGCTAATTATCGATTAAAGAATATAACGTAAGGTTTGATTGAGGGTTTTAAAAGGTTTTATATGTGGTGGGTGATACTGTACTTGAACTAGTGACCCTCGCCATTATTTGTGAAGGGTGGCGATGCTCTTTTTTTTTCAGCTGAGCTAATTATCGATTAAAGAATATAACGTAAGGTTTGATTGAGGGTTTTAAAAGGTTTTATATGTGGTGGGTGATACTGTACTTGAACCAGTGACCCTCGCCATTATTTGTGAAGGGTGGCGATGCTCTTTTTTCAACTGAGCTAATTATCGATTAAAGAATATAACGTAAGGTTTGATTGATGATATTAAAAGGTTTTATATGTGGTGGGTGATACTGGACTTGAACCAGTGACCCTCGCCATTATTTGTGAAGGGTGGCGATGCTTTTTTTTCAACTGAGATAATTATCGATTGAAGAATATAACGTGAGGTTTTATATGTGGTGGGTGATACTGGACTTGAACCAGTGACCCTCGCCATTATTTGTGAAGGGTGGCGATGCTTTTTTTTTCAACTGAGCTAATTATCGATTAAAGAATATAACGTAAGGTTTTATATGTGGTGGGTGATACTGGACTTGAACCAGTGACCCTCGCCTTGTAAGGGCGATGCTCTCCCAACTGAGCTAATCACCCACATATAATTTTGATTAAATGGTGGGTCGTACTGGACTTGAACCAGTGACCCTCGCCTTGTAAGGGCGATGCTCTCCCAACTGAGCTAACGACCCCAAATAATCAATTACTAAACTTTACGATAACCATTTTATAAATGGTGGGTCGTACTGGACTTGAACCAGTGACCCTCGCCTTGTAAGGGCGATGCTCTCCCAACTGAGCTAACGACCCGTAAAGTTTTATATCTAAATGGTGGGTGATACTGGACTTGAACCAGTGACCCTCGCCTTGTAAGGGCGATGCTCTCCCAACTGAGCTAATCACCCATCTAGATATCATGTAATATGCACCATTCTAAGAATGGTGGGTCGTACTGGACTTGAACCAGTGACCCTCGCCTTGTAAGGGCGATGCTCTCCCAACTGAGCTAACGACCCATATTACAAATTTAAAACGCTACTATTAAAATAAATAGTACTGGATTTTAACCAGTGAACCTCGCCGTTAGTTGTAAATAGCGGTGATGCTCTCTTTTCTTGTAACTGAGCTTGTGATCCATATTACAAATTTAAAACATGCAACTACTAATATAATAACAGGTTTTATATGTGGTGGGTGATACTGGACTTGAACCAGTGACCCTCGCCTTGTAAGGGCGATGCTCTCCCAACTGAGCTAATCACCCACATATAAATTAAAACGCTACTATTAAAATAAATAGTACTGGACTTTAACCAGTGAACTTCGCCGTTACTTGTAAATAGCGGTGATGCTCTCTTTTTTCCAACTGAGCTTGTGACTCATATAACAAATTTAAAACATGCAACTACTAATATAATAACAGGTTCTATATGTGGTGGGTGATACTGGACTTGAACCAGTGACCCTCGCCTTGTAAGGGCGATGCTCTCCCAACTGAGCTAATCACCCACATATAAATTAAAACGCTACTATTAAAATAAATAGTACTGGACTTTAACCAGTGAACCTCGCCGTTACTTGTAAATAGCGGTGATGCTCTCTTTTCTTAGAACTGAGCTAATCACCCACATCTAAACAACAACTCATTGCTACGTTGTTGTGGGGCGCTATTATAGATAGAGTTGTAAATGTGTCAACACTTGAATGAGGAAAAATGTTTTAGATGCAGGTTTTATAATCAATGAAGTAAGATTGAGATTGTTTTATAGCCAATTTACTTACATTCAATCTATATGTGCAATCAATTTACTCATTATTTAATGCAATACTTTAATAGCTAGTGGTGCCTGTTAGTCAAAAGCGGATTTGTTTTTTAATCATGAGGGAGGAAGGTTATAGTCAATCGCATTGAAAAATCCAAATACCGTTAGTTAAATACGATTGATATAAAACACCGACTGTAACTAATGGAGCCTCTGTGATCATATAAATAACTGACAATAGAGTAGGGGCGTTGCAGTTAATTGCTAGTATGTTCATCTTAAATTCGTTTTACTTGGTGATGAAAACGTTGTTGTGAAAAACAAGAAAAGACTCCGACTTTATTTTGCATATAAATGTATACCTTATTGTTTTGATGTTTTAGAATATATTTCACCTCAGTTAATCTAGATTGTGCGCCTTTCAGTCCTAATTTTTGTTTTGAAACAGCTCCCTTGCATGTATTTTGAGCGCCGCGGTTTATTCATTATTCAGTTTGTTGAAAATTAAACCGTTTAAAGAAAGTTACTGAAAAAAATGTTGACATTATTTTGGTGGCTGCATAGAATGCGCCCCGCACTCAGCGATACACAGCACGGTTTAACTGCGCAAGTGTTTAGCAAAATAAATTGGGGCTATAGCTCAGCTGGGAGAGCGCTTCGCTGGCAGTGAAGAGGTCTGCGGTTCGATCCCGCATAGCTCCACCAATTTATTAAAGTGTTTGTCCTAGGGTAGCAGTTTTCTGTGTCCCCATCGTCTAGAGGCCTAGGACACCGCCCTTTCACGGCGGTAACAGGGGTTCGAATCCCCTTGGGGACGCCACTTAACTTTTATAAGTTAAAGGCGGGTTAACCGAGAAAATAGCGAACAAATTAAGCTCGAGTCTTAATTTGTATTAATCGCAATTACCTTAAAAACTCATGATGTGAGTCTAACTAATCAATTGTCCTAGTGATACATTTATGTGTCCCCATCGTCTAGAGGCCTAGGACACCGCCCTTTCACGGCGGTAACAGGGGTTCGAATCCCCTTGGGGACGCCACTTACTATTTCTATAGTAGGTGTAGTGTTATTAAGATAGCTCGCCTGAAACGAGTTAAACCATTCAGTTGTCCTAGTGACACATTTATGTGTCCCCATCGTCTAGAGGCCTAGGACACCGCCCTTTCACGGCGGTAACAGGGGTTCGAATCCCCTTGGGGACGCCACTTACTATTTTCATAGTCAGTGCAGTGTTATGAAGCAGCTCGCCTGAAACGAGTTAAACTATTCAGTCGTCCTAGTGACACATATTCTGTGTCCCCATCGTCTAGAGGCCTAGGACACCGCCCTTTCACGGCGGTAACAGGGGTTCGAATCCCCTTGGGGACGCCACTTACTATTTTCATAGTCAGTGCAGTGTTATGAAGCAGCTCGCCTGAAACGAGTTAAACTATTCAGTCGTCCTAGTGACACATATTCTGTGTCCCCATCGTCTAGAGGCCTAGGACACCGCCCTTTCACGGCGGTAACAGGGGTTCGAATCCCCTTGGGGACGCCACTTACTTATTTTAAGTAATGTATAAAGCAGTGTGACACCTCACTCTCTATGCACGACGTTAACAAGAGTACTAATCTCTTGGGGACGCTACTTACTTATTTTAAATAGGGAAGTGCAGTGTTATTAAGCAGCTCGCCTGAAACGAGTTAAACCATTCAGTTGTCCTAGTGACACATATTCTGTGTCCCCATCGTCTAGAGGCCTAGGACACCGCCCTTTCTCGGCGGTAACAGGGGTTCGAATCCCCTTGGGGACGCCATTTACTTTTTTTAAGTAATGTGCAAGGAAGTGTGACACTGCACTCTCTATACACAACGTTAAAAAGAGTACTAACCTCTTGGGACGAAACTTACTATTTATTAGTAAGATGGCTTTTATTAAAAAGCCTGTAACATCAATTTAACTGCATTTCTATAGTTACTTCAGAATTATTCATCCAAGTTAAAATCTAAAAATTAAATCTTTTATATAATAATTCCTAAATTTTATTAGTATCTTTCCCTTTCTTATATTCAGCTTAAATAAACTTCATCTATGTTAGCGTACATATAAACGTCCAAATAAATAGGAGGTTATATGGCAAGTGGATGGGCACGAAAGGGTGCAATTCAAGATCAAATTGATGCCAGCGTTAATGATGCTGTGCAATATGCTAGAAGTAATTTAGTTTCTGGAGCTAGTGCCGAGCTATGTGAAGAATGTGATGAACCAATACTACAAGCACGAAGGCTCGCGTTACTTGGTGTGAAGTATTGTGTAAGTTGCCAAGCTGAACTAGAAGGTAAAGGCACGCTTTCTAAAGGGTTTAACCGACGTGCCAGTAAAGACAGTCAATTACGATAAAAAGGTGCATACAGCACCTTTTTTAATATCGTATCAGAGTTGAGCTTAAATAAATAAAAAGCGGATTAGCAAACCTATTACATATATTTGCTAAAATTTACTCATATTTTCTTTCTTCTGAATTAATTCAATTGAGTAGCCATCTGGATCTTTTACAAAAGCAATTTCTGTTGTGCCGCCTTTAACAGGTCCTGGCTCACGGCTAACATTGCCGCCAGCGGCCTTGATATCAGCACAGGCTTTATAGATATCATCAAACTCAATCGCGATATGACCATAGGCATTGCCTAAATCATAGCTGTCGGTATCCCAGTTATAGGTCAGCTCAAGTACTGCTGTGTCTTTTTCATCGCCATAGCCTACGAAGGCTAGGGTATAGCGATACTCTTCGTTATCAGCACGGCGTAACTCTTTCATGCCGAGTACTTGAGTATAAAACGCAATTGATTTATCTAGATCAGCAACCCGTAACATGGTGTGTAATAAACGCATTTAAACCCTCTTTAAAATTCACATAAATTTTTGATAACGCAGCTACTCTGTAACTACTGCTGCGCTGTTAAAATATCAATAATCCGATTATAAATTATTTCTGTGAGCAACACAGTATCATTGCCATTAGTATTTATAAACTGCACAACGACTGTATCGATATCTTTATAATAACGAGCAATGCTTGAATACCCTAATACCCAACCTGTGTGCTCATATTTATAGAGTGATGCGTACAAAGCTTGCTCTTGTTCACTAAAAAATGTGCCATTATTTAATGCCACAATAAAGTCGCCCACATCTTGTGCTGTTGCCACATACCCTTGATCAAGTGCTTTAAAATCATTTTCGTAGCCAACATAATAGCCACTCATTAATAGCGCTAAATTTATCTCATTTACAGACTCGAAGGTATTCGTTAAGCCCAATGGCGTTAAAATCTCGTTTTTAATAAATTGGTTATGGTCATAACCCAGCACATTAGACATGATTTTCCGCAGCAACAAATAATTAGTATTAGAATAGCCGTAATCAGCATTAGGACTAAAGTCAGCGGGAGTATCGAGTACTAATGCAAGCGGGTCGGGGTAGGTGATTGACCAATCAAAATGATCAGTGTCTGTGTAATTGGGTATGCCACTTCTGTGCTTTACCATCATTCGTAGTGTTATCTTATCTGCATTTTCAATGCGTCCAATTAACGATGGAAGATAATCAGCCAGTGTTTTATCCACATCAATTAGTCCAGCAGAGGCAAGTTTTGTTAAGGCTGATGCATCATACAGCTTACGGATACTGCCAATCTTAAACAAAGCAGTAGCATAAGCGGGGATTTTTTGATCTCGATTATGCCAACCGTTTGCAAAAGATTCAGGTTGCTGTCCTTGTATATGAATATACACAATAATGCCATCGACTCCTTGTTCAATAGCCTCTTGTGTTTGTTCTTTGATCGTCGCCGGTAGCGGTTGCAAGTAATATAAAGCAAACTGCCAAGGGGCAAAAAAGTATATGCTCATGATGGTGACAATAAATGCAGCAATGCGCATTAAAGTAAGCGTTTTTTTGTTCTTAACTAGCATTATTACGCATCCGCTTCATTTATTTTTGTAGTGTCAGGGTCAGTTCTTTAATCTACTATACTTCGTATTATTTACTCTGTCTTATCTTTAAATTCTGACGTGATATTACCTAATACTAACATGAGCTTAGCACGCCAAGTTCTATTAAAGTGGCCTAGAATTATAACGCACTAAACAGCAATATCGTGTGACATTGCTGTTTAGTTATAAGGAGTTCGACTGTATTAAAGTATATTTTTACTTTTGAACTTTGCCCTTAAGAACATAGATTTCACCATCAAAACTCCCTTGAATCGTCAAACCTTGTCCTGCTAACTCTTTAAGGTACTCTATATGTTCCTCTGTAATATGCTGTCCCGGCACCAAAAGAGGAATGCCTGGCGGATAGGGGGTGACTAAACCGGCACAAATACGGTTGTTACTTTTACCGATAGGCACAGATTCGCGCTCGCCATAAAAGGCATCGCTTGGAATACACGCTAAGTCTATGGCTGGTAGATTCTCAGGCAAGCGAGATCGTCGCGTCGATTTTGACAACTTCACTTTACCGCTGTCGAGTTTTTTGAGCGCATTATAAAGACGAATTATTTTTGAGCGCGTGCCGCCAAGCGTCAGTAACACTAAGATGGTGCTGTGAGTGTACTTCTCTATTTCTAGGCCAATTTCATCCAGCAGGTATTTATGAATATCCTTTAATGAATAAGGTAATTCGCTAATATCGATGAGAATTTTTAGCGGATCGTGACCCATGTTATCACCACTAAAGTGCGGAAATATTTCCATAAAGTCTTGCTTACCTAGCACTTTAATTTGCTTGAGTGAAGCCATTTGTTGTTTAAATTCTTCCACATGGTTCAACAAAGCATTGAGTAACTTATATCCTTCCATCTCTAACTGCTTTTGGCACACGTCAAGCGATGCGATAAGCTGATATTTTGGCGATGTACTGGCGTAAATACTGTAAATCTCGCGAAAGAAATCAGCATCGAAATCGGGATCGTTAACATGAATATAAGACGCCTGAGAAAACGCCGATACCACTTTATGTGCTGAATGGGTGACGTAGTCAGCGCCAGCATGAATGGCGGAATAGTATCGTAGGCTTGGATGAAACAGAGAGTAAGCAAACCACGCTTCGTCAATAAATACTTTAATACCATGTTGATGGGCAAAATCAACTACTTGTTTCAGATCGCTCAGTAGGCCATCGTAAGTACAACCCGTGAGGACTAGCAATTTCGCATCGGTATTTTGTTCTATCGCCTGTTTAATGTCGGCCAACGACGGCGGCGCGAAGATGCCATATTTTGGATTTAAAATACTAGACAAATAAACAGGTAAACTAGCTGATTGTAAAATGCCATAGTGCACAGATTTATGGCAATTGCGGTCGATGATCACTTTATCGCCCTTGCGTAGCAATGTCTGCAAGATGATTTTATTTGAGGTAGACGACCCATTGGTAACGAAATAGGTATGCTTAACCTCAAACGTCGCCGCTGCTGACTCTTGGGCACGGCCAATGGTATTGGTGCTATCTGACAATGAACCTAACGAATCGACTGAAACCGACAGGTCGCCAACGAACACATTACGACCATAAAACTGATAAAAATCTTTGATATAAGGGGAATTTCTAAAGCTAGAGCCACCGCTGTGTCCCGGTGTATGCCAAGAGTCGTTTGCTTCGCCAACATAACGGCGATACGCCGTCCAAAATGGGGTTTCTGAGCGGTCATCGAAATCGTTGATCATATAGCCTAAAATTGCTTCAGGATCAGAAATCACCTCATCTTTAAAGAAAAAAGACTCAATCTCCTCCGACTCATTAACGATTTCTAGCCCTTTCGTATCATCGCCAATAACATAAACAGGCAACTCAAGGCGGATCCCCTTTAACTGCTCGATAAAGCGACTATAAGTTCGCTCGCCAACCTTATTTTGCAAATCCCAGCTAAGCACTACGGCCTGAATATCGCCATCTTCCTCTACAATGTCCAACGCTTGTTTTAACTCAAGACGCTCAATAATATCGATATGAATATCATCTCGCTCAAAATTTGGGATGGTTTTCGACAGATTAGTAGAAAGCTCTTGCAAGGTGGCGGGGTCTTGCTCAATTAACAAGATACGAAGTATAGGTAACATAGGAATTCTCGCAATAAAATTTCATAATGCTCAACAGCATAACTAAAGGATTGACGCTTGTGAAATTAATACTTTGAAAATGTTTAATGAAATGTGCTATTTCATTAATAGGGTTTAAGTATAAAAGTGTTTTATCTAGATGGATTGCTGATAGGTTTGAAATGTTAACAATGATAGCCAATAAAAATAACACTACATGTAGTCATACCAATCTGCCAAATTATGTGATCTAATTAGCACACTGGTACTTATGTATTTTTACTAAGTTGAACTTAGAAAAATCCAAGCAACTTTTAGCTTTATCATGTAAAGAGCCTAATGCAAGAAAACGCATACGCCTGCTTGCTGTTTCATGATTCTTTGAGGGGGAAGCGCCTAAATACAGCAAGCGGCAGTGTCAATAAATGGGTTTCAAACTACCTTAACAATGGAGTTGGATACGGCAACACTGCCTATCTAATCGTGTGTGTAGTATTTATGAAGAAATAGTCGAACAGATTTTGCAAGCGTGGAATAAATCCATCTAAGTAGCTGACACGGTTAAAAGCATATGCTCTAGAGACTGGATCAAATTGACTTGATCTTTATGCAGATTCGTATCAATTAGCTCTAGAGCTGACCCCCCTTTACCTGAGGATAATCACAATTAGTGAATTCGAAGAACTAAAAAGAATCGATAAACAGATTTACCTGATTGTTTTTAAAAGTCGCCATTTGAGATAAATTATATAACTAAATTAAAAAAGCCGCATAGAAGCGACTTTTATATTAAATACTAATTTAGGCTAGGTTGATTAGACGCTAGGCCAATCATCATTCATAGTGAATTTATTTATAAATATATTGTTACCTTTTAAATTTTTCATATAATCACCTATTGTTTACCTATTTCAGATTTAATGACCTTAAAAAAGTCTTCAAACTCATTATTGGTGCTTCTAAGACTAGCAAGATCTTCATCATCTTGCAAACCTTTATAGAATCTATTCTTATCAGAATCTGTACGCGCATTTTGCCACGCAAGTTTTAAGTTTTCAATTACTTTAGACGCAGGTTCGCCATTTAAGTTCAAATAGCATGCTAAATTAAAAAAACCTAGCCTTGAAGGAGATAGTTCAACAGACTTTTTAACATGTTGAACTGCCTTGAATACATTACCTCTACGTTTTTCACATAGGGCTAGCCAATGGTATGCTGCGGGATTATTATCATCTCTAGGTAAAAACTCTGTCTCTAAAAGTTCTACGGCCTTAGTAAATTCTTCATTTCTAGCGTGGCTTTCGGCCTTCAAAAGAAGGTTTTGTAAGTACAAATTACCAACTTTATCTTTTTGTGTATTCAATTCAAGCTCAAAGTTCTTTTCTTGTGCCTTTAAAGAATCAACTTCATCTTTGAATTGCTCCTCTTGCTTTTTCAATGCATCAACTTCTTGCTGGACCTTTTTTAAAGCTGCGTTGCTGATCAGTGAAATAATAGGCAGTCCTGAGTACCCACCGATAACTCCGATCGCGAGCAAATAAAACATGTATTGAACTATTACTGATATTTTTGTTGGATGGTCCAAAGCATTAGCCAAGTCCATACCGAACACAATCATAACAACTGCTAAAGCTACATAAGCTCCACAAAAGCCAATAAACATATGTCCATATGCTCCAGTGTCAGACATTTTTCCATTGAATAGGAGTTGATGTGATTTTTCACTTTCAAGAGCGTGGACCAATCCCCCACATATACCGCCAAAGCCAACGAGAAATACTAATGAAAGTACAGCGGCAACTCCTGGCTCGATCATAAAGCTTTCTTGGCTGGTAATTACTAATAATGAGTTACTAACAATCACAAAAAAGCCGCATAAAATACTTAATATGAATATGCCAACTAGTAGTTTTTTGAAAACCTTCATATATTCTCCTTTTATTTTTTAATTATTCCGTTTTATCTTTAAACTCACACAAATCTTCAATAATACAGCTGCCACATTTTGGTTTACGGGCAACACAGGTATAGCGACCATGTAAAATAAGCCAGTGATGTACGTCTACTTTAAATTCTTTGGGGATCACTTTTTCGAGCTTTTGTTCAACGGCGACCACGTCTTTACCCATAGCAAGCTTAGTACGGTTTGATACACGGAATATATGCGTATCTACAGCGATGGTGGGCCAGCCGAAGGCGGTGTTGAGTACCACATTGGCAGTTTTACGGCCAACGCCGGGTAGGGCTTCTAGGGCTTCGCGATTCTCAGGCACTTCGCTGCTGTGCTTATCAACTAAAATTTGGCACATTTTGTACACATTGGCAGCTTTGGAATTAAACAAACCGATGGTTTTAATGTAATCGCGTAGCGTATCGTGACCTAAATCTAAAATAGCTTGTGGCGTATTGGCGACGGGAAAGAGCTTACGGGTGGCTTTATTTACCCCAACGTCAGTTGCTTGTGCTGATAGCGTTACCGCAACTAACAGTTCAAACGGGCTTGAATATTCAAGCTCGGTTTCTGGATGTGGGTTTTGCTCGCGCAAGCGAGAGAGTATTTCGTATCGTTTTTCTTTATTCATGCAACTTAAACGCACAGTAAATACTGTGCGCTTCCCCTTAAGTTAAACTGGTGACCCTTGCTCGTGGGCCTTTTTCGGCCACTGGTGGTGCTACTTGCTTTGCTTTTATTTGCGCATCAATGACATTTTTAGCAGCAATCAGTAAGCCCAAACCTAAAAATGCACCGGGTGGTAAAATAGCGAGCAAAAATTGATTATCAAAACTAAATACTTCAATGCGTAAAACCGATGCCCATGGGCCCAGTAGTAAATCGGCGCCATCAAATAAGGTACCTTGGCCAATAAGCTCACGCATTGCGCCAAGCACAACCAGTACTACCATAAAGCCAGAGCCCATCATTAAACCGTCAAACGCTGATAAATGAATCGGGTTCTTAGAGGCATACGCTTCAGCGCGGCCGATAATAGCGCAGTTAGTAACTATCAGTGGAATAAATATTCCCAGCGATTGATATAAGCCAAACGTATAGGCATTCATTAATAGCTGCACTATGGTTACAAAGCCTGCGATAAACATCACAAATACAGGAATACGGATATCTTTTGGCACAAAATTACGCACCGCAGAAATTGTGACGTTCGAGCCAACTAATACCAGCAGAGTGGCTAAACCGAGGCCCATCGCATTGGTTATCGTTGATGTTACGGCCAGTAGTGGGCACAAACCGAGTAATTGCACGAGGGCAGGGTTGTTTTTCCACATTCCTTCGTTAAACAGTTCTTTTAATTGGCTCATGGCTCACCTATTTGGCATGCGTTATCAGCACTAAATACCGCATCGAAATTGTTTTTTGAGAATAACACAGCGTGTTTTACTGAGCCAACCACGGCGCGTGGTGTAATGGTAGCGCCAGTGAATTGATCAAAGTCTCCGCCATCTTTTTTTACTGCCCAGCGAGTATCGTCGTCATCAAGTACAGTTTTATCTTTAAATGAGGTGATCCAAAGAGATTTTTTCATTTCTACTTTATCACCAAGACCAGGCGTTTCTTCGTGTTTAGTAACACGTACTCCGGCAACGTCCCCGTTTGCAAATACGGCAGTTAATAAACTTATATCGCCGCTATAACCTTTTGGCGTCACGTGGCGCATTACTAAAGCAACAGGTTGGCCACCCTTGCGAGCACGATAAACGGTTTGTGGTTTATTACCAAGTAGTGGATCATCAATGATGGCACAATCTTGATAAAGAGTATTATCGTAAAAATTAGGGGCGAGTACATCTTGCAGCTGTAATGAAAGTTGTTTGCGCTCTTGCTCTGCAATACTGTCAGCCGTGAGGTTATGGATAATACCAACAGCGCCGGTAGTGAGCAGGGCAAACAGGGCTAAAATAGCGCCATTTTTTGTCATTGATGAAATAATCATTTATTCACCCCATGGCCATAAGTACGTGGTTGAGTGTAATAGTCTATCAGTGGCACGGCCATATTGAGTAGTAACACAGCAAACGCCATGGCATCTGGGTAACCGCCAAAAGTACGGATCAAATAAACTAATAAACCAATCAATGCGCCGTAAATTAACCGGCCGCGATTAGTGGTAGCTGCCGAAACCGGATCCGTGGCTATGAAAAAGGCCCCTAACATGGTTGCGCCACTAAATAAATGAAATACCATACCAGGCTCAGTACCAGGTGCTGCGATATAACCAATTGCGCTGCACACAGCAATTGATGCAAGTACACCAACTGGGATATGCCAATTTATAACTTTGGCTTTAATAAGGTATAAGCCACCGATTAAAAAGCCAAGATTTACCCAGCCCCAACCTTGTCCTAACCAACTATTAAAAATAGCGGCTTGCATGCTTTCAGATACGGTTAAACCATGAGCGATATCAGTCTTGATGGTATCCAAAGGTGTGGCCATTGTTACGCCATCAACCCCAACTCTAAGTTGATCAACACTAAAACCTGCACTGGTAAAGCCATTAAAAATAACGCTAAGCTGTTGAGTAAGACTAATTGGGTTTGCGAGTAAGTCACTAACTGGCATCCAAGTGGTCATTTGCACAGGGAACGAAATAAGCAATAACACGTATGCAGCCATGGCAGGGTTAAATAAATTGAAACCAAGGCCACCATAGAGCTGTTTAACAATGACGATGGCAAAAAAGCTACCGATCACAATAACCCACCATTGGGCGAGTGGCGGAATACTTAATGCTAATAAGACCGCAGTAAGCCATGCACTGCCATCTCCAAGCGCAGGCCATACAGGGCGCTTGCGAATAAGCATAATAATGGCTTCACTGATACTAACCGTGACTAACGCTAAAATTAGCTGGATCAATACACCCGTACCAAAAAAATACAGTTGTGCGATAAGTCCAGGAATACAGGCTAAGATCACTGTTTGCATCAACCTGCTAAGTGATTTATGACTGTGGCTATGCGGCGAACTGGCCATCGTTAGCTTCATTACTTATCACTTCCTTCTTGTTGTAATTTTTTAGCCTTTGCACGGGCAATCGCAGCGGCAACAGCGGCCTTTTTCTTATCTTGTGCGGTCTGTTCTGGTTTATCTTCAGCGATTTCAGCTTCGTTTATCGCTGTAGCCGAAGTTTCATTTTCAGCATCGTCGTTTTCTTCGCTAGCCGCTTGTTCAGCTTGTGCAGCCTTTTTCGCTTTCGCGCGGGCAATGGCTGCAGCGACAGCGGCTTTTTTATCATCGGCAGGTGAGGCTGTAGCGACTTCACTTTTAGAGTTGTCGTTTTCTACGCTTGCTGCTTGTGCTGCCTTTTTCGCTTTTGCACGAGCAATAGCAGCAGCGACAGCGGCTTTTTTATCATCGGCAGGTGAGGCTGTAGCGACTTCACTTTCAGAATTGTCGTTTTCTACGCTAGCCGCTTGTTCAGCTTTTGCAGCCTTTTTCGCTTTAGCGCGGGCAATGGCGGCAGCGACAGCGGCTTTTTTATCATCGGCAGGTGAGGCTGTAGCGACTTCACTTTCAGAGTTGTCGCTTTCTACGCTTGCTGCTTGTGCTGCCTTTTTCGCTTTTGCACGAGCAATAGCAGCAGTGACAGCGGCTTTTTTATCATCGGCAGGTGAGGCTGTAGCGACTTCACTTTCAGAGTTGTCGTTTTCTACGCTTGCTGCTGGTTCAGCCTGTGCTGCCTTTTTTGCTTTAGCACGAGCAATTGCAGCGGCTACAGCGGCTTTTTTATCATCAGTAGGTGCGGCAGTCGTGTTATTGCTTTCATCTTCTGATGCCGCCGCTTTTTTCGCTTTAGCGCGGGCAATCGCAGCGGCCACGGCTGACTTTTTATCATCCGGATCAGCAGCTGTACTGCTTGCGGCTTTTTGCTCTTTGTATTTGCGAGCTTGCTCTTTGCGCGCTGCGCGCTCTAATGCTACGTCACTGTTATCTGGTTCAAGCGTTGCTTCTTGATTTTGTTTTTTAGCTTTGGCGCGAGCAATTGCAGCGGCCACAGCTGATTTGTCGTCATCTTTTGCTGGTTTGTTTTTAACGCGTGCTAGAGCATCGGCAATTTTTTGTTTTTCGTCAGCCGATTTTTCAGCAGCTGGTTTGCGTTTATGGCGATTTTGTCGTGCTTCTTGCTCCCGCTCTAGGCGTTGTTTTCGAAGTTCAAAGCGCTCTTTCGCACGTTCAGCTTTAACTTGCTCAGCTTGCTGTTCTTTTATTTCAACTTTAGCCACACGGTAATACTGCACCAGCGGAATTTCACTTGGGCACACATACGCGCAAGCACCGCATTCAATACAATCAAACAGGTTATGCTCTTTCAGTTTGTCGTATTCTTTTGATTTAGCAAACCATTGTAATTGCTGAGGCAACAGTGAAGCAGGGCAGGCATCAGCACAAGCACTACAACGAATACAGGCTTTTTCAGGGCCGGGCTCTGCCAGCTCATCATGATCTGGGGCTAAAATACAGTTAGTGGTTTTTACCACGCCGATACGCACCGTTGGCAAAGTAAAGCCCATCATAGGGCCGCCCATTACAACGCGTTGCTGTGGCACTGGTGAAAAGCCTTGGCAATCAAGTAGATGTTTTATTTCAGTACCTAATAAAGCCCATACATTACCCGGATTATGAATTGTATTACCTGTTACCGTAATAACACGTTCAATTAGTGGCTTACCTTCATAGACAGCTTGATGAACAGCAAATAAAGTGCCGACGTTTTGTACTAACACACCGATATCTGCTGGAATTCCCCCACTAGGGACTTCTTTATTGGTAAGTAGCTTAATTAATTGCTTTTCACCACCAGAAGGATAAACAGTAGGAACTGTTTGAATGATTATTTTGTCATTATACTCAGCCGCTGCCTGCATGGCTGCGATGGCCTCTGGTTTGTTATCTTCTATACCAACGATAGTAAGTGTTGGTGTAAGCAATTGCTGCATGATCTCTATGCCAGCAATAATGCCTGCAGCATGCTCACGCATTAGTACATCATCAGCAGTAATATAGGGCTCACATTCCACTGCATTAACAATAAAATACTCAATTGCTTTGCGACTATCTGCTTTAATATAAGTTGGGAATCCTGCACCGCCCATACCGGCAATACCACGGTCATGAATTATATCGATAAGTTGCTCGTGAGAAAGCTGGCTTGGTGTTGTCACCGGTGCTAACGCACACCAGCTATCTTGGCCATCGGGCTCAATAATTACACACAATTCAGGCAATGCCGATGGATGCGCAGACGGCATTTGGCAAATATCAGTAATAGTCCCAGAAGTGGGGGCGTGTATTGGCACCGACCAATTCGCAACAGGCTTTGTAAGTGCTTGCCCTTTAAGTACCTGTTGGCCTTTTTCGACGATCAGTTGACCGTTAGCACCAATATGTTGTTTTAATGGCACAACGAGTTTGTCAGGCAAAGGTAAACGGGCGATTGCTTGACTGTTGGAAATTGTTTTTTGTCCCGGTGGATGAATGCCACCTGGAAACGGCCACACTTTACCTTGTTTTATCTGTGCGATTAGCTTTTCCATAGGGAGCCCTTAATCAATCTGTGTTACTGGGATTGCATCTAGTTGCCATTTCCACGTTTGCTTAGTGGTTTCTACAGGCAGCATATCAATACAGTCAACAGGACAAGGTTCAACACATAAGTCACAACCCGTACATTCATCAATTAAAACAGTATGCATTTGGCGCGTGGCACCAACAATGGCATCGACAGGACAAGCTTGAATACATTTGGTACAACCAATACATTCATCTTCACGTATATAGGCAACGGTTTTTATCGGCTCGGCTTGTTCGCCACCGGCAAGGGGTTTAGCTTCAACACCCATTAAGTCAGCTAATTTTTTTACTGTCGCATCGCCACCTGGTGGACATTTATTAATTTCATCGCCATTGGCGATGGCTTCTGCATAAGGGCGACAACCCGGATAGCCACACTGGCCGCACTGTGTTTGCGGTAATATAGTATCGATCTGTTCAACAATCGGATTACTTTGCACTCGATAGCGCACAGCAGCAAATCCTAAGATCAAACCAAAAATGAGTGCTAGGGTTCCCAGCGCAATCAAGGCATAAAACAAGGTCATGTTAAAACTTCACTAATCCTGTAAAGCCCATAAAGGCCATCGACATTAAGCCTGCGGTGATCATCGCAATCGATGCGCCTTTAAAGGGGGTAGGTACGTCAGCAGCGGTTAAGCGTTCACGAAGAGCTGCAAATAATACCAGTACCATAGAAAAACCAACAGCAGCGCCAAAGCCATATACTGCAGATTGTAAAAACGTATGATCCTCTTTGACATTTAGTAACGCAACACCTAAGACCGCACAGTTTGTGGTGATCAAAGGTAAAAATATACCGAGTAAGCGATACAGCGTAGGGCTGGTTTTTCTGACTACCATTTCGGTAAACTGAACCACCACCGCAATCACTAAAATAAAGCTTAGAGTACGTAAATACGTGATATCAAGTGGGATCAAAATATATTGATTAACTAGATAGCTTGTTACAGAGGCAAGTGTTAACACAAAAGTGGTCGCAAGTGACATGCCTATAGCTGTATCCAGTTTGCCAGATACACCCATAAACGGGCATAGACCTAAAAATTGTACTAACACAAAGTTATTAACCAGTACTGTGCCGATCAACAGCAATACATATTCTGTCATGTTCGCCTCAAGCTATAATAAACGCCGACATTATCCTTTTTTATTGGCTGTTTAACAACACGTAGAAGGTAAATAAACGGCTCATTTAATAATGATAGTGAATTGCATTTAGAATTTTATAGCATGATAAATAAAGATTAACTGTTCATTAACCTAGTTACTGACATTTGGAATGATAAAGCAGATCAGGGGAGGGGGAAATAAACTACTAGAAAACTAAAAAGGTGCTCAAAGCACCTTTTAGATTGATTAAATATCTTTTGGCTTTTCGATGTAATAACCTTGCACACCATCAAGACATAAAGTTTCAATAATGTGTTTTTCTTCTTGGCTTTCAACACCCTCAGCAAAAACACTAACACCAATTCGATGCGCGAGGTCGACCATTAAACGCATAAAGTATTGGTTATTTTTATCTTCTTCAAGGCCGCGAGTATAGCTTGCATCCATTTTGATAAAGTCAGGTTTTAAATCGCGGAAAAACTTAAACGAGGTTAAACCAACACCAAATCGTTCTACCGTGATCCGAGCACCAACACGGTGGATCATATCTATAAAGCGTTTACTGGCTTTAATATTTTGCTGTAAGCCAAATTCACTCACTTCGAATACCAGTTTTGAGGCAATATTTGTGTCTTTTAATAAACGTCGCTCTAGCCAAATTACGAACTGATCATTGTGTGCGCTTGAGGCGGTAACATTCAAACCAAAGAATTTTTCAGAG
Organism: Pseudoalteromonas rhizosphaerae; assembly: GCF_028885455.1. NCBI lineage: Bacteria > Pseudomonadati > Pseudomonadota > Gammaproteobacteria > Alteromonadales > Pseudoalteromonadaceae > Pseudoalteromonas > Pseudoalteromonas rhizosphaerae. The sequence goes on from NZ_CP118496.1 coordinate 2,655,979, forward strand.
AAATTACGGCTCTTAATTTTTTCCAGTGATGAATTAATGATTAACTGATCAATTTCCATCGCCATATCAAGCTTTTCAGCCATAGCTAAAAATGAAGCGGTAGGCAATACTTGGTTTTCTGTTGTTTTAAAGCGCACTTGAATTTCAGCGTAGGCCTTCATGCTTTTACCAATTGGCATAATGTTTTGCATTACCAGATGTACACGCTCAGCTTCAATTACTTCATTAATCACTTTACGCCAGTTTTGATTGCCAAATCCTGCACTTACATTATTAACTAAATCAGTTTCGCGTTGTATATGCCAGGCGTTAGCTTGTTTTGATTGGGCCATGCTCATAGCATTGTCTACTATCGAAAGTAGCTCACCTAAGGGTTTGCCTTTTTCATAAGCGACGATCCCAGTATTTGCTACTGAGCTTAATTCTTGGTTTTGCTGATATTGAGTAAATCGAGATTGTAAGTTATCACCAAAACGTTCAGATTCCTTGAGAGGAGTGTTAGGCAGCACAATCGCGAAATCTGAGCTATTCAAACGAAAAACTTTACTGCCTGTATATGTGCCGCTGATATGTTTAATAATATCAGCCACAGCTTTGACATACTCGTCACCTTTTTGGTAACCACGAGTTTGGTTGATTGCTTGTAATTCACTACAACGAACCATCGCCAAAGAGCCAAAGGTGCTTTTTTCACTGCTTTCAATGTACTTCTCATAATATTCAACAAACATATTACGGTTGCCAAGTTCAGTAACTACATCTTTATAAGCTTCTTGCTTGATAGAATGTGCGGCATTTTGAATATCATCATGCTTACTTTGTAAAAAGTGCGACAGGCGATTAAAGCTCGGCACTAGGTCAACGCCCAGTTGTTTTATTTTGCTGCTATTAATTGCTGTTTCAAGACCGTTGTTGACTTGATTTTGATTGATATAAACATCAATTATCTCAGCCACTGTCATGCTTATATTTCTATTTAGCTTACTAAACATGGTTTTCATAAACACAATGGGAATAATTGCCATTAAACCTGACACTAAAATAACAATAAACAACGCTTGTTGGAGTATCAACCCAAGGTTATTGGCATTAATAGTAAATTCAACTTTGATATCAGACGCTTGATTAACAGCAAATTGAGGACGGATAGAGTTAAAGCTGGTGTTAACTAATTGCGCAATGGCTGGTAATGAAGTAGGGGATGTAATATTTATAAGTTCTTTACCTTGCTGATCACGCAAAATAAATGAAGAAAAAGTATTACCGTCAGCAAGCACTTGCTGAAGTTTATCTGGTGCTATATCGACAATAGAATGTTTACTAATATAGTTGTTTACCACTGATTGCGTTTTATGTTGTGCATCGCTTACTGCGTTGTCAAACGCTGACGCAACAAAATAGCCACCAATACTTGCAAACAACAGCCAAGATATTAATTGAATAAATATGAGTTTTTTGAAACCAGCCATGTCTTATTCTTTTTAGTAGATCAAAGGGAAGGAATCAGATCCTTGATTAATCAAATTATTTTACACTTATTAAATGTGTATTAAAAAGAAATATTTTGATTGTAGTAGAGTAGTGGAATTGTTTAGGAAAGTCTAATTGATTCTTTAAGTTGGCTCCCCCTCCCCGACTCGAACGGGGGACCTGCGGATTAACAGTCCGTCGCTCTAACCAACTGAGCTAAGGGGGAACTACAATACTTAAATTTTATATGATTTGGCTCCCCCTCCCCGACTCGAACGGGGGACCTGCGGATTAACAGTCCGTCGCTCTAACCAACTGAGCTAAGGGGGAACAATAATCATATTACATAAACTTGGCTCCCCCTCCCCGACTCGAACGGGGGACCTGCGGATTAACAGTCCGTCGCTCTAACCAACTGAGCTAAGGGGGAATCGTTTATGGCTGAAAAGACTGGCTCCCCCTCCCCGACTCGAACGGGGGACCTGCGGATTAACAGTCCGTCGCTCTAACCAACTGAGCTAAGGGGGAAGCGTATGTGCCTTTCAACGGGGCGAAATATTAATGACCGCGCTGCAAAGTGTCAACACATAAAACCGGATAAACAAAAAAAAGCAGTCTGTTCGATGTTTTTATGTTCGATCTGGCTGTTTTGTGGCTTTTTTTCTCCCTATTTGAGTCGTGTAGATCGAGATGTGGCATAAAATTATGGTTTTTAACGACTAAAAAACAAACAAGTTAACCGCCAAGCAAATTATAAAAGTGATCATTTATCTAGTTTTGTACGAATAAATTTATGAAATGTACTTTTTTAACGTTAGCTAATAAAAGCGCAAATTCGCAATAATTAAATTTACTTATGCATTTAATTAGTCGTTAACGAAAAATGCCGAGAAAAAAATGACATACAGATCTGAACCCTTAGTTTAGCGACTTAATACCCATGAAAATAGCAAGGAAATATATATATATTGTTTTATTTCAATTGGTTAAATTTATTTTTTCATATTGAATGGGCGTTTAAATAAATGTGACAGGTCATTGGTACTGTAACTAACAGATCTAAATGATAAACAGGGAATAGATAAGAATAGATGGGAAAACGCGGGAGAAATAAGGGTTTAAGCCCAGTTTAAGTAAAATTAAGTGCGATCTTAAAAAGTGCGAAAAAATGATAATTTTAAGTGCGAAACCGCGATAAACACGGCTTGCATTGATAAATTAAAAAATAAGCTCAGCTTTTACAATTTTACCTAAAAGCCCCAGTGTTTTTAAAATATAGCGTGACTCAGTCTCGCCACCTTCAACACTAAATACCAGGTCTTTACGCTCAGTGTTATCAAATACTAATTTCAGCTTTGTTGCTGTAAGTACCAACTTTGCAGCGAAATGCTCACCATTCATAGGGTTAAGAAACGCGTACATGCTATTAGCATCAATTGCTTTTGAACTTGTATTTATAAAAACCGTAGCACCAGTAGGGATCAGCTTGTGTGATACCTCATTAAGCTTAACCTGCATTAATTCACTTGAAGTTTTATAAATTTGTTTAACTTCATAAATGCCTGATTTTTCAGGCTCTAAAGAGCTGACAGCGCGGTTTACAGCGCTTTGAGACGCTTTAGAATCATCTAGTCGCTTTAATAAAACATCAATAAAAGGCACATCAACCAAGGCCGCAAACTCCACCAAATAATCAAGCGGAGGATCGCGGCTGTCCTCATATTTAGATTGAGTATTACGATGCACTCCTGTGCGCTCAGCAACAGTGCCGATGTCTAAGAACTTGCGTTCTCTAAGCGCTTTTAAATACTGATTGAATGCAGCCATACCCGTTAATAATCTGCTGAAAGGTGTACATAATAATTATTTAAACACACATTTCAGTGCATACAAAATAAAAACAACAAAAGTGTAGCTTTTCAAACCGCGATCCTTTCGCACTTGAAAGCGCGAAGCGCGATCCCGCCAAACTAAATATTTTAAAAAATAAATATCAATTTAAATCAATTGCTTATGTTAAATGCACACCGTTGTGTGCAAATAAAACTTGTATGCACAATTTTGTATGCGTATATTTGTGTGCATGAATACAAAATACACATTAAAGGGTGCATGAAATGGAACGTGCAAATTGTCCAGGTTGGACGGTAACAGAAATAAAAGCAGCACTAGAGAGCGAAGGGTGGTCATGTAGGCAGCTTTCATTTAGTCGCGGTTATGCGTCGAATGCTGTGCAAACTGCATTGCATAGACCTTACCCTCTAGTTGAAAAAATCATTGCCGAAGTAATTGGCGTGAGCGCCTTTGAAATATGGCCTGAACGCTATGGTAAAGATGGCAAGCCAAATCGTAAAGCTGGGCGTCGCAGTAACAAAAGGAGTGTGTAATGGAACTATACACAGCACATCAAATTGCAGCATATATGCTCGTTAATAAGCGCAGCATACAAATCAAAGCAAAAAATGAGAATTGGCCTTTTACTGAAATAAAAGGGCGAGGTGGGAAAGTACGCAAGTATGCACTTGCTGATCTTCCTGCACACATTTGTGTGCAGGTGAAAGAGGCAATACTTAAAGAAACAGCCAGCCCAGCAGCCGAAGCCGGAAAAGCTTATCTTGCTGTAAATGAACAAAGTGATCGTTTTAATCAAGAGCAAGCAACACAACAAAAGCATCAGCAATTAAAGCAGTTAGCAGGGCTTGATAACATCCCGCCTAAAGCAAGTGCGAAAAATCACATTTTAAAAGCAGCTGAAAACTTTGTAAGTGCGAATAACCTTGCAAAAGTTGCTGGTTTTGACTTGTTCAGTGAACGCTATAACCAAGGCATGTTAGATATTCCAGCAGAGTACAAAAGCTTAATACCTTCTGTTTCTCGCATCACATTGATCCGCTGGCAAAAAACAGTGCAGCAGAAAGGCATTGCAGGGCTTGCTGTAAAAATTAAGCGATCAGGTAAATCAATTATCGACTCTGATCCAGAGCTAAGCGATTTTTGCATCGCTATGATTTATCAATACCCGCATGTAAAAGCCACGCAAGTAAAAGAGGGGTTAATAGCTCGTTTTTACAGCCAGGGTAAAGCAATCCCAGCAGAGACCACAATCCGCGAATGGCTAACACGTTGGAAGCGTGAAAACAGCGCACTTTATACCAAAATGGCAAACCCAGATGCTTGGAAAAACAAGTATATGTCTGCCATGGGTAAAATGGACGAAAACATTAAACGTATTAATCAGTTATGGGAGTTCGATTCAACCCCATCTGACGTAATGCTCGTTGATGGCCGTCACTCGCTGATAGGTATTATCGACGTATTTACACGCCGTACTAAAGTTGTGATCCACCCAACGAGTGACAGCACAGGTATTTGTTTAGTTATCCGCAAAGCAATACTCGACTGGGGCATCCCAGAGATTGCTCGTACTGATAACGGTAAAGACTACACATCAATTCAAATTACCAGCGTATTCGATGCACTCGACATAAAGCACGAAACAACACGCCCATTTAGCGGTGAAGAAAAGCCATATATCGAGCGCTTTTTCAAAACCTTCTCGCACGACATAGCAGAGCTGTTAACGGGTTATATCGGCCATAACGTATCTGAACGCCAAGCGATTGAAGCACGCAAAACCTTTGCACAGCGCTTATTAGCAAAGCAGGGCGGCGATAAATCAGCAATCGAAATCAACATGACAGCCCAACAGCTGCAAGAGTTCGTAGATAACTGGATAGAAAGCCGCTACCACCACAAGCCACATAGCAACGTTGGTAATAAAACACCATTCGATTTATTCGCAGCAAGCCGCGACCAAATCAGAGTGATCAAAGACGAGCGTTTGCTTGATGTAATGCTACAGCCAATACCATCAAATCGCGGTTTACGCATGGTAGGCAAAGAGGGCATAAAACTAAGTGGTGGTTTCTATATAGCACCGGAACTAGGCGCAATCGTCGGTGATGAAGTGCTATGCAAGTGGGATCCTAAAAACGTAGGCCGCATTTACGTATTTAATCGCATGAATAGTGAGTTTATTTGTATCGCAGTAGACCACGAAATTGAATCAGCTGGTATGACGCGTCAAGACGTTGCGCAACATGCAAAACGTAGCCAAGCAGCTTCTACATCACGCAAGCTAAAAGAGCTTAAAAAGACAGCTAAATCAGTAAACGTATCTGATATAGCAAACGAAGTACTCAGCCATTACACAACCCAAAATAAAGCACTGGCAACACTGCCTAAGCAATCAGTTGAGCACACTAACGTCATTACCCAGTCAGCTATAAAAGCACTTGATAGCAAGCCTGTCACAACCTACAGCGACGAGCAATTAAGCGAATTTGAACAGCGCCGTAAGCAGTTAGAAAACGAAGCCGCCGCAGCCAATGTAAACCCAACACCGTTATTCAATAACACCCGTGATAAAGCCATGTATCACAAAAAACAGCGCTTAACTAATCAGTTAAGTGATGTAGATGCAGGTTGGCTTAATACGTGGGAACAGCAAAACCGTGCCTTATCAGCACGACTAGATGATCTTTTAACAGAAATGAACGCAGCACCTGCTGCACCAACTCAATTACACAAACAGTAAAGGAATAAACCATGAAAACTAAAATCGCAATCGTAAGCAATGTTGTAGCCACACAATTAATGGTTGAATCGTTGAATCAGCGCGCGTATGGCGTGCCAGGCATTGGTTTAATTTACGGTGAGCCAGGACTAGGCAAAACCACCGCTACGGCATGGCTGGTAAACCGCTGTAACGGCATCTACATTCGTGCAACGTCCGGTATGACATTAGCCCAGTTACTGCGCCAAATAGTTAAAGAGCTGAGCGGTCCTGACATACACACTAAAGAGGGCATGCTCAATTACATCATTGAAAGCATGGCAACGTCCGAAAACCCACGCACCTTGTTTATAGACGAGGCTGACTACTTACTAAACGACAAAGAAGCCTTAGAAAGTGTACGTGATATACACGACTTAACCAGCTGCCCAGTAGTGTTAATTGGCATGGAAGCAGTACGCCGTAAATTGCAACGCCATAAGCAGTTTTATAGCCGTATCAGCGAGTGGTTAGAGTTCATGCCAACGCAGTTTGAAGACCTGCAAATCATCGTTAGTGCAGTCATAGAGCCAACGCTCACAATCCAAGACGACTTATTAAAACAGCTACTTAGTGACACTGGCGGTGAAGTACGCCGCATCATCACAGGACTTTCAAAAGTAGAGGCATTTGCACTGGCTAACGGCTTAACCAGCATCGACCTACAGCAGTGGGGCTCAAAAGAATTTTTCCTTAAAAAAGCGTAGGGGAAAACCAGTGAGCCGCCAACAATTACAAGACGCATGGCAAGCAATGAGAATCCTAAAGCGATTCTCATTGCAGCAAGTGCGCGATGCAGTACAGCACACCACATTAGACAGCCTAAAAGCCTTTGCAAAGCGCTTGGTCGCAGCAAATGCAATTGCTGAACATGTTGATCACGAGGACGTTAACTACAGCGTTTTAAATGCCAGTTATAACCCGTTTGAACAGCCTGTAAACCGTGGTGAAAAAAACCAGAACTCAGGGAGACAACGTATGTGGCAATCAATGCGCATCCTAAACGAATTTGACGCAGGACAAGTGGCAAGCACCGCTGACGTCTCGCTGTCATCAGCTCGCTCATATATCTCAATACTCAAAAAAGCAGGGTACATATTTGTAGTTAAAAACGCCCCGCGTTCAGGCTCATTAATTGAGCGAGCAGGAGAAACAACCATTTACAAAATGCTTAAAAACACAGGCCCCAAGCGGCCAATACCTAAAACCAAAGGCGTTTTTGATGCCAACTCAAATAAATTAGTCAAATTCAAGCCAATCACGCGTAAACCCGTGCAAATGGCCCCTGTAAAGCTAGGAGAGGCACATGACTACCAATAATTGGTTAGACGTTTTAAAGGAAGAAACAGCAAAGCAAGGGATGCGTGCTGTAGCTGAAAAGCTCGGCGTCAGTAAAGCAACGGTTAGCCAAGTGGTAAACGACAAGTACAAAGCCTCTACGCACGTAATACAACAGCGTGTAGAGGGCGTGTTTATGGCGTTTGTAGTTAATTGCCCAATCTTAGACGACATACCAGTAAACGTATGCCTAGAGCATCAGGCTAGAAAATTTGCCGCAACCAATCATGTACGTGTCGCGCTTTATAGAGCATGCCGTAACGGTTGCCCCCACTCAAAACTATGCGGGAGTAAATAACCATGGAACTACGCAACACACTAAAAGAGTTACAAAAACAAGGGCTGCAAGTTATCAGCTCACACAAAGGCTTTAGCCGACACATCATCGAAGTGGCAGGCAAAGCCCCAGCACATTTACCAGTAATAACCGAAACCAAAAACGGGCAAACGCGCCAAGTTCGCCCAGCAAAACTACACGGTCAAATCATCATGTTTATAGAAGGATAAACCACCATGCCACAAGATTTTTTAGTTAATCATAAAGGCCATCAAGTGCCACTTAAAGGCATTCGCCCAGCCGACATAATTCGCCATGAGTTTGTGCAGTCAGCCATTGCCAAAGCTAAAGAGCAAAGCCAAGCCCTTGCTGAATTTAAAAAGCAGCAAATGAGCGAGTTTGACGCATTTATGGGCTTACTAGCCCAAGATTACGCAGTAGAAATGGGCGGTAAAAAGGGCAACGTCACGCTACGCAGTTTTGATCACAAGCAAAAAATCACCCTGCAAGTACAAGAGAGCATCGAGCTTGGCCCAGAGCTACTAGTAGCAAAGGAGCTAATAGACGAGTGTTTAAACGAGTGGAGCGAGGGCGCAAACGAAAACCTCAAACTCATTATTGAGCAAACTTTTGCCACGGACAAAAAAGGCAAGGTTTCAGTGCAAAAAGTGCTAGGGCTACGCCGCCTTAAAATCACCGACGACAGCGGTAAATGGCAGCGTGCCATGGACATCATAGCCGATGCAATTCAAGTCATAGACTCAACCCGCTTTATTCGTTTTTACGAAACCATAGGCGAGCAAGAACGCGCAATCTCACTTGATATAGCCAAGCTGTAGGGAGTACTAACCATGGAAGTTAAATCAACAATTCAAGTAAACGAACACAGCGACTTACAAAGCATTGTAACCCTCGTAGCTAAAAGCAAAGAGCCAGTAAATATTAACTTTGTATTTCAAAACATCACCTTTGTAGTGCAAAGCCAGCTGGTTGGCATCAACCCACCAGAGCAAAAAGGCATATCACAACCCAGTTAAGTAACCCAAAAGCGCGCACGGATGCGGCTTTTTATCAAAGCTTTTTCAATTAGCAAGAGCTTTGATAAACAGCAAGCATAGGAGGTTTTATGACTACACCAAATACACAAGTAACGCCAAGGCTACAGCTCAAAGAGCTGGCCGCATTGGTTAAGTTTTTAGAGCTATCGCATACCTTCGCAATAGATAGCAGCGTGTTTACACAGCAAGAAGGCGCAGACATTTGCCAAAGCTATTTAAGCCTACGCGAACAACTAGAAGAGTTTAAAAATAATGACTAAAGCAAAGCTAATACAGCTAATTCACATAGCTAAAAGCCAACTAGGGCTAGACGACGACACCTATCGCGCCGCACTGTTTGGATCAGCGGGTTACCGTTCGTGTAGCCAAATGAGCTTATCAGAGCTAAACCAAGTGTTGGAACACTTTAAAAAAGCAGGGTTTAAAACCAAGGCTAAACGCCGTTTAAGCCCTAAATCATCACCAACGCAACATGGCGAAATAAACAAAATTCGCGCTATTTGGATCACCATGCACAAACAAAGTTTTGTGCGCGATGGCTCAGAAACCGCACTCGATGCCTACGTAAACCGCATGTTAAACCGCGCAAAAGTGGGTGCAAACGTCAGTTTCCACACCCATTTTTTAACGCTCACGCAGGCAATAAAAGTGCTAGAGCCGCTTAAAAAATGGCACAAACGCGAAATGATCGCCCATTTAAAAACAAACAATATGCAAGCGTATGAAGCGTTTAATTGCGAGGTAACAAACCAAACTTACGCACGGCCAATACCACTTAGCACCGTACCCCACAAATCATACCAAGCGGTATGCGACATATTTGAGATCAGCACCAATGAAATTAACCCGTTGCCCCGTGTGTAAAAGCCACCTAAGCCTAGACCAACTAGTGCAAGACGACGCAGGCAAAGAGCTATTAAGCATCGTCGCCAGCATCAACAAACGCACAGCCCAGGCATTGGTCGGTTACTTAGCCTTGTTTCGCCCTGCAAAGCAGGACCTAAGCGCTACACGCGCAGTAAAACTAGCCCGTGAAGTGCTCGCCCTAACCGAGAATATCGCCGCACTGGGCCACGCTATGGAGCAAACAACTAACTCAATCATGGCAAAGCGAGTAGGCCAGCCAAACATAAAGCCGCTTGCAAACCATAACTACTTAAAACAGGTGCTCACCACCTCGCTAGAGCAAATAGTACAGCCTACCGCCGCAGAACGTAGCCGCAGTATGGAAATAAAACGCCAAGGCTTAGAAATGAGTGAGCAGCAAAACCACCAAGCCTATTTAGAACAAATGAGTCGCTACGGCGCAAACGTGAATAAGGAAAAGAAATAATGAAGTGGGAAGAATCAACAGTTACAAAGCTACTTATTTCAGAGGTAAAAAGCTTAGATGATATTACTGTTTATCTGGAAAATTATACTGTCGGCAGAGGTAAAATAACCATAGAGGTTTGTGGCGATAGCTATTCATCATTTTGGGGGGCGATGGGAGGTCGCACAATAGAGCAATTTGTATTGGACTGTGACAATCATTACTTATCAAAAAATCTTGTAAGTCTGAGTGCATTAAGCTCACCAAATTATGATGGTTTCGTAAGAAATGTACGTAAAAACTTAATTGAAAACCGTAGGCGATATGGTGAAAACAAAGAATTAACTCGTAAGCTTTGGGATTTAACCGAGCAAATAGAACCTTGTGAGTCGTATTTTCATGACAGTTCAAATCATAGCTTATTACATGACGTCGCAGGAGATGATTGGTGGTACGTAATTGATGATGTTGACTCAGATTTATACGTGTATTTGTGTCGTATTTTAGATGCGTTAAAAGCATGTTTAAAAGAACGTAAAACAGTACAAGAGGTTAAATGAAATTATGCAAAATAACCCAAATGAACACCAATCAGAGCTGTTTGGCGAAAGCGTAGAGCAGCTGCAAGACTGCCTAAGCAAGCTATCTACTGAGGATGCAGCGGAAGTGCGTAAACGCTGGCCGAGTAACTTGCAATCACTGGCGCTGCTCATTGAAGCAGAATTAAACAAAGCCAAAGTGAATGAGCCTCAACTCATAGGCGAGTCAATCACCCTAGCGATAGGTCATTATTTCGGTGGGCGAGACGTATACATACCCACGGACCAACGCCTAAAAGCAGCCCTACGCGATATACAAATATGGCAGGAGTATCGTGGTAACAACGTTGAAGCCCTGGCTATTAAATTTGGCCTAACAGAGCGCCGTATAGCTGAAATCATCCAACACCAACGCGCAGTAGAAACCCAGCGCCGCCAAAGGAGTCTGTTTTAATGAGTGAAGCAATCAAAATGGCAGCAACTGCTGCCGACTGCGTGGAAGAGTTAATAACCGATATGCTTAGCGGTAATCACCCTGATAACTACGTACTACTGGGGACATTGCAATCAGCTAATACAGATATACAAGTACAGCTGCACGTAATGCAAGACGAACGCAAGTTCATAGATGAAGTAGGCGCACCACTGATAGCTAAAACGCCAGCAGCGCTTGCAAGTACCAGCGCGAAAGACCTAGAGTTCATGCTAATACACAAGCCAAACGAGCTGTTAAAAGGCATTACCGAGCTACAGCAAAAAATAAAGGAGTTCACCATAGATGAAAAATAGAATTGAATGCTCAAAATCTGCATGTAAATGGACAGGAACAGAGAGTGAAATGAAGCAGAAAAAAGACCCTGAATTTTCTTTTGCTTATACTCACGTTTGCCCTAAGTGTGGAAATGATACTTACTATGAGCTAGCAGCACCAATTCAATGTGAACGCGTTGATCACATTAACCAGTTAATAAAAATCATCGCAAGCTATGGTCGTAAATTCTTTAATCATAAAGGCACAATAGCAACCATGGAAAAAGATGCTAAAGGCAAGGTTTGGTTTGTTGATGAATATACACGACGCCGCATTTATGTAGCATATAAAGGGCGGTGGAAAGGCTTTAATCATGGTGGAACGCTAAGAAACTTGGTTGAGGATTTTTATACGTATATTAAAACTGGAGAACAAATTGATATCAGGCTAATAGGCTTTAAAGGTTTTAGAACTGATGGATCTAATATTTGGGGGTATCCGGCAAAAGATGCTGTAAAAATGCGTAGAGAAGCATTAAAGTTACCTTGTTGCGTTACTAAAGAATTTTAAACATTTAGGGGTTTTAACCTAATGACAGAAAATAAAAGCACGATGTGTGATGATAAGCATAAAAACAAGCTTTATTGTGGTTCTGAGGCATTTTCAATCCTTAAAGCAAAAGCTAGTATTCTTTATGGAAATGAGTTCAAGTATGACGGTTACACAATTATCGAAAATACTAAGTTGCATCCGGGTCAAATGATCACTAAAGATAAAGATTTAGCTGAACTGCTTAAAGGTCATGTAGAGTACAAGCCATTAAATGAGAAATAAAAAAGTTAAACTTCCAATAAAAAAGCCGCATCATGCGGCTTTTTTATTGGTTAATTAACCCAGTGTTGAACAGAGCTTAACCCCGTACCATTATGGTTTAAAAAACAGTTAAATGGTTTTGAATCCCCATAACCCCCATACCCATTTTTAGCATTAACACGCATTGCTAATACTTGCCTAGCGCCGCTGGCGTCACTACGCCACTGGTGTTCATGAGATAAAACAATAAATGAATGAGGGTCGCGCCACCCGCCAGTTTTTAGCGCCAGGTCAGAACATTGCTTTAATAGTTCATCACTTACCCCATTCGACTTAGCTGATTTGTCGTCTTTAATATTAAGCGTCTCAGCGTTAGCGCTGCACGGTGTTTGGCTAAACGTGGGCACATCGTCAATGATACATTTGTAAATTGCAGCATGGCTTGAAAGTGGTAATAGCGCAGCTAAAACAAGGGCAAGGTATTTCATCAAAATAAGTCCTTTTAAATGGTAACTAGCGAAAATTGTAAAGTTGCAGTACCATAAAAAACTTTGTAGCAACTGTCTACTTTTTAGATAAACTTTCCCGAAACACCGCACGGCCAACACCTAAGCACAACCCCCCACAATACCGAAAAACAACAAGGCTTTTCGGTATGTTCGTATTTGATCCCCACAACTTAAATTACTTTAAACAATCGCCAGAAATACAAGCAGCGCTTGCCCCGTACTCGCTTAAATTTGCCCAGTGCATATTACCTATTTTGTATTTAGAGGGGGGGTTACGCAGTGACGGCGGGTTAAACGATATAGCCTCAGACCGTGGCGGTCTTACAAAGTACGGCATTAGCCAGCGCGCATACCCAAACCTAGATATTAAAAACCTAACCCTAGCCCATGCTATACGCCTTTATCATCGTGACTATTGGCGTGCTATGTACTGCGAGCAAGTTCCCGCAGGTGTTGACTTTATGATGCTCGATGGCGCAGTACAGCACGGCGCACCTGCCATGACCATGCTCACCCAGCGACTAGTTAACTCAAAGCCAGATAGCCGCATGGGGCCAAAAACCCTAGCAGCTATTGTAGAGCGCCCAGCGCTTAGCCTGACTGTATTACTAAGCGTAAACCGTGGTCGTAAGTACGCACGTATTTGCGCGAATGATCCAAGCCAAAAACCAAACTTAGAGGGGTGGTATAACCGCCTTGCTCATGCCTCTGAATACGCTGTTAAACAGCTGTTAGAGGTGCATTAAATGGGCAGTAATTGGGAGTGGTCATATCAAAAAGGCCGTGAGAAACGTATGGAATTAGAAGTTGATGCGCGCATGCACAACATGCCATTTGACCCGCGCACAATTCCCCTGCACAGCCACTGCGGCACTATGCAAAGCCACTTTAACAAAGGCTGGCAATCAGTTAGAGCCATCGATATACAGCTGCGAGTGGACGGCCAGCAAAGCTACAAAAACGCCCGTGCAGCCCTTAAAAAACGTTTTGGAGAATCTAATGGCCGCTAAAGTAAAGCCACTCACTACAGCACAAAAAACCGTAATTAAAGAGCTAGCGCTTACCTTAGTGTTTTGCGAAATAGAAAAGCACGTAGTTAAACCAAGCTACGAAGAGGACACTGGTAAAAAATACGACTCACAACACCCTGAGTCATTTACCAACACCATGTTAAACGCCAACCCCAAAGCTAAACAGGTATGGCACGCCTTGCAGGCCGCAATTAAAAAAGAGTACAAGCGCCAGCACCGGCTTTTCAAGGAGAGTGAAAATGGCAATTAAAAACTGGTTTAACGTGGTCGAGCCTGTCACCAAGTTGATTGACAACCTCTTTACCAGCGACGAAGAGCGCCAAGCCGTTACCAACGAACTCAAACGCATTGAAAACACTGCACAAAGCCAAGTATTAGAGCTTGAGGGCAAAATTTTAGAGCTACAAGGCAAAGTGCTAGAGGCTCAATCGCAAATTATTACCGCCGAGGCCAAAGGTGAAAGCTGGTTACAACGCAATTGGCGGCCAATCACCATGCTGACTTTTTTAGTGTTGGTGTGCTTTGACTCATTCGGCTGGTTGGCGTTTCGCCTCTCAGCGCAAGCATGGGATTTACTACAGCTTGGCATAGGCGGCTACGTTATAGGCCGCACCGTTGAGAAAGCTGCACCGGGCGTTAAGCAAAGCATTAAGAACGTCATTGAAAAAGTAAGGAAACCAAATTGAGCAAATTTGACGATGCGCAAAAAATAGAACAACACCTGTTAGATGCGGCGCTTTCACTACACCGTGAAAAAACAAACAAACCAGGTGCAGTGTTTTTGCACTGCCAAGAGTGCGGTATTGAGATTCCAGCTGCGCGGCGTAAAGCAGTTAAAAACTGTAGTACCTGTGTTGAGTGCCAATCTCTGATTGAAATTAAACAACAGCATTACAGGGCTTAGCATGGACTTTATTTTGGAGTGGTACAAAGCCATTTTAACGGTAGGTATTGCCATAGTTGGGGCCGCTGCATTGGCTTGGCTGCGCAGTACCTTTGTAACTAAAAAAGCACATGAAGATATTTCAAAAGCGTTAGAAACCCGTTTAAGCGCTGTAGAGAAAACCATTGAAGACTTGCCCAACTCAGAAGACTTACACGAACTAGATAAACGTTTGATCGAAGTCAGCGGCAAAATTGACGGCCTAAACCCTCAGCTAACTGATCTCAAACGCCTCACTGATCTACTCATGGAAAACGAACTCAGAGGCACACGCAGCAGCGATAGCTAAGCCAACAATAATTTACTACAGGAAAAAACCACCATGGCAATATTACAAGTTCAAGCCGAACACCAACGAATTAGCATACTTATAACGCTAAAAGAATCCGCCGATTTTGGCGCTAACACCAGCATGCTAGCCGATGTACTACAGCGCTATGCACTGGGTTGCAGTCGTGATCAGCTTAAAACCTTACTCAATTGGTTAGAGCAAAACGGCTATATAACACTCGATAAACTCACAGAAAACACTTGGGTTGCGCGTATTACACAATCAGGTATCGACGTAGCTGAGGGCATAAGTGTTGTTCCAGGCATTAAGCGCCCAGGGCCACGAGGTTAAGCATGAGCGAATTAATCCGTAGAGGCCAACCCAGCAAAGTTGATTTACTGCCCGAGGATATTAAAAAGCAGCTCGACTCAATGCTACGTGATAAGCGCTTTAGCCAGGGCGAAATACTCGACGCCGTAAATACCCTTATTATTGAGTCAGGCTTAGACGAGGGCGCAACCATTAGCCGCAGTGGTCTTAGTCGTCATGCGCAAAAAACCGAAGCGGTAGGCCAAAAACTGCGCGAATTACGCGAGACAACTAAAGCGCTTACTGCTGAACTTGGCGATAAACCAACGGGGGACACCACCAAGCTTATTTTAGAAATGGCTCGTACCCAGTTGTACCGTGTATTACAGCAGCAAGTAACTAATCCAGATGACGAACCGATAGACATTGCAATCATAAAAGATGCCATGCTCGCAGCTCAGCGCCTAGAGCAAACCGCCATGGCCGCCCATAAACGCCAGCAAGAAATAGAAAAAGCCTATGCTGAAAAGCTCGCTAAAGACCTAGACCAAAAGGTTAAAAACGAAAACTTACCGCAAACCGCAGACGACATGCTGGCCTTTTTCAAACGCGACATATTAGGGCTAAAGCATGACTAGCACTGCGCAAAGTATTACCCAAACTAACGAACTACCGCTTAGCAAAGTGGCAGGTTCTTTAGCGGTTGCCATGGGCACAGACATACTTTTTGGCTATCAAAAAGCATGGATGGAAGACGATGCAATAGTAAAAATTGCCGAAAAGTCTCGCCGTACTGGGTTAACCTTTGCCGAAGCGCTAGACGACGTACTAAGCGCAGCTGCCCCCGCAAACGCACAAAACACCTATTACCTTGGCTCAGATAAAGAAATGGCTAAGGAGTTTATAGACGCCTGTGCATTTTGGGCGCAAAAGCTCAACATGGTTATGAGCGAAGTGGAAGAGGGTATATTTGAAGAAAAAGACCCAGACGGTACAAAGCGATCAATCAACACCTTTGAAATTAAATTCCCAAGTACGGGTAAAAAAATAGTAGCACTTAGCTCTAACCCGCGTAACTTGCGAGGCCGCCAAGGTAACGTTGTAGTAGATGAAGCCGCATTCCATGACAAGCTAGACGAAGTACTAAAAGCGGCCATGGCCCTTACCATGTGGGGCGGGCGAGTACGTATTATTTCGACCCATAACGGGGTAGATAACCTATTTAATACCCTAATAACCCAAGCTAGGCGCGGTCTTAAAAAGTATTCAGTGCATCACATTCCTATTGATAAAGCGCTAAAACATGGCCTATATAAACGTATTTGTTTGGTCAGTGGGCAAACCTGGACGCAAGAAAAAGAAGACGCATGGCTCGCTAATCAAGTTGATTTTTACCCCACACAGGATGCCGCAAACGAAGAGCTATACTGTGTGCCAAGCCAAGGCGCAGGGCAATACCTAAGCCGCCGCTTACGTGAACGTGCTTTAAGTGACGACTGCAAAGTACTGCGCTATGAAGCGCCAACCGACTTTGAAAGCTGGACCGAAGAGCAGCGCGTAAAAGACGTAGCGACTTGGCTTGAACAAAATATTGATGATTTACTCAGTGGGTTAAATCCTGATCTAACCCATGCCTTTGGTGAGGATTTCGCCCGTAAAGGCGATTTAACGGTATTCAGTATTGGTGAAATAAACCAAGACACCAGCCTAACCGTGCCATTTATGGTCGAGCTGCGTAACGTCACCTACGAGCAGCAAAAGCAAATCATGCTGTATATTTGTGACCGTTTACCAAAATTACGTGGCCTTGCGTTTGATGCCACAGGTAACGGCGGTTACTTAGCCGAAGCCGCCAGCCTTAACTATGGCACAGAGTTAGTTGATAGCGTGCATTTATCACAAGCCTGGTATCGCGAGTGGATGCCAAAACTAAAAGACTATTTTGAAACCGACAATATAACGCTACCAAGAGATCAGGACGTACTCGACGACCTAGGCCAAATCAAACTTAAAAATGGTATTGCTCAGGTAGATAAAGGTAAAAACACCGGCAGCGATGGCAACAAGCGCCACGGCGATAGCGCGGTATCAATCGCCATGCTAATTCGTGCCGCAGAAATGGACGGTAGCGCAATCGAATTTACACCACTACCTAGCAAAGCTGAGCAAAGCGTAAATAGCATGCGGCCAGACCACAGCGACGATTTTGCAAGTGATCGTAAAGCAGCATGGTAGCGCACCGCTTTAGGGTGTTTTATCAAGAGATATTCACAGCCCAAACACAGCAATTAGATATAACCGCCGCCAGTTTAGCCAAGGCCCACCAATACACATTAACGCTTGATATATACGTACTAAGCATTAAGCCCATCATTAAAGTTAGAGTAAACCCATGACCCAAATAGTAGATATTCACGGCAACCCAATTAAATCAACCGACTTTAAGCAAACCCAAACCGAGCAAGATAGCCGTGTGGGCATGCTGATGCGTCAATTTGCTGAGCACCCAAGCGAGGCGCTTACCCCTGCCAAGTTAGCGCAATTACTAAAAGATGCCGACGCTGGCAACTTAGCGGCCATGGCTGATTTAGCCAAAGACATGGAAGACAAAGACGGCCATTTGTTTAGTGAACTTACCAAACGCCGCAGAGGCTGGCTTAAATACGATTGGTCAGTAGAGCCGCCACGTAACGCAACAGAGCAAGAAGAAAAAGACGCCGCTGCAATCCAAGAAATACTAGAAGATGCCACTTGGTTAGATGATCTAATCTTTGATTGTAGCGACGCTATACTAAAATCGTTTTCGTGTAATGAGCTGAGCTGGGCGTTTGACGGTGGCGAGCATATTATTACCGGTTATGAATTTCGTGATCAAAACTTATTCCAAACCCATCCAGATAACCGCAACCAGTTAATGCTGCGCGACAATAGCTACACAGGCCAAGCGTTAAACCCGTTTGGCTGGTGCGCGCATATTCACCGCAGTAAATCGGGTTATATTCACCGCACCGGGTTAACATCAACGGTGGCATGGCCGTACTTATTTAAAAACTATTCAATCCGTGACCTTGCTGAGTTCCTAGAGATTTACGGCTTACCACTGCGCTTGGGCAAATACCCAAATGGCGCAAGTGATGATGAAAAAGCCACCTTGTTACGTGCCGTGCTTAGCATCGGCCATAACGCAGGCGGTATAATCCCCAAAGGTATGGAGATTGAATTTCAAAATGCTGCTAACGGTCAATCAGATCCATTTGAAGCCATGATCAAGTGGTGCGAAACCACTCAAAGTAAAGCGGTATTAGGCGCAACGCTAACCAGTCAAGCGGATGGTAAAACCAGCACAAACGCGCTTGGTAATGTACACATGGACGTACTAAACGACATAACCGAAAGTGATTTAAAGCAAGTAGCTAATACCATAACGCGCGATATTATTTACCCAATGCACGCGCTTAACTCTAAAAGCTACTCAGGCGCACGCCGTATACCGCGCTTTAAATTTGACACCAGCGAAGCAGAGGACATCGCAGAATTAGCCCCAGCTTTAAAAACACTGGTAGAAATAAATTATCCAATCCCAACTAAATGGGTGAGCGATAAAATGCAAATTCCTCTACCAGACAAAAACGAGCCAATACTCAGCCTTACCCCAACTGAGCCACAAGCCGCTTTAAAAGGCTTTGCCGCACTTAAAAACGCCCCGCAAAAGGACAACGCCGACTTAGTAGCCGAGCAGCTAGCCGCACAAGCACAAACGCACTTAAACAGCATGAGCGATGCAGTAACCGAGCTGGTTAAAAACGCCAGCAGCTTAGAAGAAATACGCGACGGCATACTTGAATTAGAGCCACAAATAAGCACAGAGGGCCTTACTGAGCTAATGGCAAAGGCAATGGCAGCCAGTGAGTTACTAGGCGCACTAGAAGTGGATGAGGGCCGTTAAATGGCTGTTAGATATGGCTCATTACCGTTTGACGATGGAATAAATTTTTTTCGGCAAAAGCTAAACACACCTAGCAACAGCTGGGATGACGTATGGCAAAACGCCCATAACCGCGCGTTTATGGTTGCAGGCGTGACCAAAGCCGATATGCTTAACGACTTTTACACCTCAGTCGATAAAGCGATCAGCGAGGGTAAAAGTTTAAATTGGTTTCAAAAGGAGTTTGATAATATCAAAGCCCGTTACGGCTGGGAGCACAACGGCCAGCCAGCATGGCGCAGCCAGTTAATATACGAAACCAATATACGCCAAGCCTACAACGCTGGGCGTGAGGGGCAAATACAAGCGCTTAAAGCAAGCCGCCCTTATGCGTTATACAAGCACGGCGATAGCGAAACCCCGCGTGTACTGCACTTAAAATGGAATAACTTGGTGCTACCGGTTGATGATCCATGGTGGGACACCCACAGCCCGCAAAATGGCTGGGGCTGTAAATGTAAAAAGTTTAGCTTAAGCGAGCGAGAGCTTAAACGCCGAGGCTTAACCGTAGGCACCGCGCCCGATAACGGCAGTTATACGTGGACCAACAAAAAAACGGGTGAAGAGTTTGAGCTACCACTGGGTATTGATCCGGGCTTTGACTACACCCCCAAGAATACCGCCCAGCTAACAAGCCAGGTTAAAAAACAAGTGGCCGATAAGCCACCGCTTGCTAAGCGTATAGAGGATTACCAAGCAACCCGCATTGTACCATCGGCTTACAGCAGTGCTAAAAACGTCACCGCGCTAAAGCTTGATCCGCTACTGGCACAATTAGACAGTGAGGTACTCGAAGGGTTAAACAGCTTTTTAACGGCCAAACAAACCAAAACCGTATTTGTCAATCAAACCCAAATGAGCGCAGGCTCTAAAGCAAATGCCGCTATACGCTCAGAAGTGGGGGAGTACTTAGGCGTAGATGAATTTTACGCCCGCATGCAATACAGCATTCGCGGCGCTAAAAACTGCGGGGGTTTTACTTCTGTAGGGTATGAGCACATAGTCGTAAAAGTGAAAAGCACCCAAAACTTAGCTAAAGTTGATATGCAAGCGCTAAAAGACAGTGCGGCACTTACTGTAAATCGCTCAGCAAACAACAAGGGTGAATACCCGTACAATTGGCACGGTGAGACAATTAAACGTGATCACACTATTTCACATAACGCAGATTCACTAGATAAACACCAAGCTCATAGTTTAGTGTCTACATGGCTGCACGAACTAGGCCACCAAGTACACTACTATGCAGGTGCGCCAGCGCTATTAAAAAATGCCTTGCCCGTTACCTATTACGGTGCGGTGAATAAATACGAGCAATTTGCTGAGGCATTCACCGCCTGGGCGCTTGCTCGTAAAGAGCTTAAAAAATGGCAACCAGAGCTTGTAAGCTGGATAGACGAGCTTGTAAAAACGGCGACTAAATCACAGGAAAAAAGACGATGACATTATTAACCCAAGCACAGCAGCTGTTACAGCAAACCCCGTACACCATACAAACGTGCCGTGAGTTTGATTACTTATATCAACAAGCAAAAGGGCAAGAGGCTAACCAAATTGCTGATCTACTGCCTGCGCTTATTGCAGGGCTGGACCAGCAAACCCACATGCAAGCATTTGACGAAGGGCTAGTGTAATGGCAGGCGCGCGTATTGACATAAGCACAGAGGGCGCAGCCGCTGTAAGCGATGTGCTCACTCAACTAGTAAAAAACCTAGACAACCTTGCCCCTGCACTTGGCAACGTGGGCGAGCATTTAATGTTGACCCATCGTGATCACTTTGACGAGCAGCGCAGCCCAGATGGCGACCCGTGGCAGTCACTTAGCCCAGACTACGCCAAGAGTAAAAAAAAGAACAAAGATAAAATACTCAGGCTTAACGACATACTACGCGACACGTTCGCTTATAACGTAGGGGATGAATCACTAGAATTTGGTACAAACATGGAATACGCCGCAATGCACCAATTTGGCGGCACCAGCGATATGATCCCCCGCTTGGCTGCCATACCCGCAAGGCCGTTTCTAGGTCTATCCGCTGACGATGAAATCGAAGTAATAGAAATATTAAGCGAGTTTTTGATTTAAAAATAAAACGCAAGCGCGTAGAATCAAATCTAAGCGCTTGTGATTGGCAAAGTCACACAATGTGGCGTTTAAATTATAATAATCGCTTACAGGCGATTTTAAACAGCGTTTAAACAGGGTTGCATAGCTAATATTGACTCGTGTTTTACTGTTGCAAACCCAAAACCCTCATTTTAACCTGTAAATCCCCCTTATAAATTCCCGAAACACCGCACGGCCAACCAACACAAATCTAAATTCATACTGAACACAGATTATTCAAACTGTGCTCAACAATGAAAAAACCATCAACCAAAACTAGCTTACTCGAAACCGCCTCACTTACATCGGCGCTTGCTGTTTTATCAGCAAACCAGCCGGCTGATTTAGGTTTTGCAGCGTGCCGCTTTGCAAGCGAAATTAACGAGCAAGGTGTTAGCGAACGTGTGATGGTGATGCCAGATGGTTATTTTAAATCACACGATGGTCGCCCGTTCGATGTACCTGCTAATGCTTGGTTACTTGATCAAGCTGCATTTGAGCTACTTAAAAGTACAGCAAGTACCCGCACCAACGATTACCACTTTGACTACGAGCACCAAACCCTACACGCCGAAGAAAACGGCAAACCAGCCCCTGCTAGCGGTTGGTTTAACCCTGCTGATTTAGAGTACGTGCCAGGCGAGGGGCTTTATGCCCTTAATGTTCGTTGGACACCCAGCGCCCGCGCACACCTAAAAAACGACGAGTACCGATTTATCAGCCCTGTTTTTCATTACGACAAACAAACAGGCCGCCCAACCAAATTACGCCACTTTGCCCTAACAAATGACCCTGCTGTTGATGGTATGGACAAAGTAGCCGTTTTAAAGACTTCTAAAACCCATGTTAACAATGGAGATACACCCATGAACGCAGCTCAAAAATTGCTGAGCTTGCTAGGTGTCACTGTGGATGGTGATAATGTCACCGATGCAGATTACACCAAAGCAACAACAGCACTCGCCGCTTTGAAGGCCAAGGCCGACGAAGCCGACACGCTCACCACCCAATTAAGTAACGCCAATGATGCCGTTGCTGCACTTAAAGCCAATAGCCCTAATGCTGAGGTTAATTTAGCTAAGTACGTGCCGGTTGAAACTTACAACGCTTTGCACACTGAAATGGTCGCGCTTAAAAGCAGCAGCGCTACACAGTCAGTTGAGCAAGAAGTAAATAAAGCCAAGCAAGACGGCCGTATTATTGCGTCAGAAGTTGAATATTTAACTAACTTAGGCAACCAACAAGGCGTTGCAGCGTTAAAAGCAGTGTTAGATGCCCGCTCACCAATTGCCAGCCTAACGGCTCAGCAAACCACCCATACACCTAAGCCAGAAAACGACAAAGACGGCTTAGCAGCACTCACAGCAGAAGATAAGTATGCCGCAGACCAACTAGGTCTAAGCCATGCAGCTTTTGCCAAAGCTAAACAGGAGCAAAACTAATGGCTTTAGTGACCCCAGCATTATTAACCGCTTTATTTACTGGTTTTAAAACCGAGTTTGAAGCAGGTAAATCAGAAGCTACACCGCAATTTACAAAAATTGCCAGTGTAATTAAATCAACCTCGGCCAGTAATACCTACGGCTGGTTGGGTAAGTTCCCAAGCCTGGCTAAATGGGTGGGTGATCGTAATATTCAAAGCATGAAAGCGCACGCTTATACCATTACCAATGACGATTACGAGTCAACAGTAGGCGTAGACCGCAACGATATTGAAGACGATAACCTAGGCGTGTACTCCCCAATCTTTAAAGAGATGGGCAGCGCTGCGGCAATTCACCCAGACGAAATGTGTTTTGAATTACTCGCTGCCGGATTTACAACCCTGTGCTATGACGGACAAAACTTTTTTGATACAGACCACCCAGTTGCACCAAATGCCGACGGCACTGGTGCAGCGGTATCAACAGCGAATATGGCCGAAGATGTTGCTTATGAGGGTGAACCGTGGTTTGTGCTAGACACCTCAAAAGCCCTTAAGCCAATTATTTTTCAAGAGCGCAAAAAGCCACAATTGCTTGCTATGACCAAAGTTGATGACGAGGCGGTTTTTACTTCTAAACAATACCGCTATGGCGTTGATTGCCGTGATGCCGCAGGGTTTGGTTTTTGGCAGCTTGCCTTTGCTAATAAGCGTGCGCTAACGGCAGATAATTTATGGGACAGCATTGAAAAAATGCGCAGTTTTACAGCTGACGGTGGTCGTAAGCTCGGTATTAAGTCAACCATGTTAGTTGTCCCTGCCAGCATGGAAAAGCTAGCTACACGTATGTTAGAGCGTGAGCTTGACTCAAACAGCTCAAACGAACTTAAAGGCCGTTTAGAGTTATTAGTCGCTGATTACCTTTAATCCCATCAATAGTTAAACCCTAATAAGTACGGGGCGTTATAGCCCCATACTTTGAAACCAGGAGTAATAATGAAATGGCTAAAACGCTTAAACTCAGCCTTATCTCTGCTGTTATTGTCAGTTGCATGCAGCCAACAGGCTACCGCCGAGCTGGACTCAGTTTCAACCAAGGTAAAAATGAAATCCCCGCAGATGGTCTTGACCAAGAGCAGCTTGATGCAATTGAAAATGATCCACGCTTATCGGTGCAAGCTATACCGCTCGATGCGAGTACTACGCCGCAATCACAGCTGGACGCAAATAACCTGGGTGCAGATTTAGACAACCCTTTGCTCTATACAAACGTTGATTACACTCAAGCCCCAATTGAGCTACAGCCAGTTATTGCGCTGATGATTGATGCACAAATGGAGCTTAAGCCGGTTGTTGAACAGGTCGCTTATGAAGCGCCAGGCGAAACCGAGGGCGAGATAGTTAAAGTTAAAGTATCTGCCGCTGAGCGTGATGCTGCATGGCTTTGGCTACAAGAAGCAGCCAAAGCAGGCGAGGGCGAGTAAATGGCTTACGCAACAATAACCGCGATGCAACAGCGCTTTGGCGAGCGTGATCTTATCTATTTAAGTGAGCGCGAAGATGGCCCCACTGATGTAATTAATACCGCAGTTATTGAGCAGGCTATAAACGATGCAAGCGACGTAATTAACGGATATTTAGCTGGGCGTTATGAGCTACCGCTTGTCACCGTTCCTAATCTACTTGAGCAGTTTTGTTGTGATATTGCTCGCTATAAGCTCGGCACAAATGATGTACCTGAGCATGTAGAAACCCGTTACAAGGATGCAATTAAATTTTTAATGTCAGTAGCAAAAGGCGAGCTAAGTATAGGCGTTGATGCACTAGGCCAAGACGCCAAAGTGCAAGACACCGCCACAATACAAAGTGCAGGCTCTGTATTTGCGCGTGAAAAAACAAAGGGATTTATCTGATGTTTGAAATTACCACTGACTACTTTGCAGCTCAAAACCCGCTTAAGCAGGCACTTGAACAAGTACCAGGCATTAAGTGCGTTTACTTGAGTGATGAACTAGCAGACATTAAGGAAGACCGCCAAACAACACCAAGCCTTCATTTAATGTATTACGGCGATAATTTACCGGAGAGTAAAAACGCCGGCTATTTAATGAAGCTAACGCAAACATGGATAGTTGTATTAGTCGTTCGTAAGCAAGATAACGCAGGCGAGCACTTAACAAACATTATTCGCGCAACAGCAGGCAAAGTACTTAACGGTACGGGGCCATGGCTTAGAGTAAACACCCCAGCTAAACCTCAATTCACCAGAGGCCACGCGTACTACCCGCTGGCTTTTACATGTCAAATGACTCTTAAAGGAGCGCTTTAATATGAGCGACGGTATTTTATTAGCGGGCAATATTTTTGTTGATCGCTTAAACGAACAAGGCGTAAGCACAGGCCAAATTTTTGGCCCAATTAACACCACTAAGCTCGGTATTAAAACTGAGGCGGATTCAGTCGTCCGTACATCAAATAAAAAGGCCAGTAAGGGCCAAGCCCTGGATGATGTAAAAATCGCTAAGCCAGCGGCCATTACATGGGAGTTTGATGATCAACCAGCCGAACTAATTGCTTTAGCGTTGATGGGCGAAGTTGCATCCATTAACGATGCAGCGGGTACGTTAGCTGATGAAGCAGTAACATTACCTGATAATCAATCGTGGGTAGCTGTTCCTGGTCAAAACTTTACTGATGACGTGGTTGTTAAACAAGCCACTGAAACTAAAGTTGCAGGCGTTGATTACGAGTTTAATTTTGCACTCGGTATGATTCGCTCAATTAAAGGTGGTTCACTCGCCGCTGGTGGCAGTATTACAGTTTCGGGCACTTATAACGCACGCACCGGTAAACGCATTAAAGGCGGTACTAAGTCACAAACACGTTTACGCATCTTTGGCGAAGGCACCAACTTAACCAATGGTAAGCAAGTTAACTTTGAAATTTACGACACCTCAATGATGCCAACTAAAGAACTTGATTTAGCCGGCAGTGAGTATGTAAGTGCCGCACTTGAAGGCACAGCAAAGCTTGTAAATGGCAAAGACGAGCCATTCTACATTGACGAGCTAGACGACGCTTAATCAATTACCTCGTACCAAAAGGCTCAGCCCTTGAGCCTTTTTATCCCCCATTTAAACACTGTTTAAACTGAGTTGAACCCATGGCAGATAAAAAACTCGAATTAGCCCTACGTATAGTTGCTGAGGCAACAGGCAAGCAAAATATTGAGCAGCTTGTAACAGAGCTTAAAAATATTGAGCAAAGCGCCGATGCGGCTAATCCTGCTACAAAAAACCTCAGTGATTTAATTAATGAACTTGAGCAAAAAGCCAAATCAGCTGCCCCTCAAACTGAGCAGCTTAGTGATGAAATAGACAACGTTAGCACCAGCACAGATAAAGCAGCCCCCGCAGCTAAAAAGCTGACAGACTCAATAGACGAGCTTGAAAACACCACTAAAACGGCTGCACCAAACACACAAAAGCTCAATGATGAAATAGACAATACGACTAAAAGCACAAGTAACGCGGCCCCCAAGGCACAGCAGTACAGCGAGAACTTAGATAACGTAAGCGACAGTGCTCAAAAAACAAATAAAAAAATTAAAGAGCTAGAAGCTGCGAGTAAAATATTAACCGATCAACTAGGTAATATTGAGGCTCAAAAAGCCGCTATTGCTCGTTATGAGCAATTATCACAATCGCTTGCAGAAAACGAACGCGCTTACACACGTGCTGGCACGTCGCTTACTGAACTAGTTACCAAGCAAAAAGCCGCTAAACAAGCTGATACTGACTATATAGCGAGTATTAAAAAAGCAGAAACTGAGCTTGCAGCGCTTACACAAAAACAAAAAGAAGCAACCACAGACAGCGCACAATACACCGCAGCAATCCAAAAACAGCAAACTGAACTTAACGAGCTTAAAACAAGCCAGCAAGCCACGGCCAAGCAAGTACTTGAATACAATTTAAACGTAAAAGAAGCGCAAACATCGGTAAATAGCCTAAGTACCACCATCGTTAAAAACCGAGGTGAGTTTAAGCAGCTTGAAGTTACGTTAACGGCTACTGGTAAGGATTTAAATAACTTAAGCGCTGAAACCAAGCAGCTTGATCAGCAACAAGTTGCCGCAAAAATAGCAATTGATAATGTTAATACTCGCTTAGAAAGACAACGTAAAGCCCTAAACGATACTGAAAAAAGTGCTGATGGATTTGGCTCTAGTATTAAAAAAGTAACCAAAGACCTGCTTTTAATGGCGGGTGCTTATATTGGCCTTGATAAGCTAAAAGACAGTGTATTAGGGGTTTTATCTGCGGGTGATAGAGCGCAATCATTTAGCGCGCAAATGGCCGCAATGATGGGCAGTATTGCCGCTGGTGAGCAAGCAACAGCATGGATTAAAAACTTTGCCAACGAAACGGGCACTCGCTTAGAAAGCGCCCAGTTGTCGTTTGCCAAGTTAAAAACCTTTGGCATTGATCCGATGGCTGGTGCAATGCAGTCATTGGTTGATTACAACGCCAAATTGGGTGGCTCACAAGAAAAACTAGAAGGTATTATTCTTGCTGCTGGTCAAGCTTGGGCTAAGCAAAAATTGCAGGGAGAAGAAATACTGCAATTAATTGAACGCGGCGTGCCAGTATGGGATTTGCTTGCAACAGTAACCGGTAAAAACGCTATTGAGCTGCAAAAAATGTCAGAGTCAGGTCAGCTCAGTCGCGCCACCATGAAAGCCCTGTTTGACGAAATGGGTAAACAAGCAAACGGCCAAGCTGCGTTGAGCCTTGAAAGATTAAGCGGCCAAGTCACGCTTATTAGTAATAAGTGGGAAGCCTTTAAAATCAAAATGGCTGATTCGGGCGTGTATCAAGTTGCTATTGACTTTATGAAGCAACTCAATAGCGAATTTGACCGTCTAGTGAAAGATGGCAGCATAGATTTAGCCGCTCAAAAAATCAGTGCTTTTTTCAGTAGTATCATCACCGATGGCGGTGAATCATTTAAGGTATTACTCGATAACATAAACGGTTTTATTTCAGGGGCTGAGCGCGTTGTAGGGGCCGTTAGAATTGTTTTCAATGGTTTTACTGCTGGTATTAAAACAGTCGCTATGGCGGCGGTTGAGTATGCATCATCAATGACAAATGCATTTGCGGGCGTACTTGATTTTGTGGGCGCTGACGAACTAGCCCAAAAAGCACAATTCCAAGCAGATGCACTTAAGGCTGTTAGCCAGGGCTTTTATGAATCAATTTTAGAGGACGGTAAAAATTTAAATGCGGCATGGGAGCAGCTAACACAAACCAGTACTGAAGCTATAAAAACAACTGTAAAAGCAACAAATGAACAAGTATCCGCAAGCACAGAAGCTCAAAAAGCAAATATTAATACGGTAGCTGAAACAGCAGGCCAAGCAGTTGTAGACCTTAGCGTAATAATGAGTAAGGCAGGTATTGTTACAAGTGACTCGTTAAAGTCTACTGAAGAACAAGCCAAGCAAGTTTATGAAACCCTACTAGAAGCTTATAAGAATAATGAAATCGGTGTGTATGAGCTCGAACAAGCATATACAAAGTGGGCGGCAGCTGCCATTGATACAGCAGTTGCAACCAAAGGAACTGTGCCAGCAAGTATACAGGCCACAGCGGCTGCGCTCGGGTTAACTAAAGAACTTGATAACCTCATTGAAAAATCAAAACAATTAGCGCCAGTAAATAACACAAACAGCGATGCAGTAAACCGCTTTACCCGCGAGTTAGAGCAAACCCGCGACGCAATAAAAACTAATCAGCAAGTAATGGCGAGCAGCACGGCCACCGCTGAGCAAAAAGCCCAAGCGCAAGCCGCGCTGACCATTCAACAACAGCGCTTAACTAACCAAACAAGTGATTTAACGCGCGTTCAGCAGCTAGAGCTTAAAAGTTTAGGTGAATTACAACGCGAACATAGCCGCTTAACAGATGAACTTGAGCGCTTAAATGATCGTTATCAAGCGGGCAATTTAACAGCGCAGCAATACAACTATGAAAAACAACGCTTAGGCGATGTATTAAGCGTTGTAAATAACCTGCTGGGTGACTTTAAAGGCGCACAAGATGCGGCCACTGCTTCCACTCGAGCTGGCACGCAAGCCACTAGTGAACAGGTTAAAGCGAATGAATCAGCCTCTAAATCATTACGTGAGCAAAAAGAAGAATTAGAGCAAATAGCAGCCTCAGCAAATCGCGCTGCGAGCAGTGTAAATAGTTACAATCAATCGCAACGTGCCAGCGTAAGTGATGTAGTTGATTATCAGGAAGAGAACGGCCGCAGTGCATACGATTTAGACTCAAAAGAGATCAACGAAGAACGCGAACGCCGGGCCTATGCCGATACTCAAAATACACAATTTAGTAAATTTAGCGGCCAGATTGATAATGCAAGCAGTAGCAAAGCGCTGACTGAGTTATACAACAAAATCAATAAGCAGCTTACATACCTAACGCGTGAGCAAAAGAGCACATTAAACGCAGCTATTAACGCACAACAGCAAGCGATAAAAGCGCAAAGCACAACTCAAAAAGCAGTTGAGCAAGTACAGACGTATACGCCTACATCAACGCCAAGCTATACACCGCCTACAAACAATTATACGCCCAGTAATAACGCCTCTAACGGCGATTTAAACAGCCTTACAGCTGCTGTGCGTGAATTGATCACCATGCTTAAAAGCCAACAGCCGAGCAATGGCAAAACCGTCCGGTTAGAACTTGCATTGCCTGGCGGCCAATCGGCCAGTTTATTAGCTGAGTTTGAAGAGCAATTTTTACAAAAACTTGAACAGTTGAGTAACACCCAATGATTTTAATAAATGCACAAAGCCTGGATAACTTTGTTTGGCTCAATGAGTTTGATTATTTGCCAGTAGCCGAGCAAACCGAACGCGCCCTTAATGGCGCTCAGCACATTGAAAAAACACCGATACCCGCAGGCCGCCCAATTAATTTATACAGTGATTTTGAAGACGCTAGCGTATTTACACCATTGCATGAGCATGCACAAACAACCCTCACCGCGTTTGAAATAACCATACGCGGCACTGTGTTTAATGTCGTGTGGGACCACAGCCAAAAAGCTGTTGAAGCCGT
The DNA here is from genome assembly GCF_028885455.1 of Pseudoalteromonas rhizosphaerae. NCBI lineage: Bacteria > Pseudomonadati > Pseudomonadota > Gammaproteobacteria > Alteromonadales > Pseudoalteromonadaceae > Pseudoalteromonas > Pseudoalteromonas rhizosphaerae. The sequence goes on from NZ_CP118496.1 coordinate 2,685,866, forward strand.
GCCGCATACGCATTTTGCAGATGCCGCCCCTGCACATTTTCAAAATATAAATTTACGTTTAAAAACTGTTTAAAGCGCTTTTTATAATAGGAAATATAATGAAAAGAACCGATTTAAAAATATTTGAACCGCAGCGTATTGGCAACGAGCCACACGCAGGCGGCCACCGCACAAGCAATGCAATTGTTAGCGGTAAATTAAACGCTGTGTTTAGCTCAATCAGTGACATTGACCATGCGCGATCATCATTTGATCTCGTTAAATTATATCCAGCGCTTAGCACAGACGATTCAAGCCGCTTGCAAGACGCTCACATATTCTTAAGCGACCAACCAGACGACCCGTTAGTCAATGTGTTACTCGTTGAAGCTAAAGACCTAAAAGACACCGACACAGTTGCAGAAATGCTGCCTTATCTTGGGCTTGCTAGCACTAAATTTCACGGCACTAGCTTAATGACTGGTGCAGTTGACGCACAAGGGCAAGAGCTAACAGTAGAGTCAATCACACGTACGCTAACGCCAAGTATTACCACAGTTAATACAAAGATAGGACTTAAACCAGATTCAGAGCCATTTAGTATTTACCGTACCCAGCGCATTTTAAGCTACGGTGAAATTACAGAAATAAACCTGAGCGTTGAGGACTTCTTAGAAGCTGAGCCTACATTTTATGGTGAGTATCAATACACCTGGTATTACGACACAAGCTACTTGGATCAGCCAAGCAACGTGATAAGAGGTGTTAAAACACTTAAAATTAATGCTGGCACTGGCGAACTTAATTCACTGCTTTATAAAAATGGTACATTCTCTTGTGCAAAATTGAACCCCGCCGTGGCTAAAGACCAATACTTCACGCTTTACTATGTATCAAATCAAGATTTTAGGTTTCATTCATTTACAACGAGTACAGTAATCACATTGGGCGCTGGTGAAACCGTTTTAAAAGGCTCGGCTAAGCTCAAAAAAACGGGTGACGAAACAGTATATAAAGACGATAGCCAAGGCCGTTTTATCTCAGGCGGTTATGTGTTTGCGACAATTGATTATGATACTGGCGTAATCACAGAAATTGATAGCGTTAATTATAACGGCACAGTAACCGAAAACCTTGGCGCATTAATTCAAAAAGGTGCGTTAACAATCAATGCTAAGCGCTGGCAGTTACCGAGCAGTAACTTTGCGCGTGACTCGGTTTATATTACGTTTGAAACCGCAGCGGGTGCCACGTTCTCAGCGTCTAGCGATTTAAGTGGTAATATCACAGGTACTAACTGCACGGGTACAGTAAGCGCAACGGGCTATGTAGATTTAGCATTTAGTGAAGATGTTAAGCCAGACTCAATTCGCTTTGACTATGACGAAATTGAAGTAACCACAGTACCCGCGCCGCCGGGTGGCTTTGATACATCAACGCTACCGAATAACGGCACGGTGCGTATATTCCATACGTTCAACCCAATCAGCGTACAGAACCGTGAACGCACAGCATCTTCTAGCTTAACTAGCGGCCAAACAATTACCGTTTTAGCTGATGCTGATTTTATCGATATTGTTGACAGCTTAGGTGCTAGTTTGTGGTCTGTAACTGATGATAACTACAGCTACGATTCTGCAACAGGTGACATTACAATAAACGCGGGAATAAGCGCATTTTCACCGCCGTTTATTATCACTGCTATACAGTCAGAATTAGCGCTAATTGACGCAATCGACAGCAACACATTAAGCCTACTAACACCGCTAAACCGCGCTTATCCCGCTGGTGCAACAGTGAGCAGTGTGCAAGTGCTTGGTGACTTTCAAGCGCAAACTAAGGACGAGCGAACATTAGCGGCTTGGCAAAACAACTTTGGTGATTTTGGTGCAGCTGCATCAAGTGCAATCAACACCACTCAATACCCACTTGAACTAACTAACATTGGTGCAATAGCCCAGCGCTGGGCCATCGTGTTTACATCAACCACGGCTTACAACGTCATCGGTGAATCAGTCGGTAATATCTACAGCAGCGATACGCTAAACGACTGTGCGCCGATTAATTCATTCGCAGGCGCACCGTATTTTATATTACGTAAAGAGGCATTTGGTGCAGGACTAAACCCCGGTGAAGCATTCTTGTTTGAAACCCTAGCTGCCAGTAAACCAACCATAGTTACGCGCTCAGTATCACCCGGGCACTCAGAAATAGTGCGTGACAATTCAACTTTATCATTTCGCGGAAATAAGGACTAAATAATGGCAACACCAGTAACAGTTTATAGATGGGATGATGCAGGCGCACCGCAAATAGTAGATGGCAAACCTACTGAATATATTAATCTATTTAAAAAGTGCTTAGTTGAAGGTTATGGAGAAAAACAAGGACTTGGCTGGCAAGTTCAAGATGAAAGTCCATTAAATCAAATATCGTTTATGAATGCGGGTTCGGGCGGCAGTTTTGTATTTGGTTCAGAATCTGGTGGTGATATTGCAGGTGAAAAAATAAAGATGCAGTGCTGTCAGTCATTCATCGACTTTGATAATTTGGTTCAGCCAAGTCAATATTCATTATACAGAACAAATTATAGTGGTACGTTTAAAGAATGGATGATCATTGGAACTAATGCAGCATTTTATTTTGTTAATAAAAGAGAAAACCAAACTAAACCGGCAAATTTAGTCTATACAACATACCCCGTTTTTTTTGTCGGTGACTTTAAGCCGTTTACTCCCGGCGATCAGAATACATTTATTTTTTGGGGAGGGCACAGTGGCAGTGATCATACAAATCCAGCGTCAGCTCAGTATATATCTGGGCAGATGGTTGATAGTTCTATGGGTCGTATTATTAGAACATACACAATGGATTCACCACCTCAACAGGTTGACTGCTCGATTGTTAATCTTATAGGGAATGGTCGGCATAACAGTCTAGACAGTGTTATAAAGAAGCAAACGCCCGAGGTTACTTTTTTATCACCAAATTATTTGACAATCTCAAATTCTGCTTATCACAATGATGCTTATGCTGAAAGTAACAATTCAGTAACCAACCCACTGATACGCGGACTTATTCCGGGCTTATATGTTTCTCAGCAAACAGGGTTTTATGATGAATTACTTTATTTTATAAAAAAAATAAATGGCGTTGATTATTTTAATATCCCGAGCACGAATAATGCAGCCTCGGCTGTCTGGATTAACATGGAGGAATGGTAATGCATATTTTTTCTCATATAAACGCTTGGCCATCACTTAGCCTACCAAAGTCATTGTTAGAAATAGACGCAGATGCTGCCGCAGAAAGGTTACAAATTTTTGAACGTAGTAGCGGCACACTTATTTGGCATCAAAGAGTATCGGGGAAAGTATCAAGAATATTACCTGTTTCATATTCTCTCAACGCATCCTTGATGTGTATTATTTTGGATGATAATGGCGAGTTTAACGCGGCAATTTTAGATCATGTTCAAGCTGAACAAATAGATGCTGTAACGTTAGTTTTATAGCTCAATAAATGGATTTTAATTATGAATAAACTGCGTTTTATTAACCTTTACAACGTTAATAAATCGCCTCTTCAATTAAGTTATCAAAATGACATGGATGTCGTTGGCAATGATACCGCGTTGGTGATGCGATTTACCAAACCGTATGCAATAAACCAATCACCTTTAACAATACGTTTTGGTGATGACACTGGGCCAGTTGATCCAACGCTACCTTTTTTACAAGCTAACATTGGTATCGAATCAGGTTTAAGCTGGTTAAACCCACCATTAATCACGCAAGGTAAAGCGCTAGCATGGCAAACAGAATCTGTTAAAACTGAGTTTGAAACGGCTTTTAGCAACGCAGAATTAACGCCTGTGGCATTTAGTTTTGACTGGCAAACCACCGCATTAATCACAGCGCAAAACGTTGTAAAATGGGGCAACAGCGGCTACGTATCAAACTACATTCAAATGCCGTATAAAACTATTACGGCGATTGAATACAACGAAGCTGATTTTAACTGGCTAACTCAGTTAGATATTGAACATACCGAATTTAAACAGCACTGGAACAGCTCTGAGTTGCTAAAAACAGCGCATGAGTTGCATTGGCATGTAAAGCCATTATTAGAGTCACGTGAGCTGGTAATACACTACGGCGAAACTGATAAAGAATACATTTGTTATTGGCGTAATCATCCATTCAAGGGCTATGTCAATTTAGAGTTTACATCGCCAGCAGCAGTTCAAAACGGCCGTTTGGTTATGCGCTTTAACAACCCCGACAAAGTTTGCTATTGGGGCTTACCGGGCGGCTTAGTGCGCGGTGATGATGACGTACCAACCATTGATCGCAAAATCCCCATAGAACCCCAGCTAAGGAATACATACATCATGCAGCCAACCATTAATTGTGTGCGTGTTTCAGACGATTTAAAGATACTAATCAACAGCGTTAATTACTCAATATCTCGCGGCCAATTTAGCGCTACAGCTAATATTAAATTTTGCTCACGCATCGACTTTGAGCGCGCCCTGGGCCAAGAACTCAAAATCTCGTTAAATGGCTATGAATTTTATGTCATTTGTGAGCAGCCAAGCACTAGCAACCGTTTTGCAAATGCTAGCTATAGCGCAAGTTGTCGCAGTCGTTTTGCGTTACTATCTAACCCTTACGCTCGCGCTACAAACTACGCCAACCCAACTGCAAAAACCTTAGCGGGGATCATGTCTGATATTTTGGTAAATACTGGCTGGTCACTCGACAATAAAATGATCGATTATCCAATCCCTACAGGCGCGTTTACTTATACAAATTTAACCCCCGCTGCGGCACTGTTAAGTGTGGCTAAATCAGTTGGCGCAATACTCGATATTAACGACGCAACTAAAACTGTCTCAGTAGTCCCAGCATGGCCCGTTATGCCATGGGACACAGCCAATGCAATATGTGATGTGATCCTTAACGATTCAATCATACTTGAGCACAGCACTAGCCAAACCATCAACCAAGAGCATAACGCAGTATTTGTACGAGGTGAGCAGCAAGGCGTAGCGTGTAAAATCAAACGTGCGGGTACACTTGGCGATCAGTTTGCAAATGATGTTGTAGACACGCTAATCACACATAATCAAGCAGCACGCCAACGCGGAACGTGTGAGCTGGCTAACAGCGGTAACAAACAAAGCACTACAATTAGAACCAAGCTTTTAGACGACTTACCGCCAATCCGCCCTGGTATGTTAGTTGGCATTACTTACACAGATTCAGTATTTAAAGCGACCTGCGACAGCATGACAATTAACGCCAGTATCAGCGACCAAGGCGCTATTACAGTTAGCCAAACAATACAGGTGATCAGCAATGTCTAACACACTAAACCGACTCGGCTCAGTACTCGACAAAACCCAACGCACAATAGCGAACATCGTCACAGTTAACACAAACGGCACAACCTTAGTCGAGTACAGCGACAGCAGCCAAAGTGTTGTACTAGGTGATAGTGTTCAAACTGGTGCGGTATATGTAGAAAATGGGCGCATAGTAGGCGCTGCACCTCTACTACCTTTTACTGAAATTGAAGTGTAAATGTACTGTTTTGTTGTAAGAGTAGAGACGTTAATGTAAATTTTGCGTCCATATTTAATAATAAAGGAGTTTAAATATGAAAATTGATAATTCTATCAATCTATCTAATACAAACGCATTGCAGCAGCAAAACAAACCGCAGGTAAAACCAACAACGGAACAGAAAGTTGATTTTGCAGCAGCATTAGAATCAGAAATGAAACTAATGAACGGCGGCGGCGGACATCCACCAAAAGAGAAAAAACCGCTGTAATGCAAGTATCAATACTCGATCTTGTTTTTAGCTACTCTATAAACAAGGTTGAGTTAATTGCGTATATTGTTGCATTTTGTGTGGCTCTATATTCAAGGCCGAAACGCGTTTCTATCGCTATATCAGCAGGAGTAATGGCTACTGGTTTAGCTTTAGGGGATCTGTTTCATGGTCAGCTTGTAGGCAGTTTAGACGTAGATAAGCAGATATACTTTTGGTATTTAGCATGGGCGTTTTTGTCACTTCTACAGGCATTTTTTGTTGTTGTTATTCATTGGTTACTAGGTGTGCTGTTTAAACCTCAAGTTAAACTGGTGTTTATAACAATGGCTGTAAATGCATTATTAAACACCGTAATGTTCATTGATCGTAACATTTCAGGGTTGAATCTCAGCGGTAGGCCAAACGAATACAGTGACGATAGTTGGTTACTTTGGGATGTTTACAGCATAGGGATTAATGCAAATCTATTGTTTCTTGCACTAGCATTGCTGTCCCGAGGCGAGTTGAAAGGTAAGTTAGTATGGATGTTCTTATTGTATTGTTGTTGCTTTGCGGCATTGTCGCTTTAGGCGTTTTCTCTTATCGCTTCTATATGTTAGAGGCGATGGTAAAAATACCCGAAAGGCATTTGCAAAAGATAACTGATGAATCGTTATCTGAGTTATGCGGTTTATTAAGTCAAGAAGGTGTGCCAAAGGATATTGTAGATTTAGTACGTAATCGCAAGCTAGCGAGCCGTACGTCTCATTTGAAGCACTTTACTAATAACCCTAGCGGTGAGTTCATTGAGCTGATTAGGGGCGCTGAGGAGCTTATAGACAGGCAATATGAGACAGGCGAAGACCTATCTCAACCTATTTCTGCACTACTCAAGTTAGCAAAGACTACCACCGAATAAAAAAGCAGCGAAAGCTGCTTTTTTATTGACCATCGTTTATCACCTTAGCCCGCGCGCCATAAGTGATAAAAAATGAATTATCATTTAATCCCGTGCTAATTATCATTTTTGGTCGGCGGCTACAGCTATTGTAACTAACAGATCTAAATGATAAACAGGGAATAGATAGGAATAGATGGGAAAACGCGGGAGAAATAAGGGTTTAAGCCCAGTTTAAGTAAAATTAAGTGCGATCTTAAAAAGTGCGAAAAAGTGATAAACGAAAGTGCGAAAAAATGATAAACACGGCTTAACATGAGTAAATAAATAACTGATAAATCTTGCCATTAAATCCTAGAGCAGGCTTACAGAGTACGTTTGCAAAGCCTTTTAATGTAATTAAAACAGCTTTAAAAGCCTTGTTTTTTAAAGTGCGATCATTCGCAGTTTAAAGCGCGAAGTGCGATCAAAAAAATAAAGTGTAACAATTTAATGTTAATCCTTTTCAAATCAATTGTTTAAATTTAATTTATCTGTTTTTATTTATAATTGGATGCATACATAATTATGCATGCAAAGTAATTATGTATGCACTTAATTTCGCGCTTTAAATAGGTACACTACAAGCGCTTAAACTCCCCATAAATACAAATTTGTATGCTTAATTATGTATTTATTTATTGACAAGTATTAGAGCTTACCACCATACTATAGGTCTCTCAAAATCAAAAAGCGGTTTCCGCACCCGTTACATAAGCGGTTTTTTTATGCCTGAAATTTGGCATAGATCTAATTAAATTATGACGGGATGACAGCTGAAAATACAATACCCTTGTGGGAATATTGGCGGCGGTATCTTTTTGAACCGAGAGTGAGTCCCGTCACTCCTCATGTAATGGTGGCACCTCTTAAAAATCAAAAAGGAACTACCATTATGTCAAAGTCAACAACATTACCATTTGAAATAAAATATTTTGATCCAATTCAGGATGTAATTCAAAATTCGTTAGGGTCATACTCAACTCCGCCTGATTTAATGCAGTTAAATCAAGATGTCACAAAGCTATCAATGGCTTTGTCTGAGAAGTTACCCGAGTTTTCAAGTGAAGAAGTATACACACTAATGCTAGCTATAAACTTAGTAAGAGATGTTACTTTTGCTAAGGCTATCTCCCTCTCAAGCCACTAAAAATAAACCCCGCGAGGTTTCGTGCTTTCTGGAAACCTCGCGTATTACATACATTCCTTCTAATCAGTAATATCACATTAAAATACAAACAAGTGATATTTTATTGTGAATCAAATACAACTTTCCTCAGAGATTAAACTATCTCAAAATACATTGCCTTTATGGGTTCAGTTACTCCCAATTGGGCCTGAAATAAGCACCGCTGATGGTCGTGAATTCACATTAAGTGAACCCGAATTAGTTATACAAAACTCTATGCGTGAAAACGTTGAAATGAGCGTAGATTATGAGCACAGCATTAGAGATGAAAACCAGCATATAAAGCCTGCTGCTGGTTGGGTTAAGGCGTTAGAGCTACGTGACGATGGTATCTGGGGTAAGGTCGAATGGACAAAGCCAGCTACGCAATTGATTGAAAATAAAGAGTATCGTTACCTTTCTCCTTTGCTTAGCCTTTCAAGTGACACTGCTGGTAATAAAGTTATTACTAAAATTGTAAACGTTGGCCTCACAAATACCCCCGCGCTCGAAATGGCTGCATTTTGTAGCACTAAAACAGAAAAACTAAAGGTCGATACCTCTACTTTTGCACATGAAATTGCAAGTTTAATGTCTTTAGATACAAACAATCCGAATGAAATATTAGCCGCTTTACGGCAAAAAAATGAAGCAAGCGAGTTAGCTAGTTGTTCGCTGGATGTTGAGGAAGCAATAGGTAAATACGTATTTCCTCGCTCTTGTGAGCCTGAATTTCTCTCAATGAGAAAAGTGCTAGGTAAACAATGCTTTGAATCAATTGTAAGTAAACTTAGCTTAAATGGTTTTGGCTTTGTTCATTTAAACTCGCACCAAACAAAATCCCTTCCCAAGCTACAACATACAAATAACTTAGGCCTATCAAATGGCGAGCTTGAAGCTTGTAAATTGGTAGGTGTAGAGCCTGAACTTTATAAAAAAATTAAGGAACAAAAATGACTACTGGTACAAACTTAAAAGAAGCATCAACAGCCTTTGCATCACGATTCGATAAAGGGCTTTCACACAATGAAGAGCCATTTTATATAAAGGTGGCAACGGTTGTTCCGTCAAAGTCATCATCAACAGGCTACGGCTTTTTAGGTCAAATTCCTGCAATTCAAGAGTGGGTAGGTGACCGTCAATTAGCAAAGCTTAATGAATATGAATACGAAATTAAGAACAAGCTATTTGAAACATCAATAGCAGTTAAACGTACTGATTTTGAAGATAATGACTACGGCAAATACGGTATATTATTTGAAGATTTAGGGCGTGAAGCGTCAGAGTTCCCAGATGATCATGTCTTTGCATTATTAAAAGATGGGCACACCAGACTGTGTTTAGATGGTCAGAATTTCTTTGATACCGATCATACAATTGGAGAACAAGTAAACATATCTAACTACGATTATCCAACTGACCCTGCTCAAGTGTTTGAAGCGTGGTATTTACTTGATACAACAAGAGTTTTAAAACCTTTTTTATGGCAAGAGCGCATTAAACCCGCAATACAAAATACAGTTGATGATTCTGATTCACATGTGTTTTTAAAAGATGAATATTTATATGGTATTCGTGCTCGTGGTAATGCTGGTTATGGTTTTTGGCAACTGGCCTCTAAATCAAATGAATCATTAACGCCTGAAAACTTCAATAAAGTTTACCAAAGAATGCTAGGGCTGAAAGGTGATTCAGGGCGCACTTTGAGAATCAAACCTAATGTATTGGTTGTGCCTCCATCATTACGCCAGCTCGCCCATGATGTGGTAAAAAAAGAACGCTTAGCAAATGGTGAAAGTAACATTAACTTTGACTCTGTTGAAATTCTTGTTTGTCCTTACCTTTAATTAAATTAGGTGTGTAATGCAAAATTCACAAAGAATCGACATTAAACAATCGGCTACTAATTTAGGTGAATTACCTGAACAGCATCGCGCAGCTTGTATGAGTAAATGGCCTGCAAATTTACTAGCGTTTCATTGTGTTATTGATGAGGCATTGAAGGGCTTTAATTTGAATGAACAGGCTAGTGTAGTAAATGCTGTATTGCTTAGTTTAAGCCACTATATGGGCGGCAGAGACTATTATTTACCGCAGCCAACACGGTTAACTATTCCTTTGCGTAATATAGCAATATGGAAAAATTTTGACGGCTCGAATGCTAATGCTTTAGCGCTAGAGCACGGACTTTCCACTCGCAGAGTTCAGGAGATTATAAGTAATCAACGAGAGTTACATCGAATGTTGCGGAAGCAAGGTGTAGAAATTAGTTGATACTCATAAATTTAATTAATTTTTTATTGTTTACAAAGCGTTTTTATAATGAAAATATGCAATTGAAATGTAATTAATTAAAGGGACATACAATGAGTAACGTTGATCCAGATATTAAACTATTAATTGACAAATTGGAGCTGCAACGAGGTGAGATAATTGAATCACTGAAGGTATCTATTAAAGCTCAGGCTGAGAGTTGGATGAGGGGGGCAGTATCAAGAAACCCCGAGAAAGTTTCTAGTCTTGGAGTTGAGGGGTTAAAGCCAATCAAGGAAAAGTTCAACTATCTTTTGGCTTCACTTGATTCTGAATGTGAGACTATACTACAAGATGATTCAATTTGGTGTTACGGAGAAGAATTTCTAGATGAGGATTGTTCTCCTTCTTTTTTTATGTCTGGTAATCGCGTACCAGACCCTTTGAGTAATGCGGTTAAAAAGCTTTTCCATCCATTAGGCTCACTACTTTTAGAATACGATTTAGATGATACTGATACTTGGAGTAGAGAGGGCGGTATTGTTAAATATAGATATGCAGCACCAATAGATGGAGAGCCCCTTGCTTTAATCAAAGACTTTTCTAAAACACACGAGGTTTATCAGAAGAAACTAAGGGAAATCCAAGACGCGAATAAAAAACTAGTAAAAAAAGATGCTCTTAACCTGTGGGATGAAGCTTAGGTATTAGCTCTGACTTATGCACTCGAATGTGTGCATAAGTTGTTTTTTTATGCTATGTATAATTACACATATGTGATTAATCTAAAGTGTTTCTATGTCTAGCTACATTGTAATTTCTGGATTTAATATTCCAACAGATAAGAATAATTATATTAGTCTCAATGCGTTATATAATCTTAGTAGTGCTGCAAAGCACAAAGCTCCAAATAGATGGCTAGAACAAGAAACAGCTAAAGCCTTAGTTAAACAGTTGTCTAATGACCTTAATTCTAAAAAGGGTCAAGATTATGACCCTAACAATAATCATGATGTCATCGTTCAATATAAAACAGGTACTGATAGAGGTACTTATGGACATCAGCTAATAGCTATCAGTTATGCTGGTTGGATAAGTCCGAGTTTTCAACTTGAAGTTAATCAAGCGTTTTTGAATACAAAGATATTGCTTAGCGCGGAACGTGAAAAAATCAATGTTGATAAGGACTCATATATGAGTTTGATTCATGAAAATCTTGCCTATGAAAAAGTTATTAATGAGTACAAAGATAAACTTATAAGCTCTTTAACACATAATAACGAACTACTTAGCTCTTATTTTACAATGACCTCTAAAGAATCAGACTTTGATCTAGATACTGTAAAATTAATAATATCTCTCCACAATAAAGGGTTAAGTGATAAAGAAATTTATAAAATAGTTTTCGAAAAGTCTCTAAATTAATAGCTTTGTGTGTTTTTTGTGCATGACTTGATAAATTTGGAACTGTATGAGGTTTTAAGCTCTTTGTTTATTTAGCCTTAACGTTGCCGTGTAATGAAGAGGTTATTAGCTCTTAGAGTGTTTTTAGGTTGTTTAAATGTAATTTTAGAACTGTTTATCTGGTTTGGGAAACTAGAAACAAAAAGCGCCCTTTGAGCTGGCGCTTTTTTATTGACCATCGTTTATCATCTTACATCGCGCGGGATAGATGATAAAAAAGGGTTTATCATTTAAATCCGTGTTAATTATCATTTTAGGTCGTCGGCTACAGCTATTTAACTCAAATTGTCTAAAGTTAGTATTTGCCAACATTGCCGTTAGCGTGTTTAAGCCGCCCCTTTGCACGCCTTTATTAACGTGGCTTTGCAAGAGTTATCCACGGTTTCTGTGGATAACTCTGTTTATGAAACTTTAAGAACGTTGGCAGAGCCATATTTTTAGGGCACTGTGAGGATATCAAGCATTTAAAACAGTTTTTTTATCTCATTTTAAAACAATGACTTGAAAAAATAAGCTGAAAAGAGCTTCGTTGATGAGTAAATTTATTCGTAACGATTCGATTAGCGCAATTTTTGTGTAAAAATGCAGCACCAGTCGCGATGTTTTTGTGATAAAGGTTATAAAAATGTATTTTTATTGTTTTTAGTAGAGGTTCGAAGTGAAATCATCGCTAAACACGTAAAAAGAACACTTTTCTATGGTTTTTTAGGCGTTTTTGTAATCAATTTATAATCACTTGATAAATGCGTGGCTTGAAAAGCCCTGATGCTTTAAAATACCACGCTTAATAAAAGAGGTTTATTTATTCCCATGCGCGCAACTTTGCAGAGCAACTCAGCTCCCGATTTATTAAACGATCCAATAGTACCGACCTTGAAGAAAATGACTGTGCCGATGATTTTCGGCATGATCACGTTAATGATGTTCAATATTGTCGATACATTTTTTATTAGCTTATTGGGAACTGAGCCATTAGCTGCTGTCAGTTTTACTTTTCCGGTAACCTTTACCGTGATCAGCCTAGCTATTGGTTTGGGTATCGGTACGTCAGCGGTTATTGCCAAGGCATTGGGTAGTAATAATATTGAAGAAGCACGCTTTGACGCCAGCATCGCATTATTAATTGCAGTGGTGATGGTGGTATGTTTATCGCTATTTGGTTATCTGTTTATTTCCCCGATATTTAAATTGCTGGGAGCAGGGGAGCAAGTGTTGCCGCTGATCCATGAGTATATGAGTGTGTGGTTTTTAGGCAGTGTATTTTTAATTACCCCTATGGTTGGTAACTCAGTGTTACGTGCCAGCGGTGACACCAAAACACCTAGCATAGTGATGGGTGGCGCGGGGCTTATCAATGCCGTGCTCGACCCAGTATTGATTTTTGGCTTTGGGCCAATTCCTGCATTTGGCATTAAAGGCGCTGCGATTGCCAGCGTCATCGCATGGTCGGTAGCCGTTGTCATTATTTTATATTTGCTAGCAGTAAAAAAAGGCTTGCTGAGCCTAAATGCAAATAACCAAACCCCATTAAGCTCTATTCGAAAAATTCTTAAAATTGGTTTGCCAGCGGCAGGTGCAAATATGTTAACACCAGTTGCAATGGCGGTGATGATTGCCATGGTTGCCCATCATGGACCTGAGGCTGTTGCTGCTTTTGGCGTAGGCAGTCGTATTGAATCAATTGCCAGTCTGGTGGTGTTAGCTTTATCGATGACGTTACCGCCGTTTATTAGCCAAAACTTTGGTGCTGGTAAACTTAACCGTGTTAAAGAGGCGTACACCACAACATTAAAATTTGTGATGATTTGGCAGTTTATTATTTATTTACTGCTCATTGCATTTTCAGGAGTGATCAGTGAGTTGTTTGGTAAAGAGCAGATGGTTATCGATGTGATCAAATTATTTATTTTTACCTTGCCGTTAAGTTACGGTTTGCAAGGGATAATTATTTTGTCTAATTCGTCGTTCAATGCCTTACACAAACCAATGAATGCATTAATTCTAAGTGTGATCCGATTATTTATTTTTTATATTCCATTTGCTTATGTCGGTAATTTATATGCCGGTTTACCAGGCTTGCTGATCGGCGCAGCGCTGGGTAATTTATTTACTGCAATAATAGCTTATAAATGGTTTATCAAAGAGCTGAATATGATCAGTAACCAAGCTGTACAGGAGTGCCAAGCATGAGCGACCATTTTCAACTGGTATCTAAATTTAAACCTGCGGGGGATCAACCCACCGCGATTGCGCAGTTATGTGAAGGGTTAGAAGCCGGACTTGCTCATCAAACATTATTAGGGGCAACAGGTACTGGTAAAACATTTACCATGGCTAATATTATCAATGATTTGAATCGCCCAACGATTATTATGGCGCATAATAAAACCTTAGCAGCGCAGTTATATGGCGAAATGAAAGAGTTTTTTCCGCACAACGCGGTTGAATATTTTGTTTCGTATTATGATTACTACCAGCCAGAAGCGTATGTTGTTGCAAGCGATACCTTTATTGAAAAAGATGCCTCGATAAACGAACACATAGAGCAGATGCGCCTAAGTGCTACCAAAGCGCTATTAGAGCGTAGGGATACAATTATAGTGGCATCAGTATCAGCCATATATGGTTTGGGCGATCCAAAATCATACATGAAGATGATGCTGTTGTTAAAAGTGGGCGAAAAAGTTGATCAACGCGATATGCTGCGCCGACTAGCTGAAATTCAATATACGCGAAATGATATTGATTTTAGCCGCGGTACGTATCGGGTTCGCGGTGAAGTTGTGGATATATTCCCTGCTGAGTCAGACACTTTTGCAGTGCGTGTAGAAATGTTTGATGACGAAATAGAACGGCTAAGTATTTTTGACCCGCTTACCGGCGCGGTTGAAAAACACATAGTCCGCGCAACTATCTACCCTAAAACGCACTATGTGACACCCAGAGATAAAATTCTTGATGCGGTTGAGCATATTAAAGCTGAGTTAAAAGACCGTCGTGCGCAGTTACTCAGTGCTAATAAACTGGTCGAAGAGCAACGCGTGGCACAACGTACACAATACGATATTGAAATGATGACCGAGCTTGGTTATTGCTCTGGCATCGAAAACTACAGCCGATATTTATCTGGTCGCACGCCGGGCGATCCACCGCCAACCTTGCTTGATTATCTTCCTGAAGATGCGTTAATGATTATTGACGAATCTCACGTTACGGTATCGCAAATCGGCGCTATGTATAAAGGCGATCGTAGCCGTAAAGAAAATCTCGTGGAATACGGTTTTCGTATGCCGTCGGCGATGGATAACCGGCCACTACGCTTTGAAGAATTTGAAGCCATAGCACCGCAAACAATTTATGTATCAGCAACCCCGGGGGATTTTGAACTTGAACGTTGTGGAGATGATATTGCCGAGCAGGTTATTCGCCCCACAGGATTACTAGATCCACAAATTGAAGTACGCCCAGTGGCAACTCAAGTTGATGACTTATTGTCAGAGATATATAAACGCGTAGCAATTGATGAACGCGTGCTAGTAACCACACTTACTAAGCGCATGGCTGAAGATTTAACGGATTACTTATCTGAACATGATGTAAAAGTGCGTTACTTGCATTCGGATATCGATACCGTTGAAAGGGTCGAAATTATTCGTGATTTTCGCGCTGGGGTGTTTGATGTGTTAGTGGGTATTAACTTACTGCGTGAAGGTTTAGATATGCCAGAAGTATCGCTAGTTGCAATACTCGATGCTGATAAAGAGGGCTTTTTACGTTCAGCTCGCGCATTAATTCAAACCATTGGTCGTGCGGCTCGTCACTTAAATGGTCGGGCAATTTTATACGGTGATCGAGTCACTAAATCAATGGCCAAAGCTATTGATGAGACTCAGCGTCGCCGCGATATTCAACACGCTTACAATATTAAGCATGGCCTTGAACCACAAGCCTTATTGAAGAAAATTACTGACATTATGGATGTTGGTGAGCGAGCCGGCCCACAAGATAATTTACAGCTGATCCGAAAACAAAGTAAGCAAGTGCTCAGTGCAAAAGAGATCGCAGTGCAAATTAAGCAACTCGAAACCAAAATGCATGCATACGCTAGTGATTTAGAATTTGAAAAAGCCGCATCCGTTCGTGATGAAATCCATGAATTACAACAACAGTTAATTAAAAATGCATAATTTTACGCCCCTTATTACAGCACTTGAAAGTGCGCCCTTAGCAGACAATGAACTTTGTCGTGTGTTTCATGGCCGCGGTCACACTACTGAGCATTTGAGTCATCTAAATATCGACTTTTACCCACCGTGTTTATTTTTAGTGTCGTACGACGACGTTGACGCACAAACGCTAACGCAATTAAGTGAGCAGCTTTGGCAATGGGCACAACAACACGCTAAAGAATTAATCACCTCGTTGGTATTTCAACAACGCGCCGGACAACAAACTGAAAATAAACTGTTATTTGGTCAATTACCGAGCCCGCATAGTGTTAAAGAAGGTGACAGTGAGTTTTTAGTGGATTTAATGAGCCGTCAAAATACCGGTATATTCCCGGATATGCGCCGTGGTCGGGAGTTTGTGCAAGCCCATAGTAAACACGCTAAGGTATTGAATTTATTTTCATATACCTGTGGGTTTTCGGTTGCTGCAATGCGTGGCGGTGCCGATAGTGTGATCAACATGGATATGAATAAAGGGGTACTGCGCACCGGTAAGCAAAATCATCAACTTAATGGCTTTGACCGCAGTGTGAGCTTTTTACCGCACGATATATTAAAGTCGTTTGGTAAACTTAAAAAGGCTGGCCCTTTTGATTTAATTATTGTTGATCCGCCAAGCTTTCAAAAAGGCAGTTTCATTTTAACTAAAGATTATCAAAAAGTGCTGCGCCGCTTACCTGAACTGCTCAATGACCATACTCAATTGCTGTTATGTGCTAACAGTCCAGAGCTAAGTGAAGCGTCATTTAAAGCGCTGATAGACGAACACACTCAAGGTGCGATTGAATTTGTAGAGCGCCTAGCGCCGACCCATGGTTTTGTTGATGTTGATAGCGACCGTAGCTTAAAAGCATTGGTCTATAAAACGGCTCAAGTTTAGCTTTAAATGAAACTAAGTAGCCGCCTCAGTGCAATCGATTCGTTGATCTGCGCGCCGTATGATGTAATTTGGGACTGTTGTTGTGACCACGGTTTGCTTGGTATGGCGCTTTTAAAGCGGGCAGCCGCCAAGCAAATAAACTTTGTTGATATAGTGCCTACGTTAATGGGCGAGCTTGAACACACGCTTACGCGTTTTAGTGATCAGCAAGCAGCTTGCCAATGGCAAGTATTATGTCAGGATGTAGCTACAATTGAGCTGCAGCCATCAGCCAAGCAGCTGATCATTATCGCCGGAGTCGGTGGAGAATTACTGCTGAGGCTAGTACAAAAAATGGTTGCTAATTGTCCTGAAAAGCTTCGTGAACAACTCAGTTTTATTGTTTGTCCCGTGCATCATACCTATACCTTACGACAAGGTTTACAGGCGTTAGGTTTAGGACTTATCAAAGAGCAACTGGTGCAAGAAAACAACCGTTTTTACGAAGTGATACAGCTAAGTTTTACCAGTAACACTGCGTTGAGTGTTACTGGCAGTCAGATGTGGGACAATGCTGAGCAAATGCACGAATTGTATCTGCAACAATTAGTTGCGCACTATACTCGGATGTTGAACAAAGACCGTACATATTTTCAACATGTGCTCGATGATTATCAAAAAATATCGCTAAATTAAACGCAGCACTGTGATCTATCGACTAGCGTTACAGCGTAAATAACTCATCTTCAGCGCTTTGTGTTAGCGAGTTTACTTGGTTTAGTTATGTCAGATAAAAATAACCACTTTACATCAGTCAAATATACTCATAATGAGCTGCTATATAATTGTGAGCAGCCAATTGCTTATGCACCCATCGTGCAATTGAGTAACGCGAGCTGGGTAGTGCCGCAACATTTTTTACGTTATCAACATACCCTCGAAAGCGTGAACGAAACCCTTGATAAAATTGAGTTTTCAACTCACTTTCGGGTGCTCGCCGCAAAGCAGAATGAGCAAATTTATTTACAAGTGGCCATTCTTAGTCCAGATAATTACCGCAGCACCAAGGCAAAAAAGTTATTATTTGGCCGGCGCTGGTTTGTGGAAGAAAACTTACCTACCTCGGAATTGATCCAAACCGCTTTTTTAGCGTTAAAAATAGCCCGTGAACACGAAGTAAGAGAACTATTTCAACTCGATAGTGAGCAGGGCAGCAGCACGCCGTTTAATAACCATCATGATTTACCTTTATTAGCACAAAACCCGCAATTAACCATGGCTGCTGATCATCAACCGCAAAGTGTCATAAAGTTACTTGCTAGATGTTTATTTGCTGGAGCTGCACTGACTTTAATTACACAACAAAAAATTGCCGATGAGCACATACTTTACACTCTGCGGCTCAATTGTACTGACTGTCAGTTAAGCGAATTTAACGCAAAAACAGTGATTTTTTTAGCCGCAGATACATCTGCAAATGCTTTTTTGCATGGCTTGATGACCGCGTTGGTAGCGATCAGTAATGATTATGTGAATGAACAATTTAAATATGCAGGTTTTGCGCGCTTTAGTAAAAACGTTAATGTAGAGCAAATCGGGGCATTGAGTATTGTGTTGCGTTCGCAGCATGCGTTGCAATTATGCGAACTTGGCAAACAACATGCCGATCAATTAAATTTTGAAATTGACAGCTCTCGTGCTCCACAAGGGTGCGGGCAAGTGATCTGTGGGTTTTTAGCCGCTCATGGAATTGAGCAGCCAGAAAACGCGCATTTATATCCAGATTACTTGCAAGCGCTTTAAACGCGGCGAATTTAAAGTTTATTGATTTCCTGTTTTACGCTGTAACTTGGATCAGTCACGATAGCTTCTAATGTTTGTACACGCTCTTTTAACGCAAGCATTTCAGCATTAACAGCAGCAATTTGATTATTCGACTCTTTATTATCGGTGAGTGTGCGATGTTTAAACTCTAAATGTTTTTTATACATATCGTACATTACCCCAAACCCAACAGAGATAAATACGATCATGACTACCATAGTAGTTCCTGACATGGTGTATTCCTTATTATTTTATATAGTGTGTAAAGTATAACCAGAATGCGCAAATGATGAAGCTGACAATTGTAACTTTATTTGTATCAACATGAACCTCTGCAGTATATTCATCAGTGATACAGTGTGATGAGTGTTTAATTGCAGCATTAACTAATTTTAACAACGACAGTGAGTTACTATGCTAAATAATAAAATCCCTCCGATTATTATAGTGCTTTTTTTTGCTGTGCTGATGGCGGTAATTGCCCACTACTGTGTGATTGATTTCACCACATTTATTTTTTATGTTGCGGTTATTTTACTCACTATAGGCTGTATTTTTTGTATCGCTGGGGTGGTTAGTTTTCGCTTAGCAAAAACCACTGTAAACCCAAATAAACCAGATCAAGCGTCAGCACTGGTTACCACGGGTGTGTACAAAATTTCACGTAATCCAATGTATGTTGGTTTTGCTTTTATACTGGCAGGTTGGGGAGTGTGGTTAACATCACTGTGGGCGTTATTGTGTGTGCTGGGCTTTATTTGTTACTTAACTTGGTTTCAAATTATTCCAGAGGAGCGGGCTCTATTAAAAATATTTGGTCAAGGGTACAGCGATTACAAGTCTCGGGTAAAACGTTGGCTGTAAACTTATTTCAGTTAATAATAAAAAGGCTATCGCGATGATAGCCTTTTTTAATGTGGGTTATTCGTACTCGATTGGATCGGTAATGTTATTAAGGCTAAATGCCTCTAAGCGCTCTTGGCAGGCACCACATTTACCACAGGCTTTTTCACGGCCATTATAGCAAGTCCACGTTTGGCTGTAGTCCAAGCCCATTTTTAAACCATCAGTAAGAATGTCAATTTTGGTGTCATTTAAATACGGGCTGAAAATTTCCACCGCGTCGTAATTAGCAATACGACATAAATCATCCATCTTTTGCACAAATTCAGGACGGCAATCAGGGTAAATAGCATGATCCCCAGAGTGAGCACCGTAATAAACTTGGCTTGCTTTGAGTGATACAGCGTAACCCACAGCCAGTGATAGCAAAATCATGTTGCGATTAGGCACTATGGTGCTTTTCATGTTTTCGGCTTCGTAGTGGCCTTCTGGGACATCAATATCATCAGTTAACGATGAGCCACCAATTAACTGATTGATCGCAGAAATATCAACTATCTTATGCGGTACGCCAAGCTTTTCACACACACTGGCTGCAACTTTAAGCTCTTTTACATGACGCTGACCATAGTCAAATGACAGAGCATATACCTCGCGGCCTTGCTGCAGGGCTTTATTTAATACGGTAAATGAATCCATACCGCCGGAGTAAATCACAACTACTTTTTGCGTCATAACTGTTTTGCTCTTAGTTTTAATAGAGGTTTATATCAGGGCGCGATATACTACACGGCTGGGGCATAAATAACAATTTTCGACCGTGTTTTTTGATTTTTTAAACTATGTTTATGCTCGTAATTAATGCCAAGTAGTGAGTGAGACTCTTTTGTACAAAATTAATGAAATATTTGAAACCATTCAAGGCGAAGCGAGCTTTACCGGCACGCCTTCAATATTTTTACGTTTACAAGGCTGCCCCGTAGGTTGCGCTTGGTGTGACACTAAGCAAACGTGGGAAGTTGATAATGTGTATAAAGTATCACTGGACGACACGGTTGAGAAAAAGGCTGATTCAGATCACTGGGCGGACGCATCAGCTGAGCAAATATTTAACTTGTTTGTCGATCGTGCTTATCGTGCCAAGCATGTAGTGATCACCGGCGGTGAGCCATGCATGTACGACTTAAACCCGGTGTGCGAATTACTTCATGCTAACGGCTACAGCACACAAATAGAAACCAGCGGCACTTTTGAGATTTTAGCCCCAGCACAAACTTGGGTGACGGTATCACCGAAAATTAATATGCGTGGCGGCTACGACGTACTTACTTCAGCCATGCAACGCGCCGATGAAATAAAACACCCAATCGCGATGCAAAAACACGTTGCAGAGCTTGAAGAGTTATTTGCAAAAACAGGCGTTACCCCCAAGCTTGTTTACCTGCAACCAATTAGCCAAAAAGTCTCTGCAACTAAGTTGGCAATTGAAACCTGTATTGAAAAAAACTGGCGCTTATCAGTTCAAGTACATAAGTATTTAGGGATAAACTAAAGTAAAGTTGCCAGTGGTTAGTTTTAAGTAGTTTGCCATTTAAATTGAACGTTGGGTTGAGTAAAACAAAACCCAACAAACCTCTTACTTTCATATCTGCTTCGTTAATGGTGATAATTAGTTTATTATGCGCGACTTAAAATACTCTACTCCAAACCACTAGGCTGATATGTCCGCGAACGCTCTATACACAGACCTTTCTGATTACTATGACTTAATGTGCGCAGATATAGATTATCAAGCCCAAAGCTATTTTATTCATAGGCTACAGCAAATATTTGGTAATAAGGGAAATACGCATCTTGATTTAGCGTGCGGTACGGGCCCACATGTTCGTCATTTTATTGATTACGGTTATCAAAGTAGTGGGCTTGATATAAATCAACCCATGCTAGATAGAGCAATTATTCGCTGCCCAGAAGCGCAATTTTCATTGCAGAATATGAGTGAGTTTGTGATCCCTGAGCAAGTGGATTTAATTACCTGCTTTTTGTATTCAATCCATTACTGCGACGGCATTAATAAATTAACAGACTGTATTAAAAGCGTACACCATGCACTAAAAGCCGGTGGTATATTTTGCTTTAACGTTGTTGATAAAAATCACATCGATAACGATTCATTTGTAGAGCATAGCGCTGAAAACGCGGGCAGCTTATTCACATTCCGCTCTGGTTGGAATTACAGTGGCAGTGGCGAAAAACAGTCATTAAAGCTCAGTATAAATAAAGCAACAGCAGACGAAACATTCATATGGCACGACGAGCACCCAATGGTCGCTGTTAGTTTTGCCCAGTTAAAAGAAGCCCTAAAACCTTATTTTGAAATACATGTGTTTGAACATGACTACGAAAAAATAACCCCATGGGGTGAAAGCTCTGGCAATGCCGTTTTTGTGTGCGTAAAAATTTAAATTAGAAAGTTAAGACAATTATTCACAAAAAGATTAAGGGTTAAGAGACGCTGTGTTTTAGAAAAATTCATAAAAAGCAAGGAGCTTACAAATAAGCATTGTCCTGTTGAGTGACTCGCTCGTGAGACTGATCAGGCAGCTGATATATACCCCTAGCTAAACCATCGGGGAGTGCTCTGCGGTCTATTTTTTTGCCCTTCTAACAGCAGCAATTCCACATAAGATTATTATCGGTTTTTTGTATTCCCCAAACGCGATATTCCAATAGATAATAAGAACCTAAAGTAGCTGCGACAACGGGCTTTTTACGCCACTGGCACCACTGTTAAGTACATGCGTATAAATTTGCGTGGTGCGAACATCGCTATGGCCGAGTTGTTCTTGCACGGTGCGTATATCTGCACCTGATTCAAGTAAATGGGTAGCGAACGAGTGCCGTAGTGTATGGCAGGTAACATTTTTTTGAATTTTTGCCAGCTTTGCTGCCAGCTTAATTGCTTTACGAACCGTTGTTTCATCAATATGGTGGCGTCGCAGCTTTTTACTTTCTGGGTCCATGCTTAACTGGGCAGAAGGAAA
Source organism: Pseudoalteromonas rhizosphaerae (assembly GCF_028885455.1). Lineage (NCBI taxonomy): Bacteria > Pseudomonadati > Pseudomonadota > Gammaproteobacteria > Alteromonadales > Pseudoalteromonadaceae > Pseudoalteromonas > Pseudoalteromonas rhizosphaerae. Next base: position 2,708,289 of record NZ_CP118496.1, read on the forward strand.
CAAATATTGCCAGCTCATTTCATAAGGAGCCGCTGGGTATTTTCTAGCTAGTGCATTCGCAAGCCAGACACCGGCATAGTCTGTTGCTTGTTTGTCTCGTTGCCAGTAGTCATTTACCAAGTGACTTTGGCTGCGCAACAACGGCAGTAGTTCGAGTGCTAATGTTACTCTGCGGTTTTTATTGCCTTTGCCCTGCCAAATCATTAATGAGACATAGTCATAATCGACATCTTTTACCCGTAGCCTTACAGCTTCCATTAAACGTAGACCACTACCGTAAAGTAACTGAGCGATAAGTTTATACTTTGGATCCATTGCCAATAATAAACGCTGCATTTCTTCACGGGTCAGTACTACAGGTAATTTAGGTGGCACGAGTGATTTATTAAAATTCATCTCAAGTGATAACGGTCGATTAATAATATGACGGTATAAAAATACCAAAGCATTTAAAGCCGTTGCCTGAGTTTTCATTGCAACATTACGCTGATTACTTAAATAAGATAAGAATTGCTCAACCTCCGACTCTGCCAATTGCGCTGGATGTTTTTTAGCATGGTATAAAATATAAAATTTTATCCAATATTGATAAGTGTCTATAGTGCGCTTGGCATAACGACGCGTTGTCATAAAGTCACGGATGGATTCTAAAAATACAGAAGCCATGATCTGCTCCAGTCATTGCTGTATATATAAACAGTAGTTGTGTTTGGTTTTTTTTCAACAACTCGCGGGATTATTTCTTGTATTTTACAACAACAAAAAAACAACAAATATAAATCCCTTGATTTACATTTAGATACAGAGTTAGACTGAAAGTATTAAAAAACTCGAAGGATTTTCTGTCTGCAACTTGTGGGTTTAGATCCTTTGAATAAGCTGTTATGACTCTGGAGAGTGTAATGGATAAATATTTAGTTACTAAGGAAGAAATAGAAGAGCTTGAAGGTATTTCGAAAACCCATTTTCTTAATGAGAATGCCAAAAGGATTAATAAGTCACTGGGTGATCTCACAGGTTTAACCGGTTTCGGCTTCCACATTATTGAAATTCAACCTGGCCACGAATCGACAGAGTTTCATAAACACTACCACGAAGATGAATGCGTTTATGTGCTTGAGGGTACAGCGGAAGCGCAAATAGGCAACGAAATACATACAGTAAAGGCTGGCGATTTTTTGGGTTATCGTGCTGGTGGTGAAGCTCACGCTCTCCGCAATAACGGCAATTGTCTTTTAAAATGTATCGTAATTGGTCAACGCTTAGAGCATGACGTTGGTGATTATCCAAAGCTGAAAAAACGTATTTTTCGTCAAAAAAATATGCCATGGAACCTCGTAGACATTGAAAATATTAGTGAGCCAAATGCGGGTAAAAAGTCATAACAAAGCCATCAATTTGACCGCTTTACGCTGCGCTCCAAGCGGCAAATTATGGCGGCGTTGAGGCTGTAGAATTACTCTTTTTAGGAACTTGTTCTACACAATTGACTTGATTGTTTTTTAACCTTGAACCCACAGGGTTACTGTGATCTAATAGATATTATTCACCCACGGTAAATTGTTATGGCCAACTACAAGCCTGACTTATCCTGCCAAAATAAATTCATTCCAATCAATTTTGCTGAGCAAATATTGCCAGGTACATTTGAGTATGCGCTTTGTTATATTGTCGAAAATAAACTCGATTTGTCGGGCTTTGACGCGTGGTATAACAATGATAAAACGGGCGCAGCTGCGTATCCGCCTTCAGTGATGCTAAAAATTATTTTACTCGGCTATGCACATGGTTTGATCAGCAGCCGCCGTATTGCTAAGGCGTGTGAGACGAATATTTTGTTCATGAGTGTGTCGGGTGATATTCAACCTCATTACACATCGGTAGCGGGATTCGTGGCCAAAATGCACGAACAGATTGAACCGTTGTTTACGCAAGTACTGATGATATGCGACGAAGAAGGCTTGATAGGTCGCAACATGTTTGCCATTGATGGATGCAAATTGAAATCGAATGCGAGTAAAGAATGGAGCGGCACATTCGATGAGCTAGGGCGTAAAAAAGCAAAACTAGAACGCGCGAGTAAACGTATTATCGAACGTCACCAATCACAAGATAGCCTGAGCGAAGAGTTGATAACACAGGATTTAAAGCAAAAAGAAAAGCTGGATAAAAGTGCAAATAAAATCACGGAGTTCTTAGCGACCCACGAGGAAAAAACGGGCAGCAAAGGCAAGCCCATTAAAAGTAATATTACCGACCCCGATAGCGCGAAAATGACCACGTCAAAAGGTACAATCCAAGGCTACAACGGGATAGCGATAAATGACGATAAACATCAAATTATACTGCAAGCACAGGCATGGGGTTCAGTGGGCGAGCAGCAAACCCTGCAGCCAGCGGTTAAGCAATTAAAACAACAGTTAGATAAACTGAGCACAGATGAATCCTCAGATAAACACGCCATCAAATTCACCGCAGACAGTGGGTTTAACAGCGAAGTGAATCTTGAGTTTATGGCGAAAAGTGGCTTTGATACTTACATTGCGGATAACCAATTTAGAAAACGAAATCCGCTGTTTAAAGAAAGTGAAACCTATGAGACAGAGCAAGAAAAGCGCCGACTAAAACGCAGTAAAGGCAAGCCACGGTTATTTACCTCAGACGACTTCCATTATGATGAGACGACACAAACCTGCCGCTGTCCCGCAGGCAATGAAATGTGGCGAAGCGGTATAAATGTAAACAGCCACAACCAAAAATATACCCGATTCTGCGGTTACTTAAAAGATTGCAAGGTATGCCCACTGCAACAGCAATGTATGCGAAAGCCACCTATAAAAACAGGACGGCAAGTTCAGTTTAAAAATGATGAATCGCGTAAAAAGCTAAGCTATATCGACAAAATGAAGGTCAAAATAGACAGCCCAATCGGGCGACGGCAGTACAGTAAACGACTTGGCTGTATAGAGCCGGTGTTCGGGAATATTACAGTTAACAAAGGCATGAATAAATTGACCTTACGCGGTCAAACGAAAGTGAATGCCCAATGGCAATTGTATTGCTTAGTTCATAATATAGAAAAGCTGCAAAATACGATACATTAATAAGGGTAACCCCTTATCACCTCAAATAAGCCACTTAAACACCTGTCATACCTTCCAAAACGCCCATTAAAGCAACAGTAAATCCTCTTTTTATATTTTACGTAAAATCGAAGTAACCGATTGAATCAAAATAGGAACTCAGCTATGGTTAATGCATCAATAAAAAGAAATAAAAAACGAGTTAATCTACAGGCTCGTTAGTTGCCAGCGGAAAAAACGCAGCTAAATCAGAAAAATTAAGGCTAATGAATTGTGCAATTGCGCTCGGTTTTGTTTCTGGGTATCGTTTGCTGACGTTGGGTTCGATTTTTAATGTTGTAGTTTTGTTTTGCCGTTTCAGATGCTAATTCAGTTGTTGAAAATCAGCTTTGTGACATTGTCTTTCCAAAAGGTTTTTTTGGTGCATTTAGTCAGTTTTCTACGGCGTTGCTAATTCCAAGTGGTTTCAGTGACAGGCGCTTTGAAACTGCGCCTGATTTGAGTTTTTCAAAGCGCTCAAAAACGGTGTAGGCAAAGTGGTAATGAACTGAAAATCAAAGGTGTAGAATGGCAACTAACAAGGCGTTTAAGGCAGATTCGCAACGCTAAGCATTTTCGGTTTGCTTTGAATTTAGTGTTTACGGCACAATGGTTTAGGTTAAGTGGCAATGTTGCTCACTACTTAACGCAGCGTTATAACGCTCTGGTTGCCGCTTCGGTACAACTCTATAAGAAGGAAAGGAAAGGAAATGGATGATTTGATTGATGACGAGTTGTTCTTGCAAGTAGAGGAACACTTAAAGTGTAGTGAGCAAAGTTGGCTGCTGGGTGCAGGAATAAGTTTCGACGCTAAACTACCGCTTATGTACCCTTTAACGAATAAAGTTAAGAAGGATATAAAAGCTAGCCATAAGAAATTATATGACGATATTATTACTCCACTATTTGAAGAGTTGCCAGAGCAATGCCATATAGAGCATGTTCTTAGTCATCTAGGCGACTATGCTGCATTAGCTGAAAGAAACAAAGAAAAGAAAACAGTAATTCGAGGGACGAAAGTTGAACTAGCTACTCTAGAAGAAGTACATAACACAATTCTTGAGTCTATCTCAAATGTTATCCGTTGCGGCTATGTTGAAGGCAGTGATGAAACGGCAGATGAAGAAGGTACGTTGTCAGAGCCAATTGTCGATATTGAGTCCCATTTAGAGTTTATCGACACACTGTTTAATCATGCGTCTGCTGGTGTTCATGAGCGAAGAAAAACAGTCAATATTTTCACAACTAATTATGACACTCTTTTGGAAGATGCATTAGCACTGAACAAAGTGCCGTATTGGGACGGTTTTGCTGGAGGAGCTGTAGCTCACCGTACTCAGAGATATGGCGAACCAGCACCAACAAATGGACAGCGCGCAAACTTAATCAAGATGCACGGGTCGATAGATTGGTTTCTTTGTAATAAAGGCTATGTCTGGCGCGTTAGGGATAATGACCGCTATCCCAAGGCAGAGCGTCGCGTTCTAATTTACCCTCAAGCAACAAAATACATTGCTACTCAGCAAGATCCGTTTTCTTCTCAGTTTGATTTATTTAGAAAATCTCTAAATTCTCCTCAAAGTAATACGTTAGCTGTTTGTGGTTACAGTTTTGGCGATGACCACATTAATAATGAAATTGAGTTCGCTTTATCTAAAGAAGAAAACAAAACAGTACTTTTGGCATTTTTGGAATGTAGGGATGACATACCAGCATGTTTAGAAAAGTGGCGTAGTTCTAGTTTTGGTTCAAGAGTGATTATTGCTTCGTTGCGTGGTTTATATGTCGGTGGCCAAGGACCATTTAAAAGAAAAGACGATGATGATTATTGGTGGACATTCAAAGGTGTAACATCAGTACTAAAGAATGGATGTGAGGTTTAGTTATGTTTACACCGGAAGAAGAGTTAAAGATTGGACAGGTTGTTGAAGTATCTGGAACTAATATTAAGGTAGAGATCTCCGATAAAATTTCTGAGCTGTCTAGGACATTCAATGGTCGCGTTTACCCTATCGGTCAAATAGGTAGCATGGTTAAAATTCACTATGGCCGCAAAATAATTTTTGGCTTGGTGACAATGCTCAGAATGCGATCAGAAGAGTTAATTGAAGCTGGTATGCCTGTAACTGCTGATTCTGATCAGCGTGTAATGGAAGTCCAACTGCTAGCTGAAGGCAGTTGGAATAATACAAAATCAACTTTGGCTTTCAAACGTGGTATTAAAACCTACCCATTACCCCAGCAAGGCGTATTTCTTCTAACCAACGAGGAAATTTCTTTTGTTTACCGTTCCGCTGAAGGTACAAGAGATGATGGGGTGGATCCATTAGTCCCCTTTGCGGTTTACAGTGCTTCTGAATCTACAGCCTGTAGAGCTAACATTAATAAAATGTTTGGTATGCATTGTGCGGTTCTTGGTTCTACAGGTTCTGGTAAGTCAGGTACCGTTGCTGCGATAATTCATAGCGTACTATCGCATAAAAATAATGAGAAAGAGCTGTCTCCTCAGATAGTGGTTGTTGACCCTCACGGCGAGTATGGTACAGCCTTTAAAGATAGAGCGGTACAGTACCGAGCATATGACATCGCAGCAGGCGACGATGGCCAAGAAGAGATAAAGCTACCGTATTGGTTAATGTCTAGTGATGAGTTCACAAACCTAGTTATCGGTAAAACGGAAAGAAGCGCTACTAGTCAAAACAATGTAGTTCAAAAAGCACTTGCTCATGCAAGAATGGTTGCCGCTGGAATTGTTAAGCCTTGCCCAAGAGAATTTGGTACAGAAGCCCTTAACCATTTAGAAAATTTTGACGATCCAGATTTGTGTGATGGTAAAGATACTTCAGACATTCTGGAGTTCGATCGTGATAAACCTAGACCATTTTGCTTAGATGAGTTTGAAAGCCATGTTAGGTATATTCAGGGTGGAAGAATAAATAAAAATAGCCATGAAAGTATGACCAACTCTGATTTAGCTAAGTCACCAGTGCCTTCTGTTTTAGATAAGCTAAAAGTTCTGAGAAGGGATACTCGACTTTCATTTATGATGAGGTGTTGGGTTGATAACGATGCAGAAGTAAAGCTACATCAAGTCTTGAATCAATTCATTGGTGCACCTAGTCAGGCAGGCAAAGATATAAGGATTATTGATATTTCAGGCCTGCCAAATGAAGTTGCAGGCCCGCTTACCGCGCTAATCGCTAGGTTACTTTTTCAGTACAAAGTATTTCAGACTCAAAAAGAAAAAGAGAAAGATCCTATATTGTTAGTGTGTGAAGAAGCTCATAGGTATGTTCCGGATCATGGAGAGGCTCAATACGCAGCCGCTCAAGGAGCAATAAGGCGCATAGCAAGAGAGGGACGAAAATACGGAATCGGCTTGATGCTGGTAAGTCAGCGTCCAGCCGATGTAGACAGTACAGTAATTTCACAGTGTGGTACTTGGGTTGTATTAAGGCTTACAAATTCTGCAGACCAGCAACATGTTGCTCGATTCCTGCCAGATGGACTTTCTGGGATGGTTGGAGCGCTACCTATTTTATCTCAGCAAGAAGCAATATTTGTTGGTGAAGGAGCTGCTCTACCTTCTAGGGTAAGGGTACGGGATCTAAAAGAAGAGCAATTGCCGAAATCAAATACAATACCATTTGCTCAGGGCTGGGCGAGTGATCGCCTAGATATAGAAAAATTAAAGGAAATATCTGAGAGGATGTGCAGTTAAAAGCGCGTTATAACAAAGCACTGCACGCGGATAAATTACTCGCTGCGCTCATAATTTACCGGTGAGTGCGGCGTTAGCTTTTTAAGGAGTGTACTTTGTTACCAGGGGATATATTGTTAGTTACAGGTGAAGGGAAACTTTCTAAATCTCTTGTTGCTGGACAAAAGGTTATCTATTCAAAGGCAGTTTCAAGCCATGTTGAACTTAGTTTAGGAGACGGTGTATTTATACACTCTACAGGTGATAGTGGTGTCCATTTAACTTTACTCCTCGACGAGGATAAGAGTTGTAATAATAATTGGAGAGTCATTAGGCATAAATCGATCACAGGTTTAGGTCCTGAAACAGAGAAACTGCAAAAAGCAGCAATGTATTGTATTACTACGCCCAAGATTATAATAAAGTCTTTTTAGGTGCAGGGACTGATTATTCATCGTTTTGTTCTGAATTGGTAGCAAAAGCATATTCGGGAGCAGAAATAGAAATAATTGGATGTAAAGCTCCAAGCAAAGTTACCCCAGCTCATTTTGATAAAGAGGCTGACGCACTAGTTGATTGGATTGATGTTACAGAAGAATATAAGCAACTATTGCTCGATATGAATAAAAATGAATTCCCATATCGGTTAGCGTTGAAAACCTTAAGTGCGGTTATGGATCGTAGAAAGGTGAATGAACAATTTAGAGAAAAAATGATTAGTAAACTTGAAAGTGGATCTTCTGAAAATAAGGTAACAGCAGAAAAATTTAAAGAGTTGCTTGCGGGTAGAGAGTTGAAGTTTTGGCATGAGAAAAAAAGCTAATCGGGTAGCCGGAGGTCTCTAACCTCCAGCCCCCACACCACCCATCATGCGGGTCCGCAATGGGCGGTTCATCTCCCGTAGTGAATATTGATCCAAATATCTCTTAATGACGCTAAACCTTGTGACGCTAGATAGTCATTGCCTATCGCAATGTTAATTCCTTTTGTTTTTGAGCTTCTACAAGGACCTTTACTGGTGATACCACATGCAATGGCGAGTCGTTCGCTAACACCCAATTTCATTAAACTGCGTACTTTGGTGCGAGGTTTACGCCATTGCCGCCAGTAGCACATTCTTATCCTACGGCGGATCCAGTGATCTAAATCCACCGTTAGCTGATAAGCGTTGGCTATTAGGTAGTAGTGTCCCCAGCCGCGCAAATACTGTGTGAGTTTATGAATTTGTAGGGTCATTGAGATCCCCCAGTTGCGGTTAGTGAGCTCCCTGACATTTGCTTTAAATTTCTTTAGCGCCTGTTCGTGGATCTGCACTTGACCGTAGCGGAAGGTAAACCCGAGAAATTTCGAGCCTGATACTGGACCGACCCGACTTTTCGATTCATTCACTTTGAGTTTTAATCGCTTAGTGATGAACGCAGTAATTTCCCGTTGGATTATTAGTCCTTCGCTTTTGGTTTTTACTAAAATGATTATGTCATCAGCGTAACGGGCAAACTTAAGGTGTTTGTAGGCTAGCTTCTTATCTAATTCATCGAGTAAAATATTGGAAAGTAAAGGGGATAATGGCCCACCTTGAGGGACTCCTTTGGTTGACTCAAACCACAGACCTGTTTCGCACTCTGCTACTCCCGCTCGTAGGTATTTACCGAGTAGGCGCATGAGTGCTTTGTCTTTGATTTTACGACCAACACGATTCATCAGCATGTCATGGTTTACTTCATCAAAGAACTTAGACAAGTCGATATCAACCGCTGTTTTATAACCTTGTTTAACACAAAATTGAACATGGTTCACTGCTTGACTGGCTCTTTTATGAGGACGATAACCATAACTATGTGGTGAAAATTGAGTCTCAAAGTAAGGGCTGATCACTTGAGCAATGGCTTGTTGGATCACTCTGTCGATAACAGAAGGGATCCCAAGCATTCGCTCACCGCCATCGGGTTTGGGTATCATCACGCGTTTGACTGGCAAGGGTTGATAAGTGCCGTTAAGTAATTGTTGTTTAATACCCAGCCAATGTAACTTAGCGAAGTGATTAAACTCTTCAATACTCATATTATCAATACCCGCAGCCCCTTTATTGCGCTTAACATGTTGCCATGCTGCACCAATATTGTGGTTGCTTAGTACCCTTGCCATCAGGTCATGATCTGTTTGGCTATATTCATTCGAGGTATTATTCACAGTAGAACGCTGTTCATCACTATCGCAACACGGTGATCTATGTGAATTCAAGTTCATTTGTAGTATCTCCTCTGGTTAAGATGTTCAGGCCTTCACCGTGTCCCCTCCATTACGATGGGCGTTTGGCTACTATGCCGTCTGCTGACTTCTGATAAATCACTCTAGCGATTACTCGATAAAGCGCGTCTAAACTAACGCTTGTTTACTGCTATTTCGCTCGCTGTAGGTCGCAGCAACCAAAGCGCCAAGGGTTGATCAACCAGTCCCTAACTGGTAATCTCCAAGCGTTAGCGCGGATGCGTGTTTATCAGATCTCCCCGAATAAGGTGCATCGACTTTCTCTGCACAACTGCATCATTTACGGTGGCCGTTAGATCACATGACTTCGCTATCTTGTGCTAGCTCGTCTTCAGCCTACGCCTCATATGATGTTTTTGTTCATCAGCTCGCAGATTTGCTAGCGGCTTCCTCCAGACTATCTCTCGCGATTTAGCCCTTGCCATTCGCTAGTAGTTATCGTTTAATAACAGTATGTTATTTAAACGGTGATCTTCCTACAGAGGACTTTCACCTCATAAGTCAATGCCCATGTCGGGCGTACACAAGTCGTTTAAACGGAATAAAAACAGTTGGTTATCGCTTCGCGATTTTAACCAACCATTTTTATCCGCTTAACGAGACGTTATATGCACCTAATAAGTTGTTTATTGCCGTCAGAAAAAATCATCAAAAAGTCATAAGGACGTCAGGTATTTTAAAGTCGATTTGCATAAATTGACCGTTTGTTCAATCACATTGAAGCGAAGTTAAATTATTCGTTGATTTTAAAACAAGGATAAATTGTGAAGCATATTTTTAATTCAATTATTCTGCTGCTTTCTATTCTAATTATCAGTAGCAAAAGTTATAGCCAAGATGAATTTCCAGTCTTAGAGGGGCCATACCTTGGGCAAAAGCCACCTGGCTTAACCCCAAAAACATTTGCTCCTGGGTATGTCGCGACTAAGCATCGTGACTATAGCGGTTCCTTCACCCCTGATATGAAAGAGTTCTATTTTACGAGAAAGGATGTTTACACTAAAAAATGGTGGTTAATACGTTTTAAGTTAGAAAATAACCAGTGGCAAGAATCAGTTGTAGGAGCCAGAGTGGGACGTCCTATACTTGCGCCAGATGGTAAGATCATGCATCTGGGCAATAAATATATGGAGCGCACCAGTAATGGCTGGTCAGAGATAAAAAGTCTGGGGCCTATGTTTGAGAGGGAAGATTGGGGCATTATGCGCCTGTCTGCATCGGCCAAAGGCACTTATGTATTTGATGACTACAAAAACAATGATGTAATCCGCATTTCAACAATTAAAAATGGCAAACGCCAACCACCAAAATTGATGGGATCGCAGATAAACTCTGGAAAATGGACTGCCCACCCCTTTATTGCACCAGATGAGTCTTACTTAATCTGGGATAGTGAAAAGAACGATGGATATGGCGATCAAGACCTGTATATCAGCTTTCGCCAACAAGATGGTTCATGGGGGGCGGCGATAAACTTAGGATAGAAGGTAAATACTAATGGGGTTGAATCTGGCGCGTATGTATCGCCCGATGGCAAGTATCTTTTTTTTAATCGGACCCCAATTCAAACAAACGATGGTAGCGATCCTGAAGGTGATATCTACTGGGTGGATTCGCAGGTTATAGAAATGCTCAGGCCCAAACAATAATCCATATAACAATCGAAGTAAGAGCGACGCCAAAAGCGGCGCGCCTTCTTCGGGCGTTAGGTGTCAATTGATGGAGTGCCAATTCAAGGAGAGAATATGAAGTGTCCATATTGCGGTGTGAGAGTTAGCTACTTTAAAGCATGGAAAATTAGTCGTTGGAAAAACCATGTCTGTCTAAATTGCGGTGGTGAATCTAGCACAACGACAGGCAATGTTGTCTTGATGGTGGCTTGTGTATTGGTGCCTCTATTTTCGATAGACATGTTGTTTTCGAACCTGCAACAACCGTTGCACCGAGGCCTGTATCTTGCTCTGGCAATATTATTATCTTACATAGCCCATAGGAGTAAAAAAGGACAGGCACATTTTTTTTGCAAAAATCATAGCATCAACTACTGTTATTACATACAGTAGCTGATGAAGTTGATATATTATGACTCGCGCAAGAAAAAAGCTTATTGATTTAGCATCGACATCTTATTATCACTTAATCTCACGATGCGTGAGACGTGCATTCTTGTGTGGTGATGATAAATACACAGGTAAAAACTTTGATCACCGTAGGGAGTGGTTAGTAGAGCGAATTAAGTTATTAAGTAGTGTATTCGCCATTGAAATTGCGGCCTACGCGATTATGAGCAATCACTACCACCTTGTTGTGAACGTCAATAGGCGTCAAGCACTTGATTGGTCCGATGATGAAGTAATTAAACGCTGGTATCAGCTTTATAACGGCCACTTTTTAGTCGACCGCCACTTAAAAGGTGAGCAGTTAGATAAGCCAAGTTTGCTCTTTTTTAATGAGATCATCGCTAAATGGCGAGAAAGATTGTATGACATCAGCTGGTATATGAAAAACCTCAATGAGTACATTGCCCGCGAGGCCAATAAAGAAGATAACTGCACGGGTAAATATTATTCGCTGCCGTCCTTGGCGCTCACCCTTCGGGCTGCCTGACGGCATTCAAATTTATTCCTTATAAATTTGTGGGAAGGGCGCTATAAGTCGCAAGCATTATTAGATGAAACGGCAGTGCTCAGTTGCATGGCCTACGTTGATTTGAACCCTATCAGAGCAAACATAGCTGATACGCTTGAAGACAGTGATTTCACCTCAATTCAAGAACGTATAGCGCACTTCAAAGCCTTTACCACAGACACGGTTAAAGCGAATAAGCTTCTCAAACAAAAAGATAATATTCAGCATGAAAGCCAACCAGCACAGCTAAAACCATTTGGCGGCAATCACATTAAACACACGATCCCCTTTGCCTTACTGGATTATATTGAATTAGTCGACTGGAGTGGCCGCTACATAGATCCAAAGAAAAAAGGGCATATCAACAAAACTATGCCAAAAGTGCTCCTGACTTTGAATATAGAAGAGGCGCAATGGCTTGAATCAATTCAACGTTTCAGGCAGCAGTACTCAAATTTTGCAGGCAGCAAAAAACGGTTAAAGCAGCAAGCCGCCAGTAATGATGTAAAATGGTACAAAGGCACAGGCTGAACAGTTGCATCATTATTAGGTTGTTTTAAAAATACACTATTGAACAAAGTGACGGCCTAGCTTCGTCTAAAATTCTTTCCAAGCACCTCAATTCTAAGCTCTGTAACTAACACTAACAGTGTGCAAAAAATAATGATACGGTTACCTATGACGGGAGAGGTGCTAAATTCTCTGACACAAAATATGTGTCGGTCCTTTTTATTGCAAAACACGATGCATTAATAAAGGTAAGCTGCTACCTCTCCAAATAAGCCACTTAAACACCTGTCATACCTTCCAAAACGCCCATTAAAACAACACCTAGTCCTCTTTTTATATTTTACGTAAAATCGAAGTAACCGATTGAATCAGAATAGGAACTCGGCTATGGTTAATGCATCAATAAAAATAAATTAAAAACGAGTTATTCTACAGCCTCGTTAGCTTTCCAGTTTTAGTGATTACGTGTAATGCCTTGTAATATCTATTTCTTCAATTCACAACTAAATTATATCTGTATTCTTATTTACGATAAGTAATATCAACTAATCTATCAATTGGAGATTGAAATGGCAGATATAAATATAAGTGAAAATAATGGTCTTGTTTCTATTACGTTAGATCGCTGGGAGTGGACAGGCTTGACTGTTAACGGCGATCCAATAAATAAAACCAAAGGTCCTATTCAGTTCCAGTATAACCAAGCGAATCCAGGGCCAATACATTTTGTAGCAACAGCAAATCAATATATTGTACTTTTTAATGAAGGTAACTTGTTATATATGAAGAGTGCTGATGGACTTAAAACATATTTGTGTTTAATTAGCTATCAGGAAACAGAAGATCCAAAAGTTGTTACTCTACATGGGGTTATACACACTTTAGATTTTGTTATTCCACAGGCAAAAAATAGTCCACTTGGATTTAGCCAGGGACGAATGACTGGTACATTCCAAAATATATAGCTAATCGGGTAGCCGGAGGTCTCTAACCTCCAGCCCCCACACCACCCATCATGCGCTTTTTATTAGCAGCAACTGCAATGGGGGGGTCATCTCCCGTAATGAATATTGATCCAAATATCTCTTAATGACGCTAAACCTTGTGACGCTAGATAGTCATTGCCTATCGCAATGTTAATTCCTTTCGTTTTTGAGCTTCTACAAGGGCCTTCGCTTCCAAGCGCCTACTTTTGGTACTGGTGATACCACATGCAATGGCGAGTAGTTCGCTGACACCCAATTTCATTAAACTTATCCTTGCCACTACTTCTAGACATAATGACTATTGATGAAAAACAACAACCTCTCTTGTCGCAGCCGTCATACGGGTAAACAACAGGCGTTTATTGTTAATATCAATATCGGTAATTTCGTCTATGCCATCAATCGAGGGTAAAAATACTGTCTTGTTCTGTTGGTTTATATCATAACGCCATATGTTTGATTTATCATCTGCAAGCAATAAATGTCCTTTATCATCATAGAATAAAAATGTAACAGCCAAGTACGCTGTTGCAGCAACAGCGTGCTGTTGGCCATTGATAATTTTTTTCAATTTATACTTGTTATCAACAATAAATAGTGTTTTATCTTTGGTGAGCTGTGCCTCTAGACTGTCACCTTTATATAAGGATTGCACCGCACCAGTTTCAAGGTTATATAACACGACTTTTACTTCTTCGTCTTGTACCACACTTAATAACACTTGGTGTTCATGATGCAGTTGGTAAATATTTAAAATGTCAAAGGCTGTACTTTGTAAGTGTGCTTCACCGTTTAAGTTCAAAAGGTATAGTTGGCGATCGGCAATCACCAAGATCAAATTCCCATCCATTGACCAGCGAAATTGCTCAATGTGCATTGTTTCACTAAAGTGACTGATTTGTTCTGGGGGTTGTCCTTCAGAGCGAGTAAGCCAAACTTGCTTTGAGCCACTGCGGTCAGAAAGAAAGGCGACTGCTTGCCCTTTTGGGTGATATTGACCACTGTATTCACTTACTATACTGCGATGTAAAGTTTTATATTGATAATCAGTCTGCTCAGGTAAAATGTCGAAATCAGTTAACTCCGACTTTGTTGACCAACTTAGTTCAACAATATCACTATCCCAAAAGCCCATTTCAGCAACAACTTTTGTTCCGCTAGGGTGGTAATTTGGACCATAAAATTCCTGTATTGTTGGTATCGAATATTCAGTAAAAGTACCCGATAAATCTATTTCAAATAATGAGCTATAGTTCGCACTGAGCAGTGATTATCGGTTTGGGTGCCAAGTTGCTGGCCAGTGAGTATTGTATTTAAATTTTTCTGGTGGCTGTAACTTCACCTGAGTAAATTCTTTAGTTTCAGGATTGAGCAATACCATATTAGCAACCCGCATCGCATTGTATTGCATAACCGCTATTTTTTGGTACTTAGCTGAATAATCTATTGTGGTGATGATGTTATTTTTCGTGGTATACAAGGTGGTTAACGAATTATCTGACAATGATAAGCGCATAATTTTTTCTTGCTGACCTTCTGTCGCGACTAGCGCAATACTGTCATTTGAAAGCCAACTTAGCTCTTGATAATATTGTTTACCACAAGGTAAGATAGTTCGAGTTAACTGTGGGCTATTTTTGGCTAAGGCAAATGACAATAGGCGTATATCAGAACACCAACCAAGCTCCTGCTCCTGCCCACAACTACTTTCATGAGAAAATGCCAACTGCTTACCGTCAAGTGACCAAGCAGGAGGGCCATACAGACCAGGCTCTTTGGTCAATAAATATTCTTTATCATTCTGTGTATCTTTCACCCATACTTGGTTTTCACATACATTCAGGTGTCGTTCAAACGCAATATAGCGCCCATCAGGAGAGTATTCTGGTGAAAACTCTTTATTATCCGTTGTCGTAAGCAGAGTCAGTTTATTAATGGGTAAACTCTGTTTTGCCACAGGCTGTAAATAAATTAAAGAAAGAAGTAGTATTAATATTATGGCAAAAGAATAAGTGACTCGCTTGCTTAAGAAAAAATCACTCATTTTAGTTCTACTTTCTTGTCCCTTGCGCTGTTGTACTGTTGTTAGTTTAGCTTGCCAGTCAACATTAACAATAAGGCTATAACCTCGCTTAGGGTGTGTTGCTATTATTCGCTGATTTTTTGCATTATCTTTAAACGCCTTTCTCAGCTGTGCAATACAGCGTTGTAAAGCATTAGGAGCGACATACACATTTGGCCAAACTTTTTGTAAAATTGTTTCATGGCTAACAACGTCACCCTGATTTTCAGCCAGGATCAACAACACCTGTAAAACCTTTGGCTCTACAGCAACAATATTCTCTCGGTCTCTGATTTGTGAGCGAGCCATATCAATATAAAAATTACCTACAGCAAATTCAATCATCTTGGCTTTGCCGTCTCTTTTGAATAATGAACAAATAACCCCCCACTTATGATGGCGGGATTATACATTTTTATCATTATTTAGCCACGTAAAAATATAAGGAAACCCTTATATATCAAGCCATCAGCAAAACATCAGCTTTAAATCAGTGTTATTACATTTAAATTTTATCTCGTTATGGATAATAGCTGGCATTGCGCAATAGTCTTTACGTTTCATCAAATATACGACGCGACGCTTGCCCATTTTGATATAACTTTTTTACTTTTTTAAAGGATATTATGACTTTTTTACAATACAGATCGGTAATAAAAATCACCTTATTTTTATCTTCCGTACTCGCCAGCACAGTATCATTTTCTTCCTTAGCGGCCATCAAAACCCACTCAGAATCGGCTGAATTAAAAGTAGAATACGCCGCTGCTACCAGCCGATATGAGAGTGACTACTTTAGTCAATTTTCACCGCAAAACGCTAAAGATATTTTAGATAAAATTCCTGGCACTGCAACTATCTTACGTGATATCGATGATGGCGATCCTGCGCGTGGTTTTGGCTCCGGTGGAGATCAAATATTAATTAACGGCAAGCGTCTTTCTGGAAAGATGAATGGCATTGTCGCAGAGCTTTCCCGTGTCCAAGCAAAAAATGTGCGCTATGTAGAGCTTATTCGAGGTACAGTGGCGGAGTTGGATGTGCAATCTGAGGGCTTAATTATCAACGTAGTTTTATATGGTGACCCTATTTCGTCAACGATTTGGAACACTCGTATTGATTATATAACTGGACTTGCGCCTTTAGCTTCTGGTGGCATCAGCCACAGTGGCAGTAATGAGCAGTTAAAATATTCATTAGCTTATGAATATCAAGTAGAACCCGATAAATTTATTGCTAGCGAAACGCTTACCGATAATGAGCATAATGTCGTTGAAACCAATCAATTTGACACGACAGATAAATGGTCCAGTAATAACTTGTCTGCGAGTATCGCCTATGACTTTTCAACAACCAGTGCCCTTCGCATAAACAGCGCTTATAAATTTATTAACGCGACCGAGCGAAAGCCAATTTATCGGCAGTACCATGGCCGTATGTTAATACACAATGACAAACATCTTGAAGACAATCACTATAGTAAAAAAGAACAAGATTGGGAGATCGGTGGTGATTTTACTTATAAATTTAAAGAGCTCGGAAAATTTAAAGTAATATTTATCGCCAATAAATCCGATGGTAATAACTTTAATAGTCAAAAAAATCAACTGAATACCGGCATACCTATTCGAACTTTTCAATTCGATGAAGATGCAATTACCAGAGAGAAAATTCTTCGTATCAGTTTAAGCAAGGTATTAAATCAGCAACATTCACTTGATGCAGGTCTTGAATTAGCTATTAACAACGTCGATGGCGTTGCGACATTTACCCAGTTCGACAATAAAGATGAGCTAAGCATTGAATCATCAAATATCCAAGAGAACCGTTATCAAGCTTTTGTAAATCATAACTTTATTATTTCGCCGAGATTAAATTTACAAACATCTTTGGTTTCTGAGTGGTCAGAGGTCGCTTTAACGACTGATTATAAAATGTTGTTCAATAGTGAAATACCACAGGTATCACAATTAGCGCTCAATAGAGACTTTAGCTATCTTAAACCCCGTATTAATTTACGTTATGACCATACCAACAATGATCAGTTACGTTTTAATATTGAAAAGAAAGTTAGTCAACTAGACTTAACTGATTTCCTCCCCGAGTTTAATGAGGAACAAGCACGTTTAGAACCGACTAATCCACAGCTACTTCCAGAACAATCTTGGGTAATTAGCCTAACTTACGAGCACACGTTCAGTGATGATCAGGGCAGTATCGGTATTATGGCTTTACACGAAAACATTACTGATCACCTAACTGAGATTAAACTTGGTAATGGTTCAGGTACGGGTAATGTCATGGATGCAAAAAAATATGCTATTAACCTAGAGGCAACACTTCGGTTAAGTTCAATAGGTTTAATTAATACCGTGATCAATGGCATTTATCATTTTGAGGAATCTGATTTTACCGACCCATTTACGCAGTTAAATAGGCAGATAAATGACAAAGAAAAACATCTCTGGTCATTTGAATTGAAGCACGATGCAATTGAATTAGGTTTGGCTTATGGTTTTAGAGTTTTTTCAAGTTCAGCCACATTGTATAATAGACGCGAGTATACCAGCAATTTTAAACCAGATATTGATGCCGAAGCGTTTATTGAATATACAATCAACCCTACATTAAAACTGCGCTTGAATGCTTCTGAATTATTGCAGGCTAGAGCAGAACGAAAACGCGTACGTTATATCGATGAAATTGGCAACTCAGAAATAATGCAATATGAAATAAGGCAACAAGAAAATCCGAGGTATTTTAGTTTAGAGTTACGCGGTCAATTTTAAAAGACGAATAGACAAGACATCC
Organism: Pseudoalteromonas rhizosphaerae; assembly: GCF_028885455.1. Lineage (NCBI taxonomy): Bacteria > Pseudomonadati > Pseudomonadota > Gammaproteobacteria > Alteromonadales > Pseudoalteromonadaceae > Pseudoalteromonas > Pseudoalteromonas rhizosphaerae. The sequence continues at coordinate 2,726,376 of NZ_CP118496.1, forward strand.
ATTTTAAAATTTGTACTTTTCAAAGTTTAAAATTAGGCTTTAGTGAGTACAAAAAACAAACAAGATGTCACATGGCTATTGTAAGAAAGCGTCGAGTTAGTTTGGCCGATACGAAATACTTTATAAAAACCATCCTTGGTTTTTAGTCTTCGGCCCAGCATTCGCTGTTCTAAATTTTTCCCTAAAATTTGGTCATTGTATTTCACGTTGCGTGCGCTGTGTATTTTGTGCGGTGAAGATCACTTTATGGAGCAATCGTTCGAGCATTGTAGGGGGAATATAAGCTTACTTGTACTCGCCAAAATTTTCTGTATTAATGTGTGTGCCTATGCGGTAGTGAGTAATCAGCAAAATGTTAGGAACATTTAACAACAGTGCCGCTGGCCCGAAGGGCGAAAGACAGGATGTCTGAAGTACACTCATTTAGTCTTGTATGCAGATGATAAAAAAGCAAATAGGCTCAATGACAAAGCAATTATTATTAGATGGCATAAACTTTGTTAAGACACATTACTGACACAACAATATTTACAAGGTGAACAACTCAGTAAAGCCGAGCTTATCTTCTTTAATCAAACAGTGAAACAATACCGAGAGAAGTTATCAAGTATCAGTAGGTTATGCGTTTGTTAAATGGAGACATTGCCCGCGAGGCCAATAAAGAAGATAACTGCACGGGTAAATATTATTCGCTGCCGTCCTTGGCGCTCACCCTTCGGGCTGCTTAACGGCCTTTAAATTTGTGGGAAGGACCTTTCCTTTCGATAACGAGTAATCACAAGCGCTCTTTGATGAAGCTGCACTGCCAGCTGGTATGGCGTATATCGACTTAAACCCAATACGTGCCAAAATAGCTCCCCCCCCGAGAATCAACCCACACCAGCGTACAAAAACGTATTGAAAGCGTAACAACAGATAAGCAGCCTAAAAATTTATTACGTTTTGCGGGTATGAATGCTTTGGAAGGGGCTTTAAATAAATATCAGTTTAGCGAATGATTAGCGTTAGTATTTTAAGATTTTATAAAAAGGGTAGGCAATTTGGCTATCCTTTTTTTTGTGGTAGAGGTGATAATAATTTTAGCCTTGCTAATTTATCATCAACCTCCATATCTATAAAACCGTAAGGTGGTTTTTTATGCCAACACGCGACAAAAAGGAGATAACAATCGTTCGACAAAAAAACAAACCTAGTTATATCGAGCCTGATGAATGTATCCAAGTTAGAGGTGCACGGGTTCACAACTTAAAAAACATCGATGTTGATTTGCCCCGTAATGCCTTGGTGGTTTTTACTGGTATTTCTGGCTCAGGAAAGTCGTCATTGGCCTTTGGCACTTTGTTTGCTGAATCTCAGCGTCGTTACCTAGATTCTGTTTCGCCTTATGCCCGTCGCTTGATTGATCAAGTAGAGGAGCCAGATGTTGATTCAATTGAAGGGTTACCGCCAGCAGTAGCACTGCAACAGCAGCGAGGAACTCCATCGGTGCGTTCATCTGTTGGTAGTGTTACCACGATTTCTAATGGCTTGCGCATGCTTTATTCCCGTGCAGGGCAATATCCAACAGGTCAAAATATACTTTACGCTGACGCCTTCTCGCCTAATACTCCTGAGGGCGCTTGTGAACGATGCCATGGTATAGGTCGTGTATTTGAAGTGACAGAGAAGTCGTTGGTACCAGATGATAGCAAGACCATTAGGGAACGCGCTATCGCGGCATGGCCGCCAGCATGGCAAGGGCAAAATTTATTGCGTATTTTGATTGCATTGGGCTATGAAGTTGATACTCCCTGGAAAAAATTGCCGCAAAAAACGCGGGATTGGATCTTGTTTACCGATGAAACCCCTGAAGTGCCGGTTTATCGAGACTACAATATTAGCCAAATACGAGAGGCAATTGATAAAGGGGAAAAGCCCAATTACATGGGGACCTATACAAGCGCCAAGCGTTTTATTTTGCAGTCGTTTGCTACTACGCAAAGCCCGCGTACCAAAAAGCGGGTGTCGCAGTTTATGCAGATTTCTCAATGCCCCGAATGTCAGGGAAAAAAACTCAAACAAGCGTCACTGTCGGTTAAATTTGCTGGACTTGATATTGGTGAATTGTCGCAATTGACGCTGACTGAGTTGGCGTTGCGGTTAAAGGATACTGCTAATAGCAAGCCCGACGATAACACCGCTAATCGAGAAAAAGCCATCGTCGCACAGCGTATTGCCAGCGATATTCTTACTCGTGTTGAAGCGCTTACTCGACTTGGTTTGGGTTATTTGTCGCTTGAACGTGGTACGCCCACGTTATCTCCGGGCGAACTACAGCGCCTGCGCCTTGCAACGCAGATCCGCTCTCAATTATTTGGTGTCGTTTACGTATTAGACGAACCCTCAGCCGGTCTGCATCCCGCTGATACTCAAGCATTGCTAGGTGCCTTAGATGAATTAATCGCAGCGGGTAATTCAGTATTTGTGGTAGAGCATGATGTTAGCGTTATTCGCCATGCAGATTGGATTGTTGATGTAGGTCCCAATGCTGGAACCCATGGCGGAGAAATTATTTACAGTGGTCCGCTTGAGGGCTTGCGCGAGGTAACCGAGTCTCACACTGGTCGATTTGTGTTTAGTAAAGATGACAGTGCAGCACATAGACCAAGACAGCCGAATGCTTGGCTCAAATTAGTTCAGGTTAAGCGAAACAACCTGAAGAATATCGACATTGAGTTTCCGCTAGGGCTTATGACTAGCGTTACCGGTGTATCGGGTTCAGGAAAATCGAGTTTAGTCAGTCAGGCGCTGGTGGAGCTTGTGTCTGATGCCCTTGGTCAGCAAAATACCGTCGAGGCACCCAATGATGAGACTGATTTACTTGAGGAAGAATTAGAAATCGCCACCAGCGGTAAAATTGTTGATGGTATACAGCACATCCGACGTTTAGTGACCGTGGATCAGAAAGCTATTGGCCGCACACCACGCTCAAACCTTGCCACTTACACCGGTTTGTTTGATCATGTACGTAAGCTATTCGCCGCCACACCCAAAGCAAAAGCGAGGCGCTATAACGCAGGGCGTTTTTCGTTTAATGTAGCTAAGGGGCGTTGTTCGAATTGTGAAGGTGTAGGATTTGTGAGTGTCGAATTGTTGTTTTTGCCTAGTGTTTATTCGCCTTGTCAGGTATGCCAAGGGCAGCGTTACAATGATGAAACGCTCGATATTACTTATCGAGATAAAAATATCGCTGAAGTGCTTGATTTAACCGTCGAAACTGCCCGCGAATTTTTTATGGATGAGCCTTTAATAGCGCGCGCTTTGGATGCCTTGTTGCAAGTGGGGCTCGGCTACTTAAGGCTTGGTCAGCCTGCTACTGAATTATCGGGCGGTGAAGCGCAACGGATAAAATTAGCTACTGAGTTGCAACGAGCGCAACTCGGTGACACCTTGTATATTCTCGATGAACCCACTAATGGCCTTCATCCCGCAGATGTTGCTATGTTGATGTTGCAATTAAATGGTCTGGTAGACGCAGGTAACACCGTAATCATGGTTGAACACGATATGCAGGTCGCGAGCCGTAGTGACTGGGTCATTGATATTGGTCCTGGTGCGGGCGATGAAGGTGGGAATATTGTTGCTCAAGGACCACCGGCCAATGTCGCTAAGTCAAAGGCCAGCCAAACAGCACCCTTTCTGTCGCCTTAGCATTAGCCCGACTTTAGGTTATCGACGTTTTTCTTTACTTAAGTTGGAGATTAATTGCGATGTTGCGCTGCCCCGTATACCACCATAAATAGGCATGGTGTTTTCGGGGGGCGCTAGACGCGACAGCAAAGTGGGTATTACTAATCAGAATGCCATGGTTGGGGTTAAAACCTAACCAACCTGTACCAGGTAAAAAACCTCTGCCAAGCGTGCAGTTCATCGAAGGGGTTTCCATATCAAAATAGAAATAGCCGCTGACAAAACGCACGGCAATGCCAGAATGGCGCAGCAGATTAATTTGCATTTAAGACAAGTCAGTACAAGATCCTTTGTTAATTTTAAATGTTTCATCAGCGGATAATGTTGGGCTATCTTCGCGATATTCAATACTAAAATCTTGGTGTATCTAGGTGATATAGAGCTTGAACGACTCACTAAAAATCAGTGATATCTACTCATTTAAAAACGTTGTGCGAGTGATGATATAAAAAGGGATGATTTTTAATCTAAAAGAGCAAGCTTAGTAACACAGTTTTGGTTGCTCAATAAAAGTGGCTGTCTAGTTTGATTTTTATGTTTTCTAAAAGAGTTGACTGAGACTATAACAACTAAAAGATAACCCACACTTACTATACAAAAAAGCTTCTGTACTAGTACAAAAGCTTTTCTTATTAAGATAAATTGAATCGAACTAAGCTGAAATTCGATAAAGGTTATAAAGGTTTATCAAGCAAGCTTTAATCATTATGGGGTGAGCTGGTCACAGACTTCAAATGTATGCTCAACAACATCATTTGAGTTAGCACGTAAATCTAATTGCCATTCTTCCTTACTATCATAATCTCCTTTTTCGGTGTTTTTTATCCAAGTAACAGGATAATCATCTGTATCAACACGATATAAAAAAGGTGCGAATAGTGAAAACTCACTGGTTTTGCCAATGGTAATTGTTTGAACGCTATAGACGCGCTGATCTAATTCACCCCCCTCTAACGAGAAATCTAATGTAGAAAATCTAAGCTCAAGCTCAGTAGGGCCACTATATCCTCCACAAGCAGTTATACCAATACGGACATTCTGCTTAATAAGTGCTGTTTTTGTTCCTAAGTCAATAATAAAGTGGTTGGTAGTTACCTGCTGATCTGTCACAACGTTAGCAGACATAAATGGAGAGCTAAAACCCATAATGCTAAATTTCTTCTCTGCTCCTACGCCTATTACTGCTTGATAATAGCCATTATCATCCGTAGAGAAATATAAACTGTCTATTATTGCTTCACTTGAAAAGAGATCGACATTAGCGAGGCCGCGCCCTAAAGAATCAACCAAACGACCGCTAACACTACCAAGCCAGCTAACATCATGCATAGAAACAGCAATTAAAATCTGTTTTACAACCGTATTACCTGCATCGTCCGTTACACTAACCGAAGCAGTATAAGTACCAAGGGTTAGTGGCGTAAATGAGGTTATCGCTTCAGTGGTATTCGCTAGAATTGAATTACTAAGTCTTGGTTTACTCAAAGTCCAAGTATAGGTTAGTGCGCCTCCCTCTGGATCTTTACTTAATGAGGCGTCAAGTGTTACTTCGCTACCATAAGAAGTAGCTCGTTCACTATCTCCTGCAAGATGGATAACAGGCGGTAAATTTTTTTGGGCGGTAATAGCCAGCTGCACAGGGTCTGAGCTTTGGCTACCATCATTAACGATCAACTGCACAACATATTCTCCCCCTACTAGCGGGGTAAAACTCGGGTTTTTAGATTGGGCATCATTTAACTCACTATCACCAGCCCGACTGAGCCATATCCATTGATAGCTAAGATCTGCTCCTTCAGGATCCTGACTTCCACTGCCATCTAATGTTACTTCTTGGTACAAATAGGCAGAGGTTGCAGCCTTTATTTTAGCGATAGGTTTTTGATTATTTTTCGCGGTAATACGAACTTGACTCGGTGTTGAGTCAGCTTGACCGTCATTAACAACCAAAGAAAAAACATACTCACCGTCAACATCTAATTCAACCATTATTATTTGTTGATTTGATGTTATTAATTGCAGATTACTATCATCAGGTTTTTTAATTAAAGACCATTGATATGCTAAAGGAGATTGCTCAGGATCATAGCTAGCAATAGCTGACAGCGGAATACTTTGACCTGTGTTAACGATTTTATCGGGTCCTGCATTAGCAACAGGTACTTGATTACCCGAAACTACCTTGACTATCGCACTGGTGCTTGTTGAAGCTAAAGTAGGATCAGCAACAGTTAACTCAATTTCATAGTCTCCTGGCGTATCGGCAGAGAACTCAGCATTGACCGTGCGATAATTATTGAGCTCCACACTGGAATTACTTGGCTGACTAATAACTTCCCATAAATAGGTTAATAGATCGCCATCAACATCATAACTATCACGAGCACTTAAATTAAGTGTTTGTGACATTAATACTTGCGGAGCAATAAAAGAAATCGCTGCATTAGGGCTACTATTTTCAGTATGTGGCTTTACCTCAATATCGACTTCGTCTGTTGATTGTTGCCCTGTATCATCACTAACGATCAACCTAAGGCGATATTGCCCCATAACATCGGCTATAAACTCACTTTCTATCGAGTTAATTTTGTCTAACACTACAATACTGCTCGCCGGTTTATCAATGAAGCTCCATTGATAGTGAATATTGCCCTGCAAGACATAGCTTGATCTTCCACTGAGCTTAATTAACGTTCCGAGTTTAACGCTTTGATCTGGTCCTGCATGTGCTACCACTGCCGCCGTCGCTTGCTCAACATTAATATCATATGAAGCAACGACGCTATTGACGGTACCATCATTAACCACAAGTGTTAGCAGGTATTCACCTTTAGTAGCAAAGGCCAAGGTAATATTTTGTGCGGTGGTATTAGCTAAGCTGATAGCTTGCTTATCACTGTTAACTAATGACCACTGATATGTGAGCTTATCTTTATTGGCATCATGACTTTTGGCGGCACTAAAAACAAATTCTTGCCCAACAACAAATATTGACTCTTGAGCTACGGTAATTACTGCGACTGGTGCCTGATTAACAACAGTGGTTTGTTTGGCGGGTGTATCTGACGAGCCACCACAACCTGACAAAAAAACGATAAAAAATAATAAAAAAAATACATTAACTTTCACTATAACTTCCTTGTAAAAAACTATTCAAACTAACTAATTCGATGAGTTAGTACCTAAAATGGAGGCTATCTTGTAAGCGGCTAAAAATCAATCTAAAGATGTTAATAATCACACAAAGGTTTAAAAGAAATGTAAAATAACGTTTTCAAAATGGGGAGAGGGCGTTTTCTTAGTTTGTTAAAACCTATGTAAGTAAACTCTATTTAATGGGACTATGGTTAAACCATCAATAAAAATAAATTAAAAATGAGTTATTCTACAGGCTCATAGCACTATGGAATTGAGGGTTTTCCATGAGATCTAAGAAGCTAGATACTCTAATTTATGTATACATGGAATTAGCCGATGCACTTGGCAAACTAAATAGCCCAGAGTTAGAGCCGTTATTAAATAGCTGGCCTTTGTCTTTGGGGTCAGGTTAACGAAATAATTAATAACCCTGATAACGCAGTTAAGCCTTCTGAAATCGCATCAGGTTTTGAACAAGGGCTACGTGACACGCATCTGATGCTTGGTGATCTAAATGCACAATATAGGTCGTCAGCAATCGAGGTCTTTTATAAAGTTGTCGGCTTGCATTTGCCTCGCTTCTTTCAAAAAAGCAAGGCGCAGCTAGAGCGTATCGTGGCTAAAGGTAAAATCAAAAACGAAAATGAGTGGCACCTAGTTCGTCACCGAGTAGATGAAATCGAAGGCCAATCAAATAACGACGCGGAGCTAGAAGTTCTTAATGAACTACTTGGTCAATTGGAAGCAAGCGTATGACACATATGAGCCTTAACTCTGCCAATAAGCGCTATTAGTCTTTTTGACCGTTTTTATATAATGTTGGTCAATTCTAAATTAATAAACAAACTCGTTTAATTCGTCTGTCGATACGTCAGTAGCTTGCGTTACGCAGTAATCGATTATTGCGGTCTCATCGCGGCCTAATTTTTTCTAGACAATAAACAAGACACCCAGCCTAAAATTTGGTCATTGTATTTCCCTGTGTGCGTATGCAGTGATGAGTAATCACACGCACTTAGCACTTAAGTTGATGATAAAAAGCAAATAGACTTAATGACAAAGCTATAATTCTACGCTGGCATAAGCTGTGTAAAGCTACGTTATTGACGAAAAAGTATTTGCAATGGGTAAAATTGAGTAAAACAGAGCTCACCTTTTTGAATCAAACGGTTGAGCAATACCACGGGCGTTTAAGTAGCATTAGCTGGTTTATGCGCTTATTAATTTTAAGTTATTTGTATTTTTAAGTGTCTGTTTTTTCAAAATACGCAATTAGGCGCTCGAGTAACTTTCTAATCGCGATAGATTGATGTTTGCGAGAACGGTATATGGCGTAAATACCTAAGGACGTTGGCTCATAGTTGGGGAGCACATGAACCAGCTTTTTATCATTGATCAACTGTTGTACGGCATGTTTAGGTTGCAAAGAGATACCGCGTCCTTTGAGTGCTGATTGAAGTAAGAGCATTGATTCATTCGCACTGAAGTTGCCGGCGACTGAAGTAACAACCGCGAGTTCTTCTTTGCTGAAATGCCACAAACTTTTTCCAAAATTAGAATAAATTAAGCAATTATGTTTGGCCAAATCATCAGGGTAAACAGGGTAACCAAAACGATTTAGGTAATCTTCGGTGGCGCATAACACTGAGCGGCAACGACCCAGCGGGCGTGCAATGATATTGGGGTCTAAGTCGTTGGTAATACGTATTGCTAGATCGATTCTATCTTCAACTAAATTAGTTACTTGGTTACTGATATGAATATCTATATGTACTTTGGGATACTCATCTAAAAACTGATCAATTACTGCTGGCAATAAATTAGCGGCGACAAATTGAGAGCAAGAAATACGGATCGACCCTTCAGGTTGTGCGACATGATCTTGCTCTAAAGGGATAGACACTTGTTTGGCTAAATCTAATAACGACAGACAATTTACAAAAGCTTTTTCACCTGCGGCGGTGAGCGTGAGTTTACGCGTAGAGCGATGTAATAACTGACTATTCGCCCAACTTTCCATTTCGCTTAAGTACCTAGTTACCATCGAGCGCGACATATCTAACGAATGCGCTGCGCTGACCATACTACCTTGCTCGACAATTCTAACAAAGACTTGAGCTGCGGTGATCCTGTCCATTTTATTTCCTATATGTTCGATATATGCAATTAACTATTGCCTGTTGTGATGTTTATTGCAACATATTTGCAATTTATACTTGTTTCATAAATTTAATACTGCTGACAGGAAAATAAAATGAAGACCTTGCATTTCATTATGGATCCGCAGTGTGGTTGGTGTTATGCCGTCGCACCGCTGATTGATGAGCTCACTCAATTAACAACAATAGATATTAAGCTGTATGGCGGCGGCTTATTTTCAGGGGCTAATAAACGTCAGTTATCAGCTGATTTTCATCAGCAAATAATCGCCATGGATAACAGGATCACGAGTTTAACGGGGCAAGTATTTAGTCCAACTTATTATGAAACGTTATTAGATGATAAGCAGCGAATTTTAGATTCAGATACGCCGATCACGGCGCTATTAGCTGGTGGATCTTTAGGTCTTAATACTGTTGCCATGCTGCATAGAATGCAAGTTGATCAATTTGTACTTGGCCGTTCTCAGTCTGATATAGCTAATTTAGCTAACATAGCCACTCAACTTGGTGCTAGCTCTAGGGCTTTTTTAAATGCGTTTGACCTTTTTAGTGGCGAAAAAACGCAGCAGCAAATAATTAAAGCGCGGCAGATGTTGAATTTAGTTGGCGGTAGTGGGTTTCCAACACTTGCGTTTGAGCACAGCGATGGCGCATTTACTAAATTAGACCACTCGCGTTATTACGGTCAGCCACAGCAGTGGTTAGCTTATGTAAAACAATTAATTAATACGATTGATTAACCAATAATTTTACACGTTTAAAAACACCCAATTTACTCGCTAAATGAGCGACATTTTAGAGGCTACTATGACATTTTTATCTAAATTAATTCAGGCAAGCACGCTTGCTACAATGATGGCAGTATCTGCCAATGCGGTTAGTGCAACACTTGAAACCAGTGTGTTTAATCCACAACAAAAAAGCACGTTCCCAGTTAGTTCGGTGTTGATCAGCGGTCCAACCGAAGCGGTTTTAGTTGATGCGCAATTTCAGCGTAATGACGCACAATCAGTGGTTGAGTTGATTAAAAAATCAGGTAAAAAATTAACCACTATTTACATTAGTCATGGTGATCCTGACTATTATTTTGGCTTAGACGTGATCACCGAGGCCTATCCTGATGCTAAGTTATTATCAACTGCTAAAACCCGAGATTATATTAAAGCGTCAATGGCGCCTAAAAAGGCTTATTGGGGGCCAATTCTTAAAGAAAACGCACCGCAAAAACTAGTTTTGCCAGAAGTATTGCAAGGCGACACCTTATTGGTTGATGGTGAAAAAGTGAATATTGTTGGTCTTGACGGTCATGATCCAAAACATACTTTTGTATGGATCCCTTCGACTAAAACTATGTTGGGTGGTGTTGTGGTATTTAACAACATGCATGTTTTTTTAGCAGATACGCAAACACCTGAATCACGTCAAAGTTGGTATAAAACCCTTGATGTTATTAAGCAGCTGCATCCTAAAACTGTGATCTCTGGTCATATGTTAGGTGATAAGCCATTGACTATTGAAGCGGTGCACTTTACTCGCAAATACATTCAAGACTTTGAAGCTGCAGCCAAGTCTTCAGCTAATTCAAGTGAATTGATGAGTAAAATGAAAGCAAGCTATCCAAATATTGGCGGCGATAGCGTATTGGCGTTAAGTGCCAAAGTTATTATGGGCGAGATGCCTTGGGGCTAATTACTACAGCTTAAATTTATTTAGGGCTTTTCAAGCTGCTTGCAGTTTGAAAGGTCTGTTCAACTCTTTGTACAGGCTTCATTTCATGGGGGAAATTCCGCGAGTAATCACGATAGTAATGGCTTTGGCTATGCTTCAAGCATGCAGTACCACTGCCAAAATATCGTCATTAGAACATTACAATAGTTTTAATCTGGAGACTAAATTGATGACCAATCTTGATATTGTAAAAAGTACTTATGAAGGTAAGACCTCAGAAGAAAACGGTAAAAACCTCAAGCGTTATATAACAAACGAAACACAATGGACGGAAGCCGCTGGTTTTCCATATGCCGGAACCTACCAAGGCTTTGATGAAATTGAAAAAAAAGTATTTGTACGGTTAGGCTGTGAATGGAATGGTTATAATTTTGCGGTAGAAGACTATGTTGCTGCTGGCGACAAGGTGTTTGCTTATGGTAGCTATAGCGGAACCAATAAAGCCACAGGCAAATTTTTTAAGGCCAGAGTCGCCCATTTATGGATACTCAAAGAGGGTAAGATCATCAGTTTTGAACAATTTGTTGATAGTAAAACCGTTAGCGATGTCATGTAAAAAAGTAGTTTTTTAATAACAACTACAAGTATGTTGTAGGTGCGCTTTTATTTCGTACTCTCGTGCATAAAAAAAGCGTTGCCAATAGGCAACGCTTAAGTTCAACTCTGTAGCACCTAGCACCTAGCACCTAGCACCTAGCACCGATTATTTAGTCAAATAATCCAGCACCACTTGATGATGGTCTTTGGTTTTAAATTTATCGAAAAAGTGCTTTATTGTTCCGTCTTGGCCGATCAAGAAGCTTAAACGGTGAATACCGTCGTACTCTTTACCCATAAACTTTTTGTAGCCCCATACGCCGAATGCTTCTGCAATCGCGTGATCTTCGTCTGAAAGTAGGTCAAAGTTTAATTCTTTTTTGGTTTCAAAGTTCTTTAATTTTTTTACCGGATCAGGGCTGATACCAACCACGCGGGTATTTAGCTGTGCTAACACGGCTTTTTCATCACGTAAGTTTTCAGCTTGCACGGTGCAACCAGGTGTTGATGCTTTTGGATAAAAGTACACTAATACTTGCTGCTCTTTTAATAGCTCTGCAAGGACGATTGTTTCGTCATCTTGATTTTGTAGGCTAAAAGCGGGTGCTTTGTCACCGGCTTGTAATGGATTAATTGTGTTCATGCTTTGCTCCTTAGCGAATGCGTCGAAATATGTAATCTACGTTTAGAGTACGCGACAGATCTTCAAATTGGACTTTAAACGTATCAATGTCAACCTCAACAGGAATGTTAAACTCCAGTTCACAGCGCATTTTTGTATCTTTTTCTTCGTCATAGGTATCTGACTTTAAAGAACAAATACTAATGTGGTTGTCGGCAAAAAAGCGGGTAACTTTACTTAACGTGCCTGGTGTGTCGATACCTGTATATTCGAGGGTGTAGCCGGCACAAAATTCACTTTGAGTATGACTGGCTGTCCGCTTCATCATAGTGAGTAAGCCCAGCTCCATGCCTTTGAGGGGCAGGGTGTGTTCAATGCGGCTGATTGCCGACATATCACCTGATAACAGCATAATAAATGTAAATTCATTGCCTAAGATGGCAATGCGACTATCAATAATATTACAGTGACAGTCACTGACTAATTGGGTTAATTCACTGACAATACCAGGGCGATCATCGCCAATAGCAGTTAAAACGATCTGATGATTTGAAAAAGCAGTCATGAATTCAAGTACCTAGGTTATATTATTAATAACAATCAGAGTAAGCTGAGCCGGCAATTACCACCACACGGCGGCGAAGTTTAACACAAAACAATCGCTAAACTACAGGCCGAGATAATTAAGCTGTTATTAAAGCACGGTGTTTCTTGTTTTTAGTGGCATGGGAAAGTACCATAGTTAAAATTTTGCATATAGACTGGCTTACATTTACGTTTAGCCGTGCCCTAAAGTAACGGGGTTTGCATAAAAACAAGATACGTAAAGTTAATATTGGCTTTACACTGAACCAAATCGGCATAACCCACTCATATATTTGTTAAAACAATTAAGGGTATGCTAAGGAGAATTATCTGTGCAGTATTGGATCCCAAAAGCGCTTGCTGTAAGCGTATTGGTTAGCTTGTCAGGATGTGGTGTGTTCACTGACGAAGCGCATCAAAAACGTAATTACCGTGCCAGTGAGCCGGTACAAGTGCCAGGACAATTGGCTCAGCCAGCTTTAGACCCCATTTATAAAATGGATGTGGCAGAATATAATAATGATCCGGATTCAACAAACTATCGTCCCCCAGCACAAGTATTAACTGTGGCAAAAGGCAGTTGGGTTGAAGAAGGTGATAAACAAGCACGCGTTTATTTTGATAAAAACGATGGTATTGCAAATTTAGATGAGTTTATTTGGGATTCAGTACACGCTGTGTTAACTGAGCATCAAACAAAGGCAATCAAACAAGATAAGTCATTAGGTTCGATTGAAACTGACTGGTATGCGATTATCAAACCCGAGGAAGGTTGGTTGTGGAATAGCGATACCGCTGTATCTGAGCAACGTTTTATTTTTACTATTGAAGAGAAGTCACATCAGCGTACTGCTTCGTTAAGCGCTAAGCTAGCGGAATACAATAGTAAAGATGTGCCATTGACGCCAATTTTGCAACAGCAACTAGAAGTGCGTGCACTAAATCAAGTTGTGGCTGAATTTGATTATCGTTATCGTCAACTTGAAGTTGAAATTCGCAAACAACAAGGCATTATTTCGTTGGAAATGGGCTTTGACAATAAAGGTAATGCGGCGCTGGTAACGGAACAGGATTACTCATTAATATTTGATCGTTTCTCAGGGTTCCTTGAGCGCTTGTCGTTTACGATTGTTGAAATTGACCAAGATCGTGGTTTGATCACAGCTGATTACAACAAACCTGAATCAAGTGTTTGGGATTCAATTTGGGGTGAAGAGCTTGCTGAATTACCGATTGAAAATGGCCAATATCAAATTTTAGTCAGTCGCACCAAAGAAGGTGGTACTAGCTTAACGTGGATGGACGATGAAGGCACAACGTTAGAGCCTGGTACGATGAATGACTTACAACAAGCGTTAGAAAGTGCTTTGCGTCAACGCGGTATTAAAATTTAATAATAAATAATAATAACACCACAAAAAGAGCTTTTGCTCTTTTTGTGGTTTTTACAGGTTGAAAACAATGTCTAATCTAACTTCCTCTCACCCGCAGTTTGACTTTAAGATATGGTTTAATTTTTTAGTTCCGTCTCTAATTGGGGTTCTCTTATTCATGACTCCAGTGCCAATGGACGGGGCAATGACTATTCCTATCGCTGTTATGGCAAAAGCGGTGCAAGCTCATATTACATCGTATGCCGATACGTTGATTACATTAATTATTTGTACTACAGGTGTTTTATCATTGATATTCAAGGTTTTTAAGCCTGAGGTATTAATGAAATCTACTATTTTAAAGCATCTTTTTGATGTGCATTGGCTTTGGCTAGTGATCCGTTTATTTGGTATGGCGTTTATTATCTTAACGGTTTTAAGCATTAATAATCCGGATTTTAAATCGACATTACCAGAGTTTTTAATTCCGCTTTTCGATGGTATTACATCAGGAAGTACCGGTGGCTTAGTGCTAAAAGATTTATTACCAGTGCTATTTTCGGTGTTTATTTTAGCGGGCTTATTACTGCCTTTATTGTTAAATTTTGGTTTGCTGGAGCTAGTAGGCACGTTATTAACTAGAGTAATGCGCCCGTTATTTGGCGTGCCAGGACGAAGTGCTGTTGATTGTGCAACCTCTTGGTTAGGCGATGGCAGTGTGGGTATTTTAATGACCGCGCGCCAATATGAAGAAAAGCATTACACTCAGCGTGAAGCGGCGATTATCGGTACTACATTCTCTGCGGTATCAATTACGTTTTGTTTGGTGGTATTAGGCCAAGTCGGACTAGAAAAATTATTTGCCCCATTTTATTTAACGGTTTGTTTAGCGGGAGTTGTTGCTGCGCTGATCGTGCCACGTATACCGCCATTGAGCTTTAAGAAAGATATATATATTGATGGTAGTCAGCCTGATCAGCACAAAGAGCGCGTGCCGCATGGCAAAAATGTGTTTAAACATGCCCTACATGTCGCGCTGCACAAAGCTAAAAACTCACCGGGCTTTGCAGGTACCATGAAAGAAGGCATTCACAACGCATTAGATATGGTGTTTGCAGTATTACCTGTAGTGATGGCTGTGGGCACATTCGCATTAATTATTGCTGAATATACGCCGATATTTGCTTATTTAGGTAAACCGTTCATCCCATTTTTAGAGTTATTACAAATACCAGAAGCAGAAGCTGCCGCGCAAACGATCATGGTTGGCTTTGCGGATATGTTTATTCCATCAATCTTAGCTGCTGGCACGATTGAAAGTGATGTTACTCGCTTTATTATTGCGGCAATGAGTGTAACCCAGTTAATTTACATGTCAGAAGTGGGCGCGCTTTTATTGGGTAGTAAAATCCCAGTAAATATATTTGAATTGTTTGTAATATTTATTCTCAGAACCTTGATCACGTTACCCGTTATTGCTCTGATGGCACATTGGTTGGTTGGCTGATTCTGCCTGTTTTTTATTTGCAAGAAGCCCTGATTAATCAGGGCTTTTTTATGGTTGTTTTAAAGTGGTTTATCAATCAATAAAATTGCTTGAGCGGCGGGCAGGGGTTTGGCTTTTAAGAAGCCTTGGCCAAAATCACATTGAGTTTTTTGCAATATGGCGAGTTGCTCTTGCGTTTCAATTCCTTCGGCTACAACATCTAACTTAAGTGATGATGCCAATGACAAAATGGCATCAACTAATGGCGTGGCGGTGTCTTTAAGACGGTCAATAAAGCTCTTATCAATTTTTAGCACATGAATTGGCAGTTGGTGTAAGTAACCCAAAGAAGAGTATCCGGTGCCAAAATCATCTAAACATAACTTTACTTTTAATGGCGCTAACCCTTCAATTATCTTGGTTGCTAATTCTAAGTTTTCGATCAAACCTGATTCGGTGATCTCTAAACATAAGGAGCCTAATGCTAGCTCATATTTATTATAAATAGCATGAATTTGCGAGATAAAGTCTACACTTGCAAAGTGTCGTGAGGAAACATTCACCGTCACACGCAAGAAACGTTTACCTTGTTGTTGCCACGCAGCTATTTGTTTTCCTGCCAGATCTAATAAATGCAGGTCGAGATTAATTATTTGCCCAGTGTTTTCTGCTATTGAAATAAAATCATTAGGTGAAACAAAGCCTTTGCGTGGGTGGTGCCAACGAACGAGCGCTTCAAAACCTACAACGTTACATTGCTGTATAGCAAAGATCGGCTGATAATATAACTCAAATTCATGATGCTCAATGCCATGTTGTAGATCATTTTCTATATCTGCGTGACTTTTAAGCTTTTTACGCATGGTGTTATTAAAAAATCTGACTTGGCCACGGCCTGTTGATTTAGCTTCGTACATTGCAGCATCTGCATGCTGTAATAACTGATAGGCTTTATCATTTTCGTTTTCGCAAAATGCAACGCCAATACTAGTAGAAGCTTGCAGTAAATGGCCATCAATATTAAGTGGTTTAGCGAGTACTTTTTTAATCCGCTTTAATGCATCATTAACTTGGTTTTTATGAGTGATGTTTTCCATAAAAATAGCAAACTCGTCACCACCGAGTCGTGCGAATGTATCGGTATTTCGAATTGTGCCTTTAATTAACTTACAAATGGCGATTAAAAAGTGATCGCCCACTTCATGCCCTAAAGAATCATTGATGCTTTTGAAGCGGTCGAAATCTAGATACAGCAACGCATGATATCGCCCTTTGGGTGTTCGAGTTAGCCGTAAGATGCCGTGCTTAATGCGGTCAATCAGTAAAGAGCGATTAGCAAGCCCAGTTAATTCATCATGCAAAGCGCGATGTTCAAGTGCTTGGCGAGATAGTTGTCTGTCGATAGCCATACTAATTTGGCGGCTGACATACGTCAGTAGAGCGCGGTCATGATCATTATAATGGTGAGTTTTATCGTAACTTTGTACTACGATCACACCACTTATATGTTCGCTTACTTTAAATGGAACACCAAGCCAAGATTCTGACTGGCGGCCTACCATTTTAAAATGGCCATCATTTATATGTTGTTGATATTCTTTTTTATTTAATAGTAATGGCTGTTCGGAATTTAAAAGGTAATAGGATGCGGTATGTTTTAGTTGCTCTTTTGATATTTTTTTATGAGCATTTGAACGTACTCCTTCCTCGACAATGTAAACAATATCGAGGATATCGATATTTTTGTTGTATAGCCCTACCAAAAAGTTATCAGCGCGTAGCAAGTTGGTCATAATGCCATGCAATGCTTCTAAAAAAGTATCTAAGTCATTGGCTTGATAGGTTAAATTTGCTATTTGTAAGAGCGTTCCTTCTAGCTTTTGTGCAGCATTTAATTTACTCACCGTTTGTTGCAAGTTCTCAACAGTATTGACCTGATTTATTTTGGCACTGAGTAAATGCGCAACGGTGGTTAAAATTTCAAGATGGGCATCACTAAAATAGTTACGCACCGGGTGCTCGCAGTCTATAACTCCTAAAACCTGCTGCTTATAAACTAATGGTACGCATAGTTCAGACATTGCAGGGCGTACATCTGCGATATAACGGCTATCAGTACTGACATCACCAATGATAACAGCGCGACTTGTAGAAGCAACATAACCAGTAATGCCTTGATTAAATGCGATAGTTTTTCGTTCTACGGCATAGTTACTATCTGCAGGTGACACTCCCATTGATGCGACTTCATGTAAGGTTGTAGCACTTTCATCGGCAATATAAATAACACAATCGACAAAGCCTAACCGCTTAACTACTTCAGTGGTCACGTAGTCGAATAATTCATCGAGTTTATCTAACTGTAATAAGCTTGAAGAAAACTGATTAATAATACTCAGTTGCTCGGTTTTTGCATCAAGCGCTGAAGATAAGTCTACTTTATTCTGCATATGCCACGCGTGAATATACCGTTTTGTGTCATTGATATACTTATAGATTAACGGAATGTTAACGTTTAGACAAAGAATAAATAAAATTAACGAGGTATGTTTGTAAAGGTAAACGCACGCCAAACGATTGATGAACCAGTGTTTTCATTCTATCTGTTGATAAAAAGCATCAGGAAAAACCGCAATAAAATCTTTACTCAGATAGGGCATATGCATATGATCAACTAAATTCAGCCGAGGAAACAAGTAATGACAAAGCAAGCCTTCGACACTCAGTCAACGTTAACTATCACTCGTCCAGATGACTGGCATGTTCATTTACGTGATGGGGATCAACTAAAAGATACAGTGCGTGATATTAGCCGCTATATGGGACGCGCTATTATTATGCCAAACTTAGTTCCTCCGGCAACCTGTACTGAAACTGCTTTAGCGTATCGCGACCGTATTATGGCGGCCGGGCCACAAGGAAATTTTGAGCCATTAATGGTGCTTTATCTAACAGATAATACGAGCGCGGATGAGATTAAAAAAGCACATGCAACTGGTAAAATTGTTGCTGCTAAAGTGTATCCAGCAGGTGCGACAACAAATTCTGATTCTGGTGTAACATCAATTAAAAAGATTTACCCAGCATTAAAAGCCATGCAAGAAGTCGGTATGTTATTGCTGATCCATGGTGAAGTGACAGATTCATCGATTGATATATTTGATCGTGAAAAAGTATTCTTAGAAACTATTTTAGTGGATGTTGTACAAGACTTCCCAGATTTAAAAATTGTGCTTGAACACATCACCACTAAAGATGCCGTTGATTTTGTAAATAATGCCTCTGATAATGTGGCTGCAACCATTACTGCACATCATTTATTGTATAACCGTAATCATATGTTAGCGGGAGGGATCCGCCCACATTACTACTGTTTACCAATATTAAAGCGTAATACACACCAACAAGCACTTATTAGTGCTGCGACCAGTGGCAGTGCTAAGTTTTTCTTAGGTACAGATTCGGCGCCGCATTATAAAGATAAAAAAGAAGCCGCATGTGGATGTGCCGGTGCATACACCGCTCATGCTGCACTTGAGTTATACGCTGAAGCATTTGAGGAGGCCGGAGCGCTTGATAAGCTTGAAGGCTTTGCAAGTCATTTTGGTCCAGACTTTTATGGTTTAGCACGTAATGCAGATACTGTTACCCTTATAAAGCAACCATGGACAGTGCCAGCAAGTTACCCATTAGGAAATGATCACGTGGTGCCAATTAAAGCCGAAAGTACAATTGATTGGCTGATCAAATAACCATAGAGTAAGTAAAGCACAGCTGAGAAAGGTGTGCTTTTTGTATTAAAATTAATCACTTGAACAGTTTTATTGAGTTGATGTTAAAAGCATTAAAATAATTCTGAATTAATAGAGCTAAAACAATTATATTGTGTTAACCTTAACTTGCTTTGAGTTTTTGCGTATTGAATTTTTTGGTTAATGTGCGGCGTGTAAGGTTTCCGGTTAATGGTTATTACTTCTTCCTGTACTTTATCCCAGCGATTTATTGGGCATTCACTCAGGGAGGATATAGCCAATCTGGCTGAATTTTAATTATTGACTTACAGGAAAATTTGGTATGTCAAACACGGTTACTGGTAAAGTTAAGTTCTTCAACGAAGCTAAAGGTTTCGGTTTTATTGAACAAGAAAATGGTCCTGACGTATTCGTACATTTCAGCGCTATTACAGGCTCAGGTTTTCGCACTCTAAGCGAAGGCCAACAAGTGTCTTTCGGCATCAAGCAAGGCCAAAAAGGCCCTGAAGCTGAGAACGTAGAATTAGCATAATTTTTATTATGTGAACCTAGGTTCAACTTGGTGAAACAGGACTCTGTTTCACCATAATTTCCCCCTCATCAAATTCTTTTTTAAAATAAACTTTCTACCGCTACTTTTTAAATTCAATAAATATACACTAAATTCTGAATGCTATTTCACTAGACCAAATGCTGCTCAATACAAGCGGTGTACATCCTTGCGTCCCTCAATAAACTTTTTATACCAACTGTATACAGTTAGTCAGCTACTCAACACCAATAACGATGATGTTTTTAATTAATACCAATCGACTTAAATATTCAACCATTCTAGCGAGCTAAATAAAGCGCTAACTGCGTTATAATTTTTTCAAGTAGAACAACTGCATGTCAAAAGTTACGCCTTGTTATCACTGTATTTATATGTCGCTATAAATGGTCAGTAACTTAACACGATTGGTATAAATTAGTATTTAATTAGATAATGCTATTTTACCTCTGATTGTTCATAGACAAGTTTGGCACGGTTAGTAATCGGTATAAAAGAAATTGGGTATATAGCGTTATTATTTCGAATATATTGGTAACATTTACAGTGCGCCTTTAAGTCTTGTAGATAAAAAACAAATATAACTTCTGTTTGTAAAATTGCGGCTACGATTTCTTTTAAAGGTCGGGTGCTTGTTTTTTGTACGAAACACCTAGGTTATTGCTGCATAAAAAGGCTTTTTTACTGAATGATTACGCTTATTCGAAATTATTATGAACTTTTTTTAACCCTGCTTGATTACACATAAAATGTTACATTAATGTTTTCTCTTTCATTAAGGGAGGTAAAACTGTTGTTAGTAAGCGGCTTTCATCCTATATGAAAATCCACCTCTGTTACATTTATGTTAATCCTTTGTTTTTTGTGTTTTAGTTTGCAATGATTGAATTAATTTATTTATGGTTAATTCCAAACATCAAGTTGACAGCGTGCATTGCATTTAGCATTATTGGAGGGTTGATATCTATTAAAAGATATCAGGGTTGTCTCCTTCGGGAGGTAATTAAATTATAAAAGTAACATTACTTAATTGGTTGGGAACTATGTCTGTTAAAATCAGAAAGAGTCTTGTAGCAACTGCGTTGGTTGGCGCTTTTGCATTCGCAAGCAGCAATGTGATTGCAGATCCTTTGAATGACGTGCAAAAAGCAGGTCTACAAATTCAAACGGCTGCGGTTAAGTCTCAAACTAAAATTGACAATGTATATGGTCAAACTCAAGAGCTATTAGCTGAGTACCGTAGCGTTGTTGATGAATCTGAGCTATTAAAAGTATACAACGATCACGTTGCCCGTTTGGTCGCTGACCAAAACGCGTCAATTGAATCGTTTGACCGTCAAATCGCTACGATCGACAACACAAAACAAAACGTTGTGCCTTTGATGTATCGCATGATCGATACGCTCGAGCAATTCATCAAAGCGGACGTTCCGTTTAACAGTGACAATCGTTTGGCGCGTGTTGAAAGATTACGTGAAACAATGGTTTCTTCTTCTGTTACTACTTCAGAAAAGTTCCGTCAAGTGTTAGAGGCGTACACTATCGAAGCTGCATATAGCTCTTTAGTAGCTGCTTCACAAGGTACTTTAGAAGTTGATGGCAAGAGCATTAACGTTGATTTCGGCCAACTTGGTCGTATCACTTACGTTGCTCAATCGTTTGACTTAAAGCACGCATGGGTATGGGATAACAATACTAAACAGTGGAAAGAATTAGGTGATGAATACCTAAAACCTGTTAAAGAAGTTATTCGTATGGCGCGTAAGCAAGCGACATTAGAACTTGTTAAACTACCAATCTTTGGCGCGGAGTAATCAATAATGAAGAAACTATTTAAAGGTTTTGCTGTTGCAGCAGTACTATCTGTTTCTGCAGGTACCGCGCTTAATGCACATGCAAATACCACTGCTTTAGATAAAATTCTTGAGCAAGTAAAGCAAGAGCGTATATCTGAAGGCAAAATCAATAAGCAACGTGAGCAAGAATTCTTATCAGATCGTGCTGATAAGCAAGCGTTACTTAATAAAGCAAAAAGCCAATTAGCTGCTGAAAAAGCTCGTGGCGATCGTTTAACTAAAGAATATGCACAAAACGAAAATACTTTAGCTGAGAAAGAGGCTGCTCTTCAAAGCGCACAAGGTACGTTGGGTGAAATGTTTGGTGTTGTACGTCGTGCTGCGCAAGATGCAATTGGTTCAATCGAAGCATCACTTGTTTCTGCTGAAAAACCTGGCCGTGCTGAAATCTTACGTTCATTAGCTGCTGCTAAAGAACTACCAACAGTTCGTGAACTTGAAGAGCTTTGGATTTCACTACAAACTGAAATGACTGAGTCAGCTAAAGTTTCAACATTCGAAACTGAAGTTGCAGGTCTTGACGGTAACGCGACAGTTAAGAAAGTAACACGTATCGGTAACTTCAACTTAGTAACAGACGATGGCTACTTAATCTATTCGCCTGAAACTAAATCAATTCAGCCTTTAGGTAAACAGCCTGATGGTTACATCCTTGCTGGTATTAAAGACTTAGAAAATACGTCTTCTGATAACTATGCTGGTGTATACGTGGATCCGACTCGTGGTGCTATCTTACGTATCAATACACAAAAAGCGACACTTGATGAATACTTCCACCAAGGTGGCGTAGTTGGTTACATCATTACTGCGTTATTAGGTTTAGGTATCTTAATCACACTAGTACGCTTTATTGACCTTACACTTACTCGTAGTAAGATTAATAGCCAGCTTAAAAACGTGTCTACACCGAATACAAATAACCCACTGGGTCGTATTCTTAAAGTGTATCATGACAATAAATCGCAAGATGTTGAAAACCTTGAGCTTAAACTTGATGAAGCGATTCTTCGTGAAACGCCACGCATTGAAGCTGGTATCAATATCATTAAAATCCTTGCTGCAATCGCCCCGTTACTTGGTCTACTAGGTACGGTAATCGGTATGATCTTAACGTTCCAAACAATCACATTGTTCGGTACAGGTGATCCGAAGATCATGGCAGGTAACATCTCTCTAGCACTTGTAACTACTGCGCTAGGTCTAATTGCTGCACTACCACTTATTCTTCTTCACGCTGTTGTTGCGGGTCGTAGTAAGTCGGTATTACACATCCTTGATGAGCAAAGCGCAGGTATTATTGCTACTCACGCGGAGAAGGAGAAAGCCTAATGCTAGTCCTGATGGAGATCTGGGAATCTATCAGGGATTTTGTTGGCACAGGCGGCCAGGTTTTATACGTGGTCGCGATAGCACTCTTTCTTATGTGGGTTTTAATGATTGAGCGCTATTGGTTCTTACTTGCAGAATTTCCTCGTTTATCGTCGGAAATTGTAGCAAAGTGGGATGCCCGCCAAGACACTACGTCTTGGTACGCACACAGAATCCGTGAAGCATGGATTTCTGAAGCGTCTGAAAAATTAGATCAGCGTATGTTGTTGATTAAAACATTAGTAGCTGTTTGTCCTTTAATTGGCTTACTTGGTACAGTAACAGGCATGATCGCGGTTTTTGAAACCATGGCAAGCCAAGGTACAGGTAATGCACGTTTAATGGCATCAGGTATTTCAATGGCAACAATCCCAACAATGGCTGGAATGGTTGCGGCATTATCTGGAGTATTCTTTAGCTCACGCCTTGAGGCAAGAGCGAGAATGGTGAAAGCCAAGCTTGTTGATAGTATGCCTCATCACTAGAGAGAGAATTAAATATGGCACGTAAACAACGTTTTCGTGAAGAAGAAGATGCAACGGTAGATATGACACCGATGCTTGACATCGTATTTATCATGCTTATTTTCTTTATCGTAACTACATCGTTCGTTAAAGAGGCTGGTATCGAGGTCAATAAACCAAAAGCGGCCCAAGCTACGAAGCAAAAAAATGCTAACATTTTTATTGCAATTCGTGACAACGGCGAAATCTGGATTGATAAACAGCAAGTTGATGTTGAACGTGTTTCAGCAAAAATTGAAAGTTTATTAGCAGAACAACCTACTGAAGTTGTAATTTTGCAAGCTGACAAAGATGCAAAACACGGCGTAGTGGTTAAAGTTATGGACCAGATCAAAGCGACGGGCGACAACCTGAGAATTTCAATAGCTGGAGATCAGTAATGATTCGTTTTCTGTTTTCACTGATTGCAGGTGGGGCAGTTACTTTCGGCTTGTTCTACTTCATGGCCTTCCTCATCTCTGGTGGGGCTGACCGTAATACGGAACAAAAAGAGCAGATCATAGTCGAAATTATGACGAATCCGCCTGAATCTAAGGTGCAGGAACGGAAGCGAGTACCGCCTCCGCCGCCTCCACCGCCAAAGCAGCCGCCTAAACCGCAGCCGCCACAGCCGGAAAACAACAACCCAAATCCAGGTGCTATGTCATTTAACATGCCAAGCATTAATGTGGGAAGTTCGGCAGGTGGTCTAAGTGGTCCAGGGGCATTCGGACGAGACGGTGATGCGACACCAATCGTTCGTATTGAACCAAAATATCCAACACAAGCAGCACGTGATGGCAAAGAAGGTTGGGTACAACTTTCATTCTCAATCGATGAATTGGGTGGGGTTACTGATGTTGAAGTAATCGACGCAGACCCTAAACGTATTTTCGATAGAGAAGCTAAACGCGCCTTGAGCAAGTGGAAATACCGTCCTAAAATTATTGACGGTAAGCCACAAAAGCAAGTTGGCTTACAAGTTCAGCTAGACTTTAAAATTAACCAAGGCAATTAAGGAGGCAAGTAATGAGAAATTTATCTAAAGTAACAGCACTTGCGGTACTTATGTCTTTCTCGGGTGCAGTATTTACTGCACCGGTTCTAGCAGCGCCAGATCCCGCGAAAATTGAAGCGCGGAAGAAAGCAAAAACTAGAATCATGGGTGAGCGCACTGGTAAAAAAGTTATAAAAGCGTTTGACTTGTATAACGAAGAAAAGCTTGATGAAGCTATCGCCATGTTGAAAGAGATCGATGCTTCTGATGATTTCGACAAAGCAACAGTTAACCGCTATTTAGGTAGCATGTATGGCCAGAAAGAGCAGTACAAAACTGCGATTGGTTACTTAAAATTAGCTGTTGCCCCTGATGTTTTGAACTTTGCCGATCAAGAACAAAGTTTAAAAACATTAGGCGATATGTATGCTGGTACTGAGCAGTATGAAAAAGCCAAAGATGCTTATGTTGCATGGATGGACTTTACTGGTGAAGAAGATGCAACGGTTTATACTCGTATAGCCCAAGCTAACTATCAGTTAGGTAAATTCCGTGATGTTTTTACACCAGCTGAGAAAGCAATTAAACTTCAAAAAGAGCCTAACAAAGGCCCTTACCAATTAAAATTAGGTTCTTACTTTGAGCTTAAAGACTATAAAAATATGGTCAAAGTTGGTGAAGAAATTGTTCGTATCTGGCCAGATGATAAAAAAGCATGGGTAAGCTTAGGTAAATACTACCTTCAGACGGAAGACTATAAAACTGGTCTTGCAACGATGGAAGTAGCTTACAAAAATGGTTATTTTGAAACTGAAGTTGATTATAAAGTTTTGTCTAACTTTTATTCATTGAATGAAATTCCTTATAAAGCCGCTAAGGTTTTAGAGAAGTCTATCAATGATAAAATTGTGAAGCGTAATAAACAAAATATCAGCGCAGTAGCCAGTAACTATCATCGCTCAAAAGATATTGAAAAAGCAGCTAAGTACTATGAAGAAGCGGCTAAATTTGATGACGATGCTGAGCTTTATCGCAAAGCAGGTTCATTACTTTTACAATCGCAAAATTATAGTGCTGCCGTTGTTCGTCTGAACAAGGCGCTTGAATTTGGTTCTGATAAGAAAGGAACTATTTATTCAGATTTAGCGGAAGCTTATTACTATCAAGAAAAGTATAAGCAAGCTTATGCTGCAATTACTAAAGCAATGGATGACCCTCGCACGCGTAAGTTTGCGAAAGGTTGGTCTGTATTTATTAAAGATAAAGCCGCTCGCAACGGTGTTAAGATTTAACTTTAATTCGCTATAGCAATTTATAAAAAGCCCCTATGGGGCTTTTTTTATTGGATTAACTCATGATAAAACACCTAATATGGATATGCTTCTTAGCGCTTTTCTTGAGCGCATGTGGTGATACGAATAATCAGTATCAAAGTAAAGAGCAAGCTCAGCAAGCGTTGCAAACACTAAATCAATTTTTAAGACCAACAGGTGAAATTAAACCAGTTAACGAGCAACAGTTTCCATTCAGTGATGCGTATTTAAAAGAGCGCCACAGCATATATCAAGCAATGCAAACCCTTGAATTAACTCCTGTCGCTCAGCGCACATTGGATTACCTCATTATTGCAGAGCGTTTTCCGCAGCGTTACTTTACGTGGCCGGTGTATATTCCTGTGCTCGATAACATGCTTGCCTATAACCAGCAACACGATATTACTGCAAACATAAAAAATTGGCTTAGTTTTACCCAGCAGCAGTTAATACTTGCTAAAGAGAGCAAACTTAGACTCAACTCAATCGAGCTTAATGCCTTACAAGCGCAGGTAACTAAAAATCTTGCTCGCGTTGATCTTCCAGAAAATCTTAAACACACTCTAACTGAATTTAATGATTATTTAGCGCTCTATGCACCCCGAGGTAGTGTTGGTTTACATGGCATATCAAATGGTGGGTCTTGGTATCAAAGTAAGTTAAATTACTTCTCAGGCGTCACTAAAGCACCAATAAATTGGCTAGTAGCAGTACAATCTCAGTTGAAGGAAATGCAGCAAGAAGCATATTCTATCCATGTAGCAGTTGATCATCGCTATTCCGTGCTTGCACAGCGTTTTGCATTGTCTAATAAAAAGCTTGTTGGCTTTGATTGGGCACAAGATTATCAGAGTCTGATAGGCTATGCTGGGCAAGCTGCAACAGGACTAAGTAATGAAGAGCGTACTTTTTGGTTAGCTATGATGGAAACCGATCTTGGCATACATTACCATGCTTGGACTGTCCAACAAGCGAAAGTTAATTTGCTTAAACGGCTGAAAATGACGCCACAACAAGTCGATTATTTAGTGGCTGATATCATTTTTTATCCGGCGCAAAGTTTTGCGTTTGCAACACTTTTAACAACTTCGTAAGTCCGCTTGCTGATTTTTATAGCCTTGGCTCGCAGTTGCCACAGCGCTGCGCTGTTGGATCGGCATTCAGCCGTTGCGAGTCAATTTTTTCTTCACAGTCACAGCAATAACCATATTGGCCGATATCGATTTGGCAGACCGCCGCTTCAAGTTGTTCTAAGCGTACTATGATATCTTTATATTCAGTGCCAAGTTGCTTTTGCGTAAGCTCTAACCATTGTTCAGGGTTATTTTTGTGCAAGGTTTCAGCTAGCGAGTGATGCGATTTGTTACTTGAGCTTGATAGTGTCGTAAGCAAGCACTGCCTTACTTGCTCTAACTCTGTATTAAGTCTTAGAAGGTGATGTTGAGCATTGATCATTGTCATTGTCCTCGTTGAGCAATGCTGCAGTATTCATTAATTTAAAAAAGCCGACTATGATGTGTGTCAAATTAAGGTGCGATAGCATATTTTTTCAAAACACCTGCAACATCTTCTTTTGTTTTAAGGCGCCTGATCTCATCGAATAAAGTATCGGCCTGGCTATATTGGCGCTTTAAATAGCCTAGCCACTGTTTAGTACGAGAAGCAAAATACTTTTCATCTTTCGCTGGGTCATGATGTATGGCTGAATGGATCAGATGATAGAGAATATGCTCCCACTGCAGGCCATCATAGTGCTCATCATTAAAGTGTGCTTTTATTTTACGTGCTAAATCAGGATGCGATAATGCACCGCGACCAAGCATTAAGTCTGTGCAACCACTACGTTGCTGGCAAAGTAGTGCATCTTTTACTTGCCAAATTTCACCATTTGCGACCACGGCGATGTTTTTATCTTTGATCAGTGGTGGAATCTTCTCCCAGTAAGCCGGCGGGTTATAACCGTCTCGCTTTGTACGGGCATGTATGGCAATACTATTGGCACCGGCACTGACAACGGCATCAACAATTTCTTGACTGTTACTGTCATCATCAAAACCTAAACGAATTTTAGCGCTTACTTGATGCTCGCTTGGCACGGCATCACGGACTGCTTTAATGATTTCATACATGTGTTCAGGATCTTTTAGTAGTACGGCGCCGCCTTTACTGCGATTGACTGTTTTAGCAGGGCAACCAAAATTAAGATCAACGCCGTGAGAGCCAAGCTCTATTACCTTGATTGCGTTTTCAGCCAATGCGTGTGCAACTTGGCCAAGTAATTGGATACGCACAGGAGTGCCTGAACGAGTGAAACCGTTATTATTTAGCTCTGGGCAATAGCGATGAAATACTTTATCAGGCAGGCAGGCATCAATAACACGAACAAATTCAGTGACGCATAAATCAAAACCGCCAATTTCGGTGAGTAGTTGACGCATTTTAAAATCGACAACCCCTTCCATAGGCGCTAAAACTAATTTCATGATAGGGGCACTTTGACTTTACATAAGGAGGCGTATTTTACCTGTAACATTGATAAATGCCAATTTTACTCCCATAGTTAACTCCAGTTTTGTACTCCTTTGTAGCGTTATCATCAATAATAAATAAAAATATGTGATTAAATGAAATATTATTTTTGTAGCAAGGTCTACTTAGTACAACCTTTGTATGTTTAGAGAGAGTCATAAAATGAATACACTTAAAAAAAATTCAATCGCGTTAACATTAGGCGCGGTAGTAGTAGGTAGCACAAGTTTTATTTCTGCAGATGTTCAAGCGAATCCGTTTGAATTTCAACAAATGGTAACGGGCTACCAAGTCGACGCGACAGAAGGAAAATGTGGCGAAGGTAAATGCGGTGGAGATGCTAAAACTAAAGACGACAAAGCTAAAAAAGAAGGTAAGTGCGGCGAAGGCAAATGTGGTGGCGATGCCAAACACGACAAAGCTAAAAAAGAAGGCAAGTGCGGCGAAGGCAAATGCGGTGGCGATGCTAAACATGACAAAGCTAAAAAAGAAGGCAAGTGCGGCGAAGGCAAATGCGGTGGCGATGCTAAACATGACAAAGCTAAAAAAGAAGGAAAGTGCGGCGAAGGCAAATGCGGCGGCGATGCTAAACACGATAAAGCAAAAAAAGAAGGTAAGTGCGGCGAAGGAAAATGTGGCGGCGACGCTAAACACGATAAAGCTAACAAAGAAGGTAAGTGCGGCGGCGATGCTAAAGCTAAGAAAGAAGGCAAATGCGGTAGCCATTAATTAGATAAGTTAAGTAACCTGCACTTTAGCTAAGTAGTATGTTTATAAAAGGGCCGCATTGTGGCCCTTTTAAATGAAGGAGTTGATATGACTGTATCTAGTAACAGTGAATTTGGCATGGTAGGGCTTGGGCTGCGTAGAGAAATGCTCGATGAATTGCTGATGCAGATACCAAAGCAAATTGATTTTATGGAAGTGGCGCCTGAGAACTGGTTAAAACTCGGTGGTCGCTTTGCTAAGCAGTTTAAGTCACTGACCGATACAAATAATTTTGTTTGTCATGGCTTGTCATTATCCATCGGCTCTCCTGAACCGTTAGATATTGAATTTGTTAAAGCATTAAAAGTCTTTTTCAAAGCACATAATGTTAAGCTTTTTAGTGAGCACCTTAGTTATTGTTCCGGCAGCGGCCACATGTATGATCTGATGCCGATCCCATTTACTGAAGCTGCGATTGCCCATGTTGTTGGGCGGATAAAACAGGTGCAAGATATTCTCGAGCAGCAAATAGCTATCGAAAATGTGTCTTATTATGCCGCACCTGGTCAGCAAATGAGCGAGTTAGAATTTACCACTGAAATATTACAGCAAGCTGATTGTAAGTTATTACTCGATGTAAATAATATTTATGTGAATTCGATAAATCATGGTTATGATGCAGAACATTTTCTAGCTAGCTTGCCATCGCAACGTATAGCGTATGGTCATGTCGCAGGGCATTTCAATGAGGCGGATGATTTACTTATTGATACTCACGGCGCTGACGTGATTGACCCTGTTTGGCAATTACTTGATCGTGCTTATCAACATCATGGAGTGTTTGCGACTTTATTGGAACGTGATTTTAATATTCCAGCTATCGCTGAGCTTACCAAAGAGCTGGATATAATTCATCAACTACAAGCCAAGCACGCAATAATACAGCGTAAAGAAAGTGCCTGATATGAATTTTATTGAAACCCAACAAGCGTTTATGGCGCATATTCGAGCGCCAGATACACAACCAAAGCTCGATGACATTGAAGAGCGTCGTATGGCGATCTACCGTGATTTATTTTTCAATAATATCAATGGCTTTATTTCCTCAGCATTTCCGGTTCTGAAAACACTCTACAGCGATAACAATTGGTTAAGATTAGTTCGCCAATTTTTTGCTGAACACGATTGTCAATCACCTTATTTTTTGGATATTGCTAGTGAGTTTATTGCGTATTTAAGTAGTGATTACCAATTGCAAGAAATTGATCCCCCCTTTATGCTTGAACTTGCTCATTATGAATGGATTGAGCTTGATGTCTCGGTTGCGCATGCGGATCCAACTGATTGCATCATTAATGCACCGCTGAGTAATGTGCCTCTTTATATGAGTAGTTGCGCGCGAAATTTAAGTTATCAGTTTGCTGTACAGCATATCAGTGTTGATTTTCAACCACAGCAGCCTAGTGAACAGCCTCATTATTTTGTGGTGTATCGCGATACCGATGACGAAGTACAATTTCTTGCTACCAATGCAATGACCGCATTATTACTGGCAATTATAGACACAACACCGAGTATCAAATTAGCTTCGTTGGTGGAGCAAGTTGCTTTACAAGCGCCGCAATTTACTACAGAACAGCTTGTTCAAGGTGCTACAGTAACATTACATGCAATGGCGGAACGTGGCGTTATCGTGACAAAAAATCACCCTTAAAGTCTTTATTGATTATTTTACATCGTCTATTATGTGCGCCTTAATTCGTCGCGCTTAATAAAAGGTAGTACCTATGTCAGAAGATAAAGATTTTAAAGATCCGTTTAATGCAATGTATTTTCTTGCGTTCTTAGCTGTGTTTGCAGGAATCGGCTGTTTAAATGCAATCCTAGGCTGGATCACCACAGTCTCTTAATTTAGCACTGCTAAATTATAATAAGGCTGTATATAATACAGTCTTATTACTTAATTATTTAACTTCTTACCGACAACTCATTTTTGTGATGTTATAATTGTCTGCTTTGTAATATTACAGATAAAACAGTTTAAATTATGACTCAAGTAACTCCATCTATCATTAAAGATAGCATAACTACTATTGCAGATTACCCTAAAGCAGGCATTATGTTCCGTGATGTAACTACGCTAATGGCTAATCCCGCTGCATTTCAAGCAACAATTAATGCATTTATTTCAGCTTATAAAGATCAAGGTTTTACCAAGATTATAGGTACTGAATCACGTGGTTTTATCTTCGGTGCGCCGCTTTCATATGCATTAGGTATTCCTTTTATTCCAGTGCGTAAACCGGGCAAACTGCCACGTGCAGTGATCTCTCAAGATTACCAGCTAGAATATGGTGAAGATGTATTAGAGCTGCATATAGATGCCATTGTCCCAGGTGACAAAGTGCTTTTAGTCGATGACTTATTAGCAACCGGCGGTACCATTGAAGCGACCGCTAAATTAGTCAATAAGCTGGGTGGTCATGCGACAGATGCAGCATTTGTAGTCTCTTTACCAGAACTTGGTGGCGAGCAACGCATTGCAAAAATGGGGATTAAAATCCTAAAATTGGTTGAATTCGAAGGCGAATAATTAATGAGTTATCAAGTCCTAGCGAGAAAATGGCGTCCACAGACCTTTCATGAATTGGTCGGTCAGTCCCATGTGAAACAAGCGCTTATTAATGCTTTAACACAAAACAGACTGCATCACGCTTATTTGTTCACTGGGACTCGCGGGGTGGGTAAAACCACCATCGCACGTATTTTTGCAAAAAGCTTAAATTGTGATGAAGGCATTTCGGCGCAACCGTGTGGCAAGTGTAGCAGCTGTATAGATATCGAAACTGGTCGTTATATTGACTTACTTGAAATAGATGCAGCATCGCGCACTAAAGTTGAAGATACCCGTGAGATATTGGATAACGTGCAGTACGCGCCAACTCGCGGTCGCTACAAAGTGTACCTGATCGATGAAGTACACATGCTTTCAAAGCATAGTTTCAATGCATTATTAAAAACCTTGGAAGAGCCGCCTGAGCACGTTAAGTTTTTATTAGCGACGACGGATCCACAGAAACTGCCTGTCACCATTTTATCGCGTTGTTTGCAGTTTAATCTTAATGCGTTATCGCAACCTGAAATACTCCAACAACTTGAATATGTGTTAGGCGAAGAAAAATTAAGTTTTGAAACTCAAGCCCTGCAAATTATCGCCAAAGCGGCTGATGGCAGTATGCGTGATGCGTTGAGTTTAACTGATCAAGCGATTGCTCAAACGAATGGTGATATTAAGCATCAAGCGGTGCAAGCAATGCTAGGGTTGATGGACAACCATTATAGCCAGCACTTGCTGGTTGCATTATTAGCCCAAGACGGTCATGCATTGATGGCGAAAATCGAGCAAGTTGCCACCCAAAACCCAAATTATATTGCTTTGTTAGATGATCTAATTGGCCTTACACATTTAGCACAATTAACCCAATTAGTGCCCGATGCCGCCAAGTTAGATGAATATAATCGCGAGTTTATTAATGAAGTAGCAAAGAGCTGCGATTCACAACAAATCCAAATTTATTATCAATTACTGCTTAATGGCAAAAAAGACTTACAATGGGCGCCAGAGCCTCGTTTAGGTTTTGAAATGGTTATGCTGCGCTTACTGGCATTTCAACCAGTTGATAGCCAAATGCTTGCAAGTACTGCGGCGCAGGCTCCAGCGGCCGATAACAACCGGTCTCGCTCAGCAGCATTGAGAGATATTCTCAATAAAAATAAGCCTGCAACACCACAGCCTGTTGATAACCAAGTATCATTGCCTCAAGCTGCACCGCTACAAACGACCGTGAGTGCGCCTGAACAAGCCGTTGCAACAACTGAACACTCTGTAACCAGTGAGCAAATTGCACCTGTCGATACGCAGCCAACTGTGACCACAGCACCACATACAAATTCGGGAATTATGCACGAAGCCGCGCATGGTAATGAGCATGATTCAGATGCTGAGCTTGAGCAACAATTAGTATCCCAATATGATGAGGTAATGAATAACGCAGTGGAGCAGGGCTTTCATAGTGGCTTTGAGCATGCGCCAGAACAATCTTTACCTGAGCATCAATATAGCGCAGAGCAAACCGCTCCAGCACAAAATAACAGCTCATTCTCTGACTATTCAGATACCACAGATATTAGCCAAAAAGAAGCACAAGCGCAGTCCGCAATTGCACGTATTTTACGAGATAGAAATATTTCTGGTGCAGGTACGCTCTCTGGTGGTAAAACATCTGTTGCGCCATCAACGAATAAACCAGCTGCGGTTGAGCGCGGTACTGCGGTAAAAAAGTCACAGCCCCAGATAACGGGGGCAAGTAGTCAGCCTGAGACTGATGGTTACACGCCGAATATCGCCCCAAATAAGCGTGTGAAACCTGACTTTAAAGAAAAACATCAGACTATTACTGAGAATTTAGCACCGGAATTGCTAGAGCAAATTAATCCACAAAAAGTAGTTGCTGCACCTGAGCCTGAAATAAATATTCAAATACCGGATGATTTTCAAAGCCCGATCAGCGATATTCGTTTTGCACATCAACAAGATGAGTGGGCATACTTAATTAAGCGGATGGGACTTGGCGGGCGGATGCGTCAATTTGCTTTGCATTCAATTTATTCAAAGCAACAACAACAGCTGCACTTAGAAGTGGATGAATCGCAAAAACATCTCGATACCCCGATGTTAAGGCAAAAGCTTAGTGCGGCGCTGGCCAGTATTTACGGGTATAATGTTGAGCTGACAATCAATTTTGCCCCTGGGGTGATAGATTCGCCTTACTTAATTCAGCAAAAGATTGATGCAGGGCGCCATCAGCAAGCAATTGATGTGATCAACGGTGATGAAAATATCGTACAGTTACAGCAGCTATTTTCTGCAATTATCGATGAAAACAGTATTCAGGCATTGTAATTCACTGCAATAGCCCTTATCTTCATGGCAATTAGAAATAGAAAGAGAGAAAGTTATGTTTAAAGGTGGAATGGGTAACATGATGAAGCAAGCGCAGCAAATGCAAGAGCGCATGCAAAAAGCCCAAGACGAAATTGCTAGCTTAGAAGTGGTTGGTGAAGCAGGTGCTGGTTTAGTTAAAGTAACCATGCTTGGAAACCATAATGTTCGACGTGTTGAACTTGATGAAAGTTTAATGGAAGACGAAAAAGATCTTATTGAAGACTTACTTGCCGCTGCGTGTAATGACGCAGTTCGCCGTGTAGCAGAAGAAACACAAGAGCGCATGGGTAAAGTAACTGGCGGTATGCAATTACCACCAGGTATGAAAATGCCATTTTAAGATAAAATATGCAGCTTTCAGAGAGTTTAAACCAGCTAATTGAAGCATTGCGCTGTCAGCCGGGCATAGGCCCAAAGTCAGCGCAGCGCATCGCGTTCCATTTGCTTGAGCGTGACCGTAAGGGGGGCACTCAGCTTGGTAATGCACTTACCAAAGCGATGACTGCTATTGGACACTGTCAATCGTGTCGTACTTTTGCAGAGCAGCCGCAGTGTGAAATCTGTTTAAGCCCCAAACGTCAAGATAGCGGAATTTTATGTGTGGTTGAATCACCTACCGATGTGTTGGCGATTGAACAAACTGGCCAGTATAAAGGTTTGTACTTTGTATTGATGGGACATTTATCACCTATCGATGGTATTGGTCCAAATGAAATTGGCCTTGATATTCTTGAAAGTAAGTTGCAACAAGGTGGGATAAACGAGGTTATATTAGCGACCAACCCTACAGTTGAAGGGGAAACTACAGCGCATTATATTGCCCAGCTTTGTCACCGTTATAAAGTTGATGCATCGCGGATAGCCCATGGTATTCCGGTCGGTGGAGAACTTGATTTGCTCGATGGCATGACATTAATGCATGCATTTAGTGGCCGACGAGTGGTTAGTCAAAATTAGCTTTGCAGTTAAGTAAATAAATTCTTTGAAAGCGAAAAGCCTGCATTTGCAGGCTTTTTTATAGTCGCTCTAAAATAAAGCGACTCAGCTAAGCGCTAACCATACTCCAACGCCAACCATCAAACTGCCAGCGATGCGGTTCATCCACTTGATATTGTCACCTTGGTTTAAAAACAGCCGTAAACTTTTACCGCCAGTGGCATAGAGCATCATGCAAGTGAACTCGCTGAGCATAATGATGGCGACTAACACACTCAATTGTGGCGCAATCGCGTAGTCAATATTTATAAACGGCGGTAGCAGGGAAATCATAAACGCCCAGCCTTTAGGGTTGGCAATCGCGGTGATAAACCCTTGTGAGAATAGCGCTTGGCGAGATACTTTTAATTTACTGTCTGCGCCTAATTTGATGGTTGCTTTTGCTCGCCACATTGCAACCCCAATATAGACTAAATAACCTGCACCGAGCCATTTTAATACGCTAAAAAGTGTCGGGTAGTTGAGCATGATACTTGCCACCCCTGCGACTGCTGCAACAGCCACAATAGCAACGCCAAGTAATTCGCCAATCATCATCCACATAGTTCTGCGCACGCCAATACTCATTCCTAAGGTCATGGCTAAAGTCATACACATCCCAGGTGTAATAGAGACAAAAAAGAAGGTGGGTATAAATACCCCCAGGACTGCGAAGTCGAGCATGTAAGCATCCGTTAGTTGCTGTAATAGAATGCGCAATGGTAATTGTTTTTGAAAGGGTTAGAAACCAATTTGGGATGGTTAAGCACAATTAAGAGATTGTTAGCACTGGCGATAAAGCATAAACTGATTACTAATACGCAAGCTAATTTAGATCTTTGAGGAGCATGTAGCAGGAAGCTTCTATGCACTGATCACAAGCACTTATTTGTAAGTGGGTTTTAACAAATATATTTTTGCTTTGTTGGGTGCTTTGAATTAGGATCAAAACAGTTTAAAACCAAGAACTAATGCCCTGTGTCTAGATTATTTATTGCTATTATCATCATTTTCCTAAGTTTTACTGCGACTGCGGTTGAAGTTACTGATCTATATCAGGACGTATTAAAAGTATCTGACAAATCTCGCGATGCTCGACTCAGCGCCAGCCGCGAAGCGTTGCTAAATGTACTGGTTAAGGTCAGTGGCGATCCAAATGCGGACAAAAACCCAACGGCTCAGCGACGTAGTAAAGATATATCAGATTACATGCTCAAATTTGAATACGACGAAAAAGCCAATGGTCAGCTTAACCTCGTGGTTAAATTTGAAGCAAACAAAATCAACGCACTCGTCAAAGAACTTAATTTACCATTGTGGGGGACGCGTCGTCCGCTGGTGGCTATTTGGCTTGCCATTGAAGATAACTGGCGTCGCGAACTTGTTACCCAAGAAAGCTATCCGCAATTAGAGCAACTAATTTATAGCACCGCAGCGCGACGTGGTTTGCCTGTCGTGGTACCGTTGCTTGATTTACAAGACCGTGCATTAGTGGGAATACCTGAGGTGTGGGGTAATTTCTCCTCGCCAGTCGAACAGGCATCAAGCCGTTATAGTGCAGAACGCAGTATTACCGCGCGTTTATACAAACAACCTGACAGCGAGATTTGGTTGTTGGATTGGCGCTTTACTAATGATGAGCTGTTTGAAGCAAATAGAGTAAGCGGTGATAAACAACAAGCCATAGCCTTAATGATCGACAGCTTAGCAGCTGGCTTGGCCAATGAATATGCGGTTGATCCAAATTCTACAACGCAGCTTGCCCAAGCGGTATTTAAATTAAAAGGCACCACTAACTTTGTCGATATTGAGTTGGCTAAACGTCAGCTTCAGAGCTTAAGCGTAGTTACCCAAGTGACAATTCGTTCTCGTACTGCTGATGTAGTTAGTTTTGCGATCAATCACACTGGTAGTATGCATGATTTACAAAAAGCCTTAGAGCTCGACCGTGCTTTTCAACCATTTGTTGATCCTCGTGCATTTTATCCCGTAGTAGCGCAAGACGATTTAGAATATCAATGGGTTGGTTTGTAATGCAGACAATTGAGCCGGTGCAAATGGCATTACCGGTAACGTTGCCTGATGATGAAACCTTTGCATCTTATTTTGGTGGTGAAAATTCACTGGAAGTGAGTCATTTAAAAAATGCTTTTAAAAGTTTAGCAACCACTTTTCAATATACATATTTATGTGGTTTAGGAGATTCGGGTAAATCACATTTACTGTATGCAACCTGTATTCATGCCCAAGAGCATGGCTTATCGACTATGCTGCTATCAATGCGCGAAGTGATTGATTTTGGCCCTATGGTGCTCGATGGCTTAGACGCGCTTGATGTGTTGTGTATTGATGATGTGCACTTAGTAGCTGGTAACGATGCGTGGGAAAAAGCGTTGTTTAATTTTTTTAACCGTTTTAACGAACCGGGTAAATGCTTAGTAGTGACAGCGGATCTGTTACCAGACATGCTTAACATTAACTTGCCGGATCTTGAGTCACGATTAAAATGGGGTACGACATTTCAAATCCGTTCTATGAGTGATGATGATAAAGCCGAAGCCTTAGTAAAGCGCGCCAATATGCGCGGTTTAGAGCTTAGTGATGAATGTGCGCGCTTTTTATTAACGCGTTTGAGTCGTGATATGCGAGCGTTACTTGATGTGCTTGATAAACTTGACCATGCCTCGATGGCTGCACAACGTAAATTGACAATTCCTTTCATAAAATCCACTCTAAAACTCTAGTTTTCTCTACAAAATCGTCTAACTTCCCATTTTGCTTAACCAGAATGGGAAAGAATTCAATAAGATTGGTATAAGGTCTGGAATCTAGCCATTGCTTTCAGTTATCATTAGCTATTACTTAAATCACCTTCTGTGACAGATCAGGTATCGAATGAACTTAGAAAATATATTAGCGCAAGCACTTGAGGCGGTCGCCAGTGCCAGTGAAATCGCGCAGCTTGAAGATATCAGGGTTAACTACCTTGGTAAAAAAGGCGAAATCACGAATCTATTAAAAACCCTTGGTAAAATTGCCCCTGAAGAACGCAAAGAAGCAGGCCAAGTAATTAACCAAGCTAAGCAAGATGTACAAGTTGCGATTAACGACAAGCGCGAATTACTAGCAAGCAAGGCCCTTGAAGAGAAATTAGCCGCTGAAACAATCGATGTAACATTGCCCGGTCGCGTTATGCCAACAGGTGGTTTACACCCAGTGACGCGTACCATTGAGCGGATTGAGAGCTTTTTTGGCGAATTAGGTTTTGCGGTTAAATCTGGCCCAGAAGTAGAAGATGATTTTCATAACTTCGACGCGCTAAATATTCCTGAGCATCACCCAGCGCGTGCTGATCACGATACTTTTTACTTTAATCCAAAACTGGTGTTGCGTACGCAAACCAGTGGTGTGCAAATTCGCACCATGGAAGCTGAGCAACCGCCGCTGCGTATTATTTCTCCAGGGCGTGTATACCGCAACGATTACGACCAAACACATACGCCGATGTTCCATCAGGTTGAAGGGTTGATGGTTGATACTGATGTAAGCTTTACTGAGCTTAAAGGTATTTTGCACGATTTCTTGCGTAACTTTTTTGAAGAAGATATGGAAATTCGTTTCCGTCCTTCATTTTTCCCATTTACAGAGCCTTCAGCGGAAGTTGATGTGATGGGTAAAGACGGAAAATGGTTAGAAGTATTAGGTTGCGGAATGGTGCACCCTAACGTGCTTAAATCAGTGGGAATTGATCCAGAAAAATACACTGGTTTTGCCTTTGGTATGGGTGTAGAGCGTTTAACCATGCTGCGTTATGGGGTAAATGACTTACGTGCGTTTTTCGAAAACGATTTGAAATTCCTTAATCAGTTCCGTTAAGAGTGAAGAAATAACATGAAATTTAGTGAAAAGTGGTTAAGAGAGTGGGTTAATCCTGCAATTGACACGCAGGCTCTTTCGGAACAGTTATCGATGGCCGGCCTTGAGGTAGATGGCGTAGAGCCCGCTGCGGCAGAATTCTCTGGCGTTGTTGTCGGTGAAGTAGTTGAATGTGGTCAGCATCCTGATGCAGATAAACTACGTGTAACTAAAATCAATGTCGGTGGCGATGAGCTATTAGATATTGTATGTGGTGCGCCAAATTGCCGTTTAGGTATCAAAGTTGCAGTAGCTATGGTTGGCGCTGTATTACCGGGCGATTTTAAAATTAAAAAAGCCAAACTACGTGGTCAACCGTCTCACGGCATGCTGTGTGCATTCGTGGAGTTGGGTATTAGCGAAGAAGGCGACGGTATCATGGAGTTGCCACTTGATGCACCAGTGGGCACAGACTTACGTGAATACTTAAGTCTTGATGACAACATTATTGATGTTGATTTAACCCCGAATCGTGGTGACTGTTTAGGTATTAAAGGCATCGCTCGTGAAGTGGGCGTACTTAACAGTATTGATGTTAAAGCCCTAGATATACCAGCGGTTGCAGCAACTATTGATGATAAAGTATCAATTGAACTAGTAAATGATGAAGCCTGCCCACGTTATTTAGGGCGTGTGATCAAAGGCATCAACCTTGACGCCACAACACCACTTTGGATGGTTGAGAAGCTTCGTCGTAGTGGCGTGCGCGCAATTGATCCTGTGGTTGATGTAACTAACTATGTGTTACTTGAACTTGGCCATCCAATGCATGCTTTTGATTTAAATGCGATTGAAGGCGGTATCAAAGTACGTAGCGCCCATGCTGATGAAGAGCTGGTATTACTAGATGGTAATACTGCTAAGTTGAATGAATCTACCTTAGTAATAGCCGACCATAACAAAGCGCTGGCGATTGCCGGTATCTTTGGCGGTGAGCAATCAGGCGTTACCGAGCAAACAACGGATATTCTATTAGAAAGTGCGTTTTTTAATCCAGTTGCTATCGCAGGGCAAGCCCGTAGCTATGGTTTACACACAGATGCATCGCATCGTTATGAACGCGGTGTGGATTTTGCGCTGCAACATGATGCAATAGAACGTGCAACTGCGTTGTTACTTGAGATTGTAGGCGGTCAAGCAGGCCCTGTAGTTGAAGCTGTTGCAAAAGATAAGCTTCCTAAGGTGACTGAAGTGCGTCTTCGTCGTGCGCGTTTAGACCGTGTTATTGGTCATCATATTGAAGATGCGAAAGTAACCGACATTTTAACCCGTTTAGGGCTTGATGTGAAAATTGTCGATGGTGTGTGGAGTGCAGATGTACCAAGCTACCGTTTTGATATTCGTATCGAAGAAGATCTAATTGAAGAAGTTGCTCGCGTATATGGTTACAACAGTATTCCAAACGTAGCACCGACTGCTAAATTAAAAATGACCACTCATAACGAAGCCAATATTGCAGTGAGCAAATTTCGCAATACGCTAGTGACTCGTGGTTATCAAGAAGCGATCACATACAGCTTTGTTGACCCTAAAGCACAAGCTATTTTACACCCAGACAGTGACGCGCTGGTTTTGCCACATCCAATTTCGATTGAAATGTCGGCAATGCGTGTGAGCCTTATGCCAGGTTTACTGGCATCAGTAATGTATAATCAAAACCGCCAGCAGCCACGTATTCGTTTATTTGAGCATGGCCTTAAATTTCTACGTGATGAAAACGCAGAGAATGGCGTAAACCAAGTTGCAGTTATTGGTGGGGCTATTACTGGTCTGGCACATGGTGAACATTGGGTTGAAGAAAAGCGCACCGTTGATTTTTATGATTTAAAAGGTGACGTTGAAGCATTACTTTCATTAACCAATGATATAACGCGTTTTGAAATCAAAGCAGAGCAATCAGATGGCTTACATCCGGGCCAATCTGCGGTGATTTATGTTGAAGGTAAAAAGGTCGGTTTCTTTGGTGCTATTCATCCTCAAGTACAAAAATCGTTAGATATCAATAATGCGACTTATGTGTTTGAAATTGAAATGTCAGCCATTGAAAAAAGAAATTTACCAGAGGCTGTAGGGGTTTCGAAGTTCCCTTCAAACCGCCGCGACATCGCTATTTTAGTGGAAGATCAGGTGAAATCTGGCGACATTTTATCAGTGATAGAAAAAGTTGGCGGAAATCAATTGGTTGACCTAAACTTATTCGATGTGTATAAGGGCAAAGGTATTGAGCCAAATTATAAGAGTTTGGCGATTGCTCTAACACTGCAAGCGGTTGATAGAACACTCGAAGAGAAAGATATCAATCTAGTAGTTGATAACGTGGTGGCCGCACTGGCCGAACAGTTTAATGCATCGTTGAGGGACTAGATATGGCGCTTACTAAAGCCGACATAGCTGAACACCTATTTGAAAAATTGGGGATCAATAAAAAGGATGCCAAAGATTTAGTTGAAGCGTTTTTTGAAGAAATCCGCTCAGCGCTTGAAAAAGGCGAGCAGGTTAAGCTCTCTGGATTTGGTAACTTTGATCTTCGTGACAAGAAAGAAAGGCCTGGCCGTAATCCGAAAACTGGGGAAGATATCCCTATTTCGGCACGACGCGTCGTCACCTTTCGACCTGGTCAAAAGCTCAAAACTCGTGTTGAAGTTGGTACGAGCAAATAAATTAAAAAAGGCAGCGTCAGCTGCCTTTTTCTTTTCTATAAACTAAGTTTGAACACGATTAAAAATCCCGTGGTGAAACAAACTGCCCAGCTTGAATACTGTCGTAGGTTTGCTGTGCGAGGGTATCTAATCCGCTGAGACTTTTTCCTGTTGCTGTGAGTTGCTGCTCAATCGGGAATATTTCAACATTGGTTATCCCAGAAAGCTGTGCAATTTTTGCAAAAGTATAGGCATGCTTATATTTTTCCTGTTTATAAAATAAACTGATCAATGAGGTGTAAATCTCGGGGTTTGGAGTTTGTTCAGCTTTGTTTAGCTCTAACGTTTTATACAGTAAGTCTATGGTCTTATCTTCATCAAACTTAATATAATAACTGGCTAAGAAAAACTGGATTTCAGCGTCCTCAGTGACACTAGGATCGTTTTCAAGCGCAAGTAATTTAGTCAGGGCTGATTGGTCATTATTGCGAGACCAATGATAATACAACAACCCAGGGTGGTTAGTATTTTTGGTATCTTGAAATAACCGCGTCATTTCCTTGATACTGGTTAAATGTGCTTCAACGCGGGAGGTGGTTTTTTCTTTTAACTTGATATGTTCAATTTTTGCCGCCAGCGATACGCATCTATCGTATTTTTCAAAACCCTTTAATAATAAATATTTGTTATCGTCAGTCGGTTGTTTGTATTCATGGTAACGCGCCATGATCACATCAGCACGTTGGGCTTTACAGTGACTATCTTTATTTAAATCATTACATAAACCTGGGGTTTCTTTACACACCTGTGCAAGTGTCAACGGTTCTTCACACCCAGTTAATGCCAACAAACTCAGTAAAACACTTGCTCTTAGTAACATCCCTTAACCTCACCTTAATAATTACCTTGTTATTCTAGCGTAATGAATTGCTCTCTAACAGTGGAGAATAAAGTTAGTTTAAATTAGAATAGCGAAGCCCACTGAGGCGTGTTGCTCTCAAAACTCAATACGTCTTATGGCTATCCGTTCAAAAATTGTTTAATTAGGTAAATAAAATGACCTCATCTCACGAGTTAGAATACACAAATAGTTGGCAAGAACGCCAAGATTACGCAGAAAGCATGCAACCTATCATTGGAAAGCTTTATCGTAATCGTGGTATTGAAATCGCGGTATATGGCCGTCCTCTCGTCAATGCCAGTACAATTGATATCATCAAATCTCACAAAACAGTGGCGCAGTTTGAAGGCACTAAACTTCGTTTACGTGAAAGCTTTCCGTTTTTAGAAGCTATTAGCAAAATGGATTTAAACTCTGCACGTATCGATATTGGTAAACTGGCTTATGGTTATTTATTTAACGATGTTGCAAATGGTCGTTCTATCGAAGAGTATTTAAACGACGAGTTAGCTGAAATTGTAAACTCACAAGCCAAAGAGCCACGCGATGTGGTGTTATATGGTTTTGGTCGTATCGGTCGTTTACTAGCGCGTTTGTTAATTGAAAAATCAGGTCCTTATGCGGATTTACGCTTACGTGCAATCGTTGTTCGTGGTGGTAAAGACGGCGACCTTGAAAAGCGTGCTAGCCTATTACGTCGTGATTCAATTCATGGTCCTTTTAATGGTTCAATCACCATTGATAAAGAACGTAATGCAATAAAAGCCAATGGTAGCTACATTCAGGTGATCTATGCTAACTCTCCAGATGAAATTGACTACACAGCATATGGTATTGAAAACGCATTGATCGTTGATAATACGGGGATCTGGAAAGACGAAGCTGGCCTTGGCTTACATTTAAAATCAAAAGGCGCTGCAAAAGTACTATTAACAGCACCGGCGAAAGGCAATATCAAAAACATCGTATATGGTGTTAATAACCACGATATCAAACCGGAAGATAAAATTGTTTGTGCAGCAAGCTGTACTACCAACGCAATCACACCAACATTAAAAGCACTTAATGATAAGTTTGGTATTAACAATGGTCACGTTGAAACAGTTCACTCGTACACTAATGACCAAAATTTGAT
The DNA here is from genome assembly GCF_028885455.1 of Pseudoalteromonas rhizosphaerae. Taxonomy (NCBI): domain Bacteria; kingdom Pseudomonadati; phylum Pseudomonadota; class Gammaproteobacteria; order Alteromonadales; family Pseudoalteromonadaceae; genus Pseudoalteromonas; species Pseudoalteromonas rhizosphaerae. The sequence continues at coordinate 2,769,882 of NZ_CP118496.1, forward strand.
TGATAACTACCACAAAGCAGATCGTCGTGGCCGTGCCGCAGCACTTAATATGGTGATCACTGAGACTGGCGCAGCTAAAGCCGTTTCAAAAGCATTACCAGAACTTGAAGGCAAATTAACGGGTAACGCAATCCGTGTACCTACACCGAATGTGTCTCTGGCTATTTTGAACTTAAACCTTGCGACCAGCACCACGGTTGAGGAGTTAAACTCGTTCTTACGCCATGCTGCTCTGCATTCAGAGTTACGCGACCAAATTGATTACACGGCCTCTACTGAGATTGTGTCTACCGATTTAGTCGGCAGTCGTTATGCGGGTGTGGTTGATTCAACCGCCACTATCGTTGATGACAACCGTATTGTACTTTATGTTTGGTATGATAATGAGTTTGGTTACAGCTGCCAAGTTGTGCGTTGTATGCGCGATATGGCCGAGGTTTCATTCCCAAGCTTGCCACGTTAATTGGTAATAGCTTAAAAATCTTTACAAAAAGCCAGCATTCGCTGGCTTTTTTAGTCATGAATGTTTTTTCAAAACCCAAGCCATGTGGTAGGCTGTCTCCAGTTTGCTACATTTTAATAACAATGCGCCCATTATAGTGGGCGTTATTTAATTTCTAACTAACAAGCGATAAGTTAGCGATTAATTTTTCATATATAGGTTTAATAAAATGAAAATCACCAGTAATTTTGACAGTGGCAATATCAAGGTCATTGCCGCGACCGATCCACTTAATATTCAGCTTGAGATCAATAAAGATCATTTATCTGATTTTTTTCAGTGGTTCCATTTCCGTTTAGAAACAACACCTTTTCAAAGCCATAAATTACATATCAATAACCTTGAAAATTCAGCTTACCCTGACGGCTGGGAAGGTTATCAGGCTGTTGCATCGTATGATCGCCAAACCTGGTTTCGTGTTCCTTCAAACTATGCTGATGGCACGTTATCATTTGAGATTGAGCCAGAATGTGGCTGTGTTTATTTTGCTTACTTTGCACCATATAGCTACGAGCGTCACTTAGATCTAATCACATGGGCACAAAGCCAAGAAGCCTGTCAGCTTGAAACCTTAGGTGAAACACTTGATGGCCGTGATATGAGCGTACTGCGTATTGGTGGCGAAAGTGATGAAAATAAGAAAACAATTTGGATAACAGCCCGTCAACATCCAGGCGAAACGATGGCCGAATGGTTTGTTGAAGGTGTATTACATAAGTTATTAGATGATGAAGATCCACATGCAGCAGCATTGTTATCAAAAGCGGTATTTTATATTGTACCCAATATGAATCCTGATGGTAGTGCTCGTGGGCATTTACGTACTAACGCAAAAGGAGTTAACTTAAATCGTGAATGGCAAACTCCAAGCATGGAAAATAGCCCTGAAGTATATTTAGTGCTAAATAAAATGCGTGAGACCGGTGTTGATATGCACCTTGATATTCACGGAGATGAAGCGATTCCATATAACTTTGTAGCCGGTAGTGAAGGTATCCCAAGCTATGATGCGCGCTTAAAAGACTTAGAAGACAGTTTTAAAGCGGCATTGCACATAGTGACTCCTGAGTTTCAAGATATCCACGGTTACCCGAAAGATGAGCCAGGTCAAGCCAATCTAACGGTGGGGTCATCAGCTGTTGCAGAAGAATTTAAAGCGCTTGCTTACACGGTTGAAATGCCATTTAAAGATAACGATGGTTTACCAGATCCTGATTATGGCTGGTCAGATCGCCGTTCATATCAATTTGGCCAAGACACCTTGGCTGCGATTGTTAACGTAGTAGATAAATTAAGATAACGTGTTTGTTACTAAGGGCATCATTCATATCGATGCCCTTAGTTTTTTTAATCGCGATGAATGGCATTAGCGACGCTAATAAAGCGATGATATTTGCTTAATGTGTTACTTAAATCTTTTCCAAGCTCTGTTCGAGCCGTATCTTTAAGTTACCTACATAAAACCATGTAGGGTTAATTAAATTTTAAAAGTAGTTATTTTGAAAATTAAGTGTTAACAAACTTAGAACGTTTAAGTTAATATTCAAAAAGTTGCAGGGGAGGTAGTAATGTTGTTACCTTATTTCCCATAGCCATATGTCGCGCATTCTGATTAGCTACAGCAGAGTATCGTAACTAGAAAATAATAAATATAACTATAGAGGATATCCATGGAAGCTTTTGTAAGCGCTGTTAATGATGTTGTTTGGAGTAACGCACTCATCTATTTATGCCTAGGCGCAGGCTTGTTCTATTCTGTATTAACCCGATTTGCTCAAGTTAGACATTTTAAAGAAATGTGCAAATTACTATTTAGCCCTAACACCTCAGATAAAGGGATCTCATCTTTTCAAGCATTGGCTGTGTCGTTATCTGGACGAGTAGGGGTTGGTAATATAGCCGGTGTAGCGGCAGCTATTGGTTTTGGTGGCCCAGGTGCTATTTTTTGGATGTGGGTTGTGGCTTTTTTAGGAGCAAGTACAGCGTACGCCGAATCAACATTAGGGCAAATTTATAAAACAGAAGAAGATGGCCAATATCGCGGCGGCCCAGCATATTATTTTGATCGCTGTTTAGAACAAAAATGGCTGGCGATTTTATTTGCCGTGTCGGCAATTATTGCATGTGGTGTTTTTCTGCCGGGCGTGCAAGCCAATGCTGTTGGCAACGCGTTTACCCAAGTGTTTGGTGATGGCACTATGGTCTCAACGAGTTTTGGTGAAGTCGGTAGCTTTAAATTGGTTGCTTTGGCAATTATTCTTATTGTTTTAGCGTTTATTATCTTCGGTGGTATTAAGCGTATTGCTAACTTTACTCAAATTGTGGTGCCATTTATGGCGTTAGGCTACATAGTATTAGCTTTAATCGTGGTATTTTTAAATATCGATAAAGTACCTGATATCTTCTCTTTAATCATAACAGATGCGTTTACCGCACAGGCCGGTTTTGGTGCCGCTATTGGTTGGGGTGTAAAACGTGGTATTTATTCTAACGAAGCTGGTCAAGGTACCGGACCGCATGCAGCTGCAGCGGCCGAAGTTGATCACCCAGCCCAACAAGGTTTAGTGCAAGCTTTTTCTGTTTATGTTGATACTATTTTTGTTTGTACTGCGACAGCATTAATGATTTTAATTACACAGCAATACAATGTAGTGGGTGAATTACCAGCAGGGCAATTTATTGTACAAAACGTTGATGCTGCAACTGAAGTTGGTTCAGCTGCTTTCACGCAAATGGCTTTATTCAGCGTGTTTGGTGGTTTTGGTGAAGCATTTGTTGGTATTGCATTGTTCTTCTTCGCTTTTACTACAATACTTGCTTATTACTATATTGCTGAAACCAATATTGCATATTTAAATCGTTATTTTAAAGGCACTATTCCGCTTGTGATGGTGAAATTTGTGATTATGTTTATGGTGTCATATGGCATGGTAAACAGCTCTGGTTATATCTGGAGTATTGGTGACATTGGTGTGGGTTTAATGGCTTGGATAAATATATTGGGCATTTTATCAATATTCTTTGTGGCTAGACCTGCGCTATTATGTTTGCGCGATTACGAAGATCAGAAGAAAAAAGGTGGGGATATCACATTTGACCCTGTTAAGTTAGGGATCAAAAACGCTACTTTTTGGGAAAAGCGTCTCGCAAAACAATCAAAAGACTCTCAGTTATAGGATTGAGTGGCGTAATCAGACATGTTTTGGTTATTGTAAAAATTAGATACTCGTTGTTTTTCGGATCTCAGCTATTGGCTGCAATTGAAAAAAGACAACGACAAATAAAACACGTACAATAAAGGGCGCCGCAAGGCGCCTTTTTTATGCGTAGATTTTTATGCGAAGTATGGAGAAAGATATGGCAATTGTTCGTTGTCCTAGTTGTAATAAGTCAATATCCGATAAACACCAACAGTGCCCTCACTGTGAGAATAATGTAGCGCAGCTTGATGATGAACAACGTCAACAGCTAGCGCGCGAAAAACGCATTCAAAAACAACAAATGTTTATGAATCATTCTTTTTTTGCTCTACTGATATTTTTAGGTGGTTTCTTTAGTTTATACTTTTTACATCCAGAACCTGAAACTCCATCGTGGTACGCATGCACCGCAGCCATTGCAATCGGTTGTATTTGGTATTTAATAAACCGCGTTATTTTAGTGACTTTAAAAAAGAAAAAATGACATGAACATCGATAATCTCGTAAAAACAATTACCCCAGAATTATTCGAACGCCTTCAGTATGGTGCAGCAACAGGTAAGTGGCCTGATGGCACGGTACTCAGTGACGAGCAAAAGAAGCAGACAGTGCAATTAGTTATGCTTTACCAAGCAAAAGTAGCGCAAACAAATGAGCAATTCACCATAGGTTCTAATGGTGAAATGGTGCAAAAAACCAAAGCACAATTGCAAAAAGAATTTACCGCAGACAACGAAATAGCAAGGTTTAGTGAAAATGATCTTTAAACACCTTTTTACCCCGAAGTGGAAGCACCCAAAGCAACAAGTACGTTTAGAGGCAATTGAAAAGCTAGATGTAGAGCGTGATGCGACGATTTTAAATGCATTAGCTCTGGAAGATAGTTCAGCAGAGATCCGTAAAAAAGCGCTTAATAAAGTCAATGATTTAGTGTTGTGGTGGCAGGCGTATAAACAAGATCAAAGTTTAAAAGAATTAGCAGAACAGCATATATCAAATGCCGTACTGAGTGATGAAAGTAACTTATCTAGCCAAATTAAAAACGAATACATAGAGCGTTTTGCTCCAGTAAAAACACTTGAAAAACTTGCATTTGCAGAAAAAGAACTACAAGTAAGAGTGAAGCTATTAAAACGCTTGGCTAATCCTAAGTTAGTTGAAAAGGCGTTTAAAGAAGGTTCAAGCGAACTACAAGTAAACCTTGTTGAGCAAGTGATCACCCATCAATTAGTGAAAAACTTAGTTAAGCATGCACATGATGAGGCAAAAGTAGCCCTTGAGACGCATATAGAAAATGAGCGTTTAGCAATTGAAATGCCATTAAAAGTACAAAATGATACTCGTGTTATCTTGGCAAAACTTAATGCATTACGTGAAAAACAAGACTATGCGCTTGTTACTCAACAATATGGCGAACTTACTCAGCAATGGCAGGCACTTGATCTAACCTGGTTAAATCCAGAACAACGCGAGACGGTTGCAAATAAATACATCGTACTAACCGAAAAATTAAATGAGTTAGTTAGTCAATTACAAGCTGTGCATGAGCAACAACAACAACGGTTAGCTCAGCAGCAACGACAATTATTGGCGTTGGCAAATTTAGAAGCGTTAAGTGATGAAATTGAAAATGCGCTACAAGTTGGCTTAGAAACACCAGAGCAAATACAACAAGATTGGTTGGAAGCTAAAGTTGCACAAGCACAGGAAACACTGACACAAAGCGAACTGCAAGACGGCGGGCAAAAAAACCAAGTGACTGGCAGATTAACAAGTTTGTTTAAGCAAGTAGCTAAATTACCAGAGCTTAGTGAAGCGATCAGGGTTTTTAAAACTTCATTAAAAGAATTGTGCAGTATCAACACTGACGATATTGACCAAGCAAATTATGATGAGGCTAATCGCCAATTTAAGCAGACGTATAAAGCGGCGAATGCATCTCTAGCTCAGTTACCTAAGCCTTTACAAGGGCCTTTTAAAGCACAATTAAATGAGCAACAACAACGCTGGGATAAAGCTGTTGCACCTATTAGTGATAAATTAACGAAAAATCAGCAACAAGCTACTCGCAAAGGACGCGATGTTCAGCGCCTTATTGAACAAGGCCGTTTTAATGTTGCATTTGGTGTGTTTAAAGGCTTTATTGAGCTGTATGAAACGTTAACTCCAGTTAGTCAGCAAAGTCTTGAAAAAGTCAAAGCAGATCTTGAGCAGCAGTTAGAAAATGCTCGTGATTGGCAAAAGTATGCGTCTGCCCCTAAGCGTGAAGAGCTACTAACTGAAATTACCAGTTTGCTCAATCAACCTTGCACAGATCCCAAGGCGCGTGCAAACGAAGTGAAAACATTACGTCGTCGTTGGAATGAGCTTGGGCGTTTAGATACCGAGCAAGAGCAGGCGCAAGGTAAAGAGTTTGATGACAAGATAGAGCTATTATTTGTACCATGTCGTGAACATTTTGCGCAACTAGAACAACAGCGCGAAACGACGAAACTTGAACGCGAAGCGATTATTACTCAGATGAAATCATTGGCTGATACTGATACGACGAGTGATGAGTTTGATTGGAAAGAGTTTGAAAGCCAATACAATCGTATCAATAAAGTATGGCGTAATGCTGGTAATGTAGAGCCAAAAGTATACCGTGCTTTGCAAACACAATATAAAGCGCAGCAACAGCAAGTATTCAATGCGTTGAATGCGTTTCATAAAAGCAACGCGGCAGCAAAAAATGCACTAGTTGAACAAGCACAGCAATTATCAGTAAGTGAAGACTTAGCTGATGCTTGTCAGCAGCTCAAAGAGCTGCAACAGCAGTGGCAGGGAATAGGCTTTGCGGGTGTAAAAGCTGAAAATGCATTATGGCAAAAATTCCGTCAATGCAACGATGTGACATTTGCTAAACGCAGTGAAGAGTTTGCTCAGCATAAGCAGCAACAAGCCGCCGACAACGCAGTTATCGCAGCACAACTGAGTGAACTTGAAGACGCATTACCAGCGGTTAATCAAAAAGCACAATTACTTGATTTACGCACTAAGCTAATTGCGCTTGAAGGGAGCAAAGAACTAAATAACCGCATGCAAAAGCTATTAGCTAACATTGATGGTAAATTAGCCGTGCTGACAGAGCAAGCAGCACAGGCTGATTTTAGCGCTTTATTTAGTGCGCTTGAAAACCAGCAAGCAATCCCTGCACAATGGCAAGGGGGTGCTGATACGCATTTAACCATTACACAACTGATGCTAAGAATGGAAATTCTAGCTAATGTTGCCAGTCCTGAGGGAGCACCGCGTATGGCTGAGCAGGTTGCAATGCTTGACGATAAGCATCGCGGTGAACAAGCTGATCTACATTATTACTTAAAACAGTTATTGGCTTTGGGTCAAGGTTCAGTTGATGCTGACACACTAGGACGTTTAAAAGCGGTATTTAGCATTTAAATAATCTAGGGCGCTGTAGATTAAATAAAAGCCGCCGTTGTGCGGCTTTTATTTTTATTTGGTTTTGACGATAATATTATAGTAAAGGAAAAACAATGAAGTATATTTTATTAATTAGTTGCTTATTACTCTCTGCTTGTAACACCACGAACGGCGTATCGGTTTATTCATTTACTAGCAGTGAAATTGAAACAGCACTTAACCAGCAATTACCAAAACTTAGTGAAAAAGTCAGCTTGATGGGATTACCTGTACAGTTTAATGTGAATGATTTGAGCGTGAATGTCGGCCCTGATAATCGTGATGTAATCTTATTAGGTGCAGATTCGAGTGCTGTTATAAATGCTTTCGCACTTAAATACCCAGTGCGTTTAAAGCTGCAAATAGAAGGTGCGCCATTTTATGATAGTGAGAAAAAGGCGGTATTTTTACGGAATGTAAAATTGCTTGATTCAACTATCGACGCAGGCGGTTTTAAGGGAAACCTAGCGGTACTTGATGATGAAGCAATGAAAGTTATTAACGGATTTTTAGCTGTAAACCCAGTTTATAAACTAAATATGAATGACCCTAAGGTTGCGCTATTAAGTAAATTACCTTTAGATATGAAAGTAGAGCAGGGCGCAATTAAATTAGTACCTAGCATTTAAACTAATATTATTCAGATGGTTGAAGCCCTGCACGTACAGGGCTTTTTTGTATCTATAAGGTTATTATTAAATATTAGCACTATTACTGCGGCTTAATTTACAAGAGGAGGCACACGCTGTAAGGGCTGCTGTTTATAACCGGTCATCGAGATATAAATCAAAATAATAATTTTATTATATAGGTACAAGTTGTGTATTTAATCGACTATACTGATTGTTAGTTAATCACCATTAATTGCCTTCTTTATGGATAAAGAGCCTATTATGAAAAAATGTAACGTGATCTTCAATGCAACTCTAATAGCTGTATTCTCGGTTGTAGCTTTTGCTAATGAGCCCGATTTAAATTCTAATCCTTTTCTTGTAGAACCTTCAACACAACAGCAGGGCGCTCAGGTGTTTTCTTTTAAAGAAACGCCAATTGAACTGCACGAAAATGATAAAATTAATACAGCCCAAGATACAGGCTATTTACGGCTTGCTTTAGAGACTAAAAGCAATGGTTTTGCGTTAGTGGACACATCTCAGATCAAAGATATTGAAAAAGTGATTGCAGAGCACAAAAATGACCATGAACTATTTCTGCGTAGTTTAAAACCTGAAATTATGGCGGCGCAATCAATCGCAGACCAAACTAATTTGTCGCAGCAATTTGCAGGCGATACAGTTAGCTTAGACAGTATCTTGTTACAGCAAGAGTTTATTACCTTTAGTAGAATGGTCGGTGGAAATTTTATTGCCGGTAGCGGCTGGGATCAGTTAACTCAGGTTGTCAAAAATGATACGTTTGGTACTGTGATTATAAAAATGTTTAGTTTTAGTCAAAGCAGTGGTGTATATATCGATGCGGACGCGGTGAATTATTATGTAAATAGCAATCCAGGGATCCTTTATGTACTTAAAGATAATAGCGATAATGTGTACACTAGTTTATCTTGGGCTGACGAAAATCAATCCTATTTCATTGGTATTGAAAAAAATATTAATGATATTGGTTTAAAATGGCGATTTGAAACGCTAATAACGTCGATGTAGTTGTATTATAAAGTGATCAAATTATTTTATGTAATTGCGAAAATATTAAACTGAACGTTCGTTTTTAAATAAAAGGATTGCATACTCTTTAGGTTAATTAAGCATGTTAAGTATATTTTTCAGCGCTGATAAAGTGAATAATAAACTACTTAACCTTAATAAATGACTATACTAATCTTATTGATTAATCCTCGTTTAAATAAAATCCTTAAAAACTGATTAATCAGCTTGGCCTATTTTAAAGAATAGGCTTATAATTTAGTTGAATAATATCTAATTTATAACTTTACAACTTAGTGAGTAAAAAATGAAAGAAGTTAAAGCTTTTATTAAATCAGCGAGTCTATCAGACTTAGAAAAAGCACAGGCATTACTTGGTGATGCGATTGCAAAATATACGCAGCAGCAGCAAGCTAAACAGGAAGTACTTGATCTGTTGAAAGAAAAAGGTCTTACTCTTGATGATCTTCAAGACGGTGCCAACGATAAACGCACAAAAGTAATGCCTAAATACCGTATTGAGTTTGAGGGTGAAATTGTTGAATGGACTGGCCGTGGTAAACGCCCTAAAGCATTCCAAGGTGTTGAACTTACCGACCACTTAGCTTAATACTGTAGGGGGTGTATACCCCCTCTTTATTTACAAAATAGTTTATTACTCCATTATTTTTTTGACCCCTTCGAAGTTGCTACTATGACGTATGTACTACGACCCTATCAACAAGAAGCGGTTGATCGCACAGTCGCTCATTTTCGTAAAACTTCAGATCCTGCTTTAATTGTATTACCTACGGGTGCAGGTAAAAGCTTGGTGATCGCTGAGTTAGCGCGAATTGCCAGAAAGAAAATTTTAGTACTTGCCCATGTCAAAGAGCTTGTTGAGCAAAATGCTGAAAAATATAAAAGCTTTGGTCTTCAGGCGAGTATTTTTTCTGCGGGTTTAAAACAAAAGTCATTGCTACATCAAGTAACGTTTGCCAGTATCCAATCGCTGTCACGCAATATTGAGCAACTTAACGAACATTATTCGTTAGTGATCATAGATGAATGTCACCGTGTCAGTGGTGAGCAAGATAGCCAGTACCAAAAAGTGATCGTTGCGCTAAAAGCATATAATCCGCAGTTAAAAGTACTTGGACTTACCGCTACGCCTTATCGTATGGGAATGGGCTGGGTTTATTATCGTCATTATCATGGTTTTGTTCGAGGCGATAAAGCGAGTCCATTTCGAGAATGTATTTTTGAACTACCACTGCGTTATATGATCAAGCATCATTATTTGACTGCACCAAAGGAAGTGGATGCGGCGATCAGTCATTATGATTTTTCTTCTTTACAAAGTGATTCATTCGGACGCTATACAGCCGATGATATGAACCAGTTACTAGAGAAGCATAGCAGAGCAACCAAAGCTATTATGCAGCAAGTTATTCAGTACAGCGAGCAACGCCAAGGGATCATGATTTTTGCTGCGACCGTACTGCATGCAAAAGAAGTCTATGGTTATTTGCCTGAACAACAAACGGCTTTGATCACCGGGGATACTCCTAACGCTGAACGTGACCGTATTATTATGGAATTTAAGCAGCGCCGACTAAAGTATTTAGTCAATGTATCTGTGCTCACCACCGGGTTTGATGCGCCTCATGTTGATTTTATTGCTATTTTACGTCCGACAGAGTCGGTTAGTTTATACCAACAAATTGTTGGTCGAGGCCTGCGTTTAAGCGAAGGGAAAACCGAGTGTTTGGTAATTGATTATGCAGGTAATGGCTTTGACTTATTTTACCCCGAAGTAGGAAGTAAAAAAGGCGATAGTGATAACGAGCCTGTACAAGTACTTTGCCCTGGTTGTGGTTTTGCCAATATATTTTGGGGAAAAACCGATACACAAGGTAAAGTGATTGAGCATTTTGGCCGTCGCTGCCAAGGTTTACTCGAAGATGATGATGGCTCAAAAGAGCAATGTGATTACCGTTTTCGCTTTAAAGAATGTGAAGCGTGTGGTGCGCAAAATGATATTGCCGCACGTCAGTGCCAGTCTTGCCATGAGGTAATGGCTGATCCTGATGATAAACTACGTGCTGCATTAAATTTAAAAGATGCATTGGTATTACGTTGCAGTGGTTTAAGTGTTGTTAGCCTCGCAAATAACGAACATATTATTAAAGTTACTTATTATGATGAAGATGGTGCTAGTTGCGATGAAATTTATGATTTTTCAAAGTCCGGCGCCCGTTATGCGTTTAATAAACAATTTTCTCAGCGTACTGCTAATGGTCAAACACCCACAGAATATAAGTCAGCTGGACAAGTTATTGCTGGACAGATGCAGCTTGTTGCACCGGATTTTGTTATTGCTAGAAAGAGTAAAAAATATGGCTGGAAGGTTGCCGATAAACTATTTGATTATCAAGGTAACTTTAGAAAGGCAAATCAGCTAAGCTATTAATAAGCTTAACTGATTTTAGATTTAGGCGTCGTCGCCATCCATTAATCCCCAGCCATCACCATAACCGTTATAGCCATTTGCAATACTTTCTAAATATTGCTCTGTTTGGCCAAGTAAAGTGTGATCTGGCACCATCTCGACCTGAGTTACCACTTCCCAAATACCCGTGTCTGTGCATTGCACTAATTCGGTGGCAGGGGAGAGTTCATCTTCGGCTATCGCGGTGGCAAACTTTTCGGCATCTACTTTTTGCTCAAATAAAATATAGAAATCAATTTTGTGCATCTGCGCCAAATCTATACCCGCAGCGGCGATTTCAGCTAAAAGTTGGCCATTGTCATCATCAGGAAAGTGCATTTAAAAACTCAATAAAATTATTTCAAATTAGTATCGACTATTGTAACCAAAATAAAGCACATAAGCGTACTAATTTTCACATTTGAGTTACTGCGTGAAGTCACTTCAATATGGTACTATTTCAATCATTATCGGTAAATTTTTTTAAGTAAGGAAATTACTTGCCTAGTTGGATATTAACTCGCTTTGCGGTTGGTTTATTTTTGTTGTTTTCATTTCATGTATTTGCAGCTTCGCAAGTGGTAACTAGTTATGAAATTAATGGTATAAAGGGCGATCTTGAAAAAAACGTTGCGCTGTACTTAAAACAACTAGATGGTGAAAAAGTAACCAGCACTTTGTTAAGTCATGCAAAAAAACAAGTGGCGATTAGCTTAAAAGCACTCGGTTATTATAAACCGACCATTAAGTTAAAATATAATAATGAAACACAAACCTTAGTCGCTACCATTGAGCGCGGACCTGTAACACGAATTGCAGATGTACGTATCACTGTTCAAGGTGATGGTAAAGATGACCCTCTTCTCAAGCAAAGCATCAATAGTATTAATTTAAAGCAAGGAGATATTTTAAATCACAGCAATTATGACGCGGCGCGTAAAAAAATTGAAGGACAATTGCTTGAGTTAGGATATTTTGATGTTAAATGGCAAGCACATCAACTCGCAATTTCATTAAAGAATAACAGTGCTGAAGTGATTTTAACGATCGACACCGGTATTCGCTACCAATTTGGTGAGTTAGTTTTAGGTGAAGAAACCCGAGCAGAGAAATACATTCGTTCAATTGCAAAATTTAAGCAAGGTGAAGCTTATAAAGCAACCTTGGTTTCTGAGTATAACTTAGCACTTTCAACCACACCTTATTTTGCCAGTGTGCGTGTTTACGCTGATATTGCTAATCGTGCGAATAAGCAAGTACCTATTAGGGTTGACGTACTACATCGACCTGCCAACAGTTATGAAATAGGTGGCGGTTACAGTACAGATCTTGGTCCAAAAGTGCGTTTTAAATGGTCCAAACCTTGGCTCACTGAAAATGGCCACTACCTTGAAAGCAACTTAAATGTGTCGCAGCGCCAACAAGATATTTCACTTGGTTACACAGTTCCTGTTGATGATCCAAATGATGATTTATGGCGTTTTTCTGTCGGTTACAAGTTAGAAGATGAGTTAACTAACGACGTTTACAGTAAAATCCTTACTGGACAACTACAACGCCAATGGTTGACTGATGATAATTGGGTTCGTACTGCCTTTTTACGCCGCGATCGAGAAACATACCGAATTGGTGATGCAGAGCAAAGCTCAAAAATGTTAATGCCCGGGCTCAGTTACGCAAAAAAAGTCACAGAGGGAGGCACAACGCCATTATCAGGATATCAATGGTTATTGTCGGCAGAGTTTGGCTTAAAGGACATGTTTTCAACCACAAATATCGTCAGAATGCAGATACAAAATGCTTGGTTGCAAACATACCTTGACCGACATCTGATTTTTTTAAAAGCAAATATTGGTGCAATGCTAGTCGATGATATTGATAACGTACCATTTTCACTGCGTTTTTATGCTGGTGGTGATCAAAGCGTACGTGGTTTTGCATATCAATCAATATCACCTGAAGATGAAGCCGGTCGTTTGATTGGTGGTAAATATCTAATTACAGGTACTGTTGAATATAATTATCAATTTGCAGAGAGTTGGCGAGCAGCCTTATTTGTAGACAGCGGTACAGCGACCAATGACTTTACTGATCGTGTCGAAGTGGGAGCTGGGTTGGGTATTCGTTATTTAACACCAGTAGGCCCTGTGAGAATTGATCACGCGTGGGGACTCACTAAAGAAAGTAAAAGTACACGATTAAGTATTACCATAGGGCCTGAAATTTAATGTCAAGAATGAAAAAAATCATCACTGTACTCACAGTGTTTCTCGCCTCGGTATTCGTGCTGGTATTTTGTTTATTATTTACAGCACCAGGTAATCAGCTGATTGCCTATACTGCAAATAAACTAGTCGATGGCTTACACATAGATATTAACAATGGCCGTTTTTTATATAACGATTCATTTGATGTGCAGTTTCAACAAGATGGCTTAGATTTTAATGCTAAAAACCTAAAACTCGACCTATATTGGTGGGGATGTGAAGGTATTTGCATCGAAAATATTAGTGCGCAGAGTATGGCACTGATATTGCCCGATATTTCACAAAATTTAGCTGATGATGAAGCGACTGTTCCAGAGCAGCCAGTTGCCAGTAGTACTGATGAGATCAGTTTACCGATAGCAATTTCGATTAAACGTATCGCAATTGCATCGTTTAAGCTTGCTCATCCCAGCGCTGATGTCACAGTGACAAAATTTGCGCTGTCAGCCTCGGCAGAGCAATCCCTTGTGACGTTAAACTCACTCTCAATTGCTCAAGTTGATGTGCTGCTCAAAGAGACTCAATCACCTCCTAGCGAACCACTAACTGCACTTGCGGCGTTACCTGACATCCATTTTAGCTCGCCGCTTGCAGCAACACTTGAGCAATTATTGGTATCGAAAGTAACGATTGTACAAGGTGAGCAAAGTCATGAAATTACAGATATTAAAGGTGCTTTCTCAATTGCAAAAAGCCAACTGATATTACCTTCATTCAGTGCTGATTATTTGCAATGGCATTTGAGTAGCCAATTGAAAGCAACCTTAGTTGATGATACGCCTGTTACGGCAAAAATAACTCTTAACAATCCAGAGCATCAGCTCAGTTTGGCTGTGGATGGTGATTTACACGATTTGCAACTAGATGTAATCACCCAAGGGCAATATCCGCTAAGTGCAAAAATAAACGCAGATTTAAAAACGATAAACTTTCCTTTTTCAGTCAATGCAAATATTACTCAGTGGCAGCTTGAAGTAGATAACAACGCTTTAGAGATTAGTGATGTGCAGTTAACTGGCAAAGGTAATGCTGATGATTATAAGTTACAGCTAATAGCGCAAAGTCAGTTGGCGGCATACCCTAAGGTACAGTTAAAGTCCTCTCTTAAAGGTGGCCTAACCCAGATCCACGTCGATGACTTGTCATTGTTAGCGAACGAGAGTAAAGCCACTATTACAGCGTCTGCGCGTTGGGATGAAGGTATCCATAGTGAGTTTTCAGGGCAATTAACTCATTTGAAAGCCCAGTACCTAACAGATGCGCTAACAAGTGATCTTTCAGGGCAATTTAACGGTGTTTTCAGTGCTGAGCAGCAGCAATGGCAGCTGAAAATGACCAATACTCAGCTAGCTGGTACGCTGAACGATATACCATTTAGCTTAGCCTCAGACTTTGATTTAAATAACTCACTGTATGCAAGTATTGATAAGTTTGAGCTTGCCAGTGGTGAAAATAAACTTACATTATCTGGTGATATTACTAAGCAGTGGAATATTAAAGGGCTGTTACATTTAAATAAAGCGCAGCAAAATGAACTCGAATTTACCGGTGTGGGTGAAGGTAAGCTTGCTATAACTGGGCAACGGTTGGAGCCGATAGTCAATCTAGATGTTGGCATCAGTCATTTAAGCTTTGCTGATATTGCGATTGAACATCTAGCGCTCAAAACGGACTTTAATTATGCCGCTGATTGGCAAACCAATGTGAGTTTAAAGCTCACAGATGCGAGTGTATCTGGTCGTCATATCAACAGTTTTACTATTGCAGCAGCAGGCGATAAAGCTGATCATCAATTGCAATTTAATTTAGATGCCGCTGACGGAGAAGCTCAATTTGAAGTTGCTGGTAAATTTACTAATCAATTATGGCAAGGCCATGTCAGTGATGTAATGCTTACTGATAATGTTATTCGCATTAGCGCACAACCGGCGGTTGCAATTGAATTTAACATCGACAATGGTGATTTTTCGGTGCAGCAACATTGCTGGCAAAGTGACAATAGCAAACTTTGCGTTGAGCAGCTTAGCCAAACTAACCAACAAGGCCAGTTTAAAGCGCAACTGGATAATTTTGATCTAGCTGAAATAAAACATTTATTACCTGAAAATATTATTACCGAAGGGGGCTTGAACGGCCAACTAAATGCGAATTGGCAAAACACTCAATTACAAACTTTAACAGCAGTAATTAGCTCACATGATTTAGCGACCACGCTTATAAATGAAGATAAACGCTATCGTTTACCAATAGAAACATTTTCGCTTAACGCCACCGCGGATCAACAAAATGCACAATTGCAGGCTCGTCTAAGCTCTAGTGTGATTGGTGATATCAGTGCTGACCTCAATACTGAAGATTTAACTGGTCAGCAATTGCTTCGTGGTCAACTTATGATTGATAAGATTTTATTAACCGATTTACAGCCTTTTATGGGTACTCTAGAGCAATTAAGAGGCAGTATTAGCGGGCAAATTGCGTTAGCTGGCACGCTCAGTGCGCCATTGTTAAATGGTGAACTTGAGATTTCCGACGTGAATTTACAAGGCGAGCAACTTCCAGTCGCGATTGTGGATTCAAATATTAGTATCGCATTTGATAAAACCAAAGCGACCTTAGAGGGTCAGTTAAAAGATGCTGAAGGCGGTGACTTAGCACTGACCGGTGATATTGATTGGCAAGGGACTCAGCCTGCAGTTAACTTAGCGGTACTTGGTGAGCAGTTTTATGTGCGTGCGCAGCAAGGAGTGATTTTTAAGATCTCCCCAGACTTAAAAATAAGTTTAGTTGATAATGCTTTTAAACTAGCAGGGCAAGTGGTTGTCCCGTATGGTCGAATAGAAATCGAAGAGTTACCAGAAGGCGCTGTGCGAGTCAGTGATGATGAGATTATTATTGATAAGCAGACTAAGCAAACGCAAGCTGTGCCTTTTGATTACGATATAAACTTAAAGCTAATTGTTGAAAACGATGTTCGTATAAAATCTTTTGGTTTGGAGTCAAAAATTGAAGGTGATTTAGCGATTAAAATGGATCAACAAACGCCAATGATCACCACCGGTGAATTGAATTTACGACAAGGGACATATCGTTCATTTGGTCAAGATTTGATAATTCGCACCGGGCAAATTGGTTTTAGTGGCCCAATTGATAAGCCGTACTTAAATATTAAAGCGATCCGTAATCCAGCCAATACAGCTAATGATGTTATTGCCGGGATCACTTTAACAGGCAATATCGACCAGCCTGTATTCAAAGTGTTTTCAGAGCCTGCAATGGATCAAGCACAATCACTCGCTTACTTGTTAAATGGTCAACCATTAGGTGAAGGTGATAGCTCAACCGATGCGATGTTAACTCAGTTGTTGCTATCGCAAGGGGTGAGCCGCAGTGAAGGAATGGTTTCTAAAGTTGGTGAAACGTTTGGTTTATCTGATGTGAGTTTGAGCTCTAAGGGTAGCGGCGAGGAAACCAAAGTTGAAATTTCGGGTTACGTTGCGCCAGGCATTCAAGTGAAATACAGTGTGGGGATTTTTGACTCCCTTAGTGAAGTGGCTGTACGCTATCAGTTACTGTCGCAGTTATACATTGAAATCACCAGTGGCCTGTATCAAAATGTTGATATTCTTTATAAATTCGATTTAGATTAATGGTCATGATGCATTGAGAGCCTATATTTTAGCTTATTTATTTTGTTCTTTTAGTGGCTTAGCTAACACGCAATTAAGTGTTAGCTAAGCCGAAGGTCATCCTTATCCTGCTGAGTTACTCGCACTGGTATTAAGTAAGTCTGCTATCACTATTGCGCAAGCTAATTTAAAAAATCGTCTAATTATTCAGCTTCGCAATCCCTTATTGCCGCGCAGTGCGCCGATTCAGCAACAACAATTTTGGCTTGATAAAAAAACCTTAACCCAATAATGTAGCACCACTAATAATAAAAAAGTTGTGGGATATGTTGAAAAAATCATGCTTAGCTGCGGTTGCGTTAATCTTGAGTCAAACAAGCGTGGCAAACACGCTTGAACAACCAACAGTCAGTGATGTAATGAGTAATGTAAGCGCATCAGAATGGCGAATGGTAGACACTGATAATATCATTAAAATTACTCTACCTTCGGGCGCGGCGTATATTGAACTTAATCCATTACTTGCACCAAAACACACACAGAATATAAAAAAACTTGCTCGTGAAGGCTTTTATAGAGGTTTGAGTGTTTACCGTTTTGTGGAAGGTTTTGTAGCCCAAGGCGGTGATGCCAGTGGTAAAAAAGTAATTAACACTGCAAGTAAAGCAGTACCTGCTGAGTTTTATTTAGCGACTAAAACGGCACTTAAAATTACCGAACTGGATAGAGAAGATGGTTACGCTGCAATCACGGGGTTTTTAAATGGCTTTGCAGTGGCACAAAATGAAGCGCAAGCCCAAACTTGGCAAGTACATTGTAACGGTATATTTGCGATGGCAAGGGATAATGATATTAACAGCGGTGGCACTGAGTTTTATGTCACATTAGGTCATGGACCTCGTTACTTAGATAGAAATATTACCGTATTTGGCCGGGTGCTAGAAGGCATGGCTCATTTTAATCTGCTCTCACGCATAGAAACAGCAGGAGAGAAATTTAATCCAATAACGGATCTGCAAGTTTTAGCTGATATAAGCAAAGAGGACCGCAGTCAATTTAAGGTGCTAAAAACAGATTCTAATAGTTTTAAAATGTTGATTAAAGCGCGTCAAAATCGCAGTGAAGCATGGTTTATAGAAACGCCTAATTATGTTGATGTATGCGGTATGTCAATACCAACTAAAAGAGTTAGTGAGCTAGAAAGTTAGCGAGTTGAAAATTAACCCCGAGCGGGCTCGGGGTTCTATACAATGAAATGGCTATTATTGGCGGTTTATTTTCACGTTAAATGGTATTGTATCGTGATCAGTGGATCGATATGGGTTGATATCAAGGCCACCACGGCGGGTGTAACGGGCATAAACTTCAAGCTTGGTAATCTTCAATTGCGTGATTAAGTCACAATAAATACGCTCAACACATTGCTCATGAAACTCATTATGAGTACGAAAAGAAATCAAATACCGCAATAAAGACTCTTTACATACTTGCTCACCGGTATAGCGAATAATAATACTCGCCCAGTCAGGTTGTGAGGTGATCAAGCAATTAGATTTTAATAAGTGACTGTGCAGTGTTTCAGTCACTGTATTTGTCGCGACCGCTTGTAAAGAGTTAGCATTTAAATGGTAGTTATCAATTTCAATGTCTAAGTCGTCAATGCACTCACCAGGCAACGGCGTACAGGGTAAACAGTTATAATCACTCGGGCTGTACAAAGTAACATTGACGGGCTTTGCTACTGCTGTCGATAGATCCGCAGTTAGAATAGCCTGTACGTCATCAATTGAATCAAAACGGCTTTGATTAAAGCTATTTAAATATAACTTAAAAGACTTTGATTCAATGATATGGCTACTTTGACAAGGAAATTCAAAGGTGGCCACGGCAACCACAGGTTTACCTTTTGCGTTTAACCACGATAGCTCATAGCCAGTCCAAAGATCTTGACCCTTAAAGGGTAAGGCACTTTCATCAATATTTAAATCATCGCGGTTAAGTTTACGTGCGATCGGAAACAATAAGCTCGGTGTGTAGGTATCTACATACTCGGTTGATTGGCCAAGTACGCTGCCTTTTAGTTCAGGTGAATTGCTGTAATCTGTCATGTTACGTCTTTTATAGTTACAATAGCGCCATTATACCTAAAGCTTATGAGTTTCACAGTATGAGTATTGCTACAGAATTAGAACAACTTCATCAACGATTTGCCCAGCGCCAGTTAGAGCAAACAGATTCATTACCATGTATTGAGCACGACAGTGATTGGTCAAGCCCTTGTGAGGTTGGCAGTGCGGATGCAAATGGTATGATCCAATGGCAGGCGACGCGTCGCAGTCCTACAGGCTCTTTAACTGATTTAGCAGCAGCCCTTGAGGTTGAGTTTCCACAAGCACTGAATGAGTATTATGGCGCGTTTTTCGCAGGAGCAATTACTGCCAAAATAAACCAACATAGCGTGGAGTTACTGCAAGCTTGGAATGAAGATGACTTTGATTTACTGCAACAAAATATAACCGGGCATGTATTGATGAAGCGTAAGCTTAAGCAAGAGCCAACGGTATTTATAGGCTTAACGGATCAAGACGATTTATTAGTATCAGTATTAATTTCTTCAGGTGAAGTATGTTTGGAGTATGTCGGAAAGAAACCGCATCATACCTTAGCGGCTAATCTTGGAGAGTTTATTGCAGCACTTGAAATATAACAATGCTAAAAAAGGGAACTGCAGTTCCCTTTTGTTTTTATTACTGAAAATCCCACGATATATTAGACACTAAACCACATGGTTCACACCTAAAATCAAATAAGCCAAACCATGATTCAGGTAACTTCCAATCGTTATTACAGCCTGGGCATTTACGTTCAAGCTCAGATGCTTTGTCTTTGCCACCAACCCGATACAAATAATAATAAACTGGCTTTTTAGTTAAAAAGCTAACACGTTTGGCAATATCTTTACCGCGACGAGAAAGATCGCTATCAATGTTTGATATTTCATCTAATGCAGGAAATTCACAACGTGTTGCACCATTAATTTGAATTTGGTCGCAAGCTTGCCAGTCTTCTTGCCATTTTATTAAAGTTTTATAATCACCATTGGCAATCGCGGGTATTTTAAACAACGGAACGGGTAAAAAATCATCACCGCAATACAGCGGACTACATGTATGCACATAGGTTGTATATAAAATATAGCTGGACGGCTCATGACACTCATCTGCACCATTAGAGTGAATATCTTGGCCGATCACTTTTACTTTTGGTGCCAGCAATCCAGCGCTATGTAATTTATCAATGCTGTGTTTTACAAATGGACTGTTGTTGAGCGGGTGCATTGCATCATCAGTGGGACACATAACACGCGTTACAAAGTAGCCATCTTTTAATACTGTTGGGAATTCTTCTCCCATTATTTGCCCATTAAAGCGCAGTGCATTAACTAAGCGGTTTATCGCTTGTTCGGCATTTTCAAGGGTCGTGTCTTGGTAACAATCAAACGTTAAATCAACAACAAACATGATGGATCTCTAATTTATTATTTTTCAAGTAGTGCTAGTAAGCGGTCTAGTTTTGCTTCGATGCGATCAAGTTGACTAGAGTTATCTATAGTCTCACTTTTTTGCTGAGGTTGTTTTGCTAAATTATGGATAGAATCAGGGTTATTTTTATATTGGCTGACAGCAGCAATAATAACAGGCAATGGAATAGGTTGTGTCAGTTTACTTTTAGTTAAAGCTACAGTAGGAATTTTGCCTTCATCAAGAAGGGCTTTAATTGCATCAAAAACAACAGCATTCATTCGATTTTTAAACTCTTTAAAGTAAGGCATAGCACTAACATGTGCTGCGCCGGGTATAATAACAGGTGGTTGGCCGTAGCCAAATACTTTTACTGCTGACGTAAACGTACATCCAGTTCGTCAATCACTTCACTCCAATCACCATCTTCTGCTAATGATTCAGCAATAAAATGTTGTTGTGCTTGATCCCAAAAAGGGGCGTCTTGTAATAATGTTGTGGCGGGTAATGAATGAGCAGCAATGAAAGTGTCAATCTCAGCCTCTGAACTTGGTAAGCCGAGTTGTTTGAATAATGTATTGATATCGTGTTTAGTGGTATCCATGTCATGCTCCTTGATGGTAACGGTAAAACAGTTATAGAACTTTATGATGGGTTGTTAGAGTTTAACACCCGCTGAATTTGCCTTTTAACGCAGATAGGAATATACCTATAGTTGTTGATGTACAAAAAATCAAAATAATAAAAAGGACTAGCTATGACAGTTGAGACTGAAAATGAGACATTTCGAGTTCAATATATTGCTGCAGAAGACATTAGTATTGCTGCGAGCTTAATCTATCAAGCTTATCATGATGATCCGCTATTGCAACCAATGCTCAATTATAGTGAGGCGAATAAAGCCGTTTATGAAAAAAAATTACGTGCTCTGATCCGTGAAGAGCTCAGTACTTTTTGGCAAGAAAAACAGCCGCTGATTGGTTTATATAAAAATGATCGTTTAAAAGCGGTTGCGTGTGTATTCGAATCATCAAGTCAGCTGCAAGCACAGCGCTATTGGCACTGGCGTTTAAAGTTAATGCTTAGTGCTGGCTATTTGCAAACAAATCAATTAATTGAGAAAGAGCAAACGATCCGTAATGCGCTCGCAGCACAAGGAAACTACTATTTTTTAGCCTTTATTGCAGTTGATCCTCATTTTCATGGTGAAGGCCTCGGCCGTCATCTACTTCGTGGCTTGAATGATTTAGTTAGCGGTAATCCAGCTGCATCGGGTATGGCTGTATTTGTAACCCAAGATAAACATACCGCGTTTTTTGCCAGTGAAGGTTTTGTGCACTTACAACAACTGACTTTTAACAATGTACAAGGTGAACTGCTATTTAAATCAGCTCAACAGCATTGATTTAAGATAAAGCGCCATAATGGAAATGTCACTGTGAGAGATATCTTACATTATCGTGCGCTTAAGCCTTTTATATCGCTGTGATCATGATTGATTTCATCGTAACAAACTGTTTTATAGTAAAAAAATTTTTTTTGCAAATTTGTTACATGAAAATTATTATTATTTATGACTACCGCTGAGTCCACTTTGCTTTAAACTTTACTTTGTCAAGACGACACAGACTCAATGAATGAGCTGCTGCCAAGGAAACGGATTATGGCAATTAAGCAAGATGCTTAGCAGGAAGCAAATGGACAAGTTAACACGGATGCAAGGATGAGTTAGGACACTGCGAGGATGCAGTACATTAGCGGAGCTAATGATAAGGATAGCCCAAAGGATTATATTACAGGAAGTAATAGGAGCGTTTGGAAACGCAGGACGGCCAGGTAGGCAAAGAGGATAACACTAGGATGTGTAGGATATTGCATAGATGCAATGTGAGGGTGTATTTGGATATATACCCGTTCAGGGGATAGATAAAAATGGTAGCTTCGGCGTAGGTATGGATGCCTTATTATGGACGAAGTCAGATTGGGGCGTAACTATATGTTACGCCTTAGTTTTTTATAGTTGACGTGAAATGATTAAATATCAGTGTGCGCTGATAACTTTCTAACTTTCTAACTTTCTAACTTTCTAACTTTCTAACTCACTAACTCGCAAACTCGCAAACTCGCTAACTTTCTAACTCGCAAACTTGCTAACTCACTAACTCACTAACTCACTAACTCACTAACTCACTACTAAATCTTATGCGGCGGCACTAAAACGCTTTTCAGCATTTCATTTTCCATAAATAACACCCCTTGATAAACGCTTTCACCATCACTGGAAAATTCAAAAATAAACTCGCTTTTGATACCAGGTTTGCCGCTTTTTAGAAGGCCAAAGCGGCGTTTAGTGCAGGCGACACTCATTAATTGCACTTGTAACTGGTCGCTTTGACGTTTTGCGTGTGCGTTGGCAGCTTCAGCAACTTTACGATTAAGCCAAAAAAGATAAATCACACCACCAATGATAATGAATGTCCATAAACTTGCCATTTACGAGAATAACCTTCCAATTGCTCGCGCGAGGGTTTCGCTGCGATTTTCTTTGCGAAGTAAACCTAATAGGTGTGGTCGAATACTCGGTATTGCAACTAAGTCAGCAAAAATACTTGGGAAAAGCTCTTCAATTTGCTGATGGTGGGCGCAATTGTCCATAAAAATATGTAACCGCTCGGGATCAGTGAGCAAGTTAAAACAACGTCCTGCAATGGTCAGTAAAACATCCGATTCTGTGGCGATTTCTGAATCTAAAAGAGTATCCACTAATTGTACCGTAAGTGTTTGCGCTTGTGCTTTTGACATTGCACGTAGGGCACAACACAGTGCTAAGGTATCTTTTTGCGCAATGGCTTGCTGGGCGTAGCTTAACAACTGTTGACTAAATACCGGCGGTATTTCAACGTGTTCAAGCATTGCGCTGAGCGGTTGTAACACTTCAGCTGGCAGTTGCTCCCAGGCTTGTTGTAATGACGCTAGATTTTTATCGCTATCTAAGCGTAATGCAAAATCAGCAATCCCCTGTACTGCAACACTTTGCCAATTATCAAACCCTAGTTTGCCACTAAAATACAGTTGGGTGTACTCATAATATTGTGAGGCAGGTTGTTTTAATAACACTTTTAACTGTGCATTAAATGCAGCTAGTTTATTTGCGTTAGGTGTAAACACATATGGGTTATTATCAAGCTTCCCGTCGGCTTGCTCGCCGGTCAAATCATTGCCAAGTGCTTCTATCACCATATTGGCAAAGTGATCGCGACTGGCGCATACCAGTTTGCTTTGCTCATCAACTGGAAACTTTAAAAACCACACGTAGGGCTCGCTACTGGCTTTGCTATCCCAAAACTGAATAGCTAACCATGCATGGCCTGCGAGCGGGAAAGGATAGGGGATCTGTGCTTGCTCAATGGCTAAAAATTGCTTTTTATCTAGCTTGGTAATATGTCTGCCAATATCAAAAGCGCGCCAATTTGTACCTGCGCCATCAAGTAATTGCCCTAAGGTTGCGATCTGCTCGGTCATAATGATCCACTGATTTTTTACTGCAAAATTCGTTAAATTATACGCCATAGCAGGCCATGTGGGAACAGGGTATAATCAAGCAATGATAATCAACAAGGGTGGTTATGTACCAACAGACCCAAACTTACTTAACGCAACTCGAAGACTTATTAAAACAGCATCAACTTTGGCAAAATACTCCAATTGATCCGCAAGCGTTAAACTCAACAGTGCCATTTTGTCACGATACTATGGCGTTTGAGCAGTGGTTACAATTTGTATTTATTGAAAAAATGCAAATGTTAGTTGCTAAACAGCAGCCGTTACCGAGTAATTTTGCAATTGCACCGATGGCTGAGTTAATGCTTACTGAAAAGGCTGGAGGCGATGCCATCATCGCGTTACTCACAGAGTTTGATAATGTACTAGGAAGCAGCCATGAGTGAACGCCCTGAGCCAATTGAATTTGCTGAGCTTGAAATTTTATACCGTGATGAAAACTATATCGCAATTAATAAGCCTTCTGGTTTATTAGTACACAGATCATTTTTAGATAAACATGAAACACAATTTGCGATGCAGATGCTGCGCGATCAAATTGGCCAGCATGTGTTCCCTGTGCATCGTTTAGATAGGCCTACATCGGGCGTCTTACTGTTTGCATTGAGCTCTGAAGCTGCACGGGACATTAATCAGTTATTTATTGATAATCAAATCTCTAAACGCTATCTCGCGTTAGTGCGTGGTTTTGCGCCGGAGTCGGTGTTTTTAGATAAGCCACTAAAAGAACAGCTGGATAAAATTGCGGATAAGTTTGCTGATCAAAATAAAGCCCCACAAGAGGCACAAACTCTGTTTAACTGCTTGCAGCAAGCAACGTTACCGATACCAATTGATAAATACCCAACAGTGCGCTATTCGCTGGTGGAGTGCTTTCCTAAAACTGGTCGTAAGCATCAAATCCGCCGTCACTTAAAACATTTATCACTGCCTATAATTGGTGATGTTAATCATGGTGATAATCAGCATAACCAATTTTTTAGAGAGCATTTTGCATTACGTCGATTAATGTTATTTGCAACTGAGCTTAATTTTGTGCACCCTTATACTCAACAACAGATCAATATTAAAGCGCCGCTAGGTGAAGAAATGCTCACTATTTGTCAACAGCTTGGCTGGCCACATCAAGAGAGGGATTATTAATGGCAACTATTAGCATATTTGTAGGCAGTGTATATGGCGGTGCCGAGCGTTTAAGTGACGAAGTTATTGACGCAATAGAACAAGCAGGGCACAGCGTAAATTTAGTCGATCAACCAACCATTGCAGATATTCAGCAAGCCACACATATTTTAGTTATCACTTCAACTACCGGGCAAGGTGATATTCCTGACAACCTTGCTGGTTTTTTTAACGAGTTGAATAGCACTTTTCCTATGTTAACTGCTAAGCCATACGGCATTATCGCTATGGGCGACCGAAGTTATGGTGATACGTTTTGTGGTGCAGGGCGAAGTTTTGATGAGTTATTTCGTGACTTACAAGCACAACCTATCGGCCATCGTTTAGAAATTGATGCCTGTGAAGATTTTGAACCTTGGCCAGTAACTCAGCCATGGCTCCAAGAGTGGTTAGCTAAGTTACCTCATTAGACAATAAAAAAGAGCGAAAACGCTCTTTTTTATTGTCTGTATTATTTCGCTTAGGTGCTTTTTACGTCCACTTTAAGCTTTAACTTTTGCCCTGGTTGTAAGTACTTTTGTCCTGCTAAGTTATTCCATTTGATAATATCGTTTACTGTTAAGTTAAACTTAGCTGCGATGCGAGCCAGAGAGTCACCACGGCGAACTTTATAGGTGATTGTCCGCTCGGTACTGACTAACGCCGCCTTAGGGGTCTTAGGGCTCTGATAAACCGTTAACTTTTGGCCTAAACGTAATACACTATTCTTTTTAAGTTTATTCCAGCTAGCGAGTTCATTAATGGTTACATCGTACTCTCGGCTTATATCCCATAAAGTGTCGCCACTTTTAACCGTATGAGACAGTTTCTTTTGACTATTGTTATTCACCGCCATACGCATTTGTTTTGGTAGGTGTTCGCTATTAATTGCACCGTCACTTAACGGCACTAATAATTGCTGACCAATACGAATGGTATTTGACTTTAGTTTATTGAGTGATTTGATAGCGCTGGTGCTGGTGGCAAACTTCTTCGCAATTACCGATAAGCTGTCACCGCTTGCGACAATATACTGTTGCCAACGCAGACGATCTTTCATCGCTGTTTTAGCTAATAACTGTTGAAACTGCTCAATTTTGTCTGTTGGTAATAATAAAAAGTGAGGACCATTTGGATCCGTTGCCCAGCGATTAAAGCCAGGATTTAAACGATACAATTCAGTCAGGCTAATGTCAGCCATATCCGCAGCAAGTGCTAAATCAATTTGTGAACCTATATCAACGGCTTCAACAACTTGTGCATTGATAATCGGGTTCCACTTTACCCCAAAGTCATCTTGGCGTTTTAGTAAATCTGATAATGCTAATAGCTTTGGCACATAGGCGGTGGTTTCACTTGGTAAATCAAGAGACCAAAAATCAGTAGGCAAGTGCTTTTTACGGTTCTTTTTTATGGCGCGTAATAAACGCCCTTCACCTGAGTTATAGGCCGCAATGGCGTTGAGCCAATCACCCTCTAAGGTTTTATGTAAATAAGATAGATAATCAAGCGCCGCACGGGTTGATTGTACAATGTCACGACGACCGTCGTACCACCAGTTTTGCTTTAAATCAAAACGCTCACCAGTTTGTGGCATAAATTGCCAAATACCCGATGCACTTCGGTATGAGTAGCCAAACGGGTCAAAGGCACTTTCAACAATAGGCAGTAATGCTATTTCAATTGGCATATCACGCTTTTCAACTTCTTCTACAATAAAATGCAGATAAGGTTCCGCGCGTTTTGAGATGCGATCTAGATAAGCTTGATGTTTAGCATAATAATTACGCTCAGTGACAACTGGGCGATTTTGCGGCACTTCAATTGATAATTGGTAACGAATTCGCTCCCACACATCATCAAAAACGGGTGGTGCATCATCCAAGTCGTTAACTTGTTGGTATTGTGCATTGATCATCAATGCTTCACTGATATCGTGTGGGCTGGCGCCATTAAGTTGTGGCTGCTCTGCTTGATTGACGATAGCGTCATCAGATTGTGTTGATGTCAAGGTTTGACAACCACTTAGCACTAAAGCCAAGGCTAAAACGAGGGGGGATTTATTCATAAATACCAATACATCAGGTAAAAAACTCGGCGAATACTACCCGTTATGAGTCGGTATTACCACTTTATGACCGTTTAAAATATGCAACAATGCTGCTGTTTACCAGCTAACTAAATAATCTGCTTAGATTTATTAACTACAGGGCAGGTTTATTATATTAAAAATGATCTTTCCAGGTTCTCAGACCTGCGAAGTTTTGCCAAGGTTCAGTTTTTTGTGCTGAGTTTTTTCTGAGTCCTTTAAATTGTGCAGGCAATAGCGTGGTAATGCTTGGCAGCTCGCTACGCATAAACGGGTTTATTTTTAACTCTTGCCCTAAAGTACTCGGCAAAGTGATTAAGTCGTTGTTACGTTGCTCGTCAACCCAGTGTGAATAGTTGAGCAAGTCTTGATTATCCGGTTCAACGGCTAATGCAAATGCTAAGTTAGCTTGGGTGTATTCGTGAGTACAATAAATTTTACAATCATGCGGTAGCGCTTTTAGTTTGTTAAATGAGTGGTACATTTGCTCTGCTGTTCCTTCAAATAAGCGTCCGCAACCACCACTGAATAATGTATCGCCAGTAAAAGCGAGAGCAGGGTGGGTATAGCAAATATGATCTAAGGTATGTCCAGGTGTTGTTATGATGGAAAATTCTGTCCCAAGTACGGTTATCTTATCCGCGTCCATTAATGGTTTTGTGATCCCTTTAAATGGACTATTGTGTGGGCCATATACATCAATGCCCACAAATTTTTCACACAAAGCGGCTACGCCATCAGTATGATCATAATGATGATGGGTAACTAAAATACCCGCTAAGGTTAAACCAGCTTGGTTTAAATAAGTTAACACTGGTTCAGCTTGACCTGGGTCAACTACCCATGCTTGCGAACTTGTAGGATCGCTAAGGCACCAAATGTAATTATCAGAAAAGGCTTTAATTGCTTTGACTTGCACCATGTGACATTGCTCTATAAAGTGACGATATCAAACAGTATAACGAGCTCAGCGTATGAAACCAGCCCTTAGTTTTCAAGAAGGACCCAAACCACTGTCGTGGCAAGAGTTTCCTCATGGTGACTATTTACGTAGTGATATAGAACGTAAAATGGCCAAGTGGTTACCGCGAATGTTTGGCTATCACATGTTAAAACTCGGTAATCTCAGTGGCGAACTTAATACCAGTAAAAGTACCATTAAACACCAAGTCTGCGTAGCAGAGTCAGGACCATTTACAGGTGTTGTTGCCGATATAGATGAACTCCCTTTTTACGAGCACAGTGTTGATGCCTGTATATTAAGTCATTGCTTAGAGTATCACACCGATCCGCATCATATATTACGTGAAGCACACCGCACCTTAATACCAGGTGGCTATATGGTGATCACCGGGTTTAACCCATTTAGTTTATGTGGACTTGCGCAGTTGTTGCCCTTTAGCGGTCAAAAGTTGCCATGGACGGGACGCTTTTTCACTCCCGCACGGGTAAAAGATTGGCTTAACCTATTAGGTTTTGAAATAGTCAGTGATGAACGTTTTATTTATTCGTCATTAGCACGAGGCAACCGTTTATCGCGGTTTGCGCCATGGCGACGTTTTACCAAGCAATATCTAAAACCCATGGGAAGTGTGTATATGTTGGTCGCTCGTAAACGAGTTGCGCCTTTGACACCCATAAAGCCTAAATGGCACGCTCGTCCACAGTTTGCTCCAGTAAAAGGAGCTGGTTTACGGCAAACCTCAAAGCAACACTGTGAGCGGAAGCGTTAAATAACGCTGACTGTTTTGCTGTGCTTTTGGTAATTGGCCTGCGCGAATATTCATTTGTATTGCTGGGTGCAATAATTTAGGTGCACTGAGTGTTGCATCACGGGCGCTACGGGTTGTTATGTAATCTTGCTCAGAGGCTTGTAGATGAATATTACTGGTGCGCTGCTCGAGTACCGATGTTTTATTGGCAAGTGGGCGATCACCCGGCTGATAGTCGTGGCACATCCATAAAATAGTTTCATCGGGCAGGGCTAAAATACGTTGCAGTGACTGATAAAGCGTTTTGGCACTGCCACCTGGGAAATCACAGCGTGCAGTACCGCTATCGGGCATAAAAAATGTGTCACCAACAAACAAGTTGCCTTCAATTAAATAACACACACTGTCTGGAGTATGGCCTGGAGTCGCTAATACAGTAACCTTGTGTGCGCCCAGTGCAAAATGCTCGTTATCAGTAAATAGCTGTTCAAATGGGCTGCCATCACATGGCATATTAATATTATACAGGCGGCTAAAATGTTCTTGCACTTGTATTATTTTTTTACCCGTTGCTAACTTGCAAGGATGATATGTCGCAAGTTGCTGCTTTATATAACTGGCGGCAGTAATGTGATCTGCATGGGCGTGGCTTTCTAAAACCCACTCAAGAATAAGTTGGTTATCGTTTATATGGGCAATGATCTCGTCGGCGGTTTGAAAACTTAACGTACAGCTAGCAGCATCAAAGTCAGCAGGGGCATCGATCAACATGGCAGATTTAGTGGTTTGGCAAGACACTAAATAAGTAAAGGTAGCACTTTGCTGATGAAAAAAAGACTCGATCGAGATAGCCATTTAACAACTCCATTATTTAATATATCCAAATCCTATATCATATAACTAAGTTGTTAAATGGTTTATGATGAATTACCTACTAATATTATTCAGGGTTGTAACCTTCATCGACTAATAAATCTTTACTGCCAGCGGCATCACGCGCCAAATCATCAACAATTTCATTGTATTTATTGCCGCTATGACCTTTTACCCACTTCCAAGTCACATTATGACGGGCGCAGGCTACATCAAGACGCTGCCATAAATCGACATTTTTAACTGGTTTTTTAGCAGCCGTTTTCCAGCCTCGCTTCTTCCAGTTAGCAAGCCATGATTCAATACCTTGTTTCACGTATTGGCTGTCGGTGGTGAGGTTTATCTCACACGGGCGGTTTAAACTCTCAAGAGCAACAATTGCTGCGAGCATTTCCATTCGGTTATTGGTGGTGAGGGTATAGCCTTGGCTTAATTTTTTTTCGTGGTCATTATAAAACATAAAAATACCATAACCGCCGGGGCCCGGATTACCTAAACATGAGCCATCGGTGTAAATCTCTACGGTTTTTTGCACTGTTTTCCCTTGATCTTATGTACAATAAAGTGATTATAGAAAGATACCAGAGTCAGGCTAAATTCGATATGGCACGTAGACAAATAGTTTTAGATACAGAAACCACCGGCATCGACCCTAAACAAGGGCATCGTATTATTGAAATTGGCTGTGTGGAATTAGTGAATCGTCGTTTAACCGGCAATAACTTTCACGTTTATATCAACCCACAGCGCAAAAGTGACGAAGAAGCCATTGATGTTCATGGTATCACTAATGAGTTTTTACGTGATAAACCGTTATTCCATCAAATAGCTCAAGAGTTTCTCGACTATATTAGAGGGGCGGAGCTGGTAATTCATAATGCGCCGTTCGATGTCGGTCATATGGATAATGAATTTGCGTTGCTCAATCAAGGTTATCAAAAAACCCATGATTACTGCCAAGTTCTCGACACCCTCAAAATGGCGCGTGACTTGCATCCAGGACAGAAGAATAACTTAGATGCGTTATGCCGGCGTTATGATGTAGATAACGCTAAGCGTACCTTACACGGCGCACTACTGGATTCTGAGATCTTAGCTGACGTTTATTTAGCGATGACGGGGGGGCAGGTAAAGCTCAATCTTAATCAAAATAAAAATCAAGGCAGTGAGCAACAACAAAAAGAACTGCGTCGTTTAGATTCAAACCGTCCACCGCTGGTGGTCTTACAAGCCAATAATGATGAGCAACTCGCTCACGAAGAGCGATTAAATATAGTCAACGAAGCCGGTGGTCAATGTATATGGCGCGCCGAATAAGGCAAAACATGAGAAGCATAATGTTAGTTGTGTGTTTGGTTATGATGTTACCAAACACCAGCAGTGCAACAAATGAAGATAAAATAACCTTACTGCAGCGCGATGGGCGGCAAAATGAAATTCCTTTACTGGAAAATCGTTTTCGTATTGATTATAAAGTTGACGAAATCACCTTATTATTTTTTCGCAAGCCCGGTGCACCAGCAGTGGTATTGGTAAAACCCGATGGCAGTAAATATTATGCAACCTCGGCGAGAAAAGATGACAACCTACAATGGTTTGATGAGCTAAGTTATGATCTGATTACTATTAAGCAGCCAATGCCTGGGCCTTGGCAGGTCGTTGGTAGTATTTTGCCGAAAAGCCGGATTGTGGTGTTAGGAGAAGTAGAATTACAAGCCGAACCATTACCCCCATTACTGTTTCGTGGCGAAACAGTTAAAATTACAGGGCAAATACTAAATGATGGTGAGCCGATTCAAGTGGGCTTGTTTCGGGATGTGGTCAGTTTAAATGTTGACTTTATTAGCACCAATAACAGTGACTTTGCAAACTTTGGCGCTGGCACTCAGAATGTTGCTGAATTTAAAGACGATGGCCGTGGTTTCGATGAGCGCCCTAAAGATGGTATTTTTACCGGTGAATTTAAATTAGTTTTCCCAGCCGGACAATGGCGACCAGAGCTATATATTGAAACCCCATTATTAAAGCGCACCGTCGTGCAAGATCTTATCGAAGTTAAAGAACCCCCCTTTAGTTATGAAATCGCCTTAGCCGAAGATGACCTGCAAGAACATCAATTAACCATTACCCTCGATAACCAAATAGTGCAACCAGATACGGTATTGATCCAAGGTAAAATTTATTACCCCAATAATGAAGAGCAAATGTTTACGCTTGATGCTAAAAACAGTTTGACCCGTCAGCTGACGATTAAAAATTATGATTGGGGGCGATACAGTATTGAACTGTCTGTTTTTGGTACTAATGTTAATGGGCGCGAATTTATGGCGACTTTACCGACCTATAAATTTGAAATAGAACGACCAATAGAAGTGGTGCCTGAATTACCAGAACCAATTATTACCCCAGCACAGCAACAAGAAATAGAAAGAGTTGCTAAGGAAGCCGAATCAATGGCAACAATTACATTTATTAGTTTAATTGTTGGCGGGAATTTACTGGTTTTGCTGTTGGGTTGGTTAGCAATTCGTGTATTTGTGCAGAAAAAATCAATCATGCCGAAAATCAACTTACCATTTATGAAGAAAAAAACAGCAGTTGAAAATGAGCCGCAAAGTAATGAAAAAAAAGAACTCGACAAAAATGGTTCAAAAATTGATAGAACCGGTGAAATTTTAAACCTTTCGATGTCAGATGACTAAAAAACCTGTAAAAAAACAAAAAAGCCCTTGACGAAGTAGGGGTTGGTTCGTATTATTCACGCCGCTGTCAGGGGAGACTCAGACAGCAACGAAAATGTGGAGTGGTAGTTCAGTTGGTTAGAATACCGGCCTGTCACGCCGGGGGTCGCGGGTTCGAGTCCCGTCCACTCCGCCAATTTTCGACAATTTGTAAGTAGACGCTGGAGTGGTAGTTCAGTTGGTTAGAATACCGGCCTGTCACGCCGGGGGTCGCGGGTTCGAGTCCCGTCCACTCCGCCAACACTTACACAACATATGGTTGTAAAACATATTCTTATTATGGAGTGGTAGTTCAGTTGGTTAGAATACCGGCCTGTCACGCCGGGGGTCGCGGGTTCGAGTCCCGTCCACTCCGCCAATAAGAAAAAATAACAGTTTAAATATGCGCTGGAGTGGTAGTTCAGTTGGTTAGAATACCGGCCTGTCACGCCGGGGGTCGCGGGTTCGAGTCCCGTCCACTCCGCCAACTATTTAAACAATGTTATATTACAAAATTTGTATGCTGGAGTGGTAGTTCAGTTGGTTAGAATACCGGCCTGTCACGCCGGGGGTCGCGGGTTCGAGTCCCGTCCACTCCGCCAACAAATTAAGTAATAACAAGTATAATGATATCTCTGCGGAGTGGTAGTTCAGTTGGTTAGAATACCGGCCTGTCACGCCGGGGGTCGCGGGTTCGAGTCCCGTCCACTCCGCCACTTGATATCAGTAATAAAATTAGTAAGTGCATTACCCCATGCACATACCACTGCGGAGTGGTAGTTCAGTTGGTTAGAATACCGGCCTGTCACGCCGGGGGTCGCGGGTTCGAGTCCCGTCCACTCCGCCACTTGTTATTTCCTCAATAATAAGTTTATAAAGTCCTTGTATACCTATTGCAATAAAACATACTTTGGCTATCAGCTATCAGCTATCAGCTATCAGCTATCAGCTATCAGCTATCAGCTATCAGCTATCAGCTATCAGTTATCTTATCTGAACTTGACAAAGAACATAATAAAACCTGCAATCTTGATCAGAATTACAGGCTTATAATTAAACTTCTAGTCAGCTTTAATATATTAGCCTTGTGGGCCAAAGCGTTCTTTTAAGTAGGTATCTAAAAAGTTTAGATACGCGTTGGAGGCACTGATACGGTTTTCTTTTTTGCTAAAACCATGACCTTCATCGTCAAATAATACATATTCGACCGGTACGCCATTGGCTTTCACTGCGGCAACTAACTCATCACTTTCTATCTGTAATACGCGCGGATCGTTGGCGCCTTGAATAACCATTAATGGTTTGGTGATATTCTTAGCATGGAATAGCGGTGAGATTGCACGATGACGCTCGCCGTCCGTTGCAGGGTCGCCCATTTCATCGTACAACGCTTTTTTAAAGCTTTCCCACCACGGTGGAATTGAGTTGAGCGTTCTTACCCAGTTGGTGACACCAAAAATATTAATGCCCACTTTGAATTCTTCAGGCTCAAAAGCAAGCGCTGCTGCGGTCATGAAGCCACCGTAGCTGCCACCTATGATACCGATTTTTTCTGCATCGACCCAATCTAAACTTTGTAAGTGTTTTTTACCGTAAACAATGTCTTGTAAGTCGTCGGTGCCGTGTTTTTTATCATCTAAATGAAAAAAGGTTTTACCATAGCCTGAACTGCCACGGTTATTAACCGCAAAAATAGCATAGCCATGATTGACTAAATGTTGTTGCATTGCACTGTAACCAGTGCGGCTTTGGCCACCTGGGCCACCGTGCACCCAAATTAGCGCTGGCACTTTATTATTGCTACTGGCTTGCTTGGGTTTATAAAGTACGCCGGGTATCTCTAAACCGTCAAAGCTTTTAAAGCGCACTATGGTACTTTCAACTAAATCATTTTGATCTATCTCTTTGCTTAAAGTATTACTTAATTGCTGTGCTTTATTACTGCCTACTTGCCATACAAATAAGTTACTTGGTGACGTGTCTGAGTTTAGGTAAAACGCCATGCTTTTTTCATCTGCAGAAAAGTTAACACCACGTAAGTTACCTGCGGGTAACTGAGGCATCGCAATCTCTTTGTCTGACTGGGTATCAATCACCGTGACTTTAGTGCTGGCATCGGCATTGACACCGCTGACTTGATAACGCCCTGATTTAGAAAAATAAATGAAGCTGACATCCCAATTATCTTTTAATACAGGGCTATGCTCCTCTGAGGCCAACTCATAACGCCACACTTGTGAAAACTCGCCTTTAGCATCCGTTGAGTAGTATAAGTATTTACTATCAACAGAGAAGGTTTCAGGCGTGTATTGAGCTGGTGTATTGTGTTTTGAAATTAGCTGTGGTTTGAGGGTCTTTTTATAGGTATCGAGAATAAATGTGTCGCTGTCTTTATTGGTGTTATTTTTAGATAGTGCGATATAGCGGCCATCGGGGCTGATTGCTCCGACATCTAAACCAAGCGTATTTTGATAAACAGGGGTGATTTTATAGGTTTTACTATCAACGCGGTATAAGTCCATAAATTTAGCATCGCGCTGGTTACTAGTAATAAAAAACTCGCTGCTATCTTCTGTAAATCCTGCAAAGCTTGCGCGGGTTTCATCGCCGGGGGTTAAATCTGTTATTGACCCGTCAAGTTCACGGACGTAGACGTGAAAGCGCTCATTGCCGCCAGAATCTTTGGTAAAGAGGACCCTTTCATCATTTGGGAAGTAACGGACAGGGTAGGTGCTATCCTGAAAATTGGTTAAGCGGGTTTTGTTGCCTGTTTTTGCATCTACTTCATACAAGCTGTAAATACCACTTTCATCAGAGCTTACCAGTACTTTATCGCCATTGGGTGAAAAGCTACTGCCCATAATTGCGGTCGTATCAAAGAAGGTTTTAGCATTATAGGTGCTAACTTGCTGAGTTTGCTGCGACTGTACTGTGGTGACGGCTGTTGTTGAGGTTGATTGGCTACAACCGCTCAAGGCAATACTGATTGCACAGGCGAGTGCGGCAAATTGCAATTTTTTGTTCATAGTACATTCCTTGGTTTATTGTTATCTAAGCATATTTTTACCGGTTTTAGTGTTGCCCTAACCCTATTTTAACGCAAGTTTTTAGCTGATTTTAACTGCAACAAAGTGTTACAAAGCCTGTATCGTTAAAAATACAGCCTACGTTATAATACTCACTCATATAAAAGGCTCTCTCATATAAAAGGAAAGTGATGATTGAAGTTAGTGGTTTACACAAGCAATTTGCCCAAAACATCCTATATAAAGATTATCGCATCAGCTTTACAGCACCGAGAGTATGTATTGAAGCGCCGAACGGTCAAGGTAAAACCACGCTGCTAATGATGCTTGCTGGACTTGAGCAACCACAAAGTGGACAGATATTATTTGCAGGCAAGGTGTTGTCTGAGCCTTATAAACAGGTAGCAATTGCCAGTGATCGCATCGCGCTGCCTGAGTTTTTAACCGCGAAACAAATTATCAATTTAACGGTTAGCAGTTTAGGCTGCGATTGGCCGACAGCGCTTATCAGCGGCTTTAATTTTTCAGATTTTTTAGCGACTCGTTTTGATGCGTTGTCATCGGGTAATCAAAAAAAGTGCCAATTAATTTTAGCGTTAATGCGCGGTGCGCCGTATTTGTTACTAGATGAGCCCAGTGCGGCACTTGATCAAGCCAGCATTATATATTTACTTGGTTTACTAGATAATTATTTAGCAGATAAAGCGCATGGGCAAATCATTATCACTTGCCATGAGCCGGCGCCGTTTATCGAGCATGGCTTTGAGTGTGTCCCCTTATGAGCAAGCTAGGTATTAAGCTTGAGATTGCACAATATCGCTCATTTATGCAGTATCGTTATCAGGCCTATAAAATTGAGCTGGCACAACTACTACAGCAACTTAAAAACTTCGGCTTATTATTTTTAGTGGTACTTGGCTCAGCCATGCTTGGAATGATTTTGCTGTTATTTTTAGGTCTGGGCAAAATCATCAACAGCATAGATGCGCCGCAATATGGCGCTCAAATGGCGTGGCTGTATCTATTACTGCAAAGCGTGATGCTCAGTGCAATGAAATCAGCCATTCAAAATAGTCAGCAGCGGCTCTTTCAACGCACTATTGTAAGGTCAAACTGGCTTAAGTTAATGGATATAAAACTATTGCTTTTAAGCAATGGCTGGTTGCTAGCAAGTGCTGTAATTGCGCTGGATTTAAACTATTCACAGTGGCTACGAGCACCCCATTTTGTGCTGTTTATGTTACTGCAGTTTAGCCTCGGTGTACTGTGTTTGTACAAGCCAAGAGCATTAATATATGGCTTAGTATTTACTGCTATTTTAGTCTTGCTACCGATTAATATAGCGCCGTTAGCCTATCACTGTGGCTTTATTATATTATTTGCGCTGAGCATGTTGTTGCCAGCATTTTCGCTGAGCGACCAGTTACCGATCAATGCATTATCTACTTTTTGGCTGAGCTTTTTTATGCAACATAGCAGGGTACTAGTATGGCGAGTGGCTTTATTGTTGTGTGTATTTATGGCAATCACTACTTTGCTCAATGAGCGTGCTGATTTAGAGGCTATATTTAACGTGATAGCCGCAGCTTTTATGGTGTTGTTTACCAGCTCACTGCAATTTGATTGTGGTAAGTTACATGATAAGTATCAGTTGTTTTTTCAAGCAAATTATCAACAACGGGTGTTTTTTATCAGCCAATTTATGCCAAGTTGCTTGTTCTTTTTGATAACACTGAGCAGCTATCTGCTGTTTGTTGAACAAATAGAATGGTTATTACTGAGCCTGAGTGTTGGCTGGTGTATATTACAATTATATATAGCACAAAAAAAACCAGCGCATTTTGCGCTGGTTTGGATGATTACAACAGGCGGGCTGTTGGCTGTGTTAACTTAAGATGTTAAGCAGCATTCGCCTTTTTTGCCGTGTTATTACGTGCGGCTTTGCCTGCTAATAAATCTGCAGGGTCAAAGTCGTCAACGTTAATAACATCTAAACGTGCTTTTTCAACGCTTGCCAGCTGATCAGCCTCTGCTTGCGTTAAAATACCCGCTTCAAGTCCCATCTGAGCAACTTTATCAAGCTGGAAGAAAGGCAGTTTAACGCCTTTTTCACGACATACCTTATCAAATAAAGGTTCAACAGCTAGCACGTCTTTAAGCGTTTGCTCTTGACGACCAACTAAGTTAAGTGGTTCATTTGTTAAGTATACGTAGCTTGCTAAACGGTTACGTGTTTCGCTAGGTACTTGTAAAATTTGTGCTAATTTATGCTCAAGTTTATCAGTCGGTTTACGAACTGGACGACCGAACGGGAACAACATCAACTTAAGTGCTGCACGAAGCGGAGCTGATGGCATATTGTTAATTAAATCAGCAAGTGCACGTTGACAGTGGTAAAGGTGATCTTGACAGCTCCATTGTACAAGCGGTAAATCTTCTTTTTTACGGCCTTCATCGTTATAACGTTTCAGCGTTGCAGACACTAAATAAAGGTAACTAAGCAAATCACCTAAACGAGCGGAAATACGCTCTTTACGTTTTAGTGAGCCACCAAATACAGCCATGCTAATGTCAGACATCAATGCAAGTGACGCGCTAAAGCGTGACGCAGTACGGTAAAACTCAGCTGTTTCGTCTTTAAATGGTGTAGTTGCAAAACGGGCTCCGGTAAAGCTCATCCACTTAGTACGTACAAGGTTAGACATAGTAAAGCCGATGTGGCCCATTAACGCTTTATCAAATACCGCTAGCGCTTCTTCACGATCTTCGATTGCGCAGGCACCCAATTCAGTCAGTACAAATGGATGGCAGCGAATGGCACCTTGACCGTAAATAATCATATTACGGGTCAAGATATTTGCACCTTCAACAGTGATGGCAATTGGTGCACCTTGATAGCCACGACCTAAATAGTTATTTGGCCCAAGCATAATACCTTTACCGCCGTGAACATCCATTGCATGGTTGGTTGAATCACGCATTTGCTCGGTTAAATGGTATTTAATGATTGCCGAAACAACCGATGGCTTTTCGCCTAAATCAACCGCACCAGTTGACATGCTAACAGCCGCATCTGAGCTGTACGCATAACCTGCTAGTTTTGCTAGTGACTCTTCAACACCTTCCATTTGGCCAATAGGTAAACGGAATTGACGACGAATACGGCTGTATGCACCACTTGCAAGTGCAATTGTTTTAATACCACCCGTTGAGTTTGACGGCAATGTAATAGCACGACCAACCGATAAACATTCAACCAGCATGCGCCAGCCTTGGCCGGCCATTTCTGGTCCACCAATAATGTAATCAAGCGGTACGAAAATGTCTTTACCACGAGTAGGACCATTCTGAAATGGTACATTTAGCGGGAAATGACGACGACCAATTTCAACACCTGGCATGTCTGTAGGAATAAGTGCACAAGTAATACCTGGCTCTTTAACATCGCTTAGTAGACCATCTGGGTCTTGTAGTTTAAACGCCAGACCTAATACTGTCGCAACAGGCGCTAGCGTAATATAACGTTTGTTCCATGTTAGGCTAAGACCAATGACTTCTTCGCCTTCCCACATACCTTTACATACCACACCATAATCTGGAATGGCGCTGGCATCAGAGCCTGCTTCTGGTGAAGTTAAGGCAAAGCATGGGATCTCTTGACCACTAGCAAGGCGAGGTAAGTAATGATCTTTTTGTTCTTTAGTACCATAGTGCTGTAACAATTCGCCCGGACCTAATGAATTAGGAACGCCTACAATTGATGAAAGCAGGGTAGATTTACTGGTTAACTTTTGCAGTACACACGATTGTGCAAAGGCAGAAAATTGCAGGCCGCCATATTCTTTTTTAATGATCATGGCAAAGAATTTATTATCTTTTAGGTATTGCCAAACATCTTGTGGTAAATCGGTTAACTCATGAGTTGCTTCCCAGTCGTCCAACATACTACATACCACCTCAACTGGACCATCGATAAAGGCTTGCTCTTCGATTGTCAATTTAGGCATTGGGTATTGGTGTAATTTGTTCCAATCAGGACGGCCGCAAAAAAGATCGGCTTCCCACCATGTTGTACCCGCATCAATGGCTGATTTTTCAGTTTCAGACATAGTTGGAGTAACTTTTTTAAACATGGCAAAAATAGGTTTAATAATATATTGCTGACGAATGCCAGTAACAGACAATGGCACTGCAATGATCAAGAAGATCAACCAGCTAATTGCGCCAAATGCACCTGCAAAGGTACCAATGACAAGTGTTGCGATGGAAACGCCAAGGGCAGTATTCCAGCTCGCTCTGTGGTAACTCGCGATGCTGAGCAGCACGATTAAACCAAGTGTAAATATGAGTGTCATGTATTCAATCCTTAATAGAGGTCAGACCACCTTTAGTTAGAGTAGCGCTAGAGTGAATAATTATCAAGTAGCTTAGTGAGATAATCTGAGAGTTTAGTTGGTCTTTTGTAAAGAGTATAGTAAGGTTCTTTAAGCATAAGCTTGCTTTGGCGAGTCAATAAAAATGTCTAGTAATACATTGTTATTCATTGAGCATGGTGTAGTCATTTGAAAAACGCAGTAGAAATGTAAATGACATAAAGCTTGATGTATAGCATTCAAGCTTTATGTAAAAATTAATTTTAAGGAAAACTATATACCATATTAAAACTCATTATTGCATAAGATAAGTTGACCACCTCGAGAACATGTTTGCATCATCGGCGGATGCACAGTAGTCCTAGTTTCAGTAACATTACCATCGTTATCGGTTACTTTTAATTTAACTTCAGAAGTAGAAGTGATATCTACATGGTTTTTGGTTGTACTTATACCATTTACCCATTTCTCTACTTTTTGTACTTCACCGTCTCTATCACTGAATGTAAATTGAGCTACTTTAACTCCTGCAGCATAGTATGTGGTATCAGTTCGGCTATCGTAACTTTCTACGACATAATGTTGCTTGATATTGGCCTTTGGAGTGTACTGACAAGATTCACTTGATACTGTATCGAATGCTGAATTTGGTAAGGTAGTACTACAGCGGTAGTTTTTCCATGAGCCTTTTTCATATATGTTCTTATCTATCGTGTACAAGCTAATAGAGTTTCTAGAAACGTATTCACTCAAGAATTTACCATCAAACGTAGTGCAACTAGCTAATCCATAGAAGTACTCTAATTGCGTTGTTTTTGTTTCACATTTAACTTTTTCATCACCCGCAGCAGATGCTACCAGTGGAAAAGCCAATAGTAGAGATACTGTCGTAGAAGTTATAAATTTCATAATCATTTCCTTGTATTTAAATTGAACACAAAGGTTAGCTTCTTGTTTGTTTTGTGTAAAGTTTTTTCGGTTTTGAGTTGATTTTCTCGAGAGATTAACAATAAAAAGAATCGTTAGTGAGAAAAGGTTCTAATTATCATTCCTTACATTGAATCTTGCCTTTAGCTCGCCGTTGTTTAACAATGATTGTGGAAGCTGTAAGAATAATTAATCGCAGTCAATAAAAATACTATTGTGTTATCAAAACTGCGGCCTCTAGTGATTTATTTGAATTTTAAATCTACTAACTTACTTATTTTAAGGGTTAATTTATTTTATGTGTGAGTTGCTTGGCATGTCGGCGAATGTGCCTACAGATATTTGTTTTAGTTTTTCAGGGCTGTTAGAGCGCGGTGGTAACACAGGTCCGCATAAAGATGGCTGGGGCATTACTTTTTATGAAGGGAAGGGGTGTCGTACTTTTAAAGATCCTGAGCCTAGCTGTCAGTCTGAAATTGCCAAGTTAGTAAAGGCCTATCCCATTAAAAGTGTCTCGGTGATTAGCCATATTCGCCAAGGTAATCGTGGCCGTGTTTGTCTTGAAAATACGCATCCTTTTACCCGAGAGTTGTGGGGCCGGGAGCTGACCTACGCGCATAATGGTCAGCTTTCGAATTATTATGATTTAAAACCTGAATATTATCGGCCAGTGGGTAATACCGACAGTGAACTGGCGTTTTGTTGGTTACTCGATCAAATTCGTGAAAAATACCCTAAACGTCCAGCTAATATGGCGTCAGTGTTTCGTTATGCGGCAAAGCTTGCACACACTTTACGTGAAAAAGGTGTGTTTAATATGCTGCTGACCGATGGTGTGTATGTGTTAGCGTATTGTACTAATAATTTGCATTGGATCACCCGCCGTGCGCCGTTCGGTAAGGCTACGTTAATTGATGCAGATATGGTGGTAGATTTTCAACAAGAAACTACGCCAAATGATGTCGTAACGGTGATCGCTACTCGGCCACTGACCAACGATGAGCGTTGGCAAAAAATGGAACCTGGTGAATTTGCGTTATTTAAAATGGGTGAGTTAATTTAGCCGTCAGTTTTAACGTTTGAACTTAATTAATGTGGTAATAAGTCATAAACTGAAAAGCCCAAGTTATGAGCGTCACACTTGAGCCTTTCGTCTTGCATCTTGAGAGCAATTTATTCTGGTGTTATTTCGTTTTTAACTTCTTCAGGTAATGCAACTGGGCTGGTTACAGTGAACGAGTTAAGTTGCACTTCAAATTGTTCTACGCCTTTTTCGCCTTTCCACATCCTGACTAGCATGTAATCCATTTCAGGGGCGAACCATGCAAGCGCTTGGCGTTTATCATTATCATATAAGCGTTTTACTTTGATCGCTTCGATATTACCGATTGGTAGGGAAATAGTCTCTTTACCAACGACCTCAAAGTTATACTCACGGCAGTTGCCTTTTTTATCAACTAGCTGGTACGAAAAGCTGGTTTTACCCATTTTTAATTCTTCGCGTACTTGTACTTGATATGAAATTGAGTCTTGAAATTGCTCAGACCATTCACATTCAATGGGGTATTTACTTTCACTACTACTTACGAGTTTTTTAGTATGATCAAATTGCAGTGTATATTCTCTATCTGGGCCTGTACCTGTGCGGATCATGCTATAATTTAGAGGTGTGACTATTTTGTCGTTAAACGTAAAATTGGATGTTTCTTCACGTGTATCTGAGAATATCATCCACTCAATGTCACTGTGGTAGCTAACTTGGTAACTGTTATCTGCTAGTTTTTTTAATGTGCGGACGCCTTGACCATGGTTTTCGCCTTTGCGCAAAATATCATAGTTAGCTTCAAATTGAGTAAGTTCACCAGCAATTAAACTAGTAGGAAGTAATAAAGTGCCCGCACACAATAGCAAGGCACTTAGTTTTTTATTCTGGGTAGTGCGCGCCGTGTGCAGGAAGTTGTTTTTTGTCAAGAACTGCATAATCTGCTTCCATAGTAAGTCGTTGTTCACTGAACCACTTGACCACCAAAGGGTAAATTATATGCTCTTGTGCATGCACGCGTTTTGCTAATGTGTCAGCAGTATCATCTGCCAGCACGGGTACTTTGGCTTGAAGAATGACAGGACCACCGTCTAACTCTTCAGTAACAAAGTGCACACTTACGCCATGAATGTCATCTTTTGCATCAATTGCTCTTTGGTGGGTATTCAGCCCCTGGTACTTAGGCAACAAAGAAGGATGAATGTTCAACATTTTTCCTTTAAATTTTTGCACTAAGTTAGGAGTAAGAATACGCATAAACCCAGCTAATACAACTAGATTTGGTGCAAAAGAATCAATAACGTTCATTAATTGCGCATCATAGGCTTCGCGCGAGTCAAAATCTTTATGGCTGAGCACTGCTGTTGCAATGCCCGCTTGCTTTGCTCGCTCAAGGCCATAAGCGTCTGCTTTATTACTAATAACAGCCGCTATGTTTGCATTTATCTCGCCGTTATTACAGGCGTCAATGATGGCTTGTAAATTAGAGCCACTACCTGAAATTAAGACTACTAGACGAGCAGGGGCCATTAATCACGGCCGCCTAGGATTTCTACTTGCTCTTCGCCAGCTTTGGCATCATGGATCTCACCAAGGTGCCAAGCATTTTCGCCAAGCTCTTTTAAGATGCTTAAGCTTTGCTCAAGTTTGTCAGCAGGCACAACCAATACCATACCTACACCACAGTTAAATGTGCGGTACATTTCGTGGGTGGTGATGTTACCGTTTTCTTGTAACCAATTGAAAATACCAGGCCACTGCCAGCTATCACCTTTAACTACTGCTTTTGCAGACTCTGGTAATACGCGTGGGATATTTTCCCAAAAGCCGCCGCCAGTAATATGCGAAAGAGCATGAACATCTACTTGCTTGAACAGCTCAAGTAATGGTTTAACGTAAATACGTGTTGGTTCAAGCAGAGTTTCGCCTAATGTTTTACCTTCAAATTCAGCACTTGTATCAGCATTTGATACTTCAAGTACTTTACGAATCAATGAGAAGCCATTTGAATGCGGGCCGCTTGATGCAAGCGCGATTAGTTGATCACCAGCAGCTACTTTTGTGCCATCGATGATATTTGCTTTTTCAACTACGCCAGTACAAAAACCAGCCATGTCGTAATCTTCGCCTTCGTACATACCTGGCATTTCAGCAGTTTCGCCACCAATTAATGCACAACCAGAGATCTCACAGCCTTTACCAATGCCTGTTACTACGTCTGCGGCAGTATCAACATCAAGTTTGCCTGTTGCATAATAATCTAGAAAAAATAATGGCTCAGCACCTTGAACGATAAGGTCATTTACACACATAGCAACTAAATCGATACCTACAGTATCGTGTTTTTTAAGGTCGATAGCTAAGCGTAACTTAGTACCAA
The DNA here is from genome assembly GCF_028885455.1 of Pseudoalteromonas rhizosphaerae. Taxonomy (NCBI): domain Bacteria; kingdom Pseudomonadati; phylum Pseudomonadota; class Gammaproteobacteria; order Alteromonadales; family Pseudoalteromonadaceae; genus Pseudoalteromonas; species Pseudoalteromonas rhizosphaerae. The sequence goes on from NZ_CP118496.1 coordinate 2,814,458, forward strand.
CACCATCAGTGCCTGCAACAAGTACTGGTTGCTTATAACCAGCTGGGATTTCGCAAAGTGCGCCAAAGCCACCAATTCCGCCCATAACTTCAGGACGACGGGTTTTTTTAACTACGCCTTTAATACGCTCAACAAGTGCGTTACCGGCATCGATATCTACGCCCGCGTCTTTATAACTTAGAGACTGTTTTTGTTCGCTCACAGGATTTCCTCAAAAAAGTTGCATGGTTTTGCATGTGTATGCTTAGAAACGCGCGTATTTTACAACAATTGCAAGGGCGCGGCTAGTTCAAATATGAGTTTACTATTATTGACAAGGACAGTTGTCCGTATAATGACACAATAGATTTAGGTAGCAGGTGCTAGGTAGTTCCTAGCACCTAAAACCTAGTTCCTTTAGTATTAAGCCTTTGCAGTCAAAATTGCACGCAACGGCGCTGGGTAACCTTCAATGGTTTTACGAGTATCGTTTGGATCTAAAAAGTCGATCAGGGACTCGTTTTCCATCCAATCTGATTTACGTTGTTCGTCAAGCGTTGTAATAGCGCAGTCTTTCACTTGCACATCTTTAAAACCAACACGTTCCATCCAGAGTTTTAGCGCTGCCGTGCTCGGAATAAACCACACGTTACGCATCTTCGCATAGCGATCAGTGGGCACGAGTACTGTGTTTTCATCGCCTTCAATAACTAAGGTTTCAAGCACTAATTCACCACCTGGGCGAAGCTGCGCTTTTAATTGTGCTAAAAAGTCGATAGGGGAACGACGATGATAAAGCACACCCATCGAAAACACCGTATCAAAGGCTTTTAACTCAGGCAGGGCTTCAACACCTAGCGGTAATAAATGCACGTTTTCATCTGGGTTAAAGTGTTTGATGGCTTGAAACTGACATAAAAATAAATCAGACGGATCAATGCCAACCACAAACTCAGCGCCTTCACCGCGCATCCGCCATAAGTGATAGCCAGAGCCACAGCCGATGTCTAAAACCGTACGGCCTTTTAGCGGCTCAATGTGCGGTAATAAACGGTCCCACTTCCAATCGCTGCGCCATTCAGTATCAATTTCAATACCGTGTAGGCTGAAAGGGCCTTTACGCCATGGCATCATTCGTTTTAATAAGTGTGTAACTTGTTTTTGTTCGCCGTCGGTCATTTCGCCTGGGGCACCAATTTCAACTTTGTCGATAATATTGACGTGTTTGGTCGCCACTTCAGGCAAGTTTTTTAACACTTTCTGCCATTTCGGTAAATCACCGTGACTTGCCTCTAATTGCCAGTGTTTTAATTGGCTAGGTAGCGTTTCCAGCCAGTGACTTAGCGGGCTTTGTGCGATTGCGGCGTAAAATTGGTTAAACCATTGAGACATTGAATTACTCTTTATATTTGTTACTTGATTGCTACCAGTGAGCAAAAATTAAAACATTGATACCACACTTGGGTTTGGCTAAAGCCAATATCGGTAAGTCGAGAAAGGTGAGCATTTAAAGTATCTGGGCGCATTACATTCTCAATGGCGGTACGTTTTTGGCTAATTTCTAATTCAGAATAACCATTGTGGCGTTTAAAATCGTGGTGCAAGTCAATCAGCAAGTTATCGCATTGCTCGTTCTCGCCTTTGATTTTTTCGCTTAACAGCAATACACCACCGGGTTTTAAATTCGCGTATATTTTTTCAAGCACGGCTTGGCGCTGTGCGGGTGGAATAAACTGTAAAGTAAAGTTCATGGCGACCACTGACGCGTTTTCAATATTTAGCTCATTAATATCACCAAGCGTCACTGTAACAGGCACTTCTGAGCGAAATCCGTGCAAATGTAATTTACAGCGCTCAACCATGGCTTGTGAATTATCAACGGCAATAATATGGCAATTATCAGTGCGGATATTACGGCGCATGCTTAATGTTACTGCGCCAAGGGAACAGCCCAAATCATAAAGGTTTGAATTGCTTTGCGCATATTCACCGGCCAATTTACCCATCGTACTAACAATGGTTGCATAACCCGGAACTGAGCGCTGGATCATATCTGGGAAAACTTCTACTACATGTTGGTCAAAGCTAAAGTCTTTAACCGCTTGCTCAGTGGCATAAATGCTGTCTTTTATGTTCACACAAACAGTCTCTTGAAAAATAATAGGGCTATTTTAGCATTTTATGCTGGATAGTCAGTGATAATTTCAGTAGCTTGGCTAGAATAATGAATAACAAGTAGAAAAAGAGAAGTTTATGAGCAAAAGTAAAGTGATCAGCACAGATGATATATTGGCAACCCTTTGCCATTCTGTAACGGGTGTATTGTCGTCGGCAAGTGGTAATAGCATTAGCTACTCAGCAATGGTACAAAAAATAACCCGTACCTGTATGCGTCCTGATATCGGTTGTTTTGTATTATTTGATGGCGGATTTACAGGACTGGTAATTACTAATTTCACCTCGCAAGCGGCGATGGAGATTTATCATGATTACATGCGTAATATGGGGATGCCTGAAGAAGAACTAGCTCACAGTCATTTATCTGACGATGTATCAAATGTACTCGGTGAATTGATGAACCAAATCGTTGGTGATTTTACTTCAAAGGTACGCGAGCAGTTACATACTTCAATTACCCAAAATCAACCGAAGATGATGGCCATCAACAAGCAAGTACAGATTTCGGTCGATACTACGATGGATAGACCGCAAGCACGGCGCGTGACATTTACCACCAGTAAACAAAATATCTTTTATTTAGAATTAGCAATGGATAAAACGGAGTTTATCAAATTACACGATTTTGATATTGCTGAAGCTATTGACCCAGATGACATCATTGAAAACGAAGCAAAGCATAAAGCAGAAAAACAAAAAGCTGCTGATGATGCTAAAGCAAGTGATTTAGATGACGACTTTATGGCAGAGCTCGGACTTTAAATAACACCTTGCAAGGACATTAAATAGCAGGTCAAAGCATTTAGTTATTAATAGAGTGCATAATATTGGGTTTCGTAATGAAACCCAATATTATTGTGCTCAATTGAATGATAAAAAAACGCTATGCTATAAATCTAGCGGATAATCATTTGCTCACGCTCAGGGCCCACAGAGACCATACTTACAGGTACTCCCATCAGTGCTTCGATGCGTTCTACATAATGCTGCGCTGAAGCAGGCAGACTGTCGAAGGTACGACAACCGGTAATATCTTCATCCCACGCTGGCATGCTTTCATAGATTGGCGTTAAAGCCGCTGTTTGTGGCCAAATAGGGTTTTCGCTGTGATCGCCTGCATAACCAACGCAGATTTTTAAATCTTTCATGCCAGATAGGCAATCAATTTTGGTTAAAGCGATTTCAGTGGCTGCTTGTAATTCAACACCGTTACGGGTGGCAACTGCATCAAAATAACCCATATCACGTGGGCGGCCAGTCACTGCGCCATATTCGTTCGCGCTTTCACGAAAATTGTCTTGCTCTGCCATGGCGGTAACAAGTGTACCTGTACCAACAGATGAGCTAAATGATTTAGCCACAGCGATAACACGCTCAGGGCGCAAAGCTGGCAGCCCGCTGCCAATTCCTGCATAGGCAGCAGTCACGTTTGATGATGTAGTATACGGGTATTCGCCGTAAACTAAATCGCGGCCTGCGCCTAGTTGCGCTTCAAACAATAAGTTGGCATCTTGCTTTTGCAGTGCTTTTAAAGGCTCTGTTACATTACAAATAAATTCACGCCAAGGAGCGCTGACAGCTAATAACCACTCAGTCATTTGTTCAGCTGTTTGTGAAAAATCACAGCTTGGGTAAAGGGCTTTTAGCTGTGGCATTTTCCAATCCAGCATAAATTGAATGCGCTCTAATAAAACGTCTGGCTGATTTAACCAGCCAACTAAAATGCCTTTCTTCATTACTCGGTCGCCGTATGCAGGTGCAATTCCTTGACGAGTAGAGCCGTAAGCAGCATCGCCTAAGCGCACTTCTTCGAGGGTATCTTCAAGGGCGTGTAATGGTAAGCATAACGTTGCACGATCAGAAATACATAATTTTACATCAACACCGGCGGCGTTAACTTCGGCTATTTCTTCGCTTAATGCCGCAGGGCTTATCACCATGCCTGGGCCTAGTACTGCAATACAATCAGGATTAAAAATACCGCTTGGTAATTGGTGTAGTTTAAACGTACCAAAGTCATTCACAACGGTATGTCCGGCGTTGTTACCACCTTGAAAGCGAATGCTCGCAGATGCGTTCTCAGCTAGAAAATCGACGATACGGCCTTTGCCTTCATCACCCCAGTTTGCACCTACAACAACAATTGACGGCATAGTTTAATCTCCAAATTGATTGAACGAATATGGTATGCGCTCTATTAAAATAAGAGAAATTAATTATAATTATTATCTTGATAAGAATTTCATATCGATTTCACACCATTAAGGTCATAAAGATGCTAGATATTCACTGGTTAAAAACTTTTGTCACATTGGCTGAGTTAAAGCACTTTGGTAAAACAGCCAATGCGCTGCATATGACACAGCCAAATGTTAGCTTGCATATTAAGCAGTTAGAAAAAACGACACGGGTTAAACTGATAGAACGTAATCCCTTTAGTTTGACCCAAGCAGGTTTACGGCTATTAGAGTCTGGACAAAAAACCTTATGGGAATTACAGGTTTGCCAATCTGACTTAAATGCGATTAATGATCTCAGCCAAGGCACACTGACAATTGCCGCCAGTGATATAATTTCTCGTTTATTGTTGATTGAGCCTTTTCAGCTTTTTAAGCGCCAGTTTCCTGGCATTGACTTTACTTTGCTCAATACAACGTCTTCGCAAGCGTCAGCATTGGTTAAAAGTGCTGAAGCCGATTTAGGGTTTGTGATTGCCCAAAAAGAAAGTGAGCCGCTGCATTTTACGCAATTACAGCAGATAAAATGGTGTGCATTAGGTAATCATTTAAAGTTATGGCAGCAAGCCAAAAACGATAACAATGTTACACTGACTGAGCCGCCAACATTAATCTTACTCGGCCATGATACGCGAACCCGAGACTTGCTCGATAGTGCCTTGCCATCTTTAAACTTACCAAATTACCGGGTGATGGAAGTGGGCAGTGTGGATGCGCAAATTGATTGGGCTGAAGCGGGGTTTGGCGTTGCCATCGTGCCAGAGTTTTCCCTGCGCAGTAAAGCAAATCTAACTACCACAGTGACCGCATTACCGCAATTTCCAACTACCAGTTTAGGTTATATAGTGAGGCAAAATCAGGTACTTTCAAAAGCGATAAAGCAATTGCTAAATTGGGTCAATGAAGAGATCTCCCGTACTCATCTTGCATAGTATTTATATGTTCACTGTTCGGTTATGTACTTTGTGATTCAGTTATTTTTATGTGTAAGGGTTTTTACCTTCAGCTACTAATACACAAAAAATCCGTAAATCTAATTCGAGTTGATGGTAGCTTGGCTCCATGTGGCAGCACAGGGCGTAAAAGCTTTTGTTGTGGTCTTTTTCCTTAAAGTGGGCGAGCTCGTGTACTACTAAAGCTTTGAGTAATTCCTCTGGTGCACGCAGTAAATCACTGTTGATGGCTAAATCGTGCTTGCGGGTTTTACCTTGCATACGATACGTATGAGTACCTAGCGCGTTAGTGACCATATCGCCTTGTTTTTTAAACGCGGCGCGGCCAAACGGTGGCGCATTTTTTAAATAGCGCTTTTTAAGCTCAGTGGCGTATGCGTATAACGACTTGTCACTGGTAATATTATGGGAGCTGGGGTATTTTTTAGTTAAATACGCGCCGTGTTTATCATTTTCAATAAGCTGCATTACTTGCGTTACAATTTGCTCTGGATAGCCGCTAAAATAGCGTTTAAAATCACTCATTCAATACTTCTTTGTAGTTAATTAATTTTCAAAGCGAGTCAAAAAAGGCTGGCTTGACTGGCTTCTTTTTCACCAGTGAAAGGGTTTAGCACGGGGTGCGGGTAACCTAAATCTTGGCAAAACTCGCGTGCTAATAATGGTGCTTGGCGGTTATCTGCAGTATGAAAAAATACATACGGGTGCTTACCCTCATCAAGCCATTGTTTTACTTTTTTAAGCCACGGTTGGTAATAGCTTTTATAGTCATGATCTAAATCGGCAATCACAAAGCGGGCCATAGGTTGATTGCCTGTTGCAATGGCATGCACGGGTAAATGGGGCTTTTTTTGTTGGGCATCGATGAGTGCTTCAGTGTTCGGCTTAACTGCAAATAATGCGCGGGTGTCCATTGAGATACGGTTGACATTGTTTGCTATTAATAGCTGATTAAAGGCAATTTCGGCTGCGCCTTTCTTAAAAAATTCGGGGTGGCGAACTTCAACGCCGTAGTTTAAACCTGTCGGGAGCTTGGCAATAAACTGTGCTAATAACGGCAGTTGTTTGGGGCTAAAACTACTTGGTAGCTGCAACATGATCTGCCCAACATGAGACAATATTGGCTCGAATAAATTAAACCATGCAGTGAGTTCGTCATCGATATTAGTAAGCTGTAATTCATGACTAAAGCGTCGATGGAATTTAAAAGTAAATTTAAAGTCATTGCCGACAGCATCACGCCAGCGATTTAATGATTCAACACTAGGATCGGCATAAAAGCTGGTATTGCCTTCGACTGAATTAAACACCTGTGCGTATTCGTGCAACATATCGGCATTTTTGCAGTGACTTGATAATAAATTGCCTTTCCACGCGGTACTTGACCACTGCGGACACCCTAAATACAACATAAAACGGTTAACTGATTGTGTGTTTTGGTTAGTATATCAAATCTATAAATTGAAAGCATAGTAGCTGCTGCCGAGCTCGCATTTTCAAGTAACTTGGGTATAATGCTTCCCCTAAAATGATTTATAAATAGTGGCTTATTCTCCCTCAAAAACAGCAATTCTTAGGGGAAGCGGCTATTCGTCTTTACACTGACAGGAAAACTATGCGCTCTATATACTGCGGACAGCTAAATAAAACTCACGTAGATCAAGAAGTTGAACTATGTGGTTGGATCAACAAACGACGTGACCTTGGTGGACTTATCTTTGTCGATTTACGCGATAGAGAAGGTTTAGTACAAGTTGTATTCGATCCTGAAGTTGAAGGCTTAATGGATACCGCGAATACATTACGTCAAGAATTTTGCGTACAATTAAAAGGTGTAGTTCGCGCACGTCCTGACAGCCAAATCAACAAAGATATGGCAACTGGTGAAGTTGAAATTTTAGGCACAGGCCTTACTATCATCAACCGTTCAGAGCCATTACCACTTGATTTTAATCAGGTAAACTCTGAAGAGCGTCGCTTAAAATACCGTTACTTAGACCTTCGCCGTTTAGAAATGAGTGACCGTATTAAACTACGCGCTAAAGCTAGCAGCTTTGTGCGTCGTTTCTTAGATGAAAATAATTTCTTAGATATCGAAACGCCAGTACTTACAAAAGCTACCCCAGAAGGAGCGCGCGATTATTTAGTACCGAGCCGTGTTCACAAAGGCAGTTTTTACGCATTACCGCAGTCTCCGCAGTTGTTCAAGCAATTGTTGATGATGTCGGGTTTTGACCGTTACTACCAAATTGTTAAATGTTTCCGTGATGAAGATTTACGTGCTGACCGTCAGCCTGAGTTTACTCAAATCGATATAGAGACCTCGTTCATGAGCTCTGCTCAGGTACGTGGTATCACAGAAAAAATGATCCGCGAAATGTGGCAGCAATTGCTAGACGTGGATTTAGGCGAGTTCCCAATCATGCCTTACGCTGAGGCAATGAGCTTGTATGGTTCTGACAAGCCTGATTTACGTAATCCAATGACATTAATTGACGTTGCCGATTTAGTAAAAGACGTCGAGTTTAAAGTTTTTTCTGGTCCTGCCAATGATGAAAAAGGCCGTGTTGCTGTATTAACAGTACCAGGCGGTGCATCACTTTCGCGTAAGCAACTAGATGACTACACTAAATTCATCGGCATTTACGGCGCAAAAGGGCTTGCGTGGATGAAAGTAAATGACCGTGCAGCAGGCGCTGAAGGCGTGCAATCGCCAATCGCTAAGTTCTTAAATGAAGACGTGATCAACGAACTTCTTGCACGCACTAACGCACAAACTGGCGACATCATTTTATTCGGTGCTGATAAACGCAACACAGTAAACGAAGCAATGGGCGCGCTACGTATTAAGATTGGTCTTGATTTAGAAATCACTAATCTAAATAGCTGGGCTCCGCTTTGGGTTGTTGACTTCCCAATGTTTGAAGAAGACGACGAAGGTACATTGCATGCTGTTCATCACCCATTTACAGCACCAAAAGATGTAAATGCAAGCGAACTTGAAGCAAACCCAGCAGCGGCTATTTCAGATGCATACGATATGGTACTAAATGGCTACGAAGTAGGTGGTGGTTCGGTACGTATTCATAATACAGATATGCAAGAAGCAGCGTTTAGAATCCTAGGTATTGATGCACAAGAGCAGCAAGACAAGTTTGGTTTCTTACTTGAAGCGTTAAAATACGGTACGCCACCACATGCTGGCTTAGCGTTCGGTTTAGACCGTTTAGCAATGCTACTGTGTGGTACTGATAATATTCGTGACGTGATTGCTTTCCCTAAAACAACCCAAGCGTCGTGTTTGTTAACTAACGCACCAAGTAAAGCAAATGCAGATTCGCTTACAGAGCTTGCTATTAGTGTTGTTGAAAAAGCTGAAAAATCAGCAGAATAAGCAATCCGATAAGTGATTTGTTGAAAACCCTTAGGCTCATACCTAGGGGTTTTTTCATTTAGATGTGTAGATAATTTTTTTAGAGGATTTTATGGCTGTGAGTTATCAATTTTCACAAACAGACTACTACGACCAGCATTTTTCAAACTGCATGGCTAATACGCAGCGCTTTAGTGACATTGAGTTTGAACAGTGCCAGTTTATTGAATGTGATTTTAGTCATAGTCAATTTAGTAATTGTCGTTTTATTGAGTGCGAATTTATTAACTGTAATTTAAGCGATTTAAATTGGGGCTATAGTTCGTTAGAAGAAGTCTGCTTTGTTGATTGTAAGCTCAACAGTATTCAATGGGCGCAGGTAAATTGGCCACAATTGGCACTTACGTCATCGGTGAGTTTTAAAAATTGCCAACTTAGTCATAGCTCATTTTATGAGTTACAGTTAAAAGGCTTGATCATGATTGACTGTTTTGCCAAAGATGTTGATTTTAGACAGGCTAATTTAGCTACCAGTGATTTTAGTAACACTGACTTTAGAGATAGTCTATTTCTGCAAACAAACTTGAGTAAAGTAAACTTTGTCGGGGCGATGCATTTTAATATTGATATTAAAAATAATAATGTTAGCCGGGCTAAGTTTGAGCGCTTTGCAGCGTTAAACTTACTCAGCGGACTAGATATCGAGCTGGTAGATTAGCCGTTATGACACGGCTAATCTAATGCTTAATTAGCAGGCAGGACCATTTTTATTTCGTGCGCTGGCAAGTGCGCGGGCAATTTCAAGTAATGCAGGGGAAATATCACTGGCGCCATCTTTGATGAGTTTTGATACATCACCTGATGAATACAAACTATCGCGTGGTGATTTAATGCCTAATTCACGCACAAAATCTTTAGTCTTGCCAGTGCTGCCTGTTTCGATGAATTTAAAAATAATACGCTCGTTATTATTTTTTGGCTCTGTTTCTAGCGTTTCGATTTCATCTTGATACGCTTCAATTCTGCTTTGTAAAATATCGATACGTTCTTCGATGCTGTTGTATGATTTCATGGATAGGTTCTTTTCTAAATAGACGTTAGGACAATACGACTATTATCGCATAAATTTATAATAATTATTTTTTTCTTTAAAACTCTTCTGCTGTTTTAGGTACCTCGTTTTATTGCAATTAATATTCAAAAGCTTAAAGTACTTTATAATTTAAATAAAATAAGTCGAGCAAATTAATGCCACTACCTTTTAAGTACCTTGTGAGCTTCTTCTTTCTCATAGTCAGTGCCGTCGCCAGTTCCGCAACAAACAGCGAAATGATTGTTGATAAAGCGCGTGACCGCGCGATCCCGATCAGTATTTCATTACCAGCATATAACGAGCATTGTAGCCAACAAACAAAATGCCCTGTGGTATTTATTAATGCCGGATATGGTATTGCGCATACTGACTATCAGTTTGCGGCTGATATATTTACAGCTAAGGGCTATTTAACTATTGCTGTAGCCCATGAATTAGACCGCGATCCTGCGCTCAACCGCACGCCACCTTATATGGCCACTCGTATGGAAAACTGGCATCGTGGTGTGGTCACTCTAAAATTTTTAGTGACTGAGTTGAGCTCTCGCTACCCAGAGTATGATTTTACGCGGTTAACGTTATTTGGCCATTCTAATGGCGGTGATATAGCCGCGCTTTACGCGGCGATTTATCCTAAGCAAGTGAGTCAAATTATTACGCTTGATCATCGGCGTATGTTGTTACCTCGCAATAATAACATTCGGGTTTTAACGCTTCGTGGCAGTGATTACCCTGCGGATAATCAGGTATTACTCAATGAAGATGAATTAGCACAGTATCCGGTTACGCAGATTGCGATAAAGAACTCACGCCATAATGATATGTATGATGGCGGACCTAAGTGGTTAGTAGAGCGGATGAGTAAAGAAATCAAAGCGTTTGTTGCAAACTAAAATAATAAAACTTAGCGCGTAAACATATTAAGTTGCCACTCTTACGCGCTTGATAGTTATTTTACCAGCTCACTTACAATCAGTGGGTTGTTATGCAGGGTTTTATGCACAGGGCATTTGTTGGCAATTTCTAATAGGCGCTGGCGCTGAGCGTCACTCAAATCACCCACTAAGGTGATTTTACGGGTGATGGCTTCGAGTTTGTCGGTTTGCTCGCAGTTATCGCAATCGGCGTGATAATCACGGCTGTGGTTCAGTTCTACCTTTACGTGTTCAAGTGGCAAGTTTTTACGACTTGCATACATACGTAAAGTCATCGCTGTGCATGCACCAAGTCCAGCAAGTAAATGGTGATAAGGGTCTGGGCCTAAATTATTACCGCCAACACTTAGTGGTTCATCGGCAAGCCAAGTATGATCCTTGGTACTTACATGCTGAGTAAAGACATGATCTTTCTCTTCAACTAATACATTGCCGCTGCTAAGTTTGGCACTGTACTGGTTTTTATCAAAATCCACATAACGTTTTGCCCATGATGCTATAACGTCTGCTGCGTAGTCTGCATCGTCTTTGTTAGTGAGTAAGTGGTCGGCGTTATCCAGGCTAATAAAGCTTTTTGGATGTTTAGCAGCGGCGTAAATTTTTTCAGCTTCGTTAATACTTACCGTGGCATCAATAGGGGAGTGCATTACTAACAATGCTCGCTTTAATTTACTGATATGGCTGCGGTCGTAATTGGCAATGTCGTCCACAAACTGTTTTTTAATGGTAAATTCTCGCCCTGCTAAATTTACCTTGGCTTCGCCCTTGCTATTAATTTCATCTAGATGAGCGGCAAAGTTATGCGCTACATGTTGCGCATCTGATGGTGCGCCTATGGTGGTAATGGCTTGTACTTCAGCAATGTGTTCAGCAGCTGCAAGTACCGCTGCGCCCCCTAAACTATGACCAATTAATAATTGTGGCGCTTTAAAGTGTTCACGTAAGTGATCTGCTGCGGCAATTAAATCTTGGATATTTGATGAGAAATTACTGTTGGCAAAATCACCGTCGCTATTACCAAGGCCAGTAAAATCAAAGCGTAATACCGCAATGCCTTGTTGAGTGAGTGCTCGGCTAATTCGACTTGCTGCGGCTATATCTTTACCACAGGTAAAACAATGGGCAAACAAGGCATAAAATTTAATATCACTGGCGGGTGTTTCAAGCTGACCGGCGAGTGTTAAATCACCACTTTTGAACGAAATTTTTTGGCGCATAGGTTACCTTTGCTTAATGAAAGAGGTTAGTGAAGAATAGACCATTAAAGTGCGTTTATAATTACAGTTGTTTTGGCGTTTTATCCACAATAGCAACATTTTGATTTGCATCAAGTAATAAACGCTTACCCAGCTAAAGAGGACATAAGTCCTTATGTTTTTTTGCCCGTTTTATTATGCTCGCGAAGCGCTACAATGGAGCAACTGCTATGATTAGCAAAGGCTTTTAACAACTTAATTCATTGGATACGAACATGCAATTACCTACCGTTGATTATAAAGCGAGCGATGCGGCCGCTCAATTTGTTGAGTCTCTTAGAAATACGGGCTTTGGTGTATTAAAAAACCACCCAATTCCACAGTCTCTTGTTGAATCAATTTATAAAAATTGGCAGGATTTTTTTAATTCTGAACAAAAACATGAATTCTTATTCTCTAAAGACACTCAAGATGGCTACTTTCCGCCTTCGGTATCAGAAGTTGCAAAAGGCTTTACAGTTAAAGATATTAAAGAATATTTTCATGTTTATCCAAAAGGCCGTGTACCAGCGCAGTTAGAAGCAGATATTCGCGAATATTATCGTTTAGCCAATGAATTTGCTGCGACATTGTTAAGCTGGGTGCAAGCTGAAGCACCAGCGGATGTGCGTGCTAAGTTTTCAATCGATTTAAAAGATATGATTGCTGATTCAGAGCAAACATTATTACGTATATTACATTACCCGCCGATGACAGGTGATGAAGAACCTGGCGCTATTCGTGCTGCTGCACATGGTGATATTAATTTATTAACGGTATTACCTGCTTCAAATGAGCCAGGCTTGCAAGTACAAAAAACAGATGGCGGTTGGTTAGATGTGCCATGCGATTTTGGCAGTTTAATTATTAACATTGGCGACATGTTGCAAGAAGCGTCAGGTGGTTATTTCCCGTCGACTATTCACCGTGTTATTAACCCTACTGGCAAAGCGTCATCTAAGTCACGTATTTCTTTGCCGTTATTTTTGCACCCGCGTCCAGATGTGGTGTTATCAGCGCGTTATACTGCTGACAGTTACTTACAAGAGCGTCTGCGTGAGTTAGGTGTTAAATAGCATCACTCAAGTGATGATAGCTTTTCAACATCTACCTAATTGTTAACGCGGATTAATGAATAAGCTGCTTTACTGCAAAAACGAGCATAAGACAATAGCCCTACCTTTTTGATAGGGCTTTTTTTGCTGAGCAGTAATGCTTAAATATTTTTCCAAAAAGTTTACCATTGGAATGAATAGAAACGATTGAATACGCGAATAAAGCAATTAGCAGGTGTCTAAATAACAAGTAAAGCTAGTTGTCAGAGGTGGGACTTTAATCGTGATTGCTCAAGTGATGATGCTATCAGTAAACTCAACTGAGCGTTAACTCTTAAATAGGTTAATATTGTTGTGCTCGTTAGGAAAACAGGGAATAATCTTCACTAAACTGAAAGCAACCCGTAGTAAAATTAAAGAGTTTATTTTGTCAATGAAAACTACTCAAACCGAAGGCTGTTAGGATCACTAAAACGAGTTACACCATTCAATCAAAACAATCTGAATTGAATGGTGTTAGATGTATTACGATTTTTTACTGAGTATAAAACCTAACACTCAATTATATTTACAGCTAAGCCACCGCGAGCGGTTTCTTTATATTTAGTTTTCATATCGTTACCAGTATCAAGCATGGTTTTAATAACTTTATCCAATGATACTTTTTGCTCGCCACTGCCACGAATAGCCAAACGCGATGCATTAATTGCTTTGATAGCTCCCATCGCATTACGTTCAATACACGGCACTTGTACTAATCCACCGACAGGGTCGCAGGTTAACCCTAAGTTATGCTCCATGCCAATTTCAGCGGCATTTTCTACTTGTAATACACTGCCACCGACAATTTCAGTCAATGCACCAGCAGCCATTGAACATGCGACGCCAACTTCGCCTTGGCAACCAACTTCAGCACCTGAAATTGAGGCATTCTTTTTATATAAGATGCCAATTGCGGCGGCAGTTAATAAATAACGAGTTGCAATATCGCGGTCTATTTCTTTAATGAATGTGTGGTAGTACATTAATACCGCAGGTAAAATACCTGCTGCGCCATTAGTTGGTGCTGTAACTACACGGCCACCTGCAGCGTTTTCTTCATTAACAGCAAGGGCAAATAAATCCACCCAGTCCATTGCGCGAAGGGGGTCATTGCTGACTTCAATATTGAGCTTTAAGTACAGGCTAGGGGCGCGACGTTTTACTTTCAAACCACCAGGTAAAATTCCTTCGGTGCGCATACCGCGTTCAATACAGGCTTTCATTACTTGCCAAATATTGAATAGTTCATCTTTTATTTCATCTTCTGTGCGTAAGGTTTTTTCATTTTTCATCATCAAGCTTGATACGCTATAACCTGACTCCTTACACATTTCTAATAAGTCTTTGGCACTGCCAAATGGAAAGGGGGCTGGGTTTTCTTCACGGACAGTGAGCGCAGCTTGTTTTTCGTTTTCAAATTCTTCATCGGTAACAATAAAACCGCCGCCAATTGAATAGTAAACTTTACTATGGAGTTTTTCGTCGCCTTTAAAAGCAATGATCTCCATTGCATTTGAGTGTTTTGGCAAAGTTTTACGACGGTGGAATACAATCGCTCCTTGTTTTGGAAACTTTGCTTGATGCACTTGATTTAAGTGGATCACTTGTTCATTTTCAATTTTAGCGAGAATACCGTCTACTAAATCGGCATCAATGGTTTCCGGATCATAACCCGCAAGTCCGAGGATAACTGCTTTGCCTGAGCCATGGCCGATACCTGTTTGTCCCAATGAGCCATATAGCTCAACTTTAATGCTGGTGACATCGGTTAACAAGTTTTGTTGTTGTAGTTCGTTAACAAATAAACGCGATGCGCGCATTGGGCCGACGGTGTGTGATGATGACGGGCCAATGCCAATACTAAACATATCGAATGCACTGATCATAATAACTTTACTCTACTTTTACTCAGCACGATTGCTGCCTTTGAACGGTCGCACATAATAACGCGTAATTGTACCCTTGTAACCCTTTGCAATAGAGATTTAAACTGGTATGGCAAGCTGTTTTGTAAAGTTTTTTATAATGCTAGCAGTGGCTCCCCAAAGTAGTCCGTAAGGAGTTGAAAAACCTTGTAAAGTAATAGTTTTGCCAAAGCGATGAAAAGGTAAGGATTGCCAATTGTTTACATCAGCGAGTGCGCTGACGGGCAGCAAAAAACTGGCGGCCACTTCATTTTGGTCTGCATGCCAATGTGTATCTGGGGCTAATACACCAACAAACGGTGTAATCGTAAAGCCGGTAAGAGTAGAGTAATCGCCTAATTGACCGATGACAGTGACATTTGATGGGGCGATATTTAGCTCTTCACTTAGTTCACGCAGTGCAGTATGGCGTAAGTTTGCATCGCTCAACTCATGCTTACCGCCTGGTAAGCAAATTTCCCCAGGATGGTGATTTAAGAACATTGGGCGTTTGCATAGTAATATGTGCGCGCTGTTATCTACATCAATCAGCGGTAACATAACGGCACTGGCTCGTTGGGAACGTTGTTTAAAATGTCTCTTATCAGCTGGCTGTATATACTCATTGGCAGGCGCAGTTAGCTGAAAACGAGCCATAAGCTGTTTGCTATTCACACAGGTTACTTCAATAAAGGTAAGATTTTATTTACTTTATCGTAAGTTTCTTGGTATTCCAAATCCACTTGTGAATCAGCAACAATGCCGCCGCCAGCCCAACAATAAATATGCTGTTTGTGACACACTAAAGTTCGGATGGTAATACTGGTATCCATATTGCCACAAGCGCTTAAATAACCGATTGAACCACAGTAAATACTGCGCCGATGCGGTTCTAATTCTTCAATGATTTCCATCGCACGAATTTTGGGTGCACCGGTGATTGACCCTCCCGGAAAAGCAGCATACAACTGATCAACCGCAGTTTTATCGTCAGCTAACTGCGCTGTCACGGTACTGACTAAGTGGTGTACTGCAGGAAAACTCTCAATCGCAAAGAGTGACGGGACTTGCACGGTACCAGGTTTGGCAACTTTACCTAAGTCGTTGCGCAGTAAATCAACAATCATCACATTCTCAGCGCGATCTTTCGCTGAATTTTGTAATCGAGTTGCTTGTAACGCATCTTCTTTTTTATCAAGACACCGTGGCAGCGTTCCTTTGATTGGCTTGGTTTCAACCTGATTATCATTAATGGCAATAAAGCGCTCAGGGGAAATAGATAAAATAGCGCCATCAAGATGATTAATAAAACTTGAAAATGGTGCTTTGTTAGCTTCGCGCAAAGTACAATAAGCATGCCACGGTGAGCCTTGATACTGCGCTGTAAAACGCTGTGCTAAGTTAATTTGATAACAATCGCCACTTTTTAAATATCCCTGAATTCTTGCAAACTTAGCGCTGTATTGTGCGCGGCTCATATTTGATGACCAGCCTCGGGTGATTTCAAATGGCGAGGTAATTGGAGAGGCGTGAGCTAACTCCTGTAGATACATTGCTGATCTATCAACATCAGGCTGTGCGACATAAAACCAACTGTGCAGCTTTTTATCATAGATAAGTGCATCCATATAGAGACCAATAGCTAGTTGTGGCATATCGATATCATCGATAGCTTGGCTGGGAAGTTTTTCAATGACTCGGCCAAGGTCGTAACCAAAATACCCGAGCCAGCCGCCACTAAAAGGTAGGTTAGGCTGAGTTTTACTGCTATCTAGAGTATTTAGCTGTGCTTTAATAATGCTAAAACAATCTTGTTCAGTTGCCTTGTCATCAATAAACGTGTGGTTATTTTTAACTTCGAGGCGCATTTTTGGCGCTATAGCAATCAGATCGTAACGACTATTTATATGGTCGCTGTTGGCTGAATCCAGCAGAACGGCATAAGGTAAATGGGCAAAATAGGCGAAAACCTCTAGGCAGTTGAGCGAAATGTCTAATTGAATACAGGTTTTTTGTTGCTTTATCATCTATTTTTTTACCCTGAAGAACTGGCTCGAAACGGGCTAGGAGGGTATCATAAGTTATAATTTTTTGGCAGCGTTTAGTGACGTTGCCTAAGCGCTGTACAAACCACCGTCACTGGTTTGGCCTAGTTTACGTGTTCTCACGTAAAGGTAATTTAAGGAACCCCTATGAGTACAATTCGTCAGCAAGACTTTATTGATAGCATTGAAGATGCATTGCAGTATATTTCGTTTTATCATCCACTTGATTTTGTTCAAGCGCTCGAAAAAGCCTATAACAAAGAACAAAGTAAAGCGGCAAAAGATGCCATTGCGCAGATTTTAATTAACTCGCGGATGTCGGCAGAAGGCAAACGTCCTTTGTGCCAAGACACAGGTATTATTACTTGTTTTGTGAAAGTAGGTATGGATGTTAAGTGGGACAAAACAGATTTAACCGTACAGCAAATGGTTGACGAAGGGACGCGTCGTGCTTATTTGAATCCAGATAATCCATTACGTGCATCTATTGTTGCAGATCCTGCAGGTAGCCGTAAAAACACCAAAGATAATACGCCTTCGGTCGTGCACATTGATTTAGTGGCAGGCGGCAATGTTGAAGTAATGGTGGCAGCAAAAGGCGGCGGCTCTGAAAATAAAAGTAAAATGGTGATGCTTAATCCATCTGATGATGTGGCTGAATGGGTCGAAAAGACCTTGCCGACCATGGGCGCTGGTTGGTGTCCACCAGGCATGCTAGGTATAGGTATTGGCGGAACGGCAGAAAAAGCCGCAGTAATGGCAAAAGAATCACTTATGGATCCAGTTGATATCCATGAGCTTATGGAACGTGGCGCAGAAACCACCGAAGAGAAACTTCGTTTAGAAATATTTGAGCGCGCAAATAAGCTCGGTATTGGCGCACAAGGCCTTGGCGGTTTAACAACAGTGGTTGATGTGAAAATAAAAACCGCACCGACTCATGCGGCCTCAAAACCTGTGGTTATGATCCCTAATTGTGCGGCGACTCGCCATGTACATTTCACATTAGATGGTTCAGGTCCTGCAAACTTAAAAGCGCCAAAACTTGAAGATTGGCCAGAAGTCACATTTGAAGTGGGTGAGGGCACGCGTCGTGTTGACTTAAATACGCTAACTAAAGAAGACACGCATGAATGGAAAATGGGCGAAACAGTATTACTGTCAGGGACTATATTAACTGGTCGTGATGCAGCGCATAAACGTCTGCAAGATATGATCAATTCTGGTGAAGGGTTACCTGCAGGTGTTGATTTTGATAATAAGTTTATTTACTACGTTGGCCCAGTTGACGCGGTACGTGATGAAGCAGTGGGCCCAGCGGGTCCTACAACAGCAACGCGGATGGATAAATTCACTGACATGATGCTAGAAAAAACCGGCATTATTGGCATGATTGGTAAAGCGGAACGTGGCCCTGCAACGGTTGAGTCTATCAAAAACAATAAATCTGTGTATTTGATGGCCGTAGGTGGAGCAGCTTATTTAGTATCTAAAGCTATCAAAAAAGCCCGTGTAGTGGCATTTGAAGATTTAGGTATGGAAGCTATCTATGAATTTGAAGTAGAAGATATGCCAGTCACTGTCGCAGTGGATAGTGAAGGCGCAAATGCGCATACCCAAGGCCCAGCAATTTGGAAAGCTAAAATTGCAGAGTTAGACGCTAAATTAAAATAAGTATTCGCTTTATTATGCGGTATTTGAGTTTTCTCAGATACCGCTTATCAGCTCTGACCAGTTGGATGTAAACCACCTAACCTCCCGCAAAGACCCATCATTACTCTCTTGTTGCTGTTTATTGCCTTGTAATTTAAACTTTACAATAATATTTAAATTGACGTTCACGTAAACGTTATCATGCTATATTTTTAGTTTAGTTAATTAACTATTCTAAAAAGTGACTATTTTTGAATTTAAAATGTTTAAAATTGCGATAATTTAGCTTGTTCATTACGGCGCCTGATATTGATAGGTTTTATCATCTCATATAGTGGCAAGCTGTAATATGAAGTGGTAGAGTCTCGGCAATTTCAGCGTGCATACCCTCTCACGGGTTACAAATTTCGGAGTAAGATAAAGTGGCTGTGTTCAATCGAGTTGATTTTGATAACCACGAACAAGTGGTTTTTTGTTCAGATAAAGAATCAGGCCTTCGTGCAATTATTGCCGTTCATAATACTAATTTAGGTCCTGCTGTTGGTGGTTGCAGAATGTGGGATTACGCAAGTGATGACGACGCTGTTGTCGATGCGCTTCGTTTATCAAAGGGTATGACCTACAAAAATGCGGTAGCACGTTTACCATTTGGTGGTGGTAAATCTGTGATCATTGGTAATGCCAAAGAAATTAAGTCTGAACAGTTATTCCGTGCATTTGGTCGCCAATTAGAGCGCTTAAATGGTAGTTACTATTCTGCTGAAGATGTAAACATCACCTGTGATGATGTGGCTATCATGAATAAAGAAACTAACTATGTATTAGGCCTTGAAGGTAAAAGTGGTAACCCATCACCATTTACAGCGTATGGCACATTTTTAGGAATTAAAGCGGCGTTACAACATCAACGTGGTCACCAAGACTTGAGTGGCATTAAAGTGGCAGTACAAGGCTTAGGCGCTGTTGCTTATGGCTTGTGTAAACATTTGCATGACGCGGGTGCGACCTTGTTTGTAACTGATATCAACCAAGTGGCAATTGATCGAGTCGTGAATGATTTTGCAGCGACTGCTGTAGGCATTGATGAAATATACGACCTTGATGTCGATGTATATGCACCGTGTGCACTTGGTGCAACAGTAAATGATGCGACTATTCCACGCATTAAAGCGACAATTATTGCTGGTTGTGCAAATAACCAATTAGCCGAGTCTCGTCACGGTGAGATCATTCGTGAAAAAGGTATTTTATACGCACCAGATTATGTGATTAACGCAGGTGGTATTATTAATGTTTATTATGAAACAGCGCCAGAAGGTTACAGTGCTGAGGCATCAAATAAACATGTTGAGGGGATCTTCAAAACCTTAACTGAAATTTTTTCGCGAAGTGAGAAAGAGCAAAAATCAACGCATTTGATCGCAGACGAACTCGCACAAGAGATCATCAAAAACGGTTTATAATAAACGCGTTATAGGCGTGCAATTGCACGCCTTTACATTATTCAGTAAATCCCTCACGATACGGTCAACCTGACCTGTATAGTTTTTAAAGATATGACGCCCATCGATTTAGCCACATGGCCACGCGAACAACACTTCTCACTGTTTAAAGAGTTTACGCAACCCTACTTTAATGTATGTGTACAATTAGATATGGGGGCGTTGTATCAGCATTGTAAATCACAGCAATGTTCTTTTTTTCATGCCTATATCTATGCGACATTGCAGGCAAGTAATACTTATCAACCAATGTTACTGAGGATCATTGACGGTGTACCTTGGCAACTAGCTGCTCAACGTGCCAGTGTTGTAGAGCTTGCTGATGATGATACCTTTAGGTTTAGCTACTTTTCACAACAAGCTACGTTGAACGACTTTCAAATACATGCAAACAGAGTTAGCTTAGCGGCAAAGCAACAGCCATTATTCTCAACTGCTTTTGCGCAAACCGAAGGTCAGACTGATTTGATCCATATTTCGGTTTTACCGTGGTTGAACTTTACAAGCTTCTCTCATGCACATACACAAGGTAATCATTTCGGCATTCCTAAATTAGTGTTTGGACAGTTTGATGCACAAAAAGGGACAATGCCTATCTCAATAGATGTGCACCATGCATTGATGGATGGTTTACATGTAGCGAAGTTTATTGAACAGCTGCAGCAGAGTATAGACGCTCTGTGTGCTTAGCGTGGCCGTAAACGAATTGTGTTATTTAGTTAATGAAAATAAAACTCAGACTATGTTAGTATAATTCATATACAAGAACACATAATGATAGTTAACTACTGGAAAATCATTATCTATTTAATTTGCGTTCATGCTAAGTTGTTAGCTCGCCATAATTACGAAGGCGTTTAGTATAATGATTCGTTTAGGTCTTTGCTTTTTCTTTTTTGTTGTTTTTAGTTGCTTTGCTGCTGAGCAAACCCGCTTACCTCTTAATGACTACTTTGCTGAAACCTGGAATACCCGTTCTGGTTTGCCTCATAATAGTATCAATAGCGTGGTACAAACAAATGATGGTTACGTGTGGATTGCCACTTGGGAAGGATTAGCCCGATTTAATGGCCGAGAGTTTAAACTGTTTACACGTACGGAAATAACTGGTTTACCAGATTCTGGTTTACGTAGTTTAGCCCCACAAGCTGATGGCGGTCTATACATAGTGGGCGCTCGAGGGGGGATCAGTCATTTATATCAAGGGCAATGGCATGCCAAGCCAAATGCGACTGCGATGGTAAATCACGTATTAAAAACGCCTTCAGATGAAACTTGGTTAGCCCTTGAGGGACAAGGTGTTGTATATCGAGAGTTTGATAGTGCGCCGGACACGGCTATTTTAGAAAACCTCAGTGCTTATCGTCTAATAGAAGACAATGCAGGTATTATCTGGGTTGCAACCAGCAATGGCTTGTATCAAATTAATAATAAAACAGCGCGTTTAATCACTCCCGATTCCGGTTTACCACAAAGCCCAATATACACCTTGTATTTGACCCGCCAAGGTGAGCTCATAGTCGGCAGTGAACAAGGTGCATGGAAACAGGTAAACAATCGTTTTATCAGTATTCATGCTCAACTTAAAAATGAGGCTATCTCAAGTATTTTACAAGATGATCATGATGATCTTTGGTTTGGTACGATCAATAAAGGGGTGTTTCGATTAAGCCCGTTAGGACTTGAACAACTTGATGCTGACGCTGGTTTACCTGCAAATCGGATTTTATCGTTATTACAAGATCGTGAAAATAGTATTTGGGTTGGCACAAATGGCGGTTTATACCGATTGCGTGAAGCCGCTTTTTCGACTTGGACCACAAAACGAGGGTTGACAGGCGATTATGTCCGTACCGTGTTGTCGCATTCTGATGGTAGCTTATGGGTAGGCAGCAGCCTTGGTTTAAATCGCATTGAAGATAATAAAGTAAACACATTCCCTCCTGCTTATGGGAATGATCCGTTATCGGTTTTAAGTTTAGCCGAAGATGCGCAAGGTCAAATTTGGCTCGGGACCTATACCTCAGGTTTGATGCGGATTATCAATGGTAAAGTTTATCCTGTTCTGGATCGTCAAAATGGCTTAGCCAGTAATGAAGTTAGGGCGTTGTTATTTGATAGTGCAGGGCGCTTATGGGTGGGAACTGCAGCAGGTTTGACACGAATAGACGTGGATGGCTCTCTGAAGCAGTTTTCAAGTACAGATGGTTTACCTGGTGATTTTATTATAGCCCTTAGTGAAGACAATTATGGCAATGTATGGATTGGAACCGGCGTTGGAGTAGCATCTTTTAGCCCAAATTTAGAAAAATTTACGGCTAAAGTGTTTCCTGCCCATTTTGATGCTGAATATGCTTTTGGTTTTTATGCTGAATCTGAATATATTTGGATGGCGACAGACCGTGGTCTTGTCCGGTGTCATATCCCAACTGGAGAAATGAGTATTCTTGGGCGTGAACAAGGCTTGCCAGTTGATAAGTTGTTTCAAGTTGTGGCACAGGGAGATTCGTTTTGGTTATCTAGTAATCGCGGTGTGATCCAAGTAAATCAAAAACAGGTCAAACAGCGGCTAGCGCAGTTAGCACAAAATAATGCGTTGCCAATCCAGTATCAGCTATATGATGAAGGAGATGGCATGCTAAGCGCTCAGGCTAATGGCGGGTCTAATCCTTCTGCAGTGCTGCACAAAGATGGCAGTATTTGGATTGCTACAGCGCAAGGGGCAAGTACTATCGTCCCTGAACGATTAAAGCAAGCTACAAAGAAAACATTACCGACAATTATTGAGGCAATGTATGTAGATGGCAAAATGACCCCCTTGGTGCAGCAAGATGAAGAAATTATTTTACCGCTTGGCGTTTCGCGGCTCTCTTTTCATTATGCTGGCCTAAGTTTTATTATGCCTCATCGGTTGAATTACCAAACCCAGTTGACTGGTTATAATAATGTGTGGGTTAATCGTAATCAATTAACCATTACGGAATACACTAATTTACCACCGGGAAAGTATACTTTTAAGGTACGTTCGGGCTACCCTAATGGGCAATGGCAAAATAATGATAAAACCTTAACGTTTGTGATTCAGTCATATTTTTGGCAAAAAATTACTTTTAAAATAATGGTTTTTATCGGTTTATTAGCATTAGTCTACGGGCTTTATAGATACCGGCTTTATCATTATAAAAAAATAGAGATAGAGCTGATTAAGCGGGTTGAGCAACAAACTAATGATCTGCAACAACAAACAGATGCCTTTGCTCATCAAGCAACCCATGATCAACTAACTGATTTACCAAACCGTCGTGCCTTTGACTGTTGGCTTGCGGACAATTTTGCTGATTTTAAACAGCATGGTTCACCTCTCGCTATTGCGATTATGGATATTGATCATTTTAAGCGAATTAATGATGGGTGGTCACATATTGTTGGCGACCGTGTAATTTGTGTGGTTGCTCATATGCTAGGAGAGCTCAATGAGAGTGATGATAGTCAAGTTGCTCGCTGGGGAGGTGAAGAATTTACATTACTATTTCCTCATAAAACCGCGCAACAAGCCGCTCAATTATGTGAAGAATTACGTGTGCAAATTGCAAACTACGATTTTTCAAACATCGCTAGCGGGTTATCGGTAACGGTTAGTTTTGGAGTCGCTGATTCATTGGCAGTTAATGACTATGACAGGTTACTGGCGCAAGCTGACCAAGCGCTTTATCAAGCAAAAAGTAATGGGCGAAATCGAGTCGAAGTTATAACACTCTAAAAGTTATAGTAGAGTATTTGGGAAAACACGCTACAGGCTATTACTTTTCGGGTACATAATATATATCAATACATATATTAAAACATTTTATTAACATTTAATTGGGTTTGATGCTATACCTTTTGTTCCCGATTTGGGATGTTTTTGATGTAAACAGAAGGAACAAAAGATGAAAAGTAAGATGATATATGTAGCATTAGCAGGTGTTTTAGGTGTGTCGCCAGCGGTGTTTGCACAAGGCCATAAGCATAATGATTTTAACTTTACTGCACAGTCCATTGAGTCACTTAAGTTAACCTCCTTGGTGGCTGTGGACGATACTCAGTTTGTGTTCAATAATGACTTGTTGCGTGAAGATTGGGATAATTTCTTTGCTCTGCATGCGCCAGTACTGGAAGATAAAAAAGAGCGTGTTTTGCACTGGGCAGGTTATACAAGTATCAACCCTAAAGTTATCTTAGCGTTGATTGAGCTGCAAAGTGGCTTACTTTCTGATCCTGACGCAGATATTAATAATGCTTTTGCAGGTTTATCGGACGAACACGGTTTTGATGCCCAGCTAGAAGATGTGGTAATGATGTTAAGTCAACGTTTTTATGCATATAAACAGTGGCAAGATAGCCAAGCCACCCCGGAAACATCAAAGTATGCGGGCGAGGAAATCACTAATAGAGTCAATACCAACAGCAGTACTGCAGCGACAGTAGCATTGGTCAGTGTTCTTAAAAAACAAGTATTAAGCAAAGATAATGTTAATTACGCTAAGAGCGATCTAACCGGCTTTTTAGCGACGTTTGAGCGTCTATTCCCTGATAGTCGCGCTCAGTTACAAAGATCCTCTAAAAGTGCACTACAAAGTAGCAATCAGCAGTTTGCTGCGGCTAGTTTTTCAATGAACTTACCATGGTCATCAGGTTATTATTGGTACAGCGGTGGGGCTCACTCTAATACTGGCTCTGGTTATCCATATTCATCGCTTGATTTTAATAATGGCTCTGGTGGTTGGGGCGCAAATACACCATATGTTCAAGCGGCGCATGGTGGTACTATCACACGTTTTTCGTCATGTAATATCCGCGTAACGCATTCGAGTGGTTATTCAACCAACTATTATCATATGTCTAATCTGCAGTATAGTAGCGGTGATTTTGTGCAGTCAGGTGCATGGCTCGGTCGTTATGCGAACAATTATTACCAAGCACTATGTGAAGGGGGACAATCATCAGGTCCTCACGTGCATTTTACTTTGTTGTATAACGGCCAGCAGGTGTCATTACATAATCAATATATTAGTGGTCATCGTATTGATGTCGGCAATAGCAACTACGATGACAATTGTAATAACTTTTACTTTGAACGTAATGGTTACCGTACTTGTGCTTGGGACCGTTTATATCGTTAATATAATTGATTTTACGAAATAATATAGCTGACCGTCTATAACATAGTTATGGGCGGTTTTTTTAGCTGTTGCTAGGCTAGATGATTGAATTTTATCCTCACAGGACATATTAATAAGCTACACCTGTTGATAGGACCTTTTAATGGTAAATGGATTATTAATATTTGCGCTGATTGCGTTTGTAGTTGTTTATTGGCGTTGGCCGGTTATTCAAAACCGCTTGTGGCAAAAAAAGTATCAAGATTATCGTTTAGATGAAAAGCAAAAAACATTATTGTTACGGTATATGCCTATTTATCAAAAAATGACGGATGCTGATCGGGAAAAATTAGAGCGTCATATTGTCTGGTTTCTAAATGAAAAACGCTTTATTGGTTGTGATGGTTTAATTCTTAACGAGAGTATGAAGTTAATAATTGCTGCGGATGCGTGTGTGTTGGTGCTTAATAAACCATGGCCACTTTATCAAAATGTGAAAGAAATTTTGCTGTACCCAAGTGCTTATTACGCGCCGCAGACATCTCGTGATAGTGCCGGATTAGTAAGCTATCATAATACTGTTCGTCAAGGCGAGTCATGGCCTGGAGGGACTTTAGTACTGAGCTGGCACGATGTGCTTGAAGGGAACCGCTTACCCAGTGACGGACATAATTTAGTGTTTCATGAATTTGCTCACCAACTCGATCAAGAAACAGGTAAAACCACAGGCACGCCTATATTAGCTAAAGAAGTAGATTATAAACAGTGGGGGCGTGTTTTTAGCCGCGCTTATAATCAGTTAAAAACGCATGTTGCGTATAATATGCCGCATGTTATTCATAGTTATGGTGCAACAAATGAAGCCGAATTTTTTGCCGTGATCACCGAAACTTTTCTCGAAAAGCCCAGTGAGCTGCGCCATTATGATCCTGAAATATACAGTTTATTGGTCGGCTATTATCAGTTTGATCCAATAAAATGGCATTAACCGCCAAATAACGACGCTTTATCAGATATCGCTGGTAACTTGCTGCCGTTTTTGTTGCAATCATGTTTATAAGATGAAAACCGCAATAAAAATAAGCGAGAAGGCGATGAAAAAAATGCTTCATACAGCAATGGCTGTAGCTGTGTCACTGGCGCTATATGGTCAGGCTCAGGCACAAGATAATGATGACAAAAAATGGCAAGTGGATGCGCCACAAGGGCAATTTGTTGATGCTAATATTAGTGTCTCTCAAGGCACTTGGATGAATATCGATGTCAGTCCTGATGGCAAAACCATTGTGTTTGATTTGCTGGGCGATATTTACACTATGCCGATGGCTGGTGGCACTGCCACTCAACTGACCTCTGATATCGCATGGCAAATGCAACCGCGTTTTAGTCCTGATGGTAAACATATTGCGTTTACCTCTGATCAAGGTGGCGGCGATAATATCTGGTTGATGGATTTAAACGGTGAGAATCAAACCGCGGTAACCGATGAAACGTTTCGCTTATTGAACAGCCCCGCATGGAGTCCCGACGGCGACTATATTGTTGCTCGTAAGCATTTTACAGCGAGCCGTTCATTAGGCGCAGGTGAAGTATGGCTTTATCATAAAGCGGGTGGCAAAGGTGTACAACTCACTAAACGTGAGAATGATCAAAAAGATTTAGGTGAGCCGATGTTTTCACCTGATGGCCGATATGTTTATTTTTCACATGATGCGACGCCGGGTAAAACCTTTCATTATTCAAAAGATTCGGTTGCTGGCATTTATAAAATCAAGCGTTACGATCGCGAAACGGGTGAGATAGAAACGATTATTGATGGTATGGGCGGCGCGATTAGACCAACCCCGTCGCCAGACGGTAAGAAGCTTGCGTATATTAAACGAGATGATTTTCAAACTAGCCTCTACCTATATGACTTAACCAGCGGTAAGCATACTAAGCTATATGACAAGCTTGAACGTGATATGCAAGAGACTTGGGCTATTCATGGCGTGTATCCAACCATTGCATGGACACCAGATAATAACCAACTGGTATTTTGGGCTGGCGGTACTATTCATAAACTTGATGTGCAAGATGGCGATGTAGAAACCGTACCATTTGAAGTAAAAACCAGTAAAAAAATTCAACAAGCAGTGCGTTTTACACAAAATATTGATAGCGATGAATTTGCTGTAAAAATGTTGCGTAATGTACAGATTTCGCCGGATGGTGAAACAGCAATTTTTGAAGCGCTAGGACATATTTATAAACGCGATTTAGAGTCAGGAAAAATAAAGCGTTTAACTAAACAAGATGACCACTTTGAGTTGTTCCCGCAGTTTTCCCGTGATGGTAAAAAAATAGTTTATGTAACTTGGGATGATAACGAACAGGGTGCTGTTCGAGTTGTCTCTGCGCGCAGTGGTCGCGGTGATGATATTACCACAGAGCCAGGTAAATATGTTGAGCCAACATTCAGCCCTGATGGCAAAACAGTGGTGTACCGTAAAGCCTCAGGAGGCAGCATCTTAAACCCTGATTGGTCACTGCATCCGGGTATTTATGCAGTGAGTAGCAAAGGCGGGAAAGCTGAGTTGATTTCTAAAAGTGGTTATCAGCCGCAGTTTGCATCAGCTAATGATCGAGTTTTTGTGATGAGCCCATGGCCTAAGCCAACGCTAAGTGTGGTTGAACTTGATTCGAAAAAAATCACTAAGCTTTATGAGTCAGAGCATGCTACTGAGTTTAGAGTATCGCCTGATGGCAAGTACCTCGCTTTTGCTGAACGTTTTAAAGTGTTTGTTACGCCATTAGTGCAAAGTGGTAAAACCATTAATATTGGTCCTAAAGACAGCCAATTTCCGATTGAGCAGTTATCTGTTCGTGCCGGTGAGAATATCAGCTGGAGCGCCAGCAGCGATAAACTGTATTGGACGCTAGGCCCAGAGCTTTATCATGCAAGTTTGGCAGGTTTATTTGATATCAATAAAGCGGATGACGCTGACTTCAAAGTAAAAAGTGGCGATAACATTGGCTTTAGTAGCAAAATGGCTGAACCAAAAGGCATGATAGCTTTAACGGGCGCACGTATTATTACCATGAAAGGTGAGCAAGTCATTGAAAATGGCATACTATTAACCGATGGTAAACATATTAAAGCCGTTGGCACAGCTGCTGATATTAACATTCCAAAAGGCGCACAGGTAATTGATGTATCTGGCAAAACAATTATGCCAGGAATTGTTGACGCGCATGCGCATGGTTCACAAGGCAGCGATGAGATCATTCCTGAGCAAAATTGGAAAAACTTAGCGGGCCTATCGTTAGGCGTCACGACAATTCACGATCCATCAAACGATACAACAGAGATTTTTACAGCCAGCGAAATGCAAAAAGCGGGGACTATTGTAGGCCCACGTATTTTCTCAACCGGTACTATTTTATATGGTGCCAATATGCCAGGTTATACATCACACATTGATTCGTTAGATGATGCTAAATTTCACTTAGAGCGATTAAAGAAAGTTGGCGCGTTTAGTGTTAAATCATACAACCAACCACGACGTGAACAACGCCAACAAGTAATTGAAGCTGGCCGAGAGCTTGAAATGATGGTGGTGCCAGAAGGTGGTTCATTATTACAGCATAATTTAACGATGGTGGTTGATGGTCATACGGGCATTGAGCACTCAATTCCCGTGGCGAATATTTATGATGATATCAAGCAGCTTTGGTCACAAAGTGATGTAGGCTACACGCCAACACTTGGTGTGGCATATGGGGGCATCTGGGGAGAAAACTATTGGTATGATAAGACTGATGTGTGGAATCACCCGCGCTTAAGTAAATTTGTGCCAAAAAACCAATTACTACCACGTTCAATGCGCCGTGTTAAAGCACCCGATCACCACTATAATCACTTTAACAATGCACGGGTAGCAAAAGAGCTACAAGATTTAGGTGTTTTAGTGAATCTAGGTGCACATGGTCAGCGCGAAGGCCTTGCAGCGCACTGGGAGATTTGGATGTTTGCTCAAGGTGGTATGAGTCCACTGGAAGCTATCCGTGCGGCGACGCTTGATCCGGCCAAGTACATCGGTCTTGATCAGAATATCGGTTCATTGGAAGTCGGTAAACTGGCTGACTTAATGGTGATCGATGGTAATCCACTGACTAATATTCGTGATACAGATAAAGTTGATTACACGATGATCAACGGTCGGTTATTTGATGCCGCGACTATGAATGAAGTCGGCAAAAAAGCACGCGACAAATTGTACTTTGAAGATA
This sequence comes from Pseudoalteromonas rhizosphaerae, assembly GCF_028885455.1. Taxonomy (NCBI): domain Bacteria; kingdom Pseudomonadati; phylum Pseudomonadota; class Gammaproteobacteria; order Alteromonadales; family Pseudoalteromonadaceae; genus Pseudoalteromonas; species Pseudoalteromonas rhizosphaerae. The sequence continues at coordinate 2,844,055 of NZ_CP118496.1, forward strand.
AGTAATATTACTAACAACAATGAATAAATTGATTGGTTGACTACAAAAACGATCATATGAAAATAGCCCTACTTTTTTTGATAGGGCTATTTTTATGTGGCTGGAGAATGTTCAAATCTTGGTAAGTTATAATACTTAAATATTTTTCAAAAAGTTTACCATTCCTAAATTCGGGTAAATAAGTGCAATTTCTCAGATTAGATGTCCAGTCGTTATAATTCGACCATTTTCTCGCCAAAGGAAATTGCTTTAATGAAATATAAACAGCTGACACAAGAAAGATACCAGATTTACGCGTTAATAAAAGCAGGAAATAACCAAAAACAGATAGCTGATGAACTAACTCGTTCACCGTCATCTATCTCTAGAGAGTTAAAACGCAATAAAGGACTTAAAGGCTATTGGCCTAACCAAGCCAATAATTTTGCTGAACAAAGAGGCAAGTCATCTTTCAAAGCAAGTAAGTTAACAGAGACGTTACTGACTAGATTAATAAATTGTTGCATGACGGACTTTCGCCAGAGCAGGTGGCAGGCCGCTTAGCTTTAGAGAAAAAGGTCGTTTTACATCATGAAACGATTTATCAATATATTTACAGAGACAAGGCCCGTGGTGGGGAGCTACATAAGACACTCACTCGTGCATGTAAAAAGTATAAAAAACGCTATGGAAGCTATGATAAACGCGGACACATAGTTAATCGAGTCAGTATTGATGAACGCCCACGTATTATGGATTCAAAGTCTAGGATTGGTGATTGGGAGGGTGACACAGTGATTGGCAAAGGGCGTAAAAATGCCTTTGTCACAATGGTTGAACGTAAAACGTTATATATAGTCGTTCACAGAATTGAAAGCAAGCATGCGAAAATAACAGCCGATGCGCTGATCAAGTGTATGACACCATATAAAGGTAGGGTTATTACCGTGACTTTAGATAATGGAAAAGAGTTTGCTCACCATGAGCATATTGCACAAAAATTAGAAGCTGATGTGTATTTCGCTCACCCATATTCATCATGGGAGCGGGCATAAATGAGAATACCAACGGTTTACTTAGACGCTTCTTACCCAAGGGAACTGATTTTATGGCGCTAAGTGAAGCAGAAATGCAGGCGGCAGTAGATAAGCTCAACCATCGGCCAAGAAAAACAAGAAGATATAAAACCCCTCATGAATTATTTACGGGGTAATCAGAAGTGCTGGTTGCTGCATAATGATTGCACTTAATACTTGAATTCAAGATTGCAATAAATCGAAACTGATGAAAAAGCACTAACAAAGCAATTGCAGGAACCGTATATTACCAGCATAGATAGGACTCTATCGTGATAGTTCAATTCACAGCATCTCTTTTTTAGTGATTTATAGTGTGATGTGGCTAGTTAAATTTGGCTGACGCTATTTCAAACGTGAATATACCATGCATTATTGCGTACGATCGGTATAATGCGCCATTGGCCGATTGGGCCTTAAAATTATTGAGAGAAAATATGAGTTTTGATGGGTTAGGTTTATCACAGTCTTTAGTTAATGCGGTTTTAGAAAAGGGCTATGAAACGCCAACACCAATTCAGGCTCAAGCCATTCCAGCGATCATTGAAGGTCGTGATGTTATGGCTGCAGCGCAAACTGGTACAGGTAAAACAGCGGGTTTCACTTTACCGTTAATTGAGCGCTTATCAACAGGCCAAAAAGCCAAGGTTAACCAAGTTCGTGCTTTAATTTTAACTCCAACCCGTGAGCTGGCATTACAAGTAAGCGAGAACGTTGAAGAGTATGCTAAGCATTCTAATATCAGTTCTTTTGTTGTGTACGGTGGTGTTAAAATTAATCCGCAAATGATGCGTTTACGCAAAGGCGTAGATATTTTAGTTGCCACTCCGGGTCGTTTAATGGATTTGCATAACCAAAATGCCTTGAAGTTCGATAACCTCGAAGTGTTGGTGCTTGATGAAGCTGACCGTATGCTTGATATGGGCTTTATTCATGACATTAAACGTATCATCAGCAAGTTACCGGCTAAACGTCAAAACTTGATGTTCTCAGCGACGTTCTCAGACGATATTAGAGCGCTTGCGAAAGGGCTTATTAATGATCCGGTTGAAATTTCAGTCGCTGCAAAAAATACCACGGCAAAAAGTGTTACCCAATGCGTTTATGCGGTAGATAAAGCACGTAAAACCGCCTTGTTAAGTCATTTAATTCGTACTAATGATTGGCAACAAGTGTTGGTATTTAGCCGCACTAAACATGGTGCAAACCGTTTAGTAAAGCAGTTAGAGCGCGATGATATTGTTGGCGCTGCAATTCATGGTAATAAATCTCAAGGCGCGCGTGTTAAAGCGCTTGAAGGCTTTAAAAGTGGCGAAGTACGCGTACTTGTGGCAACGGATATTGTTGCCCGTGGTTTAGACATTGTTGAACTGCCACATGTAGTTAACTATGATTTGCCTAATGTGTATGAAGATTATGTGCATCGTATTGGTCGTACCGGCCGTGCGGGTGCATCTGGCGACGCAATTTCATTTGTAACACCGGAAGATGCTGATGACTTATACGGTATTGAACGTTTTATCGGTGAATTGATCCCACGTGCAAAAGAAGCTGGTTTTGAGCCAACAAAAGGAGTGCCTGAAAGAGAGCTTGATGCACGACCTATCAAACCTAAAAAGCCTAAAAAAGCGGGTCAGCCTTTTTCTAAACCTAAGTCTGATAGCAAAAAGCCAAATAATAACGGCGGTAATGGCACCGGCCCACGCCGTGGTGGCTCAGGTAAAAAACCTGCTGCTAAAGCCGCTGGTGAGCAAACACAAAACCCATGGGCTAAGCGTCAATCTGTTGGTGGCAGTGGTCAACGTCGTCGCTCTGGTAATGATGGCGTGAGTAACACGTAATAATATTTTGATAAAAAACGCGCCTAAGCTGGCGCGTTTTTTTATGCTTTTTATTTCTATAATGCTTTAAGATAATTAACTGCTAAGCCAATAAATAAGGTGACGGTGACACTTAAAAGTGTACCGAGCATAACATATTCGGTGAGTTTTTTATCTTTACTGGCACGTAAGTCGCCAAAGCGAAATACCGATTTTGCTGCTAATAAAAAGCCAACGCCAGCCAACTGATCTAGCAAAATAAATGTAAGCATTAATACTCGCTCAAGCATGCCAATACTTTGCCCCGCTGCTGGTAAACTTCCTGTGGAGCTAAACCCGGTAGTGAGACGCTCTAACATCATACGAATGAACACAGCACTGGGACTCAATACCAGTAAATAGCCACATAGCACCCATAATGTAGTGGGGGTTATCAGCCATTGCCAAATGCTGGTAATAAATTCACTGTTGTCGCTCAACCACACAGTCAGTAGTAGTATCACGACAAGATGAGCAAGTTGATCAATGATAAATGGCACAACCCCTTTGTTTGAATATGATTTTGCTAAATCAATTAAGTAGTGGGTCACGATAACAATAGCTGTGGCAATACCGATACGCGAGAGCTCTTGCCAGCCAAAACTAAACTCCCACCAGCTGACAATTGCTGCTGTAGTTAGACCGTGCACTAGCACATGCAAGTACAGTTTTTTAGCACGAAAGTGACGTGTATTACGGTTATTAACCCAACTCATTGGCTGCCAATAAAAATCAGCTAAAATATGACCGATAAATAATGCAACTAATAACAACATAAAACTCATTTTTTTACTCCTATCACGGCATTAGCAATGGCCTGCTCTGCATAGTCTAAAAAACGCTCGATCAACTGATAATGTGCAAGATTAAGTAACTTGGTCACATTCTCACGACTGGTTTTTAATTGTTTAGCAAGTTCACTATGTTGATTGTTTTCTGCGGTTAAATAGACATATAAGGCATTCGCTTGTTTGTGTGTCATTTTGCTCAGGAGCACGTCAATAAAAGCTAGATTAAGGGCTAAGCCATCATTTTTGAGTTCATCAATACTGCTCAGAGTAAAGCGTTGGTTATGGATTTCGTCAAGACCGCGCCCCGATAATGTAAATGCAGAGCCTGTTGCTGTTTTAATATCGGCTCTAGCATTGTCTATTTCACCAATGGCAAGGCTTTGGCGAATTTCATAGCCGGTGGCTTTAAGATGTAAGTAAAGCAGCACTGCGACACGGCATACTTGGGCTGGTTGATTTATTTGCACCTGAAACGCATCGCCTCGATAAATAATACTTTGTCCTAGATGGCGTTGAGTAATTGCTCGCAAACTTTGGTCGAGCTGGTAGAGCATCGCATCGTAGTCGTGCTTTGGAATATGTTGTGATTTGATCACATCACCGCTGATCACCGCAATCATAAATGTCCTTGATTTAAGTTACATAAAGAAAAGTAACCAACTTTGGTTACATGCTTCAATGTAACTAATTTAGGTTACTTGAAAGCTAAATGCAAGGGCTTGAAATTAATCAGGGTATGCTACAGTAGCGTGATTAATTTAAAAGGGATAACGCATGAGTCAAGAAATACATAGTACAACGGCGAAAAAGCCGAGAGTGGGGATTTTTGTCGATGTCCAAAATATTTATTACACCTGTCGAGAGAGCTACCGAAAAAACTTTGATTACAATGCCTTTTGGGCAAAAATCAGTGATGACTATGATATAGACTGCGCGATTGCATATGCAATCTATCGCGGGGACGAAAAGCAATCTCAATTTCAAAATATTCTTCGTGCGATTGGTTTTGAGGTAAAGCTAAAACCATTTATTCAGCGTAAAGATGGCAGCGCAAAAGGCGATTGGGACGTCGGCATCACCATCGACATGCTAGAACAAGGTAAAAACCTCGACAAAGTTATTTTACTCTCCGGCGACGGGGATTTTGCCTTATTACTGGGTCATTTACAGCATCATTATAATGTACCGTGTGACGTCTATGGCGCTGATAGACTGACGGCTGATGCATTAAAACAAAGTGCGGCACAGTTTTTTTGCATTGATGATTCCCTGTTACTTTGAAACTAATGTATTAAAAACATAACATCATGTTAAAAATATTTGACATGATGTGAGCCCACTCTTATAGTCATTAATGTTAAGTATACTTAACATCAAATTTATTATTATAAGGGGGTGATATGAGTTATACACAAAAATCGCGGTTACTTGAGATGTGCATAACGATGGTTGTGTTGTTTAATTACTTGCAGTCAGTATTATCAATGACGTCAGAAGCTCAGATGGATCCGTTATTAGCAAGTGGCTTGTTGATATCACTTACGATACAAACCGTTGTAATGCTTATTGTGATGCACATTATCTTAGCGATATTTAATACTAAATATGCGAATCAAGCGAAAGATGAACGCGAACAGGCTATTGCCTTAAAAGCAAAAAGTGTTGCACTACTTATTTTACAATTAGGCGTTGTGAACGCGGTGTTTGCAATGCTGATTGACCCACATTTTGGGTTTGCAATTAGTCCGGTTCACCAGTTAGTAATCGCAGCGTTGGTGAGCGAGATAATCGGCGCTGGGGCCGAAGCTTGGCTATTATATAGAGGTTAGAATGGCAAAGTTAGCGATTACTAACACGATCCGTGCATTACGGTTTCAGCATAATGAAATGACGCAGCAGCAATTAGCTGAAGTCGTTGGGGTGACGCGTCAAACAATTGCCGCAATTGAAGCGGCAAGGTATTCACCGTCGCTGGAGGTCGCTTTTAAGATCGCGATTGTTTTTAATCTACCACTAGAAAAAATATTCCAATATCGACAGTGAATCTTTACTAAATTATTATTTTTGGTAAACTGGATGCATATTCTGCATTTTTATTTATGTTTTTTGGCCATTTAAGTTATGAAAATAGTGTTATAAATCACCATTTTTGTTGTTTTTTTAGGTAATAATGTCATTTTTAAACCTTATTATTACGTTAAAAGATAGTCGACACTAATTTAATTGATATTAATTATTTATTTAATTCAGTTAATTAGAGATAAATGTGGGATATGTGAGATTTTTTATAAAAAACTTAATGACAACGCTGTCATTTGTTGTGTAACATTAATTCAACATGGGTTGAGGGTGAATCGCATTAAGATAATAAAAAAACATGCGATTAATACAAATATAAAACGAAGGTTAGAGGTCGTTAAATGATGGCTAAGAGTGCGAATGAGGACCAATTGTATATTGGTATCGACGGTGGCGGAACTAAGTGCCGTGCAACTATATACTCTGTGCAAAACGGGGTATTAGGAACAGGTTTAGGTGGCCCTGCGAATCCATTACATGGGTTGGAGCGCACATTAGAGTCAATAATGGTATCTACACAATTGGCGATGCGCGATGCAGGTTTGCCATTAGAGTCTATTCATCAAGTGTATGCCGGTTTAGGATTGGCGGGTGTTAATTTACCGAACTTATATGAAAAAATAACAGAGTGGGAGCACCCATTTAAACAAATGTTTTTAACTACTGACTTACATACGGCGTGTATCGGGGCTCATGAAGGCGGTGATGGTGCCGTGATAATCACGGGTACTGGTTCATGTGGTTTTTCATATGTAAAAGGGCTGTCGGTGAATTACGGCGGTCATGGTTTTGCACTTGGCGATAAAGGCAGTGGCGCATGGATGGGCTTAGAGGCAATTAAAGCGGTGTTAATGGAGCTAGATGGTTTAGGTCCTCACACGATAATGACGCCAGTGGTTAAAGAGCATTTTAATGTCACCACAGCAATGGGCATTGCAGAGCAAATGGCTGGACAACCGTCAAGTAGCTATGCAAAACTTGCTCGCTATGTATTTGATGCAGCACACCAAGGCGATCAAATCGCTTTAGCCATTGTAAAAGACGGAGCGCAATACGTGAGTCAGTTAGCGCATCGTTTATTAGAGAACAATCCTCCGCGTTTATCTATGATCGGTGGTCTTGCAGAGCCTTTAAATCAATGGCTTGACCCAGCAATTGCAAAACTCGTTGAAGTACCAAAGCAACCGCCTGAAATGGGCGCAATTTATTTTGCACAGCAATCAGTATTAGAGCAAGACCAAAAGGTAGCACTGTAATGAAAACCTTCTATCGCGCGACACGTTTATTCACGGCTGAAAAATTTCTAGATAATGCATTATTCAGCGTTGAAAATGGCGTTTTTCATCTTGAAACTTCCACCACCGGCAGTGTTATTGAGCTAGATGGTTTAGTTGCGCCAGGCTTTATCGATGTACAAGTTAATGGCGGTGGCGGGGCATTTTTTAATGCTGAGCAAAGCACACAATGCTTAGATCGTATTGCAAAAGCGCATGGTCAATTTGGTACAACGGCACTGATGCCAACACTTATCACCGATAAAGTTGAAACCATGCAAGCAGCTGCTGATGCAACAGCAAAAGCAATATGCGAAGGGGTCGCGGGTGTATTAGGTATTCACTTTGAAGGTCCGCATTTGTCTTTTCCAAAAAAAGGCACACACAGTGAGCAGTTTATTCGCCCAATTAGCGAACAAGAATTTGCCATTTATGCGCGTCAAGATTTAGGTATCAAAATGGTTACCTTAGCGCCAGAAAATGTCAGCATTGCTGATATTGAGCGCTTAGTGGCGTGTGGTGTAAAAGTATCACTAGGTCACACTAATGCTGACTATACAACGACAATGGCGGCACTCAATGCTGGCGCCGATGGGTTTACACATTTATATAACGCGATGTCGCCGTTTACATCGCGTGAACCAGGCGTGGTTGGCGCTGCGCTTTGGCATGATAACAGCTGGTGTGGCTTAATTGTTGATGGGCATCATGTAGCTCCATTGTCTGCACAATTAGCTATTCGCACCAAACAGCGCGGCAAAATTATGTTAGTCACTGACGCAATGCCACCAGTGGGTACCGATGATATGGAATTTGATTTTTTTGACGGGCGCAAAGTAATTCGTACTGGGGATAGATTAAACTCAAGTACGGGCGAATTAGCAGGCAGTGTATTAGACATGGCCAGTGCAGTGCGTAATACCATTAATACATTGGATGTAAGCCTCAGTGAAAGTTTACGCATGGCTGCACTGTATCCAGCAGAATATTTAAACCTCAAGAAAAAGGGACGTTTACTTGATGGCTTTGATGCAGACTTTGTGGTGCTCGATGAACATCAGTTTGTAAAAGCCACTTATATTGCAGGTAATGCAGTGTAACGTTTCCCTGTAAAAACCCCGCAGTTGTATCGCGGGGCTTTTTATTTAAGAGTAAAAATAATGACAACAGCACATACAGACACAAAGCCGAGTAAAAAGCGCTTAGCATCTCTTGATGCTTTACGTGGCATGGATATGTTTTGGATTTTAGGTGGGCAATCTATTTTTGCCGCTTTATTTGTTTTAACCGGTTGGACTGGTTGGCAGGTATTTGAAGCGCATACGCTACACAGTGCATGGCATGGATTTACATTTTACGATTTGATTTTTCCGTTATTTATCTTTTTATCAGGTGTGGCGATGGGCTTAGCACCAAAACGCATCGATCACCTGCCATGGCAAGAGCGAAAAGTTTTTTATGCTAAAGCATTAAAGCGGTTATTGCTATTGTGCGGGTTAGGGGTGATGTATAACCATGGTTGGGGCACAGGTATTCCGCTTGCCTTCGATGAAATACGCTATGCGAGTGTACTTGGTCGAATAGCGATTGCATGGTTTTTCTGTGCAATGCTAGTGTGGCATACCAGTATTCGCACACAGCTCTTTACAGCAATCGCTCTCCTGCTAGGGTATTGGATCTTGATGTGTTTTATTCCTGTACCAGGTGGTAACGCTGGTGATTTAAGTGCACAGGGGAGTTGGAATGCATGGTTTGATTCGCATTTTTTACCCGGTATTAGTTATCAAAATAGAGCCGTCGACCCCGAGGGCGTGTTATCGAGTCTACCAGCTATTGTGAATGCCATGTTTGGGGTATTTGCAGGACAACTAATCGCCAGAGCAAGTAAGGTTGGCGAGTGGCAAACAGCAGGCATATTATTTGTTGCAGGTGTTGTGAGTGTTTGCTTAGGTTGGCTTTGGGATTTACAGTTTCCAGTTAATAAAGAATTATGGACCAGTTCATTTGTTTTAGTCACAGTCGGGTGGAGCGCAATATTACTGGCTGTGTTTTATGCAGTGGTTGATATTCTCAATGGCCAAAAATTAGCTTATCCGTTTGTGATTATTGGTGCTAACTCAATCATTATTTATTTGGCATCAAGCTTAGTGAATTGGGAGTTTATAAGCCATAGCGTGTTTGGTGGCTTTATTGCAGCAGCAGCTACCGATTGGCAGCCACTGATTGGCGTTGTTGCGCTTTTGCTGGTGCAAATGCTTTTATTACATTGGATGTATAAGCGCAAAATATTTGTCAGTGTTTAGCTGGCTAATGTACAGCACAGTAAAAAAGGTAAATTTTTATTCACTTTTACTTTACAAACTAAAATTGAATGGTAATAATGACAGCGTTGTCATAATGGTATTGACCAAATAGTGTATCCCTGTTTGGTTTGATCTAAGGCCCAATCCGATTGCACATGGGGTTGGGACTTAGATCCCATTTTTTCATCAACTAATTTAATAACTGAGCAAATTAATATGCAAATAGTAATTTTAAATGATGCAGCAGCCGTAGCAGCATATGGCGCAAATATTTTCGCAACACAATTACAAAAAAAACCAACGTCAGTGCTCGGTTTAGCAACGGGCTCTACGCCAGTTGCGTTATATCAAGAATTAATCGCTAAAAATAAAGCGGGTGAGATTTCATTTTCACAAGCAACAACGTTTAATTTAGATGAATACTTAGGTTTAACGGGCGATCATCCACAAAGTTACCGCCACTTTATGAATGAGCAATTGTTTAGCCATATTGATATAAACAAAGATAACACCTTTGTACCGCCAGGGGATGCCCTAAACCCAATTACAGCATGCAAAGAATACGAAGACAAAATAGTTGCAGCAGGCGGTGTTGATGTACAGTTATTAGGCATCGGACGTAATGGTCACATCGGCTTTAATGAGCCTTCATCAGGTCTGCGTTCACGTACTCGCGTAAAAACACTCACAAAAGCAACGGTAGATGATAATGCCCGTTTTTTTGCTGCTGATGAATATCAGCCACAGTTATCAATTACGATGGGAATTGGTACGATTTTAGAGGCGAAAAAAGTCGTATTACTTGCAACGGGTGAAAATAAAGCGGATGCGGTACGCGCTATGATTGAAGGGCCACTGATGGCTGCATGTCCAGCGTCGGCACTACAGCTTCATCAAGATGCAGTGATTGTAATTGATAAAGCGGCGGCAAGTAAATTAGCCGATTTAGAATTTTATCAGCATATTGAAGCTGAAAATCAAAAATTACAGGCTCATTTAGCTACATTGTAATTACGACAGAATTTATTGTGTGTTTAAAAAAGTCCGTAAGGGCTTTTTTTTTGCCTATTTGTCAGTGAGTAATAATTGGGTTTAAGTAAGTGTTATGGTAGTTTTAGCCATCTAAATAGTAAAAAGGATAAGCATGCTTAATTACAGCCAGATGCCTTTAAACCGTGCATCAAACCTACGTAAAGAGCAACAATGGGTGGCAGCACAAATAAATGAGCAAAGCCGTTGGTTATTGGTGAATAACAATCACACTTTATTTGATATAAATAATATTGCTGTGACTTTTTTAAGCTTTAGTGATGTGAGTCACTTAGCATTAAACGAAGCGATTTTTTTAGGTTTAGATGAGCAGCAAACCAGTCATTTCGCACTTGATGTAAGCAAGCTAGACGAAGCCGTCTTAAGTCAGCTGATAGGTGACGCTGAGTTTGTTGATATTCGCCGCTTTGGGGTGCAAGTGGAAATCGCGCAAGGCTCAATGGCTGCACTGGCACGAGGTTTGTGTTACTGGCATGCAACTCATCGTTTTTGTGGACGTTGTGGCAGCGAAAACGAGCTTGTTGAAGCTGGTCATTCACGTTTATGTAGTAATGATGGGTGTAAACACCAAACGTTTCCGCGAACTGATCCGGCCGTGATCATGGTGGTTACTCGTACATTTGCTGATGGTGTTGAACGCTGTTTACTTGGTCGCCAAGCAATATGGGCACCAGGTATGTATTCGTCTTTAGCTGGTTTTGTTGATCCGGGCGAAAGCTTAGAGCAAGCGGTGGCGCGTGAAGTGATGGAAGAAGCGGGCATTGTGGTTGAAAATGTTAAGTATATTGCCTCGCAGCCGTGGCCATTTCCATCATCGATTATGCTGGGCTTTACCGCTGAAGCTGTTACAGAAAATATCCAGGTTGATAAGGACGAACTAGACGATGCGCAGTGGTTTAGCCGTGAAGAGCTCGCTCAATTTGGCAATTGGCACGAAAAGGGGGAGCATTTAAAGCTACCAAGAGCTGATTCTATTTCGCGCTATTTAATCGACTATTGGTGTAATTTGCAAGATTAAGCATAGTGCAGAGTATGTTCTAACGAAATATTTTAAGGATTAATGATGACGACAAAAAGCAATAAAAATACGCTGTTAGTAAGTACCGGACGTAAAAAAGCATATACTCATGGGGTGGTTAACCCCGTAGTGCAACGTGCATCGACAGTTGTTTTTGATTCAGTGGCAGAGCTTAAAGAAGCGGCAAAAAAACGTGGCGATAAAACACTTTTTTATGGTCGTCGTGGTACTACTACACATTTTGCATTACAAGAAGCGATCACTGAGCTTGAAGGTGGTGAGGGATGTGCGCTTTATCCATGTGGTGCAGCGGCCATTAGCAGCACACTATTGGCTTTTTTGAAAGCGGGCGATCATATCTTAATGGTAGATAATGCCTATGAACCAACGCGTGATTTTTGCGATAAAATTTTAGCTGGCTTTGGCGTTGAGACGACTTATTATCCACCAACAATTGGGGCAGATATTAAAGCGCTGATCAAAGACAACACCAAAGTGCTGTTTTTAGAGTCGCCAGGTTCTATCACCATGGAAATTCAAGATGTACCAGCCATGGTTGCAGTTGCCAATGAGCATGGGGTAATGACCATGCTTGATAACACCTATGGTAATGGCTTGCATTATCGCCCACTTGAACACGGGGTGGATATTAGTATTCAAGCGGCAACTAAATACATTGTGGGTCATTCGGACGTGATGATGGGGGTGGCAGTGGCCAATAAAAAATACTGGCCGACACTTCGAGAAAATTCATATTTACTTGGTCAATGTACGTCGGCTGATGACGCTTATTTAGCGTTAAGAGGCCTGCGCACTATGGCGGTACGTTTAAATCAGCATGAAAAAGCCGCGATCGAAGTCGCTACTTGGTTAGAGCAACATCCGTTGGTTGACCATATTCGTCACCCGGCATTTGCAACGTGTCCGGGTCATGAGTTTTTTAAGCGTGATTTTGATGGTAGTAATGGCTTGTTTTCTTTTGTTATGAAACAAGGTAACCAAAGCGCGATTGATGCTTTTTTAGATAGTTTAGAGCATTTTAAAATGGGCTTCTCGTGGGGCGGCTTCGAGAGTTTAGTGACTGCCAACTTAACTATGAAAGGTTTACGCTCAGCAACTGGTTGGACGCAAGGACCAGTGATCCGCTTACATATAGGCCTTGAAGATGTGGACGATTTGATTGCTGATTTAAGCCAAGCACTCGACATATACCAACAGAATTTGTAGCCTGCGGATCAATAAGACTACATTATTTGTTACAAAGCTCGTATTAATACGGGTTTTTTTTTGCTAGTAATTCAACACGTTTGCCCTTAGTGTAAGCTGTATATAGATTAATAAGGAATATCTGTGACGCAACTCCACCCTCAGCGATTATTAAAGATTGCCCAGTTTGAACTAGTGAGATTATTTTTGACCAAGCGCGGCTTACTTGCTGTTGCCGCATTTTCGATTTGTTGGTTATTGATTTTACGTTATCCGATAGGTCAAGCTGTCAGCTTAATTAGTTCGCCCCAAATAGCCGATTTAGCACAACAAGTGTTTGGCGCTATTGGGCTGAGTAAATTACTCGATTGGCCTGAAGCTGAATTAGCTATGTATTGGTTAATTGCATTGTATAGCTTTCCCAGCTTTTGCTTGTTTTTATGTAGCGACCAACTTGTTGGTGATAAACAACGAGGAACACTACGCTTTTTATCTCTTAGAGCTACCCGTAATGAAATGTTATTTGGCCGCTTTTTAGGACAGGTATTTATTTTAGCAGCATTACTACTTGTTACCTTGGTAGCTTCAGTTGCGGTTATGGTATTTAGAGATCCAGCATTATTAGTCAGTGGCATAAGTCGCAGCTTTATTTTGTTCTGTTATTTATTAATTGCTGTTTTGCCCTTTATAGCACTAATGACGTTGTTAAATACTTTTGCACGCTCAGCGCGTTTAACTGTAGTGCTTGCCGTATTATTTTTTGCTGGCGGAAATATTGTGGTCAGTATTTTAAGCTGGCAAATACCCGTTTTGGCAATGCTTGATTATGTTTTCCCTGGCGTACAACTTGATCAAATGGCAGGACAAAACGCAGGAATATTTAATAGCATTGGCATTCCGTTAATACAAACTACCGTGATGCTAGCGATTGCTCAGCGTATTTTTGCAAGGAGTTCTCTATGAGCACACTAATACACGCAACAGGTTTAACTAAGCAGTATGGTAATAAATTGGCCCTTGATCAGGTAAGTTTTGAGATACAGCAAGGCGCGTCAGTAGCACTGGTTGGGCCAAATGGTGCAGGCAAAACCACCTTGTTTAGTTTGTTATGCGGTTATATTTTACCAACAAAAGGCACGCTCAATATTATTGGACATAATCCAGGTAGTAGTGAATTGTTTGGCAAGCTCAGTGCGTTACCGCAAGATGCTCAACTTGATCCGCGCTTTAGTATCGCTCACCAACTGGCGTTTTATGGCCAGCTACAAGGGCTGTCAAATAAGCAAAGCCAAGCAGAAGCGATCCGCGTACTTGAGTTAGTCGGACTAGCTGACGTTGCTAAACAGCGTTCTGATGATTTATCACATGGAATGCGTAAACGTGTCACCATAGGTCAAGCGCTGATCGGGAAACCACAAATAGTCATGCTGGATGAAGCAACCGCTGGGCTTGATCCTATTCATGCTCGCGAAGTACGCGAAGTGGTTGCGAATCTTAGCAGTGAGGCTACCTTTATTTTAAGTTCGCATGATTTAACTGAACTAGAACGCTTATGTTCACATGTACTGCACCTTGATAAAGGTAAGCTCACAGAGCATCCAACGCACAGTGATAATAGCGAACTAGAGTCTGGATTTATTACATTGTTATTGAGCGAGCATTACCCGGATGTTGAAGAGAAAATACAAGCTTTAGCAGAAGTGTCTAAAGTGTATATGAGCCAAGCTAAAGAATATGTTATTGAGTACCAAAAAACGGCGACACCATTTGATATCACCATACTGCAACATTGTTATCAGCAAGGTTGGCGGTATCGCCAATTGGTAAACGGCCATACATTAGAAAATCAAATATTTAAACAGGAGCAAATATAATGGGTTTATTAAGTGGTTTAATGGGTAATGCCAGTGAAATTGATGACAATGATTTAGAAAAAGTATTGGCAAATACACTGATTGAAGGTGAACAAGTTGAAAAGGCCTATAAAGTGGTACGTGACATGTTTATTTTTACTAACAAACGTTTAATTTTGTTGGATAAGCAGGGGGTCACTGGCTTAAAAATAGAGATGATCAGTATTGCTTATTCAAAAATTACTAAGTTTAGTAAAGAAAGTGCAGGTCATTTTGATTTAGATGCTGAATTAAAAATTTGGGTTGGCTCTGATCCAACACCGATCAGCAAAGACTTTAAATCGGGTGATAATATCAATGATGTGTACCGGATAATCAGCCAGTACGCGCTTTGATCATAATTGAACTTTTAAAACGGTAGCGATTAACATTCCTATTCGCTACCTTTTTTTTACACTTCCTTACATCCACTTACATTTTTATAATAAAATACAAGCACTTAGTTAAGTTTCAATTCAGTTTACTCGCGTTAGGATGTGCCCCGTCTTAACCAACCGGTTAAACGTTAAACCTTGTAGCAATAAAACAATGTAAAATAGGGAAATCTTTTTATGAAAAAATTAGCAGTTATTATTTCGAGTATTCTTCTTTCTAGTGCCGCGACTGCTGCGGATAACTATCAGTCAATCAGCCATTTAGGATATATGGATACCGATGGCAACGACACAGTTAGTGTTGATTCAAAATATTACTTCTCACCAAAAGCAACATTAGGTCCTTACGATCAATTTGAGTATATTAACAAGCAAACCAACGTATATGGTTCATACATTGATAATGACTTTAGCGATGTAACAACTATCGGTGGTGAGTACTTTGTTGAAAATTTTGTGGTAGGTGCTCAATATAGCAACCTTGATGTTGATTCTGTTTCAAGCAAAGACGTATTTAATGTATCAGCAGGTTACTTTTTTAATCCAAATTTATTATTAAAAGCGACATTCATTGACGTTGAAGATGGCGAAAATTCAGTAATATTTGATCTTGCTTATGATCATAAACTTAATAGCACAGATTACATCGGTTTCACTGTAACATCTGATGACGAGTTTGATTACCGCGCTGTGAACGCTAAATACTTCATGGATCTTAAGCAAGGTAACTACCTAACTGTTGAAGGTACTATTTCAGATACTGACGACAGTGGTAGTTCATGGGAATTAGGTTCTAATTACTACTTCACTAAAGCGACATCAGCGTTTGTTACATTTAATAAAAACGATGATTACACTTTTGGTGCTCAACATTTCTTCAACAAAAATGTTGGCTTAAAAGCTGGTTACGGCAATAACTGGGATGATTCTGGTTATGACGCTTACTTTGCAAATGTAAGCTTACAGTTCTAATCAAACTGTAATACTAGTACTGCAATACTAAAAAAGCCCGCTCAATTGAGCGGGCTTTTGCATTTTTGTTATTTAACTAAGTTTACTTACCAACCACATTGTCGGCCTTTATTTTGCTCATCAAGGTATTTTTGCAGTGGCGCAAAGTAATCAAGTAGGGCTGTTGCATCCATTTCAGGTTTACCTGTTACGGTGGCTAATGCTTCTTGCCAAGGGCGGCTTGAACCCATTTCTAGCATAGCATTGAGTTTTTCACCTGCTTCTTTAGAGTTGTATACTGAGCAGCGATGAATGGCTTCTTTGTTACCTGCTATTTCACATAAACTACGGTGGAAATCAAACTGTAAAATATGCGCTAAGAAGTAACGTGTATATGGTGTATTACCTGGCACATGATATTTTGCACCTGGATCAAAGTCAGCTTCGCTTCGTGTGATAGGTGCTTTTACACCTTGGTATTTTTCACGTAATTCCCACCATGCCTTATTGTAGTTTTCAGGGGTTACTGCACCTGAAAATACTTGCCAACGCCATTGGTCCACAAGTAAACCAAATGGAATAAACGCTACTTTATCTAGCGCCATTTTCATCAGTAAGCCAATGTCTTTCGATTCATCAGGCACTTGCTCTAATAAACCAATTTCTTTTAAGTAACCAGGTGTTACCGAAAGCGCAATAGTATCGCCAATGGCTTCGTGGAAACCGTCGTTAGCACTTTCTTGATAATAAAGCGGTTGGGTATTGTAAGCGCGTTGATAAAAGTTGTGACCTAACTCATGGTGAATAACTGAGAATTCTTCACCAGTACGCTGAATACACATTTTAATGCGTAAATCGTCTTTACTATCTATATTCCACGCTGAAGCATGGCACTGTACATCACGATCGGCAGGTTTAGTGAATAACGAACGTTGGTAAAAGGTGTCAGGTAAAGGTGCAAATCCCATTGAGGTGAAAAATTTTTCAGCGCCGCGTACCATTTTAA
This sequence comes from Pseudoalteromonas rhizosphaerae, assembly GCF_028885455.1. Classification (NCBI taxonomy): domain Bacteria; kingdom Pseudomonadati; phylum Pseudomonadota; class Gammaproteobacteria; order Alteromonadales; family Pseudoalteromonadaceae; genus Pseudoalteromonas; species Pseudoalteromonas rhizosphaerae. Next base: position 2,860,934 of record NZ_CP118496.1, read on the forward strand.
GTTCATCGTAGTTATGCTCGGCTAATAATGCGGTTACATCATAACCAGGATCGGCATTTTCAGGTGCGACTACATTATAAATGTTGCCCCACGATTGCGCCCACATATTACCTAATAAATGCGCTGGGATAGGTTGGTCTTGGGGTACTTTGTCTTCACCGTATTTTTCACCTAACTTAGCACGAACATGACAATGCAGCGAATCATATAATGGTTTTACTTGCCCCCAAATACGATCAAGTTCTTTGGCAAAATCATCTGCTGGCATATCATACTTACTACGCCACATTGCACCAGTGTCTGCATAACCAAGCTCTTTAGCGCCTTCATTGGTTAATACAACTTGTTGTTCATACAGTGGACGCATTGGTTTTGATACCTGGCGCCAACCTTGCCATAAATCAAGCAGTTCGTTGTAATCACGGCTGGTGGCCATTGTTGCAGTCATATCACCTAGGCTTAAACAGCTGCCATCGTCTTTACAATATTTACCTTTACCATATATACCGCCAAGTTCAGCCACAAGCTGTGATAGTTTTGCTGTTTTTTCTGCATCTTGTGGGGCAGGTAAAGTCAGTGCCAGTTTTAATTTGTCGAGTTTACGACGTGCGTCATAATCAAGTTCGAGAGAGTCAAACTGTGCAGCTTCGTTAGCAAGGCGAACCACCGCTTCGGTCATTTTACGATTTACTTCAGCTGATAGGGCTGATGTATCATGCGTTATAAAGTTAGCGTAAATCCATTCCGCGCGACTTGATTCTAGATATAAAGCACTGAGCTCTTGCTCTGTTGTATCTAAAAAGGCTTGCGCGTCTTTTGCAGTTACCGGCGCAGGGCTTGCAACTTGAGTTACTGTGTTAGTGGCTTCTTGGTTACAGCCGCTCAATGCTAATGTGCTGGCAACCATTATTGCGCTCAAACTGAGCTTAAAATGTGGAGTAGTCATGTTGGTCCTTATATTTGTTATTTATCGTGTAGGATGATAGCAGCGTCTATGTGTTAGGCAAAGTTTATCAATAACCGACTCTTAAGCTCAGGCCATGCGAGTTTATAGTGGCATTGTATTTATTAAAGGATCGGTCATAATTAAGCCAATCTGTTTTATTAATTAATAAGGATAGTTTCCATGTCAGTGTTTATTTTGTTACTGGTGTTGGTGATAGTTATTTTTGCGGTTAAAGATATCCGCTTAAATCTCGTCAGCCGCCCGACATTTAAAATGTTTAAAAAGGTATTACCGCCGCTTTCGCAAACTGAGCGTGAAGCGATGGAAGCGGGCGACGTGTGGTGGGATGGAGAACTATTTAGTGGCAATCCTGATTGGCAATTACTTCACAGCTACCCAAAGCCAGAGTTGAGCGAAAAAGAGCGAATATTTTTAGACAATGAAGTGGAAACACTGTTGGCGATGCTTGATGACTATCACATTGTGCAAAAAGATAAAGACTTGCCAAAAGAAGTATGGGATTACCTAAAGACCCAAGGTTTCTTTGCGCTGATCATTCCCGAGAAATTTGGCGGACGCCAGTTTTCAGCAATCGCAAACTCAACCATTGTAGCTAAAATCGCCACTAAAAGCTTAACAGCAGCAGTGACCGTGATGGTGCCCAATAGCTTAGGCCCTGGGGAATTACTATTACATTATGGTACAAAAGAGCAGCAAGAGCGCTGGTTACCTTCACTTGCGAAGGGGGATGATGTGCCGTGTTTTGCTCTAACAGGCCCTGAAGCCGGCTCTGATGCTGGCAGTATTCCTGACTCTGGCGTAGTGTGTAAGGGTGAGTTTGAAGGCCAAGAAGTTGTAGGCTTACGATTAAATTGGTCAAAACGCTATATTACGCTTGCACCCGTAGCAACGGTTCTTGGACTTGCTTTTAAAATGTATGATCCCGATGGATTACTTGGTAAACATAAAGAGCTAGGTATAACCTGTGCGCTGATCCCAACAGATCACCCTGGTGTGGAAACGGGGGAGCGCCATTATCCATTGAATATGGCGTTTATGAATGGCACAACCTACGGTAAAGATGTATTTATTCCTCTTGATTGGATCATTGGCGGTCAAAAAGGGGCAGGACGAGGTTGGCGGATGTTGGTTGAGTGCTTAAGTGCCGGGCGCGGTATTTCATTACCAGCATTGAGCAGTGCAACAGGGCATTTATGTGCCCGTATGACATCGGCCTATGCAATGGTACGTCAACAATTTGGTGTTTCTATCGGGCAGTTTGAAGGCGTGCAAGAGGCGCTGGCTCGCATTGGTGGACTAACCTATAGTCTTGAATCATGCCGCTTAATGACTGCCGGAGCCATTGATTTAAAATTAAGCCCATCAGTGGTGACTGCGATTGCCAAATATCATATGACAGAGATGGGCCGCACGGTAATGAATGATGCTATGGACATTCATTCAGGTAAGGGGATCCAAGTGGGGCCAAATAACTATTTAGCGCACGGTTATATGGGCATTCCAGTATCAATTACCGTTGAAGGGGCGAATATATTAACCCGTAATCTGATGATCTTCGGTCAAGGTGCAACTCGTTGCCACCCATTTGTACTCAAAGAAATGGAAGCCGCAGCAATGGAAGATGACGATCTCGCGTTAAAAGAATTTGATTCATTATTACTGCAGCATATTTTATTTGCCGCTACTAATGCGAGTATGGCTTTTATACATGGATTAACGCGAAGCTATTTTGCAAAATCGCCCGTTTGTGGTGAGACTGCTTCATATTATAAGCAATTAGGGCGTATGAGCCGAGGACTTGCCTTTAGCACTGATGTGGCAATGTTAGTACTTGGTGGTGAGCTTAAACGTAAAGAGATGATTTCAGCGCGTTTAGGGGATGTCTTAAGCCACTTATACTTAGCATCTTGTGTATTAAAACGTTTTGAAGACGAGGGGCGTCAACAAGCTGATCTTCCGTTCGTAAAATATGCGGTTGAATTGTCACTGTTTGAAATTGGCCAAGCATTTGACGGTTTTTTCAAAAACTTTTCAAACCCGGTTATTAACTTCATCCTAAAACGTATTGTATTTCCGCTTGGTAATCATTACCAGCGCCCAAGTGATGAACTTGCACAAACAATTTGTGAGCATATGACGCAACCAGGGGTATTTAGAAACCGCTTAACTCATTTATGTTATGTGGATGATAAAGCGGGTACTGGTGTGATGGAGAATGCATTTATAGCGATGCATGATACCAGCGCCGCCTTCAAACGATTGAAGAAATGGCAACGTGACGGCACACTTAACCGTAATGCTGATATAGCAACTGCAATCGACAGTGCGCTTGAAAAACAGTTAATAACTGATGAGCAAGGCGAAAAGCTACATGCTGCAAATAACCTACGCAAACAGGCTATTGCGGTAGATAATTATCAGCCAGGTGAACTGTAATAGCGAAAACTAACAAGCCTTGCTGCGAGCAAGGCTAGTTAAGTGGTCTAAATATTTAATATAAAGCGTTAGCGTGCAAATGGATCGGCATTGATTTTATCAACGTACCAATTGCCTTTTTTACGCACCATTTTTACGCTGCGCATATCATCAACTTTATTCCCATTGAAGTGGCCTGTGAAAATAAGGTTGATATTGGCTGTATCGCCATATTGTTCTCTTAAACTCATATTAGTCATATCAACTTCAATTACTACATCATCGTATTGCATGTTGACTAAATTGCGGGCAAATTGTTTTGAGGTGCCGTAAGAGTTCATGATCCGCGCCATTTTAGGTGTGGCCATAGTACTGGCTTTGCTTAGGTCGTTTTCGTTATAAAGCGTATCAAAAAATAGTGCAGCGCTATTTCCTGGAGTATTTTTTTCACCTTTTGGTGAATCTTCATTTCCACAGCCGCTCATTAGCAGTAAAAATGTAGCAGTGCAAAGAGTTATAAATGATTTCATTAGATAAATAGATTTATTAGTGATGATTTAGTGTGTGACGAAATGCGACAGATGTAAAGTTTACGGTAAGAATTAGTGATGTGAATGCAATAAATAATAAAAAAGGATGCAGTTTGCATCCTTTTTCAAAAGCTATTTAAACTTATTGAACCAGCTCTTGCTCTGAAAACTCTTCAGCAAAAAGTGGGCTTGATAAATAACGCTCAGTTGCACTAGGTAAAATTACTACGACATTTTTACCTGCATTTTCAGGTAACTCCGCAATGCGCTTTGCTGCAACAACCGCAGCGCCAGATGAAATACCAACTAATATACCTTCTTTTTTCATCAGCTCATGAGCCATTGCTATACATTCTTCATTAGACACTTGCTCTACACCATCGATCATTGATAGGTCTAAATTACCAGGAATAAAGCCTGCGCCAATACCTTGAATTTTATGTGGCCCAGGTTTAATTTCTTCACCCGCGAGTGTTTGGCTGATCACTGGCGAATTAGTTGGTTCAACAGCGATTGACTTTACATTAAGGCCTTTTTCAAGTTTCAAATAACGGCTGACACCAGTAATTGTACCTCCAGTACCCACACCAGCCACAAAGAAATCAACTTTTCCATCTAATGCATTAAAGATTTCTGGGCCTGTTGTTTCAAAGTGAATTTTAGGGTTTGCAGGGTTTTCGAATTGTTGTAATAAAATAAACTTTTCAGGGGCTGATGCTTGAATTTCCTTTGCCTTAGCGATCGCACCATTCATACCTTTAGCACCATCTGTTAAGACTAAATTAGCACCTAATGCTTTTAGTAACTTACGACGTTCAAGACTCATGGTGTTTGGCATTGTAAGCGTAAGTTTGTATCCACGCGAGGCCGCAACAAACGCCAAAGCGATACCTGTGTTACCTGAAGTTGGTTCAATCAGCTCTTTATCTTTAGTCAGCTCACCTGATTTTTCAGCTTCCCAGATCATTGATGCACCAATACGGCATTTAATGCTAAAGCTAGGATTACGAGATTCTATTTTAGCAAAAACATTACCTGTCGTTACACGGTTTAGTTTTACTAACGGTGTGTTACCAATACTGAGTGAGTTATCTTCAAAAATAGTAGACATAATGTTCCCTTAGGTGCAATTTATTCAATCGTGACCGATTTTTATTGTAAATCGATCTGTAATAGTGACACTTTACTGCTGAATTAAAAAAACTAAAGTAAAGTTTGGCTATAAGATATATCTATTCGGCTTATAACTGAATGAAATAAAAACAGCGACAGCTTGTATGTATAGTTATTAAAACAAAAATACTATCAGGTATGCTGACATAGGATTATTAGGGATACAAATACTGACCAAAATTTATATGCGCTAGATCATAATGAATTGCCTAGTAGATATTATAATGAACAAATTAGACGGGCGTTTAACGCTAAAAGTGATTGTATTTTGTGCAAACAGGCTGTTGTTGAGCGGTTTTATGATACATATAATTAAAAACATGCTAAAACCTCACCCATCAAAATTTATGAAGTGATGACAATGACGTTAATCTTAAAATTAATTGCCGGTATATTGGCCGGTATTTTAGTGGGTTTATATGTTCCACTAACGGGAGTTGAACTCCTTTACACGGTAAAAGAAATAATTGGCCAACTGATCACTTTTACTATTCCACTAATTATTTTATTTTTTATAGCATCAGGTATTGCTGGTTTACCAAAAGGCTCAGGCCATCTGTTAGGTAAAACCGTTGGTTTCGCCTACGGTTCGACCATTATTGCAGGCACATTAGCAGTGATGGTTGTTAGTGCAATTATTCCGTTATTTGATGGCGGTTTAACCTTCGAAGCTGAAATAGCCACCGAAGTGGCAAGTTTTATTGATTTAGAGATCCCACCATTGATGGGTGTTATGACTGCGCTTGCGACAGCGTTTGTGTTTGGTATCGGTATGAGCCAATTAGAGCTAGAGACCTTGAAAAAAGTATCGGATCAGGGCCGCGATGTGATTGATGGTTTGCTAGCAAAAGTTATTATCCCAGCATTACCGTTTTATATTGCAGGTGTGTTTGCTGAGATGACAGTTGCAGGCACTGTTGTTGATACCTTACAAACGTTTGGTGTGGTGTTGATTGCTGCATTAATCATGCATTGGGTATGGTTAAGTATTCTTTATATCGGTACGGGTATCTTATTAAAACGCAACCCAGTTGAATTAATTAAAAATATGCTCCCAGCTTACTTTACAGCCTTAGGCACTATGTCTAGTGCTGCGACTATTCCAGTGTCTTTACGCTCAAGCAAAGCAAATAATGTAAAAGAAGATGTTGCTAACTTTACTGTACCTTTGTGTGCGACTATTCATCTATCTGGCTCAACGATCACTATCGTAACTTGCGCGATGGCGGTGATGTTTTTATCACCAAACATGGATGTACCATCATTATTTGGGATGTTGCCGTTTATTATGATGCTAGGTGTGGTAATGATTGCCGCACCGGGTGCTCCGGGCGGAGCCGTCATGTCTGCGCTGGGTTTGTTAACCAGTATGCTCGGTTTCAATGAAGGTGCTGTGGCGTTAATGATAGCGCTTTATTTGGCTCAGGATAGTTTTGGTACAGCCTGTAATGTTACCGGTGATGGTGTAATTGCTTTGTGGGTTGACCGCTTCAGTGAAAAAACGCCATCTTAAATTAGTTATCTGAAACGATAATTGAGTTATCGTTTCAGATTTTCTGTGTTAGTGTGACCAATTAAATTGTCATATTGACGTGCTGTTAGGTTATATGAGGGTGTCCCATTGATTAATGTACTTTTAGTTGATGACCATGAGCTCGTACGAACGGGTATCAAACGTATTTTAGATGATGTTCGTGGGTTTAAAGTAATTGGTGAAGCTAAAACAGGTGAAGAAGCGGTACAATTTTGCCGTCAGCATTCTCCTGATATTGTGCTAATGGACATGAATATGCCAGGTATTGGCGGATTAGAAGCGACCAAGAAAATTTGTCGCTATTGCCCTGATGTGAAAATTATTGTACTAACAGTACATTGTGAAGACCCATTCCCAAGTAAAGTGATGCAAATTGGCGCTCATGGTTACTTAACCAAAGGGGCGGGCTCTGATGAAATGGTTAATGCAATTCGCGCAGTAAATGCAGGGCAACGCTATATTGCACCAGAAATAGCTCAACAAATTGCCCTTGCGCAAGTGACGGGTCGTACTGATGAAAGTCCATTTCAGAGTTTATCTGAACGTGAATTACAGATCATGTTAATGATCACTAAAGGTGAAAAAGTACAAGACATTGCCGAACGCCTTAATTTAAGTTCTAAAACAGTGAACAGCTATCGCTATAGAATGTTTGAAAAGCTGAATGTGGGTGGTGATGTTGAATTAACTCATTTGGCTATTCGTCATAAGATGATCGACATCGACAGCGCCCACTAGTGTTGCCCCATGGCAGAATTTGATCACGCCCATTTCTTAAAAACACTATCAAGCGAACCCGGCGTTTATCGGATGCTTGATAGTGATGACAAAGTTATTTATGTTGGTAAAGCTAAAAACCTTAAAAAACGTGTTAGTAGCTATTTTCGTAGCAATGTCACGGATGGCAAGACTCGCGCTTTAGTCAGTAACATTAGTGATATTGACATCACTTTAACCAATACTGAAACCGAAGCTTTACTGCTTGAAAATAACTTAATAAAAAAATATCAGCCACGTTACAATATTTTACTGCGTGATGATAAATCCTATCCGTATATTTTATTAACTGCTCACAAACATCCAAGACTTGCATTTCATCGCGGTAGCCGCAAAGTAAAAGGCGAGTATTTTGGGCCATTTCCAAGCGCTGGGGCTGTCTCTGAAAGTTTGCGGTTAATGCAGAAAATATTTCCTGTTCGTCAATGTGAAGATGCGTATTATCGCGTTCGCAGCCGACCTTGTTTGCAATTTCAGCTAAAACGTTGTTCTGCACCCTGCGTGAATGAAGTGAGTGACGATGAATACAATCAGCAAGTTGATTTTGTACGTAAATTTTTGACTGGCAAATCTCATGAAGTCATCGCAGCGTTGATCTCTAAAATGGAAGCTGCGAGCCACGCTTTACAATTTGAACTCGCGGCTAAAGTACGCGATCAAATAATGCTACTGCGTAAAATGCAAGAGCAACAATCGATATCAGGTAATTATGCCGAAATGGATGTTGTGGGTTTTGCTCATTTAAATGGCCTCAATGGCATTCATTTGTTGATGATCCGCGATCATAAAGTACTCGGTAGCAAAACGTACTTTCCAAAAGTACCGAAAGATTCACAGCCACAAGAAATACTGGCTTCATTTCTTGGGCAATATTATTTAGCGCCAGGTGCAACAGGGCGAATTGCTAAAGAAGTTATTTTGCCATTTGCACTTGATGAAATTGATGTACTCAGTGAAGCATTAAGCCAAGTGAGTGAACGCAAAGTAACTTTAAAAACAGTTACACGCGGTGAGCGTGCGCAATACTTACAGCTCGCTAATAAGAATGCGCTTAATAGTATTACCGTGAAGCAAAGCACTCAGGATTCGATTAATAAGCGTTACGCACAACTTAAAGCGACGTTAGGGCTTGATGATATTAATCGTATGGAATGTTTTGATATCAGCCATACAATGGGAGAAAACACAGTTGCCAGTTGTGTGGTGTTTGATTCGCAAGGACCGAATAATAAAGAATATCGACGCTTTAATGTCACAGGGATCACCGGAGGTGATGATTATGCTGCAATGGAGTTTGCGTTAAACAAGCGTTACAACAAGTTGGTTGACGAAGATAAAATTCCTGATGTGATTTTTATCGACGGTGGTAAAGGACAACTTTCTCGTGCCGAGCAGTATTTTGCTAATTGGCCACATGCAAAAATGCCGCTGTTAGTCGGTGTGGCAAAAGGCACCAGTCGTAGGCCAGGCCTTGAAACACTATTAATTGATGGTGGTCGGAAAACAATTCCAATGGATTCAGACGCACCAGCGCTACATTTGATCCAACATATTCGCGATGAATCACATCGCTTTGCTATTGCAGGGCACCGTAATAAGCGGCAAAAACAACGCACTCAATCACTATTAGAAGAGATAGGTGGTATCGGCTCGGTACGACGCCAAACATTATTAAAATTTTTAGGGGGCATGCAGGGAGTAAAAGCTGCTAATATAGATCAATTAAAGCAAGTACCCGGGATCAGCTCTGACATGGCTGAGAAGATATTTAACCATTTGCATGACAAGGGCTAGCCCTTCGTGCGAATATAGAAAAAAAGACATCCCCAAGTAGTTATGTGGAATATTCCAAACACACTCACAACATTTAGACTTTTTCTTATCCCCATTTTTTTGGTGGTATTTTATCTGCCTTATTCATGGGCTTTCTTTGCTGCAGCTTTTATTTTCTGGCTTGCATCGATCACTGATATTCTTGATGGCTATCTAGCGCGCAAGCTTGAGCAGTCTACGCCATTTGGTGCATTCTTAGATCCTGTTGCTGACAAAGTGATGGTGTGTACAGCATTGGTTGCTTTAGCTAGTTATTATCAATCAATGTATATGACTATTCCTGCTTTAATCATAATAAGCAGAGAAATTGTTATCTCAGCACTTCGAGAATGGATGGCAGAGCAAGGCAAGCGTGGTAATGTAGCTGTATCAAATATGGGTAAGTTTAAAACTGCTGCGCAAATGTTAGCTATTATTGGACTCATTTGGCAATATGATAGTTGGATGATGTACTTAAGTTATGGCTTACTTTACATTGCGACCTTCTTAACGGTTACTTCTATGCTGCAATATTTGATAGCAGCGTGGTCTGAATTGACTAAAAATTGACTCTAAACGTATAATAACGCACCGTTTTAGATAAAAAATAATCAAACAGTTCAAAACTAGCATTTTTTGTATTGACGCGTTTAATAATCTCTGTAGAATGCGTCCGTGTTGAGAGGGCATAGCCCCCTAGATAAACAAAGTGACACTGGTTAAGTTGCTAGAATGTTTTACCGCGACAAGGTTGCGATGAAACATATTAATACTTACATGCGTTATGCGGCACTAGCTCAGTTGGTAGAGCGCGACCTTGCCAAGGTCGAGGTCACGAGTTCGAGCCTCGTGTGCCGCTCCAGTTTATCAAAGGTTACCCAGTATTGAGGCGGAATGGCAGAGTGGCCATGCACCGGATTGCAAATCCGTTTACCCCGGTTCGACTCCGGGTTCCGCCTCCAATCAACACTCCACACGCTTTAATTAGCAAACTCGATGCCCGAGTGGTGGAATTGGTAGACACAAGGGATTTAAAATCCCTCGACTAACAAGTCGTGCCGGTTCAAGTCCGGCCTCGGGCACCACTTTGTGGTTTAGTTGCATATACCAAATGTAACTTTTAAAAATGTAGTAATTAGAATTAATATGATGCGGCACTAGCTCAGTTGGTAGAGCGCGACCTTGCCAAGGTCGAGGTCACGAGTTCGAGCCTCGTGTGCCGCTCCATATTAGTTTTATCCACTTGCTTTAAATAGCAAACTCGATGCCCGAGTGGTGGAATTGGTAGACACAAGGGATTTAAAATCCCTCGACTAACAAGTCGTGCCGGTTCAAGTCCGGCCTCGGGCACCACTTTAAATTACTCAACCAAGGTAATTTAAGGGCGATAAAAAATATTTCTTACAAAGAATTATATCTAATTATGCGGCACTAGCTCAGTTGCCAGAACGTTTACCGCGACATAGTCGCGCACCAACGTACAAATTACTGACAAAGTTTTATGCGGCACTAGCTCAGTTGGTAGAGCGCGACCTTGCCAAGGTCGAGGTCACGAGTTCGAGCCTCGTGTGCCGCTCCAAATTATTTGTTACATTTAGGCGGAATGGCAGAGTGGCCATGCACCGGATTGCAAATCCGTTTACCCCGGTTCGACTCCGGGTTCCGCCTCCAAATAATTACTCCACACGCTTTAATTAGCAAACTCGATGCCCGAGTGGTGGAATTGGTAGACACAAGGGATTTAAAATCCCTCGACTAACAAGTCGTGCCGGTTCAAGTCCGGCCTCGGGCACCACTTTATATTTACTATTACTTCATTTATACCTACAGCGTAAAAAAACACACCCAAAATTGCTTATCTATCTATTAAATTAAACTTTCACCTTATAGCTTTTGTATGCGTTTAACTTTTATCCATAGCGCGTACGGACAATCTTAATACCAAAATATACGCAAATCACTTTGTTGATTGATGCCAGAGAAATTAGCTTAACTAACACTAATACCAATCTGCATAAAGATTAAGTAAATTTGATCTAATCTCTAGAGCATATAATTTTAACCGTATCAGGGACGGAGATGAATTTATTCCACGCTTGCGAAACCTGTTCGACTATTTCTTCATAACCACTAAATACACGATTAGATAGACAGTGTTGTCGTATCCAACTCAATTGTTAAGGTAGTTTGAAATCCATTTTTGACACTGCCGCGTGCTGTATTTGGCCGCTTAGCAATATTCGTTCTGTTTCCACCCTCAAAGAATAATGAAACAGCAAGCAGGCGTATGCGTTTTCTTGCATTAGGCTCTTTACGTGATAAAACTAAAAGTTGTTTGGATTCTTTTAAGTTCAATTCAGTAAAAGTAGATAAGTATCTGTGCGCTAATTAGATCACATAATTTGGCAGATTGGTATAAAAAGCAGCAGGCTTTACTTTTGTGGTGACGCTTGATAAATGGCCAATGCTGAGAACAGTAAAGCGTCACTATGCCAATTGCAGCCGCATGCATACCCAATAGATTCAGAGCAACACTCCTGTGTGGCGCTTCGCTGAAGCATTGTTGAAGCTGTAGCCAGATTTATAAAGCACTCAATAAGGGCCGCGCTTTAGCGATGAATATATTAGACGCTTGTGATAGCAAATCTGAATAACTACTAAGGCATTATTATTTTGATCAAAAAAGGGAGCACATAGGCTCCCTCTTTGATTGTAAATAAGCTTATTTACTTTTTATGCCAAATCCCTTTCGGGATGGTTTGATCAAGCTGAGTATTTTTGGTTGGATCAAATGTTGGTAATTTGCCAGCTTTGCGCTGTGTGGTGTAGTCGTTCGCAAGCCAGATCACCACGCCTGATAACATAAACAGTGCAATAACGTTCACGATTGCCATGAGGCCCATCGAAATATCAGCTAAGGTCCAGATCAACCCCAGTTCACTCACAGAGCCAAACATCACCATACCTAATACTATAAGTCTAAAGATCAACATACCATGCTCATGATTATGCTCTAAGAATAATAGATTAGTTTCTGCGTATGAATAGTTAGCAACAATTGAGGTAAAAGCAAAGAATAATATAGCAATCGCAACAAAGATTGTGCCCCAGCTTCCAACATGTTCTTCAAGAGCAGCCTGAGTTAATGCAATACCAGTTACACCTGAGTCAGCTATTAATTGATCAGAGAGCAAAATCAGCGCGGCTGTTGCACTACATATAACAACCGTATCAATAAATACACCAAGCATTTGCACATAACCTTGTGAGGCAGGGTGGGGCGGATTTGGCGTCGCAGTCGCTGCCGCATTTGCTGCGCTACCCATACCTGCTTCATTTGAGAATAAGCCGCGCTTTATTCCTTGGATCATTGCTTGCATAACGCCATAACCAATCGCACCGGCACCCGCTTGCTCAATTCCAAAGGCACTATTAATAATACGCATAAATACAGTCGGTAATTGCTCTGCATTAATAGCGCACACATATAAAGCTACAAGTAAGTAAGCTAATGCCATAAATGGTACAACCAACTCTGCAAAGCGAGAAATAGTTTTCAGGCCACCAAATATAATAATGCCAGAGCCAACGACTAGTACTAAACCAACAACATAGTTTGGAATGTCAAAAGCGACTTTAAATGCAGCGGCTATAGAGTTAGATTGCACTGCATTGAATACTAGGCCAAATGCCAATATCAAACAGAGTGAGAAAACCACCCCCATCCAACGTTTACCCAAACCATATTCCATATAATAAGCAGGGCCTCCTCTGAAATTACCATGTTCATCACGAATCTTATAAGCTTGAGCCAAAGTACTTTCTGCAAAACTCGTTGCCATACCTATTAAGGCAATTAGCCACATCCAGAAAATAGCCCCAGCACCACCTAAATACAGTGCAACAGCAACACCAGCCATATTTCCGGTACCAACACGTGCGGCTAAGGAAGTACAAAAAGCTTGAAAAGATGAAATACCGTTTTTATCACACTGACGAGAATTGAACATGACTTTAATCATGTGGGGGAATTGAACAAATTGAATAAACTTGAGTTTAATAGTAAAAAAGAGTCCTGCCGCTATTAATAGGTAGACGAGAATATGACCCCAAAGCAGCCCACTAATACTATTTATTATATCTATCATGTTATATGCCTAATGAACGAGTTTAAAAAACAGCGGGCAACTTACCATAAGCAAAGCAGATAGTTTAGTGAAACGATGAAAAAAACGAGGTTATCCACAGGCTTCTGTGGGTAAGGTGTAAGTTTCTTTTGGGTATCTTGAGGGTATGAAATAAATGCGAATTTAATGATAAAAACGCTTGCGTAAAATTCGCCGCGCCCTATAATGCGACCCCACTGAGACGGCAGACAGCAACGCTTAGCGAGGCAAGAGTTAATCAGTTAGTCGAGTAAAACTTGAATTTAGATTTTTAAGAAAGTTTAAAATTAAGTGTTGACAAAAAAATAGGAAAGCGTAATATGCTCAGCCCTAGCGAGATAAAGTTTGACTTTAACCGCAACGTTCTTTAACAATATAAAGCAATCATCTGTGTGGGCACTCGTACAGATTGAGTTCTAACAGCCGAGCTTAGTTCGCTAAGCAAGGCAAAAAATTTAGAGTCTCAATTGAAACTGAGTGACCAACAGCAATAACTTACTTAGGTTTTACTTAAGAAAAGAATTGCAGCACAGTCAATTCGTTTTTGGTAACAAAAACAAATAATTCAGAATTCATTGAGCTGTCGAAAGACAAAAAACTTTTAATTGAAGAGTTTGATCATGGCTCAGATTGAACGCTGGCGGCAGGCCTAACACATGCAAGTCGAGCGGTAACAGAGAGTAGCTTGCTACTTTGCTGACGAGCGGCGGACGGGTGAGTAATGCTTGGGAATATGCCTTTTGGTGGGGGACAACAGTTGGAAACGACTGCTAATACCGCATAATGTCTACGGACCAAAGTGGGGGACCTTCGGGCCTCACGCCAAAAGATTAGCCCAAGTGGGATTAGCTAGTTGGTAAGGTAATGGCTTACCAAGGCAACGATCCCTAGCTGGTTTGAGAGGATGATCAGCCACACTGGGACTGAGACACGGCCCAGACTCCTACGGGAGGCAGCAGTGGGGAATATTGCACAATGGGCGCAAGCCTGATGCAGCCATGCCGCGTGTGTGAAGAAGGCCTTCGGGTTGTAAAGCACTTTCAGTAAGGAGGAAAGGGTAGTCTTTAATAGAGGCTATCTGTGACGTTACTTACAGAAGAAGCACCGGCTAACTCCGTGCCAGCAGCCGCGGTAATACGGAGGGTGCGAGCGTTAATCGGAATTACTGGGCGTAAAGCGTACGCAGGCGGTTTGTTAAGCGAGATGTGAAAGCCCCGGGCTCAACCTGGGAACTGCATTTCGAACTGGCAAACTAGAGTGTGATAGAGGGTGGTAGAATTTCAGGTGTAGCGGTGAAATGCGTAGAGATCTGAAGGAATACCGATGGCGAAGGCAGCCACCTGGGTCAACACTGACGCTCATGTACGAAAGCGTGGGGAGCAAACAGGATTAGATACCCTGGTAGTCCACGCCGTAAACGATGTCTACTAGAAGCTCGGAGCCTCGGTTCTGTTTTTCAAAGCTAACGCATTAAGTAGACCGCCTGGGGAGTACGGCCGCAAGGTTAAAACTCAAATGAATTGACGGGGGCCCGCACAAGCGGTGGAGCATGTGGTTTAATTCGATGCAACGCGAAGAACCTTACCTACACTTGACATACAGAGAACTTACTAGAGATGGTTTGGTGCCTTCGGGAACTCTGATACAGGTGCTGCATGGCTGTCGTCAGCTCGTGTTGTGAGATGTTGGGTTAAGTCCCGCAACGAGCGCAACCCCTATCCTTAGTTGCTAGCAGGTAATGCTGAGAACTCTAAGGAGACTGCCGGTGATAAACCGGAGGAAGGTGGGGACGACGTCAAGTCATCATGGCCCTTACGTGTAGGGCTACACACGTGCTACAATGGCGCATACAGAGTGCTGCGAACTCGCGAGAGTAAGCGAATCACTTAAAGTGCGTCGTAGTCCGGATTGGAGTCTGCAACTCGACTCCATGAAGTCGGAATCGCTAGTAATCGCGTATCAGAATGACGCGGTGAATACGTTCCCGGGCCTTGTACACACCGCCCGTCACACCATGGGAGTGGGTTGCTCCAGAAGTAGATAGTCTAACCCTCGGGAGGACGTTTACCACGGAGTGATTCATGACTGGGGTGAAGTCGTAACAAGGTAGCCCTAGGGGAACCTGGGGCTGGATCACCTCCTTATACGATTTAGAACTTATTTGTTCGTAGTGTCCACACAGATGATTGTTAGTTAGTTTTACCCTCTGGGTTAACTAATTAATATGCTCTTTAAAAATTTGGAAAAGCTGATAATAAAATTCGTATGAATAACATTGTTATTTGTACAGAGTTTTCAAAAGTAAAAAAGAATGATAGCAGTATCATTCAGTGCCATTTAATGAACGTTTTACGTTTGTTGATTGGTATCTACTTTAGTATTCAATATTAACTTCTGGCGAAGTTAAACTGTCACTAACGTATGACTAAACTTTACTGTTTAGTATTGCGACGTGGATTTGATACTTAGGCAACGCCGCTGATATTTTTGTCGCTGGGCGCATAACGTGTTATGTAACCAAGCAAAAATAGAAAGCAAGGCAGCATAAGTAACAAAGACCAAGCAAGACCCGTTTGGGTTGTATGGTTAAGTGACTAAGCGTACACGGTGGATGCCTTGGCAGTTGGAGGCGATGAAGGACGTATTAACTTGCGATAAGCCTAGTCAAGCTAGTAAAAAGCACTTGAGACTAGGATTTCCGAATGGGGAAACCCACCTGCTTGCAGGTATCGTTAACTGAATACATAGGTTAACGAGGCGAACGCGGAGAACTGAAACATCTAAGTACCCGTAGGAAAAGAAATCAACCGAGATTCCGAAAGTAGCGGCGAGCGAAATCGGAACAGCCCTTAAGCTTAATTGGTGTTAATGGAAGGCTCTGGAAAGTGCCACGATACAGGGTGATAGTCCCGTACATGAAAATCCCTTTTAAGTGAAATCGAGTAGGTCGGAGCACGTGAAACTTTGACTGAATATAGGTGGACCATCATCTAAGGCTAAATACTCCCAACTGACCGATAGTGAACCAGTACCGTGAGGGAAAGGCGAAAAGAACCCCTGTGAGGGGAGTGAAATAGAACCTGAAACCGTGTACGTACAAGCAGTAGGAGCCCACTTGTTGGGTGACTGCGTACCTTTTGTATAATGGGTCAGCGACTTATATTTTGTAGCGAGGTTAACCGAATAGGGTAGCCGTAGGGAAACCGAGTCTTAACTGGGCGATTAGTTGCAAGGTATAGACCCGAAACCCGGTGATCTAGCCATGGGCAGGTTGAAGGTTGAGTAACATCAACTGGAGGACCGAACCCACTAACGTTGAAAAGTTAGGGGATGACCTGTGGTTAGGAGTGAAAGGCTAATCAAACCGGGAGATAGCTGGTTCTCCCCGAAATCTATTTAGGTAGAGCCTCGGACGAATACTTACGGGGGTAGAGCACTGTTAAGGCTAGGGGGTCATCCCGACTTACCAACCCTTTGCAAACTCCGAATACCGTAAAGTAATATCCGGGAGACACACGGCGGGTGCTAACGTCCGTCGTGAAGAGGGAAACAACCCAGACCGCCAGCTAAGGTCCCAAAGTCATAGTTAAGTGGGAAACGATGTGGAAAGGCCCAGACAGCCAGGAGGTTGGCTTAGAAGCAGCCATCCTTTAAAGAAAGCGTAATAGCTCACTGGTCGAGTCGGTCTGCGCGGAAGATGTAACGGGGCTAAACTATGCACCGAAGCTGCGGATTCAGAATTTATTCTGAGTGGTAGGGGAGCGTTCTGTAAGCGGTTGAAGGTGTACCGGGAGGTATGCTGGACGTATCAGAAGTGCGAATGCTGACATGAGTAACGATAATGCGGGTGAAAAACCCGCACGCCGGAAGACCAAGGGTTCCTATCCCATGTTAATCAGGGTAGGGTAAGTCGACCCCTAAGGCGAGGCCGAAAGGCGTAGTCGATGGGAAACGGATTAATATTTCCGTACTTGGTATAATTGCGATGGGGGGACGGAGCAGGCTAAGCAAGCATGGCGATGGTAGTCCATGTGAAAGTGTGTAGGCTAGTGACTTAGGTAAATCCGGGTTACTGTTAGGCTGAGACACGAGACGAGTCACCAAGGTGATGAAGTTGCTGATGCCATACTTCCAGGAAAAGCCTCTAAGCTTCAGATTATACCGAATCGTACCCCAAACCGACACAGGTGGTCAGGTAGAGAATACTAAGGCGCTTGAGAGAACTCGGGTGAAGGAACTAGGCAAAATCGTACCGTAACTTCGGGAGAAGGTACGCTCCGATTGGTGATGAGACTTGCTCTCTAAGCTGATTGGAGCCGCAGTGACCAGGTGGCTGGGACTGTTTATTAAAAACACAGCACTGTGCAAAATCGCAAGATGACGTATACGGTGTGACACCTGCCCGGTGCCGGAAGGTTAATTGATGGGGTTATCTTCGGAGAAGCTCTTGATCGAAGCCCCGGTAAACGGCGGCCGTAACTATAACGGTCCTAAGGTAGCGAAATTCCTTGTCGGGTAAGTTCCGACCTGCACGAATGGTGTAACCATGGCCACGCTGTCTCCACCCGAGACTCAGTGAAATTGAAATCGCAGTGAAGATGCTGTGTACCCGCGGCTAGACGGAAAGACCCCGTGAACCTTTACTACAGCTTGGCACTGAACATTGAACCTACATGTGTAGGATAGGTGGGAGACTTAGAAGATGAGACGCTAGTTTTGTTGGAGTCGTCCTTGAAATACCACCCTTGTAGTTTTGATGTTCTAACGTTGGCCCCTGAATCGGGGTTACGGACAGTGCCTGGTGGGTAGTTTGACTGGGGCGGTCTCCTCCCAAAGAGTAACGGAGGAGCACGAAGGTTGGCTAAGTACGGTCGGACATCGTACGGTTAGTGTAATGGTAGAAGCCAGCTTAACTGCGAGACAGACACGTCGAGCAGGTACGAAAGTAGGTCATAGTGATCCGGTGGTTCTGAATGGAAGGGCCATCGCTCAACGGATAAAAGGTACTCCGGGGATAACAGGCTGATACCGCCCAAGAGTTCATATCGACGGCGGTGTTTGGCACCTCGATGTCGGCTCATCACATCCTGGGGCTGAAGTCGGTCCCAAGGGTATGGCTGTTCGCCATTTAAAGTGGTACGCGAGCTGGGTTTAGAACGTCGTGAGACAGTTCGGTCCCTATCTGCCGTGGGCGTTTGAGAATTGAGAGGGGTTGCTCCTAGTACGAGAGGACCGGAGTGAACGAACCGCTGGTGTTCGGGTTGTCATGCCAATGGCATTGCCCGGTAGCTACGTTCGGAACTGATAAGCGCTGAAAGCATCTAAGCGCGAAGCAGGCCTCGAGATGAGTTCTCACTAGAGCTATAAGCTCTCTGAAGGGCCGTTGAAGACTACAACGTTGATAGGCAAGATGTGGAAGCATAGTGATATGTTAAGCTAACTTGTACTAATTACCCGTGAGGCTTAACCATACAACGCCAAACGCGTTTTATGTGATAGTTGATAGCGCAGAAGTTAATAGACTAAAGTAGATACTTGAAGACTTTATTATCAGAATTCCAAATTTTAGTTAGTGCGTAGCGATACGGACTGACACCAAATTTGCTTGGTGACAATAGCGTTTTGGACCCACCTGACCCCATGCCGAACTCAGTAGTGAAACGAAACAGCGCCGATGATAGTGTAGCATTTGCTATGTGAAAGTAGGACATTGCCAGGCTCCAAATTGAGAAAGCCGCTTCAGAAATGAAGCGGCTTTTTTACGTCTGTAGGAAAGCTAATGGCTTTGAGCTGTCAGCAGCGCAGTGTTATACCAATCGACTTAAATATTTAACCATTCTAGCGAGCTAAATAAAGCGCTAACTGCGTTATAATTTTTTCAAGTAGAACAACTACATGTCAAAATTTACGCCTTGTTATCACTGTATTTATCTGTCGCTATAAATGGTCAGTAACTTAACACGATTGGTATTAACCTTCGACATGCGTTCACTGCCATTTTCTAATCTTGAAAACTAGTGCCCTTTATAGTTAAAAGCCAAACTACAGCGCAGCATACCGACTTTTTTGTGTATGATAGAAATTTAACTAGTTTCAAGATACTAATGTCGCAACGTTTTTATAAAATCAATAATGAGAGAAATAATGTCTAATATAAATTTGCCACAGCATTCTATTGTCGATGACTTTATTGCATCGGTTTGTCATGAGCATGTGGAAATTTTATATAAAGACGATGATATTTTATTGATCAATAAACCCAGTGGCTTACTGAGTTTATCTGGTAAAAATCCGGCCAATTGGGATTCTGTGCATTATCGTTTAGTGAATGGGCAGCCAGGTCTGACTGCCGCATTTCCGACAGCTAAATTGCCGCATCGATTAGACTATGGTACTTCAGGTATTATGATTGTAGGCCTTAACCCTGAATCAACTAAGCTCCTTAATAAGCAGTTTCAATCAGGGACAATAAAAAAACACTATATAGCCATGTTGGATGGCTGGTTATTAAATGACGTAGGTCAAATAAACGCTGCAATAGTCAAAGATAAGTTACTCTTTCCATTAGTTAAAATTTGTAATGTGACGGGTAAGTCTGCCGTCAGTGACTATTTAGTATTACAGCGCTTAACATCACCGCCGCGTACTTTAGTACAATTTACCCCTGTGACGGGGCGTACACATCAATTACGTATACACAGTCACAGCATTGGGCACCCAATTATTGGCTGTGATCTGTATAAAAACCAACATAGCCAACAACTGGCTGAGCGCTTACAATTACATGCCAGCGATCTGTTTTTTGTACACCCTCGAAGCTCCAAGCAAACGCACCTACATTGCCCACAGCCATTTTGATTGTAAGAAAAAACAACTTAACTTCCGTGTTTATCTTGCTATGGCTTACTTTTTTGCTCTTTTGACTTGAAGTTAACAAACCGCGCCCCATATTAAGTGCATAACGCAGACACTTTGCAAATTGGAGATATATAAATGACTGCAGCACAAAAAGAAACATTAGGCTTTCAAACAGAAGTTAAACAACTATTAAACTTAATGATTCACTCACTTTATTCTAATAAAGAAATTTTCTTACGTGAGCTTGTGTCAAATGCCTCAGACGCAGCTGATAAATTACGCTTTTTAGCACTTTCAAATGGTGAACTATACCAAGGTGACGCAGACTTACGCGTGCGTATTAGTGCTGATAAAGAAAAAAATACTGTCACTATTTCAGATAACGGTATTGGTATGACCCGTGATGAAGTGATCAGCTCGTTAGGGACTATTGCTAAATCAGGCACTGCTGAGTTTTTCAAAAACTTAACTGGCGACCAAAGCAAAGATTCGCAACTAATTGGTCAGTTCGGTGTTGGTTTTTACTCTGCATTTATAGTTGCAGACTTAGTGACTGTTCGTACTCGCAAAGCCGGTGAAGAAAAAGGCGTTGAATGGCAATCACAAGGTGAGGGCGAATACACGCTAGAAGAAATTGAAAAAGCAGGCCGTGGTACTGAAATTACTTTACATCTTCGTGAAGATGAAAAAGAGTTTGCTGATGAATGGCGCCTACGTAGTATTGTAACTAAGTACTCGGATCATATTTCAACACCAGTACAAATGTACAAAGCCGAAGTGCCTGAGTCAGAAGGTGAAGATGGCGAGAAAATTCCAGCCGTACCTGGTGAGTGGGAAAGC
Organism: Pseudoalteromonas rhizosphaerae; assembly: GCF_028885455.1. Lineage (NCBI taxonomy): Bacteria > Pseudomonadati > Pseudomonadota > Gammaproteobacteria > Alteromonadales > Pseudoalteromonadaceae > Pseudoalteromonas > Pseudoalteromonas rhizosphaerae. The sequence continues at coordinate 2,882,006 of NZ_CP118496.1, forward strand.
ATTAACCGCGCCACAGCAATGTGGACGCGTGATAAATCAGAGCTATCTGATGAAGAATATAAAGAATTTTATAAGCATGTAAGCCATGATTGGGAAGATCCACTGAGCTGGGCTCACAACAAAGTTGAAGGTAAAACTGAATACACAAGCTTACTGTATATTCCTAAAAAAGCACCATTTGATTTATGGAATCGTGACCGTCAAAGTGGCTTAAAGCTATATGTACAACGTGTATTTGTAATGGATGATGCTGAGCAATTTATGCCTAGCTACTTACGCTTTGTAAAAGGTTTACTTGATTCAAACGATTTACCGTTAAACGTATCACGTGAAATTTTACAAGATAACAAAGTAACGCAAGCAATCCGCAAAGGTTGTACGTCACGTACCTTAAAACTGCTTGAGCGTATGGCGAAAAATAAAGCCGACGATTACCAAGTATTTTGGAATGAATTTGGTCAAGTGATCAAAGAAGGTCCAGCAGAAGATGCAGCGAATAAAGAAGCGATTGCTAAGTTACTGCGTTTCTCATCAACACATACTGATGAAGAAGCACAAAACGTTTCATTAGAGCAATACGTTGAGCGTATGAATGAAGGCCAAGACGCGATTTACTACGTTGTTGCGGATTCATTCACTGCGGCGAAAAGTTCTCCACATCTAGAGATCTTCCGTAAGAAAGGTATCGAAGTACTGTTGATGAGTGACCGTGTTGATGAGTGGATGATGAGCCACTTAACCGAGTTTGCTGAAAAACCATTTAAGTCAATTACCCGTGGTGACCTAGACTTAGGTAGCTTAGATGATGAAGAGACCAAAAAAGCGCAAGAAGAGTCTGAAAAAGAAGTTGCAGGCTTAGTTGAGCGCATCAAAACAGCACTTGGCGATAATGTTAAAGATGTACGCTTTACGCATCGTTTAACTGACTCACCAGCCTGTGTGGTCGCTGATGACAACGACATGAGCTCACAAATGCAAAAGCTAATGGAATCAGTAGGTCAAGCTGCTCCAGAAGCAAAACCAATTTTTGAGCTTAACCCTGAGCATCAACTTGTTAAGCATTTAAATGTTGAACAAGACGAAGACAAATTTGCACAGTGGTCACATGTACTGCTTGATCAAGCCTTGCTTGCAGAGCGCGGTACATTAAAAGATCCAGCAGGTTTTGTGACTCGCTTAAATAAATTAATGTTAGATTTGAGTAAGTAATTGCTCAAAAACTAACATTTTAATAAAAAGGGAACTTCGGTTCCCTTTTTTTATGATCTCAACGTAGTCAATTGGTATAAGTTGCTTGAGTATCGGCGGCGCTTATGGAAGAATTCAGGCTTTAAAATAAATCATACTGATCTGCGGATTTTTCTTTTGATTAGTATCAACCGAGGACAATGATATGCGCATTATTCTTTTGGGCGCGCCGGGTGCAGGTAAAGGCACTCAAGCTCAGTTTTTGATGGACAAGTACGGTATTCCACAGATCTCTACTGGTGATATGTTACGTGCTGCAATTAAAGAAGGCACTCCACTGGGTCTTGAAGCAAAAAAAGTAATGGATGCAGGTCAGTTAATTTCTGATGACATCATCATTGGCCTTGTTAAAGAGCGTATTACTAAAGCTGATTGTGAAAAAGGTTTTTTACTAGATGGTTTCCCACGTACCATCCCACAAGCTGATGCAATGAAAGAAAATGGCGTAGTTGTTGATCACGTTATTGAGTTTGATGTGGCTGATGAAATTATTGTTGACCGCATGGGAGGACGTCGCGTTCACCCAGGTTCCGGCCGTGTTTATCACGTAGTTTACAATCCGCCAAAAGTGGAAGGTAAAGACGACGTTACAGGTGAAGATCTGATCATCCGTGCTGATGACACAGAAGAAACAGTACGTAAACGTTTAGGTATTTACCATGAGCAAACAATGCCATTGGTTGATTATTACCAAGCGGAAGCGCAAGCGGGCAATACGCAATATCATAAACTAGATGGTACCCAAGCTGTTGAAGCTGTTAATCAGCAACTTGCTGAATTATTGGGTTGATAATTCAATCAATAAAAAACCGCCGATTGGCGGTTTTTTTATCATTGTAATGTACTCGAGCGCAATAAATTACAATGCGTTTAAAGCACTTATAACTGGGTCATACTTTGGCTCTGTTGATAAATCAGCTACTAACTGCTTGTAAACAACTTTATGACTTGCATCTAATACAAATACGGCTCGTGTAAGCAGACCCATATCTTTAATGATCAGACCATAGTTTTGACCAAAGTCACGCCATACTGAATCAGATAAAGCAGTAATTTTATCTATGTTCTCGGCTTTGCAAAAACGTTTTTGTGCAAACGGTAAATCAGCACTAATGGTGAGCATGGCTATATTTGGAAATTGCGATGCAACCTTTTCGTTAAAATGCTTGGTTTGAATGCTACAAACACCAGTATCCAGACTTGGAACAACGCTTATTAAAACGGCTTTACCTTGGTAATCGGCTAAAGTAATTGGCGTGAATGAGCCATCAACCACTTTAAAGTCTGGTGCTTTATCGCCTAGTTTTACACCTTGTCCTAATAAAGTGATTGGCTTAGATTGTGCTGATACTTTTCCCGCATCAAGCGTGTTTTCGGTCATATCGGCGGCAAAAGCCATTGAACAAAAGGCACTTAAAGCAAAAGTGAGTGATCGGAGCATAAGGTATTTCCTTTAGAGTTAACGCAATTAGGCTGAGTGTATTATAATCATCCATGGACACCAAGAGTTTAATGCAATTTAAAATTGTAATGTATGGTTACATTGATTAACATAAAGCAGTAATAAATGTTTACATTTTTACTAATAAAAATAAAAGCAATCAGAGAGAGACTATGTCAACATCGGTACTAATTTGTGATGATTCTAAGCTTGCGCGCCGTCAGTTAGCTCGTTCGTTGCCCGATGATTGGGATATTAAAGTTGAGTTTGCTGAAGATGGCGTGCATTGTATTAAGCAAATTAAAGCGTTAAACCCGGAAATCTTATTTCTCGATTTAAATATGCCGCAAATGGATGGCTACGAAGTACTGCAAGCGATTCAAGAGCAAAACTTGGATATATTAACCGTTGTTGTCTCTGGCGATATTCAGCCCAATGCGCATCAACGGGTAATCGAACTTGGCGCGATAGACTTTATCCAAAAACCATGTGATGCCCAAAAGCTTGCCGATATTATCGAACACCATGGAATTAAAGATAAAGCAATGCGTGAGCGGCTCTCACACCGCTTAGGTGAGCAAGTTGACCCAGATGTCAGAGACATATACCAAGAGCTGACTAACGTGGCAATGGGGCAGGCTGGAGACTTATTAGCACGGCTATTAAATGTATTTGTTGAATTGCCTATTCCTAATGTCAATATTCTCGAAGTTAATGAACTTGATATGGCACTGCGATCAATTGATGCCAATGCAACAACGTCAGGCGTGTGCCAAGGTTTTATCGGTGGTGGTGTATCCGGTGAGGCATTGTTACTTCTAAATGATTCTAGCTTTAAAGAAATTGCGTCCTTGATGAATTATGAAGGGGAGCTCACTAACAAAATTGAGCTGGAGTTATTAATGGATATTAGTAATATCCTGATTGGTGCAATCTTAACGGGATTATCTCGCCAATTAGATATGACTTTTAGCCAAGGACATCCGGTGGTGTTAGGCCAACATTGTGATGTATCTGATTTAGTTAAAGCAAACAAATCACGCTGGCAACGTACTCTGGCAATAGAAATTAGCTATGGTATTGAGAACCACAATATTAACTGTGACTTGATGCTATTATTTACCGAAGACTCACTAAAAACTTTGAAATACAAAGTTGCTTACCTATTAGAAGACTAACATTATGCCTGCTGCTGATTTTAATATGAATGAAATCCATTGGTTAATGGATATGTTTAATACCGTAGATGTTGGTTTAGTGGTGTTAGATAGGGACTATAAAGTGTGTATTTGGAATGGTTTTATGGAAAACCATTCAGGTATGTTACCCAGCGCTGTAAAAGATAAAGACTTGTTTGATTTATTTCCATCAATTGATGAAAAGTGGTTTCGTAGTAAGTCAGAATCAGTGTTTATTTTGAAAAACCGTTCATTCACTATTTGGGAACAGCAGCCATATATTTTCCGCTTTAAAAATTACCGTCCAATCACGGGTAAAGCAGACCATATGTTTCAAAACGCTACGTTTATTCCTCTATCAAATACGATGGGAGAAGTTGGCCATATTTGTATCATTCTTTATGATGTAACTGATATGGCAGTGAATAAAAAAGAACTTGAAGAAGTAAATCGTAAACTTGAACAAGTGAGTCAAACGGACGCACTAACAAAATTGACTAATCGAGGTCATTGGGAAGATACCCTACGAAAAGAATTTCTTAGGATCAAACGCAGTGGTGGCACAAGTACTTTATTGATGTTTGATATCGATCACTTTAAAAAAGTAAATGATGAACATGGGCACCGTTGTGGCGATGAAGCACTGCGTAACATTGCTGATTTACTGCGTAAAACATTACGTGAAACAGACATCGCAGGTCGTTATGGCGGCGAAGAATTTGCAGTAACGTTATTAGACACGGATCACAAAGGTGCTGAGATATTTGCTGAGCGTTTGCGTAGTTTAATTGAAAACTCATCCATTTACTTTGACGAACAGCAAATTAAAGTGACTGTTAGTGTTGGTTTTGCCTGTTTTCAAGATGAATTCGAACGTTATGAAAAATGGATTGAAGCGGCTGATAAGGCACTTTACTTTTCAAAAGAAAATGGCAGAAATTGTATTACTGCATATAAAGATTTGAGTTAACCTTGATGAGTATAAATACCCTCGCGACACAATAGCAAAAGTTTAAATTAAGTTGCTTTGAATAGGCATAAAAAATGACGCAAAATGCGTCATTTTTTATGCTATCGCCAGCAGGTATCTAGCATTCAGGTGGCAAAATAAGCAAGTCTGTTTTTAGTAACCGCATAACTTTTTCAGCGGTATTGCCAATTAACTTACCTTTTATACCTATGTTGCCTACTGAGCCCATGATCACGAGACCGGCACTAAGCTTAGCTGCAATACTTGGGATCACTTGCTCGGCTAGGCCCGCTTTTATATGAAGGTTATTTTTTATATCGTGCTCAATAATTAAATTACGTTGAATGACAGGTAGTTTGTCAAAAGCATTCAGTACTTGTTCGTCTGAAAATACAATGCCTAAGTCTCTTAAAATTGGGGATACATGAACGGTATAACAAGTATAAAACTGACAGTCATAATGCTTAGAATAAGCTAAACCAGTTTCAATTATATCTTTGTTTAGTTTGTATTTAGTGGCTTTTTCGCTACCTAAATCAAGCGCAGCTAACACATTGGTGTTATTGCGCCAGGTATTATCCGCAGCTAAATAAAGTGGTAGTGGGGTAAAGCGGATCAACTGCCAGTCAAGTTCACTAAATTGACAATGCTCGTCAATATGGCGCGTTTTTATCACCATCTCATAATTTTCAAAGTCACTCTCATTGGCTAACCATTGCTCAGGTGCCTCATGCCAAATAATATTTAATGAATAATCTGATTCTGACAATTCGCTTTCAAGTAGTGGTACTAATTCTTTTTTGAGAGTAGCCAACCTTGTTTCTTGAATTACTTGCAATTGTTCAGCTGGCGGCGAGAACAAAATATTACCAGCACTTTCATAGGCAAAGGCAACAATATCAATATGTTTTTGCTTACCAATTGCTTTGTGTTTCGCGTGCAAAATAGCAGTACGTGCAAATTCTACTGAATCAATTAGTACGAGAAGCTTTTTATCCATTCTATTCACTCTGTTGTATGGCGTGAATCATCTGATGGACATTGCCCGAGTATATTCAATTCGCCAGAGGTTGACTCTTGTTCCAGTTTTACCTTAAAGCCCCATAGTCTGTAAAGGTGTTTTAATACCTCATGGTGAGACTTTGCCAGTGGAATATCCTGATGTGGCACGTAGCGCAAGGTTAAAGAGCGATCACCTCTAATATCAACATCATAGATCTGAATGTTGGGTTCGTGATTACTGAGGTTATATTGTGCTGAGAGCGCAGTCCGTACCGCGTGATAGCCGCTTTCATCGTGGATCGCACCAACTTGTAGATTCGGATCTTTTTCATGATCGATAATAGTGAATAATTTAAAGTCACGAATAAGTTTGGGTGATAAAAATTGGCTAATAAAACTTTCGTCTTTAAAGTTTTCCATTGCAAAGTGCAGCGTATCTAACCAGTTGCTCCCGGCATATTCTGGAAACCACTGTTTATCTTCTTCGGTAGGGTTTTCACAAATACGGCGGATATCCACCATCATATTAAAACCCAGCGCATAAGGGTTAATACCCGAATAATAATTACTATTGTAAGGGGGCTGATACACAACATTAGTATGACTTTGTAAAAACTCTAACATGAATGAGTCAGTGAGTTTCCCTTCATCATATAAGTGATTCAAAATAGTATAATGCCAAAACGTTGCCCAGCCTTCATTCATTACTTGGGTTTGCTTTTGAGGATAAAAATATTGTGAGATTTTACGCACAATACGAATTATTTCTCGTTGCCAAGATTCCAGTAATGGCGCATTTTTTTCTATAAAATACAAAATATTTTCTTGTGGCTCTGAAGGAAAATGACGCTCGTGTTTTTTAGTTTCCTGTTGATGTGAAGGTATTGTGCGCCAAAGTTCGTTCACTTGTGATTGTAAGTAATCTTCGCGCTCTTGTTGGCGTTTTTGTTCTTCAAATAAAGATATTTGCTGTGGGCGTTTATAACGATCAACACCGTAATTCATAAGTGCATGGCATGAATCGATTAGGTTTTCGACTTCATCAATGCCATGTTTTTCTTCGCAACGAGCAATATAATTTTTTGCAAATAATAGGTAGTCAATAATAGAGCTGGCATCAGTCCATGTTTTAAATAAATAATTACCTTTAAAAAACGAGTTGTGCCCGTAGCAAGCGTGCGCCATCACTAAAGCCTGCATTGGAAGGGTATTTTCTTCCATTAAATAAGCAATACAAGGATTCGAGTTTATGACAATTTCATAAGCCAATCCCATTTGTCCGCGTTTGTAGTTTTGCTCAGTTTGAATAAATTTTTTACCATAAGACCAGTGACTATAGCCAATAGGCATACCAACACTGGAATAGGCATCCATCATTTGTTCTGCGGTGATCACTTCAATCTGATTAGGATAAGTATCGAGGCGATAATGTTCAGCAACCCGCGCAATTTCGTCTTGGTATTGTTGTAGTAATTCAAATGTCCAATCTGGCCCATCACTCATTCGTTTATTGGTCATATAAATACCTCGCTGTACAGCCTAGGCTGCCCCTTGGTGTTGACGACTCTTCTTGAATAACTCACGGAAAATAGGGTAAATATCTTCAACATTGCGTATATGTTGAATAGCAAAGTTATTATGAGTTTGACAAATATTTTGATACTCACGCCATAGGCTCTGATGGGCGCGGGTAGTGATCTCAATATAAGCGTAATAGCGAATGGTACTGAGCAACTTGTTGCGTAAGATCTCTGAGCATTGGGGAGAGTCATCTGCCCAATTGTCGCCATCAGAGGCTTGTGCTGCATACACATTCCACTCGCCAGCGTTATAACGCTCGGTAATTATCTCATTCATTAACTTCAGTGCGCTGGAGACAATTGTGCCGCCAGTTTCTTGGGAATAGAAAAACTCCTGTTCGTCGACCTCTTTGGCTTGGGTATGATGGCGAATATACACCACTTCAATGTCTTTATAACTGCGGGTCAAAAATTGATAAAGCAAAATATAAAAACGTTTTGCCATATCTTTGGTTGCTTGATCCATCGAGCCCGACACATCCATAATACAAAACATCACCGCTTTACTAGTTGGATGAGGCTGTTTTTCATAGTTACGAAAGCGCAAATCGTAATTATCAATAAAGGGCACTGCACTGATGCGTTTTTGTAATGCGGCGATTTCTTGCTCCATTAATGCAATAGCAGCTATATCAGGTTCAGGCTCAGCCATTAATAGGCAAAGCTGTGCTTCAAGCTCTGCTAATTGACGCTTTTTACCCGCGCTCATCGCAACACGCCTTGCAAGTGAGCCCTGAAGTGAACGCACAATATCAATATTACTCGGCATACCATCACTACAAAAACCAGCACGATGAGTTTTCATTTGCACGAGTTTATCTAACTGGTTTTGCTGTAAATTTGGCAGTTCTAAGTCTTCAAAAAGTAAGTCTAGATACTCATCTTTAGAAATCGAGAAGACAAAGTCATCTTCTCCTTCACCAGAGTCACTCGCTTCACCTTCGCCGGCTCCACCACCTTGGCCACCTTGCGGGCGTTTAATCTTATCACCGGTTGAGAACTGATCGTTACCAGGATGAATTTGTTCTCTATCGCCCCCTTTACCTTGATGGAAAGTAGGTTCACTTATATCCCGTTGCGGAATTGAAATACTCTCACCGCTACTGGAGTCAGTGACACTGCGTTTATTTATTGCATCTGACACCGCTTCTTTGATCTGTTTTTTATAGCGCCTGATAAAGCGTTGACGATTTAACGTGCTCTTATTCTTACCGTTCAGGCGACGGTCTATAAAACGCGCCATAAAGACCCCCTAAAAATACACAGCTGCGTGTTATTGCGATTTACGCACGCGTAAATACCACTCTGATAACAAACGAACTTGCTTTTGGGTATATCCTTTTTCCACCATACGATTGACAAAATCTTCATGTTTTTTCTGATCTTCTGCGGATGTTTTCGCATTGAAGGAAATAACGGGTAATAGTTCTTCAGTATTGGAGAACATTTTTTTCTCAATCACAGTGCGCAGTTTTTCATAGCTGGTCCACAATGGATTTTTACCATTGTTGTGCGCCCGTGCACGCAATACAAAATTAACGATTTCGTTACGGAAATCTTTTGGATTTGAAATGCCTGCTGGTTTTTCAATTTTTTCAAGTTCGGCATTTAATGCTTCGCGGTTGAATAGCTGGCCGGTATCAGGGTCGCGATACTCTTGGTCTTGGATCCAAAAATCAGCATAAGTGACATAGCGGTCAAAAATGTTTTGCCCGTACTCAGAGTAAGACTCTAAATAAGCTGTTTGCAGTTCTTTACCAATAAACTCAACATACTGCGGGATTAAATAGCCTTTCAAGTGGCTTAAGTAGCGTTCTTCAACGTCGGCAGAGAATTGCTCTCGTTCAATTTGTTGCTCTAATACATAAAATAAATGCACTGGGTTTGCCGCTACCTCAAGTGTGTCAAAGTTAAACACGCGCGATAAAATTTTAAATGCAAACCGAGTTGATAGTCCGGTCATGCCTTCATCTACACCGGCATAATCTCGATACTCTTGATACGATTTAGCTTTAGGATCGGTGTCTTTCAAGCTTTCGCCGTCATATACCCGCATTTTTGAGTAGATACTAGAGTTTTCTGGATCTTTTAACCGTGATAGCGTGGTAAATTTTGCCAATGTTTCCAGTGTGCCTGGCGCGCAAGGAGCATTATATAATTCACTATGTTCCAATAGCTTGTCGTAGATTTTTACCTCTTCAGATGCACGTAAACAATACGGCACTTTGACGATGTAAACACGGTCTAAAAAGGCTTCATTGTTCTTGTTGTTTTTAAAGGTCTGCCATTCTGATTCGTTTGAATGAGCCAAAATCATGCCATTAAAGGGCAGTGCACTAATACCTTCGGTGCCATTATAATTTCCCTCTTGCGTGGCTGTTAAAAGCGGATGCAATACTTTGATTGGCGCTTTAAACATCTCAACAAATTCCATTAAACCTTGATTTGCAAGACATAATGAACCGGAATAAGCATAAGCATCAGCATCGTTTTGAGCAAAATGTTCTAGTTTGCGAATATCAACTTTACCGACTAAAGCGGAAATATCTTGGTTGTTTTCATCCCCAGGTTCAGTTTTTGCAATAGCAATTTGATTTAAAATAGAGGGGTAGCGTTTTACCACTTTAAACTGGCTAATATCACCATTAAATTCAGATAAGCGCTTAGTGGCCCATGGTGACATAATAGTTTTTAAGTAACGGGGCTTAATCCCGTATTCTTTTGCCATCAGCTCAGCATCTTCATTAGGATCAAAAAGCGCCAACGGGTGGTCATTGACCGGTGAGCCTTTAATCGAGTAAATAGGCACTTGTTGCATTAAATATTTTAGCTTTTCGGCAATCGATGATTTACCACCGCCAACAGGTCCAAGTAGATAAAGCACTTGTTTACATTCTTCAAGGCCTTGCGCGGCATGTTTTAGGTAAGAAACGATTTGTTCAATCGCATCCTCCATACCGTAAAAATCATTAAAGGCAGGGTAACGTGCTACTACTCTGTTTGAAAATAATCGACTTAACCGTGCATCCTTTGAAGTATCGATCATTTTTGGCTCACCAATGGCCGCTAATAATCGCTCTGGTGCGCTGGCATAAGCCGATTTATCAGTTTTACAAATCTCTAAGAACTCAGCGATACTATACTCTTCTTCTTGTGCCGCTTCGTATCGTGCTTGGTAATGCTCAAAAATACTCATGGAAACCTCCGAAAAACCTGCTTAAACTAGGTGCTTACAAATTAAAAAAGAAGCAAAGGTTATTTAAAGCTTAGTCACGAATTTGATTTTTTGTGCAATAAAATTAAAAATTTATGTTAGAAAACAAAAAAGACGCCGTAGCGTCTTTTAAATTGGGCTTGCTCAGAACGAGCAATCAATTATGCGAAGTTAGCGTTCGCGAATTCCCAGTTAACAAGCGACCAGAATGCTTTTAAGTAGTCTGGACGAACGTTACGGAAATCAATGTAGTAAGCATGTTCCCACAGGTCCACAGTCAGGATCGGTGTTACACCGTCTTGAGTTAGTGGCGTTGCTGCGTTAGAAGTATTAACGATGTCTAAAGAACCATCAGCTAATTTAACTAACCATGTCCAGCTTGAACCAAAGTTGTTCACTGCTTTATCATCAAAAGCTGCTTGGAATGCTTCAAAAGAACCCCATTTAGCATTGATAGCATCTGCAACAGCGCCTGTTGCTTCGCCACCGCCATTTGGAGATAGGCTGTTCCAGTAAAAAGTATGGTTCCAGATCTGTGCTGCATTGTTAAATACGCCACCTTCAGAAGAACATACGATTTCTTCAAGTGATTTACCTTCAAATTCAGTACCTGGGATTAAACCGTTAAGTTTAGTCACATAAGTGTTGTGGTGCTTGCCGTGGTGAAACTCTAATGTTTCTTGTGAAATATGTGGCTCAAGTGCATTAATTGCATATGGTAGTGACGGTAGTTCAAATGCCATTTTTTATCTCCATCTTCTTTTGGTTGATAGTTCAAATAGTAATAGTTAATGCCTGTTCAAACAGGGTAGTTACCTATACCAAATGAGATTATAGTGTTACTATAATTGTTGAGTATTTTACTCAAGTTTTAGCAAACAGCAATGCCAAACAGCAGTGCAAATGCAAGACTATTTCGATTGCGGCTTTATTTGCCCACTTTAAGATACATATATGAGGCTTAATGAAAATTTTTCAAGCCTTAATATGTTCAGCTATCGTCACTTTTGAGGTTGTAGATGGAAACCATTGATAAAATTAAACAGCAGATTTCTGAAAATCCAATTATCCTTTATATGAAAGGATCGCCTAAATTACCAAATTGTGGTTTTTCTTCACAAGCATCTCAAGCATTAATGTCATGCGGTGAACCGTTTGCCTATGTTGATATTTTACTAAATCCTGATATCCGAGCTGAATTACCAGCATATGCCAATTGGCCAACATTTCCACAACTGTGGGTTGATGGCGAATTAATTGGTGGTTGTGACATTATCATTGAAATGTTTCAACGTGGTGAATTACAACCACTGATCACCGAAACAGCAGCTAAATATAAAGAAGCTGACGCTGAGTAACGTTTATCAGCAAATCAACAAAAAGCCGCTTAATTGCGGCTTTTTTGTGATTGTTTGTTAGGACCGTGGGGCAGAATGACATGAACACTAAGCCCACCGTGCTTACGATTGTGTAAGCTAATTTGACCATGATGCGCTTCGACTATTTCACGGCACAATGCTAACCCCAAACCACTACCAGCGACTTTAGTTGAATAAAATGGGATTAATGCATTGGCCATCACTTGCTCACTCATACCTTTACCTTGGTCGTTTACACTGATATGTGTGCCTTTAATATTCTGTGTAACAGTGACACTTATATGTTCGCTTGCAGAGCCTGATTCGTGAGCATTTTTTATTAAGTTGATCAGTAGCTGCTCGACTTGAGTCGGATCAGCCAGTGTATGCACGTCATTACTTATATCGAGCATAAAACACCATTGATTTTGCAGTTGTGTGAGCAACACTTGCCAATTAATTGCGCTTGGCTGAGGAGTGGGCAGTTTGGCAAATTTGCCATAGCCTTGTACAAAGTCGTTTAAATGTTTGATGCGTTCAGAAATGGTAGCAAACACGCGGCTAAGTCTGGGTTCGTCAACTTTTTCACTGAGTAACTGGCCGCTGTGCAGCATTGACGACATGGGACCCAGAGAGTTATTAAGTTCGTGACTGATGATCCGAATGACCTTTTTCCACACCTCGACTTCTTGACGGCTAAGTTCGCGGGTGAGTTGTTTAAAGACATATAAGTAATGGTATTGATTGTTAAGTAATAACTTACCGGTTGATAAATGCCACGCTTGAGATTCTTGGTCTTCAGTATCTAGCGTAAATAAACCATCGCTACCGCGCGTTAAAGCATTGTTTAACTGTGGATGAGCATTTTCAAGCAGGTGTGCAAACTGACTTCCTTCAAGCGCTGTTTTGGCATTAAAAAGGTCTCGGGCACTGTAGTTACTATAAACAATAAAGCCTTTATCATTTTTTAAAATAACGGCTTGGGGAGAGCTTTGTAGCACTTTATCAAGCATCAGCTCGCGCTGATAGATCCATTGTTTCTCTTGGCGTAATTGCTTTGCAGTTTGATTACACAATTGACACAAGCGGCCTAATTCATCGTTGTCGTTATAAGCTAGTAAGGTGGCTAATTCACCGTCTTTAAAATTAAGCAAACCAGTTTCAAGTGAGTGTATGCCTTGCACCAGAGTGCGGCTGAGCCGAAAAGATAAATAACTTGCCAGCAGCGATGTGAGCAGCGTTGTTATTAATAGTGAAGGCCAGCTTAAATGGGTTAACCAGCAGATGAGCCAAACAGGAATAAGTGCAGAGATGTTACATATCAGCACTATTTTACGAGTGAGAGACAGTGCAGGTTTATTTTTTTCCATTAGTAATCAATCTCAAATTTCTGCAAACGGCGGTACAGTGCTTGACGACTTAAACCAAACTGTCTGGCAACTTTTGCGATCACTCCTTGGTGCTGACGCATAGCTTGTTCTAGTTCTACTCTACTGGGTTCTTGTTTAGCAAAGTTAGTGTGCAGCGGTTGCGATTGTAGAGCAAAATCATCGAGGGTAATGTCGCCATTAGGTTTGAGTACGGCTGCGCGTTTACAGGCATTTTCTAGCTCACGAACGTTGCCGGGCCAATTGTGCGCGAGTAATCCTTGCTCTGTTGTAAGCGATAATTCGCGCTCGCCTAAGAAGTGTTTAGCAAGCGCTAAAATGTCATCTGGTCTTTGCGCTAAACTGGGTAAATTTAGCTCAATCACGTTGAGGCGATAATATAAGTCTTCTCTAAATCGACCTGCATGAATGGCCGCTTTTAAATCTTCATTGGTAGCTGAAATAACCCGAACATTTACTTTTTGTGTTTTTGTTGAACCGAGTCGTTCAAACTCACCAGTTTGTAACACGCGCAGTAGTTTCATTTGCCCTGATAATGGCAGGTTACCAATTTCATCTAAAAACAGCGTACCACCATCAGCGGCCTCAAAGCGACCAATTCGCTGTTTGGTGATGCCAGTATAAGCACCCGCTTCAGCGCCAAATAATTCGGCTTCAATTAAATCATGGGGCAGGGCTCCGGCATTGATGGTCAAAAACGGGGCATGGTTTAAGTGAGAATTGGCTTGAATAATTTGTGCAATGCGTTCTTTACCACTGCCATTTGCACCTGTTATTAGCACAGAGACATCTGACTTAGCGACTTGTATTGCCATATTGAGAATTTTTTCCATGGCGGTACTTTGATACACTAAACCAACTAGGTTGGCATCGGCTAAACTTGATGTTCGCTCTTGCTGGTGGCGCGCATACATTACATTTTGTTGTTTTGCTTGGCCAAGTTCGATTAAGTTATTAACACAGGTGAGGAGCTTGCTATCGTCCCATGGTTTAGGTAAGTAATCAGCGGCGCCGGCTTTGACTAGCTCTATGGCGCTGGCCAGTTCAGTCCACGCGGTGATCAAAATAATCGGTAAGTGCGGGTTGAGAGCTCTTAGTTGATAAAACAACGCTTTACCTTCTTCGCCAGAGGTGGTGTCATTACTAAAATTCATATCTTGAATAACCAGCGCGATACGTTGGTATTGCACTATTTGTAAGGCTTCAAGCTGCGTTTTTGCAGTCACAACCTGATAGTCATGAATTTCTAACAGTAATGACAAGGCTTCTAATATGGCAGGGTTGTCATCGACAATAAGTATTTTTTCCATGTGAATTTAATCGCTGTTTTTGTTATCTTTATTTCAAAATGCTACACGGTATTAAACCAGTGTAGCATAGGTTGGGAGCTGCTTTATATTGTTCGCGTGGCGATACTCGGTGATATGTTGGCGGCACGTTTTGCAGGGCCAAACACGGCAAGTAAGCTCATAACAAACACCATAATTGCAGTGCCTGCGATATAGCTCGGCGGCAGTGCGGCAATTGAAAAGTGCTGCATTAATAATTGACCAAGTAACAGCGCCGCAATAATGCCAAGGAGCAACCCCACGCAGCAGATCATCGCATTTTCAACTAAAAAGTAGTTAATAATGGCTGATTTTCTGGCTCCTAATGCACGGCGAGTGCCTATTTGCTTGGTGCGTTTGCTGATATTAAATAAGGTTAAGCCAAAAATCCCCAATGCAGTTACCAGTACTAATATCGTGATGAGCACAATCAGCATACGCATCATCAATTTGTCTGCTGCAACATATTCGTCTTTAAGTTGATCTAAGCCATTGATATTGTTGATCACCCGTTTATTGTAATTATTTAGCATCGCGGTTTCGATTTGCTTCATCACAGCTGCACGTTGACCAGGCTTGGTTCTGACTGCAAATTGTGCGTAAGTTTTGCCTTGAATATAAGGGATCAGCGCAACATTATTTGGGTGACTATCTTTAAGCCAAGGGCTCTTCATATGATCTGCCACACCGATAATCGTTAAAGGCAAATCGCCAAAATAAATTGTTTTGCCGAGGCCATCACCTTCAGGAAAAAGTTCATCGAGTAAAGCTTGAGTGACGACAGTAACATTGGTAGTTCTCTCAGTAGGTGAATTAGTGATTGTTACTTCATCCTCTGTAAAGTTGCGCCCTGCAATTAGTTTTACACCATAAGTGTCTAAACCATGCTCATCAATGAAAATATAAGAACTACGGATACTTTTACTTTCTTGAGGAGCCGGTTTCAAATTAAAGCTTGATGCACTGCCACTACCGGATAGGGGAATACTGCTGCTTTGCGCTGCATTTACAACCCCAGGTAGTGCTCTTAACATCGCTTCGTCTAATTCAAACTGTTGACTTATATCGATATCTTTACCAAAGGTCATCACATTGAATTTAAAAATATCGTGTTCAGGATAGCCAGTGTCTTGATTTAAAAAAGCGACTCTATCTTGGATAATAAATGCCGCATTACTAACGATTGCGGTGGTTATGGCAATTTGAATTAAGAGTAATATTGCCCCGACTTTTGAGCGGCAAAGAGCATGAAATATAGGTTTGATCTCTAACATTAGTGTGCTCCTTATTGGCTTTTAAGATAAATAGCTGGGTTAGTACGGCAAACCAGCCATGCAGGATAAAGCCCGGCTACTATGCAGGTTGTAATAGCGATAACAGGCGCACTGAGTAACATAGTGATATCCATTGTGGCGATTGATGAATAGTAATCATAGCTTTGACGAACAGCCCACAAACCTAATTGCGCAAGTACGATACCGACTAGGCCGCCAAAACATCCAAGCATAGCCACTTCAACAAGGTGTTGTAAAAACACTTGTCGTTTACTGGCGCCTAGTGCTCGGCGCACACCTACCTCCGGTGCCCGACGCAAAAACTTAGCTAGCAATAAACCAAGAATATTGGCTAAACACACTGCTAAAAACATAAAACTTAAGCCGACCAATATTTTATTGTCTTCACTAACGACATTGTTGTATTGCATCCATTGGTTAACATCACGTAGCTTATATTCGGGTTTTTCTCGGGCAAAGCGGCCGCGCTTTTTTTGCTCTTGAATGTAAGAATTAAGATAATTTTCGTAGTTTGCTTTTTGCTCCGCGTTATCTAGTTGCGCCCAAAATTGGATCCAAACTATTTCCGATTGCATTCTATCGGCGTAGCTATTGATATTCTCATGTTTCCAACCGTTGCTGTTGCCCCAACTAGTGAGCTCTTTGGTTTTGACTAAGCTAAATGGTAAAAATAATTCTTCAGGTTCATTAAATGCACCATTATTTAAATCATAATACTTAAGGTTAAGTGACCAGTCAGCGATCACACCAACAACTTCGTAGCTGTAATCATCTAAGTAGATCAATTGGCCAATTGAGTTGTTTCCTGCAAACAGTTTATCGTTGAGTTCTTTTGAAATCACCACCACAGGGGCGGCAGATTGCTCTTGTTGTTCACTCCATTCACCGCCGTAAATAAACGATACATTAAACATATTAAAAAAATCAGGCGTAGTCATCCGTGCATTACTGGTAAACGGCTTTACTTTGTTTGAGTCTAGATACACTGAGAATCCAGTACGCATCATCGCGACCTTTTTCTCAGGAACCGGCGCATTCTGCAAATTGACTGCATCTTGATAAGTCAGTTGCATAGGAAGGTTATCCTCGGTCCACCACGTATGGCCTTCATCCATGGTTTGTAATTGCACAGTATAAAGTTGATTGCTTTTTTCGGGAATAGGATCCGCCGACATCATATGATAAACGCTTAAACTGGTCATGGTTACACCAATCCCAATAGCAATGGCTAGCACCATTAACATGCTTACCAGTGGTGTGCGCTTAAAACTACGCCAACTTAAATCGAGGTAATGTAATAGCATAAGTTACACTCCAGCCACATTTTTTAGGTTTTGCGCGCCTTGATACAAGGTAAAGTCGGCAAGTTGACCATCAACCACTTGAATATTACGAGGTGCTCTGCGGGCAAGTTCTGGGTCATGAGTCACCATAATGATGGTCGCGCCGTCACGGTTAATTTGCTCCAGCAACTCCATCACTTGACGTGCCATTAAGCTGTCTAGGTTACCTGTTGGTTCATCGGCTAATAAAAAGCGCGGCTCACCGGCGAGGGCGCGGGCAATCGCTACCCGTTGCTGTTGACCACCTGATAACTGCTGCGGCAAATGTTTAGCGCGTGAAGCTAGACCTACTTGTTCTAAGCACTGTTCAATACGACGTTTACGCTCGCTTGCTTTAATACCTCGGTAGCGCAGTGGCACTTCAATGTTTTCATATAAATTTAAATCAGGGATCAGGTTGAAGCCTTGGAAAATAAAACCAATTTTTTGATTGCGACAATCCGCCCGTTGATTGTCGTTCAGTTTGCCAACATCAATACCATCGAGCAGATATTCACCACTGCTAAAAGGTTCTAACATGCCTGCGATATTTAAAAAGGTGGTTTTCCCGGAGCCACTAGGGCCAGTTACTGCAATAAACTCACCTTCATCTACGTGCAAATTAAAGTCGCGTAGTGCATGGGTTTGCACCATTTCTGTTTGATACAGTTTACTAATATTGTTCATTTTAAGCATGAGTTGATCCTTGTAATATGTTTGTTCTTATCTCAGTAATAATGTTGGCGCTTGTTTAAAGTTATCGTAACTGGAGATGATCAGCTGATCGCCTGAGCTAACACCTTGTAGCAATTCTATTGCGTTGATGCTGCTTGCCCCGGTTGTGATATTTACCAGTTGTGCGGTGTCGCCGATAACTTTGTAAACCTGCGTACCACCTTGCTGCATAAACGCACCGCGTTTGATTTGTAAAACGTCATCACGATTTTCTAATAAAATGCGCGCTGTTAATCGCTGGTTTTGGCGAATGCCTTTTAGCTCTTCGTCAAAGCGTACTCGAGTAGTTACTTCACGATTGTTAACTTCCGGCGAAATTGCCGACAACACACCAGTCACTTTTTTTGCCCCGAGTGTGAGCTCAACTTCCATTCCTAAACCGAGTTCGTTGGCGTAACTTTCAGGTACTTGCAGTTGTGCTTCAAAATTACTTAAATCAACCAGCGTCATTAACGGCTGACTTTGGGTAACGGCTTCTTTTTGTTGTACAAGCAGGTTACCAACAATGCCGGTGACGCTGGCTTTAATAGTTAAGTTTCTGACTTGGCGATTTAAATCATCAACGATCAGTTGTTGGCGAGCGAGATCGCGCTCTGCAGCTTTGAGTTCAAATGCGAGTGTATCTTTAGCAAGTTCAACTTCTTGTTGAGCGTGTTTGTAAGAAAGCTTGGCACGGGCAAGATCATCAACTGCTTTTTCTAAATCAATTTGGCTGATCAAGTTTTTTTCGATAGAAAGCTTAGCACGGCGATTTTCCCTGTCTGCTGCATTGAGCTCTACTTGGGCGAGATCAAGCGTTTTGGTTAAGCTTAACTTTTGTCGGCGTGCTTCTAAGTGCTTACGTTGTAATTCACCATCAAGGCGGGCTAACACCGATTGTTGCTGTTTTAGTTCATTATTGAGTTCTGGGCTATCGACTAAAGCAATAATGTCATCTTTATTTACTTTATCACCGGCTTTAACTTGTAAATCCACATAGCCACGTTCTGGGCTATAAACCTTGGGAGCATTTGCAGCAACAATTTTACCGCTGGCGGCTACATCACGTACTAAACGACTAATATTAACGGTAGCAATCTGTAAAGAAGCCCGCTCAACAGAAATACTGCCTTGATTGTTACCCATAAATGCTTGTGCACATAAAGCAAGTACAGCAAGTGATAGCGCCAGTACTATTAATGGTTTTTTGTAACTACGTCTTTGCGTAATACTTACATCTTGTGCGCTGGTATCTTTTATCATGAGTGATCCTTAGCTATGTCTATTCTCGCAGTAAGTGATCATCAAGCTCACTACTAAGACAGTGATTGGTGAAACTAAAAATAAACTGAGAATAAACATAAGTTGTGTCCTGTAATTATCTTTTAATGTTTATTCGAATATCATGCCACTATTTAATGTCATGATTTTAATGAAATAATTATTTATTTTTAAATTATTTGGTGTCCGCGGACATAAATTGTGTCCGCTGCGGACACTTTACTGTGGCGGCTAAGAAGCTGCCGCAGGCGTCAACAGGGTGAGCAAGCTAAAAACTTACTAACTAGCGTAAATTATGCAAAATGTGACTGTTGTGATGATAATTATGCATTAATTAGTGGCTTTAAATTTACCCATAAAAAGACACTGGAAAGAGTATTTACTCTAATGTGCACTGTGGTATCGACCTTGAACGACAGCAAAGAGATTCAATAAAAAAGAAAGCATTTATTTTCGCCACATAACTCAGTGAATATTTATTCATTTTTACTCTGGTTTACGTTAACGTAAACTGCAGGTTTATAGAGCGGTTATTTTACAACTTGTTAAATATGACACCAGTGTCATAAAAAAATAACGGGTAAAATATCGCTAAATGTTAAAAATAGGCATGAAATAAAAAGATTGTGTTGTGGTGAGAAATATTCAAGAATGTGAATATGTATTCAATGTGCTATTGACTCAATGTACAATTGGCGATAGTTTTGACTGTCTGCTAGCAAACCGTCGAGAAGGTCATTCATAGCTAGCTGTTGTAGCAAGGGGAGGGGTCTATGTTATACGACTCAAAATTAGAAAAAGATAATTGTGGCTTTGGCTTAATAGCCCAAGTTAATGGTCAGGCAAGTCATCGTTTAATTCGAACAGCGATCACTGGCTTAGACCGTATGGAACACCGTGGTGGTATTTCTGCCGATGGTAAAACAGGCGATGGCTGTGGCTTATTATTACAAAAGCCAGATAGCTTTTTTCGTGCTATTGCCGCTGAAAAAAATTGGCACTTGGGTAAAAATTATGCCGTTGGCATGATTTTCCTAAACTCAGATCCAGTACTTGCGCAAGCTGCAAAAGATATATTGAGTGAAGAACTCGAAAAAGAAACCCTCAATATTCAAGGTTGGCGAATTGTGCCAACAGATGAATCATGTTTAGGGCCAATTGCAATAAAGCAGTTACCTAAATTTGAACAGATTTTTGTTAATGCACCAGAAGGCTGGCGCCCAAAAGATTTAGAGCGTCGTTTATACGTTGCGCGCCGTCGTGCTGAAAAGCGTTTAAGCGAAGATGAAGGCTTTTACATTGCCAGCTTGTCAGGGTTAGTAACTATCTACAAAGGCTTAATGATGCCGGTGGATTTGCCTAACTTCTATTTAGATTTAGCCGATATCCGCATGACCAGCGCAATTTGTGTATTTCACCAACGTTTTTCAACTAATACACAACCGCGTTGGCCTTTGGCTCAGCCGTTCCGCTATTTAGCGCATAACGGTGAAATCAACACCATACAAGGTAACCGCCAGTGGGCTCGTGCTCGTTCATATAAGTTTGCATCGCCGCTTATTCCAGATTTGCAATCAGCAGCACCATTTGTCAATGAAACCGGCTCAGATTCATCAAGCCTAGATAATATGCTTGAGTTGTTTTTAGCTGGTGGCATGGATTTATTTCGTGCTATGCGAATGCTAGTACCACCTGCATGGCAGAAAAACCGTGCGATGGATGATGACTTACGTGCATTTTACGACTTTAACTCTATGCACATGGAACCATGGGATGGCCCAGCTGGTATTGTGATGTCTGATGGGCGTTTTGCTGCGTGTAACTTGGACCGTAATGGTCTGCGTCCTGCACGTTATGTGATCACTCAAGATGGCTTTATTACCCTAGCTTCTGAAGTGGGTATTTGGGATTACACTGCGGATGAAGTGGTTGAGAAAGGCCGCGTTGGCCCTGGTGAGCTGTTAGTTATTGATACTCAGTTAGGTAAAATTTGGCACTCAGACGAAATTGATCGCGACCTTAAATCTCGCCACCCATATAAAGCATGGCTTGAGGCCAATGTTAAGCGCTTAACGCCGTTTGAGCAGCTATCAGAGCAAGATGCGGGCAACCGTTCATTTGATGATGAAACATTACTGAAATATCAAAAAATGTTTGGTTACACCAATGAAGAACTTGATAGCGTTATTCGCGTAATGGGTGAAATTGGTCAAGAAGCAACCGGTTCTATGGGGGATGACACGCCATTTGCAGTGCTTTCTGAAGGTAACCGTTCATTGTTTGATTACTTCCGTCAAAAGTTTGCGCAAGTAACTAACCCGCCAATCGATCCACTGCGTGAAAACCATGTAATGTCGCTGGCGACCTGTATCGGTAGTGAGCAAAACGTGTTTAACGAGACCACCGGCCACGCTAAGCGTCTACAGTTTGATACTCCAATTCTAATGTATGCAGACATGCAACAATTATTGAGCGCTGATCAGGCTCATTACAGCTATTGCAAAATCGATATCACCTACAGCAAAGAAGAAGGCCTTGGTGATGCAGTAATCCGTATTTGTGACGAAGCGCAAGAAAAAGCAGCTGGTGGCTGTGTCATGTTGTTTTTGAGTGACCGTAATTTTGATGAGAATAAATTACCAATTCCTGCCGCTATGGCTGTTGGAGCGGTACAAAAGCGTTTAGTTGATAACAATTTACGTTGTGAATCAAATATCATCATTGAAACAGGTAGTGTCCGTGACGCGCATCAATTTGCGGTATTAATTGGTTTTGGTGCAACGGCAATTTACCCGTACTTAGCATATGAATCACTGGTTGCGATGAGCGACTCTAAAGTGATCAACAAGAGCTATTGCCAAGTTACGCTTGCTTATCGTAATGCAATCAACAAAGGCTTGTACAAGATCATGTCAAAAATGGGCATTAGTACCGTGGCATCGTATCGTTGTTCAATGTTGTTTGAAGCAGTTGGTTTGTCGGATGCAATTGTTGATACCTGTTTTAATGGTGTGGCAAGTCGCATTAAAGGCGCGTGTTTTACTGATTTTGATGATGACCAACGCAAGTTACATACTTTGGCATTAAGTAAACGTAAATTACTCAGCCATGGCGGCTTATTAAAGTATGTGCATGACGGCGAGTATCACGCGTACAACCCAGATGTTATTCAAACGCTACAAAAAGCGGTGCGCTCAGGTGAATATTCTGATTACAGCGTATACGCAGATCTTGTTAATAAGCGCCCAATTGCCACATTACGTGACATGCTTGCACTGAAACTGCCAGCAGAAGGGATCAGTATTGATGATGTTGAGCCAGCAACTGAGCTATATAAGCGTTTTGACTCGGCGGCAATGAGTATCGGTGCATTATCGCCAGAGGCGCATGAAGCGCTTGCAATTGCGATGAACCGCTTAGGTGGCTGTTCAAATTCAGGTGAAGGCGGCGAAGACAAACTACGCTATGGTACCGAGAAAAATTCACGTATCAAGCAAGTTGCGTCAGGTCGTTTTGGGGTAACACCACATTATTTACGCAGTGCTGACGTTATTCAAATTAAAGTAGCGCAAGGTGCAAAACCAGGTGAAGGCGGGCAATTGCCGGGCGAAAAAGTAACCCCGTATATTGCTAAGCTTCGTTACTCGGTACCGGGGGTGACCTTAATTTCGCCACCACCGCATCACGATATTTATTCGATTGAAGATTTAGCTCAGCTTATTTTCGATTTAAAACAAGTAAACCCTAAAGCGTTGATCTCAGTAAAACTAGTATCAGAGCCAGGTGTGGGCACAATCGCCACTGGTGTTGCTAAAGCATATGCTGATTTAATTACTATTTCAGGCTATGACGGCGGTACTGGCGCAAGCCCGCTAACGTCGGTTAAATATGCGGGTAGCCCGTGGGAGCTTGGTCTTGCTGAAACACAACAAGCGCTGGTTGAAAACGGTTTACGTCATCGTATTCGTTTGCAAACTGATGGTGGTTTAAAAACCGGCCTTGATATCATCAAAGCAGCTATTTTAGGTGCAGAGAGCTTTGGTTTTGGTACGGGTCCTATGGTTGCGCTTGGTTGTAAGTATCTGCGTATTTGCCACCTAAATAACTGTGCAACCGGTGTAGCAACGCAAGACGAAACATTGCGTCAAAAACATTTCCATGGCCTACCAGAAATGGCGATGAACTACTTTAAGTTTATTGCTCAAGAAGCCCGTGAAATTATGGCAAGCCTAGGGGTTGCCAAACTAACAGACTTAATCGGTCGTCTTGATTTACTCGAAGCGATTGAAGGTAAAACGGCAAAGCAGCAAAAAATTGACTTATCGTCAGTGATTGCACAGCCGAATAACCCAACTGGTGAAACCTTATACTGCAGCGCACCTAATACGTCACATTATTTAGGTAAGTTGAATGAAACCTTACTTGCTAAAGCTCAACAAGCAATTGATGAGAGCAGCGGTATTTCACTGGTCAGCCGTATTTGTAACACTGACCGTTCAGTGGGCGCGATGTTATCGGGTTATATAGCCGATAAGCATGGCAATCAAGGCATGGCAGCTGATCCTGTCTCGATTGAGTTACACGGAACCGCTGGTCAATCATTTGGTGTATGGAATGCTGGTGGCCTAGAAATGACCCTAGTCGGCGATGCTAACGATTACGTAGGCAAAGGCATGGCGGGCGGTAAGCTGGTTATTCGCCCACCACTGGGTTCGTCATTTGAAAGTCACAAAGCGACCATCGCAGGTAATACCTGTTTATATGGTGCAACGGGTGGCAAGCTGTTTGCTGCAGGTTGTGCGGGAGAGCGTTTTGCGGTTCGTAACTCAGGCGTGCAAGCGGTTGTTGAAGGCGTAGGTGATAATGGCTGTGAGTACATGACCGGTGGCGTAGTTTGCGTGTTGGGCAATGTAGGCGTGAACTTTGGTGCAGGTATGACCGGTGGCTTTGCCTATATTTTGGATGAGCGTAATGACTTTGAAAAACGCATTAATCCAGAGCTAGTCGAAGTGGTGCTTTTAGATGAGCTAGCGTCACACCAAGAGCATTTGCGTGGTCTAATTGCTGAGCATTTAGAACTAACAGGCTCAAGCCGTGCAGAAACTATTTTAGCCAGTTTTGAAACGTATTTACCAAAATTCAAACTAGTTAAGCCAAAATCAAGTGATGTGAAAAGTTTACTCGGGCATCGCGCTCGTAGTAGTGCTGAACTTCGTGTTCAAGCACAGTAAGGGGGTAGTATGAGCGAGAATGTATATCAATTTATAGACGTGCAGCGGGTTGATCCCCGCAAAAAGCCAATTTCGTCACGTAAAAAATCATTTGTTGAAATTTACGAACCCTTTTCAGAGAAGCAAGTAAACTCACAAGCGGACCGCTGCCTAGATTGTGGTAACCCGTATTGTGAATGGAAATGCCCAGTGCATAACTATATCCCACAGTGGTTAAAGTTAATTCGTACTGGCCGTATTCTTGAAGCTGCGGAGCTATCACACCGCACAAATAGTTTACCAGAAGTGTGTGGCCGGGTGTGCCCGCAAGATCGTTTGTGTGAAGGTTCATGTACATTAGACGAAGAGTTTGGTGCAGTAACAATCGGTAATATTGAAAAATATATTACTGATACTGCATTTAAAATGGGCTGGAAGCCTGATATGTCGTACGTGGTATGGACCGATAAAAAAGTAGCTATCATCGGTGCCGGCCCTGCAGGCCTAGGTTGCGCTGATATTCTAGTGCGTAATGGTGTAAAACCAGTGGTATTTGACCGTCATCCAGAAATTGGTGGCTTGCTTACTTTTGGTATTCCATCGTTCAAACTTGAAAAACAAGTCATGCAAAAACGTCGTGAAATTTTCACCGAAATGGGGGTTGAGTTTAAACTTAACACTGAAGTCGGTGTTGATATCACTATGGATGAGATATTGGCCGAATACGACGCAGTATTTTTGGGAGTGGGGACTTATCAAAGCATGCGTGCTGGCCTTGAAAACGAAGATGCACCAGGTGTACATGATGCATTACCGTTCTTAATTGGTAATACCAACCGCGTAATGGGCTATGATGAGTCTAACCAAGCTTATCTTGATATGGCTAACCAAAAGGTTGTGGTACTTGGTGGTGGTGATACCGCGATGGACTGTGTACGTACTTCAATTCGTCAAGGTGCGGAAAAAGTAATCTGTGCTTATCGTCGTGATGAAGAAAACATGCCAGGTTCAAGACGTGAAGTGAAAAACGCCAAAGAAGAGGGCGTTGAATTTACTTTTAACGTGCAACCAACCGGTATCGTACTAAACGACAACGGCCATGTTGCAGGCGTACAAATGGTAAAAACCCAAATGGGTGAACCAGATGAAAAAGGCCGCAGCCGCGCAGAAGTAGTACCTGACTCAGAACATGTGATTGAAGCCGACCAAGTAATAATGGCATTTGGTTTCAAACCACACAAAATGGACTGGTTAGAAAAATACGATGTAGAGATAAATCACTGGGGCGGCATTAACGCACCAGAGCAAGGTGAATTTACCCATCAAACAACTAACCCTAAAATCTTTGCTGGCGGCGATATAGTACGCGGCTCAGATTTAGTAGTCACCGCAATCTTCGAAGGGCGTAACGCCGCCGAAGGGATCATGGACTACTTGAAAGTGTAAGACTTTTACGAGTCAAAGAGTAAAGAGCAAGCCGATTGGCTTGCTTTTTTTATGGCTTGGATAGTAGAGTTTTAAGCGCTAAGTCGTAAAATTTAAGCCATAAGCTTAAAGTTTGCGCGGTGTTAAATTAAGCAACGTAGGTAGGGGATAACTAAACCCAACGAAAAAATAGCCTATCAGTCTGCATCAAGGCTTTGCATTATCGGTTTTGTTAAATGTGCTATGAGCAGCCGTTGATAACCTTAGCCTATTTTTCATAATTCTAATTTAACAAGTGCTTCTTGCTCACCTTGATATAAATACACTGGGACGATTTCATGTTTCCCATTGTTTTCTCTAAGCTGAAAGTAATTTTCAGTACACTCATAAGAGTACGAGTTGTTTTCCCGGGGTATGATTTTTATTTTATTCTCACCTTCATATTGAGAGTAAAGTGTACCTTTTTCAAACGAGATTTTTAAAATTTTCGAATCGGAAGAACGATAACTTCCAACTAAAGATGCAGCTATAGCCTTTGCTTTTTGACTATTTACTGGCTTAGGGGATAAATTTAATTGTAGTGCTACCATGTCTAATAAAGCGGGACCAGGGTGTTTTGTGTCGATGTTGGTTAACGCTGTAGCGGTTAAATCTTCATTTGGGAAATAGACATGCCAAGCAAAAAATCCGGGAACCTGACCTTGGTGGCTAAAGCTATCTAATCCACTTATTTTGTATATATCTAAGCCATATCCATAATTCACATGCGCATTATTATTTAATAATGCCTTGGAGGTCATTAGTTTATAGCTTTCTTTTGAAATTACATGCCCTGACTTTAATGCATTCTGCCAAAGGTGCATATCAGCAAGTGTAGAAGCAATAGCGCCCGCAGAATAGATCCAACTACGATCAACATTCCATCGCCTTTCAGTTGAATCTTCCGGATTAATATACTTTTTAGGCTCATTACGACTAGTAGTGTAGCCGTTTATTTCCCCAGCAGATGTACCTTTAGTAATAACAAAAGTATTATCCATTTTCAGAGGTTTAAAAAATGTGTTTGACATGAACTGGTCATATGGAGTACCAGAAGCAGTTTCAATGACTTTTCCCAGAAAGACGTAACCCAAATTTGAATAACTATATTTTTTACCAGGTTCTGAGTTAAGAGGTTGTTTACTTATACTTTGTATAACTTGATCAATAGAAGCATATTTATCATAAATTTTACTTACTGAAGGGTCCCCTAAGTAATCTGGTAGACCAGAAGTATGGCTTAAAATTCTATCAATCGTTAAATACCTAAATTCAGGGTTAATATCAGGAATAAATTTCGCTAATGTATCGTAAGCGTCTAGCAAAATGCACCTGCCAGTAACTGGTCAAAATGATTAAGCTATTTCCGAATTTCAATGAGGAGATAGCCATGAGAAAAACACGTAGCCTTGAGCAGTGGCGCTGTATTATCGAAGAACAACAAGCCAGCGATTTAACTATCACTGACTATTGCCATCAAAATGCGTTATCAAAAACAACTTTTTATGCCGCACGAAGTAAGCTTAATGCCTCATCAGGCAGTTTTGTTCGAGCAAACGTCACGAAACACGTCGATGTTATCGAACCGCAACAGCCAATCATCCTTACGATTAGCAACGTAAAAGTCAGCTTACCCCCCACAACGCCTGCATCTTATCTGGGCCAATTACTACGCGAGTTTGCCTGATGAAAATGTTTGTTGAACCTCAATGTATTTACTTACACCGCGATGCTGTGGATTTTCGACAATCCATTGATGGTCTAGTCGCACTCGTTGAAAGCGAGCTTGAACGTGATGCTTACACTGGCGCATTATTTTTGTTCTGCAATAAAGCGAAAGATAAACTCAAGCTGGTTTACTGGGATAAAACGGGGTTTGCTTTGTGGTATAAGCGCTTAGAAAAACAAAAGTTCAAATGGCCAACCAAAGCCTGCTTGCAAGAGTTTGAGCTCAGTCCTCAACAACTGGATTGGTTATTGTCGGGATATGACGTGCTTGGTCATGAAGAATTACAGTATCAGTCTATGATCTAATTGATCATATTCACAGTAAACGATCATTGCCACACATCAGATTTTATCTGCTATGCAAACGAGAAAGGTGCATGAAATTTTGTTAAATTGCAGGTATGAAACTTGATGCCCACTCATTACCTGACGATCCTGTACAACTCAAGCGCATGGTGCTTGAGTTGCAACAGCTTATGGATGAAAAGTTGGCTGAAAAAGACGCGCAAATTCACGAATTGCTACAAGCTTATAACGCGAAACTTGCCAAAGAGTACGCGAAGAAATCTGAAAAGATGCCGGGTGCAGGCGACGTATTCAATGAAGCCGAAGACATTCTTGATGAACATGATAAAGCGCTATTGGCCACATCGGCCTCAGTAAAGAAAGAAAAAGCCAAACCGAAACGCCGGCCACTGCCAGCACAGTTACCCCGAGTTGAGGTCGTTGTTGACCTTGATGAGGGTGATAAAAAGTGTGATTGCTGTCAAAGCCCACTACATAAAATGGGTGAAAGCAGCAGTGAAGCGCTCGAGTTTGTGCCAGCGCATATCAAAGTCATCAAAACCATTCGCCCGAAATATACGTGCCGCCATTGTGAGCGAGAAGGGATTAAAAGTGTGGTAAAAACCGCCCTTATGCCCGCAACAGCGATCCCAAAAAGCATTGCAACGCCCAGCTTGCTGAGCCAAATAATCATGTGTAAATACCAGTTTGGCTTACCGCTTTATCGCCTAAATTCGGATAATAAGTGCAATTTCTCAGATTAGATGGCTAGCTGTTATAATTCGGCCATTTTCTCGCCAAAGGAAATTGCTTTAATGAAATATAAACAGCTGACACAAGAAGAAAGATACCAGATTTACGCGTTAATAAAAGCAGGAAATAACCAAAAACAGATAGCTGATGAGCTAACTCGTTCACCGTCATCTATCTCTAGAGAGTTACAACGCAATAAAGGACTTAAAGGCTATCGGCCTAACCAAGCCAATAGTTTTGCTGAACAAAGACGCAAGTCATCTTTCAAAGCAAGTAAGTTAACAGATTACGTTACTGACTGGATTAATAAATTGTTGCATGACGGACTTTCGCCAGAGCAGGTGGCAGGCCGCTTAGCTTTAGAGAAAAAGGTCGTTTTACATCATGAAACGATTTATCAATATATTTACAGAGACAAGGCCCGTGGTGGCGAGCTACATAAGACACTCACTCGTGCATGTAAAAAGTATAAAAAACGCTATGGAAGCTACGATGAACGCGGACAGATAGTTAATCGAGTCAATATTGATGAACGCCCAGATATTGTGGATTCAAAGTCTAGGATTGGTGATTGGGAGGGTGACACAGTGATAGGCAAAGGGCGTAAAAATGCCTTTGTCACAATGGTTGAACGTAAAACGTTATATACAGTCGTTCACAGAATTGAAAGCAAGCATGCGAAAATAACAGCCGATGCGCTGATCAAGTGTATGACACCATATAAAAGTAGGGTTATTACCGTGACTTTAGATAATGGAAAAGAGTTTGCTCACCATGAGCGTATTGCACAAAAATTAGAAGCTGATGTGTATTTCGCTCACCCATATTCATCATGGGAGCGGGGCATAAATGAAAATACCAACGGTTTACTTAGACGCATCTTCCCCAAGGGAACTGATTTTATGGCGCTAAGTGAAGCAGAAATACAGGCGGCAGTTGATAAGCTCAACCATCGGCCAAGAAAAACAAGAGGGTATAAAACCCCTCATGAATTATTTACGGGGC
Source organism: Pseudoalteromonas rhizosphaerae (assembly GCF_028885455.1). Taxonomy (NCBI): domain Bacteria; kingdom Pseudomonadati; phylum Pseudomonadota; class Gammaproteobacteria; order Alteromonadales; family Pseudoalteromonadaceae; genus Pseudoalteromonas; species Pseudoalteromonas rhizosphaerae. The sequence continues at coordinate 2,911,770 of NZ_CP118496.1, forward strand.
AATCAGAAGTTCTGGTTGCTGCATAATGATTGCACTTAATACTTGAATTCAAGTCGTCAAGAAACAGTGTTTGCCGAGGTAATCCTCCCGAAAAATAATGGGTGTCAAACGTAGAATTTTCTCTTATTGTAAACACAGGAGAAAATTATGAAAAAAGCACATTTTACAGACAGTCAGATCCTCGCTATTTTGAAGCAAGCCGAAAGCGGTGTCCCGATCCCTGAGCTATGCCGTGAACATGGTATGGGCAACTCAACCTTCTATAAATGGCGCGCAAAATACGGCGGTATGGATGCCTCTTTAATGACGAGAATGAAAGAACTTGAAGATGAAAATCGCCGTTTAAAGAAAATGTATGCTGAAGAGCGGCTAAAGTCTGAGGCCATTCAAGAGGCAATAGCAAAAAAGTGGTAAAGGCTTCTGAGCGCAAGATATTGGCACATGAAGTCGTTAGTACAAATAAAATGAGTATTGCCTTAGCCTGTCGCACTTTCATGATCAGTGAAACGTGTTATCGCTATACGTCGACATTAAAAAATGAAAACTTAAAAATAGCAGAGCTGTTACTCGATTTGACTGAATCAAAGCGCAATTGGGGCTTTGGGCTATGCTTTTTATATTTTCGCAATGTAAAACGATATAAATGGAATCACAAACGAGTTTACCGCATTTACCGTGAGCTTGAGTTAAATTTGCGTATCAAGCCTAGGAAACGCTTAAATAGAGATAAGCCTGAGCCATTGGCAGTACCAGAAACCATCAATGAATGTTGGTCAATGGATTTTATGCATGACCAATTAGCAGATGGCAGAGCGTGTCGTCTGTTTAATGTCATTGATGACTTTAATCGTGAAGGACTGACTATTGAGGCTGATTTATCATTGCCTGCTGAACGTGTGATCCGCTCGTTAAATCAAATTATAGAATGGCGCGGAAAACCAAAAGCTATCAGGTGTGATAATGGCCCAGAATATATTAGTAAGCAGCTAGCGCAATGGGCGTTAAATAATGATATCGAATTACGGTTTATTCAACCCGGTAACCCGCAGCAAAATGCATATATAGAGCGCTTCAATCGAACGGTTCGTTACGACTGGCTGAGTCATTATATTTATAGCGATATTAGTGAGTTACAAGACAAAGCGACTTATTGGCTATGGACTTATAATAATGGACGGCCTAACATGGGCTTAGGTGGTATAACACCAATACAAAAGATGGAAAAGTTAAACAACGGAAATTCTACAGCTCGCCTCCATTAAAAATGGGGGGATTACCCCGATATCGGTATTGAGTTGAGTAGGCAAACCATGTCGAGTTGGATGCTACGCTGTGCTGAATTGTTGTCACCACTCTATCAACGTGCATATTCTCACCAGCTTTGATCACCCAATGGCATTAACTTTGATCGCTTATTCTCATTAAGCTTTGATCACGAAAATTACGCGATAATGATCACTTTTGTGTTCTTAATGATTTTGCCGATCAAAGCTTAATGCCACTCGTTACCGAGTTCACGTTTTATCATTTTTGTAGGTATGTTAAACCGTTATCTAAATCGTTTGATGAGGATAACAATAATGTCAACAAGACCTATTGTAATGGTCTAATGAAACTGGACAGGTTTATAGCGTAAAATGAGCTAAACCAAAAAGGTATCACTATGACCAGAAAATCAAAAGTAACACTCAGTGCACAACAAAAACTTGAATATGCCAAATTAATGGTAGAAGAAGGTTATACCAATAAGCAAATTGAAGAGATGTCTGGCGCAGGAAAGTCAGCTGTATCACGTTGGAAGCAACAATATTTATCTGAACTTGATGGTAAGAGTTCGGGAAATGTACAAGCACTCACACCTGAGCAGCAACGTATTCAATTGCTAGAGAAGCAGCTACAGCGAGCTTTAAGGGATAATGATATATTAAAAAAAGCCACCGCTTTCTTCATTCGCGACAATCAAAATTTAAAGTAATTAAAGCGTTGAAGAAAGCGACCCCAAGCTATACGGTATCTGAGTTGTGTCGTGTTTTAGAGGTCAGTACAAGTAGTTATTACTATGCGCCCGTCACGCCAAATGAGGCAGAGCAGGCGCTGCTGGCGTTAATTGAATCTATCGCTGACGATTCTGGTTATACGTATGGTAGGCGTAGAGTGCACGTTGAATTGAATGCGTTAAATCATACGATTGGAATATATAAAACAGCGGCGCTGATGAAGAGGTTGAATATAAAAGCCATCAGGCCGAAGAAAAAACATTACTACCCTAATTCAGGCGATGAACATAAGTACGCACAGAACCTCTTAAAACGAGAGTTTAACCCTGATTCACATAACACGCATTGGGTCGGTGATATTACCTATATTTGGAATCATCAAGGGTGGAGTTACTTGGCCTGTGTGTTAGATTTATCAACGAGAGAAGTTGTAGGGTATGCGTTATCAACAAGCCCAAATGCTGAATTGGCTATAGCAGCATTGAATAATGCTATTAAGCGTCAACAGCCGGTTCTTAATCAACTGATGTTTCATTCCGATCAAGGGTGCCAGTATTCTGCGGCCTCGTTTAGAGCTCGGTTATCACAACTAACTATAACGCAAAGTATGAGTCGTCGAGGTAATTGTTGGGATAATGCAGTAATGGAGCGATTTTTTAGACGTTTAAAAACAGAGCGACTGAATCGCCTGTCATTTATAAATCATCATTCAGTTATAAGTGAGGTGGACAATTATATTCAGTTTTACAATTACAAACGTAGGCATTCTACGCTTAATTATATGACGCCACATCAGAAATATAATGAATTAAAAAATGCCGCTTAGAATCTCTACAGAATTAGTTGACCATTACAATCCAATGCTCCGCTGGATAATCATAAAATGCTAACATTTCATCTTTATCCTTCATCAAGCAATCCGTCGCTTTTTTGTATTTAACAGAGTAATTCTTAACAAATAAATCATACGCTTTATAAGCAGAAAAGCGACTCTCTGCCATCCAGATATCTTGCAAATTCGCTTTGATTTTCGGCTGCATTGATTTATGTCAACAACAACCGAAAAGTGATCCACTCCACCATTTGAATAATGATCCACTATTTATTAAGGTTTTCCATTAATCCGGCTTGTTTCTTTTCTTTGATCCTATAACTTTCCCCCTTAATTTGAACAATATGTGAGTGGTGTAAAATTCTATCTAACATCGCTGATGTTAACGCTGTGTCATTCGCAAAAATGCTCCCCCATTGTCCAAATGGGAGGTTACTGGTGAGTATGACCGCTCCTTTTTCATAACGCTTTGCAATGACATCAAACAATAATTTAGATTCCTGAGCACTAAACGGTAAATAGCCTATTTCATCAATTATTAGTAGCCTGGGTGCCAGAACTGAGCGCTGCATCACTTGTTTATACTTATCTTGACGTTGCGCTGTGGTTAATTGCAATATTAAATCAGACGCGCTAATAAAGCGGGTTTTTAAGCCTGCTTGCACTGCCTTGTAACCTAGCGCACTGGCAATATGTGTTTTGCCTACACCTGATGGCCCGAGCAGAACGACGTTTTCTTTTCGTTCAATAAACGAGAGTGTGGCAAGCTCGTTAACTTGTTTTTTGGGCACACCGGTGGCAAACGTAAAGTCAAACTCCTCAAGCGATTTTAATGACGCAAATCCAGCCATACGCGTAAACATAACCTGTTTACGTTGGTGCCGGTACGCCTGCTCACCTTGCAGTACGCGCTCTAAGAACTGTAAATAATCCCATTCCTCTTTTGCTGCTTGCTGCGCTAGCGCTGTTGCATTTGTTTCAACACCGGCGAGTTGCAGCTCCTCCGTTAGTTCATGTAAGCGTGCGAGTTGCAAGTTCATAGTGCCTCCGAGAATTGCGCGTAAATGTTTAAGTCATGATGTAACGGGTGAGTCTCGAAGGACATATCAAATACAGGTATAGCCACTTCTGCCGGCTGTGGTGGTGCAACAGGTTGGAGCGGGGGTAAAGGTTGTAGGTACGCTTGCTCTTCTTTTAATCTATCTGCGGGCTTTACTTTTATTGTGTCGTGAATGCGCTGGTTAGCCACTGTGTTCAACCAGTTAATGACTTCAACATTGGCTGTTTCAACGTCCAAAGTAAGTTCAAGGGCAAATAATTTAGTGGCTAATGGCTGATAAAAGTTATCGCGCACATAGCGCACCATTCGCTCTACTTTCCCTTTTGTTTGTGGGCGGTAGGGTTTACAGAGCTTTGGAATGAACCCCATTTCTTTACTAAATTGATAAAAGCATTGATTAAAGCGATGTTTGCCTTCACCGTAAGCATCACGCTCTATTACCACTGTTTTCATATTGTCATACCACACTTGTTGTGGAATGCCTTGGAAATACTCAAAGGCTTGGCGATGACACGCTTCGAGTGTTTCATAGCGCATGTTATCAGTGATTGCGACAAACAATGCACGGCTGAAGCCTAAAACAGCGACAAAGGCGTGCAGTGGTGATTTCCCACCTCGCATTTGGCCCCAATCAACTTGCATTTGTTTGCCCGCTTCTGTTTCAAAGCGAATAATGGGTTGGGGTTCAACGCTACCTCGATATTGATACAAGTACTGGCGTAGTAACGATATTTCTCCGGTATAGCCTTGCTCTTTAATTTCTCTGAGTAAAACAACGGCTGATAAATGTATTGGAGCGGCTTTAGCTAATCGAGAATGTAAATACGGTTTAAATGCCTCTAATTTTGAAATACCCGTTTTACGAGTAGCATAATGCGGCTCGTCAAAGTCACCTTGAAGGTATTTTTTAACGGTGTTGCGCGATATGCCCAATTGTTTAGCGATGGCTCGTTGAGACATGCCTTGCATGGCTAAGACTTTTATTTTCATGAACTCTTCTTTTGAAATCATGGTGCTTATCCAAAAGCACCAGTGTTAAGTTAACTGGATCAGATTTCAATTGTTGAAGTGGATCATTTTTGCATTGCTGGTAACAATTTAGGCACTTTGTTTAACACATTCGCTATTTTGTGCACCCAACAACGCTGATGTTGCGTTGTTGGCCATACTTTGGTGAGGGCATTCCAAAATCCCAGCGCGCCATCACCAATGGCCAATTTGGGCGGTATTGTTAGACCTTGTGAGTGCAACTGGTTTAACACGTCAATCCAGCTCTGCTCAGACTCACGAACGCCATCTACCACCGCTAACAATGCCTTTCTACCCGTTTCATCTACGCCCATAACCACTAATAAGCACAACTTATCATCCATTCTAACTTTGCTGTAAATCCCATCAGCCCAGATATACACATACCGACGCTTAGCCAAAGAACGTCCAGTCCATTGATGGTATTCTGTTTCCCAAGCGGCTTTCAATCGAGAGACGCTGTTTGCGGACAACCCTTTGGCCTGCTCACCGAGCAATGACACCAAAGCAGGCTGCATATCACCTGTTGAAATCCCTCGTAAATAGAGCCATGGGATCAATTCTTCAATGTTTTTCGTCCGTTTCAAATAAGGCGGGATCAAGGCACTATTGAATTTAACGCCCTCCTTTTTTCGATCCCTTACTTTAGGTATTTTTACTTCAATATCACCGAGGCCTGTTTGAATAGTACGTTCAGGTTGGTGACCATTTTTAACAATCCTCTGAAGCCCTTCGACGGTCTCATGCTGGTATTGAGTAAGCAATTGTGCTAGTTCCGCCTCTATAGCTTGAGCTAACGGCTGCTGCGCCCCTGTTTTCAGTAATTGTTCTAACGGATTTACTGATGTCTCGATGGAAATAACATTATCATTTTCAGTTATTGCGATGTCTCTCTGGTTAATTGTTGATCCGCCAAGATCAATTAACAGATTACATCGCAATGACTTTTTCTCATACACCAGAAACGACTATAGCTCCTTTGTAGATCGTAATATTGAATAGTGCGTGCCACGATCTAGCTTTCCTATAGGGGCTCTATCGTCGTAGATTAGTAAATAATGTAGAAAAAGATGTGTTCATATTAACCTCAATTTCACTTAATGTTGCAGTTTCACCTGCGTAATAAGTGATTACCTTTCGAGTAATCACGAGTCATTAATTATGTTAATCGATAAACGCCGCGAGCGTCCGTCGACCGAAGGGAGAGAATTTAATGGCTTTGTTAAGTGTTTTAATTACTACTGCTGCCCAACAACATTCCACTCAGTTTCTATAACCCACTTATTTCCAAGATCTACTATCTTACTTCTTATAGCTCCTGCTAAAATTCTTAGTTCCACCTCCTTTTCTAGAGATTCTCTAGGTATGCTTTTGTCGAATTCTTCTTTTGTTGTAACTATAGCTGGCATCTTCATTTACTCCCTTAGTTGGCTTTAATAACCGCTTCCCAGCTAGCTAATTCAGCTTCGCTTCTTTTACCCGACATTACCACTCTAAATTTTAGCATCCGCTTAGCTATATCCACATTTCCAGTCGCTCCGGTCCCTCCAAAGTCGGGAGTACCGTCAGAGTTACAATCTCTGTCCGAAAGGCGCTGGCATGCAGGATCCATTTGATTGATGATATTGTCTGCTGCAGGATTAACTAGAGGAGGAGTCTTATTTATTGAATAAACAGTATTATCGTCAAGCGAATCAACAGCGATTAACAACTTTTCAATTCGCTGTTGAGTTTTTGATTCTGTGAAACCTCTTTCTCTTACAAAACTGACCAGCTCCTCAGTTCCCGGTATCATTTTAGGTACTACTTCTTGGCGAATACCTGCTATTGAGGCCAAATAATTGGCCGCATTTCCTGTGGCAAAAAATTGACGTAGCAACAGAGAGGAGTCACTAGATGATATTTGATTTTCGAAACCTGATGTAGAAATCAAAGATGGCAAAGCAACTTCAACTTCATTGTTCGATACACTTTTTTCTATTAAAGGTACGAAAGTAGATTCTTTTCTTTTATAGCCCAGGCTGAGTGAGTCTGGCATGCCCCCATTTTCAACTGCCAATCCTACCTTTAGACCAAAGCTCATGTCAGTACCAAAAAAATACCGTTCCGGCTCACCTTTTCTTTTTATAGTATGAATTTTCAGAACTTCATCCATACCTATGGTGTCACCTGTGGTAACTGTGGCGTTAGAGATTAAATACTTAGTCATCAGCTCGGCGGCATTACCTGTTGCGAAGCTTTGTCCGGCGGCTTGATTTACTAACCCCTGTTTAGTCGAAAATGCCGCCATTTGGGATAGAACCTGTCCATCCTCAAAAACGGGAGCTACTGTCCCCTCCTTTCGAGCATAACCGACATCAATAGCTGGAGGCGTACTATCTACATCAACACCTAAGCTTGTCTTAGTTACGAAAAGGACGTTTTTCTTACCTAGATTTGAACACCCAGAAGCCAAAATTACACTCATGGCTAGAATAAATATTCTATTTTTCTTCATCACGCTTTCCTTGTTTGATTAGTGAATTTGTAGTCTTGAATTTCAAATTGATTGGATTGCTTTCTTTCAGTTCTAAACTCAGAGCATTGTCTTCCTCTATTACGACCTCGTAAGTGTTTGTATATCCAACTCCAAAAGATGAGCTCTGCTCCATTACTAGAAAATAGACGCCAACGGCTTTAACCTGATGAATGTTAGCAACTGCATTGTCCTTTTTTTCTTTTTTTTGTATGACATGTGCAAACCCAATCGTATGATTCGCTCCAGAGGAATCTACATAATTAATTGCACATCCTTGCAACATTAAGGTCACTGACAATATAGCTCCCACTCTTTTCATTCTATATACCATTTTCTTGAAGAAGCCCTGACACTTAACGAGGCTGTAGAATAACTCTAACAGCCAAATTCAATTAAAAAACGAGCTCCTGTAATTAACTCTAAGCGTTTTTAAAACACTCGGCAATGCATTTTGAACCCATAAAACAGACTGTTTTTCTTAAAAAAGAGTAATTCTACAGCCTCAACGCCCGGCTCAGGCGCAACCAGCCGGAGCGGGATTTGTGCCAAAATTGGCGCTCGGGCCATTGGAACAAATGACGCGACGGGTGGATGTCGCTTGTAGCCGTTTGTGTACGCCCGACATGGGCATTGACTTATGAGGTGAAAGTCCTCTGTAGGAAGATCACCGTTTAAATAACATACTGTTATTAAACGATAACTACTAGCGAATGGCAAGGGCTAAATCGCGAGAGATAGTCTGGAGGAAGCCGCTAGCAAATCTGCGAGCTGATGAACAAAAACATCATATGAGGCGTAGGCTGAAGACGAGCTAGCACAAGATAGCGAAGTCATGTGATCTAACGGCCACCGTAAATGATGCAGTTGTGCAGAGAAAGTCGATGCACCTTATTCGGGGAGATCTGATAAACACGCATCCGCGCTAACGCTTGGAGATTACCAGTTAGGGACTGGTTGATCAACCCTTGGCGCTTTGGTTGCTGCGACCTACAGCGAGCGAAATAGCAGTAAACAAGCGTTAGTTTAGACGCGCTTTATCGAGTAATCGCTAGAGTGATTTATCAGAAGTCAGCAGACGGCATAGTAGCCAAACGCCCATCGTAATGGAGGGGACACGGTGAAGGCCTGAACATCTTAACCAGAGGAGATACTACAAATGAACTTGAATTCACATAGATCACCGTGTTGCGATAGTGATGAACAGCGTTCTACTGTGAATAATACCTCGAATGAATATAGCCAAACAGATCATGACCTGATGGCAAGGGTACTAAGCAACCACAATATTGGTGCAGCATGGCAACATGTTAAGCGCAATAAAGGGGCTGCGGGTATTGATAATATGAGTATTGAAGAGTTTAATCACTTCGCTAAGTTACATTGGCTGGGTATTAAACAACAATTACTTAACGGCACTTATCAACCCTTGCCAGTCAAACGCGTGATGATACCCAAACCCGATGGCGGTGAGCGAATGCTTGGGATCCCTTCTGTTATCGACAGAGTGATCCAACAAGCCATTGCTCAAGTGATCAGCCCTTACTTTGAGACTCAATTTTCACCACATAGTTATGGTTATCGTCCTCATAAAAGAGCCAGTCAAGCAGTGAACCATGTTCAATTTTGTGTTAAACAAGGTTATAAAACAGCGGTTGATATCGACTTGTCTAAGTTCTTTGATGAAGTAAACCATGACATGCTGATGAATCGTGTTGGTCGTAAAATCAAAGACAAAGCACTCATGCGCCTACTCGGTAAATACCTACGAGCGGGAGTAGCAGAGTGCGAAACAGGTCTGTGGTTTGAGTCAACCAAAGGAGTCCCTCAAGGTGGGCCATTATCCCCTTTACTTTCCAATATTTTACTCGATGAATTAGATAAGAAGCTAGCCTACAAACACCTTAAGTTTGCCCGTTACGCTGATGACATAATCATTTTAGTAAAAACCAAAAGCGAAGGACTAATAATCCAACGGGAAATTACTGCGTTCATCACTAAGCGATTAAAACTCAAAGTGAATGAATCGAAAAGTCGGGTCGGTCCAGTATCAGGCTCGAAATTTCTCGGGTTTACCTTCCGCTACGGTCAAGTGCAGATCCACGAACAGGCGCTAAAGAAATTTAAAGCAAATGTCAGGGAGCTCACTAACCGCAACTGGGGGATCTCAATGACCCTACAAATTCATAAACTCACACAGTATTTGCGCGGCTGGGGACACTACTACCTAATAGCCAACGCTTATCAGCTAACGGTGGATTTAGATCACTGGATCCGCCGTAGGATAAGAATGTGCTACTGGCGGCAATGGCGTAAACCTCGCACCAAAGTACGCAGTTTAATGAAATTGGGTGTTAGCGAACGACTCGCCATTGCATGTGGTATCACCAGTAAAGGTCCTTGTAGAAGCTCAAAAACAAAAGGAATTAACATTGCGATAGGCAATGACTATCTAGCGTCACAAGGTTTAGCGTCATTAAGAGATATTTGGATCAATATTCACTACGGGAGATGAACCGCCCATTGCGGACCCGCATGATGGGTGGTGTGGGGGCTGGAGGTTAGAGACCTCCGGCTACCCGATTAGCTTTATCGTGTAACTCCAAATGCAGACTGCGTATGTAGTACTTGCATCTGGTGAAATAATCCTTTGAGTTTACATATTTCTTCTATCTCTGAGTATAGAGTGTTTGCTAGTGTCATTTCTTTTGCTTTTACAGCAAAAAAATGCTTTGCGTTAAGGTTTTTCACGAAAGACAAGTCGTCTTTTGTTTCCATAACTTTAGATGCACTTTCGATCAAGGACCAAGAGAGATCATACTTTTGGCATCCAGCCGCGGCAATTGCCAGTTTTTGAGTATCGAGAGCAAAATTAAACTCAGAACGCCATTTTTCAGTTCCAGCTCGACTATTTGACAACAGTTTAAAAGCAGCTTCATACTCCCCACTTCTATTTAATGCAATTGCTAAATCTCTAGAAACATGTCCAGACAGAGCTTTAAATCTGTTTGATGTAGGAATATTATTTTGACACAGCTTATAGATACTAAGAGCTCGTTCATTCCTTCCCGCAATGCCGGAGCACACGCCAAGCATATGTAAATCGAATAGAGAATTATAGACGTTACCAATGTACCTCCAAATCCGACTAGCACGCAGAAAGAGAGAGGATGCTGAGTCCTTGCAATGAAAAACTCTGCCAAGGTCCATTTGCACGAGAGCATATTCTTCAGTTAGTGAGGCTAACAAATGTAATGGAACCCTTTGATAGTAGTTTCGAGAATATTGATGATATAACTTAGCTAATGCATCTGACGCTTCGATTAGAAATGAAGAAGTCTTTAAGCCACTAATGAAATGTAGAGATTCCTCTAAAGCCGAGATCGGGTTATCAGGATTAGAGATCACTTGCTCTGGGAATATTAAGCTGACAGATTCAGCTTGTATATTCACAGAATTATCTCCACTAATCAGATTTCTGTACTTTGCCATTTTCTATACTCACCGTCACATTTCCCTTGGACTGAATGTTAGTTGAGTTATCGCCAGTTGTAATAGCACCAAACGTAGTCTCGACTTTTCTAGGGGCATTGTTACTATCTCTGTTTGATTTTTTTCCCGATAGAGCACGCCAGACTATACCCAAACACGCTATACCAAGCCCACTAAATAGCCATTCTTTATTCTCAAAAATTATGCTTATCACTTTCATATCCTTTCTCGACTAGGCGAAATCGTTGCCCCCTAAAATACGCAAACGAAAAAATGTACAATAAAACATCTCTCTTCTGAATTAGAACACCTGTTAAATCATGATATGGATCAGCTTTTAACAACTTATCCAGTTTTCCGTCGTAGTCAAACACACCCACCCAATAATTTTCAGGCCTATTATCAAAATAAAGTACAATATGAGGAATGATCAAAAATCTTTTCTTTTCCCACCATATAGTCCAATTTTTCACAACAAGCATGTCGCACATTCCACCTTGAAAGCTAACAATTTAATAGTGAGCTCATCACGCATATTTCTGCCGACTTAACGCTCATTTGTCTGCTTTATATAGTTTTAACAAATTACCTAAGACATTACTATCACAAAGTTTTCTAAAATTTTTAGGTAAAGTTAAATTAACCAATATGCACGCAGCGCTCATTTTCATGAATATACGCGCAAAAATCAGTTTGACCTATCAAGTAACTACGATATTTAGCCAATCTCAATGACCGGTTATCACTCTAAGCCGTCATTCAGTTTTAATCATTCATCGTTGGGTTTCGTTGCTCTCAACCCAGCCTACGGCGGTGAATTAAACGCCGAGTTATTTGTTAGGGTGCCTAGCGCCTAGAACCTCCAGCCTAGTACCTTTCCTTTAATACTTAATGACTAGCTTGCAGGCAATTAAGCCACTCATCGGGTTCAGCTAAAATAAACTCTAGATGATAATTTTCTTTGGTGGTTATTTTGATTCCAGCGGTGGTAATAGGGATTAAACCGCCGGCTTTAGCTGCGCATTTTTCGACATGGGAAATGTTATTAAGTTTGATGGCATAACAACCTAAGTTAAGTTGTTTATTGAGGGCTTCAAAATGTAGCAGGTTATCAGTAAGAGTAAGGCGGCCATCAGCTTTAGCAACACCCAGTTGTAATGTTGCATAACAACGTTTTAGCTGGGTGATTTTAGATTGTGTAGCGCTCATTATTCATTCCATCGATTTTTTTATTTTATTGAGTGTATGTTGCTAAATTAAATGTGTCAATTATGTAAAGTAAATGTTTTTAATTGTTATTTTAAACAGTGCTTTACAGAAAGTTTTTAGCGCGGTGGTGCATTTTTTGTTGTTTATTAACAAGTACAAAAGCAGCCACGACTAATACCATTTGAGTGGCTAGCGCGCACAGCGTTAACATCAAATCCATACGGTTATCAGCGCGTTGCACTAAGCTTAATTCGATAAACCATGCTATGGCGAGCATTAAAACAAGTGAGCCATGTAAATAACGTTGCAGAGTTATTTTAAACTGAAGGTGCTTCCATTGACTAAATATAAGCAGCGCTAAGCTAATTAACGGGATCAAAAATAGGCTAATAAATGCAATGACTAAAAGTGGTTGCCATGTGCTATTCGTCAGTTGCGTGGTATTTATAAAGTAATCGTTACAACCCGTTAAAAGTGTAAAACAAAAAAGTAGGCTAATTAATTTTATTGGCAATGTTGTTATCGTCATGATTTATATGTGTTCTATTGTTAGTTATTAAGCCTTGCTTTATATAAGTAAGGCTTAATGGATGGTTGTATTTAAAAATAGTCTAAACGTAGGTGTTGTTTTAGCTTAATTAAGCATGCGCCATAATTAACTCTTTTGCGTTAGCTTTGGCTGTTTTACTGATGTTATCACCACCAAGTAAACGGGCAATTTCATCAATACGGCCATGTTTACTGAGTGGCAACATTTGTGTAAAGGTTTCGCCATTGGCAATTTCTTTGGCCACAAAAAACTGCTGATGCCCCGAGCTGGCAACTTGCGGTAAATGGGTTACGCAGATAACTTGAGTTGATTTGCCTAATTGACGTAAAAGCTTGCCTACAGCTGCTGCAGTTGGTCCAGAAATACCTACATCCACTTCATCAAAAATAAGCGTTGGCGTAATGACTTTTTGCGCAATAATAACTTGTATCGCTAAACTTATACGCGACAGCTCACCGCCAGAGGCGACTTTAGACAGTGGTTGTAATGGCTGCCCGGGGTTGGTTGATACTAAAAACGCTACATTATCAAAACCTAGGCTGTTTGGTGCTTTTTCAGGTTGTGGTGTAAGGGCGATTTCAAACACACCATTTTCCATTGATAAATGCGCCATGCTTGCACTGATCAATGTATTTAATGTCTGCGCGGCCTCATGACGGCTTTCGCTTAGGGTTTGCGCAGCTTGCTGATAAGCTGCTAATGCTTGGTTAATTTCACCTTCAAGTTGCGTTAAACGGGTAGAGTTATTACTAATCGACTCAAGCTCTTGTGTGATACTTTGGTGAAACTCAACTAAGTCCTCTGGTTTAATATGGTGTTTACGTGATAAATCCATCGCACCACTTAATCGTGTTTCAACGTCGATTAGTCGGCTCGGATCAAGTTCAGCTTGCTCTGCATAATTACGAATTTCACGACTCGCTTCCTCAACTTGCACAGCCGCTTCTTCGAGTAAAGCAGCCACACTAGCTAGGCTTTCATCAAACCCCGCAAGCTCAGCAAACTGCTGCGCGCTATGTTGTAATAGGGAACAGGCATTTTGCTCGTCATTTTCGTATAAGCTTTGTAACTCACGTTGGCATGCTTCAATAATAGTTTGGCTGTGGCTGAGCTTATAATGCTCGGCTTCAATTTGCGAAAATTCATCTGGTTGTAATGCAAATTCATCAAGCTCAGCTACTTGGTACTCTAATAACTGCTTTTGCGCTGCTTGTTGCAACTGGGCTTGTTCGAGCGCGGTAAATTCTTTTTGTAAGTTTTGGCAATTACGATAATGCTGGCGCACTGCTTCAACCAGAGGTTGATGACCTGCATAAGCGTCTAATAGCTGGAGTTGATGTTCGCTTTTAAGCAAATATTGGTGAGCATGTTGACCATGAATAGAGATCAAGTACTGACCGATTTCTTTTAGTTGGGCTGCAGTGACTGGGGTGCCATTAATGTAACTTTTGCTGCGGCCATTTTTACACACCACACGACGAAGTAAGCACTCTTGCTCATCATTCGATAGCAAATGCTGTTCTAAAAACTGCTTAGCCAAGGGGAGGTTGGTTAAATCGAAGGTAGCGCATATTTCAGCGCGCTCAGTGCCTGGGCGAACAGCTGAGGCTTCGGCACGTTCACCCAAACATAAAGATAAGGCGTCAATAGCAATAGATTTACCGGCACCTGTTTCACCCGTAATGGCTGTCATACCGCTTTGCCACTCGGTGCTTAAATTGCTTACAATTGCAAAATTTTTAATCTCTAACCCAGTTAACATACTGTTCATCCATCCAGTCAATTAACTGTTAATTTATACAGTGTTTTGGGTTTTTGCAAATTAATTTTTAATGTCGCTATCTAGTTTATTACTTACTCACTGGTTGATTTCTCAAAATTAGTTTCAGGATCAACAGGTTTGACATAATCTTCAGGATTCGCAGATAAATCATCAGTGCGTAAAACTTTAATCATGGATGGTAAAAGTTCATGGTAAAACGTTTTATTGTAAGCAACGCCGGCTATGGGTAACTCAGCCACAAAAAAATCTAAGCGTTCAGCTAGTGCATCTCGTTCACCTGTTACATAAGTTTTTGCCAACTCACTACTAATCGTGCTGATCAATGACTCGTTTATGCGTTCAAGATACAATAAGTTTTCGTCAGTATGAGGTTGTACGACAAAGAAATTACTGGCAATAACTTGTATTCTTGGGATGTATTTAGGACGAATTATTTTTGCGTCGCAGTACTCATTTAATTTTATTTTTAACTGTTGAGTTACTTCTTTAACGCGATTATTGAATAGCTTTTTTTGCGCTTCAAGCGCTTTTCGGCGATTATTTTCAATCACCAAATAGCTGCCAAGCAGCGTTATCAATAATAATAAAGCAAAGAAAACAACATACGTCATTTCGGTTTGATTTCCCTTGAAAAGGTAATAAATGAATTCAGCTTATTTTGCTCTAAAGTCTGAATGAGCGCAATAAAATTAATATAAACGACTACCCCAGTTGAGCTTAGTGCGAAGTACATGATAGTAAGAGTAGTCTTTGGGGTGGATCAGGCGCAGTTTCTTATCTGCTTTTTTAATTATCACTTCATCGCCAGGCAATACAGCAAGCACCACATGACTATCGCAGCTGACTTGTAAGCTGTCGGTATTCTCTAAGCTGAGCTTTAAGCGTACTTCGTTATCGGCATCAACCACTAATGGTCGGCTTGATAATGTATGCGGAAACATCGGTACTAATGAGATTGCATTTAGTTCTGGGGTCAAAATGGGCCCGCCACCCGACAGCGAATAGGCTGTTGAGCCCGTAGGGGTTGAGACAATTAAACCATCAGAGCGCTGAGAAAAAACAAAATCGTTATTAATGAAGGCTTCAAATTCAATCATATGAGCAACTTTATCGGCATGTAAAACGGCTTCATTCACTGCTGAGTTAGCACTTTTTAATTCGCCATGGCGATAAACTGCAACTTCTAATAAAAAGCGTTTTTCTTCAAGATATTGACCACTTAATACTTGTTCTAAACTAGCTTCAAAGCCTTCTGGGTTTAAATCTGTTAGAAAGCCTAAATTGCCTCTGTTTACGCCTATAACAGCAACATCAAATCGGGCTAATACCCTTGCTGCGCCAAGCATATTACCATCACCTCCGACCACAATAGCGAGATCGGCACGTTCGCCAAGCTCAACCAGTTTGACTAACTTTTCCTTGGGGACATTGGTTAATTGATGACCTGTTCTCTGCTCTAATAACACGTCAAATCCTAACGCATTTAAAAAAGTGTATAAGCGCTGTAAAGTTGCAGCTGCACCACTGTGATTTGGTTTGCCAATTAAACCTATGGTTTTAAACGGTGATTCCATGATAAACGCATCAATAGTATTAATATCAGTAGAGTAACTCAAAAGTGACAAGTTTGAAAATAACCTTGAAATAAACTCACTACGCCCCGATATCCCCAGTATGCAGCAAGATGTAGATACTATGAATTTAAACCCTCGAGATCAGCAAATATTTTCCGCCGTGATGAGCCTGTACTGTAATGGTGAAGGTCAACCTGTCGCGTCAAGCCGTATTGCCAAGCAAAAAGGTATGGCTGTGTGTTCTGCAACAGTTAGAAATGCGATGTCGCGCCTAGAAAAAATAGGCCTGCTGTATTCACCGCATACTTCTGCTGGACGGGTACCTACTAATGCCGGATTTGATTATTGGCTAAGTGAATTTTTCCCTCTGTCGCAGATTGCGCAATATTGGCAGCCTGCACAAGCGCAATTAGTCGAGATGGCGCATGGTATAAGCCAGCGTTATCAGGTATGTTGCTGCGTTGGTCTGCCGCAAGTAAGTTCTCAACATGTTTTTAGAGTTGAAGTATTAGATTTTGACAGCAATGATTGGCTTATTTTACTGTTAGATAGAGCAGGGCAAAGCCATAACATTTGTATTCATAAGCCGGATGATGCGTCTGACACCGTACGTTATCAATTCGCTACTTGGCTTAATACTGTATTCAGTCAGCAAACTTTAATGGAAGGCTTGTACCGTATGCAAGCAATGGCAAATACAGCACCACGAAATTGTCATGATTCGTTAAATCAATGGACCCGTGAGCTGAGCCATAAATTAGGCTCAGATAACAGTATCGTGGTCGGCGAAAATTATTTATATCGGCAAATTGATTGTGAACAAAGCTTAAATATTGGTGTCTCATTTTTGAACTTTGTAGAAGATAAGTTAGCTTTTAAAAATGGTGTGTCGGTTTTAAATACGTCACAATTGCCATTTACTGATTGTGACGAACTGATGGTGATCAGCGTGCCGTATTTTCAAAATCAAGAATATCAAAGTCGTTTTTGTGTAATTTGTCCTAAATCGGCGCAAATTGAAGCAATCATTCAAGAATTTAAATTAATCGAGTCATTTGGCTCTTGAATCTTTTGATTCAATCCCCATAATTACCGCAATTGAAAAGTATTGGAGCACTTAAATTATGTCTGAGCAGACAAAATCACCAGAGCAAGAAGTTGAATTAAACGAAGAATTAGAGCAAATGCAAGCAGACGTTGAAGCGGCTGTAGAAGCTGCTGACGCGCACGAAGGCGAAGAAGTTAGCCCTGAAGCTGAAATTGCTATGCTTTATGCTGAGCTTGAAGATGCGAAACAAACTATCGCAAACCAAAAAGATAGCGTAGTACGTGCCGCTGCAGACGTTGATAATATTCGTCGCCGTGCTGCACAAGATGTAGAAAAAGCGCATAAATTTGCACTTGAAAAGTTCGCTAACGAATTATTACCTGTTATTGATAATCTAGAACGTGCTATTGAGTTCTCAGACAAAGAAAACGAAACCTTAAAGCCATTGCTTGAAGGGATTGATATGACAGTTAAAAGCTTCAACGATGCGGTTGCAAAATTTGGTGTTGAAATTGTTAACCCACAAGGTGAGCAGTTTAATCCTGAATTCCACCAAGCAATGTCGATTCAACCAAGCAATGATGTAACACCTAACACTGTATTAGCAGTGATGCAAAAAGGGTATACATTAAATGGTCGTTTATTACGCCCTGCAATGGTGATGGTATCTAAAGCAGCTGAATAAATAAGTCGCTTAGTAAAAAAATGCCCGTTAACTACGGGCATTTTTTTTGTTTCTAGCTCGGTGCCAAAGCTGGGCTATTAGTGTTAATACTAATGCGCTGAACATTAAGCTTGAAAATGGTACCGCACTTTGTGCATGCATTAAGGCTAAAATTGGACCGACTAATGCACCGCTGCCAAAGCGCAATGTACCAATAACCGCCGTAGCGGTGCCAGAACGCTCTTCAAACTGCATTAAGATCAATGCATCAGCATTACTAGCGGTAACCCCTAAACTCATCATCAGAGGAGCAATAGCTGCAACAATAAAATACAGCGATAGGTGTAATATGCTAAATGTGAGTAGGGCACTGCCAGCTACAAAGCCGACCGCTAATCCATAATACAGCATTTTTCGTGAACCAATACGTGGTACTAGGCGGGTATTTAAAAAGTTACCAAACATTAGCGCCATGACATTGAAAGCAAATAAAACACCAAATAATTGTTCTGATACTTTAAAGTAATCAAGGTATACAAAGGGCACTGCGGTTAAAAAGCAAAAAAAGCCGAATGAGACAAACATTGAGCTGGCTATATCTGCTCGGGTATCTTTATTTTTAAATACGGTTTTATAGCTATCGAAAAATAGTGCAAAGCCTTTCATCGGGCTTTTGAAAATAGGGATATCGATTAAGTATATTTGTACCAAGGCTAAAATAACAAAGCTGTAACTAGCCAGTACTAAAAAGATTGTTTGCCAGTGAGATAAGCCCATGATCATTGATCCAACCGTTGGTGCGACTAAGGGCGCTACCATCATGATCATCGATACATACGACATTCCTTTAGCAGTATCTTGTTTATAAATATGACGAATTATCCCTGGCACCACAACGGTTGCTGCAGCACCTGTGAATGCTTGTACGCCCCGCAAAGCCCAAAATAGATGAATGTCATTACAAAAGGCCAATGCGACAGAGCTTAAGCCAAACAATGCTAAGCCGACCTTCGTTAACACGCGACGACCAATTTGATCTGCGATTGGGCCAAAAAATAGCATTCCCAGCGCATAGCCAGCTAAATATATGCTTAACGATATTTGTACATTGGGCATTGTGGTATTAAGGTCGTTAGCAATGACTAACATTGCCGGAAGATACATATCGATTGCCAGTGGCGTAATTGCAACAATACTGGCGAGTAAAGGTAATAGAATGCGTTTATTTAAAGAAACCGAGTCCTGCATGACTAACCCATTAAACAAAAAGAGGCTGCTATTGTAACAGCGACAATTAGTCTTGGGTACTTAGTTTGCATGCTAACTATCGCCTTTAACTGAAATATAACGCAACAGATGTTTTTACTGGCAGTCGATATATTCAATTGCAGGCTGGTTTGCTATTCTAAGAACAATTAAATTGTTAGTTAAGAGAATACAATGAAAAAATTAGTTTTGGCTGTGCTTGCCACCGCTGTATTAGCGGGTTGTAAAACATCACCAACAGGGCGTACGCAAATTGCGCTTTATTCTGATCAACAAATGAGTCAGATGGGTCAGCAAAGCTTTGCTGATATGAAAAAGAATCAAAAAATTAATAATAATCCTCAAGTAAATGCGTATGTAAAGTGCATTGCTGACGATGTGATTGCAGTATTACCGCAACAGTATGCAACTCAGGCGTGGGAAGTGGTGGTATTTGAAGACGATTCAGCTAACGCGTTTGCATTACCCGGTGGCTACATTGGTGTGCATACAGGGTTGTTGAAAGTGGCTGAAAATCAAGATCAGCTAGCAACCGTTATCGGGCACGAAGTAGGGCATGTAATTGCTGAGCACTCTAATGAACGCGTATCACAAAGTTCCTTGCTACA
This sequence comes from Pseudoalteromonas rhizosphaerae, assembly GCF_028885455.1. Classification (NCBI taxonomy): domain Bacteria; kingdom Pseudomonadati; phylum Pseudomonadota; class Gammaproteobacteria; order Alteromonadales; family Pseudoalteromonadaceae; genus Pseudoalteromonas; species Pseudoalteromonas rhizosphaerae. Next base: position 2,931,397 of record NZ_CP118496.1, read on the forward strand.
AACAGGTATGCAAGCGGGCAGTGCCGCACTTGAAATGGGCAATGTACAATATCGTAACGAAATTATGCAAGGTCTTGGTTTAGGTGCGCAGTACGGCGTTATTTTACCATTTAGTCGCTCTCATGAATCTGAGGCCGACCAAGTGGGTTTAGATTTAATGGCAAAAGCCGGATTTAATCCAAAAGAATCCGTAACACTTTGGCAGAATATGAGTAAAGCAGGCAGTGGTAATACACCTGAATTTATGTCTACTCACCCAGCACCTGCTAACCGCATTAAAGAGCTACAAGCAAAATTGCCACAAGCATTAAATGAGCAAAAAGCAGCAAAAGCGGCGGGTAAAAACCCACAATGTAAGCTGTAATAAACTTTTTTGGTGATATAAAAAAAGCCTGTGAACTGATGTTCACAGGCTTTTATTATTCTAAACGCTAGTTATGCGTTTTCAACAGCAGTACGTGGATCTACGTATGGCATGTTGAAGGCTTCAGCAACTTCTTTGTAAGTTACTTGGCCTTTGATCACGTTAAGACCTTTAAGGAAATTAGCGTCATCTAGTAATGCTTTCTTATAACCTTTGTTTGCAAGGTTAATGATGAAAGGCAATGTTGCATTGTTAAGTGCGAAAGTAGATGTACGTGGTACAGCACCTGGCATGTTAGCAACACAGTAGTGAACAACGTCATCAACGATGAAGGTCGGATCAGCGTGAGTTGTTGCTTTAGACGTTGCGATACAACCACCTTGGTCAATTGCAACATCAACAATTGCAGAGCCAGGCTTCATTGCTTTAATGTGTTCAGCAGTAACTAGTTTAGGTGCAGCAGCACCTGGGATAAGTACGCCACCAATTACTAGGTCAGCTTCAAGTACATGCTTTTCAAGTGCATCAGCTGTTGAGTAAATCGCTTTAACTTTATTACCAAACTGAGCGTCAAGTGCGCGTAGTACGTCAATGTTACGATCAAGTACGACAACTTCAGCACCAAGGCCAACAGCCATTTGTGCTGCGCTACGACCAACCATGCCGCCGCCAATAACAACAACTTTAGCTGGCTCAACACCCGGTACGCCGCCAAGTAGCATGCCACGACCATGGTTTGATTTTTCAAGCGCTTGTGCACCAGCTTGAATAGACATACGGCCAGCAACTTCACTCATAGGTGCAAGTAGTGGCAAACCACCGCGTGAATCAGTTACTGTTTCGTATGCGATACAAATTGCTTTGCTTTTGATTAGGTCTTCAGTTTGTGGAAGATCTGGTGCAAGGTGTAAGTAAGTGAAAAGAATTTGGTCTTCACGTAGCATTGCACGTTCAACGGCTTGTGGCTCTTTTACTTTTGTAATCATCTCTGCTGTTGCGAAAACCTCAGCAGCAGTTGCTAGAATTTCTGCACCTGCCAGTGTGTAATCTTCGTTAGTGAAGCCAATGCCCATACCTGCATCAGATTCAACAAAAACTTGGTGGCCGTGGTTTACTAACTCACGAACACTAGCAGGGACCATACCTACACGGTATTCATGGTTTTTTATTTCTTTAGGTACACCGATAATCATAATATTGCCTTAATAGAACGGGATAAAATTTTTCACTATTATATTCATGTACTGGCAGTGTGTCTCACCTTTTTTAATCGGTATTCTAGTGATATAATCTGAAAACACCGTTTAAACAGTACAAAAAACTAGTCGTTATTATGCATGAGTTATTAGACCGTATTGACCGTAAGATTTTAATAGAGCTACAGCACGATGGCCGAGTGTCTAATGTTGAATTAGCTCGACGTGTGGGGCTCAGTGCAACGCCCTGTTTAGAGCGTGTAAAAAAGCTCGAACGCGAAGGTTACATCGTCGGTTATAAAGCCGTGGTTGACCCTGCTAAACTTGGGCAAGGTTTGTCGGTGTACGTCGAAGTGACAATCACTAAAACATCACCTGATGTGTTTGATGAATTTAGTGCTGCAGTTAAAAAGCATGATGAAATTATCGAATGCCATTTAGTCTCGGGTAACTTTGACTTTTTACTAAAAACCCGCGTAAATGATATGTCTGAATATCGTGGTGTATTAGGGGATATTCTGCTCAAGCTACCGAACGTTAGTGAAAGCCGTACCTATGTTGTTATGGAAGAAGTAAAAGGCGAGCAAGGGGTGATTATTCGCCCATATATCGGCTGAACTATGCGCTATTTTTTAGTAACTACTTAAGTTGTATTATTGATACATGCGCGATTAATAAAAACCTGTTCATAATCAGGCCATCATGGTTAAGATAAAGTGCAACAAAAAGTATTTCCTGCTAAGGTATTCCATTGCTAAGAATGAGTACAAAGAAGTACAAAGAAAAATGAGGAATAGCGAGTTATGCGCCTAAATGGTGTACAAAGACTATTAGAAACCGGTTTAATAATTAGCACCTTTGCCGCAATATTTATATTGTGTGCGCTGGTAAGCTTTGATCCTGCTGATCCGAGTTGGTCGCAAACAGGTTATGACAATGTAAGAAACATAACTGGAGCTGCAGGTGCGTGGATCGCCGATATTTTATTGCTGACATTTGGCTGGTTAGCTTATTTTGTGCCAGCTGCACTACAAATATTCGGCTACTTATTATTTAAGCAACCTCATAGAATATTTCAACTCGACTATACAACGTTATCGCTTAGAGTGATTGGTTTTGCATTATTTATCACTTCAGCAACGGCCATCAGTAGTATTAATTTTGATGATATTTATAATTTTTCATCCGGTGGGGTAGTCGGTGATGTGATAGCTTCAGCGATGATGCCTGCATTTAACTTTACCGGTACCTCGATTTTATTATTATGTTTCTTTTTTGCTGGATTAACATTATTAACAGGCGTGTCGTGGGTGCAATGTGTCGATTTTATTGGCGATTTGATCATGCGAGGTTATCGTTTTATTGCCCATCACTTAAAAGCATGGTTACAACGCGAACGCACTGCAAATACTGAAGTTGTAATTGAACAAGACCCTGTTAATGAGCAACAGACACGTAAAGAAACACCCGCCATTCGCTTTTCAGAACCAAAAGTGGATAGTGATAGTGCGGTGTCAAATCAAGACTCTCATCCTGCATTTGATGACTTGGATGATATTCTGGATCAAGAAATTAATTTTAGCGCCATTGATGATGAACCAATGGACACTGCGGCTGCCTTAAACGCGCTTGATCAAAGCCATGTTACTGAGCCTGAAAAACCAGTTACTACTGTGGTTTCGCCAGCAAGACCAATGCCAAAACCAAAGAGTACCTATCAGCCTCCACCTACCGCAAAAGAAAAGTTTGAGCAGCTACTCGAAGAAAAGCCGCCAAGTACACCATTGCCTACGCTTGATTTGTTAGATAGACCTGATAAAGCCAAAAACCCAATTTCACCAGAAGAGCTTGAAGCTGTATCGAGGTTAGTTGAAACTAAACTCCTTGATTTTAACGTTCAAGCTACGGTTGTTGCCGTATACCCTGGACCTGTTGTAACCCGTTTTGAGCTTGATTTAGCGCCGGGTATTAAAGTTTCTAAAATTACTGGTCTTGCTAAAGATTTAGCCCGCTCGCTATCAGCGGTTAGTGTCCGAGTGGTTGAAGTTATTCCGGGTAAAACCTATGTAGGGATTGAATTACCGAATAAACACCGTGAAATAGTGCGGTTATCAGAAGTAATCGACGCACCAAAATTTGAGCAAAATCCATCGCCACTGACTATGGTCTTAGGTAAAGATATTGCCGGTGAGCCAATCTGTGCTGATTTGGGTAAAATGCCGCATTTACTGGTGGCAGGTACCACAGGTTCAGGTAAGTCAGTGGGCGTTAATGTAATGATATTAAGCTTACTGTACAAATCAGGCCCTGATGATGTGCGTATGATCATGATTGACCCGAAAATGTTGGAACTTTCTGTTTACGAAGGTATCCCACATTTACTGTGTGAAGTGGTCACCGATATGAAAGAAGCTGCCAATGCGCTGCGTTGGTGTGTAGGTGAGATGGAACGTCGTTATAAGTTAATGTCGGCGTTAGGTGTTCGTAACTTAAAAGGTTACAACCAAAAGGTATTGGATGCGAAAGAGGCGGGTTACCCGATTCTCGATCCATTATTTAAAGATACTGATGGTATGAAAGAAGGACCAGACGAGTTAGGTAAGTTACCGAGTATCGTGGTGGTGATTGACGAATTTGCTGACATGATGATGATTGTTGGTAAAAAAGTTGAAGAGCTAATTGCCCGTATTGCGCAAAAAGCCCGAGCGGCAGGTATTCATTTAATACTAGCAACACAGCGCCCATCGGTTGATGTAATTACTGGTTTAATTAAAGCGAATATCCCAACGCGAATGGCGTTTCAGGTATCAAGTAAAATTGACTCGCGTACCATCTTAGATCAACAAGGCGCAGAAAACCTGCTAGGTATGGGTGATATGCTCTATTTACCGCCGGGCACCAGCGTACCGATACGTGTGCATGGCGCGTTTGTTGATGACCATGAAGTACATGCGGTGGTGAATGACTGGAAAGCACGTGCAAAACCAAATTATATAGACGAAATTTTAAATGGTGACGCCACTGAGGATATTTTATTGCCGGGCGAAGCCAGTGAAAATGCGGATGAAGAATCAGATCCGCTTTATGATGAAGCCGTGTCATTTGTTGTTGAAACAGGCAAAGTGTCAGTTTCAAGTGTGCAGCGAAAATTACGTGTTGGTTACAACCGTGCCGCACGTTTAGTTGAACAAATGGAAACATCGGGTATTGTAAGCGCACCAGGTCATAACGGTGCCCGAGATGTATTAGTGCCCAATGGTGGAGCAAATTAAATGAAACAAATTAAATATTTAGCCTTAGCAATTAGCTGTTTTTTATCAGCATCAGTATTTGCAAGTGACAGTGCAACGGATGACAGCCAAGCATTACAAGATAAACTGGCCGGTTTAAAGAGTTTTCAAGCGCAATTTGCGCAGCAAGTTAATGACGACCAAGGTCAATCAATTATGCAAGGTGAAGGTACTATCGCCTTACAACAGCCAATGATGATCCGTTGGCAACAAGCGAGCCCTGATGACACGTTATTTGTATCAAATGGCGATAAAACCTATTACTTCGACAGCTTTGCTGAGCAAGTAACGATTATGAATACTCACAGTTTGATTGATTCAACACCGTTTGTATTACTCACCTCCAAAGATCCGGCGCAATGGCAAAAGTACCAAGTACACGCCACGGATACTGGGTTCAGTGTTACACCTAATAAAGGCGTTGAAAGCCAAGTTGAACAGCTGGATATTGTGTTTGCAGCAGATAAAGTAGGCTTAGCGTCATTATTGGTTAAAGACAGCTCCGGGCAATCATCTACATTTACTTTTAGCGACACTAAAGTAAATCAAAGCCTTGCTACTTCAACCTTTGAGTTTAGTATTCCTGAAGGCGTTGAAATAGACGATCAAAGTCAAGGTGAGTAATTTAGGCTTTAATTTTGGCCCGGATGTGCGCCCACTTGCTGCGCGCATGCGACCAACCAGTTTAGATCAGTATATTGGCCAGCAACATCTATTAAGCCAAGATAAGCCTCTCTATCAAGCTATTTTAGCAGGGCGTTGCCACAGTCTTATTTTGTGGGGGCCGCCGGGCGTTGGTAAAACTACCTTAGCGCAAATTATTGCCAACCATGCCGATGCGGCGCTGATTCAAATGTCGGCGGTAACGGCAGGCATTAAAGATATTCGTGATGCGGTGAGTGAAGCGCGTACTAACCTTGAAGGTCGTGGCCAACGTACCTTACTGTTTGTTGACGAAGTACATCGTTTTAATAAATCTCAGCAAGATGCGTTTTTACCACATATAGAGGATGGTACCTTTATTTTTGTTGGTGCCACCACCGAGAATCCCTCGTTTGCACTAAACAATGCGATTTTATCGCGAGCACGAGTATATGTCCTTAAATCGCTGCAAGACACTGATTTGCATCTTGTTATTGAGCGAGCGCTTGCAAGCGATGATGAACTGAAAAATAAAACGGTGGTACTTGCACAAAATGCTAAACAAGCGTTGTGCCAAGCCAGTGATGGCGATGCTCGTAAAGTGCTTAATTTACTTGAGCAGGCGATTGATTTAACCGTAGAGCAAAACGGCCAATACCTAGTTGATGAGCACGTACTCAGTCAAGTATTGCCAACGCATTTAGCCAAGTATGACAAAGGGGGGGATGAATTTTACGATTTGATCTCAGCCTTTCATAAGTCAGTTCGAGGTAGCTCCCCAGATGGTGCTTTGTATTGGTATTGTCGTATTTTAGCCGGTGGCGGCGATCCGCTGTATGTTGCAAGGCGGTTACTCGCCATCGCCACTGAAGATATTGGTAATGCTGATCCGCGTGCCATGGAAGTGGCCCTCAATGCATGGGATATATTTCAGCGAGTTGGACCAAGTGAAGGCGAGCGTGCAATTGCACAAGCTACGATTTACCTAGCTAGCGCACCGAAGAGTAATGCGGTGTACGCGGCGTTTAATCAAGCCAAAGCGGATGCGCAGAACGAGCCAAGTTACCCGGTGCCAGAGCATTTACGTAATGCACCAACCAACTTAATGAAAGACTTAGGCTATGGTGCTGAATATCGCTATGCGCACAATGAAGAAGGCGCCTATGCTGCAGGAGAAAAGTACTTTCCAGAGCAGATAGCCGATAAGCAATATTACTTTCCAACGGATCGTGGCTTAGAACAAAAAATAAAGCAAAAGCTCGACTATTTAAAAGAGCGCGATCATCACAGTGACATAAAACGCTATGACAAGCCTTAAGATATATCTCATGATTGCCGCAGGAGGAGCCTCAGGCGCCTGTTTACGGTTTTTTATTAGTGAAACCATGCTAAAACTACTTGGTAGGGGATTCCCTTTTGGCACGTTGACGGTTAATATTCTTGGTTCATTGTTGATGGGCGTATTATACGGTTTGATAGAGCGCGAAATTATCACCGTTAGCCCCGCTAAAACCCTTATAGGGATTGGCTTTCTAGGTGCTTTGACCACCTTCTCGACATTTTCAATGGATTCGTTGTTGTTATTACAACAAGGTCACTTTTTTAAAATGGCCCTCAATATCACCTTAAATGTGGTGGTGTGTATTTTTATGGCTTGGCTGGGCCTTCAGCTGGTAATGCAAAAAGGTTAAAAACTAACATGTTAGATTCTAAATTATTACGTCAAGATCTCGAGCAAACAGCTGCGCGTCTAGCAGCACGTGGTTACGAGCTAGATACTGCGACTGTCAGCGCACTTGAAGAAAAACGCAAAACATTACAAGTAAAAACACAAGAATTACAAAGTGAGCGTAACAGTAGCTCCAAAGCGATTGGCCAAGCTAAAGCTAAAGGCGAAGATGCACAACCATTGTTAGATGCAGTAAGCAACTTAGGCGCGCAACTTGATAGTGTTAAAGCTGAGCAAGACGCTATTTTAGAAGAGCTTAAGCAAATTTCTTTAGCTATCCCAAATTTACCTGATGAATCAGTACCAGCGGGCGCTGATGAATCTGACAACGTTGAGATTTCAACCTGGGGCGAGCCTAAAAAGTATGATTTTGCAGTAAAAGATCATGTAGACTTAGGACAAGATTTAAACGGCCTTGATTTTGAAATGGGCGTTAAAATTACCGGTTCACGCTTTACTGTAATGCGCGGCGCAATGGCCCGCATGCACCGTGCACTAGTGCAATTTATGCTAGACACGCATACAGATAAAAACGGTTATACAGAAATGTACGTACCGTATTTAGTAAACCGCGACAGTTTATACGGTACAGGTCAATTACCTAAGTTTGCAGAAGACTTATTCCACACTAAAGGTCTTGTAAATGATGACGGTGAAGAGCAAGAAGGTTTTAGCTTAATTCCTACTGCAGAAGTACCACTGACAAACAGCGCGCGTGACGAAATTTACGACGAAAAAGATTTACCAATTCGTTTAACTGCCCACACTCCGTGTTTTAGAAGTGAAGCTGGCAGTTATGGCCGTGATACTCGTGGCCTTATTCGTCAGCACCAGTTCGATAAAGTTGAGCTAGTACAGCTGGTAAAACCAGAAGATTCAATGCAAGCATTGGAAGAGCTAACAGGTCACGCAGAGCAAATATTACAAGCACTAGAGCTACCATACCGTAAAGTAATTTTATGTATGGGTGACATGGGCTTTGGCTCAGCAAAAACCTACGATTTAGAAGTATGGTTACCAGCGCAAGATACCTACCGTGAAATCTCATCATGTTCAAACATGGTTGATTTCCAAGCGCGCCGTATGCAAGCACGTTTTCGTCGCAATGGTGAGAAAAAGCCAGAGTTATTGCATACACTAAACGGTTCGGGTTTAGCGGTTGGCCGTACTCTAGTAGCAATACTTGAAAACTACCAACAAGCGGATGGTTCAGTAGTCGTGCCTGAAGTACTTCGTTCATATATGAACGGCCTTGAAGTAATTAAATAAGCTTTAGAGCTGTAAGTTTTAAGCCGTAAGCTTTAAGAAGAGAAGCCGCTGTTTGTAATGAACAGCGGCTTTTTTGTTAATCAGGGTTCAGTTAGCAAGTTAGCGAGCTGTGAGATTAACTCGGTGTGAAACTCACCGCGTAGGAATCTGCTTTAGCCATCATAGTTTAAACCCCATAAATTAGCTTTTCGAATAACAGTATTAAATGCTGTTTTGGGGTTTTATAAACCGCTTACTTGGCACATGGTAAGTTGTTAAGTACATAAGGAAGTTTCATGAAATCACTAATAGGTTTAGTGATTTTTGTATTATCGATGTTTGTAGTTGGAAAGGAGCGAGATTAGATAGTTCGAGCTGAAATCGAGACGATGAGAGCTACGGAACGAGTATGGGTAAATAGTAAAGGTGATATTTACTGGGCTTCTTCGTTTTATATGAACGCTATGCCTTGTAATACAAAGCTTGAACAACAAGAGGTAAAAATATTATCAGAATTGGTTCAAAAATTACCTCGTCAACCATATGAACGAGGAGTAAATAGCAACTGCAAAGATAGGCTTAACTTTTTTATTATTGTAGCCACTGAGGTTGCAGATGACTCTTTTTGATGAAATAAGTAAAAAGTTTGCTTATTCAACAAGTTGTAGGAAGTTTGAAATAGATATAGCATGGGGTAACTTATCACAAGTTACACCAGCAAACCTTAGATAAATTTATACAATGTAGGTTGGCTATGTGGAAATAGGCACACAACAAATCAATCAAGTGGATTAACAATGCCATTTATTTGATTGCGTTAGTGTTCATCATTCAGCACGGAAAACTTTAACTAGTGCGCAGAGTTAAATAAGGGTGTTATAGTTTACTTTTGATTAATCGAGTTTTTAACAAGGATTGTTTTATAATGTATAAGCACCTATTTATATTCACTTTTATTTTTTTAGTTTCAGCGTGCCAATCGGTTCAAAGGGGAGGTGCTGTTCCTTTAGGTTCAAATGAAAAAATTAAACTAGATGTATTAAATATCGATTGGAATGATTGGAGTTTAGCTATAGGGGATCGAAGAATTGAAGGTTCAGGTTTTGTTATTACTAATTGGGTTAATACGTCGGATGATGTAGGGCTGCGTTATGGGGTTCTTGGCGTTATAGCATCTGATTTGTCTAATGAAAAGCACATGAAAGGCAGTTTAGAGCTCGACTTAAAAGAGAACTTTGATTTAGCGAGCACTTTGTTGAATTCGCTAAATAGCATTCAAATTTTAAAAGAATCAGTAAAGTCTATTCACTTAAATGAAAATCTTCATAAACAAGTTATAACACTTGAGCCATGGTGCGTCATTTTTACCGACGAAAAAAGCACAAGGTTTTTACCTCAGCTCAAAGCCGTCCTTAAGTCTAAAACAGGTAAAGTAATTTGGGAAGGCAACTATGGGCCAATGAATCCAAGTAAGCCTTTTATTTTAGGCAACTCGATGACTCACGACGATATTAAAACATTACAGACTCAATTAGATGTTGCCTATGAGGAGATTGCAAACCAGTTACTTGCAAATATTCAAGGCAAAGGAAGTTATGTCAGTAAAGAAGAAAGTGAAAAGTTCACTAACGATTTATTAAATAGCATAACCATTGAAATAGACGAAAGCCAATTTAACTAACTCACCTTGATTGTATTTAATCAGAAATATGCATCGCAAAAACCAATAAAGTCAGGTCTTTCTTTTTGACTTTCGCTCAAACAGCAAAAAATAAGACCTGATAATCATATAAAAAGCTCGTCGAGTATTTAGATACAGTTGTGTTGAACGATCTAGTCAAGCTAATCACTTTGGCGTTATCAGCAGCAATTTTGCATCTTTTCCATCGGTTAACACCGCGATATTACCCTCGGTTGTAACAAATACATCCCGCAAACGCCCAGTTACCTCTGGTAAAACATGAGTCTGGGTAAGTTCACCATTCGCTAAATTAACGCTGTAGAGCTTTTTATCGACCAGCGTAGTGATTAGCACATGCTGTTGTAGTGAGGGAAAAGCTAAATGCTTTGAGCCATAATAAGCCATGCCAGAAGGGGCGATTGAGGGCGTCCAATCAACCGTTGGTTTAGCCATTCCAGGGTATTCTCTAAACGGTGAAATACGTGCTTGTGAGTAATCATCTCCGTTGGTGATCACCGGCCAGCCGTAATTGGTGCTTGGGGTTAAATAGTTTAGTTCGTCGCCGCCTGCGGGGCCGTGTTCGTGGCTAACAATTTGCTGTGTATCGTAATCATAAACCAAGCCTTGCAAGTTACGGTGCCCGAGTGAGTACACAGCATGAGCTGCAGGATTTTTGTGATTAATAAATGGGTTATCGTTTGGTATCGTGCCGTTTAAGTTTATGCGTAATGTTTTGCCAAGTTGACTGGTCATAACCTGTGCTTGCTCACGGTAGTCAAAGCCATCGCCACTTGAAAATAATAAGGTATTATCGGGTAGGACAAGGGCGCGGCCTGAGTAATGTTGTGGTGTGTCTTTATCAGTGGCAACTTTATAAATAATTTTTGGCGTTGAAAATTGCGCACCATCAAACGTAGCTTTGGCAATAACGAGCCTGTTTGCATCAAGCTCACCTTGAGCGTAAGTGAATATAATTTCTTTTGATTCACTGTAATTTGGCGAAAGCACTATATCGAGTAGGCCGCCTTGGCCTGCAACGTATAAGCCCTCGAAATCTAGTTTAACTCGGGTTTGTTGGTTGTTTTTAATGATAACAATATGGCCATCACGTTCTGTGACTAACCAGGTATTGTTTGGGAGTTTAACCATGCTCCACGGTGAATTGAGTCCAGTAGCTAAGGTATCAGCAGTGTATTGCTGTTTTGGTAGCTCGGCACTGGCGTTACAAGAAAACGCTAAAAGCGAGAGTAGAGTAATACAACGTAGAGATTGTTTACCCTGCAAGCCTTTGCTACTGTAAGAAAAAAGTTTCATTTTAAGTTGAGATAACCATGTCGTTTTTAACACGTATACTCCCTTCATTTTTAGTTTCTTGGTTACTTACATTTACACTCGCTAGCTTGTTTCATAGTCAATACGTTGTCAATCAATTAGTTAATGTGGGTGTTGTGGTGGGCTTTAATGACCGTGTTAACTTAACCCTTGAAGATTGGCTCGGCTTGCTACCGACCTATGGCGCTATTATTGCTATTGCACTTGCCATCGCGTTTTTGGTTACCTGGCTTATTGCTAAAAAAGTTAAAAAACAAGGTGCGCAATTATTTGTAATTGCGGGTATTGTGGCGTTTGCTTCGGCTTTAATTGCTATTGAGTCAATTATGAATATTACTATTATAGCGGGCGCAAGAGGCTGGGGTTTTTATATGCAGCTGCTTGCAGGGGCTGTAGGGGGTTATGTTTTTGCTAAGTTGAGCAATGGTTGTCATAGTAAAAATGAAATCATCTAGTTTTACACAGAGATAATCATTAAGGTTTTTAATTATTCCTTAAGATTTAATGCGCAGCGGATGCAAGGCTATAGAAATAACCAGAGGCCTCACCTTTGTAGCTTGTCAATTAATTGAGGCTTGAACTTGTTGGTTGGTATTGTCCTTGTTGCATAAAGTCTTCTAAAAACCATGCAGCAAACTCATGTCGGCCTTCTACATCGGCTTTGCTGTAAATATCGGACGCTTGTTGACGAACGGTTTTTTCTTTTGTGCTTCTTAGTGCGCTTATTTCTTTAAAGCTTAAGCCTTTAAGTAACAACATCGCGACTTCTTGCTCACTGCGGGTCAATGTCCACTGTGAAAATTGGGTTTGAATAACACCACTGTATTCATGGCGCGCATCCATCATTGCCTGTGATATGTTTTTAAGTTCTTTTTTTGAATGCACTAATTCTTGTTTCAGCGCATTAATATTGGCAGTACGCGCACGAATATCGCTAATTAAGTAAATAGCACAGGCTGCAGAAATGACGACGATTAAGCCCTCAGAAAAAATATGCCACTGCGGCACCCCTAAATGTATATCCGTTAGTACATCAAAAAAGTTTAGCACCATTATTATTAACAAGGTGGCTGCTATTAACTTGTCTCTCATTAAAACCTCTATTATCAATGCTTTATAAATACAATGGACAAATGTACCATAGCGTAAATTTCGCTTTTTTTGGGTACGTTAAGGCGTTTGCCTGATGATTTAACAGTCTAAAAAAGTCATGGTTGATTCTATAAAATTAATCAAATGTGAACAAACGAAATGCTGTTAAATTTTACAAAAAAAATGTGTCATTTTTTGCGTATTCAATATACGTTATTTTTCTTCTCTACGGTGGCTTTATTAACATTTAATCCTGTGTTTGCTTCGCAAAATTTAGCACCTGTAGGGCTTTCGTCACTCAGTGGTTTTGATGTTGAATTTGCGCCGATTCAAAAAACAGAGTTTATTAACGGGCAAAGTTTAATTGGTGAAGTCAATTTCAAACCCGGGGTCAATTATACGGTGCTGTTTGCGTTTGATGTACAGCAGGTTCGTTACTTATACCCTAACGGCAGCATGGTAGAAAAGGGCGCCACTATCGCAAGCGTTGAGGGCAGTGATGTTCACCATTTTTTAGATGCCTATCAATCAGCAAAAGACATGCTCGCTATTGCTAAAAGCCATTACGACATAAACCAACAGCACTTAAAAAACAAAATAATAAGAAGTTCTGAATGGGTTGAAATCACAAAAAGCTATTTTGAAGCCAAGCTAAATTTTGAACATATGCAACATCAAATGGCATTTTTAAACATTGATGATAATGAAAACGTGACCTTAGTGAGTCCAAAAACGGGCATTTTAAAACTCACCAATGAGTCGGGAAACCGTGTGATGGGTGACACCGCGTTTGATATTATCGATGCAAGTAGTATTCGCGTTAAGATTAAAGTCCCTCTTAGTTTTACCAACACGTTAGCGCATTTTAAGCTGTCACAAAGTTGCAGCTTAAATATTGAGAGCTATGACAGTATTGCAGATAAATACCATCAAATTGTGTGGGCGTCGCCAAGCTCAAATGAGTGCCAGCTGACACTGGGGCAAACCATCAAAGTCACGCCGGTAAATAAATTAACAGGCTTTAAAATAGCAAAGTCAGCGGTGTTTGAATTTGAAGATGTTAATTACATTGCTTTAAAGTCTGGCGATAACCTTGAGTTACTGCCGATTGAGCTCAAAGGTACACAAGGCAAAGACTATGTATTTACTGCCAATAAAAACCTAGATGATCAGCAGGTACTAATAAGCTCGGTAAGTGCGCTACAAGGTATGTTGCTTCACTTAGGGAGAGAGTAAATGTTAAACCAGCTTATTAAGTTTTCACTTACTCAGCGTTTGTTTGTTAGTATTTTTGTTATTGTTGCTATGGCCATTGGCGCTAAATCTTGGTTAAGTATTCCGGTGGATGCTTTTCCAGAAATATCGCCCACTCAAGTTAAAATAGTGTACAAATTACCCGGCATGAACGCCCTTGAAATAGAATCGCAAGTAACACGGGTGATTGAAACCGAATTACTGGGTATTCCGTCACAGCAAATGCTGCGCTCTACCACTAAGTATTCTATTACCGATATTACCATTGACTTTGAAGAGGGCACCGACATTTATTGGGCCCGTCAGCAAGTTAATGAGCGTTTATTAAATATTTTACCCACCTTGCCCAGTAATATTAGTGGCGGCACGGCGCCAATGAGCACGCCTTTGAGCGAGGTGTTCATGTTTACCATAGAAAGTACTCACTTATCGCTGATTGAAAAAAGAGAGCTTTTAGATTGGCAAATTCGTCCATTATTGCGCACTGTAACCGGCGTTGCTGACGTAAATAGCCTTGGCGGCTTTTCAAAAACCTATGAAATACTTCCCAATACTTTATTGATGCAACAGCATCAAGTCAGCTTTGATGAAATGAAGTTAGCAATCACGCAAACGAATCAAAACGGTGGCATAGGGCGCTTAGAAAAAGGCAACGACACCTTAATTTTGCGCACTGAGGGCAAATACAACGATATAACCGCCATTGAAAATACCGTGATTAAGTCCACTCAAAATAAGGTTATTCGGTTAAGTGATATTGCCACGGTACACGTTGGCAGTTTAACCCGTTATGGCGCAGTCACTAAAAACAGTGAAGAGGCGGTACAAGGGCTTATAATTGCGCTTAAAAATAGTAATACAGCGCAAGTTGTTGCAGATGTAAAAGATAAACTTCGCACCATTGAAGCTTCATTACCGCAAGGCACAAAAATTAATGTGTTTTACGACCGCTCTAACTTAATAAATACCGCAATTAGCACCATTACCAGCGCATTAGGCCAAGCGATTATTTTAGTGATAGTGCTACTTGCCTTGTTTTTAGGTGATATTCGCTCTTCATTGGTGGTGTCTTTGTCTTTACCTATGTCGGCATTGCTGACATTTATAATGATGAAGCAGTTTGATTTATCGGCTAATTTAATGAGTTTAGGCGGCTTAGTGATTGCCATTGGTATGCTGGTGGACTCATCGGTAGTTATTGTTGAAAACATAGTTAATCGGTTGGCTAACAATCAGCACCTCCCTCGGCTGCATGTTATTTATCGCGCATGTAAAGAAGTCGCGGCGCCAGTGTTCTCAGGCACAATTATTATAATTATCGTGTTTTCACCGCTATTAATGCTTACAGGGTTAGAAGGCAAGTTATTTACCCCAGTGGCGTTAACTATCGTGTTTGCAATGCTAAGTGCGCTGTTGTTGTCGTTAACGGTTATTCCAATTTTAGCCTCATTGTTATTAAAAAATGAACCCGTAACCCAGCCTAAAATGGTCACGCTATTACAAGGTTTTTATACTAAAACACTTGCCCAAGCAATTAAAAAGCCGGTGGCTATTAGTGTTATATCAGTTGCTGTTTTAGTGCTCAGTGGGGTGTTATTTCAGGGGCTTGGTAAAAGCTTTATGCCCGTTTTAGATGAAGGCGACATTATTGTGCAACTGGAAAAATCGCCGAGTATTTCCTTGCAAGCCTCGCTGGATATCGATAAACAAATTGAAGCCACACTGCTAAAAAACACCCCAGAAATCGTACAAATTGTTGCCCGTACCGGCTCCGATGAACTCGGGCTTGATCCTATGGGGTTAAACGAAACCGATGTGTTTATGGAATTAGCGCCAAAAGATACGTGGCGTTTTGACTCCAAAGCGCTGCTAATCGAGGATATTCGACAAACACTTGCGCAATTTCCAGGGGTAAATATTGGCTTTACTCAGCCAATACAAATGCGGGTATCAGAAATGCTCACCGGTGGCACCGGTGATATTTCGATTAAAGTATTCGGTAATGACATTGCGACACTTGCCTCATTAGCTGAAAAAATCACTGCACTTGCCACTAATATTGACGGCGCAAGTGATGTGCAAATGGCGCTTATTGAAGGGGGTAAATACGTAAATATTAAACTTATTCCTGAGGTTGCCAGTCAGTTTGGTTTAACCACCGCAGGATTAAGCGATTATTTAAAGTCGCAATTAGAAGGCCTACAGGTATCGGCACTGCAAGAAGGAAACCGCGTGATCCCTATTGTGTTTAATGCACAAAAAGGCGAAAGCGCAGCACACTTTGAGTTATCGTCAATGAGCGCATTAAAACAAAAGTTAATTTTAATGCCCGACAACAGCCTACTGCCACTTGAAGAGGTTGCTAATATTAGCTTTAAAACGGGGCCATTGTTAATAGAGCGAGAAAAAGCAAAGCGCTTTGCTTCTGTAAGCGTTAATGTGGATAACCGCGATGTGGTTAGTTATGTGAATGAACTGGAAGTTAAAATTAATAGCAGCATAAAATTACCCAGTGGTTTTACCTTGTCGTTTGGTGGCGAATTTGAAAGCCAGCAACGTGCAACACAAAACTTGCTGGTGCTTATTCCGGTGGCATTAATACTGATTTTCATTATTTTATTTACCACGTTTAAATCGTTATCTAAATCAACGCTGATAATTGCTAATATTCCGTTTGCATTAATGGGGGGAGTGATTGCCCTATTTATTAGTAATGAATACCTGTCGGTGCCTGCATCGGTTGGTTTTGTTGCTTTACTTGGCGTAGCGGTACTCAATGGTATTGTGATGATCAGCTACTTTGAGCAAATGAAAATGTTTTCTGCCAATGTAACGCAGCGCATTTTAGATGGCGCAAGCAGACGCCTTCGTCCAGTGTTAATGACAGCCACAACCGCAATGTTTGGTTTACTGCCACTGGTATTTGCCACCGGCCCCGGCGCTGAGATTCAAAAGCCATTGGCGATTGTGGTTATTGGCGGGTTAATTACCTCAACAATTACAACACTTTATTTATTACCTATCTTTTATGGTTGGTTGGAGAAAAAACATGGCTGAACAGTTACTTTTTACCTTAAATGTACCCACAAACATAAAAGATGAAGTGGTTGATATATTAATTGGCATAGACTGCATTACCGGCTTTAACTTAAAAAACATTGAAGGCTACAGTAAAGAGCACAGTGAATTTGATATTGCCGAGCAAGTAGAAGGGCATCGCAGTTTTTATCAGTTTGAGGTGCATATATTACTAGCGCAGCTGCAAACAATTAAAACGGCATTAAGTCCTGTGTGTCAATACACCCCATTAAAATATTGGGTTACGCCTATTGTTGAAAGCGGGCACCTTAGATAGTGTAGTTAGAATTATAGGCTGCTGCTTCGAGCAGCCTCTTTTTATAACTAAATACAAAATAGTTAAAAAGAGGTCACAATATTGCTATAAGTTAATAAAGTCGAAGCCTGCTGCGATGCCCGTACCTACTTCACGTGAGAGCGTCACTTGCTGCATTGACCCTATAGTTGCGTAATAGCGTGTAACTATATGATTTTTTAATTTGGATTAGTTAAAGAGTAAATCGAAATACAAGGTTATTGAGTTGCTCTGCTATCGCTATATACACATCAAGTACTGACTCTATATTTTTTATATTTGCGGCTAAGGTCGTAATACCAGCTGCTTAGTGTTGGATCTCTGAAACCAATGAACCTATTGTTTTGATAATTTTGTTTATTTTAGTCTGCCCTAATTGTGCTTTTATCCGCAACCTCAGTATTATCACTTGTAGAGTTTGCACTATGCGCAACTTCTTCAATGGCTGCTGTAGGTTCATTAACCGCTGTAGCTATCTACTCAAGCTGATCTCTTTATTTGGGTGCAACTTGACTTCTTTAACAGAATCACTGCTAAAGTAAGTTGCCTATCTATGATATTGTTATTGAAGAGAATGTTAGGGAAGTTCCCTCAATATAAAACGGTTGCATAGTGTGGTGTCTGATGTGCATGTTTATTAGTGAAAATTGAACCTATAAGCTTGATTTATATGTGCAAGGTTTGCGGGGAGCGCATACTTTGTTTAGTAAAGTATTTATAAGATAGTTACCCAACAATCTATAAATATTAATTTTTATGGTTTCTATATGACAATTAAAAACGAGGATGTTATAAGATGAAATTAGTTACGACTATATGTTTTACTTTGACGATGTTATCAGGCTGTATCGTTGTACCAACTAAGGACATGTCAGCAGTCAATAAATGTGAAATATCTTCTGACCGTAAGACATTGAAAATAATTAATGGCTTTGAGGATACCAATACCTACTATTCAATTAGTGGGATATTATTAGTCCCTATTACAGGCGTTGTATCTGGCGCCTATGTAGCAATAAATAATATATATCATCTTGGCGAAGAAAAAATTGTTTGTGGAGCTGCTAAAGAGAGCACATAGCAGAGGCTATAATGCCAAAAGCTTGTTTAAGTGAGCCTGTAACAGGCTCTTCTTAACCGGTAATGTAAAACTTAAACCACTTGAATAATTTGATCTTGACTCAAACGTGATTTTGGAAGCTTAGCATTATAGTCGGTTTGTGTTTCGTGATAACCAATGACAAGTGCGACTTCACAAATATAACCATCTAACTCATCCGCAAAAAGTTCACTAATTAGCTCGCTATCTACGCCTTCCATTGGTGTTGAATCAATACCTAAGCGCGCAACAGCATGCATAGTATTACCAAGTGCAAGATAGGTTTGTGTTTTGGTCCATGCGGCATTATTGCCAGATGCGTCAGTATTTAAGTCAACAAATGCGTATGCGCCAAAGGCTTGCTCACGATTTTCTGCTGGCGTACGGCCATTGGCGATATCAGAGTCAATCACTTTTGCATAATCTTCTCTGGTGTATTTCGGGTTGTAAGCAAACAAAATAATGTGTGATGCAGTTTTAATATGCGGCTGATTAAATTGAAACTTGTTAGCGAAAGTATCATGCATACGTTGTTTTGCTTGCTCAGACTCAATAACAATGAATTTCCATGGCTGCGAATTAATTGATGACGGAGATAAACGCATAGCTTGATAGATCACAGCTAAATCTTCTGCCGATACACGTTTAGTTGCATCATATTTTTTTGCTGTGTAACGCGCTTCTAAGTCGGTAATAATCGGGTGTGTCATAATTGGTTCCTGTAGCGAATAGCTTTATTTAATCAAAGCCGTTGAATGAGGCAGATGATAGCGCTTGCATTACTTTTGATAAACAGCATAATTATTGAATCATTATCAAATATATTTAGATAATATGCAGATTGACGATTTAAAACTTATTTTGAAAGTTGCTGAATTTAAAAGTATTACCCTTGCAGCGGCAAAACTTGATATGCGTACAGCAACCGCCAGTGCTACTATCAAACGGGTAGAATCAACATTAGGTGTAGACCTATTTGTGCGCACAACGCGTCATCTAAGGCTTTCTGCCGCAGGGGAGCGCTATATCCCACAGTGTGAGCAAGCAATAGCGATACTTGAGCAAGCTCGGCAGAACCTAAAAGGCGAACATGATGAGATTGAAGGTGAGTTAAGGGTTGCATTATCTTCTGATCTTGGCCGTAATTTAGTTATCCCTTGGATTGATGAAATTATGGATAGTTACCCGAAGGTGAGCCTGCGCACACATATTAGTGATAGTAACGTGGATTTCTACCGAGATTCGGTGGATATAGCACTGCGTTATGGCTCGCCAACTGATGCCAATGTTTACGGATTTAAAATTTGTAATATTCCACGTTTGTTATGCGCCACACCTGACTATATAAAACGCTATGGTGCGCCTATGCACCCAGATGATTTAGCACAGCATCAAGGGTTATTTTATCAGCTGCAAAATATTATCAATAATGTTTGGGAGTTCACCAATGGGCAAAAAAATACAAAGTAAAAATGCAAGGCAAGCGCGCCTCTAATGATGGTGATTTAGTCAGGCGCTGGTGTGTTGCTGGCAAAGGGCTTGCCGTAAAATCGGCATTAGATATTGCTGATGATCTACTTAACGATAGGGTAGTTACAGTGATGAATAATTACCAGCATACTTGTGGTGAGCTGTGGTTAATTTGTCCAAGCCGTCAATCAATAACGCCTGCAGTGCGTTTATTACGTGATATATGCAGAGAAAAAGCACGTACGATGATAAGCCAACTAATTGATAAAGGTATACTTGAACCTAGTGTTCTTGATGACTAATTACTTGAAATTATAAACTACTAACTCGCTTATGTTCGTAGCATAAGCGAGTTTAATGTTGCAGATTTTAAATAATATAACGCGACTTTTTAGAATTATTGTAGTTTTATAATTGCTTGCTTTGCGCTTTCACTGTCGGGGTTTAATTCAAGGGCGCGCTGGTAACTTTTTAATGCAAGTACGGGTTTATTAGCAGTTAAATACGCTTCACCCAGACTATCGTGAGTATTAGCAGAATCGGGGTATTTAGCAGCATTTAGTTCAAATACTGCGATTGCGGCATCGAGTTTTTTCATTGCTATTAATTCATAACCAAAGTAATTTATGCTTCTTTCTCGCAGCGGAACTTTTTGCTCATCCAATTGATTATATTTGCTTTTAAGCTGTGCAATACCGCCATTTTGCAAGGCATGATAAAGTTGGCTATCCACATTTTCAGTTGCACCGTCATAGGGCTTACCATAAAAAATATTGGTTAATCCTTTAGTCATAGGTGTCATTGGTGCACCGCCAGTGTTATTTAAAATTATCACCAGTAGCTGATCTTCAATAATACGGCTAATAAATGCATTAAACCCTTCGATACCACCGCCATGTTGTACTTGTGTCAATGGTTTACCATATTTATCAGCATCTAGCTGATTAACTTCCCAGCCAAGTGCGTAATTACGCTGTTCAGATACGGTGTACATTTGTTTTTTTAGTTCTTTATTTATTAGCTTATTTGTGTACAGCGCTTGGTCCCACTTAACGAGATCGCGTGCGGTTGAGTATATTGACCCCGCAGCATAAGGGATCGACATATCTAGGTAATCAGCATTAGTGTAACCGTCTAAGTTATTGCTATAACCAGATGCACGTTGGTTGATTATTTTTGCATGCGAATCGTAACCGGTGTTATGCATATTGAGTGGTTTAAAAATATTTTCTTGCAGTACATCTTGGTAACGTTGTTGAGTGACTTTTTCAATCACGGCGCCCAAAATAAAGTAGCCTGAATTGCTATAGCGAAATTGCGTGCCAGGCTCAAACAATAAATCATCAGTACACAGTAATTTTATAAATTCATCTACACTGTAAGGGTTGCGACTGTATTCACTTCTGAAGGTCTTCGTTTGAGTATAATTACTAAGTCCTGATGTATGATTAAGTATCTGCCTAATGGTGATTTTATTACCTATATCTTGGCGATAGTCGGGTAGGTAAGTAGCAAGGGGAGCATCAAGCTGTATTTTATTCTGCTGCGCTAACTGTAAAATAAGCAACGCAGTGAATTGCTTGGTAATTGAGCCTATTCGAAATTTAGTCTCGGCAGTATTTTTGATGTCCCATTCAAAATTGGCGTAGCCATAACTTTTTTCAAAAATAACCTTACCTTGCTTGGCGACCAGTACGTTGCCATTGAATTGTTTGAAACCATGAAATTGTTCAATAAATGCATCCATTTCTTTCGCGTGTTCGCCTGCAATTGCAGTGTGTGAGAGCAGTAGTAGAGCTGTGATAAAAATAGTGTGATAAAACATATTCGGGTGAGTTTCATGAGCTTCCTTGGTTTTTTAGTTTGTTTTATGTACTACTTTTACCGTGGATAAAATACAAAGTAAATTATTATCGTGTTGATTTTATGTGAATAAATTATATTTCATTGTTATTATAAGCATAAAAAAGCCCGAACTGTATACAGCTCGGGCTAGTTGGTTGGGATATCAAATTTTATAAAGGTGAGCGGTTTATTATAGTATTCACTTTGCTATGAATTGATTCACCATCTACCAGCGCTTCTTTTCCACGCCATTTACGAATTAATCGTTTAGCATCTTCTAGTGCGACATATTGACATGGGATCAGGATCAGCGTGATCACCGTGGCAAATAACACACCAAAGGCCAGTGATACTGCCATTGGGATGACAATTTTAGCTTGTAAGCTGGTTTCCATAATGATTGGTAACACGCCAATAAAGGTAGTGATTGAGGTGAGCATAATCGCTCTAAAACGACGTGCACCAGCTTGCATTACTGCGTCTTTTATTGCTACGCCATCAGCACGTGCTTTATTAACAAAGTCCACCATTACTAATGAATCGTTCACAACAACACCGGCTACAGCAATGATCCCGAAAATTGATAAGCCACTCATTGTCATGCCTAAAATCATATGGCCAAACATGGCACCAATAACCCCAAATGGGATCACTGACATAATAATCAATGGTTGTGAGTATGAGCGTAGTGGGATTGCCAATAACGCGAAGATAATCATCATTGAAAGTGCAAAATCACGCACTTGCTCAGCAACGCTATCCATTTCTTCTTGAATACGTCCAGCAACACTACTTTGTACACCTGGGTAGTTTTTCAGTAGTGCCGGTAAGTACTCATCACGTATTTCTTCAGCAATGGCAAAAGGTTCAACTTGGTCGGTATCAACCGCAGCCCATACATTAACAGTACGCTTTGAGTTTTCGCGGCGAATACGGTTTACACCATCAACCAGTTTTACATCGGCAATTTCAGCCAAAGGTACTTCTGCGCCACTAGGTGTAATGATACGAGCACTGGCGATATCGCTGATCGAGTTACGAGCTTCTTCAGGATAGCGTATCATTACTTTCACTTCTTCGCCGTCACGTAGAATACGCTGTGCTTCAAGGCCGTAGTAACTAAAGCTGACTTGTGAGGCAACATCGGCAAGGGTTAAACCCATGCTGTACGCCAGTGGTTTTAAGTCAAGCTGTACTTCATCTGTAGCGCTTTGCATTGAGTCATTTACATCACCCACACCTTCCATGGTGTTGAGTTTTTCTTTAAGTTTTGCTGCTACTTCTTTTAGTTGTTTGGCACCCTTTCCTTCTAGGCGGAAGCTCACATCACCGTCGTCTCGACCACCATTCATAATACTGTCTTGAATGGTTAGTGTTTTCACGCCCGGTAAAGGAGGCATTTGTTCACGCCATAGTGCGCTCAATGCAAAGGTATCGATAGGGCGTAACTCAGGATCAATTAATACTGCCATGATACTGGCATTGGTACGTCCGCGTAAGCTAACTGAAAGATCGCGTACCATAGCTGTGCCATATTGCTCTTTAAGTTGTTTATCAACATTGATAATAACTTGCTCTATTTTTTGCGCAGTTTCTAGGGTTGCTTGTTCAGACGATGCTAAGTTCATTTCAACTGAAATACGTGGAAAGTCATGAGGAATTTTAGGGTTCGCTACGAACTTCACTAAACCACCGGCAAACATCCCAGCACTGACAATTAATACACAAATAAAACCAATAATTACGGTATAACGATAATGAATACAATGGCCAATAAATGGCGTGTAATAGTTATCAACAAACCGTTTTAAACCGCCATCCATCACTTTACGGAGGCGATGTAATGGGTTTTTCGGATTTGGTTCTCGGTGTTTCATTGCTGCTATGTGGGCTGGTAAAATAAGTTTTGATTCAATCAGAGAGAAAATCAAACACAGAATAATAACCCCGCCAATGGCTTTTGAAAACGCAGCACCAGGGCCACTTGCTAAAGTTTGCGGTAAAAAAGCGGCGATGGTAGTTAAGACACCGAAGGTGGCAGGCATTGCGACGCGTTTAACACCACGTACTACGTTATCAAGAGAGTGGCCATGCTTTTCAATTTCAGCACTGGCTGATTCACCTACGACGATGGCGTCATCAACCACAATACCTAGCACTAATATAAAGGCAAATAGTGATGCTAAGTTGATGGTGACATCTAAAAAGCCCATCGGCATCATTAAAAATGCGCCAAGGAATGACACAGGTAAACCCATCATCACCCAAAATGCTAAGCGTAGGGGTAAAAATAGCGCAAGTACTACCATAACCAATAGACCACCCCACACCATGTTGTCGATCATCATGTCTAATCGACCCTCTAGGTAGTAGGTTAAATCGACAATCGGCGTGAGTTTAACACCCGCTGGAAGTTGACCTGCTTTATCATTAAGGTACTGCTTAAGAACTTTTGCAACTTTGGTAATATCTTGATCTTTTGAGGCATTTACTTCAAACGACAAGGAATTTTTACCATTGTATTTAGAGTATTGTAAGCCTTCTGCAAAGCCATCGTTAATGGTTGCTACATCGCCTAAATACACTTGTGCACCATCAGGTAGTAATATCAATGGCAGTTTGGCAAATTCATCACCTCGGTAAGCTTGTTTTTCAACCCGCATCGAAATATAGCCGTTTTCAGAGCGAATCTGACCTGCAGACATATTGGCTGAAAAAGCACGCACTGCATTCGCAATGTCTCTAAAAGTTAAACCATACTCACGAAGTTTATCAGGGCTAACTTCAATACCAATTTCATAATCAAGGCCACCATTAAATTCAACTAAGTTAATTTGTGGCAGTGCTTGCAGTTCGTCTTTGATATTGTTGCCAAGTTCTTTGAGCTGATAATTGCTCATGTCACCGTATAAGGCGAGGATCATTACTTCTTGCTCAAACTTATCATGGCGCACAATAGGACGCTCCATGTCTGCAGGGAAGGTGTTGATTGCATCAACCTGCATTTTTACTTCATCGAGCACTTCTTTAGTATCATATTTTTCTTCAATTTCGATCCACGCTTGAGAATAACCGCGGTTTGAATAAGTAATCTTCCGTTTAATACCCTCTAGGCCTTCGAGAGCTTCTTCTACCTTGATGGTGATGCCTTCTTCTACTTCTTGTGGGGCAGCACCTGGGTAGACAGCTTGGACGCTGATCCAGTTATTTTCAAATTGTGGGAACATTTGTTTGCGAATAGAAAACGCGGTTAAAATACCACCCACTAAAATAAAAATCATTAATAGGTTTGCTGCAACAGGGTTGCGAGCAAACCAGGCAATTAAGCCTTTTTCGCTATGGATGGTCATGCTCTATTCCTCTTTCAGTGCAAGTTGAGTTGCAGCTGCAGGCTTATCAGAGTCATTTAGCTTTACTTGCATGCCTTCGGTTGGGAAATCTAAAGCCGAGGTGATCAATTGCTCACCATCATTTAAGCCTTGTGAAGCGATGACCATGCCATTTTGCTCTCTAATAATATTAAGAGGTTTGAACGAAAGAGTTAAATCATCATTCATTACCACTATTTTACCGTTTTTCACTAAGTGATGAGGAACGATAATCGCATTATCAAGCTCGCGGCCAGAAATGGTCGCATTGATATAAGAGCCAAAGCGCAGCGGTTGCTCACTGGCATAAGGTGTATTTACTTGCGCCACTAAATAGCTCATACGACTTTTTTGATCAATAACACCTTCGCTGCGGACAATTTTTGCCTGCCAAGTAGTTGGCTTACCAGCATAGTCTGCACTGAGTGTTACATTCGCGCCGATACCGCTATCGATTAGGTATTGTAATTCTTTATCTGCCACAGGAAGGCGAATTTCAGCCACTAAGGTTGAACTGAGAGCGCCAAATTGGCTTCCAGGATTAACTACGCTGCCTAAACTAATTGCACGTTCAGAAATAATCGCATCATAAGGCGCTTTTATGTATGTGCGCTCTAAATTACGTTTTGCGCGTTTTTCAGATGCCTGTGCTGCACGGTAACGCGCTAGTTTTTCGGCTAATTGTGGTTTGCGTAAATATAATTGAGATGGGATCATTTGATTTGAATCGTCTTTTATTCGATCCCACTCTGCCTGTGCTACATGAGCTTGCGCTCGCTCAATTTCTAGATCAGAGCTGGCTTGCGCCATGCCTGCTTGGGCTTCAATTAACGCAGCTTCATAATCATTTGGATCTATTCGTGCTAGAATATCGCCTTGTTTGACAAATCCACCTTGCACAAATTGCTCAGAGACAAATACCACTTGACCGCTTACTTGCGCAACCAGTGGGGTGTGATCTTTTGCTTTTACTACACCATACGATTTTACGTCTAGCGTAATTGCATCAAGGTGAACTGCGCTAACTGATACCAGAGGGCGTGTATCTTGTGCTGGCTTTTCTTCTGGCGGTTGTTTCATTGCTGAAAACGCAACCGCAAGACCTACACCGGCGACTAATACGGCAATAGGTAGAATTATTTGTTTTTTAGTAGCCACAGGGCTTTCCTCATAATTAGGTGACACAGCAATTATAATGAATAAAGTGTTTACAAGGCGTATTAAGATGTAACAAGTCATTACACAGTTAACAAATTAGCGAAATAGATTACAAAAGGGGCAAAGATGAATACATCACCAATGGCGTGTCGACTCGGGTGTGGGGCTTGTTGTATCGCACCAAGTATTAGCTCACCGATTCCGGGGATGCCTAATGGCAAAAAAGCAGGAGAGCGCTGCATTCAGTTAGATAACAACAATTTATGTAAGTTATTTGGTGATGAAAGGCGGCCAAAAGTATGCAGTGATTTTAGTGCGACGATTGATGTGTGTGGAACAACGAATGCGCAAGCGCTGCAATTAATTACCGAGCTTGAACAAATGACATAAAAAAACCGCATCTTAAAAATGCGGTTTTTATACATATTTTTTATTTACCAGCTATAAGTTGCAGTTAGTGTGTATTGCTCACCGCGCCCAGGTGTGCCTGGAATTTCCTCAAACGATTCATCCCAAAGGTTATCTGCTGCTAAAGTAATAAAGAAGTTTTGCAGTATCGGTGGCGTTACTTTTAACGTCAGCTGAGTAAACAAGGCTTCATCATCAGAGCGTCGCAGCGCATTTTTATGCTGTTTACGCCATTCATTATCAATCCGAAACTCTAATATATCCGTCGGGCTCCATACAGCACCAAGAGTTAAACGGTGATCAGGGAAGTTTAAGGCATAAAAGCTTGCATCGACGTCTGGCGAGCCATAGGTTTCTGATTTATGGAGGTAGGTGTAACTGGCTATAATTTCAGTATTTTCAAATTGCTTAGTGGCTAAAAATTCAAGGCCAGCGGTATCAATATCAACCGGTTCTGCAAAACGCGCTGAGGTTGAATCAAAGCTAAATGTCCAGTCAGTTAAGTTATTATCTTGGCGGTAAAAAATAGCCGAATTAAGCTGCCAACTTTGTTGTTCTAGTAATAAACCCAGTTCTAAGTTTTTGGTGGTTTCACGCTCAAGGCTATAATTACTTCTAAACAATCCACCAGTGTCATTGCCACCAATAGCAGTATAACCTGCAACTTGACTGGCCTCAGCGTAGGATAAATAAAATGTCCGCTCAGTGGCGTTACTATTAATTGTATTGAATGTGATATCACCTATCAGCGACAATTGTGAGTCATCGCGGTTGGTATCATCGAAGGCTGCGCCTAAACGCACTGTTAGCTGCTGATTGTTCTCAAGAGCCATAGTGTATTCTGGCAATACACTGATTTTATAATAGTTACGCGAAGTAAAGTTATTCTCAAGCGTGGTTGATTCAATGGAATCTTCAATAAATTGTGCTGAGTAGTTTAGTGAGAACACATCGTTTTGAGCATGTCGCCCAGAGATGGCGAATGATTTAACTTCTGTTTCGTGAAAAGCTTGAAACGCGCTTGGGTTTTCACGAGAGTAAATATAATGGTCGTTATTTTTTCGATAATAAGCTGATACTTCAAACTCACTGTTTGTTGCATAACTTTGTTTATGGTTAAGCATTAACAGTTGCGTTTCTAAGTCTTCTGTTTCATTCACGCCAAATGGGGTATAGAGGTTCGGCCAGCCAAAAAATTTCTCTTGTGAGCCAAAAAATAAATCAGTTTGTGAATCTGCACTCGTTAATTGCACACGAGCTGTAGCGCGATTAAAATCATGATCGCCAAAATCAATTGAGCCATCGCTTTGTGAATGAGAATATTCCCCTTCAAAACCTAGGCGCCAATCGGCGATTGTATCTAAAGGGATACTTTTACCAGCATGAACACTCTGTAAATTAAAGTCGTTAGTGCCGACACCTACAGATACACTGCCACCAGTGGTAATTGGCTTCCAACCAAACGACACAGTACCTACTGAGCTATTTACACCGTAAAGTGCATTATCAGCACCGGTCAATACACTTGCGCCAGTGAGCATTTGTGGTGCAATAGGAATTTCTGCAAAATAATGGCCTGATTGCGGATCGAGTAAAGTAGCACTGCCGACTCTAAAACCGGTGTTTTCAAAGATACCGCCACGAATAGTAACATCAGCTTGTGCTTCTGCCATGTTACGCGATTGCAAATCAACACGAGGGTCATACTCTAAATTTGATATAGGTGAGTCAAAGGTACCTACTGGTAACGTATTTGCTGTAGGGGATGCCTCGATTGTTATTTGCTCAATGGTTGTCGATTCTTCAGAGTCATCTGCCGCATAAGCAACACTTGATATGCTGGCAAGTACTGCGGGTATAATAAGGTGCGAGGTACGGTTCATGTTGTTTTTCTCATATTCTTTATGTGCGATTGCGATAAAAATTAAAGTCTTAACACTTTTTTATAGCGTGATAAAATAGCAAAATTAAACAGTCACGATTTTTGGCGCTATTGTACATTAATTCGAAAAAACTGCATTTGATAATCATTCTTAAAATGAAAGCATTACACTGTCTTTGCTTGTTAAATATATTAGGTCCCTCTATGAATGAAAAACAACCAGCTAACTTTTATGCTCGCCAGCAAACTATTTATTTTGCGGGAGGGTGTTTGTGGGGCGTGCAAGAGTTTATGAAGCACTTACCCGGAGTAGTTATTACAGAAGCAGGGCGGGCTAATGGTACAAGTGATAATACACAAAGTGAGTACGATGGTTATGCAGAGTGTGTCAAAGTCATTTTTGATACTGATGCTGTCACGCCTAATAAACTAATTGATTATTTCTTTGAAATTATTGACCCATACAGTATTAATAAGCAAGGTGATGATGTGGGTGAAAAATACCGCACGGCTATTTATAGTGAAGAGCAAAGTCACTTAACGTTAGCAAGCGATTATATCAGCCAACGAGATGATGCCGACAAAATAGCTGTGCAGGTTAAACCGCTAACAAATTACGTCCCCAGTGATGCTGAACACCAAGACCGACTAACTAATCATCCAGATGATTACTGCCATATACCGCTAGATTTACTGCATAAATATAAGGCGGATTAGCATTTACTAATTTAATAAACCTGCATAGTTTAACTTTCATAAAAAATGCTATGTATAATTAATTATAAGAAGGACTTATGAATCTAGTAGAAATGTTGAAAGATCATTCTAGTGTAGTTGGCCAAGGCCAAGCAAGAAAAAAAGTTTATGAGCTAGAAGCAAGATTAAATATTGATTTACCAAAAGATTTTTTTGATTACCTGGTAAACTTAAATTATGCAGAAATATTTGATGAGCCTATTTATGGGATTAACCCTGAGATAAAACGTTTAGATATTTACGAACAAAATAAGCACACTGAACATTTTAGATATGGGTTTCTTATGGTCTTTTCAAACGATATAGATGGTACTATTTATATTAGACCCGATACAAGCAATGTATACAATGCTAGCTTTACTAGTCCTATAGCCAATTCGTTCACAGAATTTGTGGCGAATGTGCTAGAAGAGGCATAAGACTTACAAAAAAGCTCACTAAATAGTGAGCTTTTTTGAATGCTAATTTAAAGTGTTATTTTAGTTTTTCTGGTGGAAAACCACTTAAAATTGTTGCAACGGCTTCTTGTACTGCTTTGTTACGCTCTTCAGGTGTTTGTTTCTTCTGAAGGCGACCTTCACGAGCACCACGCCAAACAAGCTGGTTAGAGGCACGGTCAACAACATCAATCACTAAAGTGCCCACATCATATTCATGGGTTGTTGTTTGCGTGTTATAACCCATGCCCCAGTAGTTCCAACGTGCACCGTAACCTACATTAAATGTATCAACGTCAACTTTAGTATCAACAGAGGCATGATAGTTAATTAATACATCTGCTGATGCTTCATCCGCAGGTGTCATACCGTTTGCTTGTAATTGTGCATTTACCGCTTCACGCACACGTTTTTCCATCAATGGACTGATTTGATAGTTACCAGCGTCAGCCAAGGTCGCTTGTGGAAACCAAGCAAATGTTTTGTAGTTACCAAAGTCCACAGATTTGTCGTAGTCAATATCAGGCGTTTTTGCACACGCTGCTAGTAGTAATACAGCAGCTGCAATTAGTATATTTTTCATGGAGTTTGCTCCTTGGCAAATTTAATTACTATTCGTTTGATAACATAACATAGAATTAATTCAAGGAAATGTTATTTTTTACCTGTAATTTGTGTACAAAGTAGATGTTGATCAGTCTAGTCGTCCTTGACTGAATGATGCATTAATTTACACAAACGTGGCTATTGTCTTATTCATGCTCTACTTCTATCCAATCCTTTTCATCTACCCAGTTCTGGGCGCCGTCTTTAACGGAGCGAATTGGCACAATATAATCACAGCTAATTTGTGGTTTCACCGATGCAAATATTGGCACAAAGCCAAAACTCAGGGCGGTTTCTATAATTGCTTTTTGATTTTGCGGATCGATATCGGCCGCTTCATCAATATAAATCGGGATGCGGTATAAGTTTTGCTCTTGGTCGCTTAATAAGTAGCGGATAAACAACATGCCGCATAATAATTTTATGGTGATACGCGTACCGTTTGAGCCAGCCGAATCAATTTTTTCAAAATGCTCGGTTTCGCCTGCACGGTTTACTACTTCAAAGCGAATATCAAATAAGTCAGTAAGGGTTAAACCGGCTTTATCAGAGGCAAGTTTAATTAAGTGATCTTTTGCTTCGTTGACAGCACTTTCACTGTAGGGTTCTTGGCTGAGTAAATCCAGCGTATCACCTTGTTCAAACTGATTTGAGGTACTGATGATGGTATCAATACTATCAACCAACATTTTGCGTGGTATCACGTTAATTTTAAATGCTTGTAAGTTTGAAATACGATGCTGACTAATGCCTTTATTGAAGCTGTTCATTTCACGGCGCAGTCTGTCTAAATCTTCACGCAGTCCCTTAATCGTCGCGGCTACTTCTGTGAGTGCAACCCGGGCTTGGCGTTCAACCGCATCACGTTCGTTATCAATATTATGGAACGCGCCAATCAATTTCTGGTATTTACTAAACTCGTCATTTTCGTTATCAAATTTGGTAATACCGGCATTGTAAATATGCAAATAGGTATTACGAACGTTGATATCAAAATTACGCAGCTCTTGGCAATCTTTATTAAAGTGATGAACTAAGTCACTGAGATTATCAAAATCAATTTGCACATCAATCATATACGGGGTGACTTTACCGCTATATAAATCCAGCGTGTGGTCAATTCGTTCAGATTTCACTTGGCGTAGGCGCTCGGCTTGGCGTGAAATTAAATCTTTTTTCGATTTAATAATCGAGCGTCGATCACTAATTGAACCGCTGTTATTTTGAATATCTTGTAAGTAGCTATCAACTTGCTCGCGTTCAGCCAATAATTGCTCTTTTAAGAGTGTTTGTGCATCAATAGATTGCAGCATAACCTGGAATTGTTCAAAGCGTTTAAGTGCGCTTTCTGCTGCCATGAGTTCATCGTATAAGGCATCTTTTTCTTTTTGTTTGTCGGCCACATTGGCGGCCACATCACGCTGTTGCTTAAATTCATTGAGTGACTGTTCAAGGGCGCTGAGTTGCGCAGTAAGTTGCTCTTTATTTTCACCGCTTTGCATCTGCACCGGGGAGAGTTTTTTCAGCTTGATGGTCGCGCCTGGCAGGGTGAGCACGCCGCCTTTCACGTTATCTGATAATTGCTCTAAAAATGCACCAAAGGCATCTTCGTCAGTGATATCTATATCACCATTACTGGTGGTGGCAAATGACAGAATGTCAGGGTTTAGAATACGCGAGATCTCTTCAACTTCTTTAAGTGATAAATCCTCGCGCATACGGGTAAATAAATTAAACTCAAGATTTTTAAGCTGCAGCTTTAAGCTTTTGATCTGCTTTTGTGTTTCACTAATACGGTAATCAAGAGTATGCAGGCTTTGCCCTTGCGCACTGTTGATAGAATGCGATAGTGACTCGTAATCTTGCTTTAATTGACCAAGGCTTACTTTTAAGGTTGCCATGTTAACCAATTCAAATTCAGATTTTAGAGCACCAAAGTCTAAAAACCATTGCTCTATTTGTGTTTGCCTGCGTTCAATATCGCGCGATTGTTGTACATAAAGTTGTTGTTTTTGTTCAAACTCGTGCTTTTCGTGTTCAATGTCTTCAAGGGCAACATTAAGCTCGCTCAATTGCGCCTCTTGGTAGCTATCAAAATCGATTAATGCTTGGTCAATTTTGGGGGCGTATGCGGCTAATTTACCTTTGAGTACGGTTTGGTTTTCAAGCATAGATTCAAGGGCGCTGATAGGCTCTTGCATCGACTCGAGTGCTTTTAGCTCACGTTTTGCGCGGTTTACTTTATCAAAGGAGCGACGCCATACTTCATAAAAATCGACCTTTGAGTTTGACATGTGGCGTTCAAATACGCGTAACATAAAGCGCTTTACGTCGGCAGCGCCTAATTTATGCAGGTTCAAAATACGGCGGAAAATTTCTTTATAAATTGCCGAATCTTGCACGTTGTTAAGCGGGATCATCTTTAAGTTAATGTCGCCATCAAATGGCGTGGCACCACCCGTTAATAGTGCGTTGAGCTCTTGCGCTTTAAGCTCGATAGGGTTAAAGCCTTGCTCTTTTAAATGATTAAACAGCTTAGTGAACTTAATAATGGTTTTACCTTGAGTATACTGCTCAAGATCAAGCTTGCCTTGGTAACAAAAAAACTGATGTGCGTAACCGGCAATTTTACCAAGCCCAGCTACACCAATCACCACCGGGCCATGGGGTAGGTCGGCTTCGAGTAAAATATAGGATTGATCTGACGAAAAATAAAATTTACGGGTTTCGTCTAAATCATGACCGTCCCATTCTGTTAGGCGTAAATCATTAATAAGCGGAAATTGCAGAGCATTGATCACCGAGCTTTTACCGGTATTATTTGGTGCACAAATTGAGCTGCTTTTATCAAGCGGGATCACACATTTGGCATAACCGGCGGTGTTTAATAATGCCAGCTTACTGAGGCCGTATAGGTTTTTCATTATTCGTCCTCTCCAATATAGGTTTCTTCGTTTACTTCCATTAAGGCATCAATATAACGGTAGATAGGTGCTTGCAGCATAAAGCCGCCTTCTACTTCACGGGCAAGGCCAAGTCGTATCATGCGTAAGTACACGTCTTTACGTAGGTCTGATCCTGAAAAAATTTCGAGTTGATCAAATAAGTGCTTGTTCATTTGCACTAAAGTTTGCATCAGTTCTAAATCATTCACTTCATCAAATAAGGCACGCATTGGGTCTTTACCTGAGTTTGCATAGTGCTCAATTAAGATATAAATGGTTAAGGCAATCGCGCGGGAAATTTTCCCCATATTGGGTGTACTTTCATCACTGGCAAAGTAATAAAAACCACGGCTGTCATGTTGTAAATCGTGGCCAAGGGCGCTGAATAATGCGCGGTAATGATCAATTTGTTGATCAAGCTCTTGCCACATTACGGTGTCTTGTTCGCTAATGTGATAGCCGGTGACTAATTTTTTATTAATTGCTTGTAGATGACTAAGTTCATCTAAATTTATCTGTGTCATAACGGTTACTCATCCACTGTTGGTGTTTGCTGAGGGTCAACAGGCTTAGAATTAAAAGGGAAAAGAGAAAAATGTTGCCCGGCAATTTTTACGCGCATTTTTTCATCACTTTGATTGATTTCAATATCGGTGTCACTTACCAGCTTTTGATATAAAAACAGCATTTCGTCGGCTTCAAGGTCTGGGTAGCTTTGCTCTAAAAAGGTCAATAATGGTTGTGGCTTTTTACGTTTAGCATTGAAGCGTTTTTTAAAGTTTGCTTTAACATTATTGTAATCTGGAATATTTGGCGTAACAAAAGCAGGCACATCTTGTTGATCAGGAAGTTCGTATTCACTGTGTTCAAACTCAACAAGTGCAGCCATATAAGCGACCATATGGCGCTGTTGCCCCAATGAGAATCGCTGCGTGTCAGAGACAAAATGTGGTTGTACGGCGCTGAGCATATTATCAACGCCATTTTTACGTACTAAACCAAGTACTTTAGCTGCTTGACGAGTGATCATATTATTACGGCGCAACTCTTCACGCAGTGGCATTAGCATATCGGCACTTTTACGCAGGCTTTCGCGACCAACTAAATGCATTTCTAAAATTCGGGTACGTAATCGTTCAAGCATGCGTTTATCTTGATAAGCTTTACCGCTGCGTTCAATATATTCAATTTGCGTACTGATTTGTGTTTCGATGGTATTAAAACAAGCATGAAAATCGCCACGAATATCAACCATTTCAAGCATTGGTTCAATGTATTCATCAAATGCTTCAATCACCGCTTGATAACGCTTTTGTAATGATTGCACCGCATTATTAGCTTTTGCTTGTTCTACAATATTTAAAATGGCATTTTCGTTGTGGGCAAATAGTTTCATTATTTTACGCACCCGATCATCCATAATGCGGCTAAAACGGCGCATCTCGTCGTAGTCTTCAATACTACCGGCATTGTCTAAACGGTTACCCAAACGAGCTAAATCTTCAACCAGCACGCTAATTTCTTGCGCCAAGCCTAAATGTTCCTCCTGCAATAAAAAAGTGGCAAAATCTGCAATTGCACGGTTAATTTCAAGTTGTGACGATTTAGCCAAGGGAATAATAATATCTTGGTTTAAAAGGCGGTTGGTTTCTTTGTAAATGCGCTCATTTGACCACGTAGGTTGTTTTTGTTTGATCGCATTTTGCACGTCTTTTAGGCTGAAATCAGCCATTTTAAAACGTTTAAATAGCAGCTCTAACATTCCCCAGTGCTCTGTTAGGGTATTTAGCAACTTTTTAGCTGGGATCATAAAACTCCAAAAATCCTAATTTATCTTGTAAAGCCGGCTTGTTAGGCCTCAGCGATTAGTCGTAGAAAAGCAAATTGACAATAGTTTTACACATTCTTTGGTGCTAGACTGCGCGCCGTGTCGTCCTGCGGCTCATAACATACAATTTTTACATTTTTATAAAGGTTGTTCAAACACCATGGTAACTGCAATTATCCTAACCCTGATAACGCTAGCATTCGTGCTCATCGTTATAGAGGATATTATCCATGTAAACAAGGCCAAAACCACGCTTTTCTTTGGTACTTTATGCTGGATTATCTTATTTATCTCGCCGCTTCACGGGCAAAGCCCCGAAAACGTACAACATCAACTTGACCACAATATTTTAGAGATTGCCACACTCTGGTTGTTTTTAATGGCTGCAATGACCTTTGTAGCCTATTTGAACTCCAAAGGTTTTATCCAAAATATTGTGCATAAGATAATGCCCAGTGCTATTAGCGAACGCAAACTGATGTTTTTGATTGGCGGGTTCTCCTTCTTATTTTCGTCGATTTCAGACAATATCACAGCCACATTAATTTCCCTTGCGGTGGTGATGTCGTTAAAACTCGATCCGAAAAAGCTAATTAAATACGCTACGCTTATCATCTTTAGTGTGAACTCGGGCGGAGTGTCGTTAATTACCGGTGATGTTACTACCTTGATGATTTTCCTTGATGACAAAGTTACCATTGGTCACTTGCTATTGTTGGTTGTGCCTGCGTTATTTAGCGTGGCGCTATTGGCCATTATGCTGTCATTTGGACTCAACGGCCAAGTTGAGTTTACCAAACAAGAGGACCGTCGCATTGAGAAAACAGATATCACTATTGCAGTGATTTTCTTATCAACGATTGTCGGGACATTAACGTTAAGCGTGCTTTATCATGTGCCGCCTTTGTTAACTTTCTTATTTGGTTTGTCGTTGATGTTTTTAGTAGCGCAATTTTTAATGCGCAAAAAAGATGTGAATAAAAAAATCATCGATTATATTCGCGAAATAGAATACGACACCTTGCTGTTCTTCGTTGGCGTATTATTACTTGTAGGCGCCCTGAAAGAAGTCGGTATGCTCAGTAAGTTCACTCATCTTTACGAGTTAATGCCAGCACAATACGCTAATTATTTAATGGGTATATTATCAGCTGCGGTTGACAACGTACCGCTAACGGCTGCATTACTTAAAGCTGAAATAGTGATGAGTCCACAACAATGGTTGTCGTTTACGTATGCAACTGGGGTGGGGGGGTCCATGCTTATTATTGGCTCGGCTGCCGGTATTATCGCTATGAGTAAAGTAAAAGCGCTTACCTTCATGAGTTATTTACGTATGTCGGTGTATTTATTAATCGCTTATACAATTGGTTATATGGGATCGTATTTAGCAGGTAGTTTTATTTAATTGCTTTTATTATTTAAAACAACTTGACAGCTAGACGTCTAAACGATAACTTTCAAAGCCCGCTTAATAGCGGGTTTTGTTATTTAATTGCTAATAATTTACGTAATTAATCTAACATTCAGAAGAGGTGCGGTACTTAGGTACTTAATGTTAGGCGACGTATGCCTGTAATCATTAAGGAGGGAAGTACTCGCCGAGGAAAGCAACTGGACGTCACAGTGGTTTTTCGGTTTATGGGGCTGAATCCTCAAAACTGTCACCAATTAGGTGGAGAGCTTCTGGCAGTGGACTTTTCTTATCGAGCACCCCCTTGCCAAGTTCTTCTTGTTTTATCGTGGTATGAATGCCACAAAAGGAGACGACATGAATACCCAATTAGCTGCAACTAACTTGCAACAGTCAGCACAAAATCAAAAATCAGACTACGTAGTCGCAAAGTTCGGTGGCACCAGTGTGGCTAACTTTGAAGCGATGAGCCGTTGCAGTGAAATTATTGTAGCCGATAACAACGTACGAGTAGTGGCCGTCAGTGCCAGCGCAGGAGTGACTAATCACCTTGTGACCTTATGTAAAAAAGATTTATCAGCAGATGAGCGCAATGAGAACATTGCTGGCGTTATTGCTATTCAAGAAGCTATTTTAAATGAGCTGTCATTGGATGCTGATTTAGCTCATGGCTTTGATGAAACCATTAAAGCTTTTAAGTCACTTGCCAGTGAGCCACTAAAATCAAAGCAACAACATGATGAGTTATTGAGCTTTGGTGAGCGTTTATCATCCTATTTATTTACTCAGGTACTGCGTTTAAATGGCTTAAATGCGGTGCGTTTTGATGTGCGACAGGTATTAAAAACCGACAGCCAATTTTCTAAAGCAACCCCAGATGTAGCTGCAACAGCAATGGCCGCAAAAGAGCATTTAATTCCGTTATTAGCTGAACAGGTTATTGTAACTCAAGGCTTTATAGGCAGTGACGCGCATGGTCAAACTACCACACTTGGTCGTGGTGGTTCAGATTACAGTGCGGCATTACTGGCCGAAGCTATAAACGCTAAAAGCGTGCACATTTGGACTGATGTAGTGGGCATTTTTAGCACCGATCCGCGCTTATGTGCTAAGGCTACGCCGATTGCGCGTTTAAGTTTTGATGAAGCGGCCGAAATGGCTACCTTTGGGGCGAAAGTATTACATCCGGCAACTATCTTACCTGCGAGCCGCAGCCATATTAGTGTGTTTGTTGGTTCTAGCCGTGAGCCTGAACGTGGTGGTACCTGGATCGAACGTGAGAAATCACAAATCCCCGGAATTCGTGCTGTCACGCAGCGTAAAAATCAAATATTGTTAACCTTAAAAAGCCCCGAAATGCTTTTGGCTAGTGGCTTTTTAGCTCACGTGTTTACAATTTTAAGTGAGTTTAATATCTCGGTTGATTTGGTAACTACCTCAGAGATAAGTGTTGCTATTACTTTAGATAATGCGCCAAATGCCTCGCGTCCTGAGCTTGATCAAGAATGCCTTGATAAGTTAGCGGAGTTTTGCCACGTGTCGGTTGAGAACAACTTAACCTTAGTGGCATTAATTGGTTCACAAATTCAATTACGTCAGCAAGAAATTAACTTAATGAATGTATTAAGCGATTTTAATATTCGCTTAATTTGTCATGGCGCAAGTAAACATAACCTGTGCTTTTTAGTGGAGCAGAGCGAGTCAGACTTTGTTGTGCAAGCGATCCACAGCCGTTTATTAGAAGTTCAAAACGCCGCGTAATTGGGCGGTTGAATTTACCACAGAGCACTGCCAGTCAGTGCTCTTGTCACTTACCACACTGATATCAAACTCATGATATTGACAACTCAGCGCTGTTAAATTTGCTCGCTCAAGTTCAGTAAATACATTGGGGCTGAGTAATTTTGCAATTGGTTGGCTGGTGGCTTTGGCAAGTGCTTCTTTTAAGGTCCATATTCTAAAAAATCGTTCTGCACTTTGCTGATCTTGCGTTATTAAATTTACCTCATCAAGATGATAAAAATGCTTAGCGAGCTTTGCAAATGGACGCTTCAGGTTTATTTTTTCAATATCAAAACCAAATTCAATTCGTTCTACATTTAATGCAGCACCCACAAAACCATTAGAGTGGGATAAACAACTACGCAATACAGTGTCACTGTCAGTTATATGTAGCAGTAATTTACTGCTTTGCTGGTCAAATTCAGAGCTAATATGGTTATTTGCTAGCTCACGAAATTGTGGCATCGTTTGCTTTACCAAATACTTAAGCAGTAGCCGAGTGGCTAAATATTCTTGCTTGGCTTTGTAACTTTTTCTACGGGTGATAACCGTCAGTTCAAATGGGCTTAATAGTGCGTTTAAATCAAATTCATCAACATTTAACTGCTGGGCGTCAAATAATAAAATAGTATTCGCATTGAACGGCTGCACGCTGTGTTTGGTGATAACGAGTTGCTGTTGAAAAAATAACGCAGGCATAAAATCCACAATTAAAGTGATAAAAGAACAAACATGTTTATATTTTGTGCGGTTGTGCGCTGGTTAATTAAGCCAAGGCAAATTTATTACTCTGTGAGAGTTAAATATGGTTTAATTCACAATAATGAAAAATAATAACAGATTTGTAGATGTATGGCACAATTGCGTGATGGTTTTCAAAGCCGCCTTGGCTTTGTTTTAGCAGCTTCTGGCGCTGCAGTTGGATTAGGTAATATTTGGGGATTTCCCACGCAAGCGGCAAATCATGGCGGCGGCGCGTTTTTACTAGTCTATTTTATAGTTATCTTTTTTTTAGCCTTGCCAGCTTTATACACTGAGTTGTACTTAGGTCATAAAGCGCAAGCTAATCCGGTTAAAGCACTTAGACAAGCATGGCAAGAGCAAGCACCGCAAGTAGGCGCTGCTGCTGGTTATTTAGGTTTAGCCGGTGCGATTGTGATGCTGAGCTTTTACTCAATTGTTGCAGGTTGGATGCTTGCTTATGCCCTTGAACCCATTGCTAGCTTTTTTGGATTTACCACCGTCAGTACGTTTTTACACACGGATTCGATGGCGCGTAATTTTGTATTTACACCACTGATGCTGATCCTCACTGCGAGTATTATTCTCAAAGGTGTTAAATCTGGCATAGAAACATGGTCGCGACGGTTAATGCCGATGCTATTAGTGTTACTCGTTGTGCTAATTGCTTATATAGCCACGCTTGATGGCGCAAGTGAAGGCTTTGCTGCGTATTTAGTGCCAGACTTTAGCCAAATACTCGACCCAGGTTTAATTATTGCGGCAATGGGGCAGGCGTTCTTTTCGCTGTCACTGGGTGTCGGTTGTATGATGATTTATGGCTCGTACTTGCAGCCTGATGCTAATTTGCCGCGGTTAACCGCGTCGGTAGCGTTACTTGATACAGGGGTTGCCTTTTTAGCTGGTTTATTAATTATTCCTGCAATTTACGTGGCGCAGCACAATGGCGTGCAAGTATTTAGTGATGGAAAATTAGTGGGAGAAGGGCAACTAATTTTCGCAATTCTACCGCAGTTATTTAATACTATGGGCGAAATTGGCTTATTGGTTGGTTTACTGTTTTTTGTACTTATGTCGATTGCATCACTCACATCGACTATTTCATCAACTGAAATTCCAGTTGCTTTTTTAGTTGAAAACCATCAAGTAGAGCGTAAAAAAGCGACGTTTTTAGTGAGCTTAACGGTTTTAGCCGCGTCATCGTTGATTATTTTCAATTTTGATTGGCTATTTGGTTTAGTGATCATGGTACTGACTCAGTATCAATTACCGCTTATGGGCTTATTTTACTTTATCACTGTAGGGTGGTTGTGGCGCCGTGGTAATCAATTAAATGAGGCTGCAAGTGGCATGCGTTATTGGTTTGCTCAGTACATACGTTATGCGTGTCCGATACTGATGACCGCCGTGTTCGCTAATGTCGCGTTTGGTTGATAATTTAGCGGTCAGTTTTTTAGTTTTAATTGTTAATACATAGTGTTATACCAATCGTTTTAAGTTACTGACCATTTAGCTCGCTAGAATGGTTAAATATTTAAGTCGATTGGTATTATATCCAAGGAGGAATTATGAACATAGATGTTAAAGTCCCTACGCTTCCAGACTCAATACACACAGCAGATATCGCTAAACTTTATGTTAGTGAAGGCCAACTCGTTTATGCCGGTGATGTGTTATTTGATGTTGAAACTGAAAAGGTTGTTTTAGAAATAATGGCCGACTGCAGTGGCATTATTGAGAATATAACGATTGCAAATGGCGACCATGTTAATCCTGAACAGGTTGTAATGACTTTGCAGCAGCTTGCAGACAGCGAACTGCCAGCACGACCAACAGTAGACCAAACCCATGACAGTAAACTGTCAGTAAGCGGCTCAGCAGAAGAAGACGCTATTGCTTCTGCATTATTTAGTAAACTAAATACTATCTGCTGGGTAATTGGTTTTATTATCGGTGTGGCTGCAGGTGTTTTAGGAACCCTCATTGTGCTGGGTAAATAGCTAAAATGACCAATTATGTAAACCACCCAAAATATGGCAGCGAGCCAATCCTCTCTGGTAATAGTTATACAAAGCAAGAAATCGATAATGCCCATTGGCGATATGCAAGTTTGCGTTACTTTCCTGAGACGGCGACCCCCGCAGCAATTGAAAAACAAAGTTACTGTGTATATCCAAGGCAACTCTATGTTGATATAGAAGAGCAATGTGTAGATTGCCATAGAGCGTTTATATTTTTTGCTAAAGAGCAGCAATATTGGTTTGAAGAATTAAAGTTTTGGATTGATGCACATGCGATCAAGTGCTTTGAATGCAGAAAGAAAAGCCGTGCAATAAACCAGTTGCAAATTATCTATGCAAACTTAATCATTAAAGAGCATATAACGCTTGAGGAAACTCAATTGCTCAAGTCCAGCGCGCAGCAACTTTTTGAGTCAGGAGTGATCAAAAAGATTAATAAAATAAATGCTATCCGTAAAATGTAAGTGCCAGTGTTTAAGATACTTATATGTATAAGCTTGTTTGTCAGATTCGATTAATAGGACTCAATCAAGTCTGACCTGTCACAGATGTGAAGCGGAAGGTGGTAACGCCTTGTTATACCTTTACGTACACTGAGCTATCAAGTTGTCTAAATAAATAAGACACAAACCCAAGTAAATCGAGACAGTCTTGTTTATTTATAGGCCAGTCAATTGCAGGCTCATGAGCAGTAGGATTACGTATTGCCTGCATTAAACCTGCGGATAGAAACTTTATGCCATTCTGAGTGTTTTTATCTGTTTCAGTTTGGCATGGTGTTATTTTTAGTACACCGTTATCAGCCCCCCAAACATCGAGCATTAATGCTTGGCCATCTTTAGGAGAAACAGACTTACTTTGAACCAATTTATTATAAACCTTACAAGCTTCAAAAATAGCATGAAAATAATGCCCTTGAAGGAATAACTTTTTTGCGTGTTTTATAATCTCTGGGTGATATGAGCGAGACATAAATTCCGAGAGTAATTCTTTATTAATAGCTGAAGAATTTAACCCTGCATTCTCTAATATTTTTTCCAATGCCTCAATATGCTCATCAGGACAAATTTGACGGCAAAATGATATTAGTAGTGCAGTTCTTTTCGTTGATTCCATTTTATTTTTGGCTAAAGACAGAATCCAATCATGCACTGTCCGCGCTCTTAAAGAGGTAATAGAATCATTCACAAAAGACTCTTGCTTAATCCCTAGAATCGCTTGGCCAATACGGTTAATTTGATTTACCGAAGTGTCATACTTTAGTAAATCCCCCACCTCGATAGCAACCAATCTATAATTCATATAGTAAATTTTCCCTAAAGGTATAACGAGGCTGTAGAATAACTCCAACACCCAAATTCATTTAAAAAACGAGCTGTTTTTCTTAAAAAAGAGTAATTCTACAGCCTCAACGCCTGCCTAAGCGGCGATTAATAATGGGCTAAAATATTGAGCGCAGCGACAATAGTCCATTGTTAATTGTCCGAGCGAACTTGAGAGCGAATTGAGGCTCTTGTGTACGCCCGACATGGGCATTGACTTATGAGGTGAAAGTCCTCTGTAGGAAGATCACCGTTTAAATAACATACTGTTATTAAACGATAACTACTAGCGAATGGCAAGGGCTAAATCGCGAGAGATAGTCTGGAGGAAGCCGCTAGCAAATCTGCGAGCTGATGAACAAAAACATCATATGAGGCGTAGGCTGAAGACGAGCTAGCACAAGATAGCGAAGTCATGTGATCTAACGGCCACCGTAAATGATGCAGTTGTGCAGAGAAAGTCGATGCACCTTATTCGGGGAGATCTGATAAACACGCATCCGCGCTAACGCTTGGAGATTACCAGTTAGGGACTGGTTGATCAACCCTTGGCGCTTTGGTTGCTGCGACCTACAGCGAGCGAAATAGCAGTAAACAAGCGTTAGTTTAGACGCGCTTTATCGAGTAATCGCTAGAGTGATTTATCAGAAGTCAGCAGACGGCATAGTAGCCAAACGCCCATCGTAATGGAGGGGACACGGTGAAGGCCTGAACATCTTAACCAGAGGAGATACTACAAATGAACTTGAATTCACATAGATCACCGTGTTGCGATAGTGATGAACAGCGTTCTACTGTGAATAATACCTCGAATGAATATAGCCAAACAGATCATGACCTGATGGCAAGGGTACTAAGCAACCACAATATTGGTGCAGCATGGCAACATGTTAAGCGCAATAAAGGGGCTGCGGGTATTGATAATATGAGTATTGAAGAGTTTAATCACTTCGCTAAGTTACATTGGCTGGGTATTAAACAACAATTACTTAACGGCACTTATCAACCCTTGCCAGTCAAACGCGTGATGATACCCAAACCCGATGGCGGTGAGCGAATGCTTGGGATCCCTTCTGTTATCGACAGAGTGATCCAACAAGCCATTGCTCAAGTGATCAGCCCTTACTTTGAGACTCAATTTTCACCACATAGTTATGGTTATCGTCCTCATAAAAGAGCCAGTCAAGCAGTGAACCATGTTCAATTTTGTGTTAAACAAGGTTATAAAACAGCGGTTGATATCGACTTGTCTAAGTTCTTTGATGAAGTAAACCATGACATGCTGATGAATCGTGTTGGTCGTAAAATCAAAGACAAAGCACTCATGCGCCTACTCGGTAAATACCTACGAGCGGGAGTAGCAGAGTGCGAAACAGGTCTGTGGTTTGAGTCAACCAAAGGAGTCCCTCAAGGTGGGCCATTATCCCCTTTACTTTCCAATATTTTACTCGATGAATTAGATAAGAAGCTAGCCTACAAACACCTTAAGTTTGCCCGTTACGCTGATGACATAATCATTTTAGTAAAAACCAAAAGCGAAGGACTAATAATCCAACGGGAAATTACTGCGTTCATCACTAAGCGATTAAAACTCAAAGTGAATGAATCGAAAAGTCGGGTCGGTCCAGTATCAGGCTCGAAATTTCTCGGGTTTACCTTCCGCTACGGTCAAGTGCAGATCCACGAACAGGCGCTAAAGAAATTTAAAGCAAATGTCAGGGAGCTCACTAACCGCAACTGGGGGATCTCAATGACCCTACAAATTCATAAACTCACACAGTATTTGCGCGGCTGGGGACACTACTACCTAATAGCCAACGCTTATCAGCTAACGGTGGATTTAGATCACTGGATCCGCCGTAGGATAAGAATGTGCTACTGGCGGCAATGGCGTAAACCTCGCACCAAAGTACGCAGTTTAATGAAATTGGGTGTTAGCGAACGACTCGCCATTGCATGTGGTATCACCAGTAAAGGTCCTTGTAGAAGCTCAAAAACAAAAGGAATTAACATTGCGATAGGCAATGACTATCTAGCGTCACAAGGTTTAGCGTCATTAAGAGATATTTGGATCAATATTCACTACGGGAGATGAACCGCCCATTGCGGACCCGC
Organism: Pseudoalteromonas rhizosphaerae; assembly: GCF_028885455.1. Classification (NCBI taxonomy): domain Bacteria; kingdom Pseudomonadati; phylum Pseudomonadota; class Gammaproteobacteria; order Alteromonadales; family Pseudoalteromonadaceae; genus Pseudoalteromonas; species Pseudoalteromonas rhizosphaerae. The sequence continues at coordinate 2,975,795 of NZ_CP118496.1, forward strand.
ATGATGGGTGGTGTGGGGGCTGGAGGTTAGAGACCTCCGGCTACCCGATTAGGTATTATTTAACCTTTTTAGCTGCTTAACACCAAAGAATGTACCAATAGGAATAAATAAAAGCCATAGATACGCGAAGTATTTGCAGTAAGTAACAAACAACTTGGAACTATGATTTTTGTTCAATAACCAAACACTGATGATTAGACCGATTAAAGCAGGAATTATCTGGATAAGAGAAAGCACGATGCCTGCCGATATATGACCTGCAACTAATTTAGGATCGTTTGTAGCTAACTCTAAGAATGCGGAATATAAACCTGAAAAGAAGTTAAGTAATGATAAGAGTAAAAAGCATTGTAAAACGATACTTATAAATTTTAATAGATTATACAAACTCGAACCTTCCCTGAATACCTAACGAGGCTGTAGAATAACTCGTTTTTAATTTATTTTTATTGATGCATTAACCATAGCCGAGTTCCTATTTTGATTCAATCTGTTACTTCGATTTTACGGAGAACAAAGATGACACCCACCCTAAAGTTTGTATTTCCCCTATTTTTTACTAACTTTAAATTAGTATGAAAAACAAATAGGGTGTTCCATGGCAATTGCAAGAAAGCGTCAAGTAAGTTTGATTGATACAAGGTACTATCATTGTATTTCACGCTGTGTACGCCGTGCTTTTTTATGCGGTGAAGACCGTTTTACAGGTCAGTCCTATGAGCACCGCAGAGGCTGGGTAGAAGATAAACTACTCGCATTGGCTAAGGTGTTTTGCATTGATGTGTGTGCGTATGCAGTGATGAGCAATCACACACATTTAGTGTTGTATGTTGATGATAAAAAAGCCAAACGCCTTAATGACAAAGCCATTATTCTACGCTGGCATAAGCTGTGTAAAGGCACGTTATTGACGAAAAAGTATTTGCAAGGTGAAAAATTAAGTAAATCAGAGCTCATCTTTTTTAATCAAACGGTTGAGCAATATCGAGAGCGGTTATCCAGTATTAGCTGGTTTATGCGGTTGTTAAATGAAGATATTGCCCGCAGAGCCAATAAAGAAGATAACTGCACAGGCCGATTCTGGGAAGGTCGCTTTAAATCACAAGCTCTACTAGATGAAGCAGCACTTGCAGCCTGTATGGCCTATGTTGATTTAAACCCAATAAGAGCAAAAATAGCCAACACGCCAGAAGAATCAATTCATACCAGTGTGCAAAAACGAATTGAAAGTGCAACCACAGGTAAGCAACCTAAAAAGCTATTACGTTTTGCAGGGATGCCACGCCAAAGAATGCCAAAAGGACTCCCGTTTGAGCTTAAATCGTATCTTGAACTTGTTGAATTAACGGGCCGTGTAATGCGAGAAGATAAGCGAGGATACATTGAAAACACATCCCTTACTTTATTAGAGCGAGTCAATATTAGCCCAGAGAACTGGTTAAAACTCACAACGCAATTTACCCGCGTGTTCCATGGCGCTGTTGGAAGACCTTCGTCACATGAAAGCTATTGTGATAATTTAGGAAGGAAACGAAGAGCGAATATGAGTAACTGTGAAAAGTTACTTGCATGAGAATCAAACTACTCAGTAAAAATTTAAAACTGCATCATGCAGTTATTGTCATGCATGTAATTTAGGTTTAATAGTGACAATGACCCATTTAATGGATGAGGTGAAAGTAACCAAGTAGCAAAAGATATATTTTAGCCTAAAAGAGTAAATTTAGTGACACAGTTTTGCTTGTTCAATTAGAGTGGCTGTCTGCGTTAGTTTCTGCGTTAGTTCCGTAAGCACATACCCTAAACCACTTTAAAGTGTAGTTCTTAGGTGTGAATGACTATAATTCGCTCATAGCAGCCTGCCAGCCAACTCTAATTATTGGTTAAAAGTGTTAGAACAGATATTTGTTACTTCAGCTTATGCAACTTAACCGGTTTAAACCAAGCTAACTTGGTTGATTTTTTGTGCCTTAGTTTTTAAACTTTTACCTAGCACCTAGTACTTCGTCACACAAATTTTGACTAGTTGAGAGCACCGTAAGCTCTCTCTAGTTTTTCACGTGCTGAATCAACATTAAACATCCAATTTATACTGGCGCCTTCTTTATTTCGGCGCCATTCCCACGCCGTGAGCTCTGTCTTTAACTCTTCCATACTTGCTATGCGCCGATCTAAGCATTGCTTATTCATATTGCCAATTTCTATCTCGACCATATTCAACCAACTCGCATGTTTAGGTGTGTAATGGAACTCTATTTTATTTAAAATACGTCGTGCTTCTTGCGGTGAAAATGCTTTATATAACGCACCTTCCGTATGAGTCGATAAGTTATCTAGCACGACACGAATTTTATTCGCATGTGGGTAGTGTTCATCGACTAAGTCCTTCATACAGTGTGCAAAATCAACTTTCGTTTTCCTCTGTGTTGCTTTAACGTGTCGCCAACCCCGATGACGGTCAAAGAATACAAATAAGTTAGCCACGTCAACCCGTTTATATTCATAATCTAGGCGTTTTACCTGTCCCTTTTTCATCGGTTGTACTGGCCGTGTATCATCAACAAGTTGCTTCATCGCCTCATCAAAATTAATAATGGGATTGAGCTCATCCGCTGGCTCAGCATATAATTCAAGTACATGCTCCATTCTTGCAATATACTCAGCGTCCATTGTTGCCACACACCACATCTTTTTTTGCCATGGCTTTAACGCATTTTCTTTAAGGCGTCTACGAACCGTTTCATATGAAATACTGTCTAAATCCGTTAATGTTATTAATCGCTCGCCAAGTAACGCTAATGTCCATCGGCAGTGTCCTGTTGGCGGCTCAGAACAGGCTGTGGCTATTAAAGTTACTTCATCTTTCGCGGAGGTTTTTCTCATAGCACTACTTCGTGCACCTTCATTTAAAGCGGCTTCTAAACCGTCTTCGACAAACTGACGTTTGACTCGAAATACAGTTGAAGAGCTCACTTGAACCGCTTCACATATTTGATCTGTTGTATATCGACAACGGTCCGCTTTTAATAAAATGGCGGCTCGTTTGTACTTTCGAACATTGACCATGCCTTTTTTGCAGTAGTTAACTAATTCGCATTTTTCTTCTGCTGATAATTCAACAATATACTTTCGGTTCATAACAATATTAAATGAGTAAATATGAGTTAAAGGATCGTCAATTAGGATAAAAGTTCATTATGAATAAAGAAGAGTTGCCGTCGTTCACTGTGAAACAAGGGCAGTATTTGGCATTTATTTATTACTACACAAAAGTGAATGGTGTTGCACCTGCTGAAAATGATTTTGAGCGTTATTTTGGAACTGCATCATCAAGTGTTCATGCAATGATTTTAACGCTTAAAAAGAAAGGGTTCATCACTTCAACTGCTGGAAAAAGCCGAACGATAAAGCTATTGATAGGAATAAATCAGTTGCCTGAATTTAAGTAAGGCAACTGATCAGAACTTCTGTGAACGAGTACTAGCACCTAGCACCTAAATCAACCTCTTATTTAACTTCATTACTTAGTGGTTGGTTATTAGCGAACTCAAGTGCATTATTTACGGTGATTTGCGCAATTTCACTCAATGCTTCTTTGGTAAAAAAGCCTTGGTGGCCGGTGACCAGTACGTTTGGAAAACTTACCAAACGCGAAAACACATCGTCTTGCATAATTTCATCACTGCGGTCTTTAAAGAATAGTTCTGACTCTTGTTCGTACACATCTAGCCCTAAATAACCCAATTTTTTAGTTTTAAGTGCGCCAATACAGGCTTTGCTATCAACTAATGCGCCGCGGGAAGTGTTTATAAGCATCACCCCTTGCTTCATTTTGGCAAAAGCGTGTTCGTTGATCATATGATGAGTTTGCTCGGTTAACGGGCAGTGTAAAGAGATCACATCGCTTTGACTTAATAAAGTGTCTAGATCACAAATTGTATACTTACCTGGAACTGCATAAGGGTCGCAAACCAATACATTTGCACCAAAGCCATTGAGTATATTTACTAAAGCCAAGCCAATTTTTCCACAGCCTATGATACCAATGGTTTTCTTAAATAAGTTAAAGCCAAGCAAGCCATTTAAATCAAAATTATCTTCACGGATACGGTTATAGGCTTTGTGAGTTTTGCGATTGAGGGTAAGCATTAATGCCACACAGTGCTCTGCAACTGCCTCAGGGCTGTAAGCGGGTACTCGGCATACTTTGATGTTATGGGCATGTGCCGCAGCTAGGTCAACGTTATTAAAGCCAGCACAGCGTAATAAAATACATTTCACGCCGAATTGAGCAAGCTGATCAATAACCGTTTTATCAACGATATCGTTTACAAATACGCATACAGCATCAAAGCCTTGGCTAAGTATGGCACTTTTCGCATCAAGAGATTGTTCAAAACGGGTTAATTTGATGCGTGTTTGATTGTTTAAACAGGCATCAAAAGATGCATGTTCATATTTTTGCGAACTGAAAAGCGCTACCGTTAGTTGCATCATTAATATTACTCTCTATGACCTGTTTCAAGGTGTCGGGTTTAGTGCGCGGTGCATAACGTACCGCCAATTGTCCCTCAGAGTTTATTAGAAACTTGGTGAAATTCCATTTTATAGCACGATTTTGTGCAATTCCTCGGGTATGTGCTTTTAAATAGTTAAATAACGGGTGAGCATCAGGGCCGTTGACCATTACTTTACTAAACACAGGAAAACTAACATTAAACTGTTGTTGATAAAAGTCTTTAATATCAATGTTGTCTATTGGCTCATTGTAGTCAAATTGATTACACGGAAATGCTAACACAATAAACCCTTGTGCTTTATATTGCTGATACAGCTTTTCAAGTGCGCTTAACTGCACCGAAAAGTTACACTTACTGGCGGTATTGACGATTAAAATCGTTTTGCCTTTTAACTGACTTAAGGCAAAATTTTCGCCGTTATAAAGCGGGGCACTGAATTGATATATGCTATCCATAGGTTACCTATTTTGTCTCGTCCATGAAGAAATTTAATGAAGACTTTTTCATTCGCTTTTTTACTGTTCGGTTGAGATAATCAAATTATCTTTTTAAGTTACCACTGAAATAGGTCAATTTTATGTCAATGAAAGTCGCATTTATCGGTTTAGGTGTAATGGGTTATCCAATGGCGGGTCATTTAGCAACTGCCGGTCATCAAGTAACCGTGTATAACCGTACCACAGCAAAAGCACAGCAATGGGCAGAAAAATACGCAGGTCAGGTGGCATTAACGCCAGCAAAAGCCGCAGAACATGCAGATATCGTATTTATGTGTGTAGGTAACGATGATGATTTACGCTCAGTCGTTTATGGTGCTGACGGGGTGATTAAAGGTATGCAAGCAGGCACTATTTTAGTCGATCACACCACGACTTCAGCCGAAGTTGCGCGCGAAGTATCCGCTAATGCGGCACTAAAAGATATTGCGTTTATTGATGCGCCAGTATCGGGTGGTCAAGCTGGTGCTGAAAATGGTGTATTAACAGTCATGGCTGGTGGCGACGCAGCAGTGTTTGCAAAAGTACAACCAGTTATGGCGGCATTTAGCCGTTTTAGCCAGTTACTTGGCGAAGTTGGCTCTGGGCAGTTGTGTAAGATGGTTAATCAAATTTGTATCGCGGGCGTTGTACAAGGCTTGGCCGAGGGCTTACATTTTGCCAAACAAGCAGGCCTTGATGGCGAAAAAGTCATTGAGACGATTGCAAAAGGTGCGGCTGGTTCATGGCAAATGGAAAACCGTTACAAAACCATGTGGGCAGGTGAGTACGAATTTGGTTTTGCTGTTGATTGGATGCGTAAAGATTTAGGTATTGCGTTAGATGAAGCAAAAAATAATGGTGCCACTTTACCAATGACCGCGACGGTCGATCAGTACTACGCTGACGTACAAGCACTTGGTGGTGGGCGTTTTGACACATCAAGCTTATTGGCGCGCATCGAAGCGTTACATAAAAAATAGATAATCAGAGCATCGGATAATAAGTCTATCTCCAGCAAGTAAATTAAACGCTAACTGTCTTAAATTTACTTGCATAAGCCCGCAATTAGCGGGTAGATGTGGCTTATTATTCCTGAAATCTCCAGTTACGTAATCACTGACCCAAACATTGTTTGGGTTTTTTTATAAAAATTAATTTTTCTTAAGGTTTATTTAAGTTTTGCTCGTTAGATTTTACCCATAGTCTAAAAAGAGCGAACACTATGCAATCACTTCAAGTTACTAACTTGCCTGTTACCAACACACATGATTATGTGTGTGCAAATGCAAACATGCCATTTCGTGTGCAATTAGAGCAAGTCGTTAAAGCGAGTTTTGCCAGAGCTTACGGCGCCAATATTAAGCAGTTTATGCCGGTGTTATGCCAATTAAGTATTGCCGCTGATTCTTGCACGCTGGGACTTAGAGCTGCTACTCAATCACTTTTTATCGAGCAATACTTACCAGAGCCGATTGAATACTTTGTTGATGTACCGAGGGAAGATATTTACGAGCTTGGTAATTTATGCTCAACAAATCGCAAAGCGACTCTCGCTCATTTTGTACTAATGAACGAAGCACTTTATCAAATTGGCGCAAAACGTTTGGTATTTTGTGCCACTGCAAAGGTTAGAGCATTATTAAAAATGCTCGGAGTTAATTGCACTGAAATTGCATTAGCTAATAGTCAGGCACTTGATAACCCAGCAGATTGGGGGACTTATTATGAAAATAAACCAACACTGTGTGTGGTTGATTTAGCGGCTGCTCATTATTGCGTAATAAACACACCTCATTTGTTTAATATTAAACAGCACTATCATCAAGCGAGTTGCCAATTAGCATCGCAATTGGAGGCATAATGGGGTTTTTATCGAAACTACCACATGCAGCGCTTGATACTGTGATTGTTGATCATCATGACCAACAAATGCAGCCGATCAGTAAACAGATGCTGATGCAAGCAGTGGCAGAGTTAATTATCGACTTTAAAGCGCTTGATATGTCAGCCGTGGCGTTTGTAATGGACAATACGCCTGCTTGGTTAATTGTTGACTTTGCATTGATTGAGTTACAACAAGTAAGCATTCCGCTGCCGACCTTTTTTAGCCCACAACAGCTAACTAATAGCGTGAATAAAAGCGGCGTTTCGCATTTTATCAGCGACACCCCCTGTGAACTTGACGGGTTAGAATGTATTGCGACCTTGAGCGTGTTAACCCGCTACCCGCTTTATATATATAAAGTAAGCGCTTCGAGCCCTACAACATTTTTTACAGATACTCAAAAAGTGACGTTTACTTCAGGCTCTACCGGTGAGCCAAAGGGAGTGTGTTTATCTTTACAAAGCCAATTACAAGTGGCGACCTCATTGCATAAAAAAATAGCGATAAAACAGCCAAAACATCTGTGTTTATTACCTTTGCCAGTATTACTTGAAAACATTGCAGGGGTTTTTGCACCGTTATTAGCCGCAGGTGAAGTGCATGTTATGACACTGCCAGAATTAGGCTTCTCTGGGGCAAAATTAAATGATGCCAGTCAACTGATCAATGCCATTGATCGTGTGCAACCGAATACGCTTATTTTGGTGCCAGAATTATTGACCTGTTTAGTCTGGTTTGCCAAGCAGGGATGGACAGTACCAAAGAGCCTGAAATTTATTGCCGTTGGTGGCGCTGTGGTCAGCAGTGAATTGATCACTGTGGCGCGTAGTTTAGGGTTACCAGTTTATCAAGGTTATGGCTTATCTGAAGCTTCATCAGTGGTGAGCTTAAACACGCCAAATGATGATGACATAGAGTGTGCAGGGCGGGTGTTAAATCACTTGCAAAGCAAACTGGTAGACGGGCAGCTATTTATTAAAGGACCCTTATTTTTAGGCTATTTAGGTCAACAACCCCATGATCAAACGAGTTGGTATGCAACCGGTGATTTGGTTGATCAACAACAAGGTCGGTTAACTATTAAGGGGCGTTTAAAAAACCAAATTATTACTAGTTTTGGGCGCAACATCAGCGCTGAGTGGCCTGAATCTTTGCTACTCAGTAACAGTGAAGTACAACAAGCTGTTGTCTTTGGTGAAGGTAAAGCGCATTTAGTAGCACTTATTTATGCATCAGTAAATATGACTGATGAGGTATTAGCCGAGCATTGTAGAGGTATTAACGCACAATTACCTGAATATGCCCAAATTAAAACATTTCATCGCTTAGCTGAACCACTTACTGCAGAGCGGGGATTATTAACCAGTAATAACCGCCCTAAACGCCAAGCAATAGCAAACTATTATCATGCACAACTAACAGCACTGTACAGTGAGGCAATATTATGAGCAATTTTTTCGAGACATTAAAATCACAAACCCAAGCAGAACGCGAGTATTTACTGGCTGCACCGATCATTGCTCGAGTATTCAAGGGGCAAGTAAGCACAACTGAGTATGCTTCATTTTTAGCTCAAGCCTATCATCACGTTAAACATACGGTGCCATTAATGATGGCCGTGGGCGCGAAATTATCGACTGAACAAGAGTGGATCCGCGAGGCTGTTGCACAATATATAGAAGAAGAAATAGGTCATCAAGAGTGGGTGCTCAATGATATTGCAGCCTGTGGTTTTGATAAACAACAAGTACGTCAAAGTGCTCCCAAATTTGCCACCGAGTTAATGGTTGCTTATGCCTACGATACAATTAATCGTGGTAATCCATTGGCATTTTTTGGCATGGTGCATGTACTCGAAGGTACTTCAATTGCGTTAGCCGATAATGCGGCAAGTAATATAGCCAATATGACCGGATTACCTAAAAAGGCATTTAGCTATTTAACATCTCATGGAGCTTTGGATATTGAGCATGTGAAGTTTTTTGAAGATCTGATGAATAAAATAGAGTCTCCTGCAGATCAACAAGCGATTGTGCATGCCGCTAAATGTTTTTATAAATTATATGGCAATATTTTTCGTGAATTAGATACAGATCCACAGTTTGCAAGTAGCGACTTGGAGCAAACTGCATGAACCGTCCACTTTGCGTGTTAACAGGTGCGACAGGCGGAATTGGTCAAGCCGTAGCATTAAAGTTGATTCAGCATGGTTGGCGTTTACTGCTAGTTGGTCGCCAACAAGCACAACTAGAGGCATTACAGGTTAAGTGTGGCCAAGACTGTGAGATATTTATTGGTGATTTAACATCAGCACAGACTCGCCAAAAATTACTTGCACATGCTAAATCACTTGGCGGTGCAACAATGCTTATCAATAACGCTGGCATTAATGTGATGCAAGGTTTTAGTGAAATGACGGAGCAGCAAATAGATGACTTACTGATAGTTAATCTGTCGGTGCCAATTAAGTTATGCCAACTATTTTTACCACAAATTTTAGCTAAAAAAGGCTCAATTGTTAATGTGGGATCATCGTTTGGTAGTATTGGTTACCCTTATCAAACCTTATATTGCGCAAGTAAATTTGGTTTACGAGGAATGACCGAAGCGCTGGCCCGCGAACTTAGTCACTGTGATGTAAAAATATTATATTTAGCACCTAGAGCAACTGATACAAATATCAATTCAGTGCAAGTACGCGCGATGAATAAAGCTTTAGGCAATACAATGGATCCACCTGATAAAGTGGCAGATGCGCTTATTTCATTATTGAAATCTGGAAATTCACGCAGTTACATTGGCTTCCCAGAACGCTTATTTGTCAAACTAAATGGTGCTTTTCCATCCTTAGTAGATAACGCAATTGCAAAACAACTTCCTAAAATTAAAAGTTTTTTTGCAGATAAAATTGATAAAGGTGAATGACTATGATTAAACTACTTTATACTAGCTGCTTGTTAACTGGGATATTTTTAACCAGTGCAGCGCATGCTGATGTTGCTAGCGAATTAACTCAGGTGCAAACAAGTTGGGCAACTGTGAATTATGAATTAGTAGATAAAGCGCAGCTCAATGCATTTGAAAAGTTATCAGAGCAGGCCGCTGAGTTTGCAAAGACCTATGATGATCAGGCACAAAGCCATATTTGGTATGGTATTGTGCTATCTAGTTATGCTGGGGCAAAAGGCGGCTTAGGTGCATTAGGATTAGCAAAAGATGCTAAAGCACAGTTAGAGCAAGCCATAGAAATTGATGCCAATGCGTTATCAGGCTCTGCTTACACCAGTTTAGCGACCCTATATAGTAAAGTACCGGGTTGGCCAATTGGATTTGGTGATGATGACAAAGCGAATAAATTATTTAACCAAGCGCTTGCTATTAATCCAAATGGTATCGATAGTAATTACTTATACGCGGCATTTTTGTATGACGAAAGAGAATACAAAAAGGCAAAAACACATTTACTTGCCGCTCAACAGGCTCCTGCACGTCCTGATAGGCCAAAAGCGGATTTATACCGCCAGCAAGAGATCACCCAATTGTTGGCAAAAGTCGAGAAAAAACTTAAGAGATAATATGCATTTACTACTGGTTGAAGATGATAAGTTAGTGGCTGAAGGGTTATGTCGTTCACTTCGTCAACAAGGTTACAGTGTCGAGCACTGTGCTAGTATAAAATCAGCCATGCAATGGCTCGAAAATGACGAGATCGAACTACTTGTACTTGATTTAGGGCTACCTGATGGCGATGGTATTGATGTATTAAAACACGTCAAAAAGCATCGCCCTAACTTACCAGTAGTAATCTTAACGGCACGCGGTAGTATTGATGATAAAGTACAAGGGCTAGATTTAGGTGCTGATGATTATTTAGCTAAGCCATTCGATCCTGCTGAATTATTTGCCCGTTTAAGAGTCGCTAGTCGGCGCGTAACTCATGCGCAATCAAGTACTATTAATGTAGCAAATGTAGAAATGGATACCTCCGCTTTTACAGTCACACTTGATCAGAAACCAGTAAACCTGCCGCGTAAAGAGTTTATGTTGCTAAAGGCTTTTTTTGAAAACCAAGGGCGCGTATTGTCCAAACAACAATTAGAAAGCAAACTATATGAATGGGGCGAAGAAGTCGGTTCAAATACCATTGAGGTGCATATCCATCATTTGCGCAAAAAGCTCCCTAAAGATCTAATTAAAACCTTACGAGGTATAGGTTATGTGGTAGGTAAACGTTAGTGTCAATTAAACGCAGACTAACGCTGATTATTTTATCAACGGTGATCCTGACTTGCTTTTTGGCATTCAGCAAAGGCTACCGCGAAAGTATGAGCCAGGCCCAGCTGCTACTTGATAACGAATTGCAAACCATTGCTCATGTACTGATCGAGCAACCTCTACACAGCGACAAGCCAGTGTTAAGAAGTGATCTAAATCGATTACTGTTTCAAATTTGGCAAGATAACAATTTACTCAGCGCATCTAAATCATTAGCTGAGCTGGCGCAAAACTCAAGGGTTAACGGATTTAGTGTCGAAAACTTAGCCGGACAGCGAATGCGCGTATTTCATTTAACCGAAGGCACTAAACAAGTGCTGGTGGCAGAGCCGCTGAGTAAACGTTATGAACTTAGCGAGACCATGATTTTGTCAGCAATGACACCTTTGCTTTGGAGTGTGCCACTGCTTGCGGTGTTGATCAGTCTATTTGTCAAACAAGGATTGAGGCCATTAACACGCCTTTCAACATTATTAAAAACGCGACAAGCCAATGACTTTACTGCCATTAATTGGCAAGTGAATGAATACGAAATTAAACCGGTGATCTCACGTTTAAATGATCTGTTTAAACGTGTAGAAAGTGCCTACTTAAGAGAGCGCTTTTTTGCCTCAGATGCTGCCCATGAATTACGCACCCCGCTAAGTAGCCTAAAAATAAATGTTCATAATCTACGCGCACAAGGTGATGGTTGCTTGGAGCTTGATGCAATGGCGCAAGGTATCGATAAACTAAGTAATATTGTTGAGCAAATGTTGATTTTGGGACGCACCTATCCAGAGCAATGGCAGGCACAATTTAGCTCAATTTCAGTGCTAGAGGTCAGTCAACAAGTGGTTGCACAGCTATACGAACGACTTGATGAAAAACAACATATGATCAGTATTGAAGGCGATGATTATGTTATTAATGGTGACCAATTTACCTTGGCAACTTTATTTAGTAATTTATTAAGTAACGCCATAAAATATACGCCCAGTGGTGGCAATATAGTGATCCGCTTAAACAATCAACAAGGTGCGTATGGTTGGCAGATTGATGACTCAGGTCCTGGTATTGATGATGCCCATAAAGCACGAATTTTTAACCGTTTTTACCGTGTTGGAGGTGATAAACACCCCTCTGGAGAGCAAGGTGCCGGATTAGGTATGGCGATAGTTGAACATATAGTAACAATTTATGATGCAAGTATTTCTTTAGCCGACAGTGAATTAGGCGGCTTACAAGTACGAGTAGAATTTATGCAAGGAGCAGAGAGTGAATAACTGGTTAGGGTTTATCAGCCTGCTGCTATTTAGCGTATTACCGTTTTCGTGTTTTGCTAAAGAATATAAATTAATTTTAAAAGATCACCTTTTTTATCCAGCGGAGATCATTGTTCCGGCCAATACTAAACTAAAACTTTTAATTGAAAATCAAGATAGTACGCCAGAAGAGTTTGACAGCTTTGATTTAAATCGAGAAAAAGTGCTGTATCCTAATCGTAGTAGTGTGATTTATATCGGGCCACTAAGTCCCGGGCGTTATGAGTTTTTTGGTGAGTTTTCACCTAACACAGCCCGTGGTGCAGTATTAGTAGAAGGAAAGACTGATGCTGATAACTAGTTTATTGATGAGTATAAATCAGCTGTTACCGGTCATAATTTTACTCGTGCTGTTACAGTCATTGTTAAAGCTAAACCAGCGAGTGCTGATAGTGACCGCTTTTGTTGGGCTGCTTTGTAGTATTATTTATGTACAAAGTGCCGCTTGGTTGAGCCAGTTATTTGATCATCGCGGCCTAGAGTTTAGTCAAATGTTGTTGTGCGTCATTGTGTATGTTGCGTCACTAGTAAGTTGTAAACAGCGGCGTTTATTCGCATTGCTTGCAATAGTTGCGGTTATGGCGCTGTATTTGAGTCACTATTTTATTTATCTGGTTGGTTTTTGGCATAACACCGACACATCAAAACCCTTGCTTATAGGGACATCTCTGGGAATAGGGATCTGTGGTAGTTTTGGTGTGTTGCTATTATTTTTACTGCACAGTGTTAGAGCACGATTTGGTGTGTATCCGCTGATGTTGTTATTGGCTTTTAATGTCTCGGCAAAACTACTCATAGTGTTAGATCTGGCCAGCCAAATTGACTTGATCAATATTACATCCAACTACTTTGATTGGCGTGCAGTGTTAGTCGAAAACTCAGAGTTAGGCCGTGTACTCAAAGCCTTAGTCGGCTATGAGGCAACGCCAAGCAAAACTGCATTATGGCTATATCTAGTTGCGGTTTTAGCCTTTATTGGCACCAGCATAGTATTTACTCGGCAATTTTCTCAAAAGGAGCCATCATGAGATTTATTCTCGCGTGGTGCTTAACTTCGATTTTGTTCATGGCATCGTTTAATGTGCGTGCCGATGGAATAGTTGTAGATAAAGTTTACCACCCTTACGTATTACCATTTGAGCGCGAATTTGAATGGCGTTTGATCTCTCATCAAACAGATAAGGGCAATATTTTAGCCCAACGAATTGGCTTAGGTGGCTCGTTTAACGACATTATGAGTTTGGAAGGTTATGCGGTTGGAGAGCGCGATGACAACGGTAATTTTGGCTTCTCAGCCTACGAATTAGAATTACGTTGGCAGTTGGTTGAGCAAGGGCGGCTGTGGGCTGACTGGGGCGCCTTATTTGAACTTGAAATGCAAGAAGGCAAAGATAGTTATGAAGCCAAAACTGGCTTTTTATGGGAAAAAGAATTTGGCCGGACTAGCCTCACCATGAATGCATTTTTAGTCTACGAGTGGGGCGGTGATATTAAAAACGAATGGGAAACTGAGTTTCGCGCACAGTATCGCTATCGCCTTCGCTCTGAGTTTCAGCCTGCATTAGAGCTATACGCCGGAGAAGACTTCTTTGGTATTGGTCCAGGTTTTATTGGGCTACATCGATTTTCAGCGAAGCGACAACTAAAGTGGGAAGCAGGATTTGTGACAGAGCTGAGCCAACAAGGTAAAGATCACAGTTTTCGCCTTGCCCTAGAGTTTGAATTTTAAAGTAAAAAGCCGCGAATAACTCTGCTCGCGGCTTTAAATCTCTGCAAACTACATACTTTGCGCGTAGTTATAAAGCGCTTTTAGAATAGTCAGATTTTTTTCATTATCGTCATGTTCATGGGCGAGATTTTCTAGCGTAACCATAAAATCTTGTGCGCTGATCGATGGTTGATCTTCACCATGCATTAATTTGTTTTGGCAATATTGACGCCACTGATCAAGTTCATCTTGATTAAGCGATTGCGGCCAGTTACGGGCACGGTATTTAAACAATAAGTTATCAAACTTTTTATCTTCAAAATCCAACTTCATACCCGCTAATTGCTCAGGGCTGGCATCACGGATAATGGCAAATTTAGCTTTATCAGCATGACTGGTGAAGCCGTCGTATAACATGTAATCAGTATTGGTGGTTTTACCGTAATCGGGCTTATCGTTAAATACTTCAGTCACTTTATCGCGAAGACTTGGGTTGGCTTTTAAAATCGCAAGATTTTTTAAACACTGCTCGCGGTCAATGCCTAAACGGGCGGCGTTTTCAGGTAATAAGGTTTTAGCCGGCGCTAAAATAGGGCATTTATTTAAATGTACCAGTTTTAAACCAACAGGCAGTTCATCATCGGCAAGCTCACTGCGCTTGGTATAAAGGCGGGTGCGCAATTCTTCAATTGATAAATCGAGTAATACCTGTGGATCTTCGGTTAAGTTAAAACACACTACTGCATTTTTATTAGTCGGATGAAAGCTCATCGGGGCAATCCAACTGGTACAGCCTTGGGTCGCAGGAATACGTGATGAAGTATGCACCAGCGGCGTCATATTAAATACATCAACTAACTCAGCTAAGGCTTTTTTACCGCGCAAACTAAAAAAGAAGTTATACAGTTTTGGCTGTTTTTCTTTTATTAGTTTAGCCAAAGCAATCGTCGCGGTTACATCGCTTAGTGCATCATGTGCCGCAGCGTGTTCAATGCCATTGGCAACCGTTAAATGTTCCAACTTAAAGCTTGGGCTGCCATCTTCTTTTAACGGCCATTCAATACCTTCAGGGCGCAGTGCATAACAAGCACGCACTAAATCTATAATATCCCAGCGGCTGTTATTGTTTTTGTATTCGCGTTCGTAAGGGTCGTAAAAGTTACGGTAAAAGCTATAACGGCTTACTTCATCATCAAAACGAATGCTGTTATAACCGGCCACGCAGGTATTCGGCACACTAAATTCAGCATGAATTTTGGCAATAAAGTCAGCCTCAACTAAACCTTTTTGCATCGCCACTTGCGGAGTAATACCGGTGATCAAACATGCCTCAGGATGCGGTAAATAATCAGCTACAGGTTTGCAATATTCAATCAGCGGCTCACCAATAATGTTTAAATCAAGATCAGTACGAACACCCGCAAACTGGCTCGGCTTATCCTTTTGCGGACTCGCCCCCCAGGTCTCATAATCGTGCCAGTAGATTGTTGCTTGATTTTGCTCTTGATAAGCCATTTAAAAACCCTTTAAGTTAGCTTGAAGCGGTTGCAATACCGCCAAGTTACTAAATTCATGAATTATTTAGATTATGGCATACAGGCGAGGGAGTTTATAGGTTTGGATGATGAAATGATGGTAATCATACTATTCTCGGGTAGCTTGTCTTAAGTATTGCGAAACCTAATTAATCATTAAAAGAAAATCCTGCTTAAAAACTCATAACTATGAATACATTCAATTGTCGGTTGAGTTTTAGCCTGAAAAAATTTTACTGCGAGCTACAAGAGCATTATCGTAGGCGTTAAGCTTGCTGGCGCATTTTTTGGTCGAGAAAACAAGGGCGAGTATCAGCGTTAAAGTTTTTATAAATCAGTGTTCTAAATTAAAAGCAATATTTAAATTGTTGTTGAGCTTTTTGGCCCTATAAGTAGGAGTGTGCTTTAGCCACGAATGTTTTTTACCTTTTCATCATGTTCTATACTTTAAAGCTTTCCTATTGCTCAGATGGAATTCATCATCAATTGCTTATTTTCAGGTTGTTACGACGAGAAAGAGCTTAAAAGCATATTTGCAGCTAATTTATATAACCGGTGCACGGCAATCAGAGATTCGTTTAGCCAAGTGGGACATTTCGATTTTGAAAACAATATTTGGACCTTACCACCTGAAAACTCAAAAACAAATAAAGCCATCCGCCGTTCAATCTCAACATTGCTAAGCGAAAATGGTGTTGCACCACATGTAACCGAAAAAATGTTAGGCCACACAATGCGTGGAGTAATTGCCGTATACAACAAACACGATTGGATAAAAGAGCAGGCAGAAGGTTACGCTTTATATTGTCAGCTCATTTAGGATGCAATAAAAATAGAGCTGCAAAAGAAATAGAAACGGCAGCATACACCAAGATACTTGTGCATACAAAATTATTGACATAGTCGTCAATAGCTTTATTATATTACAGTGCATACAAAATTATGTATACAGTATAAAAGGTTATCAAAACGGCATTAAGGAGCTTGTTATGGCTACCACGTCATTTGAAAAAAACTTTGTAGTAACAGACCCAAACGCAATCAGAGCGTTTAAAGAAAACTGCAAAAAAGCCCATAAAGTTACAACTAATAACCGTAACCATGAGGCAGATAGAGTAAAAGGAATTGCGTTATTAAGACAACGGTTGTCCCACTCTCAGATCTAATAGAGGAGTTTGATGAAAAAGAATTACATCAACTCCTTTCTAGTTTTTGCAGTAATAAAAACACAGATGTTCAGTCCTTCTTAACAGATCCCAATAAATCAATCCGCCTTGAAAATACATCTAAATCACGCACGTCTTTGATCCTCGATGATGATGGGCAAATACTCGCTTATTTCTCTCTATCTCTAAAAGAAATCCACCTTAATCAAGATAATGAAAAGCCGATAAGTAAAAATTTACGCAAAAGGCTTGATGGTATTTGCAAAAATAGCGACCGTGTAAATGCTTACCTTATTGGCCAAGTAGGTAAGAATGACTCAATCAAAGATAACCCAATTAATCTGGATCTAATTCTCGAAGAAGCCTACACAATTATAGATAAAGCAAATCAACTTGTTGGTGGTAGAGTAATCATACTTGAATGTGAAAAAGTAGATAAATTAGTATCGTTATATCAAAACGCTGAGTTTAATATTCTGATAGATAATCCAGCAGAACGCTTAATTACCATGTATAGGTTCGTTAGGTGATACTAAATAATAGTATTGAAGGTAAATATGTATGATTTTTTACTAAAAGTTGCGGCTATCGCGCCAATTACAATACCATTAGCTGCACTAGTCGCTCTTTATGGTATTAAAGTTCAAAAACAAGAGAAGAGACTTGAAAAGTCTTTGTCTTTCTCTCAAGGACTCAGTGAAAATAAGCTATTTCATGGCTCATTGAAGACTTTGGCTGTACTTTTAGATAATAGGCTAGACAAACCACTTTCAGAATACGCAATAAAAGATATGAGTACAGATGAAGCCAATGCCATTAGAACAGTTTTAAATGAGTTTGAAAGAATGGCCGCAGGGGTTAGACATAATATTTATGATGAAGAGTTCTTATATAGTTCCCTTTCATCATTGGTTTTGAATATTCATGATTATCTAAGATCTTATATTGTTGAAGTAAAAAAACGAAATCAATCAGCTTATATAAACTTAGAGTACCTTTGTTTACAGTGGAAAGTCAGAAAAGGAATATAGGTTTTAAAATTAATAGCTAAGTGTTTCCATTAGCTTAACGGTATTGTTCATTACCCAGCTTTTATCAATAGCCCCCCAAGAGCGAATTTCATAGTAGCCGTTCTTGGGAGCACCTATAAAAATACACTCAATATCTAATTCCTCCAGCGCAGAGATTGTATCTTGCGCTGTTCGCCGAGGAATTTCAATTTCGTCCATTATTTTAGGAATAGTATTAAACCCACGCTCAATCAAGCTAGCGATTAATAGTCTTCTATAAAAAGAGCTCTTTGTTTTACTTAAAACCATATTTTATTAACTTCTTTAGTTGTTAAATATTTTTATCTATATAATTTTGATCTTTGCAATAGCTGATAATTTGAGCGTTTTGCCCAAAAGCAGACTTAATGAGTTTGCCACTGGTATCTGTTGAAAAGTACAGGTCGATTTCATTACTAGTCAAATGCATGGTTGGGTTATTTATTGTAAAAGTTGCGATGTAATCACTACCTAAAGTGTAGGTGATATCTAAATGTTCGAGTAGTTCGAAGTGAATTACTAATTTTCTAAACTGGCCATTATCCACATGAGGGCATAGGCAGTTTAAAAGCAATAATGATAATTCTTGGTTTGATAATTGAGCTCTAAGAATATTGCTATACTTTTTTTGAACATCTATATCTGGAAAACTGTTTTTTATTAATTTCAAAATTTGGTACAGGTTTCTAAAATAGCTACCAAAAGCTTTGTTTTCAAATTTATAAATAGTATTGAAAATAAAAAGTACAGTTGCTTGGTTTTTTTCATCTTCAAAAGCACTTTTAATAGCAATAAGTAATCGTTCTACTGAATCTAACCCTTTATGTTTTTTGTCTTCGTTATAAAATGAGCCATCTGTATAATAAGTTATATCTAATTCATCTTTAATAATTTCATCATACCTTAGTTCTTAAGGAACATTGATCGCGTGACTTCCTATTTTAAAACGGCAAATGTCACTTTCTTTTTCAATGGATTGACGCTTACAATTTACCGCTAGTAGCTTTAGTACACGGTGTATCTTGTGGCTGCACCGTGTTTGCTCTATGCAATCCAAAACATCATCCAACCAAAGATAACTGCACTTGCTCGCTCTAAATGTCGAGATCGCACACTTAAATATCGTCGCTGCACTATGGCAGATAAAACGCTTGATAAGTGTTTGCAGTATGCTCAGCCAAACCAGCGATTCTGCAATGTGTGGGTCTCTTGTGATGAATCCCTTAAGGTTATTCCATGACTTTAGCTCTTTGAAAAGTAACTCGATTTGCCAACGAGTCGCGTATATATCGAGTAACTCATCAAAGTTAAACTGTGTTTCTTTTAAATTAGTAACAAGGAAAACAGGGCGCTTTTCATCGGGTAGATAAATAAGCCTGTACTCGGGTCCATTTTTCTTCCAGCGTACTGTTAACTCAAGTGGCTGACTAGCACGCTTTTTGAGCAAGGTTTTGAGTTTAATATGCTTTTCTTTAAGCTCTACGCCCGCGCAATAAGCAGATGTGACGGTTGGGTTGATGTTTTTATTCGCTCTGACCAAAAAGTAGCCGCCATCTTGAGATACTTGTTCAAAGTAATCTAAGTCAAAATACCCTGCATCAGCAAGTAATAACGTATCTTCAAGTGTGTGACTACCCGGTAAAAAGGCTCGCTCGGTTTCAACATCAGGACGGATATCTATTTCACAAGGCTGTTCGTTAAATAGGTCATAAGTAAGATGTAACTCAATTGCGGCAGGACTTATCGCAGTAAAGCGACCAGCAAAAACCTGCGCTAATTCATAATGTAGAGCAAATGAAGAGCCATCTTGCAATAACACTCGCTGTATTCCTCGCTGGGTAAAAAAGGTTTTATCCAGCGTGTTTACAGTCAATTTAGACATCGCTTGAATAACGAGTTCACGGACTAGCTCAGTCAAGGCTGGTTTTCGAATTTGATTATGAAAGGGTTTATAACTTATCGTGCAATTGGCCTGCGTTCGCAGGTTCTGATGGATATCTGACAAGTTAGCGTCTTGCAGGCAAGATAAGCTTTTGAACACAGCTTTGAGCAGAGAAACGATCGACAGGCAACGGTGTCGAACTTGAAATCCGGAGGTTTTTGCAAGCTCAATGAGGTGTTTTTCTGAGATAAGGGCTTTTAATTGATTTGAAACTTGGTTAATCTGCATGTGAACTCTGTTTTTGGTCATGTTTTTATTGGCGTAACTATTTGATCATTAACAGAGTTCAACTTCAAGTTTCTTAAGATCCAACCTATGATAATTTCATAAGATTTGCCATCACCGTAGAAAATGTTACTTAGTAGTTTATTGTGTAAATCTAACATATTAAAAAACGTAGTTTCAAAGCTCTGCACAGCTAATAAGCTAGCTTGCTCTTTTAATGCATCAGATGAGTTTGCAAGTTCGTTACGGGTAAGTTCTAGCTCTTTATTACTCACTTGAAGTGCTTTTTCATTCTGTTCTATTGCTTTGGTGCCTTGCTCGATTGCTTTTTCGCTTTGCTCTAGCGCTTTTTTATTTTGCATTAGTGTATAAGCAATTAAAATTAAGCTGAGTAGGGCGAACGTGGGGTTTAGTACACCACCAAAAAAGTCACCAACTGCACCCCAGTTACCAATATTAGATGCGAAACCTAACCCAAAATGAGAGATGAAAGTACCTATAGCTATTAATGCAGCTATTGCAGCGGTTATACAAATTTTTTTAATGAGCTTTTCCATGCTATCCCTTACCTTTAAGTGTGCTAAATAGTTTACCTATCTGATCCATGCCATCAAATGTGCTCGGGAGGTTTTCAGCATCGCTGATAATCCCGCTAAATATAAGATTTTCGAACTTTTCTAAAACAGCAGGGTCATCTTTTTTAATGTCTTTAGAGTAATCAGCGTAGTTTTGAATAAATTGACAAAGTGTTTGTCTTAGCTCAATTTGAAGTATTTGGGCTTTTACGGATTTATAGTTTTGGAGTATTACTCTAAAAAAATAAATAAGTAATACTTCTAACGAAATAAATGGAACTAGTTTCAACAAGTGAGAAATTGCTTCTTCGTCTTTTAGTATATTTTCAGGTAGCCAGCCAAAAATAGTGCATAATAATGGAACTATCATAATGATACCCATTGTAACCAATGAGCCTAACAGTATCCTCGATTCTAAAATTTTTGTTTTTAACAGTTTATTAAATCCGTCATATAAACCTACAAAGTTAAATGCAGTTTCTTGTTTATCTAACGTTTCTTTTAAGCTATTTACGGTTTGCTCTTTCTCGCTTAGTTCATTATTAAACTTATTTATTCTTTCGGTAATTGTATCTGCATAGGAATCAATTTTTCCAAGCGTAGAGTTGGCAACCTCATTTTTTTCATCGAATTCAGAGAATAATTTTATTTCTTTTGAGTTGAATAGGTTCTTCAAAATATCATAGGGGACAGAAAATACTATGTCATTCACTTTTTTTCTGAAGTGAGAACTGAAATATTCATTTTTTGAATAATTAGCAGCATTAACTTTTACTTTTTCTAAAGATTGCTCACTGAAAAGAGTGCTATACACGAGTTCTTCATTTCTTCTAAAATCGACCTCGTAAAATAACCTTATACAGCACAAGTAAATTATTTCTATCGGGTTCTGTAAGTTTAGATTATGATTAGCATCCAGTTTATTGAAATATTGGCATATATCGATTAATTCAGTTGATACCTGAGTTTGAACTAAAGTGAATTTATCCCAAGTTTTAGGCTGGTTATAAATCTCTTTAATTATCGATAATGAGTCAACAAAAAGACTAAAGTTATTATCGTCAACATCAAAGTTATTCTTAAATTGTAACCGTTCGCCATTATCCCAATACTTATTTAGCGTGTGTTCTAGCACAGTGAGATTATTTTGTTTTTCAAAAAACATAATTAGTCCTTTAATTTTATTGTTATTAATCGTTTTAAAGCGACTTACCCGTAAAGATTACCTTACCAACCAACGTATAATTCCCATTAATTGGGATTAATTGCTCTGGCCAGTTGGGGTTGGCGGCTTTTAAGAATTTGTGGCCACCTTCAATTATTAGCTGTTTAAATGTGGCTTGGTTGTCGTTGTCTAGGCGGGCTACTACGTAAGAACCGTGAATGCATTCGGCTTCAGGGTCTACAAAAAATCGCCATCATTGAACTTGGATCCCATAATTACAACTTAAAAGGAAATTTTATAATTAAGTTGTTGAAACTAAGTATAAAGTCCACAGCTAGTATTGTATTCAATACTAATAGCGATTACGTACAAGTCCAGTAATATTTCATTGTCAGGCGTATATGAACAATTTAATGCCGTTAATAAATAGAAGATCAGTTCGTTTATTAGACTAAAGTCTATAAGTTAATTTTCTTCACTTATCGGGTTTAGTTTTATCGTTTGTCGAAATTGAGCCAACACTCTAAAGTTCAGTTGTCGGCAACAGAGCCGACATGACACGACTCAAACCAAATAGGAATATAATCATGAAACGTTCACTAATCAAAACCATCGCACTTGGCTCATTATTTACTTGCTCAGCGGCTGTTATGGCTGATCAAAGTGATTACAAATTAATGATTATTGATAATGCGGCAGCGTCTCAGCCAGTTGAACAATCATTTAATAACTGCGCATTAAATGTGAAATCAAAAAATTATGCACAAGCAGATGAAATTTGTACCAAAGCAATTGCATTGCTAAAGCAAAGTAATGGTCCACGTATGAAAGTTCGCGAGCTAACGTCATTTGCATTAAGCAACCGTGGTGTGTCACGTATGATGGCAAACAATGATACGGCTGGTCTTTCTGATTTATACGAAGCGGCACAAATCGCTGATAGCGAAATGGTTTCTCATAACCTGACGCGCGCTAAAGAGTACCTTTCTCTATAATAGTTTTTATAAACGATTAAAGACAAAACCACGTTAGGCTAAGCCAACGTGGTTTTTTGTTTTTTTAAAGTGTTTCTCTTCTGAGCCAACCGTAAAATTCACTTATTTATTTACGTATTTACTGGCCTCAGTTTAGCTGTACTAAATATATTAAATTTTAAGTTGTAGAGTGGGGCTTTATCTAAACTAGTAAAAAATAAAAACACTTCAGAGGGCGCTGAAGTGCTTTGTACAAGGGGAGTAATGTTATTTTACTGTGCAGTAGCGACTAGTTTAACCCAGTCATAACTGACTATCCCTAGTAACCCGATTTGTAACGATTGACCAGCGTTAACAGCTAAAGTACAGCTTTCGTTGCTGCCGGGATTTTTTGACTGGCAATCATACTTTGTTTGCGTGACTGCACCATCTGCATTTACATATAGGCTTATATCTCCTTGGCTGCCTGCTGTACTTATTGTTACAGATGTTTTTCCTGTAGGAACCAGATAGCTGTATCGTTGCCAAAAACCGGGAAATCCATAGGCGCGAGAGGTAATAATTGTGCTATCTCCCGTCGGTGGTGTACTGTTTTTATAATCAGCCATGATAGTGACATTATTGTAGCTGCTATAGGCTTTGAGCATAATATAATAGCGACCCTCTCCTAGGTTAACTGTACAGATTTCTTCGTTACCATTTTTAAAGGGCCGACAGTCATAGTCTGAAGTGGTGGGCTTAGCGCCTTTCTTAACGTATAGGTCTGCATCGCCGTTACCACCTGATATGCTCATCATAATATTATTGGCATCAGCTGGCACATCAATAAAATAGATACTTTCTTGGTTTCTTGTTGCATTAAGACCTGGTAATGCTTGGCCTTTATTTAACTCAATGTCAGATGACGTACCATCAGAAACACTGACTAGCTGAGCTAGTGTGTTGGTGTTGTTATTGCTATCTTGAACGGTTACAGAAACGTTGTAGTTTCCAGTAGAAGTGAAGGTGTGCTGTACAGTTGCGCCACTGTCTATTTGATTATCGCCAAAATCCCAGCTGTAATTAGTTATTGTGCCCGAAGAGCTGGAACCAGTAGCATCAAAGTTACATTGCAATTGATCACAATTGTATTCAAAACGGGCCGTAGGCGCAGGAGGGGTATTACCATCATTATCGCCAATGGGCACAGTACCGTTAAAATAGCTGGCTACTTGAGGCCAAATTTTACTTATTTTAGCTCCTTTGTTGTAGCAGCCACCTAGATGATGCAATGCAATAACACGATTGCTTGATGCAGCTACAACAGGCGAACCAGATGAGCCACCAATGGTATCGCAATAATATCCTATATCTGTGTTGTTGCCACGGCCATTTGTTGAAGGAGCATTAACTTGGCATAAACCATCATTGTCTTGATCTGACTCTATTGCAAGTTCTTTGGGGTTACCGGATCCATGTTGTGGAATATATATGCGTTCACTTTGTTGCGCGTTTCGTACATCTAGCCCTAAATAACCAAATTGCTCGATAGTGCTAAAATCATTAACACTGAACAAAGTATAATCGAGCGTGTAATCGGTTTTAAAAAACTCATTCCCCGTGACTTTTACGACAGTTTCTTTAGTTGAGCCATTACAGCTTTTATTTTGATAATTAAACCATACTTCCGTTGAGGCAAGTTCTGATGCGGTCTCAATACAATGATTATTAGTAAATAATTTATTATCACTCCCAACGCGCCAGCCCGTGCATAAACTGCGCCCACCGATCACTAAGCGCGCAATAGGTCGGCTTCGGTCAAACTCTATTGGATGGGAATCAGCCCAGCATTGCACATCTTTTCGTTCATTAACGCCACAGGTTGATAATAGCGCTGGTTCATTGCCATTATTTAACTCTGTATTCGTAGTTATATCACTTTCGGTGCCATAAAAATAACTATCAATAATGCCAAACTGGGTTTGTTGTTTACTGAGTGTCGGGTCGGGGTAATATTCAATGATAACGCTGTCATTAGAGACCGACATAGCTGAAAACGAATGCACCCCGTCATCACCTTTAACATCATCAATTGTTGCAGCATTCATGTTGTCACTACTATATTCGTATCGTTCAGTGTTATCTTGGTTTCTGACGACTAGTTTTGCATTACCACTGAGTTGCACCCGACTAAAATGTACTTTTATATAATCAGCACCGGGATGACTGATTGTATGGCTGATTACTTGGCTTTGAATATTTACAAATTGCTTAGAGAGTTTTAAATGAGTATCGGCTTGTGCACCGATTGTCGTTTTTTTTGCTGCTTGATTGGTATGTTGCATAATAGTCAGTTCATCGACTTCAGCAATACTGTGTTGGCCATAGATGGCAATGGCAATTAATGCTGCATATTTACATTTTTTCATTTTTATTTCCTACCATAGTTAATTTACCGACTGTTTGATGTAAAACTAATGATTAATTGCATGTTTGATTCATAAAAATCTTAGCAAATAATCAGTACCCAATTGCTAAAGCAAAATCTAGAGTGAATTTTAATCAATGCCAATAAATTGCGTGAAATATTTAGAACCTCCAATAAGTGCAATAAAGTCAATAAAAAAACTTGTTTGTTATCCAGTTGAAAACAAAAATGTGATGGTTAACAACAAATGAGCTGGTTACACGTGTATGTTTAATGTTTTTATTTTGTAAATTTAATGTAAATATAAGTGTGCGTTTTTATGTTTTTAAACACGTTTAGTGAGCTAAATATAACTAAACGTGTTCTTTACTGAAGGTTTTTTAACTATTAATAGTCCAGCCAAAGAGTTTCACCTCAAGGTAATAAAAGTTATTAGAAGTCTATTTGGTCGTCGTAATGTTATTTTTAGTGAGTACTATTTATATAGTGTTGGTTGTGATTAATCTTAATTAACATAGGCTAATGTATTGACTTAATGTTTAAAACTTTGGGCATAAAGCGTGATCAAAGCCTTTTTCAGTTAATAAAAAAGTCGCGCTCGGGGTAGCAAAAATATAGCCTTCGTAGTTAAGAAACGCAATCGTGCCTTTAACTGATTCGATTTGCTCTGCTGATGCACTTTCTATAATAGCTTTTGGCTCTAAATTGACTGGTGTTGGAAACTGCTGATAAAGCTGCTTAAAAATTAAGGTGGCGATAGTTTTAAAGGTGTCGTTATTTTTCATTTTTTTGCTCTTTGGTGTTTATGTGTGCTGCTAATGCATTATTGTAACTCTTTCTATTTAAAGAGTAACTGCCACACTTACCTGTTTATCCTAAAATAATACGCGGTTAAATAGCGATAGAGTTGCAGTTAACCCATCGCTATCTCATAAGCTGGTGCTGTATTACTTGTTATTTACAAGGTTCAGGAATGCGTTTTGGGGTAACAATTCGTGGCATTAATAAGCCGATGATCACAACAATAATGCCAATTAATTGTAGTTCTGTAATTGGTTGGCCCATCAAAAATGCTGTTAACATGGCAAATACCGGAACGAAGTTAAAAAATAACGACGCATTCGCTGAGCCAAGTTGGCGTATGCCATTAAGCCACAGAAGATAGCCGGCAACAGTTCCAAATAAGCCAATATAAATAACATCGATAATACCTACCATTGAGCTATTACTGAGTTCGCTAAGCGGGTGTACATTGGCGGTCACTAAACACATTAAGCCAATGATTGTTGCACCACTTAGCATACTAACAAAAGTATAAGGCAATACAGGCATGTACTGATTGATACCTTGGCTAAAGTAAGTGTATGAACTCCAAGCTAACATACCTAAAAAGATCATTTTGTCGCCGGCATTGATTTGCATATTCAAAAGCACGGCTAAGTCGCCATTGGTGATAACTAATAATACACCTGATAGGCTAACGATTAAGCTAAAACATTGTGCTGCAGTAGGCATTGAGCGCTTTGCAACTGAGCTTATTAATGAGGTTGCAAGTGGGCTCAGCGCCATTATTAACGAGCCGTTTGCGGCACTGGTATGTTCCAGCCCGGTAAATAAACCGAGGTTTAAGCCACCTACGCCAACAGCACTAACAATAATCACCCAAGCCCATTGGTTGAACGTTAAACTTGGTTTTGTACTGTTAATTATTTTTAAGTAGATAGCCAAGCAGATTGCGGCAATACTAAAGCGCCAAAATACTAAAGTCAGTGCGTGTACTTGATTTAATGCATGTTTACCAATAGGAAAACAACTTCCCCAAAAAAATGCACATAATAACAGGAGTAAAATAGCTTTTGTGTTGGCTGAGAAGTTCATCAGCAATCCAGAGATGTTGAAAAGTTGCGGCAAGTGTATTACTTTCCATAATGTGGATAAACAAGCAAAAATAATAGAGTAGATTCCAAAAATGAAATATAGATATTCACTAGACGATTTACGCTATTTTTGTATTGTTGCCCATTTAAAAAGTTTTAAAGATGCTGCACTGGCTTTATCAGTGCCTTTATCAACATTGAGCCGTCGTATTCGACAACTTGAAGATGATTTACAGCTTAGATTGTTAAACCGTGATGCTCATCGCGTATCGCTGACCCATATGGGGGAGCTGTATTACCAACGTTCGAGTGCATTGTTTGCTGAGTTAGATGGCATTAATGATGATCTTCATATCGAGAAGAATCAACCGAAAGGTAAGATCATAATCAGTGCACCTATTAATGCCGGCTCGCAATTTTTAAGGGATATTTTTTATGATTTTTTACTGCAATATCCTGAGATCCAACTAGATATTAGGCTCTCGAATACTTTAATTGATATTGAAGCGCAAGCAATGGATGTGGTGTTTAGGGTGGGTAATACGGTGGTTGATAATTGGATTGCGAGGCCACTAAAAGATATTCACTTTATTTTGTGCAGTAATTCGCAGACGGTGGCCGACAGTGTTAAGCATCCCACTGATTTATGTGCAAAAAGCGCTGTGATTTGCCAGCCGATGTCTATTTGGCAATTAGTAAATAAACAAAATGATGACGCTTATGATTTTCAACCCAGTAAGGGCATTCGTTTAGAGCTTGATGAAATTCAAATGCTCACACACGCGGTTAAAAAAGGCTTGGGGATTGGTTATATTCCTGACTATTATGCATTACCAATGATAGCTCAAGGTGAGCTTCAGCATGTTTTGCCTGATTGGCAAAGCAAGGCACGCACTTTATTTATGTTATATCGGGATCGTGACCATATACCATTGCGCGTCAGATTATTCATCGAATATGTGCTAGCTAGATTTGAGCAAGGTTAGTATGCTTTTTTATTACTTTTCTGAACTGTTGGGCAAGTGAAATACAGCCTGTTTAGTTATTAATAGCGCCGGACTACAAATTTAAGTACCTGTATATTAAAAGGAGATATTAAATATGCAAACCAATTTAGTGGTTGAACGGTTTAAGCAGCAGGGTTTTGTAAAAATTAAACAAGTACTTAAACCAAGTGTAATCACAAAACTGCAGCACTTTTGTGATGAGCTGGTTGCTCAAGCACAGTCACACTATGTAGCCGGTTTACCATTGGATAATATTGCTGTTATGCAAACTGCAGATGAGCCTTTTGTGTATCGCGTTAATGAGCTTTTTCAATTTCAGCCACAATTTGCTCAACTGCTAGCGCAAACCGAACTAATGAGTTACGTTGAAGCGATTATCGGCGAAGCTGTTTTACCTAGCTATGAGTCACTTGTGATAAAAAATTCATTAGATGCACGCGGATTTGATTGGCACCGCGATATGGCGGTGAGAACTCAAGAGCCTATTTTTACCGTGGGGGTGTATTTAGATGATGCAATAGCGCAGCAAGGGGCGTTAACAGTGATCCCGCAGTCTCATTGTAGCCAAGCAAGTGTGTGTGATTTAAAGCGCCAGCTATCCATTGCACAATTACAAAGTGTGGATATTACGGCCAATGCAGGGGATGTGGTAATTCACCATGTAAACACGGTTCATGCATCAGGAAGACAGAAAGGTTCAGCTATACGTAGAACGATCTACTTTGAGTTCAGAGCAGTATCACATTTTATTGATAATCCGTGCTTTCCTAGTGAGTGGGTCGAAAAGCGGCAAGCGTTAATGGCTAACCTCAACGCGCTTAATTCAGCTGATATGGCTAATAATGTGCAGCTACCCAATGATTTGTATGTAACTCAAGTACAAATAGAGCCGGCAGAATATTGTATTGAGTTTGCCAGTTAACAGTATCAACATAGGTATTTACATGTGTGTAAAGCCAGCCTAAATAATACAGCCAATACAAGTTAAGCGACTACGATACAATTACGACCTTGTGCTTTTGCCTCATAGAGTGCTTTATCTGCGCGATTAAAAATAACTGAACTCGAGTCATCTGCCTGATAACATGTTACCCCAAAGCTTGCGGTCACTTTAGGTAAGCTCACTTCATCTAATTCGCTAATATACACTCGTAATCGCTCTGCAAGTTGATGGGCTTGTTGCTTATCTTGTGTGGGGGAAATAATTGCAAACTCTTCGCCACCGATACGAAACAGCATATCCATGGCATGTATTTGTTGCTGTAATTGTGTAGCTAGATGTTTTAATAACTTATCACCTATTTGATGGCCAAATTGGTCGTTAACTTGTTTAAAGTGATCAATATCCAATATTATTAAAGCAAATAGATATTCGCTTCGTGCTGCCATATTGATCTGGTTTTCTATTTGTTCTTCCCACTTGTGTCGGTTAAATACACCGGTTAAACGATCTTGGGTTGCTAATATTATTAATTGTTTTTCAATTTCCTCACGGCTAGTCATTTCCTGATTCAAACGTGATATAACAATTTTTATATCGTGTTCTAATGCTGCAAGCTCATCTTTAGTTTTGATCTTTTTCTGAAGTTCCAAAGGTAACTCATGGTGTTCAACAGAAGAGTTTAACGTTTCGATATTAGATTGGATGCGTTGAATACGACGTAAAATAATTTGAATAATAAAGGTCGTTAACAGCAAGCCGAGGATGATGGCGCATATACCGAGTAAGCTGCTGACAAATAGAAAGTCTTTTTCGTGCTGATCTGTGTAATACGCATCATCAGAGGTTAATTTATTTAATTGCGCTATTATTTGCTTTTCTGCACTTTCTAGCTCAGTTGCCATTGTTTCGACTTGCAACCGCGCTTGCTCAGTAAGTTGATTTTGTTGGTAAACATTTTCTAAATAGTTTTCGAACTCGTCACTTTTTTGCGTATAGTTTTCAATTGTGGTGGCCACTTTTTGATGTGCTTCAGGCTGTAATATGACTTCTTTTAATGCTAATGAGTGATTAATCATTGCTACCGCTTTATCGAGCAATTGTTTTATTTTTTGTTTTTCAAAAGCAAATTGTTGATGTGGGTTGAGCGGCTTATCACCCATTTGGTTTTTTAGTTGAAATTGCTCAAATTGCAGGTGTTGTTCAAGCTCTATGAACTCCACTTGTTGCATTAACTGACTTAACGGAATATCCAGAAAAGCCACTACGCGCATTTCACGTTCTATTTGATTTACTTTATAGGCCGAAAAAACAATAACACAAAACAAAAACGTTAATAAAAAAACAAATAATCCACCAATTTTTTGCTTTATTGACGCATTGTACCAGTTGAATACCGACATAAAGTTCCTCACTGCTTAATAGTCCCTCAAGTATAGTTTAAAAAGCGCGTAATCTAGCTTATTCAGTCTGACCACAGCAAGCATTAATTAACTAACCTTAGGACAGATTAATCAAAGTTATTAGATACTTTATTTAATAGAGAAGATGTGCAGTTGATCAACCGTGTACTTACTTGACGATTGAGTTCGTAATATTGCAGGCGTGCCTTGTGAGGGAATACTAGCACTAAATGAGTAGAACGTTTGTCAGTAGCTAAAGTCGGTCATCTTTGCATCACATTTAGCTTTTGTGTATTTAGTCACGTAACTTGAAGACCCCGATAAGACTCATACAGGAAATGCTGAAAATAGCTCAAGTAGGTAAAGTGAATTTACTAATAAAGCTAATTGTTGCCTTAAATCAATCATCACTTTTGGGTTAATTGTTTTTTAATAAAACGTAATGTTTTGTAATATTTCTATAGGGTTTGATCAAGTAACATGAGTCTCAGCATAGAGGTTAATTAATAAATACGTCTTTAGGATGGTTTTTGGTGTTAACTTGTAAATTATTGGCTTTATTAATGTTGGTCTAGTTTTTTTGTACTACTCTCTTAGTCGCAATATTAATTATTTTTATCACAGTAACTTTATTTGTTGGTATTTATATACCAAGTTTTAAATGAAAGTTATTGCAAAATTAAGGTGCAGTTGATTAGCGCAGCTGGTGGTTTTAGCGGTTAGTTTACCTTTAAGTTTCAATACGTTATTTATATTGTGCGGATTACAATATGTGCAATCGTTAAATAATGTTATGAATCTATGTAATTGATTATATTTCAATTTTAGTGGTTTATACACTGAGGCAACCAAGCTGTAGAAGTGCAGAGTTTTATTTTGGCTTTGGTGTTGCAGTGAGCCGCAAACCAAAATAGGTCATGGAATGAATATAAATTTAGCGGCTAGGTTAGTTAAATTAGCTAACACGCGTGGTAGTGATACTGCATATCAATATTTTTATGACGATCAGCAACCTTGTAAAACACTCACTTATGCACAGTTAGATGAACGTGCTAAGCAAATTGCTCGGCACTTGCAGGAGCATTTTTCGCAAGGGGATAGGGCGCTATTGCTATTTAATTCTGGTTTTGAATTTGTGGAGGCATTTTTTGCGTGTCTGTACGCTGGCATTGTGGCTGTTCCTGTCTATCCTCCCAAAAAGAATCAAAATATTGACCGTTTAAGAACTATTGTTGTTGATGCAGGTGCGAAAGGTGCACTGATCACAGAAAAAATTAATGAAATAGCACGTCCATTATTTGAAGCTGAACCTTTATTGGCTGATTTAGCTATTTTTACCACTGACGCTGAACCCACTTATCAAATTAACACTATAGATTTTCAGCACTGCGAAGTAGCAGCTGACGAATTAGCCTTTCTACAATATACATCTGGCTCAACGGGTGAGCCAAAAGGGGTAATGGTTAGCCAAGCCAATATTCTCGATAATCAAGAAATGATGAAGCAAGCCTTTGGTCATGATCACAGCACCGGTATTGTCAGCTGGTTACCGCACTTTCATGATATGGGTCTTATTTTTGGTATTTTGCATCCGATCTATATTGGTGCACCAGCGGCTTTGATGAATCCGACTTACTTTTTACAAAAGCCGTATCGCTGGCTCAAACTGTTAAGTGATACTAAAGCTGTAACCTCTAGTGCGCCTAACTTTGCTTATGATTTATGTGTCGATACGGTTAAAGATACTGATTTAAAAAACCTCGATTTATCACATTGGCGCTCTGCATTAAATGGTGCGGAGCCCGTTCGAGCGACGACGTTGGAGCGCTTTGTAGAGAAATTTAAAGGGTGTGGTTTTCGCCGTGACAGTATTTCTCCTTGTTATGGTATGGCGGAAACAACTTTATTTGCAAGCGGTGGTAAATTATCACACTCGCCAACTGTGTTACGTCTTATCACTGCAGAATTACAAACAGGTAAAGTAAGAAACGTAACGCATGGCGATGATGATTCATTTTGTGATTTACACACATCATCCGATAACTCGCCTTATTATGCGGTGTCGTGTGGCATTACGTGGCACAACCATACAATGGCCATTGTTAATACTGACACTAATAAACGCTGTGCTGATGGCGAAACCGGCGAAATTTGGATCAAAGGTGCAAGTGTTGCACAAGGTTATTGGGGAAAAGCCGCATTAACAAAAGAAATATTTCAGGCCTATGTTGATGATAACGATGGCCCATACTTACGCACTGGCGACTTAGGCTTTGTATATCGCGATGAGTTGTTCGTCACTGGGCGCTCTAAAGATGTATTAATTTTTCGCGGTAAAAATTATTACCCACAAGATATTGAATTGACGGTAAGTAACGCAAATGCTGCACTTGATAATAACGGTGGTGCGGCATTTTCAATAATGTGCGAACAGCAAGAGCGACTTGTCATTGTGCAACAAGTAAAACGTACTGCGGTTCGTAAACTTGATCCTGAAGCGATATGTAAAGATGTGATCCAAGCGATTACAGAGCAGCATGGTATTACGCCCTATGATGTTGTACTGATAAAACCTGGGCGAGTATTAAAAACATCTAGCGGAAAAATTCAACGTCAAGAAAACAAACGTCATTACTTAGCGCAGCAGCTAACGCCACTTTATCAATTGCGTGGTTCTTTTGAGAGCGAAACGTTTGAGCCACAATCCGCAGATATATTCAGTAACCACTGTGCACTTGAAGATGAACAACATGCAAATTTACTTAGCTTGTTGCAAAGCGTCGTTGCACAGGAAGTTGATATGGACCCGCAATCACTCGCTGTTGATGCTTCATTTCAATCTTTAGGGGTTGATTCAATGAAGGCGGTGCGTATTTCGGGTGAGTTAATGGAATTGCATGATATTGAGTTAGAGCCGACAGTTTTATATGACTATCCATCTATTTCAAAGCTTGCTAATTATTTATGGCAATTTGCTGCGATCCGAACTGCTGCTATATCATCAAATACAGTCACTATGCCCGCGGCTATACCCACACTAAATGAAGCTGCTCAGTCTCTAAGGGACTCCACGGACAAAGACATTGCCATTATAGGGATGGCATGTCGTTACCCTGAAGCTGAAAGTATAGAGGCGTTTTGGCAGCTATTATGTAACCAACAAGATGCAATTGGACTGCCAAACGAAAGTCGCGGCATGTTATGCCCACATTTGGATAATACCCGTTTAGGTGGTTACATCAGTGACATTGAACAATTTGATGCAAATTTATTTGGTATTTCTCCAACCGAAGCTAAGCATATAGATCCTCAGCATCGATTGTTGCTAGAAACCAGTTACCATGCCATTGAAGCCGCAGGTTATGCGCCGATGCAATTATCGGGTGCAAAAGTAGGGGTTTATATTGGTATCTCGCAAAATGATTACTTCTTACTTTCTCAGCAATATGAAAAGCAAAATGCTTATTTAGGTACTGGTACTGCGCTGAGTATTGCGGCTAATCGGTTATCGTATTATTACAACTTCAGCGGGCCAAGTGTTGCAGTTGATACAGCATGCTCATCTTCGTTAGTTGCATTGCATTTAGCCATGCAAAGTATTCACAGTGGTGAAATAGCCCAAGCTTTGGTGGGCGGGGTGAATTTGATCCTCAGTGATGAGGTAACGAACGCCTGTGAAAACGCGCAAATGCTTGCAAAAGATGGCCGTTGTAAAACGTTTTCAGACTCCGCAGATGGCTATGTACGAAGTGAAGGGGTGGGATGTTTATTATTAAAGTCGTTAGCGCAGGCAGTACAGGATAACGACCCTATTTACGGGGTACTAAAAGGCAGTGCAGTCAATCAAGATGGCCGCAGTAATGGCATTACAGCACCTAATGGCTTGTCACAGCAAAGTGTTATTAAGTCGGCGTTAGCTAATGCACAAATTGCAGCAGATGACGTGCAATATGTTGAAGCCCATGGCACTGGTACAGAGCTGGGTGATCCAATAGAAGTATCGGCGCTGAGTAAAGTATATAGGCCACAAACAAGCTTAGCTGAGCCACTTACTGTGGGCGCTGTGAAAGCGAATATTGGCCATTTGGAATCGGGTGCAGGCATTGCTGGTATGATCAAAACCATGTTATGCATGCAGCATAAAAAAATACCCGGCCAAGCTCATGCTAAAGAGCTTAACAAACACATTGCTTGGCATAAAATTGCGTTAAAAATTAATCGTGATTTACAGCCGTGGCCTGTTGGTTCAGACAATGGTTGTATTGCTGGTGTTAGCTCGTTTGGTTTTGGTGGCACAAATGCACATATTATCTGTGCGAGTGCACCTCAACGTGCGGTCGATACCATTGATTTAGCCTCGCAAACGGGATTTTATCTGTTACCGTTATCAGCTAAAACTCCAGATGCGTTAGCCAATTTACTGACGCGTTATGAAACGAGATTAAAGAGTTTATCTGATAATGAATTTGATGCGCTGATCTACACAGCAGCACATCTGACTAAGTTTAAAGAAGCAAAACGTGCCGTATGCGGCGAAGATCGTGCAGGTTTATTACGTGCGATGCGTGGCTTAAATACAACCTCACATTTAAGTGCGGCTGAAAATGATAAAGCTGCGACAAATTATGAGTTAGTAATGCTATTTACTGGTCAGGGCTCGCAATATCCGGCAATGGCAAAACAATTGTATGATACGCAAATTGTATTTAAAAACGCGATTGATGAATGTGATCATTTACTTGGCGATAGACTCGGCGAGTCATTGCTAACGGTTCTGTATCAGCAAAGCCATAAACAGTTTTTAGAACAAACTAACTGGACTCAAGTCGGCTTATTTGCGGTTGAGTATGCTACGGCCAAATTAATGATCCACTTTGGCGCCACTCCTAAGCTGTTATTAGGTCACAGTGTTGGGGAGTATGCAGCGGCATGCATTGCTCAGGTGTTTTCGTTAGCTGATGCTATTTTATTGATAGCTGCGCGTGGCCAACTCATGCATGAACTTGCTGATAATGGGGGCATGTTTGCAGTGCGTTGTAGTGAGCAAGTTGCCCAGCAAGTCATTACAAAATGCCATGATAATGGCAAGACTCAAATTGCAATTTCAGCCTATCATGGTGCTTCTGGCGTGGTGTTCTCAGGCGAAAACTCAGCGCTTGAGATTGCCATTGAGTTATTAAAAGAACAAAATCTGACGATTAAACAGCTCAACACAGCACGTGCTTTTCATTCACCACTTATGGATCCGATGCTTGATGATTTTGCTGCTATAGCAGCGCAAGTAAACTATAGAAAACCTTGTTATCCCTTGTTGTCGTCGGTGACTGGCCAGCTAGAAACTGACGCCTTAGCAACACCTCAATACTGGATCGAGCAGATCACTAAACCTGTTCGCATTGATTTATGCGTGAGCGAGTTAGATAAACGTGAGCATTTGTGCGCGGTAGAAGTTGGACCAAAACCTGTTTTGATGGTGTTATTGCAAGAAAACTTGCCCCATTTAGATGCTGAATATTTACCTATATTGCACAGTCAAGGTGCTGATAAAACACGTTTAGTAACCAGTTTAGGGCGTATTTTTGAACTAGGCATTGAGCTAAATTGGGCGCATATTTATCCACAAATAAATATTCAAAAACAGCCATTACCCGCTTATCCGTTTGCAAAAAATGCACATTGGATAGTGCCAACAGCAAAGCAACCAGCGCTAAAAAGTACTGCAATGCAGGAAAATATGCAGGCCAATAAATCGGTAACAAACATAAACCAAGTTGTTGCACGAACTGAGCTTATTCGTGACATCGTACTCTCTAATCTTGCAAATTTATTATCATTACCAGTTGATGCTATAAAAACGAATGTTCCCTTACTTGAAATGGGGGTTGATTCATTAATGATAATGCAAGCCGTACGCACCTATGAAAGAGAATTTGGCTTAGAGTTTAGCGTACGCCAGTTTTACGAAGAACTAAGCACAGTGGATAGTTTATTGGATTATATTGCGCAACATAGTGACTTTTACCCACACACTGAAGATGCCCAGTTAACCTCGGATATTGCAATTGTAGAGCAGAATACCCCTTCGTACTCTGATACAACAACTTCTTCAGCCAATATGGGGTTTGATCAACAGACTATCATGGCAATTTGCCAGCAGCAGCTGCAAGCTGCCGCGAGTGTAACTAATGATTTTGGCCGTCAAAGCATTGCCGCGGTGACAGCGCAACAATTACGTTTTCTACAGGGCAGTGCTATAACCTCCTCGGCAAGTGTAACGCCAGACAATATGCCTCAGCAGCAAGTAAAAACAGTTGCAATGCCCGTAAATAAGCGCGCCACAGAACTTCCTGCATCGCAAAGTAGACAATTACACATGCAGCATCAGTCACCCGCTATGCAGCAGCATTTTGAACAACTAAAAGCTGATTATTGCGCAAAAACCAGCGCATCGAAAAAGCTGGTTGCTCAACATCGTGGCAACTTAGCTGATTGCAGAGCCTCAGCGGGGTTTAGGTTATCAAGCAAGGAAATGCTTTATCCGATTTATGCAGACCACTGCGAGCAAGCCAGATTATGGGATATAGACGGCAATGAATACATTGATATTACAATGGATTTTGGAGTTAATTTATTTGGCCATAAAGCCGAATTTGTGACTGATGCTTTAGCGCAACAAGTAGATCAAGGTATTCAATTAGGCTTAGCCAGTCCTTTAGCGTGTGAAGTGGCTGCTTTGATCAGCGAATTAACTGGTTTGGCGCGTGTGACGTTTTGTAATTCAGGCACCGAGGCGGTCATGACCGCACTGCGCTTAGCACGCAATTATACAAAACGTGACAAAATTGTGCAGTTTAGTGGGGCATACCATGGTCATTATGATGGTACTTTGGCGCACTCTGTGGGCCAAGGAGACATCGAGCCTATGTGCGCAGGTGTTCGCCAAGGCGCAGTTAATGACAACTTAGTATTAGATTACGGTAGCGCGCAGGCGCTGGAAATTATTCGTGCAAATGCACATACAATTGCTGCGGTATTGGTTGAACCGGTTCAAAGCAGATACCCAGAAATACAACCGTGGGAATTTTTAAAAGAGCTCAGAGCAATAACCACAGAGCATGGAATAGCACTGATTTTTGATGAGATGATCACCGGGTTTCGCGCTCATCCAGGCGGCGTACAGGGATTAGTGGGGATCCAAGCTGATATGGCAACCTATGGCAAAATTGTTGGTGGAGGGTTGCCAATCGGAGTTGTTGCCGGCAGTGCCGATTACTTAGACGGTATTGATGGTGGTGTATGGCAATATGGTGATCAGTCTTATCCACAGGCAGATACGACTTTTTTTGCTGGAACATTTTGTAAACACCCAATGGCAATGGCCAGTGCAAAAGCGGTTTTAAGCGAAATTAAACGCCAAGGACCACAGTTACAACAAAGGCTAAGTGATAAAACCAATTATCTGAAAACAACCCTTAATCGCTTTTTTGCTGATGCAATGATCCCAATTCAAATTGAAGCTTTTAGCTCTTTATTTCGTTTTAGATTTAGCCAAAATCTAGATATGTTTTTTTATGAAATGCTTAATCGTGGCATCTTTATTTGGGAAGGACGTAACTGCTTTTTATCAGCAGCACATACAGATGCAGATATAGAGATCATTATTACCGCAGTTAAAGACAGTGCCTTGAGCTTAAAGGTGGCAGGTTATTTTGGTATTGAGCGTGATGATAAGATGAGCTTGGTCACCTTAGCGGCGACATTTCCATTGACCGAGGCGCAGCAGCAATTACTTGCCTTAGCGTCAAAGTCACCTGAGGGGGCTTTTGCGTATCACTTACAAGCCGTACTTAAATTAACAGGTCAGTTAGATATAAGTCGCTTAGTTACCGCAGTTGATAAAACAGTACGCGAGTGCACTATTTTACAGTATGCAATTGATAGCGATACGCTTTGCCATAGGTTAGTGGCTGAGCATCGTCCTCAATTGTTAGTTATTAATCTACAACACTCAGATAATAATATCGCTGTAGCAACTCAGTTGCAGGAGTTACGTTACCATGCTTTTGATTTTAATAATGAAGTTGCATGTCGCTTTGCGCTACTAAGAGAAAATGATAATACTGCTTACTTAAGTGTGGTTACGCATCATTTACTCTGTGATGGCGTATCGTTGCAGATTATTTTGAGTAAAGTTGCCCAACACTATAACAACACCACAACAGAGGCGTTGGCAGCACAGGTAGACTTTAGTGCATATGTTAAAGCACTTGACCACTATAAAGAGTCTGCTAATTACCAGCAAGATAAGGCATTTTGGTTGGCACAACTAGCGCCAAGTATGCCGTTGCAACTACCAACAAACACTGCGATTGCAACGACAACGAACTATGCAGTATCGGTATTGACTGTTGAGCTTAATGAGCACACCAAAGGAAATATTGCTGATCTGGCTAAACAGCAGGGCTGCGGTCAATTTGCCACTTTATTGGGGTTATATATAGCGTGGTTAAGTAAGCTTAGCCAGCAGTCAATGATCACCGTTGGGATCCCTTGCTCTGATCGACAATTACTCCCTCAAGCTGATAGCGCAGAATCTTCCGATAGCGAATTAGTCGGGTATTGCACGAATATTTTACCAATTTGCATTGATGTTACAAACATCAGCAGTGTTCGAGAGTTAATCAAAACAGTGCAATCTGAATTATTAACTGCATTTGAACATCAACATTTCCCTTATTCAGCGTTAGCAAATGAATCGCTTAATTTACCTAATACTTTATTTAATTTAGATAAAGTTACTGCCTTACCGGCATTTACTGAATTGCAATTAAATACCATGCCAAGCAACACCTGTTATAGCCAATTCCAATTAAGTTGTAACTTAACTCAGTTTGCTAACAGTTGGTCACTCACCCTTGAATATCAAAAAGATAAATTTACATATGAACAGGTAAATCATTGGTTATCTGGGTTAATAGGGTTGTTTAGCAACGCTGTTGGGACAGACGAACTAAACAGTGCGAACTGTTCATTGTTAGATGATTTACAAATAGCGACACTGGTTACTGAACAATGTGAGCGTGTTGATAAACAACTTTGTGTCGATTCTTGTATCGTTTCATTTGAATATGCTGCGACTCAATACCCTGACAATAT
This sequence comes from Pseudoalteromonas rhizosphaerae, assembly GCF_028885455.1. Lineage (NCBI taxonomy): Bacteria > Pseudomonadati > Pseudomonadota > Gammaproteobacteria > Alteromonadales > Pseudoalteromonadaceae > Pseudoalteromonas > Pseudoalteromonas rhizosphaerae. Next base: position 3,015,387 of record NZ_CP118496.1, read on the forward strand.
TGCTATTACCTGTGATGGCCAAAGCCTTAACTATTCACAGTTAAATCAACGAGTAAATACCTTTGCTCATTATCTTATTGAGCAAGGTATTGGGGTCGGCAGCTTAGTCGCAATTGCACTACCAAGGCGTGCGGAGCTGATTATTAGCTTATTAGCGGTATTAAAAACGGGGGCTGCATTTTTGCCACTCGATATTACTTTTCCGCAAGCACGCATTGAATATATTCTGGCTGATGCACAAGCTGATTTACTGTTGTGTGACAGTTTTAGTGATAGTAGCCCAATTATTGCGAGCAACAAATTGCCCGTATTAGATATTGATACTGTGGTACTTACAGGCTTGCAAAGCAGTAATCCAGATCGCGTTATTGCTCCTTTATCAAGCGCTTATGTTATATATACATCGGGCTCAACGGGGCAACCTAAAGGTGTGGAAATTAATCACCAAGGGCTACAAAACCTGTTGCTCGCTATGACGGTACAGCCTGGAATAGAGCCAACCGATTGCTTGTTGGCAGTTACCACTATTGCATTTGATATCGCGATGTTAGAGCTGTTTTCGCCCTTAATTGTTGGGGCTAATGTACTGCTTGCGAGTGAGCAAACATGCAGTGACCCATATGCAATTACCGATCTAATAGCACATTTCCCAGTGTCTATTATGCAAGCGACTCCGACGTTATGGCGATTAATAATAAATGCAGCACCTGATTGTTTAGCTGGTATCAAGGTCTTGTGTGGTGGCGAACCGCTTGATCCAGCACTTGCTCAGGCGGTGCTGTCGCAGCAGGGGGATTTATGGAATATGTATGGTCCAACCGAAACCACCATTTGGTCTGCAATTAGCCATATTCAGCACAGTGATGATATTACGATAGGTTCAGCAATTGCTAATACGAGCTTGTATGTTATGGCTGAGGATGCACAAAGTCCATGTTTACCTCTACCTATTGGCGTGTGGGGGGAGTTATGGATCGGTGGTTTAGGATTAGCGACTGGCTACTTACAGCAACCAGCACTTACAGCTGAACGTTTTGTTAGTCATGTTTTTAATGGTCAATCGCATCAGCGTTTGTATAAAACTGGCGACCGTGCAAGGCGTTTACTCGATGGCCGTATTGAACTACAAGGGCGGTTAGATCAACAAGTTAAACTAAACGGGCATCGTATTGAATTAAGTGAAATTGAACACCACCTGCGCTTGTTATTTGCGAACCAAGATGTACGTGTTTTTATCAAACCAAACAATCAAGACCAGCCGAGTTTATGTGCTTATAGCCTTGAGGACGACAGTTTGGAAAGTGTTTGGAGTGTGAGTGAATTACGCCGTGTGCTATCACAATCATTGCCAAGTTATATGGTGCCAGAATCAATCTGTTGGTTACCGCAGTGGCCAACCACACCAAATGGAAAATTAGACACGAAAGCATTACCGCTTCCGACTGCGGCTATGCAATCGGCAATAGTGCGTATTGCCCCCAGCTGCGCGACTGAAACGAGCTTACTGCAACATTATTTAGCATTACTTAAGGTTGCAGTGTTAGGTACCCAAGAAAGCTTCTTTGATTGTGGTGGTAACTCTGTACTCGCTATGCAGCTTGTGTCACGAATTAATCTGCAATTTAAAGTACGGGTGACGGTAGGCGATATTTTTGACTACCCTAGCGTGGCGCAATTAGCGCTACGAATTGACGATTTATTATCAGCGCGAGCAGCAAGTACCGAGCAAAGTCAGCCTCAGGTTACTGTTGTGAGCGATATAGTGAGCGGCCGTGATATTAGTAAAGCCCTTGATGATAGCAGCATGACTGAAATGGACTTGTAACATGGATAATGTAGCAATTAAAACTTTACTGGCCGAATTGGACGCACAAGGTATCTTCGTTTATTTGCAAGATGGGCGGTTAAAGTTACGAAGTAAGTTAACGACAGTCCCAGCACCAGAACTGGCAAAGATCAAAGCATGTAAGGATGAGCTGATTGCCTATATGCAACGTCATCATCAGCAACAAGGGGGTTTATCAAGTGCGCAACAACGTATTTGGTTTATTGATCAATATGAACAGCAGTCAACTGCATACAATATGTGTGGTCTGTTGCAGCTGTCAGATTCATTGACAATAAATGAACTACAGCGGGCATTTGACAAATTGTTGGCTCGCCATCAAATATTAACAACGCAATTTTTTAACACTGATCAAGGTGTTGTGCAGCGAGTTAATAGCCAGTTGCGCTTAGCATTGAATGCACTTGAGATAGCACGGCATGAAACACCCACACAAATAGTTGAAAAATTACACGATGAATTAAGTTACCGCTTTGATCTGGAAAATGATTTACTGATACGTGCAACGTTAATTGGCCACTCAGGTGAGGGTAAATGGTTATACATTGCGATGCATCATATTATTGCCGATGGTTGGTCTGTACGGCTTTTGGTGCAAGAATTATTGGCGATACTGACAAATAATAATAATACCGTTAATAATGCGGCTGCATGTAAACCTTTACAGTATTTAGATTATGTACATTGGCAAGGTCAGTTTAAACAATCACCTATATATCAACAGCAGCTAAGTTATTGGCAACAAGCGCTAACAGGGATGGAGTTATTTGAGCTGCCAACGAGTTATCCTCGTGATAAACAAAAAACCTATCAAGGCAAGAGCCAGCACAGTGTTATCGAGACACGGCTGGTTACCGAATTTGACAGTTGCTGTCAGCAATTAAGTGCTACTCGGTTTGTCGGGTTGTTAAGTGTGTTTTATGTACTATTACAGCGCTATAGCCAAAAACAGGATATTACGGTGGCGGTGCCTGTATTGAATCGTGAACAGCCCGAATTTGAGAATGTTATAGGGTGTTTTATCAATACCTTACCTATGCGACAAATGGTGTCACCGCAGAGCTCTTTTGCACAATTAATAGCGCAAACTAAAGTGTTAGTGGCGCAAGGGCTAGCAAATCAAAGTGTGGCAGTTGAAGATATTATCGAAACACTTGGCTTAGCTAAATCGTCAGCACATTCAGCATTGTTTCAAATACTGTTTAATTATAATGGTGTAGATACCGGTACTGTGGAAACCGCAACATTGTCGGCTAAATTATTGCCATTAGATAACGGTACTGCAAAATTTGATTTAACCTTGAATGTAAGTGAATCAGAGCAGGGCTTAGATATTAGTTTTGATTATTGCAGTGCGCTATTTGATGACCATGTTATTCAGCAAATGAGCAATGATTTTAATGAATTAGTTATATCTCTTGGCAATAACGCAGCACAAACTATTGCAACCGTTGAGTTACCCTCTGCGTGTTATGCCAGCCAGTTGTTAGGGCGTAAAAAAGATCATGAAAAAGTCAGCAGTGATGTGATTGCATTACCTGTACAGGTGATAAAGCAGGCTGAGCTTAGTGCTGAAAAAACAGCTTGTATTGAAGCTGACCAACATGGAAAAACCGCACGAAGTTTGAGTTATCAACAATTAGTGCAACAAAGCGCAGCACTCGCCAGCCATATTTTAGCTTTGCAAACTCATCATCATCAACAAACAACTGCAGCACCCATTGCATTATTGGTATCTCGCTCAATCGATGCCTTATTAACGATGTTTGCACTATTGCAAACAGGCCGTGCTTACTTACCGATTGAGCAAGGCACTCCAGTGGCGCGTATTGCGGAAATTTTACAGCAGGCAGGCTGTGAATATTTAGTAACATTTGATGATGCCGCGCTCGAAAAGCAAGCAGTTACGGTATTAAATGAGCAACATATTACATTATGGCCTTTTGCGCAGCTGTCAAAAGCGGCGGTTAATTTAACTGGCTTACCCAATTTAAACCTTAATGACAGCGCGTACGTGATATTTACCTCCGGTTCAACAGGCGCGCCAAAAGGGGTTGAAGTTAATCATGCTGCACTAGCGCACTATGTTCAAAGTATTACTAAGCGACTTGAATTGAATAATGATACCAAGTCAGCTGTGGTTACAGGGCTTGCGACCGATCTTTGTTTAACTGGGATCTACCCGGTATGGGCGAGTGGCGGCACTGTGGTATTAATTTCGCCACATGTAAAAAGTGATCCTGTTGCGATTGTCGATACGTTCAGTGAGCAAGCAATTAACTTTTTAAAGATCACTCCCAGCTTTGCTGCTGAACTATTAGCCACGATTGCTGCGAGTCAAGCACCTCGCGCACCTCTTCAACAGTGGGTGTTAGGGGGGGAATCATTAACAGCGCAATTAGTAGCGCAAATTCGGGCGCTCTATCCAAGCGCTAAATTAATCAATCATTATGGGCCGACAGAAACCTGCATTGGGGTGGCTACCTATGAAATTGAGGATCATCAAACTGCTGAGCAGATGAGTTATCCTATTGGTAGCGCGCTTGCGCATGTTGAACTTGCCATACTAGATGCACACCACGAGCCCGTTGCCATGGGCATGCCTGGACAGCTTTATATTGGTGGTGAGAGTTTAGCAACAGGCTATATTCGTGCAACGGATCAGACTGCGAAAAGTTTTGTTGTGATTAACACGACCAAGGGACAACAACGCTATTATTGCTCTGGTGATAATGTACGTTTGCGCAAAGACGGTGCGCTGGAATATTTAGGGCGTTTAGATAAGCAACCTAAGATCAGAGGCTTTAGAGTTGACTTACTTGATATCGAGGCAAAGTTAACGGCTTTATCAGTGGTTAAAAATAGTGCTGTGATTTGTCGCGAAATTGCCTCTGCAGATACTTTAGTTGCGTACTATGTGGCATCTAATGAAGGCCAGCAATTAACTGCTGAGGCCTTACAACAACGGATCAAAACGGACTTAAAGTGTGTATTACCAGAGCCTATGATCCCCAGTTTCTTTGTACTGAAAGAGCAATTACCTTATCTTGAAAATGGCAAAGTTGATCGTAAATTCTTACAACAACAAATGGTACGCAGCAGCAATACTTTTGTAGCGCCAAAAACGCTAATGCAGCAGCAAGTAGCGGCGTTATTTGCACAGTTAACAGGCTTTGCTAGGGTGGGTCTAGAAGATGACTTTTTTGCAATCGGTGGGCATTCCTTACTAGCAATTAGATTACTTAACCAAATTCGTCAGCAGTTTGGCGTTTCATTGTCACTTAAAGACATCTTCAATCATGCAACCGTTGAGGAGTTAGCCCAGTATTTAACCTGTAGTGAACAAGCTAGCTCAAAGGTGCAATTAACACATATTGATTTAGCTGGGGAACACCCGTTGTCATTTTCTCAGCGGCGTATTTGGTTTGTTGATCAGATGCAAGGACACAGCCGTCAATATAATTTACAGGGCGTGTTTACGCTGCGCGGTGATGTTGATGTGGTGGCATTGCAGCAGGCATTTAAAGATATCATTAAGCGCCATACGATCCTAAGTTATAACTATAAAAGTACAGCTGATGCGCAGCCATGCCAATATTTTAACGGCCATTTAGCTTTTTCATTGCAACAGATAGACCTTTGCACACAAGCAGATCAACAGCAGCTGTTACAGAAGATGATAGTGGAAGATTATAATCAGTCATTTGATTTAACCTCACAGCTGATGTTACGGGCAAGCTTGATTAAAATAGCCGATCATCATTATCAGTTACTTGTTACTGTTCATCATATTGTTGCCGATGGCTGGTCTATTGGCTTGATATGCCGTGAACTCGCTAGCAATTATAATCAGCACATTGGTATGACAAGCGCCACTGATTTGCAAACTCTAGAGCATAATTATATTGATTTTGTACATTGGCAGCATAGTATGCAAGCTGATCCTCAGTGGCAAATAAGTATTGACTACTGGCGTCAACAGTTAGCGCAATTACCTACAGTGCATGAGTTACCTACACAGTACGAGCGAGGTAACGAAGTGCTCAGCGGCGGCGGTTTATATAAAACCGTGTTGTCGCCTGCATTAACTGAACAATTAAGATTGTTTATTGCAAACCAAGGTGACACTTTGTTTGTAACCTTACAAACTGTATTTACTTTGTGGTTTAGTCGAGTTTCTGGGCAATCAGATTGTGTGCTAGGTACGCCAGTTGCAGGGCGAGTTGCCGCAGAGCTTGAACCTATTATTGGCAACTTTGTTAACACGCTGGTGTTACGTAATACGGTGTCAGCGGATACAAGCTTTAACCAAGCATTAGCTGATGTAAAAGCAACATTGAGTGAAGCACTGCTTCATCAACAGATCCCATTTGATCTCTTAGTGGATGAATTAGCCACTGAACGCAGTTTAGCAATTCCGCCGTTAGTACAAGTCATCTTTAGAGTAAACAATACGATAAATGAAAATTTACAGCTAGCAGGGCTATCAATTAAAGCCTCACAGAGCAAGGTGCGTAGCGCTAAACTTGACTTAGAAGTCTCAGTTATAGATACCGGTGACGTGCTAGAAATTGAGTGGTTATACGATACCGCACTATGGCATCAAGCGAATATAGAGACATTCTTTGCTCAATTTAGTTATGTGTTGCAGCAATGCTTGGCTGATCAAAGCGTCAAGCTCGCAGAGTTAATGCTGTGGAGCCCGAGCCAGCACGCAGCGGCATTATCTCATAGTGACTCAATTGATATACAAAATACCCAACCATCGCCTTTACATGTGTGTTTTTCGCATTTTGCAAAGCAGCACCCGCAACACCCCGCAGTAAGATGTAATGGCCAAACCTATAGTTACCTCGCGCTTGAACAACGTGCTAATCAGCTTGCGCATTGTTTACTCGAAATGGATTTTGCTGCGCAAAGTCGAATTGCCATTTTGCTGCCATCAAGTGCAGCTATGGTGGTGGCGATACTCGCTATTTTAAAGGCACGTCATGTATACGTACCGATACACCAAGATACACCAATAAAAACGTTAAGTTATATTGTTGAAGATGCTGAGTTGATGATGATTTTAGCATTGAGTGAAAATGCCGACACGCTGATCAACAGTGGCGCAGATTTTTTGCTCGTTGATGATCTTCTTGATGACGATTCTAACTTCGACGGCTACCCGGTGGAGCAGCCAGATGAACAACTCAGCCTCAATGTCAAAGATGATGATTTGAGTTACATTATTTATACTTCTGGTTCGACCGGACGGCCGAAAGGGGTGATGATAAATCATGCTAATTTAGCGGCTTATTTACAGCATGCGGTTGCGCATTATATGCCCGATAATTCAGCCCTTTGTAGCAGCGTATTGAGTACACCTTTGGCGTTTGATGCAACGGTCACGGCGTTATATCCAGCCTTGATGCAAGGTGGCGTGGTGGAAATTATTGCGCAAGGGGGTGAACAGTTAACCCAGCTGACGGAACTACTCTTTACAGCAACAGACGCTAAACTGTTTAAGCTCACGCCAGCTCATTTACGTGCCATTTTGGCATTATCGCAGCACTATTGTGTAAGCAATGTTACCCATACATTGGTGATCGGTGGTGAAGCACTCACAACTGAATTGTTGTTGGCGATCCGTGCAAAGTTACCACTGTGTCGTTGGATTAACGAATATGGACCAACAGAAACTACAGTCGGTTCAAGTACTTTTGTAATTGATCACAGTACCAGTGATGAGGTTTTACTGCGTCATAATGATGTCCCAATTGGTTTAGCTAACGATAATGTAACGCTGTTAGTGGTTGACCAATTTGATCAGCCAGCAGCAGTGAATATGCGTGGTGAATTACTTATAGCAGGACCTGTTGTCAGCCCAGGTTACATTAATCAGACTGAGCTTAATAATACCAGCTTTATTACTTTGCAGCTGCCTAGCCAACAGGGTGGAAAAGTGACCAAGCGTTTTTATAGAACAGGCGACATAGCGTTATGGCAAGCTGATGAAACAGGTGCTGCTTGTTATTTAAGATACTGTGGACGTAAGGATCAACAGATCAAGCTGCGCGGTTTTCGAGTTGATTTAGCCGCGATTGAGCAGCTGATCCTGGAACTCCCTGAAGTGGCTGATTGTGCGGTGACGGTTGATAGCAAGCAGCAAACGTTAGCGGCACATATTGTTTACCATCAACATGAAAAGCCATTAGCCGTTAACACCATTAAATCGCATTTATCGCATTACTTAGCGCCGTATATGATCCCCGCACACTGTTATGCTATTACTGTGATGCCACTGACGAAAAACGGCAAGATTGATAAAGCCACATTGATAGCTGACGCACTCAGTTGTTTACAGCCAACTAGCACAACACACAGCAAGCACGCGCAAACACCATTACAGCAATATTTGTTACAGCTGTTTAGTGAGATTTTACTCACTACACATATTGGTTTAGACGATAACTTTTTTGATTTAGGGGGGCACTCGTTATTAGCGATCCGCTTGATTGGTAAGATTCGTGAAGGTAAGCAGCTCGACATAACATTACCGCAATTATTTAAAACCCCAACGATTGCAACGTTAGCGCAAGCATTACAAAACTGTGAAAAAATTCAGCCACACCAAGAGATTGTGAAAATATCTCGCCAGCAAGCGCTACCTCTTTCCTATGCACAGCAACGATTATGGCTTATTGATCAAGTACATAATGAAAGTGTGCAATATCATATGCCAGCTAGCTTTGTGTTTACGGGGAAGTTGGAGCTGACTGCGTTGTCGGGCGCGTTATATGCACTTATTGAACGCCATGAAGTGCTGCGTACCGTTATTATTACACGCGACCAAGGCTCAGCGCCTGAGCAATGTATTAATGAACACTTTGAGATCCCACTTGAGCTGCACGATTTAAGTATGCTTAATCGTGAACAGCAAGATCACCAATGGCAATCACTGTCGTCACATGCAAGTAGTAAAGCGTTTGATTTGGCAAGCGACGTTTTACTGCGTGTGGTGGTTGCTAAAATTAGCAATGAGCAAAGTTTTGTACATTTTAATATGCATCATATTGCAAGCGATGGCTGGTCAATGGCAATTTTAGTTCGCGAGTTTATTGCTTTTTACCGAGCTGCAAGTGCTGAACCGCGATTTGTTTTACCTGCATTATTACAGCAACCATTAGCTATCCAATATGCCGATTTCGCTTATTGGCAGCGTTTAGTATGCAGTGAAAGTGCCTTGCATGAATCACTTTCTTATTGGCGTACTCAGTTAACAGGTGCCCCTTTTGTTCATCAATTACCAATAGAGCAGCCTCGAGCAATCCAACAGCAGTTGCAAGGGCAATGTTTTAACCAGCATTTGTCCGCTGCAACGACTAAAGCTATCCACCAACAATGTGCCACACACGGTGTTACTTTATATATGTGGTTACACACAACCTTTTCCTTGTTAATGATGCGATTGAGTGAAGCGACGGATATTTTAGTTGGCTCTCCAGTTGCTGGTCGTGAACAGCCACAAATAGCTAATCTAATTGGTTTTTTTGTTAATACCTTAGTGATCCGCACCCGCAGTGAAGGACAGCAAAACTTCACGCAGTTATTAATGCAGCAAAAACAGGTGATTTTAGATGCTTTTAAACATCAACAAGTGCCATTTGAACAATTAGTTGAAGTACTGCAGCCTGAGCGAAACTTAGCACATCATCCTTTATTTCAAATTTTATTTGCACTGCAAAACAATGAAACGAGTGATTTTTCACTGCCAGGTTTACATATTGAAATGCAGCCACACGCAGCACCAAAAATGAAATTTGATTTAGAGGTCAATGCAATTGAGCAAGGCGATGGCATTGAGCTGCAGTGGAATTTTAGTGAGACATTATTTAATGCCAGTAGTATTACTGAATATGCAGCAGCATTCGAGGTATTGATTGATGCGATACTAAGTGACCCTCTTATGAAGTTGCAGCTATTACCTGTAGTGTCAGCAACCAAAGAAAATGTGCTGCTTAATTTATCTTCGCCACCCTATGCAAGGCACACTCAGTCACTTAACCTTGTCACGCAAATCGCACGTCAAGCTGAACAATATCCAACACGTAATGCGGTCGTTGGCCCTGATGGTGAGGTGTTGAGTTATGTTGAATTACAGACTCAGTCACAGCTGTTAGCCAATTATTTACAAGAACAAGGGATAACCGCCGGAAGTAAAGTTGCTTTATGTGTTAGCGCAACAGCACAAATGCTGGTCGCCATGTTAGCGATTTTAAAAACCGGCAGTGCCTATGTGCCGATTGATCCAAAATTACCAGTATCCAGAGTGCAATTTATTATCGATGACAGTAAAGCACAGTGTTTGATCACACAGTCAGCGTTTGCTAAACAGCATCTAACGGATGAGCCCGGGAGTATTATTGCGCCATTATGTGTATTGCTTGATGAGCCAAACAGTTGGCAGTATGGCTCACTCAATGGTTCGAAAAGTGCACTGCCTGCGTCATATTCGGCGGATGATCTTGCATATATTATTTATACATCAGGAACCACAGGCACCCCAAAAGGGGTGATGATCAGCCATGGTAATTTAGCTTGTTACTTAGCACATGCGCAGTGTGAGTATCTATCAGCTGCGTTAACAACCAGTGTGGTGAGTACGCCATTGGCATTTGATGCTACGGTCACTTCGTTGTGGGCACCATTACTAATGGGTATCAATATTACACTACTTGCTGATGATGAGCAGATGCTTGAGCAGCTTGCAAAGCAGATATTCAGCTCTCAAGCCTGCTTATTTAAAGTTACTCCTGCACATTTACAAGGCTTACTTGCGTTTGCTCCAGCTGCTGCAGTAGCAACTGCACATGTGGTTGTCATTGGTGGTGAAGCATTACCCACTCAGTTGCTCAAATCGTTAACTCAGTATTTGCCTAATTGCCAGTGGGTGAATGAGTACGGCCCAACTGAAGCGACGGTAGGTTGCAGTGTTTATCATTGCGAGCTTAAGCAAATTAGCGAGCTTGAACGGCGTAAAATGGCCCAGGTGCCAATTGGTCGGGCGATTGCAGATAGTCAGTTGGTGATATTAGATGAACATCAGCAATTAACCGCAATGGGTGCCATTGGCGAGCTTTATATTGCCGGTGACAATGTTGCTCAAGGGTATTTAAATCAAGCGAGTTTAACGGCGCAAAGTTTTGTGTGGTTACCTTTTGGGCATCAGCAAACTGTGCAGCGATTTTATCGTACTGGGGATAAAGTGCGTTGGTTGCTTGATAAACATGGCCAACCAGAACACCTGCTATTTTGTGCACGAGTCGATGAACAAATTAAGTTGCGCGGTTATCGCATTGAGCCGGGCGAAATTACAGCACAGTTAGTCCAGCATAAAGAGATTAGTGAGGCATGTGTAATATTAAATAAAGACACTGAAAACCTTGAGGCTTACTTAGTGCTTACGCCAAATAACTCATTGATTAAAGCGTTTGGGCAAGAGCAGCAAATAACACTCTTAGGCGCACAGCAACAGGCTTTGCTTAGCAACTACCTTACGAACTATTTACCTGCTTATATGATGCCAACAAAATGGCATGCGATAAGTGCTATTCCCCTGACATCTAACGCAAAAGTTGACAGTAAACAACTGCTTCAATGGGGACAATCAGTCGCAGTAGCAACTGAAAATGTGCCGCCGCGTAATGACTTTGAGGCAGCCTTGGTCGATATCTTTGCAGAGCAGTTACAAGTTGACTCTGTTGGCATCACCGATAACTTTTTTGCGCTCGGGGGGCATTCATTATTGGCAACACAATGTATGGCGTTGCTCAAGGCGCGGTTACAGGCTGATATTCCAGTGAGAGTTCTGTTTGAAAGGCCGACAATTGCGGCTATTGCTAGCTGGTACGCCATTCATCAAGCCGCTAATAACGCCATGAGTGAAAATGATAACTCAGAAGAGATGTTTTTGTGATGGAAAATCAACTGCTAGAAATTGAAGAGTTAATCGCAGATGCTTTACGAGCAGGTGTTACTTTGTATGAAAAACAAGGTGCTTTAGCATTTAAACAAAGTAACGGTTTTCCAAGTGAACTTAAAGCTCGGATCATTGAGCATAAAGCGGCGATTATCCGCTATTTTCAGCAACAACAGTCAGTGGTTACGTTGCAAAGTAATATGGACGCAATTGCCATCGCTGAGCGAGATAGATGTTTGCCTTTGAGCTTTGCTCAACAAGGCTTATGGTTTATTGAGCAGTTACAAGGCAGCCAACAATATTATATGCCTGCTGAGTTTACTCTAAAAGGCCACATAGATGTGCCGTTGTTACGCGCGGCAATCAAACACATTGTTGGTCGCCATGAAATATTACGCAGTCAGTTTATAACTGATCCGCAAGGTATACCGTATGTGCAAGTAACAGACACCTTTGTGACGCCTTTTCAGTGGCTGGATGCGTCAACATTCCCAGTTACACAGCGACAAAGCCAAATAAAAGCGGCGCTGATACAACATCAAGCTCAGCCATTTGATTTGAGTCGAGATGTATTAATACGAGTGCTATTGGTATCCGATAATGAGCAACATTATTTAGCATTTAATATGCATCATATTGTTAGTGATGGCGCGTCAATGCAAATATTTGCTCAAGAATTACAAACCATTTATACGCAACTACTGCAAGGTAATGTCGAATTAGACTCGTTACCAATTCAATATGCTGATTACGCTGCGTGGCAACGAAATACCTTAACAGCAGAGTACTTTACAGCAGCAATTAATTATTGGCGTACAACACTTGGCGATCTTGAACCGTTGCAATCACTACCAACGGATAAAGTTAGATCGAGCGTTCAAAAGCAGTCTGGTTTAGTTTATCGGCAACGGTTAAGTCGCTCGTTTGTTGAAAAAATACAACAACATGCGGCGAGTCAATCAGTCACACCATTTATGTGGTTGTTAAGTAGTTTTATGTTATTTATTGGCCGTATTAAACAAACGGAACAGGTACTGATCGGCACGCCAACTCAGGGCCGTGAGCATCCACAGCTAAACGATTTAATCGGTTTGTTTGTTAATACCTTAGTTATGCATGCCGTATTGCCGGATGAATTAACTTTTAATGCATGGTTGCAGCAACAAAAAGAACGTATTTTACAGTCGTTTGAATATCGCAATATGCCATTTGATAAACTGGTTGAAGGGCTCAATTGTCAACGCGATTTAAGTCATCATCCTTTAGTACAAATTTTCTTCACCTTAACTGTTGATGAGCAACCAACCTTTCAGTTACCGGGTGTTGAAATAGCTGAGGCTCGCAGTGAAGCGCGAGAGCACCACAGTGCAGTAAAATGTGATTTGGAGCTTAATGCAGTTATCGACAACCAAGGTTTAACAGTTACTTGGAAGTTTGATGAAGCACTTTATGAGCTTGCGACAATTACTCACTGGGCAGATAGTTTTGCCGTATTATTAGCAAACATTGTTGCTGCACCGGATACCCAAATATCAAAATTGGCATTGCTTGATGAACAGCAGCTACAGGCATTAACTGACGCTGCCACATCGCAGCAAGCGGATAGTACAAGTTGGGATCAAAGCGCCAGTATAGTGAGTGTATTTGAACAACAAGCAATCAGGTTTGCTGACCAGTTGGCGCTAGTCGATGAGCACGAAGCACTCACTTATAAACAGCTTAATGAACGGGCAAATCTACTCGCCAGAGTATTATTAAGTCAGGGTGTTGAAGCGCAAGATATGCTGCCAGTGAGCGTAACCCGCAATGTTAATTTAGTGGTGACGTTATTAGCGGTGCTAAAAGCTGGCGCTGCTTATGTGCCTATTGATCCCAATTATCCTCGCGATCGGATCAGTTATATTGTAGACGATGTCCAGAGTAACTTAGTGTTGTGTGATAACAGTAGTCTCGGGTTGTTTTCGCAGCATAACTTAACGTGCATAAATATTGATGATTGCGCGATCTACACAGCTATTAATCAGATTAGTGATACACAAAACCTCGAGTTAGCTATTTGTCCATCCCACTTAGCGTATATGATTTACACCTCTGGCACTACTGGACGGCCTAAAGGCGTGCAAATTGAACACCGCCAAGTGATCCGATTATTGTGTGTACAGCCGAGTTTATTTGATTTTAATGAGCATGATGTATGGACTCTGTTTCATTCATTTTGTTTTGATTTTTCGGTGTGGGAAATGTACGGCGCGTTACTTTTTGGTGGACGCTTAGTTATTGTGGATGCAGATACCGCAAAAGACAGTGATGCATTTGCAAATTTATTACTAGATCAACACGTCAGCGTGCTAAATCAAACCCCCAGTGCTTTTTATGCGCTACAAACAGCAATGTTAACCAAGCCTTCGCAGCGTATACAGCAGAGCAAAATTAGATACGTCATTTTTGGTGGCGAAGCATTACAGCCCGTTAAGTTGACCCCTTGGGCAAAACGCTTTAGCGACTGCCAACTGATCAATATGTATGGCATTACTGAAACAACGGTTCATGTGACTTTCAAGCGTTTACATGACGCAGATCTGGTATCTGGTGCAAACAATATTGGTCGGCCAATACCAACGACCAGTTGCTACGTTTTGGATAAGTTTCGTCAGTTACTACCTGTTGGCGCAGTTGGTGAGTTATATGTAGGTGGGGATGGGGTTTGCAGGGGGTATTGGCGCCGTGATGAGCTCAACGTTGAGCGCTTTGTGGCAGATACATTTTCTTCAGCTAACGCAGCTAAAAAACTATATAAAACGGGTGATTTAGTACGTCAGTTAGCAACTGGCGAATTGAGTTATATGGGCCGTATTGACGACCAAGTTAAAGTACGCGGTTACCGTATTGAACTGGGTGAAATAGAAAACCAGTTACGTGGCCACCCTAAGCTGAGTAGCGCAACAGTGTTACTGAATACTCAACAGCCGACTAATCCACGGATCACAGCATTTGTTATCGTCAAAAGTGATGCCGTATTTGCTGCACTCACAAGCGAAGTACAACAGTTTTTACGCACCACATTACCCGAATTTATGCTGCCAACGAATGTTATTGCCGTGCTGCAGATGCCATTAACGGTGAACGGTAAAATTGATAAAAAAGCACTCTTAGCGCTGGATCAATTACAGCTTAAAGCAACTGCAGATGAGCCTCCAGGATCGGATGACGAACAAGCAATCGCTGCGGCATTTGAGGCGATATTAAAGGTTTCAAACGTGGGTAGGCAAGGGCACTTTTTTGAATTGGGTGGGCATTCATTATTAGCTAGCCAATTAGTCAGTCACTTAGCGCAACACGCTCAGTTGTCGATTACTTTAGCTGATCTGTTTTACGCGCCGCAGGTCCACACACTCGCGTTAGCGGCTGCGCGCAATAAAGCTGCCAACTACACTGTAGCATCAGCAGTTATCCCGAAAGTGCAATCAGTAACGCAATTACCGGTATCTTTTGCTCAACAACGATTATGGACCATAGATCAATTGCAGCCGGGAAACGTGCAATATCATATGCCAGCTAATTTTGAACTGCATGGTTTGCTTGATGTTGGTACATTTCAACGCGTGTGTGACGCTATCGTGCAGCGTCATGAAGTGTTGCGTACGTTTATCACAGTCGGTAAAGCAAACTTACCTCAGCAAGTGATCCAAGACACATTTCCATCGGTGTTAAAGATCATAGATGCCAGTGAACTTAACGATGAGCAACAGCAACGACTGTGGTTAAAAACGCTGCGCGATGACAGCCAAACAGCCTTTGATTTAAGGTGCCAGTTACCGCTGCGTATTATTTTAGTTAAGCTGCATGCAAAGCATTGGAAGTTACGGGTAAATATGCATCATATTGCCTCTGATGCACATTCTTTAGCAATATTAGCGAGTGAATTTGAAGCGTTTTATCAAAGCTTTACGAGTCAAACTCGGTTGCCTGAACAGCTTGCGCAACCTTTATCAATTCAATACGGGGATTATGCTCATTGGCAGCGTAGTCAGTTACACCAGCAGCAGTTAGATAAACACCAAGCATTTTGGTTACAACAGTTACAAGATGCCCCACCGATACATCAAATACCGCTGGATAAAATACGTCCTAAACAGCTTACGTCCGCTGGTGCGAGCTATCAAATACAGCTAGATAAAACCACGGTTTCGGCGATCCACAGGCAATGCCAGCAGTTTGATGTGAGCTTATTTATGTGGCTGCATAGTGCTTATGCCGCATTTGTAGCTAGGTATAGTCAGTGTGATGATGTTGTGATTGGTGCGCCATTTTCAGGGCGTTCACAAACGCAACTAACTCCCTTAATTGGATTCTTTATTAATACACTGCCGATCCGTTGTCAATTGCGCGAAGATATGTGTTTTGAAGGGCTACTCGCACAGCAAAAACAATTAATTGTTGCCGTTGGTCAGCATCAAGCCATGCCATTTGAAAAAATTGTTGATGCTTTGCAGTTACCGCGTGGCATGAGTCAACAGAGTGTTTTTCAGCTTACATTTTCTTTAAACCCAAGGTTAAATACACAGTTTAAATTACCTAATATACAGGTTACAGCGATTGATGAGCAGCCACCGCAAGTAAAATTTGATATTGAGCTGGCATGCAGTGAAGATGACGATGAGTTACGCTTTAGCTGGGCTTATAACACGGCGTTATTTACCCCACAAACAATTCAAACCATGGCTACGGCATTATGCACTTTAATTAGGTCATTCACAGCCGATCCGCAGGTTGCTATACAGTCAGCTACAATGTTGACAGATAAACAGCTGCATAACTGCGTGCTCAAAGGTGAGCAACGGCTAAATAAGCCAGTTGCAACCGTCATAGATGCATTTACTGCTGTAGCCGAACAGCATGCTAAAACTGACACTGGCATTATTGAGGCAGCCTCAGGGCAATTTGCGAGTTATCAGCAAATTCATCAGCGTAGTGAATTATTGGCAAAATACTTGATACAGCAAGGCTTACAAGCTGAACAGCCTGTTGTTGTAAGCATGCAAAGCGGCATTGACTTAATAGTTTCATTGCTAGCGATTATGAGAGCGGGTGGCTGTTATGTTCCTGTTGATCCGAATTATCCAGCATCTAGAATTGCTTATATTATTAATGATTGTGGTGCGCAGTGGCTTATCACTCACACTGCATTTGCAGCGCTGTTAGAAGATAATTGTGGTGCGAACAGCCAGCTTATTTACCTTGATAATGAGCAATTTAAGCACACTTTAAACCTTGCATGTAATACACTAAGTCAAGTGCAATTACCCAAAATAGAGGCGGCGCAATTAGCGTATGTCATTTATACCTCAGGCACAACGGGTAACCCTAAAGGGGTAATGATCCCCCACCAAGGGCTGAGCAATTTATGCCGTTGGCATCAACGCGCATTTGCTGTTGATAAATCAAGTATTGCCAGTCAAACAGCAAATATCGCGTTTGACGCTGCAAGCTGGGAGATCTGGCCTTATTTAAGCGCCGGAGCAAAGCTGGTAATTGTGCCGCGAGAAAGTTTAGATAACCCGCAACAATTAGCGCAACTACTTGATGAACATCATGTGAGTCATTGCTTTTTAGCCACCCCAATCGCTGAAATAATGTTGGCAGATCACGCTTTTACGCCTGTTACTTTGCGTTATTTACTGGTTGGCGGCGACAAGTTAAAAACATGCCCCTCAGCTGCAAAACCGTATTGTATTATTAATAATTATGGCCCTACAGAGACCTCAGTTGTTGCCACCTCGGCTGAGGTTGGTAAAACAACGGAAGAGCTGGGCATGGCTCCAGATATAGGCTATGCGATTGATAATGTAGAGTTATTAATTGTTGATCAGCAGGGGCAGCCGGTTGTGCCTGGCATGATTGGTGAATTATATATAGCTGGTGCAGGATTAGCGCGAGGCTATTTGAACCGTCCAGAGCTTACAGCACAGCGTTTTATTTACTTAACGACAGTTGCAGAGCAACAACTGCGAGCCTATAAAACTGGTGATTTAGTTAGGCAATTAAATAACGGTCGTATTGCCTATATTGGCCGCAATGATGCACAAGTTAAATTACGCGGTTACCGTATTGAACTGTCTGAAATTGAGTATCACTTACGTGCTATTGCTGGCGTAACGGATTGTGTTGTTAGCGTGAGTGAATTGGCTGAAGGCCATAAGCAGCTGTTGGCTTTTATTGTCACGCCACAGATAAGTGATTCGCTCCAAGCGCAATTTAAGCGCCAAAGTATAGCAAGTCTTAAAGTTAAGTTACCGGATCACATGATACCGAGTGAGCTTATTCACGTAGATGAAATTCCCCTGACGGCACATGGCAAAATAGATCATCTGCAATTACATAAACACCTACGCACACCAAGCGAACAAATTGTTACACAGCAATTAAATCAAGGACCTGCAGCACAACAAGCAAGCGGATTAAGCAGCTTACTACTCACTTTGTATCGACAAGTATTAAATCAGCCGATGCTGCAAGTTGATGATGATTTTTTTGCGGCGGGAGGGGACTCAATTCTCAGTATTCAAATTGCCAGTCGGGCAAGAGCGCAAAATATTAGTTTGTCAGTAGCTGATATTTTTAACTTTAGTACCGTTGCAGTGCTAGCTGAGCAATTGGTACACAAACAGCCACAACGGAAACAGGTTGAGCCACAGCAAAGCTTTTCAGGCGCATTGCCATTACTTCCCATTCAACATTGGTTTTTTGAACAACAATTTGTAGCAGCTGATCATTGGAACCAGTCACTCTTACTCAGTGTTGATAAAACAGTGACTGTGCAACATATTAAAGAGTTAACATGCGCTTTATTAGCGCACCATGATAGTTTGCGGTTAGTCGTTGATGATAAAGGCCTGCAAAAGCAATTTTTTATAAAACAGCATCTTAGTGCAGATCACGTTTGCCATTTTATTGATCTAGCTGAGCACAATGATGATTGGTCTCAAGCATTAGAGAAAGTGTGTGAAGTGCAACAAGGAGCTTTTCGCTTTGATGGCACTGCATTGTTGCAAATCTGCCATATAAAAACCCCAGCTCAGCAAAGTGATAACCGCTTGCTGATCATCGCCCATCACTTATTAATTGATGGTGTATCTTGGCGCATTTTGCTTGAAGATATTAACCAAGCGTTGTCAGCTGCAAAATTACAGCAGAATATTTGTTTTGCTTCTCGTACTGCTAATTTATATGACATTAGTCAATTTTTAATTGCGCAAGGTAAAGATGAATATGATTTAAAACACTGGCAAGCATTGGTTGCTGTGGCGACTAAGCCCAGCTTTTTTCGTTTTGTAAGGCAGCAAGAGCCAATCAAAAAACAACTGCAACAACATACATTAACGCTCCCATGTGCAGCTACGCAGCAGCTCTTGACGACAGCAAATAGACCTTATAATACCAGTATCCAAACGCTACTGTTGGCCGCGTTACAATGGTCTGCAGTTAGGCATTATGACTTGGACGATCATCTTATTATCCTTGAAGGACATGGCCGAGAGTTACTTAATAATCAACTTGATAGTACTCGAACGCTTGGCTGGCTTACTGCTATGTATCCATTTCGATTATTTAGCAATACGCAAAATATTGCCGATTTGATCTGTGATATGAAAGAGCAATTAGCCAATTTATCGACTAAAGCTAGTCGATATGGAGCCTTACGTTATTATCATCCAGATGAGGAGACCCGCCAATCGTTGACTATTACGACGGAGAATCATCTATTTTTTAATTATTTAGGCCAGCTAGATAGTGCGCTGCAACATAATGGTTTATTAGATGATGCGCCAGAATCCGCGGGCAGTTTGCATAGCCAACATAATCACGCCTACTATGGTCTGCAATTAACAGCAGCAATAGTCAATGAGCAATTGTCGATGCATGTGGAGTATGGTGGTGCCCGTATAGCTGAAGCCGATGTCGCTTCATTTATGACGCATTATCAAGCAAGTATTATGACGGTGCTTGAACATTGCATACAAGACGACATTAAGCGCCATACGGTAAGTGATTTTCCACTCTTGCCAACGATGGCAAATCATCAGTTACAACATTTATTAGCCCCTTTTAAGCAATCAGCCATTGTTGATATTTACCCGCTAAGTGCACTGCAAGAAGGTATGTGGTTTCACAGTCAACGAACTGGTGAAGTATCACAACATAGTGCTTATTATGAACAAACGACACTGTTACTTGAGGGGGCATTTGACATCGAAGCTTTCGAGTATGCATGGCACCAGCTACTTGATACACATAGCATATTACGTACTGCGTTCGTAGCAAGCCCAGTGGGACCGGTGCAAATCGTGGTTGATAAATACCATGTACCATTGCAGGTTGACTTGGTAACTGACGCAATTATGCAGCAGCAACAACAATCAATACTTGATGAGCAAGCCTATATTACTGCTATTGCAGATCAGGAATATCAACAAGGTATTGATCTAGCTGCGGCGCCTTGTATGCGATTACGTTTGCTTGCTCTGAGTGATACAAAAATGGCATTTATTTGGACATACCATCATTTGATCATGGATGGCTGGTCATTACCTGTATTGTTTTCAGAGTTATTACAGCATTATCAGGCTCGCCTTGCAGGGCATGGTTTATCTCTAAAAAAAGATAACTATAGCGACTATATTAAGTATCTACAGCAACAAGATAAAACAACCGAGCAACAATTTTGGCAAGGTTATCTAGCCAATATAGATCAGGCAACATTATTGGTTGAGCATATTGCGCAGCGCAAGCAAGGCGATGATATCAACACGGTGTCTGAGCAAACCTTAGTGCTTGAGCCTGAATTGTGTTCACAATTGGTTGAGTTTGCTCGTCAACAGGGTTTAACAGTTAATCATTTACTGCAAGGTGCCTGGGGTTACTGGCTGAGTGTTTGTTGCAATTCAGATTACGCCTTATTTGGGCAAACAGTATCTGGGCGACCTAGCCAACTTACTAACGTTGAGCAACGGGTTGGTTTATACATTAATACCCAAGCTGTGTTGTTAACCACATCGGGTGAGCAGTCGGTGTTAGCGTATTTAAAGTCAGTTAAGCAAAGCTTATTAGCTGTATCTGATTATGCACATACTCCATTAACCCAAGTACATAACTACAGTAATATTGCTAATGGCAGTCCATTGTTTGATGCTTTGTATGTATTTGAAAATTTCCCGACAGATCCATTGGCTGAAATTGCAAATATGCCATTTAAGGTGTTAGCGAATGACAGTAAAGATCTCACTCATTATCCAATGACTTTAGTTGTTGGCCAAGCTGAGCAACTCTCATTGACCTTGAGTTATCAAAGCGCACTATTTAATGATCCGCTTGCCAGTCATTGCTTGGCTATGTTGCAGCAGTTATTACAATCGTTTGTAATGGCACCTGAGCAACCATTGTCTAGCTTAGCAATTGATTTAGTAGATCATCGATTTACAACAGGTATAGATAAGGTAGCTGAGTTTAGTTTATCAGCTAATCAAGTGGCAGATGTAAGCTGGGATATAGCAACAACATTACAACAACGATTTACACAAATTGTAGCAAGTTATGGTGAGTCAACAGCGTTGAAATATTATAATGATGACAATAACCTACCAGTTAAAACAATGAGTTATAATGAGTTGGATGCAGCCGCTAACAGACTGGCTAATTACTTACTCACACATACGCTAGGCTCTGACAGAGCTTTGACCATAGGGATCTGTTTGAGCCCAGGTTGTGATTTGATTGTCGCTATTTTAGCGAGTTTAAAGATCGGTGCGGCTTATGTACCGATTGCACCTAGTTTACCATTAAAAAGGCGGCAGTTTATGGCCGCTGATGCAGAGCTTGCAGTATTGCTAACGTGCGAACAAGACTGGCAGGGCGCATTACCGCCAACACTTAACATCGATCTTCATACTTGTGCTGCGGCACTTGCTTTACAACCTAATTACAGCCCAACAGTAACTTACACACCGCATGATTTATGCTATGTGATCTATACCTCAGGTACAACAGGGGTGCCAAAAGGAGTTATGGTTGAGCAACACAGTGTTATTAACTATGTGCAGTGCTTACAAAAAAATTATGCGATCACTTCGCAAGATAATTACTTACAGTTTGCAAGTTGCAGCTTTGATGTATTTGCAGAGGAGGTTTTTTGTACTTTGCTAAGCGGTGCAACTTTAGTGATGGCCGATCAACAAAAATTACTCGATACCCAGTATTTAGCTAAACTATCGCAATATAGTCAATTGACCTTAATGAGTTTACCTACAGCCTATTGGCATCAATTAGCTGCAGCACCAGTAACACTTGCCGATCAGTTACGCATTATCACAATTGGTGGAGAGCAAATGCAAGCCGCAATGTTGCAGCAATGGCAAGCTTATTACAGTGATAATATTATTTTGATCAATGCTTATGGACCAACAGAAGCAACTATTTCTGCAACATTAATTGAGGTAACTGATTATACAGGTTCTGAAGTACCGATTGGCCAACCAGTGGCAGGGCTACAATTACACATTCTAGATAAATATTTAAGAGCGGTTCCCTATTATGTTAGTGGGCAGCTGTACCTCAGTGGAAAAGGGTTAGCAAGGGGTTACCTTAACGATGTAAAGAAAACGGCTGCTGCATTTATTATTGAACCAAAAAGCGGCGTTAGGTTATATAAAACGGGTGATAAAGTGCGTTGTACAAATACCCAAGAAGTAATGTTCTTAGGGCGTTTAGATGAACAAGTTAAAATTCGCGGCTATCGTGTTGAGTTACCCGAAATAGAACGTCATTTACTTGCGTTGCCACAAATAAACGCCTGTGCTGTAGTGGTTCGTAAAGATAAAAGTGGCAATGAGCAGCTAGTTGCATTTGTTGATGTGGGTGAGCTAGAGCGAGCCAGTGAGCAACTAATTCGTGCTTTAGTTGGTGTGTTGCCCGAGTATATGGTGCCACAAAATGTTCAATTTGTTGACAGTTTACCCTGTACAAATAATGGCAAAATTGATCGAAAACAGCTTAGTAAAACAGCGCAACAATTGAGTAGTCATAATGACTTTTCATATAGTGCGCCGATCACGCCATTGCATAAATTATTGGTTGAACAATTTAGTCAGTTGTTAAACATAGAGCAAGTGGGGATCAACGATGATTTCTTTATGCTGGGTGGTCATTCATTACTGGCAATGCGCTTGGTATCACAATTGAGCTATCAGATGCAGTTAACGGTATCTATTGATATGTTATTTCGCCACCGTACTGTAAACGCTTTAGCTGAGGCAATTGAGCAATTACAAAAAAGCCACGCTGCTGATTTTCAGCCTACAACTTTAGTCTGTTTACAGGCCGGTGAACAAGGGTTTCAGCCGGTGATTTTAGTCGCCGGTGCGGGAGGGTTACTGATGATCTATCAAGCATTGGTTAATCAACTAGATCAACGTATTCCTGTTTATGGTTTGCAGCCAGATCTGATCGCTTTAGAGCCAGATATTATTAATTCATTGTCACTGACCGCACACCATTACTGCAACGCATTAATTGAGCAGGGGATAGACGCTAATATTCACTTGGTTGGTCATTCATTTGGAAGCTTTGTTATTCATCAAATGGCGCAGCAATTAGTACTGCGCAATAAAGCTCCAGCCTCACTGCTAGTAATTGATACGCCTATGCCTAATTCAGCTGTGCTAGAACTGCAAGACAGGCAAATAGCAGCGTTACTAATAGCGAACCTGAGTGAATTTTTTCAATTGAACTTAACTGACGATGAGCAGCAGTTATATTGCACGCTTGCTGATGAACAACAAACAAAGTGGTTAAGTAAGCATTTAGCTGCTGCGGGCTACCAGTTCAGTGCTCGTCAATTGCTAACACTGCAATGCGTATATAAAGCGCAGTTACAAGCAAAGGTAGAAATAAATAGAGAGTTACTTGAGGTGCCGCTTATGGTTATAAAAGCACACGATACCAAAGAGTTTGCAGGCCAATTGCTTGCTGATGATATGGGCTGGCGAGTAGTTAACCCTGAACTTTCGGCAATAGAGATCACAGGTAATCATCTGTCAATCTTACAGCATCAGTTTGTTGCTGCAATCGTTGAACAAATTGCAAGTAAATATACACTTTATTAACAAGTGGGTGAAAAATGTTCTACAGTAAACCTCTACCTATAAAAGGACGGGAATGAAATGGATCAGTTATTAGCAATAGATATGGATTTTTGCACTGACAATAGCGATTGCCGTGTGCATGATATGAGCGCTCAAAAGCAAAGTGGTTTGGCATGGGTTAAAGCCAATACTGACTTAATAAATGATTGGGTAAATCAAGATGGTTTAGCGCTACTGAGAGGGCTAAATATTGTGAGTACTCACCAATTTAGTACTATTTTAGAAACTATTTTTGGTGAGCCTCTAAAGCAGTATGTTTATCGTTCATCGCCACGCACTGCGTTGAAGAATAATATTTATACCACTACAGAATACCATGCTGATCAGGTGATTTTACAACACAACGAAAATGCGTATTCGAATAGTTGGCCTAAGAGAATGGGGTTTTTCTGTGTGGTGCCAGCGACGACTGGGGGCAATACTCCCTTGGCCGATAGTCGTGCGGTGTATAACCACATACCCATGCGGATCAGAGAAAAGTTTGAGCGGTTAGGCGTCATGTACGTGCGAAACTACGGTGATATTGATTTACCTTGGCAAGAAGTGTTTCAAACACAGAGTAAAAGTGATGTTGAACAGTATTGCCATGCAAACGACATACAGTTCGAATGGGTCGATGGCGATAAATTGCAAACACGCCAATGCCGCCCTGCTGTTGTCACTCACCCTTCAAGTGGTGAAAAAGTCTGGTTTAATCAAGCCCATCTTTTTCATTGTTCAAGTATGGACAGTGCCGTGGTGCAATCAATGCGAAGTAGTATCGGTGAAGCAAATTTGCCCCGTAATGCGTACTTCGGTGACGGCACGGACATTGACCCACAAGACATAGCAGCAATCAATGATGTGTATCGTGGGCTTACATTCTCTTATCAATGGCAGCGTAATGATATTTTGTTGCTTGATAACATGCTGTACACCCATGGACGAGAAGCATATAGCGGTCCTCGAAAAGTACTGGTGGGCATGGCTTAACAGGTTGTTATTATGAGAAGTTTACTAAGACTATTTTCACTTTGTTAGCAGTGATGATTTTGGCAAAGAGATGTGGCTATTTACAGGAGAAAAATAATGAAATGGCTTATGCATGTAAAGTTTAAAATCATGGTTGTCTGCTTATTAAGTTTGATTTTAGCGTCTTGTTTGCAAAAAAAGAGTGTGGCAAAAAATGTCACTATCACAGCGGCTCAGATAGAAATGATTGCTACAACAGTGCAAGAATATTGTGACACTTTAGTCTTTTTTGGCACTGTGTATATTACTTCTGGTGACGCGGTTGTATACGAGGCTAATTGTGGACCACAAAATATGCAATATGATATTGCAAATACTACAGAGTCAAAATACCGAATTGGTTCTAACACTAAAGCATTTGCGGCAACCATGTTAATGAAAATGCTCAAAGGAAAAGATTTAAGAACACAGACTATAGGTGACTATCTACCTTGGTTTCCTAAAAATCAATGTGCGGATGTGTCATTGCACAATTTATTGACTATGTCTTCAGGCATTAATAATTACAGTGATAATGAAGACGTTTATGATAATTATGGTTGGCGGCCGTTTCTTTATGATCAAACGCTAAATTTAAATGGGCCTGAAGATTTCAGTAATCGTTTTTGTACTTGTACAGAACAAGATGAAAAACCGACATTTACTCCGGGCTCTAAGTATCAATATAGTAATTGTAATTATTATTTAGTCGGCAATATTATTGAGCAAATAGCTGCGGGTAGCCAAGGCGATATTGACCGTAACTTTTGGTTCGAAAACCTCCTTAAAGAACAGATATTAGATCCCATTAATATGAACGATAGTGGTTCATTTAGCGCCATTGGCGTGTATAAAAATATGACCACAGGCTATATCTCAAATCAAAACCCATATTTACCACTAGCCAATGGCAGACCGCCATTAGTTGGCGGTCCTGCGCCATACGAGAATATTTTAAAGAATCCTTATAGCAATCCATTGGTACTTTATTCTGCTGGTGATATGTACTCAACAGTGACTGATATGCATAAGTGGGATCAGGCATTATACACAAGTAAAATTTTAGATGAGGCACAAAAATTAGTGGCATTTGCACCTTATTCTAATACCGGTAACAGTACGCAATGCGAATACTATGGTTATGGTTGGTTTGTTACATTTATTGACCCTTTACAGTTTGGCAAAGTTGCCGATTGTCCATCAGATCCTGCTGATGCAAACCTGCGAAAATATGAAAAATTTTTACAGTACTCAGGTAGTTATCCTTATTCATGGGTGACAAGCTTTAACCGTTTAGTGGAACGGGATCAATCAGTGATGGTCTTTAGTAATTACGTTAAAACAGGACTAGAGTCGGACTGCATTGCAAGTGAGATCAGAAATATAATTTTTTACAGTGATAAGCACCGAGAAGATAAGTGCCAAGCGATATTAATTGATGCGTAAAGTTGTGTCGATGAATTGGTGAATGTCAAAAGAATTGAATTGATTAGTTTCTTGTACTGGCTGTGGGCTAAGTACTAATAAAGTTGGAACCAAACCTGAACAAGGAGTGGTTGTAGTCCAATTACTGTTTGCATGTTTATGCAAAGTATTACTTTTCTTTTCATGAATATGAAAAGAAAAGTGAAAAAGGGCAAGTTACTGACTAAAGTTTTACTAGAGCAGTAATTTGGTGGGTTCAACAACTGTTAATTTAATTCATAGAGGAAAAAATATGACAGCGGCAAAAACAGCGAAGGACGAAAAGGCGAATACTGACACCGTTTCTGAGCAACAAGCAGATCTCGTTGAAGCAGAAAATCGAGTTGCTGTAGCGCAGATCATCGTCGATAAGTATAGCAAATGGTCATTTGGCAGCGGACTTATTCCAATTCCAGTGGTTGATTTGGTAGCTTTGACAGGTATTCAAATAAAAATGATTGATGAGATTGCTAAGGTATATGGCCAATCCTATAGTGAGAATAAGCTGCGAGGCACTATTAGTGCGGTAATTGGTGGCTCTTTTCCACAGACATTGGGAGGGGCTGGCTTGAGTAGTTTCCTTAAAGCTATACCTATCATTGGAACGCTTAGTTCCATTGCATTTATGCCAGTGATCTCGGCGGCATCTTCGCATGCAGTCGGTTCTACGTTTATTCGACACTTTGAAAATGGCGGTACATTGATAGACCTTAATTTAGCGAGTATTAAAGGTGATATCTCTGAGATCGCAGCGAAGTATCGTAAAGACAAAGGTGATGCAAGTGCTCAACAAAGCCAAGCTGCAGTGTAAGTAGAATGAGCTAAACCCTAAATAAACCAGCAGTTATTGCTGGTTTATTTATCAATTGATTACAGCTTAACTGAAAAGGAATTAATAATGATCGTCATTTTATATTTAGGATTATGTTTATTGTGTGGTTACTGGGGGCGAAACACTTTTGCAGGCCCGGTAGGCTTTTTTTTGCTGTCGCTGATGCTGACACCTTTTGTCGGTTTATTAATATTAATTTTTGCGCACAAAAAAGATGCAACACATAGCCAAGATACATAACAAGTAATACAGCGACATGGATAACAACGTTTAACGCTCAATTAGTTATATAGCTTAGTTAAACCACTGGTTTTAAAGCAGTGGTAATATTATTCAGCTGTACGTTAATGAGTGTTGATAAAGACCATCAAAAAACAATAAAAGATTCTAAAATGGTATTATACGATTTAATTAGTCGAAACATCACAGTTAAAAAAAGAACTTTTGCTGCGCTAGGTTGTATTTCCGGATTAGCAAATGCCCTCGTTTTAGCGCTAATAAATAATGTTGCGGAAAATATTGCTGATATTCACCGCGAAAATCATATTCTTTATTATCTCGCTTTATTTTCGTTAACCATTGCTATTTATGGTCTCACCCAACATAGATTAATGACTAAAGCTGCAAAAATGGTTGAACAAGCCATAGATGGGTTACGTGTCGAGTTGTTTGAATGTGTTCGTCATACTGAACTGGCGACCTTAGAGAAGATTGGTAAAGAGAAAATTTTTACTACGCTAAGCAAAGAATTACAGACTATTTCTCAGTCTGCGCAACTGTTTGTGATTATAGGTCAGTCAATTAGCTTAGTTTTTTTTACATCTATGTATATTGCATATCACTCCTTTGTGGCTTTCATTGTGTTGGCCGTATTGATTATGCTTGGCGGCAGCATTCACCGGCTTCGGGCAGACGAAATACAAAAGAATATGCAGCAGTCATTTGAGAGCGAAAACAAATTAATTCAACGCTTGTCTGATTTACTCGATGGCTTTAAAGAAGTAAAGCTAAGTGTTCCAAGAGCGGATGATCTTGAATATGAGTTTGCAATGGACTCAGCGCGCGCTAAACGCTCTAAGACGAAAACACAAACTTTGTTTGCCAGCGATTTTATTTTATCGCAAATCAGTTTTTTTGCGGCAACTGGGGCTATGGTTTTTATTGTACCGGTGTTATCGCATGTCTACACCGATGTGGTTATTAAAGTTACCACAGCTTCGCTGTTTTTAATTGGCCCAATCACCAGTATTGTCGGCGGTATTCCTATTTTTACCGCTGCCAGTGAAGCTGGACAAAATGTGTTAGCGTTGGAAAAGGAGTTACAGTCTGAACAGGAAAAAACTCAACATACTAAATCGGCTAATGCTGAGCTCGCAACATTTGAACAGATACAACTAAGTGGTGCATATTATCAGCATAATCGTGCACCTGGTGAACATGCCTTTGTAGTTGGTCCCATTGATTTTCAGCTGCAGCGAGGCAAAATTACTTTTATTACTGGGGGAAATGGGAGCGGAAAAACTACCTTTATTCGTATGCTCACAGGTCTATATGAGTTACAGGCTGGAAAAATACTCCTCGATGGTCAACAGCTCAATGAAACTTCACTGCAAGGTTATCGTAGCTTGTTTACTGCGGTATTTTCTGACTTTCATTTATTTAAACAGCTGTATGGTATTCACGATACAAAACAACAAGAAATTGATGAATGGTTGGCATTTTTAGAAATGAACACCAAAGTGAGTATCGTCGATGGTCAATTTAGCACTGTTGACTTATCGTCAGGGCAGCGAAAGCGCTTAGCGTTATTGAGTACAATTTTAGAAAATCGACCTGTATATATTTTTGATGAATGGGCTGCCGATCAAGACCCTATTTTTAGGCGTAAATTCTACGAGCAAGTATTACCACGACTCAAAGCAAGAGGAAATACAGTGATTGCAATTACCCATGATGATACATACTTTCATTTAGCTGATGCCCATTTAAAAATGGTGGAAGGGCAGTTAACCGATAATAACGATATTGTAAGCAATGGGGTCTCATCATGAATATTGTCATTACTCCCGATTTAACTCTGTTGGTGCTTGCGGGTTTACTACTTGCATTAATAATCACAAATATCAGTATGCGTTTTATTAAACGTTATAAGCCTAAATTTCATAAACGTATTTTGTCATGGCGTTTTAGAGCTGGGATCACATTACTGGTTTTTATGTTTCTAGGCATGGTGCTGGTGCCAGTGATGTTTATTAAAATTGATTCAGGCCAAGTCGGAGTTTTGTGGAAACGTTTAGGCGGTGGTACCTATTTGGAAAAACCGTTTGATGAAGGAACAGTGTTAGTTCTGCCTTGGGATACGCTAACGCTTTATTCAAGTCGGTTTCAAACTGCTGATGAAACAATTCACGCTATTACTTCCCAAGGCTTACAAATTTCGTTAGATGTGACTGTGCGTTATCGGCCAGTGGTTTCACAAATACCTTATCTACATAAGTTAGTTGGTACGGATTACCTAAAAGAAACAGTACTACCAGAAGTTAATTCTGCGGTGATCATGATTGTATCGCGTTATACGGCAGAGCAAGTGTACGGTAATATGCGTTTACAAGTGCAAAATGAGCTTCTAGATGAAGTTTTAAAGGAACTGCAATTACAAGAGCAGACAATTTTACAGCAAGAAAAAGCGACGCACTCAGGGCAAGTGTTAGTTAATTTGGATGATATGCTGATCAAGCGCGTTAATATACCAGAAAAGGTACATAATGCGATTATCGCAAAAGTGAATCAAAATTATTTGAACGAAGAATACGACATGCGTTTAGTTGTTGCTAGAAAAGAAGCGCAGCGTAAGAAGACCGAAGCAGAAGGGATCAGAGATTTTCAGCAAACAGTCAGTGGTGGTATTTCTGAAACATATTTACGCTGGCGAGGGATTGAAGCTACAGTGGAGTTGGCCAAATCTAACAATAGTAAAGTTGTAGTGATAGGTGGTGGTAAAGATGGTTTACCATTAATTTTGAACACAGAAACAACGCAAGGCTCAGTCGGCCCAAGCCCTGTAATACCTAGTACCACAGCTGAAAAAACGCTAACGAACGATCCTGCTTTACCATTCGTGCAAACGCCTTCCAGCCCAGAAAAAACATTTTATCAGTAATAGCAGCATTATTAGCTCGCATATTAAAAACATAAAGTAGCTGTTTATAGATAAAAAGGTGTCGCTATTGACACCTTTTAGTTGTGTTGCTCAATCTAGTTTCAGTAACAATTCATTTTTATAAAGTCCATAAGTTAATTTTCTTCACCTATTAGGTTTATTTTTATCGTTTGTTGAAATTGAGCTAACACTCTAAAGTTCAATTGTCGGCACCAGATACGACACGATTTAGGCAAATAATCAAATAGGAATATAATCATGAAACGTACACTTATCAAAACTATTGCTCTTAGCTCACTATTAACATGTTCAGCTGTTGCTCTGGCTGATCAAAGTGATTACAAATTAATGGTTATTGAGACAGCAACAGCGCCACAGCCAGTTGAACAATCATTTAATAATTGCGCACTAAACGTGAAATCAAAAAATTACGCGCAAGCAGAAACTATTTGTACTAAAGCGATTGCGTTGCTAAAACAAAGCGAAGGCCCAAAAATGAAATTACGTGAATTAACATCGTTTGCATTAAGTAATCGCGGTGTATCACGTATGATGGCTAAAAATGATACCGCTGGTCTTTCAGATTTATATGAAGCTGCACAAATGGCTGATAGCGCGATGGTATCGCATAACCTTACTCGTGCTAAAGAATACCTATCTTTATAAATTAGGCCTTATTACTTGAATTAAAGCCCCATACTGTTAACTCAGCATGGGGTTTTTGCGTTATTAGGCTATGGCTTATCCTGCCACAGGGGTATTGTCAGTGGAGATGCCTTTAAGGCTTTTGATCAGCATATAAATACAGGTGGTAAATAAACAACCGCCTAAATACAACATAATGCCGTTAGCTGAAGCAAATAGGTTGGCAGCAAGCAAAGGCCCAAAGACCGAGCCAAAGCTGTAACTCAGTAACATAATTTCCGTTGCTGAGACTATTTTTTCGATTGGCAATGCGTCACAGGCTAAGGTGATGGCAATGGGGTAGAGTGCAAAACTTGCAGCCCCTAAAATAAAGTAACTGGCCATCAATACGTTGAAGTGTACAGCTTGCATAATACCAACTACACCCATCGCGCCAAATAAACAAAATAATGCCATTAATAAGCTTTTTGCCATTCGTGTTGATAAATAACTCACCAACGGCTGTACTAACATACCGCCTAAAATAATCACCGCCATCAAGGTGCCAGTAAAAGCGGCCTGCTCACTTTGGGCAGCGATATATACTGGCATTAAACCGTATATTGGGCCAAGTACTAATCCTGATACCAAACAGCCTAAAATTGCTGGGCGACTGAGCTTTTTTAACTCAGTTAATTGTAGTTTTTGCGAGTGCTGACTTTGCGGTTGCCCTGATTTAATCAGCAGCGGTGCTAACATCGCTAAAAATAATAGAGCAATAACAAACAAATAGGGGAGTGGGCCACTGGTGCCAAGCGGATCGATAGCTAGTTGGCCAACGGCGCTGCCACCGTACAGGGATGTCATATACAGGCCTAATCGTTTAGCTCGTGCTTTGGCAGTGTCAGTCATTAGTAACCAAGATTCAACCACCACAAATACCCCAGCTACGGCGATACCAGCTACAAAGCGGGCTAAAAGCCACACGTTGGCATTAGGTAAAATAAGCTGTGCTGCAACACTGAAAATTAATAACCCCAGAAATGCCAGAAAAGCATGACGGTGGCCTACTCTTGCAACAATACGCTCAATAAAAAAAGCACCAATTAATAAGCCAAGATAAAAGACACTAGCTAACCAAGAGGCAAGTTCATTATCAAGCCCAAAGGCGCTCAATGATAAAGGAATTAGACTCATTAAAAAGCCTGAGGCAATAGCAAAAAAAGACAAACCAATAACAGGTGCAAGTGGGTTATTTGGTTTATGACCGGCAGCGAGCTCAACCATTAAAGAATCCGATTTAAAGGGCATAAATAATTGCGTTGGAGTGTTTTAATAGCTGGCAATTATTTTTGGTTGGTTAATTTTGCGGCGAATTTAATCCGATTTTGAACACAAGTAAAGTTATATTTGAATATTTACTCAACATTTTATTTAGAACACTTAGTTAGGTAAATAAACCGGTTATTTACGTCATTTTGGTATCATTTTTTTAGCGAAATTGTTTAAAATTTGTAGTTGTTTTATCAATCTAAATAATAACTTGGTATGCTGTGTTTTTATTTTTCATCAAGAGGCAGTAGTAAAAATGAACCAGCTAACAATCGCTTTAGTCGGGCTTGGGGATATAGCACAAAAAGCATATTTACCTATTGCCACGCAACATGCACAGATCGATCCTATTTTTTGTACACGAAACCTGACAACATTAACGCAGTTAGAGAAGCAGTATCGGGTTCAAAAGTGCTTTACAGATTACCAAGCGGTACTGGCGTGTAAGCCCGATGGGGTGATGATCCACACTAATACTGAGTCTCATTTTACGTTTGCGAAGCAGGCACTTGAACAAAAAATCGCTACGTTTGTGGATAAGCCATTAGCGTATAGTTTTAGTGAGGTAAGTGAACTTATTGCGTTAGCAACTAAACATAACACGCCATTATTTTTAGGTTTTAATCGTCGCTTTTTACCAATTATGGCCGATATTGCAAAGCCACAAATACGCCATCTTAAATGGCAAAAAAACCGCTTAAATTTACCAGCACAGCCGCGCACTTTTATTTTTGATGACTTCATCCATGTGGTTGATAGTTTATGCCATTTTGCAAATGTAGAGCGTTTTGATCAACTTAACCAGTTACAGGTGTTTTCACAGCTAGATCCACAAGGCTTATTGGCAGCAATACATGTTAGTTTTGAGTTTGAGGGGCGGTTATTTCAAGGCGCTATGGATAGATTAAGTGGCTGCAATGAAGAAGTGGTTGAAATAACCGGTTTGAATGAAAAGTGGCGGTTTGAATCGCTAACCAATATGACCTCTATGGTCAATGGAATACAGCAGAGCGCGATGCAAAATGATTGGCAAGCAACGCTATATAAACGGGGCTTTGAGTCAATGCTAGAGGCATGGCTAACGGCGGTTAAAACGCAGCAGGTAGACCAATTACAGCTTAAAAAAGATAGTTTAACACATGAGTTGTGTGAGTGGCTGGTTGCACACGTATCAAACAATAATGAACTATTTCACTGTTAAACTATTTCAAGGAAGTTGTAATGAAAGTGATGAAGTACATGGGACTAACGTTCTTTACAGTCCTTGTTATTGGGCTGCTCATACCTGAAAAAATAGTGATCCCAGTCAAAGGTGCAACAGCAAATGATTGGCATCATAATACCTTTTGGTATGGCCCTTGGGGTAAATCAGGTGTACACAAAGGGATAGATATTTTTGGCAAAAAACACACTACAGTGGTTGCTTCGGTAAGTGGTGTGGTGCTGTATTCAGGTGAGCTAAAGCGCGGTGGTAAAGTGGTGGCATTACTTGGGCCTAAGTGGCGACTGCATTACTTTGCCCACTTAGAAAGTTATTCGGTAAGTGCAGGAGACTATGTTGCAGTCAGTGAGCTGATTGGTAGCTTAGGAGACACGGGGAATGCGGCAGGTAAACAACCTCACGTACATTACTCTATTTTATCGTTACTGCCGTACCCATGGTTAATGACCGCGCAAAGCCAAGGCTGGAAGAAAATGTTCTTTTTAAATCCAGATGAAAAACTACGCTAAAATAATTGCCGTTATTTTCACACTTATCCAGCTGATTAACTTAAAATACCGTTAATTCACTATTTTTATTTAGGAATTCAGCAGTAATGAATTCTATTGCAGTGAGCCTGTTTGGCAGGATGTTTTCTAATAAAGCCATGTTGGCGTTTGATCACCATATGTTGACTATTTGCCAAGGAAACTCAACTAGACAAATAAGTTGGAGTGATTTGGAGGCACCGCCGTCGTTTGCTTTCGGCTTGTTTGGTCAAACGATTTCTTTTGTTACGGCACAACAAAATCATACATTTTCGCTGCTGGCATATGGTGCTCACCGTAAATTTAAAGCTGAATTTGAACGCTATTGGGTGAACGCTAATGAAGCTAAGCTTGACACTTTTCTTAATAAAATAACAAAACTGGTCAAGCAGCGATATTTACGCCAGTCTTATGTTAGTCGTATTCAGCGGTTGGCACAGCAAGAGCATGATCGTTGGTTGCCGTGGATAAAAATCAGCCCCGCATTTGTTTTAGTGGATAAAAAAATAAACGTATTAGAGCAATATGCAAACTGGGATGCTGCACTTACCCAGTATCTACAACAAAAATACGTTACTAAGCAACTTAATCTACACCACACTTTTTTTGACCGTGTTGAAGCAAATCCATTAACACTAAGTCAAAGACGTGCTTGTGTGATTGATGACGATAATAACTTGTTATTGGCTGGCGCAGGCACCGGTAAAACCAGTGTTATGATTGGCAGGGCTGGGTTTTTAGTGCAAAGTCAGCAGGCAAGTTACAGTGATATTTTATTGCTGGCCTATGGTCGCAAAGCTGCTGATGAAATGGATCAACGGATCGAAAATAAGCTCGCCACCGATAAAATAAAAGCCGCTACTTTTCATAGTGTCGGACTGGCGATTATCTCACAAGTTGAACGTGCTAAACCGACTATGAGTGTATTTGCAGAAGACGAAAAAGCGAAAGCAAAATGGGTGCAGCAGTGCTTTGAATCATTGATTGAAAACAGTGCCGAGTATCGTCATCTGGTTTTAGATTATTTTAGTAAATACTATTATGTTGAAAAAAATGAATTTGATTTTAAAACATTGGGTGATTATTACAGCTACTTAAATGATAACGATATCCGTAGCCTAAAAGGCGACAAGGTAAAAAGCTTTGGTGAGTTATATATAGCTAATTGGCTGTTTTATCACGGCATAGATTATCAATACGAAGCGCCTTATAAAGTTGACGTAAAAACCATTGAACGCAGACAGTACAAGCCTGATTTTTATTTACCTGAGTACGATATTTACATTGAATATTACGGCATCGATGACGTTGGCAATACTGCGCCTTACATTGATAAAGCGCAATACCATAGCGAAATTGATTGGAAAAATACCACTCATGCCAGTAATAACACTCACTGTATAGCTTTGACTTATGGGCAACATAAACAAGGTAAGCTGTTAAACGAACTTGAACAAGCGCTTTTAAGTGCGAGCGTGAAAACACAGTTATTGCCCTTAGAATCACTGCTCGAAAGCTTAAAAGAAACTGGCAGGATCACCGTATTAGCTGCGTTATTTAGTCAATTGCTGAGTTTATATAAGGCGGCTTATTTAACTGATGCTGATGAAGTTGATGTCATTAAACGCTCCCTTGACGCCAAACAAACAACCCAAGCGTTGGCGCTATTAAAACCAATTTTATCTAACTACAACGCTCACTTGCAGCAGCGCGGTGAAATTGACTTTGATGATATGATTATCAAGGCAATCGAGTATGTTGAGTCGGGCAAGTTTAAATCGCCTTGGCGTTATATTATGGTTGATGAATTTCAAGATATATCACAGCCAAGAGCACGATTGGTTAAAGCACTTCGCGATAGCAACAAGGGTAGTTCAGTATTTGCAGTGGGTGACGATTGGCAAGCAATTTACCGATTCAGCGGCGCTGATATTAAGTTGACCACTGAGTTTGCAACGTATTTTGGCTTTACTACGCAAACGGCGCTGGATCTTACGTTTCGTTTCAATAATAAAATTGGTGAAGTTGCCTCAGCATTTATTAGTAAAAATCCCGCGCAGCTTGATAAAACGATTACTTCTTTAACTCAGGTTTCACATCCTAGTACTCGTTCACAGAAGTTCTGATCAGTTGCCTTACTTAAATTCAGGCAACTGATTTATTCCTATCAATAGCTTTATCGTTCGGCTTTTTCCAGCAGTTGAAGTGATGAACCCTTTCTTTTTAAGCGTTAAAATCATTGCATGAACACTTGATGATGCAGTTCCAAAATAACGCTCAAAATCATTTTCAGCAGGTGCAACACCATTCACTTTTGTGTAGTAATAAATAAATGCCAAATACTGCCCTTGTTTCACAGTGAACGACGGCAACTCTTCTTTATTCATAATGAACTTTTATCCTAATTGACGATCCTTTAACTCATATTTACTCATTTAATATTGTTATGAACCGAAAGTATATTGTTGAATTATCAGCAGAAGAAAAATGCGAATTAGTTAACTACTGCAAAAAAGGCATGGTCAATGTTCGAAAGTACAAACGAGCCGCCATTTTATTAAAAGCGGACCGTTGTCGATATACAACAGATCAAATATGTGAAGCGGTTCAAGTGAGCTCTTCAACTGTATTTCGAGTCAAACGTCAGTTTGTCGAAGACGGTTTAGAAGCCGCTTTAAATGAAGGTGCACGAAGTGGTGCTATGAGAAAAACCTCCGCGAAAGATGAAGTAACTTTAATAGCCACAGCCTGTTCTGAGCCGCCAACAGGACACTGCCGATGGACATTAGCGTTACTTGGCGAGCGATTAATAACATTAACGGATTTAGACAGTATTTCATATGAAACGGTTCGTAGACGCCTTAAAGAAAATGCGTTAAAGCCATGGCAAAAAAAGATGTGGTGTGTGGCAACAATGGACGCTGAGTATATTGCAAGAATGGAGCATGTACTTGAATTATATGCTGAGCCAGCGGATGAGCTCAATCCCATTATTAATTTTGATGAGGCGATGAAGCAACTTGTTGATGATACACGGCCAGTACAACCGATGAAAAAGGGACAGGTAAAACGCCTAGATTATGAATATAAACGGGTTGGCGTGGCTAACTTATTTGTATTCTTTGACCGTCATCGGGGTTGGCGACACGTTAAAGCAACACAGAGGAAAACGAAAGTTGATTTTGCACACTGTATGAAGGACTTAGTCGATGAACACTACCCACATGCGAATAAAATTCGTGTCGTGCTAGATAACTTATCGACTCATACGGAAGGTGCGTTATATAAAGCATTTTCACCGCAAGAAGCACGACGTATTTTAAATAAAATAGAGTTCCATTACACACCTAAACATGCGAGTTGGTTGAATATGGTCGAGATAGAAATTGGCAATATGAATAAGCAATGCTTAGATCGGCGCATAGCAAGTATGGAAGAGTTAAAGACAGAGCTCACGGCGTGGGAATGGCGCCGAAATAAAGAAGGCGCCAGTATAAATTGGATGTTTAATGTTGATTCAGCACGTGAAAAACTAGAGAGAGCTTACGGTGCTCTCAACTAGTCAAAATTTGTGTGACGAAGTACTAGTGTGTCGTTATTAAGGCGCAGTAGTAATGCGTCTATTGGTTATAAAAATAGTTATTACAGTGACATTCCTGAACTATTAAATGGTGCGATTGATGACATACTCTGCACAATACACAGCAAGGCATGTAAACCCACAACCGTGTATTTTTTAGCGCGATTTTGGTTTCAGCTACCAACAAATACGGATATTAAAACCATGAGTGTTAAATACCCGTTGTTAAAAATTCAGTCGCAGTCTTTTCACGCCTCAAAAGGTAAAGAAGCCGATCATGTTATTATTATCGGATTACAAAAGGGTAAACATGGTTTTCCATCTGAAAAAGTTGCGCCCGCAATTATCGAAGCTTTATTACCAGCGCCAGAAAACTTCGCTTACGCACAAGAGCGACGGTTATTTTACGTTGCACTAACGCGCGCAAAACACCGCGCCTACATCATTGCTGATATGACCAATAGCAGTTGTTTTGTCTCGGAGTTAATTGCTGAACATGACATAGAACTGGATGAATTTACTAGTGATGTTGATCAATTACATATCGCAGATATAAACTGTATGCGCTGTGATAGCGGGGTATTAAAAAAACACAGTGGTCGTTTTGGGCCATTCTACGGCTGTTCGTTATTTCCGCGTTGTGAGCATAAAGAAAAATCGTGCGAGCAGTGCCAAAGCCCAATGACTCGCAGTCGCTATACAGGGTTTAAATTATGTATAAATACAGCCTGTAACCATCTAGTGCCAACGTGTGATAAATGCGGTGCTGAAATGGTATTACGCAATAGCGCAAAAGGGCAGTTTTGGGGATGCAAAAATTATAAAGGTAATGATCCACTTAGCTGTAAAAATGGCAAAGACAGTAAGTCAATTCAATGGCCCGAGCTTGCTTAACCTATAGATAGATAAGGGCTAAATAGCCCTTATCTATTGTTTAATTTATTGCATCGCAACAGCAAGTTGATGATACAAACCGATACCGATAAGTACGTTAAATGGGAAAGTGATGCCTAGTGAACTGAGCATAGCCAGACCTATATCGGCTTTGGGGATTGCGGCTTTTATAGCGGCAGGCGCTGCAATATAAGATGCACTGGCCACTAAACTCCCCAAGATAACGATTGAGCCTAACTCAAGCGCTAATAAAGTGCCGACACTGACCCCAATCGCGCCTAATATTAATGGACTGATTATAGCAAATAGTGTCA
Organism: Pseudoalteromonas rhizosphaerae; assembly: GCF_028885455.1. Lineage (NCBI taxonomy): Bacteria > Pseudomonadati > Pseudomonadota > Gammaproteobacteria > Alteromonadales > Pseudoalteromonadaceae > Pseudoalteromonas > Pseudoalteromonas rhizosphaerae. The sequence goes on from NZ_CP118496.1 coordinate 3,054,333, forward strand.
GTTTCCAGTGATGCCAAGGTATAGGGCGTAATGTTTGCGCTGCCGTTAAACCCATTTCGAGTAAAAATAATGCAAGCACGACTTTAAAACTATTGGTTAATAATCCAGTTACTTGGCTGCCTTGCTGTGTGCCATACATCATACCAATAACAACACCGCCTACGAGGAGAATAACGCTCTTATTGGTTAAGGTTTCATGCCAGAGTGCTTTAAGCGATAAGGTATTATCGGCACTATGTTGTTTATCAAGTCGTCGATAAAGTAACAGCCCGACGATAATCGCGGGAAGCTCTAGCATCACTAAATACAGGGTTACTTCAGCACCTACTGCTAGCTGCGCCGATTCAGCATAAGCGAGGGCGACTGCAAATGTCCCCGCGCTTACGGAGCCATAATGGGCGGCGATACTTGCGCTGTTCGCTACCGAAAGTTTTATCACATATTTTAAAATAGGGTAGAGCATTAAAGGTATAAATGCGCCAAGCAGCATCACCGAGCCCATTTCTGGCAATAATTGCCAACTAAGATTGCCGTGTAATACCATGCCGCCTTTTAAGCCTATGGTCAGCATCAGCAGCAAACTTAAGGTCTCGTAAGTTGCTTTTGGAATAACGAGATCAGAACGTAAAATCCCCGCAACTAAACCCAAAACAAAAAACATTACAACAATATCTGGCACACCTTTCTCCTATTAATTTAAAGTTGCGCTATTGTAGATAAAATCATGCATTGTAAATAATAAAATGATTGGTAGTTAGTTATAGGTTATTATCTATGGGCTGATTAATACCTGAGGGGATGTGATAGCGATGGATTTAAGACATATTTCTTTTCGGCTGCTTGAAGTGTTTATGAGTGTAGTAAAAACCGGCTCGATCAGTGAAACCGCACGGCGTTTACACTTAACTCAGCCAACGGTGTCGCTGCAAATTAAACGTTTACAAGAGGCTGTAGATGAGCCGCTGGTGATTATGCAGCAACAAAAACTGCATGTCACAGAAGCCGGGCATGAGTTATTTAGGACTTGCCAACGAGTGTTTGGCCACTTTGATGATTACAACGATTTTTTAGCTGAACTCAAAGGGGGTGAGCGCGGGCGATGTAAAATCGCCATGGTGAATACCGCACAATATATTTTGCCAAAATTACTCGGGCCCTATAGTAATTTGCATCCTCATGTTGAGTTGCCTCTTGAGATTGGCAATAGAGCAGAGGTGTTAGCGCGCTTTGAACGCGGTGAAGATGATATTTATGTATTTAGCCATCCACCGTCACTTGAACATGCAAAAGCGGCACGCTTTTTAAAAAACCCGCTTGAGTTTATTGTGCCTACTGATCATCCATTAGCTAATCAACAACACGTTGCACTTTCTGAGCTAGTGAAATACCGCTTTTTATTAAGAGAGCCTGGCTCTGCAACTCGGATGTTATTTGAGAGCGAACTGCAAAGACGCGGTTTAGTACTGAGTAACAGCGTGCAAATGGCAAGTAATGAGGCTATTCGCGTTGCAGTATCATCAGGAATGGGAATTGGTGTGCTGTCTCGCCATGTGTTGCCAATAGGAGATCATGGCTTCAAAGTATTAACTGTAAGTGATGCAAGCTTAGCAAGTCATTGGTACTTTGTGATCCGCACTGATCGGCATATTGCTCATGCTGCGCGTAGTTTTTTAACATTTGCCCAAGACCACCTTGAACAATACTTAGATGGTCGATGGGTACGTAATGAATTGCATGGGCTGAATCTAAGTTTAGCTGATCAGCAAATTCGTTAGTTGAAAATTCAACCTAGTGAACGAATGATTTTACCGCATTAATTAATATCTGGCGTGGAGTCTCTTAAAACGAGAGTCGGCTGGAATACACGATTAATTGTAATGCCAGGGCGTTTGTAAATGTCTTTAAGTACAAGGTTAGCCGCCATTCTGCCCATCTCTGGGACTGGGTTATCTATGGTTGTTAGAGTTGGGTAAAGGTAATTGGTGAAAATCACGTTATCGTAGCCCATAATGGCGAGATCTTTCGGTAAATTAAAACCGTGTTCTCTGGCGAACTTCATCGCACCTGAGGCCATTTCATCATTGGCACAGACAATTGCGCTAAATTGCGCTTTATTTTCAATAAAATGTTTTAAGCCATCATTGCCGCCGGTTTCTTTAAAGTCGCCAATGTAAAAAAGGCTTTCATCAAAGGCTATATTGTATTCAGCAAGCGCTTTTTTATGTCCTACGAGTCGGTCTGACGCATCAACTTTAAATTGTGGACCCGCAATATAAGCAATATTTTTGTGACCTTTATTGATCATCGTTTTAGTGGCAAGATAACCGCCCAGAACGTTATCAAGACTAATACAGTTGTCTTTAATTTCCTCAACATAACGGCTCATTAAATAAATGGGGATTTTTCCCTTACTAAGTTCAATTAGATATTCGTCCGATACTATTTCCACATGGGCAATTATGGCATCACAGTTACGACTGATTAAAAATTCAAAGCCATTTTTCTCTTTGTCTTCGTCACTGTGCCCTGCGGTAATAATAACATGCTTACCTGCGGCACGAAGTTGCTGCTCTATCGCCGACATCATTTGGCCAAAGAATGGGCCGTCTAGTTCAGAGACTAAAACACCAACACTACTGGTACGACTCGATGCTAAAGAACGGGCAATAGAACTGGGTTGATAGCCAAGTTGCTGCATTGCTTCGAGCACTTTTTTCTTGGTTTTTTTACTTACATAATCATTGTCGTTCAGAACCCTTGATACCGTAGAGAGAGAGACACCTGCAAGTTCTGATACTTGATAAATTGTAGCCATTAATTTCCTAGCGTTATTATTCGCACTTTATAAAAACGTATTGATAATGAAATATAATTTACACATTACTGCGTCTAAAAGCCAAGTCTTCCGTGATTTTCTGCGTCATTGCGGGTGTCAACGGATAGATAAGCATCAAGGCGGCACCTAAAAAAGCAAATGCTGCGGGGATCCAACTCATTAATAGTTGCATGCCAGGTAATGATTGCGTAATGGTTGCTTCGTTCATGCCGTTATAGCCATAGCCTGCCAATACCACTAATACTAATGCCCCTGCGAAACCGCCGCCAGTTTTTTGCACAAACGTCCCTGCGGAATAAATTAAGCCCGTGGCGCGGCGTTTGTTTTTCCACTCAGAATAATCGGCAGCATCCCCTAACATGCTAAAAAACAGGGTCGGCATCATGGCAGCAAAAAATTCAGCTGCACAACCAAAAGTAAATATGGCAACAATGTTGTCAGCAGGCACCCAATAAAATGCTGTGGTTAATAAGCCACTTAATATTAAAGAGATGATAAATAAATTACGTTTGCCTATTAGTTCGGCAAGTTTACCAGTGGCAAGAGCGCCGAGGATAGACACCACTAATAACGCAACGAAGTATTGGCCTGCCATCAGTTCGCTGCCAACCTGATATTTAAAGTAATAAGCAATTACACCATACTTTATACCGTTGAACATCATGGTCAAAAAGCCCATGCCTAATAAAATTAACCAAGGCTTGTTGGTGAGCAAATCAACCATATCACGTTGAGTTCCGGTGAGATTTTGATGATCTTTGTTGAGTAATTTTTTTATCACAACAGTCATCATAGTCATGATAAATGCAAAAAATAGCCCACTGTAGATTTCGCGATAATAAAAGAACAAGGTAGTTGCCAATAATGGCAGAATAATAAAGGGTAAGTTTTTAGTTAAATCTTTGAGCTCTGATTTTAAATTACCACTGGTTGTTTTGTGGGGTATTACCCGCTCTTTGGTGCTAACAAAAGTGATCACCATCAAAACAATTAGTAATGCTGCAAATAAGTACATGGTTAACTGATAACCTTTGGCGTTATCGCCATCGCCAAAATAAGCAACCAGTTCAGGTAAAAAGCCCATCACTAATAAACCGCCTGCAAAGGCTCCGGCAAAGCGAAAACTCGATAGTTTCGTGCGCTCGGTATCGTCTGGACTCATTACTCCCATTAATGCAGAGTAAGGCACGTTACTCACCGTATAAGCTAACGTTAAGCCTATGTAGGTAACGTAGGCGTAAATTAACTTGTTGGTGTCATTGAAATCAGGTGTGGTGAAACACAACACCATGAACAGTCCTAAAAAAGGAGCAGACCATAAAATCCACGGTCTGAATTTACCAAACCGAGTGGTGGTTCTGTCTGCAATCATTCCCATAATGATATCGGTTACACCATCGGATAACCTAACCACCAAAAATAACATAGCTGCGGCCGCAGCCGATATGCCAAATGTGTCAGTGTAAAATACTGCTAGGTAGGCAAGTGCACCTCGCCAAACTAAGTTGGCTCCGGCATCACCCATCGCATAACCGATTTTTTCGTATAAAGGAATTTTGTTCACTGTGTGTTTCTTATTGTTGTTTTTAAAGGAGCACTAGCTAAGTTTACCGGCTAGTAATTAAACTACTATACGCAAGGCCACTGGCTTTTACAGTACGTTGTTGAGTTTGATAATCAACATAAACGATACCAAATCGCTTTGAATAGCCTTCAGCCCATTCAAAGTTATCCATTAGGCTCCATGCAAAGTAGCCATGGATCACCACACCTTGTTCAGTTGCGTTATGCAATGCGTTTAAGTGTTGCTGATAGTAAGCTATGCGATCTGAATCGTTAACTTTACCATCTATCATCTTGTCGGCCATTGCTGCGCCATTTTCAGTAATATAAATCGGTGGTAGGGTATATTTCTCATTTAACGATACTAATAATTCAGTAAGTGCTTGCGGGTAAATTTCCCAACCAATATCAGTTAATAGGCCTTGATGTGGGCGCTCGTCATAAAAATCATCAGCGCTTGCTTGGTAATGTAAACGCGTATAAAAATTAACGCCAAGGTAATCTAATGGCTGCGCAATAATTTCCATATCACCGGGGTGAATATCTGGACGCTGCTCTGCTGGAAGTTGCTCAATAATATCTGGGTATTTGCCAGTCATTACAGGGCGCATATACCAATGGTTAATATAATCATCAGCAAAGGCTGTGGCTTTAAGATCTGCGTCACTTTGTGTTACCGGGTAACAGGGAGTAAAGTTGAGTACGATACCATTAAGTGTCTGTGGGCTATTTTTAGCCAGCATTTGCATCGCTAAACCATGACCTAGTAATAAGTGATGGGCAGCTTTTCGGCCAAATTCCCGACCGACAATACCTGGGGCATGCACACCAATTTCATACCCTAAATAAGAGCTGCAAAAAGGTTCATTTAAGGTTGAATATGAATAAACACGATCACCAAACGCTTTGCTAATAAGATCTGTGTAGTGAGCAAATTCATAGGCGGTATTACGATTTAACCAGCCGCCTTGATCTTCTAAATACTGCGGTAGATCCCAGTGATATAAAGTGACAAATACCTTGATGTTGCGGCGTTTAAGTTCATCTAGAAGATCAGTATAAAATTTCACACCTAATGGATTTAAACTACCATCTTGATGCATTACGCGCGGCCAAGAAATTGATAAACGATAGGCATCAACGCCCAGAGAATCTATTAACTCAATATCTTGAGGCCAACGAGTGTAGTGTTCACAGGCGATTAGACCATTTGAGTTATCGGCAATTTTATCATCTTGAGCACAAAAGGTGTCCCAAATACATGGCAGACGATCTGCTGCACCACCTTCAATTTGAAATGAAGCAGTTGCTACGCCAAAAGTGAAATCTTTGCTCAGTAGCGGCGAGTGTTTAGGTAAAGATAATTGTTTCATTAATAGAAAACCTCTGCTTTCTTTTTATAGTCCGTGATGCTGTTATTTTTAGCTTTTAAAGCTAATATATCTGAAAGCGCTTCCATATTTAATTTGATTAATGCCAATAGATGGTATTTAATGACTTTGAGGAAGCGCTTCCATATTTAGGTTAGTGACTATTTCTTAACAGGTCAACAGTTAAATTTTAATTTCAATGATGACAAAAAATAGTTCTACCGTTGCTTAGATGAATAAACCGCTTGGTCTCGCTTTTGTAATACAGCAGGTACTTAGAGTCTTTTAAGCAGCAATGAGTTGATAATAGATAGGTATATAAAAATGAAAACACACTTACACACAGCTAAGTTACCTACACTAAGTTTGTTAGCTGGATTAGTTACTCTGGCTGGTTGTTCAGCAAGCGAAAATAAAGATACGTCTCAAAATAATAGAGCTGTTGAACAAACGCAGCAGCAACAATTGCTAGCTATTTGGCCAAAGCTGAATAATGTGGTTCGAGCTGATCCGCAAATTGAGTCTAAGATTGCTCAGTACTTGCAGACGATGGCATTAGAGCAAAAAGTTGCGCAGATGATTCAACCTGAGATCCGCGATATAACGACTGATGATATGCGTAAATATGGTTTTGGCTCGTATTTAAATGGCGGAGGCTCATTTCCGAACGCGAATAAACATGCCACACCACAAGATTGGATTGCACTTGCTGAACAGATGTATCAAGCATCGGTTGACGATTCTCTTGATGGCATCGATATTCCTACCATGTGGGGCACCGATGCTGTACATGGTCATAATAACGTGATTGGTGCAACGTTATTTCCACATAACATTGGCTTAGGCGCAGCAAATAATCCCGCTTTAATAGAAAAAATAGCCGCTGCGACGGCAATCGAAGTGATGGTTACTGGTATTGATTGGGTATTTGCGCCGACTGTTGCTGTTGTACGTGATGACCGCTGGGGTCGAACTTATGAAGGGTATTCTGAAGATCCAGAGATTGTCCGCCGGTACTCAGTTGCCATTGTTAACGGCTTGCAAGGCCATGCAGATGGTGATTTTTTAAGTCATAAGCGGGTGATTAGCACAGTTAAACACTTTTTAGGTGATGGCGGTACCGTCGATGGTGACGATCAAGGTAACAATATCGATTCAGAGCAAGCCTTGTTTGATACTCATGCTCAAGGCTACATTGGTGGTTTGTCGGCTGGTAGTCAATCTGTTATGGCGTCGTTTAATAGCTGGCATGGTAAGAAAAATCATGGCAATAAATACCTGCTTACCGATGTACTGAAAACGAAAATGGGCTTTGATGGCTTTGTTGTTGGTGATTGGAATGGCCACGGACAAGTTGTAGGTTGTAGTAACGAAAGCTGCCCACAGGCTGTAAACGCGGGGCTTGATATTTTTATGGTTCCTACGGGGGCGTGGAAACCACTTTATGAAAATACGATAGCGCAAGTAAAAGCCGGTGAAATTGCCATGAGCCGAATTGACGATGCTGTTGCGCGTATTTTAAGAGTCAAACTAAGAGCGGGTTTATTTGATAAACCGAGCCCTGCAAAACGTCAGTTCTCAGGTAAAACGCAGTTAATTGGCGCGCAAGCGCACCGCGATATTGCGCGACAAGCTGTGCATGGATCACTGGTGTTATTAAAAAACAACAACAATACTTTGCCGATAGCGGCTAATTCACGAGTATTAATTGCCGGAGATGGCGCAGATAATATTGCTAAGCAAGCGGGGGGCTGGAGTATTACTTGGCAAGGCACCAATAACGAAAATACCGATTTCCCTGGTGCTACGTCAATCTTTGCGGGTTTAAAAGCGCAGATCACGGCCGCAGGTGGAGAGGCCATTTTAAGTCCTGATGGACACTTTACACAAAAACCTGATGTGGCGATTGTGGTGTTTGGAGAAGAACCTTATGCAGAAGGCCACGGTGACAGGGATAATCTTGAGTTTGAGCGTAATAATAAAAAGTCGTTAGCGTTATTAAAACAGCTTAAATCAAAAGGCGTGCCGGTCGTATCGGTATTCATTTCAGGTCGACCAATGTGGGTTAACGCTGAGTTAAATGCCTCTGATGCGTTTGTCGCCGCATGGCTACCGGGTACAGAAGGACAAGGTGTGGCCGATGTATTATTAACTGACGCAGGAGGTGATATTCAGCATGACTTTACTGGTAAATTGTCGTTTTCATGGCCAAAATCACCACTGCAAACCGCAGTAAATAGAGATGATGTAGACTATTCGCCACTATTTCCTTATGGCTTTGGTTTAACCTATACAGATAAAAATACCCTGGCAGATAATTTAAATGAAGACTCAGGTGTTGATATAGCTAGTTTGCCTAATATGGCTATTTTTAATGGCGTGCTGACTGATCCATGGCGATTGTTTTTAAAGTCAGCACAGCAGCAAGTTCAAGTAGCTAGCAATAGCGTTGAATTAGCAGGTATTAGTTATCGTACTGAAGATAAAAATATTCAAGAAGATGCAATGGCATTTGTATTTACAGGTATAGGCCTTACTTCAGTCGAAATCAATAGTAACTTCACTGAAGATAAAGTGGCTTATATCGAAGCAAACTCAGCGCTGAGTTTTGATTACAAGATAAATAGCGAATTTGCTGCTCCATTATTTGTTGCTATGAGTTGCGAGCATGGTTGTGGTGGACGTGTTGATATCAGCGCAGAACTCAAAAAGGCTACATTAAATAGATGGCAAACACTCAGCATAGACTTAACCTGCTTTACTGAGCAAGGCGTTGATTTTTCAAGAGTGATTAGCCCATTTTCATTACAGAGCACGGGTAACGGTTCGGTTTCTGTGGCGAATATCAACTTTGTGCCAGAGGGAGCAAAACAGGCAACAATTATCTGCCCAGATAGTTAACTTAGTCTTTGATTTTGTTTTGTTGTGCAAAGCCCTTTAAGTGATTAAAGGGCTTTTTATGCTCACTCAGATTACTCCGCAGAACAATATTGTTGTAAGAACGCTTTATGTGTTGGCAATTGTGCCACGCGTTGAGTAATTTGCTGTTTGATACTGAGCAGAAAGTGGCTTAACTCATCATCACTCATCAGGCTTGCAATTAAATGGTATTGTTTGGGTTTGATACCTTGACCCAACATTACTTGCACCCATGAGTCGACTCTAAAAATATCGCCGTCATCTAAAAATACCCGCCCAGTTTCTTTGAATAAACTAATTTTATGAACAAGGGTATCAGGCACTTCCATATTTTTACAATGACGCCAAAATTCGCTATCAGTGCGATCAGTGATTTTATAATGCAAGACAATAAAATCACGAATATTTTCAATCTCACTTTTTAGCTGTTTGTTGTATTCGTGGATTGCTTGTTCGGTAATACCATCAAATGGAAATAGCCGGATAAAGCGAATAATGCCCGACATAATTAAATGAATACTGGTAGATTCAAGTGGTTCAACAAAGCCACTGGCAAGCCCCAAAGCAAGGCAGTTTTTATTCCAGCCTTTGCGGCGGCGGCCAGTTTTAAATTTAATTACTCTGGGTTCAGTGAGAGTTTCACCTTGAATATTACTGAGTAAAAGCTGCTTTGCATCAGTATCGTTTAAATAACGGCTACAATACACTAGACCATTACCTACGCGCTGTTGCAGAGGAATTTGCCACTGCCAGCCTACATCATGTGCTATTGAGCGGGTATAAGGCACTATATCATCGCTAATGGCTCTAGTTTGTACTGCAATTGCGCTATCGCACGGCAGTAAGTGTGACCAATCTTCATAGCCGGTATGCAAAGCCTGTTCAATAAGTAGTCCATTAAAGCCGGTACAATCAATAAAAAAATCACCATTTATGATACTTTCATCTGCAAGAGTTAGGCTGTTTATGAAGCCCGAAGTGGCGCATTTATTAACGTGGATTATTTTTCCCTCTAGACGTTTAACCCCTAGTTGTTCTGAAAATTCACGTAGGAATAATGCATAACGACTCGCATCCATATGAAATGCATAATTAATTGGATTTTGCTGATTAAAAGCACACTTACCTTGTTTAGCTGCTTGCAGTTCATAACAGTAATCACCAAACTCGGATTCAAGTCCTAATGTTAAGCTGTGTAGCCAAAAATGATGAAATTCACCTGCCCAGCATTCTTTGCCCGTCATGCCAAATGAGTGAATATAATCGGTGTTTTTTTCGCCCCAGTTTTCAAAACTGATCCCTAATTTAAAGCTTGCTTGGGTAGCTTTCATAAATGCTTGCTCATTTATGCCAAGTAATTTATGAAAAGTGCGGATCGGTGGAATAGTAGCTTCACCAACACCAACCGTAGCAATGTCGTCGGATTCGATAAGGGTGACATTGATATTTTTACCAACGAGTTTACTCAACGCAGCCGCAGCCATCCAACCAGCTGTACCACCGCCAGCGATCACCACATTTTTTATAGGTTTGTTGTGTGTCATTGTCAGGTTAAGCCTTATTGTTTAAAAGTTGATTTAATAATGCGCGATTTGTTGGTAACCCTTGTAAGTATTTGGCAATTTTTTCACGGTTTTGCTGATAAAAATACTGCCCAGCTTTAGAGTTATTAAAGGCATTTTCAGCTGTTATATTTTGCGTGTGAAAGCCCATTCCATACAATACATATTGATAGCTGGCAGAGGGGAATACCTCTTCGTTTTCAATTAAATCAAACCTGCTTGGTGGTTGATATTGCCAAAGTGCCAGCAATTCATTCAAACGAGTAGGAATGCTCGATGGTTTTTTTATATCACGCCAGTATTGACTATCATCACGTTCACTTAATATGTAATGTAACTTTAAAAAGTCGATTACTCGCTGCCAGCGATAACTAAAGCGCTCATTAAATCGTTTAGCCAGCAAGTCCATATGAGTACGGTTTTGCGGCATTTGTTCACTTAACATGCTGATTGAAAGCTCCACCATCGCCAGTGCTGATGCTTCAAGTGGCTCTATAAAACCTTGCGACATACCAACAGCAACACAGTTTTTTACCCAAAACTGAGTGCGGTAACCAGGAATAAAACTCAGCTTGCGAGTCTGTATTTGCTCGGCGACTTGTTCACCAACAGATAGCGCGGCATAGCTTTTTAAGGTGTTCACAGCGGTTTGTTCATCACAGTATTTATCGCTATAGGTATAACCAATACCACGACGACTCGGTAGACCAATATCCCAGATCCAACCATGTGGTTGCGCCGTTGATAAAGTGGCTGAGGCGATCTCTTGTTGATTATCGTTATAAGGGAGATGTGCAGCGATAGCGCTATTATTAAAAAGAATATGCTCTTGTGTGATAAGCGTTGCGCCATAGTGCTCACCAATCAAACGCGCCCTAGCACCGGTACAATCAATGAATAAGTCGCCGTCTATGTCACCGTGCTTTATGGTGGTGAGTGAATGAATATAATCGTCATGACTATTTTTTACTTCGATGACGTCATCAATAATATGATGCACATTGAGTTTTTTTACGCAGTGGTGTTTTAAAAATGTGGCAAACTTACCGGCATCAAGATGATAGCCGTAATTAGTGACCGCCGCGTATTCTGGTGTGTGTAACTGCTTAGGTGCAAGTGCTGCTTGGCAAACAAAACTTTGCATATTAACGGCGTCGGCATATTTTTGAGTGCTTGCATGATGTTGCCAGTAAGCGTGTAAATCGGTTTCTAAATAGCCTTCGGGAGTCATAAACGGATGATAGTAGTTTTCGCCTATATTTATGTTACGCCAGTTTATGAATTTTGAACCTTGCTTAAATGAAGCATCGCAGTGACGTATAAAATCTATTTCTTCGATACCAATTCGCTTGAGCGTATTGCGCATAGACGGCCAAGTGCCTTCGCCTACACCTGAAATAGCAATGTTTGCAGACTCTATTAAGGTAATCTTTTTTTTAGGGTGTTCAGCGGCTAATAGCCCTGCACTTAGCCAACCTGCTGCGCCACCACCTAATACCACAATGTGTTGTATTTTATTATTCATTGTGTGCTCTGTTGTTTTAATAAAATTGCTATTAACCTGCAACGCAAAAAGCCGCTAACAACTAGCGGCTTAATACTCATGGCGTTAATGAGTCAATAACCCTTGCTTAGAAGTTATAACGCATACCAATATTATAGCGTGCACCATTTTGTTCTAAATTCCATAACTGTGCTTCATACCGGCCATGTTGGCGCATATTTTGTTCAGTAATGTTAAGCCCTTCGACAAAGAACGACATTTGTTCACTGTAGTTGTAAGCAATATTAAAATCAATTTGGTAATACTCTTCTGTAAAGCCCGGCTCGTTAACGTAACGGGCAGCACTGTTTAAGAATTTATCACGCCAGTTATAGGCGATACGCGCCTGAAACTTATCGTTTTCGTACATGGCTATAAAGTTAGCTGTGTCGCTTAAGCCAACAAGGGCAAATTGTGTGACGGTTGGATCAGCGGCTACATTATAATCAATATCACCATTTACTATGGTGTAGTTAGCTTGTAAGCCAAAACCCGTGTCGCCAAAGAAGTGTTGTACGGCAAATTCATAACCATCAATTTTGGCATCTTTACTGTTGGTTGGTACTTGTGCCGTAAAGTCCATCAGTGGGTCATCACTGTTTGGTAGAACGTCGTAAGCGGCTTCAAATTCTTCATAGCTCATCGAGTCAAATGCTACACCATTTTCCATTGCAGCGACCATTTGGAATAAATTTGAATCAGTAAACGCAAGACCTTGTGCCTCAAGCTCTGCTTTGGCTGCTTGTGCTCTTGGACCCGCAGATGCATCGCGTAAGCCGTAGTAGTTTTGAGTCATTGGTGATAGACCAATAAAATTATCTACTTTTTTATTAAAGTAACCAATCGACACATAACTTAGATCAGTGAAGTACCACTCAGCAGATACATCAAAATTATTCGATTCAAGTGGGACAAGGCTAGGGTTACCAGTTGCTGCTGGTGCATTAGTGGTGCCTGGAATGATCGAAGGGCCGGTAGGTACACCTACCGTTGCCGCAGAACTTAAATTGTCGTAAGTAGGGCGGGCAATAGTGGTACTGTAAGAGGCGCGAAGAGTCACATCCTCAATAACGTTAATGTTAAAATCTAAGCTAGGTAAAAAATGGTTATAGCTTGAGCTCAAGGAATAGTCATCTTTATTGGTGCCGTAACGCACATTAAAGTCGTTGTTACCTTCCCATGCAACTGCATCAGGTAAATCAATATTAGCAGTTGAGGTAATATCGGTTGTTTCATAGCGCGCACCAATCACAAGGTTAAATACCATACCATTGATTTCGTTACTGTAATTATATTGTACAAATGCCGCTTGAATATCTTCTTCAATAGTGCGATTTGTTGCAAACGCGCCATCAGCCGCAAAATTGAACCCGTATTGATCTGCCGCCCAGTAACCAATCTGTGAAGCACTACCGGTAAAGCCTTGATCAAACGAACCACTGGTATCGTAATCATCAAATTCGGCTAAAAAATTAGTTGGATCTAAATAGCCATCGGGTAGTTCACCAGGGTTTTCAATGCCCCAGTTACCCATTGTATTACGTGTTAGCGATTGTAAAGAGTGACTTTCCATTGAGCGTGACTCAATACCAAAGTCGATACTGCCGTTGTCTATGAGATAACTACCGTGTAGTCGAAATTCATCAACGGTTGATTCTTGACTTGCAAAGTTTGCATCTAAAATTGAGCTACCTACATCAGCTTGATCAAGCGCACCTGAGCAGTTTAGATTTGTGCGACTACAGTCATCGAAATCTATTACCATAGAGGGTAAGTCACGGCTAAAGTCAACTTGTTGTGCGGCCACGACATTGGCACCTAAGCCTGCATTTATCCAACTACCATAAGGCGCATCGGGTTTGCTGGTGGCTTTTGAGCTGTGGGCATCAAACGTAAAGTTCAGTTGATCACTAAAGTAGTATTGAAGGTTTAAACCGATTGAATTATTTTCGTTTACTTGATTTTGCTCTTGTAATGCTAAGCCTAAGTCGCGAGTGGATAAGTCGCGGCGTTCTTCACGGTAATAAATAGGTGTTTTAACAGCATTGTCATCAAATGTTAAATGGGTTTTATAGTTGTCCATCCAAATTGATTGCTCTGCACGTGCTTCAAATAACTCTTGCTGTGAGTAAGTATAATCAAGTGTTGCGGTAAACGAGTCAATTGGGCTGTATTGCAATGTTAATTGAGCATTAGTACGAGTTCGCTCACGATCTGCAATGGTGTAGCGCAAGTCTGATGGCATTGAATAATACTGGCCCATCGCAGGAGCATTTTCTAATACAATGTCATCTGCTGCTTGAGGGATGGTGCCATCATATTCTGTGGTGCGCCATTCGCCAACAAATGCCCCGGTTGCTGAACTATCACGCTGTTGCATACTTGCTGTGAGTGAAGCACCAAATTTAGCATCTTCATCTGTCCAGCTAAAGATCCCTGAAATTTCTGGAGTAACGTCATCGCCGACACGGTTAGTTGTATCGTGCTGTGCTTTAACACCAATATTGGCAACTAGGCCAGGGTTATCAAGTGGACGAGCGGTATTGATATTAATGGTTGCACCAATGCCACCAGATGCGATGCTTGCTTTACCTGTTTTATATACTTCCACTGATTTCACACTTTCTGAGGCAAGATTAGCAAAATCATAAGCTCGAGAGTTTGGAGCACCACCACCAGCAGGAAGAGAGGCCGCAGGCATTGTACGTCCGTTTAATGTCACCATATTATAATCTGGACCAAAACCACGCACTGTCACTTTAGAACCTTCACCATTGCTGCGGTCAATTGAAACACCGGTAATGCGTTGCAGCGATTCAGCTAAATTAGTGTCTGGAAATTTACCAATGTCTTCTGCAGAAATGGCATCAACAACCCCAGATGAGTAACGCTTAAGCTGAGTTGATTCTTTGATACTGCCTTTAAAACCGGTGACTTGAATCACTTCTAATTCACTTTGTTGTTCAACCTCGGCGGCAAACGTAGACATAGTGGTTGCGGCACCTAAAATCAAAGATAAGCTGGTGGCTAACTTTGTTTTCATTAAAATATGCTTGGACATTAGACTTCCCTCGTACTGTTATCATTATTATTTACTCACCACAAAAATGCGGCGGTATCACTGTGTGTGGAAGCGCTTCCATAGTGGCTTGTATTAATTTCTGTGGAAGCGCTTCCAGAAAGGCTAGTGTAATTTTTATGTTGCGTCAACTACTGTGTTTAATTTATTGCAGCTAAAATGTATTAAATTTGTTTAATTGGATGTGGTGTTTATTGTTTTATATATAATTATCAGTCAATTATTTTTATTTTATTTTTGTAACTTTATTAGGTAAATGGGTGTTCGCATGGTTTTTATGGCCATAAATATGAAAACAACTGAACTTAAACGGGAGGCTAAGTGAATGATGGAGTAGCAATTAGCGTAAGTAAAAAGTACCTTATTGTTATTATCTAATTGCGTTTTGTATATTTATAACGTATTGTTTATTATCAATTAAAATGGAATATATCGTACTTCCCGCGATTGTGTAAGAGTCGTTATGTTGTTAACTCACGTCAGAAATACCCACATAAAAGAAATCATGTCATGGTTTTTAAATGAAGAAGAAGTTCATGCATGGGCTGGGCCTAATTTTAGATACCCGTACGATTTTAATTCTTTCAAAAAGGGTTTAAAACTTGATGAAATAAACTCATCTGTATTGCTTGCTGATGATAATACGCTAATGGCTTTTGGTCAGTTTTATTTACGTATTGGCTGTTGTCATCTAGGTAGGTTAGTGGTTAACCCTGAGTATCGTGGCGGTGGCATTGTAGCAACACTAATTACCCAGCTCAGTGAACTAGGTCAATTAACTTTAGCTACGCAAACATGTTCTTTATTTGTATTAGCTCATAACAAAAGTGCGATTAAAGCGTATAAGAAACTTGGCTTTGTACTTGCTGATTACCCAGAGCCAATACCACTTGCTAATTGTTTGTATATGACAAAGACACCAGGCTAAGTTTAATTAGTGGTTATACTCAGTGGATTCAGTGTTTAAAAAATTACAATTCAGTTCGGTTACATAACACCGTTGGCAACATGGTCGGTTTGTTGATCACTAATAACCACTTGATCCCGGCCTTTTGCTTTAGCAATATATAAGCGTTTATCGGCTTGGTCTAACAGTGTTTTAATTGAAGCATTGGCATCATAACTACTGCTAATTCCAACACTTACTGATAAATTAATAGTGTTTCCTTTAAAACGTAAGCTATGCCCTCTAATTGCATCACAGAGTTTTTGAGCAGTTACCTGAGCTTGATTAAGAGATTGATCAGGGAGTAATAAAGCAAACTCTTCACCACCAATTCGCGCAGCAATATCGTTATCATTTAATTGTGCCATGATATGTTGCGCTATCCATTTTATAGCGGTATCACCTGTGCTGTGACCATATTTATCATTAACACTTTTGAAGTAATCAATATCGATCATAACTACCGAAAATGATTGCTGATATGCAACACCTTGTTTGAGAAGTTTTTCACCTTGCATAAAAAAACCACGTCGATTTAACAGACCTGTTAATACATCGTGATTAACTAGACGCTGAAGGTTTTCTTCAATATTTACAAATAATAAAAACGGCAATACCAATGCTGTAGCAGTGGCTAGTATTATATGGCTTACTAAAATTGCTTGTAGCCAAAGACTATAATCAGTTGCAGAATTACTAACCAAAGGAGCTGCTAACATAAATACTTGTATATACATGATGAGAGAGTGGCTAATAAAACAGCCGGACAAGATTTTTTGTCGCATTGGTGCTACGCATTTCATCTTATAAACTAAGTATGCACCGTAAATAAAGAGTGTTGCAATAACGAGACTTGTCACCAATTGGCCTGCTGTAATCGCATAGATTGGTAGTAACACAATTGCACTGGCAATCACTAAGGTTAAAAAGTGCCGATTAGTATTTCTAGTTAGATTAGTTACTTTCTGCAAACCAATAAGAGCGAGTATAGGACTGATTATGATGCACATATCTGCCAGATAGTGCGTAATAAAAGGGCTATCAAGTACTATCCGTAGACATGCTAAGATTTGCGAGACCACAAATATCATACACGACCCGCCTAAGTATAAATAGCAGGGTTGTTTTTTATACTTATAAACGGTAAAAAAAAAGCCGCCGATCAGGACATTCAAAAGTAACGAGATGCTAATCACAGTGGGTAAATGTAGCATTATGAATCTGCCTTGTTTAATCGTGCTGCTTCAGCAACTGTTTTTATAATTATTATGTGTTAGTATTAAAATGGCAAGGCAGTATTAAATTACTACATTTATTGTAATAGGTTTGTAAGTGCACTGTCTAATTTTTTATAACGAAAGCAATAGCTGCTTTCAAGAGCTTTAGTTGGTTGTACATATTGTCCGTAAAGCAGCAAATCTGCCATTTCACCCATTACTAATTTTAGAACCCATGCAGGCATAGTTATTTTTGCTGGTCGATTTAATACTTTACCTAAGCTTTGACTAAATTCGCTATTTGATACAGGTGTTGGGGCGGTCATATTAATTGCGCCACGGAGTTGCACGTTATTGATAATGTGTATAATTAAATTAATCATATCCTCGATATGTATCCATGACATGCCTTGCTGGCCATCAGCAATAGGACCACCTAGTGCTAATTTAAATGGCGGTAACATTTTGGCTAATGCACCACCATTGTTAGCTAAAACGATACCTGTACGTAATAAACATACTCGAGTATTGATTGATTCTGCTTGCAGGGCGGCTTGTTCCCAATCATGGCATAGCTGATGACTAAATTCAGGGGTCACATCAACAAAGCTTTCGTCAATTACGGTGGTTGATTGGCGACCGTAAAATCCGACCGCACTGCCTGATATAAAAGTATGCGGCGGTGTATCGCATTGGTTAATTGCAGCGCTAATTTGTTGAGTGATCGTAATACGGCTGTCTCGCAGTATTTGTTTTTGTTTTTCACTCCAGCGTTTATTTACTATGGGTTCACCGGCTAAATTGATAACGCAATCGAGATTGTTAAAATCAACCTCTTCAAGGGAGTCAGTCGCATTAATGTTCTCACCTAACAGTTTTGTCGCATTTGCAGGATTGCGGGTGAGCACTGTCAATTGATGTTCTTTGTTTAGCTCAGGGCACAAATGACGACCGATCAGGCCTGTTGCGCCGGTTATTAAGATATGCATAGCAATAAAACTCTTTTAGTAATTATGTAATCGTTATACGTAGAGTAGGCTGCTTTGATCACTTTGCAAATATTTCATTTTACAGACTTTTCACATACACTAGCTGCAGTTTATATTTTAAAGGATTGTAGTTTGGCTAGTTTAACTGGGGTAAACAAAAGTTTAGTTATCTTTGCAGCGTTGGTGATTGCTTTAGCTGGTATTAAAGCGGCAAGTGTTATTGTCATTCCGTTTGTACTTGCAGCATTTATTGCCATTATTTGTAGTCCTTTATTAAGTTTTTTTGGTCGTTACAAAATACCTAAAGGCATCGCGATCATGCTAGTGATGTTGATGGTGGTTGGCTTAGGGGTTAGCCTTGCCAGCTTAGTCGGGCAATCATTGACTGACTTTTCACAGCATTTACCTGAATATAAAAGTAAGTTACAGGATGAGTTTATTTGGCTGGTTGATGTTGCTGCCAAGTACAATATTTTGCTCAATAAAGAGCAAGTTATATCAATGTTCGACCCGGGAAAAATGATTGATGTTGCCACCGGTATGCTGACTGGCTTAGGTGGCGTGATGGCAAATTTGTTCTTAATTATTTTAACTGTGGTATTTATGCTTTTTGAAGGGCCTATGCTTAGTCATAAAATTCATATGGCATTAGACGATCCTGATATGAAAATGCAGCAAATAGACCGTTTTTTAAATTCTATTAACTCTTATTTAGCGATCAAAACAGTGGTAAGCGTTGGTACAGGCATATTAGCTGGGCTACTACTGTGGATCTTAAATGTTGACTACTTCGTGTTATGGGGGGTAATGGCATTTATGTTTAATTACATTCCTAATATTGGCTCTATTATTGCTGCTATCCCAGCAGTTTTATTAGCTTTGATCACGCAAGGACCATTGGTCGCAGGGATTGTAGCAGTAGGGTATTTAACTATTAATACCGTGATGGGTAATATAGTTGAACCAAAGTACATGGGTAAAGGTTTAGGACTGTCGACCTTAGTGGTATTTTTATCACTCATCTTTTGGGGTTGGCTGATTGGCACGGTAGGTATGTTGTTATCGGTGCCATTGACGATGATTGTTAAAATAGCCTTAGAAGCCAGCGACGAAGGGCGCTGGTTAGCGACTCTGTTAGGTAATGGTGAAGAAATCGAGTCACCTTCTAAATAACCACCGTGGTGGTCAGATAGGTTGTTTTAATACAGTAATGTGCTGCTCTAATATACGCAATTCACAGCGCTTATATACAATTGCAGCCTGGGTGGCGTTGGGTACTTTGTGTAAATAACGCCATTTACAGCTGTCTTCCAGGTATTTTTGGTAATTGATAATGCTACGTTTAAAAATTGGTAGCAACTGAGAGTTACCGGTATCTTCTTGGATTTTATTTAAATCTAAAGTGATTTTATTTATCCAGGTTTGTTGAATACGGGTTAAGGTCTCTATCTGTTTATCTAAACATTGAATATATTTTTTAGCTTCATCAGGTGTTGCTTGCTCAACGACTGTACATTGCTCTTCTGCTGCAAACGTTGTTGTACTCAGTGCTAAAAGCAGCCCAGATACAGCTATTAACCAGTTATTTTTTATCATTATAATTAAACTCTAAAATAAATTTCGCGCCGCCTAAGGTATCAGCATCTAAAATAGTCAGGTTACCGTGATACGACTTTACTAAATCTGACACAATCGCCATACCGACACCGTGTCCGCTTTCGTAGGTGTCCAAGCGGGTACCACGAGTAAGCAGGGATTCGCGTTTATCAACCGGCACACCGGGTCCATCATCACTAATAGCGATAGTGAGGTTGCGTTTTTGAATGACTTGGATATCGACTTGTGAGCGACAAGCTTTACAGGCGTTATCAATTAAGTTACCGAGTAGTTCGAGTAAATCAGTTTTGTCACCTAAAAAGTAATCTTTGTCTTTAACCGCATGGGTAAAAATAATATCTTTATCGCGGTAAACTTTACTCATTGCATTGAGGATTGAATCTAGCACCGGCTTAATGGCTGTTTGTTTTTTCCATGTATCAGCTGCACCCGTTGCAGCGCGTTTTAATTGGTGTTCGATCATCACATTTATACGGTCAAGCTGCTCTTGGGCATCGGCATCGTTGGCAAGCGGGCTCGATTTTAATACTGCCAGTGGCGTTTTAAGTGCGTGAGCTAAGTCGCTTAAAGACGCACGATAGCGCTCTTTTTGGCGTTGCTGAGTTTCGAGTAGTAAATTTAAATCGGCTTTTATAGTTTGCAGCTCAACAGGATAAAGTCCTTTAATTTCTTGAATATCACCTGACTCAATGGCTTTTATTTCTTTATCCAGTCGTTGCAACGGCCGCGCGCTCCACACAAAGCCCACAGCCATTAATGCTGCAATGGCTACACCCATGACGTACATCCAGTTTACAAGGGTTTGCTTAAAACCATCCATTAACCGCAGTAGAGCATCGTTGCGTTTTAATAAAATAAAGCGAGCATGCTCTGACTGGTCAATGTTATTTAAAATAACGGTTAGGCTAAGTTGCCAATACACGGTATTTTTATATTCCACACGACGAAAGTCGGCAGCGCCTGCTTTGGTTTCTAGTTCGTCAGGCACAAAGTTAACATTTACCGCCGACTCAGAGTGCCATACAGGCTGTTCTTCACGATAGATCATCGCATAAGTATCAGAATTTAAACGATTCAATTCAGGAGCTAAAATAGTGCTGGGCATGATAATGCCGCGCTCAGTAAAATCGACTTCTGAAATTAAAGAATATAAATGGGCTTCGAGGGTTTTTTCGGTGGCTTCGACTAACGAAGCATAGTATGCCTTACCAATAGAGAAGAATAAAATGGGTAAAGCGACTAATAAAACAAAGACAAGGATAAATCCTTGCCTTACTTTTAACGGTATTTGCGATGCTACCACTGACTTTTAAGCCTGTAACCGCGTCCGCGTAGTGTTTCTACTGGGTTTAAAGTACCATCAGGGTCAAGCTTTTTACGTAAGCGCAGTACGAATACTTCGATTACATTTGAATCTAAATCAAAGTCCTGATCGTATATGTGCTCTGTTAGCTCAGATTTGGAAATCACTTTTTGTGGATTAACCATTAAATACTCAAGCACTTTGTATTCGTATGCGGTGAGACTTAGCTCTCGGTCATCAACCCACACTTGTTGTGAGCGGGTGTGAATTTTAATAGGCCCAGCAGTCATTTCAGGATTTGCTTTGCCTGCGCTACGACGGATCAACGCGTTACACCGCGCTATTAACTCTTCAACATGAAATGGTTTAGTTAAATAGTCATCAGCACCAGCATCAAGTCCTTCAACTTTATCTTGCCAACGGTCACGTGCTGTTAAAATCAGAATTGGAATTGTAATCCCTTGTGCGCGGGCTTTATTGATCAGTTCAATACCGTCAATTTTTGGTAAGCCTAAATCAACTACCGCCATATCAAGAGGATATTCTGTGATGTGAAATAAACCAGCTTCGCCATCATGACAGAGATCGACACTATAACGTTCTTTTTCTAATGCATTACGCAGATTGTCTGCTAAGTGTAAATCATCTTCAATTACTAAAATTCGCATTTCTTAATCCTTCTTCACTTCGCCGGTCTTTTTATTGACATGAACGTCGACGACATGGCCGTCCGATTTTAATATTCTTACAGTATAAATATCGTTAAGTACGGTAATTTTAAGAGTTTTACCATCTTCGACTTTTTTAGCAAGCTCAACAGCTTGTTTTTTATTTATCTCAGCTTTATTGACTTGAGATGCAGCTTGGCTACTAGTCGAAAAAACACTCGAAAATAGCACAGTGATGGCGACGCTGAGAGCTAACACAGTACGCATGATGAAAAACTCCTAAACCAGACCTGAATAGTTTAATGAACCAAGTAGCTATAATTCAAGTGAAAAATCACTAAATCTGATGATTCAATGCAGCAGAGTTTAATTAACATCCGGTGAACAAACACTGAATTGTGGTGATTTGACTCAAAGTCTTATACCCATCGCATTAAAATCTGGTTCATTTAAATAGTATAATTCTGTTTGATTGTTGGTTTTACTTAGCCAGGAAAAACTTTTTTAAACGGTTTAACTTGTGAGTTTTCATATACGCCGCCGTTGACGTAAGGATCTGCTGCAGCCCATTCGCGAGCGGCTTCTAATGAGCTAAATTCTGCAATCACTAAAGAACCAGTAAAACCAGCGTCAGCTGGCTCGGCGCTATCAATGGCAGGTAATGGACCTGCTGTCAGTAATCGGCCTTGCTCGTCTAATTCTTGTAAGCGTGCTAAATGAGCAGGGCGGGCGGCTTTTCTTAATTCTAAGCTATTTTCAACATCAGTTGAGTAAATCATATACAACATGGTGTGTTCTCTGGATTTGAATATTATTGAAATTATGCTGATATTAGCACAGCAAAATTAATAGGCGAATAAATTACGATTAGTTTAGAGCGCTATTAAAGCGCGAAAGCTTTACGCAGTTTTTAGTTAACTTTCGAGGCTGCAAATTGATGCTGCGATTTAATCACTGTTAGCTTGAACAAATTTTAATCTTAAAAGAACAACAACCTCTAAGGTTTACAGTATCATTATATTTTTAAGCGGAATCTGCTTGAAAAGCCCAGCACAACACTGGTAGAGTCGCTTGAATGGTACAAAATAATAATAAGGTTTTTAAATGAGCGATACTCGTGAGCATTTTAGCTCCCGCCTTGGATTTATATTAGCAGCTGCTGGCTCTGCGGTCGGTATTGGTAATTTGGTTGGTTTTCCAGTCTCAGCAACAAAAAATGGTGGTGGTGCTTTTTTGCTCGTTTACGCGCTGTTTGTTGTGTTTATTTGTTTGCCAGTAATGATGGCAGAGATGGCAATGGGACGCCAAGCACAAAAAGATCCATTAGGCTCTTACAAGTTATTATCTGGTAATGATACTAAGTGGAGTTTTGCTGGCTTTTTAGCAGTATTAACCCCGTTTATGATTGCTGTGTTTTATATGGTTATCACGGTATGGATTTTTGGTTATTTAAGCCAAGTTGCGGTTGGTAACTTAGATGTGTTGGCTGATCCAAAAAGCTTTGGGGTGTTTATTAATAGTTCCAGCGTGTTTGCGTATATGGCTGCTGTGGCATTAATTGTTAATTTGATTTTAGTCGGTGGTGTTAAGCAAGGGATTGAAAAAGCAGCTAAGTTTTTAATGCCAGCATTGTTCGTATTGCTAATCGCATTAGTGGCGTATGTATTGACGCTAGACAATGCTATGGCTGGCGTTAAGTACTATATTATCCCTGATTTTTCTAAGATGAATGCCAGTGTCTTGAACGGTGCATTAGCGCAAGCGTTTTTCTCATTGTCGTTGGGTATGGGTATATTGATGACTTACGCTTCATATATCTCGAAAAAGGATGACATTGTTGGCAGTGCTAAAATGGTTGCACTGACTGATTCACTGGTGGCGTTTATTGCCGGTCTTATGGTGCTACCAGCTATCTTTAGTTTTAACCCAGATACTGATCCTACTAAATTGTCTGACTCATCTGTGTCGATGATTTTTGAGTTTTTACCAAAGATTTTACTCGCGCTACAAACTGATATTGGCTATGTTGGTGCATCAATTGTTGCGTTTGTGTTTTTCTTGCTGGTATTTTTTGCTGCAATTACCTCGTTGGTATCCATCGTTGAGGTGCCAACAGCTACGCTAAGTGACCGTAAAGGCATAAGTCGTAAAATGGCGTTACTGATATTAACTGGTAGCATCGGTGTACTGACAGTGTTATGTACTATGTCGTTTGGTATGGTTGAAGGGTTAACTTCATTTACTAACTATGGCGGAGCGTCTAAAAGCTTATTTGATATTGTGTATGATGTATTTTACGACACTATCTTGCCATTGAATGGTTTAATGGTGTGTTTATTCGTGATGTATCGCTGGAAAAAAGTACGTTTAAGTGAAGAGCTTAGCCAAGGTTGTCCAGGCTATGCAGGTAGCTTTACTGAAAAATACGTTAACTTTTCGCTATCAACCTTTATTCCGGTAATTTTAGTAGTTATATTTATTAATACCGTAGCGACTAAGTTTTTTGCTATGAGCATTTTCGGTTTTTAATTAATACAACTAATTGAGCTTCCCATAATTAAGCCGTGTTAAGTATCATTAGCACGGCTTTTTCAGTTAAGAGATTGTTGCCGAATCTAAGTACTGACCTATTCCTAATGTAAACATCCACAGTCCCCATAAGCTGTGTTCGATAACGCAGACAAACGTGGAGCGGCTTTGAGCATAGGTAAATGCAAATAATAACCCGCCTATAAATGCCAGTAGTACTGCTACCCAATTAGCATAAACAATATGCGCTAAAGCAAATACTGTGGCGCTAACAATTATGCGCACCGTTTTTTTTGGCATGATGCGTTTATAACGATGAAAAAAATAGGTTCGAAATATCAACTCTTGCGGCATGACTGACAATAATGGATAGAACGCGAGTAACATTAACCAGTCATTAAATGAGTTTCGAGGCAGCATAAACCAATTACCTTGATTAATGATCCCGTAAAAAACCCCTGAAAACAGTGCGCCGATAAAAAAGAAACTAAACAGTCGGCGTTTCACTGCGGAAAATTGACCAAGGCTGGTAAGTCTAAAGCGTTTAAAGTGGGGATCGCCTAGCAGCAACATACCGCAGACACTCATTAACACGATTAACGCGGGGATCAGCCAATTAGCAAGGTAGGCACGAAGGTAAAAACCCAGCAAAGGAAGGCATACAAATATAAATGTAAATTCAAACCAGCGGTATTGATTGGCGTTCAAGGTCGTCTCAGCGTGATTTTGTATACTAGGCTAACAAGCTAAGACGACATATTTATGACATTAAGAGCGCTTTTTATTGTCTACTTTGGGCTCATCTTCATCGGGTAAATATTTATACAACATGATGATAGTGGCAAAAAGACTGACAAATGTGATCCCCATTAAGCCAAACACTTTAAAGTTAACCCAAAAATCGAGAGAAAAGTTATAAGCGATATAGATATTTAACGCTGATATTCCCGCTGTGATCGCTATCCACAATATGTTGAGTTTATCCCAAAGCGACTCAGGTACGGTAATTTCTTGCTCAGAGTCTGATGCATTATTTAAAATGGCACTGAGTGCTTGTTTAACTAAATTTTTACCAAGAAAGTAGCGACTGATCAATAAGCTTAATGAGAGCACAGCGTAGATGATAGTGGCTTTCCACTTCACAAATTGTTCATCATGAAACACCAGCGTAAGAGTGCCTAAAATCACTGCAATGGCAAAAAACAACCATTGGCGTGTAGGCACTTTGCCTATTTTAAAATAAGAATAAGCGACCTGCAGAAAAGTGGTGCCCATTAATAATGCCGTTGCCCAGTAAATATCAACTAACTTGAATACCGCAAAAAATAAAATTAGCGGAATAAACTCAATTATTGCATGCATAGAATGCCCAAAAAATAAAACCAAAGAATAGTTGCAGAGGTTGTATCAACTTATTGTGTTGTTTACAAGGTTGACTTAGTAGTTACTAACCCTTAGCCTGCGTGCCTTTGTATTCAATCATTACCAAAATCTGCTGAACAGTGACTGAGTAAGCGGTATTTTTAGGAGCATTTTATGAATAAAGCACAACTGATTAGTGCAATGTCTGCACACAGTGAATTAACTAAAAAAGATTCTCAAGCGGCGTTATCAAGCATGCTTGCAGCCATCACTAAATCATTATCAGAAGGTGATCAAGTGCAAGTAAATGGCTTTGGCACGTTTGCGTTAAGTTATTATCCCGCACGTACAGGACGCAATCCACAAACGGGAGAGGCAATAGACATTGAAGGCGCTAACAAGCCTGTATTTAAAGCAGCAAAAGCGTTGAAAGAGAGTCTTTAACGCGTTTGATTACCAGAAAAGGGCCGCAACAGGCCCTTTTCTTATTTTCGAAGTATGAACTTACAGCGCAGTTGCAGCTTTCATGCTCGCTACGAACTCTTGTAAACCACTGAGCATAGCTTGAGGGGTATCGAGATTCGCTTCAATAATTTTCACTACCGCCGAGCCAGATATAGCACCTGCTGCACCGGCATTAAGTGCTGCTTTTACATCATCAGGGGTTGAAATCCCAAAACCTAATAACGCAGGGGCGCTGTGGTATTCTTTTAGTTTAGTGACAATTGATGTCGCCGGCATTTGTGCTTTAGTTTCTGTGCCTGTTACACCCGCACGGGATAGCAAATAAGTATAACCACGGCCATAAGAGGCACATTCGCGTAAAGTGTCATCAGGTGCGTTAGGCGTGGCTATAAAAATGGGGTCAATGCCATTACTCATTGCCGCTTTGCGAAACATTTTAGATTCATGAAGCGGCACATCTGCAACTAGAATTGAGTCAACGCCGACTGCTTTGGCATCTTGGTAAAAAGCCTCTAAACCGCGTTTAAAAACTAAGTTCGAATACAACAATAAACCAATTGGGATATCAGCATTGTACTGGCGTACTTGCTTGATGATATCAAAGCAATCTTGGGTATTTATATTTACTTTAAGGGCCCGAATATTGGCAGCTTGAATAACTGGGCCATCTGCTATTGGGTCTGAAAATGGAATACCCAGCTCTAAGCCATCAGCGCCGCCATCAATTAAGCTTTTGATTATTTCAACGCTCAGTTCTTTATTTGGATCGCCAATTGTAACAAACGGCACAAATGCACCTTGATTTAGCTCGCTTAAACGGGCGAACATTTTACCGTAGCGGTCTGTTTTTTGGATTGCTGTCTGGCTCATAACTGATCCCCTTTAGAAAGTACATCCATAACGTGTGATAAGTCTTTGTCGCCGCGACCACTTAAATTCACTACTAAAATTGACTCTTCAGTTTGCTGCTCTGCATACTTCAGTGCGTAAGCTAGTGCATGACTTGATTCGAGCGCAGGAATAATCCCTTCGTTTTTAGCCAGTAATTGGAATGCTTCTAATGCTTCGGTATCTGTAATACCCACATATTGCGCACGGCCAGTTTCATGTAAAAACGCATGTTGTGGGCCAACAGCTGGGTAATCAAGACCCGCTGAGACAGAATATGATTCCTCAATCTGGCCATCATCATTTTGCATTATATAGGTATAAGTACCGTGCAAAATACCTTTAGTTCCTTTACAGATTGTTGCACCGTGCTCGTGGGTATCAAGCCCTTTGCCAGCGGGCTCTACGCCAATGAGTTTTACACTTGGCTCGTCAATAAAATCTGTAAACATACCAATGGCGTTAGAGCCACCGCCTACACAAGCAAGCACCGCATCAGGTAGGCGACCTTCAGCTTTTAATACTTGTTGTTTTGCTTCTTCACCAATCACTTTTTGGAACTCACGAACGATGGTAGGGAATGGGTGAGGACCTGCAGCAGTACCAAGTAAGTAATGCGCTTCTTTATAATTTGCTGACCAATCACGAAGCGCTTCGTTTACGGCATCTTTTAATGTGCCAGAGCCTGCAGTAACCGGGATCACTTCAGCGCCCATTAGTTTCATTCTAAATACGTTTGGTTGTTGGCGTGCCACGTCTTTAGCGCCCATATAAATACGGCATTTTAAACCAAGTAATGCACACGCAAGCGCCGTTGCAACGCCGTGTTGGCCTGCGCCTGTTTCAGCAATAACTTGTTTTTTACCCATGCGTTGAGTTAATAGTGCTTGGCCTAACACCTGATTCGTTTTGTGCGCGCCACCGTGCAGTAAGTCTTCACGCTTTAAGTATAATTTTACTTTTGGGTTTTTAATTAAGTTACGTGTTAATGTCAGCGGCGTAGGACGGCCAGCATATTCATTAAGTAACTTTTCCAGTTCAGCTTGAAAAGCCGGATCTGTTTGCGATTTATTAAATTCGTTTTCGAGTTGTTTAAGTGCTGGTACTAGCAATTCTGGGACAAACATGCCGCCAAATTCGCCGAAATAAGCTGGATTATTCATATTAACCTCAATATTTACGGATGCTGATAAATGCATCATTTAATTTGTTTGGGCATTTTTTACCGGCGCTTTGCTCAACCCCTGAATTTAGGTCGAGTCCATGCGCACCTTGATATAATGCACCTTGAATATTTTCTGGGTTTAAGCCACCAGCAAGCATAAATGGCTGCTTAGTCTCTTTGAGTATTGACCAATCAAAGGTC
This sequence comes from Pseudoalteromonas rhizosphaerae, assembly GCF_028885455.1. Lineage (NCBI taxonomy): Bacteria > Pseudomonadati > Pseudomonadota > Gammaproteobacteria > Alteromonadales > Pseudoalteromonadaceae > Pseudoalteromonas > Pseudoalteromonas rhizosphaerae. The sequence goes on from NZ_CP118496.1 coordinate 3,082,555, forward strand.
TTACCGGTACCGCCGGCTTGCGTATCGCTGTGAGTATCGTATAAGTGGCGATCAACGCCATTGACAGGTGTTGGCAAGCTATCCTTCACAGCTTGCGCCTTCCAAATCTGGCAATTACTTGGTAGCAAAGGACGCAGTTCGTTTATATAGACTGCATCTTCTTGGCCATGTAATTGCACTGCTGCAAGCTTTAAGCTCTGAGCATGATTGACAACGTCTGCGATTGTTGCGTTTACAAATACGCCTACATAGGCAAGAGGGGCACTTTGCATAACTTGTTTTGCACAATCTAAATCAACAAAACGAGGGGATTTAGGTGCAAAAATTAGCCCCCCATAAACGGCACCACTTTCATAAGCGGCAATGGCATCTTGGCTACGGGTTAAGCCACAAACTTTGTTTTCACCTAAAATTACGCTTCGACAAGCGCGCTCTAAATCACGCTCAGCCATCAGTGAACTACCGATTAAAAAGCCATTACACAACGGGGCCAAGCGTTTTACATCTTGGTGTGTGTAAATACCTGATTCTGAAATAACCACTTTGTTATCAGGAATAAGCTTTCTTAGTGCCTCAGTGGTAGCTAAGTTTGTGCTCAAATCACGTAAATCACGGTTATTAATACCAATAATTTGCGCATTGAGTGCCAGAGCTCGATGTACTTCAGCTTCGTTACTCACTTCGGTGAGGATTGCCATGTTTAGGCTTTTTGCAACTTTTTCAAGCGATTGATATTGCGTATCATCGAGTACTGACAACATTAATAAAATAGCATCGCCGCCATAAATACGGGCCAAATAAATTTGGTATTCATCAATAAAGAAATCTTTACAGATCAATGGTTGCTCTACTTGACTGCGCACAAATTCGAGATAATCAAAACTACCCTGAAAATATTTTTCATCGGTTAACACACTGATGCAGCTAGCGTAGTTTTTATAAACACGGGTGATCTCGGCTAAATCAAACGGCTCTCGAATAAGGCCTTTTGACGGCGAGGCCTTTTTGCATTCCAAAATAAACTGAGTGCCAGGCGCTGCAAGGGCTTTATAAAAATCACGATTTGTGGGTATTGCTTGATGCTTAAAGCTCTCAAGAGGGCGCTTGGATTTGCGTTCAATGAGCTCTATTTTTTTATCTGCAACTATTTTGTCTAATACATTAGCCATTACTTACCTCGGAGTTTGCGTATTCTTTATTACTGCTTATGACAATGGCATTTAAGGTATTCAATGCACGGCCGCTTTGTAAAACCTCTTTAACTTGCATCGCGGCACTTTTAAAATCGTCGGCTTTATTGGTTAAATAAAGCAACGCAGCAACGTTAACAATAATGGCCGCATTGTGCGCGTCGGTGCCGTTACCAGCTAAAATAGCCATGCTAGCCTTGGCGTTATATTCTGGTCCTTCACCGGCAAGTTGTTCAAGTGAATAGTTTGCAAGACCAAAATCAGCAGGGGTAAGTGTGTACTGGCTGATTTTTCCGTTGTTAAGCTCTGCTACGGTCGTTTCACCGTGCAAGGCTATTTCATCGGTGCCCGAGCCATGAACGACCATTGCGCGCGGTGTACCTAACGTTTTTAAGGTGTGTGCTATCGCTAAGCATAAACTTTCATCATATACCCCCAATAATTGCACATCCGGTGCTGCTGGATTTGCCAATGGCCCTAAAATATTAAAAATAGTACGGGTTTTTAAGGTCGTTCGCACACCCATAGCATGGCGTACGCCGCTGTGATAATGCGGAGCAAACAAAAACGTAAAGCCGGTTTGCTCTAAACACTGCGCCGCGTGTGCTGGGTTCATGTCTATATTGATGCCCAATGCTTTGAGTAAATCAGCGGAGCCGGAGTTACTCGAAACACTGCGATTACCGTGTTTGACCATATTTATACCGCAAGCTGCAGCAACGATGGCGGCGGTGGTGCTAATATTAATAGTGTTTGAGCCATCGCCGCCAGTACCACAACTATCGACAAGGTTTGTTAAGTGAGTAATAAAAGGTATCGCATTAGCACGCATCGATGCGGCTGCTCCTGCGATTTCGTCGCTTACTTCACCTTTTATTTTCAGTGCCACTAAGATGGCTGCCAGTTCGATGTCATTTACTTTGCCTTGCATAATGGCATCAAATAACTGTTGGCTTTGACTAAAGCTTAATGATGTTTGCGTTAATAACACATCAATCATTGATCCAATGCTCGCCTCACTGGCTGATTGTTGGTTTACTGACATACTATCCTCTACTGCTGTGCACTGGCTAAAAATTGCATACTTTGTTGAAGTAGCGCGGCGCCATTGGGCGTCAAAATAGACTCAGGATGAAATTGATAGCCAAGGGCTTTATCGTCACGATGATAAATTGCCATCGGTATTGACTCATAGTGGGCTATCACTGCAACACTGTCGGGTACTTTCGTGGCCATCAGTGAATGATAACGTGCCACAGGCATACGTTCACCCATACCTGCAAATACTGGGTGCTCACCAAGCTCAATGATTGATGATTTACCATGTACGGTTTCTCCAGCATGGCCAATAATACCGCCATAACTTTGTGTTAGTGCTTGTTGACCAAGGCAAATCCCCAACATTGGAAAACGGCCTTTGCATAGTTCAATCAATGCCATTAAACAGCCCGCCGCAGTGGGGGTGCCTGGGCCCGGCGACAGTACTAAAATCACTGGTTTAGTTTCCGCACACATTTTGTCATAAATCACCTGCGCGTCTATGTTGTTACGATATACCACTAAATCGCTGCCTAACATAGAAAGTTCATCGACTAAGTTATAACTAAATGAATCAAAATTATCTAAAAAGTAGATTTTTAAGTCCGTTAAGTTGTTGATGTTTTGACTCATTTTAGTGTCCTTGGTACGTCGATTGAATGGCTGTAATAACCGCTTGTGCTTTAGCACGAGTCTCATTGGCTTCAGATTGAGGGTCTGAGTCAAACACAACTCCGGCACCGGCTTGTACATACGCGGTATTATTTTTAACAAAGGCCGAGCGAATAACAATGCAACTGTCCATGGCGCCGTCACCGGTTAAATAACCTACCGCACCACCGTAACTACCACGGCGCTTACCTTCAGTTTGCCTTACCAACTCTGCCGCGCTGACTTTAGGCGCACCAACTAAAGTGCCCATGTTCATACAGGCTTGGTAAGCGTGTAGGGCATCCAGCTGAGGTTTTAATGTGCCAACAACGCGTGACACTAAATGCATTACTTGCGAATAACGGTCGACCTTTAATAGCTCTTTTGCGTGGCGAGTTCCCGGGACACTGATACGAGCTACGTCATTTCGTGCTAAATCAACCAACATTAAATGCTCAGCACGCTCTTTTTGGTCGTTGCGCAGTTCCAGTTCAATACGACTGTCTAAATCTGGATTAATTTGGCCATTAGCAAACTTTCCTCGTGGGCGAGTTCCTGCAATTGGATATACTTCAACTTGTTGTGATGTAGCACAAAACTTTAAAGCTGACTCAGGAGAGGCACCAAATAACGCAAATTCACTGTCGCGCATATAAAACATGTACGGGCTTGGATTTTGTTTTTTTAGTTGGCTGTAGGCATGTAGTGGGTTGGCGCAAGCTAACGAGAAGGTACGCGATGGCACAACTTGAAAAATATCGCCATCGACAATGTGTTTTTTCAAACTATTGACCTGTTGGCAATAGAGCTCGTCACTAATATCAACACTGACGTCACTGCTGCCAGCACTTTGCTGCGCACTATAGCTATCGGCTTGGTCGCATAAGGTATTTAAACGTTCGAGCTTTTTACCCACTTCAAAACAGTTTGCATGCACATCAGGGCCATTAAAAACGTTACCAATCAGCTCAGTGGTTTTAGCTTGGTGATCAATTACCACTAAGGTTTCAGCTAAATAAAATACGTAATCAGGACAGCTATTTTCTCCATCTGGTACATCACTCAGTTGTTCAAAGTTGGCTACCATGTCGTAAGCAAACACACCGCCTAAAAATAACGAAAATGGATTGTTTGTGGTGCTGCTGATACTATTTATACAACAGCGCAAGGCACTAAAAGCATTATCGGCAATCAGCTTTGAGGCTTCATCAATATTATGATCGATACCTTGATATTCGATGCTGAGAGTTTGCTTGTTTAATTGAGTATGGCAGTTTTCTAATTTAGTTTGTAAATAAGGCAGTAATTGCTGACCATTATTAGATTGCGCCGTTACTGTGACTGTTTTACCTGTGCAGATTATTTTTAGTGCACAATCTACCAAAATTAAACTTTTGACACTGTCTTTAGAATCAATTTCTGCTGACTCTAACAGTAATGAATTATCTTTATCAAGCAATCCATATAGTGCCAATGGGCTATGTATATATTCTCGCACTTCGGTGATGCTAGTAACTTCACCTGGCGTTGTTGTTATATGACTAAAAATCAAACCTCATTCCCTCAAAAAAATAAAACCCCGCAAGCTAAGCTATGCGGGGTTTGAATAACGATACCTATGTTTCAGATAGACCATTACCGTCCCGCTATACCAGGCGCCACCACCAATGATGTGTAAAAGTTGCTACGTTATTCATGTTTGTTACCCTAAAATTTAAATATAAAAAAACCCGCAATAAGCGGGTTTAGAATGTGTTAGACACGACAATTCGTCACCCGATAATTTACGAGTGCCACCACCAGATAGTGTTTTGGATTGAATTTATCATTGTTGTAATTCTATTTGTGTCTCAAGTGACTACAGTAAACCGTATCAACTGCGTTAGTGTCAAGTATTTATTTAAAACAATTTATTAAAAAATTTTGTTATACTTAATAACAACTTTCGCACATTTAATATGAGCAGTCTTCTCTTTTGATAAAATACGATTTACACAGTCATACCACACATTCTGACGGGCAATTAACTGTTGAGCAATTATTATTGCGTGCAGTTGAAAAAAATATAGATGTGTTTGCGATCACTGATCACGACACCACTGCTGCGGTTAAACCTGCACAAGCATATATAGAAAGCGAATCTCTACCATTAACCTTGATATCAGGGGTTGAAATTTCCACTAAGTGGGAAAGTTTTGAGATCCACATCGTGGCATTAAACGTAGATATTGACGAGTCAACATTGACCAGCTTATTGACTATCCAACAGCAAAAACGTGCTGATAGAGCTGTCGAGATCGGTCGTCGTTTAGAGAAAAATGGCTTTGATGGCATTTATCAACAAGCGCAAGAGCTTGCCGCAGATGCACAAATTACCCGTGCACATTATGCAAGAGCACTTATTGCTCGTGGCGTTGCAACCACAATTCCTGGGGTGTTTAAAAAATACCTTGGCCGCGCTAAAACGGGTTATGTACCAAGCGATTGGTGTGATATGCAAACCGCCATTGCCGCCATTCATGCCGCAGGTGGCGTTGCTGTGATTGCCCACCCTGGGCGTTATCAAATGTCAAATAAATGGCTGCGCAAATTATTGAGTCAGTTTAAAGATGCCGGTGGCGATGCAATGGAAGTTGCACAACCACAACAAGCACCGACTGAGCGACAGTTTTTAGGCGAATTGAGCCGTGAATACGATTTACTGTGTTCGCAAGGATCTGATTTTCATTTTCCTACTAGTTGGCTAGAATTAGGAAAAAACTTATATTTGCCAAAAGATTGCCAAGGCGTTTGGCAAACTTGGGAAGGGCAAACAGGAGAACTAAATGAGTGATTTTTTTCATATTCATCCAGATAATCCACAACCACGCTTAATTAATCAAGCGGTCGACATTATCAAACAAGGTGGAGTGGTGGTATATCCAACCGATTCAGGCTATGCAATAGGCTGTAATTTAGGTAACAAACAAGCAAAAGAGCGTATTGAGCGCATCCGTGGTATTGAAAAACACCATAACTTTACCTTAGTATGTCGTGACCTATCTGAGCTTTCTACTTATGCACGAGTAGATAACCAACTATTTAGATTAATTAAAAACAATACACCCGGGCCTTATACGTTTATCTTTAAAGGCACTAAAGAAGTACCAAAACGTTTGTTAAACGACAAGAAAAAAACCATTGGTATTCGTGTAATAGAACATCCAATTACCTGCGCATTGCTAGCCGAGTTAGGTGAGCCATTGATGTCGTGTTCATTAATTTTACCCGGTGAGCAGTTTACTGAGTCTGATCCGGACGAGATACGTGATCGCATAGGTAATCAAGTTGATTTAATTATTCATGGCGGCTATTTAGCTGAGCAAGCAACCACAGTAATCGACCTGTCAGAAGATACAGTTGAGGTGCTGCGTGTAGGCTGTGGCGATACAGCTCCATTTGAATAACTACGCCGATAAACCATGAACGAACTACATACTGATGATGTAGCTCAAATACGAGAGCCGGCGCAACAAAAGTTGCCGCTGGCTTTTTTGCATGGCAAAGAAGTAATGAATACCCCGGAAGATTTGTATATTCCGCCAGACGCTCTAGAAGTAATTTTAGAAACCTTTGAAGGGCCACTTGATTTATTACTATATTTAATAAAAAAACATAAGTTAGATATTCTGGAATTGTCGATTTTTAGCATTACTGAACAATACGTCCGTTATGTTGAAATGATGACCGAGTTTCAATTGGAGCTTGCTGGTGAATATTTGGTGATGGCGGCATTACTTGCACAAATAAAATCACGACTATTACTGCCAAAACATGAAGAGCTTGAGGAAGAAGAAGATCCACGGGCTGAATTAATTCGTCGTTTACAAGAGTATGAACAATTTAAGCTAGCTGCGCAGAACCTTGATGATATTCCACGTGTTGGCCGTGATATTTTTATTGCCCACGCATTAGTGCCTGAGCAGAGCGAGCATGCTCAATTGTTACCGGATGTTGATTTAAAAGATTTACTATTTGCGCTCAGTGATGTGATGGCGCGAGCTAAAACTTTTGAGCATCATCAAATAACCGCTGAAGCTTTATCAACTCGCGAAAGAATGAGTTTAATTTTGCAAAAGTTATCGACAGCCGGCACGCAACTTCCTTTCACTGACTTATTCACTTTTGACGAAGGCCGCAGTGGTGTAGTGGTTAGCTTTATTGCTATGCTAGAGCTCATCAAAGAAAACCTTATCACTTGCTTGCAAGTCGATCCTACAACACAAATTTATATCGGTTTGATTGAAAATAATTAAACAATTATTAGGGTGATGATGTTTATCATTGATTAACTTGCTAACTTGCTAACTTGCTAACTTGCTAACTTGCTAACTTGCTAACTTGCTAAATTTAATCTTAATTGTGCATATACGCACATAACTTGTTTGTTATTAGCTATTTTCTTCTATCTAGGTACGCGCTATTCTGATGTCATTCGATAATGGAATTAATAACACATGCTTAAAAATACAAAATCTTCGTACGGTGTGGTTGCCATTTTATTACATTGGTTAATGGCGGTAATGGTGATTGGCTTATTTGGCCTTGGCTTGTACATGGTTGAACTTACTTATTACGATAGTTGGTATAAAGGTTCTTTGGATTTACATAAAAGCGTAGGGATCACCTTAGTTGCTTTATTAATTTTTAGATTTGCTTGGCGTGCATTGGGCACGCAGCCTGAGCCAGTAGCGGGCAGCAGTAAAGCGTTAAATAATGTAGCGCATACAGTACATATATTTTTATATCTACTGCTTAGCGTCATTGTGATTTCAGGCTATTTGATTTCTACTGCGGATGGTCGTGCAATTGAGGTGTTTACCTTATTTAGTATTCCCGCAATTGATTTTTCAGTAGCTAATCAAGCAGATATTGCAGGTAAAGTTCACTACTATGTGGCATGTAGCCTCATAGGATTAGTGGTTTTACATGCTCTTGGGGCGTTAAAACATCACTTTATCGATAAAGATAAAACCTTAGTTAGAATGATAAAACCACAAAAGGATGATTAATAAATGAAAAAAATATTACTTTCAGCTGCAGTAGCAGCAACATTGTTTGGTGCTAATACTGCACACGCTGCAGATTATGTTATTGACACTCAAGGTGCCCATGCATTTGTAAATTTTAAAATTAAGCATCTAGGTTATAGCTGGTTACACGGTCGTTTTAATACTTTTGACGGCGGCTTTAGCTACGATGCAGCTAACCCAGATGCATCACAGATCATGGTTAATATTGATACTAAAAGTATCGATTCGAACCATGCTGAACGTGATAAGCATTTACGTGGTAAAGAGTTTTTAAATGTTGATAAGTTTCCAACAGCGACCTTCAAAAGTACGTCAATTAAGTTTGATGAAGAGGGTGATGAAGCTGATGTAACAGGTGAGTTTACCCTTCATGGTGTAACAAAAACGATTACCTTTGAAATCGATAAAATTGGTGAAGGTAAAGATCCATGGGGTGGTTACCGAGTTGGCTTTGAAGGTGAAACCAGTTTAAAGCTTGCTGATTTTGGTATTGATTACAACCTAGGTCCTGCATCTACACATGTTGATATTGGTTTATATATTGAAGGTGTGCGTAAGTAAAACCTAACCTGAATTCAGGTTAAATAAATATGCTAATATTGATAAACGCCTCACTCAGTTGGGGCGTTTTTGTTTGCTTGTAAACGTTGCTCTAGTAACGGTTTTAAATTATCTGGTAACCAACGTAATAACACTTCATGGTAGGCTGGTTGTTGTTTTATTTCTTTCAGTGCTGCATTAAGCACTTCAACTTGTGCGATACCTTGCTCGGTATTAGTACAGCCAATATAGCCATAACTCAGATCGGGAGCTTCAGTCAGAGGCAATTGCATTAACTGATCTTCAAACCCCATCGATTTTGCTAAATAGTAATGCTCGCTTGGGTAGCCCAATAAAATATCAATGCGCTTTTTCTTTAACATGTAAGTCAAACTGGCAAGGGTATCGCGACCAGGTCGAATAATTATGGATGCGTCGGCACTATTATTAATTACTGCATCAATAGCATTACCGTATGATCGGCTCATAGAAATCCCCAGTGCAAGTTGGTATTGATTGAGTAGGGTTTTCAATGATACAGGTGTACTTGTTTCAAACTTGAGATGTTGCACAAGCTCTTGGTGAATAGCAATAGAAGGCGATAAGCCAACTGTCGAAGTCTGTTCACTAAAGCTGATGTGTTGTTTGCGGTGCGGGCTTTGGTATAGCGAGAGCATGCAGTAAGTATGATTTGGGTTAGACAGCTCCTGTATTGTGCGACTTGATGGAAAAATAGTACGGTTGAATGTATAGCTAGGAAGCTGTTGTTCTAATAAGGCGATAACACCTTCATCGCGGCCTGTTCCTGCGTATTGATCGTTAAAAATATAATAAGGGGCAAAGTCAGTGACTATCCAATCAATTGTTTTAGCATGCAAAGGAGTGCTAATTAACAATGATAAAAAAGCATAACGAAAGGCATAATGCATTAATTCAACCACAGATAAATTATTAATATACTAAGTGTAGCAGCTGTTGAATAGTTAGCTTAAAAAAAGCAAAACGCCAGCATTAGCTGGCGTCATTTAAATTGCGAGGAAGCAAATCAGTATCGATTAATTGGCTTTTAACCATTTAACAAATTGACGTGCGTCACTTGCTTTTGTAAATAAGGTATTTTTTAAACCTTGTGTATCAGAAAAAATAACACGTTGTTTATTTACTGAAATTGATTGCACTGGATGTGCGATTTGGATCATAGATCCGTTGTAACTATAAGACATAATAAAACTCACTTTTTTCTTGTTATCTTTAATGTGCGCTAATTTCTTTATTAGCTTTCAAAGCACAATTAGATAGACCGTGTTGTGTTTAGCTTCATTACAGTGTTGACGATCTTTATGACATTTATGCGACTATTTAAAAATATGCCGTAGTCTGAATTGGGGTTCTCGCCGTACAATAACTTAGCTCTATAATATACGTTTTGCGGGGATTACTGGATCAGGGTAAAGAGGTTAACCGCGAGGCTTTTTTAGGACCAAGAGGACAATTTACCCCAGTAATTTTATTTACGCAAGCATTATTTTAACTTTATTCTAGCCATTGTATTTTAACTGCTGTATTTTAATTAGCTAATCTGAAAAAGGCGTTTAGCGGTATTTTAACTGTTGTGCGGTAATTTAACTGTAAATAATAAGATTTGGCTATGGAATACATTATCGTTAGTGATATTTTTGGTAAAACCGCTCATTTGAGTCACTTTGCACGGCAATTTAACGCTAAAAGCATAATTGTCGATCCGTACGATGGGCAATTGCAGCCAGTGATTGATGAGCAATTACAGTATGATTTATTTATCACTGAGTGTGGTCACGATAACTATTTCAACAAGCTTAATACCATTCTTAGTAGAGTAACTAAACCAACTACGGTAATCGGTTTTAGTGCTGGTGGAGCCGCTGCGTGGCGAAGCCAAGCAACTGTGAAAAATTCACAGATAAAAAGATTAGTGGCATTTTATCCAAATCAAGTTCGTCATTATTTAGATTTGTCTGCCAGCGTGGCTTGCGAGTTTATTTTTGCGAAGCAAGAAGTGCACTTTGATATTCTTCCTGTGCTCGCTTGTTTAGAGCAGCAAATCAAAGTGCAATGCCAGCGTGCAGACTACGGTCATGGGTTTATGAATCCCTTGTCAAAAGGCTTCGATAGCTTTGGTTATCAACAATATAACCAATACTTGCTCACTGAAAATAATTAACTGAAATTACTACCTTGTAAAAAATCTTGGCTATACTTATTTTTTTATCCAATAAAATAATTATAAATCATGACCGTACAACTACCTCCTTATAGTCACTTTTTATCAAACCCTGTTGCAAAGCCACCATGTCGAATGACTAATGCAAATATGTATGGTTTTTTTGCAAAAATAGATCAGGATAAAGTTCAACAGTATATCGATACAACGCTTAATATTGTTGCAACGGATGAGTTATATTTTAAAGGCATAGGCGAATATGCATTATTAACCTTTACCGACATAGAAAAAATTGCCTCATTAACGCCGCCTTTTAGTGAGCACGGTTGGATGCAAGAGACTGATATTATTATTTGGTTACCAGTTGCAAAGGTTGAAAAGCAAGGCAATGATGAAGATATTACTCATCTTTATTGGTATCCGGCGTTTATTTGCGTAAATAATGTTTATGCATTAATAAACGGCAGAGAAACATGGGGTTACAATAAATATTTATGTGATTACCAGATGCCCAGTTCGGTAAGTGATATAACCGACTTTTCAGTTTCACTGGATTGTTTTAAGCATTTTTCGCCAACGTCAAAATTACAATCACAGCATTTATTTTCAGTCACCAAAAACGTCAAGACGCAAAGCGATGGCTTATTATCTGTATTAGAGGACTTTGGCGAGCATGTCGCCAATTTGTTTGATGGGGATCATCTTGGTATTGATTTTTCGCTATTAAAGCAGCTGTTACAGGGTTTTGTGAATCCACAGATGGATCAAATACTATTTAAGCAATTTCCTGACGGGCAAGGCGATAAGGCTGTTTTTCAAGCAGTTATGCACTCTCCTTCAGAAATAAAGAAAATCCATCAATTTAAGCTACTCAGTGGTGCTTATCAGCTACATTTACAGCAACTAGATAGTTTTCCTTTAGCGCAAATGTTTGGTTTACAGCTAGGAGCGCAAGCTGTGTATTTGCCGTTTTATATCAAGATGGATTTTGACCAACTTCAAGCTACACAAATACTCCCTAAGTAAGGATCCATTATGGAGCAAGAAAAAATAGTTATTATAGGCGGTGGTGTTGCCGCAATGACGGCTGCTTTATACCTGACTGAACAACCTAATTGGCAGCAAAAAAGACATATTACAGTGTACCAACAAGGTTGGCGTTTAGGAGGAAAAGGAGCCAGTGGCCGTAATGCTGTTATGGGGCAGCGCATAGAAGAGCATGGTTTACATGTCTGGTTTGGTGCCTATGTTAATAGTTTTAAAACCATTGAAACTGTATACGACAAGCTACAGCGTCCGCCAACGAGTGCACTGAGTACCTGGCAACAAGCACTTAAACCGCATAGTTTTATTGCCCTTGAGGAGCACATTGATGAACAGTGGCAAACGTGGCCTATAGACTTTCCTGTTTTACCTGGCAATCCTGCGAATGGGAGTTTAGATATTACCGTGTGGGACTTTGTAAAAATGACCCTTGCATGGCTAAAAAAATGGATACCACAATTTGAACTGGCCGCCAGAGTCCAAGCTAAGAGCACACAATTAACGACAAAAAAACCACGAGATAGATACCTACTACGCCATTTTCATCAACAAATTCAGACCTTGGTTTCTGATGGCAGTGATGCATGGCAAACCTTTACCAACGATATACAAAATCTCAATCAAGAAATCACTTCAACACCTAGCTTACTTGTCGATAAATTAAATAGCTTTGTGCAAAGTAACAACACACTGCAGCCACAAATTTCTGAGAAGAAAGATAGTTTAGTGATTTGGTATATTGTCAGAAAACTAAAACGCTGGATTAACCAAGAGTTAACCGAGTTACTGGATGACAATGCAGAGTTGAGGCGTATTTATATTTGTGCCGATTTAGCGATAGCGATGCTGGTTGGATTGATTAAAGATAAAGTTTATCGCGATGGTTTTGGGGTCATTAACAAGTATGATTTTCGTCAATGGTTATTAAAAAATGGTGCGAATAAACAATACAGTGTCGATTCTGCGCCCGTGCGTGGTTTTTATGATTTAGTGTTTGCCTACCCACAAGGTGATTTTAAAAAACCAAATGTAGAAGCTGGAGTTGCTGCACTTGCCATGCTTAGAATCGCATTGTGTTATCGCGGTGGGGTAATGTGGAAAATGCAGGCGGGAATGGGCGATGTTATTTTTGCGCCATTGTATGAACTATTAAAACAAAGAGGCGTTAACTTTGAATTCTTCCATCAACTACAGCAACTTACACCTGGGATTGATGAAAGTGGCCAAAACTGTGTTGCTTCTGTGTTATTACAACAGCAAGTGAGTTTAAATAACTCATCAGAGTATCAGCCATTAATTGATGTGAAAAACTTAGCTTGCTGGCCAAGTGAGCCTCTTTATCAGCAGATAAACCACGAGCAGGCCCTGTTACTAAAGCAGAATAATATTAATTTAGAATCATTTTGGAGTGATTGGCCCAGCTGTTACCAAGCACATTTTGGCGCACAACTACCAACTAAAACACTGCAGTTTAAAGATGATTTTGACCGGCTGATCCTTGGGGTCTCAGTTGCTTCATTAGAGCATGTTTGCCCACAATTATTAGCAATAGACGACAACTTTGCTGCTCAGGCTAAAAATGTTCTTTCGGTAGCTACACAAGCCAGTCAGATTTGGTTAAATAAAACAGATCAACAGTTAGGTTGGCAGTATATGCCGCCAAGTGAAGAAGGGCCTATTTTGAGTGGTTTTAGCGAACCGTTTGATACTTGGGCTGCAATGCAAAACTTAATTGATAAAGAGCAGTGGCCTGCAAGCAATAGTCCGCAGAATATTGCCTATTTTTGTAGTGCATTTCCTTGTCAAGAGTATCCACCACAGAGTGATCATGGTTTCCCTGCACGGGCAAAAGCACAAGTAAAAACTAACTTAACACAACTATTAACAACTAATATGCAGCCATTATGGCCGTTAGCTTATAACGATAATGACTTTGATTGGTCCATTTTATATACACAGCATGACGTGCCAGAATCAGCGCGCTTAGATCAACAGTACTGGCGAGTGAATGTTGATCCAAGTGAGCGTTATGTGCTGTCGGTTTCAGGTTCCAGTCAATATCGTTTAGCAACTGATGGCACGCAATTTAGTAATTTATTTATTACCGGCGATTGGATCAAAACAGGTGTTAATGCAGGTTGTGTTGAAGCTTCGGTTATGGCTGGAATGCAAACAGCACGAGCACTGTGTGGGTATCCGCAGCAGATCAGTGGTGAAAATGCCTTTGAAGCGCAGTAAAACTAGCTAATTAATGGATAACTTGGCGACTTTAATCAATAAATTAGTCTATAATCGTAAATAATTACAATATCTTTACATTGTCGGTATTAAGGTTCACCATCTAATGAAAAGCCAACGTTATCCTTTTTCAAATCATATATTGCTGCTGTGCTCGTCGAGCCTCGTTTTTGCTGTGGCTGCACAGGCAAAAAATGACGATTCGAGTGGCTCTAGCCAAAGCCTCGAAGTCATTGAGGTGTTCGCCCAAAAACGCGCGCAGGCAATTGAAGATGTTAGTATTGCCATTAGTCAGGTCAAAGGTGATAGCCTTAAAAATCAACATTATAAAGATTCAACAGAGTTATCGGTATTCGCGCCTAATTTAAAAATCAGCCAAAATGCGGCTGAAGGTACGCCACCGGCGGTAAATATCCGGGGGGTTGGTTTAGTTGACTACAATACGGCGAACACCTCGCCTGTGGCTATTTATGTAGACGACATTGCCGTAGGATCTGCAAGTAATCAGATCGTTAACTTCTTTGATATTGAGCAAGTGGATATTTTGCGTGGTCCGCAGGGGACTTTATTTGGCCGCAATTCAACTGGCGGAGCAATTTTAATTCGCACTAAACGCCCTGAATTTAACGAGTCGGGGTATTTAACAGCGGGTATAGCAAATAATAACGCGTTTAGTATTGATGCTATGTATAACAATCAATTAAGTGATAACAGCGCGTTTCGTGTCGCTTTAAATCATCAAGACTATGACTATTCAACCACCAATACTTTTGCACAATCACCTACCGCTGGAATGCAACAAACCAATGCACGGCTATCACTATTAAGTGAGTTTGATACTGTACAGGTATTGTTACAAGCGCACCTCGAAGATTGGCAGGGTATTGTGCAGCCTGTCGGTAATATCGGTGTAGTGGCGGATCCATTAACAGGTCAGTTATGTAGTCCTAGCGAAGCTGGTTCGACAAATTGCTATGATAACTTTGGCTTCAATGATGCCAGTGATGACTTTTACACGGTTAAAGTTAATAACGATTCTCCGCATAAAACGGATGGTAAAGGGTTTAGTGCACATATTAATTGGCAATTAAATGAGTTTAACGAAATTATTTCGATTAGTAGTTATAACCAATTAGAGCGCGATCATGCATTTAATTGTGATGGCTCACCAGCGCGATTATGCGAAGGAAATCTAGGTTTAGATACTCACTTATTTAGCCAAGAGTTACGCTTGCAAACGCAATGGAACAAACATACTTTAACCAGTGGTTTATATTACGCAGATGAATCAATCAAACAAGATAATATTAACGATATTTTAAGAGATTATCGCGGTATATTAGCCACCGACTTAACCGCAACCTTCTTCTATGATAACCAAATTGACACGCAAAATATTGCCGCTTTCAGCCAGTTAGACTATCAACTTAATTCAGATTGGTTGCTAAGTGTTGGACTACGTTATTCCTATGAGTCACTTGATTATGACTCAGTGGCACAATTAAATATGGTAGTTGATCCGAGTGATTTAGCAGGGGTTTTAGTGCCATTTTATCATGTGCAAGGCGAGCAATCTGATAATGGTTTTTCTGGCCAGTTTGCTGTGAACTACCTTATTAACGATACAACCCATGGCTATTACCGTTTTGCAAATGGGATTAAAAGTGGTGGTTATAATGGCGGGTTTTTATCTTCCCCAGAGCAAGCCGAATTAGCTGACTATGGCAAAGAGCGTCTCAATGCGCATGAAATTGGTACTAAATCATGGTGGCCTGAGCAAGGTGTGCGGTTTAATTGGGCTGCTTTTTATTATGATTATAATGATCAGCAAGTGTTTATGAACCAACCATCAGACTCACCACAAAAGCCACCCGTGCAATTATTAGAGAACGTTGGTGATTCAGTGATCTATGGCCTTGAAGCTGAACTCGATTATCAAGCGACTAAAGCACTTTCAATGCGTTTTGCGATGGGTTACATTCCCCATGCGGAATTTGAAGAATTTGTTGATCCTTTGGGTAACAGTTTGACTCATAATCGGCTGCCATTTACATCAAAGTGGAATGTTAGTGCAGGCGTAGAATATCGTTTAGAGCTTGCTGGTAATCCCTTAACAACACAATTACTAGTGGATTATCAATCAGACTATTATTTTGATCAAAACCAAAATCCGTATGCTATGCAAGATGGTTACAGTTTAGTCAATGGTAATATTCGTTATCAATTAGATAACCTAGGTTTTGTACTGTGGGGGAAAAATTTATTTGCCAGTGAGTACAGTAATTTGAAGTTTGATTTGAGCTCTTTCCTTGGCATGTTGGAAGATTTTAAAGGGGAAGGTCGCCGCTATGGTTTGGATATCAGTTATCAGTTCTAATCTTTTTGTCATTAAACTGAGGCGTATTGTATGCTGTTAAAAGCAATACAAGGTTTTTGCTATGTAGTCTTTTTAGGCTTGCTAACAATATATGTCTGCGAAGTGCGAGCAACACAGTCAGCGGGTGTGTTTGTTTATACAGAGCAACAACAAGATATAAATTTGTTTCAAGTTGGTACCTTATTAGCGGCAAGTTATGAAGGGTTTCCTGATAACAGCACTCAGATTGCGACGTGGCTTGACAATAAAAAACCACAAACAAGTACCACATATTATGGCGGAAGTTATTGGTTAGTTGTCGAACTTGAAAATCAGACTCAGCTAGCTGAATTAGTGTTGTTCCCTTACAACACCTTAGTATCGCGTATTGAAACACGTGTATATGATATGGCCGATCCCACATCTGAGGCCGCGCGTTACATAACAGGGGGGATTGAAAAAAACGAATTTGCTTTTCATTACGGCAATAAAATAGCACTTACACCAGGCAAGCGTTACTTTTTGATCACCAAGTATGAAAGTGACTACTTTTACACTCCTCCTAAACTGGTATTAAAACCCTATGCAGACTTCTTTACCCAGATCACCATCGAAAATATGGTGATGATGTTGTGCTTTGGGGTAGGCATTGCGCTGGGTTTGTATAACTTATTAATATATTTTGGCGCACGGGATGTAACTCACCTTTATTACGCCTTATTTACAGCATGCTGGGTATTTGCCTGGAGCCAGTTTTTCCATATTCCAGATCAACTATTTGGTTTTTATAATGCCCATTTTCATTGGCTAGGGTTTGTTTTAATACCATTAACTAACATTTTATTTTTCAATAATTTGCTTAAGCTAAAAGACAGTTTTCCACAATTAGCCAAAGCATCAATTATATTAGCTGTGGTGGCAACCGCAGGTTTGCCTTTCGCTGCTATGTGGCCAGGTTTTGGGTTTATTTGGGCAACCATAGTAACGGGGTGCACCTTATGCTTAGGCATGTACATAGGGGTTCGCAGTTGGATGAGTGGTTTTAAACCCGCGCGATACTTTGTCTTTGCTTACCTAGCGATGGCAATTCCTAATATGGTGGGAAATTTAACTAATTTAGGTGTACTGACGCCGATTGCAATCGATCTGTACTTATTAGGTTTGATTGGCACCGCCTTAGATGCGATGTTACTCGCGTTTGCAGTGGCAAATAAATTTAGTATCTTACATGATGAGAATGTTGAGCTTACTAAAAACCTCGAGCAAAAAGTGCAATTGCGTACGCAGGAGTTACAACAATTGGCGTCAGAACTCACTGATGCCAGTGAAGCTAAGAGCCGTTTTTTAGCAAATATGAGTCATGAAATACGTACGCCAATGACCTCTATTATAGGCTACGCAGATGGTATTATTTTAGGCGATATTAAGCCTCACGAACGAAATCATGGTATTCGGGTTATTTTACAAAACAGCCGCCATGTTTTAGGACTCATAAACGACATACTTGATATGTCAAAAATAGAGGCCAATCGCCTTGAAATTGATTTAGTCGAGACTGACTTATTTGCAACCATTGCGCATATAGAATCGCTATTAGGCAAACAAATTCGTGATAAAGGTCTTAAATTTAAAGTTGATTACCAATTCCCACTGCCTGATTGGATTATTTCTGATCCAACCCGATTACGACAAATATTGTTAAACTTAACAGCTAATGCATTAAAATTTACCACGGTAGGGCATATTCAATTAGTGGTGAGTTGCACTAAAGAGCAGCTTGTCATTAAAGTTAAAGACACCGGCATCGGGATGACAGAGGCTGAGCAACAAGACTTGTTCACGCCGTTTTATCAGGCTGACTCATCGATCTCACGTAAATATGGCGGTACAGGACTCGGTTTAAATATTTCAAAAAGTTTAGCCGAAAAGTTAGATGGTAATATCACCGTTCATTCCCATGTTGGCAGTGGCAGTGAGTTTAGCCTCAATATCGCGCTATATATGCCTGAACGAGTACGTTGGATCAATAGTTTTGATGAGATCTCTATAAGCAAAGAAAAAGAGCTGCCAAGTCAAGATCAGCGAAATCTCGTGGGTGAAGTGCTGGTAGCGGAAGATCATCCTGAAAACCGTGAATTGATCAAACGTATTTTAGAGCGAATGGGGTTAACGGTTACTGCGGTAGAAAATGGCAAAGATGCAGTGCAAGCGACCCTAGATCATCAATTTGATTTGATTTTATTAGATATTCAAATGCCAGTAATGGATGGCGAACAAGCGATTCATATTATGCAGGCAACAGGATTAACGACCCCCATTGTTGCCCTTACAGCAAATACTATGAAGCATGAAGTTGATCGCTATCTAAAACAAGGGTTTATTGATCATATAGGCAAACCAATTGACCGCAGTGAATTTAGTCATAAAATTGCTAGTTATTTAGATATCGAAATGCTTGAAGATGTAAAATTGCCAGAGCATGAATTTGAGGTGCTTAAACAGGTGTACATAAAAGGGCTTAAAAAGCAGCGAGAAACAATAACCAAGCAATATACAGATGGCGATATGACAGGGTTTGCACAAAGTGTTCATATGCTAAAAGGAACTGCTGGAATGTTTGAGTGCGAAACATTGTACCAACATGCAATCAAGTTAGACAAAGCCCTTAAAGCCGATAGCGTGATGTTAGATAGCCATTTAGTTTATCAAGTGTTTGATGAAATTGATGATATTTTATGTCACTCACCTCAGTAAAATAAGCTGCTCACGGGTAATGTCCGGAAAATCAGTACGCTGTGTATAACGGGCATATAAGGTTGAAAAAATGGCGCTGCGTGAAAGCTGATCAAATGTTGTGATCAGTTTTTTTGCTGTTGTTTTTGAGCTATAACAACACTCGTTATAGCGTTTTATTAATTGTGTCAAGCTTTGTCCTTGTTGCTGTAAAGCCAGCTCTGCTTCAATAAAAAATGCGCTACCACTCCAATAAACTCTTTGTTGTGCACCTTGTTGCCACATATCGTCGGCAAGTTCACTTAATGGCTGTTGCTTTGTTCGCGTTTGCTGACGTCCGCGTTCAAGCCCTGCAGATAGTCGATGTATAAATTGCTTCCTAGTGATCACTTTACTATCACGCATTATTATATTTTGCATATAGGTTGCAAATCCTTCACTTAACCAGAAGCCCGAATAGGGTAGTAACGGTAAGTAAAGGTGTGCCATTTCATGGTAGAGGGTCCAGTCATCACGTAATTGTGTAAAACTGGCAAAGCGATCAAAATGTAACTCTATGCCATCTGGATCACCACGGCGCACACTTCCCCAAGGCACGGGTTCAAATGCAATATACCGAGGGTGTAAATAAATGGGTAAATTAGAGTATGGCAGTGGGCCTAAAGTTGCCTGAGTTTGCTCAAGACTAAAATTCAGCCATTGCAGTATTATCTGCTGCTTGCTTTTTGACAGCTCGGTTAATCCTTGAGGATCAAGCTGGGCTGCGAAAACAGATGTACTCGCTAAACAAGTAACGAATAAAATTCGATTAAACAGTTTCATATCTGGTACTTAATGGTTTTTAATTGCTCACAGAAGACCGAGTAAAGCATAAAATCCGTTCACTATTTTATTGTTGAATGATAAGTATAGATGCTAAAACCACGACACTCACTGCCAACCATGGTTTAATGTTTATATGATATTTTATAATAAAAATATGGCAGGTTATGGGTTATCAACACATTGAAATCCCACCTCAGGGTGAACAAATTAGCATTGATAATAAAGGCGTGTGGCATATTCCGGCGCAGCCGATCATTGCTTACATTGATGGTGATGGAGTAGGGCAGGATATCTCCCCTTGTATGCGCGACATTGTGAACCATGCTGTGCAGTTATGTTATCAAGGAGTGCGAAAAATTCACTGGATGGAAGTCTTTAACGGTGAAAAAGCTGCGCAGCTATATGATGGGGATTGGTTTCCGCAAGAGACGATTCATGCGGTTCGGCAATTTAAAATAGCGATTAAAGGGCCTTTAACCACGCCGATTGGCGGAGGTTTTCGTTCACTCAATGTTGCTCTTCGTCATGAAATGGATTTGTTTGTAAATATGCGGCCGATTAAAGGCTATTGCGCATTACCGTCACCGTTAAAAAAACCTGAAAATACCAATATTGTTGTGATCCGCGATAGCTCTGAAGATGTGTACTCTGGAATTGAATGGCAAGCTGGCAGTGTCGAAGCCGAAAAAATGCTGGATTTTTTATGCCAAGAAATGGGCGTAACCCGTCTGCGCTTTGATCAACAATGTGGTATTGGCATTAAAAATATTTCTAAAGAAGGGTCAGAGCGGCTAGTGCGCTATGCAATAGCGTATGCGCTTGAACAAAATAGTGACTCGGTAACGGTAGTGCATAAAGGCAATGTACTTAAATTTACTGATGGTGCGTTTAAGCGTTGGGGGTTTGCCGTGGCGCAAACTGAGTTCTCAGCAATACCACACAGTAATGGCCGTTGGCTAGAAATACCGCGTGAGGGCTTGGCACCGTTAGTTATTAAAGAAGTGATTGCAGATAACATGCTCCAGCAAGCGTTAATGAATCCTGAGCAATTTGATGTAGTGGTAACAACCAACCAAAATGGCGATTATCTAGCAGATATGTTGACTGCACAAGTGGGTGGTATTGGTATTATGCCCGCAGCAAATTTAAATAATGAAGTGGCTTTTTTTGAACCAACTCATGGTACGTTTGAGCGTATTGCTGGACAAAATAGTGCAAATCCTACCAGTAGTATTTTAAGTGCGGTGATGATGCTACGGTTTATGAATTGGCACGAAGCGGCCAACAGTATAGAGCTGGCTTTGCAACAGACATTTATAGCCGGTGAAGTGACCTTTGATTTACAGGCAGAGCAGCAAAACTCGACCATCCTCAGTTGCAGTGATTTTACACAAAGGATAATCGAGCGTTTAAAAGTTTCATGAACTACGCTGCATTGGCGTTGTAGAGCTTTGCACGATACATGCAAGGGCGATTAGTCAGTGTTGCAGCACGTTGATAAATTGCTTTTGCATTGTGTTCATCGCTTGGTGTACCGCTTAATGTATCCATTAAAGCAACAACAATAATAGCTGGCACCTGACAGCAATATTCATCTAATACCGCAGTTGTTGTTTGTGCATCAACATGACAATGCGGGTGATTATGCTCAACTTGATACGCATGCAATAACGTTTGTACATCTAAACTGTCATTGTCAAAATGTTTGTTTTTACGACATTGACAGCCAAATTCATCAACCAGAGTCGCCAATGCTTGGTAAACATCATTACACTCAAGGGTGGTTTGCTTACAAAGTTTTTGTTCGATGAACGCATGTAAATGGCCGTCGATAAATAATCCGTCTTGTTGGGTGAAGCTTGCTGTAGTTTGCATCATAATGTTGTCTCTCAGTGTTAGTGGTTAACTCATTTGGTATGACTTCACTGTAGCCCTAAGCACACTATTTATGAAATTGTTGTTTTCAATAACTGATATTGATTTAATCAATAATAACGAGGGAGCTCCATTTTAATTAGAGCTTTCTAGCGATCAGCAATCGTATTAGCGAACGCTTGCAGTTCGCGGCGTAACCATTGGTGTGGGCTGGCATGATGCAGTAATGGGCTCCATAGCATTTTTACTTCAATTGGGACAATTTGAAACGGCACAGGGCTAATCACTAACTCGGTATGTTTAGTTAGCAGCATTGCTTGTCGTCTTGGTAGTGTGGCGATCAGTTGTGGCGATTGGCATAGCAAACTTGCCACCATGTAATGACGAGTAAACACCCGAATATGACGGGTTTGTTCAAGCTGCCAAAGAGCTTCGTCTACCCATCCCAGCTTTTGGCTACCTGATTTATTCGTGACGGCAGCTTCAGCCCCCCAGCCTGCACGATTTACCCAAATATGCTCTGACGCTAAGTATTGCTCTAGATCAGGCTGTTTTAAGTATGGGTTAGCTGGATGCATTAAACAGCAATAGTTATCGCGCCAGACACTGGCCTGATGAAAAGACCGTGGTAGGCCGTTGAAGCGATTGATGGCTAAGTCAATGCTGCCCTTTTCCATATCTTGCAGGCTAACATCGCTGGGGCTAAGCACATCAAAATTAAGTCCTGGATGTTTATTGAGTTGCTGGGTAATAAAAGGCGCGACTAGCGTTGATTCTAAATAATCATTCGCCATAATTCTAAAGGTGAGTTCGCCAGTGGTTGGATCAAACATATCACTGGGTTGGGTTATTGCCTCAGCCATTTTTAACAGCGCTTCTATTTCAGGTTTTAAACTCAGCGCTTTTGCAGTAGGAGTCATAGAGCCTGCGGCACGTACTAGGAGCGGATCGTCAAATAAATCACGTAAACGTTTTAGTGCATTACTCATTGCAGGTTGGGTTAATGCTAATTTATTTGCCGCTTTCGAGACATTTCGCTCATCTATCAGTACATTTAAGTACACAAGCAAGTTGAGATCGACATTTCTTATATTCATTTGATCAATCTTATTCATTCGCTGTATTAATTATCTAAATTAAAGCGTGCTTGCTAAGGTGTGTAAACCACTAAATAGACATAGTCATCATAAGTGATAGAAATATGCTAGAGCTAAAAACAGCAAATACGTTATCGACTCAAACTAGCAACGCAATTGAGCAAGTCATTGCGACCAAATTAGCGCGTGCCGTATTCGCAGGCTTTGAAGCGATGTTTGCTGAGTTTTTAAATATTACCTTAGGTGCACAAAGTCGTTTTGAGCAACGGCAATGGCAAAGTGTACAATCGGCAATGCGTGAGCGTTTACAAGTATATGAAAGGCAAGTTAAAAATGTTAGTGAAGCGGTGCGAGTCATTGCATTTAAAGAGCTCAACGATCCGCGACTGTGGCAGCAGGCAAAGCATATTTATGGCCAAATGGTGCAAGATCATGAAAACCAACCGATTGCGCATACATTTTTTAATTCAACTTTTGGCTCGATTTGGGATGATAAAAAAATTCGCACCGTGCATTTATTTGTTTTAAAAGCCAAATACCGCGCTAAATCTCGGCCATTTGATAATTTAGTAAGTCGTATTTCATTGCAAAATGGCTTTAGCCAGGCGGTGGAGCAACTTATTTATCGACAAGCTTTTCGGGTTGGATTTACAGATTTAGCTCATGATGTTGATATTTTGCAGCGTACTTTGGCGTTAGGTGCGCAGCAGCAATGTCGTCAAGTGTATGAGCTGATGAATTTAAACGATGGCTATATTGAATACGCTAATTCACTGTTTTTTAGAAATAAAGCCTGCTACTTAATAGGTCGTTGTATTGCTAAAAATGGCGATAACATGCCCTTTGCTGTCGCTATTTTACATACCCAAAGCGGTTTAAAGCTTGATGCGGTGATGATGGGCGCAGATCAACTGAGTTTATTATTCGGCTTTGCTCGCACCTACTTTATGGTTGATACCGACCAACCCGCGCGCTATGTAGATTACTTATCAGTGCTAATGCCACATAAGCAACGATTTGAATTATTCAATGCCATTGGCTTTATTAAACATGCCAAAACAGAGTTTTATCGCTATAAGGTCGACACCACCAACAATAGTCCCATAGATGATAAGTACATTATTGCCCCCGGCACGCCAGGCATGGTGATGCTAGTATTTACCACTGCTGGCTCAGATTATGTTTATAAGGTAATAAAAGATAAATTTAGCGCGCCTAAAACATCAACCAAAGCACAGGTGATGGCAAAATACGACTTTGTAAAACAAGCGGATAGAGTCGGCCGTTTAGTCGACACCCATGAATTTCGCTATTTAGCATTTGATTTAAATCGTTTTAGCGATGAATTGCTTACCCATATGCGAGCGAGTATCGGCTCAAGTATGGCTATTGCAAATAAAGCCTTAGTGCTTAAGCATGTATACGTTGAGCGCAAAATGACACCACTTAATTTATACATCAATCAATGTGACGATAAACAACTGAATAATGTAATGCTTGATTACGGCAAGGCGATTAAAGAGTTAGCCGGGGCTAATATTTTCCCCGGTGATATGTTGATGAAAAACTTTGGTGTGACCCGTTGGGGGCGCGTGGTATTTTATGATTATGATGAAATTTGCCCATTAACTGATTGTAACTTTAGAGACTTACCGAGCAGTGAAAATAGTTTTGATGAACTAAGCAGCGAAAGCTATTTTGATGTTGCCGAAAATGATGTATTCCCGAGTCAGTTTAAAGTGTTTTTTAGTGCTGATCAGCAAGCATTTAGTCATTTTTGCCAGCAACATCAAGACTTATTTAGTCCTGATTTTTGGCTGCAGTGCCAAGCTGATATCAATGCTGGGCAATTGGCTGATGTGTATCCATACAAACAAAGTTGGCGATTTCAGCCGGGGGTTATTACCCATAAGTCTGATTAATTTTTGGTGTGTAAAAAGGTAAGCTTACATAAAATAAAAACCAAGGAAAACCATGAAATCTTTATTATTAGCAAGTTTATTTATCACCTCACCGCTGGTTATAGCTAACCCGCTATTAGGCAGTTGGGAGTTTGTGGAAGGGAAATATGCAGTTGAACAAGGTTATGTGACTGCCAAAGCACCAGAGCTGACCTCAGTTAAACTAATAACCGCCACTCATTTTAATTACATCACCCAAAAAAATGGCCAGTTTCATTATGCAGGTGGCGGGCAGTACACCTTAAAAAACCAACAATTTGTAGAGACTTTTGCTTACGGTAATATTGAATCGTTGCTTGGCAAAACCATGGCTTTTGATTACAAAATTGAAGGAGATTTGTGGCATCATTCTTTGACAGAAAATGGTAAGTTAGTCGAGGCCGAAGTGTGGCGCAAAATCGATTAACTCATCAATTCAGGAGCTGCAATGCAATTTATTTCTCATCAAGATCAGCATTTAACATTAAGCGACACCGCTAAACCGCAATTAAAAACTAATGAAGTGTTAATTAAAGTTGCTGCTATCGGCGTGAACCGCGCTGATTGTATGCAACGTCAAGGTAAGTATCCAGCGCCACAGGGCGACAGCCCCATTTTAGGGCTTGAATGCGCAGGCACAGTGATTGAGCTTGGCACCGAGGTTGATCAAAGTTGGCTTAATAAAGCGGTATTTACTTTGTGTGCAGGCGGTGCATATAGCGAATATGTGGCGGTCGATGCAGCACAATTAATGGCTTTACCAAGTGATTTAACTATGGCGCAAGGTGCAGCGATCAGCGAAGTATATTTAACCGCGTTTGGTGCGTTATTTCAACTTGGTAAGTTACAAGCAGGGCAAACAGCACTGATCCATGCTGGCGCAAGTGGCGTAGGTGGGGCTGCTATTCAAATGGCTAAACGTATTGGGGCAACGGTTGTTATTACCGCAGGTAGCGATGAAAAGTGCGAACACGCCAAAGCGCTTGGTGCTGATCATGTAATCAACTACAAAACCGACGATTTTGTTGTTTACATGCAAAACCATGGTTTAACGGCGAACGTGATTGTTGATCCGGTATCTGGGCGCTATTTAAGTAAAAATGCAGCAATCGCCGCCATGGATTGCCAAATAATTATGCTGGCATTTTTAGATGGTCGCTTCGCAGAAGTAGATTTTGCACTCTTGTTACAAAAGCGGATTTCATTTCATGGCTCAACACTGCGCAATCGCAGTCAAGCGTTTAAACGCCAACTACGCGATGAGTTTGTAGCAAAATTTTATGACGAAATAGCAAATCAACAGTTTGATTTAAATATTTATAAAACGTTGCCTTGGCAAGACGCTGGTGAGGCACACGCCATTCTTGAACGAAACGAAAATGCCGGAAAAGTTGTATTATTAGTTCAGTAGTTTAAAAACCAATATTTGCCCATATAACTATGGGCAACTATAAAGCGATTTAAGGCAAAAACATGAACCCAATTATAGCAACATTAAAAGAGCACAATGTTAGCGATGAAAAAGTACACGAACTTTTTCAAGCATTTACTCAAAACCCAATGATGGCAATGGCACTTGTGCAGCAACTCGGTATTCCACCAGAGAAGTTACAAGCACTAATGGGCTTGGTAATGACCCAGCCTCATTTAATAAAAGAAGCCGCTGATTCACTTGGTATTGGTGAAGGTGAGCTTGAAAAAGCTAAGCAGCAGTTTAAAAACCAATAACGAGTTATCAATGAGAGTACATTTAGTTACTCTCATTTGTTAAACATGCAATTATTAAGCAATGTCTATCGTGTAAGCGGCCAATAAGTTTTGCATTTTTTGTTGTTCATGTGCGGCAAACTCGATGCCCACACTTAAACGATCTCCCTGCATTTGATTGTTGCGCACATGCGCACTGATCACCACGGCACTGTTGTCGATAGGCGATAGAACATGCACAAACACGGGGCGTTTCTTAAGCGCTAAAAACCCTGAATTAACATGCACAGTAAAGCGACAACCAGTCGGTGAAATATCGATGATCAAACCTTGCAATAGATTTTCACTGTCATAAGTATGCGATTTATTAATGCTAATCTTTGCTGGTATATGGGTTTGTAAACGGCTGACTTCACGCAGTTGCCGACTCTCAATATTCTTAGGGTAAGCAAGGTAAAGTAACTTTTCTGGTCGAAAAGAAATAGCTAATATAGTGGTCGAAAAAGCGACGCACTCCCCACGTTCACCTTCGACTATATAGCGTACAATTGCGCCATTGCCTTCTTTTAACACATCAGCATATTGGCTTTTTTTTGCTTGGACAGGGTACTTTAAAATTAAATACTTACCAGCTTCATAGCCAACTAAAGAGAGTTTAAATCTGACACTTAATGGGTTGGTGAACTGAATGTCGATTAATTTACCAGGCAGTAAGTCTAAGCAAAACTTAGCTTTGCTAGCTTGCGCTGGTCTGTCTTGTGTAATTTCCATATATACGTAGTTATTATTATTTGTTTCCAAATAGTATCCATCAAAAGAACTAAAAAATCACTACGAAAAACGACTGGTATTAGTTTATTAGCCTTAATTAATAGAAGTAATACACGCCTTGTTACAAAGTTGATTGAACTGATAAATATCTGCTTTGTCTATTAAATAACATACTAACTTATGGAACAAAACTGTGAAATACCTTTATAAAATATGGAAAAATAACCGCTCATTAATCGTATTTATCTCGCTGATGTGTGTTTTTAGAAGTGCAGTGGCTGACTGGTACGAAGTACCCACAGGTTCAATGCAGCCAACCATTGTTGAGGGCGACCGTATATTGACAGATAAAATGGCGTATGACCTACGAGTGCCTTTTACTAAAATTTCGCTGGTTAAACTAGCCGAGCCAGAGGCCGGCGATATTATTGTATTTGATTCTGTTGCGGCACAAAATCGCCTAATAAAAAGAGTGATAGGTGTACCGGGCGACACTGTTGCTTTAGTTAATAATCAACTTGTTATTAATGGTGAAAAGCTTGATTACGAAACTGTAGCTGAAACCGCCATAAACCGAGTGGAAATAGAGAATTTGCATGGCATAAAACATACCGTAAAACTCGCTAAGCAG
This sequence comes from Pseudoalteromonas rhizosphaerae, assembly GCF_028885455.1. Classification (NCBI taxonomy): domain Bacteria; kingdom Pseudomonadati; phylum Pseudomonadota; class Gammaproteobacteria; order Alteromonadales; family Pseudoalteromonadaceae; genus Pseudoalteromonas; species Pseudoalteromonas rhizosphaerae. The sequence continues at coordinate 3,110,463 of NZ_CP118496.1, forward strand.
CGCTCTTATATGCAAAATTTTGATCCACTTATCATCCCTACAGATATGTATTTAGCAATGGGGGATAACCGTGATAACAGTGCTGATTCACGAGTAATAGGCTTAGTACCAAGAGCTGAATTGCTCGGAAGGGCAAAGCGGGTGATAGTTTCACTGGATTACGATGACTATTATTTACCACGTAAAAACAGGCTTCTAAAAGAATTACAGTAATAGTAAGCGCTATTATAGTCTGGTAAAGGATAGCACTGATAAAGAATAGTAGTGCAAAAAATAACAGCGCTAAAACTTAAAATAGCTTAGCGATTAAATTTAGCGTTGTTGACTCTCACCTAACAATAAACTGTATATAAAAATAGTGTTTATGATTTTGTCAGATATTACTGTTCTCTAGCATTTTTGTATATTGCTGCATTTGTAAAAAATGAGGTAAAGTTAACTAGTTGTTTACAGGTATCTGTTTGATAGCTAAGATAAATGCATTGTAATATATGGATATTTTTCTGTTTGTAAAAAGATAAATGTCGTAGATAAAATTGTTATACCTTCAAGGAAGCTCAGTGAAACTTTTAGTTTTGTTATTTTTATTTACTTCAATATCAACTTTTTCTTGTGATAAAAAAAGCGAAATAAAGAAAGTAGCGGCGTTTATAACTCAAGATAATTTCGCTGATTTATCAGAAATAACGGTTTATTACCCTGTTAATTATGGTGTTGCTGAGGCTGTAAGAGCTGTAATCTCTCTAGGTGAAATTGATAGGGTAACCTTGTATGTTCCTACAATTATTTCTGAACCATATGCTTTTGAAAGCAATCATGAGCTAGCTGATTATAAAGTATCAACCTTTACAATTAAGACTGATACGATAAATGAGGCTTATATTACTGTGAATTACCGAGCTCCGAAGAAAAATGATGGCTTAATCACTTTTTGTATGGGACCTTTTCGAGTCTATAAAATAAGTGAATTACCGATAAAGAAGGTATAATAAACGCATCAGAAATGACTTCAAACGCTTGGCTGGCTCTCATTCTTCGCTAATTATAGCCAAGCATTTTCCGCAATTTATGCGGGTGTTAACTTAACTAAACATGGTGCCCATATTGAGAGTTTCTGAAAGGCTGAAATATGCAGTCATCTTATCTTTTGCCAGTTGGCCACTATTCATTTGGCTGGGCACAGATCTCGTCGGTAGCTTTTGCGCACTTTCAGGGTTTATAGTTGGCTATTACTTTGCTCCAATAACTCACAGACAAACCAAAAAGTACCAAGTACAGCTTTTAGGTTTGGGCATGGGCTTTCTAGCTCTGTATTTATCGAGCTTTTTAAGAAGTATATTTGAGTTAATTTCAGGTGAGCCTTTTAAAGGTGTAGGTTACTACTTAATATCAGCACTAACAGGGCCTTATTTTGGTCTAATGTTTTTCGGTATACCACTTATAATTTTTTCTTTTACCAATTATATGATTTGGCTATGGTCACCCAAACGTTAAGTTAACTGGGTAGCCGCAGGTCGCTAACTTCAGCCTCCACACCACCCATCATGCGCTTTTTATTAACAGGAAGTACAATGCGCGATTCACCTCCCGTAATGAATATTTATCCAAATATCTCTCAGTGACGTTATTTTATTGAAGGAATGTCAAAGGTCAGGCTGTATTGAGCCAGCATTCTTTTAAGTAAAAAGCGCAATCTTACAGTTAACAAAGGGATGAATAAATTGACCTTATGCGGTCAAACGAAAGTGAATGCGTTCGCTTCATCATGTGGCAACTGTATTGCCTGGTTCATAATATAGAAAAACGACAAAGCACGATGTACTAATTAGGGTAAGCCCTTACTTCCTCTAATACAGCCACCACAGATTTTTGAATACTCCCCTATAGGAGATGTTATGTGCTAATTTTTCACTTATTCAACAGCTTTAAGGCGTTTTGTTATAGCTTGAAGTTTATCTTCTAGAGTGAAAGATAGTACCAATGTTTCTTCTACAACTTCTTTTGTCTCATCTACTAACCCCATCAGCTCCGATTCTTGTTCTTCATCCAATCCTAAGATAATCATTTTTGATTGCACCGCTTGAGATAAATCATTAACGAGTATTCTTATTTGTTTATCTTGATCTAAACATAACTTTTTTATCGTGCCAAAATCTTCAGCAAGTTGACTTTTAAGGCTATTTAATGCGAGTTGCCGTATACTGCTTTTTTCTAATTGTTCTTCAATAAAGTCTATTCTACTTTCTACAATAGTAAGTAAGATAGCAAAGTTATCGCGAAGACGGCCAAGTAAGTCTTCATCTCTTGCATTGATCCCTTTTACTATCATTGAGCAGGTAGGCGAGTTAAATAATAAATTGGAACTAAATGGCACTATTCGCTTAGCTCCTCGGCCTAACTCAAGAATTTCTTTTTCTAAGTCAGTAATAGTGTGTTGTGGAAATTGGTGATATTGCTTTGCTACTCGAAACTCTACACAACAGCTCGCGCCTACATTGGTAAAATAGCGTTGGATGTTGCTAAATAAGGTATTCAGATCTGTTACTTCAAGATTGTCGGTAAAAAATTTTACTAAATCTCCAAGTTCACTTGCCTGTTGCATAGATGTGAAAGCGGTAGATGAAGCTACTTCGAACATTTCTTTTAAGTTGTTACGCTCTGTAATACGCAGCTCAACACGTTTTAATTTTTCACAAAGTACTTTGAAATCGACTGGCTTAGCAATATAGTCATCGCCTCCATATCCATAAGCGGCGAGTTTGTCTTCACTCGATGTTAAGGCTGAGATAAATATAATTTCACACTCGTCGTACGCACCGCATTCCTTTATCTCTTTAACTAAATCGTAACCCGTGAAGTCATTACTAAGTAAGATATCCATCAGTACTACCTGTGGCTGATGCTCTTCCATCAAAGCTAAGATAGGTTCACTCCCATCAGATGAAGTAATGTCATATTGCTTAGATAGCACCATTTCCATGATATTTCTATTTTGAGGGTTATCGTCGATGGACAATATTTTCACATGCACTCCTAAATTTAATTATCCTTATGCTGCATTATTTGATAATAGCCATGGAAATGGTTACCCGCAAATAATAAACTCATTTATGTTTTGAGCGCAGGCTTGGAGGTCAGCTTATTTTTAAAATAATAAAAGGCAAGTAATTTTAATTACATAGGCACTCATGCTAAATTTTGTAATGTCTAGCTTAAGAACTACAATTAGGTAAAGTATGCAGCAGGAAATAGAACCAAATAGATTGTTATTGCGTCCTTTCGTTTTTTCTGACGCTGAATGTGTTGCAAAATTGGCTGGAAAAACAATTTGTTCTGGCAATTAAAAAAGCCGTTGTTTAAAACAACGGCTTTTTAGTGTTAACTAGTTAAAGTCGAATTACATTACACGCATACCTGGCTCTGAGCCGTCGTCTGGGTTCAAAATATAGATTTCTTTTCCACCAGGGCCTGCTGCCAGTACCATGCCTTCTGACATGCCAAAGCGCATCTTGCGTGGCTTCAGGTTGGCAACCATAACCGTAAGTTTGCCTTCAATGTCTTCAGGGGCGTAGGCTGATTTAATACCTGCAAATACTTGGCGTGTTTCGCCGCCTAAGTCGAGCGTTAGTTTAAGTAGTTTATCAGCGCCTTCAACGTGCTCTGCTTTGGCTATTTTAGCTACACGTAAATCTACTTTGGCAAAATCGTCAAATTCGATTTCAGCTGCAATAGGCTCTTTTGCCAAAGGGCTGTTTGGATCGATTTTGTCTTTTGCAGCGAGTAAGCTTTCTTTTGATTCTTCGACCATTTTATTTACTTTATCCATTTCTACACGTTGCATTAACGGTTTAAATTTATTGATAGGGTGGCTAACAAGCGCAGTTTGCGCGCCTTGCCAAGATAGATCATCATTTAAGAAGTCTTCTACGTTTGCCGCCATACCCGGTAATACCGGTTTTAAGTAAGTCATTAACACGCGGAATAAGTTAAGCCCAAGCGAACACACTTGGTGAGCTTGTTCTTGTTTCGTCTCGTCTTTGATCAATACCCATGGTGCTGCGGTATCAATAAATTGGTTTGCTTTATCAGCAAGCGCCATTATTTCACGAATAGCACGGCTATAATCACGGTTTTCATAGTGCTGTGCAACGGTATCGGTAGCTGCTTGGAATTCAGCTAATAATTGCGGCTCCATGACAGTGTCACTTAATTTACCGTCAAACTTTTTAGTAATAAAACCGGCGCAACGGCTGGCAATGTTAACCACTTTACCAACTAAGTCTGAATTTACACGTAGTGCAAAGTCCTCTAAGTTTAAGTCAAGATCGGTGATGCCGCTGTTAAGTTTAGCAGCGTAGTAATAACGTAAAAACTCAGGGTCGAGGTTTTCTAAATATGTACGCGCTTTAATAAACGTGCCTTTCGATTTAGACATTTTAGCGCCATTAACCGTTACAAAACCATGCGCGAATACATTGGTTGGCTTTCTGAATTTTGCGCCTTCAAGCATTGCTGGCCAAAATAAGCTGTGGAAGTAGATAATATCTTTACCGATAAAGTGGTAAAGCTCAGCGTCAGAACCTTCTTGCCAAAATGCATCAAAGTCGATGCCTTGTTTGTCGCATAAGTTTTTAAAGCTGGCCATGTAACCAATTGGCGCATCAAGCCAGACATAAAAATATTTACCAGGCGCACCAGGGATTTCAAAGCCAAAGTAGGGCGCATCGCGGCTGATATCCCATTGTTGCAGGCCATCGGCAAACCATTCGTCTAGTTTGTTGGCCATTTCTTGCTGAATAGTGCCGGAGTGAAGCCACTCTTTTAACATGCCTTCAAATGCTGGCAGGTCAAAAAAGTAATGCTCAGAGTCTTTAAGTACTGGCTCAGCACCTGACATCACAGAGCGCGGGTTGATAAGCTCTGTTGGGCTATATGTTGCGCCACATGCGTCACAGCTGTCGCCATTTTGGTCTTCAGACTTACAAGTTGGGCACGTACCAGTTACAAAGCGATCGGGTAAGAAAATGCCTTTTTCAGGATCAAATAACTGTGAAATAGTATGCTTTTTGATATGACCGGCATCGTTTAAGCGATTATAAATAAGCTCGCTGAACTCTTTGTTTTCTTGGCTGTGGGTGCTGTGGTAGTTATCAAATTTAATATTGAAGTCTGCAAAGTCACGTTGACGTTCAATGCTGACATTTTTTACCATTTCTTCCGGCGTGATCCCTTGCTTTTGTGCATTGAGCATAATTGGCGTGCCATGGGCATCGTCGGCGCAAACATAATAAGCTTCGTGGCCTTGTAGTTTTTGAAAACGTGACCAGATATCAGTCTGAATATATTCCAATAAATGGCCTAAATGTGTTGGGCCGTTGGCATAAGGTAATGCACTGGTAATGAGGATCTTTCGCTGTGCCATAATCATTCCGAATTGACGGTTCCTGTTAAGGAACGGATGAAAATCATAATATTATCAGCAAACCTAAAGGAAACACCTTCGTGGTTGGCCGATTTTCATTAATTGACTGGTGTTAATGCCCTGAATGTTACATAATTCCGAGGCAATTTTCATCAAAGAAACACTATTTTATTGTTATGTTTGGATTGTCGAAACTATTCTCCTCTAAATCGGTGCAAAAACAACCGATTATTACTGCCTTAGCAGGGTATCGCAGTGCCGCTTTTGCTGTCGGCATTGATGAAAAATTCATTAAAAGCATTGAATCAAAAAGTGATAAATCAATATTGCTTCACTTAACGCTGCCATTTGCTGCGTTATCTGAAATGCCAAAGGTAGCTGCGTTTGTAAGCCAACAACTTAATCAAGCAGTGACAATTAACGCAAGCATTGAGCTGACTGAAGCATGTAAGTTCAAAGCGATAAAACATATTGTGTTGATTGCATCAGGTAAAGGTGGTGTAGGTAAATCAACCACCGCGGTAAATTTAGCGGGTGCACTCAAAGCTGAAGGCGCAAAAGTGGGAGTTTTAGATGCGGATATTTATGGCCCGTCTATTCCAATGTTGCTAGGCCTTGAAGGAGCAACACCCACGGCTAAAAATGACAAGCAATTGCTACCATTTGACGCTAATGGCATCAAAGCACAATCAATTGGCTTTTTAGTGCCTAGTGATGATGCCACAGTTTGGCGTGGACCGATGGCGTCGGGCGCATTAACGCAACTGTTAAATGAAACTGCATGGGGTGAACTTGATTACCTGATTGTAGATATGCCACCAGGAACTGGGGATATTCAACTTACTATGAGTCAGAAAGTACCTGCCAGTGGCACGGTGATTGTGACGACTCCGCAAGATTTAGCACTTGCTGATGCGCAAAAAGGCATTGCCATGTTTAATAAAGTGAATGTGCCAGTATTGGGCTTGATTGAAAATATGAGTCATTTTTTATGCTCACATTGCGGCAAACCAAATCATGTGTTTGGCAAGGATGGCGCAATAAAATTAGCTCAGCGTCATGGTGTGCCTGTGTTGTCGCAAATTCCTTTGGCGATTGATATTCGCGAATACTCAGAGCAAGGCAAATTAATTGCGATGGATAACCAGGCTGCGGTGAGTGAAACATATGCTGATGCTGCGCGGCTGATTGCCAGTATGCTTTACTATCAACAACCCCATCATAATTCAGTCGAAATTGTGATTACGGATGATTAATTAATGAGATTATCAGATACCCATATTAAAGAATATATTGCCCAACAGCGTATTATTATTGAGCCAAGTCCGACCGATGAAATGATTTCTGGGGTAACGGCAGATTTACGTTTAGGTAATAAGTTTCGTGTATTTCAAGATCATACAGCAGCTTATGTTGATTTAAGTGGTCCAAAAGATCAGCTTAATAAAGCAATGGAATCAATAATGAGCGATGAAATCGTGTTAAAAGAGGGCGATGCATTCTTTTTACACCCAGGTGAATTAGCCCTTGCGATGACCTATGAAAAAGTCACGTTGCCGGCAGATATCGTTGGCTGGCTTGACGGCCGTTCTTCTTTGGCACGTCTAGGTTTAATGGTGCATGTAACGGCCCATCGGATTGATCCCGGTTGGTCTGGTAATATCGTGTTAGAGTTTTATAACTCCGGTAAATTGCCGTTGGCATTACGACCAATGATGAAAATCGGCGCTATGAGCTTTGAGACCATGTCAGGCCCTGCTGAAAATCCGTACAACACGCGTAAAGATGCTAAATATAAAGATCAAACCAGCGCAGTTGCAAGTCGTATTAGTGATGATAGTAACTAATTAAAATATAGCTTTAAAATAAAGGCTTATCATTTGATAGGCCTTTTATTACTTAAGAATATAATCACTCGATTTAATTACCATACACTCTGCTTAAGCATTTTACTGACATATTATTCCCAAGTTTAGGTTATTTACTGGCAATTTCACTTAATACCTCCATACTTTAATTATAGTTTTATAATGTACTATTTATATAATGCACATGGAGTGACAGTGGATCAGGCAAGCATATTAGCGCGAACATATTGTATAAAGATTTTGTTAATATTGTTTAGCATCACTGCTACAACGCCTTTGCTGGCTGATGAAGTGATTTCCAGTGGCTGGATAGTGCCAGCAAATACGCCTTTTCAAACTACCAAACCTTTACTAGAACAAGTTGTCGCTACAGACTCAAAAACAGATTTATCACATGTTCGTATCAAGGCAGAGCAAGGCTATTGGTTTATTATTGATTTGGATAAACAGTCGCAATCAAAGATTGAGGTAATTTATGCAGATAACTCCCATTTAGCACAGCTTGATTTTTATACTCTTGATGAGAATTTCAACCCGTTAGCTGAAGTAAATAATGATGCATACCGTTACGTTAATAAGGTACTGCCACATGCAATTTTGCCTACAGAAGAAGATACTCGCTGGGCTGCAGTCTATGTTCGTCATAGTGAAGATGAATGGCTCAGTGTTGGGCTTTCTACAGGTACGCATTTTGCTAAGTTGACCAACACTAAACTGCGAAATTTCTTTTTGATAACAGGATTATTGCTGTTGTGTATTGCCGTTGTTGGCACTGTATACGGTTTATCCTATCAAGCAAAATCACTTTACCTACTTGCATACCTTGTATGTGTGTTAAGCGAGTTCTTAATAGCAAAAGGGGTATTGAATTACTTTAATATTGAATTTGCGTCTTTATGGTATACAAAGCTACAGTTTTCATTTCAAGTGCTGGCATTGGGGGTGATTAATTTTTACTTTATCCATTATTTACAGTCGCAGAACCTTTTAAATGCTCGACAAGATAAGTTAACAGTTTATATAAGTTTATTTTGTTTTGCAGCCATCTTAAGCTGTTTTATGAAGCAATCAGTACATCTAACCGTGGTAATTCTATGTTTAGGTTTTATGTTAGTGATGCTGAGTTATTTATTTTTTTATTGGCTAAGTAATACCAAAAAAGTGGTGCAATTTAAGTTTGTACTTGCCTGGTTTGCAGTGATTTTACAAACGTTATGTTGGCAAGCAACGCTGGTGGCAGGTGCACAGATACAGCAATTTAACGATGTGTTACTGGTGGTAAATGTGATTGCTGCTGTGATGGCGTTACTTATTCATGAGCGTAAGTGTGTTAAGCAATATAGTTACAGTCTTACTCATGACGACGATACAAAACTACCCAATAAACAGTTACTAATTAAGCGCCTTGATAGCGAGGTGAAATTAGCAATCGAACATTCTTTATTGTTATTTAGGCCTGCTGTACTGATTAATGCTCGAGCAAATTTTGGCTATGAACATGTAAATGAGCAGATAAAATTAACCATGGGCAAATTAGCGCAGCAATTAGCCTCAATGAATGTATTGTGTGTTGAAGCTAACCATCAGCATAGTCGTTGTATTGCCAGGTTAGATGACAGTACTTATGGGGTCGTGATAATCGGCAAGCTAGAGTTAAGCCAAATAGAACAGTTTGTATGTGTGATTAATAGTGTCTTTGCTGAGGGTCTCACTCATAAACGTATTCACTTAATTGATAAAGTTGAAATCGGTGTAGCAAATTATCCTCTACATGCCAGTACATCATTACAACTAGTCCAGCGAGGGCTGCAAGCACTGGCGGTTAAACCCCTTCATGGTGAACGCTGGCATATGTTTAATATAGAGAATGTGACGTTATCGCAACGGCGCATTGCGATTGCATCAGCTCTAAAAGAAGCCATTGAATACGATCAGCTTAGTTTATTTTTTCAACCGCAGATATATCTAAACACCGGTAAAGTGCACGGCGCGGAAGCTTTATTACGTTGGGAGCATCCACAATTGGGTAATGTTCCCCCTGATTTATTTATCCCTATTGCTGAATCATCAGGGATAATTTCAGATTTAACCGAATGGGTTATTACGCAAGCACTGCAATATCAAAAGAAAATGATTGTATTATTGCCTGAGCATATTGTATCTATCAATATTTCGGCTAAAGATTTGCTGCGTAAAGATTTACCAGTGTTATTTATAACGTTGTTGAATGAGCATCAACTCAACCCGGCTAATGTAATGTTAGAACTAACGGAATCGGCAACACTCTTTGAGGGGGTTGATATAAAAAATGCCCTGAATGATTACCGTTTAATTGGCGTTAAAATAGCAATTGATGACTTTGGCACGGGGTATTCATCACTCGCGTATTTGAGCAAAATGGGCTTTGATGAAATAAAAATAGATAAGCAATTTGTAATGAATATTGAATACTCTAAAAATGATCAAACAATTTGTCGTGCTACCTGTGATATTGCCAAATCACTGGGTTCATACGTAGTGGCCGAAGGGATAGAAGATAGCCAAAGTATGGCTAAATTACAAAGCTATGGCTGTGAAGTTGGTCAGGGATACTTTTTTTCACGACCATTACCGTTTGACGATTACATGCAGTGGCTTGAAGAAAATCTTGAAACCACCACTGTATTTGTTAATGATCTTGAAAAAGTCGTTGACCTAATTGGGAAAAATAATTATTAAGTGCGTGATTACAAATTTTCAAGCTATCGTGTTTAGGATAAATAAGTGCTGAGTTATTGAGCCCAGAGACTAAAAAGTGATTAACGATCTGCTCATTACAAGCAATACATGCTTCAAAACTACGCGCAGCTAGCTCTTCAGGCATACTCATATAAAACTGCTGCTGTTGTTTATCAAATTCTATACAGTCTAAAACATATTGATTAGCGTGTTGACCGGTTGGTTCTAGAAATACTCCTTGGTAAAACTTATTTAATGCTAAGTTTAGTGGGTGACTTTGCTCAATCGTGTGCTCCAGCCAAAGTTTAGAGGCAAAATGCTGTGGCGAATGCTGGGGAAATATGTGCTTAGTTATGTGATGATCAAACGCATGAAACCATTCATGCGCCAGCGCGCCACCACCTGCATTTTTTGCCAGCGCAAGAGTTCGAGTACGGCTATTATAATGTGCTTGGACGTGTTGTTGACCGCCATGGCCAAAAGCAAAATTGAGTTTCCCCCTCAGACCAATGGTCTTTGGCGGCACTTGCAGTATTTGCGCTAAATCGGCTAGTGCGTCGTAAATTAAATTAGCACTAATAAAGCGTTCTTCTTTGGTGACCCATTTACCCACCACCATAGTACGAAAACCAAATGTATCGCGGATATCACTAAAGTCAACTTGGTCATCAAATCGATAATCCGGTCCCTGGCGGTAAAACCCGCGCTTTAAGCGATTATTGGCACTCATTTGGCTTGATAACGCGCTTTAACATGCTCAGGCATAAACTGGGTTTGTTTGCTGTTGAGTGCTTCCAGTGCGTGGTACAGAGGTTCAGGGTTAATATGCTCAATCAAGGCTAAACTATGTGCAACCGCTTCTAATGTGGAGAGGCTATCTGCACGGGGAGCTTTGCGAATACGATATCGATTTTGTGGGATCGTCGTAAAGCTGACCTTTTTAAAAGCCGCAAGGGCTGGGGTAAGTTGCATGATCTTAAATGCTTTTTTCCAGGTGCCATCGATTACAATTAGATGACTTAACCGGCTTTTAAATTGTTGTGCTGCGGTACTTTCATCATCCAGTAGGATGGCATTATCATCAGGGTAGAGTAAGGCTGTTGTGGCAACGGGTAGTGTGCTTAGTTGTGCAAAATCAGCCTGCGTTTCTCCTACCATGATGTCGTATTGCGTTAGGCACAGTGTGAGTAAACGGGCGGTGTTTTTAGTGATTTTTACTTCGCTAGGATGCTGCAAAATTATAACTTTGAGTTTATTTTCCAGTACCGACAAATCTTCACAAAGGCACGTTTGTAGACTAAATTTACAATTAACACACAATGAACGGGACATAAAATAATCTTGTTTAATAGCAATAAGTTGAAAAACCCGCTAATTATACGCTTAATGAGACAATTAGTTGGTTTTTTTTCTATAGAACGATAAAGTATAAAAATAGTATAAGTTACTGGTTTAGTGTTGCTAAATACAAAAGGATGAATAATGAATACAATAGTCATTGATGAAAGCGCATTGGAAAGTATGGAATCGTTATTAGGCGAGCAATTTAGCGATACGCTGACTTTTTGTTGTGCTGAATTTGAACGATTAGGCTCTGAAGTATTGGCTACAATACATAGTGATATCCAAGTCGCAAGTCGCCATGCTCATAGTTTAAAATCAAATGCCGCGCAGTTTGGTGCCAGCAGTCTATCTCAGGTAGCCAGAGAAATTGAACAAAGCTTAAATAATAATGATGTTTCTCAGGCGCTTGCGGCAGCTCAGCAGCTTGACAACCAAGTTGCCGGTTCAGCAGCTAAGTTAACTGATTGGTTACAAAGCCGTTAGTTAGCTATACCCAGACGTGAATTTATTTCAGTTTTGAAGTATTAAATCCACTGGTATTTAGCCCCTTTACTAGGTTAATCTAGCTGTTCCACTAGTAGAGGTAAAAATGTCAGAAATTAAAAAGAGTCATAAATTACAAGGCGTTTGTTATGACATTCGTGGGCCGGTGTTAGTTCAGGCTCGCAAAATGGAAGATGAAGGCCAAAAAGTTTTAAAATTGAATATTGGTAATCCTGCGGCATTTGGGTTTGATATGCCTGAAGATATGCACCGCGATATTATTCGTAACTTGTATTCAGCCCAAGGCTACTGTGACTCCAAAGGCCTCTACTCAGCCCGTGTGGCTATTTATCAGCACTACCAACAACGTGGTTTATATAATCTAGACGTCGATAATATTTATATTGGTAATGGGGTCAGTGAATTAATTCAAATGACGACCCAAGCTTTGCTGAATAATGATGATGAGGTGTTGATCCCAGCACCTGATTATCCATTGTGGACCGCTTCAGTCAAACTTGCGGGTGGTAATCCAGTCCATTACCTATGTGATGAAGAGCAAGATTGGTTCCCTGATATTGCTGATATTCGAAGTAAAATCACGTCAAAAACTAAAGCATTAGTGCTGATCAACCCTAATAATCCGACGGGTGCAGTATACGACGACGCACTTTTACAGCAGTTAATTGATATTGCACGTGAACATAAATTACTGTTATTGAGTGATGAAATCTACGAGAAGATTTTATACGATGGGATCACGCACAGCTCCATTGGTGCACTGTGTGATGATGTGCCGATCATTACTTTTAATGGCTTAGCAAAAACCTATCGCGCAGCGGGTTTGCGTATGGGGTGGATGGTATTAAGTGGCCGTACTGCATTGATGGATGATTTACGTAAAGGTTTAGATATCTTAGCCTCTATGCGTTTATGTGCCAATGTGCCGGCACAATATGCGATCCAGCAAGCATTAGGTGGCGTACAGTCGATTGATGATTTAATAAATCCCGGTGGGCGTTTATACGAACAACGTGATATTGCATGGCGTGGTTTAAATGCGATAGAAGGTATTTCGTGTGCAAAACCAAAAGGAGCATTGTACGCATTTGCCAAAGTAGATACTGAGCGTTTTAATATCAAAAATGATGAAAAAATGATTTTAGATTTACTCAAAGCAGAAAAGATCTTACTGGTTCACGGAAGAGCATTTAACTGGCCAAATCCAGATCATTTCAGATTGGTATTTTTACCTAACAAAGATGATTTAACGACTGCTATGAGTAAGATGCAACGCTTTTTCAGCGATTACAGACAAAGCTAACGTAGTAATAAAGTTATAAATACTAAAAAGCGAGCATTAATACTGCTCGCTTTTTAGTTTAATGTAATAGCTTAATAGGCTTTATCAACGCGGACTGTATTATCTGATAAATATACTAAGCGCACGCTGTCGCCAGTTCTAAATATCATTTGATTGTCTTTGTCTTGTACCACCATAAATTGTTCACCATTTTCAACTTTGATCATTAACTCGACTAAGTGGTATTGATTATAATGGCTGCTTTGTTGCCTGTTGTTCGCCACACTGCCACCGATGACCGAGCCTAAAATAGTTGCTGCGGTGCGACCACTGCCGCCGCCAAATTGGTTACCAATAACGCCACCAAGTAATGCACCGCCAAAGGTTTTCCAGCCACTATTTTTGTCTTGAACAAGTTCTTGCTCGGTAATATTACGTACAGATTGAACACTGCCAAATAGTACTTGCTGGACAGGAACGGCTTTATTGCGTTCGTATGCGGCAAAGCTTGGATTACTGATGAGCAGGGCTGTACACAGCCCAAGTATGAGTTTATTCATCATTTACCTCCTCAGCTGAATTACCAGCCAAAGGTTGATTTTTCGCGGGTTTTACGAATTTCTGTTTCGTCCGCCCATTCTACTAAGCCACTTTTTAAATCCATTAAGCGCATTGTGAATTTATAGTATACGTCGGCTTTATCGGCATTCGATTTTACGATGCTCGACAGGTTGCCATAAAGCATATACTGCGCGCCAACTTGTTGGCCAAATGCAATCGCTTTAGTTGGGTCTACTAGGGCATCATCATTTTGAAAGTTCAATTGTTCTCGAGCGGCTTCTACGCGGCCCATATCAACAAAACGAAATTTACCACTGCGCAATAATTGTGTTGAAATTGAATCGGTAATTGATTCAGTATCAATGTGTTCACTGGTTTTGTTTTTTATACGTTCAACAAATACGATTGGTCGAGTATTAGCTGTTAATGTGCCGACCACAGGTGATGCCAACAGTGAATCCGTCATTTGGCTAGCGACTTTTTGTAAGTCAGTTGAACCGAAGTTAATATCAGTTGTTTCTACAGCTTGTGCGTCTCCGTAGCTGACTACGGCTTTATTGGCACAGCCACTGAGGGCAAGCGCACTCAAACCTAACAACGCAAAACCCGAGAGTGTTTTAAGCGTTGGTTTTTTAGTTGTGTTTACTGTATTCATAATGGTGTCCTTTAATCTTTAAATTCTTGTGCTTGTGTCGATACTTCGCGTACCGCTAATGAAAATGTAACCGCATCAGATGTAGGTGCAAGGCCAGGCAGTTGCACGTTAGCAAAACCAAATAAAGTCAATGATTGCCAAGGAGAATGATTGCCTTTGATCACAAAACCATCGCCGTCATACCAGGTAAATTGATACTGTAAATATTGTGATTTTTTATACTGACTCGAAAGTGTGACAACAACATCAGTTAATTGATTCGTTTGGCGAGTCTTTACATCACTAATGGCCAGCTTTTTACCTAGTGCAGGATTATCGACTTTTAGCTGTTGTTGGTATTGCGCTGAAGCTTGTTCAACACTTATACCTGATGTAGTCGGTCTACTGGTACAGGCAGCAAGTAGACAGACCGTTAATAATGGCACTAAATATTTCATGATAGCTCCTAAAGTTGCACTACATGGGAATTAAAATAGTTGTTAATAGAGGTTAGATAAATCAAGGTTAACCCTTGCTTACTAACCGTAAAGTTTATGTCTTTCTGATTGGCAAGTTTTAAAACATGGTCTCCTGCTGTTAACTGGGTGCGCGCAACACTTATTTGATTAGGTAAAGTTAACCAACTGCGGGTATCTGCTTGCTCAGAGGCTAGGTTGTATAGATTAGCGAGTATATTACCCACATCGCCGCCACTTCTAGCCAGCTCTGCCCGTACTTTTTCTTTAGCGACTAACCTTAGTATTTGCCTCGATACTCTTGCAGGTGTTTGTTCTTCAAGTGTTTTAGCCGCTAACGCTTCTATTCTTACCAATGGACTCAAAGGTAAAGTCTGTGTTCCGATACTAATGGCATTAACCGTTGGTATATAGGCTCTATCTTTATAAACGGGCATCGCTAAGCTATAAAAACGAGCATCACCACCGGATGTATTAATCGGCAGGCGCAACACAAATTCATCTTTTTCTGGCACTAAACCTTGTTCGATCAAGACCACAACGTCACCGCTGTTGGCGACTTGTTTTGGCAATTCAGCTAAGCGTTTTTTATACTCGGCAAAATCTTGATCAAATCCTTGCTGTTTTGCTAATTGCAGTACAACCTGCTGCAAATAGGTGTTTTCAGGGTTGATCTCTAATGCCTTTTTATAATCAATATAGGCATCATCGTATTGCTTATTACTTTGATAGAGCAAACCTGACAGATAAAATGTAAACGCATTTTGATAGCCATTTTTTACGTTTTTGATCACCTCATCCATACTTGGGTAATGTTTTTGTGCTGCTTTTACGCTAGCATCTATGTCGTCTTGATTAGCCGTTAACGCATCTGTTTGTACTTTATTTGCACGGCGAACTTCGACTAATGCGCCCTCAATATTATGTTGATATATATAATTAAGTGCTTGGTAACTGTGCAGCATACTCATTTCATAAGCCGCTGGCGTATAGCTAATGACTGAATCATTGGTAAAAAGGGCGTTACTTTGTTCAAGCCCTGCGCTTACTTGTATTTTTGCTGCTTGGCGTTTTATTTCCATTTGCTGATATACCGCTTCGTACTGTGGTTTTGCAGCCTCATTTTGATTATTTAAATTGCTTAAACGGGCCTGCTCTAATTGATTGAGCAAGTAGTTACTATGTGACTGCCCATTAGTCGGCAAAAGCTGTTGGGCTTGGCCGATATTGTTGGTCTTAATAGCTTGGCGTACAGGCGTCATTTGGGTAGCGTAATCTGAAAACAGATCACTAAACCCAATGGTGCTGCATCCACTTAGCATGACACAAAAGCCAAAAATAACACTGCGTTGCACATGGCACTCCTTTTATAAGCGTTAATACAGATTAGCATAATCTAATCCAGAGAAGATGTTAAACAATGTAAAAAAGCGTAGCAATCACCGTGTTTATAAGAAATAGTTACGCGATCATTGGTCACTGAGTTGTTGCACGATACATTCGAATGATCAAAACAAAAGGTAAGCTTTGCGCTATTATGGCAATCCTGTATAAATAGGTACTTCAGGCAAACAGGTAGCTGATTTTCTTATTATGTTGATTAATTAATGGATCGAGTGGTTGCCGACTACTAAACGATAGAATAACTCACCTCATAGGGTTTAATGCTTAGCAAGATTAAAACTAAGGATCACTTTGAAAGCAACACTGTTTACGGTACTCGCCCTAGTGGCATTTGCAGCTAATTCTCTTTTATGTCGTATGGCATTAGCACAAAATTACATTGATCCATGGAATTTTACAGCTTTGCGGCTATTCAGTGGCGCATTGTGTTTAGGATTTATTTTCCTTATACAAGCAACACCAACAGAGTCTGTAGCTAGGGAAGATAACAATCTTAATAATGCAGAGCATGAACGTGGTAGTTGGCGCAGCAGTGTTAGCTTACTGGTTTATGCGTTATGTTTTTCAATTGCCTATGTAGAATTGGACACTGGAACTGGCGCGTTGATTTTATTTTCTGCTGTTCAATTGACTATGATTGGCTGGGGGATTTTCAACAAGGAGCGACTCACGACTGTACAGTGGTGTGCATTTATTATCGCTGTCATTGGTTTTGTGTATTTAATGCTGCCATCGGCAACGATGCCGTCAATGAGCCCAGCATTATTAATGACGATTAGCGGTATTGCGTGGGGGATATACAGTATTCGCGGAAAAGTGTGTCTATCCCCACTGAAAACCACAACGTTTAATTTTGTGCGTAGTTTATTTGCATTACCGATATTGTTGATCGTGGGTTTTGGTTATTTAACGGGGATCAGTTGGCAGGGGATCGCGCTTGCATGTGCATCTGGTGCTCTTGCGTCGGGTATTGGCTATAGTGTTTGGTATGTTGCCGTACCCTTATTAAAAAGCAGTCAAGCCGCAGTGGTTCAGCTGTGTGTGCCAGTGATAGCTGCACTGGCAGGGATGTTATTTTTAGCGGAAGAACTAAGCATTCAGTTTGTTATTGCCAGCGCCGTTATTCTTGGCGCTGTGCTGGTTTTTTTACTGGCTAAACAACCGCAGGGCTGACATTCAGCACGTAACGCTGATACAGTTGCGGCAAATTCGCCAAAATAGCAGCTTTGCCGGCAAGCTGACTGTTATTTATAGTATCAGCTAATACGGTTAAACTCTGATGTTGTAGTAAAATGTCAGATTGCACTATGTGGCTAATATGCCAAGGTTCAGGCGCAACGCCGCCTAAATCATGTTGATAAGGGCGATAAAAGCCATACTTTTCTAAATGACTATCAAGCCACTTGGTCAGCGCTGCAAAAGGGCCATTGTCTTGGTATTCGTGCGGCTCTAACTGCAGCTGATAGTCATCAGAAACACTGGCTTGGTCAAAAATATCAAGATCAGTACCAAAGTGATGGCGACTGCTTCCCGGTAGGGCTGAATAAAGCATAATGGCATGGCATTTTTCAATGTCTGTCATGGAGGCTAAATCAACGGGCTGTTGCTGCTTATTGAGCACAGGTCGATGACCATTAAATTTAGCATTCCAAATCAATGCTTGACGTTCAAAGTTACGAAAGCTTGATGCAATAGTCAGTGCAAAGCCTGCATCGCGAGCTGCATTTTGCAACTGCATAAAGTCATCAATAATGTCTTTATGCAGTTTATGATCTTGATAATCAACAAGCAGTAGCTCGTCTTTACCACAGGCACACTCAGCCAACTGCTGCGATGTGAGCTTAGCAGGGATCATGTTAAAAGTTGCTCTAGAATTTGCTCGTAAATATCAGCAAGTGCAATGAGATCATCACAATTAACGCACTCATTCACTTTATGAATGGTGTCGTTACGTGGGCCAAGTTCAATAACCTTTGCGCCGGTTTGTGCTATAAAACGTCCATCTGAAGTACCGCCAGTGGTTTCAAGTGCGGTATTTAAGCCAGTTATTGATTTGATGGCTGCAACCGTCGCATCAATAAGCGGGCCGCCTTCGGTGATAAATGGCTGACCGTTAACAATCCAACTCAGCTCGTATGCAAAATCATATTCAGCCAGAATGTCGTTAACTCGTTGCTGGAGTTGCTGATGAGTTACTTCGGTACTAAAGCGAAAATTAAATTGCACTTCAAGCTCGCCTGGGATCACATTGCCAGCTCCCGTACCGCCATTAATATTTGAAATCTGAAAACTAGTAGCAGGGAAAAATTCATTGCCGTTGTCCCATACCGTTTGACTCAACTGGGCAAGCATTGGCGCTGCAATATGAATAGGGTTTAGAGCAAGTTGCGGATAAGCCACATGACCTTGTATGCCTTTAACAGTTAAAAAGCCAGTCAGTGAGCCTCGGCGGCCATTTTTAACGACATCACCCAGTACATCACGCGATGAAGGCTCGCCAACCAAACACATATCTATTTTTTCACCTCGGGCCTCCAGCGTATCGATTACTCGCGTGGTGCCGTTGATAAAAGGGCCTTCTTCATCAGAGGTAATTAAAAAAGAAATTGAGCCTTTATGATCGGGGTGTTTAGTTACAAATCGCTCGGTTGCTACCACCATGGCAGCTAAAGAGCCTTTCATATCAGCCGCACCACGGCCATGCAACATGCCATCGGCTAGAAAGCCAGAGAAAGGCGGGTGCTGCCAGTTCTTTTCTGGTCCTGTTGGTACTACATCAGTGTGACCTGCAAAGCAAAAGTGCGGTGAGCTGTCGCCTTTACGTGCCCATGTATTTTGGGTGTCAGTAAAAAACAGTGATTCAATATTAAAACCAAGCTGTGCCAATCGCTCATTCATTATAGTTTGGCAATCTGCATCTTCAGGGGTGACTGAGCGACGCTGTATTAAGGCTTGTGCAAGTTCGATGACGGGATGATTCATGATGCAAAAATCTCATCATATTGCGCTGGTTTAAAACCTAAATGATAGCTGTTGTTGCGAATAAGCACTGGGCGCTTGATCATTGCTGGTTGTGCTACCAAAATTGCCAAGGCAGTGTGTTTATCAAGGTTCTGTTTTTGCTCATCTGATAATTGGCGATAGGTTGTGCCACGTTTATTGACCAGATCTTGCCAGTCGATGTGCGTTGCAAACTCAGTGATCATATCAAGGCTTATGCCGTCTTTACGGTAATCATGAAAATTAAAGTCAATGTTGTTATCGGTTAAATATTTTTTGGCTTTTTTTATAGTGTCGCAGTTACTAATGCCGTAAAGAGTCGTCATATTAATTACTTCTTAGTTAGTGTTAAAAGAGTATCTACCCCAGCTGTAACCTGAGATAAAGAATAATGTATTGGTTTAAGTTGATGCCCGTTAAGTAAAATAAGGCTGGCAAGTAAGGGGCTATTGAGATCTCTAAGATCAAAATAAGCGAGCCGTTGCCCTTTGGTTATTTTACTGCCGTTGAGTTGGGCTATATGAGTGTGTTTAATGTGTTGCTGTTGGTCTAAATATAAATTTAGAAGCACTTTTAAGCCATTGTTGGCTTGTAAAATAAATTCAGTACCGGCATTTTTTACTTGCATTAATGTACCATCAAAGGGCGCTAATATTTTATGATTGCTCAGGGCAACCATTATCCCTGGGCCAAGTGTGCCGTAGCTAAAGAAGGGTTCTGGGTGCTCGCTTAATGGGGCAACTTTACCACTAAAAGGGCTACAAATTGCAATACTGTTAGCCGCTAACTGACGTTGTGGTAAATAACTAATATCCGTGTATTTCATTATGTTAATTTGGGCTCATTGAGAAACTGATAGCCATCTTTTTTTAACGCGCTGATGGCATCTTTAATACGCTGTTGTTTTACTAAAACGTAATCGGTGTCGTAGGTTGAAATAGCAAAAATAGAGATATTTGCTGTGGCTAAAACTCCAGAAATATTTGCCATTATTCCGGTTAATGAAAAACCAAGTGGACCGATCACTTCTAACGCGCGCCAATCGTGCTCAGCATCAAGGCTTTCAATGGCGAACTGGCTAGGGCAAACAATAGATAACTCATCGTTGGTTTTGGCGATAATAAACATTGATTGTTTGAATAAAGCAGCGGGGATCTCGCTATCAACATCAAGGCTATGAATGGTAAAGGCCGTACTATGCAGTTGTAACGTTTGCTTAGACATTGCTACCCCTTTTTTAATTGTGAGACTTCCCATCTGTGTATACTGATCAATAGTATAGATTATCTTACTTAAATAAAAGAGCAATGTTGTCCACAATTTCTGTGGATAAGGTTGGGAATAGGGAGGTATAACAACGCTAAGCTATTTATTTTATTCATAATTTTTATTAGCTAAAGAAATGCACAGGGTAAAGTGATCATCATGCAATCACTTTACCCATGGTGTTAAATATTTTCGGCTTGTGCCGCTTGGATAGCAGTAAGCGCAATTGTATAGACAATATCATCAACCAAAGCACCGCGGCTTAAGTCATTGACGGGTTTGCGCATACCTTGCAACATTGGGCCGATACTTATCAAATCAGCACTTCGTTGCACCGCTTTATAAGTGGTATTACCGGTATTTAAGTCTGGAAATATAAACACCGTCGCTTTACCAGCCACTGGGCTATTTGGTGCTTTTTTAAGTGCGACATTTTCCATAATCGCCGCATCATATTGTAAAGGACCATCGATGATCAGATCAGGGCGTTTTTGTTGCGCTAACTTTGTTGTCAGACGGACTTTTTCTACATCAGCCCCAGTGCCTGACGTGCCGGTGCTGTAGCTTATCATCGCTACTCGTGGCTCAATACCAAATGCGGCGGCTGAGTCTGCAGATTGAATGGCAATATCGGCTAATTGCTCAGCGGTTGGATCAGGATTAATGGCACAATCCCCGTATACCAGTACTTGATCAGGTAGCAACATAAAAAACACCGACGAGACTAATGATGACCCTGGTGCTGTTTTTATTAATTGCAGCGGCGGACGAATGGTGTTGGCGGTTGTATTTACTGCACCCGAGACAAGACCATCGACTTGACCACGCTCTAACATCATAGTGCCAAGCACAACGTTGTCTTGGAGCTGTTCAAGGGCAACCACTTCAGTCAGGCCTTTGTTTCTACGAATATCAACCATAGGCGCAACATAGTCGTTGATCACATCATGAGGTTCGATAATGGTTACATTTTCGTTTAGCTCAACACCTTGTTGTATAGCGATACGTTCAATTTCTTCTCGATCGCCCAATAGAATGGTCTTCGCAATACCACGTTGACCGCAAATAGCGGCGGCTTTTATTGTTCGAGGCTCATTGCCTTCAGGTAACACTATAGTTTTTGCCGCTTGGCGGGCTTTATCCGTGAGTAAATAACGAAATGCTGGAGGTGACATTTTACGAGTTTTGCCGACACTTTTAGCAAGCGTATCTAACCAGTCAGAATCAATATGGCTGGCATTATGATGCTTTACTTTATCAATTCGTTGTACGTCATCGCACGGTACTTCCATATTAAAGTTATGCAGTAGCAATGAAGTACGCCAGGTGTCAGCATCTGTACTGAGGATTGGCAGGCCAGTGGCCATCGCTTGTTCGCACAAGGTCATGATCCGTGGCTCAGGTTTAAAACCACCAGTTAATAAGATAGCTCCTAATTTAGTGCCATTCATGGCTGATAAACAGGCCGCAACTAACACATCTGAACGATCGCCTGGGGTCACCAGCAGTGCGCCTGGGGTAAAATGATTTAAGATATTTGACACTGTTCTGGCACAAAATGTTACGCGGCGTAGACGACGATGAGCCATATCACCTTCGTTGATCACGTCAGCTTTTAAATACGCACATAAATCTTTAACGCGCGGAGCAACCAGCTCAAAATCCCATGGGATCGAGCCAAGTAACATAAACGGATGTTTTCTGAAAATAGGTAAAGATGCTAAGCGATTGAGCTCATTGTCAAGCTCGTCGGGTTTATGTGCTTCCACGAGATCGGCGCGTGCTCTGCCTTCATCATCCAGTGGTGCATTTACTTTATTAAAAATACAGCCTAATACGCGGGCATGGTCAACACTGCCATAATACCCGGCTGCAATTTCTAGGCGGTCTTCAATTTGATCGTTACTGTCATTACCAGGAGTGAGCACAAACACAATGTCAGCGCCGAGAGTTTGTGCTATTTCGCGGTTTACTCTACCTGCATAAGGTTGGCGGCGAGTAGGGACCATACCTTCGATAATTGCGACTACATCGTTGCCTATGGCATTTTCAAAGCGCTCAACAATTTCTTCAAGTAAATCATCACCTTTTCCATCCCCGATCATTTGCTCTGCATAATTTAGTGCAAAAGGAGTAGGTGGTGTAATAGGTGAGCCTTGGGTGACAATTTGTGTTGATTTTTCAGGGCCCGTTTCACCTGAGCGAGGCTGGGCTATGGGCTTGAAAAAATTAACTTTGACCGCTTTTTGTTCTAACGCACGCACTAACCCGACTGAGACCGATGTTAAACCAACCCCAGTAGAGATAGGTACTAGCATAATTCGACGTGCCATAATTATAACTCCTGTGCAATTGAGGCGGCATCAAGAGCAATGACCCACTCTTCATTTGTTGGCATTACTACTGCTTTTGTTTTTGCATTATTACTGTTGATAACCCCTTGTGTGCCAAATCGGGCTGCAAGGTTGGCTGTACTGTCGCAATCAAGGCCAAGATAGCTCAGTTGTGTTATTACTTTATCACGAATAATATCGGAGTTTTCACCAATACCACCGGTAAAAATTAACGCATCAAGGCGTTGCAATGGCACCATAAATGCGGCTATTTGTTTTGCTAAACGATAACAAAACATCTCCAATGCTAAAATGGCTTTTTCATTTCCTGCAACAGCAGCTTCTTCTATTGTACGACAGTCATTAGAAAGTTCACTGATACCCAGTAAGCCACTTTGTTGGTTTAATAAGTCATCAATTTGTTGTGCATCGTAGTTAAGTTGGGTGGTTAAAAAGTTAAATAAACCCGGATCAATATCTCCGCTGCGGGTGCCCATCATTAAGCCTTCTAGTGGAGTTAAGCCCATGCTGGTATCAACACTTTTGCCATTTTTAATTGCACACACAGAGCAGCCATTACCTAAGTGAGCGCTGATAAAATTACTTTGCTCAATAGGCTGGTTTAAAAGGACTGCTGTTTGACCTGCAACATAATAATGGCTGGTACCATGAAAGCCGTAACGTCTAACACCATAATCAGTATAAAGTTTATAAGGGAGGGCATATAAATAGGCAACATTGCCCATGGTTTGATGAAACGCGGTATCAAACACTGCTACTTGCGGTAGTCCCTTGAATGATGCTTGCGCAGCAGCAATGCCTAATAAATTAGCGTGCCCATGTAATGGCGCAAGTGTAGCGGCTTGAGTGATTCCTTTAATTACATCGTCGTCAATCAGTACCGATTTAGTAAAGTGCTCGCCGCCGTGAACCACGCGATGACCTACTGCAATAAGGTTTTCAGCTAAATGGTGTTCGTTAATAAGGCTAACTAAGGTATCGATTGCTGCACTGTGAGCTTGATTAGGCGCAAGTTCAATCAGTTGTTTTTTGCCAAGGTATTTGTATTTCACAGATGGCGACGATGAGCCTAGGCGTTCAGCAAGACCTGAAATGATTTCTTCAGATGTGGTGGCATCTAAAATAGCGAATTTTAAACTCGAACTTCCACAGTTCAGTACAAGAACATGATGAGGTGATGATTGCGAAGACATAACAGGATCCCATTTTTTGACAATTGCGCATTAAGCTTAGTTGTTATATAACCAAGTACTCGAGCATAGTGATTAAAGTAAAAGAGTCATTGGTCGATAAATTGCTATGGATATCTGTAATGACTATACTAAAGTCTAGTTGACTTAACGTGCGCTTATTTTAACTCATTAATTGTTTTAAGGTAAGTTTAAACCATGATCAAAAACACGTTTTGGACGAAAAAGGTGGAAGGGATTTTACACAGGAATGTTACCGTGAATATGATACACTCATTGCGGTAACATTAATAAATATACCAGCGACACCTAGGAGTCATGATGCAAAAAAGTGTGATGTCACAAGTCCAAACTGGTCGTGAATATGCAAAAAAATGGCCTATGCGTAAAGAATTAGCGCCTCTGTTTACGGAGTTTAGAGTGATCAAAGCCACCGAGCTGGCAATTACAGTAATGCCGATTTTGGCAATGCTCACTTTATTTATGCAAATTAATTATTTAGGCAGCAGTTTTTTACCTCAAGCAGTCGCTATCGCGTTGTTTTTTTTATCTCTACCGCTACAGGGATTGTTGTGGTTAGGCAAGCGTGCAGATACTGTACTTGAGCCTGCGATGGAGCATTGGTATAAAGAGCTCCATACGAAAATGGTAGCCAATGGCTACCAAGGGCATGTCCCTAAAGATAAACCACGTTATGCAGAGTTGGCCCATTTACTCAATGATATGTTTGATAAAATGGACCGCGCGTTTACCCGAGAGAATCTGTAACACGTTTAAATTGACTAACATAAAATGACAGGGTGACGACTTGCTCACCTTGTTGTTCTAGTTGTTGCCAATGTTCAGGACGAAACTTCCAAGCAAAGGGAGTCATAGTGATCAAGTTCTTCACATCTTTAAATGGCAAGCTTATCTGTTGTTCTAATAATGTTTGCTCTATAAGCTCAAACCCTACAGGCGCAGCAATCGGTGTATGCGCATTGACGTCTCGGTAAATATAGTGCTTGAGTTCTTTTAAATGCCAAGGGCCAGGGCTTGCAACTACCAATGTAGCGTCTGGTTTTGCTAATCGAGCCAATTCAGCATCAAATAATGGGGCAAAAATACTCACTAATACATCTGCTGAGCCATCATTAAATGGAGCTTGGCTGATTGATGCAACGCTAAAATTACAATTACTGTATCGCTTTGCAGCATATTTAACTGCTGATTTTGATATATCGACGCCATAAACGTGTGCAGTACATGCATTGGCAATCGCATGAGTATAAAAACCTTCCCCGCACCCTAAATCAATTACCTGTTGTGGTGCTTGCAGAGCAACTCGCTGTGCAACGGCATGTTGTAAAAACTGGTAGTGCCCAGTGGTTAAAAAAGCACGCCTTGCTTGTACCATGTCAAGATTATCGCCAGGTTGCTTAGAGTTCTTTTGTTGCACAGGTAATAAATTCACATAGCCTTCTTTTGCAGTATCAAAGCTATGGTTGTTAATACATTTTAGCACTTTGGCATGTAACTCAAGCGATTGTTGGCAGAGCGGGCATTGGTAATCGAGACTCATGGATCTAGGTAATCCTTATCATAAAATGTTTTTACCCAATGTGGGCGATAGGTGATCAATAGGGTAATGGCCATGCCGTTTAACATCGCTTCAGGAAAGCAAATAATGACACATAAATAGAGATAGTTTTCACTTAATTCAAACCAATTGTAATTGCCGGTTAAATAATAAAATAAGCTAATGGTGATAATCTTAAAGCAGGCGATGAAAGCGGCGCAAATAAAAGTACATACAAAAATGTAAATGAAAAAATGCCGTGGTAATAGGTTATAACACAGTATAAATACCCCATAACTGACTAAAATGGGTAAGTAAGCGGTTAACAATAAGTGGATAGGTAATTGCGCAATGCTTATTTGATTGAAAGCCGTTAATAGCAGACTTGCTAGGGTGGCGCTCAATAATGCAAAGCGCCAGCCTAAAATAAGCGTTATGGCAGTTACACCTAAAATATGCAGTTCAAGACCGGGTAATATGCCGGCTTTAATTCGCCACAATAAGGCAAATGCTAACGCACAGACAAATAGGCCTGTTTGACGGGCTGGCGTGGTTATTAAATGTTGGTAGTGTGACTTATTGACACTCGACCAAAAAATACAGCCGATAACAAGCCAAGCAATTGCCTGAAGTTCAATGCTTATTATCGGGATTGTCGTTAGCTTATCCATTAGCGTTAACTAAAGGTTGACCATATTGGCGCATGATCTGATGGCTTTTCAATACCACGTAATTCATAGTCAATTCCCGCTTCAATACAACGAGCAGCCAAAGTTGGAGTCGCTAGGATAACGTCAATGCGTAGACCACGATTATCATCAAAGCCTCGAGAGCGATAATCAAACCAAGAGTACTGTTCGCTTGTGTCTGGGTGAAGTTCACGGAAGGTGTCTGTAAAGCCCCAATCTAGCAAGGTTGCAAGCCATTGACGTTCTTCAGGCTGGAATGAACATTTGCCAGTTTTTAACCAACGCTTGCGATTAACCTCACCAATGCCAATATCAAGATCAGTAGGAGAAATATTGATGTCGCCCATGACAATGACATCCTCGTCGTTACTGTGGTGGCTTTGTAAGTGAGTCATTAGATCACGGTAGAACTGTCGCTTATACGGAAATTTTGTTTCATGAGTAATGTTATCGCCTTGTGGAAAATAGCCATTCATTACGGTTAGATCACGGCCATTTTCTTGGCTAACAGTGACGCTGATCATGCGCTTTTGTGATTCATCAGTATCTGTTGCGAATCCTTTAACCACAGACTTAGGTTCAGTTTTGCATAACATAGCTACGCCATAATGTGCTTTTTGACCATGAAAATAAACGTGGTAACCCATATTTTGAACATCTTCGAGTGGGAAAGCTTCATCATGTACTTTTATTTCTTGTAAGCCGATTATATCAGGCTGATGTTTATCTATGATTGCTTGTAATTGGTGCAGACGAGCTCTCAGCCCGTTAATGTTAAATGAAATTACTTTCATGGCTTGACCTTTAATTAGAGTTATCTTTTGCAGATTATGGCAAATTCTACCATCAATTAGCGTATGGTACATGCGCTTATTTATAATAATAAGCCGCTCAATTGTTGAACAAAGTATGAATTTTGATTAAACATTGTTAACGCTTTTTTAAATAAAAAATTAAATAGATAATTCGGTTGATTTGTAAACTTCGGTCTATATAATGCGCAAAAATTGCTCACAATATAACTCCACTTAAAGGTAAATCATGAAACTACAATTATTAGCATTATTCGTCGCAGCGACTGCTTTCTCTGAGACTGCCAGTGCAGCACATTATTATAATGCTGATCATAAAATTGAATCTAAATTATGCTCAATCAGTGCTAACGAAGGATTTACTGCAGCACGCAAAGTTGCAGCCCAGCACGGGGTGTATTTATCACGTTATTCAAAAAGTATTTTGTGTAATGGTGATGATATTCGTGATATTGCAAAAAAAGTGGATGATAAAGTTCGCCAAGAAAAAGTAATTGAAGTGTTTGCTAAAAACTCACAGGCAGAAACACAGCTATGTATTACTGCCTTGAAGCAAGGTTTGGCTCCAGTGAAAGAAAAAATAGCAAACTTAAACTCATTGATCTGTAATGGTGAAGTGGTTACTGAGTTTGTGAAACGATATCAAGGTGCGACAATTTGATTAAAAATGTAACGCACTAGCTCGTTTATCTAAAATAGCAGCGCTTTAATCGCTGCTATTTTACATTTTTATAGAATAACTTTTCCAACCTTTGCATTGATCTGGCATAATAGCGCGCTGAATATACCGCAACGTCTTGGTGCCTATGGTGACAAAATCTGCTACGAAAATGGCTACGAAACGAATCAGTGATGAGCAGCTTGTTGAGATCATTGAAGCGGCGATTTTTGTTGCGGGAAAACCAGTCAGTAAACGGCATTTAAAAGACACCGTATTAACTGAGTTAAGTGTGTCTATGACACGTATTAACCTCGCGATTGAACAGATCCAAATTCATTATCAAACCCGTGGTATTCGCTTAGTTGAAGTCGGTAGTGGATTTAGATTTCAGGCGTGTGCCAGCTTAGCCCCTTGGTTAAATAACCTTTGGCAAGAACGGGCGCCTAAATATTCCCGTGCACTATTAGAAACTCTTTCGCTTATTGCTTATCGTCAGCCGATAACTCGGGGCGAGATAGAGCAAGTACGTGGAGTGACCGTAGGCTCAACTATTATTAAAAGTCTGCTCGAGCGTGAGTGGATACATGTTGTTGGTCATAAAGAGGTGCCAGGTAGGCCCGCTTTATATGCCACAACCAAACAATTTTTAGATTATTTTTCGTTAACAGGTTTAGATAACTTACCGCCACTGCCAAAACAGCAGCAAAGTAAAATTGACCAGTTATTGAGTGATCCTTCTGTGAGAGAACTATCCGAATGAGTATACAAGGTGAAAAGTTACAAAAAGTCTTAGCAAGAGCGGGCGTAGGTTCGCGACGTGAGATGGAAAAATACATTGATGCAAATCGTGTCAGTGTTAATGGTAAAGTAGCAAAGCTGGGTGATCGTGTTGAAGAAACCGACCAGATCCGTGTTGATGGCCATACGGTAAAAATTGAAGAAAAAGCTGAACGTATCTGTCGCGTTGTTATGTATAACAAACCTGAAGGTGAGTTATGTACACGTAAAGATCCTGAAGGACGTAGAACGGTATTTGACCGCCTGCCGCGCGTTGATGGTGAACGTTGGATTGCTGTTGGTCGTTTAGATATAAATACAGCAGGTTTAATGTTGTTCACCAATGATGGTGAGCTTGCTAACCGCTTAATGCACCCAAGTTACGAAGTAGAGCGTGAATATTCAGCACGTGTATTTGGTGAAGTAACAGCAGAAACTATCAAAAATTTAACCAAAGGGGTTGAGCTTGAAGATGGTATGGCAAAATTTCTTACTATTAAACCACTGGGCGGCGAAGGTATTAACCGCTGGTATAATGTAACGCTGACTGAAGGGCGTAACCGTGAAGTTCGTCGTTTATGGCAGTCTCAAGACGTTGAGGTTTCTCGCCTTATTCGTATTCGTTATGGTAAATTAGAGCTCGATAAACGTCTACCACAAGGTGGTTGGGCTGAGCTAGATTTAGAGACTGTAAATTACTTACGTAAAACAGTTAAGCTTGGCCGTGAAACGCAAACAAAATTATCTGTTATGCCTGAAAAACGCAAAGATAAGCGCGCTAAAATTAATCAAATTCGTAAAGCAGTCAAAAAACATAATAATCGCGTTAAACAAACTAAACGCCGTTAATATCTGCCTTGCATTAAAAAAGCCGCTAATTAGCGGCTTTTTTATGTTTAGTACTTGGTTTATACCAATTGACTTAAATATTTAACCATTCTAGCGGGCTAAATAAAGTGCTAATTGCGTTAGTAATTTAACAATACATGTCAAAATTCCGGCCTTGTTATCACTGTATTTATCTGTCGCTATAAATGCTCAGTAACTTAACACGACTGGTATTATTTCTTTGTTT
Organism: Pseudoalteromonas rhizosphaerae; assembly: GCF_028885455.1. NCBI lineage: Bacteria > Pseudomonadati > Pseudomonadota > Gammaproteobacteria > Alteromonadales > Pseudoalteromonadaceae > Pseudoalteromonas > Pseudoalteromonas rhizosphaerae. The sequence continues at coordinate 3,140,058 of NZ_CP118496.1, forward strand.
GCGCGTCTAATGATTGACCATTGACGTCTTTTGAATCATCACTCATTAAGTATAAATAAGTTGGCATTAAGTCTTCAGGGCAGGCTAGTTTATCGCGATCTTCGCCTGGATAGACACTGGCACGCATAGCTGTGTGGGTGGCGCCGGGATTAATACAATTTATCCGGATATTCGTTTTACCAACTTCACATGCCCATGTTTGCATCATTCCTTCAACTGCAAATTTTGAAATGGCATACGCGCCCCAAAACTCACGACCTTGGCGACCAACCCCAGAAGAGGTGAAAATAATTGAAGCACTTGGAGATTTACGTAAAACTGGAAACATATATTTTGTGATCATCGCTTGAGCGGTAACATTCACTTTCATGATGTTATCAAACGTTGATGAACAAAAATGCTCAAGTGGACCCAGTGAGCCAATTATTCCTGCATTATTGAGCAAGCCATCTAGTTTACCAAATTGCTGTTCAATGGTAGCGCCTAAATCACGAAAGTTTTGTTTACTTGCACCTTTTAAATCCATCGGTACAATCGCAGGTTTTGGCCCGCCAACGGCAATGATTTCATCGTATACCGCTTCCAGTTTGCTGGTGGTTTTACCCAATAATATAACCGTTGCGCCATGTTTGGCATAAGTTATTGCAGCCACTCGGCCAATGCCGTCACCTGCACCAGTTACTAAGATCACTTTGTCTTGTAGGGCATTATCAGCCGCTTTATAGGTTTGCATAATAAAGGTCCAAAAAATCAATTTGATTGATTTTAACATAGCAAAACACCAAGTTATCGAATTTATTGCAAAATAAGGTGGCGAAATTTGAAACTTTACGTTAACTTTAACTGGTCTAATGTCTTATTAATAACCTAATTACATTATTTTAACTAAATATTACGCGAAAACTTAAAAGAATTAGTAACAAAATTAGCTACACTTATTTATCAACACACATAAAAAAAAGATTACGTGCGGAGCAAACAATATGAAAAAAATGCTACTCTCACTTGCAATTACAGCTGCTCTAGCTGGTTGCGGCGGCGGTGAAACGTTAGAAGATGTTAAAAATGATACACCACCAGTTATTCCATCAGCTACAGTGAAGTTTGATCCCGCAAATGGGGTTATTTCAGTACCAAATGACTTATTAATGAGTGGTACAAAAGATGGCACTCTAAACATTCCTAAAGAACTTGATGACAATGGGGTGTCAATTACACGTGCAGAATACGCAAATCCTAGCTTTGCATTAGGTGCACTGGATGGCTGGTCTAGCCAAGTTCCTTATAAAGTAGATCTTTCCTTTCCTGCGAATGTTAGCCTTGATGAAAGTTCGGCTGGTGCGCCGGGGTCTGTGCGTATTTTTGAAGTTGTTATGGGCGCTAGTTTAACAGATGCAGATTGCGCAGCTGTGCCCGCTGGAGCCGGATGTAAATTATTAGGTGAATTAACCTTTGGCGTTGATTTCATCACTAAAGCAAGTGGCAATGCGGTTGCTATTATTCCATTAAAACCGTTTAAAGCTGGCAGCTCATATATTAATGTGCTGACGACTGAGCTTAAAGACTCATTAGGGCGTTCTATCGAGCCTTCATCAACTTATGGTTTGGTGAGTGAAGAGACCCCACTGATAACCGAGAGCCAGTTAGCGCTCCAAGGCGTGGTAAACAGTTATGAAAATGTGGTCACCTCAGGTGGCACTATTAGTAAAGATGATATTATTTTTAGTGGTGCGATGACGATTCAGTCTGTTGGTCCGGTACTTGGTACGATTAAAAAGTTACTAGCAGCGAGTTTGCAAAACCCAGCCTTGCCAACACCAATGGTTCAAATCCCAGAGCAACCAATGCTAACGGTTGAGCAAGTCTTTGCTTCACAAGGTGTTACTGGACTTTCGCCAGCATTTGCAGGTGTTCAATATCAAAAAGGTAGTGTGACACTGCCTATGTATTTATCTCAACCTGAGGGGAAAGAAATTGCAAATTTGGCCGATACATATTGGCAAGGCATGTGTTCAAGCCCTGTTGCCGTACTTAATCAGCAAGCAGCTGATAAAGCGCTGCGCGAAGCAGGAAAAGAAGATGAAATTGATCCTACAATGTTTGATGTTGGTCCATATGAGCCGCTCTGCCAAGGTTTAAGTGAGGGGAGATTACATGATTACCCGAAAATTGATATTACTCGTCACTTAACGAAATACAATCCGATCCCTAAAGTGCAAAGTCAGCAAGAAGTACCTGTTCAGATAACTAAACCTATTTTGCCTGTAATAAACGCTATCAGAACACAAAGTCTTGGTATGTCGGCACTTGAAATGCCAGCTGGTGGTTGGCCGGTGGTGATAATGCAACATGGTATTACTTCTAAAAAAGAAGATATGTTGGCATTAACGGCTAGTTTAGCGATTCAAGGCTTTGCAACGGCCTCAATAGACCATCCAGTGCATGGTGAACGTGGTATTGACGTGGATGACGATGGTAATGATGATTTTAATGCATCAACAGGCTCTGTCCTGGCGTATATGAACTTGCAATCATTATTAGTCGCGCGTGACAATTTAAGACAGTCTGCAGCTGATTTACTTGCTTTACGTCTTGGTCTAAACTTTACAAACGATACATCACTTAACACTTCTGATGTAGTGTTTATTGGACATTCATTAGGCTCAGTAGTTGCTCCCGCTTTTGTTACTCAAGCAAATACACCTTTAGATAGCCAAGTTGATGGTCTGTTCAAAGTCAATAGCGTCGCACTTGCTAGCGGTGGTGGTGGGATAGCCAGCTTCTTACTAGAATCGGCGAGTTTTGGCCCATTTGTTCAAGGCTCAGTATTGCTATCAGCTGGGACATCTGAATCTGCTGAGTTCCAAGCTTATAGAGAGAGCTCTGCTGTATCAAATTGTGGTGAAGCAGTTTCTACGAGCGAGAGTATTTCATGTGGGTATGGAGAATATTACACTTCGCTAAATGCAGCTGGTGAAATGACTAAGCTAGCTAACATTCAAGGTGTAATGAGTCAGTTCTCATTTGCAGCACAGACGGCACTTGATAGCGGGGATCCTACAAACTATGCATCTGCTATAAAAGCGCTTGGCACACCTGTTTATATGAATGTGGTAGTTGGAGATGGAGAAGTTAACGGAAATAAACCAGACCAAGTGATTCCACCAATGACTGTAAACAATCCAATTGCAGGCTCACTGCCACTTGCTAACTTAATGGGTTTAACGACAGTAACCCAGTCGCAAGCGCCTACTGACGATGGTATGAGTTATTTAGTTAAATTTACCAAAGGGCATCACAGCTCAGTACTTACACCTGAACCGAATGCAGCCGCAGGCGCGACGGCTGAAGGAAGCGCTGCCGCGACAAGTGAAATGCAATTACAGATTGCAACTTACTTAGTAACTCGAGGTCGTGCGTTATCTATTCAAAATACCGAGATTGTCACTGATTAACTTTTTAGAGTATTAAAATAAATGAAAAGCCACTGAAAAGTGGCTTTTTTTTGTTTGAATGGTAAATTAGGTCAAATTTTTGTTTGGAGAATACGATTGGAATTTCTATATGAGTACGGGCTGTTTCTAGCTAAAACGGCGACATTTGTGATTGCCGCCGCTGCGGTAATATTAATTAGTGTCGCTGCAGCGATAAAGCCTAAAAGTAAAAAAGGTGAGATTGAGATTGATGATATTTCTGAGCAGTTAGATGATTTGAAAAATGATTTTATTGAAAGCACCTTATCTAAAAAAGCATTAAAAGCACACCATAAAGCACAAAAGAATGATGCTAAAAAAACCACTGATGAACAGTCGAAACCACGATTATATGTACTTGATTTTAATGGTAGTATGGATGCTCATGAAGTCGATAGCTTACGTGAAGAAATTACCGCAATTGTTGCAATTGCCGATCCTAAGCAAGACAAAGTGTTGGTTAGGCTAGAAAGTGGTGGAGGGGTGGTTCATGGCTATGGACTTGCTGCTTCCCAGCTACAACGCATTAAAAATAGAGGTATTCACCTTACGGTTGCGATTGATAAAGTTGCTGCCAGTGGTGGTTACATGATGGCCTGTGTCGCTGATGAAATTGTTGCCGCACCGTTTGCTATCGTTGGCTCTATTGGTGTGATAGCACAAATTCCAAATTTTAATAAAATTCTGAAGAAAAACGATGTTGATTTTGAACAAATCACTGCGGGTGAGTTTAAACGTACCCTAACTTTATTTGGTGAAAATACAGATAAAGCACGGGAGAAGTTTAAAGAAGAAATAGAGCAAACTCATGACTTATTCAAACAGTTTGTTAGCAGTCAACGGCCAAGTTTAGATATTAACTTAGTGGCAACAGGTGAGCACTGGTTTGCGACTCAAGCGCTTGAAAAAGGTCTAGTCGATACCATAGAAACCAGTGATGACACATTACTTAAGTATCAAGATGAGCGACAAATATATAAAATTAAATATAAAGTTAAAAAGAGCTTAAGCGATAAGCTTGCTATCGGGTTGAGTAACACTGTTAACAAAACCGGTATATCATTATTGTCTCGTTTAAAAGGGCTAAACCCATAAAGGTTTCCGTTATTAAATGATAAAAAACCCGCAAATTTGCGGGTTATTTTCATTTTTACACGCACAACTTTAGTCAGTTGATTTGTGATAATCCTCTAAGTCTTTTGCTGCATTAGGGTCGTTAAATACTGTCTCATCTAGTTCACCTTCAGATTTAGCCACTACACATGTCACCATGCAATCGCCCGTTACATTGACCGCTGTGCGGGTCATATCAAGTAACCTATCAACGCCAATAATTATGGCAATGCCCTCAACAGGTAAACCAACTTGATTCAGGACCATGGCAAGCATGATTAATCCTACGCCAGGAACACCAGCGGTGCCTACAGACGCTAAAGTGGCGGTTAAAACTACCATTAAGTAATCTGAAATTGTTAGATCAACACTGAAGACTTGTGCAATAAATACCGTAGCCACACCTTGCATGATTGCTGTACCGTCCATGTTAATAGTGGCACCGAGTGGAATTGTAAATGACGCAACTGAATTTTTTGCCCCTAATTTTTTAGTGGCTGTTTCAAGTGTAATAGGCATTGTTGCACTTGAACTTGAAGTGCTAAATGCAAATAAACAGGCGTGCTTCATTTTTTTCAAAAAGATAACAGGGTTTAATCCAGTTAAAAATTTCAGTAATAAACTGTAATTAATAAATGCATGGAAAAATAATGCAGCCACAACAACACCAAAATATTTAGCTAAGCTGACTATCAAGTTCAACTCGATAGTAGTGAAGAGCTTTGCCATTAAACAGAATACCCCATAAGGAGCTACGTTCATTAATAGGGTAACTAATTTTAAAATCACGGTATTTAAATCTTCAAAAACAACCGCTACTCGTTTACCTGCACTGCCGCCAAGTGCCATGGCAATACCAAATAGTAATGCAAATACAATAACTTGTAACATGTTTCCACTGGCCATGGCATCAATTGGATTGGTTGGGAACATACCAATGATTACTTGTGCAAGAGTTGGTGCTTCTTTTGCGCTATACGTCGCTTCAGAAGGTAAGTTAATCCCTTCCCCTGGATTAACTAATAATGCCAAGGTAATCGCAACCGTAATTGCAATTGCGGTAGTAATAAGATAAAGAGCGATTGATTTACCGCCTAAACGGCCTAATTTTTTCGGATCACTTAAGCTACATGTACCACAAACAAGTGAAACAAATACCAGTGGTACAACTAACATTTTCAAACTGGCGATAAAAATTTGTCCACCAATATGAAATAAACCATCAACAAAAAAGCCTTTAATTGGCAAAGAGAATAATCCAAGTGGGATTAGATAATCGTCTTCGCCAGCTAATATTGCTTGGAATATGAAGCCTACAGCAACCCCCAGAAACATACCTATCATGATACGGGTGGTTAAACTCATTGAACGGATTTTTGACATATTAACAATCTATTTTTTATAAATTTGCCATAGCCTACCAGCATGCAGATTTTTATACAGAAAAAATCGATAAATATGAAAAAAAAATATGGATCAAAAAAACAACAAAAAACAAATAAAAGTTGTGATTTCCAAGCGTGTTATAGGTTAATATTGAGTAAATGTATTATTTAAATAATTAATAACAAAGCTAGGGAGAGGGCAATGCCTTTAATGCGATGGCTCAGTGTCATACTGTTAAGTTTTTTTATCACTGCGTGTGGTGGCGGTGGAACACTTGAAAAGGACGGTGGAGGCCTTGATGGAGGGGGCACTGATTCTCCTTCATATACACTAAGTATTAATGGTTTGTCAGAAACCACTGGTGAAGCTGCTAACGACGTTTCTTCTGAACAACGTTTAGTGCTCGTGGCTAAGTTATTGAAAGATGGTGTAGCAGCACCTAATGTAATTGTCACTTTTACTACTGATGGCGGATATGGTGTGCTTGATCCTGAATCAGGCACTGTCAAGACTGGAACTGATGGTAGCGCTAAAATATACCTTTCCGTGGGTAATACAGCTGGAGCCGGTACCGTTAATGCGTCGGTCACAATTAATGGTGAAACGTTTAACACCACAGAGCCTTTTACTTTTACGTCGAAAGGTGATCAAGACAGTACAGCCCAAGACACTTATACAGTTACTCTTCAAGGCTATAGCCAAGATACCGGAGCAATTTCAAATAGTGTAACAAGTCAAGCGCCTTTAGACTTAAGAGCAACTTTAAAGCAAAATGGCGAAATAGTCGCTGGCAAGCGTATTTTGTTCACGCTGACAGATGGGATTGGCCTATTACAGCCCACAACAGGCTCAGCATTAACTCAAAATGATGGTATTGCGACAATCGAACTTACTGCAGGTAAAGATGCGGGAGCAGGTAAAGTGACTGCCACTTATAATGTCGGTGGGGAGTCTTATTCTGGAACTTTTGATTTTCAGACTACGGGTGGCCAGGGTAGTGATACAGGGGTCTCGGGTACTATAACTCTAGAGCTAAATATCTTAGATCAAAATGGAGCAGTATTTACAGAGCTAAATCCGGTTAGTAAAGATAATAAAGGTGTTGTTTCTGCTACATTAAGAGATGATGGTGTGCCACTTGCTTCTCAATTAATTAGTTTTACATCTAAATTCACGGGTAAAATCACCCCAGAGTTAGGTACTGCATTAACTGATCAGAATGGTGTAGCCGTAGTAACACTAAGCAGTGGCAACTTCAAAGGAGCTGGTCAAGTTGTTGCAAGCTATGAATCTGAAAGTAACGAGATAATAACAAAAACAGCTGGCTTTGTTTCAAATGGTGACGATGCTCCGGTTGAAAGTGCTCAAGCAGAATTAGATATTAAACTTCTCCAAGGGTGTAATGCTAATTGGGATACAAATCGCAATACTGTCGCATTAAATCCGCTAGACCCTTCTAGTGGTTGTACAGTGACCAATACATTTTCATCCGATTCACTTATTGACGTACTCATTAAGGTTGTAGACACCAGTAGTGGTGATGGTATTTCAGGGATTATTGCTGAGTTATCTACAGATTTAGGTCAATTACTTCCTGATTCAGGAAAAGCCTTAACTGATAACTTTGGATTTGCGCTATTAAAACTACAACCAGGAGCAAGTAGTGGAGCCGGTACTCTAACTGCTACAGCAAAAGATACAAACTTAAATAAAGCATTTTCAATTAGTACGGCAGAATTAAAAGTATCAATAGATAATGGCTTGCCTAATTTATTAGATAGCTTAGGTAATCCAATTGAGGGTCAATATCAGCCACTAGCTGCAGGTGCAACAACCGTTATAACTGTTGAAATTAGAGATACTAATGATGATTTAATCGTAACGCCTTTTGATGTTCAGTTTACATCAAGTTGTGTTGAGAGTGGTAAATCAATTGTTGATGAAAAAGTGATCAGTATTGGTGGTATTGCTACGTCAACATATAGAACAAATGGCTGTAAAAGTGCACAAGGTGATACTGTTATTGCAACAGTATTAACAGGGGGCACGCCCGAAATAGCGTCAGTTAATATTCCTGTTTCTGAAGCTGATGTGGCGTCGATTGAATTTATTTCAGCGACTCAAAACGTAATTGCGTTAAAGGGTACTGGTGGTGTTGGTCGTAAAGAAAATAGTGAACTAACATTTAAATTAATCGACAAAATTGGCCAAGATGTTACGAGTAAACGCTTAGATTTCCGTCTTACTTCTACTAATGGTGGGATCAGTTTATCGCATCATAGTGTTGACACTGATGCTGCTGGCTTGGCCCGAGTTCAAGTGAATTCAGGTTTTGTGCCGATGGCAGTGCGAGTGCAAGCATGTTTTATTCCTGATGAGCAAATACCAGCCGATCAAAATGATAATGTAACTTGCTGGCAAGATGTATATACGCAATGCCAAAAAGCAGAGGCAGACCGTGACCAAGGAGTAAGCTGTCCAACAGGTAACTTGTCGTTGGTGTCATTGGATCAGCAAATTATCACCGTGTCTGATTTACTCTCTATTAGTACAGGGCTTCCTGATAATAATAGTTTTACCGCTTCGATTACTAACTATGCTACAGAGACTTTGCAATACGATAATGAAACGTTTGATATAACAGTGCTCATTGCAGACCATTTTAATAACCCGGTTCCAGATGGTACCTCAGTGTATTTAACAACAGAGGGGGGCGCTATTGGTACTTTAGATGGTGAAGAGGGCAATCCACAACTAGAGTGTCTCTCTGTTGATGGTGCATGTACAGTGCAATGGCGAAGCCAGAACCCTAGACCATTTACTGAAAATAAATGGGGAAATAAATTATCTGATTACAACCCTAAAAAGCTGCTACGTGTTAAAGCAAAATATTTGGAGGATATAGTTGGCGTTACTAATCCTACATTTGTACAAAGTAATGCCGTCACACTTACTCAGTTAAATGCAAATGCAAATTTTGCAGGATTGGTTGAAGAAACACGTAACTGCGATTTATATAAGAATAACCCTGCGCCTTGTATTGATGGGATTTTGAATGCTAACACGAATGAATTAGGTGTACCGCTTGGGGCACGTGCTACAGTTTTAGTTACAGCTAAAGGGCAAGAGTCTTTTATTGATATTAATGGTAATGGCCTATTCGATAGCAATGAATACTATTCAGGCTATGACTTAAATGAAGCGTTCGTTGATCATAATGAGAGCGGAACTTACGACGGTTTATCGGCAATTTATGACCCAGTGACAGCTTCATTAACTAAAGATGCACAAAGCTGTACAGATGGCTCAGATACTGATCCATGTAGTGAGTTTGCAACGAACGGAGCCCATTTTGAGGAGCCAATAGGTGATATAGACTCTAACGGTATGCATACATTACTAGATGGCAAATATAATGGGTTATTATGCACCGAAGCAGCACAGGCTGCTAACATGTGTAATAAAGAGCTTATTGATGTACGCCGTTCATTTGAAGTTATTATGTCCGGCAGTACAGTTTATTACCGTTTTGTAATTGACAAAGAATCATTACGTAATAAGTTTGCTGCGGCGTTAGCTGAAATTGAGTTAGATGACGCTGGTAATCCCACTGGAAATCTTTCAATAAATGCTCTGGGAGTAGCCAATAGTATTGATAGCTGTGAAAACATCACTAATCAATATGATGTTGGGACTACATCTGAGGTGATTCTTGGTCTTGAGGAGAGTGTTAACGATCAAATGTGTGATATCACAGAGCTCAATATTGCAAGCTATGATTCGGGTGTTCAGTTAGCTTCGTTATCTTTTAATTTTTATTACTCTGATATTTACAATAACCCGTTAGCTGCGGAAACAAATGTTGAGATAAGTACAGAAAACGGAGATTACAGTGGTACAGACGGATTTGTGATTGGCAATTCTTCAGCAACAAATGCTGCATTAATTGGCCTTTCTATAAGTCGTGAAGCGGAGCCGAATAAAAAATCTATTGGATTTTTAAAGCTTTCATTTACTTCGCCTAAAGAGAACAATACCACTGCACAATTACAAATTAGTGATGATGGTTAGCTAGTTTCAAACATTTAAATAAAATAAATGCCAACCATAAGGTTGGCATTTTTGTTGCTATTCTATATATTCCACTGCAAATACCTTAAAACACCGTTTTGTCTAAATTAACGACAATAATTGTTTAATTATTCATTAAAAGCAGAAAAGTTTGTATTAAAAGCTTGTAACAATTGGTGTTTGTAGATATACCTATAAATATTCGCGCCCGTAAATGGGCAAAACACATTTAAAATACTTGGTTAGAAATAGGCAACTATGGGCAAATCGCTAGTAATTGTAGAGTCTCCTGCTAAGGCTAAAACAATTAATAAATATTTAGGAAACGATTTTATCGTCAAGTCCTCTATTGGGCATGTACGAGATCTTCCTACCTCCGGTTCAGGCAAAACCAAAACGGCTGCTGTAAAAACACCTGCAGAAGTACGTAAAATGGCACCAGAAGAAAAGGCCGCGTACAAAAAACAGCGTGATTATACAAATTTAGTAGCTCGAATGGGGATTGATCCAGATAAAGGCTGGGAGCCACATTACGAAGTATTACCAGGTAAAGAAAAAGTTGTTCAAGAATTACAAAAGCTCGCTGAAAACGCCGACCAAATCTATCTCGCAACGGATTTGGATAGGGAAGGAGAAGCGATTGCTTGGCACCTACAAGAAATTATCGGTGGAGAGCCAGAAAAGTATAAGCGTGTCGTATTCAATGAGATAACTAAAAATGCCATTCAGGCCGCCTTTGAGGCCCCTGGTGAGCTAAATACCGACATGGTCTATGCCCAGCAGACTCGTCGCTTTTTAGATCGTGTTGTAGGCTTTATGGTATCGCCATTATTGTGGCAAAAAGTTGCCCGTGGTTTATCCGCTGGACGAGTACAGTCTGTCGCAGTACGTTTGTTAGTTGAGCGCGAGCGTGAAATTAAAGCGTTTATTCCTGAAGAGTTCTGGGATATTCATGCCGATGTGAAAAATACAGAGTCGGCACTTCGTTTAGAGGTGTTCAAGCAAGGTGATAAAGCCTTTAAGCCAGTCAATGAAGCGCAAGCTATGGCAGCTACTGCATCTTTAGAGCAAGCTGAATATAAAGTTGTTAGTGTTGAGGAAAAGCCAAGTAAAAGTCGTCCTAGTGCGCCACTAATTACTTCAACAATGCAACAAGCTGCGAGTACGCGTTTAGGCTATGGCGTTAAAAAGACCATGATGTTAGCGCAACGTTTGTATGAAGCAGGTTATATCACCTATATGCGAACTGACTCAACCAACTTGTCGAAAGATGCAGTTGCAATGTGTCGCGAGTATGTTTCGCAGCAGTTTGGTGATAAGTATTTACCAAAAGAAGCTATTAGTTATAGTTCAAAAGGCAATGCACAAGAGGCGCATGAGGCGATCCGTCCTTCAAGTGTTACTGTGTTATCTGGTCACCTAGAAGGCGTAGACCCGGATGCTAAAAAGCTTTATGAGTTAATTTGGCGTCAATTTGTTGCGTGTCAAATGGTCCCTGCTGAATATGACTTAACAACATTAACTGTTACTGCCGCCGATTTCCAATTAAGAGCCAAAGGACGGGTGTTACGTTTTGATGGTTGGACTAAAGTACAACCAGCAGTTCGAAAAAAGAACGAAGAAGATCAATCACTACCAGCTATTAAAGAAGGCGAGATATTAAGCCTTGTTGAACTTGATCCAAAACAGCATTTTACTAAGCCGCCAGCACGCTTTAGTGAAGCGAGTTTAGTAAAAGAACTTGAAAAGCGTGGTATTGGTCGTCCATCTACCTATGCATCGATTATTTCAACGATACAAGATCGTGGATATGTCCGTGTTGAAAGCCGTCGTTTCTTTGCAGAAAAAATGGGTGAAATTGTCACCGATCGTTTAGTTGAGAACTTTACTGATCTGATGAACTTTGACTTTACTGCAAAAATGGAAGGCCGGTTAGATGACATCGCTGAAGGTGAGCGTGTCTGGACACAGGTACTTGACAAGTTTTACGCTGATTTTTCTACACAACTGACTTTAGCCAGTGGTGAAGAAGATGAAGGTGGGATGCGTAAAAATGAAATGGTCGAAACTGATATTGACTGTCCAACATGCGGCAGAAAAATGGGTATTCGAACAGCCTCTACTGGCGTTTTCTTAGGCTGTACAGGTTATAATTTACCGCCAAAAGAACGTTGTACTACCACTATGAACTTAGTGTCAGGTGATGAAGCGGTTGCCGCTGACGTTGAAGATGTCGAAACCGAAACATTGATGCAAATGAAGCGTTGCCCAATTTGTGAAACGGCAATGGATTCATACCTAATAGATGAAACTCGTAAATTACATGTTTGTGGTAATAACCCTGCTTGTAAGGGCTATGTCGTTGAGCAGGGCACGTTTAAAATTAAAGGCTATGATGGCCCTATCATTGAATGTGATAAATGCTCATCAGATATGCAGCTTAAATCAGGGCGCTTTGGTAAATACTTTGGCTGTAGTAATGATGAGTGTAAAAACACCCGTAAATTACTGCGTAACGGCGAAGCAGCGCCACCAAAAGAAGACCCTGTTCAGTTACCAGAATTAGAGTGTGAAAAATCGGATGCATACTTTGTGCTACGTGACGGCGCTGCAGGTATTTTCTTAGCAGCGAATACCTTCCCTAAATCACGTGAAACTCGTGCCCCTAAAGTGGAAGAGTTACAGCGTTTTAGAGATCGTATTTCACCTAAGTTTTATTATCTAGCTGATGCACCAGTAAAAGATCCTGATGGTAACTTAGCAATTGTTCGTTATAGCCGTAAGAATAAAGAACAATATGTAATGACTGAGGTTGACGGTAAAGCAACAGGCTGGACTGCACATTTCAATGCAGGAAAGTGGGTTGAAGAGGCAAAGAAGAAAGCCGCACCTAAGAAAAAACCAGCCGCTAAAAAGGCAACAGTCAAGAAAGCCGCACCTAAAAAAGCCGCTGCAAAAACAAAAAAGGACGCTGAGTAGAATACTAAGCTCTGAAAACAAAAAAACCGGAATGCACACCCTTGTGTCAATTCCGGTTTTTTTATATCAAAAATTATGCCTTTAGAGGCATTTTTGACGTTAGATTTTTACGTCAGTGACTTTTTTATAGCCTTCTGATTCAAGTTCATCATTTACGCACTTTAGTACGTATGGTTTAAGCTCTTCATTGCTGATGTCGTCGTCTTTAGCCCAGTTTAAACACATCTCAGTGTATTCTTTAATTGTTTCGGCGGAAGCGTCAACAGCATCGTCAGCAACAGCAAAAGTTGCATAAACTGCAAATAATGGCGCTACGATAAGCGCTAGCAATGCTTTTTTCATTCGTGTATTCCTAAAAAATGTAGTGACTGCTGTTTTATATTCAAAAACAACAGTGATCCAATCAAGCAACATGCTGTTGGTAAGTGATTCTTAAACGAAATGACAATAAAAGATAACGAAATATTTTTATCGTAAAGACAAATATAATGTAATAAGAGACGGTAAAATAATGAGAAACTTATGTTAATCAATGCTATCTTACGACAGCTATCAATTTAGGAATAATTATGTCTCAAAGCCAACTACCTGACACCACACCTCGTGTTGCATCTAAACTAGAACAGTTTGTTGAAAGCTTTATTTTTCGAGCCCGCTGGCTACTAGCTCCCTTTTTTATAGGCTTACTCGTTGCAATTGTACTGTTACTTTTGAAGTTTTTTAAATACCTGTATCAAATGGCGATAAATACATTTAGCGCTACTAATGAGCAACTACTGGTGGGTATTTTGACCTTGGTTGATACCGCATTACTGGCAGGATTATTATTAATAATTATTTTCAGTGGCTATGAAAATTTTGTTTCTAAATTAAATATTGGTAATCATGAAGATCGCCCTGCATGGATGGGTAAAGTAGGCTTTTCTGGTCTTAAAATGAAATTGATCAGCGCAATTGTTGCCATCTCCGCAGTCGAACTGTTAAAGGTGTTTATAAGCTCTCCAAGTCACTCAAGTGATGAATTGATGTGGAAAGTAATAATTCATGTTACTTTTGTGATATCAGGTGTGTTATTTGCTCTAACTGATTTTATAAATAGCAAAACTCAGAATCATTAAATAGCAGATAACGCAACGCTATCTGCCTATATGTTTTGTTATTTAAAGATACTCAACCACATAGCCTTTAAACTCGGTTCTTTTGCGTACATATTCATACCCATTTTAAAAATACGAGCGGCAAATATACGTAAGTAATAAAAACAGCCAATACTGAGAAGCAGGGATAAGAGTGCTTGCCAAATTGGTATTTCAACTAATGACATACGCACCGGCATAACCGCAAATGCCGTGATCGGCAAGTAACTAAGCACGATTGTTAAAACACTGTTTGGTGCATCGATAACAAAAAATGCAATCACGATAGGTGCCAATGGCATCATCATTAAGGCACTTTTACTACTGTGATTAGGATCATCAATACCCGCTGCGATCGCAGCCATAAATGCAGCGCAGATGCCAAGACCTACAATCGCATAGGCCAACAACCAAGGCAGTAATGACCAATTAATAAAGTCTAAATTGAGGGCTTGTTGTTTAATGATAACGGTAAAAAATAGCATCGATAAAACAATCGATAGCAAGGTGCCAATCATGGTTTTTACTGCAAGCAATATTTGCCCAAGTAGCTTACCATCTATCCATGTTTGTGGTGTCATGGTGGCTAGCAATTGCTCCGTTACGCGGTTTTGCTTTTCACCGGTAATACTGACAAAGAGTTGGCCAAAGATCCCAAACATCGCAACAAATAATAATATCAGTACCCCAAATGCTGTGTATGTTTGACTACGATCAGCTTGATTTTTCAAAAGCTCGTCAAGTACCTTATGTTCAATTGAAATATTTTTCGTCAATCCTAGTCGTTGTTGCTCGCTTAAGCCTAAGCTATCAAATTGAGCTTGTTGCAATTGCGCTATAAGAAGCGATTGCAATGTTGTTTGCCATGCCGATTTTACAGCCGTTATTAACGTATATGAGTGAGTCGCTTGGTCAAACTTAAGTACGCCATCATAGTCAGTATCTTCAGCTAAATTTGCAATGATGGCGGTTAAATCATCATGTTTGGTAAACTTAAATTGTGTCGATGTAGGCTCTGTTTTGACGCTAAACTCGAGGTTGCTTGCTAAATGGTAATTTTGTTCAAGTTGACTGTTTGCAGTGGCAAAAAAATAAATAACTCCAGCAATAGCGAGCATGATCAACTTCGAAATAATTTCTTGTTTTAGTTTAAAAAAATGCAAGAACTCCCATTTTGCAACAATCCAGAGCTGTTGCTGTGTAAGCGATGATTTATTCATAGCGTCGTTCCTTGATCCAGTTTAGCGTTATGCTCAGCTACTGCGTGTAAATAAATTGCATGCAGTGACTGAGCTTTATTTTTGAGTTCACATATTTCCCCGATGCTGATTAACTGAGGAAGTAACTGGTTAAGTGATTGGTGTTGCTTTAGGGTGATAGTTAGTTGCTGTGCTTTTATTTGCTCAACACAATAATGTTCACATAGTTGCTCAAAGTAAGTTTGATTAATTGGATCGTTGAATACGACTTGAATACTATTATTTTGCGCGCTTTGAAGTATATTACTGAGTTTGCCGTATAAAACACTTTCACCTTGATTTAACAGTAATACCCGATCGGCAAGTTTTTCTACCATCGCCATTTGATGTGCACTTAAAATAACGGTCATGCCTTGCTGTTTTAATTGCGCTAAAAATTCAACAACTAATTCCTGGTTAATAGGATCTAAGCCAGAAAATGGCTCATCTAAAATCACCCATTTGGGCTTATGTAAAATTGCAGTGATCAATTGGATTTTTTGTTGGTTCCCTTTAGAAAGTGATTTTAAGGGGTCATTCAAGCGCGAAGTTAAATTAAACTTCGCTAACCAATAGTCACAGCGCTGCGTAAATTCGCTATCTTTTACGCCGTGTAATGCTGCAAAAAATTGTAGGTTTTGTTTTATTGTTTTTTCTGGATAGAGACCTCGGTCTTCTGGTAGATAGCCCAGTAAGTGTGCCGGAATCGATGAATACGCTTGTCCTGCATCATTGAGTTGAATAGAGCCACTATCTGGAGAAGAAAAACCAACGATCATTTTTACTAATGATGATTTCCCCGCACCATTGGGGCCAAGTAAAGCAAAAATCTCTCCTGGTTGCACATCAAATGACAGCTTATTCACCGCAGTAACCGTTTTATAGTGTTTTTCAAGGTTGTTAATAATTAACGACATGTGACCCTACAATATTGTTTTTTTTGAGTTTAATCGGTTACAACCAAGAATGTAACTACTACCAGTGATGAAATTGTAAGCAAAGATTATGCAATAATTAAATAAGAAGTGTGCAGACACTGCAGTTAATACATATTTGCAAAGCTAATATAGTAAAATCACAAGCTGATTAACTTTTCCTTGATGATAGCCAGGTATTTATTAATTTTATTTTTCAATTGCTTAACAATGAATACTGTAGTCTTACAGTTACTTTAGATGCGGTTCATGATGAAGCAAAACGACGGATAGTTTCGCTTTAATGAGCGGTATGAGTTAGTTACTTAGGGTGCAAATTTTCGCCATTATAGGCATAATGAACGCGATATTTCGCGAGTTTGGTGTAAGCAATGATAAAACAGTTTTTAGACGATCCAACTTTATTACTCAACGCCGTTGGTGAGGGAATATATGGCTTTGATTTAAGTGGTAATGCGGTATTTGTAAATCCCGCTGCTGAACGCATGACGGGATGGCATGCAGATGAGTTGCTGGGTAAAAAAATTCATCAGTACCATCATCATAGTCATGCTGACGGGCGGCCATATCCAGCAGATGAATGCCAGATTTATTGTACTATGTTTGACGGCAAGCATCGCCATGTTAAAGATGAGGTATTTTGGCGTAAAGACGGCAGCTGTTTTGCGGTAGAATATACATCTACACCCGTTTATAAAAATAATCAGTTGATCGGCGCTGTCGCGATATTTCGCGATGTATCAAAACAACACCAGACAGAGCACGCACTGCGTGATGCTTTAGCACAAGTGAATCACTTAAGTGAGCAATTAAAAGAGCAAAATAGCTATTTGATAGCAGAACTTAATGAAGATTGGCAAGAGTCTGGTTTGGTAGGCAAAAGCCACGTATTTCAAACCATGCTTGAGCAAATAAAACTTGTTAGCCCGACCGATAGCACGGTATTGATTTTAGGTGAAAACGGCACAGGAAAAGAATTAGTCGCTCGTAACTTACATCGCTTAAGTGGGCGCAGTGGGCAATCCTTTATTAAGGTCAATTGCGCCGCATTTACGCCAAGCTTACTTGAATCTGAGTTATTTGGTCATGAAAAGGGGGCTTTTACGGGGGCTAAGGAGCATCGTAAAGGACGTTTTGAGTTGGCTAATAATGGCACCATTTTTTTAGACGAAATTGGAGAGCTTGCTCTTGAAGCGCAAAGTAAGTTGTTACGGGTATTGCAAGAGCATGAATTTGAACGTGTTGGCAGTAGCCAAACACGTAAAGTTAATATTCGTGTAATTGCTGCGACTAATCGTGACTTATGGGCAATGGTGCAGTCAGGATGCTTTAGAATAGATTTATATTATCGACTAAATGTATTTCCAATCACAGTTCCACCACTGAAAGCGCGTAAAGAAGATATTCCATACTTGTGTAGTAATTTGATTGCGCAATTAAATAAACGTCTTGGTAAACAGCTCAAAGGACTCAGTGAAAAAGCCATAACACAGCTACAAGCGTATGATTGGCCGGGTAATATTCGTGAATTACAGAATGTACTAGAGCGAGAGGCTATTTTATCAAAGCAGTCTGTATTACAGTTATCGCAACCACTTGATGCCAATGCTAGCGCTAACCTAAACACGGATCTGAGCCTTGACGAAGCGCAGAGACAGCATATCATCGCAGTATTAGAGCTATCAAATTGGCAAATTTCTGGCAGTCAAGGCGCGGCAGTTAAATTAGGCATGCCGGAGAGTACGTTACGATCAAAAATGCGCAAGTTGATGATCCGTAAAAATCGTTAAATATCACGATACTCGCTAAATATCGCGATTTTAGCGAATTTATTAAATGAAAATTCATTAATATTCAGTTGCTTAATTTAATTTCAGTTTGGTCTGAAACTTGCAAACTTACAGGCCTAACCGTCACAGTAAGTAGTTATTATGAAATTTGATATTAAAGAAGAAGATATGATCATCAAGCCCTATAAGCATGAAGGGCCTATTTATATCCGTGAGCAAAAAGGATTTTTCCAGCGTATTCGCCGTAACCTTGGTTGGTTACTCATGCTTACATTCATTCTTATTCCTTGGATCCCATACAAAGGCCAGCAAGCGGTATTGCTAGATGTTGCGAGTCAAAAGTTTGCTATTTTTGGGCTGACCTTACTGCCCCAAGATTTTATGATCTTGGCGTTGTTATTTATGTTAAGCGCTTTTGCGTTGTTTTTTGTTACCAATTGGCTTGGCCGGGTATGGTGTGGATATACATGCCCACAAACAATTTGGATGCTGATGTTTTCATGGGTGGAGCAACGTATAGAGGGAACACGTAATCAACGTATAAAGTTAGATAAATCCGCGTGGACGTTATCAAAATGGCAGAAAAAAACAATCAAGCACAGCGCTTGGTTAATCATATCATTGTTTACAGCAACGTCATTTATGGCTTACTTTATTCCGGCTAAAAGCTTGTATGGGGATATGTTTACTCTGCAATGGTCGGGCATCACTAGTTTTTGGGTATTTTTGTTTGCCTTTTGTACTTATGGAAATGCCGGTTTCTTAAGAGAAAAAATGTGCACCATTGCTTGTCCATACTCACGGTTTCAGGCTGTAATGTTTGATAAAGATACATTACTTGTCACTTACGATAGTGCGCGTGGGGAAAGTCGTGGTCCACGTAAACGTAAGGCCGATCCTAAAGCGTTAGATTTAGGTGATTGCGTAGATTGCAATTTATGTGTGGAAGTGTGCCCTGCAGGGATTGATATTCGTAACGGCTTACAATATGAATGTATTAACTGTGGTTTATGTATCGATGCATGCGATGACACAATGGATAAGTTTGGCTATCAAAAAGGCTTGATCAAGTACGCAAGCGAAAAGCAGATGGCTGGCGAGCAAACTAATCCATACCGGTTGAAACTGGTTGGTTATGGCGCACTCACGGTTTTATTAATGGTCAGTATGTTAGCGTGGTTAGTTCAACGCACGCCAATCGAAGTGTCAGTCCTGCGTGATCGTAATGCATTATATCGAGTAAATTATGAGGGCTTAGTTGAAAACCCTTACACCTTGACAATAATTAATAAAACACAGCAGTTAGTGCATTACCGAGTAGCGATTACCGGTCTTGATGTGGCTAAGTTACAGAGTCCTCAACTTACAGCTGTCGAGCCTGGTCAAATGAAGCGCATCCCGGTCACTGTGGTTGCCGATGGCTATGATTTACCAAGTAAGCTCAATGAACTTGATTTTGTGATCACAGCCGAAGAAGACCGCGGTATTAAGGCATCAATAAGTAGTGTTTTTTATCGTAACTAAGTTATGCAGAGTGAAATTGAGCTGCTTTATCGTTCATTGTTTGGTGAACAAAGGTTTTAGCTTGCACTAAACATTTAAACAGACGATGGCGAACATCCACGCTAAGGCCTGCATTTTGAATAATGCGTTGCATTTGATTGATTACGATAGCTGAATCAAAAATATAAGCGCTAGCAATACATCCATTACGAACCATGGCAGAGGCCAACACTGTAAGTTGTTGCTCTGCCTGAGGAGTTGCAGCCAACAAATTTTGAGAATCACTGATATATCCCCATGGTTTATTGGCAAGCTGACTAACCTGCTCAAATAAGCCATTGCTAAATGAGGTTACTAAACTTGCATTAAGATTCCCGCAAAAATTAGCAATGATTATATTTTGCTCGCGGTGTAAACTAACCTGTCCATGTTTATTGCTAAATTTCAACGTGCTTCCTTGTAAGAAAATTTAAGAGCGCGAATTTTATACAATTAAAACGCGGAGTCTAGGTATTTTTTAATTTTTTATAAATTTGCATTAATTAATCAGTGATTAATATATAACCAGATTAAAAATGTCAGAATAGGGCCTAAATATAATTACCAATAGACCCTAGTCATAATTATTTTGTAAGCAGGTGATCTAATGCACCTTTAATTGCAGCCACCTGTGCTGTAATACATAGCTCATCTGTTGCCGTCGGACTATCTGGGTACACTTCTGTCGTCGTGACATACTGTGCATCTGTAAAGCCCATGCATAAACCGAGTTCTCGTGCAGCATAATTGATCACACCATGTTGTTCTAATGGCACTCCAATGAGTTGATTGTTTTCATCACTGGGGGCAATTTGAGTCACATTAGCAACAGTGTCAATAATCGCTTTTTGGAATTGCGGTTCAGGTTTATAGCTATCAGCGACAAGATAAAAACCATCAGGAATATTCCAATTAGTGTTCAGCTTGCCATCACGAGCCGCAAGTGCAGGGCGAAACTCACTGTTGTCAGTGTCAGTTGTTTCATGCAGATCAATATGCGCTAATAAAGGTATATTTTGTGCTTTAATATAATTTATTAGTGCTGCTGACTCTGGTGCTGGGCTTGGTGAATAAAACGAACGGTTTGGATCTATGGCTGCTGGGTTCCAGCGATTAATGGTTTCATATCCCCACGGGCTAATACAAGGAGCAACCAGTAAGTTAAACTCTTTAGCATATTTCATACCTAGGGTTTTCATAAAATGTAATGCGCCATGAACACCGCTTGTTTCATAGCCATGTACGCCACCGGTGATCAGTATGCTCGGTTTATTCGATGCCCACTGTTTTGATTTAATAATAAAAAGAGGGTAGCGAGTAGGATCAAAACTGAGCGCACCATATTGCTCAACCTCGAAATCATTATCCAGTTCGTTGATTAAAGTTACAACTTCAGATTGATAACTACGTTTAATCGTTTGTAGGTTAAACCAGCACTGTTTATCTTTATCATTCCAAGGCGTGCCTTGAGTACCTATTGGATAGTTATTTTCGCTCATAGAACCTTCATTTATTACAATAAAGGTTTAGCTTATCGCTGTACTAACCTCACTGCAACTAGCTGCGACTAATACACAACTGTGAATTATATTTATAAGCTGTTTGTGGACTCATATAAATTGGCATTTTGGCGCTTATGGGCTTCAAATAAATAAGCCCTTAGATGTTCTTTCCCTTGATGAATATGAGTGATCTTGGCAGCCATGCCTCGCTTACTAAAACGTACCGGTTTGATGTCGATAGTAATATTTTTTTTGTTTGGAAGGGTTAATTTTATCTGTTGCTCAATCGCTAAAGGAGCTTTTTGAGTCGTTGATTTTAGAAAAAGTCCAGTACTTGAGATTGATTCAACTTCAAAGTCTTGGCTCTGAATATTGAGGTTCCCGCCACGCCAACAGCGCTTTATTCCTTGTGTGTCGATGACCTCTGGTGCGCTTAATACAGGGGTCACAACGCCTGTTTTAGCAATTCTTATTTCAAGTGGAAACCATAATTGATAATCGCCAACTTCAGCCAGTAGTGTTAATTTTGTATTATTTAGTAATTCAGCAATATTGGCAGGGATAGAGCTTTGTAATGTCAGTGTATGATTGTCCCTCAATTTTGAAGGAACCGTCACTTGGAAAAGATCTGATATAAAATTTAGTTCTTCATTGGTCATATCCATTTAGCATCTAATCCCATGCGCGCGATAATATAGTTAATACCGTATTTTTAAGTCGAGAGTTTATTCATACAATAATGTATAACGGCAGTGTAGTAACATACTTGAGTTATTTAACAAAATAAGCATATTGTGCGCCACAAAGTCGTCTTTTTGGATTGTTAAAATATATAAGAGTTAGCACTTTTATACACTATCAGATGATAAATTTACCCTTATTTATTCTTACATGATAGTTTTTTGTTTGTTTAATAAACAGTGGCTCATACCTTAGTTCTTAAGGAACATTGATCGCGTGACTTCCTATTTTAAAACGGCAAATGTCACTTTCTTTTTCAATGGATTGACGCTTACAATTTACCGCTAGTAGCTTTAGTACACGGTGTATCTTGTGGCTGCACCGTGTTTGCTCTATGCAATCCAAAACATCATCCAACCAAAGATAACTGCACTTGCTCGCTCTAAATGTCGAGATCGCACACTTAAATATCGTCGCTGCACTATGGCAGATAAAACGCTTGATAAGTGTTTGCAGTATGCTCAGCCAAACCAGCGATTCTGCAATGTGTGGGTCTCTTGTGATGAATCCCTTAAGGTTATTCCATGACTTTAGCTCTTTGAAAAGTAACTCGATTTGCCAACGAGTCGCGTATATATCGAGTAACTCATCAAAGTTAAACTGTGTTTCTTTTAAATTAGTAACAAGGAAAACAGGGCGCTTTTCATCGGGTAGATAAATAAGCCTGTACTCGGGTCCATTTTTCTTCCAGCGTACTGTTAACTCAAGTGGCTGACTAGCACGCTTTTTGAGCAAGGTTTTGAGTTTAATATGCTTTTCTTTAAGCTCTACGCCCGCGCAATAAGCAGATGTGACGGTTGGGTTGATGTTTTTATTCGCTCTGACCAAAAAGTAGCCGCCATCTTGAGATACTTGTTCAAAGTAATCTAAGTCAAAATACCCTGCATCAGCAAGTAATAACGTATCTTCAAGTGTGTGACTACCCGGTAAAAAGGCTCGCTCGGTTTCAACATCAGGACGGATATCTATTTCACAAGGCTGTTCGTTAAATAGGTCATAAGTAAGATGTAACTCAATTGCGGCAGGACTTATCGCAGTAAAGCGACCAGCAAAAACCTGCGCTAATTCATAATGTAGAGCAAATGAAGAGCCATCTTGCAATAACACTCGCTGTATTCCTCGCTGGGTAAAAAAGGTTTTATCCAGCGTGTTTACAGTCAATTTAGACATCGCTTGAATAACGAGTTCACGGACTAGCTCAGTCAAGGCTGGTTTTCGAATTTGATTATGAAAGGGTTTATAACTTATCGTGCAATTGGCCTGCGTTCGCAGGTTCTGATGGATATCTGACAAGTTAGCGTCTTGCAGGCAAGATAAGCTTTTGAACACAGCTTTGAGCAGAGAAACGATCGACAGGCAACGGTGTCGAACTTGAAATCCGGAGGTTTTTGCAAGCTCAATGAGGTGTTTTTCTGAGATAAGGGCTTTTAATTGATTTGAAACTTGGTTAATCTGCATGTGAACTCTGTTTTTGGTCATGTTTTTATTGGCGTAACTATTTGATCATTAACAGAGTTCAACTTCAAGTTTCTTAAGATCCAACCTATGAACAGTGGCTAAGTTTTATTGCTAAAATAACGTAAATTACTGGACCTGATAAAGTTATTAAGGGGATTTTAAAATTGCGATTTCACTTTTATATTGTTTACATTAATCAACTGCTCTTTACGAATTTTCTCACGCCGAATATTTCCATCTGCTTACATTCCTTTAAACTATTCTGGTGTACTTCCAAGTGCATGTTTTTATGCACACGTAATTAATGGGCAATATATATGGACTATATTTTCTATCAACAATCAATAATTAACTTCATTGCACAATATGCTGGTAATTCTAAATTACAATTAACAGCGATGGTTGATGACACGCGCAGTATTTTAAGAGTTGATGCGTATAGGCTTTTTGAAAATATTCTTTTAAATTATCAACAATTGGGAGTAATTGAATATAGAAAAGTAGATTGCCTACTTAAAAGTGTTGCCGTGAATTTGAAAACTTCAAGTGAGTCTGAGTATTTTCTCGTTTCACAGTTAGCAACCTGGTGGCAAGAATGGCATTTCGCGCTATCGATGCGTGTAAAAACGAGTCAAAATAATGCTGTTATCGTGCAAAATAGTGATTATTCAGCGCAAGATAATAAACCACTAACCCGTCAGCATGATTTGAGTGAGTACGTTAATTTATTTATGCAAGTGCCAATACCGTTGTGTAATGTATGTATGCTCACTAAGGAATAATCCTTATAAACCAACGCTTTGTCGATGTGTTCGGTTACACTGTTGACGATGTTCCAACACTTAATGATTGGTGGCTTAATGCTTACCCAGATCCACATTATCTTGTGGGTGCGACAAACGTGGCAACAAGCTCTTAGCTTTGCGTTAGAAAATGATACTGATATTGAAAGGCTTTACATAGTGCATTACAAATCCAGCAAGCCGTTAATCTATTAGCTATTAAGCATGAATATACAGATGTTGGCTATATAACACTAAGCATGGGCATTAAAACTTTGCATAATCCCCAAACTGGCGATTATATCTATTTTGCTGATGCGGCAGATAAAGCTTTGTACCAAGCAAAAAGGCAAGGGCGTAATTGTATCGTTGTTAGTGAAGATAGATACAAAAAATCAGCTGAGCGCTGCTAGGCATATTTGAAATAGCTGCGCTCAAGCACAGCTATAGTTCATCTGCGATTATTTTAAAATGGCCATTATCAATTCCTTTTAACGTATAGTCACCAATACGATAGCGGATTAAACGTAAAGTAGGGTGGCCAATATGTGCTGTCATCCTTCTTACTTGGCGATTACGTCCTTCGGTAAGGGTAATACTGAGCCAACTGGTTGGAATGTTTTTTCGCTCTCTAACGGGAGGATTACGTGGCCATAAAGTTGGCTCATCTATGCGTTTAACAACGGCTGGTAATGTTAATCCGTCTTTGAGCTCGACGCCTTGGCACAGTTGTTTAATTGCTGCATCAGTTGGTTCACCTTCAACTTGTGCCCAGTAAGTTTTACTAGTTTTTTTGTTTGGCGCTGTTAAAGTGTTTTGTAATTTCCCACAATTAGTGAGTAATAGCAGGCCCTCACTGTCTCTATCTAATCGTCCTGCAGCATATACATCTTTAATGGTAATAAAGTCAGCTAAGGTTTGTCTGTTTGCTTCATCAGTAAACTGGCACAGCACATCAAATGGTTTATTAAATAAGACAATTTTTCGCTCACTGGCGGCAATGGCTGGTTTTATCTCGCGCTTTATTGAGTTATTCACTTTTTTGGTTGTAATTGCACCGCGATTATAGCTACGGCCGCTATTTCGGCGTTTTGCTGTATTATTTGGTTTAGCTGTTGTCATTGCTAGATGCACCGTGCGGGTTTTGGTAAGCCAGCAATTTTAGTTGCTTGCTTAGCTGGGCCTTTAGGAAAAAGAGTATACAGATAAATACTATTGCCTTTATCTTCACCCAGTGCTTTTGCCATTGCTTTAACTAACATTCTTATTGCTGGGCTGGTGTTGTACTCCAAATAGAAATTACGCACAAAATGAATCACTTCCCAGTGTTGGGAGGTTAATTCAATGTTTTCTTGCTCGGCAATAACGCAGGCTAATTGTTCACTCCATAACGAGTGATCAAGTAAGTAACCTTGTTTATCCGTGTCGATAATTTGATTATTAAATTCAAGCATGTATTACCACGTAATAGAGTGAGATGTTGCTAATGTTAGTGCGACAAAGTCGTCATAACTAAGCGAGTGATCGGGCTGATTGATTGTGATATCTCGTACCTTGGCGTCATCAGCAAGTATTAATAAGTGCGTTGCAAGCTGTCTAAATTGGGCAATAGCAAAGCATGCGTCACTTAATAATAATACTTTGTCTGTTGACTGGATCAGGTTAACTAATTGATCCGTCTTGTAATAGCCAAGTGGCTTGGAAAATATGTGTAAAGTGCTCATAAGTTCACTATGTGTTGTTGCTGGGCAATAAGTTGAGTTTGCTGCTGATAATTAAGCGCTTTTACTTCTACTAACAAGTTATGTTTATCAAGGCCATACTCGAGCAGAGACTTTTCACATACATAAATGTTTTCAACATCGTAAATTTCTAGCGTTCTGATGGTCTTAAAGTAGTTCTTTAAACCTATATGCTCAGGTTGTTGATGTTTTTTTAGGGCTAGTACCGCAGGGCCGCTAAATAACCAACTAATATTTTGCTCAACAGCAGCGAATATTAATGTCATATCTAATGCATCACGAATATGTAAATCATCGAAAGGACTATGGTGGCTTAAAACTAATACATTGATCATTTAAATTGCACCCATTTATCCGCATCACTGGCAAGCATTGCAAACTCAGCTAACCCTGCGACTGCAAAAACACCGGTATTATTTATATCAAGGCCACGCTTTTCGGCAGCAGTAACACACAACATAAGATGAATCCCTTGCTCATGTAATTGTTGCCATAAAGCATTAATCGCTAATTCATCAGCTGCTAAATCTAGTTGCTCGCTGGCATGAAAAACACCGTTTTGATACAAAAAAATGGCATCAATGTTATGCCCTTGTGTTAAACATGCTTGTGCAAATTTAACCAAACGTTGCGTGGTATCATGATCCGATGGTGCGCTGTGCAGAGAAAGTACAAATCGTGCCAAAACTATTCCAATAAAAAAGCCCCTAAAGAGGGGCTATTTTAACAGAACTATTTAATTAGTCATTATTTGCGCCAAGCAGTGCAAGCAATGAAGTAAACAAGTTATATACACTTAAATATAAAGAGACTGTAGCGCGAATATAGTTTGTTTCGCCACCGTTGATGATGCGGCTTGTATCAAACAAGATTAAGCCAGACATGATCAATACAACCGCTGCATTTAATACCATAAACATTAGCGAGCTGCCGATGAAGATATTAACAATGCTGGCCACAATCACAACAATAAGGCCTACCGTTAAAAAACCGCCCATAAAAGAGAAGTCTTTTTTAGTATTTAGTGCATACGCAGACAAACCAAAGAAAATCAGTGCAGTTGAGCCTAACGCTTGCATGATAAGCATTGGGCCATTTGGCATCGCTGCATAATGGTTAAGTAACGGACCAAGTCCCGCACCCATTAAACCCGTAAAAGCGAATACCCATGCAACGCCTGACGCGCTTTCGGCTTTTTTATTTACAACAAATAAAAGGCCAAATGAAATAAGAGTAAAAACTAACCCCATAAAATAAGGTAGTTGTAATGCCATTGAGATACCAGCCGTCACAGCACTAAATGCTAATGTCATGGCCAATAAGAAATAGGTGTTTTTAAGTACCTTGTTTGTTTCAATGGTCGACATAACCGGTCTAGCGGTATTGTACGAATGATTAAATGCCATTTTAGAGCTCCTTTAGAAACCTATTGTAAGTTCCGATAATTAAACTGAAGTTAGATTACCAAGACTTCTATATTTGGGCAAACCTTTGTAGTTCAATAGACCGATAATTAAAAAGAAAAGTTCAATTTAGTGTGATTTTTACTCAGAGGTGAGTTAAGAATAAACAAATCAATGATTTTTTAAGCACTTGAACACTTTTTTGAAAAAAAAGCTTCACAAAGAGCACTGCCTTCTCTATTATGCAGGCCGTGCGGAGAGATGGCAGAGTGGTCGAATGCACCGGTCTTGAAAACCGGCAGGGGTTTATAGCCCCTCTAGGGTTCAAATCCCTATCTCTCCACCACCTAATTAAAATAATTGCGAGTACACTCTTATTCGTGATTTATAAATGTTTCGGAGAGATGGCAGAGTGGTCGAATGCACCGGTCTTGAAAACCGGCAGGGGTTTATAGCCCCTCTAGGGTTCAAATCCCTATCTCTCCACCATATAAAACAAAAAGGCCGTTGATAATCAACGGCCTTTTTGTTTCTGAAGTTCTCCATAAAGATTGACTAAGACAATGTATTTTCATAATGCGCCAAATAACATGCACTTCATATAAATCCGCATAAACCTTTAAATAAATTAACGGATCAAATCACACGCTAAACTATTGGTCGATTTTATCTGATAAGTTAATTGTTATCGGTGGAGTTGTTCGCTACTTGCAAGGCTTTGGTAATATCATTCATCGGGGCGCTGTGACTCTTCTCTGACCTGCGATATCAGATCATCATTCTTGTTCAAAGCAATAATGACTGTTTTATTATTATCTGGTGGTGCACCCAATGCTTTTTCTTTTAACTGTGAGTCAGAATCTAAGTTTGATCGTGGGAGTGTTGATGCACATCTTTCTTTGGCCTGGCCAATGACGTCCTGTTCTGACATAAAAAATGGTAAACTAACAGCCAATACGTCGCGAATCTGATATTTATTATGATCTATTTTTGAGCGTAATATGGTAACTCATTCCAGAGCGAACTTTTTTTGCTAGCTTGATAGACCGTTGAAATTTATTCATTGTTAATATTATCAAGCCATTGATGAGCTTCATTCAAAATTAAATTGTTTCTAATCTTTCATATATATCGGGTACATCCCAGTCAAAAATAGCGCGATACTTCTTAATTAAATTATTCACGTCTTCGATGATATCGTTGCGATGGGCTGCTAACTCTAATTTTTTATTTTAGCCATTTCAGTTCACCTTAAAATTTATAGATAAATCTTGACTAGGCTTTTATTAATGCCAGTTCTGTGCGAAAGCGAACAGATTTAATGAGAAATTTGTTGCAAGCTTTTAGATGAAAACCCTATCAGCGAAACAATGATTTATTGTTTATCATTTTTAATCTGGAGCAAATACGCCATGTTACATACTCTGAATAATTTAAAAAATTTAGCTATTCATGCATCGGATGGAGATATTGGGCTTACCAAAGATTTTTACTTTGATGATAAACATTGGGTGATCCGATATCTGGTGGTCGAAACTGGATCTTGGCTATTAAGTAAAAAAATATTGCTTTCACCTATATCAATCAAAGAGTTGAATCAGAAACCACAGACGCTCACTGTTACAATTTCAAGAAAACAAGTTAAAAACTGCCCTGACATGGATAGCGAAAAACCAGTTTCTAGTACTCGTTCACAGAAGTTCTGATCAGTTGCCTTACTTAAATTCAGGCAACTGATTTATTCCTATCAATAGCTTTATCGTTCGGCTTTTTCCAGCAGTTGAAGTGATGAACCCTTTCTTTTTAAGCGTTAAAATCATTGCATGAACACTTGATGATGCAGTTCCAAAATAACGCTCAAAATCATTTTCAGCAGGTGCAACACCATTCACTTTTGTGTAGTAATAAATAAATGCCAAATACTGCCCTTGTTTCACAGTGAACGACGGCAACTCTTCTTTATTCATAATGAACTTTTATCCTAATTGACGATCCTTTAACTCATATTTACTCATTTAATATTGTTATGAACCGAAAGTATATTGTTGAATTATCAGCAGAAGAAAAATGCGAATTAGTTAACTACTGCAAAAAAGGCATGGTCAATGTTCGAAAGTACAAACGAGCCGCCATTTTATTAAAAGCGGACCGTTGTCGATATACAACAGATCAAATATGTGAAGCGGTTCAAGTGAGCTCTTCAACTGTATTTCGAGTCAAACGTCAGTTTGTCGAAGACGGTTTAGAAGCCGCTTTAAATGAAGGTGCACGAAGTGGTGCTATGAGAAAAACCTCCGCGAAAGATGAAGTAACTTTAATAGCCACAGCCTGTTCTGAGCCGCCAACAGGACACTGCCGATGGACATTAGCGTTACTTGGCGAGCGATTAATAACATTAACGGATTTAGACAGTATTTCATATGAAACGGTTCGTAGACGCCTTAAAGAAAATGCGTTAAAGCCATGGCAAAAAAAGATGTGGTGTGTGGCAACAATGGACGCTGAGTATATTGCAAGAATGGAGCATGTACTTGAATTATATGCTGAGCCAGCGGATGAGCTCAATCCCATTATTAATTTTGATGAGGCGATGAAGCAACTTGTTGATGATACACGGCCAGTACAACCGATGAAAAAGGGACAGGTAAAACGCCTAGATTATGAATATAAACGGGTTGGCGTGGCTAACTTATTTGTATTCTTTGACCGTCATCGGGGTTGGCGACACGTTAAAGCAACACAGAGGAAAACGAAAGTTGATTTTGCACACTGTATGAAGGACTTAGTCGATGAACACTACCCACATGCGAATAAAATTCGTGTCGTGCTAGATAACTTATCGACTCATACGGAAGGTGCGTTATATAAAGCATTTTCACCGCAAGAAGCACGACGTATTTTAAATAAAATAGAGTTCCATTACACACCTAAACATGCGAGTTGGTTGAATATGGTCGAGATAGAAATTGGCAATATGAATAAGCAATGCTTAGATCGGCGCATAGCAAGTATGGAAGAGTTAAAGACAGAGCTCACGGCGTGGGAATGGCGCCGAAATAAAGAAGGCGCCAGTATAAATTGGATGTTTAATGTTGATTCAGCACGTGAAAAACTAGAGAGAGCTTACGGTGCTCTCAACTAGTCAAAATTTGTGTGACGAAGTACTAGGCAGTATGAGCTAGAATACATGCGATATTATGGTTACTCACATTATTGGGATAACACTGATATATGGGGTGGTTATTCAAGTCCTAATATGATGTCACCTGGTTATTATAGTGTCGTACCAAAGCCTGATAACTTAGATGCACCAGATAATTTCGCAGATGTTGATGCTGCATTATCTCAAGATAATGATCATCATCTACGCAGTAGTAATGCAGTAACGGGTTATAAACTTGATGTCATAGACGGTGATCTAGGTCACTTACATGGTATGTTGATAGATACCGACACCTGGGAAATTCGTTATTTGATTATTAACACCAGTAATTGGTGGTTGGGTCATCTGGTTTTGATTGCCCCAAAATGGATTAAAGAGGTGAGTTGGCCCACTTCTAAAATCTATGTTGATATGACGCAGCAGCAAGTAAAAGATGCACCCACTTTTGATCCCTCAGTGCCTTTCAGTCTAGAGCATGAGCAAAGTATGCAAACTCATTATGGTCGTAATGGTGAATAACAACATTACCTTTGAGTTAGGTGTTTGCTTACCTTTATTAATGCTCCATTGAATCTATACACATTCGTTGGTATGACGCGTGAGGTAGTAATATAGAAGACTTCAAACACTATTTATCAGCTGCAGTAGTAAGTTGTATACCTATGTTAATAGGCTACGTTTTTTTAAGTAATGAGCTAAATCTTTCTATATCAGAGGTTGTAACAGATTCATATATGCAGGCTTTTTTGAAGAGCTAGTCTTTAGAGCTGCTTTGTTTGGTATGTTGTTTCGTTTTTATCTTTGGGGTCATCCCAGCAGCACTAATTAGTGCTATAATATTCTGCTTGGGTCATATTTTTCAATGACATGATGCCATTTCAGCGTAAATGGTTGTTACCATCTCAACAATAGCAGATACATGGTTTACTTGGTTATATTGCGAATGCGGCTTACGTTATATTTAATATGTCTGGTGGCGCAGCTGGCGATTTAAAAGAAAATCTATTCAAAGCAAAGCCATTATTCTGAGTATCGTTTACGTTAACCTACACTACATATCCGACGTGGGAAAAAGCGTGAAGTAACACTCTCGTCACTATTTCAAAATCAGCCACATAGTTCGTCTAGGTTTATTAGAACACCCACTCAAAATATTTAATGGAGACAATGATGCTTGAATTGTTTTGGTCATGATAGTTTTTAGTTCACCTTTTGTATTACTGCTAATAATTAAACATTACTTTTTTTAGAAAACATTAGTTAAAAGAGAGTTGTTTTTCTTAGAACAAGCAAAGAGAACCGATACTGCCTTAGCGATGCAAAAGAAATTAGAGATTCTAGTTGCAAGAGTCATTGAACTTGAAGAAAGAGTGACCATAGTAGCATTGATTTATCGAGAAAAATCAATCAACTGTAAATTTATAGCCTCTGTATATACAGAGGCTAAATTATACTTTTCTGTAAAGTGAATAACGCTAAACTCTATAACGGTTTAAAACTGGATCTTGCTTAGGTTAAACGGGCATCAAAATTACCCTATCATGATTGCTGTATGATTTATCATCGTAAATTACGACCATAGTCTCTATTTCGATGTTGTAAAACATCATGCATCCTTAGTATTTATTCAGGTATGATTTTAAGGACGCATTATGAAACATCGGCTTGCAAAAAGTGTTGGGTTATCATTACTTTCACCTGTGATCATTGGCAGTGTGTTAGGAGTTTATTATGCATTAACGCTCAATACCGATCCGCTGACTACCTTTTTTCAGTTACTTATGAGTGCGATAGCTAACGCGCATATTGTCGGTTTAACCATGGCTGCTTTTGTAGTACCCGGATATTTATTGATGTACAAGTACGCGAAAGTTAATTATTCGGGAGTACTGACATTAGGTTTACTCGGTGGTGCAATTTTTAGTTACTTACTCAGTGCAACAGGTGGTATGGTCTTTTTAATTAATACCGCGATGTCAGCTTTAGCGGCGGGACTGTTTTTATATGGATTAAGGTTAGGTGCGATAAAACAACAACCTCCTCAATAGCAGAATTATTAACCAAGCTTGCTGAAAATTAGGGCAAATTGCTTTTTTTTGCCCTGAAAAGGTTTCAATTATTGGCGACAAAGAGTACCTTTAGCTACTGTATGTTTGATAAGAAGTAGTTTGGTATGCAAAAGCAAGAATTTTACCAGTCATTAGTTAAACAAACTGAATCGCTAATTACTGGTGAACCTAACATTATTGCCAATATGGCGAATATTAGCGCGCTGTTATTTACGTCACTCGATGATGTAAATTGGGCTGGTTTTTATTTGATGGATTCACCAACTGAATTAGTGCTTGGTCCGTTTCAAGGTAATCCTGCATGTATCCGAATTCCTGTCGGAAAGGGTGTCTGTGGAACTGCCGCTGCAACTGCACAAACTCAACTAGTTGAAGATGTACATGCATTCGCAGGTCATATTGCCTGTGATGCAGCGTCTAATTCTGAAATAGTAATACCTATTCATAAAAATGGTGAAGTATTTGCTGTTTTAGATATCGACAGCCCAAGTATTGCTAGGTTTGATGTTGATGATAAGCAAGGTTTAGAAGCACTCGTCGCATGTTTTGAGGCAACTATTGCATGA
The DNA here is from genome assembly GCF_028885455.1 of Pseudoalteromonas rhizosphaerae. Classification (NCBI taxonomy): domain Bacteria; kingdom Pseudomonadati; phylum Pseudomonadota; class Gammaproteobacteria; order Alteromonadales; family Pseudoalteromonadaceae; genus Pseudoalteromonas; species Pseudoalteromonas rhizosphaerae. The sequence goes on from NZ_CP118496.1 coordinate 3,173,147, forward strand.
AAGACTTAGTAAATGTACAGGATTATCTGTTTGCCATCACTGATGTAGGTGATTGGGAAGGGGATGAAGAGCATGTAGCGGAAACGCTCAACGATTTAATTCATATTGCATGGGATCGTCTTCCTGATGACACTGAATGTGAATTAATTGATGAAATAATTAACGGTATTTGGGAACACCTTCGAGGCGATATGGCTGTAATTGAAGCCGACTTTGAAGAGTTGGTCGACTGGGTAACACACTACGTCGATTCGTCCCTTGATGAAAAGATGTGAAAAATAGGTTCTAAAATGGAAACCACAAACAAGCTAAAAGATATTAATGAAGTGTTGGAATTTTTATATCAAGAATTTCCGCAATGTTTTAAACAAAAAGACGGCATCAAGCCGCTGAAAGTAGGTATCTTTAAAGATATCGCTGAGCGAATTGAAGGTTCTGAAAAAGTAAGTAAGACGCAAGTACGTCAAGCACTGAGAAAATATACGTCTAACTGGCGTTATTTAGAAGCCGTGACTAAGTCTGAATTTCGTATTGATCTTGATGGAAATCAAGATGCTAAAGTGGAACAAGAGCACATTGATCATGCTCAAAAAGCACTTGAAGAAAGTCGTGCGAAAATGGCTAAACGTAAAAAGTCACAACGTCCACGTAATGATTCAGACACAAAATCTTACAAAAAGAAACCAGGCCAATTCGCTAAACCAGGCGATAAAAACGCTAAAGTTAATACCACACCAGCAAAAGCTGCGCCGGTTAAACGTTCAGGTAAAATTGAACCTTTACCAGCAAGTGAGGTCAAGGTTAATAACAAAGTTAAAGTTAAACTTGGCCAAGCCCTTGTTAATGCAGTAATCACTGAAGTGAACAAAGAAGACGTTCATGTAGAGTTGGTAACTGGCATGCAAGTTAAAACTAAAGCAGACAGCCTGTACATTATTTAAGCTGTATATAAATTAAGGAGTTGTGTATGAGTCAGAAGTTTAAGCTCATTCCGTTAGTTGCCGCCCTGTATTCAGGTTTATTATTTGCATCAGATATTGCTGATGTTAATGATGTAGTTACAGCAAAAGACTTGCCAGTACTTACGCAAGAAAGTCAGCATAGTACGGCTAGCAAACGGGTGACAAACTTATTTACTCGTGCACATTATAAACCAATTCGTTTTGATGACGCACTTTCAAGTAAAGTGTTTGACCGTTATATCGAATCCCTTGATTTTAATAAAAGCGTCTTTTTGGCTGCGGATATTGCCTCATTTGAGCAATACCGCAACCAATTTGATAATGCATTAACGACCGGTAAACTTGATTTTACCTTTGATATTTTCAACCTAAGCATGCAGCGTCGTTTTGAGCGTTATGAGTATTCTTTAAAGTTACTTGAAACACCAATGACCTTTGATAAGGCAGATGAATATTACTTTGATCGTGAAGATGCTGATTGGGCAAAAACGCAAGCTGAGTTAGATGAGCTTTGGCGTGAACGTGTAAAATATGATGCACTACGATTAAAAATGACCGGCAAAGATTGGCCTGGTATAAAAGAATTATTAACTAAGCGTTATCACAATGCACAAAAACGTTTAGTGCAAACCAATAGTGAAGATGTATTTCAGATCGTAATGAACTCTTTTGCGCGAAGTATTGAAGCACATACCTCCTATTTATCGCCACGCAGAGCTGAACAGTTCAAAATGGACATGGATCTTGAACTAGAAGGTATTGGTGCAGTACTAAGCTACGACGAAGACTACACGGTTATTCGCAGCTTGGTTCCAGGTGGACCTGCTGATAAATCGGAGCAAATTAAAGCTGACGACCGTATTATCGGCGTTGCTCAAGACAAAGAAGAATTTGTTGATGTCATTGGCTGGCGTTTAGATGACGTAGTTGATTTAATCAAAGGACCAAAAGGCACTAAGGTGCGGTTACAATACTTAAAAGGTGCTGATGATCATGGCGCGCCTAAAGTAGTTGAAATTATTCGCGATAAAATTCGCCTCGAAGATAGAGCTGCAAAATCAGAAGTATTTAAAGCAAAATATTCTGATTTAACTAGCAAAATAGGTGTTATTGAGATCCCTGGTTTCTACAACAACTTGTCTAAAGACGTTAAAGTAGAATTGGCGAAATTAAAAGAAGCCAAAGTAGATGGCATTATAATTGACCTACGCCAAAATGGTGGTGGCTCATTATATGAAGCAACACAACTATCTGGTTTGTTTTTTGACCAAGGTCCAGTAGTGCAAATTCATACTCTAAATAATCGCATTGAAGAGCAAAAAGACCGTGATGGTGTTACGTTTTACGATGGCCCCCTTACGGTGCTTGTTGATCGTTACAGCGCATCTGCCTCTGAGATTTTTGCCGCAGCGATGCAAGACTATGGTCGAGCAGTGATAATTGGTGAGCAAACGTTTGGTAAAGGCACTGTGCAGCAGCATAAGGGCTTAGGCCGTGCTTACGATTTATACGATAATCCACTTGGCAGTGTGCAATATACGATTGCAAAGTTCTATCGTATCAATGGTGGTAGCACACAGCATAAAGGTGTGATCCCAGATATTTCATTCCCATCAGCAATTGATCCAGCGGAATGGGGCGAAAGCCAAGAGGATAATGCATTACCGTGGGACAGTATCGTTCGCGCCAAATATAACTCGGTTGATGACTTACACCCAGCCATTGCTTACTTAAGCAAAGCGCATGCTGAACGCATTAAATCAGAACCAGAGTTTAACTATGTTTTTCAAGATATTACGCGTTATAAAGAAGAGAAAGACCGGAAAACTATTTCTCTTGTAGAAGCGCAGCGTATTAAAGAAAAAGACGATGGTGAAGCGCGTGCATTAGCTCGTACTAATGAAAGGCTTACTCGTTTAGGTGAAAAACCGATTGAGAGCTTGGATGATGCGCCTGATGTCTTAGACGACTTAGATCCATTCTTAGAAGAAGCTGCATTAATTACCCAAGATTATATTAAGTTTGGTCGTGTAGCTAAGAAATAACTCGTTTTACAGGTTAATAAAAAAGGCGCTTTGGCGCCTTTTTTGCTGCCTAAAACTCTTGATATTGCTATAATTACTGATTAAACGCTGACAAAAGTAAGTAACTTAGTTAGGCTAAGCGTCGCGTCTGTGCTAAAAAATAATAATTAAACGCGCATAAAAATGCGCGTAGGAGTCTCAATTTTGAATTCACAAAAAGAAAAACCCATCCTACAGGCCAGCTTTTTCGATGCCTTGATCCCAATTTCTGTACTGATTTGTTTATTAGGTGCTGCGGTCTATTTATTTGGCGATAGTTCGTCATCAGGGCCGAATCAAATTGCGCTACTGTTTGCTACATTTACAGCTGCACTTATTGGCCTTAAAAATGGCTATACTTGGAAAAAACTTGAACAAGCGATGATAGAGGGGATCACTCTATCTTTGGGCGCTATATTAATTTTGTTAATGGTTGGCGCGCTGATCGGCACTTGGCTGCTGTCAGGCACTGTACCTACGCTTATTTATTATGGTTTACAGGTAATTAATCCTAGTTGGTTTTACGCAGCAAGCTGTTTAATTTGTGGCATTGTAGCAATGAGTATTGGTAGCTCTTGGACCACGGCGGCGACAATAGGTGTAGCGCTACTCGGTGTTGCTACAGGCCTTGGATTAGAGCAAACAGTAACGGCCGGTGCCGTAATATCTGGGGCTTACTTTGGCGATAAACTCAGTCCACTGTCTGAAACAACAAATTTAGCTCCTGCGGTTGTGGGAGCTGATTTATTCGAGCATATCCATCATATGCTATGGACGACTGTACCAAGTTTTGTGATTGCATTAATCATCTTTATTTTTATGGGCTTTAATGCCACAGCGTCAAGTGAGGCTGGGCGTATTGATGAAATAACCGCTATTCTACAACAAAACTTTAATATAGGTTTAGAGATGCTGGTGCCACTGATTGTTTTACTGGTGTTAGCAATTAAAAAAATGCCTGCATTTCCGGCAATTTCAATCGGTGCGGTACTTGGTGCAGTATGGGCAATGATTTTTCAATCAGACCTAATTGCAACACAAATTGATGGCTCTCAGGGGCAAATTGTCGGTTATTTTAAATTGGTTTGGAGTACATTTTTTGATGGCTTTAGTATCCTCACAGGCGATGAAAAAATGGATTCATTACTCAGTGGTGGTGGAATGTCTGGCATGTTAACCACAACGTGGCTGATTATGACGGCATTGATGTTTGGCGCCATTATGGAAAAAACAGGTTTATTAGATATTTTTGTAAAAAGTATTCTTAAAATTGCGAAAAGCACTGGCTCTTTAATTACTGCTACTATTGCGACCTGTATTGGTACCAATGTAATTGCTGCAGATCAGTATATCGCTATTGTGGTCCCTGGTCGGATGTTTAAAGAAGAATATGCAAAGCGTGGTTTGAAACCTGTTAATTTATCAAGAACATTAGAAGATGGCGGGACGATCACCAGTCCCCTGATCCCTTGGAATACCTGTGGTGCATATATGCAAAGTGTATTACTGATCAACCCATTTGATTATGCGCTATATGCATTTTTTAATCTTATAAATCCATTACTAGCTGTTATTTATGCTTACCTAGGCATTAAAATTTTACGTATTAAGCCAAAACAATAGCCATAAATTATACGCTCCTCTGCTAAGAGGAGCCACTTTGGAGTTTCACATGACTGCATTAAAAAAACCTCAAGCACAGTATCTTAAAGATTACCAAGCTCCACCATTTTTAATTGATCACATTGATTTGACCTTCGATTTATTGCCGTTAAACACCCGTGTTACGAGTGTAATGACGATCACGAAAAAAATAGCTGGTGTGGCAGATTTAGTGCTTGATGGCATTGATTTGACACTGATCTCAATTACTGTAGATAACAACGCATATACAGATTATGACCTACTTGATGAGCAGCTTGTGATCCATAATTTACCAGCGCAATGTCAGCTTACAATCGTTAATGAAATAGCACCAAAAACTAACACATCCTTAGAAGGTTTATATCTATCTGGCGGGGCGTATTGTACACAATGTGAAGCGCAAGGTTTTAGAAAAATAACCTATTATCTTGACCGCCCAGACGTACTTGCAAGCTTTGACGTGACGATTATTGCTGACGAGCAGTTTACTCATTTATTATCAAATGGTAATAAATTAGCGGAAGGTAAATTAGACAATGGCCGTCACTTTGCAAAATGGCAAGACCCATTCAAAAAGCCAAGTTACTTGTTCGCACTTGTTGCAGGGGACTTTGATGTACTTAAAGATACCTTTGTTACGCAAAGTGGTCGTACAATAGATTTAGCCTTGTTTGTTGATAAAGGGAATTTACCGAAAACCCCTCATGCGATGGCATCACTTAAAAAATCAATGCAGTGGGATGAGCAGCGTTTTAATCTTGAGTATGATTTAGATATTTACATGATCGTTGCTGTGGATTTTTTCAATATGGGCGCGATGGAAAATAAAGGTCTGAATATTTTCAACTCTAAATGTGTGTTGGCTAATCAAGAAACCGCCACTGATAAAGATTATCACACTATAGAGTCAATCGTTGGTCATGAGTATTTTCATAATTGGACAGGAAACCGAGTGACTTGTCGTGATTGGTTTCAACTGTCGTTAAAAGAAGGCTTAACAGTTTTTCGTGATCAAGAGTTTAGCAGTGATTTAGGCTCGCGGGCACTGAATCGTATTGATGCGGTTAAAGTAATGCGTACTCATCAATTCAGTGAAGATGCCGGTCCTATGGCACATCCGATCCGTCCTGAACAAGTGATTGAGATGAATAACTTCTATACAGTAACTGTGTACGACAAAGGCGCTGAAGTTATCCGTATGATGCACACGTTATTGGGAGAAGAAAAGTTCCAGCAGGGCATGGCACTTTATTTTCAGCGTCATGATGGGCAAGCCGTTACCTGTGATGATTTTGTTGCGGCTATGAGTGATGCCTCAGGTATCGATTTAACTCAGTTTAAACGTTGGTATAGCCAAGCTGGCACACCACGGCTAATCGTAAAACAAGAGTATGATAAGCTCAGTGGTACTTTTTCACTGCATATAGAGCAGCTGGCACCGCTTAATCAGCCAGAAAATGCGCCATTACATATCCCATTTGCTATCGAGCTACTTAATCAACAGGGCGAGTCTGTCTCTTTACAGTTTGAAGGACAGCCACTTGATCATGTCTTAGATGTTACAACAGCGCAGCAAACGTTTAGCTTTGATGGTTTAACCGCGAAGCCTGTAGCGGTGCTACTAGAGGATTTCTCTGCGCCGTGTATTGTTGAGCAACAAAATACAGCCACTGAATTATTACACATTATGCGCTTTGCGCGCAGTGACTTTTCGCGTTGGGATGCTCAACAACAATTGTTCATTGGGGCGGTTAAAGGGGCCATTATAACACCTGAAAATAATCAATTGGATCCAGCAATTATTACTGCATTACGTAGTTTATTAGTTGATCAGGAGGGAGATTTAGCTTTAATTGCTGAATTATTAAAGCTGCCTAGTTTTGATACCCTCGCAGCTGAGTTTAATGTGATCCCTGTGGATCAATTGGTTGCGGTGACAAATCAGTTTGAGTTACAAATTGCTCAGCAACTGCGTAGTGAGTTCTTAGACTGTTATCAAAGTTTAATTGATGACGGCTCTGTAAGTGCAACAGCTGTCGCTATACGTGCATTAAAAGGTATGTGCTTGCATTATTTGGCAAAAATTAATGAGCTTGATATCAATCAACTTCTTGTTAGTACTGCTAATTCACACAATATGACCAGTGTACTCGCCGCGCTCAGTGCAGTGGTAAAAGCTGATAATCCATTAGCAAAAGAGTTGTTAAACCAATTTGACAGTCAGTGGCGCCATGATGTGTTAGTGATGGATAAGTGGTTTGCATTGCAAGCAATGCAAGGTGGCGATGATGCCATTAGTAATATCAAAAAGTTATATGATCACCCTTGTTTTGATTTTTCAAACCCAAACCGTGTCAGGGCACTAGTGGGCAGTTTTAGTCATTTTAATACCGCACAGTTTCACCGTGAAGATGGTACAGGTTATCAATTGCTAGGTGACTTACTAGTTAAGCTTAATGCAATCAACCCCCAAAATGCATCACGTATGTTAACGCCATTTATGTCATGGCGCAGATATGATGAGGTACGTTCAGTTGCAATCAAAGCTCAGCTGCAACGCCTAGCTTTGCTTGATAATTTAAGTGATGACTTGTTTGAAAAAGTTGATAAAGCACTACAATAAATTATGATCGAATATTATTTTTTACTGAACTTAACCTACAAGCAGTGCATGGATTACTACGAAGGTAAGTATACATCAGTTCAAGTAATTGAAGATGGTGGCAAAAAAGTACGTTTTGCCGCCAGCCATTTGCGTCCTTTTATTTCCTCTTTAGGGGTAAGAGGGCGCTTTCGACTTTTGCTTACTCCAGAGTATAAATTTTTACGTTTGGAGCGTGTTGCCTAAAACAATATTTTAAAATAATCACTTATAATATTGTTTTTTTGTTAATTCGATTTGTCCTATTGTTAATTTACGTGTATAAATTATCTGGTAGGACGTCTTACCATTAGGTTAACGTCAACTAAACAGAAAAATTATGACCGATTGAACGCGTTCTATTTGTAATTTCTTTATTTCGCTTCTATCGTTACGACTACACTAAAAACAATAACTTGATCACAAAATTACCCGCGACAGGGGGAACACACAATGATAAGAAGATCGCTTTTTGTTAAAAATAAACTAGTACTAGGCATCGCAGCCGCTACTTTAGGGTTATCAGCAGCACACACACAGGCTGCAACGTTTGAGGCTGGAGGGTTTGATATAACCTTCGACTCTGCTTTTTCTTATGGACAAAGTATCCGTGTTGAAGACCGAAACTTTAACTTAATAGGTAAAAGTAATAACCCGTCTTTTGATTGGACAGGTTATAACTCTGTATTAAATCCAATTTATTCAGCGCAAGATGTCTGGGCCCAACCTGGCTCTTACTCTAATAACGGCGACGCTGGTGATTTGAACTTTGATAGCGGTGAATCTTTTTCAAAGCTGTTGAAAGGGACGCATGATTTATCTATCAACAAAGATAACTATGGTCTATTTACTCGATTTATGTATTTTTATGATTTTGAATTGATGGATGGCGATCGTGCCTATGTTAATCCAACTTCAGGGCAAGGAGTTGATCCTTGTGATGATAAAGACACAAAGAAACAAAGCTGCGCAGATATTCGTCTATTAGATGCTTACGTATGGGCTAACTTTGATTTAAATGACGGCAATAACCCGCTTTCTATTCGTCTAGGACAACAAGTTATAAACTGGGGAGAAAGTACATTAATTTCTCACGGTATTAACGTAAATCCGGTCGATATTGATCGGTTAAAAGCGCCGGGTGCAGAGCTTAAAGAAGCTTTTATTCCAGTTGGTATGTTATGGGCATCTTTAGGGATCACTGAAAATGTGACTTTGGAAGGCTTTTACCAATACCAATGGCATGAAACACGTTTACCTGCAGCTGGAACGTATTTTTCAACCAATGACTTTGCTGCTGAAAATGGTTATCAGCAAAATGTACAGCTTGGTTTTACCTCCAACCCAGATATCGATTTAGCGTTTTTAACTGATAGCTTAAATAATTTGATGACTACCTTTGGTCAAGCTGCTGCCGCTAAAGGGATCGACCCTGCAAGTCCCGCAGGGCAAGCATTATTGGCACAAACTTATCTGGCATACCCTACTAAAGTCGCTCTTAAAGGCAAAGGGGATGATGGTAAAACTGAGCCTGATGATGGTGGTCAATATGGTTTACGTTTAGGTATGTTTTTACCAGATTTTTATGACACTGAAGTTGCACTTTACCATGTAAACTACCATAGCCGCCGTCCTCTTATTTCAGGTCGCGTATCTAACTTTACACAAGCGTCACTGGCCCAAGATTTAGCCATGTTAGCAACGACTAAAATTACCTCTGACAATGTCTCTGATTTAAAAGCATTTGCTAAAGCAACCAATGAGTATCCAGAAGATATTAAATTGTATGGGTTAAGCTTTAATACATCAATAGGTGAAACGGCGTTTGCTGGTGAGTTCACCTTCCGTGAAGACGAACCACTACAAATCGATGACGTAGAATTGCTTTATGCTGCTATGCCTGAGCAATTAGCGTTAGCGGGACTTCGTCCTGAGTTTGCCGGTATTTCACAAATGAGTCAGGGTAACGCAGTTAGTGTTGTAGGCCCTGGGGAATTAGCAAAAGGTTATATTGAGCGTAATACTAGCCAATTGCAGTTTACAGCAACACATTTATTTGGCCCATCACTGGGTGCAGATAGCTGGGCTGTAGTGGGTGAAATTGGCGGCGTGCGCATAAATAATATGCCTGAATACGATGAAATGCGTTTAAATGTTTCAGGCACTGGTCGAAGCGGTATTATGACCGGCCCTAATGCAGATGATTACTCAACACTTCATATGGCTTTGTCTAATGGCCCCGAACAAAAAGAGTTTGCGACAGCATCATCATGGGGATATCGCTTAATTGCTAAAGGCGATTATTACAACTTCTTTAAAGGAGTTAATTTTTCACCTCGCTTTGTTTTCTCACATGATGTAAATGGTAACACACCAGACCCGATGTTCTTGTTTATTGAAGATCGCAAGTCACTTGGAGTGACAGCCAACTTTAATTATCAAAATGCATGGTCATTTGACTTTAGCTACAACTCTTTCTGGGGTGGTGGAGATACCAATACTTTCTCAGACCGTGATTTTGTTTCTTTTAATATTAAATATTCAATTTAAGGGTATCATGATGATAAAAAAACCTACCCTCATTGCACTAACGCTATGTAGTTTATTTTCTACAACAGCGGTCGTTGCAAAAATGACGAGCGAAGAAGTTGCGCGCTTAGGTGCAGATCTAACCCCATTAGGTGCTGAAAAAGCGGGTAATGCTGATGGCTCAATTCCGGCATGGACAGGTGGTATTACTAAAGCACCGGCAGGTTATACGCCGGGAATGCATCATCCAGATCCGTATGCTGACGACAAAGTACTTTTCACCATTGATAAATCAAATGTTGATAAATACAAAGCAAATTTAAGTCCTGGTCAAGTAGCTCTTTTTGAAGCGTATCCAGATACGTTTAAAATGAACATCTATACTACTCATCGCAGTGCTTCAAACCCACAGTTTGTCTATGATGCAACAAAACAATACGCACCAACTGCAGAGTTGATTGAAGAAGGTAATGGGATAAAAAATACTGCTATTGGCATTCCTTTTCCTATTCCAAAAACTGGCTTAGAGGCAATTTGGAACCATTTATTACGCTACCGTGGTCTGTCAATTGAGCGTTTTGGCGGTCAAGCGGCTCCAACAGCCTCAGGTTCGTATAATATGGTTGGCTTTGATGAGCAACTGTTAGTTAAGTACTCAGATCCAAAAGCAACACCTGCAGAGTTACAAGAATCTAATATTTTGTTTAAATTTAAACAAAAAGTCACCGAACCTGCGCGTTTAGCTGGCACGGCGCTATTAGTTCATGAAACCATGGACCAAATTTTAACTCCACGACAAGCGTGGACTTACAATTCTGGCCAGCGTCGTGTTCGTCGCGCGCCTAATGTTGCTTATGATGCACCAGGAACAGCAGCTGATAGCTTGCGTACAACCGATGATTTCGATATGTTTAACGGTTCGCCAAACCGCTATACATGGACGCTCAAAGGTAAGCAAGAGCTTTATGTACCATACAATAGTTATAAGCTACACAGTGATAAGTTACAGTATGACGATATTCTGATGGCCGGTCACATCAACCCGGAACATGTGCGTTATGAAAAACACCGTGTTTGGGTTGTAGAAGCAGATCTGAAAGGCGACACTCGTCATATTTATAAGAAGCGCGTATTTTATATTGATGAAGATAGCTGGCAAGTTCAAGTGACGGATATCTATGATAACCGTGACCAAATGTACCGTGTAGCGATGGCTCATACAATTAACTATTACGATGCGCTCACTAACTGGAGTACGTTAGACGTTTACTACGATTTGAATTCACGCCGTTACCTAGCGATTGGTTTAGATAACCAAGAGAAAATGTATGATTTCTCACAATCGTTTAATGATAATGAATTTACCTCAAGTGCACTGCGCCGCGAAGGTCGTTAATACACTCTAAGCACCTGGAATTATCTAGGTGCTTTTTTATTATTTCAAATCGCGTTTGTCACTCTGACACGCACTGGGTCATGACACTAACCGAGTCCCCCGACTGCACGTTATATACCGACAAACACATTCTTTTCAAGGCGATTTTAATTTATGAAGTACATGCTTTATGCAGGTCTTGCCGCTGTGGCGAGCCTTTCAACTCTTTCTATTGCAGCTGAACCACTTGCTGCAATTGTCGCAACTAAAGCAGATAAAACCCTGTTGACTGATATTGAATACACAGGAAAGCAACTGGTCGCTGTCGGAAAACATGGCACTATAATTACAAGCAGTAATGCAAAAAATTGGCAACAAGCGAGCGTTCCAACGCAAGTGTTATTAACGGCGGTTGCCTTCAGTGGCAGTGAACTTGGTTGGGCTTGCGGGCATGATGCGACTATTATTCATACCAATGATGGTGGTGCAAACTGGCAGTTGCAACAGGTGAACACGCAATTAGATAAACCTTGCTTAGATATTTTATTTACCAGTGAACTTCACGGCTTTGCTGTGGGTGCCTATGGTATGTTTTATGAAACCAGTGATGGTGGCAAACATTGGCAAAAGCGTTTTCTGGATTCTTTATTATTTGCAGATGATAGAGATTACTTAAATGATTTAAAAGAATCAGATCCACAAGGCTATGAAGCCGAAACTGCATCAATATTGCCGCACTTTAATCGTATTGTCACAACAAAAGATAAACTTATGTTAGTGGGCGAAATGGGTTTGTTAGCGCACAGTACAGACAACGGAAAAACATGGCAACGCGATGAAGAAATCTACCGGGGTTCCTTTTTTGCTTATGCCAGCGATGAACAAGGGCAAGAAATAGTTGCGGGTTTAAGAGGCAATATTTTTAGCCGTCAGGTAGGTGAGCAATGGCAACCAATAAGTAATAATAAAACCGCCACAATCAATAGTATTATCGCTAGCGGTGATAATCAATGGTTGTTACTTGCCAACAGCGGTGTGATTTTCCACTATAAAAATAATCAACTTACTATTGAGCAGTTAGCGGATGGTAAAGCAATTCTTGATGCCGTTATTTTTGAAAATCAATTGGTTATGGCATCAGAAAATGGCATTAAAGTGAAGGGGATGGCTCCATAATGCACACAATCGTCAATTTTTTAGAGAAAGCAGTTTTTCGTCATCGATTAATGATGGTGATAAGTTTTATTTTAATAACATGTTTTTTAGGTTTTAAAGCCACACAAATCCAACTTGATGCTTCATTTAATAAAAATATTCCGCTTAATCATGATTATATGAAAGTGTATTTAAAGCATGAAAAGCAATTTGGTGGCGCAAATAGTATTTTGATCTCAGTGTGTGATGATAGCGGTGATATTTTTAATCCTGAGTTTTTCACCCAATTAAAAGCCGTTCATGATCAGTTATATTTTATTCCTGGGGTGAATCGTCCGTTAGTGAATTCAATTTTTTCACCCAGTGCACGTTTTGTTGAAGTTGTTGAAGACGGTTTTGCGGGTGGGCCAATTATTCCCGCCAATTTTACTGCTGATCAACGAGGTTTAGCGGTTGTTAAAGAGAATATCGAAAAAGCGAAAGTCGTAGGCAGGATGATTGCCTCTGATTATTCGTGTGCGATGGTAACCGCGCAGTTGATGGAAACTGATCCGCAAACGCAAGAAAAATTAGATACGTTAGCGTTTGCACAAAAGCTAGAAAGCGAAATTCGAGAGCCATTGAGCACTGATAAAGTAAGTATCCACATTATTGGTTTTGCCAAAATGGCCGGTGATATTGCCGAAGGTGCGAAAGGGGTTGTGTTATTTTTTGCTATTGCTATCGCGTTTACTTTCATCATGGTGTGGTTATTTTGCGGCAGCATCAAGCTCACTATTTTACCTATAGCCTGTTCAATTATTGCCGTGGTTTGGCAGTTAGGGATATTGTCGAGCTTAGGCTTTGGTCTAGATCCAATGTCGATTCTAGTACCATTCTTAGTGTTCGCAATCGGCGTAAGTCATGGCGTACAGATGATCAATGCAATAGGTAAAAAAGTCGCCGAAGGAAGCAGTAATACGCGTCTTTGCTGTCAGGCTAGTTTTAGATCGCTGTTAATACCCGGTGGTATTGCATTGCTGTCAGACACGGTCGGCTTTTTGACGTTACTAACCATAGATATAGGTATAATTCGTGAACTGGCTATCACAGCAAGTTTAGGTGTGGCTGTTATTATTTTTACTAATTTGATTTTATTGCCAGTATGGGCATCGTATATGCGCTTTGAAAACACAGTTCATATTCAATCAGGCAACAGCGAAAAACCAAACTTACTTGATTCAATTCGTGATCTGTTAGTCAAAGCCACGGATCCAAAATGCGCGAAAATCATTATTGGCTGCACCTTAGTATTGTTTGCTGTAGGTTATTGGCAAGCAGGGAAAATGCATATCGGCGATTTACATGCAGGTGCACCGTCATTGCATCAAGATGCCCGTTATAACCAAGATACCTTTTTAATATCGGACAAATATACGATTTCATCCGATATTCTAAAAGTGATTGTCGAAGCTTACCCTGCAGCATGTACTGAGCACGACGTAATGGAGCGCATTAGTCGTTTTCAATATAAAGTTGAAAACTTAGCAGGTGTTCAATCAGCAGTATCCCTAAGCTCAGTAGCGCAGTCGGTTAATGCCGGGTATAACGAAGGTAATTTAAAATGGCAAAGTTTGCCTCGTAATACGGCAAGTTTGGTGCAATCTACCTCACGAGTCGAAACCAGTACCGGTTTACTCAATGGTGATTGTTCAGTTATGCCTGTGATTATCTTTTTAGATGATCATAAAGCGCAGACCATTGAACATATCATTGCCAGTGTTAAACAATTTGCCATTGAAGAACAAACCGATATGCTGCAGTTTAAGCTGGCCTCAGGGCCTGTCGGCGTCATGGCTGCGACGAATGAATCAGTTTCTGCTGCACAATTACCTATGATGTTATACGTTTATGGTGCAGTTATTATTTTATGCTTGATTAGCTTTAAGAGTGTAAAAGCGACCATAGCGGTAGTGTTACCCTTGTATATTGTATCGACTCTTGCGCAAGCTTTAATGGTACAACTTGAAATCGGTCTGACGGTTTCAACGTTGCCAGTGATTGCACTAGGTGTAGGTATTGGGGTGGATTATGGGATTTATATTTTGTCATCGATGATGGGGCAATTAAAGCAAGGTGTTGCCTTACCAGTGGCGTATCGTAATGCACTCGTTGAGCGTGGTAGTGCGGTGTTATTTACCGGTATCACGTTAGCTATTGGTGTGAGCACCTGGATTTTCTCTGATCTTAAGTTCCAAGTGGACATGGGAATATTGTTAACCTTCATGTTTTTAGTCAATATGCTTGGCGCAGTATTACTTTTACCAGCAATTGGTAGTTTGATCTGGACTGACCAGAAAAAATAATGTGAATAATTTTGCTCCTAAATGGCCTGTAAAGGCCATTTATATCTATAATTTGTGAATAGATGACCAAATAGCTGAAATGCTTAAAATGTTTTCATCGAAAGGGCTGTTTATTAATTTTAAAAGGGTTAGAATTTGCCTGACTCCACACAATAAATTGCTGTACAAATTTTCCATCTAAGTAGGTGGTATAGATTTAAGGAACATGTAATGACACGAAATGAAGGGCAAGCCTCGGTTATCTTAGATAATGTCTGTAAGCTGATCCAGAAAAAAGTTCACGCTGATAATGTGTTACTCGTTGAGAAATTCGCCAAATCCTTGTACAGCAATATGTCTAAAGAAGATTTGGCACATCGCAATGATAGTGACTTATATGGCGCTGCACTTAGCCTATGGAACTCGCTAGAAAAAAATACCTCTGATGATGCGGTGATCCGCGTTTTCAATCCTGAAGTAGCAAAAGATGGCTGGCAGTCATCACACACAATCGTCGAAATTATCGCTAAAGATATGCCATTTTTAGTTGATTCTGTTCGTATGGCGATGACCCGCGAAAATATCGCATCTCACTTGCTATTACACAGCCCACTTAAGATTCAACGCGATAAAAACGCTAAAATTTCGGCTTTATCAAATTTAAAAGCCGAACAAGAGTCTAGCTCTACAAAAACAGTGTTTTTTATCGAAATTGATCGCCAAACAGATTCTTCAGTGATTGACTCGTTCAAAAAAGAGCTTGAGTCAGTGTTGAACGATGTGTCTACTGCGGTAGAAGATTGGCAACCGATCCGCAAAAAGTTAATTGCGGTCAGTAAAGAATTACCAAAACGTAACCATAACAACAATGCAAGTGAAGTTGCAGAGACTGTTGAATTCTTAGATTGGTTAGTAAAAGATAATTTTACATTAATGGGCTATCGCCAATACGATTTGTCGCCAGTACAAGGCGATTACCAGCTCAAAGGTAAAATCGAGGGCAGCTTAGGTTTGATGAAGAATTCAACCGAAGAGCATTCTCGCCTGTTATCTGAATTACCAGAAGTTGCCCGTCAAGAAGCACGTAGCAATAACCTGTTGATCCTTACAAAAACCAATTCGTTATCACGCGTACATCGCCCAGCATACATAGATTATGTAGGGATTAAACGTTTTGATGATGAGGGGAATGTGATTGGCGAAGACCGTTTCATCGGGTTGTTTTCATCAAGTTTTTATAACAACAGCGCCGCTGATGTGCCAGTTTTAAAAAGTAAAATAAATCGCATCATGGAAATGTGTGATTTTGCCAAAGGCACTCATGCTTATAAAGCGGTATTAAATATTCTTGAAACCTATCCGCGTGATGAACTTGTTCAGGCCCGTGAAAGCGAGTTACTTGAAGTTGCAATGGGTGTTTTACAAGTACAAGAGCGCGATATGTGTCGCTTATTTGTGCGTAAAGATGCCTATGGTCGTTTTTTCTCTTGCATGGTCTATGTTCCGCGTGAGCGTTATAACACAGCACTGCGTCGTGAAACACAAGATATTTTAGGCAATGCATTTAATTCAGACGATAAAGTCGAATTTACTACCTTCTTCTCTGAGTCTACACTGGCGCGTACTCATTATACCGTGCGTGTGACTGACAACAATATAGAATATAACGTGAAAGACATCGAAAATAATTTAGTAGAAGCCGCTCGTACTTGGGAAGATAAATTACAATCAGCACTGTTAGAGTCTGCTGGTGAAGCACGTGGTAACGAATTAAACCGCAAATATTGTAATGCGTTTGCTCGTTCTTACAAAGATGAAGTACTGCCAAGTGCCGCTGTTGTTGATATTGAAAAGCTTGAACTATTGAATGACGATAACAAGCTTGAAATGTTGTTTTACCGTCCGCAAGAAGAAGCGAACAGCAACATTGTACGTTTGAGCTTATTCCACAAAGATGAGCCAATCCATTTATCAGACGTTATGCCAATGCTTGAAAACTTTGGCTTGCGCGTCATTGGTGAAACGCCTTATTCGGTTAAAACCAGCGATGGCCGTATCAACTGGATCATGGATTTCTCAATGCTACTTGATAGCAAAGGCATTGCAGATTTCGATAAAGTATCAGCACGTTTTCGTGCCGCACTTACTAGTGTGTGGAGTAACCGTTTAGAAAATGACGGCTTTAACCGTTTAGTGTTAATGGGTGGCTTAACTGGTCGCGAAGCCTCAATTTTACGCGCTTATGCAAAATACATGCGCCAAGTTGGGGTTACTTTCTCGCAAACCTACATCGAGAGCACATTAGCTAATTACCCGCACATTGGTTCGCAAATTGTTAATTTATTTGCTAAAAAGTTCTCTGTTAAAAGCCCTGCTAGTGTTAAAACGCTTGATAAGCTAATTGCGCAAATTTATGTAGAACTTGAAAACGTTGCTAACTTAGATGATGACCGTATTATTCGTTTATACGTCGATATGATCATTGCTACGCTGCGTACTAACTACTTCCAAAAAGATGACATAGGTCAGTTTAAGTCTTATGTGTCGTTCAAAGTAAATCCAAGCTTAATTCCAGATATGCCATTGCCATTACCGGCATTTGAAATATTTGTTTATTCTCCACGTGTAGAAGGTGTGCATTTACGTGGTGGTAAAGTTGCGCGTGGTGGCTTGCGTTGGTCAGATCGTCGTGAGGATTTCCGTACGGAAGTACTTGGTCTAGTTAAAGCACAACAAGTAAAGAATACAGTTATTGTACCTGTAGGCTCAAAAGGCGGCTTTGTTTGTAAACAACTGCCTACGGATCGTGACGCATTCTTCAAAGAAGGCCAAGAGTGTTACAAAATCTTCATTCGTGGTTTATTAGATATCACAGATAACATTATCCAAGGTGAAATTGTGCCGCCGGTTGATGTAACTCGTCATGATGAAGATGATGCATATTTGGTTGTAGCAGCTGATAAAGGTACAGCTACTTTCTCTGATATTGCCAATGGCATTGCCAATGAATATAACTTCTGGCTAGGTGATGCATTCGCATCAGGTGGTTCAGTAGGTTATGACCATAAGAAAATGGGTATTACGGCCAAAGGCGCATGGGAATCGGTTAAACGCCATTTCCGCGAAATGGACATTGATACACAAACAACTGATTTTACGGTAGTTGCAATTGGTGATATGGCTGGGGATGTATTTGGTAATGGTATGTTGTTATCCAAGCATATCCGTTTACAAGTGGCATTTAACCACATGCATATCTTTGTTGATCCAAACCCAGATTCAGCAACGTCTTACCCAGAGCGCGAGCGCCTATTTAACTTACCTCGTTCATCGTGGGAAGACTACAACAAAGACTTGATTTCAGCGGGCGGCGGGGTGTTCTCACGTGCGGCTAAATCAATCACTTTAACGCCAGAAATGAAAAAAATGTTGGGCACTAAAAAAGCCAGCATGACACCAAACGAGTTGATCAAAGCATTCTTAATGATGGAATTCGATCTATTATGGAATGGCGGTATTGGTACTTACATTAAGAGCAGTAAAGAAAGCGATGCAGATGTAGGCGACCGTGCAAATGACGCCCTACGTATCAATGGTAGTGAGCTTGGTGCAAAAGTACTCGGTGAGGGTGGCAACTTAGGTGCAACCCAATTAGGACGAATTGAATTTGCTGCTAAAGGCGGTCGCGTTAATACTGACTTCATCGATAACGTAGGTGGTGTTGCGTGTTCTGATAACGAAGTAAATATCAAAATTTTACTTAATGGTTTAGTTACAGCCGGTGATTTAACGCGTAAACAACGTGATGAACTACTGTATTCAATGACCGATGAAGTTGCACAACTGGTACTGAAAGATTGTTATCGCCAAACGCATACACTGTCAATTACGCAATCAAAAGGCTCATCAACGCTTAAAGAAAAAGTACGCTTTATTCATGCCCTTGAAAAAGATGGCAAGTTAAATCGTGCAATTGAATTTATTCCAAGCGATGAAGAGTTGGCAGAACGCGCTGCAGCGGGTAAAGATTTAACTCGCCCAGAGTTATCTGTGCTTGTGTCGTACGCTAAAATGGTACTTAAAGAGTCACTCGTGACTGACGACATCACAGAAAATCCATATTATCGTCAGCTATTAGTGAAGTCTTTCCCTTTACCACTACGTGAAAAGTTCAATACTGCGATGGATAATCACCCACTGCGTAAAGAGATTATTGCTACTAAATTAGCTAATAATATCGTTAACGATATGGGTCTGAACTTCATGGTACGTATGCATGAAGAAACTGGCGCAAACGAAGCTGAAATAGCGTTATGTTACTCTGTTGCCAGTGAAGTATTCCAAATGCGTGATACTTGGTCTGCAATTGTTGATCTTGATAACAAGATCCCAGCCGCAGTGCAAACTGAAATGTTGTATCAGTTACGTCGTACAGTACGCCGAGCAACACGTTGGTTCTTACGTCATCGCAATAAAGCGCAAAATATTGAGCAAACAATTGCCTTCTTTGCACCGACCTTCGCTGATTTAAGTGCAAACTTAACTAACTACATGGTTGAAAAAGAAAGTGAACGTTTATCTGCTGCCGCAGACAAGCTTATTGAAAGTGCAGTGCCAGCTGAGCTTGCAACACGTATTGTATCGCTCTCTAGTTTGTTCTCAGTAATGGACTTAGCAGAAGTTGCTGCAAATTCAGGGCGTAGTATTGATATGGTATCTAATACCTACTTCAAACTAGGTGCACGGATGGGACTGCATTGGTTCCTTGACCAAATTACTCATCAGCCGGTGGCGAATCATTGGCAAGCATTGGCCCGCGCTTCATACCGTGAAGAGCTTGATTGGCAACAACGTACACTATCTGAAGTTGTTTTAAATAACTTTGCTGGTGATAACAAAGATGTTGACGGTCAAATTGATCAGTGGATGGACAGCCAAGATTTGTTACTACAACGCTGGAAGCAAATGTTAGCTGAATTTAAGACTTCACAAAGTCATGATTTTGCTAAGTTCTCAGTTGCATTACGTGAACTTATGCTACTTAGTCATAACTGTGATACATCTGCAAAATAAGCAATTGACACTGACTGGTTATTTTCTCATATGAAAATAATGAGTTAATCGTTAAAATTGTTATACAATACCCCAGCCTAGTCTGGGGTATTTTTTTATTAAGAGGATTATTTATGTTTTACGATCTTGCTCGCCGTTTTATGTTCACCCGTGATGCGGAATGGGCCCATGAATTTGCACTTCATAACTTACGCCGTTTTAACAATACCCCATTCAGTGCTGCATGGTCGCAATCAGTGGCAGATCGTCCAGTCGAATTTTTAGGTTTACAGTTTAAAAACCCAGTAGGATTAGCAGCTGGCCTTGATAAAAATGCAGAATGTATTGATGCGTTTGCAAAGATGGGTTTTGGCTTTATTGAGGTAGGTACTGTGACACCTCGTCCACAAGTCGGTAATGACAAGCCGCGTATTTTCCGTCTGCCAGAGTCAAATGCAATTATCAATCGTATGGGCTTTAATAATAAAGGTGTTGATAACCTAATTAATAACGTTAAGGCTGCTAAATACGACGGCATTCTAGGTATCAATATTGGTAAGAATAAAGATACCCCAAATGAACAAGGTAAAGACGATTACATCCACTGTATGCGTAAAGTTTTTGAACATGCCTCATATATTACTGTCAATATCTCATCACCAAATACGCCTGGACTTCGTGATCTGCAATATGGTGCTGCACTGGATGATCTATTGCAAAGCCTTAAAAATGAGCAGCTTGATTTGATCGCCAAACATAATAAACAAGTGCCAATGCTAGTAAAAATTGCTCCAGACCTTGATGCTGTGCAAATAGCTCAAGTTAGTGAATCATTATTAAATAACAACATCGATGGTGTAATAGCGACGAATACTACCTTAGAGCGCGCTGCGGTGCATGGACAACAATATGCTGATGAAGCCGGAGGCCTGTCAGGTCAGCCAGTACGTGAGCGATCCACTCATGTAGTGCAAGAATTAAAACGTTTAACCGCAGGTAAGTTGCCGATCATTGGAGTGGGCGGAATTGATGATGCTGCCAGTGCGAAAGAAAAATTATCAGCAGGTGCAGATCTTGTACAGGTATACACTGGATTTATATATAAAGGACCGCAATTGGTAAAAACGATCCTGCAAGGCTTATAAGGATCCGTTATTTAAGCTTTTGATCGTTCAATAAATGTTCTAAAGAAATATATATTAATTGGTCAAAAGCCGCTATACTACAATATTCATAAGATTAATTAGTAAGGGCGTAGGGAACGCATGTTACAAGCATCAAAGCAGTGGAAATGGATTGCTTGTCCAGTAAGAAATCGTTTATTGATCGATTTAGATCAAGATATGCAGCTGTGCACGCCTTATAAACTACGTCAACTCACCGATGCTATTTTAACCCAACCTAACTTTAGTTTAGAAGATGCCGCCTTTTATCAGCAGGTTTACCAATATCTTGATGGATTCAATCTATGGAATGGCGCGCAGCTATGTCAAATTGCGCTAAATGCGACAGCAGCTAAATTTTATTTAAAGCCAATGCTGGCAAAAAGTTGGTTTTTCGAACCCTACAAAGGCAATGAGCCCAGTATAGAAGCAGTTATAAAATTGCAAACTAGCGAACAAAGTGGTGAGTTTTTGATTGTTGACCACTGTAAAGAAGCCTCTTTATGCATTTGTCTATCTGAGCATTTTAAGCTTGATGAAAACTTAAGCCTTAATCAATTTGAAGCTATTCGTATACTTAACAATCGTGTCCATCCAATTTATAACCACGCACAAAACAGTAAAACAGCCTAGCATATTTTTTATAGTTCCTTTGTTTATCGCGTGTTTGTCTCCCAACCTATGTTATAATCCCGCGCAATTAGCTATTAAGGGTTATTACTTTGCATTTTATCGCACTTACTTCTATCGGAATCGAAAATTTATTGGTTGATGAACTTACTGACATTGGCGCTACGGTGACCAAACAAACAGTCGGTTCTGTGCGTTTTGACGCCGACACTACATTAGCACAAAAGGTCTGTTTAATGAGCCGCTTCGCGACACGAGTGCTGATGTTGATCGAAGAGAAAGAGGGCGTAAATAATAAAGAAAGCCTTTACAATTTTGCTCGCTCACAGCCTTGGCAGGAATGGTTTGGTCCAACGCAAACTTTTGCAGTCGACTTTAATGGTACCAACGACTCACTTAAAAATACCCAGTTCTCAGGTTTAGTGATCAAAGATGCGATTGTTGATTATTTTAATGATTTATTTGAACAGCGGCCAAACGTTGATAAACAAGATGCCAATGTACGCGTTGTTGCGCGTTTATCGCGTCAAGGTGTGGCCATGTATATCGATTATTCAGGACCGCGTTTATCTGAACGTGGTTATCGAGAAGGTCAAGGTAAGGCACCTATTAAAGAGCATTTAGCGGCAGCACTGATCAAACGCAGTGGTTGGCTTGACAATGTTCAACAGCCGCTATTTGATCCCTGCTGTGGTGCAGGCACTATTTTGATTGAAGCTGCTGGCATGGCGCGTAATGAAGCGCCGGGTTTATTCCGTGAGGGATTTGCATTTGAGCGCTTACCAAGTTTCCGTATTGCTAAATACAAAGAGTTAAAAGAGCAGCTTACAGCACAAATTACAGATCCTAAATTATGGCTTATTGGTCATGACAATGACGCTAATGTACTAAGCAAAGCAGTAGATAATGCTCGTAGAGCTGATCTAGGTGATGTGATCAAGTTTAAACAAAGCGATGCAACTAAGCTTACCTCAGTGGCAAAATTACCAGGTGTGGTTATTTCAAATTTACCGTATGGTGAACGTATTGGTTCGATGGCTGAGTTGGTAAGTTTACACAGTGCTTTAGGTACAGGCTTTAAAAAACATTTTAATAACTGGAAACTTGCCCTACTAGGCATGGATGAGAGTTTATTTAAATTATTAAAGCTGGTGAAACTCAAGCGTTATAAATTTAAAAATGGTCCACTTGATGTGGTACTTAATTTATATCAACTTGATGACAAACAAGTCAGCCAAACAACTGAAGATAAGCCTGCATTGAACTTTGAAGGTTCGATGTCGTTTGCTAATCGGGTTAAAAAGAATAAGCAAGGCTTGAAAAATTGGCTCAAACAAAATGATGTGCAGGCCTATCGTGTCTACGATGCTGACATTCCTGAATACAATGTAGCCGTTGATATTTATGGTGATTCAGCGGTAATATTTGAGTACGCTGCGCCGAAAGAAATTGACGATGTAACAGCGCACAAACGTTTACAAGACGTGATTTCGTTAACCTCACAGCAGCTCAATATCGCACCTGGAAATATTGCTGTAAAAGTACGTAAAAAGCAAAAAGGTGAAGAGCAATACACACCAATGGCTAAGCAAAATCGTACTCAAGTAGTTGAGGAGTTTGGCGCGAAGTTTAAAGTCAATTTATTTGATTACTTAGATACTGGCTTGTTTTTAGACCACCGTCTTGCTCGTCGTTATATCCAAGAAAATGCCAAAGATAAACGCTTCTTGAATTTATTTGCCTACACAGGGACAGCCTCTGTACATGCAGCTCTGGGTGGCGCTAAAGCGATAACCACGGTTGATCTATCGAAAACCTATTTGAAATGGGGCCAAGATAACTTTGACCTGAACAATATCAGTAATACCCGTTATCGTTTTGAACAGGCTGATTGTTTGAAGTGGCTTGAGCATGCCACAAGCCAATACGATTTGATCTTTTTAGATCCGCCAACGTTTTCAAATTCAAAACGCATGAAAGATGCTTTTGATGTACAAAATGATCATATTAAATTACTGACATGGGTTAAAAAAATTCTCAGTCCATCTGGCACGTTGATTTTCTCGAATAATATGCGTGGCTTCACCATGGATGAAGTGGGCTTGATTGGCTTAGGCTTAAAAGCTGTTAATATTTCAGAGCAGACGATTTCTCCTGACTTTAAACGCAATAAAAAAATACATAATAGCTGGTTGATAACCCATGGCTAAGTGGATTTTGTATCATACCGATGGCTGTCATTTATGTGAGCAAGCGCAGGGCTTGATCACGCCGTTGTTGGGTGATGATCTGTTACAGCTTGTTGATATTATGAGTGATGAAGAATTAATTACAGAATATCAGACCAGTATACCCGTTTTAAAAAGCGATCAAGGCCCGCAATTATTTTGGCCTTTCACTGCGCAAGATGTGCGTCAGTTTTTTACGCAAACAGAATAAGAGTAAACAGATAGTATGGATTTAATTAGAATTTCTAAAGCTCAACTCGCGTATGGTACGCATCCACTGTTAGACAACGCTGATGCCGTCATCGAAACTGGTGAGCGTGTGTGTGTAGTTGGTCGTAATGGTGCGGGTAAATCAACGTTACTAAAAGTCCTTGATGGCCAAGTTATTTTAGATGATGGTGAAATAAATCAGTTAGGTAGTATTAAAATATCTCGTCTAGAGCAAGATCCACCAAAAGGAGCTAGTGGCTCGGTGTTTGATTATGTTGCTCAAGGTATGCCTGAGATTGCAAATTTATTAATTGATTTTCATCACGTCAGCACTGAGTTACAAACTGACTGCACAGATAAACTACTTAATAAACTTGAACGTTTATCAAATCAACTCGAAGCTGCAGATGGTTGGCGTTTTGATAGTAGAATTCAACTTGTATTAACACAGTTAGAATTAGCACCAGAAGCCAAACTTGAATCACTTTCTGGTGGCTGGTTACGCAAAGTTGCCCTTGCACGGGCACTTGTCAGTGAGCCGGATTTATTATTACTTGATGAGCCTACTAACCATTTAGATATGGAAAGTGTAATGTGGCTTGAACAATTCTTAAAAGAGTTTAAAGGCGGTATTGTCTTTATTTCTCACGACCGTGCGTTTATTCGTGCAGTGGCGACGCGGATCTTAGACTTAGATCGCGGTAAGCTGATTTCATACCCTGGCGATTATGCTACTTATTTAGAGCAAAAAGCCCATGATTTAAAAGTAGAAGAAACGCAAAACGCATTATTTGACAAACGCTTAGCAGAAGAAGAAACGTGGATCCGCCAAGGTGTAAAAGCACGTCGAACGCGTAATGAAGGCCGTGTCCGCGAGCTTAAACAGCTACGTAATGAACGCAAACAGCGTGTTGATCAAGTGGGTAAAACTGACTTCAATATTGAAACGGCAGACCGTTCAGGAAAATTAGTATTTGAAGCTAAACATCTAAATCATGCATTTAATAAAGACAAAGTAATTGCCAATGACTTCTCTACATTAGTTATGCGTGGCGATCGTATTGGCTTAGTTGGCCCTAATGGTATTGGTAAGACGACTTTATTAAAACTGCTATTTGGTGATATTGAAGCTGATGCAGGGATTGTAAAGCAAGGGGTGAACTTAGAGTTTGCTTACTTTGATCAATACCGCCAAAAGCTTGATGAAGAAGCCACCGTACAAGATAACGTTGCCGAAGGTAAGCAAGAAGTAATGATGGGCGGACGCTCACGTCATGTACTCGGTTATTTACAAGACTTTTTATTCCCGCCTGCGCGTGCTCGTACACCGGTTAAAGCACTCTCTGGCGGTGAAAAAAATCGCTTATTATTAGCTAAACTATTTTTAAAACCATCAAATATTCTTGTGCTTGATGAGCCGACCAATGATTTAGATATAGAAACCCTCGAGCTGTTAGAGGATATTATTAATCAGTATCAGGGAACCGTGTTAATTGTAAGCCATGACCGTGAGTTTATTGATAATACCTGTACCAGTGTTTGGGCATTTGAAGGTAATGGGGTAATTACAGATATTGTCGGTGGTTACAGTGATTATGAAGCCTATGCTAATTATTTATCACAGGAACAAAAAAAACAGCTAACTACACCTGCTAAAAAAGAAGCAGTCGTTGCACCAGCTCCTGTGGCTAAAGCAGATAACAAAAGTAATAAACTCTCTTACAAATTAAAACTTGAATTAGAACAATTACCCAGTAAGCTGGAACAACTTGAACAAGCATTAGAAGCGCAGCAAGTTGTGGTTAATGACGCTGATTTCTTTAAACAAGATGCCAGTGCGACAACCAAAGAATTGAACCATTTAGCACAACTTGAGTCTGACCTTGAAGCCGCTCTGGAGCGCTGGGAAGAACTTGAAGATTTAAAGAATCAGTAGTAAGGACTAAAATGAAATATAAATTACTCGCGGCTAGTATTCTAGCTACGATGAGTACATCAGCAATCAGTGCAACATATCAGTTGACAGAGCTGAGTTCTTTAGACGAAGCCAAGCATAATTACGTAAAAGATGTCAGCGAAAGCGGCTATATTATCGGGCAGTCTAACGGCTTATATAACTTACCCATAGATGTGAGTTACATCGATTTTACAGATAACTTAATTAAAAATGCATATAGCAACCAAGAAAACTACTTTGAGTTAATTGATAAAGAAATTACCTTTACCTTAGATGATATTGAAAACAATAATGCAGCGGCGACTAACCCAGACGCACATAGTTTTATGCTTTCATTTTTATCAGCACAAGCTAACAACCCAGAATATCAAAAATTGGCTAATATCATCGGTTACAATATTTTGGACGGTATAGCGCAAGAACAAGTTCTTTTTGATGTTGCATCAGTTGATTATGATGGCCTAACACGATCAGTTAGCAATAACTATAATGCAGTAGCAGAAGACGGTATTACGGTAGGTTGGGGCAGTGCGCCTTATGAAAAAACCAGTTTTCTTCCTGATGGTGAAACTGAAGAAGAAACACAATTTGTGCGTGATTTTATCTCCCGTGGCGTTGTTATATCACCATCCGGTTTAAATGTGCCATTAGTGCCAGAATATGCTGAACATGGCGGCTTAAGTTCAGCCAACGGTATAGTTAAAACCAACACAGGATATATTGTTGTCGGGCAAGTATCAACGGGGATCCCAGTTGATAGACAAGAAAATATTGATGATAACTGTGATGGTGAAGATGAACCTGTCAGTGTTTGTATTGAAAATTTGCATAGAAGTACATCATCACGACTGTTTGATAGCCGTGCTATTAAGTGGACACTTGATACAAACTTAAATATTACTAAAACTGAACCGCTTGGTTTAGGCCTTACGCCAGAAGAGGATGACGGGTTTGCATTTATAAGTAATGCACTCGCTGTTAATAGTAATGGCATTGTTGCTGGTTACTCTGACATTCGTGATAATGATAGATCGTCAACAATCAGAGCATTACCTGTTTATTACAAAGACGGTAACGTTGTTGAAATCCTCAATCAAGAAGATGATTGGACTGGTGGTAAGTCAGTAGCCATTAATGAAAATAACATTATTGTTGGCTATGGTATAAAAAGAATTGAAGGCGCTGATCGTCTTAAGTTTTTCTATCATGATATTGCCAGCAGCAGTACTGTATTCCCAAAAGATTTCTTTAATAGTTCTACTTCAGTTGCCAATGATATTAATGATAATGGTTATATTGTTGGTGAAGGTGAAACTGACGTATTTAATGTTGGTGCGCGTCGCCGAGAAGGTTTCCTGTACAAGATTGGTGAAGATGCGATTACAAACATAAATGATTTACTGCCTTGCTATGAAGCAGACGGTGAAACTCGTTATGGTTATGTCGTTGCAGAAGCGAAAGTGATTAACAATAAAAATGAAATTTTTGGTGTTGCTACTAAAACAGTAGAAAAAACTGATTCATTAGGTGGTATTGTTCGTGATATTAATGGTGAGATAGAATACGAAAGTATTGCTGTGCCAGTGAAGTTATCTCCTATTAATGGGACTATTGATAGCTGCTCTGATCCTGAAACTGACACATATGAGCGTCAATCGTCTAGTTTCCCTTGGTATACGTTATTATTACTTCCTCTAGTTGGTATACGTCGTATATTTCGTTAGTTTTTGAAATTATTACTGGGTGATCCAGCATTAACGGTCACTTAGTATTGAAAAAAAACCCTGCTTTGCTAAGCAGGGTTTTTTTTGTCTATACTTTAAATTAGAAACAGTTATTTTTTATGACGATTTAACCATGCTTTACGCACTGAACGACGCCATAGTAAATCAACACCGAAGTAGCCTATTACTGATGCGATACAAGCACTGATCAAAGAGCCAACTAAAAAAGCAGGGCCAATAGTTGTTAAGCTTTCCATAAACCATTGCCAACTTGGTTGAAATGCAAAATGTTGTTCCGGCTGTCCTAACACTAATGTGCCAATTAAATACGAACAATAAAAGATAGGTGGCATGGTTAGCGGATTAGTGATCCAAACTACTGCGACAGAAATAGGAAGATTTACTCGTAACGGAATTGCCAATGCAGCAGCAAGCACCATCTGAAAAGGAACCGGAATGAAAGCAAAGAATAAACCGACGGAAAATGCCCCACGAGCTGAACGACGATTTAAATGCCATAGATTGGCATCGTGGAGTAAACGACCAAAAATTTTTAAATATTTATGATGTTTAACTTTATTGTGATCGGGTAAAAACCGTTGGATCGTTTTTTTAGCCATTTAAAGCAACCATTTACATCTGTTTGGTTAAGCGTTGGGTTTGTCGTTGGTTGTATTATAACCGTTTTTTATTATCAGACCCTTGTATTTACAGTTTTCGCGTTATCTCTGTTAATTGCGAGTCTCTATTTTAAGCCGTTTTACAGTGTATTGTTAGGTTTTATTTGTGGAATTTTGTGTGTATGGGTACATTTTACCAGCTTCTACGCAATTTCCAGCTTGGCTTTGGATGAAAATAAACCATATCTAAGTAATATTACGATTGTTGAGGTTATTTCTCAGCGTGATCACTATTATTTAAAAGTTCAGCTCAATAAGATAGATAATCAACCTCTATCAAATATTAAGCCTCCTTTTGCATTGCTGACTTTTAATAACGACCAGTTACTTAAGGTGGGTGATCATGTTAAAACGTGGCTTGAATTAGAAAAATATCGCAGCCAAAAAAATTATGATGTGTTTGATAAAGAGCGTTACGCATTTAGTGAGCGACTATTTTTTAAAGGCAAGCAAGTTGGTAGTATTATCGAAATCTCTAATAACTATGAAGCTGACCTAATTGAAAAATACCGTAATTTTATCAAACACACCTACCAACATAACTCGCTAAATTGGCTGTATTATCCGCTACTGACTGGCGACCGCAGTGCTATGAGTTTTTCACAAAAGCAAGAATTACAACAATTTGGTATTAGCCATTTATTAGCCATTTCTGGATTACATATTGGCTTGATGTTTAGTATCGGTTTTTTTATAACCCGCTACTTAATAAGTTTTTTTATTTTTGTGGTTAAACCAACAGTACAGCAGATCAATTTGTCGCTTATTTATAGTTTAGGTGGATTTGTGCTTGCTTTTAGTTATGTGTACTTAAGTGGTTTTATCGTATCGGCAACTCGCGCTTTGATCATGTTAGGATGTTATTTAGTTATTTATTACTTTGCTAAACAGGCACTGCGCTGGCGATTTATCTTGTTTGCATTAGTATGTGTATTGCTCATCGACCCATTTAGTTTACTTAATCCAGGACTTTATTTTTCATTCACTGCGGTAGCAATTATCTTTTGGGTTTTTAGTGTCATAACCATAACCAGCTCCGGCTTTTTAGCCATCATAAAAACACTCATTACCCTACAGTTTGCTTTGTTTATTGGTTTATTACCGCTATCGCTTTATTATTTCAATGGGGTCAGCGTAATTGGCTTAGTTGTTAATTTAGTGGCTATCCCATTACTTGGTTTTATTATCATGCCTTGCTTAGTATTATTTTCCGCAATCAGTGTATTTATTGATATTAGCGGGTTGATTAGTGTGTTTGATTCATTATTACAGCATATTTATCAGCTCTTATTGTTGATCCCACAGAATTTTCGTTGGTTTGATACCACAAATTTTAGCCAGCAATTGCTTGTTAGTAGCTATATTGCAGCAATAATTGTGTGTTTTTTGCCCTGGCGTTTGTTGGCATGCATACCATTACTACTGGTTGTACTCGATCACTATTTACTGACCAAACCGCGCTGGCAGCTTAATGTATTCGATGTGGGTCATGGCACCATGGTGTTAGTCAGTAATCAAGACAAAGGTTTTATTTATGATCTTGGCCCAATTTATTTTAATACATTTACGCGGGTCAATAGCACCTTAATACCCTATTTAAAAAGAAACGGTATTGATGTTGAAGTTTCGCTTATTAGCCACATGGATAAAGACCATGCCGGAGGGCTTACCCATTGGTTAGAGCATGGTTACCAGCATACTTTTAAATTGCTACAACCAACTGGCCCAGAGCAAGTTTGCAGAGCGGGCGAATATAGTTTTTATGACTTAATCATTACCGTGAGCGAGCCGGCACAGCATTTAATAACTGACAATGATAACTCTTGTGTAGTGCATATCAGTGATGGCAGGTTCAGTGTTTTGCTTCCTGGTGATATTTCAACAAAAAGAGAAGCACAACTAATCCAGCAGCAAGGTGTGCTTAAAAGTACGGTATTATTGAGTCCTCACCATGGTAGTAATACCTCATCAAGTGATGCATTTATTCATGCGGTTGCTCCTGAGGTTGTTATTCATTCAACGGCATATAAAGGGCAGTGGCAATTTCCACGTACAGAAGTTTTAGCACGTTATGCTAAGCAGCACGCTTTACAATATACAACAGCTGAAAAAGGGCAGGTTAAAATTGAGTTTTATCAACATCACTACACAGTAAACCTAGCTCGTGAAGATGAAAGTTATTGGTTTCTAAAAGATTGAGTTTAGTTTTGTGCAACTGGAGGCTACAATAGCCACAGATTATGAATAAGAGAGTACTATGGACCAAACTACATCACAAATTTATAAGCGTTTATTGACGTATGTGGGGGATTATAAAAGCGTTGCCATTTTTGCTGTGATTGGCATGATTGGCTACTCAGCTATGGATGCTTTATTTATCCAACTAATGAAGCCATTTATAGATCAGGGCTTAAATCAACGCAACGCTGAAGTATTAAAATACGCACCATTTGTTGTCATCGCGTTAGTGTTTGGCCGGGGTATTTTTAACTATATCTCGTCTTATTGTTTAAGTTATGTGGGTTCACAAGTTGTCCGCTCGTTACGTCAGCAATTATTTGAGCATATTTTACATTTACCCGTTGCCTTTCATGATCAAAATTCAACTGGGGATTTAATTTCAAAAATAACGTTCGATACCGAGCAAGTGCAGCAAGCGATCACCAAAGCAATGCTTATAGTAGTCAGAGAAGGCGCATTTGTGGTGTTTTTACTGGCTGTTATGTTTTATACAAGTTGGAAGCTGTCATTAATCTTTTTGATCATAATCCCCCTGGTGGCAGTTATTGTTTCCGTTGTATCAAAACGTTTTCGTCTTATCTCTAAAAATATTCAATCGGCAATGGGGCAAGTTACCCGTAGCTCAGAGCAAATGCTCAGTGGCCATAAAGTGATTCATGGCTTTGGCGGTCAACAGCAAGAAATAACCCAATTTGCAAAAATTAATAATCATAATCGTCAGCAGCGTATCAAAATGGATGCCACTAAAGCACTTAGTGTGTCTGTGATTCAAATTTTGGCTGCAAGTGCAATGGCAGTTATTCTCTGGGTGGTTTCTATGCCATCAATGATTGATACAGTGAGCTCTGGGGATTTTGTGGTGCTTATTTCATCGATGATGATGTTATTACGCCCTTTAAAGCAATTAGCTAATGTAAATAGCGATTTACAGCGTGGCATATCCGCAGCGCAAAGCATTTTTTTAGTGCTTGACCAAGAGGCCGAAAAAGACGTTGGTACAATTAGTGTAGATAAAGTAAAAGGTATGATTGAAGTTAAAAATGTCACCTTTAATTACCCAACGAAAGCAGAAGCTGTATTAAAAAACTTATCGCTCACTATAAAAGCGGGCGAGAGTATTGCGTTAGTTGGGCGTTCAGGTTCTGGTAAATCAACTATTTCAAACTTATTACCACGTTATTATGACTTACAACCGCCAAGCGAGATTTTACTCGATGGCGTGCCACTGGCGGATTATAAGTTAACAGATTTACGTCGCCAATTTGCTCTAGTATCACAGCAAGTAGTGTTGTTTAATGACACCATTGCCAATAACATCAGTTATGGTATTGCACGTCCACTTAGTGATGACGAGGTCTTGAATGTGGCAAAACAAGCACATGTGTGGGAGTTTGTGAAAGATTTACCCGACGGTCTAAATACCATGGTCGGTGAAAATGGCGTTATGTTATCTGGCGGGCAACGCCAGCGTATAGCGATTGCAAGAGCAATCTTAAAAGATGCACCAATTTTGATTTTAGATGAAGCAACTTCTGCATTAGATACAGAGTCTGAAAAACTGATCCAGCACGCTTTAGAAGCATTAATGAAAAATAAAACCTCTATTGTGATTGCTCACCGATTATCAACAATAGAACAAAGCGACCACATCTATGTTATTGATAATGGTCAAGTGATAGAAAGTGGTGATCACATCAGCTTACTGGCTAATGATGGCACGTATGCAGCGCTTTGCAAGATGCAATTTGGTGAGCACGGGTGAGTAAATTAGAACAAAGCTGGTATCGAGGTATAAGCTTTCTTACCGTATTACTTTTACCACTGAGTGGATTATTTTGGTTTATAAGTAATCTGCGTAAATTAGCGTATGCGCTAGGTTTATTGAAGGCATACCAAAGCCCTGTGCCAGTTATCGTGGTAGGTAATATTAGCGTCGGTGGTAACGGGAAAACTCCCTTTGTGATCTGGCTTGCGGATTACCTACAGCAGCGTGGCTTAAGGGTTGGCATTATTAGTCGAGGCTATGGCGGCAACAGTGATAGCTATCCACTCACTGTGACTGAGCATACTGATACGACTCAGGCAGGTGATGAGCCGGTACTTATTCAACGCAGGCTTGACTGCCCTGTAGTTGTAGGCCCAGATCGACAAGCTAATGTAAAGCAATTAATTGCGCAACATCAGCTTGATGTGATTATTTCCGATGATGGTATGCAACATTATAAAATGGCCAGAACAATAGAGTGCTGTATTGTTGATAGTCAACGACGTTTTGGCAATGGCTTGTTAATGCCTGCGGGGCCACTGAGAGAAACACAAAAACGTTTAAAATCAGTTGATTTGGTTATTGAAAATGGGGGGAATGCCATGTTTAATTATCAGCTAAGAAGTGCTGATTTAGTAAATGTTGCCACTAATATAGCCACTAAAGTCCCGCTTTTGAGAGGTCACGCAGTGAGCGCCATTGGTAATCCACAACGTTTTGAAAATAGCTTACGTCAACAAGGCATTACATTGCTAAGTTGTCATCATTTTCGAGATCATTATGGTTATACAGCACAAGATTTCATAAAATTTAATGATGAAATAGTGTTTATGACGGAGAAAGATGCGGTAAAATGTCACTCATTTGCAAAACCAACGTGGTATTTTTTACCTGTTGACGCAGAGCCATCCCCTGCGGTGGTATCTAAACTTAACTTATTACTGAGAGAAAAAGGGATCCTAGATGGCCTTTGATACAAAATTACTTGAAATAATTGCTTGCCCAGTGTGTAAAGGCAAATTACGTTTAGACAAAGAAAACAGTGAATTGATCAGCACAGCTGCAAAACTTGCTTACCCTATTCGAGATGATATTCCTGTATTACTAGAAAATGAAGCGCGTGAATTGAGCTTAGAAGAGATTGAAAAGTGGAATTCGTAGTCGTTATTCCAGCGCGCTTTGCATCGAGTCGTCTACCAGGTAAACCCCTTGCTGATATTTGTGGCAAACCTATGATTCAACATGTTTATGAAAAGGCGATGGCGTCAGGGGCTAGTAAGGTCGTAATAGCCACCGATCATCAACAGGTTTTTGATGTTGTCAAAGGCTTTACTAATAATGTCTTAATGACTCGAGATGATCATCAGTCAGGCACTGAACGGCTAGCTGAAGTTGTTGATTTATTATCACTTAATAACGATATTATTGTAGTGAATGTGCAAGGTGATGAGCCTTTATTAGCCGCTGAAAATGTCTCGCAAGTTGCAGCTTTACTTGCTAATTCAAGTGCGCCAATGGCGACCTTGAGTGCCGCCATTGAGAATGTCGATGAGATCTTTAATCCCAATGCAGTTAAAGTCGTCAGCGATGTAAATAAAAATGCACTGTACTTTTCTCGTGCCAGCATTCCCTATGATCGTAGTCATATGTACACTGGTGAGAATAACGGATTAGACACACAAGATTTTCAACGTCATGTGGGTATTTATGCATACCGCGCTGGTTTTATTAAACAATACATCTCACTGACGCCATCCCCATTAGAGCAACTTGAATCTCTTGAGCAATTACGTGTTTTATATCATGGCTATAAAATAAAAATAGAACAGGCAAAAATAACACCGCAAGCAGGGGTTGATACGCCTGATGATTTAGCGCGTGTAATTGCTATACTGCAAAGTCATTAAGTGGTGAACACGTTCACATTACTCAAGGTTATAGCAAAGCACCTTGATTTTTATATTATAGAAAAACCTGCCGGGCTTAATTTCCATAGTGAAGAAGGCCCAGGTTTTGTAGTACTCGCTGAGCAACAACTCGCAGAAAAGTTATATGCTGTGCACCGCCTTGATAAAGTGACATCGGGGCTAATAATTTTAGCACGCAGTAGTGAAGCGGCTGCAAAGCTGACAGTTTTATTTACTGCTCATCAAGTTAATAAGTTTTATTTGGCGATAAGTGATTGCAAACCGAAGAAAAAGCAAGGTTGGATCAAAGGGGATATGGCTAAATCACGCCGTAGTACCTATAAGCTACTAACAAGTAAAGAAAACCCAGCTATAACTCGCTTTTATTCTATTAATTTTAAAGCCAATAGAAGGGCATTTATCTTAAAGCCTTACTCGGGTAAAACGCACCAATTACGGGTCGCGCTAAAAAGCCTTTCTGCGCCGATTTTAGGTGATGTAATATACGGTGGTACTGCTGCTGAGCGCACCTATTTACATGCTTTTGCACTAAGTTTTGTGTGGCAAGGTAAACTACAGCAATTTAGTTTGTTACCGCATTACGATGATGAGTTTACAACATTAATTGAACATGAAAATTTTCAGCCTTGGCAGACACCATGGCAACTGGATTGGTAAATGAGTGAAAAAGTAACCGATATCCGTTTTGGTGGTATCAAAAGATTATATGGCAACACTGAATTTGAATGGCTACAACAAGCCCACTTTTGTGTTATTGGTATTGGTGGCGTGGGCTCGTGGGCGGCAGAGGCTCTAGCACGTACTGGAGTTGGTAAAATAACCTTAATTGATCTTGATGATATTTGTGCAACCAACGTGAATCGGCAAATACATGCATTAACAGGCACGGTGGGTGAAGCAAAGGTTGTCGCAATGAAGGCCCGCTGTGAATTGATCAATCCACTGTGTGAGGTCAGTGTTGTCGATGATTTTATTACTTTAGATAATATTCGTGAGCATATAAGTGGTTTTGACTATGTCATAGATTGCATTGATGCAGTAAAAGAAAAAGCGGCATTAATAGCGCATTGTAAACGTAACAAAATACCGGTGATCACCACCGGTGGTGCTGGCGGTCAAACTGATCCGAGTCAAATCACTTTTGGTGATGTAGCAAAGACCACCCATGATCCATTACTGGCAAAAGTCCGATATATTTTGCGCAAACAGTACAACTTTAGTAGTAATCCAAAGCGAAAATTCAACATCGATTGTGTTTATTCAACTGAGCAATTGGTATATCCAAGTACTGATGGCAGCGTTTGTCATGCTAAACAGGGGGCTGATGGCTCCATGAATATGGATTGTAACAACGGTTTTGGTTCAGCGACTATGGTAACCGGAAGTTTTGGTTTTTTTGTCGCAGCAAAATCAATACGTAAATATTTAGATCGCTGCGCACGTACCGTGAAAAATTAGTTTTTCTGTTCTGCCATGGTTTGAATACGCTCAACCATGGCTTTAATACCGTTGCCTCTGGAAGGACTAAGGTGCTGGATAAGCCCTAAATGATTAAACTGTGCAAATGCGTCAGTGTTAATAGCTTGTTCAGGGGTTAAACCATTATAAAGCGACAGAATAATCGCTAATAACCCTTTTACTATACGGGTATCTGAGTCACCAATAATAACCAAGCAATTTTCTTCAAGATCAAAATCCAAATACAGCCAAACTTTACTCTCACAGCCAGGTACAAGGGCATCGCTGGTTTTTAAAACAGCCGGCATAGCTGGTAATTGTTTACCTAGTAGCATTATTTCACGGTATTTTTGTTGCCATGATGGCGAGCTCTCAAGCGATGAAGCAATTTCTTTAAACGTTTTAATCATGTCTTATCCATAATTAGTCTAATAACTCTAAGCAATTTTGCAAAGCAGCGATAAATAAATCAACATCGCTATGGTTATTATAAAATGCAAAGCTGGCTCGAACACTGCCATTAATACCTAAATGTTGCATTAATGGCTGAGCACAATGATGACCGCTGCGAACTGCTATACCATAACCATCTAAAAGTGTTGCTATATCGAAAGGGTGTTCGTCTTTATAATTGAAACAAAGGGTACCAATATTGTTCTCAATGTTGCTATAAACGGTAATTCCTGCGATGGCTTGCAGTTTTTCTGCCGCATAATTAAAAATTACTTGTTCATGAGTATATACATTAGTCTTATTTAAACTGGTTAGATAATCGATTGCAGCTGCAAAAGCGATCACTGCAGCAATGTTTGGTGTACCTGCTTCAAACTTTGCTGGCGCCTGACGAAATATTGTTTTTGCTAATGTAACAGTTTCAATCATTTCGCCACCAGTTTGATACACGGCTAAACTATTTAATCGATCATAACGACCATATAATCCTCCTAATCCGGTCGGCCCGAGCATTTTATGAGCCGAAAAAACATAAAAATCACAACCAAGTTGAGGTAAATTTGGCTGTAAATGCAGCGCAGCTTGCGCACCATCCACTAAGGTAATTGCGTCATGGCGTTTTGCGGCATGTAATATTGGGTCAAGATCTGTGATATTACCAAGCGCATTAGACGCGTGAGTGATAGCAAGTACAGATGGCTTATGCTGACTGATGAATTCAACACATGCTTGAACATCAAAGCTGCCATTTTTTTGTAACGGAAGTGCCAGCAGCTTTGCTCCCGTGCGCTTTGCTAACTGTTGCCATGGCACAATATTAGCGTGATGCTCTAAGGCTGAAATGATGATGGTTGAATCATTATCAAGCTGCTCAGTTAAACCATTCGCAACTAAGTTTATTGCCTCAGTAGCTCCTTTGGTCCAAACTAACTCATTTGCGTCGATATTAAAATAATTGGCAACGGTCTGTCTTGCTTGTTCATAGGCGTGGGTTGCTTGTTCGCTTAAGGTATGGCGGCCACGATGAACGTTAGCATTATTACGTGCGTAAAAATGCTCAGTCGCGCTGATAACTGACAGTGGTTTTTGGGTGGTTGCAGCCGAATCAAGATAGACCAGCGGTTGCCCGTTGATGAGTTGTTTTAGGGCAGGAAAGTCTGCGCGAATTTTTTCTATATTAAACATAACTTTTCAACATCAAGCACACCAAAGCCGAATTAAAAACTGAACCGGAATTGTAATGGCTTTGTGATATTTCTCAAGGACTAGATACAAAAAAGGCCGCAAATGCGGCCCTTTTTAGCATCAACTATAAAATTAACGCTTGTCTGTTGCTACGTAATCACGGTGTGTGTGACCAGTATATAGCTGACGTGGACGGCTGATCTTATGACCAGGTTGAGATAACATCTCGTCCCAGTGTGTGATCCAACCAACAGTACGTGCCATTGCGAAGATCACAGTGAACATGCTTGTTGGGATACCAATTGCTTTTAAGATAATACCTGAGTAGAAGTCTACATTAGGGTAAAGTTTCTTCTCAACAAAGTATGGGTCTTCTAATGCAATTTGCTCAAGTTTCATTGCAATATCCAGCAACGGATCTTGAATATTAAGCTCAGCAAGTACTTCGTGACAGGTTTGACGCATTACAGTTGCACGCGGATCGAAGTTTTTGTA
Source organism: Pseudoalteromonas rhizosphaerae (assembly GCF_028885455.1). Taxonomy (NCBI): domain Bacteria; kingdom Pseudomonadati; phylum Pseudomonadota; class Gammaproteobacteria; order Alteromonadales; family Pseudoalteromonadaceae; genus Pseudoalteromonas; species Pseudoalteromonas rhizosphaerae. The sequence continues at coordinate 3,211,009 of NZ_CP118496.1, forward strand.
AACACGGTGTCCAAAGCCCATAAGACGGAATGGGTCCGACTTATCTTTTGCTTTAGCAACGTATTCGTCGATGCGATCAACAGAGCCAATTTCTTCTAACATGTTTAAACATGCTTCGTTAGCACCGCCATGTGCAGGGCCCCAAAGTGATGCGATACCTGCGGCAATACATGCATATGGGTTAGCACCAGAAGAACCAGCTAAGCGTACTGTAGACGTTGATGCATTTTGCTCGTGATCAGCGTGAAGCATAAAGATTTTATCCATTGCTTTAGCAGTCACTGGATTAACTTTATATTCTTCAGCTGGTACAGAGAACATCATATGTAAGAAGTTTTCTGCATAGCTTAAATCATTGCGTGGGTAAACGAATGGTTGACCTACGTTGTATTTATAAGCCATCGCTGCGATAGTTGGAAGCTTAGCAATTAATTTTACAGCACTTGTTTTACGTTGTGTTGCATCAGTAATATCAAGATCTTCATGATAAAAAGATGATAATGCACCAACTACACCACATAGCATAGCCATTGGATGGGCATCAAAACGGAAGCCTTGGAAGAAGTTTGCAATTTTCTCATCAAGCATCGTGCTATGTGTGATTTGTGATGCAAAATCAGTATATTGCTCTTTAGTTGGTAATTCACCGTTTAACAGTAAATAACACAACTCAACATAATCTGAGTCTTCGGCTAGTTGTTCAATTGGGTAACCACGGTGAAGTAATATCCCTTTGCCACCGTCGATATATGTAATTGAAGATTCGCAAGAACCAGTCGACATGAAACCTGGATCATATGTGAAATGACCGTGAGCACCTAACGTACGTACATCGATTACATCCTGACCAGCAGTACCTTGGTAAATTGGAAGTTCGATTGGATCTAGACCATCAATATGGACTGTGGCTTTCTTATCCGCCATCTATTTATCTCCTATTAAGATAACAACTCTGATTGTTATGTTCTGAATCTGTTTAAGCACATCCTTTTCATTTTAACGTGAAAGAGGGGGTTAAAGTCAATTTTTATAAACATTATGCACAAATGTATAATAAATATTCTGACGGGATTAAATATTATACCATTGGCTAATTCGCAAATAGCTCTAACTAAACAAGAATTGTAAAAAGACCTTTGGCTATATATACTATCGAAGGTTTTATACCGTATTGTCTGTAGGTAAACGTTATTTTTACAGCTAATCTTTGCAAAAATGTGAATTTTAGTCGTAACAAAAAGCTTTACTTAGATAGTTCCATCAGAAAAATCGTTTTCTGGTGGGTTAAGAAAAACAAGTAGATGAGCTCCTAGTGGGCAAGATGGGCAAGTAACTGTGAAAAAGCAAAGACCTGTAAATCTAGATCTAACAACTATATCAATGCCGGCAACGGCTAAAGCATCAATTTTTCACCGCGTCACCGGTGTTGCGTTATTTTTTGCTTTAACGTTTGTCATTTGGGCTTGGTCTGAGTCTCTTTCTTCTGCTGAAGGTTTTGAATTCGTCAAGGGTCTGTTTAGCGGATTCATTGCCAAATTTATAGCTTGGGGCACCATTTCCGTATTGGCATACCACCTTATCGGCGGTATTCGTCATATCATTATGGATATGGGACATTGGGAAGAACTTGAATCAGGTAACCTCAGCGCTAAAATTGCTATGGCACTTGGCGTTGTGGCTTCTGTTCTAGCAGGGGTGTGGATATGGTTTTAAATCAAGCAACTCTAAAGCGTGATGGTGTACAAGATTATGTCTCATTACGTACCACGGCACTAGTAATTACCGCGTATGCGATTTTTATTATCGGCTACTTCTTATGTACACCAGAAGTTACTTTTGAAGCATGGCAAGGCCTGTTTTCAAACCTCGCAATGAAAGGGTTTACGTTAATTACCCTCGTTTGCATTATGGTTCATACCCGTATTGGCCTTTGGCAAGTACTGACTGATTACGTGAAAAATGCAACATTACGCGCTGTTTTAGGGTTTGTATTAAACCTTATGGCCGTTGCATACGTAGCTATTGGTCTAATCGTTTTATGGGGTGTTTAAGTGAAATATTCTGTTCGTGAATTTGATGCCGTTGTGATTGGCGCAGGTGGTGCGGGTATGCGCGCAGCACTTGCAATCACTGAATCAGGTAAAACCTGTGCGCTTATCTCTAAAGTATTCCCAACCCGTTCTCACACTGTGTCTGCACAAGGTGGTATTACGGTTGCTTTGGGTAACTCACATGAAGATAACTGGGAATGGCACATGTACGATACTGTTAAAGGTTCCGATTTCATCGGTGACCAAGACGCTATCGAATATATGTGTAAAACAGGCCCAGAAGCAATTACTGAATTAGAAAACATGGGTCTACCATTTTCTCGTTTTGAAAATGGCCGTGTTTACCAACGTCCTTTCGGTGGTCAATCGAAGAATTTTGGTGGTGAGCAAGCTGCACGGACTGCGGCTGCAGCTGACCGTACTGGTCATGCGTTATTACACCTTCTTTACCAGCAAAACGTTAAAAACAAAACCAATGTATTTTCTGAATGGTATGCATTAGATTTAGTTAAAAACGATGATGGTAATGTTGTTGGTTGTACTGCAATCGATATCGAAACCGGCGAAGTTGTTTACTTTAAATCTAAAGCTGTTGTACTAGCAACGGGTGGCGCAGGTCGTATCTTCGCATCAACGACTAATGCACACATCAATACTGGTGACGGTGTTGGTATGGCAACTCGTGCCGGCATTTCTATGCAAGACATGGAAATGTGGCAATTTCACCCAACCGGTATTGCTGGTGCGGGTACGCTAGTAACAGAAGGTTGTCGTGGTGAAGGTGGTTATCTTTTAAATAAAGATGGCGAGCGTTTCATGGAACGTTATGCACCGAATGCAAAAGATTTAGCGTCACGCGATGTTGTTGCTCGTTCAATGATGACAGAAATCCGTGAAGGTCGTGGTTGTGATGGTCCTTGGGGTCCACACATTAAGCTTAAGCTTGATCACTTAGGTGAAGAAACGCTTAATCTACGTCTTCCTGGTGTATGTGATCTTGCTAAAACATTTGCTCACGTTGACCCTGCTAAAGAGCCAATTCCAGTAATTCCTACTTGCCATTATATGATGGGTGGCGTACCAACCAATGTAAATGGGCAAGTACTACAAATCGATGCCCAAGGCAATGAGAAAGTAGTTGAAGGCTTATTTGCAGTTGGTGAGATTGCCTGTGTATCTGTACACGGTGCAAACCGCTTAGGTGGTAACTCATTGCTTGATTTAGTGGTATTTGGTCGTGCAGCTGGTAACTTCTTAGGTACATACCTAAATGATGTTGAAGTATCTAAAGATGCCTCTGAGTCAGATTTAGAAGCGTCACTTGCTCGCTTTAATCGTTGGGAAAACTCAACAATTGGTCAAGGCGAAGATCCAGTCCAAATCAAGAAAGATCTACAGCAATGTATGCAACTTAACTTCTCGGTATTCCGTGAAGGTGAGTCAATGGCAGCAGGTCTTAAAGAACTTAAAGAAATTCGTGAACGTCTGCAGCATGCGCGTCTTGATGATAAATCATTAGACTTCAACACTGCACGTATCGAATGTCTAGAGCTAGATAACATGATGGAAACAGCGTACTCAACTGCAGTCGCTGCAAACTTCCGTACAGAAAGCCGTGGTGCACACTCTCGCTTTGACTTCCCAGATCGTGATGACGAAAACTGGCTATGTCACTCTGTTTTCAATCCGGTAACGGATGAAATGAGCAAACGTGATGTTAACTATGCGCCTAAACTGCGCGAAGCATTTCCACCTAAAGCACGTACCTACTAGGAGCGAGACGATGGCACAAGTACAATTTTCTGTTTATCGTTATAATCCAGATGTTGATAACGCCCCACGTATGCAAGAATATACTTTGCAAACGGAAGAAGGCCACGACATGATGGTTTTGGATGCACTTTTATTATTAAAAGAGCAAGATCCAACGTTATCATTCCGTCGCTCATGCCGTGAAGGTGTATGTGGTTCTGACGGTGTTAACATGAATGGTAAAAATGGTTTAGCATGTATTACTCCTTTATCTACGCTACAAAAAAATGGCAAAGGTAAAATTGTAATACGTCCATTACCAGGTTTACCTGTGGTACGTGACCTTGTTATTGACATGAGTCAGTTCTACACTCAATACGAAAAAGTTAAACCATACTTAATTAATGACACGCCAGCGGCGGGTGAACGTCTTCAATCAATCGAAGAACGTGATAAGTTAGATGGCTTGTATGAGTGTATTCTATGTGCATGTTGTTCAACATCGTGTCCTTCGTTTTGGTGGAATCCAGACAAGTTCATAGGTCCAGCTGGTCTTCTTCATGCTTACCGTTTCTTGGCTGATAGCCGCGATACGGCAACTGAAGAGCGTTTAGCTGATTTAGACGATGCATTCAGCGTGTTCCGTTGTCACAGTATCATGAACTGTGTTAGCGTTTGTCCTAAGGGTCTTAATCCAACTAAGGCAATCGGACAAATCAAATCAATGTTAATAAGCCGTTCGGTTTAATAATCTTGATAAATGTAAGATGGCTAATGTGAATTGGCCATCTTGTTATTACAATTAATTTCTGCGCTAAAGAAAAGGGCTTATAAATGCACGAAGGTGTGATGAAGGCATGGCTAGAATCTTCACATTTAAACGGCGGCAACGTTGCTTATATAGAAGAGCTTTATGAAGCGTATTTAGACAATGCGACTTCTGTGCCAGAAGAATGGCGAGAAGTGTTCGAACAATTACCAAAAGTTGATGGTGTGGATGTTGAAGTTAAGCATTCAGAAGTTCGTGCACAGTTTGCGGCGCTTGCGAAAAACAAGCATAGAGAAGTAGTGGTAGCAGAAGGTGGAAGCAGTGACCCTAAACAAGTCAAAGTTCTCCAGCTTATAAATGCTTTCCGTTTCCGTGGTCATCAAAATGCCAACCTAGATCCATTGGGCATTTGGCAACGTGAACGTGTTCGAGACTTAGAGCTTGAATATCATGAATTATCTAAAGCTGATTTTGACCGTGAATTTAACGTGGGATCGTTTGCCGTAGGCCGCGATACCATGCCTTTAGGTGAGTTATATCAAGCTCTAATGACCACATACTGTGGTTCTGTTGGCGCTGAGTATATGCACATCACATCAACTGAAGAAAAGCGTTGGTTACAGCAACGTTTAGAGTCAGTGCAATCACGTCCAACATTCAGTAAAGATGAAAAGTTGCGTATCCTTAAAGGATTAACCGCAGCGGATGGTCTTGAAAAATATTTAGGGGCTAAGTTCCCCGGTGCTAAACGTTTCTCACTTGAAGGTGGTGATGCATTAGTACCAATGCTTAAAGAGCTTATTCACCGTGCTGGCGAAAGTGGCCAACAAGAAGCGGTTATTGGTATGGCTCACCGTGGTCGCTTAAATGTTCTTGTCAATGTACTTGGTAAAAACCCATCAGAACTATTTGATGAGTTTGCTGGCAAGCATAAAGAAACATTAAGCTCAGGTGATGTTAAATACCACATGGGTTACTCTTCGGATTTTGCTACTAAAGGTGGCAAAGTTCATATGGCTCTTGCCTTTAACCCATCGCATCTTGAAATCGTAAACCCAGTAGTTATGGGCTCGGTTCGTGCACGTTTAGACCGTTTGGGTGACAGTTCAGGTATTAAAGCACTACCTATTACCATTCATGGTGACTCGGCAGTGGCAGGCCAAGGTGTTGTTCAAGAAACCTTTAACTTATCGCAAACAAATGCGTTTAGTTGTGGTGGTAGTATTCGCATTGTAGTGAACAACCAAGTTGGTTTTACTACAAGCAAACAATACGATGTACGTTCAACAGATTACTGTACAGACATCGCAAAAATGGTGCAATCGCCTATTTTCCACGTTAATTCAGATGACCCTGAAGCGGTTGCATTTGTTACGCAAATCGCACTTGATTTCAGAAATCAATTTAAACGTGATGTGGTTATTGATTTAGTTTGTTATCGTCGTCACGGCCATAATGAAGCGGATGAGCCGAATGCGACTCAACCGATCATGTACCAAAAAATCAAAAAACACCCAGTGCCACGTTTGATCTACGCAGATCAGTTAATGGCTGAAGGCTCGTTTACTGAAGATGAAATTAAAGCACTGGCTGATGACTACCGTAATGGTTTAGACGAAGGCAATTGTGTTGTTGAAGAAATTCAACCAGAAACATCACACTCATCTGATTGGGCTAAGTATGTTGGCCATGAATGGAGTGTTGATTACGATGCCAGCGTTCCAGTTGAAAAATTAAAAGAACTAGGTAACAAAATAGCAAGTTACCCTGAGCAATATAAAGCTCAGTCTCGCGTTAAAAAGATTTACGATGATCGCAAATTAATGGCTAACGGTGAGAAACCACTTGATTGGGGTATGGCAGAAACACTTGCTTATGCAACGATCGCAACTGAAGGTACTGATATTCGTTTAACAGGCCAAGATTCAGGTCGTGGTACTTTCTTCCACCGCCATGCAGTTGTACATAGTCAAACTGATGGGGCCACTTACACGCCTTTACAGCACTTAAGTGAAGATCAAGGTACTTTCCAAGTATTTGACTCAGTGCTTTCAGAAGAAGCGGTTGTGGCGTTTGAATATGGTTATGCGACAGCAGAGCCAACATCACTAGTACTGTGGGAAGCACAGTTTGGTGATTTTGCTAACGGCGCACAAGTTGTATTTGACCAATTCTTAAGTTCAGGTGAGCAAAAATGGGGCCGCTTATGTGGACTGACCATTTTATTGCCACATGGTTATGAAGGGCAAGGTCCTGAACACAGTTCAGCACGTTTAGAGCGTTTCTTACAGCTATGTGCTGATCACAACATGCAAGTATGTGTGCCTTCAACACCGGCACAAGTATATGCAATGTTACGTCGTCAATCAGTAAGACCACTGCGTCGCCCACTGATTGTTATGACACCTAAATCATTGTTACGTCATCCACTTGCAACGTCGTCGCTTGAAGAGCTTGCAGAAGGTGTATTCCATAATATGATCGATGAAATCGATGATATTGATGCTAAGAAAGTAGAACGCGTAGTATTTTGTAGTGGTAAGGTTTACTACGAGCTATTACAAGAGCGTCGTAAGCTTGAGCAAGAGAATGTTGCTATTGTGCGTGTTGAACAGTTATACCCATTCCCACATGATGAAATGGAAGCCATTATGGCGCGTTATCAACATGTGAAAGACTTTGTTTGGTGTCAAGAAGAGCCGCAAAACCAAGGTGCTTGGTATTGTTCACAACACCACTTTGTAGATGCAATCCCACAAGGTGCGAAGCTTAAATATGCAGGTCGTAAAGCCTCTGCTTCTCCAGCGTGTGGTTATATGTCAGTGCATACTAAAGAACAACAAGCGCTTGTCGCAGACGCGCTTACTATTGAAAATAAAGGATAAGCAATGAGCACAGAAATTAAAGTTCCTGTTCTTCCTGAGTCGGTTGCTGATGCTTCCGTTGCTACATGGCATGTAAGTGTTGGCGACAAAGTAAGCCGTGATCAGAACTTAGTAGATATCGAAACAGACAAAGTTGTTTTAGAAGTTGTTGCACCACATGACGGTGTGATCACTGAAATTTCACAAGAAGAAGGTGCAACCGTACTTGGCGACCAAGTGATCGGTATCATTGGTGAGGCTGATGCAGCTACGCCAACTGAAGACGCAAAGAGCGAAGCTGCACCAGCTTCAGACAAACAAGAAAACGCGCCAGCGGCGCAATCAGCACCAGCATCAGAAGGTAAAGAAGTGGACATTAAAGTACCTGTACTTCCAGAATCAGTCGCAGACGCGACAGTAGCTACTTGGCATGTGCAACCAGGTGACGCAGTAACACGCGATCAAAACCTAGTTGATATCGAAACTGATAAAGTTGTTCTTGAAGTTGTTGCTCAAGAAGATGGCGTAATGGGTGAAATTATTCACGCAGAAGGCGATACAGTACTGGGTGACCAAGTTATCGGTAAAGTTAAAGCCGGTGGCGCACCAGCTGCAGCCCCTGCAGCAAAAGAACAAGCTCCGGCTGCTGATTCTAGCGATAGTTCAGACGTGTTAACACCGTCAGTGCGTCGTTTAATCGCAGAAAAAGGCCTAGATGCTTCTAAAATTAAAGGCTCTGGTAAAAATGGTCGTGTGACAAAAGAAGATGTTGATCAATTCTTGAAGTCACCAGCTCCTGCGGCGAAAGCTGAAGCAGCGCCAGCGGCACCAATGGGTGACCGTACACAAAAACGCGTTCCTATGACACGTTTACGTAAAACCATTGCTAATCGTCTTCTTGAAGCGAAAAACTCTACTGCAATGTTAACGACATTTAACGAAGTTAACATGAAACCAATCATGGATCTTCGTAAGCAGTATCAAGAAGTGTTCGAGAAACGTCACGGTATCCGTTTAGGTTTCATGTCTTTTTACGTAAAAGCAGTTACTGAAGCACTAAAACGTTTCCCTGACGTAAATGCATCAATTGATGGCGATGATATCGTATACCACAACTATTTTGATATCAGCATTGCAGTTTCTACGCCACGTGGCCTAGTGACTCCAGTACTAAAAGATTGCGATAAGCTATCTGTTGCTGAAATCGAAAAAGGTATTCGTGAATTAGCACTTAAAGGTCGTGATGGTAAGTTAACACTTGACGACATGACTGGTGGTAACTTCACTATCACTAACGGTGGTGTGTTCGGTTCGTTACTATCAACACCTATTATCAACTTACCGCAGTCTTCAATTTTGGGTATGCATAAAATCCAAGATCGTCCAATGGCTGTGAATGGTAAAGTTGAAATTCTTCCTATGATGTATTTGGCATTATCTTATGATCATCGCCAAATAGATGGTAAAGAATCTGTTGGCTTCTTAGTAACAATTAAAGAGTTACTTGAAGATCCAACTCGTTTATTACTGGATGTTTAATTCAGTAGTATAAAATATAAGCTGTGAGTCATATTCACAGCTTTTTTTTTGCGCCTTTGGTCGTACTGGGGTTTTCATGTTAAGCCTTGGGATCTATACTAGGTGCGCAATTTGGGATAGCTGTCTATTTATAAAAATAGTCAGCTCTTTTAGTATAAAAAATTGGATAAAGCATCATGAATTTGCATGAGTATCAGGCAAAACAACTTTTTGCCGAATATGGTTTACCAGTTTCTCAAGGTTTCGCTTGCGATACACCTGAAGAAGCTGCAGCAGCTGCTGAGAAAATCGGCGGTGATATGTGGGTTGTTAAAACTCAGGTTCACGCAGGTGGACGTGGTAAAGCTGGCGGTGTAAAGCTAGTTAAAACTATCGACGAAGTTAAAGCGTTTGCAGCTAACTGGTTAGGTAAAAACCTAGTTACTTACCAAACAGACGAGAATGGTCAGCCAGTTGCTAAAATTTTAGTAGAAAGCTGTACTGATATCGCCAACGAATTGTACTTAGGTGCAGTTGTTGACCGTGCATCTCGCAAAGTTGTTTTCATGGCGTCTACTGAAGGCGGTGTTGAAATTGAAACTGTTGCTGAAGAAACACCAGAGCTTATCCACAAAGCAGAGATCGACCCATTAGTAGGTCCTCAAGCTTACCAAGCACGTGAACTAGGTTTTAAATTGGGTCTTAACCCAGTACAAATGAAACAGTTCGTACAGATCTTCATGGGTCTTGGTAAAATGTTTACTGATTTCGATTTCGCACTACTTGAAATCAACCCGCTTGTTATCACTGATGAAGGTAACCTTCACTGTCTTGACGGCAAAATCGGTATCGATGGTAATGCACTTTACCGTCAACCTAAAATGCGTGATTTCCACGATCCATCACAAGAAGATGCACGTGAAGCACATGCAGCAAGTTTTGAACTTAACTACGTTGCATTAGACGGTAACGTTGGTTGTATGGTTAACGGTGCAGGCCTAGCAATGGGTACTATGGACATCGTAAACCTACACGGTGGTAAGCCTGCAAACTTCCTAGATGTTGGCGGCGGCGCGACTAAAGAACGTGTATCTGAAGCATTCAAAATCATTCTTTCAGATGACAACGTTAAAGCTGTTTTAGTTAACATCTTTGGTGGTATCGTTCGTTGTGACATGATCGCTGAAGGCATCATTGGCGCAGTTAAAGAAGTTGGCGTAAACGTACCTGTAGTTGTACGTTTAGAAGGTACTAACGCTGAGCTAGGTCGTGAAGTTCTTAAGAATTCTGGTCTAGATATCATTGCTGCTGAATCACTAACAGACGCGGCTGAAAAAGTTGTTGCTGCTGCGGAGGGCAAATAATGTCTGTATTAATCAATAAAGATACAAAAGTTATCTGTCAAGGTTTCACCGGTGGCCAAGGTACTTTCCACTCAGAGCAAGCGCTTGAGTACGGTACACAAATGGTTGGTGGTGTAAGCCCAGGTAAAGGCGGTCAAACGCACCTTGGTCTTCCAGTATTTAACACTGTACGTGATGCTGTAGAAGCAACAGGTGCAACTGCATCAGTTATCTATGTACCAGCACCTTTTTGTAAAGATGCTATCTTAGAAGCAATCGATGCGGGCATCGAGCTAATCGTTTGTATCACTGAAGGTATCCCTACACTTGATATGGTTGACGTTAAAGTTAAACTAGATCAAACAGGTACTCGTATGATCGGTCCTAACTGTCCAGGTGTTATCACTCCTGGTGAGACTAAGATTGGTATCATGCCTGGTCACATCCACAAACCTGGTAAAGTAGGTATTGTTTCTCGCTCTGGTACTTTAACGTACGAAGCTGTTAAACAAACTACAGATGCAGGTTTCGGTCAGTCTACCTGTGTTGGTATTGGTGGCGACCCAATTCCTGGTACTAACTTTATCGACGTTTTAGAAATGTTCGAAAAAGATCCACAAACTGAAGCGATCGTAATGATCGGTGAAATCGGTGGTACTGCAGAAGAAGAAGCTGCAGAGTACATCAAAGCTAACGTTACTAAGCCTGTTGTTTCTTACATTGCTGGTGTTACTGCACCAGAAGGTAAGCGTATGGGTCATGCTGGCGCAATCATCGCTGGCGGTAAAGGTACTGCTGATGAGAAATTTGCTGCATTAGAAGCTGCGGGCGTAAAAACTGTACGTTCACTTGCTGATATCGGTAAAGCACTTAAAGAAAAAACTGGCTGGTAATAACCTGCTATGTTTTGAAAAAAGGCTCACTTAGTGAGCCTTTTTTTTGCCATTATTTATAAAGTATTATGTCTAGATAATGATAAATTTCCGAATCTCTAGCTGTTTATTTAATAATAAAAATCAATAGCTTGTTTCAATAAACTCTACTGGTAATAATCAAAACTGCCGTTATAATGTGCGATTGCTTTTTATCATTGGAAGATCTAGCAGTAATGCGAATAATTTATTTTACAGTCTACCTTGTATGCTTTTGTTGCTCTTTCAATTTATTTTTCATCTACTTCATTTCGTACCGCATTTTTAGTAACCGAACAACGCGCATTAGCTGAACCAAATCAGTTGATCGAAGAATTAGTTATTACACAAGCAGCTCAGCGTATTTCTACCACTGAACACGCTTATAATAATACTTTGTTAGCGCGGCTGTATTTATTTAAAGGTGATATCGCACGTTCACAAAGTTACTTTGAACTTGCCCAACAACAACTGCCTAAAGACGATGATTGGATCCAAGGTTATTGGTTAATGTATCGGAGTGTTTTTTCTTTAGAAGAAGGGCTGTTACCTGAAAGTATTAAACAAATCCGCTTAGCACAAAATGCCTTTATTCAAGCAAACGATTTAGAGATGTTGGTACAAGCTGAGTCAATTGAAGGGGCTCTGTTGCTCTGGCAAGAGGAATACCCTAAAGCAATAGAAATTATCGAAAATGCCTACATTGAAGCCAAAACTGCGAATATGTCATCAACTACCATGCTTTATGTTTATGATAGTTTAGCTGCATATTATTCGACCATGTCACTATTTGAGAAAGGTGAGCAATATGCAGTTTTAGCACGCGATCTCGCCAGTAAAAACGGCAATGTTGTCAATGGTTTGCCTGTTATCTATATCTTATGCATGACATATGAGCGCGCCGAAAAACTTGATTCAGCGGCGGCTTGTTATGAAGAAATGATAATGTTATCAGCAATGGTAAAAGCACCGCGCTATCTTTTTTTAGCGCCAGCTGGTAAAGCAAATGTTGCTCTGAAGCAAAAAAAATATTCGCAAGCGTTGCAACTACTATACTTGGCTAAAAGTTATGTCAATAAAGTGATTGTAAATCCAGCGCATATAATTGCATTAAATAATGGATTTGCTAAAACTTTCTTAGCATTACAGCAACCAGAGCAAGCACTTGAATATATTCAAGCATCAGAGTTATTGTTGACTGATTACGATAGGCCGCTTAATAACCGTTACAGCCGGAATACACTCAGCTTAAAGGCGCAAAGCCTAGAACAATTAGGTCGTTTTGCAGAGGCTACTAATGCACTGAAGTTATTGATTAAGCTTACAGAGCAAGCAAAAGAAACAACGCAGCAGAAACTCGAGCAAGAAGCACGCTCACGATTTGAATCTACTCAACAAGATATCAAATTGCAGTTGGCTGAAGAGAAATTAAAATACCAACAAATTACTTTAGATAAGTTAGCTAAAGAAGGACAGTTACAAGCAGCCTATTCTGTTATTGGTATATTAGCGATATTAAGCATTACAATTTTCGCATTAAATCAACGCAAAGCATATTTACGAAGCCAACGCAGAGCAAATACAGATCCACTCACTGGAGCTCATAACCGTCGCTATATTCTCGATTTTATTGCAGCGCAACTTATCGGGAAGCAACAAAACTTTTCAGTTTCAATTTTAGATATTGATCATTTTAAACAAGTAAATGATCAATATGGTCATGATATCGGTTATCAAGCCCTAATTGCTTTTAGCGCGTTACTTACAGAGCAGTTAGCTGATACTGAGTATCAATTTGCTCGCTTTGGTGGTGAAGAGTTTATTGTGGTAATGCCAAACTTAACACTTGCACAAGGGCATGATTTTATCGGTAACTTATGCATTTGTTTAAAATCGTTAAGCTTGACCGATAAAAAAATCACTTTAACAAGCAGTGCTGGTGTAGCACAAATGCAGCCAGGACTCGCCCTTAATACGTTATTAAAAGTTGCTGACACAAACCTTTACCATGCTAAAAATACTGGCAGGGATAAGGTCTGTAGTTAACCTGAACTTAGCTTAAGGGGTTCATTATCGACAAGCTCGCTATTATAGATAATGATTGATATGTTGAAAAAATCGCACAGTGATATCTTGGCGCTCTATATTAATAGATAATGGTTCGATGAGTGTACGGATCACACTTTCAACTTGATTCATAAACCGACCGTGGCCAATTCCTTGTTCGTCTTTTTCACTGGCAACAATAACAAAATGCAGTGAATCTACTAGTTTTTCATCATGCCAATAATGACTATATTGCGTTTTTTGATCGTCGGTTGAAAAACTTAGCTTTTGCAATTCATGATTGCCATCGTTGTTATCAGTCTTACTGTTTCTAATTATTGGCATCGTACCATTTGCTATCATCGCCGCTAAATGTAAATTTTTGGCGGCGCATTGCTTAATAAATGCGTCATAAAAGTGCTGGTAAAACTCTGTGAATGTTGGCTTATTAAGTAAATGATGAAACTGAGTTTTAATAGTACGTGTTATTGGGATCGCAAATGTCGTATAGGTCATCTCATTATGTTCTGCAGGGAGTGTACAATGGCGGCTTTGGTAGCGAGGGTAGAGTCCTCTGAGTTTATAACCGTAGCTTTCTTTACATCCTTTCGCTTTGGCGAACAAGTCATAGGTTAAATGTTGATGATCACGCACTTTTATTGCTGCTTCATCGATCAATAATGTGCTTTGTAGGTATTCGAGTACTTTTTTAACCCGAGTATGGAATATGGCAGCATTCGCACGCAAGTCTTCACCAGTAGCAAGGAAGAGTAAGCGAATTTTTTTACTGGGTTTGCTGCTGTCGTAAATGCATTTATGCGCTTCATGGTAACGCGGGTTATAAAAGAATAAAATTTGTTTTTCTGTTTGTAAACAATACGACTCTTCATGAAACCTAACAACGGGGAGCTTATCGTTTGCTATCAAATGTACATTGTGTAGCTCGTATTCATCACATGAAGAGAATAGCTGTCGTGCTAAACGTTCATAACATTGCTGTATATTACTAAAACGTGCGTATAAATCGGCACTGGGTACGAACTCCGCTAAGATATATTGGTTTGCGCGTGCAGTAGTTGGGATATAAACGCGATGCTGTGAAAGTGAAGCCATTATTTTCTCCTTAAAAGAATTACTTTAATGACGTCACTGTAGCTTGGTTGAATGACTGTTTTATTGCGCTAGAACAATTTATCGTCATTAAGAGATTAAATAACAACCCAGGCGTGGTTCTTTAGCTAGTATTTTCCGCTAAGCACACAATATGTAATAAACCCGCATCTATTACTGTATGTTAAGGTTTGTTTTTATAATATACCCAAACCACCTCAATATGCAGAATTCAGCGTTTCACAGGGGCTTAATATCAAGGCGTTACTTTGTAACAATGGTAGTCCCTTTTAAGAAGTAACAACGATGAGAGTAAGTGCCTGCGAAACGCCCAACGGGTTGGTTTAAAAGCGATTTATACTGCGTTATTGATTTTACCAATAGAACCACTATTATTTGCAATCAATGCCTTGCCTAAATCGCTTTTAATTCCAACTGAAACTCGCATCTTGGGGTGGTTTGGGTATAATGCAGTAGTTTTGTCACCATGCACTATTGTGAGGATTGTATTCCTATGGCGGAAATTGAGAATCGCCCAAGTAACTTTATAAGAACCCGTATTGATGAAGATTTAGCATCAGGTAAACATGCGTCTACACATACTCGTTTTCCACCAGAGCCAAATGGTTTTTTACATATTGGTCATGCTAAATCAATTTGTTTAAATTTTGGTATTGCGCAAGACTACAGTGGTCAATGTAATTTACGTTTTGATGATACTAACCCTGAAAAAGAAGATATTAACTACGTTAATTCAATCAAAGAAGATGTTCAGTGGTTAGGTTTTAACTGGGATGGTGAAATAAAGTATTCGTCAAATTATTTTGATACTTTGTATGACTATGCTGTAGAGCTTATTAATAAAGGCTTAGCCTATGTGTGCTTTTTAACAGCTGATCAAGCGCGTGAATATCGCGGCACGTTAAAAGAGCCTGGTAAAAATAGTCCAACCCGTGATACTAGTCCTTCAGAAAACTTAGCACTATTTGAAAAAATGCGTGCTGGTGAATTTAAAGAAGGCGAGTGTGTATTACGCGCAAAAATCGATATGGCCAGCTCATTTATGGTGCTGCGTGATCCTATTATTTATCGTGTGCGTTTTGCTCATCATCATCAAACCGGTGATAAATGGTGTATTTACCCAATGTATGACTTTACGCACTGTATCTCAGATGCGCTAGAGGGCATTACCCATTCATTGTGTACACTTGAATTTCAAGATAACCGCCGTTTATATGATTGGGTGTTAGATAACATCAGTCTTGAATGTCATCCACAACAAATTGAGTTTTCAAGGTTAAACCTTGAATACACTATAATGTCAAAGCGTAAGCTAAATGATTTAGTGGTCAATGAGTATGTTGAAGGGTGGGATGATCCGCGTATGCCTACCATTGCAGGTCTTCGCCGTCGTGGTTATACACCAGCATCAATTCGTGAATTTTGCTTACGTATTGGCGTAACCAAACAAGAAAACATGGTTGAAATGGGCATGCTTGAAGCCTGTATCCGTGAAGACTTAAACGAACATGCTCCACGTGCCATGGCCGTTCTCGATCCGGTTAAAATCATCATTGAAAACTATGCTGTTGATACCGTTGAAACCTTATCAATTGCAAATCATCCAAATGATGAAAGTATGGGTCGTCGTGATGTTCCGTTCACCCGTGAAATTTATATTGAACGTGAAGACTTCAAAGAAGAAGCAAATAACAAATTCAAGCGCTTAGTACTTGATAAAGAAGTTCGATTACGTGGTGCTTATGTTATTAAAGCAGAGCGTGTTGAAAAAGACGAAAATGGCGAAATAACCACGATTTTTTGTAGCTATGATCCACAAACGCTGGGCAAAAATCCAACTGATGGACGTAAAGTGAAGGGCGTTATCCACTGGGTGTCAGCCAGTGAGTCAATCACCGCAGAAGTTCGTTTATATGATCGGTTATTCAGCGTACCAAATCCTGCAGCAGCTGAAGACTTTGCAACAACTTTAAATCCTGATTCATTAGTGGTTTTAGCAAACGCAAAACTTGAGCCATCACTTGCTAATGCAGAGCCTGCACAAGGTTTTCAATTTGAACGTACAGGGTACTTCAGCCGTGATACTAAGTCAGAGAACATTGTATTTAACCAAACAGTTGGTTTACGTGATTCTTGGACTAAAACACAGCAGTAGTTTTTTATCCCTTCGCTCAAAGGCGAGGGGATAAAAGTAACAGACATAAAAAAACCTGCAATTTGCAGGTTTTTTTTATTCAGCTAATAAATTATTGACTATCAGCAAATGCTTTACATGCTGCAGTGTCAGTACACTCGCCATACAAATAAAGAGAGTGGTTGGTTAATTTAATACCATTTTCTTCTGAAATTTCAAGTTGACGACGTTCAATCATTTCATCTTCAAATTCAACAACTTTACCACATTTTAAACATACTAGGTGATCATGGTGTGTGCTACCAGAGAGTTCAAATACAGACTTACCGCCTTCAAAATGGTGACGGCTAACAATACCCGCATCATCAAATTGGTTAAGTACGCGGTACACAGTAGCAAGGCCAATTTCTTCACCTAGGTCCAAAAGAATTTTGTAAACATCTTCAGCGCTGATGTGTTGGTTATCTGGAGATTGTAAAATCTCTAAAATTTTAATACGCGGCAAAGTTACTTTTAAGCCGGCTTTTTTTAATTCCAAGTTATGATCAGTCATTAAATCTGTCTCAATTATATTTGGTTATACTAGACACCTTACAAAGATGTACACGACACATTAGCAACGATAAGAATAACGTGCCTAGTCATTAAGTGCAAAGATCAATTGCTAGAAATACTTATAAAATGTGTAATAGGAAAACGAACGTCACTATTTTATACGATTACTAGCAATAAAGTGCATTTAATCAGCAAGTTCACTTAAACACATTTCTTCATAAACTTGTGCTGACCATGCTTTTACACGTTGTTCAGTAAGCTCTGGTTGACGGTCTTCATCAATGCCTAAACCAACAAAATGGTTGTCATCAGCCATGCCTTTCGAGGCTTCAAAATCATACCCTTGTGTTGGCCAATGACCCACAACAATAGCGCCACGCTCAGTAACGATGTCATTGATCATACCCATCGCATCAAGGAAGTATTCAGCGTAGTCTTCTTGATCGCCACAGCCAAAAATAGCCACAAGCTTGCCTTCAAAATCAACTTCTTCTAATTCAGGGAAAAAGTCATCCCAATCACATTGTGCTTCACCATAATACCAAGTAGGAATGCCAAATAAGATTAAATCAAATTCTGCGATCTGTTCTTTTGAACTTTTAGCAATATCATGCACAGCCACTAACTTTTTACCCAATTCTTTTTGGATCATTTTAGCTACGTGTTCTGTGTTACCTGTGTCACTTCCGAAAAAAATACCTACACTTGCCATGGATTTAAAACCTTTTATCTATCAATAGCCAATCTTTCTTGTAAAATAGTTTCAATCAGCGCACTGCGGCTAATATTTTGTGCATCGGCCATATCGCTTAACGCTTGATATAACTGCGATGAAACTTTAAATTCGACACGCTTTAAACCACGTGCTTTATCTCTTTTTATTTGATTACGTTTATTTACCTTTAACTGAACCTCCCTTGGTAGGGGATTCGTTTTTGGTCTGCCGGGGCGTTTTTCGTATTCAAATAAATCGAGCGTTGTTCTATCTGTTTCAGACTTAGCCATGGTTAACCCACACCCGCACCTTGCCAAAAAACTTGAATAAGTCCTTTAGCGATAAAACCAGAACACCCTAAAAATAGCACAAGCCATACTACATAACGGCCAAATTTAGGCACATTACCTTTTTTTAGTACGTCTTGGATAGCCATACCGATAAAAAAGAACACACCGGCTAAGCCAAAGTACAACCCAAGGGTATCAAATTCGTTAATTAACTGACTGACCATCAACGTATAACCTTTAAATTAAACGGCGCGTACTATAGCATATAAAATTGTAATAATTTAGTGCGCTAAGTCAAAAATACGTGATTAAATTTTGCTTTATTAAGCCATTAAAAAATCATTGATAGACTTATTAACCGCCATTGGTTTTTGGGCATGCAACCAATGACCTGCGCCATGAATAATTTTTGCTTTTGCGTTGCTAAATTGAGCCATAATAGCTTCACGATATTCAGGCAATATATAATCAGAATCGTTCCCTTTGATAAATAAAGTATCGCATAAACAAGAATCATTTGCTTTAATATTTGCTAAAATATTGCGATATTTTTCACTTAGGGTAGTCAAATTAAAGCGCCACTGCAGTTCACCAAGTTCGTTTTTCGCATAGCTTTTTAGCAAAAACTGGCGAACACCTAATTCAGGTATTAGCTGCGTCATTAATTTATCCGCTTCTTTGCGGTCATTAATAGCATGGCTTTTTACCAGCTTTAATGCCGCAATGATATCATCATGACGACTTTGATATGCAACAGGAGCGATATCTAATACTACGAGCTTATTTACTGAGCTTGGATTAATATGTGCTATTTGCATAGCAACTTTCCCGCCCATAGAATGACCGACTAAATGGGCTTTATCAATACTTAAATGGTCCATTAAGGCGAGTACGTCGTCAGCCATTGCCGGGTAATCCATAATATCACTGTGTGGTGAACGGCCATGGTTACGTAAATCAAGATTCGTTACTGTAAAATTTTCTGCCAATGCATTGGCTATAACATTTAAATTTTCCAGTGAACCAAACAATCCATGGATCAAAATTACATGCGGCCCTTGGCCAGTTTGTTTGTAATTTAACAGCATCACAGTTTCCAAAAACAATCTCATAAAAGTGTGCCTAGTTTGCCTAGTGAAATAACAAATTGCAAAACATAGAGAATTAAATCAGGTTTGGGTATAATCAGCATGGATGAAAAAAATGTGACCCGTAACGACAGGAATAACATGAAAAAAATTGACATAGACGACGAGTTATATCAATACATTGCAAGTAACACTCAAAGTATAGGCGAAAGCGCCTCAACTATTTTACGTCGTTTATTAAATATTCACGGCGAAAATGATTTAGCCGCGCAAGAAAAACCAGAACAGCCCGTCACGCATGAGGTTGCAAAGACGACTCAAACAACTGAACACACCTCATCGACCGAGAATAAAAAGTCAGCCGCTGTCACACCATTGACACAAGCGCATGCCAGTGTTTTTAATATACTCAATAAAGAAGAGTTGGCCATGCAAAAAGGCGTAGTAGGGCGCTTTTTGTTTATTTTATCTGCTTTACATAGAACTCATAAAACTGATTTTTCAGCGGTATTGGATGTGCAAGGGCGTGATCGCGTTTACTTCGCAACCAGCAAAGAAGCGTTAGTAAACAGTGGCAGCAGTATGAATCCAAAAAACATTACCGACAGTGAATACTGGGTAATGACCAACTCAAATACTACCCGTAAGAAAATGATGCTACACGAAGTGGCACTTGGCTTAGGCTATAGTGCTGAACAAGCTGAAAAAATTCGAGACTACTTATAAAGGAAATGTAATGGCGATTCATTCCGGTGCAGGGAAACCTGCAACACAATCAGATTTAGTAAATGTACCAAAATTAGTGTCTGCTTATTATTTAAATGAACCCGATCTAGAGCAAAACCCTGAACATTGTGTTGCTTTTGGTACTTCAGGGCACCGAGGTTGTTCATATGATGTGAAATTCAATGAATCTCACATTCTCGCCATTACTCAAGCAATTTGTGATTACCGAAAACAAAATAATATTTTTGGACCGCTATTCTTAGGTAAGGATACGCACGCGTTAAGTGAGGCGGCTTACAATTCAGCGATTGAAGTGCTTGTTGCTAACGAAGTACAAGTGATCACGCAAGAAAACGACGATTTTACACCTACACCGGTGATTAGCCACGCGGTCGTGTGTCATAACAAATTACATCCTCATGAATTAGCTGACGGTATTGTTGTTACACCTTCACATAATCCTCCAGAAGACGGCGGTTTTAAATATAACCCACCTAATGGCGGGCCGGCAGATACTGACGTTACTAAGTGGATAGAAGACAGAGCAAATCAACTACTACTAGAAGATTTAGTTGAGGTTGAGCTATTCCCATTTGCAAAAGCTGCCCGTTCAGGTTTTATTAAATACCAAGATTTAATGACTCCTTATATTGAAGATTTGATTAATGTTGTTGATGTAAAAGCGATTGCAAATGCAAATATTAAAGTGGGTATTGATCCGCTCGGTGGTTCAGGGATCAACTTTTGGCCTATTATCGCCGAAAAATTTGCTTTAGATTTAACAATCGTCAATGAAAGTGTCGATCCGCGCTTTGCATTTATGCCACTTGATAAAGATGGCAAAATTCGTATGGATTGCTCATCACCTTATGCGATGGCAAACTTAATCGCCCTTAAAGATGATTTTGATATAAGCATTGGCAATGATCCAGACTATGATCGCCATGGTATTGTAACTCCTGACGGCTTAATAAATCCTAATCACTTTTTAGCGGTTGCCATTGATTACTTATTAAATCATCGTGATTGGTCCAAAGACGTTGAAATTGGCAAGACACTTGTTTCAAGTGCGATGATTGACCGAGTAGTTGCCCGTAATAATCGTCAAGTGCAAGAAGTACCTGTTGGTTTTAAATGGTTTGTCGAAGGGCTAAGTACTGGAACACTCGCGTTTGGCGGTGAAGAAAGTGCCGGGGCATCATTCCTTCGTTTTGACGGTACAGTATGGAATACCGACAAAGACGGTTTCATCATGGGTTTATTAGCCGCGGAAATTTTAGCTGTAACAGGAAAAACTCCATCAGCACTTTATAAAGAGCTTGAGCTCGAATTTGGTGCGCCTATATACAAACGTATAGATGCACCTGCAAGTTCTGCCCAAAAAGAGCGACTTAAAGGGCTAAGTGCGAAAGATGTTACGGCAGATACACTTGCGGGCGAGCCTATTTTACAAAAGCTAACTCATGCGCCTGGTAATAATGCCGCTATTGGTGGTTTAAAAGTAGTTACTGAAAACGGCTGGTTTGCAGCGCGTCCATCAGGGACTGAAGACATTTATAAAATTTACCTTGAATCATTCAAAGGTGAAGAACATTTAGCGCTATTAGAAAAAGAAGCCAAGAAGTTGGTTGATTCAGTGATTAGTTAATAACGCTTAGACAATTTTATAACGGCTGATTTATTCAGCCGTTTTTGTTTCTCATTTGCATAATAATATGAAGGCATTTGGATTATGACAGCCAACTCAGAGTATTTAAACGAATTACAACAGCAAGGCGATTTTTTAACTCTCAGCCGTAATAATGAATGGCACTTAGCACCGAGTGCTTTTACTTTAAGTAATGGTACCACTGTAACTATTCATGACACTGGCGTTATAGAGTTTCAACCAAAATGCGCAACTACAATCGATGTGGTACTTTCAAGTGCGATCCATGGTAATGAAACAGCACCTATTGAAATTTGCGATGAATTAATTAAGCGTATTATCTTAGGCGATTTACAACTAGCACAGCGAGTACTGTTTATTTTTGGTAACCCGCAATCAATTAATATTGATAAGCGTTTTGTAGAAGAAAATCTAAACCGTTTATTTAATGGTCATCACACTGTCGAAGGTGTAAAGATGAATAATGAGCGCACACGAGCGGCCAAGCTTGAACAATATGTTAGTGACTTTTATCAACGCGGCGGTCAGCAGCGAGAGCGCTGTCATTACGATTTGCATACTGCTATTCGTGGTTCAAAAAATGATAAATTTGCTGTATATCCCTTTTTACATGGTAAACCGTGGAAAAAGTCGCAACTACAGTTTTTATTAAGCTGTGGAGTAAATACGGTGCTAATGATGAAATCACCAGCCACCACTTTTAGTTACTATTCTTCTTTTGTTCATGGTGCAGATTCATTTACCGTTGAACTTGGTCAAGTAAAACCGTTTGGTGAAAATGATATGAGTCGTTTTGCGAAAACCAAAGCGACCCTAATCGCATTAATTAGCCAAAAAGAAGTGATATATAAAGAATTTGATGCAAGTGACTTTGAGTTATTTGCTGTGCACCGATCAATCAATCGCACTGAACACGATTTTTCGTTTCCTTTTTCGGATGATGCCGAGAATTTTACCGGGTTTAGCAAAGGTGATTTACTCGCAACGGATGGTCAGACCTGTTATTACGCAGATGTTGAAGGCGAAGCAATTATATTTCCTAATGCCGATGTTGCCCTTGGACAACGTGCATTATTAACGGTAATACCATTACAACTGACTGATAATATTATTTAATTTGTTGCTTTGCAGGTCAGCTCAAATCGTTAACTATATGATTGTATATACTTTATTCTTTTGTATAGTTAACTTTCCAATGCCACTGTCGCCAATTAACTTTGTTTCGTCTATGATTAGTTGAATAACACTTTACGTTAACGTAAAGTGTTAGCAGCTTTAATTTAAATACAGTACAGTTTCTGCAAAGTTTATCCTGCAGAGCACAGCCAATAATAACAACTGACTTGTACTGTTTACGACAACAAAAGAAGGTAGGTTATGAGCAATCCAAATAACGTATCGCTGAATATTAGTCATGATCTCTCATTTATTGACGGTCATGCCTTAAATATTCCGACCTTGAGTATTTTAAACGAGGATGGCGATATCCACGACGGTGCAACAGCCCCCGATATTGATGAAAGTACTGCGCTGCGGTTATATGAAACAATGCGTTTTATTCGTGCACTTGATGAGCGTATGCAAGCTGCTCAACGCCAAGGCCGGGTAAGCTTTTACATGCAATGTTTAGGCGAAGAGGCGGCAGTGACAGCGTCTGCTGCGGCACTTGATCAAGACGATATGATCATGGCGCAATACCGTGAGCAGGCTGCACTTCATTATCGTGGCTTCACACTTGATCAGTTTATGAATCAAATGTTTTCAAATGAGTTGGATTTAGGTAAAGGTCGCCAAATGCCAATTCACTACGGTTCAAGTGCACTTAATTACATGACTATCTCATCGCCGCTAGGTACTCAAATACCGCAAGCAACAGGTTACGCGTACGGGCAGAAAATTAAACACATAGATGCAAAATCAGGTGAACTAAGCTCAACGATAGATAACATAACTATCTGTTACTTTGGCGAAGGGGCTGCTTCAGAAGGAGACTTCCATGCTGGTTTAAATATGGCCGCAGTGCATAAGTCACCGGTTATATTTTTTGCTCGCAATAACGGCTATGCGATTTCAACTCCTGCGGATGAGCAATTTAAGGGCGACGGCATCGCTTCTCGTGGCGTAGGTTACGGTATTAAAACGATTCGTGTTGATGGTGCTGATGCACTTGCTGTTTATGCCGCAACTAAAAAAGCCCGTGAACTTGCCACTAAAACAGGTGAGCCGATTTTAATTGAATCGATTGCATATCGCCTTGGCGCGCATTCTACATCAGATGATCCTAGTGGCTATCGTTCAAAAGACGAAGAAGCAAATTATCAATCTTGTCCAATCGAACGTTTTCGCAAATGGTTAATTAAGCAAAACTGGCTTAATGAAGAAGAAGACAATAAAGCCAAAGAGCAAATTCGTGAAGATATCCTAGCCGCATTAAAACGCGCTGAAGTGATTGCAAAACCGGCCTTAGAAGAGTTGGTGTCGGATGTATATGATACACCGATCCCCTCTTTGCAACGTCAGTACGAGCAATTGAAAACGCATATCAAGCAACACCCCGATGCTTACCCAGTGACTGCAGGGAGAATTAAGTAATGGCTAAAATGAATATGTTACATGCGATTAATTCAGCCCTTGATATAACTATGGCTGAACATCCGCAAGCGTGTATTTTTGGTGAAGATGTTGGCTATTTTGGCGGCGTATTTCGCGCAACGTCTGGACTACAAGAGAAATATGGTCAGCACCGTGTATTTAATACACCATTAACCGAACAAGGGATCATGGGTTTTGCTAATGGCTTAGCAGCGTTTGGCGCACCAGCACTTGCTGAAATTCAATTTGCCGATTATATCTTTCCAGCCTTTGACCAAATAGTAAATGAGTCTGCTAAATTTCGTTATCGTAGCGGTAACGAGTTTAATGTTGGCAACCTGACTATCCGTACTCCTTACGGTGGTGGTATTGCCGGTGGTTTATATCATTCGCAATCACCTGAAGCTTATTTTGCACATACCCCGGGACTTAAGATTGTTGTCCCTCGCAACCCTTACCAAGCAAAGGGCTTATTACGTGCTGCAATTAAAGATGATAATCCAGTTATTTTCTTTGAGCCTAAACGTTTATATCGTGCATCGACGGGTGAAGTTCCTGAACAAGATTACAGCATTGAACTTGGTAAAGCTGAAATAGTTAGTGAAGGTACGGATGTAACACTACTTGCTTGGGGCGCACAGATGGAAATCATCGAAGATGCTGCAAAACGTGCAAGTGAGCAGGGTATTAGTTGTGAAGTGATTGATCTACGCAGTATTTTACCATGGGATATGGAAACGATTGTTAACTCAGTGACAAAAACAGGGCGACTTATTGTTAGCCATGAAGCACCAATCACTAATGGTTTTGGTGCAGAAATTGCGGCGACAATCCAACAAGAATGTTTTTTGCATTTAGAATCACCTATCTTACGTGTTTGCGGCTTAGATACTCCGTATCCATTAGCGCTTGAAAAAGAATATGTACCTGATGCGTTGAAAGTGCTCGCAGCAATCAAGCAATCGGTCGAATTTTAGGAGTCATCATGGCAAAAGATTTTATTTTACCGGATATCGGTGAAGGCATCGTTGAATGTGAAGTTGTTGAATGGTTAGTAGCCGAAGGCGACACCGTAGCTGAAGATCAACCGATTTGTGATGTAATGACAGACAAAGCACTGGTGCAAATTCCTGCGGTTCATGATGGTGTGATCAGTAAGCTCTATTATGCTAAAGGGGATATTGCTTTAGTGCATGCCCCGCTGTTTGCAATGGATGTAGCTGGTGAGACTACAGCCGAACATACTCAAGAAGAAACAACCAGCGCAATAGAGCACACGCAAACAAATACTCACTCTGAAGTCGTTGAGGATTTTATCCTTCCCGACATTGGTGAAGGAATTGTTGAGTGTGAAATTGTTGAGTGGTTAGTCAGTGAAGGTGATTTGATTGAAGAAGATCAAGCCGTTTGTGATGTAATGACAGACAAAGCACTCGTACAAATTCCCGCTAAGTATACTGGCACAGTGGTAAAACTTTATTATGCTAAAGGGGATATTGCGCAAGTACACAGCCCTCTTTTTCAAATGTCGATTGCAGGCACTCAAGCGAACGTTGTCGATATCAATGATGCATTAGTGAAAGCACAAACCAAAGCGGTAGAGCAAAAACCAGCAGTAGTTGAAAAGTCGGTGACAGCAGCTGCTGTAATTAATAAAAAGGCGGTCGCATCACCGGCAGTAAGACGCAAAGCACGTGAACTTGATGTTGATCTAACCACAGTCCCAGGCAGTGGTAAGAATGGCCGTATTTATAAAGAGGACATTGAACAGTTTGTGAAAGGGGAAGTGCCAAATAGTATTGATACATCACCACTGCAAACGAAGTCTGAAGTTACGAAAACCACAACTAGCGAGACTGGTAGAATGCGCATTGAGCCAATTAAAGGCATCAAAGCAGCAATGGCTAAACAAATGGTTGCTTCGGTAACGACGATCCCACATTTTACATTTTGTGATGAGATTGATTTAACAACTTTGATTGCTCTGCGCAGTGATTTGAAAGAGCAATATAAGCAACAAGGCGTTAAATTGACAATGATGCCATTTTTCATCAAGGCCTTATCGCTGGCGATGAAAGAATTTCCGGTATTAAACTCGAAAATAAATGATGAATGCACTGAGCTTAGCTATTTTGATGATCACAATATCGGTATGGCAGTTGACTCTAAAATTGGTTTGTTAGTGCCAAATATCAAACAATGTCAAACAAAGAGTATTGTTGATGTAGCCAATGAAGTAACGCGATTGACGGATGCTGCCCGTGAAGGACGTGTTAGCCCTGACGATCTCAAAGGCGGCACAATTAGCATTTCTAATATTGGCGCGATTGGCGGCACAGTTGCGACGCCAATTATCAACAAGCCAGAAGTGGCGATTGTGGCATTGGGTAAATTACAACATCTACCGCGTTTTGATGCCAAAGGGCAAGTGGTGTCTGCTGCAATTATGCAAGTTAGTTGGTCAGGCGATCACCGAGTGATTGATGGCGCTACGATAGCGCGATTCAATAACTTGTGGAAATCGTATTTAGAAAACCCAGCCAAAATGATGATGGCAATGAGTTAAGACTTTTTAATTACTTTTAAAATATTACCTATTTTAAAACCAGCTTAATGCTGGTTTTTCTTTTACAAATAGTTGTTTTTAATTAATATACAAGGGTTACTGAAAAGTAATAAAGGCCCTATTAGGGAATATAAAAAATAACACTAAGGAAATACAATGGAACATTATATGAATGCGTTGCGCAGCTACGCGGATTTTTCAGGTCGTAGCCGTCGTAAAGCTTACTGGATGTTCGTATTATTTAATACGATTTTCTCAATTGTATGTAATGCAGTTGATGGCTTATTAGGTACAATGTTTATTGGCACTATCTATAGCCTCGCGCTATTGATCCCAGGTCTAAGTGCTGGTGCTCGTCGTCTTCATGATACGAATCGTTCAGGTTGGTGGCAGTTACTTTGGTTAGTACCAGTAATCGGCTGGATTGTTTTAATTGTTTTCTATGCACAAAATTCGCAAGAAGGGGAGAACGATCATGGCCCAAATCCAAAAGAAGTTGCTCTAGAATCAGCTACTGTTTAATTAAATAATGAATAATACCAATTGACTTAAATATTTAACCATTCTAGCGAGCTAAATAAAGCGCTAACTGCGTTATAATTTTTTCAAGTAGAACAACTACATGTCAAAATTTATGCCTTGTTATCACTGTATTTATCTGTCGCTATAAATGGTCAGTAACTTAACACGATTGGTATAATGAAAAGCTCAGCAGTCGCTGAGCTTTTTTATGTCAGTGACTTACAACCCAAAGAAATATAAGCCATAACCAACGAGTAAAGCGGGAATTGCCGAATATATTGTTGCCACAAATGCGGCACGTGGTGCCATTGCGATTGCAGGGAAAAGGGCATCGCCGTCATTTGATATTGCATTCGCAGCTAATGCACTAAAGGGAATGATGCCTTGAATATACAATGTAGTTACCACTATTTGTGGTCCACAGCCAGGTAAAAAACCAATCAAAACGGCAATCAAAGGCGCTAAGTATGCATAGTGGGTAAACCAGGCTTTTAAATCCACACCGGCAAATGTTACTAATAGCTCAAATAGCATAAATGAGGCAACTACCCATGCGGTGACAAAGTGGGTGTCTTGCAAAACTTTATATAGCTTTGAAGGGGGCGTTATAGTTTCTTCTTCTGAAGTTACTTGTTGATAGCTTTGACCTTTAGACGACAGCGCCCAAATGGTAACAGCCAATAGCGCCATAATAGCGCCAAATAAGGTAATTGACTCAGCAAGTAGAGCGTCAAAGGCTGAAAAGTCAGTATTGAAAGCAATC
The DNA here is from genome assembly GCF_028885455.1 of Pseudoalteromonas rhizosphaerae. Classification (NCBI taxonomy): domain Bacteria; kingdom Pseudomonadati; phylum Pseudomonadota; class Gammaproteobacteria; order Alteromonadales; family Pseudoalteromonadaceae; genus Pseudoalteromonas; species Pseudoalteromonas rhizosphaerae. Next base: position 3,239,014 of record NZ_CP118496.1, read on the forward strand.
ATTATTGCCACAATAAGACTGGGCATCATAATAATTTGCCAAATTGATTTGCTGACAATAATTGCCTTACTAGGCTGATTTAAGCACTCATCAGCATAATCATTTTTTGCTGGGCGAAGATAATCTTGCTTATGAAATGCATTGACTAAGGAGCCGCTGATAATACCAACGCTCAGGCCAATAATCATAATAAGTAAGCCTTCAAGCGGCTTCGTTGCTAATAGTAAAAATGCAGCATCCCCCATGGTCGCTGTTAATACAGCAACGATAGAGCCAAAGCTCGCTTGTCCTTTGGTAAATTGTGTCACTACTATGATGGCGCCTCCGCAGCCAGGTAAAGCACCGAGTAATGAAGCAAAACTAATTTCTAACAAGGGTGATTTTTGACTTAAATAGCCAAGCTCTAAGTGAGGCAACCGATCGATGGCGTAGTAATAGATAAATAAAGTGGCGGCAACAAATATACTAACTTGAAAAAACGCATCACTCATTGCCGTCAATGTCATTGCTCGCAAAGGAGCATAAGCTAAACAACACAACAAAAATAGCGGTAACAATAGGCGTTTATTACTGATAATAAAATGTGTGGACGTTGGAAAACTAATTTTGGGCAGTGAAAGTGAAAACATAAGTGCAACCTAAAAACTATCTAAGTTGCACTTTAGATTTAAATCAAATGAAAATCAATATCATTTGCGTTATTTTCTTTGGAATTCTGAGTTCGCATTCCATTTTGGCCATTGTGGTTGCTCAGAAATGTCAAAACCTACTTGATAAAACAGTTGTAAGTCTTGTACAGCTCCCGATAGATCCCATTCGTCACGGTACCTGTCACATGGTTGATGGTAACAACCACGTAGCACTAAGCTCATGCGTTTACGATAATTAGCCGTATCTTCGTCAAGTGCTTCACTGCCACCACCCGCATACATCGCTGGAATACCCATGTTGGCGAAAGCAAAATGATCAGAGCGATAGTACCCGCCTGAAGATGGTTTAGGATCGCCCGAGACAGTGCGTCCTTGTGCATTAGCTGCCTGTGCTAATAGCGAGTCCATTTCTGATTTACCAATACCAACCACGCTGATATCTTTTACTTTGCCTAACAAGTTCAAGCTATCCATATTAATATTAGCGACTGTCTTATTTGCTGCTATCACTGGGTGTGCAGCATAATACTTAGATCCTAATAAACCTTGCTCTTCAGCTGTCACTGCCAAAAAAGTCATTGAGCGGCTAGGGTGCTTTGGTAAGCTTGCAAACGCTTCAGCTACTTCAATTAAGCCTGCAGTGCCTGTCGCGTTATCATGTGCTCCATTGTAGATTTGGTCGCCTTTACGGTTTTTATCAGTACCTAAGTGATCCCAGTGTGCTGAGTATATAATATGCTCATCTGGTTTTTCACTACCGGGTAAAGTCGCAATGAAGTTATATGAAATTGATTTTTTGATGGTGTTTTTAACCGCAACAGACGCTGTTAAATCGCCCATATCAACATGATAAGCGCCTTTTGCTGCATTGGCTTTCGCACTGGCAAAATCTAAACCTGCTTTAGTGAAAAGCTCGTTAGCAACCTCTGTGGTTACCCAACCTTCAACAGCGACTCTGTCCATATTATTGTTTTCTTTTTGAAAACCAAACTGCTCGCCGCTCCATGAGTTTTCAACCACAGACCAAGGGTAAGAGGCCGGTGCAGTTTCATGAACGATGATAGCCCCAGCAGCACCTTGACGGCTGGCTTCTTCGTATTTGTAAGTCCAACGGCCATAGTAAGTCATGGCATCACCGGTAAACAAAGCAGGATCTTTAGTGGCAAAACCAGGGTCGTTGACTAATATCACCACAGTTTTACCCTTAACATCTAAACCTGCGTAATCATTCCAATTATATTCTGGGGCATTAACACCATAACCAACAAATACCAGTTCGGAGTCTTTAATACTTTGGCGTTCGCTAATGCGACTGCTGCCCATTACCATGTCTTTTTTATACTGGTAATCTTTGCCGCCGATAGTTAACACCATGTTTGGATCTGCTTCAAGAGACACCAACGGAACTTCTTGTAAAAAGCTGTCGCCATTACCTGGTTGATAACCTAGTTTTTTAAATTCATCAGTAAGGTAAGCTAGTGTGAGTTCTTCACCTTTTGAAGATGGAGCGCGGCCTCCAAATTCATCGGAGGCAAGCACTTTGACATGCTCTGCGAGTTGTTGGGCATTGATTGAATTATACCCTTTGCTAACATCATCAGAGGTGAGACTTGTTGTTGCACATCCTGCAAGTACCGCAGTTGCAAGGAGTGTCAGAGAAAAATAACGTTTCATAGTCGCTCTTTTTTTGTTTTAAGTGAGCTCAGTATAAGAACTTCTATTAAAGAGAACCAGTTTTTGCGGTAAACTCCAACCATAATAATTGTAAAGCTAAAGATACTCATGAAGCGTTTTACCCCTTACGAACAATGGCATAGCGCCAGTTTAGAAAATGGTGCATTTAGCCATTTAAATACACTGTTTTCTTTAAACGGTTTATCCGACTGGCCGCAATGTGCGTGGTTTTCATCATTTTTAGATGCTAAAAATGCAAATCAGCAAACAATTCGCTTTGTTGATGACGCCTGCTTTAGTGAGGAAGAGCGCTATTATGAGCAAATCATTTTTGATACCGGTAAAGTACCAACGCGACAACAAAATTGGCATGACTTATTTGGTGGACTTATCTGGTGTTTATTTCCTAAAACTAAAGCATTAATCAATCAACGCCATGTTGAAGAGATCACACTTCATGGCACTAAAGTACGCTCAAAACACCGCAATGCCTTAACCTTGTTTGATGAATGTGGGGTTGTACTTGCTGTAAGTGATGATGTTTGGCCTGCGTTACTTAAAAATCATCAATGGCAGCAGGCATTTATTGAGCAAAGAGCGTTGTGGGGGAAAACCATTGCGCCATTTATGTTCGGCCACGCTAATTATGAAATGCTAACAAAGCCGTATATTGGTCTGACAGGTAAAGCATTATTTGTAAAAGTACCGAGTGACATATTTTGTAAAGATTTAGCCCAGCAGTATCAGTATATTGATCAAACCCTTTATGAGATGATTAGCGTCGATAACTGTTTAAGGGACAATAGCCAGCTCTCACCATTACCACTGCTAGGCGTACCAGGCTGGTATGATAATAATAACCCCGAGTTTTATAGTAATACAGATTACTTTAGACCAAAACGAAGGACACGAACATGATAGAAGTTACGGGGCTTAAAAAGAAATTTAAGCTAACTAAAGACCATAAAAAAAACAAAGTCGATAAAATAGATCCCCGTGAAGATAAAGATTATTTTCATTCGGTGCGAGATGTCAGCTTTCATTGTAATAAAGGCGAAGTGCTGGGCTTACTCGGCCCTAATGGTGCAGGAAAAACCACCACGCTAAGAATGATCTCGACAGCGTTAAAACCCGATGAAGGGCAAATAATTATTGCTGGTGAAGACATCATAAAAAAACCACTATTTGGTCGTAAGTCTATTGGTTTTCTATCTGGCAGTACCGGTTTATATGGCCGTTTAACGGTAAAAGAAAATATCGAATATTTTGCAAAACTACACGGTATGAGTAAAGACGCGATTAGATCACGGTGTGAAGAGTTATTTGATTTACTCGATATGCATAGCTTTATTGATAAACGTGCTGATAATTTATCAACGGGTATGAAGCAAAAAGCCAATATAGCCCGCGCAGTTGTGCACCATCCGGCAGTCGTGGTACTTGATGAGCCGACCACGGGATTAGACATTATGACCACTCAAACGGTGATCGAGTTTATCAAACGGCTTAAAGCACAAGGGACTCCTGTTATATTTTCAACCCATCATTTAGATGAAGTAGCGCTACTGTGTGACCGCGTTGCGGTGATCAACGAAGGTATCAGTTGTTTTGACGGCAGTCTTGACGAATTTAAAAAAGTGGGTAAAAGCGACGAACTAAATCAAGCGTTTATGAATATTTTGACGGAGAAAAATAATGTTTGAAGTATTTAAAAAGGAATTAAAGGAGCTATTACGAGATAAAAAAACACTCATTTTTATTGTCGCATTACCAGTTGCTATCTTTCCATTATTATTTGCGGTGATGGCATTTATTAGTTCTCAAGCAACACTTGAAGCCGAACAAAAAGTTCATACCTATGCCATTATCAATGGCGAATATGCGCAATCATTCACAGATAAAGTTTTTTACCATAAAAGTTTTCAATTATACAAAGGTGAACACACCTTTAATACAGTTGCAGAGCTTACAGAGGCCGTTAAAGCCGGCACCATTGATATGGGTATTTTCTTACCCGCAGATGCCAAACAAAACCTTGATGACGCAAAACAAAGCCAGTGGCAAGTGGTTTATAACGATGCCAAAGCGATTAACTTTTTATTCGACAGAGTAACAGAGCTTGCTGAAGAATTTGGTAATAAGCTAAGAGCTGAAAAACTATTAAGCTACGGTGTTTCAGTTGAGCAACAAAGTGCGATTATTGATCCAATCAAAGTTGTAAAAGTTGATACTGCTGATAAACGAGAAAATTTAGGTGAGAAAATAGGCGGCTTTATCCCTTACTTACTGATCCCATTAGTATTGATGGGAGCAACATATCCAGCAATTGATTTAGGTGCAGGTGAGAAAGAACGCGGCACATTAGAAACGTTACTACTGACACCAATCACCCGTACGCAACTTGTATTAGGTAAATTTATTACTTTACTTGCAGCGTCAATCGCCACCACAACGATAACCGTGTTGAGTATGGGCGTTTGGATCAGTATCGCGATTTCTTTCATTGATTTGGATGTGATAAAAACAGCATTTAGTTCATTACGCGTATTAGATTTGGCACTCATTTTTATTATTTTATTACCCGTCGCCGCGATTTTTTCTTCTCTTGCATTAGCAATATCGATTTATGCGCGTAGCTTTAAAGAAGCACAAAATTACATGACACCACTGAGTATGGGGGTGATATTTCCTATCATTGTTGCATTACTACCGAATGTTGAGCTAACAGCTAAAACCGCATTTATACCGGTTACTAATGTGGCTTTAGCGATTAAAGAAATTATCAAAGGTACGATTGATTACACGTTACTTGGACTAATCTTTTTAGCGACCGTCGTTGTTGCCGGTGCACTATTAGCATTTTGTGTTAAATGGTTTAATAAAGAAGAAGTCTTATTTAGGTAACAAATTATAAAGAAGTAGGCTGGGCGTGGTTGTTACAATACTCTCAGTTAAATAATAAAAATGACGGGCTAGCTCGTCATTTTTTATTACTATAGTTTCCTTAGAAAAACTAAGAATCGATAAAAAGCGCAGAGATAACTTTTTAATTGCTCTATAATGTAGTTTGTTTTGAAAGCAAACTGGCAATTTTGATGCGCTACCCTCTGACATTTTCTAATTTATTTCGCAGTAATAAACTTTCTTTATTAGCTTTGCTGTTTTTTTTCATCTTCGCAACTCCTGCTTTATATATTTATGAGCAAAAAGCACGCAAAGATGTTTACCAGATTGCCCAAACCACACTACAGCAAGAGCTTGATACAAAAGCACAAATATTAAAAGGGCATTTAAAAGACAGTGTCTCGTCAATCAACTTTTTAAATGTCACGCCGCCTATCAGTGGTATTAGTCGAGCCGCTGCAAATAACCTTATTGATCCACTATTAAATACGCCCATCGCAATATGGCAAACGCGCTTAGCTGAAATATTTAGTGGCTTTATGCGCACTGACCAGCAGCTATTACAAGCCAGATATATTACCCTTGCTGATAATGGTCAAGAAATTGTCCGTGTTGATAGGATCAATGATGTTGTGGTGCGCCTCGAGGGAGACTTATTACAACAAAAAGGGCAACGGGATTACATGCTTAATGCCAGCAGGTTAGATAGTGAATCTGTCTATATATCACCGATTAACTATAATCGAGAGCATGGTCAAATTCAGATACCCTACGTGAGCACCTACCGAGTTGCGAAGCCGGTATTTAATAAACAAGGAGCAGTATTTGCTGTATTAGTAACAAATTATTTTGCTGACGAGTTATTTAATAGTGTTACTTTTAGTTCATCTGCTGGGGTTGATGTTTATCTGTTAAATGATCAGCAGCAGTTTTTATTTCACCCAGATCCTAAACTACGATTTGGTTTTGAGTTTGGTCAAGACATTACTTGGTCAAGTGTATTTAGTCAAAGCCAAGATATGAGCAGCCAAGCGACTTTACCTTTTCATGATTTACCAAGTCATTATTATTTAAAACAACGTATTAGTTTAGAAAATAACATTAGCATGTTGCCCCTTGAACTTGCGGTATCAATTAATACCGATATTTTGTTAACAGACGTTGCTAAGCGCCGTGATCATTTTGTGTTGGTAATTATTTCACTTTTCACTGCTTTGTGGTTATTAGTGTGGTTATACCAAAGGTATATAAACCGCAAATTAGAGCTTCACACCTTGAAGGAGCGTAATAACAAGATTATTGAAAATTCTCTCGATGCAATTTTAACAGTACAAGAGGATGGCCTTATCAGTAATGCTAATAAAACAGCATTACAGTGCTTTGATATCATTATTGATCACACCCAGTTTACGCAATTATTTTCGCTTACTGAAAGTGACAAGTCATGTATTGATGAAACAATAGCACAGGGATCAAAACCATCATTTGAAGGCGTATTTATTGACCCGCAAGATCAACAACACTTTTACTCAATTACACTTACTAGCGTGTTTGATATCTTTACCCAGCGCTACCAAGTAGCAGCGATTTTACGAAACATTAATTCACTTAAACAGACCCAAGTTGAGCTTGAAAAACTCAATAGTACGTTAGAGCAAAAAGTGCAACAACGCACAACTGAACTTGAAAGTGCGATTGAACAAGCTTTGGCAGCCAGTAAAACAAAAAGTGATTTTATTGCTAATATTTCCCATGAAATACGTACGCCTATGAATGGTGTATTAGGGATGCTGGAAATGCTCAAAGAAGACACGCTAACGCAGCAGCAACAGCAATATTTAGATCTGGCCAATAGCAGCGCTAACTCATTAATGACATTGATTAATGACATCTTGGATTTTTCAAAAATCGAAGCTGGTAAACTTGATATTGATAATCACAGTTTTGATGTGATTACTGTATGCAGTGATATGATCACCTCAATGGCACTGCAAGCACAGCGTAAAGGCTTAGAAGTGTTTTTGTATACTGATAAAGTTATTGACCGTATGTTAGTCGGAGATAGCCACCGATTAAAACAAATATTAATAAACTTACTTAATAATGCATTCAAATTTACTCATCAAGGTGAAGTCAGTTTGACTGTTGGGTGTCAGTATCTTACTGAAGAAAAGTTATTAATGAGCTTTGTTATTGAAGACTCAGGCATCGGCATTGCTGAAAAAAATATCGATAAGCTGTTTGAGGCCTTTACTCAAGAGGACACCAGTACCACTCGCCACTTTGGAGGCACAGGGCTTGGTTTATCAATTTGTCGTAAGCTGGCACAATTGATGGGCGGTGATATTAGTGTAACCAGTGAAAAGGGCAAGGGAAGCTGTTTTACAGCGCAAGTGCAATTACATATTGCAGCTGAGAAAAAGCTCAATACAGCCGTTGAGTTGGCAAAAGATATTCAGGTTGGCGTGCTGATAGATAGCGACAGTGTATATAACAATGTCACTAATTTATTGATTAAAAATTGCCAAGTAGCGGCCAATAATATTCAACGATTTGACTACCAAGCACAATATCAAGAGTTAAAAGTTGATTTACTGGTTGTTGATAATGATCACCCATACTTACAAACACTGATTAATTTATGTAATAAGCAGAATAAAAAATATGTATTAATCTTGCGTGATTTACTGCTTAGTAAAAAAGCCAAAGAGCAGGTACCTGAAAATTGCCATGTGCTAAATAAGCCGCTTACTCAAGATCAATTTAGCTATAAGTTAGCAAGTTTGTTTGGTGTTAATAATAGTTTTTTGGTTGCTAGCCAAGGTAGTGAGCAAACAGAATATGTTGAATACGATTTATCAAACTTTAAGGTATTATTGGTTGATGATAATATGATCAACCTTGAAGTTGCCAAAGCAATATTAAAAAATACCGGTGTCACTATTGTATGTGCCAGCGATGGCCTAGATGCGCTAGAAATATTAAATACAGAGCACACACCTTTATTTGATCTGCTTTTAATGGATTGCCAAATGCCAAGCCTCAATGGCTATGACACAACCTCTGCAATTCGCAGCAGCAAAGCTGGTGCTGACTATGCAAAAGTGCCTATTATCGCTATGACAGCCAGCGCTATGGCAGGTGACAGAGAGCGTTGTATTACAGCAGGTATGAATGATTATATTACCAAACCCATAAAGCCAAAAGTTTTGAAAGATAAATTAGCTATGTGGTTAAAATAAACCACACAGTCTAAATTTTAAGCTACTGATTTTTCAGGTTTAGCCTTTGGTCCACCAAGATTTTGATTAAGTTTGGTAATATCAGCAGAATTAATCACTGTTTGAGTGTCAGACCAGTGTAGCAATTCGATACGACCATTTTCTTGCTCTACTACTGCGGTACAACTTTCTATCCAATCGCCATCATTACAGTAAACAATGCCATCAACGACTTTGAGTTGTGGGTGATGAATATGACCGCAAATAATACCGTCTACGCCTTGCTTTTTAGCCTCATGAATAGCAGCATTTTCAAATGCCTCTATTGCTTCACGCGCTTTATGAACGCGGGCTTTTATCCAAGCAGCAAGTGACCAATAGTTACCACCATATAGGCGTCGAATACGATTAGTCCAGCGATTTAAAAACAGTAAAAAGTCATAACCTGTATCACCGGCAATACTGATCAGTTTGTTATACCTAGTTGCTGAGTCAAAATCATCACCGTGAACCAGAAGAAATCGTTTGTTGGCTTTGGTTGTGTGAATAAACTGCTGGTGGACTTCAATACCAAATAGGCTGTTATTGACGTAGTGTCGGAATGTTTCATCGTGATTGCCGGGAATATAAATCACTCGAGTACCTTGAACTGCTTTGGCTTGAATACATGCTAATACTTGATAGTGACTAGGGTGCCAATAAAAATTTCGCTTCATAGACCATAAATCGACGATGTCACCCACTAGATAAAGGGTATCGCACTCAATACTATTTAAAAAGTCGAGTAGGTAATCTGCTCGACAATCTTTATAGCCTAAATGTACATCGGAGATCCAAACAGCTGGGTAGTACTTTTTATCACTTTTTTCGATGTCGTGCATAGGAGGTTACTCACGGTGTAATAACAACAAAGTTAAGCAACTTGAATGACGTTTATAAGACTGTTTGACGAAACATCTATGACAATTAATGATCGTGCAAAAACAAAAAAACCGCATTACGCGGTTTTTTTTTTCAGAAGGTGCTGATGATTAAGCGTTCATGGCCGCTTTGATTGCTTCAACAGCGGTATCAATATCTATCATTAATTTTTCACCAGTACGGCGATTTTTCAACTCAACCTTGTTTTCATCAAGATTACGCTCACCAATTACCAACGTGAAAGGTACACCGAGTAATTCCATGTCGTTAAACATCACACCTGGGCGCTCTTTACGGTCATCAAATAACACGTCTAAGCCTGCGGCTTTTAAACCGTCGTAAAGGTTATTAGCGATATCCGGTATACGATGCGATTTATGCATATTCATTGGCACAATGGCTAAATCGAATGGGGCGATTGGCTGTGGCCAAATAATGCCGTATTGATCATTATTTTGTTCAATAGCCGCTGCGACAATACGCGATACACCAATACCATAACAACCCATAGTCATTATTTGGTTTTTACCGCTTTCGTTTAATACTCCCGCTTTCATCGCTTCTGAGTACTTAGTACCAAGCTGGAAGATATGGCCAACTTCAATACCGCGTTTAATATGTAAAGTACCATTACCACATGGACTAGGATCACCTTCGACAATATTACGTAGATCAGCAACTTCATACTCAGTTACATCGCGATCCCAGTTAATACCGCTGTAATGCTCGTCATCTTTGTTAGCACCAGCTACAAAATCAGCCATTACGTTGGCTGTACGGTCTACTAAAATTGGCATGGTTAAGCCAACAGGGCCTAATGAACCCGGTTTAGCACCAATGGCTGCAATTATGTCAGCCTCGTTTGCCATTTCCAGTGGAGAATCTACTAATGGATGTTTTTCAGCTTTAAGTTCGTTAAGCTCATGATCGCCACGTATTACTAATGCAACTAAACCACGTTGACCATCTTCATTTGGCGCGCCGTAAACAATCAGTGTTTTAACACTGCGATGAGGTTTAACACCATAGTGTTTCTTTAGCTCGTCGATAGTTTTCGCATCAGGCGTAGGGAATGCTTTTAATTCTTTTGCGGCAGCAGGGCGCGCTTCACTTGGCGCTAATGCTTCTGCTTTTTCGATGTTTGCTGCATAGTCACTTTTATCACTAAAGGCGATAGCATCTTCACCTGATTCAGCTAACACATGAAATTCATGAGATACACTACCACCGATAGAGCCGGTATCAGCAATAACAGGACGGTAATCAAGGCCTAAGCGATCGAATATATTACAGTATGCTTTGTGCATTACTTGATAAGTTGCATCTAAACATTCTTCACTTAAATGAAATGAATAGGCATCTTTCATAGTAAATTCACGCGCGCGCATAACCCCAAAACGAGGACGACGTTCGTCGCGCACTTTTGTTTGTACTTGATACAAAGTAAGCGGTAATTGTTTATACGAACTTACTTCTTTACGAACAAAGTCGGTGATCACTTCTTCATGGGTTGGTCCTAACGCGAAAGTACGATTGTGACGGTCAGTAAAACGCATAAGTTCTGGGCCAAACTGCTCCCAACGGCCAGACTCTTCCCATAGATCCGCAGGTTGAATAATAGGCATCAACATTTCGATTGCACCTGATTTGTCCATTTCTTCACGCACAATGTTTTCGACTTTTCGTAACACGCGTAATCCAGAGGGTAACCAAGTATATAGGCCCGACGCGACGCGACGGATCATGCCCGCTCTTAACATTAATTGATGCGATACAATTTCAGCATCTGATGGCGTTTCTTTAAGTGTTGCGAGTATATATTGACTGGTACGCATGTTTATTCCGATAGTTATAAAATTATTATTTCAATTGGGCACTCAGTTTAGCAGCGGTTGCTTTTACACTAAAGCGCTAAGTGTGTTTTTCTAACTTTTTTCTATGCTAGTGACATAGTTATGCTCGTCGTTGACTTGCCAACGGATATTAAAATCATACAAGGTCATTCCATAACTTTGTTCACCCTCTTTTTGCTTTTTATAGGCAGGGCGAGGATCTTGCTTAAGTACATTACTAATAAAGTCATGCAACTCTGGGAAGTTGGTTTGCTGTTCAATAAACGCCTGCACTTGCGGGCTAAACTCAACGGTCATTTGCGTTTCTGGGCGCGTGTCAGCAAAGCCTGCAGTGGCATCAACCATGGCATCTGAATAAGGTAAATATGGTTTGATGTCTAAAATCGGGGTGCCATCAAGTAAATCTATGCCTGCCAATAATAAACACAGCTGGCCATTTTTATACTCTATGCCTTCAAGCTTGACGGCACTCATGCCTATGGCATTGGGTCTAAAGGTCGCGCGTGTGGCAAATACGCCTTTGCGCTCATTACCGCCTAAACGCGGTGGTCTAACCATGGCTGAGTAGCCTTTATCAGCAGTTTCATGAAAGCGAAACAATAACCAAATATGGCTAAATTCATCTAAACCACGAACAAATTCTTCACGGTTAAAATCAGCAGCAAATACCAACTTAGCTTTTGCTTGTGGAACTAAACGCGGTTGGCGAGGAATGGCGAACTTTTGTTTATAAGGAGATTGAATATGGCCAATAGCCGTTAGTTGAAAATCGCTCATGAAACTCAATTACTGTTAAAGATACGATATTCTAACCGCTAACAACAAAAAAGGCAGCTCGAAGCTGCCTTTTACTGCTAAATAACCTCAGAACAGGTTAAGCATTCCTTAAAACATATATTGTACAGATACTGATGCCACGTCCATATCTGGGTCAATATCGTCTTCTAATTCGTAACGCTCGTACTCAAAGCGTATTTGCATATTACTGGTAAATGCATATTCAATACCTGCACCGTAGAATATATCGCCACCACTTTGATCGGCTGATATTTCACCAAGGGCTGGAATATCACTGGTGACCTCGGCGTCCCATTCTAACCAACCACCTTTAGCGTAGACAGAAAAGCTTTCTGTTATTGGTGCTGCTAATCGTGCAGCAAGGGAGATACCATCTACCTCAGCGTAACTATCTATATCACTTACTTCATCAAAGTTTTGATAGGCCAGTTCTAAACTCAAATACTTATTAAATTGTGAACCAACATAGCCTTTGAGCATCTGTGAGTCGTCGTCAAAATCGATGTCGTTTTCAGAATCTTCAAATTGGAATGAGTATTGGCCGTAACCAATACCTGTATATACGCGAGGGTAATCCATGTTTGTTGTCTCTGCGCTAGCTGCAGTATTAAAACCTAACAATGCTAATGAGATAGCAGAAAGTGAAATTGATTTAATCATTTAATAGCTCCTTTACAAAATAAAAATATAACCTTTAAATTACCGGTTAATTTTAATATTGCATTGTGCGTGCCATGATTAATTTGGCTTAAAAACAGCCAGTTATAGTCTTTTATAGCATATAAAGTATACCAATGAGCGCTATTTAAACGCTCGTTCAGTTTGGCTGGAGAAAAGATTTCTGACTAGGATGTAGCTTTTACAGATAGATAGTTTAGGTGATCAGGGTTCTGATTTATGCAATAAAGTTTCAGTTTCTATGGCAATCTCTTTCATCTTAATTGCGTAGTTTTCTAATTTTTTGTCTTCATTACTCACTGCGATGTATTCTGGCACTGCTACGGGGTAACCTGTTTCGTCCATGGCAACAAAGCTAATTACACAGTGGTTAGTCTCAACTAAATTACGCGTTTTCGGATCGCCACAACGAACTTGTATAAAGATTTGCATACTGGTTTTACCAGTGTGGGCAATTTTAGCTTCAACTTCAACAATTTGACCAACTAGAATAGGGCGACGAAATTTAACCCCAGCGACAGATACAGTGACACAGTAATGACCACTCCAACCAGCAGCGCAGGCATAACCTGCTTGGTCAATCCACTTCATGACGACACCGCCATGAACCTTCCCGCCAAAATTCACATCGGTGGGCTCTGCTAAAAAACGGAATACAACATTAGACGACGGCATAAAAATATCTCACTCATATATAATTCTTATTAGCATAGCGCAAAAAAGGGGCCGAAGCCCCTGCAATTTAGGATAGGTTTATAATTTATATGTAAAATATTATTTTAACGCTGTATCAAGCGCTTTAATTGTATTTAGATTACATATTTGGGTAGTTGGGACCACCGGCTCCTTCAGGTGTTACCCAGGTGATGTTTTGGCTCGGATCTTTAATATCGCAGGTTTTACAATGCACGCAGTTTTGTGCATTGATCACAAACTCGTCTTTGCCGGCAATTTGCTGTATCTCATACACACCCGCCGGGCAATAGCGCTGAGCAGGCTCGTCAAATTTAACTAAGTTAACATCGATAGGAATAGCGCTATTTTTTAGTTTTAAATGACACGGCTGAGATTCTTCATGATTGGTATTTGATAAAAACACCGAAGATAATTTATCAAAGCTGAGTTGACCATCAGGCTTCGGGTAATCAATGACACTGGCCTGATTTTTATCAACTAGCGTTGCGTGATCTGGGATATTATCTTTAAAAGTAAAAGGTAATGCCCCTGCAAAAATATTTTGATCAAGGGTGTTATACGCACCACCAATAAATTTTCCTAGCTTATGCATCACAGGGCCAAAGTTACGTGATTGGTATAGCTCTTTATAAGCCCAGCTTTGTTTAAATGCTTCGCTGTAGTCAACTAAGTCAGTATGCTGTTGCTCGTTTGTAAGCGCGCTAAAGATCACCTCAGCGGCAATCATACCTGACTTCATCGCTGTGTGGTTGCCTTTGATTTTGGCAAAATTCAAAGTGCCCGCGTCACAGCCGACCAACAAACCACCCGGGAAGTGCATTTTTGGTAATGAGTGCAAGCCACCTTTTGCAATCGCACGAGCGCCATAAGCAATACGTTCGCCACCGGCTAATACATCTTTAAAGATTGGGTGGTGTTTCATGCGCTGAAATTCATCAAACGGGCTTAAATGCGGGTTTGAGTAATTTAAATCAACAATTAAGCCGACTACAACTTGATTATTATCACTGTGGTACATAAACGCACCACCGTTAGTATCTGCACTTAAGGGCCAACCGGTGCCATGAACTACCGTGCCTTGCTTGTGTTTAGCAGGATCGATTTGCCAAATTTCTTTAAAGCCTAAACCATAATGTTGCGGTGAGGCATCTTGATCAAGTGCAAACTGATTGATCAGCTGTTTACCTAAGTGACCACGACAACCTTCAGCAAATACAGTGTATTTAGCACGAAGTTCCATGCCAGGCATAAAGCCATCTTTTTCATTGCCATTGCTATCAAGGCCCATATCGCCGGTAATAATGCCTTTTACTGTGTCATCTTCAATAATCAGTGAGTGCGCGCTAAACCCTGGGAAAATCTCAACCCCTAGGTTTTCTGCTTGCTCTGCAAGCCAGCGGCATACATTACCCATAGAGACAATATAGTTATCAGTATTATGAAATGTTTTAGGTGCGGCAAAGTGAGGGATAGCGGTGGCTTTGCTGTCATTATTAAACCAATATATTTCATCACTGGTTACTTTAGTGGTCACTGGTGCGCCAAGTTCTTGCCAATTGGGCAGTAACTCGTCCAAAGCGGTGGTTTCAAATACTGCGCCCGATAAAATATGGGCGCCCACTTCAGAGCCTTTTTCAACCACGCAGATCATGCACTCTTGTTGTTTTTCTTGTGCTTGTTGCGCTAATCGTATGGCGGTAGCTAAGCCTGCAGGGCCTGCGCCGACAATAACGACATCAAATTCCATGGTTTCGCGTTCGACCATATTAACCTCTTTTATGTGACGGACCTGTGCCTTTACAAGGGCAATTTCATACTTGCAAATGAAACGTTACAGGCGATGAATAGTTTAAGGTTATTTTAGGTTGACGTTTACGTCAACAGGAAGTAGTCTGATTTCATAAAATAAATAGGTTGACGTACACGTTAGCTTGTAGGTTTAAATAATTATGGAGTTCCTATGAAAGTTCTCGTTCCAATAAAAAGAGTTATCGACTACAACGTAAAAGCACGCGTTAAAGCAGATAATAGCGACGTTGATCTAACTAATGTGAAAATGGCACTTAACCCATTTTGCGAGATTGCCATTGAAGAAGCTATCCGCTTAAAAGAGGCGGGCACTGCCACTGAAGTGATTGCTGTAACCATTGGTGCTAAAGCATCTCAAGAACAATTACGTACAGCACTGGCACTGGGCGCCGATAAAGCGATTCATATTGAGACTGACGAAAAATTAGAATCACTGCACGTTGCAAAGCTGCTTGCTAAAATCGTGGAGCAAGAAGCCCCTGAACTGGTGATTTTAGGTAAACAGTCGATTGATTCAGATAACAATCAAACAGGTCAAATGCTGGCGGCTCTTACCGGGCGCGGGCAAGGTACGTTTGCATCAAAGGTCGATATAGTAAATGGCACTGTTAATGTGACGCGTGAAGTTGATGGCGGTTTACAAACCGTGGCATTAAAGTTACCGGCCGTAGTCACAACAGACTTACGTTTGAATGAACCCCGTTATGCATCATTGCCAAATATTATGAAAGCCAAACGTAAACCACTTGAGGTAATTGCAGCTGATAGCTTAGGTGTAGACTTAACCCCGCGTATCGAACTTGTTGCGGTACATGAACCGGCAAAACGCAGTGGCGGTATCATTGTTGATGATGTAGCCCAGTTAGTTGATTTATTAAAAACACAAGCGAAGGTGATTTAAATGAAAACATTAGTTATAGCAGATCATGACAATGGCAGTTTAAAGCCTGAAACTTCTAAAACCATAAACGCAGCATTAAAGCTTGGTTTTGCTGTTGATGTACTAATTGCTGGTGAAAACGTAGCACCAATGAGTGAAATAGTGGCCAGTATTTCAGGTGTAAACACTGTGCTGGTGGCTGATCATAGCGAGTATGCGCATCAGTTAGCTGAAAATATCGCAGATTTAGTATTATCGCTTGCGCCAGATTATTCGCATCTTGTTGCTAGTGCCACTACAACGGGCAAAAACTTTATGCCACGTGTTGCCGCATTACTTGATGTTGCACAAATTTCAGAAATCATTGATGTGGTTGACGCTAATACATTTAAACGCCCAATCTATGCAGGTAATGCCATCGCAACTGTAAAATCACTGGATAGCAAAAAAGTGCTCACCGTTCGTGCAAGTAGCTTTGATCTGCAAGGTGAGCAAGCTCCCGCTGAGAGTCGTGTTGTTGATTCTGTGTTTAGCAGTGAATTAAGCGCATTTGTAAGTGTTGAGCAAACCGAATCTGAGCGCCCAGAGTTAACTGCTGCGCAAGTGGTTATATCAGGTGGACGCGGTATGCAAAATGGCGAGAACTTTTCATTACTTAATGGTATTGCCGATAAACTAGGCGCGGCAATTGGTGCGTCTCGTGCTGCGGTTGACGCAGGCTTTGTGCCAAACGATATGCAAGTGGGTCAAACCGGTAAGATCGTTGCGCCTAACTTATATATTGCTGTAGGTATTAGTGGCGCAATTCAGCACTTAGCGGGTATGAAAGACTCTAAAGTAATTGTGGCTATCAATAAAGATCCCGATGCGCCAATCTTCCAAGTGGCGGATTATGGTTTAGTAGCAGATTTATTTGATGTGCTACCAGAGCTTGAACAAGCACTCTAATTTATAACGATTCTGGTTGTTAAAAGCTGTTGTGATCAGTTCGCTGATCACGCGGCTTTTTTTCTTTTATTTTACCAATCATAAAGTCTGTATTATCTAACTAAGCAATTACCATGAATAAGGAGTATCACCTGTCGTTTAGTGAGTTGGGGGCATTATTTTTTAACACACATTGCCTTTTTACACTTTTTTTGCGCAAAATGTCAGGACACGCTAAGCTGAGGCTAAATGACTAGAAATTTAGAACTAAAAAATTAATAATCAATAAGCTAGCGTCACCCTTATCCCTTACTTTTTTTAGAATACGTTGAGACCTCGCAGTGAAAACCAAAGCAATCCGCAATTTTTATATCAATGAAGAGCAGTCGGTCTATTTGCTTTCGCACCATGACGCCAAAAAACACCGCCAATGGCTTAATATCTGTATTAAGCAACTCACTAATTTAGGCTACAGCCAGGTTGAAATGATTGGCTCGGGTGCTTTTGGATTTGTATTTGCGGGTTTAGATGAGCGTAAACTTCCTTGGGTGTTTAAATTTTCACGTATCACCTTGGCGCAAAGTGTACGTGATCGACTTGAGGACGAAGCGTATATGCTCTCGCAAGTTGATAACCCATTAGTGCCTAAGTTTTATGCTTTTGAACGGATAAAAAAGCAGGGCATTTTAATGATGGCTCGCGCGTTAGGCGAAGACTTAGAAAAAGTATCACTTAAAAAAGGCCGCTTTAGCGCCGCAGCAATCACCAGTTTAGCGCTAAAACTACGTAATGTATTAATAGACCTACGCACTCAGCAAAATGGCATAACGCCACAACCGATTGTGCATGGCGATATCAAGCCCTCTAATCTAGTGTGGGATGAACATACCCAAGGCTTATCGCTGGTGGACTGGGGCAGCTCAGTGTATGCCCAAATAGACAGTAATGGCGAGCCAATCACCAGTAACTTTATGGATTTAATGTCTGGCGATTTAAGTACCACCAATGCGCGGATGGGGGATGTGTATTTTATTGGTGATGAGCAAATGTCAGGTGCTAAATCATCGCCGCGTTTTGATGAGCAAGGCGTGGCGTCGACCTTATACGCACTGGCTTCTGCACAATCATGCCGATTTGGCGCGCAAGTGATCCCAGCCAGTTCACTAGGACTCCCTATGGAGCTTGCAAAAGTGATTGACGGTATGCTCTCTAAAAATAAAATTACAAGAGACGGGGCGGGTGATTACTTTATGCGTAATATGCCTGCTATGGCAAAAGCATATTTACCAGAGCTCAATTTAGCTGAAGATGTGCGAGCCAATATTCCATTTTGGTTTGGTAACGATGACGAACTACCTGATACTGTGGTTTATAGCTCACGTAAACAATTTTTACGCCAAGCCGACCATAACCAACAACTGCTTGATGTAAATGACGCTCAATTGGACCGGTATTATAAAGAATTCCTGTTTGATACCGGCGATACTGAAAAAGCATTTTTAGCCTCTATCAGCCGATTAGCAAAATACCCAGTAGTAGGGGGCTTAAGCTTTCATTGGAAAGAAGAATCACTGTTCGTTGAATCATCACTGATCATGCATGACGAAAGTCTAGGCCATGCTTTTACCCAAGCGGTTAATAATACCGTGATGTTGGCACAAGGCATTCATCAAAAAGGCTTATTTAAGTGTTGTTTATTTGATGCCAGAAAGACCATTCAACTGGAGCGTGATGGCACAGGTGCATTTAAGTTTGAACAACTTCCAGAGCTTGACTATGAGGTAATGAATTTAAAAAGCTCAGAAGTCACCAGACCACATTCGTATTTTGAAGACGGTAAAGATCCGGACGAGCAACTGCAGCTACCTAAAAAAGTGATCAAATGCGTATTTGAGTTAAACCAAATACATCATACCGGCTGCATTATTTTTGAAGCTTTACCAGATAGAATGAAAATACATCATTACTATCGTTTGTTAGATGGCACTAAAGAAGCACAGTTTAAGCGCTTGCTTAATAAGTTGATGCAATATGCGGTGAGTATTACTGATGTCGGTGTCGCTGGCTTTATGAAACTACCTTACAAAAACACCCGTGAGTTTGCCTTGTGTGATCGCCAGCCTGATTTTTTCTATCCTAAAGATCCTAAACGTTTTGGCGCTTAATTTTGCCGTATAAATACGTTAAACTAATGCATCAAAAAAAGGATAAATAATGGCAAAAACTAAGCCCGTAATCACTATGCAAAGCTTTGGTATTTATACAAAGTGGGACTCATCATCAAAAGCCTTACCGCAAATTCAAGCATTTACCACAAAAGTACCCGCACAACTCGATGTGGAGTTTGGTTTTATCATTAATATTAAAAAAGCCAAAGGCGAAAAGCTTCATTATTGTATTTATCATCCTGACATACCGGATGCTGATGGTGAGGTAATGCCACCATTTGACGGCTTTGAATACGTTAAAGACAATGACTGGCACTTTTACCTAGGCGATACCTTGTGGCAACTCATCAGCAATAAAATAGGTGACTGGCGTATGACCATAGAGCTAAACGGCAAACTGATTGCCGATAAAACATTTTCAGTGTTTGAACAAGAGTCAATGTCAGAAATCGAATTTTGGCAAAAGCGCGGGTATTAAATACTTTATGTATATAGGCTTATTGTATTTGTAGTAAGTGTAATTGTTGAAAATAAATTAGGACGAGGTGGTTACTCCACCTCATGAAATAAATTAGATTTTAATTACTTTGAGCCAGCTCATTTCTAATAATCTCTGCGCCTGCGGTTAACGCATTGAGCTTACCTCTTGCAACTGCGCGAGGTAGCGGAGCCATACCACAGTTAGTACACGGGTAGAGCTTGTCAGCATCGACAAACTGCAGTGCTTTACGTAGCGTATTTGCCACTTCTTCAGGTGTTTCTATGGTATTGGTGGCAACGTCAATGGCGCCTACCATTACTTTTTTACCGCGAATAAGTTCAAGTAGTTCCATTGGTACATGAGAGTTGTGACATTCTAATGAGATAATATCAATATTAGATTGCTGCAGTTTTGGAAATGCTTCTTCGTATTGTCGCCATTCTGAGCCTAACGTTTTTTTCCAATCTGTATTGGCTTTGATACCATAACCATAACAAATATGTACGGCCGTTTCGCATTTAAGGCCTTCAATGGCTTTTTCTAAACACGCAATTCCCCAATCATTTACCTCATCAAAAAACACGTTAAATGCAGGCTCATCAAATTGAATGATATCAACCCCCGCAGCTTCTAGTTCTTTGGCTTCTTGATTAAGAATTTTGGCAAATTCCCAAGCGAGCTGTTCGCGGCTTTTATAATGGTCATCATAAAGTGTATCTATCATAGTCATAGGACCTGGTAGCGCCCATTTGATCGGTTGTTTGGTTTGGCTGCGTAAAAACTTAGCATCATCAACAAAAACCGGTTTTATACGACTAACAGGACCTACCACAGTAGGTACACTGGCATCATAGCGGTCACGAATTCTCACCGTTTTACGGTTTTCAAAATCTACACCGTTAAGGTGCTCAATAAATGTGGTAACAAAGTGTTGGCGTGTTTGTTCGCCATCACTGACAATATCAATACCTGCGCATTGTTGCTCTTGTAGAGAGAGCCGTAACGCATCGTGTTTGCCGTCAATTAATTCATCACCTTGAAGTTTCCAAGGTGACCAAAGAGTCTCCGGCTCTGCAAGCCATGAAGGTTTAGGTAAGCTGCCTGCAGTTGAAGTCGGTAATATTGTTTTGCTAAGAGATGTTTTCATAATAAATAATGCCATTTATTTGGGTTAACTTTTTAAGTTGCGATTGAATCTAACGATTGAACTCGCTATTACGCGTAATTAGCAGACCATTGCTCAAGCACTGTTTGATATGGCTTGATGAAGTGCTGCTCAGCAAATTTCCCCTGTTCATTCGCCAATTTACTGCGCTCTTCACGGTCATAAACAATTTGCGTGAGTGAATGATCTAGGTTCTTCAAATTTGGTTGATATGATTTCCCCGCAGTCGCATTGGCATTATAGATTTCTGGTCGGTAGATTTTTTGAAATGTCTCCATAGTGCTAATAGTGCTAATAAGCTCAAGATGAGTGTAATCATTTAGCAAATCACCAACAAAATAAAAGGCTAAGGGCGCTACACTATTTGGCGGCATAAAATAACGCACCTGCAAGCCCATTTTTTTGAAATATTGCTCAGTCAAAGACGGTTCATTTGGCTGATATTCAACACCTAATGCAGGGTGCTGATTTTCAGTACGATGATAGGTCTTGTTATCCGAAACACTTAGGCATATTACTGGCGGCTTTTTAAAGTGCTTTTTGTAGCTGTCAGAACTAATAAAATATTTAAATAGTTTGCCATGCAGCTCGCCAAAGTTATCAGGGATACTAAATTTAGGCTGATCTTTATTATGTTCTTGCAGTAATACGCTAAAATCATAGTCGCGCACATAGGAGGAAAAATTATTTCCTACAATGCCTTCAATGCGTTTGTTAGTGTGATGATCAACAATATTTGTTTTCAATATTTCAATCGATGGAAAGCTATTACCACTGCCAGCAATATCCATATCAACAGAAATGATTTCAAGCTCTACAGAATAACGATCCGCTTTTGGGTTATCCCACTGCGCCAAGGCATTAAAACGGTTATCGATCATTTTTAAGGCGTTGCGTAAGTTTGCTTGGCGATAACTGCCTCTGGCCAAGTTTGCAAAATTGGTAGTGATACGTGTATTAGCTGCTGGATGATAATTTTCATCGAGACAAATACTCTTAATAGTAAATGTGAAATCTTTAGTCATGGTGATCTGTATCCAATTATCTGATTTAAAACCTGCGTTTATGCTGTGCTCTTGAGCGAATTAACGTTACTGATCTCTCAGTAAGTGATGTTCACAGTTTTTGTGTTTGTGCCTGATGGCTTAATTAAAACCGCTGTAAAACTGTGTTGCCTCTAAGAGTTGAGCTATTTATACGTGGATCGGTACATGAATAAAAACGGTTTAATTTCACCTAAAACATGAACCACATTCATGGTTACTAAAGTTACCTGTACCTGATTATAAATAGTGCGCAATTTTGGCTTAAAATATAAAAATTTAACCTTTTAATCTTGGCTGTCTAGCCATCTGGATGTTTGCGTTGTATTTTTTTCATCTAAAACATGAGGATTATTCAGGGCTTAACGCAGGCAAAAATATAAAGTGCTGTTAGTTATATTGATATACTCGCGATTGTATAGTGAGTTAAGAACATGTTGTTGTATTGCATAGCTAATGACTTGCTAAGCAGTAAATTTATGAAAGCTCACTTGCAGCCTTAATAACTGCATTCATCTAGGATGATTGCCCTCAATAATAAAGAGACGAACGGAATGAATGAATTACTGGTGTTAGTTGTGTACTGTGCATTATTAGGCAGTGGCGTGGGGTTTTTAGCGGGTTTACTAGGCATTGGCGGCGGATTGGTAATTGTGCCTGTATTGAGTAGTATTTTACTGCATTTTGAAATATTACCAGCAGAGCAAGTTGTTATTGCAGCCATTGCCACGTCTCTTGCATCCATACTTTTTACATCCACCTCTTCTGCAATAGCTCACCATAAAAATGGCAATGTACCTTGGGAGCAAGCGCCGTGGGTAATGACGGGTGTAGCACTTGGCGCGCTGATAAGCGGATTTTTAGCGGCACTACTGCCTGAAAAAATAGTGCGAATTGTATTTGCGGTGACAGTAGTACTGATTGCCATTAAAATGTTTTTAAGCAGTAAGGGAAATACAGCACAAGAGCGCGCAATGCCAAATAAAGGCTTATTAACAGTTTTAACGACAATCACCGGCGGTGTGTCAGCGATGATAGGGATAGGCGGCGGGGCGTTGCTAGTGCCTTTATTAACGTTTTTCTCGGTAAATATGAAAAAAGCCATTGGCTGCGCCTCTGCATGTGGCATTGTTATCGCGTTATTTGGCTCAATTGGTTACATCAGCTCTGGTAGTGAATTGTATGCTCTAGAGGATGGATTCGCTGGGTTTGTTTATCTGCCTGCATTATTCGGTATTATTTGCACATCTTGGTTTACCGCGGCATTAGGAGCAAAATCCACCCATTATTTACCAGTGTCCTTGATCAAAAAAATCTTCGCAGCATTATTGCTAGCAACCGCAGTAAAAATGATTATGTATTGATGGGAAGTGCGGGCAACAGTAACAGTTCTGTAATCGAAGCGAAGAGTTAACTCACAGGATGGGGATTTGACAGCTTGTTACTAGGCCTAAAGTGGCGAATATTCAAAGTACTGCTCATTTATTGGTGCAGTACGTCTCGCTGCTTAGTTGTTAACTACTTGAGATTCGTGTAAAAAGGGTTTTTAAGCGAAGGAATGTAGATGAGTAAAAGGACTAAAAACAACCCTGTTTTTTGGTATGTCACAATACTGTTAGGAATATTCGCTGTTGTTGTGTTTTTCTTTTTTATTAGGTTTAGCTTTAATTTAGAAACACCCATTAATAATTGGGTTGATACCGCAAGTTACTTTAACGGTATTTTAACTCCGCCATTATTAGCAATCACTTCCATTCTAATTTTTCTAACTTGGAAAACAAGTAAATTAGAGTTAAAAGAAACAAGAAAGATTTTAGATAAACAATTAGATTTGATTAGTACTCAGAATCTTACGATAGATAGACCTTTTTTATATCAAATCTTCAGAGGTAAACTTCAAAGGTTTGATAATATATTAAATAGCACTTACGATTGTGACTCTTTTATTGAACTTTATATTTGGGTTAATGAAAATAGACTTGTTGAGATTGAATGGTTAAAAGACGAGTACCTTAATAAAAACTCGTATGTTAATAGCATTGATTGGCAAGATTGGGTATCGTACCTTGCTGATATTTATATTAAAAACAAAATGCATGAGTTTACTTATTTAGAGTTGCTGAGTTGCACTCTATTTGACTTAGATGATATAAAATTGAAAGATGAAAAAGATGTTGTAGCTATTGATAAAATAATCAAAGTAAGGGAGCTAGAGATAGCTATTTCTCAAAATACAGAAACAGGTGTTTTTCTTGACTTAATACACCAATATCGTTTGATTAAAGACTTAATCTCATCATGTAATGACGTTGAATTAAAACGTCTCTATGATGATGAAATGGATTTTGTAGTCCGAAAAAATATACAGAACAGAATGGACCATCTAATTTCGATAAAAACTGGTAGCGATGTAACCATGCTAACTAGCCAAAAGATCTAAACTCTCTAACTTTACTAGTGTTGAATAGTTAATTTACAAAGATTAAGTACAAAAAAGCTGGCACACTGCCAGCTTAATTATTAAAACATTTGTTAGCACCTAGCTCTAATTACCCCAAGGATTACTCGCATTAGAGCGTTGTTTACGCGTCCGTGCACGATCTTTGGCTTCTTTTTTCGCTTGAATACGTTTTGCGTCACTAAAACTTAACTCACATGGTTCACCCGGTTTATGATCTTCAGGAATAACGCGGTCACGTGGTGGTAGTTCATATTGAACATCATCGGGTTTAGGTAGATTTTTTAATCTATAAAGATAAAAGTTTTCAACTTTATCTTGTGCCCACTGGGTTTTACGCAAAAATTTAACTGCAGATTTGATGTCAGGGTTGTTTTTAAAACAATTTAGCAGTAGATAAGCATGTAAAAGCTCCCACCCATATTGATCAACTAACTCTGATACAACTTGCTCAAGTTTAACGCCTTGTAGCGGGTTATTGCCGAATAAATCTTCATTACTCATGTTTTACACTCTTTTTCTAAAATCTAATCTCAGAATTATAATTTTTATCACGATAATTTGATACAAGAATATCAAGTCAGTTTGCTTGTGTAATTTACATTTGTTTAGTTTATCGGTAATATTAGTGTGCTTTAATAAGTATTGGCATGACGCCACAACATTGGATGATAGATTTAAGGAATAATATACATGGGTCTTTTTAATAAAATTAAAACACAAGCTACCACTATTGGTTCAAATATCAGCGAATCAACGTCTAAACTAAGCTCTGATATGAGCACCTCAATGAAAGAGAACTCAAAGTTATCGGCGATCCGCTCTGAGATCACTTCAATAGAAGGGCAGCTAAATATTGGTTATCAAGATATTGGTAAAAAATACGTAGAAAATTTACTAGAAAACCAAGGACAAAATATCGAAAGTGCTTTGCAAGAAGCATTAAACCGTGTTGAACCGTTACTTGAGAAAAAAATTGAGCTTGAAGATGAAGCTATTGAAATTGAGAAAAAGCTAAAAGATCAAATCATCATTCAAGAAAAAGCAATTTTTCAAAAAGAATACGATCAAGAAAAAGAGAAGCTTGAAAAAGCCGTTAAACTTGATGTGATCTCTGTAGCAGAAAAAGAACAGAAATTAGCTAAAGCACGATTAAAACTTGATAATTTTGACACTATTCGTAAAGTTAAAAAACAGTATGAAATGAGTTTAATTTCAAAAGACGAATTAAACGAAAAGCTTGCTGCTTTAGGCGTGTAATGACGAAGAAATTAAAGCTTCTTTTACAAGAAGCTTTAATAATACCAATTGAGTTAAATATTTAACCATTCTAGCGGGCTAAATGAAGCGCTAACTACGTCAGTAATTTTTCAAGTAGAACAACGACATGTCAAAATTCCTGTCTTGTTATTACTGCATTTCTATGTCGCTATAAATACTTAGTAACTTAACACGATTGGTAGAACTTATTTTTACTGTTGGCAATTTACTACTACACGGCCTCGGATATTTCCGGCCATCAGCTCATCAGCCGCGTTAATAACCTGCTCTAAATTAATTTCAGTCGATATTTTATCTAAGTAGCTCTGCTCAACAAGCTCACCTAGACGTTGCCATGCTTGGATGCGGTCGACCTTTGGACGCATTACACTGTCTATGCCGATTAATGAAATACCACGCAAAATAAACGGCGCAACGGATGCAGGAAAATCCATGCCTTGTGCTAAACCGCAAGCAGTAACTACACCGCCATACTTTAAAGAAGCACAAATATTAGCAAGGGTGTGACTGCCAACTGAATCAATGGCTGCAGCAAAACGTTCTTTTGCTAATGGCTTACCTGGATTTGATAGCTCATTTCGGTCGATCACTTCAGAGGCACCAAGTTGTTTTAAATGTTCGCTTTGATCTACACGACCTGTTGCTGCAACTACGGTAAAACCTAGTAGATTAAGTAAATAGACGGCAAAGCTACCCACACCACCGTTTGCACCCGTAACTAAAATATCACCAGAGTCGGGAGTGATGCCTTGCTTTTCAAGCGCAATAATACTGAGCATCGCGGTGTAACCGGCAGTACCAATTTGCATGGCCTGTTTAGGTGTTAACGACGTTGGGAGTGGGATCAACCAATCGCCATTAACAGCGGCTTGTTGAGCCAGACCCCCCCAGTATTTTTCGCCAACACCAAAGCCATTTAATAATACCAACTGATCAATAGCGAACTCGCTAGAATCACTGGCTGTTACTTTACCCACTAAATCAATACCCGGCACCATAGGAAATGAGCGCACCACGGGGCCTTTTCCTGTGATAGCTAAACCATCTTTATAATTTAGGGTGCTGTAAAGCACATCTAATTTGACAGGGAGATTGGGTAATTCGCTATTATTTAGTGTTTGTACTGACGCGGTATACTTATCGTCAGTATTATTTATAACAATGGCTTTAAATTGATTGTTCATCTGGACTCCATTTAGACCGATCGTCTTTTAATTGTTATGCAAAAAGAGCAATTACTTAAGCCGTTACCTAAGCAATGCACGTAAAAACATTTCAGTATATAAAATAAGTGGCTGAGTATTTTTAGTTAGCTTGGCACGCATTACAGCACCTTCCCAGCCAATCCAAAAAAATTCACTCATTTGTGTGGTATTCACGTTGGCTGCAATAACACGCTCCTGCTGAGCTTGTGCCAGGCAAACTTGCACATGTTGTTGCCAAATCTCGTAGCTGGTTAATAGTTTATTTTTAAAGTCATCGCTGAGGTGGTTTAGTTCCTGATTTAAATTACCGACTAGACAACCGCGACTAAAATTGTACTTTTGCATACCCCTTGCTGCACTTTGGGTGAAATTGATTAGTCGCTCTAAAGGAGGGATATCGCTTGCCCCTAGATAGCGAATAAGTTTAGCAACAAAGTAATCGTTGTAAGCGTCTATAACAGCTAACCCGTAGGCATCTTTATTATTAAAGTAGTGGTAAAAAGAACCTTTTGGAACACCTACTTTTTTTAAAATAGTATCAAGTCCTGTGGCACTGAAGCCAAACTCGGTAAGTGTTTCTACCCCCGTAGCAATAAGTAATGCTTTGGTGTCGGCATTACTGCGGGCAACTTTTGGTGGGCGACCACGTCGTGGTGGATTTTGACTGTTTTTTAGCATAAACACATATTAGACCGATCGTATTTATATATGCAAGGATTAATTATTAAACAATTTAAAAAAGTGTACGTGAAATGTGGGCTAATTAAGTGCGAATAAGCCGCAGTAAAGTGGTCTGAAATGAGTTCAAGAATTAAACTTCTTTACTATTAATGAGTTGAAATAAATTTGTCATAATTACATTTTTTATAGGAACTTCATCCATAAACCGCAGTCACAATTAGAGCAGGAAACTGCGTGTTAGTGATTAGATAGTCGTAATTTTTTGTACATATATGGGTCGCACAGAAGATGGTACGACCACTTTACTTTTTTATATGTTAATTCATTTTTGCATCAGCAGCTTAGTTAAAGTCAATTTATTTAATTGCTTTTGTGATTTGAATTTAACAGTTTTATTAACTATTCATTAAATGTAGATGTCACGAACACTACAAATATATAAATATAAAAGGTGAGGATTTACCTATGAAGAGACAGAAAAGAGATCGGTTAGAAAGAGCTCATTCTCAAGGCTTTAAAGCAGGCCTCGCGGGCCGTTCAAAAGACCTATGCCCTTATCAACAAGTAGACCCAAAATCAGAGTGGTTAGGCGGTTGGCGCGAAGCGATAGAAAATCGCAATATGTATAAAACCTAATTTTTAAGTATTGAATTAAAGCAAAAACGCCGCTGTTTATGAAACAGCGGCGTTTTTGTAGCTGGGTTTTAATAAAAAATTAAAACGCGCTAGTATCTTGGAATAAACCAACTTTTAAATCTTTTGCTTCGTAGATAACGCGGCCATCTACTTCAACAGTACCATCAGCCATCCCCATGAATAATTTACGTTTAATAACGCGCTTCATGGTCAAACGGTAGGTAACTTTTTTTGCTGTTGGTAAAATTTGCCCAGTAAATTTAACTTCACCTACACCTAGCGCACGGCCAAGACCAGGACCACCAGACCAACCAAGGAAAAAGCCAACCAGTTGCCACATTGCATCTAAACCAAGACAACCTGGCATGACTGGATCACCTTTAAAGTGACAAGCAAAAAACCAAAGATCAGGGTTAATATCAAGCTCAGCAACGATTTCACCTTTACCATGCTCTCCACCGTCATCAGTGATTGAGATGATACGATCCATCATTAACATGTTGTCACTTGGTAGACGACAATTGCCTTCACCAAACATTTCACCTTGACCACATAGGATCAAATCTTCTTTTGTATAACTATTTTTAGGTTCCATAACACTTTTCATCGCTTAGAAATTGCCACGTACTTTAGCGTACACTTGTACGCTAAACAACTCGGAGCAGTTAAAAAAATAATTTATTTGCATGAAATACCACCGCTTAGGTGAAGAACATGCTAATTACACGATTAAATCGCGCAATTACTAGCAAAAATCATTATAATTACCGTGATTTTTTAACCAGTATAAAGGAAGTTTATGATCCTTTTTGTTAACGCACTTACCGTAATTGATTTTTCTTACTTGTGTAATAAACGAGGCGCAGTTGGCGAGAGCTGGATTGTTGATTTAACCTTGCATGGCAAGTTAAATGAAGAGTCTATGGTGCTTGATTTTGGCTTAGTTAAAAAGCAAATCAAAGGCATTATAGACCAATGTATTGATCACAAGCTGGCCATTGGCAACCAAATTAACGGCCAAGTTGAAAACCATGGTGACTACACAACACTTGATTGTACCTTTGGTGATGATCACCACTTAGCAATGAGCGCGCCAAACCAAGCGTTTTGTTTAATTGATGCTGATGTTATTAATGAGCAGTCAGTTATTGAATTTCTAATTGCTACAATCATGCCGCAGTTACCAAGCAATATCGATAAAATCGAAATTGAGTTAAAGCCAGAGCATAGTAAGAGTTTTTATTATCACTATAGTCATGGCCTTAAAAAGCACGACGGTAATTGCCAGCGTATTATTCATGGTCACCGTTCGCAAATTGGTATTGCCCTTGATGGCATGGCAATGCCACGCTTACAAAAGCAATGGGCTGATAAATGGCAAGATATTTATTTAGCGACAGCAGAAGATCAAATTCAAGCGCCGCAGCTACAGCACATCAGCGCCAAAGAACATGACCTCTGTTTTGCCTATACCGCCGCACAAGGCTATTTTGAAATGGCAATAAGTAAAGAACGGTGTGATATTTTACCCATTGATACTACGGTTGAATGTATTGCAGGTTACCTTGCTGAGCAAGTTAAAGCGCAGCATCCTGACAATGACGTAAAAGTCACAGCATACGAAGGTGTGGCCAAAGGGTCCATTTGTTATGCGTAAATTATTAGCCGTTTCGTTATTTGCTACTGTGAGCTTTTTTGCTGATGCAGTTGAGCTAAAAGGTCACTTAACCCAAGGCGGGTTAGTGACTGGTCAAATTGATGGGGTTAAGTCAGTTATTTTTAATGGCCAAGCATTAAAAACCACCGCACAAGGTGAGTTTGTATTTGGCTTTGGCCGTGATGCTGAATTAACCCATCAATTAGCCTGGGTTGATGCAGACGGTGTTAAACATCAGCAAGCGATTGAGATCACTAAACGTGATTATAAAATTGATAAAATTACTGGAGTGGCAAGTAAGTATGTGTCACCGCCAAAAGCGGTAAGTGAACGTATCAGCCGCGAAGCTGTGGCAGTAAGAAATGCCCGAAAAGTTGACTCTGAGCTTAGGTATTTTTTAGATCCAGTTTACAAACCTGCACAAGGGCGTATTTCGGGTGTGTATGGTAGCCAACGCTATTTTAATGGTGAGCCTCGTCGGCCACATTTTGGTTTAGATATAGCCAACAAAACAGGCAGCCCTGTTTATGCGCCTGTCAGTGGTACCGTTGTTTTTGCTGATAACGACCTTTATTACTCTGGCGGAACTTTAATTTTAGATCATGGCCACAGTGTCACGTCTACCTACATACACTTAAGTAAGCTTGATGTAAAAGTAGGGGATACCATTAAACGCGGTGATAAAATAGCTGAAATTGGTGCGACTGGCCGTGTAACTGGCCCTCATCTGGATTGGCGTTTTAATTGGAAAGGCGAACGCCTTGATCCTGCACTTATGATGTTAGATAAATTAGCAAACCAAAAGTAGAGAACATGACAACTCAAGTAAACCGTGAAGAAATAATTGCTCAGCGTATTAAAGACTCAACGACTTCGGTCACAAAAACAGTATTTCCTGGGCGTACTAATCACCACAATACCTTGTTTGGTGGTGATGCATTGGCATGGATGGACGAAGTTGCATTTATTGCTGCAACGCGCTTTTGCCGTAAACCATTGGTAACTATTTCATCAGATAGAGTTGATTTTAAAGAAGCTATTCCAGCTGGAACCTTCGCTGAATTGATCTCAAAAGTTGTGCATGTAGGCAATACAAGTTTAAGAGTAGACGTTGAAATATTCTTAGAAACAATGCACAGGGATGATAAACACTCGGCAATTACTGGGAGTTTTACATTCGTTGCGGTCGATGACAATCACAGACCTACGCCTGTTGTATGCGATAAGATGATTTATGGTTTTTAAACCGAGTTGTTAAGTTAAGAAAGCATTTTTATGGTGCTTTCTTTGCTTTATAAAAAGAACACATCATACTATTTGCACTGTTATATATCTTTAGCATCTGCGTTAAAACAATAATTTAGTAACCAAGTATGGGGCTTAATCTATTCTCTACTTGGTTACTCACATTCAAGGTATTAAAGCACCATAGCGGCTATCCAGCCAAATATTAGCAATGGAATATTAAAGTGGATAAAAGTAGGCACAACTGAATCCCAGATATGATCATGCTGACCGTCAGCGTTTAAGCCGGAAGTTGGTCCTAAGGTTGAATCGGAAGCAGGGGAGCCAGCATCGCCTAAAGCACCTGCGGTTCCCACTAAAGCTGCGGTTGCCATCATTGAAAAGTTAAGCTCTAAGCACAGTGGCACAAACAAGGTTGCTATTATTGGCACTGTGGAAAATGAGCTGCCAATCCCCATGGTGATCATTAAACCAACTAATAAAATTAGTGCAGCTGCCAAAGGTTTGTTGCCATCAATAATCAAAGCGGCGCTTTGTACTAAGCTAGTCACATCGCCTGTCGCTTTCATTACAGAGGCAAACCCTTGAGCTGAGATCATTATAAATCCAATCATTGCCATCATTGCTACGCCTTTACTAAATACGTCGCTATTTTGCTCCCACTTAACTACGCCAAACAAACTAAAAATCATCACCCCAACTAAGCCACCTAAAATCATTGAACCACTGACATTTTGTGCTGCTAAAGAGGCTAATACCGCTGTAATACCGACTAACAATACTTTTTTAGGTTGTTCTACAACCACATTAGTTGCGTGCTCTTGATGTTCATCATGCTGATAATCCCGACGTTTTCTATAACTGATAAACACCGCTACAATTAACCCAACTAACATGCCACAGGCAGGAATGATCATCGCCATAGGTACTTGGGTATTAATGATATCTAAGCCATTTTCCACTAAGTTTTTATGTAAAATCGAGTATAAATAAATTCCACCAAAGCCATAGGGTAAAACCATATATGAGGTTGCTAGACCAAACGTTAAAATACAGGCAATAGCACGTCGGTCTAACCTTAGTTTATTAAATATAACCAGTAGCGGGGGGATCAAAATTGGTATAAAAGCTATATGAACTGGGACTAGGTTCTGCGATGAAATTGCACACACTAAAATTATCAGTAAAATAAAATAGCTTAAATTTGTTTCGCTATTACTACTATTGTTATTTACTTTAGCTAGTAGTTTTGCAGCTAAAATGCGCGTTAAGCCTGATTTTGAAATCGCAACAGCGAATGCGCCTAGCATTGCATAGCTTAGAGCGATCTCAGCTCCGCCAGAGAGGCCTGCGTTAAATGCGTTTAGGGTATCGTTTAAGCTAAGTCCGGCGGTTAAACCGGCGACTAAAGCACTTAAAGTCATAGCAACAATTACATTAACGCGGGCTAAAGTAAGGCCAAGCATTAAAATAACGCCAATTACGACTGCATTCATAGAGTTCTCTTAGTTGTTGTTTTAATTAATTTTACCAGATTTTTACTGTGTTTTTTACGATAAGCGCTAAATATTAGCTGGCGATAACGCACATCGGAGTATAATTGCGCAAATTGCATGATATATGTCCGCTTGTTAGGCAGCTGTTGAGCTGCATATGCTAAAAATTGCAGCGGCGTTTGATTTGATGGTGCAGAAATACCTTGCTTATTACACCAACGCACAACAGTAAGGTAGTCTTTTGCGAGTGAATGCGCTGGCGATTCTGGCTTTTTAGGCCAAGACAAATACACAAAGTAACAAATAAAGGCTAAACATACGGTTGCTATCACGATCAGTGAAATTTGCCAAAGCTGTTTATTACCGAATAATTCTTTTAGCAGGGAAGATTGCTTTTGCTGGTCAAAACCTAACACCCAATTTGTCCATTGGTAATCAAGATTTTCAAGCTTAAGCCTTAACCAGTTAATACCAGCAATATTACTCAATCGTAATAAGCCAAAACTCAAGTTGCTTGTAAATTCGCTATTCAGCTGCAAGTGCTGTGATAAAGATCCGTTTAATCGTTCAGGTGAAACAACCGCAGTTGCATCAAAAATTTGCCAACCTTTATTTTTTATAAATACTTCAACCCATGCATGGGCATCATATTGATAGACGCTCATATAACTATTTTGTTGATTATACTCACCACCTAAGTACCCCGAAACAACGCGGGCAGGAATACCAACACTTCTAAACATAAATGCAGCTGTGCTGGCATAATGGCCACAAAAACCACGTTTATTAGCAAATAAAAACTGGTCAAGGGTGTTGTTACCGGTAATTTGGTCCGGCGTTAAGGTATAGCTAAAGTTATTATTGGCAAAGTAGTCATACAGTGCTGAATAAAAAGCCTGATCATCGTTATTATGTTGTTCATACAGACGTTTAGCTAAAGACTGCGACTGTAAATTAGTCTCTTTAGCTAAACTAAGCTGCACGTTTTGATAGTGTGCAGAGCGAGAGAGTTCAGCAAAGCTAAAAGCATAACTCTGGGCTGTATAGCTGATACTATTAGCTAAAAAACGTTTCCGCAGTAGTAATCCATTGCTGGTTGTTTTTACATCTTGATGGGCCGAGTCGGCAAACTGTAAACCATAAAGCCAAGGCTTAGCGCCAGGCTCTGCAAAAATTTGATAACTATATAATGGTTCACCACGTTCAGCTGAGGTGATTTGGTCAATTACTTGCTGGCTTTTTAAAATGTCCGATATTAACCAGCGTTTACCATCAAACTCATCATGTATAATCGCTCGCCAGTAATAGGGGGAAGATGGCTTTTGCTGATCAAATTTAGCTCGAAATACTAACTCATCTGAATTAGACAGTTTGGCTATATCAAATGGATCAACACTTTCTGACAAACCGGTTTTAGCGAGTTTTGGCCCCGGTAATTGCCAAAATGCGGGAAGTTTCGGTAACAATAATAATAAAAATATCGCTAAAGGTAGTGCTAGCAACAAAAGTTTGCAGCTGTCTTTAGCTGCAATTTTTAAACTATGTTTAGATTCAATCAGCGCTAAAAGCGCAAAATTTAAAATATATAGCATGCTAATTACTAGCGTAGCAAATAAGCTCTGAGAAAATAGATATACTGTTGAGAGACTAAAAAAACTTAACAAAATGATAGTTTGATAATGCTTTTTTGTATTGGCTTGCAGTAATTTAAATAAGCTAGAGAGGATCAGCATCGCAACAAATAAAGTCACCGTATCGCTAAAACCTACATCATAAAACAAGATCAATAGACTCAAACCGGCCAAAGTATTTGCTAATATGGCATTGGGTTTATTTCTTTTCAATAAGGTAACGGCTAGATTCCAAATACACAAACTAGCTAATAATGTATTAAATAGAGGAGGTAACTCAGTAAAAATAAAACTCAGCACTAAAATATAAACAATAGATAACGACAAATTGATCGCGGTTAAATTATCAGTGACTTTCATTTTCATCCTTTGCAAAACGGCTTAGTGCTTCTAAACACTGTTTACAATGTTCTTTGGTATCACTGATCGCGTATAGTCCTGCTTCTAATTGCAGGCCATAACTAATGCCTTGTGAGTAAGCCTGAGTTACTAAATAGCTTAATTGTTGTAGGCGGGATTCGGTATTTCCTTGTAACTGATTAAAATCAAAAACAACACTTTGGGCTGAATAATTTACAAACTCTTTTACCATTAATTGCTGAGTTTTTGCGTAATGTTTCCATGATATTCGTTTCATATTCATACCAGGTTGATGAATATTTAAACCATCAAATTCATCACTACCATGGCTGTTTTTATGCAGGCCATCATCAGTGTTGTGGTTATTTTGCAAACTAGCTTCATGCAATGGTTTGAGTTGTTGCGGGTAGACAAATACCGTATGTGCTAATTGCATATAGCTCCATACTGATACTAATCCAAACGGGTACTTGCTGATTATTTTTAATCGGCGCAAGGGGTATTCACCACGTTCTTTTAATCCTAAATCTAAATTAACTATTTGCTGTTGACTGGTTATTTCATCAACGGTTGTGAGGGTTTTATTTTCATAAATAAACTGCAATGATTGACAGTTTTTTTCGGTTTTTAGTTGCAGCTCTAATAATGCAGAGCAGGGAGCATAGCTAGCTATATGATTTTTATAATCAATTTTTAATCCTTTAAGATTGCTATAACCCATAAGTAGCGAAAATATCATTACTACGAGCATTAAATAAGCCATCGCTAAAATCAGATTATTCTGATAATTAATGCCTAATATAAAATTAAGCATAGTAACCACTAAAAAGCTCACGCCCAATTTTGATGGCAAAACATATATTGTGTTATGCGTTAAGGTAAGATGTTCGGTATTATGTTTATTTCTTAGTAATAGCTTGAAAACCTTAGCTTTAAACTGAAACCAAAAAGTAGGGCGCTTTCCTGTTTTATTGTTCATACCTTAAAGTGGCACATCAACAGTATTTATTAATTGTTTGATCTGTTGTGAGCTAACATCATGCTGCAGACCTAAACGATGTTCGGCAACACTAGCAAAAATAGTTTGTACATCATCAGGGGTAACAAAGTCACGACCATCAATAAACGCCCATGCTTTAGCGGCTTTGCCAACTGCAATACTGGCCCGTGGAGATAACGCATTAGCAAATTGGCTGTTATTTCGGGTAGCAGATACAAGCGCCAAAATATAATCAACAACCAGTTCACTTAACATAACAGCACTTACTTTATTTTGTATTTCAATTAATTGTTGTGTATCAATACGTACAGGTAAGTGTGCATAATCACGATTATGTTGGCCTAAAATTAGTTTACGTTCAGCTTCTTTAGGTGGAAAACCCAAACTAATACGCATAAAAAAACGGTCTAATTGAGATTCAGGTAAAGGATAAGTACCTGATTGATATAAAGGGTTTTGAGTTGCTATAACAAAAAATGGTGTTGGTAGGGCATGTTTATCACCATCCATAGTAACTTGGTTTTCTTCCATTGCCTCTAATAAAGCGCTTTGTGTTTTTGGACCTGCGCGATTTATTTCGTCCGCTAAAACAACTTGACTGAAAATAGGCCCTTTATGAAAAGTAAATTTATGCTCATTGGCATTAAAAATACTTGAGCCCAGTATGTCTGAGGGTAATAAATCACTGGTAAATTGCACTCGTTGATATGATAAACCTAATACCGCAGCAAGTGCATGCGATAAAGTGGTTTTACCCATACCTGGCAAATCTTCAATTAATAAATGACCTTGGCTAAATAAGCAGGTTAACGCGAGTTTTATTTGTTGCTGTTTGCCAAAAATAACCTGAGATAAATCATCAATGATCGCTTGTACGGTCTGTTGCATAGTAACCTTGTAGGTTGATAAATTACATTAAATAAGTTCGAGACGTTTCATGACAGTATCAACTTTTTTAGCATTAAATGGTTTTGCAATAAATCCTTTAGCACCCAGTTCCCAAGTATTTTGAACATTTTCGAGGCTGTTATGGCCAGAGCACATGACAACATGTGTATGTGGGTAATTGTCATTTAAGTATTCAAGAATTTCTGTACCATCGGTATCGGGCAGTTCAATATCGAGAAAGATAACATTCGGGGATTTTTCATCAATCAACGTTTTAGCCGATTCAAAATCTCTGCTTTCAAGAATATCTTCAAAACCTAACTCAGTTAAGATCTGATTTAAGTAGTCACGTATATCTTGAACATCATCAATTATTAGGATTGGTTCTAACGGGCGCACAAATTCCATATTGTTTACTTCTTGTGATACAGCTTAAATTGTATTTTTAATACTATGCTAAGCGATAATGAAGCTCAAGAAAGATACTCGAATTAAACTGTATTATTGAAATAAATAATCACTAAGTCCGATACCATCTATAATATATAGTGATTGTTTTGGTGTATATTGTGTATTTAAGTTGCTAATTTATCGATATATTTGACTTTCTTAACACTAGTTATATAGTAATAACCATGTATATAGTGTATGTGAGAGTATAGATTGACATGTGTCAAAGTTAGAGCCACTTTAATAGAAGATAACACTGGGGTAAAAAGTCAAATACCCATTTTAATAACAGCTGAAGGTGAAATAGCTTCTGTTACTGATTACTTGCTCCTTAAGGAAGTTAACGGAGTCAGTAACTCTTCAATGATTAGTATTATTAGAGTTGTATCTCTATTACTTGATTATATGGAAGCAAATAAGGACTTATTTCATAACCCGACTATTCTTTTTCAAACTTTTGCTAAACGCTTATATTCTGGAACCATAGGGGAAGATGGTTTAGATCCATCAGGCTTATATTGGTTACCTTCATCGACTATTAATGTTAATAAACATATAAATCGATTAACTGCATTTACTGATTGGCAGGCTAAGAGGTTAGGTAACGCTCCAATGAATCCCTTACGTGATACTACTCCTCATGAGTACCGTTTAAATTATGCTTCATGGTTTCGTAAGAATCAGAGTGACTATCTTGGCCACATAGAAGATAAATCAATTAATAAAACCATTCGTAAAGCCAGATTTATCAAAGGACGCTCAACATTAACCCATATAGATGGTGATTCAATTGCATTTCCTGATAAATACTGGGAAGCATTTTTTAAGCATGGCTTAGGGGGAGCCACTGACCCGCGAGTAATATTAAGGGATAAATTAGTTTTATTGTTAATTCATGGAGGTGGTCTACGGTTAAGTGAAGCAATGGCTCTATGGGTAACCGACGTTTTCGAAGACTCTCACAACCCTGATATAGCCATTGTGAAAATATATAATGAAATTGATGGTAAAGCTCCATATAACTGGAAGAGCAGGTCTGGAACGCAGACAAGAGAAGCATATCTAAAAGAAAATTATGCAAGAATTCCACGTATTAAGATGAGTGGTACTAATTTTCTAGGATGGAAAAGTAGAGTAGTAGACCATAAAGATAATTATATAAAAGTCCAATGGTTCCCTTCCGATTACGGTAAAATTTTTATGTCTCTTTGGAGAAACTATCAAAAGTTTCGCGCTAATATAGATTCTTATCATCCATATGCCTTTATATCTTTTCATCACACAAGTTTAGGTTCTCCCTATACTATTAATGCCTTTAACTATAATTACTCTGTCGGATTAAAAAGAATAGGGCTAAAACCAAATAAATCTGAAGGGATTTGTCCTCATGGGCACAGACATAATTATGGAAGGCGCCTTGAACGTTCTGGACTTAGTCCACTATTAATCCGAAGGTGCCTGCACCATAAATCCTTAGAATCTCAGGTTCCTTATACTGGTAAAAGCCATATAGACATATCGAATGAACTCCAAGAAGCTACTAACCAGTTATCGCATACGGAATCGGTTGTTAAACCTATTGACTGGGTTGATTTCGTTCAATCTGGGTTTGATGATATCGATCCTCAAGGCTACTTCACTGGTAAAAAGCCTAAATTTAGAAGTTTAAAATGAATAATAAAATAGATGTAAAAAAAAGAGATAGCCGTGCGTCTGATACGACCTTCAGTTGGATGTTAACTACGTTTGGTCCTGAATGGGAGAACTGGCAAAAATTAGCTTCAGAGTGGATGGAAACACAGCAAACTGGTGTTGGTCCAAAGCAAGTGGCTCTGACGCGTTTCTTTGAAACTTATCTTTATCAAAAGGTACCATATGCTGTTGATATAAAGCTTTTTTTTAGTGGCTTTAATGGTCATAAATGTTCCTCCGAAGAGTTTGAGAAAATCATCAGGCTAAAAGTCAATCAACCAGCAGCAATCCAAAAGTCTGTTAATGTGCCATGCGACTTTATTGATTTTGTTATAAAATCTCATCTATCTGAAAGAAATGATAATGGTATTCTGATCCCAACTGTTGTTAACCCTATAAAAAAAATAAAGTTAGCCCGTTCTATTACCGAAACTGTTCGAAACCCTCTACCGTACCGTTATATTCAAGATTTGCGCCAGATTATCTGCCCACTTCCGAGCAAACAAGAACTAAAAAATATTGAGAAAAATCTAGCCTTAAATGAAAAGTTAAAGCCACTTTTTCACTACCGAAATTTTAGTGATTGGACTTGGTCTCATAATATACAAAAAAGTGATTGGTACGAAGTAGATGAAGAATTTATAGACAAGTCAGATCCCGATTGTGTCTGGCGAAGCCAGATAAAGAAGAAAAAGGAAATCTTCCAGATCTGGTCTCCAGTTAGACATATGATACTGTTTGTAAAACTTCATTTACCATTACGTACCTATCAAATTAATATGCTTGATAGTGGGGAAGCAGACACTTGGAGATATGAAAATCAGCAATGGAAACTTAATGAAAAGCATGGCTTTAGTCTCGGCAATGAAAAACGCCCATTTAGCAAAGGTGTTTTTCGCCGAGTCTACGATTCAATTTCAGCCTCCTATTCAACAGCTCTATACATAAATACAAACAAGTCAGCTGATAATAATAAAGAAGAACTCGAACGGGGCTACACTATTCCTTGGCAAAATGAAGAAGTCTTATATTGGTTAGAAAAATTGCGCAATTGGCAGGAAAAATATAACCCAATTCTAAACCCTACAGATTGTACTACTTTAAAAAATAAACATACATCTGATCAAAAAAAATCTGAAGCTCAATTAAGAAGTATGGGGGATATTTCTTTCCTCTTCAGAGACGCTTCAGCATCGGGAGACGATAAATTTAAACCTACATATCCAAAAGCTATAAACCGTCTTTGGTATCAACTATTACTAAAACTAGAAGATAATCTAGAGCAAAATGGAGATACTCTAGATAATGGCGAAAAATTGAAGTTAGTCTATGAATGTCCTCCTGGGACCCTTTTAACTACCATGACCTACACCTACTTTCCTCTCCATAGTCTTCGTGTATCTCTGATTACAGCATATACTATGGATACACAGCTTCCTATTGCTGTCATTTCTAAAATGCTCGCAGGGCATAGCAGATTACTGATGACGATATATTATAATAAAATTACGCCCTCTGTTTTTGCTCAAAAAATGGATGAGGCTGAATTAGAGTTGGAAGAAAGCTCTATACAAAGCGTGAAGAGTTTTTTAAAAGATGCTTCGTTTGAACAAATACAATTGAAAATGTCATACCATAAAGGCGATAGTATCGAGGCTGCATTAGTAAACCGTGCACCAATAGGATGGGAGGAAAGAGCTACAGGTTTATGTTTAGTTGGCGGTAATACTGTCAAATCCAATGAATCTGGTTCTTTAGGCGGTTGTTGGAATGGGGGGGAAGAGCTAACTGATGCGATTTATGCCCAAAATCGCGTTTATTCAGCTGTACCTCATGGGCCTGAAAATTGTATAAGGTGTAGATGGTTTATTTCTGAAGCTCGTTACTTACCAGCCCTTAATGCGCAATTTAATCAACTCAGTTATAAAGCTCACCAAGCAGCTAAATTATTCATTGAAATTGAGGGTGAATTAGATCATCTGAAAGATGAGATTTTTTTTGCTGAGGAGCAAGGTAAACCATTTATTAAGCATAATTCACTTCAAGTCCTTCAACGTCGATACGAAAAGCAAAAAGTAGAAGCTGATGAATACACAAAAGACTGGATGGCTTGTTTTGAGCTTATTAATAAAATTATTCGCATTGAAGAAACACGACTTGAAGGTGATAAACAGGATAAATTAATTGCCGTTGGTGAAGAAAGAGACGTTACTAAAGCCCTTAGGTTTATTGAAACAAAATCTGAATTATTACATTTATCACTATTATGTGAAGATGCAGAGTTTTACCCTGATCTCAGAGATGAGCTAAGAAAAACACCTGCTATTCAAAAACGTTCAATGGAATTAAGCCGCGTACTTATGAAAAGTGGCTTTGAACCGGTTTTTATGGAAATGGATGAAAATCAACAATTAATAGCAGCAAATGCGATGATGAGAAAAATGGCAATGATTGCTGACCCTAAGGATAAACTAGAAGGCTATCGAAAAGTGGCAAGCCATATAGATGCTGAAGAATACCTTGTTAATAATAAACTTTTATCGGCTGGTATATCGGTGATTACTGATAATGTAATAAATTTGAACAAGCTAGTATTACCATCGAGCTTGGATAGCTAATGAATATAAATATTGAAATCATTTTAGCTGACTTAAAAGATGGTAAAGAACCTAGAACTCAAAAGAACCTACAGAAACTTAACGAGATATTAAGCTTATATTCGGCTACAGGAAATAATAACTTTTCAATAACTCAGATTGGTCGTTATTCTAAAGAAAATGGTGGCCCAGCTTATGAAGCATTGAGGGCTACAAGAAATAGGCATTATCGCTCTCTTATTGAAGCTTGGGCTCAGAAAAGCAAAGGTAAAGTTCCAATACCTAACCCCGAAAACACATATAAACACGCTTTACCAGCTGATAATATTCTACTTCAACGCATTACAGACCCAGCGGTTAGAGCTTTATTTGGCCAAATCATTGCTGAAAGGAATCGATATAGAAAAGAAGTTAACTTACTTAAACAACATGCAAACATTGTTATAGATAGGCGTACATTTAGTCCTTCTACAGAGGTTGATTCATCACAAGCTAATGAAATAAAAGAATTAACAGAATCAGAAATTAACGCACTTAATTATGCTATATCTGAAGAGTGTATGTATAACAATGACTGGGTTTCAACAAAAGCTGGTCAAGTTAAAACTATAGAAAATAATATTGAGATATTTCCCCGTGGTTTCACTACTGCTCTAAGTAAACTACTATATAAAGAGGGTTAGGTTAAATTTCTCTTAGATTTTCAAACTTACTATATCTAATTTAGTAAGTTTGAAAAGTTGGTATCGTATTTTATGTAAAACCCAGTCACCGATTGAATCAAAATAGGAACTCGGCTAAGGTTAATGCAGCAATAACAAATAAATTAAATACTCGCAATTCTAGAGGGGTACTATTTTTAAGGAGATATCATGCAAGGGTATGAGATTGTACATTCTTCTCAAGTTGATGGGGAGTTTGAAGGTTTTGATGATGAGGTTTTATTTCAATTAATGGATGGGACATGCTGGGTTCAAGATGAATATAGGTACTGGTATTACTATTCTTATTGTCCTCAGGTGCATATTCTTCGGCGTAATGGCAGGCTTTATCTTCAGGTTGATGGTCAAAACGAAATTGTCTCGATTCGTCAAATAGACGGTGTCATTAAAAGTAGAATAAATGGAGATTTCAAAGGTTGGGAAGGTGATACATCTTATCAGTTACAAAATGGACAGATCTGGCAACAATCTCACTATAAATATAAGTATAAATATGCTCATCGACCTGAAGTTCTCATTTATAACCCAGGTAGTGGTAATGTGATGCATGTCGCGGGAACATCAGCCAAAGTACGGCGCATAAAGTAAAAATATAACAGGACGTTACTAACGACCGTTCAGCATAGAGCGATAATCGAACACTGGTAAAGTTAAGCTAAGTGGACTTCCCATAGTTTGCTAGACGGTGCCCGCTAACTTACTTTGGGGCAGAAACGAGTTAGTACAACAGTCAGCTTCACAATTGCGAAGTTCGGCTGTGAGCGATAACCGGTCATTGAAAAAGTTAAATTTATTCCTACTTCTTGAGTAGGAGCACAATTTTGGTCGTTAACATTATTAAACGCCGTTTTGGGGCAAAATAATATGGTTCTAAATTTGGTGTTGAAAAAGATTTTGCTACATACATGCCTCAGGTTCTAAAAGCTTTTAAGGAACTTGAAACGCAATTTCCAAAAGCTTCTACGTTACAAGCTTTCCGCTATCAAATTGCACAAGCTTATTGGAGTCAAAAAGACTGGGGAAATACTCGTTTGTGGTTGAATACCATTATCACAAAAGCGGGTGATACTGATAGTTTCTACAAAGACACTGCTCAGCGTCGTTTGCAAAAAGTAGAGTACTAGTAACTTAACAAGCGTATTAGATCTGACATCACACATCGTCCGATTTTTTGCTTAGAAAGAAAATGACGCAAAAAAGCGTCCAACACGTTCCGCTGATTATGCGGGTGTTAGGTTTAAGGGTAAATATGACAATTCTGTTTTGTAATATAGGTTGGATGCAGCGATATGAAGGCATCGATGGTGACAATATTCAGCGAGGCGGGGCTTATAACAAAACAGAGATTGGCCATGAGGTTTGCAATTTTTCCAATGTTGATGGAACCGTATTTGGTTACGTACAACCAACAGGTCAAATAAAAATTGAAAGGCTTGGAGCGGATAAAAAATCGTCATACATTGAAGGAGTAACCGTTGTTTGGTTAGCTGGCCCTGAAACTGGTGGGACTGCTGTGATCGGTTGGTATAAAGATGCGACTGTTTACAGAGACAAACAAAAATTACTACAGCCATCAAAAGAGCAGAGTCTTAATGGTGTTGATACATATCGTGTAAAAGCATTATGGGAAAATACAGTTTTATTACCTATAGAAAAGCGTACATTATTGATTCCTAGGGCAGTAAAAGGAGGCGTTGGTCAAAGTAATGTTTGGTACGCAGATTCCCCTGATAGTTTAGTTCATGTAACAAAAGTAAAAAATTTAATTAACGGGATTACAGAGGTTGATGAAACTCCAGATATAGACGAAGAAGCTTTTGGAGTTGAAGGGAATCCTCGTTTAAGAGCTCATATAGCCCGTGAACGTGATTCAAGTGTTATTAAGAAAAAGCGAAATATAGTCCTAGCTGAAAATGGATTTTTGAAATGTGAGGCTTGTGATTTTGATTTCTTTGATGTTTATGGTGAAGCAGGTAAAGAATTTTGTGAAATTCATCATTTGATACCTTTGCATAAGTGTGATGGTGTAATTAAGACAGAGTTGTCTGATTTAGCAGTGGTCTGTTCAAATTGTCATCGAATATTACATCGAGCTAAACCGATGCTTTCTTTAGAAAATCTAAAAGAAATTCTTGAACGCACAAAATAAACCATACAAGCAATTAACAGAACAAAAAGCAGTTGGTTTTTGTTTCTTCGTCGCTTATTTTCACAAACTATTTTTCCCCTTATTTGGGCGCTGCTTATGGAACTTAGCTGAACTTCGGCAAAGAGCGAAGCAGACGGCCACTCTAGCGCATTTTTGGACAGAAATGAGTTAAAGCCGACCAGTGGTTCTATGCCAAAAGCGGACTTGGTACAAAACAAAGGCACCTCTTGCTTCTATCAAAAGGTGCCTTCTTATTTTGTTAAAAGTCGTTTTTATCTTTAACCGATATAACTTGACCGTTTTTTGCAATTTGGAAG
Organism: Pseudoalteromonas rhizosphaerae; assembly: GCF_028885455.1. Lineage (NCBI taxonomy): Bacteria > Pseudomonadati > Pseudomonadota > Gammaproteobacteria > Alteromonadales > Pseudoalteromonadaceae > Pseudoalteromonas > Pseudoalteromonas rhizosphaerae. The sequence goes on from NZ_CP118496.1 coordinate 3,283,347, forward strand.
TAAAGCTTATCTTCGTTGCTAGCATTAGATGCACTAACTACATAGAAATTGTCTTCAACGCTAGCAATCGAAAGTTGCGACTTATCAATATTTTTCCATGACTCATCTAACTTACCGACTTCAAAACCAGCGTCTTTAAACGTCATTTTTTGAATATGTGTTGCAGCGATGATAACAGCTTTCTGACCGCTGATGACACCATGATCTCCATGTGCCTGTACATTACTAGTTAGCAAGGCACCACAAAGCGCAACGATTGATATTAGTTTGTTCATTTTAGTCTCCATTTGGTATGAAATTCGTAAAGTTAAATTCGTTATTGTTTAAGGCCAATAACTTCGTATTGCCCTTTAACCAGTAGCTGTACTGACACTGGTTTATCTGATTTGTTTTTCCAGTACCAACCATGAGAGCCTGCAAATGGGGTGGTATAACTGCCTTTCATTTCATTAGTTGTAGCAATAGCATAGCTTTCAAAATATCCCGTTGTGTCACCTTCAGGCTCACCATGTAAATCGAAGTACAATGGAGCACCATCGGTTAACCATTCATAAGTCATTTTTTCATGCTGCTTCATATAAAATTTATATTCGATGCCGCGTCCCGCAGGGACTGTCACTTCTATTGTTTGAAACTCATCCGTGCCTTTAGTTGTCTCTAATGACGTTGTTTCCATTTCAGCCGCTTGTGCAAGTGCTGTTAAACCTAACTTGTTGCCAATACCTGTCGGATCGATGTTGTACTCTGCTGGTAAGATAAAGGTAACCAGTGCAATAGCCGCGACAACGACTGCTGAAATACTCGCTTTAACGAGTGTTTTGGTACTAACTGTATGTTGCATAAAATTCTCTTTTATTTCTGTATTTCTATAAGTTAAAAATCGATTAAATAGTAAAGTAACCAGTAAGTTGTAAGCCCATCAACATCACACCAGCACTCATTAGTGCAGTATTCGTGACTGTCGAAAAACGTTGAAATGACGGCAGTTTTCTCCATGCATTTATCATGATCAAAATAAGTGCGAGCGCAGCAAATTGACCAAGTTCAACACCTAAGTTAAAGGCAATCAGGTTGGTAATAAGACCTTCATCAGCTAGGCTAAATTCTTGTAATTTGGTAGCTAAACCAAAGCCATGAAATAGACCAAAAATCAGCACCGCCCATTGGGTATTAGGCTGCCAATTAAAACAACGCTTAAAGCCACCTAGATTATCGAAGCCCTTGTAAATTACGGAAAAACCGATAATGGCATCAATTAAATAAGCGTTGACCTGTATGTCACTTAACACACCAAATAACAGAGTTGTACTATGTCCAATAGTAAACATGGTGACGTACAACAGTACGTCACGGCTACGATATAAAAAGAAGATAACACCCACTAAAAACAATAAGTGGTCATATCCCGTTATCATATGTTTAGCGCCTATGTATAGGAATGGAATAAACTGAACACCTGTATTCTGTTCCAAAAACGCTCTGGTTTTATCATCAACACCGTGAGCAAAGGCTTCAATGCTAACAAGTGCCAGCAACGCAACTGCCAAATAGGTTAACGCTTTAATCATATTATTTGGCATCTTGAGACTCCAATACTTCAACATCAGTCAAAATAGACTCCTTTTCTTTGTGTAAAATTCTGTATAAGGCAGGAATGACAAACAGAGTCAAAATCGTTGACGAAATAATGCCACCAATGACTACTGTTGCGAGAGGTCGCTGAACCTCTGAGCCAATCCCTGTATTTAAAGCCATCGGAATAAAACCTAATGATGCGACCAAGGCGGTTGTTAATACAGGGCGAAGTCGAGTAAGTGCACCGTCAAATATTGCTTTATCAAGTGCCAATCCATTTTTACGTAACTCTCTAATGAACGACACCATAACCAGTCCATTTAGAATTGCTATGCCCGATAAGGCAATAAAACCAACGGCTGCCGAAATTGAGAACGGAATATCACGTAACAATAGAGCAGCTATACCACCTGTTAATGCTAATGGAACACCTGTGAAGATGATCATTGCATCTTTAAATGAGCTAAGCGCTAGTATCAACAATCCGACAATCATAATTAAGGTGACTGGTACAACAATACTCAGTCGCTCAGAAGCGGATTGCAGTTTTTGGTAGGTGCCGCCATATTCCACCCAGTAACCAGCCGGAATTTCAACACTTTCATTAATTGCAGTTTGGATATCCGCAACAAAACTTCCTAAATCTCTTCCGCGAACATTGGCAGTAACCACAACCCTACGCTTACCATTTTCGCGGTTAATTTGGTTAGCACCAGATACAAGCTCAATTTCAACAAGTTCTTGCAGTGGCACTGAATGACCGTCAGCCAACATAATCGGTAAATAAGGAAGTTCATCAATATTATTTCGTTTTGATTCTGCTAGGCGTACTACAATATCAGAGCGCACATCGCCTTGATAAAACTTACCTGCGACAGTACCACCCATCGCAGTTGCCACTTGAGATTGCACTTGGCTAATACTAATACCAAACTGCATCAATTTTTCACGCTTTGGTACTAAGTTAAGCAGTGGTAATCCCGTTGTTTGCTCGACTTGAATGTCTGCAATGTTATCAACTTGCGAAATAGCACCTTCTATCTCATCACCTAATGCGGTTAAAGTTTCAAAATCATCACCAAATACTTTAATGGCAAGCTCGGCTCTAACCCCAGCTAATAGCTCATTAAAACGCATTTGAATGGGCTGTAAGAACTCATAGCGGTTGCCCGGAATCGGCTCAACAAGTGCGGCCAATTCTTCTACGATTTGTGCTTTAGTTTTGTCTGGATTAGGCCATAATTCACGAGGCTTTAAGATAATAAAGTTATCTGCAACACTTGGTGGAACCGCATCGGTTGCCACATCTGCCGTGCCTATCTTAGCAAAGACACGTTCAACTTCTGGCATTTGCTTAATTTTATCTTCTAACGATTCCTGAAGTGCTACAGCCTGAGATAGTGACGTACCGGGAATACGTAAGGCGTGCATGGCAATATCACCTTCATCCAGATTAGGCGCAAATTCACTACCTAACTTAGTCGCTTGATAGCCAGAAAATATAACTAAAAGTGATGCCGCAATTATCACTAACCAACGTGCTTTCAATACCCATTTCAAAGCAGGTTTATAAAGGACCGCAGCGCCACGAATAAGTGGACTGTGCTTTTCTTTTACTGGCTTTTTAAATAGTAAGGCAACCATTGCTGGTACGAAGGTTACCGAAAGCAACATAGCACTCAGTAATGCAATAACTACAGTGATCGCCATTGGATGGAACATCTTACCTTCTACGCCTTCAAGAGCGAAGATAGGCAGATAAACTACGGTGATAATAAATACACCAAATAATGCGGGACGTATCACTTCTCTTGTTGCTTCGAACACTAACTCTAAGCGTTCTTTTAGCGATAACGGGTTATTTCCAGCCTGACTTAGCCTGCGGAGACAATTTTCTACGATAATAATGGCACCATCGACTAACAAACCAAAATCTAACGCCCCCAAACTCATCAAGTTTGCACTCACCCTTGTATGCACCATACCTGTTACTGTCATCAACATGGCAAATGGGATCACTAATGCGGTTAAAAATGCAGCCCTGAAATTGCCTAGTAGTACAAAGAGCACAACAATAACCAAAATGGCCCCTTCAATTAGGTTGAGCTGTACGGTTTTTAAGGTTTTATCAACTAATTTAGTGCGGTCATAAACAGCGGTTGCGACAATCCCTTCTGGTAAAGTGGCGTTAATTTCTTTGAGCTTTTCTCCCACGGCATGGGCAACGGTGCGGCTGTTTTCGCCAATAAGCATGAACACCGTACTCATCACCACTTCACGACCATTTTGTGTAGCAGCACCAGTTCTTAGCCCTTTACCGTTTTCAATATCGGCTACGTCTTTTATATAAATTGATGAACCATCAAGCGACTTAAGCGGAATATTACCAATGGCAGTCATATCAGTAACCTGACCGGGCAGCCTTAATAACCACTGTGCGCCATTTTGCTCTATAAAGCCTGCGCCTTGATTTTGATTGTTTTGTGCGATGGCATTAACCACATCGGCTTGTGATAGTCCAAAAGCAAGTAGCTTTTCAGGTTTAAAGGCGACTAAAACCTCCCGTTCAAATCCGCCTATAGGGTTCACCTCTACAACACCGGGTACACGCATTAACTGTGGTCTTATGGTCCAGTCATGTACGGTTCGTAAATCCATTGGTGTAATAGGCGTGCCATCAGCATGTGTTGCATCAGGCTCAGCATCAACCGTGAACATAAAGATTTCACCAAGACCTGTAGCTATTGGCCCAAGTTGAGGCTCTAAGCTTTGAGGCAACTCAGCTCGTGCCGCAGACAAACGTTCATTGACTAGCTGACGGGCAAAATAGATATCCGTATCATCGCTAAATATCGCTACCACTTGCGATAAACCGTAGCGAGAAACCGAACGCGTATAGGTTAAGCCCGGTAAACCTGATAACGCAGTTTCTAACGGAAAGGTTACTCTTTGCTCAACTTCCAAAGGTGTAAAACCAGCCGCCTCAGTATTGATCATTACTTGAACATTGGTGATATCTGGTACAGCATCAATGGGTAGTTTGGTAAAGTTCCAGATACCAAGCCCTGAAACAGCAAGTACCATCACCATCACAAGGAATTTGCGCTTTATTGAAAAGCGTAAAATTGATTCCAACATTTATACGCTCCTAATGATCATGTGATGCGCCAGACTTTTCAATGTCGGCTTTTAAGATGTAGCTATTATCAGTCACGTATTCTGTACCTGCTTTTAATCCACCTAGAACTTCAATCCATTCACCTCCGGCTCTTCCAAGCTCAAGCATACGGACTTCGTATTGTTTACCGACTTTGGCATAGACAACGGTGAAATCTCTAAAACTTTGCAAACCAACACGCTTAACAGCAAGCGGCACATCGATTGTTGCTACTTCAATATTTGCTTTAACGAAGTTTCCTTCTGCAAGTTCAGCATCTGCTAATTCAACCCAAACCATTCTTGCTTGATCATCTCTCACGCTTGGCTCAATAAATGACACCTCACCTACAAGGGGGTTCTTATGACCTTCAATGTTTAACGTAACTGGCGTTTCCAGTTTAACCTTGGAATAATCCGAAGGATAAACCGCTAATTTGGCAATATGGCGATTAAAATTGGTAATGGTGAGTAAGGTTTTACCATTGGTTTGCTCACCCGCGTTTGCGAATAACTGGGTAATAACACCATTAATGGGCGCTTTAATAACGTAGGGCTTAAGACTTTCATTACTTTCTACTGTGAATAGCGTTTGCCCTTTTTTAACGATTTCACCGAAATTGACGTGTAATTTGGTGATTTCACCATCAAAACGCGCTGCAATGTTTCGCTTAGCGCCCACAGGTAAACTTAATTTTCCATAAGCAGGAATGGTTTGATGAATTGTCGCAGGGCCTGCAATTTCAGTGTTGATTTCCATTGCATCGGCAACTGCCTGTTCAATTGTGGTGCGACCCTCGAAGTTGTCATATCGCCAATTATACTTTTTACCCTGATAAGTTGCTTCAATGGCAACGACAAAAGAGTGAGGCTCATAAATCACCATATCACCGCGAAGAAAGTCACCTTGGGCATTGAAGTTAATATCATCAGTGCCATCGCCTAGACGGATTAACTTTACGTTTAAACTAACTTTCGCTGGGTCAATAGGTTGCCCTTCATTTGTTGCCCAAACACGAAATTCTGGCGGCACGCCTGTTTCAAAAATAGAGAGTTCAATTGCAAAATCACCTTCTCGTAACATGCGCCCACGGTGTGGACCTTTCTCTGGTTCAGCTTGCTCAGCCGCAGGTGATGATGCCGCAATAGCATTAGGTGCGACGACGCCTGTTAATGAGATAAGTATCGCCAAACTCAATGACGACAGGATATTTTTATTTTTCATAAGTTTGCTCACGGTTCTACTCGCTATCACTAACGGACACGCCAGTTAGGCGTTGAATTTCAATATGTTGTAAGTGCAAAGATTGATAAGAATCAAGTAACTGATTTTGGGCGCTGAGTAGCTCTCTACGGATATCACTCCACTGGTTGTAGCTAAGTTTGCCGATATCAAATGCCTGACTTGCTTCAGTCAATGCGGTTTCTAGTACAGGAATAATTTCAGCTTGAATCGTTTCAATGACATGGTGGGAATGCGCCATTTCTTGCAATAGCACATAAAGCTGTGCATCAAGTTTCTGCATTAACGCTTGTTGCTGACTTGCCAGAACATCTTGTTTTGCGAGTAAGGCAGCTATTGTTCCTGCATTTCTATTTTCACTTCCCCAAGGAATAGAGACACCCGCCACTAAACCAAAATCATCGGTCGTTTCATATCGTCTTAGTCCAGCAGTGAATTGCCACTGAGGTTTGGCTTCAATACGTGCGAGTTCCATTTGAGACTGGGCGATACGTTGTTCATCAGCAAACTGCTGTATTTGCGGGATTTGCTTAAGCTTGTTTAGCTGGCTTTCTACAGATGGAATTTCCGGCTTAAGCACTAAATTCCCCGTTAACTTAAGCTCTGCCTGAGGCTTACCCCATAAGGATGACAGTTGATAATGGCTGGCTTTTAATTCGTGCTCTAAATCTTCGACAGCGAGATTTCTTCGAACCAACTCAGCTTGAGCCAAGCGCATTTCGACATTAGAACTTTTGCCTGCTTTTACTCTTTTGGCAATAGCGTCAACCACTTCCTGTGCCTGAGATACCGCTAATTGATTGAGTTTCAGGCGCTCTTGTTTTATCAAGATTTCAACAAACTGCTTAGCAACAATCGCAGATAAATCGAGGGCTTTTATTTTTTGCTCGACTATTACTGCACTTGCTTGGCTTTTTGCCGCATTAACTCTGCCATCAATTTGATCTTGTTGAAGCAACCAAGAGTAGGTGAGCGTTGATTGCATACTTTTTAATGCACTATGCTCACCAGTCCCTAACGCATCTTCAATCATTAAACCTATTTGAGGACGCTCTCCAATTCCAGCTTGCTCGATATTACCTTGCCACAAGGCTTCTTGAGCTATCAAGGCTTTTAATTCAGGATGACTTTGTAGAGTCATGGTCACAGCCTTGCTTAAATTTATAACCTGATGTGATGACTGTGATTGCTGCTGGATTTGCGCATTAGCCAAAAAGGGAGTTGATGTTACTAAACCAGCCCCCGTTGTTAAAAATAGACCAACAGCCAAAAACCGATTGCCGGTCGGTTTTTTTCTGTTGCTTTTATAAAGATTAAATCTCATTCCATATCCTTAATTAATGGATGAAAAAAGTTTCGATAAAGTGATGAAAACTATCGACAGTGGATGCCGCTAGTACTGGCATAGTTGCCAATAATGCTAGAGTAATGATGAAAGTAGTAAGTGACGGTTTATTAATTGGATTTAATAAACCTTCAACACGAAGACTCGTGTAATCATGTCCGAAGTAGCTAACAGACGCCTGATCGCAATCCGTAGGAAGTGCTTTTTGAAGTCTAGCGACATCAATTAATGTCTGTGCGATATCAAGGTGGTCGTATTCTTTTGTGACCTCATTGTCGGCCATCTTTTCCGTCATTAAGACATATTGCTCGATTAGGGTTTGTTTTATACGTGACGGATAGAAGCTGGCAAGTGCCGTGAAAAGCACTTTAAATAACGGGTCTCTTGCCGTTACATGAGCCAGTTCATGATTAACGATGATATTAAGTTGTTCATCGCTAACTTGGGTTTGTAGTCCGGTTGATACATATATCTTGGGAGATATAAAACCTGTAGTAAAGGCAACAGGCACTTTAACAGGCATCAATAAATATTGATTGCCATTAGTCGTCCTAGCATCTTGTGCATCAGTAAAGCTTAGTAAACTCGATAATGCGATGGACTGTTTGGTTCTAGCAAAGGTAGTCTTAGTTACGCGCCAAGCTAAATAGATTAGTGCTAAAAGTAAGGTTAACGCGTGCCAACTTGAAAAGCTAAAAATATCGATATGGTGCCAATGGGCAAAATCTTCGAACCAGCTTATGTTAAAAACTTTATCAAACCCTAACGAGTAAGGCATAAAGTAACTAATACAAGAAAAGGCTATCCACCAAGGTGCACTCACTAGTGACCACAATATAAACTTTTGACTATTAAAACTGACTTGTTCGAGTCTGAACAACACAAAACGAGATACGACAGCAACAGTTGCAATACCTATCACAAATGCAAGCACTGAAACACTGAGCAAATTTAGAACGATTGCCATATCTCCAACTAACATAATTAAGCCCGCTCCTTTCTAAGCTGGCGTTGTTTCTCGATCATTTTTTCTAATGTATCGAGTTGTTCGTCATTAAGCTGTGCCGAAGCAGAACTGAACGCAGCAATTAAGCTATTTTCACCATCATCAACAAAGTCACTGGTTACATTTGAAATAAGTTGAGCAATTAAGCCTTCACGATCTACTCTGGCTGAATAACAATACGCATGGCCTTGTTTAGTGCGTTTAAGTAATTCTTTTTTAAATAACCTATCAAGCGTACTTTGGATAGTATTTAACGAATTACCACGAGCTAACCCCAGTACTTTATGTACTTGCTTTGCATCCGCTTCTTTCACATTCCAGAAATGTTGAAGCACTAACTTTTCTAGTTCACCTAACTGCATAACACTTTACTCTATTTAATTCGTTGGCTATATTGTCACAACAAAAACCGATAGGCAATCGGTTTTTTCATTTAAGGACATTATATGGGTTGGCTAATAACTAAGTATTTGATCACCGCTACGGTCATTGTCGCGGCATCAGAGCTAGCAAAACGAAATGATAAACTAGGCGCACTAATAGTGGCCTTACCGACAGTCACAATTTTAGCCATGATTTGGTTATATGTTGAAAAGCAGCCGTCAGAGAAAATAGCCAATCACGCTTGGTACACCTTTTGGTATGTACTTCCCACATTGCCCATGTTTTTACTTTTCCCCATGCTGATGCAGCGCTACAGTTTTTGGCTATCGTTACTCATCAGCTCATTAATAACTGTAATTTGCTTTTGGCTGTTTTCTTTATTGCTGAAGCAGTTTGGAATAGATTTGCTTCCTTGAGGTTAACAGCAAGGTCCGTTGTTCGCCCCACAGCTGCCATTAGAGTATTTACGTTAACGCGTAATGGGGCAGAAACGAGTTATACCTGAATGACTTTTTTTGGCACTTTGGCGAAGGCCGCCTCGAGCGATAACCGGTCATTGGGATTGGCTAAATATCGTCGTTAATAGATTGGTTAAACTGCTCTTTGCGCATATATTCATGAAAATGAGCGTCACGCGCATATTGTTCTATTTGTCTTTTCTTTAAAGTTTTAGAAAACTTAATAATAGTAATACCTTAGGTTATTTGTTAAAACTATATAATGTAGAAAAATGAGCGTAGCGTCGGCAGAAATATGCGCGATGAGCGCACTAAAATGTTAGCAACCAAAGGAAGGGTCACATGAAGTTTTTAACTGGTTTTAGTTTAGTTTCAATTTTGTTCGTCGGAAATCTTCAAGCTGAAGAGCATCCTGAGATTCTTGAAAGACCAGAAATCATTCAGTCACTGGACGGTGAGTGGAAAATGTCTGGCGATGTTATGGGTAAACCGGTTACATATACGATGTATGCAAAACCTACTCTCCAAGGTGCGTTTACTGAAATCCACATGAATGACATTCAAGTCCCTTCAGAATATGAAGCTAAAGTCATAATCGGTTACGATACAAAGAGTAAAACTATCATTGCACATTGGTTAGATAGCTTTGGTGCTTTGTATTCAATTCCGCATGGCACTGGCAGCATTACAAGTGACTCTATTCAATTTACTATTCCCTATAAAAATGGTTCGTTTCGCGATACTTTCACTTATGACTCAACATCAGAAACATGGTCATTTTTGCTGGAGGCGGCCCAAGAAAATGGTGAATGGGTACATTTTGCAAAATACAATGTTACAAAACGTTAGGTTGGTTGCTAACAAAACGTTAGGTTGGTTGCTAACAAACCACTATAGCCGCTCACAGACTCGCTGGGACACAAACACTTTAGTTTTTTTGTAAATTAGTGATGGTTTGCTACGTCTCATAGAATGAGTGCCATATTGAGTCTTATCTAACCCAATTGAGGTGACCCAAGAATCAACTATACGTCCATATTGACGGGTTGAAAGGTGTTCAGAGGAATGAATTCGTGACTTAAACAAGTAATCATAAGAATTGAGAGTAAATTGCTCTATGAGCGCCACAATTGATTTCCTTGTATTTCCAGTAATTTCAAATTGAACAGGCATACCAGTCTTTTTTTGAACGACTATTGCCCTTGATTGGATTGTTTTACCATGTGCGATGTCATTAACTTTTAGTGAAACTAAATCACACCCTCTTAGTTTGCTATCTATGGCTAGGTTAAATAGTGCTAGATCTCTTATTTTATGAAAAAGCTCTAGTCGTATTCGGATAGCCCATATTTGCTGTAATTTTAGAGGTAACTTTTGTCCTACAAGCTTATTTTTATTCCAAGGCTCTTTAGGCTGATATATAGTTAACTGGTGCATTAGTTGTACTCCGGTGTTTATGGAGTTTTAAGCTTAGCTCGCTACATAAGAATTCGGGTATGAGCGATAACCGGACTGTCGGGTCAACTCGTTTTTGGACATTTATGAGTTAAAGCCGTAAATGGCTATATGCAATATACTGTCGTTACATTTGTGATGCCCAAGGGGAAGGTTTACGGCTTTGACTTGTTGTACTTATGTAAAGCCTTATGTGCGAAAAATTATTTTTTTAAGGGGAGGTATGTTATTTTCACCTTCAGATACCCCCTCTATTGATTTTATATGGAGGTAATTTTACTAAAAGGATTTTTGTAATGCAGTTTGTGAATAATGGACCAAATATTCCTGAAAAGCTATTACAAGCACATGAAGAAGGTAAGGTTGTTTTCTTTTGCGGTGCTGGGATATCTTTTCCAGCTAAACTCCCAGGGTTTGGTGGGCTTGTTAGAAGCCTATATGAGAATCTAGGTGTTGTTCCTTCCCCAATACAAGAGCAAACATTAAAGCTAGGACAATTTGACACTGCTGTATCATTACTAGAAGCGACTAGACCAAGTAGTGAATGGAGAAACGCTGTTAGAAAAGAGTTGGTTAATCAATTAAAACCTGATTACTCTGATGCAAATGCTACTACTACTCACAAAGCTTTACTTCAGCTCGCAACAACAAAAGATAAACGAGTTCGTTTAATAACTACCAACTTTGATAGAATTTTTCAAGACGTTAGCTTAAGTGAAAAAATAGACTTTCCTATATTTCAAGCTCCATTACTTCCAGTCCCAAAAAGTAGGTGGAGTGGTTTGGTTTATTTACATGGATTAATACCTGAGAACATCAGCGATTTTGACCTTGATAATTTAGTTATTTCAAGTGGTGACTTCGGATTGGCATACTTGAATGAGAGATGGGCTTCACGGTTTGTTAGTGAGCTGTTCAGAACTTATGTAGTGTGCTTTGTAGGATACAGCCTTAATGATCCTGTACTTAGATATATGATGGATGCTTTAGCAGCGGACCGTTTACTAGGTGAATCACCTCCTGAGATGTTCGCGTTTGGTAATTATAAAACAGGTAAAAATGAAGAAAAAGAATATGAGCACGAAAAGCAAAACTGGTTAGCTAAAAATGTCACACCTATTTTGTACAAAAACCACCGACATCATTATTATTTACATAAAACGTTAGAAAAATGGTCTGAAACCTATAGAGACGGACTGGTTGGAAAGCAACAAATAGTAGTAACGACTGCTTTTACAAAGCCATCTGAAGCGGATTTAGATAATGGATATGCATACAGACTTGCTTGGGCTTTAAGTGATCCAACTGGTATTCCTGCAAAAACATTTGCTCAATTAACCCCCCCTCCACCTATTGAATGGTTGAATGTACTTAATGAAATTAAGCTTGATAAAAGTGATCTACCACGTTTTGGTATAGTAGACACAAGCTTTAAAGAAAATTTTGAGTTTAGACTTTTCAGTAGGCCTCCAAAAAGCGCTTTTTCACCAAATATGTCATTAGCAAGTTTTTCTCATGATGAGGTACAGTGGGATAAAGTAATGAACTTTCTTGGCATCTGGTTAGTTAAGCACTTAGATAAACCAGAACTTGTTCTCTTTATATGTAAACAAGGAGGAAGGCTACATAGCGATTTACACTGGAAAATTAATAATGAGCTAAGAGCGCACAGGAAAAATAGTGGTGACATTTTATGCGCTAATTTAGGTGAAGAAATGCTAACTATATGGGAGTTAATACTATCGGGCTATTGCACTAATTCTAGCCATCGTTTTAGTCTTCACTCATGGGTAGATAAATATAAGGTAAACTATTTATCATTACCCCTCAAACATGAGCTAAAGACATTACTTTCTCCAAGAATCCGTTTTAGTGAGCCTCTGAGTTTAGCTAGCTCTGTGAGTGGGATAAAACGTATTTTTAGGAGTGAGGTTGTTCTCACTAGTTCTCACCCATATTCCGCGTTGAAAGAACTAAATAAAGTTGATAAATGGAGCCATGATATTGGTAATCTATTTATTGAGTTTAATTTAATTCTATTAGAAATAATGGAGTTGAAGAGTTTACTGGGGGAAGTAAATGAGTATTATGATTATTCATACATTCACCAGCCTTCGATCGCGAAACATCCACAAAATAAACATCATAATGATTGGACTGTATTAATTGAGTTAGTTAGAGACTCATGGCTTGCAATGAAAACAACCAATTCCAATGCCGCTATGAACGCTATTATGGATTGGTGGGCGTTACCATTTCCAATCTTCAAAAGGTTGGCATTATTTGCTTTAGCAGAGTTACCCCAAAATTTTTCAGTGGATGTAAATGAGCTACTGGAAATAGATGACTCACGTTGGTTATGGAATACCGCGACACAACGAGAGATATTAAGTTTATTACCAAAACTTTTTTTAAATTTAAGTGATGTTGATAAGAATCGACTAGTTTGTAATATTTTAAAAGGGCCATCTAAATCTTGGTTTAGGAAAGAACTTACAGAGCAAGAGTTTAAGGATATTAAAGATCGTGCTATTTGGCTTAGATTATCCAAATTAAAAAATTCTAGACTAAATGTTGGTATTGAGGGTGATAGGGCATATGAAAAAATGCTTCAAAAGCATCCAATATGGGGGGGGGAAATTAAAGAGGAACAAGAGTTCCCTTTTTGGATGAGTACAGGTTTTCATAAAGGACTGGAAAATAATACTCCTTCAGAGCTTAATAGTTTAATAAAATGGCTGGAGGATAACCCTGAGGAAGGGTTTCGAAATGAAGATGATTGGTCCATTCGATGTAGAAAAGAACCAAAATTTGTTATAGAGGCACTTATTCAATGTAATTCATGGCTACCAAAACGATGGAATGAGGCAATAAACATTTGGTCTGAAAATAGGCGGCTTTCTTATATTGCTTGGGACTCGTCATGTAATTATCTTCTAAGTTTAGAGAAAGAAAAGTTAGTCGACATATCAAGGTCTCTTGCGTTTTGGCTTGATAAAAATTTCGATTGTAAGGTAATTACAAAAAGTAAATTTTTTACCTTTTATGATCTATTAATAACTTTACCATTTGAAAAAGAGATTGATATTAATAGAGATCCGCTAATGGCTGCAATAAATCACCCCGTTGGAATCTTGACTGAACTTTTATTTAAACAATGGTATAGAGAAAAACCAAAAGATGGTTATGGTATAAGTTCAGATTATGAGGAAAGGCTCAACCATCTGTGTAATCAAGATAATGAAATATATATTTTATCTAAAGCAATTATATCTACTAATGTTTTGTCTCTTTATAGTGTTTCACCTGAGTGGGCTGAAGAGCATATTTTAAACTGGTTTAATTGGAGCGATTGTAGTTTTTCTCAGGTAGCATGGTTTTGCTACTTATGGTCACCAAGATTGCACAAAGAGTTTTTAACTAAAATAAAAGCAAATTTATTAGAAACAGCATCTCATTTAGATGATTTAGGTGAACAATCACAACAGTATGCTAAATTTTTAACCTATGTTGCTCTCCAGAAATATGATGAATATGGAGTCAAAGAAGTCGCCGTTGCCTTCTCACAACTCTCCGGAAATGCATTTTCACATGTTACTGTTGCTTTAAACGATGCATTAACGAGTTCTGGAGATAAATTTGATGAATACTGGGAAAATAGAATTAAACCCTTTTTATTAAAAGTTTGGCCTAAAAATCAAAATTTTAATGAATTAACAATAAATCAACTTGCAATTCTATGTTTAAACACTCAAAAATATTTTGTAGAAAGTTATTCTATACTGCAGCATAGTTTAAGTAACATTAGTGATTTTAATTATTTATTGAGAAAGTTAAATGAAACAAATTTACCTGAGGAATATCCTGAAACTGTATTGAAGTTTTTAAATCAAATTATCGAGGATGAACCTGGAATTATATTGGGTGATTTAAACGCAATTTTAGCTCGAATTAGCTCAGTTGATCCATTATTAATAGAAACTCAAAAATTCTCTAGATTAAATGCATTGGGAATGTTAACAGGTTAGTCCTGTATGGTTCTTCTGAGTTCAAACATAACATTTTTAACTTTGAAGTTTTAGTCAATGACCGTCCGTTAATCTCGAAGCAAACCTTTAGAGCATTTACGTTAGCTCGGAATGGGGCAGAAACGAGTTAATCATGAATGACTGCTCCATGGCTCTGAGCCCTAATTCGGCAAAGAGCGACAAGCAGTCAGTCAAAAGTTTTGATGTCTGAAGTCAAGATTGTGACACTCGTTGGTTCTTAACCACGATATCACTTCCACGGCAAATTGGAAATCAGATCATGGTAAGGCTATGAAAATACATCATAAGAATAAAGTTGCTTCAAAAAGAATAACTCAAATTAAAAAAACTGGTGTTAATAAAGATGTGCGTTCAGCGTGTTTAAGTGGAGAAATATTTAGTGACCCATATGTAGTTGCTGCCTCCACTATGGCTATACAATATGTTATTAGTTACAGCATAGGTAAAATAAAAACACATCTTAGAAGGCACGAAAGCCCTCTTATTACCAAGTGTAATTTCATCCTGACACATCCTGAAGGAGAAATTTGTGGTGCAGATGCCGAAATTCTTCAAATTGAAATTGAAGGTAAGACAACAATCATCCATAGATGCTCTGAGTTTAGCACTCATGTAGCTCATGTGGCTAACAGGCGGAAAATATCTCGACTTCAAAAACTTGGTAAGTACAGAAAATAAAATATAACTGTTGGAATTGTTTGTCACTCTGATAATTTTTTACTAAAAACCCGAGACAGTTTGTTTGGGGCTGGGGAAATATATCAACCATTACAAAGTGACTTAAACGCTGTATCGAAGCTATTTCTTAAAGGTTAAATAAATGTGAGAGCGTTAGTAAAAGTATTTTGAATGAAATTTAATTATGGAGGAGTATCTTGTCATTTGATAAAAAAGTATTTCAGATACGAAATCGGATTAAGCGATACTCGAAGATATCTATTGTAAAGAATCTTCTACTGAGGCTGCACAGTCGAGATAGAAACCAGCCTACTGCGTTTATGAGGCATTGGATAGTTTGTTTAATGCTTGAATGGACACTTGAATTAGATAATAACAAGTCAACTAAAGAGGCTACGCCTGGAGATGTTCAAAAGTTACTAGATAAGTTATGGATGGTAAGCTCAGATGCATTGGATCTGAGCAAATCTAAAAATGTATGGTTGACTATGCGTATAGGGCTTCTTCAGCAGTTAAGGTTTCAAGCTGACCAAAGTGAAAACATCTACTTTTTGGCACGACTATATACAATAATGTGTGAAAAAAGCTCCAGTACATACTTTAAAAATGAGTTTAAAAAGCATACAGACATTGAACTGAATGACTTTTTTGTTTTTGCATTTTTTCTTGGTTTTATATTTAAAGATAATGATAAGCCTTACTATTCTTACAGCAGCCTTATTCCATTGTTATTGCCAGGCTTTAGCTATGAGTTTGTGAAAAAGGCTTTGCTTTTGATTGGTAGTGACCTCAATTCACTACAAAGTATTATGTTGAATGCGAGGTCACATACTAATGTCGAACATGTGAGCCGAGAAGAATATTTTGCAGAACCAAAGTTGCTACTAAAACCTATAATTTTTTTACCTGAGGGTCTATGTACCCCCAATAGTTACATTGCTTTGATAGGTGTTAGTGAATTTGTACTAAGAACACTTAAAAAGGCTGCTCCAGAGAAGTTTAGACAAAAGTTTTCAATTTCTTTCGAACAGTATATTGGATCACTTTTCAAAGATTTTGCTTATAAGGTACATACTGAAAAAGCACTTAAAGATATTTATAAGAAACATAATATTCAAGGTAAAGTTGTTGACTTCCTTCATACAAGCCGAGAAGTTAGTATATTCTTTGATGCTAAAGGTGTTGAGCCGAAACAGGAGCTACTCCTAACAGACAACGAAGTACTTATTAAAGATAAGCTACGAGATACTATTTTAAAAGGGATCACTCAGGCTGCAGAGTGTATCGATAAGTTGGTTAATGTCAGTGAAATAAAAATAGCACCCTTTGAAAAAAGGTATGCTGTAGTTATTACTCACCAAGATTTTTATTTGGGAAATGGGGTTAAGCTTGCGTCATATCTTGGTGACGAATATCGAGTTAGAATTGATAAAGCCGTTAAAGGTAAATTATCTTTGGATAATGTGCACTTTTGCGGGGTTGCAGAATTAGAAAGTATATTGGCTGCTTGTCGAGCAGCAGGGACAAGCTTAGACAATTTTTTTGATTTTTGTACTGTTGAAGAAACTGACCCACATACTGCTAAATTTATGATTAAACAACATATCGAAGCGTACAAGAAAAAACACAATATAGAGCAGATGTCGTTTGGTACTGATCGTTTAAATACCGTCATTGATGAATTAAGCTCAAAAGCGGTTCTATCAATGCAAACTTCTCAAAAGTATTGGAAGCAGGGTTCATTTCTAATGGATGATTATATTCAACTTAAAAATGAATTTCTGAACATGTCTGTTAGGCGAAATTACTAAAAGCTGAAGCTATTTGACAAATAGAGAGCTTGCTAGAAGCATTTGAGCCTAGCATTAATAACTGTAGTCAAGGATAAAAAATGTCAAATTTCGAGGATGGAGCTTTAAATATTGGGAACTTGGGGGAACTCGAGTTTTCTAAATGGTGCACAAGTGCTCGCTTGAACGTAAACCGTTCCCTAGAAGAAGACTGTACAGGTTGGGATCATATTGTTCGCCTTCCTTATGAGAAAACACATCTTCCAAAGGATAAGCAGGAAAAACCAATCGAATGCAAAGTTCAAGTAAAGACTTCATTTCAAGAAGATAAGAAAGGCGTAAGCATAAAGCTTTCCGCATTGAAGCATCTAGTTGATGACACTTCACCTGCTTTTATTCTGTTCTTCGAATACATCAATAAAGAAGATCCTGAATTACTCGGTGCTTACCTTGTCCATCTAGGTCAAGAGCTAATCAAAAAGATCTTAAAACGGGTTCGCGAGGAGCACCTATCAGCTGAACCTAAAGAACTTCACAAAATTAAGCTATGGGTCAGCTATACAGACAATGACAAAGTTCCTAGCAACTCAGGGGTAGTCTTACGGGATACAATAGCAAGCTATGTGCCTGACGGAATCGTCGCTTATCAAAAGGAAAAGGATAGCATTACGAAAAATGTGGGGTATGAGAATGGCGGTTATATGGACTTCCCATAGTTTGCTAGACACCTAATGAGTTACATTGTAACTTCTAATAAGAGGTGTTTTATGAGTAAAGGCAAACGTTATACCCAAGAGTTTAAAGAAGCGGCTGTTAAACAAATTACTGAGCGCGGATATTCAGTTGCAGAAGTCGCTGAACGATTAGATATTTCTACCAAAACGTTATATCACTGGCGGAGCCAGTTATCAGATAGACCTAAATCCGTTCAATCATCCGATGAAAAGCTTAAGATTGCTAAATTAGAAGCTGAATTAAAACGTGTCACGGAGGAACGGGACATTTTAAAAAAGGCCGCAAGGTACTTTGCCAGCAACCTCGAGTAAAGTACGGCTTCATTCGTGATCACCAAGATGAGTTTTCTATCACTACGATGTGCCGTCTTTTTAAACTGCATCGTAGTGGTTTTTATGCGTGGTTAAAAAAGCCCATAAGCAATCGAACGCTTGAAGATAATCGCTTGTTGAAGCTCATTAAAGCGTTTTATGTAGCCAGTGGCGGTACGTATGGTAGCCCTTGGATACATGCAGACTTGCGTGAAGCCGGTGAGCAATGCAGCGTAAATCGTGTAGCTAAGATCATGCGACAACATAGGCTTAAAGCGCAAATAGGGTATAAGCGTCGCCATATTAAAGGTGGTAAGACATCGCGGATTGCAGATAACTTATTAGCGCGTCAATTTAACCCACCAGCGCCGAATCAATCGTGGGTGAGCGACATAACCTACATAAGAACCTATGAAGGTTTTTTATATGTGGCAACGGTAATGGATTTATTCTCTAGGCGTATTGTGGGTTGGTCGATGGGTAAAAATATGGATAAGCAGCTTGTTATAAACGCACTGTTGATGGCTGTATACCAACGTCAACCGAAGGCTGAGGTAATGGTGCATAGTGATCAAGGTAGTCAATATGGTAGCGCTGACTATCTCGCATTTATGAAAGAGCATAATCTTGTGCCTTCGATGAGCCGTGCTGGGAACTGTCATGATAATGCGGTTGCTGAAAGCTTTTTTGCTACGATTAAAAAGCGAATAGTTAAGCGCAAGATATATTCGACAAGGGAAGATGCGAAAGCTGAGATATTCAATTTTATAGAAATGTTCTACAATCCAAAAAAACGCCATTCACACACAGGCGGTGTTTCACCTGCTAAGTTTGAGGAAGCGTATTATTCTGAGTTAAAAACTGTCTAGTGAAAGCTGGGAAGTCCAATATTTTACATTTTAAAGCTAAACCTGAAGATATGGAGCAACACTTCATAGATGCTGTGGTCGGTAGGTCGACTAGTGTAGATGTTACGAACTCAATATTAAAAGACAATCGGTTTAATTTGCCGAAAGGGGCTGTTGAGATTAAAAGCTCAGACATTGCAAAGATAGAAGTATTTCCGGCATTAATCGATGAGTGTCAGCTATCTTTTAGGGCTTCCCAGTACTCTCCACCCATTACATTCGAAAGTGAGTTTGTAAAAATTCCGAAGCTAGGTAAAGAAAAAAACACTTTATGCTTTAAAACTAAGTTATTCAGTATTGAAATTGGAGAGTTATTTGAAAATGGGAAGATGGATAGCAAATTGCACTTCCTGTTGGATAAGGAAATTGAATTAGATGAGATTATAAAGTTACTAAAGCTATTTGCTTCGGAGAGCTTAGGTAAAGAATTTAAGCTTGAGGTAAAGTTTAAAAACGAAAATAGAGTGTTAAATTTATCTACAAAACTAAATAGGTTTTTCGAAGATTCTTTAATGGTTGTGGACTCAATTTCAGTCATAAGAAATAGATATCATATTGATGGAAAAACACTTACTACTTTTGATGAACTTTATAATCAGCGAGTTGCACTTAGCGCTTTAGTTGCTTTCATCGAAAACAAAGTAACTGAAATTAGATTCAAGTCAGTCGATAGTGGCTCTGATAATTTAGAGATAACTATTCCATATACAATGACCGTAAAAATAGGAGCTTTTCACGTTGGTATCGTTGCATTGCTTGATGGAGTAAAAAGTTCGGAATTAGAATCAGATTATCAGGCAATTAATGTTAATATTATTGAGTACTTAACTTTTGCCGATTCCATTTTAACAAAGGAGTTATTAAAAGAAGTCACAGGTAATGCTTTAAGGTTAATATCGGAAAATTGAACTCAAAAGCTCACTAAATGCCGTTCATTGTCACGCAGCATCTCGTCATATTTTATTATGGCTGCTACAAGAAGCTTAAGAAGAAAAGCAGTCTCTAAATGATGGTGGAGACGTTGTTAAATACGCTGGAATTGTAAGTAATCCAGATCCTAGCAAAGATATAAGCATGTAGGAATCAGTACCAACAGAATTTGCTTGGTATATGTTAGCTACTATAGATAGTTATTGTTCAATAGATGGTAAGCGTCTAACAAAATAAATCGGATGAAGTTGATAGGTTTGTTAATTGCCTTTCTATTGAGTCAGGAATATATGTTCGAGATGAATTAATAAGCATACTTAAAAGTAAATAAGTCTTAACGGTAGTGTTTAGAATTCTGTGTCATTTCATTAGAATACAACAAAGAGGAATGACACATGAGCAAAGAATTCGATTTAGACCATCTTAGGCCTGAATGTTGAAGGCAAGAAAGAGCTACTGGGGCTGCACCTATCCGAATCAGAAGGGGCTAATTATTGGCTTTCCATACTACTGACCTGCATAACCGAGGTGTTAAAGACATTCTTATTGCCTGTGTCGATGGCCTCAAAGGCTTTCCTGAGGCGATTGCCAGTATATACCCGAATACAGAAGTGCAGGAATGTGTTATTCATCAAATTAGTAATTCAATCAAGTATGTAACATCAAAACACCAGAAAGAATTTATGGCTGACTTAAAGCCAGTCTATCGTGCTGTCAGCAAAGAAGCGGCAGAGCTGGAGTTAGACTGTGCGAAAACAGTCATTGATTGGTATGTCTTTCATTGCTAATTTAACCGCTATGAGTGTAATAAATATTTTAGACACAATTTCTAATCTTCGCTTCAAGGCCTTCAAACATAATTTTATAAAGCTCATCGTGAACGGCATGAAACTCTTCGTTGCTTTCCTTATCCCAATCTTTTGATACTTTATGATATTTTCCATGTGCTAAAAGATTACGAATCGAATATTCATCCATAGTCCGACCAACTTTAGTAGATATATCTTGGAGCCTTTTATTAAATGCTTTTTTTAAGTCTCTTCTATCGTGAAAAACGTCTTCTAACAGAGACTTTAGAGATTGATTCATAGCTGTTTTCTTTGGGTCATCTGCCCACTCAATTTCAATAAATGACCAAAGACCTAAATATCCAAGAAATGGGTCTGTACACCTCAGTTCTTTCAAGTAACTCAGTTGGTGAAAATACTTATGGAATAGAGAGCGCTCAGCAATATCTTTTGCTAATAGGAAAGTGGCATCAGCATCTCCTAGCAAAAGCTGTCGTATCGTATAAGTGTTCTCGTGTAAATCAGGGCTTGGGGGCTGCCAGTTAACGTAAGCTCCACAATCATCGGTCGTAATAGTACCGTGACCACATAGTGCATTATCACTCTTAATTCTCATGAGCAAAACGAACAATTGGCCTACTTGATGCGAATGTTTATTATCTAGAGGAGCTTTCGGAAATAACCAAATTTTATCGTGGGGAGGAAAACCTGTTGAATAAAGCATATCGACAAATACTTTCCCATGTTCATTCAATGGAGATTCGCCATCACTTACGCTATTAGTATTGAAAAATGAAAGACAATCCGAACCCGAATGATCATCTTGTAGCTTTGAATTAATAGTCAACCAGTATGGTATCTGAGGCATCAGGGTACTTAAATTGTTCTTTTTAAGCATAATAACAAAGTTTATTAGTACCGGTAAGCTGCAACTCAATTAATTACTAGATTTAGTAATTCATGAGGTAATTGGCAGACAAGAGTATTTCAAGTTAAAACACTTCGCATCATAGCACCCGCTCATGGCACGTGCCAGACTCTAACTTCGAGTCTGGCTTAGGTTCAAATTTAAGCATCGATCTGTTCTGATACTTCTAACGCATCATCAACTTCTATTCCCAAGTACCTGACAGTGCTCTCTAGTTTTCTATGGCCAAGTAGAAGCTGACAGGCTTTTAAATTTTAGTTTTTTTGTAAATTAGTGATGGTTTGGTACGTCTCATTGAATGAGTGCCATATTGAGTCTTGTCTAACCCAATTGAGGTGATCCAAGAGTAAACTATACGTCCATATTGACGGGTTGAAAGGTGTTCAGAGGAATGAGTTCGTGACTTAAACAAGTAATCATAAGAATTGAGAGTAAATTGCTCTATGAGCGCCGCAATTGATTTCCTTGTATTTCCAGTAATTTCAAATTGAACAGGCATACCAGCCTTTTTTTGAACGACTATTGCCCATGATTGGATTGTTTTACCATGTGCGATGTCATTAACTTTTAGTGAAACTAATTCACATCCTCTTAGTTTGCTATCTATGGCTAGGTTAAATAGTGCTAGATCCCTTATTTTATGAAAAAGTTCCAGTCGTATTCGGATAGCCCATATTTGCTGTAATTTTAGAGGTGACTTTTGTCCTAAAAGCTTATTTTTATCCCAAGGCTCTTTAGGCTGATATATAGTTAACTGGTGCATTAGTTGTACTCCGGTGTTTATGGAGTTTTAAGCTTAGCTCTCTACAAAAGAATTCGGGCATGAGCTATAAGCAGACTAAATAGGAAAAGTAAAAACAATCGTTCATAAGTCAGCTTTTTATACGAAAGCTGACATAAACATATCTGTAATATCACACACTTCATACCTGTAGAGCACTACTTGATGCTTTAAATTCTAGGTAATTACATCAATTCACTTAACCCCAAAGCAATCGCCTCTTGCTGAAAGCGACCCGAAATATTGATTATTCGCTCATATGCATCCGTCAAGAAGTGTTCATCTGTTGTTTCAAGCCAATTGCTATCAACAGGTCGTTCAAAAATATCGGCAAAGCTACCAAAATCAAACTCAGCTTTGGAAGGTATTTTATTTTTCTTATTAAAAATCATTTCACTTAAATCTTTATCTTGAGTAGGCTTTTCAGTAGTAGCTTTCATCTTTTCAAAATTGACTACATCAGCTTCGAATGGAATATCTTGATTAACTCTATTCGCGTACTCTAACAGCTTAGGTTCGGCGGGCATGTACATGATAGCTTCTTGATTTTTAGAGTTTGTTACCCTAAGTATGCGGCCCAATATTTGTCTAAAATGCATTTCTGTTTTAATGTTTGTAAGGTGGCAGCAAACCTGCAAACGAGGGATGTTTGTACCTTCGCTAATCATACCAACAGAAATAATCCACTTAGTTTGTGCGCACTTAAACTGCTGAATAATACTTGTAGGTTCATTTTCTCTATAGGTCACAATAATACTATCTTCGTCAAAGTAAGTTCGCATTAATGTAGAAATTTGATGAGCATGCTCAACAGACGATGCAACAATTAATCCTGCTGCATCGGGGTTTTTCAATCTAATAGATGTCAGTTTTTTTTGAGCTGAAGAAATCATGTATTTTATTAGCGCTTCATTTTCAATGATTTCTTGATAAGAAACACCGGAGTAATTTAATAATGATTTAAAGCAGTTAAATGTTTTGGTTTCAGCGTCAAGTACAACCGTAATACGACTATTATCAACAGCTACTATTTGTGGAACCCGACAAACATTATCCACAATAGCCTCTGAAAGCCCGTAAACGTAGTCACACGCTATTTTGTTGTCAGGCTGTCGATATAATGAAAGAACAATAGGGGCAGCGTCAGAATGCCAAGGGGTGCCTGTCAAAGATAATGTGCATTGTGCTTTATTTTGAATGTTAAGAATTATCTGCTCTCCCCATGCATTTGCATTATCAATATTAGAGCCGGCACAATGATGAATTTCATCAAATATTACAAAAACACGATATCGTTCAAATAGCTGCCAAAATTGAACATCTAAATACTGTAAACTTTGATAGGTTAAAGCTCTACCTTTAGCGCCAATAAGCCCATCAAATCGTTCATTAGTCTTTAGCTGTAAGCTTTCCTTAAAGTCTTGAGAAACAATAGACGACGGGGAGAAACAAATAATTAAATCGATCATATTATTTTTTAATAACTGGTTAGCTAATTCCGAAGCCATCAAAGTTTTCCCCGCCCCAGGAGTTGCCAGGGCTAAAAAGTGGCTATTGCCGTTCTGGTATTGTGCAAGCGCTAAATTAATACACTCGGTTTGCCATAGTCTTAGTTTCATATTTTTTCTAATGCTTCGCTCTGCTTCAGCAAGCCTTCAATTGCTCTAATCTTGCCAAGTATTCTTGTATTGTTGTCTCTCGCTTTGTTGTATTGTGGCTGAAGTTCAT
Source organism: Pseudoalteromonas rhizosphaerae (assembly GCF_028885455.1). Lineage (NCBI taxonomy): Bacteria > Pseudomonadati > Pseudomonadota > Gammaproteobacteria > Alteromonadales > Pseudoalteromonadaceae > Pseudoalteromonas > Pseudoalteromonas rhizosphaerae. The sequence continues at coordinate 3,307,595 of NZ_CP118496.1, forward strand.
CTACCAGTTCGGGTGACTCCAAATAAAGCTCTTTATATGCCTCAGATTCACCCATATTCAATAATAACTCAGCTTTGTAATGATTTAGCTTACTAAGTAACAGCGCGTGTTTATCATCTGCCTTTTCTGTAGTTGCAATAGGTATTACACTAGCTAGCTGAGTAATTATCTCAACGTTAAAGCTCTCTGTTTTATTGAATCGTGTAAATCCTTTTTTATTTGACACCATTTTTTTTAGCCAGCCTTTTTTAACAAGCTTTATCAATTCGGAATATATACTTCGCCTAACTGCTGTAGGTACTAAAGAAGAATCACTTTTTAATGCCAAGTAAGCGGAGCGTACATCACTTGTTGAAAAACTATCAAAATTTGGTGCAACAATAATTTGAGCTACGAGAGGGTCAAATTTCAAAGTAAATCCTAATAAACTTATTATAATAATGGGTATTATAGGGCGTGGTAGTTAAGCCCTCAACATGAAAATCTAATCATTTTGCCTTGAGGAAAATCAGGTGAGTGATTTAGTTAAAAATTTTGGTGAAAAACTACGAGAAAAACGTAAAGAAGCCGGCTATTCGCAAGAAGGGTTTGCTGCATATGTAGGTATAGAGCGCGGTAATTATGGAAAGATGGAAAGAGGGAGTGTGAATATTAAGCTCGAAACCCTTTACAAGCTGGTAAATGCGTTAAATTGTGAGTTTGAAGAGCTATTACCGCCAAGGAGAAAGTATAAAGTTGATCTAGATTAGTCAAAACTAATCTCTAGGGTTACAAATGTTGGTAATCAACGAGATTTAGATACTGTATAAAGTCTTCCTGATGTTGATAGCATCTGGAAATATGGAAAAGTTGTGCATCATCAAGCACTATTGTCATGGATTTCTATTCTCGTATTGTTGGTTTGTATACACCAGTAGAGTATGAAAATTCTTCAATAGAAGTGTTCGGCTGGAGTTGACTAGAACATTGAAAAGCATATTTATAAAGGAATAAATAATGAGAGAATCAACTAGAGAGAAAATTTTAGATTTAATTATATCAACAAATGGCTCATTTGATTTTGCAAACAACAGGGATGAAGGGATTGTTCCATTTTTAAATGAAATATGGAACTTAAAAGAAATGCCTTCTGAAGACGAAAGGTTTAGTAATGCTGAAGGGGATATAATTCAGCATACAATAAATAATGATGATTGGGATTTATATGAGTTATTTAAAAATCGCTTACAGATTCTCAAAGACGAAGTCAAATTTATCAAATTCGTCGAAGTTTTTTTACACCCTAAATATCAGGAAAATAGCTCTCAGTCTTACTATTTTATCGAGAAAATTTCTGGTTTATTAGAATTAGATAGTTTAACTCTAGCAACGATAAGCTATGTTGGTGATTATCCTATTTTAGAAGTAACTAAACTACAAACCTTGGACAGACCAACTGATGTCCCCAAAAATAACATCCCATTTTATGTAAAACCTTACCCTCATTTGAATTTACATCGATATATAAGTCGTTTAGAAGTTGATACTGAGAAGCCGAAAAAGTATTTTTTACTTGTAGCTGATAATTGGGATGATAACTTTAGATTTCTCACGTCTTTTAGTTTAGTTTTTTTTGATAATGGAATAAAAGTAAGACTAGGTAGTCTAAAAATAGCAACAAGCAAGAACAATGAGACCTCAAAAGTAATTCCTGAGCAATTCTACTACTTGGAAGAAGGGTATGTTTCACTAGGCCAAGAAAAAGAATACTATGATAATTTATCAAAAGCTTTCGGTAAAAATATATTGTCTGTACTTTATGCATTAAAGGACGCTGCATTTTTTACAGAGGTTTCTGAAGAGTTCGAAAACAAAGATATTTTCAAGTTATCTTTAATTAGAGAAGATGATGTCGAAAGGTTGCATAGAGTCGCGAAGCCTATGGTTGATGGCGCAGATATGGATAACCTTTATTCATTTACATACGATTTCCTGCCTAAGTATTCAAAAACAAGTGTAGATATTCCATTTTTATTCTCAACAGATAACATTATACCAAAACGTATGATCACTTTGATAGGTAGGAATGGAGTGGGTAAAACCCAACTACTGACAACATTACCATTGGAAATAGCTCAAGAAAAAAGTTCTCGATTAAGGCCTCAGAAGCCAGTTTATAGTAAAATCATCGCTGTTTCGTATAGTCCATTTGATAATTTTGAGCTGCCTAAAAAAACGTCTAACTTTAACTATATTTATTGTGGTTCAAGAGATGAAAAAGGTGACTTGAGAAGTAGGCAAGGGCAGCTTCAAAAGTTTCATCATACTTGGAAAAGGATAACTAAATTAGGTAGGCTGGATAAGTGGAAAAAAATTATCTCTAACTTTCTTGACGAAGAACTCATTGATTTGTTTATTAAAATTGATCTAGAGGATAATGAAAAATTATATTTTGATCTAATGGGTTTTACGAAAGCAAGAGAGTCTTTAAGCTCAGGTCAGTCTATTGTTTTATTTGTCGTATCTGAAATAGTTGCAAATATTAGATTAGACAGCTTATTGCTATTTGACGAACCAGAAACGCATCTTCACCCAAATGCTATTAGTCAGCTTATGAACGGAATTGCAGACCTTATAGAAGAATTCGAATCATATTGTGTAATTGCAACTCATTCACCAATAATTATTCAAGAAATGTTCGCTAGAGACGTTTTAGTCTTATCGAGATCAGAAAACCTTCTTTCAGTGAACAATATTGGTGTTGAATCATTTGGAGAGAATTTATCAATAATAACTGAAGAGGTATTTGGGAATAGGGCGATTCCAAAGAGTTATGAGGCAACAATAAAAAAATTAGTCAGAAAATATCGAACTTACGATAGGGTAATTGAAATAATGAAAGAAGATAGCTTACCGTTAAGTTTAAATGTTCGTTTATATCTTCAGAGCTTGGTGAATTCATATGTTAAAAATTAAATGTAGTGATGAAGATTCTTATTCTTTTTATAGAGATATTGTTAAATCAAAAAGGAATACAGAAAAAAAACCAGATATTAAAGAGAAGCTAGAAGCTGTTAAACATAGCCAAGCTTTGCATTATGAAGAATACGATAAAGCTTTTCAGGTTAATTCACTAGAAACTATTACAGAAAAAGAAAACACTGAAGTAGTAAGGGCATATTTACAGTCTTTATATGATTATAGGAATAAAAAGATCCAGACTTTAAAGAATACTTTAACAAAACATCCTCACTATAAAAAGCACATTCTTAACACATGCCAAAATTGCACTATAAACGAAGTTGACTCAATGGATCATATACTTGGACAAGCTTCATATTCCGAGTTATCTGTCCACCCCAAAAACCTATTTCCATGTTGTACGTATTGTAATAGAAAGAAGTCAGCCTCTTTTACTGATGATGCCGGAAACAGACTTTTTCTAAATCTTTTTTTAGACGATTTACCAAAATCTCAGTACCTAGAAGTTACCTTTGATTTAAATTGGATGCCAACGTTCTCTCTTAAGCAACCCAATGATATACCAGATAACTTATTTAATTTGATTGTAAGTCATTACGAAAAACTTGATCTTCTTGATAGATTTAGAGGAAGCAGCAGTGAAATTATTAATACACTTAGCTCAACCATAAGAATTTTTAAAAATGATGATTTAAATATTGAAGAAAAAATTAATGAACAGTGTGGTGATTTGGCAAAGCTCTTAGGCTACAACCACCGTAAAGTGGTGATTTATCGCAAGCTTGCTTCTTCTAAAGATTTTATTAAACAATCCATTGAGTAATACATTTATTCAGAAAACGTTCTTATATATTAAATCATTTTATTAAATAGTCCGATACCGTCTAGTATCGGACTATTTATTTGAAATTCTTATAATAAGCTAAAAGTGTATACACAGTATGTACATCGTTGACTTTCAATTAAAAACATACTAATCAATAGTTTAACTTCATATTTTATATAAAATACACATGTTAACTATATACTCCATCTAGTATTGGACTTAGCACCCATATAAACACACCCCAGTTAAGGTTATTAATTGATAGCCTATAATTTATATTATGTTAAATATAGTGGATTTTATAAGTAACAACCTAATTACCGTGATTAATAAACGCTATTTTCCCTACTTGCATGCAAATTTAGGTTAAATCAGTTACACCAATTTCAAACACCTAACTCACACATAACTAACTATTAATGGCTGGTTGTTTAACTTTGATTCTAAACGCACTTTAAAAGCTGTTTTATATTAGCTGACTTTGAGCACTGCTCATTTACACCCAACTATAATGAGCTGCCGATGTTTAAACTTTACCGGCAGCTATGATGGTATTTAACCCTGGCCTAGCTCTGCCGTGATCATAAAATCTTGGTACGATATTTTTACTTGGTTGCCTATATAAGCAAACGTATTTGGTTTTTGAACAGCGTTCATTAGTTCGTGTATTTGCTCAATTGCCAGTGGCCAGTTAAGAACTTTTCAACTTGAGTGCTGCTAACTTTGCTGCTGTTACTGAAATTTCAACCATATTTACTTACTAATCATTTTTAACTTTACATAATTATATTTGTAAACCATGTTTATATTAGTTACTAATGTAAAGGAGTACGATATGAAACTTATTTCTATTATTGCTGTTACATCTATACTTTGTGGTTGCAGTACATACTTTAAAAAATCCTATATATCTATTGCCATAAAAATGAACAAACTGTTGGTACGCTCTTTGTTTGGAAGCCAGATACCAGTGCTGCAAGTTATCTTAAACGATCCAGATGGAACAATTAGAGCTTGCATGCAAACTGCATTAGCTATTAAAACAACCGATAGCAAAGGTGAAGCAACTATTTCAGAAGCTATTTTGAATTTGTCCAAAACTGCCGCAAGTGTCTCAACTAGTCAAGGCACTAGTTCTGAAAAAGCGCTTGCGCTGGCTGAGTTATCTGGTTCAATTAAGCAAACTGCAAATATTTTAACAACAACTACTGAACGAACTGCTTTTTTGAACATGGGATTATTTTATATTTGCCAACTATCTGCAAATAAATCAATATCTGAATCTACAACTCTACAATTAACATCTGAGCTTATTAAACAAACCGTTACAATGCACAATAAAGAATAAAATTTTTGAGTTTAAGCCAGTTAATATCATTTTTAAAAGTAATAAAATCATATTAACGGTAACCCCCTACTCCGGCGAGTTATTGTCAAATCTGGTGTATGAGCTCATCTTGATGCTCTGTTTGATCTTGAGTTATTCTTTCGCCGTCTTTAAATTTTACCCCTGTAATTACTTCAGCCAGTAGCTTAAATCCTCGCAAGCGGTACCATTTTTTCTCTGCCGACTGCGCGAGTTTAAAAACCATCATTAAGGTGGTTGTCCGGCTGCCACAACTCTTCACTTTATGCGTTCTCAGCCTTACCGTCGCAAAGGTAGACTCTATCGGATTATTCGTTCTTATGTGCATCCAATGCTCAGCAGGATAATCATAAAATGCCAGCATTTCATCTTTATCCTTCATCAAGCAATCCGTCGCTTTTGGGTATTTGACTGAGTAATTTTTAACAAATAAATCATACGCTTTATAAGCAGAAGCTCGACTCTCTGCCATCCAGATATCTTGTAAATTCGCTTTGATTTTAGGTTGCATTGATTTCGGCACTTTGTTTAGCACATTCGCGATTTTATGCACCCAGCAACGTTGATGTTGGGTTGTTGGCCATACTTTGGTGAGGGCATTCCAAAACCCCAGCGCACCATCCCCTATGGCCAATTTTGGTGGTATTGTTAGACCCTGTGAGCGCAGCTGATTTAACACTTCAGTCCGGCTCTGCTCAGACTCACGAACCCCGTCAACCACCGCCAATAGCTCCTTTCTGCCAGTTTCATCACGCCCATAATCACCAGTAAGCACAGCTTATCATCCATTCGAATTTTGCTGTAAATCCCATCGGCCCAGATATACACATATCGACGTTTAGCCAAGGTGTAATGGTCAACAAATTCTGTAGAGATTCTAAGCGGCATTTTTTAATTCATTATATTTCTGATGTGGCGTCATATAATTAAGCGTAGAATGCCTACGTTTGTAATTGTAAAACTGAATATAACTGTCCACCTCACTTATAACTGAATGATGATTTATAAATGACAGGCGATTCAGTCGCTCTGTTTTTAAACTTCTAAAAAATCGCTCCATTACTGCATTATCCCAACAATTACCTCGACGACTCATACTTTGTGTTATAGTTAGTTGTGATAACCGAGCTCTAAACGAGGCCGCAGAATACTGACACCCTTGATCGGAATGAAACATCAGTTGATTAAAAACCGGCTGTTGACGCTTAATAGCATTATTCAATGCTGCTATAGCCAATTCAGCATTTGGGCTTGTTGATAAGGCATACCCTACAACTTCCCTCGTTGATAAATCTAACACACAGGCCAAGTAACTCCACCCTTGGTGATTCCTAATATAGGTAATATCACCGACCCAATGCGTGTTATGTGAATCAGGGTTAAACTCTCGTTTTAAGAGGTTCTGTGCGTACTTATGTTCATCACCTGAATTAGGGTAGTAATGTTTTTTCTTCGGCCTGATGGCTTTTATATTCAACTTTTTCATCAGTGCCGCTGTTTTATATATTCCAATCGTATGATTTAACGCATTCAATTCAACGTGCACTCTGCGTCTACCATACGTATAACCGGAATCGTCAGCGATAGATTCAATTAACGCCAGCAGTGCCTGCTCTGACTTATTTGGCGTGACTGGCGCATAGTAATAACTACTTGTACTGACTTCTAAAGCACGACACAACTCAGATACCGTATAGCTTGGGGTCGCTTTCTTCAACGCTTTAATTACTTTAAATTTTGATTGTCGCGAATGAAGAAAGCGGTGGCTTTTTTTAATATATCATTATCCCTTAAAGCGCGCTGTAGCTGCTTCTCTAGCAATTGAATACGTTGCTGCTCAGGTGTTAGTGCTTGTACATTTCCCGGGCTCTTACCATCTAGCTCAGATAGATATTGTTGCTTCCAACGTGATACTGCTGACTTTCCTGCGCCAGACATTTCTTCAATTTGCTTATTGGTATAGCCTTCTTCTACCATTAATTTGGCATATTCAAGTTTCTGCTGTGCACTGAGTGTGACTTTTGATTTTCTGGTCATATTGATACCTTTTCGGTTTAGCTCATTTTACGCTATAAACCTCTCCAGTTTCATTAGACCATTACAAGGAACGCTTAGACCACTGCTGATACTCCGTTTCCCAGGTGGATTTCAACCGAGAGACACTATTGGCGGACAACCCTTTGGCTTGCTCGCCTAAAAGAGACACTAAAGCGGGCTGCATATCACCCGTCGAAATCCCTCGTAAATAGAGCCATGGGAGCAGCTCTTCGATATTTTTTGTCCGTTTTAGATAAGGCGGGATCAAGGCACTATTGAATTTAATACCTTCCTTTTTTCGATCCCTGACTTTAGGTATTTTTACTTCAATATCACCGAGGCCTGTTTGGATCGTACGCTCAGGCTGGTGACCATTTTTGACGATCCGCTGAAGTCCCTCGACGGTCTCATGCTGGTATTGAGCCAATAAAACAGCCAGCTCAGCCTCAATCGCTTGAGCTAACAACTGCTGAGCCCCGCTTTTAAGCAACTGCTCTAACGGATTGTCTGGTTTTTCAATGGAAATAACATTATCATTTTCAGTCATTGCGATGTCTCTCTGGTTAATTGTTGATCCGGTCAAGATCAATCATCGCAATGACTTTTTCTCATACACCAGAAACGACTATAGCTCTACTCCCGGCCACTATTGGATTGTTTCTGCATTAACTAAATACCAATAGAATAACCTGCAGATGCGAGTTTGTCTGAAAATTTCATTTAAAAGTCTTTATGCTCATCATGAGTGATATAGCTCCAAACTAATGCCGTATTCAATATTCGTGATAGTTATTTACATAGAGTGACTAATAAGGGTCTTTATTTCTTCAAATATCATTTTTTCAGAAGTCATGCTAAATTAATTCTATGCAAAATTTTTTGCTAAATAACATTATCGATAATATCGATGATGTTGACTTCGGTATTTTAGAAAAAGTAAAAAGAAAAGTTAGCAGTAAATAATGATAAAGGTTTACTACATGTAGCTATTGTATTCACATACATAAGAACACTCCGTGTTGTGGACAATTGTTAGTATCTACCTTAAAAAATATTCACTGGAACTTTATTTATGCATTTTGGCAGTTGAAATAGATGAAGTTAATAAAACTAGCTCAGAACTTCTCCAACTAATATTAGTGATTAGTAGCTAACACTTTAGTTGAAAAAGTTTTAGAGAAATTACTTTATAAAAATTTGCCTACAAGACGTGAACTTCTGATGTGCAAAAGTTAACAACAATACTGACTCAAAAGCTTTTGACTGTCATGAGTGAGGTATTTGTTGATACTGTTGCAGATGGATCGTTGTCTATGGCGTAAAAAAGGATATTAATATGCTTAAAAATACATTTAAAATTGCAACTTTACTGTGTGCAACATTAACGATTTGTAATGTTGCAGCTCTTGCTCCTCAAGCAGATCGTGCAGTTATTCAATATATGAGTGCAGATATTTTACTACCAGATAATTCATTGCTTAATGTTGATATGAGCTTTGATTGTGGTAGTGACTTTTCTAAAACGGCGATGATTATAACCAGTGATGCAGGTGCGCATTTACTTGCTACTGCATTTGCAAGTATGTACGGCAACGCAGCAGGTGATCAGGTTTTGCATAGTTGGAACACTAAAGTAAATGAATCTGACCCTCGAAAGCCTACATTTCTAGTTGTAACTCCTCCTGAAAATGCTCATGAAAATTGGTATAAAAGTACTATATCAAAAGGGGTTAAAAAAACGTTGAATTATCAAGCGGAATCATTAACATCTGAACATTCTGATGATTTAAACGTAGAGTTACCAATTGTAAAGCCATATTGTGGTTCTAGAGATCACAGGCCAACATCGGCACAATAATGGTCACTAGGAAATGTGTAAGCCAATTTGATTGGTAATAATAATAAAATGGACACCATTATGAACAAGTTACTATTTTTAATCTTCTTTATGTTGAGTAGCACTTATTGTTTTGCATTTAACATGCAGCATTTGAATGCCGCTACCCAAGATAATAACAAGAATATTTATTTTTCTTCACATGATGGTGTCTATCGTTTCGATGGTAGTCATTACCTAAACCTTTCGAGTATCTCTATTTTACCTAAGCGTTGGACAAGTGATGTTATCTTTCAATCACCAGGTTATTTGTATATAGCCTATAAAGATAAAGAGGTGTGGCAATTTAATCTAAATACGCTTGAAGCCGTTAAACTTAGTGATATCGCAGCTAGAAAGCTGGCAGTAAATAATACATATTTATTTATGTTAGCTAGAGAGCAATTAACGTTACTTGATCTAGAAACATTTGAAGTTACTGAGCCGCTTGGTAAAAAAGATAAGATGTTTGATGTATCTGCCTCAGCCAACCATGGGTACATTATGGCAAATGACGGTGTCTACGTGATTAATAATAGGAGTGTACGATTAATTGATGACACACATGTTAGTGACGGAGAGCTAGTTGCTACACCTTACGGAGTGATTTATTTTTTAAATGATCATATGACATCATATTCATACTTGAATGACATAAAAATTGTTAATGACGACATTACAAGTGCAAGACATCTGCGCTTTTCACCTCCATATTTTTTGTATTATGTAGACCGTGGCTCTATAAACCAAGCTGAAATAACACAACTATCAGTGTTACAAAAAGGCATAAACTCCCATCCTCAAGCATATAAAGACTTGTTTGTTGATGATGAACAAAATTTATGGGCATTAGATGTTAATAGCTTTGAGGTCGTTTCATCTAAGGTCAGACTCGATCGTCTTTCAATTGCTTCGATTTACAATGTGATCGCAACAGTAAATGGTAAAACCTGGATAGGCTCTGATAACGGGCTTTATATTTACTCTGACGGTCACTATTCTGCTCTTAACAATTTGAATCAGCAAATCTCAAAACTTGGTTTTTCTGTCACTGCATTACAGCAAGAAGGTGACACGCTGTTCGTTACTACTAATTTAGGTGCATATGCTATTAACTTGACTACACAGCTTGTTACTCAGTTCTTTAAAGGTTATGTAATTAACTTAGCAGTTATTAATAAACAGATTTACTTATCCACAAATGATGAGGGAGTTCAAATATTTGATTTAGCCCTTTCGCAACTCGATTCAGGGTATATCAATAAATTTCTATCGCATAAGACTGCTTGGGCAACTAAAAACCTTGGAGGTATACTCTATATTGCTAATGAAAAGGGGTTGATATCTTTTAATCAACGGGGTGATGCCTCGATTGAACTTGAAAAATATGCACCTATCGCAGATATTCAATTGTTAGGTAATACACTTTATGCTGCAACTTACGGCAGCGGTTTATTTAGAAAAATTAACGGTCAGTGGGAATCTATTGTAAGCCCGCTATATATTAATGAGCTACATTCATTGAGCCAAGAGCTCTATTTATCTACTAACCATGGTATTCACAAGTTTAGTATGGATGATGCTTACACTAATCTTTTAGAAGGTACAGGAGATCATTCTTTTACACCAAATGGAATATTAAGTATTAGTGATAAAATTGTTGCGGTTAGCAACCAAGGCGTAATAAGAGTTGAAAGAAAAAAGCAAGAAACTATACCAAATAGTCGTATTAGTTATATAAGAACAAACACTAAAACGTACTTAAATCCAGAAACGTTAAAAGTGAATAACTCTGGCTGGCTTGATATAGCTTTGACTAATTATAGCTACACGCTTAGCGATCACATTAATTATCAATACCGCTTAAATATGAGTGAATGGCATGATATCCCTACCCCATTAATACAATTAAATAAGCTAAACCCTGATAATTACACATTAGAATATAGAAGCAAAGTTAATGGAGGTATGTGGAGTAAGCCACAGTCTTTCAATTTTTTTGTAAGTGGGCCTTGGTATAGCTCAAATAGTGCTTTGTGGTTTTATGCTTTAATACTAATTAGCTTATTTTTAGGTGTTGCTAGCTTTGTATTCTTTTGGTTGCAGAGTTTTCACCGTGTTTTTAAGTCACATCAAAAGCAATTACAGCGTGAAGGGCTAAGTGTTGCTGCTATAAACTTAGCAAACGGCATAGATTTATGTGGCGGAGATCAAATAATGGTATGTAAAGGCCTTGATAAACTTAAAAAAGCACATGAAATTTTAAGCCCTATTGCTAATAGCCATGCAAGCCTTGGGCAGAACGACTTGGCTACAGCGATTGATATGCTACATATTAAATGTTTATCAAGGGATGGTATTGAGTCGGAATTCAATATCACGCTTGGTAATGAAGTTCTTACTAAACAATTACAGTGTGATATTTATGCGGTGTTATACCATGCTGTTGAGAATATATTTAAACATGCAAGTGCAACTAAAATAACAGTTCACTTAAATAAGATCGGTAACAAGTTAATATTGCAGGTACTAGATAACGGTAAAGGCCTATCAATGTTTACCCGCTCTATAAATTTTGGCCTAGGTTATTACGTGATGAATAGTATTGCAAAAGAATATAAACTGCCTATTAAGCGAAGCTCTAGCAGCAAAGGGACTAAGGTAGTAGCCCAATTTCCAGTGATCTTACAACCAAAAAAAATTCAAAAAAGTGAGTTACATACAAGCAAATATCAGCCAAATTAATGGCTGAACATATGGCAGCTGTTGCTGCTCAGCGGTTATACACTTCAACGTGCACTATCAAGCGCTGATCTGATTAATGCAGCGCCGCAGTAAATGGAATGTTTTTACATATTTCAGCTTCAGCGATAAGAATTTCTTCTAATCGTGCATCGACCTCATTTTTATCAAAATATTCATAAGCCAGCTCGACAAATAAGTTCTTATGTTTTTCTTCCGATTTAGCTATTGCCACATAAAAATCTTTTTCTTTGCCGATTGGTAATGCTTGTGCAACTAAAGAGAAACGCTCGTGTCCCCTCGCCTCAATTACGGCACCGACTAATAATCTATCCATTAAAAACTCGTCGCGGCCATTTCTAAAAATCGCGCGAATTTTTTTTACGTACGGATCTTTTTGGTCGTTACCTAAGTTAACATCACGATCAAGCAATAGCTTTAATACTTGTTTAAAGTGGATCATTTCTTCCAGTGCTAAATCGGTCATTGCTTTTACAAGCTTGCGGCGATCTGGATAATGCGACAACATCGACATAGCCATACCGGACGCTTTTTTTTCTGCAGCGGCATGATCTTGTAAAAAGGTGTCAAAGTCTGCCATCACAGCTTCGGTCCATGCAAATGGAGTGTGGTATTTTAATTCGAACATAAATATTTTACCTAAAAACTAATGGCGAGATTTTAACGCAATTGAACTACAAAATCTTGTTACAGCAATAATTTTTAATCACCTTGAGTAGTTACTTCTTATCAAGATGTTGGGTATAGATATTTATCGATTTTACCATTTGCTGTTGATGCAACTTTTAGTGGATGTTTTATTGCATTCCAAGCTGTTACCTTGCCGCCAATATTCATTTTTTCAAACTTTGTCAGTTCAGTTTGTAATTGCAAAAAATCACAAAGCTGATTAAAACTGTTTGGATGGGCTATATCTATTGATAAAAAGTCAGCTGCTCGCTTAGCAAAATAGTTATGTGCAGCACTTTTGTGTTGCTCATAGCATTGTTGCAAATAGGCATCACTGTGTAATTCATCTATAGAAAAACTGCCAAAGGTATGCAGATAACAACGCTTAATATGTGGGTTAAAACCCCCATCCTCTCGCATTAAGTTGGTGTGCATTCTCAGTAATAATTGGCGAATTGAAGGCAGCCACTTTTCTGCTTCCCGCTCTAAATAGATAAATTTAGCACCTGGATAAAGTGAATCTAAATATTCGTAATCATTAAAAATTGGTGTGTCAGCAATCACTTGCGCTTGGTTAAAACATTGCTTGTTATAGGCTGTATGGGCACAACTAAAACCAAGTTGTAAAAATGCATGGCATACACTGGTTGTGCCCGTACGAGGTAGGCCAATTATAAAGATTTTAGTTATTGGATTCATAATGACTTATGGAACTGAATGCTTTTTCTGGAGTAAACCATAATGCACTGTTGTTAATAGGAGTTAAGTGAGGAAGATGTGTATTTTCTAATTTTATAATCATTTTTTCTTGTAATTTTGCGCTTGCAATAATTTCAGCGAAGTGGCGATTAAATAATTTATCAAACTCACCATTTTGATGTGCTTTTTCTAGACCAGTTTGAATTGCATTATGTAAATCATCGCGCTGCGAGTTAACAAAAAAGTAGATCGCTGCTGGATAATAAAATACGACATTCGGTACAGTAGTAATGTGATCGTTTGCATCAAGCTGCCTTAATTCCCAATCAACTTCTAAAATTGAGCGGGGAAATGCATCCCCACGTCCTTTAACAAGCATATTAAATAAGGAGTCATAACTTGTTGATGTTGAAACTTGAAAACCGTTATCGCTTAGAATTACCGTGTCTGGCCAGTCATGTCCTTGAATAAAATAAAGCTTTTTAAGTTCAGATGGCATTTTTACGGCTGTAAATAATGAAAGTTTGTCTTCAGTAGTTAGTAGTAAACGCCAACCATATAAACCTTTATAAATTGGAATTCTAATAGGCTTAAACAATTGCTCTCTTTCTATACTTGTCATTGACCATACTACATTAACCAGTTCACCGTGTTCTAGCTCTTTTAAAGAACGGCTTTGTACCATTTTTATCGATGATTGTAAGGTATGCGCTTGACCACTATATTTTAGTGCAAGTTTGAGTAACTCTAGCGGATACCAATTATCTAGTTCGTATTCACGCTCTGGCTTAGGATAAATAACATTCAGTGTATGACGCGTATCATTATGATCAACAGCTGCACTAACAGGATTTACTATCAATGATGTAGAAAGTGCAAGCCATGTACAAAACATTTAGAAAAAACGACCGAGCAGTAACGCAATTGCACTTAACGCGAGGGTTGCAAAGGTTGATAGCATGCCTATAACTCTAAGCTTTAAGGTATTATCATTAATCGCAATGCAGTGGCATACGCGACCAAATACTAATAAAGTACCTAAAAGATGGCAATAATGACTGCTTAAACCTTGGTACTCTGCTAAAAAGATAAGGATCAGCGCGAAAGGTACGTATTCAATAAAATTACCATGAGCTCGCGTTGCTCTTAGTAGTTGTTGGTTATCGTTAGTACCTAATGATATTTGATTTGCTTTTCGCACTTTTACAACATTTATACTTAAATAAATATACATAAAAGCTAATATGGCTGCGTAGAAAGATATGATCACAATAAACCTAATTTTTATCTAAGAGTTTATAAGAACTTGTGTATTGCCAAGTCCCCTAATAATTCGTATTACTATACAACTATTGTTATTTAAATAACAAATGATAATCAACCTCAGAAAACAACATCACTTATTTTAACCTTTGTATGGTCTTGCTACTGAGATTAATAGAAAGACCTTATACAGCGCCCTCTTAATAACGTCTGTTATTTATACGATTTCGTCGCATATCAAGTAATAAGCTAATATTGTAGTCAAAAAACTCAGTGCGAACCGTAAAATTCAACATCTTGCTGCCCACGATTAGAAGCGCATATATTATAGATTTTAAACCTGTAGCGGATAAAAAATTCGTTCCTATTGGCACCGTTACTATTAATTATTAGACCTGCAACAAAGTTTGTTGTTAAGCTTACTGCATAAACTAGCTGTTGTTGGTGCAACAACTAAGTCATCTTAGGGTTCATATATGTTTACTCCGCGAAAATTTGCCGATAATTACCGAGAATTAGTCAGTAGTATTGGTTTCTATCCATCGTTATTATCGGTGATATTTTTATTGTTTGCAGTACTTGTTACCACAACAGAGTACACCTCTTTTGTTATGGAGCTTAAGTCACTGCTTGAGGTATTATTAGTCGATAGCGAAGAAAATGCACGAACGATTCTAAGTACATTAACCGGCAGCATTATTTCGCTAACTGTTTTTAGTTTTTCTATGGTTATGGTGGTACTTAATAGTGCCAGCGCAAGTCTATCACCTAGAGTATTACCGGGGCTTATAACGCGTAAATCACATCAACTTGTTTTGGGGTTTTATCTCGGCAGTATTATTTTTTCAATCGTTATGCTGATCAACATCCGTACTATGGATAATGGTGAAATAGGAATTCCTTCATTGGGCATACTTTTTTCACTTGTTTTTGGCCTGATATCGTTAGGCTTTTTTGTATTTTTCATCCATTCAATTTCAAGGGCTATTCAAGTCGATAACGTATTAAACGACTTATATAAGAATACTAAAAGTGAATTGAAATCGATTATTAGCATGCAAAAAGATAACCCTATCGATGTATTTCCTGACTTTGACGATTGGTCTAGTATTTCAAGTAAAACAGAAGGTTACTTTAAAGGCGTGAATAGCGATAAACTATGTGCCCTTTGCCAACAACATGATATAAAAATTTATGTTGTAGTTAAGCAGGGTTTTTTTACTGTTGAAGGCTATCCGTTTTTAAAATGTAATCATGATTTATCTGATAACGAGCAACTCCTTGAAGATTTACTTAATTGCTTTATTTTTTATATCGAAGAATATGTAAGTGACAATTATCGGTTTGGAATGACACAGATCTCAGAGATTGCAGTGAAAGCGATGAGCCCGGGTATTAACGATCCAGGTACTGCGGTAAAGGCGATCGATATGCTCAGTATTTTACTCATTGATCGATTAAGCATTTATAACGTTAATTACTCTTTAAAACATAGTGATGATAAACAGCCACTGTTATATTTCCATGAAACATCATTTGATGAATTATTGCATGATAACTTCACGCCAATCCGCAACTATGCAAAAAGTGATGGTTATGTGATGAATAATGTACTCGAAGCGTTCAAAAACATTTTGTTCAGAACCCACCAGAACAGTAAAGCAGCGCAGAGTCTATTTACTTATTTAGATGCTATTATCGATGATGTAAATGAGAATATTAGTAATCAGTATGATCGCGACCAAATAATTAATATGCTTAATGCTATCGCGAGAATCTCCCCTGAAATGGGAGATAAATTGGTGGCGAAATTTCGCCACCAATGAGTTGAGTGTTAATTTTTAATTAGATAAATTGCATAACTGTCTGCTGAAATTGTGATTTCGCCAGCATGATAGGCATCAGGCACGAAATTGCCTGAATTACTGTCTGACAACATGGTTTTTTCAGCACGCATATAAGGTTGAGCTGATACGTTCATAGGGGCATTTGAAGCACTATACAAACCTTTGAGTTCTACGTCGTATTCAGCTGCAAATTCTTTTGCCGCTGATTTTGCATCTGCAATTGCCATTTTTTGCACTTTCTTTTGCAATGACTCGTAACGACTCGATGTGAACTCAGTTTGATTTATTTCATTAATGCCTGCGTTTACTAAACTTTGCAACAGTAATGGATATTTTGTTACATCCGTCAGTGTGAGTGAAAGTGTGCGACTAACTCGGTAACCAATAAAGTCTTGTTTACCTGTTTCACGGTTGTATTGATTTTCTCGGTTAATTGAGATTTGTGAACCATAAATACTTTTTTCATCAATCCCCTGCTGCTTTGCTAATTTAATCGCTTTAGCCATAGTTTGATCAGCTTTTTGTTTAGCGCTCATCAAGTCCTTATCAACTTCAACAATTGCAACGCCTAACTTTACATTATCGGCAATAGTGGAGATTTGCGCTTGGCCTTGAATGTAAATGTGTGGGGCATCTGGTGTACTGGCTGCAAATACATTGAAACTTAGAGTCGCGGCTAACAATGGTAAATAACGCATACATATCCTTAATAGTTTTAATAACGTTATTAGATACCGTACGCGGTTAATTTAAAATGAACAAGCATAAAAAAACAGGCCGAAGCCTGTTTCTAGATAATTTACTAGTTAATCAGCAGTGATCACTTAGATACTACAACGTTTGTAATTACGGTATTTTGGTAACCAGTAATTTCTGTCAATTGCCGCCCATAACATATCATCGCTGATCTCAAGTGCAGCCCCCTCTTCGATGGCTTTTTTAGCCACACCAAAAGCAATGCGTTTACTCAGTGTTTCAATTTCTGTTAGTGCAGGTAATAAACTCCCTTTACCGGTATTAGCTCGAGGTGATGATTCTGCCAATATTTCACTCGACACCATGAGCATTGCATCAGTAATACGGGTGGCCTTCGCCGCAATGACACCTAAACCAATACCAGGGAAAATATAGCTGTTATTACACTGTGGAATTACAAATGTTTCACCGTCATAAACAACCGGTGCAAAAGGACTGCCAGTTGCAACAATCGCTTTGCCTTGTGTCCAATTGATCACATCTTCCGGCAGTGCTTCAACTTGCTTAGATGGATTACTTAACGGGAAAATAACGGGCTGTTCGCATCCATTATGCATGGCGCGAATAACTTGCTCAGTAAATAAACCTGGTTGCCCTGATACACCAATGAGAATATCAGGAGCTGTGCAGTGCATCACATCTAGCAATGACGCGTATTCACCGCTGTATGTCCAATCAGCTAATTTATCTGTAGGTTGGGCAAGTGCTTGCTGGAAGTCGCGCAGCCCTTCCATGCCTTGTGTTAACAAACCAAAACGATCAACCATGAAAACTTGGCTGCGGGCTTGCTCGTCAGAAATACCTTCCGACACCATTTGTGTAATGATTTGCTCGGCAATACCACAGCCTGCGGAGCCTGCACCTACGAACACTACCTTTTGTTCTGATAATTGTGCATTCTTCACACGACATGCAGCAAGTAACGAACCAACTGTAACCGCCGCTGTGCCTTGAATATCATCATTAAAACTACAAATTTCATCACGGTAGCGTTTTAATAAAGGCATTGCATTAGGTTGTGCAAAGTCTTCAAATTGTAATAATACATTTGGCCAACGACGCTTAACGGCTTTAATAAATAGATCTAAAAATTCATCGTATTCATCTTGTGCAATACGTTTATGGCGAGCGCCCATATACATAGGATCGTTTAATAACTTTTCGTTATTCGTTCCTACATCAAGCATAACCGGTAGCGTATAGGCTGGGCTTATGCCACCACAGGCGGTATAAAGTGATAGCTTACCAATTGGAATGCCCATGCCACCAATACCTTGGTCGCCTAAACCAAGAATACGTTCACCATCAGTAACAACGATAACCTTTACTTTGCCTTTGGTCGCATTACGTAAAATATCATCGATTTGATAACGGTCTTCATAAGAGATAAATAAACCGCGCGCGCTGCGATAAATATCTGAGAATTTTTCACAGGCATCACCCACGGTTGGGGTGTAAATAATAGGCAACATTTCTTCAAGATGGTCACGCACTAAACGGTAGTAAAGTGTTTCGTTGTTATCTTGGATGGCGCGTAAATAAATGTGTTTATTTAGGTTGTCTTTAAAACTTGAATATTGTTGATAACAACGTTCAACCTGCTCTTCAATCGTTTCATAGCGAGGAGGCAGTAATCCCGCAAGGTTGAAACTTTCACGCTCTTTTTGAGTAAATGCACTGCCTTTATTTAAGAGTGGCGTTTCGATCAGACCTGGGCCTGAGTGATGAATATAAAGATAATTTGGGTCAGTATTTGTAGTCATAAGTCCAAGCTTAACGAAGTCTTTAAGTTACGATCTGTCATTATTACTGTTGAATATTAAAAAGCAATGATATTCAATCTTGTCAGACCATTAGGAGAAAATAAGACGTGTGCGCTTAACACACACGTAAAAGTAGATTGTACATTAAATCACGATGTCAATTAAGGCTTATTCACTGGCATTTCGTGCTCTTTAAGAACAATACTTTGCTCACTTAAAGCGATCCCTTCGCGGCGAGGATCTGCGGCACCAAATAAAGTGCCATTGACGACTTCAACCGCATGCAAGCCAGAGTTTAAATCGACGACTTTTACTGTATGACCACGTTTTTGTAAATCAGGAATAATCGCCTCTATAGCGGTGCCTTTTTCAACACTTGTATAATTATTACGATTAGTAATTCTTGGTAAGTCAATGGCTTGTTGAGCAGTTAGTTGCCAATCTAATACGCCAATAACTACTTGCGCGACATAGTCGATAATTCGGCTACCGCCAGGTGAGCCGACCACTAAGCGTAAACTGCCATGGTTATTAAACACCATCACCGGTGACATTGAGCTGCGCGGGCGTTTACCTGCTTCAACGCGGTTGGCTAATAATTTGCCGTTTTTGCGCGGCGACAAGGCAAAGTCGGTTAATTGGTTGTTTAATATATAACCGTTCACCATAACCGTTGAACCAAACGCCATTTCTATTGAGCTGGTCATTGATACCGCGTTCCCTTCACTGTCAACAATAGATACATGAGTAGTAGATGGCAATTCATACGCATCATCTTGTGCGTAACTCAGTAATGGACGAGGTTGCCCTGCATAGGCTTTTTCGTCTCGCTCACTTATTAATTTTGTCCGTTGCTCGATATAGCGTTTATCGAGTAGCTCATTAGTAGGAATATCTGCAAAATCGGGGTCGCCCATATACACATTACGATCCGCAAAAGCGAGTCGCGATGCTTGGCTAAAATAATGCAGGGCTTGTGCAGAATTAGCTTTAAATTGACCCATGTTCTTATCTTCAAGCAAAGCGAGAATTTGTAACACCGCGACTCCGCCACTGCTCGGTGGTGCCATGGAACATACTTTATAACTGTGGTACGGGGTGCAAACTGCGTCACGTTGTTTACTTTGATAATTAGCTAAATCGGTTAATGCTAAAGTACCTGGTGCCACAATAGAATGAGTGACCGCAGCAACCATTTGCTTAGCGTTATCGCCTTTATAAAAAGCATCAATGCCTTTACTGGCGATTTTTTTGTAAACTTCAGCAAGTGGTTGGTTCGTTTTAACAGTGCCAACAGCAAGCGGTTTACCATCTGGAAAAAAATAATCACGGATCACTGGAAGTGTTGTCACCCCAGGGTTTATTTGTTTGGCTAACAAAGCATGTAAACGCGGTGATACTACAAATCCTTGTTCAGCAAGTTCTATGGCCGGTTTAAACAGTTCCGCCCATGCAAGTTTGCCATATTGTTGATGCGCTTTAGCAAAGGCATGCAATAAACCAGGTACACCCACTGAACGGCCGCCAACCACTGCTTCAATCCAAGGTGCCGCGTTACCTTTTTCATCTAAAAACAATGTTTCGTCAGCATTACTTGGCGCTGTTTCGCGGCCATCAAAGCTGGTTAGCTTATTATGACCTTTGTCAAAATGCAGCATAAAAGTCCCACCACCAATTCCTGATGATTGCGGCTCGACCAAGGTCAAGACTAATTGCGTTGCAATGGCAGCATCGACTGCACTGCCGCCCTTAGCGAGTATGGTTTGTCCTGCTTTAGCAGCATAGGGGTTTGCCGCAGCAACCATATACTGCTGACCAGTTACATGTTGCTTAAGTTGATGGCCTGTAGCGGCTTCTGGCTCGCGTACTTCTCGTGGTGTTTGAGTGGCTAAAACAGGTAAAGTGAGAAGAGTTAAACTAAAGACGACGCTGGTTTTAAAAGGTAAAAACATAAAAAGACCTTAATTGCATTGAGATGTTTGGCATCTTAAAGTTAAACGGGCACAATATGCAAAATTTTGCTGTAAAAATAAGAATAAAATGGTCAATTTACCACTTCAACCCCGATATATTTTACCCCCGCTGTGTTTAATGGCATTAAGCGCCCTATTTGCAGCGTTTAATTTAAATGATGTTTTAGAGTTTAATCGCCAGCTCATTGACCAAGGCCAAGTATGGCGTTTGATCACGAGCCAATATGTGCATGCTAACTGGGCGCACTTAGCATTAAATTGTGCCGGTATCGTACTGATATGGGCGTTACATGCTGAGCATACAAAACCGACGCAATATGCATTGCACACCTTATTTTTGGCTGCTTGGTGCGGTATTGGTGTTTACTTTTTTTGTCCTGACATTCACATTTACACCGGATTGAGTGCACTACTGCATGGTGTAATTGTGTGGGGGGCAATCAAAGATATTGAAGTTGGCATGAAAAGCGGCGGTTTATTGTTTATCGGTATTTGGCTTAAAATTGCTTATGAACAATTTCATGGCCCCAGTGCTGAAGTGAGTAAATTAATTGCCTCTCGGGTTGCTGTTGATGCTCACTTAATAGGTGCAATTGGCGGAATAGTACTCGCAACGCCATTGCTGATAAATTATATAAAAAAACGCCAAGCATAAGCTTGGCGTTGTCTAAAAATTTAGTGCTTATAAACTTTCTTTAAATAGTTTATGAATACGACGGTATTCATCTAACCAACTAGAAGGCTGTACAAAACCATGTGGTTCGACTGGAAATATAGCCGTTTCAAAGTTTTCTTTTTCAAGCTCAATTAAACGCTGTACTAAGCGTACTGAGTCTTGGAAAAACACATTATTATCAACCATAGGGGCGTTGATCAATAAGCGGTTTTTAAGTCCCTGCGCATAATATATAGGCGAACTTTTTTCATACGCAATTGGATCAACATCTGGGTGATTTAAAATGTTTGATGTGTATGGACCATTATAGTGTGCCCAATCGGTAACTGGACGAAGCGCAGCCCCGGCTTGAAATAAATCAGGCTGAGTAAATAACGCCATAAAGGCCATAAAGCCACCATAAGAGCCGCCATATGTACCCACAGCACCGGTATCAACATTGGCATTTTCAGCCATCCATTTAACACCATCGGCTAAATCTTCAATTTCTGGGGTACCCATTTGACGGTAAATCGCCGTACGCCAATCACGTCCATAACCTTTTGATGCACGATAATCCATGTCCATCACTACATAACCTTCAGAGGCTAGTAATGAATGAAACATAAATTCGCGGAAGTAACCTGACCAACCCATGTGTGAGTTTTGTAGATAACCTGCACCATGGTTAAAAATGATCGCTTTGCGGTTTTTGCCGCTCTCACCTTCTACATAGTCTGCTGGGTAATATACTTTAGCGTATACCGGTTGTTCAGTATGACTTGACGGTACCGTAACAATTTTAGGCGCAATTAATTGTTTTGCTAAAAATTCACTCGATACTGTATGAGTTAGCTGCGTTGCAGTTGTATTCGCTTTTGCATCAGCAACATATAACTCTGGTGGAGCCATGATTTTGGAATGTGTTAACAAAAATTTGCTTTGATCAGGGCTTAATTTATAGTCGGTCATACCGTCTAAGTTGGTTACTTGCTCTGATTTTGCCGTTTGTGGATCAACGCGGTAGATTTCATATAGACCAGGATGCTCAACATTGGCTTTGTAATAAATTGCACTGTCGTCATCTGTTAGTGTGAGGTTCGATACGACAAACTGACCTTTGGTAAGTTGTGTTGCTTTACCATTGAGTGGTTTTTTATATAGGTGGCTATAGCCAGTTTCTTCAGATAAATAATACAAGGTATCTGAATTATTTAACCAGCCAAAATCGTTATAAGCATAGTTAACCCATGCATCATCGTGTAAACGGTGTTGTGAAACAAGTTTGGAATTTTCAGCATCAACAGTAGCTAACCAACGGTCTTTGTTATCCCATGCTTCAAGCATAATCGCGACTTGCGTGCCGGCTTTGTTCCAGACGATAGCACTTTGATCCCATCCCCAATCCATCATTAGGTTGATAGCACGAAGTTCTTTTTTAGATTCATATGTTTTGCCGTCACGGGCATAGTTTTCTTTTTTAACTGCCGCTAATACATCTTCATCAAAACCAGGTAAGGTATCAAATGCGAGTGCTGTTTGCGTTTGCTCAGTTAAATCTATGTAGATAACTTGCGAGGTTTGTGGTTTTTCATCAGCAACACGACGACGTACTTTTTCAGCTTTTACCCGTGCATCATCAGCAATATAGTTTGGCATGATGTCGGCTTCATCTCGCCAAGGTTTGGCCTCAGTGACAACAGCAATTAATGCTTTACCATTTGGTGATAACTGCACATCGGCTAACTCATTGCCTTTACCTAAGTAAAACTGAGCATCGGCAATTGAACTATTTTGCTGATTGAGTTGCTCTTTGCGCGCTTGTTTATCTTTTTTATTTTTATGAGTCAGCGCAATGTAATCAATCAGTTTATGCTGTTCTTTAGCGATGTAAGTTTCAGGCTCTGTAACTCCTTTTGGTGCATCGCTCAAATGAAGATTTACAAGCTCAGCTTGCAGTCCCGTTGCCAAATCTACTTTATAAAAAGTGTTTCCTTGACGATAAGCTAAATTACCATCAGTTAAAAATTGTGGTTTAGATTGTTTAGCACTGTCGTGAGTAATTTGTGTAATTGCACCTGTATTGATGTTCTTTACAAATATATTACCTTCAAATACATAGGCTTGCTGTGTACGATCCACTGAATAAACAGCATCACCAGCCCCTAATGTATGCAACTTATTTAACGCTACTTGGCTTGCCGCTTGGCTATCAACAGCTTGTGTAAATAAGTCTCGAAGCTCATTACCTTGTTGTTTTTGCGCATAGACAACTGTTTTTGAATCAGCAGCCCAAAACGCACGCTCTGCTTGGCGGCCTAACCAATCAGGATGAGCCATTGCTTGCTCAAGTGTGATCGCGCTGCTGCCTGTATCAGCAGGCGTTACAACAACGCTGGCAACAGTTGATTGTGGTTGCTCTTTAGGGGTAGATGCGGTTGATTGACAACCGGACAACATAACGCTGGATGCTACGGCAAGTGCAATTAAGGTTTTTTGAGTAGAAGATTTAAAAATCATAGGGCTTCTGTAAGGTTATTGTAATTCCCCCAATTTAAGCAGAAGCGCCTATGTAATAGCAATTATTTCAGACAAACAGCCAAACTTTGCTGTTTAATAACCAAGTTACTTTATAGAAATATCTAACCACACCATGCGATGATCTGACGATGCATTACGATCTTTAATTAACCGGTATAACTCGCTACTTTTAGTTGGCCAAAATACCCCACCGTCATGGACTTCAATGCCATAAGTTGAAGGCAAAACATAATCTGCACGAGCTTGCCAGTAAGCTGTGTAAGCCGCAGCATATTTTTCACTGTAAGTGGTTTTAGCGCCCTTACTAATTGGTGTAAATTGACTATTTATTAATGAGTTTTTTAAAAGTTGATCCGTTGTATCTGGGCGTTTTTTATCTCCTTCAGGAGCCGCATTTAAATCTCCGACTATAACAAATCGTGATTTTTCAGCTAACCCGCCTTTGACACCATGATCGTCATAGAGGTAATCTGCGCTGGCGATATAATCTTTAATCAAACGTACTTCATCATGATTACGTAAGCCGTTTCTATCTTCAGCACCATCAAATACAGGAGGCGTTGGGTGCGATGCAATAACGTGCAGCGTTTTACCTTTTACAGTAACCGGAATATCCCAAAACGATTTTGAGCTGAGCCTCAAAGCTTGCCACTCTTCGTTGTTATACCAATTTTCACCTGTAGTTGGATCAATTGGCATTTTAGCATTTGGCATATCTTTGTATTTAAAGGTTTGTAAGGTACGAATTTTATCAAAATCAATTGGGTAGCGAGATAAGACGGCCATACCATAATGGCCTTCAAAAAAGCCAAAACCAAATGCATCCCCTTTAATACCAGTTGCTTGGCCGTCATTATCTAGATCAAATGGCGTTTTCAAACCTGTGTTTACTGGGCCAACATAGCTGTACGGATAATCTATAGCGGGCTGTTTATTTTGGCTTTTAGCAAGGTAGTGCGTTTTAAAATAATCAATGCCTTGCGCTTTGCTGACATAATCAAATTCATTTAATAATAAAATGTCAGGGCGAATACGTTGAATGATCTCGGCAATATTTTTGATTTGTGGATGATTTGTTTGTAACGCATTTACCAGGCCATTAGGATCAACGTCCTTATCATTTTCAGCATAATTTGTTGCATCCATGCTCACATTAAACGTGGCTACACGTAAAGATGATGCGGCCAATGCTGAGTTAGAAAAACCACTGATTAATAGGCACGCTAATGTGGCGATAGAAAACTGCTTCTTCATACGATATATCCATCTAAAATTAATAACAAAATGACACTACTTACGACTATCCATAAAATAATTGCCATTATAAAGGGCTTTAGTCCTGCTTGTTTTAATACAGCCAGTGATAAGCCACTGCCAATTAAGAATAAAGTCATTACCAATAGTTGTTTTGCTACGGTGTTGATCAACTGCCAGAGATCCGTAAATTGAGGCAAATACGTATTGATCAATGCAGCAGCTAAAAAACCAACAATAAATAAAGGAATGCTGGCCTTTTCTTCTGAGCGCCAAAAGACACCTGCAATCGTAGTGTAGGGAATGATCCACATCGCACGTGTGAGCTTAACTGTTGTAGCAATACTTAGTGCCACAGCTCCATAAGCTGCTGAGGCCCCTACTACACTGCTTGTATCATGAATAGCTAACGCTGCCCATAAACCAAATTGGTGTTGGCTTAAACTAAAGTAATGACCAATGGTTGGAAATAGTAGCAAACCGACACCGTTTAATAAAAACACTACACCAAGTGCAACCGCTACTTCGTGATCTTTAGCTTTAATTACAGGCGCCATCGCTGCAATCGCACTGCCTCCACAAATGGCCGTACCGAATGATATTAATACACCTGTGTTACGATTTAATTTAAAGACTTGCGTTAAAATTTCACCAAGACCAATGATCGCTGTAATACTGACTATGGTCAGTACCAGCGAACTGCGACCAACTTCAATCACCTGATTAAAATCAACAGCAAAACCTAAGCCAACCACCGCGGCTTTGAGCATCCATTTACTCGCCTTTTGGGATAGCTCTGCAAATGGATTACCGAGCAAAATAGCAAACATCGCGCCACAAATTAGGGCACTACCACCACCAATCCAAGGGGTGATACACAGGCCAAAAAAAAGCAAGTATAGAGGCTTTTTAATCCGATCAGACACAGACAAAATAATCCCTTCGTTACGAGCGCACAATCTTTGTAGTGAGCTTATGCACAACTGGCGCTACAAGAATTACGGTAGGAAATGCGACACAAAATGCAAAAGCCCACGCCGCTAGCCAAATAGAAACTATGTTATCAATTAAACCAACATTAAAAATTGAAATTACCAATGACATAAAACCAGACATAAATAATGCCATGAAAAAAGCGAATACCACGGTTCTGTATTTAGCGCTAATCATAAAACCATTCCTCAAGTAAAAAGCCGAGATAAACTCGGCTTTTTTAGTTAATTTAAAATCAACGCGGTGCTGGCCGCTAATACGCCGGGATAATCTTCCTCCGGAAGATACTCCGACAATTGTGCTAAGCGTTCACCTAACTCATGAAGGTTCGCAGCAGATACATTAATATGGCCCATTTTACGACCAGGCTTTGCTGTTTTACCATACCAATGACTCGTAACCTCAGCAATGCTTAGTACTTGCTGAGGAATCGCGGCTTGTCCGAGCACATTCACCATTGCCGTAACACGCTGCAATTGTGTGCTACCTAATGGCAGCCCAGAGACTGCACGCATATGATTTTCAAATTGACTGCAATGCGCGCCTTGTTGGGTCCAATGACCAGAATTATGAACCCGAGGAGCAATTTCATTGACCAATAACTGCCCTGCCACATCGAAAAACTCAATCGCCAATACACCAACGTAATCAAGCTCATTAGCCAATTTATTAAATGCATCTTCAGCTTGTTGTTGAATCACAGATTTTTCTTTACCGGCGATAGATAAGGTTAAAACACCATTGGTATGCTGGTTTTCAGTAAGTGGGTAAATAGCGGTATTACCACTTTTATCGCGAACACCAATGATTGATACTTCACGATCAAATGGGATCATTTGTTCGGCAATAATAGTGTGTGGCGCGGATTCAGTACCGGAGGCAATAAAATCAGCCATTTGTGACCATATCTGCTCAATTTGATCATCTGATTTTAAACGCCACTGGCCTTTCCCATCGTAACCGGCTTGACAGGTTTTGATAACTAATGGCTTACCCAAGCTAGCAACGGCTTGTTCTAAATGGGCTTTTTCAGTGATCAACTGATATGGTGCGCACTTAACTGCGGTTTTACTTAGTAATGCTTTTTCTAGGGCGCGATCGCCACCCGTTTTAATCGCGGCTTTACCCGGATAAAACTTCTTGCTTGCACAGCATAGCGTTAGCACATCATCAGGAATATGCTCAAACTCAGCGGTGATCGCATGAGCGTCTACAATGGCTTGCTCTAACGTTGTAGTATAGATTTGCCCAGTTAATGGGTGAACAATTTTTTTACTACCAACATCATACGCAACCACATTTAAATTCAATGGCGCACCAGCTAAACACATCATACGTGCTAATTGGCCGGCTCCTAAAATTAAAATAGTCATATTACTCTGCTGGATTTGGGTTAGCTAAAATAGTTTCGGTTTGTTCTTTACGGAACGCTTCAACTTTGGCAAATATCTCCGGTTGCTGACAACCTAAAATCTGTGCAGCTAATAATCCTGCATTTGCAGCACCAGCTTCACCAATTGCTAATGTACCTACCGCAACACCTTTTGGCATTTGGCAAATCGACAGCAATGAATCAATGCCATTTAACGTTTTAGACTTAACCGGCACACCTAATACTGGTAACGATGTGAAAGCAGCGGCCATACCTGGTAAATGCGCTGCACCACCGGCACCGGCAATAATTACTTTAATACCACGTTCTGCTGCTGAACTTGCGTAATCAGCGAGTAGTTGAGGAGTACGATGAGCCGATACAACTTTAGTTTCGTAAGCGATGCCAAATTTATCTAGCATGATCGCCGCATGTTCCATAGTTGGCCAATCTGACTTGGAACCCATAATAATGCCAACAGTCATAAATACTCCTCAGTAATGGTTTTAATACCTATAGCGGACTTATGTCCGCATTAAAGGCGGTCATTATACACGTATTAATTGTTAAATTGCGAATATCGAGTAACAAAAAAGCCATGACTAGCATGGCTTTTTGATCAGTATGTAAATTGAGCTTTAGTCTTCTTTACTGGCTAAATATTCAGAGTAAGTACCTCTGAAATCAATTATTTTGCCGTCTTTGATTTCCCAAATACGGGTTGCAACTGAGGATACAAATTGACGGTCGTGAGATACAAACATTAACGTACCTTCATATGCTTCTAGCGCAAGGTTTAATGCTTCTATTGACTCCATATCCATGTGGTTCGTTGGCTCATCCATTAATAGGATATTTGGTTTATGCATCATAATCTTACCAAATAGCATGCGGCCTTGCTCACCACCAGATATTACTTTTACAGACTTTTTAATATCATTTTGTGAGAACAACATTCGGCCTAAGAAACTGCGAACAACTTGTTCATCATCGCCTTCTTGCTGCCATTGCTCCATCCACTGAAATAAGTTCATATCGGTGGCAAATTCATCAGCATGATCTTGCGCATAATAACCGATATTGTGGTTTTCAGACCATTTAAACTCGCCTTGCTTCGGTGCCAAACGACCTGCTAAAGTATTTAACAGTGTTGTTTTACCAACCCCATTTTCACCAATGATAGCGATACGCTCGCCTACTTCAACTAAGCCTTCAAGGCCAGTGAATAGCATATCGTCAAAACCTTGGCCTAAGTTTGTTAATTCAAGGGCATTACGGAATAACTGTTTTTCTTGCTCAAAACGAATGAACGGTGTTTGACGTGACGATGCTTTAACTTCATCTAATTGAATCTTGTCAATTCGCTTGGCACGAGATGTTGCTTGTTTTGCTTTAGATGCATTAGCTGAAAAGCGTGAAACAAACTGTTGTAGCTCAGCAATTTGATTTTTCTTCTTGGCATTTTCACTTAATAAGCGTTCACGAGCTTGCGTTGCTGCAAACATATATTCGTCATAGTTACCTGGGTAAATACGCAATTCACCATAGTCAATATCAGCCATATGCGTACATACAGAGTTTAAGAAATGACGGTCATGGGAAATGATGATCATTGTGCAATCACGTTGATTCAGTACATCTTCGAGCCACTTGATAGTATAAATATCCAAGTTATTAGTTGGCTCATCGAGTAGCATGATATCTGGATCTGAAAATAACACTTGCGCAAGAAGCACTCGCAGTTTAAAACCAGGAGCAATCTCTGACATCGGACCGTAATGCTGATCAGTTGCAATACCTACGCCCATTAGTAGCTCGCCGGCTTTAGATTCTGCAGAATAGCCATCCATTTCAGCAAACTCAGTTTCAAGATCGGCAACCTTCATGCCATCCTCTTCACTCATTTCAGGCAAGCTATAGATACGATCACGCTCTTGTTTAATCGCCCACAGCTCTTTGTGGCCCATTATCACAGTATCAATAACTGAATATTCTTCGTAAGCGAACTGGTCTTGGTTTAGTTTAGCAACACGTTCATTTGGATCAGTACTTACATTACCAGCTGACGGTTCCAATTCCCCACTTAAGATTTTCATAAATGTTGATTTACCACAGCCATTTGCGCCAATTAAACCATAACGGTTACCTTCGCCAAATTTAGCTGAAATATTCTCAAATAACGGTTTAGCACCAAATTGCATGGTGATGTTAGCTGTACTGATGATAGCGCTACCCTCCAACGGGGAAAATCAAAGAAATAAAATTGGCTGGAGTGTAAACCAAATAGGCCTATTTTTCCATGAATTATTAGCTTTGTGAGCTATAGCTGCAACGCATTAAAATAAGCTAATTTGGATCAATTTATTGTGCTCGCATTTTGTCGCCGGACAAAAAAGGTACAGAAATTAACAATTCAAATTTCCTCTATCATTTTTTAATGATATTTTTTCACTTTAGCCATTAATTTAGCTTTGTTAGTCTGCGCGACCAAAGGACAATGATAGATAGCACACAAGGCAATATCAAATGAATAGAAAATTAATTGGGGTCATTATCGCAAGCGCTTTGATGGCACCGAGCGTAAACGCTGTTGAAGTTTATGATGACGGAAAAAACAATTTAACCATCGGTGGTTTTATTGACGCCAGAATAATCCACACACAAGGGCAAACTGAAATAGTTAATGGTGCATCACGGATTAGCTTTGATTTTAGCCGCAAACTAAAAGATCAGTGGTCAGCTTTAGCCTTATTAGAATGGGGTGTAAACCCTGTTGGCAGTAGCGATATCATCTATAACAACCGCTTTGAATCTATTCAAGATGAATTTTTATATAACCGACTTGGTTATATAGGTATAGCGCATGAAAAATATGGCCAAGTGACAATAGGTAAACAATGGGGGGCTTGGTACGACGTAGTTTATAGTACTAACTATAGCCTAGTTTGGGATGGTAATGCAGCCGGTGTTTACACCTACAACAAAGACGATGGTGCAATTAATGGCACCGGGCGCGGTGATAAGTTATTGCAGTATCGTAATACGTTTGGTGATTTTAGTATTGCAACTCAAGTGCAATTTAAAAATAATGATTTTTATACCTGCGATATTGAAGCCATTTCAGAAGCTGCTTGCCAGACATTGTGGGAAAGTGGCAGTGATCTTGCTCAACAAGTAGAATTTAATTCAACCTATGGGGCAGCCGTTACCTATTCTGGTCGCGGTAGGAATGGTCATTACTGACCACCCCCCGCACAGATCCGGACGTGCGCTGCTAACGCATCCGGCTCCTACCTCGGGTATTTGGCGTAAAAGCGTTGTTCCGGATAAGGATGTACAATCCTAGGTTTTGGTAGCCAATATCTCACATAGTATTTAAATCGCTCCCAAGTCATACGGTGCCGCTGACTACGTCGTCTTAAGCTTTTCAACCATAACTTCTTCACTTCCTCAACAAATTGACCGATTTTATGGGCATTGTAAGGCACACCATAATAGTTAATATGCCCTTGGAGCACTCGCCGTAGCCAGCGACCCGTTTCCCAGGGCTTATCATGGAGTCGTTTTCGAAGTGCCTGTTTTATCCGTTTTAGTTGGGTGATCTGTCTGTTGCGTTTTGTCTTGCGTTTTACGATAACTTCACCGGATAACTTCTTGCCGATATAGTGCGTAAAACCCAGAAAATCAAAAGTTCCCGGTTTACCTCGTGATGGATTTTCGCGATATTGCTCAGGTGCAAAACGGCCAAATCGTATCAGCTTAGTTTTGTTTGGGTGGACTTTCAAACCAAAACACAAAAGTCGCTGAGTTAGCGCCCGCTGGCAATCAATAGCATCTTGGTGCTTTTGAAAACCCAACACTGCATCGTCAGCATATCTGATGATCGTGACATTGCCTCGCGCATATTTCCGTTGCTTATTAAGCCAGAGATCGAAACTATAGTGCAGGTAAATATTTGCCAAAAGTGGCGAGATAACTGCTCCTTGTGGTGTTCCGATTGTTGACTGCTGACGATGCCCATGACTATCGACAGTACCAACTTTAATCCATTGCCTGATAAGGCGGATAATACGCTTATCCCCTATTCGGTGTTCGATGAACTTGATGAGCCAGTCATGCTCTACGGTATCGAAGAACTTGCTGATGTCCAAATCTAACACCCAGTTTACCTTTCTTTTCATAATCGCCATATGCAGAGCATCTAGCGCATCATGCTGCCCTCGTTCGGGTCTAAAACCATATGAGAAACCAAGAAAGTCAGTTTCATATATTTGGTTTAGCACCTGCACCATTGCTTGCTGAACGATTTTATCTTCCAAACATATAATGCTCAGCCCTCGCTCACTTCCATCTTCTTTTGGAATAAACACTTGCCTTGCCGGCTTAGGTTTATAACTTCCTTGATGTAGTTTTCGGTGTAACGTTTGAATATTGCTATCTAGAGATGACGCGTAATCAAACCACGTTACTCCGTCATATCCAGCAGCCGAGCGACGCTTAAGTTTGAGAAAACTCTCCCGAAGCAGGTTTTCGTCTATATGATGGTAAAGATTAGTAAACTGTTGCTTCTTATCTTTTCTTGCTGCATTTCGCACAACCAGCAAACGTGACGTCGTATTATCCCAGCTCTGAGTCTGGATACGGGCGTGTTGTTGGTTGTTCCCCTTGGTCGAGACCCTTTTCTCCATAAATTCCGCGACATTGTTACCTGCTTTGTTCATTTACTTCCTCGATACTATGGTCTCGTCCGACTTCCTAAAACTCAAATCAACCTAAACCCAACGGCTTTGATTGAAACGACCCACTGGCTCAGAGCGGGCGATAGTTTTGGATCTCCCAGGTTCCGTATGATGAATTTCCTCGCATGCATAGGTTCTACGACCCCGAAAGGCATAAAAAATGACTCACCATATTACGCCATAATTTATTATTGGTTTCTGCTTCGCTTAACAGCATCACCGCCTTTAATATTTATTACGTGGCTCAATAGCTAGCCTGCGAGTACCTCCGCTAACACTTCACATCAGAGGTTACCCGCTGCTGCGCATAGCTAAAGGACTGGGCGAGTGGTTAGCCCTTACCCAGAGAGGACTTTCACCCCATATTCAATCACCAGCTTTCCTGGCGTTCTAAGCGACGACTTAAAACTTACTGCCGGGTTTAACCGCGGTGAACTAACCGTAAATTACGCAGCAGGACGTATTCAGTCTGTTAATGATTTTATTTATGGCGCAGGTGTTACTTGGGGTAATTTCAACAATGATGGCCTTTATTTTGCCGCAAATATCAACAAAAATGAAAATCATGATACCGATAACTTAGGCCGTCTGATCAAAGACGCGATTGGGGTAGAGTCATTATTATCTTATAAATTTGATAATGACATTCGTACCTTCATTGCATATAACCTCTATGATGCTGGAACAGATTACGTGATCCAGCCAAATTTTAACGCCGATCCTAATGACAACTTTAAACGTCAATTTACAGTACTTGGCTTTCACTATCTATTCGACGAAGATACGATTTTTTATATTGAAGCACGTAAAGACTTTAGTGATTTTTCAAGTGCCGATAAAGAGCAAGAATATCAAATGGGTCTATCAGAAGATGATGGCATTGCATTTGGTTTTCATTACACATTATAACTAGAACACTTACAGGCTGATTATTTAATCAGCCTGTTTTGCTAATATTAACCACCCGCTGCGATCACACTTTTTTTGCTTTACCTTTAGTTGCAAACGCTTTTGTCAAAGCCAAATAACCTTCCTTAGGTCCTAAAATTATCCATAACATTAAAATTCCCCCCGGTAATAAAATTGCTTTAAGTAATGGTCCTAGCATGTAAGAATAAAAAATAATAAATGGGATAAATAGTCCGTAACCAATAACTTGTCTGATAAAGTTCATATAAGTTCCCTGCTTAAATGAGCGTGCTCACAAATGTAATTGAGCGCAGTCATTTTTTTCAAGTGACTTCATCTGTACTATCACAAGTTTAATATAATCAATTGATATACAATGAATAAAAAAACGCAAACCTATAATAAAATTCTTACCTCGGCTTGGCTGTTATTCTTAGAGCAAGGTTATGCTCATACATCTACACGAGAAATCGCAAAAGCGGCTAATGTGGCCGTTGGTACTGTGTTTAGTCATTTCGAAAATAAAATCGACTTACTAAAAGCAGGAATGCAGCAACAAATAGATACGATCATTCATCAGGCTAGTTTAACTGATCGCCAACATGCAGCAAGGCTTAAGTTACGTCACTATGCCCTACCGTTATTTGAATTTTATTGTAATAACATTGAATTTAGTAAAATATTGATAAGCGATATGATTTGGCAAGCCGATTTTTTTGAACAGCAAATGAGTGAGTTTAAAAAACGGCTGTTCGATGAACAGCAAGAGTTTGACGATATAAAAGCAAGTGTGATGTTAGATTGTTATTTTATGACCATTATTTCAGGGTTAAATGAACCTGCGCCAGAACCTGAAAAAATGCTACGCCAACTCACCAGCAAAATATCTATTCTTTAGCGACAACTTATTTCATGGTGTGTTTCACTTTGGGCATTAAATTTAAGCTTTTAACTTAAAGTAATAGCGATTTTCTATGGTTAAGTGCAAACTCTGTAACTTATCTATTGATAAATTAAACGTCGTTAGTGTGTAAATAAAACTCACCTTCTGAACCCCTACTAATTCGCTGCAATTACCGACTGTTTACTGATACTTTTTGATTTAAGACGTTGTCGTTGTATCAATGAAGATCCCTCCATAGCCAAATAAGCATAACTCTTGTGATACGTTTAATCGAATTACTAACTTTGATTTATCAAGCTCATGATTCTTCTTGATAGCTTTTAGTTGAAAATAACTTTTTATGCAGAGTTATCTTAATTAACAAATATAGTATGATGTGTTCTTTTGTGGTTTATTACTGTCTTATTCTTTAGTTAAGCATATTAGTTTATTAGTGCTCTAAACCTTCATTAATTCTGCTATTCCAAATAATATCATTAGCATATATGTTAAGGCTATTATTAAGACCAGCAAAGGCACTTAACATTAAAGGATGCTCGGCGCTTCCTACTGTTATATAGAGCGACAGCGGTATGTTATCGTCTGTATTGAGGCTTCGTTGCGATAAGAATCGAGTAAACTCTTTTACAACTGTCATGTCGTCGTACCAAGCAGCCGGACTAAATGCAAAATAACCGTTAAACAACCAAGGTTTTGTGCTCATAGTGTATAAAACAAAACTCCCTCCTGCTGAATAACCCGACAAAACACGATTATTATCTAGCTTATAATGTGATTCTAAATACGGTAATAACTCACCTTCAATAAAAGCCAAAAATTGATCTGCTTTACCGAACAGTTCCGGTGAATTTTCACTTGGTGGTCTTGCTTGGGTATTCACATCTTGGCGTGCATACGGTGGGACTAAATCACGATTTCTAGTAAAGGTCCAAAATTGATTGGGGATCGATACCAAAATTGTATCCTGCTGCGCTGGTAGCTCAGCCATCACTGAATCCCACTGCGTAAGATTAAAGTTACCGTCGGTTCTAATGATCAAGGAGTAGCGTTTATTTGGCTCAAAATTGCTAGGTAAACGAATAAACACTTTCCTATTTTCATCCAATACCTGCGAATAAATTGTGATGTCTTTAAAATTTGACGTGTAATGCGCGTTGTATTTATAAATGACCAAATAGTGCATGCAATGAAGGCGGCTATACTCAATAGAATTATGATTGCAGTGCGATTAAGTTTTTTTAATAGCAGCATAGCTTTCAGGTAAAGATTGTTTTAAAAACAATACCCTTTCTGTATTTTTAATTAAACTACCGTTATGTAACAAAGTATGATTTACAGTTGATACGCCCATTGTTCACTCGCTACATGAGTGAATTTAAAACGGCGAAGTAATTGCTGGCTTTGGGTGTTTTCTACCGCCACTTTAGCCTTTAAATTAGTAATGTTCAACTCATTGCCTAACAGCTTAACAACGGCTTTTATATTTGTTAGCATGAATGCTAATGCTTCAGACATATACCCATTCCCCCAATGATTTGGTGACAACTCAAAACCTAACCAAGCAGTATCTTCTTCAATATCATATAAACCAATGCAGCCAATCAAGGTCGACGTATTTAGTAAGTAGATTCCAAAGCGCAGCGTATTTCCTTCATACATGCCAGTAATATCATCTTGGATCAGTTGTTTTACGTCATCACGCGTAAGTGGCACTGCATAGTCATTAAACTGAGCAACTAACGGCTCAGACAAAATAGCCCACAACGCACTACAGTCCCTATGCTTAATTGGCTTTAATGTGATTCGACTTAGTGCAAACTCATTGTTCATAAATAAAATTAAATTACGGCTTTAAAGCCCGCTATTATTCCCTTAAGATACCCGCCATACAAGTTAATAACTGAGCTAATTATGAATGACGAATTTAAAGTAATACAACCTACAACCACAGTGTATTGCCCAAAGCGCGGTGAAGGTTGGACCCTTACAGGTATTACTAGCATTAATGAATTTACATCTGTTATGTTTGATGGTGTGCGTTATACGTTACCTGCACGTGAAATCATTGAACAGTTATTACCTAACCAGCTTGCTCGTGAACAAAAATAGCCACAACTTAAAATTCCCCGTTAAAGATACAAAATAAAGCCTTTAGTATTATAAAACACCTCAATTTAGCCAGCATTTCGTGTATAAATGCCAACCGTTCGTTAAGATATGTTGCTTTTGTAATCAACCATTAGGATAATTGTACAATACTTTGAGGTTAATAACGGATGCGCTCGGCTTATAGGAATTAAGCAATACAATTTTGGGAACAAGGATAGGCAGCTATAAACCAAATTGTAATTACCTCAGACTAACTATAGCTGTAACAATGGATCCTCGTTAAAAGGCCTACTCTAAATGAAAACAACACTAAAAATTACAACCCTGTCTGTTGCTATCCTTTCATCTTTGCAAGTTGCGCATGCAAACCAATGTAACGGTCAACTTTATGGTATTAATGCTGGACGCGGTGACACCGGTATTATATTTAAACTAGACGAATATACACAACAAACTCAAGCACATTCTAGAGCTAAATACAGCTCTTCAGCGCTTGCTCATATTCCGGAAACAAATCGCTTGTATTACATCTCAGCACCTCGCCCTATTGAATATCAAGTAGATGTTGAGCACTTAGGTTTTAATTCAACAGAGCTCAAATCTCTACCTATTAGTGGCAGTAAGTTTAAGTACATCAAATTGGCCTATGTTGATTTAGATACAAACGAACATGTTGAAGTTGGCAGAACAAGTAACATGTATCGTTTAGTGTATGACCAACAAAATAATCGCTTACTTGGATCATATAAAGATAAGCTATACGCGATCGATCCTGAAACTAGCGAAACAACTTTACTTGGAAATATTACAGGCCTTGAAAATGACCAAGGTATCTGGCGTGGTGACATGGTATTTAAAAATGGTGAATTAATCTTAGTCACCAGTACAAGTTTATATACTGTGAATGTGCAGGAACTTACGGCAACAAAATTATCTGATCACAACTTAACGACTGTCACAGGCGCTGCACTTAACCAGCAAGGTGATATTGTATTAAGCCGAACTATTTTAACTGATCTAGGCCATTCTAATAAATCTGAGTTGTACAAAGTAAATAAAAACACTGGTAATACCTGCCATGTTGCAGATTTTCCAGTACGTTTAAATGATTTAGCAACTAATTTTAACGAATCAGTTGTATGCTACGATGCACCAGTTTGCACCGTGTCAGATATTCCAAGCTTTACTATTGTACCGATTGTTGATTCAGTAGACGAAGGTAGCGCATTATCTTATAAACTAGAGCTAAGCAATAGTTATGAACAAGATAGTGATATTTATGTATCGACTACAGCAGGAACAGCAACAAGTAGCGACTACAGTTTCTCTGATCAAGTCATTACTATTGCGGCAGGTGAAACAACTGCTTCATTTACAATCCCAACAATTGATAACGATGACTATAGTGAAACTAAAACCTTTACCGTCAATGCCATTGCTCAGCTTAATGTAACTGGTTCAAGTTCTCTACCAGCGTCTATCTTAAATGATGATGCTCAGTGTATTGCCGAGAATTACACACGGATCAGTTACTCTTTTATCTCTGAAAATTCTGGTTATAATAATGATTGGGGTATTAAGGTTAATAATCAATATATTAAATTGTTAGATGAGCATGGAGCATCAGGTTATTACGACGTTAAAGCCAGTGATTCAATCGTTTACGTACTTTCCGTGAACGGTAATGCAAACAATCTTAAAACAGCCTATAAAGCCAGTGGTACTAAGCAATATTGGGAAGATCAAAACGACAGAGACTACAATGACTTCGTCGTAAATGTCACAACACAACCAATTCAAAAAGGCTGTAATTAATCTGAACTTAGGATAATAAATCCCTTACCCAAGGTTCAGGTAATTCATAACTTTCCTGTTTATCATTATCAAATTTACCCCACAAAAAAAGCCAGCATCGCTGGCTTTTTAACGTCTAAATTGAAAATTAACGTAACGCGTTAATTCGACCATAAAGTGGTGGGGGTGAAGACAATAACTCAGCCATACCTTATACCAATCGACTTAAATATTTAACCATTCTAGCGGGCTAAATAAAGTGCTGACTGCGTTAGTGATTTTTTATGTACGACTGCATGGATGCAGGAGGTAGAGCAATGCAGGAGCAATTGCCGAGAACAACTACATGTCAAAATTCCTGCCTTGTTATCACTGTATTTATCTGTCGCTATAAATGGTCAGTAACTTAACACGACTAGTATTAACCACTAGCAATACCCACCATAACAAT
The DNA here is from genome assembly GCF_028885455.1 of Pseudoalteromonas rhizosphaerae. NCBI lineage: Bacteria > Pseudomonadati > Pseudomonadota > Gammaproteobacteria > Alteromonadales > Pseudoalteromonadaceae > Pseudoalteromonas > Pseudoalteromonas rhizosphaerae. The sequence continues at coordinate 3,346,115 of NZ_CP118496.1, forward strand.
AAAATAGACACCCACTTTTAATAATCTCAGACTAAACATGATTTTTATCTGGTAATTTTACTGTGTCCCCTAACATGCTCTCAATTTATCATGCAAATAAACAACTCATGATAAAAAACCTAAATAACAAACACACTAAAAAGTGCATTATTGCAATGCGCAGCTTTTTGTTTGGTTGACGTTTTAAGCAAGTAGCTTTTCTATATTATGAACAAGACAATAAAGTTGCCGCATAATGCAATGAAAGCATTACTTTCGTTTTTCCGTGTAAGGTCAATTTATTCATGCATTTTTAACTGTAATATTGCACAGTTTACTTACAAGCAAACAGGCTCAATAAAGCCTAACCTTTTACCATCCCTTAAATAAAAAGCTGTCATCGCCCTATTGAGCTGTCTTTTTGAGCTTCATTCTGTCGATGTAACTTACTTGCAGTCTTCCAACGCTTATCGACTAACCGTGGGTTTAGAACACAGGATCCCCCGTATAGTAATAATGTGTTACAGGCGACAGTGGTGTTTTTATAAAAATAGTACGCACTAATTAGATACGCAGTTTAATCAAGTTGAAGGTTAGTGATCGACTCGCCATATCCATACAGTGTGGTATCACCAATACCAAAAGTAGGCGCTTGAAAGCGAAAGCTCTTGTCAAAGCTCAAAAAAATAGGCATTAACATTGCGCTAGGCAATGACTATTTAGCGTCACAAGGTTTAGTGTCATTGAGAGATATTTGGATCAATATTCATGAGGGGAGATGAGCCGCCCATTGAACTTGCTGTTAATAAAAAGCGCATGATGAGCGGTCTGGGGCTTGATGTTAGAGACCCCCGGCTATCCGATTTACTCTCACTCTTTAATCAACACCCATCGCGCGGTTTTAACCCACTTTTTTAAACAGGCAATTTCTTCCATACAGCGTAGTTCATTTAAAACCGACAAATACTGCTCTTCATTTGACGTATACATAACAAATGCATCACCTTCGCTATCAAATTGAACAGATGCAAAATGTGTATTTGCTCTCACAACTTGCTCTATAGATGGGCCATTGCCGCTAAAACCGTAGGCATTAAACAACTCTGTGAATGATCGCTTATCATCCTTTAAATCAATTTCCACAGGGATCGTAATTGAAAAATAGGTCTCATCAGAATATATGATTGGAGGATAATATTCTGTAATGTCAGGGTTAGCCAGTGGACGAATCCAATAGAACACGAACAATACGAGTAAAATGCAAACTACAATTATTTTCAAAATTTTCATCCTTGAGAACTAACGCTGAGTTTTACGACAATTTTGATGCCGCGAAGCGGTGTAACAAGTAAAAATGACACCCCTATTTTAAAATCACCTAAAAATAGCATCAAATAAGTTCAGATCAAATCAATTTACCGCCTAAAACTCATTCAAAATTACATTTACAATTATCTTGGGAAGCTTTTATTCTACAAATCCAAAATTACTGACATGCAAACCCTTGCCTTGGGGCAATATTTGACGTTTTAGCTGGGTATAAGTACTGGCCAGTAGTTTTTCGCTGTTGTTAACGTTGCTACATTTTGCTGGTTATTCATTACGGCGTTAGCACATATATAAATACAAAATGTCTTTGCGACTAAAGCAAGTAACTTGCCTTTCCCCCCTCTGCGATGTTCATAAGACTTTCCTGTAAAGCAGTCTTCACCACATAAAAATGCTCGGCGAACACAACGTGAAATACAGTGATAATACTTTGTAGCGGCACCGTGATTATTTTTCACACTAATTAAAACTTAGTATTTAGCTTTGTAAAATGCAAAAATTAAGGTGAGTGTCTTACTTATTTATTATTTATAAATTAAACATTGGGTTATCGTTAAAATGAGAGCCCAACTAAATAAATTATTTTAAAATCTAGAAAAAGCCATATTACTTATCTATATGTTCAAATAAATTGATAGGCTTTATTAACAAACAGGATACGGCTGTTACTTTTGTTTATTGCTTAATTGTGTTTTGATGAATTACCTAAAATTTAGATCCCTTTGGTTCTTAAGTAGCTTCATTTATAACAAAGCGAATAAAGTTTAAAAATAAGAAGAGAAAATAATGACAAAACTTAATAACAATAGCGTAGTTATATTAAGCGCAGTTCGTACCGCTATCGGCAGCTTTGGTGGCAGCCTTAAACATTTCACGCCCGCCGAGCTAGGCACTCTATGTGCGAAAGAAGCACTAGCCAGAGCCAAGCTATCACCCAACCAAGTTGGCTCCACTGTAGTCGGTAAAGTAATTCATAACGGCCCTAAAGACGCATACCTTTCAAGAGTCATTGGGCTAGATGCGGGGTTACCTATTAGTAGTCACGCAGTAACTCTCAACCGATTATGTGGCTCTGGTCTTGAAGCCATTATACAAGCAGTACAACAAATACAATTAGGTGATGTAGACGCAGCCCTTGCTGGCGGAGCTGAAAGCATGAGTAACTCAGCTTATACCCTCGAAAGTAATCGCTGGGGGCAAAAAATGGGCAATAGCATCATGCAAGATGAACTCACCTCCACATTACAAGACCCATGGGATAATAACCCAATGGGAATAACCGCTGAAAACATTGCAGATAAATACACTATTAGCCGCGACCAGCAAGACGCTTACGCAGCTCAAAGTCATCACAAAGCAGCAAAAGCGATTGCTGCAGGCCATTTTAAACAGCAAATACTCCCTATTGAAATCAAATCAAAAAGTGGCAGCCATATTTTTGATACTGACGAACACGTGCGAGCCGATACCACAACCGAGAAGCTCGCTACCTTAAAGCCCTACTTTAAAAAAGATGGAACCGTTACCGCAGCAAACTCATCAGGTATAAACGATGGCGCAGCCATGTTGGTACTCATGTCTGAGCAAAAAGCGAATGAGCAAGGCTTAAAACCTCTTGGTCGATTAATAGGTTATGCCAGAGCGGGCGTTGATCCCTCGTTAATGGGCACCGGCCCAATTCCTGCGGTAAAACACGTATTTGAAAAAACAGGCTTAACCATTGATGATATGGATGTAATTGAGTCTAACGAAGCCTTTGCAGTACAAGCTCTGTGCGTTGCCAACGAGTTAAATTTCCCAGCGCATAAGGTAAACCCGAATGGCGGTGCTATTGCCTTAGGCCACCCTGTTGGCGCAACAGGCGCAATTTTATCAACTAAATGCTTGTATGAACTTAAACGAATTAATGGCAAATATGGGCTAGTAACAATGTGTATTGGCGGTGGGCAAGGCATTGCAGCCATTTTTGAAGCGCTTTGATTCTAAGTTTGTAACAACTATTTGATACCACATTAGGTTTAAACATAAGAGCTTTATTCACAAGGAGAACTAAGGGACGCTTTGCTGTTAGAGGAAACAAACAATGTGAAAGGCTATTTTTCTTCTCGTTTGCTCCTCTTTCATTTTTCTTTGTGCAAATAGCTCTTTAAAGGCTTTTTTCACAAAGGGAGCAAAGCGCTGCTACACCTTATAGGTTAATAACAAACGCTTTACTTCAAACCTCAGCAAGCCATTCGTCTACAAAACGTGTTTTAAAGTTAACTTTCTTAAGCCTAATAAAACACCGCCAAATGATATTGAAAATAATATCGGTAAAAACAGTAATGCATCGGTGTTGTCTATGTCAGTAGCTGGGCTACCAATAACCGCCAGCGTATTAATTAACAACAATATCAAACTTGATTGCAGGTAGCCCTTGTAACCAATAGCTCCTGCAAACAACAGCATAATAAATGATCCTGATATCGCAGGCGTAAAAGGTGCGGCGGCGAGTAACATGCAAACAAACGAAAATATAACAGCACAACCAATTATTATTTTAAACATAACATCCTCCATGGTGTTTAACAGTTAATTCAATATAGCTTAACTTAAAGCTCCTTATCGTGCCTTTATTCCACCAGCTATTTATAGCTGTATTATCAAAAATCGTATTCCACCTAACAGGTTTCAACCAAATTTTTGGTTTATCAATAACCCCAATATAAAAACTACCTATTCCCAAACTGCCGTTCACAGGGCTCGCCATCTCTATCACCGTCCATTTTGGTATTGGGGCAATGTTGAATAAAAAATAACGCCTCTGCATAGGAGGTCATTTGGCTACAATGTTGGCGGCCATCACAACGAAATGTTGGTGGTGTTTTAGTAGGTGAGTTTGAACTAGCGGGCATAAATGACTCTAAGTTAGCATTAGTCACTACTGGTGTTTGCTTGGTATTTAAAAAACCGGTTTTATACACACTAAAACCAATACTAAAAATAATGGCAAGCGTTATAAATTTCATTAACGGTGAGTTTTTACGTGACGTTTTGCTTATTTTAATCGGCTTTGTTGAAGCCTTTATTTGTGGTTGTGCTAATACGCCCTCAATACGGCAATTTACAGCTTTGGTTTTACCGTTAGACTCAGTTGCAACCTCAAAATAGATAATATCACCCACTTTAGGTTTGCGGCTCATATGTTTGAGTGACGATATGTGTATAAAGGTATCATGTTGCAGTGTAGTTGATTTAATAAAGCCAAAGCCTTTATCGTCATTCCACGATTTTAATAATCCTTTGTTCATCCTTCAATCGTCCATTTAATAACTGTTAATTTTACACCCGTTTTAAAAGAGGCTTAAAACCAAACAAACCTTGGCGAGCCCACCAACAACCTCACTTTTCCATATTAACTAACTCATTTTGCAAAAAAGCGTATTTTTGCTTCTTTTAATGTGCTTAAAAATACAGAAAACGCACAAATCCCGCCACACATTAACGCTATTTCAAAGCTAGATAGCGAAGAAAAACTAAATTGCTGAGAATACATGTACTGCCCTAATAACTGTGCAAAGGTAGCTACACCTAAAATAATTAAAAATGGGCACACAACTAGCGTAAACCAAAACCAAATACGTTTAATACCTTTCATAAAAAATCCTTTTATTTTAAATTTAACTTAGAGATTAATTAGCTTATAAGCTACCAGCATTTTAAAAGCAGCTTATAAGGTTGCCACATGAGTTTGATGTCTGAAGTCAAGATTTGACCCCATTTGGTTCTTCGGTTGTTGTTGACAAATGCATCACAAAACCCATTTTCGGCATTTTCTAATGCATCTTGAATAGTACCGACAAACTGACATATTGAGCGACCACTGCTTATATTAAATTCACGTAGTAAACCAGAGAGTTGATTTTTAAGCGCTACTTTTTGTTTAACACTGTGCTCTCTCAATTTAAGCATTGATTGCGCTTGCTGTTCATTAATTGATTTTGCAGTAATAAAGTGAACATCTGGTAACAACGATGCTTGTAAAACAGCCAAAGCATCATTTTTATCTGTTTTTTGACTTTGACGAACAGACATGACTAATCGTGCAGATATTAATAAGGAATTATGACCAAGTGAAGTTGCAAATTGATGCCAATAATTGGCACTCGCACAGGCTTCAAAAATAATCGTTGAAGGACTAAGCGACGCCAAGTACTCACTAAATTGTTGCAGTGTCATCTCATTATTTGAGTGCACTTTATTATTTGTAGAACTACAAACTTGTATTAATTTATGAGCTAAATCGACACCTATTCTTAACTTATTCATACTTGAACTCCGAAAATAATTTCTACTTCAGTGTAGAGGTTGGGAGTCCAATTATCTTGTTAGGTTCTACTTTGCAAGTTAGTACGAATTTGTTCAAAGTCATTAAAGCCTTCTAAGTCCAAATTGAATGCACCAGGTATGCTTTCACCTTCTAACCTATTTTTATTCCCCCCCATCCTTTGTTTTAGGTAACTAATATGAGGCTCGAACTTAGTACTATCACTTGATACCAATTGATATATCGGATGAAGATCCAATATATTATCCTCCTGATCAATCAGCACAATGTGATTTCTATCTGCAGGAGTTAATTCAATACCTTCAGCTAATACTTGTTCATCTATCAGTGGAACAACACCAGCATAAACCTCCATCCTTCTAATTAAATCACTATTGTTATAATAAAACGAAGAAATTCTAACCATTTGGTATTTTTCTAAAAAAGATAGCTTTTCTAGCATCCCCTCTACTATAGGAAGAAAGCGTTCCAGCACTCTTTTTTGTTGGTGTTCTGATGCTGTTGCTGTGTGCGCAGCTTGGTTTCGCAGGTCATTTTTTAACTTTATAGCATCCGGCACACTAAAGCCTTCAATTAGCTCCGGTATGAATAGTTCAGATTTATCATGTTTTTTGGCACTATCCTGAATTGATTCTATAAAGGATAATCGGTCTGCCATAGAGAAGTCATTATAAGCAGCTCTAGACTTCCTGTTTTCTACATAATATTTGGATACGTCTAATCTACGACATGCATCTGCTAGTAAAATATTGTACGTAAAAAAGCATACTGACTCATAAATATCAGTCAGGCGCATTACTTGCTCATATATGTTAAACCTTGCATTAACAAATCGCTGATATGGAATTGCAATTGGCATAGGGAATGATGACAGTACCCTGTCTTCTAAAGACTTAGGGACTAAAATTGAAGCCAGCTTTTCTAAACGTCTTCCTGCGACTTCAAGCTGAGACTCTTCAACTCCATCAGGAGAAGAATAGCTACGCTCAACATCTTCCAATAAAGGAAGGATATTTTCCTTAATCTCTTGAATTGTTTTTCTTGCTGCGCTTAATTGAAGGCCAACATCGTCACTTGCTTCTCCGGTAGGTATAAAAATACCAATTTCTTGTAATTGCTTTACAGAAAAACTCTTTTGTATTGTGGAACCAAAATTTGTATAAAGGGCAAGAGCCCTTTTTCCTATGTCGGAATTCAAAAAGTTGTAAACATCTAGCGGTGATATCGAAGTATCTGTAACTCTTATAAGCACTATTGATTGTGGCAATAAAATATACTCTTTGTCACAATCATCGATAATCACCAATGTAGGCTGGCTATGGAACATGCGAGAAAGAAGTATGTCTCCAGCAAATACTTTTACTAGCCCTTTTTCACTTTCTGATACATCAACCTTATGAATATTACTCAAATTAAAAGGATTGGATAAATCAGAAATTTTTAATACTCGAGCACTTTTATCTTGCTTAGAAGTATCTCCCGAGTTTTTCGTATACCTACCTACTCTTAACTCTGCAATCTCACCTAATTTTACTGTTTCGAAACCATTTGGGGGAGTAAGCACCTCTTCTTGAATCACGTTTGTTAAAGAGTATCTATAAACCGGCTTACCAAAGAACTTATCTATTTCAGTATTAGGAGTGCTTGAAAAATATATTAATGTACTATTTGAGAATCGTTCAAAAATTTCTCGACTACCATTTTCCCTGTGCATTTCTTCAAAAAAGACATATCTAGGATTAACATTTTTATTATTTAAATTGGAGTCATTAGCACTTGCCAATAATAATCTACCAGAGGGAGCGGCAGACTTTATTACATCTAAATCTTCCGTGGAAAGTCCAATTTTTTCGCAACTTTTAGAAAATTGATTTTTCAAAACACTTCTATCAAATATGACTAAAATTATGTCATTTGATTTATCTGCCAATATCTTTGAGATAATTTTCATTTGAGTGAGGTGTTTACCACTTCCAGTAGACATAGCTACAGATATTCGTTTTGAACCTTCGTTTATAGACTTAAACACTGATGATATTGCTTGCATCTGGTGGAGATTTTTAATTTTTGGAAGCTTACTTTCAGGAATTAGGTTGTTCAGGTTAGAACTCAAAGTCTGCTTATTTGGAAATGTCTCAATTTCTTCAAGCGAATCCTTTTTGGTATTTACCTGATATAGCTTATTTTCTATAACGGCAAAACTATATTGCGTATTAATTTTTGAGCGATATTTTTCTACTTGATCTTTTACATTTTCCAAGCCGTTAGCGCTTGACTTAACTTCTAGAATCGCAACTGGAATGGAGTCAATGGCTAAAACATAATCTGGCCTATAAATCTGGCCATCACTATGAAAGACAGGCTCGCGTATAATGTCATCAAGTTCCCAGCCTGAATTTTTAAGCATAGGCTCAACGAAAGAAGTCCTTAGGTCTGCCTCAGATACTCTCTTCATTAATTCTCCGTATAGTTGATTGGAACCTAACGAGGCTGTAGAATTACTCGTTTTTAATTTATTTTTATTGATGCATTAACCATAGCTGAGTTCCTATTTTGATTCAATCGGTTACTTCGATTTTACGTAAAATATAAAAAGAGGATTTACTGTTGCTTTAATGGGCGTTTTGGAAGGTATGACAGGTGTTTAAGTGGCTTATTTGGAGAGGTAGCAGCTTACCTTTATTAATGCATAGTGTTTTGCAGCTTTTCTATATTATGAACTAAGCAATACAGTTGCCATTGGGCATTCACTTTCGTTTGACCGCGTAAGGTCAATTTATTCAGCAAAATTGATCGGAATGAATTGATTTTGGCAAGATAAGTCAGGCTTGACTCCTTACCTAATGAAAGAGCCATAACAATTTACCGTGGGTGAATAATATCTATTAGATCACAGTAACCAACTCGATTCAAGGTTAAAAAACAATCAAGTGAAATGTGTAGAACCAGTTCCTAAAAAGAGTAATTCTACAGCCTCAACGCCCGCTTAAATTGCGTAAAAAGCTGGCTTTGGTTTTTGCTCCGCAAAAAATATGAGCGCTTTTGGAGTCAAATTTAAAGCCCTTGTAGTTATATGTATTAAGCACAAAGCTTAATTGCTATCTCTTTACCGTTATTCCAGTACATATGAGGCCTAATTTTGTCAGAATTTAAAATATCAGTAACGCTATTATACTGATTAAAAAATGGAATAAGTTTAGAGGCTATAAGATTTGTTAATCTTGTAATTTTAGCTTCTGTATTTAGGCCTGACTCAAAATCAGACAGCCTATAAAAATCTCTAATTTCTTCATCAGAACTTAACAGCTGCTCAAATCGAAAGCGTAAATGGCAATCTAGTTCTTTTGGGTAGTCTACTTCTTTTGTTGCTTGAAAATAGATACCAACATTAAAGTAAACACAACCGCTGTTCCGAGAACATTGGATGTTGAACCACTTTGCTAATTCACCCTCAGCACAAGCCCAAGAAGCCCCTTTCTTTTTAAATCCAAAAGCTTTGAATTGAGCTTTTAATGCTTCTTGAAGTTTTTTACTTATAATCGACGACATATAGTACAACCTCAAAAATACATATAACGCCGCCAGCAGCGGCCGAGTGAAACGAGGTCCAGCGACCGTAGGGAGCGATGCTGGCTGGCCTTGTTATGAGCTTTTGCTAGTGCCACAACAAATTATTCTTATAGTTCACAGGAGGTTTTCCATCAGTAGTTAACCCTAAGTAGTAATAAAAACTCACCATTTTACCGCCAATGTCGGCGGAACCAACAAAATACCAATGATCTGTATAAGACACTAAACCGAAGTGTGAGCTATGAGAAGCCTCTGAAACTTTAATTTCAGCCCCCTTTAGAAGGGACGCAACATCCATTCCGCGAGGACAGGATTTGAAACCATGGTTTCTTAAAAAAGAGTAATTCTACAGCCTCAACGCCTGGGCTAAGCCGCCGGTGCGGAGCGCAGCGTAGTACCGGTCGGCTTGCGCCCCTTGTTAAATGGCTGATGGAACTTCATTTTTCCATGTACCCCTTGAATTCTTGAAGGCTGCTAGCAATTTTAATTGCAGCGTCTGGGGCCATGCCGATTGTTGGCATGTAGAAAACCTCGCCTATTTCGTTGACGACCAACAATTCACCACCGCCATTACCACCAAACGTTAGAAACCCAGGTGCATATTGCGAAAGCTGGTAATCACGATTGAATTCTTCAATTTCTTCAGGCCGCCACAGAACATACCATTCAGGCTCCACCGATAGCTCTCCTTCGATGAATCCTTCATCAATCCATGATCTCAATACTGCTTTAATCGATTGGATATTCATACTTGCCATTTAACGCCTCAAGAAGCGGCGCGATTTTCAGCGTCCGCCTTACTTGACTTGTTAGAGTTATTCTCAGCTTTTCTGAAGGTTAAATCGTTGTATGCCGACTGAACTGATACAACCAAAACAGCTAACCCAGAAATTAATATGTATAAATCTATGTTTGTTAGATACTGTTTTAACTCGATAAAAAATGTACTCAAAATTAGCAATCCCCCACACACTATACCGCTAGCTTGGAGGATGGAGTTAACCATAACTTGGTGATTGAATTTGGTTTTAGATGAATGGCAGTTATATGCATAAATTGCTACAAATATAAGCCCTAAAATTGCAGAAGGTATAAAGATGACTTTATCCATCGATATTCTCCTTCTTGCTTTTATTTGCCGAGTCGCCCATAAACAACCCAACTAGCCCACCTATGATGGCACCAGCTGGACCAGCTAGTGATGCGCCTAAAATAGCTCCACCAATACCCGCACCTGCTAGCCTATTGTTTTCACTCGTATGTAACTCTTTATGACAGTTGGCACATAACAACGAAAGATTTTTGAAGTCATGAGAACCGCCCCCACTCATTGGCTTAATATGTGTAAGCTCCAAGTGCTTTGGATCCAATGCCTTACCACACATTGAACAATGGCTTCCATTCTTTGCTAATAATTGTTTTTTCTTATCGTCCATTACTCACCTTTGTTCATGGATAACTCTAACGCTTACAATAACGGGAAAAACCGAGCGCTTTGCAACGAAGTTGCAGCGAGGCTTTTTCCCAATGAGCGAAGCGAATGATGTTTATTGTTTTGTTAGTGTTCATTGTCAGATTCAACCGTTTCAAACTCAATGCCACCGACACGCTTTGCAATAAAATTGTACCCGAAACACATGAGTCTATTCATTATGTAAAACATAAAACCGTATAGTAATGGTGCTAATGCAAAAATTAAAAACGGAAAATTAGGAATGCTTTCTCCAGTGCTTGTTTTCATTTCTGGAGCGACGAAAAAACCAATGACTCCCATTATGGAAAAAGGAATTGTGAATAGTGCGAACGCTAAAGCAATAACTTTACTAGTTTGGTGCGATGAGAAAGATTTTATCTGGACTTTCATTTTTCCTCCATGAACACTAACAGCTTATTGAACACCACTTTGGGGGTTTATAACACCCCAAAACGGCGTATATTACATTGCTTAATAATTCCACTAAACAGCTTCAATGTAAACAAGTAATTACGTAGGTGGTAAAACACCCCTTGCTAAAATACACCAAAACGACTTTTAATAATGTTATTGGACAAAACACCAAACACTGTATAAATAAACAGTATCGATAAATATGCCATTTTTCGCTTATAAAACACTCAACTCACTGGTTGGTAATTTAGCTAGGTGGTTTTATTTTTTGCTGCTGTTGATTATGATGAGCGCACACCCTGCCTTTTTAAATCCATTAAGGTTTTTTCAGTCATTTTATTAAGGATTATCTCATGTCTAGCTATAATGAATCTCCAGAGCAAATTGCACAGGCCACTGAAGGCTATGTGATGCAGCAAACTATGTTGCGTATTAAAGATCCAAAACCGTCGCTGGCATTTTATGAAAACGTATTGGGCATGAAACTATTAGGAAAGTATGACTTTCCTGGTATGGAGTTTACTTTGTACTTTTTAGGCTACGAACAAGACATGCCAAAGGGTGATGATAAAGAAAAAACCCAGTGGGTGTTTCGCCGCCCTGCACTCATTGAGCTTACCCATAACTGGGGCACTGAAAACGACGACAGCTTTAGCGGTTATCATAGTGGTAATGAAGAACCAAAAGGGTTTGGCCATATTGGTATTAGTGTGCCTGATGTATATGCAGCGTGCGAGCGCTTTGCTAAGTACGATGTGGAGTTTGTAAAACAGCCAGATGGCGGCTCAATGAAAGGCCTTGCCTTTATTAAAGACCCAGACGGTTACTGGATTGAAATACTCTCGCCGGAGGGCATTACTGAGATTATTCAATCGCAATAAAAAAGATTAGATATAAAAAAGCCTGCAAATGCAGGCTTTTTGTTTACAAGTACTGTGAAAAACTTGAATTTTTTTAACGACGTAGTGCGTCTATACGTGCGTCAAGCGGTGGGTGAGATGAAAACAACTCAGCCATGCCTTTACCACTGGCAATACCAAAGGCCATCATTGAGCCTTCTAATTGCGATGGGTGGTTTTGCTTTAATCGCTCAAGGGCTGAACGCATTTTATCTGCGCCTACCAACTGAGCTGCGCCGTTATCGGCTGCAAATTCACGTTTTCGGCTGTAATGGGCAACCACTATGCTTGCCAATACACCAAATAATACTTGGAATAACATATCGAATAAGAAGTAAGTCCAGCTGCTGCCGCCCTCTTCTTCATCGCTATTGATAAAGTTATCTACAATGCCAGCCAGCACTTTCGCGGCAAAAATAACAAAAGTATTAACCACACCTTGAATAAGCGTTAGCGTTACCATGTCGCCATTAGCAACATGCGATACTTCGTGCGCCAGTACGGCTTCTGCTTGATCTTGGCTCATGTTATGTAATAAACCCGTACTTACCGCCACCAACGAATTATTTTTACTTGGGCCGGTTGCAAAGGCGTTCATTTCTGGGCTGTCGTAAATCGCCACTTCTGGCATGTTAATGCCGGCTTTTTTAGCTTGAGCAGCCACAGTGTTTACCAGCCATTGTTCGGTTTCGGTACGAGGTTGGGTGATCACTTGCGCACCGGTTGATTTTTTTGCGATCCATTTCGACATAAATAACGAAATAAACGATCCACCAAAACCAAATACAGTCGCAATTAGTAAAATTCCGCCAAGGCTACGATGGCTTAAGCCCAGCGCACTCATTATGATTGAAAGCACCACACCTAATACCAACATAACCGCGAGGTTAGTTAATAAAAACAAAAATACACGTTTCATACGAGTTCTCCAAAAATAACATTTATTGCTGAGCGATTTACTATGTTTGATCGGCTTTGAGCAATCACTGCGTTATGACACACTATGTCATAACGTCAGCGCTATTCTGTGACAAACTATGTCACAACACAAGGGTTATTTATGGATTTATTGATAATTTTTCAAGCAGGGTTTTATAAATTTGTAATTTAGGGCTTTGCTCTGTGTATGGGCTAATGGCAAGCAGTGGAAATGGTAAACGTGTTTTCAGTGAATCTAGGTTTGCTTGGTATTCATCCATAGTGGCATCAACTTGGTTAGCAATCCAGCCAATGCAATTAACACCCATACTTTGCATATGTGCTGCCGTGAGTAATGCATGATTTATACAGCCTAGTTTCATCCCGACCACTAATATTACTGGCAGTTGCTCTGCTTTTACCCAGTCGTATAAATACTCGTTATTATTAATAGGTAAAGCCCAACCCCCCGCGCCTTCTGTTAACAGGTAATCTGCGCCTTGTTGCTTAACATGTTGATAAGCCATGCTCAGCTTTTCTACTGTTATGTTTATACCCGCTTGCTCTGCAGCTATGTGGGGAGCTATTGGCGGCGCAAATGCAAATGGGTTAATTATGTCGTATTTAGCGCTGACTGTGGCACTTTCCATTAGCATTAGCGCATCGGAGTTTACGAGCTGCTCAAACGCCATTTCACACCCAGAGGCAATCGGCTTAAAACCTATTGCGCGCTTTTTATGTTGTGCGAGTAACTTTAACAGCAAACTGGTTACATGAGTTTTACCGGCGTCGGTATCGGTACCGGTAATAAAAAACTGGTTCATGGCATGGCCTTATTATTTTTACTGGGCTTTTTCTAATGATAACAATACTACATGGTAAGATACATGGGCTTTATTGTTTACAAGCGGATAGGCATCACAGACTTTTTTTAGTGCTGATTTAGTTAATAAACCACGACGACTTGTTGCATGATTTTGTGTGGTGGCACCAATGGCTTTAATCGATTTTATAGCCGCTAATGCACTGCTGTGTTGATCGGTATAAATGACTTTTTTTGAGGTATTGATCTTAAACCCTGCCTTTTCGACCGATTGGTTTATATTATTATGGCTTGCAAACTGATTAATATGATTATGTGAATCAAGCGCTGCAAAGGCGGTTTTTATCTCGTTTAATGACCCTGCAACAACCGTACTAATGTAAGCTTGCCCGCCTGGTTTTAATGCTTGGTAAAGCGAGTGCATTAAGGTTTCAAAATTAGCAGACCACTGCAGCGCAAAATTACTAAATAGCACATCAATACTATTAGCTTGCAGCGGTAAGTTATCCATATCGGCGCACAGTTTAGGGGTGTTTAAGGCACTGCTTTTTAGCATGTTAAAACTTAAATCTATGGCAACAACTTGGCCAAATAATGCCCTTAAAGCCTGAGTATTAACAAGCGGCCCTGCGCCTAGGTCAACACAGAGCTTTTTAGGGTTTGCACTAATGAGTTTAAATAAATCATTCGCCGCTTGTTTTTGCACATTAGCATGCAGGCTGTAACTGTTTGCTGCTTTTGAAAAGTTATGTGCTGTGGTTTTTTTTAAAGCCTGAGTAGCTAAATACACTGTAGTGGGGCTAAGTGGCTTAGTTTTAATTGCCTGCGGGCTTATCATGAAATGACCTTTTGTAAACTACCAACGAGTTGTTTTATATCGTCATGGGTGTGGGCTGCACTTAAGGTAATACGCAAACGCGAGGTATTGTGTAAAACAGTTGGCGGGCGAATAGCCGTTAGCCAAATGCCCTGCTGCTTTAGTTGCTCACTGGCTTTTAACGTTTGCTCAGCGCAGCCTAAAACAATCGGTTGAATCGCGGTGTTTGATTCCATTAACGCAATGTGCTGCTCTTTAGCTAGGCGTTTAAATAGCGCAATATTAGCATTTAATTTGGCTCGCCTGTCGTTGGCGTCTCTTATGCTTTTAATACGTGCCAAAGTATGAGCGGCAATAAACGGTGACATAGCGGTTGAGTAGGTATAATCACGATTAAACTGCAGCATGTAATCTATAAAATGCTGCGAACCTAATACGCACGCCCCACTACTCGCAACCGCTTTACCAAAGGTGATCACTAAAATATCGGGCAAGGTGTCGGCTGCAATTAAGGCTTCACAACTGCCAAGCCCCGATTTTCCTAAAACACCAAAACCATGGGCGTCGTCTATCATTAACCAGGCGTTATGCTGCTTTGCTAAGGTAAATAGCGCTTTAATTGGCGCGGTATCACCATCCATTGAGAACACACCTTCAGACACGATGAGCTTATTGCGCGCTTTTGATTTTTCTAGCCGTGAGCGTAAATGGTTTATATCGTTATGGTTAAAGCGTACTAACGCGGCGTTAGCGTGTAATGCGCCATCAATTAAACTGGCATGATTGAGTTTATCTTGAAAAATCGCACTGTGTTGCGCTGTCGCTTTATCTTGAAACAAGGCTTTAATAACACTGCTATTTGCGCTAAAGCCCGAATTAAACAACATGCCAGCCTCATAACCCAAAGCACTACATAAAGCTTGCTCAAGCGCTTGCTGTGGTTGTTGATAACCTGTCACCAATGCTGAACTGTGGCTACCTAGCAATGGCGCACTGGTTAACTCAACCGGCGAATCGCCAAACCCTAAGTAATCGTTACTCGCAAAGTTAAGGTAGGTTTTATCATTAACCGTAATAGTGCGCGCCGTTGCGCTTTGCACTACATAGCGTTTACGCAAGAGCTGCTGCGCTTTGCGTTCATCTAAATGGGTGTTTATAAATTCAAATGACATAAATGCTTTAACCTGCAACGTGATACTTTAAACTATTATCATAGTACTGAGCGCTTTACGCTTCGTAAAACATCTCAGAGGTTGCTTTATCTGCCACTTGCGATGACAAAGACGCAGCAACGGCTTCATCTGAATAATCGTGGCGTGTTTCTGGGTTCATCCCAAGCTTTTTAATTAATTGCATGTCGGCATCGGCTTCTGGATTTTCTGTTGTTAATAGTTTATCGCCATAAAATATAGAGTTTGCGCCTGCAAAAAAGCACATTGATTGCATTTGCTCATTCATCGCATTACGTCCTGCTGATAAACGTACATAACTGTGTGGCATCATAATACGTGCTGTGGCAATGGTACGAATAAACTCAAACTGATCTAAGTCATCAACATTTTCAAGCGGTGTCCCTTTTACCTTTACTAGCATATTAATTGGCACGCTTTCGGGCTGCTGGGGTAAATTAGCTAACTGCATTAATAAGCCATAACGATCGCTTGCTTGCTCCCCCATACCCACAATACCGCCCGAGCAGACTTTCATACCAGCGTCTCGCACATTACCTATAGTATCAAGACGGTCTTGAAAGGTGCGAGTTGATATAATTTGCTCATAGTACTCAGGTGAGGTGTCGAGGTTGTGGTTATAGTAATCAAGCCCTGCACTGCGCAGTTCATGGGCTTTTTCGTTATTTAACATGCCTAAAGTCATACAGGTTTCAAGGCCAAGGGCTTTTACTTCTTTTACCATTTGCGAAATGTATGGCATGTCTCTGTCTTTTGGATCTGACCATGCAGCCCCCATACAGAAACGTGTGGCGCCTTTTTGTTTTGCTAACCGCGCTTGCTCTACCACTTTTTCTACTTCTATTAGGCGTTCGCGTTCTAAATCAGTTTTGTAATGACCCGATTGCGGGCAATATTTACAGTCTTCTGGGCAGGCACCGGTTTTGATTGATAACAACGTAGAAATTTGTACTTCGTTTGGATTAAAATTAGCGCGATGCACAGAGGCGGCTTTAAACAATAAATCGTTAAATGGCATTTCAAATAAGGCTTTCACCTCACTGTGGGTCCAATCGTGTCGAACAGTTGCAAGCTCCATAATACTCTCTTTTATTTTTTGCTCTTGGTGTTATTGGCTTAGAATACGTATTGCCGTACCATTGTCAACGAACCTAAATAGAATTGAGTTTACGAATGAATAAAAAACAATCGATTGACCTTGATTTTGATCGTCAACATATTTGGCATCCATACACATCAATGATCCAGCCGTTGCCTGTATACCCTGTTAGCCACACTCGCGATAATCGAATTTTCCTTGCCACCGGCGAAGTGCTAATAGATGGTATGGCCTCTTGGTGGAGTGCTATTCATGGTTATGGTCATCCGGTATTGAAAAATGCAGTGATTGAGCAAGTATATAAAATGAGCCATGTAATGTTTGGTGGCATAACCCACCAGCCAGCAGTAGAGCTCTGTAAAAAGCTGGTTGCAATAACCCCGAGTAAGTTGCAAAAAGTATTTTTAGCCGACAGCGGCTCGGTAAGTGTTGAAGTGGCGATAAAAATGGCTTTGCAATATTGGCTTAGTCAAGGAGTAACCAGCAAACAAAAACTGATGACGCCTTATAAAGGCTATCATGGCGATACCTTCGCTGCGATGAGCGTATGTGATCCTATTAATTCAATGCACTCTTTATACCAAGGCTTTTTACCAGAGCATGTATTTGTGCCTGCACCAAAGACTCAGTTTGGACAACAATTCGATAAACAAGAAGCACACCACCTCGCACAGTATTTCGAAGAACATCATCAGCATGTTGCAGCTTTTATCATCGAGCCAATTGTACAAAATGCAGGGGGAATGAACTTCTATCATCCAGAGTATTTAAGAACCGTGCGTGAACTATGCGATCGTTACGGTGTATTATTAATTTGTGATGAAATAGCCACAGGGTTTGGCCGCACAGGTAAGCTATTTGCCGTAGAACATGCTGATATTGAGCCAGATATTTTATGCATAGGTAAAGCACTCACAGGTGGCATGATGACGTTATCTGCAACATTAACCACAGATAAAATTGCCATTGGTATCAGCGAAGGTGAAGCTGGGGTGTTAATGCATGGCCCAACATTTATGGGCAATCCATTGGCCTGCGCTGTGGCTTGTGCGAGTATTGATTTATTACTTGAACAAGACTGGCAAGCACAAATAGCCCACCTAAACGATGCGCTGCAAGCATTACACCGTTGTAATGATCTTGAGCATGTTGTTGATGTAAGAACGTTAGGAGCAATTGGTGTGGTTGAACTCGATACTGTTATCGATGTAGCAAAGATACAAGCTTTCTTTGTTAGTAAAAATGTATGGATCCGCCCTTTTGGTAAGCTTATCTATTTAATGCCACCGTATATTAGTTGTTCAGGCGATATCTCCACATTAGCTGACGCTATTTACGCAGCAATTGCCGGAAAACATTATTAGCATATCATCAAGACCCTAAATAATTACCCAATCTAATCGTAATTTGGGTAACTATTACCACTCAAACATATAAGCCATTTTGCTGATCATTTTCAGTGGAATGTTATGGCTATTACGTTTGGCGTACAGGTGTTGCATTGATTTGTCTTTTACTTCACCCACAATCACTTCTTTAACTTGGTAGCCTAGTGCAACAGCGGCTTGGCTATAAGCAATAAATTCCCATTTCTTGATGTTAGTATTATCAACAATAATAAGTGGGATTTCTTGCGCTAACGCATTTATAAAACGAGCTAAATTTAAATTGTGGTATTGCGACAGTTTGAACTTATCAAACTGATACTCCCCTTGCTCATTATAAAAATAATCATCGGTCGAACAGATTAAGTATTGGCTTTGATCGCCCGCTACCATTTCATCGGCTAGGTTTTGCGCATAATAAGACTTACCACACCCTGGTAAACCACGTAAAATAAAGACTTGTTTCATAATACCTATATGTTTAGCAAGTTAGTTTAAATATCGTAATTGCATATAATGCCACAAAACCCGTTTTTATCGCAGTGAAAATCGCCTTTAAATTTTGATCTAAGTTGTTTCTTATCACAAAAAATTAAAGTTCTAGGTTTTAAACGACAAAAAACCACAAAAATGCAAAAGAATAAGCAAAGAGTTACTTTTGAATGTTTTTTTATTTTACATTCAAAGGTAAGATACACCGTTCAAGTGCAATAGCGCACATATTAATGTAGGCAACTTATATCATTGGAGTGAAGATGAGCCACTTAGCGATTTCAGAGCTATTAAAAGGCAAGGTTGCGGTAGACAGCCAAGTAACAATTAAAGGCTGGATCCGTACACGCCGCGATTCAAAAGCAGGAATTTCATTTTTAGCCGTTCATGACGGTTCGTGTTTTGATCCTATTCAAGCGGTAGTACCTAATTCACTAAATAATTATGATGAAGTTACTAGCCTAACAGCCGGTTGCTCTGTGTCAGTTACTGGTGTTTTAGTACAATCAGCAGGCCAAGGTCAATCTTTCGAAATTCAAGCAAATAGCGTACAGGTACTTGGTTGGGTAGAAAACCCAGACTCATACCCAATGTCGGCAAAACGCCACAGCATTGAGTATTTACGTGAGCACGCTCACCTTCGCCCACGTACCAATATGATTGGTGCGGTAACACGTGTACGTAACTGTTTAGCGCAAGCTATTCACCGTTTCTACCATGAGCAAGGTTATTACTGGATCAGCACCCCTATCATCACCGCAAGTGACTGTGAAGGTGCAGGCGAAATGTTCCGCGTATCAACGCTTGATATGCAAAACTTGCCACGTACAGATAAAGGCGATGTTGATTACAGCGAAGACTTCTTCGGTAAAGAAGCATTCCTTACTGTATCAGGTCAGTTAAATGGTGAGACTTACGCCTCAGCGATGTCAAAAATTTATACTTTTGGCCCGACTTTCCGTGCAGAGAATTCAAATACTTCTCGCCACTTGGCAGAGTTTTGGATGGTCGAGCCAGAAGTTGCGTTTGCTGATTTAGAAGATATCGCCAAACTTGCTGAAAACATGCTTAAGTATGTGTTCAAAGCGGTGCTTGAAGAACGTCGTGATGATATGGAATTTTTTGCTCAACGTGTAGAGAAAACAGCTATCACGCGCCTAGAAGAATTTGTTGAGAAAGATTTTGCACAAGTTGATTACACTGATGCAGTAGAAATTCTTAAAAGCTGTGGTAAGAAATTTGAATACGCCGTTGAATGGGGTGTTGACTTACAATCTGAGCACGAGCGTTACTTAGCAGAAGAGCACTTTAAAGCACCAGTGGTTATTAAAAACTACCCACGTGATATTAAAGCATTCTACATGCGCCAAAATGAAGACGGCAAAACCGTTGCTGCAATGGACGTTGTAGCACCAGGTATTGGCGAGATCATTGGTGGTTCACAGCGTGAAGAACGTCTTGATGTACTTGATGCACGTTTAGAAGAAATGGGCTTAAACAAAGAAGACTACAGCTGGTATCGCGACCTACGTAAATACGGTTCAGTACCACACTCTGGTTTTGGCTTAGGTTTCGAACGTTTAGTTGCCTATGTAACTGGTATGGGCAATGTACGTGACGTTATTGCCTTCCCACGTACAAAAGGCAGTGCAACTTACTAAAATGAGTTGATGCTCATTACTGCAATAGATTACTGCAAAAGCCAACCTTAGGGTTGGCTTTTTTGTTTGCTAAGTCAATCAGTCGACTTCCCTATTAGACCTTTTATTAATTGATTTTCTGTGCTTTATATTTAAGACTGAAAATTACAACTCAACAAAGGTCAATGGAATGAATTTAAAATCGCTATGCTATACACTCTTCGCTGTCAGTATTGGTTTTCTATATTACTTCGAGCAACTATCGATAGTCGCGGCGCTAATCATTGCAATTTTTACTGCTCTATTCGCTTTTACAGCCAAGTTAACTGACAAAAAACCAAACCCTGCGTCAGACATTAATAAACAGCCCCAACTCAGCAATGTTGCTCAAAACATCACAGTGGCAACCTCTCAAAATGCAATTGGTGCAGCAGAAGTCGGATTCTATGTAGATAGCCTAACTAAAGAAATTGATGGTTGTTACAGTGAAAGCGAATCGGTTAGCGCTGCAACACAGGCGTTATCCCATAACAGTAGTGAACTCACTAATAGTATCACCATCGTAAATGCAGCAATGTTGCAAACATCTCAGGCATCAACATCAGCAGAGCAACGCTTGCAAATAGCCACACAACAAATTGATTCGTTGTCTAACTCAATTACTAACGTCGCAAGTAAGTTAGATTTATTATTAAAAAGTGCAACTGATATTCAAAGCATTACCCAAGTTATTCAAACCATTGCTGAGCAAACTAATTTACTGGCATTAAATGCCGCCATAGAAGCTGCACGAGCGGGTGAACAAGGCAGAGGCTTTGCTGTAGTTGCAGATGAAGTACGTAATCTTGCCAATAAAACCAATCAAGCCACTAAACAAATTGCACAGATGCTAACTGAGATAAATACTAATAGCGTGCAAACAAATGATGATATGAAACAGGTTTCTTTACAAAGTGATGAAGTGAAAACCGAACTCGAAAATGTTACCCAAGCATTTGTAACAATAAATCATGATATTACAGACTCATCATCAACCTTAGAAAACATGCAGCAAGCAGTATCTGCTTTTCAACAAGCAACCACACAAATAAATACCTCTGTATCAAGTATCAGCCATTTGCTAGCTGAAATAGCAACCAAAGGTAACTCAATTTCATCACAAGCAGCTATGTTATCGATAGGATCTGAAACCATCTTTAGAGAGCTCAGTAAAGTTGAACACAATGCCTTTTTCAAGCCTATACTCAATGTAGCAACAACGGCAAGCAATGCAATCGCGGTAAAATTTACTGAGTTGCTAGAAACGAAGCAATTAACTGAAAAGCAGTTGTTCTCACAAGAATATCAAGCAATTAAAAATACTAACCCCACAAAATATACAACACCATACGATACTTTAACCGATAAAATTTTACCGCCAATTCAAGAGCCGATTCTTGAAAATGACAAAATTCTTTTTGCTGGTGCCGTAGACAAAAAAGGCTACTTCCCTACCCACAATAAGCGCTACAGCCAGCCACTAACTGGCAATTACCAACAAGATTTAGTGAATAACCGCACTAAACGTATTTTCAACGATGCCACCGGCAGCCGCTGTGGCAGCCACACTGAGAGCTTTTTACTACAGACCTACAAACGAGATACCGGTGAAATTTTACATGACCTATCAGTACCCATTTATGTAAATGGCAAACACTGGGGCGGTTTTAGAATTGGTTTTAAAAGTAGTTAAAAAGAAGCAGTAAGCCGTCAGCGATAAGCCATCAGCCATCAGCCATCAGCCATCAGCCATCAGCCATCAGCCATCAGCCAATTATTAACTGCCGTTTTGGGGCAAAATAACAAGCTTTGAATTTCACTATTTTAATTACTTGTTTACAAAAGTAATTATTGGTGGAATTATCAAGGTATGTAATAGATACCGTTTTGGGGTGTTATAAACCACCAAAATGGTGTTCAATAAGCGTTAGATTCACGCGGGACTACAAGGAATTTTCATGAAGAAATTAGTTTTAGTATTTTTAATCTTTTTGAATGGTTGCGTATCATTGCATTCTCCATATCCAGAAGGATATGAAGGGCCATCAGCGTTGGTAGCTAGTTCTGAAAACAGAGTTGATGGAAGCACCGTCCAAATATTTTATCTTGAAAAAGTAAATCAAAAACTAATTGTAAATTCTATGGGGGCATCAAGAGGAGCAACGCAAGGGCAAGGATTCAGTTTCACTTCTCAGTTAATAGAAACTGCCGTTCCTGCAATTGAAGCTACTTTTACTATTGTTGGTGCAACAGCTCATGCGGCTCCGATTCAGTCTTTATTTAGTGATAATTTAATTGTGCGTGGTGACATTACTTTTACTCCTGAGCCTCACGAAGAATATATAGTCAAAGGTGTTCTTAACTCTGAATATTCAGCTGTTTGGATAGAAAACAAGGAAACTGGAGAAATAGATAATAAGAAGATTGAGGAAACGCAAGTTAAGTGAATCTAACAAGTGAATAATGTCGTTCGTAAACTCACTGGGAATTTTACTCGCTGGCCTTCGGCCAAAACGCTCCTAAAATCCCCATATTCAAAGCGTTATATGCCGCAATTAAATTACCTACTTGGCTGTGGAAAACTTTTATGATCTGCCCAAGCATTAAACCTCATCACTAAAATTAAGGATAACTATGAAATGTATTGTCGTATCAATTATCGCAATTATGACTTTGTATACCAGTGATGTATTATCATGTACCGAAAGCAAGGATCCTGCAACTGTTGTGCAGGCAGAGTTAGATGCCTATAACGTACATGATGTTGATCTTTTTGCTAGTTGCTATTCATCTGATATACAGGTGAAAGATCTCAGAAAGAATGGTCTAGATCTAGCTGGTAAAGAAGATTTAGTAAAAACTTATCAATTTTTGAAAAGTGTTCCAGAAGAATACAAAGTAATACTTGAGCAAAGGATGGTCAATGGACCAATCGTAATCGACTATGAAAGATTAACAGGGTTAGGTGAAAAAGAAGAGGATAGGCTTGTTTTTGCTATATACGAAGTTCGTGATGGAAAAATTAAGAATGTTTGGTTTCCACCTCCTCTATAACTCATTTTTAGTTAAGATCTTGAAGCAATTGTATATAATCGGGTAACCGGAGGTCTCTAACCTCCAGCTCCAGCCCCACACCACCCTTCACTCACTATTTATTAACAAGAAGTGCAATGGGCGTTTCATCTCTCTTAATAAATATTGATCCAAATATCTCTCAATGACACTAAACCTTGTAAAGCTAAGTAGTTGTTGCCTAGCGTAATGTTAATTCCTTTTGTTTTTTAGCTTTGACAAGGGCCTTCGCTTCAGCAAGAGAATAACCGCGCTCATTAACCGCTTATCTATTAAAACGTTAATAGCCTTCGAGTAACCCCTTAGAATTTCAGTTTATTCCTGCAAAAATGTCGATAGTTGATCAACATGAGATTGTGTCTCATTGATTAATAACCCTATCTGAGCTGCGGCTTCGTTTGAAGTTTTGGCTAAATTACGGACTTCATCAGCCACCACTGCAAAACCCCTTCCCGCTTCACCAGCCCTCGCAGCTTCGATCGCAGCATTTAAAGCCAATAAATTCGTTTGATCAGCTACGGCATTTATGGTTGTAACGGTTGTCTGGATCTTGCCAAGAACCGACGACATAGAATGATGAGTTTCACTAACAAGTTTATTTCGAGATGACACATTGCTGCCAAAAACAACGTACTTAGAAATATCACCATTTAAATCCGTTATTGACGAAATGACACAATCTAATACCACCTCCGCGCCATTATGATTCAGTTTTATCATTACTTCTGTGGCTTCACCTTTTTCAAATTTCTGAATACGTGGTTTATCTAGGTAGTCTTTTAAATTACCAATCACCGATTGTATTTGAGCGTCATTCTCAATATGCAGCTGCTTTTTCGTATAATCATTCGCCGAAATGAACTGGCCATTTTGGTTAAATTCCAACACCGCTGAATGACTACTGATGGCATCTCTTTGATTAATTTGCTCCAATACTTGTCGTTTAATTTCACGCACATCAGAGCTAACACCAACAAAGCCAGTGTGTTCACCATATTTGTTAAAAATAGGATTCACCGACAAAACGATCCAGTAAGGCACGCCACTCTTATCAAAATTCAATATTTCTTCGTAAAAAGGCTGTCGTGCTTTTAAGTTTTTTGAAATTCGCTTAATGGTTTCTTTGTCCGTCTGCTCCCTTTGCAAAAAAACACTTGGCTTCTTCCCTTTCACTTCTTCCAAGGTATATCCTGATAAAGTTTCAAAGCCTGGATTGACATATTCGACAAAACCATTTTTATCCGTGATCAATACACTTGTACTTGTATTACTGACCACCTGAGAAAGCAATTTGAGCTGTTCGTTATTGGTATTATCAGATCGTTTAGATAGAACAAAAGCACTTAATTTTTCGTTTTCTGAATTAAGAAGGTGATGATGAACATGGACATAAGCGTCTTGCTTTTCAGATAGACAAAGTAAGCAATCCTCGCTGTTAGAAGCCCTATTAAGAACTTCTAGTAGTTGGGGGTCTTTCTGGTCTAAATACAGAGAATCACTATTTATTGAATCAAAGTTAGCTGTAACAAGCTTGTTATTCATACCAAAAACCGCATACGAATCTTGGCCTAAACCGATTAATTTTTGCCAATTTAGCTCAGCCAAAATCTGCTCAGTGACTGGTTCAAAAACATAGAGCACACAAGACTCAAGGTGCTTAATCGTAAGAGGTGTTGTTTGCAACTTAAAGTGCAACCCTTTATCGCCTTTGATGTAATCACTACTTTTGTCGTGATGCTTCAACAAGAAAGTAAGGGCTTGATGATCATCTGGTTTGTTATATTTTTGGCTTAAAAAACCGTAAGCCTGATTGCTGGCAATAACCCTCTGCTCTCGATCAACAATGACTGCAGCGTCTTTATGAGTGATAACTACTTGCTCTGCCATTATTTCTGTCTTATTTGAACTAAACCACATAACATACCACTATTTAAAAATTCAAAATATTCATACGTTTAAAAGCATGTATTGGATCATAAAATCAAGTCACTTGCCTTGGAGGTACATTGCTTAGCAAAATATTTGAAGCTGACTTTTATTTTATGACCGAGAGCCAAGAAAAGGAGCTTTGCATTTCTTCAGCACAGATCATTAATTTACTTACAAGCTGTATCCATGAATCCCCATGTAAAGGCCGACAGAGTATTGTCAACTTATCAGCGGGAGCTAATTAAATTCGACCGAATACTCCTTAACTTAAATTTTGGACGCAACTAACCCTATCCTACTTTGCAAAGGATCGTTAACGAAAAAATCTATACTGGCTAGCTTTGAGTAAATGACAACCAAGTCAAAGAGATTATTTACCACTTCATGACAACTTAAAAAATGCTAGGCTTGCCCCTGTGATTTAAACTTACGTATCTGCCGTTCATGTTGTCGAGTAGGCTGATGTGATAACTGACATCGGTTATTTTCATATTGCACGGCAGAGTGTTTAACATTTGGTATTAAATTTATTTGAGCTGCGGTGTAACTGCGTAGTTTATCCATAACAACTTTAACTGGTGCTCCTTTCAGCCCCCTTGAGCAATTTTTTAAAGAAACGCATTGCCGCTTTTTTATCTTTACGCTTCTGGGTCATACTTTCTGTACCATTGACGAATAGTTTCGTAACTTACAATAATACTTCGAGATCAAGTCATTCTTCGATACCCCAAAGCTCAGTGTGAAACGGTAGTAAAGCCAGACTGCATGGCTGATGATTTATAGAGGATAAAGAGAACCTGCATAGATGTTTGAGTTTTTCATCTCAAGATTATGTTCTTTCTGTTCCAAATTGGGAATGGTCTCTTACAAGGCTGGAATAGAGAGTCATATTTAACAAGGGCTACGGAGGTGGTATTAATGTTGCCTATTTGGTTTTTTCTGATAGATCTTGGAATCCCTGTGTTGAGCTACTAACAGGCTGAAGCATGAAATTGTTAAATCCAAAAACTCTGAGTGAGTACTATATTTTTTTGCCATTAATACAACATGGAAAGTGCTCTACATTTATGCGGGATATTGCGAATGTAGTGCTAAGAGTTTTTAAATTTGTAAGGCAAGTTTGAACGATAAGCGGTCATAGCTAAAAGTTAAACTTATTCTTGTTTTGATGAGTAGGCTCATAATTTTGTCCAATAACATTATTAACCGCCGTTTTGGTGCAAAATAACAAGCTTTGAATTTCAGCTATTTTAATTACTTGTTTACAAAAGTAATTATTGGTGGAATTATCAAAGTATGTAATAGATACCGTTTTGAGGTTTTATAAACCACCAAAATGGTGTTCAATAAGCTGTTATATGTCCAAGGAGGAACCGAGGTGAGTGATAACCTGTATTTCAAATCAGCGATGTTTAAATCTAATAAATCTCTTGCTGAGTATGTGTTTTCTGAACTTAAAAAGTTGAATTTTAATCCAGAATCTCCTATCGACAGTGATTATATGTTTAGTATTGCTATGAACATCGACGGAGTGATGGTTGATGTGTACCTCGGTAAAAATGACGAGGAATTGGAAACTCCTTTATGGCAGATTTGGCCAGAACAACGCATCTCCTTTTTTAAGAAGTTTTTTGGTAAAGTCAATAAGTCACCTGAATTGAAAGCAAGACAAGTTATCGAAAACATCGCAAAAAACATTGAGGGCGTTACTGATGTCGCATGGGACATATAATCGGGTAGCCGGAGGTCTCTAACCTCCAGCCCCCACACCACCCATCATGCGGGTCCGCAATGGGCGGTTCATCTCCCGTAGTGAATATTGATCCAAATATCTCTTAATGACGCTAAACCTTGTGACGCTAGATAGTCATTGCCTATCGCAATGTTAATTCCTTTTGTTTTTGAGCTTCTACAAGGACCTTTACTGGTGATACCACATGCAATGGCGAGTCGTTCGCTAACACCCAATTTCATTAAACTGCGTACTTTGGTGCGAGGTTTACGCCATTGCCGCCAGTAGCACATTCTTATCCTACGGCGGATCCAGTGATCTAAATCCACCGTTAGCTGATAAGCGTTGGCTATTAGGTAGTAGTGTCCCCAGCCGCGCAAATACTGTGTGAGTTTATGAATTTGTAGGGTCATTGAGATCCCCCAGTTGCGGTTAGTGAGCTCCCTGACATTTGCTTTAAATTTCTTTAGCGCCTGTTCGTGGATCTGCACTTGACCGTAGCGGAAGGTAAACCCGAGAAATTTCGAGCCTGATACTGGACCGACCCGACTTTTCGATTCATTCACTTTGAGTTTTAATCGCTTAGTGATGAACGCAGTAATTTCCCGTTGGATTATTAGTCCTTCGCTTTTGGTTTTTACTAAAATGATTATGTCATCAGCGTAACGGGCAAACTTAAGGTGTTTGTAGGCTAGCTTCTTATCTAATTCATCGAGTAAAATATTGGAAAGTAAAGGGGATAATGGCCCACCTTGAGGGACTCCTTTGGTTGACTCAAACCACAGACCTGTTTCGCACTCTGCTACTCCCGCTCGTAGGTATTTACCGAGTAGGCGCATGAGTGCTTTGTCTTTGATTTTACGACCAACACGATTCATCAGCATGTCATGGTTTACTTCATCAAAGAACTTAGACAAGTCGATATCAACCGCTGTTTTATAACCTTGTTTAACACAAAATTGAACATGGTTCACTGCTTGACTGGCTCTTTTATGAGGACGATAACCATAACTATGTGGTGAAAATTGAGTCTCAAAGTAAGGGCTGATCACTTGAGCAATGGCTTGTTGGATCACTCTGTCGATAACAGAAGGGATCCCAAGCATTCGCTCACCGCCATCGGGTTTGGGTATCATCACGCGTTTGACTGGCAAGGGTTGATAAGTGCCGTTAAGTAATTGTTGTTTAATACCCAGCCAATGTAACTTAGCGAAGTGATTAAACTCTTCAATACTCATATTATCAATACCCGCAGCCCCTTTATTGCGCTTAACATGTTGCCATGCTGCACCAATATTGTGGTTGCTTAGTACCCTTGCCATCAGGTCATGATCTGTTTGGCTATATTCATTCGAGGTATTATTCACAGTAGAACGCTGTTCATCACTATCGCAACACGGTGATCTATGTGAATTCAAGTTCATTTGTAGTATCTCCTCTGGTTAAGATGTTCAGGCCTTCACCGTGTCCCCTCCATTACGATGGGCGTTTGGCTACTATGCCGTCTGCTGACTTCTGATAAATCACTCTAGCGATTACTCGATAAAGCGCGTCTAAACTAACGCTTGTTTACTGCTATTTCGCTCGCTGTAGGTCGCAGCAACCAAAGCGCCAAGGGTTGATCAACCAGTCCCTAACTGGTAATCTCCAAGCGTTAGCGCGGATGCGTGTTTATCAGATCTCCCCGAATAAGGTGCATCGACTTTCTCTGCACAACTGCATCATTTACGGTGGCCGTTAGATCACATGACTTCGCTATCTTGTGCTAGCTCGTCTTCAGCCTACGCCTCATATGATGTTTTTGTTCATCAGCTCGCAGATTTGCTAGCGGCTTCCTCCAGACTATCTCTCGCGATTTAGCCCTTGCCATTCGCTAGTAGTTATCGTTTAATAACAGTATGTTATTTAAACGGTGATCTTCCTACAGAGGACTTTCACCTCATAAGTCAATGCCCATGTCGGGCGTACACAAGTTAAACCATCGGAAAATCCCTCGCAGGCCAAACAACGGCCTATACGCTCGGACTCTCCGCTGTTTAAAGCGTTAGTGTTCATGGAGGAAAAATGAAAGTCCAGATAAAATCTTTCTCATCGCACCAAACTAGTAAAGTTATTGCTTTAGCGTTCGCACTATTCACAATTCCTTTTTCCATAATGGGAGTCATTGGTTTTTTCGTCGCTCCAGAAATGAAAACAAGCACTGGAGAAAGCATTCCTAATTTTCCGTTTTTAATTTTTGCATTAGCACCATTACTATACGGTTTTATGTTTTACATAATGAATAGACTCATGTGTTTCGGGTACAATTTTATTGCAAAGCGTGTCGGTGGCATTGAGTTTGAAACGGTTGAATCTGACAATGAACACTAACAAAACAATAAACATCATTCGCTTCGCTCATTGGGAAAAAGCCTCGCTGCAACTTCGTTGCAAAGCGCTCGGTTTTTCCCGTTATTGTAAGCGTTATGTTTCTAATCCAAGGTTGGTAAAATTGATTCAAAATGGATATACCAGAATAGTGTGTAATGGTCAACAAATTCTGTAGAGATTCTAAGCGGCATTTTTTAATTCATTATATTTCTGATGTGGCGTCATATAATTAAGCGTAGAATGCCTACGTTTGTAATTGTAAAACTGAATATAACTGTCCACCTCACTTATAACTGAATGATGATTTATAAATGACAGGCGATTCAGTCGCTCTGTTTTTAAACTTCTAAAAAATCGCTCCATTACTGCATTATCCCAACAATTACCTCGACGACTCATACTTTGTGTTATAGTTAGTTGTGATAACCGAGCTCTAAACGAGGCCGCAGAATACTGACACCCTTGATCGGAATGAAACATCAGTTGATTAAAAACCGGCTGTTGACGCTTAATAGCATTATTCAATGCTGCTATAGCCAATTCAGCATTTGGGCTTGTTGATAAGGCATACCCTACAACTTCCCTCGTTGATAAATCTAACACACAGGCCAAGTAACTCCACCCTTGGTGATTCCTAATATAGGTAATATCACCGACCCAATGCGTGTTATGTGAATCAGGGTTAAACTCTCGTTTTAAGAGGTTCTGTGCGTACTTATGTTCATCACCTGAATTAGGGTAGTAATGTTTTTTCTTCGGCCTGATGGCTTTTATATTCAACTTTTTCATCAGTGCCGCTGTTTTATATATTCCAATCGTATGATTTAACGCATTCAATTCAACGTGCACTCTGCGTCTACCATACGTATAACCGGAATCGTCAGCGATAGATTCAATTAACGCCAGCAGTGCCTGCTCTGACTTATTTGGCGTGACTGGCGCATAGTAATAACTACTTGTACTGACTTCTAAAGCACGACACAACTCAGATACCGTATAGCTTGGGGTCGCTTTCTTCAACGCTTTAATTACTTTAAATTTTGATTGTCGCGAATGAAGAAAGCGGTGGCTTTTTTTAATATATCATTATCCCTTAAAGCGCGCTGTAGCTGCTTCTCTAGCAATTGAATACGTTGCTGCTCAGGTGTTAGTGCTTGTACATTTCCCGGGCTCTTACCATCTAGCTCAGATAGATATTGTTGCTTCCAACGTGATACTGCTGACTTTCCTGCGCCAGACATCTCTTCAATTTGCTTATTGGTATAACCTTCTTCTACCATTAATTTGGCATATTCAAGTTTTTGTTGTGCACTGAGTGTTACTTTTGATTTTCTGGTCATAGTGATACCTTTTTGGTTTAGCTCATTTTACGCTATAAACCTCTCCAGTTTCATTAGACCATTACAGTGTTATTATTTAAAGCAATGAAAAGCGTAAACGAAACCTAATCGGGTAGCCGGAGGTCTCTAACCTCCAGCCCCCACACCACCCATCATGCACTTTTTATTAACAGGAAGTGCATGATGGGTGTGTCATCTCCCGTGATGAATATTGATGCAAATATCTCTCAATGACACTAAACCTTGTGAATCTAAGTGATTGCCTAGCGCAATGTTAATTCCTTTTGTTTTCGAGCTTCAACGGTAAGCATATGGCTAACAACACCTAGTTTACTCAATGTTCCAAGGTAACAGCGGCTCAAGGTTATTAGGCTGCTCAGTAAGGTGCCCAAGCAAGTAGAAATATAGTGCTAAAAACTGGACTAACATTGGCACTAAACGATAGCTGAGGCGAAAGCTAAGAACCTTAATTAATTATTTATGAGCAACTGTTTAAAAAATCAATAACGTCCTCTTGTAAGTCACAATACTCATCATCATTCAAATGCAGTACATCTAAGACTTTTGATTCTATAATACCCCACTGTGGTATAGGCGAGCCTCGTCTGACCATAGTCACTAAGTTTTCAGACATTTTCAAAATAGCAAAGCAGATTTGTTCATCTGTATCTGTCACCTCAGCAAGAATAGCTGCATTGTGGTGGTTGAGGATTAACTGACATATCTCTTTTGGTAAATGCCAACTATTAGCAAAATAATAGCCAACAACTGCATGGTTTGTTTTATATAAACGCTCTTCAATCTCAATAATAGTTTCTTTGTCTGTTTGATTAGCGCAGTGCAAAGCGGTTAAATAATTATCATATTTTATTGCCATAGGAGGCACACCGCAATCATGAAAAAGCCCAAGCGTATACAAGGGCTCTATGGCTATTTGTTTTTTAATACGCTGACCTATCATCATGTTTACATTAGCAATCTCGGTTGAAGTATCCCAAAATCTTTCTAAACTAATACAGCTGTTATCGGTTGCAAACATTTCTTTTAATTTCAAGCCCTGTACAAGCGCATTGACTCCGTCCCAACCAAGAAACATCACAGCTTGTTTTATATCAGCCACAGTACGAGATAAGCCATAAGCAGGAGAATTTATTATTTTTAGTATTGCTGATGAAATTGCTAAATCTTTTACCACTACCTTAGCGGCATCAGCAATAGGCGCATCGCCAGTTGCTATTAAATTTTGTAACTCAGTTAATATTTCAGGTTTAGGAGGAATAATAAAATTTCTATTTATATCTTTCAGTATCTGTTCGTTTATCTCAATCATGTATGTTTGATCCCTGAAGGTGCTTATCATTATAAGAACAAATAGATAATTAATAGTAGAAGTTCATCGCAACTATGACAACTAAAATAGGAAGCGCTAGATGAATTACAGCTCAAATAGTTAAGCTATTACTGACAAACAAAAAGCACTGTATATACATACAGCACCATTTAAAATGCTACTTTATTAACCAATTAAGTTATAAAACAAAAACGGCAAGCCGAGGCTTGCCGTTTTATTACACTTAAAAAAGGTTTACTTACAAACGAATACCGCCGTCAATCTCAACCACGCGACCGGTGAAGAAGTCGTTTTCGATTATATACTGCGCTGTGTGCGCAATTTCATCCGCTTCACCAAAGCGCCCCACGGGTGTTACTGCTAGCATACGCTGCTTGGCTTCTGGTTTCATAGCATCAGTCATATTAGTACGAATAACGCCTGGTGCAATGGCACCTACACGAATACCAAAACGGCCAAGCTCTTTTGCCCAACCTGTAGTCATCGCTACCACACCCGCTTTCGACGCAGCGTAGTTAGTTTGACCAATGTTACCTGCACGAGCAACACTCGACATATTAACTATCACGCCACCTTTACCCGATTCAATCATATGACACGCAGCTTCACGCCCCGCTAAAAACACGCCGGTTAAGTTTACATCAATCACTGACTTAAATTGATCAAGCGCCATTTTAGCAACCACTTTGCCTTCTTTAGCTTTGATAAACATACCATCGCGTAAAATACCGGCATTATTTATCAATACACCAATATGACCAAAATCTGTATTGATGGTATTAAATGTATTTACCACCGCATCTTCATCAGTCACATTGGCAACATAGGCTTTTACAGTTACACCATGTTGGCTAAGCTCAGCAACTGCATCATCTAACAGCGCTTGTTGCATATCAATTAACGCAATATTAGCACCAAGCGACGCAAGTTTATGCGCCATTGCAAATCCTAAGCCTTGCGCGCCACCGGTGATCACCACGGTATTATTTTTAATTTCCACCTGTTACTCCTTCGAGAATAATTTAAATATGGCGCTAAAGTCTTCGCTGCCCGCACCTTGGTGTTGCAACATGGTATAAAGGTTTTTAGCCATTGACCCCATCGGGGTTACTGAATTACTTTGCTGCGCGGCTTCCATCGCAAGACCTAGGTCTTTAGCCATTAAGTCAACCATAAAGCCTGGTTTATAATCATTACTAGCAGGGGCTGTGTCCATCACACCTGGGCAAGGATTGTAAAGCTCAAGGGTCCAGTTACGACCAGAGCTGGCGGTCATAATGTCGCTCAGCACTTTTGCGTCAAGGCCATTATTTATACCCATTTGAATTGCTTCACTGGTTCCCGCCATAAGAATACTCAATAGCATGTTATTACAAATTTTTGCGACTTGTCCTGCGCCAATATCACCTGCATGAAAGATATTTTTACCCATATCAGCAAGCACCGGCTGGGCCTTAGCAAATTGCTCATCGCCACCACCGACGATAAAGGTCAGTGTACCTGCCGTTGCACCGGCAACACCACCGGATACCGGCGCGTCAACAAAGTCGATACCATGCTCACTAAGCTCAGCGCCTACGTCGCGTGCTGATGCTGCATCAATCGTTGAACAATCAATTACTAACGTTGACTTTGCTAAAATATTTACAAGTCCGGTATCACCTAAATAAAGTGACTTAACGTGCTTACTGGCCGGTAGCATGCTGATCAATACATCCACATCCGTTGCACAATGTTTAGCATCATCCGCGGCGATCGCGCCATTTTCAGCAAGTAGATTTACGACCGTTCGGTTTAAATCAAACACCTTAACCTGATGACCCGCTTTAACTAAGTTGGCAGCCATTGGGCCACCCATGTTACCTAAACCAATAAAACCAATAGAAAGTGACATAACATTATCCTTGTGTAAGTTGTTTTAGTGGATGTGAGTCGTGATCCCAACGTTGAACAAAAAAACTCTCGACTAATTCATCTGGGATCTGTTCAAGCGTTTTAAACTGCCAATTAGGCGCGCCGTCTTTATCAATCAGTAACGCACGAATACCTTCTTGAAACTCGCCGACTTCACCACAGCGAACCGACATACCCAGTTCCATTTGAAAACATTCGCCTAAACTTTTACCTTTTGAACTAGCAAGTTGACGCTCAACTAAGGCGCAACTGAGCGGGCAACCATGCTTTAATGCTTTTTGCGCTCGGGTAAGCCACGTATCGTCAGTTTCTAGATTTAAGATATAATTTACTTTATCGCGTAGATCAGTAAATTCACCCAATTTTTGAATGGTGGCTAAATGCGCCTTTACATTGCCTTTTGGCATACGCCCAGAAACATTATCAAGTTCGGTAAGTAAACTGGTTAGCTTCTCGTGATTCAATGAAGCCGTTTTACCCCACTTAATGCTGCACAATTGCTCAATCAGAGTGTCGTATTTATCCGCCTTGAGGTAGTGATCAGCTAATGCCACATACATTGCATCGTCACAATTAATAGACGCTGCAGTTAACCCCAAAAATAAGCCGACATGTTCAGGCATTTTATGTAGAAAATAACTGCCGCCTACATCTGGATATAAACCAATTGTTAGCTCAGGCATAGCTATACGTGAGTTCTCAGTTACCACACGATGACTTGCACCCGCCATTAAGCCTAAACCGCCGCCCATCACAATACCATTACCCCAAACAAGGATCGGTTTATCATAACAATGAATGAGGTGGTCAAGGCGATACTCGTGAGCAAAGTAATCTTCTATTAGATTTGCCGGTTCACCACTGTTCATAGCATTATGCAGGCTGACTACATCACCACCGGCACAAAATGCTTTATCCCCTGCCCCTTTAAGTATCACCATCGCAACATTACTGTCAGCCGCCCATGCGTTAAGTTGCGGCGCTAATAATTTGATCATCTCAAAATTAAGTGCATTTAACGATTTAGGGGAGTTGAGCGTGGCAAAACCAATGAGTGAGCCGTTTGCAGCGCTCGCAGTTTCAAACACCACGGGCGCATCTGGTGAATTTAATTGCGTTAACTCAATCATTAGCCATTCACCCAATTTGCTTTGCGTTTTTCTAGGAAGGCATTCACCCCTTCTTGTTGATCTTGTGTATCAAACAAACCAACAAATAACTCACGTTCAAGCGGTAATACATGCGCCATTGGCTGAGTGCGGCCCTTTTGGATCAGGGTTTTACAGGCACTAACAGCAACAGGACTTTGATCTGCCACTTGAGTAGCTAATTTAAGTGCCACAGCAAGACTTTCGCCTTGTGGTACCACTTCTTCAACTAAGCCGATTTGTAGGGCTTTATCTGCTTTTAGACGCTCACCACATAAGATCATACGTTTAGCCCAGCCTTCACCAACTAACCATGCTAGGTTTTGCGTGCCACCCGCACACGGTAGTAAACCTACTTTGGCTTCTGGTAGTGCCATTTGTGCTTGCTCTTCTGCAATGCGAATATCACATGCTAACGCTACTTCTAGACCACCACCCATGGCATAGCCATTGATCGCGGCAATGGATACACCTCGAAATGCAGTTAATGCTTCAAATGCGTCACCAAATACTTGCGACATAGTCGCTGCTACGCCTTTATCGCCACCAGCAAATACATTTAAATCAGCACCAGCACTGAAGAACTTTTCACCTTCACCGGTGATCACTAAGGAGTAAACATTTTTATTGTCATTGAGCTCATTTACCATATTTTTTAAGGCAATTAACGTGTCTTTAGTCCAGGTATTCGCTGGCGGATTAGACATGGTTAAAATCGCTACGTGACCTTCAATGGTTAACTCAATACTTGGGTTTGACATTTCGCGCTCCTTATAAAATATCGGCTGCTGATTCAGCTAAAATACGACGTGCAATAATCACCCGCATGATCTCGTTAGTACCTTCAAGAATTTGATGAACGCGCACATCACGAACGTGGCGCTCCAGTGGATATTCTTTGATATAACCATAACCACCATGAATTTGTAGTGCGTCATTACACACAGTAAAACCTACATCAGTGGCAAAACGCTTTGCCATGGCGCAATAAGTGGTTTTTTCGCTGTCATTATTATCAAGTTTAAAAGCCGCTAAACGCACCATTTGACGCGCCGCAACAAGCTCGGTATTCATATCGGCAATTTTAAATTGCAGCGCTTGAAAAGCAGCCAACGGTTTACCAAATTGTGTGCGTTCTTTTAAGTATTCACGGGCTGTTTCAAGTGCCGCTTGGGCAGTGCCAATTGAACAAGTTGCAATATTAATACGCCCGCCATCAAGGCCTTGCATTGCAAACTTAAAGCCTTCACCTTCTTGACCTAATAAATTATGAGCAGGTATGCGTACATCTTCAAAACTAATTAGTCGTGTTGGCTGCGCATTCCAGCCCATTTTTTCTTCTGCTTTACCGTATTCAACGCCTTTGGCATCAGCCGGTACTACAAACGCAGAAATACCCGCCGCACCTTCACCGCCAGTACGCGCCATAACTACTAACACTTCGGTCTCGCCTGCGCCTGAGATAAACATTTTTGAGCCATTGATCACGTAATCATCGCCATCACGAACCGCTTTTGTTTTCAATGAGGCTGCATCGGAGCCTGAACCAGGCTCTGTTAAACAATAAGAAGCTAGTAGCTCACCCATAACAAGTTGATCACAATATTGAGCTTTTGTTTGCTCAGTACCAAAACTTGCAATCATCCAGGTCGCCATATTGTGAATGGTCAACATTGCGGTTGTAGCTGTACAACCCATCGCCAACTGTTCAAAAATAATACTTGAATCTAAGCGCGACAGGCCTAAACCGCCTGCTTCCTCTGGCGTATACAAACCACAGAAACCCAGTTCACCTGCAGCTTTAATGGTATCTTTTGGAAAAATATGTTCGCGGTCCCATTTTGCTGCATAAGGAGCCAGTGCTGATTCTGCGAATTGACGAGCTGTTTGAGCAAATGCTTGCTGATCTTCTGTTAAATTAAAGTCCATTGGAGACCTCTTGTTTATAATTGCGTTGTCAAATTAGATATTCGTGAAGAGCAACGAAGGCAATATTGTGTGTGAAATAGCCTTCGTGCCCCTCTTTTTTATTATGTGGAGTAAGTTAAATTAGTTATTTAAGATTAATGCTCATGTTTGGACCAGAGGCAATCTCGTCTTCAAACCAACGTGAAGTAATTGTTTTGGTCTCAGTATAAAAACGAATACCTTGCTTACCGTACGTATGCGTATCGCCATAGAATGAACCTTTCCAACCGGTGAACGAAAAGAATGGCAGTGGCACAGGAATTGGTACGTTAATACCCACTTGACCGACTTCAATCTCATGTTGGAACTTACGCGCAACCGCACCACTTGAAGTGAATAACGACGTGCCATTACCAAATGGAGAATCATTTATAAGCGCGATTGCTTCATCAAGCGAATCAACAAACATACACGCCAGTACTGGGCCAAAAATTTCTTCTTTGTATAAATCCATCTCAGTGGTGACGTCAGTAAATAAGGTAGGTCCTACCCAGTTACCTTTTTCATAGCCTTCAACAGTAAAATCAGAGCCATCAATTAAACACGTTGCACCTTGCTCTTTACCTTGTGCAATCAGTGACAAAATACGCGCTTTGGCTGCGGTCGATGTTTGCGGACCATAGGCTGCATCTTTGTCATCCCACACACCCGGGCGCACATTGGCAAAACCGGCTTTGATGTCTTCAACCCAGTCTTTCGCTTGGCCAACAAACACCGCCACTGAAATACCCATACAACGCTGACCCGCAGCACCAACAGAGGCACCAACAAGGTTATTAACTACATGTGAGCGACTTGCATCAGGCATTATCACCATGTGGTTTTTAGCACCGACACAGGCTTGTACACGTTTTAAATTAGCAGTGCCTTTAGAGTAAATGTATTCACCTACGCCACACGAGCCAACAAACGAAATTGCACGTACTGCGGGATCTTCTAATAAGCGGTCAACTTGTACTTTAGTGCCATGAACAACTTGTAATACACCTGCTGGTGCGCCGGCTTCAATGAACAGTTCAGCGAGTCGCATTGGCGTCAGCGGATCTTGCTCAGAAGGTTTTAAAATAAAGGTGTTACCACAGACAATCGCCAGTGGGAACATCCATAGTGGGATCATCGCTGGGAAGTTAAACGGCGTAATACCCGCGCACACACCCAGTGGTTGCATGTATGAGTAAGTATCGATTTTACGGGCCACGTTTTCCATGGTTTCGCCCATCATTAAAGATGGCGCATTAGCTGCTTGCTCAACCACTTCAATACCACGCCAAACATCGCCTTTGGCATCTTCAAAGGTTTTGCCTAATTCATGGCAAATAATGGTGGCTAGTTCATCGTGGTGCTCTTTTAAAAGTGCTGCATACTTCATCATAATGCGCGCACGTTCAGTAATTGGCACATCTTTCCAGCTTTTAAAAGTGTCTTTGGCTGATGCGATAGCCGCATCCATTTCAGCGTCGGTAGCACACGGTACTTGTGCTAACACTTCTTGGTTTGCTGGATTAATAACGTCAATCAGTTGATCTGATGTTGATTGAACAAATTCGCCGTTGATCAGTAATGGTACTTGGTGCATAACGCACTCCTCCCCAGAGGGTAATAAATTAAGCCGCAGTAGTTATTGTTAAAAGAGCCTACGGCTGTAAGAGTTTAAATTTAACTAATTTATAGTGCTTCAACCGCCAGTGCGACCGCCTCGCCACCGCCAATACATAAAGACGCTACGCCTTTTTTCAGGCCACGATTTTTAAGAGCATGGATAAGTGTCACTAAAATACGTGCGCCGCTAGCACCAATTGGGTGGCCAAGTGCACAAGCACCACCATTAACATTCACTTTGCTGGCATCAAGTTTTAATTCATTAATCGCCAACATTGTTACCATGGCGAATGCTTCGTTAATTTCCCATAAGTCAACGTCGTCAGTTGTCCAGCCTGCTTTTGCAAGCAAAGTATTCATTGCGCCAACAGGAGCAAGAGTAAACTCACTTGGTTTTTGAGAATGGGTACTGTGCGCAACAATACGACACAGTGGCGTAAGCCCTTGTGCTTTGGCGTGCGATTCACTCATTAAAATAAGGGCTGCGCCACCGTCTGAAATTGACGATGAATTAGCCGCAGTGATGGTGCCGTCTTTTTTAAACGCAGCACGCAGACCGGGAATTTTTTCTGGGCGTGCATTACCTGGTTGCTCGTCAATGCTGATGGTTACATCGCCCTTACGAGAGCTAATAGTGTGCGGCGCAATTTCATTTATAAAATCGCCATTTGCAATCGCGGCATTGGCTTTGGTCAGTGAATTAAGTGCAAATTCATCCATTTGCTCGCGGCCAATACCGTATTCATCAGCCGTATCTTGAGCAAAACAGCCCATCGCTTTATTATCGTATGCGTCTTCTAGGCCATCACTCATCATGTGATCTTTAATTTCGCCATGGCCCATACGCATACCGCCACGCGCTTTAGGAATAAAGTATGGCGAGTTGGTCATGCTTTCCATGCCACCTGCAACCGCGCTGTTAATTGAACCGGCTTTAATTAAATCATGTGCAAGCATGGCGGCCTTTAAACCTGAACCACATACTTTGTTGATGGTCGTAGCGCCAGTACTGCGCGCAAGACCTGCTTTTAACATTGCTTGACGTGCTGGCGCTTGACCTAAACCTGCCGGTAATACACAGCCCATGATCACTTCATCAATAGCTGTATCGCTTAATCCGGTGTCAGCAAGCGCACTGGCAATGGCTGTTGCACCTAACTCAGTGGCGGCTGCATCACTAAGGGCTCCCATAAAACCACCCATTGGGGTGCGTTTTGCTGCTACAATAACAACGGCTTCGGTAGTCATAAAAAAGGCTCCATTTTATAATTGGCTATATTCATATGCAGAGATTAGCCAAACACTGTATTTATAATCTGCTTATGAGCATACATAATATTTACGTTTACGCCAACGTAAATCTAAAATCAAGGTTTTTGCGCCCAACAAAAGTGTAAACATATCTTTATTTTGCTGTAGCCTAATACAAACAGCGCCCCTGCAAGCTGCATTAATACAGGTTACACCTGCTATTTATGGCTTTAGGTTATTAGTCTAAAGTATAAGTTCTACAATCCACTTTACCTTTACGTAAACTTCACTTATATTGGAGTTATTCGAATGAGGTAAAAACACTATGAATCAAGATAATCAAGCAAACTTTGCAAGTTCAGCCGCCGAACCGGCAAGCAATGAACAAACCTTTAGTATCAGTGAACTGGCTAAAGAGTTTGATATAACCACCCGCTCAATTCGCTTTTACGAAGATCAGGGCTTAATTTCACCTGAGCGTAATGGCCAAACCCGTATTTATTCAAAACGCGATAAAGTGCGTTTAAAACTTATTTTACGTGGCAAGCGGTTAGGTTTTACCTTAGCTGAAACAGGCCGTTTGTTTGAACTTTATGATGCCGATAAATCCAGCGCTAAACAGTTAGTGACTATGCTTGACTTAATTTCAGATAAAAAAGCTGATCTAAGCCAACAAATGGATGACATTAAAGTTGTCTTGATGGAATTAGTAACCGCAGAGCGTCGTTGTCGCGACACCTTAAATCAATTAGATGAATAACTAGTTTTAAACAATAACGATTAAATGACTATTCATTAACAGTCTCTCACACAGGAATGAATCATGAGCACTATTTCACTATATAAAGAAATGAACTTTGGCCTTGGCGAAACCGCAGATATGATCCGCGATCATGTAAACAGTTTTGCTAGCCAAGAAATTGCCCCTTTAGCTGAAAAAACCGATCTTGATAATGCGTTTCCTAATCAGCTTTGGCCACAACTTGGCGAAATGGGTGTATTAGGTATGACCGTACCCGAAGAGCTCGGTGGTGCGGGTTTAGGTTATCTAGAGCACGTAATCGCAATGGAAGAAATTAGCCGAGCGAGTGCCTCTATCGGCCTAAGTTACGGTGCTCATTCTAACCTGTGTGTTAATCAAATTAATCGCAATGGCACGCAAGCACAAAAAGAAAAATACTTACCTAAATTAATTAGTGGTGAGCACATTGGTGCCCTTGCCATGAGTGAGCCTAACGCAGGCTCTGACGTAGTATCAATGAAACTTAAAGCCGAGAAAAAAGGCGATAAGTACATTTTAAACGGTAATAAAATGTGGATCACCAATGGTCCAGATGCGCATACTTTAGTGATCTATGCTAAAACTGATTTAACCGCTGGCGCTAAAGGCATCACCGCATTTATTGTTGAGAGTAATTTCCCTGGTTTTTCTACCGCCCAAAAACTCGACAAACTCGGGATGCGCGGCTCAAATACCTGTGAATTAGTGTTCGAAAACTGTGAAGTACCAGAAGAGAACATCCTTGGCAATTTAAACGAAGGCGTTAAGGTACTAATGAGTGGCCTTGATTATGAACGTGTTGTGCTAGCGGCAGGCCCGCTGGGTATCATGCAAGCCTGTATGGATATTGTTGTACCTTATATTCATGAACGTAAGCAGTTTGATACACCGATTGGTCAATTTCAGCTGATACAAGGCAAAGTAGCCGACATGTATACACAAATGAATGCAGCTCGCTCTTATGTATACACTGTTGCGCGTTCATGTGATCGCGGTGAAACGACCCGTAAAGATGCCGCAGGCGCAATTTTATATGCGGCAGAGCTGGCAACTAAAATGGCACTTGATGCTATTCAAATTCTCGGTGGTAACGGTTATATCAACGAATACGCCACTGGCCGCCTATTGCGTGACGCTAAGCTTTATGAAATTGGTGCCGGTACCTCGGAAATTCGTCGCATGCTAATTGGTCGCGAATTATTTACTGAAAGCCGTTAAGGATAAGCGCTATGACTATTTTAAAATCAAGCGTCAACCCTCACGACCCGCAGTTTTTGCAAAATCATAAAAATATGGCGGCACTGGTTGATGATTTACGCGATAAAGTAAGCGAGATCAGCCAAGGTGGTGGCGTAGCGTTAATAGAACGCCATGAAAGCCGTGGTAAAATGTTCGTGCGTGAACGCATTAGTACCTTACTTGACGAAGGTTCACCATTTTTAGAGATTTCACAATTTGCAGCCTTTGGTGTTTATGAGCAAGCGATTCCTTGTGCCGGTGTAGTTGCTGGTATTGGCCGTGTTAAAGGCGTTGAATGTATGATCATCGCCAATGATGCGACAGTTAAGGGCGGCACCTATTTTCCACTAACCGTTAAAAAACATTTACGCGCACAAGATATTGCCGAGCGGTGTCACCTACCGTGTATATATTTGGTTGATTCAGGTGGTGCCAACCTACCTGAGCAAGATGATGTATTTCCTGACAAACTGCACTTTGGTCGTATTTTTTATAATCAAGCGCGTATGTCGGGCAAAGGCATTCCACAAATTGCAGTCGTTATGGGTTTATGTACCGCAGGTGGCGCGTACGTGCCTGCAATGGCCGACGAAAGCATCATTGTAAAAGAGCAAGGCACAATATTTTTAGCCGGCCCACCGCTGGTAAAAGCGGCTACAGGTGAAGAGGTAACCGCAGAAGAACTTGGCGGCGCTGATGTCCACTGTAAAACATCAGGGGTTGCCGATCATTACGCTGAAAATGACGCTCATGCGTTATCAATTGCTCGCCAATGTATTGAACGAATTAATTATCAACGCCCTACTTCGCCAATATTAGAGCAAGTAAAAGCACCGCGTTATGATATTAACGAATTATACGGCATTGTTGGCACCGATCTTAAAAAGCCATTTGATGTTCGCGAAGTGATTGCACGTACCGTGGATGACTCTTCGTTTGATGAGTTTAAACGTTACTTTGGCGATACCTTAGTGACTGGGTTTGCGAAAATCTATGGTCATCCGGTTGGGATTGTTGCTAACAATGGCATTTTGTTTAGTGAGTCAGCTCAAAAAGGCGCGCACTTTATACAGCTGTGCGCACAACGAAATATTCCACTGGTGTTTTTACAAAATATTACCGGCTTTATGGTAGGTAAAAAATACGAAGCCGAAGGCATTGCTAAACACGGCGCTAAAATGGTGATGGCTGTTTCGTGTGCTGATGTTCCAAAATTTACCGTATTAATTGGCGGCTCTTATGGCGCAGGTAACTATGGCATGTGTGGTCGTGCGTTTGAACCGACTATGATGTGGATGTGGCCTAATGCGCGTATTTCTGTGATGGGCGGCGAACAAGCAGCAGGCGTTATGGCGCAAGTTAAACAAGATGGTTTAGCCCGTAAAGGCCAAAGCATGACTGATGAGCAAATAAGCGAGTTTAAACAGCCGATTATCGAGCAATACGAGCAACAAGGTCATCCATACTATGCCAGCGCCCGTTTGTGGGATGACGGTATCATCGATCCAGCAGATACCCGAAGTGTGCTAGGTTTAGCTCTCAGTGCTGCAGCCAATGCACCAAAACGTGATTCGCAATTCGGCGTATTTAGAATGTAAGGACGTGAGTATGTCAGTAACACTACAAATAACTAAATCAAATGTGGCTGTACTCGTTTTAAGTCGCCCTGAAAAGCGCAATGCCTTTAACGAGCAAGTGATCCAAGAACTTATTCAATG
Source organism: Pseudoalteromonas rhizosphaerae (assembly GCF_028885455.1). Classification (NCBI taxonomy): domain Bacteria; kingdom Pseudomonadati; phylum Pseudomonadota; class Gammaproteobacteria; order Alteromonadales; family Pseudoalteromonadaceae; genus Pseudoalteromonas; species Pseudoalteromonas rhizosphaerae. The sequence continues at coordinate 3,389,922 of NZ_CP118496.1, forward strand.
TATAGAGCATGCTAATAGCTTAAATGTACGCGCCCTTGTTTTAAAAACTGAGGGAGAGCATTTCTCTGCAGGGGCTGATCTTAATTGGATGAAGTCCATGGCAAACAATGACTTCAGTGAGAATCTTGCGGATTCAAAACAACTTGCCAAATTAATGCATGTATTAGCCAGCAGCCCACTGCCAACGGTATGTGCTGTGCAAGGCGCGGCATTTGGCGGCGCACTGGGCTTAATTGCCTGTTGTGACATAGCCATATGCCAAGACAATGCACAGTTTTGTTTAAGCGAAGTAAAACTTGGCCTCATTCCAGCTGTAATCAGCCCGTATGTGATCAGAGCCATTGGCGAGCGCGCTGCACGTCGTTATTTTTTAACCGCTGAGATTTTTGATGCCCACACAGCCAAGCAATTAGGCTTAATTCATCAAGTAACCGGTAAACTTGAATGCGCGCTTGATCAACTACTCGAAACACTGATCAACAACGGCCCTGTCGCGGTTCGCGCAGCAAAACAATTGATCAACGATGTAGCTGGCCATGATATTAATGAACAAATCATAAATTTAACCGCAGAGCGTATCGCCAAAATTCGCGTATCTGAAGAAGGTCAAGAAGGGTTATCTGCCTTTTTTGAAAAACGCCCACCAAATTGGCAAAAATAGGGATCACCATGAGCACACAATCATTACAAAAAATTCTTATTGCTAATCGCGGCGAAATTGCCTGTCGGGTTATGCGTACCGCAAAGCAAATGGGCTTAACCACTGTGGCGGTTTACTCTGATGCAGATAAAAATTCACAACATGTAAAACTCGCCGATGAAGCCTACCATATTGGCGCAGCGCCGAGTAAAGACTCCTATTTGGTAGCTGATAAAATTATCCAAGTAGCACTGGATGCAGGTGCTGATTGCATTCACCCTGGTTACGGCTTTTTATCTGAGAACAGTGAATTTGCAAAGGCCTGTGAAGCCAATAATATTGCGTTTATAGGCCCACCAGCGAGCAGTATCGAAGCAATGGGCTCAAAAACCCGCGCCAAAGAAATAATGGCAGCCGCGAATGTACCATTAGTACCTGGTTATTATGGTGACAAACAAGATCCTGCGTTTTTACAAGCTGAAGCTGAAAAAATTGGTTACCCAGTGCTTATCAAAGCAGCCTTTGGTGGCGGTGGTAAAGGCATGCGCGTGGTTGAACATGCAAAAGACTTTATCAGTGCTCTACAAGGTGCACAGCGTGAGGCAATCGCCGGTTTTGGTAACGACTTAGTACTACTTGAGCGCTATGTTAATAAACCACGCCATGTTGAAGTGCAAGTGTTTGCTGATAATCACGGTAACTGTGTGTACTTAGGTGATCGTGATTGTTCATTACAACGCCGCCATCAAAAGGTGATTGAAGAAGCCCCCGCGCCTGGTTTATCTGACGAACTACGCAAAGAAATGGGCGAAGCCGCAGTACGCTGTGCACTTGCGATCAATTACCGAGGTGCAGGCACGGTTGAGTTTTTACTGTGTGGCGATGAATTCTTCTTTATGGAAATGAACACCCGGCTGCAAGTTGAGCACCCTGTTACTGAAATGGTGACTGGTGTCGATTTAGTTAATTGGCAAATTAACGTCGCCGCAGGTAACCCATTACCCATGCAACAAAGTGATATCCAATTACAGGGCCACAGCTTTGAAGCGCGTATTTACGCCGAAGATCCAAGCAATGACTTTATTCCTTGCTCTGGTACCATCAATGGCTTGTATATACCAGTTCAATCTGAGTATGTACGCATTGATACTGGGATCATGCAAGGGGATGAGATCAGTCCATTTTACGATCCTATGATCGCTAAATTGATCGTTCATGATGACTCGCGCGAGCAAGCTTTAGCACGATTAAGCACAGCCCTTGAACAATTCCATTTAGCGGGCTTTAGTTGTAATGTGAGTTTTTTACACACCCTTGCTAACCATGCAACCTTTAAGCAAGGCGCTCCTGATACTCACTTTATTGAAGAGCAAGGCGATGCGTTGCTTAAAGTTGATCAACAACACGCTGTTAGCAGCCGCATTATAGCTGCATTTAGCTATTTAACTGGGCTTAATCGTCAAGGAACTCAGAACGCATGGGACAGTCTAGCTGGTTTTAAACTCAATGCAGAAGCAACAATTAAGGTGCCATTCGTTGATAATGCGATCACTGCCGCAGCTCATCAAGCGGGGTACACAGTCCGCATCGATGAGGTTGACTATACAACCTCTGGCAGTATCGACAATAACCTGTGTAGTGTATTTATCAATGGCAATAAAAATATCGCCCATGTGGTTACTGCAGACAATACCATCACAGTAATGTACAAAGCATTGCAAACTACCTTTGATATTTTTGATAAACACTATATCAGTGATCACGAAAGCGATGCCCTACCGCTTGCAGCACCACTTAATGGTACCGTTGTAAAACACCTTATTGACGTTGGCAGCACCATCACAAAAGGTGATGCTGTGGTGATCATCGAAGCAATGAAAATGGAATATACGCTCACCGCCCCCCATGATGGTGTATTGCAAAGCTATTGTTTTGCAGAAGGTGCTCTGGTGAGTCATGGTGCCCTATTAGCAATTGTCAGCGATGAGAGCGCAGCAGATGAATAGTACACTACCAAGTCATGTTCGCATTGTTGAAGTGGGTGCCCGTGATGGCTTACAAAACGAGCGTGCAGTAACTACTCAAGATAAGGTAACCTTAATTAACGCCCTTGCTGATGCAGGTATTAAAGACATTGAAGCAGGCGCATTTGTATCACCGAAATGGGTGCCACAAATGGCCGATTCCAGCGATGTGATCAGTGCGCTTGATTTACCTACGACTAATTTAACGGCACTTACGCCTAACTTAAAAGGTGCAGAAGCAGCCCATGCTGTGGGTATTAAAGAATTTGCTATTTTTACTGCTGCCAGTGAAGCCTTTTGTCAGAAGAATATTAACTGCTCAATTGACCAAAGCATAGCCCGCTTTACTGATGTAATGGCCTTTGCTAAATCACATAATATTCGTGTTCGTGGTTATGTTAGTTGTGTGCTTGGCTGCCCATACGAAGGCGATATCGATCCGCAGCGCGTACTACAAGTATGTCAAAAGTTATTAGACCTTGGTTGTTACGAAGTAAGCCTAGGTGACACTATTGGCGTAGGTACCGCAAAAAAGGTCGATGAGCTGTTGGACGTACTACTAGCTGAAATTGATAAGTCATTGTTAGCTGTTCATTTTCACGACACTTATGGTCAAGCGCTCACAAATATTTACACTGCCTTAAAGCGAGGTATAGCAACGGTTGACAGTGCAGTTGCAGGCCTTGGTGGCTGCCCTTATGCAAAGGGTGCGTCAGGAAATGTTGCCACTGAAGATGTAGTTTACTTACTACAAGGACTTGGCATAGAGCATGGAATTGATTTAGAAAGACTGGCTAAAGCTGGTTGGGCAATTTGCACGGCATTAAATAAACAACCTGTGAGCAAGGTATCCTTGGCACTTAAAAATCAAACTACTGATCAATAGTCTATATTTAGCCTTAAATTAGTAGTCATATAATTACAAATAAGGAGTGGGCCCATGGCCGGTTTCGATAAAGTGGTTTCAAGTTATGAAGCTGCAATGGAAGGCTTAAAAGATGGCGATACCATTATCGCTGGTGGTTTTGGTTTATGCGGTATCCCTGAGGGATTGATCAGCGAAATCAAACGTAAACAAACCAAAGAACTTACTGTGGTATCGAATAACTGCGGTGTAGATGATTTTGGTTTAGGTATTTTATTGCACGACAAGCAAATTAAAAAAATTATTGCCTCCTACGTGGGTGAAAATGCCCTATTCGAACAGCAATTGTTGAGCGGCGAGATTGATGTCGAGCTTACTCCGCAAGGTACGCTGGCTGAAAAAATGCGTGCCGGTGGTGCTGGCATTCCTGCTTTTTATACAGCGACAGGTTACGGTACGCCTGTGGCAGAAGGTAAAGATGTAAAAGAATTTAACGGACGCCCTTATATCTTAGAAGAATCAATCACTGGTGAGTTTGCCATTGTAAAAGCATGGAAAGCGGACCGTTATGGTAATTTAGTGTTTCGCCATACTGCCATGAACTTTAATCCAATGGCCGCAACAGCAGGTAAAATTACCGTTGCCGAAGTAGAAGAAATTGTTGAACCGGGTGAATTAGAACCAAGCCAAATTCACACCCCTGGTATTTTTGTTAATCGCGTGATCAAAGGTAACTTTGAAAAACGCATTGAACGTGTAACCACTCGCGATTAAGGAGCAATAATTATGGCATTATCACGTGAACAAGTCGCAATGCGCGTTGCACAAGAACTACAAGACGGTTATTACGTTAACCTCGGTATCGGTATTCCTACGTTAGTGGCAAACTACGTACCTGATAACATTGAAGTGATGTTACAGTCTGAAAATGGCTTACTAGGCATGGGGCAATACCCTACTAAAGCAGAGCTTGATGCAGATATGATAAACGCGGGTAAAGAAACCGTGACAGCAGCTAAAGGCGCAGCCATATTTAATAGTGCAGATAGTTTTGCAATGATCCGTGGAGGTCATGTAGACTTAACTGTTCTAGGTGCATTTGAAGTTGACCAAAACGGTAGTATCGCATCGTGGATGATCCCTAAAAAGTTGATCAAAGGCATGGGCGGCGCGATGGACCTTGTCGCTGGTGCAAAAAATATTATCGTTACTATGACCCATGCAAGTAAACATGGTGACTCGAAACTACTAGAAAGTTGCTCTTTACCTTTAACTGGTGTTAACTGTGTAAAGAAAATAGTGACAGATTTAGCCGTGTTAGAAGTCAAAGACGGCGCATTTCATCTTTTAGAACGCGCACCGGGCGTGTCAGTTGATGAAATTATTAGTAAAACAGCAGGTAAATTACTTGTTGATGGTGAAATCCCTGAGATGGTTTTTTAATTTAACGCTCAGGTTCACCCTGTACCGACCTCATTCCCAGTGCCAATGGCGCTGAGTTACCCAAAATCCCTCGCAAGAGGGATTTTTTTTACCCTATTGCTAGGTTGCACTATGTTATGGCAAAAAAACTGTTTGTGCCCCATAATTGTGAAAACCACCCGCTATCTGTAATGCATAAAAAGTAAAATAACTAACTATTTAGCTGTCAAACTCAGCTTTGTAGATTAAATAAACTTTTAAAGTGTGCTTTTTAAGCATAAATGCACTAATTCACGATAACCCATACAAATCTTGTGCGTACTTTGCAAATTGGGTTAATAATTGCTTAACTAACGGTATGAGTTAATTAAATAGTATTATCATGCAAACACCTATCAGAGGATTGCGTTCATTTTGTTTTGCGGCAAGAACGCTAAGCTTTAAAGAAGCCGCCAATCAGCTTTATTTGACTCCATCTGCTGTTAGTCATCAAATAAAGCAACTAGAAGAACAGTTAGGGATTGAGTTGTTTGAGCGCCAAACACGCTCAATTAGACTCACAGCTGCGGGGAAAAACTTTTATGACTCGGTATCACCACTTATAAAAGCACTCGAAAAAACCATTAACGAATTTAGTCAGCTGCAAGAAAATATAACCATCAGCATTACTTTGCCAGAGTTTTTTGCCAGTGAGTTATTAATGCCGAAACTGAGCGAGTGGACTGTTGAGCACCCTAAAACCAATTTACAACTAAACACCATGAAAACGCGTAAAGAGTTAACTAAACAAAGTGATTTATCTATTGTGCTGTCGTCTTCGAAGCCAATTGAAGGCGTTGTCCACGAGCTGTTTTCATTACAATACACACCGGCTTGTAATAAAGAAAATTGGCAACAGTGGCACAAAAAGCCACTTGAAGCATTACAACAAGTGCCATTAATTTTGCACAAAGCGCGTCCTTGGGCTTGGCATCAATGGGCTGAACATGCAGGCCTTGATGACTTTTCACCCAAGCAAATTATACAAGTAGATAGTATGTTTGGTGTTGCCCGTGCAGCGCAACAAGGTATGGGTATAGCGCTAATTCCTTTGCCTATTAGTCAAACATGGTTTGACGAAGGCTGGTTGTGCAACTTTACTGATGAACCATTAGTAACCAAGGATAAATACTATTTAGTACAGCACTACCCTGGCGAGGCAAATGCACAGCTTGAGCTATTTATAAAATGGCTGCTAGACACATTTAAACACTTAAAATAAAGCCAATAACAGTGATGATCCGACATTAATTGTACTCTTATAATTTGATATACAACTCATTAAATACGATAAACCCAGCTCAATGGGTTTATCGTAAAAATAGTTTATTTTGAAGCCTTACTCTGCAATTTCCTCAGCCATTATTCTAATCTGTTAGGTGTCTTTGCGAGCGACAAAATCTAACACAGTTGCATTGATACAATAACGATCTTCACCTTTTGGGCCTTCACCTGGGAACAAATGCCCTAAATGAATACCCGTAGATTTAGATTTAATTTCAATACGTTGCATACCGTAACTATTGTCTTCATGCATGGTCACACTGTCTTTGATAGGGTGAGTAAATGACAGCCACCCGGTGCCCGATTTGAACCGATCCCGAGTATCAAACAGTGGTACACCACTGAGTTTGTCTATAAAAATACCATCCGGGGTATTTTTAAAAATATCGTACTGTTTACAAAACGGACTATCTGTACGGGCCTTGAATGCCACTGTATATGCTTCACTATCCCCTAATTTAAATGCGCCAAGTGCTTTATAAAACTCTTCGCTAGACACATAACCTTGGCGACCATAAACCTCTTTACCATCTTCTAAAAATAAGATTGTTGGGGTGGCCCACGTCGCTGATTTAATCGTTAAACCATCAAGTTGATCGGCTTTACGATAAGTGACGGCAATGGTTCCTTGATAATCATTTAACACATCTTTTTTGAGTTTTTCACAATAAGGGCAGTAATCTCGTGAATCAATGATCACTATCTGCTTTCCTGCGAGTAAAGCCGTATTATCAACTTTATCATCACTGCGTTTTTCAAAAACAACGCCTGTTGAATGATCAGGGCAATAGCCATTAGGATTTTTAACTAAGTAGTCTTGGTGATATTCCTCAGCCGGAAAAAATACCGTTAATGGTTTTATAATGGTTTTTATAGAGCCATAACCAGCTTGGGTTAGTTTATCTTGATACTGCTGTTTTAATTCTTCAGCCAGTGCAACTTGTTGCTCAGTAGTAGTTAAAATAATTGAACGGTACTGCGTGCCAATATCATTTCCTTGGCGATTTTTTTGCGTTGGATCATGACTTTCAAAGTAACTTTTTAATAACGTTGCAGCACTGATTATATTGCTATTGTAAGTAACCTGAACAACTTCAGCGTAATTATTTTCATCGAACTTGCGCGATGATTGGGTAATATTACGATAAGTTGCTTTAAAACCCTTACCATCTGCATAGCCTGACTTTGCATCAATTACACCAGGAAGCGCTTCATAACGTTTTTCTGCCCCCCAAAAGCAACCAGAACCAAGTACCATGGTTTCTAAATGCATTGTTGCTTGAATATCATTATCTTTTTCATTGTTAAGGGAAACACCATAACTTGCCGCACTGAACAAAATTGTTAAAGTGGTTAATTTAAGCCAATTCTTTGCTGCCAACATACTCTACCTCTTTCTATTTGTTGCTTCATTTTAGTAGACCTTGAAGCAGAACATATTATTTCAGGAATGTGGGTTATTTTATCGCTCATTATTGCGGCTTTACCGAATCCGACTTAACCTATGCGAATAAATGAGGTAAAACGTGTTTATTTAATAAAGGTACAAACATGAAAAACCTTATTGCTTTTTCTGCATTATCAATTGCCCTTGCACTTAGTACGCAAAGCCATGCTGCAGAGTTTAATTTTTCTTCCAAGCTTGATAGTAATGCACAAGCATTAGTGTTGTTTTACAGTGAGGATGGGAGCAATACCGCATTTAACTCAATCAATAAAAAGTTCAATGCTCAATTACAGCACGCTATTGAAAATGAAAGTTTTAGTGGCAAATACGCCAGTACTGTTGAATTAATTGCACCTTATAATAGTGACTATAAACGCGTGCTAATTGTTGGTACCGGTAAGCAAGATAAGCTTGATAGAGCGTTAATGACCAAACTAGGTGGTAATATTCATGCGCGATTAATGAGCAGTAAAACAACAACTGCTGCGGTTGCATTCGATGACGTTGAAGGCGTAAACAATAACAGTGTACTTAGTGCTCACTTTGCACACGGTGCAAATTTACGCGACCATCGTTTTGAAAAATATAAACAAAATCCGAACACTCACACTGTCAGTTATCATTTTGACGTTAGTAATTCCAAGCAAACAAAACGTAACTATTCTGAACTTGAAAGCATTCAAGCAGGAGTGTTTTTAGCACGTGACTTAACCTCAGAAGTGGCCAGCGAAATGACTCCTGTTGACTTTGCTAGTGCGGCAAAAGAGCTTGAGTCTCTAGGTGTAGAAATCACTATTTTAGAGCCTAAGCAATTAATAGAACTAGGTATGGGGGCACTTGAAGCTGTCGGGCGTGGCAGCGAACAAGGCGCTCGCTTAGTCGTTGCACATTACAAAGGCTCAAACGCGACCCCTATTGCTCTGGTTGGTAAAGGGATCACCTTTGACTCTGGTGGTTATAGTATCAAAACAGGCGCATCAATTGCGCGAATGAAATCTGATATGGCTGGCGCCGCCGCTGTACTTGGGACTATCAAAGCAATGGCGCTTGCAAAAGCTGACAAAAACATTGTTGCCGTTATGGGTATGGCTGCCAATATGGTGTCGCAATACGCTGTTGCCCCTGGTGATGTGGTTCGCACCGCAGAAGGTTTAAGCGTTGAGATTGTTAATACTGATGCAGAAGGACGCTTAGTATTAAGTGATGCAATGTGGTATGCACGTGAATATTTCAAGCCGGAGATCATGATAGACGTTGCCACCCTTACCGGCTCTAAAATCAAAGCCGTAGGTAACGATTATGCGGCGGTGTTTTCTGATGACGATACGCTTGTTACGCAACTCACTTTAGCTGGAATACAAGTAAATGAAAACCTATGGCGCTTACCGCTGGGATATAAAGAAACCTTAAGTTCAGACATTGCCGATCTTAAAAACCTAGGCTCAAGTGGCCCCGGAGCAACAACGGCCGCCAGCTTTTTGCAACATTTTGCTGGTGAAACTCGTTGGGTACACATAGATATTGCAGGTAATGCACTAGCAACTAAAGGAAAAGATGAAATTTCACCAGGCGGCACAGGTTATGGTGTGCGCTTGCTCAGTGAGTGGCTGTTAAGTAATTAGCAGTAAGCTATTATAACTTAATGCATTCTACTAACATCATTAGTTGTTATAACAACTGTGGCATTATCAAACACCTACTCTAAGCAACAGTGAGTGATATGCCACAGTTTTTTATAGTCTGACTCACATATCTAGTTTACGTGTATTAGTCCAGAACATTCCATAACCAAACTAATGTGTTTGCGCTACACTGGGTAATGTTAATATTGCAAGGTTGTTAACTAGTCGCATCGCTATAAACATTTCATACGTTATATGCTAGTTTGAGGTATTCAAGAATAATAAATACATTTGGCTATGGATCAACAAACTATCTCTCCAACTATTAGTGTCCTCAGTAATAACAGCATATTGCTTGATGCCACTGCCCTAAACGATGACAGTCTGAGCATTCAAAAAAAAATCTGGGCACTAGTGCAACAATGCAACACCAGCGACGCCTTTATAGATGTAGTACCCGCAATGAACTCGCTGACAGTTTATTTAATAGACCCTACTTCGCTTGCTCACTGGCAAGCTCAGTTAGCACTTTGGTGGGCAAATATAAATCCGCACGACTATCAGGGTAAGCATCATAAAATTATTACCCAATACGGTGGTGACTATGGCCCAGATCTAGACTATGTAGCTGAGTATCACAATTTATCGCCACAACAAGTAATTGATATACATAGCCAAGGGCATTATCAAGTATTGTTTTTAGGCTTTCAGCCAGGCTTTGCATATTTGCACGGTCTGAATAGTCAATTACATACTCCGCGCAGAGCACAGCCGCGAACTCGAGTGCCCAAAGGTTCGGTTGCCATTGGCGCTAATCAAACCGCGATTTACCCAGCTGATTCGCCCGGTGGTTGGCATATTATCGGCCACAGTGATTTTGCATTATTTGACAGTGAAAATACTCCACCATGCGCAATACAACCGGGCGATACACTGCAATTTATTACTAAGGAGTCGGTATTATGATCACCGTAATAAAGCCCGGAATGCAAATGACGATTCAAGATCTCGGTCGTCATGGCTATCGTCATTTAGGAATTGCCCAATCTGGTGCGCTTGACCCTTATGCAATGATCATTGCCAATCGTTTAGTCGGCAATGATGACAATCAAAGTGTTATTGAGATCACTTTAGGCTTAGCGCAATTACAGTTTCAATGTGCCACTGTTATTGCGCTGCATGGCGCTGATATGCAAGCAAAGCTTGATGGAGTAAGTATTTATCCCGGCTGGAGTTACCCAGTAGAGCAAGGACAAACACTGACATTTGCCACCGCTCGGCAAGGTTTTCGCAGCTACCTCGCAATTAAAGGCGGCATTGATTGTCATGCAGTGATGAATTCAACAGCCACCGATATTGCAGCAGGTTTTGGTGGCCTAACGGGCGCGCCTTTACAAGCCAATGATCAAGTCCCAATCACGCCATTTGATGGCAATTGGCCGCAACGTGGTGCGATTGCCCCCGCTAAGCGCAGTGTGATCCGCGTCCATTCAGGCCCACATCAACAATTACTATCACAACAATTTAGTGATTTTTTTGCCCAGACTAAATGGCAAGTCAGTCCGCAAAGTAATCGTATGGGAGTAAGGCTCAGTACTGAGCATAATCAATTAATGCATACACATTCATTGCCTTCTTTAGCTGTTAGCCCGGGCTCTATCCAACTAACACCCAGTGGTGAGCCTATCGTATTGCTAAATGATGGCCAAACAACCGGAGGATACCCGCTACTTGGTACTATAATAAGTGCCGATCAACACCAATTTGCACAACTTAAACCTGGTGACTTTGTGCGATTTGAATTCGTCAACCTAGCAGCTGCAAATACTGCGCAGCGAAAACTTGACGCTCACCTACAACAATTGACTATTGCACTAAAAAACTTGAGCATCAGATAACCAATCACTAAATAAAAGCTCAGCTTAATAAATAATAATAAACACAGCACAGTGTAGGAACTATGATGTTTGATCTTAATTATTGGCCATTAATTGGCATTCCAGTGGTTGTGCTAGGATTTGCCTTGCGCTTTAACCCACTGATTGTAGTAACCGTTGCTGGCCTTGCAACTGGTTGGGCGGTAAATTTAGATATCCTCACCCTTTTGCAAACCTTTGGCGAGAAGTTTATGAACTCTCGTCAACTGGCCAGCTTTATTCTTATTTTACCCGTTATCGCACTGCTAGAGCGCTATGGTTTACAACAGCATGCGAAAAACTGGATTGCACAAATTCAAAGTGCCACCAGCGCACGTATATTAGCCCTGTATTTTATCGTTCGAGAATGCTCAGCAGCCCTTGGGTTATTAAGCCTTGGCGGTCAAGCACAAACTGTTCGTCCATTATTAGCCCCCATGGCATTAGGTGCCGCGACCAATAAACACGGTGAGCTGCCAAAACCCATAAAAGACATGATCAGCGCCCATGCAGCTGCCGTTGATAATATTGCGATGTTCTTTGGAGAAGACATTTTCATTGCTTTTGGTGCTGTACTATTGATGGATGCCTTCTTAAAGGAAAACGGCATTGCCGGTATTGAACCGCTGCATATTGGTTTATGGGCTATTCCGACCGCCATTGCCGCACTCATTATTCATTTATTTAGATTATCTCGTTTAGAAGCAAAAATAGCTCTGGCTGTTGCTCACTACAAACAGCAGGAAGTGTGATGAGTAAAGTACTAACAACCGATGTAACTAACTCAAACGCTACAATTATCACCATTGAGAACATTTATTTATTAATCGGTCTCGTTGTGATGTTTTTAGTTGTTCGAACGCTGCAAGACAAAAACCATCCAAAAAGGCTCACCACAGCATTATTTTGGTTGTTATTTGGTAGCAGTTTTTTATTTGGTGATGTATCTATTGCCTTGTTCGGCAAAGCCAACACTTATTTATGGGTTGGTGTGAGCGTAGTATTAATTGCCCTGTTAGCGGGTTTAAACCTAGTAAGCATGGGCAGTTATCAACCACTCACTGAGCAGCAACAAACACAATCGGCCTCTCGCCTAGGCAATAAATTATTTGTTCCCGCATTAATGATACCCGTGATCACGGTATTACTGACTGTTTCTTTTGATGGTATCGCAATTGGTGATTATTACTTACTTGATCAACGTCATTTAACTCTCGCATCGCTCACTATAGCGTGTGTATCTGCGCTACTTATTGGCTGGAAAATTACTGGGGGAAATCCGATTGAAGCTGTCACTGAATCCCGTCGGCTGCTAGATTCTATCGGTTGGGCAGCAATACTGCCACAAATGCTAGCAATGCTTGGTGGCGTGTTTATTGTGGCGCAAACAGGAGACTCAATTAAAGAGTTGGTTACTTTATTTATAGCGCCAGAGAATCGTTTTATGCTGGTGGTGCTGTATTGTGTTGGCATGGCGTTATTTACCATGGTGATGGGAAATGCGTTTGCTGCATTTCCGGTAATGACTGCGGGTATTGCTATGCCTTTTTTAATCGAAGGTCATGGCGCCAGCGCCGCACCACTGGTAGCAATTGGGATGTACAGTGGTTACTGTGGAACGTTAATGACGCCAATGGCAGCAAACTTTAATATCATTCCAGCGGCATTACTCGACCTAAAAGACAAATACCATGTTATAAAGGTGCAAATACCTACTGCGCTGGCCTTATTAACGGTCAATATTATTTTAATGTATATGGTGATTTTTAATGACTAAACTGACATCAAGCATGCCCTGCGTATTGATAACTGGGTTTGCACCATTTGGCGGCGAATCGCTCAATCCGTCGTGGCAAGCGGTAAGCAAACTCGACGAACATTTAATCGCTAAGCACCGAGTAATAGCCCTTGAGCTACCGTGTGAGTTTAATACCTCATTAGAGGTGCTTTATAAAGCCATAGAGCAGCATCATCCGGTTCTAGTATTATGTATCGGCCAAGCCGGTGGCCGCAGTGAAATAAGCATAGAGCGTATCGCGATTAATATTGATGATGCCCGAATTAAAGACAACGCAGGAAAGCAACCCATTGATCACCCCGTCGTCAAAAATGCTCCTGCCGCTTATTTTGCACAATTACCTATCAAACGCATGTTATTAGCACTGCAACAAAGTGAGATCCCAGCCGCCATTTCTAATACAGCGGGTACATATGTGTGTAATCACGTTATGTATGGTCTATTACATCATATCAATGAGCATGAACCACACATCAAAGGGGGCTTTGTGCATATCCCTTATTTACCAAGCCAAGCTGTGCACCATAATGGCGCACCGAGTATGAGCGAAGAAACCGTGTTAAGCGCGTTAAAAGTAATGATCAACGAAGCTATTGTTGCAAAACAAGATGTAAAAGTCGCGGCTGGCACCACCCACTGACCAATTTGGTGCATCAGCGGCCATGCTGGTGCATAAATTATTCTGAAAATATTGTAAAAGCTATGTGACTTAGTTAATTATTTCTGTTAAAACAAACGTGAATGGTTAGGTATTATGACCTAACTAACACACATGATAGGAATGAGGAGTTACTATGTGTTCAATTTTTGGTGTATTAGATATAAAGTCTGATCCCGCTCCATTGCGTACGCAAGCAATTGAAATGTCAAAATTATTACGTCACCGCGGGCCTGATTGGTCTGGTGTATATTCATCAGAGAAAGCGATTTTAGTGCATGAACGTTTAGCCATTGTTGGTGTATCAAGCGGTGCGCAGCCTTTATACAATCCTGAAAAAACTCATATTCTAGCGGTTAATGGCGAAATTTATAATCACAAAGAACTTGCAGCTAACCTTAAAACCGATTTCACTTTTCAAACTCAATCAGATTGTGAAGTTATCTTAGCGTTATACAAACAGAAAGGGCCTGAATTTTTAGATGATCTGAACGGTATTTTTGCTTTTTGTTTATATGACGAAGAACAAGACGCTTATTTAATTGGCCGTGATCATATTGGTATTATTCCACTTTATACTGGCCACGATGAGCACGGTAACTTTTATGTTGCCTCAGAGCTAAAAGCACTTTCACCAATCTGTAAGCATATTGAAGAATTTCCTCCTGGACATTTTTTATGGAGTAAAGATGGTCAATTGCGCCCATATTATGCCCGTGATTGGCAAAGCTTCGATGCAGTTAAAGATAACAGCGCAAAAGCCGAAGACGTCAAAGATGCACTTGAAGCCGCCGTTAAACGTCAGCTAATGTGTGACGTACCTTATGGCGTGTTGTTGTCAGGCGGTTTAGATTCATCCGTTATTTCAGCTATTACCCAACGTTTTGCAGCAAAACGTATTGAAGATAATGATGAAAGCGATGCATGGTGGCCTAAACTGCACTCTTTCTCGGTTGGCCTTGAGGGCTCCCCAGATCTAGCGGCTGCACAAAAAGTAGCTGATATGATAGGAACTGTTCATCACCCGATTATATTTACGATTCAAGAAGGGATTGATGCCCTGCGTGAAGTTATTTATCACATTGAAACCTACGATGTAACTACGATCCGTGCTTCTACTCCGATGTACTTAATGGCTCGCCAAATCAAAGCGATGGGTATTAAAATGGTGCTCTCTGGTGAAGGCGCTGATGAGCTATTTGGTGGTTACTTGTACTTTCATAAAGCACCAAATGCACAAGAGTTTCATGAAGAATTAAACCGTAAAGTATCTAAACTGCACATGTTTGATTGCTTACGCGCAAATAAATCAATGGCGGCATGGGGTGTAGAAGCCCGCGTTCCCTTCCTTGATAAAGAGTTTGTTGATGTTGCTATGCGTATCAACCCTGAAGCTAAAATGTGTAAAGATGGCAAAATTGAAAAGCATATTTTACGTGAAGGCTTTGACGGATACTTACCTGATGAAGTGTTATGGCGTCAAAAAGAGCAGTTTTCGGATGGTGTAGGCTATAGCTGGATTGATACATTAAAAGAATTTGTAAACGAGCAAGTAACCGATCAAGTGCTTGAAAACGCAAAATTTAAATACCCTATTAATACACCTGATTCAAAAGAAGCGTATTACTACCGTACTATTTTTGAATCTCACTTCCCAGGTGATGCAGCAGCTAAATGTGTACCACACGGTAAGTCTGTAGCCTGTTCAACGCCTGAAGCGTTATTATGGGATGCATCATTTCAAAATAATGCCGATCCATCAGGTCGTGCCGCAGGTATTCATAACGACGCCTATGCACAAAAGAAATAATAAGCCTAGTCGCTTATTAAATCTGGCATTAACTCACAGACTGCACAAAGCCCCACGCTTTGTGCAGTCTTTTGCTATTGAGCAAGTTTTTAACGATACAGCGAGACGCTGTAAAGGTTCGTCTGCGTTAATTGTTATTTATAAAACAGGGTTAACAACTCGACTAATGCAGCGCATTGCAAAAAACACCGCTCAGCCCGCCACCGTATTTTTAAATCAAGCCAATATCAAAAAAAATCGATGCCCTATTCGTTGGTTTAATCACAGCCATGAGATCAGCCGCTGTGGTCATGGGACACTCGCCGCTGCACTGTTTTTACAAAAATGGCAAGGGTTTAGCCCAAACACCTTTTATACAAATACAGGAGAAGTATTTAAAACCAGAATACATCAACGCGCACTGCAACTACAATTAGCAACCATTGATAGCACCGAGGTACAAACAGAGGTTCTGCTACAACAAGCCATTCCTGCCTCAATAGTGCAGAGCTATAAAACAGCAGAAATTAACGGCTACAGTACTGTGATGATTAACAGTGATCAGCCTTTAAAAACACTCGCGATAAATACAGCACAATTACAATACTACCCAAATGCAGTGATTGTAATGCAACAACGCCAAACAGCTAATCAAACCACACAGTGGCATTTTCGATATTTTGCTCCTTATTATGGCGTGGATGAAGATAGCGCTACAGGTTCAGCCATCAGCATTATTGCCCCGATAATCAAACAATACACTGAACAAACACATGGCCAGCTTTTCCAAGATTCTGTTGCCGGAGCAACCATTAATTACCGTTTAAAAAACAGTTATGTCATTATCAGTTAAGCCACTAAATTTGACGGTGTATTTTCCAAGCCCTGCATAGTCAATTTCAGTATCAACATCAGTGTCTAACTCAATAACACCACAATATGAGCCTGTTATGAGAATTTGGCCAGCAGCGAGCGTGATCCCACACTTAGCCAGATAATTTACTGCCCAATAGATTGGTGTTTGTGCCAGACCACATGGATGCTTGCCAAGATAGCTATGACAGCGATTATTTTGTGTTATCGCGATAGTAATATGTGCCGCATCATAAGCTACTTGCTTATTAATTTTAGGACCAAGTAACACCCCTTGGTTACTTAAACCATCCGCTAACTTTGCAAAGTGATTTGCTTGATACGCTGTAGAGAAACGGTTTTGGATCAGCTCAAGTGCCATATGCGTGTCACTCACCGCGTGGTCAATTTCAGCTTCGCTATAGCTGGCCTGCTTTGGCATATTTTGCGCAAACACAAAAGCAATTTCAGGCTCTATCCGTGCCTTGTTTTGTTCAGTATATAATCTGCAGATTTGTGCAAATGATTGCGGCGGCTTTAATATTGGAGCCAAAATAATCGCACCGTTATCAAGTGGTAATAGGCATTTCCAACCAAATACTTGGCCCTTGTTTAATGCAATCATCAATTGTTGAACAGCTAAACTATCTTCAGTGCTTGTTAATGCTAATTGTGGCGGTAAATCTGATTGTGGCGCTGCACTTGTGCGTTGTGCAAATAAATGTGCTGCAATCGTTTTTAATTTAGTAGAACTGTCCACACTAACCTCTTCGTAATAAGGTTTTATAATGGCTACACCAGCAGCCGTAGGTTTAATGTAGTATTTATACTATTAAAAAATCAATTTGCGCAGCATTTTTAGCTAAGTACAGTTAAATAATAAATGATGGACTGTGCATTGTTTAAATTGGCCTTAATAAACACAATGCAAAATAACCCTGCTCGTCTTGCCACGTTTGCTCTAAACGTAATCCAGCTTGGGCGCTAAGTTCAGTAAATGCCTGTAGTGCGTATTTATGGGAGTTTTCTGTATGGATACTCTCACCTTGAGAAAAGCTAAATGATTCGCCATTGACGGTGACTGTTTGATCACAGTTACTGATCAAATGCATTTCAATACGGCTTAGTTTTTCATTAAACCGTGATTGGTGATTAAACTGGCTAAGATCGAAATCAGCATTTAACTCAGCGTTAATACGCTGGAGCAAATTTTTATTAAATGCCGCGGTGACGCCTTGTTTATCGTCATAAGCATCAAGTAATACTTGACGGTCTTTGAGCAAATCAATGCCAATCAGTACATAACCGTTAATACCACATAACCGATGGAAATTTTTCATGATCTCAATGGCTTTTAGTGGTGAAAAATTGCCTATTGTTGAGCCTGGAAAATACACGAGGTTCGTTTGGCTATCCAATTGTGTTTCACGGCTTAACTGCTTTACCATTTGGCTATGAGTAAAATCCCCCAACAACGGCGAAATAGCTAACTCAGGAAATAATGGAGATAAATGAGCCAGTGAGTAATTAAGCATTTCATTAGAGATCTCAAATGGCACAAAACTTTTCACATTCACTAAGTGCGCTAACAAATAAGCAATTTTTTTACCCGAGCCACAGCCCGGCTCTATAATTGATAAGTTATCAGGAAGCAACTTGGCAATTGCTTGGCTGTGCTTGGTTAAAATGCTCAGCTCTGTGCGTGTCACGTAGTACTCATCAAGCTCAGTGATCTGCTCAAACAAAGCGGCCCCATTATCATCATAAAAATATTTACAGGGTAGATTCTTTTGTTGCTGTGACAGTCCCGCAATAACATCGGTTAAAAAGCGGTTATCAATATCGGTTGTCATTAATGTTGTTACTTGGCTCATGCTCAATCCTTAGCGAGTCTAATACCACTGCGCATCCACGCTTGGTGTGGATAATAGAAATTGCGATAAGTTAGTCTTAAATGATTTTGTGGGGTAAGTTTACAGCCACCGCGCAGTACCATTTGGTTCGCCATAAATTTACCATTGTATTCCCCTGCCACGCCTGCTATTGGCTTAAAGCCTGGGTACGGTAAATAGGCACTGTTTGTCCACTGCCAACAGTTGTCGGTCAGCTGGGTGATAGTTTGCGCCGCATTACTGTTAGCAACGCTTTCCCATTCAAATTCGGTTGGGAGGCGTGCTTGTGAGTAATGTGCAAAAGCGTTTGCTTCGTAAAAGGTAACATGGCTTAGCGGCTCATTTAGCGCCAAAGGCTGTAATCCAGCTAATGTAAATTCAAACCACTCATTATTTACTTTATGCCAATAGAGTGGCGCAGTTTGCCGAGCATTATTTATCTGCGCCCAACCGTCACTGAGCCAATGCTCTGGGTTTTGGTAACCACCATCTTGTATAAACGCTAAATACTCAGCATTGGTAGTTAGCCGGTTAGCAAATTTAAATGGCTGAATAAGCACTTGATGAGTTGGCCGTTCATTGTCGTAGCTGAACGTTTGCTCAGTTGCACCAATATGTGCAGTATGCTTTGAGAATGCCACAAAGCTAAGAGGACTGGCTTGCGTAACAGGATTTTCTATACGGTTGTTGTTAGTGTCACAATAAGCAGGAAACAACGGATTAACTGAAAAGTTATATTGAATGTCCATCAGCATTAGTTCTTGGTGCTGTTGTTCATGGTTAAGTCCTAATTCAATAACTTGCTTTATTGACTCGCTACACGGTGCACTCAGTAATTCAATCACCGCCCGGTCAACATTTTCTCTATAGGTAATCACGTCATCTAAACTAGGCCGCGATAAACTCCCTCTGCAGGCACGCTTAAATTGTTCACCTATACCGTTATAATATGAGTTAAATAAAGTTTTAAAGTTAGGATTAAATACTGTGTAGTGAGAGCTATGTGCAATTAGTAAAAAAGTTTCAAAGAACCACGTTGTGTGCGCAAGGTGCCATTTACTAGGGCTTACATCTGCCATAGCTTGTAATTGGCAGTCTTCTGCTGATAACGAGTTTATTAACGTCACGCTTTGGTGTCGAACACGCTGGTAATGATGGACTAACTGATGCTCATCAGCCGTGTTTTTAGTGTTCTCTTTGCCATGGTTACTCATAGTAATGACTAAATTCCTTATCGCTACTGATCAATGATATAGCTCACCTAATGTTAAATCATATTCATATTACGCTTTCATTACTGCGACTATAAAACGTCAATCTCGTGCAACTGCCTTTTACAACTACAAAAATAATAGTTCAATTAACCACAAAAAACAGCCGCGATTACTTTAACAATCAAACTAATTTTTGACCTTTTGCGAATTATGTACTTTTATATAAAAACATAAAAATGGTTGCAATGGCCATATAAGCCGCTATTTAACTACAAAATCATTTACATTTGGTATTTAACTCATACACTAGTAGCTGTATGATCATCTTTTAAATTAGTTAGTCTTCAAATAAATTTAAGTATCAATTATTACCTAACCTGAACTTTGCTTTAAAAATTTACTAACGTAGTGATTTATTATCCAAAGCTCAGGTTACTTAGACTAATTCAATTAGGTATGTTGCTGGTAACAAGCAGCTTGTTAGGACAACAAAAGAGGTATTGCATGAGCGAAAATCATGACAAATATAGTATCGACAATACGGATTACACCGTAGGTCAGGATAACGTGCAAAAATGGGGATTTGATATACACAACCCTGTTTTTGGCATCAGCGCGGGCCTGATTGTCATCTTTTTAATCGCCATTCTCGCTACCGATCCACAAACTGCAAAAGCAGCACTTGATGGTGTGAAACTCGATATAATTAATAATTTTGATGCCTTGTTTATGTGGGCTGCAAACTTCTTCGTTATTTTTTGTTTAGCACTGATTGTTTCTCCTTACGGAAAGATCCGTTTAGGAGGCAGTGATGCTAAGCCTTCATATACTCGTGTTTCATGGCTCGCTATGTTATTCGCCGCAGGCATGGGTATTGGCTTAATGTTTTGGGGGGTAGCTGAACCGGTTGCATATTTTACTGGTTGGTATGAAACACCACTGAATGTAACAGCCAACACCCCAGAAGCTGCAAAACTGGCAATGGGGGCAACTATGTTCCATTGGGGCCTGCACCCTTGGGCTATTTATGCTGTAGTTGGCTTATCACTATCATTCTTTACATATAACAAAGGTTTACCACTGTCTATCCGGTCAATTTTTTACCCTATATTGGGCGATAAAGCATGGGGCTGGCCTGGTCATATCATTGATATTTTAGCAGTACTGGCAACTTTATTTGGCTTGGCAACATCATTGGGGTTAGGCGCTCAGCAAGCGTCTGCGGGGATAAACCACGTGTTTGGTCTCGAAGGTGGCATTGGCTCACAAATACTCGTTATTGTTGGCGTTACCCTACTGGCTATTATTTCTGTTGTGCGTGGTATCGATGGCGGTGTAAAACTCCTTAGTAATATCAACATGCTAATTGCTTTTGCCCTTTTGGTATTTGTTTGCTTAGTTGGCTTTGCTGTTGCGATGGGTAATATTCCTACCACCTTTATGGGTTATGTAGAAAATATCATTCCATTAAGTAATCCACATGGCCGTGAAGACGAAACATGGATGCATGGCTGGACTGTATTTTACTGGGCTTGGTGGATTTCGTGGTCACCGTTTGTAGGCATGTTTATCGCTCGCGTATCACGCGGTCGTACTATCCGTGAATTTTTGATTGCGGTATTACTTATTCCAACATTGGTTACAGTATTATGGATGTCAATTTACGGCGGTATCGCAATTGATCAAGTAGTCAATGGTGTTGGCGCACTTGGCCTAAATGGTTTAACCGATGTCCCTATGGCTATGTTTCAAATGCTAGATGAATTACCTATGTCTAATATTTTGTCTGTAATTGCTGTGCTATTAGTTTTAGTGTTTTTTATCACTTCATCTGATTCAGGGTCATTAGTAATAGACTCTATCACTGCTGGCGGGAAAATTGATGCGCCAGTACCACAACGCATATTTTGGGCATCTATTGAAGGTGCTATCGCAGCCGCGCTACTGTGGATTGGTGGTACACAAGCAATCGAAGCACTGCAAGCAGGTGCGGTCTCTACCGGCTTACCATTTACAATCGTCTTGCTGTTTATGTGTTTAAGCCTTATTTTAGGTCTGAGAACTGAGCCGTTACCGGCTAAATAAACGCTATTTAAAACCACAAACGCCGCAAATTTGCGGCGTTTTTTTATTTAAGCTTATTAGCCAAAGTTCAGGTTAAGAAACTTTTAACTCCATAACTGCGAGATCGGTGTATCTTCTCGGTAATGGTGACTCAATTGTGCTTGTAACAGTTCAGCCGTTGCTAAAGCGTCAGTTAAAGCGTTATGGTTTTTATACACAGGTAATGAATAGCGCTGGCGACAATCACCTAATCTAAGCGATCCTAACTTAGAATTAAATAACCAACCTAGCAAACCCTGCCTGGCTTTTAAGGCTTTTCGTTCAATTTCCATGGTATCAACCAAAGCAAAGTTTATCCCCTCGTTAAGCCTAAGTAACAGTGCAGTATTTAAGAAGTGCCGCTCAATCGCGCCATAGTGTACAACAACGACTTTACCACTGAGTGCTTGCAATAATGGCTCAATAATATGATTAAAATCCGGTGCATCATCAATTTCTGAATGCGTTATGCCATGTATTACAATGGATCCCTCGTTGAAATTACGCCTAGGGCGCACCACCCAATGGCGACTATCTTTGCAATATATACGCTGTAAATTAAAAGGAATTAAACCAACGCTGACAATATCATCACTAGTGCTATCTAAACCGGTTGTTTCAAAGTCCATTGCAACAAATGGCACATCTTTAATTGCTGCGAATTTATCGCTAAAAGCAGCTCCATAAAAACGTTTGATAGTGTCATTTTGAGCGCCGCTTAATAAATTTTTATAGCGTGTTGCCCAGTCAATCATTGCTTGCTTTCTGAAAGCCATAAATTACTTTACCCCAGAGTTTGCTGAGTAACTAAATTTCAAATAGCTTTGTGCTTTTTCTAAAATTGCAAAAGCTTCTTTTAAGTTACGCTGCTCAAAAGGCGATAATAAATGAGGGTCTAAATCGTTGTCGGGTTCTTCCCCTTGTTCAATTTGCCACGCTTGGTGACGGATCCGCATCATGGCAATATATTCCAGCGCATCTCGCAAATCTTGTGCTTTGCCTTGTGGTAGAAGCTTGGCTTCAATAATATCTTCTAAGCGTTCGAACGAGTTTTGCTTACGTGATCCAACCGCCAATGCGTGAACCCGAATAACATCTGAAAGCGGCGCTGTGCCTCTGCGCTTTAAATTCATAGAACGTTTATGCTGACCGTTGTGCTCCATAACAAAGCCTTTAAAAAACCCCAATGGTGGGGTTCTGTTGCGGGCATTTGCAGCCATATTAGCTAAAAATACGCGATTAACTTTACTTTGTTTGGCAATAAATATTTTAAGCTCATCGGCCCATTTGGTTTTACCCCACACCCCGTCTAAATCAAAAAATATGGAGCTATTTAGTAAGGCTTGCGGTTTAGGCAGCTCTATCCACTGAGCAAATTGCTCAAACCATTGTGCACGTGTTTTTCGCCATTTTTTAAATGACGCCATTATTTCGCCATCACAATAGGTATAACCGCATTGAGCTAAACCATCACAAACAAAATCGGCAATATTTTGAAAATACGTATCATGAAGTTCATCATCATAATCATCATCTAGAATGAGCGCGTTATCTTGATCAGTAACAATGAGTTGCTCATCCCGCGCCATTGAACCTAATGCGATAAAACAGTATGCAACCGGCGGCGGCCCATACTTTTCTTCGGCTAATACCAGTAACCTTTGTTTAAAAGTGCGGCCAATCACAGCCATTGCCGTGCCAATCATATGCGAGTTTGCATCTTCATTTACCATGCGTACAAACACATTCGGCAGCTGGCGTGCATAGTGGGTTAAATCTTCAATCGATTGCTGCGCAAGTATTCCACGTACCAATAGCAAGCTGCTTTGTGATTCATAGCGTAAAATATCAGAAAGAGAAATAACCCCAATTGGACGGCGTTTTTGCACCACCGGTAAGTGATGTAAGTTATCACGTAGCATCGCAAGTACAGCTTCGAAAACATAGGCATTGGCATCTAATAAAACCAAGTTTGTAGACATTATTGTATGCGCGGGTGTGTCAAATGCCAGCCCATGAGCAATGACTTTGGTACGTAAATCTTTGTCTGTGATAATACCAACAACTTGACCATCATCTTCCTCTGGGTCGTCGTTAATAGGTTTGGTACTATCAGTAACTAAAACCGATGACACCGATTCATCAGTCATAAGCTGGGCAACTTGTTGCACCGTTGAATCAGTATTAACTGTTACCACATCACGGTGGATCAGCGATTTTACTTTTGCTGTGGTTAAATCATTACCATCGGCTTGTTCAACAATTGCCTGATGTAAACGAACATTACCATCCGTTTCAAAATAGTCAGCAAATGAATCAAATTCGTCGCAATAGCGGTTAAATAGTTCAACATTAATGCAATACACTAGCGTATCTTCAAGTGCTTTAGCTGGAAAGCGAACCTTGCGATTCATCAGTAAACCCATCTGCCCAAATATACCGGCAGTGGTTAAACGATTATCCAGTTCCCCATTACGTCGATACATTTCAACAGAGCCGCTTCTGATCACATAAAGATCGGCTATATCTTGACCAAATAATAAAATATCGGTGTGCGCTCTAAAGTAGGCGACTTCAACCTGTTGCGCGAGCTCATTGATTGCTTTACTCGGTAGGCTGTCAAAAGGCGGGTGTTGTGCTAAAAACTGCGCGATTTCTACTTGTTCGGCTTGCATAAAAAAACCTGTTGGGGATAGCTTTCCCAAGTGTGAGCCTAATTAACTTATTTTTCAAAGATAAATAGTTAATTAGGCTATTTTAATTGTGATTTACTCTACCTTATCAAGCTCCTGCGCAAGTTGCTTACTTTCATCACCACGAGGGGTAGTAAAGCGTGCTAAGCCCAAGTAAATTACCGGTGTTAAGTACAACGTAAATAGCACCGCTAAAGACAAGCCACCAAACACGACCCAGCCAATGGCATTGCGAGCCTCAGCTCCCGCCCCGGTTGATAATATCAGCGGCAGTGCACCTAGTAAGGTTGATATCAAGGTCATAGTAATTGGTCTTAAACGTACTAATGCTGCTTGCTCTACAGCTTTACGAACAGTTAAACCTTGGTCGCGCAATTGGTCAGCAAATTCAACTAACAAAATCGCGTTTTTCGCGATTAAACCAATTAACATCACCAAACCTATTTGCGAGTAAATATTTAACGAAGTACCAGTTAAATACAGTGCTAAAATTGCTGATGTAATACCAAACGGTACCGTTACCATCACCACCACGGCGCTATTAACATTTTCAAACTGTGCAGCTAATACTAAAAATACGATTAAAAATGCCAGTATGTAAGTGATAAATACTTCATTAGAAGTTTCTTCAAAGGTTAAAGCTTCACCTTTAAATGCCAAGCTAATGCCACTTGGTAGCGTTTGCTCTGAAATATCACGTAATTGCGATACCAGCTGTGCAATACTCATGTCCGCCGGCAGTTCCATATCAAGCTCGATAGCACGACGCTGTGCGTGGCGTTCAAGCTCGGCGGCAACACCTTCTTCTGTTATGGTTGCAACGCTACTCAGTGGTACTAACTGACCGCTATTTGCACTGATATATAAATTAGCGAGATCACTGGGATCTTTAATGGTTTGATTTTGTGCTTGCAGAATAATCGGTACCGATTGGTCACCAATATTTAAATCTGCAATATCATCGCCATTTATCGCAGCACGTAAGGTGATTGATATATCACTCAGTGACACCCCTAATTCCTCTGCACGGCGTCTATCAATATTAACGCGCAATTGCGGCTGTGATGGCTGATATGAAATACGCACGTTGTCAATCGACGGGATAGTCTGCTCAACCTGTGCAGCAAAATCTTGTGCGGCCTTATAAATCTGCAGGTAATCTTGCCCTAATAGTGCCAGCTCAATACCACCACCTTGACCGCGTAAATTTAAACTATTTGACCCAGACGGATAACCTGCCGCCCCAGGAATATTACCCAGCGGACCTCGAATTTTATTAATGATCTCTTGCTGTGAAAAATGACGCTCATCCCAGTGTTTTAAAGGCACGGTAATAAACACAATATTTGGATCCCACTGCCCTACAACAGTATAAATAGATTCAATTTCGCCGCTTTGCACATACGGCAGCAAAATATCTTCCATTTGCATTGCTTGACGGTCCATAAAATTCAAACCAACACCGTCAGGGCCCCGAGCAAAGATACGTATTTTTCCGCGATCTTCTGAAGGCAGTAATTCATTATCTAAATTGAGATACAAAGCACCCGAACCCGCAGCGACTAATATACTAGCTATAAACGTAAGCCACGCATGATCAAGCACCCAATGAATGGTTTTAGTATAAATATTAGCAAGCCAATGACCTATTTTAGCAAATGGGTGTTTACCACCTTGTTTGAGTTTTAGCTTTGAGGTGAGCGCTGGCACTAATGAAAGCGCTACAAAGCTTGAAATGATCACCGCTCCCGCAAGTACCCCACCAAACTCCCTAAATAATCGCCCTGCGGTTGAGGGTAAAAAAGCGATAGGAACAAATACCGCCGCTAACACCGCTGTCGTTGCGACAACAGCAAAAAACACTTCTCGCGTGCCAATTACCGCAGCAGCACGGCGGCCAAGGCCTAAACCGCGTTGACGTTGAATGTTTTCGCTGACCACAATCGCATCATCAACAATCAACCCCGTTGCTAACACTAATGCCAGCAAAGTAAGTATATTGATTGAAAAACCCAGTGCCCATATCAACGCTAATGAACCAATCAAGGCAACAGGAATTGCAAATGCAGGCACTAAAGTCGCGCGCCAAGAGCCGATAAATACCCATAATGTAATGATCACCAGCAGCACAGTTAACACCAGTGAGTAAATCACCTCATCAACTGAGCTCCTGATAAATTGTGCATCATCGGAAGTTAAAGTAAATTTCAGCTCCGGAAAACGCGTTTGCATTTTTGCTAATAAACTTAATACTTCGTCAGATATTTCAATGGTATTTGACTGTGCTTGACGTATAACTTCCATGCCAATCACTGGCTGGCCGTTTAAGCGCACCATAGAGCGAGGATCCGCAGGACCAAAATACACCGCCGCAATATCACCAATACGCGTACCATCACGAATAATAATATCGGCCACTTGCTCAGCGGTAACTGAGGTTGCATCTGCGCGCACTATAATTTGTTGATCCGTCGATTTCAAACTACCTGCCGGTACATCAAATGGCGCTTGGCGCAGTACTTGGGCTACATCAGGAACGGTTAAATTAAAACTGGTTAATTTGAGTGGATCAAGACGCACCCGTAAAACACGTTTTCGGTCACCATTTAAACGTACATCGGCCACACCTGGAATGGTTAAAAACTGCGGTGCTAAATCAACCTCAACCAGTTCAGTCAACGCTTCAAGGGCTATGGTATCGCTTGATACGGTTAGCGATACAACCGCCTCAGCATCATTATCAGCCTTGATAATAGAAACGCGCTCAACTTCTTCAGGCAACTCACGTTGTACACGTGCTACCGACTCACGGGTTTCATTCGCAGCATCATCAAGGTCAACACCAGCACGAAACTCAACAACAATCCGTGCGTTACCTTCTTCACTTTGTGCGCGAATAGTTTTTACACCACTTACGCGGGCTACCGCCCCTTCAAGTTTACTGGTTACTTCGGTATCAACAGTCTCTGGGGAGCCACCAGGAAATGAAGCCGACACCGTGATCCTTGGCGTATCAACATCAGGCAGTTCACGAACTTCAACCCCGGCAATGGCCGCAATACCCGCAATAATGATCAGTAAATTAAGTACTACAATAAGCACTGGGCGGCGAATGGCCATTGAAGGGAGATCTTGCATCATAGGTTGTTGTTTCATACCTACTCCTGCGCTGCTGCAAGCGGCTTGATATAATTAAGCTCTTGCGCTGGGCGTAAACGTTGTACGCCTTCAACTACCAAAATATCGCCTTCGTTTAAAGGCCCAGATACGAGCAAACGACCCGCTAAACGTTGCTGAATTTTAACATCAACGCGAGTTGCCTTTTGCTCAACACTTTTCCATACATAGGGGCCAGTTGCCCCCCATAAAAGCGCAGCTTCAGGCACTGCAGCTAAACTCTGCCCTAATACCTCAATATGTACTCTAAAACTCATACCCGGTAAAAATTGTGCTTGTGCATTATCCAGTTTTGCTTTGACACGCAGCGTACGTGTTTGTGGATCAATGCGTGAGTCAAGATAAGCGACTTGCGCATTTATCGCATCGCTTCCTTGCCACGGCATCACAGTCACATTACCGCTAGTTCTAAGCATTGTAATAGCTGACTCTGGTGCATTAAAATTAATGTATAACGAACGAGTATCATCAATACTGGCGATGGCTGTTTGAGTGGTAATTCGATCGCCAACTTCGACATCCGTTAACCCCATGGTGCCACTAAAAGGTGCTCGTACTTGGCGATCTTCTAATTCGGTTTCGGCTTTAGTCACCGCAACCATAGCTAACTCATACACGGTTTTTGCATCATCTAGATCGCTTTTTGGCACCGCGCCTTTAGCATGACTTTGCTGTAAACGTGTTTGTATTCGTTCACTATCTGCAAGTTTTATTTTCGCTTCATTAAGCGCCGCTTTTTGTCTGCGCGAATCGAGCTCTAATAAAATAGCTCCTGCGGTTACCTGATCACCGGGTTTAAAATGCACAGCCGTGACTTTATCCCCCACTGCAGGATAGAGGATAACAGAGCGAATCGCTTCGGCATTACCAACCGCTTGAACTTGCTCTTTTGCACGTTCCATCGCAACAGGTTCAACAATTACGTTAGCAGCAAATGCCGATGGCATTACCGCTGAACAAGTAATAAAAACACTGACTAAAAGAACTCGTAATTTCAAAAAGATCACCTAATTAATTATTATTTCCATTATGGTACGCAGTGTAACAGTGTTTTGATCAATAAAAAGTCTAGTTCGATTAACTGTCAAAACAATACGTTGAAATACCTTTATAGGGGAAAGTAACTAGGGCAGTGTATTTAATGCTAAGAGGCTAACTAGCTATAAATACCCTATACATAAACAGCCTAATTGGTCAGAATAAGGTATTGTCTTAAATTTACTCATAATGGTAGTTTGAGCTTTTAGAACTAAAAATTGTTGAATTTACGGGTTAATAAACCCTGAAAGTGGTCAAAAATATCTAGTTTATTGCTAAGTACTTTTGAGTAAGTGGGCAAACAGGTATAGTATGCAACAATAGTTTTTATTAGGGTCCACTCTGCTAGTTTATATTTAAAAGGACAATTATGTTTAAGCAAAAATTTACCGATATACATGGTATTACACACCAAGAAGCCGTATTTTTGGTCAACCTTATTAACATCAGTGAACAGCTTTCTAAACAACTACAATTCGATCACAGCGGAGAAGTTAGCGTTGAGTCTTACGAACATGGCAATGTTGAATTTTCAGCCGTTTATTGGACATCAGCAAAAGCTAAAGAGGACGGTTGTGAGCCGCTGATTTTTATGTATAAAAAAGATGTGTACACACTAGAGCAATGCACTATTGCTGTAGATAACGCTAAAGACATGACACCTGAACAGCTCACCAATGCCGCCGAAGCGCATTTAAAAACATTAATCTAAAGTTAGCATGTATACATGGTGATTTAATAAAAACATCACCGTGTTAACACGCTTATTTAGAACTTAAGATGACACCTATCACAATTATTTACCTAAAAAAGATACTCACCACATAAAAATGCACGACGCACGCCACGGGATACGCAATGGTAATAACCGTATCCACACAATTTATTTGACGTTTCCTTGCAATTGCCATGTATCAACCATTTTGTATTTTGGACTAATTAAAAATTAATAATATGGAAAATACATACTTTAGAATGCGTGTTTACTTTTTCCTTTTAAAAATATAAATAAATTCTAATCTCACTAATAACATAGAAAAAATGAGCTAAAATTTAAAGTTTGTATTGGTCATCAAATGATGTGGTTTTATCTTTTGTGATCTGATGTCTTATTCCAGGTACAGCCTAGGTGCAAGAAAGGTTTATTTGCATAACATTTGCGGTACTTTGTGCAGACTGAGACATAATTTAAAAAAGGGTCCTAGATATGAAAAAATTTATTGCAACGACTACTAAAATTTTTCTGATTTCTACTATGCTACTAAACGCAAAAGTTAATGCGTGTACTCGCCTTGTTTATCATGGCCCAGATAACACGGTGTTGACCGGTAGAAGTATGGATTTTTCTATTAATATCCCTGCAAATTTATGGATTTTCCCCAAGGGGATTGAGCGTAATGGTGAGGTTGGGCCTAACTCAATTAGATGGCGTTCAAAGTATGGAAGCGTAGTCGCTAGCTCATGGGATATTGCAGCACCTGACGGAATGAATGAAAAAGGACTAGTTGCAAACCTATTATGGTTGGTAGCATCTGAATATCCCAAATTTGATTATGATGGTGAGCGTCCAGGTCTTACTATTGCAGCTTGGGCACAGTACGCGCTTGATAATTTCGCAACTGTTGATGAGGCGGTAAAGTTTTTCGAACAAGAAAAGTTTGCAGTTGTATCAGACTTTATTCCTGACACCGATAAGTTCACGACAGTTCACTTATCATTATCTGATGCAAGCGGAGATAGTGCTATTTTTGAGTACATAGCTGGCAAATTAAAAATACATCATGATCGTTCATATAAAGTGATGACTAATGACCCTGTATATGAACAACAACTTGCTATAAAGAGCTATTGGGATACGGTCTCTGGTCAAGACTTTCTCCCAGGTACTGGTAAAGCCGCCGATCGTTTTGTTCGAGCATCTTATTACTTGAGCGTATTACCACAGACTAGTGACCCTAAAATCGCAGCCGCAAGTGTGTTTAGCGTAGTCCGTAATGTTTCAGTTCCTTATGGAATTGCAATCGAGGGGCAACCTCACTTATCTAATACTCGCTGGAGAGTTGTTGCTGATCAGGGGAATTTAATTTACTACTTTGAAAATGCGCTTACTCCAAATGTTGTTTGGGTAGACTTTAATAAAGTGAACTTTGAAAAAAATGCAGATGTCATGAAGTTGGCATTAGATAAAAACCAGACTTATGCTGGGGAATCCAGTTCTTATTTTATTAAATCAAAACCTTTTAAATTTAAAGGGTTAGATAGTAATCCATATTAAAAATTAGTTTACAGTGTAAGTCCGCAATGATCGATATTAGTTGTGGACTTAATATAGCAAGTTTAAAACCTAGTAAACAGCGAACTAAAGTTTATAACTATTCAGAAATTCTGTGTTGCTCATATATCGTTTAGATCTTAAACGTATCCAATTACTTATATATCCCCCACTGTTGCTGAAAAACTCTAAAAGCTAGGTCAATGCCGCTTTTGGCAACAGTGATGAAATTTTATCAGCGCAGGCCCGATAACTGTATCTAAATTTCTAGGCTCTTTATCTGTTGGCTTACTAAGCAAGTCGGCGCGGTATCTGTATTGTATAGCTTTAGCTGCAGATATTTGGGCACGAAAAAACGCGATGACACTTTCTTTGTTTAAGCCTTGTTTTTCTGCTGACAAACTTGCATTGTTAATAATAAATAGCTCGCGCTCTTTATCTTTAATAGCTTGGTTATTATTACTCTTATAAAGCGCAACATCCTCCATGTAACTCAAGCGCAGTTTATTGTTGAAAAAGCTCTTGTGCTGTACTTGCAGCACAAAAATTAGATGAGAGCAGCAAAGGTCAAGATGATTCGAAACATAATATCTTAGCTTGTGAATTAGGGGGCTGTTATTGTGCAATAAAAACCTAATGATTAAAATTTATTCAATCTTGATTACCATCAAAAAAGCCCCAGACAATGCTGAGGCTTTATAAAACGGTAGTAATAGCTCTACTAAATTACTTTTTACGCTGTGCGTCTTTTTGCGCTTTTTTAGCTTCTTTACGCTTTTGTAAAACGGCTTGTGCTTCGTTGCCAATATGGCCTTCGCCACGAGCTTGCGCTAATTCAATTTGCTTTTGACGCTCAGCAAATCGTTCACGTTGTTCATCGGTGACATCATCAATACAATGATGACACGAGACACCTTCCATGTACTCTGGTTTGAGTTTTTCGTCTTCAGTAATTGGCATACGACACGCATGACATTGATCGTATGAGCCTTTTTGCAAGTCGTGATCGACTGCTACGCGATTATCAAATACAAAGCACTCACCTTCCCACATGGTTTCTTCTTTTGGTACTTCTTCTAGGTATTTTAAAATGCCGCCTTCAAGATGGTACACATCTTCAAAACCTTGCTCTTTCATGTAAGCAGTTGATTTTTCACAGCGAATACCACCAGTACAAAACATAGCTACTTTTTTATGTTTGCTCGGATCGAGGTTTTCTTTCGCCCACTGCGGAAACTCGCGGAATGTTTTAGTATTTGGGTCTACTGCGTTTTGAAAAGTACCAATTTCGATTTCATAATCGTTACGGGTATCAACTAAAATAACCTCAGGATCTGAGATCAATGCATTCCAATCTTGTGGTTTTACATAACTGCCAACCACTTTCAGCGGATCAATCCCTTCAACACCCATTGTGACGATTTCTTTTTTTAGTTTTACCTTAGTACGGTAAAACGGGCATTCATCATCAAATGATTCTTTGCTAACAATGTTATCAAGGTTTGGTTGGCTGTCTAACCAGCTTAAAAGGTTGTCAATGCCTTCACGCTTGGCAGAAACTGTGCCGTTGATACCTTCTGCGGCAATTAATAAAGTACCACGTACTTCATTGGCTTCCATCACATCTAACAATGGTTGGCGTAGGGCTTCGTATTCAGGTAAAGAAACAAACTTATAAAGTGCACATACAACAAAGTGCTCGCTGGTTACATTGTCTTTATGGACAGCAGTCATGGTGATTCCTATTTTGCTTTAGCCGTTATTGGCGGTAACCGAATCGTAAATCCGGCGCATAATACATATTGAGGGCGCGTATTTTACGCTTTTTCTAATTAAATGCAAAAAAAGCAGTGATAATTGGCTTTTTACTGTTAGCCGCACTCGGGACTGCGCTATAATAGCGAAATTATTTATACCCAAACAAATTGCTCATTTTGGAGAAACACACTTTGCATTTTACTGATCTTGGGATTGATACTCGCCTTGAAACACAATTAGCGCATCAAGGGATCACCCAGCCCACTGATATTCAGGCCCATGCAGTGCCCACCGCACTGGCAGGCCATGACATTTTCGCCCAGTCTAAAACTGGGTCGGGCAAAACCTTGGCATTTTTATTACCTGCTGTTCAACGGGTTATGAAACAAAAGGCGCTCAGTAAACGTGATCCTCGTGTGCTTATCGTGGCGCCTACTCGTGAACTGGCGACCCAAGTATTTACCCAACTTCGCCTGCTAATTGCAGGTACTAATATTAAAGCGGTGAAAATATTAGGCGGTGAGAACTTTAATGATCAAATTAAAGCACTGCGTAACGACCCGCAATTTGTTATTGCTACACCGGGTCGTTTAGCCGATCACTTAACTCAGCGCTCATTACAACTAAGTGGCCTTGAGTTACTTATTTTTGATGAAGCTGACCGTATTTTAGATTTAGGTTTTACTGCACAGTTAAAGATGATCAACGAGCAAGCTGATCATCGCCTGCGCCAAACATTATTGTTTTCAGCGACACTGGATCATGCACAAGTCGATGCGTTATCACGTAATTTACTGAAAAAGCCAAAACAAATTACCCTTAGTGCGGCTAACGAACAACATTCAGATATTAAACAAAGCTTATATTTAGCAGATCACCTTGATCATAAAGAAGCGCTGCTTGAGCATTTTTTAAAGCAAGACGAGGTCGGGCAATGCATTATATTTACAGCGACTCGTACAGATACCAGCCGTTTAAGCGAATCACTTAATGCTAAAGGTTTTAAAGCCCAAGCATTAGCAGGTGATTTAGCACAAAATAAACGTTTAGATATCATGGACGGCTTTAGCCGTGAAAACTTTAAAATTTTAATAACCACCGATGTTGCCTCTCGTGGTCTTGATTTACTGAGCGTAACTCATGTAATCAATTTTGATTTACCTAAACACGCCGAAGAGTATGTGCATCGTATTGGTCGTACTGGTCGAGCTGGCTTTAAAGGCACCGCTATTTCACTGGTCGGTCCTAAAGATTGGTTAAGCTATAAAGCAATTAAATCATTCTTAAATGATGAACTTGAGTTTCATACCGTTGCAGGGTTAAAAGGTAAGTTTAAAGGTTTACGCGAACCAAAACCTGATGCAACATGGGCTAAAGCACAAGAAAATGTAAAGCCTAAAGTAAAAGCTGTGACTAAACGCAAAGCAAAACCTAAAAAGCCACAAGCGCCAATCAAAGCCCCTCTTAATATTGATGGTGATGCACCAATGCGCCGTCGTAAAAAGCCAGAACAGGAATAATTATGAGTTACCTTGGAACCACCCAAACCCTATTCGTTAACGAAGTAAGTAACGAAGGCGCGTACCTTGATGGTCATGATCTGGGTGAAGTTTTTTTACCAAGCAGTGAAATTAAACATGAGCTAGAAGCTGGCGACAGTGTCAGCGTCTTTATCTTTTTAGATAATGCTAATCTCGCCACTG
This sequence comes from Pseudoalteromonas rhizosphaerae, assembly GCF_028885455.1. Taxonomy (NCBI): domain Bacteria; kingdom Pseudomonadati; phylum Pseudomonadota; class Gammaproteobacteria; order Alteromonadales; family Pseudoalteromonadaceae; genus Pseudoalteromonas; species Pseudoalteromonas rhizosphaerae. The sequence goes on from NZ_CP118496.1 coordinate 3,424,128, forward strand.
CAACAACTAAAAAGCCGTTAGCTCAAGTAGGTGAATACGCCCTACTTCGTGTTAAAGAAATCAACAGCATTGGCGCTTTTTTAGATTGGGGGCTTGATAAAGATGTACTGGCACCGTTCAACGAACAAAAGCCAAGAATGCAAGAAGGCTATTCTTATTTAGTACGTTTGTATTTAGATAACGCCAGTGGCCGTATTTGTGCATCAAATAACTTTAATCGTTTTATCAATAAAACGGAGCCTGAGTACGCGCCGCTGCAAGAAGTACAATTAATTGTCGCTGGCAAAACCGATATTGGCTATAAAGTATTAATAGAAGAAGCACATTACGGCGTTATATTTTACAACATGGTGTTTAAAAACATGTTTGTTGGCCAACGCTTAACTGGATTTATTCAAAAAGTACGTGAAGACGGAAAAATTGACGTTATTCTTGAAAAACCAGGTATGGCAAAAGTAAGTGACTTGGGTGAGAAAATAATGGATAGATTAAAATCCGAAGGCGGTGTTATTGCTTTAGGTGATAAATCGGATCCTGAGACAATTAAAAAAGTTTTCTCAACCAGTAAAGCAAATTATAAAAAAGCCATTGGCGGTTTGTTTAAGCAAGGCCTAATTGATATTGAAGCCAAGTCTATTAGGCTTAAGTAAGCGGTCAGCTCAGCGGTCAGCTCAGCGGTCAGCGGTCAGCGGTCAGCGGTCAGCGGTCAGCGGTCAGCGGTCAGCGGTCAGCGGTCAATATAAAATGATAAAGAAAAGAGTAAAGTGAAACTTTACTCTTTTTTATTTTTATAAGCTTCAATGGCAAATATGAGAGATTACCTGCCAGTTAAAAACGGTTACGCATAACGTTACCTTTGATTTATCCATAGCTCTAACTGTTAATAGGCGTCTTGCCATTTACTGGTGTGATGAATTATTTAAGTGTGGTGACAAATAAAGTAGCGCGAACGAGTTAGTAACCTTGCTTGCTGAATTAAATCAAAAAGTTAACCTGCTTAACTGCTCAGGCTAGTTGCGACTGTGCGTGAGAAAAAGATCATTGCTTAACAGCTAAACATTAGGTTTAATAGACACATAGTGAAAACTGAGTAACGCAGGAATAGCTTAGATGCGATAGACACGCCAATGTAATTGTCTAGATATCGCTTAGGCCATAAAAAGCCTTTCTACATAGGTAAAGTCCATAGCATAAATAGCAACCATCTCTGATACACCGAGTAGGTAGCACCTCAGTCAAACAATCGATGATGTAACACTAACTACGTGTCGCATAAATACTAAAATGTTATACGCTGTCTCGATATATTATCTATCTGATTTTAATAAAAAATTGGTTTATTGATTTCTTTTTGAATAGAATGTAAACAGAGGCTTAATTTATATTCATAACAGATATCAATTAATTTTGGCGAGGTTAAAAATAAGTGGAAAATATAGATAGTTTTGTCAGGCTAGTTTGTGGCACTAACTTTGATTCGAATGAAGAACTTGATAAAATATTATTGCACCTTGAGGCATCCCTAAAAAAAGTAACTTGCGAATTAATAGAGGTTCAAGGTCTTTCAGATGAAAAGTTAGGTTTATATGGGCCATATTTAGGTAGAGCTATACTAGAGCTAAGTATGACTGCATTGATTGCTAGAATCGATCCTTTCAAAATTTTATTAATGAAAGGCAAACAAGAGCAAGCTGACTATGATTTAGGCAAGCCTCATTCTTCATCAATACGGTGGCAAGGAGATATTGTAGATAATGCCGTAAATAATTTATGGGATGATAAATCACTAAAAAATCCCACTCGTGCCATTTTTGGGGCATATCAAGTTCAACTTGTGCTAATCCATAGTGCAGAGTTGGTTATTGATGAAGGCTCTGAAAGTTCGATGGGAGATTGGTATACTCGGTTCAGTAGTACCACCGCAGCTAGTGCCATTGAATCTATTAAGTCTAAAATAAACACTGCGTACTCATCTCTATCAAAAGGAATTCACCACGAGTTACTCGTGCCTCCGGAATCAATTTTAGACCGAGATACTGTCATATCAATTTTAAACGAAACACTATATATAGTCTCATCAATCAGCCTACTAATTTCACAAGTTCCACATACTTATAAAAAGGCTAACCTTGAGCAGAGTTTTAATGACTATAAAAAATCAAAAGAATTGGAGTTAAGTTAATTATGGAATATGAAGTTTACGAAGATAATTCTCTAGTTCTCGCGGCTGAAGATTTTGACTCTAGTGAGTTTTCTGAATATCACTATTTTACGTCGCAAGACAAAAAATGCATTTCGAAGCTACGAGCACACGGCCCTGTATTGTTAAAAGGTGCTCGTGGTTGTGGTAAAAGTGCTTTAATGATTGAAGCATCAATTGGCCTTTATCCTAGAAGTGCAGAAGGTACCGCTGTAGGTATCTATGTTAGCTTACGACATTTAGATTTGTTGCGAACATCAGGTTCAAAATATATCGAATTATTTTGTAAGTTAGTCATAGGGGAGATTCAAAAACAGTTACCAGAAATTGAAATTTATGAGGTTGCTTATACAGTTTCGGAGTTGCAACAAATTTTAATCCAGGTTTCATCAAAGTTGTCAAAAAGAATTGTCCTTCTTTTTGATGATGCTGCACATATTGGACGGGAAACAAGCTTATCTGACTTTTTCGATATTTTTAGAACACTGTCGAATAACACTATTTCTTGTAAGGCATCAATATACCCTGGAGTAACCAAATTTGGTACTAGATTTGATGTATATAATGATGCAACAGTGATTGATGTTAACCGTTCAGAGACAGCCTCCGATTATGCAGAACTGTTTGTAGAAGTATTAAACAGAAGGTTTTCAACCTCTCTAGATGATTCAAAATTCACTAAAAACTTAACTAAATCAGATGTATGCAAACTCATGGGGGTTGCAGTGCTTGGTAATATGAGATCTTTTATATACAGCTGTAATCAATTGATAACTTCAATAAACGGATCTTCATCGGTTACGATAACCCATATATCAGAGTCATTTAAACAACTTGCAAGTAATTACTTCTGGCCACTACTTGAAGAAATTGAACCTAAGCTGGGTGTATATGAGCCGATGGTTACACCAGCCCAAGAAATAGCTGAGATCTTCTTCGAAAAAGCAGGTGAAAAAAGTGAGCGCTCAGTTTTAGTCTTAAGGGAGATAGGGCAAAGATTAAATAAACCCTTGGAAATACTCGAATATGTAGGCTTTATTGCCAGAAAAGAAGTTTCGAGAGCAATGAAGTCTAGAGGGCGTGGAACCCGCTATGTTCTTAATTTATGTAATATCACTGAGTACCTAGAACATGGCCGGATAAATACAGTAATGCAAGATAAGTGGCTATCTTTTAAGGACGATGCAGTAGAATTCCATCGTGGTAGTGAGTTGTATAAGTTAGAGCTACCAGAGCCTTTGCCGGAACATGAATTAGATATCTTGAATAAAGAAATACATATTCTCAAAAAATCAAATGCTTACCCATATGGGTTAACCGATTACATGGTTGGCTTACTTGATCAAAACGGTATTAAAACTCTGGAAGATTTAGTTAATACTCCTGATGATGTGTTACTAGGGTACCCACAAATAGGCCCTCAAACTTTCAAACGAGTTAGAAGTACCGTTAATCAAGCTATTTGGATGTAGGAAAAAGCGCGCATTATCTGGTAGCAGGAGGTCTCTGACCTCCCCCTTATACATAAGAAAGCCCCAATGGGGTCAAACATTATAATTCCTAACAATCCGCAATTGTCACATTGCGGACTATTCATCGCCAAGTTATTAAGTTTGTATACCCAGAAACAAAAAGAGCAAAGTAAATACTTTGCTCTTTTTTCTAGTATTAGTAATAGTACTAATTAAAATAACGCTTGTTTATTTTATCGAGTCATTAATTTCTTTAAGAACCGCGACTGGGTCTGCGGCTTGCGTAATTGGGCGACCAACAACTAAATAATCGCTGCCATCTTCAATTGCTTGCTTTGGTGTCATGATACGTTTTTGATCTCCTGCATCACTGCCTGCTGGGCGAATGCCTGGGGTCACTAGTTTAAAATTTTCACCTAGCTCTGCTTTTAATTTTTTCGCTTCTTGCGCTGAGCACACTACCCCGTCAAGGCCTGACTCTTTAGCAAGTTTTGCTAAATAGATAACTTGCTCTGCAGGCGTTTTTTCAACACCTAAACGCTTTAGTTCGTTTTCATCCATACTGGTTAAAACGGTAACGGCAATTAATAATGGCGCTTTATCACCAAATTGCTCAAGCGCTTGTTTGGCTTTAGTCATCATTTCAACACCGCCACTGGCGTGAACATTAACCATCCAAACACCCATTTTGGCAGCTGCGGTAACCGCTTTGGCAACCGTATTTGGAATATCATGAAACTTTAAATCTAAGAATACGTCAAAGCCTAGGTCAATTAATTCTTTTACAAAAGCAGGTCCAAAATAGGTAAACATTTCTTTGCCTACTTTTAAACGACATGTATCAGGCGATAATTGCTTTACAAAGTTTAAAGCGGTTTGCTGATCATTGTAATCGAGGGCGATAAGAACTTTTTTTGAATGTTCGAGAGACATAACTTTCCTAAAACTGATTGTAGAAGTAAGTGAATATTTTTATAGAAAACTAAAAACCGTCTAAACCACGGCTCGGTACTATGGTTTCCCAATGTTTGCACGAAGGACAAACCCAATAAATTGTATGACTGGTAAAGCCACAGTGTTGGCACTGAAAATCTGGCTTGGTCGCAATATAAGATGTGACCAGTTTATCTATTTGGTCTAGTACATCTTTAATATCATTATTTTGTTTTGCTAATAGCTGTAATAAAAAACTAAAGCCACGAATTGTCGGCTGACGTTTTAAACTATCAGTTAAAAATTTAATTGCTTGTTCGGTATGCCCTTGCTCAAGTAATGCTTGGCAATGTTTTATTTTTATTAGCACCCCACCCTTATCAAGTAGCTGCTGTAATAATTCATGAAATTGGTGGGTTAAGTTTAATTGCTCATAACTGTGAGCTAAATCATCTATAAACAAGGGTGCAAAAAAAGTGAAACTACAGATCAGCTCACGCCAATAATAAATTGCTTTTACGTAATCTTCTTTTGCAAATGCTGATTTACCTAATTCATATAATGGGCGGATCGCTTTATGATTTAGGCTAATGGCTTTGCGCATAATTTGCGGATCATTGCTAAGCAACGCAGCTTCACAATAAAAGTTAGCAATGGCTTTGAAATGTTGCGGCTTTGAAAATAAATCACTGTGTGCTTCAAACATATTGATACCCTTTTCCCATTCGCGTGTTTGCGAATATAAATTAAGTATCGGCTCTAATGCATCACTGTGGTTGGCTTTTACTAACCACACTAAATGTTCTTCGGCGCCATCAAGCAAACCCGCCATAATATAATCTTCAGCAAGTTCAAGGCGACTAGCAGCAGCTTGTTGTTCATTAAGGCTTGGGTGTTTGAGCAGTAATTCGTGGATTTTTATTGCACGATCTAATTCACCTCGGCGGCGAAACATCGTTGCTAATGTAGAATAATGTTCAACAGAGTCAGCGGCGACTTCAAGCAAGTTGATTAAGTGCTCAAGGCCTTGATCTTCCTCTCTGTCGAGTAAAAACTTTAAGCCTTTACTGTATTCAGATGTGATCTGACGATTAAGTTGATGAGCTTGGTTTTTAGCGCTATTTTTACCCATGATCCAGCCATAACCAGCCGCAACAGGTAAAAGTAAAAACAAAAGCTCAATCATAGTTAGGTGTCTTTATTAGCAACAAGCTTATTATTATCTTTTTCAGGCGCTAATTTTTTTTTCAAACGATAGTTTTGCCACTTTAATTGCGAAAACAATTTAAAGCTAATAAAACAACCAATTGCGACACCTAAAGCAAAGCAGATACTTATTATCATTGCGAGGGGTAAAGTATTGCTGGCAATAATATAATTTATTTGCACTAACTGTGGATTTTGCGAACCAAGTACAAATGCAAAAATTAAGCATATTGCTACCAGGATAATTTTTAATACCCTAAACAAGTAACTACTCCAACTAAGTAACTAGGCAATGCTCGCGTTTACGCGATCTCGTAACTCTTTGCCTGGTTTAAAATGTGGTACGTGCTTACCTTCTAACTCAACCGTGTCGCCAGTCTTTGGATTACGACCTGTACGAGGTGAACGAAAGTGTAATGAGAAACTACCAAAGCCACGGATTTCAATACGATCTGAGCTTGATAATGAGCCGGCCATTTGTTCAAGAATTTCTTTAACAGCATTCTCAACATCTTTCACAGGTACATGCGCGTGTTGCTCGGCTAATTGTTCTATCAATTCTGACTTAGTCATAACGTTTCCTTAAAAAGAGATAAAGGAAGGGCAACACTGCCCTTCCAATTAAGACTGATTAATTAGTCTTTTTGTGCATTTGCGAATGCAGCTGCCATTGCGTTTTCGAACACTGGCTCTTCTTTCTTAAGCTTTTCTAGTACTTCTTTCTCTTCTGCTTCGAAAAGAGCTTTAACTGAAAGGCTTAAAGTGCGGTTCTTACGATCAACACCAACATATTTCACTTCAATTTCGTCGCCTACAGAAACAACAGTAGTTGCATCTTCAACGCGCTCTTGAGCGATATCAGCTACACGGATGTAACCTTCAACGCCTTCGATAAGTTCAACAGTTGCGCCTTTCGCATCAACTTCTGTCACTTTACCTTTAACAATAGCACCTTTTTTGTTTGCATCAAGGTAGTTATTGAATGGGTCAGCTTCGATTTGCTTAACACCTAGAGAGATACGTTCACGCTCTGGGTCAACTTGCAATACGATAGCAGTGATTTCGTCGCCTTTCTTGAATTCACGTACAGCGTCTTCGCCAGGTGTATTCCAAGAAATGTCTGAAAGGTGTACAAGACCGTCAATACCACCGTCAAGACCGATAAAGATACCGAAGTCAGTGATTGATTTGATCTTACCAGTAACTTGATCGCCTTTGTTTTGTAGACGAGCAAATTCTTGCCAAGGATTAGCAATACATTGCTTAAGACCAAGTGAAATACGACGACGTTCTTCGTCGATTTCAAGAACCATAACTTCAACAGTGTCGCCTAAGCTAACAACTTTAGAAGGATGGATGTTCTTGTTAGTCCAATCCATTTCAGAAACGTGTACTAGACCTTCAACGCCTTCTTCGATTTCTACGAAGCAACCGTAATCTGTAAGGTTAGTTACACGACCAGAAAGTTTAGAACCTTCTGGGTAACGACCAGCGATAGCTGCCCATGGATCTTCACCAAGCTGTTTAAGGCCTAAAGATACACGAGTTTTATCTTTGTCGAATTTAAGAACTTTAACTGCGATTTCGTCGCCAACATTAACGATTTCTGAAGGGTGCTTAACACGCTTCCACGCCATATCGGTAATGTGTAGTAGACCATCAACACCACCAAGGTCAACGAACGCACCGTAGTCAGTAAGGTTCTTAACGATACCTTTAACTTCTTGACCTTCAACAAGGTTAGCAAGAAGCTCTTCACGTTCTTGTGAGTTTTCAGATTCGATAACTGCACGACGTGAAACAACAACGTTGTTACGTTTTTGATCAAGCTTGATTACTTTAAATTCAAGCTCTTTGCCTTCAAGGTGAGTTGTGTCACGTACTGGACGAACATCAACAAGTGAACCAGGTAGGAAAGCACGGATTGAATCAACTTCAACAGTGAAACCGCCTTTAACTTTACCGTTGATAACACCAGTAACAGTCTCTTGCTCTTCACATGCTTTCTCAAGACGGATCCACGCTTCGTGACGCTTCGCTTTCTCACGAGAAAGGATAGTTTCACCGAAACCGTCTTCAATTGCATCTAGTGCAACATCTACTTCGTCGCCAACAGCAACTTCTAGTTCACCAGCAGCATTTTTGAACTGCTCTGCAGGGATAGCACTTTCTGATTTAAGACCAGCATCTACAAGTACAATGTTGTTCTCGATAGAGATAACTGTACCTTTAACGATAGAGCCTTGCTCTGCTTCAAAACCCTTTAAGCTTTCTTCAAATAACTGCGCAAAATTTTCTGACATACGAATATACGTCTCATATATTATTACCAATAAGCAACCATGCTGCATGGGGTTGTTAAAATAGCACTGGCATCCTGCTGGCGCATAAATAGTTTATCGTCGCTTTGGAAGTTTACCTTCGACGATCGCTGCATCTAATAAAGTCATAACTTTATCAAACACTTGCTGTGCATTAAGCTCGCTAGTATCGAGTTCAATAGCATCGTCAGCTGGTACAAGCGGCGCAACAGCACGATTCATATCGCGGTCATCACGTGCTTGAATATCTTCTAATAGACCACTTAGTGTAACATCAAGACCGCGTTCATTCAACTCAACAAAACGTCGGCGCGCGCGTTCTTCTGCACTAGCGGTTAAATAAATTTTTAATGGAGCATCTTGGAACACCACAGTGCCCATATCGCGGCCATCGGCTATTAGCCCATTTTCAGTTCGAAATGCACGTTGGCGCCGTAATAATGCTTCTCTTACGCGCGGTAAAGCTGCTACTTTTGAAGCGGCAGCTCCTACTTCTTCATTTCGAATTGTTGTTGATACATCTTCACCTTCCAGAATAACCTTTCCAGCGTTAGTTTGACTATCAACTAAAAACTGCACATCTAAGTTAGCAGCTAAAGGCACCAATGCCTCTTCGTTGTCTAGTGCAATTTGGTGATGAAGTGCTGCTAGTGCTAATACGCGATAAATCGCGCCACTATCCAGTACATCCCACCCTAATTTATCGGCTAACAAGCGACAAACAGTTCCTTTACCTGAACCACTTGGGCCATCAACGGTGATCACGGGCATTAATAACGCCTGCATTTAAACCTCCTGCAATGCACACCAAAATAAAACTGCGACATTATACGTTACTTAATTAAATATATCCGCTTTTTGTATGTAACTTTTTATATTTCAACTTTAGTCATTTATTGACTAACTGATGCTAGTACATTGAAAAATGTTGGAAATGTCTTGTATGTACACTTAGGATCATTGATAGTTATTGGCTTGCCGCCTACCGCTACCATGGCAAAACACATCGCAATACGGTGGTCGTCATAGGTATCAATCGCCACATCGTTAAAGTGTTTTGGCGGTGTTATTTCGATGAAATCTTCACCTTCAACTACCTCAGCGCCGACTTTACGCAGCTCCGTCGCCATTGCATGTAAGCGATCAGTTTCTTTTACGCGCCAGTTATAAATATTACGAATAGCGGTTGGTCCATCTGCAAATAACGCCACTGTTGCAAGGGTCATCGCCGCATCAGGAATAGCATTGGCATCGATATCAACACCTTTTAATTCACCTTTACGTACCACTAAGCGCTCGTCATACCAATCTATTTTAGCACCGACCTGCTCCATCACTTTTGCAAAGCCAATATCGCCTTGCACAGATTTGGCACCTACACCTTTGATCTCGATTTCACCACCGGCAATTGCCGCCGCAGCGACAAAGTAAGATGCACTTGATGCATCCCCTTCAACCATAATACGCTCAACAGCTTGGTATTGCTGCGCACCTTTTACAGTAAAGGTTTTATAGTTATCGTGAGATACCGATATGCCAAAGCGAGCCATTACATCTAAAGTAATATCAATATACGGTTTAGATACCAGCGTACCCTTAATTGTAATGCACGTATCGCCATTAAATAACGGCGCAGCCATTAATAATGCTGTAAGAAATTGGCTCGAAATACTGCCATCAATTGCAACGTTGCCGCCATTAATTTGCCCACCAACAATTTTAAGTGGCGGATAGTCTTTATTTTTTAAATAACTAACATCCCCACCGAGCGCTTGTAATGCATCAACTAGGTGACCAATTGGACGTTCCTCCATACGTGGCTCGCCAATTAGTTCATAGTTCCCCTTCACCGCTGCTAATACCGCAGTCAGTGGACGATACGCGGTGCCTGCATTACCTAAAAACAATGGCTCAGCTGGAGTTAAAAACTGCCCGCCAACACCTTTTACAGTGGCTACAGTTTTATCATCATTAAGACTGACATCAACGCCCAATAATTTTAATGCACCAAGCATATGACGAATATCATCACTGTCTAATAAATTTTCTACAACCGTTGTACCTTGCGCAAGTGCCGCTAACAATAAAATACGATTTGATAAACTTTTTGAGCCAGGTAAGGTAACACTGCCATTTACTAGATTGATTGGCTCTAACCGTAACTGCTCCATTAACTGTGCTCCTTGGCAAATTTCGCCATAAAGTCAACTAACGCTTGTACACCGGCAAGTGGCATGGCGTTGTAAATACTCGCACGCATACCGCCAACAATACGGTGACCTTCAAGTGCAAGTAAGCCAGCTTCTTTTGCTTGGGCTAAAAACTGTGCATTTAAGCTTTCATCATTGAGCCAAAAAGGCACATTCATACGTGAACGACAATGCTTAGCAACCTTATTACTATAAAACGGTGATTCATCAATAAAGCCATATAGCAGTTCGGCTTTTGCTATATTTTGCTGTTCCATGGCTTTAACACCACCGTTTTGCTCAAGCCAGTCAAATACTTCTGCCGCTAAATACCAAGCAAACGTAGGTGGCGTGTTATACATGCTGCCTTGTTTTACTTCGAGTGCGTAATCAAATATACCTGGCTTTGCAACCCCTTCACGTTCAAGCAACGTTTTACGAATGATCACAATGGCAAGGCCTGATGGACCAATATTCTTTTGTGCACCAGCGTAAATTAAATCAAACTGATCAACATCAAATTCACGCGATAAAATAGTTGATGACATGTCTGCAACGATCGGCGCTGTTGGGTGACTTGGTACATCAAACACTTCAATGCCATCAATGGTTTCATTTGGGCAATAGTGGATGTATGAAGGATCGGCTGGAAATTGCCACTCACTAACTGGTTTGATAGAAAATTGCTCATTTGTGTCATTACGGACATCAAGCTCAGTGACGGTAGTAAATTTAACCGCTTCGTCAACCGCACCTTTAGACCACACACCATTTTCACAATATACGGCGTCTTTACCTGCTTGGTGCAGGTTCAGTGGCACTGCAGCAAATTGGCCTCGACCACCGCCATGCATAAACAGCACTTCAAATTCATCGCTGATATTCATTAACCGGCGTAAGCTTGCTTCACATTGTGCCGTTAATGCTAAAAATTCTTTACTACGGTGACTGATCTCCATCACCGATACACCTAAATCTTGCCAATCAAGAAATTCTTTTTGTGCTTTTTCCATCACAGCTGGCGGTAACATTGCAGGCCCAGCACAAAAATTATATATACTCATTACCTTTCCTCATTCCAGTAATTTAACAATTGTTTTTAATTGCTAATTTTAACAATTAATTTTTTGATTTTTATAGTAAAAAAAAGCGGCCGAAGCCGCTTTAATGATTAATGTTATGCCTCTGGAGGATTATCCCCAGCGTCATCATTAACAGTGTCGACTAGTTCAACGCTTTCACCTTCGATAATAGCGTTAAGCTCATCGATTTCGATCTCTTCGATACGTTGTAAACCAACTACTTGCTCTTCGTCAATAGTTCTTATCAAAATAACACCTTGGGTATTTCGCCCAACGGTAGAAACTTCATTAACGCGAGTTCGCACCAGAGTACCTCGATTAGAGATAATCATGATTTCATCGTTATCGTCAACTTGTACAGCACCAACTACAGCACCGTTACGCTCACTTACTTTGATTGATACCACACCTTGAGTCGCACGACTCTTAGCAGGGTAGTCACTGAGCAATGTACGCTTACCGTAGCCGTTTTCTGTCACGGTTAAGATAGCACCATTCGTCTTAGGTACAATTAATGATACAACACGTTGCCCTTCAGGCATCTTAATACCACGAACACCTGTTGCAGTTCGGCCCATCTGACGAACACCCTTGAACTTGATTTCCGGATTTCCGTTTTCATCAAGTACTGGGTTGCCATTTTCATCTAAAACAGGTGATTCTTCTGCTTCTTTAAAGCGAACAACTTTACCAGCATCAGTAAACAACATGATTTCGTTGCTACCATCAGTGATATCGACACCAATCAAGCTATCACCGTCGTTTAAGTTAACGGCAATAATACCGCTAGCACGTTGACGGCTATACGCAGTCAATGGTGTTTTCTTCACGGTACCGAATGCAGTTGCCATAAAGATGTATTTATTTTCTTCATACTCACGTACTGGCAAGATAGCCGTAATACGTTCGTCTGCTTCAAGCGGCAATAAGTTTACAATTGGCTTACCACGGGCTGCACGACTGGCAAGTGGTAATTGATACACTTTAAGCCAATATAAGCGACCCGCCGTTGAGAAACAAAGAATCGTGTCATGAGTATTAGCAACTAGCAGACGTTCAATGAAATCTTCATCTTTCATCTTGGTTGCTGATTTACCTTTACCACCACGGCGCTGTGCTTCGTAATCAGACAATGGCTGATACTTCACATACCCTTCGTGAGATAGGGTTACGACCACGTCTTCTTCAGTGATCAAGTCTTCAAGACTAATATCATGAGCCGCGGCATTAATTTCAGTACGACGTTCGTCGCCGTATTGCTCTTTAATTTCAACTAACTCATCGCGAATAACTTCCATTAAACGCTCAGGATTAGCAAGAATATATAAAAGCTCGGCAATTAAATCTAATAACGTTTGGTATTCGCTTAGAATCTTTTCATGTTCAAGACCAGTAAGCTTGTGTAAGCGTAAATCTAGAATTGCTTGGGCTTGTTGCTCAGAAATATAATACTGACCATCACGAATGCCTAAGTCATCCGCTAACCAATCTGGACGGGCAACATTTGCTTCACCGGCTTTTTCAAGCATGGCTTTCACATTACCTAATTCCCACGGACGGCTAGCAAGTGCTACTTTAGCTTCAGCTGGCGTTGGTGAGTTACGAATAAGCTCGATAATTGGGTCAATGTTAGCAAGTGCAATTGCTAAGCCTTCAAGCATGTGTGCACGATCGCGGGCTTTACGTAGGTCAAATACCGTACGACGGGTCACTACTTCACGGCGGTGAATGATGAATTCTTCAAGCATTTCTTTTAAGTTGAAACACTTAGGCTGGTTATTGATCAACGCAACCATGTTCATACCAAACACAGTTTGTAACTGAGTTTGTGCATAAAGGTTGTTTAAGATCACTTCGCCTACGTCACCACGTTTGATCTCGATAACGATACGCATACCGTCTTTATCTGATTCATCACGTAATGCACTAATGCCTTCAATCTTCTTATCTTTAACAAGCTCAGCAATCTTTTCGATTAAGCGGGCTTTATTTACTTGATAAGGGATCTCGTGAACGATGATCGTTTCACGATGGGTTTTTTCGTCAACTTCAATTTCCGCACGTGCACGCATGTACACTTTGCCACGGCCAGTTAAATAGGCTTGTTCAATGCCTTTTTTACCGTTGATAATTGCCGCAGTTGGAAAATCTGGGCCCGGAATATAATCCATTAGTTCATGAATGGTTAATTCAGGGTTTTGAATAAGTGCTAAACAGCCATTCACAACTTCAGTTAAGTTATGAGGAGGAATGTTCGTCGCCATACCTACCGCAATACCCGATGAACCGTTCACTAATAAGTTAGGAACTTTGGTCGGTAATACGTCAGGAATTTGCTCTGTACCATCATAGTTAGGTACAAAATCAACAGTCTCTTTTTCAAGATCAGCCAAAAGCTCATGAGACATTTTCGCCATACGGACTTCGGTATAACGCATTGCTGCTGCTGAGTCACCATCAACTGAACCAAAGTTACCTTGGCCGTCAACTAACATATAACGTAAAGAGAATGGCTGGGCCATACGTACGATTGTGTCATACACCGCACTGTCGCCATGGGGATGGTATTTACCAATTACATCACCAACCACACGGGCTGATTTTTTGTAAGGCTTATTCCAATCATTATTAAGCTCGTTCATAGCAAACAAAACGCGGCGGTGAACAGGTTTTAAACCATCACGTACGTCTGGTAGTGCTCGTCCTACAATTACGCTCATTGCGTAATCTAAATAGGAGTTTTTTAACTCGTCTTCAATATTGACTGGCAGAATTTCATTGGCGAAATCAGTCATTTGATATCACATTCCTTCAGTATTGACCCACGAAAGTGCCACATATGGGCGCTTGCGGGGATTTAGTTATTATTACCAAGTCATGCTACCACAATTAATTTAGATTTACAGGCGCTAAATCTTTGCGATTTATTAATTTACCCCTATATAATGGCCTGAGATTGACGAGGAAGTTTTTTATGACCGAACATCAGAATGTAGATAGTGCAGAAATTGCAAAGTTTGAAGCCATCGCTGAGCGTTGGTGGGATCGTGAAGGCGAATTTAAACCCCTTCATGAAATTAATCCATTAAGATTAGATTTTATTGCCGACAAGGCCAAAGGCTTATTCGACAAAGAAACACTCGATGTCGGCTGTGGTGGCGGTATATTGAGTGAAAGTATGGCGCGAATGGGCGCACATGTGACTGGTATTGATATGGGTCAAGAGCCGTTAACCGTTGCGAAACTGCACAGTTTAGAAACCGGTGTAAACGTTGACTATATAAAAATACCTGCCGAACAGTATGCCAGCGAACACCCTGCCCGCTTTGATACTATTACTTGTATGGAAATGTTAGAGCATGTGCCAGACCCTGCATCTATCATTCATGCAGTAGCAGAATTAGCGAAACCTGGTGCCGATGTATTTTTCTCTACATTAAACAAAACCCCAAAAGCATATTTGTACGCAATTATCGGGGCGGAAAAATTATTGAAGATGGTGCCTGATGGAACCCATGATCACAAAAAGTTTATCAAACCAGCACAACTCATTGCATGGGCAGAACAAGCGGGCCTCAAAGTACGTGCTAGTGCGGGATTAAGTTATAACCCTTTATCAAAGCAGTACAGCTTAAATACCGATGTAAGCGTTAATTATATTCTGCATTTTGAGAAACTAGCGTAATGGCTGGTTTTAACACAGCAACCCCCTCAATTGATTACGACGCCTTTATTTTTGATTTAGACGGTACATTACTCGATACCGCAGATGATTTAGGGGCTGCGCTTAATTACGTACTCGCTGATCATAACCAACCATTAGTAACCGCTGATATATATCGTCCTGCAGCTTCTAACGGTGCAATGGCGCTGCTTGCAGCTGGATTTGGTCAGCAATGGCACGATCACCCAAATCAAGCTGACTTACGCCAGCAGCTATTAACGGCCTACGCAGATAATATTGCCACCCATAGTCAATGCTTTACTGGAATTGCACAATTATTAATCGCGCTTGATCAACAACAGATCAAATGGGGGATCATGACTAATAAACCTGAGTTTTTGACTATTCCATTAGTTGCTGCAATTGCTGAACTCAAAGATGCACAGGCCATTGTCAGTGGTGACACCCTCGATATCGCTAAACCATCTCCTTTACCTTTACTGCATACAGCCCAACTGTTAGATGTTGATCCGAGTCGTTGTTTGTATATAGGTGATGCGCAGCGTGACATAATTGCAGCCAAGGCTGCAAACATGCACAGCGCTGCTGCGTTGTGGGGCTACATCCCTAGTGAAGCTGAAGCATTGAGTTGGCAAGCCGATTTTAATTGGCAATCACCTATTGATGCATTTAACCATATATAGTGCCATGTTAAATTTTAACCACTACATATTGTGATCGTGTTACTTTTTGCACATTGTTTGTTGATAAAAAAAGCAGCCAAAATTTATTTTTAAAATGCGTAAATTTAATCGATCATCAGTTGATTTTTATAAATTTCATTTTAATCAGATGGTCAAAGGTTAATGGCTACTAACACAAGCGTGTTATCCCAACGTTATCCACAATTAGGGGCGTTTATGCCCCTTGCAAATGATCGCATACCACACTATCTTGTGATCTAGAATTTGATGAACACCAGATGTTGTGGCTAAATGTTATTCAATTAAATTCGCGCTAATACAATTTTATTGCAATAAAAAATTTATTTTAAGAAAAATGTGTCACTAAAAAATATTATATCCCAAGGAATACAGGCAAAACTATGAACCAACAGCTATCTGTAAGCAAACGTGACGGCCGTAAAGAGTCACTTGATTTAGATAAGATCCATCGCGTTATTGCTTGGGCCGCCGAAGGTCTAAATAATGTGTCTGTCTCACAAGTTGAGCTGAAATCGCACATCCAGTTTTATGATGGTATTCGTACTGAAGACATCCATGAAACCATCATCAAAGCGGCCGCTGATCAGATCTCTAAAGAGTCGCCTGATTATCAATATTTATCAGCCCGCTTAGCTGTATTCCATTTGCGTAAAAAAGCCTATGGTCAATTTGAGCCACCGCGCTTGTATGATCATATCGTTAAGTTAGTTGAAGATAAGCGTTACGATGCACACTTACTAGCTGACTACACAGAGCAAGAAATTGATCAACTGGATGAATACCTTGATCATGGACGTGATTTAAACTTCAGCTATGCTGCTGTTAAACAGCTTGAAGGTAAATATTTAGTACAAAACCGTGTTACGGGTGAAATTTATGAAAGCGCACAGTTTTTATATATTTTAGTTGCAGCCAGCTTGTTCTCTGATTACCCAAAAGAAACGCGTTTAGACTACATAAAGCGTTTTTACGATGCGGTGTCATTGTTCAAAATTTCATTACCTACGCCTATTATGGCGGGAGTTCGTACCCCTACGCGTCAATTCAGTTCATGTGTACTGATTGAATGCGGTGACAGCCTAGATTCAATTAATGCAACCTCATCAGCGATTGTAAAATACGTATCGCAACGTGCAGGTATTGGTATTAATGCTGGTCGTATTCGCGCACTAGGTAGCCCTATTCGCAATGGTGAAGCATACCACACCGGTTGTATCCCGTTTTATAAGCACTTTCAAACGGCTGTTAAAAGTTGTTCGCAAGGTGGTGTCCGTGGTGGCGCAGCAACCCTGTTCTATCCACTTTGGCATCTAGAAGTTGAAAACTTATTAGTGCTTAAAAACAACCGTGGTGTTGATGATAACCGCGTTCGTCACTTAGATTACGGTGTACAGTTTAATAAACTAATGTACTCACGTTTGATCAAAGATGATTACATCACATTATTCAGCCCGTCTGATGTGCCTGGTTTATATGATGCATTTTTTGAAGATCAAGATGAATTTGATCGTCTTTACGTACAATATGAACAAGACGAGTCAATTCGTAAAAAACGTATTAAAGCTATTGAGCTGTTTTCAATGTTTGCACAAGAGCGTGCTAGCACTGGCCGCATCTATTTACAAAACGTTGACCACTGTAATACACACAGCCCGTTCATTGCTAAAGTGGCACCAATTCGCCAATCTAACTTATGTTTAGAAATTGCATTGCCAACTAAACCACTTAACAATGTTAATGATGAAGAAGGTGAAATTGCACTGTGTACGCTGTCGGCCTTTAACTTAGGTGCGATTGAGTCACTGGATGAACTTGAAGAGCTTGCAGAACTTGCGGTACGTGCACTTGATAACTTACTGGATTTCCAAGACTACCCGGTGCCAGCAGCACATAATGCAACTATGGGCCGTCGTACACTCGGAATAGGCGTAATCAACTACGCATATTACCTTGCTAAAAATGGCAAACGTTATTCTGATGGCAGTGCCAATGCACTGACTCACAAAACATTTGAAGCAATTCAGTATTACCTGATGAAAGCCTCAAATGAACTGGCTAAAGAACGTGGTGCATGTCCTAAATTTAACGAAACAACGTATTCGCAAGGTATTATGCCAACCGATACGTACAAACGTGATTTGGATAAAATTTGTGATGAACCATTGCATTTAGATTGGGATACATTACGTGCCAATATCAAAGAGCATGGTATGCGTAACTCAACGTTATCTGCGTTGATGCCATCTGAGACATCGTCGCAAATTTCAAATGCAACTAATGGTATTGAACCACCACGTGGTCATATCAGTGTTAAAGCCAGTAAAGATGGTATTTTAAAACAAGTTGTACCTGAGTATGAACGCCTTAAAAATAATTATGAATTATTGTGGGATATCCCATCAAATAAAGGTTATTTAGAATTAGTGGGTATTATGCAAAAGTTTGTTGATCAAACAATTTCTGCCAATACTAACTACGATCCAAATAAGTTTGAAGGTGGTAAAGTACCAATGAAGGTCTTATTACAAGATTTACTGGGTGCTTACAAACTTGGCGTTAAAACCCTTTACTACCATAACACCCGTGATGGTGCATCTGATATGCAAGAAGATACACCAGAAGTGGAAGATGATGATTGTGCAGGCGGTGCGTGTAAAATCTAATCGGTAATAAATATAAATTGGAAGCGGGCTATACGCCCGCTTTTCCCTGTTCGTTTTTTGAGTGATCTTATGTCTTATACTACTTTTAGCCGAAACCATAATAACCAACTACAAGAACCGATGTTTTTCGGCCAAACCGTTAACGTATCGCGTTATGATCAACAGAAGTACCCTATTTTCGAAAAGCTAATTGAAAAACAACTATCGTTTTTTTGGCGTCCTGAAGAAGTCGATGTAAGTAAAGATCGGTTAGATTTTCAGGCCTTACCTGATCACGAAAAACATATATTTTTAAGTAACTTAAAATATCAAACCTTACTTGATAGTGTGCAAGGTCGCTCGCCTAATGTTGCGTTACTGCCAATTGTGTCGATCCCAGAACTTGAGACCTGGATTGAAACATGGGCATTTAGTGAAACAATCCATAGCCGTTCATATACACATATTATTCGTAACGTTACCCAAGCCCCTGAGCTTATTTTTGATGATATCGTTAGTAACGAAAAGATCAGTGAACGTGCTGATGCCGTAACTAAATATTACGATGAATTAATTAATAAAGTGGCTGTGTATAACTTATACGGTGAAGGTAAACATGAACTTAATGGCGAAACAGTTCATATCAGTTTATTTGAACTTAAAAAGCTTTTATACCTTGCAATGATGTCAGTGAATATCTTAGAAGCGATCCGTTTTTATGTCAGTTTTGCCTGTTCATTTGCGTTTGCAGAGCGAGAATTAATGGAAGGTAACGCTAAAATTATTAAGCTGATCGCCCGTGATGAAGCGCTTCATCTTTCTGGTACTCAGCATATTTTGAATATTATGCAAGATGGTAAAGACGATCCTGAAATGGCTATCGTAGCAGCCCAGTGTCGTGATGAAGCGATCAAGATGTTTGTTGATGCTGCTGAACAAGAAAAAGAATGGGCTGAATACCTGTTTAAAGATGGTTCAATGATTGGCTTAAACAAAGATATTTTATGCCAATACGTTGAGTACATTACTAATGCTCGTATGACTGCAGTTGGTTTACCAACACAGTTTAAAACCAGCAGTAACCCTATCCCATGGATCAATTCATGGTTAGTGTCAGACAATGTACAAGTTGCTCCACAAGAAGCGGAGATCAGCTCATACCTTGTAGGCCAAATTGACTCTCAAGTTAATGCCTCTGATTTCGGTGACTTCGATCTCTAATGACCAGCAACAAAACTGCAAAGATCCACTTTGCAGATAATAGCCAGTGTGTAGATTTTGACACTGGCTGTCATTCCCTTTTAGACTGCCTAGAACAACAGCAATATGAAATTCCTTTTCAGTGTAGAGAAGGATATTGTGGTGCCTGTAGAGCAACCCTAGTAGCAGGGCAAGTCACCTATAACGAAGAACCACTCGCCTTTGTACGTGATGGAGAAGTACTGCTGTGCTGCTGTAAACCCGATGGCAATATCACTCTCAATTTGAAGTAATTTGTTAATGCCAGTCAAACTGCTTTGTTTCATAGCAATGTATTTTATCACTGATCATTAAACTACTTTCATCTATGGTTACATCCCAATTTAAACTGCGGGTTAAATCCACCTGAATATCATCAATAAACTGCTGGTCAATCTCAATAATATGGCTATTATCAAATAACTTTAACCGTGACTGAGATTGCGTTAACCATTCACTATTGCCCGTTGTTAAAATTAATAATTCATCCACTTGCTTAGCGATCTTAACTAATTCATCAAGGTCAGGTTTATCAACACTTAACCAGGTTTTATAATGTTCATCCAACGCTTGAATTCCTACATCTGGCTGTAGTTTATCAGCAAGTTTATTAAGCACTGCATGGCTGTCATAAGATAAAATACAATAGCCTAATAGCTTTAAAACAAAATGCTCCAGTGTTTCATTTTTAGTCAACGCTGTGGTAAAAATTTCTTTGTGATTACGCTGATGACGCAGATCAGCTATGCTAAATCGTGCTTTAAAAATACGTGTTTTATCAGACATAATATTCACCAGTCTCGCCGTTACTCCTATTGAGTATAGCCCAATCTGATATAAGCACGTTTATTTTAAAAGTTATGGTATAACATTATTGATCAGCACAAATGATGGTGTTATATTATATCACAACATAATAGCAACAACGTAGTAACCATGATCCGACATTCCTTAATATCAACTGCAATTATCACTGCTTTAAGCTCTTTTTCTGCTCATGCTGCGCTGGTAACTGGGCAAGTTTTTGACAATAACAAGCAACCACTCAGCTATGCCGATGTGCACGTACACGGTAAAGCACAGTCAATTAAAACTGACGAGAATGGCCGATTTAGTATTAATATTGATGCTAATAGCCAATTACATATTAGTAAAAATAATTTTGTTGATGCTAGAGTTCAAGTAACTGAAACCAGTTCTGCTCTAAATATCACGCTTGTACCTACGTCAGTTGAATCTGTCGTTGTGTATGCCTCTGCCCTGCATAAAAATAGCTTAGAGATGATTTCACCAGTGAGTGTACTCAGTGGTGATGAACTGCGCAATAAAGCAAAACCCACGTTAGGCGAAACGCTCAAAGGGCTTCCGGGTGTTAATGCCAGCTATTTTGGCCCTGTTTCATCTAGCCCTATAATCCGTGGCCTAGATGGCCCTCGCGTTAAAATCACCCAAAATGGCTTAGACAGCAGCGATGCGTCACGTATTGGCCCAGATCACGCAACATCGAATGACAGCCTAGCTGCAGAACAGATTGAAGTTTTGCGTGGCCCAGCTACGCTACTTTATGGCTCAGGCGCGATTGGTGGCGTAGTTAACGTAGTAGATAACCGCATTCCAACTGATAATATCGAGCAGTTAACTGGGGCTGTTGAATACAGCCATGACACAGTTTCAAATGCCAACACCTATGCTGCCAAGCTTGAGACGGGCCATAACAACTTTAACTTCCATTTTGACGGTACCAAACGCACTGGTGATGACTACCAAACTCCGCGTTTTAACTTACCTGAAGAAGAGCACGAAGATCATGAGGGTCATGACGAAGAAGAGCATGAAACAGCCACCTCGGTAAAAAATACCTTTATTGATAGCCAAACCGTTAACTTTGGTACCAGCTATGTAGGTGAGCATTTAACGCTAGGTGTTTCTTATGGCCGTATTGAAACCGACTACGGTATTCCAGCACATAGCCATGATCACGAACACGAACACGACCATGATGAAGGCGAAGAAGAAGCCGTTTATGCGCGTGTAGAACAAGATCGCTGGCAAGGTTTGATGAGCTATGCATTACACAACAACTGGATTGAAACTATTAATTTACGTCTAGGTTATACTGATTATCGCCATGCTGAAATTGAAGATGGCGCGATCGGTACTATCTTTAGTAATGAAACCACTGAAGCACGTTTAAATATCGAGCATAAGTTAGGTAATTGGCATGGTATGGCTGGTTATCATTTTAGTGAATCTGATTATGATGCCGATGGTGAAGAAGCCTTCACACCCGCTAGCAAAACGACTACTCATGCATTATTTATCCTCGAAGAAAAACAGTTTGGCAACGTGACATTAGAATTAGGTGCGCGTATTGAAGATTATAATATTGATAGTAATGTCGGTGCTGCTGCGCATGACCATGAAGATGATCATACTGATGAACACGCCAATGAAATAACGCCTTACAGTAAAAGCTTTACTAATCTGAGCGCTTCAGCAGGCGCTATTTGGCAATATACACCCGGACAAAGTATTGCGCTGAGCGTGTCACACTCTGAACGCGCACCGTTATCAGCCGAGCTATTATCAAATGGTGTCCATATTGCAACTGGCACCTATGAGCTTGGTTTAGGCTACGCGATAGAAGACGGTGAAATTCACTTCGAACCTGAAAATATCAAACAAGAAACATCAACCAATATTGATTTTGGCTTTAGACGCTTTAGTGGCGATTTTGGTTATACGGTTAACTTTTTCTATAACGACATTGCCAATTTTTACTATCAGCAAAACACGGGGTTAATGTTTGATGAAGAGCACGGCCTTGAAGCTGCAGAGCCTGGCCACGATGATGGTATGGCTGTTTATCAATTTGTCAGTAAAAATGCGAAATTATACGGCATTGAATTTGATGCACATTATCAATTAAATTCAAATGCGATGGTAAAAGTATTTGGTGACTCAACCACTGCAAAACTTGCTGATGATGAAGGGTATTTACCGCGTATTCCGGCAAATAAGTTAGGTTCAGAATTTCAGTATAATATCAGTGATTGGCAGTTCAGCTTAACTGGCACACACTACTTTGAACAACGTGATATTACGGCTTATGAAACCGCAACTGATGGCTATACACTGTTTGATGCGCAAGCAAATTATCAATTAAGTGTCGGTCCGGTAGATACACAGTTTTATATCAACGTTGATAATATTACGGATGAACTGGGTTTTGTACATAGTTCATTTATTAAAGATGAAGCGCCACTTCCTGGGCGTAACTTTAGAATTGGTCTACGTGGTTATTTCTGATCTCAGTAAATAACCATAAAAAAGCCGCGCTAATAGTTATTAGCGCGGCTTTTTATTACTCAATTTCTAATTAAAGAATTTCGTGTAGCTCAACGTCAAATACCAGTGTTGAGAATGGTGCAATTGCAGCACCGGCACCACGTTCTCCATAAGCAAGCTCATGAGGAACATAGATACGCCATTTGGTGCCTTCAGGCATCATTTGTAATGCTTCAGTCCAGCCTTTGATCACGCCACCAACTGGAAACTCAGCAGGTTGACCACGCTCATAAGAGCTGTCAAATACAGTACCGTTGATAAGTGTACCGTGATAATCAACACGCACTGTTGACTCAGCAGTTGGCTTGTTGCCTTCACCTGTTGCTAGTACTTCATATTGAAGACCAGACTCAGTCACTGTGATTTCAGCACGTTTTGCATTTTCTTCTAAGAATGCAATGCCTTCAGCTGCAAGTACTTTCGCTTCTTCTTCACGACGTGCTTGGATTTCAGTGTTGATTTTTTCGAATGCAGCTTGGATCTCAGGGATCTCAACTTGGAAATCGCCGCCCACATACGCATCTTTCATGCCTGCAAATACTGAATTTAAGTTTAAACCTTCGAAAGGGTTAGCTTTAAGTTGCTCACCCATCTGTAGGCCAATACCGTAACTTGCTTTTTCAGCATCTGTAGTAAAATTATCTGACATAATATGTTTCACGTTTTGTTTATACCAAGCTTAATAACGCTGGTATCAGTTAAAAGACGCGCCTATGCTATCATAAAAAAAAGCCCTTTTGGGCTTCTTTAGAGCTAGTTTTTAGTGAGTTTTCGCTTTATTAAGCGCACAGCAAAAGTCAAGATTGGCAAGCTGATTAAAATACCAGCAAGTAATGGACGACTCAGTAATGCCTGCGTACCAACTAATAGCACCGGCACGACTAATAAACCGATACAACCAATAAATATTGCCGCAATTTCTGGCCAGTATTTATCATATTTAGTAATTAAATGCCCAGCTAATAGATTAAAGCCTAGGCAGTAAAGCATAGCTGTGAGCAATACATGCTCTGGTTGTGCATCCATCGCCATTTTAACGAGTAAGTTAATAGCACTGTGATAACAGTAGCCAAACACCGACCATAACAGTACGTGTTTTAGCACCCGTTGTGTGGTGTTTAATTGATTTTGCTGTGACATCTTAAACTCCAGATAGCAAAAAGCCGCCCATAAGGCGGCTTTTTAAATATGGTGGAGAGATAGGGATTTGAACCCTAGAGGGGCTATAAACCCCTGCCGGTTTTCAAGACCGGTGCATTCGACCACTCTGCCATCTCTCCGTACGGCGCGGATAATAGGGGTTAGCCGCCTTGTTGTAAAGCCCTAAAAGTAAAAAAGTTCAAATTAATCGTTACAATTACTCAAAGCGCTTAAAAATACATCAATAATACTGTTTTGGACGTTTCGCGACCCACGAACACAGTAAGCAGACTAATAAGCTAAAAGTTACAAAACTTAAGCTCTGAAAGATTAAATCAAAACGGTTTAGATCATCACTTGGTACAAGCACCAATACAAAAGCGGGTAAAATACTCACAAACAACACGTAACAACACACTTTAAACGCTCTACCAAAATCAAATCGTCTTGTGCGTTGCATCCACCACGCTAAGATAACCACAATAGCAGTTGATGAGATCGCTATTAAATGAGGAGTCTGTGTACTAAATGCTGTGTAAAGAGTGATAGCCGCACCAACAAAACCCCATAAGGACCACGTTAACCATTTTTCTTTTTCACGTAAAAATAAATTTCCCATTATCCTCGTCTTCTTGTTGTTATTCTAATTAAGACACTCCATACATTAACAAACTGCAGAAAAATAACAAACCATTGTATTGAGGGTTATTGCATCCAAGCGCTTCAGACAGCCAAGCTACCTAAAGATAATAACAAAGGTAGCCTTAATGCACTCTGACTGAAATAACACGACAAAGTTCCAATTAATTACTTTTTGGCAACTATAAGTTTGTGAAAAAGTGTTCTGGGCTATGACGAACAGCCTTTTTACAGTCCACTTCTGGAGTGCCTAAATACAGGTAACCGACAATCTCATCTTCATTATCAAGCTTTAACGCCGCTTTTACCGCCTCACTTTGCGCAAAGTAACCAGTACGCCAGACACCACCCAGTCCCTGCGCAAAAGCTGCTTGTTGCATAGCTAACACAGCACAACCAGCACTTTGTACTTGTTCTATACGCGGTACTTTTGGGTGCGCTTGATATTTGGCAATGGCAATGATTATCATCGGTGCACGCAGCGGTAACTCTTTGGCACGATTAATGACTTTTTCATCTTGTTGTTCTGCAACTGCACTTTGATAATAAATTTCGCCGAGTCGTTCTCGCGCATCTTCTGCAACAACAATAAATTGCCAAGGCGCAAGGCAACCATGATCAGGCACACGAAGCGCTGCTTGTTTAATAATATCAAGTTGACTGTTGTTTGGGGCAGGTGCAATCAGTCGAGGATCTGACTGACGAGTCAATAAAAGCTCAATAGCGTCCATAACGATTCTCTAATTAAAAAAGAAACTAGCATAGCATTGATAGGGATTGCTGAGAAAGTTTGAAAGTTAGAAAGTTAGAAAGTTAGAAAGTTTGCGACGGGCGTCGCAAACTGACAGGTAGAGATTTAGATTATTCGAATCTTTTCCGTAACCAGTGATCAAGGCTAACAAAACGCCCACCGCCGGTAAAAAATAAACTCAATAACATCGCAAAATAAATTGCTGAAAACTCAATACCATTATTCAAAATCGACGGTTTACCCTTTTCATAAAGGTAATCTGGGAAACCATGTTCTTGTACAAGCCCTCGAATTTTCTCAATACGTTCTTTTACTTCACGGGAATTATCTAAACTTTCTTTTGCACCGGGGATCGCCAACCAATCAAGTACTTGTGCAGCACTGGTATCTGGATCTGTCGGCGCAATCGCAAACCAGCCATTGTGCCAATGTACAGAGGTTGCGGCAACGACCATAGTAAACATCAGCGGTATGCTAACCAGACGGGTTAATAAACCAACTAAGAGCAGCCAGCCACCGAGAAATTCACTCCAGCCAGCTAAAAAAGCCAGTAAATCTGGAAAAGGTAAGCCTAAACCCCAATCTGGGTTACCAAACCAAGCAACAACATCTGGAGAAGCTAAAAAGAATTCAAAAAAACCATTACCATTACCACTGATATTTAGCTTGTTATAACCTGCGATGATCATAACTGGCGCCAGTATCAGTCTAAATAGTAAAGCAGGGATACCATCAAAAATGGCTATTTTTTGTAGGGAAGTTTTATATAGTGTGATCAATGTATTCATCGTAGCAGTCTAGTCTTTTGAAATGTATTAAACAAAGACCGCTACGATTAAAAGTTTATTTCAGTTAAATTTTACGCGCGACCTGAAGCGCTTCATAAATAGCTCGTTTTGCATCAATTGCTGATGCTAATTTGGCCCCGCCAATTACATGTACTTTAGGATTATCGATTAACCCCGACATTAATTCGTTATTAGAGACTTGCCCGATACAAGCGATCACTGTATCAACAGGTAGCACCTGCTCCTCTCCTGCCACAGTAATTTTTAGACCTTGCTGATCAAAATGATGATACTGACAATCAGCGATCTGTTTTACACCATGTTGCTTTGCAACTTGACGATGTATCCAGCCCGTTGTTTTACCAAGCTCACTGCCAAAACGCCCGGCGCTGCGTTTTAGCATAAACAATTGACGATTATCTTTATCTGGACTTGGCTGACACTCAATTCCCCACTGCGATTTAAAATCAGCAATACTTTGATCTTTATGTTCACTTAAAAAAGCAACCATATCAAAGCCAATGCCGCCGGCACCTAAAATTGCAATCGATTGCCCTAATTCAACTTCACCACGAATAACTTCATCGTATGAAAAAACACGTTTATTATCCGCGCAGGTAAAGTTTGCCTCACGCGGGCGCACCCCCGTTGCAAACACCACGTCATCGTATTGCTCAAGCATTTTATCGGTAAAAGGAGTATTGAGTGTTACCGTGACCTTTAGACGTTCAAGTTCATTAATAAAATAACGCAGGGTATGATTGAAATCTTCTTTACCAGGAATTCGCATCGCTAAATTAAATTGGCCGCCCATATCTGTATTTTTATCAATCAGCGTTACCGTATGGCCTTTTTGCGCTAAGTAACAACTGGCAGATAAGCCCGCAGGCCCAGCACCTACAACCAACACATTTTTAGCCTTGTTGGTCAGCTCAAGAGGATAATCTAGCTCAAACCCCGCTTGAGGATTCACTAAGCATGTTGCTCGTTTACCTTTAAATACATGATCTAAACAGCCCTGATTACAGCCGATACAAATATTAATGTGTTTACTTTGTTGTGCTTGGTATTTATTAAAAAATTCTGGATCGGCTAATAGTGGTCGTGCCATCGAAATCAGATCGGCATCCCCTGCAGTTAAAATTTCATTGGCAATCTCAGGAGTATTAATACGATTTACAGCAATGACAGGAACCGATACCACTTCTTTTAAACGTTTTGAAGCTTCTTTAAATGCACCTGCTGGCACCATACTCGCAATGGTAGGTACTCGTGCTTCATGCCAGCCTATACCAGTATTTAAAATATCAACTCCAGCCTGCTCTAATGCTTTGGCCTGGATCGTAACCTCTTCAGGTGTTGACCCATTCGGAATTAAATCCATCACCGATAATCGAAAGATAATTAAAAATTCTTTATTTACTTTGGCACGTACAGCTTTGACTATCTCTAACGCTAAACGCATACGGTTTTCTAAACTTCCACCGTATTCATCTGAGCGTTTATTGGTATGCGGTGCCATAAACTCATTAATCAAATAACCTTCTGAGCCCATCACTTCAACGCCATCGTAGCCTGCCTTTTGTGCTAAATAGGCGGAATGAGCAAAGTCTTTGATGGTTTTTTTTATTGCACTGAGCGACATTGCTTTGGGTTGATATGGGTTAATAGGTGCTTTAATTGCACTTGGTGCTTGATTAAATGGATGATACGCATAACGTCCAGCATGTAATAATTGTAAGCAAATCTTACCGCCGTGTTGATGGACAACATCAGTGTATGCACGGTGCTTAAACACATCATAATAGCTATTAAAAGACGATGAGATTGGGGTTAATTTGCCACGCAAATTAGGACTGTAGCCCCCCGTAATGAGCATCGCAGTACCACCTTTTGCGCGCGCTTCATAAAAAGCACGCAGTCGTTTTCGGTTATGCCATCCCTCTTCAAGCCCCGTGTGCATTGAGCCCATTACCAAACGGTTACGTAGCTGTGTGTGTTTCAATTGTAATTGTTGTTCTAACATCCTCTGCCCCAATGAACTGGTCTAACCTCTATACATTAGCCAATTTTGCTCGATTGGCAAGCAATAAGCAACAAAAGCGATAAATTAGTTAATATGTTCACATTCTCACGGTTAAAACCTCGCTCATAAATACTTAGTTACGATTTAACAGTTAAATTAATTTTTATTCTGAGCTAAGATGGTGACAGATATAAGTTGTACCAGACTAAGGATTTATTTTGATTGCAAAGCTATTTAAAGGACTGTGGGCAGGAATTAACTTTTCTCGTCGTTTAGTCCTCAATTTTTTATTTGTGTTACTTGTCATTCTTTTCATTGTTTCAATCACAAGTGATGACAATGAAATTAATGTTGCTGACACATCTGTGCTCAGGTTAAACCTCAATGGTCCAATCGTAGAGGAAAAAGTTTACGTTGATCCAATTGAATCTGCCATCAATGACGCAACACAGAGCAACGATGAGCCCGCTGAAATTTTACTTGATGATATTATCAATGTAATTGATCAAGCCACTGAAGATAAACGCATTAGTGTGATCTTGCTGGACTTACAAAAAATGCCTAGCGCGCATTTAAATAAATTAAAACAAATCACTCTAGCGTTAGAGCGGTTTAAAGCGAGCGGCAAAAAAGTAATTGCCTCTGGTTATTATTACTCACAAGCACAATATTATATTGCTGCGCACGCTGATGAAATATCTATGCACCCTTATGGTGGTGTAGAGATCCAAGGCTTTGGCATGTACCCGTTATATTTTAAAGATGCGCTTGAAAAACTCGGTATCACTCAGCATATTTTCCGTGTTGGTACATTTAAATCGGCTGTTGAACCGTTTATTCGTAACGATATGTCAGATGCAGCAAAAGAAGCTAATAATGTATGGCTAGGTGCATTGTGGAAAGAATACAAACAAGACGTTGCCGCTGTGCGCCCATTTGATGAAGCAAACTTTGATGAAACAATGGACGTTTTTCTGGCAAAAATGCAAGCAGTTAATGGCGATTCAGGTAAATATGCCCTTGAACATCAATGGGTTGATTCTTTAAAAACCAATCAACAAGTGCGTCAACAATTAATTACCTTAGTAGGCACTGAAGAAACAGGCAAAACCTTTAACCAAGTATCGTTTAAAGAATATCTCTCATTAGTTAAATCGCCGATTGAGTTTGATAACCCAATGACAGAAAAAGTCGCCGTTGTGGTTGCACGCGGTACTATCTCTGACGGCGAACGTAAAGCCGGTGAAATTGGTGGTGACTCTACAGCGGCTTTACTACGTAAAGCACGCTTAGATGATAAAGTAAAAGCGGTTGTACTGCGAATTGATTCAGGCGGTGGCAGTATGTTTGCCTCTGAAGTTATTCGTGCTGAAGTGCTTGCTCTTAAAGCAGCTGGTAAACCAGTTGTTGCTTCAATGAGCTCAGTAGCAGCTTCTGGCGGCTACTGGATTGCCTCTGCTGCCAACGAAATTTGGGCAGCGCCGAGCACAATTACCGGCTCAATTGGTGTATTTGGTAACTTTATGACCTTTGAAAACACCATGGCTAAGTTAGGTGTTTATTCCGATGGCGTTGCCACAACTGAAATGGCTGGTCTATCAATCGCTCGCCCGCTTAATGAAAAAATGGCACAGGTTATTCAACTAAGTGTAGAAGATGCTTATCAACGCTTCTTAGAGGTTGTTGGTGAAGCACGAAATATGACCCCTGAGCAAGTTGACTCTATTGCACAAGGCCGTGTTTGGATTGCAAGCCAAGCGCAAGAGCTTGGCTTAGTTGACAAATTAGGCAATAAGCAAGACGCTATCAAAGCGGCAGCTGAACTGGCTAGGCTTGATTTTTATGAAGTTAAAACCATTAAGCAGAGTCTATCGGCGGAAGAGAAATTAATGCAGGATATTTTTGGAAATGCATCGATTAAATCGCTAATTGGCTCACAAAGTACGCTACAAAACGCACTCTCAAACCAAGCATCTATCAATGGTTTAGTTAAGCAATTAACAACTGAGGTTGAAGGTCTAAAAGATTACAACGATCCGCAAGGCATTTATGCCCGCTGCTTAGTGTGTAATATTTCGCAATAAATAGTGTATAGGCTGTAATCGCAGCAACTAACCGTTATACTAAGCCCAGTTTTTTTACTGGGCTTTTTTTATGAAACGTAAACGTATTTATATCGCATATACTGGCGGTACGATTGGGATGAAAAAATCGAGTCGAGGCTATATTCCCGCTGAAGGTTTTTTAACACAAACCGTAGAAAACAATGCCGAATTTAATCGTGATGAAATGCCCTTATTCGATATTCACGAGTATTGCCCGCTGATTGACTCATCAGACATGTCCCCTGCTCATTGGCAACTAATTGCTGATGATATTAAAAGTAAATACCAAGATTATGATGGCTTTGTCGTGCTTCATGGTACAGATACCATGGCGTATACCGCATCTGCTTTGTCCTTTATGTTTGAAAACTTAACAAAGCCAGTGATAGTGACAGGCTCGCAAATTCCACTGTCGCAATTGCGCTCTGATGGCCAAGTAAATTTACTTAATGCGATGTATTTAGCGGCTAATTATCCGATTGCTGAGGTTAGTCTATTTTTCAATAATCAATTATTTCGCGGCAATCGTGCAACTAAAGCACATGCCGATGGCTTTGATGCCTTTGCATCCCCTAACTTAGACCCACTGGCTCTCTCAGGTATTAATATTCAATTATTAAAAGGCCAGTTGAGCCCGTATGTTGAAAATGAGCTACAAGTCACCAACATCACGCCGCAACCTATTGGTGTTTTATACTTGTATCCAGGGATCAGTCATGCTGTAGTTAAAAGTCTGGTAAACGACAATATCAAAGCCCTCGTATTATTGAGCTTTGGTGTGGGCAATGCACCACAAGATCCAGACTTTTTAGAGATCCTCTCCAGCGCAAGTAAGCGCGGTATGGTTATCGTCAATTTAACCCAGTGTTTAAAAGGGCATGTAAATATGGGCGGCTATGCAACTGGTAACGCATTACTTAACATTGGTGTGATCAGCGGTTACGATATGACCTTAGAGGCATGCTTAACTAAATTACACTACTTATTTAGCCAAAAGCTTGAAATTGAAACTATTCGCCATTTAATGCAAGACAACTTACGTGGTGAGTTAAGTAGATAAGCTGAGCGCTTTATAATAAAAACTATTTTTTAAACTAAAAAGGCACGCTAATTAGCGTGCCTTTCATTTTAACTTATTGGCCTAATTAACGTACTTTCGCGTCAATCTCTACTAAATCAGTTAAATGACATACCTCACCACTATGAATTTTAATGCCATGCTCACCAAAATAATCTCGCTGTGCTTGCACTAGATGACCATTGCTTGGTGTCGTCAACGTCGCAAAATACGTTTGCGTTGAGCTAAGTACCGGAAATGCTAATCCAGTCATCATTGCTTGACCTGTTATTTTACGCAGCGCTAATGACTCTTTTTCTAAAGTGTCGATAAACTCAACACCTTCAGCGATGTTATCTAAGTAATCAGCACGGATAATACAACCAGCACGCCATGTTTGCAGTGTTTTAGATAAATCGACTTTCCATTGATGTGCACGTGATGCACCTTTGATCAGCGCAAGGCCTTGACGATAAGCCAGTAAACTTGCAAACAAGAAGGCATCTTTAAGTTCATCTAAATCTAATTCAACCTGTGAAGTTGATTTAGCGGCATACGTCATTTCTTTCGCTGCATGTGTGTCACCAGTATTGGTTAAGTGACGCGCTTGCACAGCAGCAACCAATGAAGGAACGGCGATACCCAGTTCTAATGCATTTTGTGCCGTCCACAAACCCGTGCCTTTCGCGCCAACTTTATTATCAATCAAATCAACTAACGCTTCACCCGCATCGGTTTCTAACGATAAAATATGACTTGAGATAGATAATAAATAGCTATTGAGTGTGCCTTCAGACCATTGATTAAAAATCTCTGCAACTTCATGTGGAGTGCGGTTAGTGCCTAAGCGTAATAATTGATACATTTCTGCGATTAGTTGCATCAATGCATATTCAATTCCATTGTGCACCATTTTTACAAAGTGACCACTGGCTGATTGACCAACACGGGCAAAACACGATTCACCTTTGTAGCTTGCTGCTACTTTTTCAAACCATGACTCAACGCGTTCCCAGCCGCCTTCTGAACCACTTGCCATCATCGCAGGACCATGACGCGCGCCTTCAGCACCGCCAGAAATCCCCATAGTGGCAAATTCAAATTTATTTTGATATTTTAGTTTACGAGTAATACCGTCTTTATAATTACTATTGCCACAATCGACGATAATATCGTCACAATCAACGCCTGCATCAACTAAATCGCTGCAAACTTTATCGACTAACTCACCCGCTGGCACTAATAACAAAATTGAGCGAGGCGGCGTTAACCGTTTTACCATATCACCTAAATCAGACACAATGTGCAGACGATCTGCCATGCCTTGTAATTTAGCACAGCTTAATAGCTCTTCGCCCGCGTCTGGGTTTTTATCATAAGCTACTAGCGTCATCCCTTGTTCAATCAAGTTGAGAGCAAGATTTTTACCCATAACGCCTAACCCTACTAATGCAACTTGCATTTAGTGTCCTCCTCGGTAACAACTATTGGTTAGTAAATGAAATAATACCGCGCGCATTATATACCCAAGCCACTTAAAATTGCGAGCCTAGACAACAGATACAACGCTTTGCGCAAGACAAACACGCAAGATACAGTGATTATATCAAACAACCGTTGCCTCGGGGCGATAAATTTTCCTGATATGGATTTCTGAGTCGAGCATTGACGAGACCTGACACCGGTGTCATAATGTGGTCATAATTTTTTTGTATAAAATAATGACAGCTTTACACGTTACCTTGATGTCAACGCGCTATTTGCTGTCAGTAAAAACTGTATTATGCGTGTCAGTTAAACTAACACCTATAAATAACGAAAAACCGTCAACCTGCTTACAACATCGTAAGCCTACAGGAGAATTTGATGCTTAGACGCACAAAAATAGTCGCGACCCTTGGACCTGCAACCGATCGAGATAACAACTTAGAAAAAATAATCCGTGCTGGTGCAAACGTAGTGCGTTTGAATTTCTCACACGGCATTGCACAAGATCACAAAGACCGTGCCCAAGCAGTGCGTGACATTGCCAAAAAACTAGGCAAGCACATTGCTATTTTAGCCGATCTACAAGGCCCAAAAATTCGTGTATCGACATTTAAAGATGGCAAAGTAACGCTACCTGTTGGTGCAAAATTTATTCTTGATGCAAAAATGGAAAAAGGCCTAGGCGATATCAACGCCGTAGGTATTGATTATAAAGAATTACCACAAGATGTTGCCCCTGGTGACTTACTACTTTTAAACGATGGTTTAATTCAATTAACAGTAGTAAATGTTGAAGGTCATTTAGTGCATACCACAGTAACTGTTGGTGGCGTGTTATCTAACAATAAAGGCATCAACCGCTTAGGTGGTGGTTTAACTGCTCCAGCCTTCACTGATAAAGATAAAGAAGATTTATTAACTGCAGCAGAAATTGATGTTGATTATATCGCAGTATCATTCCCACGCAGTGGCGACGATATGCGTTATGTGCGTTCACTAGCTGAAGCTGCAGGCTCTAAAGCACAGCTTTTAGCTAAAATTGAGCGTGCTGAAGCCGTTGAAACGGTAGAAGCAGTTGATGATATTATCCTTGCTTCAGATGCGGTGATGGTTGCTCGTGGTGACTTAGGTGTTGAAATTGGTGATGCTGCCTTAATGGGTAAACAAAAACTCATTATCCGTCGTGCTCGCTCACTTAACCGTACCGTGATCACAGCAACACAAATGATGGAATCAATGATCGATAACCCAATGCCTACCCGTGCAGAAGTTATGGATGTTGCCAACGCAGTCCTAGATGGCACTGATGCGGTAATGCTTTCAGCTGAAACAGCGGCAGGCGATTACCCAGAAGAAACCGTGGCAACCATGGCGCGCGTTTGTTTAGGGGCAGAATCACAAAAAGAAACTCACGTTTCTAAACATCGCTTAGATAGTCGTTTCTCTTCTAATGCAGAATCAATTGCATTGTCAGCTATGTATGCGGCAAACCATTTAGATTCAGTAAAAGCGATTATTACTTTAACTGAATCAGGTAGCACAGCAAAATTGATGTCACGTATCAGCTCTGGCTTACCTATTTATTCATTGTCTCGTCATGCCAGTACGCTTGGTCAAACAGCATTATATCGTGGTGTTTACCCGGTATTCTTTGACTCAACACAATGTGAAAAAGATAACATGGTAAAAGATGCCCTTAACACACTTGTGAATGCGGGTTCATTACAATCTGGCGATACTGTGATCATCACTCATGGTGATGCTATGGAAACGATTGGTGCAACCAATACTATGAAAATTGTTACTGTTGCTTAATTAACGCAGTTATAAAAAAACGCGAGCCAAGGCTCGCGTTTTTTTATTTAAAACACATGGTTTAATTTACTTCGTTATATAACAGCTATTGAGCCCGTTTCTAAGTTAACTTGCTAACGCAGCTTTTACTTTATCGCGATAACTACGGCTTACTTTTAATTCTTGGCCGTTCTCAAGCACTAATAAATACTCACCACTTACCTGAGTTACAAGCTTGCTAATTTGTTTAGTATTTACAATCGCACTGCGGTGTACACGTACAAATAGCTGAGGATCAAGTTCCTGTTCTAGTTCTTTCATAGTTTTTCGTAAAATATGCGTTTGACCATCTTGGCAATGTAAACACATATAGTCACCAGCGGCATCAACCCATTGAATTGTCGCTACAGGTACACGGATTATTTCACCCTGCTCTTTCACCGCTAAAGATTCTGGGTAACGGCGATCTGTTAATGTATCGCCAGTTGCCAGTTTTTTCAAAATCTCTTCACAATTATTACCAGTAATTCCAGCTACAAAACTCGCCAATTTCTTTTTATGGGCGTTGTCTTGTTGCGTCTTCAAGTAGGTATGCACTTTTTCTACCGCCTGTTTTAGTCTGTTGTCGTCGACTGGTTTAAGGATGTAATCTAAAGCATGGATCTCAAATGCTTTGACTGCGAACTGATCAAATGCGGTTACGAATACAATAGCAGGTAACGCTCTGACACTTTCACTGAGTGCTCTGGCAACCTCAAACCCATTCATTCCAGGCATTTGAATATCTAAAAAAACTAAATCTATTTTCCCTGCTTGGCATGCATCGATAGCCTCTTGACCAGAGTTACATAACTTAATGACTTCGATATCATCAAACTCCTCTAATCTTACCGCTAACCCTCTACGGGCTAATGGTTCATCATCGACAATCAGGGTCTTAATCTTGCTCATTTCTTCACAGCCTTCTCAAACGGAACGCGCAGATTCACTTTCAATCCACTTGGCGTATTATGTGATAACACAAACGAATAGTTATTTTCATACAAAGTTTTCAGGCGGTCTTTCGTATTTGCCACCCCTACCCCTTGTGAATTAACTAATTGGCCATTAAGTAATTCAGTACCGGGGCCATTATCGCCTACTTCCAATAATAGTTCATTAGCAAAAACTTGTGCTTTAATATCAATTACTCCCCCTTCGCTAAGATGAGCTATTGCATATTTAATCGCATTTTCGATGATCGGTTGCAATATTAAACTCGGCACTAATGCATTTTTTGCTTCATCACTGATTTGCACATTCACTTGCAACCGTTCATCAAAGCGTACTCGCTCTATTTCAAGATAAAGCATCAGTGCATGCAACTCTTGTTCAAGTGGGACTTTTTTTATCGGATCGGTATTGAGTGTATAACGTAAAAAGTCGCTCAACTTTGACACCATTAAATTAGCATCTTTATTCTCTTTAACCAAAATCAACGTAGATATAGCATTAAGAGTATTAAACAAAAAATGAGGATTTAATTGATAACGTAGCATTTTCAGTTGTGCTTCATGCGCCATCGTTGTTGCTTTAAGGGCTTTTTGGCGCTCACTTTGCAGTAGTTGATAATATTTAATGCCAAAGTACAAACCACTCCAACAAAGAATAATATAAACCGAATCTAAGCCTTGTTGCAGATAGTAAAACCATTCTGTAGGACGATAACCATGGCGATAAATCTCCCATAAATTAAATTTTTGTATTACCGCCCATAAAGTGCCTGTAATGTACGAAGCGCCGAACACTACTAACATTAAAACCCAAGGAGATGCATTCCAGGCTTTGCGATACATATAGCGCAATGGCACAGTCATTAAACACCCGGCGTAAGCATTGAGTACGATCACAAATACATAAATATCGCGCATCTCAAAGACTTTTGAGCCAATGTAGTTAACAAGTGCATAACCGATCCAACCCGCAATCTGTAATACCCAGAAAAAGCGTTGGCGGTTATCAACTAAGGATTGCCAATTCAAAATAGTTAATTACCTCATTTATTTGTAATTATTATATAGCGTTAGCGCAGTTGGGATCACTACCGACTATCTCGCTTTTCACGAGCCTTACCGCAAATAACTGTTGGTGAAAACTTTATTTTAGCCACAAAAAAAGGAGCCATAGGCTCCTTTTTAATACTTATTTTAAAAGCTTAAGCTGCCGCTAGGCCTTCTTTAGCTTTTGCAACAAGCGCTGCGAATGCAACTTGGTCATAAACAGCGATATCTGCAAGGATCTTACGATCGATTTCTACAGATGTCTTTTTAAGACCATTGATAAAACGGCTGTAAGACAGACCATTTTGACGTGAAGCAGCATTGATACGTGCAATCCATAATTGACGGAAAGTACGTTTCTTCGCACGACGGTCACGGTAAGCGTATTGACCCGCTTTAGTAACAGCCTGGAAAGCTACGCGGTAAACACGTGAACGTGCTCCGTAGTAACCTTTTGCTTGTTTTAAAACTTTTTTGTGACGTGCACGTGCGACAACGCCGCGTTTAACTCTTGCCATTTCTAAAAACCCCTATTAAGCGAATGGTAACATACGTGAAACTAGACCATGGTCGTTCTTATGAACCATCATCTTAGGACGTAGGTGTAACTTACGCTTAGAAGTTTTCTTAGTCAGAATGTGACGAAGATGCGCTTGTTTACGCTTGAAACCGCCAGAAGCAGTCTTTTTGAAACGCTTAGCCGCGCCTCTGTGACTTTTTAGCTTATAAGCCATTGCAATAACTCCAAATGTATTGCTTTAAAATTAGTAAGCAGGCGTGAGATATATTGCTATAGCTCCACTTTTAGGCCTAACTTACTGCCATATTCCGGTGAAAACCCAACACAAATGCTGCAGTTTTACTTTATTACCGGTTAGCACAGGTGAATATTTGCATATTACTTGGTGACCTGAGCTAAATTCGCTGCGTATCTTAGCTTGTTTATTGCTTTTTAGCAACAGGCGCCATCATCATAACCATTTGGCGACCTTCAACACGATTAGGGAAAGACTCAACAACTGCAAGCTCTTCCAAATCGCCTTTGATACGGTTTAATAATTCTATACCAATTTCTTGGTGGGCCATTTCACGACCACGGAAGCGGATGGTAATCTTAGCTTTATCGCCACCTTCTAAGAACTTACGTAAGTTGCGAAGCTTAACCTGATAATCACCTTCATCCGTGCCAGGACGGAATTTGATTTCTTTTATCTGGATTTGCTTTTGCTTCTTCTTCTGCTCTTTTAGTTCTTTGCTTTTTTCAAAGATGAACTTACCGTAGTCCATGATTCTACAAACAGGCGGCTCAGCATTTGGGCTAATCTCTACTAGATCAACACCAGCGGCATCAGCCATAGTTTGCGCGTCTTTTAATGACTGAATTCCAGCTTGCTCGCCTTCAATGTCAATTAAGCGAACTTCTTGAGCTGTAATTTCTTCGTTAATACGATTTTTTTGGGCTGTTTGTTGCCCTTTCTTGCCGCCTCTAATAGTACGTTCCTCCAAGAATATCAAATAATAAGCGTGTAGTTAGCAATTAAATGTATGCCCTACACGCAGAGTTTTTATAGTCGATTTTTAATTTCTTCGCTAATTTTAGCGACAAATTCATCAACATTAAATTTGCCCAAGTCTTCACCTGTGCGGGTACGTACAGCTACTTCTTGTTGTTCAACTTCTTTATCACCAACAACAAGTAAATATGGGATACGTTTTAATGTGTGTTCACGGATTTTAAAGCCAATCTTCTCATTTCTCAAGTCAGCAGCGGCTCTAATTCCAAGTTTATTTAATTTTTGTACAATTTCCTGCACATAAGCAGCTTGTTTATCAGTGATATTCATAATCACTACTTGCTTTGGTGCAAGCCAAGTCGGGAATAAACCCGCGTACTCTTCTGTAAGAATACCGATAAAGCGCTCGATAGAGCCCAATATTGCACGGTGTATCATAACAGGTGTACGACGTTCGTTGTTTTCAGCAACATAAGTTGCCCCTAAACGCCCTGGTAATGCAAAATCTAGTTGCACTGTACCACACTGCCACGCTCTGTCTAAGCAATCGTACAAAGTAAATTCAATTTTTGGACCATAGAAAGCACCTTCACCCGGTAAATAATCAAATTCGATGTTATTTGCTTTCAGTGCATCAGCTAATGCAAGCTCTGCTTTGTCCCACATATGATCTTCGCCAATACGCTGTTCAGGGCGTGTTGACAGCTTCACCACAATTTTTTCAAAGCCGAATGTTTCGTACGTATCGTAAACCATTTGGATACACGCTGATACTTCGTCCATGATTTGCTCTTCAGTACAGAAGATATGGGCATCATCCTGAGTAAAGCCACGTACGCGCATTAGACCATGAAGTGCGCCTGACGGCTCGTTGCGATGACAACAACCAAATTCAGCCATACGCAGTGGAAGATCACGGTACGATTTTAAACCTTGATTAAAGATCTGTACGTGACCTGGGCAGTTCATTGGTTTGATTGCGTATTCACGCTTTTCAGATTCAGTGGTAAACATTGCTTCTGAATACTTTTCCCAGTGACCTGATTTTTCCCATAAAGAACGATCCATCATCATTGGACCTTTTACTTCTTCGTACTGGTACTCGCGTAACTTTTCACGCACAAACTCTTCAAGTTCACGGTAAATGCTCCACCCATCGTTGTGCCAAAACACCATGCCTGGCGCTTCTTCTTGCCAATGCCATAAATCAAGTGCTTTACCAATACGACGGTGATCACGTTTTTCGGCTTCTTCTAAACGTTGTAAGTAGGCTTTAAGTTGCTTTTTATCGCCCCATGCAGTGCCATAAATACGCTGCAACATTTTATTATCTGAATCGCCACGCCAGTAGGCACCGGCTACTTTCATTATTTTGAAATGTTGGCAAAAACGCATGTTCGGTACGTGTGGACCACGACACATATCGATGTATTCTTCGTGGTGATATAATCCTGGACGGTCATCTTTAGCGATGTTTTCGTCAAGGATTTGAATTTTGTACATTTCGCCGCGCGCTGCAAATGCATCACGGGCTTCTTGCCAGCTTACGGTTTTCTTAACCACGTCGTAGTTTGTTTTAGCAAGTTGCAACATGCGCTTTTCAATAGCTTCTAAGTCATCTTGACTTAATGAATGTTCCATATCGATATCATAGTAAAAACCATTATCAATCGTTGGACCAATTGCCATTTTTGCATCAGGAAACAGTTGCTTAACTGCATGACCTATCAAGTGAGCACATGAGTGACGAATTATTTCTAAGCCGTCATCATCTTTTGCGGTGATGATTTCAAGACGAGAATCGTCAGAAATTAAATCACAGGCATCAACACGAGTGCCATTAACACGACCAGCGATAGTGGCTTTTGCTAAGCCTGGGCCGATATCATTGGCTACATCAAGTGTACTTACAGGGTTTTCAAAACTACGCTGACTGCCGTCAGGAAGAGTAATAACTGGCATTATAAGTCCTTACTACAGTGGTGACGCCTACAATGCATCACATGTATTTATTAAATTAAAATGAATAACTCGACAACGCTTTTACGAATAAGCATTGTTAATTTTAACCGTATTTGGTTAATGTATTTGTTGAGTCTTAGCAAACACAAGCGGTTATTGTCGCGTTTGGAGCCACTAAATACAAGTATTTAGCCAGACAAATTGACAAATAACCCTCGCATTTCATACTTAATTTAATTTCAGCTGTTGGATAACCTAATGACGACGTCTAATCGTATCCGTTTTGCCACTTTAAATTTACTTAATTTTACGGCGCCACCTTATTCTTTTTATCAATTACATGAACGTTACAACGCAACGCAATGGCGGCAAAAACAGCAATTTATCACTGACTTTCTACAGCAAAGTCAAGCAACGGTTGTTGCTTTCCAAGAGGTGTTTAGCCCTAAAGAATTGGCCATTTTGTGTAAAGAGCAAGGCTATGACTATTTTGCTACTGTTGCCAGTCCACGCAGTGATCATCTCTATCCACAGGTATTATTTAACCCTGTGGTGGCGATTGCCGCGAAAATCCCTTTTCAAGCATGCCACGAACTCACCCCTTGCCCAGAACTACTTGAGTACTTAAATAATCAAAATGAATTTAAATTTAATCGCACACCTATTAAATGCAGTTTTGATGTACCTGAATTTGGTGATTTAACCTGCTATGTGGTGCACTTTAAATCACAACGGGTGCATTCAATGGCGCATATTTTAAACATTCATAATCAAGACGATCCCTTATTAAATCTATTACAACAAACCGTTGGCATGATGCAATCGCAAATATCACGCTCACTGGAAGCTTCGATTGTTTATTATGATGCGCTAAAAACCCAGCGTGAAAAAAACTGTGCAACATTAGTAATGGGGGATTTTAACGACAATATTGACAGCCCTGCGCTGTCATTCATGACCCAAGGATTTCACCCTACTCGTTGCGAGCCCTGTTTAGAGCTTGAACAACCCATTGTAGGATTAACTGATTCGTTTGAATTAAGCAGTGAATCGGCAAATGGTAAAGTAAAACCAGCAACACATTACTATCAAGGTCGTGGCAATGTGCTTGATTATATTTTGACCTCAGGACACTTTAATACTGATTGTGCATTATCGCGGATAAAATCGTTGCACTATCTAAGCTTTGATAAACACTTAAATCCAAACCAAATTGATGAAGATATCTGCGTAAGCGACCACAGTGGCATTGGGATTGAAATCGGTTTTTAAAATGCACTGTTTTTAAGGCGTTTAATTGATATAATGCTGCCCAAATTAGTTATTTAGAGAATGACAATGAGAACATGCGGTGTAGAAATTACCGGTAGTGACGTACTACTGTGTATTTTAACAAAAGATAACGATGTATTTGATATACGAGATATTCGCCAAACTCGCTTTACCTTAGGTAATGGTAATGACACTGAAGTAATGCGTAAATTCCAATTTGATTTTGCGAAACTTATGCAGGACTATCAAATTGACTCAGTTGCTATTCGTCAACGTGCGCCTAAAGGTAAATTTGCCGGTAGTGCGAACGGTTTCAAAATGGAAACTGCAATTCAATTGATCCCTGAGCTGAGTGTTTATTTATTCAGTACAACCGAGATCAAAGAACAATTAAAACGTAATCCTATTCCTATTGATTTCGCTGAAACGGGGCTTAAAAAGTACCAAGAAAATGCGTTTGTAAATGCATATGTACATTTAATGAAAAAAACCTACCGCAGCGAAGAGCTTTAATTTTCAATTAGAGTTAAATTTATAATCAGATACTACGCTAGTGTGTACTGCAATGTTTTTTTGTAGCTACAGCTAGCGTTTTTTATTGCCTAATATTTATCATTTTTATTACTACATTGGTCGTATAGCGCTTTCATTTGTCGACAATCTGTGTTTTTCTAACTGAGTAGACTCTCACAACATTGACACGGAGACCGTACATGCAAATAAGTAACAATAATACAACTGCAACCGATGCGAATAAAACAGTCGAAGATACAGCTGGCTTAGAGCATAGCTACTATAAAGGAGCACAAAGCCCAGCATTGATCAATAAAACCATAGGTGATTACTTCGACTACATTGTCGACAATAATCCAGACCACCCTGCGATAGTGCTGCATCATCAAAACATTCGTTTAAGCTATAAAGAATATCAGCAGCAGATCAACCAGCTGGCAATGGGGTTACTGGCTTTAGGTGTAAAACCAGGTGATCGTGTTGGTATCTGGTCACCAAACAACCTTGAGTGGTGCTTAACCCAATTTGCGACCGCCAAAATTGGCGCAATCATGGTCTGTATTAACCCAGCGTATCGTCCAAACGAACTACAATTTGCACT
This sequence comes from Pseudoalteromonas rhizosphaerae, assembly GCF_028885455.1. Classification (NCBI taxonomy): domain Bacteria; kingdom Pseudomonadati; phylum Pseudomonadota; class Gammaproteobacteria; order Alteromonadales; family Pseudoalteromonadaceae; genus Pseudoalteromonas; species Pseudoalteromonas rhizosphaerae. Next base: position 3,466,838 of record NZ_CP118496.1, read on the forward strand.
AAATTCAGTCGAGTGTTCAACTCTTATAACCGCTTCAAGTTTCAAAGCCAGTAATTACCTAGGCATGCTTAATGAATTACTGCCCGAACTTGCCGCTGCAAAAGCTGGGCAACTGCAGGCAAAAAACCTCCCCTATTTAAAAAATATTATTCGCATTGGTGATGAGCCTGCCGCAGGCATGTTTAGTTTTAGTCAAGTTATGACAATGCCAACGGCCGCCCACCGCGTTGAGCTCAACGCCATTGGTGCAACTTTGCAACCAGATCAAGATATCAACATTCAGTTTACCTCCGGCACAACAGGCAATCCTAAAGGCGCTACGCTCTCCCATAAAAACATTTTAAATAATGGTTCTCTTATGGCTAATGCAATGCGCTTAACTGCAGATGATAAGCTGTGTATTCCAGTGCCGTTATATCACTGTTTTGGAATGGTATTAGGTAATTTAGTATGTATAAGTAAAGGAGCTACGGCAGTATTTCCAGGAGATTCTTTTGATCCAACAATCACGCTTGAGGTGGTTGAAAAAGAACGCTGTACTGCACTGCATGGCGTACCTACGATGTTTATTGCTGAACTGGAACTAAAAGATTTTGCTCGTTTTGACTTATCCAGTTTACGTACGGGCATCATGGCAGGCTCGACGTGTCCTGAGCAAGTAATGCGTAAAGTACAATCGCTGATGCATATGAATGAAGTTGTTATCGGTTACGGCCAAACGGAATGTAGTCCCATTAATAATGCCACGGAGATTGACTCATCCATTGAAAAACAAGTTACTACCGTCGGCCGCGCGCTGGCGCATACAGAAGTAAAAATTATTGACGAAGTAGGTAATATACAAAAAATAGGGCTTGCTGGCGAAGTATGCAGCCGTGGTGCGGGTATTATGCGTTGCTATTGGAATGATGAAGAAAAAACCGCCGCAACTATCGATAAAGAAGGCTGGCTACACTCTGGTGATTTAGGTGTAATGGATGCGGAAGGTTTTGTTGCAATAGTGGGCAGAATTAAAGATATGATCATTCGTGGTGGCGAAAATATCTACCCGCGCGAAATTGAAGAAGTACTTTACACTTACCCTGGCGTGCAAGATGCTGCTATTTTTGGCATCAGTGACGACAAGTACGGCGAAGAAGTATGTGCTTGGGTGCAGCCTAAAGATGATGCCGTGTTAACAGAGCAAGAAATTCGCAGCTTCTTAAAAGATAAATTAGCTTATTTTAAAATACCAAAACACATTCAATTTGTTGAAAGTTACCCTATGACGGTTACCGGAAAACTACAAAAGTTTAAAATGCGCGAACAAATGCAAGCACAATTAAAAGACAACGCGTTTTCATAATTAGCAAAAGCTTACGTTAGTTAAAACGCCCAATGTAATTTTAACATTGGGCGTATTATGAGATTAATAGCTTAACAGGCCTATTCTGGCGGTTTTAAAAAATACGTTTGCGCTAATGCATTATGAATGCCCGCTAATTCAATTTGGATTTGATCCATATAATTGTGTAAGTGGCCATTTTTAAGCGCTCTTACATCTTCAGCTTTCAATTGTTTTACCACTGCATCTATTAAATTTATAATCTCTGTAGAGTTTGGCAAAGGTGAAATCAGCGTTTTCAGCTCTATTAAGCAAAACAAAATTGACCGTGGAAATACTTCACTGTGCATCACGAATTCTAATACATCAGCACGTTGCACCCGTACGCTCATCTCTTGTCGATACATTTGATAAGCACTAAGCGAGCGCAATAGGCTGATCCACTGAATATTTTCATAAGGTTTTGCTTCATCGCTGGTGATCAACGTCTCTGAACGAATGTCTAATATCCGTGACGTCATATCAGCACGTTCTATCAACGACCCAAAGCGGATAAACGTAAAACCATGATCATGGTTAATAGTCGCATCTAAAGCACCAAATATTTGATGGGCTGATTCGATGATTTTCTTTAGATAAGCAAATCGGCCACGCTTAGCAAGCCCTTCTTTTTGATTATCTTTTACATAGTAATAAAGGGAGTTAATTTCTTCCCATACATCGCGAGGCATTACGTCTCGAATTGTTCGAGCGCTCTCTCTAGCATAGATAATAGAATTTAAAATAGACGAGCCATTATCACTACCTACAAGTAAATAACGCAGCGCTTTTTGCTCTGTGTAATCAGCGTGTTTATCTTCATACGCCTGACGTGCGCCAATAATATCTATTAATGGCTCCCAGCCTGTACATACGCCTTTAGGTAAATCCAACATCAGCATGTTGTTGACATTAATTAACCGTGCAACATTTTCTGCACGTTCAACGTAACGAGCTACCCAATATAAAGTTTCACCTACTCTTGATAACATATTATTTAGCCTCTTCGTCAACAATCCAGGTATCTTTACTACCACCGCCTTGAGATGAATTTACCACTAATGAACCTTTCACCATCGCAACACGAGTAAGGCCACCAGTAGTGATCTGTGTGTCTTTACCTGACGATAATATAAACGGTCTCAAGTCAACGTGACGTCCATCAGGCTCTGTCCCGTCAAGGGTGGGAACCGTAGACAAATCAAGAGTTGGTTGCGCTACCCAATTCCGTGGATCGGCTTTTATTTGTGCAATGGTTGCTTGTTGCTCTTTTTTAGTCGATTTAGGACCAATCAATAAACCATAGCCACCCGACTCGTTTGCAGGTTTGACAACTAGTTTATCGATATTTTTAATAACATAATCACATTCTTTAGGATCTAAACACTTATAGGTTGGCACATTTTCTATCTTGGGTTCTTCATCCAAGTAATATTTTATGATGTCAGGTACATAGGCATAAACCACCTTATCATCCGCAACCCCTGCACCGGGTGCATTGACTAACGCCACATTACCTTTCGACCATGCTCGCATTAAACCGGGTACACCTAATTGTGATTCAGGTAAAAAAGCTTCGGGATCTAAGAATAAATCGTCGATGCGTCGATAAATTACATCAACGCGTTGCAAGCCTGTAATTGTGCGCATATAGACACAGTCGTCTTTTTCGACTACTAAATCACGCCCCTCTACTAATTCACAGCCCATCTCTTGAGCAAGGTAACAATGTTCAAAATAGGCGGAGTTAAATACACCGGGTGTTAATACCACTACTTCAGGCTTATCGTCTGGACGAGGTGACATTGCTGCCAACATATCAAACAGTTGTGAAGGATAATCATCAACTGGTAAAATCGACACTTGTTCGAATAACTCAGGGAAAACACGTTTCATCACAGAGCGGTTCTCAAGCATATAAGACACCCCAGACGGCACGCGTAAGTTATCTTCGAGTACAAACATAGTGCCATTTCCATCGCGCACTAAATCGGAGCCGCAGATATGCGCCCATATATTATTTGGCGGAGTAATTCCAACACATTGAGAGCGAAAGTTAACTGATTTTTCGAGTAAGCCTTTTGGAAAAATACCGTCTTTTATTATTTTTTGATCATGGTATAAATCATTTATAAACAGATTCAACGCTTCAACACGCTGTTTTAAACCTACCTCAATAGTTTGCCATTCTTTTTTACCAATAGTGCGCGGAATAATGTCAAACGGCCACGCTCTATCGATCATATTGCCTTCATTATAAACTGTAAACGTAATGCCCATTTCTTTTATGGCAAGATCTGCAACAGCTCTGGCTTTAACTAATTCTTCTTTTGATAAGCTAGAAAAAAACTGTGCTAACTGTTTACCGTGCGTTCGAATATTTCCTTGTGCGTCTATTAATTCATCAAAAAAGCCATTTGTTTGATATGCTTTCCAGTCAATTTTCATACATCCTTCCGCCTTATCCATTATTAATATTGAGTTGTTTTAATCACTCCAATCGAATCATATCAACCGCTACATCAAGCAATTGTGTACCGCCACCAAAAACCACGCCTTTCAAAGGAGTGACATCAGAAAAATCACGGCCAACAGCAAGTGTTATATGCTGCTCATTAGGCATAACATTATTTGTTGGATCAAAGTCTACCCAACCAAACCTTGGCACAAACACAGAAAACCATGCATGGGTCGCATCTGCACCTGCTAACTTTTCTTCCCCCTCGGGAGGCATTGTTTCTATATACCCGCTAACATAACGTGCTGCTAAACCAATACTGCGTAAGCACGCTATCGCAAAATGTGCAAAATCTTGGCAAACGCCCCTTTTTTGTGCAAAAACAACACTCAAAGGCGTACTAATCGTAGTAAAACCGGGATCATACTGAAACTCATGAAAAATCCGTGCCATGAGATCTTTACAGCCACAAATCAAGCTAATATCAGCTAAAAACGACGTTAAAGCGTATTCCTTTATACCCTGTACAAAAGGAGTATATTGAGATGGCAAAATAAACTCCGATGTTTTTAACAGCTGATATGTATTTGCCTTTGCGACGATATCGCGAGCCTCTTGCCAAGGCATATCAGTGTCGACGAGGTTAATATTTGCACTTAATAAAAGTTCCACTTCACTGGTCATAGTCACTTTCAGTTTTTTATGCTGAGTGGCTATTTCAAACGCGGTCACTTTATTATCAAAATAATCCGTAAATTCTTGTAGATAATTTGCCGGCGGCTCAATATCTATGCGACTACTGTGGCATATCTGAGCACGATTTGTTTTTGGTGTTAACCGTGCTTGGTTTTGACACAAGCTAACAAAATCGGCATAACTGTAAGTTGTGGAATGCTTTATTTTATATTTCACGATTGAGCTTGCTCAATATTAGTCCAATTCAATTTATTCGCCGTTTGTGTATGAGAAAAATACTGCAATAATAATACATCACAAAAGGTATTTAAGTTCAGGCGAATATTATGGTTAAACTCGATTAACTGTTTACGAACTCCAGCGTCCGTCCTTTGCAGATAGTCTTTTTCTGTGACATAGCAACTCGTTTTAGAAAGTAAAATTGCTTTTTCATGTGCTGCTATCACTCCCTGTCTGCGTTTAGTCGGTAAATGCTTGCATAACTGGTTTATTTGCTCTAACTGAAAAAGTAATGAGCGAGGGTATTCTGCATCCAGTAATAACAGCTCAAGCCCAGTACCTATACTTTGATACATTCTATAGCGACGTTTATGGGTCACTAAGCTAACTTGACTACTCAAAACCGCTTCGAGTAAACCAAGCTCTTCAGCTTGCTCGAGTTCTTGCGTTAATAAAGCCCCTGTTAATGAGGTGATTTGTAAGCTGCGCTCAATCCTGCGACCCATCTCAAGTAAAAACCAGCCATTGCTGTTTGGCATACAATCCACTAACGAGCCATTAAAGGCCATGATCAAACCAATCACTTTATCTAAAATACTTTGCATCGCACGTGATGAAATGTTGATATTGATATGCTTTAGCACTTTAACTTGCTCATTGATTTCATCAATAATACGACGACTATCATGAGACAATAATTCTTGGATCTGTACTGATGCATTCGCTAAATAATTTAACGTATTTATTATGCTACCCGCGCGTAGCTCATCAGCGAGTAAAGCAAACGCTGTTTGCTTAGACACTGCGCTATCAAATTATTCAAGCTTGATGGCTTGCTCTACATAAGGGTAAACAATATGCTGAGCGCTGATAGCAGCCAACAAACGAGCAACAGTACTGCGGCGTATTAAATCTGGATAAATAGCCAACTCAGTGTAACGATCAATAAAGATACGTAATATTCTTATGGTATTTTCACAGCGCTCTAAATAACGACCGAGCCAAAATAAATGTTCTGCAGTACGACTTGATATAACCCCTTCAAGTAAGCTTACATCCATTCTTTTTTTAATTGGTGTTGGTACACTTTGCTCAGTTAAATCAATATCTTTACTGGTATTTATCCAAGTATCTTTGAGCCAACCAGCGCCCTTAGCTTTAGCACTATTTTGATAAGAGAAACACAGTGCCGATGGCAGCACTTCGATGCCATTTTCTGTGGTTAATACATAACACCTAAATACCACAGGTTTTGCAATTAACTTACCGTCATCCCAAAATGGTGCGCTACTAAATGCGGGTTTATCTTGAAAATAATAATCGCTAGGTTGCTTAGTTATAAGTTGTTCAATTTTATCCGCGTCTAAATGGCCATCAAGTGTTAGTTTAGGATCTTTATAACTACCAAACACTAACTGTGACCAATCCGATGATTTAACATCTTCAATGCTGTGGTACTTAGGGCAATCTAGTAATAATGGTTGTTGTAAAAGTTGCTCTGATAGCTGGGCTAAATTACATTGTATTGCCGGTGATGAGAGGACCCCGCTACCAAAAGGATTTAATACTTTTACTGAGCCCTCACGTACAGCTTGTAATAAGCCTGGAATACCATGTAACGAGTATTGTGTTTGTTCAAGTGAATCGATACTTTGATCTGGGATCCAACGTAAAATCACATTGATTTTCCCCAATCCTTGTAATGACTTTAAACACACTTCGCCATTACGCACTGTTAAATCAGCGCTTTGCACTAAAGTATAGCCAAAGTAAGTAGATAGAAACGCATGCTCGTTATAATTTGGATCATCGATCCCTTGAGTTAAAATAACAATACGAGGATCATCCATATAATGAATAAACTCGTTAATGCCTTCTTGAAACAAATTTAAAAACTCTTTAATTTGTTGCACGTTGCATTCAGCAAACTCTTCAGCCATAACGCGCCTAGCTATAATGCGGTTTTTAAGCAATAGCCCTAGACCTAACGGACATTGGCAATGATCAGCTAAGACTTTAAATTCACCCGATGGTGCGCGATACACATCAACCGCTGTAAAAAACAGTTTTAGCTCATCACTTGGTAAGCTAAATCCTTCACGTAAGTAATGACTATCTTGGTACAGCTGCTGCGGTGATATTTGCCCACTCAAAAGTAGCTTTTGCTCAGAATAAACATCTTGTTGGATCTTATTAAGTAATAAAGTTCGCTGTTTTATGCCTTGCTCTAACGTATTCCAATCTGCTCGAGAAAACATAAAAGGCAGTGGATCGAAGTGCCACTGTTGATTACTCTCACTTTTAATATTGCCATTTTGCAAAAGTTGCGTAATTTCAATGGCACGACTACTTACATCTTCAGCGGTTAAACTTGCTAAACGATTAAATAAAGTATCCCAATGCTCAGGGTTTAAGCCACTGTGATCCGCCAATTCATCATGACCGTGGCGTTTATCAAGGTATAAAGACAACCAATTAGGCAGCTCTGGCATCGTATTATTATTAATGTACAAGCTAAAAGCGCTCCGCTATAAAAAGTAAACTATCATTCTAGTTCAATTTGTTGGTAATTGTATTAACAAAAGCGTCTGTTAAATAATGACTCTACTTTGCGTAATGTCAAAGTGGAGTCATACAATTAACAACCCAAAAATATCATTTATTTGAACTTAGGTTGTCTCCTTAAATCGAGCGTATTAGGGTAATCTGAATTAGTATTTTCTTCATCGGGAACAACAAATTCACTCACCGATTGTGCTGATTCAAAGCTTCGTGTCGCAGCCGATGGGCTCCAACTAGGCTGATCAGATGCTAATAATGATGGTGTGTGACCATGCTCCCAAAATCGTGCAACCCTTCGCCCTTCAGCTTCAAATGCATTAACGGGTAATGTTTCTGGATTTCGCCCACCAGCATGACTAACATGGTAGACAAAACCACCCATTGAGCGGCCTTCCCAGGTATCGATCAGATCAAATACTAACGGTGCATGTACACCAATTGTAGGATGCAGCGCTGTTGGTGGCTGCCATGCACGGTAACGGATCCCGGCAACCATTTCATCTTTCGCTTTGCCTTTAACAATTTTAAGCGGCACGCGTCGGCCATTACATGTAACGATATAGCGGTCACTCATTGTGCCAATTACTTTGATTTGCACGCGTTCTAATGACGAATCAACATACCGAGCAGTACCAGATGCACTGGCTTCTTCACCCAGTACATGCCACGGTTCAATCGCGGTTCTAAGCTCTAACGTCACATCATCGAGTTCTCGGGTGCCGCAAACAGGGAACCTAAACTCAAAAAATGGGTTTAGCCAACTTACTTGGAATGCAAAACCAGCTTGCTGCAGATCTCTAACAACCTCAGCTAAATCATTTTCAACATACTGAGGTAATAAAAATTTATCATGTAATTCGGTGCCCCAACGGATCAACGGTTTGTGATAAGGCTTTTTCCAAAACCAAGCTAATAAAGTCCGTAATAACAACATTTGCACTAAACTCATTTGTGAGTGAGGTGGCATTTCAAACCCCCTAAACTCGACAATACCTAGTCGTCCTGTTGCTGAATCGGGTGAATATAGCTTATCAATACAAAACTCCGCCCTGTGTGTATTACCTGTTAAATCAACAAGTAAGTTGCGTAACAAACGATCAACGAGCCATGGCTCAGGCACTTCCCCTTCAGGCATATGTGAAAATGCGATTTCAAGCTCATAGAGCAACTCATCACGTGCTTCATCCACACGAGGTGCTTGGCTTGTAGGGCCGATAAATAAACCTGAAAATAAATAAGATAATCCAGGATGGTGCTGCCAATAAGTAATAAAACTTCTTAAAATATCTGGGCGTCGTAAGAACGGGCTTTGCTGCGGCGTTTCACCACCTAAAGTGACATGATTACCACCCCCGGTGCCGGTATGACGACCGTCCGCCATAAACTTATCTGTTCCTAAACGTGCTTGTTTGGCTAGATCGTAAAGTGTCGTTGTTCTATCTACCAATTGCTGCCATGACGAAGATGGGTGGATGTTCACTTCAATGACACCTGGATCAGGTGTCACGGCGTATTTTTCTACACGACTATCTTTAGGCGGGCTATAGCCTTCAATAACAACCGGGATTTGCAGGGCTTTTGCGGTGCTTTCAATCGCATTTAATAGTGACATATAATGTTCAAAATGGCTCGTTGGGGGCATAAAGATGTACAACCGCCCTTCTCTTACTTCCAATGCCATTGCGGTTTTGATCATCTGTTGACCAATAAAGCCTTTTTGCAGTTTTTTAGCTTTTGTAAAGTTATCTGGAATATCAAACGGATCTCGCTCAATAATGTTGCTTGTCCACTCAAGGCTATCAAGCGGTAATCTATAACCAAGGGGTGATTCACCTGGTAATAAAAAACAGTATTCGCGTTTAAATTCCCATTTGCATGACTGCCAGCAATGTTTCGCTTGATTAAACTGCAGCGGCAATGCATAACCAACAGGCTTTTCAATACCTTGTTCCATTTTAGCTAAAAAGCCTTTACGGCTCATTGCACTAAGAAGTTCAGGCTGTTTAGGCCCCACCTCTTTGGGTAACGATGCCTCTTGCCATAAATGATATAAAATATCTTCATAGGCTGTAGTGATAGCCTTGGTTTCAAGGCCTATTTCTGCACATAGCTGTTCTGTAAAACGCTTGGTATCTGTGTGGTCTAATTTATAATCTTTATTCGGATCAGCTAATAAACTGGCATCTTGCCACAAAGCTTCACCGTCTTTTCGCCAATAACATGCATATTGCCAGCGAGGCAGTGACTCTCCCGGATACCATTTACCTTGCCCATAATGTGTAAAGCCACCTTTGGTATATGCTTTGTTCATCGCAATAAATAAGCTTTGTGCTAACACTCGTTTTTCTTTACCGTCGGCTTCTGTGTTCCATTGGGGATGTTCCATATCATCAATAGAAATAAACGTCGGCTCACCGCCCATTGTTAAATGAACACCTTCCTTAACATATACATCATCAACTTGCTGACCCAAACGGTTTATTGCAGCCCATTGTGTTTCTGAATATGGCTTTGTAACGCGAGGGTCTTCATGTACGCGCGTTACTTTGTTATAAAAACTAAATTCTGATTCGCACTTATCTATGCCACCAGAGACAGGTGCTGCTGAGCTAGGTTCAGGTGTGCACGCAAGCGGAATATGGCCTTCGCCAGCAAATAAGCCGGAGGTAGGATCAAGCCCGATCCAACCTGCGCCTGGAATATATACTTCAGTCCATGCGTGTAAATCAGTAAAATCTTCATCAGGACCACTTGGGCCATCAAGTGATTTTTGATCTGATGTAAGTTGGATTAAATAACCAGATACAAAACGAGCAGCCAAACCTAAATGACGAAACAGTTGTACTAACAACCACGCAGAATCTCGACATGAACCGGTTTTTTTTGTGATGGTTTCGTTCGCCGTTTGAACTCCAGGCTCTAAACGAATGCCGTAGCCAACAAGATTATAAATTGACTGATTGACCGCAACTAAAAAATCAACACTTCTGATTGGTTTTTCCGGACGTAACGAATCAATCAATTCTAAAAACTTAGGACTCGCCTTACGTTTTTTTAAATAGGGATTAAGCTCAGCCTTTGCGACTTTATCGTATTCAAATGGAAACTCTTCAGCATATTCTTCTAAAAAGAAATCAAACGGATTAATTACCGTCATTTCAGCCACTAAATCAACAGTAAAACTAAACTCAGTTGTGGGGCTATTAAATACCACTCTTGCCTGATAATTACCAAAAGGGTCTTGCTGCCAATTGATGTAATGATCTTCCGGCACTATTTTTAATGAATAGCTTTTAATTTTAGTTCGGCTATGAGGTGCTGGACGTAAGCGGAAAATATGCGGCCCCATATTTACTGGGCGGTCGTACTTGTATTGAGTATGGTGCGCTATACCAACAGTAATTGTCATCGATTAATCCCTCTTTAATTTTTTGTATAGCCATTTAAGTATAACTTACTACTACCTGCCTGCTATTTAAGCAATATACATTCCATATAGATTACATAATAAAATTAGGCTGTTAGCCTATATATTGGTCACTATTGACTGTTTAGAATCAAAGAGCGAGCGCTGTGAAGAATTATTTGGTGCGACATTCGCACCAAATTAGCACAAAGCTAAGTATTAAAAATCACACAGCGCTTATTATTTTATGTAATTCACCAATAAAGCATGCCTGTTTTTTCTAGCGATTAAATAGAAAAAAGTCCCAATTAATCACAACACCAGTTAAATGCTTCGCTAAAACGAACTTAAAAAATAGTTCACAATAAAACCACGATTAAGCTTCTTAACAGTGTTATAGTAGTTTGATTTTTAATCGCCCTGAAAGCCAAACTAGCAAGCTTAGTGTCTTTAAACAAGCAATGTTGGCATTTTATTTTGCTAATTTATTATTAGCATCAATGCTTAAGGTAGATTGTTCACAGTTAGATCATGACGTAATACATATCCCGCCTATCTTCATATTAAGGACTCTATTTATGCAAACATTAACAAACATTGGTGACAACTTGGTTAAAGGAATATCTGCCCGCTATGGTTTAAGTTATGAGGCAGTAGTACATATGTTAGTTGCAGTAAATAATGGCGGCGGTTCAATGGCGCAGTTTAATTGCCCAGAGCTTGGCGGCTCAGGTCAATGGATGCGCGGTGGAATGACAATGGTAGGAGACATGTTCAATAATGGCTTGAAAAACACCGTTGATAACTTATGTAACGAACTTGCCACTATTTTAGCAAACAACCAAGTTTTCCCCGTCATTCCTGCCGGTACTTTAGGTAGCAACCAGTGGTGGCCAGTTAATTTAGGTAATCCATCGAGTACCGGTTCACAAAACAACACCCGTTATGCTGTTTTTCCTAATCGCTTAGCCATTGAAAAAAATGGTCAGGTCACACTCTATGATACGCTCGATCACCAGATCGGGGGAGTAAGCCAGCAACAAGGCAACGATATATCGCTTACCTTTAGTAGCCAGTGGGGAAACATTAGCGTAAATAGTTTGCCAGTGATTGCTGATGATAGCTTCACTCAGACACATTCAAGTCACAATACCAACTTTGCCCAATCAACAGACTTTGCAAAACAACAGCAATCCCCCCCTGAGACAGGCTCAAATGATAAAATGATGAGTAGCGAGTCGACAGCTATTAATGCTTCGCAATACTCAGTGAATGAAACCCTCGACATTATTGAAAAATTAGCACAATTACGTGATTTAGGCGCACTCACTGATGCTGAGTTTAATGAGAAAAAATCAGATTTATTGCAACGGATTTAACGGCAAGTAATCTCAGGCTTAGTAATTTTATAATTTGCTAACTTTATAATTTGTTAGCAATATATCTAATGTAAGTCTGTTCACTGAATAATTTGTCATTGTATTTATCAACGGATACGGTAAAAAATATGAAAACGTTTAAATGTAACTGCAAAGATAATCAAATATTGTTTTTTGAAAGTAGTCACTGCCTTGCCTGTGGCAAAACTGTTGGTATTGATGACAATTTTAACCTTGTAGAACCCTACGAATTTAATGACACAACGGGCTTATATTACAAAGCGTCAGCCCCTGATGTGCCCTATCAAAAATGTGATAACAATGCACACTATAAGGCATGCAATGGCATGGTTGATATCGACAGTTTTGTACCAGCGCCAGACACAGAAGAAGTGCTGTGTTTCGCATGTCGGTTTAATGAAACAATCCCAGATCTAAGTATTAATCAACACATTCCACTTTGGACCAAAATGGAAACAGCAAAACGCCGAGCATTGTATACACTTAAAGCGCTTTCTTTACCATTAAATAACCTCAGCCAAGATGCCGAAGGTGGCCTTAGTTTTGATTTTATAACCGACCGCAGTGTTAATGACCATTTCGTGACTAAATTAGCAGGTCTAGAAAATGTTTTTACTGGCCATAACTGCGGCCATATTACAATTAATTTGGCTGAAGCTGATGATGTCGCTCGCTCACAAACAAAGCATGCTATGGGTGAGCGCTATCGCACTTTGCTTGGTCATTTTCGTCATGAGTTAGGGCATTATTATTTTGACCAGTTAATTGCAAATTCACCGCAAAAACATGCTTTATGTAAACAATATTTTGGCGATGATTCTTTAGATTACCAACAAGCGATTGATGCCCATTATAAAAATGGCGCTCCTGCTAATTGGCATGAAAACTATATTAGTGAATACGCCACCATGCACCCTTTTGAAGACTGGGCAGAAACTTGGGCGCACTACATGCATATTATTGATACTTTAGAGACAGCAAAAAATTTCTCTATTACCGGTTCTACACTCGGTAATGAATTTGAAGTTGAGGACACTGATGAGTTAAGGCTACCGCAAAACTCGTATTACTTTAATAGCCAAACATCAATCTCAGTAATGTTGGATAGCTGGATGGAATTTTCGATTATTTTAAATTCGTTAAATCGCAGCATGGGCTTAGCTGATGCTTATCCATTTGTTTTAACACAGGCGGTACGCACTAAGCTTTCGTTTGTTCATCACGCGATCCATAACAGACTTAACCTTATGCCTGATTTAAATACAACAGCTGAGAACACATAACAACAGCTTTGATAATGTAATTTCGGCAAATGCTCTATCCGGATTAACAGCACTGACACAGATAACAAACCGCAGTATGTTATCAGCCAGCTAACACAACACATCCGCTAATGAGTATGACCTGTATTGCGTTATAAACTTTTGGTATTACAAACTAAAGCTTGCCTGATACTTAGTTGAAATTAATCGTACTCGTTCAAATGGCCAATGCTCAGCGAGCCAATGTAAGATGCATAACCGTAAGGTATTATTTAATTCCTGACTATCATTACGTAGCCAAAAAGTAATCTCACTATCGAATTCATTGTTTACCCCAGGATCGATATACACTGAGCCTAGGCAGCGTGTTTTTTTAGGGTTTAATATCGCATAAGCAAATGCTTTTTTTTCGTTAAACTCTGCGGCATGTTGAGCTAAGCTTTGACGATTCTCTTCAAGGGTCATATCGGCTTTTGGCCAATCAGGCTTGGGGGCGAATAAACCTTTTAGCTGCGGCACACTTGACATTACAGCAGTAAAATCAAGCTCGACTACCTGCTCATTTAATGGAGTAAAATAAAACGCAGTTGTTTGCAGCGCTTCTGGGGGGTTAAAATCCGTCGATACAAATAAAGACATTGCTTCCTTCCTTGCTAATATTTAACTGATAAAACCAGCCATTGTTGTTTTAATCCTATAAAATGAAAGCCGCCAATCAGTAAACAAATGATCGAGCTCCAAAGCCAAAACATCTCACTGCGTCCTAGCGGATTAGTCATTAAATATAATCCTGCAATACCGCGAAATAAATAAATCGCAGTTACCACAACTAACACAAAGCGTATGAAAGGTAGCTGTTTGAACAAACCCGCGGCTGAAAAAGCATATAACGACCAAACGCTTAATACAAAAGCGATGAAGAAAGTGATCAGCGAAGGCGTCAACTTACCCTGCTCTGCGAGCATTGCCATGTGCTCACCAGCACCGAAAAAGCGATACCACGGCGCACCAAAAACAATACAACCAAGGTGAGCGAGTGCGGCTAAAGCACTTAAGCTGCCTGCAATCAGCAAAAATAGGTTCATACACTGTCAACTAATTCACATTTAACTCCACCATAATACGAAAAAGCTATTAACTTCAAGTATTCACTGAAATTATTGTATGAAAAGCGTACATTCATAAACTAAGGTCAACATAAAATACAACTATTGCTGTTCAATTGCGAAGTCCGCGACTAAATTGTCTTGCCTGATATTCAAGCGCAACTGTAATTACACTTGAATATCAGACGCTACACATTACTTTAGTGTTTGCTCAAACGCACCTACATCGCCAGGGAAAACCACCGGTGATTCAATACCGTCTTTATTAACCGCAGCAACCCCAAAATAATAATTATCAATGACTACATTTTTAAGAGTCGCTTCACTTACATCACCCACATAGCGGCTAAACTGCCATTGTGGTTCACTGGTATAACGCCAATAGAGTCTGTACCCCGTGGTCGTTTTATCATTATTTTTTTGCCATTTTAAGGTCGTACTAGGTTGCACAGCACCTGATATTTCAACGTTATTAGGTGGTGCCGGTGCCCATGCCATTGACGCTAAACTTACCGCATTAAGCGCTGTTAATTTTGCGGTATAATCAAAATCAACGCCATCAATGGTATCACCATAAACAATACCATCCTCAGTGCGTAAGTCTTGATGTTGATGGTTATAATTTTCGTTCGTTTCCATTACCCTTACAGCAGCATAACCCATGTCGTTAAACGGGCGATGATGCCCTCCTCGACCAAAGCGATCGAGTCGATAAACTAACAATGTGTCAAGATTGGGAATATAGCGATCGGCAATGGTATCGATATAACGGGCTAAATTACGACTAGCTGAATCGACCTCGCCACCGGTAAAACGGCGTTTATGCGCTTGCTCTTTGGTTTCGATAACCCGCGTACCTTCAGAGAAAATACGTGCAGTCGTGTTATCAGTAACGCCATTAATACCAGTAATATTACCAATCATGTCATTATTGAGTACACCGTGTACTTGCCAGCCTTGCTTTTGTGCATAGTCGGCTAAAATTTTACCACCAAAAAGTCCTTGCTCTTCGCCTGAAAGCGCGGCATAAACAATTGAGCCATTAAATTTATATTTAGATAACACGCGAGCTGATTCAATCACCCCAGCAACACCCGATGCATTATCATTCGCCCCTGGTGCGTCGCTGGTAAAATCCATTACATCGCTGACCCGTGAATCAATATCGCCCGACATCATCACCATCCGGTTTGGCTGATCAGTACCGCGTTGAATAGCAATAATATTCACCACTTCAACAGGATTTGGAATACGCTTTTCGCCAGAAATGGTATCTTTAACTTCTATTACTTCTAAACAGCCACCGCATTGCTGAGAAATTTTCTCAAACTCAGCCTTGATCCAACGCCGAGCTGCACCAATTCCTCGGGTGTTTGATTTCGTTTCTGATAACGTATGACGAGTGCCAAAATCAACAAGTGTTTGAATATCACTGCCAATACGTGTTGCTGAAACATCAGTGGCAATATCATGAAGCTTGGTTTGATCTTGATAATTTAGCTCAGCGGCCAAGGTGCTTGTTGAAATAAACAATGTAGTTATTAAAATAGCGGGCTTGAGGGTCGATAGCTGATAGGTTTTATGATCAGACATAGTGTTGATGCTCTTTATTATTTGATAAATATACAATACGTGAGCAGTTACCTGCTGCAAATAATTTTGAGACCAACACCTGTTTAACTCGTTCAATCACTGATTGGTTAGATAAACGGGATAATAATCGCGGTATGAACAAATATACGTCAATAAAAAACCCACCAATATAGTGGGCTTATGCATAGTAAAACTATCGTATGTTAAACAACACCTTGCTCAATCATAGCATCTGCTACACGACGAAAAGCAGCAATATTAGCACCTAACACTAAATTACCAGGTTGATCAAATTCAGCGGCTGTATTACTTGCAGTATCAAAGATATTTTTCATTATTTGTTGCAGCTTAGTATCGACCTCTTCGAATGTCCACATTTGCATACTGGCATTTTGCGCCATTTCTAATTGGCTCGTCGCAACACCACCCGCATTAGCTGCTTTGCCAGGGCCATAGGCTATTTTAGCAGCAAGCAACACATCGACCGCTTCTTTAGTACTTGGCATATTTGCGCCTTCACAAACTAATATACAGCCATTGCTTATTAACGTTCGCGCATCAGCTTCAGTTAACTCATTTTGCGTCGCACAGGGAAAAGCAGCATCAGCAACAAAACGCCATACCGCATGTCCATCACTTGGGTAATCTGCACAAGCAATATACTTCGCATCGCTGTGGGTTTCTAAATAGACAGCTAAACTTTCACGCGCACCTTCTTTAAGCTTTTTAACAAGTGCAACATCAATACCTGATTCATGATACAGCGTACCGCTTGAATCACTGCAAGTGATAGGTGTTGCCTCTAATTGATAAAGTTTTTCCATCGCGTAAATTGCCACGTTCCCGGCACCAGAAACTGAACAGCGCTTACCTTTAAGTGAGTCATCATTGTCTTGCAACATGTAATTGGCAAAATAAACAGCGCCATATCCTGTCGCTTCTTTTCGAGCCAATGATCCACCCCACAATAAACTTTTGCCGGTAAACGCACCGTCGTAACGTCCGGTCAACCGTTTATATTGACCAAACATATAGCCTATTTCGCGTGCCCCAACGCCAATATCACCCGCAGGCACATCGGTGGTTGGGCCGATATGACGATACAGCTCGTTGATAAATGATTGGCAAAAACGCATTATTTCGCTGTCAGAGCGACCCTTAGGATCAAAGTTTGCGCCGCCTTTACCACCACCAATCGGTAAGCCAGTTAACGCATTTTTAAAAATTTGCTCAAACCCTAAAAATTTTATGATGCTGGCATTTACACTTGGATGGAAACGTAAACCACCTTTGTATGGACCTAAGCTTGAGTTAAATTCAATTCGATAGCCTTTATTGACATGAATATTACCGTCATCATCAACCCAAGGGACTCTAAACATAATTTGACGTTCAGGTTCAACTAGACGTTGAATAATCGCATTTTTTTGATAGTCGGCTGAGTTTTCAAGAATAGGTTCAAGTGATTCAAGCACTTCTTCAACGGCTTGATAAAATTCGCATTGTGCTGGGCTAGTTTGTTTTAAATGTGCAATGGTATCATGGATATAATTCATAATTATTCTTCCGTGTTAAAAGTTATGCTTGTCTCAGATGTTAAAATAGACGTGATCAAGTTTATGGGTCATCTAGTTAAGAGCCTTAAAAATTGTAATATTTTTAACACTGTAACATGATAAACCTATATATTTAACGTTCGATAACGTGAATTATTTTTGAGTTGATACGCAAGAGCAACAATTAACGCTCATTAAAAAAGAATATAAATTTATGAGATGTGAATAAATAAAGATTTAAATACTAACGCAGAGAGCAGCTTAAAACACCGATGCTTAAAGTGGGGTTAAAAATCATATCCGTACGATATAAATACGGATATGAACACGTAAATTATTCGCCGCTTGCCTCTGGACGAAGTTGTAGCTGTAAACCAGTTAAAAAGTTACGTAATATTTGGTCATTACATACACGATAATGCTTGTTATCGGCTTTACGAGAAAATGCACTTAACTCATGCTTACTCAAACTAAAATCAGTTAAGGCAAGGACATCGATCACGTCTTCCGTTTTCATATTTAATGCGATACGTAATTTCATTAAAATAATATTATTATTTAATTTACTTTCTGGCGCTGGTTGCTCACCGTCGCGCTTACCGCGCTTTGTATTAATAAAACCATTTAAAAAAATGGCAAACTCAGTATCACTTGGATCTACGTAACCCTCTTCCCCTTCTCTGGTTAGCCAACCAATCACTTGTTGTTGAGTCACGTCATGATCTGCTGCAGCAAAAATTTCAATCATGGTAGTATCAGCTAAATTAAAGGTATAGCGAAGGCGGCGTAAAATATCATTATTAGTCAAAGTAAATTCCAGAGTAAGATAAGACAACCAAGCAGGTATTGCTGGCTTATGAGTAGCCATACAGTTTAGCAGAGTTAACAAGGTCACCCTATTGATTTTTTGTTTTGCTCAACATCCCCATTATGAAGGAACGGCATGATTGATTTAACGCCATTTACTACCGATGCATACCTAGTAGCAACAATCCAAAGTAAGCAAGACACGCTAAAGATTTTTGAAAATGCTGATTATCGTTGGCTTACACTCGGGGATAAGCTAACTTTACAAGGTGTAATGGAAAAATCACAACCGCAGCAAGTATGTAATCCGGTAAATCAAGCTATGCTGCTATTCTTGCTTTGTAGCGAACCCTACTCACAGATATTAAATTTAGGTTTAGGCAGCGGTTGTTTTGAACGAGCAGTGACTAATAAAGCCGGATTTGAATTAACGACTGTCGAAATTAATCCGAATGTAATTAAAGCAGCTAAGCAGTATTTTTTCCTCAATGACAACAATCATATTGTAGCGCAATGTGCTGAACAATTTATTGCTCAAAGTAGCCGCAAATTTGATGTGATTTTAATTGATGTTTTTAGTGGTAAATCGCAGCCAGCGTTTTTACAAAAGCAGGCATTTTTGTGCGACTGTCATGCTCGACTTAGCACATACGGTAAGATCTGCATCAACTTTACTGCAAAAAATAAACAACAATTAATCGCTCTACTAACGACACTTCGAAGTCTATTCAGTCATATTGTGGTGATTGAATTTAACCAATATAAAAATATTGTGCTGATCGCCAGTGAGCAACGCCTTGATGCTATTAATATTGAACAGATAAAACAGCACAACAATTTTAGCTCGCCTGATTTAGCTGCTGAAATTAAACAATTATTTCATATACCTAAGCTTGATTAAAAATGCGAGCCTGGTTGAGCTAAAAACGCAACTTCCTCGGCGCTGGACTGACGCCCTAAAATAGCATTTCGGTGTGGGTAGCGACCAAACTGATCGATAATATTTTTATGGGCAAGTTCATAATCTTCATTACTCAAACCTTTAAATAATACCATCGCCTGTTGGTGTATAAAGCTCGATTCGCTGTGCATAAACGGCATATAAAAAAACCCCCGCTGCTCAACAGGTAATAATTGATCAAAGCCTTTTTCGATTGCCAACTGTGCCAATGTTAACGCTTGCGGATCTTGACTAAACGCGTGAGGGGTATCCCGGTAAATATTACGAGAAAACTGATCAAGCACAATCACTTCAGCTAATGCACCTAAGGCAGTCACTCGCCAAGACGCATACTCGCCTTTTGTAATAGCTATCAACAGATCACTAAATGTATCTCGTATCTTAATATCTGTAGCATCAGATTTTTTATACCAACCAGATGGACCAAGTTCATCAAACCAATAATCAATTACTACTTGATAACTAAACATAAATTTCCCTTAGTTGCCTAATACCTTGGCTGGATCCACTCTTGTTGCCTGCCATGCAGGGTAAATAGTGGCTAACACTGCCAACACAAAAGTTACAATAACAGTGATCACAATATCTTGCCATACCAGCTTACTGGGTAAAAACTCAATAAAATACACCCCTTCCAGCGGGTTTGAGCCTAACAACTGACTCAGTAGGGTAAAAAGCTCACTGATGTTCAGCGCCAGTATCACACCTATAAATGAGCCCAGTACCACGCCAATAAATGCTTGGCTAAGTCCTTGTAAAATAAAGGTCGCTAATATCGTAATGTCTTTAGCGCCCATGGTTTTTAATATCGCTATGTTGGCCTGTTTTTCACGTACTTCCATCACTAATGACGAAACAATATTAAAACTTGCCACCGCAATGATTAAAAACACCACAATATAAACAATGGTTCTGACCATTTGTATATCTTGGTATAAGCTACCTTGGGTTCTAAACCAGCTAGAGATATAAACATAATCATCAATTGTTTGGCCAACCCGTAGCGCAATTTGGTGCGCTTGAAAAACATCGGTTACTGCTAAGCGAAGCCCTGTTACTTGCAGTGGTTCATAACCAAGTACTGATTGCGCCTTACTGAGATGGATGAAGGCAGCAGAACTATCAATAGGGCCACCCATTTCAATAATACCCGCAAGGGTTAAAGTGACCCTTTTGGGTGCTAAAATCTCAGTACTTATCTCGTTAACTTGCGGGATCAATAGGGTAATTAACTCCCCTTGCTTAACACCTAATTGTTTAACAATTTGTTGGCCTAAAATAATTTCGTCTTCGCTTATTTGGCTGACCAACTTGCCATGGGTAAACTGATTAACCGCCGATACGTCACTTTCTAGAGCAGGATCAACCCCTCGCACTTCAACCGCTTTTAGTTCACTTTTGTATTGCGCCATGCCATTGACACTAATAAAAGGTGCTGCACCGGTTACGCCACGTTGCTCTGAGAGCTTTTGAACTTTATCCGGCCAGTTATCAATTGGACGATTAGGCGCAACATATTCAACTTGTGGCACAACGCTTAATAAGCGATGTACTAGTTGTTGTTCAAAGCCATTGATCACCGACAAAGCAACAATTAACACTGCAACGCCGAGTAAAATACCAATGGTTGACGCTTTGGCAATAAAACTAACAAAGCCATTTTTTTCATCGCTGCTGCCGGAGCTTGCTCTAAAACGTTTACTTAAATAGGCACTAAGCAACATGGCTGGCCTCTTTAATTGCCAATTTCCCATCATCAAGGTAAGCAATTTTACCCAGCTTATCGGCTAATTCTAAGTCGTGCGTCACCACTACAAAACTGGTATTCAAACTGCTATTAAGCTCTTTGATCAAATCGTAAATTTTAATCGCATTTTGTTTGTCTAAGTTACCTGTTGGCTCATCGGCCAATACTAAATCAGGTTCGCTCACCAATGCCCGCGCAATTGCCACCCGTTGACGCTCTCCACCAGAGAGCATTGATGGTTTATGGCTACTACGGTGCGATAGCCCTACTTTATCGAGCATTACGAGGGCTTTAGCATTGGCTTTTTTAGCGCTGAGACCTTTGATCAAAAGCGGCATCGCAACATTTTCTAACGCGTTAAACTCCATTAATAAATGATGGAACTGATAAATAAACCCTAAATGCTCATTACGAAATTTTGCTTGCTCAGCACGTGATAGCTTAGCAACTTGTTGACCTTTAATTTTTGCCACACCGGCACTTTGTGAATCCAAAGTCCCCAAAATGTGCAGTAAAGTACTTTTACCAGAACCAGAGCTGCCAACGATAGCCAGCATCTCACCTTGTTGTAAGGTTAAATCAACCCCTTTTAAAACCTCAACGTGATTTTCACCATCTTGATACACTTTACTTAACTGTTCACATTGGATAACTAAATCATTCATAGCGCAATACCTCTGCTGGGCTAACATTGGCAGCTTTACGCGCCGGATATAAAGTGGCTAAAAAGCTCATGGTAATACTGCCTACGGCAATCAGCGATAAGCTCATTACGTCAAATTTTACTGGTAAGGCAATCCCTGTTAACAAGTTTAAACCTATGCCTGCCAGCACTTCGTTGATATAAGCACTGAGTAATAAGCCAAGGGCTGCACCGATACTGGTGCCAATCAAACCATTGTACAAACCTTGGATCATAAATACTTGCTGCACTTGAGCCGGCGTTAAGCCAAGCGTTTGTAAAATAGCCACTTCACTTTGTTTTTCGCTCACCATCATGGTCAACGCAGAGACAATATTAAATACCGCAACTAATACAATCAGCGCCAGCAGCATCGACATAATGCGTTTTTCCATTGCGACTGCTGCAAACAAAGTACCTTGTGACTGGCGCCAATCGGTGACTGTATGTTGACTTAAAATTGCACTAGCTGAAGCGCTAAAGGCATCTAGTTGAAAAGGATCGTTCAGTGAAATACTCAAATTAGGAGCACTAGTTTGTGGCAACTTTAATACCCGTTGTAGCGATTCGCCGCTAGTAAAAGCAAGTCCCATATCAATTTCAGAACCTGTTTCATAAATGGCAGCAACGGTGAACAAACGTTGGCTTGGTACGCGACCTAAAGGTGTATAGGTTGACGCATTAGGCATGATCACGCGCACTTTATCACCTAAACCAATTCCCAGTTTACGTGTTAAATAACGACTAACCGCAATGTGATAGCGCGATGTCATGACTGTTTGCCAATTACCTTGAATAACTTTATCGCTGATTTTATAAAGCGATGCGTTATCGTCGTACAAACCTTGCAATAGCACGCCATGTAAATCGCGATTGGTTTGTAAAATGGCTTCACCATGGCGATACAAACTCGCTCTTTTCACAAATTTGGACGCAACAATGGTATCTTGCAGCTGGATCATTTGTGCTTGAGTTTGTCCATCAGACGCAATTTCAACATGAGGAATGAGGCCCAACATATTGGTTTTAAGGTTATTTTCAAAACCATTCATCACTGAGCTGACAGTAAATAATGCCATTAAACCAATGGCGATACCGGCAATGGAGAAAAACGAAATAAAAGAGATAAATGCGTTCCCTTTCGAGGAGCGACTGTATCTCAGCCCGATAAACAGGCTAACAGGTTGAAACATAATTATTTATGGTCACATTTAATGCCAATTCAGCGCTCATACTAGCATAAATAAAGCGCCATTGGGTATGCGCAAAAGTGTAAAAATTCATGACAAATCAACTGCTGTATCAAAATTAAGCCGCTTTATTTAAACTTTTAGTTTAGAGATTTAATAAGGTGATCGAGTAATGCTCTGACATTGGTCGCAACAAATTGTCGCGGAGGATACACTCCCCATACACCTTCTGGTTTTGGCTGATTATTGGTTAAAATAGGCACTAAATCACCCGTGGCTAAATCACTCTCAATGTAGTAGTTTGGCACTTGTATGATGCCAAGACCCTTTTTAGCTGCATCAGCTAACGCCCAGCCACTATTACACTGTAACCGCCCCGCAATTTTAATATGTTTATCACGCCCTTGCTCACACACCCGCCAATAACTGCTGTTGCCGACTAAGCATTGATGGTGCTGTAATTCAGCTAATGTGTGAGGTTCGCCAAAACGGGCTAAATAGGCTTTTGAGCAGCAAATTACAAAATGACGTGCACTTAAGCGTCGTGCTTTTAAGCTAGAGTCTTTTAAATGACCAAGGCGAATAGCTAAGTCAAAGCCGCCCTCAAGTAAATTTTCTTGTTCATTGCTCAGCGCCATCACCACTTCTACATCAGGGTGCAGTTGCATAAAAGTATGCACTGCTGGCATCACGAAGCTTTCGCCATACATAACCGGAGCTGTAAGTTTAATTTTACCTTTAGGAGCATTTTGCTGTTGTGCTAATAACGCGGTGGCGTCGTCCATTGCATGCTGTAAATGTTTTGTTTGATGTAAAAAGACTTCGCCTTCTTTAGTCAGTACAACTTTACGGGTAGTACGCGTTAATAATTGGGTATTTAAGCGCTGCTCTAATTGCGTTACATGGCGGCTTATGTGTGCAACGGATACCCCTAATGTGGTTGCAGCGCGGGTAAAGCTGCCTTCTTCACCGACTGCGATAAATTCGTCTATGCCTAACCAACGACTCATTATTACCATACTGTAAAAGTGTTTTATTAAAATGAAGATTAACATTGTTTGAGAAACAAATAAAATAGCGTTATTGTTTTCAAGTCATCTTCGTATTTAACCAGCAAGAGAATTACTATGTCTGAATTTATAAAATCAAAAGCCGCAATTGCTTGGGGTCCAAATCAACCACTATCTGTAGAAGAAGTGGATGTAATGATGCCTAAAAAAGGCGAAGTAATGGTAAAAATTACTGCTACTGGCGTATGTCACACCGATGCATTTACATTATCAGGTGCCGATCCTGAAGGGATTTTCCCAGCCATTTTAGGGCATGAAGGCGCTGGTGTTGTTTATGCTATCGGCGAAGGCGTAACCAGTGTTGCTGTGGGCGATCATGTTATTCCTTTATATACTGCAGAATGCGGTGTATGTAAAATGTGTACTTCAGGCAAAACAAACTTGTGTTCCGCTGTACGTGAAACGCAAGGTAAAGGCTTAATGCCAGACGGCACGACTCGCTTTTTCAAAGATGGCCAACCAATTTATCACTACATGGGCACATCAACCTTTTCTGAATATACGGTACTGCCAGAGATCTCACTGGCTAAAGTAAACAAAGCAGCATCACTTGAAGAAATTTGCTTACTGGGCTGTGGTGTTACAACTGGTATGGGCGCGGTCACAAACACTGCAAAAGTTCAAGCAGGCGATACCGTTGCTATCTTTGGTTTAGGTGGTATTGGTTTATCAGCAATTATCGGCGCGAAAATGGCTGGTGCCTCGCGTATTATCGGTATTGATATCAACACATCTAAGTTTGATTTAGCCACTAAATTAGGTGCCACAGACTTGATCAATCCAAAAGATTTCGATAAGCCTATTCAAGAAGTTATTGTCGAGATGACCGATGGTGGCGTTGATTTCTCATTTGAGTGTATAGGTAATGTTGATGTCATGCGCTCAGCCCTTGAATGTTGTCATAAAGGTTGGGGGGAATCGGTGATCATTGGTGTTGCTGGTGCAGGACAAGAAATTTCAACTCGCCCATTCCAGCTAGTCACTGGCCGCGTCTGGCGTGGTAGCGCATTTGGTGGGGTTAAAGGTCGTTCACAACTACCTGAGATTGTTGAACGTTACATGGCTGGCGAATTTGCATTAAATGACTTTATCACTCATACCATGGGTCTTGAAGACATAAACGACGCGTTTGATTTAATGCATGAAGGCAAAAGTATTCGTACTGTGATCCACTACTAATATTAAAAATACAGATACCACATAGGGTGTAAGCTATGTGGTATTTTAGCGAGGAATCCATGTTAGATAATTTAAGCGCCACAAAAGTTAGCGGTGGCTGGCACAAGCAATACAGCCATACATCTACAAGCACCCATTGCCCAATGCGGTTTGCTATTTTCTTGCCACCCGGTGCCAGCCAAACTAATAAAGTACCGGTGCTGTATTGGTTATCAGGCTTAACCTGTACGGATGAAAATTTTATGCAAAAAGCAGGTGCATTTAAAAAAGCGGCAGCGCTTGGTATTGCTATCGTTGCACCTGATACCAGTCCTCGTGGCGACACTGTGCCAGACCAAGACAGTTATGATTTTGGCCAAGGCGCAGGGTTTTATTTAAACGCCACCCAAGCCCCCTATAACACGCACTATAATATGTATGATTATGTGGTAAATGAATTGCCTTCGCTAATTGAACAGCACTTTCCCGTGACTGATAAAAAAGCGATTAGCGGGCATTCTATGGGGGGGCACGGTGCGTTGATGATTGCATTGCGCAATCCAAAAAGTTACACCAGTGTTTCTGCTTTTAGCCCAATCACTAACCCTATTGACTGTCCTTGGGGGCAAAAAGCGTTTAGTCAGTACTTAGGAGATGATCAATCACAATGGGCCAATTACGATAGCTGTGAACTAATGAAAAAGGCACACAGTAACGAATTTTTACCAATGCGTATTGACCAAGGTGATGCCGATAATTTTTTAGTCGAGCAACTAAAACCAGACAACCTAACTGCAGTAGCAAAGCAAGTTAATTACCCGCTAACGTTGAATATGCACGCAGGCTACGATCATAGTTACTTTTTTATCAGCAGCTTTATCGACGAACACTTATCATTTCATCAAGTGTATCTTCAGCGTTAATTGTATCCTCTACTGTGAGGTTGTCAGTCGTTACTTCCTCACATTGTTGTATTGATTTAGTTATTCTTTTGCATACCAGAGTAGGCTCTGAGCTTTCTTGCACTAACCCCACTAAAAAACGATCTACTTCGATGCCTAAGTCCGCAAATGACAAAGTCTGTTCATGACTAAAGTAAGTATTATCTTGAGGCGATACATGTGCGGGGGCCTGCGCTAAATCAGCATCATAATTTGTATCCGCTTTTGAATAAATAACTCCATCAACTAATACACCCGCTACAGTGCACGCGCTTAGTAATTGGCTGACAAGTAAAACGCTAATAAAGTGCTTGAACATAAATTTAATCCTTTATATCCCATTGCTTAAATGCGTGAGTTATTATTTAACTACCTCGAATGAGCCAGTTTTTAATAGAATTAGTATTGCTTAGTGGTTGTATCTGGAATACCCACTATAAACGAACAAGTATAAAACACTGTAAGTGAATGACAATAAAGTAATTAAAAGTTTAAACTAGCTCGATCATAGCAACAGTAATAGGTTTAACTACTCTTGTAACTCCTTCATAAACTCTTTTACAAATCCTATAAGCTGCAAAATAAAAATAAACAAAAAAGGCACTGCACCAATAATTGCAATACTACGGTTAAGTAATTCATTATTTTGTAATAACAATACCCAGCTACTTAGAGCTAAAGTAAAAGACCACACATACAAACTAAATCGATGACTGCTTTTTGTCCCCGCTAAATTACGGATCACTAAAATTGCAGAATCTGCCGAAGTAGCAACAAAAATCAGTAATAATAATAAGCTCGACCAAATAAGCACACCTCCTTGCCAACCTAACTGCTTAAAAAATACAAATAAGCCTTGTGTATAATCAGTTTTAATAGCGGCCATAATGCCACTACTATGGCCGCTATCCCAAGCAATAGCAGATCCCGAAAAAACACTAAACCAAATTAAAGTGACGAAAGTTGGCACAATTACTACGCCAACAATGTATTGCCAAACTGGCCGACCTTGACTTATTTTAGCTAAAAAAACCCCAACAAAAGGTCCCCACGCTAACCACCAAAAATAATAATTATACGTCCAACTATTAGCCCAAGCAGGATCATTTAGTTGACTTGATAATTGCCATGTCCCTGTCACTAATAAGTGGCTATAAAATTTAACGCCACTGATCGCCACATCTATAATCGGTTGTAGTGGTACCATCATGATGAGCCAAATAAGTACTCCAAATGCTAAAAAAACATTAAATTGACTGAGTGTTTGAATACCCTTTTTTAATCCTAAGCGCGCAGATAAGCTAAACAACAGCGCTAATAACATAATAATAATCAAACCAACTAACCAAGGCGAGTTAATGCCAAGCTCAAGCTCAATCCCTTTTCGTAGTAATAATGTTGAATTTGCAATCGTGCCAACTACACCAAAAAAAATAGCTAAAATGGCCACTAACTGGATCACGTATTTACACTTTAGCTGCCCTTCGCGACTTAAAAATGAAGTTGTTACACTCAACACCGGAGCACTTATATCTCCCGCTTTGCCACTGTTATGGCTCAAACCACCTAAGACTAAGCCAAATACTGCGTAGAGTGCCCATGCATGAGCGCCCCAGTTTACTAACGTAATAGCCAATGCAGCACCTTGTCTATCAGGGTAAAGACTTTGCTTTAATGGCGGTTGCAATACGTGCATGGCTGGCTCAGCTACGCCCCAAAAAATTAAACCCGATCCCACTCCTGCAGCAAATAACATTGACAACCAACCAAAAGTTGAAAACTCGACAGATGTATGCTCTCCACCTATTTTACGTTGTCCGAGAGGGCTAATAGCCAGCACAATAACGCTTATCAATAAAAAATTAACTAACAGAAAAAATGGTCCACCCAACACTGATAATGCATTAATGATCAGTGGTTGAATATGCGCGGTGAGCATATCAGGAAATAATAGAGCCCCGCTAACAAATAGCACACACAAGGTGAGCGCTAGTTTTTCAAGATTCGACACTAATTTAGGAATACGAGCTTTAATTACCACATAGATACCTTAAAAATTATACTAATTAAATCGGTTTTATCAGCGCTAACGTTACGACGCTTTAAAGCTACACCAAAGCAACTTTTTAATTTTACATAATTTAGACACAAAAAAACCGGCCGCAGCCGGTTTTCTGATACTTAATACCAATTATATTGATTTACAGAGCTCTTGAACTCGCTTGCATGATCATGCATTTAATAAAACTGAGATCAATAAACTTTACTTTGCAGCCAAAAGCTTCGCTTGCTCTTGTTGGCTTGCCATAAATTCGTTAAAGGTGCCGTGGAAATTAACCACTTCTTTGTCACGAATATCAATAATACGAGTTGCCAATGATGAAACAAACTCACGGTCATGGCTGACAAAAATCAGCGTACCTTCAAAGCCTTTTAATGCATTATTAAGCGCTTCAATGGCTTCCATATCCATGTGGTTTGTCGGTTCGTCCATCACCAAAACATTTACGTCTTGCATCATTAATTTGCCAAACAATAGGCGATTTTTCTCACCACCTGAGCAGTTTTTAGCTTTTTTATTCGCATCATCCGCAGTAAACAATAACCGACCTAACATGCCACGCACCATTAAATCGTTATGCTTGGCTGTACGCCACTGTGACATCCAATCAAACAAGGTTAAATCGTTATCAAAGTCTTTACTACTATCTTGCGGACAATAGCCAATCGATGCATTTTCTGACCATTTTACAACACCGTGATTAGCTTCAAGTTCACCCACTAAACAGCGAATAAAGGTTGATTTACCAACACCGTTTTCACCAATAATCGCAAGTTTTGAACCCGCTTCTAAAATCAGCTCGCCGCCTTCAAACAATACTTCACCGTCAAAACCATGGCCAAAGTCTTCTAAGATCAATGCTTGGCGGTGCATCTTTTTACCTTCATCAAAATACAATGACGGCGCCATTCGGCTTGACGACTTCACTTCATCTAAGCTGATTTTATCCATGCGTTTAGCACGTGAACTCGCTTGTTTTGCTTTTGACGCATTAGCACCAAAGCGGTTAACGAAATCTTGTAACTCTTCAATTTCAGATTGCTTTTTAGCATTACCAGCAAGTAATTGATCACGAATAAGTGTTGATGCTTCAATGTATTTTTCGTAGTTACCTGGGTAAATACGCAGCTCACCGTAATCAATATCAGCCATATGAGTACATACCGCATTAAGAAAATAGCGGTCATGAGAAATAATGATCATGGTACATTTACGCTGGTTAAGTTCGTGCTCTAACCAGCTAATGGTATGAATATCCAAGTTATTGGTTGGCTCATCCAGTAATAAAATATCAGGGTTAGCAAACAAGGCTTGCGCAAGTAAGACGCGCAGCTTCCAGCCTGGGGCTACTTGTGACATTAGACCAAAATGAAATTCTTCTTCAATACCCGCTTTTAATAAAATATCACCCGCGCGGCTTTCTGCACTGTAACCATCCATTTCAGCAAAAACGCTTTCAAGCTCAGCGACTTTCATACCATCTTCTTCACTCATTTCTGGCAGTGAATAAATACGTTCACGTTCTTGCTTTATTTTCCATAATGCAACGTCACCCATGATCACAGTATCAACCACTGAGTATTGCTCAAATGCAAACTGATCTTGGCTTAAGTTACCGACTTTCAGTCCTGGGCCAATTGATACGTTACCTGATGTTGGCACTAATGAGCCATTGAGGATTTTCATGAAGGTTGACTTACCGCATCCATTGGCGCCAATTAAGCCATAACGATTACCGTTACTAAATTTAGCGGAGATATTTTCGAACAAGGGTTCGGCACCAAACTGCATGGTGATATTAGCGGTAGAGATCAAAATGAATTTCCTAAGCAAATACTGACAAGTACACTGTTCGCTGAATAAGGAAAAGTTAATACAGGCAATAAGACGGTATAAAGAGGCCGCGAATTATACAGGCACTAGCTGCACTAGTCGAGCTTAGTCTCAATAATTGACTCACCGAGCACTGGTTTTTATGTGACTTAAATAAATTTTAATGTCATCTACGGTTTCAGCCAATGATTTGTTCGATAGCAATAAAAAAGCGAAGGCAGTGCCTTCGCTTTTTTATCAAACGTCTCGTTTAAGCAAGCTTGTCTGAAGCAACTTTATAAGTTGGATCTTCTATTACATTAACTTCTACTAAGTCGCGCGCTTTATGTAATAACTGTATACAGTCTGGGCTCAAGTGGCGTAAATGCAACTGCTTACCTGCCTTGGTGTATTTATCAGCTAAAGTATCAATTGCTTCAATGGCACTGTGATCTGCCACTCGGCTGTATTTAAATTCGATGATAACGTCTTTAGGGTCATTTTTAACATCAAACAACTCCGCGAACTTTTTCACTGAGCCAAAAAATAATGGGCCGTGTAGTTCGTAGACTTTAGAACCTTCTTCATCAATGTAGTTTGTAGTAAAAATATGTTTAGCATGTTGCCATGCAAATACTAAGGCTGACACAATCACACCCACACATACTGCAATTGCTAAGTCAGTTATCACCGTTACACCCGATACTAATACAATGACAAAAGCATCTGATTTTGGGACGCGTTTCATCATTTTGAAACTCGCCCATTCAAAGGTGCCTAATACCACCATAAACATCACGCCAACCAATGCTGCCAGCGGCACCATTTCAATCAAACTGGCGGCAAAAATAATGAATGCTAGGAGCATTAATGCTGCTGTAATACCAGATAAACGCGAACGACCACCTGAGTTAATGTTGATCATTGATTGACCAATCATCGCGCAGCCCCCCATCGCACCAAAGAAACCACAGGTAACATTTGCAGCGCCTTGACCAATGCATTCTTTATTGCTGTGACCACGGGTTTCTGTGATTTCATCAATCAGGCTAAGGGTTAATAGTGATTCAATTAAACCAATTGCCGCTAAAATAAGTGCATAAGGTAAAATAATTTTCAGTGTTTCAAAGGTAAATGGCACCATTGGAATGTGAAATTGTGGTAAACCACCAGCAATAGTTGCCGCACTGTCACCAGTCATATCTTTTAAGAAATCAAGTACTGTACGCGCTTCTAAATCAAATCCGATAACAATGGCGGTTACAGTAACAATAGCGACTAATGTTGATGGCACAGCTGTAGTCAACTTTGGCAAAAAGTGAATAATAGCCATCGTTAAAGCGACTAATCCTAGCATGATCATCATCGGCGTGCCTGTCATCCACTGCATGCCACCTTGACCATCGGACACCTTAAATTGACCTAGTTGCGCTAAGAAGATGACAATCGCTAAACCATTTACAAACCCAAGCATCACCGGATGCGGAACCATACGAATAAACTTACCGAGCTTAAACACCCCTGCTAGTATTTGCAGTATCCCCATCAGCAATACAGTCGCGAAGAGATACTCAACCCCATGATCTAGCACTAAACTTACCATAACAACGGCAAGTGCACCGGTTGCACCGGAGATCATACCTGGGCGGCCGCCAAAAATAGCGGTGATCAAGCCAACAATAAATGCTGCATATAAACCAACTAAAGGCTCTACATTTGCAACAAACGCAAATGCAACAGCTTCAGGAACGAGCGCTAGGGCAACCGTTATACCTGATAAGATATCGTTTTTAGCAGAGCTCGGCGCCTTGCTTAATAAGTTAAACATTGAATTCCTCTTCGGGGTGTGGTATCAAAAAAGCGCTGAATTCTAACAAATTAAGCTAAGGTTAACAATTGCAGTAAGAGGAACATGCTAACGCCTTTATAGCGCTAGCATGATTAGATACGATTAAAGTGGCAGCGATGTACTGCGTTTGACACAAGTCATAGTGACATTTGAGTGAACTTCTTGAACAAATTCAAGATTCAATAAATTATCACGAACAAACTGTTCATAGCCTTCAATGCCTTTAGAAATGATCCGCAACATAAAGTCCATAGTGCCAGCCATACTGTAACATTCTGTTACTTCATCATAACTTAGGATAAGTCGTTCAAACTCAGCTAAATTTGTACGGCCATGATTTGATAAACGAACATGAGCGTACACTAGCATATCAAAGCCGAGCTTTTTCTCATCCAATAAGGCAACTTTGCCTTTGATGTAACCATCTTGCTCAAGCTTAGCAATACGACGCCAACAAGGTGATTGAGATAAACCGACTTTATCAGCAATATCAGCGGTCGAAAGACTTGCATCTTGCTGTAACAGTGCCAAAATTTGGCGGTCAACATGATTTAGAGACATTTTATTTCTTATTTATTTTACTAAATTGGTTAAATTATACATTGGTTTATAGGTTGAGTCTTGTACTTTTATGCATTTATTATGCGCAACTAACCAAATTTACCACTTATAAATGGATTCGATATGCGCTCAGTCAGCACTTTAGTGTCAGGTCCATGCCCAGATAGAATTCGCGTTTCATCAGGCAGTGTCAAAATTTGATTTTTAATCGAGTCAAGTAACTGCTGGGCATCCCCTTTAGGGAAGTCTGTACGCCCTACTGAGCCTTTAAAAATAACATCACCCACTATCACTAACTGATGTGTTGCTTCATAAAATACAATATGCCCAGGCGTGTGGCCCGGACAATGACGAATGTCAAATCGCAATTGACCCAATGTAAACGTATCACCATGACTTAACCAATGCTGAGGATGAAAAGGCGCAATTGGTGCAAAGCCAAACATTTGCGCTTGCATAGGTAATGCATCAAACCAAAACAATTCGTCTTTTTGTGGCCCGACAATATCAACAGAAAAATGCTCAGCAAGTACTTTTGCCGCACCGACATGATCAAGATGGCCATGGGTGAGTAAAATACACTGCAAGCTTAACTGATGCTTGGCAAGCTCAGTAATGATTTTATCAGCGTCGCCACCTGGGTCGATAACCGCTGCGTGGCGTGTTTGTTTACAAATAACCACTCGGCAATTTTGTGCAAAAGCGGTCACCGGTACGGTAATTATTTCCATATGTTAATTCTTTATTTGCGGTTTAGTGTCAAATGTCATCAGCACAGGATACTTTAAATAAGCTTGATCATAAAATGGCGTATGCTCATAGAGCCAGTTTAATCGTGCTTGTGCATCTTTAGCAAAAGCGGCATCCTCACGAATTTTTTTATCAAACTCAAGTGCAAGTGCCGGTTTATCTTTGAGCATATGGCGAGCATACGGCGCTAATGCATAGTTTTCCATGTACTCAGTACGTTGAAAAATCGTATTAAACTCACCCCACGCAAAAAATGAATCCGGTGCTTTGGGGTGTAAAAGATGGGCAACTAACTCACCGAAAGGTTGAGCAGTTTCAACTTTAGACCAACCGATCAGAGACTTTTCTGGTATATCGACAAAATCAAAATCTGCGTTTACTCGAAAGCGCCCTTCAAACGGTGCTTTATCAAATTCATGCTTTGTTACTACCGCGACTTTTAAATTAGTTACCAGCTCATCACTGCTCACGTTTTCTACTGTAATACCATGTAATTTGAGTTTTTCGACAATGTCTGGATACGCAGGTGGAATATAAAATGTACTTGGTACGGTGATCACGGTTTTTGCGTCCTTCTGCCAGTAAATAGGCAACGCATCATAGTGCTGTTTTTCGCCTAAATACTTTACTTCCATCTGGCCACTCAAGGCGCTTTTACTGCGCGAATATTTGATCCCTGCAAATGCGATAGTGTTTGGCTCTTTTGCATAACCGCGTTCAACAATAAGCTGGCTTGGCACAAAAGCTCGTTCTTTTTCAACCGCTTCGGTTAATTGATGATGATGTTGCGCCAATGCTGAAATAGCCCCATCTAAAAATACATAGGTGCCAAGTACACGTTGTTTATACGGTTTTAATGAATGATTTTCGACAAGAATTGTGGGTAACGATCTTAAATCCCCCCAACCATTCGAATAACGAGGCGTGGCAACCCAGCCCGCTAAGCCTTTTTTAAACTCGCGCTTATCCATTACAAATACCAGCGGCCCAGGTATATGGCCTTGCTCTTGTAATTTTGTGTCGATGATAGGTTTAAAATAATTATTGAGCGCATCTGACACACTTGGCGATTCACTGGCAAATACGGGGTTGTACCCGTAAGTTACATCGTATTGATAATCTGCACCGTCAGTCACATGCACATCGATATATAAATCTGGGTTAAACTGCTTGATCACCTTTAATACACCACGTACTTCCGGCGTATCTAGTTTGGTGAAATCACGATTTAAATTTAAATTATTAGCATTGGTTCTAAATCCCATTTCAACTGGCCCACGCTGGTTTATGCGATTAAACTGACTACTACGCTCATGGCCATCAACATTTAAAATAGGAATAAATAAGATGTTCACTTGGCTTAAAATATCTCGACGTTTACCGGTTGCAATATCGCGTAGCAACATAAACATCGCATCTTTACCGTCAATTTCGCCGGCATGAATTC
Source organism: Pseudoalteromonas rhizosphaerae (assembly GCF_028885455.1). Lineage (NCBI taxonomy): Bacteria > Pseudomonadati > Pseudomonadota > Gammaproteobacteria > Alteromonadales > Pseudoalteromonadaceae > Pseudoalteromonas > Pseudoalteromonas rhizosphaerae. Next base: position 3,501,496 of record NZ_CP118496.1, read on the forward strand.
CCGCTTGAATAAAAATAGTCGGCTTGGCGTTTTGCATTAACTGCGAAGGTGTAAATGCGCCATCTTCGCTTGCTACCATCATGTTGATCGCACGGCCACTGGCACTATGTGCAATAGTTTGCACTTGGAATTGGGTAGGGTTTGCTGCAACAAGACGATCTACAAAGGCCATAGTTTGCTGATAATTTGGTGACTTTAGCCCTTCGCTTAGTTCGAAATCAGTGGTTAATGGGCCTTTTTGTTGTATCAGTGCCAAACTTTGACCTTGCCATGGCAACAATGGCGGTAAATGGCTATCTAATGTAACACTGGCACTTAACAATAATAAACTGGCGATCATAGGACTCTCAAACGTTGGCCTCTTTAATAGCTTGAAATTATAACAAGGATAAATGACAGATCGCGTAAACTGCGGTGATTCAACAAAAAAATGCAGCCAATGACAATTTAAAAACTTTATAGGGCTAATTTTCACGCATTAAAAAAGGCGCTATAAAAGCGCCTTGCCACTCAAGAATAATGTGCTTAAAACATATCTTGATAAGGATTCGTTTTACTAAATGCAATGGCTTTATCAAAACCGGGAATATGCATGTCGGTATCAGAAATGACAATTTCATCTTCATCAATCATGCCATCACCAAAGCGATAGATTAGCTCATATTGTCCTAAGTCAGCTTGTTGCTGATAATTAGTCTGAGCAGCTGTAACGGTTTGATTGCTCAATGCATATGCATCCATCACCGCACTACCATGGCGTTTTGCTAACATTTTCATGGTCACCATGGGTGACAAAACAGTGGCTGTGGCATTATTTCCGCCAAAGCCTTTTGAATTAATAAAAGCAATATCCATGTCTTCGCATTGATAATGCTCAGTACGAATATCTAAATACTGGTTATGCACATCGTCGGCCACTTTATCTATGGTGGTAATACCCGGCATAATATTATGTGCAAATACACCCAGCGCCATCGCTAATTGGTCGCCACTAGCTGGCGCAATTGTGTGCCCTACATACGCTTTTGGTGCTGCTACTTTCCAATTATCAATGGCAAACGTTTGTGCCACCTTATGATAAATTAATGACTCTGTTACGCGGTTTTGCGGTGTGCTTGAACCATGCGCTAAAATAAAGCTACGTTGTTGTAATGCTTCTTTACCTAATAAGCTCGTGGCTAATGCCGCTGACTTCGCCATGGTTATATAATTACCCGGTCCCGGTGATGTAATTGATTTTTTAACACCATCAGCATTTACAAATACATCAGGCACGCAGCCTAGAATGTCTGCACCCAACTCCAGTGCTAACGCATCATCCATTAGAATCGCTACTTGTGCGCCTTCACCTAAAGTAAAGCCACAATTTTCGCCAAATGGGCGGCTACTTTTACGATAATCAGGCTCATCATCATTGCTTAAGTTATCCAAGCGGCGTAAACCTTCAATATTCGCCAGCGCACTCATATTACCAAAGCCTTCAACAACTTCAGGAGTAATTGCGCATTCAACACTTGCCACAATAGCAACACGTGTACGCCCTGCTTGTATATCGTTTACTGCAGCGCGCAAGTTATATAAAAATGTTGCACACGCGCCTGAAGTTGAAAACGTAGTGCCTACATTGCCCGTCACATAGGCATTAATAAAATCGGTCGACATTGTATTTAAGCCAAGCGCTAACTGCTTGGTGCTGACGCGATCACCTTGCTGGCGCGCTTTTACTAAACCACCTAAGCCCTTGTCATCCATTTGACCAATAACCGACGCTGAATAAGTGCCAATTTTATCAGGCTCAACACTATTCATAATGTGTTGCCAATCAAGTCCGGTTGATTTAATCGCGTCAGTAGCAGCAAAAATAGTGGCTTGTAAACCACGTGGCTGGTAGCGACTGTTGTACATAATAGACGGATCAAACCCTGTTGGTAGTTGCCCAGCCGATTTAATCGGATTATCGCGAGTAGAATCATGTTTAATATCAAACTGAGCCGCAATGGTTACTTTTACTTTTTTATTTTCAAGCTCTTCTACTTGCCAACTTGTAGGGACCGGCGAAGGTAAATCTTTACGACGTGTCTCAAACACAATGGCGCTTTCATCTGACGCGGTTAACGTCATTTTTTGCTGCCACGGTGTTGCATCGACATCAAAATGCTCTTTTTCAATTTTACGAATTAACGTACCGGCAATAATTTGCTCACCAAAGCGTGCTTCTATGTCGCTTTGCTCAACAGTATTGCCTTGTAAATCTTGCAGTTGCCCATTCACAAGACTCACTAAATTCATTAACGTGGCGAGGCCTAAAAATGTTTCTTGGCGGGCTTGAGTATCTAAGTTATTTAACACGATACGACGATAACCTTGATGAAAAGAAGTACGGCCTGCGGCGTTAATTCCACCCATGCCGATAATAACGGGTAATGCTGTCATAATTTACCTTGAGAAAACGTGTTATAGGAGAAGCTTGCAGTTTAGATGGATTTAATTATCAACATTGTGCTTAAATAGCCAAATAATGAGCCTATGAGGCCAAATCAAACTGGTCGGAGCAATTAAATGGACAACAACTTGGTACTTAGCCCTTTGCAAATAAGTATTTTGGTATACCAGCACTTATTGATCACCAGTGTCACCTTGCCAATTGAAATGCTCAGAGCCGGTGAGGCGTACGCCAAGGGGCATATAAACAGCGGAACTTTTCGGCCATTAACGATTAATTTAATCGCTGAGGACAGCGAACCTATCAAAAATCGCAGCGGCTTAGCAATATTACCGGATCACACTTACAGCACAGCACCTTACAGTGACTTGATTATTGTGCCCGGTATTTGGCGCAATCCTCGCCCTGTTGTCAGAGCAAACTCTGGGTTAGTTCAGTGGCTTGCCAGTAGCTGGCAAACGGGTAGCTCAATCATTGGCGTGGGTACTGGCAATTGCTTAGTCGCTGAAGCTAAGTTATTAAATGGTCACCCAGCGACAACCCACTGGCATTACGCAGAGCAATTTAAACGTGATTATCCACAGGTATTACTCAAACCTGACTTTTTCATCACCCAATCAGAACGTTTGTATAGCGTGGCAAGTTTGAATGCATTAGCGGATGTGATCGTGCATATTATTAGTCAATATTATGGACAGGCAGCTGCTCAGCATGTTGAGCGTAACTTTTCACATGAAATACGAAAGCCTTATGAAGATCAGCGCTACCTTGAGGGAGCCGTAGATAGACACCCTGACGAACTGATTGCGCAAATTCAATTTTGGTTAAAAAACAATTTAGCTGCCGAGCAAAGCCTAACCGAGATAGCACAATTATTTGGTTTGAGTTATCGTTCGTTCACGCGCCGATTTAGAGTTGCGACCAATCAAAGCCCGATTGAATACTGGCAACAACTTCGCGTGCAAACGGCAAAGGAGTTATTAGCGTCATCAAACTTATCGATTCAAGAAGTGGCACTAGAGGTAGGCTATAACGATCAAGGGCATTTAACTCGAGTATTTAAAAAAGTCTTATCACAAACCCCGAGTGAGTACAGAAAAGTAGTCAGGCGTAAATTGTTTGGTAATTAATTACATAAATAAATAAAGCATTCAGGAGCAACACCACTATGATCCAACAAGGTAGCGGCGAAGCATTAGTATTACTGCACGGTGTAACGTCTAGTTGTAAGGCATGGAAAAATGTTATCCCGACACTCAGCCAAAGTTACACTGTGTACGCATTTACCGCATTAGGGCATCGTGGTACTGCACCGCTTACAGGTAAAATAGAGATCCGTGATGTTATTGACGATATCGAGCGCCAATTAGATCAACATCAACTTGATAAGCCACATATTGTTGGGAACTCTATGGGCGGTTGGGTGGCAATCGAGCTTGCAAAAAGAGGCCGAGCGCAAAGTGTGTGTGCTCTTTCACCGGCTGGATGTTGGGATAATAAACGCAATGAGCAACGTTATGCGCTTAGTAAATTAAAGCGCATTGCAATGATTGCAAAGCTGACACAAGCCATTATTCCATTTCTAGCCCACTCAGCTTCAGTTAGAAAACTAGCTTTACGAGACATTGCAGAACACGGTGATAGGCTGAGTGTAACTGAGTTTTTATGCATGGTTGGCGATATATTAGGGTGTGAAGCTAAAGAGCACCTATTAAACACAACACAAAGGTTAGATTATACCCATCCTTTACCCTGCCCTGTAACACTTGCTTGGCCAGAGAAAGATAGGCTTTTTCCTATTCATTCAACGGCAAAATTGGCACAACAACTGCTGCCAGATGCCCGCTTTCAAGTCCTAAAAGGATTAGGCCATGTTCCCATGATTGATGATGCGAAGGCCGTCATAGAAATCATAATTGATAGTATTAATAATGCAAGAAACGCCACTTAATCGTGGCGTTCTGGTTCTTTTTTGTTGCCTCTGTAATAGCGTTTTGAGTAAATTTTCACATGACGATGCACGCCTTTGCTCAAGCTTTTAAATTTCGCTTCAAGCACATCGACACCGTATAAAATACCCACCACTAAAATAGACAGTTTTATCGCTGCCAATAAATTATTAGTGGCGATCACCACACCTATTGATGCCAACACCCAGATTGTCGCGGCCGAGGTAACTCCCACCACGGCACCATCTTTAGCAAGCATCACTCCAGCGCCTAAAAAACCAATACCGGTTATAATTTGGCCTACCACCCGTGAATGGTCAATCACATCACCGTGTAGCATAAAAGCCGTGGCTAAAAACAAATAAGTGCCCAGAATGATCAGCACCGAAGTGCGGATCCCTACAGGTTTACCGCGTAGTTGGCGCTCCATTCCTATTAAAGCGCCACAAAATGCGGCACTGCCTATTGCCGACCACGAATAGGGGGCGATATCTACTAATTCAAAAAAAGTCACTCAAAATCCTAAAATTACTGCATGTGTATAGCCAGTGCCGTACTCAAACGAGAACTACCGAAACTGGCCATTTTTAAAAAGTCACTCTTAGCGATGGGTACGTGTTGACAATCAATCGCCAGCTGTTTATCGCTTTCACAAAAAGGGTCATGGACATATAGACAATGCTCATCTAAATGCGTTACACACACCCAATGCGGTGACTTTTTACCATCAAAGCGATACGTACTGATCAATAGCACCACGGCCATTTTGGCTGCTAACCAGCGCTCTATGTGCTCAAGGGTTAAGTCTTGATACTTCACATCTAGTTTGTGATTAATTGCCTCAACCACAAATTGATTATGAACCGTGTGTAAAATTGCTTTCTTCTTATCACTTCTTACGCCATCAACAAACAATGTATCACGTGTATTAATAATCACATCGGCTGTAAAACCGCGTTTATTGGCAGCTAAAGCAAGTCCTAATGGATGACAACCACCATGACCAGAGGTCATAAAAATAGTGGTTGCTTCACGCCAAATATCAAGCTCATTCACTTGTGAAATAATCGCTTTTTTTATTGATGACATTGCCATTAATAATGCCGCTGGCCCGCAAGTAAATTCGGTTGTTTGCTGATACCAAGGCGTTTCACGCGAAAACTCAAGCTCATTGGTTTTACGAATGTTTTTTTGCATCCGCAAGGCATCACTATGATCATCATAATAGTCACTGTATTGCCCAAATACCCGATAGCCAAGCTTTTCATAAAGTGCGATTGCAGCTTTATTATTTACCGCCACTTCAAGGCGCATAAATAAGCGGCCACGTTCCGCGGTAGCTCGCTCCAGCGACTTTAAAAGCTGTTGAGCAAGCCCTTTACCCTGAGCTTGCGGTGTTACTGCTAACGAATATAAGCGAGCTAAACGAGTGCCTTTATGACACCACACCAAGCCATAACCAAGTAATTGGTTAGCTGATTCAGCAACCAACAAAATACCGTGTTTAGCCGTGATCCATCGTTTTAAACTGCGCGCACTGAGTCTGTCTTGGCTAAAGCTTTGTTGCTCTATTACAAGTAGTGCTTTTAAATCAGCCTCTGTGGCAGCTCGCACTGCCACACTATGCTCGGTCATTAACTTCGACCTCGTGCTTCGAGGCGTTGTTTAAATTCTTCCATAATGATCATATAAAGTTCATCACCTAAGTAACCATCTTCTACTTTATGGTCAATACTTGGGTTATCGTTTACTTCAAGCACATATGCACGGCCTTGATGTTCTTTAACATCCACACCATAGAGCCCTTTGCCCACAGTTTTACATGCTTTTAATGCCGCATCTAAAACTGCTTTTGGCAACTCAAAAGTAGGCAGTGTTTCAAAACCACCAGAGAAAAACCGTTTTGCATCATGATTATAAATTTGCCAATGATTACGCGCCATTAAATAACGGCATGCATAGATAGCACGACCATTTAAAACTCCTACTCGCCAATCGTATTCTGTGTACATATATTCTTGGGCTAGAACTAAAGCGCTAAATTCAAATAACTCAGCCAATTTTGCTGCCAGCTCATTGCGATCAGTTACTTTGTAGACACCTTTTGAAAACGACCCTTCAGGCATTTTAAGCACTAATGGGTAAGTAAATGCCTCTTCAAGCTGACTGATGGTTTCATCACTTTGATCAGCTACTACCAAGGTTTTTAAGCTCGGTACTTTTTGATAATTAAACGCATCATGTAAATACACTTTATTACAACAGCGTAAAATAGACTCAGCATCATCAATCACCACTAATCCTAGGCTCTGCGCCTTACTTGCCAGACGGTAAGTTGGGTGGTCAATTGCAGTTGTTTGGCGAATAAATAGCGCATCAAACTGAGCGATATTGTCTATTTCTTCAAAACTGAGCGCTTGAGCATAGATACCATGTTTAGCTGCCGCTTTAATAAAACGGGCTATTGCATCTTTATCGCTTGGTGGCACTTTTTCATTGTGATCAACTAAAATAGCCATATCCCAGCGGTAACGTTTTTGCGAACTGCTTATACGCCACTGTGTTTGCGTAAACTCAGTTAATTTAGCAACAAAGTCTTGATGCTGCTGAGTATTAAGCGACGCCAATGAACCTTGCTGTAACAGCCCGGCTTCATCTACAAATAAAATAGGCGCTGGATATTGTTTAAATACCGCTTTTGCTGCTTTGTTTTGTAGTTCATTTACTGCATGCCCAAAGTATAAGGCATCATCGAGATGGCCAACATTAAGCATCAAAGTTTGGCCATTACGTAGCGCATTAATCGTTTTTACGCTTGGCAATACTTGATGTTTACGTGCCTCAGCAAGTAATGAGCAATAATAGCCTTTACTCAAGTATTGGCTTGAGTCGCATAGATTAATAATGCGCGTTTTTGGCTCATTATGCTTTGGATAATCTCGTAAGTAGGTATTGAAGGTAATTACGTTTTCGAATGAGTGAGCAAGTGCCTGCTCGTTGTTATCAACCACAATCAAGGTTTTAAACACGACTTTTCCTAAAATAAGTCAAAATACAAATGTAAGAGTGAATATAAATAGAAACACCCATACTGCTAAGTCATCGTTGTGCAACACTTGTACTTAACAGGATGGGTGCTTTAGATTCAGCTACTGCTTAATCTACAGGTGATTTATAAAGGGTTTTTCGCTACCTTTCCAACGAGTAATTTTTAGCGTTAAGATAAGTAAATTTAATCAACCACAGTAAGATCAAAAAAAGCTGGTTAAAGCTCCTTTCAGCATCACTAACTTATTGAAATAATTTCTAATAACGTGGATTTATTCGCTATTGTAAAACTAAACTCATCACCTTGTTGCTTATCCATCAGTAATTGACCTAATGGTGACAGTGGTGTGAGAACATACACTGTAGTGTCTTTTATTTTAATGCTTAAACCACCAGAAAGTGGCCCTAAAAAATACCATTTTAGATTTTCGTCTTCATCGCAGATACAGACCAGCGAACCAATGGCAACTTTACTTGATACAGCGATTTTAAATGCCTTTTCAAACTCGATAATACTCAAATGGCAGTCATTCACACGCTGTGCTTGCCCTTGCGCTAAATAGGCAGCTTCTAGGCCTAATGTATCGTATTTATTTTCAGCAATATTTTCTTCATGAGTGGCGGTGTCATGGGCTGTCTTTGCAGCAGCCTGCGCGGTACTAAGTTGCGCCTCTAAAGCAAAACGCAGGCATTCAATCACATGGGTTTTATTCATATCTAAGGAATTATTTTAAATCTATAATGACTGTATTTTAACGTGCTTTGGGCTGCGTGTAACTCAATTGACTAAAAACAAGGTTATTCATAGGCATTGATTAGTAAATATGGAAGGATATTTTTTAATTACTCTTGATTACTCTTGATTAGTAATAACATAAATCAAGCGCTGCTGTTAACAGCGCTTACTCAACTGTTTTTTACTACTTAGCAATCCATGGCGTTACTTTTAGTAATGGCGCCGGCACAGTAAATGCTGTTTTATCATCTTCCCACTGCTCAGTAACACTGACATGACAAATTGCTCCTTGGCAATCAAAAGCAGGATCGGCAATCGTCACTGGCTCTGCAAAAGTCAGCACCACACCTTGTTGTTCAGGCAATAAAAAGCTCATCAGTTTGCTAACAAAAAATCCCGACAGATCCGATAATAATTCATCAAACTCATCATTAAGCTGATACAACTGGTGTTTATTTAAATTACTATTATTAAACTCACGCGCCTCAATTTGCAGTTTTAACTGGCAATCATGGTTTTCATTTTGAGGCTCGATAACCACCACAGCTTTATTTGTATCAAGTTGTTTATCAAAAGGAAGTAAAAGCTGAGCATGCTCAGTATAATTAAGCGAAAATTCCTCTCGCTCAGTAATAATGCGCCCAGTTTTAATTAAACATTCGTCATTACTGGCAATGTCGGTGATGTAAAAATTGACCTGAGCAAATTGAAAATCACCTTTATTGACGACTTTTAAACGATCATAAAAGCCATCATAGGAAACCACAAACTCTTTTGCTTGCACAGTAAACGTTGCTATTAGTACAACGGCTAATGCCATAATATGACTGATACTACGTACTGGGTTATTCATCAAAGTAAGCTCTATTTTGGTTGATCATTTGATTTAATTCTTCGATATACGCTTCACCACGCTCGGAATAGGAGATTAATCCGTAACTTAGCTTAGTCGCTGAAATTGGCTTTTCTTGTAAACGCAAATCGGCGCGGATACTACGTAACTCTTTATAAGCTGCATGGGTATTAATATTTTTAAAATAAGAAGTCACGGCTGCTCGCACAGATTTAAATGCCGCCACTTCATGGTCTGCACCAGTATTACGACGATTAGGCACCATACCGCAGCCTTTGCTATAACACCACTGACCAAAAAAGTTTAATCCTATTCGAGCAAATCGAGACGTTCCCCATGCTGATTCGTTTGCCGCTTGCATCAGCGCTAGCTCTTTAGGAATAATATCAACTCGACGTAATGCCTGACGCAAAGACAAACTATCAATCGTTTCTGGTAATTTATAGCTGTTTAAAATCGTTTTAACTTGCTTAGTTTGCGTGCGACTTAATGGCTCATCGTATTGCACCATCATCAATGCAATCTCCAGCGTTGCCCGTTGCTGCAGGATTTTTTTATTTTCAGCCTCAACATGCGGCCGAATAAAGTTAAAAAAAGCATGTTTTTTTTCTTTTACATCACTAAAGCCGTTAAAATCAGGAAGCTTAACGTTATGTAATGGCTTTTCTTTCTTTTTGACTGGTGGCTTGATTAAGGCTGTTTCGCCCTCAATAGTTGAATTCGTCCTTTCTATAAATGGGTAACTCAATGCCCAAATAAAAAATAGGCTAACGATTAAACGAAATAGATACTTAAGCATGTATTCTCTCAAAAAAACTAATGTTTATGCATGGTATATCCACACGCATCTGACCATTCATTATACCTAAGCACTCCAATAAAGGCGAATATACCCATTTGAAGGATTTATAATCTATAAAAATCGGCTACAATTAAGCGCATAAAAACGCTAAAGAAGTTACCGGATACCCATTAATGAAATTAGACTGGCAAAGCCGCATAATAAATCAAAACAAGTTTCGCCCTAATGACAATCGCTCAGCGTGGCAAGTAGACCGCTCCCGGATAATCCATGCAGCTGCATTTAGACGTTTACAAGCTAAAACTCAGATAATGGGGATTGGCCTAAATGATTTTCATCGTACACGATTAACCCATTCTTTAGAGGTATCGCAAATTGGCAGTGGTTTACTTCGTCATTTAGAGAAACAACACCCTGACTTCACACATTTTCCCGACCCTAGTTTGCTTGAGACGCTTTGTTTGGCCCATGATATAGGCCATCCTCCTTATGGTCATGGCGGTGAAATTGCCCTTAACTACATGATGCGTGAACATGGTGGTTTTGAAGGCAATGCACAAACACTGCGCATTGTTTCAAGACTTGAACCATATAGTGATGGTCATGGTATGAACTTAACGCGCCGTACTTTGCTTGGCTTTATAAAATACCCGGCTTTTATTGATGACTTGTGGCACACCATCCCACATCATGATCCGCAACGTGCATTTATAAAAGCTGACGACTGGCGCCCAGCAAAAGGTTTATACAAGGATGATAAAGCGACCTTTGACTGGATTGTAGCGCCTTTATCTGACGCTGATAAACAACGCTTAGGCGATTTTAAGGCCGTCGATGAGTTTAGATCTAAAACCAGTTTTAAATCCCTTGATGCGGCCATTATGGAACTTGCCGACGATATCGCTTATGCCGTACATGACCTTGAAGACGCAATTGCAACAGAGCAAATCACCCTAAAAGAGTGGCAAAATCATGCCTTACCCGCACTTGAGCTTGTGCAATGTGAGTGGCTTAGCGACAGTAACTTAACCGAGCGGCTATTTTTAGGTAGCGAAGCACAACGTAAAGATGTGATTGGGGAATTAGTAAACTTATTTATTACTCAATCATCCATTGTGCACACAGAACTTGAGTTTGAAAATCCAATTTTAAATTACACCGTTGAATTACCGCACAGTTATCAGCATTTACTTGAGACGTTAAAGTCATTTATTTATCAACGACTCATTCGTGCTTCACATATGCAGCAAATTGAGTTTAAAGGACAAAAATTAATTATTGAATTATTTGAAGCATTTGCCTGCGAACCATTACGACTTTTACCTGAAACCACAGCAAATGTGTTTCGCCTAGCACAACAACAAAATGGTAATACACACAGAGTAATTTGTGATTATTTAAGTGGTATGACTGACGAATATGCGTTTAAAACACACCAACGCCTTTTTTCAAGTAATAGCTAATTAATACTCTTGCGTTGCAAAGTTCCACTGCGCAACCTTAAAAACACCGAAACAATCGCTTCGGTGTTTTATTTATATTATTCAATTACAGTGATTTGATACCCATGTTATAAAGGGTGAAACCGTAAATATCTGCATATTGATCAATAATTTTACTGGTTGGTGTACCTGCACCATGACCCGCATTAGTTTCAATACGGATAAGGTATGGATTGTTCCCTGCACCTTTGGCTTGTAGCTCCGCTGCAAACTTATAAGAGTGAGCTGGCACCACACGGTCATCGTGATCGCCTGTGGTGATCAAGGTCGCTGGGTATTTAACCCCAGCTTTTACATTATGAACTGGCGAGTAGCCTTTTAAGTAATCAAACATTTCTTTACTTTGCTCACTCGTACCATAGTCATATGCCCAGCCAGCTCCGGCGGTAAAAGTGTGATACCGTAACATATCAAGTACGCCTACTGCAGGTAGTGCGACTTTAAATAACTCAGGGCGCTGAGTCATGACCGCGCCAACTAATAAACCGCCATTTGAACCACCGCGAACGGCTAGGTAATCACTTGATGTGTATTTCTCTGCGTTTAAATACTCAGCAGCAGCTATAAAATCATCAAATACATTTTGCTTTTTAAGTTGTGTACCCGCATCATGCCACTGTTTACCGTATTCACCGCCACCACGAATATTAGCCACGGCGTAGACACCCCCTTGCTCAAGCCACGCAGCAATGGTTGAACTAAAGCTTGGCGTCATGCTGGCATTAAAACCGCCATAACCATATAGAATAGTTGGGTTAGTACCATCACGTTTTAAATCTTTTCTATAGGAGATGATCATCGGTACTTTAGTGCCATCTTTTGAACTATAAAATACTTGTTCAGAAGTATATGCCGCAGAATCAAACTGCGCCCCAGATTTACGATAAACGTCTGAGTTACCAGTATTTACATCAAACGCATAGGTATTGCCCGGCGTTGTGTAATTAGCGAATGAATAATAAAGCGTACTACTTTCTTTTTTACCACTGAAACCACGAGCGGTACCCACACCGGGTAAACTAATTTCACGAACTAACTTGCCAGCTTTGTCATATTGTTGCACTTTAGAAATGGCATCAACCATGTATTTTGCAAAAAAGAAATCCCCCCCTTTAGACATACTCAATACATTATCTGTTTCTGGGATCAAATCTTGCCAATACTCAACAGTTGGGTTTGCGGCGTCTACCGTCACTACTTTCTTATTCGGCGCATTTAAGTTTGTTACTAAAAATAACTTACTGCCGTCGTTATCTAAAACGTAAGTGTCTGAATCTGTATTATCAAGCACTGTGACAAGTTTGCTGTCTGGCTTGGTTAAATCTTTAATAAACAGTTTATTACCAGATGTTGAAACACTAGCAGAAATCAATAAGTAGCGATTATCACGCGTTACCGAGGCACCAATATAGCGATGTTTTTGTTCCTCAGAGCCACCATATATAAGTTCATCGGTTGTTTGTGCAGTTCCTAATTTATGGTAATACACTTTGTGTTGATCAGTTTTTGCCGAGAGTTCACTGCCTTTAGGTTTATCGTAGCTTGAGTAATAAAAACCATCGTTGCCAACCCAAGCAATACCACTGAACTTTATATCGATTAATGCACTTTCAATTTGCTCTTTACTTTGCGTATCAATAATAATGACTTTACGCCAATCACTGCCACCTTCAGAGATCTGATAAGCTGCTAGCGAACCATCTTCAGAGAAAGTCAGACCAGACATTGAAGTTGTACCATCTTCGCTAAACTTATTTGGATCGAGGAAAACCTCTGCTTCGCCCTTGCCTTTACTACGATAAAGTACATATTGGTTCTGTAGGCCATCATTTTTATAAAAGTAGGTGTATTCACCTTCAGTAAATGGAGCCGTTACTTTTTCGTAATTCATTAGCTTTTCAAGGCTGGCTTTTAATTTATCCCGGTACGGGATATTTTCAAGATATGAAAAAGTCAGTTCATTTTGTGTTTTAACCCACTTAGCTGTATCACTGCTCATATCATCTTCTAACCAACGGTATGGATCAGCCACTTTCTCGTCAAAGTACTGATCAACCACAGTCCCTTTTTTTGTTTCTGGGTAAGTGATAGATTGGTTAGCAGTTATCGGTGCTGCTGCATTATTTTGATTGTTTGTTGATATTGATGTCGATTCAGAACAACCCCAAAGCGCAACTAACACCGCGCAAGTAATGGCTTTTTTTAACATGATTATGATCTTTTAATTATTTGTTAGACTCATAACGGTATAAATTTGTCGTAAGTATGTCTAGTAGTATGAGATCAAAGCGCCTAATATCTGTAAAGAAATGTAAAACTAAATATTTAAAACCAGTCAATAGCATTAACAAGATATGTGATATGAAAAGTACACCAGAATTTACTAGCTTTAAAAAGTTTTACCCATACTACTTACAAGAACATAAAAATATTACCTGCAAACGGTTACATTTTTTTGGTAGCTCTTTGGTGCTTATTATCGTTTTGTATGTGCTGTATAGCCAACAATTTATGCTGTTGTGGTTGCTACCCATTATTGGTTATGGTTTTGCCTGGGTTGGTCATTTCTTCTTTGAGAAAAACCGCCCTGCTACGTTCAAATACCCGTTTTATAGCTTATGGGCAGACTGGGTGATGTTTAAAGATATGCTGATTGGCAAAATAAAATGGTAGTCACTGTTGTTTTGTAATAACCGACAAACAAGCAAAAAGATCATTATGCAAACCTGTTTTTGTCGCTTTTCAGTGATATAGTTAACGCCATTTTTGCTATTCAAGATATTAAAATGTATCGATTATTTGAGCGGATGATCAAGCCGTTTCCCGAACAAAAGCCAACCCAGCCTCCTGCGACGCTATTTGCATTTTGTCGTCACTACACTAAAGGTATGGAAGTCTCGCTATTTTTTATGTCGCTAAGCGCAGCATTGCTCGCGATTTTAGAAGTATCACTGTTTAGCTATATGGGCCAGCTTGTTGATTGGCTAAGTATCTACACCCCTGAAACATTATTTGTTGAGCAAAAATCTGAACTCATAAAAATGGCGATAGTGCTACTTGTTGTCCTACCTATCGTGGTGTTTTTTCATTCTGCGATATTGCACCAAGCCTTGTTAGGTAATTACCCGATGTCAATTCGTTGGTTAGCACATCGCTATTTGCTTCGCCAAAGTGTGAGCTTTTACCAAAATGAATTTGCAGGGCGCATCGCCACCAAAGTAATGCAAACATCCCTCGCGGTGCGTGAAACCGTGATGAAACTACTTGATGTATTAATGTATATCGTGGTTTATTTTGGCGCTATGGTGTTTTTAGTAGCCGAAGCCGATTGGCGCTTAATGCTTCCTTTGCTTGTATGGTTAGCTCTGTATATTTTGATCCAAATGTACTATGTACCTAAGCTCAAAAAAGTGGCTAGCTCGCAAGCAGACGCTCGCTCTGAGATGACCGGCCGAATAGTTGACAGTTACACTAATATTTCGACTATTAAATTGTTCTCATATACCCAACGTGAAGAGCAGTACGCAAAAGACAGCATGGATGTTTTTTTACAACCTGTGTATAAGCAAATGCGCTTAGTTACCAGTTTAAATTTTGCCATTCAAACGCTTAACTACTTTTTAGTATTTAGTGTTGCGGCATTATCTTTGTATTTATGGACTCTGAGCGCCATTAGTGCCGGCGCAATTGCAATTGCGGTAAGCTTAGCACTGCGTTTAAATGGCATGGCACAGTGGATCATGTGGGAAATTAGTGGCTTGTTTGAAAACATCGGCACTGTCGCTGATGGTATGAAAACGTTATCAAACCCAATTGAAGTCGATGATCTGCCTGATGCCAGCACATTAAGTGTAACCACAGGTGCAATTGACTTTAATAATGTGCATTTTAACTACGGTAAAGCCGCAAACGAAACGAATCGCGGCGCTGTTATCAATGGCTTAAATCTCAATATCAAAGCCGGAGAGAAAATAGGTCTTGTTGGTCGCTCTGGCGCTGGTAAGTCAACACTCGTTAATTTGTTGCTACGTTTTTACGATATTGATAGCGGTAGTATCAACATCGACGGCCAAGATATCTCAAAAGTGAGTCAAGAAAGCCTGCGTAAGTACATTGCGATGGTTACCCAAGATACTTCTTTACTGCATCGGACAGTCAAAGAAAATATCCTTTATGGCCGCCCAGATGCCAGCGATGAAGAAATGATGAAAGCGGCTAAACAAGCCAAAGCGCTAGAGTTTATTGATGACCTTGAAGATAGCAAAGGCAACAAAGGTTTTGCAGCCCAAGTGGGTGAGCGCGGCGTAAAACTCTCTGGAGGTCAACGCCAACGTATCGCCATTGCTCGGGTGCTGCTGAAAAACGCCCCGATATTAATTTTAGATGAAGCCACCAGCGCGCTCGATTCTGAAGTTGAAGCGGCTATTCAAGCTAGTCTTGATGATTTAATGACCGGTAAAACCGTCATTGCCATCGCGCATCGACTATCCACTATTGCACAAATGGACCGGCTCATCGTACTTGATGAGGGCGGCATTGTAGAGCAAGGTAGCCATGAAGAACTGCTGGCACAAAATGGTATTTATGCCGCGTTGTGGACACACCAAACCGGTGGGTTTATTGGTGTAGAATAATTTTTACCTAGCCATAACGCCCTAGTTAAGTGTCATTACAAAAAACTTCATCGTTTTTAATACAACTTAAAAACCACACCTTCCCTGCCAATTTGGCTACGAAACTGTTCCCTACAAAACTCATATCTTGGGTGGCTTGGCTGTCTATATACCCAAACCACCTCAAGATGCGAGTTTCAGTTGGAATTAAAAGCGATTTAGTAAAGGCATTGATTGCAAGTAATAGTGGTTCTATTGTTAAAATCAATAACGCAGTATAAATCGCTTTTAAACCAACCCGTTGGGCGTTTCACAGGCACTTACTCTCAGCGTTGTTACTTATTAAAAGGGACTGCCATTGTTGCAAAGTAACGCCTTGATATTAAGCACCTGTGAAACGCTGAATTCTGCATCTTGAGGTGGTTTGGGTATACTGCTATAATCGCGGCCTTTCATAGCCTGCGTAATTTGTCAGAGTGTCTCCTTTTAGCTCTATAATACGCGTATGCGCTAGTAGTTTAAATGACAGCAACCTGTATAAGCGAAATTATCCATGAGCGAAAATAGTCACATTAAAGTCATCGTTGGCATGTCCGGCGGTGTTGATTCTTCTGTATCAGCTTATTTATTAAAACAACAAGGCTATCAAGTTGAAGGCCTGTTTATGAAAAACTGGGAAGAAGATGATAATGATGAATATTGCGCTGCTGCCGACGATTTAAAAGACGCGCAAGCAGTCTGTGACAAGCTGGGGATTGAACTACACACAGTTAATTTTGCCGCAGAATATTGGGATAACGTATTTGAGTACTTTCTTGCTGAATATAAAGCAGGCCGTACGCCAAATCCTGACATCATGTGTAATAAAGAAATCAAATTCAAAGCTTTTTTAGAATTTGCAGCAACGGCGCTTGGCGCTGACTTTATAGCCACGGGCCATTATGTACGCCGTGAATTACGCGATGATAAATACGTTATGTGTCGTGGTCTTGATGATAACAAAGATCAAAGCTACTTTTTATACACATTAAGTCATGAACATATTGCACAAACGCTGTTCCCAGTTGGTGATATTGCCAAACCTGAAGTGCGCCGCATTGCTGAAGAACAAGACTTAATTACCCACGATAAAAAAGACAGTACCGGTATTTGCTTTATCGGTGAGCGTAAGTTTAAAGACTTCCTACAAAAATTCTTACCTGCACAACCGGGTGTTATTGAAGACACAGACGGTAACAACGTTGGTGAACACGAAGGCTTGATGTATCACACTCTCGGTCAACGTAAAGGTTTGCTAATTGGTGGCATGAAAGAAGGCTCTGGCGAACCATGGTATGTAGTAGATAAAGACTTAGAACGCAACGTATTGATTGTTGGTCAAGGTAAAGACCATCCGCGTCTTTACAGCAATGGACTAAATGCCAACCAATTACACTGGGTTGATCGTGTTGGGCCAAAAGGTACCACCCGCTGCACAGTAAAAACTCGCTATCGTCAAGAAGACCTAAACTGTACGCTGCTCGTTGGCGATGATGGTTTTGCCCGAGTATTATTTGATGAACCACAAAAAGCAGTAACCCCAGGACAATCTGCGGTATTTTATGCCAACGAAATATGTTTAGGTGGCGGTATTATTGATTCGGTGATCAAATAATGAATGAACACCAAGTCATGGCATTAGCAGCCATGTGCCAAGTTGCTAAACAAGTTCAAAAAATAGCGCAGTACGGCAGTAGCAACGATTACGAATTAGAAAAACTATTAACCAGTATTGTACAAACCTCCCCTGATTCACCCAGTGATGTGTATCAAGGCACTGAGAATCTAAGAGATGGTTATAAAATCTTACTTGATCAACTCAGTGCAGGTGAAAAGAAAGATGTTGAAATCGTCAAATACGTTGGCGGTTTAATGCAACTTGAGCGTGCACTGAGCGCAAAAGCAAGTAGCTTAGCAGAGCTTGGTAAAAGCATTGATGATATCAAGCGACGTCTTGATCACTTTGCTATTACTGATGACACTGTTATTACGGCTCTTGCCGATATTTATTCAAAGGTGCTTAGCCCCCTAGGGCACCGAATTCAGGTTTATGGCAAGCCTGACTTACTAAAACAGCAATTAGTACAACACAAAATACGTGCATTATTATTAGCAGGTATTCGCAGTGCAGTATTATGGCGACAAATGGGCGGTAAACGCCGTCACTTTTTCTTTGCGAAAAGAAGAATTATCGCCATTGCTAAAAACCATATTTAATTATCGTTCAAAACTAAAATTTAGGAGTTATTATGGAGCTTTCAGCGTTAACAGCTATCTCTCCGGTGGATGGTCGCTACGGCAGCAAAACCACTGAACTACGCAGTATTTTCAGCGAATTTGGCTTGATAAAATACCGTGTAACAGTCGAAGTTCGTTGGTTACAAGCCCTTGCAGCAGCTGATGCGATCAAAGAAGTACCGGCATTTAGCGACGAAGCCAATGCTTTACTTAACGCGATTGTTGATAACTTCAGCGAAGCCGATGCGCAACGTGTAAAAGATATCGAGCGTACTACAAACCACGATGTTAAAGCCGTTGAATACTTATTAAAAGAAAAAGTAGCTGACAACGCCGAGTTACATGCAATTAATGAATTTATTCACTTTGCATGTACATCAGAAGACATCAATAACCTGTCTCACGGTTTAATGCTCACTGAAGCACGTAACGAAGTATTACTTCCTTACTGTGATCAACTACTTAATGCAATTAAAGAAAAAGCCATTGAGTACAAAGCAGTACCAATGATGACACGTACTCACGGTCAACCTGCAACACCTTCAACTATGGGCAAAGAATTTGCCAACGTATATATGCGTTTAAAGCGTCAACGTGACCAAATTGCACAAGTTGAAATGCTAGGTAAAATCAACGGTGCTGTAGGTAACTACAATGCTCACCTCAGTGCCTACCCTGATTACGATTGGCACAATCATGCTGAGCAATTTGTAACTAGCCTAGGGTTAACATTCAACCCATTTACAACGCAAATTGAACCGCATGACTACATTGCCGAGTTATTTGATGCGATTGCTCGCTTTAACACTATCTTATTAGATTTTGACCGTGATGCATGGGGCTATATAGCGCTAAATCACTTTAAACAAAAAACCATTGCGGGTGAAATTGGTTCATCAACTATGCCACATAAAGTTAACCCGATTGATTTTGAAAACTCAGAAGGTAACTTAGGCCTAGCAAATGCTATTTTCGCTCATCTAGCGCAAAAGCTGCCGGTATCTCGCTGGCAACGTGACCTTACTGACTCAACAGTACTGCGTAACTTAGGTGTTGGTATGGGTTATGCGCTAATTGCATACCAGTCAACCCTAAAAGGTGTAAGCAAGTTAGAAGTAAACGAGCAACGATTACTTGACGAGTTGGATCAGAACTGGGAACTGCTAGCAGAGCCAATTCAGACGGTAATGCGTAAATACGGCATCGAAAAACCATACGAAAAGCTAAAAGATTTAACCCGTGGTAAACGTGTAAATCAAGAGATCATGGCTGACTTCATCGATGGTTTAGAGTTACCGGAAGAAGCAAAAGTAGAAATGAAAAAACTAACACCGGCTAACTATATTGGTCGTGCTGTAGAGTTTATCGACAACCTAGTTTAAGCTTTCTGCGACAACTTATTTTATATACACTATAAAGCGAAAGGCTCTTGCCTTTCGCTTTTTTCATTTTAATGGGCGCAGCATGTATCAATTAACGATTAACGACTTATCCGAGCAAGACTTTCTAACACAGTATTGGCAAAAAAAACCGCTCTTGATCAAACAAGGGTTTACAGACTTTGCCGACCCGCTTGATGCTAATGAGCTTGCCGGTCTTGCCATGGAAGAGAGCATTGAATCGCGTATTATCACTAATCATGATAATGACTGGCAAGCGCATCATGGCCCATTTGAAGATTTTGAATTACTAACCGAGCAACATTCTACCCTACTCGTACAAGCAGTCGATCATTGGCATCCTAATGCTGCGCAGCTGCTGGAACCATTTCGGTTTATTCCTAATTGGCGTATTGATGACCTAATGATCAGCTTTTCAACGCCTGGGGGTGGAGTCGGTCCGCATTTAGATCAATACGACGTATTTATTATTCAAGGTGAAGGCAAGCGTCATTGGCGTGTCGGTATGCCAGATAATAAACTAAAACAATTTGCACAAAATAAAAGTTTATTACAAGTTGAACAATTTCCAGCCGTGATTGATTGCATCCTAGAACCTGGCGATATTTTATACATCCCGCCGGGCTGCCCACATGAAGGTTATGCTGTAGAAAACGCATTAAACTACTCGATCGGATTTCGTGCACCAAATCAACGCGATTTATTATCAAACTTTGCTGATCACATTATTGATAAAGAAGCGGGAAATAGCCGTTATCAAGACCCTGCAATAACACTGCGCGATTCTAAAGGTGAGATCCAAGCTTGCGAAGTCGAAAACATTAAACTATTAATGCAAGCGGCCCTAAATGACGACGCATTACTTAAATCTTGGTTAGGTAATACACTTAGTCAACCTAAGCATGAAATGGATTTAATGCCGCCAGAAGATTTATTTAATAGTGAACAAATAGCTGAGCTATTGAATGATGATGATGTGATTTTTGAGCGCCTCGGTGGCACCCGTGCATTGTATCAAGTTTTTGAAAATGAAATACTTCTCAGCGTAAATGGTGAAAACTACCCACTCCCTGTTAGTGACTTAACTGCGGTTAAATTACTCACTGACCATACTATGGTGACAGCAGAGCAACTAAATAGTTCAAAAAATAGTTTAGTTTTTATACAAACCTTTACTACACTAATTAATGAGGGGATTTGGTTTTGCTAGGAGTGTGTTTGTATGGGCTATCATATCAACAAGGTAGAATGGGATATAGGCAAGGAGTTACTACAACAGATCAGAGAGCGGGTATTTGTATGTGAACTACATATTCCCAAACATATCGAGTTTGATAATCTTGATAGATATGCTCATCATATACTGGTAACAGATGACAGCCAAGGCCCAGTTGCAACAGGCCGATTATGTAGCGATGGCCTTATTAGCCGTATTGCGGTGCTGCCAGAGCACCGTAATCGCTCCGTCTATCGTTCATTGCTGAATTATATTGTTGAGCTTGCACAACAGCAGGGTTGTGATTGCGTCAGCATTAATTGTATTTTAAATGAGGTAGAACGATTTAAACGTAATGGCTTTGAACAACAAGGTTGTGTGTTTATGGAAGCAGGTATTCCACGGCTTCGTATGCAATGCCCCATTAATAAATTCAATACGAAACCATTTACACTGGTGCATTGATAAAAATTTATTAAAAATGGCCATCCTAGCGAGTTAAAAACCACCAATTTAACGCAATGGGCATTAAAAAAGCGAACATATTAATGTGTAACTCCACATAACACGTTCGCTTTTTTAATTTTTAAAGCTGTTCTTTATATTAAAATCTTTAAGTTAAAATTATAAATAAGCTTTCAGGTTAATTAACTTCGTTTGCCCACAGCTCTTCTTTTTCGTACATTTCATAAATACCATGCGCACGATTAATTAGTAGGTTTGCAAAATCAACTTTAGTTTTATCGTGTCCACCGGTTTGCATAATTTGATCTGCTTTTAACTGCCATTGCAGAGAAAAATATCGCAGCGCATCACGCGCATTTTCGGCAACTGATGCTAACGCATGATCAGTTGGTAAGCGACCGGTGATAACCCAATAACTTTTACCGTCTTGGCCTTTAAACTTCCATAGGGCACATAACGGAGCGATAAAGCGGCTTTCTTTTTCTAGCAAAGTTTTTGGCATTACGCCCTTCTCTGCTAAATGCTTTTGTGCATTTTGAAAACACTCACGTTGCCATGCAATACTTTGCTGCTTTGCTTGTTCTTGTTCTTCTGGTGTTAATTCTTTAAGTTGTTTTTGTTCCACAGTATTCATCACTCGTTTACATCATTTTAGCTACTTTAAGTGCATATAATTATCGGTGCAAGTATAAAAGACCAATTCCAGCGAGATCATAAGCGATCGCCTGTTTTTTCTACATTCTAACCCATCGTTCTACGCACAACTGTTTACTAATACTGCAAAAAAATCAATTTATAGCTAATTTATAAACTATAAAGCCGCTGTTAATGCATACCAGCACGGTATTATTCATCGTTTGTTTAACGATAATTCTTTTTCGCTGTCATACGATTAAAAAAACTAGGAAAGAAACGTTTTATAGTCGGAGCCCAGCCACTGATCCCCTCGCCAACCACCACTTCATCTTTACGTTTAGCTATTGCACTGACCATTTGCTTCACAGCAGCCGTTACATCCATACCATTTTCAATAGAGTGTTCAGCCTTATTTTGCGCAATACCATGTTCATTAAGTGAATTATGAGCAATAGCCGTTTTTATAGAGCCTGGGCAGATAGTCAAACAATGAATGTTTTTATCGGCCACTTCAGCTCGCAAACAATCCATAAAACCAACGACTGCATATTTAGAGCCTGAGTAACCGGTTCTGAATTTAGAGCCAACTTTACCTGCGACACTACTGATTGATACTACACAGCCGCCGCCATTTTTAACCATACTCGGTAATACCGCTTTAGTTAGCGCAATCAAACCAAAATAGTTAACTTCCATAAGTTGACGATACACAATAAAGTCATTTTCTAAAAACAAACTACGCTGCGACACGCCACCATTATTAATTAAAATATCAACGTTACCAATCGTAGCCATACTATTTGCAACATACTCAAGTACCCGCTCAGGTTGTGATAAATCAAGAGGTATTACTTTGTGTTGTCCAGCCGGTAACTCGCTACAAAGTTGATTTAGTTTATCTGCACTTCTGGCTGATAAAATAATATTAGCGCCTAAGTGTGCTAACTGTATCGCTAACTCTTTACCAATACCTGATGATGCCCCGGTGATCCACACCGTTTTATTATTAAAGTTCATGCTCTACCTATGATTATTATTAAGGCTTTGTAGGACCCGCAATGTCTGTGATCTGTTGCTCGAGTTGTTTATATAGTCCGAGTAAAAAAAGCGCCTCAACAAGCACAAATAATGGCCCAATGATAAGCCCGATTAAGTCATCAACAAAAGCTGGTTTTTTACCTTCAAAATAATGCCCAATAAACTGTAAAACCCAGCCAAAAATAAAAACACCTATACTAACAGCTAACCAGCTAGTAAAACTAAGTGATGCAATTGGCGCAGCCGCTATACTCATTACTACTAAAATAACAGCCATTATCAAACCTAGTGAGACATTAAGCAGTAAATAATAAATCACAGTAGCTAACACAAAAACATGAGCGCCATTGATAACATGATCAGCAACCGGTAAATAAATACGCGCTAATAAACACAATACAGCGTATACAATGAGTGGAATACCAAAAAAGTGTGTGAGTACATTGCGTTTTGAACGGTGATATAAGCCATAATTGCCCAGTTGTTGTTGCAGTGTTTTCATTTTCTTTACTTTATATAATTATCTTATTATTTACTTTAGCAGTTAACACAACGTAACAATGTCTTCTACCCGACATTTTTAAAATCCACTTATACAAATGCGCTTATGATTTTACCTTTATCGTGATCTGGAGTTTTAGATTGTAACTCACGGCCTTTTTGATATTCTTGTCCAAGCATTTTTTGTAACGATTCCATTTGTTTTGCTAATTCGTCATTCCCCCCTCCCTGCTCTTGTATTTTTTCTGTCAGCTTTTCAATCGCGGCCTTAAGTTCAGCTATTTTATCTTTATCAACACCTAATCGTTGATAAATAAGCGCTTCATTTGCTTTTTCTAAAAAGTCTTTTCCATATGAAGGGTTTTTAGGGCTGCTAACAGTATTAGCTTGGCTATTTATTGCCGTTTCTGGCAATTCGGTTGCCGCTTTAGAATGGCTTATGCTTTTCGCTTGCACAGGAGGGTTATAAGGTTCTGTACGGTACTGATTATTAAATATTAGTGAGCTCATTGCTTCAAATCCATTGATAGTTTTATTTTATAAAGCAAATTTAAGGCCAATGTACTTATATCAGGTAAAAATAATAACGCAGCTAATGTACAAGTAAAGCCAGCTGTTGTTTATCAAGAATTTCTATACGCTGGTAATGAAGGGAAATAAGCTTTTTTTCACTTAATAACTGCAAGATTTGATTAATAGTTTGACGAGTTAAATAGGTCATATCTGCGAGTTGTTGCTGCGATAACATAATAGTAGCGGTATTACTGGGCAGCGACATGGTTGCCATCATAACCAGCCTTTTACAGACTTTCTGCTGTGCAGTTAATAAAGCATGATCTTCTAATGAAGTGAACAGCAGCCGCATTTTTTGTGAAAGTAAAACACCAAAATCATGCCAGTAAACAGGCATGATTGCCAATAATTGTATCAGTGCCCGATGCGGTACATGTAGCAATCGAGCGGGTGTTTGTGCATAAACATCGTGGGTACGCAAACCACCATCAAATAAAGCAACTTCACCAAACCAAATAGCGGGATCTATAAAACTCAGTACCGCTTCTTTACCTTCTCCATTTACTCCACTGACTCGCATAACTCCATTAACAACAGCGTATAAACCCGCATTTTCATCTCCTCTTAAAAATAATGCTTCACCCGCATCGAGTTTAATTACTTTTGCATGTAACAATAGCTGGTGTTGAAATTCTTTAGAGCGGCTACTAAACCAATTTCCTTGGTTAACTATCGCACGGTCCTGTTCATTCATATCGGTTTACTCTACATTAGTTTTAATAATCAAATAATAAAAGGGATCATTATGTTACACAAAGTTATTTACAGCGGCTTATTGCTAAGTACGTTATCTGCACCAAGTTTTGCAGCAGCTCCTGATCAACAGCTCAACAAGAATCTAAAAAAAGCTAACCACAGTGTAAGTGAAAAAGTGATCACTTGGCGACGCCATCTTCACCAATACCCAGAGCTTAGTAACCGCGAATTTGAAACGGCTAAATACATTACTAAACATTTAAAAGCACTGGGGCTCGAAGTACAAACTGGGATAGCCCATACGGGTGTAGTTGCTAAACTCAAAGGTGGTAAAAAAGGCCCTTTAGTGGCGCTGCGTGCCGATATGGACGCCCTGCCTGTCACTGAGCAAGTTGATTTACCGTTTGCTTCAACTCAGACCTCAACCTACCGTGGTAATGAAGTCGGTGTTATGCACGCCTGCGGCCATGATAACCATGTCGCTATTCTAATGGCTGTAGCTGAATCGTTGGCTAAAATTCAAGATGACTTAGCGGGTGATGTATTATTTGTCTTTCAACCAGCTGAAGAAGGTGCCCCAGAAGGTGAAGAAGGTGCCCCAGAAGGTGAAGAAGGCGGTGCTGAACTCATGCTAAAAGAAGGCTTATTTAAAGAAAAACCTGACGCCGTGTTTGGTTTACATGTAACCAGTTCATTAAACACAGGCCAAATTGGCTTCCGTGAAGGCCCGCTTATGGCCAGTGAAGATTCATTTACAATTAATGTACAAGGCCGCCAAACTCATGGTTCACGACCATGGAATGGTGTTGATCCGATTGTGGCATCATCACAAATAATTATGGCCACACAAACAATTTCATCTCGCCAAGTTGATGTTACTAAAGCGCCGTCAGTTATTTCGTTTGGTGCTATTAATGGCGGCGTACGTTCCAATATCATTCCGGATAGTGTCGAGTTAATTGGCACTATTCGCACCTTTGACCAAGCAATGCGCGCTGATATCAAAAAGCGTTTAGTGAAAACAGCTGAAATGGTCGCTGAATCCGGTGGTGCTAAAGCTGATGTACATATCGACCACGGCTACCCTGTCACCGTAAACGATGTAAAACTCACGCAAAAAATGACGCCAACACTAACTAAAGTTGCTGGGGCTGAGAATATCATTACCACTGATTTGATCACCGGCGCTGAAGATTTCAGCTATTACGCTTTAGAAACTCCTGAATTGTTTTTCTTTTTAGGTGTTACCCCACAAGGTCAAGATGCAAAAACGGCAGCAAGTAATCACTCACCACAGTTTTTCGCTGACGAGCAAGCACTGCAATTAGGCGTGAATGCGATGACGCAGTTAGTTGTGGATTACTTTGCGATGAAAAAATAACCAGAACTCCAACGTACATGCTAAATCATAATCGGTTAGCATAAAATAAATATACCCACACTCTGTGGGTATATTTAAAAGTATTGATAAACCTACGCGGATTTATTTTATCGTGCGGTTAGTAGCTGTGATAAATAGTCAGGCTTACCTTCAATACGTTCAAGGTGAGGATATTTAAGGCCATCATGATAATCGATCTGGATTTCACTGTACTGATCAAAGTTTTTCACCAAGAGCTTAATTGGCGCTTTTGAGCCTTTAGCATCCGTCACTGCATCTTTGAGTGCATCAGCACTAAATTGAGTATTATTAACGGCAACAATTTGCATACTTGGCGCAAGACCCGCATTAAATGCAGGGCTATCCCATAATACGTCACGCATTTTGCCTTCTTTATTTACCGAGAAGCCCAGAGAATAAAGTAAATCAGTTGATTTATAGCGGCTTTCAATTGCTTTAATGCCCTCAGAGGCTTTATCGTTATAGGTCAATTTCCAACCTTGGTCTTCCAGTGATTTAGATAAGTTAACATGGCCTTTTAAACGCGAATTAATAAAGTCATCCCATTGATACTTTTCAATACCATTAAGCGTGTTAATCACATCATCAAATTTGTAGGTCAACACATTCCAATCACCCGGGTTTACGCCAAAAAAGTTGTGGGCAAAATCATCTAATGAATGACTGTTGTTACTCAATTCACGTAATTTTGCATCAACCGCAAACCAAATTAATTCTCCACCAGAGTAATAGTCTTCGCTCATTTGATAACTACGATAAGGCAAAGATGAACGCTGAGCGATAGTTGGATCGTTGGTTGTATCTAAAATATTACGCCATGCCATGCCAGGTCGGCCTTGGTCGTAGGTTGCACCTAAACGAGCTAGCATATCCATCGCATTTTCTTGGCTCCAAAGTCCTGAACGAGCCGCAATGACTTGCCCCCAAAACTGTGTTTGCCCTTCATATACCCATAAACCATTAGCTTCTTTAACTTGGTTATAGGTCGGTGTCCATAATGCGTCAGGGCGACGATATTTACCATTCCATGAATGATTAAATTCGTGTGCTAATAAATCGCGACCGACCCATGACTTATCCCAGTCAGTAAAATAATTTTCTTTCGCGCTATTTTCACTTGAGCGATGATGTTCCATGCCGATACCGCCTAACTTATCTGTCAGGGCAAGTAAAAAGTCATAATGATCAAAGTGATGTGCACCATAAAGCGCATACATTTGTTGAATAAGCTCACGGTGTGCTGTTAACCCTTCTGCACTGATCTCAAGATCTTTTTCTTTATCGGCAAAGACATTTAAGAACACCGGAGTATCTGCATTTGGGTTTAGGTCAACACGCTTATAGTGGCTACCGGCAAACATTGGCGAGTCTACAAGGTTTTCAAAATCAATTCCCTCAAAGGTAACTGTATTGCCTTTTTGCGAAGACTTTTCAAGTGCAGTAGCAAACTGCCACCCTTTTGGTAACGTTACACTCGGTTGAAATTTAATTTTACGGCTATAGTGCCCAGCAGGGTAAAGCGCTACTGTATCCCATTGTAAATTGAGCATTTCTGGCGTCATCATAACGCGCCCTTGCTCTGAACTTTGTGGTGACAAGAATTGATATTCAACATGCAACTCACGTACACCTTTAGGAACTTTAAGATTAAAAGCATATACGTTGCCAGGATCTCGTTGCCATTCGATCACTTTACCTTTTGCTGACATTTTCAATCCAGCCAACTGACTTATTGGTCCAACTGGTGAGTGATGTCCAGGTATCCATTGCGGATAAAGCAAAGTCATTTCACCAGCATTAACAGGGATAGTTTCGTTTATTTTAAAAATACGATGAGCTAGATCTGTGGCATCAACCGCTATTTTTATAGTGCCGGAATATGGGGTATCAGTCGGATTTGGAACATCAGCAAACGCTGGAAGCATAAAGCCCATAACAGAGCTGAGGGCAGCAGCAAAAACATGTTTATTCACTTACTTCTCCAATTAGAGAGGCGCAAAGCACGCGCATTAGATTGGTATTGTCCTAGTAATTTGAGTGCAAAACACTCGGCAACCTCCCTTTAATTTCAGAAATTTCTGAAACAATCAACATCTGTTATAACTATAACAACAGCTAATAGCAATGATTTATGGACGAACAACCATTTAATGCGTTCAATTTATTTGCGCTTTAAGTCAATTTATAGTGCCGAATTTAGCTGTATCAGCGCTTATTTGCATTCTTGTACTGAGAATATAAGAGCGCTGCAAGCACTGTTTTAAAACTTAATCATGCACAATACCTATGTTCAGGCTAAATAAATCATCAGTACGCTATTCTAATAGGCTACTTTTTTGGTAATGGTATGGAGACCACAATGGCATCTGACTATTTTCATTTGTTAAATTTGATCGGGGTAGCGTTTTTTGCCATCTCAGGTACTCTAATGGGCCATGAAAAAAACATAGGAGGTTTTGGTGTTGTGGTTGTCGCGTCAGTGACAGCGCTCGGCGGCGGCACACTGCGCGACGTATTATTAAACCACCCAGTATTTTGGATAGCCGAACCGGATTATTTATACGCAACATACAGCGCCATATTTATCGCCGTAATATTTATTCGTCATTTACCTCACGTATCAAACTATTACATGTTGCTGGTCGATGCTTTGGGCATGGCAATTTTTAATATTGTTGGCATTGAAAAGTCCTTAATCGAAGGCACTACGATGATTGTGGCTATTACTATGGGCATGACCACGGGCATCTTTGGTGGTCTAATGCGCGATGTAATATGCCGTGAAGTCCCCCTTGTCATGCGCGAAGAGCTCTACTCCACCGCGTGCCTATCTGGTGGCTTAACTTATGCCACACTGTTTCTATTAGAAGTACCTTATGTTTGGTGTATTTTAGGCGCACTCTTTATTACCGTATTTTTACGGCTCGGTTCCCTACACTGGGGATGGCAACCAAATATATTTAGAAAAAGGTCGGTTAGAAAACAATAGTTTGCTATGTGAAGTTCCGATTAAAACGCCGAACTTTTGTACGTACCTTTTTCATCGATGATGACGTATTAAACTGAATCTTACATCCCAATGTCCATTTTTCGTACCAGGTTACACCATAAAATTCATAGTTATTTAAGCTGAAATAAGCAAGAGTATATCGTTTGCCTTAAATTCAAGCTCCATAAGTAGATCATCGTATTTCCAGTCTCGATACTCTTGTTATTGGGTCAGGATTTGCTTTGTGAAGTCAGCCATTTATAGGTGGAAATATGATACTTTTAGGCACCTTGTCTTATTTTACCCCTATTTTCTCCACTGTGTTTGCCTCTATTAACTTATCCGTTGCTTTAGCTGACTATTTTTTACAAGGTGTTGTACTCGTGACTATTGGGTCGTTAATTTGCTTTTGGGTTACCCGCACAAAAAACCTGTAGTAGATAACTAAATGTAAAAGCGAAAAGCAAATAACGCTTTTCGCTTTATCAGGTTTTATTAGTTGGCTAATCTTAGCCCTAGCATCACCAGCATAACTAGATTCGCAATTACGCCAATCAAAAAGAAGTAGCTACGCGGGCTGGGGTTTTTCTCTGTGGCAATTGCGTAATACAGTACCATATGAATTAAACGTGCAATGACGTAAACCCAAATACAGATTGCAAAAACCGAACTGTGGTAATTAATCACAAAGGCAAATAAAACCGTTCCTATAAATAACGCGCTGTTTTCTAATGTGTTATGAAAGGTGCGATGCGCTCTAAATATAAAACTCTCATGAGATAGGTCTTTATCAATTTTTCCTGGCACAGCGCCAGGCTGTTTGGCTTTACTAAACGTCGCCACTGCCCACTGTACTAACACCATAATTAAATATAAATAAAATGCTATAAACGCTGAATGTGCTATATCGGTCATTGCTTAATCCTTTGTGTTGGTATTAGAGTAGTAGTTATAGCAACTATCAAGCCACATATAAGCCACTGATATATATATATAAATTACTTTTTAGTAAAATGATTTTTTGTAATAGATTCATTCTTTATATAAAACTTACTCTATAACAGCGGCTTGGTATTTTTTGCAGCCTAAGCGCAACCACAAAAACAATACTAATTACTTACTTTATAAATTTTGTTTGATTATTTATTCTAAGTATTGTTTTATAGCGTTACTGATAACGGAACGGTAAAATAAATATGATGAATAAAATAACCAAATGCTTGGCAACCTTAGCTCTGTTGAACTGTGTATCAGCGCCCGCTTTTTCAGCTCAATATGAAATCGAAAAAGGTGAAAACTTGTCTAAGTTGGCGCAATACAAAGACGTAACCACCATTAAACGCAATTTCGCAAAACAAATAGCGCTTAATTACAGTGTATTAAACGCTGATCTTAAACAAACACTAAGCCAATATAAACTGGTTTTGAATGCGGATCAGCTACCGTCTTTAGGCATGCACACACAACAAAATACTCGTTTAGCAAACAGCGCGTTACAACAACTTAAAGGTTTACCACAAAACACCGGTAGTTTGTTACAAGTGCGTTTGGCAAGTGACACAATGCTTAGCGCTTGGCAGCAAGGCGAACGCCCTTTATTTGCATTTTCACCTGCTGGTGACGATACGCAATGGAGCGAGATTGAAGCCTTCGATCAGTATGGTGACATTCATTATCTTAGTGTTGATCAAATGCCGACCCAACCTGTATTTATTGTCGAATTAGATCAACAAAAAGTACAAGATGCGGGTATTGCAGTAATGAGAGGAATTTTATCTGCTAACAAATTCAGTAAAACCATGGTTAGTCCACAAAACCAGTTAAGTAATGAACAACCCCTGCAAACCAGTGTATTGAAAAAAATACGCTTAGAAGATGACAAAGAACCTTGGATCTCAGGTGGTGCTGAAATTTATGCCATTGTAACGGGTATCGACCCGACCCGAGATGAACCAATATTAGATGTCGTTGATTTACCGTATTTAGATCATGATCAAACCGATTACAGCCCTAATCAGGTGCTCATTCATTGGCAGCGTTATCGTTGGCAGGCGGTTGATTTACTCTTAATGGAACAAGATGACAACACCAACTATAAAACTTTAGCAATAAAATTATTAGAAATATCAGAGCAAGTGATGGCGAGCATTCCTGATTTACAAGCGCAGGGTTATGCCATTATCCCTAAGCTGACCAATGAACTACTAAAAGCAATGCCGGATGAATGGTTTACTAATAATGACGATTATGTTGATGTTTTTTACACGCTGTTTGAAAACAAAGACTATCAAGAATATAAAGGAGCAAGCAGTAATGCGACCATTACACTGTCTCCTTTAGAAATTAACCCAAGACTAAACTAAGTCATCCCCCATTCGCTTAATTATTATTGCGGATGGTATCACTCCCCCATACTTCAATAGCCACCCATTAGCGCTTTAACGTTAACGGGTGGCTTTATCTTAAACAGCCACTTTTTTGAAAACACGCGTTATATTTTAATACCCTAACCTTGCGCCACTGATTTACGAAAGCGCATTAATGCAACAGTAAAAAACACACTGCCAATAACAGTTAATGCTAAAAAGTAAGGCCAAACTACATCCCCCCCTGCTCCTCGGTATA
The DNA here is from genome assembly GCF_028885455.1 of Pseudoalteromonas rhizosphaerae. Taxonomy (NCBI): domain Bacteria; kingdom Pseudomonadati; phylum Pseudomonadota; class Gammaproteobacteria; order Alteromonadales; family Pseudoalteromonadaceae; genus Pseudoalteromonas; species Pseudoalteromonas rhizosphaerae. The sequence goes on from NZ_CP118496.1 coordinate 3,533,260, forward strand.
AAATAGCTTGAGCAAATTTTACAAAATGCGTTGTTGGCGCCAATAACATAATATTTTGCACCACCTCAGGCATACTTTCACGCGGCGTAACACCGCCAGACAGCATTTGTAATGGTAATAAAATTAAGATCATCAGTAACCCGAGTTGCGGCATGGTGCGCGCCTGCGTTCCTAACAATATACCCAGCGATGTGGTCGCAAATAAATGAATAGCAACGCCAAATAAAAATAAGCCTGCCGAGCCATGAATAGGCACTTGTAACAAACCTTCGATCACAATAAATAATGAAAACGTAGTCAGTAATAAAATCACTAACCCATTGGCCCAAATTTTCGCCATCACTATTTCAAAGGGGCTTAACGGCATCACTAATAAATGCTCTAATGTGCCGTGTTCGCGTTCACGGATCACCGCGGCGCCAGTTAAAATAATCGAAATCATTGTGATCACGTTCATCAATTCCATCACGCTACCAAACCATACACTTGTCATGTTTGGATTAAACATAATGTGCGCCGATTGCTTTATTGGCAGTGAATAAACGGTTCGATAACCTTGCACAAACTCATTTACTTCGCCGTTAATAATGGTTTGAATATAGTTATCACCAATAAATGCTTGCGACATACGCGTAGCATCTATATTTACTTGAATTGTAGGTTGCTTAGCTGCAAGTACATCACGCTCAAAATAAGGCGGGATATTAAGCACAAAAGTATAACGGCCATTATCCATAGCTGAGTCAACATCGCTTAATGAAATACTGTCTGGCGTTTTAAAGTACGGCTCATAAAAGGCATTAATAATACGCTTGGATAATTGCGATTGGTCGTGATCAACAACAGCAATCGGCGCATTATTTAACTCTATCGACGTGGCTGAAGCCACCACATAAATCAACCCAGTAAAAGCAAAAAAAACAAATAGCAGCAAAACCTTATCACGCCATAAACTACGCAACTCTTTAATACCTAAATTAACAATGTTTCCGCGACGTTGCATGGCTATTTGTCCTGCTTTGGAAGTAAAAATACACTGGCCAGAGTCAGCACGGGTATAAAAGCGAATAAAGGCAGTAGCTGGGCTGATAAATCAGAAAAATTAAGCGCTTTATTAAAGACCCCCCGACACGCCTCTAAAAAGTAGGTGGTCGGAAACAGTTTGCCAATAATAGCGCCAAACCCTTCTAAGGAAGAAACAGGGTCAATTAGCCCACAAAAGTTAACGGCAATCATCAACACCACCACCGTAGTGGCTGCCAATGCTGAAATTTGTGTTTTTGTAAAAGCCGAAATTAACAGCCCAACTCCGGTAGTCGCTGTAACGTATAATAATGCAGCCAAACTAAGCGCCCAAAAGCTGCCTTTTAGCGCCACACCAAACACGGTAATAGCAAGTGCGACTAAGCCAAAAAAACTGATCATACTCACTAAAATGTAAGGCAGCTGTTTGCCAATAATAAATTCCAGCCGGTTAACCGGTGTTACATATAAGTTTATGATTGAACCCAACTCTTTTTCCCGCACTACGCCAAGCGCCATCAATATCGCAGGAATAAATACCAATAGCAGTGGAATAACCGCCGGCACCATGGCCTCAATGCTTTTAAAATCTTGGTTATAACGATAGCGAGATTCAATATTAGCTGGCACTAAGTTTGGTACTTGTGCATAAGTGCGCAAAGATAAGTTGGTTAAATAGCTGTAATACACGCCGCTCATATAACCATTAATCGTTTCTGCCCTAAACGGCATAGAACCATCAATCCACACTAAAATTTCAGGTTTACGGCCGCGTTTAAATTGCTGACCAAAGTTAGGTGGAATTTCAACGGCCACGCTTAACTCACCACTGCGCATTCGTTTATTAAGTTCTTGCGGGCTTTTAATATCTGCTTTTTGAATAAAGTAACGTGAACCTGCCATATTTTGAATGTAGTTGCGGCTCTCGGGCGATTGGTCTTGATCTAGTACCGCAAAGCTTAAATCTTCAACATCAAATGTAATGCCGTAACCTAAAATAAACAGCAAAATTATCGAGCCCAGCAAAGCAAACGTTAGGCGAATAGGATCGCGCCATAACTCTAGCGTTTCGCGATGCGCATAACCAAATAACCGCAACAAACTAAATGCGGGGTTAGTGTTATTCTTACGAGTAGCGGGCGCTGTAGCCAAAGCTTTGGGTTTATCAGTTATCGATGCTTGTATCGCCGAGCTTGCTCCGGCTGCATTTACTGCTTCTTCTAAATATGCAATAAAGGCAGCTTCTAGTGTGTCGGTATTACGCGCTTGGCACAGTGCAGCTGGCGTATCGCTGGCAAGTATTTTACCTGCATGCATTAACGAAATTCTATCGCAACGTGCTGCTTCATCCATAAAGTGAGTCGAAATAAAAATAGTCACGCCTTGTTCGCGCGAAAGCTCAATGAGTAACTGCCAAAAGTCATCCCTTGCAACGGGGTCTACACCCGATGTGGGCTCATCAAGTATGAGCATTTCAGGGCTATGTACTACCGCAACAGCAAGCGATAAACGCTGGCGAATACCTAGGGGCAAATCGGTAGGAAAATCGTCACTGTATTTTTTAAGGTTAAACCGAGTAATTAAATCTTTAACGCGCGGCTCTATTTTCTCTGCGGGTAAGTGAAATAAACGAGCATGCAATACCAAGTTTTGCTTCACTGTAAGCTCGTTATAAAGCGAAAATGCTTGTGACATAAAACCAACGCGTTTGCGGCTTTCGATGTTATTGGCATCGACCTTTTCACCAAACAATTTTGCTTCGCCACTGGTTGCCGGTTGTAACCCGGTAAGCATTTTCATTGTGGTAGTTTTTCCACAGCCATTTGAACCTAAAAAGCCAAAAATTTCACCTTGTTCAATACTTAAACTCACGTTGTTAACAGCGGTAAAATCACCAAATGTTTTACATAATCCATTTGCTTCTATAGCGAACTGGGTTGTTTTTATGTCTTGTTTACGAGGTGGCACAACTAACCGCTGATGATCATGACGTTTTTCTTCAGGAAGTAATGCTATAAACGCTTCATCAAGCGATTCTTTATTAGTTTGCATTTTTAGGTTTTGTGGGCTGCCCGTACCGATTACTTTTCCATCGTCCATAGCGACTAGCCAATCAAAATCATCGGCTTCTTCCATGTAGGCGGTCGCAACCAGTACGCTCATCTGTGTATTTTCAGCGCGAATACTGTTTATTAATTGCCAAAATTGACGACGCGATAGCGGATCAACTCCGGTTGTTGGCTCATCTAAAATCAATAATTGAGGGTCATGGATCAGTGCGCAGCACAAACCGAGTTTTTGTTTCATCCCGCCAGAGAGCTTTTCTGCGGGGCGATCGGCAAATGCCTCTAAGCCTGTACTTTTTAAAAGGTTATTAATTCGTTGTTTGCGCTCTGCTTTATTTTGAGAAAAAAGGCGACCAAAAAAATCTATATTTTCAAACACAGAAAGTGTTGGGTACACATTTTTGCCAAGCCCTTGAGGCATGTAAGCAATGCGTGGCGACACCGAATTACGAAAACTACTACTACGCATATTGCCGTTTAATACCTCAACCTCCCCCTCTTGAATCGCCCTTGCCCCCGCTATAAGTGCCAATAAGCTTGATTTTCCTACGCCATCAGGGCCTATAAACCCAACCATTTTCCCGGCAGGTAATGAAATGCTAATGTTGTCCAGCACGCGATTATTAGCATAGCGATGACTCACCTTAGTAAGCGTAACTACACTTTCAAGAGGTGGCTGTTGCGCGTTTTTATCAGTGTTATTATTAGCGTTATCCATTATTCAGGTACTCGTACCTGTAACGACGTAGGCCAATTTTTTTCAGGTGCTAACAACACATAAGCAAGCCCTGGCACCCCTGTTTTTACTTGTTTGATATGATCTTTTAATAACTGCGAGTCGAGCTTTACCTTAACTCTAAACATCAGTTTATCGCGCTCGTTTCGGGTTTCTACCGATTTAGGGGTAAATTGCGCCTGTGCAGACACAAACGTCACTTTAGCCGGCAATGTATACTCGGCAACAGCATCAATAACAATGCGCGCTTGTGAGCCTATTGTTACCTTGCCCGCTTGCGCTGTTGGTAAATATATACTCATATAAACATCGGTTAAATCCAATAACGATAAAACCTTGCCACCACTGCCAAGCACTTCGCCAGGCTCAGCTAATCGATACAATATGCGTCCATTGATTGGTGCTGTGAGCGTGCTGTCGGCTATGTTGCTTTGTAATCGCTCAATACGTGCCTGCGCTGCTTCTATTTCAGCATCCGACTGCACAACTTTTACGTTTGCCGCGGTTAAAGCTGCTTGCGCAATAGCAGAGGTGGTTCGTTGTTGATCAACCACTTCTTTTGAAATATGGCCTTTTTCTAATAATTTTGCAGAGCGGCGCAATTCAGTTTGTGCAAAATTAAGCTCACTTTTATGCTGCTCTACAATCGCTAATGCGTATTTACGAGACTCATTGGCAACACGAAGCCCCGCCTCAGCTTCACGTAACTGTGCGTTTAAATCATCAGTGTCAATAACCGCTAACGTTTGACCCGCTTTGACCATATCGCCTTCTTGCACCATAACGTCAACTAAGCGGCCCGGTAATTTTGTAGCAATATCGTACTCGGTCGCTTCAATTCGCCCATTTCCATAGGCAACACTGTCAGGGAGTTGTTCAGCAAATGATGTAGGTTGCAAGGTTTGCCAAGCATACCAGCCAGCCCCGCCCACAATGACCAAAACAGCGAGTTTACTCAAAGATTTGAACGTTGATTTAATTGTCATGTGCTAAAACTCCATGTATGTAAAAAGTAATGTAAGTGGGGTAGTAATAAGGTAAAAATTTTTAGGATACAGCACGCTAATTGTTATATGAAAGCAACCCTGCTTTGTAAGTACAACAAGGGTAGTTGTAATAAGCGATTTAAACGAACTTAAAAATCCAGCATCACTAATCTACCACTATCACCGTTAATAAAGATGATGTAGATCAATATAAATTAGAGTTAATGCACTAATTATTAGTGATTTTTTAAAACAACAGGATAAAAGAAAGGGAGAACATCAAGGCACCTACTGAGCGCCTTAATATTAATTATGTCAGCGGCAGATCCGCTTACAATTTATAGTAACAAAACCCGTTACGACCTTAATGCTAAGCTAATCAATACCACGCCATGATCGGTGCTTAAATCATCACGCTCAAATTCAGGGTTAATTAAATGACGATCGTAAGTATGGTACTGGCTCACCTCAAAAAAGCTGTCGTCGTAACTTGAGTCAAACTCGCAAGATAACAAAATGTAGTCAAGCACTGAGCTGCTCGCGCCAAAATAATGGGTAGGCTTTCGCTTTAAATCCACTGTATTTTCATTATTTTGATTAGCCGAATTTAATTGCGACTTTGCAAATAACTGCCATGCGTCGTTAAGGCAATATTTTGCAAGGTAAGTTTTACTGTCAAACGCAGGGGCAAAACGCAGTGTATTTGTTAGTAAGTGGCTTAGAACGCCATCAGCTAAGTCGTTATTAAAATCGCCCATTAAAACCATTGGGTTTTGTGTAGATTCACGGCGCGCAATGATGTCTATCATCAGTAATGTAGCCTCACTGCCGCGCTGAATAGTTGAGCCCCAACTCCCTGCTATATCGGCTTTTAACAGCTCGATAATATTTTTTTCGGGTGTGAGTTCTTTGTTTTGCTCATCGAGCTCTATCATTGAGCGCTTAGACTTAAAATGCACCACATAACAATCCGTGTTGCCGATATGCGGTAAGGTTATTGTAGCTCTAAGCACCTTTCGGCTAAATGTAAAATCATCAGTTAAACCAAGGGTTTTAGCAAGCTCATGGTCATGCTCAACACTTACCACTTCAACGATGGGGTATTTAGCAGCAAGCGCTACTACAGGGCGTTTGTAAATAAAGTCGTCGATTACCTGAGGCTCATCTACCACGGCAAAGTACGCATAGCCTTGCTCTTGAACTAATTCTTTAAGCGACTCAATACTAAATACTTCTTGAAAACCAATCACATCAGGCTGATGCTCGGTTAAGTAATTAATAAGCCAACGCTGCTTTTTAGCCCACTGCTCTGCGGTGTATATGCGTTCAAATTCATAATAGGCATTAGGCGGCTCAAGGTAATTAAACAAATTAAAAGTGGCAATTTTAAGGCTCGTATTAGTAATAACCGAATCGTCTGCAGTGGTGTTTAAAGGTGTTTTAGTGTGTGATTCAAGGTTGCTGATAAGGCTGCCCTACTTAAAATATGAAAAACGATTATAGCGGGTTATCGCTATATTAATCTAAGCGGTGAAAATTTTTCAATATCAAATTCATAGCGTTAATTTACACTAACTTATCATTTTTTAAGGCACACGGTCATTATGGATTACTCAAACTTCGGCACTAAATTTACTCAACCTAATGGTATTACTCAGTTAATGGAAGATTTAGGTGATGCTAAAAACAGTAACAATCCAAATATTGTTATGCTCGGTGGTGGTAATCCGGCCTTAGTGCCTGAGGTTAATGATATTTTTATCAATGAGTTACAAAAGCTTGTTGCTAATAATACACTTTCCAACGTATTTGGACTTTACGATGGCCCTGCGGGTAATGATGCATTTCGTGCAGCTCTGGCTAAGCAACTAAAAGGTGAATACTCATGGGATTTAACCGCAAATAATATAGCGCTTGGTAATGGCAGCCAAGCCAATTTTTTTGTGTTATTTAATCTGTTAGCTGGCAGTATGCCTGATGGTAGCCATAAAAAGGTTTTATTTCCGCTGGCTCCTGAATATGTAGGCTATGCAGATCAGGGCTTAACTGACGATATGTTTGTAGCAATAAAGCCCGATATCGAAATTTTAAATACTGAAAGTGGCTCAAACCAATTTAAATATATCATTGACTTTAAAGCTGTTGAGCAAGTATTAGCAAGCGACAGCAGCATTAGCGCACTGTGTGTGTCTCGCCCTACTAACCCTACAGGCAATGTCATTACTGATGAAGAAGTACATCATCTCGATTTATTAGCTAAGCAATATAATATCCCACTGATCATTGATAACGCCTACGGCGACCCATTCCCTGGGTGTATTTATACCGATGCAAACTTAACCTGGAACTCAAACATTATTTTATGCATGTCGCTTTCAAAGCTTGGCCTACCGGGTTTGCGAACCGGTATTGTAGTGGCTAACAATGACATAATTAAAGCCATTGGCCGTGTAAATGGCAGTATGGTTTTATCGCCAAACAGTTTTGGCCCAAGTTTAGTAACACGCCTAATTAATGAAGATGAACTCCTCCCGCTGTGTAAAAATTCAGTGCTGCCTTTTTATCGAGAAAAAGCACAAACAGCAATGAACTTGTTTGATGAAATATTTGCCCACCTCCCCGTTTACTTACACAAAGTAGAAGGCGCATTTTTTATGTGGCTGTGGTTTAAAGAGGCAAAAATAACCAGCGAACAACTTTACCAAAAGCTCAAAGAGCAGGATGTTTATATTATTCCCGGGCATAATTTTTTTATTGGTATTGATGATGCTTGGGCACACAAACACCAGTGCATTCGCATTAATTATGCAACCGATGCCAGCACTTTGCGAAAAGGCTTAGAGGCCATTAAAGCCGTGATGGCATGAATGGGGTGATATTTAGGGCATTCAAACCCTTTGCTTGAATACATTGCGTGCAAAGCGTTTATAGAGCCTATAGTTATTGGCACAAACCTGTGAACAATTTAAGGTTATTCAGTCATTCTCTAAGTCGTTAAATAAGCCCTAAACTGAGGTAAGCGGTTATTACTGTTATTTATTGATTGTATTAATTTTGTGCAAACGCGCCAGACCCCCTTTAAATTTATATATAAGTTGGTATGCTACGCGACCTTTTTTAACATATGATTATCATCAAAAAAGGGTTTGCCGAGGGGCGGCTATCGCTGCAAGGCACTTCATATAAGTGGCAGCAATAATACAGGCATCGCGTTATAAAACGTTAGATGTAACTTTAAATAGCAATATGCAAAAGTACTATTAAGGTCAATTATGCGATTAGGACCAGGACTACTCGTCACCGCTGCCTTCATTGGACCAGGGACTATTACGACTGCCAGCGTGGCAGGTGCAAACTTTGGTTTTGCACTGATATGGACATTACTGTTTTCAGTAATTGCCACCATATTATTACAATCTATGGCGGCGCGCCTTGGCGTAGCCACCGGGCAAGATTTAGCGCAAGCGCTAAGAGCCCACATTGAAACGCCCCTATTTAAATCTCTCGCTATATTTTTAGTGATCAGCGCCATTGGAGTAGGCAGTGCCGCCTATGAAGCTGGCAACCTTAGCGGTGCCAGTATGGGATTAATTGAAATATTCCCTCATGTTAATGCCCAGCTTTGGACGCCACTCATTGCATTTTTAAGTGCGGTGTTACTTTACAGCGGTAAACACAAAGTCGTTGAAAACGCGCTTATTTTATTAGTGATTTTAATGAGCCTAGTGTTTATCTCTACGTTAGTTATGGCTGCTCCCTCGTTGAGTGATGTGTTAGCAGGGTTTATTCCTAGTATGCCTGAGGGTTCAATTACCACGGTATTGGCATTAGTGGGCACCACCATAGTGCCGTATAACTTATTTTTACACTCAGGTGTTTTAGCTGCAAGGCACGACAGCAAAAGTGATAAGCAAAAAGTCATTAAGCAAACTAATGTAGACACTGGCGTATCTATCGCCTTAGGTGGCGTGATCACCCTGGCTATTTTATCAACCGCGTCAGTGGCATTTTATGGCACAGATGCAGGGCAAATTAGCGCTGCCAACATGGCGGTACAACTTGAGCCATTACTTGGCGATGCTGCCCATTACTTTTTTGCTATTGGCTTATTTGCAGCAGGTTTAACCAGCGCAATTACAGCCCCCCTTGCCGGTGCGTATGCAGTATGTGGCATGTTAGGTTGGTCAAATAAAATGGATAACACTCGCTTTAAAAGTGTCGCGATTATTATTTTATTATTTGGTGCGGCGGTGGCGTCTCTGGGTTTAGACTCTGTTGCCGTGATAATTTTTGCCCAAGCCGCTAATGGCTTATTACTGCCTATTGTAACCACCTACCTAGTGTGGCTGGTTAACCAAAAAACAGTAATGGGCAAATACACCAACTCAATGCTGGTAAACTTACTTACTTTACCGGTGTTAGTGCTTATTTTTGGCCTAAGTGGTTACAAGCTTTTTAGTTTGATTTTTTGATACGTTTGCGAGTCTTTCCACCTTGTTAACTGCTCATTTTTTCAATGCTATACATCACCCACATTGCGAGTACTGCGATGAAGTTAATTGTAAAAATACTTCCTCGCAGCCTGATGTTTGAAGTGAATATTTGAACACCACTGTGCAACACTCGCCCAGCGATAAAGACCCAAGCCAGCAAATAATAAGCTGAACTAATTGTTGAATCAGTAGAAATTAAAAGCACACAAACCAGATGAAAAAATACCGGCCACTCGAATTGGTTGCTCAAATTAGCGCTGAGTTTTGGCTGTATAGATTGAAATGGATTAGAGCCATCCGCTCTTTTACCAAGCCCCCATACACTTGGGGCTCTGGCAATAGTGAGCAAACCATATAGCACAACACACAAAATCACGTGTGCGAACATGGGCAAAAATATAGTATTCATTTCACACTGAGTCCTTTAGAGTAATCTAACCTTCGCTAAAACAAGCTTCTTCAACATAGAATAAAAACAGTCAATTGTACGCTATTGTCAATTACTAGGCTTAAGAGAGTAGCTGTTATACGGCGACTATTACTGAGCCTATACTATTTGCAAAACCACCCACCTTTACGCTGTTTATTATTGAATTGTTAGACTCAACAGATGCTGTGATTATTGAATGGCAATTCATAGCCCTACCTTGTTCAAAAACATATTCACTTCCTAACTCAGTAAGGTGCTCGGTAAGGTAACATGCTAAAGCCCCACAAGAGCTTCCTGTTGCTGACTCTTCAGAAATACCAAACAAAGGAGCAAAATTACGACAGCTGGCTGTATGTTTACTTTGCACATCACAAAGCTCAAAAACATGAAAGCCAACAAGGTTATGCTGTTTGCAAAAATCAGCGATGCGTTCATCGTTTGGCTCTATTGCATCTAAATAGCCATGAGGAACAGCAATAATGACATCGGCTAGTCCTGTTGAGATAGCTTCAATAGGTAAGTTTGTGCTTTCAAGTATATTACTTTCAATACCTATCATATGGGCAATTTCTAGATATGAAAAACCAGCTATTTTTTCAGGTAATTGCTGCTCCATGACAACCTTACCATTTGGTTCAATACTCACTGATAACATGCCAGCCTTGGTGCGCTGAACATAAGTGCCCGCAGTAAGCACACCTTCTTGGAACATAGTAGAAAAAGTAGCTAACGTAGCATGGCCACAAAAATCAACTTCTGCTGTTGTCGTAAAAAAAGACACCTCAAAATCAGCTTCATTATCACTAGCAACAAAAGCCGTTTCTGAATACCCGACAACTTGAGCAATTTTTAATTTTTGAGCATCTGTGAGCCTGTCAGCATTAAAAACAACGCCAGCAGGATTGCCACCTTTGCCATTTACTGTAAACGCGTTTACCAAAGCAACTTCAATATCCACATGTACCAACTCCCTCTATAACGAGCCTTAAGAGTGACTCGTTTTATTTATCTTTTAATACATCAACCATAACCGAGTTACTATTTTGATTCAATGGTTTAGTGGTTTGATTCCTGATTGAGAGTAATCATTTTTTAGGACTGTTGCGAGAGCCAAATAACAGAACCTTAAGACAATTACTGTCAGAGTAGTCGGTTTTATTAATTGCCTTATAGGGTGTTCAATTTCCTGTGTTACCTTTTACTTGCTCTACATTTTTTACAGCAACATTAAGAGTGGTAACTTCGTTCTCAACTGGTTCTTCAAAATACTGGGTAACATGGTAAAACACTTCCTCATTATCAAAAGCTGCCCTTGAAGGTTGTTCAATTCTTCTTTTCGCCAGCTGTTTCAGGCACAATTCATTGCTTATTTTTAAGTAAATGAGCTCTGTTTCTGAGTTTACTTCTTCGCATAAACAATTAAACCATTCCCGTTGTTTCTTCGTATTAGCGGGGAAACCCATAACTACATTAGTACCAGTTTTTAATATATTTTGAACATGACTTTTTATTAAGGGCCTTAATTGAGCAGCAAATTTAATATAGTCATCAAAAGAATTGATTTGGTTCGGATAAAGCGTAGATAACCATTCATTCTCAGAAATAAGCACCGTATTACGCTCCACTGAGACTTTTTAGATTCAGTGGATTTGCCTGCGCCCATTTTACCGCAAAAATAGATCCGCTTAGCTTGATGCGACATGAATACTCCTTAGCGTGCATAGTTCTTTGTTAAATAGTTTATGTTAATTTACAGCTTACTATTGTTGCTTTAGCCATGTTTTACTTTTTAATAAACCGATCACATAAATAATGATATAAATCGCATACAGCGATAACTTTTCTATCCTCGTGGGTTGATAGACCGTTCATGCCTTCGATAAAACATACCTATATTTCCATTCATAATATGCAAGAAAGCTTACAAATATACCTTCTAAGCCTATGAACAATAAACCAATATAACTTGCTGTTTTGGTGTAATATAAAACAACCGCGATACATACAAACACCCAAACAGTGTTTACAATTGCTAGGATAGAGATAAACACAGCGCTTTTAACGTTTGAAAGCGCAATTGTGAGAGCATAAATACCATAACAAACATTCGCTGTTGCTAGAAAAATAATGATTATATTAGGTAATCTATATAGACTAACCACCCAATCCTGCAGCAGAAACAATAGCAGACCAACAGCTAATCCAGCACTTACGTCGAGATGTAATATAGTTAAATTTTTATTGAACTTCATCCGTGGTACCTGACGAGTCTGTAGGTTAACTCGTTTTTAGCTTTTTGTGATGATGACTCAACATTAGCTTAGCTCCTATTTTGGTTCAATTTTATTGTGGGATTTTCAGACATCATAAATGCTATTTGCAGCTTTCCTATCATCATTATTGATGCAAAAGACGGTGCTGAAAATTTCTATGAAAAATACGGCTTCACTTCATTTAAAAACGCAGATAACAAATTATTTATCATCATGGCAGACATCAGAGCAAGTATTGGTGAGTTGATTTATAAATGGCCAACATTGCATGGGCGGTCAAAAAACACACTACCGAAAAAGATAATTAATGCTCTGATGTGTTGGTAATACTTTTTACTAATTTTATATTATGCTTTTTAATATAATACCCCCCAATACAAGTAACTAATAATGAACCACCAATAACTAGCAGCCAAAATGATTCAGCGATACCTTCAAATGGAAGACGAACGACAATTTCTGCAATAAACGCAGCCCATAAACCAACATATGACCATGACATCCCAGAATAATGCCATTGCAACCAGTTGTCATGCTTCCTAAGTAACAAAGGAGCAAAAATACCAAAAAGAACTGTTAACAAAGAAAATATTGCAAGCATATGAAAAGGACCAAATTTGAACAAAACATGAGTAAATAGTGCAGTTATATTCATAAGTATCATTGATATCACATAAATATAACCTACATTTTTATGTAGTTTTGTACCTTTGGTTTTAAAAATAACATAACCACCTGAAAACAATGCTGCTAAAGCGAAAATAGTATGAATCCCACCTATTGTTGTCTCAAATATATACATAATAAAGAATTTCCATATATTGCTAATATTGTCATCAGCCACTGAGCAATGAGATCAAGAGAGTTTGTCAGCGAGGGCGTTCAATAATCTGTTTTACATCGTTATTATTATTGAGGATCATTTAATATGTCTTTTACACTCAAGATCATCCCTCATAGTAAAAGTGGTTACTAAAATTACAGATAGTATATTAATTGAGTAATTACAATTAAATCTAGAATTAATATCGCATTTTTACGCGCTAAAGCACGTCCTACATCCATAAACCAATCACAGCTAAAGCGAGTTCACAAATATAAATTAACTACGAGCTAAACTTAAAACTTACCGTTTACAGCTTACAACTCCACCAACCTCTCATACAATCCTGATGCCCTGCTGACTGATTTATTCATTGCCATTAACAACACTTTTTTATCAGCCACCAGCTCGAAAGTGTTTTTAGCGCGGGTAATGCCGGTGTAGACTAACTGGCGGTTGGTGCCGGCAGTTGCTTGGTTTTGTGGTGGCAGTACCATAGCCGTATAGGCAAACTCGGAGCCTTGTGATTTATGAATAGTCATTACATAAACAGTGTCATGGGCTGGTAGTCTGGCTGGTGAAAATGCCCGTTGATTGCCCTGCTCGTCAATAAATATGGCTTTGAGCTGGGCACTGTCGTCGTACATTAAAATCCCAATATCTCCATTAAATAGTTTTAGCTGATAATCGTTTTGCGCAATCATAATCGGCATGCCCAAATAATGCCGCTGATTTGAGTTTACATTAATCAATCCTTGCTGGCTTAATTGCGTTTCAATGCGTTTATTTAAACTATGAACGCCATAATCCCCTTCGCGAACTGCGGCTAACAACTGGTAACTGGCAAAAGCTTTATGTATGTCTTGTACGCTAGCGTGTTGTTTAATTAAATTAAGATACTGAGCGTATTTACTGGCGGCGCTTTGTACTAGTTTATCAATCGGTTTACTTACAATGTCATAGTCTAAAATAACGTCTTTAAATTGGCCGCGGCTCAGCTCTTGCTCTACATAATTGAGCTTGCAGCTGTTATTGGTATTAACCGCTAATGCTAATTGACCTATGCCGCTGTCGGCTGTGAAACGGTAACTGTGCTGTAAAAACGCGATACAGTCGGCCAGTTTGAATTGACTATTACCTGCGACTAATTTGCGCTGGTTATTAAAGCATAAGCTGTTTAGTTCAGCGCAACGCGCCTCTGAATAACTTGGCGTTTGACCAAGCACTAAACCTTGGCATAAATCGCTCATTACACTGCCGGTATCAACCGAGGCAAGCTGGTCTTTGTCACCGAGTAATATAAGTCGCGCATACTCTGGTAAGGCCTCAATTAGTTTAGCCATCAGCGATAAATCAACCATCGACGCTTCATCAATGATCAATACATCTAAATGCAATGGATTACTGCGGTTATGCCTAAACTTATTAGTAAACGGTTTTACCCCCAGTAACCGGTGAATCGTTTGCGCGCTTTCTGGGATCAGCGGCGTAATAGCAGCGCTTATTTTATCTTTTAACTGTTGTTTTGCCCCAAGGATTGATTCACTTAATCGCGCAGCGGCTTTGCCTGTCGGTGCCACCAACTTAATACTCAGTGGGGCATTTTGATAAAGCGATTGTAAAATTGCTAGTAGCTTAGTCACGGTCGTGGTTTTACCTGTTCCTGGGCCACCGGTAATAACGCTAAAGCCTTTGGTTGCTGCCATCGCACAGGCGACCTTTTGCCAATCGAGCCCTTGCTCTGGTGCATCTTGTTCGGGGAAATAGTCACAAAGTAACTGAGTTAACTTATCGCTATCAATATCGAGCTTACGCTCACTCATTAACAACAATCGTGATGCCAGTGTTTGCTCATAACCGCTTAGACGTGCAAAATAAAGTCGTTGTTCAAGTAACTGTAACGGTTTAGTCTCCCCGACACTAGGATGGTTTTGCAAGCAATTAATTGCCTCTGCGGTGGTAAATGTGTCGCTAAACGGGCTGAGTGTGTCAGGAATTATGCCCGCTAGTTTGGTAAAATCACTTTGGCGTAAATTAAACGGATTACGCCAATCTACCTGCGCTAAATCTAAACAGCTGTGCTGACTTTGCTGCGATAAACAGAGTAATAAAAGCAGTGAATAAACGTCGTTTGGTTGTTGAGTTTGCTCGCTGCTACACAGTAATTCTGCCAGTTTTATATCAACCATTCGTAGCCGGTTTTCGCTAAGTAGGTAATCAAATAATGGCACTATTTGTACGTCGTTCGTCGCTGCTGTTGCAATGGCTGTATTGGTATCTAACACGCTCATAGCATTGCTCCTTGGCTATTTTCGGTTGCCTCATCTATGCTTTGGGCAACACTGCCTTGACTAAAAAGCCCATCTAAAATAATAACTTGCTCGGCGGTCAACTTTTTAAAGTACACACCTTTTCCATCTGCCATACCACGTAAAAAGGTGTAATATACGCCACCTAAATGCTGCTCAATGCTGTAATTGTTGATCCGTTGTTTTAATAACCGATGCAATGCCACGGTGTAAATTAGATACTGTAAATGGTACTGGTGGCTACTCATAGCTTGCTCTAAATGCTCTTGCTCATAATCAGTTGGCTGGTTGCCTAAAAAGTTAGACTTATAATCCAAAATAAAATACTGCTCGTTATGACAAAATATTAAATCGACAAACCCTTTTAATAAGCCTTTTACATCATAAAAATCGAGCCTACTTTGATTAAAACCAAAGTGCTTAATCAATGTTTCATTCAAGCCTTTTGCCGTTAAACTGGTAATTGGCAGATTAAACTCCATTTCAACCAAACAATCCCGTGGCGTTAATTTACTTAAACTTAAACCGTTTTCATTCAATGGGCAGTTTAACGCGGCTAGCACCCATTGCTCAGTTGTCTCTTGCCATTGGTCACTAATATGGTATTTGTTCAAGCTACGCTCAACTACCACGCTTAGGTTTTGCTCATGGTTTGTGGGGTGCTGCTCTGGGCTGGTGAAATCCAGTTGTTCAAAAATCTCGTGTAAACAACTACCCGGTTTTGCCCCCTTGGGAAAGCTATAAGGTGAGCGAATATCGTCTTGTTGCGTGGCAAACTCATCTTTTTGATGATCTTCGTCGCTGCGCCCAGGTTCTAAATGCTCGCTATGACTTTTAAAACTCAGCGCACTAAAACTGGTGGTGCGCCAATCACGTTCAATTTTAACTTTAACCTTATTAACACTCACACTGTGACTTTGTGTTTGGCTTGATTGCAGTGATAATGCACCCTGCTGAAACAACTCTTCGCTAGTAAACTGTTGATAGCTCATGGCTGGTTTGTCTGCACAAAACTCTTGTAAATGCGTGCGCCACACTAAACTACTGGTGATATCAAGTCCTGCAAATAATACATGCCCTAAGGAGCTACTTTGAATTGCCAACCGACTACTTTGTCCTTGGCCTAGGTTATACATACCAATTGCGCAGTAATGAACGGCGCGAGTGAGTGCAACATACAATAACCGTAAATCTTCAGCTAGGCGTTCTTGCTCCGCTTTTTGTAACGCATCGTCATTTTTACTAAGATCGTAAATCAGCTGGCCATCTTGATGATACAACGCATCTTTCGTTTCACGATACCCGCTGGCAAATGGCATAAATACCAGCGGGTATTCAAGCCCTTTTGAAGCATGCATAGTGACTATTTTTACCAAATTGGCATCACTCTCAAGGCGTACTTGCACGGTTTCACCATCTTGTTGACTTACTTGCTGCGCAAACCAACGCAATAACCGTAAAGTACCCTCTAGCTCGATTTGTTTTTGCTGTAGGATCTCGCCTAAATGACGAAAATCGGTCAGCCAACGCTCAACGTTGTAACCCAGCCCTTGCCATTTCGCGCTTAATTGATTGTGACTGAGTAAGTGCTCAAGCATAGCCATAGCACCTTGTTTGTACCAAATAGAGCTCAAGTAAGCAAAAAAGTTAAGATGCTCTTGCCACTGTGCTTCATCATCAGCCAAGGCATAAATGTCATTATAACTTAAGCAAAATAGTGGCCCAGCTAACACGCCTCGCAACAGTGATTCGTTGTATTGGCCATGTAAAGCCGATAAAAAATTAAGTAAATGATGGCTCAGCTCTTGGCTAAATACACTCTCACGGGATAAGTACACGCTCGCAATTTTGGCATCACTGAGGGCTTTTTTCATAATTTGCGCTTCAACCCGATCACGCACCAAAATACAAATATCTGCCGCCGTGACTGGCTTATTCGCAATACACGCACGTGCTTGCTCAAGTAAGATCACTATTTTATTGGCAAAATAGCTAGCTAAATGTTGCTGGCCAATGCCTTTATTAGTTGGTTTATTTTTTTCATCTGCGGCGCTATCTGCAAACACACAAAACTCAAAGGCGGTGGCAGGTTGGCCATCAATTAAAAACGATTTATCGGCTTTTTTACCTTGTGCCGCCACGCGATTAAACGGGATCGCATCGTTATAAATAAAGCTGTTATCGTGTTTACTAAACAGTGCATTAACGCTTGCAACCACATCGCTACTGGAACGAAAGTTAGTACCAAGGGTAAATTGCTGCTCCTTTGCCACTTCGTGTTTAGCACCAATGTACGTAAAAATATCCGCGCCCCTAAAACCGTAAATAGCTTGTTTAGGGTCGCCTATCATGGCAAGCGTGGTGTTTTCTTGGCTATAAATTTTACTAAAAATACCGTACTGAATGGGATCAGTATCTTGAAACTCATCAATCATCGCTACCGGGAACAACTGCGCTATTTTTTCTGCCAGTGCTGCGCCTTGCTCTGTATTGAGTGCACTGTGCAAATTAGTTAATAAATCATCAGGAGTTATAACGCTTTGCTCTTGCTTGCGTTTTACAATGGCTTGTTTAACCCAACTTGCCGCATGTTGCACAATAGCGATTGCCAAGCCTTGATTAACGGTGTTAACAAGCTTCGCCATTTCATCAAACTGGCTAAGCATTACATGACTAAACAAAGGCTGATTTTTTTTATAATTAGCTTCGTCACTGAGGTTTTCAGTACTCCATATTTCATAAGAGTACTTGTTTGTACCAAACTCAAAAAATAGCTCATCACCTTTACAAAATGCCTCAAGCGCTGCAAGGCTGCCTTTACGTGCAGGTGTTTTGGCACCACTTAAGCCAGAGCTTTTTACAGCTGCAATAAATTCGCTATCAAGGCAGGCTTTTTTAAAGCTCGCGACTTTACCAAGATATAGCTCGCGTGCTTGCCACACATCATCTAGTTTTATTTGCGGAGTAACCAGCGCATTGCCTTTATTAAGTATGTTCGCCACTTTACTAAATAACGCTTCAGGGGCAGCAAATACCTCTAAAATTGCATCAGTTTTTTCTTTATTGAGTGGATATACAAACACTCGCCAAAAATCTTTAATGGTTTCAAGCAAGATCTCTCGTTGATCTAAAATAAACTCCAAATTAAACGCCACACCAGACTCAAACGCATGCTGTTTTAACATTCGTTGGCAAAAACCATGAATGGTGAATATTGCTGCTTCATCCATCGATTTAGCGGCGGCATCGAGCAAATCAAATGCACGGTGTTTATCATCGATTGTGGCGATCACAGCATTGATCAGCTCATCCTCTGTTGCTTGGCCAAGCAGTGCATCACGTGCTGCTATAATACGAGTGCGCACACGGTCTTTAATTTCTTGGGTGGCGGCATCGGTAAACGTAACGACCAATATTTGTTCAACACTCAACGGAGTATTTACGGGCGATGAGTGTTGTTGCGCGATTTGCATGCCGAGTAAATAACGTAAATATAAACCTGTAATAGTATAAGTTTTACCGGTGCCTGCACTGGCTTCAATGAGACTTTGCCCAATAAGAGGCATCGTAAGTGGATTAAGCGCTTGCATGGTCACTCTCCTTTGCATGTGCAAATAACGGCGCAAGTAGCATATCGCTCCAGCGTATAAATTCCTCTTGGCACTCATTCAACGATTGCGTTGTTAAGCGAATATAGGGGTTCTCGCCCTCGCCTCGGCCAATATATTGTGGGCTAAATTTGCTCATTGCTTTGCCAATATCGCCACCACTTTTTACGTACTCATAGCCACTCACAGGAAAAAACGCCACTGGTTCTTTAAGTAGCGCGTTATATAAAGTAAACCAATCTTGCAACAGTGCTTGGGCATCTGCTTTATCCAAAGCTGCAAAAGTGATTTGTTTATCAAGCCCAAGTAATACAGTTTCTACATGTTGATCCACGCACTGCGCAACAAGGTGATATATAAAGCCCTTGATGAGATCTTTTGCCTTGATACTGGCACTACGATAAAACACTTGTTTGTGCTGATAAAGATGATTCAACCAGCCTTCAAGCTCAGTACTGTTGTTATCACTGTGAAGTGTTAGCGCAACTTCAATCGGTTCATTTTTGCCGCCCTTGATGTGCTCTTTAACTTGCCCTGCCAGTGCATCAACCCGGTGCTGCATTTTCTCAAAGATCAAATCTCCAACATGCGCCTGCGGTAACTCGCCTCGTTGCAGTATTTGCTCACGACTAAGGGGCTGCTCAAAAATAGCCGCTTCGAGTATTTCGTCGAGATAAAAATAACGGTGCAGTGCGTCTAAACTAAATGGCTCTTCATCTTTAGCTACTTCGTTAAATTGTGCTAAACGCAACCCTAAACTTTGCTGATAAAAACTCTCTTGTGCATTGCATACGCTGCGGATAAACATATCCAGCTCAAGATGTTCAGGTGCGCTGACCTCAAGCGCTGTCAGTGGCTCTGGGATTATCGCCTGAGCGGGTAACCAAATTGGATTATAACTGTGATTGGATTGCAGCGTATTAGTGGTATCTGCCTGATAATTTAGGCTATTAAAAGGCTGTAAATGCTGTTTATTGATCAAACACTCAGGCAAGGTTTGCTCACTTGGCTCAGCAAATTTGAAACTGCGGCCAATGTATTCTAGTAATTCACTCACTAAGGTTGATGGCATACGCGGTTGATTATCAAAACATGAACGGCCAATATAGCTCATGTATAAGTTATCACGGGCGCTGAGCAGCGCTTCTAAAAATAAGTAACGGTCATCTAATTTGCGCGATCGGTCACCTTTTTGCTTTTTCGAATAAGGCACTAAATCAAAACCAATCGGCTGCACAGTTCGTGGGTAATCAGCATCGTTAAGCCCTAACATACACACCACTTTAAATGGCACAGCACGCATTGGCATTAGCGTACAAAAGTTCACTTGGCCGACTAAAAAGCGTTGCCCTACACCTTTTTCTTGAATGCCTTGTTTAATTAAATAACTCACAATACGCTGCGACACTACTTGCGTGTAATCGCCATTATCATGGTGCTTTTGCAGCTCTTCGAGCACCTTTTGCAGTACCAGTAAATCCCAGCTATCGTCGCTTTCGCTCTCGTAAATAGCCGTTAATAGTTCACTCAGGATAAGGGTTTTATTAGTTAGCGTGTCGTCTGGGGTGAGCCTGTGTTTAAAGTGTTGCAATACATCAATAAAATGCACTAATTTATTGAGTGTATCAAGTGCCATCCCTTCCACTTCATCAGCGCTATATATGCCATTAAACGGGCATTGTTCATCACGTTGGGCGATACCTAACAATAAGCGGTTTAAGCCATGTTGCCAGGTATTTAATTCTATCGCAGGTAAATCAAAGCTATGCTTATGCTCGGCGTTTATTCCCCACTTGACGCCAACACGCTCAAGCCAATATTGAATTTGCTCATATTCGTGCGCTTCAACACTAAACTTTTCAGCTATTTGCGTCACTTGCAGTAAATCAAGGATATCTGACACACCAAAGCGCGAAAACGGCAGATCAGCTAAGCTTGCAAACGAACTCAGTACCGGTTTTTCTTGCTCAATGGCTAGATCGGCTAACGCATAGGGAATAAAACGGTTACCCTGCGCACCACCAAATACCGCTTCGATGTAAGGGCTATAAGTGCCAACATCCGGCATCATTACTATAATATCTTTTGGGGTGAGTGCGGGGTTTTGATTAAATAAATTAAGTAAGTAATCGTGCAAACGCTCAACTTCTCTAAGTGGAGTATGGCAATCACTTAGAGCAATGCTGGTATCGGTAGCGCTTATTGCAAGCTTACCTTCATCGTTTATAAACCATTCTTTATTGTCAGTAAGGGATTCACCTTTAAACGCTAACTGGTAAATTTCGCTTTGAATTTGACCAAGTAAACTGTCGTCAAACACATCAATAAAGCCATCAATCCAGCTTGCGTCACGCTGTACCAGTTGTTCAAAGTAATCACGGCCTAATTTACCCCACGATGATAACAACGGATTACCAATAAAATAGTAGTCTTGCTCTGGCTCACTTTGCTTTTTTTGCTGCGCTTCCAGCAATGGCATTTTGGCGTATTTAGCCGTTATTTTAGCTGCCGTTTTTTCATCAATTAAATCCCCCCAATAATGTTCGCTGGGATTAAAAAAGAATAAAAATACCTCGGTTTTTTTACTCAATGCATCAAACACATCAAGTTGCGAACTGGCAATGGCTGAAATACCAAATAAACTGATCCGCTTTGGTAATAAGCTACTGTCCATTTTATCAAGCGCGGCTAATAACTGCCCTTGCATATTGGCGCGATGAAACTGACTTTGCCCAAGCACTTGACTATGCGCTACTATTTTTCGCCACAGATCAGGCTGCCACGGCGCGATACTAATATCTACATCATCTAATTTATCAGTGCCGCTATCCCATGTGGCTATCCAGTGCGGACGGTACATTAAATATTGGTCATATACATCGGCTATTTTTTCACATAAAGCAAAGGTTTTTTGACCGTCTGTGTCACCTGCTAAGTAGGTTTTAAGGGGTAAATATAACGGTTCATCAATGCAGTTTGGTAAAATAGCAAATAATTTCCAAGCAAGATTAGGTTTATTAAACGCCGACTCTTTGGGTACATTCGGTAATAGCTGCTGGTATAACTGCCAAATGAAACTCGATGGCAGTGGAAAATCTACCTGTGCTGCCACCCCCAAACTTTCACTTAAACCAATTTTCAGCCACTGCGACATACCCGGAGATTGCACCAACACCACTTCTTTATCAAACGGGCTGCTTAATGGGTTTACTTTTAAAAGCTGATGAAACTGCGCTTGCAGGGCTTCCATACGGTTAGATTGAATAATATTGAGCATTGCGACACTGTTCTTGCTTGAGATAAAAACAGTGTAAGATATTTTCAATTATAGGGGTAGCCATTGTCGCTAATTGGCATTAATAAATCAGCGAGTTAGCACAATAATTAACTCACTTTTTATACGCACAGTATAGCTACTGTGCGTTTTATTTTCTGAAGGAGTCATTATTTATATGGGCTAATACTTGATAAGCTAAATTGGCTTTGCATGATCATATCGCCATCAATGCCTTTTAGCTGGAGTGAAATAGCTGGATCTGTTTGTTGCCAATCAATGCTTAAATCACCGTAATTAACATCATGTGTGAACTTCCCCACGCGGTGTTTATTAGGACTGACGTTTTTCCATTTTTCAGTAAGGCCTGAGCTAGTCATTTCAATCAGTGGATAATCAAGGTTCTGTTCATACCTTGATATCTCTCCCCAGTGTGTGTCACCACTGATAATTACCACGCCGTTTACTTTGTGTTTTTTAATTAACGCAAATAAACGGTTTCTATCCTCCGGAAAATTAGCCCATGACTCCCAGCCGGTAAAGTCAGGCAGTAACTGTAAGCTCGAAGCAATCAGTTTAATTGCAGCAGGCTTTTTAAGCTCTTGTTCAAGCCATTGCCACTGCGCCTCACCTAACATCGATGCGCCTTTTACTTCACTTGGGCTATAAGGCCCTTGATTATTCGCTTTACGCTCAGTCTTGTATTGTGTTTCACTAACGTGGTTAAGTGCATCGCGGTTCCAACGCAGATCAGGCATGATCACTTGTATCGTGTGCTCATCTTCACCATACATATACGAGGTATAAATCCCATCGGCACGTGTGCGACGCACTGAACCCGTTGGCTCTTGCCAAAAGTCGAGCATAATTTTCCGAGACTGTTCTTTATGTGGGTACTCTTTACCTGCATCATTTTGGCCAAAATCATGATCATCCCACATGGCAATAAGGGGAGTCTGTGCTTTTAACGTTTTAAAGCCGGGCTTAGCGCCTAAGCGCTGATATTTATCGGCAAGTACGCGCATATCGTTGGTGTCGCCGTAGATGTTATCACCCAAAAAGATAAACAAATCTGCCTGCTCTTTATTGATTGCGTCAAAAATCGGAATATCTTTATCTTGATGCCCACATGAGCCAAACAGTATTTTTTGCGGCGTTAGTTTTTGCGGTGTACTTAATACTGAAAAACTCGCAACAATGCTTACCAATGCGGCCGCTTTAATTAAATGCTTCATTTTAAAATCTCATCAATTGCATCCGCCATAGCTGGATTAAGCTGCTTAGGGTTTTCGCCAAGTACGGTTAAAATCGTTGCCGCAACTTGTGCTTGTTTGAGCTCTGTTGTTGTTTTTAATAAACCTTGCGGTTTAATATCTGGGCCAATTGCAGCTAACCAAATATGCTCAGAGCCAATAATTCCCTCAGGAAAAGCTTTACGACCTTGCTCCGATTTTGCCATTGCTTGTTTTGAACTATGATGCTGCCAATCATTAGCGTTACTGCCACGGCCATGATCCGTGGTGATAATAAGCGATGTGTTATTTTTATAGCCAGGTGTAGTCTGAATGGTTTGCCATAAGTCTTTGATAAAAGCGTCACTTTGTTTAGCCGACTGCAAATAGTGATCGTAATGACCATCATGGGCAAAATCATCGGTTTCACCTAAGCTGATCACTAATAACTTAGGCTTTTTTGCCAGCATATAAGCTTTGGCAAAACGATATGTAAAACTGTCTAAACGCACATTATGCCAAGGACTTGGGATCTCCTGTTGTAAAGCATTTAATAGTGGCGCATCGGCAAATAAGTCTGCCTCAATTGGCATAAAACCCGCATTTACATATACGTCGCTGCGTTTGGTATTAACAATAAACGGAAATACATCCCAACTGCCAAATAAGGCGGTTTTATTTTTATAGTCAGCGCGTTGCTCTAATCGCTCTAAAATAGTTTTATTTGGATTTGGCGTTTTATCATTACTGTTAATTGCCTCATCAACACTGCCAGTTAAGATCTCACTGTAGCCTGGGTATGAAAAATACCACGGGTTACTCACCGACATTGTTGAACCATTCTCTCTATCGCCAATTAACACACCGTGTTGAGCAATCGTATTGCTAATAAATGGCATTAACTGAGCTTGTCGGGCGTGTTTGTCATCGCGCCAAAACTGTTGTTTCAATTGCTCTGGCTGTTTAACAAAATCGGGATTTGCTAACAATTTTTGATCGGCGCCGTTAAATACCTCTTGCCAGCGCACTCCATCAAGCGTCACAAGCACGACATTATCACTGGCTTTGACAATATGACTTACCATTAATGTACAGCCTATTACGGCCAGTTTAGCTATTATTTTCATAGTATTCCTATCAATAAAAACCCATCAACAAGGATGGGTTTTGGTTATTATTTTTATAATTAGGGCTTAAAAATTAGCAGTAAATGTAAGTGCTGCAGTTCGTGGTGCACCAATAAAATAAGTGCTGCCATTACCTGTACCACCCGCTAAATACTGTTTATCTGTTACGTTAGTGACAGCAAAAGCAATATCGATTGATTTAAATGGGCCGGCATTGACGTCTGCAGCATAACCGGCATTGATATCAAGCACGGTATAACCATCAACTTTATTACGTGTACGAGTTTGCTCATCTAAAAATGCACCTAAGCGTTCACCGGTATATTTAGCGGATATACCAAAGCGGAAGTCGCCACTGTAATAATCGGTCGAAAGCACAAACATATCGCTTGGTGAATCGATTACGTCATCGCCTTTTTTAAAGCTTGGCGGTAGCGCTTTTCCGTCTTCATCTTTGAGGATAACACCATCGGCATCGTAGGCACTTGGATCGTGCGATGCGTATTCAGAGCTGTTATTAGTATATGAAGTATAAATATTCCATTCATTTGTAAGCATATAACTTGCTGATAGTTCAATACCTTGCGAGTCAATACCACCTACATTGATGTAAGAGCCATTTGTACCTATCGTATAATCAATCCCGCCGGTATCACTGCCAGGTGCGATAAAGGTGATACGGTTATCAAAGGCAATAGAATAAGCGGTCGCAGTTAGGCTCAAGCGGTCTGCTTTATAACGTACACCAAAGTCGATATTTTCAGCTGTTTCTGGTTCAATTTCTGTGAGTGTAGAACTATCACGCTCCAGCACACCATCTTTAATTGCTGAGAAATTTTCACTGAAACTGACAAATAACTCAGTGCTGCTAGTTAGCTGGTACAAAGCACCTGCACTAAATAACACATCTGAATCACTGTTTATTTTATCAGAGCGTAGATCTGCAAAATGATCGTATTTTTGTAATTCAACTAAATACTGTTTAGCGCCAAGATTAACTGTAAAATCGCCTAGGCTGATAGAATCTTGTACGTACCACTTAAAGGTATCTGTTTCAAAAGTATTTTTATATTGCGTCCAGTATGGGGTGCTATCAAAGTGATGATACACGCGAGCGTCAATAACTTTATGCCAATCACGAGATTCGTCACGATCAGTTTGCTCAAGCCAAATACCTGCTTCAATATCGTGCATCCCTAAGGTTAATTTATAATCGGCGGTCAAACCTAAACGGTCCTTGTCATAGTGTGTATGGCGATATGACATTACCGGTATTGCCGAATCAGGGTAACACGCCGGATTCAACCCTGTGCCTGAATCCCATGGCCAACTGAGTGTATCCGTACAATTTGCATTAGGCGCTAATGGCTTACCTTGGCTATCTGCAAAACCATATGAGCCAGCATTTGTGCCGCCTTCGGTTGTTGGATTACCGTCTTTATCGACAGGTGATGTTAAATAAGGTGGGATCCAATCACCACGCCCTGAGTTTTTATGGTAATAAGGGCTGATTGTTAATAATGACGAAGGTGAGATTGCGTATTCAAACTTTACGTAACCTAACGCATTTTCACGCAATGTACCCCAACCTTCTGCAAACATTTGGTCAAAGTGTGGCACGCCAGTCCAATTCCAAGTTAGTTGATCCCAATTTGGTGTTTGCGCAAATTGCTGCAAGCTCACACTGTTATAGTTGGTCTCACTTACATCATCATACGATAAACGCCCTGTTACAGTCAGCGCATTAAAGTTAGATACAAATTTAGCCTCAGCATGTTGATTATCTTTACCGCCATTACTGCCATCACCTATCCAGCGGCTAGTATTGGTTTGTGAATAACTCACATAAGCTTGCGTGTTATCAAAGAGAGTGCCAGTTTCATGCTTAAAATAATAACGAGTCGCATCATGGTCACCATTGGTGTAAGCAAATGTAGTTCCTCGCTCAAGGCTAGGATCTTTACTTACAAAATTAAACGTACCACCGAGCGCTTCAAGTGATGCTGAGGCGATATCTGAGGTACCTTGGCCCACTTCAACCGTGGCTAAGTTTTCGCTGTCTAGGTAGCGATTAGCTTTTGCACCACCGCCATAATTAGAGCCGCCGTTTGGAATACCATCAACCGTCATACCTAACTGCTGTTGGTTACCATCGATACTAAAGCCGCGCATCGTAATAGTGGTAGACCAATCATCACCACCAAATGCATCACCTTCGTTAATACTAATTCCCGGTAGGTTATCCATCACCGATAATACACTTGATACCGAACTCTGCTGTTCAATCATTGATTGCTCAATCACACTATTTGCATAGCTCGTTGGTTTTGCCACTACCGTGACTTCTTCTATTTCGTTGGTATTTGCAAAGCTATTAGTTGAAAACGCTAAAGCGATTGCTAAGCTTAAAGTCGATCTTTTAGTAAAAGTACGCATTGTTGTCCCATTTGCAATTATTGTTTTGTATACGGGCAAAGTATGGAGGGAATATATGACAAAAAAGCTCGAAAAAATTGACGTAACAGTGACAAAAATATTGATTATTTATGGCAACAATGCAGCTTAACCAATTAACATAATAAAGATTATAATTTAAATAACAGTCTATCGCGGTAATATTTGTAGGAAATAGAGAGGGAGTTAAATCAATACGAAAGAGTATTTTTCACAGCATTAGTAACGATTAAAAAGCAATATTGCTAATCGCAAATAAATACCTAAAACAAGTTTGCAATCAACATCTATTGACGTGTTATAAACGCCAGAGACAAGTAGTTTCCGACGTTAATGCAACCACCTACAGAAGTAGGTGGTTTAGTGACTAAAACAAACTACGTTTAAATTAGTTCAGCCAGCATTTCATCACTATACGGAACCACTTCTTCAGCATTTTTGATTTTACTGATGTAATCTGGGTTTGCAATAAACGGGCGACCAATAGCAATTAAATCAAACTTATTGGCGTTAATCGCAGCTTTAGCCGTGTCAAAATCATAGCTACCAACACCCACTAAAGTACCTGAATAAGCCGCACGTAAATATTCTGACGTCGTTTTATCTGCAAGGCTTGCAAAGCGCATGCTATCGTCAAAAATACCGCCATGTAAGTAAGCGAGTGCTCGGCTATTCAACTCATTTAAGAGGTAATCAAATACCGCTTTATCGCGGCTATCTTCGCTCATATTAAAGTAAGCACCAGGAGATAAACGTAGCCCAGTTTTATCTGCGCCGATGACATTAATTACCGCATCAACAACTTCAAGTGCAAAACGCGACATATTCTCTGGAGTTTGCCCGTATTCATCATCACGCTCATTGGCTGCATAATGTAAAAACTGATCGATTAAGTAACCATTCGCACCATGGATCTCAACGCCATCAAACCCAGCTTCAAGCGCATTCTCTGCAGCCTTTGCATAATCTGCAATTAATGACTTAATATCGGCAGTGGTTGCTGCTTTTGGGGTAATATAAGTAAGCTCACGCATACGTGGTACAGAGCCTTCAACACCAATCGCAGATGGGGCTAAAACGTCGCCATCAAAAAAGTGTGGATGTGCAACCCGACCAACATGCCAAAGTTGTGCAAACATTTTACCGCCCTGCTCATGCACAGCATCGGTTACTTTTTTCCAGCCTTGAATTTGTGCGCTGGTAAAT
The DNA here is from genome assembly GCF_028885455.1 of Pseudoalteromonas rhizosphaerae. Classification (NCBI taxonomy): domain Bacteria; kingdom Pseudomonadati; phylum Pseudomonadota; class Gammaproteobacteria; order Alteromonadales; family Pseudoalteromonadaceae; genus Pseudoalteromonas; species Pseudoalteromonas rhizosphaerae. Next base: position 3,561,300 of record NZ_CP118496.1, read on the forward strand.
AAACCTGGCGTATTCGGGTAACCTTGCGCATCAGGGCGAATAATCGTGGCTTCACTAATTATTAAACCGGCTTCAGCACGGCGTGCGTAGTAATCAACCATCGCTTGGGTTGGCACTAAGTTATCGTCAGCCATACAACGCGTTAGCGGTGCCATAAGTATACGGTTTTGTAATTCAATCGTGTCATTAAGCTTAAACGGTTGCAGTAGATCAGTGGTCATTCTTATCAATCCTTATCTTGAGTGTACATTCAAGATAAGGGCGAACAATAAAACATTCAAGTCTATTTTTGAATATTTGTTCAAGATTAAGTAAACTAACCCCATTTACACCTTATAAGTCAAATAGAATGCAACAGAGCGCCCTATGAGAATAGCCGAATTTGACCGTGAATTTGTACTTCGCCAAGCGATGCTGGCTTTTATGCAACACGGTTATGCTAAAACGAGTATGCAAAAATTAACGCAAGTTACAGCGCTTCATCCGGGATCTTTATATGCTGCGTTTGGCAATAAAAAAGGTATTTTTTTAGCGGCTATTGAGCAATATCAGGCTGATCGAAATCAGCAATTTACGGCACTTTTTTGTCAACATAAACCCGTTTTACCAAGCCTACGCCAATACTTAGACTCAATAGTCAACGAGTGTATCAGTGGTGATGCGATGAAAGTATGTTTACTGACTAAAAGTATTAGTGAAGTTGAAGGACAAGATTCACAGATCAGCCACGTACTGATGACAAATTTAAATGCCTACGAAAACGCCCTCGCCGAACAATTTGAGCGCGCGATAAAAGAAGGTGAAATCCCAAACACACGCACAGCTGAGCATCTAGCTCGTTTTTTAGCAATGGGCCTTTACGGCTTGCGAACCTATGCACTGACTAACCGCTGCGAACAAGATCTAAGCCAACTCGCCGACGATTTATACCACGCAATGTGTAATTAATTTTTAACTAATCGACATTTTGTCATATTAGTCAATATACTATACCTAAGCCATTCTAGAGAGAGTCTATTAATGAGTAATGCAACTGCAACCGCATCTGAAAAATTCGAGACAATCTTAAATTTAGGAGCCAAAAAAAGATTGGCTTTTATGTTTGAGACCGTCCAAGAGTTCAAACAAGTGTGGATATTAAATGACGACGATGGCTGTGTTATGCTCGCCAACGAAGATGATGATTGTGTACCGGTATGGCCTGAACGTATTTATGCCGAGGCATGGGCTACCGGTGAGTGGGAAAATTGCACAGCTAAAGCAATTCCATTGAAAGATTGGACAACCCGATGGACACCCGGTCTTGAACAAGATGACTTACTTATCGCCGTTTTTCCAACTGAAGAAGACGACGGCACAATTTTATTTCCTGATGAATTTGATTCACAACTAAAAGCACCTAAAAAACGTTACTAATTACACTTCGCTATAATTGAGTCGCAGACGTGTTGTTCTGCGACTTATCCACGCAAACTTTAAATTTTTTACGCGCAACGCTTTAAGACAAAGATACAAAATTAATACCTATAAAAATTAAAATATAACGGCAATAATGTCGCTTTTAGCGATAATTAATTTATGCTTATTCACACTGATCAGTGAAATAAACACAGCTCCCACTGCAAAAACTTTGGCATTAGTTGACTTCAACACGCCCCTTACTCTTTGGACTTTATAATGGTACGACAAGGTATTTTAATATTACTACTGCTAACGTTTATTAATAGTGGCTATGCCACAGAGCAAATTGACTCACTAGAATCCACACTTAGTGAAATAAAACAGCTCAAAAGCGATGGTGAATCCGCACAAGCTTATCAACAACTAAGGACAACATATTCCTCGGCACAATCAACCACACAACAAGCTGAGTTAATGGTTGTTTGGCTTGCATTTATGAATGAAGACAAGAACTGGCATGAATTCGACTTGCTCAAAGACGATGTCTCAAAATTACTCGATAGCGAAGTCGATATAGAAACTAAATACGCACTTTATGACAACCTCGGATTAATGAAATATCGCTTAGGTAAGTTTGCCGAAGCCGATTCTTATTTATCAAAAGCAGTGTCTTTTGCTGATGACACACAGCTTGCTACGAGTATGACTTACTATTTGTATGGAATTAACTCTGTTAGACAAGGAAAAATGGTAGATGGACTCGATAAAATCTTACATGCTCACGATTTACAAATAAACATTCAAGGATATGCTTCACCGAAGATATTAATTGGTTTAGGGTTTACCAATTATTATATGAAAAACTACGACAAAGCGATTGAATACACTCAACAGGCAATAGCAGCATACCCTGAAAATGACATACTGCTCACTGAGCTGTATGCAAACTTAGCTGCAATGTACGTTGATAAAGCCCAATACCAAGAGGCATTAATTGCCATTAATCAAGCCGAAAAAGTAGCCCACTTCCATAATATATTTGACCGAGTTCCTATAATTATTAATAAAGGCACTATTTATGCTGAGCTAAATGAGCACCAAAAAGCCATTGATTATTATTTAAAAGCGTTAGATATTGTAAATAAAAACAATGATTTAATACATAAGCCTACTGTTTTAAGTAATCTGGCACAAAGCAATCAAAGTTTAGGTAATTATAAACTTGCTGCCGACTATTTTGAGCAAGCCCTCGCTATATTTTCAAGCGAGAGTCAACTCATCAAACGTTTAGAAAACTATCCGCCAATGATCGAAAATTATCAATCATTAGGAAATTACCAACGCGCATTAGAACTTATGATTGAATACAAAGAATTAGATGATGAAAGTACCTCATTAGCTGCAAAAGAAAAATTTGATCAATCACAAGCAGCCTATGATATTGCCTCTAAAGAAAAGTCATTAATCGAAGCTAAACTAGCGCAAACAAGCAATGAAAATGCAATTCTACGACTCTATGGGATCGTTGCATTCAGTCTTTTAATTATCCTATTTATTTATATTGCCTATAGACTAAAACACTCTGCCTACCTGCAAGTTAAAGAGCTTGCGTTGCGCGATCAACTCACGGGACTATTTAATCGCCGCGCATTGCACGATATCTTTGAATTAGAAATGAGCCGGGTTAATCGCAATAAAAAAACTTTTAGTATTATTTTGCTGGATATAGATCATTTTAAAGTACTCAACGACACCTATGGACATGACTATGGTGACATTGTATTGCAAAAAGTGGCTAGCGCATTGCAAGATTCAATTAGAAGTATGGATAAAGTTGCTCGCTGGGGAGGCGAAGAATTTCTGGTGTTTTTACCTGAAACCAATAAAGAGCAAGCATCGCATCTTGCAGAAAAGTTACGCTTGGCCGTAAGTAACATTGAATTGACTTACCAAGATAAGCTACTTCAGGTCACTGTTTCTTTAGGTGTCTGTGAATATAATCAACAAGGTGAATATAAAGACATGGTTAAACAAGCCGACCTTGGTCTTTATAAAGCTAAAGAAACAGGGCGGAATAAAGTCGTCTGTCTCAGTTAAACTAACAAATGTTCTTGCGCGCAACTATCTTCATTATCATGTAATTGAATATAATTGCTCACTAAGCATATAGTTTACTAATAAAGCGATGTTATTTCCTCGCATTAAGGCTGCTCTGTTGACCTAAAAATAGCAATGGCACAGTGTTTTATTGCGCTTGCTCAAAAAAATTACGACATAGTTTGCTAAACTAACCTAATAACCTATTAGATTAAGTGTGCTAGCACAACGCTGAGATTTACTCTGGGCACATTTACAGAAACAGTTGGACAAATACGTGATATTTAATTCTAAGTATAAAAAAGAAATTGCAAAACTAAAAAATGAAATTGTAGATATTCGTAACCAAAATGAAGCACTGCATGATGAACTGGAACAAGTTAAGAATGCTAAAAGTCAGTTAGTAGCGCAAATAAATCAAACTGATAAAACTGCCAAACAACAAGACGAATTAAACCGCTTGTGGCTACAGTCTTCAATTTTAATAGAGCAAATCAGGGAGAGCCTAGCAGCAAATTCAAGTGAACTTGTAATGCACAGAGATGGCTTTCAATCATCACAGCAATTGCTTGATAACATTATTGTAATGCTATCCGCCACTTTGCAATCAACTTCTGTGATATCCAGAGACACTAAAACAGCCTCTGAATCTGTAAAGCAATTACAAACAGTCACAGCAGGGATTAATGACTTTGTAAACATTATCAAAGGCATCTCTGACCAAACTAACTTACTAGCCCTTAATGCGGCTATTGAGGCCGCCAGAGCTGGAGAACAAGGTAGAGGCTTTGCCGTAGTTGCAGATGAAGTTCGCACATTAGCACAACGCTCAGCTGATGCATCGAATGAAATTTCAGGCTTAATTGAACAAGTAAACCAACAAATGGACCACGTTGTTGGCAACATTACCGACGTCGGGAAACAAAGTAATGAGATCAGTGAAAGTTCAGCGGCTATCGAAGATACCGCTAATAAAATTGTTACGTTCTCACAAAACATGTATTCAGTTATTACCGACTCAACTGAAAACGCATTTATTCAGACGGTAAAAATGGATCATATCGTTTGGAAACTGGAAGTTTATAAGGTACTACTTGGTTTATCTGATAAAACCACAGATGAATTTGCCGATCACACAATGTGTCGTTTAGGTAAATGGTACTATAAAGGTGATGGTGCAGCTAAATACGCCTCCCATATTGAGTTTAAAAACTTAGAAGCCCCGCACGCCGAGATTCACAACCATGGCATACAAGCATTGCAAGCCTTTGCAGATGGCCATTCGGATAAAATGATTGATCATATATCGCAAATGGAAGCGGCGAGCTTTAAAGCCGTTGATTTATTAACTAACCTAGCAAACAAAATAACTAAATAACGGTCGTTTTAAGTTTAACTACAACTTTAGCGCTGCTCATTTTATATTTATTATTGCAAGCAACTAAACACCAATACCTAATAAAAAGTAAAAAATAGTTAGAATTTGAGTTATTTACTTCACTTTTTTATAGGCACAAAAAAGGACGCCATGAGGCGTCCTAATATTGAATAATGGCGGTGAGGGAGGGATTCGAACCCTCGTTAGGGATTAACCTAAACACACTTTCCAGGCGTGCGCCTTCAGCCACTCAGCCACCTCACCGCAGGCGTTAATGTATAACGCGGCGTAATAGTATGAAATAGCGCGCGGCGGTGCAAGGTGTTTTTCCCTTTTGCCTGTTAACTGCCTAGTAAACAAACAAAAAAGGCCGCTGATAGCAATACCAGCGGCCTTATCTTTATAACCTAGTTTAGCGTTGGAGTGACGCTGAGAAATCGAGCATACGATTAAGCGACTTGAGTGCGCCTTCACGAAGGTCCATATCTACAAACACTTCTTTGCCAGTTGCATCTAATAACGCTTCCTCAATCGCTTTGAGGCCGTTCATTGCCATCCACGGGCAGTGCGCACAACTCTTACAGGTTGCGCCTTCGCCAGCCGTTGGTGCGGCAACAAATTCTTTATCAGGGCATAACTGCTGCATTTTATAAAAAATGCCGCGATCTGTAGCTACAATAAACTTTTGATTGCTCATAGTTTGTGCCGCTTTGATCAATTGACTGGTTGAACCTACTGCATCAGCTAACGCTACAATTTCTGCTGGTGATTCTGGATGAACCAAAACGCCAGCGTCAGGGTAAAGCGCTTTCATGTCTTTTAACGCTTTGGTTTTAAATTCGTCATGCACGATACATGCGCCATTCCACATGATCATATCAGCGCCAGTATTCTTTTGAATATAGGCACCTAAATGTTTGTCTGGGCCCCAAATGATTTTTTCACCCATTTCATCTAGGTGCTCAACAATCTCAAGGGCACACGATGAGGTAACAATCCAATCAGCGCGAGCTTTAACGGCAGTTGATGTATTTGCGTATACAACCACTTTACGATCAGGGTGCTGATCACAAAACGCTGAGAACTCATCAATTGGGCAACCAATATCAAGCGAACAAGTTGCTTCTAGTGTTGGCATAACCACGGTTTTATTCGGTGTCAGTATTTTTGCTGTTTCACCCATAAAACGTACGCCGGCAACGATAATCATGTCAGCATCGTGCTTGGCACCAAAGCGAGCCATTTCTAGCGAATCAGCAACACAACCGCCAGTTTCTTCAGCAAGCGCTTGAATTTCAGGATCAGTATAATAATGGGCAACCAATACGGCATTTTTATCAATCAATAATTGCTTGATACGTGCTTTGTATTGCGCCTGCTCATCATTATTCAATGGAGCTGGTTTAGGAGGAAAGATATAACCTTCAGGCATAATAGTTTGAGCTAAACTCATTTCTCGACCACTTAATCTACAGTGCATTTATGGGGCGGATTATACGAGAATATAAAACTAAATAACAGTAGTGGTCATAAATACCAATCTACTTAAATATTTAATCATTCTAGCAGGCTAAATAAAGCGTTAACTGCGTTAGTTATTTTTTATGTACGACTGCATGGATGCAGGAGGTAGAGCAATGCAGGAGCAATTGCCGAGAACAACTACATGTCAAAATTTAAGCCTTGTTATCACTGTATTTATCTGTCGCTATAAATGGTCAGTAACTTAACACGATTGATATAATAGCAATTTGATTAACGCATTTGTATTTAGCTTGACAATGATTTTTGTAAGTGTTTTTGCTTTTGATGTAAAGTGATGTGAATTTACTAAATAGGGGTCAGATAAACTGAAATTGAATAAACCAGAATGGTGGGTCATGATGGACTTGAACCATCGACCAATGGATTAAAAGTCCACTGCTCTACCAACTGAGCTAATGACCCGCTCTGATGTGCCTAAGCACGCTGCGTAGATCCGCCGATTATAACCACTCTACTATTCTACGAATAAAGAATGGTGGGTCATGATGGACTTGAACCATCGACCAATGGATTAAAAGTCCACTGCTCTACCAACTGAGCTAATGACCCGCTCTGATGTGCCTAAGCACGCTGCGTAGATCCGCCGATTATAACCACTCTACTATTCTACGAATAAAGAATGGTGGGTCATGATGGACTTGAACCATCGACCAATGGATTAAAAGTCCACTGCTCTACCAACTGAGCTAATGACCCGCTCTGATATGCCTAAGCACGCTGCGTAAATCCGCCGATTATAACCACTCTACTATTCTAAGAATAAAGAATGGTGGGTCATGATGGACTTGAACCATCGACCAATGGATTAAAAGTCCACTGCTCTACCAACTGAGCTAATGACCCGCTCTGATGTGCCTAAGCACGCTGCGTACATCCGCCGATTATAACCACTCTACTATTCTACGAATAAAGAATGGTGGGTCATGATGGACTTGAACCATCGACCAATGGATTAAAAGTCCACTGCTCTACCAACTGAGCTAATGACCCGCTCTAATGTGCCTAAGCACGTTGCGTACATCCGCCGATTATAACCACTCTACTATTCTACGAATAAAGAATGGTGGGTCATGATGGACTTGAACCATCGACCAATGGATTAAAAGTCCACTGCTCTACCAACTGAGCTAATGACCCGCTCTGATGTGCCTAATCACGCTGCGTAAATCCGCCGATTATAACCACTCTACTATTCTAAGAATAAAGAATGGTGGGTCATGATGGACTTGAACCATCGACCAATGGATTAAAAGTCCACTGCTCTACCAACTGAGCTAATGACCCGCTCTGATGTGCCTAAGCACGCTGCGTAAATCCGCCGATTATAACCACTCTACTATTCTAAGAATAAAGAATGGTGGGTCATGATGGACTTGAACCATCGACCAATGGATTAAAAGTCCACTGCTCTACCAACTGAGCTAATGACCCGCTCTGCTGTTGCAACTAAATGCAACCAAACACTAATACGTAAATCCGCCGATAAAAGACCATTCTATAACTTACTAATGAATGGTGGGTCATGATGGACTTGAACCATCGACCAATGGATTAAAAGTCCACTGCTCTACCAACTGAGCTAATGACCCGCTCTTTTTGCCGCAATTTGAGTGGTTGAACCATTCGTTTGCTGCGGGCGCTTATAATACTTATTTAAAAAATGAGTGCAACAGAAAATGTCTCTTTTTTTAAGTTTTTATGTCTAGCTGACCAATTTTAGACCGCTTATGACAAAAAGCAGTCTAATCAAGCTGATTCTACATTTTTGAAAGGCGATCAGTGGCCAATTTTGCAGCAGTTGTACTTGGGTATTGGTTAAGCAGATCCTGAAAGGTTTTTGATGCTTGATCGGCTAAACCTTGCTCTTGCAATAAAGTTCCAAGCTTTAACATTGCATCTGGACGCTTATTTGAATTTGGAAATTCATTTACAACAACTTTAAAATGTTCCGATGCTTTTACTGCATCATTTTTAATTGTCAGCAATTGCCCTAACCAATAATGAGCGTTGGACGCATAAACAGAATTTGGATACGTTGTTAAAAACGTTTGAAACTCTGGAATTGCCTGATCGTAGCGCTTGTCCTTCATAATTAATGCCACTGCACGCTCGTAAGCCTCATTCTCAGACAGATCCGAACTAATAGCTTGCGATGCAACAGGCTCTGCATATTGCTCTGTACTGGGTTGCGAGTAAGCTTGGCTCACGCGATTTTCAATTTCTTGATACAGCTCACGTTGGCGTTGCAGTACTTTCTCAAGCTTATAGGTCTGTTCTTCGGTGATCCCGCGAACTTGACTCACTTCATCTTGCAGCATATTTAGCTGTTGCTGTAACTCAACTTGTAATAAATTTCTCGACTGCATCATACTTTCAAGGGCAGCAAGGCGTTTTTCTATACTCGATTGTGAACTCGCAGCTTCTGAAACAGGAGCGGGAGCAGCCCAAACTTGGGTGCTCCCGCTCAATATCATGGCTGCCAAAATAATTTTCGGCTTCATAATGTCTCTAATTTAGTAAACTAGTACCGCACGGCGGTTTTTAGCGAAAGCAGATTCAGTGCGTGATTTAACCATCGGCTTTTCTTCACCGTAGCTCACTACTGACATTTGGCTTGCAGAAACACCTAAACTTTGAAGGTATTTTTCAACTGCTTGACCACGATGCTCACCCAATGCGATATTGTACTCAGGTGTACCACGCTCATCTGCATGACCTTCAATTAGTACTTTAACTGATGGATTCTTTACTAAAAACTCAGCATGAGCTCGAAGTAATTCACCGTACTGACCTTGAATCGTCGCTTTATCAAAATCAAAGTAAATTACTTGCTTTTCACGTAATGCTTCGTATTTTTGAGTGAGTTCTTCTTGTGCTTTTTGATCAGGTGTTAATGTTGCCACTTCAACAGTGTCATTATTAGCTGTTTGCTCAACTGTCGCTTGATTTGATTGATTTGCTGCACCTTCGTCGATATCTGAAGATGAGCTACAAGCTGCTAGAGTCATAACAGGCACAGCAATTAGCAGGCCTTTAAGTATTTTATTAAGTTGCATTGAGTAGATTCCTATATTGAGTAAACCAGCAAATATTACTGTAAATAAGGCGACCACGCGGGTGCCTTTACTTGTCCATTTAGCACAGGTAAACGTGCTTTAAAACGACCGTCCATTGATACCAGCGCTAGTACCTGCTTATTATTATGTAGCGTGCTATAAATAATCATCGAGCCATTAGGTGCGATACTCGGTGATTCATCTAGACGCGTTCGAGTTAATACTTGAAACGCTCCAGTAGCCAGCTCTTTCTTAGCAAGATGGTACTGCCCGTTAGTACGGTTAACCATCACTAATTCTTTGCCATCAGGGGTAATAGAACCTGCTAGATTCATATCACCATCAAAGGTCATTCGTTGTGACCTACCTGTTTGTAAATTTAACTTATAAATCTGAGCATTACCACCCCTTTCCGAGGTAAACACGATATCTTGACCATTCGGATGCCAAGACGGTTCAGTATCTATACTACGGTGGCGAGTAAGGCGTGTTTCTTTACGTGTAGCTAAATCTAACATATACACTTCTGTGGCACCGTTTCTGTCTTTTGACAGTACTAATAATAGTTTTTTACCGTCAGGTGAAAACTGTGGCGCACCATTGATACCTTGATGGCTGGTAATGATTTCACGCTTACCAGTGTATAAATCTTGCATATAGATTTGGCTTTGACGATTTTCAAACGTCACATAAGCTAATTTAGTACCATCAGGTGACCATGCTGGAGACATTAACGGCTCTTGAGAGCGTAATAAAACTTGTTCATTAAACCCATCGTAATCAGCAACAACAAGCTGATAAGGTTTTGGTTCGTCATCACGCACAATGACGTAAGCAATTTTTGTTAAAAAGGCACCGCGCTCACCGGTAAGTTTTTCATAAATAACATCACTAATACGATGAGCGTAGCGTCTAAACCCAGATTCGCTTATCACACTTTCGCGTGCTTCTTGAACATGATCTTGATTTTTAACTAATTTACCATTGCTCATCATTTGCGTTTCACCGCCGGTGATTTGGCCGCGGATAACATCAACTAGCTCATAACGTACCAAATAACGGCCATCTGTTTGCTGTTCAACTTCACCAACTAAAATTGCTTCAACACCCTTATTTACCCACGCACCATAATCTATATCTGCATTTTTGCTTGGCAGCTGTGGCATTTCGTCAACACTAATTGGTTTAAATTTACCACTGCGCATCAAATCGGCAGCAATAACATCACTGAGCTTTTGTGGAATTGGCCCAACACCTTTATATTTAAAAGGGATGATGGCTATAGGGCGTGCACTATCAACTCCTTCTGTTATGACTATTTCAAGCGCAGCATTTGCAACACTGGTAAAGCCAAGAACTAAAATTAAACAAACTGTTTTCAACTGATTGAACATATAATTCCTTTAAAATTGTGGCTTGATCGTTAAGTTAATATTTTTTAATTGCTCAAACACGTCTTGATCTTTAGATACCGGCAGTGTTTCAGCCATACGAACCGCCCTTAGCGCCGCTTCGCATACTAACTTATCACCACCTAAAGATTTCACTTGTGTGACCAGACCATTAAAACCTAAGCGAATATTCACACGGCATTGTTGGTTTTTCATTTTTTCATCAATTAATAAATTTTGCTGAATACGCGCCATAATTAATGCTTTGTATTTATCAACCTCAGTGCCGACCTGTTGCTGACGCAATTTATTTCGCGCGGCTTGCTCTGTGGCTAACTGCTCTTGCAGCATTTGCTCTTGTAATGCTTTTTGACGCGCCTCTTCAGCAGCTTCTGCGCGTTTTTTAGCGGCTAACTCTTCACGTTTGCGGTCGTCTTCGGCTTTTTTTAATGCCTCTTCTGCCTGTTTACGTTTCTCAGCTGCCGCTTTTGCAGCTAACTCAGACGCTTCTTTTTGCTTTTCAGCCTGCTGCGCTTTTTCACGTTCTTTTTGCTCTATTTCACGCGCTTTTTTAGCCTGTGCTTGCGCTTGTGCCGTTTCTTTCTCTTTTGCTCGGCGCTCTTGCTCTAGCTTCTTAATTCGACGATCTTCAGCTTCACGTTGTTTACGTGCATCAGATGCTCGGCGCTCTAAATCACGAATGCGTTTATCTTCAGCACGTTTTTTATCATCTTCTTTGCGTTTCAACTCAGCAATTTTTTGTTCAACCATTTTCTGGTCAACAGTCACTGCTGAAACAGCATTTTCAGCATCAGGCATAGCCTTGTTCAAGGTGACTTCCATTACTTTAGGCGGTGAAGTATGAAAACTCGCGGTTCCTACCAGAACGCCTATTATAGCGAGGTGCAATAACACTGATTTTAATACTGAAGCACCCATATTAGTTTTTATTCCCTTCAAACGACTCAGTCATTAATCCAACTGAAGGTACACCGGCATTTTTTAAGAAATCCATCAATAATAATACTTCTTGATACGATACTTTACCTGAGCCTTTGATCATCACTGGAGTTTCTGGGTTTTTCATCAGTTGCAACTTAATAACAGCGGCAACATCTAATGCTTCCATCGGTTCTTCTGGATCAGTACCAATACTGACATAGTACTTACCTTGTGCATCAATTGAAGCAATGATCGGTGGCGTATCTTTAGTATCGACTAAATCTGATTCTTCCATTTTTGGCAAATCAACTTTAACACCATGAGTGATCAAAGGCGCAGTAGCCATAAAAATAATCAGTAGCACCAGCATTACATCAATGTAAGGGACTACGTTTATCTCTGCAACAGGACGACGCTTCTTACGCTGATACATTCGCTTTTGCCTCTATTTGGGTAGCTGCTTGACGGTGTAAAATATTTGCAAACTCTTCCATAAAGTTAATGTAGTTAGATTCTAGCTTTTCAACTCTATTAGCAAAACGGTTGTATGCAATAACCGCAGGAATAGCTGCGAATAACCCCATAGCTGTTGCAATAAGCGCTTCAGCTATACCTGGGGCAACCATTTGCAAGGTTGCTTGCTTAACTTCGCCTAACGCGATAAAGGCATTCATAATGCCCCACACAGTCCCAAACAAACCAATGTAAGGACTGATAGACCCCACAGTTGCTAAAAACGATAAACTTGATTCTAATTTTTCGATTTCACGAGATAACGCAACTCGCATTGAACGATGCGTCCCTTCCATTACAATGCTAGCACTTTGAAAAGAGTTTTTCTTATGGCGAGCAAACTCTTTAAAGCCTGCTATAAATAATGCTTCAACGCCGGTTGAGCTACCGCTACGCGATGAGATCTCATTGTAGAGTTTACTTAAATCAATGCCTGACCAAAATTTTTGCTCAAATCGCTTAGTATTGGATAATGCATCTGAAATTGCTTTTTTGCGCTGAAAAATAATTGCCCATGACATCACTGACATACCTACTAATGCCAGCATAACTAATTGCACAAGAAAACTTGCTTCTAGAATTAAATCTAAAAAATTAAGCCCTGAACCCACATTAAACTCCTAATAAGATTTCTTGTATAAATAACATTTCATTATACGCTAGGTATATGACCGAAAAAATGGCCAAAAGTTGCAACTAGTGTATCGATTCAGCTCAGTACTGACAACGCTATTGCTGTGAATTAGCAACAAAAAACGTTGAAGAGCAGGCTGACATCATTTTTATAACCTTATTAGTCAATCTTAACGCAACTATTTAAGACTGGGCTGTTAAGGTAAATACATGCTGCGGTGCTTATTTATAAACAAAAACTGTGTAAAACACCCCGTTTATTCACTCTTAATGAATAAACAAGCATAATTGACTGTAAGCATGGTCAATGCAACAGTTTAACTAATCTATAAAAAAAACACTCAAACAAATAAAACATCACAAATTCAACAAATTAATATATTACCGTGAACTTTATGAACAAAAATAAAGCATTCATAAAAATCTTGCTATTAGTTTTTTTTATCTGAAAATTAAATTTTTCTAGTTTGAACAAAAACCAACTATTGCGTATTATTCTCCCATACCGAGCTAGCGCAGCAATGAATATTTCATTCAGCCCAGTTCTTTGCAATATGATTCTGATTTTTCGTATTGCTATGCTTAAAGTCTTCTTGATAAAACTTGATGAATTTAAGCAATGTTACTTAGATTACTTCCTTCAACTTGTTGTTTGCCCGCATTTTATGCGGGCTTTTTTTTGCCTGCAAATCACGCACAGCACTACATCGCTATGGCGCATACAATATCGTTTACAAACTTAACAGCATGTGAATTGTATTAGCCCAAATAACTAAATAATCTAAACTTTAAGTAATATGCTAATCACGCGATTAACTTAAACACAGCAAAATAGACATTTGAATAGTGGCTAAAAGAACAGTATAGAAGATTTGTGAGGTGGGTTTGCAGCCATACGCACGCATACAGCTACAATAAATGTACTTTATTCTTGTTTGGGTAATAAGCCAAAGTGATGATAGGCGTTATCAGACACAATACGCCCTCTTGGCGTACGTTGGATAAATCCTTGCTGGATGAGGTAAGGCTCGATCACATCTTCAATGGTTTCTTTTTCTTCACCGATAGCGGCGGCTAAGTTGTCTAACCCTACCGGACCCCCCATAAACTTTTCAATGATCGCGAGTAAATATTTACGGTCCATATAATCAAAGCCGCTTTTATCGACATCAATCATATTAAGTGCCAGCTCTGCCACTTCGGCATTTACAGTACCGTCTGATTTAACTTGCGTGTAATCTCGTACCCGGCGTAATAATCGATTAGCGATACGTGGCGTACCACGAGAGCGTTTAGCAATTTCAATGGCACCTTCATCACACATGGCTAAATTTAAATAATGAGCAGAACGCCCCACTATAGTCGATAAATCTGCCACCGAATAAAACTCTAAACGCTGCACAATACCAAAACGGTCTCTAAGTGGTGAAGTTAACGAGCCTGCGCGAGTGGTTGCGCCAATTAAGGTAAAAGCGGGTAAATCGAGCTTAATGGAACGAGCTGCAGGCCCTTCACCAATCATTAAATCGAGTTGATAATCTTCCATTGCAGGATAGAGTATTTCTTCAACTTGCGGGCTTAGCCTATGTATTTCATCAATAAAAAGTACATCGCCTTCTTCTAAATTGGTCAGTAGTGCGGCTAAATCACCGGCTTTTTCAAGCACTGGGCCCGAGGTTGTTTTAATACTGACATTTAGCTCATTGGCAACAATGTTTGCTAGTGTGGTTTTCCCCAAACCCGGCGGACCAAATATTAATAAATGATCAAGCGCTTCACCCCGACTACGTGCAGCTTCTATAAATATTTCCATTTGCTGTTTAACATGGGGCTGACCAGTATAATCGGCTAATAGTTTTGGTCTAATCGCGCGATCGACTACATCTTCATTACTTTGTTCAGTCGCATCTATTAAACGATCCGCTTCAATCATGGTTTACTCACAACATTGATTTTAGAGATTCTTTGATCAGAACCTCTGTAGACATACCAGGCTTGGCCACTGATTTTACTGTTTTTTGTGCTTGCGCCAATTTATAACCTAATGACACTAACGCAGAGGTTGCATCATCTGCCGCATTATTAGCAATAAGTGCGTCAGATGCGGGCTCTATAACTGCATTATCACTAAATGGCGTGAATAAGTCATTACCCCAATCTTTTAATCGGTCTTTCATTTCAAGTACCAGGCGCTCTGCGGTTTTTTTACCTACACCTGGCAGTTTCACTAAACTGGTGGCATCTTCGTTATTCACACAGCTAACAAATTGCTTAGCCGACATCCCTGAAAGTATTGCTAATCCGAGCTTTGGCCCAACGCCATTGGCTTTTAATAGCTCTCTAAATAATGCTCGCTCAATTTTATTATTAAAGCCAAATAATAACTGGGCGTCTTCTCTTACTACAAAATGAGTATACACAATGGCATTTTCGCCAATGTTTGGTAAATCATAAAAACACGTCATCGGCATGTTAACTTCGTAACCAACACCGCTTACTTCAAGCAAAATTTCTGGCGGTTGTTTTTCTACTAAGATGCCATTTAAGCGACCTATCATGTTATTTCCTTAATCGTCCTCTAACGGTTTTACTGGCACTGCCCGCTAGTTTTATTAAATTTTGATCGGAATGAGCATGGCATATCGCAATGGCTAATGCATCGGCTGCATCCGCTTGCGGTGTGCCTGGCAATTTTAAAATATTTTTAACCATATGCTGCACTTGCGATTTATCGGCACCACCGTGCCCTACCACCGCTTGTTTAATTTGCCGCGCCGAGTATTCAAACACCGGTAACTCAGCCATTGCCGCACCAACAATTGCAGCTCCTCTGGCTTGGCCTAATTTAAGAGCTGAATCAGGATTATGCGCCATAAATACTTTTTCAATGGCAAAATGATCGGGAGAGAATTGTTCGATTAGTTGACTGATCCCCTGATAAATCATTTTTAATCGAATAGGAAACTCGTGATCGGCCAGTTTTATACAACCGCTGCCTAAATAAGTAAATTTAGCACCTTGATGGGCAATCACCCCATAACCGGTTAATCGTGAGCCAGGATCAATCCCTAAAATAATAGCCAATACTTGCCCAATCAGTGTAAATAGTTAAGTACGCTAATAATGCCAGAGCACTGTATAAATTACCAGTGCATTATTGGCATAAAAAAGCCCGTAAAAACGGGCTTGTTTAATTGCTAACCTTTTAGGCTAAAGAGCGTAGTAACCCTTGAGTATTTTTACGCATGGTTCTAGCTATCATAAAGTAGCCCAGTGATGCCACAAACACACCACCCACTAATGGTCCAATAAGCCAAATATGCGGGTGCAGCTTACCTGCTAAGTCAAACATCTCACGTTGCACTATTAATAAAGCCACATCACTGACCAACGCAGCGACAAAACCAGCAGCGCTGCCCAGCAATAAAAACTCATATAAAGTGGCATTTTTTATTAGCCGCCCTTTGGCGCCTAAGGTACGCAATATGACAATTTCCTGCATCCGTTCACCAAGGCTTGCTTGCACTTGCGAAATTAAAACCAAGCCACCACACATCACCACTATCGCCAGTACAAATCCAATTGCCAGCGATACTTGCGAAATAGTAGAGCGTATTTGTTTGACAAAGCTGTCAACGTCGATGGCGTTGATTGTCGGGTAGGCACGTAGTAGCTCACTAAAGTCGCGTTTTTGATCGGCTTCGATACGCACCGATGAAATATACGTCGCAGGAAAATCAGCCAGTACATCAGGACTTAATATAATAAAGAAATTAGGCTTTAAAGTAGCCCAATTAACTTTACGAACACTGGTGATTTTGGCATCAAATGACTGGGCGCCAATCAAAAATGTTAGCGTATCACCCAGTTTCACATCTAAACGCTCTAGCATAGATTCTTCGATCGATGCTTCAGCGGTGGCATTGTCGGCAAACCACTGCCCGTCTATGATCTCATTTTGCACAGGGACTTGCTCTAACCATGTAAGATTTAGTTCACGGCCAATACCTGCGCGTGCTTCTTCGTCTTTCTTCTCGTTGTCTTGCAATGAGACTTCGCGAGCAACTAATTCACCATTAACAGCGTTTACGCGACCACGAATAGTCGGATAGAACTCAGATACTTGAATATTTTTTTGCTCTAAAAAGCTTGTTACGTCTGGCAATTCAGTTTCGGTTATATTTACTAAAAAAGCATTCGGCGCGTCGCTTGGAAGTTGCGATTGCCAATCTGCGATCATATCGTTTTTCAGCACCACTAAAAATAACAATAGCTTTATTGCCAACGAAAAACTGATCAACTGTACCGCATTAGCATTGGCACGTTTTTGCAACGAAGCAATCGCTAATGACCAACTATTCCCCGGGCGCAATCCTAGTTTACGTCCGCTGCCAAAAATTAACCGCGATAATAAAAACAGTATCGCAATCAAAACTAAAGTAGAGATAAACAAAATAGCGGTAATTTTAAGGTTATTACTAAACAACCACATTAATAAAAAGACTGTTAAGCCCGACATAGCTAAATGCACTTTACTTACTAATAGCTTATCGCCTAAGTTACGGCGTAATACCCTAAGCGGTGGAATATCAAATAAATCTAATAACGGCTTGATTGAAAACATCACGGCACAGATAACGCCAGTACTAATCGCCACAAACCACGGTTTTATACCCGCTGCAGGAAGAGTATTGTTCATTGATTTAGCTAAATAACTAGTGGCTATCTCTTGTAAACCATAGCCAATGGCTAAGCCAAGTATGACCGACAAAGCACACACCAGTGATAAATGCAGTAAGTAAATTTTGCGAATTGTCGATCGGCTACCACCTAAGGTTTTCATCATCGCAACTGGGTCATATTGGCGTTCGCAATAACGCTTTGCAGACACGGCAATAGCCACCGCCGCTAAAATAATGCCCAATAACCCCGCTAATAATAAAAAGCTTTCAGCGCGGTTTAAGCTATTTGCAATCGGCGACTGTCTGTCTTTAACACCATACCATTGCTGGTTTTCTTTCATTTGTGGTTTTAGCCAGCTATAAAAGTCAGTAAGGTTACTCTCATCCCCTGCATACAACTGGCGGTAAAAAACACGGCTGCCCGGCTGGATCACTTCAGTTTTGTCTACATCTTGGTTATTTAACAACACACGACGACTACTTGAAAAAATATTAAATGGCGCATCTGGCTCTTCCACCAATACTTTTTCAATATTAAATTGCGCAGCGCCTAGCTCAACCGTATCACCTACTTTTACATTTAGTGCATAAAATACCGATTCACTAAACCACACATTACCAACAGTTGGCCCTTGCGTGGCCACTTCAACATCACCGGTTAAACTGCTTTTAACTTTTAGTTCGCCCTTAAGTGGATAATGCTCCGACACCGCCTTTACTGAGCTTAATTGCATTTCGTCATTAGCAAACAACATAGTATCAAAGTAAGTGAGCTGTGCGGTTTGTAAGTTGTATTCGCTTGCTGTTGTTAAATATTCACCCGGTAATTCATGGTTGCTTGCCAGCACGCGATCAGCGGCAATAAAGGCACTGCTTTTTTGCGCGATGCTTTGCCCTATGCGATCAGTCACCATAGAAAGCGTTAAAACCGTCAATACCGCCAACGCTATGGCCGCACAAATCACCGTGAGTTCACCACGGCGAAATTCACGGCTAAATAATTTTAATGCTAATTTAACCCACATTCGCCACAGCCTCATTGGTATTTTTAACTAATTGACCCGCTTCAATTTGTAACACATGCTGACACTTTGCTGCTAACGCCTCATCATGTGTGACTAAAATCAACGTCGTGCCATGAAGCTGATTAAGCTCGAATAACAGTGACTCAATTAACTTACCATTTTTGCTATCAAGATTTGCTGATGGCTCATCGGCGAATAAAATCTTTGGTGTGCCAATAAATGCGCGAGCAATCGCTACACGCTGCTGCTCACCACCAGACAATTGCGACGGATAATGCTCAATACGATGACTTAAACCTACTTTTTCCAGAAGATCGAGTGCTTGTTGCTTGGCATTTTTTTCACCAGCAAGCTCTGCCGGTAACATCACATTCTCAAGTGCTGTTAAACTCTGTACCAACATAAATGATTGAAATACAAAACCGACTTTTGCAGCTCTTAATGCCGCACGCGCTTCTTCATCAAGTTCATGCAGCGGCTCACCATCTAAATAAATTGATCCCTGAGTCGATTGGTCAAGCCCTGCGAGCAAACTTAATAAAGTTGATTTACCTGAACCTGAGGTACCAACTACAGCAACTGAGTCTCCAGACTTGACATTAAAGGTGATGTCACTGAGGATGGGCAAATCCCCTTCAAGGGTATTAACCGTTTTAGAAAGACCTTTAACCTGAATGATATTTAATTGAGATAGCGCTGACATATGATGTATTCAATCCTACGTTTTATTTTCGTTTTACTATTAGTAATCAAACCACTTAGTGCGGCAGCTGACAACACAATTTTAATTTTAGGTGATAGTTTAAGCGCCGCCTACGGCTTAAAACAAGAGCAAGGCTGGGTTAAACTGTTACAAGATAAGTACGACAACGAGCAAGCACCAATCCAACTTATCAATGCCAGTATCAGTGGCGAAACCACCGGTGGCGCACTGCGTCGTTTAGACGCCCTACTTAATGAGTTTCAACCGAGCCATGTACTTATAGAGCTTGGTGGTAACGACGGCCTGCGTGGCTTTCCAATTAAACGCCTAAAAGAAAACCTAGCCAGTTTAGTGAGCAAGAGCAAACAAGCTGATGCCAAAGTAGCGATTATGGAAGTACACATCCCGCCTAACTATGGGCCACGTTATACCGGATTATTTACCGCTAGTTTTGCTGAGGTTGCTGGTGCCACAAACAGCCATTTAATGCCATTTTTTATCTTGAATGTCGCTGCTGATAATAGCCTGATGCAAAACGACAACATACACCCTAACAAAACTGCTCAACCTATACTACGAGATGTGATGTATAAATCGATCAATGACTGGATAAATAACTAAACATCCTCATAAAATGATTTATTTCACTCAGTACGTGCAATAAATGTTCAAACAAACAAAAGCTTATTGATTTTTGAAAAAATATACGTACTATTGCTTGCAACGTCGGTATGTAGCGCAGCTTGGTAGCGCACTGTCATGGGGTGGCAGGGGTCGAGAGTTCGAATCTCTCCATACCGACCAATTAATTCCTCTTTATTTCAACTTGTTATAAATTAAACTCTCTTCTTTATCGCACAATTAAATTAGTTTTTTTAAATATATATCGCACATTTATCGCACCATACTTGCCTTAAATTATTTTATACTTTTAAGGTATAAAAGGGGGGGATATATAGGAAGACAGCTAATGGCCCCCTACTGAACAAGTTTTTACTCTTCTTTTTACTTTTAACTTGTCTCTATGTTTTTCAAATTGTATTTTAAAGCTCAAAGTACAATAGAAAACAATTATGCAAACCATCCAAAGAAGAAAAACCACTACAAACCTACTCTTTAACGAAATTATTTGTGCAATTGTATTTGGCTCAATTCCCTGCCTTTTAGTATTACTCTTTTCAGGCGTAGAAGGCCTGATTAGCTTTTTCGAAGGGATTACGCCACCAGACCATCTAATATACTATTTTAGTTTACTAACTCTTTTGCATAGTGTTGTTTGGGCTATTTCTAAATACAGTTTGTCTTTATCAGATTCTAGTAGAACATTAAAATACAGATTACATAACACTTTCATGCCTAATTGATTTTAACCTAGTAGGCTTATACCGCGCTATGGCAGGTTCTCTCCCCTTTATTGCAGTGCCTATATTAATTTTATGATTCAACAAGCGGTAACATCACTAAAGCTATATTCATGCTTGTGCTTTCTATTGCTAGTTTACTAGTTGCCTACTGGCTAAACTATTGGCAACAAAAACAGCGCCTAGAATTAAAGAATTTTGATTTATGCTTAATCGAACAAAAGGCTTGAAATTTAAGGCGACAACTAACTTGAAAAACACCGAACACCTGTGAATCAGAAATTAAAGAAGATAGACAGCTTTGAGCGATATATAGTCATTCACGCCTAAGAACTATACTTTAAAGTGGTTTAGGGTATGTGCTTACTGGCTGCCAATAATGAGCGAAAATCATTTAATGATTACCGCTTTTCTTTCGAGCCAGTAAGTAGCCCACGGCTCGCTAACGAATACTCAGGGCACGCACATAAACTGTTGGCTATATTTCTTTCGAAGAGCGTGATTCGCCATTATTAAAAACATAAATAACTTGATGAATGTCTCAGGGCGTGGAGCGGACGGATAATAATTATGATGTCTGGAGTCAAGATTTGACCCCTTTAGTTGTAGTTGTGGTTCTAGAAATAAAGTTTCATACTAAAATTACTTAACGGTATCATAATGTTCTATTGCTTTTACAATCCGATCTAGCAAGGGCTTAAACCCATCAAAGCTTATTGTTGCTTTTTGTGCTGCCACTACTTTTTTAGCAAAAACCTCTTTGCTATATTCTTTATTTTTATCAAAATCTTTTTCAGGATTAAATATCTTATCAGATACTTTTATTTTTCTTGTTTTTTCATCAAATAAGTCTTCAATCATCGATATTGGTTGAGCGTCAATAGGTGTTAAGACGATGTATAAATTATGAAAAACATGAATAAATTCAGCATTTCTAATATCTTGTTTTTTTAGTGATAAAGGTAAAGCAATAGCTGTCTCTATTTTTTTTAGCGACTTTTCAATGCAATCAAAACCTGAATCATTATCTAAAAGGATAATAACGGGATGTTGTGGCTTAGGTGCTTCGTAATATCTATACTGGCTATCAAACTTAGAAATAAAATAATTTAAGTACGATGTTCCACCAAATAACTCCAATAAAAATCGAGTACGTTTAGTATATTTCAAAATTCTTATAAGCAACTGATATTCAATCTTATTGTTTTTTGATACTAATTTGTTGTTGGCTAATCTAGGATAACCTTCAACTAAACTATTAATTGCTGACTTTAAATAAACATTATCTGTTTTACCTTCACAGATAATGGTAGGTTTTTCATTGCCGTAAAATAACCGATAATATAAAAAACGGCTAAACGTTCTTTCTCGACCATTTATTAATCTACTGGTGTTATGTCCATGTTTGGCTATCCCATAAACATGGTTTAAAGGTAATGTTTGACGTAGACGATTATAACTATCAATTTGATCTATGAAATTAAGTTGACCTTCCAACTCGTTTGTATTGCCATCCACTACTTTACCATCAATGGTTTTTGTAAATTTTCCGCTTTTAAAAAGGCTATTACATTGTGCTCGAACCGTACGCCAATATTCTTTTTTTACATTTGGCTTTTTATTAACAACAAGACCTGTTACATCTTGCCTTGAATCTTTATATTGAATACGTGTTTTATTTTCGTTTATAGAAAATCCAGCATGTTCAACTTCCCACGTTAATTGTTTTCCAGCTATATAATCATCGGTCTCTTCTTTCATTAACTCTGTAGGAAAAGCTGACTTTCTAGTGGAGAATGTAATATCGTCAGCATACCTCGTATAAGTGCATTTATATTTTTTAGCCAATGAAGCCAAACGGATATCTAAGCTATGCGTAATTAAGTTTGTAATAACAGGAGAGCAAGGACTTCCTTGAGGTAATTTATTATCATGACAAGCAATTTGGGCAATAACCGTTGCTACAGCAGGATCCAAATTAAAGTTTCTGTTTTTTATAAAGAACCCTCTAACGCGACCAAAGTTAAAACCATCAAAAAAATTTTCAAGATCAATGTTTAATACATTTTTTTGCCCTAAATGCATCATAGCATTGGTGATAATTGAACGATGCCTAACAAAACCGTGAGATAAAGATGGTTGTTTTATTTTTGCACCTGATATTTTTACTTTTAGTGTAGGTGAGTATTTGACATGATCTTTACTAGATTTATTAATTTCCGCATCAGGAAATTTCGCCTTATTAATTTCATCTATGCAATCAAGCAACAAATGTGAAAGCTTTGACTGTAACGTTTTCAACTTTCCATTTGGCGCATTAATTATACGTTCCCCACCATTTTTTTTGGGAATCTTAAATTGAGTATATTGAGTGTGGGGTTTAATAATATATAAGGTATACGTCAGAAATGAAGCCTTAATACCTAGCAGAGCTGCGAACTCTTTTTTGGTAGAAATATTTTTCAAAGCTTCTAATTTTGTCATTAATTCTATTTTGAACTCCTTTTTAAATAGTGGTTTATGGGCACTCTTACGCACTTAACAATAGTAATGACCATAAAATACGTATAGTCATCATAAAGGCAATCTTAACGGACATTTTTTTCACTGATCGCGAAACGCGATCCAAAATCTGCCCATAAACCAATTGAAGTATATTGTTAATTCATAATAAAATCAATGTATAAAGATTTTTTCTATCGAAGTGAAAAAATTAGCTACAGGTCATCAATATTGATTTTAATCTCTGACTGGTCACTCCGCTCTTTAATTATTAAACTACCCTTATACGTTCTGCGCAACTAAATCAGGACACTTTTCTTAAGGAACTTTGATCATATTCTACTGGCGATAGATCATTATTCGTACGAAGAAATGGGGTCGCGTCTTGCATTTGGCCACTTTCATTTCGAATGACCGCATAAAGCGGTCGAGGAAACTAGCAGAAAGATCTAAACTTTATGTCTCAGTTTCATATTTTGCTGTTTAATTTCAATCTAAGTGCCTTTCACATTATTTTATCCAATATCTTTTAACTGTTCTTAAACTAAGATTAGTAAAAAGTGCAACAGCCTGTTGAGTTGGTTTGTTGCCCGTTTCTTTGGTTATTTTTTTAACTGCTTTTTTAACAAGCTGCTGCGAATTACTTCGCTTTTTAACCGCAGTGTCTGTAGCTGCTTTTTTCTGCCTCTCCTTAATTTCATCGCTTGATAACTTCACTTTTGACCTAATATTTAAATATTCAGGGCAATAGCCGAACAAGTCTTTCAGGTAATCAGCTAGAGTCTCTTTTCTGTATTTGTAGTGTGTTGTTTTTGCTGTTCTAGTTAAACTAACAAGCTCTTCTAATGATAAACCAATTAGCTCATCATTTATTTTTGTTAGCTTTTCAAATGCGGTGTTTTTATTTAGGTGTTGAAACGCAACAAACAGGATAAACGCTGTTTTATCTCGCTTACCCTTTGGCACCCCTCCCTGCTTATAAAAATGGTTTTGAATACTGTTAATACATTTTAGCCACCATTCTTTAATGCTATGACCGTAGCGTTGGTGACCTGGTTGCTTTGCTATCTTATTTCTGGGGCTTGAAGCTAAACTTGTTTTGAATTCTAGCTGTGATTTCTCTATATTCTTCCGTAAATGACATAGATCTAAACACATCAACAGTTCATCAAATGTATATTTAGTACCAGAGCCAAAATACCTGGCATGCAATCCTGTTCTACTGTGAACAGACCCTGGGACGCGCAAAAAGCCGCTAATTCTTTTTGTAGCCATAAGATCTATATGCCAAAAACTATCTGACGTTCCAAAACTCTCAATTAGACTTTTAGCAATTTGTTGCCATATCAACTTGTTAATTGCGACTGCATCTACAGGGTTGTAAATCCAATAAAGATGTATTCCACCTGAGCCAGAAAGGACATAGCCTGTTGGCGGCGGTAGCTTACTCAGTTTTAACCTATTGAATACTTCAGGAACAATTTTAGCCTCTGTCCTTCTAACATCAAATGGATCACATTTATGATTAAGATCAATTTCAATCCAATTCGCTGACAATAGAGCTAGGTTGCTCTCCCTAGGCCAACTAAAAAATTCGTTTGGAGTGTAATAGCAGTCTACTGATTCACTTGTACTGTACAATACTCCTCGAACAAACTTACTAGTGTCCCGTCTAAAAGCTCGAAAATCGGTTAAGCTTTTTGATTTACTGTTACCAAGTAAATGAATAAATTTTTTAGACTTATGACATTTACTTAGTAACCCTCGAACATATTTAGGTGTCTTGAATTCAATTAGAGAATAAAACTGACTCGGATAGGCAATAGTATATTCTGGCCACTCGAATTGTGGCCTTATTTTAATGGCAAGCATATAATATGAAGATGTAAAGTGCGTTTGGGGTGTCGCCGGTCAAGCAGCCCCTTTCGCCTTCCTTACACCTTCACTCCTTCAAAACGAGCAAGCCATTGATCAACTGTTTCGCGTTTAAATAGGCGAACTCGACCCAATTTAATAGAAGGTGGTGCTAACCGTTGAACTTGATAAAGGTTGGCATCTTTTCCAGACTCAATAGCCTTTCGCTGGGCGCTCAGACGATTATTAATTGTGCCTATAGATAGATGTAAAAGCTCTGATAGCTCTTTTACTGATAAGATTTCTGATGACTGCATGTTCGCTCTCCAATACGTAAATTAGAGCAAAGAGATGCCACATTGCTCTGTGAGCCGTGGACTTGCTAGTACATATAATTAATATATGCGTACCCTAGTAACCTCTTTTCTACGTATTGAAAGCAGCCCCGAACATTGGGCGCCTGTTTTTTTATTAACTTTACTATGTTCTGTGGTAAATCTTTTATCTCTTTGCATTATAAGTAAGCATAATAGGTATGCTTAAAATGAATTTAAATGAGATATAATGATAAATCAAGTGAACTTGAGGAATAAAATTGCTCTAAGGCTCAAGCTAATGAATTACCGAGCGCTGGATTTTTAAACTATCGCTACAATCATCACAAAGCATAAGCATCCACTTAAACACTGATTGAACATGGCTTTCAGGGTAGTAATTATCAAACTTTTTCACTTTTTCTGATCGATTATAAAACGATGAAAAAGACTCTAGTTGTATATCCCAAACCTCTGATTGCTCGTTACTATAATCGTAAAACATGAAGTCTAAGGTAAGTAACTCACTAAGTACTTGTGCTTCATTAAGATTACTTAAGTTATCTCTAATTGATAATAACTTATCACGGCTATTATCTTGGCCTTGCAACCTGATATATAAAAAATCAATCGCGGGTAAAAATGCATAAACGTTAAAATTAATCATAAAAAACTACGCAGCTTTTCAACTGCGTAGCCTGTATTTTGTGTAAAAACCCACCTAACAATTGCACTTAACAAAGCAACTGTCAAAGCTATTTGTAGAACTCACCACGGCTATGAGCGTCTCGCGCTTCTTGCTCTGTGTAGCTATCACCGCAATGATCGACATTTCCAGTTCCATCATTGTATTCATCAATGAACTTGTCTTGCTCAGACTTATCATCAACATCCAGCAAAATATCAACCGTCACGGCTCCTATAAACTTAACTGCTTTCCACAACATTTACTTCACCCGGCTCTATCTAAGTATTCCTTAGTATCGTGAACACATTAAAGCTAAGAAACTCTTAGTTTTCAAGTTAAGAATTAAATATAATGAAAACGAATGATGGTTCACCGTTTCCAAAACGGCTAAAAGAGGCAAGACTAGCAAAAGGACTTTCGCAAAAAAAACTAGGAATATTGGCGGGTATGGATCAGTTTGCAGCGTCGCCTAGAATGAATCAGTACGAAAAAGGCGTGCACTCACCCGACTTTCAAACAGTGCGGGCACTAGCTAAAGTATTAGAAGTGCCAACAGCATTTTTTTACTGTGAAGAGAATGAGCTTGCAGGTCTTATATTAGCTTACGAGGAAATGCCCTTGAAATAGGCAATTATTCGAAAGGAAAATATCTTCTTAAGTCAAATCAATGTCAACTTTTTGCAGTAATGACTTCTTTTGTACGCACGCATATCTCAAATTTGAAATTAGTATTTTTGATGCCCTCTTGTAGCTCACCATCAACGTCAGAGCAAAAAGTGAGAACAATGATAAATACAGCGATGTTTCAAAAAGGGTATTAAGAAAATTTTTATCTGGTTTCATATCAGATATGCTAATTAACCTAAATTGAAAGTTTATGAACAAAATATATCCAGCCCAAGCAGACCCAATTAGCCATTTGTAAAACTTTACTCTTTCATCTATTCGCTCTTCAATTTTATCAACGTTGTCCTCCAACAACTCTAAACTATCAACACTATTAATTTCATGTTCCGATAAGATAATAACCGTGTTTTTAACTGTGAGTTCTGTAACGCCATTAAAAGCATATGAACTAGGGGTAGAAAAGCTAATCAACAGTAAGAAAAACCAAACAAATATATTTAAGGTAGCAATGTAGCTATTAGAGTCGAGAATAGAGTTATTGACTAAAAAAGATAAAGCTAGAGCTATGGCAAAACTAAATAACGACCATATTTTTAGCGGACGAACAAAGTCTACGAATCCTACTTGCAAATATACTAGAGGATAAAGAAACAACCTTTTAAATAGTGATAAGTAGCTTTTTCTAGTAGAAAAACCTAATAAGCTAGATTCCGTACACTCTAATATTGACTTAGTTTTATTAAACACTAAACGCTCCGTAAATTATTAAACCAATAAAAAATTATTAAAGTATCGTTTATCTAACAGCTAAACAATTTTAAAACATTAATAACGAGAACCTAATTCAGGCATTGTAAAATAGCTATATGTAAATGATAACTTTAGCTTTATACCTACAATATAATGTAGAGCTTTAATAAAACCAATTTTAATAGAGGCATCATGAGCAATAGCCTCTCTTTAAACATTGGGGCTTCGCCCCTGTCCCCCGCTATGTCGAAGCCGAAAATCGGCTTACACATAGCGGGGGACAACACACTCGCACTCTTATACGCAGGTTTTATTTGCAGATTGAAAAATATTTCTAAAGTGATAATCTTATTGCTACTGAAGCTCTAACGAGCCAGAAAAAAACAGGCGCTATTCTGCTGCCTTCAACACGTAGTAACGAGATAAAAACTATCTTTTAGAGGTAGTAACCAACCAAAAACGGCGCACTCCAGCTGCTGACAACACGTAGAAATGAGGTTAATAATCAGGCGAGATCAGTCCGAGCCTTTCGCATGTGCGAAAAACAGGGGCGAATAGGCTTAAGTGCCGCTGAGCTTTATTGCCAGTCAATCTTACAACCTTAATACGACTGGAGTCATACCATGAAATTCGATGCACAAGCCGAAGTCCAAAAACTTAAATATGAAAGCAAGCTAATCGCAGGAAGCCGTAAAAAAACATCTAAGCTTGATAGACATAAATTCGAGCTAATAGAAATTTACAAGCAAGGGTCTAACATTGTCGAGCTTCAGCGCTGGCTAAAGCGTAAAGGTATCAATGCTCATTGGTCAACAATTCAAAGATGGATTAAAAAACATGGCTAAATTTGCGAAACCTAAAACTCAAGCACACAATGTCATAAAGGGGCTTACAAAAAGTAAGCTTATAAAGTCTCTTGGCACAGCCAGAAACTACGAGCAATCACTTAACACCGTTGCCTCTTGGGCTAAAGATATTGGCATAAACGGTATTCAGGCAATGACCAGCGAGCAAGCACTCAATTATTTAGATTACCGAAAAGAAATAGTGGGTCAAAAATCACTTGATATGGAACGCCAAGCTATACAAGCAATGATGAGGCTTAACGGCAAACTTAAAGATAAGCAAACACTCCCTGTTATTAAATCAATTAATCAGCAAATTCTTAAATCACGCGCCTACACTACAAAGCAAGCTCAAATAATAAGTAAACACCAAACTTCTAAATATTCATTATCAACACAAATAGCACTCTTTGCTGGGCTTCGTGCACATGAATTATTGACCATAGCCAAAGTTGAAGAACGTAAAGCAGATAAACGACCAGCTTTTGATTCAAAATGGTCTGGTAGAAACGGTGTGCTATATACCGTGACAGGCAAAGGAGGCTTAACACGCGAAGTACTAATACCCCACGATTTATCAGCTAAATTAGAACTTCGTAAATTTAAACAAGCTGTCACTGTTGTTGATAGAAAAATAAACTACTTACAGCGCTACGATATTGGAGGTGGTAAAAAGTGGTCTGACTCATTTAATAAAGCATCAAACCGTACTCTTTCATTTTCCAATGGCGCTCACGGCCTAAGACACAGTTACGCACAAGAAAGACTATTAGAGCTGATACTTAATCAATTCCCATATCAAATAGCATTAGAGACCGTGTCACAAGAAATGGGGCATTTTAGGCCAGAAATCACTGAGGTTTATTTAAGATAAATAAATACTCGTTTATTACCATTAGCGGAAGTGATCCCTAGCACTAAAACTGGACACAGCACTAAGCAAGGTTATTTAGTCCAAGTGCTTCTGGGCTGAGATATACATTAGCACTATGTCTTCTAACTTTATTGTAATCAACTTCAATGTATTCAAATACTGCTTGAAGCATTGTTTTACTATCAATAATTGGCTCCTATGAATACAAGAAATTAAGAAAAAACACCCTTTCACAATTCATTCTTGTTTGTTGATGTTTGGACTTAATGCTATCTTTCAAATAGCGAAAAGTAATTTGTGCAACTATCAACTCTCAGCTGACTAAGAGTTTTGTGCCACAAATGGGCATTTTTTAATAATGATGTATAAAGTCAAAATTTGATCCTTTGATTTGTGCAAGAGATAATAAAAATGATAAAGTTAAAAGCCACTAATCAAGGAATGTTACATGAGCAACCTACTGACGCTTAAGACAATAAATGAGATCAAGGATGAAAGTTTTTATATACCATCATATCAAAGAGGATATAGATGGACTCCAAAAGAAGTTCAAGATCTGTTAGATGATATTTCAGAGTTTAAGCCTAGATTTGTTGACGATACAGATAATAAAACATGGTATTGCTTACAGCCTATTGTTGTTAAAAAAAAGAATGATGGGCAATTTGAAGTCATTGATGGTCAGCAACGGCTGACAACAATCTATTTAATACTTAAGTTTTTAAGTAGTCGATTTCGTGATCCTAAAAAACTATTTAATTTAAACTACGAAACAAGAGAAAATTCATCTTCCTTTCTAGTAAATTTACAACAAAATGATAATGATAATAGCAATGTTGATTTCTATTATATATCTGAAGCATACCGTACAATTTGTAAGTGGTTTTCTCAACCAAATTTCAATATTAATGACTTCGAATCAAAGTTTGAATTTGATTCAAAAGTTATATGGTATGAAGGAAATGAAGATGATTCCATTTCTGTATTTACAAGAATAAACATAGGGAAAATACCTCTAACAAACTCTGAACTAATTAAAGCTCTATTTTTAAATAGCTCAAATTTCGATAAAAATAAATCCGATAAGATAAGGCTTAAGCAGCTAGAGATATCAACAGAGTGGGACAATATTGAACATTCATTACAAAATAATAGATTCTGGTATTTTTTAAATGGTACAAATGTAGCAACTAATCGAATTGAATTTATTTTTGACCTAATGAATAGTGAGAAAGACTCATCTGATAACTATTCTACTTTTAGATTTTTTAATAAAAAATTTCTTAATAAAAACCAAGAAACAATTGAAGGCAACTGGCTAGAAATTAAGAGGTATTTCCAAAGGTTTCAAGAGTGGTTTGAAGAGAGAGAGCTATACCACAAAATAGGGTACTTGATTGCAGTCGATGTTATTACAATAAAAGAATTATATGAAAAATCTGCTTTACTGACTAAGCGAGAGTTTCGTTCTCTACTTGATATCGAAATAAAACAAGATCTTGATAAAGTATATTTAGAAGAGCTTCAATATGGTGATAAAAAACTAAAGTCCGTATTATTACTCTATAACGTATTAACAATGCTAAATAATAAAAATGATAATTCATATTTTCCATTTGATATTTTCAAAGGAGAAAAGTGGGATATAGAGCATATAACATCTATTACTGATGCAATACCTTCTAAGAAAGAAGAGTGGCTGAATGACGCTAAGGTATTTATTGACATAACAACAACTGAAGGCAAAGATCTAAAAAAAATAGCTGATAATTTTGATTGTAATAATGATGAAGAATTTGAAGAGTTGTTCACAACCATAGTTGCACATTTTAACTTTTATTTAAAAGATAGTGATATTAATGATATATCAAACTTAACACTACTCGACTCTGAAACGAACCGGGGTTATAAAAATGCAGTTTTTCCTCTTAAAAGAAAAACAATTATTGATAGAGAGAAAAAAGGTACTTTTATCCCTATTTGTACTAAAAATGTTTTTTTGAAATACTTCAGTGCATACCCTCCTAAGATTTCATTTTGGACTCAAGAAGACAGAGAGAATTACTATGAAGATTTAGAAGTTGTTCTTAGTAATTATATTAAAAAGGAGTTGTAGATGACCGAAATTAAACATCAAGGTGAAGTATTAAGCTTTTGGGAGCTTTTGAATTTACATAAAATCGAAATTCCAATTATTCAAAGAGACTATGCACAAGGGCGAGCAGATAAAAAAGAAATTAGAGAGAATTTCTTAGGTGCTTTATTTGAAAGTTTAGACGAAAATCAACCTATAAAACTTGATTTTATTTATGGAAATCTTGATGAGAATGTTTCACATCCTTTAGATGGTCAACAAAGACTAACAACTTTATTTTTATTACACTGGTACGCTGCCGCAAAAGAGAACCTGTTAATAGATAAAAATATTGATATATTTAGGAAATTTACTTACGAAACAAGAATAAGCTCTAGAGATTTTTGCAATCAATTAGTGTCTAAATCTATTTCAATAGATAAAAATAGCATCTTAAGTGAAGAGGCTATAGACTCATCTTGGTTCTTCCTTTCTTGGAAGAAAGATCCAACTATAGACGCAATGTTAAGAACTATTGATAATATTCATAAACTTTTTTATGAAGTTGAACATCTTTGGGACAAGTTGACAGGGAGTAATCGCTTGATTGCTTTCTATCATATTGACCTTGAAGGCATAGGTTTAACTGATGATTTGTATATTAAGATGAATGCACGTGGAAAGTTATTATCACCATTCGAAAACTTTAAAGCATCTTTTCAAAAGTTAATTTATGATGAAAAGTGGGATGAGAATAAAGATTTCCTACAAACTTTTGCGATGAAAATAGATACGGTTTGGACAGATTTATTCTGGAGTAATAGTGCCAAAAACAATATTGATAACGCTTTTATAAGGTTCATATCAACCATAGTCATGTGTAGAAAGGCCATTAAGAAATCTGAAAATCGAATGTTATTGATCTCAAATTTGCAAGATGAGCCTAATTCAGTTAAACCTTCATTTTTTGACAAAGAAGATTTTAATTATTTATGTAGTGCTTTAGACAAGTATTCTGAGGTTTATAGCTCTGGACTTGAACTTAAATTGGACTTCCCTCTTTTTCAACATCGGCCTGAAGATACTATATTTTCAGCTATCGTATATGAGGGGCAAAACGCTTCATACACTCAGAAGACATTGTTTTATGCACAAACGGAATATTTATTGAATGTAGATGAGTTTAATAAAGAAAAGTTCACCGAGTGGATGCGTGTAATAAGAAATATTATATTAAGAGGTGATGTTGTCAAAGTTGGAACTCGACCGACAATTATTCGAAGCCCACAAACGTTAGATGGTGTAATTAACTTAATACATGAGTTGTCATCTGGTTGTAATGATATTTATAAGTATTTATCTACTAGCAATATCAAGTCATCTTTTGCTAAAGAACAAGTTAAAGAAGAGCAATTAAAATCCGAGTTAATTGTTTTTGATATCGAGAATAAAAAGGTAATATTCGATACTGAAGATACAAACTTATTGCAAGGAAAAATTAGTTTTGCTCTGTATTGTACTAACTATGATACAGCAGAAAACTTTCAAAGAGCCGAGTTTGAAAAAATATCAAAAACAATTTCGACTTACTTCGATAGTGATGCCCATATTTCGAATGATCTCAGAAGAGCATTATTAACTATTTCTGATGATAATGGTTCATTTAGTTACTATAACTATTGGTGGTCATTTTGGAATGTTGTGAGTGCAGACAAAAGGTGTTTGCTTGATAGTAGTCTTAGAGCATTAGAGTTTTATATATATGGAAATAAGGGAGAATATAAAGTTTATATTAAAAACCTTATACTTAAATTACTCGATGATGATTTAATAGGTATAGCTGATAAATTTATTCCACCTATTACTATGCCAAATTGGAAAGTTAGATTAATTAAAGAAACAGAGTTACTCGATAATAAGTGTAAGTCTAATCATATAGCAATTCCTAAAGATGAGTCATGCTCTTATTTGCTAAAAAGTATGAGACCTAGAGATATAGATGGTTGTGAAAAAATAGAATAAAGACCGTAAATTAAACTAGCTCAAACATAATCTGACATCTAACATTTTTTGTCACCTTAGATTTGAGCTAAGTTTTACTTATATTAGATAAGTAAAATTATAACGCCTTAATATCCCTACGAAATAATTTCCCCCCCCACACTTCCAAAGCTTTGCGGCGCTTGTCCATATACGCCTGCATATTATAAACACCCTGCACTCCTTGCAATTGATGATTTAGTATTTTTTCAATCACTATTGGATCAGTTCCAATATCAGTATCACCTAAGCGAGTAGCGACTGTTCTTCTTAAATCATGAGGTACAAACTTTGGCACTCCCAATTGCTCTAGTTTACGACTTATAGAGCGTGATAGTGAATGCCTATCAATTGGCTGTTCGCCTGGGCCTGATTTATTAGTTGTTGTACTCGGGAATACATACTTAGAGTTGAGATAGCCAAATGCTGCGCGTAACTCATCAAGCAAAATAACCATATTTTGAGTAATAGGTACTTTATGAGTTCTTTCGCCATTTTTATTTTGCTTTACGCGGTCGGCGGGTATTGTCCATATCATTTTTTCAAAATCAAACTCTTGCCACTGTGCGCCTGTGACCTCTATTGGCCGACAACCTGTTAAAGTAATACACTTCAATGCGTAAATAACTTGCTGGCTTATTCCTAGCTTTGGCAGACGCTCAAAAACTTGAATGACTTCGTCAAACTCTAGCGCTCTAGTTCGCGACTTTTCAAGGCCACCCACGCTCTTCTTTTTAACTGTGCTTATTGGGTTACCTTGTATTAAATCTCGCTCAACACCAAAATTAAACATTTGCTTAAGGATGGATAGCGTTTTATTAGCCTGCGTTTTAGAGTCTCTATCAGTTATTGGATCAAGCACTTTTTTAAAAATTTCACGCCGGGTTATTTCTTTAAGTTTATAATTGCCAATAAATGGCAGAATGTCTTTTTCGAACATTCTAATTACTGGGTCTACACCTTTTCGGTTGGCTTTAATGTCTCTTTCAATAAACTCATTTGCAAGCACAGCGATTGTAGGCGAGGTGCTTTCTTGCTTTTCAATCAGCGCTGCTTTCTTTTTTTGTAAAAAAACATCAATACCGCGCGACACATCACCAATATACTGCTTAGCAAGCTGCCTGGCTTCACTCACTGTTATTACCGATGAGTTGCCTAAGGCTAACCTTCTTTCTTTCGAACCTCGGCCTCCTAGGCGGTAATACAGATAATATACCTGTGAGCGTTTTCCTTCTTTATTTGGCTTACCAATATTTAAATAAAAACCGGAAATCTCAGTGTCATTGATTTTGGTAATTTCCAAAGGGATATTTTTGAGTATAGATTCAGTTAATTTTACTTTGATTGACGCCATTTTTCGCACACCTAGAGTTAAGTCAAAACTTTTGTCGCACAGTTATCGCACGAGCTGATTTGAGCTCACTAAACTTCACGTTTGTTCACTAGGTATAATTTAAAAGCTTAATCCTTTCAATAGCAATAAGTTACAATTACTTTAAACACTTCACTGTAGAACACTTTTAGCCACTTTTGTACACGATAAAGCACAGGTAATTTTTATGGGGTGGCAGGGGTCGAGAGTTCGAATCTCTCCATACCGACCATTTAATTTATTTAAGTATTAAACACTTATAATTTAAATAAATTATAAGTAGCTTCACTGCTTACAGCTAATTCAGCTCGCTCATATGTGTAGTTATTAGATAAATCACTTTAATATGTAACAACATCCCTATCTTTTCCCTAACACACTAATGTGTAGCATAACTCTTAATCGTAAAACTTATAACGTCAATTGATAACACAAGGCTCTAGGTGTAGGATTAAATGAGTTGCTCATTTACGATGATTAAATCTCATAGTTTAAAATTATCAATAACTACTAATAAGCCAAAAGATTGCAATACTAATCATCATCAACGCCGAAATCCTGCCTAATAATTGACCTTGCCCTCGAGCTAGTAGCAATCTGTTAATTTTTTGGCCTCCATAAGCATAGATGAGTAAATTTAAGCATTCAATTAGTGCGATCAAGCCTGTAAAAAGTAACGTTTGTAGACCCGATGGCAAAGCTGAGTTCATAAAAGGTGGCAGCAATGTCATTAGAAATAACCAGGACTTAGGGTTTGAAATCGAAACTAAGAAGCCGCGCAACATTAAATCAATGTTATCACTGTCAACTTGCACTGTAGCTGCATTAACTTTTGCATCCAGCCAAACATTAATACCCATCCATATAAGATAAAAAGCACCAACATATTTGAACAATTGCATAGCTGCGGGAAATTCAACCAGCACTTTGGTATAACCCAGTAGGGCTGTTAGAGCAATAAGTGATACCCCAAAAACCTCACCAAAAATGACCCAAACTGCCCTTTTTACGCCCAAGCTGGCACCGTAACTCAGGGCAAGCATCATAGACAAACCTGGTGACACTGAAATCAGGAAAAAGGTCGGAATAAATATCAACAACAACGCCCAATCAGACATCATGCTTCTTTTACTCGCTCAAGCACACCGGTCATAGACCTTAGGTACTTCAGTGCCTCAAAACTGAACCCCTGCTCGGCTATCCATGACTCGCTAAATGGCGGATAAATTAGTGAAGCGCCCTCATTGACTCGCTTTACCCAGTCTGGATTACCTAATGCGGCAGTACCAATAGCCACTAAATCTGCGCCACCAGCCAATGCCAACTTAGCGTCTTTTTCATCTTGAATTTTTCCTGCTACCATCATAGGAATATTGGCTGGATTAGCTTTACTTAACTCAGTCAACAAGTCAGTGCCAACCTTGCCGTTAACTGATTTAAAAGTATTGCCCATTGAATAATGCACATAATCAATTTCCTCAGCTGCCAGTAAACGGGTGACAGCTAACTGATTTTCTAGTTCGATCCCAACCACATTGGCATAACTTTCTGGCGATAGACGTACGCCTATCAGGAACTTACGTGGCATACGTGCACGAATCCCTCGCACTATTTCGATCAAAAACCGAGCTCTATTTTGTATACTGCCTCCCCACTGATCAGTGCGTCGATTAACTTGGGGATTGAGGAAGTTACATAGTAAAAAATTATGTGCTGCGTGCAATTCAACACCATGTAAGCCTGCGTCATAAGCTCGTTGCGATGATCGAACAAATGCCTCGATGAGCTCATGAATATCATTATCTTTCAGTTCCGTTACCCCCAGAGCATAACGGTCGCCTGGTTGCTCAGCGCTAGGCCCTGAAGGAGCACCTTCATTCAAATCAGGTAAAGCCCTTACTCCACCATGATGAAGCTGTACCAATACCTGCGCTTCATTTTCATCCGCTATTTTAGCTAAACGCGAAAAGGCATTCTGCTGCGAAAGCGTCATAAGTGCGGGTTGTCCTGACCAGCAACGACCACCAGGCAACACTTGAGTTGCCGCGGCAATAATTAAACCAAACCCGCCACGAATACAATTTGCAAGCCAATCAAGTTCAGCTTGACTTGGATCGCCATTGTCAGCACTCATGTTATGAGTAAGAGGCGCAAGTACTGCACGATTTTTAAGCTGCACTCCTGCTTGAAGAAATTCAAACGCATTATTTATATCTTTTTGCATGTCTTTAACCTGTTATGAAATGATATTTAGTACATTGTAACCAATGCCAAACAGGATATAATCAGAGCACCAGGAAATACATTAATGCCCAACAGGACATAACAATGAATAATCACAAAACAGATACTCTTTATCTTATGCGCCTGTTGGTCGCTATAGTTCGATTCGACTCGTTCGTCTTGGCGGCCGAGCATCTTGGCATAACGCCAAGTAAAGCCTCTAAAGACATTAAATATTTAGAACACACTTTAGGAACCGTATTACTCAACCGCACCACTCGAAAACTTCACCTCACAGATGCAGGTGAGCTGACCTTTAGCCAAGCAGAACAAATGATCACATTGCATGAGCAGTTAATTGATGGTTTACACAATCGACGCAACGCACTCAGTGGCGAGCTTCGCATCTCAGCCCCTACCTTGTGGGGTGAAATAATGCTCACGCCTATACTGCTTAAATTTCGCGCCGAACACCCTCAGGTACGTTTAATAACTGACTTCAGCAACCATAAATCTGACCTACATAGAGACAATATCCATGTGGTATTTCGCAGCACTGAGCTAAACAACGAACCCTATCTCGCTCGCTTCATTGCAAAAGATGAAATGGTATTGTGTGCAACTGACGCATACCTGTTACAGAATCCACCACTCAGTCATCCAGAGGACTTACAAGCGCATAGTCTAATCACTCGATGTAACGGATATTCACGCTATGAGCAATGGATCTTATTAAATGATGGCAAAGAGTTGATAGTGAATGTTGCCGGCGAATTGGCTTTTAGTGACAAAAAAGCAATCCACGCTGCGATGTTACAGGGAGTTGGAATAGCACAGCTACCTCGCTATCTAGTCGCCAGCAAATTAGAACAAGGAACAGTTCGTGAAGTATTACCAGCCTTTCGCCCAAAGGGCGCACGTTTTTACGCCCTTTATACCCAGCGACGCGCTGAGTCAGCCTTAGTGACTCATTTTGTAGAGTATGTTACTCAATCACTAGGTGAAAAACTAAATTAGCCGTAGAGTTGTATCTTAAATAATATTTTTCTATTTTAAGTTATGCTGACTTTTTATGTATGAAAAGCAAATATATTAACAAAAACCACTAAGTAGAAGGATTTACTCATGCCTGGTGCCTTTGCACACATCACTGCGGCTAACATAGCTACTGAGAATAACGCCCTGATTGGAATGAATATTCCTACCAAAGCAAAGCTGATATTAAGTCAAAATCAAAAATACCTTGAGTTAGGCTGTGTATCGCCTGACTACCCTTATTTAGCTGTGGGTAATTCAGAGCAAAATAAATGGGCTGATTTAATGCATTATCACAATACCGGTGATGTAATTAAAGAAGCAGTAAAGTATTGCAAAAATCTAGAGGGATCAGCGCAAGAAAAATGCTTTGCTTGGCTGTGTGGTTATATGTCGCATGTTGCAGCTGATATCACCATTCATCCGGTGGTCGAGCTTAAAGTGGGCCCGTATGAGCAAAACCAAACTGATCACCGCACTTGTGAAATGAATCAAGACGCTTATATTTGGCCAAGGTTAAATCTGGGTGAAATTGGTCATGCGGATCGCGTTCAGCTGAATATCGGCTCGTGTACCAACCAGAATAATTGCCTTGATGAAAATATTAAACAACTATGGCAGCATGTTTTATCGCATATCCACCCAGATTACGCACAATCAGCAGCTCCTGACTTTGATGCGTGGCATTCAGGCTTTCAACTGGTTGTTGATCATGCTGAAGAAGGATATCGGCTTTTTCCATGGGCAAGGCATGTTGCGGCAAACAATGGGCTACTCTACCCTCGCCAAGATGAGATTAATTACACTTACATTGAGCAGCTTAATACTCCAAATGGCCCAATGCACTACGACGACATTTTTAATTTAGCGGTTAAAAATATACAGTATTTTATATCGATTATTGCTAATGCTATTTTTAATGATGGAGAGTGCTGGCAAATTTGTAATTGGAATTTAGACAACGGTAAAGACGAAAATGGCAACTTAACCGCGTGGAATATTTAAAATGAAATACTTAACTCTAATCTTAGTAATTGTTTTATCTGTGGGCTGCTCTAGCCTAGCTAATGCACATGATCCAGAAAAGATGGCAAATCTTGCATCGCAATTAAAAGATATTTCCGCCGCGGTTGATGGCACATTAAAGTTCAGCTCTCAAACCTATACTGATCCACAAGCCTTGCTAATGGCAGCTATCAACAATGAACAAAACAAACTCGATCCTTTTGAGGGCTATCAGTTAAAAGTTTTCATTCAAGATAAAAATGCCGTTTTATTACTTTGTGAGGATGACATTTTACT
Source organism: Pseudoalteromonas rhizosphaerae (assembly GCF_028885455.1). NCBI lineage: Bacteria > Pseudomonadati > Pseudomonadota > Gammaproteobacteria > Alteromonadales > Pseudoalteromonadaceae > Pseudoalteromonas > Pseudoalteromonas rhizosphaerae. The sequence goes on from NZ_CP118496.1 coordinate 3,600,527, forward strand.
TATTGAAGATGCCGGTTGTACTGCGCCATCCGATATCCAGCATTGGCAATCAATTGACACTCAAGCCTGTAAAGTTACTATCAACGCCAGCAAAATTTGTAAGCGTTAAAAAATTGCGATTTATTCTTTTTTATAAAGTTTAATTAGGCCAACTTATTTTTTAAATACAATGTTTACCTTCATTAATAAAAGGAAATTCAATGAATAACAAAATAACCAAGGTACTTATATTTTGTATCGCCCCCCTAATATGTGTATTTAACCTACACGCAGAGCCTTTGCTTTCCCCCTATCCAAGTGCCAAGCTGGAGAACTCCGTTATTTTAGCGGGTGAAGAAACTCGCCTTGTTACAAAGTTTGTTGCTACAGCTGAAAAGTCTCAACAATTTGAGTATAAAAAATTCATTGGTGATACAGGCCATTACGCTTATACGATAAAAAATGTTGCTTCGTTAAAGGTAACAAAAAATTATGAAAGTGCGTTAAGTGATGCTGGTTTTAAAGTGGTTTATACATGTTCTTTAAGTGATTGTTATTCAGGAGATAAACGTGAACAAAGAAAATTATTAGCTGAAAAGTCTAGCTACTTTAACCCTAGTAATCAATTCCAACAACCTCACTATATTTTCGCCACAAAAGGGGATGAGTCCCTCGATGCTGCTATTTCGTTATTTGTTGGTCAGTATAAAAATACGACGCGAGTATTATTAACCACAGTGGATATAAAAGACATTGAATCAGGACTTGTCACTGCCAATTTTGACGCATTTACCAAACACAATAGTAAACAGATAACCAAGGCACCGCGTAAAGATAAAGGGGGCTCAGCAGATCATCCATTAATAAGTCGCTACCCTAGTAGTTATATTGAAGATTACAAACAGGTTGATTATGAAGAATTCAGCATTCCTGTTGGTATTGTTGATACAAAAACAAAGACACTCCCAATGCTAGACGTTACCGGAGACTTAACCCAAATTACTTATGTCGTAAACAGGGTGTCAACGCTAAAAATTTATCATAATTATCTAAGTGCTTTAGTAAAAGAAGGGTTTGAAACGGTATTCTCTTGTCAAAAGGATGCATGCAGTGGTAACACCAGAGATAGGTTAATCCGTGAGGATTTACAAAAGTTAGGGGATAAGCTCGCTGTAAAACAAGCTTATAATTACTGGCGCCAACCTCGATACCAAGTTATGAAAAGTACTGTTGAGGGCCAAACTACCTATGTAGCTTTTTTTATAGGTAACTATGAAGGCGATTCTCGTATTCAGCTTGTAGTGATGCAGAGCGAGCCATTATTAACTGGGTTAATAGAGACAAATAGCGATAAAGTGTTAGAGCAACTTAAGCAAAAAGGTAAAGCCTCAATCTATGGGGTGTTATTTGACTACGATAAAGCGGTCATAAAGCCTGAATCTAAACAATCATTGGATGTCATTGCGCAAGTTTTAGAAAAAAATAAGGCATTGAGTTTGTATGTTGTTGGTCACACAGATGATAAAGGCTCTGCTGAATATAATTTAGACCTTTCTAAACGTCGGGCTGATGCGGTAGTTAAAGCTTTAATTGCTGACTATGGTATCGCTAAAACAAGATTAATACCTCAAGGTGTTGGCCCCTATTCTCCCGCAGCCACTAACAAAAACGAATTAGGTCGAGAGCTGAATCGACGTGTTGAGTTAGTCGAAAGGTTATCTGATTCAAAATAATTACGTATCGCGAAAAATGCATATTAACGCCATTGCCTTAATATGCATCTTTATCACCAATTAGGTACGAAGTTCTATTGCAAAGTGGTCACTAGGCTCGCATTGTAGACTAAGCCTTTATCTATAGTGGCTTTAAGACTGCAAAACGCGCCATTCACTAAACATAAATTGGGTGCAACATGTCCGATATCAGCGTCGATGATAACTGGGAATAAACAATTACCTAACGCAAGCTCAAGGGCTTGGTAATAATCAATGTCTTGCTCTGTAGAGCTAAGCAAAGCACTACGCCCCAGAATAATACCGTTAATATCAGCAAACACACCATTTAACCGCAACGCCATTAAAGTACGGGCCACTGCTGTAGGTGAAAGCTCTGCATTTTCTAAATAAAGTAGTAAACCTTCTGGCGCATATGTTTGCTTAAAGTTATGCAGATCAAGATATGGAGAAGCCAGTAACACGTTAAGTGAGTCTAGACAGCCACCAAATAACCGCCCCGTCAGCTCTACTTGCCTTGAGTCTTGATAGTTTAGGCAGCGCCATTGACTCGGCTGAGTATAATCAAATAAAGCATCTGGCTCTTTTGCGTAATCAATCACTTTATTCTGATAATACTTGGCAGGCATCTGTTCGAAATAGCCATTTTTCTCAAGCGCCAGAACATCAAAAACTTGCAAGCAGTAATTGTCTTTCTCGTTGGGATGTAATTGCATTAGATTTGCAGCATGAAGTGTTACCCAACCACATCGCACTGTAAGCATACAAGCAAACGTGCTCACATCTGAAAAACCTACTAACCACTTTGGCTTGGCAGACTTAACCGCATTAAAATCAATATACTGAAGTATTTCCATGGCAAGCTCACCACCCCACGGCGGCATAATTGCGGCAATGCTGTCATCAAGTAAGAATGCCATTAGCTCATCAGCGCGTTGTTTTGCTGGGCTACTTTGTTGTCTTAAGCATTTACCTTCGACTACTTGGTAGCCACGGCGTGTTAAGCCAGAAAGTACGCGTTCCAGGCGTGGGTGAAAGATGCTCTCAACACCGGATGAAAATGCGCAAATGGCAATTTTATCGCCGTTTTTTAATGCGCCAGGAAAAGTAATAGCTGTCATCAACATCTGCAAATTATCAATATGTTAGCTTAACGTACCCAATTTATTAAGAAATGTCGAGATTGTTTATGGCATAAAAAAACCGATGCAAGCATCGGTTTTTAAAAACGTGAAAATGAGTAAAGTAATTAAATGTACTCAACCTCAATGATTTCGTATTCCACGTCGCCTTTCGGGGTTTTAATGATCACAGCATCATCTGCTTGTTTACCAATTAAACCACGGGCAATCGGTGAATTAACCGAAATACGGTTATCTTTAATACTTGCTTCATCATCACCAACAATTTGGTATTTAACTTCAGCATCAGTCTCAACATTAACGATAGTTACTGTGGTACCAAAAATAACTTTACCCGTATTTGGTAGTTTAGTCACATCAATGATTTGTACATTTGAAAGCTTAGCTTCAATTTCTTGAATACGGCCTTCGCAAAAACCCTGTTGCTCACGCGCTGCGTGATATTCAGCGTTTTCTTTTAAGTCACCATGTTCACGTGCAACTGCAATATCAGATACAATTTTTGGACGGGTAACTGTTTTTAATTCGTTAAGTTCTTTGCGCATTAAATCTGCGCCACGAACTGTCATCGGAATTGTTTGCATACTTTTCTCACTTAATCCCAAGGCCGATAAACGGCCTTGGCACATTTCCTTAGTTCAATCGCAGGTGTAGTTCTTGAACTGACGTCACTTTGCTGCGGTCGTCTGCTTGGTTAGCAGTACAGTTAGCAAATGCCGCATTCAAGGTCGTTGTATAGTTAGTTTTGTGTTGCAATGCACCACGACGTAACACCTTCGAATCTTCGATCGCTTGGCGACCTTCGGTAGTATTAACGATATAGCTATACTCGCCATTTTTGATTCTATCAAGAATGTGCGGGCGACCTTCAAATACTTTGTTTACACGACGTACTGCAATACCAGCATCTTCAAGTGCAGCGGCTGTGCCACCTGTTGCATCTAGTTCAAAACCTAGGTCTGTCATGGTTTTAGCTAGTTCAACAATACGTGGCTTATCGCTATTACGCACAGATAGTAACGCGCGGCCACCGCGTGGTAAAGTGTTGCTTGCACCTAATTGTGCTTTTGCAAAGGCTTCGGCGAATGTATCACCGACACCCATTACTTCACCAGTAGAGCGCATTTCAGGGCCACGGATAGGATCCACACCTTGGAACTTAGCAAATGGCAATACCACTTCTTTTACGCTGTAGTAAGGTGGTATCACTTCTTTAGTAATGCCTTGGCTTGCTAAAGATTGACCCGCCATACAACGTGCCGCTACTTTTGCAAGTGCCACACCGGTCGCTTTTGATACGAACGGTACCGTACGCGCTGCACGTGGGTTTACTTCGATTAGGTACACTTTGCCATCTTTAACAGCAAACTGTGTGTTCATCAAACCAACCACGCCAAGCTCCAGTGCCATGTCAGTTACTTGCTTGCGCATTACGTCTTGCACTTCTTGTGATAACGAATGGGCTGGTAATGAACAGGCTGAGTCACCTGAGTGAACACCCGCTTGTTCAATGTGTTCCATGATGCCGCCGATGATCACTTGCTCGCCGTCGCAAATTGCGTCAACGTCAACTTCAATCGCATTATCTAAGAAACGGTCAAGTAGTACTGGTGCTTCATTTGATGCAGATACGGCTTCGGTCATGTAACGACGTAAGTCTTGCTCGTCATACACGATTTCCATTGCGCGACCACCTAGTACATACGAAGGACGCACAACCAGTGGAAAACCGATTTCAGCTGATTTTAAAATCGCTTCTTCAGTTGATGTTACCGTTGCATTTTCAGGCTGAAGCAGGTTTAAACGCTCAACAAGTTGTTGGAAACGCTCACGGTCTTCTGCACGGTCAATCGCATCTGGTGAAGTACCAATTACTGGCACGCCGTTAGCTTCAAGTTCACGGGCAAGTTTAAGTGGTGTTTGACCACCGTATTGCACTATTACACCAACAGGCTTTTCTACACGTACGATTTCAAGTACGTCTTCAAGGGTAATTGGTTCAAAGTATAAACGGTCTGACGTATCGTAGTCGGTAGAAACCGTTTCAGGGTTACAGTTAACCATGATAGTTTCGTAGCCGTCTTCACGTAGTGCAAGGGCTGCGTGAACACAACAGTAATCAAATTCAATACCTTGGCCGATACGGTTTGGACCGCCACCAATAACCATGATTTTATCACGATCAGATGGGGTAGCTTCACACTCTTCATCGTACGTTGAGTACATGTATGCAGTATCAGAGCTAAACTCTGCAGCGCACGTATCAACGCGCTTGTATACTGGCACGATGTTTAATAAATGACGCTTTTTACGAATTTCAGCTTCAGACACACCGGCAATTTCAGCGATACGAGGGTCAGCAAAACCTTTACGTTTTAACTTACGAAGGAAATCAGCGCTTAAGCCAGCCATGCCCACTTCGGCAATTTTAGCTTCGTCTTTTAAGATGTCTTCAATCTGTACTAAGTACCAACGGTCAACTTTCGTTAACTGAAACACTTCTTCAACACTCATGCCGTGACGCATTGCATCAGCAATGTACCAAATACGCTCAGCGCCTGGCTCACGTAATTCACGGATGATTTTTTCTTTCGCTTTCGGGTCGTCAAGTGCCACGATTGGGTTGAAACCCGTTGCGCCAACTTCCAGACCACGTAATGCTTTTTGTAACGACTCTTGTTGGTTACGACCAATCGCCATTACTTCGCCTACAGATTTCATTTGCGTGGTTAAACGGTCGTTTGCACCAGCAAATTTTTCAAAGTTAAAGCGAGGAATTTTTGTGACTACATAGTCAATTGATGGCTCGAACGACGCAGGTGTTTTACCACCGGTGATGTCATTTTGTAGCTCATCAAGTGTGTAGCCTACCGCTAGCTTAGCAGCGATTTTAGCAATCGGGAAACCGGTTGCTTTTGAAGCAAGTGCTGATGAACGTGATACACGTGGGTTCATCTCGATAATAACCATACGGCCGTCATCAGGATTAACACCAAACTGTACGTTTGAGCCACCTGTTTCAACACCAATTTCACGCAGTACTGCCATAGAGGCATTACGCATTAGTTGGTATTCTTTGTCAGTTAATGTTTGCGCAGGAGCAACGGTGATTGAATCGCCAGTATGAACACCCATTGGGTCAAAGTTTTCAATTGCACAAACGATAATGCAGTTGTCGTTTTTGTCACGCACAACTTCCATTTCGTACTCTTTCCAACCGATCAATGATTCATCAATCAATAGCTCGCTGGTTGGAGAAAGGTCTAAACCGCGTTCACAAATTTCTTCAAACTCTTCTAAGTTATACGCCACACCGCCGCCGGTGCCGCCCATAGTGAAAGAAGGTCGAATAATACACGGTAAACCAATGCGTGTGATGATGTCTTTTGCTTCATCCATTGAATGAGCAATTTCAGCACGCGGGCATTCTAAACCGATATTTCTCATTGCGATGTCGAAACGTTCGCGGTTTTCTGCTTTATCGATTGCATCAGCTGTTGCGCCAATTAGCTCAACACCATGCTTTGCCAATACACCGTGCTTGTCTAGTTCTAGCGCACAGTTTAATGCGGTTTGACCACCCATTGTAGGTAGCACTGCATCTGGCTTTTCTTTTTCAATAATTTTTTCTACCACTTCCCAATGAATTGGCTCGATGTAGGTCGCATCAGCCATATCAGGATCGGTCATAATTGTTGCAGGGTTTGAGTTAACTAAAATAACTCGATAGCCTTCTTCTCTAAGTGCTTTACACGCTTGAGCACCAGAGTAGTCAAATTCACAGGCTTGGCCGATTACAATCGGGCCTGCGCCTAGGATAAGAATGCTTTTTATGTCGGTACGTTTTGGCATTGTTACTCCGGTTTAATTAGTTGTTACGCGCTTGCATCAAATCGATGAAGTGGTCAAATAATGGGGCTGCATCGTGTGGACCTGGGCTTGCTTCAGGGTGACCTTGGAAGCTAAAAGCAGGTTTGTCGGTGCGGTGAATACCTTGCAACGTTCCGTCAAATAACGATTTATGCGTAGCACGAAGGTTATCTGGTAACGTTGTTTCATCGGCAGCAAAACCATGGTTTTGCGCAGTGATCATTACTACGTTACGGTCTAAATCTTTCACTGGGTGGTTACCACCGTGATGACCAAACTTCATTTTCACTGTTTTTGCACCCGAGGCAAGTGCTAACAATTGGTGACCTAAACAGATACCAAAAATAGGAATTTCAGTTTCTAAAAAGGCTTTAATTGCTTCAATGGCGTAAGTACACGGTTCTGGATCGCCCGGGCCATTCGATAAGAAGATACCATCTGGGTTAAGTGCTAACACGTCAGCTGCCGAGGTTTGTGCAGGTACAACGGTTAATTTACAACCACGGTCTACAAGCATACGTAGAATATTACGCTTCACACCGAAATCATAAGCAACAACGTGAAACTTTTCATCGGCTGCGTTTAGAGTTTTGAACCCTGCGCCTAATGTCCAGCTTGATTCACGCCACTCGAAATTTTCCTTGGTTGATACTACTTTCGCTAAATCCATACCTTTTAAGCCTGGGAAGGCTTGCGCAGCTGCGAGCGCTTGGTTTTCATCTAATTCGTCACCTGCAATAATACAACCGTTTTGAGCGCCTTTATCGCGCAAAATACGGGTAAGCTTACGGGTGTCGATGTCTGCAATACCTAAGATATTACGTTCTTTTAAGTAATCATCTAACGATTGCTCGTTACGGAAATTACTTGCTAGCAGTGGCAAATCACGGATCACTAGGCCTTTAGCCCAAATGTGACTCGCTTCTTCGTCTTCGCTGTTAGTACCCGTATTACCTATGTGTGGGTACGTCAAAGTTACGATTTGTTCCGCGTATGAAGGGTCAGTCAGAATTTCCTGATAACCAGTCATTGATGTATTGAATACTACTTCACCGACAGACATGCCGTCAGCGCCGATTGCAGTACCGCGAAACACTGTGCCGTCTTCTAGAACTAACAGAGCGGATTTAGTCAAGTTAACCTCCTAACAGTAAAAAACGGGAGTAAAGTCATTTGCTTTACTACCCGTTTATAGCGATTGGAAACACGCAATTATGAATTTTTGGCAAATTAGCGCTATTTTATAGTAATTTGCCTTTTAGGTCTAACCCTATTTCAATAATCAGTAAAAATAAGCCCTATAAGCCAAAAAAGCCACCAAACACCCAAAAAAGTAACTAAACTACTTCAAGTCGAGGACATCTTGCATGTCATAAAGTCCTGCAGGCTTATTTTTCAACCAGCCCGCAGCTCTTACTGCGCCTAATGCAAAGGTCATTCGAGAACTTGCTTTATGAGTTAATTCAAGCCTTTCGCCAGAAGTTGCGAAATATGCGGTATGTTCACCAACTATATCTCCGCCTCGGAGCACCGAATAACCAATTTCATTTTGCGATTTTTCTGTTTCTACTCGGCTGCGATCAAATATCGCAACCTCATCATGCACCCACCCTTTTGCATCGGCAATTGCCTCACCAATGGCAAGTGCAGTGCCTGATGGCGCATCTATTTTATGGCGATGATGCGCTTCAAAAATTTCGATATCTAAATCATCACCAAATTTAGTGGCGGCGGTTTGCACTAAATTCAACAGTAAATTTACGCCTACGCTGTAATTTCGCGCAAACACAATTGGAATCTGCTTGGCAGCCGTTTGTAACGCCAGCATATCGTCGTCATTTAAACCGGTGGTGCCAATCACCATCGGGATATTTTGTGCAACAGCTGTTTTTAAATGCTCACGCATACCCGCTGGGAGCGTAAAATCAATCAGTACGTCGGTATTGTCAACGTTGCGTTCATCACTAAAATTAATTGTCGCAGGTGCTGCGCTATTTAATTGATTAACGGCAATATTTAATAAGGGAGAACTGCTGCGTACATAGGCTGCACTAAGCTCGGTATGATTATTTTTGTGAGCGGCTTCAATTAATGCCAAGCCCATTCTTCCGTTTGCGCCAAATACGCCTATTCGATTCATATTAATAACCTATGCATTTTTTGAGTTGGCTAGATTTTATCTAAAACTCGTGTAATAGTCAGGTAAGCCTTTTAAAAAATAATAATAACAGATACCCATAGACTTTAGCCATCTATACATTTAAACTTCTTTCTTTGCGCCGATTTGGTCTTTGGCTTGCGGGCGCTGTTGAGGTACTTATCATTGTGGTAGGTATGACAACTAAATTCAGCTAAAAGAGGGATGTTTTGGCTGTGTTAGTTGTGCAAGAAGTTATCTAACGAGGAATATGATGCAGCCATCATTTAATAAAACAACAGCAAAACTATCTTTGCTCCCCCTATTAACCTTTGTGGCCTTATTTTTAGGCGCGGGTTTATACCTGCAATCACAAGGGGTCGATTACGCTTTTTATCAGCTCCCTGCCCCTGTTGCTATTTTACCGGCGATTATGCTGGCGTTTATGTTAAATAAAAACACCATTAACCACAGTGTAGAAACCTTTATAAAAGGTGCCGGTCACAACAACATCATTACCATGTGCTTAATTTATTTACTTGCTGGGGCATTTTCTGCCGTCGCAGGTGCAACAGGCGGCGTGGATGCGGTTGTTAACGCCGGTTTATCACTTATTCCACCAGCATTACTTTTACCGGGCTTATTTTTAATTGCAGCGGTAGTTTCTACGGCCATGGGTACTTCAATGGGCACTATCGGGGCGATTGGCCCGATTGCGTATGCGGTCTCTATTAAAACCGGTATTGATCCAGCATTAATGGCCGGTACGATTGTGTCAGGTGCGATGTTTGGCGATAACTTATCAATTATTTCTGATACCACCATTGCTGCAACGCGTACCCAAGGCTGTGAGATGAAAGATAAATTCCGTGAGAATTTAAAAATCGCATTGCCAGCAGCTATCCTCACTATTGGTTTATTATTCTTTTTAACTCCTGCGGCTCAAGCAGTAGAAACCAAAGATTACGATATTCTATTAGTACTACCTTATGCATTTATTTTAGTACTAGCGGTGATGGGCTTTAATGTATTTGTGGTGCTGTTCAGCGGTATTATATTTGCGGCACTGATGGGCTTCACTGGCAGTTATGAAGGTGCCAGCTTTGTAAAAGACATTTATAAGGGCTTTACTGATATGCAAGAAATATTCTTGCTCTCGATGTTTATTGGTGGCTTATCAGAGTTTATTCGCATTAACGGTGGCCTTGATTATATCGCGCAAAAGATTCAAGCCATTACTAAAGTCATTGCAAAATGGCACAGAAAAGTGGCAGATCAACTTGGTATTGCCGCGTTAGTTATGACCAGTAACGTGTGTATAGCGAATAATACCGTGTCGATTATTGTTGCCGGTCCTATCGCCAAAAAACTTGCCGATGATGGTGAGATCAGCGGTAAGCGTTCAGCAAGCTTACTGGATATTTTCGCCTGTGTTACGCAAGGATCTCTCCCTTATGGTGCACAAGCGTTACTACTTGGCGCAACATTTAAAATTAGCCCGTGGCAAGTATCAACCTCATCTTACTACTGCTTTATATTGGCATTTACTGCTATAGCTGTAATTTGCCTACGCCGAAATAAGGCATAAATACTTAAGCAGATGCGCTCACGTTTGGGCGTATCTGCTATACTTTGCACTTTACTCCCCATTAAACATATAGTTATGAATATAAAATCAACATTATCTTTATTCGCCCTTTGTGCAGTTAGTACATCTAGCTTTGCTGCAAATTGGAGCACAACGCAACTACATTTAAACTACGGCGATTTTAAAAACCCATTTACTGAACAAGAAGCAGGTACATCAATCGCTTCACTGCAACACGCCTCTGGCTATGACTATGGTGATAACTTTTTCTTCATAGATTACATTAATGATAATGTTGATGATGGCTATCAAGACCGTGACTTTTATGGCGAATGGTATTCAACTTTTAGCCTTTCTAAAATAACCGGTAATGACTTTTCGTTTGGCGCTATTGCTGACGTTGGATTAACAGCGGGCTTTAACGCCGCAGGTGATGCTAAGGTATTGAAGTATTTACCCGGTGTTAAAGTAAATTGGCAAGCGCCAGGATTTAGTTTTTTATCAACCCTAGTTACGGGCTATATAGATGATAACGAGGGTGTTGCGCGTGGCGGCGCGCCTATTGAAACTAACAGCTGGATGCTAGATGTTGCATGGGGTTACCCGTTTTCGATTGGTTCACAAAAATTTAATATAACTGGCCATGTTGAATATATTGCTGAGCGCGAAAATGAATTTGGTGAAGATGTTAAGGCGTGGATCTTAGCGCAGCCTATCATTACTTGGGACTTGGGTAATGCCATCAGCATGAAAGAAAACACCTTACTACTTGGCCTTGAGTGGCAATATTGGCACAACAAGCTAGGGACCGATACCACTGAGTCGGTACCGCAATTTCATGTTGAGTGGACGTTTTAATAGTTAGCGATAATAATAAAGCGCGATATTAATTGTATTGCGCTTTTTTTACTTACCATGAACACAGATCACGTTAGCTTTATTTCATAAACACCTAAACGCTGCTGTTGCTGATTAGCAAGGAAGATTGATGTCTCTTTTTGATAATATTTAAATTGTGCGCCTGCGCGTTGCACAACCTTTATACTCGCTAAGTTTTCCTCTAAACAACAAAACTCAATCACTTTTGCATGACTATTATTTTTTATATAAGGCACTATTTTAGTAAGCACTTGATTCATGGCTCTTTGCCCGCGTGCAAAATCAGCTAACCAATAACCGCATTCAGCACCCTTACTGTCAGGATCAATGTGTTTAATACCAAATACACCGCTTAAGCGATCCTCTATATATACCGCAAACCACTGAGAACCTGCTTTACCGCTGTGTAGTCGTTCATATATATAACGTTTAGTTGAATTAACATCTATTACGTAATCCACCCAAGGTAAAAATTGACTCAGATTTTCCCGACTATCGGCGATAACTTGGTAAAGTTCAACTGCGTGACTAATATCTAATGGCTTTAAAGTTATTGAATCTGAAATCACCAGTTCCATTTAGTCAGCCTCAACTACTTTTGCTAAACGCATATGTAGCAGCGGAAACGGCTTTCCTTGACCATCTAATTCAGAGCGCCCTATTTGCTCAAACCCTCTACTTAAATAAAAACCATGGGCTTTAGGGTTTTGCTCGTTAACATCAACATGAGTTGCCGCTAAATTATCAATCGCGTAATTAATTAAGAACGTGCCAACCCCCTTCGCAAAGAAAGTCGGCTCAACAAACAGCATTTCAATATTGCCGCCAGCAACGCCAATAAACCCAATTATTTTTCCACTGTTGTCTTTACAACAAAAAAGACTAACAGCATCAAAATAATGTGCCAAAATCAATGGTTTCAGTTCATCTATGTGTTGTTGGGTTAAAAAGTCATGGGTATGAGAAACGCAAGCTTCCCAGATCTCAATTAAAGAGGCGTAATCTTTTTGCTCGGCGGATTTAATAAGCATTGTTAGTTCCTTTGAATATTAAAATAACCATCATCAGTTTTGCAAAAATATTGTAGCGGAGTTGGGCAACAGCTCCGAGGCTAAATCAACAAAAAGCAGCGTAACCGCTGCTTTTATAGTACTTACATTTTAGTCTCTAACTTTGCGTTAAATAAAACGCTTAATAATAAAATCAACTTTGACACGCTTAGCTTGCCCCAGCAGTTTTTTAACCGCTGGCGGGTAATCGTCCATGGTTTCTAAATCTTCGGCACCGTTTAAACGACGACAGTGTTGTAATATCTCGGCTCTTTCATTGTCGATTGCTGGCATGAGACTTTGCTCAGGATCTTCTAATAAAATGCCATTTTCGATATCTAATCCCCAGGCACGAGGATTTAAATTATGACCACTCAATAAATGATATTTACGATCAGCACAAATACCTTTCAAATGAAATGAGTTACTTTCATGCTGCCACAAATACACATTTAAATTACCGTTAATAATATGGCGCTTTTGCGATTTTAAAAATTTATGCAAAATCGTTTCATACAAGTATGGCAAAGCACCTATTTTACTAAATGGTTCACTTGGTGGCAGGTAAAAATCATTCGCCGTTTTATCGCCTACTACGATTGTTACTTGCTTGCCCTGTTTTAGTAAGCGGCGCAAGGAACGCATTAACGGTGCAGGAAAATTAAAGTATGGGGTATACAGCACTAACTCTTGCTCGGTGGCATCAAATAAGGATTTGATCACACGATTAAGCTCGTTATTACGTCGTCCCAGTCCTAAAAATAGTCGCACGCCAAGTGCTTGCTCATTTTGCTCCACACTGTGAGCGTAGTTAGCTTGCTTTAATGAACGCATCAATTGTTTTTGTGCGATTTTAATATCATTAAACTTTGTTAAAGGCCGCACATCAATACGTGGAACGGCTTCAGAACTCAACAATTCATGTTCAATAAAGTCAATCACAGAATCACATAGTGAGGCCTGCTCGACTAAAAAATAGCGATCTAACCGGTAGCGCTCTTGATACTGCAAATACACATTATTTAAACTCGCACCGCTGTAAAGCAGCGTATCATCAATTACAAAACCTTTTAAATGCAGCACCCCAAAAAGTTCTTTTGCTTTTACTGGTACGCCAAAAATTTGTACATTTGATTGATATTTTTCTTGATATTCACAATATAAACTGGCGTTACCATCTGACTTTGCCGCACCAATTAAACCGCGTTGGGCACGATGAAAGTCAACCAACACTTTTACATCTAATGCGGGGTTTGCTAATGAAGCCTGATGTAACGCTGCTAACACTTCACGCCCTGCTTCATCATCTTGCAGATAAAGTGTCGTAATATAAATACGTGTTTTTGCCTGCGCAATCAGTGCTAGTAAATGCGTGCGATATTCTTGTGCATTGGTTAAGACGTTAACGTCTTTTGAAGTCAACCCGTACGCGGGTTTTTCCTGCCAAAATAACATAATTGCCTATTCACTTAGGTCACCCTTAATCAGGGTCACAAATCAAAATTAGTTAAAACATATCAAAAAAACACAGCTTGGTCATGAATTAACGTCGCATGCGGAGTTAATACTGAATTAATAGCTCAGATATCATACAAATCGTACACTTATCATGATTCTAGTACACAATATTTGACAGCTTTGTGATTTAGAAAAAAAAATAATCGCCGCTTTTATTTACTTCCCTCTTGTTTCTCTTAAAATCGAGCGCATTAATACGCTATTAAACGTTTAGGATATAAAAACATGAGTGAAGTAAAACATTGTAAGTTGCTAATTTTAGGATCTGGACCTGCGGGTTACACTGCAGCAGTTTACGCAGCACGCGCAAATTTAAACCCGGTATTGATCACCGGTATGCAACAAGGCGGTCAACTTACAACAACGACTGAAGTTGAAAACTGGCCGGGCGATGCTCACGGTTTAACAGGTCCTGCATTAATGGATCGTATGAAAGAGCATGCCGAGCGTTTTGAAACTGAAATTGTCTTTGATCACATTCACACTGTTGATGTAACTAAGCGCCCTTTCACGCTAACTGGCGACCAAGGTACTTACACGTGTGATGCGCTGATCATTGCAACGGGTGCATCTGCTAAGTACTTGGGCCTAGAGTCTGAAACTAACTTCCAAGGCCGTGGTGTGTCTGCCTGTGCAACCTGTGATGGTTTTTTCTATAAAGGTCAAAAAGTTGCGGTTGTTGGTGGTGGTAATACTGCGGTTGAAGAAGCGCTTTATTTATCGAACATTGCTGATGAAGTACATGTAATTCACCGTCGTGATAGCTTCCGCAGTGAAAAAATCTTAGCCGATCGCCTCGCTGAAAAAGCAGCAAACGGTAACGTAGTCATGCATTATAACCGTACGCTTGATGAAGTACTGGGCGACCAAATGGGTGTTACCGGTGTTCGTATCAAGGATGCAAACTCAGAAGCCACTGAAGAAATTGATTTAGCGGGCGTATTTATTGCAATTGGTCATAAACCAAATACTGATATGTTTGTTGACCAACTTGAAATGAAAGACGGCTACTTAGTGGTTGAGTCAGGCCTAAACGGCAATGCAACACAAACAAGTGTACCAGGTGTTTTTGCTGCAGGTGATGTGTCTGATCATATCTACCGTCAAGCAATCACTTCTGCTGGTACTGGCTGTATGGCAGCACTTGATGCTGAGCGTTTCTTAGATAACCTATAAGTTTACACAACATATAGTAAGGGCTGAATTTTCAGCCCTTTTTTTTGGCCAAAAATTATAAAGGCTCATCCAACACCGAAAAGTACTCATTGCAGCCGCATAAACATTCACAAAAATTATACTGAAAATCAATCGTATTTATACAATTAATGGCTTAGGTGCGATAGGATCTAAGTCCGAGCAATGAATATCGTCAAAGTATAGTAAGTAAAACTAGCTATAATTATAGTTAGGCAGAAAAGCTTTATTCATTTAAGCATTACTAGAGACTGTAAAATCAGTTAAAATGCTTAACTTCATATCAAGTAAAATACCGAGAGTTTTCTATGAGTTTGTATACAAAATATATGGAAGAAATCCAAACCCGTAAAACGGAGCTTGGATTAAACCCACAACCAATCGATAGCGCTGAACTAGTATCAGAAATCATTAATCAAATTAAAGATACTAATAACGAGCACCGTAAAGATTCACTGCATTTCTTTATCTTTAATACATTACCAGGAACAACCAGTGCTGCGGGCGTTAAAGCACAGTTTCTAAAAGAAATTATTTTGGGTGAAGAGCAAGTTGCAGAGATCACTCCAGAATTCGCATTTGAACTGCTTTCACACATGAAAGGCGGCCCGTCAATTGAAATGCTAATTGATTTAGTATTTGCTGATGACGCAACAATCGCAGCACAAGCGGCTGAAGTACTTAAGACTCAAGTATTCTTATACGATGCAGATATGGCGCGCATAAAAGCGGCATACGAAGCAGGCAATGCTATTGCTAAAGAGTTACTAGAGAGTTTCGCACAAGCTGAATTCTTCACAAAATTACCTGACATCGAAGAAAAAATCGATGTAGTAACCTATATTGCCGGTGAAGGCGACATCTCAACTGATTTACTGTCTCCAGGTAACCAAGCCCATTCACGTGCTGACCGTGAATTACACGGTAAATGCATGATCACTGAAGAAGCACAACAAGAAATTGTTGCGCTTCAAAAGAAACACCCTAACGCTAAAGTAATGCTTATTGCTGAAAAAGGCACGATGGGCGTAGGCTCATCACGTATGTCTGGTGTGAATAACGTAGCACTTTGGGCAGGTAAACAAGCAAGCCCATACGTTCCTTTCATCAACATTGCCCCTGTTGTTGCAGGTACTAATGGTATTGCGCCAATCTTCTTAACGACGGTTGATGTAACTGGCGGTATTGGTCTTGACCTTAAAAATTGGGTTAAAAAAGTAGACGCAAACGGCAATACAGTGACTGATGACAATGGTGATGCAGTGCTTGAAGAAGCGTACTCTGTTGCTACCGGTACTGTGTTAACAATCAATACTAAAGAGAAAAAGCTTTATAACGGTGATAAAGAACTTGTTGATATTTCGTCAGCATTCACACCGCAAAAAGTTGAATTCATGAGAGCCGGTGGTTCTTACGCTGTTGTATTCGGTAAAAAACTACAAACGTTTGCTGCTGAAACACTCGGCATTGAAACTCCACTTGTGTATGCACCTTCAAAAGAAATTTCACATGAAGGCCAAGGCTTAACAGCGGTTGAAAAAATCTTTAACCGTAATGCGGTAGGTGTTCTATCTGATACACCACTTCATGCAGGCTCAAACGTTCGCGTTAAAGTGAACATCGTTGGTTCGCAAGATACAACCGGTCCAATGACAGCACAAGAATTAGAAGCGATGGCGGCTTCAACGATTTCACCACTTGTTGATGGTGCTTATCAGTCTGGTTGTCACACTGCATCAGTATGGGATAGCAAAGCACAAGCTAACATTCCTAAACTAATGGCGTTTATGAATAAGTTTGGTTTGATCACTGCACGTGACCCGAAAGGCGTTTACCATGCAATGACTGACGTTATTCACAAAGTATTGAACGACATTACAATTGATGATCGCGCTATCATCATCGGTGGTGACTCGCATACTCGTATGTCTAAAGGCGTTGCCTTTGGTGCCGATTCAGGTACTGTTGCTGTTGCACTTGCAACCGGTGAATCAGCGATGCCGATTCCTGATTCAGTTAAAGTGACGTTTAAAGGCAAAATGGCTAAGCACATGGATTTCCGCGACGTTGTACATGCAACGCAAGCGCAAATGCTTAAGCAATTTGGTGGCGAAAACGTATTCCAAGGTCGTATCATTGAAGTACATATTGGTACCCTAATGGCTGACCAAGCGTTTACTTTCACTGACTGGACTGCAGAAATGAAAGCGAAAGCGTCAATCTGTATTTCAAATGATGAAACGCTAATTAAGTCAATTGAACTTGCTAAATCACGTATCCAAATCATGATCAACAAAGGTATGGATAACGAAGCGCAAACGCTACAAGGTCTAATCGACTTAGCTGACAAACGTATTGCAGGTATTCAATCTGGTGAAGAGCCAGCACTTTCTCCAGACGACAACGCTAAATACCACGCAGAAGTTGTGGTTGATTTGGACCAAATCGTTGAGCCAATGATTGCCGATCCAGACGTGAACAACGATGATGTTTCTAAGCGTTATACTCACGATGTGATCCGCCCTGTTTCTTTTTACAACGACAAACCTGTTGATTTAGGTTTCGTTGGTTCATGTATGGTTCACAAAGGCGATATGAAAATTATTGCTCACATGCTACGTAACCTTGAGAAGAAAAACGGTTCTATCTCATTCAAAGCACCATTAGTTGTTGCGCCACCAACATACAACATTGTTGATGAGCTTAAAGCGGAAGGCGACTGGGATATTCTTGCTAAATACGCTGGTTTTGAATTTGACGATGAAAAACCAAAAACAGCGGCACGTACTAAGTATGAAAATATCCTATACCTAGAACGCCCTGGTTGTAACTTATGTATGGGTAACCAAGAAAAAGCAGAACCTGGTGACACTGTTATCGCAACATCAACTCGTCTGTTCCAAGGCCGTGTAGTAGCCGATACATCGGAGAAAAAAGGTGAGTCACTACTAGGTTCTACGCCGGTTGTAGTACTTTCTACTGTACTTGGTCGTTTCCCGACTATCGAAGAGTATAAGTCTGCGGTTGAAGGCATTGACCTTACCTCGTTTACACCTGTTGAAGAAGCAATGACAACTAAGTTTAACGCTGGACAAGCAGTACCTGTAAAAGTGGTTAGCTAATTCGATTAGTTTACCATTTAATTAAGCGCGTTTTTTAACGCGCTTTTTTTATGTCTAAAATTTACTTAACAGGAATGTAAGCCCTGCTCAACCCTATGGACAACACAATAATTTGTGGTTTGTGATTTTAAAGCAACAGGTTACACTTTACCTTGACCATGCAGTTATTCAATCGGTGTTATGACTAAACAACTCTATCAACTCGCTCAAAGCCACTTTGCTTTTCCTGATCCCAACCATGCATTAGATGATCCCGATGGTTTACTTGCCATTGGTGGATGCTTATCGGTAGCGCGATTAAAAAATGCCTACAGCCAAGGTATTTTTCCGTGGTTTAGTGAGCACGAGCCAATTATGTGGTGGTCGCCTAGTGAGCGGGGTATTGTTGAGCTCGATGAATTTCATATTAGCCGAAGCTTACGCAAGCATCTGAAAAAAAATCCGGTTAAAGTGACTATTAATACCGAATTTACTCAGGTGATTGAAGCCTGTCGCCAACAACGCTTAGAAACAGATGGCACCTGGATCACAAAAAAAATGCTCAACGCTTATAAAGATGCACATAAAGCAGGCTTAGCGCATAGTTTAGAAATCTGGTCAGACGACAAACTTGTTGGTGGCTTGTACGGTATTATGCAGCATGGCGTATTTTGCGGCGAATCAATGTTTCATCATCAAGCTAATTGTTCAAAATTAGCCATGTGGGCATTGGTCAATTGGTTGAAACGTCACCATGCGCATTTTATTGACTGTCAGCTTGAGAATCCTTATTTAGTCACTTTAGGTGAAAAAGTGCTACCGCGCTCAGAATTTTTAACTAAACTAAAACAAGCAGAAGAGTTTATTATTCCAACAACAATGTGGCAACCTCAGGAGCTTATCGCTATTTATGACTGAACACTTACCTGCTCGTTTAGGTTTAAGCCAACAATTTGATTGTAGCTACCTAGCCGATCGCCAAGAGCAATTATTAGTCATTTTGGATCCAAGTTGTTATACCCCGGGCAAATTTGAGCAATTACTGGCCCTCGGTTTTCGCCGTAGTGGTGACCAAATTTACCGACCACACTGCCCTGTTTGCAGCGCATGTAAGTCTGTGCGTGTATTAGCTAAGGCATTTTTACCGACAAAATCACAAAAACGTAAACTTAATAAAGCAAAAAATGCCTTTAGTGTGAAATATTCAGACCAACAACGCCCTGAATACTTTCCGTTATACAGTAAATACATTACCGAGCGTCACCAAGACGGTTCTATGTACCCACCAGAACAAAGTCAGTTCAACAGCTTTATATTTTGTCACTGGTTACCAATTACTTTTATTGAATTATGGGACCAAGAGAAACTGGTTGCAGTGGCGGTAACTGATTGTATGCACAACGCTGTTTCTGCTATTTACACTTTTTTTGATCCTGATTATGAGCACTTCAGTGTGGGCACAATTATGATTTTAGAGCAGCTCAAATTCGCCAAACAATACGATAAAGAATTTGTCTATTTAGGTTATCAAATTGATGAATGTGCAAAAATGCGTTACAAAACCCAATTTTTACCTGCCCAAAATAGGGTTGCAGACCAGTGGCTGGCTATTTAATTTACAAAAATGCCTACTGCGGCTTTACTTATTGGTGTATTTTCGGCAGAATCTGCATCGTTTAACTATTAAAGAGGTGTTACGCTAAACATGGCGAAAGAAGACGTAATCGAAATGCAAGGGACGGTCCTTGATACTTTACCAAATACAATGTTCCGAGTTGAGCTTGAAAATGGTCACGTAGTTGTGGCTCACATTTCAGGTAAAATGCGTAAAAACTATATCCGCATTTTAACCGGCGATAAAGTTACCGTAGAAATGACCCCATACGATTTATCAAAAGGTCGCATCGTATTCCGTGCTCGCTAAGTTAGTGCGTTAACGAAATATCAAGTTTTTAGCTAAGTTGTCTGAGTAACTTAGTTACTTTCTACATTAGCTTGAAGCGTTTATTAAATGTAATTGATAGCTAAACTAACAATTACATTTAATAAACAAAAAGCCCAGCAATTGCTGGGCTTTTTGTTTTCTATTTAACGCTGCAATTATGCAGGTGTTAAATTCGTTTCATAATCAAAACGCAATTTTTTATCTTTGATAGACACTTTCACTGTGCCACCGTCGATAAGTTGCCCAAATAAGATCTCGTTTGCCAGCGGCTTTTTCAGTTGCTCTTGGATCACGCGGCCCATTGGACGTGCGCCCATAGCTTTATCGTAGCCTTTATCTGCCAACCATTCCCGCGCTTTATTAGTAAGCTCAAGATTAACTGACTTTTTATCCAGCTGCGCTTGTAGCTCAACAATAAATTTATCAACAACCAGTAAAGTTACATCACGATCAAGGTGGTTAAACCAAATAATGTTATCTAGGCGGTTTCTAAATTCTGGCGAAAATACTTTATTGATTTCGCTCATCGCATCATGAGAATGATCTTGATCAGTAAAGCCTATTGATTTACGTACTGTTTCTTGTACGCCCGCATTGGTAGTCATCACCACCACAACGTTTCTAAAGTCAGCTTTACGGCCGTTATTATCTGTCAGCGTGCCATGATCCATCACTTGCAGTAAGATATTGTAAATATCTGAGTGAGCTTTCTCAATCTCATCCAGTAATACAACCGAATGTGGATTTTTAATCACAGCCTCAGTTAACAAACCACCTTGTTCAAAACCAACGTAGCCTGGAGGCGCACCAATTAAACGGCTTACCGCGTGGCGCTCAACATACTCAGACATATCAAAACGGATAAACTCAACACCCATACATTTTGCAAGCTGTTTAGTTACCTCCGTTTTACCTACACCCGTTGGTCCTGCAAACAAGAACGAACCGACTGGTTTATCTTCATTTGATAAGCCTGAACGTGATAAGCGAATGGCCGAGGTTAGTGCATCGATTGATTGATCTTGGCCAAATACCAACATCTTCAAGTTACGATCAAGATTTTTAAGAGTCTCTTTATCGCTTGATGACACACTTTGCTGCGGAATACGCGCCATTTTTGCCACGATCAATTCGATATCTGCCACACCAATGGTTTTTTTGCGTTTAGAGATCGGTTGTAATCGTTGGCTAGCACCCGCTTCATCAATAACATCAATGGCTTTATCAGGTAAGTGACGCTCATTAATGTACTTAGCACTGAGCTCTGCCGCCGCTTTTAACGCTTTTTGCGTATAGCGAATGCCATGATGCTCTTCGTAACGTTCTTTTAAACCATTAAGTATTTTAGTGGTATCAGCGACACTTGGTTCAAGTACATCAATTTTCTGAAAACGGCGCACTAACGCACGGTCTTTTTCAAAGATATTTTTATACTCGTTATAGGTAGTTGAGCCCATACAACGTAACTTACCGCTCGAAAGCAGTGGTTTAAGCAGGTTAGATGCGTCCATAACGCCACCAGAGGCTGCGCCGGCACCAATTATGGTATGGATCTCATCAATAAACAAAATAGCGCCAGGTTTCGCCTGAAGCTCTTTTAGTAATGCTTTAAAGCGCTTTTCAAAATCACCGCGGTATTTAGTACCTGCAAGTAATGCCCCCATATCTAACGAGTACACCACAGCATCGGCAATCACTTCGGGTACTTGCTCATGCACTATGCGATACGCTAGACCTTCAGCAATAGCGGTTTTACCTACCCCAGCTTCGCCAACTAATAACGGATTATTCTTTTTACGACGACACAGTACTTGCACCGTGCGTTCTACTTCACTATCACGGCCCACCAATGGGTCGATATTCCCTTCACGGGCGAGTACATTCAAATTAGACGTGAAGTTTTCTAATTTACTTGGCTCTTCGCCTTGAACGGCTTGTACTTCTTCATGGATGTCATCAGCATCTTCACCGCCCATGTCATCGTCTGCTTTAGAGATACCATGAGATATAAAGTTCACAATATCTAGTCGCGAGATATCAGCTTTTTTCAGCAAGTAAACCGCTTGGCTTTCTTGTTCTGAAAAAATGGCAACCAGCACATTGACGCCTGTTACTTCGTTTTTACCCGATGATTGCACATGAAATACTGCGCGTTGCAATACCCGCTGAAAACCAAGTGTTGGTTGAGTTTCACGTTCTTCTTCTAAATCAGGAATGACTGGAGTGGTCTCATTAATAAACTCTGATAGCTCAGCTTTTAATGCTGCCATATCAATCCCGCAGGCGTGTAGCGCTTCTCCAGCCGATGGATTATCAAGTAGGGCAAGTAATAGGTGCTCTACAGTCATAAATTCATGGCGACGTGTACGCGCTTCGCGAAACGCCGCGTTTAAAGTTAGTTCTAAATCTTTGTTTAGCATTAGCAACCCCTTACTGAGATAATATTTTTATACCGTTGTGATGGGTATTTTGATCACCCTACCTTGGTATTATTCCTGCTCACAACTACATAGCAGTGGATGCTCGTTATCTCGTGCATAACGGTTAACTTGTTCAACTTTGGTATACGCTACATCTGCGGTATAAACACCGCAAATTGCGCGACCATTTTGATGAACTTGCAGCATCACATCTGTTGCTCTATCGCTATCCATATTAAAAAACGTCGTTAGTACTTCTATCACAAAGTCCATTGGCGTGTAATCATCATTATTTAAAATGACTTTGTATTTTCGCGGTGGTTGCAGTTTTTGCTTCTCACTATCGCGAACCGTATCTAAAACACCTGAATCTTTCATGCCACTCATAATTAAATATAGTCTTGTCTTTGGAACTCAAGCAAACTTGAATAAAAAATAAATTAAATGTTAAAAAAATAGTTTAAAACACTTGACTGATCGGCGAAATAAACTACAGTCAATTGTAGATTGATTAAACCTTAGTCAGTCTATCAAACTATACGGTTTAGAATAACTAAATTAGTCAACTTATAGAAGGATGTAGAAGTATGGCTTGTGGTAAAGTCAAATGGTTCAATAATGCCAAAGGTTTTGGTTTCATCGTAGAAGACGGCTGCGAGAATGATATATTCGCCCATTACTCAACGATTGTAATGGACGGTTATAAAACACTTAAAGCTGGTCAAGATGTAACATTCGAATTGCAGCAAGGCCCTAAAGGCATGCATGCGACTAATATAGCGCCTAACGAAGAGTTAGTGTAGTTGTTTAGACGTTCGACTAAAGCGAGCGACCTGTAAAGATCCTCGCTTAATTCCTCTAAATTTATTTAATCCCAACTAAATTGTACATTCAGATTCAAAGCTGGCATTTTTAATCTATTAGAAATTAAACGTACAGAATGAACAAAAACTGTCCTTCCTCTTGAAATTCTTTTTTAATACCCCCATGTTATATTTGTTATTAGCCCTTTGTTGCCAAGCTTGTTACACTCTTAGGTGCTTAAAAGCAGCCTCAAAAGGCCCTTTAAACACTAATAATTAGGCTAATGGCTAATTTACTTAGTTTATAAATAACATAAAATTAAATACAGTTCGTCAGGTGTGATTATTTAATCAACAGTATTAACACCTAACTGACTGATCATTGTCACGTCGTGCACGCATGATGGCGATGATATTTCTTTGCATTGTTGAATATGGCTCTTACGCCTACTATCTAGGAATGATGATGACATCAAAAATTATCTACACTAAAACAGACGAAGCTCCGGCACTAGCAACATACTCTTTGCTGCCGATCATCCAAGCATACACTAATGCCGCAGGCGTTGAAGTTGAAACACGTGACATCTCTTTAGCGGGTCGTGTTATTGCTAACTTCTCTGAGTATTTAACTGAAGAACAACGTATTGGTGATGCGCTTGCTGAATTAGGCGAGCTGGCTAAAAAACCTGAAGCAAACATCATTAAATTACCAAATATCAGTGCATCAGTTCCACAATTACGTGCTGTTATCAAAGAATTACAAGCAAAAGGTTACGCACTGCCAGACTACCCTGCTGAACCTAAAACAGATGAAGAAAAAACAATTCAAGCAACTTACGACAAAATCAAAGGTAGTGCTGTAAACCCAGTATTACGTGAAGGTAACTCTGATCGTCGTGCTCCTGGCTCTGTAAAAGAATATGCACGTAACAACCCACATTCAATGGGTGCATGGAGCAAAGATTCTGCTTCAAATGTTGCGAGCATGAGCGAAGGCGATTTCTTTGGCTCTGAGCAATCAGTAACGCTTGATACTGCTACTGATGTACGTATTGAGCACGTTGCTGAAAATGGCGACGTATCTGTTCTTAAAGCAAGCACGCCATTACTTGCTGGTGAAGTGATTGACGCATCTTCAATCAGTATTACGAAACTACAAGCTTTCTTAGCGGCTGAAATCGATGCTGCAAAAGAAAAAGGCATTCTGTTTTCATTACATATGAAAGCAACCATGATGAAAGTATCTGATCCAATCATCTTTGGTCATGCGGTAAAAGTATTCTATAAAGACGTTTTTGCTAAGCACGGCGCTTTATTTGCTGAGCTAGGTGTTGATGTTAATAATGGTCTTGGTGATGTTTACGCTAAAATCCAAACATTAGACGATGCTAAACGCGCTGAAATCGAAGCTGATATTGACGCTGTATACGCTACACGCCCTGCAATTGCCATGGTTGATTCTGATCGTGGTATCACTAACTTACACGTACCAAGTGATGTGATTATCGATGCGTCTATGCCTGCTGCAATTCGTTCAAGCGGTCAAATGTGGAACAGTGAAGGTAAATTACAAGATACTAGCTTTGTCATTCCTGATCGTTGTTACTCTGGTGTTTATCAAGCAACAATTGATTTCTGTAAAGAACACGGTGCATTTGATCCAACCACTATGGGTAGCGTTCCTAACGTTGGCCTAATGGCACAAAAAGCTGAAGAATATGGTTCACACGACAAAACCTTTGAAGCACCAGCAAATGGTGTGATCCGTGTTGTTGATAGTGCTGACAACGTATTGCTACAACACACTGTTGAGCAAGGCGATGTATGGCGCATGTGCCAAGTTAAAGATGCACCAATTCAAGATTGGGTAAAATTAGCTGTAAACCGTGCACGCGCTACCGGTAACCCTGCTATTTTCTGGCTTGACGAAAACCGTGCACACGATGCACAGTTAATCAAAAAAGTTAACGCATACTTGCCAGACCACGATACATCTGGCCTTGATATTCAAATACTTGCACCACTTGAAGCAACCTTATTCTCTCTTGCACGCATTAAAGATGGCCTAGATACTATTTCAGTAACAGGTAACGTATTACGTGATTACCTAACTGATTTATTCCCAATTCTTGAGCTTGGTACGAGTGCAAAAATGCTTTCAATCGTACCACTTATGAATGGCGGCGGTTTATTTGAAACTGGCGCGGGTGGTTCAGCACCGAAGCACGTTCAACAATTCGAAAAAGAAAACCACTTACGTTGGGATTCGTTAGGTGAGTTTTTAGCACTTGCGGCATCACTTGAGCACCTAGCTGTCAATACTGGTAACAACAAAGCACAAGTGCTTGCTGATACCCTTGATAAAGCAACAGGTACTTTCCTTGCTGAAAACAAATCACCGTCTCGTAAAGTGAAAGAAATTGATAACCGTGGTTCTCACTTCTTCCTATCTTTATTCTGGGCGCAAGAGCTTGCCAAGCAAAACGATGACAGTGAACTTAAAGCACAGTTCACACAAATCGCCAGTGATTTAGAAACCAACAAAGAACAAATCGTTAACGAACTTAACGATGCACAAGGCCCAGCTGTAAACATCGGTGGTTATTTCCAACCAAATGATGATGCAGCATTTAAAGCAATGCGCCCTAGCACAACATTTAACGATATCTTAGCTAAACTAGTATAAGTATCGATTTAAATTTAAAAGGCGCTCACTGTTAAAGTGAGCGCCTTTTTTGTGGCTTTTAAATAATGTTTTATTTTTCACTGATACAAAAAGCAAAAAGGCCGCAAATGCAGCCTTTAAATTGTTCAAGTTACTAAGCTGAACGTAGTTACTTAGTATATGCGCGAGGCATATCTGAGTCAGTAGTATAACGCTTACGGAGTTTATCTTGGCGTGCTTCAGTTGAAACTTCTTCGCCGTTAATAAACATTTTAGTTACGTGACTAGTAAAATCAAATGGGTCATCGTTCCACATCACTAAGTCAGCAGCTTTACCTACCGCCACACTACCGGCATTAATTCCAAATACATCAGCAACATTCGCTGTTATCGCTTTTAATGCACCCGCTTGTGTCATGCCATAAGAAACCGCATTACCCGCGTCAAAACGCAATTGATAAACATTGTGACTGGCATCGCCTGCGATCGACAACAACACCTTTACGCCTGCTTTTTCGAGTTTGCCTGCATTATCTAAACTCGCATGTAGCGAATCAAAACTGCCTGGCAAGCTCTCCATAGAACTTACAATGACTGGAACATTTGCTTGCGCTAATTGCTCTTTTACAACCACGGCATCTTGTGCGCCTGCAATCACTAAATTAAGTGAAAACTGTTGTTTTACTTTGATTAGCTCAATAATATCTGCGGCGCGAGAAGCCGTTACTAATAGTGGCATTTCACCCGCTAATACTTTATCGAGCACTTTATCTTCAGTGCTTGGTACAGCATCGTCTTTTTTATCTTTTTTGCTGGCTTTTTGTTGATGTGCTGCTAACTTATCAATCAAGTTTTTCAGCGACATTGCGCGCGAGCCTTTGCTTTTCTCACCTAAATTAACTACCAGCGCGACTTGCGTTTGCTTAACACTGTCAAACTCACCGCTTAAATCAACTACGCTGGCAAGGCCTGCAAAAATACTTTCTCCGCCATGTGGGGTGATCACATCACGGGTGATGCCACCTTTACGTGCATACGGGATCAAGCTTGAGTGAGCATTAAATGCTAGGCTTGGATCAAAATCGATCCCCGCTTTATCATCGCCAGCATCGCGAGAGCCAGCAACAGCGCCCACTTCAACTAGACCTAACTGATTCATGCTGCCAATAAAGCCAGCTGTAACAATTTGCCCTTTGGCATCAATAATCGTATCAGCTTCGACTGTTGCAGGATTAATAGCAATAATTTTGCCTTCATCCATGATGATGCTAGCGCCTTGTAAAATACCTTGCTCAGTTGAGGTATGAACAGTGGCGTTGATGATCGCGACTGATTGGGCGTTCACCGCAGTACTTGCTAACAAACCAGCAGCAACTAGCGAGAGTGAAAATGAATGTGTTAATTTTGTCATCCTAGTTACTCCTTATTTTTGACCTAACATAAAATCGCTTTGTGCTTGGAATGTATCATCGTAGCGATCATACACTTTCGCACCATCAACAAATACTTGCTCAGCTTTAGCATAAACACTAAACGGACTTTGATTCCAAATTACCACATCAGCCTGTTTGCCAGCTTCGAGTGAACCGGTTTTATCAGCTATACCTAGCGATTTTGCAGCATTCGAAGTGATCCATTTAATTGCGTGCTGTTCTGAAATATTAAACCCATTATCGTTAGCGCGGTACATTACTTTACCGGCTTCTTGGTTTAAGCGCTGGATTGTGGTGTCAGAATCTGAATGAACAACAGCACAAGAATTTTTAACCGCATCAACAATCGCTACGTTCTCTTGTACCATGTCGTAAGCTTCCATTTTAAAGCCCCACCAATCAGGCCAAAGCGCAGCACATGAGCCGTTATCTGCAAGTAAATCAGCAATTTTGTATGCTTCAATACCGTGATGGAAAGTACCCGCGTGATAACCAAACTCTTTTGAAAGGTCAATCATCATTGCCATTTCTTCTGCTTTGTAACAATGATTGTGGATCATTACTTCGCCTTCTAATACACCACGCAATGTATCGTATTTAATATCACGATGCGGCACCTCTGGATTTTTACCTGCTGCATAATCAGCATCGTATTTATCCCACGCGCGTTTATATTCAGCGGCGCCAATCCAAGCAGTGCGATAGCCAGCCATATTGCCCATTCGTGTTGATGGTAAAACCCCTTTACGCCCGTAAACACGCTTAGGGTTTTCACCACAGGCCATTTTTAAACCATACGGTGCGTCAGGGAACTTCATACCCTGCATCGTGTGCGATGGAACATTTTTTAAAGTAACCCCACGACCACCAAATAAATTAGCTGAGCCGGGTAAAATTTGTAATGCGGTAATACCGCCTTCACGCGCGCGGTTAAAGCCAGGGTCTTGCGGCCAAATTGAATGCTCAACCCACACTTCGGCAGTATTTGGGCTGGTCATTTCATTGCCGTCCTGATGAGATTCAACAGAAGGGCTTGGGTATGCTCCTAAATGTGAATGTACATCAATGAGCCCAGGTGTAACCCATTTACCTTGTGCATCAATAGTCAAATCAGCTTGTGCAGTTAGATCTTTACCGACTTGTTGCACTTTTCCGTCAACAAGTAATACATCGGCTTCTTCTAAACGCTCACCTGTACCTGTTAGTACTGTTGCATTGGTGATAAGCGTCGTGGTTGATTTAAGTACCTTATAGGTACTTGGATATGGATTTTTATTGATTGTTACTTTGTCGTCTTGTGGGCCGTTGTCTTGGCAGCCGGCAATCGCCACACCAAGTGCAACAACCAACAATGAAGGAGCAAATTTTTGCATCATATTAGTCTCTGTTGTTGTTTTTTTGTTACTTTATATAAACACACAACATAAAGCTAAAAAATCAGCTAGAGCTGCATTTATATAAGATGAATGTTATTTCTTAATATAATTGTTATACAGTTGCTCAAGTGCAGCTTCTGTTGTCAAACTTGGATCTTTACTAATAAAGAGCTTAACAGTTCGAGTTACGAAGTCTGAATTTTGTTTATGCAATTTTGAAAAATCCTTAATTAGGCAATCGCCATCTTTAGCGGCAGTCACTTTATCGTGACGATGACGATACTGACTCAAGGCTTTATTAAAATCACCTTGGTAGTCTTCTACTAAAATTTTATAAAAATCACTTTTTTGTACTTTTAATTCGCTAATACAATAATTTAAAGCTTCTTTAAAATCAGTAAAAATGGCGCCTTCAACATCAAACTCAGCCGTTTTTTCTCGCACTGTGACCTTGGCTTCTTCGGTTGCATAACTAAAACCACTAAACGCCAAGCGCTCTGCGGCTTCTTTTCCTAACGCCATACCCGCTTTAATGCTATGTGCAAACTCATCACTCATATCGCTAAGTTCATTCTCATGCCACATATTATAAACCCGCAGTGGTTTAGCATATTTGGCACCGAGTTTGTTTTTTAACTTAGTAAAGCGTTCATCAATCGTCATTAAGCGCTCGTTGTGCAATATTGCATAGCAT
Organism: Pseudoalteromonas rhizosphaerae; assembly: GCF_028885455.1. Taxonomy (NCBI): domain Bacteria; kingdom Pseudomonadati; phylum Pseudomonadota; class Gammaproteobacteria; order Alteromonadales; family Pseudoalteromonadaceae; genus Pseudoalteromonas; species Pseudoalteromonas rhizosphaerae. Next base: position 3,630,056 of record NZ_CP118496.1, read on the forward strand.
TCATAGCACGCTGGAATACTAATAAACTCAGCTTCTTCACCTAAATCAATAATGCTTTGTAGCATATGCAATGGCGGGCAATGATCGCGCTCAGTCGCTTCACAGCCACAATAAAAGCAACGGTTAAAATTATGTTGTTCACAGGCGTATGCTTGCTGATAATAACTCGCCAATGTTTTACTCACAGAGTCTCCTAATAGACAGGTATTTTGATAATCAAGACGATCATAACAGGGTTGAAAAATATGTCAGTAATGCTGCACAACAAAGTACAATGACTCTAAAGTAAATAGAATGTAAAACCTATGAAAGCAGATTGAAAAACAACCAAAAACAATAAAAAAAGTGAAAAATAATTTGTTTGAAATATGTCAAAATACATACATTAAATCATTTATTATCAGATGGTTAATTATTATAAAACACATCCACACACAGTGTTACATCTTGTCGATTTTCATTTACAGCTTTATTTAAAAATAAAGCTGATAATTAACTCATCAACAAGCAGACATACCCAAACCACTGGAGAATGATGATGAATACTTTATCAACAACGATTTGTACAACATTACTTTTAAGCTCTGCAGCACTTACTGCAACAAATACTGAGGCTGCACAATTTGTTGCAGCTGATAATAGTCCAAGTACCCAAATATGCATGGCGGTGAGCTCCAATAGGCCTTCGCAACTTTATGCAACGATGAGAGACTTACGTATTAGCAAAACAACCACAACCGATAAACTGCGTTGTAACGACATGAGTATCGCAAAATTTGCGGGAACTTACGGTTTTAATAAAACGGCAAAATATCTAAACCTTGAAACGACAACGGGTACCTCAATTCAAGATTTAGCAAAACTAGACCAACAAACAATTATGGTTGTTGCCGGTTCTAAGTAGTATGGCTAAGCAATATCAAATTTAAGCAGGCGAGTCGTTGGCCTGCTTAAAAACTAATTTATATGATTGCAGCAATCAGGCCAAACAAACCACCGAATACCCCGCCCCATACAACTAACCAGCCTAAATGCTCACGGATCATGGTTTGTATAATATCTTTGACCATTTTTGGTGTCAGCTCGTCTAAACGCTCATCAACTAAGCCAGAAACCGTGTTAAACAACGAATCACTTGCGAGTCCTGATTGCGTTAATTTTTCATTCACCAAGCTTTTAAACTCATCGGTTTCGCTCATATTAAGTAATGAACCACGCATTTTGTCAATAAATGCTTCGCGCATCGGCTCAACCGCGGCACTACCACCAAACATCGCTAACATGCTACCAAATTGGGAGTGCTCAATAACGTCAAGTAAGTTATCAAAAGCAGGATTTAAATCGACTTCATTGATCACTGGCTGTAGGTCGACATTGATATTTTTGTTGCCTAACAATTGAGATATTTTTTGCTCTGAAAAGAACTCGGTTAAAATAAGATTTTTAATCGCCACTTTAAAACCTGCAAACTTCAGCTGGATCACGCCCGAACCATATAACAAAGGTACTTTTTCAAATAACATATGCACTGCGAGTAAATTAGTCACTGCGCCTGAGAGTGCAAATAAGCCGATTGACAGTACAATTGCTTGGTCAAATAGAAAACCCGTCACCACTAAAATCCCGGCAATTACATTGGTAATAAGGCTTTTATTCATCATTCTCTCCACTTGTTTGTTGCATAAAGCTTAGCGCGCGCTTATAAAACATTAATTTTACTCTCAAGAGTTTGTTTATTTAACTACTTTTTGCCATAGTTTAACTATCTGTATAAAAGGTGAACAATGCTATGTGGAATACGGTTAACGAACAGATCAGCCAAGCAATGCATTTTGACTTTAAACACACTATAAAACGCCAACTGCAAAGCCCAAATAACGATAAACTATTTCAACTCAGTGATGGTACACACCAGTATTTTGTTAAAGTAGCTCATCGTAGTGACTTAGAGCGATTTGAAAACGAAGCCCACAATTTACAACTGCTCACTAAAGAGAGCTTATTTATGGTGCCAGATTGTATCACTACAGGTGCTAATATTGAGTTTTCATTTATCGTTTTAGAATGGCTTGAACTTGACCAACAACCTCATACCAACTGGCATATTATGGGTGGCCACCTTGCAAGCCTGCATCTGAAACATCGCCAAGCCATGTTTGGTTTTGATCAGGATAACTTTATTGGCCCAACAACTCAGCCCAATCGCTGGCATAAAAAATGGAATATATTTTTTGCCGAAGAGCGCATTGGCTGGCAGCTCCAATTACTGCATGAAAAAGGCATTGATCTCGTCGACAAAGATTACTTTGTCGCACTGATAAAAGACATGCTACATGGTCATACCGTAAAGCCATCATTGTTGCATGGCGATTTTTGGCGTGGCAACATGGGATTTATTCAATCAGTACCGAGTGTATTTGATCCGAGTTGCTATTATGGTGATCGGGAAGTTGATATTGCCATGAGCGAGCTGTTTGCTCCTTTACCTGACGCTTTTTACATCGCCTATAACAAGCATTACCCACTAACACAGGGCTATGAGCAACGTAAGTTAATTTACCAGCTTTACCCTATTTTAAATCATGCAAATATCTTTGCCGGCCACTATCTTACTGAAGCTAAACAACAAATAGAACTACTACTGAAATAAGGTCGTTTTTATTGTCAAATAGATGTCATAAATGAATAAAGCAGACTATATTTAGATATCGCCTAATGTTGAACAACCCCAGCAATGACAGGCGCTAGCGTTCAATTGTGGGGTGCATAACCATTTATCAGCAGCGATAAATAATTACCTTTTATTGCTCTGCTTTGTAAGGTTGAATCATTTATGAAAAACCAACTCTCACAACGGATCTGCTGCCCACATTGTGGCCATCATATTCATATTACCCTTGATGCTAGTGATGGCGATCAAGATTACTTCGAAGATTGCGCAGCATGCTGTAACCCTATCCATTTTAATATGCATATTGACTATGCAAATAGTAAGGTAGAGTTACATATTGATAGCGATGACGAACAAATATTTTAGCCTAGCATTTATATTTGACTACGAAGCCTGCTGTCGTAAGTAATTTTCGACCGTATTGATGATGGTATAAGTTTGTTGATCAACCTCGATATTTAGCGCATCACCAATTGCAGCCTTACCAATATTGGTAATAGCTAACGTCTCTGGGATCAAATGCAGCCAAAAGCCCTGCTCATCGGTTTCACCTACCGTGAGACTAGCGCCATTGACTGATACAAAACCTTTATACATCACATACTTTTGCCATTGACTTGGTAAGCATAACTGTATTTTACAATTATCTTGTGTGTGAATAATATTTTCAATCTGGGCGGTGCAGTGAATGTGACCAGATACAATATGCCCACCTAACTCAGTACCAAAAGTCATAGAGCGCTCATAGTTAACGGTACTGCCAGCAATAAGCTTTCCTAAATTAGTTAACTGTAATGTTTCGTCAATTACATCATAGTGAACCTGAGCAAGCGGTTGATCAGAGATATTATCTACTTTAACAACCGTTAAACAGCAACCATTAATGGCAACGCTGGCGCCTAACTCAAGTTTTGTAACATATTGCTTTGCTACAGCGAGCACTAAACGCATCACACCTTGCTGCTGGTTAGTTGAAATCACCGTCGCTTGTGTTTGCACAATTCCTGTAAACATAAATCAATTCACCTTTTATTACCTAAAGTAGATACTATTCATATTATTTCACGCTTTAGTTTACCCGATCCACGTTATTATTACTGTAACCAATAACATTGACTCATCGCTATAATTTTTGATTCTGTGCTTTATCGATTACACTATCTGCCTCTTCAGTTTACGTAGTAAGTGATATGACTTTTTGTAGTTGGGAAGCCAAACGGTTAGTTTCTCTGGCAATCCCCGTTTTTTTAGCACAAGTAACCTTAGTTTTAATGTCAGTGGTCGACACCATCATGGCAGGACAAGTGAGTCCTACCGATTTAGCAGCATTGTCAATTGCAACCGGCGTATGGAACCCCGCCATGTTGGCTCTGCAAGGCATATTATTAGCCCTGACTGGCATAATTGCGCAATTTTCCGGCGCTAACGATAAAACCGGCATCAGCCATTACTTTCAACAAGGCTTGTACCTAGCTGGTGTATTGAGTGTTATCGGTTTATCTATTGCCTATTTTGCCGATATTATTATTCTCAAACTCGATACCAGCCCTGCTATCGCCAATATGGCCTATGACTATATTCATTTTGTAAAATGGGGCATTATTGGATTTTTAGTGTTCAGTGTTTATCGTAATATTACCGAAGGCATGGGGATGACAAAGCCGGCTTTTTATATCAGCTTAATTGGTTTAGCCATCAATATCCCAGCCAACTATGTGTTTATTCACGGTATGTTTGGTATGCCCGCACTCGGTGGTGCAGGCTGTGGGATTGCCACAGCATTAGTATTTACTGCTATGGCCATCGCACAAGTTATTTATTGCCAATTAAGTAAAAAAGTAGATGCCAAAACATTATTAGCAAACTTTCAAGCACCGCAATTACCAACCATGTGGGCAATTACTAAGGTGGGCATACCAATCTCACTTGCTACATTTTTTGAAGTCACTTTATTTGCCTGTATTCCTTTATTTATTGCGCACTTAGGTGCGGTTGCGGTAGCCGGCCATCAGATTGCTGCAAGTGTCACAACCTTGCTGTTTATGATGCCACTGAGTTTATCTATTGCGATCAGTATTCGGATTGGCAATTTATACGGCCAACATCATTTTGAGCAGCTTAAAAAAGCTATTTCAACAAGCTATATTCTAGCCATGATCATTGCCATTCTACTTGCTGCCATCACCTTCTTTGGCCGAAACGTGATCAGTCAACTTTATACAGATGATGCACGTGTTATTGCCTTAGCAACGTCAATCATGATTCTAGCGTGTATTTATCAGCTACCTGATTCCTTACAAGTAGCTGCCAACGGTATATTAAGGGGTTTAAAACACACAGCACCGATTTCGTATATAACCTTTATATCTTACTGGTTGATTGGTTTTTCACTGGGTTTTGTTTTAGCACGCACCGATTTAATAGTGCCAGCAATGGGCCCGCATGGTTTTTGGGTAGGTATCATCGTCGGCTTAAGTGTAGCCGCAGTGTTATTAATGCTCACTGTCGCGAATAGATTCAAACATGAACCACTTAAAAGCGCTTAAAAAATCGCACCAACAAGGTAACCAAAAGTCACGGTTTGGTTACCTTTGTAGTTTACTGTGCTGTTTACTGCTACTTTGTGCATGCACAGATAAACCCGCTGATGTGTATTTAGAATATCAGCAGCGCCTCGCGAATGCGTTAGATAAGCCAACTCCTGATACAGCAAAACTTACCAATGTTGCGCTATCAGTTGTTAGCAACAATAAACCAAAAAATGCACAACAGTTGAGCATATTGCAACTGGCACAACTTTCACACTGTAAACTCAATACCCTTATTGCTGAACATAATAGTCAACTAGGAAAACTCGCCTCTCCTGCTAGCCAGTTAATATACCAGATTCAATTTATTCAATTTGCACCACAGTGCTTAGATAGTCTAGAACCTGATTCAAAAAGTTATCAAGCCATAAGTAACGAATTACATAATAAAAAACAACAGTTATTAGATCAGTTCAAGCAGCTACTTTATAAAGACCCAGAACTAAAACGCACATGGCAGCTAACCGGCTATACACTTGATACAAACTTAGCCGGCCTTGTAGAAACCGAACTTGCGCTGCAAAGCCTAGTGAATTTAAAACAGCAAATAATACAGCAGCAATATGCACAAATAGACTCTCAAGCGCTCTATCCGCTACTGGCGCAATTGCGCCAGTTTAACTTCAATCAAGCTTTAATAAGCGCAGTACGCCAACAAACACAGCTAAATAATAGTACTAGTAACTTTTTAGCGAATATTGAGCTAAGCACACTATGCAACCCGCTAAAAAATAAACGCAAAGCACAGATCCTCAGCAACGTATTCAAGAAATATTACTTGCAGCAGTTACAACCCTATCAGGCTCAACTATCAGGTGCTTTAGAGCGCCTAATGCCGTTGTATCGAGCATTATGGCAAGACTCCAGCCCAACACAACCGCAACTAACGGCATTACTAAGCCCAGCGCAGCCAAGTAATATACTCACAGCATTTAAAGACTCCACCAAAACACACGTTATTTGGTGGCAAAAATTTTATAAAACGTGTGAAATCAGCCCAATATGAATAAAAAAACGGCAAACGAACTAAAAAAAGCGTTTCTCGCTTGATTCACTTCAGCGCACGCTATATATTAGCGACCGTTGTTAAGCAATTAGCACAACTTAAATTTATGATACGACCGTAGCTCAGTTGGTTAGAGCACTACCTTGACATGGTAGGGGTCGGTGGTTCGAATCCACTCGGTCGTACCAAATTTAAGGAAAAGTCCTATATAAAATATATTGTACGACTGTAGCTCAGTTGGTTAGAGCACTACCTTGACATGGTAGGGGTCGGTGGTTCGAATCCACTCAGTCGTACCAATTCAAGTAAAAACAAAAATCAGCCTAACCTACTTTATAAATCTTAAGTAAACTACAACTCAGCTGGTTAGAGCACTACCCACTCTTGATCACCCGGTCCACAGGTCAGTGGTTCGAATCCACTCAGTCGTACCAATCTTAATCACTAATATCCTCAATTCGTAAACCCTAGCTCAGTTGATTAGCCCACTACCTACTCTTGATCACCCGGTCCAAAGGTCAGCGGTTCGGATCCACTCAGTCGTACCAATCTTAATCACTAACATCCTCAATTCGTAAACCCTAGCTCAGTTGATTAGCCCACTACCCACTCTTGATCACCCGGTCCACAGGTCAGCGGTTCGAATCCACTCAGTCGTACCAATTCAAGTAAAAACAAAAATCAGCCTAACCTACTTTATAAATCTTAAGTAAACTACAACTCAGCTGGTTAGAGCACTACCTACTCTTGATCACCCGATCCACAGGTCGGTGGTTCGAATCCACTCAGTCGTACCAATTCAAGTAAAAAAATCATCCTAACCTGCTTTATAAATCTTAAGTAAACTAAAACTCAGCTGGTTAGAGCACTACCCACTCTTGATCACCCGGTCCAAAGGTCAGCGGTTCGAATACACTCAGTCGTACCAATTCATAAATAGAAATTATATCAAGAAAAAGCACTACCTACTCTTGCTCACCCGGTCCAAAGGTCAGTGGTTCGGATCCACTCAGTCGTATCAATTCTGAATAAATAAATTAAAAAATGCCCGCCACGATTTGACTCTACACAGAAGATCAATGATTCAAATATTAAATACCCAGCTCTTTCCTTCGCCATACAAATGCGCTTGATTGCTTATTGAAAATAGTAACATTTTCATATTCATCACTTGCTCTGCCAGCTAAGCCATAGCATACATGCAGTGGTAATAGATGCTCTTCTCGCGGATGACAATAACGTGCATGAGGCGCTTTATGCCAGTTTTGCATCATTAAATTACGCTTTGGTTCAGGCACGGTGTTATCACTTAAGGTCGATCGTAGCCACTGTTCAAATTCGTGGTTATTGATTTGGCTCTGCTGATTATCCTGCGCGAAAAATGCCTGCATGTTATGAAACGAAAAACCAGAGCCAATAACTAATAAGTTTTCATAATCCAAAGATTGCAACGCTTTACCGATTGCTAAGTGCTGTGCAGCATCTAAGTTATTCACTAGTGATAGTTGAATCGCGGGTATATCGGCTGCTGGGTACATTAATGTTAAAGGCACATACAAACCATGATCGTAACCGCGATGATGATCTAACTTCGCTTCAATACCAGCATGTTGTAACACTTGTTGTACTTTTTCAGCTAACTTGGGCTCTCCCTGACTTGAGTATTGCACTTGATAGGCAGCTGGCGGAAAACCATAATAATCGTAAATCATTCCCGGTGCAGCATTGGCAGTAATAGTAGCTACTGACTCCTCCCAATGAGCGCTAATCAATAAAATGGCACTTGGTTTTTTTAGCGTGCTTGCAAGTGATTTTAAATAAGCAACCAATTGTGTATGGTTTGGTTCATTTAACAGTGGCATTGGGCCGCCACCATGAGAGATAAATGCAATGTCTACATTATTCATAGTTACTCCAAACAAGCTCACTTAACATGAGCAAGTAAACCTTGATAGTTAAACTAACGCAAAGCTAAGACGCGGATTTATCCGTAATCCACGTCATTTCATAATAGTGATTAAACATGCTTGGACTGTAACTGCCTAGACGTTAATTTATTCGCTATAAAGTTATCAATACTAAAACGACCACCACCTTGTAATGTTAGCGCAATCAGTACTACAAACAGTGTCAGTGCATATTCGTAGCCGTTATTTGCCATAAACAAGCCATTGTCTATATGTACTGAAAAAATAGCCACTAGCATGGTAAATGCTGAAATAAGTGCAGCAGGACGAGTCAATAACCCAAGTAATAATGCTAAACCGCCAAAAAATTCAGCACTGCCTGCGAGTAATGCCATTAAATAACCTGGAGTAATACCGATACTCGCCATCCATTGACCTGTTCCTTCCAGACCATAACCACCAAACCAAGCAAACAATTTTTGTGATCCATGTGCAGCTAAAATCAAACCAATTGGCGCGCGAAGTATTAAAGCGGCAAGTCCTGCATCTGATTTTAGTATCGTGTTTATTAGTTTCATTATTTGTTCCTCTTTAGCAAAGTATTTATTTACGTTTTAATTAGACCCTGTTGGGATAAGTACACTTTACTATCAATGTCATGGCGGAGTAAGATGACAAATAAAGAATGATTAACAACAAAATGTTGTTAATCAATTTAAATATGAGAAAAATTATGGATAGAATTGATGCAATGCGAGCCTTTGTATCTGTGGTGATCGAAGGTAGTTTTAGCAATGCGGCAACAACCTTACAACTTTCACCACAATTGGTTAGTAAGTACGTTTCTAAACTAGAAGAACGCCTTGCTGTACGGTTACTAAATCGCACTACCCGTAAAGTAAGCCCCACTGAAGCTGGCACACATTATTTTCAGCATGCGCAACAGATATTGTTAAGTATTGATGAAATGGATTCACAATTAGGGGGCTTACAGCAGCACCCAACCGGAACTCTGAGAATAAGTGCTCCAGTGTCATTCGCGTTAAAACACATGGGTAAATTAGTGACTGAGTTCCAATCACATTACCCTTTTGTTAATGTTGATTTGCAACTGAACGACCGCAAAGTTGACATTGTTGATGAAGGTTATGATGTAGCACTGCGTATTGGTCGACTCAAAAGTTCGTCTTTGATTGCCAAGCAGGTCGCGCCCATTAGATTAATTTTATGTGCCTCACCTGACTACCTTGAAAAACATGGTACTCCTGAAAAACCTGAAGACCTAAAAAACCACCGATACTTGCATTATAGCTACACAGAAATGGATACTAAAGACGAAATATATCAGTGGTTAAGGGTAAAAAACACGCAACGTAGTAGCGAGTTTCAAAGTAATAATGGGGATGTATTAGTTGATTGTGCTATCGCCGGTGCAGGGATAGCATTACAGCCTACATTTATCGCCAGTGAAGCCATTAATAGTGGCAAGTTGATCGAAGTTTTACCTCAATTTGCAACGGGAACTGTTGGTTTATATGTTGTTTATGCCCACCGAAAATTACTACCACATAAAATCAGGTGTTTTATTGATTTTATTAACGGATACTATGGTACGCCGCCATATTGGGACAAAGCAATCGTTTAATCAGTAAAGCCAAACCGCAGTGTAAGCATAATTAAACTGCGTTTTGACTCACCTAAAATTAACGCAAAATCACCAGCGGCAGTTGGGTGTTTTCTATCATTTTTAGGGTATTACTGCCCAAAAAAGCATGTGCTATTTTTGAATGCGAAAAGGCCCCCATCACCAGCATTTCTATTTCATTTTTAGCTTTATATGCCATTAAAGAACTAAAAATATTACCTTCTAAAATACTTGATTTGACTTCAAAACCACTTTCAATAAGCAACGCATCGGTGCGTTTAAATTTTTCCAACAAATCATGTTTGCCATTTTCTACAGTCACCAAATGACACGTTAAATGATGCAACAAGCCACCAGCAATAATCTGTTTAACCATTTTATCTGCTGTTTCTCGTCCATCATAAGCAAGCATAAAGTTGTTCGGCTCACTAAAGTGACGATTGGCAATTAAAATAGGTGTATGAACATGGCGAATAACCTGCTCAATATGCGACCCAATAGCTTTAAAATTCTGTTCGTGAGTTTTACCGCTTCGGCCAATAACAATCAGTCGCGCTGCATCTTCAAGGTCGCAAATTGCCTCAACAATACCGCTATGGCGCTGCTTACTTTCAATTGATTTACACCCTTGTTGGCTAGCAAATACAATCGCGTGCTCTAACATTTCTTTGCCTATTTGCAATGCTAATTTACTGCGTTGCTCATCCAGTGTCGCCATCTCTGATAATAATGCTGTAGTTGCACCAAAACCAATTATGCCACTTAAGTCGTCAATCACAGCTGCGTTTTGTTTTTCTATGGCATGCAAAAATAGCATCGATTTATTAAGTTTCTTGGCCGCCCAAATCCCCGCCTTACACACATCATCTGTGTAAACTGAGCCATCTATACAAGTAATAATTTTATTCATTGTGTTCTCCTTAATGGCCTGCCATGAGTTTTTCAACTTCTTCAGGGTCATTGTGAACGCCAAATTTGTCAACAATCGTTGCTGTCGCGTCGCTCATACCAATAATCTCGACCTCTGCACCTTCGCGTCTAAATTTAATCACAACTTTATCAAGCGACGACACTGCCGTAATATCCCAAAAATGCGAATGGGTTAAGTCAATCACTACTTTAGCAACGACCTCTTTAAAGTCAAACGACTCAATAAACTGCTCTGAGGATGCAAAAAACACCTGTCCAACAACCTGGTATACTCGTTCATCAGCCGATGATTGCGCTGGCTTTACAACCATAAAACGACCAATTTTATTGGCGAAGAATAGTGTCGCCAATAGCACACCGACCAATACTCCCATGGCCAAATTATGCGTTGCGACAACAACAACGACCGTAGCAACCATTACGATGCTACTTGATAATGGGTTTTTCTTTAAATCTCGCAGTGAATTCCAAGAAAAGGTGCCAATCGACACCATTATCATCACGGCAACCAGTGCCGCCATTGGAATTTGCTTTAGCCATTCATCTAAAAACACCACCATAAGTAGCAGAAAAGTACCCGCGGTAAAACTTGATAAGCGGCCACGTCCCCCTGATTTTACATTAATGATCGACTGGCCAATCATCGCGCAGCCGGCCATTCCTCCCATTAAACCTGAACCTATGTTCGCGATCCCTTGACCTTTACATTCACGATTTTTATCACTAGCGGTATCGGTTAAGTCGTCAACAATTGTCGCTGTCATCATCGACTCCAATAAACCAACGACAGCAAGGCCAAATGAATAAGGAAGAATTATTAGCAGTGTGTCGAGGTTAAAAGGCACATCAGGCCATAAAAATATTGGTAAGGTATCTGGTAACTGGCCCATATCGCCAACAGTTCGAATCTCAAGTCCTACCAACATTGCAACCAAAGTTAAAACCACGATACACACTAGTGGTGATGGAATTGTTCTGCCTATCACCGGTAAGTAAGGGAATAAATAAATGATCCCAAGACCCGCAGCCGTCATCGCATATACATGCCATGTTACATTCGTCAGCTCCGGCAGCTGTGCCATAAAAATAAGAATTGCCAACGCATTTACAAAGCCTGTAACCACGGAGCGAGACACAAAGCGCATTAAACTCCCCAGTTTTAAATAGCCTGCAATAATTTGTATCACACCGGTGAGTAATGTCGCCGCCAAAAGGTATTCTAAACCATGCTCTTTAACTAAGGTAACCATCAGTAAAGCCATAGCGCCAGTAGCGGCAGAAATCATCCCTGGTCGTCCACCCACTATCGAAATAACCACGGCAATACAAAATGAAGCATACAAACCGACTTTAGGATCCACGCCCGCTATAATAGAAAAAGCAATCGCTTCTGGTATTAGCGCAAGCGCCACCACAGTACCTGCTAGTAAGTCCCCTCGGATGTTAAAAAGCCAATCTCGTTTTATTTTTTCTAACATAAAAAACCTTGTCATGTAGTTAACATTAACGCCCATACAGCAGTCAATAAAACACCGACAATGCTTTTACTAAACGATGACAACCGCATTTTCATTAATGTTTTTTTATTTATTAAAACGGCACATAAGCGCCTACCAATGTTTGGTATATAGGTATCACGCAGCGGTGATTTAGAGGAGGAATAACTTAGGGCGGCGTTAAACGCAAAACATTGTTCCTTATGTAGAATGAATAAATTATCGTCTTTATTCTTGCATCTAACGTATTTTTAAGCAAGCCAAGTAACTTTTGTGTAGGCGCTGACAGCTGCTGTCACTCCTTACCTTGCCAATAAAAACACATAAAAAAACATGCCATCATTTACCCGTTCCTTCTCAAACGGCTGCAACGATAAACATTGTAAATACATTTTAGTTATCGTCTTTTTAAGTTGTTAAATACATATATGCGACTAAACTTTAAGAATAATTACAAAAACTTATCAAATAAATGAAAAAGTACTTAGTCTTTCTATTGTTGTTTAGTGGATTCGCGAAAGCGACTATGACCCCTGTTTCTTACCAAGTCGGTGATCAAACAATCGTTGCTCCAGCAGTACGATATGAATATGGCTATGCTTACAATATTGAAGCAAAGAAACTTTTAAAACTAGTCACTTTAAATTGGCCCCCTTATATTGATGAATCACTTTGTAACAACGGTTGGCTATTTCAACTAACCGTTAAACTACTACTACAAAAAGGTTATGGAGTGCATATAGAGTTTCTCCCATGGGCCCGAGCACTAAGAGCGGCCGAATTAGGTCATGCAGATATTTTATTTCCTGAGTATTTTATTGATAATAATGTTATGTCAGAGAATAAGCCAAATAAAACGCGCAATGATTTAATGGCTTTATCCTCGGCTATTCGAAACTTGTCACTAGTAGCACTAAATGGCAGCCACTCAAACTATGACGGCAGTGTAGAGTCTATAAAAGATCAAATTATTGCTGTTGTCCGAGCATATAAAAACACCCCAGAACTCGATAAACTAATTGACTCAAAACAAATTAATACCATTGTTGCCAATAATGAGTTTCAGCAAATTCATTTACTTATGAGCCTACGGGTAGACCTAATTGTAGCTGATTTTGACGTTTTGATTGCCAGCATTGAAAAGTCTGCTGCCTCCGAAAAAGAAAAACAACAAATGAAAACTGCTCTAATGGTATTGTCCCCACCTCTAGGTTACAAACCCCTCTATTACACAGTAAGTAAAGCAAACCCATATTGGCAGGAAATTTTAGCCGATCTCAATAACGAGATAAAAAAAATGAAAGAGCAAGGAGCACTTTCAAGCTATATTGAAGAAAAAAAACAATGTAGCAGCTAAAAATAAGGCGCTTAAATGTTAGCAAATAAGCGCCTATATATTATTAAAACAACGACTCAAATGTCCCATCAGGAAATAATATACCAGGAACCCCTCTTACCGCTGTTACATCTGCGATTTGTGTATCGCCAAAATATAATCCACCACTGTAGTTTCGACCTTTTTGCTTAACATCTAACCAGCGACCTTGAGCACCGTGGATCACGGCATTAATATTATTGCCAACAGTACGTAAGTTAATTTCAAGTGCTCTATCCTTTAGCCGTAAGGCAATCTCTGCATTGCTAATATCAGCTAAACGATTCAAACGACCAACATAAGCAAACTGAAAATCCGGTGCGCCATTTAATGGCGTTATCAATTGCACAGCAAATGCAAGATTCTGTGTAGCTTCATTTATAAATGGCGTTGCTTCTATTGCTTGTAGGTTAAACTGTGTCGTTTGATTTTCACTAACAAGCTGACCTTTAAAGTCAAAGCCAGATACCACTGTCACAAGCTCTTCAAAAGGAGTAACGAAGCGATCAGCGTTTAGCTTTATATCACCGGTTAAGACGCCGCTATTGGCACTTTCTAATGAAACCTTTGTCTCTATATTCAGCTGCCCGGTTGTTTCACTTTGATCATTTGAAAATGGATCGTCAGTTCCATCAAATGACAACACTAAATCACTCACATCGGCGTTTAGTTGAGCATCTTTGCCTATCACTTTCGCACTAATAATACCGGATACTTTATTACCCAGCAGTCCACTTACTTGCCATTGTGGAATATTTAAATCTAGCTGTACGTCATGCTCATCATACTGGCCACTAATAGCCCAAGAATAAGGGGATTGTTGGTAGTTTATTGTCAGTCCCTGTAAATTATAAACTCCTGCGTCGGTATTATTTAATGGCGAAAAGTTATAGAGCACGTCATAAAGCACATTCGCTAAAACGATAATAGTTTGTTGCGAGTCTTCGCCTAATATTGTTTCAAATTCAGTTAGCTTTTGTTTGAGCTCATCACTGTACGTTTGCTCTTGTAAGCGTGCCACACCTATTATATTACGCACATCTTCGAGTAACTCACGAGAGTGTAATTGCTCTTCATCTCGTTCTAGTGGCGAAATATTGCTAGCATTCCCAATCATAACTAGCTTTTGTTTGACCTCTCCAACGACGGATTGCAATAATTGATTACCATCTTCATTAAGTAAATTCTCTGACACATAGCGATCTGCAAAAGTACGATAAAGTGGCAAACTTGCTAACTGGGCCTGTTGTTCTACCACCGTATTATTGGCTGTATTTAAACTCGCCTCGATATCCGCAGCTCTTTTTAAGATCACACCAAAAGTCAGTGCATTAGTAAGCAACTCAGCTTCAAGGCTGTCATTCAACTGACTATGAGTGAGGTGATAAAAAGGTGTCGCACTCAAGCTTTGTGTGGTTATGCTTATGTCTAAGTTATTGTCGCTAATCACTGAGCTGATCGGCGATAAATAGACCTTATTTTCGCCCGGGGCTGCAAAAAAATCAGCACGGTAACTTAATGTCATATCCATCACTTCTTGATAATCAATGCGACGATTAGAATTCTGATCATTCGGGTTGTTTCTCACTGTGCGACCACAACCTGCAAAACTTGGACATGTTAACGTCGTTGCATTTGAGGTAAATTCAACATGATGAAAATTTAAAGTTGTGGTTGGTAAAGTCACATCATTAATATTTGCAACGTCAATATTTTCTATAGAGCCCGTGTTATCATTAATGAGTGTTAACGTACCCGCAGTGGATTGCCAAGGCGCAATATAAAAGCTTACCGAGGAGGACGTCAGCATGACAGGCAAAGTGTTTGTTGTGCCATTATCTGATGAGTCACCACAACCAACTAATGACATAAGTAAACTAACTGATATAAGTTTTTTAAACATCACAAGTCCTTAAAACGCTAACTTCAGGTACCAATTTACATTGGCATAATACGCTTTATCAATATCGAGATTATCGGTCTGTATATTAAAACCAAAATAATCGTTCTCAATACCCAGCAAAAACGCTTCACTTTTTATTTCATAACCACCAATAACTGCCCAATGATCCCAAAAGTGCATGCGTGCTTTTAATTGAGAAAACGTATCTTGATCAAATTGTTTAACCATCAGCTCTGAAGAAAACAAATCATTAATACGATAATCCGCATAAACCTTAACGCGCACCGGCATATCAAATTTATGTGTAACTTCATTACCATACTCTGACGTTGCTAAGCGTATTGTAGGCTCAGTAACAATATCGCCATCATCGTTTTCAGTAAACGGGAGCTCTGTTGTATAACCATTTGCAAAACCACTTTTTTTATACTCGGTTTCATACAGTAAGTCTTGTGCGAGAAGGCCTATGGTTAAGTCTTGATTTATTTTCCAATTAACTGCTAAATCAACGCTGTACCCTAAGCCGGATGGGTTCTCATCAGGAGTAAATCGCTTAAATAAAATATCTTTCGAAAAATAAGAGTCAACTGTTAATGCGCCTTGGATCTCATCACTATAAACTGTACCTTCTACATTTATATCTTGAAAATGCGTACTAGCAAAAACCGTTAATTTAGGCGTTATTGTTAATGCGTCAGAATCTAAAAATTTGAAATCATATGAAACAAACAATCCATTGGTGGTTGATTGCTTACCGTCTAGGTAATAAACATAATTTCTATCTTCAAAAGGAAGATCATTTTTTTCGGTATGAAAGTAAACAGCAGTATCCGGATCAAAACTTAAAACATAATCAAAACGACTTTGATAACCGACTTTAAAATTTCCATAACCAACGCCAAACTCAAACACATTATAAGTAAATGCGCTATCACCTGATGTAAGTGGAGCATCAAAGTCGTCAATAAAGGCAGTGACAGGTTGTGCTTCTGTATACACTTCTGAATCGAATGTGGTAAAGACTTGAAACTGCTCTGCAGCGTAACTAATAGGGGTAATTAAAAAAGCGGAAAATCCTAACGTGAGAATTTTTTTTTTCATACTTATTTCACTTGTTATTATTTAAGAGGGAGAACGACTCTCCCTCTTATTTTTACGTTACTTCGATGAATCTAAAAAACTAATATCAGTGTAATCGATAACTTCACCATCAATATACTCTACAGAAATACCATTTGTGATCTCTGTTACTGTACCAAACTTCATCATCGCACCTGCGAAGTTAGCATTTACGCTACCCATAAAGTCCTCACCCTCTTCTGCCATCAAAGATAGTGTATAGCCAATACTATTATGTAACTCGATATCAACGGCATAATTATCATTTTCATTTGCCCAATCAACAGATAACATCGCAGTGAAATCAATATCACCTGTAACACCTGTTGCGCTGATCATGCCAAGCTCTGTTACATCTGCGCCAGATATGCTTAATATACCAATAAATCCTGAATCACCGTCAACTATTTCAACACGACTCCAGCCATCTACTGATAACACATTTCCATCAACAGCCGTATCGCTTGAAACTTCCTCTTCAAAGTTAATTACTAAACAAGAATCTGATAGATCTTTAGGAATAGTCCCATTGTTAGCGTCGATACAATTCTGTAAAGCCTCACCCATATCATCAAGTGTTTCAATACTAACTTTTGCACCATCAACTGTTTCAATCATACCGCCAAACGCAAATACAATTGCTTTATTATTGATAGAACCATTAACGTTGATCTTATCGCCATTTTCACTATTAACAAGATTTAGCTCTAATGCATCTTTATCAAAGCTATACGTCCAATTAGGATATCGTGTAGAAACAACACCAGTGGCTTCATCTCCTAAGTCCCAAGCTTCTGTTAGCACATCATAAATAACTTCGGCAGTATCAAATAATGCCCGACCGCCTGTTTTCGTTACCAAAGTTGCATTTCGAATACTCTCAGTGCCTGCTTTAACATCAACTAATACTGTAAATGTTGCAATTGCTGCTTGGGCATCAGATTCAAGTGAGGTTGCACTGCTCAAAGCAGTATCTGCTTCGTTGCTAACGCTTGTGGCTAATGTAGCACTGAGTTTAGCTTCTGCAGATAAATTTGTAGCAATCTCTTTATCACTCGCTTCAGCGGCAATATCCATTAATGCAGCAGCAGCAACCTCAGCTTGTACTGCCGCATTAGCGAGTTCGGCTGCTTTTGCACTAGTCGCTGTAGCCACGGTAATTGCAGCTTGAGCGGATGACAAAGCAAGTTCTGCATTAGCTTTGTTATCAATCGCTGCAGCGGCAACTGCAATCATAGCTGTTGCTAAATCACTTTGCGCAATCATTGCCGCAGAATCAGCAGCATCTAGGTTATTGCTTGCGATAGTCACATTGCTTTTTGCAACGTCGATATCGATGCCTAATGCAGTCACAGCCTCATTAGAGCGAACCACCTCAGCATCAATCCCCGTAATTAAAGTTGAAACCGCTGCGAGTTGGGTTGCAACAGCGCTACTTAACGAGTTTGCTTTATCAACTAATTGTTGATATTGCTCACCTAAACTTGCGGCGGTTGTTGCAATCCCTTGTGTTGAAGCAAGTGCAGCAGAAAGCTCTACTTGTAACTGGCTATATTCCGCCTTGCTCCCTGATAACGTAAACACATCAGCACTGTAAGCCAAAACCTGCTCGGTTGTTTCTAAACCAGCATCACCCAACGTTTTCACTTTTGTCAATTCAGCAGTACCAACAGCGATTGAGTCGGTAGACGTAGCTAATGCAGCAGTTGTTGCAGTAACTTGTAATTCTAACTCAGCCGCTACTTTAGCTGTTAGATCATCACCAGCATCACAGTTATCTTCACAGCCAATTTTCTCTAATGCTTTTTTAACTTCTTTTGCGGTTTCTTTTAAATCTTTATCAAGCCCTTTATCTTTTGCTTTTGCTTGCACATCTTCAACAGCTTTGGTGGCTTTATTTTTGAGTTTTGCAATTTCATCAGGATCGGTAATACCTAAGTTTTCAGCAACTTTAGCAAATGCTTCATCAATACCTTCACCTGTAACTACTGCGGCAAAAATAAGGCTGGTATTCTCAACTGCTTTTTGTAACTCAGCTGCAATCTTCTGGACAATTTCATTGTCACTGTTGCTTACTTTGCCTTCTTTAACAGCTGCAGATAGACTTGCAATCAGGTCTTTTAATGAGCCATTGGCACCCGCCCCCGCGACAGACTGCAATGAAACGGCAGTTTGAACTAATGCCAAAGTACCTGCATCCAGTGAATCACCTTCGCCAATATCACTGAAATCAACCGCACCACCAAGAGAAATATCACCAAGTAAAGAAGCGGCTTTAATTGCTGTATCAGGCCCTAATACTTGAATTAATGTTTTTAAACTTGCCGCTGCAACTGCTTCATCTGAGACTGCTGAACCATCTTTAGCACCGTCTAACAACATTTTTGCTGCGATACTCGTATATAAAGTCACATTAGCAAAGTACTGCTGCACACCAGTACCATCACCCTCCGCGAAATTAATACCACGAGCACTTGCAGGTGCTGGTGAAGCTTTAATAAACTTAACAACTTGTAATTCAAGATCATCTTTGTACCATTCGCCAAAATCAATCGCGGCATCGCCATTATTGATCATCCCAGCGACTTCAGATGCTGCTGGGGTTTCATCATAGCTGCCACAACCGGTAAATGAATCACACTTGACCATGCTGTCATCTTCTTTCGACGTACTCACCGTAATATAAAGCGGACCCGAAAAGCCGTCTTCTAGATAAATATTATAGGCACCACTGGTTGACGTCATTGTCTCTGTTGGATTAGCTGCCGCAACCAATGCCAATGCTTTGGCATCAGCGTCTGCTTGTGAAGTTGTCGATTCTGCAGTATAGCTTGCATCAGATGCAGCCTCTAAACGATAAGCTACTGGGACAGATTCCCCCGCATCATCAACAGTAGATACTGTCACTTTGGCATTTTTTAACGCGCCTTTTACGGCTTTCCCCGATACTTGGGTATTAAAATTAGTGCTGACTTCGCCTTTGTATACTGTAACTGGTTCAGGCTTGTTATAGTTATTATCATTTTCTGAGCCACAACCGGTCAGGCCGAGAGTCAATGCAACCGAGGCTGCAATTGGGGTAAATTTAATTATTCTTTTCGCCATGAAAATCTCCTAGGGTGCTTGTTAGCAAATAGCATTACTGAAATCGTAGCCTATATTAATATCAACAGTCATTTAAGTTAAAATTATGTATAAAACCGTATCAAATTAACGTAATTAACCACTTTATTATTACATGTTATCAACTTACCACCAATATATGACAATTTATAAAAAAATGTAATTTTAATTACACCTGTAAATATGCATCTAACTAGCACTGCCATTTTTAACACAAGTTAAAAGAAATAAAATAAAAAACATTTAAAAACAAAGAATTAAAAAAACACTGTTTTTTTTTGAAACTCATTGAGGGACTAACTTTAGGGGAAATATCAACCAAAGAATACAATTTGACGCAATGCTGTTTACATTTTTTCACATAAATATGGATGTAAAAGTGGCCTGACTGCCACTTTTAGTTTTATTTCACTAATTAATTGACCTCAGGTACTCGGACAACGCCTTCCATTAGCACACGAGCACTGCGACTCATACTGGCCTTGGTAACCTGCCACTTACCGTTTTGAAGTATCGCTTGCGCGCCTACAGTTAATGTACCTGACGGATGACCAAAGTTAACTTCGCTCAACTGACCGCCACCAGCTGCAAGATTAACGAGCGATCCTGCTATCGCAGCTGCGGTGCCGATTGCAACAGCGGCAGTACCCATCATGGCATGATGAAGTTTCCCCATCGACATGGCACGTACCAGTAGGTTGATATTATCACTGTGAATTTCTTTACCGCTTGAAGCTAGATATGTCATCGGTTTATTAATAAATGCCACTTTTGGTGTATGTTGACGCGCTGCCGCCTCACTAATATGAGCGATCAAGCCCATTTTAACTGCCCCATGCGCTCTAATAGACTCAAGCTTAGCTAATGCTTGTTCGTCATTATTTATATCATCTTGAAGTTCAGTGCCGGTATAGCCGATATCTGCTGCATTAACAAAAATAGTAGGGATACCCGCGTTGATCATAGTGGCTCTAAGTACACCAAACTCAGGGACTGCTAGTTCATCTACCACATTGCCTGTTGGAAATAGCGCACCATCGCCATCCGCTGGATCAATGAACTCTAATTTCACCTCAGCGGCGGGAAATGTCACCCCGTCGAGTTCAAAGTCACCCGTTTCTTGTACTTCACCGTTGGTCATTGGCACATGCACTAAAATGCTTTTTTTAATATTAGCTTGCCAAACTCGCACTATAGCCATACCGTTTTCTGGAATACGGCTAGCATCAACAAGACCATTACTAATTGCAAATGCGCCAACTGCAGAGGTTAAATTGCCGCAGTTCCCGCTCCAATCAACAAACGCTTTATCAATAGCAACTTGGCCAAATAAGTAATCAACATCGTGATCAGCTTGCTCACTTTTACTTAAAATAACGGTTTTACTGGTACTAGAAGTAGCCCCCCCCATACCATCGGTTTGTTTGCCATATGGATCTGGGCTACCAATCACTCGCAGCAATAAATTATCTCGCCCAGACCCTGCCACTTGTGCAGCCTCTGGTAAATCGCTGAGATTAAAGAATACCCCTTTACTAGTGCCACCGCGCATGTAGGTGGCAGGTACTTTAATTTGTGGTTTAAATGTCATGACTGTTTTCCTTATACACTTTGCGTGGCTTCTAAAAAGTCTTGAGCAAAGCGTTGTAATACGCCACCTGCAGCATAAATGGATAGTTCTTCTTGAGTATCAATACGGCACTTTGTTGGCACATTTAATACTTCACCATCAGTGCGGGTAATCGTTAAATTAACGCTCGCACCTGGTGTTAATTCACCAGTTACATCGTAACTTTCACTACCATCTAGCTTAAGCGTTTTACGGGTGGTGCCCGCTTTAAATTCCAGCGGTAATACACCCATACCAATTAAGTTAGTACGGTGTATACGCTCAAAACCTTCTGCAGCAATAACTTCAACGCCTGCTAAACGCACGCCTTTGGCTGCCCAATCACGAGAAGAACCTTGGCCATAGTCAGCTCCTGCAACAATAATTAATGGTTGTTTGCGCTGCATATAGGTTTCGATTGCTTCCCACATCCGAGTAACTGTGCCCTCAGGCTCAATACGGGCATATGAGCCTTGTTTCACTTCGCCATTTTCAATCACCATTTCATTAAGTAATTTAGGATTAGCAAAGGTTGCACGTTGCGCAGTTAAATGGTCGCCGCGGTGCGTTGCGTACGAGTTAAAGTCTTCTTCTGGCACACCCATATGCGTTAAGTACTCACCTGCTGCACTACTGGCCATAATTGCATTTGACGGTGATAAATGATCAGTTGTGATGTTATCGCCAAGTACCGCTAATGCGCGCATACCTTTCATGGTACGCTCACCAGCGAGTGCGCCTTCCCAATATGGCGGGCGGCGAATATAAGTACTTTGTGGGCGCCAATCGTAAAGTGGGTCGTTATCTTCACCGTAATCAACGGTTAAATTAAACATCGGCTCGTAAACCTTCTTATACTGCTCAGGTTTTACGCTTTGTTTAATCACTGCGTCAATCTCTTCATCTGATGGCCAAATATCTTTTAAGGTTACGTCATTGCCCTGCTGGTCTTGTCCGAGTACGTCTTTTTCAATATCAAAACGAATAGTTCCTGCAATAGCATAGGCAACTACTAATGGCGGAGACGCTAAAAATGCTTGCTTAGCGTATGGGTGAATACGGCCATCAAAATTACGATTACCAGAGAGCACAGCCGTGGCGTATAGGTCGCGATCAATCACTTCTTGTTGAATAACGGGATCAAGCGCACCACTCATACCGTTGCACGTAGTGCACGCAAAGCCAACAATACCAAAACCAAGTTGCTCTAATTCTGACAGTAATTTTGCATCTTCAAGATACGATTGCGCTGTTTTTGAACCCGGTGCTAATGAGGTTTTAACCCATGGCTTGCGAGTTAAGCCCTTCGCATTTGCATTACGCGCAATAAGACCAGCTGCTATGACGTTACGTGGATTACTGGTATTCGTACAACTAGTGATAGCAGCAATAATACAGGCACCGTCCGGCATTAAACCGTCTTCATTTTCAACAACCCCAGAGATCCCCTGCGCTGCCAAATCACTGGTTGAAACACGGCGATGCGGATTTGACGGTCCAGCAATATTGCGGCCAACGCTTGATAGATCAAATTTTAATACCCGATCGTACTGCGCTGTTTTTAGGCTGTCGCTCCACAGACCGGTAGTTTTTGCGTAATTTTCAACTAAGGCAATTTGCTCTTCTTCACGTCCTGTTAGGCGTAAGTAATCAATGGTCATCTGGTCGATATAAAACATCGCTGCGGTGGCACCAAATTCTGGTGTCATATTTGAGATAGTAGCGCGATCGCCTAATGTCAATGCATCTGCGCCTTCACCATAAAACTCTAAATAGCTTGATACGACACGCTGGCCACGTAAAAACTCAGTGATCGCAAGCACGATATCCGTTGCTGTAATACCCGGTTGACGTTTGCCACTGAGTTCAACACCAATAATATCAGGCAAACGCATATAAGAGGCGCGGCCAAGCATCACGCTTTCGGCTTCAAGGCCGCCAACACCTACTGCAATGACACCTAACGCATCAACATGCGGTGTGTGGCTATCAGTACCGACTAAGGTATCAGGAAAAGCAATCCCATCGCGGCTTTGGATCACCGGCGACATTTTCTCAAGGTTGATTTGATGCATAATGCCGTTACCAGGTGGGATCACATCAATATTTTTAAACGCAGTTTTAGTCCAATTAATAAAGTGGAAACGGTCATCGTTACGTCTATCTTCAATAGCGCGGTTTTTTTCAAAAGCATCAGGATCAAACCCTGCGTATTCAACGGCTAATGAGTGATCAACAATCAGCTGTGTTGGTACTACTGGGTTAACTTTAGCTGGATCGCCGCCTTTGGCTGCAATGGCATCACGCAAGCCAGCTAAATCAACCAGCGCTGTTTGTCCCAAAATATCGTGACAGACTACGCGCGCGGGATACCAAGGGAAATCTAAATCTTGTTTGCGTTCGATAAGCTGCGACAGTGCTGCGGTTAGCATTTGCGGCTCACAGCGGCGTACTAAATTCTCTGCTAAAACACGTGATGTATAGGGTAAGGCTGCGTACGCACCAGCCTTAATTTCATCAATTGCAGCTTGGGTGTCAAAATAATCGACATTAGAGTTAGGTAAGGGTTTTCTGTATTTAGTATTGTTTATGATAGTCATTACAAGACTCGCTAATTTGGTGACGGTGGTCGCACACGTATAGCGTGTTTAAGGGATGTATGAAAAAAGAGGCCTTAAAAACTATGCGCTAGTGGCAATGTGCAAAAATAAAAGGTGAGCGTATTTTCGCCCACCTTTAATAGTCTTAACGTGATTCGATTGGCGTATAACTACGCGCTTCTGGCCCAGTGTAATCTGCACTTGGGCGAATAATACGGTTATTAGCGCGTTGCTCTTTTACGTGTGCGGTCCAGCCTGTTACACGGCTCATAACAAAAATAGGGGTGAATAACTTAGTTGGAATGCCCATAAAGTGATACGCCGATGCATGGAAAAAGTCTGCGTTACAAAATAACTTCTTCTCACGCCACATAATTTCTTCACAGCGCACTGATACTGGATAAAGTACCTCGTCGCCTAGCTCTGCAGCGAGTTTTTCAGACCACTTTTTAATGATCACATTACGTGGATCTGATTCGCGATAGATTGCGTGACCAAAGCCCATAATTTTATCTTTACGCTCCAGCATGCCCATGATTTCTTGCTCTGCATGGTCTGCATCTTTAAAGCCTTCAATCATATCCATTGCCGCTTCATTCGCGCCGCCATGTAATGGGCCACGTAACGTGCCAATGGCACCTGTTACACAAGAGTGAATGTCAGATAATGTCGATGCACAAACGCGACCAGTAAAGGTTGAGGCATTAAATTCATGCTCTGCATATAAAATCAGCGATACATTCATCACTTGAGCAAATAACTCTGATGGCGCTTTATCATGTAGTAGCGTTAAAAAATGCGCGCCAACTGAGTCATCATCAGTTTGTGTTTCAATACGCACACCGTCGTGAGTAAAACGATACCAGTAACAAATAATGCTTGGAAATACCGCAACCATACGGTCAATGGCATCATTAGCCTGACTAAAGTCATGCTCCATTTCAAGGTTACCTAGCATAGAGCAACCTGTACGCATGACATCCATTGGGTGCGCGTCTTTTGGAATGTTTTCAAGTACAGTTTTCAGTGCCGGTGGTAAACCACGTAAACTTTTTAGTTTAGCTTTGTATTCGCTAAGCTCTGCAGAGGTCGGTAATTCACCGCGCGAAAGTAGGAAAGATACTTCTTCAAACTGCGCTTTTTCAGCAAGCTCTGCAATGTCGTAACCACAATACGTTAAGCCTGAACCGGTTTGCCCTACTGTACAAAGTGCTGTTTGGCCTGCTACTTGTCCGCGAAGTCCTGCGCCGCCTAATGCTTTATCTACCATGATGTGTCTCCTGTTGAATTTATTATTATTTATCAGATTTTGCTGAAAAAAGGTTATCGAGTGTATTTTCATACGAGTGATAATCTAAAAAGTCATAAAGCTCAGCACGTGTTTGCATATTTTCAATTTGGCTCTGTTGAGAGCCTTCATTTAAAATTGCTGAATAGACGTTAAGTGCCGCTTTATTCATTGCTCTGAACGCGCTGAGTGGGTAAAGCACCATTTCTACGCCTACATCACTTAGTTGCTCTTTAGTATAAATTGGCGTTTGGCCAAACTCAGTAATGTTAGCCAAAATAGGCACATTAATCGCTTTGGTAAAGGCTTGATAGTCGGCAAGATCGTGTACGGCTTCTGCAAAAATCGCATCGGCGCCGGCTTCAACACAGGCTGCTGCACGTTCAATCGCGGCATTTAAGCCTTCTTTTTGAAACGCATCAGTACGCGCCATAATGTAAAAGTCACTGTCAGTTTTAGCATCAACAGCTGCTTTAATACGGTCAACCATCTCGCTTTGCGAGACAATTTCTTTATTCGGGCGATGGCCGCACCGCTTTTGCGCTACTTGGTCTTCAATATGAAACCCCGCCGCGCCGGCTTTGGTCATCTCTTTGACTGTGCGAGCAATATTAAATGCTCCACCCCAACCAGTATCGGCATCAACAAGTAATGGTAAATCGCTGGCACCTGTGATGCGGCGAATATCTTCCAAAACATTATCAAGACTGGTCATCCCCAAATCAGGCATACCAAATGAAGCATTCGCGACACCTGCACCTGAAAGGTAAATTGCTTGATGACCCATTTTTTCAGCCATCATCGCCGTGTAAGCGTTGATTGTGCCGACGACTTGTAATGGATGATTATTGGCAATCGCCTGTTTAAATTTTAATCCTGCTGACATTACATTCTCCTAACTTTGAACGGGGTTGCTTTATGACAACTTATATTTTTTAATGGTTTAATATGACGTTTTTACTGCTCCGCGCGCTCATTTTGCGCGGCATGTAAATTAAACTTCGTTTGTATATTGGCTTGCGATGCACTGATATGGCGCTTCATCAATAACTCAGCTAATTCCCCATCATGGTTTTCAATCGCATTAATAATGGCTAAGTGCTCATCAAACGCTTTTGATACGCGAGGCCCAACCATGCCCATTTGCACACGATACATACGAATTAACTGATAAAGTCCGTTACTCAATAAGTGAATAAGGTGGTCGTTTTTACTGCCTTTAATAATGCGATAATGAAAATCCAGATCGCCGGCTTCTTGATAGTAAGACTCACCCTCTTTTACACGTTGTGTTTTCAGATGCTGATTAAGTAATTGCTTTAAACTTTGTACTTCATCGGGTGCCATATTGTCGGCAGCTAAACGACACGCTAAACCTTCAAGCGCACTGCGAACTTGATATACTTCTATTAAACGTTCAGCTGTAAGTGCCACAACACGACAACCCACATTCGCTTTACGCTCAACTAAATAACAACTTTCAAGGCGGTTAAGCGCTTCACGAAGCGTTGCACGGCTTACACCATAACGCTTTGCCAGTTCTGGCTCGGATATCTTGCTACCTTGAACAATACTGCCTTCGACAATTTCTCGACGCATATCCACAAATACCTGATCTGAGGCGGTAGTAATAGGTGTTTCACTAAAAGCATCTTGCGTCATTGTTCACCTTCTAAGATTGTCGACAATTTACGGATACACTATGGTCTTTAGCTGTAAATGTGTCAACCCTAAATCAGTAAAAACTGCGTTTAAAAACGGCTATTGTCGACATAAGTATAATAAATAATGTTTAAAAACACTTAAAACACACATTTATGCACCAAGTGTCGACAGGTTTGCATACTTTAAAAGGTTATTTAAGGCACTGCTCTGAGCCACTAATAATGCTAGAATACAACTTTAAAATTCTCTGTGAGCACTGCCTTGGACGCCAATACCTATATTCCCCAGCATTTTATAGATGACGTAAAGACCTATTTACCAGCACACCTAACATTGGATGACTTTCTCAATGCCTGTCGCAGACCGCTTCGTAAATCTGTACGTGTCAATACGCTTAAAATGTCGGTTGAGGATTTTCAGCAGTATGCCCTTGATAGAGGCTGGACATTAAGCCCAATCCCATGGTGTAGCGAAGGTTTTTGGTTAGAGCGCAGTGAACATGAAGAGCAAGCTCTGGCGCTGGGTAACACGGATCTACATTTAAGTGGCGCTATGTATGTACAAGAAGCCAGTTCGATGCTGCCACCAATAGCACTCAAAGACGCATTAACTGATGCAACTCATGTGCTCGACATGGCATCCGCTCCTGGCTCTAAAACTTCACAATTAGCAGCATTAATGAATAATCACGGGGTATTGGTTGCCAATGAATTGTCGTCATCTCGTTTAAAAGTACTCAGCGCAACCTTAAAGCGTATGGGAGTTGGCAATTGTGCATTGTCGCATTTTGATGGGGCTATTTTTGGCGATTATATGTATGAATGCTTTGACAGTATTTTACTCGATGCCCCATGCTCTGGCGAAGGTACGGTTCGAAAAGATGCTGATGCCTTAAAGAATTGGTCGATTGAGTCAAACATTGATATTGCCAAAGTGCAAAAAAACTTAATAAAAAGCGCTTTCTATGCATTAAAACCAGGCGGTACATTAGTCTATTCAACCTGTACTTTAACCCCGCTCGAAAATCAGCAAGTGTGCGAATATCTTCTCACTGAGTTTGCAGAGCATCTTGAAATACAACCATTAGATCATTTGTTTGCAGGTGCAGAGCGAGCCACAACCAGCGAAGGCTATTTGCATGTCTGGCCGCAAACATTCGACAGCGAAGGCTTTTTTATTGCTAAGTTTAAAAAGCTTGCTAGCTGCGATAATCCAAATCAAAAAGTAAAAAAAGGTGCATTCCCTTTTCAGCCGTTTGACAAAAAATCCAGCCAAGCATTTTACACTGAGCTAAAAAAACAATTTGACCTGACATCACTCAGCGGCTCACTAATGCAGCGCGATAAAGAACTGTGGCTATTCCCTGAACAGTTTGCCGCCATTGAAAACAAAATAAAATACGCGCGACTTGGTATCCACCTCGGCATGATCCACAAAAATGGGGTGCGTCTTAACCACGAATTTGCCACCGTATTTGGTGGCCAATGTAAGGCTAATGTAATTGCGCTAAGTAACGAGCAGGCCAATGACTACTTTCAAGGTAAAGATATTCGTTTAAGCGAACCTAGCAACGCACTTGGCGAAGTGGTTTTAACCCTTTGTGGCTGTCCGATAGGGCTTGGAAAGTGGCAAAAAAATAAAATTAAAAACTCCTTACCTCGAGATTTAGTACAAAACACTCAACTGATCAGCTGGTGATAATAATAAGGTGTGGATAAGTTGGCAACAACCAATGTATAAAATTTAAGCTTTGCGCTTCGTTTTAAGACAAACAGTTGTTTTATAAGCAGTATAAAAAATCATCATTTATTGGGGTTTTTTACATATGTTAACTACACTTAATATTACTTTCTACTTCTCCCTTAATGAACTTAGAAGGTGTTTTTAAAGTTAGCGCAGGCTCATTAGAGCCATCCCCTAAGCCCAGAACAATGCGGATTCGTTCTGGGCGTTTTTTTGTCTATAAATAAGCTATCGTCTTGAAATTTATTCAGTCACTTAGGTAATCATTGCTTTATTACATATAACTTGTTTCTATATATAGACTAGGCGTGTTGACCTTTGTGGATGGAAATTTGTTCAATCTAGGGGCGATTTAATCGCGGCGCGAGGTTTGTAACCTAGTGGGCTAAGTAAAAACCGAGCAAAGCTTCCGCGTCCTGCTCACGCCCCTTACTTACATCCATGTCATAGGTAGGTACTTAAGAAAAATATTAAGTACAGCCTTAAAAATTTGGCTCTACCCCATACTGAAATACTCCTGTTTTTCGATCGCGTTTGGGGTGCGCCCTAGCTGCATTTTTCCTCAGAAAGTCAAATGCTCCATTAACTGCATTTAACAATCCTTTCCTATGCTTCCTAATAATCGCTGTTAATATGCCAATCCACCAACCCCCCGTTGTTTTTGCTACTGTCATTGTAGACATTTCAGTTTTGAATATCTTTTCAATACAGCCAGTTAAAAACCTTTTAAGCGTGGTTACTATTAAACTTACATAAATTAGCGCCTCTTGTAAGGTTGCGTTTGATGTTTGAAAGCCGCGTAAATTATTATAAGACTTACACTCCTTAAAAAGTAATTCAACCTGCCAGCGTAACCTATATAATTTGCCTATTTCAGTCGCTGTAAATTCATCAATAGATAAATTAGTGACTAAAAATGTATATTGTTTTTCTTTTTTTGACCAATACCCAACGACTCTTGTTAGCTTGTTTTTTATGCTAACATTCATATCAATAAGATCATTTTTAGGTAATTCGGGGAGCAACTCACATAACTTTGGGGAATGACTTCCTGTTAATTCCTGTCCATTTTGCTTAAAAGCATTATGTACTCTGACTGCTTTTAATCCCTTCGCTCTTAATACGTAAAATCCTCCTGCTTTATCTAATTCATGAATATAGCTACCTGAATAATATCCTCTATCAGCAAGTAACAACTGTCCTTTCAACTCTTTAAATTTTGGAAGTTCTTCACGTTCAGAGTAACTGTCTGGTGTTATACCTGCTTTTTCAAAGCAACCTTGCGTTAAATTTAAAGTAGCATGCAATTCAATAGCTGCTGGACACGTATTTGAAAATCGCCCAGGAAAAACATCTTTTAAAGAACGATGAAGCATAATAGAGCTACCGTCCTGAATTAAAATATTCTCAAACTTGAACAAATCTTTTTTCGTGTACTTAAGCGCATCATTTATCCAACAATTAAAAACTCTATTTGTTACCTCTCGCATTAGTTCAGCTAGTTCAGGTTTAACTAACTGGTTATGAAAAGGCTTATACTTAATAGACTGCCCTGTTAGCTGATTATAAACTCTTAATATTTCGGATAAATAGATCGTTTTTTTATCCCCAAGCGCAGCAACAAGACTAACAACCATATGAAATGCCGTAATATTTCTTTCTCTTTTAGTAAATGCTACTTGTTTACCAAGTCGGTTCAGTTTTTTTTCACTTAGGATACTTTTTAACTTATTAATAAAAATGTTAGCATTCATTTGAAGCTCTTTTCTTGATTCTGTGGTTTGTGTGGTAACAACCATTTGATCATGAATTGAGCTTCAACTCAATTTCTTAAGATCTTACCTATGACATCCATGTAAGTAACAAAGAGTTAATCGCCCCTAGGAAGAACCCTTTGGGCAGCGCATGTTTGGAATTTATACTGCGTTATCGCCTATTTATGGGGAACAACCACACTACATAGGCTCTGCCTTGCCTAAATACCAAACATACTGCTGCAAAATTAATCATAAAAGGTCAACACGCCCAAAGAAAGTGTAAGGACTACCATGTTAAAAATATCTTCATTGATCATGACTATTTCAGTACTGTCATTCTCTGCTATTGCCAATCCTGAGTCGCAAAAATACCTTGGTTTTAATTACCCGCATAAAGCGCAAAATGCTGTGAGTATCACGTTTGATGATGCTCGTCACAGCCAAGTCGATGTTGGCACTGCGATTTTGAACAGGCACCAAGTCAAAGCAACTTTTTATGTTTCCCCTTTTAACGTCAAGCAGCGCCTAACTCAGTGGCAAGACGCGGTAAAATCGGGCCATGAAATTGCAAATCATACCAGCAGCCACGTATGTACAGGGAATTTTGAATGGTTAAGAGCACAAGACTTATCACTTGAACACACTACACTCAAGTGGCTTGAAAATGATATTTTATCAGCGCAGCAATACCTAAAAGATCATTTAGGAGTGACCCCTCGCGCCTTTGCTTATCCGTGCGGCAATACATTTGTTGGCCGGGGCATTGATACTAAGAGCTACGTGCCTTTAATCGCTAAACATTTTGACAGCGGCCGAACTTGGTTAGATGAGTCAGCTAATAATCCTAATTTTACTGATTTTGCACAGCTAACAGGACTTAGGATCGACGGAATGAGTTTTGATGAAATCATTACCATGCTGGATCAATTACGGGAAAATAATGCTTGGTTGATTTTAGCGGGCCATGAAATTGGTAACGGAGATCAATATACCACTGACGCAAAAGTACTCGAGCAATTGCTTGTTTATCTGAAAGATCCTGCTAACGGTTATTGGTTAGATACAGTAAGTAACGTTAGCGACTATGTAAGACAACAGCGCAAACCATTAAATTAATCATTGCTTAAATCAAACTCTGTGGTGCGATTATCGGGATGGAGTAACTGATAACGCGCCAGCTTTCCTTGTTGTAATTCAATCAAACTAATCGCTGAATCACTCACCAAGTATTTTTGCCCCTCCCCGATGGTTTGATGTTTATCGACTTCCATCTGCCAACGCTTTGTAAAAAAGTTTAACGGGCTTTTCGGCGCGTATAAAATCGAGTCTAACTTATCCAGCACGTAAATTAATTTACGCGGAAACTCATTTTTAATACCACTGGCAGTAAGTTGCCAAATTCTATTGGGGTGCTTACCAAAGCGTTTCTGTACGGAAAAACAGAATGAGTAATGTACATCACCCGATAAAATAAGTGTTTCTTTAGGGGTATCGTCACGGCGAAAGGTATCCAGTAACTTTTTAGCTGAGCCTTCGTGGGCCATCCAGTTTTCAACATCAACTAATAATGGCTGTCCGCAAATATTAAACAATGACTGAATAGCTTCAATTGATTTAACGCCAAACACCGGTGCGGGTGAGACAATGATCACTTGTTCATGAGTCACTAAACTGTCTTCGAGCTCAGTGAGACGCTCCCAATCAAGTAGACCAGAGGGCTCATTAAAGTTTTGCTCATTACGCCAACGATGAGTGCGGGTATCCAGCACGACCACTTTAGGCACAGTATTCAGCTCATAATGCCAATGATTAAACTCGAGAATGGTTTTATCAAACGCTTTAAATTGCCATTGTTTTTGCTCAGAAAAACTCGTCTTAAACGCATCAAGTAAAGCGGCTGTTTTATGACCTGCATCATTGCCAAAGCCTTGCATCAGCCAATAACTGATCAAGCCATTATTAACAATACGGCGGCTAACTGGATGTTGGTAAATAACCTGCTCCCAACCAGCCGTCAAGTTCCAATCATCGGTAACATCATGATCGTCAAACATCATTAACGTTGAAATATTTGCTAGTAGCACCTGAACGTGTACTAAGCCATTTTTAAAATCCGTTAAAGCTGCTTTTTCATTATCAAAAACTTGCTGGCATTTGGGTGTGCTTGCTTGATAGCTAATACTATCAAAGTCAATTAAGTCCCACAGTAACGGGCTAAAATTGAGTAAATAAAGGGCTATAAACTCTTCAAAAAAGATCAAGTGATTTGCAGCTTTTAAGCTTGAAAAATGTGGCTCATCTTTTTTTAGCCAATAGCCAACCCCTATTTTATTACGTTTTTGCCAAGGGACCGTCGGTAAATATAAGTGGCGCTGATACAGTTGTTCACTTAACTGTGCAGGTAAATCAATTGCCAGTGGTTGCTCTTGGTATATTCCTAATACGCTGATCAGTCGTTCAATTGCTAATAACATCGCACCAGCAACATCATCGGCATACACTTGATCACCAGAGAGCAGTAAAACATCCGCCCCGGTTTGATTTACACTGCGATTTTGCTGTTGAAAATCATTCGCAGCCACTAAGCTATCTTTTGCAGGATGATGTGGATTACGGCATGAGCCATGTAAAATCTGCTCAAGTTTTTGCGGGATCACAAATTCAGGGGTGGCTTTTCCTTGATAACAAAAATCACTTAAATCAACGTCTGAGTTGCTGTTTAATAGGCGGTAGCTGATCAGCTGATTAACAGGCAATGTTGCGGCAATCGGTTTTACGATCACAAAGTGCAAGTAAAGATGAGTACCTAAAGCAATGCTCTGTTGCTCACTAAAAACGTCTATATCATCAAATTCAATACTAAATTGTGATGCTACAGACGTTGCAAACTGTATGCAAACCTCTGCAGCATCAGCTCGGCGCACCATCGGCCCCATTATTAATAGAGGAAGTGATGCTGTGCTCATATGCTAATTAACCTTTGTTCACTAAGTTGAACAATGAGTAGAAGTTTTCCGTAGTCGCGTTGGCAAGCTCTTTGTAGCTAATACCTTTTAAATCAGCAATGTAATAAGCAACATCTTGCACATAAGCGGGCTGATTAGTTTTCCCACGATACGGTACTGGCGCTAGATAAGGCGAGTCTGTTTCGATTAATAATCTATCAAGAGGGATTTGTTTAACAACATCTTTAAGCTCTACGGCATTTTTAAAGGTCACAATGCCAGAGATAGAAATATAAAAGCCTAAGTCGATGGCTTTTTTAGCCATATCCCAATCTTCAGTAAAGCAATGCAATACACCACCACACTTTTGTGCGTTATGTTCACGCATTAAGTTTATGGTGTCGTCGCGCGCATCGCGAGTATGAATTATAAGTGGTTTTTGTAACTCGTTCGCCACTTCAATATGACCCACAAAACTTGCTTGTTGCACGGCATGGGTGTCTTTCGAATAATAGTAATCAAGCCCTGTTTCGCCAATTGCTACTACTTTATCGTGGCTTGCTAAATCAATTAAGCGTTGTTTATCAAGTGCGTCTTTTTGATCAAGCGGGTGAACACCACACGAGGCAGAGACATCACTATAGCCTTGAATTTTTTCTAGCATACTAGGGAATTGATCAAGTGTGACACTCACACATAAAAAGTGTTCAACTTGTTTAGCCCGTGCACTATCAAGTACTTGGTCTAAGTTTAAATCGAGTTTATCAAAATCGAGTCGGTCTAAATGGCAATGAGAATCTACAATCATGTTACTGCTTACTACATGGTATAAGTTGGATTACCAGAGTTTAACATAGTCCCTAGTAGTTTTTCGATCTTCACATTTAGGTTAGTTTTATCATCGATAAAACTAATACCAATGCCCGGTGGATTAGAACTTTGCGCGCCTTGTGGCGTGATCCATGTAACTTTTCCGGTTATTACATCATCTTCAAGCGCATCCGGTAATGTCACTTTTAATGCCAATGAATGACCCATCTCATAACGCATATTAGTGCGCACAAATAGTCCACCATTTTTTAAATACGGCATATAGCAGCGGTATAATTCATCTAGATCATCTAAATCGACTAATAATTCTTGCACAATAATCCTACTTATAGCTTTTACGTAAACGATACGCTAAACGAGACACTGCCAACGGCAAGTTCAATCCTAATATCTGTGTACTGTTTTGCACAAATTCGGCCAATGCATTTTGCGCACTCTGATATGAATCAAAATCCATTCCAGCAATGAGTTGTTGTTTTAATTGTTCGCTTAAAAATAAACAAAAGACGCGAACACGCTCTGTATCTTTACTGATAATATCAACTAACGCACTGAAATTATGGCCTTGTTTTAGCTCAGTTGCAAACTTATACAATTCATCGATTACTTCCAGCTGCTCATCTTGTTGCCAACGGGCAATCAATAATGGCTGCTGGGTAAACATTTTTAACCATGGATATGCAGGAACGTGCAGTTGGGAAATCCAATTCATAGCAACATTGGCGTCATTCACTTTTACTTGTGTAAGCGCGCAGCGACTTAAAATAGTGGCCGGTAATTGCGTTGTCGCACTCGTTGTTAGTAACAAAAATCGCTGCGGGCTGGGCTCTTCTAACGTTTTAAGTAAGGCATTGGCCGCCGCTGTGGTCATTTTATGGCAATCATTGATCACCACCACTTTATTGGCATTTTGCGCCGCTGATTGATGCATGAAATCGCTGACACTGCGAATATCATCCACACCAATGCTTTGTCCATCAGCTTGCACTACATATTTGTCAGGATGAGTAACCGCTTGATTTAAATGGCAGCTCTTACAATGCCCACAAGGGACTAAGTTAGTTGCAGACAAGCACAATAATGCATTAGCCAGCTGCTCCACTAAGGCGCGCTTACCAACACCTTGTTGACCATTAAATAATTGTCCATGGTGAAAACGCCCAGCATTAAAACTGGCTGCTAATTGCTGCTCAACATTGCTAAGCCAAGGATAAATCATGTTAATTGTTACTTTTCATAAATTGTTCAAGCACGGTAATAATATCTTGATGTACTAATTGCATACTTTGACCTGCATTAACTGTTTTAATAGTGTCATCACTATTTGCGAGTTCTAAATAGCGTGCGCGGGTACGTTCAAAAAAACTCAATGCTTGTTGTTCTATGCGATCCAGCTCACCGCGTCCTTTCGCACGGGCAAGGCCCACCGCAGGTTCAATGTCCAAATAAATGGTGAGATCTGGTTTTAAACCTTTTAATACAATATTGGCGAGAGAATCTAACGTAGTAGCGGCAATTTCACGTCCGCCGCCTTGGTAAGCCTGCGATGATAGATCGTGACGATCGCCTAATACCCATTGTCCTTTAGCAAGTGCTGGACGAATAACATTATGTAGCAGTTGCGAACGGGCTGCATACATCAGCAGTAATTCTGTTTCGCTGGCAATCTGTTCGACATGGTTATCTTTTACAATAGTGCGCAGTGCTTCAGCGATGGGTGTGCCGCCGGGCTCGCGTACATTAATAAAATCAACTTTGTGCTGCTCTAAAAACTGTTGGCAAATTGCTATAGCTGTCGATTTACCGGCCCCTTCTAAGCCTTCAATCACAATAAATTTTGCTGCTGTCATGATCTCTCTTTTTAGTTTGAAAAAGCATTAATCGGCTTTCTCGTTTTATATTCTTTACTCTGATTTGCTTAACTGTTTTTGATAACGTAAGTAATCTTGTACTGCTTTGTTATGTTCTTTTAAGGTTTTAGAAAATTGATGGCTACCATCGCCTTTGGCAACAAAATAAAGGTACTCAGACTCAGGTGGATTGACTGCTGCAAGTATTGCCGCTTTTGACGGCATAGCAATCGGCGTAGGCGGTAAGCCATTAATTTTATATGTATTATACGGAGTATGATTAGTTAAATCTTTACGTTTTATATCACCATCAAAGTCAGCACCAATGCCATAAATCACTGTTGGATCAGTTTGCAAGCGCATTTTTGTATTTAGTCGATTAGTAAATACAGAGGCTATTAATGGCCGTTCGCTGGCAAGGCCTGTTTCTTTTTCAATAATTGAGGCCATAATCAATGCTTCATAGGCCGTTTTAAACGGTAAATCAGCAGCCCTGTTTTGCCAAGCCTCATCAAGTACATTTTGCATTATTTTATGCGCTCGTTTGAGCACTGAGCTTGTCGTATCATTAGCATGATAATAATAGGTATCAGGAAATAACCACCCTTCTAAATGCTGCTCAGAGCCGACTATTTGCTGAGATAGCTCACCAAGACTTAAATCTTGACGAAGATACTTGGCTTTACTTATTGCCGCTAACACGTCACGAAGTGACTGACCTTCAATAATTGTAAAACTAAAGCTTACTTGTTTACCTTGATTGATTTGCCGAATGTTATCAAGCACCGTGGCGTTATTAAGTTGATATAAACCAGCTTTTAAATCCGTCAGTGTCGGATCGAGTTTCGCGAGTATCTGATAACGTAAGCACCCATCTAACCATTTTTTTGCTTGCCACTGTTGGCAGAGTTGATTAAACCCCGTGCCTTTTTTAACTTCAAACAACGTATTCGCTGGCGCTTTTAAACTACTGTTAATAGTTGCTTGCAACTGTTGATAACCAACTCCAGTTACCAATAATGCTAGCAACACAATCGATATAATCACTCTTAACACGCAGACTCCTTGGTAAATAAACCATGCAATAATACTAAACTATTTGCTAACTCAAACTGCATACCATCAATCGCTGTAACAGGCACAATTCCCATTAAGCTATTACAACTAAATACTGCCTCCATTTGCAGCAATTGTTCTAGCTTAATATCAGTAAATTCAATGGTTAACTTATCACACAGTGATTGCAGATAAACCCCTTGAATACCACAGTTTTGCAAACTTGGACTAAAAACTCGACCATTTTTAATAGCAAAAATATTTGCCGCAGAGGTTTCAATCACATTATTGTGATAATCACACACCAGTACATCATCACAATCTTGCCCTTGCATGGCGCGTTTGATCATTACTTGCTCTAAACGATTTAACGTTTTCAAACCAGCAAGCAATGGTTGCGATGCAAGTTGCACAGGACTAATAGCGAGTTTAATACCTTGTTGTGCTAATTGAGCGTAGTGTGAAGGAAACGGTAATAGCGACAGTACAATCAATAAATTGCTTTGTTCCGGAAGGCCATAACCACGCCCTCCTTCACCACGTGTAACCACTATTTTTAAAACGCCCAGCGAAACCGTCTTAATATACTTAGCGATTGCTTGCTGCAGTGCCGATAAATCCAGCTCACCAAAACTAAGTCGCTGCGCGCATTCAACTAATCGTGCACTGTGAAGTGGCCAATGCTCTACTTGAGCATCAACTATTTTTGCAGTTGTAAAAAAGCCATCGCCATAATTAAAGCCGCGATCATTGCTACTTATGCTAACGCCTTGCTGTGGCGTGACTAATTTTATTGTTTGCGCTATGTGAGTTTTTTGTTTTGGCATATTTTGCATATAAAAAAGCCCAGTAACAACTGGGCTCTTATTTTGTCTCGTTGTTAAAAAAGATTATACCTTTTTAAATACCAACGAGCCATTAGTACCACCAAAACCAAATGAGTTACATAATGCGTAATCAAGTTTCGCATCACGAGCCGTGTGTGGAACGTAGTCCAGATCACAGCCTTCATCAGGGTTATCAAGATTAATTGTTGGTGTTACTTTTTGATCTTGTAACGACAAAATAGTGATAATTGATTCAACAGAGCCTGCTGCACCGAGTAAATGACCCATCATAGATTTTGATGAACTCACCATCACATCTTTGGCTGCATTACCAAAAATTGACTTAACCGCAGAGGTTTCTGCTTTATCGCCAGCGTTAGTCGATGTACCGTGAGCATTAATATAACCCACTTGATCTGCATTGATTTGCGCATCGTTTAAAGCATTTTCCATTGCCAAGGCTGCACCGGCACCATCTTCTGGTGGCGACGTCATGTGATAAGCGTCGCCGCTCATACCAAAACCAACCAACTCAGAGTAGATTTTTGCACCTCGGGCTTTCGCATGCTCGTATTCTTCAAGTACGATAACACCTGCACCATCAGCAAGTACAAAGCCATCACGGTCTTTGTCCCATGGACGTGATGCAGCTTGCGGATCGTCGTTTCGGGTTGATAACGCACGTGCAGCGTTAAAACCACCCATACCAATTGGCGTTGAGGCTTTCTCTGCACCACCGGCAACCATCGCATCAGCATCACCATAAGCAATCATGCGCGCAGCGTGACCAATGTTGTGTAAACCTGTTGTACAGGCTGTCACGATAGAGATATTTGGACCACGTAGACCGTGCATAATCGATAAATGACCAGAGATCATATTGATAATGGTCGACGGCACGTAAAAAGGAGAAAGCTTACGTGGGCCACTGTTTAATAACTTTATGTGGTTTTCTTCAATAAGTGTTAAACCACCAATGCCTGAACCCACAGCAACACCAACGCGGGCTGCGTTTTGCTCTGTGATCTCAAGGCCAGAATCTTGTAGTGCTTGTACACCTGCTGCAATGCCATACTGGATGAACAAATCCATTTTTTTAGCATCTTTTGCCGGCATATAGGCTGACGCATCAAAATCATTCAGCAAACCAGCGAACTTGGTGCCAAAACTAGATGTATCAAAATGAGTGATAGTTTGGATACCACTTTTGCCATTTAACAAGCCTTGCCAGGTTGATTCAACATCATTACCTAGCGGCGTCAACATTCCTAAGCCAGTTACGACGACTCGACGTTTAGCCACGGTTTGCCTCCAATAAGGGAATTATTATTTTTCTGGTGGGTATTAATACCCAAATGCGTGGAAATACAGGGTATAGATAGATTAAGGGCAGCGAACGCTGCCCTTAATATGCGATTGATTACTCAGCGTGAGCCGTTACGTAATCGATTGCAGCTTGTACTGTAGTGATCTTTTCAGCTTCTTCATCTGGGATCTCAGTATCGAACTCTTCTTCAAGAGCCATTACTAATTCAACAGTATCAAGTGAATCTGCGCCTAAGTCATCAACGAAAGAAGCTTCATGCTTTACTTCTTCTTCTTTAACACCTAGTTGCTCAATGATGATTTTCTTTACGCGTTCTTGGATGTCGCTCATTCTTCTTTCCTTTATTAAAAACGCCAATGCGTTATTTTCAGATTGCGGCGTAGTTTACGGCGCATAATTCTGTGATTCAAGGATTTGCTGATAATTTTTTATCTGGTCAAA
Source organism: Pseudoalteromonas rhizosphaerae (assembly GCF_028885455.1). Lineage (NCBI taxonomy): Bacteria > Pseudomonadati > Pseudomonadota > Gammaproteobacteria > Alteromonadales > Pseudoalteromonadaceae > Pseudoalteromonas > Pseudoalteromonas rhizosphaerae. Next base: position 3,669,758 of record NZ_CP118496.1, read on the forward strand.
CCTCTTGACGGTTATTTGTGTCTTTTATCGCTTATTTTCAGCACGAATTCAAGTATGTTTAAAGCAAGTTAACAAAAAATTCAACATTTTTCGACAAGCCGCCTCAAAACAAAATAGGAACAAAGTTCCTTACACCATGTACATCGCACCATTTACGTGCAAAGTTTCGCCTGAAACATACGCTGCTGCATCAGATGCTAAGTAACATACTGCGGCGGCAATTTCATCCGGTTGGCCTAAACGCCCAGCAGGAACATTAGCAAGCGTAGCTGCTTTTTGCTCGTCAGTTAAGCTGTCGGTCATATCTGTTTGAATAAAACCAGGAGCAACTACGTTGACTGTAATACCACGAGAAGCAACTTCACGCGCTAACGACTTAGAAAAACCAATTACACCCGCTTTAGCTGCTGCGTAGTTAGCTTGCCCTGCATTACCCATTGTACCAACAACTGAACCTATATTGATAATTCGACCGTTTTTCTTTTTCATCATCGGGCGTAACACTGCTTTAGATAAACGAAAAACTGAGCTCAAGTTAGTATCAATGATATCGTCCCACTCTGCATCTTTCATACGCATAAGTAAGTTATCGCGAGTAATACCGGCATTATTTACTAATACGTCGATATCGCCTAAATCTGCTTTTATCGCAGCAAGTGTCGCCTCGATCGACGCAGGATCAGTTACGTTTAACGCATAACCTTTACCATTCTCGCCTAAGTATTCGCTGATATTTGCAGCACCGGACTCGCTGGTTGCAGTACCAGCAACTTTAGCACCTTGTGCTACTAATGTAGTGGCGATTGCTTTACCAATACCACGACTAGCGCCTGTGATTAGGACAACTTTGCCCTCTAACGAAAATAAATTTGCCATTTTTTCCTACTCTTATTTTGCTTCGTCAATGGCAGTTTGGCTATTCACCGAACCACATACCATTGCTTTATCAATGCGTTTAGCAAGACCCGTTAACACCTTCCCAGGGCCAAACTCGTAGCTTTGGGTAATGCCCTGCGCTACCAATGCTTGTACTGTTTCTGTCCATCGTACTGGACTGTATAGTTGACGCACTAATGCATCTTTAATAGCGTCCGCTGAACTTGCAGCTGTTACATCAACATTATTAATTACATCACACTTAGGTGTATTAAATGTTAAAGCAGCTAAATCTTTTGCTAATTTTTCTGCCGCTGGTTTCATTAGTTCACAATGTGAAGGTACGCTTACCGATAAAGGCAATGCACGTTTTGCACCGGCTTCTTTACACGCTTCTGATGCTCTGTCTACTGCGGCTTTATGACCTGCAATCACAACTTGACCCGGTGAGTTATAGTTTACTGGTGCAACCACTTCACCTTGTGCTGATGCCAAGCACGCGGCTTTAATTTCGTCATCACCTAAACCAATGATCGCAGCCATTGAACCCACGCCTGCTGGCACAGCTTCTTGCATATATAAACCACGGTTTTCAACCAATTTTACAGCTTCGCCTAAGCTCAACACATCAGCACATACCAGCGCTGAGTATTCACCTAAACTGTGACCTGCCATCGTTACGTCTGCATCTGGATTTGCAGCAAGCCATTGGCGGTAAATTGCCACCGATGCTGTTAATAATGCCGGTTGCGTACGATGGGTTTGATTTAATTCTTGTTCTGGACCATTAAGTACTAATGCAGCCAAATCATAACCAAGTGCCGCTGATGCTTGCGCGAACGTCGCTTTAACAATATCAGATTGCTCTAATAGTTCACTTAACATACCCACAGATTGTGAGCCTTGACCCGGAAAAACAAGTGCAATTTTTTGTGCCATACTTTGCTCTTTTAATTAAACAAATAAATAAATTTTTAAGTACGCACCTGAGATAGTAATTAATCGTCAGTTGCGACTTTTTTAGTTGAATGTGTTTGCTCGAAGATAGCTGCAATTTTTTCAGGAAGTTGACGTTCCACCTCTCTAGCAGCTTCGTCGATAGCAGCATGAAATGCTTTAGCTGAGGCATTTCCATGGCTTTTTACGACAATACCGCGCAATCCTACCAGAGAAGCGCCGTTATACTGGTCGGGGTTCACCCGTTTATAGAGTTTTTTTATTACTGGCTGTAACATAAATGCTAAACATTTATAGAAAAAGTGCTTTTGCAGTGCTTTGGTAAGCTTAAACATAATCAGCTTGGCAATCCCTTCACAGGTTTTCAAAGCCACATTGCCCACAAAACCTTCACAGACGATCACATCTGATTTACCAGTAAAAATATCACTACCTTCGCTGTAACCAGTATAATTAAGGTAGCTACATTGTTGCATCAGTTGTGCAGCTTGTTTGATATCTTCATGGCCCTTAATGTCTTCGGAGCCAATATTTAATAAACTCACTTTTGGACTATCACAGCCCAGTGCTTGCCCTGCGACAACCGAACCCATAATGCCAAATTGATATAAGGTTTGTGCATCACAATGCACGTTCGCACCTAAATCAAGTAAGTAAACCGGATTTTTTCGCTCAGTTGGCACAGCAGAGATCAATGCAGGACGTTTTACGCCTGGCAACATTTTCAGCACATAGTGAGCCATAAATAATAATGCACCGGTATTTCCGGCACTAACGCACGCTTGTGCCTCACCTGATTTAACTAAATCAAGAGCAACGCGCATTGAGGAATCTTTTTTAGATCGCACAGCAGAAGACGGTTCACAACTATTGGTGACTACTTGACTACAATGACGAATTATTAAACGAGGATGAGATAGAGAATCGAGAGACTCGAGTTCTTTAGATATTACTTGTTCGTTGCCACATAAGATCAATCTTAGGTTGGCATTTGCATTTACCGCGTTAACGGCTGCGGGGATAGATGAACGGGGGCCATAATCGCCCCCCATCATATCTAACGCAATTGTTAGATTGGTCAGCATAAAAGCAATCTCTTATTTAGAAATTACTTGAACGCCTTTGTAGTAACCATCTGCAGTCACATGGTGACGACGATGAGTCTCACCAGATGTTTGGTCTACAGTTAAAGTTGGACCACTGATCGCATCGTGTGAACGGCGCATGCCGCGTCTTGCACGAGACTTTTTGCTTTTTTGTACAGCCATAGTCTTCTCCTAAGAATCTTTCTTAAGTTGTTTCAAAATATCAAATGGATTTGGTTTATCATCTTCCGCTTTTAAAACACCAAAGCTGGCAGGCTTTGCTGAATAACTGCATGAAGCTTCGTTGTGGGTAGCAACTAATGGCACGGCTAAAATTAGTTCGTCTTCGATTAAATCAAAAACGTTAACTTCACCATTTTCATCAAGCGCTACTTCATCGTAGTCTTCTGGAAAAATCTCTAACTCTGTATCCTCACCGACTGGTGAATAAACAAAGTCTTGAACCAAATCCAACCCTAAATCACCATTACAACGTTGACAAGTGACAGTAACATGTGTGGACAAATTGCCTCTAATCACAGCGAAACCTTGATCATCGTTTTTGCAATGAATTTTTACCGCTATTTCACCTACTTCTTCCTGCACAACTTCCCGTAAACGGGTAAGTTTTTCAAGCGGTACAATGCCGTCATACTTTAAACGGTGTTGCGCTGCCTTGCCTGGATGAAGAGTGATGGGAATTTTCACCTTTTGCATAGGGGCTGCATCATATAGATAGTTACTTGGTTAGTCAAAGTAAAAAACCAATTTTAGCTGGTTTTTCGCGATTCATTTCTTTGTTTTGCCAACGGATCTGATTTATCCTAACTCAATCTGATTTTCATTAGGAAAACAATCCATGCAGCACCCGCTTATTTTAGCCTCAAGTTCACCCTTTCGTCAGTCTTTATTGCAAAAATTTAATCTGCCGTTCGACAGTTTTTCACCTGATATTGACGAATCAGCACTACCCAATGAAGCCCCTGTTGAACTTGTAAAACGCTTAAGTGAACTCAAAGCACGCGCAGCCACTGCCCTTTTTAAACAAGGCTTAGTAATTGGCTCTGATCAAGTTGCCGTATTTGAGCAACAAATCTTAGGTAAACCACACAACAAAGAAAATGCCATTAAACAACTGAGTTTATTTAGCGGTAATACAGTCACATTTCTAACGGGCTTATGTGTTTATGATATTCAAAGCAATAAAACAAAAACCCTAGTTGAACCCTTTAATGTTACATTTAGAACACTGACACAAGCACAAATATCTGCTTACTGTGACGCAGAGCAACCCTACAATTGTGCAGGCAGCTTTAAAAGCGAAGGCTTAGGTATTTGTTTATTTGAAAAGCTTAGCGGTGATGACCCTAATAGCTTGATTGGTTTACCACTTATCAAACTCAGCCAATTATTGACTGAGTTTGATCTGGATGTGTTAAGTAATCAAGACTAACTATTTATTCACTACGACTTAAACTAAACGCGCAGCTAGTTGCTGATACGAATCAACTGTCGCAATCGGTGTAAACTCGTTTAGCTGCTGGGCGTTATGCACCCCCATAGTTACACCTAAACGGTCAATATTGGCCGCTTTTGCCATCGCCATATCTATTTTGGTGTCGCCAATCATCAGCGCATCATCATGGCTAATATTGAGTTCATCGAGCAGTTGCAACAACATATCAGGAGCTGGTTTTGACAATGCATCATCACTGGTGCGGGTCGCTACAAAGTAATCCCGTAACTGTGTTTCATCCAGCAAGCGTTCAAGGCCGACTCGGCTTTTGCCAGTAGCAACAGCTAACAATACGCCACGGTTTTTTAATGCCGCTAAAGTCTGTTCTACATCAGCAAATAAAGGCGTAGGCGTATTATCAAGATGTTTATACTGATGCTTATAACCGGCGATTAAATCAGCGTGTAAATGGCTCTGCTGAGGAAATAACACCGTCACGGCCTGCTCAAGTGATAAACCAATGATATTTTTAACCGCCTCGTCACTGGGGCAAACTACACCACAGACTCTCGCGGATTGATGCATACAGTTAACTATTTTAGCCACTGAATCCATCACCGTGCCATCCCAATCAAATATAACTAATTTATAGGGTTTCACGGTTTTGCGGCACGTAACGTTTTAATACAATTAGCCAGCGCTTTATCAAGCGGCGCTTCTACTCGCATAGTAGTTTCATTTTTTGGATGATAAAAACTCAAATCGTGCGCATGTAAAAATAATCGCCCTAATCCCACTTTACGCATCGCCGCATCAAATGCTTGGTTGCCATATTTATCATCACAAGCAATTGCATGACCTTTACATTGTGTATGCACACGAATTTGGTGAGTACGACCTGTTACTGGTGATGCCTGCACTAACGAACATTCAGCAAAGCGCTCCAGTACTTTAAAACGAGTATGTGAAGGTTTACCTTCAACGTTATCCACACGTACTACTCGTTCACCTGATTGTAGGGTGTTTTTACGCAGCCCTTCGGTGACATTTTTAGTTTTAGAATCCCATTGCCCATCAACCAATGCCCAGTAATTCTTTTCCATGGTTTTTTCACGTAACTGTTCATGCAAGCTGGTCAACACTGAACGACGTTTCGAGATTAACAAACAGCCTGATGTATCACGGTCTAAACGATGTACAAGCTCTAAACTGCGCTCATCTGGGCGCAATACGCGCAATGCTTCAATTAAACCATAACTGAGCCCACTGCCGCCATGCACAGCCATGCCTGATGGTTTGTTAATGACGATAAGGTATTTATCTTCAAATAAAATAGCCTCTTCAAGTTTGGTCACTACATCAAGATTTTTAGGCACAAACTCTTCACGTTCAGCTATTTGTATTGGTGGAATACGAACGATGTCATCGAGTTGTAATTTATACACAGGTTTGATGCGTTTTTTATTAACCCGCACTTCCCCTTTGCGAAGAATTCGATACACAGCGCTTTTAGGCACCCCTTTTAAATGAGTAATAAGAAAGTTATCAATCCGTTGACCTAAATGGTCTTCGGTAATCGTGACGAAAGATACTTGTAAGCCGGTTTTTTCTGACATTGCCTAATCACTGATTTAAGTAAAATAATTTTAGTTGCTAACACAGTTATAATAATGGGATAATCACCGGCGCAAATATATATTTGCAAATAACAACGGTGCTTTTTAACACATTAAAACATTCGTGATGCACATTCTGGGTAATTGATCATACAGATCCGAGATAAGTTTTCCAAAGCTTTTATACATACCCAGTTTACACGTGCCTTCAATTAACTCCGATGCGTGTAATATATCGCCAGTTAAGTTTGAGCATGAAGTGTTATTTAATGTTGATGAAAAAAGCAATTTGAACAGATAATTTGTCTGATCGTGACGGCGTACAATACGCCGTTCAGCAGATGTGTTGTAACCGTACAAGTTAATTTAATTAATGGTCGACTCTGGACAGAACTCGAATACGTCACTGTAAAAAAACAGCCGATAGTTTTGGCACCATAATAGAATTTAATAACGTGACAACACGTTATTGTCAGCCAGCACCATAAAGATACTTAGAGTACGGATACAGTACCAAGCTCCCCCACAGACCCAGTCGTGAGATTGTACAAAAAGAAGCGATGGGAGCAACTGAACAGGCGAAAAGTTTCGTCATGTCAGAGACATAACACAGTAGAGTAACAATATGAAACGTATGCTAATCAATGCGACGCAGCAAGAAGAAATGCGCGTAGCACTGGTTGATGGCCAGCGCCTGTATGATTTAGATATCGAAAGCCCGGGTCACGAACAAAAAAAAGCCAATATTTATAAAGGCAAAATCACTCGTATAGAACCGTCATTAGAAGCCGCCTTTGTTGATTACGGCGCTGATCGTCACGGATTCCTTCCTTTAAAAGAAATAGCCCGTACTTACTTCCCACAAGGTTATACTTTCCATGGTCGTCCGAATATTCGTGACGTGATCAAAGAAGGTCAAGAAGTTATTGTCCAAGTAGACAAAGAAGAACGCGGCCAAAAAGGCGCAGCCCTCACCACTTTTATTAGTGTTGCAGGTAGCTACTTAGTCTTAATGCCTAATAATCCTCGTGCTGGCGGTATTTCTCGTCGCATCGAAGGTGATGAACGCACTGAACTTAAAGAAGCTTTAAGTCGTTTAGAACTGCCTAAAGGCATGGGTTTAATCGTGCGTACTGCCGGTGTTGGTAAATCGTTTGAAGAACTAAACTACGATTTAAAAGCGCTGCTTGTTCATTGGGATGCGATTCAGCAAGCCTCTGATGGCGGTAAAGCACCGTTCTTAATTCATCAAGAAAGCAACGTGATTTTCCGTGCGATTCGCGATTATTTACGCCGTGACATCGGTGAGATCCTAATTGATAAAGCCCGTGTATTTGAAGAGGCTAAAGCGCACATTGAGCGTTTTCGCCCTGACTTCATGAGCCGTGTAAAACTTTATCAAGGTGAAGTGCCTCTTTTTACTCATTATCAAATCGAAAGCCAAATTGAGTCTGCGTTTCAACGTGAAGTACGCTTACCTTCTGGTGGTTCAATTGTTATTGACCCAACTGAAGCACTTACTTCTATCGATATCAACTCATCTAAAGCCACTAAAGGCGGCGATATCGAAGAAACTGCGCTTAATACCAACTTAGAAGCTGCAGACGAAATTGCTCGCCAATTACGTTTACGCGACTTAGGTGGCTTAATCGTTATCGACTTCATTGATATGACACCACCGCGCCATCAACGTGAAGTAGAAAATCGCTTAAAAGATGCTGTTCGTCCAGATCGTGCCCGTGTACAAATTGGTAAAATTTCGCGTTTTGGCTTACTTGAAATGTCGCGTCAGCGCCTACGCCCTTCATTAGGTGAAGCGAGCCAAGGCCCATGCCCACGTTGTAGTGGTCAAGGTACTATTCGTTCAAACGAGTCGATTGCATTGTCAATCCTACGTTTAATCGAAGAAGAAGCGATTAAAGACAATACCTCACAAGTTAATGCCCAAGTACCTGTAGCGGTTGCCTCATATCTGTTAAATGAGCAACGCCGTAGCGTGCATCGCATCGAAAAACGTCATAACTGTGATGTGGTGATCATTCCAAATCAACATATGGATACACCACATTATGAAGTAATGCGTTTGCGTAAAGATGAAACAATTGAAGCAGCAAGCTACGAGCAAATCACATTACCTGAACAAGAAGTGTATGAAACATCAAAAACACCAACGGTTGCGGTACGTGAAGAGCCGGTGTTAAAAGGCGTAGTTATGCCATCAACACCAGCACCACAAGCTCAGGCTCAGGCTCAAGCAACCCCAGCAGCGGCACCACAAAGTGTTGCAGCCCAGCCACAGGTAAGTTTATTTACTACCATCAGCAATTGGTTTAAGGCTTTATTTGCAACGCCTGCTGAGCAAACAGAAAGTAAAGAGCAACAGCAGCAAAAAACAGCGAGTGAATCTCGTAATAATCCACGTCGTAACAATGACGGTGATACACGTCGTCGTAATAACCAACGCCGTCGTAACAATAATTCACGCACTAAACCGCAAAGCGAGCGTACAGAGAGCGTAGCTGAAGAAACGCCAGCAGTTGAAAACACGCAAAACAACGAGCAACAGGAAAGAAACGATAACCGTAACAAACGTCGTCGCAATCCTAACTCACGTAAGCGTAACGATAACCGTAACGATGACAGCAAAGTAGTAGCAGAAAAAACCGAAGCAAAAGCTGACGTAAAAGACGTTGCACCAAACCAAGATGTCGTTGTTGAAGCAACGGAGCAAAAACCTAAGGTTCGTCGTCAGCGCCGTAACTTACGTAAAAAAGTTCGCCTACAAGATGAAAATGCACAACCGGCTACAACCAACAATGACGCAGAGCAACAAGCTACGCCTGTTGTTGATGACAAGCCAACTAAGCCAGTTGTAACTCAAACTGAAGAAGTTAAAGTACCTGTTGAGGCTACTGCTGTTGAAACAACGGCTGTTGAAGCGCCTGAGAAAAAAGCTGAACAGACGGCACCAAACGAGCAAGAGACAGTAACATCGACTGATGAAGAGCAAGGCCAAACGCGTACGCGTTCACGCCGTTCTCCACGTCATTTACGTGCTGCTGGGCAACGCCGTCGTCGTCCTGAGGGTGAAGAAGCTACGCCAACGCAAGGTACACAACCACCAGCATTTATTCCAGTTGCAGATCAAGCCGCTGCTGAATATGAAGCTGAGTTAAAAGCCAAGCAAAATAAGCAAGTTGAAGAAAAACCTGCCGTTGCTGAATCAGCTCCGGAAGCGGTTGAACAAGCACCTGTTGCTGCTGAACCTACTCCAGAAGCGGTTGAACAAGCACCTGTTGCTGTAGAACCTACTCCAGAAGTAATTGAAGAAGCGCCTGTTGCTGCTGAAGCAACTGAAGAAGTGGTTGAACAAGCGCCAGTTGCTGCTGAACCGACTCCAGAAGTGGTTGAACAACCACCTGTTGCTGCTGAACCGACTCCAGAAGTGGTTGAACAACCACCTGTTGCTGCTGAAGCAACTGAAGAAGTGGTTGAACAAGCGCCAGTTGCTGCAGAACCGACTCCAGAAGTGGTTGAACAAGCGCCAGTTGCTGCTGAAGCAACTGAAGAAGTGGTTGAACAAGCGCCAGTTGCTGCTGAACCTACTGAAGAAGTGGTTGAACAAGCACCTGTTGCTGCTGAAGCAACTGAAGAAGTGGCTGAACAAGCACCAGTTGCTGCTGAACCTACTGAAGAAGTGGTTGAACAAGCACCTGCTGCTGAACCTACTGAAGAAGTGGTTGAACAAGCGCCTGTTGCTGCTGAACCAACTGAAGAAGTGGTTGAACAAGCGCATGTTGCTGCTGAACCAACTGAAGAAGTGGTTGAACAAGCGCATGTTGCTGCTGAACCAACTGAAGAAGTGGTTGAACAAGCGCCAGTTGCTGCGGAACCTGCTTCAGAAGTAGTTGTTGAGGAAGCACCAATGGCAGAGACTAAGCCTACTGCAAAACCTGTAGCGCACACTAAAACAGTGATCACTTCAGGTAAAGCAAGTGCGCCAATGGCACAACCTACTGCCGTTGCAGATAGCGAAGTCGCCCATACGCCAAAAGCGATGGCACACGACAAACGTGACGCTATTCCAGATAGCGGCTTACGTGCAGGTTCTATCAAACCAGCTGGTCGCGCGAATGCTGCAATGACTAAAACCATGAGTGTTGACTAACACTTTTGGTTTAGCTTAAAAGCACACTAAAAAGCCGCGTTAATGAAAATTAACGCGGCTTTTTTAATAGCAGTTATAAGGTTAAAAAGAACGATTTACTAGGCTCTAGCTAAAGCAGAGATATTAGATAAATAGTGATGGAAAACAAACAGCACATTGCACTTGTTATTTATAAAAAGCGCATGAAAGATAACGCTGTATTTATCCTTGTTTTTGCGCATACTCATGAAGCAATTCAGGAAACTTTTCCTGCGGTGGAAACTTACAAAAACTGTGCTCTGCCCCCGTGCTCGCCCACTCAAGTTTTTCATCCGTGTAAGTTTCAATGAATGGCTTGTAGGTGCGAGAATCATCTAGCATTGTTGAGCGAACATTTACAAAATCATCCAAACCTTCTAGGTGGGTAAATAACCAGCTCATACAGTGTCCACAAAAAAAGTGCTGCGTACTGCTGTCATGCAGCCCGCCAATAACAGGCGTTCCAGATGTAATAGAAAAGGCAGCTCGTTGGAATAATGAGCTTAAGCTAAATGCGCTAGACGTCATTTTCTGACAACCAGTGCAATGACAAGCCATGGTGATCATTGGCTTTGCGCTAACTTCAAACTTTACCTGTCCACAACGACAATGGCCTTTTGTTTTATGAGATGTACTGTCCATTATAATCTTCCTTTAAGTTCAATTTTATCAACGCCGATGCTACGTTGAATGTATCACAAATAACCTTAGCACATGCTACAGGGTTTGATTGCGCTATAAAATGTCCGCCTTCAATCTCAACTTGGCTGAAGCTGGAACACATTGACGCTAAGTACTTCACCGCACTCGCGCTTACCAGTAAATCTCTACTAGGGCGAATATAAGTCACTGGGCAATCTAACTCGCACTGTTGTTTTGAAAGGCCAGCTATGTTGCCTAATCTTAATTTGAGTTTACGTTTATTCGCTGTTTGCAGCGAAGCAAATACGGGATAAACCAACGTTTGGCCACCCGTTAAACTAAAACCAAACAGATAAAGTAGCTTGTTACTTAAATAATTTGCTGACAGTAAGCTAACGGGTAAAAAGCCTGCCAACTTAGATTACAAAGAAGGCGCTGAGATAAAGCTGGCCAAAAATACGATGCCTTTCACACGACAGCCAAGTAGCTTATAAAGCTCATAAGCCACCTGCCCAGAATAAGACTCCGCGACAATATAAATATCAGTATCTTTAAAACGCTTTGCTATTTCTGCCGCTTGTTTAGCATAAGTTACGCCTTCAAGTGATTCATATGAGATCACTTCAGTATTTATATTTTCAGGCAAGTTTTTTGTCAATTTAGCAAACAGGCGGCCAGTCCCGTCAAGGCCAGGAAGCAGTATAATTTTCATATTTAAATTCAACACCCAACGTTAGCATTCAAATACTTGAACTTTGATTTTGGCCAAGTGCTTTTGTGCACAAAAATCATGAGCAAGAAATATGAAAAGTGTAAAAACAATTTAGCTTTGCTCATAAACACCTAGACTCGTTAAATTATACAGTAACTAATTGATTATCTAAAACGATGGCAAGTCGAAGGCTCATATTATTAGGGATGTTTGTTATTTTTTCTTTTCTTATATTGCGGTGCCAACTGAAAGACCAATGCCAGCGCCAACAGCAATGCCAATAGCTAAACTAAAATGTAATATGTTAAATATTACACCAATAACCACACCGATAGCAGAGCCAACTCCACACCCTATTGCCATATATACACCTAAGGTTTTATTTGCTGATTTACCTTCCTTTTTATTACTCATATCAGTCCTTAAATCATCACAGCTATGTCGGCTTATCTACAAGTCTAAAAAATGACTCGATTTGATTTATTTTCATTTGTAAACCAAACACAGCCTAGTTACTATTTTGGTTAAATTATTTGTAAGCACATAGCTAACTATAACGTCTCATCGCTTACTGCAGCGGCAAATCATGTAAATCAATTCCCTGCACTTATTAGTCTTTAATTCTGCCTAACAGTTCGATTACTTATTGCCCCCCCCTATCTGGTTCATCATTTTGAGGGTAATGATAGCTCTTATCTGTTAATACAGCTTTGCCTTGTGGAAAAGACTAAGCCTAAGCGGAATGCAATTCCGCCCCACATTTTTCGGCCTTCATCGGTAAAAAAGAGTAATGGCGGATTTTTATACTTTTTCACGGATGCAATAACGGTTACTGGAATATATATCTGGGAGCTGTGGATAATCTGGCAATGGTCTTTTCCCCCAAAAGTCCAGATACTGGTTGGACATACCATTAGCCATATCGCCTAATTTCACTTGTGCTATTTCTTTCTCAGCTTTTGCAAGATCAATTTGGCGCATGATATCAACATCATGCTCCGAAGCAGGCTCAATCAGCATGAGGGCTGAAACCCACTCAGGGTAAGTTGCAGCGAATCGTCTTGCGATATAAGCACCATATGAATGAGCAATATAGACGATTGGTTTTTCAACGTGTAACGCTTCAAGTAACATGAGAGCTTCGTTTGCATACTCTTCCGAGCTGTAGTTTTTTCTCAATTGCGTAGAACCGCCGTTACCAATTTTTAAATAACGAATGATGCGGGCTTCCTTTGCAAGCTTTTCAAAAACCGGCTCCCAATCAAATAACCCCGCAGAGCCACCAGCCTCTAAAAATACAGTATGCTTGCCACTCCCCGCGATTTCGTACTCAATATCATAGCCATTAACCTTAATAAAATTAGGCTTGGCAAACACACTTGCCGTGACAAAAAACAGCAAAACATTAATCCAAATTTCACTTTTCCTCCTTAACGACTAAACCTGTAGATAAACTCATTTTATAATTCACTTTTATTAATAAACCATAGCCAAGTTACTATTTTGGTTCAATTATTTTTTGTATTAAAAGCTAGAGTAATAATCTTATTCGCCGTGGTTTTTTCAGACAACTTAATTAATTTAGTATCGACTGTAACTATGCTTCGGCACACAGCAAAAACAAGAAAGCGCGGTGTAAACACCACGCTTTCAACTAATTCAAATCTGCTTAAAACTTACCGCTTATGGCTTAAAGCTCTAGTCTTCACTTTCCATAAACCGTTGCAATTGATCTTTAAGGTTCGGCGGTATGCCTTTAATGACTAACGTATCCGTAGCTTCGTTGTACATTACCCGTTCGCCTAGATGTTTGCGTTCAAAGCTGATGCTCACGCCGCCGCCAAGGCCAGAGAATTTAACCATACTGGTAACGGTTTTTTTATCGACCGGGAATGACTCTTCTAGATCATAGCTTTGCTCTTTGCAAAAGCTTTCAAATGGGTTGTCGTCACCTTTGGTGAGCGTTGCTGATAACTCGCTGACGTTAGCATCTTCACCAGTAGTAACGCAGTCATTACAGTAATCAAATACTTGTTTACGCAGATCGTCTTTTTCAGATTTATCAAATTGTTGCTCTGATAAATAATCTTCAACTGCATTGAGCATTACTTGGCTTTGCTGTTTTGGATCGATGCCTTCTTCGCAACCTAAAAAGTCTAAGAAGAAGTCGGCGACTTTGCGCCCTGCTCGGCCTTTAATAAATGAGATATAACGATTGTCTTCTGCTTGGGTGTCCCACGCAGTTAAATCGATGCGTGCAGCTAGTTGCATGCGGGAAATATCTAAATGGCGTGACGAGGCTAAATCAAGCTCAGAGGTAATAGAGTAATGCTCTTTGATGTTGATCATTGCAATCAGCATATAATCGGTTGCTACGTATTGATAATGACAAAATACTAAATAGCCAGTTTCGTTAAACGCGTACTTATCAAGTTCCTCTTTAAGTACAGCTGAAGCTTGCTCTGTCATGTGCCAAAAGCCAAGCTCGCTATTACGGTAACTTTGCATGGCTGATGCAACTACAGAGTTTTTATCACCACTAAAAGCACAGTACCCTTTACCTGGTTTGCCGTTGTATGCGTGATGAAGTTGCTCGATGAATACAGCGACTTTATCATTCACTGCCATTTCGTCATTGCGCAAATGAATTTGCGTATCGTCGTCTTTTTTGTCTACATAATGAACGACTAACTTTTTAACATCTATTGCCATCTTTGTTTTTCACGCCTCTGGTGTTAAAATGTGAGAATATAACTCTTTTATTGAACCAACTGATGCCAATCTTATCAAAATATTCTAATGATGAAGTAGAACAAATCGTCGATCAGCTCATTGATGTGTTAACTAAGCACAATGCGCCGGTTGATTTAAGTCTTATGTGTTTAGGAAATTCTATCACGCATATCTTAAAAGAGCATGTACCAACAGGGAAAAGACAAGCGGTTGCAGACAATTTTGCCAAAGCACTTGCGCAATCGGTTAAATAGACTTTATGAATTTATCGCAGCACAATCAGTTTTCGTCTAAAGCGAGTCAATTATTAAGTTGGGGGCATTTATTTACTTTTGCCAATATCGGCTTAGTGTTGCTTATAAGTTTAAGTTACTTATTTGCTGACTCTCCTCCCACCAGCTTTATGGGTATGCTTTATATGCTAGTGACATGGCTTAGCCACACTAGTTTTATTACCTTTATTGCCTTTGTGCTGACGATATTTCCGCTAAGTTTAATATTTCCTTACCCACGTCATATCCGCGGTATGGCAGCAATACTTGCCACCTGTGGTGCATCACTACTGACGCTTGATGCCTATGTGTATTTTAATTTAGGCTACCATTTAAGTAGCTCTGCGTTACCTGAGATTATTACCTTATTATGGCATCGTTTAACCAGCTCTCCAGCGCTGACAACCCTGCTCGCTGGCGGAATTGTGATGCTTATTTTTGCATTTCAATTATTAGCAAGTAACTATACATGGCACCATTTAGCCCGCTTAAAACAATATAAATTTGCTCGTTACGCCAGCTCATTATTATTAGTGTGTTTTGCGATGAGTCACAGTATTCATATTTGGGCTGATGCAAATTTGAAGTTTGATATTACTAAGCAAGATAATGTCTTACCCTTGTCCTACCCAACGACAGCAAAAAGTTTATTGGCAAAAAATGATTTACTTGATATTGAAAGTTACGAGCAAGCGCATAACGTAAAGGTTAATACACAAAATGTAGATTACACGGCTCCAACACCAATTGCTCGCTGTGAAGAATTTACTGCTGCGACAGTCGATATTTTAGTGTTTAGCTCTGCGCCTGCGTTAACTAATTTTGCTAAACAGCACAAAACTTTAAATAAAACCGAGCAGCTTTTACAACCCGTTCATCATCAAGATGTGCTATTTAGCTTGATTTACGGTTTACCTGCATACTACAAGCCAGCCTTAATGACAGAGCAAACATTGCCGGTGTGGCAAAGTAATCGCCGTAGTATTAGTGTCAGTGGCTTTGATGATTTTAACTATATCAATAGTACAACAGCGGGTGATGCAGCAATTCGTATCATTAACGCCGATGAAAACACTGCGCTTCGTGAGGGAGTCAATCAAGTATTTGCATTTAGTTTAGCCGATGTTGATCACGGTATTGTGAGTGCTTCATCTTTATACAGCACTGATAGAAAAGTAACCCGTACTGAAGGCTTGATCCAACCAAGCGATTTAATTGCCACAAGCGTTGGCCAATATTTAAATTGTGCTGATATCGCAAAGCAAAGCATGCTAGGCGTTAATTTGTATAACAAAAAAGGCGATATGGGCGTTAATTATTCGCAAGGCGTATTTATTGCCTATAAGAAAGACCGTATTACATTAATTGATTCTGATGGTAATTATAAAAATATCTCTGCTGCACAAGGCTTTTCAATAGAGCAAGGTTTAGATATTCCGTTTTTAGCACAAAGCATTAAAAAGCTAAAAACCTTTACCGAATAACTGCTACTGGCAATTTACCCAAGTTAGGTTATAGTTTTCATATATGATTATGCCCTAACTAGGGAAGGCTAGCGTAATGAAACTGTGTACTCTTTTCGTTATTTTTATTAGTTTACTATTTGTTGCTGATCCAGCTGTCTCCGCAGATCAATATTACAAGTGCGTAACCGACAGAGGCACTACATTTAGCCAATTTCCCTGTGGCGGGCAGGCAACGCAACATAAAATAGCAGTGTCGCCGAACGTCACTCCGGCTACTGTAAATCATGTCAAAGCGCTTAATTCCCTTGAGCGTGAACAAATTATTCGTAATCTCAACGCTGAGATACGCAGCGTTAAATATAAACTCGCCATTTTGAGTCGTGACCGTGACCGCGCTGAATACGAGCAACTGCAACGGCTAAATCGTTTAATGAGTGATGATGATAAAAAAAAGCTTAGTAAAGAGATAAAAAAGCAGCTAAAAGTGATCAATAAAACGTTTGCCAAAAACACCAAAACGACCAACAAACAGCTCTCCGCACTCGAAAAAAAACTGAAACGTTATGAATAAACTATTGGGTTTTACCAATATATAGCATACTCTTAACATGTGTAGAGCATATACTCTACAGGTCATTTTGGAGTACCCGTTCATGCAACCACAAAACATTGCCGAGCTAATTTTAAATGGCTTTAAAAAGCATTATAAATTATTTCAGCAGATCACCGCACAAGCACCTCTGGCATTTGCAAATAAAAACTGGACAAAAATGCACGACATTAGTCGCTTGCGGATCACTTATTACGATGATCGGGTTAACGAAACCACCCAACAACTACAAAATCAGCAATTAGCTAATCAACTGGATGAATCACTCTGGCTGCAAACAAAACAAATCTACCAGCACTTTTTAACGTTTCATCCACAAGCAGAATTAGCCGAAACATTTTATAACTCTGTATTTTGCCGCTTATTTCATCGACGTTATTTTAATAATGATTTTATTTTTGTAAAAGCCACCTTGGCAGATGCTCCTGCGCTTCCTGTAGAAGCAGAATACCGCAGCTACTTTCCTGTTGTAGACGGCTTAAAGCCCACTATCCGTAAAATAATTAATCAATTTGATTTTAAAGCAGATTTTGTTAATTTAGAGCGCGATATACGACTTTTAGTAAAAGCATTTTATAAACAAGCACCCGACACCCATCACCGTGCATGGCAAATGCGCTTTGACATATTACAAACGCCGTTTTATCGCAACAAAGCAGCCTATATTGTCGGCCGTGTGGTATCACAAAGTGGTGTGCAGCCATTTATTATTGCGGTGTTACATCATCAAGAGCAAGGTCTGTATCTTGATGCTTTACTGACTAACTCATCGCAAATGCGGGTTATTTTTGGCTTTGCTCGCGCTTATTTTATGGTTGAAACCCACGCTCCTTCCGCATTAGTTCGGTTTTTAAACCAACTAATGCCCAACAAAACCTTAGCAGAGCTTTACAATGCCATTGGCTTTCATAAACAAGGTAAAACCGAGTTCTATCGCGAGTTTTTAACCCATTTACAACGCTCCAGTGATGATTTTGTGATTGCCCCTGGCACACCGGGCATGGTGATGATGGTATTTACCCTACCTTCATTTGATTATGTATTTAAAATAATTAAAGACAAATTTGGTGAAAGTAAACCATTTGGCCGCGATACCGTTCTCAAACGCTACCAATTAGTTAAGAGCCATGATCGGGTTGGTCGTATGGCAGATACCATAGAGTATTCTAACGTCGTATTCCCTGTTGCGCGTTTTAACGCTACATTGCTTGCACAGCTTAAACAAACTATTGGTTCATCAATGATCATCGAAGGCGACTTACTGATCATCAAACATATGTATATTGAGCGACGCATGACGCCACTGAATTTATATTTAGAAAAAGCTAATACTGAAGATGCCGCTATTGCCATTGCAGAATATGGCCAAGCACTCAAGGAAATGATCGCCGTTAATATTTTCCCAGGCGATATGTTACTTAAAAACTTTGGTGTCAGTAAACACAAACGCATTATTTTTTATGATTATGATGAAGTGCAATATTTAACAGACATGAACTTTAGGGCATTGCCTAAAGCAAAAAGTTATGATGACTACTTAACCAATGAGCAAAGTTACTCTGTGGCACCACAAGATGTATTTCCAGAGCAGTTATGCACTTTTGTAATGCCAAACCCGCAATACAAAGCAGTTTTCAGCCAAACACATCCAGAACTATTAGACGTCGCATTTTGGCAGCAAGCGCAACGAAATATAAAAGCAGGGGTCGTTAGCCATATCTACCCTTATCCAGCAGCGCAGCGTTTTATCCATCAATGGTAGACGAAAGGACACACAATGAATATCAGTAAAATAGATTTAAACTTACTCGTTTATCTCGACACCTTATTACGCGAATGTAATGTTACTCGCGCCGCAAACCAGCTTAGCATTACACAGCCGGCCATGAGTAATGGTTTAAAACGTTTACGTAACCTGTTTAACGATCCGATCTTAGTACGCACCAGTGATGGTATGGTGCCCACTGAACGAGCTATTGAATTGCAGCCGGTGATCCGTGGCATCTTAATGACATTAGAAGAAACGCTTGCACCAAACCGTGAATTTGAAGCCAGCCAAAGCAAACGGGTATTTAGGATTATGGCCAGTGACTATGCTGCCAGCACCTTAGCACCTAAGCTACTGAGTAAATTACACGATGAAGCGCCGGATACCACACTCGATATTCTCACTCCAAGTGATGTTACTTTTCATGATGTAGAAAACGGTAAAGTTGATATGGCAATAAATCGTTTCGAAAACCTACCGCAGTCGTTTCATCACAAACGTATTTGGAAAGATAGCTTTTGTTGTTTAGTAAAAGCTGACAACCCGATCATTGAAAATTTTAGCCTCGATAGTTATTTAAAAGCTCGTCATATTTGGGTAAGTAAAACAGGTTTTGGTGTCGGGGTTGGTATGGATCCTAAAGACGTACAAAAACTTGGCTGGGTTGATGAAGCGCTCGCCCACTTTGGTAAACACCGAAATATTGCCACATTCACCCGTAATTACCACGTTGCAATACATCTAGCGAAAGAGAAGAACCTGATTGCGACACTCCCTTCAAAAGCCGCTAATATTTATTTAGATGATCCCGGTTTGCAAATTCTGGAGCCTCCCTTCCCTATACCACCATTTGAGTTAGATATGATTTGGAGCCCATTACTTCACAGGGATGCCAGTCATATTTGGTTACGCCAAAAAGTAGCCGAAGTTGCAGATGAATTAAAGTAACGCTCTTACAAAAGCCCTGTAAAATTTGCTTACTGGTATTTTCAAGTAAGCAAACATAAATTTAAAAGTATTAATTATCATGATGTTAAAATAATTTAAAAATGGAATGGCAATTGCTTTAAGTTACTTGAACTTTAATATTCATTTAACTTAAAGAGGTCAATATTATGAATGCCCAGCAAGGAAACGAAGTAAATCATATCACTGACATTATCCAAGTAATGAACAGCGGCATCGACTTTTATGAAAAGGCGCAGGAAAAAGTACAAGATCCAGCCATTGGTGCGCTATTTCAGCGTATGATAGACGCACGTAAAGTCAGCGTTGAAAACCTACAGCCTTACGCTATTAATCAGCAAGGTGAACGAGAAGATGGTTCGTCTTTTGCTGTTGAAGCTCGCCGAGCATATACCGCACTGATCACAAAATTTAGTGCCAACAACGACCAAATTTATGTCAAAGAGCTTGAAGAAGTGGAAGATAAAACACTTGAAGAAATTAAAGCTGCCATGAAAAAACCACAACCGCACGATTGTGAAGCCGCCCTCGCTAAAGTATTACTGACCATGCAAAGCTGTCATACGGAGATGAGCCGTATGCAGAAGCATTAACCACAATGCTTAAATGAAAGCCCAGCCACGCGCTGGGCTTTTTTATGCTCATAATTATAGTTAAATGATTTTTATAACAAAATAATGCAAATAATTAATAAAAACAGCATATTTATTTAACCACAGCATGATTTTAATCGTCTAGGCTTATTAATAGGTACCTACTATCCCGCTGTGGCGCCGCAGCATTTTATCAAAAATAACAAGGTTCCATTATGAGAAATAAACAACATGTAAACCCACAAAACGCTGACGTTGATATGACGCCGATGCTTGATATTGTATTTATACTTTTAATATTTTTTATTGTTACAACTTCATTTGTAAAACCTGTGGCAATAGAGCTGCAACGGCCTGTAGATAAACCCAGTATTGATAAACAAACTAAAAGTGCTCATTTTAGTATTGACCAAAGCAATGCGGTGTATTTTGCGGGGCGATTAATTGACTTAAACCAAGTTGCCACTAACCTTGCGATGTTTGCTGCGAAGTATAATATCGCCACAGTACAAATAGCCGCTGACGAGAACAGTACGCATCAAACTTTAATGACAGTAATGAATAATATCAAAGAGTATGATAACTACCCCATCGCACTCACATCACACTAAAAGCAAAAAAAGGGCCAGACGGCCCTTCAAAACTAAATAACGTAGGAGAAGTTATTTTAGAATCGGTATTCAGCACCTACATAGTAGTAAGCACCGTTAAAACCAAATGGTGCTGAACGGCGTGAGTACTCAAATACACCGGTTGAACTGATAATAGTATTACCAGAAGCATCAACAATTGTGCCTGAGCGAGAATTACCTATGGTATTTTTATCAGGGTAAACGTCAAATAAATTGTTTGCACCAATATTTAGTGACAAGTTATCTGTGACAAAATAGTTTACTTTTACATCGGTAAGAATTTCAGCGCCGTAAGTCTGGCGACCGCCATCTTCAACCGTGTATTCGCCATAACGATTTAGCGATAAGTTTACCGTCCAATCTTCAAGGCGATATAATGCACTTAAGTTTACT
Organism: Pseudoalteromonas rhizosphaerae; assembly: GCF_028885455.1. Taxonomy (NCBI): domain Bacteria; kingdom Pseudomonadati; phylum Pseudomonadota; class Gammaproteobacteria; order Alteromonadales; family Pseudoalteromonadaceae; genus Pseudoalteromonas; species Pseudoalteromonas rhizosphaerae. The sequence goes on from NZ_CP118496.1 coordinate 3,690,721, forward strand.
CTGTCTTGTGGTTGCCATTCTTCGATGATTGAGGTTTCTTGCGAAGAAAATACATCTTCGACAGGGATAGTTTCCAAACCACTGCCCGCAGGAGTAAATAAATCAACCACATCGGTTTCAGTAAAGTTAGCCGCTAATGTAAAATCTAGAGTACCGCCTAAGCCTTCCGTGTTCCATGTCGCAACAAAATCCACACCTTGCGTTTCGGTATCTGCACCATTTAAGAAAAACTGCCCTGCACCTGCGCCAGAACTAACCAATGCAGCATCTAGCGTTGATGACAACCCTTTACCTAAACGGTTACTGATCACAATACGGTCGTCAATATCAATTGAATAATAATCAACGGTAACATTAATATTATCCGTCACGTTATACACAATACCTAAGCTCATGTTTTGTGACTTTTCTTCTTTAAGTTTTGGAATACCAATACTCTGTGCAAGCGTGCTGTCGTTTCTAAAAGTACCAACTTCTTCTGCAATTAGATCGCCATTAGGACCAACTACAAACTGGGTACTGATATTATTGAAATACAATTGCTGCATTGATGGTGCTCTAAAACCAGTACTCACCGCACCGCGCAGTGAAACGTCATCAGTCACCGACCAGTTACCCGCTAACTTAAAGTTAACCGTATCACCAAAGCCTTTGTAGTTATCGTAACGCAGTGCGCCAGAGATAATTACATCATCAATAATGTAAGTTTCAGCATCAAGGTAAAACGAAATCACATCACGTGATTCATCCACAGAAGATTCCGGCGATGAACCACCAAAACCTTGTGTACCACCTGCTGCATTTTCGCTGCCAATACCACCGCTCATACCATCGTAAATATTAACACCATTATTAGTATCATAATCACGGTAAGCGTATTCACTGCCTTCTAAAATACGATATTCATCGGTGCGAAGCTCGGCACCCATTGCCAGTGAAAAATTATCATAGTCTTGTGTAAAATCAAGATTGATTGTTTGCAGTGATAACTCCATGCCATACGCATACGCTTGGCGAGGAATAGTGGCACGAATATCATCAGCACTTAAACCTTGATCATAACGTAACAAATTAGCGTATGAACCATTGATAGTGTCACTAGTGGTATAATCGATGCTGTTTTCACCATAGGTGTATGACAGGTCAAGACTAGAGCTATTATCAAACTCTTTTTTAAAGCCAAAGTTATACGAGATATCATCAATGGTGGTGTTGATCATTGGCAAAAAGCCCATCGGGATCACCGCATCACCATCTTGTAAAACTGGGTTGCCATCAGCATTGGCATTATGACGGAAGAACGCCGCTGATTCATTATCACGAGTTGAGTAAGTAATAAAACCATATAACTCGCCACCTGCTAGTTCATATCCAGAATTCACAGTTAAAGCAAATTGTTGCGAGTCTGCATCGCCAATTCTAAACGTATCACGTGGTGCAGTCAGCTCACGAGGATCGCCCGCTAACAGCGTGCCATCATCAAGCTCTGTGCAACCATAAAACTGGCAAGAGCCATGTAAACCGGCACGATTTGTAGGTGCACGGTCGCGGTAGTTGATAGTGGTATTTAAATAACCATCATCGCCTAAGGCAAAGCCTTTATTAAAATCAACCGTAACGGTTTCGCCATCACCTTCAGAATACTGGCCATAATTAACCGCGGCTTTACCGCCTTCATCAGCATCTTTTAATACGATGTTGATAACACCCGCAATCGCATCTGAACCATATTGCGCAGCCGCACCATCACGTAATACTTCGATACGTTTAATTGCAGCAGCTGGGATCGCATTCATATCTGTACCTGCGGTACCACGACCTACAGATGTATTAATATGGATAATGCTGGCCTGGTGACGACGTTTACCATTGATAAGTACTAATGTTTGATCTGGCCCTAAGCCACGTAAAGTAGCAGGTCGTAGTGCATCAGTACCGTCACTGATCGATGAACTTGAAAAGTTAAAAGACGGTGCGATAGCTTGTAACATACGGCCGACTTCTGTTTGTCCGGTATTTTCTAGCGCTTCAGCACTTAAAATATCAACAGGTACGGGTAAGTCTTCGACCGAACGCCCTGCTACACGGCTACCAACGATGGCGATTTTTTCAATATTTTCTTGAGCGGCTTGTTCTTGTGCATTAGCAACTTGGCTATTGGTTGCCATTAAAAGTGGTATTACAGCAGCACTGACCCCTGAAAGCTTTCTCATGTTGTTATCATTCCTATTGATTTGTTTGAGTTTTATACTCAGTAAACCATTTTGATCAACAACCGCATCGAGTTCAGTATTTTTCAGCATTGTACTAAGCGCTTCTAACTGAGTGTAATAACCATACACTGATTGAGCTTGGTATTGTTTTGCTAAATCAAACGAAAAAACCACGGTTTGTTCTGTTTGTTTTGCAAACTCTATCAATGCTTGATCTGCTCGCTGCGCTTTTATATCAAATTGTACCATCTGTGGATTTGCAGCCTCAGCCTGAACTTTTAGGCTAAATACTAAAGGTGCTAATACAATTAACCCACAAATTGGATACGTTTGGTTACTGCGCAACTTATACAAACAGTTGAGAAAGAATAATCCGCTATGCAATCCTATTTTTTTATTAATTATTTTTTTACTTTTTATATTTACCATTGTAACTTCTGACACTTTAAATCAAAGAGCAAGCATAAAGCTTAGCTGTGATCACCGTGTTTTAGGCTTACGATATGTTCACCTAAACGTTCATGCTCAATGGCTAAATTGATGCGCAGGCTATCAAGTAAACCGATAATATCACCGGCTTTAAACACCCCAGCCACTTTTAAAGAAGCTAATGCAGGATCAGCAAGTTCAAAACGCGTTGCGGTATAGCGACTCACTTCTTGCAGTGCTTCGCTTAACGACTCGCCATTAAAAATTAGCATACCTTGTTGCCATGCCAGATCCCGTTGTACATCATCTTGTGTTAACCGTTTGATTGGCTTGGTAATACTTTCTTTAATTAATGCTTTTTCGCCAGATATAACAATACTAGCATTAATTTTTTTCACACTGTCTGTATCATTACTAGCGCTTTGTAATTGTACAAAATCATCAGCATTTACAGCAACCGAAGGATCCGTGATCATCACTTTACCCTCAGTAACAACCAGCTCAAGATCCGATGCTGCATTACGTTGCACATTAAAAACAGTCCCCAGTGCGGTAAATGACTTATCGCCTGCCATCACCGTAAATGGACGTGCGGCATCCTTAGCAACATTAAAACGTCCTTCGCCTCGACTTAAAATCAGTTGTCGGCGGTTTTTTGTATACGCAACTTCTAATAAGCTATTGGTATTTAATTGCACAATCGTACTATCTGGTAGCACAAACGTTGCTTGTTCACCGACTTTAGTACGGTAAATTTTACTGTACTTGGCTTGTTCTTGTGGTGTAGTTGGCCACTGCTCAATACCAACAAATATAAAGCTGGCAACTAGCAATGCGGCAAATACACTTGCCGCAATCGAAAAATTAATTTCTCTGCGGGCAGGCTTATTGATGCTGTTTTTATTGGGAAATAAGCTACTCAACTCATTTAATACGCTCAGTTCATCCCATAACTGGGCTAACTCAAATACCGCATCTTGATGGGCTTTATTTTGTTGCACCCAGTGCTGAAATTGCATACGTTCTTGCTTTGATAAGCCCCTATCCATAGCACTTATCCAACGACTGGCATCTGCTTGAATAGCATCTTTAGACGAAAATTGATGGATATTACTCATTTTCCCACCCTCCTGGCAGGTTCAATAGTGGCACTGCTGTGCTCACCTAACTGCTCATGTTGCTGCATGTAGCGCATAGATTGTAACAAACCTTTGGCAATATGTTTTTCAACCGTACTTTCACTTAACTTCATTTGCGCTGCGATTTCTTTTTGGCTCATGCCATATACTTTCTTTAAAATAAAACATTTTCGCACTGGCTGGCTTAGTTGCTCAGTAGCACGGCAAAACAATAAAAAGCGCTCTTTTGAGGTCACTTCATCCTCAAGCTGCATAGATCTCAACGACTGCTGATAATCATCAGAGGTATCTAATGAATCGCAATGCTGATTATCCCATTTAGCAATGTGGTTAAGCGCCAAATGCTTAGCAGTCTTTAGCATATAACTGCGTGTATATTTAATATCTTGTTTTAAATCAGCTTGATAGCTCTTAACAAAGGTTTCTTGTACTATATCTTCCACGTCATCTGGTTGTACAATGCGCGAAACAAAACGTCGCAACTGTGAAGACAGATCAATAAATGTTGTAGATAATGTCGGCTTACGCGTCATTATTAACTTTACCCTTGCTATTATTATTACGCCTAGGGTACGAGTTTTAGCGCCAATTACAAGGCAATTTGTTAATTTTGTGGTTATTAAAGCTGTTTCGCTAACAAAGCACTTACAGCACTTCATAATTAAGCTATTGTCATACAAAGTAATGACTTCATTACTTTATAAACAGCTTTACAGAATATCTAAATTCTAAGGTATCAAACTACTTTGAGCTTTAAAAAATACTGAAAAATAAACACGAGCCTGTACCTGTAAAAATTTAGGGTATACACTCGTATTTAACTAAGCTATACGGATTAAGCACCACGTAAGCCATGCTTTTAGCTTATAAAACATTATAAATTATTCATACTTAACAATTGGAACTGTGGAGTAACCATGCGTCTGTCTTTCGCACCATCAAAATTATCTTTATTCTTATTTACTTCGGCTTCGTTGTTTCTACAAGGTTGTAGTGAAGCACCTAAAACTGAGCAAGCAGCAATGCATCCAGCAGCTGTGGCAACAACCATAGCAACCTATGAAGATGCCCCATTCACTATTGAACTACCGGCAACCTTATCAGGTTCTAAAGAAGTTCAAGTACGTGCCAGAGTAACGGGGATCCTAGAATCTCGTAACTTTGATGAAGGCCAGACAGTTAAGCAAGGTCAGTCACTTTTCACTGTGGATTTAGCCCCCTATCAATTGGCGGTTGAAAGCGCGCAAGCAGCTCTTAATGGTGCAAAAGCATCTTTAGTGCAAGCCGAACGTGAAGTGAAACGATTAGCCAAACTACGTGCTGAGAAATCAGTCTCACAACGAGATTACGATAACGCCAGCTCCACCCAAGATATTGCTAACACGACGTTAGAGGCCGCGAAAGTTGCATTAAAAGAAGCCCAACTGAATTTAGAATATGCGCAAGTAAAAGCACCTGTCGCTGGGGTGGTGGGCCGTGAATTTGTGTCGGTAGGTACTTTTGTATCAGGTCCCGATCTATTATTAACGCAAATTACCCAGTTTGATCCTATTCGTTTACGATTTGGTATTTCTGAGCGTGAACAATTACAAATGCGTCAAGATGTTGCAAATGGCTCTTTAACGCTGCCAGAAAAAGGTCAGTGGCACACGAGCATAAAATTACAAGACGGTTCACTCTCCAATAAAAGTGGCAAAGTTAACTTCTCTGATGTACGTATTAATCCAAATACCGGCACCAGCGAACTACAAGCAATTATCCCCAACACTGATTTTGAACTTCGCCCAGGTCAATTTGTGCGAGTGATGTTAAGTGGTGCGGTACGCAAAAATGCATTTGTAATACCGCAACGTGCGGTACTTGATAATGGCACTGGTAAATTTATTTATGTAGTCGCTAAAAATGAACAAGGCGGCACGATTGCGCGCCCAGCTCCCGTTGAAGTAGGTGAGTGGATCCAAAAGCCAGATAATCAAGGTGATAAAAACTTTTGGTTGATTAAATCAGGCATACAGCAAGGCGATGAAGTGATCATCGATGGTATGGCAAAGATTTTCTTCCCGGGCATGCCAGTGGCCGTTAACAATGCAACAAACAACGTAAGCGCAGAATAGGCGCAGGGAGTTTTATGTTTTCTCGTTATTTTATCGACAGACCTATTTTTGCGTTTGTGATCTCAATTGTTATTGTGCTGGCGGGCCTGGCTGCCATGCGCAGCTTGCCGATCGCACAATACCCTGAAATTGCCCCACCCGTTGTGCAAGTGACAGCAGCCTATCCGGGTGCGTCGGCTGAAGTACTCGAACAAACCGTAGCCGCGCCGATTGAAAATGCGATTACCGGTGTTGAAGGCATGATGTATATGTCTTCAACCTCGACAAGCTCTGGTGCGACAACCATTGAAATAACGTTTGAAATTGGCACCGATATTGACCAAGCAGCAGTTAACGTCAATAACCGTGTAAAGCAAGTTGAAGCTCGTTTACCTGAAGAAACACGGCGCCAAGGCGTAGTGGTGCAAAAAGGTTCATCGAGTTTTTTGCAAGTTCATGCGTTTTATTCACCGGACGGCACTCGTGATAGTCTATGGACTTCAAACTATGTCACCCTGAATATTTTAGACCGTATTAAACGTGTTCCTGGTACAACGAGCGTACAAATTTTTGGCGCGAAAGATTACGCCATGCGTATTTGGCTGCGGCCTGATGTAATGAGTCAGCTCGGTGTTACTGTTGAAGAAGTCGCAGGGGCAGTTCGCAGCCAAAACTCTCAATATGCAGCAGGTTCGATTGGTGCAACCCCCACTTCACAATCAGCGCAAGAGCTGGTTTACAGTGTTACCGCTCAAGGGCGTTTATCAGAGCCTGAACAATTTGAAGAAATCATTATTCGTTCAAACCTTGATGGCAGTAGCTTACGTTTAAAAGACATTGCCCGTGTTGAACTTGGTGCAAAAGATTATAACTTCAGAGGCACTATCAACGGCAAAGAAGCAGTACTATTAGGTATTTTCCTACAACCTGGTGCCAATGCACTTGATGTAGCAGCAGAAGTTAATGGCGTATTAGCAGAGTTAACTCAGCAATTTCCCACTGGACTTGCTCACTTAAATTCGTACGATACCACCCGTTTTGTTGAAGTCTCGATCCGCGAAGTAGTGAAAACACTACTTGAAGCAATGGTGCTGGTTTTCTTAGTGGTGTTCTTATTTTTACAAAATTGGCGCGCCACACTGATCCCAACTCTTGCCGTACCGGTGTCATTACTTGGTACGTTTGCTGGCATGTATATACTTGGTTATTCTATTAACTCATTGACTTTATTTGGTATGGTACTGTCTATTGGTATCGTAGTGGATGACGCCATAGTGGTACTTGAAAACGTAGAGCGTATCATGCACGAAGAGCATGTGAGCGCCCATGAAGCCGCAATAAAAGCAATGAAAGAAGTATCAGGACCTGTTGTTGCTATTGTTCTAGTACTTTGCTCAGTGTTTGTGCCAATTGCATTTCTAGGTGGCTTAACTGGCGAACTATTCCGTCAGTTTGCGATCACCATTTCAATTGCTGTGAGCTTATCTGGCATAGTTGCACTAACAATGACCCCTGCTTTATGTGTGCTTATTTTAAAACAAGAGCATAAACAAACCGCAAGCTTCTTTTTATGGTTCAACCGTGTATTTACTAAAATAACCAGTAAGTATGTGGGTGCTGTTGGTTTTATGGTGCGCCGTGGCGCATTAGGTTTATTGCTGATGATTGGTATGGTGTCAATTACCATTGGCCTTTGGAAAAGCACTCCAGGTTCATTAGTGCCTGATGAGGACCAAGGCTACTATATTTCAGCTATTTTCTTACCTGATGGCTCATCCCTTGAGCGTACAGAAAAAGTAGTGGCTGAAGTTATTAGCGCCGTACAATCTAATCCTGCCAATGAAAATGTGGTGGCATTTACAGGCTTTGATTTTATTGGCGGCGGTTATAAAAACAGTGCAGCCACCTTATTCGTCACCCAAAAACATTGGGATGAACGAGAGATTGATACTAAAAGTTTGGTTAATGAGCTGTTTATGAAAACTGCGCATATCAACGAAGCACTTGTTTTAGCGTTTAACCCCCCTGCTATTTTTGGTTTAGGGAGCACTGGCGGATTTGAATTTTATATTCAAAACAAAGGCGCAGGTGGCCCAGAAAAACTGCAACAAGCCATGGGTTTAATGATGGCTGAAGCACAAAAAAGCCCTATTTTAAGTGGCCTACAAACGTTGTGGCGACCAAATGCACCGCAACTTAAAGTTGATGTAGATCGTGAACAAGCCCGCGCAATGGGCATTGAAATTGACGATGCCTTTACAGCCCTTGCCGGCACACTGGGTACATATTATGTGAACGACTTCAATAAGTTTGGCCGAGCTTGGCAAGTACTTATGTCAGCAGAAGCTGAATTTAGAATGAAGCCTGATGACATTGGACGAATTTATGTAAAAAACAGTCAAGGTACTATGGTCCCTATGTCTGCGTTTACTAATATTGAATATAGCCGCGGACCAGAAAATCTAAATCGTTATAATAACTTGCCTGCGGTAAAACTGCTCGGTAATGCTGCACCCGGTTACAGCTCTGGCCAAGCAATTGCTGAAGTTGAACGTATTGCAAAAGCAGTATTACCACCGGATATGACCTACGACTGGACCGGCTCTGCGTATCAAGAAAAACGCAGCTCAGGTACCACAGGAATTGCTTTAGGCCTTGCGGTGATCATGGTTTTCTTAATCCTTGCAGCACTGTATGAGCGTTGGTCATTGCCACTCTCGGTGATGCTAGCATTGCCATTTGGAACCTTTGGCGCATTGGTATCAATCTGGTTAGTAGGCATGACTAACGATGTGTACTTCCAAATCGGCTTAGTGACCTTACTTGGTTTAGCCAGTAAAAATGCCATTTTGATTGTTGAATATGCATTGATGAAACATCAACAAGGTTGGAGCGCAAGCGCTGCAGCACTTGAAGCTGCCCGCCTTCGATTTAGACCCATCATCATGACTTCGATGGCCTTTATTTTAGGTGTAGTGCCATTAGTATTGAGCTCAGGCGCCGGTGCAGGTGCACGTCATAGCGTTGGTACTGGCGTTATGGGCGGCATGATGGCAGCAACCTTCCTTGCCGTGTTCTTTGTACCACTGTTCTTTTATTGGTTAACTGAGCGCAAACTTACTGAAAAACGCTCGCGAGCAGATTTATCCGATGAAATTGCAAGCCACCACAAGCGTGAACATGTCGACACCCAAGAGGGTAATTTATGATTTAAGCTCAGCTACAAAAATATAAGGGCAAACAGTGGTTTGCCCTTTTTTATGGTAATTTGATAACTAGCAATTTTATACTGTCGGCGCTACTATTAAACTATTGCGTCGAGGAGCCTTATGATGAATAGTGAAAAATTAACCGAGTTTGAGCAGTACTTTCAGATTGATGAAAGTAATCGAGTAAATTTATTTGCTGTTGACGATAGCAAAGTGCCTACTACCTTAGCGCAACTAGAAGCAGATATCCCACCGTTATTTAAATTGGCCAATGAGGTTAGTGAATTAGAGCAAAGCTCGTTAAGACCATTGCGTAGCCTTGGTGATTTGGCACAAGAGCTTGCCGTATTTTTACAAGCACAATCGCGTAAAATCGACTTGATCATGAGCCATATATTGGCCTCAGAGCAGCCCGAAGATAACGCCATTTATTGTGATAGCTACGGCGGTGGCGGTGTCAAACTAACCGATACAAAAGTCTACTCTATTGGCCAAGCATTTCGCACTAAATTATTTTTACAGCATGAAGCCTCTGCTATTTATTGTTACACCGAGGTAGTTGCAGTTAATAAGATTGACGATGAATACTACCAATACACCCTACTTTTTAAAGCCATCCGCGATACTGATCAAGAACTTGTGGTACGTGCTAGTTTACATGCACAAACCAGACAACTGAAAAAGCGTCAGCTGCTGCAACATGAAAGCGACAACTTTGATACCCAAGACACAACAGAGCCAACAAAACCAGAATAATATAGCTACTAGCAACCCTCATTTTGAAGTGGCTTGGCTATAGTTGAAATGCTAAACTAATAGCACCTTTGTTTGTTTATTAAATTCATGAACTTTAGACTTTTACCCGAATGGGCTGAGCAAGACGCCGTTATGCTCACTTGGCCACACCAAGCCACTGATTGGTGCGACAATTTAACCGCTGTAGAGCCTGTATACGTGCAATTATGTCAGCATATTTGTAATGCAGAGCAATTAGTGATCATCGCTCATGATGAAGCCTTAAAAACACACATTAGCCAATTATTGCGCAACAACGCTGTTGATTTGAGCCGCGTGCATTTTGTTGTTACTCCCTGTAACGATACGTGGGCACGTGATCATGGCCCATTAACCTGCGCCGCAGTTGCTGATAATAGCCAACTAAAAATTGTTGATTTTATCTTTAATGGCTGGGGTAATAAATTTACCAGTGAATTAGATAATAAAATTAATGCGGTACTAGTTAAACAACTTGCCGATACGCGCAATCAATACCAAGCGCTTGATTTGGTTCTTGAAGGTGGCGGTGTAGAGATTGATCAACACGGTGTACTATTGACCACCAGTGAATGTTTGCTTAATCCAAATCGTAATCCAGATCTAACCCAACAAGACATTGAACAGTGCTTGCGTGAACAACTTGGCGCCACCGACTTTTTATGGGTTGATCATGGCTATTTAGCTGGTGACGATACCGACAGTCATATCGACACTTTAGTGCGTTTTGCGCCCAATGATACCTTAGTGTATGTAAAGTGTGATGATAAAAATGACCAACACTTCAGCGCTCTTGATGCCATGGAAAAGCAGTTACAAGGTTTTAAAACAACAACAGGTAAACCTTATACCTTAATTGATTTACCATGGCCAAAAGCCGTATTTAATGATGATGGCGACAGGTTACCTGCCACCTACGCAAATTATTTAATCATTAATGGTGCTATACTTGTGCCTATTTATGCTGATGCCAATGACGAATTAGCCTTAGCACAAATTCAAACGGCCTACCCTGAGCATCAAATAATAGGCGTAAACTGCTTACCAATTATTCATCAATTTGGTAGTTTACACTGCATTACTATGCAATTACCCCGTGGATTTTTAGCTGGAGCATCATTATGAGCAGCCCTGCAAATTTAACCGTTGCCTTAGTGCAGCAAAGTAACAGTGATAATGCCGCACAAAACATGGCAAAATCAATTGCCGGTATTCGCGATGCCGCAAGCCAAGGCGCACAACTGGTGGTGTTACAAGAATTACATCGCAGTCTGTACTTTTGTCAAACCGAAGATGTTGATGTATTTGATTTGGCAGAGACTATTCCTGGCCCAAGTAGCGACACTTTAGCTGAGCTTGCAAAAGAATTAAGCATTGTTATTGTTGCCTCTTTATTTGAAAAACGTGCCACAGGGCTTTATCACAATACTGCGGTAGTGCTTGAAAAAGACGGCACAATTGCGGGTAAATACCGTAAAATGCATATCCCTGACGATCCAGGCTTTTACGAAAAGTTTTATTTCACTCCGGGTGATTTAGGTTTTGAACCAATTCAAACTTCTGTCGGCAAACTTGGTGTCTTAGTGTGTTGGGATCAATGGTTTCCAGAGGCTGCGCGTTTAATGGCAATGGCCGGTGCTGAACTATTAATTTACCCAACCGCAATTGGCTGGGATCCACGTGATGACGAAGGCGAGAAAACACGTCAAAAAGATGCGTGGGTAATATCGCAACGCGCACATGCGGTTGCCAATGGCGTACCCGTGATTAGTTGTAATCGTGTCGGTCATGAAAGTGATCCAAGTGGTCAAAGTGAAGGTATTCAATTTTGGGGTAACTCTTTTATAGCGGGTCCTCAAGGTGAACTGCTAGCAGAAGCCAACAACACTGATGAGCAACTGTTACTTGTTGAACTTGATCAAAAGCGTTCTGAAAATGTAAGACGCATTTGGCCGTACCTACGCGACCGTCGTATAGATCATTACCACGATTTAACCAAAATATATCGCGATTAAGAATAAATTAGCGCCTCAGTAGAGGCGCATTAAAGGAGTAGTAAATGGCGTTTGCGCAATGGGCAGCCTTGCCTTGGGTAAAATCTCAAAAAGATAAAATTCAATGGGGGCAACTCACTGGCAGTGGTTTAAGTATTGCCATTGCACAAGGGGTTAAACAACAAGATGGCTTAGTGCTTATTGTTACCCCTGATACACCCAGTGCACTGCGCCTTGAAACAGAGTTGGAGTGCTTGCTACCCGAGCATCCAGTAATGATATTCCCTGATTGGGAAACGTTGCCTTACGATCATTTCTCACCCCATCAAGATATAATTTCATCGCGCTTAGCCACCTTAAATACTTTAAAAAAAGAACAACAAAGTGTATTAATTGTGCCTGTGTCTACCTTGATGCTACGTACCGCCCCTGCTTCGTTTATTTATGGTTCAACCATTAATTTTAAAGTCGGTGATATTCTCGATACCCACAAACTTCGCAGTAACTTAGAGCAAGCAGGCTATTTGCATGTGCAACAAGTCATGGAGCATGGTGAATACGCCATTCGTGGCTCGATTGTTGATTTATATCCAATGGGCAGTCCGCATCCATTTAGACTCGATTTTCTTGATGACGAACTTGATACCATTCGTTTATTTGATGTTGAAAGCCAACGCTCGGATGAAAAAGTCGATAAAATTGAATTACTACCTGCTCATGAGTTCCCTACCAACGAAGCCGATATTGAACGATTTAGAATAAACTACCGTGAAAAATTTGGTGCCAGCTCATCGCAAGATTCCGTGTATATGCAAGTGACCAAAGGCAATTGGCCTGCTGGTATCGAATATTATATGCCGCTGTTTTTTGAGCAATTAGCCACTATCTTTGATTACCTGCCAGATACTGCAACAGTGATGCAACTGGGAGATTTAGAAGATGCTGCGGAGCATTTTTGGCATGATATTAATGTGCGTTATGAAAACCGTCGAGTCGATCCACTGCGCCCGTTACTTGAGCCAGTTGCACTTTATCAACCCATTAATGAACTGTTTGAAAATTTAGGCAACTTTGCTCGCATTCGGTTATCGCAAGCAAAACTCGCGACAAAAGCAGGCAATAAAAATCTAGTCACCAGCGAGTTACCCGCAATACGCATTGATCATAAACTACATGAACCCTATCAAGCATTTATAAATTATGTAGCAGCGCAAAAGAAACAAAAAGGCCGTATCTTACTGTCAGTAGAATCCGATGGTCGCCGTGAATCTCTGCTGGCTATACTTAAACCCAGCGGCTTAAAGTTTAAAGAGTTTTCATCATTCGATGAATTTGTAAATAGCAGTAGCGATGTTGGCTTAATTGTCAGCCCACTAGAACAAAGTGTAGTACTTGGTACAAAGCCCGCATTATCCATAGTTACTGAACAAGAATTACTTGGCATTAAAGTATCGCAGCGTCGCCGTCGTAAACATAAATACGAAGCTAGCCAAGATGCGCTCATCCGTAACTTAGCTGAACTTAAAGTTGGCCAACCGATTGTGCACTTGGACCACGGTGTAGGCCGCTACCAAGGTCTGCAAACGATTGATGCGGCGGGACTGATCACCGAGTTTGTAACCATTATCTATGCCAATGAAGCAAAGTTGTATGTGCCAGTGTCAGCCCTGCATATGCTTAGCCGTTACTCAGGTGGCGAAGAAGCCAGCGCACCTCTGCATAAGCTCGGTTCAGATGCGTGGGAAAAAGCAAAAAAACGCGCAGCTGAAAAAGTACGCGATGTTGCAGCTGAATTACTTGATATTTATGCTCAGCGCCAAGCTAAAGCTGGTAATGCATTTGCCCTTGATGGTGCTGCTTATCGCGTCTTTAGTGATGGGTTTCCATTTGAAGAAACTGACGATCAGCGTAACGCTATCGAAGCTGTGCTAGGTGATATGCAAAGTAAACAAGCAATGGATAGGTTAGTCTGTGGTGATGTAGGTTTTGGCAAAACTGAAGTTGCGATGCGCGCCGCCTTTGTTGCTGTAAACGATAATAAACAAGTAGCGGTTTTAGTACCAACTACCTTGCTTGCACAACAACACTTTGAAAACTTTAAAGATCGATTTGCCGACTTACCCATTGAAGTCGGTGTGCTGTCTCGCTTTAATTCACCTAAAGAACAAAAAGACACCCTAGAAAAAATGGCTAAAGGTACCTTGGACATCGTCATTGGTACTCATAAATTGATCCAAGCCGATATTATCTTTAAAGATCTTGGCCTGCTAATTGTCGATGAAGAACACCGGTTTGGGGTACGTCAAAAAGAGAAGATAAAATCGCTGCGTGCCGATGTTGACATTTTAACACTCACTGCAACACCAATCCCACGTACATTAAATATGGCCATGAGTGGTATGCGTGATCTTTCAATCATCGCGACCCCTCCTGCAAAACGCTTAGCGGTTAAAACATTTGTTCGTCAACGCGATGCAGATTTGATCAGAGAGGCGGTATTGCGGGAAATAAAGCGCGGTGGCCAAGTATACTTTTTACATAATAACGTTGAAACTATTGACCGCGTGGCAGAAGAAATTAGTGAGTGGGTACCTGAGGCAAGCGTCGCTTCTGCCCATGGCCAAATGCGCGAACGTGATTTAGAACAACTGATGAGCGAATTTTACCACCAGAAATACAACGTACTTGTATGTACTACCATCATTGAAACGGGAATTGATATCCCCACAGCCAATACAATTATTATGGATAGAGCCGATAAACTAGGCTTAGCGCAGTTACATCAGTTACGGGGTCGAGTTGGTCGCAGCCATCATCAAGCTTATGCTTACTTATTAACGGGTAATCCTAAAGGGCTGTCGAAAGATGCTGTAAAACGCCTTGAAGCCATCGAGTCACTGGAAGATTTAGGTGCCGGTTTTGCACTCGCAACCCACGATTTAGAGATCCGTGGTGCTGGTGAGTTGCTTGGTGATGATCAATCAGGACAAATGCAAACCATCGGCTTTAGCTTATATATGGAAATGCTTGAGCAAGCTGTGAAATCTCTTCGTGAAGGCAAAGAGCCTACCCTTGATAACTTGCTACAACAACAAAGTGAAGTGGACTTAAAATTAGCCGCTTTACTCCCTGAAGATTATATTCACGATGTAAATGCGCGACTAGGTATTTACAAACGGGTTGCCAGCTGCGCTAACCTAGATGATATGGACGAATTACAAGTTGAGCTGATTGATCGCTTCGGTCTGCTGCCTGATGCAACTAAAAACCTATTTAGTTTGCAACAACTAAAACTCAAAGCCAGCGAATTAGGCATCAAAAAAATTGAAGCAAATCCAAAAGGTGGCTATTTTGAGTTTAGTCAACATACTAAGGTTAACCCTAGCTTCATTATAGGTTTGATACAAAGTGCACCTAAGGTGTATAAAATGGATGGTGCAAATAAGTTGCGCTTTGCGATCAATGAGGCGAATGCCCGTGAACGCTTAAAAATGGTCACTGCAATGATTGCAGATTTCGAAAAAAAGGTTAGCCATTAATGTTGCTTAAAAAATCTCTTATCCTACTGTGTTGTGTATTTAGTAGCACAGCATTTGCAGAACGTTGGTTTGAAGTAGAAGTACTGATATTCAAACAGCGCCCTGCCCCTTATTTGCAAGAAGATTTTAGCTTAGACAAAGATCCAATTAAGGCTAAGCGTAGCGTTGATTTACTGACACCACTTTATACTGCACAAGCTAAACAGGAGTGTATCAACGGCGACACTCGCTTTAATTCACAGTCATTAACCGATTCTGTGATTGGTGCCAGTCGCTCTAATTTATGTGATGACAGTATTGACTACCTACACAGTTACTCAGCACTTCCACTTAGCCCAATAGCGCCTGTTAAAGATGATATGGAGCAAACCTACTTACTTGCTCCCGAACAGCTACAATTTATTTCACAACAGCAAGAGCTGGCGCGAAAAGGACTCAAGCCTATACTTCATACAGGATGGCGTTTTGAAGGTGCGAGCCAATCTCGCTCTGAAAGTATTAAACTGTTTGGCGGTAAATTATTACGCGCACCTGTGATTGCGCAAACGCCACAGTATACAAATAATGACTTTATTAGTTTAGTCAACACCAACCAGAGCATAGCCCCAGTAGTTGAACAAGCTACTGATCAATGGGAGCTAGATGGTAGCTTTAATATTTACTTGCGCCATTATTTATTTATTAATGCCAGTTTTGATGTGAATGAAAGACAAGCCAACGGTGAAATCCAACACGCTCGGTTCTCACAATTCAAACGCGTTATAAGTGGCGACATTCATTATTTTGACCATCCTAAAATGGGCATGATTGTACAAATTAGAAAATTCAAACACTAAATAAAGGAAGATGATCGAATGAAAAAGCTTTTAATTATTGCTGCAGCATTAAGCCTAGCAGCTTGCTCAAAAGTAAGCTTAGAGAATTACGAAAAAATCGAAATTGGCATGGATAAAACTGCAGTAGAAGCTATTTTAGGCAGTGCTGATAATTGTGTTGAAAAAACTCTGCACACAAATTGTACATGGGGCGATGACAGTAAAAACATTGAAATCACCTTAGTGTCAAACAAAGTATCTTTGTATAGTAAAACTGGTTTAGAAAAATAAACCATTGCAGTAGGTAGTAACAAACTTACTACCTACTGACTTCACGTTATTAGCACAAATAACTGATAATGATACAGCCAAAGCACTTGCCAACATTTATTCCATTTCGCTATAAATAAGCTCAATACTAACAATTTTACTTCTATTTAAAGTGATTTTATAACGCTGGTACTTTATCTCTTCGTCATTTTGATATGAAAGCACTACATTTAGTTGATAGCGCCGCTCCACACTTTGTTTAGATATTTTATTATTATCAAGATGATACAGTTTACCTTCGCCTTTTTTTAAGTTCCGCGCAAACGCCGCTAAACTAAACTGCAAGGTCTGTTGCAAGCTATCATAACCAGGTAAGAACTCTTTTGCATTA
Organism: Pseudoalteromonas rhizosphaerae; assembly: GCF_028885455.1. Classification (NCBI taxonomy): domain Bacteria; kingdom Pseudomonadati; phylum Pseudomonadota; class Gammaproteobacteria; order Alteromonadales; family Pseudoalteromonadaceae; genus Pseudoalteromonas; species Pseudoalteromonas rhizosphaerae. The sequence goes on from NZ_CP118496.1 coordinate 3,707,587, forward strand.
ACCCGTATTTCACTGGCAAAGTGCAGCCATTGCGCTGCTTGTTTATTTTGTTGACGTCGTTTTGAAAATATTTTTCGTACATCCTCTGGAATATGTTTAAAGCGTGTATATTCAAGCCAGATGTATTGTGTAGCTATTTTATCTTTGGTAACACTATTTCGAAATTGAAATCGCCATTTTGGGCGCCCTTTCACAATAGCTCGCCAAATAACTCGTGTTATGTCTTCTTTAAAAATTTCTCGCATCCCGTAAATAGCGCCCAAAATGATCACTAATGTTGCAGTCACTTCGGTAAATGAGATCCGCGCATTCAGAACCACAACCATAACAAGCGCCATTATAATCGCTGTAACGGTTCCTTTAACCAATCGTTTTAAATAACTATTAAGGTAACGAGTATTACGATTTAACACCACACCATGCTCAATCAAACGCTGTAAAAGACGCATCTTATTGGTGATCCGGTTTGCATCCTGAAGGGTTGATTCCGAGTTATATTGCAGCTCATGTCGATAATCTTGCTCGGCTTTACAAAAATTCATCAGATCATTACGCTCTTTCGCGTAATCACTGCTACGTGGCCCTTCGTCAAGTAATTTTAAAAACGACTGCTCAATATGCCAACTCAGATAGTTATCTGCATTGGTATAAAACGAGATCAGTTTTTCATCATCAGGTGTGTAACGCCTTAGCTTTTTAAGTAAGCTTTGACTTTGTTCACATAATTCAATAGCGCGCTGATAAAACTCATCAACTTCTTCAATCTTTAATGTATCTTTGATATCAGTATCAATCGCTAGGCGGACTTGATAACAATACAAATTGAGGTTTTGCCGATAGTCTTGTTGTTCACCTTTATTTTTACTAACAAAGCGACTGCGCACTAAAGGTAAATGGATATTATTGGCGTTATACGCTAAATACGATTTGAAGTGGTTATTAAAATACGATTCTTCTGTTAACGTTTGCGGATTGATGCCCATTTCATTCGGAATAGAAAAGTACATATCAATGCGCTGTTCAGAGCGCGGGCTCAATTCAGGTTCAATTATAAAGGATAAGTTTTCATCCTGTTTTAGCAATCAGCTCTCCTAATAAGTAAAAAGATGCATCTAGTTTACTGCCACACTTTCATTTGTTCAATAAAAAAGGCCTAGTAAACTAGGCCTTCATAAGAATCCAATATTCTTACTAATTAGAATTTAACATTCACACCAGCGAAGAAACGACGACCCAGTACATCGTATGTGTACGGGTCAGTGTTTGAATCATTATTACCTGTGTAGTAAGGAGGTTGCTTATCAAATAAGTTGTTTACACCTGCAGATAATGCAACAGTTTCATTGATCATGTATGAACCACTGATGTCATGGTAGATAACAGTTGGTGTAGACGGCGCAAAACACGTGTCTTTACCGATACATGAGTAACTATCCATACCAGAGATGTAACGAGCTTGATACTGTGCATCCCAGTTATCGCCAGCTGCATTTAGTGTAAAGTTAGACTTAAGATCTGCATAGCCACCAATGTTTGAAGTTATCAAACCAGCGTAATCAACAGTATCATCAAGAACAGTTACAACATACTCGTCTAGGTAAGTAGTGTCTAAACCTGCTTTCCAGTTAAGGCCTGCAGCTTCAAAGCTATATGATAAGTTTAAATCTACGCCAGACGTTTCCTCAGCACCAACATTTTGCAGCTGATTGTTGAAACTAATTCGACCTGTGCTATCCATGCCGATATTAGCTGACTGACATAATACAGAATCAGCATTTGCAGTTGTTGCTAAACATTGATCGACAATATATTGCTCGTTAACTGATGCAATCGCATTATCAATCTCAATTTTGTAATAATCAATTGTCATGCTGAAGCCGTCAAACCACTCTGGCTCGTATACGATACCTGCTGTGAAAGTATCCGCTTCTTCAGGAGTAAGTAATGAGTTACCACCTACTGTTACTTCAGCTTGATCTTGTGCACCAGGGAAAGTTACACGTTCAAAAGAAGGTGAATTACCTGAATAAAGCTCAGAAACGGTTGGTGCTCGGAATGCTGTAGATACTACACTACGGAACATTAGTTCGTCATTTGCTTTCCATGTTAAACCTAGCTTCCATGTTTCGTCAGAACCAAATGTGCTGTAATCAAACGCACGGATTGCAGCGCTAAGCTCTACGTTTTGAGCAAATGGTGCATCAGCAAGTAATGGGATTGCAAATTCAACATACGCTTCATTTACGTCAAAGCCGCCAGCGGTTGGTTCAACCATAGGGTCATTTGCAAGGCCTTGCGCTGTTAGTGAATCTGGTGTGTACCATGCTTTCTCTTGACGGTGCTCAACGCCCGCAGCAAAAGCAGCATAACCTGCTGGTAATTCAAACATTTCACCTGATACAGATGCTGAAACTATAAATAACTGACTACCACCATTGTTTACTTCAGTGTAAACATTTTTACGGAAATCTTCAGATGTCCATGCAGCTTGATCAAGCGGGTTAAATGTACCTTCAGTGATTTGTTCTTGGATAGCACCCATATTGTGAAGGTTGGCTGTCTTATCAACAGAATCGTTACGACCGAAGTTAGCTGACACATCCCATGAGTAATCACCTACAAAACCTTCTGCACCAATTACCGCACGAACAGTGTCTACTGACTGTTCGAAATAACGAGGGCCAGTGTCTGACATACGACGCCCATAAGAGATATCATCACCATATGCGTAGTTTAATGTGTCAGTAATATATTTACCGTCTGCATCACGATCTGCAAGACCATCGCCATTGCGGTCAACTTTACCTACATAAGTTTGACCAAGTAATGAATCGCCCATATTTTCATTGTACTTGAAATCAAACCATACTGGCTGTGCAGCCATTTGCTGTTGCGACCAACGTTTTGTGTAGGTAAATTCCGTAAATACACGTGTATCGTTTGAAATTTCATAACTTGCAAGGCCAGTTAAGTTCAAACGCTCCATTGGCGTGTATAAGTAGCTATCTGGCGCAAAGTTATAAAGGTCTGAATCTGTATACGGATGGAGTCCACCAAGGCCGCCTAAACCATCATCGGTTGGGGCAAGACCTGAAGTAACAGGGTTACCATCAGCATCAACTGTTGAACCATCTTCATTTACATCACCAATTACACCACCTTGCCAAATATGGCCACCTGGGCTGTATGGAGAACCACCGTTACAATTTAGACCGTTAGCACCTTCTGCAATAGGACAACTTGAGAAATCACGATCTGATTGCTTTGCTTTACCACGGTCAGTGTACTGCATACCGATAACAATGTTACCTTTATCGAATGAAGAACCAACTGTAAAATCGAATGAACTTTCAGTTGCATCGCCTTCGCCTGTGATTGCCGAGTTGACGTTCATATCAAGGCCTTCGAAATCATCTTTTAGGATGATATTCACAACACCTGCAACCGCATCCGTACCATATACAGCAGATGCACCATCTTTAAGTACTTCTACAGATTTGATCATTGAAACAGGGATCGTGTTTAGGTCAACAGTTGATGCAGCGCCAGTACCTGAGGCAATCATACGACGGCCGTTTACAAGTACTAATGTTCTACTAGAACCTAGTCCACGTAAATCAATACGTGCATTACCACCAGAACCATTGTTAACGCCAGGGTTTGTCATTGCACCGCCTGTGGCGGTCATTTTTTGTAATACGCTATCGATGCTTGTGGCACCCATTGCTTTAATATCATCTGCGCCAATTAATGTAACTGGGCTAGCGTTTTCCATATCTGAACGCTTAATGCGAGAGCCCGTAACTTGGATTTTTTCAATTGATTGGGCGCCATCTTCCGCAGCCACTGCTTGCATTGTTGAAAACATAGGGATAGCTGTAACTACAGCTAAACCGATAATAGATTTTTTCATGTGAAACCCTACTTGTTGGAGAAATACCTTGCTCAGGTAGCGCTCGTTTTATTTGAGAATATCGAGTCAGCGAGGGCAACTTAGGCGGACTTAACTGAATGAAATCTGAATGAGCGGTTAATAATTACCTTCGCAATTATTGATAAACCCGCAATAGGTACATTGGTTAATGAATGTTTCATTGTTAACTAGTTAATACACCTTATATTCAAACACTTAAGTGCGAAGAAAAACATTTTAAACATGTATGAAATCAAACTAATGGACTTTGTAATTATATGTAATTAACGTATAAAAATACCTAAATCAGAAAATTTCACAAGTTAATCACATCATTTTATTAAAACTGCAAAACTGACCAACAACTGCTAACCATAGTTATGCAATAATTTTGCGTATTTAAGCTCTATGCAACTTTTTTGATAGCAATATAGTGGGGTTTAGCTTTGTTCATTGCAGCTTAATGTCAAAATAAGGTGGTTTTATGCGCACTCTATAAATTTAACTGAAAATATAAAAATTCAAGGCGAGACTTAAACTAGAAACCCTGATTTACAAATAGATACTCAACTTAATATTCAGCGTATTATTTCAGTAAATATTGCTTTGAAGTGTTTTGAACCGTTAAAGGATCAATTAAGAAATGGGTCCAGTGCATTGTTAATGCATTAAGTCAGCTAATACTTAGCAAATGAAGGTAACAAAAATAGCGTGTTTGGATAGGCAGAATAAGTGATAACGGACATTTGCAACTCTATGCCCTAAGCTTCGGATAGCAACTTTCTTAACCAACACTCCGATTTAATATGGATTAAACTGATATCAATAAGTCGCATCAAAGTAATAAAATACATGCTTAAGTTGACCCTGTGGATTTTTAACTTCGAGTGTCAATTTCCAGGTCATATTGCGCTCGGAACAAATACCAACCATGCTTTGTGCGACTAAAATATCGTCAAGCGGCTCAAACAACACCGGAATATATCCCATATACATAGTGATGCCTTCAAGTTTTGCACTGTGAACTAACAATGAGCTTGGTAACGATAAATTTATCTCAAAAGGCGTTTCTGGCGTTATTTGTTGCTCACTCAACCAAATTTTCACCTGATTATCATACTCGCATAACTGATTTGGCTGACAGCTTGCACCTTGGCGTTGCTCTTCTATACTTAGCGATTGTGGGCCACATGCAATTAACAGGTTCAATACGCTTAAAAACACAACTAAAAGCTTAATTGGCATAATATTCCCTAGATAAAGTAAAGGCTGATACTAATCAGCGCAGTGTTAAAATACAACCACAGAACTAAATTCTTACACAAATGTACAAAAGTGCATCAAAAAATAACCAACTGCATGTGAAAAATTGATTGATGTCATAATTTTATGCAATTGACCTATCTTTTTTAGGCCAAAAATTTTATCATTTCCCCGCAAAAATAAGGGTTTCTCGAGTTTGTTTTCTGAAGCAGTCAAAGCTTTGAGGGTTTTTGATAACATACTTAAGAATAATAGTAGGCCCCACTTTATATAGTGGGTAATTCATTTCTAAACGCATTTATTGCAGCGGAAGCCAGAAAATGAGCCAAACAGTAGCATCACAAACTGAGTACAACTATAAGGTTGTACGCCAATTCGCTATTATGACAGTGATTTGGGGCATCGTTGGCATGAGTATTGGGGTTCTGATTGCTGCCCAATTAGCTTGGCCAGCACTTAACTTTGATACACCATGGTTAACATACTCTCGACTACGTCCGTTACACACGAACGCAGTTATTTTCGCATTTGGTACAAGTGCACTATTCGCGACATCATATTATGTCGTGCAACGTACTTGCCAGACGCGCCTTCTCTCAGACAAATTAGCCGCCTTTACCTTCTGGGGTTGGCAGTTAGTTATCGTACTTGCGGTTATCACTCTACCTCTAGGTATAACAAGTTCAAAAGAATATGCTGAGCTTGAGTGGCCAATCGATATCTTAATTGCTGTAGTGTGGGTTACCTATGCGGTTGTGTTTATGGGCACCATAGCTAAGCGTAAAGTATCGCACATTTATGTCGCTAACTGGTTTTATGCTGGCTTTATCATTACTGTTGCAGTGCTTCACATTGTAAATAGTATGGCTGTGCCTGTATCGTTAACTAAATCATACTCAATCTACGCAGGTGCAGTAGATGCGATGGTTCAGTGGTGGTACGGTCATAACGCTGTAGGTTTCTTATTAACGGCTGGTTTCTTAGGTATGATGTATTACTTTGTACCAAAACAAGCAGGTCGTCCAGTTTATTCTTACCGTTTATCTGTTGTTCACTTTTGGGCTTTAGTATCACTTTATATTTGGGCAGGCCCTCACCACTTACACTACACTGCACTTCCTGATTGGACACAGAGTTTAGGTATGGTTATGTCAATCATCTTATTCGTTCCTTCTTGGGGTGGTATGATCAACGGTATCATGACGCTATCTGGCGCATGGCATAAACTACGTACTGATCCAGTACTACGCTTCTTAGTTGTTTCATTGTCTTTCTATGGTATGTCTACCTTTGAAGGCCCGATGATGGCGATCAAGTCTGTAAATGCCCTTTCTCATTACACTGATTGGACTGTTGGTCATGTTCATTCTGGTGCACTTGGTTGGGTTGCGATGATTTCTATCGGTGCTATTTACCACCTTATCCCAGCATTATTTTCTCAAGGTCGTATGTATAGTATTAAACTGGTTAACACACACTTTTGGTTACATACTGTAGGTGTTGTTTTATACATTGTAGCAATGTGGATTTCAGGGGTTATGCAAGGTCTAATGTGGCGCGCAGTAAATGCTGACGGTACATTAATGTACAGCTTTGTGCAGTCACTTCAAGCATCACATCCATTCTATGTTATGCGCTTCCTAGGCGGTGTGTTCATCGTGGTAGGCATGCTGGTTATGGCTTATAACGTTTACCGTACTATTTCTGCGAAGAATGATTCGTTGAAATTAGATGCGCAAGCACAGTTAGCATAACGGAGTGAGATGATGAGCAATAATAATTCACAAAACAAACATGAAATAGTCGAAAAAAATATCGGCCTTATGGCTATCTTGACTGTTTTTGCTATCAGCTTCGGCGCACTAGTAGAGATAACTCCACTGATGTTCCAAGATGATACAACAAAGCCAGTCGATGGTTTACGCCCACTAAACGCGCTTGAAATGGAAGGCCGTGATATCTATGTACGTGAAGGTTGTTATAACTGTCACTCACAAATGATCCGCCCTTTCCGTGACGAAGTTGAACGTTATGGTCACTACTCGGTTGCTGGTGAGTCGGTTTGGGATCACCCATTTCAATGGGGTTCTAAACGAACTGGTCCAGACCTAGCACGTGTGGGCAAACGTTACTCGGATGACTGGCATTATGCTCACTTAGTGAATCCACGTGCTGTGGTTCCTGAGTCAAACATGCCAGGTTTTCCTTGGTTAGCAGAGGATCGCGTTGATACTAGCCTTACTCTGAAAAAGCTTAAAATTTTCCGTGATACATTTGCTATTAATCCACAAAATCCAGCTCACCCTGGTTTAGGATATGGTAGTGATGAAGAACTAATCGCTGACGTTGCTAAAGTTGATGCTATGAATGACGGTAAGGGTGCAACAGAAATGCAAGCCCTCATTGCTTACTTGCAACAACTTGGCACGCACTTGAAGTAATTAATTATGGATTACGGAACATACAGAGGCATTTTAACTCTGGTAATTTTAGTACTATTTATTGTCATTGTTGTGTGGGCATATAGTAAGCGTAGTAAAACACGTTTTAAAGACGCCGCTAATGTCATCTTTGAAGATGAGAAAAAACATAATGATACAATCTCTAACGAGGAAAAGGGGTCTGAGAAATGACTAGCTTTTGGAGTATATGGGTTATTGTATTAACCCTTGCATGCTTATTTATCATTTTTGGATTACTAGTGTGGAATTTAACAAACTACACTGGTGTTAAAGAAGGTGAAAGCTGCGGGCACGAATTTGATGGTATTGAAGAACTAAATAATCCACTACCTAAGTGGTGGACTTACATGTTCTTTGCAACATTTGTATGGTCAGTTTATTACTTAGCAGCATATCCTGGCCTAGGTAACTGGGAAGGTATTGCTAAGTGGAGCAGTTCTAACCAGGGTATAACCTCTTTAGCTGAATCTAAAAAAGCAGTTGAAGAAGCTAAAGCGAATGGCGAATTTGTAAAGCTTGATGCGGAATATCGCGCTGCAGATGAGCGTTTTGGTCCTATTTTTGCGGCTTATGCTCAGCAAGATATTGAAACACTTGTTACTGATGAAAAAGCACTGGAAATTGGTCAGCGTTTATTTGCTCAAAACTGTTCACAGTGTCATGGTTCTGATGCTCGTGGTGGTCAAGGCTTCCCTAACCTAACTGATAAAGATTGGTTATATGGCGGCACGCCAGATAAAATCAAAGAAACACTTTTATATGGTCGTATTGCTGCAATGCCACCTTGGGGTGCTGCATTGGGTGAGCAAGGCGTTAAAGAAATGACTGCTCATGTACTAAGCTTATCAGGTCGTACCGTTAACCAGAAAGATGCAGCAGCAGGCGCAGCTAAGTTTGCAATGTGTGCCGCGTGTCATGGTGCTGATGGTAAAGGTTCAGTTGCACATAACTTACCGTTTGGTGCACCTAACTTAACTGATAACATCTGGCTGTATGGTGGTTCTCAACGTGCTGTTGAAGAAACACTTAATAACGGCCGTGCCGGTGTTATGCCTGCATGGAAAGATATTTTAGGTGAAGAAAAAATCCACCTATTAACTGCATACGTTTATAGTTTATCGCAAGATAAATAATTAAAATGTTAATGGGTTGTTTATATTTTAATGTTTTAATTCAATAGATTAATTAAGATCAAAAAAGCCTCCATCTGGAGGCTTTTTTTTAGTCTTTTCAATTTAAATCCTATAAAATGCCCTTATCGCAAAACAAATTAAGTGTATTTATGACCTCTACTCCTTGGTATAAAAATTTCTGGCCGTGGTTTTTAATCTTTTTTCCGCTAGTTGCCATCATTGGCTGTATTTCCCTCTTTATAACTGCGATCGGCAATGGCCCTGATATGGTGGTTGATGATTACTATAAAAAAGGCAAAGCAATTAATTTAGAATTGAGCAAATTTGATAAAGCCAAAGCGTTATATTTACATGGGGAATTAAACGTCGAAACAGACAAAGTAAGCTTTAAATTCAATAAAGGGGATACCAGTAATATCCATTCTTTAAAGCTATCGTTTTACCACCGTACAATCCAGGCCCATGATTTTAGTACTCATTTAACCCCTAATGCAAATGGTGAATTTACAGCAATTATTGATCCATATAGTGATGGTACTTATACTGTATTTATTGAGCCAATAGACGGTAGTTGGAAGTTAAAAGAAAACATCACTTTGCCAAGTAAGCAAAGTATTACCATAAGTCCTGAATATAAGTAGTAAAGCTATCATGTCTAATAACTGCTTTCATTGCCTTGAAAGTGTACCATCTGGTTTTAGCGCGACTGTTGTTATAGACGCAAGCGCGCAACCGATGTGTTGCATTGGCTGTCAAACCGTTGCCGAGACAATTGTTGCTCAAGGTATGACAGATTATTATAAATTCAGAACCGTACGCGCTGGTAAAGTCGAACAGCTAGTACCAGAGCAATTAGCATTTATTAGCAGTTACGATAATCCAGATATTCAAGACGAGTTTATTTCTCAAACCAACGACATCAGTGAAGTGTTATTGACCGTTGAAGGGATCACTTGTGCCGCCTGTGCATGGTTGATTGAAAGGCAGCTGTTAAATATACCCGCAATCAAACGCGTTGACGTAAATACATCAACAAACCGTGCGATGATCCAATGGCATAAAGATCAGACACCACTAAGCGACATTATCAAATCGTTATTAGAAATTGGCTACAAGGCCTACCCGTTTCAAGTCGATATTGAAGCAAGTCAAAAGCAGCTAGTTGCCAAATCGTACATTCGCAGGCTCGGCGTAGCAGGCTTAATGACAATGCAAGTGATGATGTTTGCTTTCGCCATGTACTTTGGCATGTTTTCTGGCATGGAAGAAAGCTTTGAACAGTATTTTCGATGGATCAGCTTAATACTCGCTTCACCGGTTATTTTATACAGTGCTATGCCCTTTTTAACCAATGCAATTAATGGCTTAAAAGCCAAGCAGTTAAACATGGATCTTCCTGTATCCCTGGCTATTTTTGGCGCATATGGCGCAAGTAGTTACGCCACAGTGATGGCCGTGGGCGAAGTGTATTTTGAATCAATTTGTATGTTCACCTTCTTATTATTGCTAGGTAAATATTTAGAGTTTAGGGCTCGACTGAAAGCCAGTGATTTTACTGCTAACTTACAAAAGTTATTACCACTTACAGCCCGTACTTTGGATGAAAACGGCCACGAACATATTATTGCAGCTAAAAAATTAAAACTCGGTGACCGAGTCTTAATTAAAGCCGGAGAAACAATTCCTGCAGATGGTGTTATTTGCTCTGGTAGCACCACCGTTGATGAAGCAATGATGACAGGTGAGCATTTACCAGTTAGTAAGTACATTGATCATCAAGTTTTTGCCGGTACCGTAAATCATGATGGTGTAATTGAAATCCTTATCAATAAAATTGGTCAAAATACTCTTTTAAACCAAATAATTAAATTGCAGCACAGTGCGCTTGCCACCCGTCCTAAACTGGTGGAAATCACCGACAAAGTGGCACAGTGGTTTGTTGCCTGCTTGCTGGTATTTGCCTCACTTACCGCCATCGGCTGGTATCAAGTTGACCCTGAACATGCCTTTTGGATCACCATTGCGGTCCTTGTTGCAACTTGCCCATGTGCGCTAAGTTTAGCAATTCCAACCGCCTTAACCTGCGCGGTGGCTACCTTAACCCGCAAAGGAATACTCATTAAGCAGTCTCATGTGCTAGAAACACTACCACAATTAACGCGCGTTGCTTTTGATAAAACAGGCACGTTAACACAGGGGCGTTTTAGCCTAGATGCTGTGGACTTATTAGCAAATTCTTTATCTAAAAAACAGATTTTGGCTCTTGCAGCACAACTTGAAAGTTACTCCGAACACCCTATTGCGACTGCATTTAATGAGTTCACACCCACACAGCGCGACTTAACGAATATTAAAATTCATCCTGGCTGTGGCATCACCGGTGAAGATGACAATCATAACTATGCAATTGGTAAAAGTGGTTGGTTCAACAGTAAAAAAAGTAATGCTCAAGCAACGTTCTACATTGATCAACAACCGGTTGCTAATTTTTACTTTGTAGATGAAGTAAAAAGTAATGCTGCAAACTTAATTACCTCTTTACAACAGCAAGGCTTAACCTGCCACATGCTAACTGGGGACGCCTCAAATGCAGGGCAACAAATTGCTAAGAAGCTCAAACTTGATAGCTTTAAAGTAGGCTGTCTACCAGAGGATAAACAAAGCGAAGTGAAGCTGTGGTCAAGCCAAGGTGAAATTGTTGCCATGGTAGGAGATGGTGTCAACGACAGTCCAGTGTTTAATAGCGCGCATTTATCTATCGCAATGGAAACCGGCGCTGATATTTCCAAAAACACCGCCGATGTGGTATTACTCAATAGTGATTTAGCCGCTATAGAGCATTTATTGACGGTATCGAAAAAAACACGCCGAATAATAAAGCAAAATTTAGCGCTTTCATTGCTCTATAATGGTTCAATCTTACCGCTTGCGGCATTAGGCCTAGTTGCACCTTGGATGGCTGTGATTGGGATGTCTGCCAGTTCCATCATTGTGATCAGTAACTCACTAAGGTTATTAAAATTATGAGTATAATTTATATTCTAGTTCCAATTGCTATTTTATTTGTACTGATCGCGATTGGAGTGTTTTTTTGGGCCGTTCGCGGTGAACAATTTTCAGATTTAAACAAACAAGGTCATAGCATTTTGTTTGAAGATGATAAAGAGCAGCACAAAAAAAGTAATGATTGACCCCTTATTTGTCAGCGCTTTTATCATGGGCCTTATTGGCAGCGGACATTGCATAGCAATGTGTGGTGGTATTGCCAGCTCCTTACAATTAGCCACAGATAAAACCCGACCATTGCAGTACTCCATTGCGTATAACATCGGTCGTGCCGGCAGTTATATGCTCGCAGGGGCGCTCGTTGCTGGGATCAGCAGCCATTTTGCCACCCAAAGTCATTGGTTCGCGTTAATTTTAGCGTTTTTAAGTGGCCTGTTTATGATTTTGGTTGGCTTGTATATCATGCGGTTAGGCGCAAGCTTACAATGGCTGGAATCGCTAGGGAAAACCTTGGTGTGGCAGCACTTGGTAAAACTAAATCGTTTTATAATGCCAATCAACTCATTACCTAAAGCAATGGCTTATGGCGCATTATGGGGTTGGTTACCCTGTGGTTTAGTTTATTCAGCGCTAACCTGGGCGATGACCAGCAACACAGCCCTTGATGGCGCTCTAGTCATGCTATTTTTCGCGCTTGGTACGTTTCCCGCGATGTTAAGTATCGGCATGGGCGCACAAGTATTACATAAAGTATTAAATCACCCATGGGCACGAATAGCACTGGGCAGTGTACTTATTTGGTACGGGATTTATTTACTTATCATTGCAACTGACAAGCTGCTGCATTAATCTTAACAAATTAATGTGACAACATTTAATGGACTGAACTAATGGATTTATATCAAAACAAAGCCAAAAATAATTGCACAATCAGCTGCAATGACTGCAGCATAAGTCAACTGTGCTTACCTTTTACCCTCAATGGGCAAGAAATGGATAAACTTGATGAAATCATTGAGCGTAAAAAACCATTACACAAAGGGGATTTCCTTTTTGAATCAGGAGCGCCACTGAACGCTATTTTTGCTGTTCGTTCTGGTTCATTTAAGTCCTACACCCTTTCAGAGCAAGGTGACGAGCAAATTACTGGCTTTCACCTCGCAGGAGATTTAATCGGCTTTGATGCAATAAATAAAATGGCACACCAAAGCTTTTCTCAAGCGCTCGAAACCTCAATGGTATGCGAAATTCCATTTGAAACACTTGATGATCTAGCGGGTAAATTACCAAAACTACGCCAGCAGATTATGCGCCTGATGAGCAGTGAAATTAACTACGACCAAGAAATGTTTTTGTCACTGAATAAAAAATCAGCCGAAGAGCGCTTAGCTAGTTTTATCTACAACTTGTCAAATCGCTTTGGCGAACGCGGGTTTTCTCGTAAAGAGTTTCGCTTTACCATGACCCGTGGTGAAATTGGTAATTACCTTGGTTTAACCGTTGAAACGATTAGTCGTTTACTGAGTCGTTTTCAAAAAGCTGCTTTAATAAAAGTGGAAGGTAAGTTTATCACTATTCTAGATAGTGATGGGTTATCCGCAGCTGCAGCAATCCACCCAAAATAAACTTGATCTAGCGCAACTAGTTGTTAGCTGTTACTTTAACTACTCACGTTATACGTTACACTCTAGCTATAAAGTAGTTAAAGGAGCAGCTTATGAACACCATCAAACAAATACTCGCCATTATTGATCCAACCGCTGAGTCTCAGCATGGTTTATCTCGCTCTATCGAATTAGCCAAAAAGTCCGGTGCCAGTATCACCGCTTTTATGAGCATTTATGATTTTTCCTATGAGATGACGACCATGCTCTCTGGCGATGAGCGCGAGGCAATGCGCAATGCCGTCGTTAAAGACCGTCAGTTATGGCTGGATGAAATTTTGCAACACTACCCAGACGTCGATATTAACAGCCAAGTGGTTTGGCATAATCGCACTTATGAAGCGATCATCGATACGGTAATAGACCAACAGTTTGATTTGGTTGTAAAAGGAACTCACCAGCACGATACACTTAAGTCAGTAATTTTTACTCCAACCGATTGGCATTTAATTCGTAAATGCCCAGCCCCGGTATTATTGGTAAAAGAGCACGCTTGGCCTTCGCAGGGTAATATTTTAGCTGCTGTTAACGCTGTAAGTGAAAACCAACAGCACCTTGATTTAAACCATCGTATTATTCAAGATGCGCAGTTTTTATGTGAACTGGCTAACGCAAGCCTTAGTATCGTTAACGCCTATCCTGCGACACCGGTAAACATTGCAATTGAAATCCCTGAGTTTAACCCCAGTATTTATAACGAATCGGTAAAAAAACACCATATAGAATCGACCCATGAGTTAGCAGCTAGTCATCAAATCGCCCAGCAAAACTGTGTCATAGAAGAAGGTTTACCAGAGGACGTGATCCCTGATGTAGCAAAGCGCCTTAATAGTGAATTAGTGGTGATTGGTACGGTTGGCCGCACTGGATTAAGTGCAGCCTTAGTAGGTAACACCGCAGAGCATGTCATTGACAGCCTTGATTGTGACGTATTAGCCTTAAAACCCGACGGCTATGTGAGCCCGCTGGCAAAAGATTAAATAAATTTTGTTGATTGAAACTTTAGGCATATAATACGCCCCTTTATTTTACCCATAGTTCTAAAGGGGGCGTAATGTCGCATTCTGTTCAAGCCAAAGCTCAACATAGCTTATCTAAGTTACAAAAACGCTTACGTCGTCAAACCGGTCAAGCGGTGATGGACTTCAATATGATTGAAGAAGGCGACCGTATCATGGTGTGCCTCTCTGGTGGAAAAGACAGTTATACTCTACTTGACATGCTGCAGCATTTACAGCGTGTTGCACCTATTAAATTTGATTTGTTTGTTGTTAACCTTGATCAAAAGCAACCAGGCTTTCCTGAACATGTATTGCCAGCATATTTAGACACTCAGAATATTGAATACAAAATTGTTGAAGAAGACACCTACAGTATAGTGACTGATATTATTCCTGAAGGTAAAACAACCTGTTCGCTATGCTCACGCTTACGTCGCGGTATTTTATATCGTACCGCAAATGAAATGGGGGCCACTAAAATCGCCTTAGGTCATCATCGCGACGATATGATCGAAACCCTATTCTTAAATATGTTTTATGGTGGCAAACTGAAAAGCATGCCAGCTAAATTAATGAGCGATAACGGCGAGCACATGGTAATTCGTCCATTAGCCTACTGTAAAGAAACAGATATTGAACAATATGCTATCAGCCAAGCATACCCTATTATTCCATGTAATCTGTGTGGCTCACAAGAAAATCTGCAACGCAAACATACCAAAGCAATGCTTGCACAGTGGGATATTGAGCACCCTGGTCGTATTGAGAGTATTTTTACTGCAATGCAAAATGTTGTGCCTTCGCACCTAGCAGATAATGAGTTATTTGATTTCACCAACTTAAAAACCGGTGAAGTAATTGATGGCGGCGATATTGCGCTTGATAAACCAGACATACCAAAACAACCTGTACTTAACGATGATGAAACAGCTGATGTTGTGACAATTAATTTAAGTTAACAAATTAACTTAAAGAATAACAATGCCGCGTATATCGCGGCATTTTTGTTTTTCGTTGATAAAGTCAGTTACGGCATATCCATCAACGCTTGGCTTTGCTCATCGACCTTAACTTGATAGTTTTCATGCCTTAAACCAAGTAACTGTGGTAACGTTGCAGCAATACAAATTGACGATAATGTTCCCACAACAATTCCTACAAATAGTGCGATAGAAAATCCCTGTAACGGCGCACCAGCCAATAACCACACACTCGCCACTGTTGCAAGAGTAGTGCCTGAGGTGATTAAAGTACGGGTCAAAGTGCTCTTAATTGATTCATTGATCACCGTATTCACGCTAGCTTGTTGTGTTGTGGAATCTAAGCGCAGTAGCTCGCGTACCCTGTCCCCGACAATAATTGAATCATTTAATGAATAACCAATGATTGCCAGTAAACTCGCTAACACGGTTAAGTTAAAATCAAGCTGTAACCATGCAAATAAACCAACTACCACCACCACGTCATGCATTAAAGCCACAACCGATCCCAACGCTAAACGCCACTCAAAGCGTAGCGCTAAATAAACCATCACGGCAACCATTGCCGCAAATAATGCCAAACAGCCTTGTTCAAATAATTCATCGCCAACTTGAGAGCCTAAGTAAGAAGATGACAACACTTCAGCACCCAATGTCTCATCTTGCGTAAGCGTTGCTAACCAAGGCGATGTACTGGCTTGCTCTGCCTCTCTTAACTGAAAGTGCTGGCTAGATTGAGCGCTTAAGGTAAAGTCATCATGGTGATAATAACTAATTTTTTTCGCCAGCTCAGCCTCACTAATTGGCACTGCAGTGGTAAACTCAGTTAAATAGCCACCAGTAAAATCAAGGCCGAAATTCAATCCTTTTGTAGCAACCCCTATTACAGAGAGCAGCACTAGTAGGATAGATAAAACCAACCCCGATAAACGTAAGCGGGTTGTGGTGCTCATTTTTTCATTTGAATTGCTCATGCGCGAGCTCCTCGCTTATTTGCCAATTTTAAATACAAAGTCTGACTCAACGCCTTAGAAACATACACCCCGGTAAATACGCTAGTTATTAGCCCTAACGCCAGCGTAATTGCAAAGCCTTTGATTGGCCCATAGCCAATACCATATAAAATAATTGCCGTGATCATAGTGGTAATATTAGCATCAAAAATTGTCGCAAATGCTTGTTGGTAGCCCTGCTCTATCGCTTGATATGGTGCTCGGCCTTTACGGCGCTCTTCTTTGATCCGCTCAAAAATAATAACATTAGTATCAACAGCCATACCGATTGTCAGTACCAGCCCGGCTATGCCCGGTAAAGTTAGCACCACACCAGGCAGCAGTGACATTAATCCTACTAAAGCTGTTAAATTCAATAATAAGGCAATATTTGCCACCAGCCCTAAACGGCGATACCACAGCGCCATAAAGGCTAATGTAATACCCATTCCCAACATTAAGGCCGCGAGCCCATTATGTATGTTATCTGCGCCCAAGCTTGGCCCAATGGTTTGTTCTTGTACGATTGTCACCGGCGCAGTTAATGAACCTGCACGTAATAGCAATGCTAAATCCTGCGCCGCTTGTGGGCTTTGCATATTAGTAATACTAAATTGGCTACTCAAATGTTGAGCTATATTGGCAACATTAATCACTTCACTTTTTTTAACTACTTCACCTTTGACATTTTTATAATATTCAGAATACACCGTTGCCATTGGTTTACCGATATTACGTTTGGAAAATGCCGACATCGCCTCGCCACCTTGGCTGTCAAGGCTAAGCTGCACTAGCGGCTTGCCCCATTCATCGCGCCCTGCATGGGCATTATTGATGTGCTGTCCTGAAAAAATAGCAATTGGGTCTAAATTGATCGAGCCACCATTTTGCAGGTTAAAGGTTTTTCCGCCGATTTCTTTAAGCTGATAAAAATCAAGCGATGCTGTTGCACCTATAATACGTTTTGCTTCACTTGGATCTTGTACACCGGGTAACTCAATACGAATACGTTGTTTACCTTGGCGCTGGGTAACTGCTTCAGTAATGCCTAATTCTTCAATACGGCCTCTTAAAGTGGTTAAGGTTTGACTCATTACTTCTTTATCAAACGCATTACTACCTTGTTCACTAAAACTAAATGCAACCGTTGTTAGATTACCCTGTGAATGCGCAGTTGCCATTAAACGCTCAAAACGCTTTAAAACATTCGCCTGTACTGCGGCTAAGTCACTTTTAGCAGCAGGCAACGCGTGTAATTCAAAACCATGGGCATTTTTTTGTACACGAACACCTCTGGCTTTTTCATCACGAATAATTGTTTTAGTTTGTTCATACGCACTATCAAGTTGCTCTTGTTGCGCTTTCACTAAATCAACATCTAATACAAATAACACACCACCATTAAGATCAAGACCTAATTTTATAGGTGCTAATCCTAAGCTTTGTAACCAATCGGGACTTGTTTGATGCGTGACTATTTTTGCATTCAACTGCTTAAATTCACTTTTTAACGCTTGTTGCGCTGCGGCACTTTTGGTTGGCTCTTGTAGTAACACATTTAATGAAAGGCTGTTTTGCGCCACTTGAATTGATTGCTCAACCAGAAACCCATGTTGATTTAAAAAATCAATAACAGACTTTTGCGAAGGAGTATTCGCTAGTAACTGCTGTGAATGTTGCTGGCTCTGCGTTGTACTCAGATGCAGCCACGATTTTGCTGGATATAAATTTGGTAAGGCACTGATCGCTAATAATACCAGCGCCAAAAACATCGCCATATAGCTTATTTTAAAACGCTGTAGCAGCGGTTTTTTTGATGAATTTTTTAACATATTGCTTCCTTTAAACCAATGCAAGCATCGGTTTCTCGCCTCATAGGCGCAGTAATTTATTTGCTTTAGTTGAATGACTAAAACATCGAAAAAATTAGTAGGAAGAGTTAACTGTAGTAAGTAAGTACTGCACGGTATTGTAAGTTGGCGTCTTTCCAACCACTAATCCGTGACTTTTTACCTTCGTAGGCTACAAACCAAGGTAATGTTATTGGCGGTTCAAGGGGTTGTAAGTAAAGTTGGCGCGCAAGGCTAGGTACAAAAAACTCAAATATTGCCACATAACTTGGCTCAACTTGGCTTTGATACAGAAATAGCGATGAATTACTCGCTGAAAAGCGTGGCTGTAAAGACTCAAACCCCGCGCCTTCTGTTTGTTGATCAGCCGCCGCAATTGGTACCTTCTTGGTAAAAGGGGTGATATCTGATACTGCAGTATCAAATACCTTAACCTCTAAAGCACTCAAATCAGATAACATCGCCGACTGAAAAAAAGCGGTAGGCTGGCTCACATTAGCCTCAGCGTTGCTCACAGCATTAGCCTGCACACTAAAAAGTGCAGTAAACAGCAGTAATACAGTAAGGACTAAGCGAAAACGGATCATTTTATTATCTAAATAGTAAGCTGGTATTATAAATGGGGAGTAATTGCCCTATTTCAATAGCTAATTTGCAATTGAACAAAAAAAACCGCAAGTAAAACTACTTACGGCCAAAAATCACAGTCGATAATTAAGCGACTTCAAGTGAGGACATGTCAATGACATAACGATGAGACAAGTCACCTTCTTTTAAGCGTTCAAAAGCCTGATTAATGTCTGCCATATTGATCATCTCTACTTCCGGTAAAATATTATGCAGCGCACAGAAATTAAGAATTTCTTGAGTTTGTGCAATACCACCAATCAAAGAGCCAGCCACGCGGCGACGCCCCAATAATAATGGCACCGAGTTTGATTCAGCCATCTCACCCACTTGTCCGACTAATACTTGAGTACCATCAATATCTAATAGGGGCATATAAGGGGTAAAGTCATGCTTAACTGGAATAGTATTAATGATCACATCAAACTGATTAGCGTATGCTTTCATGGCTTGTTCGTCTTTAGATACCAGTAAACCTTCAGCGCCATATTCCAACGCTTGCTGTTTTTTATCATCTGATCGACTAATAGCTGTCACATGGGCACCCATTGCCGCAGCGATTTTAATTGCCATATGACCTAACCCACCTAAGCCAATAACGCCAACTCGGCTACCAGGCCCGACATTAAAAGTACGTAGCGGCGAATACGTGGTAATACCCGCGCATAAAATTGGCGCACACTTAGCAAGATCAAGTGATTCTGGAACGTTTAAAACAAACTCTTCGCGCACTACAATGTGTTTGGCGTAGCCACCTTTGGTTGATTCACCAGTGATACGATCTTTTCCTGAATAAGTTCCGACCATGCCTTCGCGACAAAATTGCTCTTCGCCTTTGTGGCATTGGTCACACTCAAGGCAGCTATCAACCATACAACCAACTGCTACATTATCGCCAACTTTGTATTTAGTCACTTTGCTGCCAACCTCAGTGACACGACCTACAATCTCATGTCCTGGTAAAATTGGGTAACTGGTGCCACCCCAATCATTATTTACGGTATGAAGATCTGAATGGCACACCCCGCAATATAAGATTTCAATCGCAACATCTTCATCGCGCAAATCGCGTCTTTCAAAATGAAATGGCTCTAATGGCGTATTAGCTTGATGTGCTGCGTATCCGATAGTTTTCATCTGCTTTCCCTTCTATGTTAAAAACTGAGTTTAATTAACCACTCTAAAACATTGTCTTAAGCTGCCTAAACTGTACTATGTGCTGTTAGTAGTATAGCCCTAGATACAAACTGTTAAAGTTTATACTCTAGGCTACTAGAAAAAGTTTAATGCAGACTTAATAGAGTTAGAGAAAATATGCGCGGAATGGGTAAACAAGAAGCAATAAAACATCATGATGCGATGAATTTAAAGCAAAGCATTGTCACCTTGTGGCCTTACTTGGTTGCTTTTAAAGGCCGTGTAACACTTGCAACGCTGGCATTGATCGCCGCAAAGGGTGCCACTTTATTGATGCCATGGGCGCTGAAAGAAATAATCGACAGTGTTGATCCAAGTTTACAAAATATAGTCATCGTACCCATAGCTTTACTGTTACTGTATGGCGGACTACGTTTTGCGAGTGTGTTTTTTGGTGAAGTACGTGATGCGTTGTTTGGTCGTGTAACTGAACATGCTATGCGCCATATTGGCCTAAAAGTATTTAATCACCTACACAGCCTTGAGTTGTCGTTTCATCTTGATAGGCAAACTGGCGGCATTAGCCGTGATATAGAGCGTGGCACCAGTGGCTTAAGCTTCTTAATGCGCTTTTTAATGTTCAATATTGTGCCAACTTTATTTGAAATAGCCGTAGTTGCGATTATTTTTGCAACTTTATTTTCGCCGTGGTTTGCCGTAGTTACCCTGCTTGCAGTGGCTTTATATATTACCTTCACGGTTGTTGTAACACAGTGGCGCAACCGCTTTATTCGCGAAGCAAACCAAGCCGATAATAATAGTAACAGCCGTGCTATTGACAGCTTACTTAATTATGAAACCGTTAAATATTTTAATAATGAAAAGCATGAAGCACAAACATATGATGGCTTTTTAGCTAGTTGGGAGCAAGCCCGGCTTAAAAACCGCTTATCGTTGCTTGCCCTTAATTCAGGTCAAGCCTTGATCATAGCAGCAGCGATCACCGCTTTAATGTGGCTTGCTAGTATTGAAGTGGTTAAAGGCACACTCTCTATTGGTGAGTTGGCAATGATCAACGCCTATATGATCCAATTATTTTTACCGCTCAATTTTTTAGGCTTTGTCTATCGAGAAATTCGCCGCGCCTTAACTGACCTTGAAAATATGCTCGGACTATTAACCCGTAAACCACTCATTTCAGATAAAGCCAATGCGCAACAGCTCAATATACAACACGCTGATATAGAATTTAAAAACGTTAACTTTGGCTACCACCCATCAAGGCCTATCATTAAGCAGCTTAGTTTTTCTATAAAAGCAGGCAGTAAAGTCGCGGTGGTGGGCGCCAGCGGTGCAGGAAAAAGCACCCTAGCCCGTTTACTGTATCGCTTTTATGATATTGACAGCGGTGAAATACATATTGATGGTCAACAACTTACTAGCGTCACACTCAACAGCTTGCGACAAGCGATTGCCATTGTGCCACAAGATACTGTGTTATTTAATACCAGCATTCGCGACAACATTGCTTATGGCCGTCCAGACGCTACAGCACAAGACATTGATAATGCTATTAATATGGCCCATTTACGCAGCTTTATTGATAGTTTAGATAAAGGTGATCAAACCCTCGTTGGTGAACGAGGTTTAAAAGTTTCAGGCGGTGAAAAACAACGCATTGCCATAGCCCGAGCCATTTTAAAACGCTCTCCTATTATTATTTTTGACGAAGCAACCTCAGCGCTAGACTCTCATTCCGAGCAAGCAATATTAAAAGCCATGTCTGCACTGGCCTCTAATCATACCAGTTTAGTTATTGCCCATCGCTTATCAACAATAACAGATGCAGACACGATTATTGTGCTCAAAGAGGGTCAGCTGATCGAGCAAGGCAAACATGATGAGTTACTTACCCTCAATGGTGAATATGCGCGCATGTGGGAACTTCAACAAAAAACAGCATAAACATGGAGACTCGTCTTCGGCGCGGGATACACACTGTATGCCGCGTAGTTTGTTGTTTCACCTAACTGAGAAGTAATTCACCTCAAAAGTTTGTCTGTTTTTAGGTTATCAATAACAATCTGAGTTAGAAAACGTGCAATAAAAATAATTAAATTACATTCAGGGGAAGTCCAATGAAAAAAACACTTATTGCAGCAACACTTGCTGCCACATTTCTGACCGGCTGTTCAGAGCCTAAAACAACACAAGCGCAACAGCCTAGTACCGAAACCCAGACAGCAAAAGCTGAATTAGGTAGCTTTGGGGTAGATTTAACAGCCCGCAATGAAGCCATAAAACCAGGTGATGACTTTTTCATGTACGCCAGTGGCACATGGTATGACAACTACGTTATGCCTGCCGATAAAACTCGCTACGGTGCATTTGCAGGATTGGCAGAACGTAGCGAAGAGCGTGTTAAGGCAATTATTGAAGAGATCGCAGCCCGTAAAGATTTAAATACTGAAGAAAAGTTAGTTGCCGATTTCTATAACGCATATATGGATACAGATACCCTTAATAAGCTTGGTGTGTCACCAATTAAACCACTACTAACGGAAATTAGTAACGTTTCATCAACCGATGATCTAACCAAATTATTTGGCCAATCGTGGTTAACGGGCGTTAACTCGCCTATTGGTGGTGGCATGTGGTTTAACCGCTTAGACCCAAATAAATATGAAATGTCATTAGGCGCTGGCGGCTTAGGTTTACCAGATCGTTCTTACTACCTTGAAGATTCTGAACGTTTTGTTAAAACTCGTACTGCTTATGTAGCCCATATCGCCGACATGCTTAAATTTGCAGGTGTTGACAATACAACTGAACGTGCTGAGGCAATTTTAGCCCTTGAAACCAAAATAGCACAAGGCCACTGGCCACGAGAAAAACGTCGTAACCGCGACCTTACCCTAAATCAAATCGAACGCAGCGAGCTGAGCTCTAGCTACCCTGATTTTAATTGGGATCTGTATTTTGAACAAACAGGATACCAAGTACCACAGTTAAATGTATCGCAACCAGAGCCGGTCAAAGCAATGATTGCATTGATCAATCAAGAAGATGTTACTGTATGGAAAGATTACTTAACCTATCACGCACTAAGCTCTAATGCAGAACTACTGTCTGAAGATGTATTCAATACTAACTTCGCATTTTACGGAAAAGAGCTAAATGGCCAGCAAGAGCCACGCCCACGCTGGAAACGCGCTATCAGCCAAATGTCGAGCACTGATTCATTAGGTTTTGCCATTGGTAAAGTGTATGTAGCACGCTACTTCCCTGAATCATCAAAACAACAAATGTCAGCATTGGTAGAAAACCTGCGAACGGCTCTGGGCGAACGTATTGACAACCTAGACTGGATGGGCGCAGAAACGAAAGTAAATGCCCGCGCTAAACTCGCTGCGTTTGTGCCTAAAATTGGCTATCCCGATGTATGGCAATCATTTGATGGTTTAAGCATAAGTAGCAATGATTTGATGGGCAACATCAAAAATACCCGCGAGTTTTTCCGAGCTGAAAGCGCTGCAAAAGAATTGCAAAAAACCGACCGTAACCGCTGGGGCATGACACCACAACGTGTTAACGCTTACTACAACAGTTCGTTTAACGAAATTGTATTCCCTGCAGCAATTCTACAACCACCATTTTTCGATCCTAATGCCGATCCGGCAGTAAACTATGGTGGCATTGGTGCCGTGATTGGTCATGAAATGGGCCATGGTTTTGACGATCAAGGCTCTAAATCAGATGCTAACGGCGTACAACGTAACTGGTGGACGGATGCCGATCGTGCTGCATTTGATGCCAAAGCCGACCAACTTGCTGCACAATACAGTCAATACGAGCCAATCCCTGGTAACTTCGTTAATGGTCGTAATAGCTTAGGTGAAAACATCGGTGACGTGGGTGGGTTAGCAATGGCTTATCACGCTTACAAACTCAGCCTAAACGGTAAAGAAGCGCCTATTATTGACGGCCTTACGGGCGATCAACGGTTCTTCCTCGCCTGGGCACAAGTATGGAAAGAAAAACGCACTGAGCAAAGCATGTTAAACCAGCTTCGTGGTGGCACACATGCACCCGGTCGCTTTAGAGCACAAGCACCACGTAACCACGATGCATGGTACAAAGCATTCAATGTACAACCGGGTGATGCCTTGTATTTACCAGAAGATCAACGCGTACGTATTTGGTAATAACCCGATACATTTCGATTGAAAATATAACCCGCAACTGCGGGTTATATTTTTTGTGCTGCTTGCTCACTCAAAGCAACTTTAATTCCCACTGAATTCTGTATTTCCAAGCGAGTTGGGTATAGAATACGGCACTACAAAATTTATACTTTTAAAAACATATTTAAGGCGAAACGCAGATGGGAAGAGCTTACCAAAACAAAAAAGATTCAATGGCTAAGACTGCGGGTGCTAAAACTAAAGTTTACTCAAAGTACGGTAAAGAAATTTATATTTGCGCAAAAAATGGTGGTATTGATCCCGATGGCAACCTATCGCTACGTCGTTTAATTGAACGCGCTAAAAAAGATCAAGTACCAGCACACGTAATTGACCGCGCAATTGATAAAGCCAAAGGCGGCGGCGGTGAAGACTACTCAGCAACTCGTTACGAAGGCTATGGCCCTGGTAACTGCATGATCATTGTTGATTGCTTAACTGACAACAACAAACGTACCTTTGCTGATGTACGTGTATGTTTTACTAAAGCAAACGCTAAAATTGGTGCACAAAACTCGGTATCTCACCTATTTGATCATTTGGCTATTTTTGTATTTGATGGCGATGATGACGAAGCCGTGCTTGAAGCACTAATGATGGCTGACGTTGATGTTACTGACGTAGAAGTTGAAGCCGGCAAAGTCACTGTTTTTGCTCCGCATACTGAGTACAACAACACCCGTACCGCACTTGAAGAAATGGGCGTTACTGAGTTTGATGAAGATTTGATCTCTTTTGTGCCGCAAGTTGAAGCACCAATTGCAGGCGAAGACGTAGAAGTAATGGAACGCTTTTTAGCGATGCTTGAAGATTGTGACGACGTACAAAACGTGTATCACAACGCACAATTTTAATTTTATTGACTAAAATTATGACTAAGGCCAACTTGATTGGCCTTTTTATTTTCTTATTGTTAAACCCCTAAATAAATGGATTTGTATTTTGAATACCGTTGAACAGCTTCGTAGTGGTAAATTAGCTGGCACTAAACGTTTACAGCTAGTTGAAGAGCTAACCACATTCCCAGACGAAATTTTTACCCTTGCAGATACCCTCGAAGTACTCGATTTATCAAATAATAACTTATCTGATTTGCCCGACGAATTTGCTAGTTTAACTAAATTAAAGCGGGTGTTTTTATCATTCAATCAGTTCCAGCATGTTCCTGCTGTATTGGCAAAATGCCCTTCCCTTATTATGATTGCATTTAAAGGCAATAAAATCAGTGAATTTGCCGAGCATAGTTTGCCGCTTTCGACACAATGGTTAATTTTAACTGACAACCATATTGAACAATTGCCAGACTCTTTTGGTGAACTTACGCAACTGCGTAAACTTGCCCTTGCTGGTAATCGACTAACGACTTTGCCACACAGCATGCAGCAGTGCCAAGCGCTTGAACTCGTGCGTTTATCTGCGAATAACTTAACTGATGTTAATGACTGGCTGTTTGAATTACCAAAACTCAGTTGGCTGGCTTTTGCAGGCAATGACTTTAATAAAGCACAAAGTTTACAACAAGTTCAATTAGCAGCCATACAACTAAACGAGTTTTCACTTGTTGAAAAAATTGGTGAAGGTGCGTCTGGGATTATTCACTTAGCACAGTGGCAGCACAATAATGTGGCGTTAAAACTGTTTAAAGGCGCGATCACCAGTGATGGCTATCCACTTGATGAAGTAAACTGTTGCTTGCAAGCGGGCGAACATAAAAACCTAATAAACGTTCTCGCCTATATCGATAACCCAGAGCAACTTGGTCTGGTTATGGAGCTTATCAGCAAGGACTATCAAAACCTCGGCTTACCGCCGTCACTTGATACTTGCACCCGCGATACCTTTTTTGAGCATACACAGTTTACTGCTCACGCCATTAAACACATAGCTAAGCAAATGGTCAGCACCCTTGCCCACTTACATATCAACAACGTAAGTCATGGCGATGTATATGCGCACAACACCATGATAAACGATGAATACACAGTATTGTTTGGTGACTTTGGCGCAGCAACTAACTTAGACTCTCTGACCGACTATCAGCGCCAACAAATGCAGCGTATTGAAGTCAGAGCGATTGGCTGCTTAATTGATGATTTACTGAGCGTGTGTTCTGAAGTTACGAGCGATGCAACACAGCTAAGAAAACTTGCTCAACAATGTATGAATGCAGATATGAGCCAACGACCAACTCTTAAAGCACTAATAGAAAAACTATAACTTTTATGCGCGACTCTACCTCTGAGTCGTGCTTTACCGCCTTGCTTTGCTACATAGCTATAAAATAAAACTGAATATAAATAAGCCTTGGTCTACTTATATGGCTTTCGTGTCTGGTATGCTTTTATAATATCAGTAATTTTACTGAGCTTTGGTCAAACTAATTCACCCAAAGCTCAGTTGGTTAATAAAATAGCGTTAATCAAGCGTTATTGTAATGACTTCGTTGGCAAATTCGCTATACACCACAAGGTGTTTTTCAGAAATAGTCTCAAAATGAAAGTCTTTCATTGAATAACTTTCCCATGACACATCAGCTTTGATCAAATACTCTTTATCCGCTGATAGGGCCCACAGTTGCCCCGTAGATTGATTAGATGACGCATCACCTACATAAACCAATAAATAGCCTTGTTCACTCACAATAGGAGTTATTTTTTTAGTATTACTTCGTGCATAACTCGCAATTGTGCGCCATGTTTCATTATAAACTCTGATCGGTTGAGTGGTATTTAACCGTGATTGCAATTGCAATTCTGACTGCTCTGTACCAGCCTTACGTAAATATTTAAGCACGGCATATTTTATCGATGCTGTCTCAACAAAATCACCCGCTAGTAAAGTATCTAAGTCGCCGCCAATCCAATCAGGAGTTGTTTGTCTTAACGCGGTTAAATCGAATGCAGTACTTGTCTCTACTTGTTCTCGTGTAAATTTAAACTGTTCAATGCCACTGTCTTGGTTTGTAAATAAAAACTGGTTATTACCATTTTGCCAAATAGTAGCACTGCGTACATTATTCAATGAAAACACAGCGTCATCGCGCGCACTTGGTATAACGTCCATTACATTTATAAGCAACTGCTCATCAGTACCAAAACCTAGACCAAATGTGATGTCATCATATTCAAAAAAAGGTGTATGACTAAATGTAGTGATCTGCTTACTCAATACAGTTTTCCCTCGGATCTGAGCATTTATTATCTGTATATACGATTTTGATGAAACCTCATTATTATCTTCAAGCGCTAGATAAAGGTCTTGATTATTTGCAATAAATTCACTTTGCAAAACCCCATCGTTGATTAGGTTAGATACTGCTTTCCATTTACCACTTTGCCAACTATAAACACCATCAGGAAAAGACGTTAACGCAAATAGTTTACCGCCTGAAATAGCTAGACCTGAAGCGTTAATATCATGGATTTTATAATTACCTAATTGGCCGTTATTAAAAGAGGCTGAGTGTAATTTGTATTGCGTAGAGGCGCCTTCAGTAATAAACCAAACTTGCTCATCAAACCATAAATATTCAGATTCAATTAACAGCTCTTTGTCGGGGTTATCAAACAATAATTGCTTTTCTTGTTCACTAAACACCAAATATAATTTACGTTTTTCATACACCACAGTATAAGGACGACAAGCTACTTTAAACTTAAGATTAGAGATGTCATCAACTTCGCAAATCTGTGGCCCACCAAGCGCTGTAATTTCAGGCTCAATCATTGTAAGTGGTGGAACCGAGACCGGAGAGTCTTTTAACTGAATACTTTGCTCGCCATAACGAATAGTTACAGGGTATGAATAAGGGGTTGTTTGTGCAAAAGTCACCTGAGAAGATACACATTTAACAGCAAGACTATAATTCAACGTTGTTGTATTGCTCAGCTGTGTGTCGCACGTGATACTTTCTGGTATAGCTAATAAGGTTGGTTGTACAAATGTTTTTGACGTTGCGCTCAGTTCAATAGCCTTGTCTGCAGTAAGCTTCACTTTGTTATCCATCCATGACACTTCAAGTCCTGCGGCAACACCATTGGCTGTTATTTTGAGCGTAAACGTTTGCTCTGAAATAGCAGGTGGCTTTGTGTCTTGACTGTCTCCAGAAGAGCCACCGCATCCACTTGCAGCTAAAATAGATAAGCTCGTTAATAATAATTTAAATTGCAAAATAGAATCCTTGTGTTTAATTAGTTTCAAAAAAGTCGCTAGTAATACATATTCCTTCAGTTATCAATTATTACTACCAGTACCTTTTTTAGCAATATATTTTTTTGTTATTATCTGTCCATACCAATACTCGATAAAATATGACTACTATCGAAAACACTAAATTCAAAGGATTCCCATATCGCGACTATTTTTGCTTTTTAAACGGGAACAGCTGCTGTTTTAACATCCCAGTTGGTACATAGTCCCCGACTACGCCATAAGCTTCTGGCCATTCTTGTTGGCCTTTTACGGCTGTGCCAAAAACATAATCTAACAATGAAAAGTGCGCAGCATAATTACGGTCAATGGCCGCTTTATCTGAAGAGTGATGCCAATGATGAAACTGTGGCGTAACCAATAAATATTTCAACCAACCAAATTTCACCCGTACATTGGCATGGTTAAATACCGCCTGAAAACCCACGATTATCACATATAAGCTGATCACTTGTTGCGAAAAACCCAGCACGAAAATAGGCGTAAGTACTAGACTGCGCGTCACTAAAATCTCTAAAATGTGCTGGCGAGAGCCTGCAAGCCAGTCCATTTCTTTTGCACTGTGATGAATACCATGAAAACGCCATAAATAAGGCACTTCATGATAAGCGCGGTGTACAAAGTACTGCATCAAATCAGCGACTAAAATAATTAACAGCACTTGCAATATAAAAGGTAATTGACTGATGTAGCCCTGCACAGTGCTTGACACTGCCCAACCAAAACCATAGTGCACAAAGTGATTAGTCACTAATAACACAAACCCAATAATCAAATGGTTAACAAAAAAGTGGTTTAGATCACCGCGCCATTCACTGCGTAATATCTTTTGTTCTTTGCGGTGCGGTAACAGCTTTTCAATGAGAATAAATATTAAGGTTGAACCCAATAAATCTAATATAAACCAGTCTAGGCCTATATAGGGTGTGTTATCAGCAAAATCATTCACCTCAACATTAGGGCCGCCAAACGCAATGGCCAGCACAATAAAAAACCACGCAGTTGCACCTAAACGTTTATTTTTGTTACGTACAAAGTTAAGTAATCCCAAACTACCGGCCACGATAAGCCCACCAAACATCAGTTGACGTAAAAATTCTACACTGTAGCTCTTTCTCAGTTCCGGTGTGGTTAAATATTCTGGAAAATGAAAGGCGAGCACGCCTAAACAAGACAGCATCGCTAAAAAGCAGCCGATATAACCGCTAATATTACCTTCACCTATTTGTAGGTGGTTAGTACGGAACAGGTGAGTTTTTAGAGTATTTTTCATTAGTAATTCCTTTTATACCAATCGTGTTAAGTTACTGACCATTTATAGCGACAGATAAATACAGTGATAACAAGGCGTAAATTTTGACATGTAGTTGTTCTACATGAAAATCATAACGCAGTTAGCGCTTTATTTAGCTCGCTAGAATGGTTAAATATTTAAGTCGATTGGTATTAAAACAGCTCGCAGAATACCATATCTACAGCCCAGCGCTAGACACAAAAAAGCCGCGATAGTCGCGGCTTGGTTGGATAAAGCTAAATTTTTACGTGGTACTTATTACAAGTACTGACCTAACGCTTTAACTTGGTCTAACATGCGGTTTGAGAACCCCCATTCGTTATCATACCAAGCCATCACTTTAACTAGTTTGCCATCAGCTTTCGTTTGCGTAGAATCAAAGATTGACGACGCTGGGTTATGGTTAAAGTCAATAGAAACAAGCGGTAGCTCGTTGTATTGTAAAATATCTTTCATAGAACCAACAGATGCTGCTTTCATGATTTCATTGATTTCTGTAGCAGTTGTTTCACGCTTTGTAATAAACGTAAAATCAACCAATGATACGTTGATTGTAGGTACACGAACTGACATACCATCAAGTTTACCAGCAAGCTCAGGTAACACTAAACCAACCGCTTTAGCAGCACCAGTTTTAGTTGGGATCATTGACTGCGTTGCACTTCGCGCTCGATACAGATCAGGATGATAAACGTCTGACAAGTTTTGGTCATTAGTGTAAGCATGGATTGTCGTCATGCTACCTTGCTCAATACCGACTGTATCGTTAATTGCTTTGGCAATTGGTGCTAAACAGTTAGTTGTACATGAAGCATTAGAAATAATGTTGCTATCTGCAGTGATCACATCACTGTTTACACCGTGAACAACAGTTGCATCTAAATCAGTACCAGGGGCTGAAACGATTACTTTTTTCGCGCCCGCTGTAATATGTTTTGCAGCATCTTCACGCTTAGTGAAAAAACCCGTACATTCTAAAACGATATCAACGTTTAATGCTTTCCATGGTAGGTTAGCTGGATCGCGTTCTTGGGTAAGAGTAATAACGTCGTCGCCAATCAGCATGGTGTTATCAGCAAGCGTTACTTTATGAGAAAATTGCCCATGCACTGAATCATATTGTGTTAAATGTGCATTAACATTAGCGGGTGCTAAGTCGTTAATTGCGACAATTTTAATTTCATTATTTTGTGCAGACTCATAAAGCGCGCGTAGAACATTGCGACCGATACGGCCATAGCCATTAATTGCTACATTAATCATTTCAAAACTCCACTTAAATTATTTAACTTCACTTGCTTGGCGAGCAAGCGCTTCAATGGCTTGCCAGTCTTTATTTTCAATTAGTTGTTTATCTAGCATCCAGGTACCACCAACACAAATAACATTGCTAAGTGCTAAGTAACTTGGCGCTGTTGCTAGGCTAATGCCACCGGTTGGACAAAATGTTACTTGTGGTAATGGCCCACCAATCGATTTAAGCATTGCTGTTCCACCTGCAGCTTCTGCTGGAAAAAACTTTAAAAACTTAAATCCGTGACTGGCTAATTTCATCACTTCACTTGGCGTTGCGGCGCCCGGTAGAAATGGAATATCAGTGCCTTTTGCCAGTGCTAAAAGTTCATCATTTACGCCTGGGCTCACCATAAAATCAGCACCTGCGGCAACTGATGCATCAAAGCTTGCTTTATCTACCACAGTCCCGGTGCCAACATAGGCTTCTGGTACTTCGGCTTTCATTAGCTTTACAGCTTCTGCAGCAATCGGTGTACGCAGTGTAATTTCAAGTGCTTTTAGACCGCCGTTATATAGCGCTCTTGCTAGTGGCGCTGCATCTTCTAAATTATCAATTACCACCACTGGCACTACCGGTGCCGATGATAATATTTTTTCTATGCTCATAGTGTGTTCCTCATACCCAGTTTGGCGAATTATTATTCTATTCCAAAGGCGCTAGCGCCCATGTCTGCGCTACTTACGATATTTCTAAATCCGGTGAACAACTCTCGGCCCGTACCAAACGTTAAGCTAGGTACGCTAAGTTGTAATTCACGTTGTGCTAATTCTTCATCACTTACATGTACTTTTAAGATACCTGCTGGTGCATCAAGAGTAATTAAATCACCTTCCTGAATCTTAGCAATAATGCCGCCTTCAACAGCCTCTGGTGCTAAGTGGATTGCCGCTGGCACTTTACCTGATGCGCCTGACATACGACCATCAGTTACGATCGCTACTTTGTAACCTTCATCTTGCAAGGTTGCCATTACTGGCGTGAGCTTATGCAGCTCTGGCATGCCTTTAGCTTTCGGACCTTGCTCTTTCAGTACAGCAATAAAGTCTTGGTTTAGCTCACCGCGTGTATAGGCTTCTTGTAATGCACTTTGTGAAGCAAAAACTTTTGCTGGTGCTGTAACAACTTGATGTTCAACTGCAACCGCAGACACTTTGATCACGGCTTTACCTAAGTTACCAGTTAGTAACTGTAAGCCACCTTGTTTACTGAATGGGTTGTCAATTGGACGAAGTACATCTTCGTCTAATGAATTCTCTGGACACGGTACCCATTTAACTTTGCTTGGGCCTGTTGCGCTCGTCATGATCAGGTTACTGTCAGTATCTAAACGTGGTTCTTGGGTATACGCCTCGAGACCTTCGCCAACAATAGTTTTAACGTCATTGTGCAAGAACCCTGCACCAACGAGTTCTCTCATAAGGAAACCCATGCCGCCGGCTGCTTGGAAATGATTTACATCAGCAGAACCATTTGGATAAATACGTGTTAGCAGTGGCACCACTTCTGATAAATCCGACATATCTTTCCATGTCAGCTCAACGCCTGCCGCTTTGGCAATTGCCACTAAGTGGATTGCATGATTCGTAGAGCCACCCGTTGCTAACAAACCAACTAAACCATTAATAATGGTTTTTTCAGTTACAACATCCGCTAAGCAATTAGCATCTTTTCTTTGAATCAATTGTTTAAGCATGGTTTCTACCGCATTACCGGTTAAACCATCACGCAATTCTGTATATGGATTGATGAACGAGCTACCAGGAAGGTGCAAGCCCATAATTTCCATCAACATTTGGTTACTGTTTGCAGTACCGTAAAACGTACAAGTACCCGCGCTGTGATAAGACGCACTCTCCGCTTCTAAAAGCTCATCACGGCTTACTAAGCCTTGAGCAAACTTTTGACGAATACGGGCTTTTTCTTTATTTGGAATGCCTGACTGCATCGGGCCTGCTGGCAAAAAGTACACCGGTAGATGACCAAATGATAAAGCACCAATTAATAGACCAGGGACAATTTTGTCACACACGCCTAAGCAAAATACGCCATCAAACACATCGTGTGATAATGAAATAGCTGTCGACATCGCAATTACATCACGAGAAAAAAGTGATAACTCCATGCCATCACGGCCCTGAGTTACGCCATCACACATGGCTGGCACGCCGCCTGCAACTTGAGCTGTGGCATCGTACTTTGTAGCAATATCTTTAATTAAATCTGGATAATCTTTGTATGGCACGTGCGCAGATAGCATATCGTTATATGAATTGATAATCGCTAAGTTTGGTTGCTCATCAGCTTTTAAACGTGCTTTATCATCACTGCTACACGCAGCCATAACATGGGCGATATTGCCACAACCTAAACCAGAACGAACTCTTGTTTGTTTTTTTGCATGATTGATGCGTTCTAAATAGGCTTGGCGAGTAGCTTTACTGCGTTCAATGACGCGTTCGGTGACTTCTTGAATACGAGGATGTAACATAAAATTCGACTCATCTCTAAGGTTAGAGGATAAAGGCTCAGTGGCAAGTGCATACTCCACGAATGAACTTGCACTGAGCATCTTTGATTTACCCGTTCAAAGGTATACGTTGGCAGGTTGTCTCTCACAACCAACCTGACACCGGTGTCACTGTATTAACGCATGACTGTGACACCGGTGTCAACCCTATCCTATAAATTTAGTTTAAATATTTTAAATGACCAAATAATGAACGAAAATAATTTTTCATAAGGGGATCTAGCTTGGTCACTAAATTGTGTTGCTGGAGTGCTGGAAAATGTGAGGAGTTTTTACTTTAATGTATTGATTATAATATCTTTTTATAATCGAAATAATATCAATCGCAAGTACCTATGAGCGGATAATAAAACCCATATAGCAACAACATGCAGACTACTTTGTTAAGCAAAAAAATGCCCGAGTAAGCGTCACTCAAACTCGGGCAACTGTGAAAAGCCTTTATCTAACTTGTGCGGTAGACTCGCGTGTGATTAATCGCGCTTCAAGCGTAACCTGATACGGTTGCTCTTGCGGATCACCAATATGCTCAATCAATTTAGTAACCGCTTGTTTAGTCATTTCTTCAACCGGTTGCGCTATGGTAGTAAGACCAGGCCAAATATGACGAGCGATTGGCGCATTATCAAACCCCGCGATAGAAATATCATCGGGTACTTTAAATTGACGTTGTGTTGCCAATTTTAATACCGCCGCAGCCATGTAATCATTTGATGCAAATACCGCGGTTGGACGTGGGGTTAAGTCTAAAATGCTGCGCGCACTATCGACCCCAGAATGATAACTAAAGTTACCCTCTTCAACCAAACGTTCATTAAATTCAATGCCGTGCGTACTAAGTGCTCTGCGATAACCTTTGAAACGCTGCTCAGTGGCACTGTGATCTGGGTGGCCTTTAATAAACGCGATCGCTTTATGACCAAGCTTAATTAAGTGCTCAGTGATCTCAAATGCGCCCTGCTCATCATTACTGCGTACTGAAATTGAATCGTCTTCAAGCACTGCTGATGCAACTCGTGCATACGGAATTTTTTTACTTTTGAGAAAATCGACTAATACCTTAAAATCTGAAAATGGCGGCGTCAATACCAAGCCATCAAGACGAGAAGATTGTAGTAAATGCTCAATATTACTGATCAACGCATCACCACGTAAATCACATGGGTGGATCAACAAGTTATAGTTGTTTTCTTGACACGCAGCAAGCGCACCGGTTTGCACCCGGGTGATATAACTTTTACTCGGGTTATCGTAAATGCAACCAATAATAAAACTACGATTTTGCGCCAAACCGCGGGCGATCGGGTTAGGAGTGTAATCTAGCTCTTTAAAAACCTTAAGAACTTTTTCACGGGTTGCATCACTAACATTAGGTTCATTATTTAAAACCCGAGACACGGTTTTTTTAGAGACCCCAGCATAACTTGCAACACTATTTATTGTAACTTTCTTCATCCAACCTTCCCAATAACACCCCTATGAGCGATGTATTATGACTGCTCATTGACGTGCAAACATGCAGCAGCACCAATAAGTGGAATATTATCTTGTGTGACTAACGTCACTGGTATTTGGCTCACATACTGCGACATGATCCCTTTAGCACCAAAACGCTCAACAAAACGACTAGCAAGTAAACGAGCTTGCATACGCGGTAAAATACCGCCACCAATATACACACCACCTAACGCACCAAATGCCAGTGCTAAATCGCCTGCGACACTGCCAATCCAATCACAAAATTGATTTAACGTAGCATCGCAAATGGCACATTCACCACTATTTGCTAATTCGCTAATTTGTGCAGCGGTTAAATTCTTAGCATCGACACCTTTTACAGCTGCCATGGCTTGATACAAATGAGCAATACCCGGCCCTGAAAATACAGTTTCGACCGATACATGTGGCAATAGCTTACGTAACTCGATGATCAGCTGAGTATCTAACTCACTCACTGACGCCAACGTTATATGCCCACCTTCACAACTCAAAACAGCACGTGATTGGCTAGTACGCACTAAACACGCCGCACCAAAACCAGTGCCCGGACCCATGACTGCAATATTTGCATCAGTATCGGCTTGTCCTGCTTTAACTGCAATGTTTTGTTGTGGATCTAAATAAGGTGCTGCATAGGCAAACGCAGCAAAATCGTTGATCACTTCCAGTTGAGCTAAATTAAACTCAGCTTTTACTTGTTCGACACTAAAGTGCCAACCTAAATTAGTTAAATGTACTTGGCCTGCTTTTATCGGTCCAGCCACGGCTAAACACGCGCGTCGAGGTTGAATATGACTAACTTGAGATAAATAATGCGTTATTGCCGCTTCCAATGAACCAAAATTGGCACTGGGAAAAATGATATTATGCTCAATAACGAATTGTTTTTCTTGTAGGTTAAAAGCAGTAATTAAAGCAAAACGGGCATTAGTGCCGCCGATGTCGGCCACTAAGATAGGATCGAATTCTGAATTTGGCTTGGAGTTCATCGTGTTTTCTCTTTTGTCTAAGCGGTTTATATACTTAGCTATAACCGTGCTTATTATTTTAATTTCAATGGTCTTGCTATCGCTATGAGATAAACTTTGAGCTATCACCTCAAAGTAGTTACTCTAGTATAAAAAATGCTGCCCAACTAAATGGGCAGCCAATACGTTTTGACAACAAAATGATAAAACACCCGCATTATGACACCGGTGTCAGGGTTGAATCAATAAAAATTTTAAATTACTGATAAATTACTGATAAATAGCTTGTAAAAATCAGCAAATAAACGAGAATGACACGAGTTATTTGCACTTTAGTTAATTGAAATAGTTAGGTTGTGTATGAAAGGTAAAGCTACATCGTTTGACATTGCACACTACGCAGGGGTATCACAATCCACTGTCTCGCGCGCCTTGCGCAACAGTCCATTGGTTAACGAAGAAACCCGCAAACGTGTTTTTGAGGTAGCCAAACAGCTTAACTACAAAGTAGATAAAAATGCGAGTAACCTTCGAACTCAACAAAGTAGTACATTGGCTTTGTTACTGTTTGAAGATCCCACAGCAGATGAATCACAAATCAATCCGTTCTTTTTAGCGATGCTGGGCAGCATAACGCGTGCTTGCGCAAAAGAAGGATATGACTTATTGGTATCGTTTCAATCTGCAAGCTCAGATTGGCAAGCGGACTACGAAGACAGTCACCGTGCTGATGGTATTATTTTATTAGGTTATGGCGATTACATTGATTTTCAGCCTAAGTTTAATACCTTGCTTGAACAAAACACCAAATTTGTATGCTGGGGAGCAACGGTAGATAATCGTGCCGATTTAACAATTAGCTGTGATAACTATGGCGGCGGCCAACTTGCTGCTACGCATTTAATTACCCAAAACCGCACAGACTGCGCGTTTATTGGTGATGCATCTGATCATAGCCCTGAATTTTTTGCCCGTTTTAATGGCTTTAAAGACAAGTTAAAACAACATGCTATTACCTTAAGCGAGCGAAAAATAGCGAATGCAATTTCGACCGAAGAGTCTGGTTATCATGCCACACGTTCGCTTATTGCCAACAATATTACCTTTAATGCCCTTTTCGCAGCTAGCGATCTGATTGCTATAGGTGCAATACGCGCTTTAAAAGAAGCCAATATTAACGTGCCAAAAGATGTAGCCGTGATAGGTTTTGATAATATTTCGATTGCCAGCTATGTAAACCCGCCACTCACAACCATAGAGCAAAACACCACAATTGCAGGACAAATGCTAGTTGAAAACTTACTAAAACTAATTCGTGGTGAACAAGTACAAAGCACCCTACTAACGCCACGATTAATTGCACGAGGTTCTAGCTAACTACATATATTTTATTACATTATTTACGGTCTTTTGTCCTTATTTTTTTATAATTACACGCTAGGTAAACGTGCTATTAACAGCCAATTCACACGTTAATTTCACATTAGTTTTTTTTATCTGAAACTGAGCATTTTTAGTGTAATTTCTCACTCGTCTTTTTATTACTTTCTCTCTACAATCGCACTTTTATTTTTGCTCTTAAAAATTCAAGTGAATATCTTATGCTATTAACTATTGTTTATATTATTGGTATTACAGCCGAAGCCATGACCGGTGCGCTGAGTGCTGGGCGCAGAAACATGGATTGGTTTGGGGTTATGTTAGTAGCTAGTGCCACTGCAATTGGTGGTGGCAGCGTACGCGATATTTTACTTGGCAATTACCCTTTAACTTGGGTAAAACATCCAGAATATTTATTGATCACCTGCGTTGCCGGTATTATTACAACTTGGCTTGCAAAATGGGTGGTTAAATTTAAAGGCATTTTTATGCGTTTAGATGCCCTTGGGCTTGCCGCATTTAGTATTATTGGCTGCCAAGTGGGGCTTAATATGGGTTTGCACTATGGTATTTGTGTAGTCGCTGCTATTGTTACCGGCGTATTTGGTGGATTATTACGCGATTTAATTTGTCGCCAAGCGCCGCTAGTATTACATCATGAGCTTTACGCCAGCGTAGCGCTGATTGTAGCTTGTTTATATCTAGCACTACACCACTACAACATTGATGACAACATCAGCGTTATTACAAGCCTAGTTGTAGGGTATTTAATACGCATGGCATCGGTACGCTTCAAATGGCGCTTACCTACGTTTAGTTTATTAGAACCAGCTAATTTGAAAAATGAACAGTAAAGGCAGTCGTTTATTAACCCCTGCTCATAAGCTTTTCAATAGTCCAATTACTTTTTAGGCTATTGAAACAGCCAAAAAATATTATTTTCATACGTTAAAACTAAATAGTTTTAACGGCTGTTTTATTTTGAAAGTAATTATTGAGTAATAAAGATTGCAATAAACTTGTACCACTTGATGTTGCCCAATATAAACCAATAGCAGAGGGGAAGTTTATTAAGGTAATAACACAAATAACAGCAGGAATAATAAATAATAAAGTACTGGTTTGCTCAGCAGTTCCTGGCATCATCGCCATAGAAAAATAAGTGATCACACCTACCAACAATGAAAGTGCAATATCGGGTTTTGCTATGCTCGCAATCCACGCAAACTTACTATTAAACACGATTTGTTGAAGAGCTTGAAACGTACCAAAGCCAAATAAACCCTGACCTGCCATATTTAACACACTCTTTTTATCAATAAATTTAATGTTGTGCTTTTTATAGAGCGCCATTGTAGATTTAGCTATTGCACTGGGTTGATCTTTATATTTATTTTTTATTTCATCAAGCTCAGGCTTTAATACAGCTATCGCCTTTTTGTTACTAATGGTTTTGGCCATCGCTAACAAGTTAATCGGCATTAAAACTAAGCGACCAATTAGTGTGAATAAAATAATAGCTAAAGCTTGGCTTAGCCCGACTTCTTGAGTAAAAAAGGCGATAGACTGCACGATAAAGCTCGTAAAAAAATTCCAAAGTTCCATTTACACTTCCCTTTCAGTTTGATGTATTAAAAGTAAACACCTCGACATATTATGTCAAGCAGTTTATTAATGTCCATTATCGCGCTGATGGATCTTTTTTAATGATATTTACCAAATAAGGCTATTTTTTATCATGATAAAGACAATAAACATCCCCGGGGCAAGCCCTTATGCTAACGCAGAACTCACTTCGTGAGCGGGGTATTTGGTTAGAACATAGCTAACTGATGATCCGAATGGAGTTGGTCATAATTATTTCCTTGGTTTTTCACATACTTTCTTATCATTGATTCGTCACCATGTTTTCCTACCGTACTTGCAAAATAACCATCTGACCAAAACTCTCCACCCCATAACTGCTTTTTAACATGAGGGCACTTTTTAAAAACCTCTCTTGCCGTTAAACTTTTAATCATCGTTACCAACTTTGTAATGCTGTAGGTTGGTACTGACTGAACTAAAAAATGAATATGATCTTCATCCGTCCCAATTTCTAAAAATTTGATTTCGTAACGTTTTTCTATTTCAACACAAATTTCTGTGATTGCCCTATCAACTCCCACATCAAGAACTGCTCTTCTATATTTTGCAGGGAAAACTAAGTGATAAAGTAAAACTGTCACATTGTGGCTTTTATGTATAAATTCGCTCATTACTCAATACTACGCCGCAAGCGGCGGGGAATAAACCCGAAGAGATTTAATTTATTTTTATTGATAGTTTAACCATAGGCGAGTTCCTATTTTGATTCAATCGGTTACTTCGATCTACGTAAAATATAAAAAGAGGATTTGTTGTTGCTTTAATTGGCGTTTTGCAAGGTATGACAGGTGTTTAAGTGGCTATTTGGAGAGGTAGCAGCTTACCTTTATTAATGCATCGTGTTTTGCAGCTTTTCTATATTATGAACTTAGCAATACAGTTGCCGCAGAATAAAGTGAAGGCATTCACTTTCGTTTGACCGTGTAAGTTTAATTTATTCATTCCTTTGTTAACTGTAATATTACGCTTTTCACCTTAAGGAATTAGATTCAATACAACCAAGTCGTTTACCATTCCTTCAAGAAAAAGTTGTCGTCGCCCCATTGGCTGTCTATTTTGACCTTCATTTGAATTAGCTAACGATGGATTTAGATCACTGGAACCACCTTAGGATAAGAATGTGCTACTGACGGCAATGACGCTCTTTATAAGGTATAGCACGAAATAAAGTACACAGTTTAATGAAATTGGGTGTTAGAGAGCGACTCGCCATAGCGTGTGGTATCAACATTACCAAAAGTAGGCGCTTGAAAGCGAAAGCTCAAACACAAAAGGAATTAATATTGCGCTAGGCAATGACTATTAGCCTCACAAGATTTCGTATCATTGAGAGATATTTGGATCAATATTCATTAAGGGAGATGAACCGCCCATTGAATTTCCTGTTAATAAAAAGCGCATGATGGGTGATGTGGGGCTGGAGGTTAGAGACCTCCGGCTACCCGATTAGTTGCTACAGAATACATTTGACCCTTTTGTTTAAAATAATTATATATACTGAAGTAATTACTGAAATAATAATAGCTAATAAGGTTAAAGATACGCCCTCAAATTCAGTTGTTTTTCTCAGCAAACTTAACACAAAAGAATGTATGAAGTATATGGCTGAAGAATACAAAGCAACATTTTTAGTACTGCCCTTTATATACTGCTGTTGAAAATAAATAAAAATTAATGGACAAACAAATATTAACGTTAAAAAATTATCAAAACCTCCATCCCTGTGAGGTTGATAATAATTTATGTAAGATTCAAAAAATAACATCAACAGCCCG
Organism: Pseudoalteromonas rhizosphaerae; assembly: GCF_028885455.1. Classification (NCBI taxonomy): domain Bacteria; kingdom Pseudomonadati; phylum Pseudomonadota; class Gammaproteobacteria; order Alteromonadales; family Pseudoalteromonadaceae; genus Pseudoalteromonas; species Pseudoalteromonas rhizosphaerae. The sequence goes on from NZ_CP118496.1 coordinate 3,748,456, forward strand.
AGGAAGGTTCCTAGTAAAATAACATTATTCGGTACTACCTTATGAATTTGATACTTATTTAGTAGAAAACCAATACCAAAGAAAGGGAAAGCAAAGAATAAAAAGTTACGGTGACTCCAATTTATGTTAAAGACCTTATCGAAGTAAGTATCTGGGAAAACATGATAGTTTCCAGTATATTGAATTAGAACCCCGACTAAAAATGTGGCTCCAATACTCATAATTATTAATTTCGTACTGAGCTTAGTTAATAATAACATAGTGAATGCTGCACCTATCAATCCTGATATATACCATAAATGGTGATATCCCATTAAAAACTTCAGGGCCAATTTTAAAACACTTACTATTGACATATCAGGTATAGAAAACCAAAAAAAGGAGTAGAAAGCCATCCAAACAAGATAAAGTATAATAACTCTCTTAAACCATATTCGTTGAGCATTTTTAATTAATGTTGAATAAAAATAAAATCCATTAATAACAAAGAATACTGGTACTGCGATTCTAAAAATTCCATTGTTAAATAAATATGCACCTAATTTACTAAACTCACTTAGAAAACCAGCATGGAGACCTACAATCATAAAAGCCATAAACAGCTTTAAAAAATCAAGTGATACATTTCTTTCCAAAATCGACCCCAAAGATATGGTATTTAGTGACAACTAACGAGCCAGTTGAATTACTCGTTTTAAATTTATTTTTATTGATGTACCGACCATAGCTGAGTTCCTATTTTGATTCAATCAGTTACTGCTATTTCACGTAAAATAAAGAGGACTTAGCTATGTTTTAATTGTTTTTTGCAAGGTGTTAGAGTGGCTTATTTGGAGAGGTAGCAGCTTACCTTTATTAATGCATCGTGTTTTGCAGCTTTTCTAGATTATGAACAAGGCAATACAGTTATCGCAGTATGAAGTGAAAGCATTCACTTTCGTTTGTCCGCGCAAGGTCAACTACTCATGCTTTTACCAATAATGAAACCAGCCGCCTTGAATATTGCCATGATGAGGTTAACCGATGAATGTCTCGGCTCTGGCATCCTGCTTCGCTCTACCTTCTAAATCCATTTAGTAGTAGTGCCCTACCGACCCCAAAAGGATATGGGAAAAACCTGGATGCGATGAGATCGCAATAAGCGATTACTGCGTAACGCACCTTATATGTGTTTGCCGTAAGCAACTTGCTTAAAAACGGTCAAAAAGAATACTAGTGCCTATTGACAGAGTTAAGGCTCATATGTGTTATATTTCAGTTACTTCTTTGTTGCGCCAGAAAAGCTGCATATTCTGATCTAGCTTTACTATCAGGTTTTATACCTTTAGATTCACACCAAACTAGTAATTTACTAATTTTAATAGATATTTTCTGCACCTGCTTGTCATTGGCTCTGAGTTCTCCAATGGCATTTTCAGTATTGTGCCGCCATTTTTGATAAGTGTCATCAAGTGTAGATGGGTCTTCCACTGTTTCCTTTAAACACTGCCATTCTTCGGGCTGAAACCATGCGAAAGAATAAACTATTTGTTGTTCCCACATGCTTGAGTACTCCGTGAAATATAACTTTTCAATAACGGGTGCAGGCACGTGAGGCATAATGGCGAAGCCGCCCCGCGTGTATGCGTCCCAGCGAACGAAGTGTAATGGTCAACAAATTCTGTAGAGATTCTAAGCGGCATTTTTTAATTCATTATATTTCTGATGTGGCGTCATATAATTAAGCGTAGAATGCCTACGTTTGTAATTGTAAAACTGAATATAATTGTCCACCTCACTTATAACTGAATGATGATTTATAAATGACAGGCGATTCAGTCGCTCTGTTTTTAAACTTCTAAAAAATCGCTCCATTACTGCATTATCCCAACAATTACCTCGACGACTCATACTTTGCGTTATAGTTAGTTGTGATAACCGAGCTCTAAACGAGGCCGCAGAATACTGACACCCTTGATCGGAATGAAACATCAGTTGATTAAGAACCGGCTGTTGACGCTTAATAGCATTATTCAATGCTGCTATAGCCAATTCAGCATTTGGGCTTGTTGATAAGGCATACCCTACAACTTCCCTCGTTGATAAATCTAACACACAGGCCAAGTAACTCCACCCTTGGTGATTCCTAATATAGGTAATATCACCGACCCAATGCGTGTTATGTGAATCAGGGTTAAACTCTCGTTTTAAGAGGTTCTGTGCGTACTTATGTTCATCACCTGAATTAGGGTAGTAATGTTTTTTCTTCGGCCTGATGGCTTTTATATTCAACTTTTTCATCAGTGCCGCTGTTTTATATATTCCAATCGTATGATTTAACGCATTCAATTCAACGTGCACTCTGCGTCTACCATACGTATAACCGGAATCGTCAGCGATAGATTCAATTAACGCCAGCAGTGCCTGCTCTGACTTATTTGGCGTGACGGGCGCATAATAATAACTACTTGTACTGACTTCTAAAGCACGACACAACTCAGATACCGTATAACTTGGGGTCGCTTTCTTCAACGCTTTAATTACTTTAAATTTTGATTGTCGCGAATGAAGAAAGCGGTGGCTTTTTTTAATATATCATTATCCCTTAAAGCGCGCTGTAGCTGCTTCTCTAGCACTTGAATACGTTGCTGCTCAGGTGTGAGTGCTTGTACATTTCCCGAACTCTTACCATCAAGTTCAGATAAATATTGTTGCTTCCAACGTGATACAGCTGACTTTCCTGCGCCAGACATCTCTTCAATTTGCTTATTGGTATAACCTTCTTCTACCATTAATTTGGCATATTCAAGTTTTTGTTGTGCACTGAGTGTTACTTTTGATTTTCTGGTCATAGTGATACCTTTTGGTTTAGCTCATTTTACGCTATAAACCTGTCCAGTTTTATTAGACCATTACAACTTTCGGACCAGCAGGAGTTATTTGTTTCAATACGCATACTCAGGGATTGTTGTTGAGCCGACTATCTATAAGACCTGCGAGAAACACTATTTATCTCTATCTACTCTTTCACTTTACCTCTAGGAGGCCCAAAATGGAAGCCTTTAACGTCTCAGATTTTGCTGCCCTTATCGGGATCGGTTGGGCTGACCGTAAATACGATATTTGTGAAGTAAATCGCGATACAAACACACAACTTTTAAGTGTCATTTCATCTGAACCTAAGTCAATTAATGCATGGGCGCTTGAGTTAAAACACCGCTACAACGGCAGACCTGTTGCTGTCGCGTGTGAGCTTAAAAAAGGCCCACTCATATACGCTCTCAGTAAATTTAAGCACATCGTATTATTTGTGATTAATCCATCCAGTGTCGCAAAATACCGTGCAGCATTTACGCACAGTGGAGCGAAAGATGCTCCTACCGATGCGATTATTCAAGTTGAAATTTTACAACTTCATATGGATAAATTAACGGTTATTAGGCCTGACTCAGAGGACGTTAGGTGTCTTGCGCAACTTGTCGAATATCGTCGTAAATTAGTACAAGAGCGTGTTGATTTAACCAATAAAATATCCACAACGCTAAAAAATTATTATCCTCATGTGATTGATTGGTTTAAAGAAAAATACACACAAATCTTTTGTGATTTCTTACTACGTTGGCCTTCTCTTGCACAAGCTAAAAAAGCACGAAAGCAAACCTTGCTCGACTTTTTTAATCAACACAACTCGCGTTACCCACTCGTGAATGAAAAACGGATAAAAGAAATAAAGGACGCTGAAATACTCACTGATGATATGGCTGTGATCACGCCCAATTTATTGCTTATTGAATGCCTTGTTCCTCAACTCAAACAGCTAATGCTCGCAATCACACGATTTGATGACGAAATTAAAACACTTTACAGGCAACATAAAGATCGCGTTATTATTGATAGTTTACCCGGTGCGGGGCCACAATTAGCCCCTCGATTATTAGCGGCAATGGGGTCTAATCGTGACCGTTATTCGTGCGCTGCTGAGATACAAAAATACGCAGGCATTGCCCCTGTTACCGAACGCAGTGGCAAGAAGGAATGGATACATTGGCGATACTCGTGCACTACATTTTTAAGGCAAACATTTGTGGAATGGGCAGGACTCTCTGTGCGTTATTCATTCTGGGCCAAAGCCTATTATCGGCAACAAGAAGCAAAAGGAAAGCCCCATAACACCATCATCAGAGCGCTTGCATTTAAGTGGATACGAATCCTATTTAGATGCTGGAAAACTCACACGCCCTACGATGAATCAACTTACTTAACGGCATTGAAAAGTAAAGGGTCACCGCTGTTAAAATTTGCGGTGGAAAGTGAGCTTTAGTGCTTGCTGTCCACCTCAGGGCGTGTTGTTATAAATTGTTCTAATTCTTCACTAATCAAGTGGAGGTAAGTTTTTGTCACATCTTTGTGCATTTGATTGTGCTAAGACTTTCCCTACCGAGGTTATAGAAATAACTGTTGGAATATTGTCCCACCATTCTTTAAGAACTCTTAAATTATCTCTTTTGTTCCACTCATCCATAAATAGACTGATATTATTTTGTTTTATATTGCTATCTGTAGAGTAAATACCATAGATGGAATCGATAGCGTTTTTCTGTTCATTTGTTAGTTGAACTGGAATAATAACCTGGGCACCATCACGATGCGCTACTTGCTGCAAAACTAAGTTCTGAATTTGAGCTCGATTAGTAACCGGAATTCTTAGGAAATCTTTGTTTAAACTATGTTCAATTAGTATGTTTCTTGGCAATCGATTAAGGTCAAGTATTTCGAAAGCTCTAGTCTGATTTTCTGAGTTTTTCTCAATACCTCCATCAATGTAGCCGGATAATACATCTGAATAATACTCTTGGGTTTTCTTTAGATTACCAAATGAACTAATCCTAATAGTATTTAATATGTCTAAATGATCCAACCACTCTTGCCCAGAAGGTAGTATTCCATAAAATATTTTTCCAAATAGATCATTTAATGTATTAAGTCCTAGATGGATGTCCCCACTTGCAGGTAAGAAGCTACTAACAGAATGAGCTACAGTTAAACCAAGCAATGCTTCATCGGAAATTTTATCAATAATATCTACCGCAAGGCTTATCCCTGCACGAGCAACACGGTCTTCCCCTTTTTTAAATCTATGAATAAGTAACTCAGATAAAAGATCATAGTCCGCAGGTCTTTCAGTAGCTGCCGCTGTTTTTTGTGCATCGGCAAGTAAAAGTTGAAAACTTGGATCTGAAAAAGCTTCTAGCGCCCCTTCTACATTTTCCATTTTTGGTAAAAGGCTATTTTCAAACTCAGTAACTCGTGCATTTGCAATATCTAATGCCTCTTGAGTATATTCTCTTTTTAACTGTAAATTCATTTCTTGGAACACTTCGCGGGCGCGCTTTTCATCTATACCTACATGTACTACCATTTGCTCAGTCTGAAAATTTGTAGAGCCATCTCCACCTTTCTGGCTTTGTCTATTCATCATCCTTGCTATCACCTATTTTAAAGCTGCCACCAACCTGTATATTTGTAGAATTATCTCCGCCTTTTTGAACTTGCCTATTTTTACGAGAAGAAAATATCCAACCAATAATTGCTAGCGGTAGTGCAATAGCAGCACCACTAAATAACCAATCTTTATTTTCTAAAATCCACGCCATAACAGTACTCCTTACTGAACGATGTATAACAACTTTGTCTACGACATTTGTCTTTTTACAAAACGACAAATGTCCTTATATTACAATGGGTTTATCTTATCTCTCAAATAAACATCTGTAAACAATTAGTTAACTTCGCTCATATTCTCTAAATGGAGAAATACACCAAAAGGGGAGAGATCAATAATATTGGACAAAAAGCAGGCTGCTGTCTATATATACAGTAGCTTATTTTAGAGATTCACACTATGAAATCGCCTTTTTTAACTATGATTGCCGAACAAATGTATTTAAAACGCTACGCTAAAAGTACCATTAAAGCTTACTTATACTGGATAGCTGCATTTATTCGCTTTAACTCTATGCGACACCCAACAACAATGGGAAATAATGAAGTTGAGCTATTTTTAAATCATCTAGTTAACCAACTAAATATTGCACCCAATACGCAAACACAAGCCTTAAATGCGTTAAGCTTTTTATTTAAAGAGGTGATTAACAAGCCACTCTCGTTATCATTAGATTTTGTTATGAGCAAACGAGCAACTAAACTACCGGTAGTTTTAACACAGCAAGAAATAAATCATTTTTTTAAAGTGTGCTCTGCAAAACATTATTTACCTTGTGGGCTTCTCTATGGAAGTGGAATGCGGCTAATGGAGGTACTACGTTTACGCGTGCAAGATATTGATTTTGACTATAACTGTATTCGTATTTGAGATGGAAAAGGAGGCAAAAACCGAGTTGTAACACTGGCAATAGAGCTTGTTCCACAGTTGCAAACGCAAATACAATTAGTTGATAGTTACCTACAACTGGATCTTAATAACCCTTTATATAGTGGCGTTTATATGCCGCACTTATTACGTAAAAATACCCACAGCATAACAAACAGCTAGGCTGGCAGTATTTGTTTTCATCACATAAATTAAGTATCGATCCCGAGAGTAAACTGCTAAGACGTCATCATATTGATGAAAAGCAATTACAACGCGCTGTAAAACAGGCTGCTAACGATGCGAAAATTAATAAACACGTTACACCGCATACCTTACGTCATTCATTTGCAACGCACCTACGCCGATATCAGAACAGTTCAAGCTCAACTTGGCCACAGTGATGTTCGGACTACACAAATATATACGCATGTTTTGCAGCAGGGGGGAACGGAGTTATTAGCCCATTTTCACGAATTGGGGCTAACGTATGTTAACCCCAATTTATGTGTAACCTATTTACAGTGTGTTATTCAGTAACAACAAACCATAAGCTGCGAGTTGCTCGTCATTGAGGTCGTGTTGCCAGCTAGGCGTTAACCCCTGACGTTTTATACCGCTGATGCTTTGTGACTTAGCGGTTAAATTAAGTATAAACATAGATTTACTGCCGTTTAACTCGCGGGTTATTTCAACTAGGCCGTTATCGTATTGATTTAACGCATAACTGCCTTTTATACCCAGCTCTGGGCGCTGTTTTTTCTGCGAAATTAAGTGCTGATATAAACGCCAAAGTGAATCAGAGTCTGCTTGCTGTACTTTAACATTGCGATCGCCTGCGCTAAGCTGCTCGGCTAAAAATTCAGGCCACCAGCTGGTAAAGTCTTTACCAAATAATTCACTTTGTTCAACCCAGCTCGTTTTAGCTTTGGTAAAACCGGCTTGATTGCTGTTGTCCCATTGCATAGGCGCACGTTTATAAACATCATGGCCTGTGCCACCTTGTGTTAAGCCAATTTCTTCGCCGTAATAAATATACGGTGTACCAGGGGAGCTAAATAACATCGCAGCGGCAAGTTTTGCTTTATCGTCGTGCTCTGCAAGTTGATAAGCGATACGTTCTTGGTCGTGATTGGTTAAAAACGGCGCAAAAAAATCAAGCGGTGCGGCTGAGTCAATACGTTGCTGTAAATTTTGTTTGAGCACATTGGCATCAACTGCGTTGATTTGTTGGTTAGATTGCATGGTGCCAAATTGCGCTTCGCCACTGGCATCTGGTTTTAACAAACCCAGTATTTTATAGCCCACTTCAAAATCAAAGCCCTGATCAAGCCCCTTCCCTGCACCATAATACTTGGCTGCCACAGGAATATCGGCCCAGGCTTCACCTACTAAATACGCCTCAGGGTTCACACTTTTTACATACTGATTAAAGTGCTGCCAGTAAGCTATGGTTTCGTCTGTGTCGGCCTGTGCATTGCCGCCGCTTTCCATGGCAAAGCGCACAGCGTCTAACCTAAAACCTGCAACGCCTTTATCAAGCCAAAACTTAGCCATTTTTTCCATTTCAGCAATAACATCAGGGTGGCGTATATTTAAGTCAGGTTGGCTGGCACCAAACGCGCCGTAGTAATATTGCTGGCGTGTTTCATTCCAATGCCATACGGCATCGGGCTTGTCGTTATCACTCCATGCGTGGCCCCAACCGCTACCGGCTTTTGGCATATCGTCGCGCCAAATAAAGTAATCTGCATAAGGGGCTTGTTGTTTTGCTGAACGCTGAAACCATTCATGGTTACTTGATATATGATTTATAACTAAATCAAGTATGACTTTCATGCCTTTATCATCAGCGGCTTTTATAAAGGCTTCAAACTCTGCCATGCTGCCGTAGTCGTTTTCTACTTGGTAAAATTCAGTAAAATCATAACCATGATACGATGGTGCTTCAAACATCGGGGTTAACCACAATGCGTTAACGCCGAGCTCTTGCAGATACGGGAGTTTTTGGGTCATACCATTAAAATCGCCATGGCCATCAGCATCGCTGTCGTAAAAACTACGTGGCCAGATTTGATAAAATACCGCATTTTGCCACCAAGGCGTTACGTGTTGCTCAGTGTTTAATTGCGATATTTCGGTGTTGTTAGTGTTGGTATTTAATGATGGTGCGCTTTGGCAGCCTGTTAGCATGAGTACCAGTGCCAACGCGCTTAAAGTAAAGGTTTTCATTACAGCCTCGTTGTTATTGTTATAAATAATATAGCCGTATTTCACTACGGCTATGTTATTAGTTTGCGGTTATTTTAGTGCTTTAGTAACAACTGGGTAATGATCCCATACTTGCTTGTCACTTAATGAGCGAACTAGCTTCACGTATTCAGCATGCGTCCACGCCAGTGGTGTGGCTGAGTTAGTGCCCTCGCCTAACGTGTATCCTGCTTTATTGTTGCCTACGCCATCCCATACTTGTTCTGGTAGCATCATGCCTTCGTTAGCAAATTGCTCTAGACCTTTTACATAGCTATTTTTAATAGCCTGCTGTTTAGTTGCATCTAACGTATTATTGGCATTCGCGGCGGCAATTTCGTAATGACCACGTTCACCAGTAAAAAATGGCCAAACTCGCCCACGTTGCCCTGGGCTATTTTTTCCGCCTTGCGCATAATTAGCGCCGGTTACTTCATCTTCACCGTATCCGTCGTTACCATAACGGCGGTAGCCTGCAAATGTGCCGCTGCCATCAGTAAACTCAAAGCTGTATTTAACTTGTAGGTTATCGATGAGCGTTTCATCGTCGTACTCAGGTAAGGTTTTAACTATGCTGGGCGCTAGCGCATCACGTACGCCATAGCGAACTAACTCTAAAAAGCCACCATCAAGTATTTGCTTTTTATTAAACCCGTCACGGCCATTATTAGCGTTAATTTTGGTATTTGAGTTGGCGTTTTTATCTTGGCCAATGCGAATAAAATACTCGCCGTCTGAAGCGTTTGATTCTAAATTACCTGCGGTGGTAAACATCATACTTTCTATATCGGCGTTGTAACTTTTTGCTGTCGCAAGGTAGCGTTTAGCATTCACCTCATCTCCTGCCATTTTTGCAATATCAGCAGCGGTAATTAAACCGGCAACAACAGCAGCGGTGGTTGATGGTGAATACCCTGCTTGCTCTTCCCAACGCTCTTGTTGAGTCGCAGGTGGGGTTATTTGCATGTCGTTCCATAGGATTTTAGCGCGCCCACCGCCTACCAAAAAGTCAGCGGCCGGTTTTAACATGCGTGTATACCAATCAGTTAGCTCAGCATCACTTAACACATCTGCCTGATGAAGCTTCCACGCTAGCATGATAGGCATAGCGGTTTGGTCTAGCTGTACGCCTACCCATTCAAGTTCGCCATCTACGTGTGTTTTTTGTAAAAACCACCCTGTGTCGCCGTTGTTGCCCGGGGTTTTGCTGTTTACTTGTACTTTTTCAAGGTATTCAAATGCGGTTTTGGCTGTTGCGGTATCGCCTAGTGCCATAAATGCCATGGCAACTTGATAAAAGTCACGCACCCATACGGCTTTATAACCGGTAGAGCCCGTTTTAGCTGACACTGTTTCGCCCCATGGGTTAGATAAAGACGCAATAAGCGCCCCTGCATGGGTCTTGTCTTCTTGGGCTTTTAACACCATAGCACTGGTATAAAGTAATTTGCCGTTATCAGCGGTTTGCTCGCTCATGCTAGTCAGTGGTGCAAGGCTTTGCAGGTAGTCTTGCCAACCAAGGGCTTCGCCTTTACCGTTGTAACTATCAAGCACAGCTTGGTAACCTTTGGCTAGCGTAGCTTGGCCTTCTTTAAAACTTGCTTGCTGGTTGTTGCCAAAGCTTAGGCTTAAATCGAATTGACTGTTTTTACCAATTTCACCTAGCTCTGCTAATAAACTAACATTCCCCGATTGTTCACCGGTAGTTTTATAAACGCGGGTAAGCTGCTGAGTTGTTTTAAGCTGGCTTAAACCATCACTCACGCCCGTAAAACCGACACTTGTTTGTTTAAATGGCTGTGCACCTTGCAATGACAAGTAATTATCGCCCTGCCACGCTACCAGCCCTTGCTCGGTGGTTTTTGCAAAGTCATCTAAGCCGTTGTTGTTTATATAAGGGTTAACTGTTACATAAGCTTTTACACCGTCAAGCTGGGTATTAAAAATACTGCGTACAAATAAGCTTTGCCCGTCTGGATCGGTAAATATATGTTTTTCTAGGCTAAAGCGACCTTGTTTGTCTTTGCTTACTACTTTGTATGCTAATGATAACGGGCGGCCTTTATCGTCTTTGTATAAGTAGTCAATAGTAACGTCTAAATCATCAGCTTCGGTGACTGTAAAATCTTTTCCTACTACAACAAATTGCATGTCTTTAATTTGCGCTTGATGAATAAGCCCAAACATGGTTTCGGTGATCATCCCTTTAGCAATCGAAAACCATACTTTTGACACTTTAGCTGTTGGCGCGTCGTCACTGTAATGGCCATTTTGGTATTGCTCAAAAGACGTGCCTATCCCGGTTTTACCTGCGTATGCCCAAAATGGGGCTTCGCCTGGTGCGCCTGGCGCATTCACTGATGTTTGCGCTTCTGTACTGGTTTGCGTATTTTGCACGCCACAACCGACAAGGCCTGCGGCCAATATTGTCGCGGTAATTAGGTTATATTTTTTCATTTTAGACCCTTAAATTAAGACTGTTTAACTCGCAGTACGGCAACCGCTGCAAGTACAAAAGACACAGCACCTAGCATCAATGCGTAAATAGGTTGATTTTGGAAAAAGTGACGAAGTATCAGGCCAAGTACACTGGCGGCTAATAATTGTGGGATCACAATAAAAAAGTTAAATATTCCCATATACACACCCATTTTATGACTCGGTACTGAGGTACTTAACATGGCGTAAGGCAAAGACAAAATAGACGCCCACGCAAAACCAATACCTATCATTGGCCAAATAAGTAAGCTCGGATCTTGTATAAACATAAAGCTCGCCAAACCTAACGCACCTAAAATAAGGTTAAGTGCATGCGCTAGTTTTAAACCAACACGCTTAACGATGATCGGGATACATAAAGCCGCCAATGCAGCAAAACCGTTGTAAGCCGCAAATAATATACCCACCCAGTCTGCACCATTGTTATACGCCGCTGAACTTGTGTCGCTGCTACCATAATGAAAACTGGTTACCGCTGAGGTGGTGTAAATCCACATGGCAAATAATGCAAACCAGCTAAAAAACTGTACCCAAGCAAGTTGTTTCATCGCCTCTGGCATGGTGAATACATCGTTAACGACTTGGTAAAAGCCACCGCTGGTGTGGTTTTTTGCCTGTAGTGCGGCTGCAATAAATTGAATTACGCCAAAACTCACTAAGCCAGCTGCCAATAGGTACAGCTCTTTTTCTAGGTTTAATCCCATGACTAAACCAAGTACGGCAAGCCCTAAAACAGTAAATACACTGCCGCCTTTACTAAAGTTAATTTGTGCAGATACAGCCTGTTCAGCCTCAGTTTGCTCTTGTTGATTAAATGCGGCCAATTCTTCAGGTGAATATTCTTTGGTGGTTATAATTGTCCAGCCCACTGCGACCAGCAATACAACTGCACCAAAGTAAAACGAGTACTTTACTGAATCAGGAATTTGCCCTGCAGCGGCGGTGTTGGCAATATCAAACCAGTTCGTCATCATCCAAGGGAGTGCAGAAGCAACCACGGCGCCTACGCCTATAAAAAAGCTTTGCATTGCATAGCCAGTAGCACGCTGTTTGTTTGGTAGGTTATCGCCTACAAGGGCGCGAAATGGTTCCATAGTGACGTTAATCGATGCATCCATTATCCATAACATGCCCGCTGCAATCCAAAGTGTTGGTGAGTTTGGCATAATAAATAACGATAATGTGGTTAAAATAGCGCCGTATAAAAAAAACGGACGACGGCGGCCTAATTTGCCCCAGGTTTTATCGCTCCAGTAACCAATAATTGGCTGTACAATTAACCCTGTGAGTGGTGCTGCTACCCACAAAATAGGAATGTCATCTACATTAGCCCCAAGGGTTTGAAATATTCGGCTTACATTACCGTTTTGCAGTGCAAAGCCAAATTGAATGCCTAAAAAGCCAAAGCACATGTTCCATATTTGCCAAAAACTTAAATCTGGTTTGTTATTTTTCATTATGAGCTCCAGTGGTTAATACTGCACTGCTAAGCGCATTTAAAGTTAAACTAATGTGTGCCTGCTCAGCTGTAATAGTTAGCTCGGCGTTTTGATTCGCCTCTAGCAAATCAAGCAATTGTAATTTTTCGCTGGTATTTTGCGTCAGTGTGTTAAGTGGAATATCAATACTGATCTGACTGACTTGCTCAGCAAAATTACTCACCACCCAAATTTGTTGATTACCGATACTGCGGCTAAACGCAGCAACTTTTTCGCTGCCAGTAACCATCAGTGGTTGCATGTCACCAGCTACAACTGCTGGATGTTTACTCAACGCCATAACGGCTTTGTAATATTCACGTAATTGACCTTGTGCCGGTGTTAATAAAGCACCATCAAACTTGCCGTTGTTCATCCACGCTTGATGCGCTGGCACGCCAATGTAGTCAAAAATACTGGTGCGAGTTGGTTTGCCAAAGCCTGCATCTTCAGAGCCATCTTCACCCACATCTTGAGCAAAATATAATAGTGTTGGCGCACGGCTAATAAGGTTTGATACTACTAATGCGGGTTTGCCCTTTTCACTACTACCTGCAAAGTCAGGGCTGGCGATACGTTGTTCGTCATGGTTTTCTAAAAAGTGCAGCATATGCTGCTCTATGTCAGCCACTTTTTGCTGAGCATTAAAAATAGTGTCTGCCGGTTGCGTGCCTTGCATAACAGCTTTTAAGGTGTCGTAAAAGCCGACTTTATCGTACAAGTAATCCATTTTTCCTTGCTGGATATACGGGCGATATAGTGCGGGATTGTATACTTCGGCTAGTAAAAATGCCTCTGGGTTGTGCATCTTGATTGATGAGTTTAGAAAGCTCCAAAACTCTACAGGTACCATTTCGGCCATATCATAACGAAAGCCATCTACGCCTTTATCGAGCCAATATAGCGCGATATCACGAAACTTATACCAGCTGTTTGGCAACTCTTTATCCTGCCAAAACTCAAAGTGCGCGCGTAAATCTTTAGTAGCATACTCATCGGGCAGAGTTGGAAAGTCATAACTACCGTCAGGTTTTACGCCATAATTTACTTTAACTGTTTCGTACCAGTCGTTTATATCAGGCTTAGCAGCACGGGCACCATTACCAGTCCATTTTGCAGGCGTTTCAGCAAATAAGCTATCAGCAAGTGGGTGGGCATTACCGCCTAGCACTTGGTAGTTTTCAATGGTTGGTACTTGAAATGACTGCCCAGTAACGTAATAAAAGTTATTATCGCGGGCATACTCTACGCTGGTGTCATCTTGCTCACCAAAATCTTTAACTCCAGCGGGTTTAGCGGTTGATTGATAATGACGCGCCACATGATTTGGCACAATATCAATGACCACTTTCATACCGTGTCGATGGGTGCGCTCAATTAATGCAGCAAACTCTTCGAGGCGGCGCTCTGGATTAATGGCTAAATCTGGGTTTACATCGTAATAATCTTTAATTGCATACGGCGAGCCGGCACGGCCTTTCACTACATCCGGGTCATCTTGGCTAATTCCATATTGGCTGTAATCGCCGACCAAAGCATGGTGTAACACGCCGGTATACCAAATATGGGTGGTACCAAGTTCTTTAATGCCACTTAAAGCAGTATCATTAAAGTCACTAAATGTGCCTACGCCATTTTGCTCTTTGGTTCCCCACGGAATATTGGCTGTTTGCGTATTACCAAATAAGCGCGTGAATACCTGATACACAACCGGCTTTGAATGCTCGTTAACTTGTTCAGCTACCTTTTTGTCAGTACTGGGGGTTGTTGGCTCATCTGAGCAGCTCGACAATAACAAGCTACTAGCTAATACCCATGAGCCATATTTGAATGTACTAATTGTGGTTTTATTTGTTGTCATAATGTTCTTACTTAGATCTGACGTTTTAATGGGTTGTCATTTAAACGTCATTTTTATTATAAATTTAATACTAAAGTGAACTGCCACTGACTGACAGCGGCTGCATACGTATTCACACAGGCTTTATTCAATTATTAATACCGTTGCACTCATAGGCGCTAAGGTCACTGTATCTGTTATATTTATTTGCTGTTCAGTAAAAAGACTCACAGCCTGTTTGTATTGCCCAATAACCTCTTGCAGATACGCTAATGACCAGTTTTTTGCTGCGGTATTTTTATTTAAAAACACCAACAAAGTTTGCTGTTCACTTATCCGCGCGTAACTGTATATACCTGATTTAGGACTAAAATGAACCAGTTTACCTTGCGCTATTGCTGGGCTTTGCTTTCTAAAATTAAGTAAGGTGGTGATGGTTTGCTGCATATCACGCTGCTCATCTGATAACCCTTGTCCTGTAAAAGCATTACTTGGCTGACCTTTAAAACCACCGGGGAAATCAATACGGATATCACCGTGATCATTACTGCCCGTATTATCAAGCAATACTTCGGTGCCATAATACATTTGTGCAATACCACGAGTGGTAAGCAACATAGTCATCGCCATTTTCGTTTTAGCAAGATCTTGCTTAAGCTGAGTGTAAACTCGGCTCATATCGTGGTTATCGGCAAACACGAGCAAGTTGTCTGGATTTGGGTATAAAAAGTCATTGGCGATTGATTGATACACTTTTACCCAGCCAGTGTTCCAACTCTCCTCTTCATTAAGTGCTTGAATAAGTGACTCTTGTAATGAAAAATCCATCACGCTTGGTAAGCTTGAGGTATAGCCGTCGTTATTTACCTTTCCTGCTTGCCAATATGAAGCAATCGCAGGATTGGTGGTCCACTCTTCGCCAACAATATTAAAAGCGGGATACTCAGTCATTATGGCTTTAGTCCAGTCAGCTAAAAAGGCTTTGTCTGAATATGAATAGGTATCAACGCGAATACCGCTTAAGTCGGCGTATTCAATCCACCAAATAGCATTTTGGATAAGGTAGTTTGCTAATAACGGTTGCCGCTGGTTTAGATCCGGCATTGTGGCTACAAACCAGCCATCGCTAAACTGGCGTTTATCAAACTCACTTGCATGTGGGTCTTGAATGGTTTGACGAGCATGGCTGGTAGCATGTTTACCGTTTGCAAACTCGCCATTAAAATTGATCCAATCTGATGTGGGTTTATCTGTCATCCATTCATGCTCAGAGCCAAAGTGATTAAGCACTAGGTCCATCACTATACCAATACCGTGTTGTTTCGCTTTGGCTGATAACTCGCGATATAACTCATTTGAGCCCATGCGTGGGTCGATAGTGTAAAAATCGGTAATTGCATAACCGTGATAAGAGTAGCTGGGCATATCATTTTCAAGCGGTGGTGTTAACCAAAGCTGGGTTACGCCCAGTTTTTGCAAATACGGCAGTGCGTTAATTACACCTTGAATGTCGCCACCGTGACGCCCACCTCGCTCAATTGGATTTGCAGCCTCAAGCACTCCTTTTACTGTGTCGTTGCTGCTATCGCCATTAGCAAAGCGATCCGGATTAATTAAGTAAATGGTATCACTGCTATCAAAACCGTTACGTTTACTGCTATTAGCTTTACGTGCATGCAATTGATACTCAAAACGCTCCCCTGATTTGCTGCTAAACACTAAAACACCTGGCTTTGCTATTGGATTTATTTCAATATTTAAAAAAGCGTAATTTGGGTTATCTGTTTTAGTTACACTTTTTAAACTCACCCCTGAGTAAGATGCTAATTGCCATTGTTGCTTAGCAATACCTTGATCATGCAGCATAATTTGCAAGGTATTATTTTGCATACCAACCCACCAGTTTTGTGGCTCAACGCGCATTTTTGCGTGCAGCTGAAAACTCAGCATTACTGTTACTAACAGTAATGCGCTTTTTGATAGTCTCATATTAATATCCTGATTATTTTTGCTGCGGGATGATGGGCGTAAGCGCTCTAAAATGGCTTGCACACTGATGGTTAAAATTATAAAGCTCTTTAATTTGCTGTTGTTGCGTATAACTTGGCTTAGCAACGCTAGGAGGGAAGACGCCATAACCGCTCAATAAGGTATGCCACGACAGACTTGAATAGTAGTTTTCAATCCCTTGATGGGCAATTTCGCCGGTTAAATCATTACGCGATAACCAGCACTGAAAAATATTTTTTAGCGAAGCTGATAGCATTTCATTTTGACCATTTGCTTGCCAATACTCTGTATCTCGCCGATTGGATGCGCGATAGTGACATACAATATAATCGCGAATACCTTCTATACGGTTATTAATTTGCGTATTGAACGAATCACGCTTTGCTTCACTCGGTTGGTTATGCTCAAAACATGCGATAAACGATTCGATTGTTTGCTGCACTAAATGTAAAGCAGTTGCTTCAAGAGGTTCAATAAAGCCTTGCGATAAACCTACAGCTAAACAGTTTTTATACCAATGTTGCTTAACTCGTCCTACTTTCATTGTTAGCTTACGTGCAGGTACATCGCAATTGAGTAAGCCGAGTTTGGTTCTAAGTTCTGTTTCTGCTTCATCAGCACTGCAAAAGTCTTGGCTGTAAACATAACCATTGCCAATACGATTGGTAAGCGGAATAGCCCATTGCCATCCATATTTTAATGCGGTTGAAGTAGTTTGTGGGGCTTGTAATTGATTACTCATTGTCGGCAGTACAATAGCACTGTCGTTAAATAGATTTTCTTTAAAACTAAGCCAAGGTACGGCTAATGCTTGCTGAATAAGCAATCCTTTAAAACCACTACAATCGATAAAAAAATCAGCTGCAATACACTGCTGTCCATCACTGTTTTCATCGAGAACAAGCTGCTTGATATTGCCTGCGGAATCAAGCTCAACCTGCGCGATGGTGCTTTTTAGGTGCTTAACGCCTTTGCTTGTTGCTCTATTAGCTAAAAATAGCCCAAGCAGTCCCGAGTCAAAATGATAACCATAACTTTGCTGAAATGGAAAGTCCGCTTGAGTATGTGGCCC
Organism: Pseudoalteromonas rhizosphaerae; assembly: GCF_028885455.1. Lineage (NCBI taxonomy): Bacteria > Pseudomonadati > Pseudomonadota > Gammaproteobacteria > Alteromonadales > Pseudoalteromonadaceae > Pseudoalteromonas > Pseudoalteromonas rhizosphaerae. The sequence goes on from NZ_CP118496.1 coordinate 3,765,954, forward strand.
ACGCTGTTGCTTAGCTAAGTAGGCTGCTAAAAAATAGCTGTCGGGATGTGCATCAATCGCTATACCTTGACGTTTTAACAAACAACTTTTTATAAATTGCTGCTGTGTATGTAAATCCGTCTGCCCATAAAATGAGTGAAAATACTGCTCATGACCTGGATGGGTAGACCAATTTTTAAATTCAATCCCCAGTTTGTAGGTTGCATTGCATTGAGGCATCCACTCACTTTCGCTAATATTTAATGTATCGAAGAATTGTTTTAACTGCGGAGTCGAGCCTTCACCAACACCAATAGGCGCAATTGTTGGTGATTCAATTAAAGTGACATGGGTATTAGTGAGAGAATGATTTAATAAATTAGCAGCCATCCACCCTGCAGTACCACCACCAACAATAATAATATTCATACTAGATCTGGCCTTTTGCTAACTCTGAACCACGACAAAATCGCTGTAAATATTGCTCATGTGTTGGTAAGTGAGTAACGTATTGCTGTTGGATAGTCGCTATATTGGATAAGAACTCATCAAGCTCAGAATCTGAAATTGCACGTGCGAGCGGGTGATAACTTTGTGGTCGGATCCCTTGTCCAATTAAAACTTGTAGCCAAGCAACCTCTGAAAAAAGTTCATCTGCTTGTATTGAAAGCGTGCCTGTTCGTTTAAATAGTGCAATACGTTGCTGTAATGAGTCAGGTAATGTCATAGCGCCACACTGTTGCCAAAATGGAGACTGCTTTTGATTAACAGCGTAATGCAAAATAATAAAATCACGAATTTTTTCAAATTCATTTTTGGCTTGTAAATTATAAGCATGCGCCGATAACTCACAATCAGGGTGCGCCGGAAATAACTTAATAAACCGAGCTATACTGGTTTGTATTAAATGTAAGCTGGTAGATTCCAAAGGTTCTAAAAAGCCACTAGATAAACCAATACTTAAACAGTTTTTAAACCACTGCTGTTCGCGTCTTCCTGGCGTGAACTTAATATGTTTTGGGGCCGTTATGGTCTCAGTTTCTAAACTATTTAATAACTGTTGTTCAGCTTGTTCAGCACTCATAAATTGGCTGCTATATACCAGCCCATTCCCCACTCTATTTTGCAGCGGAATTTGCCATTGCCACCCGGCATCTTTTGCAATCGAACGAGTAAATGGCGGCGTATTTTTCAGCGGTTTAGTTTGCACTGCAATTGCACGATCACAGAAAAGCCAATGCTGATAACTTTGGTATTTAACCCCCAACGCCTGTTCAATCAAGCGTGCACTGGAGCCGCTGCAATCAATAAAAAAATCACCTTTTATGGTTTGTTCATCACTGAGTTCAAGTGTTTTAATCAAGCCATTATCGTCTAATTTTACAGACTCCATCGTACCACTGAGATATTCTACACCTTGCGCAATTGCAAACTCTTGTAATAACTTTGCGTATTTGCCCGCATCAAAGTGATAAGCATAAGTAAGCCCAGCTAAAGGCGTTTTACAAATCTGTGGATTTGGGTGGAATTTATTATGGTTTGCCGCAATGGCATTAACACTGAAGTCCCATAAGGTTTGCGTTGTTTTGCTTTGGTTGCTTTTGAGCCAAAAGTGATGAAATGGGGTGATCCCAAGCCCTCTGCCAATATCACCAAATGCATGCTGGTAACTATCGCCTTGTTGGCCCCAATTTTCAAATTGAATACCAAGTTTATAAGTGCCTTGAGTGCGCTTTAAAAAAACGTGTTCATCAAGCCCCAAGACATTGTTGAAAGTCTGTATCGCAGGGATAGTTGCCTCCCCTACACCAACAGTTGGAATATCGGGTGATTCTATTAAAGTGATTGATAGCTGCTTAGAAAACACTTTTGCTAACATCGCAGCGGTCATCCAACCTGCACTGCCGCCGCCTAAGATAACAATTTTTTCTATCGCTTTCATTTATCACTCCTCACAAATAAAAAAGGGATCTCTATTGAGATCCCTAGTATCTTGTCTCAATCGCGTTTAATACAACTGAATCATACTGACTTGGGTATATTTAATTAAAATTTATAAGCAAAGCCTAATAAATAATTAGCCCCATAGCTTTGATAATCACGTACCGTTGCTTTATTGCCGTCATGATAAGTTACAAACGGCTCATCAGTTAAGTTTTGTGCTTGTAGCGATACAGTAAGACCTTGTAATGCTTCAATGCTAGACTCAGAGAAATCGTAACCAATTTGGGCATCCCAGATAGTCTCTTCTGCAACAACGACCGTTGTTCTTGCTAATGATAGACCATTTACTTCACCTAAGAAGTCAGAGCGGTAACGCATACTCACACGTGCTTGAAAACCGTAGTTTTCATAATAAAGTGTCCAGTTATAAACTTTATCTGATAGACCTGGAATTTCTTCTTTCTCACCATTGAGGTTATCAAGCGAAGAATCTAAAAAGGTAGCGCTAATAACTGTACCAAAGCCTTCAAGGCTATCGCTGAGTATATTACCTGGTAATGTCGCTGTTAACTCAAGGCCTGATACTTTTGCATCGCCTACGTTATCCCATGCGCTCACTAGACCTTGGTTAGTGATCGGCACTTCACCATTAGGTGTATCAACATCAGCAAAATCACCCACTATTTGCGTGTTGAACTGCCAATCTTCTATGTCTTTATGAAATAAAGCAGCTGCAAAATAACCTTCCGCACTAAAGTAATACTCATACGATAAGTCGATTTGATTAGCAATAACAGGACGCAAACTTGGGTTACCGCCACTTGCACTCCATGGTGAATTCTCTAGATTAGTCGGTGGTGTTGTAACGTTGTTTTTTGCCGCATCAAAGCTGTAGCTGTTACTTGCATTCATACGATCCATACGTGAACGCGACATTGTACGAGCTAAACCAAAGCGTAGCATTTGATCTTCAGTCAACGATAAGTTCAAGTTCAAGCTTGGTAAAAATTCAGTATACTTGTCGCCTGCTCTATTTGATTGTACACGGACAAGCCCTGTATCCGGATCTGAATCAACCGCATAACCGTCAGAGCTTTGATCTGTATTTACAATTTGCAAGCCCACGTTGCCGCGTGCAGGTAAACCAAACAATTCAGTATCTAAATCAGCTTTAACATAGGCAGTTAAAATATCCTCTTGTACAGTCCAAATATTTGCCCAACGGCCTGTATCAGTATCAGCTTGATTAAATGAATCGTACGCGCCGCTGTTGTATAGGGCTAACGAATCATACGCAATCATGTCACCCATACCAATAAAATCAAGTGATACTGAGCCTAAGTAGTATTCATCTGGGATACGCACCATTTCAGGATACTGCTTGAGGCGCAGGTACTCACCAGTATCTTGTTTATCTTTCTCACGGCTGCTGTAGTTAACACCAAATTCAACTTGGCTTATCGGGCTGTTTTCAATGTAAGTTTTTGCACTTAACTTTAATGATGCTAATTCATCTTCAATATGTGGTCTATTTAAAAAGCCATCTTGACCATCGCCACCAACAATACTATTGCCCCAAGTACGTGCTGCACCCAGTTGAAATAAGTCACGATCTGAATAATCAAGAGTAGGGGTAAAAGTTGCTCCAGCCATGCCACTATCAAGGCTGTATTGTAGGTTATCACCAAGGCCTTCATTGTCACCACGTCCTGTCGCTGCATAGCTCTCAAGACCCCAGACATCACGTTCAACCTTTGAATAACTCACATCAGCAGCCACTTGCCAACTGTCATTTATATCGTATTCAACGTTAAAACCAAGCGCGAGTAAATCAGCAGTCCTAAAGTTTACGTCATTACGAACTAAGGTTTTAATATTATTAACTTGGCCTTGAGTAACAACTCCACCATTGGTAGCTAACGTTTCATAATTTGTGTCTGCACGACCCGCATTTAATGGCAGTTCTATGCCTCGTAAAATTTGCTTATCTTCAAAATCAACATACATTGCATCGGCAGTAATATGCAGTTTATCTGATGGCGCAAATTCAAGCACCCCTAAAAAGCTATCTCTTGTTAGCTCTGATGAACGTGCATAAGGCTTAGCGCCAGTCAAACGTAAATCGCCGTCAGCACCACTTGGATCATAACCCCATGCATTCCAGCGTTGTTCTTGATTTGGTGATTCCATGTGGGCATAAGCAAATGCAACACCAATGGTATCATCAGCAAATTGATCTACATAACCAAACGAACCACGATAACCTTTATTATCCATTTCTGGATTAACTGCATCCATTTCGTTTTGTTCAAAACGCACATTTGCAGTAATTGATTGTTCACCGGCTGATAGAGGACGCGTAGAGCGTAAATCAACGGTACCGCCAATCCCTTGAGTCGTTAAAGATGCGTCTGGCGTTTTATATACAACAACTTCGCTGATCACTTCTGACGGGTATAAGTCGTATTCAACACCACGGTTATCACCAATCGATACTTGCTCACGACCATTAAATGTTGTGGTACTAAAGTCTTCGCCCATACCACGAATAGTAATTGAACTTGCACGGCCATCTAATCGTTGCGCTGCAAGACCTGGTAGACGAGCAATTGATTCTGCAATAGATGAATCTGGTAACTTACCAATATCTTCTGCTGAGATTGCCTCTACTACTGAACTGCTGAAACGTTTAGTGTCAATAGCTTGGATTAAACTACGACGAAAACCTTTCACTTCAATGACTTCTAAATCTTCATTCGCAGTTGTTTGTTGCTCAGCTGCAAAACCTGACATGCTTGTTAAGCCTGCGGTTGCAAGTGCAATTGTTAATATACTTGGTTTGAACATAGACATGATGTGTTTCCCGTTACCCAATTTTATATTACTAACTTTTAGCGAGTTGCTTGTGATAGAAGCAAACCATTTGTTAGCTATTTTGTTGTCAGGATGAATATTAACGCCCGTTTTATTTTATTAACAACTTTATGCATACGTATTCAGACTAGTGTAAAACCAATAACTTTAACAAAAAATTCACACAAATAATGGCAACACCTTGTTTTTATAGGTATAAAGATGAGGCAATTGATCATTCTATTTTATAAAAGAAATATGCACTGCTTCGAGCTCCTTTGGTGCGGCAATTAACAGTTTAATACCTTAATTATTAGTGCATTCACACTTTACATTCGAGTCCTGCTCGCTCCTCTTACAAAATGCCAATTGGTAAGACCATTAATTGCAATGCACCATAACGCTACAGAACCCATATAATATGCACCAAGTTGGATTTGCTACTTTGTTAATGATACGAAAACGAGAATTGGTAAACATTCATTTGCCGCTCACATACCTTTATTCGTAGGTTTTTCAGAAGCTGTTTTCCTTATTAAAGCGATCTATTTAGCATGCATACGTATGCATCCTTTTTACAGTATCAAGCCCTTCACGTATGCTTTTTAAAAAATAACGTAGTTCGTTTCAATCGAACTGCTAACAAGATTACGAACACACCATTTCTAAACAGTAATAATTAAATGGGAAGTGTTGTCACGATGGAGAAAAAAATGGCTCAACAGCAGTGGTATAAGGGCGCCGTGATTTATCAGGTTTATCCGCGCAGTTTTCAAGATACCAACGGTGACGGCATTGGTGATTTAAAAGGGATCATCAGCCGGATAGACTATATTAAAAGTCTGGGTGTTGATGCTATTTGGATCTCACCATTTTTTAAATCACCAATGAAAGACTTTGGCTATGATATCAGCGATTATCGTGACGTAGACCCTCTTTTTGGCGATCTTAATGACTTTGACGAGCTCATTGCACAAGCTCATCAACGTGATATTAAAATTATTATTGATCAAGTATTGAGCCACACATCAGACCAACATCAATGGTTTTTAGATAGCCGAGAAGACAAAACTAACGCCAGATCTGATTGGTATGTATGGGCTGATGCAAAACCAGATGGCACACAGCCAAACAACTGGCTTTCTATTTTTGGTGGCCCTGCTTGGCAATGGGAGCCGCGTCGTGGCCAGTATTATTTACACAACTTTTTTACTGAACAACCGGATCTTAATTTTCATAATCCAGATGTACGTCAAGCAGTATTAGATAATGTTGAGTTTTGGCTTAAAAAAGGGGTAGATGGTTTTCGCCTAGATGCAATTAACTTTTGTTATCACGATGCACAGCTACGTGATAACCCAGCCAAACCACCAGAAAAACGCCAAGGCCGTGGTTTTAGCGAAGATAATCCGTATGCTTTTCAGTATCACCATTATAATAATACCCAACCTGAAAATATCAGCTTTATGCAAGATATTCGTACCCTGTTAGACAAATATCCTGGTACCGTGTCTTTGGGTGAAATATCATCCGAGGATTCACTTGCTACTATGGCTGAATACACAGCCGGTGGCGATAAATTGCATATGGGTTACAGTTTTGAGCTACTAACCAATGATTATAGCAGTGAGTATATTCGTACAACAGTTAAAACATTGGAAGAACGAATGACAGAAGGCTGGCCATGCTGGGCCTTTAGTAACCATGATGTAGAACGTGTTGCTAGTCGTTGGAGTAACAATGGTGAAGTAAACTCAGAGCAGTGTAAAATGCTTACCGCCCTACTCGCTTCATTGCGCGGTAGTGTATGTATGTACCAAGGTGAAGAGCTAGGTCTTGGCGAAGCAAGTGTGGCGTTTGAAGACTTACAAGACCCATATGGGATAACTTTTTGGCCAAACTTTAAAGGCCGAGATGGCTGTCGTACGCCTATGCCATGGCACAATGATGACGGTGAACAGGCCGGATTTTCTGCAACGAAACCTTGGTTACCTGTTGACGAAAACCACAAACGCCAGACTGTAAGCAAACAAGATAGCGATAGCGATTCGATTCTAAATGCGTTCCGCCATTTTATGACATGGCGTAAGCAACAAGCTATCTTACTCGAAGGCGATATTGAATTTATTAATACCCCTGAGCCATTGTTAGCTTTTTACCGTCGTTTTGCAGGCCAGACTATGTTGTGCGTATTTAACCTAGCTCAAGAGCCTGCAAGCCTCAACATTGAACACACTGATATTGTGCAACATACAGAATTGAATCATCACAATGGCAGCTTAGAGAAACAAACCCTTACCCTACCCGGTTTTGGTTGCTTTTACGCAGCCATTAGTTAATATTTTTTAGTAATATAAAAGGGATTTGCAAGATTGTAATTTCCTTTTCGAAAAAGAGTAATCGGTCATAATCTATATTGTGGCCGATTTTTTTGCTTCTTTATCAACTATAGTCATTTAACCTGAGATCTGTTTAAGCTATAACTAATGTATTGAGCTCTACGTTAGTTAAATTAAGGTGTGGCTTATTTTCTTTCAAGTAATAAGCCACCAATCCAGCCACTAAATTCAACATAAAACCGTTCATACTCCGATGTCTTGAATGTTCGATGAAGGAAATGTTCTTGAGTTGGTCATTAATTGTTTCGATTATAAAGCGCTTTGAAAGCATTGCTCTATCCCATAATGACATCGCTTTTGCCTTCATGTTTTTGCGAACCGTCGTAATAAGCTTTATCCCTTTATCGAGCAAGTCGGCTTCTAAAGCTTTACTTAAATACCCTTTGTCACCATACAATTTATCTGTCAGACAGCTCGCTAACTCACGCACTGGTTGAGTATCATGTACATTACCTGTTGTCACTTTCGCAGCAACAATTTCACCATGATGATTACGATTAAATGCAGCTTGAAGCCATAAAACCACCCCATCGACCCTTTGCCACGTTGGGCTATTCCATCAAAGGTTTTGTGTCTTGGAATACGAATATTATGGCACACCTTGATGCATGTATAGTCAATGAATTCCCCCCTGTGGGCTTACCTTTAAGCGAAGTGAAATAGGCGCACATCGGCACAATAACCCTTGGCATAACAGCTAAGAATCGGGTATAGCTGAGTAAATTAGGATATTCACTTTTGTACATAAGTGAAACATAGCCAAGGTAGTAATTCTTAAAGTCACGGTGATGCGACATATGGAAACTAATGACAATAGTCATAATTTCACTGGTCGTCATACGTCCTGCTCGTCGACGTTTTTGGGTGCCATCGTCGAGTAATTGTTTGTTCAATTGAGGGATAAATACTTTGCAAAAATCATCGACATCGCAAAACAATTCAACTAATTTAATCATGCCTGTTCCTTGTTTATCCAATCGTTCTTGGTCGAAAGATCGGATCTCGGAACAGGCATTGAGTTCAATTTCTTAAACGAGATTCAGGTTATTTAAATAATTGTGCATTAGCTCAGGGCAAGATCACGAACTTTACCTTTACTTAAAAGTATGATCATCTACTCCTTTGTAAGAACCATACCTAAATATTCAGCTATTAAATATTTCGAATCAATTGGTGATCCTCGCCATGAAACAATTGCCCATATAATTAGCCATATTGACATGGCATAATTTCAAAATACTTTTTCTTCTTGAATGAAAGCCTGCTCCAAATTAACTCAGAGCAAGATAATTGATATTGACGGGAAACGATTAAAAGGTCATTTAATCAGTTAGATAGGCGTGATGCACTTTATACGGTTAGTCCATTTGCATGCGAAAATGGTATTGTTTTTACACAATGTTCTGTTGATAAAAAGTCGAATGAAATAACAGCGCTACCTGAATTCCTTAATTACTCGAGATAAAAGACTGCTTAGTAACGATTGACGCGATGGGGAGAAAGTTAATTGCAGAAAAAATAGTTGGTAAATAAGCCGATTATCAAAAAAACACAGAAGAATTTAGGTGCTATGCAGTTACCTATAACGTAAGTGATTTATCAGGAACGATACACTGTGAAGGCGCAAAGACAGTGCTGCTGGTTATCTCTTACAGAAAAAGTAAGCAATGAGCTATGTTATAGATACTATATCAATTCAGCGCTTTTAAAGGCGGATGAACTCACGAGATCAGCATAGCAACATTGGTAATACCAGTCTGCATAAAGATTAAGTCAATTTGAACCAGTCTCTAGAGCATATGCTTTTAACCGTATCGGGGACTTAGATGAATTTATTCCACGCTTACGAAACCTGTGCGACTATTTCTACATAACCACTAAACACTATTAGATAGACAGTGTTGCCGTATCCAACTCCATTTTTAAGGTTGTTTGAGACCTATTTATTGACACTGCCGCGCGCTGTATTTAGCCGCTTAGCAATATTCGTTCTGTTTTCATCACCCTCAACGAATAATGCAACAGCAAGCAGGCGTATGCGCTTTCTTGCATTAGGCTCTTTACGTGATAAAACTAAAAGTTGTTTGGATTCTTCTAAGCTCAATTTAGTAAAAGTAGATAAGCATCGCTTCGCTAATTAGATCACATAATTTTGCAGATTGGTATAAATAGACAATGAATTGCATTGGCGTTTAGATGTAGGGTTTAAGAAAGATAGTTGCCGGATAAGGCGTAAAGGCTCAGCCCAAACTTATAGTATTTTTCATGTCCTTGCCCTGCGGTATTGAGGCGTTTAGCGATATTCGTTCTGTTTTCACCTTCTAGAAATAATAATACAACAAACAGACGTATACGCTTTCTTGCATTAGGCTCTTTACATGATAAAGCTAAAAGTTGCTTGGATTTTTTTAAACTCAATTTAGTAAAAGTAGATAAGTATCGGTATGCTAATTAGATCACATAATTTTTCAGATTGGCATTACTCGCGAAAAATTGAAGCGGCAATACATTGAAAAAAACAATATTTGCAGGTTTAAAATCGGAAGCCTCACGATCTGTGTTCATTAAAAACTAAACAATGAAGAGCTCTTAAGTGTTAATAGCAAATAAAATAGGCCAGTAAAATAATTTACTGGCCTATTAGTTTAATGATAATCAACGTATTTTGTACGATTGATGTGCAATACTAAAGTCTTAGAAAGATAATTCAAATTTAGTATAGTAGAAACGACCCATGTTGTCATAAAGTGACTGATCGTACCAAGGCCAACCACCAGAAGCTACAGTTGAGAAAGGAGGCTCTTCGTCAAATAAGTTTCTTATACCAGCAGTGAATTTGACTGAATCAGTGATATAATAATGGCCAGACAAATCAACCTGAGTATAACTATCAACAGCTAGACGAGTTTCAGGTTTAGCAAAATCACAAGTACCTGATGCTAGACCACCTTCATGGTCAACTGTTTCACCAACATAACGTACATTTAGATTTGCACCCCAATTGTCATTAGTGATACTGCTGTAAAAGCTAGATGACCATTCAGCTTCTGAAGTAGTTCCTTTTTCTTCGCACAAAGGCTGTATTGCTGATGTTTGCTCTTCAGAACTTAAAAGCTGAGACGCTCTTACACCTGCAATAACAATACCTAGTGATGTATCAAAAGTATAATTAACATTATAATCGATACCTGAACCACTTTGCTCCGCTAGATTTTGCAAGTTTGATTTAACATAAGCATCTGGGTGAGCAATTCTTCCACCAATTCGATTTACTAATTCAGGATAATCACTTTCGTTATTTAAGATTTCCTGTACGCCTAAAGAACCGATTTTATCTGAAACTTTAAAATTCCAATAATCAGCTGTTACAGACAAGCCTTCTACAAAATCAACATCCCAAGCAAAACCCAAGCCATAGCTTTTAGAAGTCTCTGGTTTAAGATTTGGATTACCACCACTAAGTGAACGTATTTCACGTGTAGAACATTGGTCTGGATCAGCATTACAAGCTTTTGTGTCAATTGCTTTGATAACACCAAAACTTTCGTCAAGGTATAAATTTCCTAACGTAGGCGCTTTAAAACCCGTACCATATGAAGTACGAATTAATAATGAGTCTGTAGGTCTTAATGCAATCGCTAACTTGTAAGTAGTCTCAGAACCTAAGTCAGAAAGAGTAGTTTCAATAGAGTCATTACGAACTGCTGCAGAAATTTCAAGCATATCAATTGGACGTGCATTAAGTTCTAAATAAAACGAATCAGTATCTTTACTTCCTCGCCCATTAGACGCAGCACCACCAGCTATATCCTGTGATTGTTGTGCAATATCTGTTACATCAAAATATTGTTCTTCACGTACTTCAGCACCAAGAGCGAAACCTACAGCTTCGTCCCCAAGTTCAAAAGGTAACATTCCCGAAACACCAAGGTTTATAATTTGCTCTTCAAATTCACCTTGGCGATGAGTTGCAACTGAGATAGCCTCAAAATCTTCAAATGAGTTAGCACTGGTTAACTTAATGTCCCCAGAAGCAATAGCGTCTGTTAGCGCTTTTTTAGATATTTGACCACCTACACCAACGCTAGACTGACGAGCCCAACTCTTTTGGTACTTAGCATCTAGATAAATATCATCAGTCAACGCATATTCTAGACCAGAAGCAAAACCAGTTGTTGAGTTAACTTGATCTCTAGCACGAGGACCAGCTTCAACAGTTCGACGGATCATATACATATCACGCCCGAAAGGGTTTTCTTCGTTGTCAGCTCCAACAAGTGTAAATGGCGCTGGTGCAGCTCCATTTCTAACTTCTGTTTGAGTTCTACTAGTACGACCTTCTGCCCAGACACTTAAATCATCTGACACGTTGTATTCACCACGAGTAAACAAGTTAAATTTTTCTATGTAAGGAAATGCTTCATAAAGCGTCGCAAAATCATAAGAACACTCTGTTCCAGAATCAACTATTGTTGTTGGACGGATACTTTCTTCAGGACAACCAGCTACAGGAAAAGAGTTTGAAAAGTCTTTTTCAATCCACGTACCAGGAAAACCTGTAGGGCTTCGACCATCGGTACCGTTTGGTGCAATAGCAGTACCGATTAGAGGGCGGTCTGTTGCTTTAACGGATTCACGTTTATAGAAATCGGCTGAAAACATTACATTACCGCGGTCCGAAGAAATACCTGTCACTAGCTGTAAAGATGTAGTCCCGGCATCGCCTTCTGCAGATTGACCGTATTGCGCAGAAATATTTAAACCTTCAAAATCTTTCTTTGTTATTATGTTGATAACACCGGCAACAGCATCTGCACCATATATAGCTGATGCACCATCAGATAGATACTCAATACGCTCTACTGCAGCAATAGGGATTTGGTTGATATCTGGGCTAGCGCTACCACCTGTTGGAGTACCAGGTAAACGATTACCATTCACTAAGAAGATTGTATAGTCCGCACCTAAACCTTTGGTTGCAAAGCTTGCTTCACCACCACCTTGGGCTAGAGTGTCATCTGCCGTATCGATACCTGGACCAGCGATATTCGATTTAATCAAGAAATCAGCTATTGTCTCTGTTCCCGATGCTTCGATCGTAACTTTATCAAAAACTTGTACAGGGCTAGGACCTTCCATATCAACACGTTTGATACGTGAACCTGTTACTTGAATTCGTTCCACTTTTTCAACACCTGCTTCAGCAGCAATTGAGCTTGCAGAAAAAGCAGCTGTTGATGCTGCACCAAAAGCTATCGCTAAGCGAACTGCTTTTGAAACCTTATTATTTAACATTTGATTCTCCCTGGACCACTATTTTGTGGTTATTTTTATTTAACTTCATTTTCAAGTAACAACACATCTTGTTACCGATACAGGATATTAAACAAAAAAAACCACTGTTGCCAACATTTGTTTACTTTATTTTAAATAAAAAAGAAAAAAACGAGCAAAAACACAGGTACAAACCCTTTAAATTAGTACCTTTACTGCTTATATTTAATATAATGAGTTAAAAGTAGTTAACAACATGTTGGATTTTAACTTTTTTATTCTATAAATAAACTTCGCTGTTTTGAGTTAAGTTCACTCATATTTTGACCAAAATTCGAAAAAATCATTTGTGCGATTGGTTTGAGTTGTTTTTCTACATAAATTGCATAGTCATATTTTTGACTTGTCTGGGTTTGCTGCATGTTTGCATAGAGCTCTGCACCAATATGGGTGTACACATATTCAACAATTTGGCCTTTATTAATGACAAACTCAGGGTGAGTTGCTTGGTATTTTTTGACAGCTTGGACTTGAGGAGGGATGTTTTTTTGATAATCAGCCAAGTGTTGGCCGAGTTTTTTTCTGTATACGAGTTTGTCGTCAAATTCCCCAGCATACAAACGCGTAATGTAACTTTCAATAATCGGTGTTAACATTTCAACAGTAAAACTGTCGCTGAATAAAGTTTCAAACAGTTTGGTTTGAAATTCATGCGCTAATTCTGTCCAGTCACTTCGCACGGTTTCCATGCCTTTGAAAATTAGCTCTTTTTTATCTTCGCATTGTACCTGGCCAACATAACGTTTTTTTGAGCCGGTGGTTTTGCCACGGATAGTCGGCATAAAGAATGGGCTATAAAGTGTTTCGAATTCTATTTCTAAATAACTTTGTGTCGCAAAGCGCTGTTTTATTGTTTGCTGCCATTTTTCATTAATAGTATTCGCTAATTGCTTGCCAATTTCTTTGCAGTTATCTGAATCAAGTTCATCTGGTAGGCTCACAAATGTTGAATCGGTGTCACCATAAATAACAGTATAACCAAGCTCTTCGATCCACAGTCTGCTAGTTTGCATTATTTCATGACCACGCAAAGTAATAGAGCTTGATAAGCGTGGATCGTAAAAACGACACCCCTTTGAACCTAACACCCCATATAAACTGTTCATGATGATTTTTATAGCTTGCGATAGCATGGGCTGAGCAGTGTTTTTTGCATGTTGCCTTGATGAGGCTAACTTTTTTATTAAATTAGGAAGGTGATGCTCAGTGCGAGAAAAAAAAGCGTCTTTAAAACCTGCAATCGCGTTATCAGGCTCCTCTAAGCCGCGAATTAACCCAAGCGGATCAATACAAAACGTTTGCATAATCGATGGATACAAGCTTTTAAAATCCAACACGATAACATTTTTATAAAGCCCAGGAATTGACTCCATCACAAAACCACCAGGGCTTTCAAACGATAAGCCATGATCGCCTAGATTCGGTGCAACATAACCGCTTCGATGCAATAACGGTAAATATAAGTTAGTAAAAGCAGCCACTGAGCCACCCATTCGTTCTAACTCTAATCCTGTTAACTGCGTGCGAACAATAGCAAATTCAATGAGTTTTAACTTTGCAAAGATACGATTAACTAACACACAATCTTGACGATTATACGCCGCTAGCGAGAGCTTATCTTCATTATATTGACGAATAATTTCACTCAAGCGGTTATCGCTTTGGATTAACTTTTTCTCGCCTAGTATTTTATGGCTCACATTAGCCAGTGAGAAACTATCAAAATGATAAGTAGCATTTTTTAGCGTATCTATGCCATCGATAACACAGCGCCCAGGCAGAGTTAAACGGGTAAAATGTCCTTCTCTGATCTGTAATTGACCATTACCTCGACCCAATAATAATTTAACGCCAAGGGCATCCGCGCGTCGATTAAGTACATTAAAATCAAATTCAATGACGTTCCAACCAATAATAATGTCAGGATCTGCTTGTTGTACCAGCTGTTGTAATTGAGTCAGCAAATCAATTTCATCATGGCACCAATGAATAGTCTGTTCACTCTGTTGTGGCTCGCCAACCATAATAACGCAATCAATCCCCTCACCTACTAAACCAACTGAAAACAACACGCCTTCACCACTGCACTCAATATCCAATGACAGCGTTTTAAAACGTGGTTTATACGAATCAGCTGCTTTTAGCTGGGCATTGTCGATTTGGATAAAGCCAGCTTGTTGAGTAACGTCGCCTGTCACCCACACCCCACCTCGAATAAAACGCTCCATTAAAAAGCGATCGCTGTGGCGTACATCACCTTCATATACTGTGATCTGGTTTTCTAGGGGTTGGTTTTCTAAAAGCTGCCTTGCTTGATATAACGCTTGTGAGCTTGAAAAATAGCAAGCGATGCATTGTTCGCCACTAAAGTGTTTAATCGCAACGTCTTTAAATTCGACATTGATATTGTGCTTTGATAACAACTGAGCAGCTAAAGCACGTTGTTTTATTAAAATAAAAAATACCGCTTGTTGATTTGGCACTAACACTTTTATTGGACCGTGATCAGAGCTTAGCCAATAGCACAGTGTGATCCCGCTATGGCGGCTATACTTATCAGCAGAATATTGTTGCCTAGAAAGTATAAAGCCTTGATAGATTGCTTGTGTCAATGTTCGATCCCAATTAATATACAGCACTGTGATTATATACATACTTTAGGTTATTAACCCATGCTTTCTGATGCATTAAAAACAACGATAAGAAAAATTCACAAGCATGTGGCCGATAACCTCAGTGATTATCGCCCTCGCAGTAGCCAAAATTATTTAGTAGCCGAAATTGCAAAAACACTGGCGGGCGAGTACCACAAAAAACAGCGGATCTGCGTTATTGAAGCTGGTACTGGTACGGGTAAATCGCTGGCTTATTGTTTAGGTGCATTACCGCTGGCGCTTGCACAAAAAAAGAAGTTAATTATTTCTACTGCAACGGTAGCCCTTCAAGAGCAATTAATAAGTAAAGAACTCCCCTTTTTTAAAAAATATTCAGGCCTTGATTTCAAGTTTGATTTAGTCAAAGGCCGCCAGCGCTACCTATGTGCTCACAAACTACATAACGCGGTCAACGGTGATAATCAAACGCAAATGGACTTTATGCCCACCCTTACTTCGCCACTGAGTGCGATGGAAACTAAATGTTTGCAGCAACTCTATGATGCTTACACCAATAAAAAGTGGCAAGGCGATCGAGACAGCTGGGCAGATACTATCCCTGATCGCGTTTGGGGATTAATTGCTTGCGATAAACATGCTTGTCAAAGACAAATGAAAGCACATCAAACCTGCCCTTTTCAACTTGCTCGTCAACGCTTGATGCAAATGGATGTATTAGTGATTAACCATTCATTATTATTAGCTGATCTTGATTTAGGTGGCGGGAAAATTCTGCCCGAGCCAGATAATAGTATTTACGTTATTGATGAAGCTCATCATCTTGCTCATATTACGCGTGACTTTTCATCTGCCGCAGCGACGATTAAAGGCACCATTGATTGGCTTGATAAACTCACTAAATTTAGTGGCAAAATGGCCAAAGTATTAGTAGGTCAAAAAGCCATTGGGCAAAATTTTAAGCTCTGTGACAGTATTAATGATGCCAATAAAGACTTAAAAGTTGTTCGCGATATTTTGGATAATGCCGATTTTAACTATTCAAAAGACGATACATACCGATTTGAACATGGTGAAATACCTGAATCGTTACACGCTAAAGCCAAAGATATCAGCGAGGCGACCCTCGATGCTCTGCGCTGCTTAAATAAAATGCACGATACCTTAGTACAAGATGTCAGTGATGGTGATATCAAACCCTATGTTGCCGATCCTATTTTAGGCGAAAGCGGTCATTACATTAATCGTTTAGAGCAACTAAACAAACTTTGGTATAGCTACGCCACCAAGGGTGAAGGCACACCACATGCACGTTGGATAAAGCGTTTAGAATACAAAAACCATCACGACCATCTACTCAGCGATTGCCCTATTGAAGTTGGCTACTATTTAAAAGATAAACTGTGGCGACAATGTGCCGGTGCGGTTTTATGCTCAGCGACCCTGACTGCACTTGGATCATTCGATCATTTTGCTTACGAAAGCGGTCTTACTAAAGAAGAAGGTGTAAAATACTTAAAAGTACCTTCTCCGTTTGATTATCCTAATCAAGCCACTTTGCACATACCAACATCACACATCGAGCCGACCGATAAAGAATTTAGTGATCATCTGGCCAAAGTATTGCCGGATCACTTAAATACGCAACATGCTAATTTAGTGTTGTTTGCGTCTTACTGGCAAATGGATCATGTAGTAAAAGCTTTGCGCGCTAAAAACCTCGACATTTTAGTACAAGGTGAAATGTCGCGTGAAGCACTGTTAAAGCAACATACAAAGAATATAGATGCGGGTAAAGGCAGTATTTTATTTGGCACACAAAGCTTATCCGAAGGACTCGACTTACCGGGTAAATATCTTGAGAACTTAGTGATCACTAAAATTCCATTCGCGGTACCCACCTCCCCAATTGAAGAGGCACAAGCAGAATTTGTACAAAGTAAAGGGGGTAATCCGTTTTTATCTATCACGGTGCCTGATGCGGCTAAGAAATTAGTGCAAAGCTGTGGTAGACTGCTGCGTAAAGAGAACGATCAAGGGCGCATTACAATCCTAGATCGCCGTTTAGTGACCAAGCGATATGGCAAAGCCATGCTTGACACATTACCACCCTTTAAAAGACAAATAGATTATTAATGTTTGAACTTGCACTAGACCCAACAACCTGGGCACTTCTTTGCGCAGTGGCACTTGCCGCAGGCTTTATAGACGCAATAGCCGGTGGTGGTGGCATGTTAACCGTGCCAGCACTTTTAACAGCAGGATTGCCGCCCCATTTAACACTTGGCACTAACAAATTAGCCGCTAGCTTTGGCTCACTCACCGCAAGTGTTACTTACTTCCGTAAGCAATTATTTAATCCTCAATTTTGGGCAGCGTCAATTATAGCAACCGCCATTGGTGCTTTACTTGGTACCCTTATTGTTGACTACCTGAGTATTGAATTTTTAAACAAACTACTGCCTATTGTTATCATTATGGTAGCCTGCTACAGCTTATTTGGCAGTTTAAGTACGGTAGAACATGATCAATTACCACCATTGAACAAAACAACTAAAATAAAACAATGGCTACAAGGCTTAAGCTTAGGCTTTTTTGATGGCTTGGCAGGCCCTGGGACCGGGACTTTTTGGACTGCATCAAATAGTTTACTCTACAAAATGAGTTTACTGCTAAACTGTGGTTTAGCCCGTTCAATGAATTTTGTGTCAAATTTTATATCACTGATCACTTTTGTAGCGCTTGGTCATGTTAACTTTTTACTCGGCATCACAATGGGCTTCTTTTTGATGTTTGGAGCCTGGCTTGGAGCTCATTCAGCAATTCGGTTTGGCAGTAAGTTTATTCGTCCTGTTTTTAATACTGTGGTGATAATTTTAGCGTTAAAACTAATTTACGAGGCTTATTTATAAAATGCGAACAGCTTCTTTTGATAAGCTTTGCCAACAAGTTGCAACCTTAAAGCAGCATGCTGAGCAATTTGATAAAGCCAAGTTATTTGCTAAAAACCGCTATATGCAGGCACAACCCAGTTTATTTGACCGAGGTGTGTTTACTACTAAAAGCATGAAATTAGTTGATTATGTGTTAGAAATTGAAGATGAAGTTAATAGCCTTCCACCACTGGAGCGTCGCCATGCTCATAATTATGCTTTAGAGCGTATAGGTAATCAGGTGCAAGCCGTATTTAACGTCATTAAATCAACCCCTATTTGGGAAAAAGAAAACAAAAGCACTTACAAACCCCGTAGTAAAACCTATAATAAATCGGCACCTTACCAACAAGCTGTAAAACAAATTATGCAACCCGCCCATGAGCTATATGACGAACTCAAACAAAATCATGAGTTCGAGCGTCGCTTAGTGCTAATGGTTGAAGAATGTAAGCTAAGAATGCAAAATGTGGGTCCTGTAAAAGCAAAAGCCATTAATTTAGAGATCCTTGCTCTTCATGGCCGCCTTGGTCGCTGCCGTAAGGCAATATCTGCCACCGAAGAAAAAATTCAAATAGTTGAAAAACAACAATTACGCTAGCTATGACTGTTTTTTATCATCCACTATACTCTGCGCTTGAACTGCCTGAACGCCATCGTTTTCCAATCGCTAAATATAAATTGCTAAAACAAGAAATTGCAGAGCTTGATTTTACTGACTTTATTAGCCCAAATAAAGCGACTAATGAACAGCTCCAGCTTTGCCATAGCCATGAGTATGTTGAACGCTTTATTAGCGGGCAGTTAACTGACAAAGAAATAAAGAAAATGGGTTTCCCATGGTCAAATCAACTGGTAGAGCGCACTTTATTTTCTGTTGGTGCAAGTATTCAAGCCTCTGAATACGCTTTAAAAACGCAGCTGGCGGTAAATCTCAGCGGCGGATATCATCATGCTTATAATGCTTACGGCAGTGGTTTTTGTATTTTCAACGACCTCGCGGTTGCCGCCGCTCATCTCATTAACACTGAGCAAGCATCAAAGGTGCTGATTTTTGATTGTGATGTACACCAAGGTGATGGCACAGCAGAAATTTGTGGCTCTCTTGATGGAGTGATTAGCTGTTCGATTCATTGTCAGCAAAACTTTCCACGTTTAAAGCAGCATTCTGATTATGATTTCTCACTCAACACTGGCTGCAGCGATAATGAATATTTAAAAACAGTCGCTAATGCCTTGGATTTTTGTATCCGTCTTCATCAGCCTGATATTATTTTATATAACGCCGGAGCTGATATTTGTAGCCAAGACGAATTAGGCTATTTTGATGTTAGTTTAGAGGGTGTATATCAACGCGATTCGCTGGTTTTAGCAACCTGCAAACAGCACTCAATTCCTTTAATGTGCGCGCTCGGTGGCGGTTATCAGCGAGATACACAAAAGTTAGTTGAGGTTCATAAGCTGCTTTTTCAAGCGATTGTCGATTTATACCCGCACTTGGTATAAACTAAAAACAGCTTAATACTACCAAGGTAGATAACACAGTGCGATTACATGACGACATACACAATTACTATGAAAAAATTATGATTGAAGAAATCATTAAACGACAACTTGAAAAGCACTATAATGAAGACGTAATGGCTGATTTTTGCTGTACTGTATTAAACCAACTACCTGCCCGATACATTCGTTATGATGTGGATATGGAGTTTTACTTACCACAGGTCGAACGGATCCATATGGAGGAACGAGTAAATATTGCCATTGATGTAGCAATCAGCCAAATAGCGAAAAAAAAGGGCGGACATGAGTAAAGAGTTAACCCAAGCACCTACACACGTAAAATTAGCCGTAGACTTAATAATGCTGCTTGAACAACATGAAGTTGCCGCTGATGATGTGCTCAAAGCACTTGAAATAATCAAAAGCGATTATGAAAAAAAGCGCCTCAATACTAACATACAGCCAGCATAATTTTCTGGCTGTAGTACATTTGCATAATCGTATTATTCGTCTTTAAAAATTGCCACGTAGGTCGCTTGCGTATTCGATTTACTGGCCCGATACATACCACTAGTATTAAACGGTA
Source organism: Pseudoalteromonas rhizosphaerae (assembly GCF_028885455.1). Lineage (NCBI taxonomy): Bacteria > Pseudomonadati > Pseudomonadota > Gammaproteobacteria > Alteromonadales > Pseudoalteromonadaceae > Pseudoalteromonas > Pseudoalteromonas rhizosphaerae. Next base: position 3,786,100 of record NZ_CP118496.1, read on the forward strand.
AACTGATATTACCTTTACCATCAACGATGATCACTCCTCCAGTACCACCAATGGGCTTTAGCACACTATTAATCACTTCATCACCCGCTTGTGTAATAGTCTTACTTTGATATTTAACTCGTGCGCAAATATCAGCCGCGACGTTATAACGAATGAAATACTCGCCGTGGCCAGTGGCAGATACCGCACATGACGCATTTTCAGCAAATGTACCTGCACCAATTACAGGGGCATCACCAATGCGACCAAAACGCTTTGCAGTCATCCCACCCGTTGAAGTACCTGCCGCCAAGTTACCATTTTTATCAAGTGCAACAGCACCCACAGTGCCCATTTTATAATTGACGGGTAACGCCTGATGCGCAGCTTGATAATCTTTACTGGTAGCTTTGGCTTTATCTAGTTTTTCTTTTGCTTTTAATAACGCTTTATAACGGTTATCCGTATCAAATAAGTTATTTTCGACCAATGGAACGCCCTGCTCTTTGGCAAACTCTTCAGCACCTTGACCACTGAGCATCACATGAACCGATTCTTCCATCACCAAGCGCGCTAAATTAATCGGGTTTTCAATATGTTTAACACCCGCAACAGCGCCCGCTTGACGATCACGACCATCCATAATTGACGCATCTAATTCATGGCCGCCGTCATAGGTATATACCGCACCTCGACCGGCATTAAAGTATGGCGAGTTTTCTAATACATTGATTGCAGCGGTTACTGCATCTAGGCTTTCGCCACCTTGCTCAAGTACTTTATAGCCAGTTTCTACCGCCTCTTTGAGTTTAGAGCGATAAGCTTTTTCTTGCTCTGGAGTAAAACGGCTTTTTTCAATCGTGCCCGCCCCACCGTGAATAGCTATAGCCAAAGGTGTACTAGCGCTTATGGCTAATGGGCTAAACGTTATACAGCACGCACTAACTAAAGCGCTAAAAAGTGACTTGTTCATACAGGTAGCTTGTGTTGGAAATAAGTATAACCAATGTGAATAAATTGGCGCTAAATTACAACCCTAACCAGATAAAAGACATAAAAAAAGCGCCCAAAGGCGCTTTTTAATATTTCGTTTAAATTACGCTTGTTGCGCTTTCAAACGAGCTAAACGTGCTACTTGATGCGTAGACGTTAAGAAAGAGAAAATAGGCGCTAAATAACCACGCTTACGAAGCTCTAAAAAGTCTTCGTCGCTTAACTCATTAAGCTTTTTCTCATCAATAAGGTAAATACCATTGATGTCTTTTTTCTCGCCTTTAATATCAACTGTTAGTGTTTGCGCTACTAAAAGCTCTTTATCAGCAAGATATTTTGTGAATGCTTCAGTTACATGAGAAAACTCAATAAATGATACAAGTGCTTCTTTACGACGTTTTAAGTAATCTGTCTCTTCACCGTTTTCAAATAATGCATTTCCTTCAGTTTCACCCACTAATGGGCTTGCTTCGTCAATCACAATACCGTATTGATCTTCTTGTGGGTGTTTAACTAGACCCAGTGGGTAGCGTGTTGTTGCCATAGGAGCAAACGCTGCAGTCCACTTACCGTCTTTTACAAAAAGGTTTTCGCCAGGCTCTAAACCAAACATAGCTACAGCTTGAAATTGACCAGTCTCGTTATTTTTTACGAAAGACATTGGAAACTCATTTGCTACACGCGCGAACTCATGTGCAACGACAGGCACTAAGTGTTGAGTTTTTAAAAATTCTACATTGATGCCGTTTTGAATTTTAGTGTTGGCATGCTTTTCATTGTGTAAAGGCTGTACTTGTTGCTCCGCCATGTTACTGCTCCGTTATTAATAAGTTTATATTTTTGCTGTTAGTACCCTAAGGCTAAAGGTTTTGCTACAAAAATGGAAGTGAAAATTTTGTGTCAATTTGCATGTTACCAAGTAAAATAAGCCTCTCAAACAGTTGCATACAGATAAAAAGTTTATCGTTGTTTTATAGCTTCCTAAAAAGTATATGGCTGATAATAACCATTTTTAAAAAAACTATGAATTAATTAGTTGACGTTGAGTACTATTAGCTAAATTCCTTAATACTGCTCTCTGTATAGCTTTTTCTTAAATCAATTATATTTTATTCATAAAAAATAAAATTACTGTTAATTTTAATTTTTCGTTATATTAAGTATTTGCAGATAAATCTATAACACGTTGAAATTGACCAAGTGAAACAAGGTGTGAATATATCGCCTCTAGCATCCCTTGTTTTTGCAAAGATAATAAAGACTCATCATCTAGAGATTTTAATAAATCCCTATCAACAGAATAAAGGCCTGAAATTTGCTTTTTTTGACCATCACCTAAATCAAATTTAAAAGAACATTCAGTGAGTAGCCCAAGTTCTACCAGTCGACTAGTGAACTGTGTTGATAACTCCTCTTGTCGAGCAAGTTCTTTTAGTTCAACTTGCTTATAAATCAAATAGTCAGAAGGTTCTCCTACATTGTCAAATAGTGCTTCACCATTCTTTTCTGTATTTAATGCAGCGGTTTCAACAGCAAGAAAAACTTGACCTTCTGGGGTTTTAGCTAGCGTGAATGGGTGTTTTTTAACATGTTGAGGCACGTACATTGCATTGAAATGACCATCGTTGTAAAAAACATTTCGACCCGATTCAAGCCCTAAAATAGCAACCATTTTAAATGGGTTCTCATCGCTTGATTTCATAAAGCATACAGGAAAATTGAGTGCTACTTTTGCAATTTCAATAGGGGTGATAGGAACAACATGCTGATCCTTTATATGTGAAAAATTAGCATCAACTTTTACATACTGCCCTTTGTGTTTTTCCACGTTAAAAACTTCAAATTTATCTGACATTAAACACCTATTAATATATTATTATTTACTTAAAAATAGCACGTATAAGAGGTAATTTAAAGTATGCAAATAGATAGATTAAGTATTAATAACATAAAAAATATACAAGAATTTTTGTGCAATTTAAATGAGCCAATTATAATAACAGATTTATTTTCTAATTGGCCAAGTGTTACACTTGCAAAACAATCACCTTTAGCACTTCTTAGAAGCCTTGTTACTCAAGCATCTACTGAACTAGTGGATACTTTAATTATTGACAAGAAGTATAAAGGCCTAATTGGTTATACTGATAATAAATTTAAAAACTACACTTTCGAAAAACACAATGCACCACTTATTTCTGTACTTAAAAAATTAATAATTAATTTTAATAATCAAGGTTCAGATACTATTGCAGTGCAAAGTGCACTAATAAATGAATGTTTACCTGATTTTTGTATTAAGAACTCTGCACCTAAATTTTTAGCTAACGTTCCTCCTCGTATCTGGCTAGGCAATGCTGCTACGGTTCCTGGACATTATGACACTGAACATAATATAGCCCTAAACCTCTGTGGTAAAAGAACTTTTTATTTGTTACCCGCAAATGAAATAAAAAATCTTTACGTAGCACCCATTGATAGAACTGTGGCTGGCCCTGCAATCAGCTTAGTGGATTTTGAAAACCCTGATTTTGAAAAGTATCCAAAGTTTAAAGCCACAAAGGAGAAAGTGTTAACTGCAAGTTTAGAGATCGGTGAAGCTCTCTATATACCTCCACTTTGGTGGCATAATGTAAAAGCCATTGATCCTGTTAATATACTAGTAAATTATTGGTGGGATCCGACATCTACAAAATCGGATTTAGGATTAGAGGCAACAGATAGTTTATTACATAGTATATTAACACTTCGTAATTTGCCTGAATCACAGAGACTTGCTTGGCAAGCTATTTTTTCTCATTATGTATTTGAGAAAACAGATGAATTTAAAAATAAAAGTAATGAATATCACGGTATTCTTTCAAACTCTCATGAAAGTCTAAAGTCAGTTGCAAGTGCATTAAAAGAAAGAATGAAATAGTAAAAATAAAAATGCCGCTATACAGCGGCATTTTTTTACACTCTGTTCAATTAGAATCGGAAGTTTGCACCTAGTACGAATCTACGACCATTTTGGTAGATAGATAGTACACGATCTTCACTAGTGTTGAACTCAACAACTTTTTCATCAGTTAAGTTTATAGCTTCTAATACAACCGAAATATTTTCAGTTACATTATAAGTAGTACTAAAATCTAACTGACCGTAGTCATCATTCCACAATTCTGTACCTGATGAATGAAGTCCTTTGTACCATTTAGTACGATAGTTATACATTGCACGAACAGAAAACATATCATTTTCATAAAATGCAGAAGCGTTTAACATATTTTCTGATGCGCCCATAACTAAACCTGAACCAGGATTTGCTACATCACGTTCGCCATCATTATTTGCATCTGTGTATGTATAGTTAGCAGACACACCAAAACCATTACCTAAATCATACTGAAGTGATGCTTCTAAACCTGTTGTAGTACCACCTTCACCATTTGCAGGACGAGAAACTGTTGCTGTAACCCAGCTAGAAGTTTGCTGATCATAAAAATCTTGTGAAGATGTAGCTGTAGTTTGATAACTTTCAATATCTTTATAGAATAACGTTACAGCGAATAATGACGCATCATCAAAATAGAACTCCCAAGCGGCATCAAACTGATTTGCTATTTGTGGAGCTAGATTAGGATTACCGGCTTGTGCTGTAGGGTTGGTTTCACCTAAATCACCAGGCGCTGTAATTGGTGATATATCAAAGAAGTTAGGACGAGCCATTGTTCTAGCAGCAGAAAGGCGGACAATTTGGTCTTCGGCTAAGTCATATGACAAGTTAAAGTTAGGTAAAATCTCTGTATAGCTGCGAGATTCAGTAACCCATTCTAGTGTCGCAGGTGCTAAATTTGCATTTTCACCTGGATTTTTAACTGTTAATAGACTAAAAGAGTCTGAAGAGTATAAGTAACCTGAAGAGTCTTGATCTGTTCTCGCTACACGAATACCGATATTACCGCGGTAATCATCGCCAGAAAAATCACCTTGTACATAATAAGATGTTTTCTTTTCAACTACCTCAAAGATCTCGCCTAAATTTTTATGTACAGCATAAGATGCATTTGGACCTAAGCCAAGTTCTATCATTTGAGCGCTGTTATGGGTTAATTGTTGAGTGATATCACCGTTAACAACATCGGCACCAACGCTATCAGTACCTACCGCAAGATCACATTTAGCTAAGGTATCACATTGCGAAGACAAAATCTGGGCCATGTAATTAGGGCTTGTACCATCAGTTGCAACACCCCAATGCCAGCTATATGCATTTCTGTCTTGTGTACGTTTTTGATCGCGATATTTCACACCAAATTTAACAGCTGTGAATGCACCTAACTCTACAGGAACATCAAAGTCTACTTGTCCATATGACTCATCATCAGTTGTTGGTTTATTTCCACCCCAAATCCAACCACCATTAAATTTAGAAGGATCAGTACCATCAACCCCAGCATTTACTGTAGGTGTAGAGCCTGTTAGATCGAAGTTATAGTCACCTTGTCCACCATATTCCCATGATGTTTCATTTAAAGTACCACCTTCAGCTGCAGTAGTACCTAACTCAACATTCATAGAGAAAGAATCAGTTGCAAAGTCAACATCTAGGTGAATTGAGTTTGTATCTGTTTTTGAAATACGGTTGATGTGGTTCCAGCGAACATCGGTACCACCAGTGCCTTTTACTGCATTACTGCCTACGTATGTTAAGTCAGCCCCTGCGCCAGGATTCATAAGTAAGAAATTAGAGTTAGTGTTATTAACATCCATTTTCGAATCTAAGATGTTTAATGTTGCGCTAAAATCATCAGAAGGTGCAAACTGAATTGAACTGAAGAAAGTTGTTCTTTCACGATCTTGACGGAAAACAGGAACGCCCATAGTACGTGGAGTATAAGTACCGTCTGCTGAATTTGCATCCCAACCTAGTACTTCAAAACCTTCACGACGAACTGTACGGTCAGATTTTGAACCTGAGATCAAAATACCAAACTTTTCGTCTTCGTTTTTCCAAGAATAAAAGCCTTCAACTAATGGATCATGTTCTTCTGATGATTCTGAGTACTGGCTCTGTAACGTGATATGAGTAGTGCCAGAATCTAAATCGAGTGGTTTACGAGTTCTTAAAATAACAGTACCACCAATTGAACCTTCATCTAAGCGGGCTTCTGGTGATTTGTATACTTCAAGGCTACTTACAAGTGAAGAAGGTAGCATAGTGAAGTTGAAACTACGAGATGGGTTATCAAGTATAAACCAATCTGCTGTACCTACGTTTTGACCATTTAATAAAGTACGGTTTTTAGTCGGATCTGAACCACGAACAGTAATTTTTTCACCTTCACCAAACTCACGGCTAACACCAACACCTGTAATACGTGAAAGTGATTCAGCAACGTTTTTATCTGGGAATTTACCAATATCTTCTGCAGTAATGGAGTCGACAACAGCATTTGCAAAACGCTTATTGTTAATATCAGCTTTAGCTGAAGCGCGAATACCACGTACCTCAATGACTTCTACGTCTTCTTGAACTTTTACTTCATCAGCTGCGAATGCAGCACCAGTGAATCCGGCACTCATTACAAGACCGATATTTACTGCTAATAAGCTTTTTTTAAAATTTTTAGCTAACACAGGATTCCCCTTGAATCATTTTGTTGGTTTTATTTATCACTTCTGCCCAGTGATGATGACAGCGTTGTCATCTAGTAACAAACCATACACTCTAAATTACATTTGTGCTACATCTTTTTAGCCGTTTTGTGCAAAAAAATAGCTATAAAAATACTAACCAATTGAATATTAATAGATTAAAAAAATAGAGTTTATAAATTGTTACAGTTTTACGGCGGGAATATAGCATGGTTAAGTTCAAAAAGAGAAAACCAAATGCACTGTTTTAGGTAATTTTATGATTTTAGATAAGTCTTAGTGTAAAAAAAACGTTCCACTTCAACTATACAGAAATGACATTTCGCTTATTTGCTGATAAAGATATAACTTTAGCTGGATGAACAAAAACACATCTTTTCACATTAATATTGCAGAAAAATTAGGGCAAATAATTTATCAAGGGGAATTTATTAATAGTTATCAATATCAATGACAGCGTTGTCATTTTGTATTTTAAAGAGTTACGCTATTAATGTCTACCTTTATTTTCCCCCATAGCCTACCCTTTTCATTGAAAATTTTAGAGAGCTATAGGAACCGTGAAAATTACTCATATAATTGTTCTATATGGATAATTTTTAATGTAGTTAGTGAAGTTTTTTAAACCACTAAGATGCTCATGTTTTTAATAAAGTAGGCATAAGTAGCCACATTTCAACAAACAACTAGTTAACTCACACTATTTGTGAGGCTTGTTATTTAGTGAAGATAAGTCACTTACAGATAGATCACATTACGCTCCAAACTTAATAATTGCCGGGCGTTATATAATAACAATCGACTTAAATATTTAACCATTCTAGCGAAGCTATAAATGGTCAGTAACTTAACACGATTGTATAACTGTTGTTTTCGATAAAAATAAATAAGCGAAAATAATAAAGATCTTGCAAGTGCGATACAGATAAATTTAGAAGAGAAACAAAAATGCAGGCTTTATAGCCTGCATTTTAAAGTTTGGGTCGATTGGGGTCGTTACGGAGCCCAATAAACTTCAATATTTATTGTTGGGTGATTTAAAACTGCACGTAGTGGCATGTCGTTTTCATCTCCACCGGCTTTTGCTGCTTTATATACAGCAAGCTTTTCTTCTCCACTGATCAGTAACTTAACTACTTTAGACTGCGCAATCGCTGCTAAAGTTAACGTCATACGTTCGGTAATATTCCCTGTTACTTCACTTTCAATAGCATTAATTGCACATACCAATTGTGATGTTTCAAGCCCTTGCTGTAAACCGCCCGCATGTGGAAATAATGAAGCGGTATGACCATCCGGTCCCATGCCTAATATAGTAACATCAAATGGACGTTTCAGTTGTTGGTACGCAGCTTCACATTCTGCACTACCCTGTTGCGCAGTCTCGGCATTATTTTTCATAGTAATGAAGTTAGCTGCCGCGCCATGATTTTGTAATAACGTGCTCTTAATAAACGCTTCATTACTTTTTTCATGTGCTACATCAACCCAACGTTCATCAACCATAGCAACATCTATCTTTGCCCAATCTAATGCTAGATTAGATAAGTGCTTATAAGCGGGTGCAGGTGATGAGCCACCTGATACCATCAGCACGGCACGGCCATCAGCTTCAATACCGCTGACTAAACTTTGTTCAAGTGTTGTAGATAACTCAGCGGTTAATGCATCTTTTGAATCAAAAAATTTCTCTACGATGGTTGCCATTGTTATGCCTTATCGCCAGTGTTAAACCAAACATGGTTATTTTCAGCTAATAGTTCATCAGCATCATCAGGCCCCCAGCTACCAGCACGGTATAAAGCAGGCTTACCTTTTTCTTGCCAGCGCTCGATAATTGGGTCAATCCATTTCCAAGCTTGACGTACTTCATCACGGTGAATAAACAGGGATGGATTATTTGCAGCCGCATCTAACATCAAGCGCTTGTAAGCATCTGAATGGAAACCATTGCTATAAGCTTGCGATAGCTCAATGTTCATGGTTACCGGCTCTAATTGCATCTCTAAATTATCAAGACGCTTTGACATCAAGGTTAATTGAATTGTCTCTTCAGGCTGAAGGCGGATAACCAAACGGTTTGGTTCAATATTGCCAACATTATCACCGTAAACATTGTGTGATACTTTTTTGTATTCAACGACAATTTCGGCACAACGTTTTGCCATACGTTTACCTGTACGAAGGTAAAATGGCACGCCCGCCCAACGCCAGTTATCAATATGAGCACGAATAGCAACAAATGTTTCTGTTTTACTTGAACCTTCATTTAACTCTTCTAAGTAACCTGGGACAATTTTGCCATCCAAATCACCGGGTACATATTGACCACGAATGATGTTGTCATCTACATCCGTTGCAACAAGTGGGCGCAATGATTCTAATACTTTCAGCTTTTCGGTGCGAATGCTGTTTGCATTAAGTTTATTTGGTGACTCCATCGCGACTAAACATAACAATTGTAATAAATGGTTTTGCACCATGTCACGTAAAGCGCCGGCTTTATCATAAAAACCAGCACGGCTTTCAAGGCCAACAGTTTCAGATAAACTGATTTGAATATTATCGATTGATTTAGCATCCCACATATTTTCAAATAATGAATTTGAAAAACGCAGTGCCATTAAGTTTTGTACCGTTTCTTTACCTAAGTAATGATCAATACGGAAGATTTGCTCTTCGCTAAAATATTCAGCAATTTTTGCATTGATCTCTTCTGCTGAATTACCGCAATAACCAATTGGTTTTTCAACAACGACACGTGATGTAGCAGTGATCAGACCTTTGCTAGACAGTATTTCACAGCAGCTACCATATACCGCAGGTGGAAGTGATAAATAGAACACCCGAGATTTGTCTGCATCGTGCTCATCTAGTATTGTTTTTAATTTATCCCAATCATCGTCTGCTTCGGTTACATTCGTGACTACTGGCACCAAGCACGCTGAAAAAGCTTTCCAATCTTTGGCATTAAACTCACCTTTACCTAAAAATTCTTTTAGTGCTTGATGAGCTGTTTCTATGTATTCCGCACGTTTACTTTCTTCACGAACCGTCGGTAAAATACGCGAACCTTGTGGAAGGTTGCCTTCTTGATATGCGCGATACATTGCAGGTAATAATTTGCGTAATGCAAGATCACCACCGCCCCCAAAAATTACAATATCAAAAGGATTTAGCATAATTTACTCTCTACGTTTGCTATGCCCCGTTGTCGACTATCCACTATTGATAGTGCGGGCATACATTCTTGTTGTTTAGTTGATGTCAGCTTTTTGGCATCGTACTCGAGAAAAAGCCTGTTGAATTCGCTTGTTTTATCGCTGAATATTGGTTCAGCTGTATTCATTTCAAACTGGTAATTAAATGAGTCTTAGGGGCTCTGTATATCCTCTCACAAATATACAGGCCCTAAGAACTCCAGCGCTACCCGTTCAAAGGTATTTGGTTGCACAGCACAATTGATTGTGCTGTGCGAATTTTTTACTGCTCTCGACGTTGTTTATAATAGCTCATTAAGCCATTTGTCGAACTATCATGTGGATGGTTTATATTATCATCCAGTAACTCAGCTTCAATTTTTGAGGCTAAGCCTTTACCAAGTTCAACACCCCATTGATCGAAAGAACAGATCTCTAAAATGATGCCTTGGCAGAAAATTTTATGCTCATATAAGGCAATTAAGCGACCCACCGTTTTTGCATCAACCGTATCTAACAGCATTGATGTTGTAGGACGGTTACCACGATGGATTTTATGATCAATTAGCGCGGCTATTTCAGCCTCTGATTTACCTTTTGCGGTTAAATCAGCGCGAACTTGCTCTGCATCAACCCCCATCATCATCGCTTCTGTTTGTGCAAAAAAGTTCGATAATAAAATGTCGTGATGCTGACCAATATTAACCTGAGGTTTAATAGAGGCAATAAAATCAGCCGGTACAATCACATTGCCTTGGTGCAAACACTGATAAAAAGCATGTTGACCATTAATGCCGGTCATACCCCAAATAATTGGCACTGTAGTATACGGTACGGTATTACCCGCAAAATTAACGTGCTTACCATTACTTTCCATTTCACCTTGCTGCAAATAAGCTGGCAACATGTGTAATGCTTGATCGTAAGGTAAAATAACCTGTGAGTCGAAACCTAAAAAGCTGGTATTCCATACGCTCAACAAAGCCATTAACAATGGTACATTTTCTGCAAATTCGGCCGTTTTAAAGTGTTCATCAACTTCAAAAGCGCCTTCAAGAATCGCTTCAAATGCATCAAAGCCTAAATACAATGCAATTGGTAAGCCTATCGCACTCCATAATGAAAAGCGACCACCTACCCAATCCCACATTGTGAATACGTTTTCATCAGCAATACCAAACGCTGCCGTTTTTTCTAAATTAGTGCTCACTGCTACAAAGTGCTTAGCAATGGCTTGCTTGTCATCGGCTGACTCTAAAAACCATGCAACGGCGGTTTTTGCATTGGTCATGGTTTCAGATGTAGTAAAGGTTTTTGACGAAATCACAAACAAAGTTGTTTCAGGATCGATGTCTTTCAATACTGACGCAATTTGTACGCCATCAACATTTGAAACGTAATGTACTTTTAATGAGTCATCTGCATAGCTTTTTAGTGCTTCCGTGGCCATTTGTGGGCCTAAGTTTGAACCACCAACACCAATGCTCACAACATCTTTCACGGCTTTACCGGTATAACCGAACCATTTCCCGCTACGTACTTTTTCAACGAACAACTTAATTTTTTGTAATTCAGCGTTAACCACCGAACTTACATTCTCGCCATCTACAACTAATGATGATGCACTACGGTTACGAAGTGCAGTATGAAGCACGGCTCTATCTTCGGTGATATTAATTTTTTCACCGCTGAACATTTTATCTCGCCAGTTAGCGATATCGCACTCTTGTGCTAAAGACAGTAACTGTGTCATCACACTGTTATCAATCAATTGTTTTGAATAATCAAATAAAACACCTGGGATCTGAGTCGAAAATTGCTCGAATCGCGTGCTGTCATTGGCAAATAAATCTTTAAGATGAACTTCCTTCATCTTATTTGCACTTATTTTTAATGCTTGCCAACTAGCTAACTGTGAACGACAACTCATTTTTAACATCCCCTTAAACTTGCAACAAACTGATTTATAACTATCTTTATATTAATAAAGTGAACTGATAGCGTATTAACTTACAAAGAAAATTAACGATAAGTTAGAATGACAACGCTGTCAACAAGCTACTTTTATATTTTACAATCGAGATAATAACGCACTTTTACTCATTTGACACCGGTATCATAAAAATTATCTCAATTATTTTACTGCTAATTTTACTGAACATTAGATACACTAACTGGTCTTGATGAAGAAATAATGAATAACACGTTTGTTAAGTCTACTTAGGTGTATTCTTATCAGGACCATGACAACACTAAAACAATAACCTAAAAGTAACTCTATGAAAGTAACTATAAATGATGTAGCGAGGCTCGCCGGGGTTTCGATGAAAACGGTTTCACGGGTAATAAATAAAGAACCATCTGTTCGTAAAAAAACTTACGATACAGTCATGGATGCTGTAAAAGAGCTGAACTATCAGCCAAATCTTGCAGCACGAAACCTAGCTGGTACGTCATCATTTACGGTAGGCTTAGTTTATGACAATCCTAATGCGTATTATGTGATTGATATGCAAAATGGTGTGCTTTCTCGCTGTAAAGACGAAGGCTATGAATTGGTGATCCATCCATGCACTTATACAGATGCAAACATGAAAGATGAATTTATCACCATGATAAAGCGCTCTCGCTTAGCTGGGCTTGTGCTTACACCGCCATTATCAGAGCAAAGTAGCATCACCAATTTACTCGATGAGTTAAATATTCATTACGTTAGGGTGTTATCTGGGCGACCATCAGATGATGATCAAGACACCTGTATCTATGTTAACGATTATAAAGCCGCGTATGAGATCACCACTCACCTTTTAACTCATGGACATGAAAATATTGGCTTTATCTGTGGCGATAAAGAACATAAATCGACGTCTGAACGCCTTGAAGGTTATAAAGCAGCGCTGGCAGATCATCATAAAGAATTTGATAAACGCTTTATTTACGATGGTAAATATTCGTTTGAGTCGGGTGTTGAAGGTGCAAAGCATTTGTTAGCAGAGAATAACACCTTGGCTATTACTGCTATATTAGGTGGCAATGATGAAATGGCCGCTGGCGCTCTATTTGCGTCACGCTTAATGGGTATTGCCATTCCTGAACAGTTATCTATTACTGGCTTTGAGGATTCTCCTTTCTCCCGTCAGACATGGCCAAAGTTAACTACCGCTCATCAAGCAAACGATGTTATCTCTCAACATGCAGCACGGTTATTATTTACCAAAACTCGCGGTGCTCGTAACCAAGATAAAGACATCATCACATCATTTACACCGTCAATTGTGATCCGTGAAAGTTCAGGTCCTAAACAGTAGCTACAGCCTTCACTGATAATAAATAAGGCGCTATAAGCGCCTTATTTATTATCAGTCAATTGCCAGTCTTCTGCCCTGTTATTATAACAGTGCCATTCCACCGCTGAGATTATACACGTCAGTAAAGCCAAGCTGAGATAAGTTAGTTGCCGCTTGTTTTGAACGATTACCACTGCGACAAAGTAAAATATACTTACCCTGTGGGCTCAATTGCCTGTCCACTAATGCATTTGCCATTCTACTTAGCGGAATATTCATCACTCGCGCGGGGCTAACTGCAAATAACTGAGGAATATTGTTTGCCCCATGTTCATATGGTTCACGGGTATCAATTAAATATACATCGCTTGCAGTTAACATATCTTTTGCTTGCACGGCGTTCAGTTCGTAAGCTCTACTGTATTTTAAACTGTCAGCATAACCACACAAAGTTGCAAATTTACATAAATTATCTTCATCGCTGCGCTGCTTGTTGTTAGCAAATTCAGTATCACTTAGTTCATTGTTCAATAATGCATGCAATAACGGCGTTTGCTGCTGTTGAACTTGCCAATTAATAGCAAAACATTGCTGGTAGTCATGACCAGAACAAATAACTGTCGACTCTGCTAAGCATGTTGATAGTTGACGTAATGAGTGTGCCATAGCTAACGCATCCCCACCGTCAATTGCAGTATTACCAAGCCCAGCAGGCAGCAGCAAATCACCGCAAAAGCAAAATAGCACTTGTTGAGAGTTGTTACACCGCAATAAATAACTAACACTATCTTGGCTGTGCCCGGGTGTTGCTAAGCGCTCAATGGTGCATTCAGGTAATGCAATACTCGTTTGCTGCACTGGCCACCCCAATTCATGCTCGTCTTGCAAACTGAATTTTAAGGCCTGAGCCAACAATGTAGTCGCACAGCATCGCTCTTGATGGGCATGTGTGTCTAAAATGGCTGCTACCGTTAAATTTTGTGTGTGTACTATTTTTTCAAGCCGCGGGATAAGCTCAATAATTGGGTCAATGATCACTGCTTGTTTATCTTGACTGACATACAACCAACAACACGCACCTTGATGTCTAAATTGTGTTAACCCTAATGCACACGCTTCTTGCTGTGGTGATGACGAATCTGAAACCACCAAACAATTAGCTTGTAATATTGGTTTAAGTGAACGAATACGCGCACAGGCAGTGGTTATTTCAGCCTGTGTTGTCGCCGGTCCAAATGATAAACGTATTGCATTTTCACTACGCCAATCACTCACGCCCATGGCATCTAACACAAAACTACGATTTGCGCCTGAGCTACAGGCTGAGCCACCACTGATACGAATACCTGCCGCATCGAACAAATCCATCACTTCTTTACTACTGAGTTCATCAACAGCAAAATTTAACGTTGTTGGTACTGACAATGCAAAAGTATGATTAAAGGTTATATTACCAAAGGTATCTACTAAAGCCTGATGTAATTGTTCACGATAGCCGTTTAACACATCGGTTGATTTAAACGTATCGTTTGTTTTATCCAGCAATAAACAAAACAGTTTGTTAAGACCTGCGATACCTGGCAGGTTTTCAGTACCGGAGCGCATGCCACTTTCTTGACCACCACCGGCAATAAATGGCGTATAAGCACTGCCTTGACGAATATACAACACGCCTATACCTTTCGGCGCGTAAAGTTTATGGCCTGAAAATGGCGCGTAGTCAATCGTTGTATCACTAAGGGCCAATGCGGTTTTCCCTAGCGCTTGTACGCAATCCACCATCCACGCAACTTCCGTGTTATGTGCTCGTATTACCTTTTCAATCGCTTTTAAATCTTGATAAACACCGGTTTCATTGTTAACCGCCATGGTACAAATCATCAGTGCATCACCAGCGTGTTGAGCAATAAAATCTAAATCTAAAAGGCCATCACTCGATACCGGGATCGCAAGCACGGTTGCGTTTATACCCAATACGGCATTCCAATGTATTAATGTATTAGGTACTGCTTTATGTTCAGTAGCACCATACAGTAATACTGGATTTGGTTTAGCATGATCCTTAGCTGCTATGAGCGTAGACACGACAGCTGTTTGAATTCCTTCGGTAGCCCCAGAAGTGAATAAAATATCCCCCTGCTGTGCACCTATCACATCACGGGCTTTTTGACGTGTTTGCTCTAATAAGTGCTTAGCTTGAATACCGGTAATGTGTGAAGAAGAAGGGTTACCAAAGCAGATTTGCATAGTATGCGAAACAACCTCTGCAATACAAGGTAGCACTGGTGTTGTTGCGTTTGCATCAAGGTAAATTTGTGACGATGAGTCAGTAGGTAATATTAAATCAGACATTAAAAAACGCACCATATTACTAAAAGATATATCTTATAACCCATTCTACATAAAATTAATGGGCCGCGTAAGAATCAATTAGTCTCTCAGGTGCGTTTTCTATACCATTTGATACTATACCCAAAATACCTAAATCTTCAGGTGATTTAAGTATAAAGCTAATTAACCAAAGTTCGTGTTAGCTATGCTCAATCAGTTGTTCTTCTTGTTTCGTTGACCAAGCATTGAGTAAGGCTTTTACCAATGACGCTAGTGGAATTGCAAAAAACACGCCCCAAAAACCCCATAAGCCACCAAAAAACAGTACCGCAACAATAATAAATACCGGGTTCAGATCAACCGCTTCAGAAAATAGTAACGGCACCAGCACATTACCATCTAATGCTTGAATAGTGCCGTAGATGATCAGTATGGTCCAAAACTGGGTTTCTAAACCAAATTGAAATAATGCCACGGCCGCAACAGGTATGGTAACAAGTGCCGCACCCACAAAAGGGATCAATACTGATAAACCCACTAATACGCCCAATAGCGCTGCATAACGTAAATCAAAAATAGTGAACGCGATAAACGATACTGAGCCTACAATCAAAATTTCAAACACCTTACCACGAATATAATTCATGATTTGTTGGTTCATTTCGTGCCATACCTGCAGGATTAAGCGTCTTTGTTTTGGAACGAGTTTTTCTGCACTTCTGATCAACTCCAGCTTATCTTTGAGCATAAAGAACACCAGTAATGGTACTAAAATAAGATAGATCAACCACGCCACTACATCTTTTAATGATGTCAACGAGACCGACAATAGTACTTGGCCAAACTCAATTGCTTTGGCTTCAACGCTGCTGACCACTGATTGTACTTGCTCTGCATTAATCAAACTGGGGTATTGCTCAGGCAAGTGCAGTAGAAAAGATTTTCCCTGTTCTATCATGTGCGGGCTTTCTTGCACTAAATTACTTGCTTGCTGCCACAGTATTGGACCCATGCCGATCACTAAGGTCAGCATCAACCCTGAAAAAATTAACATCACAATAATAGTGGCAGTAAAGCGGTGTAAGCCAAAACGCTCTAAATGCGCAACTGGCCAATCAAGCAGATAAGCAATCACTAAAGCAATCAAAACAGGTACAATAAGTGCACCAAAGAAATAAAACATCGCCATTAAAGCGAGTAATAAAAACAATAGAGTTACTGAATGTGGATCTGAAAACTTCCTTTCGTACCAAATTTTTACATATTCAAACACGATTTAGCTCCACGATTAACAACCCACGTTGTTGATCTAATTTGTACGGATAATGATTTTTTAGCAAAAAGCGCTCCATATCTTGAGTTGGTTGATCCACTAATAATGTAAACTTTATCGGTTGCGCAGTTGCTAAAGCTTGGCGTAAAGTCAACTTAAACTGGATAAATTGCTGCGGACATTTGAATCCGCGCAAGTCTTGCTCTAGCATAACCAATTATCTGCCCTATAAAAATGAATAATAATACGGTCTTTGTCAGCGTTGTTAATAACAAATGTAACTTTTTCTTAAAACACGCATCGCAATAGTTTATCCTTATAGCATAGTTAGTAGTAAGGATAAGTTAATGTCTGGCACGCATAATAAAGCGCAATTACCGAGTAATCCAACTCTTAAAGAAATTAACTGGTATAAAAAACAAATAAACTGGGGCGAACTTCCGCCCTTCTATCACCTTGTCGCCTCATCAGTGAGCGAGTCAGAGGGGATATTAGAACATGGTTTTGATAATGCCGTAAAAAAAATAATTGATAGGCGCAATTGGAACCTCGATTTACTCGGAGGTCATGAAGACGCTCTTGGAGAGATATATTGTGAAAACAAGCCAAGAATTGCGCTGCACCAAGTATTTACCGACCGGGGCTTTGAATTATGGGCACTGCCTTATGCAAAAGACGTTACAATAGATAAATACGTAAAAGATAACCGCTTTATAGAGTTTAACGAGTGGGATCCAGTGTCAATGAAAAGTTTGATTCGGATTAATCAATTACATAAGTTTATTGGCTTTTACTTTGAGCGTGGTGACAAAGCAGATAAAGCACTTATTCTTCATGCGCACAAAGTAGTACATAAAATCATTAGTTTTTTACAACGAGAATTGAACGTTGTAAAGCTAGATGGGGTCACAATCAAAGAATTGTATCAATTGTGCGAACGAGATAGCAGAGCATGCAGTGATGAAATTGACATTGCTAAACTCATGCTAGGTGAAGATCATAACAAGGAATAAAATGCAGCTTAAATCAGCCTTTATTACATTACTCACTACACTTTTAACTTTTAGTGTGCTGGTAAGTGAGCCATTAAAGGCACAAACTAATTTTACATTACCCGATCTTGGTACTTCAGCATTGCAAGCTTTGCCTCTAGAAAAAGAGCAAGCAATCGGGAAAGTAATGATGATGCAAATTCGTGGATCATCACCGGTTGTTAATGATCCTGTGCTTGATGAGTATTTAACAACGATCGGCCACAAGCTGGTTGCTAATGCAAATGATGTTCGCTTTCCGTTTTCATTTTTTTGGATCAACAATCCGGAAATAAACGCATTTGCTTTTTATGGTGGCCATG
This sequence comes from Pseudoalteromonas rhizosphaerae, assembly GCF_028885455.1. NCBI lineage: Bacteria > Pseudomonadati > Pseudomonadota > Gammaproteobacteria > Alteromonadales > Pseudoalteromonadaceae > Pseudoalteromonas > Pseudoalteromonas rhizosphaerae. The sequence continues at coordinate 3,804,157 of NZ_CP118496.1, forward strand.
TTGGGGTACACACCGGTTTAATTGCACAGTCCGATAACGAAAGTCAGTTTGCCTCAGTACTTGGTCACGAAATTGCCCACGTTACCCAGCGCCATCTTGCACGTCGCATGCAACAACAACAAGATAACAGCGCCCTCACTATTGCCGGTATGATTGCCGGTATTTTAGCATCAGTTGTGTCACCAGATGCCGGTATCGCGATTATCTCAGCTAGTCAAACACAAAGCGCATTTAGTCAACTCACTCACAGCCGTTCAGCTGAGCAAGAAGCCGACCGAATTGGTATGCAAACACTCAATAATGCAGGATTTGACCCATACGCATCCAGTGAATTCTTAACCAAACTTGCTGCGCAAATTCGTTATAAATACAAGCCACCGGCCTTTTTACTTACTCACCCATTACCTGAGAGCCGCGTGTCTGATGTGCGCTTGCGTGCACAGCAATTTGAAAAACGCCAACTTCCGGATAGCTTAGAATTTAATCTTGCCAAAAGCCGCGTGATTGCTCGCTACCACCAAACACCAGAAGCAGCTGAAAATTTCTTTAGAAAGCTCATACGTGAAAACAGTTTTTATAATAAAACAGCGCTTAATTATGGCTTGGGTATTAGTTTATTGGATCAAAAAAAGCTCGATGAAGCGGCGCCTATTTTAGACGAACTTTTAAAGTCTGATCCTAAAAATTTATTCTACATTGATACGCATACTGATCTACTGATAGCACAAAAAAAAGCCGCCGAGGCAGTAAAATTTTTAGCCGCATTGCATGAAAATCGTCCTAACAATCAAGTTATTACCTTAAACCTTGCCAATGCAGCACTTGAAGCTGAGCAATACGATGTTGCAGTGCAAATATTAAAATCATTTTTACTCGAAAAACCTGAACATAATTTAGGCATGCAACTTCTTGCAGATGCCTATAAAAAGCAAGATAACTTAGCCGCTTATCATGAAGCAAATGCCGACGTTCTTGCACAATACGGCGCCTACTTAAAAGCCGCTGACGAAGTACAAAAAGCACTCAACTTTGTAGAACCGCAAGAGCTAATTAAACAACAACGTCTCAAAGCATTGTTAACGCAATACCGACAAATGCAAAAAGAGCTCGCAAGGCTTTAAGTCTGGTGCTGCTTGCCCTAAAATAGCCTTACTTTATCTAATTGGATTGTTACTATGTCTGTTACTATTTTTCATAATCCACGTTGTTCAAAATCGCGTGAAACATTAGCTCTACTTGAACAAAAATCGATTCAGCCAGAGATAATCGAATACTTAAAAACTCCACTGAATCATGAGCAAATCAGCATTTTAGTTAAACAGTTAGGGTTTTCTTCAGTTCGTGAACTAATGCGCACTAAAGAAGATATTTACAAAGACCTAGACCTTAAAAATGAGCATGATGAAAACGTACTCATTGCAGCCATGGTTAGCAATCCAAAATTAATTGAGCGCCCTATTGTGGTAAATGACAATAAAGCCGCTCTGGGTCGCCCACCAGAAAACGTACTAAGCGTACTTTAATGAGCGTCACTATTGTTGTGTTGTATCATTCAAGTCACGGCTCTGTTGCAGCCATGGCACATGAGATTGCAGAGTCGATTGAATGCCAAGGCGGTACTGCAATGCTAAGAACCTTTGTAGCAAGAGAACCTCACGATATTGTGATCAGCAAAGATGACTTAATCCAGTGTGATGGGTTAGCATTTGGCACCCCTACTCGCTTTGGTATGATGGCCTCACAAGCCAAAGCTTTTTGGGAAACCACCAGCGACTTATGGTTAAAAGGGCAATTAATAGATAAACCAGCCTGTGTATTCTCATCATCAAGTAGCATGCATGGTGGCAATGAAGCAACGTTGCTTAATTTGTCACTGCCGTTATTACACCACGGTATGCTGTTAATGGGTGTGCCGTATGAAGTACCTGAGTTACTTGCCACACAAACCGGTGGCACTCCCTATGGTGCAAGCCATGTTGCTGGTGCACAAAATAGCGCGCAATTAAGTAAAGACGAAATTAAAATTTGCCAAAGCGTTGGCCAACGCTTAGTTAAAATTACGAGAAAATTACAATGACATCGCACAGCGATTTAAACCCACAACTGACGCCGAAAAAGGCTATCACTATCCGTTTTCAACGTATTGCAATAATTGGTTATATTGGCTTGTTACTGCTGATGCCACTTTGGTTGTTTTTATTAGAGCCTAGAGAAGGTCATAGCAATGGATTTATTTTTGTTGTGTATATTCTGCCGCTTTTACTGCCGCTAAAAGGCATCATTCAAGATAAACCTTATACGTATGCGTGGGCAAACTTTATCGTTATGTTTTATTTTATTCACGGTTTTACCCTACTGTGGGTCGCACAAGAACAACTAATATGGGTCGTTTTAGAGCTGCTGTTCGCCAGTATGATGTTTATTGGTTGTACTTATTATGCACGTCACCGCGGTCAAGAGCTGGGACTAAAAATTCAAAAACTAAAAGATGAGTTAGCAACAGAAAAAGCGGCTCATGAATTTAATAAAAAAGACTAAAGTTAATACCAAACGACTTAAATATTTAACCATTCTAGCGAGCTAAATGGTCAGTAACTTAACACGATTGGTATAACAACTAAAAAACGCGCTTAATTAGCGCGTTTTTGTCTACGGTGCATGCAAGAAGCTTAAACAACTTCACTTAACGTTGCCAATGCCACAATACTTGCTAAGCCTAGCTGCCCAACTAAACTGATCAATGAGCAACAACGCAGTACAAATAACCCCCATGGGTGTTTAATATGCGGGTATAAAGCGCAGCGCTTCAAACTCATTGCAAAAAAGAAGCAAACTATAGCTAATATAGTCAAGCAAAGCGTCAACTCACTTTTAATCGCAAGTGTATCATCAAAAAAGAAAAACAACTGTAGCGGCAACAATAAAGTCACGATGGCATGTAAGGCGTGAACTTTTTTGATCCGCGAAAATTGTCCATCCGGCGATAATTCTTTAATACCAAAATCACGCTCTAAGCATTTCACTAACTGACTGGCTTTAACACTCACTGCTAAACGATAACAACTTAAGCCATCACAGTTACGAACACGAAAGTCATAGCCAGACTTCAATAATAGCACCATCAAAGGTTCATTTTTTGCTAGTACCGCATAATGTAAAGCACTGTTACCAAGGGCATCACGTTGTTTTTTATCTTGTTTATCTAATAAGGTTTGTACTAAATTAACAAACCCTTTTTCAACTGCCCACATAAAGGCCGTTTTACCATTTTCATCCGCCAACGTGCCTGTTGCACCTTGCTCTATAAAACGCATCGCCATCGTTTGTTTAGCTGTGTCAAAACGCAAATGCGCCAACAGTGCTTGTTCTAATAGCACCACTGAGTCAACATCTGGTGATACTTGGGTCAATAAGGTGAAATAATCCTTTCCACCAGCAACTTTTTTCGCCGCTAATTCACTTAACGCATTAACGTCATCGATTGAGTCAGGTATAAAGGTGCTAAAACGTTCACGAAAATCAACTTCTTTCCACAGTGCCAAAGCATCTTCAGCACTCATTTTACTGCCCGCATTGAGCGCATACTCGATGATTGTAAAATAGCGTTTTGAGAATAACTGAGATAATAACGTAACGGGTGTTTCTATCGTTGTTTGTGACGCTACAGCTGCATATTTTTCAAGGCGTTGGCAAAGTAATAGCACTAAACTCTCTGGGCTATACTCGTTATCAAAATAGTAATCTTTAGCTGCCGAAATATACTGTTGAGCGGCTTCATCATATTCACAGATATGTTGGAAAAAACACTCTTCAAATGGCTCAAGGGGAGTTAACCAGGTTAAATAATAGATAGGCGGTAGCACAGTTGTACACACGCCATTGTCTTCTTCAGTCGAGCGACAAGCCGGCCATGCTTCTAAAGCGTCTAAAATAAATGCACCGTTTTGCTCAATAAGTCCTTTGACTAATAACGGGTATTCTTTAGGCCAAATAAGTACATTTTCCATTAAAAAAACACAACTCCAGTGTCTATCTTGCTCGGTACAAAGGTCAGTAAAAGAGTTTAACAACTACAAACTGACACTGCGCTTAATATAATTTTAAGTACCCCAGTAAATTAGTGATACCAGTGGGTATGTAAGCGCTTATTCTAGCATACCCAAAACCACACGCTATAGCCAAACCGTGTGATTTTAAAAGAAAATAACAAAGCACCATGCAGTTAACACTGCATGGTGCTTTAGGTTGGAGACTTACTTGGAAATGATTACTTACTGTTAAGCTCAGCTGTCACTTGGTCAAGGCCAACTTCTGAAATTCGTTGAATAACTTCTTTTTGCTTTGCACTGAGTAACGAAATACCTTCAGCGACAATATCATATACTTTCCAGCTACCATCTTTACCTTGGCGAAGCTTAAAGTGTAAGTCAATCGTTGGCGCATTATCTGCAATAATTTGCGTCTTAACCGTGGCAAACTCACCCTCTGCAGCATCGTTACTCTCTTCGAATTTTATTTCTTGCCCGGTATATTTCATTAATGCACTAGCATAGGTAGTGGTTAAGTAATGCTCCACTGCACTTATAAATGCAGTCGCTTGTTGGCGATCGATACCTTTAATGTGCTTACCTAATAATTTATAGGAAACAAATTTAACATCTATATTAGGCATTAAATACTGATCAACAATGTGTGCCATGTCACTTTTACTCGCTGTGCCTTGGCTGTTTATTTTGCCAATTTCACTAAACAGCTGATCGCCTACCTGAGTTAATAACTGATTAGGTGACTGTTGTGTTTGCGCAAACAAGGAAGCACTAAAAACTAGCGCGATTAATAATAAATAACGACCAAGTGAAATCATTGTTGATAAGTCCTAAGTAAATCTTGTAGCGTAATTTACGCTGTTCATAAGAGATTAAAAAGCCTCAAAATAGCACCTTATTAGTGCCAGCACGGCATCAATTGATTTAATCTTTTTATTTCATATTGTTAGCTAAGCTCATGCAATAACACACAGAGTCTGTGAATTTATGCCACTTGAATTAGCCTCCCCCACGCCCTTATTTTGTAAATAACGTTTTCATCTAAAGAGCTTTACCATGTTATTTAAAACATTAACTGTATTGATTTTATTATCTATTTCCATGTTCAGCAGACTATCTTATGGTGCGCCCTATACACTTTCCCCTCATGGCTATGCCATTGATTACATTCAGGGGGAAGGTGATGTTAAAGGCTTAAAATTGGCATACCAATACCATGCTCCGGCACTACAATCATTAATTGAAAATACCCATATTTACTTAGAATCAAGTATTAATATTTGGGAATACGGCGCAGATAATAGCCATCAGACAAATGTTGTCCTTGCAATGTCCCCGGTATTTCAACATCTGATCAGCTCAGTGCGCGGTATTCCTCTGTATTTCGAAGCCGGCATAGGAATTTCATTAGTCAATGACACTCACTTCGCCGGCAAAAATGTGAGTACCCACTACCAGTTTGAAGACCGACTAGGCTTTATTGCTGATTTTGGAAAAACCAAAGCTGCGGTGCGTTATTTACACTATTCAAATGCAGGGTTTAAAAGACCAAACCCAGGTCTTGATTTTATTTCGCTGTCGTTTTCTAGACGTTTTTAACCCTAGAAATCTTTGCTACACTGAGTACTTATAAATGACTCATTAGAGATCACCATGCAAATTTGGCATATACTCATCATCATCTTAGTGTTGGCAATCATTATCGGTAATATTTTGCTGATCAAACACTCAGCAAAAATGGATTTTAAAAAACCAACCGATGAAGATGAACTAAAATCAGAGCAACAAAAAAAGCCCTAACTAAGTTTTGTTAGGGCTTTACATCGTAGGAGATGTTCTTTACTGCAGCTCCTCACGCAGCTCTTTGGTTGCTTTAACCATATTATCAAGAGCTTGTCGCGTTTCTTCCCAACCACGGGTTTTCAAACCACAGTCCGGGTTTACCCATAAACGCGCAACCGGTATTTTTCGTGCGGCTTTATGGATCAACGTTTTCATCCATGCAATATCCGGTACATTCGGAGTGTGAATATCATATACACCTGGACCAATATCATTTGGATAATCAAAATTCTCAAATGCTTCAAGTAGTTCCATGTTAGAACGTGAGGTTTCAATGGTGATCACATCGGCATCCATATCTGCAATCGCGGCAATAATACCGTTAAATTCGGCGTAACACATGTGAGTATGAATTTGTGTTTCATCTTTCACACCGCTTGCTGAGACCCTAAATGCATACGCTGCCCATTCTAAATATGCTTGCCATTGGCTACATTTAAGCGGCATACCTTCACGAAATGCAGGTTCATCAATTTGAATAATATCAATACCGGTATTTTGTAAATCGACCACTTCATCACGTAACGCAAGTGCAATTTGATTAGCGATGGTGGGTTTGTCTAAATCATCACGAATGAATGACCAAAACAGAATAGTTACAGGACCTGTTAGCATGCCTTTCATTTTCTTACTCGTCAGCGACTGTGCGTATTTTGTCCACTGAACCGTCATCGCTTGTTCACGTGATACATCCCCCCAAATTACAGGTGGTTTCACACATCGCGAGCCGTAGCTTTGCACCCAACCAAACTGGGTAAAAGCAAAGCCTTCTAATAGTTCAGCAAAGTATTCAACCATGTCATTACGCTCCGCTTCGCCGTGCACTAACACATCTAAATCAAGCGCCTCTTGCTCTTCAACAGCGTAACGAATTTCTGCTTTCATTTGCCTTTGATAATCATCCGCAGATAATTCACCGGCTTTATAATCACGGCGTGCTTGACGAATTACTTGAGTTTGTGGGAATGATCCTATCGTGGTGGTCGGCAGTAGCGGTAAATTAAGTGCTGCATGTTGTTTTTCAATACGTTGAGAAAATGCATGATTACGCTTACCGTCTTTTGCGGTGAGTGCAGTTACACGCTTTTGTACAGCTGTATTATTTACGCGAGTAGAGGTTAAGCGTGCTTTAATAGGTGCTGAATAAGCAACGAGCTCACTGCTATCATTGCTTTCAAGCGCGGCTTTTAATAATGACAACTCTTGGCCTTTTTGTTTTGCAAATGCAAGCCATGAACAAAGCTCATCATCGAGCTTTTCTTCTTGCTCTAAATCAACCGGTGTATGCAGTAAAGAACAAGATGGAGCAAGCCATAGATTATCACCGCGCTTTAGCGCAATGTCTTTTATGCTATTAAATACAACCTCTAAATCAGTACGCCAAATATTACGGCCATTTACTACGCCTAATGATAAAACTTGATCGGTACTTAATAATATATCTAGTTTTGCAACATCAACATTTGTTGCAACACAATCAAAATGTACGCCATCAACAGGGTAACCTGCAATATCATCAAAGTAGGCAGTGACTGAGTCAAAATAACTAGCAAGTAACAACTTCACGCCTTGACCTGCAAGTGCACGAAAGCTTGTTTTTAATGCCTCTTGATAATCTTCTGTCAGCTCTAAACCTAATATAGGCTCATCAACCTGTACCCATTCAATCCCTTGCTGCGCTAATTTAGCGAACACGTGTTGATAAACAGCTAATAGTTTTTCAAGTAAGCTAAGTTTATCAAACTCCTCACCTGCACATTTTGCTAAGTAAAGATAAGTGACTGGGCCGACCAATACTACTTTTGCATTGTGCCCCAATGCTTGTGCTTGAGTAACTTGCTCGAATAACTCAGTCCAGGTTAGTTGAAACTGCTGATCATGAGTTAGCTCTGGAACTATGTAATGATAATTAGTATTAAACCACTTTGTCATTTCGCTTGCTGCACATGAACAACCGCTTGGTGCGCGACCACGCCCAATACGAAATAATGTATCAAGATCAATGCTACCATCCGCTTTTTGATGACGCTTGGGCACTGCGCCAATCAATAAAGAGGTAGATAACACATGGTCATACCAAGCAAAGTCACCTACCGGTAATAAATCAATCCCAGCATCTGCTTGAAGAGCCCAATTTTCTGCGCGGATCGTCTTACCTTGTTCAAGCAACTGCGCTTGGCTGATTTTACCAGCCCAGTATGATTCTACTGCAAATTTTAGTTCACGCTTTCTACCTATGCGAGGAAAACCTAAGTTATGTAATTGTGCCATGTTGAAATTCCCTTCCAGCTGTTTAGATAGCTAAAACCATAAACCTATACCTGACATCAAACAATTGATGCTTCCTCAGTTTCAACTTGAGGTAAATTCATGGAAATATTTTTTTGCAAACTCAAAAAATATAATGACAACGCTGTCAAATATGATGCTATAGTATATTTGTAAATTTCACGTAAAAAAATGGGATTTATAGCCATCTAGACGTTGATGCATCTTAATTTAAGGCGTATTATGGCTGTAATCTGAGTTAAACTCACCTTTACCATGAGAATTATTAAAGATGATTGATGTAAAACACTTAAAGACCATCGCAACCTTGAAAGAAACCGGTTCCTTGGTAAATACTGCGCGCGAATTATTTTTGACTCAATCCGCTTTGTCTCATCAAATCAAAGATTTAGAAAACAAACTTGATTGCCAACTATTTGAACGTAAAACTCAACCGGTGCGCTTTACCCCACAAGGTATGCTATTACTTGAACTTGCCAGCGAAGTACTCCCGCGTGTTGAAGCAACCAAATGCCGTTTAAAAGAAAGTCTTAATCAACCAATTTCACAATTACGACTTAGTGTTGAATGCCATGCTTGTTTTCATTGGTTATTACCAACAATTAAAGAATTCAATAACTTTTGGCCTGATATCAAAGTTGATTATGAGCGCGGCTTTAGTTATGACGCTATTCCTGATCTGCTCAGTGATGAATTAGATTTAGTACTCACTTCAGACATTCGTGAACCAGATAAACTTGAATACGCACATTTATTTGATTTTAAACTTAAATTAATTGTTGCTCCTGATCATGAACTAGCGAAAAAAGCCTATGTAACGGCACTTGATTTGAAAAACGAGACGATTATTTCGTACCCTATTCCACGAGAGCGTCAGGATATCTTCAAACATTTTATTCAAAATGCACGTTTTGATGGCACCTTGAAAACCGTAGATCAGGGCTTGCTCATTTTTCAGCTTGTCAGTGCCGGAATGGGGGTTGCAGCATTACCGGATTGGTTAGTAACACCATATGAAAGCCAAGGACTCATTAAGTCGATTCCATTAGGCGCACTGGGATTAACCCGTCCAATGTATTTAGCCATGAAAAAGAATATGAAAGATAACCCAGTGTATCGCCACTTTTTAAATACCTGTAAGTTAAATAACGGTCGATAAAATAGGTTTAACCCAGTAGCATACAGAAAACCCCTTTATGTGTGCTACTGTGATGTTTGAACTGAAAAAAATCCTCGGTGCAATGCTGATGCCATTGCCTCTGTTTGCTCTACTGTGCTTTGTTTGCTTATTAATCGCACTGCGTACCAAGAAAGTCAGCGTATTTATTGGTTTAATCGCAATCACCAGTTTATTGCTGATTAGTACCCCTTTTATTGGTCAAAAAATAATTGCTCCAAATTCACAGTTAAAGTATATTTTTGATACAAGTAAACAGCCGATACTCGATAAAATAGTGGTACTTGGTTGTGATATAAATCCTAACCCAAAACTTAACGCCAATAGCCAACTTGGTAATTGTGCTAAAAGCCGCCTAATCGAAGGTATGCGCTTAGCATATGTGTACCCACAAGCTCAACTTATTGTTTCAGGTGGCGGTTACAATAAAGTGACCAACAGTAGTTTGATGCAACAAACCGCGATAAGTTTAGGTATTGATGCGCAGCGTATTAAACAAAATCCTACGGCTATGGATACCGCCGATGAAGCACGGCTTTTAGCACCTGCTCTAGTTGATTTTAAAGTTGCACTGGTAACTTCGGCAAGTCACATGGCACGAGCAAAAGATCTATTTAATAGCCAAGGCGTTGATGTTATTCCCGCCGCCACTGATTTTTACGATTTCTCAGCGTGGCCTCATCACAAACAATATATTCCGAGTGTTGAAGTATTAAAGGCAGTCACAAGTTATTGGCATGAAGTAATCGGTAGTACGTGGATAAGTGTGCGCCGCTGGATTGATCCAGAAGCGCTTTAACATCTCACTCACTTAAAGTGAATTAGCTGGCAACTCAAACTGGGTTGTCTATATCAATAAAGGTTACATCAAAGCCATGTTGCTCAGCCAATAACTCACCGAGCGCTTTTATGCCATAGCGTTCGGTGGCGTGATGGCCTGCGGCAAAAAAATCGATCTTTTGCTCACGCGAACTGTGAATGGTCTGCTCTGAAGCCTCGCCTGTTAAATAGGCATCAATCCCCTGGCTAGCAGCCAAATCAATATAACCTTGACCACCTCCAGTACACCAAGCGATGGTCTCAATTAGCTCATCACGTACTAGGCTAACTAAAGGTTCACGAACGAGCACTGTTGATATTTTTTGTGCAAATTGCTCACCACTCATTGGGATTTTTAAACGCCCTTTGACTGCGACACTATTTGCTACAGGCTCCAAACCATCGAGTATTTCTAAATCAAGTAGCTGTGCTAATTGCGCGTTATTACCGATTGCTGGATGCACATCAAGAGGTAAATGATAGGCAAATAAATTGATATCATGATTAAGTAACGCAGCTATGCGACGCTTTTTCATACCGGTAATAGGTTGCGCTTCACCTTTCCAGAAGTAACCATGATGAACCAATATTGTATCTGCGCCATGTGCAATTGCAGCATCGATTAATGCTTGACTAGCAGTGACACCTGTAACAATTTTTTTAATCTGTTCACGTCCTTCGACTTGTAGCCCATTTGGGCAAAAGTCTTGAATAGAATCAGGTCTTAAAATGGTATTTAGTAATTGGTTAAATTCTCTGCGCTGCATTTTTTTATTCCAGATTAGCGTTAAATTTTGTGCAAATTTTGGCGTTTATAGGGCTAAAATGGAAGGAAAATCGCAAAAAATTGAAAAGTAAGTCAAAAATAGGTATAAATAAATATTCTCAATCTGTGTTTACAACGTATAGGGCCTCTGATGAGCAAACTAGACAAAACAGAAGTATTAAATGCCTTTGAAGCAGCATACCAAGCAGCCAATGGTAAGAAACCTGAAATCACCAGCAAACCTGGTTGGTACAGCATCGACGGCGGCAAAAACTTGCGCCTTGCAGAAGTTGCTGAATTAACAGAGCAGCTAACTTCAGGCGATACGTCTGCACAACCTGCAGCAACAGCACCTGCTAAGAAAACTAAAACTAAATCAGCAGTGCCAGCTAAAGCAGCTGTTAAAAAACCACCATTTACTATAACAACAGCTAATGAAGAAGGTTACACTGCCGAAGAGTTTTGGATTGTGTACCTAGCTAAAAAAGATCACGATTGCCGCTTACCTCGCGGTGTTGTGTAATAACTTTAGACTCATAGCATAAAAAAACCGCTTTTAAGCGGTTTTTTTATGGCCAACAACGTTGAGTTTTGTATTCAACCACCCTGATATATACCCACAGATAACAATAAACACGGTACCAACAAGAACTGGCATAATCAAAAAGTCCCAACTTTGACCACTGACCATAATCAAAATAGGGTTGGCCCCTGCTGCAGGATGTATGGTGTTAGTCAACATCATTACGGTCACAGCTAATCCAGTCGCAATAGCAATACTGATCGGATCCACGCCTATAAAACTAATAAAAGCCAAACCTATCACGGCAGTGATGAAATGCCCTACAATAACATTTTTTGCTTTTGCTAAAGGGCTGTTTGGTACACCAAACACCAGTACCGCAGTTGCGCCAAATGGTGCCATAAGCCATACACCATAATTCCCTAAACTTTCTAAATATGCTAATACCGAAAGTGTCAGTGCTGAAAAGATACCCGCGATAACGGCTTTGTAAAATACATCATTCATTAATATTACTTCCTTCAGAGGTAGACCGACTTGTCTACATTTAGATGATAGACAAGTCGGTCTACTTATGTCAAGCTTACTTTTTGACTAGGAGCAACCATGGATAAACGTACCCAGATAATTAATACCGCACTCAGTGCGTTCTATCAAAGAGGGATCCATGCGGTAGGCATTAATGAAATACTTAAAGAAGCAGGTGTTGCAAAAAAAACGCTTTATAATCATTTTGTCAGTAAAGATGAGTTGATCTGTGCGTGTTTAGAGCTCAGAGATCAGCGCTTTAATCAGTGGTTGTATGAACAATTAGAAAACTGCAATACCCCCTTCGAAGTGGCTGATGCACTTTTTAGCGCACTCTCCGCTTGGATAGACAATAAAGTCTCTGAGCTTGGACCTTTTAATGGCTGTTTTTTTATTAATACCGCAGCGGAGTTTCCACACAGCGAGCACCCTATCGCGATGCTTTGCAAAGCACACAAAGAATCAGTTTTACAGTTATTGTTCGATAAACTATCACACACAGAACAACTTAAAGGTCAGTTAGAAAAAACCATACAGTTAGCACAATTATTAATGACCTTAAAAGAAGGTATGATCTGTCAGGCTAGAGTGACGCACTCCAGTAATACACTAATGCAAGACCCAGTATTATTACGCCAACTTATAGCAAGTAGCATATAAAAAAAGCGCCTCTGCAAGCACTCGGATTCGATTAAAGGTGTTTAGAGTAGATGGTATAACTTGTTTTAGATCTCCTAAAAATAGCTCCCAATTTTGGTAATGCCGCTCAGTTAAGCAATAAAAAGCTTGACGATCGGTAAAATGAGATCAAAATCCTATGATCACAAGTCAAAGGATTTTTTATGCAACTTGCTCATGAATTAGCTACCACTATCGATGCGTGTAATACGTTTCACACACTTGAAAAGTTCGCAGAAATACTCTTCCCGAAATTAATTAAACACGCTTTTCAACAAGCCGGTGTAGCAACCTTTAGAAAGCGCCGCCTACCTTTAGAGGCTGTATTATGGTAAATCATTGGCATGAGCTTATTCAGGCAACGTTCGGTTTGGGATATATCAACTCAAATGGACATCATGTTACCTGATAAAAATCCTTTATTGGTACCTAGTACAATCGTGCACGCTAGACAACGTCTAGGCTCAGAAGCCTTTAAGCAACTATTCTTAGCAATGGCAAAGTAAAGTTACCAAAGTGATAAGCTTGAAACATGGGCAGGACTCAATTTACTCGCTGTAGATGGCGTTGTTTGGCGGACAACAGATACACCTGAAAATCACGAAACATTTAAAGCTCAAAGCAATGGGCACAGTGAAAATATCTTTCCAAAAATACGCATGGTCTGTCATATGGTGGTCACCAGCCACCAACTCATCAACATTGCATTCTCTGATTATCGAGCCAATGAAATGGTATTGGCAGAACAGCTCATTGAGCATACACCAGATAACTCGTTGACAATATTTGATAAAGGTTATTATTCCCTTGGACTGCTAAATCGCTGGCAACAAGCTGGGAAACAACGGCCCTGGATGATACCCGCCCGCAAAGACCTTTGGTTTGAAGTGATAAAGAAAATAAGCCCTAATGACTTACAGATACGGCTGACGTCTACCCCGCTATCTAGAAATAAATTTGCTGACTTACCTACTCATGTTGAGGCTCGCTTAGTTACAAAAACGATTAAAGGAAAAACCTATCGAATTCTGACGTCTATGATTGACCCTATGCGCTTTCCAAGTGAGGAAATAGTTGAATTATATTGTTATCGCTGGGAAATAGAACAGGGCTTTAGAGAAATGTGTCAACAACAACCGAAAAGTGATCCACTCCACCATTTGAATAATGATCCACTATTTATTAAGGTTTTCCATTAATCCGGCTTGTTTCTTTTCTTTGATCCTATAACTTTCCCCCTTAATTTGAACAATATGTGAGTGGTGTAAAATTCTATCTAACATCGCTGATGTTAACGCTGTGTCATTCGCAAAAATGCTCCCCCATTGTCCAAATGGGAGGTTACTGGTGAGTATGACCGCTCCTTTTTCATAACGCTTTGCAATGACATCAAACAATAATTTAGATTCCTGAGCACTAAACGGTAAATAGCCTATTTCATCAATTATTAGTAGCCTGGGTGCCAGAACTGAGCGCTGCATCACTTGTTTATACTTATCTTGACGTTGCGCTGTGGTTAATTGCAATATTAAATCAGACGCGCTAATAAAGCGGGTTTTTAAGCCTGCTTGCACTGCCTTGTAACCTAGCGCACTGGCAATATGTGTTTTGCCTACACCTGATGGCCCGAGCAGAACGACGTTTTCTTTTCGTTCAATAAACGAGAGTGTGGCAAGCTCGTTAACTTGTTTTTTTGGCACACCGGTGGCAAACGTAAAGTCAAACTCCTCAAGCGATTTTAATGACGCAAATCCAGCCATACGCGTAAACATAACCTGTTTACGTTGGTGCCGGTACGCCTGCTCACCTTGCAGTACGCGCTCTAAGAACTGTAAATAATCCCATTCCTCTTTTGCTGCTTGCTGCGCTAGCGCTGTTGCATTTGTTTCAACACCGGCGAGTTGCAGCTCCTCCGTTAGTTCATGTAAGCGTGCGAGTTGCAAGTTCATAGTGCCTCCGAGAATTGCGCGTAAATGTTTAAGTCATGATGTAACGGGTGAGTCTCGAAGGACATATCAAATACAGGTATAGCCACTTCTGCCGGCTGTGGTGGTGCAACAGGTTGGAGCGGGGGTAAAGGTTGTAGGTACGCTTGCTCTTCTTTTAATCTATCTGCGGGCTTTACTTTTATTGTGTCGTGAATGCGCTGGTTAGCCACTGTGTTCAACCAGTTAATGACTTCAACATTGGCTGTTTCAACGTCCAAAGTAAGTTCAAGGGCAAATAATTTAGTGGCTAATGGCTGATAAAAGTTATCGCGCACATAGCGCACCATTCGCTCTACTTTCCCTTTTGTTTGTGGGCGGTAGGGTTTACAGAGCTTTGGAATGAACCCCATTTCTTTACTAAATTGATAAAAGCATTGATTAAAGCGATGTTTGCCTTCACCGTAAGCATCACGCTCTATTACCACTGTTTTCATATTGTCATACCACACTTGCTGTGGAATGCCTTGGAAATACTCAAAGGCTTGGCGATGACACGCTTCGAGTGTTTCATAGCGCATGTTATCAGTGATTGCGACAAACAATGCACGGCTGAAGCCTAAAACAGCGACAAAGGCGTGCAGTGGTGATTTCCCACCTCGCATTTGGCCCCAATCAACTTGCATTTGTTTGCCCGCTTCTGTTTCAAAGCGAATAATGGGTTGGGGTTCAACGCTACCTCGATATTGATACAAGTACTGGCGTAGTAACGATATTTCTCCGGTATAGCCTTGCTCTTTAATTTCTCTGAGTAAAACAACGGCTGATAAATGTATTGGAGCGGCTTTAGCTAATCGAGAATGTAAATACGGTTTAAATGCCTCTAATTTTGAAATACCCGTTTTACGAGTAGCATAATGCGGCTCGTCAAAGTCACCTTGAAGGTATTTTTTAACGGTGTTGCGCGATATGCCCAATTGTTTAGCGATGGCTCGTTGAGACATGCCTTGCATGGCTAAGACTTTTATTTTCATGAACTCTTCTTTTGAAATCATGGTGCTTATCCAAAAGCACCAGTGTTAAGTTAACTGGATCAGATTTCAATTGTTGAAGTGGATCATTTTTGCATTGCTGGTAACACCAATGAAATGGTATTGGCAGAACAGCTCATTGAGCAACACCAGATAACTCGTTGACAATATTTGATAAAGGTTATTATTCCCTTGGACTGCTAAATCGCTGGCAACAAGCTGGGAAACAACGGTCCTGGATGATACCCGCCCGCAAAGACCTTTGGTTTGAAGTGATAAAGAAAATAAGCCCTAATGACTTACAGATACGGCTGACGTCTACCCCGCTATCTAGAAATAAATTTGCTGACTTACCTACTCATGTTGAGGCTCGCTTAGTTACAAAAACGATTAAAGGAAAAACCTATCGAATTCTGACGTCTATGATTGACCCTATGCGCTTTCCAAGTGAGGAAATAGTTGAATTATATTGTTATCGCTGGGAAATAGAACAGGGCTTTAGAGAAATGAAATAAACACGATTGAACAGTAAATATACCTTGAGAAGCAAACGGGCCGATATGATAGAGCAAGCGTTATGGGGGATATTACTCGCCGATAATCTTATTAGACAAGCGATGACAGAGGCTGCGAGTAAGCTCGATAGTGTATTACCAAATCAACTAAGCATCGCGAGTTGTTCAATGGCAGTGACCCAGTTTTTTGCAACTATACCACTGACATCACCGGGGAATATTCCAAAGCACAACACGTTATTAATAGAGCAGTTAGGCTACTTTAAATTGCCACGACGGCGCGAAGAGAGAAGCTATAAAAAATGGGTAACACCAAAGCCATAAAAATATCCATCTAACAAGAATAAAAATACCAGTCAGCTTAACTGACTGGCATTACCCAATTTGGGGCTTTTTCTTTGGCAAGATATATTGGGTAATATTGCTTTTGTTTAGGGAGGATTATCCTCAGTATCACTAGCACACATCACTGTAATACACCTCGAATATACTGCCGCGCAAGTATAATAATGATATATTCACTTTGATGAACTAATAGGCTAGGGAGTAATACCAATGCACATAGACGAAGCATTGAATATTCTGTATGGCACATTTTACGATGTTTTATAAAACCAATATGCTCAGCAGAACTATGTGGGTAAAATGCTACCACCTACAGCAACCAATCGTGCTATCTGTTCAGCCGTTAAGTGAATAGCTCTTGATATTTTCGACAAGTTTGCATAACAGCGCTAGGTGGAACAATATAACCTTTTCAAGAGCTAATCTAAGTCGAGTTTGCACACAAAATCATTAATAGAGCGACACAAAATAGCGCCCGAATCATGCAACTCTGCTATTATTTACGATATGTGAAACTGAACTTTATTAGGGTCTGTTGACCGTTGCAGATTAATATTTGTTCAAACGAGGGCCTATTTAATCGCGTCGCAAGGTTTGTAACCTAGTGGGCTAAGTAAAAAACGAGCAACAAAGAGTTAATTGCCCCTAGGCAGGCCCCTTCGGGCAGCGCATGTTAGGCATTAATGTGCGTTATCGCCTATTTATGGCGAATAACCACACTGCATAGGATCTTGCTCTGTCTTGCTTAAAAACAAACATACTGTGCCGCAAGAACAACCTCAAAAGATATACCGGCCCTAGTTATTAAGCAGCTTTTATTAACAGATTAAAGTCACTTAACCGGTAATTCTATATCTTCAAACAGCTTATCTACGTCATCTTGATTACGTAGTAAACTCGCTCGCTCAACCCGCTCTTTGGTCAGATGTGGTGCAAAACGCTCTATAAAGTCATACATATACGTACGTAAAAAGCTGCCTTTTCTAAAGCCAATTTTAGTGGTGCTGGCTTCAAATAAATGGCTGGCATCAATACACACTAAATCGGTATCTGCAATTTGATCAATCGCCATTGATGCTACAACACCCACACCTAAACCTAAGCGTACATAGGTTTTAATCACATCGGCGTCAGTTGCAGTAAATACAATGTGTGGTTCAAGTCCCTGCGCATTAAATGCTTTATCAAGTTCTGAACGGCCAGTAAAACCAAATACATAAGTAATAAGTGGATACTGGGCAATATCGGCAACGGTTAGCGACTCTGCTTTTTTAGCTAGTGGATGGTCTTTTGCCACCACAATACTGCGATTCCAGTGATAGCAAGGTAACATCACTAAATCAGAATATAAATGTAGTGCTTCAGTGGCAATTGCAAAATCAGCATCGCCACGAGCAGCAGCATCAGAAATTTGCTGCGGCGTACCTTGGTGCATGTGCAATGACACCGCAGGGTACTTTTTCATAAATCCTTGGATCACACTTGGCAGTGCATACCGTGCTTGGGTATGTGTGGTGGCAATATTCAACTTACCTTGATCAGGTAGTGTATGCTCATTTGCAACCGCTTTAATACCCTCTACTTTAGAAAGGATCTCACGGGAAATATTAATTATTTCAGTGCCCGCGCTGGTAACATGGGTTAAGTGTTTTCCACTTCGCCCAAAAATCTGCACGCCCAACTCATCTTCCAACATACGTACTTGCTTAGAAATACCTGGCTGTGAGGTAAACAAACTTTCAGCGGTTGCTGAAACATTAAGTTTATGATTTTGGACTTCGACGATGTATCTGAGTTGTTGTAATTTCATGGCTGCATTTTTTAGTGTAGTTATACTGCTTATTTATAAATGCTACATCGCGTCAAGCCAAGTTTTTTCTGATTAACAATAGAAAAAGGCTGTCTGGAATCGTATTTATAAGGTTATCTGCTTAGGCTAGCATAATCCCTCGCCTTGAGGTAGCCATCTTTTAAGCTGATGCTCAAAATGAAAAAATATCATACGCAGATAGTAATAAATGATGAGAAAGTGAATTCTTTTTTACATAAGCCGCGCAAAACTATCCTGTTAGCATATATTTAATGTAAGATTAAAATTATTAGTTTGTGAAATTTGAGACCTAAACCATGATCGTTTCTATTATTATTATGTTGATTGTTGCACTGATTGTCATTGCCCTCTGGGTCAGTGCGGTACAACAGCATAAAGAGAAACAAGAAACAGAACGCCGCAAAGACTTAACCAAACAAAAAAAAATCATTGAAGAATCAGAAGACGTTCTATTAAATAGCGCAAACATCCCTATGTCAGAACATATTTTACGTATTCTACAACGGCGTATTCATGATGCTTTAGTCGCTATGGTGCAGCTATCACCCAATTCGAAAGAGTTAAAGAATCGCTTAAAGGAAGCAAAAGAACGTTTAGGAGACTCAATCGACACCACTAACTTAGAAAATTTAGTGTTACCCGATAACGACAAGCAATTAATAGCACTAATCCAAGGTATTAAGAAAGTACGCGCAGTACTTCGTTCAGAGCATGGCAAAGGGAAAGTAGACAGCCAAATTTTTATTGCTGAAGACAAGCGCTTAGAAAAACTCCAATTACGAATTAATATTGAAAGCCAGATTAAACGAGGTATCTCCGCACGCTCTGCGAATATGGTCGGTTCTGCACGCCAATACTTTGAAAAAGCCTACGCTACTGTATCTGCAGTCGCTTATAGCGATGACTATATAACCACTAAACGCCAAGAGCTCGAAGGTTATTTAGAAGCAATAAGCACAGAGCTTAAAGCATCTAATGCAACAGCACTGAAGAAAAAAGCAGAGCAAGAACAAGACGATTTAGACGTACTTTTTGCACCAAAGAAAAAGTGGTAAACCACTTTTTCTTTGTATTAACCGAGTAACTCATTAAGATAAAAACGCAAATTTGATCACAAACATCGCAGTCAATATCCACACACTGATGCTTACTTGTTCTCGTTTACCACACAATACTTTAACGACTGTATAAGAAATAAAGCCCAGTGCAATGCCATGAGCAATGGAGAATGTTAGCGGCGTCATCAGTAATACCACACTCACTGGAATGGCATCTGTCATATCATCCCAATTTACAAACTTGAGGTTTTGTAGCATTAGCACCGACACATATAAAATAGCTCCCGCAGTTGCATAAGCTGGCACCATTTTCGCCAAGGGTGCAAAAAACATCATCAATAAAAAGCACATTCCTACAACCACAGCTGTAAGTCCGGTTCTGCCACCCACAGATACTCCTGCAACTGACTCTATATATGAGGTTGTGGTCGAAGTGCCCAATACTGAACCGGCAATGGTTGCGGCGCTATCAGCACTTAATGCTCGTCCTAAACGAGGCATATTACCTTGTTCATCAGCAAGACCTGCTTTTTGAGTTACCGCAACTAAGGTGCCTGATGTATCAAATAAATCAACGAACAACAATGCAAAAATGACGCTAAGCATTGACAACTCAAACGCCGCTGAAAAATCAAGTTGCATAAAAGTAGGCGCAATTGAAGGAGGCATAGATATCACGCCTTGATACTCTACCAAACCCAGACTTAGCGCGATCACAGTTACTAATAAAATGCTGATCAAAACACCACTTTTAAAATCACGATAAAGTAGCGCTGCAATAACAAAAAAGCTAAAAATAGCCAACAATGGACCGGCAGCCGTTATATCACCCAGTTGCACTAATGTTGCAGGGCTGGCCACAATGATCCCGGCATTTTTAAGCGCAATTAACGCTAAGAACGCTCCAATTCCTGTTGCAATGGCTTGCTTTAACACCAATGGAATAGCATTAATTATCCACTCCCTGACTTTGAACAAACTCAGGAACAAGAAAATACAGCCCGACATAAACACAGCCCCTAATGCTGCTTGCCAGGTATAGCCCATGCCTAACACAACACCATAAGTAAAAAAGGCATTAAGCCCCATACCAGGAGCCAAAGCTAACGGATAATTTGCCCAAAAGCCCATGATAAAACAGCCAATAGCCGCAGCAATACAAGTTGCCACAAACGCAGCACCTTGATCCATACCAGCTTCAGCCAACATAGCAGGGTTGACAAACACAATATAAACCATAGTAATAAAGGTAGTGAGGCCGGCAATACATTCGCGGCGCACAGTCGAGTTGTGGTCGCTAATTTTAAATAACGCGTCGAGCATAAGTGAGTTTCATTTTAGATGACAATAATTGCGTGATTTTATCATATATTTCAAGAATAACAGGACAATTAACCTGATATTAGACTAAACTGAGCAGGTAAATGACAACAATAATATGTGTGGCACTATGACAGATACCTCGCCAATTGGCTTAGATTTAGAACAACAGTTAGAAAACGTATTATCGTTTATCACCCAACCGAGCAAAGCCCCACACAGTGCGGTTAAAGCTGATACTCCTGATAACACTGTTAATAAAGCCCTGTATTATTTAAAAAATGATCAACCTCCTCTCGCTGCTAAATGGATGCGCTTAGCTGCAATGTCAGGTAATCAGCGAGCCCAATTTTATCTAGGATTATTTTTTATCAAAGGCCAAGGCGTACCTACTAGTGTTTTTCATGGCGCAGTATGGCTAAGTTTAGCCAGTAGCCAAGGCTATGAGCCTGCAACAACCGCCTTAACTGATTTACGTAAACATCTAGCCACCCGCCGCTTTAAAGATGCCCAGTGTTATGCTGCAACACTGTATGAACAAATACACCAACAGCAGTTTGCTCACCTGATCCCCAACTCACCTTGAAAAGGGACTAATCTACCCTTTTCGTTAAAATCAATTGCCACCTCAATTTAAATAATTAATACATTGTTTTGTATAGTATTATTTAATTTTCTGCACATTTTCAAAGCTGATGGTATCAAATAAATTTAAAAATCGTTCAAAAAGATAGCAAAAAACACTTGCACACAAACACTGTATAAACTACTGTATATGAGTACTGTATAAACAACCAGTGAGTGAAACTTATGTTACAGCCAATTACCATCAGAACAGTTAAAAGCTATCAACAAGATAATTTAAGCGCATCAGTAAATTTGATTCAGATAGAAGATGAGATCTCTGCAACTTTTGAACTTCTAAAGGTGTTACACCATTACAATAATAAAAACGCATGGACGTTACTGATTGCACCGGATCACGTACCAAGTAAAGCTTTACTTGATTCATGTTCTATTGATACCAGTAAACTATTAGTGATTAGGCAAAAGCATCTGGTTAATTTAGAGTATGTACTAAATTCAGCACTACATAACGGTAACTTTGCAGCGGTGATCACCTGGACAGACATTGTGAAAGACAATCAAATAGCTAACCTGTCATTAAAGTTAGACCAAGCGAGTGCAAAACTATACTGTTTTACTAAAACCCAACAAGCTACAGAGATAGCATTAGCACAATAAGCTGTTAAAATGCCGTTTTTTAATAAAGCGTATTTTAATTATGACTTCACTCACTGACAGTCTTTGCTTATGTGGTAGCGAACAAAGCTATAGCGATTGCTGTGAAAAATTGCACTCAGGCAATATACAAGCAACAAGCCCAGAGCAACTAATGCGCTCTCGCTTTGTTGCTTATGCCTTAAAAAATGCTAAGTATATTTACCAAACTTATGCCCAAAAAAAACAAGCAGAAAACCCAATCAAAGAAATTGCTGATTTTGCTAATAGTTGCCGCTTTATAAAATTAGCTGTGATCAGTGCAGACCAGCAAGAATACACTGGTTGTGTTGAATTTTGTGTTAGCTATTTTTATCAAAACTTGTTTTGCCAGCTGCATGAAAAATCAAGCTTCATAAAAGAAGATGGGCAGTGGCGTTATCTCGATGGTGAGATCTTCCCTGTTGCAGATATAAAAATTAGCCGCAATGATGAATGCCCGTGTGGTAGCGGTAAAAAATATAAAAAATGCCACAGCGTGTAACACTTTCTTAGAGTGTAGTTTTTACCGTAAGTATTTATAAATAATCATAAATTCAAAAAACTCGCGACCCAACGTGGTCTGTCTAAGTGCGATTAACTCTTTGTTGCTTAACCTAAATTTTGGTTAATGTGTTTTCTAACACATTGATTTAAAGCACTAATATTACTTTTACTCTCCAGCCGAAATTTTCAGGGAAAATAAGGCGAATTTACGCGTCAATAGCATGCCTATTACAAGTAAATTCAACGCAGTTAACATTGAAAAATAGCCGCTGGAGATGGATTTATTATCCGAAGCTCAGATTACTTCCGCCAGTAGAATAACGCGGTAGCAGTTATCGATCCAACTAGGTTACAAACCTCTTGTCATGATTAAATCACTCCTAGATTAAACAAATTTTAATTCTGAAAGGTCAACATGCTCTAGTACTTCACAACAACACCTATAAACAACTAACTCATCCATAAAACATATATATACTGCGTTAGAACCAGCCCCGTAGCATGCTAAGATCTAGTCATATCAAAAAACAATAAAGGAACAAATGTTAAATAAATTTCAAGTATCAAAAAAACACTATAATAAAAACTAGAAAATAAATCGTTATTATTTTTATATTTTTTTAAAATAATTAAAACAAAGCCTAACCTATTAATTTTAATTAAATATATTTATTTAAAACGCATAAAAACAAAACTAAATAATGAAATTAAAACTAATCAATCAGTAATTAGCATTGCAGAAAGTCATATTTAGCGCAATAATGCCACCGGTAGCACTGCAGTGCAAGCATAAACAGGACTTGATTGTGTTAACATTTTTAACAATTAATTTATTTGATTGTTTTGATCTGAACATACAATAATTAGGAACAACCAATGAATAAACGTACGTTATTTAAATATTCTTTGCATGCTTTGGCCATAACAACTGCTATATATGGAAACAGTGCACTTGCTAATGCGTCAGGCTTTGCCGCAACGAATGGTGGTACAACCGGTGGTGCTGGTGGCGATGTTGTTTATGCAACAACTGGAACCCAAATTCACCAGGCTTTATGTAACCGAGCATCAAGTGACACACCAATTATCATCCACGTTGAAGGCACCATAAATCATGGCAACACCAGTAAAGTATCTGGAGATAGTTGCAATACTGGGCCAGATCTAATTGAACTAAAAGAAATTAGTAATGTTTCTATTATCGGTGTTGGTAGCGGTGCTCTTTTTGACCAATTAGGCATCCATATTCGTTCATCTTCAAATATCATTATTCAAAATGTTCACGTTAGAAACGTCAAAAAATCAGGCTCCCCCACCTCCAACGGCGGTGATGCGATTGGCATGGAGTCAAACGTCAGAAATATTTGGGTCGATCACGTTACACTTGAGGCCAGTGGTGGCGAAAGTTCAGGATATGATGCTTTGTTCGATATGAAGAGTAATACCAAATACGTGACATTATCTTACAGTATTTTGCGCAACTCTGGACGCGGTGGTCTCGTTGGCTCAAGTGATAGTGACAATACTAACGGCCCTGTTACTTTTCATCACAATTACTATGAAAATATTAATTCTCGCACGCCTTTACTAAGACACGCGACAGCGCATGCTTACAACAACTACTACTATGGACTCGTGTCATCGGGCATGAATCCACGAATTGGCGGTAAAATGCGCGCCGAAAACAACTACTTTAAAAATTCCAAAGATCCACTCGGTACTTTTTATACAAATGATATGGGTTACTGGCAAGTCAGTGGCAATGTTTGGGATAATATCGATTGGTCTGAACAAGAAAACAAGCTTCACCCAGCAGGCCCTAATCCGACCTCAACCACAACAATCAACATTCCTTATAACTATCAACTTGATAATGCACAGTGTATACCCAACATCATTGCAGCAACGGCTGGCGCGAACAAAGGCTTGCAAACATCGAATGGCCAATGTGGCTCGACTACCCCAACTGATCCAACACCGGATCCAGATCCAATACCTGAGCCAACGCCATCAGGGGAAAATCTTGCTATCAGTGCCGGTGTTGATGGCAGTTCTAAAGCCAGTGGCTCGAGTTATGGCAATGTGAACGACGGCGATATGTCAACTTACTGGTCACCGTCAGCTACCACGGGCACGATCAATATTAAAAGCCTTAACACCACCATAAATGCGATTAAAATAATTGAAACCCCAGCCAGTAAAGGAAGCATTACAGCTTGGTCTTTAGTGAACTACGATACAGGTGTAACACTTACTAACGGTGGTGCTGTGCCAAATGTAATCACTTTTTCTAACACTAACTTATCCAAAGTAAGTTTTGTGATTCATTCCGCCAATGGCGTACCGCAAATTGCAGAGTTTGAAATCTACAATGGTTATACCGACGGCAATAATGGCAACCCAACCAATACACAAGTCAATGGTACTTACCGCATTACCCCAAAACACAGTGGTGCATCATTAGATATTGCTAACTGTCAAAGTGAAGATGGGGCAAATGTTAGGCAGTGGTCTTGGCTTAATAATGATTGCCAAAAATTTAATATTTCAACAGTCGATGGGGTGTGGCATCGTATTTCACCAGTCAATGCTCCTTCTAAAGGGTTAGAGGTCTATACGCATTCAACTACAGCGGGTGAAAATATCAATATCTGGACATACACAGGGAGCTATAACCAGCAGTTTCGTTTGCAAAGTGCCGGCTCTGGTAAGTGGCGTATCATCAACCGAAATAGTGAGTTGTGCTTAGACGTCGCAGGTAGCAAAACTGCCGATGATGCTAATATTCTGCAATGGACATGTACCTCAGGAGCAGAAAATCAAATGTTTGAGTTAACCAGACAATAACTAACATTTACTGTGAAGGGCTTTGTTAAGCTCTTCATTATTAACCATGTTCAGTCAGCGCCTCACGGGTAAAGCGTTGTTTATGTAGTCTGTAGATAGTCGATATATTAATAATAATTACAGTCGCTTCCAATAACACGCCGCCAATAGATCCAACAATTATATTATTTGCCAACCATAGACACGATCCTGCAAACAGCAAAACACGCATTTTGATGCCCGTTAAGCAAAATAGTGCAAAACAACCCAAACAAGCGGCAACAATCGCAAGGTAATCCGTCCATTGCTGGGCTGTTAGATAACCGATAACCACGGTTAAAATAATAAAAATGGCTGCTATCCACACCGATTTTACCCGCATTG
This sequence comes from Pseudoalteromonas rhizosphaerae, assembly GCF_028885455.1. NCBI lineage: Bacteria > Pseudomonadati > Pseudomonadota > Gammaproteobacteria > Alteromonadales > Pseudoalteromonadaceae > Pseudoalteromonas > Pseudoalteromonas rhizosphaerae. The sequence goes on from NZ_CP118496.1 coordinate 3,829,827, forward strand.
ATACGGCTGTACGCCCCGCTGAAAATAAACAGCACAATGATGAAGTGATAGCATTGAGTAAATAAAAGTGCAGTGCATGATTTAGATTCATCACCACCATCATTATTTTTAAACGACGATCATCCTTTTGATAAAAGCACACCAATGCTAAAACAAAGCTGAGTAAACCAAACCCTTGGGCAATCCAACTATCAACCACCAGCACTACACCTCACTAAAATAAATATCTCAACCGCTATTGTGGTTAATATACAATCAAACATCTACACGCTATTACAGATTATTTTCAATCATGGTTTTAATGATCCGCGCTTTAACAAAGTGATCTAATTGGTGGGTTTGTATCCACCATGTCGCAGCTTCCATAAGTAATTCTGGATCATCATTTTTGTTGGCAAAAAAAGCATAAAACGACAGCCCAACATTATCTCCCTTCACCGCTATTTTTTTGTCGCAAACTTGAATGATCTTAGTCCTTAATTCGTCGCGCATTACGGCGTTACCTCACTTCACTTTTTAAACTGCATTGCATTTCAATAAGTTGGTGTTCGCCAACTATTTCAACATCTTTAATATATTTAAAACCATAACTTTCGTAATAGCCTTGCAAATAGGCATGTGCATGAATTTCAATGATCTCAAGGCCAATTTTACCAGCATGTGATAACAAGGCATTAATAACCAATTTAGCAATGCCGGATCCTCGGTATTGCTTTAACACTGCAATCCTTGCCATAACGCCACACCGTCGATTACGTTCCACTAACCGCGCAGTAGCGACTAAAGCACCACCATCTGTTACCACCACATGCACAGCTCGTTCGTCGAAACCGTCTAAATCTAACTGCTTAGGAATACTTTGTTCGATCACAAATACTTGGTGGCGAATAGCATGCGCTTGCGCAATCAGTTCAGGGCTAGTGCCTAGCGTAACATCCATTTATTGTGACCTCTTAAACATAATCAACGAGCTAATTTTACTGTAATTGTTGTAGCAGCTGAGCTATTTCAGCCTTCAGCGCTTTATCAGGAATTTTATTTGCGCTAACCTGCGCAGCTTGTAAACTTACAATAGCAGCTTCGGTTTGCCCTAGTTCAACATGCATAGTTGCCATCGCATAACCAATTGACGACATATAATCTTTCGCATTGATGGCGTTAGCTTTAGCTAATGCTTTTTCATAGATCAACAACGCATCGGCAAACTCATCGGTAAAATCAGCGAGCGTTTCCCACTGTACAGGATGATCTTTCTCAGTATTTTCATGCTCAATACACAGTGCTTTTAGCTGCCCATAGAGTGAATCGAACGTGACTTGATCTTGCTGCTGTGCAGCATTCATTAGCTCACCGGCTAAGTTCAATACTGATTTATACAGTTTTGTATTCATTATTCTTTCATTACCTTTTGTTAGAAATTACAGCCAAATTAACTATCTTGCATGGCTAAGAACAACAACTCAAAGCGAAACGAAAGAAAATACAAGGCCGAGAGCGTACTATTCTAATACACTCGAGACTAAAATGATTCATTCTAAAGCGTATCAAGCCTAAGGCGGGGGAAAAATCTCAGCTCAAATCAGGTGATACCCCCCTGTTACAAGTTATCACCTCAGCCAAATTTTTATTGTTTCAAGGCTAACTCTCAGTTTTTGCTGTATCTTTACCACTTGCATGAATAAAATACAGCGCAATACCCAAACATATTACAGCGCCAATACGACTTGGCGAAAAAGCAATCACATCGTTACCAAGCCAACCAAAATTATCAATTAACATACTCATAAATAATTGACCGAATATTACCGCAACCGTTGCGACTGCGGTGCCAATTCGCTGCACAGCAAACACCATTATCACGATATAGGGTACTCCACACATTGCCCCTAATAATTGCCACTTTGGCACATCCAACAGGGTTAGCGCATGCCTAGGTTCAAAATAAAAGATAAGTAACCCGGTGATCAACGCACCCACCGAAAAGGTTAAAAATGCGCAGCGAAAAACACCTACTTTACTTCCTAATTGGCCATTAATGGCAGCCTGAATACTCAAGGTTGCACCACCAATCACCGCCAGAATTATCATAATTATAGTCATTAGCGTCCCCTAACCTTGTGCCATCAGAATTAATGCAATGACAATAAAAAATAGTGCCATAAGCCGTTTACGGTCAATCTGGCGATGTTGACTACCAAATAAACCATAATGATCTATCAGCAAACTTTTCGCTATTTGTCCCATCAAGATACTGATCATCGTCATAGCAATACCTATCACAGGTGCTGTGAACGTCAATATAACGACATAAACAGGCCCCAACACGCCACCTAACAATGTCCATGATGGTTGTTTGAAAAAAGATGGGCTATTCCGAGGACTAAAAAATAGCATCAACATAAAGGTAAGAGCAGCACCAACACCAAACACACTAAATGTGGCCCATAATTCTCCAACCTCACCACCTAAAGGGCCCAATAAGCCTGCTTCTACAGACAGCCCCATTCCTCCCATAACGACAATTAAAATCAAAATAAACTGCATGCAAATCTCCTATTAATAAGGAATAAATAATAACCTAGAGCTTTAACGCGAAAAATGGGATTATATAAGAAACACTTTTGCAGGATTTGCACAAATGAATGATTTCAGTTCGATCAATATCAGAGCGTTAAAATTTTTTATCGCCGTGTATAAATGTAAAAGCTTTTCTGTTGTTGCTCGACATGAAAATGTATCGCCTTCTATGGTCTCTAGAGTAATTTTGCAACTTGAAGATGCCCTTGGTCAGCAACTTTTTTACCGTAACACAAGAGCAATAATGCCAACCGAAGCGGGCCGAATTTTTCATGATTATGCGCGCTCAATGACCGAGCAACTCAACGAAGTACGTAACGAGCTGCAAGATAGAGCAACTCAACCCAAAGGGTTAATAAGAATTAATGCGCCGGTTTTTTTCGGACAAAAACACATAGCGCCTTGGCTTGGTGAGTTTTTAAATCGCTATCCGAAAATTCAAGTAGAGTTGACTCAAACCGATGATTTTATCGATCCGCATATTGATGCCGCTGACGTGATTTTTCGTATCGGATCTCTTGCAGATTCATCGTTACATGCTAAAACATTAGGACTGCAAACTTATCATTTAGCCGCATCCCCTGCTTATCTGAAAAAATATGGCACACCAAAAGTGCCGGCTGATCTTAGTCAGCATCAGGGCTTAATTTATAGCGGTTCATCGGGGCAAAATCGTTGGTTATTCAAAATTAATTCGTCATGGCAGCAGCAAAGTGTAATACCGACTTTAGTATCTAACAATGCTGAAACGCTGTTTATCGGGGCTTTGAACGACATGGGAATTGTATTATTCCCTGATTGGTTAATTGGTGAAAGCTTAAAAACAGGCGCTCTTGTTTCACTCTTAAGTGAATTTGCGCCAACAATAAAAACAGGACCACAAAACATTACTGCAATTTACCCTAATACACGACAACCACCGTTAAATGTTCGAGTATGTATTGATTACTTTAGTGAAGTTTATGGCAACCCGCCGTACTGGAAATACCAAAATTAAGTATCTACGTTATGCTCTAACGGGTGCAAACAGACCAATAGTGATACCTAAAAAAACACACCCGCTCAGCACACAATTGCATGCAGCTAAGTGACGCAGTTACTCACTGATTTTTTGGTGAATAATTTACTCTGAGAGTAGATTTATACACTACAACTAGGGGTATACTGGAAATAGGTTTTCAATTGTGGAAAATAGTATGCTCCCAACAACACACCCTATTTTTTGGCGCGACCCCGAGTTACCATTTGTCGAGCTGCGCCAAGTATTAGATGGCCGCAAAGTCACTTATGCTCCCCACTCCCACCAGCAATGGTCAATTGGCGCAATTTTAGCGGGGCAAAGTGAATTCATTTGTGAAGATCGTCTACATCAAGTAACACATGGTAATTTAGTATTAATGAACCCTGATGAAGTCCACGCCTGTAATCCAAAGCAAAACTCAGCGTGGGCTTATTACATGATGCATATAGATAAAAATTGGTTAGCAGCGTTATTGTTCGAGTCTGGCGTCACAAAGCAACAAAACTGGCAAGGAAGTCGCTTGGATACAGTGCTACTACCACAGCTTTATCAGGACTTTGTTATCTTGTGCCAAAACCTAATGACAAATACGTTTACCGCAGCACAAAAGCGCACGTTGCTAAGTAGTTACTTCGTACAATTATTTACGTACCTTGATTGCGTTGAGCCATTACACGAGCAAACGTTATTACCTGAAAATAAGCTATATCAAGTAGCGAACTACCTGAATGAGCACTGTTTTGAAGACCAATCAATTAACACAATCAGTAAACTTTTTGGCTTTAGCAGCAGTTATTTAGTGCGCGCTTTTAAACGTCATTTTAATATGACTCCGCACGCTTATCGGTTAAATCGTCGTATTCAATTAGGTCAGCAAGCACTAAAACAAGGCCAGCCAATAGCAAGTATCGCTCACAGTGCAGGTTTTAGTGATCAAGCGCATTTTCAGCGGGTCTTTAAACAACGCGTAGCGGCAACTCCCGAGCAATATCGCCGTACTTTATCACTGTAAATTAAAACCACTAAATCAATAATAAAAAGCAGCTGCCAGCCAGTAATAGTGCAAGAATTTTATTCATCACTCGCATTTTAGCTGGGCTTTGAAAATGCTGCCCGAGCCGTATACCTAGCCAAACCCAACAGCCAAGTGATAACCAACAAATAGGTAAATATAAACTTGCAAAAGTAACCAGTTCAAATCCTTGCGCCCCTGGACTATATGCTGCAATGCCTGATAAAGAAGCCAACCACGCTTTAGGGTTAAGCCATTGCATGATCACACCTGTCATAAAGGTAGGGGCATTTTGCTTAGCGTCAGCTGTGAGGCCGCCATCATCGATAAATAATTGATAACTGAGATAAAGTAAAAAAGCGATACCGAGCCACTGTAATACACCAGTGATCCAGGCTAATTGCGCAATGAGATAATGCAAACTAAAACCAATAAACAAAAATAATGCAATGAAACCAAAGGTAGCACCAGTCACAAATATTAAGCCTCTTTTTGCCCCATATCGCGCACTACTACTTAACGAAACAAGGTTAACTGGCCCGGGTGATATAGACGCCGCCAAGGCAAATAGTGCCATTGAGATGATCACTGATAAAGTCATAACGTATACTTAGGTTATTTAAAGTGGCGTTTATTATCTGTTGTTGCAATAAGCCATGTATTGAACAAAATTGACCTTGTTGTAAATAAAATAGCATCTGACAAATTACCCCTGCAAAAACACAGCTGCACTAAAAACAATCGGTGATACACTAGAATTAGTCCATCTTACAAATTAGCGAACCATGAAAGAATGTAATCAATGTGGTAAATGCTGTATTAAATACGGTGGTGGCGATCTGAGCGCCACGCAAGAAGAGATTGATCTATGGGAGATATTTAACCCCGAAATCTTTGAGTTCGTTAAAAATAACCAAATATGGCACGACCCACAATCGGGAGTAAAACTAAGCCAATGCCCTTTTCTTGAAATAGCACCAAAAATAAATCCCCTCGCCGCAAATAAATATACCTGCAGTATTTATTTAGACCGCCCTGAAGATTGCCGCCACTATCCTAGCCTTATCACCGAAATGGTAAGAGACGAATGCGAAATGATTGAAGTAATCGATTTAGATAACTATAAAAAAGCACAAAGAAAACTTGATCTATTAATGCAAGACAGTCGCCCTGGCGGCTATACAGAATAAAACAGAGCTTAGCTTTGAGTGAGCTCCTAGCCATTAGACTAAAGACTTAGCACCCAGTAATTCATTAATGCGTGCCGTATAACTGGCTTTTTTAAAGCAATAAACAACAAATATGAAAATAAGGTATTGATTATTAACAATAGAAATTAACTTTTGAATATTTTCTTCTCTGCTGGCTATACCTGCGCCAAGCTACTTTAATCCGTCATGCTCGACCTTTGCCTAATCGTAATTGATAAACCTCTACTTTATTCTATCGATTCAATATTCATTGCTTTATACAAGCTGTTTTTTTATTTTGAGTTAGCAACAATGTTGCAGGAGAATTCATGACAACCACGCCAAAAGATGACACGTCATCTCAAGCTGAGCAGGTAAGCGATACTCAAACCGTTTCCGATAGCTATAAAAATCTTCATAAACCAAGCTCTGAGTTTGCCAGTCGAGACGATTATCTCGAGCATGAACTGCAAATTATGCAGCCAAAGCGCTGGCGTCCTAACTTGCCTTTTCGGGATTACCGCTTCGAATTTGAAGACACAATTCCCGCGATGGCAGGGACAATTGGTAAAGTTGTTATGGTAGGCGCTATTGCCGCCACCTTTGCCGCACCGCTTGGTTTAAGTGACGCCTTTGTGTTAGAAAACGTACGCTATGAGTTACTCATAGTGGCTATTTTTATCATCTTGTTTTCAGGTTTTATTTTACCCACTGCTAACTTAGCGGGAACCCACGGACCACTCATTCCATTAATTCCCATTGTTGTTGCAGCAGGCGGACACCCAATGGCATTCGGGCTACTCATTGGCGCCTTAGGGTTACTGCTTGCCATCAGTAAAGGCGGCAGTTTGTTGGCACGACTAACCAGTAAAGGGGTGTGCGGCGGATTATTACTTTACTTAGGATTCATAGGCACTATATCGCAAGTAAAGAAACTGTTTGCATGGGCTGAACAAATTCAAATGACCCACATTGCCTTCATCGTTATTTTGGCCACTATTTTACTGTACGCGCTACTCGAACATTTTAAAAAACGTTGGTTAGCTGTGCCGCTCAGCTGCCTTATTGGTGGTTTAACGGCCTTTGCCTTAGGTGCGCCGTTTGAATTTAAAACCGCCCCCGGGTTACCAAATATGAACCCTATGTATTGGTGGGGTGAAAACACCGGTTGGATGTTAGGTTTGCCGACTCTTGAAAGCTTTGTAGTCGTATTGCCCTTTGCCATACTGGCAGTGGCCATGTGGTCGCCAGACTTTTTAGGCCATCAAGTATTCCAAAAGATCAGCTACCCAAAACGCACTGAAAAAGTGCAAATGAACATTGACGATACTATGCTCAGTGCATCAGTTAGGCAAACCTTTGGCTCTATTTTAGGTGGGTCTAACTTCACCTCATCATGGGGCACGTATATTGTGCCTGCCGCGATTGCTAAGCGCCCTATTCCAGCGGGTGCAATTTTAACCGCACTTTTTTGTGTAATTGCAGGTATATGGGGTTATCCAATGGATCTCGCCATTTGGCAACCGGTACTGTGTGTGGCGTTAATAGTGGGTGTATTTATCCCACTGCTTGAGGCGGGTATGGAAATGACTCGCGAAGGTAAAACCACGCAATCAGCAGCTATTGTGGTATTTGCTTCAACGTTAGTAAACCCAGCGTTTGGCTGGTCACTGACCATGCTGCTCGATAACTTAGGCTTAATTGGCTGTAAAGAGCGCAGCTCTGAGCTGACCCATATGAGTCGCTGGATCATTCCGCTGTTTATGTTTGTATTATTGACCAGTGTTATGGCCATGGTGGGCATGCTGCCAGGTATTCCAGCGTTGCTAGAAAACTTTAGGCACTAATACAAAAAGGGGGGAAGCCAGTACAGCGCTCCCCCCTTTTTAATAACCGTGACTTCGTTTTATTCGTCTTGCAACGCCATTGCAGCAAGTTTCATGGTACTTGCAAATGATTCTGCGCCTGCGATAAACAAGCCATTGTGGCAAAACATTGCGTCATCAATGCCCGTTTGCGCTTGAAATGCAGCATCTGATAAACCAGCCCATGCTTTTGGTAGTGACTTTCTGTCTTCAAATGAACCCGGTTCAACAGGCACCGTTTGCAAAATCCATTTGCCTGAATGCGATGGATAAACCATGTATAACGCTTCTTGCGATAAAGCATGCACGGTTTTTTTCCACGGCGTGTATTGCTCTAATACAATCACTCTTGCATCATCTGCGTTATCAATCGCTTTAGCGACGATTGCTTTAGCATTAATGCCGCCACTGGCTGCTGCAATAAAACGTGTTAAAACACGCGATGCAAATTCAACCGCCTCATCAAAACAACGATCAAAGTCACTTTCCTCTTGCCATGTTGGGTTAAACATTGAAATTGTTTGGCTAAGACTGATCCCTTTCGATACACCTTCAACATGACCGCAATCAATCGCATCAATGGTCGATACCAAACCGGCATCAACTGCATGCGCAACATCTTGGTCACCCTGACACAGCTCTAAACCATATTTTTGCCAAATTAAACCAAATGATGAGTATGGGATGCCATTTTCACGCTCACCGGCACCGCCACGTTGGTGATGATCAAAACGTCCAGCAGCTGGGTCATATTCGCCGCCAACATCAATCACTATGTCAGCTTGCGCGATTAATTCTAAATCACGGGTACGTATAAGTTTAAAAGTAGGAAGAATATGCCTAAGTGCGGCGATACTAAACACATCATCCGCATGAAAATTACCGTTATGAGTTGCTACTGTTATATCATTCATTTATTTAATATCATTTTAGAAAGGAGTAAGAAGACGGCGAAATTTAAACTGATCCGTTAGCACAAAATAGATAAGTCAAAATTACAAGCACAACAGTATACGCTATCGGCGAGCAGCCCACAAAAACAGTGAACCACTTTGTGGTAATTAATCGTCTAGAGGAAGATAAGCTACAGTAATAACAAAGCAACAGTAGATTGATGGTAAAAACATAACCAATCCATACATGAACTGTCTTCAGTAAAACTTTCTCCTCGAGCGATACCTCAGTCTTTGCTAAATAAAATTGCCGAACCCACGGCCATTAAACTAAGTATATTATTTAAAGAGCAAGTTAAATAATATTGTTGCCTTGCTCAGGATCGCGAGAGCGCTCAGCTTGTTCACGAATTTCATCAGCATCACTGCTCACATCATCAATACCAGCATCCAGATGCGCAATCGGTTTGACTTTTTGATCTTGCGTAGTGGGTTGTTCCGGAGTCTTTTGTGCTTGCTCACTTGGTGCATTTAAAATAATCCGTTCACGAGCATCATCAGGCATACTAATACCATGCGCGTTAAAGCTATTAACCATTTCACGCATCAATTGCGACGCTACCTTAACCGGGCTGTTTTGCTCACTATTAACCCAAAAGTAAATACTGAGATTGATAGTGGCTGAGCCTAATTCATCAAGTAACACCTGTGGGGCCGGATCTTTTAGCACAGCAGCTTGTTTATCCATTAAACTCAGCGCTAACTGCTGAGTGTTACGTATATCGTTATCGTAACCTATGCCTATTTTATAGTGACCGCGCATTTTCGGATTAGCAGTAAGGTTTTTAATCACATTTTTATAAACAGTCGCATTAGGTATTTGAATATGATTACCATCAAAATCAACTAATGTGGTCGCCCGCGCAGTGACCTTTTTTACTACCCCTAAGCAGCCATCGACTTCAATAACATCATCAATACGAAAAGGACGTTGCACACTTAATAGCATGCTCGATATAAAGTTCTCTGCAATATCACGAAATGCAAAACCTAAGATTAGCCCGACTAATCCAGTACCGCTCATTATCGCCACGGCAAATTCACTTAAGCCTGCTAAGCGTAAAAATAAATAAACTCCAAACAAAATGATCACAGTACTAATAAAGCGACGAGCAACAACATGCAATAACCGCCTTTCACTTACATAGCCAATAGGTTTCACTAATAAATAAGACACAGGCTTTGCTAAAAAATAGCACACGATTATTGCTGCTATACCTAAAGTGAGAGCGGGTAACATTTGCCAAGCACTTTGTAAAAAATGCGCAATTTGTGAGTTTATACCTTGCCAAGATACTGGCGCTAAAGGATCCGCGTTGGTACTCGTTGTTTGTATTTTTAATGCGCTAATAATTTGATTATTAATACTATTCATTATTTCCATATGTAACTCATGCGCTCTTTATTGATGAAACCATTAATTCTGTAGAAGCAAATTAAACGCCAACTTAAGCTGGCAAGCACCTTGCACCCTAACTTCTAATAAATAGTGACTAATAACCATCAGCAAGGAATAAAATATGGCACATAAACCACGTGGCTACACAGCAGATAAACCAACCGAGATCCCCTTGCTGGGCTGGTGGGATATCAGCAAGCGGGTATATCAAAGTATGTCGCAAGATAACTTATCCTTTGTTGCCGCTGGTGTCGCCTTTTACGCATTACTCGCTATTTTTCCAGCACTGGCAGCCTGTGTTTCGCTGTATGCTTATTTCGCCTCTACGGCGGATGTTAGTGAACAGATTAGTAAGTTTATTACTTTATTGCCACCAAGCAGCCGAGAAATCGTTCTACAACAGGTATCTGAAGTTACCCAACAATCACAAAAAGTGTTAAGTGTTAGTGCAATAAGCACGTTGTTATTAACCACATGGAGTAGCAGTAAGGGCTGCCAAGCACTGATCACAGCCTGCAATATTACCTACCATGAGCAAACCAAAAGGCAGTTTTTCAAAGCGCTTTTAGTGCGCTTTCTATTCTCTATTGGCGCTATATTGGTCGCAGTAATCGCATTATTAATCATTGGTATATTGCCTATCGCACTCAATATTGTTGGTCTAGAAAACAGTATCGATACGGTGATCAAATTACTCACTTGGCTATTACTAGCAGCGACTTTTCATTTTGCTTTAGCTTTTGTATATCGTTATGCACCCCATAGAAAAGCGGCAAAGTGGCGTTGGGTTACAACTGGTTCAGTAATGGCTACTGGGCTTTGGATCATCGCATCATTAGGGTTTTCATATTATGTGTCACAGTTTGCTTCATACAATGAGACCTATGGTTCGTTAGGCGGGGTCGTGATCATGTTGATGTGGTTGTATATCAGCGCCTATATTATTATTTTTGGCGCTGCGATTAATGCCAGCACCGAACAACAAACCATGGTTGATAGCACCGTAGGACCTGCACATCAGTCTGGCAATCGCGGGGCTTTTGTAGCGGATAACCTAACGAAAAAACAAAAATCAGAACGTTCTGTTAAAACGAATGAATAGTGCTATTTTTACCCATGGTTGTTTAATTTTATTGTGTTTAAATAATAGCATACAAGATTCGGAGCAAAGCAATGAAAGTAATAAAGCAACTCAATAGCCATGCAACCCAAGATGGTGATGGCGTAAATATTAGCCGGATACCAGGCTTTGATGGTAAGCATTTAGATCCTTTTTTAATGATCGACGAATTAAAATCCGACGATCACAGTGACTTTATGGGTGGGTTTCCTGCCCACCCGCATCGTGGTATCGAAACCTTTACCTACATTATTAAAGGCGGCTTTGAACACCAAGATCAAATGGGCAATAAAAAAGCTATTCGCGCAGGTGATGTGCAATGGATGAGTACCGGCTTTGGCGTTATCCATAGCGAAATGCCACTTGCCGATGCGATTGAGGGAATGCATGGCTTTCAAATTTGGCTCAATATGCCAAGCACTGAAAAGCTCAGAGCACCGAAATATCAAGATACTACTGAGCACCCTGCACCTGAACATAAAAATAGTCAAGGTGTTGAACTAAAAGCACTGGCTGGCAGTTGGCAATTTGACCAGCAAACTCAGGTTTCAAGCCTACAAGAACTAGCAGCCAATGGCATGCTAGCAGATGTAACATTACCTATAGGCACTGAGTTTGCTCATCCACCACTGACACAAAGCAAGGTGATGATTTATATTCATACTGGCTCAATCAACACCGAACAAGGTGGTCCAGTAATGGCTGGCAGCCTACTTATTTTAGAGCCCGATAGTGATATTAAATTTAGCTCGCAAAGCGGCGCTGGGGTACTTATTTTAGCCGGTGATCCGCTTAATGAGCCTATTGCTCACATGGGCCCGTTTGTGATGAATACGCAAGATCAATTACGAGAAGCAATTAGTGATTACCAAAGCGGTAAATTTGGTAGCTTTTAAAACACGATATAGGAGTCAATTATGGGATTACTAGTCAACGGTAAATGGCAAGATAAATGGTACGACACCGATAAAAGCGATGGTGAGTTTAAACGCGAGTCTGCACAATTACGTAACTGGATAACCAAAGATGGCAGCGCAGGCCCAACTGGTGAGGCGGGCTTTAAGGCACAGAAAGGCCGTTATCATTTATATGTTTCATTAGCCTGCCCATGGGCGCACCGCACCTTGATTTTTAGAAAATTAAAAGGCCTTGAAGACTATATTGATGTCTCTGTGGTTAGCCCAGATATGTTAGATAACGGTTGGACGTTTGATAAAAACAACCACAGCACTGGAGATGCACTTTTTGATAAGCAATTTATGCATCAAATATACACCGAAAATAAAGCAGATTATTCCGGAAGAGTAACTGTGCCTGTGCTTTGGGATAAACAGCAAAATAAAATAGTCAGTAATGAATCTGCTGAAATCATTCGCATGTTTAACAGCGCCTTCAATGATTTAACTGGCAATAAACTAGACTTTTACCCAAATAACTTGCACGCTGAAATCGATGCAATTAATGAGCTGGTGTACAACAACATTAATAATGGCGTGTATCGTACTGGGTTTGCGACCACTCAAAAAGCCTATGAAGAGGCATTTAATGACTTATTCAGTGCATTAGACAAAGTCGAAAGTATTTTACTCAAGCAGCGCTATTTGGTGGGCAACACCCTAACAGAAGCAGATTGGCGATTATTCACCACTCTAATACGCTTTGACAGTGTGTATGTTGGGCATTTTAAATGTAATCTGCGTACTATCGAAAATTACCCGGCACTGAGTGAATACTTACGTGAGCTTTATCAAGTTGCTGGCGTTAAAGAAACCGTTGATTTTTATCATATCAAACGACATTATTATTTTAGTCATACCATGATCAACCCAACGCAAATCGTCCCTAAAGGGCCCAATATTGATTACGCTCGCGAGCATAATCGCGGTTAACCAATTTATACTACCCCTGCAAAATGGCAGGGGTAGTTTAGGCCTTTTTATAACCACCACAAATCACAATAATGCCTTTTAAAGCTTTGATCACCACTGTATTGTATTGATAATATAACCAAAATAACTTTTTTCACCGACCAGATTTACTCTTTTATTCTTGAGCGTTAATAATTCAGCTTTATCTAAATACCATCTTATTGAATGTGTTTCTTCACTTGCTAAATCGGAAAACTTTAATTCTACGCAGTGCGGCTCATAGTCACTACTACATGTTGTTGCCTCAACTAATAAATATTCTTGCGACCAATACTCAGCCAATTGATAATTTGCCCATAACTGTATTGGGATATTAATGAATGTCCAAAAGTAAAAGTAAATAAACACTGGACTAAAAAGCAGCGTAAAATACTTAACTAAACGTCCCTCAGCAATAAAATGCTCATCTAAGCTTTCCTTCACTTGAGCAAAATTCTTATACTGACTAAAAAGGTAACCAATCGTCAGCACTGTCAGCGAGGGTAAAACCCATTGTAAAATAAAATTGTAATTAGCATTAGGGATAAATGCGGGATCCACACTTTCATACCAGATGAAAAAACCGCAAGGCATAAAACAGGTAATCAATAATATTAAAATAATCCAAAAAAGCTGAGGTTTTGCCATAGAAATTTAAAATCCTTATAAATTATGACCTGAGATAGCGTAACAAATGCCTATTATACAAACTGTTGCAGTTATAGTTTAATACTCTCAATATTAATATATTTATTATTTGAACAAACTCTTTAAATTTTTACTATAGGTACGACTGACTTTAAGTGTTTTACCACTTTGTAATACAGCCGTGTATTCAGAGTTTCTAAGTGGGTTAAGTTGCTTTATATGGCTTAAATTTACAATCGTTGATTTATGTATTCGCAGGAAATCTTCAGGCAAGGTGTTTTTTTCAAGCTCTTTTAAACGCGCCCGCATTACGTGTGTTTCAGCAGGTGTGTGTACACACATATAATCCCCCGCCGCATCAATCCATAAAATATCTTTAAACGGAATAATTTGAATTGGGTTTTTAGCATCTTGAATAACTAAATTCTCAGCTTCAAACTTATAGTCAGAATTACCCGCCACTTCAAGTGGTTGCGATTCATTGATCACCAGCGATTGGTGCACTTCAATAAGTTCGGTTTTTCTGTTTAGCTTTTCTGTTTTAATAACTCTTTCAATGGCTTCTGCAAGGCGAGCTAACTTAACGGGCTTAAGTAAATAATCCAGCGCCCTCACCTCAAAAGCTTTAACAGCATGTTGATGAAATGCCGTAACAAAGATAACCGCAGGGCAGCTCTCTGGTTGAAAATGTTTAATTAATTCAAAACCTGACTTTGTTGGCATTTCTATATCTAGAAACACTAAATCTACATCATATTCGTTAAGTACTTTAATTGCTTCATCAACACTTTGTGCACTGCCAATCACTTCAATTTCAGCAAAGGCTTCTAAGCGAATACGCAAACCTTCAATAGCACTGTATTCGTCATCAACGAGTAACGTTTTTAATTGAATCATGATTGCAAACCATTAATTGGAAGAGAGATACAAAACCACGCACCACCGGTAGTCGCATTGCCTTTTTCAATTCGGTGACTATTACCATATATTAATTTTAAGCGTTGCTCACAATTAGCCAAGCCGATGCCTCTTTTGGTTTTTTTATTATCATCAAAGCCTTTACCAGTATCAGCAACTTTAATGAGCAATGCGGATTTTGTTTTTTCAACATTAATTGTGATCACCATTTTTTGATCTGCTCGCATACCATGTTTTAACGCGTTTTCTACCAATGGTTGAATTAATAAAGAAGGTATTAATAAATCGTTGCATGGTTCATCAACGCTAATATTAACCTCTAGCTTGTCAGCAAATCGGCATTGTTCAATATCTAGGTAGGTTCTTAACATTGCGATTTCTTCTTTGATAGCTACTTTTTCAAGTGGGTCGGTATATAAACTATGGCGCAATAAGTCACATAGTTTTTCAAGCATGTTTACTGCCTGCAAGCTTTCTTTTTTCAATATTAACGTGCAAATGGCGTTAATACTATTGAACATAAAATGCGGGTTAAGCTGATATCGAAGCATTTTTAGCTGTGACTCTTTCGCTAAATGGGTTGCTTCTGCGGCCTTTTGAGTTTGCTCAAGATTATCTAAATAAATTTTGATCCCGTAATAAAAGGCAGTCCATGTTGAAAGCATGGTTAACGAGGCTGACGTCCATGTACCAAAGTCAAACCATGACATTGAAAGCCACCAGTTACCATATAACCACTGCAAGGAAATCCATTTAATTTGCGTCCAGAGTAATGTTGCAATTAGAAGCAGCATAATACGTAACGCGACTTTAACTTTGAGCTCTTGCTGACTAAAACAGTTGTAAAATCGTCTTAACGTTAAAGTGATCAAAAAGCCACACGCTACATCAATAATTAAATGCGGTATATGTATTGTCCATGGCTCTTCGCTTGGTATTTTTATCATTAATTCGGTCAGCATTGCATAGACAATCCAACCACAACTTTGGAATAACCAGAACAACTGACTTCTAGGGTTATTACTATTCACATTATTAAATCCAATGTTATAGGCTGTTGATTAATAAACGTTAATCAACAGCCATAGGGTATTACTTTGCACACGTTAATGATAATGAGTCATTACTCGGTTTTATAGTCAACGCCACATCAGCAATTGCTAAACTTAAATTTTGACTGGTAATGCGCAGCGCGTCTGTTATTTTTTGCTCAGCAAGTCCGCTATCACCACAGTGCAAAGGGATTGCTAGAGTATGCCAACTTTTGTTTGTCATTAATTGTGAAAACGATGAAAAATCAATATTCCTTAAGCAATGATTTTCGCTACACATGACTTGCAAGTTTGCTCCTTGTTCAGGAGCTTTATCTATGCGCATTTTTAATTCAAGGTAACCTGCACTAAATTTACTATCTAGCTGTTTAGGCTCTAGGTGACTCAAGCTAACAGCGGCTTGTGCGCGCCAATTAAAGCCACGGCCATCTTCTTGATAAGATAAATTGACTGATTGCATAAGTAAACTTTGTTTATCGCCACTGGTTGCTGATGCACCGCTGGCTAACACCTTTTCTGTGCTTGTATCTGCCAGTTGCCAAGTCATATTTTTGGCTAAGTTTCTTACAAACAGGGGATGTGAGTCACTATTAACCATTTTTTTAGGGCTGGTTTTCTCACTCAAAACAGACACATTTATTTTGTCCTGATAAGTTAAGCCATAGCCATAAGCAAATAATGGATCATAGTCAGCATCGTTTAAGTTTAACGTAAATTGGTCATCATATTTAGGCCATGAAAAACTCAACTTACCGCTGAAATCAAACTGGGCTTTACCTTGGCTATTAGTTAATAGTACATCTGCAACGCCCTCACCTTCAGAGCCTGGTAGCCAAGCAGCAACAAAGGCATCCGATGCATTGAGCTCTTTATTAACCCACAACGGGCGGCCGCTTAAAAATACCGTTACTACAGGAATATTATCAGCTTTAAGCTGCTTTAATAACGCAAGTGCATGTTTAGTTTCATGCTGAAACTCAAGCATCTCGATGTCACCAAACCATTCTGCATAAGGTTCTTCACCAATAACAACAATGGCTACATCTGGCTTGGTTTTATACTCACCAGACTCGCTCAAAGTGATCTCACCACCCGCTTTTGTTACTTGCGACTGTAAACCCGCATAAATAGAGGTTGCATTTGGAAAGTCACTATTGGTATTGTCTGTGCCCTGCCAAGAAACACTCCAGCCTCCTGCTTGCATATTGATTGCATTTGCGCCTTTGCCGGCAACTAAGATGCGGCTACTCGCTTTGATTGGCAGCACGTTTTCGTTGTTTTTTAATAGAACGAGTGACTTACGAACCGCTTCTCTTGCCAAAATGCGATGCTCATTAGCACCTAACCACTGCGGGTGTTGTGATTCAGGTCGCGCTGATGGTTTACCCTTTGTAAACACACCCCAACGGATTTTAGCTCTTAAAAAGCGCCTAACGGCATCGTTAATTCTTGATTCTGCGATTACACCGTCTTTCACTTGCTTAACAGTATTATGATAAAACGCTTCAAAATGCTCTGGTACCATGATCACATCAACGCCGGCGTTAATTGCTTGCGCACATTGCTCTAAATCGCAGCCTTCTACAAACTTGTGAGCATTCCAATCACTGACTACAAACCCATCAAAACCAAGTTGGTTTTTAAGTACATCCGTTAATAAGTGTTTATCGCCATGCACACGTTTGCCATTCCAACTATTAAAGGATGCCATCACTGATTGCACACCTTCATTAATAGCCGAAAAATAACCTGCGCTGTGAATATCTCTTAATCCTTTTTCATCGATAAGCGTATTTCCGCGATCAACGCCTCGCTCTGTACCACCATCGCCCACAAAATGTTTTGCGGTTGCAATACGGTTACTGCCTTTTAAAAAGTCAGCCCCTATATCACCTTGAATACCTGTCACCATACTACCCGCATACAGCCTAACTAATTCAGGGTCTTCTGAGTAACTTTCATAGGTTCTGCCCCAGCGATCATCTCTGACTACAGCGACAGTAGGAGCAAAACTCCATTCAATCCCAGTGGCTGAGACTTCTTTCGCTGTTGCTTGGCCTATGCGCTTAATTAAGTCGGCATCATGCGCAGCTCCTAAGCCAATATTGTGCGGAAATAACGTAGCGCCATACACATTGCTATGTCCATGCATGGCATCAGTACCCCAAATAGTCGGTATTGCAATACCGTCTTTCGTTGAGTCCATTGATGCTAGGTACATTTCATCGGCATATTTTAACCATGTGGCCTGATCAGCGCGTTTGTCGCCATAGGGCGCTGTATTACCGCCATTTAGGTATGAACCAAACCCATATTTGCGCATTTGTTCA
This sequence comes from Pseudoalteromonas rhizosphaerae, assembly GCF_028885455.1. Lineage (NCBI taxonomy): Bacteria > Pseudomonadati > Pseudomonadota > Gammaproteobacteria > Alteromonadales > Pseudoalteromonadaceae > Pseudoalteromonas > Pseudoalteromonas rhizosphaerae. The sequence goes on from NZ_CP118496.1 coordinate 3,847,819, forward strand.
ACACTTAAATAACCAATTTCGGGCTGAATCATTTGCGCCACTTTTTGCTCTATGGTCATCTTTGCCAGTAGTTGTTCAATTTGCGCTTCTACAGCGGGATCACGTTTAAGTTTAGTGTTTACATAAGGCCAGTTGACTTGCTCACGCTCTGCACTGAATGAATATTGACAAGTAAGCGCCCCAACTACGGGCAATAAGCAAAATAATAATTTAGAATATTTGATTTGAGACATTAAAAACCTTCGAGATTAAATTCTATTTATAGATACAAACTTCTTAATTTTATTGGGGAATGTACTCAATAAAATCATAGTACGCCCACGAAGGGCTGCCATAGTATTGACCAGGGAAGTAATAGCCTTCGGTTGAGTTATCACCATTCCATTGGTTAATCATTATTTTTGTATTATCCATCGGCCATGCATACGCGGGAATTTCATTTTCAGCTAAATGACCATCGCCATTGTCTTTGTAGAGCACTCTTAATGTTTGCTCATTTCCTTGAGCGTCGTATAGGTACCAACGAATCGAGTTGCTAGACCAATCAAAGCCAATAGTTAATAAGTTTTCTCTGTAATCAAGCCCAAACTGACTTAAGTCGATGTCCTTTTCCCAGCTTTGATAAGTGCCACCTTGCGGCTGATAAATCACATTGGTATGAACAACGTTCCCAAGGGAGGGTAAAAGCTCAATATCTATCTCTTGCCATGCTCTGCCGGGTGAATCCCACCACGATGTGTAAGTAAAAATGGAAGACACAGTGCCTTGCGTATTCCCTGACTTAACACTGCCTTGCACCTTGCCAAAGCCATAGAAATTATTACTTTGCAGCTCAGCACATGCGCCTTGTGATAATGAAAGCGTGATCCCCTGTTGGCTTGGGTTAATCATTGCAGGGGAAAATTCACAGCCAAAAGGCGAGCCATTGTCGCCACTTCGCGCATTCCAAATGGCATTATCGTAACCCCATGAAAAATTATCTTTAAAATAATTGGCATATGTAAAAGGTGAGATAAACACACAACCTGCAACTAACGAGCTAATAAGCTTAGTTTTCATTATTGATCCTTATTTAAATTGTACACCTCCCACAGTGGTATATTGACTGTGGGAAGTTTAATTGTGGTTAGGTTATCTAGAATGAAAAACCAGCTCTTACACCGTAATACCTTGGCATGCCAAAGCTGCCTTTTGGAATTCCTTTGCTAGTATTATTCCAATATTGAATAGTTTCATCAGAGGCATTATTAACGAATACTTCTGCGTACCAGCTTTGTCCTTGCGGCTCATATTTAATTGACGCGTTATAGACTGCAAATGCATCTCGGCTATCGTCAATGTATTTTGTCGCCTCGTCCGACACGCTAAAGTCCATATCATCTAAGTGTTTATCAACATTCCATACTGTTGAGTACGATTCATCTTTCCAGCTCGCATTAAGCCAACTATGGATAAAACCATATTCACCTAAATCAAATGTATGTGTGTAGCTGATGTTCGCCGTGAACTTAGGCGTCATCGCTAGGTTATTGCCTTTAAGGTTGGTTGATAGCAGTGTATTTTCAGGATTTTTTGATTCCTCATAAGAAATATCAAAAAGATACTCAGCATCATAATCCCACTTAGTATTCCAATCGTCCGTCACTTTGGCATCGGTCCAGGTTACATAACCGGTGATACGCCCGCTTGGGTATGGCTTCCAATCAAACTCAAGCTCAATACCTTTGATTGTTGAACTAGGAACATTTTGTGTGTAATAAGCAATCACAGGCTTGTTTTGAAAATCAAGTACCGGCTCGCCATTGCTATCTAAAACGGGAGAGCCATCTTCATCTTCTACCACAGATAAACGTTCTACATTACCGATTGAGCCCACTGATGCGTATTGCATGTCGGTGTAATCTGTGTAGAAAAACGCGGCTTTTAAGTTTAATGAATTATCAAAAAAGCTCGATTTAGCGCCAAGCTCCCATGTAAGTACTTCTTCTGGATCGAACTTAGTTTCAAAGCGTGTTACGTCACCGGTTCTATCATTTACGACTTCATATACATCACCAATTCCACCAGCTTTAAAACCACTGGCAAGGTAGGTATAAACCATCGTTTCAGGTGAAATGTCGTAGTCTAAACCAACACGAAAGTCATGATGCTGCCAACTTCCTTTATTATCGTTTGCAAAGTATGACGCATAAATTGAAGGATCTTCGTAGTAATCAACTGGTAAGTTATTTAGATCTGTTCTATTTAACCAACCAACAGCGCAACCATCGGCATTAGAGCAGCGGTATGTTTTGCCTCCTTTATCTTCTTTCGTTTCATCACTAAAACGATAACCAAGTGTTAGATGTAATTTTTCAGTTAAATTGTATGTACCTTGGCCAAACAAAGCGAATGCGTCTGTAGAGCGATCAGGTTGATCCCAAAAGGCTTTATCGTCCATTGGGTTATCGTAATAACCTAAGGTCGTGGTTTTTTCGTGGAAATAGTTAGCACCAACAATCCAAATAAAATCGCCGTATTCGTCAGATTGTAATTGCACTTCTGTAGAAAAAGATTCAGCACCAGTGCCATCTAAAAAGTACGTTGCCCCATCCCAAGGATCGAGGCCGACTTCGCTATCTTGTGCTGAAGAGCGTTCCATATCCTCATAGCCAAGTAGCCACACAAGCGAATATTCATCATTTATATCGTAGTTAAGGGTATTTCTAAGATAGGTGATATCTAAATTAAGCTTACCAGGCACATTCACAACAGCTTGATATGTATTATCACTGGGTAAAAAGTTTGTGCAATCGCCGCCCAGCTCTTCACTTCTACCGCGAATTTTATCGCAGTTAACTAAATCGAGATTGTTATTGCTGTTATTAACGTACTTTTGAAAAACGGTATGATTTGAAAAGCCACCATCTAACGGCTCCCAAAGCGTACTAATTCTAAAAGAGTATTCATCAGCGTTGTTATAAAAGTCGTCTTTTTCTGCGGGGGTTAATTGGCGAACTTTTTGCGCCTCTGGATCAGTGCCTGCACCATCTATCCACCAGTTTTCTCGCTGCGTAACTGTTTGACCAATACCTTGATAAGAATCCTCTGAGATAACAGGAGCATTGAGAATATCGTCGCTTAATCGTCTTGAGTCGTATTGGTTAGGATCGTAGTAACCCTCAAGGTAAGAATCTCGTTTTAATCCTTTGCCAGAAAACCGTACTGCAAATTCGTCATTAATTGGAATATTAATTACGCCATCAATATTTTTGCTGTTGTATTTTCCTGCTTCAACGTTCACATTACCGTATAAATGAGTGAATTCAGGCTTTGCTGAGATAACATTAATGCTACCAACTGTAGAGTTTCGACCAAATAGCGTGCCTTGTGGCCCCCTTAATGCCTCAACTCGTTCAATGTCATACATCAGAGCTAGCGCTCCTTGCATTCTTGGCGAATAAATACCGTCAAGGTGAACGCCAACAGCAGGGTCGCCAAGCTCGGTAATATTAGTAGAGCGTACGCCACGCATCGAGATAACAGGTGCTGATTGATCCGTCGCTGTGGAGATATCTAACCCTGGTACTAGATTAGCTATATCTTTAACACTATTTACGCCATTTTGCCTGAGCTCAGCCTCCGTTAATGCTGTAATAGCAACAGGGGTTTCCATTAACTTTGTTTTACGTTTGGTTGCTGTTACAGAGATAATCTCTAAGGAGGTACTTTGTTCTTGCGCAGTGTTGCTTTCATTCGTATTTGTTGGATTATTCGTAGCAGCTTGTTGGGCATGTAACGGGAATGAGCAAGCTAATGCTACCGCAATTGATAATGCTTTTTTATTTATTGTGTGCATATTCGACCTTTTGATGTGTGTGTAAAACGTTAAGCTTTGTTACTTTTATTTAACAGTCTCACAGTATCCATAGGGTCTTTTTTGATTACTAGTCAAATACGCTAAGGCGAGTTAGATATAATACAAGCCGAAATTAAATCTTGGACAATAAATAAACTGACTCCTTGATTTAGTATCGACAGTCAAAAAACTTAAAAAATTATTGCATGAAAGTAAAACTGACCACCGATGCCATAAACACAAAGAAAGCGGATATAATCAGTGTGCGATGAAAAATACCATGGCATAACTTTATATACCCAAAAACGCAGGTCAATACATTAGGTAAGTTATCAAGGCTCACTCATTGTCACCTGCTAAGGCGTGATTAAAGCCGTGCTTAACATGCTAAGCTCGATATAAAATACGTGGCTTTAAACACTGCCCCTATATTATTAACCAATCGTTTTATACACATCAATATTACTGTGAGTAAGTAGAGCACCAGCCTGTTCACCAAACGTTTTAAAATGTGGCGCTAACTTATGCTCTTCAAAGTGCTCATTTGTAGCCCATTGTTCAGTTACAATGTAATCGGTTTGCGTATCATTATTTTTCACAGCCAGCTCGTAGCGTAAACACCCTACTTCTTTGCGCGATAACTTTTGTAAGTTATCAAGTGCACTAAGTAACGTAGCTGCATCAGCGTTTTTACATGACAGCATTGCTATAACGGTTAACATAGTTATTCCTTTGCATTAAAAAGTGCAGACTCACTGCACTTTATATTGAACACGCTTAAAACGTGTCTTGATCCCACTGCGGTGCAAAACTTGGGGTTGCTTGACGGTCGCCGCAATCGAGAGCATCAATACGCGCAATGTCTTCTTCATCAAGTTTTACGGCTTTATCATTAAAGTTATCTTCAAGATTTTTACGCTTAGTTGATGACGGAATGGTCGTCATACCCTTGGCGTTTACCCATGCAATAACCACTTGTGCAGGGCTTGCATCATGCTTCTTAGCAATATCAATAATGGTATGATCGTTTAACACTTTACCTACCACAAATGGCATATAGGCGGTGACATGAATGTCATGCTGCTGACAAAAAGCACGTAACTTGGTATTGGTTAAATAAGGGTGTACTTCTATTTGGTTGGTGAATATTTCACGTGAGTCCAGTGTTTGCATGGCTTCTTTTAAATTCGCAATAGTGAAGTTCGATACACCAATATGCTTAGTTAATCCAAGCTGCTTTGCCGTTAATAACTCAGTTAAATACTCGCTCATTGGTTCATCGTTTGATGGCGCAGGCCAATGGATCAACAATAAATCGACAGAATCGAGTTGCAGCTTGTTAAGAGACTCTTTCACACTGGCGATAAAATCGCTTTTATTCAGTTTGTTATTCCACACTTTGGTGGTAATAAATAGCTCGTCCCTAGGGATATTGCTGTCTTTTATCGCTTGGCCAACTTGCTCTTCATTGCCATAAATCTGTGCGGTATCAATATGGCGAAAGCCAACTTCTAATGCCATTTTTACAGATTCATAAGCTGTTTTTCCTTCTAAGCGGAATGTCCCCATGCCTAAGTCTGGCATTTCAATTACACGTTGTGTCATAACTTTATCCTTATAAAAATAATCGGTTTAAATACAAACTCATTAGATTTCTAACCTAAGTTTTTCGAAATACACCTGTTACTTTGTTCATTTAAAATTTTTGACCTCGTAAAAGGTATGAGGCCATTAACCTTAGTTTCAAGGGCTAGAGCCTGTTTATCTTTCACAGTTACTTTTACATCCGTATGTTTGGTTTTTAGATAAGGCAGTATTAATGTAAGTAGATAGCCAGAATAAAGTGCGGAAGTTTTACTTAATTTTTTACTTAACCCATCAGATTACAAACCTAGCATGGTGATTAAATAGCTTATAAATTAAACAACCTTCAACCAGAGAGGTTAACCGGCCCTAGAACCTAATAATTATATTTATAAATGGCTGCTTTAAAAAAATTGAAAGTGCATCTCTCAAGGCCGCTATTTTCAACACTGTTAGCGCTGAAAGTAGTGGCTCAAAGTCGATTTATTCTACTGCGCTTTAGGGCGTGCTGACCTTTGTGGATTAAAATTTGTTCACTCTAGGGGCGATTTAATGGCGGCGCGAGATTTGTAACCTAGTGGGCTAAGTAAAAATCGAGCAACAAAGAGTTAATCGCCCCTAGGAAGAACCCTAAGGGCAGCGCGTGTTTGGCATTGATGCTGCGTTATCGCCTATTTATGGGGAACAACCACACTACATAGGCTCTGCCTTGCCTAAATACCAAACACACTGCTGCAAAATTAATCACAAAAGGTCAACACGCCCTAGTTACTTATCTCTATGTTTTTGTAACATTTTCATTTCACTGTAGCTGCTGTGTTCCATCATTTGATCCATCATCACTTGCATCATTCTCAGCTGACCTTCCATTTTATTGATACGTTCATCGCCCTCAGTTTCTGACTCTGAATCATCACCACTTTCATTTAGGTCGTTTATCATCCGCATATTTGCACGCATTGAGTTCATATGTTGTTCCATTAGCTGCTCACGCTTTTGTGGATTATTTTCGTTTTCGATCTGTTGCATTAGCGAAAACATTTGCCGCATTTTTGGTTCCATATGCGATGTTTCTTTATCATGCATCATCTTGCCCATCATCATATGGTGTTCGCCTTCGCGTTCATCTTCTTGGGCAACTGCTGTAACAGCAAAAACAGCGGTTATAACCCCCACTATTAGATATCCTTTCATAACGAACTCCTTTTCACAGTCAGTTCATCATGAATAGCATGCGTACCTTCAGCACCTTTGGCAATTAACATTGCTGAGTCAATTTGGCTTTGGCTATCAACAATACCAATTAAACGCACATCGCCTTTATTCGTAATGACTTCGATATTAAATGCTCTGAGAATAGGATCATTCATTAAAGCCATTTTAACGTTTGTAGTTACATCGATATCTAAAACATTGTTAGCCACCGTACTTTTTGGCGGCTTTTCCGCAGCAATTTCTGGGGATTTATAGCAACCAGTTAATTGTGAAACCATCAGTATTGCAACAACACATAGTATTTTTGAAAAGTATTTATCCATTAGGATATCCTCAGTATTAAGTGGAGCGATCACCATCGGCGGTAAAGTGTATTCTTCACTACCTACCATCACTTTATTATGTAAGAGGCTAACGTTCTGTTCGTTATCGAACTCAAAACAACTGTGTGTCAATAATAAAAAGCAGCGATTCATACTGGTCATTACTGCATTCATGTAATTAACTCGCTAATTTGACTGTGTACTGCAGCGCACAGACAACCGCGGCAAATAAGCTAAAACTAAAGCGGTTCATTCAAATCATCGCCTAGTTGGCAACCTCAATATCAGCTCTAAAACACGCCAACACTTTATACTGTCGACCCCATTAAAAAGGATAACTACTATGTTACGTAGCATGAAAGATCTTGAAAATTGCGCTATCGCTGCTACCGATGGTGTGATCGGTAAAGAAAAAGATTTTCTATTCGATGATTTAGCATGGGTGATCCGCTATTTTGTTGTTGAAACAGGTTCTTGGCTATCCAGCCGTCAGGTTTTGATCTCACCAATTGCGGTTCAAAAACCAAACTGGATAGAAAAAATTCTGCCTGTGTTGATCAGTAAAGAACAAGTTAAAAACAGCCCAACTATCGATAACGATAAACCCGTGTCACGGCAAAATGAGGCCAGCTTACTCGATTATTATGGCTACCCTTATTATTGGGTAGGCGAAGGATTTTGGGGAGGCGGTATTTACCCTTATTTATTGTACCGTGACCACCAACACCTCCCACATACAGAAGCAGGTGCACGCAGCGCACAACTAACTCACCATAATGTTAAAAGTGAAGATAATAAAAAAGCAGATCCAAATTTACGCAGTTGCAAAGAGGTTATTGGCTATCATATTAATGCAAATGATGGTGATATTGGTCATGTCTCTGGATTATTAGTAGAAGAAACAACGTGGGCGGTGCGTTATCTGATCATCGATACCAGTAATTGGTGGGGTGGACATAAAGTGCTCGTGCCACCAGAGTGGATCAGCGAAGTATGCTGGCTCGACAATACCATCAGCGTTGATCTCAACCGCCAAGTAATAAAAGATGCGCCAGAGTATGATTATAACCTGCAAATAACTCCCGAGTTTGAAACAGCTATATATCAACATTACGAACTAGCGGGTTACTGGGCAAAAGTAGCCAAAGCTAAAAAGCTGGCAACCAATTAAACAAAACATCCCCCAAAACGCCAGCTTGCTGGCGTTTACTGTCATCTCACTAACCTTCCTATTTACACTGTGACCTGCGACTAATTATTGCCTGGTATTGGTTGTGTATCGGTGTTTTTTAAATACTTAAATAGCTCACTGTCGGTTGATAATACCAGTGTCGTATTGTCATTGAGTACCAACTCATATGCTTGTAATGAGCGAATAAACGCATAAAATGCAACCGCTTGTGCATTTTGATTATAAGCGTCGGCATAAATCGCCGCAGCTTTTGCATCAGCTAAACCACGGATCTCTTCTACTGCGCGGTATGCTTCTGACTGAATTTTATTTAAATCTCGCTCACGATTACCTAAAATTCTAGCCGCTTCACCTTTACCTTCTGATAAAAAGCGTTCAGCTATTTGCCGACGCTCGCTGATCATTCGCTCATAAATTTTCGGGCGGACACTCTCATTATAATTAATACGCTTAAAACGAATATCGAGTAACTCAATACCAAACACTTTGACTTTTTCTGCCGCTGCATTAAATATATCTTGCTCCACCAGCAAACGACCAATATGTATTGGTACTAAACTTCCGATATCTTGCGCCTTTTCGGCTTCAGTCAATAGCTTATCGCGAAGAGGCTGGCGGTCTTTAGAGGTACGAATAATTTCAATCAGCTCATGTTTAGCAACTGCATTACGTGTTTCACTGCCAAAAATATCATCGAGCCTTGATTGTGCACTGCGTTCATCACCTAACCGTAAAAAGTATTGTAATGCATCTGTCACTCGCCAACGGGCAAACAAACTGACTGAAATATAAAGCTTATCTTTAGTTGGCATATCAGAAGGAGTGCCTTCCCATTCCAGCACACGTTTATCAATTGAGTTTACTTGTTGAATAAATGGCATTTTAATTTTGATACCCGCATCAGTGATAGGGTTGCCAACAGGACGGCCAAACTGAGTAATAATAACTTGCTCTACTTCGTTAACTGTATACAAAGCGTTATTTAATGCCGCTAAAATAAATGCTAATAAAATACCAAGAAAAAACAATAGATAATGTCTCATGCTCACTGGCCTTTAAGTGGTGTTAGATTAAGCAAAGGCAGTACATCTAGCGCACTGCTATCAATGATGATTTTTTCGCTAACTGTGGGCATTACTTTTTGCATTGTTTCTAAATAAATACGCTTTCGAGTCACCTCAGGCGCTTTTTCAAACTGAGCAAATAAGGCGTTAAAGCGCAGCGCATCACCCTGCGCTTCATTTACACGTTTTAGTCGGTAGCCATCAGCCGCACGGATACGTTGGTCACGCTCACCTTCAGCCAATGGAATAATGCGATTGTAATCACGTCGCGCTTCGTTGATCAGCTTTTCTTTTTCTTGTTGCGCTTGGTTTACTTCATTAAAAGATGCTTGTACGGCTTTTGGTGGATTAATATTTTTTAGCTGCACTTGGTCAATGCTGATCCCCATCACATATTTACTCGCTAATGCTTGCATCTTACGCAGTGCTTCAACTTCAATCTCTTGACGACCAATGGTAATAACTTCATCAACGGTACGATCGCCGACTACTTCTCGCATCACCGATTCTGATACATAGCGCAAGGTACCGGCAGGATCACGCACTTCAAACAAATAATTTTTAGGATTTGCAATACGATATTGGATCACCCACTCAACAAGGGCTGTATTTAAATCGCCAGTCACCATTTGCGTTTCGCCCAATTGATTACGTAACTGAACGTCACGGCGCTTGCCAGTAAAGAATATATTATTATTAATAGTCACATTTTGATTAGGATCGGTTGCGCCGGGAGTAGAAAAGCCAAACTCTTGTTTTAGTTGGCGTTTGATTGGCACAATATGAACTCTATCGATACCAAGAGGCAGTTTAAAGTGTAAACCCGATGGTAAAATAGTGCTAAATTTGCCAAATCTTAATACTACCGCCACCGAATCACTGGGTACAGTAAACAAAGCGGTGTATAAAGCACTAAAGCAAAACAGCACTGCTAAAATAACAAAGCTGGTTTTATACTTGCCATTGGGAAGCCACAACTGATATTTACCTAGCCGTTTAATTAGACCATTACTTTCATTATTTTTGTCTTCTGTTATTAATGACATAGCGCTCTCAGTAGCCTTAAACAACAAGAATATGATCCCTCACCAACGAGTGAAGAACCACAAATAGTAGAGAACATCTATTATCTAGCTCCTTGTATATTTATCGAATCTACCTGTCGATAATGCCACTCAATCCTTAATTAAGCTCAAATAATGCTTTGCGAAAACTGGTTAGATAATTAACGACTCTATTATTTTTGCTGGGGTTTTCTGTATGATTTTTTCGTGTCAGGTTCTAAAGCTGCGCGCTTGCTTGCCGCTTCTTTTTTTAGTGTTTCAGCAGACTTTTTATCATCTACTTTTTTATCATGAGTTGGATTTTGCATAGTTGCCTCAGAGTTCTCGCCCCTCACGTTAATGTAAAAGGCCGAGATTTAAAGCCTAGTTTATAAAGCTCCCCAGCTCTGTGCGCTACAACACTTAAATACTATATTTGGTTTTATTATGGTACAGTTTAAATTTAAAGCACCAGCTTTAGCTAAAAACCAGCGCTACTTAAAAAGCATATTATTTGAGTCAGACATAGGTGTTCTAACTCAAGTAAAGCCTGGTGAATGATCGGTTCCGCAATACCGCTTTATTTAAACTATTAATTCTTTCAATGCATCTAAAGGCAGCGCTTTATAAAAATACCAACCTTGAACCTGGTAGTATTTATTATACTTTTCAATAAATTCACACTGCTCTTGCGTTTCAACGCCTTCAAAAATAACAATACGATTAAGGTTCGTGAATAGTGCCATTATTGCCAGTAGCGTATCTTTTTTCAAAGGATCAGTAATCGATTGGGTAAAAATGCGGTCTATTTTTATGATATCGAAGTTAATTTCAGTTAACCAAACTAAATTTGAAACACCTGTACCAAAATCGTCCAAAGCAACAGTAAACCCATAACGTTTAGCCTGCAAAGCAAAGTGTGACAACTCATTTAGTGGCAGTCCTATACGCTCAGTGATCTCAATTTTTATTTGTTTTTGGCTTATTTTATATAATTCGCATTGCTCATTTAAAAACGGTAAATACTCCGAACTTTGAATTTCAAAGGAGTTAACATTAATCGCAATACTAAAGTCATCTTTTTCTATAACAAAAGGCGACAACTCTTTAAATGCCCGCTGTACAGATGAAAATGCCATCGACGGATATAAATTTAACTGCTCAGCAATACTTAAAAATAACTCAGGTGAGACTTGCCCATATACCTCATCTTTCCATCTAATTAAACATTCTACACCAATAATATGCTTACTCTGGACCTCTAAAATTGGCTGATATTCTAAATAAATACTTTCATCTGCGATTGCATTACGTAATCGAAATTCAATCGAATTTGTTCTTTCTGTGTATGAGATAAAAGAATAAATGATTAAAAAACTAATAACGCAAAGCAATAAAAGTATCGCAGTCAAAGTCAAAGTGGAAAAAAATAGTAACCCAGGGCGATTATTAAGCACGCTAGCGCAATAGTTAAATTTTGTACTACAGCTTTTAACTTCTTGTAATAATAGGTTAAATTCATTATCAAACTGAAATTCGGAGTCAAATTGATGGAAAACGTACAAGCCATCATTAGAGGTTATATTAAACGAAAAATCCTTATTTGATTGATCAAAATATTTGAAAGGAGCTTGAATTGTAAATGCAATAACACCATTACGTTTTGCAATATCATATTTGGCATCAATAGGAAAAATCCCCCCCACTTCTTGCGCAAAATAAAAGCCTGTAGGCCCCTTAAAAAAGTCAACATTAAGTTCAACAGGCTCTTTTAAAATGCCCCAATTTGCCGAACATATAATTTTATTTTGTTTAACTAAACCAACATCATGCGTGTGGTGGTAGTTAGTTAAAAGGATACGTAATTTATTTACAGTTTCTTCATCACAGCGTCGAGGGTTAATGGTTTCTGTCTGATAAATGGATTGGCTAATATCACTGGAGATTTCTTCGGCTTTACTAATAAGAGATTGTATAAACTTTTTCTGATAAAGCATTTGTACATAGTTTGCGCCAAAATGGGATATACAAATTAAAAGCAGTAGCAAAAGCGGTAAAAAGAAAACTATTGCACTTGGTTTTTCTTTAAAAGCTCTCAATGACATAGATTTTCCCTTGCAGTTAGCAACGTTAATGATCATTTAATACCATTTAATTGTAACGTACGCTAGCAGCAAGCGCCTAATATTAACTATTAATAAACATCCCCGGGGCAAGCCCTTCTGCTAACGCAGAACTCACTTCGTGAGCGGGGTATTTGGTTAGAACATAGCTAACTGATGATCCGAATGGAGTTGGTCATAATTATTTCCTTGGTTTTTCACATACTTTCTTATCATTGATTCGTCACCATGTTTTCCTACCGTACTTGCAAAATAACCATCTGACCAAAACTCTCCACCCCATAACTGCTTTTTAACATGAGGGCACTTTTTAAAAACCTCTCTTGCCGTTAAACTTTTAATCATCGTTACCAACTTTGTAATGCTGTAGGTTGGTACTGACTGAACTAAAAAATGAATATGATCTTCATCCGTCCCAATTTCTAAAAATTTGATTTCGTAACGTTTTTCTATTTCAACACAAATTTCTGTGATTGCCCTATCAACTCCCACATCAAGAACTGCTCTTCTATATTTTGCAGGGAAAACTAAGTGATAAAGTAAAACTGTCACATTGTGGCCTTTATGTATAAATTCGCTCATTACTCAATACTACGCCGCAAGCGGCGGGGAATAAACCCGAAGAGATTTAAGTCAGGTAAAAGAGCGAATTATCACTACTTCAACTGCTCCCTTATTATCGGTTAATCCTGCCCCATAAATTCCCTTAAGATCATCGTTGATACAGAGTTCTATTTCTCCAGCTGCTGGTGCGTTAGCAGAAAATAGCTCACCGATGAAAAATACACCATCCTCTATTCGTCCAACAAGTGCGCCTTCTAATTGCCCTGGTGCCGCGTAACCATCTTTTGCGATGCATCCCTTTGAGCCTTCTGGGCCATAAAGTAACCCACCGTCTATTTGTGGATTACATGTCCATTTACCCGTTTTATATATAATTTCAATCTCACTTTTATCGCTAGTTTCAACACCTGTTTTCATCCAAGGGTTTGTCGCTGCAACGGTAAATGAGCCAGCATGAACACCACAGCTATATGCTAGAAGTGCTAAAATTTGCTGATGAAGTTCTTGAGTATCAGGAAATAAAGACAGATCGTAATACCAGTTTTTTTTAGGTCCAATATTAAATAAACCTCTACCTTGAGTGTCAGATTTCGCAACAACACTTATATTGTCTGTTTTATAGATCGCTGTTGCAGCTTCCTGCTTGAAACTCCAATTCCAACTCGCGTTTCTATCATTTTCGTAAGTAAACACTTTTTCAGCTGCAGATGGAACTGCAGTTAAGTAGGCACCATTACCACTACCGTAATTAAGAACTTGAATAACTGGATAATTTGGCGTTACTGCTGCGATTGATTCAAACTGGCTAAGCGACATGCCAGGGTTATCGTCATCCCCATGCCAACGAGTTGCTGATAACATATCATTTCTCGACGTTGTCGGATAAGCGTGTTCTTGTTTCAGTGCACTTACAATCGTGCTATTTGATGTGCTTTGATAAACCTGTTTCAGAGTACCTGCGGTTACTTGCAAAGGAAAACTGGAAAGTAAAATTGCCATTTCGAAAACATCAATTTTCTCCATCGCGTAAAGTGCTTGCACTACTTTCACTAATGGTTCACTTGGATATATTTCTCTTAATGTTAATAGCTGCTCGGCTGGTGTTTTACACAGAGCTAACTTTTTCAAGCTATCATTTATAGGCAAAATACCTGTTAATTCATCAAAATTAATATCTGTCATTTCACTTCCTCTTTTTTATAGCGATATCGCATTGTCCAATTATTCAAAATTCTTTGCTCTACATTGCTATCAGTGCAGTAGCTCTAGTTAGGAGTTAAGTACCCTGTTATGTTTTTTTCCCATAAACACTGGCCAGCAATTGTGCAATTTGCAGTGCTGTTAAGTTAGGGAAGGCGGCGAATAAACCATCTCTTGTCTGGTCTGCTGCATAACCTGCTTGCTTCATTTGACCTGCAAGCTCTTTAGGCGTCACATCAGGAAAAAACTTGGCGACTTCAGTTCCGCACTCTTGACCTGATTTACCTTGTTCGAAGTAGGTTTCGACTAACTCTTCTAGTGTTGGCTGGACTTTCCCGTAGGCCGATACTAAAGCTTGTCCAAGCGCTTTAGCCGTAATATTTGGATACGCAACGAGCAATCCATTTCGAGTATCTTCTACAGGGTAACCACCTTGCTCCATCGCTATGGCCATATCGTCAGGTTTTATGTCGGGATAACTAGAAAGGATATCTGTCGCACAAACCTTACCAGCTTCGCCTGCATCGAAATCTCGTTTGGCAATTTCTTCAGGACTAAGAGATGGTAATATTGGTGTGGAACTAGGGTTGCTCCATTGGCTCGGGATCTCATGCTTACCGACAAGAGTTGAAACCGCTCTTACAGACACAGTCACGCTTTCAAAAGTAGCGTCATTAGGAATATCAAACTCAGTGTTTGTCCGAGTCTCAACCGTATTAAAGCTAGTTTGCTGTTGCGCTGTTCCTTGCTCTTCAAAGGTTGCCCGCACAAGAAAACGAGCTGCAGCGCTTGGCCATTGCCACACAACTTTAACTTTGTTCGGTGTAATTGTTAGTTTAACCTCATCTGGCGTCGATAAACGTTGCCAGATTAGCTCTGGTGAAAAGTTAGTTTGTATATAATGACCATCACTTTTCGCCATTATTTTGAAACTGTAATCTCCGGCCTCAGTTGTCTGAGTGAAGCTCGACGTAGCTTGGCACTGATCGGCACCAGAAAATACTCGAGGTTGATTATTTTCACGTAACTCGTAAGTTGCTGTACCTTCAAGTGGTTCCCAACTGAGAAAGAGCAAAACTTGTTCTTGCTGAATACTATCTATATCTAGATGAGCCTTTAATTTAGGTGCCTCAGGCTTCCAAATTCCAACAACTCGATCGCCACTTGATTTACCAGCTTTGACTGTTTTAATTGCATAGTAGTAAATACCTGAAGGCCGTTCCATGCCAATGTTGAAGCTTTGACAAGTCGCATTAGCAGGCTGTGTTATTTGCAAAATAGGCTTAGTGTTGGTGAAAAATACTCGTGACAAATAATGGTCAATGCCATTCACCTTCTGCCAAGTCGCTATTACCTCTTCTCCTACTGCATTTAACTTGAGATTTGTTGGCTGATCTGGCGCTCCAGGCTTTTTGCTACCGCCACTACCGCTACCACCTGTAATACCACCAATAACAGCAAAAGCAACACCTATACCAAAGGCAACTCCTCCCGCTGCACTACCTGAACTAAATGCTGCTTGGCCAGCTGAGGCCGCTGAAGGTAGAGAAGGTTCAGCCAATTTTTTACAGAGCAATGTCGCTGCGTATTTTGCCGCCTGCTTGCCAGCAAAAACAGACAATAAAATTGCAATTGCATCTTCATTTTTTAAGATCCCTTCAGCAAAAGAGCCGCCCGCATCTTTAATGGCTGTCTCAATATAGCCGCCCAAATTATCAAATGAGAGATCCTTTGGCACAAGAAACTTCACAGCATCAGGGAAATCTAACGTGAAAAGTTCTACTTTCGCTGTTCCTGTACCTAGATAAAGTGTGTATGTACCACCTAATGATAAATAGAGTTTCGCATCAGCTCCCTCTCCTTCTGTGACAAACTTAGGCAAAATTCGATAGTCTGTGTCCGTCGCCTTATCCATGACGAAGTCAACAATAGCTCCACATGATTTAGGAGCTGTCTTGTTGGAAAACTCCTCTACTTCTTTGGCAAAATCTAAAATATCTTTGACGAATTTGAACTGCTCCCAACCATTCAAGGTAAAGCCGTTTTGGCTATCATATTTAAAGCTAAGCTTTGCCCCTTTAGGTAAAAAAGGTAAATGAGCTTGCGCTGATTCGATTTCTCCACTTACACGCATATCGTTATTTGACTTGTCAGCCCTAGCGGCTTGAACTGAGACATTGACGCCAAAATCAGCTTGGAAAAATAGAATACTGGTTTTGAACCCCATCAGGTTTTCATTGCTGTTAAAACAGAAAATTGGACCTTTTTCAGCAGGAGTTTTCTCATCTACCTTAGGTGCTGTTAATTGTAATACCCATAAATCAATCCAGTCCTCCAACTGAATTTCTGCTGACACTCCGTCATCGCCAATTGCAACTGCTCCTGTCAGTTTTATGGTTAACAAAATAGTAATATCGAAGTGGGCGTAGAGATTAAACCCTTTGTTATAGCGAACTGGATTTGCTATCGGCTGAGATTGGCTTGGTTCTTGGTCAAGGTTGCCGCAACTGCATTCAAATGTTTTATCTGTTACCAATTTAGGGTCGTGCTCAACATCACAAAAATAAAGCTGCGAACCTTTGTGAAATACAATATTGACAAAACTAGTAGGCCATAGGCTTCCGCCTATACTGTTATTAAAAATGGCACCAATGTCCACATCCCTTTCGATCAGCATTGCCGCAACTATGGGCTTGCTACCTTGCAAGAAGATCTGACCTGTAAAAAGGTTGTCATCAAGGTTTGTATTAGGATCAGTTTGATAATTAATCTTACCTTGAATACGGATTAAGCTTTTGGCCGGCGCTTTCTCAGTTTCATAGGTGTACGACAGACCAAACATCAAACTTTCAAAAGTAACGCCTCTCATTAAGCCACCAAAGGGCTGGACAATTTTCGAATTAGGATCGGCTGAGCGAACACATGCTTTCAGCGCTGAATTCGTTGAATTTACATGGCCGAAAAATTTATAGTCATTACCAAATAACTTGAGCGTTATGTAACCTTGGATCCGATACTCACTGGACTGGTCGAAGCGATATGCTAGGGTAAGGTCGGTGAACTCAAATAGTTGAATCAGCGTAATACGCTCGAAGTAAGCCTTATATTCTGTCGTTTGAATAGTCTCTGAAGCAACTTCGCCAGAAGCAAATGTACCGCAAAGAGACACTTCGCTGCCTTTCTCTTCATAGCCAATATCAATCAGCGTTTTAAAAAGCCCAGATGTTCGAAAGTTAAAACTTGCCCAAAACGAAGTAGTTTGCTGAACAGGTTTTGCATATTCCTTGACCGTCTTGGGGATGGGAGCGTTAGGAAAAACATCGGTGATTTTAACATTTTCCGGCTGAGATGAAGAACGAGGTGAAAAGGTAAAAAAGCCCCCCTTTTCAACCGTAATCTCTAAAGGCATTGGGATTTTAAATGCATCTTCAAAAAGCTTTGAGAGGTTAAGCCCGTCTTTTCCAGCCTGCAAATTACTATAAATCAGATAATAATCTTTACTAAGGTCTAGCTCACAGAACATTGGAGCGTCAATTTTTCCCCCAAAAATATAACCAAATTTTAATGAGCTTGAGATGTTAAAAATCATAGATATTATTATCTCTAATGCCATTAGGGTACGAGTTTAGGCTACGTACCCTTGGCAAAAGAGTTAACCCTTTACTTCTGGTCAGCAGGCTTAGGATCTGGATTTTTATTGTCAGTAAATTTACCAGTTTCAGGGTCATAACCTCCGTCATTAACGACAACTTCAAGATCTTGAACCACGCCTTCAGTCCAGTCTTTAACTTGCTTTGGAGGCGACACTGCTACATAAAAGTGAGTGCTATCACCAACTACTACGTTTAAAAGGTCTGCACCATCGTCACCTGATTCAGCAATTGAAAACGTGTATGGAGCTGCCGGAGTAGGAACCCCTGCTGGGATCGCAACATCAATGTCGTATACTTCTTGGTCGATCTTAAGACCTACTTTAATATTTGCTTCTAAAGTCATAATTTCCTCTTTTATATTGGTTTAATGTCAGTTGTGGGCTTTGGTAAGAGTCCTTCGTTTCTATCAAAGCCAGTTATTATTTTTTGAATATTCGTCAGAGCCACTGCGGGCATAAACCTATTGTTTATCAACCAAGAAAAGGGACTTGGTATAATGCAACGTAGGTATTTGCGTTATTCTTAATTGGCTCATCAGGTAAAAGCGTTTCCGCGTCAAAATTGGCACCTAAGTTGATACCAACAAGGAACAGTTGATTTTCAAAAATTTGAAATACAGGCCCGCCGGAGTCACCTGGAGCCGTGCTTGATTGATCACTAGCAGAGCAAAGTAATACATTAGTGTTGTAATAATTCTCTGAATCTTTTTCCGCTCGTAAGACACTCTCAGAGTTAGAAGTGATTTTGGAAGTCCTTACTTGGAATATCCCTGCGTTCACTTTAGGCTTTCCATCTACGCCATACTGCTCACCAAAGCCGATGACAAAAACCTCAGCGTCTCTGTGTTTCTGCTGGTAAAAGCTTTTTAACTTTTTATTTTGAGGATTAAAATTAATTGCATGTTTTGGGTTGCATAAGATATATTCACTAAGCTTTGATTGGTCTTTCATAGTAATGAACATCAAATCATAATCCCAACTATCTTCACCTGAACGAAACTCTATAGCTGAGCTTTCCGGCTTTAAACATTCTTTTTCTGTCGGTGCTTTAGAAATAGTGTTTAGAGGGCCGTAAAGAATATTAAGATTAGTTAGAAAATCATGACACATCTTCTCTACTCTGGTTGAGTCCCAGGTTACTGGCGACTCTTTAAGACCACTGTTAATCGCCAAATTATGCTTTGCAGTCAAAATACCAGGGACACCCTTGCTGTCTATACAAAGCACACCAGAACCAGTAAAGTTTTCATTTTTCAAAGCGACAGAACAGAGCTGAATATGGTCTTTAAAGCTACACGCTTCATATTCTTTCCAAGCATTGTCTTTTTTGGTTGTATTAAATTGCATGTTTGAGCTCTCCAGTCATTGTTCTTTAGAAACTATTCCACAAATAAAAATCGATTTCTATTACACACCATTACACGAGGTGGACTTCCCATAGTTTGCTAGACACCATTGAGTTACATTGTAACTTCTAATAAGAGGTGTTTTATGAGCAAAGGCAAACGTTACACCCAAGAGTTTAAAGAAGCGGCTGTTAAACAAATCACTGAGCGCGGATATTCAGTTGCAGAAGTCGCTGAACGATTAGATATTTCTACCAAAACGTTATATCACTGGCGGAGCCAATTATCAGATAAACCTAAAGCCGTTCAATCATCCGATGAAAAACTGAAGATCGCTACATTAGAGGCCCAATTGAAACGTGTCACGGAGGAACGGGATATTTTAAAAAAGGCCGCAAGGTACTTTGCCAGCAACCCCGAGTAAAGTACGGCTTCATTCATGAGCACCAAGATGAGTTTTCCATCACATCGATGTGCCGACTTTTTAAGCTGCATCGTAGTGGTTTTTATGCGTGGTTAAAAAGCCTTTAAGCGATAGAACGCTTGAAGATAATCGCTTGTTGAAGCTCATTAAAGCGTTTTATGTAGCCAGTGGCGGCACTTATGGTAGTCCTTGGATACATGCAGACTTACGTGAAGCCGGTGAGCAATGCAGCGTAAATAGTGTTGCTAAGCTCATGCGACAACATAAGCTTAAAGCGCAAATAGGGTATAAGCGTCGCCATATTAAAGGCGGTAAGACATCGCGAATTGCAAATAACTTATTAGGGCGTCAATTTAACCCGCCTGCGCCGAATCAATCGTGGGTGAGCGACATTACTTACATAAGAACCTATGAAGGTTTTTCATATGTAGCAACAGTAATGGATTTATTCTCTCGGCGTATTGTGGGTTGGTCGATGGATAAAAATATGGATAAGCACCTTGTTATAAACGCACTGTTGATGGCTGTATATCAACGTCAACCGAAGGCTGAGTGTAGTGACATAAAGCTCTTGTTAAAAAGATTAATACGCGAAAGTTACGATCAAAGAATTATTTCAATGATTGAAGCATACATACAAAGTTATAATATGGACAAAATCAATAAATCCGAGCTTAAGTGATATGTCGCTACTCCTACATCAGTTATGTCCAAAAACGAGTTGACCCGACAGTCCGGTTATCGCTCTAACCCGACTATCAGCTGGATAGCAGGAGTGCGATTATTAAATATAACTTTTATTTGGCTTTAAGGTATGTATGCCTAGCGATATTCAACCTAGTGCTAATCATAAATTTGTAGAGATGCTCAGCAATGGAAAAGTTAATTTAAGCTCAAGCCCTTTAGATGAAATTGAATTAATTCATCGTGGTTTAGGTATTAACAATGTTGAGAAGTTTAGGCTTGAGTTACGTTGGGATATTCAAGAGGATTCAACTAAACAGGTAGATTTATTTTTTTGACTAGCAAATTTATGGAGGTTTTTAACACGGGGTGTTTGAGTTTTCTTCTGTACATGTGAGTCAACCACCTAACCATTTGGTTAAATACTAGACTATGCCACCTTATACTTCCAATTTATGCCATCTTTTAGTACAAATATGTCAACTTATACTTCAAACAACACCCAAATGAGGAATTTGGGTGGCAGTCTTACCAGCCACATCTCGGCACACACGTCACAAACTGTGGCTGCTCCCTTCCGGGCCTGACCAGGTTCGCCTGCTAGTGTTGCGAGAGGACCAATAAGACTACCATTGAGGGCCTTGGTTGGCGCGGGAGAGATTATCTCTACTTTAGATATCCCTCTAATCTCTCATTAGAATCGTTTAAGTAAATCTTCAATTTAAGTAGATATTGTACCACCAATGCGTACCACCTATAAAGAACTAAAGCGACATAAGCACCAATCGATAAAATACAATTTCAAGGTTAATAATTTATCAAATTGCAGGAAGTGATCCAGGCTTTATAGCATTCCATTCAGCTTCTAATAGCTTATCTTCAATATCAACCAAACGTTTATCAAATTCTTTTAAACTCGGTAGTATGTTGTTATTTAGATTACTTAACTGTGTCTTCGGATCTATTTGAATCCCGATATGTCGACCGGAAATATGGGCTAGACGCCCTCTCTCGGAGCCTAAAGTATCGAAATTTGCTAGTTCATCTACTGGAAATGAATCGAGAGTTCCAGTAGGGGCTATTAGTTTGAGTAAGTTTTTCTCTTTTACGCCATGATTACCATTGATTATAGCGTTATACTCTTTCGCCATTTTAGTTATTATTGTCTTTAAGGTTTGACTCAAACTACTACTCTGAATTGATGGAAGCGTTGTTTGCTCTAAGGAAATGTCCCATTCAAGTTTAGAATAAGCCAGTAATGCCATTGTACATAAATTTGGCTCATAACTTGTGCGAAATTCATTTACTTGAAGATCTACGAATTTATGACAAATAGATTCGAAATAGTACTCTATCTCTGAATGTACTAAGAGCATGTAGCCCTTTACCATATCTAATTCTTTATTGTCGTAGTTTCCTAAGTCATCAAACTCTTCGGGCAATAAATTAATACGCAACTCAGATAAACGAGCTTGTAGGTTATTATAGAGAGTTGTATTAGCCATCTACCCCTCTCAAATTGATATTCGGTACATTTAAGTTATAGACATCATTAACTCTATTAATAACAGCATTGAATCTATTACTAACAGCCTTCAAACTTTTAGTCGTTTTTTCTATTGATTCTAAAAAAACAATATCTCTATTGCATAATTCAATAATTATGTCTTCAAGTGTGCCAACACCTTTATCTTCAATCGCTTTCCTTACTATATTGTTACTCAGAACAAAAATTAAAACTTCAAACAATGAGCGATTCTTTCTTGATTCATACTTATCGCCAATATGTTTCTTATAAGCATTATCGCCAAAAGATTTAATTACAAGCTGATGTGCCAACTCCATATCATGAATAATTTCATCTAGTTGGTCGGATATTTTGGGGTATTCTCGCGTTAGCTCTTTGAAGCTATTATCAAGAAAAGATTTAAGATTACCGTGATATCGTTCAATAAACATATTATTCGCAAAGATACGAAGCATGAGTTCAACATCACGCATTCTAAAGTCTAAATCACTACTTCCTAGGAAGAATTTTAATGCTTCAGAGTTTGATGAAACTTCATCAATATACTTAGTAAACTCCCCTGGAGATAATGCAAAACGTAGCTCTTGAGGGCTAAGCGGTAAACTACCAGTATTCAATCTATAGAAGACTTGTGCTAAAACGTCTTCAGAACGACAGTTTTTTAAGATTACCGTTCTAATTGATTGGTTTTCAAAATTACTAAGGTTATAGCCTCTGTTTATTAAATCCGTATAAGTACAATTATTTAGCTCTGACAATATAGGTAAACTTTTTAACTTAAGTTCTGGATATTCATTACGCATATTATCAGCTGCAAATTGTAATATGCTTAATAAACGCTGCTTTCCGTCCAAAACAATATATCTGCCTCGTTCATTTGGATCTTCGGCTAAGACCAACTGTGGAACAGGCATACCAATCAGAAGAGATTCTATAAATAAGCTTTTTCTTTCCTGGTCCCAAGCATCGCGTCTTTGAAAAATAGGCGATAGGCTAATATTCCCTTTCTCAACTTGGCGAATAATTGTCTCTGTTGTCCAGTCAGTACCTGTAACAACCGTCTCTCTAAACGGCTCGACTTTAATTTCGTCTAAATAGTCGTAAAAGAAGTCATCAAACTCTTGAGTCATATTATTTTCCTTTTAAATTAATTGGTTGAGTATATATAGTAAAATACACATACATGAGCTTAATATACAGATTTATCCTTATTTCCTTACGACCCTAGCCAAAAGTTCCTATTACTTAATTTTTATATCCACAGCCCAAACAACCTTATTTAAAATACAAAAACTTTCAATTCACATTAATATAGATATTTCTAGTGTTATTTAACGTTTACTAAAGCTAATTTGTCGCTTAAAGCTATCTGACGAATTATTGCAAAGCCTCATGAACTAAGCCAGCTAAAAGCATATGATGTCTATTATATTTAAAACTTTAGCTATTTTTTTCTTTTCTTTTTCTACTTTTATAAGTGTCATAGTGTAGCCCGACTTCATTACAGGCAGCTTTTATGCCTTTACCTCGTAAGGTTAATTCTTCAACTTTTAAAAGCTTTTCATCAATCTCTTCGCTTGAGCTGGCACCGCCTCTATTGAGAAAGTTTTTTGCTCTTACTTCAGTAGCCTTGTCTATATGCTCCTGACTCTGTTTATAACCCTTGGGCACACCTTGGTAAGCTGTAGAGGCGGTTTCAGTCTCATCAGCCCACTCTAACTCTTTAGCTCTTTGAGCATCTTCAGCAAACTGCTCTCCCTCTTTACTATATTTCCAGACGACATGAGCGCCTCTATCATAATTATTAGTCATGTAACCTCACTTGGTAAATCTAAGTTTGTTAGTAACGAACTCTATAGAGTCTCTAATCTTTTTTTAAATCATCCATCAAAGTGGATAAAGGAATATAAAAAATAATTCCGATGAAAAATACAGCTATTTGAATCCAATAGTAAAATGTATCAATTGCTGTGTTAAGTTGAAAGCATATATACATAACAATCGAGATAATAGAAAAGGCGAATATATATACTTGATAAGTACTGAATCGTGATATTTTTTTATTTTTATCAGGTACTTCTAATGTTTTTGCTAAAAGCTGCCCATACATTATTGAAGTTGCTAAAGAAAAATCAGACAATCTTATATACGATGAAAGATCATCATTGAGCAACTTTATAATAAACAACACTAAAAGAGGTAGTACTATAAATATAGCCTCTTTCTTGGCACCATCATAGCTTCTAATCATTTTCAAAATCCAGAGTAAACTGCTCAACTTCATTTTGAGGAATAACACGTATTACTTCTATGATTTCACTTTCATATCTATCTTTTGTCTTTTTCATCGCGTTTGTTTTTCGCTTCATTCTCACTTTTACGTACAATGCATCCCCGGGCCACATTTCTTCCTCATGATTTAACCATTTTGTTAACCATCCAGAATCGAGCATTTTTGCACTAAGCTTTTTGTTCTTTCTTCTATTACACTCAAACTCCCACTTCAAATCCTCTACATACGATGGTCGCCTAACAATAAAGATTTCATTAGATGGAAAGTTTTCGACTTTATCTTCAAATATTTGATCTGCATCACGAGGGCATGAAAATGACTCACTAATAGAATCAAAATCTAACCCTCTGCCATATTGAACAAGATCTTTTTCAGAAAGATTTTGTTTCGCTTTATGGATTTTATGAAGAGCATTAGCAACATCATATAAATTAGGATCATTCAAGCAGGTAAAATTAGTGTATTCAGGATCATTTGCAGCTATGGATTTACAAACGCTATTTGCAAAGGATCTTACATCGGCTTCAGAATCAATTTTTTGAGCAACAGCAATTTCAGAGCGAACCCCAGAGTAAATGCCATTAAAAATACTCTCAAGACCCACGCCTCTTGCTATATCCTTTATTCTATGAAAAACGTCAGCTATACATGAACCTTCTCTGGTAGCTCCTAAGCATGACGAAAATTCAATATCATTCCCATACCCTTTTACAAAAGATTCTTGTAATTCATTAAAGCCTTCAACATATAGGGCCATTGCATGAAATACTCGTTCTGGTTTTTCTTGTTTCTTGTCAAATTCAATACGGATAGAATAACTTACAGACATTGGAATTCTCCTTCATTCACGCCATAAGACTAACTTCAAAATGTATTGCTTACAAGAACATGAACAAAAGATTAACTTGTTAAATTTAACACCTAAAGTTATTCCTGTTTTATAACTCGTAAATGAAGCACATGAAGCTCTATTAAATTATTTCAAAAAAAAAAACTGGCATGTACTCTATTAGAGTTCCAAAAAATTAAGGTTGAAAGTGTAAAATACAGGCCCCCTTTAATAACCCCCTACCCCCATTGTTTTTTTTACTTTTGATAAGCATTAACCTTGTCTTAGAAATGGCTTTCTAAATGGTAATTTAAATTCATTACGCTACTAGCCGTTTGTTTAAAGCAAAAACACATAATTGACTTTACCCAGTTTTAGGGGTATTTTTATTTGTGATAAGAAATAAAGAGTGCATAGGTAGCGCGAGGGAATGGTTCGATATTTTAGGTTATGTAGTAACTTTGGTAGTTAGTATACTGACTACTTTTGACTTAAAAACACAATATATTAAATCATTTAGGGTTCAACTCCCACTTAGAAAGTATCGCGAGGTAAAACTTATGGAACATAATAACTCACTGAAGAATCTAGTAACATCTGATTTTAAGAAAGGCATTAATTCCTTTAGTATCCGAGCTATTCTCTTCTTGCTAGGATTGTGGTGTTTCCCCTCGCTTCCTATGCACTTTTAATATAGAAAACTGGCTTTGATTTTACTTTCAAAACCCAAGCAAATAATTTCCTCCTACTTCCAGTTACGCTTAACAGTTGCTATTGATGTTTGAAATTCAGTCCCCTTTAAAGCCTCAACCACTTTAGATTGCGAGAAGGATTGTGCTTTCAATTCTTGAATCTTGACTATAAGCTCTTGAGATACCTTTTTGCGCCCTAATGTAACTCCTTTGGCTTTTGCTCTAGCTAACCCCTCCTTTGTGCGCTCTCTAATTCTATTTCGCTCAAATTCAGCGAAGACAGCAAACATCTGTAAAATGAGTTTACCTTCAGACGTAGTTAAGTCGCTTGAGGGTAGATCGAGTGATATAACCCTAACCCCCATATTTTGCAGCATAGATATTGTTTGTTGAACGTCTATATTATCCCTACCTAGGCGATCGAGTTTAGAAACAACTAAAGTATCATTTAGTTCAAGCCGATCAATAAGTTTAGCGAACTTAGGGCGCTTCATAGCTTGAACACTTCCACTAATAATTTCAGATATGGCACGATTAGATTCAATCTTAAACCCAGCGTTCTTTATAGATAAATCTTGGTTATTAGTAGTTTGATCTGTAGTACTAACCCTTGTATATGAAAACAATCTACTCAAAATCCAGTCCTTCTGATTACTAGTATCTAAAACCAACAAAACTACAGATACCAGTATCAAATGTCAACACCCTATATTTAGATACCAATTAAAGCCATGATAAAACTGGTGTCAAAATTGACCGTATTTGATACCAGACAAGTTTAGATGTTCATAATAAAATAGTTTGGCAGCTTTATTAGGTACCACCAGCAGACTTCGTCACTTAGCGTAGTTTTAATTAATATACTATGATGATAAAAGGCAACTAACTGTTATTTAGAGTTTTATAAATTAATATTGATATCGTTAAGGATATAATGAGTATGTGTAGAGGGCTCAAAGTAGAAAGAAAACTATTTGATTTAGTCTAATGTGTTAGTATTGGCAAATAGGCGTTCTTAGTAATTAACTCTTTGCAATAATGTATAAAACTAACCAAGAGTTTGTATTTAATTATACAAAGTACTTAACACCTCAGAAACACGTCAAATACTATCCTATAAGGCTCTACAAGCAGCTTAAACTACTACCTTACATCCTTGCAAGGAAAGATAAATAAGACTCTTAGAAAGCATTGCAGGGAACCTTATTGAATGTTGTTACTTCGTACGATGAGCCACCTCAGTAACAACAAGAAGTCTTAATTATATTATATACGCACGAATAAAAAAAACGTTACAAACGTAACAAATCATCTATTGCTTTTATTCTTAAAACTTGAGATGAACTGCCTGATAGTAGTATCTTTAATTTCGTTACCATTACATTGTTTAATACCAAGTAGAGCCTCTTTGAGAGCTTTTGGTTTTAGATCTGGATTATGACTTAATAACTCAGTAGCAATTTTTTTATAGCAAAGCATATCTCTGCTTTCATCTGCAATTAATGTTTTAGTGCTTTCAAGTATGCTTAACTTCTTATCTCGTTTCTTAGATTCTTTAGCTGTTAGTGAACTCTCTAATTCTGATAGCTTATCTTCTGCAAGAACATATTTGACACTTCGAGCAAGTTTAGATAATAGGTCTTTTATGCTGCCTTGGCAGTAAAATTCAATATAACTCTTACCAAAAAACCCAGAGGCTTTTAGTGCAATTATTTTCCTTGATAAAGCAGGATTTTGTGAAGTATCTTTTTCTCTAATAACTCGTGTAACTATGCTTTTTAAGATATCCATACTCTGCCAATGACTCCTCCCTTTAGCTATGTTAATAAACATATCAACATTAATGTCGTACTCTTCTTTAGTAATGACGCTCTCTATATAGCTTCTTTCTGATTCATCTACACGCAAAAGATCATATGCTTCTGTTGTTGTTTTTCCTGAAATAACACTTTGGAATAAGAACTCTTGGGCTGTTTCAGAGAAATAACACAATTTATGTTCCATATCACGTTTAGGTAACTCTATATTTATCTGCCTAGTTAATTTTTCAACATTTTTCTTTACCTCCTTGTCATAATCATCCTTTGATAAATCTGCGGTATCTAATTTTGCATTTTCAATCTTAATACGTTCTTCTAAAATTTCCCTCTTGAATCCGGCAGCAATGAATAGATTCATTTCCATATATCTTTTACGTAATACAGCAATATCCGCACCTAAGTCAGGTTTATCAAGCTTGGTGTATTCCTCGTCAGCATTATTTATCAACACTCAGTAAGTTCCTTTAAATATCTATATGATTTTATTCTTTGACCATGTAGCACAATAACTATAATTCACTCTGCTTTATTTTTTCAGTACCACCTATGAATTTAACCACCTCTTGAAGCCTCTGTATGGCAACCTCATGCCCATACCTATCAAATGTAATACTACCATTAGCATGACCTAATATCGCGGCACAGTACTGTACAGGCACTCCAGAGCTTTTCAATTCATTACCTACTGTATGCCTTAATGAATGGTAATCAGGTAAGTTATGACGTTTCCTAAAAGAAGAGTACCACTTCGTAGGCATTGCTGCATATGATCGCTTAGAAGCTTTCCAGTGCTCCATTAAACGGTTTTCACGGCTATTAATAAAACCATAAAGGCCTAACTCGATAAGTGTGGGATGCACAGGTATTAAACGCTTAGAGTTTTTCGTTTTCAACATATCTCCTCTGACGAAAAATATATTTGAGCCTTGATCAATATCCTTGGTTAGCAATTGGCATACCTCATTAGCGCGCATGCCTGTATATCGCCCAATCATAAGAAACCAAAAGTGTGACTCCTGACCCCTATCTCTTAATTTTAATGCCTGTGTATAGAAAGTATGCAACTCATCTTTTGTGTACGCTGTTCGTGAGTTTTCAATATGCCCTTTTATCTTTAGCCCATTAAAAGGGTTCTCAATGCCATCATATTCACTTTCAACCCATTTATAAAACATAGAACAATAGCCAATACACTTATTTACAGTTGCAATGGATTTACCCTCTAACCATTTTTTCTTCAATGTAGACACATTAGCTTTCGTTAATATTAAACTGGGAATTTCACTTAGAACCCCCTCTATACGATGCTGGTGGCGCTCTTGCCATAAATGCTTGTTAGCATCAATGTAGTTACTAATACATACGCTTAATGAAGGGAGTTGTTCTTGAGTTATTAATTGAGATGTTACTTTTCTGGCTGAATCAGGACATTCGCTTAATAGCAGTATTTTAATTGCTAACTGTTTAGCTTCTCTTTTATCTCTAGTTCTGAGGCTTTTTCTGATTTCTTTACGTTTACCAGATGATAATAGATAGGTTTTTCTGTAGTACCAAATACCATGGCGAGATAATAAAAGATGCATGTATATACTCCAAAGTGATACGTATAAGGGATACACGTAAATAAAAAACTTTGAAGATTTACTGACCCAAGCTATTGTTAATAAATAAATTAAAATAGTTTGGGTGGCAGTCTTACCAGCCACATCTCGGCACACACGTCACAAACTGTGGCTGCTCCCTTCCGGGCCTGACCAGGTTCGCCTGCTAGTGTTGCGAGAGGACCAATAAGACTACCATTGAGGGCCTTGGTTGGCGCGGGAGGGATTATCTCTACTTTTGCTGTGTTATTCAAGGGGAAACACAAAAAGAAAGTGCGATTGCATATTAAACATACAATCGCACTGTTTTTTAAACGATTTAAGTAAGATTATTGATTATCTAACTCTTTTTTTACGTTACGTAGTACAGCTTTTATTTTTTTCATGTTTTCAGGGCCCATGCGTAGCAGTTGTTTTTGTGCCGCCGGTAGGCGTTCCCATTCTGAGTAAGCATATTGATAAGTTACTGAATCACGTAACAGTGGCATATCCCCTTTTGGCTCTGGGGTATCTAGCAGCAATTCTATGGCGTCAGTAAGTGTTTGATTAAACGCATCACCTTGATAGCCAATTTCTGTATACGCATCATTGATAAGTGGTTTGTACTCATCGTATAAACGTACGATTTGTGCTGCACTCATGCTAGTAAAGATTTTTACATAAGGGGTATAACGCTCATAGCTGTTTGGATCAATGGTAAGAATATCACCCTCTACTACACTAAAGCCTTCTTCTAACTTAATAACGGGAGTGTGTTTTTGGGCAATTTTACCTTTGGCAAGATTATCTATAAATACCACACCGCGACGAATAACATCGTCGTTTATAACCAAACTCATAGCTGCATCACCTAAGTATTCGTCTAACTTAGCAACAACGACAGGATCGCTTTCATCAAGAGTAGGTAGTGGTTCTACTTGCGGCTCAGGCTCTACTGGGCGTGGTGTTGGCACGGCTAAATCAGCAGGCTTTTCAGGATTAACAGATGGGGCATTAACAACCGGATCGTTCTCTGGTTTTAGCTCCATCATGGGGCGCTCTGCTACGGGTTGCTCAACTTCGGTTGCTGTTTGTGACTCATCACTTGAGTTTAATAACACAAACGCTGCAGCAATAATGATAATAATTAAAATGATGCCTGCAAATAAAAGGTTATTATTCGGTGGACGTTTTTGAACATCTGACGCTGATGGTTGATCTGACATACGAACTCCATAAATATTAAAATGCGATAACAGTAAGAGTACCCTAAATGGATTTAATTCATAGCCTACACTAATAATTATTAACGTAGCTAAGGTATCCTTTGATTCTTCTAGCTTAAAGACTTACAGTTAATAAATAAAGTAAAGACGCTTAACCGCTTAATTGCAACGACGAAACTCAACTATGAAAATCAAGCAAATCGATAAAAACAAACCTAAAGTTGCTCTGTTACTGACCGGTGGTGGTGCACGTGCCGCTTACCAAGTTGGGGTTCTTAAAGCGCTCGCGCAAAGTATGCCGCGTACCGCCCCGCTGCCATTTACTATTATTAATGGTACATCTGCCGGAGCGATCAATTCAGCTGCGCTAGCAAGCTATGCTTCATGCACCCATTTGGCGGTACGTAAACTGGAATCTGTTTGGAAAAACTTTTCTACCTCAATGGTATATAAAAGTGATTTTATCAGCGTGTTTGGCCATTTAATGCGTAACATGCTGACTAGTTTTCAATCTGAACATATTAATCATCCACCAGCGAGCTTGTTGAATAATCAGCCTTTACGTAATTTACTTAATGAAATTTTAGATTTAACTCGCATTGAGCGTAATTTACACCGTAATTATTTAGATGCGCTGTCAATCACCGCATCAAGCTATACCACGGGTGATTCTGTGGCGTTTTTTCAATCTAATACACAGTCACCTTGGCGGCGCGCTAAACGCGAAGGCCAAGCGGCACGTATTAACGTTGAACATTTAATGGCGTCCAGTGCAATTCCTATGGTGTTTCCGAGCGTAAATGTATACAACCACTACTTTGGTGATGGCTCTATTCACCAATTATCGCCACTGAGTCCATGTGTCCATTTAGGCGCTGAAAAAATATTTATTATTGGTGTTGATCAGCCCAAAGAAGCTCATCCGCCGGGTTATCTACCTCACTTCCCAGGGTTATCCTCGATTGCGGGCCATTTGCTCGACAGTGTGTTTACCGACACCTTACAGTCAGATCTTGAGCGCCTTGAACGAATTAACCGAACTTTAGGTTTGTTACCTGGCCGTGATAAACACCAAGAATTAAAGCAAATACAAAGTTTTGTGATCAATCCATCAGAAAACTTTAATGCCATTGCTGCAAACTATTACAGTGATATGCCTTTAGCCATTAAAATATTACTGCGCATGATCGGGGTTAAAAAACGTTCTCAATCGAGTTTAACCAGTTACTTATTGTTTGAAAAACGCTATACCCAGCATTTGATTGAAATTGGTTATAAAGATGGTTTAGAGAAACTGCCACAGATACGCGAATTTTTAGAGCTCGATTAACAGTTAACTATTCACTAATCCGTACCATCGAGTAAATAGCACTCTACCCGCTCTACTCGTCGAGGTTTACCTTGTAGTACAAGAATATCTCCGGCGAGTAAAACAGTGTGCAGCGATGGACTATCAATTTCACGGTCTTTGCGTCGTAATGCTCGCACTGATACTTTACGTTTTTCGAGATTTAATTCATTAATATTTTTAGCAACCGCAAAGGCGTTTTCTGGCAGTGCCATAACGTGTAAATACTCAAGCCGCTCGGCGTTGTTTTCTTCACTATCAAATTGATCTCCAGCAAAAAAACCATGTAAAAATTGGTAACGGTTACGCCGCTCTTTGCTAACCCGCCTAACAATACGCGACATCGGCACGCCCGACATAGACAACACGTGCGACACTAACATTAAGCTCGCTTCCAGTGTTTCTGGCACCACCTCAGTCACGCCAAGCTCTTTGAGTGCTTCGAGATGACTATCATCGCGCATGCGTACCAGTATTTTCACGTCAGGAGCTATTTGCTTTATCGCATCGATCACGATTTGCGCATGTTCAAAATCGGTGAAAGTAATGATCACTAGTCGAGCTCGTTCGACCCCTGCTGATTTTAAAATATCTTTTTGTTTTACATGACCAAAAATAACGGGCTCTCCAGCTGCTTTGGCCTCTTGAACTAGTATTGGGTTACTTTCAACAGCAACGTACTCTATTGCTTCTGGCTTTAAAAACCGCGCAATAGTTTGCCCAACCCGAGAGAACCCACAGATCACTACATGGTTTTGATACAAGGTGCTACTATTAGGCTGTTGCTGCCACTCACCGTTGGGATTTTTTAATACCCCAAGTTGTTTTAATAACCAAGGCGTCGATTCTATTAAATAAGGCGTTAAGCCCATCGACATGACTGCAATAGCAATTAAAAATGAGGCGTGATCTAAAGCTAATAATTGGTGTTTAGTAGCAAGCGCAATTAATACAAAACCAAACTCGCCCATTTGCCATAGCATGATGCCTGCTGCAATTGCATCTTGTTTTCGCTCGCCCATCAGTTGCGCTAAAAAAGTAATAACACCAATTTTTAATACTAGCATTAGCGCTAATGCAGCCACTATCCAATACCATACGCCAAACACATATAAAATATCGAGCTGCATACCGACAGTGACAAAAAATAGGCCCATTAAAATATCGCGAAATGGTCGAATATCAGCTTCTAATTGATGTCGGTACTGGCTTTCGCCGAGCATCATTCCTGCTAAAAATGCGCCCAGCGCCATCGATAAGCCAAATAAATACGTTAAGCCTGCGGCAAATAAGGCAACCACTAAGGTGGTCAAAACAAACAATTCATCGGTGCGCATTAATGCAACTTCGCTAAAGACTTTTGGCAATACCCACTTGCCTATCATCCATAACAACAAACATACAAATGCGCCTTTAGTTAAAGCGAAAGTCAGGGCCCAGGCAATGCCTTCAGTATCACTGCTTTGGGCCAGTAAAGGTAAAGTAATCAGTAACGGCACCACCGCAATATCTTGAAATAATAACATTCCGATAGCGAGCTGCCCTCGCCGCTGTTTAAGTTCGCCGGTTTCTTTAAGTAATTTAACCACCACCGCTGTTGATGACAGCGCCATTAATGTCGCAATAGTGAAACTGCTCAACAAAGACAAATCCATCAACAATAAAATCAGCATAAACACAATACTTGTGACAATTACTTGCAACGTGCCCAAGCCAAATACAATATTGCGCATTGCCATTAAGCGGCCAACAGAAAACTCCAGCCCTAAACTAAATAATAAAAATACAATACCAAGCTCAGCTACAAAATGTATTTCATGACTTTGCGCCATCCAGCCAATGCCATGACTACCCGCTAATAAGCCAGTAGCAAGGTAGGCGAGGATCGGCGGTAAGCCAATGCGCTTAAATAACCATACCAGCACCACAGCAGCCAGTAATAAGCCAAATATTTGAGCCAATACACTTTGCAAATAAACCTCCTATTTATACTGTTGCCATACCGTCAAAATTTTAGCTACTTAAGAGTTAACTATAGCAACTATCTGTTTTTCAGCCAGTTTGGAATAGTGGCACAAAAATCGCTTAGAAAAGTAATAACAAACTCCTAGGGGGAGAAAACCATGGAAAATGTCCATATTTTGACGCAGCGCATCTCGGCACGTGGCGAGTTTCTGCCGTTTTCGGCAGAGCATTACCGTAATAATGAACCTGCTGCTATTCATAGTTTGCTCGAAAAACTGCAAACAACGTTAAATATAGAAGAGCTATTAACGATTTATGCTGAGCATGCAAAACAAATCATAAATTTTTCAGGCTTGCAGTTTCAGTCGTCTCTTGGAGTGGCACAAATCCCTAATAGTGATAATAGTAAACCGCCATATTCATTTAATTTAGACATAAATAATGAACATTTAGGGCAGCTGATCTATTTTTGCCAATACCCGCTTTCGGGAAGTATCAAGCAAAAGTTAGTTGGCTTACACAGCGTATTGGTTTATCCATTACGTAATGCATTAATGTATAGCCGCGTGCTAAAGCTAGCTACTAAAGACACTTTAACAGGACTTAATAATCGTAGTCAGTTTGATGCTATTTTGGCTCAGAAATTAGAGCGTTTTCGCCGCCATCATCGTCCATTTAGTCTAATGTTGTTAGATTTAGATAACTTTAAACAAGTTAATGATAGCTACGGTCATAAAATTGGCGATGACGTATTACAAGAGTTTGCCAACGTTTTATGCAGTAGTATTCGCGGGACTGATTCTGTATTTCGTTTTGGTGGTGATGAGTTTGCAGTATTAATCGATGATCCTGAATTTACCACAAATAAAGTGATTGCTCAGCGAGTAATGCAGTTAGTGACTCAGTCAAGTTTAATGAAACAATATGAAGTCACCACCAGCATTGGATTTACTTTGGCAAACAGCAAAGATTGTGAGAATGAGATTTTTGCCCGCGCCGATAAAGGTTTATACAAGGCCAAAGCATCAGGGCGTAACTGCGCTAAAGCGTATTAATTAAAGGTAAGCCTAGTTCCCCCACTAGGCTTTCTTTTATAATTATACTAATTATCTGACTTGGCTAATAACTTATAACCTAATAGTGCTAAGCAAAAACCAAAAAAGAAACCACTAATTAGGTATAACAAAGCAGCCATGCTGGTTAGTGGTACAACAATGACCATTAATAATGGAATACTCACCCCAACAATAAAAAATAGTCCACCTTTACCTAACCAGTACGCAATTAAAATAATTGCACACACCAAACCACCTAAAACCGAATACGCTAACGTTAATAGCTCAAGCTCAAACATTACCGTGGCAATGCCCGCTATAACGGCTGTAACTATTAGCCCTAACGGTGCTTTATTGACTAGTGATAAACCAACGTGTGGCTGTGACGTTGTCATGTTTTTATCTCCCAAAATATACCTTTTTCATCGGCGTGTTCTGCACTTATAAAATGCCCTACGACATAAACTAATTGCTCATTATAAAAAATAAGTGGCACATTAGCACGTAACCATGGCGCTACTTTTGCATCTTTAAACCAATGTTTAATGCTGTTGTGACCCGGTTTTTTAAGCGGTTTAATACGCGCCTGTGGACAATTAAACTGGACAGAAACGTGTTCATCAAGCAATGGTTTTCTAACTCCTATACCTGATAATTGTATTAGGGTACGACCATCTGAAAGTAACTGGTTTTGAGCAGTTAGTGATTGGCTGTCAGGAACGGTTGTTTCACGTACAAAATATAAAAATTTTTGATGCCGGCGAACTTGCCCATCCGTTAACTGAATAAGTAGCTGCGCATCAGCTTTTGCTGTTAAACCTTGTGTAAGTATTTGCTGAGTTTGTTGTTGTGATGGCATAAGCGTCGTAAATTGTCCAAGCCAACAACGCAAAACATTTGCTTGGCGCGCAGCGCTAAAATTTGCTAGCTGTAAACAACTTAACCCTTGCTGGGTGTTTTGGCATTGGCTTAAATCTAACTGAGTGTATTCATCAAGTACATCTTGCTGCTGTTGAAGAAGGTTAACACTGCGCGCTGCGCTTTTCTCAAAGCCGGTAAATCGTTCACTTAATAGAGGCACTATTTGCTGACGAATAAAGTTGCGATCAAAGCGCTCATCCGTATTTGAATCATCGGTAATATGCTCAAGCTTAAACTCGGTAGCAAATTGTTCAATACTGTGTCGTGTGGTGTTCAGCAGTGGCCTTAAACATTCTCGCCCAGAACTCAAGGTGCGAGTTTGCCGCATCGATGCTAAGCCTTGTAATCCTGAGCCCCGTTTTAGTCTCAATAAGAACGTTTCTAGTTGATCATTTAAGTGCTGCCCTAGCAAAATAATACTGCCGCTTGGGCTATGCTGATCAAGTGCCTGATACCGAGCATCGCGGGCGAGCTCTTCTAGACTCGTGCGTGATTTATTGGTGATTTTTACCTGAGCCGAGTAAAAAGGAACTTTTACTATTGCACATAGTTTTTCGCAAAAATGCTGCCAATCGTCGCCATACTGACTTAAACCATGATTAACATAAACTGCGCTTAATTGCAGTTGCGGTATTTCAGCTTTTAGCGCATTCATTATATGCAGTAATACCACCGAATCCACACCACCAGAGAGCGCTACCGTAAATGCGGTTTTGTGCTCATCGGTATAAGGCGTAATGGCATTTTTTACTTGTTGGTATAACGATGTTGTTTGCATGAGTAACCATCAACTTAAATTTAGTAGTGCTCCAAGCTCCAAAGCATTCTAAAACAAAAAAGCCGCAATAGCGGCTTTTTTTCATCAATTTGGTTGTTTTGTTTATCTTAACAATAGCCAAACGACATTAAACGTTTATAGCGTTGATCAAGCATCTCATCCAGTGACAGAGCTTGTAAATCAGCTAAATCGCGCTTAAGTTGATTTTTCAGGTTACGCGCCATACCTTCGTAGTTACGGTGTGCGCCACCTAATGGCTCTTCAACTAAGCTGTTGATCAAATCAAGCTCTTTGACACGCTCAGCGGTTACACCCATCGCTTCTGCAGCAAGAGGGGCTTTATCAGCGCTCTTCCACAAAATTGATGCACAACCTTCTGGTGAAATCACCGAGTAAGTACTGTACTGCAACATGTTAACGCGATCACCTACACCAATGGCTAGAGCACCACCTGAGCCACCTTCACCAATAACCGTACAAATTGTTGGCACTTTTAATGCTGCCATCACTTTAAGGTTACGTGCGATTGCTTCAGATTGGCCTCGCTCTTCAGCGCCAACACCAGGGTATGCACCTGGGGTGTCGATAAAGGTCATAATTGGCATTTTAAAACGCTCTGCCATTTCCATTAAGCGTAATGCTTTACGGTAACCTTCAGGCTTTGGCATACCAAAGTTGCGTTTAATTTTTTCAGCTGTGTCACGGCCTTTTTGTTGGCCAATAACCATCACTGGTTGACCTTCAAAGCGTGCAACACCGCCTAAAATTGCCGGATCATTCGCAAAAGTACGATCGCCAGCAAACTCGTCAAATTCCGTGAAAATACGCTCGATATAATCTCGAGTATAAGGACGCAACGGATGACGGGCTAACTGAGAAACCTGCCAAGCACCTAATTTAGAGAATATTTCCTCTTTCATTTTAGCGCTTTTCTCTTTTAATCGACTGACTTCCTCTTCTAACTCAAGGTCTAAATCGCCAGCGCGGCTTATATTTTGTAACTCTTCAATTTTTGCTTCTAACTCTGCGATTGGAAGCTCAAAATCAAGATAATTGAGGCTCATGCTCTAAACTACCTAATTAGTTAAATTCTAGTTCTACATCTTGCGCCGCCATTAACGATAACTTATGAATTAAGTCATCACTAGGCGTAACACACCATTCTGTCCCGAGGGTTAACTGTGCCAACGCATCTGGACGCTGATAGTAAACCTTAATCGGACAAGTACCAAACTTATAAGGTTCGAGTACTTTTTGTAATTTATCGAAGAAGTTGGCTTCGATTTGCACCATATTTAGCGTCATTTTAATCGCTTTAATACGTTTTTCGCGCGCTTGCGCGATGGTGCATATGTCTCTGGCGGTCATTGTAATACCACCGGAGAAGTTATCAAAGCTGACCTGTCCAGATATTACCAAGATATTGTTGATTTGCAGCATATCTTGGTACATTTCAAACTGTTCTGGGAATAAGCGTACATCAATACGGGCACTCTTGTCATCTAAAGTTACAAGCCCCCAACGATTTCCCTTTTTATTTACTAGTGTACGTGCAGCTATAACAAGGCCTGCAGCGGTTGATTGCACATCACGATTAGTTGGCTGTAAATCCACTAATTTACCACTGGTGTAATATTTCAGCTCTTTACGATACTGATTTATTGGGTGCCCGGTTAAATATAAGCCTAAGGTTTCTTTTTCCCCATCAAGCCATTGGTTATCAGTCAGTGGCGTGGCTTTTATAAATGCTTGCTCGACTTCATCCGGCTCTGTCGCTAATAAACCAAATAAATCAGTTTGCCCTAACGACTCTGCTTTATGATGCTGATCAGCCGCTTTCATCGCATCTTTTAAGCTTGCCAATAACGTAGCACGCGCTGGTTGCGTTTTCTCGGGACCGAGTTGATCAAGCGCACCGGCGTAAATAAGTTTTTCGGTTACGCGTTTATTGATACGTTTTAAATCTACCCGCGCACAAAAATCGAATAGGTCTTTAAATGGCCCACCGTTACTTCGCGCTTCTAAAATTGCATCTACAGGTGCTTCACCCACCCCTTTGATAGCACCAATACCATAAACAATTTCACCCTTGAGGTTTACTGTAAACTTATAGGCACCGGCATTTACATCAGGCGGTAATAAAGTGAGTTTCATGTTCTCACATTCATCAACCAAGGTGACGATTTTTTCAGTATTATCCATATCAGCCGACATCACCGCCGCCATAAATTCAGCAGGATAATGGGTTTTCATCCACAGCGTTTGGTAAGATACTAACGCATAGGCTGCGGAGTGCGATTTATTGAAACCGTAGCCTGCGAACTTCTCTACCAAGTCGAAGATCTTAATCGCCAGTTCGCCGTCAATGCCGTTATTTCGCGCACCATCTTCAAATGTTGAACGCTGTTTTGCCATCTCTTCTGGCTTTTTCTTACCCATTGCACGACGTAACATATCGGCGCCACCTAGGGTGTAACCTGCCAGTACCTGAGCAATTTGCATTACTTGTTCTTGATACAAGATAATGCCGTAAGTCGGCTCCAAAATAGGCTTTAAGCTTTCGTGTTGATATTGTGCATCTGGATAAGAAATTTCTTCGCGACCAAGTTTTCGGTCGATAAAGTTATCTACCATGCCTGACTGCAATGGCCCGGGACGAAACAAGGCTACCAAGGCGATCATATCTTCAAAGCAATCGGGCTTTAAGCGCCTTACTAAGTCTTTCATACCCCGGGATTCAAGTTGGAATACCGCGGTAGTTTCTGCTCTTAATAGCAGCTCTATACTCTTTTTATCATTCAGTGGAATGGTGTTGATATCTATTGACTCTTTGCCCTCTCGGGTTAAGCGCTCATTAGTCATATCAACTGCCCATTGCAAAATGGTCAGGGTTCGTAGACCTAAGAAGTCAAACTTTACTAATCCGGCGGTCTCTACGTCATTTTTATCAAACTGAGTAACCGGAAACTTACCTTCATCGTCACAATACAGGGCGGCAAAATCAGTAATTGTAGTCGGCGAAATAACCACACCGCCGGCATGTTTACCAGCGTTACGTGTACAGCCTTCAAGGATGCGACACATATCGATTAAGTCTTTTACCTCTGTATCGCCATCGTAAGCTTCTTGCAGGCGTGGCTCAACATCAAACGCTTTTGCCAACGTCATGCCGGGATCGCCTGGGATCAGTTTTGATATACGGTCAACAAATCCGTACGGGTGGCCAAGTACTCGGCCAACATCGCGTATTACCGCTTTTGCTGCCATAGTACCAAAAGTAATGATCTGTGATACCGCGTCTCGTCCATATAGAGCCGATACGTGATCGATTACTTCATCGCGTCTATCCATACAAAAATCGACGTCGAAATCCGGCATTGATACACGTTCAGGGTTCAAGAAGCGCTCGAAAAGTAAATCAAATTCAAGCGGATCAAGATCGGTAATTTTCAGCGCGTACGCCACTAACGAACCCGCACCTGAACCACGCCCTGGCCCAACTGGAATATTGTTATCTTTACTCCACTGGATGAACTCCATTACGATCAAGAAGTAACCAGGGAAACCCATTTGGTTAATTACATCGAGCTCGATTTGTAAACGCTCGTCGTATTCAACACGTTTTTCTGCTCGGTCAGCTTCATCAGGGAATAAAAACTGTAGGCGCTCTTCAAGACCGTCTCGGGATACTTTCACCAAGAAGTCTTCAATTTTTAATGAGCCGGTTGGGTAATCTGGTAAGAAATACGTACCAAGCTGCACCGTCACATTACAGCGTTTGGCGATTTCCACACTGTTTTGCAGCGCTTCTGGGATATCACTAAACAGCTCAGCCATTTGTGCTGGGGTTTTTAAGTACTGCTCTTCAGAGAAGCGCTTTGGTCGGCGTTTATCATCAAGCGTATAGCCGTCAAATATTGCTACACGTATTTCGTGGGCCTCGAAGTTTTCAGGCTTCAAAAATACCACTTCGTTGGTAGCCACTACTGGCAATTGCTCAACGGTTGCAAGCTCAACCGCTAAGTGTAAATAGTCTTCTTCTTGTGTACGCTTAGTACGTATCAACTCAATATAGTAGTTATCACTAAAATGCTGTTTATAAAAACTAACCACCGACTCAACTGTGGCTGGGTTGCCTTTTAATAGCGCTTTACCTAAATCGCCATCTTTGGCACCAGAGAGTAAAATAAGCCCTTCTTTGTGCTCAACTAACCAATCTCGTTCAATAACAGGGCGATGAAATAAATGCCCACGTTGATACGCTTTAGAGATTAAAAGGGTAAGATTTTTATAACCGACATTATCTTTAGCTAAAATAACTAACCGACAAGGCCCTTCTGGAAACTCTGGGCTGTGTAACCAAAAATCAGCACCAACAATTGGTTTAATACCCGCATTATGAGCGGTGTCGTAAAAGCGCACTAAACCACATAAGTTCATTTGGTCGGTAATGGCCAATGCCGGTAATTGTAATTCCTGCGCTTTGGCGACAATCGGTTTAGTTTTCGCTAAACCATCGACCATTGAAAAGTCTGAATGTACCCGTAAATGCACAAAATCTGGAGCTGCCATTACTTCTCCTGCATCGCCAGTACACGTTGTACTGGTTTAAAGCTTTTACGATGTTCACTAATGGCGCCGTACTGCTCAAGAGCAGCAAAATGTGCCTTGGTTGGGTAGCCTTTATGACCTGCAAAACCATATTCTGGATAGCGTTTATCAAGCTCAATCATTTCATCATCACGGGCAACTTTAGCAATAATGGATGCGGCTGAGATCTCTGCCACTAGACTGTCGCCTTTTATTACAGCTTGTGCCGGCATACTGAGCGCAGGTAGGCGATTGCCATCGACAAATACAAACTCAGGGGTGGTACTTAAGCCTTCAACCGCACGAGTCATTGCCAGCATAGTGGCATGGAGAATATTTAACTCGTCGATTTCTGTGGGGCTACATCGGCCAATGGACCAACACAGCGCTTTTTCTTTGATCTCAATTGCCAGTGCTTGGCGTTTTTTATCGGTTAACTTTTTTGAATCCGCAAGACCAGCTATCGGTTTAGCTGGATCGAGGATCACCGCAGCGGTCACTACATCGCCAACTAATGGCCCACGGCCGACTTCGTCAACGCCAGCGATAAAGCTGAGGTTAGGTCGTTCAATTTGCATCTATAATCTCCGCAACAGCAGTGGCTGCTTGCTCACTAGCATTTAAGCGTATTTGCTGGTGAATGGCTAAAAAACGCGCTTTTAATTCGCGATTATCACTATTTAGCATTGGTTCAAGGGCGTTCGTTAGGTTTTCAACGCTGCAATCATGCTGCATAAATTCAGGCACTAGCTCTTCGTCAGCTAATAAGTTTGGTAACGAAAAGTATTTAATATTAAAAGTGAATAAACTTTTAAAAATCCAATAACTTAGGGCTTTTATTTTATAGCCAACCACCATAGGTTTTTTATAAAGCATCCCTTCCAGGGTCGCGGTACCTGATGCAATTAAAATCACATCTGCCGCTTGCATAGCAAGGTTCGATTGTCCATCCAACAACTGAATATTTAGTTGTGGCGCTGTAGCTGCCAAAATAGCACTAAATTGTGCTTTGCGTTGCTCATTTACTAATGGCACCACTATTTTTAAATCAGGATTTTTAGCTTGTAGCCCGGCCGCTGTTTTAAGGTAAGTTTCACTAAGCAACCCTACTTCTGAGCCTCGACTACCTGGCAATAATGCCAGTACTTTATCATCAAGGCTTAAACCCAATTGTTGACGCGCTGCGCTGTCGTCATGCTCAAGGGCAATATCATCAGCCAGTGTATGGCCAACAAAAGTACATGGCACATTATGTTTATCGTAAAATGCTTTTTCAAACGGTAATAAAGCTAGCACCATATTGGTTGCAGCGCTGATTTTGTGAATACGTTTTTCTCGCCATGCCCACACTGATGGACTTACATATTGAATCGTTTTAATACCAGCATCTTTTAACGGCTTTTCAACCCGTAAATTAAAGTCAGGTGCATCAATACCTATATAAACGTCTGGCGGGTTATCAATAAAGTGTTGGACTAGTTGCTTGCGAATTTTTAATAACCGCGGTAATCGGCCTAGCACTTCCACTAAGCCCATTACAGCTAACTCTTCCATATCAAATAAGCTACTACAGCCTTGCGCCTGCATTTTCGGCCCTGCAATACCTTCAAAAATGGCATCAGGGTAGCGCTGTTTCAATGCTTTAATTAGGCCTTCACCTAAAATATCACCAGAGAGCTCTCCAACTACAATCGCTATACGTAGTGGCTGTTTATCTTTATTCATGGCTGTTTTTTATTCACAAGTCAACAAGACGGTCATAGGCAGTAGTCTAGCTTGTTTTACTGCGCGATTAAATGACACACCCTGAATAAATTAGAGAAACCTTCACCAACGTACCTTTACTGATACAACCAGAACTATTTGCCTGTTTTTCAAACATATATTGGTAAATAGTTAAGCTCTGTGTTCCACTAACTAAAGCTGATTAAAAAGCGTCGCATTAATCATAATGGGGTAATATTTATCCATGTTGTGATTGACAATAATTAACCAAAAGAGAATAATGCATAAAGTTTCAATAATTACTGAAACTTCATTAACTAACTTTTGCTTACTTTATTTGTTTTGTGACTCGCCCGCACATACAAGGAGCTATAAAAAATGATAGATGAAACCTTTGTGGATCTATCGCGATTACAGTTTGCTGTCACCGCCCTGTTTCACTTTTTATTTGTACCACTGACTCTAGGTATGACCTGGATTTTAGTGATCATGGAGTCGGTTTATGTAATGACCGGCCGAGAAATCTACCGTGATATGACCAAGTTTTGGGGTAAACTATTTGGCATTAACTTCGCCATTGGTGTAGCCACAGGCCTTACCATGGAGTTTGAATTTGGTACTAACTGGTCTTATTACTCTCATTATGTGGGCGATGTATTTGGCGCTCCCCTTGCGATAGAAGGGTTAATGGCATTCTTTTTAGAATCGACCTTTGTGGGTATGTTCTTTTTAGGCTGGGAGCGGCTCAGTAAACGCCAGCATTTAGGTGCAACCTTTTTAATGGCTATTGGTACTAATATGTCTGCGCTGTGGATATTAGTCGCTAATGGTTGGATGCAAAACCCTGTCGGTGCTGAATTTAACTATCAAACTATGCGCATGGAAATGACGAGTTTTGCCGAGCTTGTGTTTAACCCTGTCGCACAAGTTAAGTTTATTCATACTGTGTCTGCGGGCTATGTTGCCGCATCCATGTTCGTATTGGGGATCAGTAGTTGGTATATCCTTAAGGGCCGTGATCTCGCTTTTGCAAAACGCTCTTTTTCAGTCGCTAGCGGCTTTGGTTTAGCCTCAGTATTGTGTGTTATTTTACTTGGCGATGAATCAGGCTATGAAGTCGGTGAAGTACAAAAAGTAAAACTGGCAACCATTGAAGCTGAATGGCACACCGAGGAAGCACCCGCTGCGTTTACGTTAGTGGGGATCCCTGATTCCGATAAACAAGTGACCCATGCTGCCGTTAAAATCCCGTATGCGCTAGGCTTAATAGCGACCCGCTCGTTAGATGAGCAAGTTACCGGCATGAATGATTTAGAAAAACAACACGAAGTGCGTATTCGTAACGGTATGATCGCTTATAAATACCTTGAAAAACTGCGCAGTGGTGATGACTCAGCTGAGAATATTGCTAAGTTTGACACCCTCAAAGCTGATTTAGGCTACGGCTTATTGTTAAAGCGTTATACACCAAATGTAGTGGATGCAACTGAAGCACAAATTCAGCAAGCCGTTAAAGATTCGTTCCCTCAAGTAGGCCCGATGTTTTGGTCATTTAGGATCATGGTTGGCTGTGGTGTGATTATGCTTGGCGTATTTGTATTGTCTTTTTATTACAATGCACATCGTGTGATTGAACAAAAACGTTGGTTATTGTGGGCTGCGGTGTGGAGTATCCCTCTACCTTGGATAGCAATTGAATTTGGCTGGATAGTTGCCGAGTATGGCCGTCAGCCGTGGGCAATTTCAGAAATACTGCCGAC
Source organism: Pseudoalteromonas rhizosphaerae (assembly GCF_028885455.1). Taxonomy (NCBI): domain Bacteria; kingdom Pseudomonadati; phylum Pseudomonadota; class Gammaproteobacteria; order Alteromonadales; family Pseudoalteromonadaceae; genus Pseudoalteromonas; species Pseudoalteromonas rhizosphaerae. The sequence continues at coordinate 3,892,181 of NZ_CP118496.1, forward strand.
CTTTTTAGCGACCTCGTCACTGACTGTCAATGATATTTTAATAAGCTTAACCGGCTTTATCGTATTCTACACCGGCCTTGCTATTGTCGAAGGCTGGCTGATGCTGCGATTTGTAAAAATAGGACCAAGTTCATTGCACACTGGTAAATATCACTTTGAACATTTAGATGACCATACTAATGGCGACCAAATAACTGACGAGCAAGGAGCAAAATCATGATTTTCGATTATGAAACGTTAAAGTTACTTTGGTGGGTTATCATCGGCGTATTGTTAATTGGTTTTGCAATCACCGATGGTATGGACATGGGCGTGGCTATGCTTATCAAGTTAGTTGGTAAAACCGACAGTGAACGCCGTGTGGTGATCAATACGGTAGGTCCACACTGGGATGGTAACCAAGTATGGTTTATCACCGCAGGTGGTGCCTTATTTGCAGCGTGGCCGATAGTTTATGCGGCTGCATTTTCGGGCTTTTACTTTGCTATGATGTTGGTATTGTTTGCCTTATTTTTTAGACCTTTGGGTTTTGACTATCGCAGCAAAATTGACTCTCCACGCTGGCGTAACAATTGGGATTGGGGCTTATTTGCTGGCAGTGCCATTCCTGCTCTGGTATTTGGCGTGGCCTTTGGCAATCTGTTTTTAGGTGTGCCATTTAGTATTGATGAATACCTTAGAACCAGCTACCAAGGATCTTTCTTTGCATTATTAAATCCATTTGCCTTATTAGCCGGCTTGATCAGCGTAACTATGTTACTTGCCCATGGCGGTATGTGGTTACAGCTGCGTACAGACAGTGATGTTGCTCGTCGCTCAGCGCAATATGGTCGTTATGCACTGTTAGCATTCATCGTGTTATTTGCTGTTGCAGGTATTTGGATTGCTAATCTTGATGGTTACCAAATAATCTCGATGGGTGATACGCAAGGCTTTGCAAACCCACTAGATAAAACAGTAACCACCTCTGCAGGTGCTTGGTTAAACAATTATCAACAAATGCCTTTAACTATGCTGTTCCCTGCGGTCGCTTTTTTAATGGCTGCATTAGCGTGGATATGTTCAAAAATTAATAGACCGGGCCTGGCATTAATAGCAACAAGCTTAATGCTTGGCGGTGTGATCATGACGGCTGGAATGTCCTTATTCCCATTTATTATGCCATCAAGTAATCACCCTGATATTAGTTTAACAATATGGGATGCGGTTTCTAGCCATAGAACATTGAATGTAATGTTTATTGCAGTAAGTATTTTTGTGCCACTTATTTTACTTTACACCACATGGTGTTATGTGAAAATGTGGCGCAAAGTAACCGTAGAAGAAATTGAAAATAACAGCCATGGCAGTTACTAAGGAGATTTGATCTATGTGGTATTTTGCTTGGATACTCGGTGTTTTATTAGCCTGTACGTTAGGTGTGATCAACGTTATGTGGTACGAATTTGGCCAGAACAAAGACAGTATCGCTGACGACGAACAAGAATTACACGATAGGCTTAATCGCCAAAATGACGACTAACCCCCGACCAAATCGCGCGCAGCAAACTACGCTACGCGCGTTTTTAAAAACGCATTCCAATCACGCTGGCAGTCTTTTAAAAATCAGTATTGCGCTAGGAACATTTAACGCATTATTGATGATTGCCAGTGCTTATTTAGTGGCACGATCAATTCATTTAGTGATGTTTGAACACGCCAATTTAGCCACTATTACCCCTTTACTTTGGCCATTAGCAGCATTGATTTTAGGGCGCGGAATATTGCTTGGATTTTCGCAGCGCATAAGTGCCCAAGCCGCACTTAAAATTAAAACTGCAATGCGCCATGCTTTACTCGAGAAACTCACCTTACTTGGGCCAAGTTATATTGAACAACAAGGTCATGGCGCGACTTTAAACACCCTACACAATGGTGTTGAAGCACTGCACGATTATTATGCTAATTATTTACCGAGCGTGGCTTACAGTGCGCTTATTCCTTTGGCTATCCTGATGGTGATTTTTCCTACCGATTGGAAAGCTGGGTTGATTTTTTTATTCACCGCCCCCCTAATTCCGTTTTTTATGATTTTGGTTGGCCACAAAGCAGAACAACTGAATCAACAACGTTGGCAACAACTAGCTGTGTTGGGTAATTACTTTTTTGACCGCTTACAAGGCTTAACCCAACTAAAGTTATTTAATGCGACTACGCGCGAACTAAAACAAATTGCCAAAATTTCCGATGACTTTCGCCATGCGACTTTAAACGTATTAAAAATCGCATTTTTATCATCTTTCGCACTCGAGTTTTTAGCGACCATTAGTGTCGCGTTAGTAGCGGTGATAATCGGTTTTCGGTTGTTTTTTGGTACCTTAGATTTTTCGACCGGCTTTGTTGTACTGTTACTTGCCCCGGAGTTTTATTTACCGCTGCGCCAACTCGGCAGCCATTACCATGCCCGATTAGAAGGGATTAGTGCCGCCGCTGATATGCTAAAAATATTGAATGAGCCACTCCCTGCTAAGGCTCTTGAGAACATACAACCAAATACTCAAAATAGCTTAAACTTACCAAGTATCGAACAACTAAATATTGATAATTTAAATTTTCATTACCCACAAAGTAATGAAGGCGTTAACAATATAAACCTAACATTTGCAGGCACAGGCCTGTATGCCATCGTTGGTCAAAGTGGTGCTGGTAAAAGCACCTTACTCGATTGTTTATTAGGGTTTCATCCTCAGGTGATCGGTGCTGTTATGGTAAATCAACAACAATTAGCCGCATCACACATTAAGCAATGGCAGCAACATATTGCCTGGATCCCACAACAACCTACTTTATTGTTTAACAGTATCAAAGCTAACTTACTATTGGCCAAACCGGATGCCACACTCACGCAGCTAGAAACTGCAGCAGAGCAAGCTGGTGCACTTGAGTTTATCAATCAATTACCAGAGGGCTTTGACACTCAAATTGGTGAACAAGGCGAAGGACTCTCAGGCGGGCAAAAGCAGCGGATCGCTTTAGCTCGGGCATTTTTAAAACAAGCGCCAATTTTGATCCTTGATGAGCCAACCGCACACCTCGATAGCCAAACTGAGCAACAGGTGCAAGCGGCTATCAATCATTATGCACAGCAACATCTCGTTGTGGTGATAGCCCATCGCTTAAATACCATTGCACAAGCTAAACAAGTTATTGTAATGAAAGATGGTGCTGTTATTGAGCAAGGTAGCTTTAAAACCCTCATCGATAACCAAGGCGCGCTGTTTGATTTAGTGCATGCAAGGAGTAAACAGCATGACTAATTTTTTACGTTTATTAAAACTGTGTAGACCGCACCTAGGTGCAATGCTGTTAGGGGCATTTTTAGCAACCTTAACAGTACTGGCAAACGTTGGCTTATTGGCTATTTCTGGTTGGTTTTTAGCCGCCATGGCTGCAGCTGGCTTGGCTGGCACGCAAATGAATTACTTCACACCAGCCGGCACAATTAGATTTTTGGCAATCGTAAGAACCGCCTCTCGTTACGGCGAGCGATTGGTAACCCACAACGCCACCTTTTTATTATTAAGTGAAATTCGTGTCAGTGTTTTTAACACGCTAAGCCAGCTAAGCAATGTTGATTTAGCCATGAGCCGCAGCGCCGATCTATTTAACCGCATGCAAAATGACGTTGAAGCGCTCGATAAATTTTACTTAAACGTATTATTACCGATGATTGTTGCGCTAATCAGCGTGCCAATTGTGGTTGCAATTATGGCAGCCTACAACAGTAATGTAGCGTTACTATGCTTTACTGCACTCTTAATAGTAGGCGTTGCCCTGCCGATCATACTGAGTAAACAACTTCAGCAAACTGCCGACCTCGAAACTCACTATTCGGCGACTTTACGTGCTGAATTATCAGATACCCTAAGTGGCTTACGAGAGCTGGCTATCTATCAAGCCACCGAGCAACAAATTGAGCAATGTCGGGCAGCCAGTGAACGCTATAATCGGCAACTATTTGTTCGCCATAGCGCCGAAGCACATAGTAATGGCGTATCACTATTAATAGTACAACTGAGTATGCTCGGTGCCATTATGATAATTGCACCGCTAGTTTACAGCGGAGCTATGGCCAATGTTGAACTGGCAATGCTTAGTTTATTTGTGCTTGCTAGTTTTGAAACGGTGCTAACGCTGCCAAATGCGTTTATTCAATTGCCCGTAGCGCTAAGCGCTGCAAAGCGTATTTTTGATTTAGAAGATAAACTGCGCCCTGAAACTACAAGCGTTCAGGAGTCGTTATCAGTGCAACCTTTAGGGCTTGAATTTAAAGATCTTAGTTATTGTTACCACAGTGATACTTTTGCGCTTAACAACTTAAGTTTTGCTATTGAGCCACTGCAAAAAGTCGCGATTGTGGGGCAAAGCGGCAGTGGGAAAAGTACGCTGGTTAATTTACTCAGTGGTTTATGGCCACAGCAAAATGGTGAGATAAATCTAACTTCAGCAGACAAAACCATAGCAATTAACACGATCAGTCAACAAAATCGCTGCGAACTGATTAACATAGTCGCACAACAACATCATATTTTTGATGGCACCATTGCTGAAAACTTACGCTATGCGGCGCCCTCAGCAACTAAACAACAAATGCGCACAGCCTGTCAACAAGCACAGTTAGATGATTGGCTTAGCGAGTTAAAACTAGGATTAGACACCCGCTTAGGCACAGGTGGCAGAAGTTTGTCGCGTGGGCAATCGCGGCGTTTAGCGTTAGCGCAAGCCTTACTCAGAGCACCAGCTATTTTAGTGCTTGATGAGCCAACCGAAGGCCTCGACAATCAATCGAAGCATCAAGTTATGGATGCGATATTAACCAGCATGCAGCACTGTACTGTGATCAGCATAACTCACGACCCTGCCTTACTTGCCAATATGGATAACGTAATTTGGTTAGATCAAGGGCAAATAAAAGCGATTGCAACGCATCAGCAACTATTAGCAGAGCAACCTGAGTACGTGAACTTGATCACACGCTTTTAATCAATTACTTCAACGGTTACGTTAATAACGCCCGAGCTTGGCTCTGCGAGTTGCTCAAACGCATGCTTTGTTAAATCGATGATACGGCCGCGAATAAAAGGACCGCGATCATTCACTCTAACGACCACTGAACGGTTATTTGCTGTGTTTGTGACTTTAACTTTGCTGTTAAAAGGGAGCTGTTTGTGCGCCGCAGTCATGGCTTGTTGGTCAAACTTTTCACCACTAGCGGTCAGCCGACCATGGTATTTATCGGCATAAAAGCTAGCATTTCCCTGCTCACGAATACCTGTGCTTGTTGCAGAATAGTTTGTCGGCGAGCTACTACAGCCAGCTAAAATAGCCAGTGATAAGCTAATTAAAAGTGCTTTAATCAAAATTCAACGCTCCCTTAGAATGCATAAAGGTAGCAGGTATCAACTGAGCTGCAACTGAATTAAAGTAAATACAAAACAGTGAATACAAAAAAGCCACCAAGTTAACTTAATAACTGGTGGCTTTTATACACAGCATAAACGAATTAACGAATAATACCGCGTTCAGAATTTTTCACAAAATCAACCATTAACTGTACTGCTGGGTACTTAGCGGCATCATCAGCAAGCGCTGCAAGTGCCTCTTCAACACCTAAGCTCTTGCGGTATAATGTTTTATAAGCACGACGTGTTGCCATTACTTCATCGCTTTCAAAACCACGGCGTTTCATGCCTTCAGTATTAATTGCAACAGGACCTGCTGGCGTACCTATGGTTGTTACAAACGGCGGCACATCTTTGTTGACGCCAGAGTACATACCTACAAAGGCATGTGCCCCCACTTTACAGAATTGATGAATACCTGAATTACCCGCTAAGATAACCCAGTCACCAATATGTACATGGCCTGCAACAGATGCATTATTAGCAAAAATAACGTTATCGCCAATCACTGCATCATGAGCTACGTGAGTGTAAGCCATAAATAAATTATTGCTGCCAATCTTAGTCACACCTTGGTCTTGAATTGTACCTCGGTGGATAGTCGCGCATTCACGAATAACATTGTTATCGCCAATGATAAGTGTGGTTGGCTCATTATTATATTTTTTGTCTTGGCAGGCTTCACCTACAGACGCAAATTGAAATATATGATTGCCTGAACCTATTGTTGACGGACCTTTGACCACAACATGAGATTCGATAATGCAGTTGTCACCAATAACCACATCGTTGCCAATGTAGCTGTAAGGGCCAACTGATACATTATTACCTAACTTTGCACCTGGTTCGATTATCGCTGTAGGATGGATCACAATTAAAGCTCTCTTCTCGCACACATGATTTCGGCACTACATACTATTTTGCCATCAACTTTTGCTTCTGCTGCAAACTTCCAAATATTACGACGCTCTTTTAAAAATTGAACGTGTAAATGCATGGTGTCACCAGGCGTTACTGGTTGTTTAAAGCGCGCATTATCTATCGCTGCAAATAAATATAGTTCATTTTCACTGCGATTTTCGACAGTTTTAAAACCCAATAAACCGGTTGCCTGTGCCATGGCTTCTAAAATTAATACACCAGGAAAAATTGGCTGGTTAGGGAAATGGCCGGTAAAAATCGGTTCATTAAAAGTTACGTTCTTAATTGCATGTAATGATTCACCAGGGGTGTAATCAAGCACACGGTCAACTAGTAGCATCGGGTAACGATGCGGAAGTAAGCTTAAAATTTCTTGTATATCAAGGCTATTTAATTCGTTTGCCAAAATAGCATCCTTATTAATGATCAACGTTTAATGACTTAGTCAGAGTCTCTAGCGCTTTAAGGCGAACTTTCATCTCTGGCAGATTACGTAAATGGGCAATGTTTCTGCGCCACTCTTTATTTGAAGAGTGTGGAAGCCCTGAGGAATAAACACCAGGTTCCGTAATCGCTTTAGTCACCATGCTCATACCCGTAAGTATAACACCATCACAGATATCTATGTGACCATTTATGCCTACAAGCCCCGCAATCTGGCAATTTTTACCAATAGTTGTACTACCAGCTATCACGGTACAGCCAGCAATTGCTGTGCCTGAACCAATTTCAACATTATGAGCAATTTGACATTGGTTATCGATAATCACATTGCTGTGAATAATCGTGTCGTCTATTGCGCCGCGATCAACCGTAGTACCTGCACCAATTTCAACCTTGTCACTAATAATAACGCGACCAAGCTGAGGGATTTTTATCCATTGTCCTTTATCGTTTGCATAGCCAAAGCCATCACTGCCGATTACGCTACTTGATTGAAATAAACAATCATTGCCAATCTCTACATCATGATAAACACTGACATTTGCCCACAGTTTTGTGCCATTGCCAATTTTTGTGTTTTCACCAATAAAGCAATTAGCACCTATTTGCACGTTATCACCAATTACCGCTCCGGCTTCAATCACCGCATTAGCGGCAACAGCGGCTGTGCTTGCAACCGTGGCATCAGGGTGGATCACCGCACTTGGGTGTATACCTGATGACGCTGAACGTGGCGTGGTATCGAGTAACTGAGCTAATTTCGCGTAGCAAACATAGGGGTTAGCAACGATGAGCTTATTACCTTGATAATACTCTGCATCTGCGGCAGATAAGATCACTGCCCCCGCTTGAGTATCACTAAGTTGTGAGCGATATTTCTTATTCGCTAAAAATGCAATATGCCCAGATTGGGCATTTGCAAGTGTAGCAATTTTTGAGATTTCCCAAGCGCCGTCACCGTCAAGCTCGGCGCCTAGAAGTTCCGCAATCTGCGAAAGCGTATAATTATGCATATAATAAGTTCTATTGCTTACTTACTTGATCAACAACTTTACTTGATAAATCAACTACCGTTTTAGGGTTAAAGTAGATAGTAGTATCTTTAACTTTAACTTCATCATATTTACCATCTTTGGCAATATCTTCGATTGCTTTGATGATAAGACCTTGAACTTTAGCTAATTCTTGATTTTGACGAACTTTAATTTCTTGCTCTAAAGGACGACCTTTTTCAGCAAGATTTTTTTGCATACCTTCCACTTTTTCACGTAAGGCATCTTTTTGCGCTTGGCTCATCGTAGTGCTTTCACGCTTGAATTTTTCTGCTTCAAAGCGGATATCGCCCTGCAACTTCTCAAGCTCTTGACGACGCTCAGCAAATTCAGCTTGTAATGTTTGCTCAACTTTTGCCATTTGTGGGATTTGTTTGTAGATTTCTTGCATATCTACGATACCTACTTTATGTGCAAAAGCACTTGCAGAAGTACCCATCATAAGTGTAGCTAAAATGGCAATTGCCGATGATTTAAATGATTTTTTCACAAAAAACTCCTTTAGAATGTATTACTAATGTTAAAGCTGATGGTCTTCGTATCGTCATCTTCTTCTTGTTGCAATGGATACGCAAAACTAATCAACATAGGACCCATAGGTGAGATCCATTGTAGTGATAAACCGGTTGATACCCTAAAGCGCAGCGGATCTGAATAATCCTCAAGCTTAGCGCGTTCATCCGGCCCTAAATTTTTATAACGATCAACGTTAAATTCAGTATCCCATACGTTTGCAGCATCAATAAAGAAGCTGGTGCGTACAGAACTGGTATTATCTTCATCCAAGAATGGAGTTGGCACAATTAACTCCATGCCAGCAACCGCTTTAGCATTACCACCAATACGCCCTTGTGGTGTTAACACATCAAACTCTGGCGAACCGCCGATATTACCTGTTAGGCCACCATCTGGCAACGAAGTGCCCGGAATTAACTGTGGCGTACGTGATATTGCGCGCGGCAATATAGTATTACGGTCAAAACCGCGTAATTCCATTTCTGTTATACGAAAGTACTCTTGGAATGGCAATGTTTGGTCGTAACCATTGGTTGTGCCATAACCGTTACCATAACCAAGCGCAGCACGGGTTGAGAATACCCAACGATGGTTATTCGAAAGCGGCCAATAAAAACGCGAGTCATAGTTTAACTTAAAGTAAGTTAAATCAGAGTTTGGCGTAGTACCTGTTAAGTTTAATGTTTGACGCGAACCTGCCGTTGGGAATAAGCCACGGTTTACTGTCACACGAGACCAGCCAACGCTGAGTTCGTACTTAGTAAAATCAAATCCTTTATCTGGGTTGTTCGGGTCTAAGAAGGTCTCACGTAGTACACGAGTTTGCTCATATTCAGCAATTTCAGATAATTCTTCTTGGATCCAACGTACACCAAAGTTGATACGGTTTACCGCATCAATTGGGAAGCCTATATTAGTACCAATACCGTAGCTTTTCGATTTGTAATCGATGAGGCTAAACTTACTTGCATCGTAATTACTGTAGAAAATACTACTGCCTTGCGACACACCATCTGGAGTGAAGTAAGGGTCGGTATACGATAAACTAACACGTTCTGAACCACGCGAGGTATTGATGTTAAAGCCAATCTGGTTACCCGTGCCTAAGAAGTTAGACTCAGTAACACCGATATTAAATTGCAGACCTAAGTAAGAACCATAAGCAAGACCTGCATTAAAGCTACCTGCTGATTGCTCTTTAACAGTAAAATCGACATCAACTTGGTCATCTATACCAGGGACTGGCACAACATTAAAATCAACACTTTCCATGTAAGGAAGACGTTGAATTTGTAGCTTTGAACGCTCAAGATTCTGATTCGATAACCAGGCGCCTTCCAGCTGGGTCATTTCACGACGTAATACTTCATCTGCGGTATTTTGGTTACCACCAACGATAATACGACGAACATAAACACGCTGACCAGGATTAACTGAGAGTGTTAACTGAACTTCTTTGTTTTCATCGTCAATTTCAGGAATGGTGCGAACTTCCGCATTCGCATAACCGAAACGCGCTAAATAACTTTTGATAAATTCTTCAGATGAGGTAACCACTGAGCCATTATAAAGTTCACCGGCACGAAGTGGAATAACGCTTTTGATCAGTTCTTCACGGCCAAGTAAATCACCAATGAAGTCAAAGCCTTTCACTTTGTATTTAACGCCTTCGGTGATGTTAGCTGTTACATACACAGATTCACGCTCAGGACTAACTGATACTTGTGTTGAGTCAATATTAAAACGTAAGTAACCACGGTCTAAATAATAACTACGAATTTTCTCGAGATCGCCTTCAATGGTTTGTTTCTGGTAGCGATCGCTGCCCATAAACTGCCACCAAGGTAAATCTTGTTGTGACTCAGCAAGTGCTAACAAGTCTTCATCACTAAATAATTCATTACCAACTAAGTTGATCTGACGAATAGATGCGGCATCGCCTTCATCAAACTCAAGTTTTAGCTTAACGCGGTTACGCGGTAACTTAGTGATACTGACATCAATTTTAGCGTTGTATTTACCAATACTGTGGAAAAACTCTATTAAGCCTTTCTCGATGTTATCCACCACAGTTTTATCCAGTGGTTCACCTTGGCGAATATCTTGCTGATCAAGCGACTGAGTAAGCTGCTCGTCTTTAATGTCTTTATTACCTTCAAACTCAATAACACTAATTGTTGGGCGCTCTGTTACTTTAAAAATAACATTATTGCCATCACGTAGTGCCTTGATGTTGTCGAAGTGACCTGAGTTATACAAAGACTTAATCGTTTTTGAAATTGTGTAGTCATCAACATTATCACCCACATTAATAGGAATATGTGTTAATGCCGCTCCCAACGCAACGCGCTGTAAGCCTTCAACTTTTAAATCGTCAACAATAAAGGAGTTTTGGCCTAGGGCTGCAAAGCTAGCACCTAATAAACTTGTTACTGCCAAATGTTTTTTTATAGCCATTTTATTATCTTTATCCTTTACAACGGTATTACCGCTCAACACCTTAAAATTATACTTTAGCGGTGTTTTACAATCGTGTTTTAATTCGAGACTGTCGCAATTGCTTACAATCGCGATACATCATTGAACAAAGCGAAACATGTAAGAAAAATGAGTAGCAAGGCACCCACTTTAAAACCAAATTCTTGTGTCTTTTCAGAGACCGGCTTTTTACGAAAAAGTTCAATTATGTAATACATTAAGTGCCCACCATCAAGCACTGGTAAGGGCAATAAATTAAATACGCCCAAGTTTACACTTATCAATGCTAAGAAGCCTAAAAACGCTACTAAGCCATAGCTTACGCTAGTTCCCGCTCCAACAGCAATACCAACTGGACCACTTAAATTCTTCACTGATACTTGACCAGTAATTAAGTTACCAATCATATCAAAACTTAGGCTGATCAAGCGCCATGTTTCACTTACGCCCAGCACCATACTATCGAGTGGACCATAATGTCTAGTTTCAATGTAACCATCTGGCCATGTTTCAACCACCGGCGCTACACCTAAAAAGCCTTGTAGCAAGCCATCACTATTACGTTGTCCTTTCGGCGTAACATTTAGCAGCTCTATACTATCTTGTCTTTTTACACTAAATTGTAATGATTTGTTAGCGGATTGCTGAATAACATTAACTAACTGCGTCCAACTGGTTATTTTTTCACCATTTACTGCGATAATTTCATCGCCTGCTTGTAAATTAGCGTCTGCTGCAGCAGAGTTTGGCGAAATTGTGGCAACGGTTAAAGTCGCCTGCGGACGAAACGGTACAATACCTAATGAAGCTAATGGTGGCACATCTTGTTGATCAAGTTTCCAACCATCAATATCAAGCATTTTAACCTGTTCTTGAAATTGCTCGTCACGCACGGTAACTGCAACGCTTTTATCACCTAGGCTGGCCATTAACGCAAACGTAGCATCTTGCCAGGTAGCAATATCATTATCGCCAATTTTTATAATTTGCTGACTAGGCATAATACCGGCTTGCTCAGCGCGGCTACCCTCATTTACTGAGCCAACCACCGGCTTCACCGATTGAACCCCAACCATGTACATCGCAGCTAAAGCAAAGATAGCAAATATAAAGTTAGCCAGCGGGCCTGCCGCTACAATCGCGATACGCGCTTGTACTGACTTGGCATTAAATGATAAGTGACGTTGTTCAGCTGACACCTCATCAACACGTTCATCAAGCATTTTCACGTAGCCACCTAAAGGAATTGCTGCAATGACATATTCAGTGTCGTGTTTATCGTGCCATTTTATTAGCGGTTTACCAAAGCCAATAGAAAACCTTAACACCTTCACACCCGCTTTGCGGGCAACCCAAAAATGGCCATATTCATGCACTGTTACTAAAATTCCCAGCGCTAGAATAAAAGAACCTAAATTCCACAGAAAATCGAACATATTAGCGTACTACCTTTGCAATGAGTTGCGTCGCTTGAAGTCGAGCTAAACGGTCACATTCAAGAATTTCATCGAGCGTGTGTACGTTTACATCAACCGTTGTGTCTAATGTTTGTGCATTAATGCGGTATATATCAGTAAAGCCTATCTGCCCTTGTAAAAATGCCTGCACAGCAATTTCATTGGCAGCATTAACTGTCGTTGTAGCACCTTGTCCAGCATTACACGCAGCAATAGCTAATTGTAAATTGGGATAGCGGGCAAAATCTGGTTTCGTAAAAGTAAAATCAGCAAGCTGTGAAAAATCCAGTGGTGTTACTCCAGCATCAATACGCTGTGGGTATGCTAAAGCATGAGCAATCGGTGTACGCATATCTGGATTCCCCATTTGCGCTAGCACCGAGCCATCTTGGTATTGCACCATTGAATGAATAATACTTTGCGGGTGAATGACCACTTCAATATCGTTTGCCTGGCAGTTAAATAGCCATTTAGCCTCAATAAACTCAAGGCCTTTATTCATCATAGTGGCTGAATCAACAGATATCTTTTGTCCCATCGACCAATTTGGATGCGCCACGGCTTGTGCCACAGTAACGTCTTTTAAAGAGGCAATATCACACGTTAAAAAAGGCCCACCAGAACCGGTAAGTAAAATTTTACTTACCCCATGCTCATGTAACTGTGCATTAGTTTTAGAGCCTTGCAGTGCACTTGGCAGGCACTGGAATATGGCATTATGTTCACTGTCAATCGGTAGTAAAGTGGCTTTATGTTGTTTTACTTTATCAATAAACAACTGACCTGACATGACTAAAGATTCTTTATTCGCCAGTAATACTTTTTTACCTGCTTCTACCGCACTGAGTGTAGGTATGAGCCCTGCTGCACCAACAATCGCCGACATTACCGCGTCAACGTCTGGGTGAGCGGCCAGTTCACTCATGGCGGCAATGCCACTGCGGATCACTGTTTTGCAGCCACTGCCCGATAAGTGTTGGCTTAACTTAGCTGCAGCGCTGTCATCTGCCATCACTGCAAAGCGTGGTTGATGAGCAATACACAATTGCGCCATCAATTCACTATTATTACCTGCCGCAAGTGCAAATACAGCAAACTGTTCTTGATTACGCGCAACAACATCTAAGGTACTTAAACCAATGGAACCTGTTGCGCCGAGAATGACGAGTTGTTGTCTACAACTCATAAACTAAGTGTCCATGCATAGCACAACACAAAAATGGGGGCTGCAGCAGTTAGGCTGTCAAGGCGATCTAAAATACCCCCATGGCCAGGCAAACATGAGCCACTATCTTTAAGACCAGCTTCGCGTTTAAACATACTTTCGAGTAAGTCGCCAATAGCTGAGAATAACGCGATGAATACAGTCATAATCGCGTAAATTGGCCAAACAGACATATCTACATTGGTAAAATGACAAAACGCTAAAACAAAAATTACCGCAGCAACTAAGCCACCAGCTAAACCTTCAATGGTTTTATTAGGGCTCACTTTTGGCATTAACTTATGCTTGCCAAAGTTTTTACCCGTAAAGTATGCACCAATGTCAGCACTCCATACGATCCCCAGTACCACTAAAATAAGCATCGAACCAAAGTGCGTTGATTGCTCATAGTTAGCACTGCGCAGTGTATTAAGCGCAAGCCACAGCGGTACTAAGGTGAGAATACCGGCAATAGCGCGCATAACCACCCCTTCGTTCCATGCTTTAGCCATTGCTGGGTAGCGCCACACTAGGTAGGTGGCTACAATCCACCACGAAAATGACAGTGTGAATATATAATTTGCGTCTCCTACGAGCTGGCCGTCGACCCACAGTCCATCAATTGGCCAATGCCAATTAAGCAGTACCAGTAACAAGCCAATAAACGTCACAAACGAAAAACGTTTAACTTTATCGCATAACCCCATAAATGCCGACCATTCCCACGCGCCTAATAAAACAATCGCGCCAGCAATGTAACTAAACAATGTAAGAGGTGTATAAAAAACCAACACCAGTGCCAAAGGCGCTAGCACTAAAGAGGTTAAAATTCGTTGTTTTAGCAAAGTGTTACCCTTTTTAATTAGGTTTCAGCGAGTAATTGTTTTATTTGTTCGCCAGTACAACCAAACCGTCGCTCTCTGGCAACGTAACAAGCGATAGCATCAGCAAAAGCTGCTTCATTGAAGTCAGGCCAAAGCGTATCGGTAAAGTAAAGTTCAGCATAAGCAGCTTGCCACAATAAAAAGTTGCTTATGCGTAAATCGCCACCAGTACGGATCAACAAGTCAGGTTCAGCCTGATCTTGCATACTCATATGGGCGGCTAAATCGTGCTCTGTAATATCATCAGGGTTTAACGTCCCTGCAGCAATCAGCTTACCTAATTGCTTTGCAGCATTTGTTATATCCCATCGACCACCATAATTTGCCGCTACATTCAGTTGCAAACCAGTATTATTAGCCGTTAATTCATGTGCTGCATCAACCTTGCTGCGCAAAGTATCTGAAAAACGAGATAAGTCACCAATAATGGTTAACTTAACATTATTTTTGTGTAGCTTTTTAACTTCCTTACTCAGCACAAACAAAAACAGCTCCATCAAGGTACTGACTTCATCTTCGGGGCGATGCCAGTTTTCACTACTAAAAGCGAATAGAGTCAATGACTCTACTCCTAATTTAGTACAAAACTGCACAGACTGACGGACCGCATCCACGCCTTTTTTATGACCGTACACACGTGGTCTATTCTTGGCTTGTGCCCAACGACCATTGCCATCCATGATTATAGCGACATGCTTGGGTAAACATTGCTGGGAAATTTTATCAGCGTTAAGAACCATAAATATCGAGTATTCCATAAAAAAACGCCGCCTAGTATACCCCAGACGGCGTTTCAAAACTAATAAATTTACTAGCTTAGATTTCCATCAACTCGGCTTCTTTCGCCGCTAATTGAGTGTCCATCTCTTTAATGAATTTGTCCGTTAGCTTTTGAATTGCATCATCAGATTGACGCGCTTCATCTTCAGAAATATCTTTATCTTTCAATAAGTTTTTAACGTCACCGTTAGCATCACGACGAATATTACGGATTGCAACACGGCCGCTTTCAACTTCACCACGAACGATTTTAATTAAGTTTTTACGACGTTCCTCAGTTAGCGGAGGAAGTGGTACACGGATCACAGAACCCGCTGACATTGGGTTTAAACCTAAGTCAGATGCCATGATTGCTTTCTCTACCGCTTGTGCAAGCGATTTATCAAATACACTTAACGCAAGTGTACGTGAATCTTCAATCGTTACATTGGCAACTTGGTTCAATGGCGTTGGTGCGCCGTAGTATGGCACCATAATGCCATCTAATATTGCCGGATGAGCACGGCCAGTACGGATTTTAGATAGTTGACTGCTAAGTGCCGTTACACTTTTCTGCATACGTTCTGCAGCATCTTTTTGAATATCGTTTATCACGGTTCAATCCTAATCTAGTTAATAACTTCATCTGAGGCTTGTGAAGAAATAAGAGTGCCTTCTTCTTCGCCCATAATTACACGCTTTAAAGCGCCTGATTTATTCATATTAAATACGCTCAACGGCATCTTGTGATCACGCGCAAGAGTGAATGCCGCAAGATCCATTACTTTTAATTCTTTTTCAATGATTTCATTGTAGCTCAAGTGACGGTAAAGTGTCGCCTCTGGATTTTTTACCGGATCATCACTGTAAACACCATCAACCTTGGTGGCTTTAATCACGGTATCGGCTTCAATTTCAATACCACGTAAACACGCGGCCGAATCCGTTGTAAAGAATGGGTTACCAGTACCGGCTGCAAAAATAACTACACGGCCCGTTTTTAATAAGCTAATTGCCTCAGCCCAGTTGTATGCATCACACACACCGTTAAGTGGGATAGCTGACATTAAACGACAATTTACAAATGCACGGTGCAACGCATCACGCATTGCAAGGCCATTCATGACAGTTGCTAGCATCCCCATATGATCGCCAACTACGCGATTCATGCCTGCTTCAGCAAGTGAGCCGCCACGTAAAAAGTTACCGCCACCGATAACTAAACCCACTTCTACGTCGAGTTCTACAAGCTCTTTGATTTCTTGCGCCATACGGTCTAATACTTTTGGGTCGATGCCGAAGCCTTCGTCTCCCATCAGTGCTTCACCGCTTAATTTGAGAAGAACGCGTCTAAAAATAGGTTTACGATTGATTGTCATAGTATTTGGGCCAACTTTATAAAAAAAGGATAAAAAATAACCGCGCTTATGATTTTCACATAAAGAGCGCGGTTATTTTAAAGAATTTTCAGCGATGACGCAAAAGCAAATAACAGAATAATTTCATCTAACTCACTTTTTCGTCAAAGGAAATCGATTTTATTGACCTTTAGCAGCAGCAATCTGTGCAGCAACTTCAGCAGCAAAATCTTCAGTTTTCTTCTCGATACCTTCACCAACTTCTACACGTACGAAGCCAGTAACTGTTGCGTTTTTCTCTTTAAGAATTTCGCCAACAGATTTTTTAGGTTCCATGATGAAAGCTTGACCAGTAAGAGAAACCTCACCAGTGAATTTTTTCATGCGACCAACAACCATCTTCTCAGCGATTTCAGCAGGCTTGCCTTCGTTCATCGCGATTTCGATTTGTACTTGCTTTTCTTTTTCAACAACGTCAGCAGGTACATCTTCAGGTGCTAGGTACTCTGGGTTTGAAGCAGCAACGTGCATTGCAACGTGCTTAAGTGTTTCTTCATCAGCAACACCAGCAACAACAACACCAATACGCTCACCGTGACGGTACTCAACTAGTTGCTCACCAGCAATGTACTGTAAACGACGTACGTTGATGTTTTCGCCAATTTTAGTAACTAGTTCAACACGATCTTCTTCGAACTTAGCTTGTAAGTCTTCGATAGAAATCGTTTCTGCAATAGCAGCATCAGCAACTTTGTTAGCAAATGCTAAGAAACTTACGTCTTTTGCTACGAAGTCAGTTTGACAGTTAACTTCAACTAGTACTGCAACACCTGCATTTTGCTTGATGATGATAGTACCTTCAGCAGCAATGTTACCTGCTTTTTTAGCAGCTTTTGCAGCGCCACTTTTACGCATATTTTCAATCGCTAACTCGATGTCACCATCTGTTTCAGTTAACGCTTTTTTACAATCCATCATGCCAGCGCCGGTACGCTCGCGTAATTCTTTAACTAGGGCAGTAGTTACAGCCATTAGTAAATCCTCAAATCTGAATTCAGGTTTAGATAAGCGGGTTACCCGCTCTACAAGAATAGCAAGTCTTCATCTAAAATTAGATGAAGACTTGATGACAGCTAATTACTCAGCTTCTACGAAGTCGTCTTTCTCAGCTTGAGCAACGATATTGCTCTCACGACCTTCAGTGATTGCTGCTGCAACTGCGCCTGTGTAAAGGTTGATTGCACGGATAGCATCATCATTACCAGGTACGATGAAATCAACACCGTCTGGGTTAGAGTTAGTATCAACGATCGCAACAACTGGAATACCTAGGTTGTTAGCTTCACGGATAGCGATGTGCTCGTGGTCTGCATCGATAACGAAAAGTGCGTCAGGAAGACCACCCATGTTTTTGATACCGCCAAGGCTCTTTTCAAGCTTTTCCATTTCGCGGTTAAGCATTAACGTTTCTTTCTTAGTTAACTTCTCGAAAGTACCGTCTTGGCTTTGGATCTCAAGGTCTTTAAGACGCTTGATTGATTGACGAACTGTTTTCCAGTTAGTCAACATACCACCTAACCAACGGTGATTTACGTAATACTGATCACTAGCGATAGCGGCTTCTTTAACCGACTCGCTTGCTGCGCGCTTAGTACCAACGAAAAGAACTTTACCTTTGTTTGACGCAGCACCAGTTAAAAACTTAAGTGCGTTGTTGAACATTGGAACAGTTTGCTCAAGGTTGATGATATGAACACGGTTACGTGCGCCGAAGATGAAAGGCTTCATCTTAGGATTCCAGTAACGTGCTTGGTGACCGAAGTGAACACCAGCTTGAAGCATGTCGCGCATTGAAACGTTTGCCATTTTGTATTTCCTCTGTTTAGTTTAGGGTTAGGCCTCCACATACCCCATAGCACCAACACCGCAGTTAAATGAAACTGAAATGCACCCAAGTGTATGTGACGATACGTGTGTGTGTTAAAATAAAATTGTGTTTGCCTTAAATACAAAAAATCATTTAAGAATTTATTTGTAAAAAGACGGCGCGCTTTATACCATATTAAAAACAAATATTCAACGTCGCGTGCAAAATTTGTGCGACGATAAATGTGTAAAACTCGACAATGGAGCCTCCATGAGTGCTGTGATCAAGACCCCTGAAGAAATAGAGAAAATGCGTGTAGCCGGGCGCTTAGCGGCAGATGTCCTGGAAATGATAGAGTCACATGTAGTTCCCGGTGTAACCACTGATGAACTAAATACAATTTGTCATAATTATATTGTCGATGTGCAAAAGGCAATTCCTGCCCCACTAAATTACCATGGTTTTCCTAAATCAATTTGCACCTCAGTAAACCATGTAATTTGCCATGGTATTCCTAACGACAAAGCATTAAAAGATGGCGACAGTGTCAATATCGATATCACGGTTATCAAAGATGGCTACCACGGCGACACATCAAAAATGTTTCATGTTGGCACGCCAAACATCCAAGGCAAGCGTCTTGCTGAAGTAACGCAAGAAAGCCTTTATTTAGCAATAAAAATGGTTAAACCAGGCGTGCGTTTAGGTGATATCGGCGAAGCGATTCAAAAATATGCAGAGAGCTTTAACTACTCAATTGTTCGTGAATATTGCGGCCATGGTATTGGTGCAGAGTTTCATGAAGAACCACAAATAATGCATTATGGCCGCGCTGGAACTGGCGAAGCCCTAAAAGCAGGTATGTGTTTGACTATTGAGCCAATGGTTAACGCGGGTAAACGCCAGTGTAAACTACTAAAAGATGACTGGACTGTGGTTACTAAAGACCGTAGCTTGTCTGCGCAGTGGGAACACACCTTATTAGTAACTGAAAATGGTGTTGAAATTTTAACGCTTCGATCAGATGATACGATTGACCGGATCATTGAACATTAAATACTGACTCACCCGACTTAGGGTGAAATTAGTATGCTAAGGAGCCAGCCCACGTGGCATTACCCAATAAAGTTAAAAAATTGCTCAGCGATGCTGAGCAATTAACCGATTATCGCGATTGTTCTAATTATTTTTATAAATGGTTACAAAACGAGTTTTCAAAACAGCCAGTCGGTAATTTGATTAATGCCCGGGCTGAGTTTATCGACCGCTTACTGATTAAACTGTTTCATGTTTATGATTTAGCCCATGAGCCAGATTTAGCCTTGATCGCCGTTGGCGGTTACGGTCGCGGTGAGCTGCACCCCTATTCAGATATCGATTTTTTACTGCTAGTTACTGAGCAACCTAGTGATGCCGTGTGTGAAAAGATCGGCCAATTTGTGACCATGCTCTGGGATCTTAATTTAGAAATTGGCCACAGTGTGCGTACCATTGAGCAAGCGATTGAGCAAAAACGTGCCGACGTAACTTTTGCCACTAGCTTGCTTGAAAGTCGACTACTGTTCGGTAATCACATTGAATATGAAAAACTCAAAGAGCATATTCTTGATACGCCTGTATGGCACTCTGACGAATTCTTTTTAGCAAAAGTACATGAGCAACAACTGCGTCATAAAAAATGTCACGGTACAGCATACAACCTCGAACCAAATATCAAAGAAAATCCCGGAGGCCTGCGAGATCTGCAAACCATCATTTGGGTTGCTAAAAAACATTTTAGAGCCGAAACCTTACAAGAGCTTATTAGCCACGGCTATCTCACTCATGAAGAATACCAAGAGCTCCTAGAGTGTTTAGAAAATCTCTGGAATATCCGTTTTGCGCTGCATTTAGCGGCTGGACGCTCTGAGAACCGGTTATTATTTGATCATCAACCACTGGCTGCTGATTTACTTGGCTTTGGTAGCGATGGTAAAGCCTCAGTTGAGCGGATGATGAAGCGATTATTTAGGATCATGAGCCGGGTCCGTGAGCTAAATCAAATGTTGTTATCATATTTTGAACAAAGCATTTTACCGGAAAGTAACGAACAAGCAGTAGTTGAACTCGATCGTAATTTCGAACGTGTTGGCCATCAAATTAGGGTAAAAAATCCGTCCGTGTTCTTTCGCCGTGATCAACTATTTGTATTGTTCGAACACATTGCCGATAACCCTGAAATTACCCATATTTACCCAAGTACTATCCGTACCATTCGCCAAGTGCGCCGTCGCCTGTTAGGAGATTTGCAAGATTATGCCGCCTGTCGTGAAGCCTTTTTACGGCTAATTAAACACCCTAACGGCATGGGCCGTGCATTTACTTTAATGCACAAGCACGGCATGCTTGCCGCTTATTTACCCCAGTGGCGAAACATTTTTGGACAGATGCAATTTGACTTATTTCACGCTTATACTGTGGATGAACATACTCATAAGTTGATCAATAACATTTATCAATATTTTGATAAAGCAAACGTCAGTGAGTTTCCTATTTGTTGTGAAATAGTCACCCGCATGGACAAGCCCGAGCTACTGTATTTAGCGGGCATCTTCCATGACATTGCCAAAGGCCGTGGCGGCGATCACTCAGAACTCGGTGCTGTTGATGCCATTGCTTTTGCCAAATTACACCGTTTTTCAACTTCCGATGGCAAATTGATTGCTTGGCTAGTTAGTAACCATTTACTTATGTCTGTAACTGCACAGCGTAAAGATATTAATGACCCAGATGTGATCAAAGACTTTGCTACTCGAGTTAAAACCGAACGACAACTTGATTACCTATACTGCTTAACCGTCGCAGATATTCGCGCCACTAACGACAACTTGTGGAATGATTGGAAAAACACCTTGTTGCGTGAGCTTTACCTGCATACTCAAAGGGCGTTACGGTTAGGCCTTGAAAATCCTATGGATCAGCGCGACCAAATTCGCGATAAAAAGCATCAAGCCAAACAACGGTTAATCAACAATGGCTATGATGAAAATCAGATTGATTTAATTTGGAGCCGTTTTAAAGCAAATTACTTTACGGCCTTTAGTGAACAACAACTATCATGGCACACCGAACATTTACTAAACTGCGTTGATTTAAGCCAACCCAGTGTTGCGGTATCAAATACAGCCATGCACGGCGGTACACAGATTTTTGTTTATAGCCCCTACTCCGGCGGTTTATTTGCCCGTTTAGTAAGTGTGATCGGCTCTAAAAAAGCGCAAATTCAACATGCTCAAGTGCTCACCACTCGCGACGGCTATGTGCTGTTTAGCTTTGTAGTACTTGAAGTCAGTGGCGACCCGATTGCCAGCGCTCAAGCGCAGTCAATCAAACGCGGCCTTGATCAAGCTCTTGCTGATCCGAAAAAGAAAATTCGCTTTAAAAAGAATCGCTCACAACGCTTTAAAGATTTTAATATTAAACCAAAAATTATCCTGCGCCCTCACCCGCGTAAAGACCGCAGCTTAATCGAAATTCAAGCGGTAGATATTCCTGGCTTATTAACCAAAATTGCCGAAGTGTTTCAAGCCCATTTATTACATATACACGCCGCGCGGATCACCACCGTAGGTGAACGTGCAGAAGATTTCTTCGTGGTATCGAATAACGAATACCAAGCTCTTACCGACGAAGAACAAGCAAAAATTCATCAAGCATTGCGTAAAAAACTCAACGCAGAAACCGAATAAGAGGATCTTATGTCAGATTTAAAAACCACCATTGAAAACGCCTGGGATAACCGTGATAGCATCAGCCCGAGCACAGTACCTAGTGATGTAAAACAAGCCATAATCGATGTACTTGAGCTACTTGATAGTGGTGCCGCCCGTGTTGCTGAAAAAATCAGTGGTGAGTGGGTTGTCCATCAATGGCTAAAAAAAGCCGTGTTACTGTCGTTTCGTATTCGTGACAATCAACCAATGAACGACGGCGTAAACCAGTTTTATGACAAAGTACCACTTAAATTTAGCGACTATACACCGGAGCAATTTCAGCAAGGTGGCATGCGCGTTGTACCAAACGCTGTTGCCCGTAAAGGCAGCTTTGTCGGTAAAAATGTAGTATTGATGCCATCATATGTAAACATTGGTGCTTACGTTGATGATGGTACTATGGTTGATACATGGGCCACTGTAGGCTCGTGTGCACAAATTGGTAAGAACGTACACTTGTCAGGAGGTGTTGGCATAGGTGGCGTTTTAGAGCCATTACAAGCCAATCCTACTATCATTGAAGATAACTGTTTTATTGGTGCACGCTCTGAAATTGTAGAAGGCGTGATCGTTGAAGAAGGCGCTGTTATTTCAATGGGTGTTTACATCAGCCAAAGTACTCGCATTTACGACCGCGAAACTGGCGAGATCCACTACGGCCGCGTACCAGCAGGTGCAGTGGTTGTTCCAGGCGCACTGCCATCAAAAGACGGTACTCACAGCTTGTACGCTGCAATTATCGTGAAAAAAGTAGATCAGCAAACCCGCGAAAAAGTAGGGATTAATGCATTATTGAGATCGATAGACGAATAATAGAGAGCTGAAAAGTTCTAAACAATAAGCTGATTGACATTAACAGTAAATAAATGAAAGCCCTAAATCTATATAGATCTAGGGCTTTTTCTATCTGTGTTATTTTCTCTTTTATGATAAATATCACCTTTAAATACAACATACTTGATAGCTGAGAACTTATTCTGGTTTATTAGCTTTGATTTGTATGACTGCGGCAACTATAATTATCAATCACATCATTAAGTAATTGAGATCAAGTTGTTACGGCTTTTCGTTATATGTTGGTTCCTGTTACTTGGTTTTCAGCAAGCTTTTGCTACTGAACTAAGCACTTTTGAAAATAAGTTAAACGAAGCTGAAGACTACCTTGTGGTCAACCCAGCGCAATCTATTATTATTCTTGAAAATCTTGACGATATCGATAAAGTTTCACCTGAGTTATTTATTCGTTGGCATCTTATTAACGCCCGAGCAGCCGTTCCGACCAGCCAATTTGACCGCCTTCATCAGTCTGTAGATGCGATATTTAGTCAGCAGCAAGCCCCTTATTTCAAAAAGAGAATAACGTCTATTATGAGTGCGTTAGGTATTTGGCTACGCTATGCAGAGTATTTAGACGATGCCCAACTAAGTTTTCAATGTGGTTATAAATACGCTGAAAATGATCGTCAACGCTTGACGCTTACCAACAGTATGGCACTGGTCGCTATGGCACAAAATAACAATGACGAAGCGCGTAACCTATATGCCGAAAGCTATAATTTCACGGTGCGTTTAAACCTCCCTAATGTTGTCGCCATGATAGAAAGTAACTTGGGCTATTTGGCACTTGATGAGAATAAAATCCCAGAAGCTGAACATTATTTTCGTAGTGCCTTAAGCCGTTATCAAATTATTGACAAGCGAGCGGGACAAATTTCTGCAGGATTAAATCTGTTAATGGTATTTTTGATCCAAGATCAAACAATAAACTTTGAAAGATTATACGGACCCACATCCACTTTAACCCATGCCTTTCCCAATGAGGCTAAACAAGCTTTATTACTATGGCTGGAAATGCGTTTTAAAAAACTTAAAGGAAATTATGTTAGCCGAAAGGACGTAGCACAATTGCAAATAGCTTACGAGCAATTAGAAAGCGATCAAATGAAAACCTTTGTACACCGTTACTTTGCTAAAAAGCTCGAAGTCCCTATCGTACCACCAAAGAAAATCCCCCCTAAAAAGTTTACTCGTTCTTGGTTTGAGTTAGTTAAAAAATGTCAGTGGTAATTGTTGGTGGCACTTTACAACATTTCCCTTTTTTCTTATTACCAACTGGGTGGATTTAATTTCGCAGCGCTGGGGTTCACGCCTGAGCAATTTGGTTACAGTGAGATTTTTTGGGGACTTGGCTCACTGCTGGGGAGAACGGCTTGCTGGCGAAGCATGTGTCGCAGCATTTGCTGTTGCAAGCTGCCGCGACTTTACTCACGTTGGGTGCTGTCGGTGTTTACCTAATACAAGATTCGATTTGGTTTATCACACAGTGCATTAAGCACTATAGTCGTTGAACAAATCAATTGAATTTAGTGACGCGGCAACGAGCTGATCTTGGGATAGATGTTAAGTTCATTTTTAAACGATAGTCAGGTTATACCAATCGTGTAAAGTTACTGACCATTTATAGCGACAGATAAATGGAGTGATAACAAGGCATAAATTTTGACATGCAGTTGTTCTACTTGAAAAAATTATAACGCAGTTAGCGCTTTATTTAGCTCGCTAGAATGGTTAAATATTTAAGTCGATTGGTATTAAGTACTCTTTACCACTTCGCATAGTGGTCTTCGGTAAATCCCCATTCGCCGTTAAGTGTGATAACTTCGTCTGCAAGAGTTATTTCACCATAGTAACGGCCGAAGTGTTGAGTGAAGTTAGTCGCGATAATAATTAAGTTAGTTTTATCTTGGCGTTTACCTGCTGGTTCGAAGTATAAATTGATGATACCGTCGTTTGAACGCAGCCGCCATTTACTCGTTGCTTTAGCATTACCATTGCGCTCAAATTGAAAATCGACCATATCAATTTTATAAAGCGTGCCATCGAGCCACAAGGCGTTTTCGGTAAAACCTGTTTCAATAACCCCCGCACTTAAATTTAAACCTAAGCGGCGGCCATCAGCTAATGTGCAGGCTAAACTCCCCCAGTTCCAAAAGGTTTCGCGACGCATGAAACCCGCGCTCCAATCAACACTTGCCAGTATTTTAAGCTCTTCAAATACATATTTTTTACCACGCCACTGAAGTGTTCCAGTACAGGGTAATGCGGCAGTTTTTTGGGTAAAATGAAAGCCTGTAAAACCGGCACGAACACACACCGCAAGCGGGTTATAATTTATCGATTCATCAATACAGGCACTAATTTTCAGCCCGGACTTTAAATTTACCTCTACCGAGCGTATTTGCGGCTTAGCGGTTGTATTAATAGTTACGCTGTTACGCCCTTTTCGAAAAGTCGCTTGCCCGGTGTTTGGTGTGCTATCAATACACGTATTTAAAGCCAGTAAGCTGATAAAACTGACTTCATCGAATTCTGTCGTTTGTGGGTCGTATACATATACAAAACAGTGACTCGCAATTTTTAAATCAACGATCGCTAAACCAATAATTAACTGCTCACAACTCAAACTAATAAATTGAAATTGATTAAAGCTTAACTTTTTAAAAAGCGTACTTCTGGATTTACCCATAGTACTACGCAGGTCAAAATCCAAGTAATTGATGTCATCTACTCCATCTGGAAAAATACCAAAGTCGGCTTGTCCATCTTGGTCAATCAGCTCATGCTTTTTCATGATAAGCTCCTTGCTTTTTAAACAACATTTTATCGATTAAAAATATTGTTAGTAAGTCTAACTCAAAACAACTTAAAAATGATCGCTTAAAAAAGTGCCACCGAATTTATACTTAAAGTGTTACAAGTTATTACAAAATTGCCTCTTTTGGCTGATTTAGTGGTTTCTTGGTTACTTTTTGACATACATTCTATTTATGATAGTGGCGCTTTTTTTACATATCACTACAATGCACAAAAACAAATATTGGAAGACACACAATGAACCTGACACGTAGTTCGCTAAAAAACCCTGCGAGTGTCATTGTTATCTTGGTGCTAATTATGTTGTTTGGCATATTAAGCATTTTTAAGTTGCCGATTCAATTAACCCCTGATATTGAACAACCGCAAATTACAATTTTCTCTGGTTGGCGACAAGCTGCACCCGAAGAGATTGAATCGGTTATCATTGAGCCCATTGAAAATGCAGTTAAAAATACACCTGGCGCATTAGAAGTAAATACCAATATCAACCGAGGCAATGGCGCTATTACGCTAACCTTTGCTGTTGGCCAAAATATGCAACAAGCCATGCTTGATGTATTAACCAGCCTTAATCAAGCTCCCCCTTTACCTTTAGACGCATTCGACCCTGTTGTATTCGCTGGCGGAAATAATGGTGAGGCGGCAGCAACCTTACTGATCACACCTAAAGATTATCAATCGGATAGTTTAGATTTTGATATGTCGCAGTTTCAAAAACAAATTGATGAGTTTATCGAACCACGATTAGCGCAAATTCCAGGTGTTGCGCGGGTGGATCTGGCCAGTGAACGCCCGAAAGAATTGCGTATTACGTTTGATCCGCATAAAGCAGCAGCCTTAGGAATAAGCCTAGATAAAATTAGTAACGTACTTGCCAGTTCACGAGATACTTCAGGTGGCTTAGCTAATGTAGGTAGGCGCCAATATACAGTGCGTTTTACGGGACAATATGACTTATCTAGCATGGCACAAATGCGCGTTGGTTACTCAGATGATAGGCCTATTTATTTAGGCGATATAGCCAGTGTTGAACGGACTTACTCTGACCGCTTAGGTATGAGTGGACGTAATGGAAAACCAGCCTACTACATCCGTATTTCTCGCGCTAATAAAGCCAATACGGTTGCGTTACTTGACGATATTAATCTAGCAATAAAAGAGCTAAATGAAGGGCCGCTGGCAGCGAATGGACTCTCTATTGAGCTTAGTTTTGATGCCTCGGTGCATATACGCAATGCACTGTCGTTAGTTAAAAGTAACTTAGGCCTTGGCGTTATTTTGTCTTGCTTAATTTTATGGTTATTTTTTAGAGGCCTGAAAGCTACTTTAGTGATTGCAGCGACTATTCCAATCTCATTGATGGTGGCATTTTTAGCGCTTAATGTTTTTGACCGTAGTCTAAATGTTATATCACTCGCGGGTCTGGCATTTGCTGTTGGCTTAGTGTTAGATGCGGCTATTATAGTACAAGAAAATATCGCCAGACTTCGCGCTGAAGGCCTAGATAATAAAAAAGCGGCGCTTAAAGGAGCGGCCCAAGTTACTGGGGCGTTATTTGCATCAACAACAACGAGTGTTGCAATATTTTTACCTATTTTATTTATGGCTGGTATTGAAGGGCAATTGTTTTCTGATTTAGCACTGACACTCTCTGTAGCGGTTATCACATCAATGATATGCGCAATTACACTTATCCCATTAGCGAATCATCTATGGCCCGATGCGCAAATCAAAGCGGACCCATATCATTACTATTGGCAAAAGCTCAGTAATTTTATTATGAAGTTAACGAACACTCGCGTTAAGCAAATTATGTGGATTATCGTATTACTTGGCGGCTCAGTGATAGCAACATTAACTATGCTACCGAAAACCGATTTTATGCCACGCGCGCCTACTGATGGCTTCTTTTTCAATTTGGTCACGCCACCAGGTGGGAATGTGCAATTTATGGAAGAAGAGCTCTTACTCAGAGTTAAAAAACGACTCATGCCCTACTTCAATGGCGAAAAAGAACCTAGCATTAAAGATTTTAATTTTTATGCTTTTGGCTCAAATGCAGGTGGCTTTATTTACTCAGCCGATCCACAACGAGTCGAAGAGTTAATGAAAGTAGCCAAAGAAGAGATTTTTATTGATTTACCCGACACGCAAGTATTTTTCTTTCGTGGTTCAATGATCCAAGTTGCAAACGGTGGTGATGGCCGCGATATCAATATTGACCTAACCGGGCCGAACATGGATGACTTAGTTAATGCAGCACAAATTGCACTAAACGCCGTCAATGAAGTTCTACCAGATGCTACCGCCCAGCCACAGCCTCGTCTTGATATGGCTGAACCTGAACTTAGACTAACACCTAATGATCGCCGTATTACCCAAGCAGGCCTGACTCGTCGAGATGTATCGCAAGCAGTACAAGCATATACTGGTGGTTTATTTGTGAATGAATATTTTGATGGTAATGAACGCATGAATGTCATTTTACGCGGCATTCCTTGGCAAACCCCAGAAGAACTAAAAGCACTGCCGATTGTTACCCCAAAAGCAGGTATACAAACCCTTGGCGAGCTTGCCAACATTGAACGTACTGTAGGACCCACCCAGTTACGTCGGGTAAATGGTCGCCGTACAGTGAGCATAGTCGTAACTCCACCTGCTGATATGAGCTTACAACAAGCGCAAACAATTTTAAGCGAACAGGTAATGCCTAAAGTCAGAGCTAGCCTGCCAAGTAATGCGGGAGCAATATTGGCTGGCAACGCACAAAAAATGAATTCGGCGATGACCGAAATGGCGCTGAATTTTGTGTTGGCGTTGTTTATTTTATTTTTATTAATGACAGCACTGTTTAAATCCGCAAAAGACAGTGCGTTGGTTTTACTGGTTATGCCTCTAGCCATTGCTGGTGGCGTATTAGCGCTGTTTATTTTAAACCTATTTACTTTTCAATCGCTTGATTTGCTCACCATGATAGGGTTTATCATTTTGTTAGGGTTAGTAGTTAACAATGCCATATTATTAGTGGATCAAACTAAGGTAGCGATGACATCAGGTTTAAGTCGTGAGGCGGCGGTCAAACAAGCGATATTACTAAGGGCAAGGCCTGTTTACTTAAGTACACTTACGAGCTTATTTGGCATGCTGCCATTGATGCTAATGCCCGGTGTAGGCTCTGAAATTTACAGAGGGCTTGCAACCGTTATAGTCGGTGGTATGGCGATCAGTGCGTTGTTCACTCTCATTTTAATGCCTAGTTTGTTACAGCTAGGCCGAAGCACACCGCCTGCGTCAAATAATAAATCAGTAAACAATACAGCAAAAAGTTTAGCTACAAGCCAATGAGTATAGAGAACCTAATCATGAATAGAATTAAACTAGCCATGCAGTCTTTCATCCTATGTAACTGTTTATTTATAGCACCTGTTTTTGCCGTTATTCCTGTGACTGTTGCACAGGTCACTAAAGCGCCGTTAACCAGTGAAATAGAAGTTAATGGTACGCTGTTTGGCAAAGACGATGTTACTTTAACAGCAGGCATTAGTGGCCGTCTTATCTATGTTGCCGAGCCTGGCAGCGTGATTAAGAAAAATGATATTTTAGTTCGTATGGATACCTTACCTTTAGAATTAGATAAAGCACGCCAAGAAGAAATGCTCAATCGCGCTAATATTAATTTACGTTTATATCAACAAGACCTAAAACGCTTAAAAGAGTTAGAAAAATCTAGCAGCGCCGCACTAAGCCAAGTAGACGAAGTGCAAAATAAGCACGATCTGGCTCGCTCTGACATAGCACTTGCGAAGATCGAACTTAAAGTAATCGATGACAAACTAACAAGAGCAACTATTCGTGCGCCATTTGCTGGCGTTGTAAGCGAGCGCTTTAAGCGCGCAGGTCGTGAAATAAACCGTGCTGATGAGTTACTTACGCTACTTGATATTCATCATTTAGAAGTACGTATATATGTACCCGTTAGATACTTAAAATATTTACGAACAGGCATAGAACTTCCCATTAAAGCGGGTGACTTATCGCAACCAGAAACAGCTGCAGCAATAATAACTGCGGTAATTCCATCTACAGATCCACGCTCTCAGACAGTTGAAATACGCGCCAATTTACAAGCAGATGCTCAACACGCTTGGGCAATTGGCCAACTTGTTGATGTAACCGTGCCATTGACCAGCAAAAATCCGGTATTATTGGTAAATCGAGATGCGTTAATCATCCGTAAGCAAGGCATACATGTGGTTAAAATTGATGCGAAAAGTCAAGCGATAAAAATTCCTGTAACCGTTGGCAGTGGAAAAGGGCCACTTGTCGAAGTCTCGCCAATTGCAGATAACGGTTTAAATGCAGGAGATAACGTGGCTGTGCGTGGTGCTGAACGTTTACAAACAGGGCAAGATGTCGAGATACAGATAAAATAATAAGAACTCTAACTAGTAGGCCGTTTCATCCAGCAACTTTTCCCAAGTTGCTGGGTACAACTCAGTATTTACAGCCAAATCCACTGATATCTATTGGTTTAATTTGTTCGCCTTTACCACTGTGATCGTCATGCTTGATGATTAAGGTATTCGCTTTTTCACTAAATGTGAACGACCCTAACCAATCGAGGGTGGCTATCGGTGTTAAACTATAAAAGCCATTTTTATCAGTGCATTGATAAGAAAAATAATGCGTTGCTTTGCCAAACGCGCCAACATCCGAGGTATACACACTAATATTCCCCTGTTGCTGGTAGTCGTCGGCTTGAGTGCCAACCACTAGATACAATGCACTAATGATTGCTAGGACAATAAATTGGATCCCTGCCAATATAAAAAAGCTGATATCAAATAATTTAGCATACCAAACTCGGGGCTCGTCATGGTGGGGATGACCGTGGCTTGCTAACAAAAAGCCACCGATAGTCACCAATATTAATTTAATCGGCATCATATAAGCACTGAGTAAATACATGCTTTTTGCATTATGCCATTGCAGCCCAAAAGCCGTTGGTATAAATAAACTATCTAGCAACGGCAATAATATCAGCAAGCACGCGATAATAAGTTTTTTATGTTTTAGCATTTATAAGTGATGGCAGTTGATGATAGGTTTGAGTGTACAAATAAAAACCGTGAATAAAAAGCCCGTTAAAGTAACTTAACGGGCTGATATTAATCTTCAATCTTCAATCTTCAATCTTCAATCTTCAATCTTCAAAAAATTAATCGTCTTCGATGTTATCCAAACCTTTGGTGCCGTCTTTGGCTTTTAGTTTATGGTGTATTGCTGATTTTATTAGCATGTAACCGCTGATCGGTGCGGTGATCAATAAGAAAATTGAGATCAATAATTCTTTGACACTAACGCCATCTTGCGTGTTACTAAAAAATACCATCGCGGCGATTAGCATTCCAGCCATGCCAAGGGTTGTTGCTTTTGTAGGACCATGCAGGCGCATAAAAAAGTCCGGCATTTTGATAAGGCCTATCGAGCCTATTAATATAAATGCACCACCGATTAATAATAATATAGAAACTATCCATTCACTGATCATGTTATTACCCTTTATTCGATGATGTCGCCACGTAACAAGTACTTACATACCGCTACTGTACTTACAAAGCCAAGCATCGCGATTAACAGTGCAGCTTCAAAATACAACCCTGTGCCCATACTCATACCGTATAAAATAATTAACGCTATGGTATTAATATACATAGTATCTAGCGCTAAAATGCGGTCAGGTACCGAAGGGCCTACCACCAAACGCCATAAGTTAAGCAGTAACGATAAACCAATCATTGCAAAAACAATTAAAAAGACCGTTTCTAACATTGAAATATCTCCTTAAGAGGTGCTTCGTAACGTTGTTTAATGGTGTCGATCAATGCTTGTTCGTCATCTAAATCTAATACATGAATAAGCAAATAACGCTGCGTTGGTTGCTCACCCTCAGCGAGAGATTCAGGTATCGGATATACCTCTGCACTTACGGTCCCAGGTGTGAGCGATACTGTGCTTGCCAAAATAGTTATAGGCATAGCATGGCTGAGCTCTATTGGTACTTTTACAAACGCGGGACGCAGTTTTTTAACTGGCCCAAGAATAAGCAATGCGACTTGCATATTGGCGGTAATAATGTCGTACATCACGATGATTAACTGCTTTAGCGCTAAACCGGGCTTAATTATAAGCGGTTGCGGTTCGCGAAATGGAAAACTGACTAAAGGAATTAAAATAGCGAATATCACAGCCAACACTATATGACCTGCCGATACGCTGTTATTAAGTAGCAGCCATACGACAAACAATAATGCACTGCGAAAAGGTGTTGGTAACCAACGAAAACGTGATTCTAAACGCATTATAAGCCCCCTCCAAGTACCGTATTGATACCACCGGTAATATCATGCAATTGCGTAGCAGCAGCAATCATATATTCACTTACTGCGCCGCCAAAGATCACTAACAAAGGCGAACAAACTAATAAAGCAATTATTGCCGTGATCTGCAATGGATGCGCTTTTACTCCTTCAGTCGGTTCACAGTCTTGGTGTTTGCGTTCCCAAAACAAGGTAGTACCCGCTCGAGATAATGCGACCAATAATGCAAAGCTGGCAAGCAAGTAAACAGGCCAAAATAGCAATGCTTTTTCGCTATCTAAGGTGGTTTTTAAAATCCACACTTTACCAATAAACCCTGACAGTGGTGGCATGCCGACTACAGCTAAAGCAGCAATAATAAAGCACGTGCCTAATAAGTATGGTTGCGCTACGCCGCGTCCTGGCGCAAAACGATCCGCAACTTTACCACGCTGATGAGCAATCAGGTCGGCCACTAAAAATAAGGCCGCGCACACTAAGGTTGAATGCACTAAGTAATACAACAGCGCCGCTGTGGCATTAATGTTTTGTAATGCGACTAAGGCGACTAACGTCCCCACCGATACAATCACTAAATTAGCAGTGAGCTTACGTAAATCTTGCGCGGCAACAACACCAATGGAGCCAACTATAATAGTTGCAACGGCCAAGCCCCACAACCATGGTTGTGCCATGTGTGCAAGTTGCCCTGCTTCATCACCAAAGATAACGGTATAGACACGCAGCATTGCGTATACACCCACTTTAGTCATAATTGCGAATAACGCTGCCACCACAGGCATTGCACTAGCGTAAGTATTGGGTAACCATAAGTGAAGTGGTAACAATGCGCCTTTTAGCGCAAAAACAACCAGCAGTAATAACCCACCAATTTTTGCAAGGTAGACGTCATCGCCCTGTAACTGCGACACTTTTTGTGCCATATCGGCAATATTCAAGGTGCCTAATACACCATATAAAATACCCAGTGCAATCAAAAACACACTCGATCCAATCAGGTTTAAACTCACGTATTGAATGGCTGATCGCGTTTTGTGTTTATCACCGTCATGCATTAGTAATGAGTAGGAAGCAATTAACAGCACTTCAAAAAATACAAACAGGTTGAATAAATCCCCTGTTAAAAACGCACCGTTAACACCCAGTACCAAAAAGTGTACTAAAGGATGAAAAAAGCCCCCTTTTTCATCATCTCCCATACAGCTGTACACAGTAACAGCCAAACCTAGAAATGACGTTAGTAACACCAGTAGGACTGACACTAAATCAGCAACCAGCACGATCCCAAATGGGGCTTGCCAGCCGCCGATGGCATACACAATAATGCCTGACTGGAAAACTTGCCATAATAATAGCGCACTGACGAAAGTGTTTAATAATGCCATGACTACAGAGGCAACACGACGAATAGGAATACTTTTCCCACAGGGAGGTAACAGTAAAATAATGCCGGCAAGCATAGGTAATAAAATTGGCCAAGAAGCTAGATGCTGGATCATTTGTGCTCCTTGTGTTCAATTTTACCTAAGTGACCATCTACATGATCATTGCCTAAATCAGCACGACCACGAATTGCCAAAATCACGACAAAGGCGGTCATTGCAAAACCAATTACAATAGCTGTCAGTACCAACGCTTGCGGCAGCGGATCTGCATAGTCAGTGCCTGTACCAAGCACGACGGCTTTATTAATAGTTAAGCGCCCCGCAGAGAATAAAAATAAGTTCACTGCGTATGACAGCATCGTTAACCCTAATACTACCGGAAAAGTCCGTGCTCTTAGGATCAAGTACACCCCACAAGTCACCAGTACACCAACGCATGATGCGTATAACAGTTCCATTAAATATTTACCTCTTTCTTAGGTGTATCTGCGGTTAACTTACCTAGGCTTGCGAGTATCATTAAGGTCGCGCCGACTACGGTCATGTAAACACCTAAATCAAATACGATGGCACTGGCCAGTTCTACTTTGCCGATAAATGGCACATCAAAATATTCAAACCAAGTGGTTAAAAACGGTCGTCCAAATGCCCAACTTCCTAGCCCTGTTAACATTGCAATGGCGATACCCGAGGCAATGATCTTTCGATAGTTCACATCAAAGCGCTCAGAGATCCAAATTGAACCATGAGCCATATACTGCAAAATAAAGGCAATTGCAGTGACTAACCCGGCAATAAAGCCCCCACCAGGTAAGTTATGACCGCGCAAAAAGATATACGCAGAGACTAATAACGCCAATGGCAATAAACTTTGTGAAATACTGGCTAATAACAGTGGATGACGTTCTCGCGCCCAAGGGCGACCTTCACTGTCGCTGGCTGGCATAAACAATGGTAAATTAGTTAATACTTTATAAATACCTAACGCTGCAATCCCCAGTACCGTGATTTCCCCTAGGGTATCAAAGCCCCTGAAATCAACCAAAATAACGTTTACGACATTGGTACCGCCTCCGCCAGTTTTTGCATTGGCGATAAAGAAATCTGAAATTGACTCAAGCGGACGCGTTAATAATGCATAACAAATACTGGCAATAACCACCCCCACTGCTGAGGCAATCCCTAAATCACGTAAAATACGTAATGAACTCGACTCTTTAGGGGTGCGTTGCGGTAAGAAGAATAATGCCAGCATTAATAAAATGACTGTCACTACCTCTACGGTTAACTGTGTAAGCGCTAAATCGGGCGCTGAGAAGCGAGTAAATGCCACTGAAACCATTAACCCTACGATTGATATCATCAATAACGATACCATCCGTGAGCGATGCCAAATCACAGTGCTAATGGCACCGATGATCATTAAACCTGCACCAATGGCATTATGAAAATCGATCGGCGTACGTGGCGCAGTACCCGCCAAAGCGTTCATTTCAAACAATGGCCAACCAGCACACAACAATACGACCCCCAACATCACAACAATGTAACGTTGCAGAGAACCATTTTCGGTGCTGCTGATTTTTTCTTGACTCCACTTAATGATCGTATAGACAAACCGCTCAAAGGTTTTTTTAGCATTTAATGGAGGTAGTGATGCTTGAAACTTAAATAAGTGCTTGCGCTGAATATATATAAATACACCGCCCACGACAGCCATCGCACTCATAAGCAATGGTAAATTAAAACCATGCCAAATTGACAGTTTAAACTGTGGTGTCGCTTCCCCAAGAACTGCTAGCGACGCCGCTGACAAAATACCATCAACCACAAAGTTTGGAAACATACCGACTAGTAAACACAACACAACTAGTATTTCGATTGGCACACGCATATAGCGAGGAGGCTCATGCGGTGTTTTTGGTAAATTGATTGGGTCGCCATTAAAGAATACATCGTGAATAAAGCGTGCCGAATATGCCACAGAAAAAGCAGCCGCTAGAGTTGCTAATACAGGAATAAGCCATGACATAGAACCTAGTATTTGTTGATGTAAGGTTTCTGCAAAAAACATTTCTTTTGACAAGAAACCATTTAATAGCGGCACCCCAGCCATTGCCGCTGCAGCAACCATTGCCAGTGTCGCTGTATAAGGCATAAATCGCCACATACCATTGAGCTTACGCATATCTCGCGTACCAGTTTCATGGTCAATAATACCGGTGGCCATAAATAATGACGCTTTAAACGTTGCATGGTTAATAATATGAAATATTGCCGCTACTGTGGCAAGTTCAGTATCTAACCCAAGTAATAAAGTGATCAAACCTAAATGGCTAATGGTTGAATACGCCAGCAGCCCTTTTAAATCATGCTTAAATAAAGCGATGTAGGCGCCGACCAATAACGTTGTTAAGCCGGTCATGGCAACCAAAATAAACCAGATATCTGTTCCAGCTAACGCTGGATAAAAACGTGCAAGTAGGAAGATACCGGCTTTTACCATAGTCGCTGAATGCAAATAGGCACTCACTGGCGTTGGGGCTGCCATTGCGTGCGGTAACCAAAAATGAAATGGGAATTGAGCTGATTTAGTAAATGCACCTAGCAATACCAACACTAATGCAACTTCGTATAAGTCATGTGACTGGATCAATGTTTTGCTAGCTAAAATAACGTCTAGATCATAGCTACCAACAATATCACCAAGCAGTAGTAAGCCGCCTAGTAGAGCTAATCCGCCGGCTCCAGTGACTGCTAATGCCATACGTGCCCCTTTGCGGGCCTCTGATTTATGCCACCAAAAACTGATTAACAAAAATGAGCTAATACTGGTTAATTCCCAAAACAGCCATAGTTGAATCACGTTATTCGACATCACAATACCGAGCATTGCAGTCATAAACAGCATTAAGTAACAGTATAATTTTGGCATCGAGTCATTATTACTTAGGTAATAACGGGTATAAAAAATAACCAGCAACCCGATCCCTAAGATCATAAAGATAAACAATAAGCTTAAGCCATCTAGGCGAAAAGCCAGCTCCATACCCAGCGCTGGTATCCATTGTGTGGTAAAGCGAATTGTCTCACCCGCTAAAACCGCTGGCGTGTGATAAATCGCAATTGCTAAGGCGCATAAAGGCGCTAGCATAGTTAAGCTCGTAGATTGATTACGAGTCAATTTGCCGGTGCAGGAAGAAATAACACTGCCAATTAAGGATAACAGGGGTATCCAGAGCAAAGTCATAGAGAGAAACCTTTTGAAGTCATAAGAGTATCAATACACTGCTAGTTAGTTTTAGTTTAGTACTGGTCATTTCGGATGGTTTTAATTTTAGCTTCAATAAACGCTTTATAGGTATATAGTTATACTGATCAGCGACGATTTTGTCTATAGTAAGCCCTTCTACCTGCTGTTATTTTGTACTATTTTAGTGCTGACAGCATATTATTTACAACTTTATCCCTCAATATTTTTTTTTGTCATTTTGTTTATAAAGTTCATAGGTGTTTTAAATTGCTGAAAATAGTCGCTAAATCGTAGTGGTTGATAGCTCGGATCAGTAATTTGTTGCAACCATAATTGTTGATAATGCACTGACAAAGGGATTTGTTGATATTGCATTATTGACCAGTTATGACTTGGTTTATATGCTTTAATTGGTGTTTGACAGCTATCACTTAGCTGCCAGCCAGCCGGTGGTGTAAGATCATTGGCAATAAAAAGGTTCGGCGCCACCAAGCCTTTTTGATTACATAACCACGCCTGCTTCGCTGCGGGTAATGGATACTCATCTTCAAAGCCGTTAAAGTGCATCAGCTCATGTAAAAATAAACCGTAATAACTCGCCGAGTTTAAGTGCATTATGCCACCTTGCACATTGCCTGAGCCAGTTGCGGTCATCATCACTATAAAATCAAAGCCCGTTGGCCAAGCTTTATTGTGAGCTAAAGGCTGCCAATCACATTTAGCGGCATGTTGCGGCTGTTGTTGGCAGTTTATGGAGTCCCCTAAATAAATCGGCTTACTAAAACAAAAACTGCCTGAGCTCGGTTGGGGGTGTTGTTGATAACGAATTTTAAATGCATTAAGTTTTGCTAAACCTTGGCGATGATCTGTCATCATCAACACATTAAACTGACACTGCGGTTGCGCTTGCAGCTGTGAAAAGGATAATAAAAATCCCTCATGACTGGCAAAGCTTTGGTCAATACTCGCCGGTGTGGCGCCATGGTGTAATTTTAATTGTTCTGCCGCATGACTTGCAGGCAACAGGTGTTGCTCTGCCAGTGATGTTAAATCATCCCAACGTTCTGATTGCAGTAACAATGCACTGAGTCTGCGGCGCTTATCAACACTTTGCTGAGCCACGCTAACACGCCAAAAAGGTAAAGCCGATTGTGCTTGATCATTTGTTAGTAACCGCAGTGCCCAAGCAAATTGTGCATCTGTAACAGCATTTATAGCTAATAAGTATAAGGTAGCATCAGTCAATGAATTAAGCTGAGCATTAAAATCGTCAATAAAACGATAATAACTAATAAGAATAGAATCTGGGGTATGTTTTACATGCCAAAAGGCAATATCGCGATGCTGATTAACTGAGCTTGGTAAATATCCCAAACTCAGCATAACAACAACGCTAATAAATAATTTAACTGTCGTTTTCACCAGCCATTAACTCAAGCTCTAAACGGGCATATTTATATTCCACAAACTCATGCACATTGGTGGCAAGTGCTAAACGAAAGAAATCTGCGGCTTGATAATCAAGCCCTTTAGCTTGATATATTTTAGCTAAGTAAAAGTAAGCTTCGCATAGCCGCTGCGCATATTCTTGTTCAGTTTTAACACCATCGGCAAGACTTGTTAAAAAGCTCTGCTCGCTCATATCGCCCAAATAAAGTGATATTAAACTATACGCCCATTGACTATCATCCAGCCCTTGTGCGTTGCTTTTTAAGTTTGCTATAGCTTGCACAGGATCAGCGCTTGCTTGCGCTAGATAAAGCCATAATACCCGGTAAGGATCACTTGGCGAACGTGATAAAAACTCTTTAAGATCAGCTGCTGCAAGATTTGCTCTATCGCCATAGTAAAGAGCAATACCACGATTTAAGTAGGCATATTCGTGTTGCTCATTGAGTTCTAACGCTGAATCAAAAAATTCATAGGCTTTTTCAAATTGTTGCATCAAGGTATGGTGAATACCTAAAAAGTTATACACTTCGGCTAAATCGGGCTTCAATTGTACAGCACGATTAAAATCAATCCGCGCCAAGGTAGACATACCTAAACTATCAAATAATACGCCACGGTCATAAAATAATTTTGCTTGTTGATCTGGCGCTAGATCAGCACGATTTAATAATTCAGAATAACGAGCTATCGCTATTTCACTACGAAAATCAGACGCTAAAGGCGCAGTGAAAGGCACATTCACAATCGCAGTCGGTTGTGCTTGCGAAGTAGATTGACAGGCGCTTAAAGACAGAATAGCAAACGATGCCAAGGCTATGTGTTTAAGTATCATTAAAATCCTTTATACCAAGATAAGTAGCAAACTGATAGGACAAGTGCTATCCAAAGAGGTTTCATTAAAGCATAAAAAAAGAGGCTATACAGCCCCTTTTTATATTATCCAGAGAATATCTGGATTAAATATCAACAATTAAGCGTCAGTTGGTGCATCAGCTGCGGCAGCTGCTGATTCCATTGCTTCTTTGATACTTAAACGTACACGACCTTGACGGTCTACTTCTAGTACTTTAACTTTAACTTCTTGACCTTCAGATAGGTGATCTGTCACGTTATTTACGCGCTCAGTACTGATCTGAGAGATATGCACTAGGCCATCTTTACCAGGAAGAATGTTTACAAACGCACCGAAATCAACGATACGTACAACTTTACCTTCGTAGATAGTACCTACTTCTAGTTCAGCTGTTAATTGCTCAATGCGGCTAATTGCATTTGCTGCGCTTTCACCGTCTGTTGCTGCAATTTTGATTGTACCGTCATCACCGATTTCAATCGTAGTACCTGTTTCTTCAGTAAGTTGACGAATAGTTGCGCCGCCTTTACCGATAACTTCTGCGATTTTCTTCTGTGGTATCTTCATAGTGTAGATACGTGGAGCAAACATTGAAAGCTCTTCAGACGGTGCAGAAATCGCTTCGTCCATCACACCTAAGATGTGTAAACGTGCAGCTTTTGCTTGTTTAAGCGCAATTTGCATGATTTCTTGAGTGATACCTTCAATCTTGATATCCATCTGTAGTGCAGTGATACCTGCAGCAGTACCAGCTACTTTAAAGTCCATGTCACCTAAGTGATCTTCATCACCTAAGATGTCAGAAAGAACTACGAATTTTTCGTCTTCTTTAACTAGACCCATCGCGATACCCGCAACAGACGCTTTAATTGGCACACCCGCATTCATAAGTGCAAGTGAAGTACCACATACTGATGCCATTGAAGATGAACCATTTGATTCAGTGATCTCAGATACAACACGGATTGAGTAAGGGAACTCAGTCAATGTAGGCATTACAGCTTGGATACCGCGCTTAGCTAGGTTACCGTGGCCGATTTCACGACGCTTAGGAGAACCTACAAAACCTGTTTCACCTACGCAGAACGGAGGGAAGTTATAGTTAAGCATAAAGTGGTTTTTGTGCGTGCCAGTTAAATCATCTATTAACTGTGAATCACGTTCTGTACCAAGTGTAGCTGTTACCAGTGCTTGTGTTTCACCACGCGTAAAGATTGCAGAACCGTGAGTACGTGGCAATACGCCAGTCATTACGTCAAGTGCACGGATCATATCTGGTTCACGACCATCGATACGTTTTTCGCCAGCAGTTATGCGCCCACGTACGATTTTCTTCTCAAGAGAACCAAATACTTTGCCAACTTCTTGCTTGTCTAGTGACTCGCCTTCAGCAAGCTCAGCTGTTAATACAGCAACAACTTCGTCTTTAGCTACGCCAAGTGCTTCTTTACGAGCCACTTTATCAGTGATGCGGTAAGCTTCGCCTACTTTATCAGCTGCGATTGCTGCTACTTTATCTTCTAAAGCAACGTTCTTTTCAGGTGCTGCCCAATCCCATGTAGGCTTGCCAGCTTCTGCTTTGAATTCGTTGATTGCGTTGATGATAGCTTGAGATTGCTCATGACCATATACAACCGCACCTAGCATAACGTCTTCTGCAAGTACGTCAGCTTCTGATTCAACCATAAGTACTGCGTTATCAGTACCAGCAACAACTAAATCAAGTTGGCTTTCTTCAAGCTCTTTTAGCGTTGGGTTAAGTACGTATTCGCCGTTGATGTAACCAACGCGCGCTGCACCAATTGGACCACTGAATGGGATACCAGAGATAGCAAGTGCTGCTGAAGTACCGATCATCGCAACCATATCAGGTTGAATTTCAGGGTTAACAGAAACAACAGTAGCAATAACTTGTACTTCGTTTACAAAACCATTTGGGAAAAGTGGACGAATTGGACGGTCAATAAGACGTGCAATAAGTGTTTCACCGTCGTTTGGACGACCTTCACGCTTTAAGAAACCACCAGGGATACGACCTGCAGCGTACATACGCTCTTGGTAGTTAACTGTTAGTGGGAAAAAATCTTGGCCAGGTTGTGCTTCACGCTTACCAACAACAGTAACTAATACTGATGTGTCGCCAATACTTGCTAGTACTGCGCCGTCTGCTTGACGAGCGATTGCACCGGTTTCTAGGGTAACTGTATGTTGACCTAGTTGAAATTCTTTAATAATTGCTTGCACTTAAAATGTTCCTTAAATGTGTTCTAATAAGTTGCCATCAAAGTACCAATTACAGTACATAATTGTATTCAGTTGGAAATCAATTAAGTACTACAATTGGCAATGATGTGAATAAGCGTAAATAAACCTTTTTATCTACGCGCATAGTATATAACAAAGTAATGCAAAATTGCGAGCTTAGTCCCTAGATAAAAGTGGTGATAATAGGCGCGCTAAAAAGTGTGCTTTGCTGTCACTAACTATGTGGCTTTTATTTGATATTTCAAGAGAATTAATTGTTGTGGACAGAGAGAGTGAGAAATTTCAGGCACAAAAAAAGGAGCTATAAAGCTCCTTTCTATGTAATCTAGTTCTTAGCGACGTAGGCCAAGTTCTTGGATTAACGCAGTATAACGTGCAATGTCTTTACCTTTAAGGTAATCAAGCAGTTTACGGCGAGTGCTTACTTTACGAAGCAGACCACGACGTGAGTGGAAGTCATGCTTGTGATCAGCAAAGTGACCTTGAAGCTTGTTGATATCAAAAGTAAGAAGTGCAACTTGTACTTCAGGTGAACCAGTGTCGCCTTCTGCACGTGCGAATTTTGCGATGATATCGATCTTTTCTTGATTGCTTAGTGACATAGTAACTCCAAAAATAAAATTTAAAAGGTGTCTTAGCCGATCACTAATTCAGCCAAAACGATTAGCGGGCGTATTCTACCAGCTACGGCAATAACTACAAGCTAAACTTTACGCTGTTGTTTCTTGCTGATTTGATAAGCCACGTTTTGACTTTAAATGGCCATCAGGATTACGTTCACCAGTGCCAATAAACACACCATCAGCGAGCACTTTAATTGCCCCTTCTGGCAGTTCAATATCAAGTACAACCGCCTGACCATGGCTAAAAGAACTACCTTGCTCTTTACTGAGCTCAACCACAGGTAGACCAACTAATGCGGTGTCCATTGGCAGTAATAGTTCATCAAGATAAGTAGAAGGCGTAAGCTCTTCTTGTTTCGCTTTTACTAATAACGCTTCTAACTGCTCAAGTGACACCATTTTGTCAGCAGGGTAATGCCCTACCGCACTGCGATGCAACATGATCACATGCGCGCCACAACCCAGGTTTTCGCCTAAGTCATCGACGATAGTACGAATATAAGTACCTTTTGAAACATGGGCGGTCATTTGCACTTCGTTATTAGCTTCATCGAACTCATCTAGTGTTAAACTAAATACGTTGATTTTTCTGCACTTGCGAGGTACTTCAATGCCTTCACGCGCATATTTATATAAAGGTCGGCCTTCATATTTTAACGCTGAATACATTGACGGGTATTGATCTGATTCACCTAAAAACTTAGCAATTTCTTCGCTAAGTTGCTCAGCCGTCACATTGACATCTTTAGTACTGACAATTTCACCATCAGAATCTGATGTTGTCGTACGTTCACCTAATTTAGCGCGAACTACATAGGTTTTGTCAGTATCGAGTAAAAACTGAGTAAATTTAGTCGCTTCACCAAAACAGATAGGCAGCATACCCGTTGCAAGAGGATCAAGGGCACCGGTGTGCCCCGCTTTTTGTGCAAAATACACACTTTTAGCTTGCTGTAGCGCTTTATTTGATGAAATGCCTATTGGTTTGTTTAACAACAAAATACCGTCAACTGGACGGCCTTTACTGCGCTTTGCCATCTGTATTAGTGCCTTCTTCGCTGTCTGTTTCGTCGATATGCTCTGCATCATCTACGCTATCAACTTCGTCATCTACATGCTTTGCTTTATCTTCACGAATAATAGAATCAACAAGGTTTGAAATACGCATGCCTTCCATCAGTGAATTATCAACCACAAACTTAAGCTCTGGCATAATACGGGCACGAATGCGTTTGCCAAGTAGTGAGCGAATATAACCGGTCGCTTCATTTAATACTTTAGCACTTTGCTTTGCAGCATCTTCATCTTGGGTGTTAAACACAGTAATAAAGATTTTTGCATAAGATAAATCACGTGATACTTCTACAGCAGATACTGTAACCATACCTAAACGTGGATCTTTAATTTCACGTTGCAAAATAACAGCAATTTCTTTTTGAATTTGCTGAGCAACACGATCAGTACGAGAAAACTCTCTCATTAGACTCTACTCTAAAAATTATAACTCATTGAGAAATATAAATAAGTTATTTAAATAATGGATACACAAATGGGGGCTGAGCCCCCATTTATTATCTTAGCTTACGAACAATTAAAGTGTACGTTGTACTTCAACTGTTTCGAATACTTCGATTTGGTCACCAACGCGAACGTCGTTATAGTTCTTAACGCCGATACCACATTCCATGCCGTTACGAACATCAGCAACATCGTCTTTAAAGCGACGAAGTGACTCAAGTTCACCTTCGTAGATAACCACGTTATCACGAAGTACACGAATTGGTGCGCTACGTTTAATAACACCTTCAGTAACCATACAACCAGCGATAGCGCCAATTTTAGGTGACTTGAACACGTCACGAACTTCAGCTAGACCAATGATCTCTTGCTTGAACTCTGGTGCTAACATACCAGACATAGCTTGCTTCACTTCGTCAATCAAGCTATAGATAACGCTGTAGTAACGTAAGTCTAAGTTCTCAGACTCAATTACTTTACGTGCCGATGCATCAGCACGAACGTTAAAGCCAACCACGATTGCATTAGATGCTGCAGCAAGGGTTGCGTCAGTTTCAGTGATACCACCTACGCCTGAGCCTACAATCTTCACTTTAACTTCATCTGTTGACAGTTTAGTCAATGAATCAGAGATTGCTTCGATTGAACCTTGAACGTCTGCTTTAAGTACCACATTAACTTCAGATACATTGCCTTCAGTCATGTTAGTAAACATGTTTTCAAGCTTCGCTTTTTGCTGACGTGCTAGTTTAACATCACGGAATTTACCTTGACGGTAAAGTGCAACTTCACGGGCTTTACGCTCGTCTTTAACTACTGTTGCTTCGTCGCCCGCTGCTGGAATACCAGATAGACCTAAAATCTCAACTGGGATTGAAGGACCTGCAGACTTGATGTCTTTACCGTTTTCATCGCGCATTGCACGAACACGACCATACTCAAGACCACATAATACAATGTCACCTTGGTTAAGCGTACCAGATTGTACAAGGATAGAAGCAACTGGACCACGGCCTTTATCAAGACGAGATTCAATAACAACACCAGCAGCCATACCCACAGTTGGAGCAGTAAGTTCTAACAACTCAGATTGGTTTAATACCGCTTCAAGAAGGTCATCAATACCTAAACCAGTTTTAGCAGAAATATGCACATACTGTGTATCACCGCCCCACTCTTCAGGAATAACGTCTAGTTGAGCAAGCTCATTCTTAACGCGATCTGGGTCTACGCCTTCTTTATCCATTTTGTTAACAGCGATAATTAAAGGAACGCCAGCTGCACGCGCATGCTGAACCGCTTCTTTAGTTTGTGGCATTACACCATCATCTGCTGCAACCACTAGGATTACG
This sequence comes from Pseudoalteromonas rhizosphaerae, assembly GCF_028885455.1. Classification (NCBI taxonomy): domain Bacteria; kingdom Pseudomonadati; phylum Pseudomonadota; class Gammaproteobacteria; order Alteromonadales; family Pseudoalteromonadaceae; genus Pseudoalteromonas; species Pseudoalteromonas rhizosphaerae. The sequence goes on from NZ_CP118496.1 coordinate 3,937,052, forward strand.
ATATCTGTTGCTTTAGCACCACGAGCACGCATTGACGTAAACGCCGCGTGACCAGGAGTATCCAAGAAAGTGATCATGTTACCATTTACGTCAACATGATAAGCACCGATATGCTGTGTGATACCACCGGCTTCGCCAGAGGCCACTTTTGCTGAACGAATATAATCAAGCGTTGACGTTTTACCGTGGTCAACGTGACCCATTACAGTTACTACTGGCGCACGTGGCTCAGATTTACCATCTTCATGACGGTCATTTAGTACTGTTTGCTCTAATTCGTTTTCTTTAACAATGATAACTTTGTGGCCCATTTCTTCTGCAACTAACTGTGCAGCTTCTTGGTCGATCACTTGGTTAATGGTAACCATGTCACCCATTTTCATCATTGTTTTTACAACTTCAGCGCCCTTAACGGCCATGCGTGATGCAAGCTCAGCAACTGTAATTGTTTCGCTAATACGCACTTCGTTTTTCACGTCAACCGTTGGCTTTTGGAAGCCATGTTGTAATGAAGCTGGTGCTTTTAGCTTGCTTTTCTTGCCTCTCGAAGGAACAAATTTCTCCTTCGCTGGGGCTTTTTTCTTTTTCTTCGCACGGCGTGTGCCTTGCTCATCACGCGCATCAGCAACATCTTCTGCTTCACGTGCGTAAGTAGAAGTCGTAAGATGGTGATCAGCGGTTTCTTCGCGCTTCTTACGTTCTTCTTCTTCTTTCTTCCAGCGAGCTGAATTTTCTTCTGCTAGCTTTCTTGCCTCTTCTGCTTGACGTTTCGCTTCTTCTTCAGCTTTCTTCAATGCGGCCTCTTCTGCTTCTTTTTGCAGACGCTCAGCTTCAACGCGATCTTTTTCAGACTTCGCGGTTTGTTCTGGGGTCATCTGCTTCTGTTTTGCTACACGTTCAGCATCTGCTTTACGTTTAGCTTCTTCTTTCACTTTACGGTCAGCCTCTTCTTTGGCTTTGCGCTCTGCGTCTTGTTTTGCTTTAAGCTCAGCTGCTTCTTTTGCAGCTTGTTGCTCAAGTTCACGACGAGCGGCTTCTTCTGCTGCTATACGTGCTTGCTCTTGCTCTTGCTCAACCGCGCTTTTCTTCACGTAAGTACGTGTTTTACGTACTTCAACTTGTACTGACTTTGCTTGACCTGTAGAACCCGTCACACTTAATGTGCTTTTGCTCTTACGTTGCAATGTCATACGCGCTGGGCCATCTGAGCCTGTGCCGCCGTGTTGCTTGCTTAAGTGATCAAGTAACGTTGCTTTTTCAGCTTCAGTTACATTATCACCCGCTTGCTTAGTGATACCGGCTTGCGATAATTGTTGAAGCAATTTATCAACAGTTGTACCAATATCCCCGGCTAGTTTTTCAACATTTACTTCTGCCATAGTCTCTAATACCTCCGTTAATAAATTACTCGTCTGCGAACCAACAAATGTTGCGCGCAGCCATAATTAGCTCACCCGCTTTCTCTGGAGAAAGCTCTGTGATATCGACTAATTCATCAATACCTTGCTCTGCTAAATCTTCTAGCGTAACAACCCCTTTGCTTGCCATAACAAACGCAAGGTGACGCTCTAACCCTTCAAGTGCTAATAAGTCTTCAGCAGGCTCTGCACCATCAAGGCTTTCTTCTGTTTTAAGTGCTTTAGTCGTTAATGCATCTTTTGCACGTGAGCGTAACAAATCAACAGTATCTTCATCTAAACCATCAATTTCTAAAAACTCAGACGCAGGCACATAGGCAACTTCTTCAAGGGTTGAGAAACCTTCGTTGATAAGTAATGTTGCAAAGTCTTCATCGATGTCTAAGTTTTCAGTGAATAAGTTAATTAACTTATCAGATTCAGCTTCGTTCTTAGCGCGCATCTCTTCAACTGTCATTACGTTTAGTTCCCAACCAGTTAACTGGCTAGCAAGACGTACGTTTTGACCGTTACGACCAATTGCTTGTGCTAGGTTATCAGCTTCAACAGCGATATCCATTGAATGGGTGTCTTCATCCATTACAATTGAAGCAACTTCAGCAGGTGACATTGCATTAATAACGAACTGGGCTGGGTTGTCATCGTAAAGTACGATATCAACACGCTCGCCACCAAGTTCAGTCGACACTGCTTGTACACGTGCGCCACGCATACCAACACACGCACCAATCGGATCGATACGTTTATCGTTAGATTTAACGGCGATTTTAGCACGAGAACCTGGATCACGTGCCGCTGCACGTAATTCAATCATCTCTTCGCCAATTTCTGGCACCTCAATGCGGAATAATTCCATCAGCATTTCTGGCTTAGAGCGTGTTACAAATAACTGTGCACCACGAGCATCAGGTTTTACTTCATAAAGTAAACCACGGATGCGATCGCCAGGACGGAAGTTTTCACGTGGTAACATGTCATCACGGTAAATAACCGCTTCAGCATTGTTACCTAAATCTAATACGATTGCGTCACGCGTTGCTTTTTTCACAACACCTGTTACTAACTCGCCTTGTTGATCTTTATAAGCTTCTACAACAAGTGCGCGCTCAGCTTCACGTACTTTTTGTACGATTACTTGTTTCGCCATTTGTGTAGTAATACGGTCAAATTTAATTGACTCGATTTGCTCTTCGATGAAATCACCAATCTTAAGATCTGGGTCATCAACCTGAGCCGCTTCTAACGTGATTTCGCTGTAAGGGTTTTCCAGTGAGCCATCTTCAAGTACTGCAGCAATCTGCCAACGACGGTAAGTGTCGTAGTCACCTGTTTTACGGTCAATTGCAACGCGTACTTCAATTTCACCAGTGTGTTTTTTCTTAGTCGCAGTCGCTAATGCGAACTCTAACGCTTCGAAAATCTTTTCTTTTGGAACCGCTTTCTCATTGGAAACGGCTTCAGCAACCAATAATATCTCTTTTGCCATGGGTTATGCCTCGCTTGCCCTATTCCTTCGCACTCGGATTAAAACTTTGCGATGATGTTCGCACGTTCAATGTTACTGAGCATAATTAACTGCTCAGTACCGTCATATGAAAGTGTGATCATATCACTGCTAACTGCTATTAGATCGCCTTTAAAATTACGGCGACCATCTTGTGGAAGCTTAGTACGCACGCGTACTTCCTCTCCTTGTGCCTTCTCGTAGTGATCTTGTTTGAATAATAGACGATCAACACCAGGAGACGATACTTCCAAATCATATTCATTTGTAATCGGGTCTTCGACATCTAAAATTGCGCTTATTTGACGACTTGCATCAGCACAATTATCAACCGAGATCCCCGCTTCGTGATCGATATAGACCCTAAGCGTAGAATGGCGACCCGCTTGCACAAACTCTAGACCATGTAATTCAAAGCCTAACATTTCAACTGACGGTGAAAGCATGGTTAATAAATCTTGCTCAAGTTTTGTCACGAAAATTCTCCATACAAACAAAAAAAGGGCTTATAGCCCTAAAATACTTAGCTTATACCTTGATTTAAAATCAAGAGGTGCAGATACAACAACGCCCCGAACCAAGCGGGGCGTCACACCTAAAGCATAAAACTGTGTGGCCATGGGCCAAGCTTGGTTGCGGATAGCTAACACCATCTAAATTAAACCCAAAGGCTTAAACGCAAAACGCGCATTACATAGAATGCGCGACTTCAAATCAGTAACTAAAATCGCTACTCAAAAGTATGGCTTCAAGAATTGAGAAAAATTAATAAAATTAATAAAATTAATGGCTTATCTCAAAAACTTGGTTGCGGGAGCCGGATTTGAACCGACGACCTTCGGGTTATGAGCCCGACGAGCTACCAGGCTGCTCCATCCCGCGCCAACTGGTATCAAAATATCTGATACCTGCCTAGCAGCCAATTAAGTGAGCTAGACAATGGCGGCTATTATAAAGAGGCTTGGCGGAATTAGCAACCAAAAACTGGTAAAGAATGACTAGATTATAAAGTACAAAATTATAGGTCAGAACAATTCGCTATAACTGAACACCAACTGCGATTTTTAAAAACCAACATATAGGCCCTAGCCTTATTGGCATTAATAAAGCACGCTATTGCGCAATTTCCATCGATTTACTCACTCTTTGCTACACAGCGTCTATACTAAGTTTTTAATGGCAATCTGCATATTTAAGGCTATTTAGAGAGGGCTTATTATGAGTATTTCTGCTCATCATCAAAAAATGTTATTACGAAGTATCGCAATAATAAAACCCAACTTTCACTGTTTTACTGTTACCTTTCATGTGCAATTAAAACGTCATGCACTGACTATGCAATGGCCTAGCAGTGATGAAATAAGTGAAAAAAGTTATTTGTTGTATTGCTCATTGGAACGCACTATTACCCACTTAGATCGCTTATTGTCTGTATTACCTTTTATTCATTATCATGCCAACAACCTAAGTAAATCTGGCCTCACTTGTCAGGATGTTGATTTATTATGTGATGCTTTTATAGCTGCGCTAAAAATTCATTTGGGCCGAGAATTTACGCCAAACATAGAGCAAGCGTGGCGTTATGCACTCAGGATGTTTAACAGCATAGTGAAAAGCTATTTATTTAATACCAGTAATATTGTTGCAATTAACAAGTCCGTGCAGCAGCAAGTGAATTCATAGCAAATAACCTACATGCATTATTCTATACTAGCTAACTCTTGTAGAAGACGATCTATTTGGTGCTGTTCAACATCGATTAAAGTTGCATATCTTGATGTTAACGCACTCATTTTTCTAGATAAGGAGTTATCAAAAGTCGCATCAGTTAAGTTATTTAGTTGCTCTTTAGCCTGAGCTTCGAGGGCTGCTATTTGGCGATCCATTTGAGTTTGGTAAGTATCTATTTTTGATTGTCGCTGTTCAACATCTCGTTTGATTTCTTGTGCCCGAATGAACGAATCAATGCCTTTGCTCTGGGTTGATTGTTGGTCAATTTCAGAAGTGTTTTTCGACTCAGGCAAAGCGTGTTTTTCTTTTAATAGTCGATCAATATCCCGCTGTTCACGTGCAATTAAAACGTTATAGCGCTCTGAAATACTGGTCATTTGATTTGCTATTGCAGTTTCTTTTTTTGCACCAGATAAATTATTTAACTGCGCATCTGATTGCTCACCTAAGGCGGCAATTTGCTGATTCATTTTCTCGCTTAAGCTATCAATTTTATCTTGATGCTGTTGAATATCAGCATCAATTTGCCGAGTCCGAATATAACTATCGACGCCCGAGGTATCAATATTCTCATTAGCAACAAATTGACTAGATAAGCTCGGGTTTTGCTCTTTTATAGAGATTAGTTTCGCATCATCACCACATGGAAATTGACTAAATTCCACGACGCCTTTTTTTTCACACTGATAAACTGTGGCATGCAAAGAACTAACATGACAAAGTGCAATGAGACAAGGTAAAACAATTTTAAATTTGCGAACAGTATACTGATATTGATTCATAAGCCGACATTCCTTTGTTTATATAGTTAACTTACACAGGTTCCTTATATTTATATACCACGACTATCAGTAATAATAAATGCGATCTAACCGTCAACTTAGTTCGTATAAAATAACATTTAGGCAAAATTCATGATTTATAAAACGCTGCGATTTATTTTTGGCGACCAACTTAATGCCAATCACAGTTGGTATAAAGAAGAGAATCAAACACAATACCTTTATGTCATTGCTGAATTAAAACAAGAAACAGATTATGTAAAACATCATATACAAAAGGTAGCGGCGTTTTTTGCAGCAATGGAGAACTTTGCTACTGCGCTCAAACAAGCACAATTAAATGTGCTTCACTTAACACTCGATGATACCCACGATGATGCCTGCATTACCTCATTGCTAACACGCTTGGCTAAGCAATATCAGTGTCAACAAATTCAATATCAGTATCCTGATGAGTATAGACTAAAAACTCAACTGCAAGAGTTTGCAAACAGCAGTGACTTTAATGTTAGTGCCACAGACAGCGAACATTTTTTATTACCTTTTGCTGATATCAGCGACCATTTTAAAAAAGATAAGCATGTGAAAATGGAATTTTTTTATCGCATGATGCGCAAGCGCTTTGACATATTGATGCAAGATAATGCTCCACTAGGCGGGCAATGGAACTTTGACCAAGACAATCGTAACAAATTAAAAAAAACTGATTTAGCTGCTATCCCTGAACCAAAAATATTTACCAATAATATTGAAGCTATTTTACAGCGCATAAGAAAACACCAGGTAAATACCCTTGGCCATTGTTCAGCAACTTTATTATGGCCAACCAGTCGTGCTCAAGCAAAACAATTACTCGATTACTTTTGCACTCATCTACTCCCCTGTTTCGGACAGTTTCAAGACGCGATGACCTGTCAGAGCTCATACAAATGGAGCTTGTATCATAGTCGTATCGCGTTTGCACTTAACACAAAAATGCTGCACCCAATGCAAGTTATTAAGCAAGTACTGGCTGAGTTTGCGGCACGCCAAGAACAGATCACGCTTGCCCAAGTTGAGGGGTTTATTAGGCAAATTTTAGGTTGGCGAGAATATGTAAGAGGTATTTATTGGCAAAATATGCCTGATTACGCGAGTAAAAATGAACTTGAGGCTGCTCGTCTATTACCAGATTATTTTTGGAGTGGCAAAACAAAAATGAACTGTATGAAACAGGCAATCACGCAGAGCTTAGAGACCGCCTACGCGCATCATATTCAACGCTTAATGATCACCGGAAACTTTTGCTTATTAACCGGTATTGATCCAAATGAAGTTGATAGCTGGTATTTGGGCATTTACATCGATGCCATTGAATGGGTAGAAATGCCTAACACCCGTGGTATGAGTCAATTTGCAGATGGCGGCCTAATCGCCACAAAACCGTATGCCGCAAGCGGTAACTACATAAACAAAATGAGTGATTACTGCACCAGCTGCCACTATAACGTAAAACAAAAAAGTGACGACACGGCTTGCCCTTTTAATAGTTTATATTGGCAATTTATACACACCCATGAAGCCCGCTTAGCTCGTAACCCACGTATTGGCATGGTCTATAAAAATTGGCAAAAACAAGATACATCACAACAGCACGCTATTTTAGAGCGAGCGCAATGGTGCCTAAATAATATAGAAAAACTCTAACAGAAGTATCATATTAGGTAATATTGTTAATTAAATGTTTAATTAATTTGTAATTATAGTGTAATCACCCTACTTTCTAATATTAGAAATTACTCCACAACACTATGAGAACACGATGAAAAAACAGTTTTTAACGGCATTATTACTGATCAGTACAAGCCAAGCACAGGCATTTAGCCAAGAAACACATAAACGTATCGTCATCGATGCAGTGAACTACATGCAGCAGCACCCAAGCAGCACACAGTTTTCGGCATTAAGCCAATACGCTCAACAAAATAATATGACGGTAACCCAGTTAGCCGAAGTACTAGGCCAAGCAGCCTATGATGTGGATGACTTTGAAGACACCTTCTTTTGTGGTGCTGTAACGGGGTCATGTGTTCAAGCACCAATATGGGGAGCAGCAGAGAGTATTGTTAAATATACCAGCTATTGGCATTTCCAAAACCATACCCAAGGGGCTGATCAACACGGTAACGACTTTGGTGGCTACAATTACCAAAAACTGACGGTATGGGGCACCGTTGATAACTTGGCTTCAAGCTGGTTAAAAGGTGACTACCTTGATGACGGTCAAGGCGGTGAAACAGGCTGGTTTAATGCCGATTCATCAAAGTACAACAGCTATGGTATTACTGAAGCTAATTACCGAATTGACAGCCAATCAAATTACAACATGTACGATGACTTTGAAGAAATGCCTTTTCAGCCAATTGATAATTTAGGTCAATACTGGTATCAAAGCTATTTGCAAAGTGGCAACCCACAAGTGTTAGGTTTTGTTTTCCATACAACTGACTTACTACAACCACACCATACTTGGACCACATCTGATCTCAATCATTCAAGCTGGGAAAGCTGGGTAAAAGACTACTATGATCAGGAACAACTCAATGACTCTGCCCTTATTACACAAGCCATGCAAACATTTTCAGCACTGGATATAAACAGTCAAGACGTACGCCCTTTACTGACACAAGGTGGCGCTTTTTCTTATGCTCAAGGCGGTATTGTGCTTAATTCACAAGACCATTACGACCGCTTAAATACGGCAAAACAAGTGATCCCACATGCGATTGCCATGGTTGTGCACCTACTTAATCATGCCATGGTCGTGCGCCAATGAAAACGCTGAGCAGTTGTATTTTGTTATTATTAGGACTGCTTTATAGCAGCCTAACAATGGCATCATTTAACCAATATAACGATGCTGAAGTGCGTTTAATGCAGCAAGTTTATCAACAACACAATGCCAACATTAGTCGCAAAGACGTTCGTAAACATATGTTTGAAAATCAATTTTTATTATATCAAGCAGAACAACATATGCCTGAGCTGCTTGAACGTCAATCTGCGGTAGGCTTTAGCACGCAGTACCATGTTGAGCGCTATTTGATGAACATATTTGACACGCACCTCAATTTATCAACATCCTATGTTAAAGGAGGTAATCTCACACAATATAATGCCCAGTGGCTGCTCAAAGTATTGCCTAGCTACCCTGCTGATGGCCAATACAACGCTGAACAAATCAATAAAATGCAGCGCACCGAGCTCAGAGGGCTCTTTACAACCGCCGTCAATCTTTATGAGTTTATAGCCCCTTTATCTATGCAAGTACGCTTTCGACTGCACCAAGGTGAAAGTGACTTATTCAAAACTGAAGTAATAAAAAAGCAACAATTTGAGGCGTTGCTTTTAAAAGCAACGCCATTACTTTTAAAGCAAGGGATCAGTATCGCGCACCTAGAAGAACTAGCAAAAGGCGATATTTTAAGGCCTTCGATTCAAAGTTGGCTAGGTATTAAAGACATGATGCACGTTCAAAGCCCAATACTAGACAGTCTTGAACAACAAATATCCGATAAAGAAATAAAATATTATTATCAGGCAAATAAAGCGCGCTTTAAATACCTTAGTGAAGTGACAGCTTACGGCGCTGCGTTTACTGAGCGAGACCAAGCGGTTCGCTTTAGAAATACAGTACAAGCAAGCTCTTTTACAGATGCATTATATATATCACAGCAAAACGACATTTATGCTAAGTATCACAATAAACTAACTCGCAAAAATAAAAGTAATTGGGCTGTGCAACTGGCTTATACGCTAAAAGCAGAAGAATTATCTGCGGTGATGCGCTCACCTGAAGGTCTATGGGTCGTCATAATTAGTAATAACCATCAGTATAACTACTTTAGCGCTACTGACGAAACTGTTCGCTATCAAGCTAAAAAAGCCATCGCAATACAAAAAGCGCAGCAACGCTATCAGCAAAATTGGCTGGCTTGGCAACAACAAAATGCAGTAAAACTATGAATAAAAAAGCTATCTACATAATTACAGGCGTCGCTTGTTTAGGTTTTTTAGTAATAAATTTAACAACAGAGCGAAAACGCGAAATAGCTCCCATCCGCGCTGCTGATGATTTAACGCCAGTAACGCCCGCGCCACAAATAAATAATGCGTCGGCACCGACAGCTATTAATCCAGATATGACTGCTGAAGCGGCGATTGATAGTCACACCTCATTAAAAAATACTGATGCCAGTCAACAACTGCCGCCCATTACTACACCGAGTTACTTGCCTGTCATCGCAAAAAATCCAATCAGTGCGAGTCAGTTTCAAGGCGACTTAACCGATCATCAAGCTTACCTCGATTTTCATAAACAGCAGCAAACTCAGCTTGAGCAACGCTTTGTAATAGCTGCTCAACAAAAAATAACTAACCTTGAAAGCTTGCTCGAAAAAGGCCGTCAAAAAGGCCTCCCTCAACGGCAGCTGCAAGTTGCTATTGATAAAATTGCTGCCTTAAAAGACATGCAAGCCAAATTAAAAAGTAAAGATACTAACTGAACACAGCATCATTAATCATCTGCGATTAATGATGCGCTAAGCGGAACCGATGTTTGAGCAAAGCTAAAAAAGCCGCCTCAACTGAGGCGGCTACTAAAAATAACAAGTAAATTAGGGGAAAAACACTGTCAAAGGGATGGTTATTTACCTTCTAGCAAGTTACCACTGCCAATTTCAATTTTACGTGGTTTAAGTGCTTCAGGGATCTCGCGTTGCAAGTCGATACTAAGTAGCCCATTGGCTAAATCAGCGCCGAGTACTTTAACGTGGTCACCTAGCTGGAATTTGCGTTCAAAATTGCGCTCAGCAATGCCTTGATGAATAAATTTGCGCTCTGCGCTGTCATCTTTATTGGCTTTAATGCCAGCAACTTTTAAGGTGTTATTTTCTGACTCTATCGTCAGCTCATTATCACTAAAACCGGCAACAGCCATAGTAATGCGATATTTGTCTTTATCGAGTGCTTCGATGTTATACGGAGGAAAACTTGGCTGCTTGTCAGTGCGAGCGGCCGCATCCATTAAAGATGCTAAATGATCGAAGCCAATGAATGAACGATAAAGTGGTGATAAATCTACTGTACGCATAATAATATCCTCATATTTAAGCGATATTTTGCATGTGCTTTTCGGTTGAACAAGCGCAAGCAAAGTTTAATTAATAATATAAATTTCAATTACTTCTGTTTAGTTAGGACCCATCAGGCGTCCTCATTAAACTATATATGGACGGCGAAATTGTTTTCAAGATTATTTTTGAAAAAAGTTTTATTTTTTTTCAAAATCTCTTTTTGCCTACTCAATAAAGTGAGGACTCAAAGTTTGCTTTTCAAGTCTTTAAATAGTAATAAGGGGAATTAGCTTTAGAGGTCAATATGAAAAAAGTAACGAGTTTGCTGCTCAATATAATTATGTTAGTTGTGGTGTTTTTTGTAGTGACTACATATCAGCAACGCAATTTACTCAGTTCAGATAGCAGCCCTGCTCCATATTTTAATTTACCTGTGCTCAATGACAGCGAACAACGTATTGATATTGCGATGCTCAAAGGTAACACCACCGTGGTTTATTTTTTTGCGCCATGGTGCACAATCTGTCGTTACAGTATGCCAAACCTAGAAGCGGCATTGGTTGATTCTAATATCAACGCCATTGGCATTGCACTTGATTATAAAAATGAACAAGCAGTTGCGCAGTTTGTTAGTGAACTTAAACTCACAATGCCCATTTTACTAGGCGATAAAAATACCCAGAGTAATTATAAAATCAGCGCCTTTCCTACTTACTATGTAATTGATCAACAACTGCGAATAACCGCACGCTCAATGGGCTATTCAAGCCAATTAGGTATTACTATCAGAGCTCAAAACTAAATGTAACAGCTTGTAACACCTCCCTACATTTGCCTACATTTTCGTACAGTTTACTACGTATTTTTATATATTTTCTCATTACTATAGGTCGCAGTCACACTTACTCATAACCATGGAAGAATCATGTTAGCCACCTGCTTGCCATCACTTTACCGTTTAACGCCACTGGCGTTGTGTTTGCCATTTTTAACGCACGCCAACGTTGATGCTAATGAAGAAATAATAGAGCGTCTTGAAACCGTTTATAAACGCAGTAGCATTACCAGTGAAATAACCGAAAATACTGAAAAACTGATCACTATGCCCGGTGCTATGGGCGATCCATTGCGGGCAGTATTTGCATTGCCAGGCGTTGTCGCCGCTGGCGGCTCAATGAGTGAACCGGCGGTACGTGGCTCATCGCCCGATGATAATTTGTTTGAAGTGGATTTTATGCCTGCAGGCTATATTTTTCATGATTTCGGCAGTTCTATTTTCAACAAGTACATTATTCAAGATTTTCAACTTTACTCAGCCGGCTATGGCACCAGTTACAGCAACGCCACCGGTGCCGTATTTGACGTAACACTGCGTAACCCTAAATATCAACCGATTACTACCACGCTTGATCTTACAATGTTTAATGCCGGTGTCTTTGTTGAAGGGCAACTCACGCAGAACACCGCGTTTTATTTATCAGCACGTAAAAGTACATTACCACTGTTCTTCTCTAAAGGTGAAGAGCTTGAAAACGACGATGGTGAACTCAGTGGTATCACCATCAATGATCCCCCAGATGATCATGATTACCAAGGCAAATGGATCTGGGATATAAACAATCAAAACGCCCTAACAGTGTCATTTACAGGCGCAAAAGACTCGGTTGCAGCAGGCTTTAATCAACGCGCTGAACTTTCACTAAAAAATCCTGAGTATCAAGGCGATGCTGATTTTATTCGTGAATTTACCAGCCAAAGTATTTTATGGGATCACTTTAATAAAGACTTTCATTTACGCTTAGGCGTTGGTTCGCTCGAACATTCTGGCCGATTGGAATACGCTAAACGTGCCACGCTAAGTGATGGCTATTTTGATGAAGAACAACAAAAACAAATCACTTATAAAGGACGATTAAATTGGCGTGTTACTAAAGCCCAGCAACTGGTTTTTGATGCCGCCTATTTTGATAACGACAGTACTTACAGTTACGATAGTTTTCAATATCTTTGTACCGAGCTCGATCCTGATTGCGATCTAAACAAAGGTGAGCGAATAACGGGCAAAGACAAGCTAGCCCTTGATAAGTACTTTGTTGGTGTTAGCCATGTTTGGGTTATTAACGAACAATGGCAAAGCGAAGTCGGCGTGCAATATCAAAGCAATGATTACACTGATGAAGATTTTGTGATGCCGCGCCTTGCGCTTAGCTATTTTATTAATGATCACAATAGCATCAATGCTAAATACGGGCATTATAATCGCATGCAAGATATTGACACTCTATTGCCTGAACACGGCAACCCGAATTTACGTTCGCAAACCTCAAAACACAGCAGTTTAGGTTTTGCACAAGAACTTGCCGATGAATGGACATGGTCTATTGAAGGGTATTACAAAACCATGGACGATTTACCGTTGGCATTAAACAATTATTCCGATGCAGCAATTCGTTACAGTAATGATGTAACTGGGCGAGCTTACGGTGTTGATCTATTAATAAACAAAAATAAAACTGATAAATGGTATGGCTGGCTTGCAGTTAGTTATGCCAAAAGTGAACGTACTGACCAACGCCAAAATATCACTCGGGATTATTACGCTGATACCCCTTTAGTTGTCAACATGGTGTTTAATTACCAAATCAGTGAAAAATGGCAAGGCGGCTTTAACTTTACTGCCCGCAGCGGTCAAGCTTACACCCCGATTGTTGGCGTCACAGAAAATTCCGAATTCGAAGGACGTTTTTTACCACAATATGGTGATCCATTTTCTGAGCGTTTCGATGTTTATCATCGGCTTGATCTTCGTTTTGAACGTCAAACCGACTTTTGGGGCTTAGACGGTGTGTTAATTTTAGAATTAATGAACGCCTACGGCCAAGCAAACACCAGTAGCATTGATTTAGATTATCAGAAAGTAACCTCGACTAATGATTTAATTATCAAAGAAAACGAGGATGATTTTGAAATGCGCCCTTCAATTGGCTTTAGTGTTAAGTTTTAATTAGCCACCCCACATACACCTTTAATACTGATTAAAGGTGTATGCAATCATTAAAATAGAATTCATCAATCGTTTTTTTACGCTGTTTATTTTTTCTCAATTAGTTAAGATGAATGTAAATAAAATCGAGGAGAGCGATATGTTAACTGTAATTTTTGGCCGTGAAGGCTGCCCTTATTGTGTACGTGCTAAAGATGTTGCTGAAAAACTAGCAAATGAACGTGATGATTTTAAATACCGTTATGTTGATATTATTAAAGAAGGCGTGAGTAAAGCCGATTTAGAACAATCAGCAGGTAAGCCTTGCCCAACCGTGCCACAAATCTTTATTGACCAAGCACACATCGGTGGTTTCACTGAGTTTGAAGCTTACGCTAAAGAAAATCTTGGACTTTATCAATAAGTTCTGTATAAAATTTGTTAATCAATTTGATTTACCCACAATCAAATTGATTAAATTATGACCAACATCAACTACATACAAATTAGTTTCAATTTATACAAGCATTTGCCTCGTAAATCCTATACAATGCGCGCCTCTTTAAATTCGTTGAGGCGTATTAATGTCAGAACCAGTCACGTTTGAATCTCTAAATCTTTCTCCTGCAATTTTGAAGGCAGTTGAAGAGTTGGGTTACAAGACACCATCTGAAATCCAAGCTCAATGTATACCGTTATTGCTAGAAAGAAAGGACGTACTGGGACTAGCTCAAACGGGTACAGGTAAAACCGCAGCATTTGCACTGCCATTACTTAATAATATTGACCCGTCTGTGAAGCAGCCGCAGATCCTTGTACTCACACCAACCCGTGAGCTTGCGATCCAAGTAGCTGAGGCATTCGAACAATATGCTAAACATGTTCGTGGTATTGAAGTATTGGCACTTTATGGTGGCCAGAGCTACAGTATCCAATTAAGTGCACTTCGTCGTGGCGCGCAAGTTATTGTCGCTACTCCAGGTCGCTTAATCGATCATATTAACCGTGGCACTATCAAGTTTGACAGCTTACAAGCTCTTGTACTTGATGAAGCCGATGAAATGTTACGTATGGGCTTTATCGATGATGTTGAAAACATCATGGAAAAAACGCCGCGCGAAAAGCAAACATGTCTTTTCTCTGCGACCATGCCTAAGCAAATTCAAAACATCAGCAGCAAATATATGAATAACCCTGAACAGGTTCATATATCTGCGCGTAACTCAACGGTATCATCTGTTGAGCAAGTGTTTTGGAATGCCAGCGTACACAAGAATAAAGCGATTGTTCGCTTTTTAGAAGCTGAACAATATGAAGGCGCGATTGTTTTCGTACGTACACGTAACGATACAGTACAACTTGCTGAGTTATTAGAGCGCGAAGGTTTCTCTGCAGCTCCACTTAACGGTGACATGAACCAGCAAGCACGTGAACGCACAGTAGAACGCTTAAAAAGTGGCATGCTAAACGTTGTTATCGCAACAGACGTTGCAGCACGTGGTCTAGATGTTGACCGTTTAAGCCTTGTTATCAACTACGATATCCCACAAGATTCTGAAGCTTATGTTCACCGTATTGGCCGTACAGGTCGTGCTGGTCGTACTGGTAAAGCGATTCTTTTCGTAAAACATAACGAACGTTATTTACTTAAAAATATCATTCGTCATACGAATTCAGATATTGTACAAGTTGAACTACCAACTGCAAAAGTTGTTGAAGAAAAACGTATCGAAGCGTTACAAGCTAAATTAGCTATTGCGCTTGAAAATAAAGATATTACTTTCTTTAATGAAGTAGCAGCTAATATGGCGCAAAAGCTTGAACTTGCTCCTGAAGACCTAGCAGGTGCGTTACTGTGTTTAGCACAGCAACAATCACCAATTAAGGTTGAAGAAGTTAAGATCCAACAACGTGAGCGTAGCGAACGTAATGACCGTAACCCACGTGAGCGTAATGATCGTGGTGACCGTGGTCGTCGTAATGAACGCAGCGAACGCCCTGCACGTGACCGTGATGCTAAACCACGTGAACGTAATAGCCGTGATGCAGGCCCTATGGATACTTACCGTATCGAAGTAGGTCGTGAACATGGTGTTCAAGTTAAGAACATTGTTGGCGCTATCGCTAACGAAGCTGACATCTCAAGCAAGTTTATTGGTGATATTCGTTTACACGACAATCACAGTACGGTTCAATTACCGCAAAACATGCCTAAAGATGTACTTGATCATTTCCAAAAAGTGTTTATTTGTAAACGTCCAATGGGCTTAACATTAACACAAGATCAAGGTCCTGCTGAACCACGTGCTGAACGCTCTGAGCGTCCATCAGGTGACAAAAAACGCAGCTTTAACAAAGATGACAGTGCACGCGGTGATAAGCGTAGCGGTCCTCGTAAAGAACGTCGCCCAGTAAGCTTCACAGCTAAATAAGCAACGACTCTTTAATAAAAAAACCTTGCCACGAAAGTGACAAGGTTTTTTTGTGTTTGGAATAAAGTAAATCTTCGTGAGGGGAAGATTTTGTGAAGTTATAAGAGTCGTTGATAGCAATTGCATTGAATGAATGAGTATTTGAATTCGCTAAAATAATCATGTTTTTAATAAAATTGGCATAAATAACGCTCTAACATCTATTTTTGCTTCTAAGCGAGCCGCAATCAAATATAAACCAGCAAGTTTACGGTGAATAAATAATGCATCCACTGGTGGTGTATGCCATTGCTGTGCTTGTGCACTAAGTTGCAACCCAGCATCTTTAATATTTGATGCCAGTTGGCTATTTTTAAAATCAAAATCACCATCGTGACGCAGTGGCTCACACGCCATTAAAAATAGCTCTATGACATTATCTTTATAACTGTCACGCAATGTATCTTTAAAATAACCAATCTGAGTGGCCGCATTTAATACCCCATCACGATTATTCTCACTGCCTGCTTTAAATAAAGCTAGATAAGCTTGGCTCAACTGAGGCGAAATCTCGCGGGTTGCCCCAAAATCAAATAAAACGATTTTTTGTGTGGCTGGTTGATAATGAAAATTAGCAAAGTTTGGATCTGTTTGTATCAGTCTAAATTCAAACATTTCTTTGAAAAATAACGCAATAAGTTGCTGTGCCACAAAGCTTTGCTCTGCTTTGGGTAAATCGGTAATTCCCTCTATAGGCTGAGCCTCAATATACTGCATCGTTAATATTTGTTTAGTACTGTGCTCTTTATAGGCGTTAGGAACAATAAAGTGTCGGTTATTTGCCAATGCATTTTTATAACGTAATAAATACTGCGCTTCACGATGATAATCAGCTTCCGCTAATAATTGTATTTTAGCCTCTGCGACGAGTGGCTTGATATCAAGATCTTTAGGTAATAAACGAGACAGTGTAAGCAGCGATATAACATTATCAACATCACTGACCACACTTTTTGCGATCCCCGGGTATTGAATTTTTACAGCTAATTGCTCGCCGTTTTCATGGTAGGCCAAATGCACTTGACCAATAGAAGCGGCAGCAAATGGCCTAAGCTCAATATGTGAAAAGCGCGATAACCAGTCATCTCCCCACTGCTCTTTTAATACAGTAATGAGTTGTTTGTGTGGCATGGGGTTAGCGTCTGATCGAAGTAATGCAAGTAATTGAGCAAGCTCTGGACTGAGTAGATCCCCAGCATCCATTGACAGTAGCTGCCCTAATTTCATTGCCGCACCGCGTAAGTGTGATAGTTCTGTCGCTAGGTTTTTTATGTTTTTAGGCTGCAGTAATAAGCTTTTATTATCCCAACCCTTTCCTGAAAGAGTACTTTTGGCTCCCTCAAATAACATATTACTCGCGACACTGGTTGCTAATGAGCCTAACTTTGCAAAGCGTGAAAATCGAGATGTAGGAACAGCGCGTTCATTGGCCATACAAAAACCTAGTTAAAGAATATATTTACTGGTTTGTACGTACCAAGCTGGGTATACGATCGAATTGACAACTGGCTGGATAAAACTAACCACAAAAAAACCTCGCCATTATAATGACGAGGTTTTTACACATAAATATTTAGCCGTGTTTTATTAAGGCGCGACTGCTGGGTACACGTAACTTGCGTCTAATCCAAGCGGGATACCCAGTGCCCAGTAACCGAGTAAAAATAAGCTCCAGCCAATCATAAAAGCGATTGAATATGGCAGCATCATCGCGATAAGCGTGCCAATGCCCGTGCCTTTGACGTATTTTTGGCAGTACACCACAACTAATGGGAAATACGGCATTAAAGGAGTGATGATGTTTGAACTAGAATCGCCCACGCGATAAGCCGCTTGAGTTAAATCTGGCGAGATACCTAACTGCATTAACATAGGCACAAACACCGGGCCCAGTAGCGCCCACTTTGCTGAACTTGAGCCAACAAACAAGTTTACAAAACCAGTTAAAAAGATGATACCGACAACAGTCACCGCACTTGGTAACTCCATGGCTTTTAACAGCTGCGCGCCTTCAATTGCCAGCAGAGCTCCCAAGTTTGATTTACTAAATGCAGCAATAAACAAGGCACAAAAGAACGCCATTACAATATAATACGCCATGCCGCCCATTGCTTTACTCATGGCATCTATCATATCTTTAGAGCTTTTAAAGGTGCCAACGGTAAAACCATACACTGCACCAGGTATCCAAAACAGTAGGAAAATTAGCGGTACGATAGATTGCATTAAAGGCGAGCGAAAATTAGTTAAAGAGCCATCTTCGCTTCGCATTGCAGAATCCGCAGGGGCTGACACATAGGCTAATAAAGCGAGACCTGCAATCATCACTGTACTTGCAATAAAAAACGCGCGTTTTTCGTCGCTACGGGCATCTTCAAATGCAGGTAAGTCTTCTTTATTACCATCTAATTCGGTATTTTTTAAACGTGGTTCAATAATTTTATCGGTGATGTACCAGCCTAATAAAATAATGAATAAACTTGACGCCGAGGTAAACGCCCAGTTATTTAATGGGTTAATCGACATCGCGGGGTTAATAATTTGCGCCGCACTTTGGGTAAAGCTTTGCAGTAGTGGATCAATCCCCGACGGAATAAAGTTAGCACCAAAGCCACCACTGACTCCCGCAAATGCCGCCGCAATACCAGCTAGTGGATGGCGCCCTGCGGCATAAAATATAACACCAGCTAACGGAATGACTAACACATAACCTGCATCGGTTGCTGTATGGCTGACGATGGCGACTAAAATAATTGACGGCGTTAAAAGTTTTTTAGGTGTCACCTTTAACATTAACTTAAGGCCAGTATTAATAAAGCCAGAATGTTCAGCAACTCCTACACCCAGCATGGCCACTAACACCACACCTAACGGTGCAAAACCGGTAAAAGTTTTTACCATTGATGATAAAAAGGTCGCTAACGAATCACTCGCCAGCATATTATTAATAATAATAGCTTCACCTGTACGAGGGTCGATAGCGTCAAAAGTAACACCTGAGAACCACCACGACAGTAGCCAAATTAGTAACATGGCAAACAAAAAGATGATTGCCGGATCAGGCAGTTTATTTCCTACCCGCTCAACAAAATTTAAAAATCGCGCAACTATGCCTGAGGGCATTGTTGCATCATTGTTATTATTCATTTCACTTGTTCCCTAGAATTTAGTCAGTGGTACTTTAGCGTATCTAGGGAATGAGGTAAATTTTAAGTGAACAGAAAATACATTTTTAGGAACTAAATAGTCTCAATGCACAAAAAAACGGCACTGTTGCCGTTTTTTTAAATAACTTTTTATTTAGTCTTTTAAGCGAGTGCTTTTACTTCTTCCCATAATCTTACAACTAGGGCTTTATCTTCTTCGTTAAGCTCACCATTGCGATACGCTTTCACTAAACTTTTTTCAACGGTTTCATTGAGCTCATCTATTTCAAGATTAAGCTCTTCAACTTGCGCATAGCCTACAGCTAAATCAAAATGGCCTCGTAAATAACCACCGGCAAATAACTCATCATCAGTGGCTTTGATCACTAAGTCATCAAAATACTGTTGGGCTGCGTCAATATAATTTACTAAACTCACTTCTACTTCTCCTGATTTTGCAGGGTCTTCTACCAATCAATCTTGATGGCCTACTGCATACATAATATGGTCGTTAAATCCGCAGGTTACACGAATATAACCGCTTAATTCATCATCCAGCTCACTATCGCCTGTATCGCAAATGAGCGGGCGGCCGTTTAAAGCCTGTAATTTAGTTTTGGTAGCCACCACAATAATATTATCCAGCCCTATCGCGCGAATAAGTGCCGGGCTTAACTGTTGATTGCCACGGCCAAAAATATGGCCTTGGCCACCAATTAGCGTGATCACTAATTTAGTGTCGCGCTGATGGGTCATCGCTAATAATTGTTCAGCTGTAAGATCTTGCGCAATTAAGCTTTGGTCTGCAACTAAATCAACACCTAATAAGGTATTTTCAAGCCCCATTTCTTGCATAATAGCTGCAACTGTTGAGCCACTGCCCATTACATATAACGTATCTTCATCCATTTCACTGACGACATAGGCGGCGATATCAGCAAGTACCAGCTCGTCGGTTTCTTTACCGCCATTTTTTACGGCTTGTACATAACGTACTTCACTGGGTACTTGCATTTCACCATAACGTTTTGCTTTAACTGTGCCTTGACGAAACGCATCTTCGTCAATATCCATCACATCGGCATCGCCTAAGGTAACTAGTTCACCTTTGACCAGCATTTCGACTACCCGCCCTGCGGCCTTTGGCGTGATTGCATAAACCCCTGAATGAATTTTACAGCCGGCAGGAATGCCAAGTGCCGGTACGCTATCTTCAACCGCATGACAAATATTGCGCGCAGTGCCATCGCCACCAGCAAATAAAATTAAATCAACACCTAGCTGTTGCAATACCTTGGCTGCACGCTCAGTATCATCTGCACTACTGGGGTGCTCGCTTTGATACACAACTTCGGTATTAAAACCAAGATCTGTAGCGGTGCTTTCACCCATTGAGTGATTAACAGTATAAATTGTTATTTTATCTTGATAAGGCAATAACACCTCAAGCGCTGCTTTAGTGCGTAAATTAGCTTTTGGCTCAGCGCCAAGCGCCAGAGCTTTAGCCGCAACACCATCACTACCTTTGAGCGCCACACTGCCACCTAAACCAGCAACTGGGTTTACAATTAGTCCTAACTTAAACTGCATTACTTAACTCCTGAGGATGTTGCCATACAAACTGCCCGGCATTCAATGGCCATGGCGTATTGTAAAATTCGCTTAATGCTTTTAAAAGTGCAGTAGTCCGAGGATTAAAGCCTATTTTTAGTAACTGTAAAAGTTGCTTGTGTACTCGCGCCTGAAAATCAAAACGACAGGTTTGCTCACCATTTAAATTATCAACCGAAACATTAAACTCAAAACCTGTAGCAACACTCAACGCCCACTCGATTGCTTGCGGTTTTACTTCAACGGCTTCAAATTCTGCTTGCTGGGCTTTATCACGGCCATCTGGGCAATACCAATAACCGTAATCTTCGAGTAAACGACGTTTATCACCCGCCACCAGCCAATGAGCTATTTCGTGCAGTGCACTGGCATAAAAACCATGGGCAAACACAATTTGATGATACGGCGTTTTAACATCAGCGGGAATATAAATAGGCTCATGCTCACCTTTGATCAAGCGTGTATTATGGCTGTGGTAAAAAGTGCGTTCAAAAATAGATGTTAAATCGGCTATTTGATGCATAAAAGTCTGATTAATTCGCCTCGGTAAAATGCAACAAATGCACATTAAAATCGAGGCGAATTGTACGGGCTTTTAGCAAGAATGTAAAAGTTGATAACGACTAAGCAGCCATGCGTTATTGTCTTGCCTTTACTTTGCAAATTTAGCTAAGCCAAAAATATGTATTCGCTGCAATCTAGCTCCTTTTATTTACTGTTCAAGTAATAACCCTTATCCTCTTTACACTTACTATCCGAATTTAAGAATAAAATTATAAACCCATGTTCAAATTACTTTTTATAAAACGACCGAAGCTTTTAGTTGTTACTTTAATTACGCTGATAAGTATCCCCCTGCCCTCATTTGCAAAAAGTGTCAGCATCAATGTGTTTGCAATCCCTTCCAAGTCAATCATTAACTTAGTTGAGCAAACTAGTGATGCATTAAAAAAAGAAGGGATCATGAGTTTTTATGAAAAAGGTAAGCCAGTGCACGCTACTTTGTATTTAACTGACTTTGTTGAAGGCTCAGAAGAAGACATTAAACGTGCTGTAAAAAGTATCACCGAGCAACATCAAGAGTTTGCTATAACAGCGCAAGGTTTTAGTGTTACGCAAAGTAATTGGGCATTTATTAACTTACAGTATTCGCCTAAGCTACAAAGGCTAGCAGATGAAGTAACAATGGCGATTGAGCCATTACGCGACACAAATGCCACAATCCCTAGCTGGGTTAAAAACTACCCCAACAAATTAACGGCATTTGAGCGCTATGGTAGCCCCAATGTATTTCAGAACTTTCAGCCGCATTTAACATTATTAGCTAACGAGAAAAGCCCTAAGCTCGTTATTTTAAATAAACAAATGCAAGCCCACCCGCCTGAAGCGCAGGGTAAAATAATCGGCATTGGGATTGGCATTTCAGACCCGTTTGGCCAACAGAAACAAGTGATTGCAGAATACTTTTTTAATAACGATAAAAACTAACTTATTTTTATCGTTATTGTTTTACTAAGTAGCGTTTCAGTAGACGGGTATTGCGGGTATTTGCTTTAAAGTAAGCGTCAAAAATATCACCGACAAGCGGAATTAGGCCACCAAAAAAATCAATCAACATATTTATTACGATACGTAATTTTATACGCTTACTAACTCCTAGACGCTGGGCTTCAAATAGAATATAGCTAGATAAAATTAGCCCAGCTAGATCTCCAATACCAGGCAGAATACCGATCAGTGCCTCTACGCCAAACTTAAACCGAGTAAAAGGAATGCCAATACTGCTGTCGGTAAAGCGACTAAACCTTTCTAGCCGCTTTAATGTATCTTGGTGTGATAGCTTAATCTGTTCCATACATCCTCATAACCTTAGCGCTTGGCAAGTTACTTTAAGTAACATCAACCCCTGCTTCATCGCAAGCAACAATATCAGTTTCTTTTAGCGCTTCGGTGATCCACTGTTGTAATGTAGGGCAACTTAAAACATGCTGACAATAATGCTCCGCCAAAGCTGAAAGTGAAATTTGGTAGGTTTTTAACCTAAGTACTACAGGCGCATACATAGCATCTGCGATACTAAACTCACCAAACAACCACGCATTTGGGTAACTACGTTGTTGCTGGCTGAATATTTCATCAATGCGGCTAATGTCTTTTTTAGCCGCCGCAGATAACTCAATTATGCGAGTTGCACGAATATTCATTGGCATTTCATTACGCAGCGCCATAAAGCCGGTATGCATTTCAGCGCTTAAACTGCGGGCTGTCGCTCGCTGCGCAGTATCAATAGGCCATGCCGCATTAGACAAATAAGCATCATTGATGTATTCACAAATTGCCAATGAATCCCATACCTGTAAGTCGCCATCGACTAAGGCGGGTACTTTCTGTACTGCAAAACTGTTTTTAAGCGTTTCATAAAACTCAGGGGTGTCTAATACGAGTTGTTTCTCAGTAAAAATAACATTGAATTTACTCATTAAATACCATGCTCTAAGCGACCATGTCGAATAGTTTTTATTACCGATAAATAATTGCATTTGCGTTCCTTAGTAGTGTTTAATATCCCTAATATAGAGCAGTAGTAAATTAATTACTTACCAATAGTTTTTATACAATACATAAATAAAATTGATAGATGAGTTAAATATGGATTTAGACGCCCTACGTACTTTTTGCGCTTTTGTTGAAACGGGCAGCTTTACTCGCGCTGCTCAACAAGTATGCCGCACCCAATCGGCAGTGAGCATGCAAATGAAAAAGCTCGAACAAGAGCTGGGTAATCCATTATTTATCAAACAAGGCAGGCAGCTTGTACTATCGTCAAGTGGCGTTCACTTAGCCAGCTACGCAAAACAATTATTAGCACTGCATGATGAAGCCTATAAACAACTTAAAACCGGTGGTGGGCAAACTCGCGTGCGCTTAGCATGTCCTGACGATTATGCAGGCACAGTATTACCTAAAGTTGTGGCTTTATTACATAAACATATACCGCAACTTGATTTACAAATCAGTTGCGCGCCGACCAACCAGCTCAAAACACTGCTAGATCAAGGCTTGCTAGACATGGTGATTGCGACGCGCTCGCCCAGCTCTGAAGAAGGTTATTTTTTAGAATCAAGCAAAGGTGTGTGGGTTAAAAGTGCCGAATTTAACTATCAATCCGCTATGACCCTGCCGGTTGCAATATTTCAACGAGATTGTAAATTTCATCAAGCGGCTATTGAAGGGTTACTAAAGGCTGAACGCCCATTTAACATTGTTGCTTGCTGCGGCTCGCTCAGTGCGCTCACAGCATTAGTAAAAGCCAATCTAGCCGTTGGTGTGATGGCTGAGGTAAGTAACACTCAGGAGCTGGTGACGGTTACTGACTCAACTCTGCCGCCCTTGCCCGTTATTGATATCGTACTATTACACGCAAACCACGCTCATAACCCGATAAAACGAGAGTTAGTAAAGCTAATAGCAGCAGATTATGCACTTACCTTGTGAATCTTGGGTTTTAAAGACTATCGCAGCCTTACTAAGGTGCGTTTTCGCTTTGGCTCAGTAAGATATAAAAGTTGCGTATTATCGTGTGAAGCATTAATTAACATATTACCTTTCTCGTTCGCGATATGGCGTATTTCTGAGTGAGCGCTTTGTAAATCAAGCATATTAAGCTCATAACCATCTTCTTGCTCTAAGGTAATACTCAACGTTTGCTCATCGACCGCCAGACCAATAATATCACTATCATCTGCGTGCCATACTTGAGCAAAATTGCCATCTTGATCGAGTCGAAATACCTGTTTGTTATTTGAAAAATAAATCTGATCGTGTTTGTCTAAAGCCATTGCATAACAAGCCAGCCGCTCTCCTTGGCCAGTGAATGGCGATAAACTTAATGTTTGCATGTCTAATTTTGCTGGGTGAAATGTAACGCCATCGTCAGCGCGATATGAAACCAAGATCGCATCTTCATTATAAAACTTCTCTCTGAGATAAAACGAATGATGATGGTGGGCTATTTCTTGATAATCGCCACTTTTTAAATCAATTCGAAACAGTTTATCTTTGCTTGCGGTGATCACTTCTTCGCCATTTTTTGACCAAACAACCCCAAACAGTTCTTCATTATTAGGGTTTGCAAAAATCAGCGTTTGTTTACCTTGCTCATATAAAAATAGCTGTTTTAAACCAAAACGATGGGATTCAAAGACAAACTTAGTTGAATCAGGTGAGAACACCGGTAAAAAATCAACCGACGAGGTATCGACAAGCTTTTCATACTGCTGAGGAGCGGTATTTGTTGCCCGTAAAATATCAACATCAATATTTACAAGCTCCATCAATATCTCCTCACCAGATGGCGTGAATGCAGCATCTCGAATAACTTGATAATTATTAAAGGCGATATCAGTTGAGTTGCCCTGACGATCAATAAGTAATAGATTATTTGTGCTGCTTATCAGCAAGTATTCACCACTTGGGTGCCAACTAAGCCCCTGAATACCATCTTCAATAACGGCAATTGTTTTACTGCTATTATCCGTTAAATTCAGTATTTCAATACGGTAGTTATTTTGTCCTGCTTCATAACCAAGCGCTAGTTGCGTTTGATCTGGCGACAACGCATGTAACTTTAACCAGTCTTGACCCATTGAGGCTTTGATTACCTGTTTTTGTTTAGTTTCTATATTGACGGTCGAAAGCTGCGTATCATTTTTATGTTTTCGTCGCTCAATAAAATAAACCTGATTGTTATTAGTCCATTGTAATTGCTGGCTGGTAACTAAATATTCTTTAAATTCCAGTACGTTGGCGTAATTTAAACTCGTTAGAGTTACCATGTCTAAATTAAAATACGCTAATTGGCTAACATCATTTTGTTTTTCTATAAAAGCCAATGCGCGATTATCCGGACTCCAGCCTAGACTATAGTAGGTCGATGGGTGCTGGGATAATTGTACCTCTTTACCTGTCGTTAATTCTTTTAGCCAGATATGCTGATTATCATTGTCACCGCGAACAAATGCTAAATAATTGCCGTTATTAGATTGCGATTGAGAGGATTCATTGGCTTCATTTGATGTTACAGGCACCAACGCAGAGAAATCAGTTTTAACAACCTGCGTTGCAAATGCGAACCAACCACCAACCAAACATACAATTGTCACGGCGATAAAAGCCAACAACGGCCACTTTACACAGTGAGAACGTGTTTGTTCGTTAAGCTCAAGGCAATAACCCCGTTTCGGGTGGGTAATGATGAATTGTGGATTTTTAGAATCTTCATTTAATGCTTTCCTCAGCAGTGCAATATTGCGTTGCACATTACTTGGGCTAAACACTGAATTAGGCCACACAGCTGCAAAAATTTCTTCCTGGCTAACCACATTGCCCCTATGAGAGTACAAAAATTGGAGCACATCCATAACCTTAGGTTCGACAATTTGTACGCCTTCAGCTGAGGAAATTTTACCACGGCTAACATCGACGTCAAAATTCCCGATTCGAAACCTACCCACTTACAACTCCAATAAATTCATACAAATCATAGATTAAGATTTTCTTAAGATAAACTCAAGGGTTATTACATTGTCGCATTAATTAGTTCAGTTAATGGTTAGGCACCATTTACTAAGTAATAAAAAAGATGCAACGGATATTATCGACATTCATTATTTTTGTGAGCGCGTTTCTACTCTTTCAAATTCAACCTATCTTATCTAAAGAGCTACTACCCGAGTTTGGCGGTGGCGCTTCGGTTTGGTCAACCAGCCTATTTTTTTATCAAAGCATGCTGTTACTCGGCTATTTATATGCTCATTTGTTAAGCCGTTATCAGCTCAAACGACAATTATTTATACACACATTGTTAGTGGCTTTATCGAGCATCATTACTTTTAACACAATTGAAGTCAGTCTATTTTTATCACTAACACCAGCGTGGTCAGTGATTGCTAAATTGTTTTTACAGGTTGGCTTAGTCTTTATGTTACTAAGTGCCACCAGCGTACTATTGCAGCGCTGGTATATTGAATCGACCGCTATGACTGTACCTTATCAATGGTATTCGCTTTCGAATCTGGGTTCACTACTTGCTTTGCTGAGTTACCCATTTATTTTTGAAGTTTTATTTTCAATCGATGAGCAAAAGAGCTATTGGACAGCGGGGTTATTTGCATACTGCATACTGTTATCGTGCCTAGTTTATGTACTATTTAGTAATGGCAGTATCGCTGATAAAGCTATTACTAAGTCAAAAACGACTTTGCTCGTCAAACCTAATTGGCTGTGGATTGCGTTGTCAGCAACCAGTTCAATGATGTTGATCGCGACAACTCAGATGATCAGCATCAACATCCCGCCTATGCCTCTGATATGGGCTTTACCATTGGTAATATATTTGCTGACCTTCAGTTATGCGTTTGCATCCGCAAAAAGCTATAATCGCGCCCATTGGACGTACTTATTAATATTTAGCGCATTCGCAGGGCTGATGATGTTTTTCCTTGGCAGCCAATTTAATGCTTTAGCTCAACTGGTGATCTACAGCTTTATTTTATTCATTGTTTGTATGATCTGTCATGGTGAACTTCGAAAACTCGCGCCAGATGGCTCACTGCTTACTGTATTTTATTTATATATCGCTTTAGGAGGAGTGATCGGCAGTTTACTCAGTGCCTTAGTCGCACCGCTACTGTTTGAACAAATAACAGAATTCATTGTGGCGTTAGCTGTAGCGCTTTCATTATTTATATACACGCTACTCACCCAGACGACGAAAACGTCCTCTTGCTATAAAATAGCTTTACTGGCTACGCTGGTTATTTGGGGCACAGGATATAGCTATCTTTTTGTTAATTTTAATCAATACAAGTTAGCGTCTGAGAGAAATTTTTACGGTTATGTCACTGTCAAAGACATTACAACGTCTGATCTTGCTGAACGACGCCTAATCGATGGCACAACGATTCATGGCTCACAGCCGCTTAATAAACAAACTGAACTCACAAACAGCTATTACCATCACCATACTGGTATCGCTAAATCATTGTCAGCATTAAAAAAGCAACAAGATTTAAATATAGGTATTATTGGTTTAGGTGCTGGAGTTTTAGCAAAGTTTGGCGATAAGTTCGATAAAATCCGCTTTTATGAACTTAACCCTGCGGTTTATAACATGGCCATGAATTATTTTTCATATTTAACAGATAGTCCTGCACGCATTGATGTGGCTATTGGCGATGGCAGAATCACCTTAACTGAAGAGCAAAAAAATAATGCACCGTTAATGAATGCGTTAATTATTGATGCTTTTTCAAGTGATGTTATTCCTACCCATTTACTGACTGAGGAAGCTTTTCA
Source organism: Pseudoalteromonas rhizosphaerae (assembly GCF_028885455.1). Classification (NCBI taxonomy): domain Bacteria; kingdom Pseudomonadati; phylum Pseudomonadota; class Gammaproteobacteria; order Alteromonadales; family Pseudoalteromonadaceae; genus Pseudoalteromonas; species Pseudoalteromonas rhizosphaerae. The sequence continues at coordinate 3,965,168 of NZ_CP118496.1, forward strand.
GTTATATTGGCAGCGACTAACAAAAGGCGGCTTATTAATTATCCATATATCCAATAATCATATTGATTTGATGCCAGTGCTCCAAGCTCACAGTAAGCGCTTCGATAAATCTCTGATCAAATTTAACTATAGCGGTACGCAGTTAGGCTCACAATGGGTCGTAATGACGAATAACCAAGCATTTTTAAATTCGATAGCCATGACAGACTTATCACCGATAACACCTTATTCAACAGTACATTTGGCGCAATGGACAGATCAAAAGCACAGCCTGATCCCGCTCCTGAAACTTTGATGTCTATCTTAAAATAACCACAACAAAAAAGCGCGATTAACATCGCGCTTTTAAATAATTCTAAATGCTTTTAACTAAACTCTAAACAGAGCCATTAATTGGCCCATGCTCATGATGAACATGCGGGTTTTGACCGCGTTGACGTAGTAAATGATCCATTAAAGTGATGGCCATCATCGCCTCAGCAATCGGGATTGCACGAATGCCAACACATGGGTCGTGACGGCCTTTGGTGATCATCTCAACCGATTCATTACTCGTGTTAATACTATTACCGGGGATCGTAATACTTGATGTCGGTTTGAGTGCAATTGACGCGATTATATCTTGCCCTGTAGAGATACCTGCAAGCACCCCACCGGCATGATTTGAGGTAAAGCCATCAGGGGTTAACTCATCACGATGCTCAGAGCCTTTTTGCTCAACCACATCAAAGCCGTCGCCAATTTCAACGCCTTTTACTGCGTTAATACTCATCAGTGAGTGGGCAAGTTCTGCATCAAGGCGGTCAAATACCGGCTCACCTAAACCAACAGGTACATTCTTAGCCACTACTTTTACCTTCGCGCCGACTGAGTCACCTTGTTTTTTAAGGTCGCGCATATAGTCGTCAAGCGCGTCTAACTTGCTTGCATCTGGGAAAAAGAAAAGATTATTTTCAACTTCATCCCAATCGTAATTTTCAGCTTTAATTGGCCCAAGTTGACTCAAACACGCACGTACTTCAATACCATGAAATTGCTTTAGATACTTTTTAGCAATAGCGCCTGCGGCAACACGAATAGCGGTTTCGCGAGCAGATGAACGGCCACCACCGCGATAATCGCGTAGGCCGTATTTATGCCAGTACGTGTAGTCACCATGACCTGGGCGAAATACGTCTTTAATTTTGCCATAATCTTGTGAGCGTTGGTCGGTATTTTCAATTAATAAACCAATACTGGTGCCGGTGGTTTTACCTTCAAAAACACCCGCTAAAATTTTAATTTGATCGCTCTCACGGCGCTGCGTAGTGTAACGGCTTTGCCCTGGCTTACGACGATCTAAATCGATTTGTAAATCTGCCTCAGTGATTTCAAGGCCTGCTGGCGTGCCATCCACAACACCGCCTAAGGCGACGCCGTGGCTTTCGCCAAAGGTGGACACTTTAAATAACTGCCCGATGCTATTACCTGCCATTAACTTTCCTCATTCCTAATGACTACTAAGTACCGAGCCTAAGGCTCGGCTTTGATTTTTGTGGTGATCAGTCTGCGAAATATGCAACGAGTTGTTTTTTGCTGATCACAAATACGCCAAATCCACCTTGCTCAAACTCAACCCATTCAAAAGGCGCATTTGGATAAAGGGCATCCATGTGTACCATAGAATTACCAACTTCGACAAATAACAAACCGTTATCAGTTAGATGATCGGCCGCTTCACTCAAAATAGTACGGGTTACATCAAGACCATCATGGCCTGATGCTAAACCAAGCTCTGGCTCATGGTGGAACTCACGCGGTAAATCAGCCATATCTTCGGCGTCTACATACGGAGGGTTTGCCACGATCAGGTCATATTTCTGCCCTGGTACACCGCTGAATACGTCGGATTGAATAGGTAATACACGGTCACTTAACTGATAATCAGTGATATTGATATCAGCAACTTCGAGTGCTTCATAAGAAATATCAACGGCATCAACCTGCGCTTCTGCAAAAGTTTGTGCTAATGCAATCGCGATACAACCAGAACCGGTACATAAATCTAAAATACGATTTACCGATTCAGGCTCAGCTAGCCAAGGTGAAAAGCGATTATGTATTAACTCTGCAAAAGGTGAACGTGGGATCAATACGCGCTCATCGACATAAAATGGCATATTAGCAAACCATGCAATATTAGTCAGATAAGGTACTGGCGTGAAATCATTTATACGTTCTGCAATTAATCCCGCAAGGCGGTTTTTTTCGGTGCTAGTTAACCGAGCATGCATTAATTCTTTTGGTGCATCAATGGGTAAGCTTAACGCGGGCAGTAACAAGTTGACTGCTTCATCCCATGCGTTATCAGTTCCATGACCAAAGAAAATACCACTGCTGGCAAATTGACTCGTGGTCCACCGTAGCCAATCGTGTAACGTTGACAGTTCTGCTACAGCTTCATCTAAGGTTGCTTCTTCTATTAATAATTCGCTCATATTCGTTATCTACCTGCTGCTTTAGAAAATATCAATTCAATCGAGGCGCAATTAAGGCCCCATGATTGCCCTATTGTAACGCTTTTTTACACAGTTTTTACTCTGTTTTCACTCGATTTCTAGCGTTTTTTTGTTTAGACTGCCGCTATGAAAAAAGATCCTCTCTCAAACGCAGATATTAGCCCTGACGACATCGATATGTTTCGTCAAAGTATTAATGGTGCCCGTGTATTTAAACAAGACACGCATCGCTTTGCTAACAAACCTAAAATCTCACAAGCAAAGCTGTTTGCCCAGCAAAAAAAGCAACATCAGGCAGAATTTTTCTTTTCTGATGAATATGTGCCAGATATTGATACCAACGGAACGGTTAATTATGTGCAAGACGGTCAAGATCGTTTTTTAGCAAAGCAGTTACGCCGAGGTGACTTTGTACCTGATTTAACCCTTGATTTACATGGTTTAAATAAGGAGTTGGCAAAAGATGAACTCGCAGGACTGATCCATGAGTGCAAAAAGAAGCATTACTACTGTGCGTGTGTAGTACATGGTATTGGTGGACATATACTCAGACACAAAGTGCCGCAATATTTAGTACAGCATCCAGATGTCATAGCAATACACCAAGCGCCACTTGAATACGGTGGTAAAGGTGCGGTACTTATTTTAATAAACTTACCACAAAGTGATGAATTTAGACGCTAAGCGTTAACGTTATCCCTATTTCAAGGCAACAGTGCAGTGCATATTTTCTCTATCATCTTTCCGCTGATTTTCATTGTTGCGCTTGGTTTTAGTTGTTGTAAATTAAAGTTTTTTGAACAGCAACACATTGCAGGGCTAAGTAAGTTTACTTTTTACATTAGCCTGCCGGCATTTTTATTTTTAAATATGTCGCAAATCGATTTACAGCAAAGTATTAGTTTATCGGCCTTTCTGAGTTTTTATATTCCTGTACTGAGCGTATTTGCCTTAGGTATTTTGGTTGACCGCTTTTATTTAGCTAAGCAAAAAAATTATCAACAACACAGTGTATTTGGCTTAGCGTCGAGTTACTCAAACATGGTGTTGGTGGGCATTCCTATCATCATCGCATCCCTTGGCAAAGAAATGATCGCCATCGCTTTTATGATCATTACCTTTCATAGCACATTGCTGTTTGCACTTACCTATTTAATCGGCGCAAAGGGCAGCGAACACGCATTTTCATGGTCAAGTTTTGCTAAGAGCATGGTACTGAATCCGATTGTATTGAGCATTGGCTGCGGGCTAATATTAAATGTCAGCGGCATTGTTTTGTTTGATAATCTAGCAAAGAGTTTAGAGCTTTTAGCGACCCCCGCCATTGCCTGCGCGTTATTTGTATTAGGCGCCAACTTAGCGTTTTACAAAATTGCAGCTAACTGGCAACCCGCATTAATCGCCTCGTTAATGAAGATTTTTTTACTTCCTGCTGGGGTATTTTTAATCGGTGCATACGCATTTGAATTAGATAGAGAGATTTTGAACGTGTTAGTGCTATTAAGCGCTTCTCCTGTTGGTGTAAATGCTTACCTTATTGCCAGTCAAATAGGTCAACATCAGGTGACATTAGCCGGTGCAGTTGTACTGTCAACGGTTTTAAGTGTGATTAGCTTTAGTTTTTGGTTATCGGTATTGCTTTAACCTTTACAAACCGCCAGCTACATCAACAAAGCTACCTGTGGTAAACGATGCCTGCTCAGAGGCTAAAAAGTAAATTGCAGCGGCAACTTCCTCAGGTTGTCCACCTCGGCCCAATGGCAGCTTGTCTTTAAGACGCTCCACCCGATTTACTTCACCACCATCGCGGTGCATATCGGTGTAGATTAACCCTGGGCGCACTGAGTTAACACGAATACCTAACTTGGCTACTTCTTTGGCTAAACCAATGGTTAACGTGTCCATTGCTCCTTTAGATGCGGCATAATCAATATATTCATTTGGTGAACCGGTTTTAGCCGCTGCCGATGATACATTAACGATACTGCCGCCACTGGGCATTCGCTTAATCGCTTCTCGGGCACATAAAAAAGCGCTTGTTACATTGGTGGTTAGCACTTCATTTATACGCGAGGCTCCCATCTCAAGTAATGGCATTTGCGGTTTCAAAATACCCGCATTATTTATAAGCACATCTAATTTGCCAAATAACTCATCTACTTTTGTAAACAGGGTCAGCACTTGCGTTTCATCAGACACATCGGCTTGCACTATTTCGGCTTTTACACCAAAGCCGCGTGCTTGCTCTGCTATTTTTTCTGCGCTGTGTTGATTCCTTTTATAATTAATACAAACATCATAACCGTGACGAGCAAAATAAATTGCGGTTGCAGCACCAATTCCTCGGCTTGCTCCGGTTATAAGTACTACTGGGTTAGATTTCATTGTCTGTCCTTGTTTTTGCTTATTTAAAAAAACTGACCACTAAGTGATGAATTTAGACGCTAAGGGTTAACGTCATCTTTATTTCAAAACAATCGTTTAAATTTTTCATCGGCGCACCAGGATTTTATAAAATTGTAGCAAACTCGCAACCGGCATTAATAGCCTCGCTGTTAAAGATATTTTATGTTGCGATCCCCGCTTCAGGGAATATATTGAGCAAATTCTTTATAGCCATCACACCAATACTATTTAATTAGTGTTCAAATGTACCTGATTATAAACAAAGGCTTAGCTTCCTCCAAGAACGAGATAGAATCGTTTCAAGTTATTTATGAAAGAAACTCTTCTAGCTTAAATAGATCATGTATTAAATCAAAATGGTATTAAGTTGAGGTAAACATCGGGCGTACATTACTGACAACAAGCGTGAGGTATTCAAAGGAGTAATTTAGACACTGCCAGTGTAATTCAACTCAACAAAAAGGTTCGAATGGACTGTGGAAATACTCACCTGACAGCAAAGTAAAATGTATCTTTATTTACTTCTTTAAAATCGTCAAACCGACTAGCTTTGTATTCATCACCTAATCTACTTTTATCTCCAAAAATTAAACCTTGATAACCGTTCATCACTGAACTTCCCCATTGCAAAGTGAAAATTTCATTAGTTCTATTATGATAAATATCCGTAATGCCGATTGCTTTCATTGCCGATAATAATTCGAGTACATCTTCTCTTTTCACTATAGTAGAAGGGATGAAATTGTTCGTAATGGTGTCCCAATTTTCGTATGCATTTTTTTCAGATTGTATATAGTAACTTTCATAAAACCCGCCTTCAGGAGCTATACCATACGTTTTCTTCTTATCATTTATTATAATATTATTAACGATGAAAATTTCTTCTTTAAGATAACTTAAGGTTACCAAGTTTAAATTTTCTAACTGTTGAGCTAAAGCTTTGGACTTATTCAGCGTAGAAGCTGATGTAATAAACTCTTCATTATAATTATCACTACAAGCGACTAAAGAAAACGTTAAAACAATAAGTAATAAGCACTTTCTATTTAAAAGAAACAACCCCATGAATTAATCCCCAAAGCAAGCGTAAATTTTAAGTTAAATTACTCATCCCCATTATGCAATCGAAAAGTATCAGCAATGTCTTTACAATACATGCACTGACGGACCTTGCCAATTGGTGAAGATAGCTAAATCACCATTTTTTAGTATTGCTTCATTATGATGCTCAAAGCAAAATAAAAAAGAGGTAGTAGCTTTACCTCTTTTAATACAAAGGCTGCAAATTCATCGCATTAATTTGGATATATTAAGTCCTTAAATGCTTGTGGGTTACTTGATTGCAGCAACAACTGAAATCTCAACTAGCAAAGCATCGCGGGCCATTTTAGCTTCTACGCAGGCACGTGCGGGCGCATGACCTGCTGGTACCCACGCATCCCAAACCGCATTCATATCGGCAAAGTAATCCATGCTTTTTACATAAATAGTGGCGCTGAGCATATGCTCTTTTGAACTTCCCGCCTCATTTAAAAGTAACTCAACTTTATCAAGCATGGTTTGCGTTTGTTCGGTGATGCCCTGCTCTGCGTCAGCACATACTTGGCCACATAAGTACACCGTACCATTGTGCTTAACGATACGACTCATGCGAGTTGCGGTTTGAATACGTTCAATTGTCATAAAATTGTCTTTGCTAAATTAGTGTGTCGCTAATTTAGCAAATTTGGTTCTGAACACAAGGTTACATACCCAAGTCACCTCAAGATGCGAGTTTCAGTTGGGCATTTCACTGGCACTTACTCTCATCGTTGTTACTTCTTGAAAGGGACTGCCATTGTTGCAAAGTAACGCCTTGATATTAAGCCCCTGTGAAACGCTGAATTCTGTATCTTGAGGTGGTTTGGGTATGAGGTTAAATTTCGACATTGCTGGGAGCGTGAATACTTAAATATTGGCTTTTATGGCGACTTTCATCGTAACTCAATACGGCAACCGCTCCAGTGTTAAATATCGGCATATTCCCAGCACTCAATTGGTCAACTAAATAACTAACTATTGGCATGTGAGCTACGACCAACCAGGTATCGCATTGTGGATGCATCGCGATGAGAGTTTCTAGATAATCGGCGGCAATTTGTGGATTGCCTTCAGGGATTATATCGCTGCAAGTTTCTTCGAATAAAAAAGCATTATGCTTTTTTACTCCTTCAGCTGTTTGTTGAGCACGAATGTAAGGACTTACTAACAATGCCGTTGGGGTATGCGTTGCTTGCAACCATAAACCCATTTTTTCGGCCTGTTGTTGGCCAACCGAGGTCAAATTTCTACTTGCATCGTCAGCTTGCATCGGTGTTGCTTCGCCGTGGCGCATTATTAAGATTGTTTTCATAAAAAATCAACCGATTAAAGAATATAAAACAGTAGCCAGTTTGCCTGTTTGTCCGCTATATTAAAACAACGTCACACATTTCGCTTATGATATTCAGGTAAAAATCGCCAAGCAATTTAATCGCAGCCCTGAAGTTATCATTGTTGTCAACGAGTAAACTTAACGTTTCAGGAGCATCATTTGAATATCAGCCGCAATGATAACAGAACATACCGTGCCCTCACACTGGACAATGGTCTAAAAGTCCTGTTAGTGCAAGATAAAGATTCAACTAAAGCCGCGGCATCGATGGCCGTGAATGCTGGTCACTTTGACGATCCTGTTGATAGACAAGGGCTCGCGCACTTTTTAGAGCATATGCTTTTTTTAGGCACAGACCAATTTCCGGAATCCGGCGGGTTTGGTAATTTTGTTTCCCAATCCGGTGGCAACACCAACGCATGGACCGGCACCGAGCACACTTGTTATTTCTTCGATATTAACAATCAAGAGTTTGCACAAGCACTGAGCCAATTTAGCCGGTTTTTTATTGCACCTTCTCTCAACCCTGGCGAAACTGAAAAAGAACGTAATGCCATTGATGCAGAATTTAAATTAAAAATAAAAGACGATGGCCGACGCATCTATCAAGCACACAAAGAAACCGTTAATCCTGCTCATCCATTTGCTAAATTTTCAGTGGGTAATCAGCAAACCTTAGCGGATCGTAATGGCTGTGTAAGCAAAGAATTGCGAGATTTTTTTAACACCCATTATCAAGCCCAGTGGATGAGCCTAGTGATCTGCGCTGATGCAGAAATTGACACTATGGTGCAATGGGTAACTACATTATTTAATGATATTAAAGGTCAGCAGCAACCAAAACCCGTCATTGAGGCATCACTTTATCGCGCGCAAGATCTTTGCAAAGTACTGCATATAGAACCGCATAAGCATATGCAAAAACTCATAGTAAGTTTTGCGATGCCTAATATTGATGATTTTTATCGCCATAAAACCGTTAGTTTTATTGCGCATTTATTAGGGTATGAAGGGCAAGGGTCGCTTTACTCTATTTTAAAAGCGCAAGGTTGGATCAATGCCCTCTCTGCTGGAGGTGGCATCAACGGTAGCAACTTTAAAGATTTTAATATCAGCATGGCACTGACCGATGAAGGAATTGAATACTATGAAGACATCGTTGAAATGGTGTTTGAATATATTTGTTTAATTAATCAAAACATCGATAAATTACCGCGCTTATATCAAGATAAAAAAAATCTATTACAAATCGCCTTTGATAACCAAGAAAAAGCCCGCTTAATCGATTGGGTCAGTAATTTAAGCATCAACATGCAACACTACGATGAAGCCAATTATGTGCAAGGTGACTATCTCATGGATGGTTTTAATCAAACGGCTCATGAAACTGCAATGCAATGGTTAACGCCGCATAATATGCGCTTAGTGTTGATCCATCCTGATGTTGAACCTGAGCATACCACTCAGTGGTATCACACGCCCTATCGGATCGAAAGTATTTCTAGCTGTTGGCTGGAAGCGCTGTGCGAAATTAATACTCCACTACCAGAAATGCTATTACCTACAGCAAACCCTTATTTAACCAAAGAAGTGTCATTGTATGACGTTGAGCAGCCACAAAATCACCCACAACTATTAGTAAAAGAACCTGGCTTTGATTTTTGGTTTAAACAAGACAACACTTTTCGAGTTGCCAAGGGGCACTTTTATTTAGCGATGGATTCTGACTTTGCTGTTAAAGATATCAAACACATGGCACTTACTCGTCTATTTGCAGACTTATTTATGGATAGTGTTGCAGAACAATTTTACCCGGCAGAGTTAGCTGGTTTAAGTTATCACTTAACCTCACATCAAGGTGGTTTAACCCTGCACACTGCGGGACTCTCATCGAGCCAATTAGAATTAGTTGATGAATTACTCCAAGCGTTATTTAACGTCGATATTTGCGCTAAACGTTTTGCCGAGTATAAAAAACAGTTAGTCCGTCATTGGCGTAACAGCAATCAAAATAAACCCGTTGGTGAATTATTTAGCGTGCTGGGTGCAAAAATAATGCCGTGGAATCCAGAACCAGAGCAGCTTGCTGTGGCACTTAAAGATACCAGCTTTCATCAGTTTAATTGTTTTCGCCGCGAGTTTTTTAATGCCTTGCATGTAGAGTCATTTTTGCACGGTAATTGGCGAGAAAGTGATGCAATTGAGTTTCAAAAAAAGATTGCTCACCACTTAGCTAAATCAGCAACGATTGAAGATCTAACCCGTCCGTTATTTGAAATAGACAAAATAACCCGCTCGCAACTGACTCTAAATTGTAGCGATCATGCGATGGTTATTTATTACCAAGCACAAACCGATGACGTTGTTGAAAAAGTAAAAATGATGGCGCTAAACCATCTTATTAATCAAGATTACTTTAATGAACTTCGTACCAAACAACAGTTAGGCTACCTAGTGGGCGCAGGTTATGCGCCCTTTAATACTCGTGCGGGCATCGCCTTCTACGTGCAGTCACCTAACTACAGTGCAACCGCGATTTTTGAGCGTCATAATGCGTTTCTTGAGCAATTCCTTGCTTCATTAGAGCAATTAAATGAAGAGCAATGGCAGCAACAAAAACATGGCTTAACCACCCACATCGCCGAAAAAGATAAAAACCTCCGGCTGCGTTCACAACGCTTGTGGCTTGCCATTGGTAATCAAGATCATCACTTTCATATGCAACAAAAATTGTTAGAAGCATTGGAAAACCTTAGTCTTGCGCAGATAGTTACTTATATTCGCGAGACATTTGCAGAACATAGACCAAGATATGAGCTACTAAGCGTACCTAAAACAAACAAAACGACAAAAAAGCTGATTTCTTCTCATTCTCTTTGACACAACACCGTGCTTCAATTAGATTATCAAGTGCAAAATACAGAAGTGCCCTATGATAATAATAAAAATAATATTCAACACATTCATATTCGCCTCATTATTACTCTGCTTTAGCCCATTGGGCTATAGCGAGCAATTAGTCGATCAGCAAACTTTAATGCTTTATTTACCGAGTGCATTTGTTACGTTAGTGCTGCCTTACTTATTATTCACAATCTACAAATTACGCCGCTCACGACGCCAATTATGTATTTCTGAACGGCGTTTAAAAAGCACGGTTGAAGGCAGTGGTGACACACTTTGGGATTGGAATATCAAAACTGGTGAAGTACTGCGCATTAACGATAAATACATGATGGATAGAAATACCATCATTGATGTTCCACCTAATAAAGCCCTTATTCACCCTAATGATATAGCGCAAGTTGAATTACTGTTAAAGCAACACTTTGCGGAGCAAACCGCTTTTTTTGAAGCCAGCTATCGCATTAAAGACAGCTTTGATCGCTGGCATTGGGTACTCGACAGAGGCAAGATCATTGAAAAAGACACCAATTTAAACCCGTTAAGAATGACTGGCACGGTACGCGATATCACGCAATTAAAATCAACCGAGGCACGCCTTAACTTATTCGCTAAATGTGTTGAATCACTCACTGATGCATTAGCCATTTACGATAAAAACTTTAACCTGGTTGATCTTAATCCCAGCTTTTTATCGCAGTTTGGTGGGAACCGAGATAACTATTTAAACAAGCCATTTACCTTGCCAGGTTACGAGCAAAGTTATATTGATGATATTAAAAATACTGTTCGTCTTACCGACCATTGGCAACAAGAAGTTAAACTGCGCAACAGTGAGCGAAAACTACTACCGATTGAAATCTCAATCGATGAAATTAAGAATGAACATAATCAAATTTGTAACTATGTCATTGTATATTCAGATTTAACCGAGCGTAAAAAAGCCGAATCACAACTACATAACTTATCAAATCGCGATCGTACAACTGGCTTACCTAACCGAAATCTATTTTTTACCGATCTTAAAAAGCTGGCAAAACAAGACAGCCACCATGCATTACTAGTATTTGATTTAGATAACTTTAAAAAAATTAATGACTCATTAGGGCATCAACTAGGCGACAGTTTACTGGCAAAACTAGCAATGCGGTTGAGTAAACTCACCCGTGAAAAAGATGTGTTTTACCGCTTAGGTGGCGATGAATTTGCCTTAGTTATGTCTGGCACTAACGATATTCATACCATTACCAGAATGGCAAAACAGTTTTTAGCCGCCATTGCCACGCCATTTAAAATGGCAGGTCACGAATTAGTGATCACTTCAAGTGTCGGCATTGTGTTATTCCCAGAAGATGGCAATACCCCAGAACTACTGCTTAAAAATGCCGATACTGCGATGTACCATGCGAAAAAGAAAGGTAATAGCTACTTATTCTTTAACGACACCATGAACCGCCAAGCAGTAAAACGCCTGCAAATTGAAAACTTAATGCGATTTGGTTTAAAAGAAGATCATTTTGAAGTTTACTACCAACCAAAAATGAATATCCGCACCGGTAAATTCACTGGAATGGAAGCCTTAGTGCGTTTTATTACTCCGAAAAAAGGCATTATTAGTCCTGGCGTGTTCATTCCCATCGCAGAAGAAACCGGGCAAATCATCGAAATTGGTGAAGTGGTACTTCATAAAGCATGCCGTGATGTTAAAGCCTGGCTGGATGCTGGCTTATTTAATGGCCGAGTTGCGGTAAACTTGTCTGCTAAACAATTTAGCTTACCGGATCTAACTACTCGTATTGATGTGATTTTACAAAATCACGCCTTGCCATCGTACTTTTTAGAACTTGAAATTACGGAAGGTACGGTAATGGACGACCCACAAGATGCTATTTCGATCATGCGCTCTCTCAGTGCCCGTGGTATTCATTTAGCCATGGATGACTTTGGCACTGGCTACTCATCACTTGCATATTTAAAGCAGTTTCCACTTAATACGCTAAAAGTTGATAAAGCGTTTATTGATGATATGCAAACAGAGCGAGGCCGTAATATGGTTGACTCAATAGTTACCATTGCACATAACTTAGACTTACATGTGGTGGCTGAAGGGGTTGAGCAAGCAGAGCAAATTGCAATCTTAAAAGAGCTTAATTGCGAAACGATGCAAGGCTACTATTATTCAAAACCTTTATCGCGAGCTGAATTTACAGAATTTTTGAAGAAACAACAAAACCAAGCGGCACTTAGTTTAGTACAACAGGCATAAATGACAGCCTATGGTCGCCATGTGCACGCTTGTATACCCACGCAGCGCACTAGTGCACGACGATAATGTAAGTTAAACAAGCACCATGCAACGGGGCCTAACAACCCTGCTAGCACCAACCAGCGTTTAACTGGCATACCTTTTTTAATTGCCTGTGAATACATAACGACAATAGATACTACGCTGAGCAGAAAATACAAAAGCAGCCTCGTTCTTTCAGTTTAAAAAATGAGCGCGCAGTGTAACCAAAGCATGCACTGATTTAAAGTACTGCGGGCAAATAATGAGCATAAATTATAATGATATAAAAAAACCGACAAAGATGTCGGTTTTTATCAATACAGGCAGCGTACTTATTTTTCAGCACGGCCCATAAATTTATGCTCTGCGGTATTAATACGGATGCGGTCACCTGTAGAAATATGCTCCGGCACTTGAATGATCAAACCAGTTGATAATCGTGCAGGTTTAGAGCGAGCGCTCGCTGAAGCACCTTTAATTGAAGGGTCTGTTTCTTCAACCACAAGTTCAACACTTGATGGTAAATCTAATCCCACTGGTGCGCCATCAATTACAATGACATGCACGCCTTGGGTTTCTTCGTTGACGAATAAAATTTCTTCGCTGATCGCTTCTTTATTAAGATTATATGGCGTGTAATCTTCGTTATCCATAAATACGTATTCTTCGCCATCTAAATACGAGAACATTGCTTCACGACGAGTTAAATCAGCTAGTTTTAACATGTCGCTATCTTTGAATGTTTCATCTACTTTGCTACCAGTTACTACATCGTATAAGCGCATACGGTACAAACTTCCACCAGCACGGCCTTGTGGTACAGAACGAACAATATCTTTAACCACTAAAACGCGGCCATTAAACTCAATCGCAGTACCTTTTTTAACTTCACTTGCCTTTGGCATCAGTGTATTTCCTATAATTTATAAATCCCCAGAAACATACCACGAACTGGATTTTCTTCAATAAGAAAATATCACATACCGCTATTTTTCTCGTAGGGCCTGTATTTACTCATAAATTTTACCTATTAATCGATTTTTCATGACTAAACTACGAAAAAGCTGCTATGGTTAAACTACCAAAAATGACTTCAAGGACTGGATCATGGATCAGCACACTGCACATGAGTATTTAGCAAAAAAACCTCTGGTTATGGTTACCCAACCTTTCGGCCAAGAAGTTGATGTATATAAAGTAAACCATAAAATGTTTGCCACTTTATCGGTTGGCAACGAAGGGGAAACTGACGAAGACGGCAACCCTATTTGGTGGATGAATTTAAAATGCGACCCGGATGAAGCGCAATCACTTCGTGATATTTTTCCTTCAGTGATCCCGGGCTATCATATGAATAAACGGTTATGGAATACTGTTATTTTAGATGGCTCAATCCCGCAAGGTGAAATTGAACGTATGATTGATAATTCATTTAACTTAGTGGTTGCCAATATGCCGGAAAAAGATCGCAAAGCGATTGAAATTCATATGTAAGTCACAATTTTATGTTGTACTGCGCAAGCTACTTGTTCAGTACAACTTAGCCTTACTCCGTACACGTTAGTAAAAAATGATGATCATCAAATAATACCCCACCAATTTCGTAAGCTGACGGTTCAACGCTAACTAACTTAAAGCCACATTTAGCCAACACTTTTTCTGAGCCTACATTCCCTTTCGTAACCACAGCAGTAAATTGTTGAATGTTAAACGCTGTCGTCGCCCATGTTAAAAATGCTTGTAGTGCTTCAGTTGCATAACCTTGACCATAAAACTCAGGCATTAACAGATAACCAACTTCGGGAGTGTTTGATGATGATGTTGTAAGCCCTGTAACGCCCACTTTTTTGCCTGTTTTTATTTCAATGATCATCAAACACAAAGACTTATTGGCTGTAGGGTGCCACGGCGCCAACCGCTGCATAAACTTACTACGTATTTGCGTATCAGAAGGCCTGTCAAAACATTTTTCAATAACGCATGGCTCATCATGCAAAGCTAGAAAAAACGACCAATCGTCTTGTTCAAGGAGTCTCAATTGTAATCTTGCAGTGCTGATGTTCATTATTCGTCTTTACGCGGTATCAGTTAGGATGCCCCTGTTATAACAACAAAGCAAAATGATTTCAGCAACTAAATTTTTTAAATTCTAGGCATAAAAAAACGCACTTCAAACTATCCGTGCGTTTTTATAACTAGCAATTAAATACTATTTCACTTTATCATCGCTTGCATCAGCTGGGTGCGCGTCGGTTACCGATTCAGCTTCAGTAGCTGGCGCTGGCGGAACAATAACTTCTTGAGCCTCAACCGCTTCGACAGGTTCTACATCGGCAACGTCTTGCGTAGCCGCCACGGTTTGTTCTACCACAACTGCTTTACTTGGCTGTGCAGGCTCAGGCTGATAAAAGCTTGCACCATCATCAGCCATCGCAACTAAAGCTGCACACGGCGCAAATACCGGATTAAAATTAGCAAAAGTAGCCATTTCTGAGCTTACTTTGTTTGCGCCAAGTTTATCCATATAGCTGAATGGACCACCTAAAAATGGCGGGAAGCCAATACCAAAGATTGCGCCAATATCACCATCACGAGGACTGGCAATAATGCCTTCGTCTAAACAGCGGGCAGCTTCGTTAAGCATTTGTGCCACACAACGTTTAGCAATTTCGCTTTTATTTAAACGTGGTGATGGGCTCACGCCGAGTAATTCGTAAACTGATTCGTCTACTTTTTTAGCTTTCTTATCGTAAAGATAAAAACCACGGCCAGTCTTCCGGCCTAAGCGTTTGGCATCAATTAAACGTGAAAACGCATCGGGTGCTTTAAAACGATCACCGAGTTCTTTTTCAAGAATTGGCGCAATCTTAGAGCCGATATCAATGCCGACTTCGTCTAATAGTGCTAATGGTCCAACAGGGAAACCAAACTCAACGAGTGCCGCATCAATCTTTTCAATTGGCTCACCTGCCAGTAATAAGTTAGCCGCTTCATTCACATAAGGCGCTAAAATACGGTTAACGTAAAAGCCTGCGCTATCTTTAACAACGATTGGTGTTTTACCTTGCTTACGGGCAAAATTTACAATCCGGGCGATAGTCTCTTCTGAGGTGCCTTCGTGTGGAATGATTTCAACCAATGGCATTTTCTCAACTGGTGAGAAATAATGTAAGCCAATTACATTCTCTGGACGGGCAGCTTCTGCCGCAATTTGTGAGATAGGCAATGATGACGTGTTACTAGCAAAAATTGTGTTTGCTTGGCATTCACGTTCTACATCTGCCACCATACCTTGCTTAAGACTTAGGTCTTCAAATACCGCTTCAATCACTAAATCAATGTGTTTAAAACCACTGTAGTTAGTTGTACCAGTAATTCGGTTCATAGTTTGTTGCAGTTCAGCCTTAGATAAAATACGGCGCTTTTGCTTTTTATCTAAAATTTTATAGCTGTAATTCATGGCATTACTTATGCCCTGCTCTGCAACATCTTTGATACGAACTGGTACACCGGCTTTTACAGCACTAACATGGGCAATACCTGCGCCCATTAAACCACCGCCTAGTACGGCTGTTTTAGTGATTGCTGGAGCGTCGTCGTTGCGCCACTCTTTTTTCATTTCAGTGGTGGCAAAAAATATCCCACGTAATGACTTTGATTCGCTACTCATTACTAAAGTAGCAAAACCTTCCGCTTCTGTTTTATAAGCTTTTAGTTCATCCAGCTCAACACTTGCGCGTATTGCTTTGATAATAGCCAACGGCGCAGGATAATGACCACCGGTTTTTTTCAGTACATTTTCTTGTGCTTTTTTAAAGATGAAGTTTCGGCCAAACGGATTCGATTCTAATAATTGGCTAATACGATCAAGCTTAGGCTTGGCCGCTTTCGCTTTACCTTTTGAAGCAAATTCTTTTGCTACTTTTAGCAATACGGTCTGTGGTACACAATCATCTACCAAACCCGATTTTTTAGCTTGTTTAGCGCGAATTTGTTTACCTGTTAACGTCCACTCAAGGGCTTTTTGCAAACCAACCAGTTTAGGCAAGCGTTGCGTTCCACCACCACCGGGTAATAAACCAAGTTGTACTTCAGGTAAGCCTAGTTTAGTGATATCACTGTCTGTACATACGCGATAATCGCACGCCAAGGCAAATTCTAAACCACCACCCAATGCCGCACCATGAATGGCACTAACAGTTGGAAATGGCAGTTTTTTCATATCAAAAAATGCACTGTGGCATAATTCGCTGATCGCCAGTGCATCATCACGACTTTGCACGTTATCAAGCATTTTTACATCAGCACCAGCAATAAAGTTATCGCTTTTACCACTAATGAATACCATGCCCTTCACTGACTGCTGTTTTGCGTCATCAAGCAAGGCTGTTAAATCATCTGCAAAAGTGTCGCGCAGGGTATTCATTTTTTCGCCCGGCACATCAATGGTGACAACGGCAATACCGCTATCATCAACGTCTAAATTAAATACTGACTGTGTCATTACGCACTCTCCAATACAAAGGCTGCACCTAAGCCACCTGCGGCACACGCAGTTGTTAGTGCTAAGCCACCGCCACGGCGGTTGAGTTCATGTAAACTTTGGGTGATAAGTCGTGCGCCGGTGGCTGCAAATGGATGACCATATGCAAGCGAACCGCCTAAAACGTTAAACTTATCCATGTTAATTTCACCAATCGCTTTGCTGCGACCGAGTTTTTCTTGCGCAAACTTATCTGAGGCAAACATTTTCATGTTCGCTAACGTTTGTGCTGCAAAGGCTTCGTGCATTTCAATTAAATCAAGATCGGCAAGCGTTATGCCAGCTCTCGCTAAGGCAACAGGCGTTGAATGAGCCGGCCCCATTAGCATGTCTTCATTCACACCAATGGCAGAGAATGCAAAGCTACGTACATAACCTAAAATGTTATAGCCTAATGCTTTGGCTTTACTTTCGCTCATCATTAATACCGCTGCTGCACCATCAGTTAGCGGTGTTGAGTTTGCAGCAGTGACTGAGCCATGCTGACGGTCAAACGCTGGTTTTAATTTAGCGTACCCTTCAACCGTTGAATTATGGCGAATATTATTATCTTGTTCGATAAAACTTTTATACGGCGGTAAATGTGCAGTCATCACTTCATCAGCAAGTTTACCATCTGCCCATGCTTGGCTAGCAAGAGTATGTGAACGATGTGCTAAGGCATCTTGATCTTCACGGCTAATACTGTGAGTTTTTGCCATCTGCTCGGCAGTTTGACCCATAGATAAACCAGTTGAATATTCTGCAACCGCAGGCGGTACTGGTAATAAATCTTTTAAACGCAGCTTAGAGAATATTTTTAAGCGCTGACCTAAGGTACGTGCTTTATTGAGATCAACAAGGCTACCTGCTAATTTTTTACTTACGCCGATTGGCAATACCGATGACGAGTCTGCACCACCAGCAATACCCACTTGCACCGAACCTGCCATGATTGATTCAGCCACATTAGCAATCGCCTGAAAACTAGTAGCACAAGCACGTGATACGGAGTACGCATCAACAGATACTGGCATACCAGTACCCAATACGATTTCGCGGGCAATGTTTGGCGCTTCTGGCATTTGTACTACTTGACCAAACACTAATTGATCAATTTCAGATTTATCAAAGTTAAGGCGTTCAAGCATTTCGTTAACGACTAACTTCCCCATATCAAGGGCTGGTACATGATGAAATGCAGTTGCTTGTTTAGCAAATGGCGTACGTAAACCACTGACGATGGCAATACGATCGCCCTTTGCTGTTTTTAGTATATTTTGCTCAGACATTAATGCTCTCCCGCTGACAGGTCTGACCTGTTTGTTTTCCTCGATTCTAAACAACCCGTGTGCTAAAGCCAATAGCGAAATTGAAAATAGTATAATTAGTTACCAACCATAGGCTTTTTTTAGCATATTTACAAAAAATACTGCGCTTTCTATGTTAGGGTAAAAATCGTTAAAAAATAACGAACTATTTTGAAAACTTGAGTCTAACACTTGTGTTATAAACTATTTACCCATATTACTAGTTAAGCTTTTATAAACCTTGCAAATCAGGACAGTTTTTTTACTATGGCCACTAACGTATTTTCACAATTAAAAACTTATTTAGATAGCCAAATTATTGGCCAGCCAGAATTAACGCAAGCACTACTTATTGCTATTTTAGCCGATGGTCACTTATTAGTAGAAGGCCCTCCAGGGCTTGCTAAAACTCGCGCAGTAAATGCATTAGCCAAAGGCGTTGAAGGCTCATTCCAACGCGTACAGTTTACCCCAGATCTATTACCTGCTGACGTAACCGGTACTGATATTTACCGCCAACAGACCAGCGAGTTCGTTTTTGAGAAAGGCCCACTATTTCATAACCTAATTTTAGCCGACGAAATTAACCGTGCCCCAGCTAAAGTACAATCAGCCTTATTAGAAGCCATGGCTGAGCGCCAAGTCACGGTTGGTAAAAACACTTATCCGCTGTCGGATTTATTTATGGTGATGGCAACCCAAAATCCACTGGAGCAAGAAGGCACTTACCCGCTACCAGAGGCGCAATTAGACCGTTTCTTACTCCACCTAAGTATTGATTATCCAGGCGCCGAGCATGAGCTTGATATTTTACGCCTTACCCGTGGCGAAGCGTTGAGCGAGCATCAAGCACCAGCACAACAAATTAGTCAAAGCGATTTATTTGCCTCTCGCAAAGCAATTTTAGGGCTGTATTTAGCTGAGCCACTTGAGCAATATTTAGTGCAACTTATTATTGCAACGCGTGAAGGCGCAAAACTAGACGCCCAATTAGGCAGCTGGATTGAATATGGCGCAAGTCCGCGTGCCACCATCGCCTTAGATAAATGTGCCCGTGCTCATGCATGGTTACAAGGTCGTGACTTTGTTGCTCCAGATGATATTCAAGCTGTGTTACATAATGTTCTGCGCCATCGCATTATTTTAAGTTATGAAGCACAAGCCGATGGCGTTACTAAAGATCAAGTCATTAGCCGTATTTTAGAACTTGTTGCCGTGCCATAAATCATGCAAAGCCAATTAGATAACCAACAGTGGCTCAGCCTAAGTCATAGCCATGGGGTCGACTTAGGCTTGAAAGAGCTGATGTATTATAAAGCGAAAGCTCGCTTATTAGAGCTTGCGCCAAAAGTTAAAATTAGAAATAGCCTGACCGGCCAATATCTCGCGCCTCATAAAGGCCGTGGTATGGAGTTTGCTGAAGTACGTCATTATCAACAAGGCGATGATATTCGCTCAATTGATTGGCGCGTTACAGCACGTACTGGCGAAACACACACTAAGTTGTTTCAAGAAGAAAAAGAACGGCCAGTGTTTGTGTTTACAGACTTTTCTAATTCAATGCTGTTTGGCTCAAAGCTATTACTTAAATCTGTGCAAGCGGCGCATATCAGTGCCTTGGTTGCGTGGTCAGCGTGCCAACGCGGCGATCGCATCGGTGGCATCGTGTTTAATCAACACGGTCATTTAGAGCTCAAGCCCAGCGCCCGCGAAAAAGCCGTGTTAAAACTATGCCACAATTTGTGTAATAACCACCAGCAAGCACTCGCGCAGATTGATGAGCCCGCAGACAATAAACTCAGTGATAATCTAAAACGTTTGAATCATTTAGCCAAGCCGGGCAGCTTAGTCTATTTAGTGTCAGATTTTAGCGCCCTTGATGATGCCAGTTTTAAACAACTAGAAATACTGAGTCGACATTGTGAACTGATCGGCTGCCATATTAGCGACCCATTTGAGCATCAGCTACCGGCGTTTAAACAAACAGTCACGGTTAGCGCCAACGGCAGTGACTTTGCGTTACCGCTGATGGATAAAAGTTTTCGTGATAAATTTGCTAAAACTGCTGAGCAAGCATTTACCACACGAATGCAACGCTTAACTAAATCGGGTCTTAATTTAATATCATTCAATGCAGCCACACCTCTTGAGCTGCAATTAGTGAGAAAGTAATATGCAAACCTCTCCATTAGCTGGCCTCCATGATGTGATTGTGCCAAGCCATGTTTCTTGGTGGCCTTTAGCACCTATTTGGTGGCTCATCATTGTCGTGTTACTCGTAACTGTCAGCTTTATAAGTTACCAGTTGTACCGGGCACGGCAGTTTAAAAAAGCTAAACGCCAAGCTATTTCCCTCAGTGAACAACACGCAGAAGATGCCCAGCAACTACATATTTTAATTAAACGCCTGGTTTTACACTATTATCAGCAAAGTGCTGCATCACAAGGCACAAAACAATGGTGTATTACTCTAAATAAGCTGACCGGACAACAATTTACTGAACACGAACTGATGAGCCTTTATCAATCACAAAGCAATCAAACTGCGCTGGCACAGAAATTAAAACTCGCCATTGTGCAATTTAAATTAAAGGAGCCGCTGAATGTTTGAATTTAGCTGGCCTTGGTTATTTGTATTATTACCGCTGCCTTGGTTGTTGCGCTTATTTAAGCCAGTGCACAGTGAAGGCAATACCCGCTTACGTATTCCAAGCTTCGCCAAACACAATTTAGGCGCGCAAGTTGTCCAGCAACAGGCGCGTGGTATTAGTATATTTGAATGGTTGGTTTGGTTGCTTTTAGTCACCGCTTTAGCTAACCCAACCTGGCTTGATGAGCCAATTACCTTACCTAACGAAGGCCGCGATATCATGCTAGCTGTGGATTTGTCAGGATCAATGACCGAGCAAGATATGGCTTATCAGGGCCAATATGTTGACCGTTTAACTATGGTAAAAGCGGTATTAAGTGACTTTATTGAGCAACGTCAAGGCGATCGTTTAGGGCTGATTTTATTTGGTGATACGGCATTTTTACAAACACCACTAACGCGAGACGTTAAAACCGTAAGCCAAATGCTATCAGAAGCGCAAATAGGCTTGGTTGGCCGTGCCACCGCCATTGGCGATGCACTGGGCTTATCAGTAAAACGTTTTGCCAGTAAAGATGAAAGCAATCGCATTGTGGTGTTATTAACAGATGGTCAAAACACCGCCGGTAACTTAGATCCAGAAGAAGCCTTACTGCTTGCCCGCGAAGAAGGCATTAAAGTGTATACCATCGGCGTAGGCTCTGATAATCCGCGTGGCTTTAGCTTATTTAATATGGGAGGCATGAGCGGAGGTAGTTTAGATGAAACCCTGCTAAAACGTATTGCCGAACAAACTGGCGGCCTTTATTTTCGCGCAAAAGACGTTGCCGGCTTACAACAAATTTATCAAGAACTTGATAAACTTGAGCCGATCAGCGCTGATGAGCAAACCTTTCGCCCACAAAGTGCGTTATTTTACTTCCCTTTATTAATTGCACTGACCTTGATTGGTCTGCGCGTTATGTTTATCAGTGCAAAAGCATTAAGACAGGAGGCCTAATGGACTTTGAATTTATCCGCCCGACCGTATTGTGGTTATTAGTTCCTGTGTGTTTAGTGTTTACTATTGCAATAATAAAGCACAAGAAAACCAGCCAAGGTGAATTAATAGCAGCTCACTTAGCAAAATTTGTGATCAACACCAACAACCAAAAAAACACGCAACCCATGTGGCTAATTGCCCTCTTTGCAGTGTTAGCCGTCATTTTTAGCGCAGGGCCCAGTTTTGAAGAAAAACAAGTGCCGGTATTTCAAAGCAAAAATGCCCGTGTAATTGTGATGGATATGTCGCTATCGATGTACAGCACGGATATTGCGCCCAGTCGTTTAGTGCAAGCGCGCTTCAAAGCGCTGGATATGATCAAACTATTTAAAGAAGGTGACACTGCGTTAGTGGCCTATGCAGGCACTGCTTATACCATTTCGCCGCTAACCAATGATGCCGCGACGCTTGAAAACCTGATCCCAAGTTTAAGCCCAGATATCATGCCTGATAAAGGCTCCAACGTGCTTGCTGGGCTTGATGCTGCAAAAGAGTTATTAACACAAGCTGGATACCTTGAAGGCGATATTATCTTAGTAACAGATGGCATTGAACAAAGTGAGCAACAAGATATCAGCCAATTTACAGACGCTAACCCTTATCGATTAAACATTTATGGTATCGGAACAGAGCAAGGCGCGCCAATTAAACTTCCTGAAGGTGGGTTTTTAAAAGATAGTTACGGGCAAATTGTGGTGCCCACCATCAACATCAGTATGCTTAATGGTCTAGCAAGAAACAGTGGCGGTAAATTTGCGACTTATCAACCGAGTGCCCGCGATATTCAAATTTTTGCTCCCAGTGCAAATAGTGAAATACTGAAAAATGAAAAACAAAGTCAAGCGCTCTGGCGTATTGATGCGGGGATTTATGGCTTGTTTATTTTACTGCCAATGATGCTGTGGATTTTTCGCCGAGGAGCTTTTGCAGCTGCATTTTTAGTGGTGAGCTTTTTACCGCAACACAATGCTTATGCAGTAGAGCTGCCTTCGGTATTTAAAAATCAAGATCAACGTGCGCTGGACGCCTATCAACAAGGTGAATATGAGCAAGCTGCCACAGCAGATTCTAGTCAACTAAAAGGCGCGGCGCTTTACCAGCAAGGTAATTTTGATGCTGCATTGGCACAATTTAGCCAAGATAAAAGCGCCACTGGTTTATATAATTACGGTAATGCTCTAGCAAAGGCAGGCAAGCTCGACGAAGCAATTGCCGCCTATCAGCAAGCACAAACTTTGCAAGACGACTTTACCCAAGCAAAAGAAAATCAGGCACTCGTTGAGCAATTGAAAAATCAACAGCAACAGCAGCAAAATCAACAAGGCCAAGACGGCGAACAAAACCAAGATCAAAAAAGCCAAGATGGTGAACAAGGTCAAGATCAGCAAAATAAAGATAAGTCACAGCAAGGTGAACAGCCAAATCAGGACCAGCAATCTCAACAAGGCGATCAATCTAAGCAAAGTGATGATCAGCAAGATGGCAAACCATCTGATCAACAAACTGACAAGCAAAACGAGCCACAAATGGAGGCGGAACCTGAGCAAGGTGATAAAACTGATGGGCAACAGCAACAAGATGCGCAAACCGAGCCCCAAGATGACTCTGCAAACGATGATAAGCAGGCGCAGCCACAAATGACTCCTGAACAACAGCAACAAGCTGAAGAAGCGGCAAAGCAACAAGCTATGCAAGCACAAACCGCAGAGCTTACCAACGAAGAGAAAGAGAAAGCGCAGCAGCTTAGTCAGTTATTGCGAAAAGTACCCGATGATCCCGCAATCCTGTTACGTAACAAAATGCAATTAGAAGCCCAAAAACGAAACAATCAACGCCGTCCACAAGGAGTCGAAAAATCATGGTAATGCGATTAATCTGTTGTTTATTGCTTATCAGCGCTATGCCCTCGTGGGCCGTTACGCAATTACAAGCCAGTGTTGATAAAAACCCGGTACTAGCGGGTGAATTTTTTATGCTCAATATCAGTGCAGATGACACCATAAAAAATGATCAACCTGATACCTCAGTCCTGTTAAAAGACTTCGTGGTTGGCCGCACCAGTGTCAGCACCCGCACAAACATCATTAATGGTAGTATTTCAAAAGAAACCACTTGGTCTATTAAACTTATGACCCGCACTGCCGGTGATTATACAATCCCAGCATTTAGTGTAGCTGGTGTCAGCTCTGCGCCCATTGCATTAAAAGTGGCTGAACGCAGTAAAGATGCGCAGCAAAACAACGATATTTTTATTAAAGCATCGCTTTCAAGTGACAGCCTATTTGTTCAAGAGGCAGGGCTTTACACGGTTAAGCTATATCTTGCCAAAGAGTTACTTGATGGTAATTTAAGTGCCCCCGCGATGCCCGATGCGCAGCTAAGTCAAATCGGCAAGCAGACTGAAAACTATGAACTTGTTGATGGTAAGCGTTACTTAGTGATCACTCGCGAGTATTTAGTACAGCCCCAAAAAAGTGGTAGTTACACGATTCAAGCACCAACTTTTCAAGGTCGAATTCGCCAAGACTATCGCCAATTAGATGTATCTGCACTGGGTGATAATGTCGATATTGAAATTAAACCGATACCAAGTGACTACCAAGGTGCATGGCTGCCTAGTGAATTAGTTAATTTAGATGAGCAATGGCAACCCGCTGACGACACAGTAGCAGTGGGTACACCTATTACGCGAACGCTGACCTTAACTGCACTTGGTATCACCAAAGAGCAACTACCTGATATTGAACTGCCTGAAATCAAAGGTATTCGCAGTTACCCAGATGAAAAAGAAAATAATCACTTGGTTCGCGATGGTCGGGTAATATCACAACAAACAGCCTCGTACGCTTTGTTACCACAGATGCCAGGCACTTATACACTGCCAGAGGTAAGCGTGCCTTGGTATAACACCAAGATTAACCGGATCAGTTATGCAACACTACCAGCTCGTACTATTACAGTAACACCTAGTAGCACAAGCACTCCAGCAGCCGTTGCTGCGCAGCCACTTACGCCATCACAAAGCGCAACAACAGATGCTGCAGCAATAAGTTATCAAGCAACGCCGATAAATCAGTATCCGCTATGGTTAATTATTATCAGTGTGATTGGTTATTTATTATGGTTTATTACCTTGATTTTATGGTGGCGCAGTCAATCTCAGCGCAGCTTGATGCAAGCAAAGCCGACAGTAACCCATAGTGATTCATCAATTTCATTAGATGAATTAAAGAAACACGCTAAAAGCAATGATGTAAGTGCCTTTTATCAGGCGCTAAATCGTTACGCAATGCACTTAACAAAACAATCGAGCGGTGCAATAGACAAGCTCGAACAACTAGCTGATAATGCACAGCTTAGTCAACATATTGCTAAACTAAGGGCTGCACTCTATAGTCCTAATGATACAGATGTTGATTTAATTGCGATTGTCGGCATGTTAGAAGAGCAACGTAAAGTACAAAAAAAATCACAACAAGCTGTATTAAAAGGACTTTATAAATAGAGTTTAAGTGACGGGGAGCAATCCCCGCGCTCAAATAGTAAATAACTTAAAATAAATAAAAAAAGTGCTTATGCTTGGAAATGAAAACTCTAAAAGTCAGGTCTTAGTTGATATGGCAGAGAAAAAAACACGCTATGAAAAACTTGTTCATGTTTATCATAGCGAATTATATCGCTTTGCTTATTGGCTCTGCCGCGACCCTAATATTGCCGAAGATCTTGTCCAAGAAACATTTTTACGTGCTTGGCGATCTCTGGATTCATTATTAGATCAAAAAGCAGCTAAGCCATGGCTATTGACGATTTTACGCCGGGAAAATGCCCGTCGTTTTGAACGCAAACAATTTGATTATAGCGATGTTGAAAACGACACCTTAGTTGACGAAAAAAGCGTCACCTTGGATGACGAAATGGAACAAACAGTGATCCAACGTCAAATCGCTAAGTTACCTGATGAATACCGCGAGCCATTATTATTACAAGTCGTTATGGGCTGCTCCGGTGAAGAGATAGCAGAAATATTAGATTTAAATAAAAACACGGTTATGACGCGTTTATACCGCGCCAGAAACCAGTTAAAAGAGGCATTGAGCCGTGATGATGAACAACTTAAAGGGGCATCAAATTAATGGATGATCTCGAGTTTCGTCGCCGAATTAGCGCACAGCCAAACAGCACAGATAAGGAGCTTGTGGAGTTTGCAGAGCAACACTCTGAGCGACAAGAATTTATTAATGATATGCAGGCCTTTGATTTAGAGCTTGCCAATGCACTTGACGTACCGGTGCCAGCAGGTCTTGCCGAGCGTATTTTGGCAAACACCGCAGCGCATGCACAAAACGAGTCGGTCACAACTGAGCAACTCAACCAAGCACCAGCTGATACCAGCGCGCAAACACCGCCGCAACGAACAGATAATGTAGTTGAGGCAAGTACACGTTTTAAACGTGCTCGTTTACCACTTGCCATGGCAGCCTCAGTATTAGTGGCTGTGGGAGCATTTTTATTTAGCAGCGAACAAAATGTTGCGTACGCAGCTGGCGAACATGCGCTTGCTCATGTTTACTATGAAATTAATTCGCTGCAAAAGACCGAAGCAATCAGCTTAGCAACGGTAAATGAAAAATTTGCTGTGTTAGGCGGCCATTTAGATGAATTGCCAGGTAAAGTGACTTACCTAATGTTTTGTGACTTTAAAGGCCAAAAGGGATTACACCTGGTTTTTGAATCAGACTATGGCCCGATGACGGTATTTATAGTGCCATCAAAACAGCAATCGTTTGGCATCGGCGACGATGATTTTCAAGACGATCGTTTTGAAGGCCATATTAACCGTG
This sequence comes from Pseudoalteromonas rhizosphaerae, assembly GCF_028885455.1. NCBI lineage: Bacteria > Pseudomonadati > Pseudomonadota > Gammaproteobacteria > Alteromonadales > Pseudoalteromonadaceae > Pseudoalteromonas > Pseudoalteromonas rhizosphaerae. Next base: position 3,991,981 of record NZ_CP118496.1, read on the forward strand.
GTGCTGACGCAGATACTATTTTAGTAGCAAGTCTTGGTGCGCCATTAGAAAATTACAATGATCGTATTAATGGTGCGATCCGCTGGTTAAATTAACCTTCCTTTTGCATTGCCGTTATTATAACGGCAATGCAATTTATACCTTCGCGAAACAATCGTTATATTCTTCCTGCTTGAACCAATAATTGCTTTTAAATTAGTCTATTGACCAAGCTACTGAGCATTTTAGAACTAATTCAGTTTGTCGCTATTTATCTAATTCCTGAACTACTTTAGAATCGCCGTTCTAATTTGTTTTAAGGAACTTCATGAAAAACCTGATTGTTATATTTTCATTGCTTGCTCTACTATGTACTGCAAGTTTTGATGCACAAGCACGTAAAAAGTTTGGTAGTAAAAAACGTGGCCAAACACCAGAAACACAACAAACCGCACAAAAACAACAAACAGATACCAATACCCTCGCCCCTGCTGCAAAACCAAAATCAAGCAAAAAAGGCATGATGGCAGGTATTTTTGGCGGCTTATTAGCCGGTGGATTAATCGCCGCAATGATGGGCGATGACTTTGAAGGGATGCAACTACTTGAGATAATTTTAATGGCAGGTATTGCCTTTATTATCTTTAAACTTATCATCGGTATAATACGTCGTAAAAACGCCCCTGTAATGGCGCATGCGCAAGGAGCATTTACTGCACCGCAAATGAAACAAACTGCGTCTGAGCACACCACTACAAGTGGATTTAGTCAAACCAATGACGTACCGTTTAATTTACCCGCTAACTTTGATACTAACGGCTTTTTACAAGGTGCGCGTAGCCATTATCATACTTTGCAAACAGCATGGAATAATGCTGACTATTCAACGATGGCTGAATACTTAAGCCCTGAACTAGTCGCTGAATTTAAAGCGGAACGTGAAGCGATTGACAGCGTTGCAACTGACGTGATGTTTATTGATGCAGAACTTGTACGTGCCGATACCGACACACAAAAATGGCAAGTAAGTGTACGTTTTAAAGGGAAGTACCGTGACTTAGGCGATAATAAAGAACAGCCTATTTTAGAAATTTGGCACTTAGAGCGTGCCGCCAGCGATGATGCGCCTTGGCTGATTGTTGGTGTTGAAGATTTAATTGACGCGTAGTTCTTGGTTCTAGGTTCTAGGTTCTAGGTTCTAGGTTCTAGGTTCTAGGTTAAAAAATAAAACCGCACAACAATAAGTTAGTGCGGTTTTTTATTTCAATAAACGCTATTTAAATAAGATTATTTACAAACATCTGCAACAGCATTTGCAAAGTAATCGATATTAGCTTGACTGATACCCGCTACGTTAACGCGGCTTGAACCAACAATGTAGATACCGTATTCTTTTTGCAGGCGCTCAATTTGTTCTTTATTAATACCTAAGAAAGAAAACATACCGTGTTGACGGTCAATAAATGAGAAGTCTTGAGCAATCTCTTTTGCCGCTAGACTGTCTTTGATCAAAGTACGTAGGCCATTGATACGGTTACGCATTTCATCAAGTTCACTGTGCCATTGTTGTGTCAGTTCTGTACTGCTTAAAATGGTATTTACAATGTCAGCACCGTGCGCAGGTGGCATTGAATAAATGCTACGTACCACACTTAACATAACAGAGTTTGAAATGTCTGCTGTTGCACTGTCTTTAGCAATAATTGAACATGCACCAATACGCTCGCGGTATAAACCAAAGTTTTTCGAACATGAAGAACAAATGATTAACTCATCAACTGCATTGGCTAAAATACGTAAACCATTTGCATCTTCTTCAAGGCTTGAACCAAAACCTTGGTATGCAATATCAACCAGCGGTGTAAAGCCAACATCTTTTGCCAGTTCAGCAACCGTGTTCCACTGTGCTTCGTTTAAGTCCATACCACTTGGGTTATGACAACATGCGTGCAGTAATACCACATCACCTTTTGGCACTTGGGTAAGGGTTTCGATCATTTCATCAAATAATAAGTCTTTGTTTTCATAATCGTAGTACGGGTATTCTTTAACTGTTAGGCCAGCGGCTTCAAACAAGCTAATGTGGTTTGCCCAAGTAGGATTAGTAACCCATACTGTCGCACCTGGATTACAGCGAACTATAAATTCAGCTGCAACTCGCAGTGCACCTGTACCGCCTGGAGCTTGTGCTGTACGAACACGATTAGCTAATAACGCTTGGTGCTCACCTAATAATAGGTTTTCCATTTTTTGGCAGTAATCTAAGTTACCCGCCAAACCAATGTATGATTTGCTAGTTTCGTTTTCAAGACGAAACGCTTCAGCTTTTTTAACTGCTTTTAATACCGGCGTATTACCGAATTCGTCTTTATAAACACCAACCCCTAAGTCAATCTTATTTGGGTTAGTATCTTGCTTATAGGCCGCCATAAGGCCAAGAATAGGATCAGTGGGTAATGGTTTTAATACTGAGAACATTGACTATCTCTTTCATTATTTAGGGGTTAGCTGTTGCACTTAGCTTAACATAAAAGCTCACTAGATTGACTAGTGTTATTTACACTAAAAAGTGAGGAATTTTAATACAGCACGCAATTAATAGCGCTAATGTTTGCTGGTTGAAAAAATCGTTATTAAAGGCTTCGCCATCAACAATACCAACGCAGCGATTTGCACTGTCAAAAAGCGGTAAACAGGCTTCTGATTTTACTTTAGGGTCACAGGTATAATATTCACCACCCGCAGCCAAATACTGCTCAACGTTGTTGATCACTCGCCCTTTACTACTCAGTGCCACCTGCACATTATTACTACCAGCAGCAAATGCTTCAGTAAGCGGAAAAAGCGGTCGGCTTGGCGCGCCAAAGTAAGTCAGTTTAAGTAATTGCTGACCCTCAGGTGTTGCTGTACTTTGGTAAATGCCGTACCAATCAACCTTAGTTTGCGCTACAACGTAATCAACAATTAGTTGTAATTGAGCAAGCTTTTGCGTGGTGTGCTGATCTTGCGGTAAAAAATCAGTGAGTTTAAACGGCTCATCTTGTAAATAGCCAAATAAACTGCACGCCCCGCCTTCACCCAGTTCTGGTATTTGATATTGCCAGCGTACCTCAGGAAGCGACTGATTTGATAAATAGCTTTCGAGCTTAGTAAGCTCAGCAGAGACTAACTGAGCAGGCACATCTAACTGCGCAAGAGATAAATAAGAAGAAACCATTTAGCCATCCAAACATCTAAAAAACGAATCATAGCATGGCTAAACAACCACGACTAGCTTTGTTGCTGCGCTAATCGATAACACATTTCAATTTGATTACCCGATGAGTTATAAGTCACCTGCTCTGCTATTTCTTCTAATATAGATAGCCCACGACCGTGCTCGCGATTATTACTGTTAGCATTACTGTCGGTGTTTGCAAAACCATTGCCTGAATCGCAAATTGTAAAATAAAGGCTCAATGTATCAGGACAATAACGTATATCTACAATGATCAATGCATCAACGAGTTTGGCTAATGTTGCCTCTCGAAGTTGATAATACTCAATAAAACCATCCTCTTTATTTTTAATCGCTGAATCGAGCCCTAATACACCGTGATCAAGTGCATTATTATATGCCTCAGAGAGCAGTAAAAAAATATCAGAGCGGTGCTCTTTTAGCCCGCCAACTTGGGTGATCACTTCGACGATTTCAAGCACTGGATCGGTTTGTTTTATTTGCTGTGAATTAAGCGTTAAAGAAAAATTGAACGGTAATCGAGAGTAAGCGGCTTGCTCTTCAGCCGCAGCAGGAACCGCCATACAGTTAAAAAGCACTAAACTAAGGTCGTCCTGTTGTTTACTGCCATGAGCAAACTTAGTAACTTGATTGATCACATCTTTACAGCTGACTTGGGGCTTGCTTGCAAGTGCCTTTATAAAGCGTTGCTCTGAAAAAAATTCATCGTCTGCATTGGTAGTTTCTATAATACCGTCGGTGGCCAGTGCCAAACGCATACTGCTATCGACTTCAAAATGAATTAATTCACGCTCAAATTCATCGCCTTCTAAAATCCCTAAAGCCATGTGCTGTGACTCTAAGGTTTTTAATACGCTTCCTTGTTGATCAATTAAATAAGCGTCAGGCAAGCCACCAAGCCAAGCAGAAACACTTTTCCCGGAGCTACTTAACTCAATAATTGTCGCGGCACAAAACATATGCCCGGGCAATAATTGTACTAATACGGCATTAACTTCTGCGGCAATATCACTGACCGCCATGCCTTTATTAACCATAGTGTAAAACACTTTCGACGCCGGCAATGCCCCTACCGCTGCCGCTAAGCCATGGCCGGTAAAATCCCCCAGCATACAATACAAACTACCAATAGGACTTTGCCCAACCAAACACATATCACCATTAAACATAGAAGCCGGTGAAAGATGAAAATCAATGTTGTTGGTAAACTTATGTTGGTTTTCTAAGGCATTATTAAAAATATGCTCAACGATTTCGTGCTCGCGCTCGGTTTGATTGTAATGATATTCTAATAATTTATTTTGTTCGTGGGTTTTTAAACTCAGCTTGCGGGTGCGGCTATGAGCTTTTATTTTCGCGGTTAAAATTACTTTATCAAACGGTTTATGAATAAAGTCATCACCACCGACCTCTAAACAACGTTCAAAACTGTTTTGATCTTCCAAAGAGGTTATAAAAATAATTGGTAGGTGAACATCGTTGTATAACTGCTTAATTTTTGTCGCTGTTTCATAGCCATCCATTACTGGCATTATTACATCGAGTAGCACAATATCAATGCTTTGCTGTGCTAATATTGCTAATGCTTCAACACCGTTAGCGGCAGTCGATACCTCGTAATTTTGTTGCACCAGCATTACTTTCAAAAGCGTACAATTAAGTGGCTGATCATCAACAACGAGAATATGCATTAATCAATATCAAACTTTTTATCAAAACGTGATATTTGCAGGATTTTTTTCAGTTGCGGCTGACAATTACTGATTTGAATTGCATCAACTGAGGTACCCAAGGTCTTTTTCATATTCAGTAACATACCAAGGGCGGAGCTATCCATGTAATCTGTTTCTCGCAAGTCAATTACGACCTTAGCGGTTTTTTCATTGATATCGGAATACGACTGTCGAAATGACTGCACTAAATTAAAGTCGAACTTCCCTTTAATTTGAATAGTCAGTGTAGCACCATCTGCTGATGCACTCTTACTTAGACCCATTAGTTAACTCCTGCTCAGATTATCCATTCTTAATTAGTATTAAATATAACTTGTTAATGATAAATCACCAAAAATAAAACACCCTATGCACAAATTTGTTTTAGATTTGATATTATCTAGGCCATTGTTTATTTAACTTTTTAAATGCAGGTTAAGCATGAGTGATAGTAATCTCGTTTATTCAACCGAAACAGGCCGTATCAGCCAACCAAAACCAAGCACAGAAGTGGCTAGTAAAGTATTTAAAGACGGCGCCCTGCGCATCGAACGCCAAACCAAAGGCCGTAAAGGTAAAGGTGTTATGTTGGTAACTGGTATTGACAGCGAGCAACACGATTTAAAAAAACTCGCCAAAACCATTAAAAGTAAAATGGGCCAAGGCGGCGCGGTAAAAGACGGCATCATTGAAGTACAAGGCGACGACCGCGAAAAACTCAAAGCCATCCTCGAAGCACTCAAATTCAAAGTGAAAATTGCCGGAGGGTGAGCCGCCGGCTTGCCTATAAAAAGCAGAGACTTGATGACCTAATTGCATATCTGTACTTTCTTAATTTATGATCAATGTATTGTAATACAAAGAAAAACATTGGAGATAAAATTGTCTACCCACACAAAGAGAGCTTAAATGATATTAGATAATCTACCCAATAAAAAACTAGTCTCTGCTCTAAAAGCTAGTGCAGCTTTGGATATAGAGCTTTGTGAAGACGAATACCTAAGGTGCTTTTCTTACAAAGCTAATTGGGCGCCAGGGATAGACGTTGCTTCATATGAAAATGGTGGTGGTGATGAAATCGTCATTGTCATAAAAGGTGATGCTATTTTAATTAAAGGCTTCGATCATGAATCAGAAGTTAGTCCTCATGCTCAAGAAGAGTTTAGAATTTGGCCAGGGCTGTATGAAGGGGCTCCTGAAGAACTGCTCGGCGTTTTAGATAACGATTTCTTCGAAATAGCTCATGTGACCTTTTGTTTTTGGCGTACTTCCAACTCAGGGTCATGGCAACAAGGAACTGTTAATTTCCAAAACAATGAAGATAACGGAGCTAATTGGCTGCTCCCTGCAATCACTATAACTCCAGAATATTTTATTGAGTATGCGAAGGACTACTACCAAGATGACTTTAATAAAATAACACCAGCAAGGGTACACCAAGTATTCAGCGAATATGAATAGCACAAAACTTTATCGGTGCTGTTGATACAATAAAATAAAGTAATAAAGTAGCGTGGTAACTTGCTTCGCTTGTTCCTCGCGATTTAGCCACTCTCATTTTACCGCCAACGGCAGCGTTAATTTAACTGGAGCAACACTCAATTATGGATGATGTATCGAAGCAATTAAAACCAGTAAAAAAACGGTTTTATCCCATATTACTATTAACTGTTGTATGCTTTTCAAGTGGCTTTATTCTTCAATATTTTGATATTGAGTTTCTAAATCCTTTTTATGGTGCATTAATCGGAGTGCTCATATTTAACGTTGGTATTTGGTTGTATTACAGGTGTCCAAAATGTAACTCTATTCCATTTGCATCAGGTAGTGAAGGCGTAGAAATCAGACCTAAACTCTGCCATAAATGTGGTGCTAAATTCAGGTCAAAATAAACTAATAGATAGCAGCAAAGCCAGAGGAGCTAATGCGGAGCAATAAAAGACGGCATCATCGAAATACAAGGCGACGACCGCGAAAAACTCAAAGCTATACAAAAAGCACTTAAATTCAAAGTAAAAATTGCCGTGGGGGGAATCCCGGTTTTATGGTGTGTGGTACTTAGTCGTATGTAGTGGTATTTAATTAGTTGTCCGTGACGATCTGAGCGGCGGGATTAAGCGATAACAGGACGCTGGTAAAAGTTAAACTTAGCCTTGTTTTGATGAGTTGGCTTCTAATTTGTCCGATAACATTATTAACCGCCTTTTGGTGCAAAATAACAAGCTTTGAATTTTAACTTTTTTAATTACTTGTTTACAAAAGTAATTATTGGTGGAATTATCAGAGTATGTAATATAAGCCGTTTTATTGTGTTATTAACCACCAAAATGGTGTTCAATAATCTGTAAGTTTTCTAAGGATTTATCGTACATGATAATAGATAACATTATTTCAGGGATAGATGTTGGTGGCCCCAAAAGTTACTATTCATTTGAAACATTTGTACAACATTTACTCAAGCATCACATTGAAAAACAGAATAAGATTTTTCAAATATCCGAAGACCGCTATAGATTTGGTGATGCGATAGCTCCAGAAGGTTTTGACTCTTTTGAAGGCCCAACAATAATTGAAATAAAATTCAATTTGGCGACAGGCTCTATTACAGGTCTTCTAAATAAATTAGCAAACCAGTTTTTGAACGAATATGTTGAGAATGCATTTGCAAACCTATTGGTTATTTCCGCAAAACCAATACCAAAGAAGGTTATATTTCGATTTGAAAGCGAGTTGGAAAGACACCAGTTGCCATTCAAAATTATATTTTGGGGGCCAACCGAATTAAATAAAATTGCTGCTCAGCATCGAAGAATTGTAAATACCATTACTAACAACCTGTTTTCACTGCGATTAGAAACTGCAATTTCGAAGCCTCTAAAAAACTGGAAGCAAGAAAGAGAGCTCGTAGTTGAAAACCTTAAAGATTGTTATAAAAAAGGGCAGTTTTCTTTATTGCTCGGCGCTGGTGTTTCAAGTAGCGCAGGAATGCCCGATTGGAATACGCTTTTGAACTCTCTTTTTGTAACTTATCTAACCCAAGAGTTTAATGGAGATGTTGCTATTGGAGACTTTGATATAAGTGAGCTTGTTTCTCGATTGAATAAAATAGACGAACCTTCAGCTTTAATGGCTGCAAGGTATTTAAGAAAGGGCCTATCCAAAAGAGATGCCGAGGCTAAAGAGTTTATATCAGCGGTAACAAAAAACTTATATAAATTGAGAAATTCTGATCGAGATATAGATTCAGAATTAATAAAATCCATTGCATCAATGTGTTTGCCAAGGCGAACTGGGGCCAAGGTCAAAACGGTTATTACATACAATTTTGATGACTTACTAGAAAGGCAACTACAAAAAAATACTATTCACCATAGCTGTATTTATACTGATAATGAAAGTTATGATCCAGATGAATTGCCCGTCTATCATGTGCATGGTTTTTTACCTGAAGACAGAAAAGGTTATGACGGGTTAGATAATTCAACTTTGGTTTTCTCAGAGGAAGGCTACCATCAGATTTACTCCGATTCTTACCATTGGTCTAATCTGGTGCAACTAAATTCTTTTAGAGAAAATAACTGCCTTATGATAGGTCTTTCAATGACGGATCCAAACCTAAGAAGGTTACTGGATATATCATCCAAGAATATCGAACGCAGTAAGCACTTCGCATTTATGAAAAGGCTTTCGATAGAAGAGTTTTGTTACCGAGAAAAGAAAAAAGTTGTCGAAAATATTGACGCTGCCGAAAAGTTCTTAGATCGTCACCATACCCTTAATGAAGAGTTAATGAAGGAGTTAGGGGTAACTATTGTTTGGTATGAGTCGTACGATGATATACCTGAAATTGTAAATAGAATTTCGCAATACGAAAACTAATCGGGTAGCTGGAGGTTTTAAACCTCCAGCTACCCGATTGTGAATTATTATTTAAAAGGAATTAAAAATGAGTGTTAGTGAACCCAATCGAAGAATAAAGTTTTCATACCAGATGGATGATTGGGATTATGAAACAGGCGATCGTTTACTATTAAAAACAAATGCAAGAAAATTAATTCCTTCTGAATATCAACCTGAAATGGATGGTACACTTTATTGCCCAGCTTGTTTTACTAATCTAAATCGGGTTCCAAAAGAAAAAGAGCATTTTACAAATGGACGTGATGCATATTTTTCACACATGACAAAATTCAAAGATACAAAGTGTGATTTGAAATCGATAAAGCCAGAAGGTAAAAAGTTTAATAATTGGGAAGAAGCTAAACAGGCTATTGATGATGAAAACTTAGTGATTATCAGTAGCTTCTTAAAGTCAAAACCAGAGCCGAAAATAGATAAGCCTGTTGCATATGATGAAACACCTGTAGAGGATGTTGATGGGCCTGAAACAGAAGTGGCAATAGGTCGCCATAACGGTGAGAGCTTTACTTTACCTAGCAAAATTACAACTGTTGCAGGCTTATGCCGAAACTTTGATGAAAACCTTTATAAATATTTTCATTTGCCGGGTAAAAATAATCCGATTCGCCTAATTGATTTACTTCAAAATGTAAAAACAATATCTAAAGGTAATGATAAGCCTAGGCTTTATTTTGGCCGTATAACAAGTACTAGTCATTTAGGTAAATATAAAAGACCAACAAATATTAGGATGACGTATTTAGATAATAATATGGAGTCAGATGGTGTCGCTCACTTTACAATTAAGTTGACCGATGAGCAGCAGAAAAATCATGGGATAGGCGACCATTCTGTTGGGCGCATTGTTTTGATGTATGGCGTTATTACTATCAGCGGAATTGGGCTTTGCTTTGAAAGCTTAGAATGGGGTGAGTTTTCATTGCTACCAGAGAAATATGAACATTTGCTAAAGTAAGCACATAACAAAACGCCTTGAGGTAGGCAGCAAGCACTAAAGCTCACTTTCTACCGCAAATTTTAACAGCGATAAAACCTTACTTTTCAATAACGTTAGGTAGGTTGATTCACAGTAGAGCGTATGAGTACTCCTGCACCTAAATAGTATTAGAAAACAAAATTGACACCCATTATAAATAAATGCTGAAGTCATCAAACTTAACCGTGCAAAAAACTGCCTGCCCGCAATTACTCTTCGAGGAAATGTTGTTTGTAATAAATAACGTGACTAATGTCCGCTGAATACTGAATTTTAGACATAGAAGGCTGCAAATTCGCAGTTTTTGAATTGCTTTAGATGGTTTACTACATCGCTCTATTTTATGCTAATAGCTTTTCACAATTTCTCACATTTGCTCGCCGCTTTCTATTTAAATGTTCACAGTATCCTTCCTGCGATGTTGGCCTCCCGACTGCGCCATGAAACACCCGTGTAAAGTGGCTCGTGAGTTTTAACCAATTATCTGCTGAGATATGTATCCGCTCCAATAACCGTGAATGAGTATTATCTATATAACCGCGCTTATCTTCTCGTATACAACGACCTGTTAACTCTACAAGTTCTAAATAAGATTTTAACTCAAATGGTAAGCCCTTTGGCATGTGCTGCCTTGGCATACCTGCAAAGCGTAGTAATTGTATTGGTTGTTTACCGTCGGTTGCACTTTCAATCCGTTTTTGTACGCTCGTGTAATCCGATGTTTCTGGTGTGTGAGCTATCTTCGCTCTGATTGGGTTTAAATCAACATACGCCATACATGCAGCCAATGCGGCTTCATCTAACAGTGCTTGTGATTTGAAACGGCCTTCCCAAAATCGCCCAGTACATCCATCTTCTTTATTCGCCCTGCGAGCTATATCTTCATTTAATAATCGCATAAACCAGCTAATACTTGATAAACGCTCACGGTACTCATCGACGGTCTCATTTAAAAAGAAGCACTCTGCTTTCGTTAGCTTGCCCCCTTGAACATATTTATTTGTCAGCATGGTGCCTTTACATAATTTATGCCAACGGATAATAATGGCTTTATCGTTCAGTCGTTTCGCTTTTTTATCATCAACATACAACACTAAATGCGTATGATTACTCATCACTGCATATGCGCAAACATCAATACAAAACACGTTAGAAAGAGCCAATAGCTTCTCTTCAACCCAACACCTGCGATGCTCATATGATTGGCCAGTAAAACGATCTTCGCCACATAGATAGGCTCGACGTACGCACCTAGAAATACAATGATAGTACTTTGTATCAGCCAAACTTATCTGACGCTTTCTCGCAATAGCCATGTGACAACCTGCTCACTTATTGTTCTAATAATAAAGTTAGTACGTAACTGATACATTGCAAATCATAAGGTGGGTGTCTTCTTAGCACCCATGGAAGATAACACGGAGTTCTCAGATCAAACATGGATAAAAGAGGCTTTATAAAATGAATTCTCGCCTAGCCACACTTAACTACAACATAGCCATATATAAACAGTGGTTGTATTTGGTTTTTTTCAACAACTCGCGGGATTATTTCTTGTATTTTACAACAACAAAAAAACAGCAAATATAAATCCCTTGATTTACATTTAGATACAGAGTTAGACTGAAAGTATTAAAAAACTCAAAGGATTTTCTCTCTGCAACTTGTGGGTTTAGATCCTTTGAATAAGCTGTTATGAGTTTATAGAAGTAATGTTGAGGATTTATGGAAAAAGTTATCGAATCATTTGAGCACTTTCATAAGCTATTTTCAGGTTGGCCATCACAAACTAGGTATTATTTTCGTGGTGTTTCAAAAAGCTATTATGAATTGATCCCATCACTAGGCAGAAGTAATGATGTGACGGGGTACTATGATGAGCAACGAATGCTTCGTGAGTTCAAAAGTCAGGCTCAAGCCTACATCAATAAAATTCCGAACAATGACTGGGAGTGGCTTGCTCTTGCCCAACATCATGGCTTACCAACGCGACTACTAGATTGGACAACTAATCCATTGGTTGCACTTTACTTTGCGGTAAAAGATGACATCGAAATAAGTGAACAAGAAAAATCAAATGGGTATGACGGTAGTAGTGCCTTTTACTTTTTAGTATATAAAACTCCCCCGCTAGATATTACTGTTTCTAAAAGCCCTATTGATTATGTCGATAATGAAGACGGTAGAGGACATGGGCTCTTTTGGCCTCCACATGCAACGCCTAGAATTAAAGCACAATCAGGAGTCCTATCAGTACAGCAAGATCCAAGCATGCCATTCTCTTATGGCAGTCGCTTAGAAAAATATATAATTCCTCAACATCTGCGGATTAAATTTAGACAAATTTTGAATGCATATGGAATCAATGATTCATCCATGTTTCCTGATCTTGATGGCTTGGCTTCTCATTTAAAGAACATCCGTGAAGATCACTACAGGTCTTGGGAAAGAGACGCGTAATCGGGTAGCCGGAGGTCTCTAACCTCCAGCCCCCACACCACCCATCATGCGGGTCCGCAATGGGCGGTTCATCTCCCGTAGTGAATATTGATCCAAATATCTCTTAATGACGCTAAACCTTGTGACGCTAGATAGTCATTGCCTATCGCAATGTTAATTCCTTTTGTTTTTGAGCTTCTACAAGGACCTTTACTGGTGATACCACATGCAATGGCGAGTCGTTCGCTAACACCCAATTTCATTAAACTGCGTACTTTGGTGCGAGGTTTACGCCATTGCCGCCAGTAGCACATTCTTATCCTACGGCGGATCCAGTGATCTAAATCCACCGTTAGCTGATAAGCGTTGGCTATTAGGTAGTAGTGTCCCCAGCCGCGCAAATACTGTGTGAGTTTATGAATTTGTAGGGTCATTGAGATCCCCCAGTTGCGGTTAGTGAGCTCCCTGACATTTGCTTTAAATTTCTTTAGCGCCTGTTCGTGGATCTGCACTTGACCGTAGCGGAAGGTAAACCCGAGAAATTTCGAGCCTGATACTGGACCGACCCGACTTTTCGATTCATTCACTTTGAGTTTTAATCGCTTAGTGATGAACGCAGTAATTTCCCGTTGGATTATTAGTCCTTCGCTTTTGGTTTTTACTAAAATGATTATGTCATCAGCGTAACGGGCAAACTTAAGGTGTTTGTAGGCTAGCTTCTTATCTAATTCATCGAGTAAAATATTGGAAAGTAAAGGGGATAATGGCCCACCTTGAGGGACTCCTTTGGTTGACTCAAACCACAGACCTGTTTCGCACTCTGCTACTCCCACTCGTAGGTATTTACCGAGTAGGCGCATGAGTGCTTTGTCTTTGATTTTACGACCAACACGATTCATTAGCATGTCATGGTTTACTTCATCAAAGAACTTAGACAAGTCGATATCAACCGCTGTTTTATAACCTTGTTTAACACAAAATTGAACATGGTTCACTGCTTGACTGGCTCTTTTATGAGGACGATAACCATAACTATGTGGTGAAAATTGAGTCTCAAAGTAAGGGCTGATCACTTGAGCAATGGCTTGTTGGATCACTCTGTCGATAACAGAAGGGATCCCAAGCATTCGCTCACCGCCATCGGGTTTGGGTATCATCACGCGTTTGACTGGCAAGGGTTGATAAGTGCCGTTAAGTAATTGTTGTTTAATACTCAGCCAATGTAACTTAGCGAAGTGATTAAACTCTTCAATACTCATATTATCAATACCCGCAGCCCCTTTATTGCGCTTAACATGTTGCCATGCTGCACCAATATTGTGGTTGCTTAGTACCCTTGCCATCAGGTCATGATCTGTTTGGCTATATTCATTCGAGGTATTATTCACAGTAGAACGCTGTTCATCACTATCGCAACACGGTGATCTATGTGAATTCAAGTTCATTTGTAGTATCTCCTCTGGTTAAGATGTTCAGGCCTTCACCGTGTCCCCTCCATTACGATGGGCGTTTGGCTACTATGCCGTCTGCTGACTTCTGATAAATCACTCTAGCGATTACTCGATAAAGCGCGTCTAAACTAACGCTTGTTTACTGCTATTTCGCTCGCTGTAGGTCGCAGCAACCAAAGCGCCAAGGGTTGATCAACCAGTCCCTAACTGGTAATCTCCAAGCGTTAGCGCGGATGCGTGTTTATCAGATCTCCCCGAATAAGGTGCATCGACTTTCTCTGCACAACTGCATCATTTACGGTGGCCGTTAGATCACATGACTTCGCTATCTTGTGCTAGCTCGTCTTCAGCCTACGCCTCATATGATGTTTTTGTTCATCAGCTCGCAGATTTGCTAGCGGCTTCCTCCAGACTATCTCTCGCGATTTAGCCCTTGCCATTCGCTAGTAGTTATCGTTTAATAACAGTATGTTATTTAAACGGTGATCTTCTACAGAGGACTTTCACCTCATAAGTCAATGCCCATGTCGGGCGTACACAAATGCATGTTGCGTAAACCACTGCGTGGTTTGGACGGTTTTCCGCTCGTACCTCGCTACAAACCGCCGCAAATGCAAGGCGTTATAGGGCTCAGAATGGGCATGATTGAGAGAAATCAAGAGAATCGAGTTCCATTTGAGAGGGTGGGCAAGGAGCTCGGTGTCAGGCTTGCTCATGATTGTAATGGTCTAATGAAACTGGAGAGGTTTATAGCGTAAAATGAGCTAAACCAAAAAGGTATCACTATGACCAGAAAATCAAAAGTAACACTCAGTGCACAACAAAAACTTGAATATGCCAAATTAATGGTAGAAGAAGGTTATACCAATAAGCAAATTGAAGAGATGTCTGGCGCAGGAAAGTCAGCAGTATCACGTTGGAAGCAACAATATCTATCTGAGCTAGATGGTAAGAGCCCGGGAAATGTACAAGCACTAACACCTGAGCAGCAACGTATTCAATTGCTAGAGAAGCAGCTACAGCGCGCTTTAAGGGATAATGATATATTAAAAAAAGCCACCGCTTTCTTCATTCGCGACAATCAAAATTTAAAGTAATTAAAGCGTTGAAGAAAGCGACCCCAAGCTATACGGTATCTGAGTTGTGTCGTGCTTTAGAAGTCAGTACAAGTAGTTATTACTATGCGCCAGTCACGCCAAATAAGTCAGAGCAGGCACTGCTGGCGTTAATTGAATCTATCGCTGACGATTCCGGTTATACGTATGGTAGACGCAGAGTGCACGTTGAATTGAATGCGTTAAATCATACGATTGGAATATATAAAACAGCGGCACTGATGAAAAAGTTGAATATAAAAGCCATCAGGCCGAAGAAAAAACATTACTACCCTAATTCAGGTGATGAACATAAGTACGCACAGAACCTCTTAAAACGAGAGTTTAACCCTGATTCACATAACACGCATTGGGTCGGTGATATTACCTATATTAGGAATCACCAAGGGTGGAGTTACTTGGCCTGTGTGTTAGATTTATCAACGAGGGAAGTTGTAGGGTATGCCTTATCAACAAGCCCAAATGCTGAATTGGCTATAGCAGCATTGAATAATGCTATTAAGCGTCAACAGCCGGTTTTTAATCAACTGATGTTTCATTCCGATCAAGGGTGTCAGTATTCTGCGGCCTCGTTTAGAGCTCGGTTATCACAACTAACTATAACACAAAGTATGAGTCGTCGAGGTAATTGTTGGGATAATGCAGTAATGGAGCGATTTTTTAGAAGTTTAAAAACAGAGCGACTGAATCGCCTGTCATTTATAAATCATCATTCAGTTATAAGTGAGGTGGACAGTTATATTCAGTTTTACAATTACAAACGTAGGCATTCTACGCTTAATTATATGACGCCACATCAGAAATATAATGAATTAAAAAATGCCGCTTAGAATCTCTACAGAATTTGTTGACCATTACAGATACCCACTATGACGCTCTCAATTACGAATATTCCGTCATTTTTGGTTCGGACATTCATCGTCTAGATTTTCAGCCGATCGAGCCTGGGGTCTATAAAGTCACAAAATATGTGGAGTCCTACCCTTTTCTCCCTCGGCTGTTTCGCCTTCTACAGAACAATGTGCCTGGGTTCCCTGTTGTTGCAACGATAAAGCATCAGGCCTTAACTGAGCTGCCCATGAGTTTAGAGTCAAAAGAGCTAACCTTTAAGATAAAGGAGTTGGTTCGCAATGCGCTATAACAAGGCCAAGCAGGCTAGGGACGCGCTTATAGCGCGCCCCTGTTGGCAACGTTGGTATGACTCCCACTGTCAAGTTAAACACACAGATCCTTGCCTAACTTTTTAAGCCATAATTACTTCAGCTCGAATTAGAGCGAGTTAATACATAGGATGAAGCAAGTAATTTCGTCGGTTATCTTGCTGATATGACTACAGGCGTCCTGCCTTTCGTGAATCAGCTGCGCTGTTCAAAATTGTTCCTGACAATTTTGTCGTTGGTTATTACTATTTCTAGTAACAGAGCAGACCTTACTTATTTCGTCGTGGCACCTGTCTTCAGTCTATGTTCGTGGTTCAATGCAGCGTTAGCTGCATTGCCATCCTAAAGCTTCCGCGTCCTGCTCACGCCCCTTACCTACATCCATGTAGGCAACGCCGTCGGTGGTTGTGCCACACCCGATGCTTGATCCCATGCATTAACTCTAATTCGTTTATCATGCGGGTACTCTTGCCAATCTAAGTTTTGTATTCACTGTTACCAGCAATGCAAAAATGATCCACTTCAACAATTGAAATCTGATCCAGTTAACTTAACACTGGTGCTTTTGGATAAGCACCATGATTTCAAAAGAAGAGTTCATGAAAATAAAAGTCTTAGCCATGCAAGGCATGTCTCAACGAGCCATCGCTAAACAATTGGGCATATCGCGCAACACCGTTAAAAAATACCTTCAAGGTGACTTTGACGAGCCGCATTATGCTACTCGTAAAACGGGTATTTCAAAATTAGAGGCATTTAAACCGTATTTACATTCTCGATTAGCTAAAGCCGCTCCAATACATTTATCAGCCGTTGTTTTACTCAGAGAAATTAAAGAGCAAGGCTATACCGGAGAAATATCGTTACTACGCCAGTACTTGTATCAATATCGAGGTAGCGTTGAACCCCAACCCATTATTCGCTTTGAAACAGAAGCGGGCAAACAAATGCAAGTTGATTGGGGCCAAATGCGAGGTGGGAAATCACCACTGCACGCCTTTGTCGCTGTTTTAGGCTTCAGCCGTGCATTGTTTGTCGCAATCACTGATAACATGCGCTATGAAACACTCGAAGCGTGTCATCGCCAAGCCTTTGAGTATTTCCAAGGCATTCCACAGCAAGTGTGGTATGACAATATGAAAACAGTGGTAATAGAGCGTGATGCTTACGGTGAAGGCAAACATCGCTTTAATCAATGCTTTTATCAATTTAGTAAAGAAATGGGGTTCATTCCAAAGCTCTGTAAACCCTACCGCCCACAAACAAAAGGGAAAGTAGAGCGAATGGTGCGCTATGTGCGCGATAACTTTTATCAGCCATTAGCCACTAAATTATTTGCCCTTGAACTTACTTTGGACGTTGAAACAGCCAATGTTGAAGTCATTAACTGGTTGAACACAGTGGCTAACCAGCGCATTCACGACACAATAAAAGTAAAGCCCGCAGATAGATTAAAAGAAGAGCAAGCGTACCTACAACCTTTACCCCCGCTCCAACCTGTTGCACCACCACAGCCGGCAGAAGTGGCTATACCTGTATTTGATATGTCCTTCGAGACTCACCCGTTACATCATGACTTAAACATTTACGCGCAATTCTCGGAGGCACTATGAACTTGCAACTCGCACGCTTACATGAACTAACGGAGGAGCTGCAACTCGCCGGTGTTGAAACAAATGCAACAGCGCTAGCGCAGCAAGCAGCAAAAGAGGAATGGGATTATTTACAGTTCTTAGAGCGCGTACTGCAAGGTGAGCAGGCGTACCGGCACCAACGTAAACAGGTTATGTTTACGCGTATGGCTGGATTTGCGTCATTAAAATCGCTTGAGGAGTTTGACTTTACGTTTGCCACCGGTGTGCCCAAAAAACAAGTTAACGAGCTTGCCACACTCTCGTTTATTGAACGAAAAGAAAACGTCGTTCTGCTCGGGCCATCAGGTGTAGGCAAAACACATATTGCCAGTGCGCTAGGTTACAAGGCAGTGCAAGCAGGCTTAAAAACCCGCTTTATTAGCGCGTCTGATTTAATATTGCAATTAACCACAGCGCAACGTCAAGATAAGTATAAACAAGTGATGCAGCGCTCAGTTCTGGCACCCAGGCTACTAATAATTGATGAAATAGGCTATTTACCGTTTAGTGCTCAGGAATCTAAATTATTGTTTGATGTCATTGCAAAGCGTTATGAAAAAGGAGCGGTCATACTCACCAGTAACCTCCCATTTGGACAATGGGGGAGCATTTTTGCGAATGACACAGCGTTAACATCAGCGATGTTAGATAGAATTTTACACCACTCACATATTGTTCAAATTAAGGGGGAAAGTTATAGGATCAAAGAAAAGAAACAAGCCGGATTAATGGAAAACCTTAATAAATAGTGGATCATTATTCAAATGGTGGAGTGGATCACTTTTCGGTTGTTGTTGACATTCACTGGCGTAAGCACCACTTCTTTAGCAATGGCCCATATGTACGCAATCATTTCTCGGGCAATTGCGGTGACAACCAGGTTGTAGTGTTTCCCTTTGGCTATCATTTTTTTATAGCGCTTGCAGAGCCTAAGTTGTGCTTTCCACGCAATATCAATAATGTCCTTTGATAAACCTTCTTGTCGTTTTTGCATATCTGTCGATATATTTGCTGCATAGCGATAAGTGTGCGCGCCTTCAACAAGGAGGCGTCTTGCTCGGCCATTTCCGCATTTTGTGATAGCGCCAATATGGCGTTTGCCACCACTCGAGTGTTCACTGGGTACAAGACCGAGATAACTCATTAATTTACGGGGATGATCGAAGCGCGTTAAATCGCCAAGCTCAGCAACAACACCGGTGGCGACCAACAAACGAACACCTCGCATTGCTTGTATTGCTTTAACAACGGGATAATAACGCCATTGATGGACGTGATGTGTAAGTTCATTATCTAATCGTTCAAGTCGGCTTATTCGCTCGGTAATTGTTTGTAAAAACTCTTATAAGACGATGTGCTGTGCTGGGTGTGGAAGCACAAGCTCAGTGAGCCAACGTAAATGTTTTTGTGACCAATTTGCAGTGCCTTTGTAATTAATATTATTACGAAGCAGCAGTGCTTTTAATTGATATTTAGCATCTTTTAAATCTTTCATGGCTACTTCGCGTGCGCGAGATAAATCACGTACAGCTTCATCTTCAGGCTCGGGAACATAGATAGGTGTTAAATCTTCAGATTTAAGTAATTTAGCGAGCTTAAGGGCATCACGTTTATCGGTTTTAATCTTCTCGCCTGGTTTTTTAGGAATAAGAGACGGGGCAACCACATAACAGCAATGGCCAAGGCTTGTGATTAATCTGTAAATCCACAAATTTATAGGGAATAAATTTGAACCGCGTAGCGGGCTTTAGTGAGTATCAGGGACGATACGAATAATAACCACAAGGGCCTGCTTCATAAACAAAGTGTAGCGTTGCGCCAGGGTATTTAGATTCAAACTGACGAACAAGCTTTTGAACGGCAATTTTGGAAGACGAAACTCGACCAAGGTGAACAGGTTGTGCACCTCTATGTTCTTCAATATAGGCGACTTCATTGAATTCTTTATGTGTATCAAGTCCGATAAAAAGTATGCTATGTTTATTCATGTTAGCCTCTGCTGTTTAGTTAATTGACAAACTAATTATGGCTCTGGCTTTGAATTAAGCTAACCCACGAAAAGCGGAGGCTAACACCGTGTGGGAGTCATTATGTCTATGCACCTTAAATTTGAGCTCAGAGGAAGTAAATGTCATTTATAAGTAGTTTTAAGAACATGGAAAATAAATTTGCATGGTCATTCTTAGGTTTTTTAATGGCGCTAATTTTTGGAGGGATCTCCCTTTATTTAGGGTTTGTAAAAGAAACTAAGCCTGACCTAAATTTTGTGGTAACTGCCGATTCAAGTGTTCTAGATATAAAAGAAAAACTTGGCAGTTTAGATGTGTTGTATGAAGGTGAAAGCTTAAGTAAAAGAAAACAAGATTTAAGGTTTATTACATTTAAAGTAATTAACCAAGGCGATTCTTCTATTCTATCAAATCTTTATGATATTAATTACCCTGTAGGTTTTACTGTAATAAACGGTGAGCTAGCAGATGACCCTAAACTACTTAGCGCAAGCAATACTTATTTAAAAGAAAAGTTAATCACAACTAAAAAGAGTAATACGAGCGTTTCATTTTCAAATGTAATACTTGAACCTAATGAATTCTTTGAAATAAAAATACTCGTATTACATGAAGTCGGAAAAGAGCCGTCGATTGAAGCTTTTGGAAAAATAGCGACAATCAATGCAATCAAAGTATTACGAGATTTTTCTCCTGTAAATGAACAAACTTTTGTTGAAAAAACATTCGGGGGAGGAGTTTATGCAAATGTAACTAGATTAATTACTTATGGCCTTATATTTATTTTTGGGATTATTGGACTTATTACGGTAGAGGAGAAAGTAAGTGATCGTCGTGAAAAAATCAGAAAGTTAAAACTAGTCCGTACTTTTAAAGATTATGATAGTGATAAGATCACTGAAAAGGATGATATGTTCTTTGATTATTACATGTCTAATAATGCTCGGAAATTGAAAGATATACATTACATAATGAGCACCCCAGAACTACTTTCAGACTTATCAGAAGATATTGAAATAGGCGAAAAATATGACGTATACAAACCCAAAGGCCTATTTGAAGAGTTAAAAAGTGAAGGGTTTATTCAAATCGATAATGAATTAGTAATCGTGGATGAACAAAGGTTGTCAGTGCTCAATGATTTTATAAATTATTTAAAAAGAAAAGGTGAATTTAAACGCTCAAGATATATTTGGGATCATGATGATTCGCCAATTAAAGTAACAGGTGAAGTTAAGGTAATAGGTGACGGTGCATAATCGGGTAGCCGGAGGTCTCTAACCTCCAGCCCCCACACCACCCATCATGCGGGTCCGCAATGGGCGGTTCACTCCCGTAATGGATATTGATCCAAATATCTTTCAATGACACTAAACCTTGTGACGCTAAATAGTCATTACCTAGCGCAATGTTAATTCCTTTTGTTTTGAGCTTCGACAAGGGCCTTCGCTTCCAAGCGCCTACTTTTGTACTCGTGATACCACAGGCTATGGAGAGTCGTTCGCTAACACCCAATTTCATTAAACTGCGTACTTTAGTGCGTGCTATTCCTTTTATAAAGAGCGTCATTGCCGCCAGTAGCACATTCTTATCCTGCGGCGGATCCAATCATCTAAATCCACCGTTAGCTGATAAGCATTGGTTATTAGGTAGTAGTGTCCCCAGCCGCGTAAATACTTCTTGGGTCCAGCATCTGTATGACTCTAAAGCGCAGCGTCTCTGAACCTCTTTGTGAATAATTCAATAAAAGATTTTTTGCACAAAGAGCAGAGAAAGAGAAGTAAATTAGGATTATCTTAAAGGCTAATACTAGCATGCGTAAAACACGATGCATTAATAAAGGTAAGCTGCTACCTCTCCAAATAAGCCACTTAAACACCTGTCATAACTTCCAAAACGCCCATTAAAGCAACAGTAAATCCTCTTTTTATATTTTACGTAAAAGTCAGTTGTCGATTGAATCAAAATAGGAACTCAGCTATGGTTAATGCATCAATAAAAATAAATTAAAAACGAGTTATTCTACAGCCTCGTTATATGCCTAGGGAAGATCGGTGCCTAAAATTTTAATCGAAGGCTTTGAAAAATTGAATAAAGTCGCTATGAGTAAGGCTATAAACTCAAATACGCAATTTAATCTCAAAGAGTCCAAGGCAATCACTGATAAGTTGTTAGCTAATGGTATTGTAGAGATACCGATAGAGGCATCATTCAATATTGTGGGTTTGTTATCTGCGTTGAATTCAGCAAATGCAAACGTAAAGTTTGCAGAGTAATCGGCATATAACAAATGAATAATGTCGTTCGTAAACTCACTGGGAATTTTACTCGCTGGCCTTCGGCCAAAGCGCTCCTAAAATCCACATATTCAAAGCGTTATATGCAACCAACATGAAATTTAGTGCCGAAGATTACAATGTTCTGAGTTACATTCTCAAACAGAATTTAATTTCTTATGATCAGGCTATTGCATGGGCGTACGCTCAATATACTGACCACGGAATTGATCCGTTTGTTGAAAAGTTGTCCTTGGCATCAGATGTCGCCGAAATAATCCGATTTATTAGCAATACTTACCAAGTCTACGGTGAGCCGAGTAATGAATTTTTAGCTGGGGAAGCTGCGAAAGCATATTCAGAAGACAAGCAGTCTTTGTATGCAGCAATATCCCGTATTTTGTTTGATCTTGATTTGGAATTACCTGAAGAAGAGAGGCAAGAACTATATATAGCGGAAGATTATTTTGGCTGGCACGATTCTGCAGAGTCTCAAGCTATTGTGCATGCTATGCCCGTGCTTGATAAATATAGGCCCATATATGAGCACGCTGTTGCAAAGTTCAGCATATAATCGGGTAGCCGGAGTTCTCTAACCTCAAGCCCTCACACCACCCATCATGCGCTTTTCATTAGCAAAAAGTGCAATGGGCGGTTCATCTCCCGTAATGAATATTGATCCAAATATCTCTCAATGACACTAAACCTTGTAACGCTAAATAGTTATTGCTCAGCGCAATGTTAATTCCTTTTGTTTTTGAGCTTCGACAAGGGTCTTCGCTTCCAAACGCCTACTTTTGGTGCTGGTGATACCACATGCTACGGCGAGTCGTTCGTTTACACCCAATTTCATTAAACTGCGTACTGCGCGAGGTAAACTCGCGCCTACGAGTCACTCCCCTAACACCTAGTTACCTAGCTCCTAAAACCTTTTTGTAATTGGGCTTCGTTACCCTCACCCCAACTACAATCGCTTGATTTATCACCAAGCAATCTTACAACTTATGACTTACCGCTTAAAGCTGCAATCAAAACACCATCGCCTTACCGCGCCCTGACGCTTCTGAGCCGGCATCTAGTTTGCCATCACGTTCGATGATCACATGCATATCACCAAAATGGCGCTCGTCTAAGGTGTAGCCCATTTTCTCTAGTGCTTTAACAACGCTTGCATCTAACCCTGCATGATGACGTATGACATTTTTAGGCCAAAGTTGATGATGAAAACGCGGGCTATTTACCACTTCATCGGCGCTCATATTAAATTCAACCGCGTTTAAAATAGATTCGTACACCGAGCTTATTATGGTGGTGCCGCCAGGTGAGCCGGTAACCATTTTAACTTTATTGCCTTTGAGTAAGATAGTTGGCGTCATTGAACTAAGCATACGCTTATGCGGCTGGATTTCATTGGCTTTACCACCGAGCGCGCCAAATACATTCATCACCCCTGGTTTGGCACTAAAGTCATCCATTTCATCGTTAAGCAAAAAGCCCGCGCCAGCAACGACTACACCACTGCCATAACCTAAATTAATGGTGGTGGTATTCGATACTGCATTACCCCATTTATCAACTATAGAAAAATGCGTGGTTTGTTCGCTTTCATATAACCCTGGTTTAATGTTTTCAGTCGTCGATATTTTATCGAGTGTGATGCTGCTACTGCGCTTTTTAAGATAATCCATGGCGATTAATTCGCTCTTTGGCACGTCAAAAAAGTCTGGATCACCTAAGTACTCTGCTCTATCAGCAAATACGCGTTTGCCAATTTCTGCTAATAAATGAATATATGCTGTGGAGTTGTTCTCAAGCCCTGCTTTGGGTTTAGTCAGCTCGTACATTTTTAACCATTGTATTATTGCAATACCGCCGGAGCTTGGTGGTGGTGATGTGAGTACTTGGTAACCGTTCCAAGCGGCTTTCATCGGGGTACGTGATTTTGCTTGATAGGCTTTTAAATCCGCTTGCGTAATGATCCCGCCATTTTCAGCCATAAAATCGGCAATGATTTTAGCAGTTTCTCCTTCATAAAATCCTGCCTTACCTTGCTCGCGAATACGTTTTAACGTGGCTGCAAGCTCAGGTTGCTTAAAGTTTTGATTCGCTTTAGCGCTGGCAAAATAATCAGCAAAGTTAATTGTTACGTCTTTTTTAGCCATGCGGGCAATGTAGCGCTCAATACTGCTGGCTAATTTCGGGTGAACAATAAAACCCTGTTCGGCTAACTTTACTGCAGGCTCAACAAGGGTTTTCCAATCAAGTGTGCCGTGTTTTTGATGAGCAAGCCACATACCCGCCACACTACCGGGTACCCCACTGGCGTGAATGCCGTATATCGATTTATTTGCAACCACATTACCTTTGTCATCCAAATACATATCGCGATGAGCGGCAATTGGAGCTGTTTCGCGGTAATCTATAAAGTCGCCTTGCCCGTCTTTTTGGATCAGCATAAAACCACCACCGCCAATGTTTCCCGCTTCAGGCAAAGTAACGGCTAATACAAATTGCGCAGCAATGGCTGCATCAACCGCGTTACCGCCCTGCTCCAAAATGGCTCTTGCTACGTCACTACTGTAACTATCGGGCATAGCCACTGCTGCTTGAGCTGTTTTGCCACTAGCTGCCAATGCCATTATGTGTAACTGCATTACAATGACACTAAAAATCAGTAAATGTTTTACACCTGCAAACATATTTAATTCCTTGTTGACTTTATTTTTTGATTATTTTATTAACCCCATTAATACACATTCAGTTAACAAGGGTCAAACTACAATGAACAACTTTACACAAATTTTCGATATAACACGGCTGGTAACTCGCCGAACTCGTCGCTATGGGTATAGTGTTCAATAAACTGCAGACCCAGCTTTTCCATCACTTTAATCGAGCCGTTATTGTCTTTTAGTGCAGTGGCGCTAAGTGCCTTGATCTCAGCATTGGCGGTGATCACATCGGCAACGGCTTGCGCGGCTTCACTGGCGTAACCTTTACCCCAACTTGTGCGTTTAAAACGCCAGCCAATTTCAATATCACTAAAATCCGGCTCTGCAGTAAAAAACCCCATTGGCCGAATTAATATCCAACCAATAAAGCTGTCATTATCATTAAGGTTAACTTGCCAAAGCCCCCAGCCCTGTTGTGGATTGCGGTAGGCTTGCATGCGCGGAATAAAAACGTCTTTGATGGTGCTCATGGTCGTCGTCTTGCCACGAGTAAGGTACTCCATAACCTGTGGGTCGTTATCGAGTTCAAACAGTAGCGCACTGTCATTTTCATCCATTAATTTAAAATTAAGTCGTGCTGTTCGAGGTATATTCATTTTCTAGCCTGTATATTGCTTGTTTTAAGATTGCCATCAATACTGTACCAGAGGAAATATTCCTCGGGACATCATTATTATACAAAGGAACAAATATGAACAAATTAGCAAGTTTAGTTTTATTAGGCTGTGTAGCACTAACCGGTTGCGAAGACGCCAGCGAAGCAAAAAAAGAAGCGGCTGAAGCAAAAGCTGAGGTTAAAAAAGCACTTAATGATGCATGGGATGAAGTAAAAGAAACCAGCAATCAATTTAAAGGTGAATCACTTGATGAGCTACTGCAAGAAAGTAAAAAACTTGGCCTTGATATGTATGATGATGGCAAAGAGGTGGCTTTAGATGCCTGGCTTGAAAGTAAAGAAGCAGCAGGCGAGTTAACCGAAAAAACCAAGCAAAAAGCCCAACAGCTCGTTGAAGAATTACAAGCCGCACGTGAAGAACATGACAAAGAAAGTAATAACTAACCCCCTGCACTTTAAACTGCTATTTTTATAGTTCGCTGCATTACTGAATTTCTCGTCAGAGTTGATGTTAACACCTATTTTATCTGATTAGGCTGCTATTAGGGCAGCCTACATTCGCAATATAATTAGATCAGCTCGGCTGATCGTACGGGTTGTTTTCAAGTTACCTACCACACTTACCTCATTTTAAAAAATACATATATAAAATCAAAATGATACTGTTAAACTGTCGATAATTCACATATTTACTCCTATACTCTAGCTGAAATCAACATACTAAAAACTTAGGATACACAATGAAAAAACTTCCTCTCGCAATTGCTTTATGTGCTGTATGCGCACCTGCGAGCTCATTTGCAGAAGTGCGTATTAATGGTTTTGCCTCTATTGTTGGTGGCAAAACATTGGATGATAATACAACTCGATACGGGTACGACAACGACATTTCATTTAAAAATGAAAGCGTTTTTGCTTTACAATTATCGGCTGATTTACAAGATAAGCTCAGTGCAACTGCACAAATTGTAGCCCGTGGTAACAATAGCTTTGATGCCGAATTTGAATGGGCTTATTTAACATACGAATTTACCGATGAGCTGCAACTCAGTGCGGGTAAAATGCGTGTGCCTTTTTATCGCTACTCTGACTTCTTAGATGTTGGCTATGCTTATCGCTGGGTAAGACCACCGCAGTCTGTTTATAGTATTCCATTTTCTACCTATGAAGGCTTGAGCCTACTGCACACTTCACAAATAGGAGATTGGGATTCAACCTTACAAGTCATTTATGGTGGCTTTGATGGTGACATTGCAGCAGTTACAAACAATGATGAAGCCAAACTAAACGACATCGCAGGGGTTAACTGGACTCTATCGTATGATTGGTTTAGTGTTCGCGCTGCTTACTTAGTCGCTGAAACCTCTATTGATTTAAGCAATGGTGAAGCTGGCGGACAAGCTATTAATGGCCTTGAACAATTACTGCGCGACAACGGCCTAATAACTCAAGCTGATGATATTGCTATAAATGAAGATGACGGTACATTTATTGGTGTGGGTTTTTCGATTGACTATAACAACATATTATTTGATGCCGAATATACACAGTTTGAAGTTGAAAAAAGTATCTTAGCAAAACAATCACAATATTATGCGTCGATTGGTTATCGTATGGATGAGTGGATCGTTCATTTTACCTATGAAGATAATGACGACAAACATGACAAATCTCGCTTTGATCAATTAACCCAAGTGCCTCCTCTCAATAATGGGATTAATCAGGCACTCGATGGTGTTCGTGCACAAAGTAATGTATACACTATCGGAACTCGTTACGACTTTCACCCATCTGCGGCACTAAAAGTTGATTTTAGCCGTTTTAATGATGATATCTCAGATACTGAAACGGATGTTATTGCCGTTGCTGTTGATTTGGTTTTTTAAGGGGATGGTTATGAAAAAACTAATTTTAGCGGGTCTTATGTCTGCCTGTTCATTTAGTGCGTTTGCAGGCGTTACTGTGATCGTAAATACAGGTAATGCCAACGCGATAGACCAAGATGAAATCAAAAAAATCTACCTTGGCAAAAGCAAGTCATTCGCGGATGGTGTGAAAGTAAATCCAGTAAATCAAAACGGCAACAGTATTGCTGATGAGTTCAATGACAAAGTGGTTGGTAAATCAAGTAGCCAACTTAATGCCTATTGGTCAAAATTGGTTTTTACTGGTAAAGGTACACCGCCAGAAAAACTAGATAATGACCAAGCGGTGATCGACTTTGTTTCGAGTAATGCCGATGCTATTGGCTATATTGATAGCAGTAAAGTCAGTGATGCAGTGAAAGTAATCGCAACTTTCTAGCTGTTATAACTTAAATAAAAAACGCCTTGTGGTATCTAACCACAAGGCGTTTTTTATTATAACTACAAGGTTATTCGACTTTAAATTTAGCCGTCGCATCCAATAGATTATCAGACAAGTAATGTAAGTTCTTCGCCACATCACGAACTGCAGTAAGCGAAGCCATAGTATCTTCGAATGATGTATGCATATTAGATACATTTTCGACCACCATTGCCGCAACTGATGTTTGCTCTTCAGTGGCTGCTGCAATTTGTGAGTTCATACCATTAATTTCAAGCATTTGCTCTGCAATTTTTTCAATTGAAATACCTGTATTTTCTGCCGCTGTTGCATTATTACTGGCCATATCACGCGCCGATGTCATAGCGCTAACCGACTCGTTTGCAGCACTGGTTAAGGTGTTTAATAATTCACGAATTTCATTGGTTGATTTAGCCGTACGCGATGCCAACTCTCTGACTTCATCAGCAACCACAGCGAAACCACGTCCTTGTTCACCCGCTCGCGCAGCTTCTATAGCAGCATTAAGTGCTAACAAGTTGGTTTGCTCTGCAATCGAAGTGATCACATTAAGTATCTGAGTTACATTTTTTGTATCATCCGCTAGCTTGTTAATCGTCGAAGCGGCACGATTAATTTCAGCGCTTAACGTCTGAGATTCAGTGACCGATGTTCGGATCTGTGAACGGCTTTGTTCCACTTCTTGCTCAGCCGTTTGCGCTGCACGTGAGGCACTTGCTGCCGAATGTGAAATGTCTCCTACACTTTGCTTCATTTCTTCCATCGACTGTTTAACTATTTCAGCATCTGCGGTTTGCTTGCTGGTCGCATTTTCTGCTTGTTCCATGCCTTGCACTAAGCGCGTTGAGTTTTCCATCAAGGGTTCACACACCGCCATTACTTCGAGTACCGACTCTCTTAACAAGGCTATAAATGTATTGAAGTTAATTGCAACTTGGCCGATTTCATCTTCACTACGAACTGTAAGCTGCGTGCTAAGAGAGCCTTTCCCCTCACCTAATAAGCGTAAATTGCCAGCCGCATCACTGGCGGCGGCAGCAATTCCACGAGCAATCCAAATAGCCATAAATAATAGTAATAACAATGAAACAGATGACACAACCAGCATTAACGTTAATGCATGATCAGAGCGTGACTTGGTATTTTTTACCAACTCAAAAAAGCGCGCATCAGCACGTTGCTGAGCAGCTTTAAGACTTTGCAACACCGAGTTATACATATTGGTTTTAGATTGTGCTTGCTGCTGGATTTTACTAAAATCAGCAGTTCCACTGATCATATCGTTAGCAATTTTTGTTGATATAGCAGCGTATTCGGTTAACTGTGTGCGTGTTTGCCTATCAATGTAGGTACTATTAATATTATTTATTGCGTCAAGGTTCTCAGTTAATGCTGTCAGCGTCTCTTTTGCTTTATCAACAATATCTTGTTCGCCAAATGTAACTGCTTGTGTATAAAGCTCATCTAATTTTTCAAGTAACCCGACGTTCGCTGATGTTAGTTTTACCACTTGATAAGATGTTTTTTCAAGTTCGTCTAATGAGCCCCGATTGTCCACCATCGAAATATAATTGATTAATACAATAACCACAAAAGCGATAACAGCAATACTCGTGATAGCGTGAATTTTTTTACTTATGCTTAGGTCCTGAAAAGACAAACTTGAAGCCATGCGATCTACCTTATTATTTAACTATGTGTATTATCGGCCTATTAGTTATAAGTGTTAACTATATTTTTAATTTATCTAGCTTTATTGCCATAAAAGTTCACAAAAGGCACAAAAAATATATCAATCGCCCGATAAAAACTAGATAACTAGAGCAATCTGTTGTTTTTGTGCTTGCAAGGTTATTATTTGAGCACACAATAACTAACTAATATTAACAATATATACTCTCTTTATTTCAATATAGCAGAACTTATCGTTAAAAGAGCTGAAATATGGCTACACTATGTTGGAAATATCAACAAATATTACATCACCTTGACTATAAAAAACGTGTTACTCAATAACTCAACAAATTAAGATGCGAAATACGCAAATATCTTAGTTCTAACTTCATTTTGAGTTACAAGGCTTAATAGATTATTTAATCAGCATTCAAGTTAAGTAATTCATAACCTGCCAGTACATCGCTTAGCTCTGCATCAATAGAGCTTTGCCTTAGCACATGAAACTCTTTACCGAGATTGTCTAATAATTCTTCTATGTTTTTTTCTGCACGCTGCATCGCCGCAAGCCGGCTAGCATTTTCACTGGCCAACGACTCAGCACAGGCGCGATAAAGCGAAATAAATATGTATTCGCGGATCAATGCCCGTAGTGTCATATCATTACTACCTAAAATTTCGGGTAATCGTTTTGTCGGCCAAGGGATTTGTGCTAACTCTCGTTGCCATTTTTGATCAAGCGGCAGTAATCGTTGTGATATTGGCTGATACTGAGCGCCCGATTGCATCTGATTATAAAATACATAAACACGGGCAGCGCTTGCATTAGCAAGGTGTGTTTCGCTATCAATTTGAATTTGCCCAACCAACGCGGTGATCTCATTTATGCTAGTGGGCACCGTAAAACTTTTTTCCATAGATAAACCGGCATCGGCGAGTCGTGAGTAGACTCGCTCACCCACCGCCCACACTTGCAGTTGTGTGGTCTGAGATTGCGCGCCTAAATCGGCCAGTGCTTTAATTGCAAAGTCAGCAATATCTTCATTGAACTGCCCAACTAAACCTTGATCGGAGCCAAACACAATAGCACTGACTATATTATCGCCCTGCTTATCTGTATTCGATATTGCACCCACCGCAGGTAAATTAACATCAACCGCCTGTATCGTAGCGCTTAATCCTAATTCTACCGTTCGATAGTAATCAGTTAATGAGCTGACCGATTTTTCGTATTGACTAATACTCGATGCGGCAAGCGCCTTCATCGTCCGCACAACTCCTTTTAAATCGCTGGCACTGTCGATTTTATGACGCAAATTAGCAGCGGTATTACTCATGGTTGTTCAGAGCCGTCAGCCAGCAATGGCGCATTACTATCTTCAATACTCGCCAGCGCTTGTTTTGATAGAGCAATGATATTTTGATGATCCTCGTCACTTAATGATCCTGAGGTTGCTAATCGCGTTGATAATTCAGCAGGCAAACGATTGATAATACCTCGTAAAGCATTTTTTGCTGCGCTCATTTTTGCTAATGCAATGGTATCAAATAGGCCCGAAGTCAAAGCAAGTAATAATATGATTTGTTCAGCGACTGGAAGCGGAGATGATTCTGGCTGGCGTAAACTGGCGCGAATACGGCGGCCATGTTCAATTGATTTTGCGGTATCTTGATCTAAACGCGCACCAAAGCGAGCAAATGTTTCTAGCTCTTCAAATTGTGCATAAGTCAATTTTAGGTCGCCCGCTACAGCCCGAAACGCTGCCAGTTGAGCTTTGCCGCCAACACGCGAAACAGATTTACCAACATCAACAGCGGGTAAAACACCCAATTCAAATAACGATGGAGATAAATATATTTGCCCATCGGTGATCGAAATTAAGTTGGTGGGTATGTAAGCTGAGATATTTTGTGCTTCTGTTTCAATGATAGGCAGTGCAGTAAGTGAGCCACCGCCAAGTGCTTTATTTAATTGAGTGGCGCGCTCAAGTAAACGTGAGTGAATATAAAAAATGTCGCCAGGAAATGCTTCACGCCCAGGTGGACGACGAAGCAGCAACGACAGTTCACGGTATGCGCGCGCATGTTTGGTTAAATCATCAAAAACAATCAGTACATCTTGCCCCTGTTGCATATAATATTCCGCGATACTCATCGCTGCATACGGGGCAATGTACTGTAAGCCCGCCGGTTCATTGCCTTCGGTAACCACCACCACAGTATAAGCCATTGCGCCTTGTTCACGTAAAGTCGCCACAGCCTTTGCCACACTCGAAGCCCGTTGCCCTATCGCGCAATAAACACAGATCACATTTTTATCGTGTTGATTGAGAATAGTGTCGATGGCAATCGCGGTTTTTCCGGTCTGTCGATCACCCAGAATAAGCTCCCGTTGCCCTCGTCCTATTGGGATCAAGGCATCAATAACAATCAATCCCGTTTGTAACGGCACTGTCACCGCAGCGCGATCCATTATCGCCGTTGCCGTGCGTTCGATTGGTAAATGCTGCGTGGCTTGAATAGGTAACCCATCATCTAGCACCTGACCAAGAGGATTAATAACGCGCCCCAATAACTCATTACCCACAGCGATATCCATAACATGACCGCTGCGTCGAACCTCATCACCAGCTTGTAAATGTGCGTAATCGCCAAGTAATACCACGCCTAACTCATCTATATCGACATTGAACACGATACCTCGCACATTGCCAGCAAAGATCAACATCTCTTCAAAACCGGCACTGGGTAATCCTGATACTTTGGCAATACCGGTTGCAATATTGGTAATTATACCCACCTCATACGATTTCATTTGAGGCGAAAATGCCTTACGAGCTTTTTCGATTAGAGCGAATGAGTTGTCGAAAATATTATCGAGTGTTTCGCTATGATAAGCTGTTGTTGCTTGGCGAATTAAAGCCGAAGATTGGCTGCTATTAGTTGTATTAGTAGTATTAGTTGTATTAGTTGTATTAGTTGCATCACTCATGGTGGTTTTCAATGTTAGTAATGGGTTTGCTAGTAAGTACTTTGCCTTTATCTTGCTCTTGTTCAGGCAGCTCATCGTTTGGTTTATTATCACTACTGCGCTTGGTTTTGTTGTCAGCTGCTCCCTGCTCAACAGCTTTGCCATTTTGTTTTAGCAGCGCCACAACGTCTTGTTCAAGCGACTGCAGGTAGTCAGCAATATTCCAGCCTAATTTTTGGCCATTAGTACTCAATTCAATACCACTAATAAGCTCTGCTGAGGTGGCAAACTCTAAGTCAATGTCAGCGCCAAATGTTGCTTTAATCGCTTTATCAATAGCAGCGCGCTCTGTATCAGGCAACTCAAATGCACTCGTTAATAATGCCGGTTTTTTGCTGGCTTTGAGTGCTTTTACTAGCGTCGCTTTTGCCGCTGGCTGCAACTCACTTAATTGCGCTATAAATACCTGAGTGACTTGCTGCTCTAAACTTGCGCTTGCAAGGTCGTGTAAGGTTTTGCGGGTGATAGCAAATACTTCATCGCTGGTTTTACGCCTCAGTATATTGGTCAGATGTTCAGCATCTGCGGCGATTATTGCTTGATGTTTATCATGTAATGCAGCAACGTCTTGTTCTGCCTGAGCCAGTAACTGCTGTCGTTTTGCATCAGCATCATCTTTTGCTTGCTGTAATAACGTGTCACGCTCTTGAGCAAATTGGTTATTTTTATCTTCAAATATAGCTCGCTCAGCGCTGGCCTGTTGCTGTTTTGCCGCAGCAGCATCGAGCTCATCGGCAATGCGTTGCTCACGGTCGTCAATAGCATGCAAAATAGGTTGGTAAAGATAACGTTTTAACAACCATACCAAGATCAAAAAATTAACAGCCTGTGCTGCTACAGTGAACCAGTCAATTAACATGGCTTACAATCCTGTGGCTTGCGCGATGGCATAATTCCAAAACGGGTTTGCAAAAAGTAAGATCATCGATACCACAAAACAATAAATCGCTGTGGATTCAACCATCGCCAGACCAACAAACAAGGTGCGCGTGATGGTCGTTGAAGCATCAGGCTGTTGAGCTAAGGCACTCAGTGCAGCAGCGACTGCACGTCCTTCGCCAAGAGCCGGACCTATACACCCAATACTGGTAGTGATGCCCGAAATAATTATCGAGGCGATTGCAATCATTGTCATACTGTCCATGTGATCTCCAAAATCTTTCATTGTTAAAGTAAGCAAAAATGTAATGTTAAGATTAATTGATGTTCATTATTGTGGCATTCACTTGCTGTCTGATCTGTTATCCGGTTGGCGAGTTTGTGTTGCGGCCGCAATATAGACGGCTGCAAGAATAGTAAAAATATAGGCTTGCACTATGCCAGTTAGTAGCCCTAGTGCCGTCATCACGATAGGGAAAATAAAAGGGGTGATGGTCAACAAAATACCAATAATCATCGCACCACTCATCATGTTGCCAAACAAGCGCACAGCCAATGCCAATGTGCGTGACAATTCACTAATGATATTAAATGGCAACATAATCATAGTCGGCGCCATATAAGATTTGAGATAGTTAACAACGCCCTGCTGTGCAATGCCAAACATTGGCACCGCGATAAATACACTAAGTGCCAGTGCCGCTGTCGTTGAGAGTGACGCTGTGGGCGGCTCATAGCCGGGAACAATAGTGAAGATACTTGCACTAACCAAAAATAAAAATAAGGTACCAAGAAAATAGAGGTATTTTTTCGCCTGTTGCAAACCAACTTCTTCTATTTGCGTTTCAATCCCCGTGACTATAATTTCTAAAAAATTTTGCCAGCGCGAACGTTGCAAGTTAGTTGATATATTTCGAGTGATCAGCATAGAGCCAAGGGTCAACAGCAGCATCAGTGCCCATGTAAAAGCAATGGTTGCATTAATTTTCACAAAGCCAAGCTGCCAATAAATCACTACATCGGGACTAAGGTGCATGTTGCGATCCTTCATGTGGATTAAGCTGCTCAATAACGGCTACTTGCTGTACTGGTGTATCCAATCTAGCTGTCATTTTCGCAACCACGCGGGCTGTGATAAGTCGTGCGCAAATAAATCCAAACAAACAGATCAGTAAACGTAGCAATGACGCATTAGCCATTTCATGACTTACAACTAAGTAAAAGCCTGCGATAGTTACTGTCATACGCACCAGCAAACTGCTTAATAACCACCACGCCGGATGCGCTGAACGAATACTTTTTTGTACCGTCCACCAAAGACCTACGAAAAAAAAACCACCCAATGCTAAACCTAAGCACCAGATCAGCATTAAGTTCACTGTATCACTCATCATTATGTTCCTTCTCTGCGGTGGCTTTGTGCTCTTCACCTATTGCCAGATCTTCTTTCTCTATCCAATGCCATGCATTAAAACAACCAAGTGCCAAACCTGCGACTAACAAGGCTAGTGTCCAAGATCTTTCACTGGGATAATGACCATCAACATAGACTCCGATACTTGCTCCCACTAAGGTAGGTATCGCGACTGACCAGCCAATTAACCCCATCATTCCTAAGCCAAACCACACTCGTTGCTGCGAATGACTGCGCGCTTTTAACTTGCGCGTGGCTTTAATGCCGACTTTTGTCGCTAATGTCGGCTTTGCTTTAGTAGCTGTTTTCAACTTACGCTCATTCATATTATTTGCCTTGCTGAGGGCGCTTTACTGTTGTTTAAAGCTAACAAACTTATGCAGAAAACCGCTTTCCAATTTTGCCATTACTGCACGCACTTGCAGGGCTTGCTCATTGATTGCGAGAAAGTCTTGCTCTACAGCGGCGCGTAACTTAGTTAAATCGCTATCAACTAGGGCATTACGCACAGACACCAAAACATCGAGTCCTGTTTTCACCAACACTCCTTCATCTACGGCTACGAATATTTCGCCCTCGGCGATGATTGAGAAAGTCAGAATGCCCGGCGTAAGCACCGCCACACAGTCAAGCCGATGCGGTAATAAGCCGTACGACCCATTGCTCGTTTCGACAATAATGTTGCTAATATCGGTTTTATCAATAAAGACCTGTGAGGGTAAAAGCAGTTTAAGGTGCATGTTCATTGTCTGCTCCCGCTGCTTTGGCGGCATTTTTCACTGTACTTGCGGTGTCAGTGGCACTTGATGCCTGTTTATTTGGTCTGCTCTTTAGTTTTGCTTCATCGATATTGCCTATCATATAAAGCGCACTTTCAGGATAATCTTTAAATTCATCGTTGAGGATACGCTCGCAGCCATCTAACGACTCATCAAGACTAACAAGTTTACCTTTATGATTAGTAAACTGTTCGGTGGTAAAAAATGGCTGAGTAAGAAAACGTTCCAGCCGACGCGCACGCCCAACGACGGAACGATCTTCCGGCGACAGTTGCTCTAAGCCAAGCATCGCAATAATATCTTTAAGCTCAGCATACTGAGCCAAAGTGCTGCGCACTTTTTGCGCCAGTTGATAATGCCGTTCACCAACAATACCTGGACTGGCCATTTTGGAGTTTGACTGTAGGGGATCAATAGCAGGAAATAGTCCTTCACTGGCGCGTTGTCGCGACAATACAATGGACGCAGATAGGTGAGAAAACGTATGTACCGCAGCCGGATCAGTAAAATCATCAGCAGGCACATACACAGCTTGAATAGAGGTAATAGCCCCATTATTGGTATTCGCAATACGTTCTTCTAAGCTGGCCAACTCGGTGCCCATCGTCGGTTGATAACCGAGTCGTGACGGCATTTGTCCCATCAAACCAGATACTTCAGAGCCTGCCTGAATAAACCGAAAAATATTATCAATCAATAACAATACATCACGGTGTTCATCATCGCGAAAATACTCAGCCATGGTTAATGCCGCTTGACCAACCCGAAAACGACTCCCTGGTGGTTCATTCATTTGACCAAACACCATCACCATATTAGGCAATACACCTGCCGCTTTCATTTCCCGATAAAGCTCTTCACCTTCTCGACAGCGCTCACCTATACCGCAAAAAATGCTCACCCCTTTATGCTTGCCTACCATGTTATGGATCATTTCAGTGAGCAAAACTGTTTTACCGACCCCTGCACCGCCAAATAACCCTGCTTTGCCGCCTTTTTCTAGCGGCACGAGTACATCAATTACTTTGATACCGGTTGTGAAAATTTGCGACTGTGTAGAGCGCTCACTAAGTGTTGGTGGTGCTCGATGAACCGAGCGCCATTTAATATCTGTCAAACTGCCTTGACGGTCTATCGGTTTACCAAACACATCAAACATCCGCGATAAAATACCGCTGCCAACCGGTGCTAACAAAGGGTTACCACTGTCTTTAACTTGCATTCCGCGGGCGAGCCCTTGCGTTGGTGTTAAAGCTATACACCGTACCTGCTTGGCATTGCGTTGCTCTAACACTTCAATAACGACTTGCTCTGTATCACCTAGCGCGATATCACTCAGATCTACGGTCAGTATTGAATGAATACGCGGCAACTTTGTCGCAAAACAGACGTCAATGACACTGCCACGTATTGCTATTATGCTGCCAACATTTAACTTATTATCAGCGGGTTGCAGGACAGATGTGGTCATACTGATGAAGTCCAGTGCCAATCACGAATTTCTGGCATATCAAGGCCATTTTTGTTGATATATTTTTTATGCGCAATTAACTTTTCATGTAATAACTGCTTAAGCTCGATGCCTTTAGCGCCGGTTTGCGGTAATCGTTCGAGTGCATCAATAACCAAGTGAAAACGGTCAATTTCATTTAATACCGTCATATCAAAGGCGGTCGTAATTGTGCCTTCTTCCTTATAGCCGCGAACATGGATATTGTGATGATTAGTGCGACGATAAGTAAGTTGATGGATAAGTGATGGGTAAGCATGAAAAGCAAATATTACTGGCTTGTCGGTGGTAAACAACGCATCAAAATCTTGGCAATTTAATCCATGCGGATGTTCGGTTTCTGGCTGTAAACGCATTAAATCAACCACATTAACCACCCTCACTTTAAGCGTTGGCAAATATTCACGCAAAATTGATACTGCCGCCAATGTTTCGAGTGTAGGCACGTCACCACAACAAGCCATAACCACATCAGGCGTTTGCTCAATGGCATCGTCACTAAGATTGCCAGCCCAATGCCAAATACCAATTCCTTGTGCGCAATGTTTTTCAGCTTCTTCCATTGTTAACCATTGCGGAGCTGGGTGTTTGCCTGCAATCACCACATTGACGTAATGACGGCTGCGTAAACAATGATCCATCACCGACAATAAACAATTCGCATCGGGTGGTAAGTAAACGCGAACAATCTCCGCCTTTTTATTGACTACAACATCAATAAAACCCGGATCTTGATGGGTAAAACCATTATGATCCTGACGCCAAACATGAGATGCCAATAAATAATTAAGCGAGGCAATTTTAGGCCGCCACGACAATGCCGATGATACTTTTAACCATTTTGCATGTTGATTAAACATAGAATCAATAATATGAATAAACGCTTCGTAACAGTTAAACAACCCGTGACGGCCAGTCAGCAAGTAACCCTCAAGCCAGCCTTCACATTGGTGTTCACTGAGCATTTCGACCACTCGGCCGCTCGGTGCTAAATATTCATCATTCGCATACGTGGTCACATCCCATTGTCGACGGGTGGTTTCAAACAAGGCAGCCAAACCGTTGGAAATAGTTTCATCGGGACCAAACACCCGAAAGTTTTGCTCTTTGTCATTTAACTTAGTGACGTCACGCAGAAATGGCGCAAGCACTCGGGTATCACCCACACCGCGTACACCAGGCGTTGTCACCTCGCAGGCGTAATCTCGGTAATCGGGCATTTTTAAATCTTGTAGTAATAAACCGCCATTAGCATGAGGATTTGCCCCCATACGGCGTTCACCTGTTGGCGCCAACGCGGCTATCTCTGGTAACAAACAACCACGTTCGTCAAACAGTTCTTGGGGTCGGTAACTACTTAACCAGTCACTTAATAACGCCAAATGTCCGGGATGATTCACCGGTGCTGAAATTGGCACTTGATGAGCGCGGAAGGTTCCTTCAATTTTATATCCATCGACTTCTTTAGGACCGGTCCAGCCCTTTGGCGAATTAAGTATGATCATCGGCCACGCTGGACGATTTAAGTCACCATTTTCACGCGCATTTTGTTGGAATTTTTTAATAAGCTGCACGGCTTTATCAAGGGCTGCCGCCATCGCTTGGTGCATCAGAGTTGGCTCATCACCCTCAACAAAAATAGGCGTCCAACCATAACCACGCATTAACTGCGTTAATTCGTCTTTAGGAATACGGGCAAGAATTGTTGGATTAGCAATTTTATAACCATTGAGATGCAGTATTGGCAATACAGCGCCGTCAGTGGCAGGGCTGAGAAACTTATTACTATGCCAAGCAGTTGCAAGCGGCCCCGTTTCAGCTTCACCATCACCAACCACACAAGCAACAATTAAATCGGGATTATCAAACGCTGCCCCAAAAGCATGGCTTAGGGAATAACCCAACTCACCACCTTCGTGGATCGAGCCAGGGCATTGGGGTGACGCATGGCTAGGGATCCCCCCTGGAAAAGAAAACTGTAAAAACAGCTTTTGTAATCCTGCTTCATCTTGACTGATGTCTGGGTAGATTTCGCTGTAGCTTCCTTCAAGGTAAGTATTCGCAACCACAGCAGGTCCGCCGTGACCAGGACCTGAAACATAAATCATATTTAAATCGTGTTGTTTGATCACTCGATTCAAGTGCACATAAATAAAGTTCTGACCTGGAGTTGTCCCCCAGTGTCCAAGTAACATAACTTTTATATCACTGAGTTCTAAAGGACGTTTTAACAAAGGGTTGTTGGACAAATAAATTTGACCAACCGACAAATAATTAGTCGCTCGCCAATAAGCATCAATCAGATATAATTGTTCAGATGTCAGTGTTCTACTATTATCCTTGGCTTGCATCTTAGCTGCTCCAAAGAGCGTTTGTGCTACGCTCATAAAGACATAAGGAGTCTTAAAATTATTCAATTAAAAGACTAACTTTTATTGATTTCTTCCTTCATTTTGACAAATTCTTGTTGCTCTATATCACCACGCGCATACCGCTCATTAAGAATGTCGAGCGCCGTTTTATCAGTGTTCGCAACATAACGACGATGTGTGCGATAACTGTAACCCCAATGACTAAAACTCGAAATTAACAAAAACCATATACCGATCCATAAAAACCAACCCCAACCAATATACCAATCGTTCCAATAGCCATGATCCATTTGTATTCTCCTATTGAATAATCAAAATAAGACAACAACGTTGCTGCCGCCTTCTATACCATTGTAAAACGAGATAACTTCAAGCTCTGTGCGATAGCGTACTCATCACCATTAATCTTTGCTGAAATACTATAAGGCTTAAAGGTATTGCCCTGAGCAATAAACTAAATCAAGAATATACAAGATTTTTCGCTATCGTCGTTGCTTTGGCATTTACCCTAAGTACATGTATTTAAATTACAGTTACAACAATTTAAAGATAACTAATAGGCATTTAGACTCCATTAAAACAAGCTTTAACACAGCTAAGATTAGCTATTGCCGAGCCAGCCTTTGCGCCTAAAAAATATGAGTAATCCGATAGTAATCATAATAAAAACAGCCCAAATAAGCGGGTAACCCCAACGCCACGTCAACTCCGGCATAAATTGAAAATTCATACCATAAACTCCGGAAATAAATGTTAATGGGATAAATACCGACGCCATAATAGTCAACATTTTCATGATCTCATTCATCCGATTAGAGATAGCTGACATATACAGGTCAGTTAAACCACTTGCGATCTCTCGATACGATTCAACAATTTCAACAATTTGAATCGTGTGTTCATAAACATCGCGTAAATATGGCCGTGTGGTCTCATCAATTCTGCCGCCCTCTTCACGGTATAAGTGATCAACAACTTCCCGTAGTGGCCAAATAATACGCCGCAGCAGTATCAGCTCTCGTTTGATGCAATAAATACGATGCAGCACCGGTGGTGATGGACTTTCTAAGGTCAAAAGCTCGAGATCTTCGAGGATATCGCCATACTTTTCTAGTACGGGAAAACAATAATCAACGACAGCATCAAGCAAGGTATAGAGCAAATATCCGCTACCATTTTTTCGAATGCGACGATTTTCGTTCTGCAGGTGACCACGGATCGGTTGCCAAACATCGTCTGGGGCTTCCTGAAAAGAAATGAGTACTTTGTCATACACAAATATACTTACTTGTTCGATATCTGGCACCGAGTTTATTAACGTATCGTCAGACTTATGTGTTGAAGGCTTGAGCATGCGCAAAACAACAAACAAATGATCATCAAAAAACTCAATGCGGGGTCGTTGCGGAATGTGCAAAACATCTTCTGCAATCAATGTATGAAAGGCAAAATGTTGTTGAAACAAACTAATAATATACGGATGGATTGTACTGACATTAAACCATCTGACTTTAACCCATTTGGGCATCGGCTTTTTCAGAAACTCATCAAGGTTAGTAATTTCATTGGTTTCGATTCGTGTTGGCGAGTAATCCGTATAAGTAATTAATACAGTGCCGGGGGCGGGCGGATTCTGGGCATCAGCAACATGCTCAATGCCGGGTAATTCTCCCGGCTCAATTTGATGGTTCTGTTTATTGACTGAATTAGTTCGCGATAAATCAAGTGTAGAATCAAGTAATGAAGCGACTAGCTGCTCTTTTGAAACTTGCCCTTTGATTGTTTTTTTAATCCGCTTCATGGTTATGGTGACGTTGAGCTTTGTTTTATTGGTGAGTCGGATTCCTTACTCCAATATCCTTCCCTTGCGTAATGATCGTGCATAGCAATTTCCCAATCACGGTCCATTTTAACTAAAGGCTCATAAGCGGGAGCACCTTGAATTTCTGCACGAGTGTGATTCACTTTGACGGATGACTCAGCCCACTTCAGGTCATTAAACCAATGCGGAGCCACTAAAATATCATGACCTATCCACCAATCGTTGGCTCGCACAATGACATAACGTATGGCAAAGGTGTGCTCATCAATTAATAAGCCTTGTATATGTCCTATTTCACCGTCAGAGCCATTAACGACGAATCCTTTGACCTTTTGCCAACTGCGTAAATGTGGATCATTGTTTTGAGATGTTTTATCTTGCTTGGCTTCACTGGTATTGGGTTGTTGATTAGTGGTGTCGTTTTCTAGCATCCCCGCGACAGGATAAAGACCATTGCC
The DNA here is from genome assembly GCF_028885455.1 of Pseudoalteromonas rhizosphaerae. Lineage (NCBI taxonomy): Bacteria > Pseudomonadati > Pseudomonadota > Gammaproteobacteria > Alteromonadales > Pseudoalteromonadaceae > Pseudoalteromonas > Pseudoalteromonas rhizosphaerae. Next base: position 4,033,506 of record NZ_CP118496.1, read on the forward strand.
CCATATACTAGTGCCGCCCCAATAAATAGGGTAACTGTAGTAGCTAAAATATTTTATTTCTTGTTGTCTTGAAACCGGCTTATGGGCGCTAATGTCAGGACTATGATCGACTTGTTTTTGGCTCAAATTCACCGGCATCATTTTATTTAGCCAATCAGGTGTATCTAATGCGATGGGTGAAACTAAAACTTCGCGTTTAAAAAACCAATTATGAGTGGTAACCACAAGATAACGAATAGCCCAACCTTCATCATCAAAATATAAATCATTAATTTTACCTAAATCGCCATCAACTGATTGGATCTTACATGCCTTCAAGTCATCTGCGCTGTGCAACATAAATTTACTCCTAGTAGCATAAAGTTCGATATTCTTTACGTGATTTTACGGTAAATAATCAGATGTTCCGTTCGATAGCATACATTAGCGAAAGAGTTAGCTTTACTAGAGGTTTTAACTTTAGCTGATACCCTAAATCAGCTTATAGCGCGGCAAAATTGCAGCTTACAATTACTGAGATCCATCCAGCATAAGTAACTCACACACCATACTGGCAATCATTTGCTCTTCATCGGTATGAATAACATGGACGGTTACCGCCCCACCAGCAATGGAAATTATACTTTCGTGGTTATTATTACGAGTTTGGTCGAGTTCAATACCAAGGTACTGCATGCCTGCACAAATTTTTGCCCGTACACTTGCCGCATTTTCACCAATCCCCCCACTAAATACCAAAGTATCTAGTCCATTCAAAGAGGCGCTATAAGCCCCGAGCCATTTTTTAGCCTGATAACAAAATAGTTCGATTGCCTGTGCTGCGCGTTGATCGGTATTTTCAAGTGGTAATAAATCTCGCATATCTGCGCTAATTTCAGATACCCCTAACAGACCGGATTGATGATTAAGGAGATGATTGCATTGTTGACTATTGATATTTTCATGCAGCTTAATGTAGTGGATAACACCAGGATCTAAATCGCCACAACGTGACCCCATGACTAACCCACCACAAGGTGTAAACCCCATACTGGTGTCAATACAACGACCATCAAGTACTGCTGCCATACTCGCACCATTGCCTAAATGGGCGAGAATAATTCGTTGCGGCAATGGAGTGTTTTGATAGTTATTAGCCAATGCGGTCATTAAATATGTATAGGAGATACCATGAAAGCCATAACGCTGAATACCTAATGCATCAAACCGACGCGGAATTGGCAGCAACTTTGCTACTGGTGGTAATGAATGGTGAAAGGCGGTATCAAAGCAAGCGACCTGCGGTAGTTTAGGAAATTGTTGCTGCAGAGTGTCAATCAGCAATATTTCATTCGGTAAATGCTCTGGCGCATAAGGAATTATATCTCGTAGCTCAGCCAACAGTGCAGGCGTTATAAGCTCCGGCTTTGCATGTTGCCAGCCATGAACCAATCTATGGCCTACAGCAGTTATTTTTTCAAAACCAATGTGTTGCTGCAACCAATTGATTAGAAACTTGGCTGCTTCTTGATGATCATCACAATCAGGTTGAAGGCGGCCATCCAGATTACGCTGCTTATCAACAAAGGTTAATAAAGTCCCTGCCATACCAATGCGCTCAATTTTTCCACTTAACAATGGCGTTGCTAAACCCGCAGGAGTAAATACAGCAAATTTGATGCTCGATGAACCCGCATTAATAGTAAGGATGTGCATATTCACAACTGACATTATGACTCCTTAAGCATAACGGTAGTAAAGTGAACAGCATGCTCACTTTATTACCGCGTAAATTAGTGATTGGTGAATATGGCTTTTAGCTTTTTAATCTTTGTTGACCTAGGTAAATGATATCTGGTAAATCTTTTTTAGCAGCTTTAGCTTTAGCTTTAGCTGATTTTTTATCACTCAGCTTGACAGTATGAGCTAATTTTTTCATAGTTACCTCTGGATTATGATTGTCTTAATCTCTTAATAACTCGGTGTAAAAACGTAAGCGTTAGAGTCGACGGTAAGTGTACTTGCTGCTGTAATACACTTTATATATCGCTTATGTCTGAGTGTTTACGGTGCTCTGCTAATGTCTTTTTGGGTTTATTAGCGGATTGTTTAAATTGTGGTTTTTGCCCGCTATAACTGGTCTCTACTGCAGCGGCTTTTTGTTCACTTGGCACTTGTGTAACAGACTGTTCCTGAGTATTTGAAATGTTCATAATGACCTCTACCATCTTGCCCATTACGTCATTGTAAAAGGCTAACAAGATGAGTTTAAGGTGAGCTCATTTAACTATCTGTACGCTAGGGCACTTTACATGCTGAAATTTGTATCAATTGCGATTAAGGCGGTTAATAGGTGCTGAACATCTAAGATTAAAAATTATACCATGCTTGGAATTTCTCCTAATCTGTCTGTTTCCTTTTTAACCACTGCGTAACATTCACAACACAGCATCTCAAGTTTGCATCTATCTGTCACCGTTATATGACCTCGCTTATAAGTGATCACGCCTAACTTTTGTAGTTTACCCGCAGCTTCAGTGACGCCTTCTCTTCTAACGCCTAGCATATTTGCAATTAACTCTTGAGTCATCGTTAGGTTATTGGTTCTCAGCCGATCGAGAGAGAGTAATAGCCATCGGCAAAGTTGTTGGTCAATCGAGTGATGACGATTACAAACCGCAGTTTGTGCCATTTGCGCAATTAATGTTTGGGTGTACCGTAATAGCAACATGCGAATTGTGGCATCATTATTAAATTCGCTACGTAATATCGCCGCTGGTAGGCAATACGCGTACCCTGCACTTTGTACAACCGCCCTTTTAGGAGTACTTTCTCCCCCCATAAAAACAGCAATTCCCACTAACCCTTCATTTCCGACAACTGATATTTCAGCTGATGAGCCATTTTCAGTCACATAAAGAAGCGAAACAATACAATCTATCGGAAAATACACACAAGTAAGATTTTGCCCAGACTCATATATCACCTTTCCCAAAGGCAACATGACGAGTTTAAGTTGAGGAAATACTTTATTTTTAGCTGCTAAAGGGAAGAAATTTAATAACTTGTTAGCGATTGGACTATTCATATTATTCCTTGAGCGCTTTATTATAGGCGCTCTTTATGCAGTAAACACTCAATGCAGTAGGCACTGAATGATTGCTACAACGTTATTATACTCTATCATCTTTTAGTATTTACTGATCTAGATTAGCCATTATAGTTTGCGGGTTATTTTATTTAGCGTGAACTCGCCTCAAAAGCTGATTTCTAAACATTATAAATAATATTAATTGGACTATCGGCCATTATTTTTCCAGCTTAGCCGCTTATATAACTGATATGTGTGGAAAATGATTTGAACGTCATTTTTAGCGTCTAACTTAAAATTAATATAACAAAATCGTTATGCCATTTTGTTAGCGAAAAGTAAATATACATCTTGCGCGCTATTGAGTGCTTTGCCAAGACAAATTATTAAATTTCGCTTATTGCGTGCTGCTATTTATGGTTTCTAATTTTCTATATTAAAATTTTAAATAAAATTCAATGGGTTAAGCTTGTTTAAAAATTTGATAGCCATCATGTCCTCGTGATTTTGCCTGATACATTGCTTTATCAGCATTATCGATAAGAACATCACTTAATTTTCCTTCACTAGCCTGTTGCGGAACCTCAATATCGTGATGGAAAATACGAATACCTATACTCATATGCACGGATATTTTTTTGCCATTAAGCTGATGCGGATTAATCAGTGTGTGAAGTAATTTACTGGTAAATGTTGCTGCATCATCAGGGTGCTCTATTTCAGAGAGCAATATCAAAAACTCGTCACCACCTTGTCGACAGACAGTATCACTTTGTCTCACCGCATCAGTCATTCGGTTAGCAATCGAACAAAGCAACTTATCACCTAATTCATGACCGTGTAGATCATTCACTTTTTTAAATAAATCAATATCTAAATAAAGTACCGCCAATCGCTTATTATGTCGTTTAGCTAACACGAGAGCCTGATTTAGCCGCTCCTGAAAAAGTAACCGGTTAGGTAATCCGGTTAGCGGATCATGCTGCGCTAAGTATTTCATTTTGATTGCTTTTAGTTGCGACTGCGAGATATCTCGAAATATAAAAACCACCCCAATGGTTTCACCAAGCTCATTAAAGATAGTACGAGCAGATTCTTCGATTTGGATCTCAACACCGTCTTTACGCACTAATATACAATCGAAAGGCCGTTGCTCTCGCTGACTTTGTGCAAGCGTCGACTTCGCGATAACCGCTGAAGCAGACTCTTTAATCTTGAAAATATCACACAACAATAAACCAACAGCCTCACTGCAGCCCCAGCCAGTAAGTATTGATGCTGCTTGATTTAAATATAATACCTTGTCATTAATATCGGTGCTTAATATCGCATCACTCATAGCATCTAGGGTCAATTGCGCCGTAGTTGCGGGCAGTAAATCACGCCTAGTTTTAGTAACTGCAGCGGTTAACTTAGCTTTATTATCTCGTTTACTAAGCTTTTCTAGTGTAATTATGTAGCCATATGATTTTTTATTTTTTGCTATCGGCGTCGCGGTTACACGGACCTGACACAGCTGCTTACTTTGATAAATGATACACACATCAGAGCAAACAATTGTGTTATTTTTCTGAGCTGCTTGTAAATCCGTTAGTAAACGATTCTTATCATCATCATAGATTTGCGCCATCCAATGACAGCCTTGCGGTGTTGCTGCGCTATATGCCGTTATGGTGTTAAAAGCCTGATTGGTATAAATAATATTGCCGAACCAATCAGCAGCCATGATCCCGAGCAGTGAGCTGTCGCAAATTGCATGTAAGGTTTTAATACTGCGTTTTTGTAATTTTAAAGGCTGTGTTTGTAAAAGGCTAAAGCCCAACAACCGCATAAGCCAGTGCTGCCCTAAACTATGCTTATCAATAAACCCATGTGCACCTTGAGCCATCGCTTGCGATACAATTGCATTATCATTTGCGTTGCACAGTAACATAATAATCGTCTTCGGAGAGTTATGTCGAAGTCGATTTACAAACTCTGCGCTTTTAGCATTCGCTACTGATAAATCTAACAACACGACATCAATCGAGCTACTATTTATTAGCTCAAGCGCTTTTGTTTGCTCTTTTGCATAAACCACTTTAAATACCCGTAGTTGTGAATAATACAAAGAGGTACGTATGCGTTTTGCTAAAGATGAATTCTGTGCAAGCAATAGCACTGTTATCGTCTTAATTATCATAGTTAACCTACGGGTTGTTGGATTTTCAGTTTATAGCTCTGATGCCCTTAGGCGCTCGACTAATTAACCTGAGCTTCGGTTAATTAATCTGCAGCGGCTAATGCTTATCTGACTTGACGCTCGCCGATATCATCAAACGATGATAGCCGTCTTTGAGCTCCACACTCACCAATGACCCTTGGTTAGCTAATAAAATACCATTAAGCTCTGCATGCAATAGATTATTCGCAAGCGGTACTTGATTATTTACTGTTATATCAAGGTGGCTATTCGCGATTTTTATTGCAGCGCTAAATTCAGGCCAATGATCGGGGATACAGGGTTGAATAATTAAATTTTTACCCTCACGACGAATACCTAAAATACCTTCTAACCCCGCCTGATACATCCAACCAGCAGCACCGGTATACCAAGTCCAACCACCTCTGCCAATATAAGGTGAAATTGAATAGATATCAGCGGCTACGGCATAAGGTTCAACTTTATAACGTTGGACTTTTTCGCTATCGCTGGCGTGATTAATCGGGTTGACCATGGCAAATAAATCCACGGCTTTTTTACCTTCGCCCTGCTTAGCTAACGCTAAAATAAACCACATAGCAGCATGACTGTATTGACCACCATTCTCTCTTAAACCGGGAGGGTAACCTTTAATATATCCGGGATTATGAGTGGTTTGATCAAAAGGCGGGGTAAATAACAAGGCCAACCGTTCTTGCTGCTTGATAAGATGAGTTTCAACGGCAGACATGGCTGTCATGACTTTGTGTTGATCTGTACCATTTGCTAATACCGCCCAAGATTGAGCAATAGAGTCGATTTGACACTCATCATTACTTTTTGACCCAAGCCAAGTACCATCATCAAATGTTGCTCGACGATACCACTGTCCATCCCATGCTTGTTCATCAATACAAATACGCACTTTTTCAGCATGTTCTTGCCAATGCTTGCCTCGTAGTCGATCCGCTTCAGTTTCTTGTTCAAGCGCATAAACGGCAAATAAGTCTATAGCACGTATCAACAGCCAGCCAAGCCATACACTCTCGCCCTTTCCAGCCGCTCCTACTAAGTTCATGCCATCGTTCCAGTCGCCAGTTCCCATCAATGGCAGCCCATGTTCACCCGTTAACTGAATACTTTGATCCAGTGCGCGAGCACAATGTTCAAATAGACTGGCAGACTCTTCGCTAACGTTCGGTTTAAAGTAGGCATCATGCTGCTCTTTGCCAAGCGGCTTGCCCTCTAAAAATGGGATAGCTTGCGTTAATATCGCTTTATCACCCGTTACTTTTATATAGTTTGCGGTCGCCAGTGCTAACCAAACGCGATCATCTGAGATATGAGTTCGTACCCCTTGTCCGGAATGCGGCAACCACCAATGTTGTACATCACCTTCAACAAACTGCCTACCCGCCGCACGTAAAATATGCGCTCTGGTTATTGCAGGCTGGCTTAAGGTTATGGCCATACCATCTTGCAGTTGATCACGAAATCCATAAGCGCCACTGGCTTGATAAAAAGAAGATCTCGCCCATATTCGACACGCTATAGTTTGATACATCAGCCAGCCGTTGAGCATAATATCCATAGCGCGATCCGGGGTTTTTACCTGCACCTTATTTAATAGGGTGTGCCAATGGTTTTGTACACCGGCAAACACCTCATCCAGATCTCTTTGTCGGTAACTGCTAACCAATTCTAAGGCATGTTGCTCACAGTCGCCTTGGCCAATAAACATGATAACTTCACGGCTTTCACCATCAGCAAGCTCAATATCAGTTTGTAAAGCGCTGCAATGATCATAACCTGCACCAACAGTACCAGATAAAGATACCTGCTGACTTAGAGCCCTTGGCGCTGCCTTAGTGCCATTGCGGCCAATAAATTCGCTCCTATCGGTTGTCCATGCGGTTTGCGCACCTGCCATATCAACAAAAGCAACACGTTTTGGAAATGCCATTCCCCACCGATTATGCAATAAAATTGTATTGGTGTTTGCATCTAACGAGCTGGTAATAAAACAGTCAGAGGTACTACGCGATGTGCCAAGGACCCATTCCACATAAGCCGTTACTGACAGCCGACGTTTTCGACCTGACTCGTTGTGTATGGTTAATCGAGAGATTTTAATTGCATCGTCCAGTGGCACATAATGCAATAAATCTAATGATAGTCCGCTAACCTGATGCTTAAACCGACTGAAACCATAACCGTGATGTATTATATAACTGCCCTTGTCCTGTGCGGGCTGAGCCGTTGCAGTATAAATTTCACCACTGTCTTTATCACATACATAAGCAATCTCACCAATGGGGTCTGACACGGCATCATTTGACCAGGTGGTCAGTTGGTTTTCTCGGCTGTTTTCTGACCACGTATAGCCACTGCCTTCAGCCGAAACATGAAAGCCAAAACTCGGGTTAGCAATAACATTAAGCCAAGGTGCAGGCGTGCATTCACCATTGTGCAAACGAATGACATATTCACGCCCATTATCAGCAAAACCGCCTAAACCGTTAAAAAACTCCAGCTCTGGTAAGTTCGCTTTTGGCAATTGTGTATTCGCGTTTAACGTTCGTGGTTGATGATTTAGCATGCTAGTTACCGCCTGATTGCGCGTTTTTGCTGTACGTAGAAAAAATTGCTTATTTATAAAGCCATGGCGAGCGACTAAAACCACTCGGGCAATAGCATGCAGCATATCGCGAGTCTCGCTGTTTATCATGTCAGCACGAAATACATGCACTGCCCCAATGCTCTGCTCTGCCAAATAATCACGATTAAAAGATGGTCGAGATTGGCTACTGCGCACAGCCGTCTCTATTGCATTATGTAAGTCTTGCATGTAACCCGAGGGGTGTTCATTGATGATCACCAGATCGACCGCTAGACACTTCATTCGCCAGTATTCATGGGCCCGTAAAAGCTGCTTAACCTTTGCGATATCTTCAATATCATTAATTAATAACAACACGATGGGGAGATCACCAGAAATTGACTGCGCCCACAGTTCAGACTGACACTTAATCCCTTTTATGATGTCTGCTGATGACGCTTTAAAGCGCGGATCTGCATATAAAATTGGGGCTGCTAAGCGTTGAAAATCTGCCACCTCGGTATATTCAATACCTAAGTGACGAAGCTGTACTTGCGCTTGGGTCCAGGCCAGCGTTTTTGCTCTATCATAAGCATTAGCATCGTTGTGCCTGTCTATCATCGCTATTAGTTTTTCTTTGGACGGCGCCACCACGGTCCAAAATGCGATGTTCACGGCTCCTTGCGCAGGCACTTTAATACGATATCGTAAGGACAATATGGGATCCAGTACACACCCCACCGTATTTGATAGCTCCTTACTCGAAGAGCATGCGGTTAAAGTCATGGCTTGTGCACTGACTAAGTTATTACCACGCCCGATAAATTCGGCACGGCTGGTTTCATATTGTGGCTCTGCCGTTATCTCCCCCTCTATAATCGCAAAATGGCCAACCCAAATATCAGCGTCATCTGCAGAGCGTTTGCGCCGCGTCGCGATAATCGCTTTATATTCTTGATTAAACTCGGTCTGCACGAACATTTTAGCAAATGCGGGATGGGCGTTATCATTCGCAGCTGTTGCAAGTACTAATTCTGCAAATGAGGTAAGCTCTATTTCATGACTGAAATGACCTTGATTGCTTATTGCTATTTTTCTCACTTCACCATCATCTTCCCCCGACACTTACACATCCATTGTGGTGGTTAAGTTTCCTTCTATTTTCATAAACCTTGCGTGATCTTCGCTAAAAACACACGGATTAAACTCACCACCAGAGCTCACAAAGGGTTGCGCAGTACTTGACCAGTGCTTGGCGGTTTCAACATCTCGTAGCAGAATAAATGAACCACTGGTATCACAGCTCAGATCGCTATGCCATCGCGTAATCGCAAAATTCCCCCAACGGCTATACCCTGTGCCGGTTGCCGTTAACATGACTGTATAGCGTCCATTTGATAATAGATGCGTGGTCGGCTCCACATCCATTGCAACATTTATGTGCCTAACTGTATTTGCTTCACTGGCATCAACACTGGCAGATTCCCTGACTTCTTCAGCGCGAGGATGCCCTATTGCAACATCTCTGGGCATTCTTTCTTGCAACAGTAACTCACAGGCTTGAATACATGGCTCTCGATGAAAACGCGAACGCATTAAGCCATCGCGTAAACAATTTAAAATAGCGACAATGGTCATGCCCTGATGATGCGCCATAAAACTGCGAACAATGGCAACGTCGCTGCCCGACTGCACACGTGAAGGAGTAAAGTCTAACGCTTCAAAGAAACCATAACGCCCGCATGCTCCAATACTGTGTAGCCGTTGATAATTTTCTACCGCAGCAGCTGGATCAATCATACTTGCCAAGCCTGTTGCATAGGGGGCAATGACTCTATTTTCTGACAGCCCTCGCTTTAAGCCCAAACCTGGCACGCCAAAATTAGAGTATTGATAGGTAAATTCAATATCTCGGGCATTAAAACCTGACTCAGAGATCCCCCATGGGATCCCCAGTTGACTCGCGTAACTTTGTTGGCGTTCAACCACTAAGCGGTTGGTTTGTTCAAGTAAACTTCCTACTGGCGCTCGCATGATCAAAGACGGCATAAGGTATTCAAACATCGAGCCTGACCAAGAGATCAGTGCAGAGCCTTTACCTAATGGCGTTGCTGTGCGTCCTAAATGAAACCAATGTTTAGTAGCCAAATCGCCTTTGGCAATAGCAAACAAGCTGGCTAATCTCGCTTCAGATGCCAGTAAATCATAACAGTTAGCGTCAAGACTATTGTCAGACTGCGAATAACCAATCGATAGCAACTTTCTTTCTTGATTAATTAAAAAAGCAAAGTTCATCCCGTTAGCCATCTCTCGCGCTGTTTTTGCTAATTTTTTCAGTTGGTGCATTAGGTTAACATCTGCTTGAGCCGAATAAACTTTCAATTGATGATCTTGTAATTGCTCACCAGCCAAGGTCGCTATAGCTTGCAGCCAAAACCTAATATCATCAAAGGTAGCATCCGCAGTTAACTCAAATATGGGGAGTTCGAAGGCGTGGTTAACTAATTTAATTATGCTAGGGCTGATATGCTCTATCGTACCCGCAGTATCAATCAGCGCGGTTATTTCGGCCACAATAGCATTCAGTACTTGGGAATCTTGTGAGTGAATTAAAGTATTCGTTGTAATGGCCTCACTCAGCAAGCTGAGATTATCTTGCATCCCCGTGTTGAAATGATGATCTGTGGTCATCTGTTGCCATTCATCTAAAGCGTTCGCCAAGGTGATCAAGTGGCCGGCAAAGTTACCACTGTCTACTGAGGAAACGTACGCTGGATTTAACGTTGCTAAGTTTTGGGTGGCATACCAATTATAAAAATGCCCTTTGCACTTAGCTAACTTATTAAGGGTGGCAAAGGTTGCTTCTAAACGATTAACGACAGCGTGCAGACCTATCCAACCAAAATCTCGCGCAGCAACGGCTGATAATAAATAAAGTCCAATATTAGTGGGTGATGTACGATGCGCGATCACCGGTTCTGGCTCTTGTTGAAAGTTGTCTGGCGGCAACATATTGTCTTCATCAGTCACAAAGGTTTCAAAATAACGCCATGTTCGACGAGCGGTCAATCTAAGCATATCAGCATATGGTTCTGCGTTATTAAGGTCGCTTGTCGCAATAGGACGACTACTGCAATAAGCTAATAGAGGAGCTGTTAGCCATAGTAATAAAAATGGCAACACGAGCGGCAAAGTCGCTGGCATATTGATCAGTATCGCAAAGCATATTAGCTGACTAACGAGTGTGCCTTGGTACATTGTTTTATAAAAGCCGAGAATATTCAGCCGCGGATCACCATTGGATTGCGCCGAGCTGGTCCATTCTAATAGATGACTACGAGTGACAAATAAGCGGATCAATGTTCGCCCGATGGCATCCATGGCTCGCCAACTTTGATCAGGTAAAAATGCCACTTTAAAAAACACTTGCGCTGATGCTAGACGCAAATCACCAAACCACATTCTAATATGGTGACGAAATTCGACACTAGGTCTTGGTGGGATAAGTGAAAATAAACAGGGAGTAAATACTGGAATGGCGATGGTAGCTAATAATAAAACCGTACTTATTGCTGCTAATGGTAATGGCAATAGCCAGCATAACAGCAATGCCAAAAAGGTGATTGGTGCAATTAAAGAACGTCTTAGGTTGTCCAATAATTTCCAACGACCAACCCACGACACGGCATCTGCGCCAGAAAATTTACCGAATATCCAAGGTAATAGTTGCCAGTCTCCTCTAGTCCAACGATGTTGCCGTTTTTCCAATACATCGTAGCGAGCAGGAAACTCTTCAACAACCTCAACATCCGACACCAACGCCGCACGCGCAAATATACCTTCAAATAAATCATGGCTTAGCATTACATTTTCTTTTACTCGCCCAGCAAGGGCTGCTTCAAATGCATCAATATCATAAATGCCTTTTCCGGTATAAGAACCTTCGCCAAACAAGTCTTGATAAACATCTGAATTTGCCGCTGCGTAAGGATCCATTCCTCCAGGACTGGAAATAACACGTTGATAAAAAGACCCCTGTGCACCAATAGGCAATGAAGGCGTGACACGAGGTTGAATAATGCCATAACCGGCTTCAATCCGTTGTGTCTTAACATTAAAGCGAGGACGATTAAGCGGATGCCCCATCCGGCTAATAAGCCGTAAGGTAGTTTCACGCGGTAACCGCGTATCAGCATCAAGTGTGATCACATAGCGAACATTTTCTGGGACTTCTAATGTTCTGCCAGCCAAGGGGATAAAACTAGTATCAGTGGCTCCTCGCAGCAAACGGTTTAATTCATGTAATTTGCCTCGTTTGCGCTCCCACCCCATCCATTTATTTTCACTGGGGTTAAATTGTCTACCTCGATACAGTAATAAAAATCGCTTACCCGCAGGACCGGATGGATAAGTATGATTTAAACGGTCGATTTGTTCTGCCACTATTGTCAGCATTTGATTATCACTTTCTAAAACTTGTTGATCGGCATCTAAACCATCAACTAATAATGCAAATGTTAAATCGCCGTCGACCCCACCTAAATAGTGCACTTGTAAACGCTCTACTTGTTGACAAAGATCGCTTGAATTAGTCAATAATGTTGGCACCGCGACCAAAGTGCGTAATGACGTTGGCACACCTGTTTTAAACTCAAGCCCAGGTAACGTGCCATTTCTTAGCCGCCAAGTTACCGAACGATTAATAATTGCGGTTGAAATTTCGGTGGCGGGTAAAAACCCGATAATTATTAATACTAAGAATAAATCGAGTGGCAACTGGCGAAAACCAAATAAAGAAATAGATCCAATCACTAATCCAAGTGCTAAGAGTAAAATTGATGCGGCATAACCTACTAAGCCGATTTTGATATGCAATCGGCTTAGCCAAAGCCCTAAATTAGGCCGAAATTTTAGTGATTGTTCAAACTGTGCTCTGCCTTTGTCGATTAAGTAATAACCGGGGTCACCAAGGCGCTCGGCTTCTTGCTGGTTGTGGGTATTTTTCTTTGCATCTCTGCCCGCCTGCAGTGCCAGTTTAGCGACCTTAACTTCAGAAAGCTTTGAGCCTCGTGACAATTGTTCAATGGCATTGCGGTATAGGTTACGAGTAACGGCATCCATGTCACCAAATGCACTTGCACAACGCAATTTTTCATCAACGAGACTGACCTTTTCAAAAAGATCAGTCCAGTCCATATCGGTGATCAACCGCATACTGGTTATGATATTTCGAACCGTCACATTGGACGCACCTTCGCGTTGCTGCGAATGTTGAACTACATCATCAACGCTAAGGCCTTGTTCATTTAATTTTTGTTCTAACCATTTCAGCGCAGGAGTGATATGTGGGTCTTGATCGCGTAATCGTTTCGCAAGTTGTGCAGCAAAAACTTCCGATAAAGGGGCTGATGAACGCGTTTGGAGCTGAGCTAATAAAACAGTATCTGCGCTGCCGGACACCATAAGACGGTCAGTAAGCTGATCCGCATCATCACGGTCAATGCGACCAACAGAAATTTGGTCAACAAGTCGACGTAAATTTTCAATTAATACTATACGCAACGTAATCGCGACGGCCCATAGTTCGCCAATGGTGAGAATATTGATGGTTTGATAGGCTTTTATAAACTTACAAAGGCTCTGCTCGTCAAAATGACTATCCGTGTGGGCAACATACGCCCACGCCAAACCAAAAACTCGTGGATACCCCGCAAAAGGGCCACTGGCTAGCTTTGGTAATTGGCGATAAAAGCCATCTGGTAGATCATCTCTGACTTCACGAATTTGTTGCTCAATTAAATGATAATTATCCAGTAGCCATTCCGCCGCAGGAACGACACTGTGCCCTGCAGCCAATGCTTTGGCGTTAGCATGATAGGCTGCCAACAATACTGATGCATTTTGTTTGAGACGAACCTGTAATGATACAACTCTGGCAGTTGATTTTGACACTTCTTGTGCTTGAGCCAAACTGATTGCATGCTGCTCTAATCGCTCAACTCCGAAGAGTTCTTCGCGAACAGGCTGAACACTATTCCACGGTGGTTTTGCAAGTTGAGAGCAAAATAGTGAAGAAATGATATTTGACATAGTTGTCCCTAATTCTCTGCTGATTGGTGATCGCTAATTGAGAGTACTATTTTTAAAATGAGCTCATGTGTGTGAACAGCTTAACTTTCAGAGCCATACTTTCTGTGTTTCATTAGAGATAATGTAACTGGAAAATTTCTATGATTCGGTACGACAACGCACATAGTCACTATCTGTTGCGATATAGCGCAGAGCATTGTCTGCTATTTATAAATAGCTGATGTTTTTTGGTAACTATTCACCGCTGCAAAATAGCATTGACAGGATGACTGTTCGAGGCCAGCTCTGGACAAAATACTAATCTGTCCGCGGTTATAACTTATAATTCCCTGCTGCTGTAAATAACCTGCCGCAATCGTCACTGCACTGCGCCTTACACCCAGCATTTTCGCTAACAACTGATGTGTTAACTGCAGATGATCTGAATGAGTACGATCCTGTGTCATTAATAGCCATCGAGCAAGGCGTTGCTTCACTTCATGAGCGTTATTACATGCGCCCGTTTGAGCGAGTTGTTGCATCACCACGTAGAGATAATTAAGTATTAATTTTCTCACTAGCGGATTGCTTTCTAACCTGTGATTAAATTTTGCGGCGTCCATTCGTAGCGCACGTCCTGAACTTTGGACGATCGACTTCATAGCAGCGTTTGAGTTTTCAAGCGCAAGCGTGGCACCTAGCATGCCCTCATTACCAATTAATCCCATCGCAAAAGACTGTTTTTCGACAACCTCGATAAGTAATGAAATACAGCCCGTTACTGGAAAATAAACATATTTTATCGCTTCATCAGCAATATTGAGTGTTTCGCCAAACAACAGCTCTACTGGCGTGCAATTTTCAACAAACCATTGGTATTCGAGTCTAGGTAAATAGTTTAATAAATGATTGCTTACAACTGGTAAGGTGCACGTTGCAGTCACTCAGGCCTCCAATGGATAAATCCATATATCAAAGAACGTAATAGTTATTGATAACTTGGACTAACCGTCGTTTTTCGTCTGTGCGCTACAGCGCTATACTTGAAGTGATGCTAATTTAAATAAACGGGGAAGCTAATCGAGGTGAGAGTCTGTGCTAATTGCAGACCACAAAAAGCAAAAAACCAGTAACATCGCTGTTACTGGTTTTTATAAGATGGTGCGGTTGGGGGGACTTGAACCCCCACGCCCGAAAGCACTACCCCCTCAAGGTAGCGTGTCTACCAATTCCACCACAACCGCATTGTTAAAGCTTTCGCTTTAGGTGTTAAACATATGATTTATTTGAGGATGATAAATCGTTTAACGATACTTTTAATAAGTATTAATTTGGTACGTCAGATTTCTCTTTCGTTGATGTTACTGGAACATCGTCAGCTGCAGGAGCAATTGTTTCAACTGCTGGTGCTGCTTCTAGGTTTTCCCACTCATCAGTCTTTTTTATCTGACCTGCAGTTAAGTTACCTAGTACAATACTTAGCACAAAGAAAACACTGGCTAAGATTGTAGTTGTTTTTGTCATAAAGTTACCTGCACCTGACGAACCGAAAACGGTTGCAGAGGCACCAGCACCAAATGATGAACCCATGTCCGCGCCTTTACCTTGTTGAATTAAAACCATACCAACAAGCGCTAAAGCAACAACTAAATAAACTACTAATAAAATTTCGTACATCTTATACGGTCCCTTTTGCACTTTCGCAGATTGCAGTAAATAACTCTGCTTTTAGACTAGCGCCACCAATCAGGCCGCCGTCTATATCTGGTTGTGCAAATAATAATTCGCTATTTTTTTCATTTACGCTGCCACCATAAAGAATGGTCAGCCCTTGTGCTAAATCACTACTGTTAGCAGCAATTTTATCACGGATAAATTTGTGCACATGTTGTGCTTGTTCAGGCGATGCAGTCTTACCTGTGCCAATGGCCCAAACGGGCTCGTATGCTATCACAGAATCTTTCAGTGCTGCTAGACCTAATTTATCAATTACTGCATCAATTTGTGCAGCAACGACTAATTCAGTTTGACCTTGTTCGCGTTGCTGTTCACTTTCACCAACACATAAGATAGGTGTTAAACCCACTTGTTGTGCACGAGCAAACTTAGCTGCAACAGTGTCATTGCTTTCGCCGTAGATACTACGACGTTCAGAGTGACCAACTAACGTATATTGGCAACCTAAATCTTTAATTAATTGCGCATCAACTTCACCAGTAAATGCACCCGGTTCATTTTCAGAAACCGTTTGTGCCCCAGTTGTTACACCTGTTGCTGTTAGCATAGGTAACAATGGGTAAGGTGGAAATACCACAACGTCTATCTCATCTGATTTTACGTTGTTGATAGCGTCAGATAATTGATGTACTAACTCTTTCGAGCCGTTCATTTTCCAATTGCCTGCGACCATTGGCTTGCGTATTGCCATTTTTCCACTCCACATTAGAAAGCGGGCGAGATAGTAACTCGACTCGCCCAAAGTTACAAGAGGTTATTGTTCTTAATCAGTTTGTTTGCTCATAGATTCGACAACTGCAGCAATTTTTTGTGCACTATCAAGGACTATTTTCTCTTCTTCGGCTTCTACCATCACGCGAACAACCGGCTCAGTGCCAGATTTACGTAATAACACACGGCCTTTACCAGCAAGTTGTTTTTCAACATCAGCAACCGCAGCAATAACCTCTGGTGCAAGTGTTGGATCTGTGCCCGCTTTATAGCGCACATTAATCATCTTCATCGGGTATTTAACAAACCCTGCGCCAAGATCTTTTAGCGTACGATTTTGCGCCACCATAGCAGCCAAAACTTGTAGGCTTGAAATGATGCCATCACCGGTGCTGATCAAATCCAGATTCAATACATGCCCTGAGCTTTCACCGCCGATTTTCCAGCCTTTTTCTTGTAGTAATTCCATTACATAACGGTCACCCACTTTACTGCGAGCAAACTCAATACCTTTCGCTTTAAGCGCGTTTTCAAGACCCATATTAGACATTACCGTGCCAACAACACCGCCGCCTAACATGTCATCATTGGCAGCTTGGCAGGCAATAATGTAAACAATATCATCACCATCAAAGACACGGCCATTGTGATCAACCATCATTACACGGTCGCCATCACCATCATAGGCAATGCCGACATCAGCATTATGTTCTAATACTTTGCGTTTTAATGCATCAACATGGGTAGCACCGCATTCTAGGTTGATGTTTACACCATTTGGCTCGCAAGCATGGCTGATTATCTGCGCGCCTAACTCACGCATTACTGATGGTGCGATATGATAAGTTGCACCATTGGCACAATCTAATACAATCTTTAAACCTTCTAACGACAGGCCTTGTGGGAATTGGCTTTTACAAAACTCAATATAACGGCCATCAGCGCTTTCTAAACGGCGGGCTTTACCTAGCTTATCGGATGCTACACAGGTCATTGGTTCATCAAGCATTGCTTCAATTTGTAGCTCTACTTCATCAGCCAACTTCAAACCTCGGCCACAAAAAAACTTAATGCCGTTGTCATGATATGGGTTATGAGATGCACTGATCACAATTCCAGCTTCAGCACGAAATGTTTGCGTTAAATACGCAACGGCTGGCGTCGGCATCGGGCCAAGTAACACCACATCGATACCTGCGGCGATCAAACCTGCTTCAAGTGATGTCTCTAACATATAACCAGAAATGCGAGTATCTTTACCAATAATGACTTTCTTAGTGCCATTTTTTGATAGAACCTTGCCTGCAGCCCAACCTAATTTAAGTGCAAATTCTGGTGTAATTGGGTATTCACCCACCATGCCACGTACACCATCGGTGCCAAAATACTTTCTTTCTTTCATTTTTAAATTCCTTGTTCGCAAGCTTGCCACACGCCAAGCACATCTGCGGTTTCTTTTACATCATGTACACGAATAATTTTTGCGCCATTTTGCGCAGCAATTAATGCCCCTGCTAAACTGCCAGCAAGGCGCTCGTTTGTTTGTCTATTTAATAAGTTGCCAATCATTGATTTGCGCGATAGTCCTGCTAAAACAGGTAAACCAAAGTGGTTAAATTCATTAAACCGCGCCAGTAATTGGTAGTTGTGACTGAGGGTTTTACCAAAGCCAAACCCGGGGTCTAAAATAAGTTGCTGGCGCTGAATACCCGCTGTTTCACAGGCATTGATCCGCTGTACAAAAAAATCATTTATATCACTGAATAAATCATCGTAATGTGGAGAGTTTTGCATACTTCGAGGTTGGCCTTGCATGTGCATTAAACACACCGCAACGTCTGGATACTGAGCAACTGTTGCCAGTGCGTTTGGCTCTTGTAAAGCACGCACATCATTAACAATATCAGCACCAGCTAGCATAGCTTGACGCATTACTTCACTTTTACTGGTATCAATCGAAATGATGCAATCATTAACGGCGCTATCACTGTGGGCACGAATTGCCTCGATTGCGGGTATTACTCTGGCTAATTCATCCTCAAGGCTAACATCAGGCGCACCAGGACGTGTTGATTCGCCACCAATATCTAATATGGTAGCACCATCTGCGAGTAACTTTTGAGCTTGTATGACAGCGCTGTCTGTTTGATAGTAGCGCCCGCCATCTGAAAAAGAGTCAGGAGTGACATTCAAGATCCCCATTATAACTGGGGTGTCGAGGTGTAAACTGCGACCTCTAGGTAACTTAACTGTGGTCATCTATCACCTTCAATACATCCATTGCATTGATATATATACTTTATTTAACCAGTTACAAAAAAGCCCCGACAATCGGGGCTTTTCGTTTAGCTATTTTAACTGTTATTCAGCTTTATCATCAAGATTTGTTTCATCTTTTTGAGCTGGCTTGTCGTCTTTTTCAGCAACTGGCTCTGCTTTGCTCTCTTCAACTGCTGGTTTTTTATCAGCAGTATCACGGCGGTCATGCGCATCACGTGGTTCACGTACAGGCTGACGTGCCATTAGATCATCAATTTGCTTAGCATCAATCGTTTCATATTTCATTAATGCATCTTTCATTGAATGCAGAATATCAATATGATCTTTCAAGATTTGCTCAGCGCGTTGATAGTTGCGATCTGAGAACAAACGAACTTCAGCATCAATTACTTTTGCCGTTTCATCCGACATGCTCATGGCACGACCACCGCCGCCACCCATGTACATCTCATTTTGATCTTCAGCGTATAGTAATGGCCCTAATTTTTCACTTAGGCCCCACTGTGTAACCATTTTACGCGCAATGTCAGTAGCACGTTCAATATCGTTACTAGCACCAGTAGTTACTTTATCTTCACCATAAATCAGCGCTTCAGCAATTCGGCCACCATATAAGCTTGAAATCATTGATTCCAATAGCTCTTTAGAGTGACTAACACGGTCTTGCTCTGGTAAATACATCGTTACACCAAGGGCACGGCCACGTGGAATAATCGATACTTTATAAACAGGATCGTGCTCTGGTACTATGCGGCCAACAATTGCATGTCCGGCTTCATGATACGCAGTCATTTCTTTTTCTTTCTCGCTCATCACCATGGTCTTGCGCTCTGCGCCCATCATGATTTTATCTTTAGCAGCATCAAATTCAGCCATGCTAACAACACGTTTATTACCACGTGCAGCATATAGAGCCGCTTCATTGACTAAGTTTGCAAGATCAGCACCAGAAAATCCCGGTGTACCACGCGCAATAACAGAAGCTTCTACGTTATCGCCTAATGGCACTTTTCGCATATGTACTTTAAGGATCTGTTCACGGCCACGGATATCAGGTAAGCCAACCACTACTTGGCGGTCAAAACGACCAGGACGAAGTAATGCTGGATCAAGTACATCTGGGCGGTTAGTCGCGGCAATAACGATAATACCTTCATTGCCTTCAAAGCCATCCATCTCTACTAGCATTTGGTTAAGTGTTTGCTCACGCTCATCGTGACCACCACCCATACCTGCGCCACGTTTACGGCCTACGGCATCAATTTCATCGATAAAGATGATACATGGCGCTGCTTTTTTCGCTTGTTCAAACATATCTCGAACACGCGAAGCACCCACACCAACAAACATCTCAACAAAGTCTGAACCTGAAATTGTAAAGAATGGTACTTTCGCTTCACCAGCAACGGCCTTAGCAAGCAAGGTTTTACCCGTACCTGGAGGACCAACCATTAATACGCCTTTAGGAATACTACCGCCAAGTTTTTGGAATTTAGATGGATCACGTAAGAAATCAACAAGCTCTGTTAGATCGTCTTTAGCTTCATCACAACCGGCAACATCTGCGAAGGTGGTTTTAATTTGGTCTTCACTCATTAAGCGTGCTTTACTCTTGCCAAACGACATAGCACCTTTGCCACCGCCGCCTTGCATTTGACGCATGAAGAAAATCCATACCCCAATTAGTAATAACATTGGGAACCATGAAATTAAGATGCTCGCTAAGAATGATTGCTCTTCTGGCTTCACACCTTTTACATTCACATCACTTTTTAATAAGTCATTAAGAATGTCTTTATCATAAATAGGCATGATCGTTTGAAAGCGATCGCCATTGGTTTTAGTGCCAGTAATTGTGCCACTGGTACTTTCGATTGCCACTTCTTGTATAGCGCCACTTCGGGCATCTTTTACAAATTGACTGTAACTAGTTTGACGGTCTGTTTGATCGCCACCATTAAAGCTCTGAAATACTGACATTAGCACAACTGCAATGACCAGCCAGAGTATTAGATTTTTCGCCATATCGCTCAAGGGGTTAACCTCTTGTATCCAATTAATTTAAATTCAACTAAACGCCTGACAACTGTACTACAGTTTGTAGCCTGTCGCTACTATATATACTTCACGTGATCGCGCACGTGAGGCGTCGGGTTTACGGATTTTTACAGTTTTAAAGCTATCACGCACTGTTTTTAAGAATTCATCAAAGCCTTCACCTTGGAATACTTTAACAACAAATGCACCATTTTTCTTTAAAACTTGGCTACACATATCTAATGCTAATTCCACTAAATACATGCTTCCAGCTTGGTCAACGGAGCTATTACCACTCATGTTTGGTGCCATATCAGAGAGCACCACATCAACATTTTTACCATTAATGCGATTTAATAACGCATCTAAAACAGCTTCTTCTCGGAAATCTCCTTGCAAAAAATCAACGCCGGCCAATGAATCCATAGGTAATATATCACAAGCGATCACCTGCCCTTTATCGCCTACTTTTTCTGCTAAATACTGTGACCAGCTTCCCGGCGCAGCTCCCAAATCAACAACAGTCATGGCTGGGCGTAGTAATTTATCTTTATTTTGGATCTCGTCGAGTTTAAAAATCGCACGAGAGCGCCAACCTTTCTTTTGTGCCTCGTGAACATAAGGATCATCAAAATGTTCCTTCAACCATCGCTGTGAACTGGCCGAAAGTTTCTTATTCGTCATAAATTAACACGCAACTAATTAGTAATATTCTCTAGATGGCGTTAGAATACCCTTAATTCAAGCCATATTCAGCAAAATTTGTAACAACATGAAATTATCGAACAAACAAAAGCAGTTTTTAAAAGGTCAAGCACACTCTCTAAAACCAGTTGTACTTCTTGGTTCTAACGGTTTAACTGAAGGTGTATTAGTTGAAATTCAAAGCGCTCTAGAAATCCACGAACTTATTAAAGTAAAAGTACCTACTGATGATCGTGAGACTAAAGCACTGATTTTTGAAGCTATTATTCGTGAAACCGGTGCTGAGAAATTACAGTCAATCGGCCACACCCTTGTGCTTTATCGCCAAAGCGAAGAAAAGAAGATCCAATTACCACGTAATTAATTTTCTATTCCGCTATAAAAAAACCAGCAATTGCTGGTTTTTTTATATCTGCGACGCAACTGCAATAAATTGTAAATAAATATATTACATTGCTCAAAAATTCATCTTCATATCACTCAACTGATAACCTTGCGCTTCGCTTTGTAAGATAAAATAGCGGTTAAATTCAGTTTCAGGCATCTTTTCAACATCTATTTGCGCTATTAATTTTGCCAATTCTGGCGTGGTATTACTATGGCCTACAATCACCACTACGCCATCTTGCGCTAAAACAGTGTGTTTAAATGCGGCTAAGTCACGAGGGTCGTAGCTTTGAATTGTAATATTAAAATGTTCAGCAATAGGAGTTGCGGTCTCGATAGTGCGATTATAGTCCGTACTAAAAACTGCTGTTGGCTGGACTTTACTAAGCAGACTCACTAACTGCTGCGCCCGTTGCTTGCCGGCATCCGTAAGATGGGGATCGTTGCCTGTTAATTTTTCACTATGGCGAAACAAAAAAATACTTTGCGGTGCTGCTGTTAAATTCGCAGTAAACAGTAATATTAAGCTCGCTAAAATATAGTTCATTTGTCTTCCTCTTTATACATTGCTAGTTGTTGTGAGCGTTTGAATAGCAACACACGATCAATAAACTCTGTCGTTAATTCATTAATGATACCGGTTTCGGCGTTAAGGATCAGACTGAAACCTATGTTTAAGTGCGGTATTACTACAAGGTCACTGCGATATCCTTGCACCCAGCCGCTATGATAGTAAATGGTTTCATTATCATATTCGTAAACCCGCCAGCCTAAGCCATAATAGGCCTCGCTAAGGTGCTTTTTCCACACTCGACGCCGTAACTCTTTTTTTGTATGCGTATAAGGACGAGTTTGACTGGCTAACACTGCACTGGATAATACCGTTGGGTAATATCCTAACTGCGCTTTTAACCAAATAGCCATATCACTGGCACTAGCATTAACGCCGGCTGCGGGAAGTACCTTGTAATAATTTTTTTTCAATTTTGCGGTATGCCAGCGTTTGCGCCCTCTTACATGGGGATGAGCATAATTATCATCTGTTACCATCGCTGTATAACCCAGGCTTGCATCATTCATATTTAATGGTGAAAATATAAATTCACTCATCCACCGAGAGTAATCCAATTTAGTACTGCTTTTGATCACTTCAGCAATTAAGCTAAACATCACATTTTGATAGCCATAGCACTGCCCTGGCTGGCAAATAGGTTCCACACTCAACAACTTTTGCACTATATCAGGGTAACTCATTCTTGATTCAATCAAGTTATCATACGCATTAGGTACTAAACCGCTGGAGTGACTGAGTAAGTGAAAAACTTTTAAATTATTTTTGTAATCCGTATTGGCGAAGGCTGGAATAAATTTACTGACAGGGTCGTCTAAAGAAAACTTCCCCTCATTGGCTAACTTTGCACTGAGTGAGCCTGCAAACGTTTTAGATACCGATGCTAAGCGAAACCGAGTATGGGCATTGACTGCTAAGCCCTTATTTAGCTTTGTTACCCCAAACCCTTGTATATGCGTATCATCAGGGCCATTAACTATCGACAACGCAGCCCCTGGGATCCCTTTGCTTTTTAATTTATGTTCGAGATGTTGTGTGTAATCATTGACAAATTCTTGCCACTGTTGCTCGCTGGCATGAACCTGCGATTGAAATAACACTAACGTGATAACGAAAAAAAAGGAGTTGATTAACGACACAAAGGACTTCATTTTTTATTATTTTTATCTAGATTAAGACATTCTTAGCTTTATAATACCATGAAGTTTTATTAAGACTAACGTACAATATTCCGATTATCGAGCTTTCAAAGGGTTTTACAGTGTTTATACGTTATTTATCAATAGTTTTTTTCACTTTCATTACAACAGCTTGTGTGACTGCGCCGCCACCTGCTGCGCCTTTAGAAATGCCACTCAAGCCGCAATTAAAAAGCCAAAGCTATCAAGTAACCTATGAAACCGAACATGCTTCACCGAAAGTAAAATCAGTACAATTACCAGCGCATAAAATTACTCGTAACCAAACTGTGCAAGTTATTGCCGATAAAGCAAGTGTCACGGATACCCTATTTAAACAAATAACTGATGCATTAACGACTATGAACTTACGTGTCGTTGATCAAGGTAATAGTGATTATACCCTAGCTATACACCAGCTAGAGCTCAACTTTATTGAAGATACCGAATATCAAATACAACCACCAAATAAAGCGTATCCTTTATTTGCGCAAATAACACAACTGTATCCGATCCAACAATGCTCAACCATCAATGCAGAGGTTAGCATGCGCCTGATCCATCGTGCATCGGGTGATGTAGTGTGGTTTGGAAAATCCTCAATCGACAGTGCGAGCTTCCATCGCGAACCACTTATTTACAGCTTCAGTGATGAACAAGTGATCAGTAATGAACTTGAAGTAGCCACTTTTATCCATCAACAAAATACTGATCAAGCACGTCTTGCCCGCGCCAATCAGGAGATCAGTATACCAAGCTATAAAACCATTTCAAAAATGACCAGCTTAACTAAACTTCAAGGACCGTGTAATCGCACTGAAGTGAGTGCTCTAACACCGATGATGCACTATTATCTAAGTAGTATTTTGATCGATAAAATAAAAGTACACTAAGTCAATGTCCACAGAATGACTACTGGCTACAATTTTTTACAGATCAAAGGAACTCTTTGACAATATAATACACTTAACAACTGCTTAATTTATTTGGATCATGGATGCAACGTAAACAACACACTCTACAGAAACTACTGTTATTACTGATCAGTGTGAGTTTATGGAGCACCTCTAGCAATGCCAGTAATCGCTATTATGCTGATAACACCTTAGAGCCAACCTCAGGCTTTGCTTGGGATTGGAGCGCGGGTGCGGGCTATTATGTTGAAGATTCTTATCTAGTTGGAATGGATTCTTACAGTGACGGTCTAGAACTTGATATTAACCTTGCTGTTTCTTACGAACGCTTTTATTTAGATATTGATCACAGCCAACTCAGTGGCGGCATCATTATTGGTTATAGCATCATCAATAAGTATAATTGGGATCTTGATATTCTTGGTACCAATATGCAAGCTGGGTTTGATGAAACAGGACTGGACTTTTATAGCAGTGGGGTGATGCCTGAACTTAAAGGTATACGAACCAGAAAAAGTGACTTTGATACCGGCTTACGCCTTACCCGTCGCTTTGAAAACTCACAGATTTCCTTTGAATACTTACATGATATTTCTAATGCTCATAATGGTTGGGTCGTAAATAGCTTTTTTAGCCATATTTTACCGTGGCAAAACTGGGAGTTTCGCACCGGTGTTGGCATTAGCGCTTACTCAGCAGATTTCAGCAATTACTATTTTGGCATAACATCAGAAGAAGCCACCGCTACTCGTGCTGTCTATAAAACAGACGGCGCAATGAGTATGATTTTTGAATTCCACGCCGAGTACCCACTTAATCGACACTGGGTATTTTTAGGTGGCTGGCTGTCAACCTGGTTTTCAAGTGAAATTTCCAACAGTCCCATTGTGGCTCAGGGTTATCAGCATAAAGCCATGGTAGGCGTGCGCTATGTATTTTAAAACCACAGTAATTTTATTACTGTTATTAAACGCAAAACAATTACTAGCCAATGTTGAAGAACCGCATGACAGTAGTTTAATTGCGTTGCCCGACACCTGTGTTGCACTGCGCGAAGGACGCAGTTGCTATGCTGATATAGAGCTAAGCTGGCAACAAACTAGCATCGGTAATTACTGTTTACGTGATGCAACATCGAAGCATATTATGCAATGCTGGCTTAGACAAAATAGCGGAAAGTTAAATTATGCTTTTGATTCTGTTGAAAGCATTTCATTTGAGTTAATAAACAGCGATACCGGTAAGATCATTGCGTCAACACAAGTACAGTTGCAATGGGTGTATCAAAATCGCCAAAAGAAACGCCGCTGGCGGCTTTTTTAAAACGAGATAAAGCATGGATAATTACGGCACAATATTACTAGTTGAAGATGACGGCTCTTTAGCCCAGTGGGTAGCGGAGTATTTAACTGAGCAAGGCTACACGACTCATATTTGTGAACGTGGCGACCAAGTTGTCAGTCATGTAAAAGAGCTCAAGCCTGACTTAATTTTACTCGATATTATGCTCCCCGGCCAAGACGGTATTAGTGTCTGTCGTGAACTACGTCAATTTTACCAAAGCCCTATTATTATGCTAACCGCTCGAGACGAAGAAATGGACGAAGTGATTGGTCTTGAAGTCGGTGCCAGTGATTACATAATGAAACCGGTCAGGCCGCGTGCATTGCTTGCGCGGATCAAGGCGGCACTGCGCGCCAATAACGACAATTCAGAGTCGCAAGCGGATGATACCATTATTCAAGTTGGCTCTTTAAAAATTGATACACAATCTCGCAACGTTTTTATTAATAATATTGATCAAGGAGTTTCCAGCGCCGAGTACTTATTACTGCATTATTTAGCCTGTAACGCCGGGCAAGTTGTGTCGCGAGATGCTGTATTCAAAGCAACCAAGGGTCGTGAATACGATGGCCTTGATCGTAGTGTCGATGTGCTTATTTCTGCACTGCGCAAAAAGTTTAATGATGATCCGCAGCAACCTGAAAAAATTAAAACAATTTGGGGGCGAGGCTATTTACTCGTCGCAAGCGCTTGGTGATCGCCGCTAAGGTATACTGGCAAATGCTATGAAAAAGTTTTATCTCTCCTTATTAGCCAGTGCCCTGCTCTCGATCGTAATATTAGGTTGGTTAATTGATGCTTTTAGTCAGCAAACTCATACCTCGCAGGATGAGTTTGGCTTTCAAAGTAAACTTTTAATGGGCTTCAGCCAGCAAATTGCCAGCCAACCCTTCATGCAAAGAGCAGACTACACCGCCTTACTTGCACAACAGTTTTCGTTGGGATTAAGTTATCGAGCCACGCAATCTTTAGCGCTGCCACCATCACTGCTAGAAGAGATCAATGCTGAAGGCGGACTGATTTTAGAAGATCAAGAAGGGTATTACCTACTCTACAGTAATGATTTGCTTGCGCCTTTTCATCTTAAATTACGTTTGGAAAAATCCCACGAACAAGATCAACAAAATGATATGTTACTTACCTTAATGTTTTACGCTGGGTTATGTGTGTTTATGGGGTTTATTATTGCACCATTAGCTAAACGACTAGGCGTGGTTAATGACGCAGCTAAAAAGTTTGCCAGTGGCGACTTACATGCTCGCATTCGGGTATCCCATTTCACTTACATTAAAGATGTTGAGCTTACTTTTAACCGCATGGCAAGCCAGATCGAAAAATTACTCGATGAAAATAAACTGATGGCCTCGAGTTTATCTCATGATATACGCACCCCCATTGCCTGCCTACGATTTGGCTTAGATGCGGCACTAGATAGTCATAGCGAAAAAAAAATAAAACATTATTTAAATCGTATGGAAGCTGATTTAGACCAAATGGAATCAATGTTGAAAAGTTATTTAGCATTTGCCACGCTTGAGCAAAAAGCCAACCAACTGACCTACTCACACACTGAGTTAAACAGCTACCTAAGCACCCTAATACAGCAACTAGAGCCTAAGTTAGTACAGCAACAACTTGATTTACAGCTTATCTGTCATGATAATTCTCATATTTATGCAGATTTACACTGGTTAGCTCGCGCAATCACTAATCTGCTTAGCAATGCCTGTGACTTTGCCAAACAAAAAATTATTCTCACGGCATCGATTAAAGAGCAAACACTTATTATCACCGTTGAGGATGATGGCCCAGGTATCGAAGAGCAAAATTGGCACAAAGTTTTTAGCCCTTTTTTTCAAGAACAGAGTCATCGCAATCGGGCCGATCAAAGTTATGGCCTAGGACTTGCCATTGTTGCTAAAGTAGCTGATTGGCATCATGGCAGTGTAAGCGTAAATCGTAGTAAACACCTAACGGGGGCATGCCTTACCCTTAAAATACATAACCCGGAACAGTTGTAACTTTTATGTTACAGTTTACAGCATCATAAACCACCTCATTATGATTAGATAACAATAACTTAAACAAACAATGTTAACAGCATTGGCATTCTAAATTTTGTAAATACAGTCATGCGTTAATTCTGCACGGCTGCAGCTAAAAATAAGGGCTTTTTATTTTTTAACATTTACAGTAGATTGTCAGCGCCGTCACTATATAGAGAAGAAAAAATAATTATGAGCGCAGTCAGAGGGGAGTTTAGCTCCCGTTTTGGATTCATTATGGCCGCAGCAGGATCTGCAGTAGGTCTTGGTAATATTTGGGGTTTCCCTACACAAACAGCTAGCAATGGAGGCGCAGCCTTTTTAATTGCTTACCTTGTATTGGCATTTTGTTTGGCTTACCCAGCACTGATGGCAGAACTAACGATTGGGCGCCATGGTCAGGCCAATGCGGTTAGTTCATTGCGGAAAGTTTCAAATAACCCGTTCCAAAAACGCTTTGCGTTTGTGGTCGGTTTTGGCGGTATCATATGTGCCGGACTGATCCTCAGCTTTTATGCCATTGTCGCCGGTTGGATGATCAGTGCCACTCTAGAGCCCATTGCGACTTTAGTGGGCAGTGAGAGCTCTTCAACTTGGTTAAGTGAACAGTCACTCTCTAGAAACCTTATATTTACAGCTGGGTTTATTATTCTTACTGTCGCAATCATTAGCCGCGGAGTAGAAAACGGCATTGAAAAGTGGTCGAAACGCTTAATGCCCGCACTGCTGACTATTTTATTTGCACTGATTGTTTATGTGCTGATGCAAGAAGGTGCTATGACAGGCCTTAAAGCCTATTTAGTACCTGATTTTAGCTCTATTTTAGACCCTGAATTACTTGTTAGTGCACTGGGGCAAGCATTCTTTTCATTGTCATTGGGCACCAGTGTGATGATCATTTATGGCTCCTACATTAGTAAAAAAGAAAATTTAGTCTCACTTGGCGCCTACGTTACCCTTATTGATGTGTTTATTGCTTTTGTTGCTGGGTTACTAATTATCCCTGCGATGTACGTTGCGCAGGCACAAGGGGTGGAAATATTCTCAGCTACTGGAGAGTTGCTTTCTGAAGACACTTTAGTATTTCAAGTATTACCCGCTCTTTTTGATGGCATGGGCACCATTGGTTTATTCGTTGGCTTTGCCTTTTTTGCATTGATGAGTATAGCTGCACTGACATCGTCTATTTCAATGCTTGAAGCACCGGTTTCGTATGCGGTAGAGCGCTTTGATCTTGGCCGTGTAAAAGCCACTTGGTTAATAGGAACGATTATAGCATTGGTGAGCTTTACGATAGTCCTGAACTTTAATGCGCTGTTTGGTTTAGTTATTGCGCTCACAACTAAATTTGGTCAGCCTATTCTTGGTTTAATGTGTTGCTTGTTTGTCGGCTGGATTTGGTATCGCAACTCACTATTAAACGAAATACAACAAGGCTGCCCAGAAGTTGCTACCAGCCTATTTTGGAAAATATGGCCATGGTATATTAAATTCATTTGCCCAATTGCAATTGGTTTAGTGTTTGTCAGCTCGCTATTAGGCTAACTCAAAAAACCGCTCTTTACACGGAGCGGTTTTTTAAAATCATATCTTGATGTGCAATACCATCTTCTAAATAAGGCTCGCCAATACACTGAAAACCCAGCGACTGATAAAACGCGAGTAAATAGGTTTGCGCGCCAATGTATATATCCTTGTTCGGCCAATGCGTAAAGCAACACTGGATCGCCTCTTTAACCAATAACACTGCCAACCCCTTACCCCGTTGTGATTTTTCAACCAGCACGCGACCAATAGCGCTGTACTGCTCATTTTTCTCATAACAACGTGCGTATGCAGCTAATTGTTCAGCCTCGAGCCAATAGAGATGCTGAGTTGTTGCAGTGCAATCGATATCGTCTAATTCAGGGTATGGGCATTGCTGCTCAACTACAAATACATCGACCCGCGTGCGCATGATAGTAAACAGTACCTGCGCAGACAGTTGAGAAAATGGTTTTGTTGTTAATCGCATAAAAACTCCTAACATAAAAAAAGCCCAGTCAATACTGGGCTACTTATTACGCTTAGCTAACTAACCGAGCTCTGAATAGCTAGGCAAGCAAACGTTCTAATTGATCACATAAATGCGAAAGATTAACGTGATCATGTTCAATCGTCAGGTCAACATAGCCATCACCACGAAAACCACGGTCAAGCTCAATTAAAACATGAGTTTTATGAGCTTCAGGCACAAACGATAGTTCAATCTCTTGAATACCGAACAAGCTACGGCTATTTGGTTTATATTCCAGCTCTTGATAACAACCAGAGACAGAGTTAAACGTACTAGCACGTAAGAAGCCCTTTTCAACATCCGCTTTTACCAAGCTAAAACCCAGTTTATCCATCGCTTGCATAAAAGTAGTTACGGCATCATTTGGATAAATATGAAGATGATCTTTATCCGTAGGATCAAGTGCTAAATCAATATCTAAACCTGTTTCAAGCCACACATGTGATTGGTTATAACCGGCGTTGATTTCGGTGATCGGTGTTTCTGAATGTAAGCGCGCTTCAAACGGAATGTGTTTTTGTTGACCAGGTTCAATTGTACCAATATCGGTTATACGCCACTTATCAATAATATGATTGGTAAAATAAGCACCGTCTTCACCTTCCACTTTTACGCGCGTCATTAATGCTAAATCAAGACCTGTTATTGCTTGGCTAACATCCCCTGCGGTGATCACTATTTGGGCATTAAATAATTGCCCAGGTTGTAAATGCTCAGTTTCAAGCACGGTATCTACTGTTGCT
This sequence comes from Pseudoalteromonas rhizosphaerae, assembly GCF_028885455.1. Classification (NCBI taxonomy): domain Bacteria; kingdom Pseudomonadati; phylum Pseudomonadota; class Gammaproteobacteria; order Alteromonadales; family Pseudoalteromonadaceae; genus Pseudoalteromonas; species Pseudoalteromonas rhizosphaerae. The sequence continues at coordinate 4,064,134 of NZ_CP118496.1, forward strand.
GCACCAATACCGACTGATGCAAGAATTTTTTTAAACATCTATTTCTCCTTAAGCTTAATTCACCTAAACCTGAATCACGCTTAAATTCCTTTGTTACTGCATCTTAACCATATTTAAAAGCTGCTGTCAGTGAAAAAATAACTATTTTTTGAGTTTTTAGCAGAATAATTAACTAAACGAGTGTTTTTCATACACAGGTATATCTCTATGCGCGCAATTTATATGCATAATATACACGAATGATTTTCAAAAATGCTGATATTTCGCTACACTAGGTAACCAAATGAAGTGATATTAAGAATTATGGAACTATTATATTTTGCTGTCGCATTTGTGTGTGGCTTTGCCGTGTACCAACTTAAACTTCCTCCGCTAATCGGTTTTTTGATTGCTGGCTTTGTACTGAACTTATCTGGCTTTAAAACCACTGAGCTACTTAATACGATTGCTAATTTAGGGATCACGTTATTACTATTTAGTATTGGTCTGAAACTAAAAGTTAGCCATCTTATTAAGCCACAAGTTTGGGCCCCTGCCTCTTTACATATTATTATTAGTAGCGCTATTTTTTGCAGTTTGATGCTGTTCTTAGGCGCACTTTCGTTGCCATTATTTGCAGACCTAAGTTGGCAAAGTGCGTTGCTTGTTGGTTTTGCTTTTAGCTTTTCTAGCACAGTTTTTGCTGTAAAAGTACTTGAAGAACGTGGCGAAATGGCCAGCCTTCACGGCAAAATAGCCATTGGTATTTTGGTTATGCAAGATATCTTTGCAGTGATATTTTTAGCCATCAGCACAGGTAAAATCCCCAACGGTTGGGCTTTTGCGCTATTAGTTGCCTTGCCATTATTACGCCCAGTCATGTTTTGGGTGTTAAATCGTTCTAAACATGGTGAGCTATTACCTTTGTTTGGCTTTTTCTTTGCACTTGTCGTTGGCTATCATGCATTTGAATTTGCAGGCTTGAAAGGTGATTTAGGCGCGTTGATCATCGGTATGATCTTTGCTCCTCATAAAAAAGCCAGTGAGCTTGCAAAATCACTACTTAATTTAAAAGAAATTTTATTAGTTGGGTTTTTCTTAACAATTGGTTTAGGTGCTGATCTGACGCTCAACTCATTACTTATAGCGCTTATTATTGTATTGGTGCTACCAGTCAAAGTTGCCCTGTATTATATACTAACGAATGCCTTTAAGTTACGCGCTCGTACCTCCTTATTGAGTGCATTTACCTTAGCTAACTACAGCGAGTTTGGCTTGATAGTCTGTATGGTTGCTGCCAGTAGCGGGTTAATCACATCTGAGTGGTTGGCTGTTATGGCTATTGCAGTATCAATGACCTTTATCATTGCATCCCCACTAAATAAACGTTCAAACGAAATTTATGTAAAAATCGAAGCTTGGCTCATACGTTTTGAAAGCCCTACTCGCTTAGCAGAAGAACTTCCTGTGAACTTAAATGACACCAAGATTGTTATTTTTGGTATGGGTCGTATTGGCACCGGTGCATATGAAACAATTAACATCACCCATCCTGGCGTTGTAGCTGGAGTAGACATCAAGCCAGAAGTGGTCGAGAAGCATGTTTCACGAGGCCGTAAGGCACTCTTGGCAGATGCAACCGATCCAGACTTTTGGCAACGGGTAAATCACTCCCATGTAGAGATGATCATGCTCGCGATGCCAAAACATATGCAAAACATTTTTGCTTTGGAGCAATTGCGTGCTTCGGGTTACCAAGGTCAAGTTACTGCCATTGCTAACTATCCAGATCAGCAAAAAGAACTTGAAGATATGGGCGTTGACTCTACTTATAACTTCTATTTAGAGGCCGGTAGTGGCTTCGCTGAGCATGTAAAGCAAAAATTATTTCCATAATATAAATAAAGTTCTCAGCACCACAAAAGGTACTGAGAACTATTTTCATTTAATTTTCATATCCTTATATATAACCGCCTGAAACAACGTCGCAAAAGTCCCCAAATAAGAGTCAAGCGCATTTACAAAGCTTTACATCCAGATTGGCATTTACCCATGAAAAAAGAGTAAACTGCATTTGTTGAGTAATACGTAAGTATCTATTTTTAGCACAAAAAAAGCCTTCTCGTGTTTTTGAATACGTATTTATCGGCATTTTGTCTTTTGCTATTAAATAAGGTTTTTAGATGAAGAATAAGTTTGCTACACAGTTTCAGACAGTGGCGGATGATGTAAATAACCCAAAACTGGTTGAGCTTCAAAATCGTCTTGATGAAATACAAAGAAATGGAATGACAGCGTTAACAATGCGCTCAGTGCTATTTCAAAAAATGCTCGATATATATCAAGTGCCGGAAAATCATTTCTTACGTGATAGCGAAACACCAAGCCGCATCGATGATCCGTCAATTATAAACAAACTTAAACAACTTGGATTTACCAAAAAGCATCAATATCAGATCCATTAGTAAATTATGAGGGCCTACTCCCCTCATTAAATAGGCTGTTTCTTGCCCGTCACAGCCTATTTTCTCACCCTCTTTTGTAATACACTTCACGCATAATCTAGCAAATTAAGTTAATCATGGATCCAGAGCTTTTAAAAACAGCGATCAATACAAAAATGCCATTTGGTAAATACGCAGGCCGCCCTTTGCTGCTATTACCAGAACCATACTTGGTCTGGTTTAAGCAGCAAGGATTTCCTCACGGCACACTCGGTGCTCAATTAGCAATGATGTATGAAGTTAAACTCAATGGCTTGGAGCAGATGCTCATGCCGCTTTTAAAAACACATAAATAAATTAAAAGTAATAAATAATGGAACTTACTTAGCAAAGTGAAGTCTACTCTTTTGCTACTTGTTGATTTTGGTTTTAACCGCAGAAAAGCGCCTATTAGGCGCTTTTTTTTTGAGTATCAATTTAGCCACAGATATAGCAATAGAAAAGGAGTTACTTACCCTGAACTCTGGTTACTTAGGCAAATAGATTGTAAATTTGGCGCCACCTAATTCTGAATTCGATATCGTACAGCTGCCTTGGTGCCAAGACACTATTTTTGCCACAATGGCTAAACCAAGCCCAAAGCCTCCAGTCTTTTTATCGCGACTTTTATCAAGTCGGGCAAAAGGTTTAAACACTGCATCCCATTGTGATTGTTCAATGCCAGGGCCATCGTCTTCGACCGATAAAATTAACTGCCCAGTATTTTCAACTAAGCTAATTCGCACTTCGTGACGAGCATATTTCAACGCATTGCCTACTAAGTTTTGGATACTGCGGGCGATAAAGTGACTGTCACAAGTGTAACTGCATAAAGCTGGTAATTGCATATTGAGTTTTATTTGCGTAGCAAAATCAAGTTTAGTGACAACACTTTCTACTAGCTGCACTAAGTTACATGTTTGCACCGTAAGATTAGGTTGTTGGCTATCAAGGCGAGCATAATCAAGCATTTCTTTAACTAACGACTCTAACTCCACAATATCTAATTGCATGTTATCGATATATTCAAAGGCTTTTTCGTCAGCTACTTTATCCTCAAGCATTGCCAACGCAAATTTTAAACGTGCCAGTGGCGTTCTAAACTCATGCGATACCGACGATGTAAGTTCTTGTTGAGCGGTTAATAAATGCTGAATACGCTGCTGCATAGCACTTAAGGTGTCGGTAATTGGTAAAAAGAATGATTTCGAGGTGGCGCTCAGCTCAAAGTCTTGTGATCCACCAACGGCTTCACAGGCCAGTCGCAACTTAGCAAAATCACGCCACAGTAAAAAACTCCATAAGCCAACAGGGATCCCAACGACACACAATAATAATAGATAAGGCCAAACGGATGAGAATACTGGCGCAGAAACGGTAATTGGACCCACTTGCAATAATTGCTCATTATCAACAACGATATACCAGATAGCTCGCTGTTGTTGATCAAATAGATAAATATAATTATGTAGGTTAAGTTCTTGTTGTTGTTGTGCGGGCAACATTAGGTCTTGTTTTTGTACTATTTCACTTTGAAAGCGAGTGGCTATTTTAGTAAGCCCTTGCGGGGTTTGCGCTAATAGCCATAGGGATTGACCAAACTCATCATCGAGCGCAATTTGTTGTTGACTGTCTTCATAGGGCCAAAGTTGTTCAATTACCCCACTGACTAAAAACAGGGAAACTATAATATACACATATAAACTTGCAAATAGTTTCCCCATTAATAGTTACATACCCCATGCATCGGAGACAAATAAGTAGCCTTGTCCCCAAACGGTTTTAATACGGTATGGTTTATCGCTGTTATCACCTAATTTTTTACGGATCCGAGATACACGTACATCTACGGTGCGGTCTAATCCATCATATTGGCGACCAATCATGTGTTGATGAACATGTTCACGACTTAGTACTTCACCGGAATTTGAAGCTAATAACCACAGTAATTCAAATTCATGGGAAGTGAGGGTGATTTCGTTATTCTTTAAGCGAACAATACGGCTGGTTTTATCAATACATAAATCGCCAAATTGTAATTCTTCTGGCGCTTTTACTGATGCTTGGCCACGGCGTAATAGCGCATTAATACGGGCAAGCAATACTCTTGGCTCAGCTGGCTTAATAACATAATCATCGGCACCAAGTTCCAAACCAATGACTTGATCAAAGTCTTCACCTTTGGCGGTCAACATTAATATTGGTAAGCTAAATTTATCTCTGACTTGACGACAAACACTAAAGCCATCTTTACCTGGCAGCATCACATCGAGGATCATCAAATCAACCGGATTGTTTTCAAGGTAACTAAACACTTCATCGCCACGGTCTAGCACCGCCACTTCAAGGCCATTATTTTCAAGATAGTCACGGGTTAATTGCTGTAACCCTAAATCATCTTCTACAAGTAAGATCTTTGCCATTTGCAGCTCCAAGATTAAAAAAAGCTCCACGGAGAACGTAATCGGCGCCGAGTTGTTTTAGCGCGAGTGCTCTGTACTTCAATGCGTGTTGTCGCCAGTAATTCATCCGTGTGAGGATTGACTAGGGAGTATATGGTTTCAACCTGAACACGCGCTTTATGATTGAATTCTTCTAAGGTAACCTGTTGCCAACATTGCAGTTGTTGATCTTCGCTGTATAAACAAACGTCCATTTTATGGGGCATATTTAAAGCAAATTTTACATCAACATCGCAAAAGTCTTGTTGTTCGGAAACCACACAGACTTTTGGAGTAACTGTTAATATATCTTTTTTTGCGACAGCTAACTTTGGCCATACCAACAAAAAAATGACGCACGCACCAAGTTGTAAATACTTCATATTAAAAAATATGATCAAACCCTATAAAGGCAGTCAGAGAATACGTTTGTTCAAACAGCGGACTGTCGTCAGCTAAGGCGGAATAATCATAATAAGCCAGATGAAAACGCAATGAGTTGGCTCCATTTAAGGGCCAGCGGGCATCTATTTTAGCATAAGGCTGCCAACTACTGCCAACCTCAATTGCACGAACTGGAGACTCTTTTTCTGTTACGCCATAAAAATATGTATTCAGTGCTGCCGATTTATACCAGATGCCAATAGTCGGCTTAATCTGTAACTCACCAATGTTCTTGTGCATTTGCCACTGCAGTGCACTTCGCCACCCGTCATACACTCCGGATACATCAGCTAATGCCTGCACGGAAAATACATGCTGCTGATAGCTATAATGGTAACTCAGGCCAGCATCGAGTGCCCATTTACGTTTATTAAGCTCACGGATATCTAGACTAGGTTGTTGGATTTGAAGTTCATTTTCACTGTTCGTAAATGAACTTTCTGATCTTAATGCAAAAATGTTACTTGGATGCCAATCAACAAAAAAACGAGTTTCCGAATTAAACTCAGTGACTAAATTAAAGGTATGTGGGGAGTCTTGTATCAGGCTATAGCCTAAGCGACCATTATCAAAAAAGAACTGTTCACCGTAATAAGCTATATCTGGGATCAACACTAATGGTAAATCACCTCCACCAGCTAATGGATTTGTTATGACTCCTAATCCCGTGTTAAGGCTCAAGTGCCACTGCCCTGTTGTTATATCCTGCACAGGCTCAATTTCTGATGGCTGTGCAAAACAAGGTACTGTAAGCCATACAGAGATGCAAAGCGCAGTAAGAATATTAACTATCGACTTCATTGTTGTTATTTATGCCAAAAGAGACAACCCAATATCGTTATCATAGCAAGGTATTAATAACTAATCCCTAGACGATTACAATCATTCACACTTTTGATACATATGGAACGATTCAAGGTAAATAAACTTTACATCTGCGTATTTAGACTCGGCTAAGGAGCTAAGCTATTAACGTTTTTCAGTGATTGAGCAATCTCCCATAATGCATTTAACGCGGCATCTGGTAACTCTTTACGTAATACTGCCAAACCAATCTCAAACCCGGCAGGGGCCTCTTTTTGATCACTGATCACCTGAACGCGATCTTTTAATGGGCTATTATCTAAAACAATTTTTGGCACCATGGCAATGCCTAGCCCTAAACTCACCATTGACACCATAGCTTCATGCCCCGCTACTTGCGCATAGATCTTTGCATTAATACCGTGCTTACGCCACCACAGCTCTAACCTTTGACGAGTAAAACCTTGCTCTGGCACTATAAACTCAAGCTCAGACCAATCTATCTTATCGCCAAACTGGGCCAGTTTTTCAGTGAGCAACGACGGAATACGTGGCGCGATAAATACCAAGGATGAATAACCAATACTGGCAAATGCAATTTGCGTCGGTAATTTATCAGGCTTTGCGGCAATTGCCATGGCTTCGTGTCCGTCAAGCACACGGTTTATTGCCACTGCGGGATCGCCAGTATTAAGCTTTATTTCTATATGTTGATGTTGCAAACGCAGTTGCTCTAATAGTTGATGCAAAAAACTATAAGAGGCAGTTACTGAACAGTAAATGCTTACTTTACCGTAAATAGTTTGCTCAGGATTTTGTACATTTGCTCGAAAACGCTGCCAATTAGCTAACGTAGCCGTTGCATAGTCGATAAACGATTCTCCTTCAGCTGTTAACTTTACACTGCGATTATCGCGACTGAATAATGCGACTCCAACTTCATCCTCTAACTGTTTAATATTGCGACTTAAGGTGGGAGCACTTATGTGGCATAACTCGCTGGCACGGGCAAAATGTAAGGTTTTGGCAAGTGCCAGAAAGTAATGTAATCGTTTATGGTCCATAGTGATCCCAATAGTTAGCGGTTATTAATTAAAGCATTTCATTTTTTGAAATACTTTAATGCAAATATATCATTTTACGCAAGGGTAAAAATTCCTTATGGTGACTTTAAGCAAAGCAGCAAGCGCTTGCATCTAACAAATACGAAATTTATAGGATACTAACAATGGCGAATTATTTTAATACTCTTCCCTTACGCGAGCAGTTAGCACAACTAGCACAATGTGAATTTATGGATCCGGCTGAATTTGCCGATGGTGTTGAAGCACTTAAAGGCAAAAAACTTGTTATTGTTGGGTGTGGTGCGCAAGGTTTAAACCAAGGACTGAACTTACGAGATTCAGGTTTAGATGTTGCCTACACATTGCGTGATTCTGCAATCAGCGAACGTCGTCAATCATTTCTTAATGCGTCAGAAAATGGTTTTACTGTAGGTACTTACGAAGAATTGATCCCTACTGCTGATGTTGTGTTAAACCTAACACCTGATAAACAGCATACTGCGGTTGTAAACGCAATCATGCCGATGATGAAACAAGGCTCTACGCTTGCTTATTCTCATGGCTTCAACATTGTTGAAGAAGGTATGCAAGTACGTGATGATATCACTGTAATCATGGTTGCACCTAAGTGCCCAGGCTCTGAGGTTCGTGAAGAGTATAAACGCGGTTTTGGTGTACCAACTCTTATTGCTGTTCACCCAGAAAATGATCCTCAGGGACATGGTCTAGCCCAGGCTAAAGCTTATGCAGCGGGTACTGGCGGTCATCGCGCTGGGGTATTAAAGTCTTCATTTATTGCTGAAGTAAAATCAGACCTAATGGGTGAGCAAACAATTCTTTGCGGCATGTTACAGACAGGCTCAATTTTATGTTTTGATAAGATGATCGAAAAAGGTATAGACGCCGGTTACGCATCAAAACTAATTCAATACGGTTGGGAAGTTGTTACTGAAGCACTTAAATACGGCGGCGTTACAAATATGCTTGACCGTTTATCAAACCCAGCGAAAGTAAAAGCGTTTGAATTAAGTGAAGAATTAAAAGTAATCATGCGCCCGCTTTACAATAAACACCAAGACGACATCATCGATGGTACGTTCTCTCGTGTAATGATGGAAGATTGGGCGAATGATGATGCAAACCTTTTGAAATGGCGTGCAGAAACAGCTGAAACAAATTTTGAAAAAACCCCTGCCGGTGATGTTGAAATCACCGAACAAGAGTTTTTTGATAACGGTATCTTGATGGTTGCAATGGTGAAAGCCGGTGTAGAATTAGCGTTTGAGACCATGACTGCAGCGGGTATTATAGCTGAGTCAGCATATTATGAATCGCTACATGAAACGCCATTAATTGCCAATACCATTGCACGTAAAAAATTATTCGAAATGAACCGCACAATCTCTGATACAGCAGAGTATGGTTGTTACTTATACAATCACGCATGTTTGCCACTGTTACAAGACTTTATGCAAAACATCGATACTGATGTGATTGGTAGAGGCTTAGGCGAGCGCTGTAATCATGTTGATAACCAAACACTAATTGCAATCAACAAGTCGTTGCGTGAGCACCCTGTTGAAATCATTGGTACCAAATTGCGTGGCTACATGTCAGCAATGAAGAAAATTGTTTAACCCTGGAAAGTAACAATTTCGCTTGTTAGAAACCAAGCCCACATGCTAAACGCAGTGGGCTTTTTCATTTTATTAATTTGCCTAAAGACGCCTTAGCGTAAATTATAAACTGAGTACTTACTCTATTAGATGATGAACTGTATGAAAAAAACATGCTAAAATACCCTCATAATTTGTAAAGTCAGTACCCACAATGCCATATAAAAGTCTTAGTATCACACGTAAGATCACTATTTTAGGGATCGCTATTGCCTTGTCAGTCGCCAGCTTAATTGGCATTACGGCGCTGTTATCCGCCAAAACCATTATCGAACAACGGATGATACAATCTGAGTTGCCCAGTAAACTACACGCAATAAATAACTATATAAGCTTAGAGATCAATGAATTACTCAGTGCGGCCGAACAAGTATCAAGTAATCATTTTATACTCGCGTGGGCAAATAGTAGTGATAACAATGATGACGTTTTAATCAAAGAATTAAATCGTCTGGTAAAACAATACGGCTTAGCAACCGCATCATGGGCAAATCGCGATACCGCGCAGTACTGGAATCAAGATGGCTTTTTAAGAGTATTAGATCGGCAGCAAGATGGCTGGTTTTTTGATTTTAAAAACGCCAACCAAGCTTACTCTATTAGCTTATATCAAGAGCCTAATGGCGACACAAAAATGTTTGTTAATCATCAACAGATCAATGGCATCGGCTTAACCGGACTGGCAAAAAGTATTGATGATATGCAGGCACTACTGAATAAATTTACTATCGAGCAGACTGGCTTTGTATTTATTACTGACGATAAAGGCGTAATTAAACTCCATCAAGACGTTAATAAAGTAGAAAAAACAAATCTAGATAGCTTGTATGGTCATCAAGTAAGTGGTCAATTATTAACAAGCAATGAATTTAACTTGCAAGAAGTCGAACTCAATGGCGACACTTTTTTCCTTGCGGCGAGTCCAATTAAAAACACTCAACTCTATGTGGTTGCACAAGTACCAAAAGCAGAAGTGTTTGCCGGGATCAACACTTTACAATGGCAAATTTTAAGTTTTGCTATCGCAATTGCGCTGTTGGCATGTATCGTTAGTTTTTTACTGGCTCGTTCGTTAGCTTCACCGCTATCAAAAATGGCAGAGTTATTTACTCGTTTAGGGTCTGGTGATGCCAATCTAGCTTACCGTTTACCTCACAGTGACCAGCCTGAGCTACTAGCATTAACGAATGGTTTTAACCAATTCATTGATAAAATTGAAACCGCTATTGCGCAAGTCTCCCACGAAAGTTTAGAAATTCGTCAAAGCTCAGATCAGGTATTTACTCAAGCCAAGCGTAACTCACAGGCAATGGACAACCAAAAAGAGCAGACTATCTCTGTTGCAGCAGCAATCAACGAAATGGGCGCGACAGTGCAAGAAATTGCCCACAGCGCCGCAACTGCCGCAAAACTGACCGAAGATAGTAAAGCGAATACATTACAGAGCCACCAGCAAGTAGTGCAAAGCCAACAGAGTATTACCGCATTAGCCAGTGATATTGACACAATTGCGGGACAAGTGACTGAGCTTGCTAATAAAACCCAGACTATTGCCAGTATTGTTGACTCTATTCGTGGTATTTCAGAGCAAACCAATTTACTAGCACTAAATGCAGCAATTGAATCAGCACGTGCTGGTGAACATGGCCGCGGCTTTGCCGTAGTTGCGGATGAAGTACGAGCCTTAGCCAACCGTACGTCACAATCAACGACTGAAATTCAATCAATGATTGAAGAGCTCGCGAAAACAGCTACCAATGTGGTTGAACATATTGCCCAGTCCAAAGATAAAGCTCAGTACAGCGTAGCAACAATGCAAAGCTCTGTGCAGTTGCTTGATGCCATTACCAATACCGCTAATGAAATTAATGATATGGCAACCTTGATTGCAACAGCTACTGAAGAGCAAAGTAGTGTGGTTGCTGACGTCGGCCGTAATATTGAACAAATTAGTGAGATCAGCGATATGGCAATGCGAGAACAAATTGATACCGAGCAGGCGATCAAAGGACTTGCAACCAGCGCACAAACCTTAGCAAGTTTAGTCGCCACCTTTGAAAAGCGCTGACACAGTTTGTAACATTTAACATCTACCTCGACTAAAAAACAGACTAAACTTAATAAGTCAGTAATTAGTTGGGGTATGATTATGACAATACTAACGCGGTTTTGTAAGTTAGCAGTCATTGTGCTGCTTTTTAGTATCTCTGCCTGTACCAGTGTGAGTAATCAAACAATACTCATCCCTCCACCAGTCACTGAAAACCAATCTTTCACGCTTTACCCGGTGGAAAGTAGTGAACAGATTTTTACCTTAAGCGATACAATAACACAACAACTCGATGCAGCCTTCCCAAGTACTAAACACAATTTAAACACAACTCGAAAATTACTAAACTTTTTGTTAGAAAATGGCGATGCATCCTTACTATATCAAGCAGGGGCTACCCTAACCGCCAATCAAGCCTACCGAGATCTAAATGCTAACTGTTTATCATTATCGATTTTGGCCTATAGTATTGCGGAATATTTAGGCATGCAGGGGCAATTTCAAACGGTTCATATTCCTGAGTATTGGGCGCTAAATAAAGGCTATAACTTATTGACTGGGCATATTAATTTGATCGTCACACAGCGTCGTAATAACCACACTAATGTGACTTATGTGTATGACGCAAAAACCTCATTAGTGATTGATTTTGATCCGAACTCGCGAGGTGAGAAATTTCAGACGACCCCCATCAGCAAACAACGAATTACCGCGATGTTTTATAACAATAAAGGGGCAGCGGCAATGCTCAATCAAAATTATGATTTAGCCTATAGCTACTTTTTAGCGGCAACAAAAGCAGATAAATATTACTCTGCTGCATGGGGTAACTTAGCCGTATTACTTCGCCTTGATTCTCAGTATGATAACGCCGAATTAGCCTATAATTATGCTTTGCTGCTTAATAACGACAACAATACAGCACTGGGTAACTTAGCTTTACTGTATCAACTCACCGACCGTCCTGAGCTGGCAGACAAGATTTTATATAAACTTGATTTGAAGCGCCAAAGTAATCCGTATTATCATGTGTCATTAGGAAATAACGCATACCTTGGACAAAACTATCAAGATGCCATCAAGCATTTCAATAAAGCAAAAAGAATTGATGATGATATTCATGATAGCTACTTTGGTCTTGCCCGCACTTATTATCAGTTAGGTGATTTTAAGCAAGCGTATCTCCAATTACGTTTGGCTAATAAACATGCCGATTTTGACCATGATAAGCAACGTTATCAAAATAAATTACAGGCACTAAGTGACATGACCGCGCGAGTAATTAATCATTAACTATTTTATTTTGCTATTGAGCCTCAGCTTTTCAACATTTTGCCAAAGTAATAGCAGCGCGCAGCAACAGCTGATCGATGATCTGAAGCATCTAAGCTCTACGGCTCTAAGCGGTAGAAAAACCAATACAGATGGCGCGCGTATCAGTGCCCAATACATTAGTACGCGACTGCAAACGCTCGGTTACAATACGCAATTACAGCCGTTTAGTTACAGCCATGGCTGGTCTTCAAAAGCAACGGGGCAAAATGTCGTTGCGACTTTAAAACCACCGCACTTAGTCAAGACTCATTTGGTAATTACCGCTCATTATGATCACTTAGGTATGCGTGGTAACACTTTATATGCAGGCGCAAACGATAATGCCAGTGGCGTCAGTGCCTTGTTATTCCTAGCGCAACGCTTCGCACACACAAATCTGCCTTTCCAACTTAGTTTTGTTGCTACTGACGCAGAGGAAAATGGTTTACATGGAGCTGAATATTTTGTTAGTCAATTGCAAATCGACGACAGCGTAACCGTGCTAAATATTAATTTGGATATGTTAGCAGTAAAACCGCCAAAAAAAATCTTATATGCCTTTGTCTCACATGCACAACGCAGTGCTTTACAAGCACAACTACAGCAGGTGCCTGAGCATAATTTAAAGATAAAAGTAGCTAGTTCATCAACCACAATGAACAGAATGACCCTCGGAGATAGTATTGATTGGCGCCGAGCAAGCGACCATTATGCGTTTGCTAAAGCCGGAATTGCTTATATTTACTTTGGTATGGGTCATGATCCCCACCATCATAAGAGTTCCGACCTACTAAGTAATATTGACCAAGCGCTTTATATTGATGCAGTTAATTATATTGCCGCATTTATTAGCCAACTTGATATAAACGATATAAACACTCTTTGAGCTAAATTGTAGATAGTAAATATATTTTAAACTGAATTCAGGTTAGCAAAATCCCAGAGCTAACAAACGCTCGCTTTTGTGCCTTACTTAAGCGTTTAATTTTTATCTCAAGCTTGGTGGCTTCACTGCGAGAACCGACTTCACATTGATATATTAAAGTCAGTGGCCCCTTCCCCTTTAAGTTTTTAGCCCCTTTGCCCGCTTGATGTGCTGCAAATCGTTTTGCCACATCCGTGCTGATCCCAGTGTACCAATGCCCTAAACGTGTTTGTACAATATAAAGTGACCACGTGGAGATCTTAGTTGTCATAGTATTTTCAGTAGTAGTTAAACTTTTAGCGGACTCTGAGGTCAAAATTACGCTCCAAACATCGATAGTAAAAATTAAGTCACAAACAATTACTCAAAAGGGTTTTACCTTAGGTGACTAATCGGTATCATGCAGTTTATAAAAAATAAGGATCCAAACAAACAATGCAGTCGTTAAAAACTTTTTCTCTTTGGTTTATCGTTGCTCTGACCTTAAGTGCAACCGCCGGTTGTTCTAGCTGGGTTTATCGTATCAACATCCCACAAGGTAACTTTTTAGAACAAACCGATGTTGACAAGCTTCGTATCAATATGACCCGTGAGCAAGTTCTTTATGTATTAGGTAAACCTGTTGCAGAAGACGCTTTCGATAAAAACACGTGGCATTACTTATATTCTTTTAATCTTGGCCGTGATAACGAACAACGTAAATCACTGACTATTAATTTTGAAAATGAAAAATTGGTATCGCTCAGTGGTGACTATGAACAACCCGCAGAGTTTAATACACCGCTTGAGCAATAACGCTCCAGTTCAGTAAATTACGAAAAGGTTAGCAACAGCTAACCTTTTTTGTTTGAGCTATTATTTAGCTTTATCAAGCGGTCGCCCACCTGTAATTTTATTAGCACGACCTTCGTCTTTAGCTTTTTCTGCACGTTTTCGTCGTGCGTCTTTAGGATCAGCAATTAAAGGACGGTAAATTTCAATTCTATCGCCATCCTCAAGCACTTGCGTAAGCTTGCAGGTACGGTTCCATATTCCTAAGGTTAATGCTAAGCCATCAATTTCAGGGCACTTAGCGAGGATACCTGATTGCATCACGGCATTTTCTGCCGTTGTACCAACTGGTACTTCAACAAGCAAACACGTTGCCGTGGTAGGTAATGCATACACAACTTCAACTTTTATCATCATCGCAGTCCATATACCTGTTTAGCGCGTTGAGTAAATGCATTCACCATGTTTTTTGCAACATCGTTAAATACGCGCCCAAACGCAAGTTCAATTAATTTACTCGCAAATTCAAACTCAAGCTGTAGCTGAACTTTACATGCATTGTCATCCAACACTTGAAAATGCCAACGCCCTTGCAAGGCTTTAAATGGCCCATCAACTAAGCGCAATGTTACTGTATTGTCATCTAAAAAGGTGTTTTCAGTAGTAAACCATTTTTTTATACCCGCTTTGGAAATTTCCAAACTTGCCGTCATGGTATTACCTTGCTGTGCAATAATTTTTGCATCCGAGCAATGGGGTAAAAATTCAGGATAAGCATCCACATCATTGACTAAATCAAACATTTCTTTGCTGCTATACATTACTAGCGCACTTTTTTCTATTTGTGGCATACTCACTCCCAACTGTGTGGGCGAATTTTAGCAAGCTTTGCGTTTTTCCCCAAACTTTCATGGCGCTTTATTTACAAACACTTTTTTATTAGCAAAAATAAAAAATCGATGTAAAAAGCAGAGCTTTACGTATAATATGGGCCACTATGGCTAAGAAAAATTCATCTAAATCGACAAGTAATACTATCGCGCTAAATAAAAAGGCGCGTCATGAGTATTTTTTACACGACAAGTTTGAGGCTGGTGTTGAACTACAAGGCTGGGAAGTAAAAAGTATCCGAGCTGGTAAAGTAAACATCTCTGAAACATACATTCACCTTAAAAATGGCGAAGCGTTTTTGCTTGGCAGTCAAATACAGCCTCTCAATAGTGCTTCAACCCATGTTATTTGCGATCCATTACGTTATCGCAAGTTATTATTAAGCAGACGCGAGCTAGATCGCTTAGTCGGTGCGACTGAGCGCGATGGCTATTCATTAATTGCCACTGCCATGTATTGGAAAAAATGCTGGGTGAAACTTGAGTTCCACCTCGGTAAGGGTAAAAAAATGCATGACAAACGTGAAGACGGTAAAAACAAAGACTGGTCTCGCGAAAAAGAACGGTTAATGAAGCACAAAGTTTAATCTATCTAAACAACCTCAAAAACGCCTAACCCAGTTAGGCGTTTTTATTTTCAGCCCCTAAATCCCCGCAACTGTATAAATTATAGTACACAATCCAAACAAACGATTTGATAACAATTCACTTACATGATATTGATATTACTGGTTGATTTAACCAGATAAAATTAACATGACAACGAGGATTTAAGGATGAAGAACAGAACACTCCCATTTAAACCTAAGTTAATCGCTTGTGTAACACTTGCACTTTCAACAGCGGGTTATACTTCTCAATCATTTGCTGCGGACGAAGCAAAAAAAGTTGAACGTATTGAAGTGACTGGTTCTAGAATAAAGCGAACAGATATTGAAGGCCCTTCCCCAGTACAATCAATTAGTCGCGCCGATATCGATAATATGGGCTATGACAATCTACAACAATTACTAGAAAGAATGCCTGCTGCTGGTAATGGTACTTTTTCTACTCGCGGCAACAACCAAGACTCTACGGCCAATGGCTCTGCGGCAGTGTCGCTTCGTGGTCTTGGCGCAGATGCAACGCTTGTGTTAATTAATGGCCGTCGAGTAGCTATAAGCGCATTTGCTGAGAGTATCACTAACTCATTTGTTGATATTAACAGTATTCCGGTCTCTGCTATCGAACGTATTGATATTCTTAAAGATGGTGCCTCTGCAATTTATGGTTCCGATGCCGTTGCAGGTGTGGTGAATATTATTTTGAAAAAAGACATCGATGGTTTAGAAGTTAATTTAGGTTATGGTGGTACTGACGGCCCTAACTATGAAGAAACCTCAGCAAGCATAGTTTGGGGTACCTCAAACGAAAAAAGCAGTGCGTCTGTGATCATCGATTACTTTAAAAACACCTCTTTATCATCAGATGAAATGGGCCGCTTAGGCACTGCTAATCAAACCGCGAATGGTGGTGAAGATTTCCGTTCATCACGCGGATTCCCTGGTTATTTCTATGTTGACGGCGTAAAAACTATCGATCCTGATTGCCCAGCTGAAAGTGCCACATCTAGCGGCAGCTGCTTATTTGATTATGGTCCATTTGGTTATATTGCCCCTGCTTCTGAGCGAGTTGGTGCTATTTCACAATTTGAATACAACTTTGATAACGGCATTACAGCCTTTCTGGAAATGGCCATGCAGCATAATACCTCGATTGCTGCAGGTGCACCGACACCGCTAGACGAAGATGCGGGATTAACAGTTCCAGGCAGTCATCCAAACAATCCTTTTGGTAAAGATATTGAGATTGGTCGCTATCGTACCGTGGATGCAGGTGCCCGTCAGTGGGATATAGAATCAGATACGTTACGCTTTGTTGCCGGTCTTCGTGGTGAAATTAGCGATTGGAGCTGGGAAGCAGCTGTACAAAAAGGTCGAAGTAAATCAATGCAAACCGGTGATCGTACTCAAGGCTGGGTAAGAACTGACTTTTTACAACAAGAAATAAATGCTGGCAACTACAACCCATTTGGCGGCACTTATAATGATCCAGATGTAATAAATCGTATTACCACCAGCTTAGTTCGCCGTGGTGAATCACATATGACCTCATTTGATGCCAACATTACCGGCGAAGCGTTTAGTTTTGGTGACAGTGTCGTGATGATGGCGGCTGGTATTGAGTACCGCGAAGAGGACGTCAGTGATATCCCTGATGATCAATTTCAACGTGGTCTAATTTTTGGTACTGAGTCCGTTTCTGCTGCCGCTGAGCGGGACCAATACGCTGCCTATGTTGAATTCTCAATCCCATTAGCTGATAGCTTAGAATTACAACTTGCAGGTCGTTACGATGATTACAGTGACTTTGGTACCACAACCAATCCTAAAGTAGCGCTGCGCTGGGCACCTACTGATGAAATTACTGTTCGCGGCTCATGGGCACAAGGATTTAGAGCCCCTTCACTAGCACAAATCGGCCTAGGTCCTTCAGAGGAAAGTCAGTTTTTTATTGATAGTTACCGCTGTGCTGCAACGGGAGAAGATTGTGATGTACTCGATTACAACATCCAATTTGCTGGTAATCCTGATTTAAAAGCCGAAGAATCTGAGTCATGGAACGTTGGTTTTATTTGGGCACCTATGGCTGATCTTGGTTTCAGTATTGATGTATGGAGTATCACTCAAGACAATAAGATTGATGAACAAGCCTTTGGTCCTATTTATGATGCTGAATGTAACAACCAGAATAGTACCATCTGCGTTCGCCTGTCGCCACAAGGTGGACAAAGTCTTGGGGTGATCCAAAAAATTCATAGTACCTTTGAGAATGTCTCTTCGCAGGAAGTGTCTGGTGTTGATTTCTCAGCAAATTATAATCACTCCTTGGATGATCTTGGTTTACTTAAGTTCAACTTAGAATGGTCTTATCAAGACAAGTTTGAAAAAGACGGTCGCGATTATACTGGTGAATATGGTTACCCTGAACACCGCTGGATGTTCTCAACTAATTGGGAGCTTGGTGAATTCAATACTAATGTAAATATCAGCTATGTGGGTGAGTTTGAAGATACGCCTGATATTGATTTTGATGGCACCCTCGATTTTGATAGCAACACATCAAGAATGGTTGATTCACAAGTCTTAGTTGATTTACAAACGGCTTATCGTATTACCGAATCGACCAAGATCTCGATTGGCGTAAATAACTTATTTGATGAAGAGCCACCATTTGCAATTGGTGATGGTGATGGTGATTTATACGGTTATGCTTCCGCGGTTCACAACCCTCGCGGACGTTATATCTACACCAAAGTGTCATTCGCTTTCTAGCGACTACCCTAAATAAAAAACCCGCCAAATTGGCGGGTTTTTCATATTCTAAAACAAAGACCTAAATTATAGGTCGCTTTCGTTTTCAGAAAGGAACTTAGCAACGCCTGCTGGGCTTGCATCCATACCTTTTTTGCCTTCAGTCCAACCAGCTGGACATACTTCACCGTGCTCAGTGTGAAACGCTAGAGCGTCAACCATACGAAGCATTTCGTCGATGTTACGACCTAGTGGTAAGTCATTTACTACTTGATGACGTACATTACCTTCTTCATCAATTAAGAATGAACCACGAAATGCAACGCCGGCTTCTGGATGCTCAACATCGTATGCTTTACAGATTTCGTGCTTAACATCTGCAACTAGTGCGTATTTAACTGCACCGATACCGCCGTCTGCAACAGCAGTGTTACGCCATGCGTTGTGTGAGAATTGTGAATCGATTGAAACACCAATTACTTCTACGCCACGCTTTTGGAATTCTTCATAACGCTTGTCAAAAGCAATTAGTTCAGAAGGACATACGAAAGTAAAATCTAG
This sequence comes from Pseudoalteromonas rhizosphaerae, assembly GCF_028885455.1. NCBI lineage: Bacteria > Pseudomonadati > Pseudomonadota > Gammaproteobacteria > Alteromonadales > Pseudoalteromonadaceae > Pseudoalteromonas > Pseudoalteromonas rhizosphaerae. Next base: position 4,082,889 of record NZ_CP118496.1, read on the forward strand.
TGGGTAAAAGAAGATGACTGCTTTTTTACCTTTGATTGTTTCGTGAAGATTGTAGCTATCTACGATCTCGCCGTTACCTAGTACTGCTGCAGCGGTAAAGTCTGGTGCCTGGCGGCCTACTAATACACCCATTTTATTCTCCAAATATTTGAGTTTGCTTTTAATTGCTTACGCAATGCTTGCCTTTAATATGGGATCTAAAAAGTAAATACCAAGGGCTAACATGCATAATTATCAAATTATTTTAGAGACTAAAGACTTAAAAGAACAATCGTATTTTCCGATTCACGTCATCGAAAAATGCGAACGACTGTTTGTCACTCGCTATTTGTCACTAATAACAGCAACAAAAAAAACCTGCAGATGCAGGCTTTTTATCGGTATAACTACATATTAAATGCGGTATTAATCCATGATATTTTCAGGCATATCACCGCGAATTTTTTGCCAAATTTCACCTGTTTGATGACCATATTTTCGCATCATTGAAATTGCGCCGTCATGTTCGCGTTTCTCAGCAAGTATGGTTAAATCTTTATAGAATTGACGCGCTAACTGACGCGTGCCTGGATCTGAAAAGTAATGACAGCCAATCTTAGAGTAAAAACCTTTAAAGCCATTGAGAATAAGCACATAAATACGGTTATTACCTGCAACAGCTAACTCATGGTGTACCTTGTAATCATAATCAGCGAAAGCTTGTGCACTATCTTCAAGCTCATCACTTTGCGAGAGGATTTCTATCACGCGATCAGGTGCTAGCTTAATGGCTGCACGAGTGTAAATAGCGCTAATGTTTGTTCGCGCAGAAAGTAGCTGGTCGGTTAACTCGGGCATTTTATCTTCATCAAGACGCGCTAAGGTCTCTAAAATATTAAGTCCTGAAGTTTCCCAAAAGTTATTTACTCGTGTCGGTTTACCGTGCTGGATTGTTAACCAACCATCGCGCGCTAAACGCTGTAATACTTCACGTAAGGTTGTACGAGTGACACCGATTAATTCTGATAACTCTCGCTCAGCCGGAAGAATAGAACCTGGAGGAAAATCACCATTCCAGATTGACTCAACAATGTACTCTTCGGCAAACCCTGCTGGGCTTTTCGCTTTAAAAATTCTCATTCAATTCCCACTTGAGTTACCACATAATATTACTTTTAACGATTAACTGACTGATTGTACCAGATGAAGCCAAACTAACAAGTAAAGTCACCCCATTAATTCACCTTCGATAGCAGGTTAAAGCCTCTATCTAACTAAGTTTTCTAAAATGGATAAAAATTAATTTATTGCTCTTTCATTGTCTAGTTCTTCGATATTAAATTAAGGTATTAACCCTAAAGAGTAATAGACTTTTAACTTCATTGTGCACACTATATACACCCATTTAGCTATTTCAGCTACACTAAATATAGCGCGGAACGCATAACAGATAAAAGGTACTCGATGTTGTTTTACTCGATGTTGTTTATAGCTTTTTTGTTTACACCACAGCTAGACTACATTAACTTAACCAACAATAGTTATACTTAAATGCAAAATAATAAGGAACACCTATGCAACAGAGTGTTTTCAATGCAATTTTTAAGAATTTTTTAGGCTCGGCCCCACAGTGGTATAAATACACAATTATTGCTTTTTTAGCTATTAACCCTGTGTTGTTTCATATCAACCCTTACATGGCTGGTTGGGCATTAGTTTTAGAGTTTATCTTTACTCTCGCGATGGCGCTGAAATGTTACCCACTGCAACCCGGCGGTTTACTTGCGATTGAAGCACTATTCATAGGCATGACAACTGCAGGGCAAGTAGAGCATGAAATTGTTCAAAATGTAGATGTAATCTTACTGCTGATCTTTATGGTCGCAGGTATCTACTTTATGAAAGATTTACTGCTCTATATTTTTACACGCCTAGTGGTGTCAGTTCGAAGTAAAACAGTACTTTCCTTGGCGTTTACTATTGCGGCGGCATTTCTTTCTGCATTTTTAGATGCACTTACAGTTATGGCGGTGGTTATAGCTGTCGCCATGGGCTTTTACAGTATTTACCATAAAGTCGCCTCTGGGAAAGATTCCACTAGCGAACATGATATTAACGATGATAATCAAGTACGCCCGGTTAATCGTCAGGAACTTGAAGAGTTTCGAGCTTTTTTGCGTAACTTATTAATGCATGCCTCGATAGGTACAGCCATTGGCGGAGTTTGTACTATGGTAGGTGAACCACAAAACCTCATTATTGCAGAACGAGCAAGCTGGCAATTTGGGGAATTTTTCTTGCGTATGCTACCGGTTACGATGCCTGTATTCATAGCTGGCATTATCACTACAATATTACTTGAAAAGACAAAAACGTTCGGATACGGCGCCAAATTACCAGAGACGATTCATCAAATACTAGCTGATCATGCAAAAGAGCTCGATAGCAAACGTACCAAACGCGATAAGGTTAATTTGATGTTTCAGTCATTAATTGCTGTATGGTTGATCATTGCATTAGCATTACACCTTGCCACTGTTGGCTTAATCGGCTTATCCGTCATTATTTTTGCAACTGCGTCCGCTGGTATAATTGAAGAGCACCAACTAGGAAAGGCTTTTGAAGAAGCACTGCCGTTTACTGCACTGTTATGTGTATTTTTCTCAATCGTTGCAGTCATTATTGACCAACACTTATTTACTCCTGTAATAACTTGGGTACTGACATTTGAAGGGCAATTACAGTTAGTTATGTTTTTTGTCGCAAATGGCCTACTCTCGATGGTCAGTGACAATGTCTTTGTTGGCACTGTTTATATTAATGAAGTGGCGGCAGCATTAAAAGCAGGGCAAATTAGCCGCGATCAATTTGATTTATTAGCGGTGGCAATTAATACCGGTACAAATTTACCAAGTGTTGCCACACCTAACGGTCAAGCTGCATTTTTATTCTTACTAACATCGACCCTTGCTCCCGTATTGCGATTATCCTACGGTCGTATGGTTTACATGGCACTCCCCTATACCATAGTGCTAACGGTTGTTGGCTTAGCAGGGACATATCTTGGCCTAAGTGAAATGACTGATTTATTCTATCAATGGGGCTGGATTGAGCACCATAGTGCAAGCTTACAAAGTATAGGAAGTTCTGGGCATTAAATAATCCAAACAGTAAATAAAGCTGCTTCGGCAGCTTTTTTATTGTTACAAATCATATTTATCCTTGCGCGTAGTTTAATGACTAAGTCATAATTCATCCACAAATTATAGACTGGATATTTTATGACTTGGTTAGCAAATTTAGCCCAACAACGCAGTGCTTGGTTACTACTCGCTTTTAGCGCTTTTATTTTTGAATTAATCGCATTGTATTTCCAATACCAAATGGGCTTAGAGCCATGCATTATGTGTATTTATCAACGTACTGCCATGCTAGGGTTACTAGCCGCAGGGTTAGTCGGCGCAGTCAGACCAACCAATTTAATTTGCCGTATAACAGCATTTTCAGCATGGGCAGTTGCTAGTATTTGGGGTTACTTAATTGCACGCCAACATATTGATATGCAAACGACAACCGATCCCTTTGCGTTTAGCTGCGAATTCGAGCCTAATTTTCCATTACCATTACATGAGTGGATGCCACATTTTTTTGCTGCGACAGGAGACTGTGGCAACATCGATTGGCAATTTGCAGGGTTAAGTATGCCAGCATGGATGGAGATCATTTTTGCGGTATTTACTCTGATACTGATAAGCGTTGTAGTAAGTCGTTTAATAATTAAAAAGTCGCTGTGATGATTGCATTATTTTCAAGTCAAGTAACGCAATTAAAATCGTTTAAAATACGTCAACGTCAGCAAATAATTGCGATTGCAGTGAGTATGTTAACTCCAATGCAAAAAATCAGTTTGCGTATTATAAAGCTGATTTTATTGATCCCAGTATTTCTATCATTAGCGTATATCGAAGGTTGGCTGTTACTTCCTGTATTACTGGTGGCTGGGTTAAGTTACCCGTTGTTAACCACCCCTGTTGAAATTCAATTCTCTAAACACTATTTGAGCAAGGCTATAAAGCAATTTGAACAGGGCGAATAATTCGCCCTGTAGTTTTTTAAAATGTAACTTTGCCATCCAGTTTAGCGACTAATTTATCGCCAACACCTTTCACCTGCGCTAGATCTGCAACAGACTTAAATTTGCCTTGCTCGGTACGGTAATCAACTATCGCTTGTGCTTTTGATTTACCAATACCTGGCAGCTGGGTAAGCTGCTCGACTGTTGCTTGATTAACATTGACTAACTGAACTTTACCCATACTTTCAGTAGCTTCGGTTTTAGTTACAGCAGCACCACTAGGCAATGATATAGCCAAGCCAAGCACTACGACTATTAAAGTTAAAAACTTCATGTTTCTCCTCCATGATGTCCATACGTGGACTCAATTAATAGTTGACTTTAATGCCTTCACTTTTGGACTACTTCCAAATAAAGTCATACTAAAAAAGTGCGACTATTTAAATAAAGTAAAGTTGTACCTCTTTGTCAAATCCTAATAGTAAAAAATAAAAATGTTCACTTGCAAAAAGACCAATAAACAATTACTGTACATAAAAACAGTAATCAATCAAGGTGAACTTGTTATTCACCAAGCAAATTGGCAGGAGAAATCATGGCTGTTGTTGTTAAATATGTTGTAGAGAGAAACGGAGTCGAGCGTATGACGTTTACTACTAAAAAAGAAGCTGACGCGTATGACAAAATGCTTGATATAGCAGAGTCGCTTGAGGTTATGCTTGAGAAAGTTGATGTACCACTAAGCGAACAACAAATCGAATCGCTCGCACTTGAGATTGCTAAAAGTAAAGACGACTTTATGAATGTACTTAAAGGCGGCAAAGAGGCAATACAGAAAGCACCAACGGCGAAAGTAAAAAAAGAAAATGTAGCGTCTATTAAAGCCAGCACTGATAAAGAAGCAAGCTAAAAAATCATAAGTTAACTAACTAAAAAAGGGCAATTAATTGCCCTTTTTTAGTTATAAAAATTACTACTCGTTATAGCCCTCGTTCAACTTCATCAAATAATTCGGTGATCTCTTTATTTGGTGGCGCTGTTGATAAGCTCACTGTAATGATTGCAATTGTTGCAAGTATAAAGCCCGGTATAATTTCATAAATGATACTGCTGAGACTCTCTCCATTTATGGTGATTGGCGCATATATCCAGATCAACACTGTCCCTGCACCCACAACCATACCACTGATCGCACCTTGTAGATTCATTCGCTTCCAATATAAACTAAGTAATACTAACGGGCCAAACGCAGCCCCAAAACCTGCCCACGCATTACTTACTAAATCTAAAATAGAACTGTCGCGGTCATAAGCCAAATAAATAGCAAATAATGCAACGAGTAGTACACTAATTCGACCAACTAAAACCAGCTCGGTTTGTGATGCATCACGGTTTAAATAAATTTTGTAGAAGTCTTCAGTCAAAGAGCTTGAACAAACCAATAACTGAGATGAAATAGTACTCATAATCGCAGCTAAAATAGCAGCAAGTAAAAAGCCGGCAATAAGTGGATGGAAAACCAATTCAGATAATACTAAAAATATCGTTTCTTTATCGTCAATCAACATTTGATTTTCGATCATGTAAGCAGCACCAAATAGTCCTGTTAACACTGCACCAATTGCTGATAAGGTCATCCACGACATACCAATACGACGCATAGTAGGCATATCTTTAACAGATCGTACTGACATAAAACGCACTATGATATGCGGTTGACCGAAATAACCTAAGCCCCATGCCATTGCAGAAATAATAGCGATGGTTGAACCGCCTGCAAACCAATCTAACATATTAAGAGAGTGGACTTCGCTCTCTTTCGGAGCGCTTAACAGCAAGTCATAACTGGCATTAGTAAGTGTGTCTAACACTGGCTGATCTAGCATCATATAAGTAACAATAGGTACAGCAAGTAGCGAGATGAACATGATGCAACCTTGCACAAAGTCAGTCAAACTCACAGCTAAGAAACCACCAAACAATGTATAAAGTACGACGACCCCGGTTGTCACATAAAGCCCCGTTTCGTAACTCATCTGAAATGAGTTTTCGAATAATTTACCGCCAGCGACAACGCCTGAAGAAGTATAAAGTGTGAAGAAAACGATGATCACGATTGCCGAAATTACACGTAATATATTTTTATTATCAGCAAAACGATTAGCAAAGTAATCAGGAATAGTAATCGAGTCATTCGCTTTCTCAGTATAGACACGCAGGCGTGGCGCTACTAAGAAGTAGTTTGCCCAAGCGCCAAGTACTAAGCCTATTGCAATCCAAACTTTACTTAAGCCAAATAGATACATAGCACCGGGTAAGCCCATAAGTAGCCAACCACTCATATCCGATGCACCGGCAGATAGAGCAGCTACAGCTGGTGATAAACTTCTGCCACCCAACATATAGCCCGACACATCGGCGGTAGACTGCTTATAAGCGTACAAGCCAATACCTAGCATTACGATAAAATACGCAGCTAAAGAAATAATCATTCCAGTTTCCAAACTCGCCTCCAACTCTGAAGTTAAAACCTGGCTTTTAATCCTAATAATGACTCATAAATCAATACTATATAAAGTCATTATTGGTGTAAAAACCAACCTAGAGCTTGACTATATCACGCAAAGGGTGAATAACTCCAATTACTAAGTTAACCTTACAATGATATAGGGTTAAGCGGTTTTACCTAATGGTTAATTATTTGACTATAGAACATGGTAATTAATACTTAATTACCCTAGGATTAGATCGATGATTTTGCAATTAATCAATACTATAGTATTGATATTTTAAATATAGTTAATGCTATTTATGTTGTTTTATCTTATATTGCCCAAGTAATCGCTTAACTGATGTGGACCCGCTGTTTATGTATTTTTATGCTGCACGCCAACCAATTTTAGATCGAAACAAACAACTTGTAGGATATGAGTTACTTTTTCGTGACGGCGTTGATAATGTATTCCCAGATATTGATGGTGACGAGGCAACTAGTCGGCTAATTGAAGGTAGTCAATTCAATTTTGGCTTAGAAGATCTCACCGATAATAAACCAGCGTATATCAACTTTACGCTTGAAACATTACAAAAAGGCTACCCAACCCTGCTTGGTAAAGATCAGATTGTTGTAGAAATACTCGAAACAATTCAACCAGGGAAACGCTTACTCGCGATCGTCAAAGACTTAAAACAAAAAGGTTATACGCTCGCCCTGGATGATTATATTCACCAGCCTGTATGGCGTCATTTTTATCCTTTTATTGATATTATTAAAATAGATTTTCTCAATTGTGAAGTTGACACTATCCACAGCATAATCGAAGAAATTAAACCTTATCCGCATATAAAATTATTAGCAGAAAAGGTAGAAACCTACGAAAAGTATCAATTAGCATTAGATCTTGGCTTTACTTACTTTCAAGGGTTTTTCTTTTCCAAACCAGAAATGGTGCAAAGTAAAACCTTGCCGCCATCAGAGATAGCTCTTGCCGAGCTGCTTTATGAGACATCCACTGTTGAAGTCAATTTAAAGAAAATTACCGACGTATTTGAGCGAGATGTAAACCTCTCTTATAAATTATTACGTTATAGTAATTCAGCGGCATTTAAGCGCAGAGCTGAGATCAGCACCATCAAACAAGCACTAATTGTGCTAGGTGCAGCAGAAATTAAAAAGTTTTTATCCTTGTTGTTTGCAGCTCAAGTTGCTGGTGATAAACCCGCAGAGTTAATACGCTTATCGTTAACTAGAGCACGCTTTACTGAGTTGCTAGCTATAAACCATAGTAAACTCAAAGATACGGGAATGGCTTTTTTAACCGGTATGATGTCACTAATGGATGCCATATTAGATGAAGATATGGAAAGCGTGATGAATAAGCTACCATTATCCAACGACATAAAGTTAGCATTATTAGAGGATCAAGGTTTACTGGCACAATATCTGCGCTTGGTAAAATTATACGAACAAGCCAATTGGCAAGGTGCAAACGCGATTAAAGATGAGCTTGGTCTTACAGCTGGTAAAGTGCCAGATGCATACCATGACGCAGTTAACTGGGCTAATGAACAAATGAAAGTACTGGCTGGGTAATAAATAACGCCGTAAAAACAATGCCAGCTTAGATGCTGGCATTGTTATTTAACCCGAAAATATAATATATTAAAGGCTTTCTAAAAAGTCTTCATCAAAATCTTCGGGCTCTTTTTCAACAGGTGGATTACCATCATACAGCTCATATAACTGACGTTGAAAGTAAATGTCTTTCATAAAAATATACGGATCGAGTGACTCATTCAATAAGCTTTCTTGTGGTATTAAAGAGGCTCGGGCTTCTACGGCCTTTAATGCAAACACCAATACAGTTTGTGGCGTGGTTAAGGCAATTTTCGGTAACACAAAGCTATCTACAACATCACCCGTCAAGTTACGCGCTGTTGACGGTCCCATTCCCGGTAGCATTAAATAGGCACCGTCACCTATTCCCCACACCCCCAGAGTTTGACCAAAGTCTTCATCAACAATATTCAAACCAAGCGATGTAGCAACATCAAATAAGCCAAAAATACCCACTGTTGAATTAACTAAAAAGCGCGCTAAACTAACCCCTGCGTTACCCGCTTTACCTTGTAACGTGGCATTAATTACATCAGTTGGTGCACTAATGTTACCAGTAAAATTGACGATACTACGGCGCACCGGTGTTGGCGTTACAGCCACATACCCTACCGCAACAGGGCGCAGAACATACGCATCAAGTACATCCATATTAAAATCATACATTGAACGATTAAATGATTGTAGTGGATCTCGCTCATCTATTTTTTCGTCAGGCACTTGTGCGCATCCTGCTAGCACCAATAGTCCAAACAAAACTAAACTCTGTCTTAACATCTTTTATCCTTAAGGTATTAATTCATTGATAAGTAAATCATAAGCCTTGGTTTGGCTACGTTCTAACACATCTGAACGCCCTTCCAACTCACCCGTTGAAGGCATTACTGATGCATCCTTTGAAATGCGTGCAGTTAAAATAATTTTATTAACGCTCGAAAGCGTTAAACCTGCAACCATAGCATTACTATCACTTAACTGTACTTCAATTGGAAAACTATAATCTGTTAATTTTACCACTGCGAGTGGCATTGGTGGACCATTGGCGGCTTTTGCAAAGACGAATAAGGTTCCTTGCGTTGGAAGCTTGTCAGTAAACTGTGGAGCAAGATTAACAGTGATTTTAATAGCGCTAGTTTGGACTGCGTTATTATCTTCGTCACTGCTCTGTTGAACTTGTTGTTGTGTATTTTCAGCAGAAATATTTTGTTCAATTTCAGTAATCCTCTGAGCAATCATGCCATAACGAGAGTCTTGTTCGTCCATACTATTTAAAAGTACTTCGAATGCTGATTTTGCTTGTAACCAATCGTGACGCTCGTAAGCAATTAATGCTAACAATGAAATAGCATCAAGGTTAGTTGGATCGTCTTTAAGTACTTTAGAGAGCATACCCGCAGCGCGCGTCATATTTGCCTCACTGCCTTCCAGTAATAGCACTTGGCTGTAACTGATAAGCACAGGCATATTGTCAGGATCCAGACGCAACACTTTATCAAATGACTGTTGTGCCATATCGTATTCATTCAATGACATAGCAACACGTCCTAACAGCATCCAGGCCACTTGATCATCACCACTTTGATCTAGTTTAGTGCGTAGCCCTAACGCAAACGCTTGTAATTCATTTTGGGTTAAAGGCTCGCCTTTTTGCATCACTGCACGTTCACCGTAGGCAGGTAAATTATCCATAGCGCTGTGCCAGTTCTGTAATTGCTGTTGTGAGCCAGTAGCAGTATAAAATATAGCCGTAAAAGCAATTAAAAATGCACTACCGGTTAACGCAAAGATACGGTTATTACCCTTACTCATCAGTGATTTTTCAGGTGATAACTCATTTAGTAAACGACGTTTGAGCTCAATCACAGACTCATCATGGTTAGCTTGATCAATACGTTGATTTGCTAAATCATTCGCCAGCTCACCAAGGCGCTGATGGTAAATGGCAATAAGCTCTGAATTAGCATTGTAAGTGAGACTTTGTATGCGCTCTTTACTCAAAAAAGGCAATGCCACAAACGCCACAGCTAATAAGGTTAATAATGCAAAAGAAACCCACATTAGTATCATTTAAATCTGCTCCTGACGTTCATTTTTCGCAATGAGCTTGGCTAATAACGCCTCATCTTGCTCACTCCATGTTTGCTTAACCGCAGCCTTACGTTGTCGAAAAATAATAAAACCAAAGCCAAATACCACAATCAAAATAGGTAATACCCATAACACTAATGTTGCTGGCGTAACCGGCGGATCGTAGTGAACAAAATAGCCATAGCGGTCAATCATATATTCAATCACATCGTCTTTCGATTTGCCTTCTTTGACTAACGCCAATACTTTTTCGCGTAAATCTTTTGCAACCACAGCATCTGAATCTGCGATATTTTGATTTTGGCATTTAGGGCAACGTAATTCTTTAGTTAACTCAGTAAATCGTTGCGCTTGTTCGTTGTTATCAAATTGGTACCGATCTTGCTCTGCCATAGCTATGCCACTAGCTAATATCATTAAAGCAATTATAAAATATTTCATGGCTGTAATTCCTGCATCAAGGGAGCAAATTTAGCACGCCAAACTCGTGGGTTTATATCGCCAGTATGGTGCAATAAAATGGTGCCTTTGCTATCCACTAAAAATGTTTCAGGTGCACCTGATACACCTAAATCAAGCGAAAGTGTACGATGTAAGTCAAGAATATTAAACTGATACGGATCACCTGCACGACTTAACATTGACGCCACTTCTTCACGAAGCGCTGACATATCAAATTCACCATCAAAGTCAGCATCGTAACTTTGCACATAGTAAAGCCCGACAATTTTAACGCCTTGCTCTCGCAATTGGGTTAAATAATCTAATTCAGCCAAACAGGTAGGACACCAAGTGCCCCACACATTGAGTAAATATACATCGCCTTTTAATTGGCCATCTTGCCAACGCTTTGAATCCTGCATTAAATCTGGTAAATCAAAAGCTGGCATCGGTTGACCTAACCGACCAGTTTGAATTTCTCTTGGGTTTGAAAACAAACCTTGAAATAAAAACACGCACACTAAAACAAACGCCAACAGAGGTATTAGCGCTAACAACTTGCGGTTCATACCAGCTTCTCCTGTGACTTATCGATGCTTTTCTTACTAGTGCGGTAACGTTTATCACCTAAAATCATAAAACCGGCAAGTGAGATCAACACACCACCAATCCACATCCAACGCACAAATGGCTTATGGTAGATACGCAGTGACCAACCACCGTTATTTAATTGCTCACCAAGGGCAAGGTATAAATCGCGGGTAAAGCCAGCATCAATTGCAGCCTCAGTCATAAATTGCATACCAATATCGTAACGGCGTTTTTCTGCATGCAGTATAGTAACTAGTTTATCATTTTTCAGGACACTCACTTCTCCAGCATGACCACTGTAGTTTGGTCCACGAATAGTGTTAACCCCTTCAAAGCGATACTGATATTGGTTTAACTGCACGATTTCGCCCGGCTTCATCGAAACATCACGTTCAACAGAGTACGCAGAAGTTAAAGTGACTCCTGCGATGACAAAGGCAATACCTACATGCCCTAGTACCATAGCCCAATAACTAAGTCCTAACCTTTTAAGGCCTTGGCTAAAGTTAGTTTGCACAGTAGCTTTAACATATAAATCAACACCGGTGGTGATCACAATCCATATCGCAAGCGTGGTCGCCAATAAAGTTAAAGGCGCTACGATGGCATAACTTGAATATAACCAAGTAGCACCGATTACTATGCTCATTAACGCTGAGACAAGGAGTTTATTTTGTAAAAAAGACCACTTGTTTTGCTTCCAACGTAACAGAGGGCCAATACCCATTAAGATGGCAAACGGCACCAAAATAATGGCAAACATTTTATTAAAGAATGGTTCGCCAATTGAAATACTGCCTAAGCCCATTTCTTTATGAACCATAGGTAATAAAGTACCTAGTAACACAATAAAAGTAGCAACCACTAAAAATATATTATTGAGCCATAATGCCACTTCACGTGATACCAGTTTATAGCGACCTTCGCTGCGTACTTGCGATACCCTAAATGCATATAACGTTAACGCACCGCCGACTACTATCGCTAAAAACGCTAAGATAAATAAACCACGATCGGGGTCGGTAGCAAATGCATGCACGGAGACAATAATGCCAGAGCGAACAATAAAGGTGCCCAGTAAACTTAATGAAAATGCAGCAATCGCAAGTAATACGGTCCATGATTTAAATACACCGCGTTTTTCAGTTACCGTCAATGAATGCAATAGCGCCGTAGCTACTAACCAAGGCATGAGCGATGCGTTTTCAACGGGATCCCAAAACCACCAGCCACCCCAGCCAAGCTCGGAATATGCCCACCAGCTTCCGATAGTGATACCTAATGTTAAAAATCCCCACGCAGTCATTGTCCACGGACGTGACCACTTAGCCCAAGTATTATCAAGTTTACCTGTTAATAATGCAGCAATTGCAAATGAAAAAGAGACCGATAGCCCAACATAACCCATATACAGTAAAGGAGGATGGATGATCATTCCGGGGTCTTGTAATAACGGATTAAGGTCGCGCCCTTCGACAGGAAAATACGGCAGTAATAATTCAAATGGGTTCGACATCCACAGAGTATAAAGCATAAAGCCAACCCCTAAAAAGCCTAACACACCTAATACACGTGCTCTTAATATCCAAGGTAATGAATTAGAGCGCAGTGCAACAACTGCAGTCCAACCAGCTTGCATAACTAACCATAATAAAATAGCGCCTTCATGGCCGCCCCAAGTTGAGGTGATTTTATAATACCAAGGCAAAGTACTACTTGAATGATACGCCACGTACGCGACGGTAAAATCATCAGTTAAACTTGCATAAATAAGGGCTGCGAATGACAACAGTACGAATACAAATTGGCCGATAGCTAATGAAGGAGCAGCACGCATTAACCGTAAATTACCAGTATGTGCGCCCCACAAAGGAAAAATACACAATAAAACACTTAGCACCATAGCCAGTGTTAGAGAAAAATAACCGATTTCTGGGATCATCTTAATTGCCACTTTCTAAGTTATATTTTGGTTTTTCGTGTTTGATCCCCTTCACCGCTTCCGCAACTTCGGCAGGCATATACTCTTCGTCATGCTTAGCCAATACCTCGAACGCTTCTATTACATTAGGTTCAATCAACACACCTTGAGCAACAATCCCTTGCCCCTCACGAAATAAGTCAGGCAAAATACCTTGGTATTTAATCGTTACTAAGGGGCCTGTATCAATCAAGGTAAAGCTTACTTGTAGGCTGGTTTCATCCCGAATCACTGATCCTGGAACTACCATACCGCCAATACGCAACTTTTGACCAATATGCGGCTTTTCTTTATCAGGGCCTTTCCCCTCGATTAACTCACTTGGTGTATAAAATAGATTAATATTTTCTTGCAGAGCATAAAGTACTAAACCAATGGCGGCACCAATACCAAATACAATAGCGACGACGCCAAGCAAACGTTTCTTACGTCTTGGGTTCATGCATGATTCTCCTGCTTAGCGTGTTTAATGCGAGCTTCTCGTTCAGCTTGTTGCTGCACAGAAGCCATAATACGCTTTGTATCATTCAAAGAGCTTACTAAAATACCTAACAAAATCAGTGCACATGAACCAAAAGAAAGCCACACATAAAAGCCGTAGCCGCCCATGGCAATAAAATCAGAAAAAGAATCAAACTGCATAACTAACCCCTATTCAACAACTGGCGCACCCAAGGACGATGCTTTTCACGTTGTAAAATTTCATTTTTAAGACGCATCAAAGTCACCATACCGACAAAGCCGGCAAACGCGACTATATTTACCATTAATGGCCAAAACATACTTGGATCAATAGCTTTCGTATCAAACTTGGTAATACTGGCACCTTGATGCAAGGTGTTCCACCACTCAACAGAAAAATGGATGATTGGTAGGTTAATTACCCCCACAATAGCCAAAATAGATGCAGCTCGACCTGCTGCTTTTTTATCTTCAAAGGCATGATATAAAGACAATACCCCTAAGTATAAAAATAATAGAATGAGCTCAGACGTGAGTCGTGCATCCCATACCCACCAGGCCCCCCACATAGGTTTACCCCAAGCGGCGCCAGTAATAAGTGCAATTGCAGTTACACATGCACCAACAGGTGCAATAGCAATTACTGCTAACTCTGCATTACGAAGTTGCCATACCAAAGCGATCACTGCAGCTATGGCCATTGATGAATAAGCACCCATCGATAAAATAGCTGATGGTACATGAATAAAGATAATGCGATAACTGTCTTTTTGCTGATAGTCGGCAGGCGCATAGGCTAACCCCCAGACCCAACCAATAAGCATACAGACAACCGTTATCACGGTAAAATAGGGCAGTAACGTATTGCATAATTGATATGCACGCTCTGCTTTGGCGTAGGGATGTAACCACTTCCACATATTAACTTACACTCACTTTCAATGCTGACGATATGGCGATTGGTGCGCTGATAATTGCAATGACGAGCATCGCACCAAGGATGGCAAGCTGCCCACTATAATCCAGTGACATTGTACTGGTATCGATAGCAGACGTTGCAAAAATTAATACGGGGATATACAAAGGCAGGACCAATAAACTCATCAAAATACCGCCTTTTTGTAATCCCACAGTAAGCCCAGCGCCAATAGCGCCGATAAAACTAAGTAATGGCGTACCCAAGAGCAAGGTAAGCACCGTTGCAATCAATGCTTGATTGTCTAAATTTAATAACAAGGCGAACAGCGGCGTCATCAACACCAACGGCAAGCCAGTAATGATCCAATGGGCAACAACTTTACCGAGCACCGTTAACGGTAGCGGGTACGATGAAGCAATCAATTGCTCTAAACTACCATCATGATAGTCATCACGAAATAGTTTATCTAAGCCTAACATGGTTGAAAGTAAAGCGGCGACCCAGATAATACCAGGTGCCATACGGCTAAGTAGACCGGGCTCAGGACCAATTGCTAACGGAAATAATGTAATAACAATCAAGAAGAACAAAATGGGGTTTACGATTTCAGCACGCTGGCGAAATGCCAGCTGTAAATCTTTCTTACAAACGGCACTAAATAGCTGCCAATATGAATGCTGGCGTAACATCAGTGTCGGTACTCCAAAGTCACTGTTTGTAACTCATTAAAATGCGTAGTTAAATCTTGATGGGTAGTTAATAAAATCGCCCCACCTTGTTCTAGATGGGCTAAAAACCGTTGCTGTAAAAATGCAACCCCGGATTTGTCTAAGGCTGTAAATGGTTCATCCAGAACCCATAACTTCGCATCATTAAGCCAGAGCCTAATCAGCGCAACACGACGTTGCTGACCGGCTGATAGAGTACGCACAGGTACATCTTCAAGACCAACTAAGCCAATTTTAGCTAATAATGAGTAAAGATCTTGCTCAGTATTGTAACCTTGAATTTGCAACCAAAACCGTAGGTTTTCAATCGCACTAAGTTGACTATTCACCCCGGTTTTATGACCGATAAATAACAACTGTCGGGCAAATTCATCATAGTTTTTAGCAATTGATTCACCTTGCCACATAACTTGTCCTTCATCGGGCGCAGAAAAACCCGCAATTATACGCAACAGTGATGTTTTACCAGCCCCATTTGGGCCTGCTAATTGCATGATTTGACCTGATTTCAAGCTGAAATTAAGATCCGCAAACAAACAACGCTCTTGCTTGATGCAGGTGACGGACTTAATGTGTAACAAGATGATGATTCTCTATACCCAAAATTAGGCGTTAGTCTATCATAATGATAGGGTAATACGAATAATGCTTTGCACCTATTAACGAAAACTTGATTTAAATTAATGAACAAACCTACACAGATAACATTAGCGAATTCGCTTCCTATAAGTCATTCGTCACACAATGGCGTTGCAAAGCAATTACCTGTTTTCAGCGAGCAAACACTCAGCGCTAAAAATATCGTATTCGCCAATGGCTCTGTGCAGATGGAAGTCTATATTGATAAGCATTGGCAAACATTGCGCTTAGCTACAACTGGCACTGAAACAAACACTCAAAAAATTGCCAGTGCCGATATTCAACTCAGTAATGATGGTAAACAACTCACTATTTTACCAAAACAAACTGAAATCAGCCTACGCCAAACAAACCAGCTGCAAAGTGTTTTGAATTTTATTAATAGTGGTGATCAGGTCGATAATAAACCATTGTCGTTGCAAATTATTTTACAACCTGCTGCAAAATTACTGTTAAACCAATTACACGCCAGTATTCCTATCAATAAAGAAGTCGCCCAACTACTGCACAGTGAACAAGGCCTAAAAGCAATAATTACTCCGAACCGCAATAATTTTACCTTAAGTGTTATTAATCGCTTTGCTGATACACTTCACCAACAGCCAATCAGTCAAGCAAAACTTGCTCTTTGGCTAAGTAAACAAGTGCCTAACGGGCAGCTACAGCTAGATAAAAACGCCGTAATACTGAGTTTTAATAACTATAATGGCAGTATTAAATTAGTACCTCAGCAGCCGTTACAGAGCCACAGTACACACTCAACTCAGCTTGGCGGAGTAATTCAAAAAGTACAATTAAATGCGCTTAATGAACAATTAATAATAAAAACGCAGCTACCAAAAATAGCCTTGCAGTTAAAAAATTCATTAGCCCATACTTTTAATTCACTGGTACAAAAAAGCCATGTACCAGGCCAGTTTAATACCCAAACAAGTGCAGCACCTAGTAGCCCCTCATTGGTCAGTAGCAGCCCAATAAGCTCGTGGTTACAAGACAGTTTTGCTGACTTAAAAACCCGAATAAGTGACGCAGTACGCTATTTTGAAAGCAAACCATTTAGTCAATTAGCAATGATCAGCAATAAATCAGCTGTAGCACAATCGCTAACACCAACACATCAAACTGCACAAACCTTATTACCCAAATCACTCCGGCAAATAAACCTTGTGGCAATGGCGACAAGCAACACCCAACCATTACTGGCAGATATCAGTCAAGGTACCGCGCTGCCAAAGCATTATCACCAGTCGCCTCCCCTGGTACAGTTATTTCAGCGATTAAAAGCCGGTTTAGCAAGTATTACAGAGCCTAATGTGGTTAAAAATAACAGTACTACTGCGGCGCCACTGAGCAACGATACAGATAGCCATCAGCAATTAAATAAACTAGCCGCCGCGATTCAATCCAGCAAGCAAACTGCAGTAGCGCAAAATAAAATACCGCAGGTTACTGCTAATCCAAAACAAACAGCCGCTGATATTCATGCTCAACCGACTCAACCGGCTCAGCTAAATAAAGAACCTATCACTAAAGCGCCGGCACGCAGTTCCGAACAAATTCTACCCAGCAAAATCAATAGTACAACTGTCAATGTCAGTGATAATAGCGCTGCAGCCAAAACAGTTATAGCCGATGCTCAGCAAAAATTAAAAACAACTCCACCGTTTGCTGCTGGGGTAGATACCAAAGTAGCATCTCTAACAGCACAGTTAAACAACGACAATCTAAAAGCAAGTACCCACTCACATATCGATGCACCATTAAAAGGGCCGATAACTAGCGCTTTGCCAGCCAGCCAGATTAGCTTGCCACTGGAAGCCAAATTATTGGCACCACTTTTAAAAACGCCTATCGAAAAGCCGCTGCCTAATTTTAAATCAGCAGCAAACTACGATAAACAGCATATCGCTTCACAAATTGATAAACTAGCAACGACCAAAGTGAGTGATAATGTCGATTTAAATCGGCTAGTCAATCAAGCTTTTAGCCGCATGATTGACAGCCAATCGTTGCAACCGTTAACCATTCAACGAGAAATACTCAGTGTTTTACGTCCAGAAAGCTTAACAAATAGTGCCCTGCAAAATAGTTTTAGCCAATCTGTTGAGCATTTGGCCGTGGCTATTTTAGCGGCTCCAAGCTTAGCAAATATCAGCGCATTGAATTTTAATAGTCAAAGCTCACTTGATGCTTTACTCCAAGTATTGGTGCCTAACTTTAAAGCAATTAACCCACAGAAACTGCAAGAACAATTACTACAGCCACAATCACAAGCATTAGCGGCTGAGCTGAGCCAAATAAAAACTGCAATTAGCCAAATTAACACGACCCCCATAAATCAGCAGCCTGATAATAATCCGTTAGTACAATTTTTACTGCCGATGCGACTGCCACCGGAAACCGCACAGACAGAAATTTCATTAGGGCAATATAAAAAACCAAGCCAAAATAAGCTCGAAGATAAAAATGTTTGGTTTGTGCGACTTAATTTTGATTACGCAGAGCTAGGCCAATTACAGATCACCGCTGAATTAATGGATAAAGCACTAGATTGTCAATTACTTGCCTCAAGCCAAGATATCACCGCAATGGCTCATCCACACCTTGAGAGTTTGCGCCATAAATTAACAGCTCATGGCTTACAAGTTGGTGAAATGAAGCTAAGCCAAGGTGCGCCGCAACACCAAGCTTTTTATCAGTCCCATGCCATTATTAATATTAAGGTTTAAACCATGAGTGAGATATCAAAACATAAGTCTGCAATTGGTTTAGTTTACGAAGCCGGTCGCACTCCTACAGTCAGTAGTAAAGGGTTTGGTGAGCTCGCAGAAGAGATCATTAAAGCCGCAGAAGAAAAAGGAATTTTGATCCACAAAGATGAAGCTTTGGCTAAAACGTTATCGCATTTAGAGCTTGGCGAAGAGATCCCAAGAGAACTGTATTATGTGATTGCCGAGCTGATTGCTTTTTCATATGTACTGCGGGGTAAATTTCCACCTGGCTGGCAAGACTTTCAAGGCAAGTTAAATATTCAGGCGTAAAAAATAAAAGGCGCTAATTAGCGCCCTTTTGATGATGTAACGACATTAATAGTTCGGCTTCGGCACGCGGAAGTTCACACTCTCGTATGATCTCTTCAATATCGGCACCTAGTTCAACCATTTTCACTGCTCGAGAATAAATTTTCGCATCAGGATCGTCATATTTTTGCGCATCTTGTAACTGCGCTAACTCTTGATTTCGCTGCTCTACAGCAACTAAGCGCTTACCAATACTTAGCATACCGGTGCGCATTTCTGCGACTTCACTGCGTAAAATACTGAGCTGTTGTTGAGTTTCTTGCAGTTGCAGTATTTTGCTTTTTAATGCTGCAGCGTACTTATTATTATTAATAAAAATTAGTCCCAGGCATACTAACACCAGTACAATTGAGACTCCAAGCAACGAGTATAACAACATAGTTTTTCCGTAAGCGTTATAAATCGCTCAACTCATCCCACTCTTCGTCATTTAGTAATTTATTTAAATCAACTAAAATCAATAATTCACCATCACGATTACTAACACCTTGAATAAACTTGGCACTTTCTTCAGTACCAATGTTTGGTGCACTATCAATTTCTGAGCTACGCAAATAAACCACTTCTGCTACACTGTCGGCTAAGATACCAATAACTTGCTCTTCAGCTTCAATAATTAATACTCGTGAATTGTCTGTTGCTTCTGCAGACATCAAACCAAATCGTGCACGCGTATCGATTACTGTTACAACATTGCCACGTAAATTAATAATCCCTAAAACATAGCTTGGAGCACCTGGTACTGGAGCAATCTCTGTGTAACGCAAAATTTCTTGCACTTGCATCACATTCACACCATAGGTTTCTGATTCAAGCTTAAAAGTTACCCACTGCAATACTTCATCATTGCCATCGGTATTTTTACTGCTTGATAATAATCTTTGTTCACTCATGTTATTACTCCAAATATCGTTACTGGTCGCGGCTATCTAAACCTTGCTCTAATAATTGACCTAAGCTTTGCACATCAATTAAGGCACACATTTTTTCTTTAATTACACCTGCAAGCCAAGGCCGCTTGCCACTTTTAGCTCGCCATTTTACATCTTCACTACGTAGTGTAATATTATTAACTAGCTTTTCAGCCAACAATCCCCATTGGCTATTACCTAAAGTAATTAAGTATTGGTAGTTTAATTTGTCTTCTAACTCTTGGGTATACTTTTCTGGCATCACCCAGCGAGCAGTATCGACTACATTAAGATTCTCATCACGATTTAGCATCACTCCTTTAAACCACTTGGGTTTACCAAAAAGCTGATTAACTTCACCTAATTGATGAATACCACCTAATGCTTTTAATGGTACAGCGAGAGTCAGCCCTGCCACTTCAAAGAATAACGCCTGAAACTCGCCGTCAAAATAATCTTCTTGACGCTGTACAGGAGTCTTGTCTTTAGCAATATTTAACTGTTCGCTCACTTTAGCTATATCTTTGATATTAGCTTGGATCTGTGGTTTCTCAAGGAGCGGTGTAATTTGCGCTGGTATTTCTTTCTCAAGGCTCGTCTTTGGCTCATCAAGTGCGTTTGGCTGCACAATCGTTTGCTGCGATGCCTTTAGTGGCATTTTATTGCTACTTTCTGTGGATGGAACTTGTTCGAGTAATTTTGCAACCGGGTGTAAGTCTGTTGACTCATCGTCTTCGCACAGTAAAGCCCCCAAGTACTGGGTCATTACTTTTTCATTAGCAAATAATTGCTTACTCATTCATTAACCTTGTTCAATCAAATAATCGAGTAATGCGCGATAAGCATAAACACCTCTTGAGCGTGGACAATACTGAATCGGTACTTGTTGAGCTAAACTTGCATCACGGAACTTAGTGTCTACGGGTATTACCCCTGGCCATACTTTTTCTTGGTACGTTTGCTGTAATGTCTTATATGCTTCAAGGGATGCATTTGTGCGCTTATCATACATTGTAGGGATAATGGTATATTGATACTGCTTTGATTGCGAGCTTTGCATTAATTCCATGGTCCGCATCATTCGGTCAAGCCCTTTGAGAGCTAAAAACTCAGTTTGTACTGGCACTAAAATGCGCTCACTTGCAGCCAATGCGTTAACCATTAAGACACCTAACACTGGCGGGCAATCTAAAATAGCATAATCATAATGCTCACTAATTTTTGCTAAGGCTTTTTTTAAGATAAGCCCCATTCCGGTCTTATTACCCATACTACGATCGAGTGTCGCTATAGCCATAGTTGCAGGAAGAATATCTAAGTTGTCTATGTTCGATGGACACAAAGCTTGCAATATTTCTTCACTTGCCATGGTGTTACCACGGGCAAATATATCATACACACTAACTTCTAAATCTTCTGAATCAATGCCAAAGTAATACGTTAAAGATGCATGAGGATCGGTATCAATCAGTAATACCCGCTTTCCTTGCAGCGCTAATATACCAGCTAAACTCACAGCCGTGGTCGTTTTCCCTACTCCGCCTTTTTGATTTGCTACCGTCCAAATTTTCACATCACACCTTATTTTTGTTCGTTGCGCGTTGTAATTCGTATACCACCGTGTGGGAGTTGGATCACTTTAATAGTGTTATCATCACTTGGCAACTCAATTGGCTGCTCAGCTTCAGTTTCTATTGCTGATTGCTCGATTGATACAATGGGCTTGGGTGGTAAACCATATTTTGATAATGCAACGACTACTTTACGATTTTCAGCACGCCCTTGCTCTGTATCATTATCAGAAAAAGGAGAATACTGACCGTAACCTTCGATGGCCATTCGCGCAGGGTTGATACCCAATGCATCAAGTTCGACTAAAATAGAAGTCGCTCTTGCAACAGATAGCTCCCAATTAGAACGAAACATTTCATTATGAATAGTTTCATTATCTGTATAACCACGTACCCTGACGTAGTTATCTACAGGAGCAATAATATCGTTCACTAATTTTATTACTGCTTTCGCGCGTTGATGCGCCACAGCACTGCCACTGGAAAATAACATTCCTGAGCTTAACTCAATAATCAACCAGTCTTGGTGTAACTCTAAACTTGCTTCGCCATCGCGTATTTCATCGATCAAAGCTGATTGTAATTTAGTTAATAAACTATCTAGCGGTTTACCTAAGTGTTTTTGTTTTATGTTACTGGTGTCGCTTTGGCCATCAAGTAACTGCGGGCCAACTTCTTGCTTTTGAATACTCTCACCAAACAACAGTTCTTTTTCTGGGCTTACTCTGTCGGTTAATAAACCAGTACCGGTCACACCTTGGCCTTCTTGGCTATACTGACGAGCTGACTTGTCAAAAACCTGCTCCAGCGAATCAGATAAAATTTGGAAGCTTTCTTCTTTATTAATCGCAATCGCATACATCACTACAAAGAATGCAAACATAATAGTCATGTAATCGGCGTACGACACTAGCCAACGTTCTGTATGCTGACTTTTGGTCGATGAGTGACGAAGTCGACGGCGCATCATAATAATTATTCTTGTAGCTGACTTGGACGCTCTACACGATACGCTTCAAGTTTCAGCTCAATATTGACAGGGCTATCACCTTGGCTCATTGCAATAATTCCTTCAGCTAATAACTCATGAAACAGCATCTTTTGTTCTACTTGTTGTTTTAGCTTATTAGCCATGGGTAAAAACAGTAAATTTGCTAAACCAACCCCATAGATGGTCGCGATAAAAGCCGTCGCAACCCCCGCACCTAACTTTTCAGGCTCAGTGATAAATGACATTGCTTGGATCAGACCAAGCACTGCACCTAATATACCGATAGTAGGACTGTAACCGCCCAACGCCTCGTACACCCGGCTGGCTTCAAGTAAACGTTCCCTTTCTAACAATAAATCAATTTCTAACGCATCTCTAAGTTTTTGCTCGCTGTTACCATCAATCAATAAACTCAGGCCTTTGGCAACGTACGGGTCTGGATGTGTTAATGCTACTTCTTCAAGCGCTAAATACCCTTCTTGGCGAGCTTTTTGTGACCAACTTTTAACTTGCTCAATTGCTCTGTCGATATCATGACTTGGAGGAAAAAACACCCAATGACTTATTCTTAAGACTTTATTAAACGTATGTGCCGGTGTTTGTAGCATTACAGCACCTAACGTACCACCCAATACAATAATTAGTGCTGGGCCATTAAATAAAGCACTTACAACCCCACCCTCTAGTGAGTAACCATAGCCAATCGCCAAAAGTGCAACGAACAGGCCTAGAAACGACAACTTATCCACAACCAATTTCTCGAACTAACCGATTAGCAACCTCTTCAAGTGCGATACTTGCCGACGATAGGCCAGCGTTAGCAACCGCCTGTGGCATACCATATACCACACTGGTTTTTTCATCTTGCGCCCAAATAGTGGCGCCGGCTTGTTTGAGCATTCTTGCACCATCTCGTCCATCAGCGCCCATGCCTGTAAGTACCACAGCTAACACATCACCTTGAAAAGATTTGGCTGTACTAGCAAAAGTAACGTCAACACTGGGCTTATTAAGTGATCCGCGCACTGTCGTCCTCAAAAACACGTAACGTGCGATTTCCACCTCGTCCCTCAACCAGCATCTGTTGACCACCTGGCGCTAGATAAGCGACGCCTGGCATTAATCGGTCGCCTTGTTGTGCTTCTTTTACTTTTATTTTGCACAAGCCATTTAAACGAGCGGCAAATGCTGGCGTAAACGCAGCTGGCATATGCTGTATTAACAAAATGGGATGTGGGAAATTGGCCGGCAACTTAGTCAAAATAGTTTGCAGTGCGACAGGCCCCCCTGTGGAGGTGCCTATTGCAACTATTTGATATTTCTTACCCGAAGCACGTGTATTAGCTGCAATGTTCGAAGCGGGCGCTGTGCTGCGGTTAAAACTTCTATCAGGTTGAGTTATCGCAGGTCGACTTGTTGTACCTGCAGAAACGGAAGGTATTGATGTCGGTGTCGGCCTACTGAAGCGTGATAGACGCTTGCGTCCAATTTCTTTTACTTTATTTTGTAATAACTTAATCGCATCTTCATTATTACGAGCAATGTCTTCAAATTTTTTCGGTAAAAAATCTAAAGCACCCGCATCAAGTGCGTCTAAGGTTGCTGTTGCGCCATCACGGGTCAAGGAAGAGAACATCAGAATTGGGGTTGGATTTGCTGCCATGATCTCTTTTACAGCACTAATACCATCAAGCACAGGCATTTCAACATCCATAGTGATTACATCTGGACGCAATTGATTTGTCTTGTCTACCGCTTCTCTGCCATTTACCGCAAAACCAATTACTTCAATATCCTTATCTTTCTCGAGTATTTCGCTCACCCTGCGGCGAAAGAAACTTGAATCATCAACAACTAAAACTTTAACTGCCATTGGCATACTCTATGTAAATTTTATCTGTGAGAGCCATATATAGCTCTCACAATAAGATAAGAATTGGACTAACCTGCGTAATGTTTTAACAGGTTTGGAACATCTAAGATTAGCGCTATACCACCGTCAGACGTGATCGTTGCACCTGCCATACCAGGTGTTCCTTGTAGTAAAGCATCAAGCGGTTTAATAACAACTTCTTCTTGACCAATCAATGAATCCACTACAAAACCAACTTGTTGCGTACCTATTTGTACAATTACAACATGGCCTTGAGCTTTGCGTAATGATCTGTCAGCACCTTTGACTAACCAATGTTCTAAATAAAACAACGGTCGTGCTTTCTTACGAACAATAATGGTTAATTGGCCATCAACTACATTCGTTTTAGTTAGATCTAGGTGGAATATTTCATTAACACCAGCCAGTGGTAATGCAAATGTTTGCTCACCGACAACCACCATCAATGTCGGCAAAATAGCCAACGTTAACGGAACTTTAATTTCTAGGATTGTACCTACACCTAGCTCAGATTGAATACTCACAGAACCATTTAGTTGGGTAATTTTGGTTTTCACCACATCCATACCCACACCACGACCCGAAATATCAGAGATCTGTTCTTTGGTGGAAAAGCCTGGTGCAAAAATAAGGTTATAGGCTTCTGTATCAGATAATCGAGCAGCTTGCTCGTGATCAAGCACCCCTTTATTGATAGCTATTTTTTTCAGCTTTTCGGGATCCATACCAGCACCATCATCTCGAATGGTAAGCAAAATATGATCACCTTCTTGCGATGCTGATAAAGTTACAGTCCCAGTCCTTGCTTTACCTGCCGCTTCACGCACATCAGGCATTTCAATACCGTGGTCTACAGAGTTACGCACCAAGTGGACTAAAGGATCTGCCAGTGCCTCAACTAAGTTTTTATCTAAATCAGTTTCTTCACCCACGAGCAATAAATTGATGTCTTTTTTCAAACTGCGGGCTAAATCACGTACTACGCGAGGGAAACGACCGAACACTTTCTTGATCGGTTGCATCCGCGTTTTCATCACCGCACCTTGCAAGTCCGCAGTTACTACATCAAGGTTTGAAATGGCTTTACCCATCGCTTCACTTTCAGTATTGGTTGCTAAACTGACTAAACGATTGCGAACCAATACCAGTTCACCGACCATATTCATTATTTGATCAAGGCGTTTTGTATCAACGCGCACAGTGGTATCAGCTTGTGGTGGAACTGATTTTTTCGCAACAGCTGTCGCTGGAGCTGGCTTTTCAGCCGCTTTCGCAGGCTCAGACACTGCTGGTTTAGGCGCAGGTTTAGCTGCGGCAACAGGTGCTGGGGGAGGGACTGGTTTTTGAGCGGGTGTTGGCTCAGTATCTGCAACTGCTTGTGGTGCACTCCCTTTGCCGTGCAATTCATCTAATAATGCTTCAAACTCATCATCGCTGATCTCGTCTGGACTATTACTTTTAGTTGGCTCTGATGACGCTTGGGGCGGTTTAGGCGCAGTATTTTCGGTGCTTGCAGTATCTTTATTACTGACCAAACCAAAGCTACCAACACCATGTAATTCATCTAATAAATTATCGAATTCGTCATCAGTAATATCACTATTTGATGACTCATTGCTAACTGTTACTGCTGGAGTTACAGGACTTTGTCCTTTTCCATGCAGCTCATCTAGCAAACTTTCAAATTCATCTTCTGATATATCATCGATTTGAACATCTTTTTTATCGCTATCAACTTGACCATCAAATAACAAGTCAAATGCAAATGGATCATCAGAATCATCTAAAATAGCATCAGCATCAACAACAGGAGTATCGTCTGCAGGCTCAGCAGCGCCAGTTAGTTCTTCAGCAGTTGGCGGCAATCCCAATTTATGTAAAACAGCCAGCAACTCTGGATTTGCAGGTTCTGGTTTTTCTCGGCTTTGGATGGTCGCAAACATTTCGTTGATAGTATCGAGCGCTTGCAAGATCACGTCCATCAGCTCAGAATTAACCTTACGAACACCTTGACGCAATAAATCGAAAACGTTTTCTGCACCGTGACAAGCGTCAACTAGCTCAGTCATGCTTAAAAAACCTGCGCCGCCTTTTACCGTATGAAAACCACGGAAAATTGCATTGAGTAATTCGGTATCATCTGGGTTATTTTCAAGCTCCACCAGCTGTTCTGACAAAAGCTCAAGAATTTCTCCAGCCTCTACTAGAAAATCTTGTAAAATATCTTCATCGACTTCAAAGCTCATGCAGTTCTCTCCTCTTAGAAGCCCAAGCTTGATAATAAATCATCAACATCATCTTGTCCTGAGACAACATCATCACGAGATTCTTTATCAATAATTGGCCCTTCAGGGCCTGCAAGTGTATTTTCAGCAGGCGGTTTTTCAATGACTGGTGCTATTGTTTTTGTTTCGCTATCATCTTGGCTACCAAATGCTGTCAACAAGTGGATCAAGCTGTCTTCTACTTCTCTAACAAGCTCTATCACTCGACGGATCACTTGACCTGTTAAATCTTGAAAATCTTGTGCCATCAAGACATTGGTCATGAGTCCTTGCAACTCATCCGTTTTAGTTTGCGAGCTATTCATGAACTTATCTAAGCTGTGGCATAATGTTTTAAACTCACCTAGCTCAATTTCACGATTCATTAAACGATCCCAAGTGGGTTTAATGTCTGAAATATCATCTGCAAGCTGTTGGGCAATTGGTAAACTTGCTTCTACAGCATCCATGGTTTTATTAGCAGCGTTCTCTGTCATTTCCATAACATAGTTTAGACGCTGCTTAGCATCGGGGAGTGCGTCTTTGGTCAAATCAGCTAAACGTGTATCAAGCTCAAAATTTTTCAACGCATCATGAAGCTGACGCGTAAGTTTGCCTACTTCGGCAAATAATTCTGATTGCTCTTTTGACGCCGCATCAATAATTAACTGATCAGCTTTATCTTGTTCACCATTTTCAAGGTAAACCACAAGCTGCCGGGCTTGTTCTAAACTGATCTGAGGCGCAGCTGGTGCTGACATAAGCCTCTCCTATTTATTTAACCTAAACGCTCAAACACTTTTTCCAATTTGGTTTTCAGTGTTGCGGCTGTAAATGGTTTAACGATATAGCCGTTAACACCAGCTTGTGCAGCAGCAACAATTTGTTCTTTTTTAGCTTCTGCTGTTACCATTAAAACAGGGATGTGTTTCAGGCTGTCATCGGCCCTGATAGCGCGCAAGAGGTCAATTCCTTGCATGCCAGGCATGTTCCAATCTGTTACTACAAAATCAAATTCTTGATTCTGCAACATCGGTAAAGCTGTTGAGCCATCATCAGCTTCTTGTACATTTGTAAAACCCAAATCTCTTAACAGATTTTTGATAATACGTCTCATCGTCGAAAAATCATCAACAACAAGAATTTTCATGTTTTTATCCAAAACATCCTCCGGTGAGGTCTGAACCTATATTTACTTACTACTAGTTAATCCAGTCATTGATTTTTGCTTTGAGCTTAATCATCGCCTGACCATGTATCTGACTCACACGCGATTCGCTTACATCGAGTATATGTCCAATCTCTTTTAAATTCATTTCATCATTATAATAAAGCGACAATACTAACCCATCTCGTTCAGGTAAAGATTGTATAGCTGTTAATAATGATTGATTAAAACGTTCATTTTTAACGTTATTAAAGGGCTTGTCTAGTGCTAAATCATGTCCCACTGGTGTGATAACATCTTCATCAATTCCCAAGTCTTCTATACCTAAAACCTTACTTGAATTTACATCACTAAGAATATGATGGTACTCATCTAGCGTAATATCAAGTTTTTCAGCAACTTCACTGTCTTTAGGTTCTCGATTCAGGCTGCTTTCTAGCTCACTAATCGCTTCAGCAACTCTGCGGCTATTACGGTGCACTGAGCGAGGAGCCCAATCACCTCGGCGCATTTCATCCAGCATCGCACCACGAATACGAATGCCCGCAAAGGTTTCAAAGCTTGCACCTTTAGTCGCATCAAAGTTTTTTGATGCTTCAATTAACCCTATCATCCCCGATTGAATCAAATCATCGAGTTGCACACTCGCGGGTAAACGAGCGATCAAATGACAAGCCACTTTTTTAACTAAAGAAGCATGTCGCTCAACAATCACATTTAAATTTTGTGTCGATTGATATCCCATCGCTTTATTCACCGATGCCGTCATAGTTAGCCGTTTACTAATTTTTCTATGAAAAATTCTAAATGGCCAGATGGTTGATTAGGTATAGGCCATTTAACTGCTTTTGTCGCTAATGTTTTAAATGCAATTGCCGCTGGAGAATTTGGAAATAAATCAACAATTACTTTTTGACGACGAGTTGCTTTACGCATGTTTTCATCATAAGGGACTGTTGCAACCAATTCCATTGAGACATCCAAAAAGCGATCCGTTACTTTTGAGAGCTTAGCAAATAGTTCGTGGCCTTCACGCATACTGCGCACCATATTAGCAACTATTTTAAACTTATACACACCATGCTCACGACTCAACACTTTGATTAATGCATAAGCGTCGGTTATTGAGGTCGGTTCATCACATACTACTACCATGACATCTTGCGCTGCGCGCGAAAAACTTAATACCATGTCAGAGATACCAGCAGCAGTATCAACAATTAATATATCAAATTCGGTATTCAACTCACTAAAAGCACGAATTAATCCAGCATGTTCTGATGGAGAAAGTTCCACCATACTTTGTGAGCCTGACGTCGCTGGTACTATTTTAATTCCTGCAGGCCCTTCAACTAAAATTTCATCGAGCTCACATTCACCTGATAGTACATGAGATAGATTACGTTCAACCCGAAGCCCTAACATCACATCACAATTTGCTAAACCCAAATCGGCATCCAGAACTAACACTCGGTTTCCGAGCTGACCCAACGCAATCGCAGTGTTAAGTGAGACGTTAGTTTTCCCTACGCCACCTTTACCACCTGTTACAGCGATAACTTTAACGCCGTTATTATTGTTTTGACTCATTTTACGCAGGCCACTTGCTTGATCTAATACTGTGTTAATCATACATCCCTACTGTGCTTGACGCTACTGCTTGGCGTCGTGAATGTTGTGCTTTTGTTCTTTTTAAATACAATTGTTCTGCTTTTTTTACTAATTTCTCTGCATTGGCGACCCGAATGTCCTCTGGAACGCGCTGACCGTTAGTAAGATACCCTATTGGAAGGCGATTTTGAATCGCTATACTAATAATCTCACCTAAACTTAATGATTCGTCTAATTTAGTGAAAATACAGCCACTTAATTGTACCTTCTTAAAATGTCTTACGGTTTCTTGTAAAACATTAATTTGTGCGGTCGCACTGAGCACTAAATAATTGCGAATATCGACACGTTGATTACGCATTAATGTATTTAGCTGCTCAGTTAAACGTAAATCACGTTGGCTCATTCCCGCGGTATCTATTAATACTAGACGCTTATTTCGTAAATGATATAAAACTTCTGCTAATTCATTGGCATCTTTAACTTGTTTTACACCACAACCGATGATCCGGCCATAAGTAGCTAACTGTTCATAAGCGCCAATACGGTAAGTATCAGTGGTAATTAGCGCAACTTTATCTGCACCATATTTTTGTGCGCCAAGGGCTGCAAGTTTTGCCACGGTTGTAGTTTTACCTACCCCAGTAGGACCAACAAGTGCATATACCCCGCCTTGGCGAAGGATTTCGTTATTTGTAGTATGCATTTGGTTTTCAACCATTTGCAATAGTGCTTGCCAGGCTTGCTGACGTGACACATCGTCCGGAATAAAGCAGGCCATTTGCTCTGCAACTTCACTGTCGATACCCATTCCAACTAAACGATCGATCATGCATGCGCGAGTAGGATCGCGACGCGCTAAATCTTGTTGCATCAAACCCGATACCTGATACTCAAGTAATTGACGCATCGCAGCCATTTCATCACGCATAGCGGTGATTTCATCTGTTTTGGCTGCACTTTTTGTTGGCATCGGAGTATCTAAATCATCAAAACCACTTTCTAGATCATCATCAAAACCTAAGCTATGTGCTTGCGTTTGTGGACGCGGCGCAGTATCGCGACGAGCAAAATCACTATGCGCTTGTGGTTCATGGCGAGCTTGCTGTGCTTGATGTTGTTGCTGTGGTTGATACTGAGTAGATGTATCAATCCCTGACTGGCTAAACATAGACGCAAGCTCAGGTGAGCGTGGACGCGGTGATTGGCGCTCTAATAATGCTTGTAAGCTATCAGCTACCGCAGCTTGCGGCTCATGCTGCGCACGTTGTGGCGCAGGTTTAACAAAGTTAGCATTCGTTTGCGGTTGCGCCTTAGCAACATGTGGTTGTGCCGGTGCTTTCGGGGCTGCTTTTTCATAATCAACGGCGGCAACAATCTCTACCCCATTGGCTAATTTTTTATTTGACATGATTACAGCATCTACACCGAGTTCATCTTTAACTTCTTTCAGTGCGGTGCGCATATCTTTAGCAAAAAAACGTTTTATTTTCATGGTTCAACCCCTTTAAAATCCGATTATTGGCCTACTGAGCTGACAATCTTGATCTGTCTTTCGTCTGGTACCTCTTGATAAGACATCACTCGCAATCCTGGAATGGTGTACTTAACAAAACGAGATAACACAGTGCGTAACATTCCTGACGTTAGCAATATCGAAGGTTCACCGGCCATTTCTTGGTTTTGATGCGCTTCATTTAATGATTGTTGAAGTCGCTCTGCAAGTCCTGGCTCTATTCCGGCACCTTCGTCGCCTGCATTTTGTAGTGACTGATGCAACATCTGTTCCAACTCAGGCGCCAAGGTTATGACAGGGATTTCTGATGACATTCCAACCGCGTCTTGAACAATTAATCTGCGCAGTGAAATTCGCACTGCTGCGGTTAATACATCAGGATCTTGGCTTCGAGGGCCATACTCAACAAGGGTTTGTACAATTGAACGCATATCGCGAATAGCAACGCCTTCATTTAATAAATTTTGTAATACTTTAACAATTGCTGTTAGTGGTAAAATATCTGGCACTAGCCCTTCAACTAAACGAGGATGACTTTTTGCCAGCATATCTAATAGATTTTGCACTTCCTCGTGGCCGAGTAACAAGGCCGCGCTGTTAGTTAGTAACTGACTAATATGCGTTGCTACCACAGTCGCTGCATCAACCACGGTATAACCGAGTGATTGTGCTTCATCTTTTTGATCTGGTTTGATCCAAATAGCGTCTAGACCAAAGGCAGGATCTTTAGTAGCAATCCCTTTTATTGGACCAAATACTTGGCCAGGATTAATAGCCAACTCATCACCGTGCTTAAGCTCGCCCTCACCACTTGAAACACCCATCATGGTAATTCTGTATGCATTTGGGTCTAACTCTAAGTTATCGCGAATATGCACCGGTGGAATTAAAAAACCAAGTTCTTGAGATAACTTTTTACGTACCCCTTTAATTCGGTTTAATAATTCGCCACCTTGTGATTGATCAACTAATGGAATTAAGCGATAGCCAACTTCGAGGCCAATTACATCAACTTGTTGTACATCATCCCAACCTAGCTCTTTTTGCTCTTGCTTGTTAGCAACACCAGTGCCTGTTGCACCGCCATTGGCAGCTTCTGCTTCCTTAGCAGCCGCTTCTTTGAGCTTACTTTGCTGGGTGTAATACGCTAAATAACCAAGTAAAGCACCAAGGCTTAAAAAGGCAAAATGTGGCATACCCGGGACCAAACCCATCACGATTAAAATACCCGAAGCAATAAATAATGATTTTTCGTTACCGAGTTGTTTCTTAAATTGATCGCCCATATTGAGCGATTCATTTTGACGAGTAACAACAATTGCAGTGCCAATAGATAACAGTAATGATGGTAATTGTGCAACTAGACCATCACCAATGGTCAGTAAGGTATACACTTCCATTGCGTTACCAAAGCTTAAATCATGCTGGATCATACCAACAAACAAGCCGCCAACAATATTGATGATCAGTATCACTATACCAGCAATCGCATCACCTTTTACAAACTTACTCGCACCATCCATAGAGCCATAAAAGTCCGCTTCACGGGTGACTTCTTCACGGCGGTCTCGTGCTTGCTCTGCACTAATAAAACCCGCATTCAAGTCGGCATCAATGGCCATTTGTTTGCCTGGCATCGCATCTAAGGTAAAGCGTGCCGATACCTCAGAGATCCTGCCTGCGCCTTTGGTGATTACCACAAAGTTGATGATGATCAAAATCAAAAACACCACTAAACCAACTGCGTAGTTGCCACCAATTACCACTGAACCAAAAGCTTCGATTACTTTACCTGCGGAATCGCCACCGTTATGGCCTTCAAGCAGCACCACCCGGGTACTGGCAACATTTAGTGCCAAACGCATAATAGTTGCAATCAATAGTACTGCGGGAAACATCCCAAATTCAACAGGCTTCATGGTGTAAACTGTCACTAACAACACCACTAATGCTAAAGCTATATTAAACGAGAAAAGAATGTCGAGTAAAAATGGCGGTAACGGTAAAATCACCATGCCCAGCGCAGCGAGCACCAGCAAAGGTGTACCAACACCTTTTAAATACTCTTTTTTATCTTTATTAAGTTGTTGTAATACAGCTTTAAATTCCATAATTCTACAATTTCAAAAAATTGACACTAAACGGAATTTGCAATAACTATTCCAAGTTATTAATTACGAGCTTAAAAGAATACTGATTATTCAAATCAATACTTATAGGCATCTGGAATTGGGAGTGTTTTATTCAATTTTGTAGGGCGTTTACCACGGCCTTTTTGAAAGCGTTTAAGCTGAAATACATAAGCTAAAACTTGTGCGACTGCAGTAAATAGTTGGTCAGGGATTTGTTCTCCTACTTCGGCAGTATGATACAGTGCTCGAGTAAGCATGGGGGACTCTACAATGGGTACCTCGTTACCTATGGCTATTTTTCTAATTTGCATCGCCATCTCATCAACGCCTTTGGCAACTAATATAGGCGCGCCAGCGCGCTCTGTGTCGTACTTTAATGCCACAGAGTAATGAGTAGGGTTGGTAACAACGACATCGGCATCTGGCACATCCTGCATCATGCGTCGCTGCGACATTTGTCTTTGCGTTTGTCTTATACGCGCTTTAATTTGCGGATCACCTTCAGAATTTTTATATTCATCTTTGACTTCTTGTAGAGTCATTTTTAATTCTTTGTGATGTTTATGGCTTTGATATGGCGCATCAATCGCAGCAATAATGGTTAAGGTGCAGGTCAGCCCTAAAAACATCCATGCGAGTATCTCTAAGGCATGAATGATATTGCCCGGCGCACTTTCAATACTCAGATGAAGAATTTCATCAAAGAAGGTGTTGATCAAAAAAATGGCAAAGCCCGCCACGACCACAAACTTTAAAATCGATTTCACCAACTCGACGCCCGCTTGTGGACCTAACATCCGCTTTATACCTTTTGCTGGTGACATTTTACTGGCTTTGGGTGCTGCCGCCTCCCAACTAAAGTTAAAACCACCTAACAAGGTATTACCTATGATACCCGCCAGCACAATAATAAACACGAACATCGCCATCGGAAATACTAGCGCATCAGCCACCGCTCCCCACACAGAAAACATTTTAGTAGTATCGTAGGTTTCATTGCGGTTCAAACTGAGCATGCGACCCATTATATTATACAGTCCCTTGCCAATCTCAGGTCCGTACATAAGTAATGAAATCGCTGAAAAAATAAGTACAAACATGGTGCCAAGCTCTTTTGAGCGCGCAACCTGGCCTTTCTTTTTCGCGTCGTCTACTTTTTTCCCCGTGGGTTCTTCGGTTTTTTCTTGACCTGAATCTTCAGCCATCACTCTCTCCTATGGGGAACAACCAACTAAAGTACACATTAACTCAATCATTTTTAGCCATTGAAATTCAAATTGAGTAACAAAGTTACCTAAGGTTGCCCAAATAATGACTAAACCTGCAACCAAGGTAAACGGAAAACCGATTGAAAAAATGTTTAACTGCGGTGCTGCACGGGTCATCACACCAAACGACATATTAATCACCAGCATAGCTGTTAAAGGCGCCAAAGATAACACCAAGGCGGTAGTAAACATCCAGCCGCCCCACGTCACTATGTCCCAATAATGATCAACCGCCCACCAATTACCGTCGATTGGTAGCACCTCAAAGCTATGCACTACCATTTGGATCATCATTAAATGGCCATTAAATACAAAGAATAATAGCGTGGCTAGAATCAAATAAAACTGCCCAACAGCAGGCACACTCATACCATTAGAAGGATCAACAACAGAGGCGAAACCAAGGCCAGTTTGCATTGCTAATATTTGCCCTGCTAACACAAAAGTATTCAACATCAGTACAGAAGCAAAACCTATCGCAACACCGATTAACATTTGTTGAATAACTACCAATATCATCTCAAAAGAGAATAAGTTATTAAATGTCGCAGGCGGAAGTACTGGTACAACTAAAAAAGTAATCATTACCGCTAGACCCATCTTGATCCGCGTAGGCACATTTTTAGCACCCAGCCCCGCCATGATCATAATCATCGAGCTGATCCGTACTAGTGGTAACAAAAAATCACTCAGCCACTGAATAATAACCGAAAATGGGAATTCCATACTAGCCTGCAATTTCAGGAATAATTAACACTATTCGACTAAAAAAATCCATTAACTCTTGCGTTAACCAATGCCCTCCAACAATCAAGGCGCTGATAGTAATTAATAGCCGCGGCAAAAAGCTTAATGTTTGTTCATTGATTGACGTTGCGGCCTGAAATACAGCTACAACTAAACCCACTAATAAACCTGGTACCACAATTGCCGATACTAATTTAATAACTAAAAATAATGCATTACTGAGAATATCGACGAAGATTTCTGGTTCCATGGTGCCCCCCTAGCCTTTGTAGGCAAAGTATTGTATTGCCATATCAAGTGCCTAAGCCAAAACTTTTAGCTAAAGTCCCCATCACTAAACTCCAGCCATCAACAAGTACAAACAACATAATTTTAAACGGCATAGACACAATCATCGGCGAGAGCATCATCATACCCATGGCCATCAAGACTGAAGCCACAACTAAATCGACTATCAAAAATGGAATAAAGAACATAAAACCAATAATAAATGCAGTTTGTAATTCGCTGGTTATAAATGCGGGGATTAATACAATTAATGGCGTTGCTTCAGGAGAATCTAACTTATCATACCCAGCAATTTTAGCGAAGGTTTCTAAATCTTTTATGCGCACCTGTGAGAGCATGAATTCCTTCATCGGCTCTTTGGCAAGTTCAAGCGCTTGAATCGAGGTCACCTGCTCATTTAAATATGGCTCAATAGCTTGCTGATTCACTTTTTGATAAACCGGCGTCATTATAAAAATACTTAGAAATAGCGACATACCTAACAATATTTGATTTGATGGTGTTTGTTGCAAACCAATTGCTTGGCGTAAAATAGCCAGTACTACGATTATGCGAGTAAATGAGGTCATCATGATCACCGCTGCAGGTATAAAGCTTAGCGCGGTCATAATAGCCAGTACTTGCAAGGTTACAGAGTAATCTTGTGAACCGTCTGGATTAGTCGTAATACTTAACGCTTCAATGCCTTCGGCGTTAACTGTGGGGATAAAAACTAATGCAAAAAGTATAAGCAGCCACTTAGTCATATTATTAATTCTTTTTAATGTGGTTAGTTTGTGGGTTTAAGAGTTTACCAAAACGTTGTGCAAGGGCTGGCAACTCTTTTTCTGTCAATGGAGTCTCTAATTTATGCAGGTAGTTAATACTGTGCGGGGTTACGCCTAGTAAGTGCTGACAATTATCAATTTCGACGACCATTAATCGCTCTCGCGCACTTAACGGTAAACTACGCACCACTTTAAATTCGTCGGTATTTGCTAAATTGGGGTTTAGTTTTTTAACCAAAAATGCCAGTACCACAATCAGTACTAGCACCATGATTAAAGACATTACCATTGAGAGTAAGTCGCCCATTGGTGTCGCTGCAGGCAGCGCTGAGCTTGCTGCAGTCGATAAAAAAAGCCAACTGCTCATCGCAGCTTCTTGATCCGTTCAACTTGGCTGATCACGTCAGTCAGGCGGATACCAAATTTATCATTAACTACGACCACTTCACCATGCGCTATCAATGTACCATTAACTAATACATCCAATGGCTCACCGGCAACACGATCAAGCTCAACAACTGAACCTTGGTTAAGCTGAAGTAAGTTACGAATATTAATTTTTGAACGCCCGACTTCCATCGAAATAGTCACGGGGATATCTAAAATTGTATCGAGTTTGCGTTTTTCTTCGCCACTCATTTCATGTCTAGCATCACTTAACTCGTCAAGTTCAGTTACTTTGGCACCATCAGAACTATCGGTCCCTTCGGCTTCGGCTAAAGCAGCCGCCCATTCGTCCATTGTATCTTGGTCATCACTCATACTATTAAACCTTTTTATTCTCTTACCAGTCTAAATCTACGCCTTCGGAAAGGTGTAGATCATCTTCTAGTTCTGCTAATTCCGCATCTGAATCAAGCTTTTTGCCACCTTTTGTAAAGACATGCAACTCTGATTTGACTGATTCAGGACGTTTAATTTTTTCACTAATTTGCAGCGCGACGTTATCACGAGAGCGACCCATTTTAGCCCTAAAGGTTGGCAGCTCTTCGACAAACACCGTTATGTGCTCTGGCATCTCAACAGGAATAATATCCCCAGCCTTAAGCTCCATAATTTGCGCTAAGGTTAAATCAACTTCAAGCAGTTGTGTTGATATTCCAACTTCAACATCCATAATCTCATCACGTAAGGCTTTGCTCCAACGTAAATCGGTATCTTCAGTATCTGATTGCACACCAGCATCGAGTAATTCACGAATAGGTTCAAGCATTGAATACGGCAATGCGATATGGAAATCCCCGCCACCGCCATCCAGCTCAATATGGAATGAACTGATCACCACCACCTCGGTGGGACTGACGATATTAGCCATTGCCGGATTAACTTCTGAATCAAGATATTCAAAAGACACATCCATTACCGGCGCCCATGCTTCTTTGTAATCTTCAAAGATTATTTTTAATAGCATTTGTACAATACGGCGCTCAGTAGGTGTAAATTCACGACCTTCTATTTTCGCATGATAGCGACAATCGCCGCCAAAGAAGTTATCAACCAGGATGAACACTAACCGTGCTTCCATAGTGATTAACCCAGTACCTTTAAGAGGACGAAAGCGCACCATATTAAGACTGGTAGGAACAAATAAAGTGTGGATATACTCACCAAACTTTATCATTTGTACGCCATTGATAGAAACTTCAGCAGTACGGCGCATCATATTAAATAAGCTAATGCGCATGTGTCGAGCAAATCGTTCGTTCACAATCTCCAGAGTCGGCATGCGACCACGAACAATACGATCTTGTGAAGAAAAATCGTATTGCAACGTATTACCGCTACCATCATCACCGTCCTGTAGATCCTCCTCTTCGACTTCATCGACACCATGCAACAGGGCATCGATTTCATCTTGGGATAATAAATCACTCACGCTGACCCCTTATTGCATTACAAAGCCGGTAAACAACACCCGCTCAATTACTTTACTACCCTCTACATCAGTTAACGCGGCTTGTACTTTATCAAGCGCTGCTACTCGTAGGGTTTCTTTGCCTTCGCTAGTACCAAGCTCATCTGCGGTGGTGGTTGAAAACACACCAAGCAATGTGCCTTCAATAAGTGGAATATGCTTTTTAGCCGTTTCTTCATTCACATCACCGCGCACTAGTAATTGCACTTTTATTTGCACAATGCGATCACGACTGGCACCAGGTACGTTAAAAATAAAAGGTCGAGGCATCGCAACATATAAGGCACTGCCAACCTTTGCACCACTACCACTTACATCTGCAGTTTCAGTTGCTGATGCAACAGATTCATCCGCAAGTGTTTCAGGAGCAGCGTCGGAGCCAGACATCAAGAAAAAGCCAGCTGCACCACCAATTACCAATACCACAGCAATAATAATTATAATCAGCTTTTTTTTACTTTTACTACCGTCTTCAATTTCTAAGTTTGCTTCTTCAGCCATGCTGCTTTCCTTTATGCCTTAATAATAGCGATATTACGAGTGTCACCGCGCACCATCAAGTTATTTATTTTTATAGTCTTATACCTCATATAATAGCAGGTGTT
Source organism: Pseudoalteromonas rhizosphaerae (assembly GCF_028885455.1). NCBI lineage: Bacteria > Pseudomonadati > Pseudomonadota > Gammaproteobacteria > Alteromonadales > Pseudoalteromonadaceae > Pseudoalteromonas > Pseudoalteromonas rhizosphaerae. The sequence goes on from NZ_CP118496.1 coordinate 4,121,637, forward strand.
AGGCATAGTAATCTATTGATGATGAAGATTGTTGCCCAGAGCCTCGAATTGGTTGCTGAGTTAATGCACTTTCCTCTTCATTTTGTTGCTGATTTGCCTGTTGACCACGACCATTTTGTTGTCCGTCACCACCAGTATCACTTTGACTATTTCCCTGCTGGATACTGCTTTCACCCAGTTCAATTCCCTGCTGCGCTAACATTTCCCGTAATCTCGGCATTGATTGCTCAAGGGCATCTTTGGCTTGCTGATTTTGCACCACAAAGTTAATGTGAGCTTGTTCTGCATCGCTACGAATACGAATTTGCATACTGCCCATTTCTGGCGGATCAAGACGTATTTCAGCTTCTTTATTATTAATGCTTAACAATGCACTCACTCGTTCTTGCAGTAACTTGGCAGCATCACTTTTCATGATATTCAACGCTTGTAGCGCAGTTGGATCAATATTTATTTGTCTTGTCTGTGATGTAGGACTCGCTTGCTGAGCATGCATTACTTGCATATCAGCCAAAGCTTGTTGATAACTTTGCTCACTCCCTTCTACAGCCGTGGCTGTTGTAACTGCAGTGGTTAATCCGGTGAGCTGGCCAAACAATTGATTTACACGTGCCAATGTGTTGTCGCGCACAGGGCTTTGCTCTGCTTTAATATTTTCAGCAAATTGCTCGCTTTTTAGAACATTATCTTGTACTGCCAGTTTCACTTCTTGCTCTTTGCTTGCAGCCTTTATAAGTGCATCTTGTGGCGCAGATACTTTATTTGTATCTGATTTAGCGGTGCTGCTATTGGTAGTTGTAGTGCTTACTAAATTATGTGCCATTGACTGAACCGTCAATTGAGCTTTTGACTCAGTCCTTTTTTCAGTACTCTCTGGCTGGGCTAATTCAGTAATCGCCTTATTGATCTGAGTTAATAAAGCCCCTTTGGGCTGCTCATTGCTCACAAAATTTTGTAATTGCTGGCTTAATGCCTGTTTTTGCATAGGGCTTAACAGCGAAATATCTTTACTTAGTTGAGTTAGCTCTGCGGTGTTCATTGTCGCAACTGCCGTGGTAGGTTTTGCAACTTCTTTACTATTAAGCGCTACAAATTCAGCCAGCATTTTTTTTAAGTCTGTTATGTTAGCCGGTGATGGATCTTGCTGACGAATGACATCAACCTGAGTTTGCAGCTGTTTTTGCTGCTCCGGTGTTAAGCTCGCCAACAGTGGATTTTCATTTTTTTGCACAGTTGTCGTTGAGTTAAGTAATACCTTGCTGATTTGCTCTAATACAGCACTATTATTATGCTTTGACTGTTCAGCTGCTTTTTCTGATACATCAGTTTGAGAGCTTGAAGCAACACCTTTAACCGCTTTAGCGTCCATTGCTACTTCAGTAGCATTTTTGATTGCTTGTTTAGCGTTAGCAGTAACGTTAGTAACTGCTGCATCTGCAGTTAGTGCTGCGCTCTGTTGAGGTTTTCCTTGCTGAGCAAGCATAGCGTCGGAACCTTTAGCTAATACTTCACTGTCTTGTGGTTTACCTTGGCTTGTATTTGCAGCAGCAATTATTTCAGCTGCGTCATTGTCAACTTGCCCGCTTTTTAACGTAGTTGTAGTAGCAACCGCTTGTTGGATTGTTGGCTGCATTGCCATCGCTTTATTTTGCGATGTCTCTTTTGCGACTTGAATATCATCAATAATAGGAGTAACCGCATCATCAGGCGGAGTGTTCCCCTTTAGCTGAAGTTGTTTATCAATTGCCTCTGCCAGCACCGTTTTTTCTGTAAGTAACGATGGTTTTAGCTGTTTATCGACTAATTGTGCAATCGGATCATCAGTAGCAGGAATCTCTGTATCAATAATAGGCGTAACATCATCAATTGGACGGGCTCCAATGACTTTAACAAGCGTAGGGTCTATTTTTTCCTCGCTGTATTTCCCCAACGTTGAAAGTAATGAGGAATTTTCAACAGTTGGCGTATTATTTACCCGAGTGTCCATGTTATTAGCTGCCGTGATCTGAGCAAGCATTGCATCACCTGACATCGTTTTCTCATCACTGCTGTCAGTGGGCGTTTTTTGCGCTTTTTCAGCAGCAACTTCGGCTTCACTTGCAGCTGACACAGCGCCAGATGAGTTAACTTTCATGGGTGTTTCTGCAGCATTATTAGCGTTTTGTAACTCACTAAAGAAATCACTATCGGTGCTTTCTTTACCTGTTGCCGCACTGCCTTTGGCACTGTCTTTTTTATTTAACTGAACATCCTGCTCAGTTGAGATAAACACTGAAAGATCACTAATAGCCATAATTCACCTAGATTAAAAGTGGCAATTTGCCGCCGCAGTTTGCCAGAATAAATACTTCATACGTTAAACAAGCAAATAATATGCCTAAGCTAATTTTAATAAATAAATAATGCTGTTTTGGGCGATGACTATAGAGCGCGACGTCTTTGATAAAATTGATTTGCAGAAAATTCATCAAGCATTTTTTGTTCATTTTTTTGTGCGATTACATTCGCTTTAAGCTGCTGTTTTTCTATTAATTTAGCAACGGCTTTAGCTTTAACCTGCTGTTTCAGCCACAAACTTTGTCGTTGTGAAACAACTTGTTTAGCAGTACTGACGGTATTGGCTTGTTGACGAATAGCTTCTTCTATTTTGGCTATAAAAGCATGGTATTGACTAAACCCTGCACTACTTAAACCAGACTTTCCTTTTAAATGTAATTGCTGAGTATACTCCAAACGAAAGTTATTCAAGCCTTGCAATTTTTGTTGATTGCCTTGCAAGTTTTGCTGCGCTTGTAAATAATTTATCCGTAAAGTTTCTTCTTTATCATTTTCTATTTTCAGCAATAGATTGAGCTTATTTGTTGCCATTATGCTTGTCCTAATAATTGCGCAAGCCCTTGTAGGCCATCGTCATAGCTAATCACATCTTTCATGCCTTGTTGTAGAAATGCATTCACTCTTGGCATCATATTAATGGCCTGATCAAGCATTTGGTCGGTGCCTTTTTGATAAGCACCTAAAGTAATCATATCTTTATTTTGCTGGAACATTGAATACACTTGTTTTAACACTCGCGCTTGTTGCATGTGTGCTTCTGAGACAACTTGTGGCATCACCCGTGAAATCGATTTTTCTATATCAATAGCAGGATAATGACCACTGTCAGCGAGCTCTCTGGATAACACGATATGACCGTCTAAAATGGCTCGCGCCGCATCAGCAATCGGATCTTGCATATCATCCCCTTCACTCAGTACAGTAAAAAACGCTGTGATAGAGCCTTGCCCTTCGCCGCCATTACCAGCACGTTCCACCAGCGCGGGTAGCTTTGCAAATACTGAAGGCGGATAACCTTTAGTCGCCGGTGGTTCACCAACCGCAAGCGCTATTTCGCGCTGAGCCATGGCATAACGCGTTACAGAATCCAGTAGCAATAAAACATTTAAGCCTTGATCGCGAAAGTACTCCGCGATAGTTACCGCACTTTCACAACCTTTTAATCGCATTAATGGCGATGCATCGGCGGGAGCAGCAACTACGACAGAACGCTTACGCCCTTCCACACCGAGTATTTCTTCGATAAATTCTTTTACTTCGCGGCCACGCTCCCCCACTAAACCAACAACTATTACATCAGCTTCTGAGCCTCGGGTCATCATACCCAGTAATACCGACTTACCCACGCCTGAGCCTGCAAATAGCCCCATGCGCTGGCCTTGGCCAACAGTTATCACTGAATTAATAGCGCGTACGCCAACATCCATCGGCTGCGTAATTGGTCGTCGAGATAATGGGTTAATGGAATTTTGTGCAAATTTTAAGTAATGCTCTGCTTTAATAGCTCCAAGCCCATCCAACGGACGCCCTAAGCCATCAATAACACGACCAAGTAAACACATACCAACAGGCAGTCCGGTATCATTTACTTGTGGGATCACTCGCGCTCCAGGTAGTACACCAGAAATATGGTCATTTGGCATCAAGTAAAGCGTCTGATCATTAAAACCAACAATTTCAGCATCAACAAAACCATGCATGGTTTCAATTTTACATTGGCTGCCAACTGGCGCGCGTAATCCTTTCGCCTCTAATGTTAACCCTACAACACGGGTTAAAATTCCCGCAACAGCAGGCGTTGGACTATGAATATGTTTTTGATACTGTTGTAAACGTTCACTTAATGGGCGTGGTTGAGAACTCATTGCAAACCAAAAATAGCGTTAGATACCACTACTATGCAAAAAACTATCCAACGTTTCTTTGACGCGGGTTTTTATAGTCATATCAATAGATGACTGAGGTGTTTTTACTTGGCAACCGCCGCGATCTAAAGTCGGCTCTGCAACTAACTGCCAATGGTTTTCAGCTAGTGCAGCTTCACCATAACTATTTTTAACCAGTTCAATGTCTTCAGGATGTAAATGAATACGCACACTTTGCTGCTCATTGGCTAACGCATCGATACACTGCTTTAAACTTTGCAAAATGATTTCTGGGGAGGTTTTAATTTCTTGATAAACTAACGCTTCGGTTAGCATTACGGTTAACTGTACAAGTTGCTTTTCGGCGTCATCATCGACTTTAGCTAATGGCGCTGACAAACTATCCAACAATGCTTTTAGACCCGTTAGCTGTTCTTCAATCAGTGGTTTTACTTCTTCTTGACCTTGTGTTTTACCAAGCTCAATGCCTTCTTTATAACCGGCTTCTTTTCCCTCACCTACGCCTTTTTCAAAACCATCAATATAACCCTGCTCGTGGCCTTGTTTTAAGCCTTCTTCGTAGGCATCTTGACGAATTCGTTCCAGCTCAGCCATCGTTAACGAGGGCAGCTCAGGCTCTTCGGGCTCTAGTGCTTGTTCACTTTCTTCAAGCTCTTTACGATATAAATCGGCCAGCGGTGTACCAAACGCCGTTGAACGACCATCGAATTTTCGAGTGTCTTGCGTAACATCTGGAATTGGCCAGTTTTCTAATAATTCATCAACTGCTTCACTGGCTCGTAAAGGACGACCTTGATATTGAGTAGGTTTGCTCATGGTTTACAAGAACTCCTCACCACCACCACCACCAAGCATAATTTCACCTGAATCAGCGAGACGACGTGCCGTAGATAAAATCTCTTTTTGCGCGGCTTCAACTTCGCTGATCCGCACAGGTGCCATTGCTTCTAAATCATCAGCAAGCATCTCTGCAGCCCGTTTTGACATATTGCCGAGGATTTTCTCTTTCAATGCATCATCAGTACCTTTGATGGCTTTCATCAGTACATCTTGTTGGACTTCTCGCAAGATAGCTTGAATACCACGATCATCAACATCCATTAAGTTTTCAAATACGAACATTAAATCTTGGATTTGTTGCGACATCTCTTCGTCATGCTCACGGATAGAATCCATCAACTGACCTTCAATATTAGTATCGAGGTAGTTCATGATATCTGCCGCCGCTTTCAAGCCGCCCATTTTTGCAGCTTGCGCACCAGCTTGTCCGGCAAATTGTTTTTCCATTATCTCGTTCAACTCTTGTAAAGCCGCAGGTTGAACTTCTTCAAGGTTGGCGATTCGCATGGTTAAATCTAAGCGCACTTTTTCAGGAAACTGCGCTAAAATTTCGGCCGATTGCTCAGGCTCCAAATACGATAAAACGATAGTTTGTATTTGCGGATGCTCATTGCGAATAATATTGGCAACCTGCTTTGAGTCCATCCATTTCAATGAATCAAGACCCTTGGCACCAGATCCCATAACAATTTGATCTATCAGGCTTGCCGCTTTATCTTCACCAAGTGCCGCAGTAAGCGCTTTTTTGATAAAATCTTCTGATTGGAAGCCAATCGTACTAAAGCTTTGTATTTGTTCTATAAATAAATTGTGCACGGCACTGATTTTGGCTTGCGATAGATCATCTATCGCCGCCATTGCCATACCCACTTTTTGCACCTGTTTAGGTTCAAGGTGCTTTAATATTTGCGCTGCATCTTCTTCGGATAAGCTTAGCAATAAAATTGCGGCTTTATCTACACCGTCTAATTTATCAACATCAAACGCTGCTGGCAGTTGTTTTTGTTCTTGATCAGTCATCTTCAGTTAACCACGCTTTCACAACTTGTGAGGAGAGTTCTGGCTCATTTGCTACTAAGGCACGAACAGCTTTTAATAAGTCTTCATCGCCATGTAGGTCTGGTAACTGTAGTGTACCATCACTTGAGAAGCCAACCGAAGCAGAATCAAAATCTTTATTTAGCATATCTAGGGTGTTATCACCAATATCTACACCAGAACTAAGCGCATCATCATCATACTCTTCAAGGGTATCATCTGGGTAAATCAAGCGTTTCAGCATAGGTTTAACCACCGCCATGATTAGCACTATAATAACCAATGCGCCAAGCACTAAACGCACAACTTTCATAAACCAGTTTTGTTCCCACAGTGGCACTTCAATAGCTAAGTCCATCGGTTCACGTACAAACGGTACTGTCACTACTTCTAATGCATCACCACGCTGTAAGTCAAAACCCACACCACCTTGCAGTAAACGACGAATATTTGACAGTGCTTCAACTGAGCGAGGCTCCATAGTCGTTTCACCATTTTCACCCACTTTTGCCACATAATCGACTGCCACAGACACACTAATTCGACGAATAACACCACTTTGCTGACGTGTGTGGGAGATAGTAGTATCAAGTTCATAGTTACGTGTCGCTTCTTTGTGAGTGCGACTGGGTGATGAACCAGAGCCTGCACCACCTTGACCGGCAATTTCAGGAATATTTGAATCTGTTGGAGGCTGATTTGTCAGCGCGCCAGGAATACCGATAGCTAACCCGCCGATGTTGTTTTCTTCAAAGGTGGTTTCACTGCGTACCGCCGGTAAATCAGGGTTGTAGCGTTTTTGAGTTTCTTCAATCGCACTAAAGTCCATACTTAAATCGACTTGTGCAGTGTAGTTACCCATACCAATAACTGGCATTAAGATACCATCTATTTTATCTAGATATTCTTGTTCACGTTTACGTTCAATATCGTATTCTTTGCGTGAGCGAGCAGCTAACGCACTTTGCGATCCTGAATTAAGTAATCGGCCATTTTGGTCTGTTACAGTTACTCGTGACGGCTCTAAACCTTGCACTGCTGAACCAATAATATCAACAATGGCGTCCACTTCTTCACTACCGAGCATACGACCACGTTTTAAAGTTAATACCACTGTTGCGGATGGTTTTTTCTCACGACGAGCAAAAACATTTTCTTTCGGTATTGCCAATAATACTTTAGCACGCGTGACATTTTGTAGTTCCTCAATCGTACGCGCTAGTTGTTGTTCACGACCATGCTTTAAACGTTCACGCTCTAAACGCTGACTAACACCAAAACCCATATCTTGCATGATAATATCAGTACCCGAGTTCGGCGCTTGCTCAATACCTTCGCGGGTCATTAACAATTTAATATTTTGATATTCATTTTCAGGAACAGAAACCACATTGCCATCAAGTTGATAGTCAATTTTTTGTGCATCTAAAAAGTCGAGCGTTTGAATTAGCTCTTCCGTTGGCATTTTTCCAAGTGGACGCATATCTGGTTGACGTGCCCAAATAATCACAAAAATAGCAATCGCTAAACAAATCGCTAATGCAATAATTAGAGTAACCTGACGCAATACATCAACGCCGTTTAATGCACTTAAATAGCCTGACTTTTGTTCTTGTTGATCGTCATTATCAGTTTGGTCGATACCGCCGCCGGCCAAAGCAAGATCTGTTGATTGATTAGATTGCGCCACAATAATTCTCCACTACCTAGTTAAACAGGCATGTTCATGATTTCTTTATAGGCTTCTACAAGTTTGTTACGAACTTGCACCGTAGCTTCAAAGGCAACTGACGATTTTTGTGATGCGATCATTGCATCCGCTAATGACACATTTCGATCGCCCATTTCAACCGCTACGACTTTTTGTTTCGCATCAGCTTGAAGGCCATTCACTGTATTGAGTGCATCACTTAACAAATCGCCAAATTGGGCGCTCGAAGTAGGCTGCGCCTGCGTCGGTAATTTGTTTACTTGATTACTACGACCAGCTTCGAGAGCCATAGATTGCATTTCTTGAAATAATGCGCTGTTTTGAATTTTCATAATTGTCTCTGACGATGCAGTTTACTAATAACTTAATAAAGCACAAAGCATGCCAACTAATAAACCAATAAATATCAGAAACTTAAGATTTATTTTAGTTGTCAGAGTTTTGACAAGTTTACGCCCAGCAAGGCTGAGCGTAAATTAAATAGTGAAGGAAAACAAAAATTATAGAGGCTTAAGCAGGTAAGGTGATCCCCAAATCACGCATTTGAGCCAATTTATAACGTAATGTTCGTGGGCTGATCCCTAATGTTTCAGCTACATCTTTACGCTTGCCTTGACAACGATTTAGGGTTTCTAAAATAATTCTATGCTCTTTATCTTTAAGTTCATCTTTGTAACTTCCCGAATCCAAGCTTGGTAATTCTTCACGCAGCTGATTGCGTTGTGCTGTGGCTTTTATTGCTGGCGCTTGCAGATCATAATAAGCATCATTAGTTGGTGAACTTGTAACCGCCGAAGTAGTGCTTTCTGGTGCTGAATTAGCCGGCACTAAACTTGCTGATAAAGCCGCAGTTAGAGGAGTCTGGGTTAAATTTTCAATAAAAATAGCACTTTCGTCAATCATATCACCGTGGCGTAATATCAGCGCACGCTGGATCACATTATCCAGTTCACGCACATTACCTGGCCAAGTATGAGCTAATAATTTTTTCTCTGCCGGTTCGCTAAGTACAGCGATAGGCTCTTTGCTTTTATTGAGATGACGTTCAATTAAATGCTTTGCCAACACGACAATATCGCCTGGACGTTGACAAAGTGGACGCCACATCAACGGAAATACATTTAATCGATAATATAAATCTTCTCTAAACTGGTGCTTAGCCACAGCCTCTTTTAAATCACGGTTACTGGTAGCCAAAATACGCACATCCAGCTTAATAGTTTTGCGACCACCTAAACGTTCAACTTCGCGTTCTTGTAATACGCGTAGTAACTTAGCCTGTAGGCCTAAATCCATCTCAGTGATTTCATCAAGTAAAATTGTGCCACCTTGTGCTTGCTCAAATTTACCCGGACAAGCTTGAATCGCACCAGTAAACGCGCCTTTCTCGTAGCCAAATAATGTAGCTTCGAGCATATTTTCAGGGATCGCAGCACAGTTTATTGCGACGAATGGCTGCTCTGCGCGATCTGATTTATCATGGATAAAGCGTGCGAGTACTTCTTTACCTGAGCCACTAGGACCAAGCACCATCACACTGGCATCCGATTTAGCAACCCGACTTGCAAGTTCTAATAGCTGAATACTACTCGGATCAGCGACAATCGGCCCGTCAGTTTCTTTTTCTGGCTCAGGTAGATAGCGGCTTACCATATTAAGTAGCACTTCGGGCGCAAACGGTTTGGCCATATAGTCAATTGCCCCTAACCGCATAGCCTCAACAGCATCATCAATAGTCGCATACGCTGTCATCATTAAAACCGGTAGATCAGGGTAATTAAGATTAATGCTGCGCAGTAAATCAAGACCACTCATCGCGCCCATTTGCACATCGCTCACGACCAGCGAAAAGCTGTCTTTTTTAAGTAGCACCATAGCTTGCTCGGCACTGTCAGCCGCAACGCAATCTATTCCAGACATTTCAAGCGTATCAATCAAGGCTTCACGAAGCCCTGCATCATCTTCAACCACTAAAATCGTGTTGTTCATATTGCCTCCGCCGATGTTGACTTTGTACAAATAGGTAACAGTAAACTAAAGCAGGCTCCGCCTTGAGCATTGTTCGTTACTTCAACTCGTCCTTGGTGTGCATTTGCGACTGAACTAACCACCGCTAAGCCTAAACCGGTGCCTTGGCTTCGCGTAGTAAAAAATGGTTCAAATAATTTATCAAGTAAGCTTAAATCGACCCCAGGGCCATTATCACTTACAGTAATACACACTAGCTCGGGGTCACTCGCATCCCGCTGCGCACTTAATTGAACGAGTGCATTACTGCCAATGACTTGAATACTATTGTGAATAAGGTTTTGAATGGCACTGGCAAGCGCAGTTTTATTGCCCATTATCTCGATATCAGGCTCAGGTAAACTGACCTGAAGTTCACTATTATTAAGTGCGACCATAGCATCAGCGCCAGTTTTCACTTCAGTTAATAATTGCTGCATGGAAACATGTTCAACAACTTGCTGATCGCCACTTTTTGCGAACAACAACATATCGTTTACTTGGGTTTCGAGATCTTTTAAACGCGACATTAACTTAGTATGAAAATTGCCTCGAGAGCTTTCGGGTAACCGCTTTGAACCTAAATTAGCGGCATACAAAATCGCAGCAGACAGTGGTGTTCGCACTTGATGTGCCAAAGATGCCACCATTTTACCCAATGCACTTAAACGCTGCATATGTGCAACGCGTGTTTGTAGACGACGCGTTTCGGTTAAGTCAGTCATTAAGATTAATTGCCCTGGCTCTGGCGCTAATGCCGTTATTTCTAACTTAATTAAGCGTCCATCTTTTAGCGATACTTCATGGCCATCATCTTGTTGGGGCCGAAACGAGCGCTGGATCACACTGAACCACTTTTCACCTTCGAGTGGCTCCCCTAGCATGTCTGTTGCAATTTGATTAGCTTTAGCGATCAAACCGCGACCATCAAGCACCACAACACCCGCAGGCATTGTATCTACTAAATGACTTAACCAACTGGCTTGCTGGCGTAATTCACTTAACTCACCAATGTACTCTTCTTGCAGTAAGCATGGGTTATACTGGGTCGCTGTGATAAATTGTGGTTTTAAGACATTAGCTAGGGCCATAATGCATTCTCGTTTACAGGATCTAACTAGCTAAATGCACAAATTGTACCAACAATTATATTGATTAATTTCATTTGCTTAGCGTATAAATAACGCGACAAAAAAATGACAAACTAAAATAAGCAAAGCAAGGAGACACTATGAATTCAACAAATTTATGTCGCTGCCCTTGGCTCGATATCAGTAAAGATGACTATGTTGCCTATCACGATGATGAATGGGGGATCCCAGTATATGATGACCAAACACTTTTTGAATTTATTACTCTGGAATCAGCACAAGCAGGATTAAGTTGGTATACGATTTTAAAGAAACGTGATGGCTATCGTCGTGCATTTTTGGATTTTGATGTAGAAAAAGTCGCACAAATGAACGAGCACGATGTTGAACGATTAATGCTTGATGAAACAATTATACGTAATCGTTTAAAAATTGTAGCAACCATAAATAACGCCAAACGTTTTATTGAAATTCAGCAAGAATTTGGCAGCTTCAGTAACTATCAATGGCAATTTGTAGGTGGTAAGCCGTTAGTGAATGAGTTAGATAAACTTAGTGACTACCCTGCAATTACCGAGGCCTCAACTGCATTTGCAAAAGATTTAAAAAAACGGGGGTTTAAGTTTTTAGGCCCAACCACAGTGTACGCCCATATGCAGGCCTGTGGTATGGTGAATGATCACAGTAATGATTGTTTTCGTAAAGCAGAGATTATTGAAAAATACTAGGTGTTAAGAGCTAGAAAAGTGACTAGTACTCGTTCACAGAAGTTCTGATCAGTTGCCTTACTTAAATTCAGGCAACTGATTTATTCCTATCAATAGCTTTATCGTTCGGCTTTTTCCAGCAGTTGAAGTGATGAACCCTTTCTTTTTAAGCGTTAAAATCATTGCATGAACACTTGATGATGCAGTTCCAAAATAACGCTCAAAATCATTTTCAGCAGGTGCAACACCATTCACTTTTGTGTAGTAATAAATAAATGCCAAATACTGCCCTTGTTTCACAGTGAACGACGGCAACTCTTCTTTATTCATAATGAACTTTTATCCTAATTGACGATCCTTTAACTCATATTTACTCATTTAATATTGTTATGAACCGAAAGTATATTGTTGAATTATCAGCAGAAGAAAAATGCGAATTAGTTAACTACTGCAAAAAAGGCATGGTCAATGTTCGAAAGTACAAACGAGCCGCCATTTTATTAAAAGCGGACCGTTGTCGATATACAACAGATCAAATATGTGAAGCGGTTCAAGTGAGCTCTTCAACTGTATTTCGAGTCAAACGTCAGTTTGTCGAAGACGGTTTAGAAGCCGCTTTAAATGAAGGTGCACGAAGTGGTGCTATGAGAAAAACCTCCGCGAAAGATGAAGTAACTTTAATAGCCACAGCCTGTTCTGAGCCGCCAACAGGACACTGCCGATGGACATTAGCGTTACTTGGCGAGCGATTAATAACATTAACGGATTTAGACAGTATTTCATATGAAACGGTTCGTAGACGCCTTAAAGAAAATGCGTTAAAGCCATGGCAAAAAAAGATGTGGTGTGTGGCAACAATGGACGCTGAGTATATTGCAAGAATGGAGCATGTACTTGAATTATATGCTGAGCCAGCGGATGAGCTCAATCCCATTATTAATTTTGATGAGGCGATGAAGCAACTTGTTGATGATACACGGCCAGTACAACCGATGAAAAAGGGACAGGTAAAACGCCTAGATTATGAATATAAACGGGTTGGCGTGGCTAACTTATTTGTATTCTTTGACCGTCATCGGGGTTGGCGACACGTTAAAGCAACACAGAGGAAAACGAAAGTTGATTTTGCACACTGTATGAAGGACTTAGTCGATGAACACTACCCACATGCGAATAAAATTCGTGTCGTGCTAGATAACTTATCGACTCATACGGAAGGTGCGTTATATAAAGCATTTTCACCGCAAGAAGCACGACGTATTTTAAATAAAATAGAGTTCCATTACACACCTAAACATGCGAGTTGGTTGAATATGGTCGAGATAGAAATTGGCAATATGAATAAGCAATGCTTAGATCGGCGCATAGCAAGTATGGAAGAGTTAAAGACAGAGCTCACGGCGTGGGAATGGCGCCGAAATAAAGAAGGCGCCAGTATAAATTGGATGTTTAATGTTGATTCAGCACGTGAAAAACTAGAGAGAGCTTACGGTGCTCTCAACTAGTCAAAATTTGTGTGACGAAGTACTAGGATCCTAAAATCTAGCGTCTGGGAATTAATGGCTGAAGCCATTTCCTACAAATGCTTAACCCACATATAAGCAGGCTTCAGCCGCGAAAGATTTATATATATTTTTATCTGCTCATTTGCTCTCATTCACTTCTCTTTGTGCAAAAGATCTTTAAATGATTGATCCACCACAGAGAACTCCGAGTTCAAAGAGGAAGGGATTAGGGTCCTAGCCCTTCAGCTCCGTGTAGCGCGCAGCGCCTCGGTGGTAAAAATTAAGTAACTATTTGCAAGCACCGAAATGGTAGGTAGTGCTTTAGCGCGTCAATGAACTTATCACCGTAAACGACGACCACACTCTGTGATTACTGATATTGCGAAGTAAAATATTAGCAACTTAGCACGTGTTAATCTCGTGATAGGTTATATTTTTTCATTTTTTCAACTAAGGTTGTGCGGCGTACACCCAAGATCTCCGCAGCACGCGCTACGACATAATCATAACGCTCTAAGGCCTGAGTGATCAGGCTAATTTCCAGCTCAGCTAAATAATCTTTTAGCTCAATCCCTTCGTCGGGTAAAAGGTCTGCTGATGGCTGAATTGCTTCAACTTCTGGCTCATCGTCGTAATCACTAAAACCAGTACTGAAAATATCATTGAAAGCATCACGCTCCATAAGCTCTTCGGGATATTGTGGTTCATAAGCATCAACTTCAATATAACGATATTTTGCTGGTAGGTCTGGAATATCAACCACTTTATCTGGCAGCATGATCACCATACGCTCAACTAAGTTAGCTAACTCGCGAATATTACCCGGCCATGTATGCTCTTTTAAACTATCAATTGCGCGCTCGGTAAATTTAGCGGTAGTACCACTTTGCTCATTAATACGGCGCATTAGCTCTTTTAATAATAATGGAATATCATCAGCACGTTCTGCAAGTGATGGGTTTTCGATAGGAAAAACATTGAGTCGATAATATAAATCTTCGCGGAAACTTCCTTGCTCTATCATTTTTTCAAGATCACGGTGTGTTGCAGCAATCACCCGCACATCCGCTTGAATTGGTTTTGTACCACCAACCCGCTCATAGCTGCGCTCTTGTAACACTCGTAATAACTTTACTTGCATTTGCAGCGGCATATCGCCAATTTCATCTAAAAAAAGCGTCCCACCTTGGGCAAGTTCAAAACGGCCTTTACGCGCTGAAATAGCACCAGTGAACGCGCCTTTTTCATGACCAAATAACTCACTTTCTAACAGCTCCGCAGGTATCGCCCCACAGTTAACGGGTACAAATGGCCCTGTATTACGTTTTGATAGTAAATGAACATTACGAGCAACCACTTCTTTACCAGTACCTGATTCGCCTAAAATTAATACATTAGCGTCCGTTTTAGCAACTTGTTCAATTAAAAAGCGTACATCTTTAACCGCTTCAGTTTCACCAACTAAGCCATCAAAGGTTTTGTGCGGTTTTGCGTGTTTATGCTCATTTGGTAACATCCGTTGATACTGTTGGCAATCATGCAGTAATTGAGTCGTTACATCATGGTTAAAAGGTTCACAGATAAGGCCAACTACATTGGCAATGCTCAACAGTGGTTTAAGGGTTTCACCAATTAATAGAAATGGTATTGTTGGATGGCGCTTGATCACGCTCTCATGATCTAAACTTTGTAATGCGCCGAGGATCACCATACATGACTGCTTTTGGTATTTTTCACATTCTTGTTCAAGGCTTGCATCATCAAGCAGTTGCACTGCCTCACCAATAAAGGTAAGCGCAGCATGTAAACCAATCGCACGATTATTATTATTATCTAAGATCAAGATCATTATTTAGCGAACCACAGTTACTACAAGCTATTAATAATTTAAATTGTAAGCGAGTTTGAGAGGGATGCAAGCACTAAGCGGCAGTTTTTTGACAACCATGCCAAAAAATAGACGCTTAGCTAATTGCAAGTAATACTTAAGAATTACCGCAGTATCTTTAATATTAAAGCAAGCCTAAAATAGATTCAGCCGATTGGTTGGCTTGTCCACGCAGTGCAACTGACGCTTGTGCTAAAATATCATTTGATACTTGCTGTGAAACCGCCTGAGCATAATCGGTATCTTGAATTCGACTTTGGCTCGCGGCAATATTTTCTTGCTGAGTTCCTAAGCCTTTAATGGTACTTGCCAAAGTATTTTGAAAAGCACCAAGTTCAGCTCGCTGGGCGTTAATTTCGTCCGCCGCTTGGTCACTAATATCAATTGCAGCTTGAGCACCTGCTTGAGTAGAAATATCAATTGTTGATATTACTGATGCAAAACTACCGTCCGAAGGAGTAACCGTTTGATTTGCATTCGCATCTGGACCAACCTGAAACGACACCGACTGACCATCAAACATAGGTTTTCCTGCAAAATTAGCATTTTCAAACGTCTCTGTAATTTGACTTTGTAACTGCACTACTTCTTCTTGCAAAGCAGCACGGTCATTATCATTTAATGCCCCATTACCTGCTTGGATAGATAATTCACGAATACGCGAGACAGCATCGTTGACACCCGACAAGTTTGACTCGGTCGCTTGCGAATAAGAAATACCATCATAGGCATTATTCACCGCTTGGCTGTAACCGTCTTGCTGGGATGTTAATCTATTAATTATTTGTAATGCAGCGGCATCATCTGCCGCAGAGTTGACTTTTTTACCCGTAGCAAGTTGCTCTGCAAGCTTGTTACTGGTTTGCTGTGTTTGGTTTAAAAAACTAGTTGCTGGTGATTGAATTTTCATAACAGGCTCCGACACGCTGATTGGTTAAATTATAGCTTAATTTGCCAAATTTTGCACTTTGTACCATTGTTTAATTAAATTAACTTGGCATCGTGCTTGCTAACCTACTCTGTTAATAGGTAAAGTACTGAGCAGTGTATTAAATTTCACTTTTTGCGTATTTAACTTTTTTACTATAACTACGCCAATGATAAATAACTTGGGTAAAACTATGTTCGATAACAAAACAATTTTAATTACCGGTGGTACCGGATCATTCGGTAAAAAATACGTAAAAACGTTACTTGAGCGATACAAGCCAAAAAAAATAATTATTTTCTCTCGTGATGAGTTAAAACAATTTGAAATGCAGCAAGACTTTGATCAACCATGTATGCGTTACTTCATCGGTGATGTACGCGACAAAGACCGCTTACGCCGTGCAATGCGTGGAGTAAATTACGTTATTCATGCTGCAGCTCTTAAACAGGTCCCTGCCGCAGAATATAACCCGATGGAATGCATCAAAACTAACATCAATGGTGCGGAAAATGTCATTGATGCTGCCTTAGATAATAATGTTGAAAAAGTCATTGCGCTTTCTACTGATAAAGCAGCCAACCCAATTAATTTATATGGTGCGACAAAATTAGCATCCGATAAATTGTTTGTTGCCGCTAATAATATTGCCGGTGGTAATCGCACCACATTTTCAGTTGTTCGCTACGGTAATGTAGTCTGCTCGCGCGGTTCAGTAGTGCCTATTTTCCAAAAGTTTATTGACCAAGGCCGCGACCATATCCCTATCACCCATGAAGAAATGACCCGCTTTTGGATAAGCCTACAACAAGGTGTTGATTTTGTTTTAACTAACTTTGAGAGGATGTTAGGGGGAGAAATTTTTGTTCCCAAGATCCCATCAATTCGTATTACAGATTTAGCAACAGCTATGGCACCAAACCTGCCACAAAAAAATATTGGTATTCGCCCGGGTGAAAAATTACATGAGGTGATGTGCCCTTCTGATTTGTGTTTTGATACCTACGAATTTGATGATCATTTTGTGATTGCACCTGGTATTAAATTTAGTAGTCGCAGCAATAGTTTTGATACAAACGCATTAAATGAGCGCGGTAAAAAAGTTGAAGTCGGGTTTGAGTATAGTTCTTTAAGTAACCCCCACTTTTTGACAATAGAAGAAATAGCAGCTTTTAATATTCAGGCACTTTTATGATCCCATATGGAAAGCAATCTATTGACCAAGCAGATATTGATGCGGTACTCAATGTTTTACAATCTGACTGGCTCACGCAAGGTCCTAAAGTACCTGCATTTGAAGCTGGCATTGCTAGTTACTGTAAAGTAAAGCATGGCATTGCAGTAAATAGTGCAACATCGGCGTTACATATCGCATGCCTAGCATTAGGCGTTGGAGAAAACGATATAGTCTGGACATCTCCTATTTCTTTTGTAGCATCAAGTAATTGCGCACTTTATTGTGGTGCTAAGATTGACTTTGTTGATATTGACTTAGATACCGGCAACATGTCGATTAAGGAACTTGAGCAGAAGCTGATCCTAGCAGAAAAAAATAACTGCTTACCTAAAGTTGTCATACCGGTACACTTGGCGGGTCAATCATGCGATATGCAAGCCATTCATCAGCTCGCTACTAAATATGATTTTAAAATTATCGAAGATGCCTCTCACGCCATTGGTGCTAAATATTTAGATAAACCTGTTGGTAATTGTGAGTTTTCAGATATTTGCGTATTCAGCTTTCATCCTGTGAAAATCATCACGTCAGCTGAAGGCGGTATGGCGGTTACAAATGATGATAATTTAGCAAAGCGTTTAAAACGATTAAGAAGCCATGGGATCACATCAGATGAAAGTGAAATGACCGATGCAAGTCATGGACCTTGGTACTATCAGCAAATCGAGCTTGGCTTTAATTATCGTATGACTGATTTACACGCAGCGTTAGGGCTTAGCCAACTAAGTAAAGTTGACGAATTTGTTAAGCAGCGACATCACCTTGCTAAAATATATGATACACATCTTGATTTAAATTTGGTTCGTCCATTACAGCAAATTGATACCTGTTATTCCGCTTATCACTTGTACATAATTCAACTAAATAATAGCAATACAACTCGTCATAAAAACGCTGTAACTCAGCTTCGAGCAGCTGGGATCATTGGCCACGTTCATTATATTCCAATACATTTACAGCCATACTATCAAACTCTAGGCTTTAAGGTTGGTGACTTCCCTAATGCTGAAAAATATTATCAAGGTGCTATCACCCTTCCTCTTCATCCATCGTTGAAAGAGCAAGAAGTGCATTTTGTACTGAACACTCTACAGCAAATCTTAAATTAAAGTTTTCAACCTTTTTGACGATATAAACATATTATTTAATGAACCTTGAGGCAACTATGTTACAAACTCACCCGACTTTCAAACTTGCTTTTATTGGCGGGGGTAACACGTCAGCTGTTGGTTATGTGCACTTTTGCGCAGCTCACATGGATCATAAATTTCAAGTTGTTGCCGGTGCCTTTTGTCGTAATCAAGAAAATAATCAAGCTACAGGTATTCATTGGGGGATCCCAGCAGAACGTGTTTACGCAGATTGGAAAGAAATGGTCGAAGCTGAAAAGGGTCACATTGATGCTTTTGTAGTGCTCACTCCAACACCACATCATTTAGAAGTTTTACAGTATTTATTCGAAAAAAAATTACCCGTAATCTGTGAAAAAGCGATGGTTTGTGGACCACGAGAAATTGCAACTCTTCGCCCTTATTATGATCCAAAGAAACAATTTTTAGCTGTTACTTTTAACTACAGTGGCTATGCAATGGTACGTGAGTTAAAGCATTTAATAAATTCAGGAAAGCTGGGAACAATTCAAAAAATTCACTTAGAAATGCCGCAAGAAGGCTTTCGCCGCCCCCCCGATATCGCGGGAAAAACATCACAACCGCAGGCGTGGCGTCTGCGAGATGCTGAAGTACCAACCATTTGCTTAGATTTAGGTGTTCACCTTCATCACCTAAGTAGCTTTTTATTGGGTGAGGAACCAACTCACACATTAGCTGAATTTAGTAACCACTCTCAATATGCTAATTTAGTCGATGACGTACAAATGCTAGTAAAGTATGCCAGTGGCGTCAAAGGCAGCATGTGGATGTCAAAAACGGCTATTGGTCATCGTAACGGTTTACAGATCAGAGTGTATGGAGATACCGGAAGTGCTAAATGGTTACAGCTCAACCCCGATGAGTTAGAACTAAATTTTAATGATGGTAGGCGAGAGATATTAGACCGAGCGGGTCAGTGCGACTACGCCCACCAATTTAGATATAACCGCATGAAACCAGGCCACCCCACTGGTTTTGTAGAAGCATTTGCAAACTTATACAGCGACATCGCTGAAGATTTACAATGTTTTCAACTAGGGCAAGAAAATAACCAACCATACGTATTTGGTTTAGAACACGCCGCAGATGGCTTAAAGTTATTTGCTGCTGCTAAACGTTCGACACAAACACTTGGCTGGGAAAGCGTGTAATACGCTTAATTACAACTCTCTAGATATGCCTGCTTGATACTCGGTTTATGGATTTTACCCATTTCGGTTTTTGGCAGTCTTTTCATCTCAAACAAAATTCGCGGTTGCTGATAGTCAGTAAGTTCTTTGAATAAATGCATTTGCAACTGCATTTTTGCATTCACTGGCGCAGTATCATTACAAACAAAAGATAATAAAATGACTTCTCCAAATTTATCATCACTTACTCCAAAAGCAGCACACTCAGCAATCCAAGGTAAGTAATTAGTTACCAACTCAATATCGCTCGGGTAAACATTGATCCCGCCCGATTTAATAACTTCTTTTGTTCGACCAACATAATAAAGATAATTATCATCATCCAAATAACCAAGGTCACCAGTAAAAAAATAACCATCACTGTCGTAACTCTGCGCAGTTTGCTCTGGTAAGTTATAATATTGTGCAAACGCAGTTGGTGAGCGACAAGCTATTTCACCGATATTACCATTAGACAAAGTATTACGTTCAGCATCACATATTTTTATTTTCAGATTTGGTAAAGGCTTACCTACACTATTGATCGGTACATTCGGCTCGGTTATATCAAAATCACTGATCACCCCCATTTCTGATGCCCCATAACATTCATGAAAACGGCAATTCAAGGCTAATAACAGTGACTTTTTGTCGTCGCTTTCAAGCGTTGCAGAAGATGATACAACACACTTCAAGCTTGTTAACTGCGCTTTTGCTAACTCTGGGATCAAGGCCTTTAGTTGACTTGAAACAGCAAATAAAAAACTAATTTTATGAGTATTGATTGCATCAAGCCAAGCATTAACTGAGAACTTGGGTAAAATAACTACACTTGCGCCCAACATTAGTGGCATCAGTAAAGAGCGCTGTGCAAGTGAATGATATAAAGGTGTTGAAACCAACACAACATCGCTTTTATCTAATTGGTAATACTGAGCCGTCGCATCAAATGCGCGAACAATTTTAGTCGCTTGAGTAAATACTATTGGCTTAGGTTGACCAGTAGAACCTGAAGTCATGGTAAGAATATAAGGTAAATTGATATTTTCTACTGGAAACTCATCATATTGCGCCGTGGATGCAGACATTACATTGACCAAATCAATCAAGTTATCACTATTGCCACCTATCGTAATTATATTGTCGGTAGCTAAAACATCATTATTAACAAGTTGTTCAGCCACACTTATCCATGCTATAGCATACTCGCAATCAGCTACTTGTAACGCTTTTGATAAAGCCTGTCCTTTAAGAGTTAGTGGTAATGGCGCAAGCGCAATACCCAGTTTAGCCGCAGCTAATAAACAATATGTAAACTCGAGGTTATTTGGACAAAATAACGCAACTTTATGTCCTTGCTTAATTCCTAACTGAGTCAGGCCAGCAGCTAAAGAATCAACCTTATTTATTAGTTGTTGGTAGTTAATTTGGGTCTGTTGATATATACACGCAATTTTCTCAGGTTGAGTAACCGTATGTGATTGAACAAGCTGGTATATATTTTTATTGTGCATTTGGGTCCCACATTACAAAATTAAACTGCTCATCGGCTAAAGGGAATAATTGCTGCGTTGTTGCATATTCAATTGAATCGATAGGCGTTGAGACAAACCCCATATATTTATTTAGCAAATTGACGAATTTATTATCTTTGTGGATCACCGCAAGCCAAATAGCATTGGGATGACTCGCTTTACAAAACTCAAGTTGCCATTGTAAGGCGATCATAGCTATGGGCAAGGAAAGATCTTGATTACAAGAAAACCAGCCGCCATATAAATACTTATCTTTATATAAATTATGCCAGATATACAAACTTTGAGATTGTCTACTGCCTTCTCGCTCTGTAATCACAAAGTTAAAACGTGATTGATTAAACCACCATAAATAATGTTCCAATGGCTTAATAGCATTCTGCACAGTCATTCTCACGCTATTGCTAGGTAAGTTTCTAGCCGATAAATAACTATTTATATGGGTATCATCAACTTGGCAAACAACCAAATTATCTGTTAATTCAGTCTTTACTTCGCAGTGCTGCTCAGCAATAGCAAAACAATTTGTTGATATCTTCTCACCGACAAGAGCTTTAGCTATTCGCCGTGCCCCCTCGCCATCAACCGATACTTTTCTTTTGGCTACCAGCAATTGTAATCTTGGTAATTGACTAAGAGCGATATCAATTAACTCTCCTAATCGCAAAAAATCATCAATAGAAACATCATTAATATGGAGGTAGTGACCTAACCACTCCAAGATATCAATATCATTAGTCTGGTTATCCTCAAGAGAAAAAGTAATCGCTGGTGTTTTAGTCGCAGCACATTCATAAAAAGAGGTGCCTAATGCACCCACAAAAAGTGAGGATCTTTCATAATACTCTTTCAGGCAAGTTACATTCTCTAAAATATTAATATTTGGAAACTCTTGCCCAATAGCATACATAGTATCTTTATTCGTTGCATAGGGACCTATCACTATATCAAAAAGAACATTTGCTTGAATGGCTCTTGGTAATCCATCAAAGATTCTTTTTAGAATAAAAAGATCACCACCGCCACCTAATGAAAATAAAACTCGAACGGGAAGATCTGACTCCGAAGAGTGCTTTTCAACGGTACGATATGTGGGATCTAAAATACAATAATTCGGGCCTAAAAGACGAACGCAATCAGTCGGTACTAGCGATTCATAACGGCTCTTTGTATTCGGTCCTACCCATTTATAATCAATCAAAAAATCGCAAGTATGTTGTCGCTCGTTATCATCAATAACGGTTAAGGTAAAACCGGATTTCTTTATCAACTGCTCGTATTCATGCGGTAAAGTATAACTATCAACTATTAAATGCGATAAACTATTCTGATGCATATAATTAATTGTTAAAAGTGCGTCCTCTTCATAATTTTGCCAATGAACATCAGCCACTTTAAAATCTGCATACAGCGTTTGGCTAAACTGACATAAATCATCAAGAATTATGTGGACACCTAATTGATGCTGTTTTAATGCAGAAGCCAAATGTTTCATTCGCATTAAATGACCAATGCCATTGTCTTGCTTATTAGTGATACGAATTGCAAACATAATTATTGCTTTGCCATAACCATATCAACAAATCCACTCACATAATTCGTCTTTGGATCAAGCAATTCCTGAGGTTCAATTTTTATACCGAAAGTCAATTCAATCTGCATTACTAATGTCAGAATCTCAAATGAATCCAAAGCTATATCATCCTTGAATGAAAGCTCTAAAATATTATCAATATCAACAGCGCAACCTCTGTCTGTAAAAAACTGATATAAAAAGTTAATAAGTTGATTTTTCATTAATGAGAACCTTTTGGAATACAATACAAAACGGTGCTTAACCCTAAATGTTCATGTACTCGTAAATACATATCGTAATTAGGCTGCAATTGATCGATAAATTGAGGGAGTTCCCATAAATCTTTCGGTTTATGGTAAACACAAATAGCTAGCACAGGCTGTTGGGTTTGAATTAAATTTTTGGCACCTTCAAGAGCAGCTAATTCGGCCCCCTCTATGTCCATTTTTATATAGTTTATATCCATAGCTTGACAAGTTGAGTCTAAATCAACAACAGATACTGAAGAATCATTTATAACTTCACTTTGTATAATATTGCTGGAGCTTGTTTGCCCTTGATTAAAATTAAGTAAATCAACACATTTCCAAACACCCGAAGGGAATGCTTGAAAAGAAATTTCAGGATTATTTTTCTTTAGCCTGTTTTGTGTATTTGTAAGTGTTTGATAATTATTTGTATCGGGTTCAAATGAGGAAATATGCTCAAGTGTTATAATATTTTTTTTATGAAGTTCTACAAACGCCTCTACTGTATCCCCAGTATAAGCACCACAATCGATAAAACGAATTGGTGATTGAAAATTGAAAGGTATATCATCTGGGAAGTACTCAATTTTTCTATCCGGTTCAGGGTAGTCATCAATAGAAAGGGATGCCCTAAAAGCACACAATTTATCTAATATATTTTTACTTTTATCATCCCCCAAACGCGCTCGTAACCACTTAATACTTGGTAAATTCAACATATCATGATGACTTGTGCGCATCCATAAATGCTCTAGCTGTGCATATTCCTTAAACACTTCTGGGAACTCTCGTGCAGCCTCAAAAAAGCCAAGAACATTATTATAACCGAGCTCTTGTAGGCGCTCTTTGATTTGCCCTCTATTAGAGTTAACTAACGGCGTTACTGCAACAATGACTGTCATATTACGATCAGCTGTATGCTCATCAAAAATAGGTAAATTATACTTCATCTGGCTAACTAAACGTTGATCGATCCACCCATTAACTTGTAGCTTTTGCTTTACTAAAATTCTATAAAAACATTCTCCAAAATGACCCGCTCCGTAAATTAGATAGTTCATTTAATCGCTCCAACGTGATGCCAAGTCAAAGGCATACCTTTTTTAATCGCTTTCGTTGCGAGTCTGCCCGTTATAAATCCTAAATCCTTTGGCATCAGCTCACCTACACCAGGCCTTAGATTGACCACATTCTCTTTGTTCAAAACTTCACCAGCAGCAATATCCCTCACTGCAAATAGGCAACGCCTTGCTTTACTGGGCTCACTAGGGAAATGTACACTGCCAATAGCCAACTCAACTTGCCTAACTCCTTGAACTAAATCTTCAAGTTCATCTGGTGTCATGGAAAAAAAGCTATCAGCCGTTTCATCTTCTTTACTCATCACAAAATGCTTTTCTATAATTGTCGCCCCCATAGCTACAGAGGCGACAGGTATATGGTTACCTAATGTGTGATCCGATAAGCCTATTGGTACTTTAAAAACATCTGCTAAATGAGGGATTGTTTTTAAATTAATGCTTTGCGGGGGAGCTGGGTAGCTACTTGTACATTTCAATATAGCTAAATCTGTTACTCCTGCTTGGTGAGCAACTTTCACAGCTTCGTCAATCTCAGCAAGCGTTGCTCCACCTGTTGACATAATCACCGGCTTTCCAGTCGCAGCAACTTTTCGAATGAGGTCATGATCGATCAACTCTGGCGAAGCTATTTTATATGCAGGTGAATCAAAAGATTCCAATAAATCGACTGCAGAATCATCAAATGGTGAAGAAAAAATAGTGATACCGATTTCATTCGCCAGCTGAATTAAAGGGGCGTGAAAATCCCATGGCATATATGCCCCTTCGTATAAATCATATAAATATTGTCCTTGCCATGGACCTGTTGCTTCAAAATGCGGTAATTTACAATCCATTGTTAAAGTATCTGCGCGGTAAGTTTGTAACTTTATCGCATCAGCTCCGGCCTCTTTTGCGGCTCTAACTAACGCTTTCGCCTGCTCTAAATTTTGACCATGGTTTGCTGACATTTCGGCAATAATATACACAGGATGACCTGGCCCAATTTTTCTACCATCGATGGTAATTTCAGAATTAAACGCCATTTGCGCCCCTTAAATTGCACTGTCAAAAAATCATTAAATCAAAGCAAATTTCATACCTAATTATCTACAATAGCTTACAATTTGATAAACTATATTGATCCAAAAGGATTTTAACTTTTAAGTTATGTGCAAGAGTGTAATGATTTGCTATATTTATCTCAATAATAATTACGATTACCAGTGACCATGTCTGATGTATTAATAATAATTCAAGCACGTATGACATCAACCAGATTGCCTGCCAAAGTGATGTTGCCGCTGTGTGGCAAACCAGTGTTACAAATTATGCTTGAACGCTTACCAAACTGGCACGATCAAATCATTGTCGCAACAACTAATGATGGCACTGAGCAGCCTATCTTGGATTTATGCACACAGCTGAATATTAAAACCTACCAAGGGGATACACAAGACGTACTAAGCCGCTATTATCTGGCTGCTAAACATTATAATGCTCAATCATCTACAACCATAGTTAGGCTAACGAGTGATTGTCCACTGATTGATGAAGAGCTATGTAACAAAGTGATTAATGAAAGAGTGACTCAAACCTATGACATGGTTAATTTAGGTCCTCATAGTGGTTACCCTAGAGGACTTGACTGCTGCGCATTTTCATTTGATTTACTAGAGAATACCCATCTAAAAGCAACATCACCGGACGATCGTGAGCATGTTACGTTAGGCATGGCAAAATTTAATACTATAACGACTCACACATTCAGTGCGTATGAAGATTATAGCCACTTTCGCCTAACACTTGATGAACCAGACGATTACAAAGCAATTACCGCTGTTTATGAGCATTTTTTGAATAAAGTAGATTTTTCCTATAATGATTTAATAAAAACATTAAAGGAAAACCCTCACATCACCGATATAAATAAACATGTAGAGCAAAAATCTACTTAAGTTAGGCATAATAATTGTATGTCATTGAACATTATATTTATGACTACCAAAGAATTAGAGAATATTAAATGAATCCAAAAACAATATTAGTTACCGGTGCAACTGGCTATAAAGGAACTGTACTGGTTCCAAAACTACTGGCTTTAGGCCATCGCGTAATCGCGTTTGACATCCAATGGTTTGGTAATTTTTTGCCCTCTCATGACAACCTCTCAGTCATTAAAGGTGACGTACGCGACACTGATACGATTAACTTAGACGGTGTGGATTCTATTATTCATCTTGCTTCTATCGCAAACGATCCCTGTGGTGATTTAAACCCTAAATTAACATGGGAAGTGAGTGCGTTAGCAACTATGCGCTTAGCCGATAAAGCAAAGCGCTGTGGAATAAAACAGTTTATTTATGCGTCATCGGGTAGCGTATACGGCGTTAAAGATGAAGAGCAAGTAACTGAGGACTTAACGCTTGAGCCTATTTCTGAATACAACAAAACGAAAATGGTTGCAGAGCGTGTACTTCTCAGTTATGCCGACGACATGGCGGTACAAATTGTACGCCCAGCAACTGTATGCGGTTTATCTAAACGAATGCGCTTAGATGTTTCTGTCAATATGCTGACAATGCAAGCTCTAAAAAATGGAAAAATCACAGTGTTTGGCGGCGATCAAGTCAGACCAAATATTCATATTGACGATATTACTGATCTCTATATTTATATGCTGGATAATCCAGAGAAAGTCTCTGGTGTCTTTAATGCAGGGTTTGAAAATATCTCAATTATGGATATAGCAAAAATGGTACAGGCTAAAATAGCATGTGAGATTGAGGTTACTCCTTCAAATGACCCTCGTTGTTACCGTATTAATTCAGATAAGTTACTATCTACCGGTTTTACACCCAATAAAAATGTCGACACAGCCATTACCGAAATTATTACAGCTTACAAACAAGACTTACTTAAAGATGAAGACCATTTTTACAACCTTAAATGGATGCAAAGAGAAGTTTTATGACTAACAACCAATCTGCAACCACTATAGCCAAGGATTCAGTGAAAAACCTGACAACAAACTATGTGAACACCCTAACGGATGTATTAAAACAGTTAGATAGTGAACAAGTTAAGAGTCTTGTTGATACCTTACTTACTATGAAGGCAAATAACGGCACTTTATATTTATGTGGCAATGGCGGCTCAGCAGCAAATGCAATCCACCTTGCAAATGACTTTACATTTGGTATTAGCCCAGAAGGTAATGCATTAAAAGTTGAAGCATTACCAGCAAACAGCTCTGTTTTAACTTGCCTAGGCAATGACATTGGTTATGAAAATATTTTTGCACATCAGCTAAAAGTTAAAGCAAACAGCAATGATATTTTACTTGTTTTATCTGGTAGCGGTAACTCTGAAAATATAATTAGAGCGACTCAACAAGCACTCGACATTGGCATGAAAACAGTGGGCATTTTAGGATTTTCTGGCGGTAAAGTTAAGCCGATGCTTGACCAAGTTTTCCATTTCGAAGTCCAAGATATGCAGATATCAGAAGATACTCAAGTTATTGTCGGGCATATCTTAATGAAAGCTCTATACAATGCATTAC
Source organism: Pseudoalteromonas rhizosphaerae (assembly GCF_028885455.1). Taxonomy (NCBI): domain Bacteria; kingdom Pseudomonadati; phylum Pseudomonadota; class Gammaproteobacteria; order Alteromonadales; family Pseudoalteromonadaceae; genus Pseudoalteromonas; species Pseudoalteromonas rhizosphaerae. The sequence goes on from NZ_CP118496.1 coordinate 4,149,117, forward strand.
GTGAGGCTAATTAATGACCACCATTGTCTACGGAATTACAGCCTCAACAGAAATGTTTATCCGATCAGAATATAATACTGACAATAATATTTTTGCTTGTACAAATGGTGGCGAATCATACAAAGGCACGCCTGCAAAATCATTAGAAGAATTATCAAAACTAGAAAAAAAACAAACGCTCCAAGTAGTAATTTGTTCTGAATTTGTCTTTGATATCTTACAATCTTTAAATAAAATTGGTATTACCACTAATCAATGTTCTTTTTTTAACCACATGAGCGGTAAGCTCATTCCTTGTATACAAATGCAATTTGATATTGATACTAAATCAACGTTATATGCTTTTTATGATCTCTCTTATAATTTGCCCTGCTTTGATGTAACTACTTTTATCGTTTTAGCTGAAATAGAACGAAAAAAACAAAATAAAAAAAATATTCAATTTGTAATTATCCCTAGCCATAGTGACGATACTCCAGGATTAAATGTATATCACGATAACGTTGATGCTAAATGGCGTATCGAAAAGGTTATTAAACCCATGTTTAATTGTCTTGCCTCATGCATAGGTATTGATCAGCCGATTTCGCAAAGTAGCCTTGTATACTATAAAAGCTTGAACCCTAGCATATATCCAAATAACTACTTTCAAAACCCTAGACAAGCAGCTGGAGATTTTAAATTATTAAAATCTTATGCCGAGCAAAATATTAAATTAAGTAACTTAGCACCTCCACAACAAGCTTATACTATTGTTAATGACTTCATAAGACATAACGTGGGCAAAAAAAAGCTAATAACAATTACATTGAGAGAATATTGGGCAAATTCCGAGCACAGAAATAGCAATACAACGGCATGGCTTGATTTTGCATTATCACTAGACCTCAATGAATACTTTCCGCTAATTATTAGAGATACTTATAAAGTAAGTGAGCCCCTTGAAGAAAAATATCAATCGCTTACAACGTATCCCCTTGCAGCTGTAGATTTAAGTATCAGGCTCGCCTTATACCATGAAGCGTATATAAATATGGGTGTTGACAGTGGTCCTCTTTATCCGATTAGCTATCTTGAAGGGGCTCGCTCAATCATTTTTAGATGGTGTTCGAATGATATTCCAAATCTATCAGACAGAACAAATAGCATGCACGGCTTTGAAGTTGGAAAAAATCATTACTTTAATGATAATGAATTTCAAATAAATGCATGGATGGATGATTCATTTGAAAATATTCAAACTCAATTTTCTCTTCTTGAGAATAAAATAAATAAGGCGGCAATCTAAACTATGAATGACTCATCAATTTTAGTTTTAGGAAGCAATTCATTTTCAGGGGCATCATTTTGTGCGCATATGCTAAAAAATGATCAGCAAATTGTTGCTGTTAGTCGCTCATCAGAACCTAATTCAGCATTACTACCATATAGTTGGCAAAAAAATGCAGATAAATTGCAATTTAGCCAACTGGATATAAATCATCATCTGCAAAAAATTATTGATATTGTTAAACAGAAAAAAATTAAAAAAATTTATAACTTTGCTGCACAAAGCATGGTTGGTCAAAGCTGGCAACATCCTGAACATTGGTTTATGACTAACACTGTTTCAACGATCAAGTTACACAATTCTCTCCGACAATTAGATTTCCTTGAAAAATACATCCATATATCAACTCCCGAAGTTTATGGTAGTTGTAACGGATTAGTACCAGAGCATACTAATTATCAACCCAGTACACCATATGCAGTCTCCCGTGCTGCTGCAGATATGAGTCTACATACATTTGCAGATGTTTATGACTTTCCAGTGGTATTTACACGAGCTGCCAATGTTTATGGTGAAGGCCAACAGCTTTATCGCATAATCCCTCGTACTATTTTATATGCCCTACTAGGCAAAAAATTACAGCTGCATGGCGGAGGGCATTCAACACGATCATTTATACATATTGACGATGTATCTTCAGCGACACAACTTATTGGCGAAAAGGGTAAAAATGGTGATATTTACCATATTTCAACAGATCAAATGATCTCTATTCGAGTACTCGTTGAAACAATCTGCAATATGCTTAAGCTCCCATTTGAACAAGTGTGCCAATCGACTGAAGATCGATTAGGAAAAGATGCAGCATATTTATTAGACACAAAAAAAATTCGCTCCGAGCTAAATTGGCAAGACTCTATTTCATTAGAAAACGGCTTAGAACGTACAATTTATTGGATGAAGCAAAATTTAGATGTACTCGCCAAGCAAGAACATGACTATATTCACAAACCTTGAGGCAATCATGATAGGACAAGAAATAGATTTACTAAAAAATTACCCTAAGTCTAAGCGTGATCTTTCTGGTAGATTAGAAGCCAAAAGTGAAGCAGTTAGAGCTATAGCGCGCCAATTTGACGAGGAATTCTTTGATGGTGATAGAGAGCACGGCTATGGTGGTTTTAACTATCATTCAAGATTTTGGCAGCCAGTCGTGCCTGACTTTATTACGCACTTTGGTCTGCAAGAAAATAGCAGTTTATTAGACGTAGGCTGTGCAAAAGGATTTATGCTTTATGATATTTTACAACAGCTACCAACAATGACATTAAGTGGAATAGATATATCCCATTACGCATTAGACAATGCCAAACAGGAAGTAAAGCACTTATTACAACAAGGTTGCGCTACTAAATTACCTTTCGAAGACAATAGTTTTGATACTGTAATATCAATTAACACTATTCATAATTTAGATCTTAATAATTGCGCAAAAGCACTGCAAGAAATAGAGCGAGTTTCTAAAGCTAAAGCATTTATTACTGTTGATGCATATAGAAATGAACAAGAAAAAGAACGCATGGAAGCCTGGAATCTAACAGCCAAAACAATGATGCATGTTGATCAGTGGAAAGAGTTTTTCAAAGATACAGGCTACACTGGCGATTTTTATTGGTTTATACCCTAATGAAAAAACTTGATGCATATTTCGAATCATTAAGAATTCGAAAAATAGAAGAAATGATAGCCTTACGCTACCCTGAGCAAGAAATGAGATGCCCGACACATCTGTCAATAGGTCAAGAGCTAGTACCTGTTGTTGTTTCTAATTTTTTATCTAAAGATGATAAGGCTTTCAGTTCACATAGAGCACATGCCCACTATCTAGCCAAAGGCGGATCATTAAAGAAAATGATAGCTGAATTATATGGCAAGGCGACAGGCTGCACAGGTGGCAGAGGTGGCTCTATGCACTTAACAGACTTGGATTGCGGTTTTATAGCTAGCACTGCAATTGTGGGTAATAGTATACCACTGGCGGTTGGCAGTGCGCTAAGTCAAAAACTACAAAATAGCAATTTTTTGACCGTAAGTTATTTTGGTGACGGTGCAACGGAAGAAGGCGCTTTTTACGAGTCGTTAAATTTTGCAGCAGTTAAATCTCTTCCTATATTATTCATATGTGAGAATAACCGCTATTCAGTGTATAGCCCATTAGAAGTTCGCCAGCCAGTTAATAGAAGCATTACGGATTTATCGCAATCAATTGGAGTTGAAAGCTTTCACGCTGATGGAAATCTTTTAATACCACTAACCCATGCCGTTGAGAGTGCTATTGAATATATTAGAAAGAATAATGCCCCAGCACTCTTAGAGCTTGATACATATCGTCACAGAGAGCATTGCGGTCCTAATTTTGATGATGACTTAAACTACAGAGCCGCAGGTGAAGTCAAAACATGGCTTGAAAAAGATCCGTTAAAATTATTATTCGCGGAACTATCAGCAGATCAACATTTCGAGAAAACTCATAACGAAATGATTATCAAAATAAAAAATGAAATAGAAGATGCTTTTCTTTTTGCTGAAAATAGCCCTTTTCCAAATCCACAGTTAAACGAAGAGTTTCTTTATGCAAAATAAAACAACAACATTCGCTGAAGAAATAAACCAAGCACAGCACTGTGCCATGGCTGAAGACGATAGCATGATTTGTATGGGATTAGGTATTAATGATCCAAAAGCTATTTTTGGTACAACTACAGGCTTACAATCAAAGTTTGGCTCAGACCGTGTCTTTGATATGCCAACATCTGAAAATGCAATGACGGGTGTGGGGATTGGCGCAGCTATTACTGGCACACGTGTATTAATGACCCATCAACGAGTCGATTTTTTCTTGCTTGCCATGGACCAACTTGTAAATAATGCCGCTAAGTGGCACTACATGTTTAATGGGCAAATGACTGTACCTTTAACAATACGTTTAATCATAGGTAGGGGTTGGGGTCAAGGACCCACTCATCAACAAAGCTTGCAATCATGGTTTGCACATATCCCTGGACTTAAAGTTGTTACTCCAAGCTTAACTGATAATGTAGGACAGCTACTTTATCAAAGTATAATGGATAATAATCCAACTATTTTCCTTGAACATCGATGGCTGCATAACCAAAACATCGACAAAGAAACGTGCGTCGATTACAACTCAAACATGCAAACAACGAGAGTCATCAAAGAAGGTGAAGATGTCACTATCATCGCTAATAGCTATATGCTCCTAGAAGCCATACACTGCCACAACTTCCTAAAAAAACAAGGTGTTAACTGCGAGGTAATTGAGGTATCTGAACCGACAAATATTGATTGGCAAACTATTTATAACTCGGTCAATAAGACTCAAACCTGCATATGCACTGATATAGGACATAACTCATTTTCTGTCTCTAGTGAAATTTCAGCAAAAATATATGAAGCATGCTTTACTTCCTTAAAAAAACCAATAAAACGAATAGCACTCCCCTCTTACCCTGAACCTACGAGCTTTGGATTAACAAAAAAATACTACAAAACCAGAACTGAGATTACTAAAGCTGTATCTGAACTCCTTGATAGGGAAATATTTATGACCGAAGATGTAGAATTTCCTCACGATGTTCCTGGTAACTGGTTTAAAGGCCCGTTTTAATGAATCGAGTATTAATTACAGGAATAAATAGTGGTATTGGGCAAGCACTTGCTGAGCGCTTAAGCCAAAATACGATTATTCACGGTACTTATCGAGGGCGAAAATCAAACTTAGATTTTGCTGAACTAACAAAAGTTGATTTTAGCTCACAAAAAAACGTTGACGATTGGTGCCATAAAACGAACTTTTCAATATATGATAGTATAATTTTTGTTCATGGCACACTCGAGCCAATCGGTTCTCTATCAGATTGCTCTTATGACGATTGGGAAAATGCATATAGAATTAATTACTTATCTATAGTGCAAGTGTTAAGTTCAGCAGTTCTAAAAATGAAATCAAACTGCAAAATCCTGACCTTTGCTGGCGGAGGCGTCAATAGCGCCCCGACGAAGTTCAACTCTTATATAAATGCGAAAGTAGCATTAATAAAAATGACTGAAGTTTTAGCTGCTGAATATCCCGATTTAATCTTTCTAAATGTTGGTCCTGGCTGGGTAGATACACCTATTCACCAACAAACACTCCACGCAAAAGAAATAGTGCCGGAAGCATATAAGGAAACAGCCAGAAGATATGAGGAAAATGACTTTGTGTCTATGCAACTGGTCATCGACTCCTTAATTTTTCTTCTTGATAATGCAAATAGTAAGTTTAGTGGACGAAACTATAGCATTGCATCCAAAGAAATTTTTCATGAGGATTTTTTGGAGTCTCTTGAAAACCCAAATATCTACAAATTGCGTAGACTCAATAAAGAGCATACATAAATGAAACTAACGGATTATATTGCATCTTACCTTGCTCAATTAGATATCAAGCATGTATTTGTTCTGCAAGGCGGTGCTGCTTTACATTTAATTGACTCAATTGAAAAACACCCTTCGCTTTCAGCTATTGCAATGCAACATGAGCAATCATGTGCGATGGCTGCTGATAGTTATGCAAAAACACACCATGTACTAGGCGTGACTATAGCCACATCAGGCCCAGGCGCTACAAACTTATTAACAGGTATCGCAAGCTCCTACTTTGACTCTGTAGCTACTTTACATATAACTGGAAATGTAGCTTCATTTAGGCAATCGCATAAATTAGGGGTTCGACAATATGGTTTCCAAGAAACCGATATTGTTTCTATGGCAAAGCCAATAACAAAGTACGCAATACAATTAAAAAGACCTAATGACATTATCACTGTATTACCTGAAGCTATAAAAGCAGCATTAAGTGGCCGGCCAGGGCCTGTGTTAATAGATATTCCTGATGACTTTCAGCGAGAGATATTAGATATAAGAAAAATACCATTTGAAGCTTTTAATCAATCAACTGTAAACCATAAAGTAATTCAAGAAAACATATTTAATAACTTCATAGTGTCATTAAAACAAGCGAAAAAACCTTTATTTATTCTTGGTGCTGGGTGCCATAACTCAGCAGAACGGTTAATTTCACTTGCAACAAAACTAAAAATCCCCTTTCTATCGACTTGGCCGCTCAAAGGGATTGCAAATCATGATGACGAGCTAAATCTAGGGAATTTTGGAACTCATTCTTTACGTGGGAATAATATCGTTTTACAAAATTGTGATTTTATAATTTCTATTGGGTGCAGACTAGATTCAAAAGCCACAGCAAAATTAGATACTTTTGCACGTGAAGCTAAAATCGCAATGGTGGATATTGACCATAATGAAATAGAGAAATTTGCCCAATTAGGCAAAGTAATCAACTATCAATTTCCTGTATCTGTTCAAGTTTTTTTAGATGCTTTTTCACTGCATTGTGAAGATTTAATTGAAATATTTAAAAATAACGATGTGTGGCTAAATTATATTACGGATGTCACACAAGAGTTTAACTACATACCTGAATATAATTACGGTGGTGTAAACCCATATTTAGCTGTTGAGTTGTTTAGTGGTGCTTTCTGTGATGACCAAAATATATGTGTGGATACAGGTACTTGCTTACCTTTAACTCTTGTCTACGGTAAAGAGAAAAAAGGCCAGCAGTATATTTCTTCATATAATAATACCCCCATGGGCTATGCTTTACCTGCATCGATTGGTGTTGCCCTAGCAAAAGAAAAAGAAGTATTTTGTATAGTTGGCGATGGTGGTTTGCAAATGAATATCCAAGAACTTTCAACGTTAAATCACTTGAAACTTCCAGTCATTATTATTGTATTTAACAATAGTGGTCATTGTATGATAAAACAAACCCAAGATGATTGGCTAGACTCAAATTATTTTTCTGCTGATTGTAATAATGGCTTGCCTCACATAAATTTTTCTGAAGTTGCTAAAGCTTATGGGATCGACTCTGAAAAAGTTGAAAATAATGAGCAATTAAAATTATTAGTAGAACGTTTACACCTTCGCATGGATCAAGAAGGGCCAAAGCTTATCGAATTAGTAATTAACCCAAACTTTAGATATGAACCGATTATCAAGTATGGCAATCCATTAGAGAATATGAGCCCTGAACTTGCTTACATAAAACAAAAAAAAGCTATGCTTATACCCAGTTTGAAGGAAAATCTATAATGATAAACTTACACCAAGAGCTGGTTATGCTAGCTAGGAATACACAATCACACGTACAATCAAGCAGTGATTACCAGCTTCTTAACAAAAAACTATCAAAAGTAATTGCCAGCGCTTATAACACGACATCAACACCAACATTTTTATTAACGGATAATATTACATTTTCTCTTCCTTATTACGATATGGGCAATATTAATACGACTCATTTGTTTGGTATTGATGAGCTAATCATTTTAAGCTTTTACTTGAAAAATAAAAATAACTATAAGAATGTGTTAGATCTTGGCGCTAATATCGGTCTGCATTCAATAGTGCTGAGCTTATTAGATTATCAAGTTACATGTTTTGAAGCTGACCCTGAAACATTCCGCGTTTTAAAACAAAACCTAGAATTAAATAATTGTAAAAAGATTAAGCCAATAAATGAAGCCGCGGCAAGTTTTGATGGCAAAGCTGAATTTACACGAGTATGTGGAAACTTAACTGGAAGTCATTTGAGCGGCGCAAAAAGTAATCCCTATGGAGAGCTAGATAAATTTGAAGTTAAAGTTAATAACATAGGTAATATAGCTAAAGAATTTGACTTAATTAAAATTGATATTGAAGGTCAAGAAGCAGATGTATTAACTTCAATTTCTTCGGAGGACGCTTTAAAAATTGATTTTATGATGGAAATTAATGGCGAAAAAAATGCAAAAACTATTTTCGACTACAGTTTACAAGTCGGCTTAAATATTTTTCTTCAAAAAAATGATTGGAAAAAAGTGAACTCTCTTGCCGAATTACCCCTAAGTCATAGAGAAGGTAGTGTTTTCCTTTCTAGTAAAAATAAGATGCCTTGGTAAAATATGAATATTCCAACTTATTTTAAAGCAGGTGTATTAATAGATATAGAGCAGCCCCTTCAACTACTCGATTTAAAAATACCGTATTTGAAAGATAATCAAGTTCTGGTGAAAATGCATATGGCTGGCTTGTGTAGAAGCCAGCTGATGGAGAGTAAAGGCCTTAGAGGAGAAGACAAGTATTTGCCCCACTTAATGGGTCATGAAGGTGTAGGTGAAGTAATAGCAGTTGGCAATAGTGTTACCAAGGTTAAACAAGGAAATCGTGTCGTTCTTGGTTGGCTAAAAGGCAGTGGAATCGATTCCGGTGGGACACATCTAATTAGCAAAGAGGGTCAAATTATCAATGCAGGTCCAGTTACGACTTTTTCAGAGTACTCTGTTATATCTGAGAATAGAGTAACCATTTGCCCTGAAGGTATTTCAAATGAGTTAGCTGTTTTACTCGGTTGCGCCCTCCCCACAGGAGCCGGTATGGTTCTAAACCAGATACAACCACACTCTAATAGTAATGTGATATTAATCGGACTAGGTGGTATAGGCATAAGTGCACTATTAATGCTTAAACATTTCAGACCAAAAAAAATCATAGTTGTAGATATTGAACAATCTAAATGTGACTTAGCACTACAACTAGGCGCCGATGAAGCTTATTTATATGAAGAAGCAAGCCTAGCTTTACTCAAAGAGCAACACCCTAACGGCTTTGATTATGCTATTGAGAGTGCTGGACTATGTGAAACCATAGAATTCGCTTTTAATAATATACATAACAGCGGTAAATGCTATTTTGCCTCACATCCAAAAACTGGCGATTTTATAAAGTTAGATCCTCATCAACTAATTTGTGGAAAGCAAATTTTTGGAACTTGGGGAGGTAATTGTAATCCAGACAAAGATTTAAAATCGATTGCAGATATTATTCAAAAACTTGAAATATCTATTAATTCTTTGATAAGCCATCGCTATTCTTTGAATCAAATCAATGAAGCAATATCGGCGCTCGAACGAAGAGAAATTACCAGAGCCATCATTACTTTTGAGAATATTGAAGTATGAATAAGCAAGTCCTTGTTCAAGGAAACTTTGACATTTTACACCCTGGCCACATTCGCTTACTTCGTTTTGCAAAAGAGTGTGGTGATAAACTAATTGTTGCTGTTAACAGCGACAAATCTATGGGGTTAAAGAGTCGGGTAAACGAACAACATCGCCTAGAGATGGTTCAATCCCTCGAATGTGTGAATGAAGCATTTTTATCAGATTTAACTCCAGCAGAAACCGTAAAGAGCCTCAAGCCTCATATTGTCGTGAAAGGTAAAGAGTTTGAAAGTAGGCACAATCCTGAGCATGCTCTTGTTGAAATGTACGGAGGAAAGCTTATTTTTGGCTCTGGTGAGTTCGAATCTAATTCCGAACAATATATTACAAGAACAATAAGCCATGGTCATAACTTTGATTACAAAAAATGCCAAAGTTATGCAACAAGGCATCAGTTTGATTATCAATCAATCAACACGGTATTTTCTCAATTTAGTGAAAACCGTGTTGCTGTAATTGGCGAAATAATCGTCGATGAATATATCCAAGGTACTGCGGTAGGCTTATCTCAGGAGGATCCTACCATAGTGATGACACCAGATAGAACGGATACATTTTTAGGCGGAGCAGCAATTACAGCAGGTCATATAAAAGGGCTAGGAGCTAATCAAGTTACGCTTTTCTCGGTACTTGGCAAAGATGATAAAGCTGATTACGTAAAAAATCATATTAACGCATACAATATTGATACTATACTTTTCGATGATGGCAGTCGCCCTACACCATTAAAATCACGATATAGAGCTGGGAATAAAACACTTCTAAGGGTCAATCAAGTTCGACAGCATAAAATTTCTAAAGAAATTCAAACCGATTTATACATGCAACTTGAAAGTAGTATTAACAACTTCGATTTACTGGTATTTTCTGATTTTAATTATGGATTATTACCTCAAACTCTGGTCGATAAAGTCATTGCTTTATGCAAAGAAAACAATGTACGTGTTGTCGCAGACAGCCAAACCTCTTCTCAAGTTGGTGACATTGCCCGTTATAAAGATATGATGCTAATAACACCAACAGAAAAAGAAGTCCGTGTTGCTCTGAATAACATTGATGATGGTCTACCTATTTTAGCGCAAAAACTGTGTGAAAAAGCTAATCCGATGTCGTTGGTTATTACCCTTGCGGGAGAAGGTATTTTTATCCATCTACCAGATCAAAATGGCCAATGGGAAAATGATATGCTTCCTGCGATTAACCGTAATGCGGTTGATCCTGCGGGAGCTGGTGATTGCTTCTTAGCTGCCAGTAGCCTTGCTTTGTGCTCAGGTGCGACACCGTGGCAGGCATTTTATATTGCAAGTATTGCAGCCGCTTGCCAAGTAGATACACTAGGAAATCAGCCACTGTCTTTTAACACGCTCCAGCAACGAGTACTGGAGTCATTCAAAAATATATGAAAGCGATATTGCTAGCAGCAGGATTAGGCACTCGGTTAAAACCTTTGACTAATACAATTCCAAAATGTTTAGTGCCAATCTCCGGACGCCCTCTTCTATCTTACTGGTTAGAGAAGCTAGATAATTTAGGTGTATCTGAAATACTAATTAACGTCCATTATCTAGCTGAGCAGGTCGAAAGCTACATCAGCCAATCGCCCTATAGAAATAAAATAACCATTGTTAAAGAAAGTACATTACTTGGTACTGGCGGCACATTAATTAAAAATGCTCACTTTTGGAAAGATGAACAAGTGATTGTGATCCATGCTGATAATTTCTGCCTCAGTGATTTAAAAGGCTTAATTCACGTTCATAACACTAAACCGGGCAATGTAGATGTGTCACTACTACTGTTTACTTCATGTCAACCGAGTCAATGCGGTATTGTAGTTATGGACACCAATAATGTCATCCATGAATTTCATGAGAAAGTAGCTAACCCTCCCGGAAATATCGCAAGCGGAGCACTCTTTGTTTTTTCTAATTCTGTTTATGAGCGGTATTTTAAAGAATTAAAAGAAGATAAATTTTATGATTTAAGCAAAGACATAGTGCCTAACATGATTGGAAAAATGCAAGGGTGGATCGTAGATAATGAATATATGGATATAGGCACGCCCGAGAGTTATCAGCGTGCCCAAAAACTGGTATAAAAGATTACGAGCCTTGGTTCATAATTTTAAGCTGTTCATCATTAAGAAAATCACAGGGCTTTTTGTAGTTATCTTCAAAGTAGTCTCTCATATCAACAATATAATTTTGCCAAAGTAAAAAAAGCTCATCAAATTGTTCTAATGTAAACGTTTCATTTTCATAACTATAAAGCAATGTAATTAGTGGGCAGTGATAATATAATAATGACCCTTTCATCATATGATAAATATGACCTAATGGTGAATTTTTAAATGAATACACATACCGTTGCTGTCTTTTAAGCAAATCTGCAGCTTCTTTGATTGTTGTATAAGGCTCGTTACTAATAACTAACAGATGGTCACACATATCAATAAAGCGCTGTATTTCGTAATCTTCATCGTTTAATTTATCCAAATTCAGGTTTTCAAAATATCGCGTCTTGATTAACTCCAGCAAAGGAGGCTTATCTAAGCTGTTTTCTGGATCAATTAATATATCAGCAGCTAATGAAATAGCGCCTTTAATTTTAGCCCCGTTACCAATATTGAATACATCAACTGCAGGAAATATTTCCAACAGCTTTTCTATTTGGCTATGCGATACTTTGTATAAATCATTAGTGTAAACAAAGCTATCACTTAAATTACCAGGTAAAGTTTTTTCCGTGACAGGTGCACAACTGATTCCTTTTTCATCATCTTTATCTTTTTTATAAAAACTGTGATCACTATGATGTTTACCTGTGGGTAAGCTTCCATTATCAACACCAAATAAATACACATTTTTAAAACCAAAATTTAAAAATAACGAGAGTGCAGTATTAGATACAAGTGGATTACTATATGGAATTAATGGCAGTGTTTTAGAGCGATTTTTTAATGATAAAAAATTAATGAAATCAGTACCACCTTCATTCCCTTTTAATGCTAACCCTGACCACTTATATAGCTCGGTTGTCTTAGGATGGACCATATTAACGGCTAGTAAATTAACTCGTTTATACGCTTCGATCGGTAAGGAGTCAGCGACTATTTTGTAGTTTGCATAAGGTCTCTCTACTAGTACATGAAAGTCCGCCTGGATCCCCAATCGCTCTAAAGAAACAATGGCAGATCCTGCAGCTACAACAATCCCTTTATTCTGATTATTTTTCAAATATTCAACAGCTTCATCTAAAGATGGGCCATTGCCAATTATAAATACAGGTATATCTAATAACGAAGCAGGTAAACTCGCTTTATTTGTAAGAAAAGACTGATTACTTTCAATATGAGCTATCGAGTGTGCAAACCCAGTTATTGCATCATTGAAAAAGCCGTGCCCCATTTGAAAACGAAAATAATCCGCAGCCCAGTTGGCTATTAACTCATTAATTTCACGTCCAGGTGTATGCTGATAACAAAAGCTTCTTACAGCGGAAAATGCTCCTATATCTTCAACTACATTTTCTAAATCTTGAATAAACGTGTTTTTATCTGCTCCCAGATTAAAGAAAAGGCAGTTTCCTTGGTCATCAATTTTTTTAATAACATCAAACCAATCAATACAAAATAAGCTTGCATAAAACTGCTCGATATCTGGCTCAATAATAAATAAATAATCAAACTCAGTATGATTTAATAATTCAGGTATGTGATAGCCTAATCCCACTCCAAAAATAATTCCCGATGGGAAGTGACAAGGTAATTGGGCTATTTTTTTCTCGTCATACTTGCGCAATTTACGCATAAACTGACCAAGCTTAACCATATACTCTGTATGAAGACGTTTATCAGAACTGCTATCTGGGTAGCCTGTATAATCTGTTAAGCTAAAAACAGGATGTTCAATCTGACGCCTAACCTGCTCCTGGCTCTGCTCGAGAGGGTTTTGAGAATAAAGGGGAGCTAATGCATTTTTAGGTATAATATTTCCATGACCACTTTGCGTGACATGAATACAAAAATCATCGCGGAGTTGCAGCTTAGATAAAGCTGCTACAATCTCAGGGTAATAATGAGTGAAACATTGCCAATTCTTTTCAAATCGCTCATTTGCTTCTGTAGCAAAAATAGCCTCTCTTTCTTGATGTTTAATAGTTTTTTCAAGTTTTTCTGAGATGTGCTCAAGCTCGTTATTAATATCTATATTCTTTATCATGTCGGTTACCTACTTGATATTTTTATACACATTTATTTTTTTTTGCGTATTAATATGAACACCAAGTTCTTTTGCAGCCTGCTGTTTTTTGAGGCTTATCTCTAATACCGTAGTATTCAATTTGATTGAAAAATCCGATAAAAATAACACATCGTTTTCGCTGAGGTTCTCAGGTGAGGCAAAGAGTGCTTTCAATGTTCTATCAATTAATAGTAACTTGCTTTGAGCTGACTCTATATCACCTTCAGCTAAATATTGATTAATTACAGACAAATCGGGGACTAACTGAGACAATAAACTAGCCGACATTAGCATCTATACCATTTTCACTAAGTGTTTTTTCTCGAACATCATGAGGAATAGCATCCCAAGCAGACTTTATTTCTTTTAATAAATTAGATACTTCTTCAACAATTGCAGGATCATTTTTTATTGTTGCATCAACTAAGCGATCTATCATATAAGAATAAAGTGCATATAAATTATCAGTCACTTCACCACCAACTTTAAAATCTAAACAGCCCCTTAAGGCTTCAATAATAGCAGTCGCTTTAGATAAATGTTCGGCCTTCGCTTCCATATGTTTTCTTTCAATAGCAACTTTAGACATCACCATTTTTTCAATTGCACCCGCCATTAACATTTGAATTATTTCATAGCGATCAGCACCGGCAACACGGGTCTTGAGTGCTTCTTTCTGATAATTTTTTACTTTGGCGTTATACATATTAAAACCCTTTTAAATCAAAATTCATTTATGATTTGTTTCTTGTAAATCCAGGTAAGCTCGCAAGCTGCGCTCCTAAGTACTGTTGTGTTGATTGCATTTGCGCCAGTAACACATCTAAACCCGCATATTGCTTTCTAAGCCTACTTTCTAATTCGGTCATTCTAAATTCATGCTTTAGTACATCATCTTCTAAATCAGTGACCTGCGTATTTAAATTATCTTCTCTTTGCTTTAAAATGCCTTTTGAACTTACGTAATTATCTAAAAAAGATTCGAACTGTTTAGCAACACCATTTTCACCAGCAAAAGCCTTTCCGATATCATCAAAATTTTCATCCATTGCCGTATTTAAACTGCGGACTAAAGTTGATTTTTCTAGATAACCTTTCTTGTCAACACCCAAGCCAATATCGAAAATACTTGTGAAAGGCCCTGCATCCGTTAAATTTGTAGAAAGCATATTGACCATTTGCGAGCTCAAAGTACGAATGGTTGCATCGCTATTTAAAGGTTTACCAACTCTCGATTGCAGACCTAACTGCCCTATAGCATTGTTATAATTAGCAATAAATTCATCAATTAATGTTGTAACGCTCTCACGGTCATAGCTAACAGCCAACTTTGCCGTCTCTCCATCAACGCTTTGTCGTTTAGCAGTGATCGTCATATCTTGCACAGCATCTTTAAAGGTATTGGTGTCATTTGTTATTGTTATGCCATCTACTTTTATAACTGCACTTTTTGCTCCATTTCCAGCTGTTATACCAATACCACCGCTATCAGGAGGTCCACCATTAGCATCAGTAGATACATTGTCTAGCTCAGCATTGTCATTGGTAATTACCAAGTCATTACCAGCGCCACTCACACTCGAAGTAAGAACCAACTTTGACTCAGTACCAGTATTTATTATATTTGCTGTTACACCAAAATTATCATCCGAGTCATTAATTGCGTTACGTAAGTCAGCTAATGTCGCACCCGCATCGAGAGTTAGGTCAAAGCTTTTGTCTCCAGCAGCAAATGACAAGGTGCCTCCAGAAGCAGTAACCACATCATCCGTTGCCGTAAAACCTGTCTTTGATGTCGCGCGACTGCCTTGAGCAACTTCTAATACTTCGATTTTAAAGTTGCCTGGAGTGATATCTTTTGTTGGGGTAACTGAAACGAGATCACCGTCATCACTTGTTGGTTGAGTGATATTAGCAATACGTTTATTAAAACTATCAGGATCTGCTAGCTTTTTTATTGTGTCTTGTAGCTTGGATAACGCAGACTTGATCTCTCCGATTGAAGATAATTCAACTTCTAACGACTTGTCCTTTTTTGCAAAGGCATTCATTTTTGGAACATTTTCGGCATCAACAGATGCTGTAATGATACTTTCGAGATCCAGCCCAGATCCAATACCTGCGGATGTTATAAGTGGCATACTTCTCTCCTACTATCTGTTCCAAAAAATATCATACGGTTTGATTTAGTAACAAACCTTTATTAGTAAGTTTATCGGCAAATTCATCTAAAGCTTTAGCAACTTCTCTAAACTCTTCAGTTGGAATTTCACGAATAACTTCTTCGCTTGTTTTATCAAACACTTTAATTATTGGTGGATCACCCTGCTCATCAAATTCAAATTTTAAATTTGTAGCCGTCACAGGAATATATTTATTTAATTTCTCTAAGTTTTCTTTCACTTCGTCGATCAGTGCTTTTCTTTCACTCTCAGAATCAAGTTGCTGACTATTATCAACAAGTGCGGGCTCTCTACCAGCAATTTTTGTACCAGCTTTTTCAACGGTTGCTTTTTTACTTGCTTCGTTTAACTCATTTTTATTTGTAAAAGATGAATTAGCGGTGAAGTTTTCACTCGATTTAATTATTCCACCTAAGTCAGCCATAGTAGCTCTCCTTCAAAATACAAACAAAGTATAAGTCATTATCGAGACAATATCTCAATAATGACCTAATTAACCGTCTAGCCTAGTAACGATAATGCTACTTGTGGACGCTGGTTTGCTTGGCTCAAAATAGATTGGCTTGCTTGTTGTAATATTTGAGATTTAGTCAAATTAGCTGTTTCGGCAGCGAAATCAGTATCTTTAATACGTGACTTAGCAGCACTCAAATTTTCTGAAATGTTAGATTGGTTACGAATAGTTGATTGAAAACGATTTTGTACAGCACCGAGTTCGGCACGTTTTTTATCAACTACTGCAATCATTGCATCCATACCTGCCATTACAGCTTGTGCATTTGCCTGAGAAGATACACTGATCCCAGTCGCTGAAAACACTGATGAGAAAGCAGTGTTATCAGCTGAAGCACCAACCTGTGAACTAATTGTTCCCGCTGTAGCACTTAAGCTTGCACCCGTTACAGCACTAGCAACACTGGCAATGCCTGACATAGTAAAGCCGCCGGCAGCTACAACAGAGTTAGCTGTGCCACCAATATCTTTCATACTAAAGCTAATATTCTGTACAGCATCAGCACCAACTTGGAAGTTAGCTGAGAATGTACCATCTAGTAGATTTTGACCACCAAATGTTGTATCTGCAGCAACACGATTTACTTCTTCTGATAATGAACGAATTTCTTCTTGTACTGCTAAACGATCTTCATCTGTATTTGAACCGTTTGAAGCTTGTTGAGCAAGAGTACGAATACGCTGGAACATTGACGTAGTCTCATCAAGTGCGCCTTCAGCAGTCTGCGCAAGTGAGATCCCATCATTAGCATTTCGGTTACCTTGATTCAAACCATTTATTTGACTAGTTAAACGGTTAGATATTTGCATGCCTGCAGCATCATCTTTTGCACTATTAATGCGAAAACCTGATGATAGACGTTGAAATGATGTATCGAGCTGGTTACCAGATTTCATCAACTGGCGCTGTGCGTTCAATGAACTCACATTAGTATTTACATATAAAGCCATAATAGCCTCCGCTTTATCATTTTAAATAGAATAACAACGGGATACCCCTACCCTGTTATTACTCCAGACTGAGAGTCCTAGATTTTTAGTTCTCTAAGTCAGTTATCGTCAGATAAAACGGAAACTTTAGCTTTATTTATAAATTTTTAACAACGTTATACTATTTTAACCCTGTAACAAGCTTAATGCAGCCTGAGGCCTTTGATTTGCTTGGCCTAATATTGTTTGGCTCGCTTGTTGTAAAATTTGGTTTTTAGTTAAGTTAGCTGTCTCCATTGCAAAATCAGCATCTTTAATTCTTGATTTAGCAGAGGCTAAATTTTCAGAAATATTAGCTTGATTTCGTATTGTCGACTGAAAACGGTTTTGTACCGCACCTAATTCAGCGCGTTTTTTATCAACCACCGCTATTAGAGAATCCATACCCGCAAACACAGCCTGTGCATTTACTTGTGATGACACACTAATACCTGCAGCTGTAAATACAGAAGAAAAATCTAATGTTGTTGATGCCGTTGCGCCATCAACTGAGCTTACATTAGCTGCGAGCGTTGAAAGAGCTTTACCACCCACGGCTGAAGCAACACCGGCAACACCTGATATAGTAAAACCACCATTAGCAGCAAGAGAATTAGCTGTATCGCCAACAGACTGCATACTAAAACCAATAGTCTGTACAGCATCAGCACCAACCTGAAAGCTTGCAGAATAAGAGCCATCCAATAAATTTTGACCACCGAATGTCGTGTCCGTGGCAATTCGGTTAACCTCATCAGATAACTGTCTAATCTCTTCTTGGATAGCGAGCCTATCTTCATCTGTATTAGAGCCATTTGCTGATTGCTGAGCAAGTGTTCGGATACGTTGAAATGTAGAAGTAATTTCATCAAGCGCACCTTCAGCCGTTTGTGCCAGCGAGATACCGTCATTCGCATTACGGTTGCCTTGGTTTAAACCCAAGATTTGCGATTGCAAACGATCCGATATTTGTAAACCAGCAGCATCATCCGCCGCGCTGTTAATACGCAGACCAGATGATAAACGTTTAAAGGAAGTATCTAAGTCGTTTCCAGTTCTTTCAAGCTGTCTTTGCGCATTAAGCGCACTAACATTCGTATTTACAAATAAAGCCATAATAAACTCTCTTCTTATCTGTCAAATTAAAGCCACTCTAAAATGAGTGGAGTTTTGACAAAGTGACTAGTTACAGCAGCCAAGTAAGATTGGCCCGGGGCAATAAACTGCCACTTTGCAGGTTAATTTAAAAACTTAATAAGTGTTGAGCAATCTTTAGGCCAACTTTATAGATAGAGTTGCATTGAATTAGAAAAAAAGAGAAAAGGGCCTATAAGGCCCTTTGAAGATAAGTTTGAGAGTAGGTTTTAATTATTGGCATATTTTATGCTTAATAATTTATGTTCTTACAAATGTTAGAACAATACAGGATTTTTAAGCGCCTCCGCTTTATCAATCCGTTTCAGCGCCTTTGTTAATACCCCATTAAACAAAGGCGCTACATTCTTAGTCAATTAATTGACTATTTCCAACCAATTATCCTAGAAGACTTAATGCAGCCTGTGGACGTTGATTAGCCTGGCTAAGAATTGTTTGGCTAGCCTGTTGTAGAATCTGCATTTTTGTTAAGTTTGCAGTTTCTTGAGCAAAGTCAGTATCTTTAATACGTGATTTTGCAGCACTTAGATTCTCTGAGATATTTGATTGGTTACGAATCGTTGACTGAAAACGATTTTGTACCGCACCCAGCTCAGCTCGTTTTTTATCAACAACCGCTATAAGCGAATCCATACCAGCCATTACAGCTTGCGCATTAGCCTGTGAAGATACACTGATACCACCAGCAGTAAATACTGATGAAAATGCTGTTTGGTCTGCTGATGCACCTACTTGCGAGCTGATTGTTCCAGCTGTCGCACTTAAACTAGCGCCGGTTACCGCACTGGCAACACCTGCAATACCTGACATGGTGAAACCACCATTAGCTGCGATAGAGTTAGCAGTACCACCAACCGATGCCATACTAAAGCTGATATTCTGAACGGCATCTGCACCTACTTGAAAGTTAGCCGAGAAAGAACCATCTAATAGGTTTTGACCACCAAACGTTGTATCTGCAGCAACACGATTCACTTCTGATGAAAGAGAGCGAATCTCTTCTTGCACCGCTAAACGGTCTTCATCAGTATTTGAGCCGTTAGCTGCTTGCTGTGATAATGTTCTGATACGTTGGAACATTGATGTTACTTCGTCTAATGCACCCTCAGCTGTTTGTGCTAGTGAAATACCATCGTTCGCGTTACGGTTACCTTGGTTCAAACCGTTAATTTGTGATGTTAAACGGTCAGAAATTTGTAAACCTGCCGCATCATCTTTCGCACTGTTAATACGAAAACCTGATGATAAACGTTGGAATGATGTATCCAGTGCATTACCAGAATTATTTAATTGTCTTTGTGCGTTTAACGCGCTAACATTTGTATTTACATATAAAGCCATGATATCTCTCCAGAAGTAAACTTATCATTTACTCTCAAACTTACTAGATTAAGCAGTGGTTGTTATTTACAACGCTTTGCTTGGTTAATTAAGTTATCGGTCTAGCAAAAAAATCCTTTAGCTTTTTTTTAATTTTTTTAACTTTATTTTTTAAGCTCTTGTAATTTAATGAATTTTTAAATTGTTTAATTAATGAATTCCATTAAACGAATAAAAGATTATTGTACAGGTCTTTTTCTTCAGGAAATTATTAAGCTGTTAAATAGTAAGGAGATGATCTTAAAAGGCTGGAGAAATACGAGAGTAAGGCAATATATTGCCTTACTCCTTTACTTACTTATAAGTAATCGAACAGTGATAATTTAGCCAAGCGGCCAAAAGTTGCCTGCGAGGCTTGTAGTGCAGTTTCTTGCTTCGTGAGTTCAGTAATGGCCTCAGCCATATCGAGTTCAATTAAATCTGCACGAGAAGATTTGTTATTTACATCAAGGTCACTATTAGATTGCGTGATTTTTTCAGCTGTATTTAACCGCCCACCTAAACCAGCCTGCGTTAAAGAGACCTGATTTTTACTATTGTCGATCTGGATCATGGCCGCTGCCAATACTTGCTCATAATCTTCTTGGCTAATTGTTGGATCAGTCAGTCCTGCGATCAAATTACTTAAGGTGTTTAAAATATTTTCTTTTTGCGGTGCTTCTAAAGTAAAGTCTACCTGCCCATTTGCCACGGGGCTAATGTCGATTTCCAACCCTGCAAATTTAATTTGTGATCCCTCAAAGCTGCCAGAGCTGATCACACTTCCACCTTGTTCAACCTGATAAGTATTAGGTGTACCTGCTGTCGTTATAATATTAAACGTATTTGCTCCGACTGCGGCAGCAGGATCAGCGTTATAATTTGCTTTATGAAAAGAGTCAAACTGAGCTTGTTCACGCACATACACTTTTGCACTAGTGATCCCTCCTGATGCAACACCATCATTCGAGGCGACGTCTAAACGTGCATTGACCTTTTCAAACGTATCAACCCCATTATCACTGGATTTAATTTCAACTCCTTCTGCTACTTTAATTTTATGCTGGCCTTGGTCGCCACCATAAACATATTTGCCAGTTGAAGAATCAAGCGAATAGGTTTGGGTATTATCTTGATAGCCTGAAAATATATACTTCCCATCTTCAGTTTTAGCATTCATTAAATCAAGCACACTACTTTGTATCGATTTAATCTCTTCAGCAATACCTTCACGATCTATATCTGTATAAACACCATTACCAGCTTGAATTGCTAATGTATGTGCTTTTTCAAGCGAACCTTTAATATTCTCAAGTACACTTTCTTGGGTATTTAAACGACTCGTCAGCATAGTAATATTTTTACTGTATTGCTCATTCGCTTGTATACGATCGGTATACAGTAACGCCCGTGCTGTTGCCGATGGATCATCTGAAGCTGTAAGCACTCGCTTTTGGGTATTAACTTGCTCTTGTGCTTTATTGACATTTTGCTGATTATTCAAAATCGAATTAACACTGTTTTGGTACATCAAATTATTAGATAAACGCATAATTACCTCGCAGCATTAAGTAAAGTATCAAAAATTGTGCGGGCTGTTGATAGCACTTGTGCAGACGCCGCATAAGATTGTTGAAAACGTAATAAATTGGCTGCTTCTTCATCAAGGTTTACTCCCGAGAGTGACTCATACCAGGCTTCAGACTGTTGAGCTAATGCCTCAAAAGCAGCGCCATTAGTCTTCGCTTGATTGGTTACAACACCAATATCAGTAACTAACCCTGCATAGGCTTGATTAAATGTTTTATGATTATCTGCAGTTGAAGTTGTGGTCACATTTTGTCGAACTAACTCACCACTTTGTAACCCAGCCAACATTAAGCCATTGCGGTTATCATCAAAACCACCTTCATTAAACTCCAGTGTAAAACTATCGCCTGTTGCTGGTATGCCTTCAATATTAAAGTCAAAGCCATATAATTCGAAACCATTCCCAGCTTGTGAAAGCATATTTTCAGCAGGCGGAGTGACTGTAAAAGTACTTGTATTGACCCCATCTGATATTGTGTATTCATCTGGGTTAGCAGTTTTCACTATCGTGATATCGCCATTAGCAAGATCCGGAGGTGTCGTAGTTGTAAAACCACCTGAAGTCACACTACTTACACTACCGACTGAAATATTGGCATTGCCAGTGTTGTTTATGTTATCAGCCGTACGGATTGGTGAAGCAAGCGCTAACGATTCAGGCCTATCGGTGGCAAGTGTTAAACTCGATGCAGCCTCTGCATTAAGTTTTACAGCAAATTGATCGCCAACATTACCGGTTCCTGTAACATTTAATTGTAAACCAAAAGATTCCCCACCGGTCATAGTCGATGAATCAATAACGCCAGCAACTATATTGGCGGTTGAGGGAGAGCCTAATGGTTCACCTTTATTATCGACAGGTTGTATTTCTACCGTTGTACCACTGGTATAAGTAACAATAAAGTCACTAGCAGGAATTTCACTGCCTTTACCAGGCTCTAGGGTAGCCGTCATGCTTGAGTTACCTGTATTAGCTTGATAGGCGTAACCGCCAACCGTTGGAATTGTAAAAATGTCCCCACCAAGTTCACCGTTGCCGTCCATCCCTAAACGGTTTTGTTGGTTAAAAGCATCAGCAATTGCAAGCCCCATTTGGCCAAGCTGGTTTTGTGCTGGCACTAAAATATCATCACGAAATGCTAGTAACCCACCAATCTTACCTTTAAGTTTACTTACATCAACATCAAGCGGCACAGCTTTGCCGCCATTTATATCTAAACGTAATTCTTTAAAATTAGGATCCGGATCACCCGCCATCGAAAACAAATTAAATGCGCCGTCTTGCATTACGAGTGATTCACCGGTGCCCATAAATACCAGCTTTTCACCGTTGGGGCCATCAAGAGTCTCTACATCTATTAATTCCGATAACTTACGAATAGCAAGGTCTCGCTCGTTATACATGGTGCTTGAGTTTGCCTCATTGCGCGTACCATTTACCGTAGCTATTTGCTTATTCAAACTGCTAATATTTTGAATCAATGTATTCGCTTCATCAGAAAAAATTTCTAACTGCTCATTCACGATGTTTTTTTGATCAAATACAATGCCTGACAAACGATCCATTTGATCAATCAAATTTTCTGCATCTGTCATAACCAACGAACGTGCAACTGTTGATGATGGCTGATTTAAGCTTTCCTGCACATTGTTGAATAACGAATTCATACTGCTCGATAAGCTATTGGATTCTTGAGAAAACAAGCTATCAACCCGGCCTGCTTCTGTAACAAATTGATCAAAAAAGGTTTTATTTGAAGTATCGCGATTGAGCTGCTTTTGAGCAAATTCATTCAATAATCGATATGTTTCACCACGACCAACTTGATTGTCGATCATGGTCATATGCTCTGTACGCTCACGTACATAACCAACTGTATTTATATTGGCAATGTTTTTACTGGTCGTTTGTAGCAATTCTGAATTAGCGCGAACGCCTGAATTTGCAATGTCTAATAAATTAAACGACATCTTAATTTACTCCTTGGCGAACCAATGTTGTCGCCAGTGTTTTAAGTTCTGTACGATTAAGTACTTGCTTAATTTTTTCGGCATAATTGGGGTCTGTGGCATAACCGGCTTTTTGTAAAGAGTCTAAAAAAGCGGCCGGTTTTGCGGTATTTTGTAATGCTTCTTGGTAGCGTGGGTTTTCCGTTAAAAACTGCACAAAGTCATTCACGCTGTCTTTAATCGAATCATATGCTCTAAAGCTGGCTTGTCTTTTTACTGGTGTACCTTGCTCAAATTCGAGTGTCATTTTATTGGCTTTCTCACCCTGCCAGCTTCTATCTGATTTGATATTGAATAAGTTAAAGCTGCTGTTGCCATCACTTTTATTAATAATATGCTTACCCCAACCAGTCTCAAGAGCTGCTTGTGCAACCATCACAGCAGGGTTCAAACCAATTTTTTCAGCTGCTGTTTTTGCATGCTCCCAAACACTACTAATAAAATCTTCTGCATTTTCAAACTGAGGTTTTTGCGCTGTTGATGGGCTGCTATTAACAGCCTTGGTGTCAGCCGTGTTTTCAGTATTCGTACCTGTTGCACGTTGATCACTGGTAAAATCATCAACAGTACGCAGCACTGAACTAGGGGTAAAGTTTTTTCCATCAGGAGAAAGTTGTTGCACTATGAGATCGGCTAAACCCAATGACCCTTTTGAAGATAAATCAACTGATAACTGTTGATCATGCATTTCTTCAAAAAACTTTACACCACTGGAATTAAAAGGACTGTCTTCGTCTTCAAACGCTTCATTTGCTTTACGCATACTTTTAAGAAGCATCTGCGTAAAAATAGATTCAAATTGTGCCGCTGCTTTTTTTAGCGCTTCTTTCGATGCTTCAGGCGAGGCACCACTTTTTAAGGCATCTTGACGTAACGTATTAAGATTGCCTAAATCAAAGAAGTTTTGTTTATCGAGATGATTAGTATCCATCAGCAATTTGACACAGTGATTAATAATATTATTAACAATGCAATAATTGAGCCAATGCGAGTTTGCGAGTTTGCGAGTTTGCGAGTTTGCGAGTTTGCGAGTTTGCGAGTTTGCGAGTTTGCGAGTTTGCGAGTTTGCGAGTTTGCGAAAGTATAAAAGCGTTGATTAATTATGCAAGTCAAGCCCCCCCTAAATGCGAGTTAACGCAAACTTAGGGGGTCAATATGGTTAAATAACCACGAGTTGACCGCTGATGGCCCCCGCTTCTTTTAATGCTTCTAGTATTGCCATTAAGTCACCGGGCGCTGCGCCGACTTCGTTAATTGCCCGTACTAAATCGTCAAGACTAACACCTGGGTTGAACACAAAGGCTCGAGAATCATCTTCGTTAACATCAATAATACTTTGATTAGTAACGACCGTTTCCCCTTCACTTAATGCGTTAGGCTGAGATACATTTTGCTGTTCCGCAATCGTAACAGTCAAGCCACCATGGGTAATTGCCGCCGCTTGTAACTTTACATTTTTACCGATCACTATGGTACCAGTACGTGAATTAACGATAATTTTTGCCGAAGTATCCGCTGGTTTAAACTCTAAATTTTCAAGCGTAGATAAATAAGCAACACGCTGCGACGCATCACGCGGTGCAATAACACGTATTGAAGCGGCATCAAGTGCATGTGCACTGTCTGGGCCGATAAGTTCATTAATAGTTTGCTCTAAACGTTTAGCGGTAGTGAAATCTGGACGATTTAAATTAAAGGTTATGTAATCACCTTGCATAAAAGGACTTTTAATTGCCCGTTCAACCGTTGCGCCATTAGGAATACGCCCTACCGTAGGCGTGTTCATTACGATCTTACTACCATCGGCTCCTTCAACACCTAATCCACCAACAATTAAGCTACCTTGTGCGATAGCATAAGTATTCCCATCAATCCCTTTTAGAAAGGTTTGTAGTAATGTTCCGCCACGTAAGCTACCCGCACTACCTATTGACGATACAGTAATATCGATTGTCTGCCCTGGCTTCCTAAATGCAGGTAACTCAGCATGCACAGCAACCGCAGCTACATTTTTGATTTTGGGTTTTAAATTCGATGCCATGGTAATACCAAAACTATTTAGCATGGCTTTAAAGCTTTGTTCAGTAAAACGACTTTGCTCACCGGTGCCAGGTAAACCAACCACGAGACCATAACCAACCAGCTGGTTTGAGCGAACGCCTTCAACCATTGAGACATCTTTAATACGTTCAGCGCTTGCACTAAAGTGCCAACTTAATAAACATATACACAGCAACGCTTTCAAGCTATTCATATCAACATCCTTTAAAAAGGGAACAGAGAGCTGGTGAAGAATCGAGTTAACCACCCTGCCGTTTGAGTCTCTTGCATTTGCCCTTTACCAGAATATTGAATCCGAGCATTCGCGATTCTATTAGAGGTCACAGTATTATCTGCAGTAACATCTTGTGGGCGCACAAGTCCTTCCAGACGAATAAATTCTTCGCCGGTGTTTAAAGTCAGCCATTTTTCACCACGGATCACTAAATTACCATTAGGTAATACACGCATAACATTCACGGAAATATCACCAAATAAACTATTAGATTGGTTTGACTTAGTATCACCTTTGAATTTTGCACCGCTGCCCACACCAAACTGAATACTATCACCACCAATATTAACCGGTAGTCCGCCTAACCCAATGACAGGGTCTAAGCTGGCGTCACTTTGTTTATCCGTTTCAGTTTTAGCTGCTTTTGATGATTGCGTCGATTCTTGCAGCTTAACTGTAATAATATCTCCAGTACGTAAGGCTTTTTTATCTGAATATAAATCATTTGATAAATTACTATCAAACAATGAGCCTGTCGGCACGATTTGCTCTGCGGCAGGCTCTGGATACATGGGAGCATAGTATGGATCATCTTGAACCACGCTGTGGTTTTGAGTTGTCATACAACCACTCAATATAAATGCACCCGTTAAGACTATAGATAAATTACGCATAACTTTGCTCCGAATTAATTAAAGTTGCTGACTGATATAACTCATCATTTCATCAACCGCTGAAATCACTTTTGAATTCATTTCATAGATCCGTTGAGTTTCAATCAGGTTAACTAATTCTTCAGTTACATTTACGTTAGAGGTTTCAAGTGCACCTTGCACAACAGTGCCTAATCCTTCTAGACCAGGGTTACCTTGCACAGGTGCGCCACTGACTGCCGTTTCGGTATATAAGTTTTGACCTACCGGCTCTAGACCTGATGGATTGATAAAATCACTGATCGTTAACTGACCTATTACCACATTCTCTGGCTGCCCTGAGATACGTACTGATACCTCTCCATCTTGCGATACAGTAATGGACTGTGCGTCATCAGGTACATTCATTTCTGGCTGTACGGGAAAACCAGCGCCGGCAGTAACAATACGGCCGTCTTCATCCGTGGTAAATTGACCATTTCGAGAGTAAGCGATATTGCCATCAGGCTGTAAAACTTCAAAAAAACCGGGCCCTGATATCATCCAATCCAATGAATTTTCTGTGGTTAGCATATTGCCTTGAGAAAAGTTTTTCTGATTAGCAACCACTTTGGTACCAGCACCAAGCATTAAACCTGAGGGCATTTCAGTATCTTGTGATGAACGTCCACCCGGCTGATTAATATTTTGATAAAGTAAATCTTCAAACACAGCACGGCTTTTCTTATAACCAACGGTACTGGCATTGGCTAAATTATTTGAGATAACCGAAATGTCAGTTTGTTGGGCATCAAGCCCCGTTTTACTTATCCACAATGCAGGATTCATATTAATATCCTCTCAATAAAGTTAAACAATACGCAGCAATTGAGTTTGACGTTCGTCAATTTCTTCAGCCGTTTTCATTAACTTAACTTGTAATTCAAATTGGCGCTGATGGTTTATCATATCTACCATCTCGTGTACCGGATTCACATTTGACATTTCCAAAGTGCCACTCATCACTTTCACATCATTAGAGATGTCACAAAATCCACATATATCATTATCCAGTAATTCAGGCTTTGGCCGAAATAAGCCATCATTACCTTTTTCAAGCTCTGAATTATTTGCCTTGATCACCTTCAAACGATCAACAACTTCTAAAAAGTTAGCTGGAGCTCCTTGCGGGCGAACTTGGATAGAGCCATCTTCACTAAATTCAATTTTCTCCACTGGCAATGGCAAAATAATTGGTCCACCTTCGCCAATAACTTGACGCCCGTGACTGGTGATCAAAGCGCCGTCAGGAGTGATATTCAACGTACCGACTTTTGTATATGCCTCATTACCTGAAGCATCTTGCACCGTAAGCCATCCTTTATCGCTCATAGCAATATCTAGATCACGTCCAGTCTCAACAATACCGCCGGAAGTCATATTGGAACCAGGCCGCTCTTGCATGGTAAATACACGTGTCGGCAGGCCTTCGCCAAAAGCTTGCATCGAACGCGCTTGTGCGAAGTCAGCTTTAAAACCTGTGGTATTGGCATTTGCTAAATTATTTGCTTTAAGCTCTAGGCCCCGCAAACTTTGCTTAGCTCCAGACGCTGCAATGTAGACCATCTTGTCCATAACATCGACTCACGTTAAAAATCTATAACATGACAAATGCAAGATAAGTGCCACAATAAACTGACGTGATAAGTTACAAAAAATAATCAATCGCAAATAAAAAAGGCTGCTAATAAATAGCAGCCTAGGTGTCGGATTATAAAAAATATTAGAACGAGATTAGCGGATCTGCAAAATAGCTTGCTGTAGTGTTGAATTCACTTCAAGCGCACGTGAGTTTGCTTGGAAGTTACGCTGTGCACTGATCAAATCTACGAGTTCATTCGTTAAATTCACGTTTGATTGCTCAAGCGCTGTAGAGTTAATGGAACCTAAAGTACCAGAACCTGGTTCGCCAGCGATTGGCTCACCAGACGTCAAACTTTTTTTCCAACCTGTATCACCAGCTTGTTGTAAGCCTTGTGAGTTAGAAAAGCGCACCATCGCTACTTGCCCTAAGAATGAGGTATCTCCATTACTGTATGAAGCGACAATCTTACCATCACTACCAATATCAATACCGGCTAAACGTCCAACAGTAGCACCATCTTGCTCAAGTGCTTTAACTTCAAAACGACTAGCATATTGAGTCGGGACTTTATTATCAGTGGCCGCTTCATCGCGCCAATTAACAGTAACATTTTCAGGGAAGCTGGCACCATTTGTTAATAAATCAGATAGCCCTACTGCCGCACCAGCACCGCTTGGAATTGCTAATGGATTGAATGTGTTATCTGTATTCGCGACACCATCTGTGTTTAATGGCTTACCACTAGAATCAAACTGAAAGGTTGATAATGGTGTGTAAGGAGGAGCAGTCTCTTCAACACCTGCAGGGCTAAATGGCTTTTCATCTAAGGTCGCATAAGTTTGCCACTCATTATCATTACCCGTTACTGTAGAATTTGTTTTAACAAAGAAAAACTGTAAAACATGCGGCTCACCTAACGAGTCGTATACTGTTGTTGATGTTGAGCTATTATATGATGCGCTCGTTGTAGGATCAAAAGTAGTTATTGACGGCGAGGTTGCACGCGAGTCTAAGTTAAACGACGAGTAAACATTCGTCGTAGCTCGCGGTGATCCTGATGAATCAGGGATCTGTAACGCTGATGACGTGCTTAAACTTACCGATGTTGTATCACCTGTAGCTTCATCAACAGGAAAACCCTGCAAGTAATTGCCTTTAGCATCAACAATAAAGTTATCTTTATTAAGTTTAAATGCGCCTGCACGCGAATAAGTAAAATCTTGTGCCCCTAAATCTTGGCTCATGGCAAAGTAACCTTCACCTGTGATAGCTAAATCTAATGAGTTTTGAGTGAACTTTAGTGAACCTTGGTGAAACTGTTGTGCCACCATAGTTGTCTGTACACCATCACCATTTTTTGTCTTGCCTGAACTAAATACCGAAGATGCGTATACATCAGCAAATTCAGCACGTGACTCTTTAAAGCCTACCGTATTTACGTTAGCAATATTATTTGCTGTTACATCTAAGTCTTTTTGTGCGGCAGCAATGCCAGTTAATGCAATATTGAAGCTCATAATTCACCTCTAATCTGTCAATGTTTAGCCTGTGGCTAACTAATAATTAAAATTTTTACGCGATTTCTGCAACGTCAGCTAGCCTAACCGCACCTTCTTTAGTGTTTATAATAATGCCGTTTGCACCATTAATATTAACACTCTCGATATTCTTAAAAGTAGCTATAGGTAAAGCCGTGTACTCACCATTTAACTGCCCTTCAGCTTTAATTTTATATTCACCTGGTGGTAAACGTTCTTTATTATCATTCATGCCGTCCCACTCGAAACGGACAGCGCCCGCTGATTGCGCACCTAAATCAATACTACGCACCAACTGACCAGATGAATCTTCAATTCGTAGAAATAAGTTTTCTACAGGCTCTTCTGCAACCACGGTTCCTTTAGCGCTACCAACATCGTTTAGGTCTAATGTATTAGACTCTAGTAATGCTTGTTTACCCACTAAAGTCGATGCTTGTAGTGCTGAGTTAGATGTCATCGATGCGGCTAATGACTGAAAATTACTATTAAGGTTTGAGATACCTTCAGCCATGGTGAAACTTGTCATCTGCGCGATCATTTGATCATTGTCAGCTGGTTTGCTGGGATCTTGAAACGACAGTTGCTGTGTTAACAATGAGAAGAAATCTTCTTGGGTTAACGCATCACTTTTCTTATCACTGCTAACCTGTTTATCTTGCCACTTAATCGAATCTAAATAAGTTGACGATGTGCTGCTGATATCGTTACTCATAATCTTTCCTCAATTACCGCTGCCCAAGCAACAGTGTTTTACTTAACATTTGCTTCGCTGCATCAGCAACTTGCACATTGGTTTGATAAGAGCGTGAGGCAGAAATCATATTAGCCATTTCTTCAACGACATTAACGTTAGGTTTGTAGATATAACCGTTTTCATCCGCACTAGGATGATTAGGGTTATATTCAATTTGTAATGGTTTATTACTCTCTACAATACCTAACACTTTAACGCCAACAGACGACCCCTGAACATTACCGCTTGATTCTGATGCTTTCATCAGTTCAGCTGCAAAAACAGGGTGGCGCGCCCGGTAAGTTTTGTCTTGGCTTGAGCTAATGCTATTAGCATTTGAAATATTACTCGCGGTTGTGTTCAAACGCACATTTTGCGCACTCATACCACTACCTGAAATATCAAAAACGTTATATAAACTCATGCTTAGGCTCCTTGACTACCGAGGGCTTTTTTAAGGCCTTTAATTTTACTACTCATAAATTGCAGGCTTGCCTGATACTCTAATGAGTTCTTTGTATACAAGTTTCGTTCCACTTGTATATCAACCGAGTTGCCATCACCTGTATCTGCTTGATTTGGCGAGCGAAACATTTCACTATTACCAACATAACGACTGCCACCGGCAATGTGGTTTGGGTTAGTTGTTACCATGTTATTGCCGCCTTGTTGGTGGCTTTTTGCCGCTTTCAATGCTGAGGCAAAGTCGATGTCTTTCGCTTTATAGCCCGGCGTATCAGCATTAGCGATATTGGTTGCTAATAACTCAGCACGTTGCGAACGGATCAACATTGCATGAGGATGAACCCCAAATGCTTTATCAAAACTGATAGCCATAACCATCTCCAAAAAATTGACTTAAGATGATTAATGCAAAAGTTGAGCCAATTAGGTTGATGTTTTATGGTTCGTTTAATCATTTGATTTAAAAAGAAAAACGATGTGGAGCCACATCGTTTTATAGTATTCAAGATTCGGTTTTACTACCGATGAGATTTGAGTAACTTGTGTTTTAGCGCGTTAAATACGCTGGTAAGCTATTTCTTTTGATAAATAATACCTGGATTACAGCGTACCATGTCAAATTCGTCACTTAACCCTGACATAGACTCTGATGCGCCTAAAAATAAATACCCTTTAGGATTTAGTGCTTGAGCAAACTGAGCAATAATTTTGGCTTTAACCTCTGGTGCGAAATAAATCAGCACGTTGCGGCAAAAAATAATATCAAACTTGCCCATTAGCGCGTATGAATCTAATAAGTTAAGATGTCTAAAACTCACTAATTTTTTTATTGAGTCGTTTACTTGCGCCATGCCGTTGCCACTATCTTTAAAGAACTTTTTCCTGCGCTCTACCGACAGCCCTCTAGCTAGAGCAAGGGAGTCATATTCTGCATGCTTACACATATCTAACATAGTATTAGAAATATCAGTGCCGATTATCTGCGCGCCCATTTTTAATACACCCGGCTGTTTAGCTTGAAACTCAGCAACCGACATAGCAATAGAATATGGCTCTTGTCCCGATGAACTTGCCGCAGACCAAATTTTCAACGGACGACGTAACTCTTTATGTTCCGGAAATAACTTACTTTGCAATAGTTCAAACGGGTATTGATCCCGAAACCATAAAGTTTCATTGGTCGTCATAGCATCAACGACTGCGGCACGTAACTGCCGCTCATGCGGACTCAGTGTTTTACTAACCAATTGTGACAATGATTCAACATTAAAACGAACCATTAGCGGAGCAAGCCTGCTTTTGACTAAATAAAGCTTATTATCTCCCAGAACAATGCCACATTGTTGCTCTAAAAAAGAGCGAAACTGATCGTACTCGCTTTGCTGTAAATGCTTATTTTCCAAAGTAACACCGCCTTTTCAAATTAGTCACAATGAACCCATTTTTTCACTGCTGTAGCTAACTCATCCGGATTGAACTTAGCTATAAAGTCATCAGCACCCACTTTTTCAATCATCGCTTGATTGAATACACCACTGAGCGATGTATGTAAAATAACATGTAAGGGGGCTAACTTTGGATCTGCTTTTATTTCAGCGGTTAGGGTATAACCATCCATTTCTGGCATTTCAACATCAGAAATCAACAATCCTACTCGCTCGGTAATATCATGCTTACAATCAAGTGCAGCAATCTCACGAAGGCGTATTAATGCTTCTTTACCATTTTTAGCCAGCTCTGTTTGCACGCCTAACGGCTCTAATGCACGTTTGACTTGATTACGAGCAACGGCAGAGTCATCGGCAATAAACACAATGCGCTCACCTAAGTCTTTTTGAATTTCACCATCATTAGCTATTGCAGCACTGACTTCGGTATTCACCGGGCAAATTTCGTTTAATATTTTTTCTACATCAAGAATTTCGACTAACTCGTTTTCAATTTCTGTCACTGCAGTTAAATATGAATATCTGCCAGCCCCTGACGGTGGCGGCATTATTTTTTCCCAATTCATATTAACAATTCGCTCAACGCCACCAACCAAAAACCCTTGTACGGAACGGTTATATTCAGCAATGATTATAAAACTATCTTTAATATTTTCGATCGCAGGACCACCCACGGCCATCGATAAATCGATAACAGAAATAGTTTGCCCGCGTATATGTGCGACACCTCTTATATACGCATTTGACTTTGGCATGTTTGTCAAAGGAGGGCATTGCAGTACTTCTCTCACTTTAAACACATTGATGCCAAAGCGCTGCCGCCCTCTTAGCTTGAATAATAATAATTCAAGACGGTTTTGCCCAACCAATTGAGTGCGTTGGTTAACTGAGTCTAAAATGCCTGCCATTTCAATCTCCTGAAGAAAGCGAATAAGAACGGAACAATAATTGCTTTCTTTCTGTAAAGCTACATAACTACACGGGAGCGTCTGTTTATTGACGCTAAATATTTATACCCTGTTTTCAACCATAAGCATAGTCGAAACATTATGAGTTTGTTAAAAAAAAGCCGAAGATACAGTGTTTTTTATTTTCTTGCTAGCTTATGCCTAGTAACTCCACTGTATGCGCAAACATATAGCAAAGAACAATTGCAAGAACTTGCTGTATCTCATGTCTATGATCAACTAGACCCTAATACTGCCGATGATAAGGAACTCAACGCCTTAACATTGGATAGCCGGATCCCAGATCGTGGCTGTAACAGCGACCTTGCATTTAATATTCCTACTGAGCCGCCATTTAATCGCCAAATAACCGTACAAATAAAATGTGATGACCTAAATGGTTGGAGTCAATATGTTCATGTACGTATGATTGAACTATCCCCTGTGATTATAGCCACTGAAAATTTAAGTCGGGGTGAAGTTATCGAACCCCATCATTTACGTTTGATTATGAAACCAAAACATTTCGTAAGAGCACAGTACTTACAAGATGAAGAACTGTTGATTGGTAGCCGCAGCAAACGCAATATCCGCAGTGGTTACCCTGTTGCTTTAAATCAAATCTGTATGGTCTGCAAAGGGGATAATGTCACTATTTTCGCAATAATTCGAGGATTGAAAATAAAAACTTCCGGTTTAGCCCTAGAAGATGGTACTTTAGGGGAGCAAGTAAAAGTTAAAAATGCAAAATCAGGGAAAGTTTTAAATGCCCGTGTTGACGGTGTTGAGTCTGTGCAGGTAATTATTTAAACTTTCGTATTTATGCTAAAGTTTCTAGCATGGTTGCCGATAACAAGGCATGTGTTGGATAATGTATAGGTTGAAATCATGGTAAGCCAAGTAAATAAAGGTCAGCAACAGGCTAATGTGTTGACCAATGCAAAACAGCAAAAAGTTGATTTACAAAACAATAATGCTAATACTGCGCAAGCAACTACGCCAAAAGCGACTGCTGATTCAGTAAGCTTAACACCACAAGCGCAACAGTTAAAATCTTTGCAAGACAAAGCACAGCAGTCTTCTGGTTTTGATAGCAACAAAGTGGCTGAGCTAAAAAAAGCAATTACTGAAGGTAAATATCAGATTGATGCTGAAAAGTTAGCAAAAAATATCGCTGCATTTGAGTTTGATGTGTATGGCTGATCACAACAGTCTGATCAGTTCTAAACTTGTTATGCAGCTAAATTGCTTAACATCCCTTGCTGATATCTTAGAAGATGAATTAACCGCTATAGCTTCCCGTCGTGGTGAGGGTCTAAAAGATGTCGCGAAACAAAAACTCGCCTTTTTGAGTCAAATTCAAACTTTAGACAAAGAGCTCAAAACCTTACTTGCAAATAATGACGTTGAATCTGACGAAGTGACAAACTTAATTAGTGATGTGCGTAAATTATTAGAGTCATGTAAAAAGAAAAATGATGTTAATGCTCATGCAGCCCACCATGCACAATTAACCGTCAAACAATTAAAAGACATTTTAATTGGTGTGCCAACCTCTACAACATATGACCAAGGTGGTAGTGTTGTTCACGGTAACAGTAAAATCGTCCATAACTTAAAAGCATAACCCCTTCTTTGAGCCTCACCTGTGCCTACTTCTGATTAATTGATCTACCCTGCATTTATAACTACCTTTCGCTAGATACTTTTATTGCCAGTTTGATTCTGTGACTAAACCAACATCGTTTGCCAATTACGTGCTATCGCTACGCGCGTTGGTCCAAATTGCAGGTTCATTTTTTCTAAAAAGACATTAAACTGGATGGGGAGACGATCGGCAAAAACCACACTGGTAACTAATATAAACAATAGCGCAAAATGCAGTAACGGGCAGTTACTAAACTTTCGCAAAAGCACGCAGCCAAAGTGTAAAACGCTCACTGACGCGACCATAAGTATATTAATAAAAACCGAGTTATTTTTTTACGTGCCACAAGCTTTATTCAATAAAAAACATTAAATAAAGCATAGCACTGAAGTATTCACTGTGAGATATTTTAGCGTGTATTTTGTTAGTTACTAACGTAAATAACAACGAATTTATTAGATCAAGCGTTTTAGTAATAAGTTACTTTTTTAACTTCGCGTGGTTTAATTTCACCTATGTATAAATCATGCACCCGCTTCATATCAAGTTGTAACTCAGTGGCATAGGTATCACCTACGGCATAGGTTTTAATTACTTGTGCGCCTTTAATAATCCCTTGTACTTGCCCTTGCAAGTGATCGTTTTGTGCAATACTGCCTTGCACTGTGGTACCTGCGGTAATTTTTTGCCCATATACTTGCTCTGCAAGCTCACGATACGCTTCTAGTTTTGATGCTTTAATCGCCATTAATGAGCGTTGTGATTGGTTATCACCCGGTTGCGCACTGATCGGCGCATAACCCACGGCTTTTAGAATTGGGTAGTTATCTGGCTCAATATACTTATATTCCACATGTTTATCAAAAATACTGCTACAGCCAGCTAGACCTAAGCTTGCTAATATACAAATTGAAATCACAATACGCATGGCTTTTCTCACGCTTTAAAAGAGACATTAATAACTAACTCAATGCACGATCAATGCCATAATTAACTGCCATGACGGTTTTAAAGCAACCTTACAAAACAATTGGTACAGTCCTTGCTCTGTCACTGTTAATAGCAAATGTATATTCATGGGGTCAGGGTAATGAAGCGAATTTTATCAATGGTAGTAATCGCCAGCAGTTGGCTGAGTATTAGCCTATTTTCCTCCCATACAGTTGCTCAATGGTATGAATCAACCGGCCATGCAAGCATTAAAAATGATGACATAAGTGCGGCAAAATCGGCGGCAATAAAAGATGCTATCACCCAAGCTTTAGTGTTCTCAGGGGCACGCGTTAGCTCAATGCAAACCTTAGTAGATGGGGTGTTAACTCAAGATCAGCTAAAAATAAACAGCCATGGCGAAATTCAAAAAATAGAGATGATCAGCGAAGATCGTAAAGCCGATCAATTTGCAATTACTTTGCGCTTAGATATCTTCCCTCAACAAGAACACTGCCCTGCGAACCAATTTACTAAATTTGTTGCGATCACCCAAACACAATTAAATAATCGCGAACAAGCGAAGATGGGTCAAATATTTGACATTAACAAAGCCACCAGCGAAGCACTCTACAAAACGTTAAATCAATCAGCTATGAATGCTAAACCAACTGCCTATTTTAACTTTCCGATCCGCGTTGGCGAATTTTTTAATCAACAATACGATTACAGTAATGCCCTATTAGAAGAAATATCGAGCCGCAGTAATTCTCAGTATGTATTGTTAAGTCAAATTGTTGATATCTCAAATGGCGATAAACTCAATAACAGTTATGCTTTTTGGCAGGACGAAACCTACCAACGTTCATATAAAATAGATTTTGCCTTATTTGATGGCACCACTTACGAGCGAATGTGGCAAAAAAGTTATCGCAGTCAAGCTATCTGGCCATTTGAAAAAACTGCAATTATTGACGTGTTTAGTGATAAATTTTGGAATTCAGATTACGGCCAAAATATAGCTGACATAAACCAAACCGTTAGTTACGACTTACAAGCCGCAATGGCTTGCCTTGAAACCCAAGGTAAAATACTACATATAGAAAACAATAAGCTAATTATTAATTTAGGCAAAGCCCATGGTATTGAAAAAGGCCAACGTTTAAATATTGCACATCATAACTATTTAACGGATGCTGCGGGAAATAAAATGCCACACCTGATCACCACGCTCAATCAAATACAAGTTGAGCAGGTATATCAACAAAGTGCGGTTGCCGTCAGTATTGACCAACAACCACTGCCTAATATTCAAATAAATGATGTAGTAGAACTGACTAATTTAGAGCCTTAGTCAATTGTTGGTGTAAGCTTGGGTGCTCAATAAGCCAATTAGCAAGTAATTCAATGCCCGCTAAATGCGGGTAATGTTTACGACAGGCCAACACCACACTTCGCTGTTGAGTTGGGAAGATTGGCAAGTAGCTAATACCTGCACGCTCTGTGCACGCAAGCTTAGGCACAAAGGTTACCCCATCATCCATAGCCACCAATGCTAATAAGGTTTCTAAGCTATTACCTCGGTACTCATTGGACACATCAACCCCAGCGGCAAAACAAAATTGCTGGGCTTGATCTTTAAAACAATGACCATCGCTGAGCATCAATAAACTGCACTCTTGTAGCTCATCTAACGCTATTTTACTGCGTTTTGCTAAACTATTTTGCGCTGACATAGCGACCAAAAAGTCTTCTTTATACAATTTAACTGTATGATAAAGTTTAAGTTCAGGCACATCTGCTAATATAGCTATATCTAACTCACCGTTATCCAGTGCGCTTAATATAGTCGCGGTTTGCATCTCAACAAAAGCAAATTGGCTATCAGCAAACGCTTCTTTCATCGAGGTGAGTAAGGTGGGTAATAAATACGGTGCAATCGTTGGAATAATACCTATTCTTACTTTACCTTGTAGTGGCGACGATGACGTTGCTGCTAGCTCTTTTAATATTTGGGTTTGCTCTAAGATCACTTTGATCTGTGTCAACAAACGTTCACCTTGAGCCGTTAAAGTAACATGCTTAGTAGAGCGGTCAAATAAAGTAACACCAAGCTCTTGTTCAAGTTTTTTAACCTGTCCACTGAGAGTGGGTTGACTGACAAAACATGCATCGGCGGCTTTACGAAAATGCTTAAAGTGCGCAATCGCTTTTACGTATTCAAGATCTTTTAAATTCACTGCAAACTCACAATTAATCGGTAATACCTATCATACTAATATAAACAAACGATTGGAGCTATTATAACTTTCACGACATAATGGCTATCAACAAATCAAGAGGAACTAAAAAACATGTTAAAGAATATTGAAGGTCAAACAATTCCACAGGTTACATTTGCAACACGTCAAAATGACGAATGGAAATCAGTAACTACCGATGACATTTTTAAAGGTAAAACAGTGGTTGTGTTTTCACTACCCGGTGCATTTACACCAACCTGTTCATCAACTCACTTACCACGCTACAACGAATTAGCTGGTGTACTTAAACAAAACGGCGTTGACGACATTGTGTGTTTATCAGTAAACGATACCTTTGTAATGAATGCATGGGCTGAGCATCAAGAAGCACAAAACATTACCTTATTACCAGACGGTAACGGCGAATTCACTGACGGCATGGGCATGTTAGTTGATAAAAACGATTTAGGTTTTGGCAAACGCAGCTGGAGATACTCTATGCTGGTTAAAGATGGCGTAATTGAAAAAATGTTCATCGAACCAGATTTACCTGGCGACCCGTTTGAAGTATCAGATGCAGACACTATGCTTGATTACATCAACCCGAAACAAGTTAAACCAGAGCCGGTGAGCATTTTCACTAAACCTGGCTGCCCTTTCTGTAAAAAAGCGAAAGCATTATTAACAGAGAAAGGCCTAGTATACGAAGAAATCACTATGGGTGCTGGCGCATCACTGACTAGCCTAAAAGCTATTTCAGGCCGTGAGACCGTGCCACAAGTATTTATCGGCGGTAAGCACATTGGTGGCTCTGACGATTTAGAAAAATACTTTGCTTAATTAAGTAAATACCTTAAGTAAATAATAAGGGGCAGTAATGCCCCTATCCATACCCAAACTATTTCAAGATGCGAACATCAGGTGGAATTAAAAGCGATTTAGGCAAGGCATTGATTACGAGTAATAGTGGTTCTATTGTTAAAATCAATAACGCAGTATAAATCGCTTTTAAACCAACCCAACGGGCGTGTCACAGGAACTTACTCTCATAGTTGTTACTTACTCATTTTTGCAAATTAACGTTTTAATACAAGCCCCTGTGACACGCTGAATTCTGTATCTTGAGGTAGTTTGGGTATGCATATACCTATTTTATTAACTAATTTAAAACCAGTTTTTTAATAAAATTGGTATGAGGACATCACCATGAAAGAACTAAACACAGACGTTGTTGTAATAGGTGCTG
The DNA here is from genome assembly GCF_028885455.1 of Pseudoalteromonas rhizosphaerae. NCBI lineage: Bacteria > Pseudomonadati > Pseudomonadota > Gammaproteobacteria > Alteromonadales > Pseudoalteromonadaceae > Pseudoalteromonas > Pseudoalteromonas rhizosphaerae. Next base: position 4,188,346 of record NZ_CP118496.1, read on the forward strand.
GCACCGCAGGTTTAAGCGCTTACCGCAATGCAAAACAACACACGTCTAACGTATTAATGATTGAAGCAGGCCCATACGGTACAACCTGTGCGCGTGTTGGTTGTATGCCAAGTAAATTACTTATTGCCGCCGCAGAAGCCGCCCATGCAATTGAAGCCGCGCCAGCCTTTGGTGTACACAGCTCAAAACCAACCATAAACGGTGTTGAAGTAATGGCACGTGTGCGCAATGAGCGTGACCGCTTCGTAGGCTTTGTAGTAGAAGCCGTAGATGAGCTACCCACTGATGATAAAATAGTAGGCTACGCAAAATTTTTAGATGCCAATCGCGTACAGATTGACGACCATACAATTATTACCGCTAAGCGCTTTGTAATTGCCACCGGCTCTCGCCCTGCTTATCCTGGGGTATTTAATAACTTTGGCGACAGACTGATCATTAACGATGACGTTTTCGATTGGCAAGACTTGCCAGAGTCAGTTGCTGTATTTGGCCCTGGTGTTATTGGCCTCGAAATTGGCCAAGCGTTGCATCGCTTAGGTGTTAAGGTAAAACTATTTGGTGTGGGTGGCGCGATTGGCCCAATTACCGACCCAGTTATAAAAGACTACGCTAATACCGTATTTGCTGAAGAGTTTTTTGTAGATACCGATTCAAACGTATCCGATATGAAACAAGTAGGCGATAAAGCGCAGCTTACCTATGTAGACAAAAACGGCAACAAACAAACCGAGCAATTTGATTACGTACTTGCCGCGACGGGCCGCGTACCAAACACCGACAAACTCGGTCTTGAAAACACCGGCATTGAGCTTGATGAACGTGGCGTACCAATCGCTGATAAACACACAATGCAATGTGGCGACTCCAATATATTTATCGCCGGAGACGCCAGTAACATGATCCCACTGCTGCACGAAGCGAGCGACCAAGGAACAATAGCAGGGCAAAATGCAGGCCGTTTTCCTGATGTACGTATTGGCCTGCGCCGAGCGCCAATTGCAGCCGTTTTCAGCGATCCACAAATTGCTATGGTCGGTGAAACGTACAAACAAATAACGGCTCGTTATGGTGAGTGTGGTTGTTTTGAAGTTGGTGAAGTCAGCTTTGAAAACCAAGGCCGCAGCCGCGTAATGCTGAAAAATAAAGGTCATATGCGTTTATACGCAGAGCAAGGCACAGGCTTATTTTTAGGTGCTGAGTTTATTGGCCCACAGGCTGAGCATATCGCCCACTTACTGGCATGGGCTGTACAAAACAAAATGACTGTACCACAAATGCTCGACATGCCATTTTATCACCCTGTGATAGAAGAAGGCCTACGTACCGCACTGCGTGATTTAAACGCCAAGCTTAAATTTGGCCCAGACATCATTAATCAATGTATGGAATGTGGCCCAGGGAATTAGAAGCTAGTTTGCTAGTTTGCTAGGATAAAAATATAACCAATAATCCAGGAGGTCTAGGCCACCTGGGTTATTGGTTAACTCTATCACCATGACTTGGCGGCGTTGAGGTAACAATAAAAACCAAATCGTCCTCACCATAATTACATAATTGATGAACACACCCCGATGGCACATGTAAGCCTTGTTGCGGGTTTAATATATGGGTAACAGAGTCGACTACCAAAGTCGCCTGCCCATTAAGTACAAAAAAGAACTGCTCTGCAAACTCATGCTTATGCGACTGCTCACAACAGCCCGGCGGCACTCGCTCTTGGATCACACTCAATGCTGCACTTTTCACTAAATGCCAGCCATCACAGTCATCACCCCAGTTATAATGTTCAGCGCTATCGACTGAAATAGGCATTGCCATATCTTCGCTATCCCTTAAAAGCTACTACACAACAAGGTAAAACATCACCGTTTAAATTGGTAGTAAATTTAATTCATACAACACAACTACACTTATTCGCGCATAAAAGTGTGGAAAATCGCATTTATTCGCGCGTAAAAGTGTAAAAACTTGCATTTATTCGCGCAATAAAGTGTAATTAATCATCTAATGAGTAATGTGAGACCTGCCATGCAACGATTAATTTTAGAAAAGTTATTAGATTGGAAATCTAAACCAGCACGAAAACCATTATTAATTGATGGCGCTCGCCAAACAGGTAAAACTTATTTATTACAAACTCTATTAGGCAGTACCTTTGCAAACGTGATTCGAATCGATTTTTTAGAATCCCCACAAATGAGCGAAGCATTTGCTGATTCGTTATCACCCGATGACGTACTATCTAATATTGAGCTACTTACAGGAAAAACGTTTGACCCTAGTACTGATCTACTGATCCTTGATGAAATAGGCGAATGCCCTAAAGCAGTCACATCTCTCAAATACTTTGCTGAACAAGCACCGCATATGCACATTGCTGCCAGTGGTTCTAATATCGGTTTATTAAACTCCTTTCCGGTTGGTAAGGTGGAACAACATAATCTACGCCCCCTCACATTTCGCGAATTTCTGATCGCCTCGAAAGAAACAGCTCTAATTAAGGCATTTGCAGCACAAACAAACTCAAGTGCAGCACATAGCAAATTATTCTCAAAACTCACTGATTATTACTTTACTGGCGGTATGCCTGAAGCTGTAAATACATGGTTTGATTTATCTGATCACAGTATCATTGACCGCGTTCAAGCTGTAACAGATATTCATAAAAATTTAGTACTGGGATATCAACGAGACTTCGGCAAATACTCAGGAAAAGTAGATGCAGGATTAATTGAGGCTGTATTTAACAATGTTCCAGCACAGTTATCGTCAGTGATGGATGAGTCTGTTAATCGCTTTAAATTTAAAGGGATGCACGATAAAAAATCTCGCTATGGTGATTTTGAAAGCGCTATTTCTTGGTTAAATAAGTGCCGCTTGATACTGAAAAACCACCCTATTGATGGTACACCTAAAAGCCCACTAGCAGCATATAAAAAAGATAATATCGTTAAACTATTTCTTTTTGATGTGGGCTTATTAAATCATATACTAAACATTGGGTATAAAGAAATAAAACAACAAGGCTATGAATACAAAGGCTTTGTGGCCGAAAACTTTGTACAACAGGAACTTGCTGCACAAGGCATTGACCCAACATATTCATGGGGTGATGCAAGAGCGGAGATCGAATTTGTGACCTCTGATGACGAAGGCAACATACTGCCTATCGAAGTAAAAAGTGGTAAACGCACCAAAGCAAAATCACTGCAATCGTACATAAATAAATGCCAGCCCATCAAAACAATTAAACTCACAGGCACGCAAGGCTCATCATCACTGGAAAAGGAATATATTGTCCTCCCGCTCTACTACAGTGAATATGTAGTAAGCAAACACCTGAGGCTGATGCATTGATAAAAGATAGACCTATCAAATTACACACCAACAAACATCGTTGAGGAAACTGGCGAGTGCTTACAAAGCTATTATGATGGTGAACTCATACTTAAAGTAAAAGGATTGTGGTTCGCAGGTAAAGCCGTTTTTTTTTACAAGGTACTAGCACTAGGCACTATTCATGGAAGGTAGAAAAAAGCATAACCTAAAGCTATAACGTATTAGCTAAAGCTCCTCACTATCTAGCAAGAGCTAAAGTTATCACTCTTAAATAAAATTGCAGTTAAATATAACATTTAAAATAGCTAAAGCTCTTCACTAAGCTTTAGCCCATATCAAACACCAGCACAAAGCCAAAAATCACCTTTAGCTCACCACTTGCCAGAATCGCAAAAAAGGTTTTACTTGGAGTTCTGTAAATAACTGTACTGATAATTACAGGATAAGAAAAAAGGGCGCGTACTGTCGTTATATCGTGTGTGAAAACATCCATCATAGAGCCTAAGCTCAATATGGGGTATATACAGTACGCGCAGAAGAAATATATCAGTGCCCATACGGTGATTTCAACTCTTTTTTCTTCAAAAGCCTTTCTATTGACTCTGATGTCGATTTACTCCAATCAATAAACCAATTTGACTCAGATACAATTGTAATAAAATCTTCTAATTCAGATTCAGTAACATTATCAAAACAATTAAGTGCTTTTTGAGCAATTTCCTTTTTCATTTTTAATGTTAGATATGGACACTTTAATGAATCGAAAAGTAAATGTGCACACTCCGAATCATTAACAATATTTAAGTAATGGTCTTCAAACTTTTTAATTATACAAGCCACAACTTTATTTCTAGTTTGACGGTATTCGACTTTATTTTCTGTATAAAAAAGACATGTCATTAAGCTAAAATAATTAGAATTAAAATCATCACCTTTTAAACCTATAACATCCTCTAAATCAACTCTAGACAGTCGATAATTGACATCAATATCACGTATGGCAATTAGGAGGTTTAAACATTCTATATCCTTCATTGTTTTTTTCTTTATAGAAGACTTAATTGCAAGATATGATTCATCGTAAATTTTCTTTTTAATCAGCTCAGAATTTGACTCACCCAAAACTTCAGAAATACGATTTATGATTATTATTATCTGAGAAATCAAATAAGTACTTCTAACCCTAAAGTCCATAGAATGAATAAAAAAAGACAATTCAATAATGACAAGTAAAAAATTTGTCACTTTCTCACATTGCTCTAAATTATACTTAAAATCAGAAATGTGTTCGTCAATTTCAGAAATTTTTATTCTCGCCAATGTAAAATAGTAACCAGTAATACTAGAATAAGAAATATCGTTATTATAAACAATACATTTTATATCTGTTATAATTTGATTAGCCAACCGATTATATCTATTCATTGGGGATACAACCCCCTTAACCTGATTATCTTCATCTATATAATCAAACTTATTAAAAAATTGCTCAATTTGCTTTTTATATTCCTGCTTTGCTATTGACACACCTGTTATAAATGGAACTGAAGACTTCTTATTTTTTGATTCATTACAAAATAACTTGTACTCAGCAAGTTCATCTAACACAATATCATAGATAATCTTTCTAGTTCCTTCATCATTATAAAAAAGAAAGTAATCATCTACATACCTTTTAATAACATAATCACTACCTTCAACAATACTTGGTATTAGTTTTTTTAACCTTTTCTTTATTTTTACATCAATCGACTGAAGTAAGATTTCTGCAAATATTCTAGCGAACTCTGGGCCAACTACAATTCCATGTGAGTCCCCAAAGTTTGCTATATTCATCAACTCTTCAAACCGCAATTCAAAACTATGATACCCCTTTGATTTATGATAACTCTCTAAATCTCTTATAGATCTAGATAATTGAAAAGTTGAGATAGAAGCAAAACATTTTGCAATGTCAAACTTAAACAAATTATCAAACTTTTTTTCAATCCTATGAAATTGATAAGAGTCATAGAATTTATAAAGGAAACTTACATCTTTATACTCATAAAAGGTACTAGCATATACAGGTTCTTTTTCGCCATCGATACCAACCCCTTCATCTTTGAATTTTTCCTCTGGATCTTCGTCACTTTTCTTTTCTTTACAATAGTAAGAAAAGGCTATCTTGTCTGGGTATCTTAGCGAAAATGTACTGCGACTACATAAATGAGTAATAAGTTGATTATAGTCTTTGTATAATGAACAAACTTTTATTTGAACACCAGGGTGAATTAGGTACAAACTTCTTTCAGATTCAGAGTCTTTTGTAATTCTATATACAAGAGGCTTTGTGGTTACATCATTATCACTAAAAAATATGCTTTTTATAAATCTATTTTTTTGTAAGCCACCACCTCTCAACTTCTTATAAAAACCTTCATTTGTCAGTATAAAAGGCACTTCATATGGCAATACATCTGTCAATATAACCCTGTAAAAATCTCTTTTCTCTAAAGGTATCTTCATATTATTTCTTTTTCTTATGATTTTGATGTTTCCAACACCTTTTTATATCACTCATTTCTTTATTAGTCATATGTATATACTTTCTATCAACAAAGCCTTTTTTAAAACATAAACCTAACAACTCTTTCTTTTCTTCATTTGAAATACTTGATACACACTTACCAAAGAAGTTATTAGATTTTGAATAGAGTGACTTCCTCAAAAACTCATTAAACTCTTCGAAAACGCCAACTTTATTAACTAGGCGATTACTATAATAAATGCCTCCTTTCAAAACCCCACTTCTACTTTTACTTCCAGATATTGGATAATTCCCAGACAATACATTAATTCTATTATAGAGCAGCTTACTTTGATGAGCATTTAGAAGTTTGCTATGACATTTCCCCCTACTAATTATTGAGTGCACAATTCTAGTTTTTATTTTTCTCACTTTATCATCTGATAATGAAACAGAAATTGATCTTTTACCAATATAAGGAATATCCGTTATTCTATATTTATAACCTAAATAATCAAACGAACGTAAGAACATTCGAAAATCAGAAATCACTGGAACATTAAACTTAACTGTTTTTTTATTTAAAGTTAAATCATAGCCCTCAAAAATTGATTTCAATTCATGAAAAACCCTTTCACACTCAATAGTAGTAAAGATGAAAATATCATCAACATATCTAACATAGTAATATACACCCTGAACCTCTCGTATTTTCGAATCAATATCCCTCATATAAAGCTCTGACATTACAGGACTGATAGCTAAACCTCTCGGCAAACCATAATTAGTTACTGAATTCAAGTCACTTAAGAATTTAATAGACTTAGAACTAAGTAATTTATCGTGTTTTAACTTATCTAACATTTTTTTATATGAAATAGACTCATAGAATGATTTAACATCTGCTTTAATCACCCCAAAGGCTGAACCTGTCTCTAAAATTCTCAACACTTGTTCAGAAATATCGTCCCTATTAAGCGTAACAACTCGATACAGTCGTTTCATATCCGAAGATATTTTCTTTATGCAATAATGTTCCTCTATACTTTCAGCATAAAATATTTCTTTATTATTGATTTTCTTCCTGTGTATATCTTTCAAAGTAAATGAGGGGGTATTTATAACTACTGAACACTGCTTTAGATTATCTAGATATTCTTTTTTGTCTCGACCTAGTTCAAACTTAATTATTTCATTCTTCGATGTTACTCTAAGTAGAGACTTCTCACTAAAATCCTGTCTTAACATAAATAAAGCCTTACAGTATTATTTTCTTTAACACTGAAAAAATCGCCCCTAAGGATATAAATGTTATAAGTGCGTAAGGAAAAATCTCAAGATATTGTTTTATATAAAAATTATAATAGTATTTGATGAATTTTTGTTTATTTAACGAGAGCCTTGCAATTGTATAGTCAATATCATCATGATTTGTCTGATCTGACATCAAACTAGTATTGTACTCATAGAGTAGTGATTTATACCTAGCCACATCAGTGCCGCCAAGCTCAAGCTCAAGCTCAAGTTCTCTTGATATTTTGTTTATTTTGATTGCAGACGTAGTTATTTTTTCATACTTCACTTCAACTTTCGAAGATGAAATTGCAATAGATAACGCCAAAATTGCAATTGAGCAAAAGACAGAAAATACCCAGTTTGGCATAGTTACATTAAAAAATAATAATGGTGATATCTCTTCAAGCATAAAAATTTTCTCACCTATTGATATCAAAATAAGGGAAAAAGATATGGCTGATATCGAAAATAATGACCACCAAGATTTTCTAGATAGTCGTTTACTCTGATTAAACCTAGCGTAAGCCACTATTTTTGTATCTTTCTTAAAACTTTCAAAAAGCCTCTGAATCAAAACATTCCCCCAAATTTTATATAGTAAGTAACAGTAACATCACTACATTAAGACATACTTTTAATTTTAGTTTAAGTGTTTTTATTGAAGATATAGATAAAAATGGAAGAACTATCAATTTAGAGATATTTTTAAAAAATTTTAAATAGAATTAACAAGTAACGAGCTGCTAAAAATATGCTATAAAAGAAAACGTCAGAAAATAGCAACAACTTTAACCCATTGATTTAATTGGTAGCCCCTACAGGAATCGAACCTGTAACTGCCCCTTAGGAGGGGGCCGTTATATCCATTTAACTAAGAGGCCACTCTGATAGCTGATAGCTGATAGCTGATAGCTGATAGCTGATAGCTGATAGCTGATAGCTGATAGCAAAATTATTACGGTTTATCCTATTTACAATCAAGCAGTTAAATGGATTTTATAACGATGCTAGTTAATACTCGCGCGTTGTAGGTGAATATCGGCGTTGTTGAGTACGTAATAAGGCAGTATTTTGTTGCTACTGGCAACTACGCGTTTGCTGGTGATATCAATAATACGGGCGTTTACTTCAACACCGTTGCTGCGGTAGATCAAGGTGCCTGATAACACATGACTGGCGATGCGTTGATCCGCTAACTGCTCTATATCGCGTGAAAATACAAAGTCACCGCGTGGGTTCATAGTTATTTGGTCGGTGGTTTTAAAGTCAACAATACCATAACCAAATTTTTGCAGTTGATGAATAAAACTCTCTGATAACTGGTTGCCTAATTGGCTGCTGTTATTAAGGCTGGCATCTAAATCTACAAATGAAGTAACGGCAATCGAGGTATCAAGCTCTGTTTGCATTGTGTCGACTAAGTCTAACGCCATTTGCTCTACATAATTAACCAGTGTTTTATGGTGTTTGTTAGGACTAAACTGCGCTGAGTTATCAAGTGGCTCGGCACTATTCATTTGTACTTGTTTTAGCATTTGAGTAAGGTCATATCGGCTAGTCGTACTTTGTACAGGCTCAGCCGTATTATTAGTCATACTGCATGCGCTGAGAATGCTGATCACACCCCCTACGGTTAATAATTTAGCGCTGTGGATTAGCTTACTCATCATTGGCCTCACTTACTCGCTTGTTTTAGCATTACGCCATCAGTGCGATAGCTGCTGTCCAGTGCATCAACAACGGATTGCGGAATAAACCCTTGTGCAGAGCCAACCACTGCCTTACTTGTTAAACCAATAATTCGGGCATTGACTAATACACCACCTTGGTGATTTACCATAGTGCCCGCCAGTACGTAGTTGAAGTTTTGATCTTTACTTAGCTCTAAATAATCGCGACTAAATACAAAGTCGCCAGAGGGAGTAACACGCATGTAGTCGGTGGTTTTAAAGTCGATCACCGGTACACCAAAACTGTGTAGCTCGTGCATAAAACTTTCGGCGATTTGATTACCTAACAATGTGCCGTCGTTATAATCATCATCTAAAAAAATAAAGCTTGATACGGCCAGCGGCGTTTTGGTATTTACGTATTGTAAATTTTCAGCCATATCTTGCATTATGCCACGTACATAATGATTAATATTTTTACGTGTTGGGACTGTGACTTGGCTGCTATCGTTCATCACTGGAATATTGTTTTGATAAAATGTATTATTTTGCCCAGGAGCAGCAACCATTCTTTGATCACCCTCTAACTGCGCAGAGTTATCAGTTTGTGCTGTTTTGCCCGGTTCCATCATTTGCGCGCAACCAAAACCCAGTGGCAAACATAAAGTTAATATTAAGCGTTTCATGAGAGCTCCTAATTAGTATTCGCTGCGGTAAATATAACCGTCGCGCTGTTGTATTTTTTCATCGCCCCACATCACATTTATGGGGATCTCTGTACTGGCGGCAGATACAACGCGGCTATCTTGCGTATTTACCATACGGGCGTTAACTATATAGGCATGTTGTTGCCGTGTTAAGGTACCCGTGATAACAAAGTCAATATTCTGACGTTGGCGTAATTTGCTAATGTCGCGACTTAATATACCATCTGCGTTGCTGGCTAAATTAAGGTGTTTTTCAAGGCGATATTCAATAGTGTTATAGCCAAGTTGGGTAAACTGAGTAATTAAGCTTTCTTGAATTTGCTGACTCAGCCCAGCGCCCTGCCCTTGTGCCAGCTCACTATCTAGCGCGTTGGCTAAGTAAAAGCTAGTAACGGCAATCCGTGCAGAGCTTTTAAATGGCCCTTGCACATGGCTCAATTGACTACTCAAGTCGCTCACATACTGATGCACAGTATAAGGTGCCATTGTTGCTTTTGGGGCATTGGTACTTGGTGCTGGCGGTTTTTCTTGCGTTAAACTACACGCAGTTAGACTCAGCAATAATAAACATAACAAAAGGCGCATAATTGCCATCCTCACTAAACATGGCAATAACAAAGCAAGTATTATGCCTATTTATAATTTTATTGGGTTATCGGTGTAGTGAGTCACCATGCAGTTGAGCTGTTGTAGCTTTAATTTATCACAATCAGCTTGGGCGTTTTTTTGATATTGGTATGCCCCGATTTTTAAGCGGTAATAAGTCATGCCTTTTACCTGAGCAGTTTCGACATTGGTGGTAAATTTATCTGACAATAAACTTGGTACTTTTTGTTGAATTGTTTGCCAGCTTGGAGCTAATTGCGATTGTTGAGTGACCGCAATAATTTGCAGCGCAAAAAGCGCGTTGTTAGTTATGTTTGACTGTGTTGCTATAGATTGCGCAGGCCTATCTAACGGTACTTGCTGTGATGCCAAGGCAGCAGATGAATGGCTCTTATTACCTGTGTTCTCGTCATCATTTGCTATCGCGGTTAACTGTGCTATCAATAAATTCAAATCACTTTCAATCAGTAATAACCGTTCAAGATCGGGTTTAATTGCTTGCCACTGTGTAGAGCTAGTTTGTAACTGTTGTAGCTCTTGTTGCGTGATCTGCACATAGGTTTCATGATTAGTTTCAGCTGTGCTGCTGGTACTTTTTTGCGCGCTATCCGTCGTGCTGGTACAGCCAGATAATATAATTAAACTCATTATTAATACGGCTGATTGAATTACACTAAACGATTGTTTGATATTCATTGCTATTCCTTTAATGAAGTATTGTTCGTTGTTCAATATCACACTTCAATCTTTGTTTTATTAATGACTGACAAAGATCCGTAAATTCAGGCTGTACTTGCTTAGCGTATGCTAAGGCGAGTATGTACTTACTTTGCTCTTGGTCATGAATATAAAACACGTCTTGCTGTTGTAATTTTAAGCGCGGGCTTATCAAACGTAAGTATGCCTTTAACATCATTAACGATGAAAAATTCCCCGCATTAACAATAGTCCCCGACACTTCTTCGAGTGATTTTAAAGTAAAATCAACCCCAACCAACACATCCCCTTTTGCTGATAAATCAACTGTTACTTGCTGGGTGTTTTTTAATGCTTTACGTTCTTTAAAGCTATCGTCAACCACAGCCCGATACTGCCCTGGCCGTAGGTCGGTAAACAAATAATAGCCATCATAAGCCGCTTGGGTGTTGGCAACTTCTTTATCGTTTTGATCTAATAGGGTTATTTTTGCATAAGGCTGCACATAAGTGTGCTCCCCTTGCTGCTGATACACCACCCCTTCAATTTCGCTGGCGTTATTTAGCGGGTAATCCATGTATTCAATAAATCCTGATCTTGGCGTGATTGAAAAGCCCTCATTGGCAGGCACAAAAAACGGATCGGGGAAGCTGTCTCTATCGAGCACAATATCTGTGGTGCGATTAGCTGGCATTGAGGTTAACAATGCAATGCCATTTTCATCAGTTATTGCTTGGCGATAATTTTGCAGCCCTTTTACTTTTATACCAGCAACACCTTGCTCGTCAGGATCCATAATGCCGTTGTTATTTTGATCTAAAAATACTTTAACCAGTAGACTACCGGTACTGGTTAGACTGCGGTTTGACATAAAGGCGCGGTTATTTTCAGCGTCATAACCAAAACTAAAACGGCTATATAAACTAAAAAGCCAATTATCATTACTGTCGTAGTTAATGGTGCTGCTTAAATTAAAATCATCATTTTGCCAATTAAGGCCCAAGTCCGCTGATTGGATATTCTCATTTAGGGTATTTTTAAGTGTGAGCTCGGCTTGTAACTTTGCAGTAATACTGCGATTAAATTCAGCTTGGTAACTTAAAATATCACTGTCTGGCGATAATAAATAATCAAAACCAAAACGGCTATATAAACGCCCTATTCGTCCTTGCACACGGGTTGCCCCATATACTTTGCTTTGCTCATTTACATTTTGCCATTGCAATAGGTTGTTCACAGAGAAGCCTGAGTAACTATAATTAAAACGATTATAAGCTTGTTGTAGGTCGCGACCTGAGCTTGAATGCTGCAATAAAAAGTTGTTTTGATAATTAAGACGACCATAACGATTTTGCATCAACTCACCCGACATATCGAATTGATAACTTTGCAAGTCTTGCTGTTGATCCGAGCGATCTGTAACGGTAAACAGCAGTGATTGATCGGCCAGTTGGGTTCTTGCTGTGAGTTCTAATTCATTTTGTTGTTGGTTATTTTGCTCGTAGTCTAAATTAATCAACAGTCTTTCAAACAAGTTGATATTAGTGCCAAAAGCAAATTGATAAAATTCATCGTCCTCACGCTTTTGCGCCATAGCCCCGGTGTAAATCGCGATATTATCAGTCAAACCACGTTCGTATCGCCCTGCCGCTAACCAGCCACTTTGTTGTGAATTACTTTCACTTCCTAGTAATTGTTTACCTTGCTCTGATACTGATATTTCGTATGCAGCTTCTCCTTGCGCCAATTGATTACCGTCAATAAAGTAATATTCTGTTTTGCGTTCAACTTGCCCTTGAGGACCATAAAAGATCAACTCAAAGTTATTTTCACCATACAGTAAATCAATACTATCGAATATATAACGGCCATCTGCAAGGCTTAACTGTTGTTCAATTAAAATGCCATTACGATAAAGCTCAACATCCCAACCAGGCTGGATAGCGCCTGTGAGATTAATCCGATTGTTATCTATTTTGCGATCTAACTGATAATTTGAAAACTTAAAACCACGGCCATATTGACCGTTATAACGACTACCTACTTGCGTTGCAGTGATATCACCAAACTCCAACTCGCTGGCTGCAAAAACACCGAGTAAGCTGTTATTAACATCTTGTTTAGAGAATGTCAGCCGAGAGTCAGTCAATAAATCTTGTTCACGTCCTGCTAAGAAATATTCTGCTGAAAGGTACGCAAAATCTTGAGCGCCTAATAATGAATAACTTGTACGGCTGCTGTCATTATCACGACGATAGTTTAGCTGTAAATCTGCCACTGGCATTGAAACCGCCTGATAGGGACTAGCCTTCCAAGGTTGTGTAGGTTGGTTATCCCCTTTACGCTGGTTGTTAAACAAACGCTTTTGCCTTTGTTGTTGCGCAGCAACAGGAAACAATTGCTCCGTTGTAAGCTCTAGCGTCAAATTCGCATAATCAGGAATAATAGCAACTGAGAAGGCGCGCTGTAAAACGGCTGCATCAATATAAATATCATCATCAATTAGTAGTTGCTGCGAAGATAGCGTAACAAACTGATTATTAAAAATTAATTGTTTAGGTTCAGTAGCATTTAGTGTAAATAAGTTTGCTTCATTGATAAACCAACCTGAAGCGGTGCCATTTGCAATATCAACATTAATAGCCAGTTGTAATATTTCGACTAAACCCGATAACCCCAATAACACACCTTGTTCGCTTTTTATCGCAAATGCTTCACCAAGATATTCACCGTTTAAGTGCAGCGAAAAGAGTAAAAATTCACCGGCGGCAATGCGCTGTGCTGCAGGTTGCCTGTGTTCGTCTATAACGGGCTGCTGTGCACTCACTTTCGGGTGCGGTTGATTTAATTTAGTTTGAATAGCTTTAAGTGTGCGCAACACATCAGCAGTTTGCACAGCACTAGCAAAACTCATTGAGCTTAAAAATAAAAGCCCAAGAGTAAATATACGGATCACTTTATTCGCTTAATAACGCTTAAGATTATTTCCCAATAGCGAGTGTGTATGAAGCAAAATCAACCCCTTTATATTCTTCAGCACCTTGATAATCGAGGAAAATACTGCCCTGTGTTGGCAGCTGTTTATCTTTAAATAGGCTCAGTGTTGCAATGGTAGTATCAACTTCTGGATACAGGCTTAAATTGCTAATTTCAGCTACTTTCTCATTCTCGCCTGATGCTGTTTTTATATAAGCGCTGAGTTTTCCATAACTACTAAAGTTGTTATGTCGTTGCAGTTGAACTTGAATTTGTGGCTTGCTTTGATTGCTATTTTTTATAATCTTTGCCTGAGTGATCGTAACATTAGGTTGTTCTGGCTGCTCACGATAAACAACGGGAATACTAAAGCTCATAATCATGTTGATCTGTATTCCTGATTTTTGCTCTTTATTTTCGTTAGGTAGAGCTTGAAATAATAAGTGCGAGCGGTATTCGCCTTGCTGCAAACCTTTTGGCTTTCGAATAGCAATTTTAACGGTTTGTTTTTCACCTGCTGCTAAGGTCACTTGTTTTGGTGACAGACGTGTCATTGGCGATAAACTGTTTGCTGTTACTTGCGCTAAATTATTATAACCCCCACCTGGTAAAGCTTGTTTTTCACTCCAGACTACTCGGTACGTACGTTGTTCATCAGAATTATTGATCACCGTGACTTTAGCACTACGCTGGCGTTCATCAAAAGTAACACGGGTAGGTGAAATCAATAAGTTTGCCAAGGCCATTTGGCTAAAAAATGCTGTTAGTAGCACACACATCACTGTTAATTTATTGAACATCTCAGTCCTTAGTAGTCAATCGAAATTTCTAGGTTAGTAGTTGAGGAGTAGTCGCCATCGGAATAGCTTTTACTACTAGGTTTTGTTATTAATGTGCCGCCTATAAACACTTTCGCCTCACCTAAATCATCAGTGATGGTAGATTTTGGAAAGCCATTAAGACGTACTTCAAAATCGGCGCTGCTGCTACCCTGTGCGTTGTGCTGTAAGGTTACAGAATTAACTAATTGCATAGTTAATTCTGTATGTGCAGGGAAATCGGTTAGTAATAGCTCAGCAGGTCGTCCTTTCTCTAGTACATAAATTTTACCCATAGTATTTATGTCACCGTTCGCTTTGATTATCACGGAACTAACATTACTGTTACTTGGTATGACTAACGTGCCAAAATCAAGCGACTGTTGCTCTATGGTATTTGCGAAATGGTTAGGGCTGTAAATTAAAATACTTACAGCCACTGCATAAGGTAAAAGTCGCACTAGAAGCGATTTAATAAGCGACTTCGATTTGGAAAGTACCTGTGTATTCAACATCTTTGTAAGGTACTGTTGTTACTAAGTTATCTGTAGACAATGTGGCACCAATAGCAAATTCAACTTCACCTTTTTCACTGGCGATTAAGTTTGGCGTTGTCTCGTCATAAGCCGTGTTTATGTTTGGTCCACTAGTAATAAAGAACTTCCAACCATCAATTGAGAATTGCGGCTCACCCGCTCCTTTTGATGCAGATTCAAGCCTTCCTGTGCCTGGTTTAGTAATAGTAAGTGCCGCATTAGGTACTACATCTGACACTGTAAAAGTAGCAGGTGAACCTTCTTCAATGACTGAAATTAAAGCATCTCCGTCATCATTTTTAGTGGTTTTAATTGCTGCATTAGGGTTGGGGTTAATTGTCAGTGTCGCAAATTTGACGCCATCAGCTTGTGCTACAGCACGTATAGTACCAAAACTAAGATCTTCCCCCTTACTTAAAACAACAGTGTTTTGTACTTTAACTGTTGCAGAAAAGTCAGCGCTTGTCGCTAATGTAGGAAAAGAGTGAATTAAAGAAAAAGCGCTAATAATAGCAAGAGATCGTTTCATATTAAATCCTTATAAAAATGGGGCATTACCATAAAGAGCCCCTATCATAAGATTTATCGGCAATTAGAACAATTACTTTAAGATTAATTACATAAAAATCAGATAAATAACTGGCTTAGTTAAAGTGGCTCACCAACAAACGGAGCACTCAGGCATTTTTGGCCTAAACTTTGCGCTAAAGAACAAAATAGATTGGCCTCAGTATAATTTTGAAATGGCCCAACTCGTAACCCATACATGGTAACACCTTTATTTTGACGCTCAGTCATTACAAAATCTAATTGGCTAAATGCCTGTGGATATTGCTGCTGTAACTTTGTTATTTGCGTTCTCACTCTTTGCGGTTTTAAATACAGCCCAAGTTGCGCGCCTGGCAGTGAATTGTTATACAGTGGCTGGGGGCGGTTTTCGATAGTTTTTGAGGAGTTAGCAGTATCAGGGGTCTGTATTTTTTCAGCATAATGAGCCACCGTAACATTATCTTCGCGAAGCACCGCTGGGTTTTCTGCAATATCAGTTTGAGAGGAAAGTGCCATTATTAATAGTTGCAAGTCTTCCTCCATCGCAGCTAAACGAGTAATACTCTCTTGTTGCGAGTGCCATTGCTGAACATACTCTTTGACTTGTTGATCAGAAATTAATGCAGGCTGCTGTTCCACCGGGTTAGCATTAATACTACTGCACCCACTAAGCCAGACAGTTGCTGTAACCAACACTGTGGTATACCAAGCTTGCTTTTTAAAACACATCATCTGTTAGCATCACAAAATAAATAATGCCATATTATAAGCAAAGTCAGTGCCAGTTTCAGGATTTTTAAGCAATAAAAAAGTGCCACTAAGGCACTTTTATAAGTTAGGCTCAATAAATGAGCTTAAACTAAGGTTTTAATAAAATCACTTAGTTCATCTTTAAATTCATCACGACGCAGTGCAAATTCAATAGTAGCTTTTAAATAGCCCAACTTACTACCACAATCATGACTACGCCCTTTTATCGCATAAGCAGCAACAGATTCTTTTTCCATCAACATAGCAATTGCGTCTGTTAACTGAATTTCGTCGCCGGCGCCTGCGGGAGTTTTTGCAAGTAATGGCCAAATATTTTTACTTAGCACATAACGACCTACCACAGCCAAATTTGATGGTGCGCTATGCACAGGAGGTTTTTCAACCATATTAAGGATCGCTGCGCTTTGCCCTTGTTCAAGCTTTACGTCGCCTAAATCGACCACACCAAACTTATCAACATCCTGCATAGGCACAGGCTCAACCATTATTTGGCTTTCGCCGTTTGCATTAAAGCGAGTAATCATTTCAGCTAAATTATCTTTTTGAAGATCGCTTTCAACGTCATCAATAATTACGTCTGGTAAAATAACCACAAACGGTTCGTTACCAATAATCGGCGCAGCGCAGTTTATTGCGTGCCCTAACCCTTTTGCTTCACCTTGGCGAACGTGAATAATTGTCACATCTTTTGGACAAATAGCATGTACTTCAGCAAGTAACTGACGCTTAACCCGCTTCTCTAGCGTTGCTTCTAACTCAAAGCTGGTATCAAAATGGTTTTCAATAGAGTTTTTACTAGAGTGAGTCACTAATACAATTTCTTTAATACCCGCAGCAACCGCTTCATTAACTACATATTGAATCAAGGGTTTATCTACAATCGGTAACATCTCTTTTGGAATAGCTTTAGTAGCTGGCAACATACGGGTGCCAAGTCCTGCAACTGGGATCACTGCTTTCATTATTCTCTCCTTAAAACTATGATGCTTATTAATTGTTACACTGAAAACGGGTATTTAATTGCATCGTGGCATTGATAGCCATTTACCTCAAAGTCATCACGGGTGACCCACGTTTCGATATCTTCGAGTGATTTAATATTTGGATTAATCGTCAACGTAGGTGATGCAAATGGCTCACGCTGTAACTGCACATCGCGCATTAATTCCAGTTGGTTCTCATAAATATGGGCATTAACGATTTTATGGTAGGCCTTACCTGCTTTGTGGCCAGTGATCTGCGCGACCAGTGCAAGCAATACAAAACATTGGATTTGATTGAAGTTCAAACCAAGTGGCACATCACAACTACGCTGATACGAGGTTAAATAAAGCGTATCGCCAAGAAGCGAAAAAGTATGCGTGTGCATACATGGGCGCAAACACCCTAACTCAAATTCACCCGGATTATAAAAAGTGATGATCTCGCCTCTGTCATCCACACCATTTTTTAAATTATCAATGACTTTTTTCAACTGATCTAACGCAGTGCCATCAGGGCGTTGCCAATCACGAGCTTGTACGCCATATACTCGGCCCATGTCATCCTCACCTTGGCGGTTCGGATTATTTAACCATGCTTGGTTTTCATTGGCATTAGCATCCCAAGTCATGCAACCTATGTCACGAAATTGCGCAGCGCTACTATAACCACGTAAATAACCTAACAATTCAGCTATCGCCGCCTTGCAGTAACTTTTACGGGTAGTGATCATTGGGAACTTATTATTTGCCACATCATACTCAAGCTCGGCATTGATAACCGTTAAGCAACGAGTTCCTGTACGTTTATTTTCAACCCACACGCCTTCATCAACGATGCGCTGACATAATTCTAAATATTGTTTCATTGTTAACTTCTTTTATTAAGCTTTGCTGGCAACAGCTGGCTGTGGCTTTTTATACGCCCATATTATCAAACCTAGGCCTGCGATGACCATCGGCAATGACAATATTTGCCCCATTGAAATAAAGCCGCCAAATAAACCTAAATGCGCATCGGGTTCACGTACGTACTCAACGCAAAATCTAAATACCCCGTAGCCTAGTAAAAATAATCCGCCTACGCTGCCCGCTGGACGTGGCTTTTTTGTAAACACATACAGAATAATAAACAGCACTAGGCCTTCTAAAAATGCCTCATACAACTGTGATGGGTGACGCGCCAGTGGACCACCAGTTGGGAATACCATAGCCCATGGTACATCGGTAGTTCTGCCCCATAATTCGCCGTTAATAAAGTTACCAATACGCCCTGCTAAAAGGCCAACCGGCACTAGCGGAGCAACAAAATCCCCCACTGCAAGTAACTGTTTTTTACGTGTCCAGGCAAACACACAAATAGCGGTTATCACCCCTAAAGTGCCACCGTGGAAAGACATACCACCTTGATCGATTCTAAATAAATACAGTGGATTTTCTAAAAAATAACTAAATTGATAAAACAGTACATAGCCAATCCGACCACCCAGAATGACTCCCAACATACCGTAGAACAGTAAATCACTGACCTCTTCTTTTGTCCACCCCGAGTTAGGTTTAGCCGCTTGCCTATTTGCCCACCACATCGCAAAAGCAAAACCAATTAAATACATTAAACCGTACCAACGTACGCTGAGAGGACCGACAGAGAAAATAATCGGATTGATGTCTGGAAATTCAAGAGCCATAAAAATTAAACCTTAACTAAAAACCATTTGAAGCGCGATAATAACCAGTAACACCGCGAACACTTTTTTTATCGTTGAAACAGGTAAATAATGCGTTGCTTTGGCTCCAATTGGTGCCATAAACCACGAAGTTATCACTATACCTAATAATGCTGGTAAATACACAAAACCTGCAAAGCCATGTTGTAAATCGGTTACTTGCCAACCAGCGCTGACATACCCCACAGAGCCAAATAACGCAATCACAATGCCACATGCTGCCGCGCAGCCTATGGCTTTTTTAATATCAACTGAAAAATAATGTAGTAGCGGCACAATCAATGCGCCGCCACCAATACCAATCAAACCTGATAATCCGCCCATCACTGCACTAATAGCGCCAATAATTGGGCCTCTTGGCATAGGTTTGACCGCGACAGGTTTATTACGAGCAGACAACACCATACGAGCAGCAATAAACACCACACTAACAGCAAAAACGATGCGTAATAACTGTTCTGGAATTAAACTCGCGGCAAAACCACTGATCAGAGCACCAAGTCCAACGCCAGACATAACCCAAGGCGCAATTTCCCATGGCACATTTTGATTCTTATGGTGCGCTAATGCAGATGACGTTGAAGTGAATAAAATAGAGGCAAGCGAGGTAGCAATAGCAATAACCAGTACATGATCAACCGCAACAACATTAAAATGCACTAATAATGAACTCAGTACTGGCACAATAATTAATCCGCCGCCAATGCCTAATAACCCAGCTAAAAAACCAACCACACAACCTAATAGCGCGCAGCTGATAATCAGGATAACTAAATCATGCATCGTACACTCTTATAAAATTGAATTTATTATATGCATATACTAATCGATTATATCGAATCTTTACAGCACTCGTTTAGGCTACTAAGAAGCCTGGTTTGGGGTATAAAATAATTCACCAAGTTGATGCTCAATCATAAAATTACGCGTTAACCTAAGCACTTGTTTTGCAGTAGATTGTGCTAAACACTCCGCCAGTAATGCTTCCATATCGCTGGCTTTTAAACGTCTTAATACCCATTTAACTTTACTTAATGATGAGTAGTTCATACTCAAGCGTCGATAACCCATCGCAATCAGCAGTATTGCACCTTCAGGATCGCCACCTAATTCACCACATAAACTAAAGGACATTTCATATTGCTGACACTCTTTTGCAACTTTTTGCAGTACTCTTAATACCGCAGGATGATAGGGATTAAATAAATCAGCAACACGCGCATTAGAACGATCGACGGCAAGTAAGTATTGCGTCAAATCGTTACTACCCACAGAACAAAAATCTACTTTTTTAGACCATTCAGGGAGCATAAATACACTTGAAGGGACTTCTAACATTACGCCAATCTCTGGGCGTTCAATGGCTTGCTCTGGGTATTTTTCTTCCAGTTCAAAATAGGCTTGCTCTAACAACGCTAAAGATTCATCAACCTCTTCGGTACCGCTTATCATTGGCAGCATAATTTTTAAATTACCTAAACCAATATTTGCTCTAACCATGGCTTTGAGCTGATCTAAAAAGATCTCTGGGTGGTCCAATGTGACACGAATACCCCGCCAGCCTAAAAATGGGTTTTCTTCAGTAATATCAAAGTAATCAAGTGCTTTATCACCACCAATATCAAGCGTACGCATCACTACAGGTTCTGGATGATAACTGGCTAATACTTCGCGATACCAATTCTCTTGTTCTATTTGTGATGGAAACTGGCCTTTTTGCATAAACCAGGCTTCAGTTCGGTATAAGCCAACGCCATCACAGACTTTGGTGTTAGCTTTTTCAGTATTGAGTTCCAAACCAGCATTGAGCAACAAGCTAATATGCTCGCCATCTAATGTCACTGCATCGCATTCTTGCTCAGCCACAAACTTGTCGTTTAATAGACTTTCTTGGTGCTGTAATTGTAAATACTCATCTTGTAGCATTTGCGAAGGCGAAATATATAATCGCCCTGCGTATGCATCTAAAATCATTGGTTTACCATCAAACTGCAATAACGGTAAATCTTCAATACCCCAAATTGCAGGGATCCCCATGGCACGGGTTAAAATTGACGCATGACTATTTGCCGCACCGTTAACACTCACCACGCCAACTAAATGGCCTTTAGGCACTTCTGCAAGCATGGCTGGGGTTAAAGTATTAGCGATCAGTACTGTATCTTTAGGATAACTTTTTACTGCGTGTTCAGTATTTACGAGGTGATGCAGTACGCGCAGGCCGATATCTTTAACATCAACAGCACGCTCTTTGATATAAGGATCCTGCATGGCATTGAATTGGGAGATCAATCGTTCGATCACTATTTTCAATGCACTTTTTGCACACCAGCCCTCTTGCAGCTGTGCTTCAACATTCTGCCCTAAACTTTTTGCATCCAGTAGTTGCTGATACACCTCAAATACTGCCAACGCTTCTTTAGGGATGGAATCGCTAAGAGTCATCGACAAGGTGTTAAATTCTTTGCGGGTTGCAGCAACAGCTTGAGTAAATAAGCGGCGTTGCTCAATACAGTTATCGTCTTTTTTTAATTCTATCGATTTAAAGTCAAGTTTCGGCAGAATAACAAACGCCTGCCCTATCGCAATTCCTGGCGCGCTAGAAACCCCTTTTAGCACCGAGGTCTGATGAGAAAACTCATCTTGGCGAAGAACTTCTTTGATTTCTGCATGGGCTAATTGCGACGCTAGTTGCGCAGATAACGTAATTAAAAAAGACTCTTCATCTTGACTAAATACACGGGCAATTTTCTGTTGTACAACAATAACGCCCAGTACTTTTTTTTGATGAACTACAGGCACAGACAAAAATGCGTTGAAGCCTTCTTCGTCCACTTCAGGAGAGAGTTTAAAACGGGGGTGAGACTTGGCAAAGGCAATATTAATAGGTTCTTCTCGTTGTGCTACTAAGCCAACTAAACCTTCGGTAAAACCGATTCTAAACTTACCCACGGCTGCGGGATTAAGCCCTCTGGTTGCCATTAATACAAAATTATCTTGACTGTAATCAGCAAAATAAATGGAGCAGCACTCAGTTTTCATGGCATCTTTCACCATTTCAACAAAACATGCTAGCGCACTATCCAAACTCGCTTGTTGCGAAACGGACTCGGCAATAGCTCTGAGTGTAGCCAGCATAATACTGCTCCTTTATATTATTTACCTTTATGGCGCCAAGTATCTTTGGACTGTTCACGTTTATTAAAAGGCATCGCAAAGGGTGCGAATTCTTTCATAACACGGCGATAAACATCGCGTTTAAACGATACAACTTGCCTTACCGGATACCAATAACTTACCCACCGCCAATCATCAAATTCCGGATGATGTGTTTTTAGTAAGTTGACGTCTTCGTCTTTACAACGCAGTTTCAATAAAAACCATTTTTGCTTTTGCCCAATACACACCGGACTGGAGTCTCGGCGGATCAAACGCTTGGGCAATTTATAACGTAACCAATGTTTTGAACTTGCGACAATTTCTACATCTTCAGGACGCAAGCCGACTTCTTCGTGTAATTCACGAAACATGGTCTGCTCTGCTGTTTCGCCACTATCAACACCACCTTGAGGAAACTGCCAAGAATGCTGACCATAACGTCTGGCCCAAAAGACCTGTCCCTGATTATTGCAAATTACAATTCCGACATTGGCACGAAAACCTTCGGCATCAATCACCTTAGTGCCTCATTTGTAAGTCGATTTTTAATGATTGTTCCACATTACCTGCAATACGGCAAACAATATTCAGAGTTTTACGCATCTTACTCACAGCTTGTGCATAACTTTAGTTTATACAGCTCATTTTGCAAACAAATCCACAATAACAGATCCAATAACTTGCCTTTTCCACAGTTTCTGTGGATAACATTGTTCATAGTTATGTATTTATCCCAACAAGTTTTCAACACAGCTTAAAGGCTTTGCAAATTTAACAGTTAAAAACCATTAAATTCAATACATTAAGCTTAAAGTCAGCAAGTTTCACCTTGCCTAAAAACACAGCAAACCATCACTGAACAAAAAACACCCAAACGCAAAGATATCCACGGTTAAACTCTTTTGCTATCATGAGTAGTGAATTTATACAACCAAATAACTCGCTATGAAACCGATAAAACCACATTCAATCAATGAATTAATGCAACGTGTTAGCAACATTTCAGGGCTGACATTAGGCCAATTAGCAAGTCATTATCAGTTTAAAACACCTGAGCATTTATTAAAGGAAAAAGGCTGGACGGGACAATTGATTGAATATGCATTAGGTGCAACGGCAGGTTCCAAACCAACCCCTGATTTTGAAGAGCTCGGGATTGAACTTAAAACGTTACCAATCTCATATAAAGGCAAACCATTAGAGACCACTTTTGTGTCTGTGACACCGTTATTAAATGTCACAGGTATGACATGGCAGCAAAGTAATGTGCGTAAAAAACTCAATCATGTCTTGTGGCTACCCATTCTAGGCGAGCGAGACATTGTGCCATTTGATAGGACCATTGGCAGTGGCTTTTTATGGCAACCCTCCGCTGAGCAAGATGCGCAGTTACAGCGAGACTGGGAAGAGCAAATGGAGTTGATTGCACTGGGACGTATTGATGAGATCTCAGGGCATTTAGGGGATGCGATGCAAATTCGCCCAAAAGCAGCTAACAGCAGAATAGTCACCGATGCAATCGGTCCAAACGGGCAAATTATTAAAACCCTACCCCGTGGTTTTTATTTAAAAACCAGCTTTACAGGGCAGATTTTGAAGCAGCAATTTCAGCTGTAACTACTCAGATAGCGACACTATTCTGAACACTCTGCTCACATGACTGCCAATTATTAAGTAATTCATTAGCATAACGTAAGAGCCACTTACGCGTATTTTGAATTGTAGTATATTGACAATCTTGGGCTACAACTTTCCCTCTAATAAGCTTGTTTTTACCGTTAACGAGAACGATATGCGACGCTTCTTTGGCATTGCTATTTTTAAAAGAAAAAGCGAGCTCAGACTGAGCCAATTCAATTAAATTGCCAAGTAAACCTGAGAAGTGCTTTCGTAATTGCTCAGAACCACCTGAAAATATAACCTGTCTTTGTTCATTTGTTATAACTTTAGAAGTAACACTAACTAAGTTTTTATAAATGTAAACAGGCTTCCGGCTCTTGCTCTTTTTATCGACTATCCAAACTTTGGCTTTTACCGTGACTTGATTCATTTTTTCATTTACAAAATAAATAGGCTTAATAAAAACAGTTGTAGCTTCAGGCGTACTTACATAAAACTGTTTATAGTTATCGATAAAATCTTCATTTTTAAAGTCCTCGGTTAACTTTATAAATTCAGCAACAGCGTTATTTGCTTCTAATTGCTGTTGTGCCAGTTTGCTATTTTGAAAAGCAGATGAAGTTGCAGCATGTGCAGCAATTTGTGCCACCATTCCCGCTACCCCAGCTGCCCCTGAATACATTATTGGCTTGTCATCGATAGTGGAGTCTTGACTATATACTCCACGAATATCAAAATTTTCTTTAGTTTCAAAAGTAAACGTAAAGTTATCTTGCGAAATAGCATCAGTTTGACGATTAACATGTTGTGTATAATCATCACGCTTTGGAGTTGAATTACATGCAGTTAAAAATAAACTGATCGCTAATAACAGTAATATCCTCATATTCATTCCCTATAAAATGCATAGCCGTGATCTATAAACCACGGCTTCATAGAATTTAAATTGATTTTCGGATCAATACCTTAACGTTTTCTATTGCTTGATAATATGCCGTAGTGACACCAGGGAATTCAGCGGGCTCATCCCACACACCTTCAGGTTGAACTTTCTCATCTACACTTTTGTACTGGATATATTGGTTTGTATTTAAATCAACTGTGTAAACCAATCCTTGAATGTAACCTTGCGGATCACCATTTGGTACATAACTACTAAAGCTGCGATATGCACCAAAGCGTTGGATGTTAGCCACCACCAAAATATCAATATCGTACTTATCTTTTAAACCACGAAAATCTTGCTTTGCAAAGCCTAACTCACCTTTAAATTTTGGTAGTTTATCAATCAACTTTTCATCATCAATAGCAAGTACATAATTTGTGCGTTGCTTGAACTCATCTTCAATAAGCCCTTTTAAAGAGTCAATATCGTCAGTCGATAGGCTCTCTAAATGATTATCTAATGAGCTGGTCAAAGACGAGGCAACGCCATAGCAAAGTAAACAATTTGCGCCGTAAATATGTGTAGTCGCTTTATCACCACGTATAAAGTAAAGACCAACTTTTCTTTCTTGATTAATAAAGTGATTGTCTTCTAATTGAACAGTAGGTTGAGGAGTTGTGCCACAGCCAACTAAAATGACGGTTAAAACCATAATTATTATTCTTTTCATTCCATTATTCCTTACAACTGGAAATTTTTATTTAGCTGCCGACATTGTTCAGCAGAAGTTCATTTAACTTATGCAATTTACATAAAAATTACAGGCATTACAATGATTAATTACCTAAATAAGCAACTGTATAAGATAAAATACTGGGAGGAGTTACATCGTTTTTAACTAAGCTATAACTACAAAAAATCCCCGCATTTGCGAGGATTTTTCAAAAGTTTAAATCAGCTTCTTATAAAAGAATTACTGACCTTTAACTTCTTTAAGACCATTAAAAGGTGCTTTAGCGCCTAATTGCTCTTCAATACGTAGCAATTGGTTGTACTTAGCTACACGATCAGAACGGCTCAATGAACCTGTTTTGATTTGACCAGCTGCAGTACCCACTGCTAAATCAGCAATCGTTGAATCTTCAGTTTCGCCTGAGCGATGAGAAATAACAGCAGTGAAACCAGCGTCTTTAGCCATTTTGATTGCAGCTAACGTTTCAGTTAGTGAACCAATTTGGTTAAACTTGATTAAGATTGAGTTAGCAATACCGTTGTCGATACCACGCTTTAAGATCTTAGTGTTTGTAACGAATAAATCGTCACCAACTAATTGGATCTTATCGCCAAGTAATTTTGTTTGGTGTGCAAAGCCGTCCCAATCAGACTCATCAAGGCCATCTTCGATAGACACGATTGGGTACTGTTCAGTTAGATCTTTTAAGAAGTAGTTAAACTCTTCTGACGTGAATTTTTTACCTTCGCCTTTAAGGTCGTAGATATTTGCTTCTTTGTCGTAAAACTCAGACGCAGCACAATCAAGTGCTAGAGTAATGTCTTTGCCTAACTCGTAGCCTGCATTAGCAACAGCAACTTTAATTGCTGCAAGTGCCGCTTCGTTAGAGGCAAGGTTTGGTGCAAAACCACCTTCATCACCCACTGCGGTTGAATGACCATCAGCTTTAAGTACTTTGGCAAGGCTGTGGAATATTTCTGCACCCATGCGAAGCGCTTCACGGAAGTTGGCAGCGCCAACTGGCTGGATCATGAATTCTTGAATATCAACTGAGTTATCAGCATGCTCACCACCATTGATGATGTTCATCATTGGTAACGGCATAGAATAAACACCTGGTGTACCGTTTAAGTCAGCAATGTGCTCATAAAGCTCTACTTTTTTAGATTGTGCAGCAGCTTTTGCAGTTGCTAATGACACTGCTAAGATTGCATTTGCACCTAGTTTTTCTTTATTTTCGGTACCATCTAAATCTAGCATTACTTGGTCAACAGTGCTTTGCTCTAGTGCATTTTGGCCAGCTAAGGCTGTCGCGATTTCATTATTAATAAAACCAACCGCTTTTAATACACCTTTACCTAAGTAACGTGCTTTATCACCATCACGTAATTCTAGTGCTTCGCGAGTACCTGTTGATGCACCTGATGGTGCAGCAGCGCGGCCCCATGAACCGTCAGCTAAATGAACATCAGCTTCTACAGTTGGGTTACCACGCGAATCCATAATTTCGCGACCGATCACTTTTACGATATTTGACATCTTGATTCCTCTTTTCCCAAAATGGTGAGTCTACTCCGACTTTATTAATTTTCCTTAATGCCGTCGGCTTTAAAAACAAATAAGCCGTGCATAGTGCACGGCTTATTCACATTACGATGACGCTTTTTGATGAATATGCGCAGCGGCAACAAACCCTTCAAATAGCGGATGACCATCACGCGGTGTTGAGGTGAATTCCGGGTGGAATTGAGCCGCAATAAACCACGGGTGATCTTTATTCTCGATGATTTCAACTAGCTTCTTATCTTCCGATAAACCAGTGAAACTCAAGCCAGCTTTTTCAAGCTGTTCAACAAAATTATTGTTTACTTCGTAACGATGACGATGACGTTCAACAATCTCATCACTACCATATACTTCACGTACTTTTGAGCCTGGTGTTAAATGACATTTTTGTGCGCCTAAACGCATAGTGCCACCTAAATCAGATTTTTCGCTACGTGTTTCAATGTTGCCTTCCGCATCTAACCATTCAGTGATCAAACCAACCACAGGGCTTGACGAGTTAGCATTAAACTCGGTTGAGTTTGCATCTAATAAGCCTGCAACATTACGTGCATACTCAATTAGCGCAACTTGCATACCTAAACAGATACCAAGGTAAGGTACTTTATTTTCACGGGCATATTTTGCCGCTAAAATTTTACCTTCAACACCGCGACCACCAAAACCACCAGGAACTAAAATAGCATCAAGGTTAGCTAGTAACTCAGTACCTTTACTTTCAACATCTTGTGAATCAACATATTGAATGTTTACTGTTAAACGATTTTTAAGACCTGCATGTTTAAGTGCTTCGTTTACAGATTTATAGGCATCAGGTAGTTCAATGTATTTACCAACCATACCGATAGTCACTTCACCCGTTGGGTTTGACTCTTGGTATAACACTTGTTCCCACTCAACTAAATCAGCTTCAGGGCAATCAAGATGGAAGCGACGACATACAAAGTTATCAAGCTCTTGCGATTTTAATAGCGCAGGAATTTTATAAATGCTGTCTACATCTGGTAATGAAATAACCGCTTTTTCTTCAACGTTAGTGAAAAGAGCAATCTTTGCACGTTCGTTATTTGGTAATTTACGATCTGAACGACAGATAAGAATATCTGGTTGAATACCAATCGAGCGTAACTCTTTAACAGAATGCTGTGTTGGTTTGGTTTTCACTTCACCCGCAGGGCCTAAGAATGGCACTAACGTTAAGTGAATAAACAATGCGCGCTCACGGCCAATCTCTGTGCCAAGCTGACGAATTGCTTCTAAGAATGGTTGTGACTCAATATCACCAACCGTTCCACCAATTTCAACGAGTGCCACATCATGGCCTTCAGCACCGTCATAAACACGTTGCTTAATATCGTTGGTAATATGTGGAATAACCTGAATTGTTGCACCAAGGTACTCACCACGACGCTCACGACGCAGCACATCTTCATATACACGACCTTGTGTGAAGTTGTTACGGCTTGTCATTTTGGTACGGATGAAACGTTCATAGTGACCTAAATCAAGATCGGTTTCAGCGCCGTCTTCGGTGACAAATACTTCACCATGTTGAATTGGGCTCATTGTGCCTGGGTCAACGTTGATATAAGGATCCAGCTTTAAAATGGTAACATTTAAACCACGGGCCTCTAAAATAGCTGCCAACGATGCTGCTGCAATACCTTTACCCAACGAGGAAACAACCCCGCCGGTAACGAAGATAAATTTTGTACTCATGCGAACCCTAGAATATCAGGAATTAAAAGGAAAAATATAGAATCAAGACGGGGCGAAATTATAGCAAAGGCACTGCCATCAATCCAGCGAAAGTTAGTAATTCTCTGCACAAAAAACGCACTCAGCGTTTCGCATTATTTACTGCTGCTTTTTTATCGCATCCCATGCGGCATCCATTTCAGCAAGGGTTGCTGTATCAAGCGATTGCCCACGCTCACATAAATAGGCTTGTACTTTTTCAAATCGCGCTGAAAACTTATCGTTGGCACTACGTAATAATTGCTCTGGGTCACGTTTAATATGCCGTGCTACATTAACTGTAGCAAACAATAAATCGCCGATTTCTTCTGCGCTGTGTGCTGAAAATGGATCAACGGCTAACGCTTCTTTTACTTCATCAACTTCTTCAGCCACTTTATCTAATGCACCATGATAACTAGGCCAATCAAAGCCTAATCCTGCAACCCGCTGCTGAATTTTTTTGGCTTTACTCAAACTAGGCAGATTTGCAGGTATATCTTGCCATAATGTGTTGCTCTGCGGTTCAGCTTTTGCTGCCCGCTCCTGTGCTTTTATAGTTTGCCACTGCTCACTGAGTTGTTGTTCAGTCAGCCCTTGCTGATCGGCAAATACATGTGGATGGCGACGCACTAACTTATTATTTAGCCCAGCCATTACATCATTAAAATCAAATAACCCTTGCTCTTGTGCCAATTGCGCATAAAAAATCACTTGAAAGAGTAAATCACCCAGTTCATTTTTAAGCTCATCGAAATCACCTTTTTCAATGCAATCGGCTACCTCGTATGCTTCTTCTAAGGTATGCGGTACGATGGATGTAAAGTCTTGCTTTAAATCCCACGGGCAGCCTGTTGCTGGATCACGTAATTTAGCCATAATGGCTAATAACTCAGTTAAGGTATTCGTCGAGGTATTAGTTGTCTGGTTCATTTACATTCCTAATGACTACGTTTTGCTTCATGCACGCCTTCGATTTGATCTAATTTTGATAGTAATCGATTGGTACTTGATAAATCATGTACTTCCACTTGCATGGTAAACAACGCTAATTGGCGGTCGTCTACGGTTTCCATATTCATATTCAGCACATTAACTTTTTCATTGGCCAGTACCGAACTAATATCACGTATAAGCCCAGCTCTGTCACTTGCTTCAATTTTAATACACAGAGCATAAGAGCCGTTAATTTCGTCTGACCAACTAACCGCAATAACACGCTCAGGATGTTGTGTTCTTAGATTATTAAAAGAATCACAATCAGTCCTATGCACACCTATGCCACGCCCTTGCGTGATATAACCGATTATTGACTCACCAGGAACTGGGCGGCAACATTTAGCCACATGGCTCATTAAACTACCAACCCCATCAACCACGATACCATTTTTATCACCGCTGATTTTAGTCGGGTTCTTAAAGCGGATGACGGGCTCGTCATCAGAGCGATCCGTGATAAAATTCAGCAACTGATTTAAACGCACATCGCCGGCGCCAATCGCAACCATTAAGTCATCTAACTCTTTAAAGTTATAGCGAATAATAGCCGGCTCTAAGTTTTTGTAGGTCAAATCGAGCTTTTGCAATTCGTTATCTAGAATTTCTTTACCAGCACTGAGATTTTTATCGCGATCGAGTTGTTTAAACCAGTGGTGTATTTTCGCTCTCGCGCGGGATGATTTAATATATCCCAGTGATGGATTTAACCAATCGCGGCTAGGATTCGGTTGTTTTTGGGTTAAAATTTCAACCTGATCGCCAGTGTGTAATTGATGGGTAAAAGGCACAATTTTGCCAAATACTTTTGCACCAATACAACGATGGCCGACATTTGAGTGAATATAATAAGCAAAATCCAATGGTGTTGCGCCCAGCGGTAAATCAAAAATATCGCCACGGGGGGTAAAAATATACACCCGATCTTCGACCACTTGATTTTTTAGCTCTTCGGCTAAATCGCTGCCATCAACCACTTCTTCTTGCCATTGCAATAATTTACGCAACCAGCTAATTTTTTGCTCATACCCAGAACCACGCCCAGGTAACGCCCCTTCTTTATACATCCAGTGCGCAGCGACTCCGAGCTCAGCATCTTGGTGCATCGCGTGGGTACGAATTTGGATTTCAACCGTTTTGCCTTCTGGGCCAAATACTACGGTATGAATAGATTGATAACCATTTTGTTTAGGGGTGGCAATATAATCATCAAATTCTTTATTTAGATGGCGCCAATTGGTGTGTACGATCCCCAGCGCACCGTAACAATCTTGCAATTCATCCACCACAATACGCATGGCGCGAATATCAAATAACTGGTCAAACTCGTAATTCTTTTGCGCCATTTTTTTGTAAATACTGTAGATATGTTTTGGCCGACCATATACCTCGCCTTTAATACCTGCTTGAGCCAGTTTAGTTTTAACTTGCTCAACCATATCTACCATATAAGCTTCGCGACCTAGGCGCTTATCATCCAATTGCTTGGCAATATTTTTATACACATCAGGGTGCAAATAGCGAAACGATAGATCTTCCAGCTCCCACTTTAATTGCCCAATCCCTAACCGGTTAGCAAGTGGCGCAAAGATATCAGCGGTTTCTTTTGCAGCAATCACCCGCTCTTCTTCGTTGGCGTTTTTAACCTCTCGTAAATGACATACCTGCTCAGCAAGTTTAATAACCACAGCGCGCACATCTTCAACCATCGCCAATAACATACGGCGTATATTATCAACTTGAACGGTGCCAGTACCTTGATGAGCCAAAGTGCTAATAGTAGCCATTTGTGCAACACCCGTTAGCAGAGTTGCCACATGGCTCCCCATCACATCGCTTACTGTATCGATGTCGATTAGATTAGCCAAAAAACTCGGCGTAATATATGCGGTAGCGAGGGTGTCTGCATCGAGATTCATTTCCACCAAAATTTCGACCATTTCCATGGCAATATTTTGTTGCTGATGATTATGCAGTTCAGCGCAAAGGGTATTCGCTTTACTTAATAGTTCGCGCTTTTCTTGCGTTAAGTTAAGTAAACCAAGTCGTGTGCTAAAATCACCCGGTTTGTCGTGTTGGTGTGATTGCCGAGTAGCTACCATAATGCGCTCTACCTCCGTTGAAATAACGCCATCGTTTCGATATGCCCCGTGTGTGGAAACATATTCATTAGCCCTATTTTTTCAAGTGAAAATGCAGCTTGCGTAATAATTGCGCTGTCACGGGCTAAAGTAACAGGGTCGCAAGATACATATAAAATCGTTTTAAATTGCTTCAGAGGCAGTTGCTCTAAAATAGCTAAGGCACCGGTACGTGAAGGGTCCAGTACTAATACATTCAACTCTTTACTAAACCACGGAGCTTGCTGCATTGTTTGTGTTAAATCAAAACAATGAAAATGAGCATTGGCTATATGGTTAGTTTGCGCATTTTGCGCCGCCATTGCAACCGCAGAAGCCACTCCTTCAACACCAATTACACTTTTTGCGTTGTTTGCCAGCGCTAAAGCGAAGTTACCAATCCCACAAAATAGGTCTAGTACCTGTTCGTCCCCTTTTAAATTCAGCCAGTCAACCGCTTGAGAAAGCATAGCTTGATTTACCTGCGCATTGACTTGAATAAAGTTTTCCAGCCCAAACGTAAATTTTAGTCCAAGTTCAGGTAAGCTATAAAACGGCATAGGTAAATGGCTGTGATTAATTTGCTGAGTATCTCCTTGCCATATTATTTGCCACTGATGGTCAAGCCCCTGCTGCTCAACAGTTGCTTTTAGCTTATCACTGATGCTTTTAGTGTGGCGGATCACCACAAAATTTTGCTCATCTGCTTGGCATAATTGTATATGGCTAACACTGCGAAGTTCGCCATATTGGTTTAATAACTGATCAAAAACAGTAAAAATTGCGGCAAAATCGTCACTCAGTACTGCACACTGCTGCACACTGACAATTTGTTTAGAACCTTGCGCGCGATAACCAACCCGCATTTTTTTTGCGGTTTTATCAAACATCACCGCTAACCGCGCACTGCGACGGTAGTGCGTCGGCTCGCTCAATAACGGGGCTTGCCAGTTCATTGCATCAAGCTTGGCAAACTTTGAAAACAGCTGGCTCACCGCCACTTGCTTTTCAACTAATTGTTGATCAAGTCGCAAATGCTGTAATTGGCAACCACCACATTGTTGATAATGTTCGCAAAACGGTTTAACCCGTGCTTCACTGGCCTGCTCAACTTTTATCGTTTTAGCCGCGCTATAACGAGCTTTATCTTCGGTTAGTTTGGCCTTAACCGTTTCACCTGTCAGTGCACCGCTAACAAAGCACACTTTATTATTATGCTTGGCAATCCCCCGACCTTGATGATCCATTCCTGAAATGGCTAAAGTTAACGACTGCCCAGAAAGGGTTTTCTTTTTTGCTTGGAAAAACTGCGCCATCGGGCAACACCTTAAATATTGATTCTACGAGGGTGATTGATTACTAGCTTATAAGTATATACTCTTTAACTAACTAATAATGATAACAACGTTCACTTATGACTAAACTTGGTTTGCGCGACTCAGTTTTAACGCTAACACTTATTCCCACAGTGATTATCGGATTACTACTTGGCGGCTATTTTACAATAAATCGTTACATTGAGCTTGATGAAATTTTATATCAGCAAGGTGCGACTATCTCAGAGCCACTGTCGATTGCCATTGAGCAGCCATTATTAGCAAAAAATAAACAGCTACTAAACCGTTTGATCAGCCATGCGCATAATAAACACTCTCCAGCAATTAAAACCATCGCAATTTTTGACGAGCATAATGAACTGGTATTAACCAGTAACTATCACCGTGACTTTGATGATCTACTGCACAATGAATACTTGCAAGCAGGAAAAAACACCAAGGTACTGCCCAGCGATCACCTAATTACATTTTTTACGCCGATCATCAATCACTCAACGCCAGACGCTCAATGGAATAATGCAGCGTTTCAAACATCTCTTGGCACTGTGGTGATTCAGCTCAACAAAGACCAAGCGATTATTGGTCAGCAACAAGCATTATTAGTCAGCGGTATCGTGATTATTTTAGCCTTAGTGTTAGCGGCTATTTTAGCCATCAGGCTTAGCCATATGTTTATGACCCCATTAAATAAGTTAGTACTGGCTACTGACAAATTAATCGAAGGGAAAAGAGAAACCGGCCTAACCGCTCCGATGATGGGCGAGTTTGAGTTATTACGCCAAGGGCTAAACACCATTTCTGATACTATGGTGATGCAAAAAGATGAAATGCAGAAGCACATCGATCAGGCAACCAGTGACTTGCGCGAGTCGTTAGAATTATACGAAACACAGAATATTCAGCTCAGTATTGCTAAAACCGACGCCCAAGACGCCAACCGCGTAAAATCGGACTTTTTAGCGAAAATGAGTCACGAATTACGCACACCACTCAATGGTGTCATTGGCTTTACTCGTCAATTACATAAAACACCGCTTAATAAACACCAAAAAGATTACCTCGATACCATCGAACTATCAGCCAATAGTTTAATGACTATCATCAGCGATATTTTAGATTTTTCAAAGCTTGAAGCGGGCGCTATGGAACTTGAGTCCATTCAATTTCAACTACGAGACACAATAAACGAAGTACTTACACTACTGGCACCTAGTGCGCATGAAAAACAATTAGAGCTATCGATTTATATCAACTCACTAGTGCCTGACAACATAACAGGTGATCCAACCAGGTTTAAGCAAGTCCTGATCAACTTGATTAGTAATGCAATTAAGTTTACTGAAAAAGGCTCAATTAAAATTGATGTTGGCCATCGTTTACTTGATGAAGAACGTACCTCAGTGTTAGTGTCAGTAACCGATACTGGCGTTGGCATTCCAATGGATAAACAAGATGCTTTGTTCACTCCTTTTGGCCAAGCTGATTCAAGCATTACCCGTAAATTTGGTGGCACAGGCCTTGGCTTAATTATTACCAAGCACATAGTTGAAACCATGGGTGGCCGTATTACTTTAAACTCAGCGCCGGGTAATGGTACCTGCTTTACTTTTAATGGCGTATTTAGACTACCAAGCCATATTTATAATAGCGACTTGCCAAGTAAATCTCTCGCAAATAAACGTATTTTATACCTAGAACCCCATGAACATACCCATCATGCAGTGCTATCTTTACTCACCGAGTGGCAAACAAAGGTCACAGCGTGCTTTGATCAAGAAACTTTTTTACAAGAGTTAAATAAAGAGTTTAATTACGATATTTGTATTATCGGCCATGTTGCCGCAGTTGACGAAATGCAACGCTTAAAAAGCTATATCAAAGCAGTCCGTGAATCGACTGACTATCTGTATTTAATGCTTAATTCGGTATCGCACAATATGCGCGAAGCTTATATTGGCTGTGGTGCAGATGCGTGTTTAAGTAAACCGCTCAACCATCGCAAGCTCTGTGAAGTGCTTGCAGCACCTTATCGACTCGATCATCCCGTGCATAATATTGAAGAAAATGACGAGAAATTATTACCACTAAAAGTATTAGTCGTTGATGATAATGATGCCAATTTAAAGTTAATTTGTACTTTACTAGAAGAGCAAATTGAAACTATTGATACCGCTCATAATGGCTCACAAGCCTATAGTTTGAGCAAAAGCCATAAATACGACATTATTTTTATGGATATTCAAATGCCAATTATGGACGGTATTACCGCCTGTAAACTGATCCTAGAATCATCCTTAAACGAAGATACTCCTATTATTGCTGTCACAGCGCATGCCTTAGCGGGCGAAAAAGAGCAACTTATTACCGATGGTTTTAAAGGCTATTTAACTAAACCTATTGATGAAGATATGTTGAAACAGATTATTAGTGATCATAGCCCGCAATCACCGCT
Source organism: Pseudoalteromonas rhizosphaerae (assembly GCF_028885455.1). Classification (NCBI taxonomy): domain Bacteria; kingdom Pseudomonadati; phylum Pseudomonadota; class Gammaproteobacteria; order Alteromonadales; family Pseudoalteromonadaceae; genus Pseudoalteromonas; species Pseudoalteromonas rhizosphaerae. The sequence continues at coordinate 4,224,135 of NZ_CP118496.1, forward strand.
GCGACGTGACAAAAGCCGTAATGACCTGATTGCTAGTGAGCCTCCTTTTGTTAGCTCATCACTAGATTGGCCATTAGCACTGCAACGTGCCGGCGGTAAAAACGAACTGGCGCTTGAAATGCTTAATATGTTGTTACTCAGTGTGCCAGAAACCCTGCGACTACTTGAAGAAGCAACCGCCAGCCAAGATTGCGAACATGTGCTAAGTATTATTCATAAATTTCACGGTGCTTGTTGTTACACTGGCGTACCCAAGCTCAAAGCACTCGCTGAAGCACTGGAAACCGCGTTAAAAGGCGATTGTGATTTAAGTTATATTGAGCCTGAGCTTTTTGAGCTGCAAGACGAACTTGAAAACCTGATGACCGATGCCGGCTTAGCCGAACATTAACGGCAGATCCGCTTAAGTGGTTTACCACTTTTTAAGCTACTGATCTGCCAAGTTACATCTGTATTTTGTTGCACCAGACTTACTTTGGCAATGTCACTAAACATAAAATCACCGGGTACATTAAGTCGCGTTAAATTTTCGGATAATGGTTGCTGACAATAAGGGCCAGTATCACCGTGGATCACTAATACCGGCTTTTTTACTGTGTTTGCAAATTCCGCCAAAGCATCGCGATACACTTTAAAACCATCACACTGTTCTGGCTGAGTTTTACTGCATGCCGGTTGTGCTGTTTGATGGGTGTAAATATCTGCTTGAAAAGCAACCACATAACCTTTGGCTGTTGGATTTGCTTGCGCTAACCAGTTAAGGTTGTTGGCGTCTCTTGTGTCAGCTTGTTGATAAGCAAGTTGTTTATCACTTTTTAACACCTCTCGACGGCCATTGTGGGTACCTGCAATATGCAGCGTGATAAACTCTACATCAGCAAGGCGCCAACGCGCATTTTCGTGCATGCTAGGCTGTTGCTGAAAATCAACTAAGGTATTGGCTTTTTCAAGATATTTATCATCAAACATCAAGGTTTTTAAATATACCAGGCGCTCTAATTCATCATAACGAGGAATTAAATTTTTTCGGTCGCAATCAGTCCATTCATTGTCACCGGGGGTGTAAATAAATGGCTGCGTAGTTAAAGAGGTAAGTAACTGTTTATGCTTCTCAAGCAACTCATTTTTGCAAGGCTCAGAACCGGATTTCATATCGCCAACATGGATCAAAAAAGCATGCTCAGTCGTTTTTATTTTTTTACCCAAAGCCCCTGTTGGCGCTAAATTCATTTCATCAATTGGAGTATATGGCATATCCCCCATCACCAAAAACGCATTACTGGACAGCGCCCAAGTCAAACCAATTAAACTAAACATCACCATCCCCTATCATGCAAATAGATCTTAAGCTCTCATAGTAACAAAAAAATGAACAGTTAAAAGAACGGCTTTTTGCGACTAAGCTTGCTAAAATAACCGCACAGTAATCCTGAATTTGTTAATCATGTCATTTAGCACCACTTATACATTAGATAAACCCTACTTTTACGAATGTTTTGATGAGTCTCTGCCTTACAGCGCACAAGCAAAGCCGAAATATGTTTTTTTAGTATTATTGGTTAGTTTAGGACTTACAGCTATTTATTGGTTAGAAAAACACTATTTAGGAAATTTCTTGATCATGGCCGCAGTACTTGAATGTGTTGCTTTTTATTATCGCAGGCCTTGGTGGGTAACGCGGCAAATGCTTAGTCGAGCATCAGGCTCTGAGGCAACGTTAACTATTGATGAAAGCGGTTTTAAAAGCGAAAACCCACATAAAAGCTATCAGCTAGCATGGCAAGATATCGATGAAGTAATTTTTACTGTTCGCGGTATTATTTTGAAAAGCCGTCGCGGTATGCAGTATATTTCAAACAGCGTACTGAGTGATGAGATTATTGAATACATAAAAAAAAGAGCCACTAAATAGTGGCTCTTTCATATCAATTAAATTGATTAAGCATTGCCCGGATTCGGGTTAGACTTTTCAGCTTGAATACGCATGTAAATTTCTTCACGGTGTACCGAAACGTCTTTAGGTGCATTAACACCAATACGTACTTGATTTCCTTTAACACCTAGTACAGTGACAGTTACTTCGTCACCAATCATTAGGGTTTCACCTACTCGACGAGTTAGTATTAGCATTCTCTTGCTCCCGTATTCCAATAAATTAAAAGATTCCGCGTCTGTATATTAAAGAAAATAAGCCTTAATAGTAAGTAAAAACTCTAAATCGATTCATTTTCTGTTAAAAAAACTCTTTATAATGCGCCTATTGCCAATTCTAAGTATGTTTCATCTATTCAAACTAATATTTTAATATCAGATCTTGATACGTGTTTACGTTAATCTATAAAAACAAACTTACTACACTAGGATATGATTTCATACTCACTGCCTCAATGGCGACTTTAGCAACTGAGCAACCAACAGAAATTTCTTTACTGTTAATATAATGGTGGTTGTCATTTAATACTTCAAGTAGTTACTAAAATCTTTTCTGTGCACTATAACGGTAGTCGATATAAGCATAGCCTATTTTTTCAAAGTTATGATTAATCTTAACTATTTGGACGCAGTTATCGAGAAAAAGTTTCAATAAAAATTAGTTTTATCATCGCTGTGGAGAGTTTATGGGGATGGTTCCGAGTTTTTTCGTAATTAAGGTAAATCCAGTGGCAATAAAAAATGCGGTAGTGTGTATTTAGTAAGGTATGCCGTTTTAGCTATAAATTTAGGACGTGGCTTAGCTGTTAAAGCAGATTTAGAGTAAACACCTTAAGAGACTCAATTGAGCCTCCTAAAGTGTTAAATCAACTTTACGTACTACGCTCTTAAGTACGCTCAGTTAACCAAGCTGTTACGCTATCAAGTGCTGCAGTTAAGTTTTGCGGCTCAGAGCCACCAGCTTGCGCCATATCAGGACGACCGCCGCCTTTACCACCAACTTGTGATGCCATGTGATTTACCAGCTCACCGGCTTTCACTTTGCCAGTTAAGTCTTTAGTCACACCAGCAATTAAGCTTACTTTGTCGCCATCAGCAACACCAAGTGCAATAACACCTGAGCCAATCTTGTTTTTAAGGTCATCAACCATGCCGCGTAAGGCTTTTGATTCAGTGCCTTCAACGTTTGCCACAAGTAATTTAACACCGTTAATTTCAACAATTGAATCAATTAATGATGCACCCGCAGCACTGGCTAGCTTGTCGCTTAGCTGTGCTATTTGTTTTTCAAGCCCTTTTGACTTTTCAAGCAAGGCTGTTACTTTTTCAAGTACTGATGCGCTGTCGCCTTTAACAAGAGCCGCTACGTCGTTTAGGTGCTGCTCTTGCTCACTTACATAAGCAATTGCATCAGCACCCGTTACCGCTTCAATACGACGCACACCGGCAGCAATACCGCTCTCAGAAACTATTTTGAATAAACCGATATCACCAGCACGATTTACGTGAGTACCGCCACACAGTTCTATAGAGTAATCACCAATAGTCACTACGCGAACTTCATCATCGTACTTCTCACCAAATAACGCCATTGCGCCTTTTTCTTTGGCGGCATCGATTGCCATCAGCTCAGTATTTAGTGCAAAGTTACGACGGATCTCGTCATTCACAACTCGCTCAATTTCACGTAGTTCAGCTTTCGTGACTGCTTCAAAATGCGAGAAGTCAAAACGTAAACGTTCAGGGTCTACGAGTGAACCTTTTTGCGACACATGATCGCCCAATAACTGACGTAGTGCTTCGTGTAAAATATGCGTCGCTGTATGATTCTTTTTAACACGATCACGGCGCTTATCATCAATGTTAGCGTCAACTTTATCATTCACACCAATACGGCCCATCACTGTTCCGTGATGCGCGAATGCATTACCAAGTTTAGTAGTATTAGTTACTGTAAACTCACCGCCAGCTACCGTTAATGTGCCGGTGTCGCCAACTTGGCCACCAGATTCAGCGTAAAATGGTGTGCGATCTAGTACCACAATGCCTTGTTGGCCATCTTCAAGTACTGATACAGCTTCACCTTGCGCGAACATTTCAATCACAGTGCCACTATAGTGCGTTGCGTCATAGCCTTTAAAGTCAGTGTGTTTGTCAGACTTTAATTGCTGGTTATAGTCAGCACCAAATTTACCAGCTTGTTGTGCAGTTTTACGCTGTACAGCCATGCACTCTTGGAAGCCTTGCTCATCAATCGTCATAAAGCGCTCACGCGCTACATCTGCGGTTAAATCGGCAGGGAAACCATAGGTGTCATATAATTTGAATACCAATTCACCTGGAATCACATCGCCAGTTAAATCAGTCAGGCTTTCTTCTAAAATAGCTAAACCACGCTCAAGAGTTTTGCCAAACTGCTCTTCTTCAATGCGCAGTACTTTTTCGATGATTTCTTGCTGTTTTGCAAGCTCTGGATACGCTTGACCCATTTGTTCGATTAGCGCAGCAACTAACTTATAGAAGAACGAACCTTGTGCGCCAAGCTTGTTACCATGGCGAACTGCACGACGAATGATACGACGCAGTACATAACCACGGCCTTCGTTTGATGGCATAACCCCATCAGAAATTAAAAACGCACATGAACGAATATGATCCGCCACTACGCGCAGTGATTTATCATCCATATCTTGTGCATTGGTAACTTCTGCAGCAGCTTTAATTAAGCCTTGGAATAAATCGATTTCGTAGTTTGAATGCACGCCTTGTAAAATTGCAGCAATGCGCTCAAGACCCATACCTGTATCAACAGACTGCTTAGGAAGCGGCTCCATCGTACCGTCACTTTGACGGTTATACTGCATAAATACCAGATTCCAAATTTCAATGAAACGGTCGCCATCTTCTTCAGGTGAGCCAGGAGGTCCGCCCCAAATCTGTTCGCCATGATCATAAAAAATTTCAGAACATGGACCACACGGGCCAGTATCACCCATTGACCAGAAGTTATCTGAAGTAGCAATACGAATAATGCGATCTTCAGGCAAACCAATTTCGTTAGCCCAATAACCAAATGCTTCTTCATCATCATGGTAGATAGTAACGAGCAGTTTTTCTTTCGGCAGTTTTACAACGTCAGTCAAAAACTCCCACGCAAACTTAATCGCGTCTTGCTTAAAGTAATCACCAAAGCTGAAGTTACCTAACATTTCGAAAAATGTATGGTGGCGTGCTGTGTAGCCTACATTTTCTAAATCGTTATGCTTACCACCGGCACGCACACAACGTTGTGAGCTAGTTGCGCGGTTATAAGGGCGGCTTTCGGCGCCTAAAAATACATCTTTAAATTGCACCATGCCGGCGTTATTAAATAATAACGTCGCATCGTTACCCGGAATAAGCGAGCTTGATGGAACAATTTGGTGTTGTTTAGAGGCAAAAAAATCTAAAAACTGTTGCCTGATCTGTGCGGTAGTCATGTGCTGCATGTGAACGTCTCACCCATTTTTACTGTGCTTGCATTGCAAAATCTATTTGTTCGTAACTGAACCCTCGATACATTAAGTAGCGCACGCGCTTAGCTTTTTCTTTGTGATCGAAGTCGTCCTGTGAATTTGAATACTTCTTTAAATACGCATCCTGCGCTAACCCAAACCAATCAATTTCGAATGATTCAATCACACTTTCTAACAGTGCTCGGTCAATCCTTTTGCCCATGGCTTCGCTTTGAATACGTTTTAAGCCATGTTTTTTAGCAATGTGACGACGTACAAAACCTTCAACATAACGCTGCTCATTTATAAAATTGTGCTCTTCACACCAATCTAATAAAGCTTCGATAAATTCAGGCGTCGCCTCTTTTTGCTGTAATTTTTGGGTTAACTCTCGACGCGAATATTCTTGGCGCCCGAGTAACCAAAGTACATAATTTTTTAACTTCTTTTGTAATGCTTCATCCATTTCTTCAGCCATTATGCGTCAAAACGACCGCTTTGATCATTATGCTGCGGCGCAACAGGCTCTGCCTCTGCAGGCGGTACGATCGGCATAAAAATAGCTTGATAAGAAACAAAAAAGCTAATGTAGCAAATTGGCATTAAAACCAACAGCGGCAAGAATGATAAAAACATTGAAAGCATCATCAAGCCTGCAATAATTGCCCCATATACACTCAATGGTGCCATGTTGTGGTAAAACACCATAAATGAACTTTTTAGCACCTCAAAAATACGTTTTTGTTGATTAAAATAAACCAACGGCACCGCATAAGAAAAAGCCGTTAAATACACCGATAACGCAATTAAAAACAGCGCAACATTTGCCATCGAGATGCTATCAATTACTTGCTGCAAGGCAATGTTAGGATCGACATTCGGATTACTCATAATCGCAATCGCTTCGGAAAATAAACCCCCAGCTAGCAAAGCCATCAATACACCGGCCGCCATTTGATAGAGCGCTAAACGTAGCAGCCCCATGCGATTACCCTTGGCGGTAAACGGTTTTAGGATATCGGCCAACATAATTTTGCCGCCTTGCTGTTTGGTGATCACCGCTTGATAAAACCCCGCAGTTAAAAACGGCGTGGCGATGGCTGCTATAATTTGTAAGAAAGGTAAAAATAGCGATAGTAAACCAATAATACCTATAAATAAGTGCATAAAAATAAAGGTAAAAGGCTGAGTTTTAAAAATAAGCCAGCCTGCTTTAAACCATTTCAGCCCTGCATCGGCCTTAAATACTCGTAATTCAATTGACATACTTGCTCTTAAATTAACAACAAAACACGCCGAGTATAACTCGGCGTTGGATGGGATTACATAGACGACAGCTTAAAATTACGGTTTTTTAATCTTCTTTATATCTAACATATGCGCACCATGCTTAATTTTCGTCTCTAAGTATGCTTTATTGCCCGCTAAACCAGCTTTAATGTGTGCATGCGTGCCAACCACTGATTCAACTTCAATACCTGCATCTTTCAAGGCATTAAGCTTTTTAGGATTATTGGTCATCAGCTTTACATGAGCCAACCCCATCGCTTCTAGCATTAATACCGCGTCAGAAAAGTCACGTAAGTCATCAGCAAAGCCCAAATGATTATTTGCTTCATAGGTATTCATACCTTGTGATTGCAATACATAGGCGTCAATTTTATTGTATAAACCAATACCACGCCCTTCTTGGCGTAAATAAAGTAAAATACCACCTTGTTGATGCATCATTTCAATACATTCGTTGAGTTGTTCACCACAATCACACCGTGATGAATGAAATACATCACCGGTTAAACATTCAGAATGCATACGAATAAGCGGCACAGACTGCTCGCTATCAGCACGATTAAACACCAAAGCAACATGCTCTTGGCCATCTTTTAAATCGCTAAATGACACGATTTCTGCGGGTATATCACTGTTTTTGCCAACATTTAGCTGGACTCTAGCTCTTACTTGCGCCACGACAAATCCAAAATTAAAAAGTAATGCGATAATGCAAACGTGATAATATCACAAAAACAAACTGCATTGAAAATAATACAACACCGCAATGAGTAATAACTATATTGAGGCAGTTACTCGCAATTCAAGCATTGCCCTGCGCTAAATCGACAATTCCACCCCACCAAAAAACAAAATTCTTACCCGATACTCTAAATCAATGACATAGTTGTACCTATTTGGTATAATTTAATTAAACATAATAATAAGGAACATTATGAAAGCCTCCTCTTTACTACTTTGTCTTGCCATCACCTATTCTGGTTATAGTCACGCCGATGAATCTATACATAGTCAATTTAAAATAGTTTACCAGCAATACCTTAATGCACAGCAACAAGGCAAAGGCGCAGAAGATAAAGCTGAACAAGCCTATTTGCTAGGTAAGCAAATCTATGGAGATAAATCAGATAACACTGCAAATTTAGCCATAAACTATGCTAATGAGCTTCATCAATACCCTGCAGAAAACAAACAAAAACGTTTTACCTTGTTTGAGCAGGCTTACACTATTTTAGCGGCTAATCATCCAGCAAGTAGCATTGAACTCATCGATGCATTGCTTGGTATGGCAACCAATACTGATTCGGTAAATAGAGCCGACGCCTTATACAAACAAGTTATTGAAATCGCTGCGGTCCAAAAAGTTCCAAAATTAGTAGCAGATATGAAACTGGCTGCTGCACAAGGATTAGCGTATGGCTTTCAAGGGAAGAAATACAACCAAGCCAAACGTTACCTACTTGAGGCAGACGAGTTTTACAGCCAAAACTTACCTGAGAACTCAGTAGAGCGGATCAAAGCTGACTTTTTAGTTGCCGCTTTTGCAGAAGGTAAAAGACAATATTCTAAAGCGATTGAGCGTTTAAATCGAGTTGTAAGTGTATTTGATGATGCGCTTAGCTTCGATCATGAAACAGAGCTTAGTGCTCACTCTAAATTAGTTCACCTTTATGAAAAAACAGGTAAAAGTGACGAAGCGACCAAACATTGTTTAGCTATAGCTAAAATGGTGCCGTGGCAAGAAAACCAGCAACAAACTCCACTCTATCGTCAAGAACCTAACTACCCAGATAGTAAAGCAAGGTTTAGGCAAGATGGTTCAGTGCAAATGGAATTTGACGTTAACACCGCTGGCTTTGTAAAAAATATCACTATCATTAAATCTGAAGGTGGTGAAGCATTTGAACAAGAAGCCATTAAAGCAATGGAAAAGTGGCGTTATGCCCCTAAGTTTGAAGATGGAAAAGCAGTGGTTGCAAAAGCTCAAGTGCAGCTAGACTTTAAAATTGGCAGATAAATACACGTAATTACTAATAACATCAGTGTTTGTAATACTGTTTATAAACACGTTTTAAGCCCAGCATGACTGGGCTATTTTTGTAAGGTATCGAGTATTTTGTCACTGGCATCCTCGATTAAATCAAGTACCTGTTCAAAACCATTTTCGCCACCATAATAAGGGTCGGGGATCTCATCAACGCAGGTTCCATAAGCTAAAAATAACGACAGCTTATACTGCAAATGCGCCGGACAAAGTGCAGTTAGATCAGCTAAATTGGCTTTATCTGCAGCGAGGATCAAATCAAAGTACTCAAAGTCATGAGCGTTGACTTGTCGTGAACGTATCCCCTCAAAGCTATAGCCACGTTTAAGTGCCGCCGCTTGCGAGCGTTTATCGGGAGGATTACCAATGTGGTAGCCTGCGGTACCCGCTGAGTCAATTTCAAACTGTGATCCACGTTGTAATGCTTTAGCCTTTAACACCGCCTCCGCAGTCGGTGAGCGGCAAATATTACCTAAACAAACGATCAGTATTTTTTTCATGATTAAATTTCATCCACTAGCATCAACATGCATTCATAAGATACCAATAAAATTAAAACCTGCATACCTAGGTTACTTCCAACCTTGTAACCAGCGCTGTTGATCTTTTAAATCATGCCAATTTATTTCCATCGAACGCTTTGACATCACCGCTTCAATAACACAGCTGATAACAACGCCCTCTTCGTCAAACTCCATTTCCGTAATCATAAAATGCTTTTCTTTATTGACGGGGGAAACTGCCGTCCATTTACTGTTTAATAGTTTTCTGTGGTTAATTTTATTCATATGATTCCTATCTAACATCATTACGTATTGATCATCGTGATACGTAAACACCACCCACTGCGTTTACATTTAACTGAATAAAATGTGATTTTACAGCTAACTAATCACAGCTGCATAGAGGTATAAGTCTGGCTCGACCATCAAGTGGGTTGTCTATTTTCAGGTAGTATTTACCAAGTAGGGTTGGAATTTGCGGTGCTAGTAAGAGGAATTAAATAACCAGTTACATCAGATGACTCACTATGTATTACAAGGTAGAGGTAGGCTTTAATTTATCACTAAAGCCTATATAAGCTAATGCAATTATTAAAATTCGTAACTAATACTCACGCCACCATCAGCGCGTTTTTCATTACTGTTGCTGCCTTCACCGTAGCCTAATTCAAAACGAACGCGCCAACCGCCTTCATTTAAACCACTAAAAAGGTAACTATAACTCACGCCTACACCGTTGGTCGTTTCTGTATCAAACATACCTGATAGCGCACAGCCAAAAATATTACCAAATGTCTCACCAATGTCTTTATCATCAGTATCCGGACACTCACGACCATCATCTTGTGCACCAATGGCGCCAACAACTAAGCCTAAAGCATGCTTTTTATCGCTCGTTAGCGCATGTTCAAACCCGACAGAAAAACCATCATCTAAGCCTATTTTATAGTTAGCATACCAGCGCTGTGTACCTTGTGCTGCTGATAATGATACCTCTGGTATAACAAAGTAAGGGTAGCCGCCACCGATTGAAAAATTAACATCGTTTGCATTAGATGAAAAAGTACAAATCGTTAGCAAAGCACCTAGGCAAAGCTTGTTTAATGTCATTGAAGTTCCTTTTAAGTTTTTTATTATAAAGCGAATGCTACTTTACACATTCTAGAAACAAAAAAGCAACTAAAATTGCTTTAAAATAACATCATCATAATCATCAACGTTTAACGTCACATTAAACTTAGCCGCCACATTATCAAGCTCAGCTTGCTTAATAGCTAATTCATCCATGGTGATAGTGTTATCGTCTAGTTGCCATAATAACCGCGAGCCCGCATAACTATAATGAATTGCTAACAATGCTTGAGGATTCCCCTCTCGCCCCGCCGCTTTTAATTTTGCCATTTTACGGGTGATTTTATTCAATGCTTGTTTGAGATCCCACACATACACCACTTCGGTCATATAATCATGCGTGCGGTATTTATTCAGCGCCCAGCCAATTGTTAGGCTAGTAATAACTACACCTATTAAATTCCAATGAAAATGACTGCCACTTTCATCAGGGAATAACGCGATTAGTAGTTGTGAGATTGCTAAACTGCCAATAGCCAACGCCAAGCCGCAGCCGATAATAACGCGGTTTAAATGCTTACGATAACGAGCTTTATCAATTTGAATAAGTTGCATAACTGCCTAATAAAATAAAAACCAAAATTCACAGCCGCCATTGTAACCAATGCCCATAAGCAAACACGAAACTTTTTAAAAATATTTCACCCCTTTTTAATCTAGCGCACGTTTTAGTGATGAATACCACTTAACTTATCGAGGATTTGCTTATGCAAACAGTAGCTTTACCACACACTAATCATGCTTTAAAAACATCAACGGCCATTGTTGGTGGTGCAGCCATGACCTTTGCGGCATTTGCATTTATGCAGTACTTAATTAGTGGCGAGCAACGCGCGCCAAGCTTTATTGATGACAGCATCATTGTAGAAATATTCCAAGCACCTGAAGATTCTAAAGTGCAGCACAAGCAAACCTTGCCGCCGCCACCTAAAATGCAAACGCCGCCTAAAGTGCCGCCGCGTACACCGCCAAGTACTAATACTAATATAGTAACAACCGCAATAACGCCAGATATAAGTATTGATAAAATAGGTGGCGATATAAAAGCTAACTTACAGCGACCAACCGGTGATGCGACCCCCATAGTACGTATAAATCCTAAATACCCGCCCATTGCCGCACGAGAAGGCATTGAAGGCTGGGTACAATTAAGCTTTAATGTATCTCAAACCGGTGAAGTAATAGATGCACAAGTTACTGACGCAGAACCAAAACGCATTTTCGACCGTGAAGCACTACGGGCAATAAAACGCTGGAAATACCGCCCAAAAGTGATTGATGGCGTAGCACAAATGCAAACGGGGCAAAGCGTACAACTTGATTTTAAGTTAGACCAAACGCAATAAAAGCTCATTAACGGATAAGGTTGCCTATGCTTACAAGCTTAAAGTCATGGTTTATCAGTCAGCCCAGTAACGACTACTTGGCTGACTACGCAAAAAGTGGCGACAATCGCCACTTAACTAAACTCGTTACCTTGTTTGGCAACGATTTGTATCATTACTTAGTCACGCAAAGTAATGAGCAACTCGCCTTTGATATAAGCCAACAAACATGGTTAAAAGTGATGGAAAAACGCCATTATTATCAACCGCAAGACAACCCGAAAGCCTGGTTGTTCCGCCTTGCCCGTAATGCGTTAATCGATGAGTTTCGCAAACAACAGCGTTTTGTAGAATTAGAAGACGATACTGCAATTGCAGCACCTAATACTCAGCAAAGCTTTGATTACGAAGCCTTTAACCACGCTTTAATGCAACTAAGCTTTGTACAACGCGAAGCGCTCAGCTTACAGCAAGAAGGCTTTTCGCTTGAAGACATACAACAGATCACCCAAAGCAATCATGAAACCGTAAAAACGCGGCTACGTTATGCAAAACAAAACTTAAAAACATTATTAGGAGGCTACCATGAACAAGCATAACGAACAGTTTGAGCAGCAACTTAACCAGCATTTTAGTGAGCGTAAAAAACGCCACACACTGACGCCAGAACAACAGGCATTGTTTACGCAAATGCCGAATCAAAAAGCTAATAAAAAGCCGACTCGATTTTTATTACCCCTGCAAATGACCGGCCTCGCCTGCGCTTTAGTAGTACTGGGCTTTACCATGTTTAACACCACAGATAACAACATAGAACAACAACACACACTTAACAACACCTTTGCCGTACAGCAAAGCAGTTACCACTTTATAGAAGTACACCAAGTAGATAATGCGGGCAGTTATTCAAGTGAGATCACCAGCCAAAAACAACAACTCGACGATAAACTCGCCGCCGACCTGCGCCTACACCAACAGCGCTATATTGAATACGGGCAATTAGTTAAAGTAGATAACGACTGGTACATCGCCAGCTGCCACAGCGAAGTACTCATTCAAATAAAAGATTCGCTATTGAATAACTTAAAAACCAAACACGCCGTAGAGAGCAATATAATGAAAGGCGACATGCTCGCCATGGCCCACAACAGCCAAGGCCAGATCATAGCGCTTAAACATGCAGGGGATGGGGTAAAGATGTGCAGGGGATAATCACTTGCTTCATAATACTTTGTAAAAGTTCTCAGTATTAATGACTATAATACTGAGGGTACATGCTCAGCTAAATAGAATTATGTAGCAAGATATTTGACTCTATTTTTATACTGGGTTGAACAGCAAAGAATAAAACAAGAAAAGGTGTCTTATTTATTTGTTCTGCCTGAGCTAGAGCATTGCTTTAGGAAACTATTTTTCCATTCTTGAAACGCTTTCTTACTATCTTCAGTTTCTATTCTTATATTTCTTGGGGGTGGTGAAGTCCAGCCATGTTTACGAGGTGTTAAAGTACCATCGGGGTATACCAATTTGTATTCAAACGGAGGAGAAGCCAATTTCAACTCACTATAACTTTCAACTGCGCTCTTGCTTACAGCTACAATATTATCAGAGCTAAAATCCCATACAACTAAATTCTCACCAACATTACTGATAATATGGCCACACATAACATCATGTCGATTTTTAATTGTAATCTTGTATTTAGCTAACTCAATTTTAGATGAAATAGATTTTACGTGATAATTGTAAGTAGCGTATGCCGCTAACACTAAAATCATAATAGATAGAGCATTGACAAAAAGTAGATTGGGTTCTTCTTCACACTCATTTTGCCTGTCACTATAGATAATACCCTCGGCACGCACCTTTCTTTTTAGTACATAAGAAATATCTTTTGTCGCTTTAAACATTAATAGTGTCAACAGAATGAGTATTAATGAAAAAGGAAGACCGCTAGATACTATAGTAAAGTTATATATATCAGTATTTGATAAATAATCAAAAGCAAAAACATCCCAACTATTAAAGTAAGTAATTGTCCAAAAATAACAAAAAACACTGTAAACAAAGAAGGTAATCGTAGTTACACCCCCCCAGTTTTTAGAAGCTAAATCTATAATTTTTATATTTCTATTATCTTTCATCTTAACAATTCAAATTGATTTTATATCAATAGCCTACCTAAGGCGCTTCTCGCGGTCAAACCCAACTCAATCCCTAGATTAAAGGGAACCAATGCGGCAGCACTTTGCATCTTGCCAAGACCGAAAAGCGATCTCACGTTTAACACCCTTCCCCCGTCATCACGCCCTGAAAATAAGTAATTGATGAGTAATATCGCGCATGGCAGGATTTTGTTCCCGACAAATCCGAAGTACCTACATCCATGTCATAGGTAAGATCTTAAGAAATTGAGTTGAAGCTCAATTCATGATCAAATGGTTGTTACCACACAAACCACAGAATCAAGAAAAGAGCTTCAAATGAATGCTAACATTTTTATTAATAAGTTAAAAAGTATCCTAAGTGAAAAAAAACTGAACCGACTTGGTAAACAAGTAGCATTTACTAAAAGAGAAAGAAATATTACGGCATTTCATATGGTTGTTAGTCTTGTTGCTGCGCTTGGGGATAAAAAAACGATCTATTTATCCGAAATATTAAGAGTTTATAATCAGCTAACAGGGCAGTCTATTAAGTATAAGCCTTTTCATAACCAGTTAGTTAAACCTGAACTAGCTGAACTAATGCGAGAGGTAACAAATAGAGTTTTTAATTGTTGGATAAATGATGCGCTTAAGTACACGAAAAAAGATTTGTTCAAGTTTGAGAATATTTTAATTCAGGACGGTAGCTCTATTATGCTTCATCGTTCTTTAAAAGATGTTTTTCCTGGGCGATTTTCAAATACGTGTCCAGCAGCTATTGAATTGCATGCTACTTTAAATTTAACGCAAGGTTGCTTTGAAAAAGCAGGTATAACACCAGACAGTTACTCTGAACGTGAAGAACTTCCAAAATTTAAAGAGTTGAAAGGACAGTTGTTACTTGCTGATAGAGGATATTATTCAGGTAGCTATATTCATGAATTAGATAAAGCAGGAGGATTTTACGTATTAAGAGCGAAGGGATTAAAAGCAGTCAGAGTACATAATGCTTTTAAGCAAAATGGACAGGAATTAACAGGAAGTCATTCCCCAAAGTTATGTGAGTTGCTCCCCGAATTACCTAAAAATGATCTTATTGATATGAATGTTAGCATAAAAAACAAGCTAACAAGAGTCGTTGGGTATTGGTCAAAAAAAGAAAAACAATATACATTTTTAGTCACTAATTTATCTATTGATGAATTTACAGCGACTGAAATAGGCAAATTATATAGGTTACGCTGGCAGGTTGAATTACTTTTTAAGGAGTGTAAGTCTTATAATAATTTACGCGGCTTTCAAACATCAAACGCAACCTTACAAGAGGCGCTAATTTATGTAAGTTTAATAGTAACCACGCTTAAAAGGTTTTTAACTGGCTGTATTGAAAAGATATTCAAAACTGAAATGTCTACAATGACAGTAGCAAAAACAACGGGGGGTTGGTGGATTGGCATATTAACAGCGATTATTAGGAAGCATAGGAAAGGATTGTTAAATGCAGTTAATGGAGCATTTGACTTTCTGAGGAAAAATGCAGCTAGGGCGCACCCCAAACGCGATCGAAAAACAGGAGTATTTCAGTATGGGGTAGAGCCAAATTTTTAAGGCTGTACTTAATATTTTTCTTAAGTACCTACCTATGACATCCATGTAGGCAATGCCCGATAACGCGAAACTAGGCCATGGGTGAAAAGCGTAGCTTTGAACGAGAGGCCATGAATGGCCGAACTGGGGAGCGTACATGGATGTGAAAGTTGGCCTATCTTCGCCGTTTACGTTCACATCAATTATGCGTTGAAGGATTAAGCGTGATGCTCGGGGCGCCGTGGGGTTCCAAGGGGCGACCGGCGGCAGCCGCCCCTTGGTTGCTGCCAGCAAGCTTAGCGCCTACGGTGGTTAGCCCTTACATTGGTGTTAAACCCTTCGTGGCTAAAGCCAGCTCCTACTTCCAATATTTAACCTCTGTGTAGCAAAGCGCCTCTGTGCCCTCGGTGGTGATATTCACTTTTTCGCCCTAAAGGGCGACCTACAATTTAAACGTCCCCATTGGTTTTATCGTTGCACTTTAGCCAACCAAACCACGCGCGCCAGCAAGCTTAGCTGCTACGATAGTTAACTCTATCACTGGTGTTAAACCCTTCGTGGCTAAAGCCAGCTCCTACTTCCAATATTTAACCTCTGTGTAGCGAAGCCCCTCTGTGCTCTCGGTGGTGATATTCACTTTTTCGCCCTAAAGGGCGACCTACAATTTAAACGCCCCCATTGGTTTTATCGTTGCACTTTAGCCAGCTCCTACTTCCAATATTTAACCTCTGTGTAGCGAAGCGCCTCTGTGCTCTCGGTGGTGATATTCACTTTTTCGCCCTAAAGGGCGACCTAAAATTTAAACGCCCCCATTGGTTTTATCGTTGCACTTTAGCCAACCAAACCACGCGCGCCAGCAAGCTTAGCGCCTACGGTGATGAACTTATCACTGGTGTTAAACCCTTGGTGGCTAAAGCCAGCTCCTACTTCCAATATTTAACCTCTGTGTAGCGAAGCGCCTCTGTGCTCTCGGTGGTGATATTCACTTTTTCGCCCTAAAGGACGACCTAAAATTTAAACGCCCCCATTGGTTTTATCGTTGCACTTTAGCCAACCAAACCACGCGCGCCAGCAAGCTTAGCGCCTACGGTGGTGAACTTATCACTGGTGTTAAACCCTTCGTGGCTAAAGCCAGCTCCTACTTCCAATATTTAACCTCTGTGTAGCGAAGCGCCTCTGTGCTCTCGGTGGTGATATTCACTTTTTCGCCCTAAAGGACGACCTAAAATTTAAACGCCCCCATTGGTTTTATCGTTGCACTTTAGCCAACCAAACCACGCGCGCCAGCAAGCTTAGCTGCTACGATAGTTAACTCTATCACTGGTGTTAAACCCTTCGTGGCTAAAGCCAGCCCCTACACAAAGTTTAGCCACCTTATAAGCGCTTGCGCGTCGCCATTACAGCAACCCTAGAAAGTGCTTTAACAGCCATTAGTACAACGCGCAGCGAAATACAGTGTCGTACTTAAAAGTCGCGTAGTGAGGCAAACTAAACTATAGTGAATTTAATCAGCTACGAAATATCTGGCTCATGCATATTTCAACATTAACCATATAGTTACTGTTGCATCCTTCAAGTACTTCTATTGATAAGCGTTAAAACTTTTATATGTAAATCAAAACAACAAACAGCCTAGTTTTAAAATAGCGGTTGACCTGTGTGTTGCACATACGTTTATCATGCCATTATTGAATAACGATGGAGTCAAGTTATGTATGTTAAACAGTTAGCTAAAACTATGGGGGTGACCCAAGATACAGTGCGCCATTACACTCGTATAAAGTTGCTTAACCCCATTCGCAGCGAAAGCAATGGCTATCAGGTGTATACCGCTGACGATCAACAACGCTTAAAATTTATTATTAGTGCGCGACAACTCGGTTTTTCTATTAAAGATATTCAGCAAATAGTTGCTCAGTCGGAGCTAGGGAATTGCCCTTGCCCACTGACACGAAAATTAATAACTAAACGGCTCGCAGAAACAGAGCAACATTTTCAAGAAACTCTCAAACTAAGAACGCGTATGCAAGCTGCAGTAAAACAGTGGCAAAACTTAAACGATGGTGCTGTAAGTGCCGATATATGTAGTTTAATTGAAACCTTTGTAGATCCCCTTAACGAGCAAGTTAATTCTGAGGAAGCACAATGAGTAATAGCAAAGACACAGTGCAAAATTTTATGATTGAAGGCGCTAGCTGTGGGAGCTGCGTTGCAAAAATAGAAAAAGCGCTAAAAAGTGTATCTGGTGCGCAGCGTGTTGAAATGAACTTTGCTGATCGCAGTGTGCAGGTTGAAGGCAATGCACCATCAGCAGAGCTGATTGAAGCAGTCGAAAATATTGGCTACAAGGCTAAGCCAATGAATAGCGAGTCGGAGCAAGACGCGCTAGATGAAAAAGCCAAAGCCGATAACGCGCACTATAAAAAGCTAATGCGTAATATGGTATTGGCACTAGGCGTTGGCGCTCCGCTTATGCTGTATGGGCTTATTTTTGATATGAGTGTCACCACCAATACACAGCGCATTGGCTGGTTTATTGTTGGTATAGTCACTTTAGTGGTTATGGCTATTGCGGGTAAACAATTTTACAACGGCGCATGGCAGTCATTTAAAAACCACACCGCCAATATGGATACACTGATTGCGTTGGGCACAGGTACCGCGTGGTTGTATTCTATGGTGGTAGTAATTGCGCCAAGCGTATTACCCGAGGTGGCCAGGCATGTTTATTTTGAAGCCTCGGCGATGATCATCGGTTTAATTAGCCTAGGCCTTGCCTTTGAAGTAAAAGCCCGTGGCCGTACATCTGAAGCGATAAAACGCTTAATCGGTTTGCAGCCAAAAACAGCTCGTGTAGTGCGTGATAACAAAGAGCAAGATGTAGCTATTAGTGAGGTACTAAAAAACGAGACTGTGCGTGTGCGCCCCGGTGAAAAAATCCCCGTGGATGGTGAAGTCATTGAAGGTAGCAGCTCAGTGGATGAGTCAATGCTCACGGGTGAGCCAATGCCAGTCAACAAAAGTGAGAGCGATACCGTTGTTGCAGGCAGCATTAATAAAAGTGGCACGTTGCTATTTAAAGCCACCCATATTGGCAGTGAAACCACACTTGCCACTATTATTAATATGGTTAAACGTGCACAAAATTCTAAACCCTCCATAGGGCGTTTAGCCGATGTAATATCCGGCGTATTTGTTCCTATCGTAATGATTATTGCGGTGCTCGCAGGCCTTGCTTGGCTTAATTTTGGCCCCGAGCCGAGCATTGCTTATGCGGTAGTGGCTGTGACTACGGTGCTTATCATTGCCTGTCCGTGTGCGCTGGGTTTAGCAACCCCTATGTCAATTATGGTTGGGATAGGTAAAGCCGCTGAATCGGGAATACTTATCCGTAATGGAGAAGCGCTGCAAACCACCTCTAAAATAACCACCATGATTTTAGATAAGACTGGCACGATCACCGAAGGTAAACCCACCGTTACCGATATCATTAATTTTAATGACAGCGATAAAGTACACATCCTTAAGCTTGCTGCTAGTCTTGAAAGCGGCTCTGAGCATCCTTTAGCGCAAGCTATTGTAAGTTATGCTGAAAATGAAGATATCACGGTTGAAAAAGTCAGTGATTTTAACGCCGTCACGGGGCAAGGTGTGACAGGCACATTTGATGGACAAACTTTATTGTTTGGCAATGAAGCGCTTATGAGCCAACACAATATCAGTATTGCAGAGGCAAAAGAGCAAGCAGAGCAATTAGCCAGCGCCGCTAAAACGCCAATGTATTTTGCCATTGATACCCAACTACAAGCCATTATAGCGGTAGCCGATCCGATAAAGGACGATTCAGCAGAGGCCATTAAACGTCTACAAAATAAAGGTATCCATGTTGTTATGCTGACCGGCGATAATCAAGCTACCGCCAAAGCCGTCGCTAACAAAGTCGGTATTAAGGACTTTATTGCCCAAGTAATGCCTGATGACAAAGCCAGTGAAGTAACTAAACGCCAAGCTAAAGGTGAAATAGTCGGTATGACGGGTGATGGTATAAACGATGCGCCGGCACTGGCACAAGCCGATGTTGGGTTTGCTATTGGCACTGGCACAGATGTGGCGATTGAGAGCGCTGATATCACCTTAATGCGTGGCTCATTACAGAGTCTTGGTGATGCCATTGCGGTTAGTAGCGCCACTATAGTCAATATTAAGCAAAATTTATTTGGTGCATTTATTTACAATGTGGCAGGTATTCCAATTGCTGCCGGGCTGTTATATCCATTTTTTGGCATATTACTAAACCCGGTTGTTGCAGGTGCTGCTATGGCATTGTCATCGCTGACTGTGGTCACAAACGCCAATCGCCTGCGCTTTTTTAAACCTAGTAAATCGTAATTTTATAAATAGGAGTAGCATTATGTTGATGATCAATATACTCGGCGCGTTGTTAATTGCGGTTATTATTTACTGGTTTTGGCTATACAAACCTAAGCAAGTGCAAAGTAATAACAACAAAATAACCATAGTGGTTAATAACGGGGTTTATTCCCCTGCCCATATTAAAGTGGCTGCTGGTAAAAAAGTAACGCTGACGTTTAATCGACAAGACAGTGCCCCATGCGCCGAAACGGTGGTGTTTCCTTCACTCGATATCAGTAAAACGCTCGCTATGGGTGAGAATAACACTGTTGAGCTGCCAGCACTTAAAGTGGGTGAATATGCTTTTCATTGCCAAATGCAAATGTATAAAGGCACGTTATTGGTATCTTGAGGTATAAGAAAACTCAAAGAGACCTTGCTTCATCACGTGAGTTTTCTAATCTAGGCATTACTTTATTCAAAATTGAATAATTTAATGCCTTCACAACTGAATTATATAATGCTTTTTCAGACTGAAGTCCGACCTACAGATCATAGCAATTATCATTATAGTAAGGCTTTTGCCGCTAAAGGCAGCTCCTACGTTTTTATGAAAAAACACTACATCAAATTGATCTAACCTCAACTTTGTCTACGTTTATTGTATTTCACGCAAATAGTCGCACTTTACTGAATGAAGATAACAATTCAGCCATAGCAAACTCTTTGATGGTGCTGGCAGAGGACATAGGATTTCCACCCACCCAAACGGCGATTTATACCTCGGAATTGATGCATACCTAAAAGCCCAATTTAAATGTTTCATAACTAAAACAGTATACAATAAGCCCTCTAAATTGAGGGCTTATTGTATTTTTAGGTGGTTTGGGTGTATTACTGCGGCCCTGTACCGCCATCAACTTGACTGCCTAAGCTATTGGCATTGTCTAAACTGTATGGGTATAACTGGATATCGTTACAGATGTTAGCGCTATTGTCGCGATACTGATCAGTTGCTGATACGCCAGTATACACATTTCCTGACGCGCTAAAGTAGCCTGAGCCTTGGTTCCAATGTGGTTTTGCACTGTTTTCAAAGTAATTATTTTCTACTAATACTTCAGCGCCATTACCTGCACTAATTGCAAAATAAGTAATGTTTTTCCAATAGTTATTAAACATATGAACGCGTGAATTGTAGCCGTCTACTTTAGGGTTGCGCCCTGCCGCTGTATCCCAAAAGTTATGATGTGCCGTTATTTGAGAGTTTTTGAATAAATGAGTGTACCAATATTTGTTAGCACACACTTACGTATTATAACCATAAAAACGGTTCCAGCTTAAAGTGACATTTTGGCTATTGCCAATATCAATATAACCGTCACTAATTTTATTAAACGCCATATGATCAATCCAGACGTGGCTACTGTCATCAACAGAAATAGCATCCCCCGCTTCAACTAATGCAGGGTTAATATCTTCAAGTAAAATATTACGTATGATGATATTACGATCATTACTGATCACTAAGCTTGCGCCGATAATTTTTGAGTTTTTCCCCAATCCTTCAAGGGTTTTATTTGAGCGAACACGAAGACGAGAGTCATTACGTGTAACGTTAACCGTGTTGTTGGAGCTGCTACCTAATTCACTACAACTTTGGTTACCAACCGGTAGCGATACCAGGTTTTACCGTAATCGCCCCATGTGCCACAATCAAGAGGACACGCTGCAACAGTTCTATTTGTCGTATGGCAGTTAATCGTTGTATTGTTAGGAACTTGAATAACCGCAGTTGATGTTGAGTTTAATGCGGCTGTTAACGCACTACAGCTAGTAACAATAGTAGGAGATACATTACCGCCGCCGGTGGTAGTTGCAAGGCCATCATTACCCGGTTGTGCTGCAAAACCAATTAAACCAGCTGTTGTTTGACCGCCACCACTACTGCTACCACAACTACCTGAAACAGGGTTGATATACCAGCGCTGTGAACTGCCACCCGCATCATCTTTTTGATACACATTGGCACCGTTTTGCGAACCCGCCACAGTTAATGACTTTTGCGTAAGTTTATTTACAATATTAAAACCACCCGATGAAGACACCTTCAGCTGCCAGCGTTGATTATCCCCTTGCCAATCGTCATACACCACAATATTAGCGCCATTAGACTGTGACGAATTGAGTACATCAAGTACTTGGTTATTATGCTGCAAACGAATAGCCCTGTAACCATCACTGCCCTTAGTGAAAGCAAACTTCTGGTTTGCACCACCCCAATATTGATAGCTAATTACATCCGGTGCGCCACTAGTATCAGACGTATTTACAACTAATGCCAAGCCAGAGCCACGGTTAATTAAAGAGTAAACCCCACCAGAGGTGGGCATGGTTGTACAATTTTATGCCAATGTAGCAAAGCTACAAGTAGATAAAAGAAGTAACAATAGACTCTTGTGCCGTTGTATCAGTGTTGTCATAACGCTCATTCTTTTGCTCCAATTTATGCCATTCCTTGAATGGTGTTGTGTAAAATGCAAATCCTGCACTTAGGTACAAACGGTTAACAATTATCGTTTGCGCACTTATATTAGGACTATTTATACTACAAATGAAGTCGATTGTTAAATTAAAGTAAACCAGCATAATTCGATGTGAGCTTTTTTATAGCTTGAGAACTAAATTAGTATTGAAATTCGCTAATTTTAGGGTGAAATTAATATATCAGCCACTTATACAGCTTTCTTATTGTGTAATAGTATGACAAGTATTTAGCGCAGTACGACTACACTAAAAACAAATCACAAAGTCGCTTTTTTACAATTCTTTTTATTTATCCGTCAATAAACTAGCTAGCAGTTATTTATCGATTTGGAACTATTATGAAAAGAGCGAATTACGTTAATATCGAACCCGAGTTAATGACCTACTTGATTGATCAAGAAGCACTGATCAAACAGAAAGTCGAGGCTACCTTTGGAGTGACAATTTGGGAGCTGCTAAAACTAAGAGCGTCACAGTTAAACCAATGCGCGTATTGTTTAGCCATGCATAGCAAACAAGCACTGGAGTATGGCGAGAGCATTAACCGCATTATTGCCCTCAATGCGTGGCAAGACGCGCCACTTTATAACGATAAAGAACGTGCTGCATTAGCGCTTTGCGAGAAGTTGACTTTGTCACAGAACATTGATGATGACTTTTACCAAACACTTTCAGCATTATTTGATCAACCAAGTTTAGTTACCCTCACCGTAGCAATTAATGCTATAAATAGTTGGAATCGTATAGTCAAAATGTTTAAATCGACAGTCGAGTTTAATGAACGATAAACTATTTACAGCCCAACGGGCGATATCGCTGATTATGTACAAGCAGTTTGGTTTGCAAACGCCCAATCTTCAGGGGAGAGTTGGCTCTCCTGCGATGGCGCAAAAGGCGTTATATTTTTGCTATCTGGGCGTCTTAATTTAGCTGGAAAACCATTAAATTCCCCCTATTTCATGCAAACCATATCAACACAGTCAGAAAAAGTAACGTTTACTGCTGGCTCCGTCTTTTGTGGGATCCGGTTTAAACCCGCTGGACTTGCCCATTTACAAAAGGTAAATCATTCGCTTGTGGCGCCTGCAACCTTAGCAGGTTTAGCACAGGCGCTTGACCAATATGCTAACTTAGATTCGTTTATTGATTTGTTGTCGGCGCACCTCAATGCACCAAAAATACACCATCAGGCTATTGAGCACACACAAAAACTGATCCATAAAATAATCAATCTTACCCCACTAAGTACTGCTTACGAGCACACCCCTAAAGGTAAGCGGCAATTAGAGCGCTACGTTAAAAACACCTGTGGCATCACTGCCAAACACCTAGCACGTAATTACAGAGTCAGGCAAGTCAGACAACTTATAAAAGCAAACCCACAGCTAAGCTTGGCACAACTCGCCCTTGAGTGCGGGTTTTCCGATCAATCTCACCTAAACAATGAGTTCAACGCTATTTTACAAATACCCCCTGCCAAATATAAAAAGTTAATCCATCAATAGCTGCTGTTTTATTGCTGCACTATAACTAAAAAGCCTGCAAATTTGCAGGCTTTTCGCTGACTAGCTAACTTTACTCTCGCAAGCTCGCTAACTCTTTACAACACAATAATGCTCGTAACTAGGTAAGCAACAAACGTTAAGCCACCCGCGAATAATGCATACGGCATTTGCGTTTTAACGTGAGTAAGTAAGTCACAGCCTGAGGCAATTGCCGACACCGCACTGGTATCTGATATTGGCGAGCAATGATCGCCAAATACGCCGCCCCCTAAAATTGCCGCAATCACTAATGACGGCGGTAAACCAAGCGCTTGAATTAATGGCACACCAATCGGGATAAGTATTGCAAATGTACCCCATGAGGTGCCTGTTGTGAAAGAGATCACCGCACCGGTTACAAACAACACTGGTACGACTAAGTAAATAGGTAAGTAATCACCCACTAAGCCCGCAACAAAAGTGCCAGTACCTAAATCTTTTAAACTGGCGCCGAGAGTCAATGATAGTAATACAATCGCGACTAAGGGTAATAACTCACCCATGCCTTTAAAGCCAATATCAACCAGTTTATGGTGAGTAAATTGACGAGAGCTTACCATTAATAAGTAGGCGACAACGCAAGCTAAAATAGTTGCATACAATACCGACTTAGAGCCACTGCCGCTGGCAATATCACCATTACCTGACCAATACATAAAGCCGACCATGCTACCTATTAAAGTAAGTAAAGGAACCAGCATATAACGTGCTTTAGTGCCTGTTACTTCTTCTTGCAGCTCTGTTTTTTGGTGCTCTAATTGCTCTTCAGCCTTTTTAAGCGGGCCGTGTACTTTATCAAACGAGATTGTGTAAAACACAATGAGTAAGGTGATGATGGCGTAAAAGTTATAGCCTATGCTGCCCCATAACACCGAGACTGCCGACTCTGACAGTTCATAATTACCAAGCAAGCCAAGTATGTATGCCCCCCAACCATTAAGTAAAATCAAAATACACACAGGAGCACTGGTACTATCAATAATGTATGCTAAGCGAGCACGGCTCATTTTAAATTTATCGAATAAACCCCGCGATAAAATACCCGCAGTCAGTACACTTAAGTTAGATTCTATAAACACCGCAATACCTGAAAACATGGTTAAATAACCCACTTGGCGTTTGCTCTTTGCCACACCTTTGTTCATCAACACATTTACTGTTGCAGCCACACCGCCCGATTCGCGTATGTAAGCAAGTAATGCACCGATTAAGATACTAAAAATTAGGATACGACTATTACCTGGCGAACTTGCTACGCTCACCACGCGCTCTATGGTATTTATAAATGTATTAAAAAGTGTATTACCGTTACCTTGCAAGGCCAGCAAAAACTCTGAAGAAGCAACAGCGACAAGTAGCGCCATAATGACTTCTTTGCGCCAAAATACGATCAAAATCGCAATTAGTGGCGGTAAAATTGAATACCAAGACATACTGTAACCTTTTTTGTGGTGAGTCTATGACTCACTCTAATTATTATCAGGCCTTTGTTATAAAGGCTGGAACAAACTCATTAGCTTAATCTGTTCGTCAATAAACACAACTTAAATCGATTAGCGATAAGCTGAACACTGCCATTTAGATCAATGCTTATTTAATATTGCTTCATAAATTAGCGAAACAATTGAGCCATATTTACCGGTTTCAAACTTTCTCCCCATAAATTCATAATCTGTTTCATTCCCTTCAATCGGGGTATGGCGAGCATTGGTAAGCAAAATTATCGCCAAGTCATAAGCGGGATCAATCACAGTAACCGTGCCCGTCCAGCCAGTGTGACCATACGCTTGTGGGCTCGCGTACGGGCCAAAATGCCATTGTAAAGCACCGTTACCGGCACGACGCCAACCTAAACCATAACTTTCATCGCTGGCTTGCGGGGCAATGAATTGCTCTAATACTTGCGGGGTAAATATTTGCTTATCACCATAGCCACCGCGATTCAGCAATAACTGCGCAAGCACAGCTAAGTCTTGACCTGTACTAAAAAGTCCTGCGTGACCTGCGACCCCACCTAAGGCATAAAATGCTTTTTCGTCATGTACTTGCCCTTGTAAAACGTCGGTACGAACATTATCAAAGCTGATCCGCCCGTCACGAGTGTTTCCCATTAACTCAGTGGCAGCTATTTGGTTTTTTATAAAGCCCTTTTGCAATGGATTATAAACGGTGTGGGTTAAACCAAGCGGTTGAAAAATTTGCCCTTCAACATAATTATCCAGCGACTGCCCTGAAAGTCGCTCCACTAATACACCGAGTAACATGTAATCAATATCTGAATATAAATGTTTAACGCTACGACCCGCAACAAATGGCACGCCTGTCAGTAATAAGTTTTTAGTACGTAAGCTATTTTGTGAAAAGAATCGCTCACCAAACTTATTATCTTTACGATGAAAATCAACTACCGCGGGATAACCTGCACTGTGGGTCAGTAAATCTTTGACTAACCGCTGCTCACGGCCCGCACCACGAAACTCAGGTAAGTAATAAAATAGCGGTTTTTCTACATCAACTTTACCTTCACTGGCTAATTTCATTAACGCTAAATTTGTGGCAAACATTTTTGAATTAGAGGCAATATCAAATAATGTATCGCTTTTCATCTGCTGTGGCTGCTCTAATAATGAGCCATCAGCAAGGTATTTTTTAGCATCGCCATAGTGGCTTAATTTAATTAACTTACCATCTTTGATCACTGCCAGTACGGCACCGGGAAATCCTGCCGCGACTTCTTCATTGATCAATTTATCCACGTTATTAAACTGCACTGACTTTACAGGCTTAGTTACTAATGTTGGGTAAGGAAAACGTAATGTTAAACTTGCCCCTTCAGGCTGCACATTTTCAACCTTGAACGTATTTGTGCCGTTGTGAGTCCGTTTAGATAAGCTGTATTTGTAGCTATTATTTGCCATAAGTGGCTGAGCAATATTTATTTTTTCACCATTGATAAAAATATCCGCGCTCGTTGCGGTGTTATTTTCAATGATAATTTCGCCTCGGCCTTTATAAGCTTTAAATGTACCACGGTCATTAACCAGTGCCCGAGAACTTGGATTAGGATTTGGTACCTGCAACACAACCTGCGCATTTGCTAAAGGCTTAATAATCGGTTCTGGGGCAAGTTGCTGTTGTTGATATTGCAACATTAACTTAGCTGCTTTTTTCGGAAAGTACTTCTCCATCAAAGCAAACAATACCGCAGCGCTGCGCGCATCTGCATTACCGCTTACATGCCAAGGTAAAAAGTGCATTTGAAAGGCACTTAATGTATCAAGGGTTTGTGGATCAAGTTGATTAGTCACGTGTACATCATAACCATAACCACGTAACGCTTTTTGCATTAAACTAATTGATGGTTTAACTAAATTAAATTGCTGCCAATATTTATCAACCGTGTCACTGTCATACCATGCACCAATACCAGCTTGGTACAATTGATACCATGGAAAGCGCGGACCTGGATCGTTTTTTCGTGTAGGCGCTATATCGGAGTGCCCTACAACTTGAGTTGGGCCAATATCAGGGTTACGGGCTAAAATACCTTTACTGAGCTCAATCAATAACGCTATTTGTTTAGCGTCAAAATCGGGGAAAATACACAGTTTTGAGGCGTCATTTTCCATTTGCTCATCAGGTTTAACTTCGGGATAGTGACAGCTTGGTACGTTAACAATTTCGATACCAATTGATTGATCATTTAAATCTTCACGGCCTTGCCAAAAGCTTGTCCCGGCATGCCACGCCCTATCATGTTCATCAACTAGTTGAATTACTTTTAATTCATCCTCAGGGTAGCTAGGATCATTTAACTCTGGTAATAAATAATGAGCACTTAAACCACCTTCATCGACTAAAGCACGTATCGATTTTTCATAATCAATAGCGGTGTAATGCATGACTAAAAACTTAACACGATGACTGTAATTGGCAGATTGTGTAAACTCGTAAGGTGTTGAAGCACAACTAGTCAAAAGTGCGGTAGTTGTAACTAAACAAAGTTTTTTAAACCAAGATAAAAACGTCATAGCCTTCTCATTGCTGATCAAAGTAAATAAGCGCAATCCCAAAACCACGATTAGCGGTATTTAGTAAACAATACATTAAATAAACCCAGTTCTCATATTGTTATTGTAGTTTGGACAACTCGATTTGAGTTGTATAAACCAAACCCTATCACAGTAAAATGATTTGTAAATAATTTATTTCAACAAGCAAATCAAATAAAGATATTTTATCCCACCATAAAAACAGTGCCCAAGCGACTAGCAAATAAATCTGTTAGTTCGTGCTATTGGTGTTGTAAAATTAGATAATTAAAACTATATTATTCCAATTATTCTTAAACAATATTCCAAAACTTAATTGCGGCTATTGGGAATAAT
Organism: Pseudoalteromonas rhizosphaerae; assembly: GCF_028885455.1. Classification (NCBI taxonomy): domain Bacteria; kingdom Pseudomonadati; phylum Pseudomonadota; class Gammaproteobacteria; order Alteromonadales; family Pseudoalteromonadaceae; genus Pseudoalteromonas; species Pseudoalteromonas rhizosphaerae. The sequence goes on from NZ_CP118496.1 coordinate 4,252,420, forward strand.
TTATTTTTTGTACGCCTAGGAACAAGAGTAAAAACAAAGATGGTTACATTTGAACCTAGAATAAGTACAAATTTATTTCGATTAATGCTATAAATACGCCAAATATAAAAATAAGCGGGTAGTATGTCTACATTTGTAAAAATTAAAGCCTTACGTCAGTCCCTATCGAGCAGCGAAGCTAAGCTAGCCGACTTCACATTGAACTCAGCTAATGCTATTCGTAATCTTTCGTCTGTAGAGCTGGCTAAAGTTGTCGGCGTGAGCCAGTCAAGCGTTGTAAAATTTTCGCAAAAACTGGGCTACAAAGGCTTTCCAGCATTTAAGCTGGCTGTCATTGATGCACTCAATGATGAAACATCAGAACCAAAACTGCATGGTAAAATCACCTTAAGTGATTCACTAGAGCAAATAGCAGAAAAGCTACTCAGTAGTAAACTTGCTGTGCTTACTGAAACAAAAAACCTCAATGAAGCGCTAGCCATTGAACAAGCTGTTAGCTTGTTAAAATCAGCTAAACGAATTTTAATTTGTGGTTTAGGGGGCTCTGCCCTGGTGGCTAAAGACTTCTCTTATAAGCTGCAAAAGTTAGGTATGCCAGCAATAGCTGAACCTGATGGTCATGCGCAGCTCGCCTATGTATCAACCTTTGCAAAAGGCGACTTAGTTATTGCGATCAGTGAATCGGGTGTCACCAGAGAAATTGCTGAAGTGGTAAAGCAGGCTAAGAAAAACGACAGTTACGTGATCTCTGTCACTAAATTTGGTAGTAACCCTGTTGCTGATCAAGCCAATGTTAGGCTTTACTCTGTGGCAGAAGAAGAGTCAGTCCGTTTATCATCGATACTTGCCCGTACTGCGCAAGACTTTGTTATTGATATTCTATTTATCGCTTTAACGCAATCGAGTCGTCAAGGTCGTAAATTACTAGAGCATTCAAATGACGTTGTTGGTGAATTTAGAAATCACTAACCAACGACATCCTAAAGAATTAAGGCCACTATTGTGGCCTTTCTTATTATAAAAACCACTTTAACAACAGCCGTGCAATAATAACCTATCTCTCGTTTGCTAATTTATAAATTATTTCTTTATTCCATGCCAACCAAAATTTTTTAGTTCATAAACAATAATTATTATTGTAACTCCAACAGTATTGTTCCAACTCAATAAAAAATCCTCCTTCTTTAGAATGAAAAATACAAAAACATGTCATTTCAATATATTAAATATGATTAACTGCGCTAAAAATCGCGAAAACACTCCCCCAGCCTTACGCTTATATTGACAAAAAATATAACGAAACCAGTTTTTATATATTTTATTTATAGATACAACACAAATAAGGAAGAGTTTATTCTTGACCATTAATAGCAACGCATGTTTAATGGAATAGCAACAATTGATCAAAGTTTATAACTCTGTTTGGGGAATCAACAAAGTTCAGAGCTATAAGTTAATTATAATAAGGACGGGGAAAACAATGAAAAAACATGTACCAACCTTCACTATAAGCTCGTTAGCGCAGGCCACACATCGCGCTCTGCGAGTGCCAAAAACTGCAATAACCACCGCTATAATAGCTGCCTCGCTAGCAAGTGCTCCTGCATTCGCGAATTTAAACGGTAGCATTAAAGGTAAGGTAAAAACCGAGCAAGCAAACCAACCACTAGCGGGTATTACCATTATTGCACGTAGTAACGTCATGCCAAAAGCGCGTACGGTGGTAACCCGTGAAGATGGCAGTTATGATCTCCCGCAACTAAAACCAGGCACTTATGAGCTGACCTTTGAAGACAGCAGCGGCGTTACACAAACAATAACTGTTGATGTACTGCTAGAGCAAACCTCAAGTGCTAATGTTGTTCTTGGCGGTAAAAAAGATAATGTTGAAGTAATTACAGTGACAGGCAGTAAACTATTTCGACAAGGTAAATCAGCACTCACAAACTCATTAGGTGAAGAGGGAATTAATAATGTCCCTGTAGGTCAAGATTACCGAGACCTTTTAAAGCTTGTCCCTGGTATAGAACTTTCGGCAAATTCAACGTTGGGCCCATCAGCTGGTGGATCAGGTGTTGATAACTCATATGGCTTCGATGGTGTTAATGTGTCATTGCCGATGTATGGCAACTTAGCTTCAGAGCCATCAACACACGATGTTGCCTTTGTTACTATGGACAGAGGTGGTGCAAAAGCGGTTGGCTTTAACCGTTCTGGTGGCTTTTCAATTGACACAGTATCAAAATCTGGTACGGATGAGTTTCACGGTAATATAGAATACAAAATACAACCAAAAACCTTTGTTGCAACGCCAGTAGGTGAAGAGAGCTTTGAGCTTGATAAAAACTGGTTAACCGCAAGTTTAAGCGGTCCACTGATTGAAGATACATTATATTTTTATACCTCTTATTACCGTCCTGAAGAGACCAAAGCAAACAAAAACACAGCCTATGGCGAAGTAAAAGATTATGAGAGTATCCGCGACGAATACTTTGGTAAATTAACCTGGGCACCAACTGATGATATTTTGATAAATATCTCACAACGTACCTCAGATAAAGAAGTTAAAGGCGATTCGATTGGTGCTTACGAGATGGACACTGTATCTGTCGGCAGTAAAGCTGATCAAGATATCTTTACTTTAGATGGTTCATGGATCTTAGGATCAGCAACCACACTTTCGTTCCAATATAGTAAGTTTGAATTAGAAACAGGCTCACAACCTGATACACCATTGAGTGTAATCCCTTCTTTATCAAGCCAACTTGGTATTGATGACTTAGCTCAAATGGGTTATTTCTCTGTCCCAAGCTTAAGAAGTTATGACCCAGATGAAGGATTTAGCGAAGCACAAATCGCCGCATATAATGCTGGCGCAAATGCATTAATTAATACCTATGGCTATCTTGAAGACGCAGTGATGAAAGGCGGTGGTGGTGTTGGTGCATACGCAACTTATGACAATCAAAACTTTTATCGTGATTCCTTTGAAGTTAGTTTAGAACATGAACTTAGCTGGGGGGATGCATACCACATACTCCATTTTGGTGCAAAATGGGAAGAAGGCGAAGAGCAACTAACCAGACTCTCTAACGGTTGGGGTTCAATTGCATACATTGGTGGCTTAGTTGATGCTGATGCAAACACTGATGGTTTTGACCCTGCAAATGCTATCTACCGTGCTCGAGTCCAACAAATGAGTTTAGCAACTGCAGATGGCTCACCTGTATCAGGCATTAACTCTGAAACACGCAGCCTAAACTTTGAAATTAACGATACTATAGAATTGGGTGATTGGACTTATAACTTAGGATTATTGGTCAGCCAAGACACTTGGTATGGTCAAGGCTTAAAAGCTAAATCTGGTACTATTTCTGGCTATGAAGTTGCTCCTGGTCACAAGTACCAAATGTACCAAACCAACTGGAAAGATATGCTGCAACCTCGTTTAGGTGCAACATGGACTTATTCTGACGAAGATTCCGTATTTGCAAACTTTGCGATTTATAATCCTGAAGCGAGTTCATTATCTCGCGCAGCATCATGGGATCGAAACACTCGTGCCGAAATTGAGTTATTACTAGATGAAGCTGGTAATATTTTATCATCTTCACCTAGAAATGGTTCATCTGGTAAAGTATTCCAAGATGATATGAAACCACGTCGTATTAACGAATTTACTATCGGAACCACTAAGTATGTTGGTTCTGACTTAGTATTACGAGCTCATGTTCGTCACCGTAAAGGCATGCACTTTTGGGAGGATATGCCAAACAATGCGCGCCTAACTGATTACTCAGGTGTTGATGCCGAAGGTGTACCGCAACACATTGCAGATAAAGGCTTATATGTAGCTAACTTAGCTGATATTCGTGACGAAATTGGTGGTTCGTCTTATGTAATTGCAGAGGTTGATGGCGGCGAAACCAAATACTGGGAAGCAAGTATTGAAGCCGAATACTTGGGTGAGAATAGCTACGTAAACGCTTCATATGTATGGAGTCACTACTATGGCAACTTTGACCAAGATAACACCACAACAAGCAATGATGCGAATAACTTTATTGGTTCATCTTACTATGGTGATGGCCGTGGTCGTTATTCATGGGATAACCGTTATGGCACGCTTTCTGGTGATAAGCCGCACTTACTGAAAGTATACGGTTACTATACTCTTCCTTGGGAAGCTAACTTAGGGGCGTACTTCGTATTCCAATCAGGTAAAGCATGGGAAGCATGGGATGGAACAACATACGGCTACCCTACAAGCCATATTAGCCGCTATGCAGAGTCTGCTGGTAGTCGTCGCACTGCTAGCCATTGGCAACTTGACTTAAACTATACGCAAAACTTTAAGTTCTCTGGTGATATGGAACTACAATTTCGTGCTGATCTCTTCAATGTATTTAATCGCCAAACAGGTTATAACAAAAACCCGTATGTACTTGAAGAGAAGTTTGGTGAATCGCGTAGCTACTACAATCCACGTAGCTTGCAGTTATCAGTTAACTTTAAGTTTTAATCTTATGGATTAAAGTAAGCGCTCAATGGGCGCTTATTTCCCCATCCATGGTAAGGCCACAATTGTGGCCTTTTTTATTGCAAAAATACGTGTATTACTGCATAAATCGCTGTTCGTCGCTAATTTCACATTGTGCTATTTCTATTGGTTGATTACTTCTATCAACCAGCCAACATTCGTCATAAATAGAGCAATAGCACAGCTCGATTGCAATCTGTTCATCCATTTTAAGAATTTCTGTTAAATAAGCCTTATCTTTTATGGAAACCGCACTAAAATTCGCTTGACTTGGTAGAATACGTGTACCGATATGTGATTGAACTAAGTTCGTTGCAGCTATAAAATCAGACCATTTCTTAATGGGCTTCTCATTATAGATTACTTTGACATATTTAATAATTGCCGGACCTGTGCCGTTATTCATTATACCGTAACTAAATAGCTCATCCTTAGGTGAAAAACTCCTATACAACTCAACTCTCGGCCAAACCGAAGCCCTTGCATAAGAGCGATCAATCATCGTTGAGTAAATACCTATTATTGTTGTAACAACGCTTATCAATAACGCTGAAAAAGCAACTATCATTTCCGGCTTTTTATACCAAATGTCTTTTTTCATTATTATTCCTTTAAATTTTATTTATAGAACATACAGTTGAACTTTTCTAAGCGCAATAAAAAAACGCAGCCTAAGCTGCGTTTTAAAGGTTTATAAATGAAAATAGTCTTATTGATATAACAAATATGCTGCGCGTTGCTGTTTAAAGCGAGCTAGATCTTGTTGCCAGCTTTGTTTGATTTGCAGCTCTGTTTGGCCGGCTTCGATAGCTAAGCGCAGCTTATCAGTGCCTGCAAGTTTATCCATAAAGCCAGCACGTTCAAAGAACGTTTGCTCGTTTTGCGTAAAAGTTTTGTAGGCTGTAATAAATAAACTTAAATCTAGTCCTTTGATTGTACTGCCGCGTAAATCAAGACCTTGCACCTCTATCCCTTTAAATTTAGGGTTCATTGATGCTCCCTCAATAGCGCGCGGAGTAAAACTAAACTCCCCTAACGCAATCGGTGAATAACCTATCACTTGAAATGGAAAGTCTGTACCACGGCCAATTGTAATTGGTGTTGCTTCAAAAAAGCATAATGATGGATACAACGCAATTGACTGATCATTTGGTAAATTAGGGCTTGGCTGAACAGGTAAACTATACGTCATATCGCGGCGATAATGCGCCACAGGCACAACCGTCAAGTTTAGTGACGAAGCTTTATTTATCCACCCTTCACCTTTGATCATTTTTGCCAGCTCACCCACTGTCATACCATGTAATACAGGAATTTCATGCATGCCAACGAAAGACTGAAATTTTAAATCTAAAACTGGCCCATCAACATAAGCAATATTCGGGTTTGGCCTATCAAGTACAATAAAATCAATGTTATTCTCAGCAGCAGCTTCCATCATGTAATGCATTGAGCTGATATAAGTGTAAAAACGCACACCAACATCTTGAATATCAAAAATAATCACGTCTAATTCGCTTAATACAGCGGTATCTGGCTTTTTATTACTGCCGTAAATAGACACCACATCAATACCGGTCTTTGCATCCACCGTACTTTTTACATGCGCGCCGGCATCGTGGTCGCCACGAAAACCATGTTCAGGGGCAAATATTTTAGTAACATTCACGCCTTTATCACGCAGTAAGTCGACTATATGGGTGTCATTAACTTGTGAAGTTTGATTAACGACTAAGCCAACTCGTTTGCCCTCAAGTTGTGGTAGGTACTGCTGATATTGTAAAGCGCCAACACTTAAACTTACTTGCGGTGTATCAGTTAAGATTGCATCGTCAGTGCTGTTGTGGGCGCATGCGCTCAAAATTAGGCATTGTAATATAACCAATAATCTAATTAACATTTATAGTTCCACCGCTTTTCGTAAAAAACCATCCGCTTGGGTTAACATTTGCTCAGCTTGGGCGGCATCTTTGCCTGTTAAGATGATTAAAATAGCCAATTTAGCACTTTGTTTTGCTTGGGCAAGCGCATCGACTCCTTGCTGATGAGTGCAATCGGTTGCTTGCATTACGATGCGGATCGCACGAGCATGCAGCTTTTCATTGCTGGCATTCACATCAACCATCAAGTTTTTATAGACTTTACCGGTGCGGATCATACTGGCTGTGCTGAGCATATTTAATACTAACTTTTGTGCAGTACCCGATTTCATACGTGTTGAACCAGTTACCGCTTCAGCGCCAACTACCGGGCAAATGCCAATATCAGGTAGTTTCATTACCGCGGAGTTAGGATTACAGGTTACTCCAACGGTGATACATCCTATTGATTTTGCATACTCAATGGCTGCTCGCACATAAGGTGTACGGCCACTAGCGGCAATCCCTACCACGACATCTTTAGCCTGTAGATTAACGGCTTTAAGATCTTCTACGCCTAATTTTAAGCTATCTTCGGCACCTTCAACTGCTTTTTTAAAAGCCGTTTCGCCACCCGCAATTATTCCCATTACTTGTTGATCGCTGACACTGTAAGTTGGCGCGCATTCCACAGCATCTAAAATACCTAAGCGACCACTGGTGCCGGCACCAATATAAATTAAACGACCGCCTTGCTTAAATGCCGTTACAATATGATCGACCGCTTTGGCTATCTCTGGGATCACTAACTTTACAGCAGCGGCAACTTTTTGATCTTCCAAATTTATTTTGGTTAAAATTTCGCGACTATCGAGTAAATCTATATCCAACGTATCTAAGTTTTGTCCTTCTGACACAATCCCGTTCAGCTCTTCTAAAAGTGCACGCTGCTGATTAAAATTAGACTCAGGGCTCATTGTGTAATCCTTGTGTATTCAATTTGTTTAATGCGGTCGCTGGCTAAAATCACCGCACCGGCTAACGAATCCCCTTGACGGGGAGATAAATTCAGTTGTGTATTTTCATTTAATAATGCAATGGTTACGTCCGCTAAACCGCCAATAATTATGACTGGTAACTGGCTCTGACCACGACATTTTTCAATCAATCTCTCGACTTGTCGAACATGCTCACTAAGCACCGTATCGGCTATTATACACTGTGTTTTTAAACTAAAGATTAAAGGACTAAAACGCGCATAATCTAACGCTTTGGCCTTCATTAACCAACTTGATATTTGTTCTCGCTCACGGCCAACTTGTTCACTCAGCTGTTGCGTTAGCAGGCTTTTAGGTTGCTCAAAGCGGTCTATTTCATCTAACAAGCATTGCACAGCACTTAACCCTAAGCGCGCACCACCGCCAAAATCATCAACCGAAAAACCCCAGCCGCCAATTAATTTTGTTTCTCCATCAGCGGATAATCTTGCTGCTACAGCGCCCGTTCCTAACGCTAACATTGCAACTGGCTGGCCTAGATTTGCACCATATAATGAGGTGATTGCATCACTTACAATACTCAATTGCGCAAATTTAATATCACAGTCTAGCTGTAAGCTTGCAGTTACTCGCTCAGCCAACACTTTAGACGAGCCGCCCGCAAGTCCCATTACCGCCAAAATTTGGCTATGCTTAGCGCCACTTTGTGCACATACGCTAGTGATCACTTGCTGTAAACTAGTAAGCGCCGTATTAAGATCGTTATAAACTGAGGCTGCACCAGCCTGCGCAGTAAATTCTTCAGCGCTATATAAATTCACTAATTTCGCCAGCGTTTTGGTGCCCCCGCCATCAATAGCCAGTATATAGTCAATGTTCATGCCTATTGGGCTCCTACAGCTGACTGGCCGCGCTGGGCAAGTTGAGGTTTACCTAAACAACACACTAAAGTCGACAACGCAGTACCAATACATAACTGCCAAGTAAAGCCTAAATAGAAGCGATCTGCTGCCGGCAATAACCAATCAATGATGTATGGTTGCATGAATAAAGTGATCATAAAGCCGACAATTAACGCCGCCAATACTGAGCCTTCACTGCCACGTTTAGTAAATAGTGTTGTAAAATACACGCCCAGTAAACCACTGTACGAAAACACCATGACACTCAGCGCAAACTTAAGAAGCGGCATATCACTGTATTGCTGCCAGAAATAACAAACTATGGCCATTAATGCTAATGATAGGCTCACAACCGCCATGCCAATACGCCCAGCTTTAACAAAATGGTTATCGGCAACTTGCTTATTTTTAGCTGCTAAATAAGGTCGATATAAATCTTGTACAATGACCGACGACATCGAGCTTAAACCGGAGTTTAATGTTGAAATGGCCGCGGCAATGATACCGACGCTAACTAAACCTTTAACACCAGCAGGGGCCTCATTAAGTACGTAGTACATAAAAATAGTGATTTTTTCACCATTAAATTCTTGTACGACTTGCGCACCGTCACTGTTCATTAATGCTGGCTGCTGATAAACGATATAAAGTAATAAACCAATAAAGATAAATACCAACATCACGGGAATAACCATCACGATAGAAAGTAGTAATGCTTTACTGCCTTCTTTGTCACTCTTACACGTCAGTAGACGCTGTGTCATATCTTGATCAAGACCAAAGGCGGCAATGTTAAGTAACACAAAGCCGGTTAATACCGACGCCATATTGAACACTCCACTTGGGCCAAAATCTAAATCAAATTTGAAAATTGCCAGCTTTGAATCAGCACCGGGGGTTGGCTCATTTAAGGTTGCTAAAATAGTTGAAAAATCAGCGGGGATCAGTACCAACAAACACCAGATAACGGCAATCGCAGCACTGACATATACGACACTTTGCAGCACATCAGAATAAATTACACTGCGAATACCACCAAATACGGTATACAACAAACCCACAAGTGCTAATAGCAAAGTCGCTATAATCACACTTTCTGCGGCTATATTACCGTATAAAATCATCGCTACTGCAATCGCGGCCATATATAGACGTGCGCCACTGGCAAACACTCGGCCAAATAAATACATTAAGCCGCTGCGGCGTTTAGCTTTTGGCCCTATGCGCTTTTCAAGCAGTTCATAAACTGTGTACACTTTTTGTTGATAAAACTTAGGGATCAGAAAAATAGAAACAATAAATGCAGCTATGAATGCGCCAATGTTCGTCGCTAAATACGATAAATCACCTTGATAACCCTGATCAGGTCCACCAATAAAAGTGGCAGCAGACTGTGAAGTAGCTAATACCGAAATAGCCACCATCCAGGTCGGCATACTATTACCGCCTAAAAAGAAGTCTTTACTTGAGTTGGCGCGCTTACGGTTAAACCACCAACCACTGAGTAATAAAATTGCTCCGTAGCTTGCGAATACGAGCCAATCTAGCAAGGTGTATTGTGCACTCATTTATTATCCCAATTTCAAACCAATCAATGGAATATATTATTCCATTAAATTAATAAAAAGAAAACAATTTTATTATTTACTTTGTAAAGCCACGCGATCGCGTGGCTGTACACGTATTATTTAATCGCTGGTAACTTCCAAAGCAATTTTTTTTGTTGATATTGTTCGCTAGGTAAGCTCACTAACAATGGTTTTTTCTGTTCATCTAACCAAGCTAACAAGGTATCCATATTCTGCTCAGTCATTGCAGTACAACCGGCAGTTGGTTTATTTTCTGCGCGCCATAAATGCATAAAGATACAACTGCCTGCACCATCAACATTTTGACTATTGTGCTTAACCACTAAGCCTTTTTTGTAAAGGTTATCTTGGCTGTAAATATCACGGCGCATCCACTCTGACGAGTCTTTGACAGCAGCCTCTCCTACCACTGACTTATTAACTAGCTGGTTATAAAATGGCGAACCTTTGACATCAACACAATAGTCGTCAGCAGTCATGCCTTGGTAGGTCATATTGGTTTTTAATGAATCTAAATAACCAAACGCGGTGCCGAGTTCAAAAATACCAGCGGGAGCTTTACCATCGCCTTCTTGTTTTTGTTCGCCCGCTTGAGCTGGGTGTAAACCAATACCCCACGCAAGACCGGTGCGCCCAAGTACCACACTGTGACCTTGGCCTTGTTGTTGCCATTGTCCTGCAACACGCTCAAATCGATACAATTGTGCGGCAATGGCTTGCCAATCATCTGCAACCACCACCACTAACTGTTGGCTTTGCTGTGGGATAACTGCAGCAATTGCAGCTGCTGATGTACTTGCACTATTTGCACAGCCGCTGAGGGCTGCTGTGGTGATTAATGTTATTATTATTTTTTTCATAACGGCCAAATTCCATCGTTTATCGGTTGTAATGTGTCGATACTTTTAATCCCCAAGCCAGGACCATCACTTAACGTGATCGCTGGGCCATTAAATTCCACACCGCCTTGCACCGGATCATATTGGCCAAGCGCTGGACCGTCTAAGTCTATTTTACTGATCTGCTGGGCTTTTGCAGACGCTAAATGCGCCGCACCTGCAACGGCAATACTGCCTTCTAACATGCAACCGATCATACAATCAGCTTGATACTGTTCAGTAATATTGGCAATTTCAATAGCACGACTTAAGCCACCCGTTTTCATGACTTTGATATTGATAATATCAACAGCATTTTGCTCTAATAATTGAATTACTTGCTTGGGCGAAAAGGCACTTTCGTCAGCCATGATCGGCGTATTTACCCGCTCAGTAATATACTTTAAACCTTTAAAATCATCACTTTTCACTGGCTGTTCAACAAGTTCTAATTCAACATTGTGGCTTTCTAATTGCCGTAAAGCAAACACCGTTTGTTTAGCATTCCAGCCCTGATTTACATCCAAACGAATTTGCGTTTGCTGGCCAAAACCTTGATAAATCGCCTTCACTCGTTCGATATCTTGCTGTAAATCATTGCCAATTTTTACTTTTAAAATATCAAAACCTTGCGCTACAGCCACAGCACAATCACTGAGCATTTTATCAATATTATCAACGCTAATAGTGATATCAGTTCGTAATGTTTGACTACCACCGCCGAGCAATTTATACAGCGGCGCTTGATATAATTTACCCCACAAGTCATAAACAGCCAGCTCGAGTGCGGCTTTAGCGCTGTAATTTGCCACCACACTTGATTGGATCACTTGGCAAATTTGATTGAGGTTTTCGATTTCCATACCAATTAGTTTTGGCGCTATAAATTGTTTAATAACGCTAAGGATACTTTGGTGAGTATCGCCAGTTATTACTGGCGTAGACGCCGCAGCACCATAGCCAATTTCGCCTTTATCGGTTTCAATTAACACCACTAAGTCTTCAATATAGCTCACTTCACGCAGCGCTGTTTTGAACGGCGTAACTAATGGCACTTTAAGTTTGGCAAAACGTATCGCCGTAATCTTCATTTTTTAACTCCTAGCGAATACGCTTAATATTATAAGTACGGTCTAAATAGCTCTGAGTTTGCGATAAACGCAGTGGCAATAAAGGCGTTACCGATACCCCATTAAGTGAACTTGAATAAAAACTACCATCAGCCTTGTTATAACCCAACCCTTTAACATCATGGATCACATACGGTTGACCGTCTTGTTCACCTAAGTACATCATTACATGGCCTGGTATATAAATTAAATCGCCCACTTGCATGTTATTAACTACCGCTAATTTATCGCTTTCATTGCTGGTTTTATCAAAACGGTGATTTGTTCCATACTCTCCCTTCCCCTGCTGACCTGAATTACGCGGCATTAATAGACCAAATGATTTATATATTTCGCCAACAAAACCAGTGCAGTCACGGCCATTATAGTCGTGTCCCCAACCGTAGCGTTCGCCTAAAAATTTAAACCCTTGTTTTATTAAATGCTGTTGGGTGTAAGGTAAATACCCTAAATGCACATCACTGCTGCGACTGATCAAGGCAGGCTTAATAACTAACTGACCTTGTTCCCCGCGGGTTGGCAGTTGCACAACATAATTAGCGTAGGTGTTTTGGCCATTTAATAAATGAGGGGTTTTATCTGCCGGCATTAAAGGCAGACGAACGCCCATGTCCAATTGCACTTGCGATGTAGTGGTATCATTAGGCACGTAAGCGGTATTTACTTTTGCGCCAGTTATCAATAAAAAGTCATCGTTATTTTTAAATTCACGAAGTGTGCTTTTATTCGATATCGCAATATCAGCTTTGGGCGCCCATGCTAGATAGTTATAAGCGCGCACAAGTAACCATTTCTTATCGGCACTTTCATGCAATATAGCCACTGTGTCACCAGGGAATAATCCGCTTTCTTGAAAACGATCTAAGTCATTATCTAAGCCACTATTTAATACTCGGTCCGACGTTGGAAAAGTACGCAGGACTGAGCGCTTTACCACCATGGCATAACTAACTTGATTATTATCTGTCACAGCGTCTAAATTCAAATTGGCTAGATATTTTGCAAAATGCTTATTACTTAATGCCACGCCATTAGGGTAAAAACGCGGGCTTTTTGGTACCACACTAATACTGAGTATATATGCCTTTAACTGCTCACGAGTTAGCTGAGAGGCAAAATCGAGTGGATCGACAATATGTTCATTGTCAGCAATCAATTGTTTATTAAATGCCGCGATTTGCGCTGCACTCATCAGAGTTTTATCTGTCACTTGGCTTAACCAGTGCTGCGGGGTTAATTGAGATTGAGTGACCCCGATGACATCTGATTGCCACGTGTTATCCGCCGCAATGACGGGTGCCATGGTAATAATACTTGCTAATGAAATACTCAGGGCGATAAATGTATGTCGCATTCGTGGGTTCCCTATTATCAATTTGCTTGGTAAGTCGTGCTGTGTGCTACTTATTATTGCTTTTGCGGTATCAGTAGCTGTTTAAATGCATGCGTAAAATTAGCCTGCATTTTTAAGCCAACCACGGCTAAGTTTTTTTCACTTGCACCTGGCACACTATTTTGTGCCGCTAAGGTAAATTCGCGTCCACCTTGAATAAACGGTAAGTAAACATGAGCCAACATGACAGTTTCTGTGGTTGAGCGTGTTTCGCTTGGACCCCAACCTATTTTTTGCCAAACTCGCCATTGCCCCTGCGTTAACTCGTCTAAAATTTGTTTTGCTGGGCGAGTATCGTCTGGTGCAAGCGCTTGCGCTAAAGAGTCAGTGATCATTTGACTGAGCCCTTGCATCATACCACCCACTTTAGCGGTTTTATCCGTATTGCCGGTGCCATTAAATAGCACATCAATGTCTTGTGCTTGTAGTAAAGGCTGCTGAGTTAAGGGCTCTCGAGTGTGGCTTGCTAAACGTTTTAACCACTCAGCTTGAGCCAAAGTTGTCATGGCTTTATTACCAGTTAAACCACAGCCATCACACCGGTAGTCTAAATAAGCAGGATCATCGGTATTAACAGTAAAATAAGCGATATTGCTAGCAATAACATCACTATCAGTACTTTGCCAACGAATCGTGCTAGGAGTAAAAATCTCTGTAGCATAAGCACCTTTAAACATAATGCGAGAATCATTAAGCTTTAGCCAATTATCTGCAAATAAATTACTTAAATAATCACGCCCAGCAACATTAATAAAGTAGCTCGCTATTGCATTAGAGTTTCCATCAGCGCTGCCAAAATGCTCGTAGCTATTAATACTAGTGATCAAATCAGCAACATTGCTATCACCTATTAGCGCATCTGCACCAAGCTCTGGGTTTATTTGCCGTACTTTTGCAATTGCACCGCTAAAAGCTTGAATTTTAGATGAACTCCATGGCTCATATAAATCATTCTGGGTACCATTTGCTAAATAACGATACGCCAGGTGGTTACCTTGCTGTTGGTAATCAATTACTAACAACTTACCCTGCGATGTCGGAATATCAAAATAGTGCCAATCTGCTGCCACGCGTTGCTGCCATCCTAACTGACTGTAATTAACCTGCGCCGCCGTTTTATAGTGCGATTGCGCAACACGATTACCAACTAAATGCGCCTGCATAGGAATATTTGTTAAATCAGCCGGTAAGACAGGCGCAGCCAACATCACCTGTTGATAGAACTTCTCATGTTGCTCTTGTAACGATGCAACAATCTCTTGCTGTGGCTGACTCTGACAGCCAAAAAGCCCAGTTACTAAGCTCACACTGAAAACATTCAGCCCCGCTTTTTTCAGTTTCATTACAATCAAAATTAAATTCCTTATGATTTTTATTTTTGGAATATTTTATTGAAAATAACATATTTTCCACAGCAAGCAAATATTTGCATCCGATTAACATCGTAAAACGTAATTGTATTAAATATAAACATTTCGACCTATTTATAAGGAAATGATAATGCGCACTTTTTTAATTCTATCTGGTAGCTTGTTTTGCTCTACCAATGTACTTGCAAACATTGAAGAAATTACCATATACGGACACCGCACGGGACTTATTGGTGAGGCTATTAGTGCATCAAGTGGCGTAATTGGCCAAGGTGAAATAGAAAACCGTCCAATGTTACGTAGCGCAGAAATGCTAGAACTTATCCCAGGTATGGCCGTCACACAGCACAGCGGCTCAGGTAAAGCTAATCAATATTTTATTCGCGGTTTTAATCTCGATCATGGTACTGACTTTGCCACCAGCATTGATGGTATGCCAATTAATATGCGCAGCCATGGGCATGGTCAAGGCTACACCGACCTTAACTTTATTATTCCTGAAACAATTTCGACTATAGATTATCAAAAAGGTGCGTATGGCGCCGCTCAAGGTGACTTTTCGACCGCTGGCAGTGCTGAATTTAATCTAGCTGATAATCCAAAACATCAACAACTTGACTTTACAATTGGCAAAGACAATTACCAACGCGTGATGGCATTAGGCTCGATTGGAATTGCTAACGGGAAAATAATTATTGCCAGTGAGTGGCAAGGTTATGATGGCCCTTGGCAAGATATCAATGAAGATGTAGATAAAAAAAATGCCCTAGTACGCTATGTAGGTAAAGCATGGGATGGCGATTTATCTGTCACGGCAATGGCTTATGACAACAGCTGGAATTCCGCAGATCAAATTCCACAACGGGCTGTAGACCAAGGTATTATCAGTGCGCTAGGTTCACTCGATACTACCGTAGGCGGCAGCTCTAGTCGCTATAGTTTATCGGCAAACTGGCAAGACCAGCACATTAAAGCCAATGCCTATGTGATCAACTACGACATGGACTTGTTTTCTAACTTCTCTTACTTTTTAAATGATCCTATTCATGGCGATCAGTTCCAACAAGTCGATAGCCGGACAATTAGTGGTGGCGCACTGAGTTATCAATTTGCTGATACTCTTGCAGATATGCTAATCCAGCATACAGCTGGTGTGGAATATCGCCGCGATGATATTGATCAAGTTGGTTTATACAATACCAAGCAGCGCCAACGCTTAAGTACTGTGCGTGAAGATGCTGTAGACGAAGCCAGCTACTCAGCCTATTGGCAATCACAAGTAAATTTAAGCCAAGCACTCGAAGCAACATTTGGCGTGCGTTATGATTACTTTGACGCAGATGTTGATAGCAATAACAGTATTAATTCAGGCAGTGCAGATGATGATTTGGTTAGCTTTAAAGCCAGCTTAAATTACCTGTTTAATGACAACCTAGCCGGTTATGCCAACTGGGGGCAGTCGTATCATTCAAATGATGCGCGTGGAGCGACCATTAAACAAGATCCTGTGACACTTGAGTCTGCTGATAAGGTTGATTTACTGGTGCAAAGCAATGGCGCAGAGCTGGGTTTACGCTACTTTGATCAACAACGGTTTAATTTATCAGCGGCATTATGGTGGCTAAGCTTAGATTCTGAATTATTATTTGTGGGTGATGCGGGTAACACTGAAGCCAGTGATGCATCAAAACGTTACGGTTTAGAGCTCAGTGCGTATTATTGGCTTAATGATGCCTTGAGTTTAGACGCCGAGGCCTCATTTACACATTCACGCTTAGATATCGATTCAAATGACGATCGAATTGAAGGCGCAGTGCCTGTGGTTGCCAGTACTGGCATTAATTGGCATATTACCCAGCAGTGGCAGTCTTCACTGCGCGTACGCCACATTGGCAAACGGATACTCAGCAGTGATGGCGATAAACGCTCAGAGCCGCTTACAGTCGTAAATGGTTTAGTAAGTTATCAACAAACGCATTGGAAAGTGGGCCTTGAGCTATTAAATATATTTGATAGTACGGATCACGATATTGACTACTTTTACACGTCACGCTTAGCTGGCGAACCTATTGAAGGCGTTGAAGATCATCACTTCCACCCGATTGAGCCGCGTACCCTGCGCCTAAACTTCAGCCTGTTATTTTAGTTTGGTTATTGTTACTAATAATTGAGCTAAACACTTTGCTGATCCGGTTTATACTTTAAGGTATGAAGCGGATCAGCAAGGCTGCATTTTAAATTAACTCACTTAGCACTACTAAATAGCCATAGTGCACTTGTATATAAGCATTAAATAATCACCAGTTAGCCTTTAAAACTCTGCCATGGTCCTGTGATCGCTAATGTTTTTGTTGGTGAATACACATTAACAAATAAGGTGTTGCCATCAGCAGAAAAACAAGCTCCCGCCAACTCGGTTTGCGCTGTTAAGCGGGCAAAATTATATACATCACCACTAGGTGTTACGCCACGTAAATGGTTATCAACCACGTCGGTATACTGATCTTCACAAACGATCAAGTGCCCGTTAGGTGCAACAGTGAGATTATCACCAAAGTTAAATAACGACTTATCTGTGCTTTCTACAAATAGTTGAACGTGTCCTGGAGCTAGATGCTCTTTATCTGTTCCTTCAAATGCTGATGGTTGATACTTCATCACTTGACCAAGCTGCTTTTGACCACCATTAGTGCAACAAAAATAAAGTTCTTTTTCACCCCAATGTATCCCTTCACCACGAGCGAAAAGTGCAGCGCCTTGTTTGTGGCCGCGTATTCTTAAATCGTCTTTTGGACTTTCAGGTTGCGCCAAATCAACCCATTCAACGGCCATATTGTGTTGTAAAGGCATTACCCCTGTAACCCAATTACGAGTATCAAACTGTGGCTGTGCTTTAATCATCATAGCTTGAAGTTTACCGCCTTTACTCAACTTACCGTATTCATTAGGAATAAAACGATAAAATAAACTATCGCCTTTATCTTCTGTCAGATAAACAATACCGGTTGTTGGATCAACAGCAGCTGCTTCGTGATTAAACCGCCCCATTGCCTTGAGAGGCTCAGGGTTTACTAGTCCTTTAGCGTTGGCTGGTATCTCAAAAATATAGCCGTGATCTTTATTAAAGCCATCCGCTTTAGTCAGAACAGTCTCTTCGCAAGTAAGCCAACTACCCCATGGGGTAATACCACCTGCACAATTGCGGATCGTGCCAGTGAGTGACAAATATTCTTGCTCTTTTTTACCGGTTTTTAAATTATAAATAATATGACTTGTGCCTCCTGGCAAAGCAACACCTTGCGCAGTAATGTCATAAGCAAATGACGTTTTATGCGTTTGTAAGCTAACATCTGCTTTTGCTAAATCAGTTGGTTTTAATTCATGGTTTCTGACTAATGCAACCCGCTCATCATCAAGGGCAATACAGCCCATACCATCGGCTTTATCTGGCACTGTAAAGCCATCATCCATTTTATCACCCAGTTTTGATATAACTTGATAGCTAAACCCTGCTGGTAAATCGAGTAACTTGTTAGGATCAGTCACTAACGGACCATAGGCACTTAAATGCTCACTCACGTCAAGAAATGGTACTTTGCCAAAAGTACTACGAGAAAGCCCCATAAAAGCGAGTGTACCGGCACTAATAATAAATTGTCTTCTAGAGATCATCGTAAAACTCATAATGAGATAAAATAACAGGCATATAATAAATGAAATTATCCTATAAAAACGGCCTCCATAAAAAGTTCATACAATTGTCATATCTCTAAGCAAACCTCATTGACACTTGCTATATTAAATTTCAGGCATAAAAAACCGACTCTCGTCGGTTATCTTCTATTAACTTTAATAGTAATAGAAAGTGGTGGGTGCAGGACGTATCTTCAAAGAGTGAACCTTCGACCACTCGGTTAGTGGTTTTATACTTTTAAGTATGAGGCAAATTTCAGGCATAAAAAAACCGACTCTCGTCGGTTACCTTTAAATAGAAAGTGGTGGGCGCAGGAGGATTCGAACCTCCGACCGCTCGGTTCGTAGCCGAGTACTCTATCCAGCTGAGCTATGCGCCCACATTCTATTTTGATTTTAAAGTCTTACTTTGACTGACGCATTAAGCTAATTAATAACAAAGCTTATTACGAATTTTAAAAATAAAAAAACCGACCATGTGTCGGGCTCTTTATAAATTAACACTAATAGAAAGTGGTGGGCGCAGGAGGATTCGAACCTCCGACCGCTCGGTTCGTAGCCGAGTACTCTATCCAGCTGAGCTATGCGCCCACATTCTATTTTGATTTTAATGTCTTCTCTGACATATTAGTATGCAATAACTAATATAACTCTCAGTAGTAAATAAAAAGTGGTGGGCGCAGGAGGATTCGAACCTCCGACCGCTCGGTTCGTAGCCGAGTACTCTATCCAGCTGAGCTATGCGCCCACTTTTTTATACTCTAATTCGAGTTTCTTACTAATAAGTAAAGGATGGTGGGCGCAGGAGGATTCGAACCTCCGACCGCTCGGTTCGTAGCCGAGTACTCTATCCAGCTGAGCTATGCGCCCATTCTTTACTTTACAAGATAACCATTTATAAAATAAATGGCGGAGAAGGAGGGATTCGAACCCTCGATAGAGCTACAAACCCTATACTCCCTTAGCAGGGGAGCGCCTTCGGCCACTCGGCCACCTCTCCGTCTTGTGGGGCGTATAATAAAGATTTCAGAAAATATGTCAAACACTTTTCTTGTTTAAAGTAACTGTATGGTTAGAGAACACCCATAACAGCCAAAAAAGAGTCAACTTTGTTTAATCGTTAATCAAATTAAGAGGTTTTAATATCAGCGGATACACCGAGAACAGGCACTAATTCGTCAGTTAATTGTTCGAGATATTGATCTTGGTAGCCTAATTGCTGAAATTCAGCAATACATGCTCGATAATAGGTTTCTCGTTGTAATTCAATACTGAGTACTTCAGAGGGTGAATCAGGTTTATTATCTTTCATATAAAATCCGTTTATATAAGTCCTTTAGATTGACGTGAGTTTAAAAAACCATGCTTTATGCTGTTTTTTCAGTCAATAGTTTAGCTAAATTTAGAAATAATGCTCGTTCATTTTGATGATTTTATATAATTAATTTTTATTTTCACATAATTCAATACGTTAAAATTAAAATTTTATTATTGTCAGTATAATTTCCATTGACGGGACCCGCTACAGACACAAAAACGCCGCTATTAAAGCGGCGTTTATAATATCAACTTAATCTAACATAGCATTAGTCAGCTTGTGGGCGCATATGCGGGAACAAGATAACATCTTTAATTGTTGATGAGTCAGTAAATAGCATCACTAAACGGTCGATACCAATCCCCTCACCTGCCGTAGGCGGAAGGCCATACTCTAGCGCGCGAATGTAATCTTCGTCGTAGTGCATTGCTTCATCATCGCCGGCGTCTTTTTCTTCCACTTGGCGAGTAAAGCGCTCAGCTTGATCTTGTGCATCATTAAGCTCAGAGAAACCATTTGCAAGCTCACGGCCACCAACAAAGAATTCAAAACGGTCAGTAACAAATGGGTTTTCATCGTTACGACGAGCAAGTGGTGATACTTCCCACGGGTAACCGGTGATGAAAGTCGGTTGAATAAGCATGTGCTCTGCTGTTTCTTCAAAGATTTCACATAAGAACTTACCTGGGCCCCAAACACAATTTTCAGGAATTTTAACGTGCACTTGCTTTGCGTACGCTTTTAATTCGTCAAAGTGATTTTCTGGATCATTGAATACTGCAGCATCAAACTCAGGATTATATTTTAAAATCGCATCCGCCATACTTAAACGGGTAAACGGTTGGCCAAAGTCATACTCTACTGAGTCAACCACTTCGCCGTTCTCGTTTTTAGTCGTATTAACAACGATTGGGCTGCCCAATACGTTAGTTGCAACAGTACGCAACATGTCTTCGGTGATGTTCATCAGGTCGATGTAATCAGCGTAGGCTTGGTAGAATTCGATCATAGTGAATTCTGGGTTGTGACGCGTTGATAACCCTTCGTTACGGAAGTTACGGTTAATTTCAAATACGCGGTCAAAACCACCTACCACTAAACGTTTTAAGTAAAGCTCTGGTGCAATACGTAAGTACATATCGATATCAAGGGCATTGTGATGAGTCACGAATGGACGCGCAGATGCACCACCAGGGATAACCTGTAGCATTGGCGTTTCAACTTCCATAAAGTCACGATCTGCTAAGAAGCGACGAATACCTTCAACTACTTGTGAACGAATACGGAACGTTTCACGGGTTGCTTCATTAGTGATCAAATCAACATAACGTTGGCGATATTTAGTTTCTTGATCAGATAAGCCATGGAATTTTTCAGGAAGTGGACGTAGTGACTTAGTCAGTAATTGATACTCTGTCATTTCTACGTATAAATCGCCTTTACCTGATTTATTAAGCGCGCCTTTAACACCAATGATATCGCCAGTGTCTAATTGACCGTATTTTTCTTTCAGATCTTTTTGGACATCTTTTGATGCATACGCTTGCACACGACCTTTCATGTCTTGAATTACAAAGAATGGTCCGCGTTTAGCTAGGATACGACCCGCGATAGACACAACGTGGTTAAGCTCTACTAATTCTTCTTTACTCTTATCACCAAACTCGGCCTGTAAGTCTGCCGTGTAATGCTCACGACGGAATTGATTTGGATGACCGTTAGCAGGGCAATTGGCGCGAATAGCGTCTAATTTGCCACGACGCTCAGCGATTAACTTATTTTCGTCTTGGATTTGATCAGTCATTTTTTAGCTCTTTTTTAGCTTGGTGGTTATAGGCCAGATTTTAAGCTGGCTTCAATAAATTTATCTAAATTGCCGTCAAGTACCGATTGGGTATTACGGTTTTCAACGCCGGTACGTAAATCTTTAATGCGCGCATCATCAAGTACGTATGAACGTATTTGACTGCCCCAGCCGATGTCAGATTTGGCATCTTCTTGGGTTTGCTTTTCAGCATTTTGCTGCTGTAGCTCAAGCTCAAATAACTTCGCTTTTAACTGCTTCATCGCTTGTGCTTTATTTTTATGTTGAGAGCGTTCGTTCTGACACTGCACTACCGTATTTGTCGGTACGTGGGTAATACGTACCGCAGATTCTGTGGTATTTACGTGCTGACCACCCGCGCCTGATGCACGGTATACGTCGATACGTAAATCAGCCGGATTAATATCAATCTCAATATTATCGTCAACTTCTGGATAAACAAATGCAGAAGCAAACGAGGTATGACGACGGCCACTTGAATCAAATGGGCTTTTACGTACTAAACGATGAACCCCAGTTTCTGTACGTAACCAGCCATACGCGTATTCACCAACAAAGCGCACGGTTGCGCCTTTAATACCGGCAACATCACCGTCAGTGGCCTCTACCAGTTCAACTTTAAAGCCTTTGGCTTCACCCCAGCGTAAATACATGCGTAATAACATGTTACACCAGTCTTGAGCTTCTGTACCGCCTGAGCCTGATTGTAAATCAAGGTAAGCATCATTTGCGTCATGTGCGCCAGAGAACATGCGACGAAATTCTAAACCTTCAAGCTGTTCGTTTAGATCTGTCAGTTCGCTTTGTGCTTCATTGAAGGTCTCTTCATCTTCTGCTTCAACTGCAAGTTCAAGCAACCCTTCAACATCGTCAGTACCAATTACTAGATTATCGATAGTTTCAACAACCGCTTCTAATGCTGACTTTTCACGACCTAGTGCTTGTGCTCGCTCGGGCTCATTCCATACGGCTGAATCTTCAAGTTCGGCGTTAACTTCTTCTAAACGTTCTTGTTTAAGAGCGTAGTCAAAGGTACCCCCGAAGCAGTTCAGTACGTTCGCGAATTTCCTTGATTTGATTAATCACAGGATTCACTTCAAACATGTACATTACTCCAAAATGGCTGGTTTACGCGGCTAATCGCCAGGTAAAATTATGCTAATAATTATTTAAATTTCGCTTTAAATAATAGAACGCCCGATTTTAACAAAAAACCGTGCGTTTTATTAGTACTTTATGCATCGATAATAGATATTTTTTAAGCTACTTTTTGCAGCTCACGGACAATTAACTGTAATGAAAATTTACCTCTAAACTCATTGATATCGAGCTGATAGGCCAATTTCACCAAGCGCGCTTCAGTATCAGGCCACTCGCGCACATCAATACCGAAGGCAATAGCATCAACCAAACGCCCTGAACGGTGTTTTAATACCAGCTTTAAGTGCTTTTCACCAACAATGCGCTGCTGTACGAGTTCAAAAGTGTGTTCAAACACGGGTTCTGGAAATTGCTGCCCCCATGGCCCTGCTTGTTTGAGTACATTTGCAAACTCCATGCTAAAGCAGTCATCAGCAAGCTCGCCATCGGTTAAGATAATACAGCGTTTATGCTCTTCACTTAACTGCCCACTTACCGCCTGCTCAAACTCACGTTTAAACTCACTAAAGTGCTGCTCATTAATGCTCAGACCGGCCGCCATAGCATGACCACCAAATTTACTGATCAAATGTGGATGCAAGGTATTTAAGCGCTCAAGCAAGTCACGCATGTGCAAGCCTTCAATCGAGCGGCAAGAGCCCTTTATTTCACCGTTGTCGCCACCAGCAAAAATTACTGTTGGGCGGTGGTATTTCTCTTTTAAACGTCCCGCTAAAATACCGATCACACCTTGATGCCAGTCTTCTTGATATAAACAGATAGCATCAGGTGTTTGCTCATCGCTAAAAGCGAGCTTATCTAGCACGGCTTGTGCTTCAAGTTGCATGCCCTGCTCTATCTCTCGACGCTCATGGTTTAAACTATCCAGCTCAGCGGCTATGCGTCGCGCTTGATTGATATCAGTAGCTAGTAAGCAAGCTATGCCTAAACTCATATCATCTAAACGTCCTGCGGCATTTAAGCGTGGCGCAAGCGAAAAACCAAAATCACTGGCGCTTAAACGCGCTGCGTTACGATTAGCGACCTCAATCAGCGCTGTAATACCTGGGCGTGTTTTGCCGCTACGAATTCGCGCTAAACCTTGGTAAACTAAGGTGCGATTATTGGCATCCAGTGCCACCACATCAGCAACCGTACCTAGCGCTACAATATCAAGCAGATCGGCTAAGTTAGGCGGTGGTTGCTGCGCAAAATGACCAACATCACGCAATGCACTTCTAAGCGCAATCAATAAATAAAATGCAACCCCGACTCCTGCGATTGATTTTGATGGAAACTCACAATCATGGCGATTAGGGTTAACGATAGCGTCAGCATTGGGTAGTTGTTCGCCTTGCAAGTGATGATCGGTAACCAGCACTTTAATGCCCGCGGCTTTTACAATTGCGATGCCAGCAATACAGGAAATACCATTATCAACAGTGATCACTAGATCTGGTGCCATAGTGACTATTTGCTCGGCCAACGCGGGACTTAAACCATAGCCTAAGCTGAATCTGTCTGGCACTAAATAGTCTAAATGAGCAAAACCAAACATCGCTAAGCCTTGCATTAAGGTAGCAGTGCTGGTTGCGCCATCGGCATCAAAATCACCCACAATCAGCACTTTACTTTGCGCTCGCAGAGCATGTTGAAGTAAAGCGCTGGCTTTATCTATGTCTTTAAATAATTTGAAGTCATGTAAAGTGGCTGCGCTATTATTTAGCTCATCGGCATGATTAACTTGGCGGCTGGCATAAATTTGTTTAATAACAGGGTGCAAATGGCTTGGCAGGTGTGAATCATCATGATGATCACGAGCAACAATTAATTTTTTCATGCAGGCGCGGTACTTTTAGATTAAGGAATAAAGACAAAAAAAGGCCTTAACGGCCTTTTTATAAAAAGCATAATACTATGACGATTTATTAGCGTCTAACGCAGCAGCTAATGCGGCCGCAGGCTGATAACCTGGGATCATCGTACCATCTTCTAAAATAATTGCTGGTGTACCGCTAATGCCAAAACTTTGGCCAAGCTGATAATGTTCTGCAACTGGGGCATGACAACCGGCCATTACTTTTGTATCAGCGCCCGATTTTGCTGCTGTCATTGCTTCTTGTTGATCTTTAGCACACCAAACATTCATTAGATCTGCATAGCCTGAGCCTTGTAAACCACCACGTGGAAACGCTAAATACTTAACGGTAATACCCGCTTCAAGTAAATCATCAAGCTCGCGGTGTAACTTACGGCAATAACCACAGCTAATATCAGTAAACACAGTTATGCTATGTTTCTCATTTTTAGCTTTGTAAACAATCATTGAGTCTTCGTATTGCGCTAGGCCTTCTTTACGAACGCCATTAAGCGCTTGCTCGGTTAGATTGTTACGGTTATTTAAATCAATCAAGGTGCCTTGCATTAAGTATTGACCATCTGCGCTTGCATACAGCACGCCTTTATCAGTGATCAACTCTTTTAAACCGGCCACTGGGCTTGGGCTAATTTGCTTAACAGTAACACCTAGCTCTGCAAACTTAGTCACGATTGGATCGTTGGCATCAGGAATGGCTGCAACGCCATTGGCAAACGCACTTATACTGGTGCCTAATATCGCACCGGCTAATACTAACTTTTTCATAATGTTCTCTTATATCCTGATAATTCTTAACTACTCAGACCGCCGAAGTACGAAAAAATTCTCACTAAGCGCGCGGATGATGTTGCTGATGTACCAATTTTAACCGTTCATTAGCTACATGGGTATAAATTTGTGTGGTTGATAAATCACTATGCCCTAACATCATCTGTACAACCCTTAGGTCAGCACCATGATTTAGTAAGTGTGTTGCGAACGCATGGCGCAACGTATGGGGCGATAAAGGCGATTCAACTGCTGCCAAAATAGCATAGTGTTTAATACGATGCCAAAAAGTTTGTCGAGTCATACCGACTCCACGCTTTGACGGAAACACAAAATCGGTGGCATGTTTGATCATTTGCGCGCGCCCCACTTTTAAAAATTGCTCGAGCCAATACATAGCCTCTTCGCCAAGCGGCACCAAACGCTCTTTATTACCTTTACCTTTAACAAACACCACCGCTTGGCGCAAATTAATTTGTTCAATACGCAACCCAACTAACTCGCTAACCCGTAAACCCGTTGCATATAATAGCTCTAACATAGCTTTGTCGCGCAAGCCCATCGGCTCTTCAACATTAGGCGCCGCCAAAAGTGCTTCTACTTCATTTTCTGACAACGTTTTCGGCAATGATAGGCCCGCTTTAGGCTGAGCAATATTTACCATTGGCGAATCAGTAATGTGTTTTTCACGCACAAAGTATTGGTAAAAGCGCTTTAACGCGCTAATACTGCGCGCCGTACTGCGAGGCTTTAAACCTAAATCAACACGATGCGCTAAATAGCTTTCAATATCTTGGCCACTCACGGTGAGCAAATCTTGACCTTTTAAAAAGTGGCAAAATTTATCCAAGTCGCTGCGATACGCAGATAAAGTGTTATCGCTTACGTGTTGTTCTAAATAGAGGTTATCTAAAAAAGATTCAAGATAATCACTATTACCGAGTAGTTCGTCGTGATCTGTAATGGCTGAGTCTAATGACTCATGATCAGGTAACGTGGTCACAGTTATTCTCATAGTTATCAAGGTATCAATTAATAATACCTTACGGTAAACTTCAGCCTATCATATCAGGCAAATACACAGTGATAAATACGATGCAAATTGGTTTATTTTATGGTTCTACCACATGCTATACAGAAATAGCAGCAGAAAAAATTCGCGATATTATCGGTCAAGACATTGTCAGCCTGCATAACATCAAAGATGAACCATTAAAAAATGCAGAAAATTACGACTTTATCATCTTTGGTATCTCCACATGGGATTTTGGCGAGTTACAAGAAGATTGGGAGTCGATTTGGGACGACATTAAAGATGTTGATCTCAATGGCAAAACCATCGCTTTATTTGGTATGGGCGATCAACAAGGTTATGGTCAATGGTTTCAAGATGCACTTGGTATGTTACATGATGAAATAAGTAGCCAACAATATACTTTATTAGGATTGTGGCCGAACGACAGCACGTATGAGTTTGAAGCCTCTAAGGCACTCACCGAAGATGGCAAACACTTCGTTGGTTTAGCCCTTGATGAAGACAGCCAATACGAACACAGTGATGAGCGTATCGCTAACTGGGTTGAACAGATCATGACTGAGTACAGCGAGACATTATAAATCTCGCTGCGTAACACTGATAAGCGCAACAACGAATAGCTAAATTTACGGTTTAACAATGGCCTTATATGTTTCACCGATTAATCAATCAATACATGGTTTATTTTCTATGTAACAAATGATAACGAATCATCTATGACTTATAGATATAATGCGCGGCTTTATGCCGCGCATGTAA
This sequence comes from Pseudoalteromonas rhizosphaerae, assembly GCF_028885455.1. Classification (NCBI taxonomy): domain Bacteria; kingdom Pseudomonadati; phylum Pseudomonadota; class Gammaproteobacteria; order Alteromonadales; family Pseudoalteromonadaceae; genus Pseudoalteromonas; species Pseudoalteromonas rhizosphaerae. The sequence goes on from NZ_CP118496.1 coordinate 4,279,497, forward strand.
AAAGTAGTGCCTAGCACTGTAATTATAGTGAGAATGTACGGCCTATCGACAATACAATACGCTCATCTGCAGTATCAATATCTAGGCTGGTGTTCTCGCCCGCTACCTCAATATCAAAACCCGCTAAACTTGTTTGATAAGCAAGACGATAGTGGTTATACGATTTACCATCGGTATCCCATGCGAACTTATCGCCATCGAGTGAATTTGAAATATCAAAGCTGGCACGCAGTGCGTGATTAGGTGCAAGTTCAATGGTGTGTGCAACCATAGAAATCACATGACCTGCGCCGGTACCAAAATAATCCCAGCTATACCAGAAGTTAAGCTCTGTTTGCCCTAACTCACTTGCGTAACCAAATTTAGTGTAAGCTTCAAAGTAGTTACCATCGCTTGAGTTGCTTTGCCCATGGTAACTGTAATACGCAAGGCCGTAATCAATACTGAGCGCTTCATTTAACTGCGCATAGCGACCGAAGTAAGCATCCCATTCAATATTTGTGTCGTCACCAAAGTCAACGTTTGACGCCCACGTGCCAGCATACATGCCTGACTCGCCAAATGAATAATCAAGGCTACCTTGTAGCGCTGGGTCGTTTTGCGTTTGGCTCACACCATTAAAGGTATAATCTGATGCGCCGGTTACGGTTGCTGACCAATCAGCCAATACTGAGGTTGAAAAAAGTGCAAACGGTAATGCGACTGCTAATAATGTTTTTTGTGTTGTCATGTTAATTCCTTCGCTACTGTATAAGCTAATATCTAGCTAGCTGATTCAATTTTTGTGTAGTCAATTTTGTTGTCTTTCGGCGAACTATCAATGTTACTCACAGTTTTAACTTTGCTATAGGCAATATAGGCTGCACACGCAAAGAACAAACCAATCACTAACACTCCGACCCACTGGATTTGTAGAAAGTTCTGCTTAAATAATAGGGTTAATAATGAAAGAGCGACAACATTTAGCGCAATATATTTAAATTTACCTAAACGTTTAACCGTCATACCCATATTGTCGGTGTATAAACGGATCAGTGAATCAAGCGAGTTGATCACAAACACTACGCCAACAAATACCATTGCTATATTTTTGATCCCTTGTGTATCAATGCCTGCTTCGTGATACTGATAAAGCACGCCAAACCAAATTGCGATTGGGATTGAAGGGAAAATTAACATTGCCCCCAATACTTGATAGGTTTTTAATCCACCGACAAAACGCGATGTGAATTGACCGATCATAATACTCCACGCAAACCACCAAAATAAATAAAACTCATGGTAATCATTGAGTGGCAGTACAAACTGATTAATATTGCCAAAGTAACTACCAATTAACGTTAAATTATTTGTAAAATCTGACACTTGGCCATTTTCGCCCATAAATGCGCCAAACCACATAAAACCAATTAGCGCTATAAATAACCAGGTAGTTGAAATACTTAGAAAACGTACATATTTAATATCGGTGCTTGAATACACCGCAAAGCAAATAGCTGCGAATACAATTAAATAAAATGACGGAATAATCGACTCACCATCACCAAGACTAGGTAAATACCAAGGTAGGTTAGAGAGCAATAAGAAAGCGGTGAAGGCACAAGTACCAATAATAACTACGTTATTGATTAATTTAACCCAAGGAATTTCGAAAAATTTCACTTTAGGTTCTATTACACAGAAATAAAAGCACGTAAGGAAATAGAATCCCCAGATCAGAAAGCCCCAATAACCAAACTCGATAGCTAGTGGATTGGCAAACGCGTACTCTGGGCTTGCTTTTATGTCTGCATAACCTGCAAACTCAGTGAGTGGAAACATGATCAAGCCAACATCTAAGCCTGATGTAAATAAGATGGCGATAAAGGTAAATGTTCTTACCGGTGTGACGCCAACACACTTTACATTGCCCCATTTTACTAAAATTGCAACAATTGCTAGTAGGGTGAAAATAATGCCTGCACTAAGCCATAAGGTCATAATTCCCTCCCCAAAATAAATGAAAATACATCATTATGTCTCCGTGTTTTTAGTCTCGCATTAACGCACCACAAACAACTTATGATGCGCGCCACTGCAAGCCCCACAGCACAAAGTATGCTGCAGGTGACTTTATTAGATCTCCGAACTACGCTGCACAGTTTGCCATTGAGATTCAACAGCAACCTTTGCTTGCGATTTACTAAGTGGTGGCCTACCTAAAATTAGATCAGCCGCTTTTTCTGCCACCATAATGGTTGGCGCATTTAAATTTCCGTTAGGAACCGTTGGGAAGATTGATGAATCCACCACATGCAGTCCCTCAATGCCATGTACTTGAGTGTTTGAGTTTACTACTGCCAGTTCATCTTCACCCATTTTGCATGAACATGAAGGATGGTAAGCACTCTCAACTGCCTGACGTACAAAAGCATCTATTTGTTCATCGGTTTGGATCTCTTTACCTGGTTGGATTTCGCCATCGCGGTAATCATCAAACGCACTTTGCTCAATGATTTCACGCGTTAAACGCACACAGGCTCTAAACCCTTCAATATCATCTTGATGCTGTAAATAGTTAAATTGGATCTTAGGTGCAACCGTTGGATCAGCCGATTTAATCGTTACTGCACCGCGGCTTTTAGGCTTGTTATGCCCTACATGGACTTGAAAACCATGGCCATCAAAAGCACTTTTACCGTCATAACGAATTGCCGCAGGTAAAAAGTGATATTGAATATCAGGCCACTCAACCCCCGGTTTTGAGCGAATAAATGCACAAGATTCAAAATGATTAGTCGCCCCAAGGCCACTGCGGTTTAATAACCAACGCGCGCCAATAAGGCCCTTTGAAATAAGGCCAAGCTTGCCGTTTAAGGTAATTGGCTGCTTACACTTATACTGGAAATAAAACTCCAAGTGATCTTGCAGGTTTTGCCCAACTCCGGGTAAATGGTGCTTAACCTCGATACCAACTGCTTTAAGTATTTCGCTGTCGCCAATACCCGAAAGTTGCAATAAATGCGGTGAACCAATCGGACCGGCACTTAAAATAACGTCTTTACTGGCCTTTGCTTTAACAATATCGCCATTAACTTTGTACTGCACACCAACGGCTTTTTTGCCTTCAAGCAACACCTTTTCAGCCAACGCACCAGTAACAATAACTAAGTTTTTACGTGACTTCACTGGGTCTAAATATTCACGACTTGCAGAGCTGCGCACACCGTCTTTAACGGTCATGTGCATTGGACCAAAACCCTCTTGCTGCGCTGCGTTATAATCGTCAGTAGCTGCATATCCGGCTTGCTGGCCCGCTTTGATAAAGGCTTTATAAAGCGGGTTCGCCATTTCATTACCGTTGTTCACACCCAAAGGGCCGCTATCACCACGATAGTCGTTTTTACCTAAATAGAATGATTCTGCTTTTTGAAAATACGGTAAACAGGATTGATAATCCCACCCTTGTGCACCATGTTGTTGCCATTCATCAAAGTCTTTAGCATGGCCACGTACATACACCATGCCATTGATAGATGATGAGCCACCTAACACTTTGCCACGCGGGCAGTGCATTTGACGATCATCTAGATACGGTTCAGCTTCACTATGAAACTGCCACGCGTATTTATCTGAATTCATCGGAATTGATAGCGCGGTAGGCATTTTAATAAAAATGCTTTTATCGCTGCCGCCAGTCTCTAATAATAAAACGCGGTTGCGGCTATCTTCGGATAAACGATTAGCCAGTACACAGCCCGCCGACCCTGCACCCACTATGATGTAATCATACGTTAGTGCAGTCATTAAAATGGGCTCTCTATATTAGTCATACCGACATAAATCGATTTAGTTTGGGTGTAATGATCAAGTGTTTCAATACCATTTTCACGACCGATACCTGACTGCTTATAACCGCCCACAGGCATTTCTGCTGGCGAATTGCCGTAGCTGTTGATCCAACAAATGCCTGCTTGCAGCTGATGAATAACACGGTGTGCGCGCTTAATATCTTTGGTAAACACGCCTGCAGCAAGGCCTAAGTGAGTATCGTTAGCACGGTGAATTACATCATCTTCGTCATCAAACGTTAATACGCTCATTACGGGACCAAAGATTTCTTCTTTGACGATCGTCATATCATCAGTGCAATCAATAAATACCGTTGGTGCAACAAAGTAACCGTTTGGTGCAGAGGCTGGGCTAAGCGTTTTACCACCTGTTAATAACGTTGCACCTTCGCTGATGCCTTTATCGATATAGCTCATCACTAATTGTTGATGCTTTTTGGAAATTAATGCGCCAAAGTTAACGTTAGGATCGAGTGGATCGCCCGCTATAATATTTTCTTCAGTGCGTGTTTTAAGCTCATCAATAAATTGCTGATAAACATTTTTGTGTACATAAATACGGGTGCAGTTAGTGCAAATTTCACCTTGCGTATAAAAATTACCTAACATTGCAGCACTTACTGCCTGTGAAATATCGGCATCATCAAATACTAGCAGTGGTGATTTACCGCCAAGTTCCATGGTGACATCTTTTAATGAACCAGCAGCACTAGCAACTACTTTTTTACCTGTGCCTACTTCGCCGGTAAACGATACTTTCTCAATGTCAGCTGATTGTGTTAACCACTGGCCGACTTCTGCTGCACCTTGCACCACGTTAAACACACCCGCTGGTACACCCGCTTCGATGAATATTTCGGCAAGCTTAATTGCGCCAAGTGGCGTTTCTTCAGAAGGTTTAAAAATAAATGCATTTCCGGCAGCCAAAGCTGGGCCGGATTTCCAACAAGCGATTTGCAGCGGGTAGTTCCACGCACCAATTCCGGCACAAATCCCTAACGGCTCTTTACGGGTATAATAAAAATCTTCGCCAACCATTTGCTGCTGGCCAACTTGGGCAGGTGCTAGCCCTGCAAAATACTCGATTACATCAGCGCCAGTTTGCACATCAACACACTCGGCTTCTTGCCATGGTTTACCGGTATCTAGCACTTCTATTTTTGCAAGTAAATCATTACGCTCGCGCAATAATGCAACCGCTTTTAGTAAGATACGACTACGTTCAATCGGACTCATAGTTGACCATGCAGCAAATCCTTGTTTAGCACTTTGAATAGCCGCATTTTGAATAAACGCATCTGCCACTTCTACATAATAAATTACGTCATCTGTTGCTGGGTTTTTAACTGCAAATGTTTCGCCACTTTGATTTTTTAAAAAGTGACCATTGATAAAGTTTTGATAAACAGGTGTTGTCACATTAAGCTCCATACTGTTTGATAAGTGAACATACAAAGTTTTTTGCTAGCTGTTCACAATGTGCAAATTGATCTTGATCAGACTTACTTAGTACCGCTCTTAACCATAAGCCATCGATCATTGCCGCACATAATTGCGCTGCAAGTTTGGCTTCATCATCACCCATCAATTGTTTAAATGAGCTGACTAAATTACTAAGAAGTCGTCGGCTATTTACGTTCTGTAAGCGATGCAACTGAACATCGTGCATCGATTGCGCCCAAAAGCTTAACCAAGTTTTAGTGGTATCGCTGCGCTGTTGTAATCTGGCAAAGTTAGCTTCTATTATCAGCATTAACCTTTGCTCAGGGGTCGTTGTTGGCGTTACTTGTTTGATCAGCTCGTGTTTTAGATTGGTTAATAAATAACGCACAGTGGCTTCTATCAAGCCCTGCTTACCACCAAAATAATGACTAATAATGCCCGACGATAATCCTGCTTTTTTACTGATACTATTAATGGTTGTTGCTTGTAAGCCAAATTCAGCAACCGAACTAATAGTAGCGTCAATTAACTGCTGACGACGGACAGGTTCCATTCCAACTTTAGGCATATTTTTATTAATTGAACGTTCAATAAAAATAAAGGTTAAAGTAATGGAACTGATAATTCAAGGTTGACAAACTGTGAATAGGCTAAAATGAAGAGAGCTAAGTGACCCTAAGTAACTGTCCTAACGTTGATAAATCGGCTTAGAAAAAAGTTGCGAAAAAAATCGAAAAACAGCTGCTTTTTAAGTAAATGCGAAAAAAATCAGCTATATTAGGTTGAAAATCATATCTGGTTAGTCTCAGGTTCACTTTTAAAATCACAGAATTATCTATCAAAAAAACAAACTACAGGAAACTCGATGTCTAATTTTAATGAATATAAAGTATTGCATGTTGTTGAGGGTGGCTGTGGCACATTGCTGCTAGGTTCGAGCGGGTTACCACTTAAAAGGCTAGAAGCAACACTTAATGATGAAGCACAAAATGGCTGGCAACTGGTATTTCAGGTTATCGAAAGCAAACGTTTTTTGCTATTTTGGTCACGCGAAGCTGTGATCTTAACGTTAGGCAGAAACCGTGCTTAAAGCAATGACGCTTAGTGCAATTCGCCGCTATCAAAAAAATGGCGGCGCTAAGGCACATTTTAATATTAGTTGTAATTTCAGTCCTTCCTGCTCAGAGTTTACTCATCAAGCAATTACTAAATATGGGCTAGTGAAAGGTCTGTTTATTGGCGTAAAAAGAATACGGCGTTGCAATAACCCCGACTGTGTAACCGTAAAATCCGATCCACTTCCTTGAGGCTTATTAATGCCATGACATCAGAACAACTAAATGCTCAAGAAGAGCAGCTTCGTTCAGAAGTAAATGCATTGTCCCCTGAACAGCGTAAACTATTTTACCAGCAAGAAAAGCGTCTCGTTAAAGACCCTGATACTTATGCGGTACTGAATTGGTTTTTTGCCGCAGGTTTACACCACTTTTACTTAGGTAGATTTCAACGTGGTGCGGTGAATTTAACGCTGATGCTAATTGGCATACTCACTATTTATAGCTTTGGCGTATTTTTAATCATCGTCGTTTTGTTAATTGAATTACCACAGCTTTTTAAGAGTCAACGCATCGTCCATCAATATAACAATCAAGTTATGGCTGATATTCTAAAACAACTAACCGACTCTTGATTACTTAAAGCAAATGCTAGATACTGTTTTTTTATACAGTTACGGTGTGTGTTATGAAAAAAGAATTACCCGAAAAATATTATTTAGCCCACTTTAAAGAGCTAATAACATTTATCGACACTCAATGCAGACACTTATTAGAGCAAAAACACGTCGATTTCATTAATAAAGCAAACCGACTTACTGAGCAAGGCCAGTGCATGCTGGCACGCATTTATTCTCGTAAACCTTTACTCGTAGCAATCACCACACTTAATTATAATGAAATAGACAGCCCTGCACTGGCACTCGAAGAGCTAAAAACAGCACAGCTCATTAGTCATCCAAATTACACCGACTATCAACACGTACTCGCACATCTAACTAAACCCGCATTGCTAGCACTACTCGCGCCTTTCGATATCCAACCTAGTATTAAAAAAAGCGTCACTAAAGCACAACTGGTAGCACAGACTTGCGATTTTTTTGCTACTAAGCCGGAACATTTAACCTGCCTTTATAACCAGTTTGTTATTAATAACCGCTTTGCTGTGTATGAATACTTTGAATTTCTATACATAGGCCGCTTAAGCACTGGTGATATTAACCATCAAAATAGCTTTGTACTGCGTGATTTGGGCCTAAGAACCACACGAGAAAACCATACAGTAAGTTTAGCTCGCTTTGATACACGTGAAGAGGCGCAATCTAACTACGCGCTAAATCGTTATCGCATGGCATTTAAAAGCGCGCAAAGTGATGACGAATATCAAGCTTTAGCTATTGAGCTTATTAATCAACCGGCCGAAGGTACATTAGCAGTCAACCTTAAAAACAAGCTCCTTTTACGACTTCACCAACAACTAAAAAAATATAATATTGAGCTGTGTTTTACACTTTTAAATGCCTGTGAAAATAGCGCTGAAGCAACTGAATTACAAATACGCGAGCAATACCGCCAAGGTAATAAAGAGTGGGTAAAAATCCAGCTTGAAACCATCATCGAAGATCCGCTCACTGATGATTTACTGTATTTTGCTGATGACTTTTTAATGCGTAAATTTAACAAGCAAACTCGCTCTCGCTTAAGTGCAATGCTCGCCGATACGCAATGTGTTATTGAAATTGACGAAGTTTATCGAAACGATGTAGAGCAAGGTGTTACAGAACACTACACTCAACAAGGGTTAACTGTTTTTTATACCGAAAATACGCTTTGGCAGAGCCTTTTTGGTTTAGTTTTTTGGCGCGAGCTTTATATAGATACTCCCACCCCACCTTGCAATGAGTTTGATATGTTTCCACAATCATTGAGAACCGACTGCTTTTATCATACCCAACACCAACAAATTGAAGCACTACTAGCAAACTGGCAAACACCGGATGATTTACTAAAACACGTTTGTAAAAGTGCCGCCCGTTATTTTGAGCAAGCTAATGGGCTGTTTCGCTGGCATAGCGAGCTATTACGACCATTAGAAGTGCTGATTTTAAATAGCTCATTAGCAGCGCTAAAAAGTCACTTAAAGAATATGACCATGCGCTTTATGCAGCTTAAAGATGGTTACCCTGATTTGATGGTGCTAAATGGTAATAAACTCCATTTTGAAGAAGTAAAAGCCCCAGGTGATAAATTAAGACGTAATCAGCTAACAACGATTGATTGCCTCAAAAATAATGGATTCAATGTACACATTGCGGCCGTAAAATGGGTTAATGATCCCAATCGTATTTACAGCGTGGTCGACATTGAAACCACTGGTAGTTTAAAAGGCGGCAATCGGATCACCGAAATTGGCATAGTTAAAATGCAACACGGCAAAGTAATTGATACTTGGTCAACACTTATCAACCCGCAAATGCGCATTCCTAAATTTATAGTGTCTTTAACCGGTATTAATGACGCAATGGTAGCAACTGCACCACGCTTTACTGAAATAGCTGAGACTTTACTTAATAAACTAAAAGGCACTATTTTTGTGGCTCACAATGTAAACTTTGATTACGGCTTTATTCGTAAAGAATGTGAAATGGCAGGTATCCACTTTAAAATGCCCAAATTATGTACTGTGGTTGAATCTCGCAAAGCGTTTCCTGGTTTAAAATCATACTCTTTAGGTAACCTCAGTGCGCATTTTGACTTAAACCTGACAAGCCATCACCGAGCACTCGCTGATGCCAGCGCAACCGCTGAGTTACTTTTGCTTATAAAAAAATTTAACTAAATTAATAACTTAAGCTTTTAGCGCAAATGACCCAAAGCCAGCTTTTGCTAAATAAAAGCAAGGTATTGATTGCAACCCTCCCAGTACCTCGCTATAGAAGTCAACGCGTCTGTCTAATACTTACCGTTAGCATTAATAACCCAACTGCAATACCCAAAAAGTAATAAGGCATTCCTGCCTCCCAACTCGCTTGACTGTTCACCCCTAAAAAGTCTAAATATAGTCCACCTTGCAGAGGCCCTATGTACCAAATGACTAGAAACACAACTTCAAACATTCGTTTTGACTGCGTAAATGTACCGCAAAAATAGGCCAACGAAACCATAAACGAAATAGCCACAAACAATTGCACCAGCAACAACCACTCAGCTATGACTACAAACCGCGCAATACTGCCTATACAGGCAAAGGCTAACAATCCCCAACCAGCACTGAAACTAGCCATACTTTGTAATAGCGGTGATTGCTTGCTATAAGCCATAATTTCAATAGTATTTGTTTGCCTCTCTAGCTGCCCTAACGGCGATATAACCAATACACACCACAACAATGACATAGGTAAAAAAAGACTCAGCAACAGGTTCTGATCAACAAAAACTTGGCACACATTCAAAATGACCAATCCGATGAGCCACAGATTTGTTTGCCCTTTAAGCATTAACTTAAACTCTAATCGTAATAAGCGTGTAACAGCGAATGACTTAGTTGCGCCAACAAATATTCTATCGAGTATTCCTGTGACTTTTTCAATTACGCTAACTATTCGCCATTGCTTTTTAATCTCGTTCATTGAGCCATTACTAAAACGATCAAAAAATAAAAATGCTAAGCTTAGAGCTATTGAGCTGACTATCAATAAAGGCAACATTCCTTGGAAGTGCACAGCACTTGGCTCAAACCCATGCCAAACAAATGTTTTTACAGATTCACTAGCTGTTATGCCAACATTGGTACCACCCTGCTCTGTTGGAAAACGCGCAGCAACCTCTATATCTAAACTTTCAAGCACTGCACCAATGCCTGATACTCCTTCAATACTTTGCGTTATCGAGCCAACCCACAAGAAAAAATATACCACATTACCTAACCCCCCTTTGAGCCACGTTATCGACTCAAATAAAATAGCGATTGATGCAATTGCTAATAACAAAGGTAAAACAAACACTAATTGCGGCCAAACGAGTGCCCACACATCAACCTGATAGCTTTCGCCATAATAAAGCTGTATCAACACACTACTGAGCAACATCGCCAATACAATTGAAAATAAAATCAGTATATTTACCCACCACTTAGCGAATAGAAAAGCCTGTTTGCTAATCGACGTTGCTGCAATAAGCTCACACGTTTTTGATTGCCTGTCTAACTCAAGTGCATTTTTAACCAAGTAAAAGCAAATAATTGGTAAGAACATAACATTTAGCATAGCTAAACATACACCAATCCACGCGCTGTTATAAATGCCGCGGTAGCCATTAATCACTAGTGTTTGGTACTGCGCATCAGGGGACGGAAAATACAATAACGTTAATACAGACATAGCCAACAAGGTCACAATATAACTTTGTTGTCGTGTACGTTGTTTAAAGTCAGCGACCATACATTGCCAAATCTGTTTCATTAACCGATCCTCGCTGCGCTGCGAGGTGCTGGTTGCTCGCTAGTAAAATACAAGTAAGCATCTTCGAGTGATGCCGCCCGTACCGTGGCTTTAGAATCAGGGCAATGATCCGCAACAAGGTTTAATTCAAGCTTTCCTTCTTTTCGAATGCTGTGGCTAACAATATACTCATGCTGGATCTGTTTCAGATCCGATGGTTCAATCGTTAATGTCCAACATTTTTCAGCCACTTTTTGCTGTAATACATTCGCTGTTACTGATTGAATAAGTGTGCCACCGCGCACAATGGCAATGCGGTCCGCAATCGATTCAACATCTGACACTATATGCGTGGAGAATATAATGCAACGATCCGCCGCAAGCTCAGTCAATAACTGCCTAAAGTTGGCTCGTTCATGCGGATCAAGACCAACCGTCGGCTCGTCAATGATCAATAATTTAGGATCATTTAATAACGCCTGCGCAATGCCAATGCGTTGTTTCATGCCTCCAGAGTAACCTTTTAGCGGCTGATGTGCTGCGTGGGTTAAATTAAGCTTATTCAGCAAATCATCAATAACACTATTGGCATGTGCATTTTCAAGCCCTTTAAGCCCTGCCATATATTGCAAAAATTCAAACCCCGACAGTTGTTCATACACGCCAAAATATTGAGGTAAATAGCCCAGCTCTTTGCGTAACAATTGTGGTGATTTAACAATATCTTGGCCTTGCCATAAAATAACACCTTGTGTTGGCTTAGTAATGGTAGCCAGAATTCTCATCAAACTAGATTTTCCAGCTCCATTAGGGCCTAACAAGGCTAAAATCCCAGGTTCAACTTGCAAAGATAATGTATTAATTGCGCATTTTGCATCTTTGCTTTTATTATATTGATGACGTAATGATTGAATATCTAATAGCATGAGTGTCTATTCCTAATTAAGTTACACTCATTCAGCAAATATTAAGCCATGTAAATAACAATTAATAATCAACAACTTAAGTTTTAAACTTTTTAAATAAACAATATTGAATAACAACTCTTACCAAATAATGGCGAAAAACATCAACGTGATAAGTTAACGTGTAGTCATTTTTCTCACCCGCTGATGCATTTAACTTATTCAGTCTAACCGCAGTAAAAACTAAAACAAACTTTGATACTGCTCTATTAGATAATCTGTGTAAGCAATATCGCCACGATAACGCGATAAATGCGTGGTATCACGGTACATTTGCGGGGTTATTTGCGGTATATTTTGATGGTTTTTCATTTTAATACCAGTGGCTTGCTCTATTTGCGCTATTACTTCTGCTAAACGTTTTTCAGCCTCTGGTGTTGTTTTTATCCACTTACTGTTTTTTGGCAGCATGATCACTTCAACGTTCTCAGATACACGTTGAAAGTTTTTTACAATATTAATAAAATGCGTAACCAATAATGGTTGAAAATGAAGCTGCTCTATATCTGCACTGCGAATACGACTAAGGCGATCGTTTTTCATTTCGTTATCAGTTTGCGTAACGTGGTAATAGTCGTTAAATATAGCTAACGTTTCTGCTGATCGCTCTTGTGGGATTGTACCGCCCCCTTGCCATTCATAGCTCCATTCTGCGTCCTTATAATTAGGATATTCTTCTACAAATTTTTCACCGAGTAAACGTCCTAAGCGGCGACGCTGCGCAATAGTTTCATCATCATCTTTAAACGTTTGATGCGATTTAGGTGGAAACATCTCTCGACCCAAAAAACTGGTGATCATTTCAGCTGAAATATTGCCGCGCAAATATTTTATATTGAATAATCGTACGCCACGAGTAAGATCATTTTTTGCAATTACCATTAACTCCTGATCATTAGCGAGTAAAGTTAAAAATGAGTCTAAAACTGGGGTCGCTCTGCTCCAGCGCGTTTGCGTGGTTTGAAAAGGATTAAACTCAATCATGGTTAGCTTTATTTTGCGATCTTCTTTGACAAATTCATCCGCAATACGTCGTGATAAAAAATCTTGAAAGTACGGGTTTAGCCCACCAAAGCCAAAGTTAAATGATTTAACTTGCTTACCCCGCTGCGCTAAATCAGCATCAAATTTTCGTGGCGAAAATCCGGCACGCGTCATTGATGAGCCAAAAAACATCACAACATCGTTTGGTTCTTTCACTATTTGTGGCAAAGCTACACGTGACTCAGTAACCCTTGCTATTGCGCCTTGAGTATTTGCTCCCATCCCATGCAAAATAAGATGAATACCGACAAGTGCGAAAGCCATGCATAAGCCAATAACAAGAATCGACTTTCCATATAATTTTTGTGATGTCATTGCTACTCTACCTTGATGATTAGAATTGGAAATAGATAAACTCATTGCTTGGCTCCCCGATAAATAAACATACCCCTTGCCCTAACATCATTAACAGCCAAAATAACCAGGGTTTATTTTCCAGCTTGTCAGCGCCCTTTATTACGTAAAAATCCATAATATGTACAAGTAATACCCACACACTGGTCATTACAAAAATAGTCATTGCGTTGCTTCCAGCTGCTATTGTTGAATTAAATACATGTAAATTAGTAATAATATCTATGGCAGAAGTTAAGTCGTTGGCTGCAAAAAACACCCAACCTATAAGGACTAAATAAAACGTGATGGCCCACTTAATAAAAGTTACAAACAGTGCATTGGATTGATTAAAACGTGCAAATATTTTCAGCCCTGCTAAATAGTGCGTAGCAGTGATAATAGCGCCATGAAATGCGCCCCAAGCAACAAAAGTCCACGCTGCGCCATGCCATAAACCACCCAGTAACATAGTTAAAAACACATTACGGGTGCGGTTATTATTTCTGTTCCCGCCTAATGAAATATATAAATAATCTCGTAACCAAGTCGAGAGTGAAATATGCCAACGACGCCAAAAATCAACCGGAGAAAGTGCGAAGTAAGGCACTCTAAAATTAAGTGGAATACTAAAACCGAGTATCAGCGCAATACCAATTGCCATATCGGTATAACCCGAAAAGTCACCGTATATCTGCCCTGCAAATGCCAATACGCCAGTCCAAAGCTCCAGTGTGCTTATGGGGCCTTTTGCCTCAAAAGCATGTTGTGCAGGGATAGCCAATATATCTGCACCAGTTTTTTTAATCAGCCCCACAGTGATCAGCAAAAAACCATGTTTTACAGCAGTGTACTTAGGCAAGGCGATGGCGTGCATTTGTGGCAAAATATGACTTGCACGAAGAATTGGGCCTGCAACCAGTTGTGGGAAAAACGATAAAGCAGCAACAAATTCAACTAAGCCTTTACGTGGTTTCATATCGCCACGGTAAACATCAATGGTGTAACTTAAACTTTGAAAAGTATAAAAAGAAATACCAACAGGCAGTACCCACCCTAATGTCTCAATGGAGGCATTGTAACCAAGCGTAGATAACAGCTCAGACACAGAATTGAGTACAAAGTCAGCATATTTAAACACCGCTCATAGGTTGGATCTTAAGAAAACTTGAAGTTGAACTCTGTTAATGATCAAATAGTTACGCCAATAAAAAAATGACTAAAAACAGAGTTCACATGCAGATTAACCAAGTTTCAAATCAATTAAAAGCCCTCATCTCAGAAAAGCACCTAATCGCGCTTGCAAAAACCTCTGGGTTTCAAGTCCGTCATCGATGTTTGTCGATTGTTTCTTTACTCAAAGCTGTATTCAAAAGCTTATCTTGCTTGCAAGACGCTAACTTGTCAGATATCCATCAAAACCTTACAACGCAGACTGATTGCACAATCAGTTATAAACCTTTTCATAATCAAATCCGAAAACCAGCCTTGACGGAGCTAGTCCGTGAGCTCGTTATTCAAGCAATGTCTAAATTGACTGTAAACACGCTGGATAAAACCTTTTTTACCCAACGAGGAATACAGCGTGTGCTATTGCAAGATGGCTCTACATGATGAATTAGCGCCGGTTTTTGCAGGTCGCTTTACTGCTGTAAGCCCTGCCGCAATCGAGTTGCATGTTACCTATGACCTATTTAACGAACAGCCTTGCGAAATAGATATCCGTCCTGATGTTGAAACTGAGCGAGCCTTTTTACCGGGTAGTCACACACTTGAAGATACGTTATTACTTGCTGATGCAGGGTATTTTGACTTAGATTACTTTGAGCAAGTATCCCAAGATGGCGGCTACTTTTTGGTTAGAGCGAATAAAAACATCAACCCAACCGTCACATCTGCTTATTGCGCGGGCGTAGAGCTTAAAGAAAAGCATATTAAACTCAAAACCTTGCTCAAAAAGCGTGCTAGTCAGCCACTTGAGTTAACAGTACGCTGGAAGAAAAATGGACCCGAGTACAGGCTTATTTATCTACCCGATGAAAAGCGCCCTGTTTTCCTTGTTACCAATTTAAAAGAAACACAGTTTAACTTTGATGAGTTACTCGATATATACGCGACTCGTTGGCAAATTGAGTTACTTTTCAAAGAGCTAAAGTCATGGAATAACCTTAAAGGGTTTATCACACGAGATCCACACATTGCCGAATCACTGGTTTGGCTGAGCATACTGCAAACACTTATCAAGCGTTTTATCTGCCATAGTGCAGCGACGATGTTTAAGTGTGCGCTCTCGACATTTAGAGCGAGCAAGTGCAGTTATCTTTGGTTGGATGATATTTTGGATTGCATAGAGCAAACACGGTGCAGCCACAAGATAAACCGTGTACTTGAGCTGCTAGCGGTAAATTGTAAGCGGCAATCCATTGAAAAAGAGAGTGACATTTTCCGTTTTAAAATAGGAAGTTATGCGATCAATGTTCCTTAAGAACTAAGCTATGTAAGCTGCTTAGCTTTGTCACATGCAGTGAGTTGCAGCCTTTTATTGATTTTATTTTAACTAAACAAAGCATTTTACAAAAATTCATACAAGCACCGGCTAGCCTAAACCACCATCACTCTTATACTCATGGATTGTTTGAGCACAGTATAGAGGTAGCTGAAATTGCATTTAATAATGCTAAACACTTAAATCATTCCAGTATTGAATGCCAAGCTGCATTAGTAGCTGGCTTATTTCACGATATTGGTAAAATATTTGTCATGCTACATCAAGCCAACGATCGCTATATACCAGGACCACACGAAGGTTATAACTTTGCTATCTTAGCTGAACCTTTAGCGAAGCTAGGCAGTCGTAATAGGCAATTGCTGGAGTTATTAAGCAGTTTATTAGCTGCCAAGCCATCTGGCTATAAAGCGAGATATGCAATTGAGCATATTGTGCAACAAGCTGACCGATGCTCTTCTGAATCAGCTTTTATACATGCTAAATTTCAAGAGCTTCCTGATTATTACCATTTTTGTAAAGTTGGCGATAAAGTTCTTAAAAGAATGAGTTAACGTTTTAAAATATTATTTTGTTAGAAACATAGCGGGCTCTATTAACATTAATTGAGTAACAATATTCTTTAAATGAATCTACGAATTAAAAATATAAAGCACATAATAATTAGCTCAAACTTTGGCTAACATTTAATCCAGCTTTAGTGCTAGCTTGTTAACGTAAGTTTGAACTATAACTGACTATTTATTTAAAGAGTAAATAGTTAAATAAACTCCGGGTTTTTTGGTGAGTCATTTCGGCGAGTTACATATACAAGGCAATCACCTTGCGCTTGATTACTAAAAGCTCTGCTATGCTCAATAGGTACTGAAAAAGTGTCACCTGGAGTAAGCGTTAATACTTCATCGCCTAAATCAATGGTTAAGCTACCTTGATGAACAAAAATAACCTCTTCTTCAAAACGAACGTGCTTTGCTATATTTGCATTTGGTTGTAGTTTTAACGCTGATATATTAAATCCATGTGGCCAATTTAGTTGTGTTTGAATAGGCGTATCGGCATTTAAATTACCAACTAGCGGTGCTTCATAAACACCTTCGAATTGGCTTAGGTAAGAGTGCTTGTTCCAATAAAAATCACTTGCTTTAACCACCGTTTTCGCAAGTTCTTCATCTGTTATTATCCGATGCTGTGCTATTTGTTCGTTGCTTGTAACAGCCATTGGGCTAACCCCATCAGGGGCTTTTTCATTGAGCGTTGTATCTACTAAACTGCCATTTTCTAGCAAAATAAGACCAAACTCTTTTGCCATATCAAAAACTTGAGGAGCCCATAACACTCTACCTGGATCGTCACTGCCAAGCACAGCATATAAGTAGCCAATACCATTGCCTACGTTTTCAAACCCTCTAAAAATATCTAAAGGTATCGAAATAATATCGCCTTCATTTAAAATTACCTTAGCATCTTTACCGTCTACACCGGTATAAAATGCCCATGTGCCACTGTGAACTACAAAAATTTCTTCTGTTAAATGGCTATGCTGCGAGTTTAAGCACCCAGCAGGTTGGCGAGCACCACCAATATTAAACCCATGAGGTATAGAAATATGCACATGCTGATTAGGATTCTCTGCAACACCAGGACCTATAATCGTGAAGTTTTCTTTTTGATCGCTACCAGGCGATCGCGTATCAATAAAGGCGTTCTTACACGGAATTAAATCATCGTATCTTACTAAGCGATCTTCAAATAAACTCATTACTCTCTCCTAAATTAATTACTGGGCGGTCCAGCCGCCATCAATTTTTATACTCGTTCCTGTGATCATTGCAGACAGCTCACTCAGCAAAAATACACAGGCATTTGCTACATCATCCGTTTGGGCAATTTTTTTCATTGGGATCATGTCATAAACAAATTTTTTGAAATCAGGATTTTCAAGCATTGGCCTAGTCATTGGGGTTTCAACAAACGTAGGAGCAACCGTATTAACACGTACATTTTGTGTTGCTAGTTCAACAGCTAACGCCTTTGTTAGGCCTTCCACTGCATGTTTACTCATGCAGTACAAAGTACGATTAGGCGACCCCACAAACCCCATTTGAGATGACATATTAACCACAGCACCGGCACCAGAGTTAATTAAGGCTGGTAATGCCGCTTGGCTTATTCGATAAACACTGCGAATATTCATTGAAATAACATCGTCAATATTCTCATCAGTTTGCTCAAGCATTGGCGCTACACGGTTAATACCTGCGTTGTTAAGTAAACCGTCTAATTTAACAAGCCCGCGTAAACGCTCATAAAAAGCATCACTGTTTATATCAAGCGGCCAGATTTCTATTTGCGAAGGAGCATATTGCTTGAGCTGCTCCAAATCGTGTTTTGTACGCGCCACAGCAATTATATTTGCCCCCGCATCTACACACTTTTGTACGCACGATTTACCAATGCCTTTACCCGCACCCGTTATCAAAATGGTTTTACCAAGTAAAAGAGTTTTATCAAATCCCATTTGTTCACCTAAAACCTATATTGCATTCGAAGTCATTATTAATTAGAGTAACCCTAGATGCAAGACATTATTTAACCAGAACGTCTCATCAACAGTGTATAAAACAACTAGTCACTAAGGATATAAACAATGATAAAGCATTTAAAGAAAGGTCAGCCTGCTGACTCAAAACAAAAACAAAATCAATCAGTAAGAGATATTGTAGAAAACATTTTAGCGCGCGTTGAATCCGAAGGTGATACTGCTATTCGTGAGTATTCTGAAAAATTCGACAAGTGGACTCCGGAGTCTTTCAAGCTTTCTGGTGACGAAATTCAAGCATGCTATGCACAGCTTGATGATCAATTAATAGAAGATATTAAATGGGCACAAAGCCAAGTCCGTAATTTTGCTCAAATTCAACGCGACTCAATGAAAGACGTTGAAGTAGAAACGCTACCTGGCGTTACGCTTGGTCATAAACATATAGCAATGGACAGCGTAGGTTGTTACGTACCAGGTGGGAAATATCCACTACTAGCCTCTGCACACATGAGTGTATTAACGGCTAAAGTAGCCGGTGTTAAACGTGTTATCGCCATGGCTCCGCCTTTTAATGGCAAGCCATCACCAGAAATAGTGGTTGCAATGGACATGGCTGGTGCTGATGAAATTTACTGCCTGGGTGGTGTACAAGCTGTAGCCGCAATGGCAATTGGTACACAAACTATTGCCCCCGTAGATATGATTGTAGGCCCAGGTAATGCCTTTGTAGCCGAAGCTAAACGCCAGTTATTTGGCCGAGTTGGTATTGATTTATTTGCAGGCCCTACCGAGACTCTAGTCATTGCTGATGACAGTGTTGATGGCGAACTGTGTGCTGCCGATTTACTAGGTCAAGCTGAGCACGGCCCTACCTCACCTGCTATCTTACTTACTAACTCTGAGCAATTAGCAGTTGATACTATGGCTGAAGTAGAGAGACAGCTTACCATTTTACCTACTGCAGATATTGCGGGTGTAGCATGGAAAGATCATGGTGAAGTTATTGTATGCGACACCTATGAAGAAATGATAGAAGTGGCTAACGACCTTGCATTCGAGCATGTGCAAATCATGACAAATAATATCGAGTACTTTAAAGACAACATGCAAAACTTTGGGGCATTATTTTTAGGACCACAAACTAACGTTTCTTATGGTGATAAATGCATTGGCACGAACCATACACTACCCACAGGTAAAGCAGCGCGTTATACTGGTGGACTATGGGTAGGAAAATTCATAAAAACTTGTACTTTCCAACAAGTAACAGAAGAAGCTTCGGTTGTTGTTGGTGAGTATTGTTCACGCTTATGTGCTGCAGAAGGGTTCGCTGGCCACAAAGAACAAGCAGACATACGAGTAAGACGATATAGGAAATAAATCATTGTCAAAGCAAAAACGAGTCACCTCATATGATGTAGCCCGCGAAGCGGGTGTATCACAATCGGCGGTATCACGTGTATTTAGACCCGGATTTAGCGTGTCTAAAAAAACGCGAGAAAAGGTGATCACAACAGCCAATGAAATGGGCTACAGACCTAATGCCATTGCTCGCATGTTGATCACTAAACAGTCTGGTATGGTTGCGGTTATTTTATCATCGCGAGCAAACTTGAATTACCCTGAGGTACTCTCTGAGCTTAACAAAGAGTTGGCACTTAACAATAAACGAGTGCTGCTCTTTACTCTTGATGACGCAGACGAACTAGATGAATTACTCGAAAACATTTGGACCTTTCAGGTTGATGGCGTAATTGCTCTAGCGGCTCACTTTGATAGTAAAAGCCTAGATTTATTTGCTAAACACAGCACACCCATTGTGCTTTATAACCGTAATGTGCCTGAATCGAATGCAAACACAGTTTGCTGTAATCACGATAAAGGTATTAAACAGCTAATTGATTTATTACACCAATCTAACCATAAGTCGTATTTAATTATTGCTGGTCCAGATGACTCTGATGTAGCCAACGAGCGTCGTGAAATAGCTCAAAATTATTTACACATTTTAGGTATCCAAAATACGCCTGTTATTTATGGTGATTATGGTTATAAATCAGCACGAAGTGCATTAGAAGATTGGTTAAAAACAAACCCCCTACCCGATGCTATTATTTGCAGTAACGATGTAATGGCCATTGGCGTAATTGATGAAATCAAACAAAACTTAAACTTAAGCGTACCCGACGATGTGTCGGTGGTAGGGTTTGATGGTATTAGTGCTGCGTCTTGGTACAACTATCAAATAACCACAATACAACAACCTATGAAACAGCTAACTAAAGCCGCTGTAGATATACTCATGGAACGTATTGAAAACCCTCAAGCCGCTGCTGAAGCACGAGTTTTTACCGGTTCATTAATTACAGGGAACTCTATTAAAACACGCTAAATTAAGGAATTTTTGTGGCCAAAAATCCTGTTTATATTTTACCTGGTACTATGTGTAACCACCGTATGTTTGAAGCACAAATAATTGTCCTTCAAAATGCGGGTTATACCCCTCACGTTATTCCCTTTACAGAGCAAACAAGCATTGCACAAATGGCTGAGCTTACTAAAACCATAGCCCTAGAGTCTGCTCCTTTTATTGGTTTTTCAATGGGTGGCATTGTTGCCCTTGCGCTTTTAAAATCAAACCCTGAGCTTATACAGTCGCTGTGTTTAATTTCCAGCAATAGTTTGGCAGATAAACCAGAGCGTCCACTTATTAGGCAAAAGCAAATCAAGCAGGCACAAGCAACTAGTACTACTGATGTGCTAAAGCACGACTTTATGCCGCATTATTTCCACCAGCCAAACTTAGAGCACAACAAGCTTGTATTAAAAATGGCAAATGAGCTTGGCTTTAACGCTTTTAGTGCACAATTAAATGCTCTTTCAACGCGCGAAGATACCTTAAACGTTATTGAAAAAACCAATAAAAAATTACTATTTGTTGGTGGTGAGCATGACGTTTTATGTCCTAGTACTATTCAAAAAACAATGCATAACGCCTGCCCTAATAGCGATCTTATTTTATTAGGTAATTGTGGGCATTTCGTACCGCTTGAAAGAAGTAACACCCTAAACGCACTACTCTTAGATTGGCTGGAGTCTATTAAATGAATTTAAAACAAAAGTTAAATGCTCAACAATTGCTATTAGGCACATTTATAAAAAGTACCCATTATCATAATACCGAAGTACTTTCTCACACTAATCTCGATGTCTTGTGTTTAGACGCAGAGCATGCCCCGTTTGATCGAGGTGATTTAGACAGTTGTATTATGGCTGCACGCACTAAAAATATGCCGACCCTGATTCGCGTAAGTAGTACCGATCAC
This sequence comes from Pseudoalteromonas rhizosphaerae, assembly GCF_028885455.1. Lineage (NCBI taxonomy): Bacteria > Pseudomonadati > Pseudomonadota > Gammaproteobacteria > Alteromonadales > Pseudoalteromonadaceae > Pseudoalteromonas > Pseudoalteromonas rhizosphaerae. Next base: position 4,300,980 of record NZ_CP118496.1, read on the forward strand.
GCCACTATACTTAGCAGTTTAGATATCGGTGCTAACGGCCTAGTACTACCTCACATTAAAACGCCAGAGCAAGCAAAATCGATTATTAAAAACTGTTTTTATGGCAACAACGGTAGAGGTTATGCAGGTTCAAGCCGCTTTGCAGGCTATACCACACATGCATTAACCGATAACTTAGCAACCAACAAGTCATCTACCTGTATTATTGCCCAAATAGAGGATGCAGACGCGCTTGAGAACATCGATGAATTGTGCCAAATGGACGAGATTGACTGTATTTTTATAGGCCGAATGGATTTAACTATTTCCCTTGGTGAAACCAATCCAAGTGCTCCTGCTGTTATTGATGCCGTTACTAAAATAGCTAACGCAGCAGCAAAATATAATAAATGCTGTGGCATGTTTGTTGGTAATTTAAGTGAGCTAAGTCACTGGCAATCGCTAGGCGTAAGTTTTTATTTATTAGGCTCTGATCATAGCTTTTTACTCAGTGGTGCTAAGCAATTACGTGCAGACTTTGAATCAGCTACAAGTGAATCAAAAATATGAGTATTCATAATAAAAATAAAGAGTTAATTAAAAGCTTCAGAAACGCACTTTATAACTTCAATATAAATTTGCTCAAAAAGGAAGTTACAAACTTATTTACTAATGACGCATTAATACAACTTTGCTACCCGTTTGAAACACTCGCAAACCCTAATGCACTCATTGAAGATGTTTATAAACCCCTTAGCAATGCATTTGTTGGCCTTGAACGTCGCGATACTATTGTAATGGCAGGTAGCTCTATAAACGACTCTGATTGGATTGGCTGCTGCGGATACTATACCGGCTCATTCGAAAAGCCATGGCTAGGCATTCCACCCACAGGGCATCAAGTAAGTATGCGCTTTCATGAGTTTTATCGTATAAAAAATAGCAAAGTGGTGGAATTACAAACTATTTGGGATATTCCAGAAGTAATGATGCAAGCAAACGTATGGCCACTTTCTCCGAGCTTAGGTAAAGAGTGGCATGTGCCAGGGCCTGCCACACAAGATGGGTTAAGCACCCATCCTTATAATAGCGAACAAGCTGCGCAAAGTTTAAAGCTTGTGGGCGATATGTGTGAGCACCTTGGATTTTATGCTAAAGGTGGCATTGAAGCCATGAAACTAGAGCAGTTTTGGCATCCGCATTGTAGCTGGTATGGGCCAAGCACAATAGGCACTGCACGCGGTATAAAAGGCTTTAGAAATTGGCATCAAATCCCCTTTTTAAATGCCCTACCCAACCGGGTTGGCGATGCAAGTAAAGGCTATTTATTTGCCGATGAAAACTACGTAGGGTTTACTGCATGGCCTGGTATGAGCATGGCTATTAGTAACGATGGTTGGTTAGGTATTGCGCCCGCAAATCAACAAATAACCATGCGTAGTCTCGACTTTTGGCGAGCCGAAAATAACTTAATTCGCGAAAACTGGGTGCTGATAGATATGCTTGATGTTTACAATCAAATTGGAGTTGATGTATTAGCTCGTATGAAAGAACTAACTAAAGCGCGCTATTTAAACTTTGCGCCTTAGCCTCTTATAACCGTTATAAAAGAAAAGCTCTGTAATACAGAGCTTTTTTACAGCTTAAACAGGCTACGCCCTCGGATTAGCAATACTTTGTGTGCGTTTTAAAATATCTAAGCCTTGTTGTTTTAACCAATACGGTAAGTCAATAATTACCCAGTTTTCAACTAGCTTATCACCTTCACGATGATATACATCAACCACGCGCATATCGGCAGGAGTATTCGCTCCAGGTAAACCTAAAAAGCCACCAATGGCGGTATTCGTTAAGTTTGGCCAACCAAAAAAGCATGCATATTCATCCTCAGCAAACCGGCAAATATGGCCATTAAATACTTTACCCGTTAACCCTTCTCTAAACGGATACATATGTTGTTGCTGATAACGCTCAATTGTATATGTAGCACCAATACCCGCAGGGCCATACCAAACCATGTTCTCATCCCACGTTTTAGCTAACACTTCGGGTGGGCAGGTATTTATACCGCTTTGATTAAGCGCGGTTAGGTTATCAATCATCTGATTAACCAAGTTCATTGTGCGCGTACTTTGCTCATCGCTCCCTTCACCTAAACGAACTCCATCGTGGGTACGTGGCCCAGGGTAAGTAAAATATTGCCCGGTAGAGAGTGGTAATGGGTTTAAACCGACTTGTAGCATCACCCCAATAATATCGACAAAAAAACCAGTTTGAATAATTTTACCGGCTTTAACACAGTTAAATTCAGCGTAGCGAATTGTCGCCAATTTATGAGAAGGTGCAATACCTAACCAGTCACGATCAAAGAGGCCCATAAAGTGCCCCATACTCATTACCCACTCGCCGCCATCGGCTTCGCTTTGTCCTGCAATAAAAATATCTTCACGGCGTTGAAGTGCTTTAAAAGAATGAAATAAAGGCTGCCACACATGTTCAATTACATCATTGACATTATTTAATTCATTAAACGGATGCACACCTTTAAAGCTGTAATTATCTGCCAAGTATTCTTTAAATACAGCATTTAAATCATTACCTTGTGTTTTTTCTAATGCAGCATGAAACTGACGAACCAACTGCTTATTATTAATTATTTCTGTCATGATGTTCCCTTGTTGTTTACGCAATCAAATTAACACTCTCAAACCGCAAATAAATACGTCTTGCTAAAATGTATTCTATTTAAAGAGTAATTAAAAGCCTGTAAATATTAAGTTGTAAATCGATTTAAAATAATACTAATGACAATTGACTTCGAAGTCAAAGTGATTCATGATGATTCAAAATAAAAAGTATAAATAGGCTAATTAGCCCGTAATACCTAATCTAACAGGATTAATTATGAATGATTTTGGATTATTGAATTGGAGTATTCTCGTCGGGTACATTATTGCGAACCTCATACTTGGGTTTGTAATAAGTAAAAAAGTGAGTACTGCTAATGATTTTTATATTGGCCGAAAAAATACACCTTGGTGGGCTATTGGTATATCGGTAGTGGCAACCTATATTAGTGCGCTTACATTTTTAGGTGCGCCAGCGTGGTCTTACAAAGAGGGTTTATCTGTTATTGCCATACACTTAAACTACCCACTCGTTATTGTGGCTGTTGTGTGTTTGTTTTTTCCGTTTTTTTACAATGCAGGTGTCGCCTCAATATACGAATACCAAGAGCGTCGTTTTGGTAAAAAAGCGCGGATTTTAATCTCTACAATTTGGCTTATTTCACAAACAATGGGATCAGCCGCCGTACTTTATGCAACCTCTTTGGTACTTGCCTTTATAGTTGATATAAACGTTATTACCGCCATATTTTTAGTCACTATTATTGCGCTTATATATACTATGCTTGGAGGTATAACAGCCGTAATATGGACCGATGTTATTCAGTCAGGGATCTTATTTATTGGTGCAGGTATTATTATGTATGCACTTATTACCTCGATGGATGGCTCGTTTAGCTCAACACTTACTGAGTTAAAAGCACAAGGTAAGTTAGATCCTCTTAATTTCTCATTCGACTTCACTAAAGTCACCACCGTTTGGTCTGGCGTGCTGGCTATGTCGCTCTACCACATCACCGTTTATGGTACTAACCAAATGATGGTGCAACGTACTCTAGCAGCTAAAAATATTGGTGATGCTAAAAAGTCGTACTTACTAATGGGCTTTATTGCATTCTTTATTTATCTGTTTTTTATATTTATGGGCGTGTTGTTTTACAGCTACTACGGCGGCCGTACATTTGAAAACGACAACTTAATTATTTTACAGTTTGCAGCCGATTATGGCCTACCAGGATTAATGGGAATAATAGCGGCAGCAGTAATGGCTGCTTCTATGTCGAGCCTTGATTCAGCACTTAACTCGCTTTCAACAATTAGCACTATCGACTTTTACAAAAAGTATTATGCACCTGAAAAAAACGACGCACATTATTTAGCTGCAACACGTTTATTTACCCTTGGCTGGGCAATCATCATCATTGTACCCGCCATTATGTATCACCTTTACAGTGAAGGCTCCATTTTAGAAATACTCACCAAGGTAGGCTCATACTTTGTAGGTGCTCAGCTAGGTATGTTTGCACTAGGATTTTTCTCTAAACACACCACTGAAAAAGGCCTACTTATTGGCACATTAGTATCGTTTGTAACCGTTGCAATATGCGCCCTTTACACCGATATAGCATGGCCTTGGTATTGTGCCATCGGTGCCATGACGTGTGTTGTATTTAGTATTACATTAAGTATCGCTTTTGATGGTTTTCAAGAGGAATACAACGAATACACCATTAAAGGCCAACTAAAAGTATTTAAAGAGCAAAATCGTCCAGAAAAAGAAAATGGTTGGTATTTAGTTCCAGGTAAATTTGACTCAATAAACTACTGGTTACTCGGCTTTTTTGTAGTGAGCTTCGCGTTTCTCATGTTATTTGAACATTTTGTATAAGGTGAAATAAATGAATATTTTAGAACAACTTTTTGAAAACTTCAGCGCTGCAGAATTACCAAACCAAGCATTGCTTGCTGATACCGTTCAATGGCAGGTAAGCCACCCTTTTGTACCAATTACATCTAAACAAAATGTAATTAATAATTACTTTGGAGTGCTTAAAAACTCATTACCCGATATAGAGCGTAAACCCTTTATTTCTATTGAGGGCGACTACAAAGGTGAGCAATGGATATGCGCAACAGGTTACTTTACTGGCACATTTACAAAACCGTTATTAGGTATTCCAGCCAGCGGTAAAAGTATTTTTATTCGCTATAGCGAAATGGCTCAAATAGAAAACAATAAAGTAATTAACGTTTATACCTTTTTAGATTTAATCGATGTAATGAACCAAGTGGGCGTAAATCCATTGCGTCCAAGCTTAGGTTATCCGGGTTTAATAATGCCCCCCACTACACTTGATGGTGTGCCTGCTACAGCTAAAAACGACGAACTAAGTAAAACCAACGAACAGCTCGTAATCGATATGCTTACAGAGCTTGGCCGCTACGATGGTAAAGACCTGTACAGCATTAATTTAGAAAAATACTGGCACCCAGATTTTATTTGGTATGGCCCTGCAGGTATAGGAACAACCCGAGGCATTAGTGGTTTTAGAGAACACCACCAAGCTCCATTTTTAAAAGGGTTCCCTGATCGTGGGATCAATAAAACACTCTGTTTAGTAAGCCACGACAATTTTGTAGCAACGGGCGGCTGCCCGCATATGTACGGTACTCATACTGGGGATGACTGGCTAGGTTTACCTGCATCGGGTAATAAGCTGTTTCCGCGTGTTATGGATTTTTGGCGCTGCGAAAACGGTATTTTAAAAGAGAACTGGGTCGCTATCGATATTCCTCACTTATTAGAAGGAATGGGTATTGATATATTCGAGAAAATGCAAAATAAAATAGCAGCAGCAAACTAAGAGATATTTATGAGCACACAAAACACAATTACCCAACCTTACTGGCTGCCTTTATCAAGCGTATTAAATCCGCAAAGTAAAAAACAGCAAACGCTTGTCGGGTTTGACGAAGAGTTTGTTGATATTGTTGATTACATTTTACGTATTACGCACCGCATTTGGGAGCAAAAAAACATTGGTTTATGTTATCGCTATTACGCTGATGTATGTCCTGTTTTTACACTGGGTGCTTACGGCGAAAATATTGAAGATGTTATTCAAGGCACACTTAAAACCATTGCCGCATTCCCAGATAGAAGCCTAATTGGCGAAAATGTTATTTTTTCAGAAGATGGCAACGAGCATTATTACTCATCACACTTAATTAGCAGTGTGATGAGTAATACCGGTAACTCAGAATTTGGCCCAGCTACAAATAAAACAGGCCGAGTAACCACCATTGCCGACTGCGTTTGTTTTGAAAATAAAATAGTAAAAGAATGGCTAGTACGCGACAACGGCTTTTTAGTTAAACAACTTGGTCTTAATATTATCAATGTAGCCAAACACATGGCCAAAGTACCAAGTAAAGAAAAACACATACAATGGCTTGATGAAGAGTTTACCCGGGTACAAGCAATTGATCACCGCACGCCAAGCACTCCAATTTTAGACGGTGAACTGGCCGCATTTGCGCATAACTGGCTAGATACGTTATTTAACCAAAAGCAATTTGCCAAAATACACGAGTTTTATAGCCTAACAGCCACACAACAATGGCCAAGTGGCAGAATGGCAACCGGCCTTGCACAAATAAATGGCGTATTTATACAATTTTTTGCTAATTGCCCTAATGCCAAACTAACCCTCGACCACTTAGCAATTACACCCTTTGATGAAAGCACTACAGATGTAGCAATTCGCTGGTCACTTGCGGGGCATTTCAATCCACAAAGCTGTGAATTAAGTGAGCTAAAAAATCTTCCTTATTTTGTGTTGGGCGCCTCACATTTACGCATCAAAAATCAAAAGATTATTGAAGAAGTCACCGTTTTTGACGAAGTTGCGCTACTCGCAAACCTATTTAGGTCACACGCATTAAATAGCCAAACAGAATTGGAGGTAAATGCATGATCAACGCAATTATCGATTTATACACCAAAGCAGATATTAAAACTATTTCAGGTAAATTGTTGCGTAGTAGCCGTTGGCAACAACATCACTTTACCGCGATGGGGTCATTGCAAGCACAACCGCTATGGCTTGATTTTTTGGCGCAATATGGCGTATCAGAATTAATATCTAAAACGCACAGTAAAGGCCAGGAACTTGAGACTTTACAGCTGATATTACAACCTAAAAAATTACTAAAACCAGTAAGACTCTCGTTTGTAATTAAGCACAATAATACCTTCATAAAATCAGTAAAATGTGTTGTTGATACGCTATTATTGGCTAACAACGAATTTACAGGTGAGGCAAGTAATAATACGCTGGTGATCCCTAAGTTACCTGAAAGCGACCCTATTATGGTTTGCGATTTAGATAACCAGCTGCACCCTACGACCTTTCATGCAACGCCCAGTGATATTTGTGAATTACCAACGCAAACTGCCGAAACATTAAATAATTGGTGGCAAATTTGGCAGCTTAATAACTTAGCGAATTTTGAAAGTGTTTATGCTAAAAATGCAGACGTTATTCTTGCTGGCAGTAACGATACACAATCAAAAGATGCGCTGTTAAATTGCCATTTAGCGCTTTCACAAACCCTAAGCAGATGCTACGCCCAATTAGAAACCGTACAGTTTGACAGTGCCTTAAACCAAGCAACAATTTGCTGGACACTCGATGGGACTTTTAATGCTAAAAACGTACGCGTTCGCCAACAAATACTCACCGTTATTACAATTACTAACACTCTAATATCAAGCGAAGTAATGCAATTTGACACCCTCGCGTTAAATCAGCAATTCGCACTGTAAACACTTATTACTTCCCTTCAAGCGCTCACTGAGCGCTTTTTTTGTTTATAATTTTAACTTTTTTAGGTACATTAAACCTTAAATTATAATAATTAAGGACAATAAATGAAGTATCTCAGTATCGGTATCGTCTTACTTTTAACTGGCTGCCAATCTACGCCTACATTATGTGAAGTAGAACCCAACGCGCTTTTGTGTGACTCAAGTACTTATAATGTAGCGACGGTAAATGCATTAACCACATTCGAGTCAAGAGCTGGCAGAAAAGCATTCGCACTAGGGAAAACCGAAAATGGTGGCGAGTTTTATGGTTTTTCAGAGGGTTACAGCTCACAATCTAAAGCAAATACAAGAGCCTTGGATGAATGCAAAAAAATACTCGCCAAATATGATACTAATGCTCAGTGCGAACTAATTCGATAGCTTTTTTTAAATAAAAAAGCCAGCTAATAAATTTATTAGCTGGCTGAAAGTTATGGCGATTTGGCCATTTTAAGAAACGTTAAAACTGATATTTTAAGCTCGCGCCCCACGTACGCGGGTTGCTCCAGTTTGCTTGTACTGAGTTAGCTGGCAAACCATCAACAATTTGTGAATGCACCACACCACGCGTTAATATGGCTTTGTTACCAATATTCTTAACGTATGCTTCAACCTGTACGCTGTCGTTTATAAACCAGGTTAAACGCGCATCAGCCATTAAATGCGCATCTACTCTTACCTCTGGAATGTTTGTATCAAACGCGTAGTAATCGTCTAAGTAGTTCATTTGAATGTACGGCACTAAGTACGAGTCGCCCCCTAAACTAAACTCATAACGCGCCGAAAGCCCCATGCTGTACTCTGGAGCCATTGCAGGTCGCCAGCCTTCAAAACTAAATTGGCTAGAATTATCATTTATATCTTGGCGGCCATCTTGGTTACCAAGTGCTAGTAACGGACGAAGTTGCTCGTTACCCACAGCGTAACCATCAGCAAATTCGCTATCCAATAACGATAACGTACCCGTAAGCGTTAAGTTATCAATTGGTATCCATTGAAGGTCGGCTTCAAGGCCTTTAGTCTCTACGTCACCGCCATTTTCGTAATACTCAAATGTTGTGGCTGTACCTGCAGACACACATTCTAAAACAGTATCACCCGTTGTTGTATCGTTACATGACGTTGCAAACAACTGTGCTTTTACGTCTTCGTACTTATTCATAAATACCGACACATTTAAGCGCATTGCCCCATCTAGCAAGTAGCTTTTCATACCTATTTCGTACGAAATAACATCTTCGTTATCATAAAGTGGGTCTGCTCCACGTGCTACCACGCGCGAATCGTTTGCACCACCCGTTCTGTAACCAGTGGCTACACTTGCATACACCATTATGTCTTTGTTTATGTCGTACTCTGCAGCCGCTTTATATAACATTGCAGAATCATCCCAATCGGGAATGACATCACCAGTAAACGCTTTATCGTCTTGGTTAACACGCAAGCCACCTACAACACGTAAGTCTTCACTAATTTGATAACGTAACTGCCCATACGCTGCGATAGATTTAGCTGTATGCGGGTCATAATCTGGATTCCCCCACGAAGGCACAACGACAGAGTCTGATACACCATCACCTGTTGTATCTGCATGCGATAACCAGCTCCAATCTGCTTCTTGATCAAAGTAGTAAAGTCCACCAATCCACGAAAAATCAGAGTCGTTATTATTTGATGCAAACTGTAACTCAGACGATAATGTTTTTTGGTCGTCCACTCGCCCAAAACCACCTACAAAATCAATACCGCCATCGCTATAGTCGTTGTCGTAGTATTGCTTGCCGTTAAGGGTTGAATAGTTAGTCGTCCACTTAATATCAGCAAAGTCGGTATACCACTCAAGTGCTACTGTGGTCGAAAAGCTTTCTTGTTTATCAAGCGAAAAGCTATTGCGATAAACATCATATGGACCAAGGTCGTCATGTTGCGTATCACTTGGCTGATAAATATGCCCAGCTGTAATTGTAGCGTTAGGATCAAATATGCCGGAGCCAGGTGACGTTTCGCTTATTTGGTAACCCGCAATTTGCTGATAGCCCCAAATAGCTTCTGAGTTTGAGTTTTTACGCGAGTAGTCAAAACGTACCGTTGCGTTAAACTTATCGTTTGGTTGCCACTTAGTGACATTACGCATATAAAACTGATTTTTTTCGCGTAAATCATCCGAAGGCCCTGGAATCACTAAGTTATTGATATAGCCATCGTGACGATCAGAGGCCACTACAAAACGGGTCGCGAGCGTATCGCTTACAGGTATATTTATAATACCCTCGTAAGCACTGCGGTTATAACTCCCTGTTTCAACTTTTATACTCCCCAGTAAATCGTCAAAAACAGGTTGATTAGTAATTATATTAATACTGCCAGCAAAGGTGTTACGTCCGTATAGAGTACCTTGTGGGCCACGCAGCACTTCTATGCGCTGCACATCCACCAATGCTCCTAAACCAGATGAGGTAGTCGGTACGTAAATACCATCTTGAAATATACCGACTATTTGCTCAGCAATACCGGTGCCTGCTACACCCACCTCATTAGTGCGTGCGCCGCGCATTGCAGGGCGAACCTCACCACCGGATGACCCCATACGTAAACCCGGTACAACCTGCTCAAGACCCGTAACATCAATAATACCTGCACGGGCTATATCAGCCTCCCCTAGTGCAGTGATTGATGATGATACTTCCTGTAGATCTTGTGAGCGACGGTTTGCAGTAACGGCTATGCGTTCAATGGCTGGTTTTTTAATTTGCTGCTGAGTTTGTGTTGATGTTGCTTCTTCGGCGCTGTGAGCATTCATTGTGGTTGCTGTAATAGCAGTTGTTACAGCAAAATGAACGAGAGTCCGTGTAAATTTAGCTTTCATTATAATTATTCTCCCGAGTTTAAAACGTGTCTACTTCTCCCCAACTCTACATTTTCAATTATTACAGTAAACAAATTGTATCAATTGAAAATGCATTGATACAAAATAGACTTCGAAGTCAAAAAGATCAACAACTTTCTGCCAAATAATTAACCTTAACTTTTAAAAAACATAAATAACAATGATTTAAAATCAAAATAATCATGATTTCGAAATCTATAAAATAAAAAGGCCAGCAATACAATATTGCTGGCCTTTTAAATAATATCCAATTTTATTAATAATTTAACTTTAGCTAAACCCTAACCGAGTATAAAGCAGTTAAAAGCGATAACTGGCTTAAAAGTTATAACCTATCCTTACACCATAAGTGCGAGGATTAGCGTAGTCAGCAGCCGCAACATTACCACCAAAGCGCACAGTTCTAAGCAAGATAAGCTCATCACCTGCATTTTGAACATATGCGCGTACAGCCCATTCATTATCGGCCGAATACCATGCAATGCTGGCATCGTATTTTTGATAGCTACCTTGCGTACCAAACGAAAACGGTAGATCGTTGGTCGTATACGAATCCGATAACTGAATACTGGTAGCAGGCACAATGCGGCCTTTATCACCTAAATCAAACTCGTAACTCGCTAAAAGGGTAATGTTATATTTGGGACTTAACTGCACTTCGTTACCGTCAAGTTGCAGTAAGTTATCTACGCCATTTATAGTCTCTCCGCCTTCTTCAAACACATTTGGCGTAACAAAGTCACCATAAGTAGAATCTGTAAACGCGGCACGTGCACCTAGGCGCAATGCATCACTCGCTTGCCAATCAATTTCAAGCTCAAGACCAGCAGCATCAATTTCGCCCGCATTACCAAAAAATGATACCGCCGTACCGCCTACATTTTGAAAACGCGTAGAAAGTAAATCTTCGTATTGGTTGTAATATAAAGAGGCGTTAAATCTTAATGAATTATCAAGCAGCATGCTTTTAAAGCCTACTTCGTAAGCCGTTACTGTTTGCTCATCGTAACTGTTTTCACCGTTAAAAGCGCCCTGTGCATTACCCGCTAAAAAGCCTGTAGATACTGTAGCGTATAGTAGCTGATCGTTTGTTAAGTCGTGTTCAATACCAACTTTCCACGTTACTTTACTCCAATCGCCATCTGCATCTTTTACCTCTGACTCTGAAAAATCGATCGTGCTTAAATTATTGGTATTTTGACCGTAGATATCCCACTCACGTTTATCATTTGTGTACCTTATACCTGCTATACCGCGTGTATCATCACTAAATGTGTAGTTACCTTGAAAGTAAGCCGCCGCTGATCGCGTTTCTAACTGAATTTGGTTTAACCATGGTGCATATTGAAGTGCTTGAGGCTGCGTTGTATCGGGTACATTATCAACCACAGCTCCGTAGCTCGCATTTAAAAAAGCGTTATCTAGGTCCTCTGAAAATAAGTAAATACCAGCCACCCATTCAAAATCACTTTCGTAGGTAGAGCTAACTTGTACTTCTAACGAGTTAGTTTTAGATTCAATTGCGTTACCATCTACTGTGGTTGCATAAGTCGAAAAATCACCATCGGTAAGGCGTGTTTCTTCGTAATCCATTGAGGCTGCAATTACTTTTAAATCAACCGACTCAAGAGACCAGTTTAACTCGGCGCTAATACTTACATCGCTCACATTGCGTGATGGCTTATAATCAAACTGCTGAGTAAATGGGTCTGACGATACACCTTGGGCAGTATCAAGCCCAGGCGTTGCTGCATTATCTAGGCCTGCACCAAAACGACCACAATTACTGCCACACACATCATCTCGACCAATGCGCTGAGTTAGTGGTGCCGATAAGCTTGTTTTACCTGTCGCAGGGTTTATAGGCACACCTAAAATATGGTAACCAAAAGCACCGCCGCCATTTGACTCGTCCTGCCACGTTTCTACTTTTACATTTAAATTTACATCGTCGTTAAATTCAGTAAATACTTGGCCACGTAAAAAATACATATCAGCATCTTTTAAGCCTGCTGATTCATTAAATGAATTCTCTACGTATGGGTCGCGTATTTCTCGCACCCCAGTAAAGCGTACTGCGGTATCATCGGTTAAAGCGGCATTAAAAAAGCCTTCCCCCCTTAAATGACCATAATTACCAAATGTTGTAGCCATACCACCTTCGGTAATATCAAGCTCTGGTTTTTTAGCTATTACATCAATTGCTCCACCAAATGAGTTACGACCAAACAACGTACCTTGCGGCCCACGCAGAACCTCTACCCGCTCTAAATCTACAAAACCAGCAAGTGCTTGCCCATGGCGAGGGCGATAAACGCCATTAGAATAAAACGCAATAGCAACATCGTTTGCCTCTACTTGTTCTGTTCTGGCACCGCGCATGGCGGGGCGAGCATCGCTACCCGACACACCCGACTTTAAACCTGGCGCTAGGCTATCAAGGCTTAAAATATCAGTTATGCCATTTTCTAATAAATCTTTAGCCGACACCGCAGTAACTGCTAAAGGCACCGACTGAATACTTTTCACCCGCTTAGTAGAGGTAACAGAAATAACCTCCAACTCTTTATTAGGGTTTAACTTTGCTTCTTGTGAAAATACAGATGCTGAGCCTAATAACGCCGTATTTACAGCAGCAAAAATAAGTGTTTTACATAAAACATTCGTCGCCATGAGATAAATTCTCCACCTGTTGAAATGAATTTTATTAAGTATTTGTGGGCGCTATTCCCCACCACCGAATTTTTATTATTTATAATTATTAAAAATGCGATATTTAAATGACTATTTTTTCGACTTATAAAAACTACCGCCTTTTGCATTCGAATGCAATGAAAGTTATTACACTATTTACATCTAAATAACACTCAATGTAAAAACAAAAACCAACAGCAACTTAAACAACTATTAATCATAGGGTTATAAATTTAAATTTAAATTTGAAAACTGGTTTGACCTATCCAGGTGAGGTGGTCAAAGAAAGGAAGTATTACAAATACGTATAAAACCAAACATTTAGACTTCGAAGTCCATCTGTTGCATGAGAAGTTATTCAGGCAACTACACTAAACCAAATTACGATTAAGTTTAAGGTGATGCGTTATAAACTTAAACCCAAGTTAATTGACGCTCATAGGTTGGATCTTAAGAAAACTTGAAGTTGAACTCTGTTAATGATCAAATAGTTACGCCAATAAAAAAATGACTAAAAACAGAGTTCACATGCAGATTAACCAAGTTTCAAATCAATTAAAAGCCCTCATCTCAGAAAAGCACCTAATCGCGCTTGCAAAAACCTCTGGGTTTCAAGTCCGTCATCGATGTTTGTCGATTGTTTCTTTACTCAAAGCTGTATTCAAAAGCTTATCTTGCTTGCAAGACGCTAACTTGTCAGATATCCATCAAAACCTTACAACGCAGACTGATTGCACAATCAGTTATAAACCTTTTCATAATCAAATCCGAAAACCAGCCTTGACGGAGCTAGTCCGTGAGCTCGTTATTCAAGCAATGTCTAAATTGACTGTAAACACGCTGGATAAAACCTTTTTTACCCAACGAGGAATACAGCGTGTGCTATTGCAAGATGGCTCTACATGATGAATTAGCGCCGGTTTTTGCAGGTCGCTTTACTGCTGTAAGCCCTGCCGCAATCGAGTTGCATGTTACCTATGACCTATTTAACGAACAGCCTTGCGAAATAGATATCCGTCCTGATGTTGAAACTGAGCGAGCCTTTTTACCGGGTAGTCACACACTTGAAGATACGTTATTACTTGCTGATGCAGGGTATTTTGACTTAGATTACTTTGAGCAAGTATCCCAAGATGGCGGCTACTTTTTGGTTAGAGCGAATAAAAACATCAACCCAACCGTCACATCTGCTTATTGCGCGGGCGTAGAGCTTAAAGAAAAGCATATTAAACTCAAAACCTTGCTCAAAAAGCGTGCTAGTCAGCCACTTGAGTTAACAGTACGCTGGAAGAAAAATGGACCCGAGTACAGGCTTATTTATCTACCCGATGAAAAGCGCCCTGTTTTCCTTGTTACCAATTTAAAAGAAACACAGTTTAACTTTGATGAGTTACTCGATATATACGCGACTCGTTGGCAAATTGAGTTACTTTTCAAAGAGCTAAAGTCATGGAATAACCTTAAAGGGTTTATCACACGAGATCCACACATTGCCGAATCACTGGTTTGGCTGAGCATACTGCAAACACTTATCAAGCGTTTTATCTGCCATAGTGCAGCGACGATGTTTAAGTGTGCGCTCTCGACATTTAGAGCGAGCAAGTGCAGTTATCTTTGGTTGGATGATATTTTGGATTGCATAGAGCAAACACGGTGCAGCCACAAGATAAACCGTGTACTTGAGCTACTAGCGGTAAATTGTAAGCGTCAATCCATTGAAAAAAATAATGATATGTGCCGTTTTAAAATAGGGAGTCACACGATCTGTGTTCCTTAAGAACTAAGCTATGAAACACCGCTAATAACCCTAAATTAAGCACCACAGATAACGTAACCCATTGCTTTTTACGTTGCTGCGTTGATGCTTTATATATAGCTTGAGCAATAAAGTAATCGGCTACCCCACTGCCCACCAGCAAGGGAATAAAACTATAATTCCACGCGCCATAAAAAACTAAGCTGCCGACTAAAATCAAATACACTTTGGGTTTTTGTTTTAAAAAAACAAAACCGTAAAACAAAATAAAAATGGCAAAAAACCAAAAGAATATGGGGGTATTAAATATCATGTTGCCCCCTTATATTTTGTTCAATAATTGTTCTTTGGTAACGAGTAAACATACTGTTTTCCTTTATTCAGAGCGAGTTTGGTTGACCCACTAAAAGTAGGGGGAAACCCAATCAATAATTAATTGAAGTAATTTAAATAAATTTGACGCAGGCTGACTTGCATTCGCTCATCAGCCAAGTTAGATCAACGCATTCAGGGGGGCGAGTGAAGTAATATGTGATTCATTGGCGTGCTCCATTAGCTATTAGTAACGCTTTAATTGACTCTGTGCGAGCACGATTAAGGGGGGTACGTCGCTGGTAACCATCAGATGCTCCTGTAGTAACCGCTAAGTTTACATCAGCGCCCCGTGATATTAATAATTGGCTCATATCGTAAAAACCAAAATATGCAGCATTTATAAGGGCCGTTTCATCACGCGGTACAATTGCATTTATATCAGCGCCGTTATCAAGTAAAAGCGTAGCCAATTCAATGTTATTATTCATCGCAGCAACTATCAGCGGGTTACCATCACCACTTGATGACTGATTTACATCCGCGCCTAAGTCAATTAATGCCTGAGTCATTATTTTGTTATTTTTTTTCACGGCAATCATTAACGCAGTGCCATCACCAATCACTGGTACATTAATATCAACCCCATCATTTCGCAGCACACGTATCGCATCAATATCATTACGCGTGACCGCATTAATTAATAAAGTGCTCTCGAATTGTGGTAACAGTGAATAATGTCGGGCATCTGCTACGGTATGTTTAATACTAATTTTGGGTGAAAATGCCTGCGTTGCTTGAATCGTTGTAGCAGCGAGCACTGCACACACCAAAGCAATTACAGCGATACTTGGCTTTTTAAATTGCTTATTTTCTAACACTGCACCAATGCGATAATTTAGCTCTTTTTTCTTACTAAAAAGCCCCATTGCCAGAACACTCCTTTGCTGCATTACCATTAATTTTGCACAATCAATCAGTGATTGCGCATATTGTTGAGTATTTTTAATTTCATTTACTGCACGTAAGTCACAGGCTATTTCGCGTTCTACATGAATTTGCTTGTTAAGCATGGTATCACCGGGCTCCACCAAAATAGAATCGCGATGACTTCTTGAAATAAACCAAACCAGTTATCTTTGCGTTTAATATGCGCGTTTTCATGAAGCACTATCGCCAGTAATTGCTCATGCTTGAGTTGCTCGGTAAGGCTTTTTGGAAGAATAATTTTAGGTTGTTTAAACCCTACAACTAAAGGAGAGGATACTTTAGTTGAAGTATAAACCTGTGTATCAATATGGGCAGATAAATGTGGCGCTTTTTCAATTGTTGAGCTTATCAAATAGCGTGTTTGAATATATGATGACAATACTGTAAATACTCGCCAAACGCTGCCTGCAAGCCAGATTAATACGGCTATACTTAGCAAAAATGAAAAATTAAATACGATTTCACTAGGCAAGTGCCAGCTGTTATTCGGCTCATTAATAATACCCGTACTAGCTGTGTTCAACACATTAGGATCTTGTTGAGAAGCAATGGTTTGCGCTGTTGTATTGATCTCTGTATTTTCGTTTTCATTCCCGGTTGTGATCAAGGTAAAAGGGATGACTGTTGCGGTAATTAACGTCGTCATCCACAACCAGCTTTTCAACTCAGCCCCCGATGGAACACATTTATTAATCAACGTAAGTCCCAATAAAAGTATAAAACCAATAACAAGGTGATGAAATGCTAACGTTGTTAATAAGGTATATTCAATCATCATTGTCCTGACGTCCTTTTCTAGGTTTGTTAATCTTTACTTTGGTCAACTTTACGCTGTAATGCTTCTAAATCATCAAGATCAATGTCAGTCTCTTGCATTAAATGCTGTGCCAATACCTTAGGTGAGCCACCAAAAAACTTATTCAGCATCGAAGTTAATGCACTTTGCCGCGCTTCTTTTTGAGTAATCTTTGGTGTGTAAATAAACGCTTTTCCTTCTTTTCTAAAGTCGGCGTAGCCTTTTTCAGCAAGGATCTTACATAACGTTTGTACTGTGGTATAAGCGGTTTTTTTTTCCTTTGATAGTTCATCTGTTATATCGCGCACAGACGCCTCACCACTTTCCCAAAGCACTTCCATAATACTTTGCTCACCATCGGTAAGCTGATTTGATTTATTTCTAGCCATCGTATTTAACCTTTTTAAAGTTCTACTAATTAATTAGTTTTAAATACTATAGCGTGCCCAACTCAATCTATCAACTAATTAATTAGTTTTTAATAATTTAGTAATTAGTACTCGTAATCCAGGCTAAAAAGTTCTTTAAAATTTGTAAATAATGGCTACATGTTCTAAACCTTAAGAGTAGCCTTTAGAGGAAGCTCCTTATGCCGTCAACAAACACAATAGATAAACACTCCGAATTTGCGCGCTGTTTAGAGTGCAATAAGGTCAGCACTTTTGCAGCATTTCATTGGCTGGCACTGGCCTTTAAAGATATGGCCAGAGCCCCTATTTTAAGCTTGATTTATGGGATTGTTTTCACTCTGATCCCGCTGGCAATTGTCTATTTCGCGGTGTTCACTGACAGCTACTTAGTTGTTTTACCAGCCAGTGTCGCATTTGCTCTGATCGGCCCGGTATTTGCGGTCGGTCTCTATGATGTTGCTTGGGAGCTAGAAAAAGGCCACACACCGACACTTAGCCATTCTCTAAAATCAATGTTCAGAAATCCGGTCGGTGAATGGGGATTTGCAATTTTACTGATGGTAATAATGATTATATGGATGCGTCTGGCAGCGATAGTTCATGCACTTTACCCCAGTCATGCTAATCCTACATTTGAAGAACTCTCCGCTTTTTTAACTTTAGGTACCATTATCGGCGGAATTTTGCTGGTTACTGTATTTGCTATTTCAGCATTTACTCCACAAATTATGATGGAAAGACGGGTCGATATAATGACCGCGGTTATGTCATCAATGAATGCCGTTAAAACCAACTTTTCAGCGATGATTGTTTGGTCTGCATGTATTTTTATACTCGTAGCCCTTGGTTTTGTCACTGGTGCTACTGGTTTTATAGTTATTATGCCACTACTTAGCTATGCCAGCTGGCACGGCTATATTGCCGTAATTAAAACCAAAAAAGCCCGCAGCTATGAATAAACTAAAATGCATAAAGGCCAGTAAAACTGGCCTTTTTCTTGGAATGAATACCTAAGTGAGCTTTATTACAGCTACTTTTTGCCTGTCAGCATTGCGCTCATAACGCCATCACGTTTGATTAAACCATGATAAAGCGCGGCACTGATGTGCATAAAAATCATTGCTAAAAACAACCAAGCTACAATGCCATGCATTTCTCGGAAAAATGCAAAGTATTTAATATCAGCGTCAAACAAATTAGGTAACTGAAATAACCCAAAAAACTGCACCACACGCCCGTCCGCATTTTGCATTAACCAGCCAGATAGCGGCATCAGTATCATCGCGCAATAAAGCCCAAAGTGAGTGATATGAGCTGCAAACCGCTGCAACCTAGGTAACTCAGTGGGTAAAGTAGGCGTGCAGCTGTACACTTTATTTATTAATCTCAGCACAACTAAAATGAGCGCTAAAATACCGGTAGATTTATGTAAGGTGACAGCCTCAACCTGCCAAACGGCCAAGCTTTGTACCATTGATAACCCTAAAAATAGCATCGATATTAACATCAGCGCCATCACCCAATGTAATAACCGACTGCCTGCTGAGTAGCCCTTATTTGCTGACATTATTCACCTCCGTTTGTTGCGCTAACTTTAGCACCTAACAATGTTTCTTTTGCACGACGACGATATGACTGCGCATACGCGGCGCCACGCGCACGTAAAATCGGATCGGCTGTCGCACTCATGCCCTGCGGTAACACCAACGGATCAAAGTTTGCGTCGCCACAGGCTGCGTTTTCTTGGTTGTGCCAAGAAACGATTGATAATGTGCCAGCATTTATCGTCTGTCTATCTGAGGGCCACGGTATGGTTGGATTATTCTCATCATCATTAGACGCCGCTAAGGTAAAAATTAAATCAAATTTAACAGCGTTTTGATCTAAACGTGATGCCAACTCTTGTTGAAGTGCGTTGGCCGATGACGTATCGAGCATCGCAGCATTATTTGTCGCTTTGTGCGGACGCGCAACCCAACGCACAGCTTGTTTATCACCTAGCTCATTATGTAAATAAAACGCATTGATACTGTGATAACGTTCAGCGGCAAAACTATTGGCAGGCACATAGTCAGCTTTCCAATCATTAAATGCTTTACTTTCTGGATGTGCTTTAAAGAACGCTGTTATTTTTTCTGGGTCTCGTTGTTTTGTTATAGGATCCGGTGATAATGCCTGCAATTGCTGAAAAAATGCCTCAGGTGTAGCAACTGCCATTACAGGAGGCGTATTCATAGCAACACGCCATTCATCGACTGTGCCACTGTTTACTGCAAATGCTAGACTGCGCACCGGTGCTTTTAAATCTGGCGCGGTTGGATTATTACCTGCAATTGAGAAACGCCCATAAAATGGCGTACTGCCCTTTTTAAACACCTCTGCGACCGAGTAAGAAGATAGTGCCCCTGTTGATTCAAAATTACCCGTTATACATATACCCTTAGCATGCGCACGACGAAAACCGGCATGTAGTGTGTCACCTTGCTGCAAATCAACAAATTTTTGTGCTGTTACTGCATCACGATTAAATGCGCCTGCAAAATAAAGTGTCGCCATTGCAAAAACAGCCATCGACCCTAGTAATAAGCTACCTCGATAAAGTATCGCTGGCATACCCAACCTACTGCGTTTAACTTTAGTCATCCTACTCACGACCTCTTGAAATGATTATTGATTATTAGTGCCCACATGCAAAGACCGACGAAAGAGGAAAACTATTTCAACAAATTAAAAAACTTCGCTCTAAAGTTAACTATTACCTCTGTTAGGATTTATTTTTAGACCTAAAGCTGTGCATATTTAGATAAAAATCAGGAGAGATATTGCAATATTCTATATTGGATGAAGTCAATATTTATATCTATGCGCAGGACAAGTGTTGCCCAGGACCATACAAGCAAGTTAGCCTTCAACATGGCTATCAGCAAACATTGAATTTAAAAAGCACCTTGATAACCCGCTTTGCATTAACTGTTTTAAATAACCTAGCAGGTCATCCTATTAAAATGACAATGCCACACTCATTTCATAACTTTGTGGCTCTTTCCTTACGTCATAGTAGCTATCTGGCGCATAGGTAGGGTTATAATGCTGTTTATCAAACATATTTTTTACACCAATAGTCCATTGCCACGCACTTTGCTTACTAGGGCGATAACTCAAGTGAGCATCCAAAGTCCAGTAGCTACCTTTATTATCTCGTTGTGCAATTTCTGGCACTTTTACACTGGTATGATAGCTTAGGCTTTGGTTACGCCGACTAAGGTAATTAATTCCCGCATAAAATGAAAATTGCTCATCCTCCATAAACAGCAGCCAATTTAATGTATCTTTTGCCAATGACGCTTGCTCTGAATTAACTCGGGTATAATTAAATGAAGTACTAATGCGGTTAAAGTGAGACCAATCTGCATAATATTGATTATTCCACTCAACTTCATATCCAGGAACGTGTAATTGCTCACTGCTATTTTCGTAAGGCTTACCATTTACAGACTGAATAAACTCACTCAAATAACTGCTAAACCCGCGCAGAGTAATATTATTATTAGCTGAAAAATGATAAACCCACTCACCTTCAAATGTCTCTATTTGTTCAGGATTTAGATTTGGATTTCCTGATATATTATTGTCACTGCGCACTTCATATTGCTGTAAAAAAGTAGGCGCTCGAAAAGCCGTTCCCCATATCAATTTACCAGACCACTGTTCATTACCTTGATAAGTCACAGCAATCCGCGGAGAAGTTTCTGAGCTGAACTCAGGGTAGTCATCAACCCGCACACCAACCGTCAATCCTAAGCGTTGCTCAAAAAATAGTGATTCTTGTTGAAAGTAAATAGCCCGATTATGGCTTGATGGTGTTAAGTCACCATCTCGAATCACCCTTGATTCATACTCATTAACTTCTACCGCGTTTTGTTTTTTTATCGTCTCATGATATTCACCAACTTGACGTTGTTGAAAGGTCAGCCCCACAATAGCATGGTGATTTGGATTAAACGCGTAACTCCACTGACTGCGCACACCATTTGATGTGGAATCCAAGTCTGAGTCAGAATAAAAATCAATATTGCCCTGCAGATCGGTAATCGTACGTTCAAAGTAGCGCTTCACCTTGTAGGTATACAATTGATTTTCTATCGATAATTTATCAAAGCTAAGTTTATTTTGGATGTGCGCACTGAGTGTTTGATAGCGTTGAGATTTATATTGATTTGACGAATAATGAGGATACTCTGTCGTGTAATCATCATAATTTATACCAAATTGCCACTGCTCATTGCGTAAAGACACTCCCAGACTTTTAGCATCAACATTATTATCATGCGTTGATGCAAAACCGTTGCGGTCATATTGTTGAGGATAGCCTTTGCTATCTAAGAGTCGCCCTGACAAAACAAATGTTCCGCCCGCAAACTCTTTCCCCGTATTGATAGTAGCTGATTTACGATCGTAACTGGCAACCCCTGCTGAGATGAGAGTTCGTTCAGGCGCTTTTGCTTTCGTAAAAATAGAAATCAAACCTGAATATGCATCACCACCATATAACGCAGATCCTGGTCCGCGGATAACTTCTATTCGCTCAATATTATTTATTTGTATCTGTTCATCAGGAGACCAGCCTCCAATTAAACCTTCCCGCTGAGGTACGCCATCAATAGTTAACATTACTTTGCTGTTTCGACCTGATGGAATGCCTCGGATCCACACCATGTCTCGGCCATTTCGCCGCGATAGTATTTGTACGCCAGGCAACATTTTCAATATATCTGATAGCGTTCGCGCGCCCATACTTGCAATTTGAGTGGCGTTAACTGAGCTAATAATATTCGGCGCTTGGCTTATCTTTTTTACGGTTTGTGAAGGGCTCACAACTTCAATGTTAAGTAAGCTCTCAAGCGGGATCTCAAATAGGTTAGTATCTTGCTCATTACTATATGAAAAACTTGGCAAAGCTGCCAAGCACATAACTAATGAATTAAGCGGCAAATAACGAGTCAAACGTTTAGGCTTCATATCATACTTAATAAAACTAATAACCATAAAAAGGCTAGCTTAATTACCACTATATTGCCACAAGACAACACCAAGTTTTTACTCTAGCTGATTAATTTTTTTGAAATTAATAGCAAAACAACTATAAAAATAAATGCGCAGGAAGGTACACTTCTTGGCGCAGCAACTCTCGTCCTTGTTTAAGTGCATTGTTATACGAAGGTTTATTATCAGCATGAATGTAACCAAAGAAAAATTCAAAACCTTGCATATGCTGTTGATAATATAAACGCTGCATTGGGGATGCAAAGCCCTGTCCTCTAAATTGCCCAGTAATAAAAATATCACTGATTAGTAAACCGTTAAACCCTAGCTCATCGCTCGACTCAGCCATTATCATACCCAGTGGCTTGCCTCTATAAAACGCCGCGCTGCACAATCCGGCTGCAATAGCTTCGCTGATATCGTCTTTTTCGCTAATTGGTACTATTGTTGCCATTTCAGGATGCTGCATTAAAAACTGAGTATAGTCACGCTCATACCAAGGCCAATCTTTATCAAGTTCAAACGGCTGCAATGCAATATCTGCACAGAGTAATTCATCAACAGTCAGTTTAGGATCTTGTGCTGCTAACAATGAATCAACAGCGCGGCTACCGGCCAAACTTAGCAGTTGTTTGGCTGGTATTGATCCTGGTGCTGGCCATACACAAATATATCTAGGCGTACACCAGCAAAATACCTTACTAATATAGCGGACCAGCTGTGCAAGTAATGGTTCTGATAACGGATGCTCACTAAACACTTCAAACATAGTCTCGTCATCATCATTACGACAAACACTGACTATAAATAAGCTACCATCATCAGCTTCTACAACTTGCGCGTATAGATCATCATCTGGCACGCTGTCACTAATTGCCCGCCTTTGACGAAGCTCGGCAAAATGCTCTGCATTACAATCTTCATTCAGCGCAAGTAAGTCTTCACACTCTTTAGCGATTGCTTTTTCAGTATCTAAACCTATAATTTTATTTAAATTATAAGTTTTTAAAACTCCCTGACCTAAGCGACGTAAACATTTTTCATCAATTTTATATAATGGATAATGACGCATAACTTCCCTTTAATGACTGTTTTTAGTTAATATGGGGACAATAAAGACGTAAATCAACTAAATGATAATTAAGTGATTAATGAGCTCTTTGTAATACGCAATAACGGTTGGTCTATGCATCTAGCAGCAACATATAAAATGCCTGAAAGATTATATTTATTATCTTGCTATCGGCCTTATTCACTCCTATAGTCTGCAAATTATCACTCCTTAATTTTGAATTACTTTGTCTATTAAATCCCGCGTTCCTGTCAGTCAGTTTGGTGAATTATTAGGTTATGCGCCTGGTAATGTTGCTGTTTATTCGTCTGATTACGATACAGCTGACGAAACAATTTATCCTAACCGTAGCGCCTATCGTAGTTACCTCGATGGTATTTACATGGGCTATAAATGGCAATGTGTTGAATTTGCGCGACGCTGGATGTATCTCAATCATGGCTATATTTTTGATGATGTTGCAATGGCTTACGATATTTTTGAGCTACGCTCAGTGCGTGACATAAACAATCAAACCAGGTTGCCTTTACAAGCATTTCGTAATGGTGCAAAACACCACCCAGTGGTAGGAAGTTTACTCATTTGGGAAGAAGGCGGTGAATTTGAAGAAACTGGCCATGTTGCGGTGGTGGTTGAAGTACATCAGGATAAAATTCGTCTTGCTGAACAAAACGTGGCCCATCAGCTATGGCCGCAAGATCAACAGTGGTGTCGCGAACTCAAAGCGAAAGTCACAAAAGAAGGTGACTACTGGATTGAGTGCTCTTACAGTGACGCCACTATTTTAGGCTGGATGACACAAACTGAGTACAGCGAATTTAGTGAACCTACGCCTGAAATAAACACTGATCTGTTTGCCATAAAAGCCCAATATGCAACTGATTATGGGCAAGCCACTAAGTCATGGCTTAACATTGCCAATGACGATGAAGCAGCCTACGTAGAAATGATGCAAGGGCATAAATTGACTTCAGTTAATGCTGATCAACATCATTATTTTACAATTTCAAAAACCGCTCAACAAACTATTGAACATGCTACCAATGAATTACATGGCTTGTTTATGCATGCAACAGACTATGTACTGCAGCATCCTGAGCTATTAAAAAAGTTTAATTTACCCGATGCGGTGCTCAATAAGATTCGCCAATCATGGGATAATCGCTTAAATCAACTGATCACCAGTCGATTTGATTTTGCATTAACTCCCGCAGGCTTGAAAGTCTATGAATACAACTGCGATTCAGCATCGTGCTATATGGAAAGTGGCAAAGTACAAGGTAAATGGGCCAAACACTTTGGTGTTAAAACGGGTATTGATGCCGGCCATGATTTATTTAAAGATTTAGTAAGGGCATGGCGAAAAAGTGAAGTAAACGGCCTTGTCCATATATTGCAAGATGATGAGCCAGAAGAACATTACCATGCATTGTTTATGAAAGAAGCTATTGAAGCCGCTGGTTTTGAGTGCAAAGTAATCATTGGTTTGACTGATTTACACTGGGACGCAGCGGGTAATATTGTTGACGCTGATGGCGAAAAACTCAGTTACGTTTGGAAAACATGGTCATGGGAAACCGCTCTTGATCAAATAAGACTAGAGTGTGAGGCTGATCAATCCCAAAGCGATGATTTTGAGCCGCACTGGCAATCTGGTAAAACCCCACGTTTGGTCGATGTATTACTTCGTAAAAATGTGATGGTTTTTGAGCCGCTGTGGACATTAATACCCAGTAATAAAGCAATTTTGCCAGTACTGTGGAGTTTATTTCCAAATCATCCGTTTTTACTCAATACTGCATTTGATTTAAATGATGAACTATTGCAAACAGGCTATGTCGTTAAACCGATTGTTGGTCGATGCGGTGCAAATATTCAACTCGTTGATGAACAACAACACGTAATAGAAAAAACAACGGGTCATTTTGCCTCTCAAGAGCAAATATACCAGCAGTTATTTGCCCTTCCTAAAGTAGCTGATTACTTTGTGCAAATATGTAGTTTTACCGCAGCAGGTAAATACGCTGGTGCTGGCGTACGCGTTGATAAAAGCATGATTATAAACGGCCACAGCGATTGTATGGCACTGCGTATCAGCGATGATAGTTACTTTTAATTAAACGTGCTTTAACCTCAATTTTGAGCGCATATCAAACCCAACAAGTAGCCTGTTTACTGCTACTTGTTGGGTAAATAAAGTGACATAAACCACCAAGCAAGGACTCAGCATAAAATTAAAAGTGGCATCGCACCGTTGGCGCTAGCATTTACGCCCGCTCATCTTTTGGTGAGTCCATCACTACATGCGAAGTGATCGTTCGTACCTGTGGGATTGATCCTAAAACATCAGCATGGAATGCTTTATAAGACTTAATATCAGCGGTTTCTACTCTAAGTAAATATTCAAATGCTCCTGTGACATTATGGCACTCTTTAACTTCATCAATAAACTCAAGTGCTTGTTCAAAAGCTCGTTGTGATTTCGTAGAGTGCTCATTTAAACCCACCCCCACATACGCGACAAAACCAAGTCCAAACGCTTGATTATTAATAACTGCTCGGTAGCCTTTGATCACACCTGCTTTTTCTAACTCTTGTACACGGCGCAAGCATGCTGATGGGGATAAACCAACCAAATCAGCAAGTTCAGCGTTGGCAATTCGACCACTGCGCTTTAATTCTTGCAATATCCTGTCGTTAATTCGATCTTTTTTCATATTAAGTTGCTAAAGTAAATTTATAATAGATTAATAAGCGCAAAAATTGCGAGCCATACAAAATATAATTGCACAATCATTATCAACTGAGCAACTATAAATGAATATTGAATTGGTATCAGCATTAGCATTATTTGCACTTGTATCTTCCATCACCCCAGGTCCTAACAACCTGATGTTAATGAACTCAGGCGCTAACTTTGGTTTTAAACGTTCATTGCCACATTTACTCGGCGTAACAATTGGCTTTGTGATCATGCTCGTATTGGTTGGTTTAGGTGTCATGCAATTGTTTGACTTTTTTCCATGGAGTTACCAGCTATTAAAAGTGCTTTGCATGGCTTATTTGCTTTATCTTGCTTATAAAATTGCCAGTAATAAAACTCCTATCGGTGCTAAAAATAGCGATACTAGACCTTTTTCTTTTGTACAAGCATCTTTATTTCAATGGGTTAACCCGAAAGCCTGGACTATGGCATTAAGTGCAGTAAGTGTTTATGCCCCATCCAAAGGAATTGGCGCAGTGGTACTTGTAGGCCTTATTTTCGGTATAGTTAATTTACCCTGTGTCTGCTCATGGACGTTAGTCGGACAAAGGCTACAAGTATGGCTAAAAGATCGCAAGCGCCTACGAGCATTCAATATTATTATGGCTGTATTGTTAGTCGCCTCGGTACTTTTTAGTATGCTGTGAGTAATAAAACAAATAAACGCCTTAACAATGGCAACTTGGTTAAGTTGCCATTGTTAACCTCAATTTCGGATAACAAATCAATTTCCAGCAGCTAACTTATAAACCCCTCGCGAACTAAAACTTTGATCTACTGCAACTTGACTATGCTTGCCTCGTGCAATTATGGAGAGACTTGCAAACAGTACTGACACTTATCTATATTCATGAAAAGGGATGGCTAATGACGAATAAAGCAATAGCGAAGTTTAATATTTCTGCAACCGCAGCAAGTAATTTCCAACATGAAGCTGACGCAACGGCTGATTTTTGGAGCAATAAACCACTTAATACCTTGCCCCCTCATGATTTTATTGCTCCTTATGCACGTCATAAAACGCTGCCTACACCCGGTATAGAAAAACGTAATGCTTGGATCATTGGTGGAGGTATTGGTGGCCTAGCAGCGGCATTTTATCTTATTCGTGATGGCCATATGAGCGCTGAAAATATTACCATTTTGGAAGAAATGGATATTGAAGGCGGTTCAATGGATGGCGCGGGTAACCCTGATGACGGCTATATTATTCGTGGTGGCCGTGAAATGAACTGGAATTACGACACCTTGTGGGATCTGTTTCAAGACGTTCCCGCTGTTGAACTGCCCGAAGGCTATTCTGTGCTTGATGAGTACCGTTTAATTAATGATAACGACGCTAATTACTCACAAGCCCGTTTAATAAATAAATGCGGTGAGATACTCGATGCAAGTGACTTTGGCCTGAATAAAGCCCAGCAATGGGAGCTGATCCGTTTAATGCTCAAGCGCAAAGAAGAGCTTGACGATCTCAGCATTGAAGACTATTTCAGCAAAGGTTTTTTACAAAGCAATTTTTGGTTTTTATTTCGTACTATGTTTGCCTTTAAAAATTGTCATAGCTTGTTAGAAACTAAACTGTATTTGCATCGCTTTCTTGATTCTATTGATGGCTTTGCCGACATGTCTGTTTTACTTTTTCCTAAATATAATCAATACGATACCTTTATTAAACCGCTTGCTAATTTATTACGAGACAAAGGCGTAAATTTTCAATTTGCAAGCCGTGTAAACGATCTGGATATAACATTTACTGGTAATAAAAAAACCGTAACGGGGATCCATGCCACTGTAAAAGGTGAAGCACAGCATATTAACGTTGCTTCAGACGATTTAGTTTATGCACTAACGGGTTCAATGACAGAGCATACAGCTTATGGCGACATGCAAAATGTGCCCGAACTGAACTGTGAAAAACATGATCCCGGCGAAAATAGCGGGTGGAATTTATGGAAAAACCTCGCGAAGAAATCAGCTGTTTTTGGTAAACCCGAAAAATTTTATGGCGATATTGATAAGTCTATGTGGGAGTCAGCCACACTGACTTGCAAGCCATCCCCACTTATAGATAAGCTAAAAACATTATCAGTAAACGATCCTTACTCTGGTCGCACGGTAACTGGCGGCATTATTACTTTTACAGACTCTAACTGGCTATTGAGTGTAACGTGTAACCGCCAACCTCATTTTCCAGATCAACCCGATGATACGTTAGTACTTTGGGTCTATGGTTTATTAATGGACAAACAAGGTAATCGTATCGTTAAAACAATGCCACAATGTAGCGGTGAAGAAATAATTACGGAGCTTTGCTACCATTTGGGCATTGAACAGCAGCTTGATGAAATCATTGCCAATACCAAGATACGTACAGCGCTAATGCCTTATATCACAGCTCAATTTATGACTCGTGCAGCTGGTGACAGACCCACCTCAGTTCCTGAAGGTTGTACAAACTTAGGTTTGATTGGTCAATTTGTTGAAACCCACAACGATATTATATTCACGATGGAGGCCTCTATTCGTACAGCACGTATTGGGGTATATAAGTTACTTAATATCCCTAAACAAGTGCCCGACATTAGCCCAACCCAATATGATATTCGTAACCTAATTAAAGGAGCTAGAACGCTCAACAGCGGCAAGCCCTTTATTGGCGAGCGGTTATTACACCGCCTGCTTGATAAAACCTACTTTGCTCATATTTTACCGCCATTACCAGAGCCAAGTAGTAAAGAACAAACCCATTTTGAAGCAGAAATGCATGAGCTACTGGGCAAAGGCAACTCGGCGATACATAAATTTTCAAACTGGGTTGGTACACTAAGGGATAATTTTTCGCATAAAGATAAATAATCTGAGCTTCGGAGAGTAAATATATCTCCAGTGGCTATTAATCTAAATCAGCTGATGACCAAGCTAAAAACTATTCCTATACAAAAAACCAAAGCCTTGATCTTGATAAAGTGCAATAAGAAAAAATAAGGCTAGAATGATTAATAATATGAGCTCTGGATAATCCATCTATCTCCAGTAGCTATTTTAGTAAACCTTTTAACCAAAGTTCTAGTTAGTGATTTCACGGGAGCCAAAATGAGCCAAACAGTTGCAGATTTAATGACATCAGATCCATTTGCCGTAAGTGCAGAAAACACCCTACACGACGCACATAATCTAATGAAGGAAAAAAATATCCGCCATATTCCGGTAATTGATAACAATGGCGAACTAGTGGGTATGTTGACACAAAAAATCATGATTGCCCAAGTGATGAATATTATGGCTAATTACAGTCCTAGCGCACTTGAACGAAAGGAAAAACAAACGAAAATACACACTATTATGGCAACCGATTTTGCCACTGTACTAGCAACCCAACCACTGCAAGATGTTGCTCGGTTTTTTGTTGATAACCGCCATGGTTGCATGCCTGTGATCACTGAAAAAAATAAACTCGTGGGTATACTTACCTCGTCCGACTTTGTGCGCCTAGCGGCCGCTTTATTATCTTAATGCAAGGTGATAATAAGACCGCTATCCGTATAAAATGAATATAAACTCGTATAATAGTGTATGCCAAGTAGTCATTGGCACACACTACAGCCAGCCTTTGCGTTTAAAAAATAAATAAGGGGCAAAGCCCGATAGCAACATAATGCCAATTGCAAATGGGTAACCCCATTCCCATTGCAGCTCAGGCATTATATTAAAGTTCATCCCATATACACTGGCGACTACGGTAGGTGGTAAAAAAACCACCGAAGCAATAGAGAAGGTTTTGATAATTTGATTTTGTTCAATGTTAATAAAACCTTGTGTTGAATCCATCAAAAAGTTCACCTTATCAAACAAAAAGGTACAGTGAGACATTAGCGTATCTATATCAAGTACAATTTCTCGTAGTGATTCGCGATCCTCATTTTGTACACCTAAACGACGTATTAAAAACGAAATATTGCGCCGCGTATCCATTAAACACAAACGCACTTTCCCATTCGCATCCTCTAAACGCGCGATACGACTAACCGCTTCTTCTAGATCAGAGTCATCTTCTTCTAGTACATATGCACTGAGCTTCTCTAACTGATGATGCATATCCTCGAGCATATCAGCATGGTTTTCGACTTTTTGATCGAATAATGTAACCAATAACTGTTTTGGCGTATCACACATTACTTGACCTTTACGTGCTCTTAAGCGTAACAATCGAAAGTCAGCCAGCTCGTCATCGCGAATGGTCAGCAAACAGTTATCCTGTAGTAAACAGGCAACTGTTACCGTATTAAAACGTCCTTCATTGGGCGACATAAACAATGCATGCACATGCAAGCCTTCATTGTCGATAAAACATCGCGATGAAGCTTCAATCTCTTGCACATCCCCTGACTCAGGAAAAGTTATATTGAGCGTTTTTGCGAGCGTATTTCGCTCATCTTCCGTTGGGTTGATTGTGTCAATCCAGTGTGCATTTCTGATTGATACTTCAAGAGAGGTATCGGATGAAGGCTCTAACTCTTTGATCACCCCCTGCTCGATAGAAAAAAATCTCAACATGCACTTCTCCTTTAATAACAAGATGAGTTGAGTATATGTAAGTGATGATTAATCAACAATGACAATACACTCCTGCATCTCAGTTATTATTAATAGTAAGCAATTCGCTAACACGTAACAGCACCTTTTGTTTTGCAGATTTTACAAAAAAGTGCATATTTTTCATGGCATATCAAAGAAAGCTTTCATCCCCCTCCTTTGAAAAAAATACAAAACATTAAATATCAGCAACTTAAAAAATAATTTTTATCGGCACAACCATTGCTTTATATAAACTAACGCATGTTCATAGACTTTATTAGACGCTGTGAACATTCCTTATAAATCAGGAGGAATAATGAGTAACAATAACGAAACAAACAAAATCGCTGAATTTACTGCCCCAGGTATGAATGAAGAATCTGCAAAAAATACCATTGCTACACTTGATAACCGCATGGTCGCACTGATCGATTTACAATTGACTCTAAAACATATTCATTGGAATGTAGTTGGCCCAAATTTTATTGGCGTGCATGAAATGCTCGACCCTCAGGTTGAAGTGATCAGAGCAATGACCGACACCATCGCCGAGCGAATCGCTACGTTGGGCGGAGTTCCAGTTGGTACTCCAAAATCGATAGTTGATCGTCGTTCATGGCAAGATTACTCAATTGGTAAGGGCTTGGTAAAAGATCACTTAGTTGCGCTTGATAAAGTATATAATGGGATTAATGGCGATCACCGAAGTGCGATTGGCAAGCTATCAGAGCTCGATCCGGTATCTGAGGATATGCTAATTAGCCAACTTGCCGATTTAGAACAGTTTCAATGGTTTGTGCGTGCACACTTAGAGTCGTCAACGGGCAAACTCAGCAGCTAATCTAGCGGTTTTGTGTTCAGTTTAAACTGACTCATTTATATTTAAAGTCAAAGATCGGGCTATTTAAAGCCTGATCTTTATTTATTACTGATCAACAATAATGTCGCCACTTTTTGTTTATATTAGATCTTAAACTGACCTACTAAATTGCCTAAACTCTCCCCTCGACCAGCTAAGTGATGACTAACTGATGAGGTTGTTTTAATTGAACGTGTTAGCTCATTAACGATTTCTTGAATCGCAAAAACGTTACGGTTAATTTCCTCAGTTACACTACTTTGCTCTGTGGCAGCTGTAGCTATTTGCGTGCTCATATCGTTAATTGTGGTAACCGAGCTGGTTACCGCCCCTAAACTTTCAGAAATTGCGCGAGATGACTCAACTGAGCGATTGCAGCTTTGCTGGCTTGCCAACATTGCCTTTACCGCTGCTGTGACTAGCGTATGTAACTCATTAAGCATTTCATTAATCTCTAACGTGCTCTCTTGTGTACGACTGGCTAAACTTCTCACTTCATCAGCTACAACCGCAAAACCACGGCCTTGCTCGCCAGCCCTTGCAGCTTCAATAGCCGCATTAAGGGCCAATAAGTTAGTTTGCTCAGCAATGCCACCGATAACACTTAATACACTGTTAATTTTTTTAGATTGTTCACTTAATGAATTAACCTGTTCAGCAGCTTGATTAATCTCACTCATTAAATTTGAAACTTCTTCTAAAGAAACATCTACACATTTTTGAGCATTGGCAACATCTTGCGTGGCTGACTGGGTTGATACCGCCACTTGTGTGGTATTTTGCGCGACTTCCTGAGATGTTGCTGACATTTCGGTGATCGCCGTTGCTACCAGCTCAGTTTCATGATTATGGTTTACTAACTGATTTTCAATTAACTGTGTTTGTGTATTGATATCATTTGATGAATCTTTTACATCACGAGTTACATCTGCCACATTGGTGATAATGCTATGTAGTTTACTAACAAACACATTAAATGAATTACCCAATTGACCAATTTCATCATTACTATGCACTTCTAAGCGCTTAGTCAGATCACCTTCGCCTTTTGCTATATCATCTAAGTTTTGCACCATATTTTGGATAGGCTTTACCATATTGTTTGCCGCAATTAAGGCAAAAAACACCGTCAACATCACCCAAAATAATGCAATTAATAACAGGGTCGTTACTTTTTCATTCATATGAGCTTGTATTGTTGCTTGGTACTTTGTTAGCTCAGCTTCAATATCATCCATATAAGCGCCCGTTCCTAGCATCCAATCTGTACCAGGAACCATCGCTGCATAACCCATTTTTTCAACTAACCCCGTTGTATTAGGCTTTTGAAAATCATAATAAAAAGCACCGCCACCTTGTCTTGCTTGCTCAAGTAATCCAACAATTATTTTTTTACCATTGGGATCGGTCATGGCTATTTTATTTTGCCCTTCAATTGCATCACCCAATAGAGCATGGAAAATACTAACGCCTTTTGTATCATAGATAAAAAAGTAACCATCTTTGCCAAAAGTGAGATCTCGCAATGCATTTTTTGCATCTTCTTTAGTCCCCTTGGCTAGTTCGTAATTAATTATTTGGCGGCCTATCTCAACCTCAGTTGCTAATAAACTTTCTTTGTCAGCAATTAATTTTGTTTTAAACGATACAAAATTTTGCTGCTGATTTTGATACTCTAAATAATATGAGCTGGCCATTAAACTAATTAAAAGCAGCGTGAGCGGCAAAATAGCTAATAGCAACAGCTTGTTTTTCAGACTTAGATTACTCATTTTTCCTCACGTGTAACAATGTAAAGCTCCATGGTATTGATACATCGAGAGCTTATAAAAACTGTAATTATACTGCCAATTACAATTAAGTGTTTATTTGAAATCAGAAGCTATTCAAATACCATATTCACATATATATAGATTCTGGATATAAGACAAACGTATAGTAGCCGCAAAGTTACCATAATAAATTTTTACTAGTAAAGTAAACGTAAAAATTGCAAGCCAACAAAAACACAATTGCACAATAATTACACAGCAAGCAACTATAAATGAATATTGAACTGATTTTGGCCTCGCCATTAGTTTGATGAACTGACGTTTAATATTTTTAATGGCTATGTTATTTGTGATCTCCATGCTATCTATCAATATAAGCTTTTCATCCACCACGTTTTCACATAGTCTGAAGCAGACTGAATGTAAAACAATACAAATTATAACAAGGTAGTTTTATGAGCAATCAATTAAATGTATTAGGTACGCGCTTGCATTTGTGCTGCGGGAATACAGGCTACACTCGAGAAGGGTTTTGCTATGTCCCTGCATCTGATTTTGGTAACCACAGTGTATGTGCCATCATGACTGAAGAATTCTTACAGTTTTCAAAAGCACAAGGCAATGACTTGATAACGCCTAATCCAATGTACGATTTTGCAGGCCTAAAGGCTGGTGATAAATGGTGTTTATGTGCCGTGCGCTGGCACCATGCGGTTGCTGAAAACGTAGCTCCGCCGGTTATACTTGAGGCCACCCATGAAAAATCGTTACAAGTAGTCTCTCTTGAAGTATTAAAGGCTCACCAATACTCTGCACGTTAAAAGTTTCCAATAGGCATTTACACACTCTAAGATAAAGCCATTGCGCTGGTTTTATCTTATTCACCATCTAGTATGATATTAGCAATGTGATAACACCAACCAGCTAATATCGCTCAACCTTAAACTTTTTCATCAGACTTAACACTCAATCAAAAGCAGTCCTAAGCCTAAGTATCTGCTATTTATTAAAAAAATCCTCACCCCTGAGCTATACTTGTTAATATATTAAATTTACTATCCAAGTGTGCTTACGATTAAATAAGGAAACTTTAGTGCTGTCGCGTTTGTATGATTTTATGCCGGGTTTAAACACTTTACTTCATTATGAACGAAAGTGGTTTGCTGATGATGTGAGGGCTGCATTATCCGTTGCCGCCGTTGCTCTACCTGTTGCTATCGCGTATGCACAACTTACCGGGGTTAACGCCGCTGTTGGGCTATATTCATGCATATTACCCATGATTTTATATGCCTTGTTTGGTACTTCCAAACAATTGATTGTCGGACCCGATGCTGCAACATGTGCGGTTATTGCTGCGGTGGTGACACCACTTGCAGCTGGAGACAGTGTTAAACACTGGCAACTCGTTGTAACTATGACCGCGATGACCGGCTTTTGGTGCTTTATTGCTAGCCGATTTAAATTAGGGGTATTAGCAGACTTCTTATCTAAGCCTATTTTAATGGGCTTATTAAACGGTGTTGCAATTACGATTATTGTCAGCCAATTTTCTAAAGTATTCGGTTTTACCTTCGATGACAGATATTTACTTGAACGATTAGGAGGTGTGCCTACTTATTTATCACAAACCCACATCCCTACTCTATTAGTGGCCCTGTTTACCCTCGGTGTTTTTTTTGCCATGAAGCGACTAAAACCGACTTGGCCAGCATCTATGTTTGCTATCGCATTTGGTGCCATATTAGTGTGGGTTTTTAATTTAAAGCAGTTTGATATCAACACAATTGGCACTGTAACCGGTGGCCTTCCAGTGTTTAACACCCCTATTTATGATATTGGTATTATTCGTGAACTTGTCGTGCCTGCACTTAACTTAGCAATAGTCAGCTTTGTCAGTATGATGCTAACCGCTCGCAGTTTTGCAGCTAAAAATGGTTACGACATAGATGCTGACAAAGAGTTTAGAGCGTTAGGTATTGCGAACATTGGATCTGCTTTATCACAAGGTTTTGCTGTCAGTGGTGCAGACTCTCGTACAGCTGTTAACGATGATTCCGGTGGTAAAACGCAATTAGTGTCGATTATCGCAGCGGGAATTATTGCTGTTATCGCCCTATTTTTAACCGCTCCCCTAGAATTTATTCCCAGTGCAGCATTAGGTGTTGTGCTTATTATTGCTTCAATCCATTTATTAGACTTAAAAGCCATTTGGCTATTAAAGCGTAAAGACAAACAAGCATTTTACCTTGCGCTAGCCACCTTATTCGCAGTGTTATTTATTGGCGTAATACCAGGCATCACTCTCGCTGTACTATTGGGGTTATTCCAGTTTATTCGCACCGTAATGCGCCCTACCGACAATATATTAGGTGTTGATATTAAGGGCGTTGTTAGGAGCCTTGATGCCACAGATAAAGCAAAGTCAGTACAAGGAGTCTTTATTTATCGTTTTAATTCTCCTTTAACTTACTTTAATGCCGGTTACTTTAAACGGCGTTTGCTAGAACAATATGCGCGGCAAAAAGACGACACGCAATGCGTTATTATCGACGCAGTCCCCTGCTTCACCCATTTAGATTTAAGTGTCATGGCCATGCTCGCCGATTTAGACGTGATATTTAAAAAACGTGGTATTCGATTAGAACTTGCTGGCAGAAAGCGGCAATTACTATCATGGTTTGAAATTGCTGGTATGACATCCGGTAAAGAAGGCATCTACGTGCATTCAGATCTCTATATTGCCTTACAAAAAAACAGTGTCAGCCAATCAAGTGCCGAAGTAAACTTGTTCGAAACTAAAGAAGTTAAAGATACCAGTACACAACAAGCCTAAATAAATATTAAGTCTTGTTGTTACTGTTCTTCAACCTACTAACAATTGCTTGTATACAGGTATCTCTATCGACAACCCATAAGCCATAGCTTATGGGTAGCATTTCAATATTGGCACGACTAAATAGCCTGTAACTATCCTGTTCAGAGAAATCAGGCCACGGCCCAGAGAAACCAATTAAATCAATGGCTAAATATTGGTCAACAAGCCCTAGTTTCGACAACGACTAAATAGATCTAACTCTTCAGAATATTCACTTGTTTGAATATTCATCAAACCAAGTATGCTATGAAATATATTATCATGTGAATAAGTCAACTCCTTTGCTTCACCCATTAGGCATTCAAAGTTTAATGAATTCTGCTCAGAAAAGCGCTGATTCATCCAAAATAACATCGGAACTTTCGTTTGTTCACTTGGAGCAAAAGAATACGGTATCCCATGCAAGTAAACACCACTTTCTCCCAAAGACTCCCCATGATCCGAAACATAAATCATAGATAAATTATACTGTTCATCTAGGGCTAATAATGTGTTTATAGTCTCACTCAAAATATAATCTGTATACAATATAGTATTATCATATGTATTTACTAATTCCTCATTGCTGCAGTTTTGAATATCGCTCTTCGGACAGTCTGGTGTGAATTTCTTAAATTCATCAGGATAACGTCTATAGTAAGTTGGCCCATGACTTCCGATCATATGCATCGCAATGAACTTATCTCTTTGCAATGGTATGCTAAGTTCTGCTTTTAACTCTTTCAACAACGCAACATCGAAGCAGTAGAAGCCATCACAATGTTCATTCTTTGAGCCTGTCGGTATTTCAATCGTTTTGATCCGTTCACATACACCTTTACACCCTGAATTATTTTCAATCCAAGTAACATCAACATCTACTTTCTTTAAGATATCAACAACATTATCAGAATTTTTAGCTTGATTTCGAGAGTAATTTTCTCGTTCCATATTTGAAAACATACAAGGAACAGAAACCGCAGTTGTTGTGCCACAAGATGATACATTTTGAAACGGAACAATTTCATATTGAGAAGAATACGGATTGGTACTTCTAGCATATCCATTATATTGAAAATTCGCGGCTCTGGCGGTTTCACCCAAAACAAATACTACTAGATTATGCTTTTCTTTACCCAGAGGTAGTTTTTTTACAGCATTATTACCAAGACTTATGTACTTTAATGGCTCACTAAAAAACTCATTATTTGTAAATTTTATTAAACTACTGACATAATATGTTGGAATTACAGAACGTTTAAATTGTTCATTATTTCTTACAAAAGAAGCATAGTTTTGATACAGAGAAAAAATAATAGATAATATAACAACCAAAGAAGCCAATATTACAAAAAAACGCTCCTTTAACTCAACTAAGAAAGGCTTATATTCAACTTTAATTAACAAAAATAATACTGCAGGTATTACACCTAGAATCATCACAGATATAAATGAATTAACATTAAAATATGTTGATGCTTCCGATGCATCCGTTTCATAGAAGTTTTGAAACATTGTACTATCAAATACAATTCCATATTCTTTTGTAGCGAAAAAAACTACTGCTGAAAAAACAATTAATATAGGAATAACTACAGAAACATATCTTGATACGAGAAAGCTAAATATCACAACCATGAGAAAAAATATTACAAATGGAAGCGTAATAAGCACAAAATAGTCAGGCTCGTCTGAACCTAATATCTTTTGACTGTATTCGAGCAACATGTGCGAATTCAAGATAAGGGTAAAATAAAGCGAAATGATTAAAATAAGCGTCTTTGATGGCAAAGACTTAAAAGAGTTAAGTGTCGTGGGTAAATTCATAACAAGTTCCTGTAGCATACATAATGGTAGGTAATTATACGGTAACCAATAAAAAAGTAATAAAACCTTTTAGTGTCTATTTAGATATCATCCCGACTTAATTAAAAACCAAAAAAAGACCTGTATGTATTTCATTCAAAAAGCCTTATCCAGATCAATTAGCATACGGGTTTTAATTAGATAAAAATCAACAACTCTTTGCTTTTTATCTGACTTATATAGACACTCTTTTTATTGGTTACAAAACTAATTATTACCAGGTCAATTGAACACTCACTCCGACTATATCACCACCAATAATTGGTTGAATAGAGTAATTAAGCTTATCATTATCAATAGAGTTGGTTTTTTGCACTGCATCCATTACTTCATAAGCAAAATACCATCCTAAAATAGACTGAGATGTATAATGAGCTCCATCATTAACCCTAGACCACGCTGCAAGACCTGAAGCAAAATAAGCAAAGTATTTTATGTAATCATTATCTGTGTTTCTTGCGATTGCAAGAAAGGGCACTGCCCCTACAAATGCATGACCACTCACACCATTATTATCTTCAAAAGGTCGCCAATCAGATCCATCAAGCTCAATGGGTCTAGATGCACCAGTAAGGTACTGGGTAGACCAAACGAATGGTAACCCTAAAGTATATGCTCTAGCAACATCACTTCCCCAAGCGCCCACTTTTGAATCCGAATCAAAGTTCATTGCTTGACTAGCTAAAAATGATAAAGGTAAAAGGTACTTCCCCTCCCCTGCATACTTCACTATTTTAGAAATGTCATCAGTTTTATCTGAACGAATATCTTCTTGATACCAGTCATAAACCTCCTGATCGATTGAGCTATTAGCTACGATTCCAGCCACCGCACCAACGCCCGCGATACGAGTAAAACGATCAAATTGATAAAAGTTTTTATAGTCATCTAATACTTTGTCTTTAAACGGCAACACTTCATATGCCAAAGTACAACTTGACCAAAGAATTAACAAACTCAGCGCTGAGATCTGTTTACCTTTCCTCAGTAAAAATTTTAGAATTACGCACATAAATTATCCTTAATAATTAAAAATATTATTTCTATGAAAAGTATACAACCACATAAAGTGCCCTGACTTTTCAGGTACAAAAGTTAATTTAACTTCTTAGCTCAAAAACTTGACTTATTCTTAAGAACCTTAAAATGAATACTTAATTTAAACGCTGGTACCATCCAATAGCAGCTGCGATCCATATTAATGAGCAAATCACTAATGTCAGTGTCACAGCAGCCGAGGCCATGTCTTTTGCACGTCCTGATAACATGTGGTACTCCAAACCTACCCTATCAGTCAAAGCCTCAATTGCTGAGTTGATAAGCTCAATAACTAACACTAAAAGAATACAACTAAGCAATAATGCCCACTGTGCGACACTTTCAACTATGAGGATTGATAAAGGTAAACTGAAAAAAAATAGCCAAGTTTCTTGCCTAAATGCAGATTCTTCTTTGTAAGCAGCTTGCATTCCTTGTGCTGAGCAACGTGTTGCTTTAATTATTCGCGCTAAACCCGTACCGTTTGGTTTATTAGTATGCGTA
The DNA here is from genome assembly GCF_028885455.1 of Pseudoalteromonas rhizosphaerae. Classification (NCBI taxonomy): domain Bacteria; kingdom Pseudomonadati; phylum Pseudomonadota; class Gammaproteobacteria; order Alteromonadales; family Pseudoalteromonadaceae; genus Pseudoalteromonas; species Pseudoalteromonas rhizosphaerae. The sequence continues at coordinate 4,340,651 of NZ_CP118496.1, forward strand.
GCCTTCATTTTTATGTCCATAAGACCTATCTTGTCCCTATTTATTCTGTTGGGCATTATACTAATAACGAACCACCACAACAGACCTAATTTGTTAAAATGTGTAGATTACCTAAAAATCATTTTAAGCACATAATTTACACAAGGATTTTGACTATCAAGTGCCCAATTTAGCTAATGCTATATTGGACACTCAAAATCACTTATTAGCTACGACTCAACCTCTGAGATAAATTGGGTAATATGATTTGCGATATCAATTGCTCCTTGGTTTAGCAGCATAGAGTTATGGTTCCCAGAAACAGAACGTGAGTAAACCGTTGCTGCGGTTAACAGCGCTCTATCCTCACATTCTATTCCACCATTTTCTTCATTAGCGTATAGTAAAATAACATCATCGCGAGAGCTTCCCGTCGGGCAATACTCTTCAGATAACGTTTCATGTATTTTACTTACCCCAATGAAACGGTGAGTAAGTGCCTTGTCCTCAAAGAAACGTTCAAGAAGCTCCGTGCCAGTTTCTGTTCCTGAGTTACTGGTTTTGCTACTTCTATTCAAAAACATTTCGACAATTTCCGCGGCGGCCTCCTCTTCTTCTTCAAGAGTAGGTTCAGAGGAACTTTGGACTGGCAAACTTTCTTCATTTATCGGACGAATATAACTGTCAATAAGTATTGAAACTGCACTCTCTGCTTGTTTTTGCAACTCTAAAGCAACCTCATAAGCCACCTGCCCGCCTGAAGAATGACCAGCAATAAAGTAAGGACCAGAAGCCTGCTGCTTTCGTATCTCAGATACAAAGTCTGTTACCATTTCTGAAATTGATTGGTGAGGCTCTGCGTCTGAAAGAATTCCTCGATGATCAAAAGCCATAACACTAAACCTTTTATTTGCTGCAGAAGCAATGTCCATATATGCCAAAGCGAGCCCCCCCGCCGCAGGAATAAAGTAAACCGTTGGCGAATCAGCTTCCCCTTGATGCAATCTAGATAGCAGAGAGTTAACACCTGTTTCTTCTTCATTTTCACTATCGATTAACAGTGCTAAAGATGCCAGTGTATCTACTTCAAAAATATCTCTAACACTTAAATTGCGATTAAATTGTTGCGTAATTTTTGTCAGTAACTTTACGGTTATAATCGAGTGACCACCACAATTGAAGAAATTTGCATTCCGACTCACTTCCTCTAAGCCAAGTATATTACACCAAATATCTGCAAGTTTTCGCTCAGTAGGAGTGCAAGGCTGTACAAAATCTTCACAGAATGTAAAAGTCGGCTCTGGTAAAGCTTTACGATCAATTTTATCCGCACCGTTCAATGGCATTTCACCCATGAGAGTAAAACTAGCTGGTATCATATACTCTGGCAATGATTGTCTTAACTCGTGACGTAAGTACATGTCATCAAGCTGCTTACTTTTGTCTACTATATAAGCAGCTAGAAAATTGTTGCCGTGTTTATCTTGTCTGATAATTACAGCGCATTCACAGACCCCTTCCACTTTAGCTAACGCGGCTTCAATTTCACCAATTTCAACCCTAAACCCTCTAACCTTTACCTGACTATCTATTCTACCAATATACTCAATGGTGCCATCTGGTAACCAACGCCCTAAATCTCCAGTCTTGTATAGGGTATTTCCATGTACTTCAACACCTTGATACTCAGAATAAGGATTTGCCACAAAGCTGTGAGAAGTTCGCTCTGGATTTTTCCAGTAACCTTTACCAACACCAACACCAGAAACACATAACTCCCCTGGCACCCCTATCGGCTGAAGCTGTAATCCTTTATCCAATACATACATGGTTAAGTTTGGTAAAGGTCTGCCTATCGGTATACTCGGAGTCGATAGCGGCAACGTTTCGCGAATTACGTATTCTGTAATATCGTCCGACGCTTCACTGGGGCCATAACCATTCATCACTGGAATTTTTGGGTACAGTGTCAACCAATGATTGACTAACGGTACCGCTGCGGCTTCACCAATTGACATCATCCACTGTAACTCATTTAGACCACGTTCAGACTCAGGCAAGGTCTCTAAATAATCAATAAATAATTGAAGTACTACAGGTGCTGCCTGCATCAAATGTACATCATTGGACTGTAAAAGCCTCAATAGCTTCGGCATATTACTCATATCATCTAGAATAACCGTTTTGCCTCCACACATTAACGGGGCGAGGAATTGCCACACTGATATATCCGAAGATGAAGCGGCGCTTTGTAAAAAGTTTTTTGCTAGCAGTTTTTGGCTGTCATCCATAAAGTCAAGCACATCAAATTCAGCATCAATGTGATTCAATGCACCAGCATGATGCACTAAAGCTCCTTTAGGGTGCCCAGTAGAGCCCGACGTGTATATCATATAGGCTAAGTCATCACCATTATTACACCATACGGGGTTTTCATCACTCCACTTAGCTAACTCTGCAAAGCCATTATCCATTTCCAAGGTCTTTATCGAATCGTCCAAACTAAGCTTGCTTAGGAGTTCCTGCGAACTAATCAACAGAGTTAGCTCCGAATCCAACAACATGTACTCAATCCGTTCCTGTGGGTTAACAGGATCAAGCGGTAAGTAGGCTCCTCCTGCCTTCATTATCGCCAAGATACTGATGAGAAACTCCGGTGAGCGTTTCGCATATATGCCGACTAACGTATTTTTCTCAACCCCAGACTCGCGTAAATAATGCGCCAACTGGTTTGCTTTTTTGTTTAACTCCAAATAAGTAAGGCTCGTATTATCTCCAACAACAGCCATATTATCAGCATGAGCATTTACCTGCTGTTCGAACCTTTGATGAATGCAAGGTTCCCCAAGATACTTAACCGTCTTGCCATTGAACTCATTTAGAATGTTACGTTGCTCATCTAACGTTAGCATTGAGATTTTGCTTAAAGGCTTATTCGGATTTTTAACTAGTGCACTAAGTAGCTGGTTAAAGTGCCCTGCCATATTTTCAATTGTAGTTGCATTAAACAGATCAACGGCATAATCCCATACCAACGTCAGTTCACCATTACTTTCACTGATATCTAAGCTGAGATCAAACTGTGCGGTTTTGAATGTCTGCTCTAGTGCTTGAATGTCTAAACCGGGTAATTCCACAGTATCTTCTGAGCTGTTATCTAACGACAACATAACTTGGAACAACGGATTGTAATTGATACTTCTCGCAGGCTGCAACTTGTCTACCAGCATTTCAAATGGTAATTGCTGATGTTCAAATGCTTCTAAAATAAGCTCACGGCTCTGGCTCAAAAGTTCATTCATACATGGATCAGAAGAAAGATCCGTGCGCAGCACCAGTGTATTGATAAAACAGCCAATTAATGGGGCAACTTCAAACTGCTCACGATTTGCAATTGGCGCACCAATTACAATATCAGACTCGCCACTGTAGCGGCTTAATAATGCAGAGAACACCGCATTAAGAGCCATGAATAAGCTAGCATTATTTTGCTGTGCTAAGGATTTTAAATCACAACAGAGATCTACATTTAATATACTGGTAAACTGAGCGGCGCGATAACTAGACTCTTCTGGACGCGCATGATCGAGCGGCAAGCTGTGGATCTGTGGTAAGTCCGCCAAATGAGCCAGCCAATAATCCAAATCGCGCTGTAGATTATCTTGCAACCAGCTTCTCTGCCAATATGCATAGTCGCCATACTGGATCTCAAGCTCATCTAATTGACTCTCTTTGCCGTCAATCCTTGCTGTATATAATTCTGCAAGTTCCGACAGTAAAACATTTTCTGACCATCCATCCGAGGCAATATGGTGCATCGTTATAAGTAATATGTGGTGCGTTTCGCTTAAACGTAATATCACACCACGCAGCATAATGTCACAGCTCAGATCAAACGCAGTCTCTGACTCTTTATCCACCCACTCTTTAACAGCCTTTGATTGTTCATCCTCAGGATAATCAGCAAGGTCGATTAACGGTAACGAAAACTCATGATTGAGATTACGCTCAATAGTAGGCTCACCATCTCGCAACACAAAGCATGTGTGCAAGACATGGTGACGACTAACAATACAAGACAGTGCTTGGCGTAGTGTATCAACATCCACAGACCCACTGAGCTGATAAACTGAAGGCATGTTATATTCACACCCATCAGGATCAGCCTGCTGAATAAACCACATTCTTTGCTGTGCAAAAGATAACGGTATTATTTCCTCTTGCGTTACTACTATTCGTGACGTATTCCCCGTAGTCGCTTGATCAATCGTGTGAGAAAGTGCGATTAATGTTTGCGCTTCAAACACCGCCCTGACTGGAATATCAATCTTGCAAACTTCCCGGATCTGAGAGACTAGACGTGCTGCAAGCAGTGAATGCCCTCCTAACTCAAAAAAGTTAGCATCGGCACTTACTTGTTCAATCTGCAATAGCTCAGACCACATTGTGGCCAACATTATTTCTGTTTTACTGGTAGGTGCGCGATATTCACTCTGACCTGCAATAGTAGGCTCTGGTAATGCCTTTCGATCTATTTTATCAGCTGCGTTTAGCGGCATTTTGTCAAGAATAGTAAAGCTTGACGGCAACATATAATCTGGCAGCACCTTTGACAACGCATTACGTAACTGAGCTGCTGTAAGCGTATTTTCTCCTTTTACAACTAAATAAGCTGCAATTGTGTTCTGGCCAAGCTTATCCTTGCGGATAATTACCGCACACTCACCGACATGCTCTAGCTTGGCTAAGTTAGCTTCAATCTCACCAAGCTCAACCCTGAACCCACGTACTTTAACTTGGTTATCGATCCTTCCCATAAACTCTAAATTACCATTGGGTAACCACCGGCCAAGGTCTCCAGTGCGATAGAGCCTGTTACCATGTACTTCACTGCCTTCTAATTCAAAATAGGGGTTTTGTACGAAGCTTTGCGCTGTACGTTGTGCATTGTTCCAATATCCAGGGCCAACTCCAACACCAGAGACACATAACTCACCCGGCACTCCCATTGGTTGCAATTGGAGGTTGTTATCTAAAACATACATAGTTAAATTCGGCAAAGGCTTACCGATGGGGATACTAGGTAGCGAGGCTGGTAAGTGCTCACGAATAACATACTCGGTAATGTCATCTGACGCTTCACTTGGACCATAGCCATTCATTATCGCAATTGCTGGATAAAGATCAAACCACTGGTTAATAAGAGGTACAGGTGCAGCTTCAGCAATAATCATCATCCACTGTAAATGGGTTAGCGCGGATTGCGAAGGCGTTAACTTTTTCAGGTGATCCACAAATAATTGCAGTACAACAGGAGCTGCCTGCATAAGATGAACTTGATGGTTTTGTAACAACTTAAGCATTTTCTCGGTATTCGTCATGTCGTCCAAAATAACAGTCTTACCACCACACATAAGTGGCGCTAAAAACTGCCAAACAGACACATCAGAAGAAGAAGCCGCACTTTGTAAAAAGTTTCGAGGTAATAACTCTCCCTGCTCATCCATAAACCCGAGCACGTCAAATTCAGCTAGAATATGGTTCATTGCACCAGCATGATGCACTAAAGCCCCCTTAGGTAACCCAGTTGAACCAGAAGTGTAAATCATATATGCCAAGTCATCGGGTGTATTGCACCAAGTGGGGTTATTATGATCATAATTATCCAACTTATGCGGTTCCCCCTCTAGCAGCCATACCTGCTGTGTTAACTTGCCATCAACACTTTCTTCAAGTTCATTTAGCAGCGTTTGTTCCGTTAATAGAACATTGATACTCGAATCACTTAACATGTAACGGATGCGCTCTAATGGATTCACCGTATCTAACGGTACATAGCCGCCTCCGGCCTTCATAATGGCCATGATTGCGACTAAAAACGAAGGCGACCGACGTGCATATATGCCGACCAGTTGACCAGCACACACTCCCTGCTCTCGTAAGTAATGTGCAAGTTTATTCGCCTTCATGTTTAACTCCAGATACGTAAGACAATCATCATCTCCCACTACTGCAATTTCATTGGGCGTACGGCTAGCTTGTTGTTCGAAACGATGATGAATACACATCTCGCCTTGATAATCAATTGACTTGCCGTTAAATTCATTCAGTATTTGGGTACGCTCTTCACTACTCAAAATAGACAGGTCACACAGTGGCGCTTCTGGCTTGGATACGATTTCTGCAAGCAATTGTGTAAAGTTCCTTGCCATACGCACAATACTCTCATGCTCGAACAGCGCTGTCGCATACTCCCAATTGAATTGAATTTCATCGTCTGATTCAACAACATTTAAAGAGAGATCAAATTGAGATAAACATTCATCCTGCTCTAAGATGCTTACCTGTAACCCCTGTAGTTCGACCTCATTACGGCTGTTGTTTTCAACCGACAGCATAATTTGGAACAACGGATTATAACTGAGGCTACGACTTGGCTGTAATCGCTCAACAATTGCTTCAAATGGTGCCTGTTGATGCGACAACGCTTTCATCACATTTTTTCGGCTTTGTGCCAAAAGCGACACAAAGCTTTGTTTGCTATCAACATCAGTACGTATCACTAAGGTATTAACAAAGAAGCCAATAATTGGCTCTAGCGCAGATTGTTCACGATTGGCGACAGGGGAGCCGATAACAATATCAGACTCACGACTGTAACGATTCAACAAAGCAGAAAAAGCGGCATTTAACAGCATAAACAAACTTGCATTATTTTCTTGTGCCAAGCGCTTGACTGACAATGATAAATCGCGTTCCAATCGACAATCGAATTGTGCCCCTTGGTAATTTTGTTCTGACGGCCTAGCCTTGTCTAATGGCAAACTGTGCACCGGTGGTAAATCGTGTAAATAGTTAACCCAATAGTCTACCTGCTCAGTTAATTGATTATCCTTCAACCAACGGCGTTGCGAATATGTATAGTCGCCATATTGATATAGAAGTGGTGAGAGCGGGTTAGCATGACCATTAACAAGGGCGTTATATAGGGTACTTAACTCAGTAATCATCAGTTCTACAGACCAGCCATCTGAAGCAATGTGATGCTGCGTTACCAGTAACACATGTTTCTGTTGCATGCCATTATCCGCAGTAAGCTTTAATAGCTTCGCACGCAACATGAGATCCTGACTTAGATTAAACGGAGTCTCTGTTTCTTGGTTGATATATTCTGCAACCTTCTTTTTCTGAGCACTATCAGACAAAGAACTCAACTCAAAAACGTCAATTTCAAGAGATACTTCTTCTAACACAACTTGAACTACATCTCGTCCCTGCTCAACATAAATAGTGCGAAGCACTTCGTGTCGCTCTATAATTATATTCATTGCACGTATCAGGGCATCAACTTCTAGCTCACCAACAAGTTCAAACGCCGAGGGCATATTGTATTCACAACTATCACTTTCTAATTGATCAATAAACCATAAGCGTTGTTGGGCAAAGGATAACGGCAAGTTATGCTCTTTCGGCCTTACCAACAAGGGCATCACGGCTTCATTATTACGACCCATCGCTAACATCGCGTCAATTTGCAATGCAAGCTGTCTTAAGGTTTGTGCTTCAAATATCGTTTTTATTGCAAGCTCAATTTGCCACACGTCACGGATCTGAGAAGCTAACCTTGCAGCCAACAACGAATGGCCTCCTAGCGCAAAGAAATTGCTCTCACAGCCAACCACTGTGACCGATAGGAGCGACTGCCAAATGAGAGATAGTTGCTGCTCGGTTTCTGTATTAGGTGCTATAAATTCCACCAGCTGTTCTAGATCAACTTCTGGCAGTGCTCTTCTATCAATTTTATCGCTCGCCGTTAACGGTAATTCGTCAAGTGAAACATAGATAGACGGAACCATATGCTCAGGTAGCGTATTGCTCAGCCATTTAAACATGACAGAGCTAAGCGCAGTCTCACACTCAGTAACAAGATAAGCGACAAGTTGATCCACCCCTGAGTTACTCTTTCTTATTACTACTACAGCTTGACTTACTTGTGGGTGCCTAATGAGTGCTGTTTCAATTTCTCCAAGTTCTATACGGAAGCCTCGCAATTTAACTTGCTCATCAACACGACCAATAAACTCTAACTGACCGTCCCGTCTGAATCGAACCAGATCTCCCGTTCTATATACTTTATCACCTAGAACAGGACTAAAGGGATCAGCAAAAAAACGCGCTTTTGTCAGTGACTCATGGCCTAAATAACCATCAGCTAAGCAGCCACCTCCTATTAACAGCTCGCCAACCACACCAACTGGAACACGCTTTAGTTCAGTACTAACAACATACAGTTTGCGGTCACCGCACGCTTGACCAATAGGAAGCGTCGTTAAAGCCGCTAAGTCATTTTCAGTTATTGTACACACTGTACTTGTAACTAATGCCTCTGTCGGACCATAGGCATTAATAAAACGCTGACAAATATTGCTGTGATAGCAATCTTCGACTAATGCCTTAGGAATAACCTCTCCACCAACAATTAAGAGTTTCAAGGCACGAGTTTCAGTATTTTTACTACCACTGATAGGCTTCTCTAAAGAGCGTAAATAATTCAGGTATTGGCTTAAATATGCCAGAGGTAAATCAGCAATTGTAATTTCATGTTCACGCAAATAAAGACCGAATGCTTGAGCCGACATATTTTGTAATTCAAGAACATGCAGTTCAGCACCATGTGTAAGTGGAACAAAAATTTGCTCAAAAGCTGCATCGAAATTAACAGAGGCTGACAATAAACATTTATCGTCGGATTGTACCTGATAGTATTTATTAATAGAGCTGATGTGCTTTGATGACGCTTTACGACTGACACTAACCCCTTTGGGCATCCCGGTAGAGCCAGATGTGTAGATCACATAGTTTTGTGCAGCTTCTGATGTCGCCAACGTCGCTAAAGTCGATGATTGCATCTCTAATTGTTCAACGATCATGTTGTCATCAAGTAGTACAAACTCAAGATCTTTATTAGCAAGACTTGATACGTTCGCTGACTCAGCGATAACCAAACACACACCAGAATCATTCACCATGTGTTCTAGTCGCGCTGGGGGATAAGCGGGATCCAATGGTAAGTATGCCCCCCCAGCTTTAATAATCGCTAAAATAGCAACAATGAGATTGCTATTTCTAGGCAAGCATAAGCCGACCAATACTCCGTTACCCACTCCTCTTTGTATTAAAAGATTTGCTAATTGATTCGCCTGGGCATTTAACTCAGCATACGTTAAACGCGTACCGCCAGAAACCACTGCCGTAGTATGAGCACAGTCGTTCACCTGCTCATTAAACATCTCAAGCAGCGTTTGCTCTACCGCACCTTCTTGTTCAGTATGAGTCCAATTTTGCAGACAGTGCTCATCACTTTCTGCCAGCAACTCTAATGATGCCAGTGGGATTGCTGGTGTTGTCGTTACAACGTCGACAAGCTGAGCGAATAACTGCATCATTGCAGTGATCGTTTCTTGCTTAAATAACTCAGTATTATATTCCCAAACCAACTCTAAACCGGTTTCTGACTCACTCGCATCAAGCGTAAGATCAAATTGCGCAGTATGACTCTCTATCTCTACTTGTGATAATACTACGTCATTCAGGCTTAGCTCTTTTAACTCAATGTTATTTAGTGACAGCATTATCTGAAATAACGGATTATGACTGAGACTGCGCTCGGGTTGTAATTCATCTACAAGAGCTTCAAATGGTACTTGCTGATGCTCCCATGCAGATAACAGTGTTTCCCTGCTACGTTTTAGCAACACCTCAAAGCTCGAGTTATCAGATAGGTCGAGCCTTAATACAACAGTATTAACAAAAAACCCAATTAAGCTCGATGTTTCTAATTGATCACGGTTGGCAACAGGTGCTCCCACTACGATATCTTGCTCTGCACTATACAAACCTAAAAGGTAAGAGAACAGTGCGTGTAGACTCATAAATAAAGTCGCATTATTTTGCTGTGATAAAGCCTGCAAACGCTCTAGAGTGCCTGACTCTATAAACTGTTTAAGTTGAGCTCCTTGAAATCGTTGTTCCATTGGTCGCTGATAGTCAAGCGGCAAACTGTGAACTTGAGGTAACCCAGCCAACTGCGTACGCCAGTATTCCAAATGCGTTTGCAGCACGTCACCTTGCAGCCAATTTCGCTGCCAGTGTGCATAGTCACGGTATTGGATTGGTTGTTGTGCAAGTGGATCTGGCAAGTCTGATGTAAACGCACAGTAAAGCTTTGACAATTCATCAATAAGCAGCCCGACAGACCAACCATCCGAAGCAATATGATGGAGAGTCAACAGCAATACATGCTCTTGCTCAGAAAGTATCAACAATTCAGCACGGATCATAAAGTCGCGTTTTAAATCAAAATATTTTGACGCTTGCTCTGCACCTTTGTGCGAAATAGCCTGTACTTGCTGTTCATCATTCAAAGCCATTAAATTCGTTTTATCAATTGAAAACTGAACAGTGTTAGGCAATAAACTTTGGAACGGCTGTAAGTCGCCTTCTCCACGTTCTGAGTTATCAAGCTCCAAGTAGACTGTTTTTAATATTTCATGTCGATCAACGATCCTCACCAATGCCCTTTCCAGCGCTTCAACATCCAATCTTCCCTGAAGCCTTATCGCAGCGGGCATATTGTATTCACTGCCGCCAGATTGCATTTGGTCTATAAACCATAACCTTTGTTGAGAGTATGACAGCGGTGCGAGAACATTATCTGGCACGCGTAAAATGGGTGGCATTGCTAAAGTCTCTGATGCCCCGAGTGCTTCATCAATTTTATTAGCTTGCTCTTGCAATGTTTGAGCATCAAAAATAAGCTTAATATTAAGGTCAACTGACCAAGTTGCTTTTAAAGATGCGAGCAACCTAGTCGCCATTAATGAGTGCCCACCTAAAGCAAAAAAGTTACTTTGCTTGCCAACAGAATCGACTTTAAGTAAATCACACCAAATCTCGGCTAACGCACGTTCAGTATTGGTTTCAGCGACCTCAAACTCATTCGACTCGATTATTTGTGGCTTTGGTAATGCTTTTTTGTCCACCTTACCATTGGCCGTCAACGGTAATGCATCCATCAACGCAAATGCACTTGGTACCATATAATGTGGTAGATATTGCTTCACATGAGCAGTCAGTTCATTAACAGTCATACTACCGTTTAACTTTTTGCTATCCACTACAACCCAAGCAACTAACTGTGTATCTCCCTCTTCGGTATGTGCAAGGACTACCGCATCTTTAACCTCACGGTGTTTTGTCAAAGTGGCTTCTATCTCACCAAGTTCGATTCTAAAACCACGGATCTTAACCTGATCATCGACCCGTCCCATAAATACTAAGCGGCCATCCGGTAACCAGCGCACTAAATCACCCGTTTTATACATTCGTTCAGAGCGCTGATAGCCTAGCTCTTGTTGGAAAAAGTTTTCCGCGGTTAAATCCTCTCGATTCAAGTAACCTCTAGCTAACCCAACACCGCAAATGTACAACTCGCCCACGACCCCAGCGGGTAAGATTTGCCCTTCTGCATCCAATACATATAAGGATAAGTTATTTAACGGGTACCCTATCGCTACGGTTTGATTTGGTAATACTTTACAAATCGAAGCGCAAACCGTACTTTCGGATGGCCCGTAAGCATTGTATAAAGGAAACTTTTCAGCCCATTTCCAAGCAAGTGATTGTTCACAGGCTTCTCCACCGACGATCAGTGCATCAAAACAATAGTCTCGTTCAAAATCTAGGTGAGCAAGTAAAGAGGGCGGCAAAAGCGCATGTGTAATTTTTTTCTGTAATAGGAAATCCGCCAACGCTTCTGTATCTATACGCATATTGTCAGAACATATATGCAAACTAGCACCGTTTGACAACGCCATCATCCATTCCCATGTTGCAGCATCAAACCCCAGCGAGGCGAACTGGAGAACGTGACTTTCTGCGGCAACAGAAAACATAGGCTTTTGATTTTGAATTAAGTTTACTGCTCCCACATGCGCTAACATAACCCCTTTAGGCGTGCCTGTTGAGCCTGACGTATAAATCACATACGCAAGATTAGTTGACGTTAAGGGAACCGCCAGCTTAGGTGCCGTTACAGCAAAGCCGTTTAATCTTGCCAATGTTTGACTTTCATCCATAGCAATGATGTGCTGTGATGCAAAGCGAGCAGCAAACTCTTGCTGTGTAACAACGATGTCTACACCACTATTATCGAGCATATATTGCAGGCGTTCATCGGGATTTTTAGCATCCATAGCGACATACGCTCCGCCCGCTTTTAATATACCCAGAATACCGACTAGCATATCGATTGAGCGGTTTAAAGATAAACCTACTAATGTGTCTGGCTTAACGCCTTGCTCCACTAAACAATGCGCTAATTGATTCGCCTTTTGGTTCAGCTCATTATATGTCAATACTTGCTGCTGCGAGGTAACTGCAATGGCGTCACCATTATGTAATACATGCCGCTCAAATAACTGATGAATACAGATCTCATCTTCAAATGGCTGTTGCTGATGATTAAACCGATTTAGAATAAGCTCTTCGTCAGATGGCACTAGTAAAGGTAACCTTTGAATTTGTTGTTCTGGCAGGTTAGCGATGCTTTGTAACATGACATTAAAGCTATCTGCAAGCTGACAAATACTTTCTTCAGTGAATAGATCAGTTGCATATACCCAATTAAAGGTCAGCTCCTGATCCGACTCTTTGGCTTCTAATGTTATGTCAAATCGAGCATAATTATCGTCTAACATGTCGACTTCAATCTCTAAGCCTGGTAGCGCTAATTCTCCAATATCATTATTTTGCAACACTAGCATAATTTGAAATATTGGATGAAAACTAAGGCTTCGCTCTGGCTGCAACTTTTCCACCAACGTATCAAATGGCATATGTTGTTGAGCAAATGATGCCAGCGATTGCTGCTTAGTGTGTATCAATAACTGCTCAAAAGACTGAGGCTCAGAGACATCGGTGCGAAGCACTATATTATTTATAAAACTTCCAATCATCGCTTGCACATCAACGTTATCTCGATTAGCAACGGGTGTCCCAATAACGATATCTGTCTCGCCGCTATAACGTGCGATAAGGCAACTTAACGCAGCATTTAACACGCTAAACAAAGTCGTATTATGCTTGCGGGCAAGCTGGTTTAAAGCGGCTAATGTTGGCTTCGGTAGCGTTCGATCAAGTTGCTTCCCCCGATAGCTTTGCTGAGGAGGGCGAGGAAAATCAGTTGGTAAACTATGCAGAGCCGGTATACCCGCCAAAAGGTTTGTCCAATAAGAGCTCAACTGTTTCAGCGCTTCCCCTGTTAGCCACTCTCTTTGCCAACAAGCATAATCGCTATATTGCAACTCGATACTTGGCAGCGGATCTTCCTTATTTTGAGTGTAAGCTATGTATAACTCCATAAGCTCATTGACCATAATCCCTTGCGACCATCCATCAGATGCAATGTGATGCATAACAAGAATCAAAACATATACATCATCATCTAACTTGATAAGCTCTCCTCGGATCATAAGATCCTCAGAGAGGTCAAACTGTAACCCTAATACCTGTTCAACTTGGCTCTCTAACGCATCTTTTTGAGAGTCACGTTCCATGTTAGAAAAATCTTTACAGGGCAAAGCAAACTCATATTCAGTTTGAAGGACTTGATACGGCTTTCCATCTTGCGCATGGTATGTGGTGCGTAAAATATGATGTCTATTAACAATCGTGTTAAAACACCACGTCAATGCATCATGGTTTAAGTTACCCTTTAATCGCAAAACAATTGGCATGTTGTACTCAACGCTGCCTTCTTGTATCTGGTCAATGTTCCATAATCGTTGCTGAGTGAAAGACAACGGTATAATGCTACCTTCCTTATGGTATTTAACCATTTTTGGAGCAGCAGATTTTTCTTTCAACTTTTTCGCTGCCATTAATGCTTTTAGTTTTGCGCGCTTCTCATCAATTGCAGAACGTTGTTCTACGTTGTAATTATTTTCACTTGTCTTCATATGATTATACCTCCACACCTTGCTCAGACAGCATTTCCAAATAGCGATCTAACTCTTCTTCAGATAAATTATCCAAATCAACATCATCACTCAGTGTTTCTAACTCTTTAGCATTTTCAATCATACTGGCAATATCTGAGATTGAACTGGCTTCAAAAACAGATTTAAGAGGCAGTTCTACAGCCCACAACTCTCGAATCTCATTTATCATCCTTGTCGCGAGTAAAGAGTGTCCACCGATATCAAAGAAGTTATCATTACGACCAACTTTTCGACCCTTAAGTAACTGCTCCCACACAGCAGCCAGACCTTTTTCTATGTCTGTGGTCGGCGCTTCATACTCACTCTGATTATTTATATCAGGATCAGGTAACGCATTACGATCTAACTTGCCATTTGTAGATAAAGGAAAGCTGTCTAACTGCATAATGATGGCTGGAACCATGTAATGTGGTAAATACTGACGCAAGTAATCTTTTAACTCGGTAACACCAATTACAGCCTGTGCCTCCTGAGTATCCATAACGACATAGGCAACGAGTTGATAATCATCTTCATCGCGCAATGCTGACACCACAACCGCATCTTTAACCAATTCATGGCGTGTTAACACCGACTCTATCTCGCCTGTTTCAATTCGATAACCACGAACTTTTATTTGGAAATCTTTTCGGCCAAGGTACTCCAAACTGCCATCGATATCTCGCTTCACAAGATCTCCTGTCAAATACATCTTCGAATCAAAAGCGTCTTGTGGCCATGGATTATCAATAAAAACTTCCTTCGTTTTGTCATGTAAACCGATATACCCTCGACCTACAACAGGTCCAGAAACAGCCAACTCACCAACCACTCCTATTGGTGCAAGTGCTAAATCAGGTGTTACAACATGCAAGCGGGCATTAGCAATCGGCTTCCCAATAAGAACACGATCTACAGGTCCACTAATTGGTTGGAATGCAACATCATCTGAACATTCGGCAGGGCCATAAGCGTTCATTAATGGGATTTCGGGGTACTGTGTAAACCACTGCTTCACCAATACAGGGGTTAAAGCCTCACCCGTTGGCAATACCCACTTTAAGCTCGGCAACTCAACGTTATAATGCAATGCAGCTTTCATCACTGAGGGAACTGGCTCCCAGTGAGTTATTTGGCTAATCCGTAAATGATCCAACAATGCTTGAGGATCCTGCGTTATTTCATTTGGTACAATGCTGAGCTTTCCACCAATTATTGGTGCTGTTAAGAATTGCCATACAGAAATGTCGAAGCACTGAGAAGCGGTTTGTGCTATCACACTCGCTTTTGTCAGCGAAAGAGGAGCTACTTTAGAGAGCATATTATTTACCATACCACGATGCTCTACCATGACCCCTTTTGGTGTACCTGTCGAACCAGAGGTAAATAAAATATAGGCTAAGTCATTCAAACTAGGGAAGCTTAAGGTTATCTGGTCAACATATTGCGAAGTAGTTAGTTGTGAATAAGAATATACGTTCTCACTTTTCCAGTTACTATTTAACCAACTTGCCTCTTTTGGAAGCTTATCACCCACCAGGATTAACGCAGGGTGACTATCACCTATGATTTGCAGCCAGCGATTGGACGGCTGTTCTGGATCTAAAGGCAGATAAGCTGCCCCTGATTTTAACACTGCAACCATCATCACTAAATAATCAAGCCCACGGTGGTCTAACACCCCAACAATATCGCCAACTTGAACACCATGATGGCATAAGTTCTTCGCAATGATTTCAGAAGCATCATTAAGCTCAGCAAACGTTAAGTGTTGGCCTTTACACGTTGCAACAATTGCATCAGGAGTTTTTGCAACCTGCCTTGCAAATAGTTCAGGCCAGCTAACAGACATAAGAGATGGATCCGATGTGTTATTCCAATTAACCAGTGAATGCGCCACCTCCTGCTCGCCTAGGTATTCGAGCATATTAACTTGGCTTTCTGGTCGCTCAACAAGCGTCGATACAATATTGTCTATATAATTGTGAATGCGCTCGGAAAACCCCTCATCAAAACAGCCACTGTCTAAGCTAATACTGGCTTCTAGGCTGTTCGTTAGCGGATCTCTGCTATAATTGGCGTCAAATAGATAGTTTGTCATCTCAAAATCATCAACCGCTACAACTTGAATTTCATCTCCCATATTTTTATAAACATGAAAATCAATGTAATTGAACAAGGAGGCCGAAAACTCCATACCTACAGCATCCTGTATAGCAGAAAGTGGGTATGTGCGATGCTCCATCAAGTCTAACAGCTCGCCATTTAGCTGGCGTATTAACTCACACCAACTCAACTTGAAATCTTTAACACGTAAAGGTAACGAGTTTAAAAATAATCCTAGTGCGCGTTCACTGCCTTCAACTTCTGGGCGTCCATTTGCCACAACAGAAGTCGTCACATCTGAATTACCACTAATTAAAGCTAACAATGTTGTATGAACAGCTAACAGAACACTCTTCTCTTGCACATTTAGCTGGTGCGCTAGCGCTTTGATTTTTTCATTATGAGTTGAAGAGAACTTGTAAGTTAAGAGGCGCTGCCCTTCCTGCTCTGCAGTTGCCCACCAAGGCAGCTGAGCATCTTGTAACTTTTCTTTCCAATATTGCTCTGATCCAGCACTTTCAATTGCATTTTGCTCTGCGGCAATAAAGTGACTATAAGATAGCACCGAGCTTGGCTCAGGCAGTGAGCCGCCATTGCATAGTGTCGAGTAATAATTAAAGAGCGTTGTATTAATATTAGCAACACTCCAACCATCCCATAATGAGTGATGGAAAATAATTTGATAATAAAACTCATCATCTTTTAAATGATGCACAACAATCCGCCATAGCGTAGAGTCGAAATCGAACCCTGTAATATTGTCTTGCTCGGTCCAGCTCGCTATATCGTCCTTCTGCTGCTGGTGATTTAATTCGCGTAAATCTCGATATTCAAACGGTATAGCTAACTCTTCAAATACAAGTAACAAAGGGCGCTCTGTCGTATTACAAAATACAGTGCGGAAAGATTCGTGCTCAGCAACCAACGCCGCAACAGCTTGCTCAAAATACGTTAAGTTCCAACGTGCTTTTAGGTGAAAACCAAATACATCTCTATACATCCCCGTTTCCATACCAAGCAAGTTATGTACTATCATTCCCTGTTGTAAAGTGGACTGCGGATACGCATCAACTAGCCGCGCGCGCTGTGGGTGAGAATCAAGCCAGTTTTTCTCAGTTGCATTAAGTAATGAGAATGGAGAAACACTTTGAGAATCAATCACCTGAGTTCGCTTCTCTTCAATCGCATTTGCCAAACTATGAATATTTGGGTATGCAAATAAGTCTCTGATTGAGTAGTTAAGGCCCGCTTTTTTACTTGCAGAAACAATTGATATTGCACGAATTGAATCCCCACCAATATGGAAAAAGTTATCCGTTATACCCACACTTTCAATCTGCAATCCAGCCTGCCACACATCACACAAAACTCGTTCAATTTCGCTCTTAGGTGCAACATAATTATTCTCATCGTGGCCCATAAAAAATGGCTCTGGCAGTGCTTTCTTATCAACTTTACCGTTCGCTGTTATTGGTAGCTTCTCTAACTTTACGAAGGCTGATGGCACCATATGCTCAGGCAATTGAGCACTTAATGCATCACGAACAAAGATGATAGACGACGACTCATCATACGAAACATCTTTGGACATAACGAAGTATGCTGCTAATTGCAATGGCTCATTTCTAGCAACCACTACCGCTTCAATCACTTCTGGCAAGCCGAGTAAACATGATTCGACTTCACCCAATTCAATTCTGAAACCTCTTATTTTTACCTGCTGATCACATCGCCCAAGATATTCTAATTCTCCATCTGTGCGATAGCGTGCAAGGTCTCCGGTGCGATATAAGCGCTCACAGGCATTAAATGGGTTTACAATAAAACGTTCATTGGTCAGTGTTTTTCGATTCAAATATCCACGGGTAACACCTTTCCCCCCAACATACATTTCTCCGGGGACACCGACAGGTACTAAGTCTAAGGAGGGTGTTAAAAGATATATTGATAGGTCATTTAAAGGCGCGCCGATCAAACTCGCATTCCCACGCAACGCTATATCACTACGATAAATACGACGATATGTAACATGCACTGTCGTCTCTGTAATGCCATACATATTAACCAACTCTGGTTTCCCATCACCATGACGCTCAATCCAAGGAACTAATGCATTCAAATTGAGCGCTTCACCTCCAAATATCACACAACGTAATGACAGTGCTTTACACTGCTCCAAATCGACATTAATTAAATGACCAAATGCGGTAGGAGTTTGGTTCAATACCGTTACTTTTTCTGTATCTAACAAGTCATAAAATTCTGGTGTAGAACGAGCAACCCAATGTGGCACAATCACCAAACGTCCACCAAATGACAATGCTCCCCAGATTTCCCATACCGAAAAATCGAATGCATATGAGTGAAACAACGTCCAAACATCAGTATGATTAAAACGAAAATCGGCAGCATTGGTTTCAAATAAACGACTTATCTGCTGATGCTCAACCATTACACCTTTGGGTTTTCCTGTCGAACCGGAGGTATAGATAACATAAGCCAAATTATTTAAGGTTGTGCTATTTTGTGGATTCGTATCCGGATAAGTTAACAACCGCTGCTGGTCATCAATATGTAAAATAAGCTGCTGCTCCAGAGGCAGCTTTGATTCTAAGTGAGACTGACACAAAATAATGTTTACACCTGAATCCTCTAGCATATGAGTAAGTCGGTTTTCAGGGTAAGCTGGATCTAACGGTAAGTAGGCTCCACCTGCTTTTAAAATGGCAAGTATACCCACAATCATTTCTGCTGAGCGTTCAACACAAAGCCCAACTAACATATCTGCACCCACACCTTGTGAGATTAAATAATGTGCCAGTCGGTTTGCCCGCTTATTTAGTTGCTCATAACTAATAGCTTCACTTTCAATCGTTAGCGCTATTGCGTCAGGGCGCTCATTCGCCTGACTTTCAAAGCGTTCATGAATGCACTGTGTGCTCACAGAGCTTTGCACGCTGCCATTCCATTTATCTAGTAATGTCTGGCGTTCACATTCGTTGATTAAAGGTATGTCGCTTATCTTTAGATTTGGTTCAGAAATAACACTTTCTAGTAGTCGATTAAATTGCACCGACATAGCTTCAATACTGCGCTTTTCAAAAAGATCTGTTGCCCAGGTCCAATTGAACTGTAAGTAATCGCCATTCTGTTGTGCTTCAAGGCTTAAATCAAATTGAGACCGAACGTTATCAATAGGCATTTCAGTTAAGCAGGCTTCAGGTAGATTGATCTCACTTTGCTCATTATTCTGCAATGCCAGCATCACTTGGAATAGTGGGTTATAACTCAAGCTACGTGTTGGTTGAAGCGCCTCTACAATCGCGTCAAAAGGGAGCTGACTATGGCTAAAAGCATTCAGTGCACATTCTTTAGAACGACTTAGCAACTCACTAAAAGAAGGATCGCCAGAAAGATCTGAACGCATCAGTACAGTATTAACAAAGAAGCCAACCAACGGCGCTACTTGCGTCTGATCACGATTTGCTGTGGGCGTGCCAACAACAATATCTTCCTCGTTGCTGTAGCGACTCAATAAGCTTGCCAGCGCCGCATTTAACAACATAAATAGTGTAACGTTATTGTTTTTTGCAAATTGCTGCACCGCTAAGCTTGTAGCGGGTGACAAAGTAGCAGATAGCATTTCACCGTTGTGGCTCTGTACCGCTGGGCGAGGTTTATCCAAAGGTATAGTATGCACTGGTGGAAGCCCTTGTAGCTCTTTCTTCCAGAAACTTAGCTCCGATTGTAAGCGTTCGCTTACCAACCAAGCTCGTTGCCAATGTGCATAGTCCGAATATTGAATTTCTAACTGTGTTAATGGATCATTTTGATCTTTGATAAACGCTGTATATAATGCTGACAACTCATCAATCAACACTTTCTTAGACCATCCATCAGAGGCGATATGGTGCACAGTAAGAATTAAGTAATAACGCGTGTCCGCCAATTTGAGCAGTTTAGCTCTGAGCATTAAGTCACAGCTCAAATCAAACGGCTTAAGGATTTGCGCCCGAAGTTGTGCTGTATAATCATTTTCTTGCGCTTCAGTATCAAGTAGAGAAAGATCTTGCTGTTCCAACACAAAATCAACATCAGATAAACGTACCTGCTCAATCACATTACCCGTTTCTAGATAAACGGTATGTAGTACATGATGGCGCATAACTATGTGCTTTAATGCATCAGATAGTACGGCTGTATTTAACACTCCATCAATATGAAATGCTGCGGCCATATTATATTCAGTCGCACTTTCTTCGACCTGATCAATAAACCATAGCCTTTGCTGAGCAAACGAAAGCGGTAAACTTTCACCATGTGGAGCTTTACCTATTCTTGGTAATTCACTTTGGCTAGCCTGTTCAATTGTTATTGCTAAATCGGCTAAAGAGTCTGTTTCAAACACAGTCTTTATCGACAGTTCAACCTGCCAAGCCTCACGAATTACAGATACCAAACGAGAAGCTAATAAAGAATGCCCACCCAGTTCAAAAAAGTTAGCATGGGTACTCACACGCTCACGGTTAAGTAACTCCATCCATATATGAGCCAATTTTTCTTCTGTTTGCGTTTTCGGCTCTATAAATTCACCTTTTTCTTCAAACATTGGCTCAGGTAATGCGGAACGGTCAACCTTACCATTGGCAGTTAATGGCAGCTGTGCTATCTCGACGATTGCCTGAGGTATCATGTAATTTGGCAATTTCCCTTTTAGGAACTCTCTGACTTTGTGTAGATCCACTGCACTATTAGTAACAATATAAGCCACTAAACACAGTTGCTGGAACTTATCAGGCTTTGCATCAACAACAACTTTACGTACAGACTCATGACTTTGAAGTACACTTTCAATCTCACCAGGTTCGATACGATAGCCCCTAATTTTTAATTGATGATCTTTGCGCCCTATATATTCAAGACTACCATCGGATAACCTACGCGCGAGATCGCCTGTCAAATATAGCCGAGTATCTAAATCATCTTGAGCAAAAGGGTTGGCCACAAAAGTAGCATCCGTTTGTTCTGGCAGATTCAAGTAACCACGTCCGACGATAGGCCCTGACACAGCAATTTCACCCACGGCACCAATCGGAAGTAATGCGAGGTGATTATCAACAATATGTAATCGAACATTTGCAACAGGCTTACCAATTAACACACGCTCAACTGGACTATGGATCGGCTGAAAAGCCACATCGTCAGCGCACTCAGCAGGCCCATAAGCATTCATCAGCGGGATTTCAGCATAACGCTGGAACCAACGCTCAACTAATTGTGCTGTTAATGCTTCACCGGTAGGTAAGACCCAACGCAAAGAAGTTAGCGGTAATTTATACGCAAGCGCAGCGTCTATCATTGAGGGGACAGGTTCCCAGATGGTTACCTCATACTTGTTTAAGTATTCAAGTAAGGCATTAGGATCACGACAAATATCATTTGGGACGATATTTACCCGCGCCCCTAATAATAGCGCGGTTAAGTTTTGCCAAATTGATATATCAAAGCACTGGGAAGCGGTTTGTGCAATAACATCATCATGAGTTAATGATAGCGGTTTAAATTTAGCTAGCATGTTGTTAATCAAACCAGCATGCTCAATCATCACACCTTTAGGCTTACCAGTAGAGCCGGAAGTAAAAATTACATAGGCCAAATCTTGTAAGCTGGGGTAAACTTCAATAGGTGATTCACTTTCACACTCTAGTATTAGCTCAGCAAGTGTATTAACCTTTTCCTTGCGCCATTTACGCTTCATAACTCGGTGCTCTAACATCATAGAGTCACCAACCAACAACATCTCAGGTTCACTTTCACCCAGAACATCTAACCAACGTTGTGAAGGGTGATTTGGATCAAAAGGTATCCACGCGGCGCCTGACTTAATAATACCAACTAGCATAGTTAAGAAATCAAGCCCCCTATGCTCTAGTACCCCAACAAGATTTCCTGATCCTATATTTTTCATTCTTAAGGCATTGGCTACACGATTTGATGTGTTATCTAACTCACGATAACTTAAACAGTCCCCATCTTGCTGCACAGCAATAGCGTCTGGCGTGTTTGCAACTTGCTTTGCAAATAATTCAGGCCAACTGTGTTCAAGCAGCTCTTCTCTGCTAGTATCATTGAAATCCGTAAGCAACGTGTCTCGTTCAGCCTGAGTAATCACTTCAATATCTTGCAATGAGTGTGATTCTTCTTGCTTAGCTAGTTGCTCTAAAACATGGATATAGCGCTTCCCTATTTGGTAAGCTTCGTCCTTACTAACATATTCGTCTCGACAATACACATCCAGTGTCAATGAAGAATTAGCACCGTAGTCTGTCAGGCGAATATGAAGAGGGTCTCGCTCCGCATTCGTTGACATACTTTCGATATCAAAACCCAATGGGACATAGTTGTAAACAACCTCAGTTAAGAAATCTCGCCCATGTGCTACAAGATTCAACATTCGCCCCAAATGATGCATCGGGAAGGCTTGATGCCTCATATTCTTACGCTGTTCTTTACTTATAGCCTTAATAAGCTCAGCAGGTGTTTGACTCGCGTTTAGTTCATAGCAACCTGGGAGGTCGGTAGTAAACAT
This sequence comes from Pseudoalteromonas rhizosphaerae, assembly GCF_028885455.1. Taxonomy (NCBI): domain Bacteria; kingdom Pseudomonadati; phylum Pseudomonadota; class Gammaproteobacteria; order Alteromonadales; family Pseudoalteromonadaceae; genus Pseudoalteromonas; species Pseudoalteromonas rhizosphaerae. The sequence continues at coordinate 4,363,364 of NZ_CP118496.1, forward strand.
ACCAACCGTATTACGTTGCTCTCTACTACGACGGCGGTGAATAGGAGTAGAAACAACAACGTCATTGCGTTGTGCAACTTTAGAGAAATAAATTAGCAACGCAGCAAGGCCTAGTTGATTAATCTCTCCACCTAGCTGTTTTGCTCTAGTCATCAAAGCATTACGAAGTGATTCATCTAATTCAATAGTCACACGGTGACTCAGTGTTGTCCCTATTCTTTCTTGGTCCGAAAAATTAGGTAAGAGCATTGGCTCATGTAATATCTGAAACTTTTCTCGCCAATACTGTGCATCTTGATTATATTTCTCAGATTCTAAATAGGTTTGCTCAGCGACGATAACATCTCGAAATGAACCGATTGTATTGAATGCTTCGATCTCCTGACCAAGCGCTAACTTTCTGACATTTTCTACCCAAAATGCAATACCGAGTGCATCTGCTAAGATGTGGTGCATTCTTAAACACCACACATGTTCATCCTCACTAATACGATATAGACAAGATTCAATTAGTCGGTCTTCTCCCAACGTAAAGACCCGATCAAACTGTTCTTTTGTGAGAGACTCAACTATTTCTTTGGCATTATCAACAGTAGAATAATCATGAAACTCTAACGGGAAACTATCATAATAACCAAAACCTTGGACTAACTCTTTTTCTTGGTAGAATAATCGCGCACCAAGCATATCGAACTTACTTACTAATTCATTTAATCCTTGCTGTAATAGATAAAAATCAGCTTTCTTCAAACGAACAACACAACCTAGATTATAACATGGGTTATTAGGTTTTATTATTTGGTCAAAGTAAATACTTTCTTGAGCGGTCGATAGGGAAAAAACGTTATCAATATTCATAACTATATTAAAGCCTTTTAATTCAAAATTCTAAGCTCAGTAATACCAAGCTTATCCTTGATAAAAATAGATAAAACTAAATACTAATCGTTACCTAAACGACAGCCTCTTCGAAGCATTCAGTTGATTCGTTTTTTACATGAATCAACTTTGCTTTACCGGATTCAAACTTGTAGAGTTTATCTGCTAATGAAAAATACCTATCATCGTGACTAATTACGATTACGGACTTTCCTTTACGCTTTAGTTCAGGCAAAAGCTCTTGATAGAAAAACTGTCTAAAATAGGGGTCTTGATCGGCTGCCCATTCATCAAATAAACATATTGGAGAATCTTCTATGTAAGATAAAACTAATGCTAAGCGCTTTTTCTGGCCGTGAGATAAGTCTGTTGTCGATAGGCATCCATCTTTAACTGATACTTTATCCTCCAAATTAAGACGCTTTAAGTAATATTGTACCTCTTCATCTCTTGCAAGCTCACCATCACGGTTTAAGGCTTGCTTAAAGACATAAAAGTCAGAAAATATAGTGCTAAAGTTCTTACGATATGACTCACCACCATCGACATAATCTATGACAGAATCATCAATAGTAATTTCTCCATTATCGGGAATATATAAACCAGTTAGCAGCTTAGCAAAGGTAGATTTACCACTGCCATTTCCCCCCGTTATAAATGTAACCTCACCTCTTTTAAAGCTTGCGTTTATGGGGCCAACTTCAAATTCAAATCCAGAAGACTCACTTTTTTTATATTTAAAAGTAATATTTTTAAGCGTTAATTCAGACCAATTGTCATTCACTTTGACTCTTTTTTCTGCATCAAATTCAGCCATGTCTTCTGAAAGGTTAAGGCTCGCTATCTTCCTATTTGCTACAATGCCATTACTAATCTCTTCAAAGCTATCAACCAAGAAGCTTAAAGGGCCCATTAAATAAATCATGATCAAGACGAATCTAACCATCATTTCAACGGTAACGTGTGGGAAGAAATACTGACTGACAAAAACAACCGCTCCCATTGAAATAAATAAAGTTGCATTTGCCCAATTTGTGATATAGACAAAAAACATTTTCGCTTTTACATCTGCAAACTTTATTTTTTCTGCTATTGGAAGCAATATCTTGTGATAAAAAAACCGCTTTCTATTGGTATTAATATTTAATTCTTTACCACCTTCAACCAAAGCTTTAAAGTTAGAAAAGAGTTCATCATCACATTCCCTTAACTCTTCAAAACTCTTTATTCCTTTATTCAATATTATTTTTGCTACTAGTACAGCAAACGTTAATATGAAAAAAACAACAAGAAACAATTCCCATGAAGAATATCCCATGTAGACAAGACACAAGGCGACAGCTGTAAAGTTATACGCAAACAAAGGGAGTATAGAAAGTGAATCAGAAATTGTTCTAACGTCACCTGTAATTGTTGCATAAACTCTATGCCCCCCTATTTTCTCCAAATTAGCATAGCTGGTGGCAAGTACTCGCTTTGCCATTATATCCCGAAGTCTCTCAACAATAGATGCGCTTAATTTTGTTAATATAAACTGAGATAAAACACCAAAAAATACTAATGCAATAACACCGAAAACCATAAAAGAAAGACCTTCTTTAAAGTTTTCAACACCATTATTTATAGTAGAAAGGTAATCATTAATATGCGCTATTAATGCTATGCCAGACAAAGCACTTAACATACTAAGGAAAGAAGAAAAAAGTATAGAACCTTTATATTCAGAAATAAGTTTAAAAAGCATAAAAACTCACGAAATAATTTAAAACTAGAAAAAAAGTAAAGCGCAATGTATTAAACCGCTTCCACTTCGACAAAGAAAGCTTACGATGTGCATAAATATTCAGCTTTTTGTCCCCCTAAACACACAAACTCATGTAAAGACTGATATTGCTCATCTTCAATACGAGAGGTGCTTATCACAAAGTGGCTTTCATTTTTTACTTTCCAAATATAATAAGGAGATATACCTTCATTAAGAAGCAAATTATCAATCTCTTCATTAACACCATGAATAAATAAAAGATTTACACTCTTACATTCATCATATTTTGAAATACACTCAGATTTGACTAGAAAGTATTTCTCATCAAGGATCTCAAATTCATTGATAATATGAGCACTATCAATTTCAGAACATAGCCGACTGGGGAGTAGGCCTAAATTATTTATTCTAGAGACTAGAGGCGTATACTTTTCGGTCTGCGCAACAATTTTTGTCCCTAAGCAATTAGGACTCATACTATTTTTAAGCTGAACCTCACAGTCCATATTATAAATAGCTTCCAATGTTCGTTGATGAAGCACAGAACTGCCTGAATGAGCAAGTTGATTTGCTGTTTCCCAGCTAATTACAGAGTGGGGGAATGCGCTACTAATTACGTTCGGATCTGCGCTATATACACCAGAGACATCACTCCAAAATACAAGTTTGGAGGCTGAAGTTAGACGGGCACAAACACTAGCCGAGTAGTCACTTCCATTTCTACCTAATGTCGCCGTTTTCCCATTTTCGTCCGCAGCAATATAACCTGTGACAACTTTTATAACTTCATTACCCAGATTAAGATCTCGTAATTTATTGATACTAAGTTCAAAATCAACTTGATTATGGTTCAAGCTAAGAAAGTCTCTGGCGTCTACAAACTGAGCCGGAACTTTGAGATCGTTCAAAACGGCAGCCAGCAAGCGTGCCGACCACACCTCCCCAAAGCACACCCAATCAGCTATTTCAAAAGCATTATCACAACTACTTTCAATCATATGCTTTAACTTATTAACATCTTCAAGCAGAGATACTTGAAGTTCTTCTTTTCTTACTTTATTGCTAACCGCATTTATTAATGACTCTTGATAATTAAATAAACTTTCTAAAGTAATACCTGCAGACGATGGGGCTGTGGGAGATTTATTTGCGATTTCAATGAGATGATTTGTACTTTTACCGGCCGCAGAAACAATTATTAGATTATTTTTATAAGAACGAACATTATCTATCACTATATTAGCAACACGGACAAATGATCCAGGCTCCTTTAAACTAGACCCACCAAATTTATGAACACTAGTTTTCATACCTGACAAACAAGCTAATTTCATTATATTTCCTTACACATGAATGCTAAAACTAAAATTAAAACAACAAACTAGGCCTCTTAACAAAAATTAAAATGAAGAAGCTTTAAATTATGAAATATAGTTAAGATAAGGCTTATACTTATTAAACAACCTATCATTTTTAGGTTTTAACAATAACGCCTTAAAAGATTGATAATTATAGTAATGATTTTCTTTTGGCATCCCTTTAAAAACCGAAGAAAATGCTCTCAAAACACTACCTAACGTATGAAAGTCGACATTGAACGATATACTATCTTCCAAGCTTCGAACATGGTGTATTGTTCCTGGGGGCATATAAAAGATATCACCACTATTAACTTCCACCTGCTCTACTTTTACATTTTTGAAGTCAGGAAACTTCTCATAGTCTGGATTTTCTGGATCTACTTCAAACCATCTCCATTTTTTCCTATAGCAATACTTTCCATCCTCTGGTCGAATAATAGTAAATACTTTTTTTCCTTTTATCTGAAAAAATAAGTTATGAGTTAGCAACGTATCAAAATGCAACGGCGTAACACTATTTTTCGCGGAAATGAAAAACTGTGCAAAACGAGACCAATCTTGAGCATACCAGTCAGGCATTACGTCTTTTGGAAAGTTACCAATATCTTCTAGCAGCTCTTTTGCCAATAAAAATATTGGCACATCATGACAATATGGCGCAACTTTATCGGTATCTTCACCTTCTTTCTCTTTGAAATCTTTAATTATTTTAACGTACTCTCCCATCAAAACACTTTTCACATCGATTTTTGACTCACTAAAAACCTTTGTTACTACAGGTATATCAGGGCAAATTTTTTCAAAATAATTTAGGTCCCATTTTTCAATCGCAGGCCAGTTTTTTGCACCACCTTGAAATAATGCAGTATTAGCACTGAGGCACTTACTTCTGAACTCTGAAGAATCAAAACTGGGAAACGTCATAATAGACATATAATAATCCTATACTTCTGCCTTGTTATTACTCGCATGCCAGTTCTATCTGACTAAAATACTTGTTATATTTTCTGATGATCTCTGATGCATCTTCAAACGTGTCTCCACCTTTCATATAAAAGTACTTCAGAACTTCAAATTCACTATCATTACTAGGGTCATCCATTAAATAGTCGATATATTCAAGCGCTCCCTTTTCATGAATGAAATTCCATGTAATTGACACAGAGTCTTCAAGTACGATGACATCATGAAGCCATCCATGTGGAACATAAAGCAGCTCCCCCGGACCAAGAGTCCCATGGAAGTCAGGTTCATGACTTAATTCATCTAAATTATCACCACGAACATCTACATAACCTCCGAACGAATTATCTGCCTTGTTGATTAAACTTAGCTCCTTAGCTCGATCTGGATGATACATAGCGACACTTTTCACACCGTAAAATTGGCTTACAACGGCATCGCTACAAAATGGATCTGTATGTAGTCGCGTTCTCGCGCCGCGGGCAGCAACTAGAATTCCACGATATGGAAATTGATCAGTGGTCGGATCAGGGTAATCACCTTCACTTGCAACCGGAATTAGTAAATTTTTACCACTTAAGAAATTTGGCTTTTTCCAAAATGGACTAACTCTCGAAAATGCCTTATCGCCCCAAGCGTAATCAACATCCTTCAACTGGTTATACCAACGAACATAGGGGACGTTTGCTTCAAAAGGACCTTTTTTACCAAAGTACGTGTCGATATAGTGGCTAAGCGTTGACAAATTCTGTAAGTCGAACAGTGAATCATATTCCTGAGTAGGTAAATCTCCAATGAGCCCTTTGAGGAAGTTGGGCTCCCACTTAGCTGAATCAAAATCAATATTCTTTATGACCGCAGGGCGGTTTTTCTTAATATACTGAGATGCAAACTCTTCTTCGCTAATCCCATCGAGTACATCAAGTTCCATTTTATGCTTCCTCCGGTATTAATGCATGGTCAGCGGAACATAACTTGAAATCATTGCAAACCGATACGATGATTTTACAAATTCTTTCCATCGATTCTTCTAACAAGTGAAAGGGGATATTTAGCGCTGGCATAAACTTAAGAACTTGATCTCGCTCACCACATGTTTCGATGATTATTTTGTTTTCAAAGCACTTTCTCGCTACAGCTACCGAAATGACTTCATCATAAAACTCAAGCCCTTGAAAAAGCCCTCGCCCTCTAGACTCTTTAATGTAATCGTCACAGCTAACTAGAACTTTATCGAACGCACTGCGAACAATTGTTTCTTTATCACACAACTCTTGCTCAAATTTTTTATCGTGCCAAAAGAGTTCAAGCATCTTTGTAGACGCAATAAATGCCAAGTTGTTGCCTCGAAAAGTGCCGTTATCTTCTCCCGGTGACCAAACATCAATTTCTGGCTTAATCAACAAAATAGCCATTGGAAAACCAATTCCTCCGATAGATTTGGATAAGCAGACTAAATCAGGTTGAATATTTGCGTGTTCAAAGCTAAAAAACGTGCCTGTTCGACCTACTCCAGCTTGAATATCATCAATAATGAGTTTGATGCCAAAGTCATTTGCTAGCTGTCTAATACCTTGTAACCATTCAATACTGGCAACATTCACTCCGCCCTCCCCCTGAACGGTTTCTAAAATAATTGCCGCTGGTAAATCCACGCCGGAACTACTATCCATAAATAACTTTCGATAAAAGGCGATAGAGTCATAATCTTTACCTAAATATCCATCGTACGGAAGTCTTGTTACACCACCCGGAGAAACAGCTTGGCGCTTACTTCGATTACCTGTGAGGCTTAAAGACGTACCTGACATGCCATGAAAGCCATTTGTAAAACAAATAACATTGTGTCTTCCTGTCACTTTTCTGGCTAGTTTAACCGCAGATTCAACAACACTTGTACCTGTAGGGCTAGTAAACTGAATTTTATATGATAAGTTTCGAGGTGCCAGTATGCATTTGTTGAATGTAACAATGAAATCTCTTTTTGCTTCTGTATACAAATCGAGGCTCATTAAAACACCATTTCTTTGCATATAATTAATTACTGTATTTTTAATTTCTGTATGGTTATGTCCGTAATTTAGTGCCCCAGCCCCACTCAACATATCCAAATACTCAACGCCGTCTGAGTCATAAATAAAGCTCCCCTGAGCTACATCGTAAGAAGCTGGAAAGCTTCTACAGTATGTTCTTGCTTGCGATTCATATGACTTAAATACATCTTCATTCTTCATAATTTCCATAATCCTTATTTACTATTAATCGATTGATAACTCTAAAAGACATGCTGGCCAATCTTGCTAGTCAAAACCAACTAAAAATCACACCAACTCACAATGCCGATAAAAGGTACACAAAACAACCCGCATTGTAAACAAAAAAACAATATACTTAAAACTCATATACATAAGTAACAAAAAACAAAAAATAAGTGTGCATTTTGCAACAATTAATTCGTTGTAAAAATCTAAAAACAAGCCCAAATCTAAATAAGATTACACAAAATACTACACAAGATTTATGTAACTTATATTAATATACAGATAGTTTTATCTATTCAGATGACACATGATGAATGAACAAATATCAGCACTCGACTGTTGGCTTTTCACTCAACCGAATGGATAGGACGTTTCGTTTTAAAATGACCGATTAGAAAAATTAAAGAATAAAAATGCATTCGACTACGGCGTGTTAATCTTTGTGATATGAAAAACAAACAGCATGAAGATATGGTATAATTGAATTCGCAAAAAACTTTAGACTATGGCAAGATTTATAATGATAGGCGAGTCATAAGGTGCCTACTTCTTATCAAAAGTAATGTACTAAAGTGGTCGACTTTATAATAAATCCGAACATAAAAAAGCACTCGAAAGTATACTTTATAAGATGTAGGCAATATTTCATTGCGAAAGCAGCCTCTTATTTTAGTACTTTGATAATAATCAATTGGCGCTAAAATTTATGGCAAAAAAGATATTCCAGATACAGGTTATACGAGAAAAATTATTTAGCAGAGTAAGAGGTATCGAAAAAATGCGCGATACCAGTTCAAAACTAACATGATGCAATTAAGTCGTCTTACTATTGAATTTTAGAAGTACCTCACCAATTATATTTAAAATAAAAAATGGCGGTTATACTTAATCTTTACAGGTCACATGCCCAGGGCAAGAGCATGAAAAAAGTCTATGATTTCAATACCTTTTCAAGGTATTCCGTACTGCGCATAGCTTTTTTCTGTTTTGCGGGCATGCCTTTATTAAAGCTTGTTTCTGCTTTTAGCTGATTAAATGCGATGTGTCTCAGCCCCGCAAATACAGGTGCTGCACCTTCACGCCTAATTCGGCAATCATCTTCTTTAAATCCGACATCTAAACGCCAATGTAATCCATTCTCTATTTGCCAATGTTGCCGTGCGGATCTTGCGAGTTCTTCCGCCGATAAATATGCTGAACTGATGTAGTATCTATAGCATAACTCATTGCTTACTTTGTTTTTTCTTTCCTATAAGAAACAATAACTCCCACTGTTTTGGCATCTTTCCAATTGCTCGTTTCTGATAAATCACTTACGTTATGACTAACAGCACAACACCTAAATTCTTCTCTGTTTTTATGATAATCGGCTTCATTAAACAAAACTCCTTCGGACGCTTGTCGTGTGACCTCAGGTAATAAAGCATTCTCTATTTGTGACAGCAGTCCTTTATGGTTCGCTTTTACTGCAAGTAGGTAATCGGCTTGTTTATCCACTATTGTCTCTGCAATTGATTTTTGACACCCCATCGCGTCAATCGTGACTAAGCAGCCTTTTATCTCCAGTAATTCAAGAAGCTCTGGTAACGCTGTTATTTCATTCGACTTTTTATCAACAGGGCATTGCGCCAAAACAACACCATTTTCGCACGCAAATGCACTGACCATATAAAGTACATCGCGCCTATCTGACTGATTAAATGAACCTTTCAATCGCTTACCATCAATCGCAACTACATCGCCCTGAGTTAATTTAGAACAGTCTTTCATCCAAGAAGAAAAAGAATCTTGAAACTGCGTCATATCAATGCGACTCATCACACGAGCGATTGTGTCATGGCGAGGGATACCTTGCTCAAGAGGAACGTACTTCCTGAGCCAATCTAATCTATCATGGCCAAAATCTTCAATATCTTCCCAGCCTTGGCACCCAGATATGACAGCGCTGACAGCTAAGAATATGATATCAAAAAGTTTATGGACAACTTTACCCTGCTGGCGAGGGTCGTCAATTGATTCGAAATATTTAAATAGTTAAATAGTTGAATAGTTGAATAGTTGAATAGTTGAATATCAGGCATGGGGGCACCTTAAAAAGGAGTATAAGATCATACTTTTAAGTCAAGATAAAGTTCGTGATCTTGCCCTGGTCACATGTCAGGTGTGATTGTTTTTATAACAGTAAGTAAACCAAAAAAAATGTATTTTCCTAAATCGTTATTATTGATATTAACTAACCAATCAACAAAGTATGTGCAACACTCACCTTCTATCAACCTACTCATTATTCTGCTGGTATTGTTAAAACTGCTACTTTGCCTTCAGAACCTGCAAATAAAAAACAATCATTATTCGCTCTTAATGTAAAATAACCGGCATCTTCATATTTTAGATTAGCAAGTGTTTCCTTGATCGTATGAAATATCACCTCCTATCTTACCAGTTTCGATGCAAGCGGATGTATAACATATCATCGTACTTCTTAGTACACGTTCTCCTGAGTTAACGCGTTGCCAACAATTTTTTGTAACGTCATACCGTGCCATATTTGGGTAACTTTTCCACGTTGCTGATAACCTCCACCAACAACAAATAAATCATCAACAGATGATGAAATAGAAGTTCCATCTCGTTGATAGTCAAAAGTTCCATCTGGGAGTATTTCTAGATACATACCAGGACCTTGCCAATAACCTATATAAACAAACTTATTTGCGGGTATTGGCTTACTGCAAGCACTCAGTGCCAACATAATAAACAAAGTGATAACTATTTTTTTCATCAGTTTTATTGAGACTTCGCTAAATTAGGTAATTCAGTGTAGCAATAAACACCTCACGCTTACTATCACCCCACCAATAAACTGTTACAAATCATAATAATAGCGTATCCATTAGATTGGTGAGTGACTTTATTGCACACTCAACCATAACGTGTGTATTTTACTACAAGCGTCACCGTAACATTCGCTAAAAAACCAAGTAATAAATGCTTAGTACTCAATACTTATCAGAATATAGTTAATAGTAGAACGACCCTACGACCCATTTACTACTTGGAAAATACATTTAGTTACTCTAGTATCAATTGGTCAAAGCTTATTATTTGCATTTAAATGAAATCATTTCCGTCACTATATTTTGCTAATCTATTTTTAATTATTGGCACCGGTTTACTCACCACCTATTTAGCCCTCTATTTAGGGAAAAATGGCATCTCGACCTTTTGGATTGGGTTAATGACCTCGTGTTATTACATGGGTTTGTTGCTTGGCTCAAAGCTTGGTTATCACCTTATTAAATCGGTCGGCCATATTAGAACCTTTGCAGCCAGTACCGCCGCTGTTTTAGCGTGCGTTGCAGCACATGGCGTTAGCGATAATATTTATTTATGGTTAGCCCTGCGGCTATTTGTAGGCCTTGGTATGATGTGTAATTACATGGTGCTCGAAAGCTGGCTCAACGAACAAGCTGCACCAGAGTCTCGCGGGCGAGTGTTTTCGTTTTATATGATCACCTCTTATCTGGGTATGATTTTAGGTCAATTTGCATTAGCCGAATTCCCAGAGCTTGGCTATGCACCACTATTTTTAGTGTGCATGGCGCTGGCAATTGGCATTATTCCTATTTCAATCACTCGTAGGATTCACCCCAAGCCATTAAAACCAATTCAAGTCAGTCTGTTTGACTACTTTAAAAAAGTACCGCAATCACTTACAGCTGTTCACTTTGCGGGTATTATAAATGGCAGCTTTTACGGCCTTGCACCAACATTTGCCAAGTCATCTGGGTTTAATTCGTCAGAAATTGCCATTTTTATGTCTGCCACTATTTTTGCAGGTCTGATCGCGCAATGGCCAATGGGGATATTGTCGGATAAAATACGTCGTAGCGTGTTGATCCGCACCAATGCGGTTGCGATTGGTGTAGTTAGCTTGGCTTTATTTTTGCTACCTATTACGCAAACACTCGCCTTTGCACTCACTTTTATGTTTGGGTTGTTCGCCTTTACTTTATATCCATTATCCTCAGCCTTAGCTAATTCACGCGTTGAAGATGAAGAGCGCGTTGGCGTGTCATCTGCGTTATTAGTTGTTTTTGGAGCCGGTGCAGCACTTGGTTCAACTGCCAATGCACAAGTTATGACCTATTTTGGTCACCAAGCCCTTTATGCCTCCATCGCATTATTAACGGTGATAATGTACTTATTACTCACTTACATTAATTCGAAACAAAAAGTAGAACAACCGGAGCCGAGTGATTACGTTGTAGGCACATCAGACGTTACCAACTCGCCTCTGGCTGCGACCATGGATCCACGAATAGAAGAAACGACTGCCCACGAGCAAATGTTGGTGGTCGATGAAATTGATGATGAATATGAAGAAAACAATGCAGTCTTTGATACCGATGATCCGCAGGGAGACCTGTTTAAAGACTTTCAAACGCAAGACGAAACCGCAGAACTAAAAAAATAGCGATTCATTTTCGATATAATAAAAGCAGGTAACAGCCTCTATTTACCTGCTTTTATTTAGCTTTATTTAGCAGCTATCGTCATCTACGTAAGCTTTAGACTCGGTACTTAGTTACGAGTCTATTGCGTAGCAAAAACCTTCCATGTACCCTTATCAAACGTCCCAAATCAGTAAACCACTATGTATAAGCGCAAACTTTTTTATTTTGGCCTGACAACTGCTTTTATTTTATTTTTGGCACTACTGAGCACCGCAATTTCCGCTCATTTAACTCGCGAAAACCTGCTACAAAGTAATATTGCTCAGTCATTATTAGTTGAGCATGAAAAGCTATCGAGTATCTCTTACCGACTTTTTAAACAGCTAACCGATGAAATCATTTTTGGTCAAAATGCCAACCAAGCCTATGTACGAAAAAAACAAAACCTGATCCAGCAATCAATTAACCAAATCAAAAAACTGGAGATTGAGCAACGCAATGCATTAGGCCTATCCTTCACTAAAGGCAGCGTTGAAGACACCGATGAACTTGTAAGGCTCATTAATGAAATAACTGTTGAATTTAGAGCCGTAGTAAGCAGTGATAACAAAGCGCCTTTAAATCAGCAAGCACAGCTAAAACGATTACTTGAAGTAACCATAGACGATCAATTTAGAGAGGCAATCAACTCGGCAGTAGCGCGTCAGGCACGTGTTGTGGCGGCGATCAATGCAAAAATTGAGATGCTTAATACCACTATTTTATGGTTTGCGATTGGCCTAGGTGCACTCTCAATTCCGCTAATATTATATGGCTGCTATTGGCTGTTTAATCAACTTTATCAACCACTGATATTAATCGCTAATGCAACTAACTCGATTGCGTTAGGACACTATCAAAAGCCAATCTCAGTAAAACTAGATGATGAGTTTGAAGAGCTTGCAACATCGATAAACCAGCTTGCACTGCGCCTGCAAGAACACGAAAAAAACGCAATAAAATCAAGAAAACAATTAGAACTTGAAGTAAAACAGCGCACCAGTGAGCTCACTGAAGCCAACCTGCTGCTCACAAAAACTGACTCTCGGCGCCGCCAGTTTATCGCTGATGTATCACATGAACTGCGCACACCACTGACGATTATCAGAGGTGAAGCGCAAGTTACACTAAGAATGCAATCGGTATCGGTTGATGACTTTAACCAAACCCTCACATCAATACTTGAGCAAGCTGTAAGCCTAAGCCGCTTAGTTGATGATTTATTACTATTAACACGGGCAGAGATGAATCAAATAAATCTCGAAGTTATACCGACCAAAATCATGTCGTTGATCGCATCAGAAGTTGCTAAATGGCAAAAGCTCAATCCAAGTCGTGCTATAACCTTCGAAGCCAGCACAGAACTAAATGAGCAACTGGTCACCATAGATATACGACGGATCCAGCAAGTACTGGCTATTTTATGCGATAACGCGATCAAATATTCAAAGTCAGATCAACCTATTGATATTAGCCTACATAGAACAGATTTATTGATCACTATTGCTATAAAAGATTATGGCGAAGGGATCTCAGCAGCTGAAGTCGATAATATTTTTGAGCGCTTTGTGCGCTTTAGTAAACACAGTGAAGGGCTTGGGCTTGGGTTGCCAATTGCAAAAGCCATTATCGAAGCTCATGACGGCAGTATTAGCGTTACCTCAACCCAAGGGCAAGGATCTATATTTTCAATCTCTTTACCGGTAGGACACAAATGATGAATATTCTTCTCGCAGATGACGAACTACCACTGTTAAACTTTCTATCACGGGGATTACGCAGTGAAGGCTATGAATGTACAAGCATCAATGAATTACATGAAGTCCTGCCGTTTATTAAAAAAAACTCACCGCAAATAGTGATACTCGATAGATTATTTGGTTCACAAGATAGTTTATCAATATTGGAAGCGGTCAAAGCCCTTCCCAACCCACCTATGGTGCTAATGCTAACTGCCTTAGACGAAGTCCCTGAACGCGTCAAAGGATTGGAAATGGGAGCGGATGATTATCTATGCAAACCTTTTGATTTTGACGAACTATTAGCCCGTGTATTAGCATTAAAACGCCGTATGACGGCACCGCAACAGCAAGACCAAACAACGCTTAATATTGGCTCATTAGCATTACTCATTCAGCAACGTATTGCATTACTAAATGGTGAAGAATTAGCACTGACAAAAATTGAATTTGAGTTACTGCTGTACTTTGTAGAAAATCAAGACAAGGTGCTGTCTCGTGAGCGGATACTTAGTCGTGTATGGCAAACTTACAGCGAACCCAATACTAATATTATTGACGTGTATGTCAGCCGATTAAGAAAAAAAATAGAAACAGAGCCTAATTTAACTATTCAAACGTTGCGCGGAAATGGTTATAGGATGAATCTAAAATAGTGCGAGTTGACTACTCGCACTTTAAATACAGGATTAAATCACTGAGAAATAGGTGATAACAACTTAGGGTTTTGCACTAAATTACGCACCCCATGGGCATGATCTTCGTTAAATACATTCTCATCACACCACTTACCAACGCTGTTGATATCGACTACGGCAACGTGTGGTCTAACACTCCAACTAACTTGTAATGGCGATGCTTTTTCATTATATGCAGGGCCCGTTGTTGAACCTAAATACTCAATAGGGATGCCGGTATTAGTAGGAATATTAGGTGCTTGGTAATAACCATTAACTTGCTCAACATTTGCAAGCTGTGCAAAATTAATAGCATCTTTGTCATTGGCTAGCACGATTACTTGTCCTTCAACTCTAAGAGCTGGATTCATTGTGCTTTGAGCTAAACAAGCACCCAATGTCGGGCCAGGTGTAACTTGTGCTGATGAATAAACAAAGTGTACTTCTAGAGTATCACCCACCTTTAACGACTCACCTTTTGCCGCACAAATTTTACTTTTTACAGGCTGTAATTGAGCAGCTGATAATTTGCGCTCAGAAAGGTAACCTGTATGATGACCTTTGCCATCTCCATTGCCAGCATAAGTGGTAAACTCCCCGCCTTTATGCTCCGCATTTTTATGAAAATGAATGTTGCATAAATTAAGCTCACTACGGCTTGGCGCCATCCCAAAGCTACGTAAGTTAGTACCATAATTTTGGTCTATATCGCGAGGTGATTGTGGCCCAAAACCTTTACCCTGAGTGTTTTTATCAAGTGCTTCACGTTGCTCGGCCACAATACTATCACTAACATTCTTTGCGCTCACAACCGCACTAGTAACTGCCAATGTAGACAAACCAATGACACATGCACATTTTACAAAAACTGCTGCTTTAATCATTTTCACTTTTATTTATGCCCTTTATAAAGTTAATAAGGCCATGTTATTGAAAGTATCTAAAAAAGACTTAACTGGAACATTAAAATAAGATTAAAACCCAGCGAATAATAATCAATGTATTTGAAGAGCCTAAAGCCTTCCCTTTAAATATATACTAGCTGCTTATTTTATTGCTCGACAAACAAACAATTAAAGTTAAAAATAAGTCTTTCATAAGAGGGACTTTATGTATGGTAAACCGTGTTTTATACCTTTTTTTGCTTATTTTTATCTCATGCGGTGTATACGCAAAGACTGAGAGCCTTCAATCACCTAATGTTAATATCAAGACCGCTAATGTTAATTTAACTCAATTTCCTATGGGTTACTTTATTGATACAAGTCTAGAAATGCCTTTCGAACAAATACAACAGCAACAATTCACCCCAAGTAAAAGTGAAGTAACCTTAGGGCCAAACGCAAAAATAACCTGGTCTAAAATAATCATTAACAATGAGTCCCCACAACAACTGCGGCTATTTTTGCATAACTCAGATGCGTATCACCTACAAGACGTTGATTTTTATGAGACAAAAAATGGAGAGCTATTAAAACAAATCAACATTCAATTAGATAAGCCAGGACCACATCCCAATATATTTGGCGGTAGTGCCATATTTTCATTTCATCTTGCAGCAGGTGAAAATAAGACAATTTTTGTTAGAAGCGTCACTTTTTCTCACCAGTGGTATGCCCTCGCTCTTTTCGATGAGGAGTACTCAAAACGCGCATTAGTTGGCAGTAGTAGCTACATTGCTTTGCTTGTGGGAATGATGCTGGCATTAATGCTTTATAACTTTTTCTTATATTTATCGGCAAGAAAAATTGAAAACATTGTTTATGCCTTTTATTTAATTTCCGGCATCATTTGGGTATCACTTTCCTATGGTTTAGGCGCTAACTTTTTTGGGATTTTTAGTGCCGACCTTCTGCAATTTAACTCGACTTTGTATAGCATGCCTAGTTTTTTAATCCTATTTATGATGCTTATATTTGAAACCAAAAAGCGCTACCCCAAAGAGCATATTGCACTGTGTATTATTTTAACTATATTAGTAGCCGAATTTTTTTATAGTCTATTCGACTTGGTTAGCGCATTAAAACCTGCGAGCAGTTTAGCTGCACTAATGATGACTGTGACTTTAGGAGTATCGATATCTTTATGGCGAAAGCGAGACCCCCTCGCTAAGTACTTCTTTTTGGGTCATGTAATGTTTATTATTTTTAATATGTTGGCGGTGCTTTATTACAAAGGCATAACCGAATCAAATCAAATTAATAGTCATGGCGTGGGTATAGGTATTGTACTTGAAGCGCTAATGATGGCATTTATTTTGTCATACCGGATCAGAACATTAGAAAAAATAAAATCAGCACAATCTGAATTAAAGCGCCTCGCAGATACCGACCCTTTAACCAAACTATATAACCGCCGCTACTTTGACAAAGCCTGTTCGCAATTGCTAGCAAAAAGCAAAACTGCAAAAAAAGAGCTATCGATAGTTATTGCCGATCTCGACTTTTTTAAAGGCATAAATGACACTTACGGCCACGATATTGGCGATCGCGTTATTATCGAGTTTGCAAATATTTTAACAAAGCAACAAAAAGTAGATGATATTGCATGTCGATTTGGTGGCGAAGAATTTATATTATTACTGAACTGTGATGCTGACAATGCCAAGATTATCGCACAACGTATTCGCAGTACCGCTGAAAAGTGTATTGTGAAAACAGAAAATAACCAAGAAGTTCGCTTTACTGTCAGTATTGGTATCAATCAGGTATCGCAAACGGCTAACAATATAAAAGAAAGTATATCATTGGCCGATCAAGCTCTTTATAAAGCAAAAAAACAAGGCCGAAATTGTGTTGTTGTCATTAAAGAGTAAGTCTATTAATAACTTTTACCACAAAAGGTTACGGCTGATTTTCAATTGCCTTTGCAAGATTAATGTAACTTTTTAGGCCCACTACGAACAAGCTCTTTACCGTTTTCAAACACATCTTGTGTTACCCAGCGACCTAACAACAACTTGTGGTTATCATCAAGTACTGCTACAAACGGGCGACCATTGGTATTATTGGTCGCCAGTGCCACACCGGCTACATTTTTTAAGCCCAATCCACCGTTATCAATCAATAACAAAAAAGCCTCTAGCTCTGCGAGGGTGTCAATTACATCGTTATCATTAATCATGCTGTTTACTCAATTACAACTTAATAAGTGAAGGATAGCAGTTTATGAAAATAGGCTCTAGAGGCTGATTAAAAGTTAAAGATGAGAGTTAAAGCCCTAATCAACGTATTTATTTGCGCTTACTCGCTCTAAATCAGATAGTAGCCTTTGCATTCAAACTATTAAAACAGCTTATATAGGAAAACCATGATCAAACGACTTTTAGCCGCGAGCTTAATCTTCTCTTCCGGCTCTGTTTTTAGTGCTAACCCAACAGTTGAAGAGCTACGTATTAAGCAAGCCACAACCGCTATGCCACAAGTTTTAGATATCTTTTCTGAGGATATAGCGCTATTTGAACAAAGCTGGAAAAGCCTAAGAAACTTTAAACAGGCAACTGACTTACTACATGATTACTCAACCCAACTCTGGCTCAACGCCAAACAACACATTACCGTCACTAAAAGCTACGATGACAGAGCACTTTACTGGGCTCGCCTACTTTCAAGTAAAATAATCCGTACAACAAAACCTGAATTTGCATTAACAACTGCCGAGCAAAGCACATTGTTAACAATGCTAGAAAATGGCAGTCGCGGTCGCACCGACCTTGCCTACTCTAAAAACACCACCAAAAAGATTTTACTAACAGGCTTTGACCCATTTTTGTTGGATAGTAACATCAATCAAAGTAATCCATCCGGTGTGGCCGCATTATTACTCGACGGCCAAGTAATTACTTATCAAGGCATCAGCGCTGAAATAAATACTGTAATGGTGCCTGTTCGCTATGAAGACTTTGATCAAGGTATTATTGAAGAATTACTCGCCCCCTATTACGCACTGAACAACGTAGATATGATAGTTACCGTTAGCATGGGTAGTAAAGACTTTGATCTTGAGCGCTTTCCAGGTAAACGACGCAGCGTAACCGCCCCCGACAACGCAAATATTGTCTATGGCGGCACAGCAAAAGCGCCACTTATTCCAAACCTAAACGATCGTCCATTGCCTGGCAGCGAATTTGTGCAGTTTAGTTTGCCCATTACGCAAATGCAGCAAGCCAAAGGGCCCTTTCCGATAAATGACAATCACAAAGTTGTTACACTGGAAAAAGCCTTTGAGCCTAAAATTTTAGCTGAACTAAAAGGTGCGATTGCAGTAAAAGGCGGCGGTGGCGGTTACCTGTCTAACGAAATTTCGTACCGCAGTATTCGCCTGCGTGATCAATTCAATTCAGATATTCCTACTGGGCATATCCATACACCGCGCATAGCGCAGTTTGAACCAGAAACAGAAGCTAAAATAGTCAAACAAATTCAAGCAATGTTAGAGCAAAGCTTAGTGGCTTTATAAACCAATTTATAAGAAGATATGACTTCAGGCTTCCTCCTCTAAAGAGGGAAGTCTGAAGTGGGTGGACTATGTCACGCCTGTTACAAGTGGTAATACTCTAAACTAATTACTTATTTCATTTAGCCGCAGCACTTTTACACATTGAATTAAACAAATCAATGATATCACCCCATGTTCGTTTGTTCCCTATAAAGGCGAAAATACCTATAAAAACAAACTGATTTAAACTATCCTTCGTATAGATAATACAATCATCAAAAGTTGAGTAGCATGGAACGTATTTTTCAAAACAGTCGGTTTTTAGTTATAATCGCCGTCATCACCGCAGCAATATCATCATTACTTGTTTACGTTTCATGTATCAACATCGTTATTCATATAGTAAAAAGCACTATTATGAGCCTCCCTGATTCAGCAAAGGATGGCAAAGAATTAATAGTGGAACTTTTAAAAATTCTTGACTTACTGCTAATTGGCATCACGCTACAAGTAATTGCTATTAGTTTATATCGTCTATTTATTTCGACCACAAAACCTAATGAGAGCCAGTTCTTAGCTGCATTTAACATAGAAGATTTTCATGATTTAAAAATAACTTTAGTACAAGTTACCTCAGTTGTATTAGTGATTTTATTTTTAGAACATGCTGTGGAATTTGGCGGAACTATAGAAACGCTTTACTTAGGTATTGCAATTGCTATCGTCATTGCAGCATCAACATTTGCTTGGCGATCGATGAAGTGACGATGCTAAATAAATATGTTTATTGCACCTAATTAACCTGTTCTTCGGGAATAAATCTATCTCCAGCGGGTATTTTCAACGCTAACCATGTTAAATTTACTGACAATAAACTCGATATTAACACCTCAACTCGCCTTGTGATCCCTGTAAACATCTTAACCAAAGCTCAAACTGATAAAAGTAAGTGTAATGGGCTGTTAGAGTAAATAATTTTCTAAATAGTATAAACACGTCCTAGCGATTAACCAGCTAAGCCTTGCCTTTATAGTTTGTTATTTAGTTATTCTACTGTGTATATTACCGGCTAGCACTTATCAAAAAGCAAAGTAATTTTCCGTAAACATATCGCTTGGGATTAGCTAATTTCAATCTTGATAAACCTATTATTGGCAAAAATGAAGAACCTTATCAAAACGCGAATTTAATAACCATGGCTGCAATACTTGATTGAATTATTATTAATGAACAAAAATGTTAATGAAGCGTTTATTTTGTGCATTAATTGATATGTTGTTGTATCTGAAAAATAAACATAAGGACGAAAAAATGAAAAAGGTATTAACAATAGCAACTTTACTAGCCGCTAGCGTATTTTCTGTTCAAGCAAGTGCAAGTTCAATGGAATGCTATGTAGACACTCAAGCATATGATCAATACACACCAAATAGATGTATGGCACTCATCTATGGTCAAAATAAGGCAACAGCAGTATTTCGTGTTATCGGCAATGGGTCTGCTATCGATAGTGTAATTTGGTCCAATGCAGCTCAATCTTGTGGCACCTCAGGTACTTCTTGCTCATTTGAAATAAGGTCTTTTAAACCTTATAAAGCGGAAGCAACAATCCTTTATACCAATGGAAGTTGGAGCAAAGCGTCTGCAACTGCATCATTTGAAGATGGTCGCTAAGAGTTACTCTGAAATTATTAATTATTTGAATTTAGGGCTTTTTAATACCATTTAATAAAGCCCTATAAGATGCCAAAATCTCATATTTAACCCTTTCACACTATCAAACCTCGCGCTTTACAATTACCTAAAAATCAAGCTACTTTAACAAGCAATCAAATCATCAAATATGGCTGCTCAGTCTATGTCGCTAGTGACGTTGTCACTCATAACGACAGCCTATAAATTATCGCTTTTAGTTAAAAAGCGTTGAACTGATAAAAAATGGCAAACTAACAAAGCACAGCCTATTCCCTGATTCATGTCTGATTTAGAGGTGTCATTTATCAAAAAAACGCAAACTACTGATTTTAAATAAATTAACTAAAATTGTATAATTAAACAGATTATTTTACTTATTCAGCTCTCGACATTGCAAAAAAAACAACGTTATACTATCACTTGATGAAACACATGAATTTACACTCATTCAGACACAATAAAACACTATTAAAATATTTAATGGTGCTTTTACTGCTGATCAGTGTTTTTTCACAGTGGCACTCAACTGTTCACGCAGTACAAAGCAGCACAGAGTGCCAACTCTGCATAAGTTCGTTTGATTTTGACGATTTAATATCCCCTACCACCAGCATATTTGAACCTGAAAGTAACCGCTACGGCGCTGTTTTAGCTTTACACTCCCCGCAATTTAGCGCAACCGTTGCGTTTTCAGGTAACCGTGATCCACCGAATACTCTTTAAAGTTCACTGCTAAAAAACCGTTTTATAAAGACTGTTTACCATTGGGTAAGCAGCCAGTTTTAGTGCAAATTTTAGAGATTAAACAATGAAAATTAAGTATTCACCATTAGTTTTGGCGGTATTAACTGCTATCAGTACACACGCAATGGCAGCAGAGAAACAAATACAAAAAGATGAAAGCGATTTAGAAAAAATTGTTATTACAGCTTCACCACTTAAACGTACCGTACTTGAATCAAGTACACCTGTATCTATTTTGAGTGGCGAAGAGCTTGATCAGCACCAAGCAGCAACCCTTGGCGAAACCTTAAAAAATGTGCCGGGTGTACACAGCTCTTATTTTGGACCCGTTGCCAGTAGTCCAATTATCCGAGGATTAGATGGACCTCGAATCAAAGTTGTACAAAACGGATTAGGCGCATCTGATGCATCACGCGTTGGCCCCGATCACCAAGTATCAACCGAAACCTCTACGGCCACACAAATTGAACTATTACGCGGCCCTGCTACTTTGCTTTATGGTAGTGGTGCAATTGGCGGCGTTGTTAATGTGGTTGATAACCGCCTTCCCATTGAAAGACAACAAGGTATTACTGGAGAAGTATTTGCTCAGTACGATAACGTAGCAGATTCAAAAACAACATCTACTGATTTAAATGCCGGAACGGGCGACTTTGCTGTTCATATTGATGCTTACAACCGTAATACCGGTGACTATAAAATACCTGTTCCCGCTGATATTAATGAACATGGTGGCAGTACTAAACTCTCAAACTCAGCAATCGATGCACACGGTTATAACTTAGGAGCTGGCTGGATCACTGACGATACTCGGGTTGCTTTTGCCTATGGCTCAATGGACTCAGAATATGGTTTACCGGGTGAAGATGGTGTATTTATTAAGTTAAAAAAAGACCGCTATCAAGGTGTTGTTGATTGGAATAATCTTGACGGTTTTATAAAATCGGTGCATTGGCAAAATGCATATACTGATTACCAACACTCAGAAATTGAAGGGACTGAAATAGGCACTACTTTTAAAAATGAAAGTATCGAGTCTAGACTATGGGCAGAGCACAGCGCGGTTTATGGTTGGCACGGCATAATGGGCTTACATTATAACAAAAGTGATTTTGAAGCGATTGGCGAAGAAGCATTCACACCACCAACAAAAACCGATAGTTTAGCCGCATTTTTAATGGAAGAAAAACAAACAGGTGCTTTATTGTGGCAGCTTGGTACACGCGTGGAGCAACTAACCCATAAAGTGAATAACCAATTTTTTGATGAGCTATCAACCGATAATAGTATCTCATTTGCAGATGAAGATTACACGGCGGTTTCAGGCTCTGCAGGAGTAGTTTGGAGCATTAACGACAAGCACTCATTAGCATTTAATTATGCATATTCAGAACGCGCCCCCTCTTCATCTGAAATTTTTGCATACGGCCCACACATTGGCTCTGGCACTTACGAAGTAGGTGGTGGTTTTAATCTTACTAACGATAACGGTAATTATTCGGTGGTGCAAAACGGCCAAAGCATGAATAAAGAAGTGTCTAATAATATAGATGCAACCTATCGTTATAATACTGACAACTGGAATGCAAGCTTAAGCCTGTTCCAAAACCAAGTGAATGACTACATATACGAAGACGTTAGTAACCTTGTTCTCAATGATGGTGAGTTTATTACGGCGCAAGATTACCAACAACTACAAAGTAGCGGCGCAGGATCAGAGGAAGAAACCGATGGTTTACCTGTTGTACTCTTTGCCCAGCAAGATGCACAGCTGTATGGTTTTGAAGCACAAGTTGACTGGCACTTAAACGAACAATGGCGTCTGGATGTGTTTTCGGATTATACCCGCGCTAAACTAGATAAAGGCGGTAACGTACCAAGGATCCCACCATTACGTGTTGGTTCTTCAATACATTATGAATACGGTAATTGGCACACTGAAGTAGAAGTCACTCGCAACAGTAAGCAAGATAAAATTGCCGCAAACGAAACCACCACCGACGGCTATACCATGCTATCAGCCGCTGCTAACTACTACCTTGATTTAGGTAACGTTGACATGACATTGTATTTAAAAGCCGACAATCTAACCGATCAAGAAGCGCGCGTGCACTCATCTTACTTAAAAGACGAAGCACCACTTCCTGGCCGCTCAGTTAGCCTTGGCGTAAGAGCGCGTTTTTAAAAAAGACGCCTAGCCACAAATTAAATTAACAACACAAAATCCCCCAGCATGTAAATGTATGCGGGGGATTTTTTAATAAGTAATGTGATTGTTTAGTAGAACAACTCAAGTATGAAAGCAGGATGCTGCTTCATACGATCTGGTCTCTCAATTTCATCCCACCAGCAGAGTAAGTAAAGTGACCAAGAAACATTTAAAATGCAATTTAATCTGATATTTAATTTAAGTCACTGCCAAAGTTGTTACCCATCTACAAGCTCGGTTATAATCGGTTTTTATGGCTACATTTTTAGCCTCTAATTGGATTAAAACGATGAAAAAACTCTCTGCGGTGCAAATAAAACAACAAGCACTGGTACTTAAAGTTGCTGATGCAATTGAAGAGCAAGGCCGTAATGAACTCTCTGGCATGCTGCAATGCTGGTTTGACGTGGAATATCACTTATTTCCGGGCTCTTTACTAATGTGTTTTCAGTTTGAGAATCAGCAGGCGTTAACAGCAGCAGAGCCTGATTTATTGAAGTGGCAGAAACGTTTAAGTGGTGCAATGCTTAAAAAAGGCGTTATTTTAAAAGATATGCGCAAGCATTTAGTTTTCACCCTGAAAGGGCCTGATGATTAAGTCAGATATTAGCCATCAATCAAGCCGTTTTTATTATGATGCGGCCTTTTTGGGTCAGAATTTATTCCATCAAAAGCTAATTATCAATATCGCATCATTTTAAGCTAAAGCCTGACCTACATTTAAAAGTTTCCACACTAGCATCGTGAGCTCCTTCAATATCTCGTTGATTTACATACTTAATCAATTCCGGGAAAAACGCTAAGAATATGGCATCTAATTCAGTGTAATGAAGGGCTATATCCGCAGCAGCGTCAGAAAAAGAATTAGTAAAGCGAATGCGCTTGGCAATATTATCAAGTGCAACCCCGACCCCTTCGACGGTTTCGTATTCTTTAAACCAATCATTCTGCGTCATATGTTTTACAACACTTTGCATTCTTGGCGGCATAACTGCAAGACGGTTATTCAAAAGCTGATAGCTGGCTTGCTTAAAGTCACTTAGAGGTTGGTCGTTAAATCGTTGACAATGCTGAATTAAAAAATGATCGAACACTACATCAATAGCTACAGCCGCAAAGCGCTTACGCTGAGACGAAAAATATTGTTTAGCTTCCTTTACTAGAGGGTGAGCATCTGTAAATTTGTCGACTAAATAGTGGTTCTCTAGTGCATTTTTTACCGTGATTGGCAATTGCTCTACATGCCTATTACCGCCAAAATCACCAAGCAAGTTGCCAAAGTGTGAATCTGCTGTAGGCTGCGCCAAATAAAGATGAGCTAAGTAGTTCACACTGTTCTCGGTTATTGTTAATACAATGCAGATAATACTCTAAGTTTGACTAAATTACTCATTCACTATAGCTATCTAATATTCTTGATTAACTATAAAAACAAACCTATAACTCGCTAATCAACAAGCTCCCGTATACCTTCATTATAGTAGTCACCGTTTTGTTTTCGATATTCATTAGGAATGTCACCCACAATACTTTTAAACACCCGGTTAAAAGTCGCAAGAGAAGAAAAGCCACTCTCAAGTGCTATGCTTAAAATACTCCACTCTTTGGCCTGATCGCATATCAATAACTTTTTTGCATACTTAACGCGGTATTGGTTAATAAATAAATTAAAGTTAGCTACTTTATAGTGATAGCGAATGGCTCGGCTAACTTTGTACTCAGGCACCATTAGCGCTTGTGCAAAATCTGAAATTTTGAGGCTGGCTTGTAAGTAAAGCTGCTGCTCATTGATAAGCTTTGTAATGCCAACTATCAATTCAGGCTCTACATCTTGATTGCCGCTTTCATTTAGATGACTCGTGTCATTGTTAATAGTGCCAATATCATCTTCTTGCTTTAGCGCTTGGTCATTTTTCACTCTTGCTTGAAGGGCCATGACTGCTTGCATCGCTAATACAATTAAAAGCGCAGATGAAGTAATAATTATGGGATTGTAAAGCTCAATTTCAGCCGCACTAAATATGAACTTTGGCAGAATGCTGGCATTAAACACAGCTAAAAAGAATGCACTAGCAAAGAGTATTGATTGCAGTTGTTGTGATTGTGTTTTACCGCTGTAGCCCCTTATCGCTTCCCAAAAAGACAGCGCAAGGATACTTGATGAAAGCAATATGGTGACCTCATTCACCCCTTGCTTTAAGCGCCACATTATATCGCTAGTAGGTAAAGGCTGAGGATCAAGGCTCACTAAGTAATGCCATGTTTGATTAAACATGATCAAGCCAGCAATGGTTACTGCAAAAGCCACATGCCTGCGGGAAATTGGCGAGTGCTCACGAAATAACGTTCTTGCAATCAGCCATGAAACATTACATGTTGCGCAAGTAAACAACCCAATTAGATATTGATACGCGCCAACACTTTGCGCACTGAGCTTTTGTGCTGCCACCATACAAAGCGAGCCACAAAATATCACAAATAAATAATGAACCAGCTGCTTATCTTTTTTCAACGCATTTAAAAACATTAACCCCAAACAAACAAAAAGAAGAAGATAATAAGGGGAATAATTTTGCATAATAGCGTGCTCTTAAAGTGACGTTTAAACCAACAACGTTGTCTAAATCACATAGTACAAAGTAACGCTCATATTAGCAAAAAGACTTTGTTAGAGAATGTGTCTATAACTAATTAGCTAAAGCGCAAAAATTATCAATATATCGTTGCTCAAGTTTCGAATTTGATAAGCATTTGCCATGTAAGTCTTTATATTTGGGTTATTGAAAGGTTTGATGGAAAAATATATGTTGATGCAAAAAATGAAAATAACCCCCAAAAAGCTCCTCGATAACAGTAAAAAATTGTGGTTTATTTGCTTGCTCATGGCACAAGGCTGCTTTGTAACTTACCTTATATTGGGATATGGCCTGACCAGTGTCACCACAGGTTTGTCAGGTTGGAGTCGTCTTAACAATACAGCATATGCTGCGAGTGACCCCACCGGTAATATACTGTATGCGACGCATGTGTTACTGGCCATAGTGATGATAATTAGCGGTAGTTTACAGCTAATACCCGCATTAAGAACGAAGTATAACAAATTCCACCGCTACAACGGACGCGTATTCGTTTTGTTAGCATGTACTATCTCAATGGCTGGCATGTATCTCATTATTGTTAGAGGAACAGTGGGTAACACATTAATGCATAGCCTTACTATATTTGCTGGTTGCGTGGTCATTTTATCGAGTATATTAGCAGTACAAGCCGCCAGAGGGCGTAATATCAATACTCATCAAATATGGGCGATCCGTTTATACCTTGCAGCAAATGGTGTGTTATTTTTTAGGCTGATGATTTTTGCCTGGTTTTTAACATTCGGCTCACTTGGAATTGATACCGCAACGTTCACAGGCCCAACGGTATTAACTATTAGCATATGTTCTTATGTGATGCCGCTGCTCATAGCTGAGCTAGTAAGGTACGCAGGTAGAACAACGAATAAAGTGATAACAACCGTCACAGCAGGCTTAATGGTGTTGATATCCTTTGTATTTTTAGTAGGCTTATTTGGTGTAGTGTTAGCAAATTGGTACCCGGCGATAATTGGCTAATAGCCACATAATTAGTTAGCAGTAATACCTGCAGAGTGAAAATATAACGCAGCTGGGTCGGTCAACAACCCAGCTTTATTTATATCAATGAAGTGAGCTTCGCCTTGGTAACTTTTTATTGCTCAAGTAGAACAGAGTGCTCTTACTTAGTTATCGTGTATTGCTGAATGGCGCTTTGCTAAAACGGTTTTCCTCATCTTGCCTTTAAAAATTTAAGGCCTAAGCAACCGTCTATTTCAGGGAGATGTAGGCTATTTTTCGGTAGTTTCTAAATTAACATTTGGGTTAGTAATGCGGGCAAAAATGAGTCCAAGCTTCTCTAGTGGAAATCGATTGCTGAGTTGTTGATAAGGGCCAGGGATCAACTGCTGATCTTTTTGCTGTGCAACCACAAATGAAAATACATAATAACCTTCAAGACCCATTCTTAAATCACTCATAATTACTTGCTCATCTTGTTGATAAACACCATAAAGGCCTTTAGTAAATGCTTGCAGTAGCTTGATCTGTTTGGCATCTTTAAGCTGTGTTAGCAGCGCATTTTCGGTTGGGTAAAATTGCATATCAACGTTTTCAACATCATCAAACACCGACGTATAAACCTCATAATGGCCCTGCTCAGTAACGACTACCGCCCGCCACAGCAAAGTATTAAAAGGAGTTGGCGTACTTTCAAAGTCTGTAAATGTGATATTTTGCGTATTCAACGCCTTATAAACCTTATCATTAATGTGCCATTTAGCCGCTAAACCCCACGTTAAATATAGCGAACTGATAATTAATGCACTAGTAATAATACGCTGTGCATAAGGGCGCATGCTTACAAATAAAAGCACTATACAAGAGAGCAACAATGGCAAAGTATACGCAGGATCAATAATAAATATGCTCGATATACCAAAGGGGTAAGTCGTCAGTGGCCACAGCAACTGTGTACCATAGACGGTAAAACTATCGAGCAATGAATGGGTACTCAAAATTAAAAACATGGCAACCGACCAACGCGTCAGGGACACACCCTTAGCCCAATTCATTTTAAGTAAAAGCCACGCAAACAAAGGGCTCACTAGCAGCTGTATAAGCAAAGAATGACTAAAACTGCGGTGATAGACAAAGTTTTCGACATCGCCACCAAAATTAATTAGCACATCTAAATCAGGTAACGTGCCAAACCCCGCGCCGACCAATAGCGATTTTCGGCCAAGCTTATTGCCTAAGACTGAATAAGCAACTGCGCTACCAAGTACAACTTGTGTCAGTGAATCCAATGAACCCCCTTTATAACTATGTAAGTACTGACCATATGATACGGCCTTATCACGACAGTCGATCGCTATAAGTATTTAACTTAAAAAATTAGCAAAGCTAAACCAGCAACTTAACAACAAGCCAAGTTTACCTGTTCAATTACAATTGTATTTTGTTAATTCAGTAACCAGTCAGCCCTATTTTGTTATCACTATTAGCATGTTTTTTCGGTACTGCATGAACCATAAAACGTTTTGCTTAACCTAAACTATTGCTCAATTTAATTGTAACTAGCTTATAGAGGCCCCCATCACATTATGACCACGAATTTTCTAAGTAAACCACAACAAGTCGCACTGCAACAAGCGCTTATCAACAGCAAGCTGCTAAATGGTTACACAATAAATAGTGATAACACGCCCTCTGTTGAGCAGCAAATATATAGCCATATCGCCGTCACGCTTTACCGCTTTAATTTACAAAAAATAAAATGGTCATCTTTTTTCAAAACAGCAATCAGCATAGCAAGTAATGAATGCCAATGGTTATCGAGCGAACTTGCCAGATGCCAACAAGACTACAAAACCCAGCCTAATGACAGCGTAATACTAGAACAAAGTGCATTTTTTAGTGGTATTTTTAGCGAAGAACTCTCCTACATTGATGCTTTACTTGGGACAGCAGCGCAAGCTGAATAAAGGACCTAGGTTTTAGGTGCTGGAGTGATTTGCAGTATGGTAGTTGTGTCGTTTGTGAATGTTTTAATTTGCACAGAAAGGGTAAGAGTCACTGCGCTACATCGAGGGGAAAAGCTCAATGACCATGCTGTTTTGAAATATGGGCGTCCTTAGGGTTTAGCTGATTGGATGTTGCCTAACGTTAAAAATTAATACGGTTATTGCCCTAAAGCCTTAGGCTGTAATAGTATTTCTACCACTTCTTTTTGCTGCATATAAATTAATATCAGCACGTTTTGCAGCTTGTTCAGGCGTTTCATCTGGTGCAACTTCCACAACTCCCATACTCACCGTAGCCTTAATGTTTTTTGCTGTATGAGTTTGTTGCTCAATAGAGCTGCTAATTCTTTCTGCGACTTCTAAAGCATGTTGCAGTGATTGTTGCTCAAGTACAATTAAAAACTCTTCTCCGCCAACCCGACCAACGTTATCTGACGAGCGTACTCCTTGTGAAAGTGTATTAACCACTGACTTTATCAGTTCGTCACCAATATCGTGTCCGTACTGATCATTAACCGCTTTAAAGTGATCAATAGATATAAGTGAGTTAGCAGTGCCTGTACTTTTGCTCTTACTAATTGCCCTTTTCTTCATGTCTAAAATAGCTCGGCGATTGGCAACACCGGTTAACTCATCTTTTAATGCCAATACTTTATAATGTTGCTTATGTTGAACTTGCTTATAGGCATACACAGCCAACATTAAAAGCATCACACAAGCAAAGGCTAAAGTCAGTCGCTGCCAAAACGCCTTATCTACAGCTACAGCCAGTAACTTTTCTTTAATATCAGCAACTTCTTCGAGCCGAGCTATTTCTCGGTTTTGCTGATTTAAATTAAACATTAACCGTTCAGAAAGTAACGCCCTATCAGCTACATTATTCACTTGGGTATTTGCAATTGTTAGCAACTGCTTTTGTACAGCTGCTTGTGTTTGGTAATCACCTTGTCGCATAGCTAAAGCAGCATAAAACTGCAAATATCGCTCTGTAAAACTTGCAGGCCAATTTTGTTGGTCTAATTGAGCGAGCACATTATTTTCACGTACTGCATTGGATATCTGATCTGTTGCTAAAAACCACTGAGCAAGTGCCATTGTATGCAATTGCTTTATCCAATCACTTGTAATATCAAGCGTTTGTACTTGACTAAAATATTGCTGTGCTTTTTCAAACTCATTCAACTGAGTATAAAGCTGGGCAACTTTTATTACCAAGTACCCAAAACCATCATCATTTTCATATTGACGCACCGCAGCAAAGATCGATAAATATAGCTCAAGAGCTTTGCTAACTTCACCCTTTAGTTCATACACGTAAGCAATTTCGTCAGTCACTTTATAATGTTCTTGCACATTGAATGTTGCCAACTCAGACTTTGCACGAAGTAACTGTTCAATCGCTAAATCATAGTTAAAAAGAGCTAAATGTATAGCTGCTATTACTCTAAGAGTTAAAGCTCGTTCGTAATAGTTTTCAGCCAGTTCGTAAGCTTGGTAAGATTTTTGTGCAGTATCGAAAGCCAACTTATATTGGCCTTTCGCTAAATAAACGCGGTTCAAGACAAAATTAGCAAAACCAATAGCAGAGGTTTGTGATTTATCATCAAGCTCGGGATTTAAAGCAACTTCAGCGATTGGCTTCAAAATCATTTTTGCGCGTTCATATAAACCTTGGCTATAAAGGTGGAAGGCCTCACAGACACTAAGATCTTGCGAAAGCACTGCATCCCCTGAAGAGCTTATAGCCTGCTTAGCCTCAGCTAAAAACACTTTAAATGCTTGGCGCTTATCTAGCGTATCGGTATCAAGAAAAAGGCACTTAAACGCCATAACCCTAGCATCGTCTAAGTTATCACTGTATGGCATACCAGCTTCAAGGGAAGCTAATAAAGCCATAGATTCAGGCGTGGTGGTATACCCTTGATAAACGCGATCGATACTGTTTTTTTACATCACTGGCAAAAAGACTGGTTGAAAAGAAAAAAAGTAACAACATCCTGTACATACTCTACAATCCCTTAGTCCGCAGCGCGATATTTATTATTTTTGTTATCGCCATTAAAATCCAAACGATTATTGCACTAAATTGAATTTGATAACAGATTGAAATAACAAATTTAATCAACCAGTCCTTCGAATAACCATTTACCTCAACGGCACCTTTATTAATCATTACTTATATGGTTATTTCAGCTAATTAGTTGGTCGCTGTTTACTGAATGATTAGTACATTATTACCCATTCGCATGTAAAAATACGGAAGGTGTTGTGCCATGACAAAACTACAGTCATACATTTAACACTATTATCCCGTTATCTCGTCCTGAAATAAGCAATAGATGAGTAATTCTTTTCAAGAAGGGTTTTGTTCGCGACAAACTCTAAATACCTAAACCCATGAAGGTAATGACTTTACCAGAAGTAAAAAGTACAGCTTTAAACGAGAGGCCATGGCGCGATGCACCTATGTGTTCTCCGTGGTGACATTCATTTTCTCGCTCTAAAGCTAGATCTATAAGTGAAATCAAAATCCACTGGGGTTCGTTAAACTATTCCCAACCTACAAATTCAGTAATTATTTTAAAATACTCAACCCTTTAGACTTGCATTTACCTAAAAAGTGAACTTAATTAAAAAAGTAATGGAACTTCATCAAAAGGAATTTGCAATGACTAAACTCATCATTATTGCTTGGTTACTTTTTTGTTCGCATGCTTACGCGACAAATATTTTTAAGCTTAACTCACAATCTAAAAATACAGATTTAACTTCTATTCAACCAAACCACCCACAATGGAATGCCAGCTCAATTTATGTAGCCGGCGATGTTGTGACTCACAACAACAGCTTATTTATTGCCGCTTTTTGGGTTAAAGGCATTGAACCGATAGAAAACCAACCCCATTGGGATGGTTGGATTTGGCTGCAAAATACTGTGATAGAAAAATGGCAAGCAAACAAAGTGTATCAAGGTGGCAGCCTTGTAAAACACGGAGCCGACTACTTCCTTGCCCGCTATTGGAATGAGAATAACGAACCCGCCCCCCACAGTAGTTGGCAAAAAATTAAAGATTTATTTTATCAAACCCCAGATTTACCACCTGAACACCCTGACGACTATAAAACGTTGGACGGTGTTGATCAAAATGACAACGGTATCCGTGATGATTATGAGCGCTATGTGTATGAAAAGTTTGATTCTCCACAGCTCATCACCTTTAGTTTAGGTGCCGCTTCAACATTACAACTGGTTATTGATATTGAGCAGGGCCGTATACCAAATTTAGATACTGAGATTGGTAAGCAGATTATTTTGGATATGATTAACATAAGCTACTGTGTTCGATATTTACAATATTCACACCCACACTTTAGAGAACCCGAAGTTTTATACTTTAATACGATAGATAGAGCTTACGCTAACCGAAAAAGCCAAAATAAAATTAGTGACTATATTGCTTGGGATGACGGTTTTCATCGAAGTGCTGATCAAGACTGCAATATCCTTAAGAAGGACATAAAATGAAAGCTATATATATTTTACTCTTACTTATATTTCCAGTTTTGGCGAATGGTAATTATCAAGCACAAGATCGGTATTGCTCTAGAAATATTGATAATGTGCGCATTTTCTATGTAAATGGGATGTGGACTAATATCAAGCAATATAGGGCAAACTTAAATGGATTAGGTAACTTTCAAAATTCTCACCTACCTGAATTTAAAAAAGGAGCATTTCCTACAGGGAGTCATAATAAAAGTGAAGCTATATTTATGCAAATATATGAAGTCGCACAGCAAAAGTATAGTGACTTGCCCGTATTTTCACCTGAGTATCGTATAATAACTGCAATAATTGGAGGCACTGTTAGCTCACTATCAGATATAGATATCGCTCAAATTGAGTCTGTTTTACAGGATGTATTTACTGAAGTAAATTACTCTATTATTGACGAGACAGACTATAAAAATGCATTTCAAAGACTTCAATTTCAGATGCATTCTTGCAACCGTATTATTCTTATTGGTCACTCGCAAGGTAACTTTTACACCAATGCTCTTTTTGAGGAAACCATATCTACTTATCAATATAGCGACGGGTATCTTGCTTCCGATTATCCACTGGTTAGCCTAGCCGCAATAGCAACACCAACAAGTTCAATAGGAGGAAGTTTGGGGGAGGAATATAAAGAGATTATTTCACACCTTACACTTGACGAAGACTGGGTCATACGAGCCGTAAGGATTTTATTTGGTAGTTTACCTTCAAACTATTCTGCTGAGTCTTTATTTGACTCAACTGGTCATGGGTTAATTGATGCATACCTAAGAAATAATGCAGTTGCAAATGCAATAAGTGCTAAAATTGAAGCTTCTATTTTAAACCAAACTCCTTTCCCCTTATTTGAACAACACCCTGTAAATTCAGATGCTTTTTCACACATC
Organism: Pseudoalteromonas rhizosphaerae; assembly: GCF_028885455.1. NCBI lineage: Bacteria > Pseudomonadati > Pseudomonadota > Gammaproteobacteria > Alteromonadales > Pseudoalteromonadaceae > Pseudoalteromonas > Pseudoalteromonas rhizosphaerae. Next base: position 4,396,635 of record NZ_CP118496.1, read on the forward strand.
GGCTATTCAACGATTAATAAAATTCTTGATCTCAAATTTGAATCAGGAAGTGTTTATCGTTATTACAATATCCCAATTTTAGTATGGGATGAGTTGTATTACTCAACATCAATGGGGAAGGTTTTTAATGATAATATTCGAGGTCAATACCCTTTTGATAAATTAGACATTGAAAGTATGACTTACCTAAAAATGACGACACTCGAGCCAGTAGCAGAAATTGAAAAGTAACTAAACATCACCAAAAGGATTTTGAAATGAGCAAGTGCATAACCATTGTTGGAATACTTTTTTGTTCATACAGTTACGCTACAAATATTTTTCAGCTTAACCCAGAATCTAAAAATGTAGATTTAACTGCTATTCAACCAAACTATCCACAATGGGATGCCCGCTCAATTTATGTAGCCGGTGATGTTGTGACTCACAAAGACAGCTTATTTATCGTCGCTTTTTGGGTAAAGGGCGTTGAACCAATAGAAAATCAACCCCATTGAGATGGTTGGATTTGGCTGCAAAATATAATTATAGAAACTAGATGGGTCACCCATTAGTTTTAATCGTCGTGCATATTCTCACCAATCGACGTTATTATTTGGTGCGTATTCATATCGAAAGTGAATTTAAATAAAAAGATTAAGAAAACACAGTGGCCTACTTGATCGGAACTTTCTAATGGGTGCCCCCTTTGGTTCCAAATAAAGAGGCCCTAAAAGTGTGTTTAATAGATGAAACTCACATATAATTCAGATAACTAAACAATAAATGGAAGAATAATGAAAATCAAAACGAGCATTTGGGTGGTCTCAATCTTTATTACTACAATCACTGGCTGTGGGGGAGGAAGTGATAGTGCTGATATGAAAAGCGATGAGCAAACTGAACAACCACAATCTTCGCCTGCATTGATAAGCGCTATAGATATAGTCGGTAGTTGGCAAGCCGGCCAAGTATTAGAAGCTGCAATTACATGCAAAAACTGCGTAACAAGTATGCATGAATATAGTTGGTCGATTAATGGAGAACAAGTCTCAAGTGCTAACAAATACATTTTAGCCCAAAATGACGTAAATAAAGAAATACGTATATCAGTCTCTGTTAACAATGAAGACAACTTACCTGCTGATGGTTACACTATTATTGCACCTATTTATACTGAACACGTAACTGAGATTAGTGCTAATGGTAATGCATTTGCTGCATTAAAATCTGATAAATCGGTTACTAGCTGGGGCTTTTTTCGACCTAGTAATAACAATGTTCAGTTCCCAATCAAAGATGTAAAAAAATTGCTGTCTGCAGGCTACTCATTTTTTGCATTCAAAGAAGATAATAGTGTTGTAATTTGGGGAGACGAAGATCCACAAATTTCCGTTTCAAGTGAAGAACTAAAAGATACTGTCACTATAACTGCGACTGCATCAAGTTACGCTGCGCTGAAAGAAGATGGCACAGTGATTACTTGGGGCAATGGTTCAGGGGCGAATTCAGATGGCATTGAATTAGAAAACATAAGCAAAGTTTTTGCGACTTCAGACACCTTTGCAGCCCTTAAAAAAGACGGCACTGTTGTTACTTGGGGTAGCCAAGCTTATATAGATGTTATCGGTACCCTTGATTTGACTAATATAGTAAACATTTATACTACAGGTTCTGCTTTTGCTGCACTAAAATCTGATGGCTCGGTTGTAACTTGGGGCTCGCTTACTTTTGGTGGGGATAGTAGTTCTGTAGAGCTCACTAATGTTAAAGATATTTATGCTAATGGCTATGCTTTTGTGGCTATCAAAACTGATGGAACTCTAGTTGCTTGGGGTAGTCAAGAGTATGGTGGAGATATAAGCTCTTTAGACCTTGCCGGCACAATAAAGGTTTTTTCCGCACAATACGGAACAGCTTTTGCTGCATTAAAGCCAGATGGCTCTGTCGTCACCTGGGGTAATAATGAAGATGGTGGTGATAGCAGTGCTGTTGATCTCAAAGATGTGTCTACTATCATTGCAAATCAGTTCTCTTTTGCAGCACTCACTGACGACTCAGAAATCATTTCATGGGGTAATAATCAGTACGGTGGAGACACTAGTCATTTAGACGTAACTGATATCAAAAACATATACGCAGGTCCCTCAACATTTCTGGCTAAAAAGTCAGATAATTCCGTTTTAACATGGGGAAACAATAAATATGGTGGTGACTCAAGTACTATTGAGTTGAGTAATGTAAAAAGTACTTATGCAAACACCTACTCTTTAGCTGCACTAAAAAATGATTATTCAGTTGTTTCATGGGGTAGTAGTAAGTATGGCGGTGATAGCAGCGCAGTGTCTGAATATTTAAAACCAAAAGTAGAGATCATAGTTAAAGAAACAGATTTAAATTAAGTATAAAGCTAAAAAATATTTGGCCTTATATTTTAAGGCCAGATACTAGGATGTGTTCATAGGTTGGATCTTAAGAAAACTTGAAGTTGAACTCTGTTAATGATCAAATAGTTACGCCAATAAAAACATGACCAAAAACAGAGTTCACATGCAGATTAACCAAGTTTCAAATCAAATAAAAGCCCTTATCTCAGAAAAACACCTCATTGAGCTTGCAAAAACCTCTGGATTTCAAGTTCGACACCGTTGCCTGTCGAGCGTTTTTCTGCCAAAGCTCTGTTCATAAGCTTATATTGCCTGCAAGACGCTAACTTGTCAGATATCCATCAGAACCTGCGAACGCAGGCCAATTGTACGATAAGTTATAAACCTTTTCATAATCAAATTCGAAAATCAGAAACCCAAAGGGGTCGAACCCAAAGGGGTCGAACCCAAAGGGGTCAGAACCCAAAGGGGTCCAGAACCCAAAGGGGTCAAATCTTGACTTCAGACATCAAACCATTTCGAAGTTTTTCGTATTGTAATTTAACCTTTTTATCTTCAACCATTAATGTATTCAACCTACCGACAGCTTTCGATATCGCCGAATAATGCTGAACATTAAAAACAGCTGCTAAAGCCTGCAAATTTAATCCCGTTAAATCTTGGCATAATTTAATTGCAAACCAGCGTGGTAAATTTTTCTCTTTTCGCCCATTTTTAACCGCTATAATCTCATCAACTTCAACATTGCATATTCTCCCCAGCTTTGATCACCCAATGGCATTAACTTTGATCACTTATTCTCATTAAGCTTTGATCACGAAAATCACTCGATAATGATCACTTTTGTGTTCTTAATGATTTTGCCGATCAAAGCTTAATGCCACTCGTTACCGAGTTCACGTTTTATCATTTTTGTAGGTATGTTAAACCGTTATCTAAATCGTTTGATGAGGATAACAATAATGTCAACAAGACCTATATCTATGAGTAAATTACATGCTATTTTACGGCTGAAATATTCGGCACAATTATCCCATCGAGAGATTGCTAGAAGCTTAAATATCTCCCCTGGGACCGTCGCTAATTACGTTAAAAAGGCCAATGAATTAGGGTTAAACCAATGGCCATTACCTGAAGATAAACAACACGGTACTTTTCTTAATACAAAAATCAGGGACTTCTCAACCCGTCAAAAAAGATACCCAACACCTGACTGGCTCACCATCAATAAGGATTTAAAGCAGCACAAACATTTGACGTTGCAGTTAGTATTCGATGAATTGCGTGAGAAAGTCGCTGAGCCTTATTACAGCTATAGCCACTTCTGCCGCGCCTACCGGCAATGGTTAGGAAAACAACGGTTGTCGATGCGTCAGCATCATAAAGGCGGTGAAAAGCTGTTTGTGGATTATTGTGGCCCCACGCTGACCATCACGTGCCCTACAACACAGGAAACACGTACTGCTCAAGTGTTTGTTGCCGTGCTCGGCGCATCAAATTATACCTATGCTGAGGCAACGTATAGTCAACAACTTGAAGATTGGGTGATGAGTCATGCCCGTTGCTTTGCATTTTTAGGCGGTGTTCCAGAGCTTGTTATTCCCGACAACTTAAAAAGCGCCGTTAGTAAACCCTGTCGCTACGAGCCTGATTTAAACCCCACGTATCATCAATTAGCCGAGTATTTTAATGTCGCTGTCATACCGGCTAGACCTTATAAACCCAAAGATAAATCGAAGACTGAAGTCGGTGTACAAATTGTTGAGCGTTGGATCATGGCACGTCTGCGTAACCAAACCTTCTACAGCTTAGCGCACCTAAATCAAGAAATAGCAAAGCTACTTGATGTAATGAACAATAAGGTCATGAAGCAATATCAACAGTCACGTAAACAGCTATTTGATAGGGTGGATAAAAGCGCATTAAAGCCATTGCCTGAAAAGCCCTATCACTATACACAAATCAAAACGGTGCGAGTACACATTGATTATCATGTCGAAATAGAAAAACATTACTACAGTGTGCCGTATCAGTGGGTTAAGAAACAATTACGCGCACACATAACCAATCAGCTAGTACAGCTTTATCATGACGATACCTTAATCGCACAACATCCTCGCTCACATCGTTTAGGTGGGCATACAACACAGTCTCATCATATGCCTCTGGCGCATCAAAAACAGCATGAGCAGTCACCGATAAATTTACGCTCATGGGCATTAAGTATCGGGGAGTATACCCACCAAGTTATTGAGTTACAGCTCAGTGGACGGCGTCACCCCGAGCACGCTTATCGCGCCTGTTTAGGGGTGTTGAGTTTAGCTAAAACCTATTCAAAAGAACGGCTTGAGCAAGCGTGTTATCGCGCAATCGTGATGAATACGACAACACTCAAATCAATTAAGCAGATGCTGAAAAAGGGGTTGGATCAACAACCGTTACCCACACAGCAAACAGATGTTACCAGCAATGCAAAAATGATCCACTTCAACAATTGAAATCTGATCCAGTTAACTTAACACTGGTGCTTTTGGATAAGCACCATGATTTCAAAAGAAGAGTTCATGAAAATAAAAGTCTTAGCCATGCAAGGCATGTCTCAACGAGCCATCGCTAAACAATTGGGCATATCGCGCAACACCGTTAAAAAATACCTTCAAGGTGACTTTGACGAGCCGCATTATGCTACTCGTAAAACGGGTATTTCAAAATTAGAGGCATTTAAACCGTATTTACATTCTCGATTAGCTAAAGCCGCTCCAATACATTTATCAGCCGTTGTTTTACTCAGAGAAATTAAAGAGCAAGGCTATACCGGAGAAATATCGTTACTACGCCAGTACTTGTATCAATATCGAGGTAGCGTTGAACCCCAACCCATTATTCGCTTTGAAACAGAAGCGGGCAAACAAATGCAAGTTGATTGGGGCCAAATGCGAGGTGGGAAATCACCACTGCACGCCTTTGTCGCTGTTTTAGGCTTCAGCCGTGCATTGTTTGTCGCAATCACTGATAACATGCGCTATGAAACACTCGAAGCGTGTCATCGCCAAGCCTTTGAGTATTTCCAAGGCATTCCACAGCAAGTGTGGTATGACAATATGAAAACAGTGGTAATAGAGCGTGATGCTTACGGTGAAGGCAAACATCGCTTTAATCAATGCTTTTATCAATTTAGTAAAGAAATGGGGTTCATTCCAAAGCTCTGTAAACCCTACCGCCCACAAACAAAAGGGAAAGTAGAGCGAATGGTGCGCTATGTGCGCGATAACTTTTATCAGCCATTAGCCACTAAATTATTTGCCCTTGAACTTACTTTGGACGTTGAAACAGCCAATGTTGAAGTCATTAACTGGTTGAACACAGTGGCTAACCAGCGCATTCACGACACAATAAAAGTAAAGCCCGCAGATAGATTAAAAGAAGAGCAAGCGTACCTACAACCTTTACCCCCGCTCCAACCTGTTGCACCACCACAGCCGGCAGAAGTGGCTATACCTGTATTTGATATGTCCTTCGAGACTCACCCGTTACATCATGACTTAAACATTTACGCGCAATTCTCGGAGGCACTATGAACTTGCAACTCGCACGCTTACATGAACTAACGGAGGAGCTGCAACTCGCCGGTGTTGAAACAAATGCAACAGCGCTAGCGCAGCAAGCAGCAAAAGAGGAATGGGATTATTTACAGTTCTTAGAGCGCGTACTGCAAGGTGAGCAGGCGTACCGGCACCAACGTAAACAGGTTATGTTTACGCGTATGGCTGGATTTGCGTCATTAAAATCGCTTGAGGAGTTTGACTTTACGTTTGCCACCGGTGTGCCAAAAAAACAAGTTAACGAGCTTGCCACACTCTCGTTTATTGAACGAAAAGAAAACGTCGTTCTGCTCGGGCCATCAGGTGTAGGCAAAACACATATTGCCAGTGCGCTAGGTTACAAGGCAGTGCAAGCAGGCTTAAAAACCCGCTTTATTAGCGCGTCTGATTTAATATTGCAATTAACCACAGCGCAACGTCAAGATAAGTATAAACAAGTGATGCAGCGCTCAGTTCTGGCACCCAGGCTACTAATAATTGATGAAATAGGCTATTTACCGTTTAGTGCTCAGGAATCTAAATTATTGTTTGATGTCATTGCAAAGCGTTATGAAAAAGGAGCGGTCATACTCACCAGTAACCTCCCATTTGGACAATGGGGGAGCATTTTTGCGAATGACACAGCGTTAACATCAGCGATGTTAGATAGAATTTTACACCACTCACATATTGTTCAAATTAAGGGGGAAAGTTATAGGATCAAAGAAAAGAAACAAGCCGGATTAATGGAAAACCTTAATAAATAGTGGATCATTATTCAAATGGTGGAGTGGATCACTTTTCGGTTGTTGTTGACAACAGAGCCAGAAAAGCCAATTAAGCATGGCAACATACGCGGCACACAGTATTACCATTAAGGAAATGAATCATGATAAACACCATTAACCAGCAACTTCAACTACTCAAGTTATCGGGTATAAAGCAAGCACTCAAGCAGCAGTTTGAACAGCCAAATCTATATCAAGAACAAAGCTTTATAGAGCGCGTCAGTTTATTGCTAACACATGAAATTGACACGCGTGAGCAAAGAAAAATCGACCGGCTCGTGCGACACGCTAAATTCCGCTTACCAGCTCAGTTAAATCAACTGATTTACTCACCGGCACGTAATATAGAAAAAGCACAGATACGTAACTTAAGCCAAAATAGCTGGCTGAACTTACATCAAAATATCTTAATCACCGGGGCAACAGGCTGTGGAAAAACATACCTCGCATGTGCCTTAGGGCATGAGCACTGCCTACAAGGAAAAAGCGTTTACTATATTCGATTAAAAGAACTACTTGAAAGCCTGTTTCTAGCACAAGCAGATGGTAGTTACCGGAAATTACTGGCGAAGTTAATAAAGTATGATCTACTGATCTTAGACGACTGGGGGCTTGAACCACTGAGTGCACAGCAACGAGGTGACTTACTCGAATTAATCGATGCGCGGTATGGGTATAAATCACACATAATTATAAGTCAGCTCCCGCAGGAAAACTGGCATGAGATGATTGGAGAATCAACCCATGCTGACGCCATTTTAGATAGGCTAATTCATGGTTCGATTAAGTTGAACTTAAAAGGAGAATCGATACGAAAACAGTTAAATAAATTGACTGATGATGATCAGTTAAGCTAATTTAAAAACGGCTCTACAAAATGATAAATCAGGTGATCAAAGCTGATGAGAATCGGTGATCAAAGTCATGAGAATACGCAAACATTAAAGTATTGAGCTAAGTAAGCTATAACATCATCTGCTGAGTGCTTTTTACTAACAAGCTTTCTTTCGCTATCTGACTTGGCAATATAGTCTTTTATGTTTTCAATAAAGTCCTCACAACCCAAAACCGACAATAACTTTTTAGCACTATAAAAAGCGCTTATTTCTTTATTATTTTCAAATTCAACAAACTGTTTATAAGCAGCATATTTACGCTTTTTGCTTTGCAGCGAAAATATAAAATCTCGAACGAGCCATTTGGGCGTCGCTACCCTTCTAATGAAGGTTGAATAGCTAGACCACTTATATTTAACAAGTTCTTCTACCAACGGTGTACTCGTTTCAATTGGGTTACGATGAATATATCGACTAACATGCAATAAGTAGTTATCAGCATCCACCAACACAGCTTTGTACCGCCCCCTAAACAGCGCACCATCTGTATTATGCGCTCTATTAAAGTATTGAGTATAAAGGCCATTAATATGCTTCATGGCTCGACCTAAATTTGCATCTGGGGTTTTGATTAGCAGGTGGTAATGATTGGTCATTAAACAATATGAATGCAATTCAATATTAAAGCGAAGGCTTGCTTGCTCAATGCAATGTAAAAAATACTCAAAGTCGTTATCATTTAAAAAGATATTTTCGCGCCCTCTTCCACGATTCATTACATGATAAAACGCATTTTCATACTCTATTCGCAGCGGCCTAGACATAGTAATTCACTCAATGAGTAGTAAACTATAAATCTAGACCTTTGATGTCTGAAGTCAAGATTTGACCCCTTTAGTTCCTACACTCTAATACACTCTGAGTATGTGACAGTTTTGCTAGGCTTTTTTTAGGGCTTATCGGCCAAATTTGCATCGCTTATCAACCCTTTTTCGCCGTGTTTTTCAGTCTTATCAAATCTTTTCACTAAAAAGTAATCATCCTCATTCAAAGATGTAGCAAGATCATTATCAACTACGATTATTTGATAGCTGTCTTTTAATGCAGTCTCATTCAAATCAACCATTGATTTATAAATCTGCTCGTAAATAGCTGGATCTGATAGACTGCTATCATCTCCATCTTCCCTTGAATATTTCCCTATATTTTGTCCTGGAGTATCCAATAATAAAGTTGTTGGTAAGTATCCTCCATTCTCAAGGAGGTATTTTAATCTAGAAATGTACAAGTACACCGACATTAAAGTCCTAACACCACCCGATGATATTTTAGAGTAAGATCTTTCTCTAAAGTTAGGCATAAACTTTTTGTCTATAGAGGAACCGTAAATTCTGGTCAGCTTAGAGCTATCCATAAGATTTTTATAATGTGTAGAAAGCTCCTTAATTATATCATCTGTAGATACTAACTGAGACTCTACTTTTTTAAGGTCAGTTTTCAGCTTTCCAATATGTATTTCTTTACTTCTAATTCTGGAATAAATATCCTCAAGCTTTTGAACTAACTTTGAATTCCTTTCAATCTCTACAAGTCTTTCGGATAATGAGCGCCTTACAGCCTCAGCCCTCGAAATCATTTCAATTATTGGAGATAGTGATTCTAAATTATTCTGTTCAAAATCATATCTCACTGTGCTTAATAGCTTCTTCCTTTCAGTAATATTTTGATCTAATAAGGTAAGATCCAACTTAATTTTATCAATTGCCTTAGAGCAACCAGACAGTCTATTTTTTACGGAGCGTTGTTCAAATTCCAGTTGTTCATTAGTGAGAACCTCGTCATCTAGTTTTATGGCACCACTACATGTAGGACAACTAACTTCTTTTTGGGTTAACTCATGAACACTTAACGAATCCCTCAATATAAGTGAATCTTTAATACAACTAAGATCCTTTTCGTAAGAAGCCTTAAGTCGTTTATAGTCGGTTAGTTTTGCTTTTATTGCATACCTACTGTTTTCAAGATTCTGAATGTTTTCAACTAACTCTTTTATTTCAACGCTGAACTTATCTGAAGTAGATGAAGCAAGTTTACTATTTGTTTTTAGCAATTGGATTTCTTCATCAACAGCTTCTAATTCCACTTTCAACTTAACTGCATCTTCACCTGAGTTTATTTTAGAGTTAGTTGCAGATAAAAACTCATCAATAGACTTTGCTTTGCTGCTAAGTGCTTTAAAAGCTTCGGCTTCTTTTTTGATTTCTTCACTCAATTGCGCTAACTGATCATCATGGACACCATAAACAAACTTTTGTACTTCTACATTTCTGTTGAATAAAGGGCCATTAGCTAAATCCATTAAGTTGTCACTTGCGACACGCTTTTGTTTTAAATGAATTAGCTTCATTAAATCACGAAAGCTCAATCGACTACTATTTGAGTCATCTTTGTATTTTGATTGTTTAAGCTTTACTTTTGGAATATCTAAGTAATCAAGTAATATATCTGAAATCCAGCCATCAGGCTCTTGACCTTCGGAAGATGCAGAACATAATAAAGGGTAATGGTCATTAATATTTGCATAGGAACATTCATACACCTTAATTAGGTTTACTTTATCTCCTAAAACTCGATTTAACGTTATTACTTTTTGGTTGATTGAAACCTCTAAAACTACACTTCTACCGTATAGTTTAATTTCGTCATTATCTAAGTCACCAAACTTACCACCTAAAGCAAAATCGATAAGGTTAAGAATACTAGATTTACCTGAATCAAGATCTCCCCAAATCAAATTCAATCCAGATTCAAATGTGCATCGATACTCACGCTCAACACCTACTATTATTAACTTTTTAAATTCCATTTTTATTTTATTCATGAATTCTCCGATACAAGGCTTACTAGTTTGCTTTCGTTAAATGTTGCGAGCTTCTTCAAGATCGATAAATTTTTATCTAAGAATTCTGATGAAGACTTGAAGTCAGGTAGTTCGAGAGCCTCAATCATGCCTTCATCATTGAGGCGCACCTTTTTGGACTCAGTCAAAAGTAAAAAAGGTATTATTGCATCACTCTTGCTTTTGATATCAGAAAATTGATAACCATTTTCATAAAGATCCTGTTGGTAACCATACACACTGCCTAAATCCATAGCATTTGAAATTTTTTTTAAAAGCATTGGATTATTAACAATGAAATACAACAACTCTAACTTCTCTAGAGTCAGAATTTTTCGTCCACTCCTATTTTCAGATAAATTATGAATTAGAAATGATACTAAAAAAACTCTATAAAACCTTTCGTTTCTATAATCAAACAAATCATCTGACCTCATTTTCAATTGAGTCTATTGTTACACCATCACACCAATTTACATCCAAATTTAGGCGATTAGACTCCTGATGCAAAATTCCTTTTTTATGAAGAAAATTAAGGTACTCCACAAGGCAATCTAAAGAACTTTTATCTAATTCAACTATTTTACTATGAATCTCTTTAACAACTTCACTATTTGATTTCACACCTTTGCAGGAGCTATAGGTTCTGTACAGACTTATAATTTTACTTCTAAGTTCTTTAAAAACCTCTAGTTCATTTTTCTTAGCAGATTTCATAATAAGCTCTGCATGGAAAAAAGACTCTTTCGCATCTTCTATTAGCCTTTCTTCTACGGATGCTAATACCATTTTAATGACAAAAATTTCTTTATCGTATGAGTGTACATCTGATTCATATTCAACTTGAGTTAACTTTTTTTGTCTATGGGTATGAAGTATCTCCTCTAGGTATTTACTTACTACTTTGTAAGTTAAATCCTTAGAATTTGATGGCTTGCAAATTTCACTATGACTAACTTGTAATGTTTTAGATTTGAACTTTTTCACCGTATTCGGGGTAGCACTTAATTTTCCAACACACTCGTCATGTAGCGCTTCTACGTAGTAGCTTTTTGGCAAGTCATCAAAGCTTTCAACCCAAAGATCATTTAATGTCGTCATATCTTCATTTAATGGTTGTAGCTCTCTAGCATTCACATTAATAGGGCCAAGGATTACAGCTGGAAATGATCCCCTGTGAGGTGTAGCCAAAGAAATATAACCAATTACAGGTATTTGGATATCTTCATATTCTTCAGCCATGTGATTTAAGATAAAGTTTTTGCCAATAAGCCCGCCCATACTATGGCAAATAAATACTATACTGTCATAGTTTGCACTTTCGACTTCTAGAAATGTTGCCAACGAATTTGTTAGTGAATTAATGGATGAATTTTTTCTAATTTTTGGTTTGTTAAAAAAAGATCCTGTATATTTATTAATTAAACCTACAAATGAACTCCCCAAAACATTTTGAGTAAGGTTGACAATTTTTGTAAAGTAGTCGAACTCAATTACATCAATTTGATCGCTTATTTTGCTATCGGCTTGCAATAACTCAGAAAAACTAGCCCCATTTTCATCATTAATCCAAGTCCCACCTCCACCAGTGAGACCATGAATCATAACGACAAGAGTTTTACTCATTTTATTAGCTTCCCTAATATAGTAATGCTAGGTATTGCTAATACAAAGTGCATCCCAGCTAATTAACTTACTCTTTAATATCAATAAAATATCATACACTAAATATAAGGAAAAACACAAAACTTAGGAGCAGCTCTTGACTGTTGCCAAGACCAAACACCAATCTCACGTTTAACCCCCTTTCCCCCGTCATCACGCCCTGAAAATAAGTAATTGATGAGTAATATCGCGCATGGATGCGCGATAAGGCGAAACTAGGCCATGGATGGCCTATTTTCGCCGCTTACGTTCACATCAATTAATTATTTGAAGGATTAAGCGTGATGCTCGGGGCGCCGTGGGGTTCCAAGGGGCGGTCGGCGGCAGCCCCCCTTGGTTGCCGCCAGCAATCTGGCAAAAAACCTTGAATAAGGTTTCTAATGTAGGTCACGGATTTATCCCGACAAAAGTTAGCAAGTTAGAAGTAAAAACCATCAGTCAAGGTGATACAACTTTTTTGGCTAAAGCCCAACCTACAAACCAGACGCGCCAGCAAGCTCAGCGCCTACGGTGGCGTTAAACAATTCGTGGCTGAAGCCATCCCCTACAACAATATTTACCCTCGGTGCAGCGCGAAGCGCCACTTTGACCTCTGTGGTGAAATTCATTTATCGCCCTAAGAACGACCCCACACCAGTAGGCTTTCGTTGCACTCTCCCCAACCTACGCCACTTGCGTTGTAAGGTGAAAGTTAAGTGCTTTTATCACTTGAAAAAAGTTTCGCAACGAGTTTTGGTTTTACCATTCACCGCCTTATACGAGCTTTCACGATTTAATCCTATTGCCTAAGCAATATCACTCACGCCATGCTTTTTCACCAAAGATCTGAAAGTGGTCACCCATAAGAAGCTTCCGATCATGCTGACGACTGTGTTTTCTTGCTCTCTGTATTCAAAAACCAAGTATTGCTACTTTTCAAACTCATTAATGATTTTGAAATATTTAATCCTCCCACCTTGCATTTACCTAAAAAGTGAACTTAATTAAAAAGTAATGGAACTTCATCAAAAGGAATTTGCAATGACTAAACTCATCATTATTGCTTGGTTACTTTTTTGTTCGCATGCTTACGCGACAAATATTTTTAAGCTTAACTCACAATCTAAAAATACAGATTTAGCTGATATTCAACCAAACCACCCACAATGGAATGCCAGCTCAATTTATGTAGCCGGCGATGTTGTGACTCACAACAACAGCTTATTTATTGCCGCTTTTTGGGTTAAAGGCATTGAACCGATAGAAAACCAACCCCATTGGGATGGTTGGATTTGGCTGCAAAATACTGTGATAGAAAAATGGCAAGCAAACAAAGTGTATCAAGCCGGCAACCTTGTAAAACACGGAGCCGACTACTACCTTGCCCGCTACTGGAATGAGAATAACGAACCCGCCCCCCACAGTAGTTGGCAAAAAATTAAAGATTTATTTTACCAAACCCCAGATTTACCACCTGAACACCCTGACGACTATAAAACGCTGGACGGTGTTGATCAAAATGACAACGGTATCCGCGACGATTATGAGCGCTATGTGTATGAAAAGTTTGATTCTCCACAGCTCATCACCTTTAGTTTAGGTGCAGCTTCAACATTACAACTGGTTATTGATATTGAGCAAGGGCGCATACCAAATTTAGATGCTGAGATCGGTAAGCAGATTATTTTGGATATGATCAACATAAGCTACTGTGTTCGATATTTACAAAATTCACACCCACACTTTAGAGAACCCGAAGTTTTATACTTTAATACGATAGATAGAGCTTACGCTAACCGGAAAAGCCAAAATAAAATTAGTGACTATATTGCTTGGGATGACGACTTTCATTACGGCGCTGATAGAGACTGCAAAATACTTAAGGAGGACATAAAATGAAAGCTACATATATTTTGTTCTTACTTATATTTCCAATTTTGACTTATGGTAATTATCAAGCACTAGATCGGTACTGCTCTAAAAATATTGATAATGTACGCATTTTCTATGTCAATGGTATGCGGACTAATATCAAGCAATACAAAGCTAATTTAAATGAATTAAGTTACTTTCAAGATTCTTATCTACCAGAATTTAAAAAAGGAGCACTTCCTGCGGGAAGTTATAATAAAAGTGAAGCTATACTTATACAAATATATGAAGTCGCACAGCAAAAGTATAGTGACTTGCCCGTATTTTCACCTGAGTATCGTATAATAACTGCAATAATTGGAGGCACTGTTAGCTCACTATCAGATATAGATATCGCTCAAATTGAGTCTGTTTTACAGGATGTATTTACTGAAGTAAATTACTCTATTATTGACGAGACAGACTATAAAAATGCATTTCAAAGACTTCAATTTCAGATGCATTCTTGCAACCGTATTATTCTTATTGGTCACTCGCAAGGTAACTTTTACACCAATGCTCTTTTTGAGGAAACCATATCTACTTATCAATATAGCGACGGGTATCTTGCTTCCGATTATCCACTGGTTAGCCTAGCCGCAATAGCAACACCAACAAGTTCAATAGGAGGAAGTTTGGGGGAGGAATATAAAGAGATCATTTCACACCTTACACTTGACGAAGACTGGGTCATACGAGCCGTAAGGATTTTATTTGGTAGTTTACCTTCAAACTATTCTGCTGAGTCTTTATTTGACTCAACTGGTCATGGGTTAATTGATGCATACCTAAGAAATAATGCAGTTGCAAATGCAATAAGTGCTAAAATTGAAGCTTCTATTTTAAACCAAACTCCTTTCCCCTTATTTGAACAACACCCTGTAAATTCAGATGCTTTTTCACACATCGGCTATTCAACGATTAATAAAATTCTTGATCTCAAATTTGAATCAGGAAGTGTTTATCGTTATTACAATATACCTATTTTAGTATGGGATGAGTTGTATTACTCAACATCAATGGGGAAGGTTTTTAATGATAATATTCGAGGCCAATACCCTTTTGATAAGTTAGATATTGAAAGTATGACTTATCTAAAAATGACGTCACTTGAACCAGTTGCAAAAGTTGAAAAATAACTAAACATTGGACTAGAAATAAAAAAGGGTGAGCCACGATAGCTCACCCTTTTTAATAATTATGGTTTGGGAATAGAGATTGGATTCCCAATCTATAATTTCATTCCCAAACTATAATAACTCTGATCAATAAAATTATTAATCTCTGTATGTCTCTACCGCTGGGCATGAACACACTAGATTACGGTCGCCGTAAACGTCATCGATACGCGTTACTGTAGGCCAGAATTTGTTTTTAGCCACTGCTGGTACTGGGAACGCAGCGTAGAAGCGGTCGTATGCTCTGTCCCACTCGTTACCAAGTACGTCGCCTTGTGTATGCGGTGCAAACACTAGCGGGTTGTTTTCGATAGACCATTCGCCAGAGATCACTTTGTCGATTTCGCCTTTGATTGATACCATCGCTTCGATGAAACGGTCGATCTCAACTTTAGACTCCGACTCAGTAGGCTCAATCATCAAGGTGCCCGCTACAGGGAACGACATAGTTGGTGAATGGAAGCCGTAATCTTGTAAGCGCTTAGCCACGTCCATTTCAGTGATGCCTGAAAGCTCTTTAAGTGGGCGTAAGTCAACAATACATTCGTGAGCAACACGGTTGTTGCGACCACGGTATAAAATTGGGAAGTGCGCGCTTAACTCGTGAGTTAGGTAATTTGCACTTACAATTGCCATTTCAGTGGCTTGTTTAAGGCCTTCGCTACCCATCATGGTGATGTAAGCCCATGAGATAGGTAAAATAGCTGCTGAGCCGTATGGCGCTGCTGATACTGCACCGTTGCCGATACTCGTACCTGATACGTTAATTACGCTGTGGTTAGGCATAAATGGCGCTAGGTGTGATTTAACACCGATTGGGCCAACACCTGGGCCACCGCCGCCATGTGGGATACAGAACGTTTTATGCAAGTTTAAGTGCGATACGTCTGAACCGATAAAGCCTGGGCTTGTTACACCAACTTGTGCATTCATGTTCGCGCCGTCCATGTAAACTTGGCCGCCGTGTTGATGAATGATGTCACAAATTTCACGAATTGTTTCTTCGTATACACCGTGCGTAGACGGGTATGTGATCATGATACACGATAGGTTTTCTGCGACTTCTTCAGCTTTCGCTTTGAGGTCTGCCATATCTACGTTACCGTTTTTGTCACAATCAACAACTACAATTTTCATGCTCGCCATTTGTGCAGACGCTGGGTTAGTACCGTGCGCTGAACTTGGGATCAAACAAATATTACGGTGCGCATCGCCACGAGACTCGTGGTATTTACGAATCGCGATTAAGCCTGCGTATTCACCTTGTGCGCCAGAGTTTGGCTGTAATGAAACGGCGTCGTAACCGGTGATGTTAACTAACCAATCATGTAGTTCGCCCATCATGATTTGGTAACCTTCTGCTTGGTCTAGCGGGCAGAATGGGTGAAGATTAGCAAACTCAGGCCAAGTGATTGGGATCATCTCTGCGGTCGCGTTTAGTTTCATAGTACATGAACCTAACGAGATCATTGAGTGGTTAAGTGCTAAATCTTTGTTTTCAAGGCGTTTGATATAACGCAGCATTTCAGTTTCGCTGTGATACGAATTGAAGTTAGGGTGCGTTAAGATTTCATCATCGCGTTCAAGGTTTGCAGGGATTGAATCGCTACCGTTTGCTTCGATGTCTGCTGCGATTGCATCAACACTTAAGCCGTGGTCTTCGCCAAGAATGATATCAAACAACTGTGCTACGTCTGCGCGCGTTGTGGTCTCAGATACTGAGATTGAGTATTCGCCATCATGGTTAGTAGCAAAGTTTACGCCGTTTGCTACAGCACGCGCTGTTACGTCGTCTTTGTTATCGCTAACAACTGTTAGGGTATCAAACCAGGTGCTGTGCTTAAGGTTTACACCTTTAGCTTTAAGGCCTGCGGCTAAAATATCAGCAAAGCGATGAATACGCTGTGCAATAGTTTTTAAGCCTTGTGGGCCATGGTACACCGCATAAAACGCAGCCATGTTAGCTAGCAATACTTGCGCTGTACAAATGTTTGAGTTGGCTTTGTCGCGGCGAATGTGTTGCTCGCGAGTTTGCATTGCCATACGTAGTGCATCGTTACCTAAACGGTCTTTAGACACACCAATGATACGACCTGGTAATGAACGTTTGTATGCATCACGTGTTGCGAAAAATGCAGCGTGGGGACCGCCGTAACCCATTGGTACACCAAAACGCTGGGCAGAACCAAGTACTACGTCTGCGCCAAGTTTACCTGGTGCTTTTAATAATAATAAGCTCATGATGTCAGCAGCAACACAGGCAATCGCTTTTTTGCTTTGTACGCCAGCGATTAAATCTGTGATATCGACTACTTCACCTGATGTTGATGGGTATTGAAATAACGCACCAAAAATTTCGTGATTTACAGCGTCAGCAGCAGGACCTACAACAACTTCAAAACCAAATTGGTCGGCACGGGTTGCCACAACGTCAATAGTTTGTGTGTGTACGCCATCAGCGATGAAGAAGATGTTGGCTTTTTTAGCTTTAGATACACGCTTTGCAAGGCCCATGGCCTCGGCAGCCGCAGTTGATTCATCAAGTAATGATGCACTTGCTAAATCAAGACCGGTAAGGTCTAAGGTCATAGTTTGGAAATTAAGTAATGACTCTAAACGCCCCTGAGCAATCTCTGGTTGGTATGGAGTGTACGCTGTATACCAGCCTGGGTTCTCAAGCACGTTACGTAAAATCACGTGTGGTACATGAGTTGGGTGGTAGCCTTGACCGATGTAAGATTTAAACACTTTATTTTTGCTTGCTACTGATTTTAAGTAGCTTAGTGTTTCAACTTCAGTGCGGCTTTCGCCCACTGTTAGGCCTTGCTCTAAGCGGATGCTTGCAGGTACAGTTTGACCGATCAGCTCTTCAACACTCGATACTCCAAGAGCACTTAGCATATCGCTTACTTGTGCTGGGCTTGGCCCAATATGGCGGCGAATAAAATCTTGCGTTTGCTCTAATTGTTCAAGAGATTTGGCGTTTGACATTTGTCCAGATTCCTATGATCCAAAAAATAAATGGTTATTACTAATGGGTGACCAGTAATAACTTAAAAGCTTTTGATTTAATAACTTACAGTGTATGGAAAGTAAGCAGTAAAATCATAAAAGCCCCAATTATGTTAGGTATAATGGGGCTTTTAGTACGGCGATAAACTAATTATTAGTCTTCGTCGATGGTGTTTGCATAGCCTTCAGCGTCAAGCAAGTTTTCTAGCTCAGACTCGTCAGATGCTTTAATGCGGAATAACCAACCGTCGCCGTAAGCGTCGTTGTTAACTGTTTCAGGTGCATCTTCAAGGTCTTCGTTGATTGCAACGATTTCACCGCTGATTGGTGCATAGATGTCTGATGCCGCTTTTACTGACTCCGCTACTGCACAGTCTTCGCCTGCATCTACTTCATCGCCTACTTCTGGTAATTCAACAAATACCATGTCGCCAAGTAGTTCTTGTGCGTGCTCAGAAATACCTACAGTGAAAGTACCGTCACCTTCGTTGCGAACCCACTCGTGTGAAGAGGCATACTTTAACTCGCTAGGGATATTGCTCATTTTATTCATCCTTTGGTTTATATTGGGTGATAACACCAAATCTTTTAATTGATACTTAAAGTACAGACTTACCGTTACGTACAAAGCTTGGTTTAACTACTTTTACGTTAACTAATTTTTTACGCATTTCTACTTGAGCAGTTTCGCCAGTTGAACGTGGTACACGTGCAAGGGCAACACTAAAACCAAGTGTAGGTGAGAAAGTACCAGAGGTAATGACGCCTTCGCCACCATCAACAATTACTTTAGAACCACTACGCAATACGCCTTTTTCTTCCAGTACTAGGCCAACAAGTTTATCAGTGCTTTTGTCAGCGCGTTGCTGTACTAGTACGTCACGACCGATAAAGTCACGATCTTCAGGTTCCCATGCAATGGTCCACGCCATGTTAGCAGCAAGTGGTGATACGCTCTCGTCCATATCTAGGCCGTAAAGGTTCATACCCGCTTCTAAACGTAGTGTATCACGTGCACCAAGGCCCGCAGGCGCAACACCAGCATCTAGCAGTTGTTGCCAAAGATCCGCAGCTTGCTCGTTCGGTACAACAATTTCGTAACCGTCTTCGCCAGTATAGCCTGTTGTAGCAATAAATAAATCACCAGTTTGCACACCAAAAAACGGCTTCATATCTGCAACAGCTGCTTGTTGTTCAGCCGTTAATATAGTGGCAGTTTTTGCTTTAGCATTAGGGCCTTGTACTGCAATCATGGCAAACTCTGGGCGCTCTGTTACTGCAACGGCAAAATCAGCTGAAACTTTAGCCATGTGCGCTAAATCTTTTTCACGAGTTGCAGAATTAACCACTAAGCGATAATCAGTATTTGAGAAGAAGTAAATGATAAGGTCGTCAATTACGCCACCTTGCTCATTCAGCATGCCAGTGTAAAGCGCTTTACCAGGAACGGTTAATTTAGCAACATCGTTAGCGACTAGTTTACGAAGGAATGCTTGTGCTTGCTCGCCTTTGACATCAACAATAGTCATGTGTGAAACGTCAAACATGCCTGCATCGGTGCGCACTGCGTTGTGCTCTTCGATTTGCGAACCATAGTTGATTGGCATTTCCCAGCCATGAAAATCAACCATTTTTGCTTTTGATTCTAGGTGCTTTGCATGTAAAACTGTTTTAGAAGTCATAATATTCCTTCACTTTATAATTAACCCAAGATTGGGCGTGGCCTCAATTTAATGAGGGGGAATAACATGGGCGGCGATTATACATAAGTTGTAATGCACCTAACACCCAAATTGCGATTTGTTCTAACAAATAAATTACAAAAGCTGGCAACTAAAAAATACGCTAGCCAGCTTATCAATTTATGTTTAAGCAACGTCTGGTAGTGACATATCAAAACCGCGTTGCTGTAAATATGTTTGCCATTTAGTCAGCTCAGGCGCTTTGGCCACCAGCTGAAAATACTGTATTGATTGTTTATCAATAGCGGTAATAAATACCTCACCACTTTGCGCACCGTAGCAGCTGTTGGCGTCTGACAAGCGCAGTCCAGGGGTGAGTTTAAATGCTTCGACTAACGCGTCAAATGCCTGCTCACCAGACAAAGTTAAGGTCGCTAAATCAGTGCGTGTAACAAACTCAATATCGTAGCGCAGTTGCTGTTCACTGATCAGTGCTTGTAATTGAGCCGCTGCATCTGTGTGCAACACGAATCTAAACGCTGTTGCACTAAAGTAATATAACGCAAAGCTATAATTGCTGTTTAGGTCACCATCTAAGGTGCCTTTCACACCTAAACCACTGGCGGTTAGTTTGTTTAAATCTAACCCTAATATAGTGGTTAAAAACGGGATTGCTTCAGTGCCGCTAAAATCGATCACCACGGTGTTTGTATTGACCTGCAGCATATTGCTATCAGCTGCTTCAATCTGGCTATGACGAGCAAACATTATCGGGCTAAAAGTCATTATCGACACCTATCAATCTTTAATGGCAAAAGTATATTGTGCAAGTCTAGCAACAACAAATTGTAATTATTAATCAATTGATAAATAATACTTATCAATCTACCCCCATAAATTGTAATTTTTAATATGAAAAATATCTCAACAGACAGCTTACGCACGTTAGTTACTGTGGTTGAAGTAGCAGGTTTTGCTAAAGCAGGTGATTTACTTGGCTTATCGCAACCCGCTGTAAGTTTACAAATAAAGCGGTTAGAAGAAATGCTCGGGCATAAGCTATTTAAAAAACAAGGCCAGCGCCAAGTACTCAATCAATACGGTGAACTGCTGCTGCCGATGGCAAAGCAAATGCTGCTGCAAAACGACACCATTTTGCAATTATTTACTAAAGAGAATGTGACCGGTAAGGTACGTTTGGGAATACCCAGCGAATTTGCCGCTCGGATCTTACCCGCTATTATCGGTGACTTTGTGGCACTTTACCCTGAAGTATCGTTAGAGGTTAAATCGCGTTTAAGTAAGCATTTATTGTCGGTTTCACGAGAAGACCAGTTTGATTTAGTACTGGCGTTAAATGAAGATTTAAACTCTGAAAAGTTCCCTGTTTTTATGCAAGACCAACTGGTCTGGGTTGGTGATTTATCAATAGCACAAAATGACGTTGTTACGCTTGTGACTGCACCGGAAGGTTGTATTTATCGACGCCGCGCCATCGAGGCATTGCAACTTGCAGGTATTAAGTACCGCATAAGTTATAGTAACGCTGATTTAACAGGCCTTACTGCGGCTTTAAAAGAAGGATTAGGGATCACCGTTTTGGCTAGAAGCACAGTGCCTAATGAACTTAATTATGAGTTAAACACCGCTATTTTACCGAGCCTAGGTAAAATAGGTATTAGCTTAACAAAGCATGCAGAACAAGCCGAGCATGCGGTAGATAAACTTGCCGAGTTTATTGCATTACGCTTGACCTAATAGCTAACAAAAATCCGCCTTTAGTTACCTTTTGATAATTTAAATTAACGCAATTAATATAGTAATACAATATTAACAACAATATGTTTTCATATTTATATTCAAAAACTTACTTAACGATCGGAATTGTTACAAATAGGATTGATTCGTATTATTTTACATGTTTAAATTGCGCCAGTTAAAATTAGACACATACAGGATCTATAATGCCTCCTAAGCTTATTGTTTCAACACTTTCGATGGCTATTGCTTTATCATTAAGCGCTAATGCCGTTGCAAATGATGCAACAAATAAAAAAAAGAACTTTGAGCAAATTACCGTTATTGGCTCGCAAGCCGCAATTAACGATATTCCGGGTTCTGCTACATTTATCTCAGACGAACAATTACAAAAATTCGAATTTACCGATATTTCTCGTGTTTTAGCATCTGTACCAGGTGTTTACGTGCAAGAAGAAGATGGTTATGGCCTGCGCCCTAACATTGGTATGCGCGGAACAGGCACTGGCCGTAACGATAAAATATCTGTAATGGAAGATGGCGTTCTCGTAGCACCCGCTCCTTACTCAGCGCCATCGGCTTACTACTTCCCTACTATGGGCCGTATGGAGTCTATTGAAGTATTAAAAGGCGCAGCCTCTGTTAAGTATGGCCCACGCACTACCGGTGGTGTTTTAAACTTACTTTCGCGCAGCTTACCGACCGAAGGTTCAACGGGTTTAGTAAACGCCGAACTCGGTAGCGATGGTTTTTATAAGGGCCATGCTTACTTCGGTAAAGAAAAAAACAATGCAGCCGGCCTTATTGAAGTTTTCAGCTATGGCGCAGATGGCTTTAAAGAATTACCTGTAGGTAGCGACAACACAGGCTTTGAAAAGAACGACGTTCTACTTAAATTTGGTTATAAGTTTGGTGAAAACAACGCGCATAACCTAGAGATGAAAATTAAGTACTCTGATGAACAATCTGATGAGACTTACATGGGTTTAACAGAAGAAGATTATAAAGCGTCACCAAACCGTCGTTATGCCGCATCACAAAAAGACCAAATGAACACGCAACATAATGCATACCAATTAAATTATGCTTATCGTTTTGGTGATGGTTATGAGTTATTAGCGACAGCTTATCTCAATGATTTTCATCGTAATTGGTACAAAGCGAGCAAAGTAAGTGAAAGCTATTTAGCACAGTACAGTGAATTTGAAGCGGCACCAACAGCTGAAGGTATTGAAGGCATTGGTATTAAAGCAAATAACCGCGACTACCAAGCCAAAGGTGTGCAATCAGAGTTGCACATTCCTGCGGGCGATCACTATGTGACTGTTGGCGTGCGCTACCACGAAGACGAAATGGATCGTTTTCAGTGGGAAGACAAATACACACTTAATCAAGATTTAAGTATGACCTTAACGTCTCAGGGCGTTCCGGGTTCTGACAGCAATCGTGTAGATAGTGCAAAAGCAACAACGTTATTCATTCAAGACCAGTGGTCAATCGATGCATTAGTGATTAATGCAGGCCTTCGTTATGAAGACATCACAATTACCCGCGTAGAGTGGTCAAAGTCTGATCCTAAACGTGAAAATGGCTTAACTAAAGACGTTTCAAACGATACACAAATCTTAGTGCCATCACTGGGTGCAACTTACACCGTAAGCGACAGCCTAACGCTACTTGCAGGTATTCAGCAAGGTTACGCTCCTGCAGCACCAGGTAATGCTGACCAAGAAGAAGAGGAAAGCGTAAACATTGAGTTTGGTGGCCGTTATAACGTTGCTGGTTTTAATGGTGAAATCATTGCATTCTTCTCTGATTACAGCAATATGCATGGAAATTGTACTGCATCTGTAGGCTGTAGTGATGAGAACATTGGCGACCAATACAACTACGGCGAAGTAGAAGTATCGGGCTTTGAGTTCTCTGCAGGTCGTATTTTCGAAACTAATAGCGCAACATTCCCTGTACGCTTAACTTACACTTATACGGATTCACAGTTTAAAAATGATTTTGCATCAGATATCTGGGGGCAAGTAAATAAAGGTGATGCAATGCCTTACGTTCCAGAGAATCAAATCGCTCTTTCATTTGGTGCCGTGCTTTCAAGCTTTGCATTTGATACGCAGGTGCGTTATGTATCTGACGCACATGCTGATTTAAGTGCTGACGGCCTGAATGCAATCGACAGCCGTGTTGTGTGGGATTTAGCCGCTAAATATTTAATTGATGACAATCAAAAAGTATATCTAACGGTTGATAACTTGTTTGATAACACTTACATCGCTAACCGCGCAAACGGTGGTATTCAACCAGGTAAACCACGCACAATCCAAATGGGTTACAGCTACGCGTTTTAGGCTAAAGGCTAAAGGCTAAAGGCTAAAGGCTAAAATTATAAAAGTCGTGTTTGTTAAATCAAGCACGGCTTTTTGCTTTGTATTCATTACAGTTCAATTAATACTAGTATTCACACATCAATTTAATTTCAAAATCTAATAGCAAACAACTACCAACTACCAACTACCAACTACCAACTACCAGAAATGGGACGATAAATGGCAGCCTGGTAGGCATGCAATTAAAATAAAAGAAAATAAAAAACGTGCTAATGAATACAGAAAAGCTTATGAAAGGGCTGTAAAACACAGGGAAGTAAAAAAATAAATATCAAAACCAAAGAGAAAAAGAAAAGTCGCAATGTAAAGGTTCTGGTAGAGGAATTGCAAGAGTAATAACAGGCATCGTCTGTAGAATAAAATAACTATATTTTCATGAGCTGCATATTGCAGCTCATTTTCTAGGAGTAGACTTGATGGAAACTGAATTAGACCTTGAGGCTTTATGGGATGAATGCTTTGCCATACCCGACGCATCCCCTGACGTAAAATATGCCAAACAAAACTTTTTCAATCGTACAGAACAACAAATATTCGTGGAATTTGGTATAAGTGTTATTGAGAGCACCAGTGAGCTAAGGGAAATCACTCCACCACTTTTTAATATTTATTTTCCACACTTTCAAAATTATGTTTTAAAATGCAGGCATGACTCTATGGATGCAAACTGTATATCTAGTTGTTATATGGGTCTTTTAGCGGATAAGCTGCAGCAAGGAATAGTGAGTAACAAAGAGATCCTTGATAAAGCTGTACTTGTTAATCAGCACTTTAGAGAAAACCTCTGCTTTTACAACGACTGTCCAGAAGTATATGGCGACTTGAAGCTTAAATTAGATGAAGTCGATAAGTTGTTGGCTCAGTATGAAATTAAATAAACACTGATTAAAAAAGAAAAAGCGCGATGTGTTATAAATCGCGCTTTTGCTCACTTACAAACTTTCTTAACGAGCTAACTTTACTCTCGCCAACTTTAATCTACTTCCAACTTCTCATTT
Organism: Pseudoalteromonas rhizosphaerae; assembly: GCF_028885455.1. Lineage (NCBI taxonomy): Bacteria > Pseudomonadati > Pseudomonadota > Gammaproteobacteria > Alteromonadales > Pseudoalteromonadaceae > Pseudoalteromonas > Pseudoalteromonas rhizosphaerae. The sequence goes on from NZ_CP118496.1 coordinate 4,421,684, forward strand.
TATGGCCTTTAAGCGCATAGAATAAGATGAATAAGTAACTTGGGATCATCAAGGCGTAAGCACCTTGCGCACCTAAGCCTGCTACGTTACCCAAACCAATCAGTAATGGGCCTAATGCACCACCGGCAATACCCATAATAAGTAAACCGGATGCAGTGCCAGTTAAACGACCTAAGCCAGTTAATGCTAACGGCCATATTGCCGGCCAAACCATGGCATTGGCAAAACCAAGTAAGGCAATACATAACAATGGATCTGGCAGCTCAGGGCCACCAAATGGTACTAATAATAGATTAGCAAGAATAAATGAGTCATTACTTCCCATTATTACTGCAAGTACAGTTACGATACCTGCAAGCCCAGACATAACGAGCGCATTTTGCTGCGACATAAAACGGGGGATCAGTGCGATACCAATGGCATAACCAACCAACATGCACGCCATGGTGTATGAGGTCATCACTGAGTAATCGGCAATCCCAATCTGTAATGCGTAAGAGCCAATGGTATCTGCGGCAATCACTTCAACAGCAACATATAAGGCAATACCAATTACACCCAGCACTAGGTGAGGATGTTTTAGTGCTTCTTTTACTTCGCCTTTACCATTACCTTCAGACTCTTCAAAAACCAAATCAGGTAGCGATGAAAATTTAGCAAATGCTGCAAACGCAAAGATCAAACCTGCAATTGCCATATAAGGTAAAATAAGACTATTCGCCATCGCATCTTTTTGCTGTTGTGATAATTGCTCACCATCAGCGACTACACCGCTGACAACAACGGCAGCAAAAATAACAGGCACGATAACCCCAGCAAATTTATTCAGTAAGCCCATAATACATACACGAACTGCCGCTGATTTTTCAGATCCCATTTTAACAACATACGGATTTACCGCTGTTTGTAGGATTGTTTGCCCAACACCTATCATTAGCTGTGCAAATAAAAATATTTCAATCATCTGCATTTTAGCAGCAGGAATATACATCAAGGCTGACGCGGCCATTACTGCACAGCCAATTGCCATACCATTTTTGTAACCTACACGCTTAATAAGCATTGCAGATGGGATGCCAGCGACTGTTACGGCAATATAAAATGAGGAAATAATAAATGAGGCTTGCAGTGGCGATAACACCAACATTTGCTGTAAAAACGGTGTAATAGCGCCATTTAGCCAAGTTATACAACCTAGAATGAAAAACATTGAGCCTGCCAATGTCATTGGCAGCCAAATACTATGTTTAGTGTTTGCTTCACACTCGACAGTTGCTTCCATAAATTTATCTCAACAGTTTATTTTAATTAATTATTTTAGCATTACGCCGTGAAAGCTCTATAAACCAAGGCGCTGCAATCCTAAAATCATTTTTATTACATTAAATTAATCATACACCAACAAAAATGACAGCGCTATCATTTTTAAAAAGCAAAAAATCAACCCTGTTTGTTATAAGGCTTTATAATAAGCAACGCTTAAAAGGCTTTTATTTCACCGCCAATGATCGCCCTTTACGGATACCTCTTTGAGAAAGCGTACGAACTTGCTTTACATTAGTGGCTTTATTTTCATCATCATAAATGAGCCAATTGCCAAGACTATTTTGATATTCGATGACAATCCCCGGATACAAAGTAAATGCATCTAAGCCTTCACTTTGTTGTTGTGCAGCTACGCTAGGTAAACGATAAAAGCGCCCTGCTTGCTCTAGCTTTGCAAATTCTTTAAAGCCAACTAACGCCGCAAAACGCTGCCAATCAGCTGCTTTTTGTTGCTTAAGCGTTGTATTAAAATGGCCTGTATTTTGATCATACTTAGCGCCTTGCCCGTTATAATCTAATTCCCATGGCGCTTTATGCCAAGCTCGCTCTGCAAGCGCTAATAACCGTGGATATAACATGTACTCAGCTTGCCTGTCACTGCGAATGAGCTCTGACCATAAATGCCCTTGCAAACCAATAAAAGGTTTTGTGCGCATCGTTTTACGATCATCAGCACTGTAATGATGATTGTTTACCGAGCGCCAAATTTCAGCATGCGCAGGTAAATTATCCGGCATAAACTCAAACACTTTTTTACTGTCAATCGCGCGACTCGCCCAGTGATTCCCAGGCTCTTGCGGATGCGACTGATATGGGAAGTCAAAATAAGTTACATCCGGGCTTGATAACACCACATCCCAGCCTTGGTTAGCATGACGATGCGCAACCTCATGCCCACCATCGCTCAGCGTTGCCCACGCATTTGACTGCACATTTGCTGGCATGCTCTTTAGCGTAACGTCGTTCATACCGTCGCTCCATCCGGCCACTTTAAAGCCTTTTTTAGCGACCATGGCACTGACTTTTTCAATAAAATAGCCATTAAATGAATGCAGCGCCGGTTGTTGGTTTTGCAAACGCCGACAGCTTGGAGAGTCAACCCACGCACCAGCCGTCTCATCGGCGCCAATATGGTAAGTTTTAAGAGGCACACCGGCTTGCACATGTAATGCGTTTACTTCATCGAGCACTTTATCGATAAATTGATAAGTCGATTCTAAACAAACATTTAAGGTGTTATCTTGATAATGCTGGATTGAACTGTACTGAGTTTTATCAGCGGGTTCGACTAAACGATACTGTAGCGCCTGTACACTTTTGCCTTGGCCTATTAAACGGTTAAACCTTGCCTCCATTGCAACAATTGCCGCGCGCGAATGCCCTGGCATATCAAGTGATGGGATCACTTCAATAAAGTGCGCTTGAGCATATTTTAATATTTCAATGTAGTCATTCTGGCTGTAGTAACCATTTACCGCTGATTGACTATCAAGTCCTGCGCCTAGCTGTGGTAACAAACAACGCTGTTCGGTTAAATCTAAGCAACGCTTGGCACCGACTTCCGTAAGCTCTGGTAAGTCGTTAATAGCCAATCGCCAGCCTTCATCATCCGCTAAATGCAAGTGTAATTTATTAAGCTTATAGGCGGCCATTTGCTCTATGGTATTTAAAATAAATGTTTTTGAACGAAAGTTGCGTGCTACATCAATGTGCATGCCTCTAAATTCATAACGCGGCGCATCAGTAATATTAAGTGCTGGGATGGTTAAATTATCAAGGCTGACTAACCCTGCGATGCTCTGCAACGCATAAAATATCCCTGCAGAACTCGTTGCGCTAATCGTTATTTGCTCATGTTGAATTTTTAACGTGTAAGCCTCTGGGTTATCAGCTGCTAAATCTAACTTGAGCGTAGTTTTAATCCCTTGGCTATGCTGCTTAATACCAAAACGTGCTAAGCGTTCTATTGCCGCTGTAAGTTGTACTTGATCAATATCATTCGCTAGTTGTAGATTTAGGCCTTGGCTTAAATCTACCGCCTCACCCGATAATAAAGTTAAAGCGACCGGCTTTGGGATCAAACTCAGCGGTGGCGTATTTAATATAGGCCGAGACTCACTTTCATATAAATACTCAGCGTCCATCCATGGTGTCGCATCGTCGTTACTAGTTTGTAGTTGTTCATAGGTTAAAAATGGTGCTAAATATGGTTGTAACTCTAGCTTAGTGTCAGGATCAATCGCGGTTTTAGTACTTTTAATAACTCGGCTTGTTAAACCCGCACTTGCCAACATGTAATTAGGCATAAACTCAGCGCGAGTAATTTGCGATTCTTGACTATAAAACTCTATACTTATCGGCGTATTTTCTTTAAATCCGGCAAATGCCGAGGTGGGCTTTATTTGGTGTAAATCGCCATTGATATGCGTAATGGTAAACTGCGACGAGTCAGTGCTATAAATTGGCATTAGCTGACTAAAATAAATTGACCACTGTTGACTGTTTGCGTCAAAAGGTGTGCTGAACGTCAAACGCGATAAGTAACACTGCTTTTGATGAGGTGCAGGGCAAGTATCGGGCTTTGCCGAAAGTAACTCATATTTTATCGATAACTGCTGCGCGAGGGTATCTAACTCAGTTTGCGATGGTGCTTTAGCAAAAACTGCAGCCGAACATATGGCAAGCACCAATAATATAATTCTACGCATAGCTAGCTCCCAACGATTGTTCATAAGCCATGTCGTTTATAAATAACGCATGGCTACCAAGTAATGGAGCATCGTCGCCAAGCTCACTAATACGAATATCTAACGACTGCAAAATAACTGGATTAACTAACTTAGCTAACTGAATATGCAAACTAGGTAAAAAGCACGCTGATGATTGTGCAACCGAGCCACCAAGTACAATAACGTCAGGGTCAAACGCGAGTATCACATGGTTTATTGCATGAGCGAGATGCTTGCCAAACTCATCAAATAAACGTTGTGCGTATGCGTCATTTGCCAGTGCCTCTTGGTAAGCTTGCTTACCCGTTGTACCTTGATTAATAAAAAACTGCCCAGAGGTAAAGTGCTCAATAATCCCTTGTAAATAACTAAAACTGCCAAACTCTCCTGCGGCTGAGTGCTTACCCGTATATAATCGACCATTAAGCACCAGTCCGGCGCCAAGTCCAGTGCCTAGGCAAATGCCAATTAAATTCGTATCTGATTTAAAATTACCTTGAGTAAATTCTCCCATAGCAAAACAATTTGCATCATTATGCACCCGTACGGGCAGTTTAAAATGTGTGCTTAATAGCTGCTTTAACTGCACATTTTTCCAATTGGGGATATTAACCGTTTCGATCACTTCGCCAGTTTCCATTAGCACCATGCTAGGTACACCTACGACGATACCAATGCAAGTATTGTCAATCACTTGCTTGATGATTCGACATAAAAAGTCGTTTGTTTGCTGCTTACTTGCTGAGCCGTCCACATCAAAATAGCGTTTTTCTATTACACCTGTTGCGGTTACTTTTGCGACCAGCGCTTTGGTGCCACCAAGATCAACACATAATAAAGTTTGTGACATTACAACCTCTTTTGTCATTAGTTACTTTCAGCAAGCTTTGCTGCCTGTGGATTACTTTTAAGCGTGTGATTAGCAATCAGTGGGTTAGCCCAAATACCGACACTAAAAATATAACCAAGCGGCATTAACAGCAGTAATAGTGATATTTGTAAGCTACCTGTAAGCTCACTCACCGCACCAATAATAGGCGAGGCAAATGCACCGCCGACAATCCCTGTGCATAAAATACCAGATACAGTGCCATGCCCTTTTGCAACTGAGTTTAATGCCAACGAAAATATCACCGACCACATAATTGATAAGAAAAACCCAACCGCAGGAAACGCCCATAATGCCAGCTCAGTATGTGCAAATAATGCGGTAAATAGACTAACCGCCGCACCAACACTAAAAGTAAGTAACACATGTTTAGCATCAAAGAGTTTTAACAGCACGATGCCCAATAAGCAGCCTAATGTCAGTGATAGCCAAAACTGACTCACTATCTGTGCTCCGCCTGTATTTGGGTCAAGTTGGTGATAGGTTTGTAAAAATACTGAAATTGAATTAGCCACTCCTTGCTCAAGCGCCACATAAGCCACGATGGCAAAAAAGAACTTGATCACGGTGGGGTCTTTAAATAATTGTAAGCTTTGTTTGATACTGCCTTGTTGCGGATTTTCTGCTTGGGTGTTGTGTTTTATCGGTAACACGCTAATAACCACCAACATCACTGTGCATAACAGTGCAAATAATAAGTACATACTTAGCCAAGTCATATCGGCGGGTACTAATTGCAATAACCAGTTTTGGCTCTGTGCTTGTGAATCTGCTTTAACAAGCGCGCTATATACCAGCGGTGATAAGGTCGCTGCACCACCAAACATTAACTGGGCTGCGACCGAAAAAACCGCAAAATGTTTAGAGCCGCCACTGGCTCTAAGTAACGGATTAATTGCCACTTGCAATAGAGCCATGGCGGTACCGATCAAAAATAATGCTGACATTGCAACAGCAAAAATCGGCAAGCTAACAAATAACACACTGCCAAATAATGCCAGTGAGAATGCTATGAGCATGACCTTTTTTTCACCTAAGCTTTGCACTAACAACCCTGCGGGGATCGACATCACTCCATACGCGATAAAAAATGCAAATGGGAAAAAACCAGCAAGGGTTAAACCTATATTATAGCTTTGGATCAGAGCCGGAAATATCGGCGCTAATAAGTTCGTTATAAATGAAATAACAAAAAAGGTAACCAGTACTAGTAGCACTATCAAATAATTTCTTTTCATAATTGTTCTACCTGAAAGTCTCATTCTAAAAATAAATAGAGTGGTGATAGCCATCTGTTCGTGGGCATACAAACAAAATGATTCAAGGGAATAATTAATCACCACTCTTAATTAGCTAAGTCTGCCATCATAAAATGAGTTATGCGGCACTACTCTACGGCTTGTTGATACTTTTCAACTCACTTTATGCAGTCTTCATTGCATGTAGTTGCTCTGCATGTGGTTTACAATGCTTATTACACAGTTCATGCAAATACATTTTTGCGCCATTACAAATTGCAGCGCAAGCGGGTTCAAATGACTGCTGGCACAGCGAGCTTTGGTAGTCCATGCCACCAAGTAAGCAATACCAACTAGGTCTAAAATAAACTTGCTGTTGGGTAAGCTTTGACAAATACGCATCAAAATCATCGCCATTAAGCCATGCTTTTAGTAAAGACTTTAAAGCACTAGAGCTGTGATTCAGTTGCTTGGCTGTAAGCCAGTATTCACTGTCGGTGCGTAAGCTAGTTGCATAATGCGCAACCACATAATCTTTAATGCCATACACTAATTGATGGAGTTGTTGATTGACGTGTTCAGCTACTTTTAATGACTGCTCGTTGTTTTTTAGCTTTGTTAAGGCTTGGCTAAATAACTTAATACTATGTTGAGTAACCATCAAAGATGTCGCTTCGATGGGCTCAATAAAGCTCTGCGCCAACCCTATAGCCATGACATTGCTTTGCCATGCAGACTGCATACAGCCGACTTTCATTTTTAAATGCCGAAACGCGCTATTTTGTGGATTTATGTTTAATTGCAGGGCAAGCTCATACTGGGCTTGCTCATCAGTGATATGTTTTGAGCTATATACATAGCCATTACCGATACGGCTAGTGAGCGGAATTTGCCAACACCAACCGGCACTTAACGCCGTAGATTGAGTGGCACATGGCATCACAGCATCGCTAGAAATTGGCGTCGCCACGGCTACAGCACGGTCGTTAAGTAGTTCATCAGCAAATGAATTAAAAGGTGTACCCAGTGTTTGCTCAATTAACAGTGCATTAAAACCACTGGCATCGATAAACATGTCGCCGTTAATTTGTCGTCCATCAACCAGCGTAATATCAGCTATATTGCCATTGTTCTTTATATGCGCGTGGCTAAACTCACCATCAATGTGTTCAACCCCATTCTCTTGTGCATAGGCTTTTAGCACACCCGCTAATTTTATGGCATCAAAATGATAACCATAAGTTTGCTCTTTGAGCATAGGTGTATGTACTTTTGGACTTAAATTTTGTTTTGCGATATGGCCTGTTAAAAAATACTCATCTGGGGCTTGCCAATCGCCATTACCGCGCCTTCGGGCATTAGCGTTTACAAAATAAACTTCGGCAGTTTTTTCATCCATGTCGCTATAAAATGGATGGAAATAACAACGTTCATCGCCATTCCAATTATTAAAGTAAATGCCTGCTTTGTAGCTTGCATCGCACTTGGGCATCCATTGTTGTTCACTAATACCGAGTGAATCCATAAAGTTTTTTAAGTGTGGTGTTGAACCTTCACCAACGCCAACACTGCCAATTTTACTCGATTCAATAACACTAATAGCTAATTCAAGATGCTGCTTTGATAAATACGCAGCGCACATCCAACCCGCACTACCACCGCCTAAAATTACTAATTTATTTATGATAGCCATAACTAAAAAAGGCCGCCAAGTGGCGGCCTATCTCCATTAGAATTTATAACTTACACCAAGGTAATAACGTGAACCAAACTCGATAGTATTTTGCGTTAAAGCAAAGTTAGTATCGTACGATTGCACCACTTCATTGGTTAAGTTAACGCCTTCAAGGCTAACATCTAAGTTTTCCATGGCATGCCAGATGATTGACGCATCAATTTGTTGATAGTTATCGTTTTTAACTGCTTGGGCTGCACCAACACCAATCCATTCACTGCGCCAGTTATATGCTAAACGAGTGCTGATAATATCGTTCTCAAAGAACACTGATGCATTAAAACTGTTTTCAGAAACACCTGGTACCATTTCTTTTGAGCCATCTGGCGTGGTTGTTTCACTGTCTACGTACGTATAGTTAGTCACCACCCCAAAACCGTTAGCAAAGCTATGCTGTAGTTGCAGTTCAATACCATTTACAGAGCCTTCGCCGTTACTACGAGGACGAGTAACACGGCATTGCTCATATAGATCTGGACTGGCGCCACAGCCATCTACAAATTCAACCGCTTCAGTCGAAAAAACAACGTTATCAATTTGTTTGCTGAAAAATCCTGCTGATGCCATAGAAGCGCTTGTAAAGTAATACTCTATAGCAATATCGCCCTGGTTAGCTTCATAGGGTTTTAGATCAGGATTTCCCCCTGTGGCGCTACCAAAATTGGCATTAATTGCTAAGCCGGGTTTTAAATCACTGTAGTTTGCGCGAGACATAACTTGTGATGCTGCCGCGCGAATAATAATGTCATCCGATAAATCATAAGCAAAGTTTACGCTAGGGAGTAAGTTATTATAATCGACCGTCTCTTTGAAAACCGCGCCGTCGGCGTAGCCGCTCGATGTTTGCTCAGTCTCAACGTAACGTAAACCAATATTACCTCGGTAGTTTTCGCCACTAAAATCAGCCTTCGCGTAAATGGCGATCATATCTTCATCCACTGAAAAAGTATTACCTAAGTTAGCGACTTCGGTCAGTTCGCCAGCTGCATATTTACCGCTAATGAAATCCCACCATTTATCTGTATCAAGTGAGGCATATGCATCAAGCGTATGACCAGAGCTTTGTGAATGCAGCCCAGTTAATACGCCATCACTCCAATTTGATAAATTACCATCGGGAACAAAACCAAGTACTTCGTCTGGATTACGGTTAAATGCAATGCGCGAAAATTCGCTACTATTAAATTTAATGCCGGTCTTGATTGCAGTAAAGAAATTACCATCTAACTCAAATTTAACATCAGCTTGAGCATAACTCACATCATGCTCTTGCACTGTGGTATCAAAATTTGCTTCTTGCGCATGTTTAAATTGCGTTGCATCGGTAGCATCTAGCGAAGTTAGCCAAACTTGATAAGGACCAGTAGCATCATAAGTAAAACCACCATCAGTGCTGTTTTGTCCATTAGGAAATGCAGGATCACCTATTTTACCTCCTTCATCTGAGGCTGGGATCCACCATGAAGATGCGCCAAATTGCGTGCCGCCATCTGATGTTGATTTTCCAATTACACCACTGAGTTCAAAGCCATCACCTTGAAACTTACCAGTTAGGTTTAGTACATCAGCTTTCATATTAACGGCATTACGCACTACTGGATTATAAATAATAGAAGCATATGCAGGTAATATAGTTGCTTGCTCGGTACCGCCTAATGCATTGTTGGTTACATTAGTAGAACCCGCACCACGGGCGCCAACCGTCAGAAAGTTATGGTTTACATGCGGGTTATCAAATTCAAAACGAAAATAATCAAGCACAAACTCCATATTATCGGTTGGTGCAAACTGCGCGGTTAATTGCGCGCTGGTCCGCTCACGCTCAGACTTAAATGCTTGCGAACCTAAACTCCATGCACCGACTGTCGATTCTTGTCCTGTTGCTTGGTTTTCTGCAAAGTACTCATAGTAGCCGCCAATAGACTCAAGTACATGGCGCCCTGAAGTTAATTGTTCATAAGAGTACGCAGCTAAAATACCAAATTTTTCATCTTCATTTTTCCAACTAGCAAGAATTGATGCACCAGGATCAGTCTCATCATACAATGAACTTTGTGCCAACTCTGCAGAGAGCAGTAACGTATTTGCATCTAACTCCAGAGGTTTACGAGTCGTTAAGTTAACGGTTCCTCCCAGTGCTCCTTCTTCGATATCTGCCTCCGGTGTTTTATACACTTGCACACCCGACACTTGCTCTGCTGATAACAATTCCATATTAAAAGTACGTGTCGCTGGGCCTAAATCGTACCATGAGGTGCTTGCTACTGTTTGACCATTGAGTAATATTCTTGATTGCTCTGGTGCAGTACCACGAATAGTTACGCCATTTACCTCACCATATTGGCGGTCAACCGTCACTCCTGAAATACGTTGTAGTGCATCACCAATGTTTTTATCCGGAAATTTACCAATATCTTCTGCGGTAATGGCATCTACCACTCCATCTGCAAAACGCTTAGTGTTCATTGACGCTTCTAAAGAGCGACGAATGCCACGCACTTCAATGGTTTCTATATCACTGTCAGCTTGAGTTTGAGCTGCAGCTAATGCCATTGGACTGACGTATAGTGCTGAGATACATATCGCCAATGTCGATAGTTTAAGCGATGCTTTGTTGATGTTTTTCATTCCTAGTCCCCTATTTATTGTTATTGAAAGCGTTACTAGGGTATCGCGCCGCATTCGTGTTAAGCAGTACAATTGACACTTTATCCGGTACTTTCCTATCAAAGGAATGTTAATTTTGATGGCAAAATGTTCAATGTCCTGTTAGCAAAGAATCGCGTGCAATAGATTAATACTAAAAGTGAATTGAAAAGTATTACTTAGACTGCTAAAAATTGTTCAATATAGGGACTAAAATAAATAAGGAGGTCGTCATGCGGGCAATGTGTGAAAAAGTCATTCCTAATACCAATTCATCGTGGCGCTATTGTAAATATACGCTTGATTACATTCCATTTAATTGGCATTACCATCCAGACTTTGAGATTTGCCTTACTTTAAACAGTCAAGGGGTATGCCATATTGGCGATTACATTGCTCCTTATGGCGAACTTGATCTAGTGATCCTTGGTGCTGATTTGCCCCATACTTGGCAATCGTCACCGAATATAGATAACAGTGTACAAGTTGTTCACGTTGCACAAATTCCAAAAAAATGGCTTAGTCAGCAAATTACTAGTCACCCTGAATTTGCCATACTTGAAGAGTTATTAATCGCTGCGCGACAAGGCCTTAAATTCTCGACTAAAACAGCGATGATAGCGAAATCATATTTTGAAAAAATCGAGGTCAGTAACCCTTTTGAGCAATATTTAGGTTTATTTAAATTACTGTATTTAATGAGCCAAGAAGCAGTCCCTCAGCAGCTTTCTAGCGCGAGTTTTTGCTACACTAATAAAACTGATCCCGCAAAAGATAAATTTGATAAAGTGATTGATTATATTTATCGCCATTACACTGAGGGCTTAAGCGCAGAACAATTAGCTAACATGGCGCATATGAGCACTAACCACTTTCACCGCTTTTTTAAAAAGCGCATGGAACGCACTTTAACAGAATTTATTAACCAGTTAAGAATTGGTCAAGCTTGTAAGCTATTGATCAATACTAACCGCGCTATTACGGCTATCAGCGATCAATGTGGGTTTAAAAATACCTCTAACTTTAATCGCCGCTTTTTAACACTAAAAGGGACAACACCAAGCCAATTTAGAAAGCGCTTAAAACAAAAATCATTAGTGTGAAAGAGTAAAAAGGTAGGGCTACCTACCTTTTATAAATACCGTTATTTTTCAAGTAACCACAATGCAGGCGTGTTTGAAGGCTGCCAATTACTTTGGGAATAATGTGCTTGTAACACAGAATAAATTTTATCTTGATAACTTACAAAATTAGTAGCTTCGTATTGCCTGTTTTGTTGCCATTGAGGCGCATAATTATCAAGTGTATCAAATCGATAACCTTCTGCTCTTGCGTGCTCAACAAAGCTTTTAATTTTGGGCAAGTTAATCGTCGCACCTAGCCCGCGCGGACCATCTTCAAACAAAAAGTCATGGGTGAGTATCACTACTTTATTCGCTGCTAATCCATCGCTGCAATCTAAGTTTTGCGTGCGGCTATTGACAGGATCCATTGTTTTGCCAGGGCAAGTATTGACGATTTGATTAATGCTTTCGACCATTTGAATACCATCTGCCATTGTTTCTGCAGGGTAATCAACGCCCCAGTTCACTGGGCCCCAATCAAAATCCCAACCATAAACCTTATAGTCTTCGCTTGCTAATTTATCAGATATTTTTACTGCGACTTGTGAGCTATTGGTAGAAACCTGTGGATCACAAGAAAAAGCTGGATCCCAAGGTGGTAAATTATCAGATGTTGCGCATAAACCATCACCTTTAAAAGTTTTCGTAACACGCCACGCATTGGTATACGGCAAGCGTGCCATTGTTCTCATTTTAAAGTTTGGGAAGCTTTCTGCATTAGGTAATAACGCCAAGACCTTTTGAGTATTAAGCTCAAAGTAATCATAATCGGTACTTACATCTTGGTAGGATTTAACTGGCCATAAACCAACTTCGTTACAATAAACAGCACCAGAGCGCTCTCCATCCGTGCAATTATGCAACATATGGTCATAACTATGGTTAGCTAAAAGGTGACCGCTATTTAAAAGCTTAGCTAATGCTAATTGTGAGTGTTGTTCATTTTCATCGCCTTCACCATACATGTGAAAAGCATTGATAAAAAATGTCGCTTTTATTTGTGCCTCATCTAAAGCATCAATTAGCCCTGAGGTGGCATTAATCGGGCCATCATCAAACGTTAAATAGATAACCTTGTCGTCATCTGCAAAGCTGTAAGTTGAGCATAAACTTGCACACAATAGCGTTACTGCCGTTTTATTTTTCATTTTGTTCTCCATTAATTAACACCTAATTAATATTGCATGCTATTTAGCCATCGACTGATACGAAGCAATGCAATTTAGGTATTAATCAAACAAAATGAATCTCTGCTACTTCCCTATCGCTTGCTTGGCAAACAGGTGCTTAATTGGGCCTAAGTTATCAACCAAGCTTAAACCCACACCACGTACCAGTTTTTTAAGTGGGTTAGCGCCTGCAAATAATTCTTTTAAGCCTTGCATCATGGCAATATGCTTTTGTGCATCAAGCTTGCGGGTACGCTCGTAATCACGCAATAGTCGATTACTGGCAAACTCTTTATTGTCAGCAGTTAACAGCTCAATAAGGTAAGCGGCATCTTTAAGGCCTAAGTTCATACCAAGTCCTGCTAACGGATGAATGGTATGTGCGGCATCGCCCATTAATACCACTTTACCTGTCACCCATTGCTGCGCGTAACGCATTTTCAAAGGGAACGCTGTGCGCGCACTTTGTACCTCACATAAACCGCATTGGCCATCAAGGGCTGCCATAACTGCTTTATTAAAATCGCTATCATCCATGGCTAGTAACGTTTGGCAATGCGCAGGACTGGTTGACCATACAATTGAGTGCGTATTGGCATCTGGCAGCGGTAAAAACGCCAGTGGTCCAGTAGGTAAAAATACTTGGCGCGCAGTATTATTATGTGGCTCAGTGGTTCTTACCGTCGCAACGATGGCGTTATGATCATAATCTTTAAACGTAATGGGCAAATTAAACTGTTTCCGAATCGCTGAATTTGCGCCATCGGCTGCCACTAATAACTTGGCTATAACTGGCTCACCAGAGTCTAAGGTTATAAAGACGTCATTGTCACTTTGGTGTATTTGTTGATAGCGTGTATCAAACATAAGCGTTGCTTGGCTGTATTGTTCTAATTCATTGATCAGTGCATAACGAATGATGTCGTTTTCAACAATATGACCTAAATGAGGAAGGTCCAGTTCATCGCTGTTAAAAGCAATTTTGCCAAAGCTATCTTGGTCGCGCACATCCATATGGGTATAGGCGCGTGCTCTTTGAGCAATGATCTCAGGCCACACTTGCAAAGATTCAAACAAGTGTTGGCTGGCAAGGCTCAGTGCACTTACGCGCAAAGCGTATTCATCGCCTGGCAATACTTGTTTTGCTGCAGCATCAATTACTACTACACTTATATTGGCTTTAACAAGCCCCAGCGCGAGGGTTAAGCCAACACAGCCGCCCCCCACAACACATACTTGTGTCTGTTTCATAGTCGTTTACCTTGTTTAACCTGACCCATTAATTGCTTAGCTAAAGGTGTTTTTAAAGAAGCACACAAATCCATGGAGAATAGACCACAGCTGCGACCAAATGCGAGTATTCGTGATGAGTTTGAAAATAACCGCACTAAAGAATCTGTTAACGTCATTACAGTGGTTATATCTTGGTTACGTTGTTTGGCATATTCACGGGTAAATAGGTAACTGCCAATTGCCAATTCGCTATTTACTAATTCACATAGAAGTTGCACATCGCGCAGGCCTAAATTAAAGCCCTGCCCTGCAATAGGATGAATCGCATGCCCTGCATTGCCAATTAGTACCGTACGGTGAGCACTTAATGACTCTGCACGACCATACACCAGTGGATAGTTTGCACGCATGCCGACTTTAGTAAATTGCCCGCCACGATAACCAAATGCAGTTTGCAAAGCACTTACAAAAGCGCTGTCGTCAAGCTGCATATGCGCGTCAATATCGGCTTTATCCATACACCATACTAACGAGTAACGGTTATTACTCATCGGGAGTAATGCCATTGGTCCATGCTCAGTAAAGCGCTCAAAAGCATGGTTATGATGACCACCTGCCACTTCAATATTGGCAATGATCGCCCCTTGTGAATAAGGCTCAGGAGTAAAATTGATCTTTGCCAGCTGGCGAGTAGCCGATTGTGCACCGTCGGCAATCACCACTAATTGGCCATTAAGTTGAGCACCAGACTGCAAAGTAATACTTGCAAAGTCATGATGATAGGTAATATCTGCAACACTGTCAGGGCAATACATGACCACTTGGGTAGCTGCAAGTTGTTGATGTAAAGCACGACCAAACGGATTTACCTCAACAACATAACCTAGAGCTGACTGTGAAAACTGCGCACAATCGATCTGCGTTTTACCAAAGTGACCGCGATCCGACACGGTCACTTTTTTAATTGCCGCAGCAAATGAGGCATCAATATCAAAGGCATTAATGGTCTGTAAAAATTGCACCGATTGTTGTGCTAAGGCGATACTTCGGTCGTCAAAACTAGGATGGTGTTCAGTGCTTGGTTGATTTGCTTCAACCACCGCAATCGTTAATTGCGGCGCATGTTTCGCAAGACTCAGCGCACAACTGGCACCCGCTAAGCCACCACCGATAATAACAACATCAAACTGCTCTGCCACGTTATGCTCCTAGCGGTTAATTGCTTGCTTTTGCATTAACGCTTCAATCTCGCTGATACTTTTTGGCACACTCAAGGTAAGATTTTCGTGGCCTTGCTCGGTCACTAACAGGTTATCTTCAATACGAATACCAATGCCCTTATATTGCTCAGGTGCTTGCGCATCTAGGCTAACATACAAGCCAGGTTCAATAGTGAGTACCATACCAGCTTCAAATGGGCGTTCTTTTTCGTCTTTTTTATAGTCGCCTACATCATGCACATCAAGGCCAAGCCAATGACCAAGGCCGTGCATATAAAATGCTTTACATGCTTGGTTATCAAGTAACTCTTGTAACTCACCTTGCAAAATACCTAAATCAACTAAGCCTTGGGTGAGCACTGTCATCGCTAATTTATTAGCCTTTGATAAGCTACCACCGGGCTTTACTTCAGTAAACGCTGCTGCTTGCGCCGCTAGAACAATGTTATAAAGCTCAGCTTGAGGTTGACTAAATTGCCCATTAATAGGGAAAGTACGCGTAATATCTGCCGCGTAACCTTGCAGTTCAGCGCCAGAATCAATCAGCACTAAATCACCGTCGGTCAGCACATCACTGTTAGCAGTGTAATGCAATATATTGGCGTTATCGCCACCGCCGACAATGGTGCCATAGGCGGGATGACGCGCACCATGCATAGCGTAATGATGATGAAGCTCGGCTTCTAGCTGATATTCGGTAGCGCCTGGCTTTGCAAACTGCATAGCACGAATATGTCCTTGGGCACTTATTTCACACGCTTGGCGCATAATATTCACCTCAGCAGGTGATTTAAATAAACGCATTTCGTGCACTAAACCACGAATATCTTTAATCGTATGTGGCGCTTTATAACCTTTTTTAGGCGCGCCACGCAGCGTATTTAATAACGCCCACACTTTATCGTCAAACTGTGGATAAGTACCTTGTGCATAAAATAAAATCTGCTGGCCGTTCACCAAATTCAATAATTGTTCAGTTAGTTCACTCAGTGCACATGTTTGGTCGAATAAATAATCTTTTTTAGCTTTTTCAAAACCAATACGACGACCATGCCAAATTTCCGCCAGCTTATCTTTGTTCAAACAAAACAGCGTACTCGGTGTATCGCTGCTTGGGCAAAGCACTAACACTGCATCGGGTTCATTAAAGCCAGTTAGGTAGAAGAAGTCGCTATCTTGGCGAAACGCATATTCAGTATCACAGCTGCGGGTTACTTCACTTGCCGCTGGAATGATAGCCACACTGTTTGGTTCCATCATGGCAAGTAAACGATCTCTGCGTGCTTTAAACTCTGCTTTTTCTATTTTAACTGTTGGCATTATAAACCCTGTTTATACTGTTAATTTTAACTTAGTGAAGTGTTTTTTTAGTGCTTTTTGGCGTTTGCTCTTGACCAAGTTCAGCAAAACACAACAGCGCAGAAACTCGCACATATTCAATTACTTCGTGCAATGCTTGGCTGTCTTCTTCGGTTTCATCAAACATGGTATCTAAACGCGTAATTTCACTAAAATCACTGATCACTTCTTTTACATCAGCTGATAACTTGCCATAATCTTTTTGCTTTAAGCCAAAACCAAGCATAAACCCAGCGACCCATGACACTAAACCATTCGCTTGATCTACTAAGGTTTCGTCATCACTTGGTAAAAATAAATCAAATTGAAACTCTTCGTTGTTAAAGCTTTCTACAACTTGCTTATAAATAATGGCAAAAAATTCTTTCAGATCATGGCTAAATGCTTGGCCATCATTAAACACATCGCTTAATAAGCCTAAGTATTCTTTGGCTTCAATACTCAAGCCGCAGGCTAATAATCCACTGATCACGCCGTGTGCTTCTGAAGGAGTGACAAATATTTCGTTTTTTTCCAATAGTAATTGGGCTTGTTGGTAATCTGGTAATTCGTTCATGCTGAGATCTTCGCTTGGCTAATTAAGTCAATGCTACCACTCGATAAATAGCAACTCCAATGAAAAGTATGATTGAGGTCAAAAAGCAATCCGAAAAGTAAATAGCCAGTTACCAGTGCTGGAAAATCACTCGAACAGTATAATTATTTTGAATTTGGGGTGTAAGGATTGGCTTATGTCTTATATACTGAATTTGTTCCCTAGGGTGTTGGAGCTTGGTTAAGTCCCTGAGCCGATAAATTTTATGTTAGGGTTTCTGTTCGTCTGCTATTGTGCAAGCTCGGCATGTACCGAGAAGCCTACGGCAAACCGCAGATTCCCGCCCTGAGACCTTATGGTTTCAGGACTGACACCGAGTGCCGCATACTTGGGGAACACCTTTCTTACCTTCTTTTATACTATCTGCTGTTGTGCTTTAAACCATTAATAATAATATGAGCCAAAAGTATTTAATACCATCGTAAATGTAAGTAGTTCTTCAAGTTAGATCATTTATCTTAAAAGAATCAGTTACTGTTAATTTTTAACTCTCAGCGCACCCAATACGATACAGACAACACCACCGACCATTCCAGCCCAAGCCTCAATGGGTGTATCACCACTAAAAGTTCGCGTAATTTGCGCACTTGCAGAGTCATAAACGTCATAACCCCAAAAAGCCAGTGCAGCTCCAATACAGATCAGCACAATACCAATTACTTTATTCATTTTAATTCCTATTAAAGCTAACAGAGGTAATCTCTAAAAATACGCTAAGATATTGATTTAAGCAAAAACTAAAAATAACCTTCACACCGCTATTTAAAAATTACTCATGGTATTTACGGATCACCGCAATCTTACCGTTTTCAATTTCCAGAACATCCATCAACGTTTGGGTGTATTCAATCAGTTGCTTGTTTTGCGGGTGCACACCTTTCGCGTGTTGCGTGTAACGAATCGCAATCGCGGTATTATTAAATATGAAAGTATCAAGTAACTTTGCTTCATATTCAGTGTGGGCACCTAGATAAAAAGTCATACCTTTGCGCATCATGGCCTTACCGTCAGGTGAACGAGAATCATCGCTTTGATAAGGTAGGTGTTGATTAGCAACATCGTCAGTGAGTAACGCTAAAAAAGCTTCTAGTTCTTTACTGCTAGCTTTAGGCGCCTGAGTTGCCGTCATGGTGGAAAAATATTGCTGGGCGAGTCCTTCTAGTTCGTTATTTTCGTCTTTTGCATGTAAGTTAAAAGTTGCGATAACAGCTAACAATAAAAAAGTAACGTATTTCATTATGCTCTCTTGCATTGTGTTTAATTATCACTCTATCAAAACAGCAACAAACTAAAATGTATAGTCTTTTTATAATAAATCACGCTTCGCCGGATGGTTTTATAAAATACTCTTATAAAATATCATCTAAAAGGCTGGCTTGTTCTGGACAATCTCAGTAAGCATGTAGCGAATCTTCTACAACTTAAGACCCATACCTTTTTAATTAAATTATTTTAATGTTCACCGGCACTTTCAATGCATAATAAAATTAACACACTCAATAACTTATTTAAATAAAAAGTCATTAGACTAACAACCAGCCTATAATTTACTTTAAAATAAATATAAAACTTAATGACCATTTAATATAAAAAAGTGATTGATTTAGGGAGAGGATAAATAATAGGGGTATTACGACTGCTAAGCAGCCGTAATAGAAATGCGTTGAAATAGATAGTAACGAGTTATAGGTGTGAAGAACTACCTGCTGATTCATTGAATGATAAACCTGATACAATGCCTTTAGCATTAAAACGGATTGTTACATTCTTTGTCTCATTTTGAGAACCACCGACATGGCCTGCGTATGGAATAAAGCCTACACCACCGCCTTGACCTTCGCTGTAGCTGTATGTCCATACAACTTCGTCATTACCTATATCATTAACGCCCATAGGGTCGCCAATCGCTTCTTTGACTTGCTCTTGAGTTGTTTCGCCTTTTTTGAAGCCTTTTACAACTTCCATATCAAAATCACGGCCTTGTGAGGTGCTATTACATGCGGCCAAAACAAACGCCATTGCAATTGTTAATAATATCTTTTTCATGTCATTCCTTAATAATTATCTTTTAAATTCCATTTCAACGCGATTAAGCGCGTTAATTATGAACAAAAAAAATAAAATATCAACCCCAAATGGAAACATATTAAAGATAAAAAATTAATCAGTAAAAATGTATAATAAAATAAAAAACAAATACTATAATTATAAATATTTCAATCCCACTTATGATTAGATATTACTTTCCAACCCACTATAGCAACCATTTTATACCATGATTTCATTTGGATAACTTACTCACTAGTAGAGCACAACAATCCACAACTAAAGTAAATTAATGCAACATCAGCAACAATAAATGTCATTATCATTATTTTATTTTTGTAAACTCCAATTTTTAATAATTATTTTATATTTTTTATTTCGTTAAAAAATACAGCTGTAGTAATAATAGGTTAATTCACTGGATAAAATAACCAATCACTTGCCATTGCTCAGCAGATTTTTTTAATGTCACGGTTTCAATCGACTGTGCTTTATTTTCAAAATCAGTTTGAAACTCTAAAATCACATAATCACCGTCGGGCAGTTGCGGTATTGAGGTTAACACTTGACGACTGATACCTTCGCGAGATGTAACAGCACCTAGCGGCGTACGAACTTGCTCTAACTTAGATACCCAAAGCGCTTGCGGTACATTTTTTTGAAAAAACGCCCCAGCCTGCTGCCAACTGTTTGCGTATTTACCACTATCAACAACTTCTAACCAGCTAGTCGCAGGGGCGATTTCTGTTGATACATCAACAACCCTTAGCGTCTGAGACCACGTTAATGTGCTTATAAATAAACATAAAACAACAATTATATTTTTCATGGTGAGTCCTTTTTTCTATCAAGTTATTTTGCCTCAAGCACAAAATCACTGTTCAACTTTGCCATAAATGATTTTCAAAAAACAATCTGCGCTGTCGAAGCATCGCTCACTATGTTCTGCTTAAAGCTGGCTTTTATTACAATATGTTGCCTTTTCAAAGTCACTGACATTCATTGCAATATTGTCGATATGTGGGAACATCTGAGTAAGTTTAGTCACTATCGCTTTTGATAATTCAGCTTTTTGCTCAGTCGTTCGCCCCTCCATTATATATCCAAAAACATGAATAAATTCGTGCTGTTTATTACCCACTAAATAACGATTATACGGGTTTACTCTGACTTTAATTTCATGCTCAGCGAACAAATCCGATGCGTTTGCAGTGTGATGAATTTGTTCATTAATGGTATCTTCATCATGATGAGTCAAGATACTCTGCGAGCAATCTATAATAAAGTGTGGCATTAAATAACTCCTTATTTATGCAGTCAATAAGTATTTAACTTACCTTTTTTTAAACTATAAAACACTGCTTAATAGTCAATTTTACTCTTGCTAACTTTGTCCTTGCTAACTCCTTCACATCTTACTTTTAACTTTACTCGTAGCCGCACTGGTGGCGGGGTTATCAGGCCAAAAGTGTTTTGGATAACGACCTTTCATTTCTTTTTGCACCTCCCGATAGCTGGTTTGCCAAAAGCCAGCAAGATCTTGTGTTAGTTGTAAAGGTCGTCTTGCTGGTGAGAGTAGTTCCATTAATAAGGGTAACTTGCCTTGCGCTAATATTGGCGTACTGGTCATGCCGTACACTTCTTGCATACGAACACTGAGTTTTGCAGGGCCGTCGAGTTGATATTCAATACGAATATTTGAGCCACTTGGAACTGACACTCTCAGCGGGAATAAATCATTTAACGCATTTTGTTGTTGCCAATTAAAACAACTTTGCAAGGCATTAAAGTAGTTAAACTTTTTCAATTGTTCGAGGGTTTTTATATCTTCCAGAAAAGCACCTAACCAAAGCTGTGCGTCATCGATTAAGCTTTGTTTAGTGATGACAGGAAATTGCTCCGGCACTAAATTACTGGCTAAACACATACGAATAAGTAACTGCTCACTGTTGCTTTGCTCATTAAATAATTCAAAGCCTTGTTTTTGAAATAAAGTTAACCACGCTTTCGCCCGCTCACTTTTATCAAGCGGATGTTTACTCGGTTGGCTAGTAACTGTAATTGCCCCTAGTTTGACTTCATCTTGATGAATAAAGCGCCCTGTTTTTTCGTCAAATTCACAGCGCGTTTGTGCAGTAAATAAATGTGTCAGTTCATCCTCAATCTCTGCAGGAGTAAACGCAACAGCTGCAAAAATACGACTGCCTTTTTGGCCTCCCATTGAAGCAATTGCAAGGTAGTCCTCGTTATGCCAATGCTCGTTGTTTAGCTCAGCACCTGCGCCATTGGCAAGCAAGTAACCATTGCCACGCTTTTTAGCTAATCGATCAGGAAAAGCAAACGCCACCAGCAAAGCCAAATAAGTGGTTTGTAGTTCGCGTACTTCAGTTAGCTTTAATCGCTTTAACCAAAATTTCAGTTGCTGTTTAAATACCGGATGTGGCCGAGCATGTTGGCTGTGTAATGCTAAGCTTAAATCTGCGGCATGGCTAATCCGACTCTCTAATAACGCAATTAAATACGCCGCTAATGTATAAATACCTGGCATCTGAGGTTCGAGTTGCTGCGCTTTAATTAGCATGTGCGCTAGGCGAATATCCGCGCCAAAACTTAGCATACGTGTACCGAGGGGGGTCAATTTATTGTTATTATCGAGCGCCTCTAACATTTGCAGTAATTTTGTTGCTTGCTGTATTTGTTGTGCTGTTGGACTATCTAACAAGCTTAGATCAGTTAACTCCGCGCCCCAGCATTTTGCCTCCAATAATAATTGGCTAATATCAGCACTTAAAATTTCTGGCGCATCATGGCTATTACGCCGCTCAAAGGTTTGTTTTGAACCAAGCCTATAAACTACTCCGGGCTCAATACGCCCTGCCCGCCCAGCTCGTTGAATTGCCGATGAGCGAGAAATGCTTTGTGTGGTGAGTTCAGTAACGCCAGTTTTTAAATTAAAACTAGCAGCGCGGCGCTTGCCACTATCAACCACAATACGAATACCTTCAATGGTTAAGCTAGTTTCGGCAACATTGGTGGTCAGCACCACTTTACGAGTACCTTTTGCTGCAGGGGCAATTGCAGCTTGTTGAGATGCTTTATCTTGTTCACCAAACAGAGTAACTACATGGCAATTTGCAGGCAAATCTGACAGCGCTTGTTGTACGCGGTTGATCTCATATTGACCGGGCAAAAAAACTAACGCACTGCCTGTTTGTTCAACTAAAGCTTGTTTGATAATACTGGCCATAGCGTCAAGCCAGCGGCTTTCATCTTTAATGGGTATGTAAATTTCATCGATGGGAAAGCTACGCCCATGGGAACTAATAATTGAACAATCAAAAAACTGCTGATAGCGTTCGCTATCAAGGGTTGCCGACATCAATAAAATCGTTAAATCATCACGCAGTGCAGCTTGAGATTCTAATGCAAACGCTAATGCGGTATCGGCCGCAATAGAGCGCTCATGAAATTCATCAAATATCAGTAGGTCAACGCCACTGAGCTCTGGGTCGTTTTGTAGCATACGCGTGAGCATGCCCTCAGTAACAATTTCAAGGCGGGTATTAACACTGACTTTGGTTTCCTGCCTGATACGTAAACCAACGCTTTGCCCTACGGTTTCGTTTTGGCACTGTGCTAAATAGTTGGCAATATTACGTGCAGCTAAGCGACGCGGCTCAAGCATGACAATGTGCTTAAAGTGCCCGTCGCGCATCAACTGCAATGGTAACCATGTTGACTTACCCGCACCCGGCGGCGCTTGCAGTAAGGTAATCGGATCACTTTGTAATGTAGTAACGAGTTGTTGATATATGTCTTGAACCGGCAGCACAGCTATTTATCCTAAATTGCTTTGTTAGCATTGTAACAAAAAACAATTGTGTGGCAGCGATTGATACTATTAATATTTAATACACATCGGCGTTTTGTGTTATCAAATTAAATATTATTGAAACAGTAAACCGACTGAGCGCAACTACCTTTATTTATGAAAGACTTAAAAAAACTTACAACAACATTTCAAAAAATAGAGCCGCGAGCTCATGCCTGCCAGTTACATCAGCCTTTTTATAAATAGCAGACGATTGATTACTAATGGTTTTTTCTGATTTATTTCGAATGCTAGCAATCTCTGATGTTGATAATCCCTTTACTAAAAATAGTGCAATCTCTTTTTCAGCAGCCGTTAATCCCCACTTTTGGAACTGCCCTTCAATTTCATTAAAAAATGCGACTTTAGAGTCTTCTAATTGCTGATTAAGAAGCCTTATATTTTCTTTCGAGACCTTTAACTGCGCCAAGTTTAACTTTTCATTAATAGTGCGCTTATGAATATCAATCACTAAATAAACGAACAATGCTAACGATAAAGCAATTAGCGTGATTTCTTGCCAAATATGCTTAGGTTCTATATTGCTTGAAATATCAGTTGATAAATCAATCAACTTAAAAATAACGATCATAATCAATGTGAATGAAATTAACTTATCTTTATGCATCATTTTTACCTAGCCATAAAAAAAGCCACAATAATGTGGCTTTATTTATTGTAATACGTTTCTTTACTTTAGCTCAGCTTCAGAAACAAGGATATATTTATTTTCCACCCATTGACCTTCAACTTCAATGGTACGACCCACGGCTAATGCCTCCATAAAAGTTATTAAATTTACATCTCGATCATTTAGCTCTAATTCTGCATTTTCCGATAACTGCACTTCGTAACCATTTAGCATAAAGCTCTTATTTGTTAAAAGTTGAGTAATGGTTCCTTCTAATTCAACATAGCCGACATGCTTATCATCGTTGCCATTGTCATCATCACCATCGTCACCTCGGTCTGCATCGCCTCCATCATCGTCGCTGCCATCATTATCATTGCGGCCAAGTTCAACCTTACCAAGAATAAATAAGTTATTAGTGTCGTATTGCCCTTCGACTTCAACACGATCTCCAACAATTAGTTGGCTTAAAAACGTTGCAAAAGAAACTAATGCATCATCTATGATGTATTTTGCATCAGTAACTAGCACTATTTCAGCACCGTTAACCGTAATTATATTGTTTGAAATTGCAGTTACTTGCCCTTTCATTTCCCATTCTTGTTGATATTCGTGTTGATCTTCTTTTTCAATTTTTAAAACACTAAGCAGTGGTGATGTTTGCAGGTAGGCAATTTCAACATAATCATTAATATTTAAAGTGGCAAAACTAAAATATTGCTCATCATCATCTTCAAAACGGCTAAATTCATTAATTACATATACCACAGCATTAACGGTGATGGTTTTGCTTTCACGGTCTATATCTTCAATAACGCCTTTTACTTTACCGTCTGATGAATAAGAAGACTGTTTAAATTCGATAGAAGTGACTAAATTGTTATTAACATAAACCTCAACAAACATACCCACAGTTAAATCATTCAGTGCAGCCCCTTCAATCTCAACATCATTTGCATAGTCAAATATTTGCCCATTAACCCCAATAGATGTTGCGCTTACTTGGGTAATTAACCCCTCTATTTGGTAACGTAATACGCTATCATCATCAATATCAAGTGACTCTTTAACGGTTCTAGCATCAACCTTATTGGCAACCATTACCCCGTCAACTAAATTGCCTTCAACTTTAACATAGGTATTGTTTGCTAATACGCCATCAATTACAGCCGAGCTATAATCAATAACAACGCCATTAATAGTAAACTGTAATGTTGCCTCGTCTAAATTAGATACAATCCCAGCAGTATATTCATGCCCATCATTACTTTCATCGGTGTCGGCTTCAATGTATGACGCTAAAAAAGTACCGTCTGCTTGCGGGTAGCCGCTTATCTCGACCCTTTGCCCAACACCAATCAGTGTCTCTGAAGTATCAATAAAGTGCGTTAAATCATTATAAAAAACAACTGTATTCGCAATCAGTATTTGACTATTGTTACGATCAATACTTTGAATTACACCTTCAACTTCAGTGTCGTATGCCACGTCTTGCGCAACCCATTCGTCTGAGTCATTTTGTTGCGCTGAAAAACTAATTTTCATACCAACACTAAGCGCGCTTAATTGAGTGTTTAAGCCATTTTTCCTAATATTACTCGTATCAGTATTATATTTAATACCATCAACATAAATACTCCCAAAGCCAGTGATCGTACCTTGTGTTACAACAAGCTTAGGAGAAATTGAAACGGGAGGGGTTATCGGATTAACAACTATAGAGTCTGGTTGTTCACTTTGATTAGAGCCACCGCAAGCGGTCAATATGGTAAGTGCGCTTAAAGTGAATATATGTTTACTCATTTTTTTCATACTAATAATCCTAGGGTTAATTGTATTTACTGAATACATACTTCAACAACACTATTGACCTAGCTATTGCTTTAGTAAATAGGTAATTTTACCTACGTTTTTAACATACTGTTTTTTATAAAAGAAAAAGCAAGCTAGGGGTATTAGGATTAAGGTAACCACAATAATGAATAAAAACATCTGCTGTTATATAATTAACAAAAAACTGAAAACATCGAGTTATGCATAGCCACTATTTAGAAAAAGGGAAGCCAAACTCAAAGTTCGAATAGGTTACTAATTATTCTCAGGCAACTTACATAAGTAATAATATGTAATAGACAACAACATTTGCCACCGGTAGCATTGGTATGTAGAATCAACTCAACGTTAACAAAATTGGTAGAGTCAAATGAAAATCGCATTAATGAACGAATTCAGTCAAGCGGCAAAAAACCCTACAGTACTTGAACAGCTTAACACTGTGGCTAATGCCCAAAATCACCAAGTATTTAATGTAGGTATGGATGGCGATAACGATCATCGATTAACCTATATTCACCTTGGGATCATTGCAAGCCTACTGCTCAACTCAAAAGCGGTAGACTTTGTAGTTACCGGTTGTGGTACTGGCCAAGGCGCGTTAATGGCGAGCAATGCATTTCCTGGTGTAACATGTGGCTACTGCATTGACCCATCTGATGCCTACCTGTTTGCGCAAATAAACAATGGCAATGCACTCGCTTTACCCTATGCCAAAGGCTTTGGCTGGGGCGCTGAGCTTAATATTAAATACATATTCGAAAAAGCATTTACCGGCGAAAAAGGCCAAGGGTATCCTGCAGAGCGTAAAGAATCTCAAGTAACAAATGCAGGTATTTTAAATCAACTAAAAGCAGATGTAGCTAAAGATTACTTAAGCGCACTTGAAGCCATTGATCCTGAGCTGATTAAACAAGCCATTGGCGGCCCACGTTTTCAAGAGTGTTTTTTCACACATTGCCAAGACGACGCAATTGCTGCATTTGTTAAAGCGCGTATTTAAATATATCCGGTATTCGTACTGACTCTAATTAATACGCACACGCCAATGTAATATATAAATTTCATTGGCTTTTTTATATGAAATAGTTAAAGGAAAATTCTAAAAAGTGAATTTCCCACACAAATATTAATAATCAATCCCTACTTTTCAAGGTCGTAATAATTACACACATTAACGTAATAATTAAACACACAATCTAATAGCTACCGAGAGAATAGATCGTAAAGCAATGATTTAAAATGAAATAAAATAAATATCTAGCATGGTATAGAGTTTGCTCTTTAATAACTGAACACGACAAGAAAATCACTTATCTATACAAGGAGTAAATTATGAATAGCGATCGTATTGAAGGTAATTGGAAAGAACTTAAAGGTAAAGCGCAACGTAAATGGGGCGACCTTACCAACGATGATTTAGATAAAATTGAAGGTAGTCGTAAAGAGCTTGTTGGTAAAATTCAACAAGCATACGGTAAATCGAAAGAGGAAGCTGAGCGCGAAGTTGATGAGTTTGAGAAAGGCCATTAACCTAAAGCATAGCAACTGCTTTTATGAAAAAACCGCCACTTGGCGGTTTTTTATCTATAGTAAGTTATTTACTATAAATTTGTCGGCGTCTACCAAGAAGAGAAAACGATAGCAATGCAATTAGATAATAGATGCCACCACCTGAGCTTGAACTAGACTCAGATGAAGGCGCACCTTGCTTACCTTCAACATTCACGGTGACAGTTTGAGTCGCAGAGCTAGCAAACTTATCTTTAGCGATATAGCTAAAAGTAATCGTATGACTTTCTTCTTCTGTTGGAGTTAATTTAAACAACCCAGTATCAGCTTCAAAGCTAAAACTCCCTGAATTAGGCTCAGTAACTAGCTCATATTCAATCGTATCATCGTCATTATCTAGTGCTGAAAAACGGCCATTTACTTCGCTATTATAAGACGTTTTATAGGTTGAATTTTGAGCTTGTGGAGTCGTATTTTTAAACTCGATAACTACATTATGTATTTTAGTTTCTATTAAAGAATCTCTGACTGTATAGCTTACTGACACTGGCTCAAGTGACTCCCCACTTGGCGAAAATGTAACACTCCCAGATGCAGCATCGATTAACTGAATCTGCCCATGCGCAGGCGTATTTTTAATATCAAATACCAGATTTTCTTCATCTTCATCTAGCCCCTCAAGGTTAAAATTAAGTGGCGTATTCCAATGTGTTTGCAGTGTCATGTTATTTGCAACCGGAGCCGTATTTGTCAAATCTAATGTTAAACTTGCTACAGCCGAACGCGCACGCCCTTTAACGGTGTAGTAGTTAAGCACATCAGTACCGGTTGTAACTCCAGAAGGAACATAAGTCAACAACCCCGCTTTCCTATCACTGAACTCTACTTTGCCTAAGGCTGGTCTTTGATCCAATACAACATAGTCAATATCATCAGCAACAGGTAAATCTATTTGAATACTTGATAACACGTGACCTGAATAGCTAATATTATCTGGTTTAGCTAAAGGTACAGCCGTTTGGTTAGAAAACACTTCTAATGACTTACCTGACAACAGTGTATAGTCAACATTATTGAACGTCGTACTTGCTAACCAACTAGCTTCGTTAGCTCTGTCGATCCTATATGAAATCGTATTATTATCTAAATCGTACTCACCAAATTGATCTGAACACGAATATTGCACAAATCCCGCTCTTACTGATACCAAGTTATTTAAAGTGCCTTGGCACACTTCAGCGATTAATGTTTCTTGACCGTTTAAAGCTACCTTATACAGCGACCCACTAGAGCTAGACGCTACTAAAGATTGTTCTCCGTTAGCAATAACATTAACTAAACCGTTAAAGCTTTGGCTTAGGGTAACCTTCATAATGGTATTGTTAGAATAATCATAACCAACTAGAGAACCATCCACTAAACTAACAATGTCGATATTGTCATTGTTAATAAAGCTTCCAGTTACTATTGAGCTCATTCCACGCCAAGAAAAACCCAAACTGGGCGATATTTTTAACACTTCCCCTGTTTGTCCATTTAAGACCTTGAAAAAATTCCCTTCACTGCCGGTATGTTCAGCACCATTGCCTACAATTATTT
The DNA here is from genome assembly GCF_028885455.1 of Pseudoalteromonas rhizosphaerae. Lineage (NCBI taxonomy): Bacteria > Pseudomonadati > Pseudomonadota > Gammaproteobacteria > Alteromonadales > Pseudoalteromonadaceae > Pseudoalteromonas > Pseudoalteromonas rhizosphaerae. The sequence goes on from NZ_CP118496.1 coordinate 4,450,439, forward strand.
CTAGCTTGCCATCATTGTTGATATCAAACGCAGTTAACGCACTGACATAATCACCGCTACCAAGCTTTGTTTGAAATATCTCCTCACCACTATCAGGAGAAAAAACCTGAACATTTGCATCATATATTGCAGAACTACCAGAAATTATATAATTTTTACCGTCATTGAATAAATCAGCGGTAGTAATCAAAGTATTACTATCCCAGTCATTTTTCAGCTCAATATTTGTAAGAATTCTAGTTTTTGTTTTTGTATCAACAATATATAGAGAATTACTATCAGTTAGTGTGTAAAGTACATCTAAACTTCCATTATTATTGATATCAGCAAGCGCTAAAGATTTATTAGAATATTGCTTAATTTTTTTAGACCATTGCTTAGTTTTATCATCCACATTGTGGATCTGAAACTCATCTTCACCTGAAGATGAATAACCCGCTCCCCAAGCAATATCCTGTTTGCCGTCACCGTTAAAATCGTCAACGACAATACCTGACACACCATGTCCAGGATTTTTTATACTCCAAAACTCAATACCAGTTGTAAGTGAAAGCGCGTACAACTGACCCCACTGGCCGTCACCGTAAACTAAATCATCGATGCCGTCTTTATTGATGTCTGCAACAATAACTTTATCAATATCTTGGCCACTCTGAGCTGTCCACAAAACTTTTTCTGTACTTGGGCTCAACATCTCTATGCTTTTCCAACTCTGCCCATTAATTACTTCGTCTAAGCCATCGTTATTTATATCCACTGCTATCAGGTGTTCGCCACTAGCATTTAAATTAAGTTGTTTATGCAGCACAAACGTATCATTTTCAAACCGAAAAACCGCACCATCACTAAATAGGATTTCTTTAACGTTAGCTTGAGTAAATGATCCCAGAACAAATTTTTGCTGTGCATTTTTAAGTGCTGCTAACTCAGACAGATCAAGAGCATTGAGCACTAACAGCTCATTGTTTCTATAAACAATAATCTCATCTTTGCCATCATTATTTATATCAAAAGCATCGACTGAATCAGCATTATAATAATCAAAAGTTAGCTCCGTGCTTAGTTCAACCTTTTGAGTGACTAAATTAACCTTTTTTAAAAATTTGCCTTCTAATACATATAAATAATAGGTATCAGTCACATTATCCTTTAACAGTGCTGTATCTTGAATACTGCTGTCAAAATCATAACGAGCTGTTACCTGATACTCATCCTTCGTATATTCAATGATATTAAAGCTGCTCTGTTGGGCAGATATAATATGCATACTATTCAACCCTGTTAGCGCTGTAACATATAAGCCTTTTTGACCCATAGAGTTGTCTAATGAGAAATCACGAAATACACTTGTAAGTTCAATATTTTGGTTGTTAGTAGCAGTTTGAAAAGATGTATTATTTTTTGAAGGTGTAGATAATTTAGCTTTTGTAGTTAAGCTATCGAAGTGTGACTTATCAAAATTTATTTTTTGACCGTTAACTAAAACAGCATCACCATAGGTATTTTCTTGAGTATTTTGTAAATGTTCTGCATCAGTAGCATTTACTGAATAAGCACTCATCATGAGTAAAGTAAAGCAAGATAATTTAATCAATTCCCTAATCCTTTGTATTTTATTTTTAATTATAATGATCCATTAGCACCAGCATTATATAACCAAACATTTAAAAATAAAGAACCTATTAACAAAATCCAACAAAGGTTAACAAAGTTAAAGAGTGGCTAGCACCGAGTAATGCATAACCATAACTTCGCAAATTTAAAACCAAACTCAATGGCCAATAGGTAACGAACTATTCATATGTATCTTAAATCAACTAAAAGCAGATGTAGCTAAAGATTACTTAAGCGCACTTGAAGCCATTGACCCTGAGCTGATTAAACAAGCCATTGGCGGTGCTCGTTTTCAAGAGTGTTTTTTCACACATTGCCAAGACGATGCAATTGCGGCATTTGTTAAAGTGCGTATTTAATAAAATAGCGCCCTATATTTAAGGGAAGCACACTCCCCTTTTTTGCATCTAAGATAATTAACTTTTAACTTCCAGTGTTTATAATATCCTGAGACAAAATACGCTTATCGTCTTTGTATACTTCAAGCCAACCTGGTGGCGAGGTATCACAGCCGATCACTGTAACTTGTAATACATAGCTGTAACGGCCATTGTTAAATGTGTAGCTATGGTTACCACCGCTACCGTCAAACTTTATATCGCCATTAACTAAAACAATATCTGGTTTATCACTGAGTTTTTTATCAATACTCCACGATACATAGCGGAAGTTTCCATCCCCTAAGTCATCGATACGAATACGGAATTTAGCCGTTTGCCAATCTAAAATAGGCTCTGCAAAAGTATTAACACTTGGGTGCAGCGCTTGTTTATCAGCTGCTATTAAACGTTTCGCTAGCAACTGCTCTTTGGCTGTTTGGTAATTTATACCGATAATTTTACCGTCGGTATCAACCCAAACGATGCCACTATTTAGCATAATGCCGCGCCAGCCTATCTTATCCCAATCAGTATCGATATTTGAATTGGCAATCTGTGCAATCAGCTGCGGATCAAATACCTGCTCGAAACGTTCGACTAACTCAGCTTGATTATTAATAGCAGGCACTGGATAGCTGCGCTTTAACGGATAACTAACAAGCGCAGCTATCGCCGCATTATCATCTGCTTTAAACGCGGCAATAATCGCAGAAATGTTTTGATGATACTGCTGCTCAAGCGCAAACGTATTTGATGCGAAAAGTAGAGATAAGCACAGTAAAGAGAGATTTAGAAACTTCATGTGTAGCCCTTTAGTTAAGATATTGATTAATAAGGAGACGTAAAGAAACTAGGCGTTAGGTAAAAGTCAAAAACAATCCCCTTATATCTACAGTTATAATTACAGTTTTTAAGTCGTTGCGAATCATTATAAGTTTACGCCTAGATAAATTCATAATGCTATTTTAGTGACTTATCCCCTACCAACATGACTTAAATTGCATCATTGAATAACTCCACCAAACAAAGGTAATAAATCACCAGCTTATACAATTATTATTCATAAAAAAACGAGCCTAATTTGACTCGTTTTTACTTATCACTTACCGCTTAAAGCTGCCCTATTCCGGCTCATACCCCAAATTAGGCGACAGCCACCTTTCGGCCTCTTCCAGCGTCATGTTGGTACGTTTAGCGTAGTCTTCAACCTGATCCTTTTGTACTGCCGCTACGGCGTAGTATTTAGCCTCAGGGTGAGAGAAGTACCAGCCTGATACCGCTGCGCCGGGCCACATGGCGTATGAGCTGGTGAGCTGCATGCCAATGCGCTTTTCAGTGTCGAGTAGTTGCCAGATTTTCTTCTTCTCAGTGTGCTCTGGACACGCTGGGTAACCGGGTGCAGGGCGAATACCTTGATAGTTTTCACGAATAAGATCTTCATTCGCAAGGTTTTCGTCTGGGGCAAAACCCCAATATTCTTTACGCACTTGTTCGTGTAAGTACTCAGCAAAGGCTTCGGCGAGTCTATCTGCCACCGCTTTTACCATTATTTTGTTGTAGTCATCTTGCTGTGCATCGAACGCATCAGCTAAGTCGTCTTCTTCAAGACCGCCTGTTACAGCAAATGCACCAAAGTAATCAGGCGTGCCTTTCGGGGCGATATAATCAGCTAAGCAGTAGTTAGCAAAGTCGGTTTTTTCTGTTTGCTGACGTAAATGGCACGATGTGGTTAATAGTTCAGCGCGAGTTTCGTCTGTGTATATTTCAATATCGTCACCCACGCGATTAGCTGGGAATAAACCAATTACGCCAAGCGGTTGCAAACTGCCTGACTTTTCAAGATCGTCTAACATGTCGTTGGCGTCTTTAAATAAGCTTTGCGCCTGCTCGCCAACCACTTCATCAGTCATGATACGTGGGTATTTACCGGCGATTGACCAGGTCATAAAGTACGGCGTCCAGTCTATGTATTGTCGTAAAGTGGCTATCGAGACATTTTTAAACTCTGTCACGCCCAGCTTTTTCGGCACCGGTGGAGTGTAATTATCCCAATCAAGCTTGGCGGCGTTGTCGCGGGCACGTTGAATAGTAACCGGTTTTGAACGTGGTTTTTTGCGTGCTTGCTGCTCGCGTACTTTGACATATTCAGCGCTGGTTTTTGCTAAAAATTCAGCTTTATGCTCTTTCGACAATAAGTTAGAAACCACGCCTACAGCGCGACTGGCGTTATTTACATACACCACGCCTTTGTCATATTGTGGCTCGATTTTAACGGCAGTATGCGCTTTTGAGGTAGTCGCGCCACCAATCAATAGCGGTAGTTCAAAACCACGGCGCTTCATTTCTTTGGCAACATGCACCATTTCATCAAGCGATGGTGTAATCAGCCCTGATAAACCAATGATATCGGCTTTTTCATCAATCGCGGTTTGCAGTATTTTATCTGCAGGCACCATTACGCCTAAATCGATAACTTCATAGTTATTACATTGCAGTACTACGCCAACAATATTTTTACCAATATCATGTACGTCACCTTTAACGGTGGCCATCACGATTTTACCGTTAGTAGCCCCTTCTTCTTTTTCTGCTTCAATGTAAGGGTCTAGGTAGGCCACTGCGCGCTTCATCACTCGCGCTGATTTAACGACTTGCGGTAAGAACATTTTACCTGCGCCAAATAAATCGCCTACCACATTCATGCCGTCCATTAACGGCCCTTCAATCACATGAATAGGTTTATCGGCAGCAGCACGGCATTCTTCGGTGTCTTCATCTATAAAGGTAGTAATGCCTTTAACAAGAGCATGTTCAAGGCGCTTTTCGACCGGCCAAGTACGCCATTCTAAATCCTCTACGCGTTCGGCTTGTGCCATGCCTGAGTATTTAGGTGCCAACTCAACTAAACGTTCACCTGCACCTGGATCGGTATTTAAAATAACGTCTTCAACGGCTTTTCGCAGCTCCGCTGGAATATCATCATACACAGCGAGTTGCCCTGCATTAACAATTCCCATATCCATACCCGCTTGAATTGCGTGATATAAAAATACTGAGTGAATAGCCTCTCGCACGGGGTTATTCCCACGAAACGAGAACGATACATTCGACACCCCGCCCGACACTTTACAGTGTGGCAAGTTTTGCTTAATGCGACGTGTACCTTCAATAAATTCAACTGCGTAGTTGTCGTGCTCTTCAATACCGGTTGCTACCGCAAAGATGTTGGGATCGAAAATAATATCTTCTGGCGCAAAGCCAATTTCATCCACCAAAATGCGGTAACTACGCTGACAAATTTCAAACTTGCGATCGGCTGTATCTGCTTGGCCGTCGGTATCAAACGCCATAACCACTGCAGCGGCGCCAAAACGTTTAATAATTTTAGCTTGGCGAATAAATGGCTCTTCACCTTCTTTTAGCGAGATTGAGTTTACAATTGCCTTGCCTTGAATACACTTTAAGCCCGCTTCAATGACTTCCCACTTAGAAGAGTCGACCATAATTGGCACGCGAGAAATATCAGGCTCGGAGGCAATCAAATTTAAAAATTTCACCATGGCGGCTTTTGAGTCCAGCATGGCTTCATCCATGTTGATATCAATAACCTGTGCGCCGTTTTCTACTTGCTCGCGGGCAACATTAAGCGCACTCTCGTAATCTTCTTCCATGATCAAACGTTTGAACATGGCTGAGCCGGTCACATTGGTACGTTCGCCAACGTTGGTAAATACTGCTATTTTTTGTGTCATCTCGGCTACCTTAGTTTAAATTACACGCTTCAAGGCCTGATAAGCGCATACGCACTTCAAGCTCTGGCAATAGGCGAGGTTTAACACCTTCAAGCCCTTTCGCAAATGCCCTGATGTGTGCAGGTGTGGTACCACAACAACCGCCAACAATATTGATAAAGCCAGACTTGCCCCAATCGATAATTTCTTGAGCCATTTCAGGTGCTTCTAAATCATATTCCCCAAACTCGTTCGGTAAACCAGCATTGGGGTGAACAGAGACAAAGGTTTCGCAAACACGCGATAGTTCTTCTACATATTGGCGCAATAAATCTGGACCTAGCGCGCAGTTCAAGCCAATTGAAATTGGCTTTATATGACGAATAGAATTATAAAATGCTTCGGTGGTTTGCCCTGACAGCGTACGGCCCGAGGCATCGGTTATGGTGCCAGAGATCATCACAGGCAACTTGCGCCCTGCTTGTTCAAACGCTTCTTCAACCGCGAATGAAGCCGCTTTTGCATTAAGCGTATCAAAAATTGTTTCTATCAAAATTAAATCAACACCACCTTCCATTAAAGCAAGGGTTGATTCAACATACGCGGTGACTAACTTATCAAACGTGACATTGCGATAACCGGGGTCGTTCACATCCGGTGAGATTGAACAGGTTTTTGAGGTTGGCCCTAAAACACCCGCAACATAGCGTGGTTTTGCTGGATTTTTAGCAGTAAACTCATCACAAATACTGCGTGCTAATTTAGCTGACTCTAAGTTTACTTCACGGCTGATGCTGGCCATATCGTAATCTTCCATCGAAATTGTAGTCGAATTAAAGGTGTTGGTTTCGATAATATCGGCACCTGCACTTAAAAAGCCACGATGAATATCAGCAATAATTTTTGGTTGTGTAATGCTTAATAAATCATTATTACCTTTAATTAGCACATGCCAGTCTTTAAAGCGCTCGCCACGGTAATCGTGTTCTTCTAATTTGTGTTCTTGGATCATGGTACCCATAGCACCATCAAGAATTAAAATACGCTGTTTTAACGCTTCAATTAACTCGGCGCTTTTGTTTTCTAAATTATTCGGCATAGTTGTTAGTCCTTACGGCTTGGCTAACTAAATTAATATCATAGGGTGTGGTTTGGTACACATAATAATTTAACCAATTCGAAAACAGTAAAAAGGCATGGCTTTGCCAAGTTTTCGACGGTTCGTTATCTGGGTTGTTCTCTGGAAAGTAATTTTCAGGCAATGGCGCATCAGGGCCTTTTTCTAAATCGCGCTGATATTCGCCTTTTAAAGTGTCTGCATCATACTCAGGATGCCCGGTAATATACACTTGGCTGCCGGATTTATTTTTTATTAAGTAAGCGCCCACTTGCTCTGAACCTGCCAGCACAACTAAGTCATCACAAGCGTTAATTTTTTCAATATCAATATGACCATAACGCGAGTGCGGCACTACAAAGGTATCGTCAAAACCACGCGTTAAGGCTCCATGTTCAAAGTAACACTTATGGGTAAACACGCCACAGAGCTTATTTTCTTTTAGTTCACGCTTTAGATTATAATGATGAAATAAACCCGCGTGAGCCGCCCAACACGAAAATAATGTTGAGGTTACATGCTGCTCCGCCCAATCTAAAATTACTTTTAGTTCATCCCAGTAGGCTACATCGTCATATTCTAAATGTGCCAATGGTGCGCCGGTAATGAGTAATGCATCGTAATTGTTGTCTTTCACTTCAGAGAAATAACGGTAAAAAGTGTCTAAATGCTGCTCTGAATTGCTACTGCTGCGATGAGTGTCTAAACGTAGAAGCTCTACATTCACTTGTAAGGGTGAATTAGCGAGCAAACGAATAAATTGCACCTCGGTTTCTACCTTATTAGGCATTAAGTTTAAAATCGCCAAGCGCATCGGACGGATCTCTTGGGTTTTAGCGCGGCTTTTTGGCATTACGAATACGTTTTCTTGACGTAACTTCGCAATTGCGGGCAATTCATCTTTAACGGTAATAGGCATACTCATCTCCAAGGCATAATTAACCAATGGCTAATTATGAACGGATAGCTGGAAATTTCAACCTCTAGATGTTTAGATGTCCAAATGAATTTATTTTAGCTATTTTTTTGCATTCTAAAAACCGCTCGCCATAATGCGCCTGTTGATTTTATTTTAAGGTGGTAAACGTGATTGATTGGCTAGGCTTAGGAGAACTTTTTGCTATATTAGCAGCTATTGTTTGGGCGCTTTCGACCATTTTATATAAAGGTTTTAGCCATCACTTAACGCCTATGCAGCTAAACATCAGTAAAGGCGTGTTAGCAAGTGCCATGATGTTAGCGACTATTGCGATTATTCAAGACGCTGCACTACCACATCATCTGACAAGCTGGCTTTGGCTAATTGCTGGCGGGGTGATTGGGATTGCGATTGGCGATAGCGCCTATTTTACTGCGCTGCGAAATATTGGCCCTGCTCGCACGTTAGTTATTGAGTCCCTTGCTCCAGCCCTTGTGGGGGTTTTTAATATCCTGCTATTAAATCATTATTTATCGCCATTTGCATGGTGCGGTATTGTACTTACAACCATTGGCGTAGTAATAGCAATCAAGCCTGAAAAAACATTGCCACAGGTTGATCATCAACATTATCGCAAAGGTGTTTTATGTGCCCTTGCAGCTGCTATCTGCCAAGCGCTCGGTATGGTGATGTCTAAAGGCGCACTCAATAATGAGCATATGAGTAGCTTATGGGCGGCATTAATTAGATTAGCAGCAGGTACGATGACTGTGGCCTTAGTTGTTGCAGTATTTAAAAGCAGTGAATTTAAACAAGCACTAACTCTGAGGGGAATTAGCGGCAAACAATGGTTTTTTGCGGCTGTGTTTTTAGGCACTTTCCTTGGTTTATGGCTTCAACTTGGCGCAGTTAAATATACCGATCCAGCCATTGCACAAACGATTTTCGCAACCGCGCCATTAATTGTAATGAGCATTGGTTTTATAAAGCGCGAGCCTGTTACCAATAAAATGTTAATAGGCGGCTTGCTTGCTTTAATCGGTGTAGGAGTATTGCTCGCGAATTAGCACATTGTTATTTGGTTGATTCGTTGACTGTTTCACCTGTGAGCCACTACAATACAACATTGAAATTTTTATTATTATTTGAAGGCTCCTTCCATGGTTTTACCTGATAAGTTTATTTTCTCGATGAGTCGAGTATCTAAGGTTGTGCCACCTAAGCGCACTATCTTAAAAGATATTTCTTTGCATTTTTTCCCGGGCGCAAAAATTGGTGTACTTGGTTTAAACGGTTCTGGTAAATCAACGTTGCTACGTATTATGGCCGGCCTTGATCAAGAGTTTGAAGGTGAGGCATATCCTCAACCGGGCACTAAAATTGGTTACTTACCGCAAGAGCCTATTCTAGATGAAAGCAAAACGGTTCGTGAAACTGTGGAAGAAGCAGTCAGCGAAGTTAAAAACGCGCTTAACCGTCTTGATGAAGTATATAACGAATACGCGATGGAAGATGCTGACTTTGACGCACTAGCCAAAGAGCAAGGTGAGCTTGAAGCAATTATTCAAGCCCACGATGGTCATAACATCGACAACGTATTAGAGCGCGCCGCAGATGCCCTGCGCTTACCTGAGTGGGATGCTAAAATTGAATTCTTGTCAGGTGGTGAGCGTCGCCGTGTCGCTATCTGCCGCTTATTGCTTGAAAAACCAGATATGCTTATCCTCGATGAGCCGACTAACCACTTAGATGCAGAATCTGTAGCATGGCTTGAGCGCTTCTTGCATGATTACGAAGGCACTGTTGTGGCGGTAACCCATGACCGTTACTTCCTCGATAATGTAGCTGGCTGGATCTTAGAGCTTGACCGTGGTGAAGGTATTCCATGGGAAGGTAATTATTCTTCTTGGCTTGAGCAAAAAGATGCGCGCCTGCAGCAAGAGCAAAAGTCTGAAAAAGCCCGTCAAAAATCAATTGCACAAGAACTTGAGTGGGTACGTTCAAACCAAAAAGGTCGTCAAGCTAAGTCAAAAGCGCGTATGTCGCAATTTACTGAAATGCAGCAGTCTGATTACCAAAAACGTAATGAAACCAACGAGCTATTTATTCCACCTGGACCACGTTTAGGTGATCAAGTTATTGAAGTTAAAAACTTGAAGAAAAGCTTTGGCGATCGCGTGTTAATTGATGATCTAAGCTTTACTGTGCCTAAAGGCGCAATTGTTGGCATTATCGGTGCCAATGGCGCAGGTAAATCAACGCTGTTTAAAATGCTCAGCGGTGAAGACAAACAAGACAGCGGCGAAATTAACCTAGGTGAAACGGTTGAACTGGCAACCGTTGATCAGTTCCGTGGCAATATGGATGACAGCAATACTGTTTTCCAAGAAATTTCAAACGGCCAAGACGTACTAAAAATTGGTAACTTTGAATTCCAAAGCCGTGCCTACGTTAGTCGCTTTAACTTCAAAGGTAACGATCAGCAAAAATTTGTTAAGGACTTGTCAGGTGGTGAACGCAACCGCTTACACTTAGCTAAGTTATTAAAAGCCGGTGGCAACGTAATCCTGCTGGATGAGCCAACCAATGATTTGGACGTTGAAACATTACGTGCCCTTGAGAACGCTATTTTAGAATTCCCAGGCTGCGTTATGTGTATCTCGCATGACCGTTGGTTCTTAGACCGTATTGCAACACATATTCTTGATTACCGTGACGAAGGCCAAATTAACTTCTTCGATGGTAACTACACTGAATATGAAGAATGGCTTAAAAAGACCTTAGGCACTGCGGCTACGCAACCTAAGCGTATTAAGTACAAAAAGATAGGTTAAGCTCTAGGTTCTAAACATTTTTTAAGCCCCACATTTATGTGGGGCTTTTTTTATTAACCTGGAATATAGATCAGAGATTCACGATCCAGAGTTCAGCTTATACCAATCGTGTTAAGTTACTGACCATTTATAGCGACAGATAAATGGAGTGATAACAAGACATAAATTTTGACATGTAGTTGTTCTACATGAAAAATTTATAACGCAGTTAGCGCTTTATTTAGCTCGCTAGAATGGTTAAATATTTAAGTCGATTGGTATTAATTACACATACTGACTAAAAAACAGGCTACACTTAATCCTAATACTCCTAAAAGGAATAATGATGGAAAACCGCCGCCATTACACGCGCATTTTATTTTCAACTCCCGCGCATTTAACCAATAATACCCATAGTTACCCCTGCCAGTTGCTCGATATATCATTAAATGGCGCTCTGGTTAGTCGCAATAATGACTTTAACTTTACAAAAAACAGTAGTGCTATTCTTGCCTTTAAACTCCCGCAAAGTGAAGTAATCATCGCGATGACTGTCACTATTTGCCATATCGAACAACAACATATAGGTTTAAAATGTACCCATATTGATATAGATAGTATTACCCATTTAAAGCGTTTAATTGAGTTAAACCTCGCTGACGATACACTACTGCACCGTGAACTTGAGAGTTTGATCCATAGTGCGTAAAGCAAGTAACTGGATTGAAATTGCCCTGTAGGTTACCCTAGAGAAAATTCGCAACGCAATCTGACTATGGCTCTTAATCAACACTTACCGCTGGTTTATCACCCTAACTATTCGTTTAACTTTGATCCTAACCATCGTTTTGTAATGAGTAAATTTGCCCATTTATACCAACAAGTAAAAGCACTTGGTTTGGCGAATAGCAACCTAATAACACCTCAACTTGGCAGCCCTGAGGCGCTTGAATTGGTACATTGTGATAATTACATTCAAGATTTATGGCATAACCGCTTAGATGATAAAGCGATGCGTCGTATTGGGCTACCTTGGTCTGAACAATTAATGGCACGAACTTTTACCGCACCTCAAGGCACGTTGCAAACTGCGCGCTTAGCTCTTGAGCACGGCATTGCATGCCATTTAGCCGGCGGTACACACCACGCTCACACCGATTTTGGCTCTGGCTATTGTATGGTCAACGACCTAGCCTTTACTGCACAAACGCTGATTCAATCAGCTGAAGTGACCAATGTATTGATTTTTGACTTAGATGTACACCAAGGCGATGGCACCGCAGCCATATTACAACACCAACCTTATGCATATACCTGCTCGATTCATTGTGAAAAGAATTTTCCATTTCGCAAATCCGCCAGCGATCTCGACATTGGTTTAGCTAATAATATGCAAGATGATGAATATTTAGGGGTTGTTGATGATACCTTGCGCTTTTTACTCAAAGAACTTAACCCTGATTTAGTGCTTTATGATGCAGGTGTCGACATTTGGCAGCAAGATGGTTTAGGTAAACTTGATATTAGCTGGCAAGGCATTGAAAAACGAGATCACTTAGTGTTTAAGCGCTGTATTGAGCACAATACGCCAGTGGCAAGCGTGATTGGCGGAGGTTATGATAGAGATCACTTGCGCCTTGCAAAACGCCACGCAATTGTTATAGAGCAAGCCGCGCTGTTTTAAAAGCAGAGTATAAAACTGCTAAAACAGTATTTTTGACTACACTTTAAATTCATACCTTTATTGAGATCGTTATGCGACTGTTGTTTATTTTGTTACTTGCATTTATGTCGAGTATTGCCAACGCCGAAGAAGAAGCTGTAAAAGAAGAGCTTCCGCCGATTAACCCAGCTTACAATGCAGAGCATGCTATGGTGCTCGTTAATCAAGGCTCGCGTATTTTTGCAGTTAGCCTACCGACTTATAAATTACCTCACGATGTGCAAGTTGTTTATCAAATTGAAAACCCAGATGTCGCTTTTTTAAGCCTGGTACGTGATGCAGAGCTTATTACTATCAAACCACAACCATTTAATATTCAACGGCTAATGCGTGGCGAAGAACTAACAATTACGGCAGATGTGTATGCCGGACACTACCAGCGCGATGGCAGTTTGGTTTATCAACATAGACCTATTGTAATGAGTAAATTACTTTATGCGCGGGAATTAACTGATTTGAACGAATCATCGCAGTGGCAAGAATACGACATGATCACCCTCAAAAATAATGAGCGAATTTATATCCATAAAATAACCCAAGCACCGAGTTTTAATCACCTTATTTTTGCAGATTTAACTAATGCCTGTCTGCAAAAATTTCGCACATCAAAACGCGTCCCAAATGCTAGCGAATTGACCTATAAATTTACCAATTGTGGCACCTTAAAGCCGCTCTATTTTGATAGTGAGGATTTACAATTAAAATAACTGTGAGTTCAATGATAAAAATAACGAGGGTTTTAAAGAGCTAATCAGTAACCCACATATCGCGAACTAAAGGGAATGTCACCGAGCCTCCCCAAAAATAGTTTGTGGCATACCCTGTTGACCAAAACCCCACTTTTTAACCCTGAGCATGCGCAGCCATGATTGCAGCAACCATATTCTTATATTGAGGTAAACTATTATACTTTTTCTGTTTCTTTACAACTATCCGGATTACAAAAATAGGGCCTTTCAACCACACAACCATTCCGCCAGAACTCTCACCCAAAAATTGATATTTATCAATTTCAATACCACTTCCTAATGGGGTTAGATACCCTTGAGAAAATGCACTTGTACTACACAATAGTAAACATAAGAGCGCCCATCACTGCCATAAAGTTGTACCCAAAACTTGGTTTTTTTAATGAAAAGATCAAGAAAACACAGCTGCCTACTTGACCGGAACTTTCTAATGGGTGACCCCAGTTACTTTTTTAATAGCATGTTAATTGGAATGTAGATTCACCAGGAAGGTTTATCAACTATGGACTGATATTGTGGTTCGCCTCTATTAATTACCAAGCTCAACACCTAGTTCATAGGAGAGGCGAAAATTTAATTTATATAATGTGAATTCGGGAATATGGTTCAAAAATATCTTTTTAGTTAAGAAACTTTGGGATAAAGATAAAGAGCTCACCTCCGTTGCATGCTTATTTATCAGTCAAACTATTTGAAATAACTGAAAGTCTTTTAGGTTTTGTCACTTAATACGTTCAATATACTCGCTACGACGCCATACGACAGCTGCAATTATCGCTAACGGCAAAACCACAAAGGTCCCAACGGCTTCAAATAAAGGGCTATTTCTATAAATAAACGCTAAGATGATGGCTGGAAGTGTCATAAGTGTGAAAATTCGATACATCTGGCCTGTACTTGTGCGGTATACAAGGGCCGCTTTGCAATTTGGACAGTTGAAAGTCTTTCCATCGACTCTGTCTATTGGCGCACTTACCTTAGATATTGGGAACTTCCACCCACAATCAGAGCAGTTTCTTGAGCGTTCATGTTTTTTATTTGTCATTATCATACCTATTGTCTAAAGCAGACATATACAAAAACATGCCTGCATAAATTTTAAAGATGTTAAGTAGCAAGTTGCGACCTACTCACTCCACCCTCCCCCTATACCGACATCAGGAATAGCAAATAAAGCCTTCCAGTATTCAATATCTCCAAAGTCCATTCCTGAAGAATCCATAGAAAGTGCAATGTTATTCACTACTTCATTGTATTGTTCGACAGTTAACTGACCAGCGCTAACTGCAGCATCAAGCGCAAACTCAATTACTTCATCACCAAACAATGCTGTCGCAAATGCTGCTGCAAAACCAACGGGGCCACCTAAAGCTGTACCAACAGCGACTGTTGCAACTATATTTAATGCATCAGCAATAGTTCCAGTTGAGTAGTCGCCATTAGAGAATTTAGTTGCTATCAGCCCAGCATCAATCGCAGTCCCGATAGCACCTATACCTTTTCCTAAATTACTCAATCTATCGAGTGTTTGTGGAGATATGTCAGCGCCATTCGCAATAGCAGACTCAACAACCCCTCCAATAACTGTGGAAAGATCAGCTAGAGCTTTAGAGAACTGTGCTTTTTCATCAGCGGTCATGTCCTTGATATCTTCAATGAAGCTATCAATACTGTAATCGCCGTCACTATCTAAAGTTACATCGATATCCAGATTACCAACATCGATCATTGTGGATGAATTTGCTAATCTGTCATTCATTGAATACATATAAGCAGCCCATTCAGCGGTGTAAGGTAAAAATGACCCTGAAACACTAATCACTTCTATATCTTCATTATTACCTCCGAAAATAGCATTTGACCGACTGTCAAATTCTGCTTGGCTTAATTCCCTCATACTATTTCTCCTTAGTATTTAGCTATTAAATTATGTCCGGCATCGGACGAGTGGGATGTATTTTTTAAACTTTGCTGCTTTAGGCGCTCAATACTTTTATTTACCAGAACCCCATCTTTAAGAATGAGTACTCTATCTGCCGACTCTATTGTTTCCTGACGATGAGCAACGACAACTCTTGTGATACCTAGTTTTGAGAGAGTGGATGCAATAATTTGTTCATTTTGGTAATCAAGATGTGAAGTAGCTTCATCAAGTAACAATACTTTTGGTTTTTTGTACAAAGCTCTAGCAAGTAATATGCGTTGTTTTTGCCCGCCGGAGAGACTGGTACCAACATCACCAATTAGACTCTCATAGCTCATTGGCATAGACTCGATCTCAACTGCTATAGCGCATTGGTGACACACAAATTTAACGTGTTCCATATCGATCTCTTCACTAAAAAGAGCTATATTCTCCGCGATTGTGCCACGAAACAGGCTATCTTCTTGAAGCACTACGCCAATTTGACGACGCAGCTCATTTCGATTCCAGTGACTCACAGGACGTTCATCGAAAAGTACTTGCCCTGTGTTAGTACTTTCAATGCCAGCTATAATTTTTAATAGTGTAGATTTCCCCGTACCTGATGGGCCAACAATTGCTACAAACTCCCCCGCAGCAACTCTTAGTTGTATTCGTCGCAATACTGGCGCCTCTTTAGCACCATAAGTAAAGGCTATTCCGCGTAAGTCTAACTTTCCCTTCAGTGAACTATTACGCAAACCATTAAGACCCGCATCTTCTGGCTTGTTGTATACAATGTCGGAGATTCTATTTAATGGGACTGACAGAAGTTTAAAACGTACAATTGCTTCTATGAGGGCAACTATACGTTGGCTGAAGCGGGTATAATATGCTAAATAAGCGGTTAGCATGCCGATTGATAAGCCATTTTCCAACACCAACTTTGCTGCAACGAATATAATTACAACTCTTAGCCCTTGAAATATTCCTTCATTGACCCCTTGATTAGCAATATCTAGATTACCGACTCGTAAATTTGCATTAATTTTATTTGCTTGTAAGTTGCGCCACTTAGCTTCTCTTTGTGCTTCCATTGCCGATAGTTTTAGTGTTGGCATGCTTCTGAGAGTTTCCAATAGATCTGTTTCAACTGCCGCTTCAGATATAATTAAATCTCCCGCAACCCGTTTCATCATCCCGAAAACCAGCCATCGCCAAAAACAATAGACAGCAACAGCTAATAACACTCCAAAAGTAAGTGACGAATGATAAAAAAACATGATAGTTAAGATTAAGATAGAAAAAACACTATCCATTAACAGAGCAGGGGCACCTGTGGTTAAAAAGTATTGCACCTGATTGAGCGAGCTAACTCGATGTTGTACATCCCCTGTTTGACGGTTGGAAAAATAGTTTACTGGTAAAGACAATAGCTTCTGAAACACTCTTGAAGACATATCAAATGATAAAACTTGCCCAATAAACTGGAAGGTTAACTTTCTCAGAATATTTGATACCACAGAGAATAACACTACAAAGCCGAAACCTATGGCTATAGCATCAAGGAGCAGTTTGTCTCCTTTCATCAGCACTTCATCTATGACAACTTGCATATAAAATGGTGAGGCAAGCAGCAATATTTCAACAATTAAACAAAGCAAAAGCCCTAGAGAAAAGCTTCCAAATAGTTGTCGATCAAACTTTACTAAATCAAACAATTTAAGTTCAGATGGTGCTGACTTCTTTTTAAAATTTTCAGTTGGTGTGAGTTCAATAGCAATACCTGTAAACTCTCGACTAACCTCTTCCAGGACTACCCTACGAAAGCCAACACTCGGATCATGAATTTCGATCCATTTAGATGTCACTTTTTTTAAGACAACAAAGTGATTAAAGCCCCAATGCAGAATGCATGGGGTACGGAGAGCAGCTAGCTCTTCAAGGCCACAACGCAATACTCTTGAGCCCAACTCCAATTCGATCGCAAGATCAACTAGTGTCTTTAATTTCATGCCACGAATAGACAAACTATGTTTTCTACGAAGCTCAATTAAATCAATACGGTTACCGAAATAATTGGAAATCATAGCCAAACAAGCTAAGCCGCACTCTGCTGAAGTCGATTGATGAATCAGTGGAAGTCGATTCATACCTGACAAGTTTAAATATGGCAACTTCATTGGAGTCCCTCCAAAGTTTTCTGCCTTTGCCTATGTGCAAATGCTGGTTCGAGCAGCCACTCTAAAAAACTTCTGTTCTCTAAGATAATTTCTGCTCGCAAAGTCATTCCAGGACGAAACTGAAACTCTCTGTCAAAAGCATTTATAAATTGATGATCCAGCTGAACTCTTGCCCTATATGTTGCTCCTTCTAATTTAATCTGTTGTGGTAACTCATGTTCACTTAACGCCACCCTACCTAAATGAGAAACGTGTCCACTTACAGAGCCAAACCTTTGGTGAGGAAAGGCATCAAACATGACACGCACAGCTTTACCCATATCAATAAAACCTATAGCATTTGAGGGAATAAATACTTCAGCAAACATATTTGTATTTTTTGGGATGATTGTGACTAATGTCGAGTTTGGTGTGATAGAGCTTCCTGGTTGAGCAGCTAGCCAAGCAACAGTCCCCTCAATCGGAGCCATGATCACTCTTTTATTTTGAGCTAACAATTCAGTTTCCCGCTGGAACAGCCCTGATAGTCGTGTATTAAACTCTGAAATTGACTTCTCATGATCTAGAGGGAGTCTTTCAACCTGTGCTAATAACTGCTTCTTTTCAGCTTTCATTCGAGAAATATTTTGCAGCAGGGTTTGAAGGGTTTGCTTTTGCACTGCATAGCTCTCTCTTTGACGCTGTAGCTCTAAAGTAGATATAGACCCTTCAGCATTAAGCTTCTCAATTTTTAAGAGCAGTTCTTTCTCTATATCAATAATTTCGTTTTGGTAATCCAGCTGAGAGCTGAGGTATGTTAACTGATCAGTTAACGATTGAACCTGATTTCTTGCTTTACTCTCTTCAAGCTGAACGCTTTCAGTCAGAATTCTGATTTGACGCTTAATTTCATTTCGCTCTTTAGACATTTCTTGAAGTAATAAGTCTGTTGTAGAGTTAGGACCAATAACACTTCCATCAAAAACCAAAGTTGTTATTTCCTCTCCGGCTGAGACAACCTGGCCTTCAATGACATTTAACTTTGAAACGACACCATGACGACCTGAAGTGATACTGACTACCCCTTCGTCAGGCACCAACCATCCTAAAGCAACCTCTTTTCTAGAGTATTGTGAAGAAAGCAAATACCAGAAGGTGAAAGCAATAACAATTACAACAAACAAACTGAAACACATCCAAACTCTTGGCATTCGGGCAATTGGGTTACCAAAACTTCTATTTGATAAAGATTCAACTGCATCTTTTCTAAAAAAATTTTCTTCTACATCTTCCATAACTATTCTTTCACTATGAATAACTTCAATAAATTCTTGAATCCCATTATGGTACTCAAGAAACCTTGTATGCACTTTTTAATTCTTATATTTGCTATGAGAAGTTAAAGCTTTCTTGGCTAGTTATTAATATTTTCACACCTTAATAAAGCCTACTTACTCCACTTATTAAAATAGTGGCTATAGTTCGCCACACAGATAGGAAGAGCATTATTGACAAGATTAAAAAAATTAAATTTGCCGTACCCTTTTATTACCCATTAAAATTAAATGGCTTTCAAAAATTAGTATAAATAAAGCATCCTCAATCAATTAACAAACAACTTAAATCAATTTGCAAACGTTTGCAAATTAAATTAACATAATGTTTATGGTTCGTAAAACACTCTAACATCTCCAAATTAAGAAGTAAGGATATGGAACTTTAGGAAGAAAGACATATGAAAAACTTTAGTTTATCACCTAAGAATTCGGCGCACTCTCGCGTTGCTGAGACTATGGGATATTCAACTGAGTTACTACATGCAACAGGAAGAGCGAAGCTGTCGATAGCTGCGGTGTATCACCATTTAATTCATCCACTTAGATTGGGTCAGATTTGTTTTGCTTTTTGTGAACGCACTGGAGCCCCTAGGGCTTATATTACTTATGCATTATGTACTGCTCGGGTAGCAGGTCAGCTTGCTAATGGCCGAGAAATTTCTAGTTTACGATTAGATGAGTGGAATGAAGGGACTATTTGTTGGATTACTGATGTTGTAGCACCTTATCCTGATAGCCTACGAGCGCTACTATTTCTAATAAGAAACAACCCTATTTTCCTACGTGGTATAAAGTCGGTTCGGGTTAAAGAAAACTACACCAAGTATATTGACATTCGTAAAAAATTATAATCAAAATGAAAACCTCGATTTTAAGGTAACTAATTATGCAACTGGAAAATTTTAATAGCTCATGCTTTATTAACCATCAAGTAAGGCATTATAAAAACCCTAGTATTGCATGGTTAAATTATAGGTGGCTTATTGAGGAAGGGGTTGATATAAAAAAACCAAGCGACATTGAGGTATTTGAGAAAAAAGTACTTAAGGAATATGCATTTGGAAAGCCTACCGATGCACAAAATGAAGCAGGCTTTCTCTCGTCGACAGAAACTGTAATTACTGATAGGTATGGCGCAACTGGGGGTAGTAATTTTGGTGGCAGTGGTCGATGTTCAATAAAAAATAAATATATAATTAAAGGAACCGGTAGAACGGCACTCACTTCAATCTATTCAGACTCTGATCACAGCAATGGTCTGATTGAATTGGGGGAAGCAGTTAGAGAAGTTATCTACTCAGAGCTTTTTTTTCATGAACTTCCCAACCAAAGCGTACCCATCTTAGCAATAATTGACACTGGTACTAAAGCTTACTTCGAAGAGGATAGAGCGCTGAAAAGAGTCGCTTTAGTTATACGTCCTTTTTTCATTCGTCCTGCTCATTTTGAAAGGAGTATTTTTTATGATCATAACCCTAATTTGAATCAAAGTTCGCAACCAATTGATGCTAAAAGAGTTCAATTTTATTCCAAATATTTTAACAGAATGAACCCTGGTTTTTTCGAACAAATGTGGAAGGGTATTATTAAACAAAAAGGAGCTGAGCGTGCTCTAAGGTTATGGTCTGGAAGGTTCCTAACCTCTAATATGGAATTTACAGGCAAGTCTGTTGACTTCGGAATCTCGACTTCATTACCAAGCTGGTTTAAATATTATCATCATTCTAAAGAGTGCTTTGGTGAAGACGCAGAAGCGCTTATTTATGGAATGCGCTCAACATTCGAACAAATAACAAAATATCAGTGTAAACCAGTGGATAGTATTGAGCACCATGGGCCAAATCACACTTTTAATGACAACTTAAAGAGGTCAAAAGATAAAATCGAAGGCGATCTGATGAAAGAGTTTCAGGGCTTTATTAAAGCAATGCTACCTAAAGAAATTTTCAGTAAAAATGAATCCATTAATGCGTTCTGTGACAATCTTACTAAAGAGTTTTTATTACAACAAAAAACTCCAGTACCATTTTTATCTAAAATGTGTGTAGGTTCTTTAGAAAATCCAAAAATTGATAATGAGGAAAAACTAGCAACTTTTGTTAAAAAATTATTTAAGCTAACAAAGCTCACTGAGTCTTCAGAATATACTGACAATGATAAAGTTAGTGAAAATTATCTCGGTTTCATTTTTTCAAATCGACCAGATACATACTACAGTATATTGAGGAAGGAGTGTTCAAAAGTTTGTGATTCACTTAGTGATTTCAGCGGGGCAAACAGAAAGTCAATTACAGCGTTTATTGAAGCTACCATCTCAAGTAGCCGAAGATACTGGCCACTCTTGAACGCTTGTATTGTGCCTTACAAAGTACAGTGCGATTCTATATCATCTGTCGTTTGGGGCACAAAGAGCTCTAGAAAGGACCCTATCGCTTATGTTGAGGTGAATTATGTGGGTGACTCAGTCCACATCCTTGGTAAAGAAATTCAATTTGATGCCATCAAAAAGTATTGCATAAATTCCAATCAACAAAAATGGGCAGGTTTGTTCCCAAGCAAAGAGCTAGAAAGTTTGCTTGATGATTACCCCTAGATTAAAACAACAAATTCAACAACTTAGAATAAAACCTGATACAAGGTATTTTAGTTGGTGCCACTGTCGATTTTGACCAACCTGACTTTTATCCTACAGCTGGGGCATACATACCATTTATTGCTTTATTATTTGCCTCATTCCTAACGTCTAGATACATAGCAACATTACAAAAGCATAGTTCAAATCAAACACTTAAACCAATGTCCACTGAGCTGGCCAATTCAGGCCAGCTAGTCCCGAAAATTATAATACCAACTTAAGAGTGCGACTCGTTCGCTGTACTTGCGTAATCTGTACCTTTTACAATTACTCGAAGCTCAGTTCTTTCCTTCATGATTGTATAAGCCTCACTTTGAAGCCATTCAACCGTTTGGGTAAAGGTCATCATCTCGCCTGTATCAGGGTGTTTCCATTTGCGGGTTTCTCTCATCATTATCAGCAGACAACCGACATAACACCTCTCATGATTAAGGTATTGCCCTATAAGTTGATCAATTAAAGCTTTTCTCAGAGCTGAGCCAGACCATTACATATCATCAATTTTTAATTCAATGGAAGCGTAACTGTTAAAGCTGGTGGCTTGCAGCCTAATATCTGTAATGGTCAACAAATTCTGTAGAGATTCTAAGCGGCATTTTTTAATTCATTATATTTCTGATGTGGCGTCATATAATTAAGCGTAGAATGCCTACGTTTGTAATTGTAAAACTGAATATAATTGTCCACCTCACTTATAACTGAATGATGATTTATAAATGACAGGCGATTCAGTCGCTCTGTTTTTAAACTTCTAAAAAATCGCTCCATTACTGCATTATCCCAACAATTACCTCGACGACTCATACTTTGCGTTATAGTTAGTTGTGATAACCGAGCTCTAAACGAGGCCGCAGAATACTGACACCCTTGATCGGAATGAAACATCAGTTAATTAAGAACCGGCTGTTGACGCTTAATAGCATTATTCAATGCTGCTATAGCCAATTCAGCATTTGGGCTTGTTGATAAGGCATACCCTACAACTTCCCTCGTTGATAAATCTAACACACAGGCCAAGTAACTCCACCCTTGGTGATTCCTAATATAGGTAATATCACCGACCCAATGCGTGTTATGTGAATCAGGGTTAAACTCTCGTTTTAAGAGGTTCTGTGCGTACTTATGTTCATCACCTGAATTAGGGTAGTAATGTTTTTTCTTCGGCCTGATGGCTTTTATATTCAACTTTTTCATCAGTGCCGCTGTTTTATATATTCCAATCGTATGATTTAACGCATTCAATTCAACGTGCACTCTACGCCTACCATACGTATAACCGGAATCGTCAGCGATAGATTCAATTAACGCCAGCAGTGCCTGCTCTGACTTATTTGGCGTGACTGGCGCATAGTAATAACTACTTGTACTGACTTCTAAAGCACGACACAACTCAGATACCGTATAGCTTGGGGTTGCTTTCTTCAACGCTTTAATTACTTTAAATTTTGATTGTCGCGAATGAAGAAAGCGGTGGCTTTTTTTAATATATCATTATCCCTTAAAGCGCGCTGTAGCTGCTTCTCTAGCAATTGAATACGTTGCTGCTCAGGTGTTAGTGCTTGTACATTTCCCGGGCTCTTACCATCTAGCTCAGATAGATATTGTTGCTTCCAACGTGATACTGCTGACTTTCCTGCGCCAGACATCTCTTCAATTTGCTTATTGGTATAACCTTCTTCTACCATTAATTTGGCATATTCAAGTTTTTGTTGTGCACTGAGTGTTACTTTTGATTTTCTGGTCATAGTGATACCTTTTTGGTTTAGCTCATTTTACGCTATAAACCTCTCCAGTTTCATTAGACCATTACAGTTATTTAACACGTAACTATAGCGGTTATGACTTTGCGTTAAATTAGGGAACTGGACAAAGGGATCCGCTTGTAAAAAACGACCTATATTGGCATCATAAATACGGCCATTCATATGGATGACTTCCAGCTTATCCATTTGTTCGTGGCCGGTGAAGCTGCGCATTTGCGACAATAACATCGCATTGCTGGTGAGCGCTTGGCTTGTATAAACTTGTTGCTGCTTGCCCCACGGATCATAAATGTATTGGCCAATGCCTTTACCTTGTTGATCTGTAATAAGCACCGTAGAGCCAAGCATATCTGTATGGGCTACTTGTACTTTTTGTACTTGTCCTTCAATTTGGCTTAGTTCAGAAGAAAAGGGACAGCCATATATTTTTGATTTCCCATAATAGCTATCTGTCGTTAAAGTTACACTCCCACCCGATTAAGCTACTCACTTAACCAAACCATCCAGCTTGTCTCAAATTATCATTTAAAGCGTTATTATAAACCGAGCTAAATAATATAATTAACATTTTAAATTAATATGAAAATCTAATTTCCCCCACTCCAATTCTTAACTAACTTCTCAAACGGAATATCTACCGAAAGCACGCACACTTCTCCATTACCACTTTCATTTGAGCGATATTCAAAATTAGCTATTAATTCAGAATATAAATTAGAATCAAACCAAATTGCAGAGACAACGAATTTATTATTTTCTTTATACTCTTCAATTTTAGAGTATAAAGATAATCGACTATCTTTTTTATTAAGTAAAAACATTACACTTTCAATCTTCAAGCCTGAAAATTCTTTAGGATAAAAAACATACAGCTGCGTTGCATCGTTGAAAATAGTTTCTGACTTATAAACATGTTCAATCAAATTTTCTTTTTTTGGACAACCATTCAGCGCTTTATTAATAAAGACTTCATTTGAGGTAATTGCTGCCATCATTACAAAAATTACATTAATCATTTTTTACACTCGACCTATACTCTTTGAAATTACAGATTCAGGTTTATTGCTTCATAACACTACTTATATGCCAGCATCGAAAAACCGTCACTGAGGAATTATGACAAGCTATTATGAAGCAAGTGAGCTGAACCCTATTTGTTCGTGGTTTTTGTGCAGTCAATTTCTTCTTCGTAAAGTTTGTCGCTGTAATACGTGGTGTCATTGGCGTTCACTTACATAAAACGCTGATGTTGCGGGCCACAAGTAAAGTTGAGGGTTTGCACATCTTTTAATATTTACGTGGGTTTACCCATAGCGTTATAGCTCGCGCTGGTGAAGCCGTCACCTCACGTCATGTTTCCACGGAAGTTTTAGCTAAAGGTGCGCCAACTACCGCTACGTACAGGTATTTACTCTAATTCAAGTTCAAATAAGTTGACAGGCAAAAAGAAAGACCTGACACGATTTATTTTTCTTCTAATCAACAATTTCTAAAAAA
This sequence comes from Pseudoalteromonas rhizosphaerae, assembly GCF_028885455.1. Classification (NCBI taxonomy): domain Bacteria; kingdom Pseudomonadati; phylum Pseudomonadota; class Gammaproteobacteria; order Alteromonadales; family Pseudoalteromonadaceae; genus Pseudoalteromonas; species Pseudoalteromonas rhizosphaerae. The sequence goes on from NZ_CP118496.1 coordinate 4,474,782, forward strand.
TTAAAATTCTAAATGCAATTGCAAATACTAAAAGTGATAAACCTAAATAAAAAGCAATTCTAAGTGGCAAAAATACGTCATCTTCATACTTACGTTTTCTATAAAAAATAAAAAAAGTGTATTTATAATGAAAAGTAGAAGATAAATATAAAAATGACTCTTTAGCGTCATCAATAAAACCACTAATTGGATTATAAGAAAAAACCACGTTAAAGCTATTATAATCATCCCCCTTAATTTTTTATTCACGATAAAGCAGGTTTATTTATTAGTTTATTCGAATTGGTTTAAATCCACTGAAGTAATTGATGTTGCTAAGATGAACTGGTTCCTTAAAATAGCATCAAGCAAGTACTCAATTTGAACACTAAATCTCATTGTAAATTTAAGTCCCCCCCAATTCAATTTATGCAACTCAACTGTAAGCTGTCTTACTTGTTGTCCATAGCCCCTACTCCCACCACATGTTAGCTCAGTTTTTAATCACATTCTTATATGATTAACCGACTGATTAATAAAATATTTAAAGTTATATATAGATCCAGATTATGAAAAATTAATAACTAAAGCCATAACAAAAGTAATAGCAATAAAGTTATCTATGATTAACTTTCTACTATATTATTTTCGTACACTGGCATACAACTCCTGCATTACAAGCTGTAAACCTTGCTGCATGTTCTCACTCGATTGTCCTGCAAAACCAAGCCGAGCATAGCTATAGTTTATGGGTTTTAAGCTACGTACTGAGTTGGTAAAGTAAAACTCGGCTTGGGTTTGTAAATATATACCTTGCTTTGCTAACTGCGCTTTTAAGTGCTGAGTGTCTTTATTAAAGTTGACCCACATCGCCATGCCGCCGTCGGGCTTTTTATATTCTATAGGATGCCCAAGTGCTTGTAGCTCTATTAAATAGGCATCCATCGCTTCATAGCGCTGTTTATACAGTTTGGTCATACGCTTTAAATGGCGTTCAAAGCCACCTTCTTTCATCCAGTGCGCCACAGCTAATTGCATGATCACATCGTTCTTATGGTTCATCAGCTGCTTCCACGCAGTTAATTGCGCTAATACTTCAGGCGCTGCGCAGATATAACCGATACGTGCAGCTGAAAACATAATCTTTGAAAACGTCGATAGGTAAATAACGATGCCCGCGGGGTCATCGGCGGCCATGGGTTGTAATGGCTGACAGCGATAATGAAATTCATGGTCGTAGTCATCTTCGATGATCATAACGTTATGGGCATAACACAGTTGATAAATTTGCAAGCGCCGCGTTGGCGATAAGGTCACGGTAGTTGGATATTGGTGCAGCGGCGTTAAGTACAGCATTTTAATTGGATAACATTCCAGCTGGGCTTTTAAATCATCAACACATAAGCCTTCATCGTCTTGTTTTATATCAACCAATTGCGCGCCACAAGCTGCAAATGCTTGCCTTGCTGGCGGATAACCTAACGTTTCTACTGCGACAAAATCATCTTTTTTTATAAACGCTTTTGCGATTAAAAACAGTGCTTCTTGCGAGCCATTGCAGATCAATACATCGCTTACGTTTAAATTACGCGCTTTGTATAAGTAATCACAAATATGAGCTTTTAATTGCTCGTTACCACTGACCTGCCCATAATGCAGTTGATTGATATCTAAGTGATTACACACATGGCTGACGGAGCGTTTAAATTCTTTTTGTGGGAAACTGGCAAGATCAGGCAAGCCACCAGCAAAGTTATATCTATACGCAGTTAAATCCATTCCAGCAGCAGGCACAGCCAATGTTTTAGCAAATTGATAAGGTTTTGCTTTCAGTATTGGAGTACTTGAGGTACTAACACTACTTTGAATGGGCAATGAGTTGGTGATCCGATAACCTGAGCGCTGCTGAGATTCAAGCCAGCCTTCCGCTACTAATAATTGCAATGCATTCATCACTGTATGGCGATTGAGCTGATAAGTGTTTGCCATGACACGCGCCGAGCTGAGTTTTACCCCTGGCGCAAGCTTGCCTTGCATTATGGCACTGCGTATCGCGCTGGCCAGTTGCAAATATTTGGCAGGCTCGGACTCATCAAATTCAATAACTAACGGCTGCATTACGACTCCAAAAACACTCTAAACTGGTCTAGTTAAAAAGCTAAAACTGGTTGTTTATTACTGACCAAAGTAGCGTACCTTTGTTATTCATAAATAGCAAAATATGGGGCTTATCATGTTTACAAAACACATTCATCAAACCAGTAAGCTGGCTTTAGAGCCACTGACACAAAACCACCTCGAGGGGCTATATCAAGCAGGCCAAGATCCACAAATATGGCGTTGGGTTTTAATAAATTACACCCAAACCCGTGCAATTCTCGATGATTGGTTTATCAATACAGCGCAGTTTAATGCCGAACAACAAATAGTCTACGCCATAGTTGATAAAGTAAGTAAGCAGGTGCTTGGTACTACACGTTTATTTAGGTTAGATAAACAAAATTACAGCGCCGAGATTGGCCACACATTTATTGCTAAAAAGTGGCAACGTAGTTTTGTAAATACCCACGCTAAATACTTGCTACTGCAATATGCGTTCGAAGAATTAGGCCTAGTGCGTATTATTTTTAATACCCATGAACAAAACCAAAAATCGCGTAATGCTATAACACGCCTTGGCGCCCGCTTTGAAGGCATTAGTTATAAAGACAGGTTACTTGCCGATGGCTCATACCGAAACACCGCTCAGTTCAGTATTATAGACGAGCAATGGCCGACAATAAAATCTCAGTTAGAAGGAAAACTATAATGTACCCAGCGGCCCATTTTCAACAACATGATAGTAAGCAATTACAACAGTTAGTAAATAACTATCCACTGGCGACCATTTTAATGCCTAATACACAAAACCAACTCAATGATATATGCCGCGTGCCATTATTATATGACCCAGCTCGCGAAGTTTTTATCGGCCATGTGGCCAAATATAACCCCCTGTCATCATTTGATGGTCAATCAGTGAAGCTATTATTTAGTGGCGATGATTGCTATTTATCGCCCGCTTACGCACACAATAAAACCCTACCTAGTTGGCTTTATTCGAGTGTTTATGTGACAGCTAAAGTGCGTATTGTTAAAGACCAACAGCACAAAGAACAGATCATGCAACGACTAACCGATCACTTTGAGCAACACTTTACTGAGCATGCTACAGATAAATGGCAAATTAATGAGGTACCCGTACAGCAGCGCAAGGCAATGTATCAACAATTAAGTTTTATTGAATTTATTACCATTCATTGGCAGGGCAATTTTAAACTTAGTCAAAACAAGCCAGCTGAAATACGTGCAGCCATAAAGCAAAGTTTAATGTTAGCGGGGAAACTCAGTATTGCTGAGTTAATCAATTAGCGGTGCTATAAAAATGAAAAAAGGCTCCTCGGAGATCTTAGAGCCTTTGGTTAACTTTGAAATAAACTCGGTTTAGTAATTAGTTAAAAGCAAACAGATGCGGGGCAATATTTTGGTAATCAACTGCCATGGCGATACTCAGTGCAGTGATATTCACAATTGAAAACGCAAATACTTGGCGTGCCCAACCACTAATATCAATATTACGACGATAACCTCGCAGCGCCATTAATAACCACCAAAAACTAGTAGTGCAAGCAACAGCTAAAAAAGCCATACCGGTATAACCGCCAATGGTTAATAACATCACCACTAACGCATATACCGCGATATACAACACAATATGATGTTTAGCTTTATCAATACCTTGCGCTACCGGTAATACCGGAATACGCGCAGCTTGATAGTCTTTATAACGAAAAATAGCAATCGCATAAGAGTGCGGCATTTGCCACAAACTAAACATTACTAATAAGATCAACGCGCCAACATCAAACTGTGCTGAAACAGCGCAGTACCCTACCACTGGTGGTACTGCTCCTGATAAACTACCGATAAACGTGCCATACACTGAGCGACGCTTCATATATAAGCTGTAAACACCCACGTATATGACATAACCAAACACAGCAAAAAATACCGCAATCCAGTTAGTAAAAACCATTAGTAAAGCAAAGCCTAGTAAGCCAAGTACTGTGCCATGCAGCAAAGCCGTGGTTGCAGACATTTCACCGGTAACGGTTACCCGTGTTCGCGTGCGCGCCATGCGAATATCAATATCACGGTCGATCACATTATTGATCACGCAACCTGAGGCTACCACCAGCGATAAGCCAACTAATGTAGCAAGCATTAGCCAGCCATCAATATCACCACGCGAGGCGAGTAAAAACCCACCCGCAACCGAGATCAAATTACCCATGATAATACCGGGCTTAGTGACCTTTAAATAACGACGAAACATCTGCAGTTCCCCTATTCTTTGCTTTACGAAAACGTACTAGCTGGGGCTAGTACATCATCATGGCGTTCGATTCGTAGATGATCCATACAGACAGGCCAACCACCATGACGATGATCAGCGCACTGAAGATGAACGATAACGAACTGGCTTTACCGTCTTCGGTGGTAAAGTTCAGGTGCAAGAAGTATTTTAAATGCACCCAAATTTGCACAATGGCCATTACGACAACACAGGCAAATGTGGTTGGTTTTGACAATGTACCGCTCATCACCGCCCAAAATGGAATGGCCGTTAGAATGATTGATAAAACAAAACCTATTAAATAGTCTTTAACACTGCCATGTGAAGCATCACTATGGCTTTGTGTATGTAGCTCATTAAATACATGTGATTCACTGTGGCTCATTACATCACTCCCATTAAGTAAACAACGGTAAATACGCAGATCCATACCACATCTAAAAAGTGCCAAAACAAACTTAAGCAACTTAAACGTGTAACGGTTGCTGGGTTTAAACCACGACGTGATACTTCGATCATCATCGTCGCCATCCAAATTAGACCAGCGGTTACGTGCATACCGTGTAAGCCTACTAAAGAGAAGAACGAGGTTAAAAATGCGCTGCGCTGCGGGCCATTACCATGGGCAATTAAATGATGAAATTCATAAATTTCCATACCAATAAACACAGCACCAAAAGCAAAAGTAATTGCCAGCCACGTTAATGTAGCGGCCTTCTTTTGCGCATGAGCTGAGATCATCGCAAAACCAAAAGTGATACTACTTAGTAGCAATGCAGCAGTTTCAACCGCTACAAAGTCCAGTTCAAAAATATCTTTGCCAGATACGCCACCCGCTGTATTCATATAAAGCACAGCGTAGGTGGCAAAAAATGAGGCAAACAATAAGCAGTCGGTCATTAAGTAAAGCCAAAAACCAAATACCGTATCGCCACCAGTATCATGATGCTCGTGAGCATGGGCATCATGATTGATGATATTTATATCTGCAGAGGTAGCACTCATGCGCTGAACTCCTTACCTTGGTTAAATGTTGTTGCACTTTTATTATGTGCACTTTCAATTTCAAGAATTTCTTCTGGTTGCACGTAGTAATCAACATCACTGGTGTAACAGCGCTTAAAGAATACCGTGATGCCAGCAATAACACCGACAATTGCCAACCACCAAATATGCCAAATCATGGCAAAACAGAATGTGGTAAAACACGCACTCATCATCACCCCTGCCGAAGTATTTTTTGGCATATGAATAGGCGCATAGCTTGCTTGTTGTTGATACGCTTGGCCTTTTTCTTTCATATCAGTCCAAGTATCGATATCGTGTACATGCGGTATAGTAGCGAAGTTATAGTATTGTGGTGGTGACGATGTTGACCACTCAAGTGTGTGTCCATTCCACGGATCGCCGGTTGTATCTTTTAATGCTTCGCGATTTTTAAAGCTCACAATAAGCTGTACAACTTGGAACAAAATACCAAACATAATGATCACCGCACCGACAAAGGCAATGTACAACCAGATATTCCAATCTGGGTTATTGGTGTGGTTTAAGCGACGTGTCATACCTAAGAAACCAAGAACGTATAGCGGCATAAATGCAACAAAGAAACCAATTAACCAACACCAGAAAGACGCCTTACCCCAACCTTCATGAAGTTTAAAGCCCATTGCTTTAGGGAACCAAAATGCAAAACCAGCCAAGTATCCAAATACCGCACCACCGATGATGGTGTTATGAAAATGTGCAATCAGGAAGAGGCTATTGTGTAATACATAATCAGCACCTGGGATTGCTAGTAGTACCCCTGTCATCCCGCCGATGGTAAAGGTCACCATAAAGCCAAGTGTCCAAAGTACAGGAACTGTGATGCGTAAACGACCACGATAAATAGTAAATAACCAGTTAAACAGTTTCACTCCGGTGGGCACCGCAATGACCATGGTCATTACGCCAAAGAAGGCATTAACATTAGCACTGGACCCCATAGTGAAGAAATGGTGTAACCAAACAATAAAACCTAAGATAGAAATTGCACCGCTGGCATAAACCATAGATTTATAACCAAATAAACGTTTACCGGTAAAGGTCGAGATAACTTCAGAGAAAATACCAAACGCAGGTAAAATCAAGATATACACTTCAGGATGACCCCAAGCCCAGAACAGGTTGATGTACATCATGGCGTTACCGCCAGCTTCATTAGTAAAGAAGTGGAAATCTAAATAACGGTCTAGCGTTAACATAGTCAACACCGCAGTTAAGATTGGGAATGACGCAGCAATTAAGATATTTGCCCATGTACATGTCCAGGTAAAAATTGGCATTTGCATTAAACGCATACCAGGGGCACGCATTTTAAACACTGTTACTAAAAAGTTTACTGCCGTTAATAGTGTACCAATACCTGATATTTGCAGTGCCCAAATATAATAATCGACCCCGACTCCAGGGCTAAAAGACATCTCCGATAGCGGCGGATAAGCGACCCAACCGGTTTTTGCAAATTCACCACAGAACAATGAAATATTAATTAATATTGCACCACCGGCAGTAAGCCAAAAACTTAGATTATTTAAAAACGGAAATGCTACATCGCGCGCACCAATTTGCAGTGGCAATACAATGTTCATTAGACCAATCATAAATGGCATCGCCATAAAGATGATCATGATCACCCCATGCGCGGTGAAGATTTGGTCATAATGCTCTGGCGGCAAATAACCCGTTGCGCCTCCTGTAGCAAGCGCCAATTGTGCCCGCATCATAATGGCATCTGAGAAACCACGAAACAGCATGATCAAGGCAAGGATAATGTACATCACACCTAAGCGTTTATGATCGATTGAGGTGATCCAGTCGTGCCATAGCACACCCCATTTTTTATATTTTGTGACTAAAGCTGCAATCAATGCCCCTGCAATCACTACTACCGCCATTGTCACCATCAAAATAGGTTCATGAAACGGAATGGCATCTAACGATAATTTTCCAAATAACGACATAATTATTCCTCGCCCTCGCTGTGCATTGTGTGATTTTCATGACCGCTGTGCTCAGGCATTGCACTGTGCATTTTGTTCATATCACCATGTGCTTGCATATATTTCATAATGATGGTGTGGAACAAGCCATCATCAACATCAGCAAAATAAGTCACCGGGTTGTTTTCACTCGGTAATGCCAGTGCATCATAATTCGCTTTAGTGAGCGTATTAGCTTGGCTTTTCACCTTGTTTACCCACGTATCAAAGTCAGCTTGCGTTGGCGTAGCTATGGCATTAAATTTCATACCAGTAAAACCTGCGCCGCTGTAGTTAGCAGAAAAGCCTTTAAACGTACCCGGTTCATTAGCAATCAAATGCAACTTAGTTTCCATGCCCGCCATCGAGTAGATTTGGCTACCTAGTTGTGGGATGAAAAATGAGTTCATGGTACTTTCTGAGGTGATTTTATATTCCACCGGTACATTGGCTGGAAATACCAATTCATTAACCGTAGCAATACCTTGCTCAGGATAAATAAACAGCCATTTCCAATTCAGTGATACCACTTCAACTGTTAAGTGTTTGCCTTTACCTTCAAGCGGTTTATAAGGGTCAAGCTGTTGCGTTGATTGCCAAGTAATGACACCCAGTACAATCACTATCACAATAGGAATGGCCCAGACTGCGGCTTCAATTTTTCCTGAGTGTGCCCATTTTGGCGCATAAATTTGCTGCTCTTGGCCATCACGATATTTCCACGCAAAGTACAAGGTCATCACAATCACAGGAATAACCACAATTAACATCAGCACAGTGGCAATGATGATCAGATTTTTTTCATCTATCCCAACTTGCCCTTTTGGATCAAGCACCCCGCCTTTACAGCCAGTCAGTGCGAGCACAGTTGTGCCCAGAGCAATATTACAGAGGTTTCGAATTAACAAAGGACTATCCTACAACCTAAAATTTGATATGTGCTGCCCCTACAACTCTAAATAAAAGCGTAAAAACAACGGTTTGAATATTCCTCAGGTAACTTTTTAGCGCCATAAAAAATACTAAGCATCAAAAAAGCAATAAAGGAATTTGAGGGTGTTGGTTGAATCGCAGGTACACTGCGGCTAAGCGTTATTACAGCGGACAGAATCAGCAGATTAGTTAAAAAGCCAAACTATCTATAACGAGTAGCGTTCAACCATTAACAAGAGGTGGAGCACGACAACCATGAGCGCTGTGTACTACTAAAGATGTTTTTGTTTGACGAAAAGCAAAGGCTGCTTTGCGTAAAATAACCCCAGCACGACGCGCTGGGAAAAAGTGAAAAATCAACCAACATAAACCAATGAGTAACTGGCACGACACAACTGGATATGCCAAAAAGCCCAATACATTAATTAAAGATGACTCATATACAGCCCCTTCAGTTAATAAGCTTTTTAGCTCTGTCGCATCTTCAATACTACCATTTACCAGCATGGCTGAATTAATTAATAAAATAACTAATACAGAAAATAGCTCTCGTCCGGCAAAAAGTGCACGCGCACGCAACTGCCATCTACTAAGCGTAGAGTGCGTTTTTGTTGGCGGACAATTTTGCGAATTCAAACGTATATGGCCTTATTGGTTATATATTACGAAGTAAAGAGACTGGCTTTACGCTATTTTCCACTTCGTTGTTATGATCTTCATCAATAAAGTTTCAGTAATTACTGAAATTTCGGGAGGATTATAACAAAGTCAACACAAGCTACAAGTATAAAACAACATAGCGGGCTAACTTTTTATTAATATGTTGAATTACAGCTATAAAAAAAGCGCCATACTGGCGCTTTAAAAATAACTTAAATGATAATTGGCGGCTTTTAGAAAATAAAAAGCAACTCAAGCCAAGTTATCCCCTAACTTGAGTCGTCTTTTTGACAACATCTTCACACACAATTATAAAGATTCGTTTAATAGCGTATTCGCTATTGAATTTGGTATTGGCTGCTTCGCCATCTAACTGCGTATCGGTTAAAATAAAAAGCAACTCAAGCCAAGTTATCCCCTAACTTGAGTCGTCTTTTTGACAACATCTTCACACACAATTATAAAGATTCGTTTAATAGCGTATTCGCTATTGAATTTAGTATTGGCTGCTTCGCCATCTAACTGCATGTCGGTTAAAATAAAAAGCAACTCAAGCCAAGTTATCCCCTAACTTGAGTCGTCTTTTTGACAACATCTTCACACACAATTATAAAGATTCGGTTATAATATTTTTCAATACGTATTGTAGATTCACTGATGAACAATAAGTTCATTTAATCGCGTGGCAGTAAATAAAAGCAGTTCAAGCTCAGGTTAACTAAACTTGAACTGTCTTTTTGACAACATCTTCACACACAATTATAAAGATTCAGTTTTAGCGTTGTTCAATAAACACTGTAATTTAGTGACAAACTTTCAGTTCGTCTAATCATGTGGCAGTAAAATAAAAACAGTCCAAGCCCAGTTTGTACTAAACTTGAACCGCCTTTGACAACATCTTCACACACAATTATAAAGATTCTTTGTAAGCGGCTTGTTCATTTCGCTTCCTTGAAACTAAATTTAGTGTAATAGCTCAAAGCTTACAACTGATAAAAATAAATCTGATAGATGAAAAAAATTAACCCATAGACTTTAGTCTAAATTTTAGCCCTAAAATCAACTTAAATGTTCACAAAAAACTTTATCAAAAGATATTATTTTATAATAAACAATCAATTGAAAATAAAGCCCGCAAAGCATCACAGTTATGAGAAATGATTTCACTTAAAGTGAAGATAATTTTGGACCGATCCAGTTTAATATTATATTCTTAAAAATTTGCAAAGCAAGAATAGCAGGGTATTATTATGATTCGCAAAACCATACTAGTTGGCTTACTTAGTTGCTCATTTAGCTTAACTGCCGCACCAATCGCAATGCACCAAATTAAAGGATTAAACAAAGCAGCGATTACACACGCTGATCTTGCTCCTTTACTAGATACGTTAGCTGCTCACCCCAGCATAGAGCGAAAAAATTTAGGTCAATCATTCTTAGGTAAATCAATTGATGCATTTTATATTGGCTCGGGGCCAATCAAAGTTATGATGTGGAGCCAAATGCATGGTGATGAAAATACGGCAAGTGCCGCATTAATGGATTTTTTAAGCTATGCAATCGAAAAAAAAATAATGCATGGCGAGAAAATTGGCAAAACAAACTATCACTGATGATCATTCCTATGGTCAATCCCGATGGGGCACAGCTGCAAACCCGTTTTAATGCGCAAGGAATAGATTTAAACCGCGATGCTAAAGCGTGGAGCTAAAGCACACTTTTTACTACGCAACGATAAACACATCGAATACGCCGTGTTAGGTAGTCAACTTATAAAACTTTAAATTTAAGTACGTTAGCCCTGTTCTCAGGGCTTGTTATTTTTTGCGATCTTTTTTGGCTGTATTTTTACGTAGATAATAACGATACCAACCTAGCCAAGCCAACCCTAAACTTGCCAACGAGGCGATGATCCATAGCACTTTAAGGCTTAGCCCACCTACACTGCCATTATGCAGTGGATGTAGCCAGTTTTTGATTTGGTTACTTGTTCCTTGCTGCCTAAGATCGAAGACCTTCACTACCTCACCTGAGCGCGGATTAATATCAATATAACTGTTTGGAAAACGTGTCGATTTATCATCACTTACCTGCATGCGCAGTCGATAATAGCCTTGGTTTACGCTGGGAGTTTCTATCCATGCAAGTCGCGCTTTAGGCAGTTGTGTTTGTGCTATTTTTACAGCCTGAGTAACACTAATTTGCGGGTTTGAAAAAGTTAACTGTGGTGCTGGTCTTGCAGCACTTTCGACTTCATCCAGTGCCCAGCCAAGCAAGCCATTGGTCTCTTTGGGCAAGGCTAGCATCGCACCGGTACTAGTAAGAATAAACAAGGGTAACAACATCACTAAACCGATTGTTTTATGCCAATCGTACATGCGTCCTAATAAAGCAGCGCGGCGCTTAAAACGCAATTGCCTCAACCAAAAACCTGACTTAGGCCACCACGCAACTAAACCTGTGAGTAATAAGAGCGCGCTGCCAATTCCAAGGTAACCGACAATAATTGTCCCTGTACTGCCAAGTAGTAAAGTAAAGTGCAAGTTATACAGCCAAGTTACTAGTACTCGTTCACAGAAGTTCTGATCAGTTGCCTTACTTAAATTCAGGCAACTGATTTATTCCTATCAATAGCTTTATCGTTCGGCTTTTTCCAGCAGTTGAAGTGATGAACCCTTTCTTTTTAAGCGTTAAAATCATTGCATGAACACTTGATGATGCAGTTCCAAAATAACGCTCAAAATCATTTTCAGCAGGTGCAACACCATTCACTTTTGTGTAGTAATAAATAAATGCCAAATACTGCCCTTGTTTCACAGTGAACGACGGCAACTCTTCTTTATTCATAATGAACTTTTATCCTAATTGACGATCCTTTAACTCATATTTACTCATTTAATATTGTTATGAACCGAAAGTATATTGTTGAATTATCAGCAGAAGAAAAATGCGAATTAGTTAACTACTGCAAAAAAGGCATGGTCAATGTTCGAAAGTACAAACGAGCCGCCATTTTATTAAAAGCGGACCGTTGTCGATATACAACAGATCAAATATGTGAAGCGGTTCAAGTGAGCTCTTCAACTGTATTTCGAGTCAAACGTCAGTTTGTCGAAGACGGTTTAGAAGCCGCTTTAAATGAAGGTGCACGAAGTGGTGCTATGAGAAAAACCTCCGCGAAAGATGAAGTAACTTTAATAGCCACAGCCTGTTCTGAGCCGCCAACAGGACACTGCCGATGGACATTAGCGTTACTTGGCGAGCGATTAATAACATTAACGGATTTAGACAGTATTTCATATGAAACGGTTCGTAGACGCCTTAAAGAAAATGCGTTAAAGCCATGGCAAAAAAAGATGTGGTGTGTGGCAACAATGGACGCTGAGTATATTGCAAGAATGGAGCATGTACTTGAATTATATGCTGAGCCAGCGGATGAGCTCAATCCCATTATTAATTTTGATGAGGCGATGAAGCAACTTGTTGATGATACACGGCCAGTACAACCGATGAAAAAGGGACAGGTAAAACGCCTAGATTATGAATATAAACGGGTTGGCGTGGCTAACTTATTTGTATTCTTTGACCGTCATCGGGGTTGGCGACACGTTAAAGCAACACAGAGGAAAACGAAAGTTGATTTTGCACACTGTATGAAGGACTTAGTCGATGAACACTACCCACATGCGAATAAAATTCGTGTCGTGCTAGATAACTTATCGACTCATACGGAAGGTGCGTTATATAAAGCATTTTCACCGCAAGAAGCACGACGTATTTTAAATAAAATAGAGTTCCATTACACACCTAAACATGCGAGTTGGTTGAATATGGTCGAGATAGAAATTGGCAATATGAATAAGCAATGCTTAGATCGGCGCATAGCAAGTATGGAAGAGTTAAAGACAGAGCTCACGGCGTGGGAATGGCGCCGAAATAAAGAAGGCGCCAGTATAAATTGGATGTTTAATGTTGATTCAGCACGTGAAAAACTAGAGAGAGCTTACGGTGCTCTCAACTAGTCAAAATTTGTGTGACGAAGTACTAGGTAATCGCCCCAAAATGACTGTCTGAGCAAGGTGCTGCCATCAGCTGACAACCACACCATCATAGGTGCAAAATCCTGCCCTTGAGTCTCTTGAGGGTTATAATAGCGCGCCGGAATGAATTGTTGTTCAGGGGTCACTTCAAACCGCCACGGTCCCAGCTTATCTGGATACTGCATGCGTAATGTTTTTAATGCAGTGTTGTAATCACACGGTTGCTGCGCTGCATTTGCTAACTCCGGATGCAACCAGGTATCTATTTGCGGATAATAAACAAGTGCAGCTCCTGACAAGCAAAGGATCACAAAAAACATGCCAAGGCTTAACCCCAACCATAGATGGAGTCGCCTTGCCAACTTGCGCCACGCGAGTAACTGCTTACTCATTAATACTTAAACTTAATTGCAACAGATATAGCACGACCTTGTGCTGGGCTATGCAGAGTTTACGAGTCATCCCACTATACATATTCATAATACTCATCAGTTAAATTATCAACTTGCGTGCTTAACATCAGTGCCGAATTAACGTCATAACTTGCTTTAAGCCTAAGTTGTGTAAAGTCACCATATCGTCCTTGGCTATTACTTAGTGCTAATTCGTAATCAGAAAGCGCACGCAGTTTCGCAGCCAAGTTTAATTGCGTTGTTAATTAAGTTGTTAATTGATAATCAATGCCTGCAGTGAATAAACGATTAGGAATACATCATATTATACAGTCCATACGAGCTTCACTGGGTGTGACATATTGTCGCAGTGGTCGATTACTTGACACATTTTAGCCGTAAGTGGGCATTAAAAAAGCGCCTGTTATTAAAGAGGCGCTTTTTAATGTATATTTGATAGCTATCAAGAGCTTATAATATTTGGTTTTCTTTCCAAACTTGCTCTTTTGCCATACGCTTTTTGCGTTTGTCGCATGGGTCATCACAATCACAGGCTTTATCAATGCCTACAGAGCCTAAACCACCACAGCTGCTGGCCATAGATTTCTTTTGCACTATCATGCCCACAGCCATCGCTGCGACAATTAAAAGCAGTAAACCAAACGTAAGAAGAAAAAGTGACATTGCTTAGCCCCTATTGATCAGCAATAAAATAATGCTTGATGATAATCACCAAGCTGTTGCTATTATAAACTGATTTAAACCGCGCTACAAATAGGGTTTAAATGCAGGGCTCGAATAAGTCACTAAGCCATCTTTTGATTTGCCGATCAGATAAACCGGTAAATCATTTTTTTCAGCATAGGCTTTGGCTTTATCCATCCCCATCACAGTCAGTGCTGTTGCAAGGCCGTCAGCTGTCATCGCTGATGGATGCAATACAGTAACCGATACTAGATCATGGCGACTTGGCATACCTGTTGCCGGATCAATTAAATGGCTATAGGTAATACCATCCATCTCATAGTAAATGCGATAATCACCCGATGTCGCAATGCCGTTATTACCCGGCGCTAATACACGGTGCACTTTACGCACACCAGGCTCAGCATCCGGTTGCTCAATAGCGATACGCCAATCTTGATCATTCGGTTTTTTACCTGATACACGTAACTCACCACCAATTTCAACCATATAATCAGTTAAGTCATGGCTTTCTAATAATTCAGCTACTTTATCTATCCCATAACCCTTTGCAGTAGAAGAAAATGATAGTTCTAAACCCGCGACTGTTTTCGCTAGGCCTTGCTCAGTCAGTATTAGTTTATCAACCCCAATTTGTGCAACCATGGCTGCGAGTTCTTCATCTGTTGGACGTTTTGTTGGTTTTTTATCAGGACCAAAACCCCATAAATCAATCAGTGGTCCCATGGTCACATCAAGAGTCTGAGTAGACTCACCTAAGCGGATGGACTCGCTTACAACTGCTCTAAAATCACGGCTAATAGGCATAACTTGACCTGCGGGAAGACGATTAAAAGTGTTGATTTCAGAATCATCAATATAAGTCGACATTGATTGATTTATATCTTTGAGCAACAGAGTTACTTCTGGTAATAAATTTAATGAATCCAGCTTTTGTTGCTTGGCGAAGACCTTAATATGGTAAGTAGTACCCATAGTTTTACCTTCAAGGTATAACTCTTGGGGCTCATCATTTTGGCCACAGCCACTAATGAGTAAAGTGAGGGTAAGAAAAAAGATGGCAATCATGCCTTGTCGGTGAAAAACTCTATTCATAGCAGCCTACTTAAGTAATGGAAATAAAAAAGCCCCGTAACATATATTGCTACGAGGCTGATATTCTAACCAAAACTAAACTGTTTTGATACGGGTGTTAGCCACCGAAATCATCTAGTAAGATATTTTCGTCTTCAACACCTAAGTCTTTCAACATAGTGATAACAGCAGCGTTCATCATTGGAGGACCACACATGTAGAACTCACAATCTTCTGGCGCTTCGTGATCTTTAAGATAGTTCTCAAATAACACGTTATGGATAAAGCCAGTATAGCCTTCCCAGTTATCTTCTGGTTGTGGATCTGAAAGCGCGGTATGCCATACGAAGTTATCATTTTCAGCCGCTAGGCCGTCAAAATCTTCAACATAGAACATTTCACGCTTAGAACGTGCACCATACCAGAAACTCATCTTACGCTTAGAGTTCAAACGCTTAAGTTGGTCAAAGATGTGTGAACGCATAGGTGCCATACCAGCACCACCACCTACAAATACCATTTCAGCATCAGTATCTTTTGCAAAGAACTCACCAAATGGACCAGAGATAGTTACTTTATCACCTTCTTTAAGTGACCAAATGTACGATGACATTTTACCACACGGTAAGCTTAAATCTCTTGGCGGCGGCGCAGCGATACGCACGTTAAGCATGATGATGCCTTCTTCTTCTGGGTAGTTAGCCATTGAGTAAGCACGAATTGTTTCTTCGTCTACTTTTGACTCCAGCTTGAAGAAACCAAAATGGTTCCAATCGCCACGATACTCTTCTGGTACATCGAAATCAGCATATTTAACGTGATGCGCAGGTGCTTCAATCTGAATATAACCACCGGCACGAAACGGTACTGACTCGCCATCAGGGATCTGTAGTTTAAGTTCTTTAATGAAGGTTGCTTTGTTATCGTTAGAGATAACTTCACAATCCCATTTTTTAACACCGAAAATTGACTCTTCAAGTTCAATTTCCATGTCATTTTTAACATTTACCTGACACGCTAAACGACAGCCTTCACGGGCTTCACCTTTAGAGATGTGATCAAGTTCAGTTGGTAAGATATCGCCGCCACCAGAATGAATGTGTACACGACACTGACCACAAGAGCCACCGCCACCACATGCAGATGATACGAAAATACCTGACTCAGATAACGCGCCTAAAAGCTTGGTACCTGCAGATGTTGTTATGGCTTTGTCTGGATCGCCATTTACGCCAATGATGATGTCACCGCTTGCAACTAACTGAGATTTAGCACCAATGATGACTAAAACTAGCAGTACAACGATAGCGATGAAAACACCAACGCCTAAGAAAATCTCATAACTCATGATTTATCCTCGCTACCTATTAAAGTGAAATGCCAGAGAATGACATAAAGCCAAGACCCATCAAGCCAACAGTGATAAAGGTAATACCTAAACCACGTAAGCCGTCTGGCACGTCTGAATATTTCATTTTCTCACGGATACCAGCAAGCAAAGTAATTGCTAGCGCCCAACCCACACCAGAACCGATACCATAAACCACTGATTCAGTGAAGTTATAGTTACGTTCAACCATGAAAGATACCGCACCAAAGATTGCACAGTTAACTGTGATCAATGGTAGGAAGATACCTAACGCGTTATAAAGTGCTGGGAAGAACTTATCTAATGCCATTTCAAGAATTTGTACAAGTGCTGCAATAACACCGATAAACGTCAAGAAACGTAAAAAGCTAAGATCCGCGTCAGGATAACCAAGCCACTCAAGTGCACCAGGTGCAAGAACCGCATGATAAACCAAGTTGTTAACTGGTACTGAGATACCCAATACCACGATAACTGCCACACCTAGACCGATAGACGTTGTAACTTTCTTTGATACTGCAAGGAAAGTACACATACCTAGGAAGAAGGCCAAAGCTAAGTTTTCAATGAAAACTGCTTTTACGAATAAACTAATATAATGTTCCACAGTCTGCCCCTTACCCTTTCGCTTCTACTTGGTCTTTCTTATAAGTACGAAGTACCCAAATGAATAAACCAATGATGAAGAATGCACTAGGCGGTAAAATCAATAGACCCATAGGTTGATACCAACCACCATCTTGTACAAGAGGGATGATTTCAACACCAAATAATGACCCTTTACCAAATAGTTCACGAATAAAGCCAACAGTCAGTAACACTACTGAGTAACCTAAGCCATTACCGATACCATCAAGGAACGACATTACTGGCGGCGACTTCATTGCGTATGCTTCTGCACGACCCATCACGATACAGTTAGTAATGATTAGACCAACGAATACAGACAACTCTTTCGCCGTAGCATAAGAGAAGGCTTGTAATACTTGGTCAACAACGATTACCAATGATGCAATAATGGTCATTTGCACGATAATACGTACAGATGACGGGATCTGGTTACGAATAATTGAGATAAAGAAGCTTGAGAACGCTGTTACTAAGGTCAATGCGATTGACATGATTAAAGCATTTTTTAAGCTCGACGTTACCGCAAGCGCAGAACAAATACCAAGTACTTGTAATGCGATTGGGTTATTTGCCAGTACCGGACCAAATAGGACCGACTTCATTTCTTTAGTATCAGCCATTATTTCAACGCTCCTTCACGTACTCTCGCAAGGAAAGGACCAAAGCCGTTTTCGCCAGTCCAAAAGTCAACTGTGTGATCAACACCATTTGAAGTTAAAGTTGCACCAGATAAACCATCAATTTGATGATCATTTTTAGCACCGCTTTTCACAACATCAACTGGTAGCTCTTTGCCACCCCATTTAGCAGTCCATTGTGGATTTTGAATTTCCCCACCAAGACCTGGTGTTTCCTTATGCTTATAGAAGTTAATATCTTTAATTGTCTCGCCATCGCTTTCAAGCGCTAAGAAACCATACATAATACCCCAAAGGCCATAACCTTGGATTGGTAAAATGATAGCATCTGTAGAACCGTCTGCTTTTTTCGAGATATATGCAGGAGACTCATGAGTCATACGCTGAATACCAGCGATATCCTTAATGCCCTCTGCTTTTAATGCAAAGCTAATTTTTTGATCAAACTTGCTTTTTTCAAAATCGAAAGCGTCGATTTTAGCCTGTACTGCTTCGCCAGTTTGAGACTCACCTGTTTCCATATTAACTAGGCGAGTTTCGATCTTAGCTTTAAAAGTTTCTGATACAGAACCAGACACATCAATGCCCGCAGCTGCCAAGATATTTTTTTGAATATCTTGCGTTTTGTTAGCTTGCTGTAAAGGGCGAAGCTGAACTGAAGCAAACGATACGATGATTGCACACACTAAACATAGTGCTACAACAACGCTTAGCGTTTTGCCGATTGATTCGTTATTACTAGACATTACGTGCCAACCTCCGCTTGATATTAGCTTGCACTACGAAGTGATCGAACAATGGTGCGAATAAGTTAGCAAATAAGATTGCTAGCATCATACCCTCAGGGAATGCAGGGTTAATTACACGGATCATTACTACCATAACACCAATTAGTGCGCCATATGCGAACTTTGCTTTGTCAGTAAATGCTGCAGACACAGGGTCTGTCGCCATAAAGAACATACCAAAAGCAAAACCACCAAGTACAAAGTGCCAATGCCAAGGCATTGCAAATACTGGGTTAGTATCAGAACCAACAGCGTTTAATAAGAATGCTGTTGCCACCATACCCAAGAACACACCTAGCACGATGCGCCATGAAGCAATACGTACGTAAATGAGGAATAAGCCACCAACTAGCAATGCAAGTGTAGATGTCTCACCTACTGAACCTTGAATGAAACCATAAAACGCATCCCACCAAAGAGCCATGTTGCTGTAATCAAGTGAACCAACAAACGCTTGACCTAGCATAGTTGCACCAGAGAATGAATCTACTGCGGTCCATACTGTATCACCTGAAATTTGTGCAGGGTATGCGAAGAATAAAAACGCACGACCCGCTAATGCAGGGTTTAAGAAGTTACGACCAGTACCACCAAAGATTTCTTTAGCGATTACTACACCGAATGTAATACCTAGTGCAACTTGCCATAAAGGAATGGTTGCAGGTAGGATAAGCGCGAATAACACAGACGTTACGAAGAAACCTTCGTTAATTTCATGCTTACGCACTGAAGCAAATATGACTTCCCAGAAACCACCTACAACAAATGTAACTGCGTAAATAGGTAGGAAGAAACATGCGCCATAAAACATTTTAGCGCCCCAGCCGGATTCAGCAGTTAATTCACCACCAAATATCTGGAACAGGCCAACTTGCCAAGAATTTGCTAGTTCAAAACCTTGCGCTAATGCACCAGCGGCCTGATGACCGATATTGAACATACCAAAAAACATTGCAGGGAACGTCGCCATCCACACTAAAATCATCATGCGTTTTAGGTCGATGTTATCACGAACGTGTGTCGCGCCTTTATTTACGTGACCAGGGGTATAAAAAATAGTTGCAGCTGCTTCATACAGCGCATAAAACTTTTCATGTTTACCACCGGCTTCAAAATGCGGCTCGATATCTTCTAGAAATTTCTTTAAACCCATCTCTCTAGCCTTCCTTCTCGATCGTAGTCAAGCAATCGCGTAGGATTGAACCATACTCGTATTTGCCTGGACAAACGAAGGTACATAACGCTAAATCTTCTTCATCAAGTTCAAGCGCCCCTAATGAAATTGCACTATCCAAATCACGGGCAATTAAGTCACGTAATAAAGGCGTTGGCAAAATATCTAAAGGCATAACACGCTCATAGCTACCAAGTGGTACCATGGCACGTTTTGAACCACCTGTTGACGTTGTCATTTTAAATAAACGACTCGGTGTTAGGTGTGATAAGAAAGTACGTGTTACAGAGAATTTATCTGTGCCTGGAGCAATCCAACCAAACAACTCTTTTTCGCGACCTTCAAGTAATACCGATACTTGAATGTGGTAACGACCTAAGAATGCTTGAGGACCTTGTGAAGTAGCGCCCGCTAAAACAGAGCCAGAGATAACACGGTTATCGCCGTCTTCTAATTCGCCTGCAACTAAATCATCTAAAGCAGCACCCAGTTGAGTTTTCACTAAACGTGGGTTTTTAACACGCGGACCAGCAAGAGAAATCACACGGTCTGTGCTAATTTCACCAGTTAGGAATAAGTGACCAAAGGCAATAACGTCTTGGTAACCGATATGCCAAACTTGCTTGCTTACCGATACTGGATCTAAGTGATGGATATGTGTGCCAACAAGGCCAGCCGGATGTACGCCACCAAACTCATGTACTTCTACTTGAGGAATTGATGAGCTAGGTACTTGGCTACCTGCTTGTTTACAAACAAATACCTTACCATCAGTCAGACGTGATACCACAGCTAAACCTGCTTCAAATGCTTGTACATTTTCAGCAATAATCACTGCAGGATCTGCAGCAAGAGGGTTAGTGTCGATAGCCGTCACAAAGATCGAACTAGGATTTGCATCCACAGCTGCTACTTTGCTGAATGGGCGAGCACGTAATGCTGTCCATTGACCCGACTGGATTAGTACTTCTTTGGCTTTTTCACGATCGAGACTCGAAAGTTGCTCAGTCGAGAAAGCGTCAAAGGTGATTTGCTCACTGCCGTTTATTTCAATAACGACAGATTGCAGCACACGTTTTGCACCACGATTAATTTCTTTTACTGTACCAGCAGCTGGAGCAGTAAATAATACACCTGGGTTCTTTTTGTCTTCAAAAAGTACCTGGCCTTTTTTAACTTGGTCATCCACACGAACATGCATGGTTGGACGCATACCAATAAACTCTTCACCTAGCACAGCTACACGTTTGACGGTAGAACCATCATGAATAACTTGCTGAGGCGCGCCCTCTATGGGTAAGTCCAGACCTTTTTTTATGTTGATCATACGCACTTGCACTACATTAACGGAAAGAAACTGAAAAATCGTACCGACCACGTCGCTTTTCTTGATAACCCTAAGCCAAATTCAAGATAACGAAGAACCGCCTGTTTAAATTACAAAACAAGCAACGCAGTAAAATTCCTCACATATATTGCCCGAATTTTAACATCAATCAGGGTCACTATGCGAGTGTAATTATGAAATTTATACGACAGGAGCAGTTATTTAACCTATTAGCCGCATTTGAATAAAATTCAATATAGACCAAAGTGCTATTGCTTGCGAGGTGGGATGGAAATTAATCCGCTAAATAACGATAAAGTAAAATTTATCAATAAAAAAAGTCGCCATAGCGACTTTTCAAATAAACATGGCTGAATTAATCAATCATGTTAGCTATAGCGGCAACTGGATCGACATCTTGTTCATAATCAACAGCATCAATACCAAACCCAAATAAACGTAAAAACTCATTGTGGTAACCCACGTAATCAGTTAATTCGTCTATTGTTTCTGTGGTTACGCTGTCCCACACAGTTTGAATACGCGCTTGTACATCATCTTCCAGCTCTTTGTAGTTTTGGAATAAATGACCGCCGTCATCAAAGCGTGGTGAGTCTCCATAAAGGTTCTCAGTAAATAACGCGTGAATTTGCTCGATCGTGCCTTCATAGGTCCCATCCGCTTTCATTACTTTAAATAGCGCTGAAATATAAAGCGGCATAATAGGAATTGCAGAACTTGCTTGGGTGACCACTGCATTTAATGATGATACATAAGCTTCACCGTTTAATGCTTTAGTTGAGTCTTTGATTGCTACGGTTGCGCGATCTAAATCTTCTTTCGCTTTACCAATAGTCGCGTGACCGTAAATTGGCCATGTTAGTTCTTTACCGATATAAGTATAAGCACTGGTTTTAAAGTTATCAGCTAGTACATCAGCCTCTTTTAATGCATCAATCCACATTTCCCAGTCTTCGCCGCCCATCACTTTAATAGTGTTATCAATATCATCTTGGTTTGCAGCTTCTACGGTAATAGCATCAATTTCACGTTTTGAGGTGTTTAAGTTTTTAGTCGTAACCGAGTTACCAATTGGCTTAAGCGTTGATGAGTAAACTTCGCCGGTATTTGGATCAGTTCGACGCGGCGATGCAAGGCTGTATATAACTAGGTCTACTTTGCCTAAATCCGCTTTAATTGTATCAATCGCTTTTTGTTTGATTTCGTTAGAGAACGCATCGCCATTAATATTTTTTGACCATAAACCTTCAGCGTCTGCGGCCGCTTGAAATGCAGCAGTATTATACCAACCTGCAGAACCGGTTTTACGCTCAGTACCTTCTTTTTCGAAGAAAATACCTAAAGTTTTAGCACCGCCACCAAATGCAGCAGTAATACGAGATGCAAGGCCATAGCCAGTTGAAGCACCGATAACTAATACATTTTTAGGGGCATTTTTTAATGCGCCTTGTTGTTTTACATAGTTAATTTGTTCTTGTACGTGCTCTGCACAACCTACTGGGTGGGCGTTAGTACAAATGAAACCGCGAATTTTAGGCTTAATGACCATTGATCATCCTATATTTATCTCAATAAAAATTAGCGCTAGTTTAAAGGCTAATTGTAAAAATACAGGTCTGATGAGTTTTGTGTACTCTCAGACCTTGCCGCTAATCTAATTTAGAGCCACCTAAACAAGTCGGTGAGTCAGCAACCTGACCACTTTGCTCTGTAAATTCATCAGGAGTAAAAGTATGGATAGCCAATGCATGAATATGATTCGCTAACTCATCTTTTAGCACTTCATTAATTTGACGATGGCGTTGCAATAAACGTTTACCGCTAAACTCTTCACTTACTACAATTACTTTAAAGTGTGAATCGCTACCACGACTATGCATATGGCTTTCGTTCACCACATTAAGGTGCTTACACGCAATCGCATCAGCTAACTTGCTTTCAATCTGTTGTTGCATTGACATAAAACACTCATATTTTACTGGTTATTTATGTGCTTACTATATCAAGGCCACTACTATAAAGGCCAACAAATATTCATTTTTGAAAAATTGTTCGAAAAGTTAAGTTGATTCGAGGGTGTGCCAAACGTGTTTGTTTAGGAAGCGCATGTAGATATTGTTGCTGGCTAAGTCCATTCATAACCAAGCAACTCCCGCTGTGTAACGTAAGCGAAGTGACTTCCTTGGTTACTTTATGTTTTATTTTAAATACTCGTTCAGCCCCTAATGAAATCGATACAATAATAGGCTCATGGCCAAGTTCTGCTTCATCATCGGCGTGCCAGCCCATGCAATCATTCCCATCACGGTATAAGTTAACTAATAAGGCATTAAATCCAACATCAAATTGTTTATTTAATCGTAGTCGCATGGCATCTAATACATCAGGCCATGGTTCAACATTTAATGTCGAACCAGAATAACCGTAACGTACACCAGCATCAGCAATAAAACATTGCATACGTGGAATGGGGTTCGTTTTCCCAAACACGGTCGTTTTTGGTTGCTGCCAAGTCAGTGAGTCGCGTAAATAGTAGAATAAATCGAGACTTTTTTGCGCACTTAACGCTTTTGCTTGGTAGTAAAAGCCATTTGGTAACATATGGGGGTTGGCCTTTTGCCGTTGCATGTTAGAATTTACCTATCATTTGATTACTGATCACTAACTATTATGACCACGCAAGCACAGTTCGGCGATAAAACATTTACTCTTGAACGTTTTCCTTTGGATCAAAAAAACCGTAGCTTACAAGCTTGGGATTCAGCAGACGAGTACCTAATTGACTATGTTACTGAACATTATCCTGATTGTCGCTCTTTGCTGATTTTAAATGATAGTTTTGGAGCCTTGTCTTGTTATTTTAGTAAACAACAATTAACGGTTTGTTCAGTAAACGATTCTTATATTAGCCACCAAGCGGCGGCTTACAACTTAGCAGAAAATAAAATACCAACCACCGCATTTAGCCAGCTAGATAGCTTATCGGCTTTGCCTGAACACGTTGATTTAGTTATTTTAAAAGTGCCACGCACATTGGGCTTCTTGCAATATCAATTATCTGAGCTCAGCGAAGTACTCGCACCTGGCACTCCGGTTATTGGCGCAGCAAAAACCAAAGATGTACATAATTCAACAATTAAAGCTTTCGAGCAATTTATTGGTGAAACTAAAACTAGTTTAGCAGTGAAAAAATCTCGCCTAATTATTAGCCAAGCGGAAGGTGGTTATAAAGCTGCTGATTTTCCTGTTAATTGGCCTCTTGAAGGCACTGATTTTACCATTAGTAATCACGCCAATGTGTTCTCGCGGGATTCTCTGGACATTGGTGCACGGTTCTTTTTTGACTTTTTACCACAAACCAATAAAGCAAAAAGTATTATTGATCTAGGTTGCGGTAATGGTGTGGTGGGTTTGATGACACTCGCACGCTGCCCTAACGCTGAAGTTACCTTTGTGGACGAATCATATATGGCGGTTGAATCAGCACGATTAACTGTAGAGCTCAATATGGAAGATAAGTTTGAGCAATGCCGCTTTATTGAAAATGATTGCTTAACGGGCTTTGAACGTGAAAGTGTCGATGTAGTGTTATGTAATCCGCCTTTTCACCAAGCACAAGCCGTGACAGATCACATTGCATGGCAAATGTTTAAACAAGCCAAAGACACATTAAAAAATGGCGGAGAATTACGTATTATTGGTAACCGCCACCTGGACTACCATGACAAACTAAAACGTATGTTTGGCAATTGTGAATTACTTGGTTCAAATAAAAAGTTTGTAGTATTAAGTGCCACTAAAAATAATGGAATGCTATAGCTATGATGAAATATGTTTTACCTTGTTGTGCTTTATTATCACTGTCGGCTTGCAGTAGTCAGCCTAATCAATTGATCTTAAATCCGCTCTATCAAGGTGGCAAATTAAGCTCAATTAATCAAAGTTTAAGTACCAGTGTTATTGATCTTAGAGGTGACCCAGCAACATTAAAATTAATAACCTCAGACAAAACCCAAACAATTGCCAGCCAAGGCCTTACTGAGTCAATTAAAAGTGCCCTAGATAGCGCTCTTAGCCGAAACGGTGCAAGCATTTCAAATCTTGCGACTACTCGTTTTGAAGTTGATATTCATACACTGCAAGCCGTAGTTACTGAAAAAATGATGTCGCATACCAGCAATGCAAAGATTGAATTAGGTGTGCGTGTTATTCGCAGCGATAGTAACTTCAGTAAAATTTACCGTGGTAATGCAAGCCTTGAAGGACCACTAGGTCACGATAGAGCAAAAATTGAAGGACAACTCAATAAGTTGACTGAGCAGTTAATTACCCGCATGGTATCAGACCCTGAATTACTCGCATTTTTAGAAGGTTAACCATGAAACGTCTATTTTTATTATTTATATTAGTGCAACTTAGCCAAACCGCAATGGCAGCGACCGAAGGACGCTTTGTGCAAAAAAACAATATGTTCCCACGAGTTGAAATAACTACCACAATGGGGAAAATCATAGTCGAGATGGATCGCTCAAAAGCCCCTATCACCGTCAATAATTTTTTAACTTATGTGATGGATGGCAGCTATAAAGGCACCGTATTTCATCGTGTTGAACGTGATGTAGAAAACGACCGAGACTTTGTCATTCAAGGCGGTGGCTACGATAAAGAATATGACGGGGTTTATGAAGGCGATCCAATCTTTAATGAAAGCGGTAACGGTTCAAAAAACGATATGTACAGTATTGCCATGGCCTATCAAGATCGTCAACCTCATTCTGGTACTCGTCAGTTTTTCTTTAACATGGACAATAACGACCACCTAAACCCAGGTAAAGACTGGGGCTTTGCCGTGTTCGGTATGGTAATGGAAGGCTACGAAACGCTTGATAAAATCATGCAAGTTGAAACGGGATTTAATGAAAAAATTGGTTATGACTTTGTACCAAAAACCCCGGTTGTTATTTTAAATATAACTGTATTAGAGCCAACCCCACTATAACAATAAAAATAGCGGCCAAACCGCTATTGCCAATGAAGGCGTTATGACTAAAAGCTTGTCGGTATCAGAATATTTTTCGTACTTTAAAGATAAACGACTTATAAATGTGTTTATTTTTGGTATGAGCAGCGGTTTTCCTTGGGTCCTCATAGGCTCCGTGATGTCTGCGTGGCTAAAAGATGAAGGCCTCAGTCGCAGCATGATTGGCTTATTTGGCATTGTATTTGGTGCTTACAGCATTAATTTTTTATGGTCACCCTTAGTCGATAGAATAAAACTGCCGTTGCTATATAACTGGCTAGGCCAGCGCCGTAGTTGGATACTATTTTGCCAATGCTTTATTTTGCTAGGAGTTATTTTACTGGCAGGATTAGATATCACCGCGCATTTAGCCATCGCAGCTGCGTTGTGCTTATTAATTGCTATCGCCTCAGCGACTCAAGATATTGCTATTGATGCTTTTCGTATCGATACCCTCAGTGAAAACGAGAGCCATAAAGCAACCGCAGCAGCAGCAATGGCTACTTCTGGTTGGTGGAGCGGTTATGCTCTGCTAGGTGCTATTCCGTTTTATATGGCAGATATGCCAAGCATTGACTGGCCACAAGTGTATTACTTTTTAGCTATTGTGATGTTATTACTTATGAGTTGTGTATTTTGGGCAAAAGAACCTGAATCTAACCGCGAAGTTGTACATGCAGAACTAGAACGTATTTATCGGCAAAAACTGGCGCTTGGTAAGCAAACACAATTAACTAAAGTTGCAGCATGGTTGGCTGTTACTGTACTTGATCCTTTTAAAACATTCTTCGCGCGTAATGGCGTGAAGACTGCACTTGCGCTGCTCGCTTTTATCTTTTTATTTAAAATTGGTGAAGCATTTCTGGCCCGTATGTCGATTGTGTTTTATAAAGAAGTCGGCTTTTCAAACACTCAAATAGCAAACTATTCAAAGCTCGGCACGGGGCTTATCACCATTGTGTTCGCATTTTTAGGCAGTATTTTTAACCACAAGTACGGCATCGTTAAAGGTTTGTTTATTAGCGGTGTGGCAATGGCTGCTTCTAACTTAATGTTTTCTTGGATCGCTCTCGCAGGCCCGCAAGAACACTTGTACGCAATGGCAATTGTCGTCGATGGCTTTACTCAAGCATGGTCATTAGTTGCTATGGTAGCATTTATATCTATGCTATGTGATCGCGCTTTTAGCGCAACACATTATGCTTTATTAGCGTCATTGGGAAATTTAGGACGAACCTTACTTTCAAGTTATAGCGGTGTGGTGATTGATGATTGGTTAGGTGGAAATTGGTCGTTATTTTTTATTTTGACTGCCCTGATGGTAATACCATCACTCATATTCTTATATCTTATTCGGCATAAATTGTATGAATTAGAAAATAGTTATCACGGTAGGAATTAATAAGGGAAAGAAATCATTTCACATCAATGAGAGCGCTTCCCTGCGCTTACAAAAAGAAACTAAATATTAGTCTTCTTTTAATAAGCCTAAACCTTCATACGGGTCGACTTCTAATGCATCACAATAACGTAAAAATTCAATTACGTCTAAACGGCGCTCTTGGTTTTCAATTTTGCCAATAAATGAATGTGGTGTACCAAGTACTTGAGCAAGGCTTCGCATTGTGTGACCTTTCTCGTGACGCTTAGTTTTAAGCCACTTGGTTAGTTTTGAGTTTTCTTCAGAAGAAACTGTTTTACCCATCATAAAAAACATCTCCTACTAGATGATTTAAAGTTAATTAATTAAGAGTGAAATTTGCCCGTCTCACTCTTGGATACATTATATACTATTCAGACTCATGTGAAATAACTAATTTCAGCTGAGTCCCCATTTAAGGAATCAGCTATTATAGATGAGCAGCTTTATTGTTAAAGTCACAACAAAACGCGCGTTCTATAATTAGTTCCTTTTTAATGTAACAAATAATTAATTTAAATAAACCTTTTTTATGATTAATTATTTTTGACTTATAAATTAAATAGTTACATTATTAACTGTCCCTTTATTGTTAGGAGCAAGCGTTTATGTTCAGATTATTGTTTTTACTACCCATTATCCTCTGCTTAATTTGGTATTTTTTTCTTAAAGCAAATGGCGTACCGATCAAAAAAGGTAAGAAAGGCTTTATATATATTTTAGCGTTTTCTGCAATAGTGTTAGGTTTTTTTATTCTAATGCTCCAAGTCACTCACCCTACATAAATGAGTGACTTAAGCTAAAGTAAGCCAATTTGACGTTCACTTAGCATCTATAAACAAGAAATAAGCGCTAAAGTCAGCAAGGTTACAAAGCTCAGATCAGCAACAACAGCATCAGTTAATGAAATAATAGCTACGAAGTAATTCTAGATAATAAGATTTTTTAGGTAATAAAAAAGCCGCTAGCTGCGGCTTTAATCAATTGCTTTAAACGCTGAAACTAGCGCCACACCCGCAGGTGGTAGTTGCATTGGGATTGGAAACAAAAAAGCGTGCGCCTTCAAGTCCTTCGGTGTAATCCACCTCACCATCAACTAAATATTGAATACTCATTGGGTCAACCACTAAGGTTACGCCATTTTTTACAATTTCTAAATCGCCTGGGTTTGCTTTTTCATCAAAAGTAAAACCATATTGGAAACCTGAACAACCTCCGCCTGTTACATAAACACGCAGTTTTAGATCTGGATTTTCTTCTTCGTCGATTAACTGTTTAACGCGAACAGCAGCTGCATCGCTGAACTTAATGGGTAATTCTTCTGACATACCATAACCCTCTATACCTACATTGTTTTGATTATCTAATACCCGAGTGTTTTAATCAAGTATAGTAAACAACTACTAATTTCTTCTATAACTAGGTTGTCATCAGGAAAACCGATCCATCTTCAATTAGCTTGATCAAAAGTCACTTCTAGAGCTGACAATTTCACCTCGCATGTAATAGTGCTTTTTATCTAGCGCATCTGAATTTGTACTTTCATCATAATCAGTTACTGCAAAGCTCTCAACATCTGCACCATGGATGCGCTGAACACCATCAGACTGGCTATAATGATATACACCACTTTTATCCTTAATATAATTTCGCTCAATTTCCTCGAAAGAGTCAGGATCAAGCCCGTTTATTGCGCTGGTTTCATTTCCAGATAAATAATAAATATTACTTTTATCGCGAGCGAACTCATAGCTTGTAGTGAGTATTTCAAACGTCTGCAAGTCGGCCTCCGGTACAATAATATTTTCGCCATAAAAAATGTGGTTTTTATCTTTGGCATAACCGCTAAATAACGGTGTAAAAGAGTCGAAATCAACAGCTTTCAATATTTCATCATCATAGTAAACTGTATATTTCCCTTCTGTTTCTGAATAATTCCATTGTGGGAAGTTATCATCAAAATTTGAAAATGTTCGGGGATTTGCAGCTTCTATAATTTGATTTCTCAAGACCACTTGAGTGTCATTAAGCCAATATAATTTGTGACTGATTAATTGCCCTTTAATATTACGAGGGTCAACATCAGAAATCCGCTTCCCAAAATAATAAAAACTATGATTGTCGCTGGCATATAGTGACGTTGAATGTTCATTTTCATAGTCTTTGCTATCATAAGTAATGAAGCTATCAGGGTCTGCACCTGAAATCACTGTACCACTAAAATACACTGTATTATTAACAACAGCATAGCCACTATTTGGCACCCCTTTAATCATGTTAATAAACAAACTTGAATACCCAAAAACTACAAAAACAATGCAAACAACGACGGCACTTATTTTAGCTAATAAAAAACTGTTAATGCCTAAATAATTAATACCAAACAACCCAAATAAAATGAAGATGCCTACTGGGAAAAGCAAAAATAACATTACACTCAAAACTGCCGCTTTATTATCCATAGCTCCAGGAGCTGCAAGCATCATCGGTGACATCATCACCATTAAAGGCCAAGCCATTAATGCAAATGTAGTTATAATACTTAATAGTAGGTGCATAAAACCCTTCCAAAATTGAATATCCGTTTCTATGAGTTTGCAACTTACCCAAAGCCTTACTAAATATCAATTTGCTTTAAGTGAAATACCAGTAAAAATCTCAAGGACTTCCATTAACTATTTTGATAAACTGCCCGCTGAAATAGGTGGCGAGGAAATATGCATGTGGCTTGAAACGCTTAGGCGTCGCTTGGCAAAGCCAAAAACATCGGTGCAATTGTGCTTACTCGGCGTAAGTGCTGGACTAATTGCGGCGTTTTTGATCATTCTATTTCGCTTAACTATTCTATTTTTCCAAGGTTTGTTCCTTGAAAATCCTGACGATTTTACTACCTTACCGCCTCTTGAGCGGGTGTTAATGCCTATTATTGCTGCCTTCTTAATTGCGCTATTTGCTGCTTTGACTGGTTTTAAACATTATCGATTAGGTATTCCCTTTGTTATTCACCGTATTAAACGCCATTACGGGCAAATGCCGTTATACAACACGGTAAATCAATTTGTCGGTGGTGCACTGGCATTGATCAGTGGTTTCTCGGTTGGCCGTGAAGGGCCATCTGTACATATGGGCGCAACCGGTGCAAGTTTGCTGGCCGATAAATTACATTTGCCTCATAACGCCATGCGGACACTCAGCGGTTGCGGGGTTGCAGCTGGTATTGCCGCATCATTTAATACACCACTTGCAGCTGTTATTTTTGTGATGGAAGTGGTGCTTAGGGAATACAAAGTACATATATTTGTGCCAATAATGCTCGCTGCAGTCACTGGGGCACTGGCGACGCAGTTTGTATTTGGTGACGCATCAGAATTAGCACTGATCACAGTGACGGCATTAAGTGGCTGGCACTATCCATTTTTAATCCTGTTTGGTATGGCTTTGGGCGCGGTTGCTTATGCTTTTAACCAAAATCTAATGTTGATCATTCGTACCTTCAAACCTTTGAGTATGTTTCCACGTTTATTGCTGGCAGGTCTGATTGCTGGCGGCATTGCTTATATGGTGCCACAAGCGATGGGGTCTGGTATGAGTGCAATAACTTTGGCCGTAGAAAGCCCTGATGATGTGCAACTATTAACCACTATTTTAATTGCTAAATTACTGGCGACATTATTTGCCATTGGCTTGGGTATTCCCGGCGGGATCATTGGCCCAGTGATTGGTTTAGGCGTACTGATGGGCACTTTAATGGCCTTTTTTGCACAATTTATTAGTCCCGGCGTTGATATCTCTGGTACTTATAGCGTCTTAGGCATGGCAGGCTTATTAGCTGCCACCTTACATGCTCCACTGGCTGCTTTAACGACGGTAATGGAGTTAACCTCAAGTCCTGAAATAATCGTGCCGGCCATGTTAGTTATCTCAGCGGCATACGTCACCGCATTACAAGTATTTGGCAATCGGTCGATATTTTTACAGCAGCTCGACTTTCAAGGTTTAGCCTATCATGTCTCCCCTGCCACCGAAGCACTGCAAAAAGTCGGGGTAATGGACGAGATGGATGAAAACTTCAAACTACTCTATTCAGATGATAAAGAACAAATAGAAAGCACCTTAAATGCTGTTGATAGCCAAACCCCGTTAATTGTTTATGATCCTGAAAATGGTTATCGCCTTGCAGAATATGATTTAAGTTTAATGTCAGATCAAAATATTTCGATCAACTACATCAGCTTGCAAGGGATCAGCAGTCAAGCCACTTTGGCTGATGCGTTTGATGTATTAAAAGATAAGCGCAGCGGGGCTGTGTATATTTATAACTTACTCGATAATCAACAAATTATGGGAATAATGCGCTGGGATCAGATCCGCCACATTCTTACCATACGTAATAGCTTACTGTAACTAACAATAAGAGAACATTATGAGCGCGCTACTGATCTACAAAGCCTTACATGTATTTTTTATGATTGCCTGGTTTGCTGGCATATTTTACTTACCCCGCCTCTTTGTTTATCACGCTATGAGCGAAGAAAAGTCCTGTAACTCCATGCTCAAAGTGATGGAGCGACGGTTACTGTATTTTGTGACGCCATTTGCAGTACTAACGGCGGTGTTTGGCGTGCTGACAATTGTTGAATATGGCCGCGACTGGTTTAAATACAGCATGTGGATGCACTACAAACTAGTATTAGTGATCGTGCTATACATTTACCATGGCTATTGTTTTAAATTACTAGCGGATTTTAAACACGACCGTAATACTCGCAGCCACCGCTTTTATCGTATTTTTAACGAACTACCGGTATTAGTGCTATTAGTGATCGTATTTTTAGCTATAACTAAACCCAGCTTGTAAAATTTGCTATATACCCAAACCACTTCAAGATGCAGAAACTCGCTTCTTGAGGTGGTTTGGGTATAATATCGCGCGATTGCGTGCCCATCGATGATGGTTGATCGCGCCCCTTTTGAATGTGATAGGAACAGCCCCCATGTTAAGTTTCCAAGGTGAAAATATTCTTTCTGTCAATCAGCTCGATCGCGACTGTATTGAACGTATTTTTGCAGTAGCCAAAAAAATGGAGCCGTATGCTAAAAAGCAAAAACGCACCAATGTATTAGAAGGCGCAATCTTAGCAAACTTATTCTTTGAGCCAAGTACCCGTACCCGCGTAAGCTTTGGTACAGCCTTTAATTTATTAGGTGGTTTGGTTCGTGAAACAACGGGGATGCAAAGCTCTGCATTAGCCAAAGGCGAGTCGTTATACGATACCGCGCGCGTTATTTCAGCTTACGCCGATGCGGTCGCTATGCGCCATCCTGATGCAGGCTCAGTGGCTGAATTTGCTACTGGCTGCTCAGTGCCGGTGATCAATGGTGGCGATGGCCCTAACGAGCACCCAACTCAAGCATTACTTGATTTATTGACAATTGAGCGTGAACTACATCGCTTCGATCAAAAAATAGATGGTATGCATATCGCCCTTGTTGGTGATTTAAAATACGGTCGTACCGTGCATTCATTATCAAAATTATTATGTCATTATAAAGATATAAAATTTTCGATGGTGGCACCTGATGGCTTACAAATGCCTAGCTATATTCTTGATGCCGTCGATAATGCAGGCCATAAAATTGAAATTGTCGATAAAATGGAAGGTAACTTAGCCGCCGATATCGTCTATCAAACCCGTATCCAAGAAGAACGCTTCCCATCGCAAGAAGAAGCCAATAAATACCGTGGTGGTTTTAGAATTAGCCAATCAATTTATAACACCCACTGCAAACCAAACTCCGTGTTAATGCACCCATTACCACGCGATAGTCGTATAGAAGCCAATGAGCTTGATAACGATTTAAACCTTAATGACAATTTAGCTATTTTCCGCCAAGTACAAAATGGCGTGTTAATTCGCATGGCGCTGTTTGCATTGACACTCGATGTTGCCGATAAAGTAGAGCAATACGAAGTTGCTGTGCCTTGGTTTAGCCGTAAACGCGATAGTTAATTTTAACGTGACAACTAATAGGATTTTTTATGACAATTAGCCAAGATTTATTTGCCCGCGCACAACAATCAATTCCCGGTGGCGTTAACTCTCCAGTACGTGCCTTTAATGGCGTTGGCGGCACACCGCTATTTATTACCAAAGCCCAAGGCCCATTTACATTTGATGCTGACGGCAACCGTTATATTGATTATGTTGGCTCATGGGGCCCGATGATCATGGGTCATAATCACCCAGCTATCAAACAAGCAGTGCTTGATGCGGTAGAAAATGGCCTAAGTTACGGTGCGCCAACAGAAGCTGAAATTCTAATGGCTGAAAAAGTAAAAGAGCTTGTACCATCAATCGAAAAAGTTCGTATGGTAAGTTCTGGCACAGAAGCGACCATGAGTGCAATACGCCTTGCTCGCGGCTTTACTGGTCGCGATAAAATTTTAAAGTTTGAAGGCTGTTACCACGGACATGCTGATTCATTATTAGTGAAAGCGGGTTCTGGCGCATTGACTATGGGCGTACCAAACTCGCCAGGTATCCCTGAAGATTTTGCCAAGCATACATTAACTGTTTCGTTTAATAACCTTGATGAAGTAAAAGCTATTTTTGCCAAATACGCTGACGAAATCGCCTGTATTATCGTAGAGCCAGTTGCTGGTAACATGAACTGTATTCCACCAGTACCAGGCTTTTTAGAAGGCCTGCGTGCAGTATGTGATGAATATAAATCAGTGCTTATTTTTGATGAAGTCATGACCGGCTTTCGCGTAGCCCTAGGTGGTGCACAAGCCTATTACAACATCATTCCAGACTTAACCTGTTTAGGTAAAGTGATTGGCGGCGGCATGCCAGTAGGCGCGTTCGGCGGTAAAACTGAGATCATGGATTACATCGCTCCTGTTGGCCCAGTTTATCAAGCAGGCACTTTATCAGGTAACCCAATTGCCATGGCTGCGGGTCTAAAATCACTAGAGTTACTGTGCGTTGAAGGACTACATGCTGATCTTGAAGCAAAAAGTAAAGCAATCTGTGAAGGTTTTGAAGCCGCAGCAAAAGCTGCAGGGATTGCTCTTACAACTAACTATGCCGGTGGTATGTATGGTTTCTTCTTTACTGAACAAGAGAAAGTAACCACTTACCAACAAGCAACTCAGTGCGATTTAGAACGCTTTAAAAAGTTCTTCCACTTGATGCTTGAAGAAGGCGTGTATTTAGCACCATCAGCATTTGAAGCTGGTTTTGTTTGCTCTGAACACTCTGAGCAAGAAATTGCCGATACAATTGCAGCAGCAAAAAGAGCTTTTGCTAAGCTTTAACGTACCAAAAAATCAAAAAGCCCACTGGGCTTTTTGATTCTATTGCTTAACAAATTATAAGTAAAATTATTAAATTTAATACACTGCTAAATTGATAATGCGACAACATCTAATTAACTTGAACACCAGCAGAATTTTTTCGTGCTCTTAGCAATTCTTTAGCTTGTGCTTCATCTTCTTTTATTTGTTCATGGGTTCTGCAACGCTTCTTTTTGAACTTCGTTCCCGTGATAATTTCTTGTTCGCATTTGTATCCTGATCCATTAACATTAGCAGTAACTTGTTTGGAGCTTTTAGCTAATTCACTACCTGTAGAGGAACTACACCCACACAAGATAAGAAAAAAACTAATTAATATTAAAAGCTTCATTTTTCGCCTCCTTAATAAGAGCTCAGGTAGACAATTCTATCTGAGCTAGCGTTTTATCAATTAAAGCTATAAGTAAAGCCAGCAAATAAGTAACGCCCTAACGCATCATACGAGCCAGGGAACACATTACCATTTGCAATACCTGATGGACCATTTGGTATTAACGGAGGAGCTACATCAAATACATTATTTATACCTGCTCTTATGCTAATATTAGAGGTTGCATTCCAACTGCCCGCTAAGTCAAAGTATGTTTGTGAATTAAGCGACGTCGGTCCTGAAACTACTTCGTTTTTCTGGTTACGAGTATATTCATCTGTATCACCAAAATAACGTACTTTTGCAGTTATATTTGCATCCCATGGCGTTAACCACGTCGCACTAAAATTAGTACGTAACTCAGGCATCGGTGCTTCACAAACGGCTCTATCCCAATAGCCAACACAGTCATCAATATCACCACCAGGGATGTTTTGTACTGAATATGTATCTAACCAAGTGCCGATTAACGTAAAGCGCATAGCGCCTAATTCATCTAGCGGATAACGATAGGAGATATCAAAATCAACCCCAGCGGTTTCTACTTCACCAATGTTAATATCTGTAGCTGTGATTGCATTACTACCAATCCATAGTGAGCCAGTATTTGGATCTCGGTTAATTAAATCACAAAACGCTTCGTTATCATTAACAGCGCACTCATTATGAATAGTTGCTTCGGGTATAGCTTGAATTGCATTATTTACTGTAATATTAAAGTAATCAATAGCAATATCTAGATTCTCGATTGGTGACAGTAAGATACCGAAAGAATAAGTGTCTGATTTTTCAGGAGACAACTCTGAGTTACCACCAGTTATAGAGTTATACTGCCCTGCATCGTTTATAAGCGCCTTAGAGCCATACTGGCTTGCAGTAACACCAGTTCTGGCACATTGCTCTTGTGTTAGAGGGTTCTCAGCTCCCGCACCACAAGGGTCTTCCCAGTTAAAAAGGCCAAGACCTGAAGGCCTAAATAAGTCACGAACATTACCTGCACGTACAGCTCGTTGATAACTTGCTCGTAAGCCTACCTGCTCATTAAAACGAACATCAAAGGCTGTTTTATAAGTATCCGTTTGCTTATCTGTAGAATAGTCAGAATACCTATAAGCAAGCTCAAGAGTAATATATTCAGCATAGGAAGTATCTTCTACAAGTGGAACATTGAATTCGGTAAAAAATTCATTTACATCAAACTCACCAGTTACACCATTTATTGGCCCACCTTGACCTGCACCATCCCCAGAGGTAAAGTTTTCATCTGGGTTTAAGGTTAAGTACTCTTTCCTATGCTCTAATCCGAACACAACTCCAACGCCGGTCGATGTCCCTGGAACAACAATACCCATATCAGTTAAATCACCAGTAACATAACCACTTAATTGTTTAGTTTTCGTGTCTCCACGAGAATATAAAGGTTTAGTTAAATAATCTAATTGTTCTTGGTTAATTTCACTAGGGTTGAATACATTCCAAGGAACACAATTAGGATCTGAGCCATCAATAACTGACTGACAAACTATCTCACCATCTGCATTCTCAACGGCTTGGAATGCTCGCCCAAAACGAGAAATTGATAACTCATTCTTATACGTTTGAATATATGCAACAGAACCAAAATTCATAAATGCATCATAAGTCCAATCATCATTTATCTCACCCCTAATACCTAAAACAAACCTTGATGAAGTATGGCGTAAATCATCTTGCCTAGGTCCACCTTCTATATTACGTTTACCAATAAACATTTCAATAGAATCTTCTCTACCTAAACCTTGGGTAGCACATAATTTATTATATTGTTGTTCTGATAAAAAAGGATTATTACACTGCACATTTACTGGTGCGTTAAAAAATGAGCCAGATGGTGCTATTTGCGCAACAGTTCTATCATCCATATAACTCATTTCGGTATAAACAGTATGCGAATCTGACAGTTCATAATGACCTGTCACACCAAATGTTTTTCGGGTATCAGGGCGTTGAAAATAATTTAGCGGTCCATAGTTGTATAGTAAACCATCGCGATCAACAAAAGTATGGCCGTCTGTAGTCAGGTCAAATTTATCGAAGTCAGTAAATCTACCTGTAGGTATAGTACTAGAACCTGCGCAGACACGCTCACCTGCGTCATTCAAATCCATCGCACATGCACTATAGTCACGATTATTTTGTGTAACAGCATCAACTTCTCTTAGGGTAGCGTAGGCTGTTAAATTACCACGGCCATTAGCAGAATTAACGCCTAGCAAGACTGAAAAGTCATGTGTATTACCGTCAGTAACATTGCTGTCAGGCGCTTCAAAACCAGAATCATCCAACGCTCTGCGCATATCACCATGATCATTATTATGTTGATACATGCTACCTTGATATTCGAATTGAAAACCTTCAAAATCATCTTTAAGTATAAAGTTAACAACACCAGCTACAGCATCAGAGCCATAAGTCGCAGATGAACCACCAGTTAACACGTCAACTCTTTCAACTAACGCAGCCGGAATTTGATTCACATCAGCACTAATCCCTCCGGCAGATGGCGAACCAGAAGGCATACGTCGGCCATTAATAAGTACTAGTGTACGAGATGGGCCTAAATTTCTTAAGTCTACAGTTGCTGTGCCTGTCGCGCCATTTGCAGTACCTGATGTTTGACCTGCAAAAACTGCAGGTAAGTCATTTAACAAATCTTCAACACGTGTAATACCAGCTACTTTAATGTCTTCGGAGGTTACTGTAGTTACAGGGCTTGCACCTAGCATTGCAGAGCGTTTTATACGTGACCCTGTTACCTCTATACGTTCAACTTCATTAATAGCACCTTCATCTGCGGCTACACTAAGTGGTATATAACTTGACGCAGCAATCGAGCTAGCAAAAATAGATAACTTAATTGCGCGCGAGAGTAGTGAATGTTTCATCTTTAATTCCCTGTTAATTTATTTAATATTATTGTTAAACCATGTTAAATCTACCTCTTGTTTAAAAATACGTCAATAGAACGCAGTCTTAATGCTTCAAAATTGTAAACCACTGCAAAATTAGGTTAACTAAACTTTGTTTACTGTTATTTAAAATCAAACTAAAAGTCTTACTGATAAATTAGCTAGTCAACCACTCTTGAATTAGCAACGCACGGGGAGAAAAATGGATCAGGGCACAGATTTATCTATCAGATAATAACCTCAAGGAGTTGATCACAAAAGAACGAATATTGCATAATCACTGATTTTGCTGGGCATACGGCAAGCTTATCAAGCGTTTTACCTGCAATAATATGTCTAAGTGTACAATTTAGAGCAAGTAAGTGTAGTTATCTTTGCTAAGGTGATATTCTAAATTGTATAGAGTAAAGACGCTACAATCATAAGGTACACCGTGCACTTGAGATATTAGCTGTAAATTGTAAACAGCAATCTATTAAAAAAGAACAATCTAAGCAGTTTTAAAATAGAAAGCCATACGGCCTGCGTCCCTAAGAACTAAGCGATGAAAATTAATTAACGTTAACGCATACAGCTAGGCCTTGGCTCAAATTCACTGGCTCTAAGTGGCAGTTGAATTACTTTACCGCAGCCCGGTGGCGCTTGCTTACCCGTTAATTCATTAATAAAAGCCCAGCGAATTGAAGGCGGACGAGTATCTGCTATTGCCTCAGGGTTGAGCGGCTTAAGATAACGAATATACGTTTCTAATGCACCAACACTGCCCGTTAAGCCTGTACTTTTATTATCATCACGACCAAGCCAAGCAACGGTTACTGTATTTTGATCAAACCCTGCATACCAACTATCACGTAGATCATTACTGGTGCCCGTTTTACCAGCCAGCTGAATTGATGGGAAATGGGCATTTAAACGTTTAGCAGTGCCATCTTTGGTGACTCGCTTCATCGCGTATTTAGTCATATAAACAGCGGCTTTATCAAAACGCGGTTCAGAACTAACTTGATGCTGATAAAGCACACGCCCAACAGAGTCGGTTAATGCCGAAATAGATGTTAATTGACGGTATTCGCCATCAGCCGCCAACGTGGTATAAAGCTGTGCGACTTCAAAGCTCGACATTTCAACGGCACCAAGCAGTAATGATG
Source organism: Pseudoalteromonas rhizosphaerae (assembly GCF_028885455.1). NCBI lineage: Bacteria > Pseudomonadati > Pseudomonadota > Gammaproteobacteria > Alteromonadales > Pseudoalteromonadaceae > Pseudoalteromonas > Pseudoalteromonas rhizosphaerae. The sequence continues at coordinate 4,514,197 of NZ_CP118496.1, forward strand.
GATAATGTGATATTTGCTCTTTAGCGCCGAGTTTATTGAGTGTGTTCGCTACTTTATCAACCCCGACATCAAGTCCCAAGTTTACCGCAGGAATATTGATACTTTGACTAAACGCTTTATATAGTGGCAGCATACCGCGATATTGATGATCAAAATTCTCTGGTTGCCATACTTTGCCTTGCTCATTAGTCACTTGTACTGGCGAGTCATCTAACAAAGTAGCTAAGTTATAGTGCGGTAAACCCAAAGCTGTTAAATACACAGCCGGTTTAACTAACGAGCCTATGTTGCGCTTAGTATCAAGTACGCGGTTAAAACCTAAAAAGCGCGGATCGCGTCCCGCAACTAAAGCAGATATACCGCCTTTCTCTACATTCACTGAGATCATCGCCGCTTCAAGCTGCTCTGTCGTGGCGCGTTTTTCAAGGTAAGGTAGGCTTTTTTCAATTGCCTCTTCCATTGCCGCTTGTTTTTGGAGATCAAAATAAGTGAATACACGCACGCCCGCATCGAGTACTTCTTGGTCCGGTAGTAATTTTTTCAGCTCACGATCCACCAGCTCTAAATAACCAGGATACGATTTAGGCAAGCTGTCTTTCATAGGTGCAATATCAATTGGCCGCTTTAATGCAGCACGGTATTCGCGGGTATCAATTAATTTATTATCAACCATCAAACGTAGCACTAAATCACGACGTTCCATAGTGCGTTCAGGATAACGGCGTGGATTATAATATGAAGGGCCTTTCACCATCGCAACGAGTAGTGCAATTTGATCGAATTCAAGCTCATCAACAGGCTTAGAGAAGTAAAACTCAGAAGCTAAGCCCATGCCATGCACACCTTGGTTATACGATTGACCAAGGTATACTTCGTTTAGATAAGCTTCTAAAATTTGATCTTTTGAATAGCGATAATCTAAAATTAACGCGATCAACGCTTCGTTAAATTTACGGACCAGCGTACGATCACGGGTTAAATAAATATTTTTTGCCAGCTGCTGGGTTAACGTACTACCGCCTTGAACTGTACGCCCTGCTTTAATATTGCTGTATAAAGCCCGCATAATCGAAAACACGGATACACCGTGGTGCTGATAAAAGTTCTGATCTTCAACCACTAATAATGTATCTGTAAGCATCGGCGGGAATTTATCCAACGGCACAAACTCTCGATCTTGTTTTGAATCATTGCCTATGCGCGCAATTTGTACTGGCTCTAATCGAGCATTGTTTAAACGCCTGCCAAACTTATCTTTAATACTCGCGAGTTTTTGTCCTGCAAAGCGTAACTCAATAACCTGTGCTTGCTCTAAGCCATCATAAAATTCAAATTCACGACGGAAGATTTTAATACTATCGCCCGCTTTTACATACTGACCAGTTCGACTTAACTGATTGACCGATGAATAGTTTAGCCTATCAAGCTCCCACACCACTTCTTGGCTAGATAAGAATTGTCCTGGGTAAAAACCCATTGCTCGTGCATAAACTTGTGCTGGTAATTGCCATTTATTACCTTCAAATTGACGCGTAATTTTGGCATCTAGATAAATTAAATATAAGCCCATCGCAACAATACCAGCTAAGCTTAGTTTCCAAAAAATAGACCAGACTTTGCGACCAATTCCACGTTTTTTTATATTCGCTGCAGACGTATTTTTAGTCGAAGTTTTTTTCACCGACTTAGACGCTGTGCTTGGTGCTTTCTTTGCCGGGCGTTTTGATGGAGTTTTAGTGGAGCGGGAGTCTTTTTTATCAGCCATTGACGTTGCTATTTATTTCCAGAGTTAAATTTACAGGTGCGAGCTTAGCATATAGCCTAACACCTGCAAAATTAACCTTGACTGAAACTACTTGCCCCGAACTTTGGGCATTAAATCTTTTAACCTCTGTTGCGGTGGCTTAATTTTAGCGTGTACACAACCACAATGAGTGGATCATTGCCGGTATAAAAAATATAAAGCACAAGACAATATTAATAATCAAATCTTTACCCACACCCGCTTTCAAAAACACAGCAACAGGTGGTAAGAATATAGACAAAATAATCAGTAATAGTTTGTTATCCATGCTTAACCTTATTTGTAGTTGGACTAATTTTAAGCATAGTTACTTATTGTGATTTTTGCTGTTTTAATAAACTTTAATTAAAAAAATTTAGCCTCTGCGTAAGTACAAAAAAAGCCCTAATCTAAATTAGGGCTTTGTATTGAACACACAATGATTTTAAAACTTTTTACTTTTAATTAGTTACTACGTACCGAAACAAACTCAGGGTAAGCATCAATGCCACAATCGTGTTGATCCATACCGTTTAGTTCTTCTTCCTCTGTTACCCGGATACCCATGGTTTTCTTAAGTATTGTCCACACAATAAGTGAAGCAATAAATACAAAACCTAAGATACATACTAAGCCAATTAACTGGTTCACTAGGGTTGCATCAGTATTTGATACTGGCACTAAGAGAATACCCAAGATACCGCACACACCGTGCACTGAAATAGCACCTACAGGGTCATCAATTTTAACTTTGTCTAGTGCTACAATGCTAAACACCACTAATGAACCACCTAAAATACCCAGTAAGCAAGCAAGTAAAGGTGACGGTGATAATGGATCAGCAGTGATAACAACCAAGCCAGCAAGCGCACCATTAAGTACCATAGTTAAATCTGCTTTACCCCACAACACTTTACAAACAAACAGTGAAGCAATGGCACCGGTTGCCGCAGCAGCGTTAGTATTTAACAATATTTTACCTACTGCAGTCGCGTTTTCAGCATCAGAGATAAGTAATTGTGAACCACCATTAAAGCCGAACCAACCCATCCATAAAATAAATGTACCTAATGTAGCCAATGGTAAGTTAGAGCCTGGAATTGGATAAATTTCACCATTTTTACCATATTTTCCTTTGCGAGCGCCGAGCATTAATACACCGGCAAGTGCTGCAGCAGCGCCTGTGCCGTGAACAATGGCAGAGCCTGCAAAATCAACAAAACCCATTTCAGATAAGAAACCGCCGCCCCATGTCCAGTAACCTTCAACTGGGTAGATAAAACCAGTTAACACTACCGCAAAGGCTAGAAAAGCCCACAACTTCATGCGTTCAGCAACCGCACCCGATACAATCGACATAGCGGTTGCAACAAATACGACTTGAAAGAAAAAGTCAGATTCTAAAGAATGATTTGCATCAGCGGCTTGGGTGCCAATAAGCCCACCTAGAGATGGAATTAAGCCACCTTCAGCGTTGTCTACATACATAATGTTGTAGCCAACTAGTAAGAACATGGTACATGCGATGGCATAGAGCGCCACGTTCTTAGTTAAAATTTCAGTGGTATTTTTTGAACGCACTAAGCCCGCTTCGAGCATAGCAAAACCTGCTGCCATCCACATTACTAAAATACCCGACATTAAAAAATAAAATGTATCTAACGAAAACTTGAGTTCTACGATCGTGTTTTCCATAAAGCCCCCTTAAATTGCTTCTTCATCTAATTCACCCGTACGGATACGGACAATTTGATCTAAGTCGTAAACGAAAATTTTGCCGTCGCCAATTTTGCCTGTTGATGCAATTTTGGTAATGGTCTCAACGACCCGTTGACAATTTTCGGTACGAGTAGCAATTTCCAGTTTAATTTTAGGAATAAAATCAACCTGATATTCAGCTCCGCGATACAACTCTGTATGACCTCGTTGACGACCAAAACCTTTGACGTCAACAACTGTCATCCCCTCAATGCCTAAATCAGCTAGCGCTTCTCGCACATCATCTAATTTAAATGGCTTTATTATTGCACTAATCATTTTCATAGTGGCCCCCTTCGGACGCTTATTGTTATCCTGTTTGCTAAGACAATCCAACCTTTGTGCCACTATTTTTAACGTTTTAAAAACAACAAATTACATAATAAAAACAAATTAACCGCATAAAAAATGCACCATACAGGTGCATTTTTTTAACATATTAGCTGAACTGGTGCAGCAGCCTAGCTTTGTCTGACGACACAGTCTCTACTTTGTTCTTTAGCTTGATACAAAGCCTTATCAGCTAGGCGCATGGCACTTGTTAACGTAACATTTTGAAATTTTGTTAAACCTATACTTACCGTAATTGCAAATACATCACCATTGATCACAAAATCATACTCAGACAACCGCACTCTAAACGCTTCAAGTAAAGAATACGCTTGTTCCAAATCTAAATTAGTTAATACAACCGCAAACTCTTCACCACCGACACGGGCAACGGTAAAATCTTTAAACGAACTACGTAATAAAGACGCTACTTGCTTTAAAGCCTGATCCCCAGCTTCATGGCCAAATTTATCATTGATCGCTTTGAAAAAATCAATATCGAGTAATGCTAAACTATTGTTAGACGATGTTTCTTTTAGCAGTTGTTCGGCAAATTGATAAAAATAACGGCGATTATAAAGATTAGTTAAATCATCGCGAAAGGCACTTTCTTTAATATCTGCTATCAGTGACAGCTGCTCCATAGTCTGTAATACACGACAATGGAACTCTTCATTCATAAAGGGTTTGGTTAAAAAATCATTCGCGCCAAATTTAATAAACCGTGCAGATAAACCATGCTTACCCGCACCTGACAAACCAATAATAGCTAAATCATCACGACCACGAAAATTTCGCACCGCCTTAACAAGCTCAAAGCCATCCATTGTCGGCATCGCATAATCAGTTAGTAACAATTTAATCTCGGGATCATTTTTCAGTATTTTTAGAGCTTGCTCACCATCATGCGCATCTTGCACATCAAACAGCTGCTTTTCGAGCATTTGCTTCATTAATGAACGACTTAAAACTGAATCATCGGCGATTAAGGCTTTGCAACCTTGATTACGTAATAGCTGCGCCACTAATTTAACCGCATAATGATATGAATCACGATTATCTTTAATTACATAATCAACGACCCCAAGCTCTAATATTTGCTGGCGCTTATATTCATCGATGGTAGATGTTAGTACCACTGTAGGGATAGCTTGCGCCAAGGTATATTTAACAACTTCGCCATTCATCGCATCAGGAAGGGTTAAATCGACCAAAGCAAGTGTGTACTGATGCTTCGCAATGAATTCTTTGGTCTCGGCAAGTGACCAGGCAAAATCGACAGCAACATCAAGATAATGAGCTGATAAGTGTCGCAACACCTGCTGGACCACTTTACTATCTTCAACAACTAAAACTCTTTGCATATATCTTCTCTACACTTCAGGTGGACATTGCGAGGGTAAACTTTTTACGAATAAAAAAACTAAAAGTCATAACAGGCGGTAATATACTTTATTATTAGCTTGAGCAAAATATATTGCTGAAAATATACGCATAAAAGCATAGCCTTTGCATTACTGATAATATTTATGTCTAGTGCTCACCGATTAATATCGTCGTCTAGTCTCATTCCCTTTGTTATTTACTTAAAAATTATCTTTAATAGGTTAACTATTGTTTAAAGGATCCACCATGAAGCTTATTAGTATCATTAGTGTCTCTGTGGCCATACTTACTTTGAGTGTAAGCACAGTCAGTTATGCAGAAAATCAACGTCGTATCGATGTCGATAGTAAAGTTGTCACTGAACATAAAGCGCGCATCAATGGCGAGCGTTTTTCATATACCGCAACCACAGGCACACAACCGGTATGGGATGACAAAGGCGATGCCGTTGCTACATTGCAATACACTTATTATGAACGCGACAAAGTTGACGATCGCACTAAACGCCCATTATTAATTTCATTTAATGGCGGACCTGGTTCTGCATCAGTATGGATGCACTTAGCCTATACTGGACCACGGGTATTAAAAATTGATGACGAAGGCTACCCTATTCAACCGTATGGCGTGAAAGACAACCCATACTCAGTGCTTGATGTTGCTGATATCGTTTACGTTAACCCAGTAAACACTGGCTACTCGCGTATTCTTGAAAACGATAAAGGTGAATTACCAAGTAAAGAGGCGCAAAAAAGCATGTTTTTTGGTGTCAATGCCGACATTAAATACCTAGCAGAATGGTTAAACACCTTTGTAAATCGCACAGAGCGCTGGCGCTCACCTAAATTTTTAATTGGTGAGAGCTACGGCACAACCCGCGTATCAGGCCTTGCCCATGAATTACAAAACAGTCAATGGATGTATATCAATGGTGTTGTGCTAGTTTCACCAACAGACATTGGTATTAAACGCGACGGTCCGATAAAAGCAGCTAACCGTCTACCTTACTTTGCTGCAACGGCGTGGTATCACAAAGCTTTAAGCCCAGCATTGCAAGCTAAAGATTTAGATGAATTACTACCAGAAGTTGAAGACTTTACCGTTAACAAGCTAATTCCTGCACTTGCTAAAGGTGGCTTTATTAATGATGAAGAAAAACGCGCTATCATTAAACAAATGGCACTGTATGCCGGTGTATCTGAAAAGTTTGTTGCGCAAAACAACCTTGATATTCCTACCAACTTCTTTTGGAAAGAACTACTACGTGAACGCGGTCAAACGTTAGGCCGTCTAGATTCGCGTTATTTAGGCATGGACAAGCGTGACGCTGGCGAATCTCCAGACTACTGGGCTGAGCTAACATCATGGTTGCATTCATTTACACCAGCCATCAATCACTACTTACGTGAAGAGCTTAACTATAAAACTGACGTAAAATATAACCTGTTTGGTAATGTACACCCGTGGGATCGCAGCAATAATAACACTGGTGAAAATCTGCGTTTAGCAATGGCGCAAAACCCATACCTCAATGTGATGATCCAATCAGGCTACTATGATGGTGCCACTAACTACTTTGATGCTAAATACACTTTATGGCAACTAGATCCAAGTAGTAAAATGCGTGATCGCCTAAGCTTTAAAGGCTACCGCAGTGGCCACATGATGTATTTACGCCATGCAGATTTAGAAACATCAAATAACGATTTACGTGATTTTATTTTACAGTCACTACCAAAAGAAGGTGAAGCTGCGAAGTATTAAACAGCGCTTAAAACCACTGGATTAAAAAAGCCCGTTTTTACGGGCTTTTGTTTATCGATAATTCGGATATACTCAAACTATTGATTTTACGTTTTTGGAAAACACAGATGACTGAAAACTTCCGTGTTATGTATGCAGGTCTAGCTCAAGATATTGAGCAATCGAATGCAATTAAACAACTGGCTGTAAAGCTCAAAGCCCCTGAAAGTAAAGTAGCTGCATTTTTTGAAAACAAACCCCTATTTGCGCCTTGTGAAAAAGAAAAAGCACTCAAGCAAGCAAAGCTACTTGCCAGCGTAGGCATCAAAAGTAAACTGCAACCAATAACCAACAACACACCAGCGGTAAGTAGCAGCGATACAACCAACCAGCGAGATGAGCGTATTTTTAACGCCCTTGATTACATCACCAGTAGTTTAATTCGCATCGAAGAAAAACTCGACGACCTAGAGCAACGCTTACCAGCCACAACCCAACAACCAGATCCTGATGAAGGCGACGAGTGGCAAACTGACGACCTATTGCTAGATGAAGAGCTGACAACGCCGATCAAAAAACGCAGTAACATGCTGCTGTATTCACTTATAGCTATGGTTGTTGTCTTGCTTGTAGTACTAGGATTGTCGTTTGCATTCCCTGATTTATTCAGTTTTATGGATAATTAACAGATAAAGCAAAAATAAATATGAGCGAAAAAAGAGCACTGATCCGCCAACAAATCCGTAAAGCACGTAACTCACTGTCAAAATTCGAGCAAAAAATTGCCGCAGAATCGCTTAAAGTGAATTTTACTCAACACTTAAAACAGCAAAAAACTATTGAAAATGCCCATATTGGCATTTATTTTAGCAATGACGCAGAACTAGATACCTCATTGTTAATAAAAGATCTTTGGACTAAAAACCACGCCCTTTACCTACCTGTAATCCACCCATTTAACGGCACTACTTTATACTTCCAGCGCTATGAAGAAAATTCACCCATGAGGGCAAATCGCTATGGTATCTTGGAGCCTAAGTTAAATTGTAGTCAGATATGCCCACTAGCGGAGCTTGATTATCTGCTAATGCCATTAGTTGCATTTGATGATAACGGTAACCGGTTAGGGATGGGGGGTGGCTTTTATGATAAAACTTTGGCGCGCTACGAAAAAGAAAACTGGCAAAAACCACAACTGATTGGCCTTGCACATCAATGCCAACATGTTCCAAGTTTACCGGTTGAATCGTGGGATGTACCATTAAATTACATAATCACACCACAGAAAATCTACCATTGGTAAGCAATTTATTTATATACTAATGGCAATCCCTCTCACCTATTGAGCACATAATCATGACACAAGATGAATTAAAAAAAGCAGCTGCTTGGGCTGCACTCGAATTTGTAAAAAAAGACACCATTGTGGGTGTTGGCACAGGCTCAACTGTAAACCATTTTATTGATGCATTAGGCTCAGTAAAAGACACCATACGCGGTGTGGTATCAAGTTCTGACGCTTCAACCAAAAAACTAAAAGCACTCGGTCTTGAAGTATTTGAACTCAATGATGTTGATGCCCTTGACGTGTACGTTGATGGCGCAGATGAAATAAATGCGCTGAACGAAATGATCAAAGGCGGTGGCGCAGCACTAACCCGCGAAAAAATAGTCGCAGCTGTAGCAAAACAATTTGTATGTATTGTTGATGAAACAAAAATAGTGGACACCTTGGGTGAATTTCCACTGCCGGTAGAAGTTATTCCAATGGCACGCAGTTATGTTGCTCGTGAACTGCTTAAACTAGGCGGCGATCCAGTTTATCGCCATGGCGTGGTAACAGATAATGGTAACGTTATTTTAGACGTACATAACTTGTCGATCAGCCAAGCAAAAGATTTAGAGCTGACAATTAATCAAATTGTTGGCGTAGTAACCAACGGCTTATTTGCCCACCGTGGCGCAGATAAAGTGATTATCGGTACCAAAAATGGGCCGCAAATTAGATAAATAGGATGAGGATATGAGTAAGGTATCGTTAGCAAAAGACAAAATTAAAATTCTTTTGCTTGAAGGTGTACATCAAAGCGCTGTAGAAACGCTAAAACGTAACGGCTACAGCAATATTGATTATGTAAAAACCTCATTGCCTGAGGACGAACTAATTGAGCGCATTAAAGATGTGCATTTTGTAGGCCTTCGTTCTCGTACTCATATTTCTGAAGCTGTACTTGAAGCGGCAGAAAAACTGGTTGCCGTTGGTTGTTTTTGTATCGGCACTAACCAAGTTGATTTAAGTGCCGCCCGCAAGCGCGGTATTGCAGTATTCAACGCACCGTTTTCTAATACCCGCTCTGTTGCTGAGTTAGTACTTGGTGAAATTTTACTATTGTTCCGTGGTATTCCAGAGCGTAATGCCATTGCCCACCGTGGCGGCTGGTTAAAAACCGCCAATGGCTCATTTGAAGCCCGTGGTAAAACTCTAGGTATTATTGGTTATGGCCACATTGGTACGCAGCTAGGTATCATGGCTGAAAATATCGGTATGAACGTTGAATTTTACGATATTGAAGACAAGCTAACCCTAGGTAATGCCACACAAGTACATAACCTAACGCAGCTACTGCAACGCGCTGATGTTATTAGCTTACACGTACCTGAAACACCGCAGACTAAAAACCTGATTGGTAGCGCGGAAATTTCAGTGATGAAGCAAGGTTCAATTTTGATCAACGCCTCACGCGGCACTGTAGTTGATATTGACGCCCTAGCAGAAGCACTTCGTGATAAAAAAATCAGCGGCGCTGCCATCGACGTATTCCCAGTTGAGCCAAAATCAAACGATGAAGAATTTGTATCGCCACTACGCGAATTCGACAACGTAATTTTAACACCACACATTGGTGGTTCAACTCAAGAAGCGCAAGAAAACATTGGTATTGAAGTAGCGGGTAAACTAGCAAAATACTCAGATAACGGCTCAACTATTACTGCTGTTAATTTCCCTGAAGTATCACTGCCAGAGCTTGCTAACCGTAGCCGTTTATTACACGTACACCACAACCGCCCAGGTGTGTTAACCCAAATTAACCAAGCGTTTGCCCAGCACGGCATCAACATCGCCGCGCAATACTTGCAAACAGACGAAGCGATTGGTTACGTAGTAATAGACGTAGATACCGACCACTCTGAAATTGCACTAAAAGAACTAAGTGCAGTAGAAGGCACGATCAGAGCACGTATTCTTCACTAACAGCTGTCAGCTGGTCAAAAAATAAAAGCCGTGCTTGTTAAATCAAGCACGGCTTTTATTTGGATGAAGAATAATACTTTTTTCAACCTTAGCCGATGAAATATTGCCAGTTTTATTGTCTGTATTAAACAAGTTTCACTTAAGTTACATCTTACTGTATTTGCTATAACGGCTCGCTTTTAAGAATATTTTCACAACTCGGTCAAAGATTTCTCTATTACTAAATTCCTCAATAGAGGCGTTAGCGAGGGTTTTCCTCTACCAAAACCTTATTGAGAAACGACGCAAGTACGCTGCGCATTTCGTCTACCCAAGGGTGAAATAGCCAAAAGGTGTGCGGTGTATCGGGTATGGTATACACTTGTTGATGGACGTTGTTTTTAATTAGCTGCGCTACAAAAGCATCTCTGCCAACATGAAAACGGTCATGGGAAGAGTTAATAAATAACGTTGCTGGAGTATGTTTACTTAAATATTCTACCGGCGAAACCGCATGCCAACGTTTTGGCTCTTGTGCATAACGCCCACCTAACCAAAGCGCTGCATAAGAAATCTTTCCAGGTTTATCTTCAAACATCCTCGCCGCTGTTGAGGTTAAATCAGCCACGCCGTCAATGTTCACGATTGCTTGCACTGCTTCGTAAGGCGATTTTGTATCGTGATTGGTACTCATGGCCCCGAATAACGTGGCCATATGAGCACCAGAAGACGCCCCTAACACCGCGATTTTTTTGGTATCTATCATATATAATTTATGATGTTGTTTTAGCCACTTAATCGCATCGTTGATATCTGCCATTGCAGCTGGATAGAGCGCCATTTTAGAGGTTCTATATTCGACACTTACCGCCACAAAACCTTGGCCAGCTAACCAGCGTGCCGTTGGCGTTTGATGAGACTTGTTACCAGTCCTCCATCCGCCGCCATGGATCATTACGACCAACGGTTTAGCCTGCTCTGCTTTATTAGGATAAAATAAGTCAAGGTGCAGCGTTGAGCCATCCACCGTTTTGTAAGCTAAGTTGTAATGTTCGCTGATGGACTGTGCTGTTTGCTCGATATTTTCCGGTTTGTTTATCGGACTAATAAAAGGAAACTGTTTCTTGTTTTTTCGATACTCACTTTCAATGGTGTACTCAGCCATTTCACCACTGAGTGAACTGACAACCTCACGCGTCGATACCTGCTGTATTGCTTGTTGAATACGGGGAGATTGATACCATTTACCCAAGATATTTTCCCAAGTAAAAGATGCTGCTTTACTCTCATTTAGCTGTCTTCTATTCGTTGTTATAAATGCCCCAGGACCGGAAGAATTGTACTCAAAAAAACGAGCATCTTCTGCACGAAACACCTTTTTACCACCGGCTCTAGCTGTTCCTTCCATTGGATGCCAAGCTTCTTGTTGAATATGCGCTCCCATCCAAGTATCTATAAATACTGTTTGTCCTATTGCATTAGGATCTGCATACCTTCCATCAGGGAATGTAGCTGTAGGATGCCAAGGTCTTCCTAACCCCATACTATTGTCTTGCACCCCTTCCTCTGCGCTAAGTGCACAATCAATAAAAACCAGACCAAATGCTTGCTCAATATTAGTACTTGGTGCAGTAATAAAACCTATGGGTAACTGTTTGTTAGGTCTAGCCCGAGTCACTATGTTCGACTTATAAAAAACGGCGGCTCCGCCCCCAAAAATAAAGTCAACATGACCACTTATGGTATTATTGATAAATAAAGATCTCCCTGCTTTCGTGTAAAGAGTATCTTGATATCCACTGATTTTTACATGATTAAACAATGCTTTATCACTACCATAGTCGGTCAATACAGCCACTGCTTGTAGACCTGATACACGTTTTGGATCCTCGTTACTCAGCGCATCGTAATACGCAAAGTCAAAGGTGTTCTCAATATGCAAGTTTTCAACACTAAAATTGGGTGATTTAATAGTTAACGTGGCTGAGTTTGATGTTCCTAGGTTGCCACCATTTACTGTTGCTTTTCCTGAATAGTCATCAAAATATAATCGAGTAGTATCAGCCCCTGCACCTGATAACGTAATAAAAGGTTTGTTAATAACGAGTTTTTCATAATAGTCACCAGAGACTATTTTAATAATATAGGGCTGAGATAAATTATTAGGTGCTTGCTCAATAGCTTGTGCAATGGTGGCAAAAGCGTGTTCATTGTTTTTATCAACAATTGCATCAACTCGTGGTGATACGAGTTCATTCGCAGATAAGCTTTGACATATAAGTCCAAAGAAAAATAATAAGCCCTGAATAGTACCGCTTATTGTTTTTAACCGACCATGTAACTGCATGTGAAGTTTTCCTTACATAGTAAAAATAGCATGTTTAAAGTAGGCCTGTGGCGAGTAAGTAAGATCATTTTTTACTAACTATATTTGGCTGCCAGCCACGCATCACGTTTTTAATGGTGTAGTCTTGCGCTTCGACTTGACTCAGTTGATGCGCCCAAGCCACTCGCTTAATACTATTAGTCCCCTGCCCTGAGTTATTAAACTCAGCATAAAAAACGGTTTCCTGTTTACTAACATCCCCCCAATTTTGCCAACCTTCAGGAGCAATATGCAGACCTAAGTCAGAGTTAATGAACACAGTTTTAGCGTGGTGTCTCCAAGGACGGCCAAGATAAACTTTATCAACAGCAGCACTGGCAGTTAGCTTCACACGATTAAACACAAATCCAAACGCCTGATTTTTAGGGGTAGAAGCAGCTGTAATATAAGAGTTACTGAGTGACTTAACTTCACAGTCTTCGAACATTGCTGTGCCTTCACCAAAAATAAAGTCTGTGGTGCCTTCGATATAACAATCTTTGAAATACGAGCGAAACCCTTCGCCAGCTAGGTACAAGGAATCTTGATGGCCTTTGATAGCTACGTTATTTATGCTTACTCGATCAGCCTCGATATGCAAAGCAACAGCCTGCCCAACCGCGCCTGCACTATTAATAATAGTCAAATTTTGGGCGCTAAAGTCATTCCCTCGCACCATTAATGTATATGTGTGAAAGGTACTATTTCGACCTAAATTTATCTTATTAAAATGGTCGCCATAGGTAATAATTGTATTTTCTTTACTTTCACCTATTAGTTTTATTCGTGTATTCCATGAGTAAACTTCTACCTTTTCTGCATAAACGCCATTTTTAACGAAAATACTTATGTCATGCCAAGGGTAAGTTTTACTTGCATTGATTGCTGCCTGAATGGAAGTAAAATCGCCCGTACCATCTTTGGAGACTACCATCTTTGTGGCGTACTCTTGAGCCACTACCGATCGCGCCCCAAATGATACAAGAAACAATGTAATTAAAAGCGCTAAAGGACTTGTTCTTTTGTTTTTTGTAATCACTGTCGTAACCACCCTTTTATTATTGATATCACAATCGCTCTCATCTTATGGGGACAGCAACTGAACACCTGTAGCCATAACTTCTACATAGCAGTCACAGTTTGCAACATAGCTGATTATCTGTGAACGAAGTTAGCATGTAACGCAATTCCAACTAATTGGACTGGTATTTATCCAAAAAATCTTCTTCAATACTTATTTCTAACAAATTATGCTACCGGTGGCAAATTTATTTAAATATCATTCCCTAAAAAAATCATCGTGTTATTTTTTACAAAAATAAAGCTCGCAGATCTAACGATACAAATCATACATTATATTAACAAACAACTTGACACCAAACTGCCACCGGTGGCAACCTAATAAAAATAAATTTTATTAGTGGTAACTTATGTAAACAAAGTAACAGCATCTCTACTTTTAATTTAACGCGCTACCTTATCAAATAGTGCGCAATTTAATCTCTCTTTGTTCCAAGGAAGCAATAATGAAACTAACACACACATTTATGAAAAGCTTAATTGCTACTAACGTGCTTGCCGCCCTTACCGTAAGTTCATTCTTTAGTAACGCTCAAGAATCTCAACCAGCAGCATCTGAGGATGTTGAGGTCATTGAAGTAAAAGGCTTTCGTGGTTCTTTAATTAAAGCCTTAGAAGCCAAACGAGATGCAGCTAATACTCGTGAGTCAATTATGGCTGAAGATATTGGTAAGTTTCCAGACTTAAATGTGGCAGAAGCCATTCAGCGAGTTCCTGGAGTGGCAATATCGCGCGAAGGTGGTGAAGGTCGTAATATTGTTCTACGAGGTTTTAGCCCGGGTTTTACCCGAACTACGCTTAACGGTATGGAAGTACCCGCAGGAAGTGATGGTCTCGATTCTGGCGGCGTAACTGTTAACAATAGTCGAGCCTTTGACTTCCATGTATTTGCATCAGAGCTTTTCAACCGTATAGATATTCAAAAAACGCAAACAGCCTCGATTGAAGAAGGTGGTATTGCTGGTACAGTCGATATGTACTCTGCACGCCCTTTTGATAACCCCGGCTTCAATTCGACCCTGTCACTTAAAGGTGGCTATAATGATTTAACCAGTGAAGTTGACCCTAGGTTTGCTTTCTTAGCCAGTAATACATTTGCTGATAATACCTTTGGTGCACTTTTTTCGGTCGCAGTATCAGATAGAAGTGTGCGTCAAGAAGGCTTTGGCAGCGTGCGCTGGGAGCCAACAAATCGAATTGGTAATGGCACATGGGGTGACACTTCTGGGCTATCGACCATCAACGGAACGCCTAGTAATTACTGTGGTGCTGAAGAAGCTATATCCTGTTTATGGGTACCTCGGTTACCGCGGGCTGATTTTTTCGGGAATGAGCAAAAACGTATTGGGGTTACCGGTTCTTTGCAATATAAGCCTAATGACGACATGTTATTCACATTGGATATATTGCATTCTGAGTTAGAAAATGATCGCAGAAACTACAACTCTATGGAGTGGCTAGTTAATCGTGGTGCTCCGGGTGATTTCCAAGGTCAAAGCCCCGTTTCGTTTACGGTCGATGAGTCGGGTAAAGTCCTTGTTGCTGGCAGTTTTGAAAATGTCACCTCATGGTACGAAAGCCGATACCAGGTGTCCGATTCGATATTTGACCAGTATGTATTATCTGGCGATATTCAACTTAATGATCGCTGGTCGCTTGACCTTATGGCTGGTATGGCTAAAAACGACGCTGACAGAGAGGAAATTCGTTATTACTACCGATCGGTTCCCCACTTCTATTCCTATGATTACAGCAGTGGAAATGCAGCGACAGTAGATTATGGCGATTACGATACGACCGATCCTAATAACTACCTTGATGCAGTCAATGCCTCTAATCGTAGTGACGATGTTAAAAAATCAAATACCACAGTGAAACTGGATCTCGCTTATGCCGGAGATAGCTTTGATATAAAAACCGGACTTGCCTTTAATGACAGAGAAGTTGAATATCGAACGGCAGATGGTGACTTTACTCCCTTTGATCCTTCAAAATATACAACCCCATTTCCGTATTCGGATTTTGGTAAAGGCTTAGATGGCGCTACTTTGGCTCCTTTTCTTGTTGCTGACTTTGATAAGCTAGAGGCCGACGGTATTCTTACTCATAATTATACCAATAATGCAGCTCAAGGCTGGGTGGTAGGTGAGAAAACACAAGCCATTTACCTTGAATTAAACAGTGATCATGAAATTGGTGACATGTATCTTCGTACTAACTTTGGCGTGCGCTATGTCAACACTGAGGTCACTTCTGAAGCCATTATAAACAATAGTCCTTTGTCGGTTACGCGCGATTACAATAACTTCTTACCATCGATGAATTTAGCACTTGAAGTCACCGATGATATAGTGACTCGTTTTGCTTATGCTCGCAGCATGACTCGCCCAAGTCTAGGTAGTTTAAATATTGCTTCACCGCAGTTTGGGTATACGACTTTTACTGTAGGTAACTTAGGTAATCCTGGACTGAACCCTTATGAATCAAATGATGTTGACCTGAGTGTTGAATGGTATTTCGCAGAAGAAGCTGTTGTTGCTTTTAATGTTTTTAATAAAGACATAGTGACCTCTCTTGATACTGAAGAAGTAGAAAAACTGGTAGACGAAGAGTTTTGGCCATCTATTTACGCTGATCCTCAGTATATAGCCACAGCCCCCCTAGGTGACCCCGCATCGCAAACCTATACACACCGCATACCAGTCAATAATAACGACGGCTATAGCGTGACTGGTTATGAGCTGATGTATCAACAACCCTTTATCTTTTTAGACGGTTGGCTGTCTAACTTTGGTGTGGTTGCTAACTTCACACATGTAAGCGCACAAGACTCTACAGGCTTGTCACCCAATTCTTATAATGCAACATTGTATTATGATGAAGAAAACTATGGCGCTCGTATATCATTAAACAAACGCGATGATTACCTACTTCAAGAGCCAGCCGGAAACGGCCATGCTCAAGAGCGTAAGTTTGGTCCGACTCATGTAGACGTATCTGCATTTTATAATGTGAATGAAAACATTTCGCTTTCACTGGAAATTATTAATTTAACAGACGAAGTTGAACGTATATATGGTACCGGAGACGGAGATCTCAACTTAACGAGAGAATACAGCCATACCGGTACACAATACTTTATCGGCGCAAGTTATACATTTTAGTAAACTGCAACGAATCAGTGTCTATTTGAACTGATAAAAAAGCCCGCAGATACATAAAATATGCGGGCTTTTTTGTATCTAGCTTTTATGTAATGTTTGTAAAAACCCATTAAAGATATGCAAAAAAGTAGGCTGCAATGAGATTGCAATAATCGATTACTGAGTAACGCACCTTATATGTATTTGCCTAAGCTACTTGCTTAACAGCCACATCGACAAACGAAGTAAACGAATTTTTTTATTGATTTAGAATTGACCGTCCATTTATAAAAACGCTCAAATAAAATACTAGTGCCTATTGACAGAGTTTAGGCTCATATGTGTTATGTGTTTTTTGACTCTAAATGAAAGCTAACTTGAACATACATTAAATATAAAAAACTAAGTGGCCAAAGAAAGAACATGAAAAGCACTAATTTACGATACCCAATTTTGTAACTATGATCTTGTGCGGCCAGCCAAGTTAAAATTGCACCTGCTACGCAATATACTTGAAGAATATTCCCTAGCCAATGTTTATTAAGAAATTCAAAAAATGTCGAATTTTGGCTCGCAATAACAAATATCAAAAGAGCAGAAAAACCAAAGAACAGACAAAGTTTCGATTCTGAAAATATTAATAAAAAACGACTTAACTTATCGTCCATATTTTCACTAAATAGTGGATGTTTCACCGAACTTCCTTAAACACATAACGCTTTGCATATGGGGATTTTAGAAGCGCTTTTCCAGCGAGTAAAATTCCCAGTGAGTTTACGAACAACATAATGCACTTGTTAGGTTTCGTTGGCATTGCACATTGCTTTATAAAGGATTACTGACATAAGAATTGCAAACAAATTGAAAATAATGCTTACATCATATACTGACCACGTAATATTAAAACTAAAGCCTAAAGTGATTGAAAACCCTAAGTGGGGTGTCTCAAATCCGATAATTTGTAGTACGTATATCCAAAATGCAAATTTGATAAACCTTAAGCTGCCTCGGAATATTTTATAGGCAACAAAAAGGTTTATTATTACTCCAAGCGGAACCAAAAAGGCAAAGAACCAACCAAGTACCCCCATATCCGTTTTTTCCGAAAAGAAGTCATAAACGCTGCCAAGTAACAAAGCGCCAAGAAAACTCGAAACTATCAGGGCAATGATTGCCATCTTTGTGTACTTATTTTGCACCAAACTTTTTACTTCCTTTGTAAGAGAAACCTAACGCCTCAAGAAGAGGCGCAGCTTGCTGCGTCCTTCTTGCTTGAATTGTTAAATGCCCACGGCTCGATTAACTGCAAGAGCTTGCCGGACACTAACTCCCCATTTTTGTTATTGGCTAAGTCTAAGATTCCTGAAAATGCCAAGCAAGTAAGCATAGTTGAGAACTCTATAACTTCGTTGACTAAATCATTGTCGTAGCAATGACGTATGGTTTTACCATCAAAGTTCCTAGCAAGTTGAATATTGCCACCGTGGGTTAGGCTGTTTAGCCCCGACCATACATTAGCTTGAATTTCTGAAAGGTATGCTGGTAGCCCGTGGCTAACCTCAACTGCCTTGACCAAGTCTTTAAAGTAAATGGCCTTGCCATCACTCGAGACAATTTTATCCTTGTTGATAAATGTATCGACTTGTTTTTTGCTCGCGCATTTCCAAACCCACATTGCTCTTATATAGGTTTCGAAAACAACTCTCATCAATGCCGCTGCCGATGGGTAAGCCCCTTTTCCAAGGAGGATTTTAATACCCTGGGCGTGGTCAATTGTGACCGTCAGCAAAGTCGCAGCGGCTTTAATATTTGGCTTATCTGAAGTAATGATTATTTCATCGAGCTCTTTCTCAACGAAGGTCAACATTTCAGTGTAATTGCTCAGGAGATTCATATGCATTTAGACATAATGACTCCCACACGGTGTTAGCCTCCGCTTTTCGTGGGTTAGCTTAATTCAAAGCCAGAGCCATAATTAGTTTGTCAATTAACTAAACAGCAGAGGCTAACATGAATAAACATAGCATACTTTTTATCGGACTTGATACACATAAAGAATTCAATGAAGTCGCCTATATTGAAGAACATAGAGGTGCACAACCTGTTCACCTTGGTCGAGTTTCGTCTTCCAAAATTGCCGTTCAAAAGCTTGTTCGTCAGTTTGAATCTAAATACCCTGGCGCAACGCTACACTTTGTTTATGAAGCAGGCCCTTGTGGTTATTATTCGTATCGTCCCTGATACTCACTAAAGCCCGCTACGCGGTTCAAATTTATTCCCTATAAATTTGTGGATTTACAGATTAATCACAAGCCTTGGCCATTGCTGTTATGTGGTTGCCCCGTCTCTTATTCCTAAAAAACCAGGCGAGAAGATTAAAACCGATAAACGTGATGCCCTTAAGCTCGCTAAATTACTTAAATCTGAAGATTTAACACCTATCTATGTTCCCGAGCCTGAAGATGAAGCTGTACGTGATTTATCTCGCGCACGCGAAGTAGCCATGAAAGATTTAAAAGATGCTAAATATCAATTAAAAGCACTGCTGCTTCGTAATAATATTAATTACAAAGGCACTGCAAATTGGTCACAAAAACATTT
Source organism: Pseudoalteromonas rhizosphaerae (assembly GCF_028885455.1). Classification (NCBI taxonomy): domain Bacteria; kingdom Pseudomonadati; phylum Pseudomonadota; class Gammaproteobacteria; order Alteromonadales; family Pseudoalteromonadaceae; genus Pseudoalteromonas; species Pseudoalteromonas rhizosphaerae. The sequence goes on from NZ_CP118496.1 coordinate 4,533,618, forward strand.
ACGTTGGCTCACTGAGCTTGTGCTTCCACACCCAGCACAGCACATCGTCTTACAAGAGTTTTTACAAACAATTACCGAGCGAATAAGCCGACTTGAACGATTAGATAATGAACTTACACATCACGTCCATCAATGGCGTTATTATCCCGTTGTTAAAGCAATACAAGCAATGCGAGGTGTTCGTTTGTTGGTCGCCACCGGTGTTGTTGCTGAGCTTGGCGATTTAACGCGCTTCGATCATCCCCGTAAATTAATGAGTTATCTCGGTCTTGTACCCAGTGAACACTCGAGTGGTGGCAAACGCCATATTGGCGCTATCACAAAATGCGGAAATGGCCGAGCAAGACGCCTACTAATTGAAGGCGCGCACACTTATCGCTATGCAGCAAATATATCGACAGATATGCAAAAACGACAAGAAGGTTTACCAAAGGATATTATTGATATTGCGTGGAAAGCACAACTTAGGCTCTGCAAGCGCTATAAAAAAATGATAGCCAAAGGGAAACACTACAACCTGGTTGTCACCGCAATTGCCCGAGAAATGATTGCGTACATATGGGCCATTGCTAAAGAAGTGGTGCTTACGCCAGTGAATACAAAACTTAGATTGGCAAGAGTACCCGCATGATAAACGAATTAGAGTTAATGCATGGGATCAAGCATCGGGTGTGGCACAACCACCGACGGCGTTGCCTACATGGATGTAGGTAAGGGGCGTGAGCAGGACGCGGAAGCTTTAGGATGGCAATGCAGCTAACGCTGCATTGAACCACGAACATAGACTGAAGACAGGTGCCACGATGAAATAAGTAAGGTTTGCTCTGTTACTAGAAATAGTAATAACCAACGACAAAATTGTCAGGAACAATTTTGAACAGCGCAGCTGATTCACGAAAGGCAGGACGCCTGTAGTCATATCAGCAAGATAACCGACGAAATTACTTGCTTCATCCTATGTATTAACTCGCTCTAATTCGAGCTGAAGTAATTATGGCTTAAAAAGTTAGGCAAGGATCTGTGTGTTTAACTTGACAGTGGGAGTCATACCAACGCCCCAATAAGGGGCTAAAAATTATTTGCTAAAATGTGTAGCGAAGCGAAACCAGCAAACTGTTTTTAGTCCCGCTTAATTGGCTTATTAGCTGCTTCAACACATTACAATTCAAATAACCACTTCTCAATTTTACTGGAATCTTCTTTATTGAAAACCATCAAACTTGAATGAGCTCGATTTTCAAATATAAGTTTTTTTACCTGTTTATTTTTAACTGACAAAAAGTAATTAGGTGGTGAAACCGAATCAATATTTGAGTTTACTAACAATATTGGTTTACTGCTTTCATTTAAATTAATTAATAAGTCAGTTTCTTCCAATGTAACTGATGCATCTTCCATTGTTTTCGTAACAATATCATCCACGTGTTCGGACAAAAAACGGCTTAACATAGGAGCTTTATACGGTAAGAATTCTTTTGCAGCTAGGTCGAATCTCATCATTGGGGCAAGTAAAATAGCTGCATCTACATGTTCAGATAAAAGTAGATTACTTGCGGTTAAAGTTCCCATGGAATGACCGACAACTATCGTAAATTCTTGATTATCTTTTTTAGTTATTAATTGATGTAGAAGTTGTGAAAGTATCTGATGTTCCTGCGAACCAAAAGCGAACTTTTCTCTTGATTCGCCATGACCAAATAGATCAGGGATGACCACGTTCATACCAAGAGCTCTGAAATAGATAGCAGTAGCTATCATAACTTCTTTATTGCCTCCATATCCATGCAGCAATACAGCAGTTCCCTTGAAACGATCAAATGTATCAGGCGTCATTTTGTAAGATATCGTATTTTCTACTCCATTGCCTATTGCATGAAGGTTGTAATATACAGAGTTCCCCGTTGGGAAATCCTCCGCTAGGTAAGCAGGAGCGGTTATATATGGAATGCACTCTTTTTTATTAATTGAGCAAAATTCGTGTTTTATGAAACCGATTTCTTCAGGCTCAGCTTTGATAAATTCGGTCTCTGATAAATAAACATCAGGATTTGATATAATGTAGCTTCCAATTGAAGTGCAGCCAGATATAAGCACAGCGAATGTGAAATAGAAAATTAGTTTAATTGCGTTATTCATCTTTAATGTAACACTTTAAATTATTCAGGAGCCTACCTAAGCAGCTAACGCCCCAAGCAGCTGAAAACGCAAACGTTTTGGCGCAGCCAGTGAGCGGTTTTCCGATGGCTTGGCTTGTGTACGCCCGACATGGGCATTGACTTATGAGGTGAAAGTCCTCTGTAGGAAGATCACCGTTTAAATAACATACTGTTATTAAACGATAACTACTAGCGAATGGCAAGGGCTAAATCGCGAGAGATAGTCTGGAGGAAGCCGCTAGCAAATCTGCGAGCTGATGAACAAAAACATCATATGAGGCGTAGGCTGAAGACGAGCTAGCACAAGATAGCGAAGTCATGTGATCTAACGGCCACCGTAAATGATGCAGTTGTGCAGAGAAAGTCGATGCACCTTATTCGGGGAGATCTGATAAACACGCATCCGCGCTAACGCTTGGAGATTACCAGTTAGGGACTGGTTGATCAACCCTTGGCGCTTTGGTTGCTGCGACCTACAGCGAGCGAAATAGCAGTAAACAAGCGTTAGTTTAGACGCGCTTTATCGAGTAATCGCTAGAGTGATTTATCAGAAGTCAGCAGACGGCATAGTAGCCAAACGCCCATCGTAATGGAGGGGACACGGTGAAGGCCTGAACATCTTAACCAGAGGAGATACTACAAATGAACTTGAATTCACATAGATCACCGTGTTGCGATAGTGATGAACAGCGTTCTACTGTGAATAATACCTCGAATGAATATAGCCAAACAGATCATGACCTGATGGCAAGGGTACTAAGCAACCACAATATTGGTGCAGCATGGCAACATGTTAAGCGCAATAAAGGGGCTGCGGGTATTGATAATATGAGTATTGAAGAGTTTAATCACTTCGCTAAGTTACATTGGCTGGGTATTAAACAACAATTACTTAACGGCACTTATCAACCCTTGCCAGTCAAACGCGTGATGATACCCAAACCCGATGGCGGTGAGCGAATGCTTGGGATCCCTTCTGTTATCGACAGAGTGATCCAACAAGCCATTGCTCAAGTGATCAGCCCTTACTTTGAGACTCAATTTTCACCACATAGTTATGGTTATCGTCCTCATAAAAGAGCCAGTCAAGCAGTGAACCATGTTCAATTTTGTGTTAAACAAGGTTATAAAACAGCGGTTGATATCGACTTGTCTAAGTTCTTTGATGAAGTAAACCATGACATGCTGATGAATCGTGTTGGTCGTAAAATCAAAGACAAAGCACTCATGCGCCTACTCGGTAAATACCTACGAGCGGGAGTAGCAGAGTGCGAAACAGGTCTGTGGTTTGAGTCAACCAAAGGAGTCCCTCAAGGTGGGCCATTATCCCCTTTACTTTCCAATATTTTACTCGATGAATTAGATAAGAAGCTAGCCTACAAACACCTTAAGTTTGCCCGTTACGCTGATGACATAATCATTTTAGTAAAAACCAAAAGCGAAGGACTAATAATCCAACGGGAAATTACTGCGTTCATCACTAAGCGATTAAAACTCAAAGTGAATGAATCGAAAAGTCGGGTCGGTCCAGTATCAGGCTCGAAATTTCTCGGGTTTACCTTCCGCTACGGTCAAGTGCAGATCCACGAACAGGCGCTAAAGAAATTTAAAGCAAATGTCAGGGAGCTCACTAACCGCAACTGGGGGATCTCAATGACCCTACAAATTCATAAACTCACACAGTATTTGCGCGGCTGGGGACACTACTACCTAATAGCCAACGCTTATCAGCTAACGGTGGATTTAGATCACTGGATCCGCCGTAGGATAAGAATGTGCTACTGGCGGCAATGGCGTAAACCTCGCACCAAAGTACGCAGTTTAATGAAATTGGGTGTTAGCGAACGACTCGCCATTGCATGTGGTATCACCAGTAAAGGTCCTTGTAGAAGCTCAAAAACAAAAGGAATTAACATTGCGATAGGCAATGACTATCTAGCGTCACAAGGTTTAGCGTCATTAAGAGATATTTGGATCAATATTCACTACGGGAGATGAACCGCCCATTGCGGACCCGCATGATGGGTGGTGTGGGGGCTGGAGGTTAGAGACCTCCGGCTACCCGATTATGTTGCAGACAACTCCAATATACCGTTTGCACCAATATATAAAATAAATAGAACAAATATGAGACCTACTAGCCTTAGTAGTTTAGGAGCTTCTTTTTTAATTTTTAGTTGATTTGCGATTCCGAAATCAAAATTAAAGTACCACAAAAAAACTTTATCCAAGCTCCACAATACTAAAAAAACATTTACGCTTAACATTGCATACGGTGCATCAGAGAGAAGAAGCACAAACATTACAGCTAATGTACTCAAGACCGTAATAAAACTGATTTTCTTGAAAGTTTCGATCATATCCCTATGCAACATAACGCCCGCGTAATAGGCGCGAGCTTGCGAGCGTCCTAATTGACGCGTTTGTTAGGCCATGCCTCACTAAAATACAGGTTCTTTTGCTAGATTTGACTGTTTGACCTCAAATTCATACCCATAACGTTTAGCAACGCCTGCGACGACGTCAAAGAACCACGTGGGAGCTGCAGGTGAAACATATACGTTTTCAATTAATTCTTTTAGATCAACCTTAATTGATTTTCCAAATTCATTATTTTCACGAGAATAATCAAACCCTTTGTCAGGTTCTTCAAAACTCGGAAGATCCTGAATTAGTACCCGTAGTTCCTTCTCATGCTCAAAAGACTGTCTCTTGTGAACGTACGGCCAAAATCCATTACCCTCGGGCAACCAATCCTTGTCATAGTCTATGTAGTGAACAACACCAACATAAGTATCTTTCGCCAACCTATCATGGAGTTTTGTATAAGTTGATTGAATTGCTACCGCCTCATTGGTTTGGGCATATAACTTCCACATTGCCGCTGATTCAGTGTTATTCATATGCCAGCAATTAACATACGTCCATGAACGTGTCCACTTTATAAATTTAGACATTTGTTGCAGCGCTTCTTCCGGAATGCCTTTGTCTCCATAAATATGCGGTCTCATAATAGAGTTGGCATGAGAAGTTGCACCTTCATAAGGGTCTTCAAACCTGTCTACTCGAGACAAAAATAGAGATTCAGTTTCAAGTAACGACACAAATTTAGTGAAATCCATGTATCGCCAGATTTTCACGTTTTTATCTTCAGGAGGTAAAAAACATGGATGATAAATTTCGGCTGGCATAATTTTCCTTTTTCGGCCTAACGCCGCATTAAGCGGAAAATTATAGTTGGCTAAAATGTTTGAGGCACGAAAAACAGCCAACTGTAAATTTTCCGTTTGAATGCCTTGTTATATATCTTTTACGCCTGATATCTTTGCTATAAAAAAACCAAGTTTATCTTGTAAGTCTTTGTTAGTAGATATAGATTCTTCATATGCTGTAATATGATCAACGTCATATTCATTAACGCCGTGGTCAATATTGTCGTTGATCCTCTTTGCTTCTTTTAATGCTTCAATCAACTCTTTATCCATTAAGGTTTTATATACATTTAATGCATAGTCTCGTTTTTCAGAGAAGTCTTTATAAACATTAGGATCAGGAGCATTATTTGAATTCGTTGATTCATCCATATGTCTTTCTGCATATTCTTCATGAAGGTAAAATTCTGATGCTTTAATAACTGAAGATAGAGACTTGCTGAGGCCTAAGAGAATTGGTTTATTAATATCCCATAATCTATCTTTTCTTTGTTGCCTTATCGAACTGAAATGAATAACTGTCGCCATAACGGTGGCAATCGCTATAACTATATTTGTGGCAATCGAGACATCAAATTTTATATCTGTAATTAAAATAGAAACAAATAAAATAAATCCACCAAACAATCCAACTACAGAACCGACTACAGAACCGACTAAAAATTTGAACACCTAAACTCCGATAGATATATAACAGCTTATTCAAAGGATCTAAACCCACAAGTTGCTGACAGAAAATCCTTTGAGTTTTTTAATATTTTCAGTCTAACTCTGTATCTAAATGTAAATCAAGGAATTTATCTTTGTTGTTATTTTGTTATTGTAAATCACAAGAAATAAACCCGCGAGTTGTTAAAAAAAATCAAAACTGTTTATGAATACAGGAAAATAAAGCAGATAAAGATACGCGTGTCGCTCATTTTCCTGAATATGGGAGCAAACAACAGCTTGATTATTCAATAAGTTATTATCCTAAATCTATATCAACGTCAGTTTCCCACTTGAAACAATCTCTAAACTTTAATTTTCACCGTTGGGTTTCGTTGCTCTGAACCACAACCTACGATAATAAATTTTACGCCGACCTGCTTTGGTTTTTCCTAGTTCCTAGCGCCTAAATCCTAGTCCCTCACCCGAATCGCCAATAAAAAAGCGCGAGATTAACTCGCGCTTTAAAATAACTCAAAACTGTATTTTGTCTTAAACTTACCGCTTAAGGCTTACAACTTATAGCTCTAAGAGCTATTCGCCCTTCGCTTTTAAATTTATAAACTCTGCCAATTCTTCTGGTTGCCCCATTAGGGTGAAGATCTGTTGGTTAATTTCGGTCATGGTTTGCCCTTCTGGCAAGCTTGCTGACACGGTTAATGAGCTTAAGCCTTGCGTGAAGTTTTTAATCGCTTCACTCAGTTCCTCGCTGACTGGCGCTTGTTGTAGCTGCATATTGACCATTTGCTGCATTTGCTCCAGCGTCATACCTTGCTTTTCAAGCGTTTGTTCAACGAGTGCTTTAAATTCACCTTCGTTATTGAGGGCAATTTCGATGCTGCGTGGTTCAAGCTCTGCAAGCGCCTCCATTAGTAAGGTTTGTTGCTGTAATTGCTGCTCTAAAGTCGGCTGTTGACTACCTAGTTGTTGCTGCATTTTGCTCAGCGCCAATGAAGCATTCATCAATGCGGTTGATTTTGCTAGACCGAGGTTAAAATTAAGGCCTACAATATTTTTAGCATTAAGCGCAAAGTCGATATCACTATCACCTGATTTTTCATCATAGTTCATCAATGTATGGAGATCATAGCTAGCAGCAGCGAGTTTATTGTTAGCGTCTGGTGGTAACTGCGCTAAAAAATGCTCACTGAAGGTAAAGTTTTTTATGCTCAACTCGGTACGAGGAGCAATTTTATCTACTTCGTATCCCGCCACTTCAATGCTCGCAATATTAGCAACCGGCTGCTGATCAAAACCAGTGATTTGCATATTTGATATTTCAACACTTTGCCCAAGCACGCTGGCCGAAATATCTTCATAACTGGCTGTTACACCCATTTGCTGGCTCATTAATGCAAGCTGACGATCAACTTCTACTTTAACTTCTTGAGTCAGTGCATGATTTGCATAGCTAACACCACCGATAGCCGCAGCGACAACAACAGCAACAATTGCGAGTTTTTTCATTCTATTTCCTTATTACGATTTCTATTATCACCGTTGTTATTTAGCTTAGTCTCTAACGGCTTTAGACTTAAGATTTTGCTAAGCGTATCATTCAATAATACCTTTGATAAGGCCTAGCATAAGTAAGTGCAAATTGATTTGCACTTTTTTGAGCGTGGCTAATTAATTAAACTTAGCAGTTCATGCACTGTTTTAACTGGGGTTATCTTAGCGCCTAACCCTTCCATTGATTTATGGTAATTACGAAATGGAATAAATATTTCGGTAAAACCATGTTGGGCAGCTTCTTTAACGCGTGGCACGCCACTGTCGATTGGCCGTACGTCACCGTTTAAACTCAGCTCGCCCATTATGCAGGTGGTACGCGGTACAACAAACTCATTTAAGCTACTGAGTAAGGCAGTCACTAAGGCTAAATCGATACAGGTTTCGGTTTCATCAATTCTCAGCCCGCCAACAATATTAAAAAACGTATCATGAAAGATTTTGGTTTTAGTGTGCTTGCGTAAAATACCAGTGAGCATTTTTATTCGGTTCATATTTAAACCTACGCACACTCGCTGTGGAAACTCCGCCTCGGTTTCGGTAGTTAAACATTGTATTTCGAGCAACAAGTTGCGGTTACCTTTTCGAATGCAAGTAATGGTTGAACCGGGTGAGTCGGTACTTGATCCCGATAAAAATATTTCACTGGGGTTATCAACACTTAGCATACCGCGTTCGCACATTCTAAAAATGCCTACAGTATCAATGTCACCAAAGCGGTTTTTATTGGCGCGCAAGGTACGTATTTGCCCATCGTTAGTGTCGATATGTAATAACGCATCAACAATATGCACTAAGGTTTGCGGCCCCGCTATTTCATTATTTTTATTTACGTGGGCAATAATAAACATAGTGACGTCGTTTTGCTTACAGTACTGTGTAAGCGCTTGCGCGGCACTTTTAACTTGTGACGGTGAACCTGGGCTGCCGTTTGCGGTATCAGTAACAACCGCTTGAATAGAATCGATTACTGCAAACTTGATGTTATTTTTTTCAAGCTCGTCGATAATGGTTTCAACACTGGTTTCTGATAACAAATACAGTTCGTCTGGGTTGTAATCGAGTTTTAAGCGATTAACACGATTTTTAAATTGCGATAACGACTCTTCTGCGGTGCAGTAAAGTGATGGCATACGCTGTGACATGCGCGCGACTAAATCCGATAATAAAGTCGTTTTACCTGCTCCGGGATCGCCTGAAATAATATTCACAGAACCTGTGGTTACGCCACCTGATAATACTCGGTCAAGTTCACCAATACCGGTTAGTTGCTTTTCGGCTTCGGTGGTTGCGATGTCATTAATTTTTTTCGAGCCACCGCCAACGCCACCAGCATAGCCGCCAACAACGCTGCGCGTTGCTGCTTTTTTAGTTTGCCCTGCTGAGGGCTTAAATTCGGCTAAGGTATTCCATGCGCCGCAGCGACACTGTCCTTGCCAGCGTTGGTAGTTCATTCCGCATTCGGTGCAAACAAACTCTATTTTTGCCGCTTTTGCCATTAACTTTTGCCTACCTTCGTCATTTTGAAATCATTTATGTCCATACTAGGATGATCTTTAATTTATTGTTACGTTATCGTGCGCTGAATATTGACCTTGCCAATAAGGCAATTCAACGCCACAATCGAGATATATAAAAAAGCAAGGTTTATCACTTTTACTTTAGGGCATATTTTTTGCTTAATCTTTTTAGCTTGGGCTTTTTTGATTAATAAACTAAAGTAATGAGCCATTTATTTGGCAATCTCATAATAATAAAAATTAAAGATGGTAACTCATTACACCGCACATGCTGCAAACCAGCAACCAAGTGAGTGTGTAAATACATGTGCAGTATACCAACTTTTTAGAATAGACGGTGATGGTTTTATAAATGACTGAAGACACTCTGCTTAAATATGAAAGTTTAGTTGATGAGCTTAAATCATATTTAGGTAATGCCAAATTTGACACGATCTTTAAATCGAAGACAGCGGGTTTAACAAAACCTGAGCAGTTCTTGATCAAGATGGAAATGTCGCGCTTGTCGCAACCTATCGCCCGTTTTATTGATTTACGCGGCCAAGTAACAGGCCAAGTTAAACCTTATGAGTATGAAGGCAAACAACACTTTATGGATGAAACCGCTATTGCGGTATTTGAACAAGCCATAGAACGCCATGGTGGTTATACCCTTGCTGTTTACGAAGCTGTAATGAACACCGATAATAACCATCGTGTAATGCAAAAAAAAGCCGCTGAACAAGCTAAGCAACCTGAGTTACAGAATGAACAAAAATTAGATTGCCAGGTTATTAAATTTGCCTCTTATGAAAGTCGCCGTGAAGAACGGATGAACTATTCAATCAAAATCACTGTAGAACTCAATAAAGACAACACCATTGCAGCAACCACCTCAGATATATCTTTAAGTGGCGCAAAAATAAAGCTCTCACCGCGCTATCAAGTCAAAAAAGGGCAGTTATTAGGACTGCGTTTAGTCGGTCTTGAGCAAGATTTTGAATTAGGTTTAAAAAACGGCATTCAATATGAAGTTGTTGCAGTTGAGAAAATCTCTGCGGAATTTAATCATATTCGCTTAAAACGTACTTTTATAGAAAATAACGCAAAATTTGATGAGTTTTTAGAAAGCTTTATTCACGGCAATAAGCGTCGCTATAAAGTAAATTTAGATAATACTTTAGATGCCGTCGTCTCAAAAGGCTATGAGCAGTACTATATTCCCCGGGTGACTTCGTTATTTACTTTTTTTAGTTTGCAAAACGATAAACTCTACCCAAGTTTAGTGCTGACCACTGAAAACAATATTTTTATTCAGCGTTATTTTTGCGATGAGCGAAAGCTGTCATGTTTATACACTATTTTAAATCAGCAACGTTTAAGTCAGTTACTAAGTAACCCAGCCCCAGTTAAAGAAGAGTATTTATACACCTTTACGCACGTGGTTGCTGGAAAAGTATATTATTACTCAGCAACACGCACGGAGTTGACTGCAGAGCCGCAATTAAGCGCATTATTTTTTGGTTTTGGTAGCCAAAAAGAAAGCTGGCAATGTTTTAAAGTACAGTTAATGCCAAGCCATCCAGAAGATTCATTTATTCCATTAAGCTTACCAAATACCGCTGGCAAAGATATTGAAAAATTAAACAAGCCACCAACGCCTCGCGTACAAGGAATGATCAAAGACGTAAAATATCTTGTGATTTTAACAGCAGTCGGAACAGACGTTGAACGAGCGCATTATCAAAGTTTTAGTTACGATAAAAGTATAGTTAATCAGCTCAAGCACTTTGGCCATGGCAAACATAAAACCCCACCAAAGCTTGAAACCGTGGATTTAGAGTATGTAAACCTACGCTCTCACAAACGCTATTTGTATAAAACCGATGTAGTATTAACAACTCAGGATGAGCAAACACATACCGCTCATAGTCGTGATTTCTCGGTGATGGGGTTGCAAATTGAGTGTGACCAACCGGTTACTTTTCAAAAAGGTGAAGTTGTTGAATTAAGCTTACCTGAGCTGCAAAAAATAACCAAAAAGCACACGCTGAGTAAATTAAAGTACGAAGTGATGGCGGTCAGTAAATCGTTCACCACTATCAACTTAAAAGCCTTACGTATTGTTGATAACCCACACGAAGGGGTGAAATTTTTTACGCAGTTAATTGAAAATAATAAAGATAAACTAAAAGTATCTGAAGAAGCGCCAAAGGTGCCAGGATTATCGACAGCGCTGCGAAATATGGTAACTAAAAGTGTCTGCCAATTTCCGTTTTATTTACATAAAGAAGCTGCACATTTTAAAACAGGAGCAATTGGTCAAGGCTTGTACCCGAGCCCATTGCATATTATTTTGCAAAACTATGGCTTGCTTAATAATACCACCAGCATTGATGCTTTTTTATCGCCAGAGCAGCTCAATGGCGTGATCACACCGCTTATAAAAGATCGCAGTCGTCAAGATCCTCCTCTACCTTTCACTTTATTTATTCGTTTTGATCCTAAAAAACCGACCATTAAAGACGCTATAAAAAGCAAGTGCAGTGCAGGCGAGGATTATGCCCCACAGTTACTCTTTTTAAAGAAAGGTCTCAAATCTGAGTTGATCTTTATAATGCGTATTTATATTTCACGCACTGGCCGCCCTGATACAGATTACTTATCTAACGAGTTAAAATACGTAAGCCAATATGCATTGCACAAAGCAAAAGATCTTGAAGAGGCACTGTGGGCAGTAACAGGTGTTGGTGACATGGTTGATGTAACAGATGAAACGCTTAGTCATTTGGACTTTACCGCAGAGCTGGTAGACCAAATGAATAAGCGCAAGCAGACTTGGCTTAAACGGCTAACTTAACTCCGTTACTTAATAACAGGAATAGTTAATAAATATAACAGTTGTAATAGCGAGCCTTGGCAAATTGCAGCTTGGGCTTGTTCAACAACTTTAGGTTTACCGTGTACGGCAACACCGAGTCCTGCCGCAGCCATCATGGTCAAATCATTCGCACCATCACCAATCGCCACTGTTTGTTGCGTAGGTAAATTTAATCGTTGCTGTAATTGGCTCAACACCACGGCTTTTTGCTGCGCATCAACAATCATGCCTAGCACTTTACCTGTTAACTTATTATCTTTAAATTCCAAAACATTGGCATGTACTTCGTCTAGTTCAAGCAGTTTTTGCACTTGTTCAGCAAATGGCACAAAGCCACCTGAGGCAATGGCTAAATACCAATTATGCTGCTTTAGCACTTGGCATAGCGCTTTGATCCCTGGCATTAATGGTAAACTATTTTTTAGTTCATCAATTAAGCTTTGCTCAATACCCGCAAGTTTAGCGACTCGTTGATGTAAGCTTTCACTAAAATCTAACTTACCAGCCATCGCTTGTGCGGTTACCGCTGCGACATCATCATATACATCAGCAAGCCTTGCGATTTCGTCAATACATTCAATCGTAATGGCGGTTGAGTCCATATCCATTACTAATAAACCAGGCTTAGTTAAAATCGGTGGCTTACTAACTTGTACAAGTTGAAATCCCAATGGATGGGCAAATTCATTCAGTACCAAAGGATTAATGCTTGGACTTAGTGTCTCGCTGTAAAAACACAGTGCGGGGCTTAAGTTTGGCTCTGGTTGATAACGACAAAATGCACTGACAATAAACTGCTGCTGAGCTAAAAAGTTAATTATATTAGCTAGTTGTTGGCCGCTAAAGTCCCCTGCAAAAGCAATACTAAACATTCCTTGCGGATCAGTTGGTAAGCTTGTTGGTACTAATAAAGCATCTTGATAGTGATACCACATACCTAACGACAACTGTGCCGATAACTGCTCTGATGTAAGGCTCGCAAAGCGCTCCAATGTCATGATAACTCCAAAAATGATACTAATGTCTCCCCTGTAAAATAACAATTATACCAATCGGGTTAGGTTATTGGTCATTTATAGCGACGGATAAATAGAGTGATAACAAGGCATAAATTTTATATGTAGTTGTTCTACATAAAAAACTTATAACGCCGTTAGCGCTTTATTTAGCACGCTAGAAAGACTAAATATTTAAGTCGATTGGTATTAATTCGCCATAAAGGGGGATTTAAGGTTATAGTTACGCTTAGTTGTAACATCAAAAACAAAAGCTGTCAGCAGCGTAAACGGTGACTATGAAAAATAACCATCTTAAAAACCCTATTTCAGCATCTCTTAGGCAACGCCTAGTGCGATTAAGTATTGCTGCGGCATGCTTTGTATTGCTGACTTGGGTTGCTGTTAATGGTAGTTTTCAAAGCCACCAGTTGCTTTATGATAGTGCCGACAGCACAGCAAAAAGCTTAACTCGTTTTATGGCTCTCAATGCCAAAACGCCGCTACTTGAAAAAAACAAACCTGAATTAACAGCCTTATGTAACAGCATAAGCAAAGATGAGTTTGTACTGGCTGCAACGATTTATGATCAGCAAGGCATACTTATCGCCAGTAGTGATAATTGGCAAGCTCACCATATTTTAGGTAAGCTGCCCAACTCCACTCCAGGTATTAGTAAACTTAAAACCCCGTTTGTTGAACCGATAATCAGTGATGACGATCGCCCACTAGGATTTGTTGCAATAACTTACTTGACCCGCTCAGCAGTAGCAACCAGTCATAGCAGCTTTCATGACTTAGGCCGCCAAGTATTACTAATGCTAGTGATAACCTGCATTTTTACTTGGCAATTAGGCCGTGGTTTAAAGCGCTGGCAAGTAAATCGTTATATCCGAAAAAGTTCTGAGCACGAATCATAAAGCTGCTTTTGAAAACCAGCCTTATAAGGTGTTGTGATCTGCTTTAATTGACATAACTGCTCAAACACTAGGGGTAACTGTAACGGCGTGTTTATTTGCCCTTGAAAGCCCGCTAACGGCATTGCAGGTGCATCTGTTTCAAGTAGTAAGTGTTCAGGTGCTATGTGAGCAACAACGGAACGTGTTTTTTGTGCTCGCTGATAAGTGATCACCCCGCCCACCCCGAGTTTAAAACCCTGTTTAATATAATACTGTGCTTGTTGTAATGAGCCTGAAAAAGCATGTATAACACCACCATATTTTGGCTTACAGCGCTTAAATGACTGTGCAATAAGGTCATGGCTTTGTCGATGATGCACAATCAATGGCAATTCAAGCTGATTAGCAAGATCGATATGGTGCTCAAATATCTGAGTTTGCAAAACAATATCGTCAATACTGCGGTCAATGCCACATTCGCCAATAGCGACCAATTGCTGGCGATGTTGCACAGTAAACTCAGTCAGTTTGGCTAAATGACTGTGGTGATATTCTGCTAAAAAGTAAGGATGTAAACCTGCACCGATGCGCACTGCAGAATGCTGTTTAGCAAAAGCGCATAAAGAAAGAGATTGTGCCAAAGTGATCCCTGGCACGATCAATTTTTCGATCCCCAGCTGCTGACATTGCTGAATTAGCTTGCTGCGGGTGGCATCAAATTCAGTAAAATCTAAATGGCAGTGGGAATCAATAAACGCCATAATAAACTATGGGTTTAAACGTGTAATTTGCCAGCTGTTATCAGCTTGACGCTGATATATAAAACGGTCATGCAGGCGGTGTGCACCACCTTGCCAAAACTCAATTTTTGTTGGCACAACACAGTATCCCCCCCAAAAATCTGGCAATGGTATTTCGCCTTTAGCAAACTTGGTTTTCATATTAGCAAAAGTTTCCATCAACACTTTACGCGATGATACAGGACGGCTTTGCTTTGAAGCCCATGCAGCTAACTGGCTTTCTTTGGGACGTGACAAAAAGTACTTGGCAACCGCTGAAGTTGGCAGTGGTTGTGCTTCACCATAAACAATCACTTGGCGCTCCATATGGTGCCACGGAAAATGCAAAGAGATTTTATTATTGCCTTTAAGCTCCTGTGCTTTACGCGAGCCGGTATTGGTAAAAAACACAAACCCGTTATCATCAAGATGCTTTAACAACACAATACGTTGCGAAGGCTGACCGATTTCATCAACCGTTGCCACCACCATCGCCGTTGGATCTGGCAGTTTACTTGCTACCGCGTGCTCAAGCCAGGTTTCAAATTGCTTGAATGGATCATCAAGTAAATTCTCTTCGCTCAGAGCATCTTGCAAATACTCACGACGGATATCTTCAAGTTTCATATCAAATCCTTCTTTATCAGCTGTAAGCTGTAAGCTGTAAGCTACAAAATTAAACAATTGCAGCTCAGTGTCAAGCTACACCTAGCACCTAGCACCTAGCACCTAGCACCTAAAATTATCTGCAAGTGTAGGAGCGCTAGCAAGGCAGTGAGTTTATTTCTGCCGCCAAGGAGCATGCGTATTTTGTATGTGACTTAGGCTAAATAAACTCATTAACGCAGCTAAAGCGAACTACACACAGCAGACGTTCACCTAAGTAGTTTAGTCTAAGATAAGGCGGACACTCGACTTATCCCTATGAGCATACGTAGTTGTATGTGATTAGGGTCAGTCGAGTGGACAACGCAGTATTAGATTAAAATACGACGGTGATTACATTTGCTCCATGACTTCAATGCCTAAAAGATCTAGGCCCGTTTTCAGTGTATCCGCTACCAAATTACACAGCACTAAACGGCTATCGCGTACACTTGGCTCTACGCCTTCTTTAAGTACTGGGCAAGCTTCGTAGAAGGTCATGTATAGGCTGGCAAGCTCGTATAGGTAACTACATAATACGTGCGGTGTTGCCTCACTGATCATTTGATCAAGTACTTCTTCTAATTGCAGTAGTTTAAGCGCAAGGGTTTTTTCTTGCGGCTCAACAATAGCGACATCTGCGTTTAAACTTGCTGCGTCTACGCCTGATTTACGGAAAATACTGCGTACACGAGTATAAGCATATTGTAAGTAAGGTGCTGTTGCCCCTTCAAAGCTAAGCATACTGTCCCAGTTGAAAATGTAATCACTGGTTCGGTGCTTAGAAAGGTCTGCATATTTAACTGCGCCAATACCTACTTTACGGGCAATTTCACTGCGCTCTTCATCAGTTAAGTCAGACTCACGCTCAGCAAGCTTAGCAGCAGCTCGAGTGATTGACTCTTCAAGTAAATCAGCAAGTTTTACCGTGCCACCTGTACGCGTTTTAAATGGTTTGCCGTCTTCACCCATCATGGTGCCAAATGGGCAAAATTCGTAGCTAGTTTCATCGCGTAGTAAACCGGCTTTACGTGCAGTAAGCTCTACTTGATTGAAGTGTAGGCTTTGACGCGCATCAACAAAAATTAAAATGCGGGCTGCGCCTAACTTGTTTGAACGGTAATCACAGGCGGCTAAATCGGTGGTTGCGTATAAGAAACCGCCACCTGACTTTTGCACGATAAACACTGATGGCTCACCATCTTTATTTGCCAGCTCATCTAAAAACACCACCTGTGCGCCTTGTGACTCAACGGCAATATTCTTATCTTGTAATAACTTAATGATATTGTTCAGGTCACTGTTATAAGCACTTTCAGCCATGATGTCGTCTGGTGTAAGCGTTACATTTAAGCGTTTGTATACTTCTTCAGAATGCTTTACCGAGGTTGCGATAAACAACTTCCATAGTTTTTCACAATGCGCGTCGCCACCTTGTAGTTTTACTACGTAATCACGCGCTTTATCTGCAAAACCTTCTTCATCATCAAAACGCTTTTTAGCGTCGCGGTAGAAGGTTTCTAGATCAGCAAGTGCCACAGAATCTAAATCAACACCTTGGCTGATTTGATCTTCCAGATGCGCAATCAGCATACCAAATTGCGTGCCCCAATCGCCCATGTGGTTTTGACGAATAACCGTGTCGCCACGAAACTCCAGTGCGCGTACTACTGCATCGCCAATGATCGTTGAACGTAAATGCCCAACGTGCATTTCTTTAGCAAGATTAGGTGATGAGTAATCAACCACTACTTTTTGCGGTTGTGCATGCTCAGCAACAGCCAGCTTTGCATCTTGGTTTGCCGCTTTTAAGCTTTGCGCTAAAAACTCAGGTTTTAGGTGAATATTGATAAAACCAGGGCCGGCAATTTCTGTTTTATCTGCGATATCACTTACATCTAAGTGATCAATAATTTGTTGTGCAAGCTCTCGCGGGTTGCTTTTCATTTTTTTAGCAGCGCCCATTGCACCATTAATTTGGTAGTCACCAAATTGTGGGCGGGTACTCTGTGTTACCGCAGGGTTAGTATCTGCTGGTAAGCCAGCGCCAGTCATGGCTGCGATGGCTCTTTCAATTAGTAGGGTACGAATATTCATGTAATTTATTACCTTTACCAGCCCGCGTTAGCGGGCTTTAAATTAAAATTTGAGTCTAATTTTCACGCGTGTGGTTAAATGTCACTTCCGGATAGCGCTCAATTGATAAGTTAAGATTTACACGACTCGGCGCTATGTAAGTTAAGTTATCGCCGCCATCAAGCGCTAAGTTGCTTTCGCACTTACGTTTAAAATCTTCAAACTTTTTAACGTCAGTCGAACTTACCCAACGTGCGGTATTTACATTTACGCTTTCGTATAAAGCATCTACGTTATATTCTGCTTTCAAACGCGCTACAACCACGTCAAACTGCAATATACCAACCGCGCCTACAATTAAGTCGTTATTAATAAGCGGTCTAAATACTTGTACTGCCCCTTCTTCAGATAGCTGCACCAAGCCTTTTAATAATTGCTTTTGCTTAAGTGGATCACGCAGACGAATGCGGCGGAATAATTCCGGCGCAAAGTTTGGAATACCAGTAAATTTAAGCTTTTCACCTTGTGTGAAGGTATCACCTATCTGGATCGTACCGTGGTTATGTAAACCAATAATATCACCTGCAAAAGCATCACCTGCACGCTCACGATCACCCGCCATAAAGGTTACCGCATCAGAAATACTGACTTGTTTACCTATACGCACATGGTTCATTTTCATGCCTTGGCTGTATTTACCCGACACAATACGCATAAACGCAATACGGTCACGGTGCTTAGGGTCCATATTCGCTTGAATTTTAAATACGAAGCCAGTGAAGTTCTCTTCTGTTGCAACAACAGTACGGTCTTCTGTTTCACGCGGTAATGGCGTTGGTGCCCACTCAGTTAGGCCATCAAGCACATGGTCAACACCAAAGTTACCAAGCGCAGTACCAAAGTACACTGGTGATAACTCACCCGCTAAAAATAGCTCTAAATCAAATTCGTGCGATGCACCAATAACAAGTTCTAACTCTTCACGCAGTTGCCCAGCAAGCTCATCGCCAATCGCTGCATCAAGCTCAGGATTATCAAGCCCTTTAATGCTGCGTACTTCTTGAATAGTATGACCTTGGCCGGTTTTGTATAACAAGGTCTCGCCGCGGTGAATATGATAAACACCTTTAAACTCTTTACCACAGCCAATTGGCCATGTGATCGGTGCACAAGCTATATTTAGCTCTGTTTCAACTTCGTCTAACAACTCCATCGGATCACGAATATCGCGGTCACATTTATTCATAAATGTGACAATTGGCGTGGTACGTAAGCGCGTTACTTCCATTAATTTACGAGTACGATCTTCAACACCTTTAGCCGCATCGATCACCATCAAACATGAATCGACCGCAGTTAAGGTACGATAAGTATCTTCAGAGAAATCTTCATGTCCTGGGGTATCAAGTAAGTTTACTAGCGCTTTATTGTATGGGAATTGCATAACAGAGGTCGTGACCGAGATACCACGCTCTTTTTCCATTTCCATCCAGTCAGACTTGGCATGTTGATTAGAGCCACGGCCTTTAACGGTACCCGCTTTTTGAATAGCTTGTCCGAACAACAGTACTTTTTCGGTGATGGTAGTTTTACCAGCATCCGGATGCGAGATGATCGCGAACGTGCGTCGCGTATTGATTTCGTTTAATAAATTAGACATGTAAGCCGCTTTAAGTCATAACAAGGCGCAACCAAAAACAAACCTAAGCACAGGTCTTCGCTACGCACTGTAAATATAAAATAGAATTAGTCACATTATACCTTGTTTGTCTTAGCCAAAAAAGCAACGATTGCAAGTAATTAGCCGATAACTTGGTTTAAAATCAGCTCAACCCGTTTGCTGCAGCGAACGCACTAAACTTGTGTAATTTTACGCTAACGCATACTATTGATAGATTACATGGAGGATATTTTGTTTGGGTATGAGAACAAGTAAGTTAAGTATAAGATTATTATGGTATATCACGCCTTTGGTGATTTTACCGTTATTGTTTTTAGGTGGCTTTACTCTCACCAACGTTACCAGCTCCACACAAAAACAAGCCGAGCTCATTGTTAGCCGTTTTGTTGAACAGCAACAACAAAAAATGTTCAATTACATCGATTCATTTCACTCTACTACAAAGTTACTCTCGGCCTCCCCTGTACTAAGTGACTTTTTAGCAGATGACTTACGCGATAACGGCAATTACACCCGTCGTCTAGGCGCACTAATGGATGTATTTGCAAGCTATTCAGAAGCTTACCCCGATATTGTTAGCGTAAATTTAGTCTCTCCGGATGGTCAAAGCGACGCCTATTACTCCAGTAATTTAAATACCGCTCCAACCAGCTATCCATTTTTCTCACAAGTTTTACAAAGTAACTTACGCCAACAACAGTTTATGGTGCAAAAACAAGATGGCACTACCAGTTTGTATTTTATTCAACGTATTTACAGTGCTGATTACTACCTTAAACGCCCGCAACAACTAGGGTTTATTGTGTTGCATGTTGAGCCATCGATTTTAAATACCAGCATTTTAGAAGCGCCCTATAACAATACCTTAAATTTATTACTGACCAGCAATGGCAAAATATTATTTAGCTCAGACTACAATAAGCGCGGTCAATATATTAGCGAATATGAGCTGCAACAAATTCACGACTTAGCCGATCTAGGTAAGCTCTCAACCATAGAGTTATCGAGTATTGATAAAGTTGAACGGATGATTTACGCCATCCAAATGAGCGGCGGTTATTATTATGTCTCGACCATCCCCAAAGCCTTACTGTATCAATCCGGCAAAGCGATCAGTTTGATCACCGCCTTGATTGTGATTATTTCAGTGATCACCCTGCCGATGCTGATTTTTATTGTGGTACGTAATTTACTACTTAACCCAATTGAGTTACTTGGGGCAGCCAGCCATCGAGTAGGAGACGGCGATTTGTCGGTATATTTGCCTGCCCATAATAATGATGAGGTGGGGGTATTATTTAATGATTTTAATCACATGGTGAACCAAATTCGTCATTATCAAGACGAACTTGAAGAATATAAACATCACTTAGAAGATAAAGTCGAAAGCCGTACCAAGGCACTTGAAACCATGAATAGTCAACTCGAGGTGGCCATTGCCCAAGCGGAACAAGCGAACCAATTAAAAAGCCGCTTTTTAGCAAATATGAGTCATGAAATACGTACACCACTAACCGCCATCATGGGCTTTACTGAGCAGCTATTACACAGCCAAAATACAACCGGCGACGCTTGGCACCTAAATACTATATTACGTAACTCTAAACACTTACTTGAACTCATCAATAATATTTTAGACTTGTCGAAAATCGAAGCCGAAAAATTAGCAGTTGAAAAAGAACCGCTAGATATTGTGCAGTTAGTTCATGATATTGATTCGATTATTCGTCCTTTATCACAAGAGAAAAAACTTAACTGCAATATCAATTTTCACTTACCATTACCGCGTATAATTAATAGTGATAGCACTCGTTTAAAGCAAATTCTCATTAATATTGCCAGCAATGCAGTGAAGTTTACCGAGCAAGGTTTAATTGAATTAGATATTACCTATAACAGTGATTTACAACTCATAGAATTTGCCATTAAAGATAGCGGTATTGGCATGTCAGAGCGAGAAGTTGAGCGGGTATTCAAACCTTTTGAACAAGCGGATACAACAACAACACGACGCTTTGGCGGCACTGGCTTAGGCTTATGTATTTCTAAAAATTTAGCACAATTGCTCGGTGGTGATGTTTATGTAACAAGCACGCCAGGCCAAGGAAGCTGTTTCTGCGTGCAAATTGCCTGTAACTTACCTGCTGATAAACAACAAACAGTGCCAATGCTGACTGAGTTAAGCCAATTAACTCCCGCTAAGGACTTACAGCTTTCATTCGCAGAAAATAGCTTTGATGCCAATATATTAGTCGCCGAGGATAACCCTGACAACCAAGTACTAATCAAGTTATTACTGCAAACATGGGGGCTTGAGCCTGATATAGCCAACAATGGTGCAGAAGCTGTTGAAATGGCGCTGGTGAATGACTATCAATTAATCATTATGGACATGCAAATGCCGGTAATGGGCGGCTTAGAAGCCACACAAATGCTCCGCCATGCAGCCTACGATGGGCCGATCATTGCACTTACCGCGAATGTAATGAAAGATGACGTAAACACCTATTTGCAAGCCGGTTGCGACGAAGCACTGGCTAAGCCTATCGATAAAGATGCCTTAGAAAGTGTGCTTGTTAGCTATTTAAATATTGAAAAAGACAGCCAAAATAAATGGGATAGCTTGCTAAACAGCGATAAATTTCAACAGATCAACGACAACTATCGCTTAAAACTGCCAGGTTATTTAACCGACGTTACGCAGCTATACAATAATGGTGAGTGGGAGCAGCTCAGAGCACTGGCCCATAGTTTAAAAGGCAGTGCTGGTTGTTTTGGTTTTAGTAATATTCACCATGCGGCGGCCACACTTGAAGATAATTTACGTGGCCGTGATCACAACCGCCGTGATTATTTGGCACTGAGCTTAATTGAAGCGATAAAATATACCTTGCAACAAGAACAGTCATTAACCAAAAAGTAATGTCATTCCCATTAAGATAGCATCTTCATGGCCATTTTTTGATGGGTCACTACTTGGGTAGTAATTTTTACGTACCGACATTTCACTAAAGCCTGCCTGCTCATATAAGGCGATGGCACGAGTATTTGTTTCACGTACTTCTAAAAATAAGTTTTCAGCGTGATGCTTTTCGCCGTATTCAATAAACGCTGCAAGCAATTGTTTGGCAATCCCCTGCCCCTGAAAATCAGGTGCCACGCAGATATCCATTAAAGTAAAGTCAGGCCCTGCTTTTTCACCGATATAAAAACCAATAATTTGCTGCTCATTAAACGCAGCTAAATTAAAGTAACGCCCAGCGAGACATGATTGCATAGTGTTTACTGTCCACGGATGAGTGTGACACGCGTTCTCAACACGCATCAGCGCATCAATGGATAATTCATTAACAGATTCAAAGGTTATCAAGGTGTGTGCTCATCAGCGCCCATAGCGCGCGTTTATTATCAGCATTAAGCTGCTGGGTTGGTAAGCTCAATTGACCATCATGCCATGCAAGCTTATCGCTTTGCACTACTTGGCTAATTTTTAATGGGGCAATAGCGCGATTTAAATCAGCCAATAGCGTTGTACTTAGCTCTATATTTACCTGCGGCGCTGCACTTGGTGCATCAGAACGTTGTTCAGCGACTGGCTGTAAT
The DNA here is from genome assembly GCF_028885455.1 of Pseudoalteromonas rhizosphaerae. NCBI lineage: Bacteria > Pseudomonadati > Pseudomonadota > Gammaproteobacteria > Alteromonadales > Pseudoalteromonadaceae > Pseudoalteromonas > Pseudoalteromonas rhizosphaerae. The sequence goes on from NZ_CP118496.1 coordinate 4,556,264, forward strand.
CGGAAATGCTGATTTAGTTCGAGGTTTTCTATACCAAAAATAGCTGCGTATCGTGGATGCATAAAAACTCAGTAGATTTAAACACTGGAACAATATAAGAAGTAATCAAGGCTATGTAAAGAAGAAGTGGCAGGGGCGGAGAGACTCGAACTCCCAACCATCGGTTTTGGAGACCGCTGTTCTACCAATTGGAACTACGCCCCTGCAATGACGACGAATTATAGAGAAGTTTCGCTAAAGGTAAAGAAAAAAATCACTCTTTTAGTTTAACTGCTTTTTAAATAAACAAAACGGCGAATTAGCCAACTAATTCGCCGTTTTTATAATTACTTACCTAAACTAGGATAAGCCTTCATATATATCCATGCTCAGCATTTTTTACTTTTTGCTACTCGCAGACGTTTTAGTTCAGCTTTGGCCCAGACTGATGATTCGGCCATATCACAACGAAGCCCGTGCTTCTTTTCAGTAGTAAACGCGGTTAGGTTCAATTCTATTCACTTTTTATACTCAACTTGTTGTCCATTTTTAAAGCGTATCAAAACATGAGCGACCAGCTGCATATCAAGTCATACTAAGTGATGCAGACTCTGTTGTTAAAACTCATAACTCGCTTTTGCCCCAAAGTTATTTAACGCTCGTCGATATAAAAATATCCTTACTATTTTGTTCTTATTGTTTTTTAAGCGAAACTTTGTTGTTTGTGCATGTACATAAAACCTTTCAGGTTGCTTAATAGCATCGGCAGTACGATCAATGTGAAGGCAATGTTAGATAAAGGGACGGCTAACCAAACATCATCGATACCTAGATATTTCGGCAAGATGAATAGGAAAGGAAACTGTATCAACATATTGCCGACGGAAACAAACAGGACTTGTCCGCTTTTACCAACGGCGACGAAGTAGATGGACGCCATGAATAAGAAGCCATCTAAAAACAATGCCATTAAGTGTAAACGAATACCGTTTTTGCTTGCTTCAAGTAATGCATCATTGCCTGTAGTAAAGATGCCGATAAAGATTTCTGGAAAAATGTTAAACAGTATTACCAAAGCTATACCGGACCCAACGGTAACAGAAAAAGCCAGTTTTACGGTTTCGCTAATGCGTTTGTATTGCTTGGCGCCTAAGTAGTGACTCACTGGTGGCTGCAAGCCGCTGACTAAGCCTTCAGCGAAGAAGTAGTAACAGCTCGCTAAGTAGCCAACAATCGCAAATGCGGCTAACTGCGTGGTGTCTCCGTAGGCCATAAATTGCATGTTATGGAACGCCATGACGAAGCTGAAGTAGATAAACATCACTAAGTTTGACGACCCTAATTGCACGATACGAATGGCGATGGTCTTATCAAGTTGTTTGACCGATAGCTTGGTTTTAGCTTTTGACAACGTAAAGTAACGTATATCGGTAAAAAGCACCCTCTCGCTAAAGAAGATATATTGACTCTTTCGCAACTACAACAATGTCGTCAGTTCGTACTCTGTAACCGCTCAGGAGAGAACCGCGAAAATGCCCTAAGCCCAGATCATTGGGATTTAGACAGTTATTATTTGATTTGTGAATTGGTAACGCAGAATCAAGGCTGGGCCATATTTTGACTTATAGAACAAAGTGTCAGAGCATTTTTTCAGTGATGTTCCGAATAAAAAAAAGTCCGCAATTACGCGGACTTAATTAAGATTTAATGCCTGTTAGTGCCAGACGTTTCAGGCCTAAAAATTATTCCCACTCAATAGTCGCAGGTGGTTTTCCTGAAATATCGTAAACAACGCGTGAGATACCGTCGATTTCATTAATGATGCGGTTTGAAACCAGACCTAAGAACTCATACGGTAAATGTGACCAACGTGCAGTCATAAAGTCGATAGTTTCTACACAACGAAGACTTACAACCCAATCATACTTACGTGCATCACCCATAACGCCTACAGACTTCACCGGTAAGAATACCGTGAATGCTTGGCTTACTTTATGGTAAAGCTCTGCTTTGTGTAGTTCTTCGATGAAGATAGCGTCAGCACGGCGTAATAAGTCACAGTACTCTTTTTTGATTTCGCCAAGTACACGCACACCTAGACCAGGCCCAGGGAACGGGTGACGGTAAAGCATGTCATACGGTAAACCTAGCTCTAAACCAATTTTACGTACTTCATCTTTAAATAATTCACGCAGTGGCTCAACTAAGCCCATTTCCATGTCATCTGGTAAGCCGCCCACATTATGGTGAGACTTGATCACATGCGCTTTACCAGTTGCAGACGCTGCTGACTCGATAACATCTGGGTAGATAGTACCTTGACCTAACCATTTTGCATTTTTAAGCTTTTTAGATTCGCTATCAAATACCTTAATAAATGTATGGCCAATCGCTTTACGCTTGTCTTCTGGGTCTGATTTACCAGCAAGATCCGCTAAGAATAATTCTTCGGCATCCACTTTGATAATGTTTAGGCCAAACTTATTGCCAAACATATCCATTACTTGCTGACCTTCGTTTAAACGCAGTAAACCGTTATCAACAAATACACAGGTTAAACGGTCGCCAATCGCGCGGTGAATAAGCATAGCCACCACTGATGAATCAACACCACCAGATAAACCTAAGATTACTTCGTCATCACCCACAGTATCTTTAATGCGCTCTATGGCGTCATCAATGATTTTTGCTGCAGTCCACAGTTTTTCACAACCACAAATATCAATCGCAAAGCGTTCTAGTAAACGTTGGCCTTGATGGGTGTGGGTTACTTCTGGGTGGAATTGTACGCCGTAAAAACGCTTTTCTTCGTTAGACATTGCCGCATGTGGGCAAGTAGATGTTTTAGCAGTAGTTTTGAAAGTATCTGGAATTTCCATTACTTTATCACCATGGCTCATCCACACGTCTAAAATGCCTTCACCGCCATCGGTAATGCTGTCTTCAATGGCATCAAATAATGCACAGTTACCGACTTTTTCAACTTGCGCGTAACCAAACTCTTTCTTATCAGAGCTATGAACGCTACCGCCAAGCTGAGTAGCCATTGTTTGCATGCCGTAACAAATACCAAGTACAGGTACGCCTGCATTGAATACATACTCAGGGGCACGCGGGCTGTTTTCTAAGGTTGTTGACTCAGGGCCACCAGATAGAATGATACCTTGAGGATTGAACTCACGGATCTGCTCTTCCGTTACGTCCCATGCCCACAGTTCACAGTAAACACCAATTTCTCGCACACGGCGGGCGATCAATTGCGTGTATTGCGAACCAAAGTCTAAAATAAGAATTCGTGAATCGTGAATGTCTTTGCTCATTGAGGGTCTCGTTAGTCAAGAACTAGCACTCAGGTTACCTGAATGACTATAATAAATAAGGGCTAGCGAAGCTAGCCCAGTAATTTTAATAGATTTGAAGCTATTAACCTAAGCGGTAGTTAGGTGCTTCTTTGGTGATTTGCACATCATGAACATGTGACTCACCCATACCTGCTGAAGTAACACGTACAAACTGAGGTTTAGTGTTTAATTCTTCAATCGTGGCACAACCGGTTAAACCCATTGCGCTGCGCAGGCCGCCAACTTGTTGGTGAATGATTGTCGCGATTGGACCTTTATAAGCCACACGACCTTCAATCCCTTCTGGCACAAGCTTGTCTGCTTGATTTGATTTTTGGAAATAGCGATCTGATGAACCTTCTTTTTGGTTCATCGCACCAAGCGAGCCCATACCACGGTATGACTTGTAGTAACGGCCTTGGTAAAGCTCGACTTCACCAGGCGCTTCTTCAGTACCCGCTAGCATTGAGCCAACCATCACACATGATGCACCAGCAACAAGTGCTTTTACAATATCACCTGAGAAACGAATACCACCATCAGCAATCACTGGAATGTCACGACCTTTTAGGCCATCAACAGCATCAGAGATAGCTGTGATTTGTGGTACACCACAACCAGTAACAATACGCGTAGTACAGATTGAACCTGGGCCAATTCCTACTTTAACTGCATCAACACCGGCGTCGGCAAGCGCAATCGCACCTTCAGCTGTTGCCACATTGCCAGCTACAATTTGTAGTTCAGGGTAAGTTTGACGAGTTTGTGCAACACGGTCGATAACACCTTGAGAATGACCATGTGAGGTATCAATTAGTAATACATCAACGCCCGCTTCGACTAATGCAGCAATACGCTCATCAGTACCTGGACCTACACCAACGGCAGCACCTACACGTAAACGACCTTGTTCATCTTTACATGCATGTGGTTTGTCTTGTGCTTTTTGATAATCTTTTACTGTGATCATGCCTTTTAATTTAAACGCATCATCAACAACAAGGATTTTTTCGATACGGTGTTCGTGCATTAATCCTAAGATTTCATCACGCGCTGCACCTTCTTTTACAGTGACTAACTTTTCTTTTTTAGTCATCACTGTTGAAACCGGTTGCTCAAGCTTGGTTTCGAAACGCATATCGCGGCTGGTAACAATACCAACAAGGCCGTTTTCAGCGTCCGTTACCGGAAAACCTGAAAAGCCTTTTTCTTCAGCAAGTACAATTGCATCTGCAATGGTTAAATCCGCTGTCACAGTAACAGGGAAAGAAACAATACCCGCTTCATACGTTTTAACTTTACGTACGTTTTTGGCTTGTTCTTCAATTGTCATGTTTTTGTGGATAAAACCTAAACCGCCCTCTTGCGCTAGCGCAATCGCTAAGCGTGCTTCGGTAACAGTATCCATAGATGCTGAAACTAGCGGCAAGTTAAGTTTGATACCACGCGTTAAGCGAGTTGAAATGTTTGCCGTGTGTGGCAAAACAGTAGAATGACCGGGTACTAAAAGTACGTCATCAAAGGTAAGAGCTTCTTTAGCAATTCTAAGCATTTTGGCAACTTCTCACATGTGGATCTTGTTTAAGGAATTGCGGCCAAATTTTATCAGCGTTGTGGGCACGAGTAAATAAGATTTCACAATTATTTATGATAAAATACCCCCATCATCGCTTTTTAGAGTCGCTTTATGGCCGTAACATCCCAGCAGCAAACGATTTATACCGTTTCTAGGTTAAATAGAGAAATAAGAACCGTACTCGAACAAGGATTCGCATCGTTAAATTTAACTGGCGAAATATCAAATTTCATTACACCAGCCTCTGGTCATTGGTATTTCACGCTCAAAGATGATCGCGCTCAAGTAAAAGCGGCGATGTGGCGAGGCAACAATCGAGGCCAACGCTATCGCCCTGAAAATGGCGCACAAGTGACAGTTCGAGCCCGAGTATCGCTGTATGAACCGCGTGGTGACTATCAGCTGATTGTTGAACACATGGAAGCTGCTGGCGAAGGGCAACTAAAGCAACAGTTTGATGAATTAAAAATGCGCTTAGCCGCCGAAGGTTTATTTAGCTCCGCCCATAAACAACCATTGCCTGGGGTTGTGCATCGTGTTGGTGTTATTACATCAGCCACAGGGGCGGCTATCAAAGATATTTTAACGGTACTTAAGCGTCGAGCGCCACAACTTGAAGTCGTGATCTACCCTGCTATGGTGCAAGGTAAAGACGCGCACCTACAATTAATTGATAAAATCAATATTGCTAATGCCCGCAATGAAGTTGATGTAATTATTTTAGGCCGCGGTGGTGGATCACTAGAAGATTTATGGTGCTTTAACCATGAGCTACTGGCACGCGCTATTTTTGCCAGTAACCTACCAATTATCAGTGCTGTCGGTCATGAAATTGATACCACCATTAGCGATTATGTTGCCGATGTGCGCGCCGCAACGCCAAGCGCGGCTGCAGAGCTTGTTAGCCCCAATAGCAGCGAACTTTATAATCAAATCCAACAACAATTAAATCGCTTAGCCAATGCGTTTAAACATCAGTTATCTGCAAAGCAAAGCGTTGCAACAGCACTTGAGCACCGTTTAACATTATGTCATCCGCGTAATCAGTTAAATCAACAAGCGCAACGTTTAGATGAATTGACAGTAGCATTACAGCAGGCGATACAAAATCGGCTCTATCAATATGAGCGCCGCTTAAATAATCTAACGCCGCGACTAATGCAGCGCTCACCAGATCGCAAAATTACTCAGGCAAGTCATCAATTACAGCAACTGCAAGGGCGTTTAACACAAACCATGCAGCAACAATTACACAGTGCCCAAAATACCCTCGCAATGCAGGCTAGCCGATTAGAATCGGTAAGTCCGCTCAATGTACTCGCTCGTGGTTATAGCATCACTAAAAATGAGCAAGGGCAAGTGATTAAGTCTATTAAGCAAGTAACTCAAGGTGATTTAATTGTAACCGAGCTTGCTGATGGCGTGATTCAAGCTCTTGTCAGCTGAGGCTCGTTATTCTGACTCAGTACTTAATAATAATGAAAAATCGCGATCGCTTGATTTTGAAGTACTGACTTTAAATTGCTGCCAAAAGTCTTGTTGTACCAACTTATCGTTGAGTTCGCGCCATTGGGTATGATCAAAATCATATACATCCTTTGGCGCTGCAAGCTCAAATTTACATACCGAACTTTTACACTGCGCACTAACTAATTCAGGGGTGATGCCAAGGTCAGCAATCTGTAAAAAGTCTTTCATAGCAGTCTCGGTACGATAAGCCCACTCTTCATTGCGACTTTGCTCAGTAAACTTGTCTAGCAAAGCTTGTTCAAAATCGGACGGTGCTTGTAATTGTTGTTCGTAAGCTTTTACTAATTTTTGCTGTTGCAGTAACTCACGCTTGAGCTGTTGCACTTGTTGCTCAAGCGTTTGTTCATCCGTTGTTTGCGCTGATGTATCTTGGGCAGACGAGGTAATATCAGTCACTTGTTGAGACTGGGATACTGTATCTAGCTCTGCAGCTACGGTACTGGCAGGCATTATTTTGACTTCTTGTTCAAGTACCTGTGTTTGTGTTGTAGTCACAGGAGCTGCTTCGTCAGAGCTCAACGCAAAATAACTCCACGTTAGAACAACACCTGTGATAAATGCTAACAACAGCGAAAATGGATCATTTTTACTCATACTTAATTCCTTTTAAGTTTTTTACTTAGAGCATTGCACTGGTGTGTGATTCGTTTTGCGGCTCATCAACCTCTAAAAAATTCTGATTCATACTTTTCGCTGGACAGGGGCAATTTGGTTTACCAACAATTTTAGCTGGTACGCCTACAACCGTGGTGTGTGGTGGTACGGCGCTCAGTACCACTGAGCCTGCGCCAATTCGGGCGCCCTCGCCGACCTCAATATTGCCGAGCACTTTAGCCCCAGCACCAATTAAAACACCGGCGCGAATTTTCGGATGACGATCGCCTTTTTCATTACCAGTACCACCTAGAGTAACTGATTGTAAAATAGAGACGTTATCTTCAATAACAGCTGTTTCACCAATCACTATACCAGTTGCATGGTCAAACATAATACCATGGCCGACTTTACAAGCAGGATGGATATCAACGCCAAATACTTCTGAGGTACGGCTTTGAATAAAGCGAGCGAGCTCTTTACGGTTTTGTAACCATAAGCAATGGGCGAGTCGATGTGCTTGAATTGCATGGAAACCTTTTAAATTTAATATCACAGTTAAATATGTATCGGCAGCGGGATCACGATCTTTAACGGCTTTTATATCATGGGCAACATGAGTAAGCATTCGATCACATTCAACAAAAGCCTGATCAAATAACTCCCGGATAGTAAATGCAGATACCACAGCATCAGATAACTTATTGGCAACGATAAAACTCAACGCAGACCCTAAACACTCATGATTTAAAATGCATGAATACACATGACTTGCTAATAGGGGTTCACGGGTAACGACTTCTTTTGCTTCGGTGCGGAGCTGTTGCCAAATTTCATGACGCATAGGACGGCCTTAGATTAATACGAAGATAAGCTTTTATGCAGTTTAACGGATTTCAAGTCAGATGTGTTAACGCTGCGGTTATTTGTTCTAGTTATTAGATATAACTAAATTTCAAAATCATTCTTTAATAATCTCATTATAGTTTTACATAATAAGTTACGACAGTAGATAAAATTAACGTGTAGCCATAAAAAATATAAAACTTTAAAATTCAATAACTAAACATCAATGACAGTTATACTGTCATATGACAAAATAACAACTGGCGTAAAGCTGACGGCGTAAAAAATAATAATAAACGCTAAATTAGCATCATCAACTTAATAAGGAATACGATGATGAACAATGACATACTCAATACAAAGAAACTAGGCTATAAATTTTACTTTCAAGATGGCGACGATCAAATAGCCTGCTTTGGCAGTTACTTCACCGGTAAGGAAGAAGTCTATATTAATGATGAGCTAGTTAGTGAAAAGCGAAGTATTAATGTCACAAGTAAACACCAATTTGAACTATCAGGTAATACTTTTAATGTTAAGTTTGAAATGCACAATATTTTAACTGGTAGGCTTGAGTGCTCACTGTTTAAAAATAAAAAGTTAGTTAAAAGCTTAGAGCAAACAACTTTATTTAGTAACCCTAAAAAATCAGCTCTTTTTATTGCTGGGTGTTTTGTTGTTGGTTTTACTGTTGGGTATATTATTTCAACATTAGCTTTGGGGAAATAATCATGCAATTAAACCCCAAAACTATAAAAGCATTAAGGCAAAAGCTTGATTGGACTCAACAACAGCTTGCAGATGCCTGTGACGTAAGTTTACGAACTATTCAACGGGTAGAAAAAGAAGGTGCAGCGTCTAAAGAAACCACCATGGCCTTGTGTGCAGTGTTAGAAGTACGTCAAGGTGAGTTAATAAAACTTGAGGAAAATACAGTTTCAGTTGCTCAGACACACACTTTAAATACGCAAAGTATCACAACAATTTTAGCGCTGTCGTCCATTGCCAGCTTTGCGCTTGGCATGATCACCGTGTTTTTAATTATGAAATAAGGAGATTTAAATTATGTCAAAGGAATCGCGAGGACACATCACCTTAGTGCTTATCGTCAGTGCAATTATACTTTTTGGATTAGGTGTAAAAATTGGCGCAATGTTATAAAAATGCCCCAAATTTGGGGCATCTAAATTAAGCTTCTTAGTTATTTAAATGCTCGTTATTCAAACACCTTATCTACAGCAAGTACTTCAATATTTTTCGCTGGTATTGCCAGTTTGTAATTAGCGATTACTTTATCCTCAGCAACTAATTCAGCTGGTTTCTCTGCATTATATACCATAGGGGATGTTTGCTCTGACGCTAGGCGCTTTTGCATATCTTTTCCGTCGCCGGTGATAAACACATACTGAATATCATCCGTTTGTAAGTTCTCTTTTATGACACGATTTACATCAGCTACTGTCAGTTTTTCAAGCTTGCTCGTTACATATTTTACGAAAGTATCGGTGTTGTAAAACTCACTATCTAGCGCATACCCTAATTGACGGTTTTGGCTTGCTACCATTTGCGGCACAAAGTTAATTAAGAAGTTACGCGTTGCGTCAAAGTCTTTTTCTGTCATGCCATTTTTGATTAGCTTATCAAGTTCAAATAAAGCGGTACGCGTTGCAAAATGAGCGTCATTGTTCGAGCGCAGCGGGCGAAGCCATACTTGAAATATTTGCTCAGAGCGGCCTAAGTTTGCATCAGGCTTAGTCTGGAACATACCTCGTGGGAAATACTCAATATACGCGTAATCGCCGTAGTTCATACCGCGGGTTTGACGAATGCGCTCATAAAGATATGAGTTTGAACTGCGGTGCTCGCCAAAGTATGAGCGAACTAACCACAGTGCCGTCCAGTCTTCACTACTACGAATGGTATCAATTGGGAAGCCAAACGATACCGCAGTCGATTGCGCTGATTTTTCTACAATTGTAGCGTGATGACCTTTTAGCGCTGGTGCATCAGGAATCGATAAACGACTTTGCTGACCTTTAGGCAAAGCACTTAAATCGCTAAACATGGTTGCTTTAAGTGATTCAGGTACTGCGCCAATTAAACCGACAGTCAGTTTAGCTTGAGTAAATTCTTTCGCATAAAACGCTTTCACGTCATCAAGTGTTAATGCTTCTAAATCAGATAGATCACCGTAGTTATAGCTCTCATATGGGTGACCTTGATACAGCTTATGATAAAGCACTTCTTTACCTAGCTCTTCGTCATTTGAGGCTTTTAGGCCAGATTTTATACCGTCGATGAGCTCTTTCTTAAGGCGTTTAAAGTCATCTTCTCTAAAGCCAGGATTTAGTAACTGCTCACTAACCAGTGCATACCATTGTGCAGCGTTATCTTTATGGACACGCCCTTGTAGCGAAATCATTTCTTTATCTATCTGATAACCAAAGCTACCTGCCAATGGATAAAGTGCCTGTTTAATGTCGTTGTAGCTCTTCGCCTGTGAACCACCTTGAGCAAGCATGGCCGCAGTGAGTGCAGCTACGCCTTTTTGACCTTTAGGATCAGCCGCAGCACCGGTATGGAATAACCAGTTAATATCAATCAATGGCGAACTATTGGTTTTATCTAGCACTTTAAAATGACGCTGTTGCACAGTTTGCTTGCTAGCAACGAGAGTGTTTAAGTCCACTTCTTGTTCAAAGCCAGCCACTTTATCCAGTGCAGACATAGTCACAGTAGTACGACCACTGTCTACAAAATACTTATTAGCAATGTCTTTAATATCTTGCGCGGTGATGCTATCTGCCGTTGCATATAACTGATTGACGACTTCTGGATCGCGCTCAAAATGCATATAACTGGCAAGGGTTGAACCTATAGCTTGTGATGAGTCTAGGCCGTTAATAAAGCTGTATTTAAGATTGGATTTTAAATCAGCTAGCTTTTGGCTATCAACCAACTCAGTGCGAGCTTTTGCGTAGGTGCTATTAATTGCATCACGAGCAACCGCTAAATCGGCCTCATTTTCAACTTTCACAAAAACATGTAATAAGCCGGGATCTTTGGTATCAGGATTATAGCTAAACATTTGGCTAGCAATTTGTTTATCAACCACTAACTCTTGGTAAAGCTCTGAGTTGGTTGAAAAATAAAGCTGTGACAGTAAATCAAGCGCGGCTCTGTCTTTTTGTTTTGGCTGCCAGGCTGTGCCTTTATAAGATACTAATAACCAATGCCCTGGTAAGCCTTCGTTTTGCTCATGTATATATTTCGCCGCTTGCTGTTTTGGTTCGGTTGGAATATCAGCAACGAAATCGCCTTTTTGCCATTGGCCCCAGTGTTTTTTAACCATAGCCATAGTTTCAGCTGGATCAACATCGCCTACAATCACTAATGACACATATTCAGGTTTATAAAACTTAGCAAAAAACTCTTTACCGTATGCCATTTGATCCGGCATGGCTTCAATATCTTCAAAAAAGCCCATGGTGGTATGTTTATAAGTATGTTTTTCGAATGCTTCATTACGTACTGCAGAAAGTAACTTACGAACCGGGCTGGCATTATTTTTAAGGTACTCGCCTTTAACTGTTAATGCTTCAGTACGAAATTGCTCTTCTGAATAAGTCAGGTTTTGAAAAATATCCGCTTCAATTTCAAGTACTTTATCAAGATGTTGCTTTGAAAAGTTTAAGTGATAGTTAGTGTAATCATTGGTTGTATAAGCGCGATTATCAACCCCAGAATTTTTTAGAATATCAGAATACACATCTTGCGGATATTTTTCAGAGCCTTTAAACATCATGTGTTCAAAAAAGTGTGCAAAACCGGTTTTACCTGCTTCGACTTCATTACGAGAACCGACAGACACTGGAATTTGTAGTGATACCACATCAGGGTAATCAGTTTTCACCACCATAACGCGTAAACCATTATCAAGCTCTTCTAATAAATAATCTTGTGAGAACACCCGATCATTACTACTGGCAACCGTTGACTGTTCAATCTCAACCTCTTTGACCATGTTTGAGCCGCTGTTATTTGCACAGCCGCCCAGTGCAAGCGTTACCGCAAGGCTCGTTGCTAATAATTTAAATTTCATTGCTATCCCTTGTTAGTTGAATAAATTTCTTGTTTTTAGTCATCCGATTATGCAACAAAGCAAGTCAATATAAGACCCCTGAGGTAATAAATTATGTAAACAGTTGTGTATCAGAGAACTCTTCATTCAGAGCAACATGAATAAAACTCACCTTCGTTGAAAAAGTTTCACTAAAAAAATCTATCTAGACGTCTAAATGGCTGCTATATTATTTACCATAGACACTAACTTAGCTGGAATGAGGATTATGGCTTTATCACTACAAGAGAAAATTGAAGACACCAATCAGGGTGTGTACTTAATTGGTACCACCCCACCACGTATTGGTACTGATAAAGCGCAGCTTGAAATTATCGCACAAAAGCTCTTAGCTCGTTTGCATGAAATTGAATACGATGGCGTGATTATTTATGACATTCAAGATGAAAGTAGTCGCACTGAGATGCCTCGCCCTTTTCCGTTCAAGCAAACAGTAGATCCTCGAGAATACAGTAACTTACTACGTAATTTATCGCATCAAGAAGTGATCACTTATAAAAGTGTTGCACAGCGCGGTGTGGCCGAATTTAAACAGTGGTTAAGCGAAACTAAAAACCAGTTTAATTTAAAAAACCTAGTATTAGTCGGTAGTCCATCATCTGACGGGGATATTAAATTAAGCCTGCCTGATGCTTATAAAGTCTTAAGCGAACAGCCTCAAGACTTCTTTTTAGGAGGCGTTACCATTGCCGAGCGCCACGCAAGTAAACGTAATGAACATGAACGCTTACTTGAAAAAACCACGCAAGGCTGTAAATTTTTTATCTCACAAGCTGTGTATAACGCGCAAGCAACCGTGGATTTGATCACCAGTTATGCGCGCAGCTGTAAAGCTCAAGGTATCGAACCTAAACGTATTATTCTAACCTTTACGCCCTGCGGCAGTGAAAAAACCTTAGAGTTTATGCAATGGTTAGGAATTTCCGTACCTGATGCAACTAAATGGCGGATGCTTGATTCGCAAAACCCACTGAGTGAATCTGTACGTATTTGCCGTGAAAACTTAGATTTAATACTAAGAAGTTGCGCGCATTTAGACGTGCCACTGGGGTTAAATATTGAAAGTTTAACCAACCGTAAAGAAGAAATTGATGCATCTATTAATCTTTACCGCTTATTAAAAGCGACGATGGAATTAAACTTAGCTGAAAAACAAATTGCGTAAGTATCCGTTTTTATAATTTATCACTCAAAGTAAGCATATCCGTTTGCTTATTTTGAGCTTGATAATAAATACTATATTATGCAATGAATTAATAAGTCACGACTGAGAACGATTATTTGCGTCTTCTGTTTGGTGTTTTTTGCCCTGTAATACGTTTTTTGTCGCGCTCTTTACGTGATTTATTGGTGTTTTTACGGTTGTCTTTTGGCTTTTTATTTGGATCAGGTTCATAGCCAGCTAACCACTGCGGCGTTAGACGAGTATCAAGCAACACTTCAATTTCTTCAAGTAACCACTGCTCGTCAAGGCTGACTAATGACATCGCTAAGCCTTGCTCGCCAGCGCGCCCTGTGCGGCCAATACGGTGGACATAATCTTCAGCTATATAAGGTAATTCAAAATTAATCACATACTTTAACGAGACTATGTCTAGACCTCGAGCTGCAACATCGGTTGCCACTAGCACACGAGTGGTACCTTCTTTAAAATCTTGCAGTGCTCTATCACGTGCACCTTGAGATTTATCACCATGAATTGACTGTGTTTTTAAGCCATCTTTCCACATTTCTTTGGCGAGTTGATCGGCCATTTGCTTTGTGCGAGTAAAGATCAGTACTTGGCGCCAGTTTTTCATGCCAATCATGTGCGAGACAAGCTCACGTTTACGGTCTTCATCAACCGCGTAAATGATTTGCTCAACTTCTACAGCCGCAGAATTACGTTTATTGACTTCAACAAGTTTTGGATCTTTTAATAACTTTTTACTGAGCTCAAATACACTATCGTCAAAGGTCGCTGAAAATAGTAAGGTCTGACGATCACTGGGAACATGGCGCAATATACGTTTAATTTCGTCAATAAAGCCCATATCAAGCATGCGATCGGCTTCATCAAACACCAGTGAATCAACACTTGATAGCTTAATGCTGCCTTTGATTATATGATCAAGTAATCGCCCTGGCGTTGCCACTACAACTTGTGCATCTTTCATGGCTTTAATTTGCGGGCCAATACTGGCACCACCATAAGCGAGTGCACCTTTAATATCAGTACCTTGCGCGTATTTCTCAAAGCTAGCGAAGACTTGCTGAGCAAGCTCTCGAGTTGGTGTCAAAATAAGTACTCTAGCAGTACCCGGCTCATCTTTACTTGGTGTATTAAGTAATTTATGTAACAGAGGTAATACAAAAGCAGCTGTTTTACCTGTTCCTGTTTGTGCACTCCCCATAACATCATGACCAGCTAAAATCAGCGGAATAGTTTTTAGCTGTATCGCCGTAGGGGTATGATATTCATTTTGTTCAAGTGCATTAAGCAGTACAGGATCGAGTTTTAACTCAGAGAAAGTAGTCGCAGACATAAGTTTAGCTTTGTGTAACAAATAATGGCGCTATTGTACGCCCAAAGCGAATAACAAAAAAGGCGCTTTGCGGCGCCTTTTTAAGCTTGCTAAATGTTCAAGCTGGTTTGAGGGTTTCTTTACGTTGGTTATAGAACGTAATTAGATCATCCACCGTATCTTGGCAATATTGTTGAATACCTGATACCAACATGTGCTTTTCACCACAGCCGACTTTTACGCCATTTTCTAACAAGTTAAAACGCAAAGTGATTTTTCCACGCTTGCCTGTATATTCAAAACTCGGCTCTGCGTATTCTAACGTAGGTGCATGGATCTCTAATGTATCGAGATTAATCAACATTGACTCATAGATAACCATAGGGCGAGCAGGGTTGATCATGACATCTTGCTTGCCCATGAGTGGAATAATAACATGCGGAAAAGTTGTACCTGAAAACTCAACGTAATTTTTTATTAGACTATCTGTGAGTGTTTGGCACTGGCTAGTTTTACCTTCACGCTTAACCTTCAGCATGACTTTATCGCCACTGGTAATATCAAACTCATCTGCCCCCTCAGGGAAGTTGAGTTTGGTATTCTCATCAACCATGCCGGCAAAGGTAAATTCCATTTTTTCACTGATGCCATAACGACTTAATACCAATGAAAATAATAAATCTCCAGGCACACAAAAACGTTTTGCATCTTTATCATGAAGTGGATTGTAATCATCAGCAACGCACTTTGCGAAACGACACCCTTGTTCACGAGAAATAGAGACATAGTCAGCATGTTGCTGATAAAAAGGACTTAACATAGTTGTTCACTGCTTAAACTGCTTATAACCTGCCTATTCTACCAGATAAAATTACAATAGAGGTCGAATCTGTTAAACTTTTGTTTCAGATACAAAAAAGCCGCGATATCGCGGCTTTTTTAATGATTTATTATAACTTATAAACCAGCACGTTCTTTAATAGCTGGTATTAATGCAGAACCGCCATGACCATTTGCTTCGGCCCATGCTATGTCAGCTCCATCTTCTAAAGAGCTTTTAGATAAGTTTTTCACAATGTATTCACCAGTATCAACTGCATTACTAGCAACTGCATGGCGTAGCAAGTTAAGACCATTACATAGTACTGCATCATAAATATTACGAATTTTTACACGTGAACTTTTTAATTTATCACGTAAACGGTTTTTATCGTCCGCAGCTATATATTCACAGATTGAAACAGCTAACTGATCATCCGCTTTAACTGGCGCGCTAAAAGCAACAGAACCAGAAATAACAGCTGCAGCAATAATGAGTGTTGATAATTTTATCATTGTAGACCCTTGTGTAATACTTTATAACTACCTTAGTTGTTTAATATTGTACCAACCTATAACCCTAACCGCAATAATGTTACTTAACTTTATCCAATGTGACGAATTTATAACCATAAATATTATTATCGTCAGGTTGATTATACAGCTCTTCTACAACTTGCCAGTTTGCTGATTGTTCATAATCAGGGAACTGAGTATCCCCTGCAACATCAAGGTCAATAAACGTTAAATAAAGTGTATCGGCACTTTTTAAAAATTGTTGATATACATTCCCGCCACCAATCACCATTACCTCATCAGACTCACACAGCAATGAAATTGCGGCTTCAGGAGATGTTACTACATCAACCCCAACTGCAGTATAGTCTGTATTTCGGCTAATAACGATGTTGCGTCGACCAGGCAAAGGGCGACCAATTGACTCAAATGTTTTACGTCCCATGATCACGGGCTTATTCATTGTAACCGCTTTAAAATGCTGTAAATCAGCGGGTAAATGCCATGGCATATCATTATCTTGGCCAATCACTCTATTTTTAGCCATAGCTGCAATCATTGAAATTTTCACATTAAAACCCAATACTTTTTTATTATAAAAAGAAAAAGGAGCACCAGCTCCTTTTAAAATATTTTACTTTAGTCTAACGCTCATAGACAACTTCAACGTCATAATCGTCATCATCCCAACTATCCCAGTCGTCGTCATCATTCTTCTTAGTGGCATCTTTATGATAAGTATCCCATTTGAATTCAACTTCTTCATCTTCAACTGGTACAAACTTTTCTTTTGGCATGCTATCGAGTAGCGTCATGATGTTATGAATTAATGGCTGAGTATTTAGCTTATTAATTGCAGAAATATGATAAATATTTTCAGTCTCGCCTAACTCTTCAGCGATTTGCTCACATAGCTCCTGAGCTTCATCTTCAGGCAATAAGTCTATTTTATTAAAGACTAACCAACGTGGTTTTTCAGCCAGCTTCGGGCTGTACTGATGCAACTCATTAATGATCGCAAATGCATTATCTACTGGGTTTGAACCATCGGCAGGCATAACATCGATAATATGCAGTAATACACGGCAACGCTCTAAATGTTTCAAGAAGCGAATACCCAAGCCAGCGCCATCAGAGGCACCTTCAATTAACCCTGGGATATCTGCAATAACAAATGATTTATTTGCTTCTGGACGTACCACACCTAAATTTGGAATCAGCGTAGTAAATGGGTAATCAGCTACTTTTGGTTTCGCTGCCGATACACTACGAATAAAAGTAGACTTACCTGCATTTGGCAAACCTAATAAACCAACATCAGCTAATAATAATAGCTCTAGTTTAAGGTTACGTACTTCACCCGGTGTGCCTAATGTTTTTTGACGAGGCGCTCGGTTAGTACTTGATTTAAAACGCGCATTCCCCAAGCCGTGGAAACCGCCTTTTGCAACCAAAATTCTTTGACCATGTTGAGTTAAATCACCAAGACCTTCTTGGGTATCAACATCCATGATCCGAGTACCTACAGGCACCATCACATATAAGTCATCAGCCTTTTTACCGGTACAGTTACGACTGCGGCCATTAGTACCACGTTCAGCTCTATGAAAACGCTCAAACTGATAATCGATTAGGGTATTTAAGTTTTCATCAGCTTGTAGATAAACACTACCACCATCTCCACCGTCACCGCCGTCTGGTCCACCATCTGGGACATATTTTTCACGACGGAAAGATACGATGCCGCTGCCACCGTCTCCAGCTTCTGCGCGAATTTCTACTTCATCTACAAACTTCATGATTACTCACTTTAGGGATTGGCTTGTTAATTTCACTATTATATACCTAAGCCAAGCTGATTGCAGGCTTGGCTTAGGTATATATTTATTTTCAAAACAAAAAACCCCGCAAAGGCGGGGTTTTTTAAGAACCGATTCTGATTACTCAGATACGATGCTTACGTATTTACGGTTTAAAGGACCTTTTTGTTCAAACTGAACTTTACCATCTGCTTTTGCGAAGATAGTGTGGTCTTTACCGATACCTACGTTTGTGCCAGCATGGAATTTAGTTCCACGTTGACGAACAATGATGCTACCCGCTAGAACTGATTCGCCACCAAAACGCTTAACACCAAGGCGTTTGCTTTCTGAATCGCGACCGTTACGAGTACTACCAGCTGCTTTTTTATGTGCCATTTCTAAGTACCTCTAATTAAGCGCTAATGCCAGTGATTTTAACTTCTGTGAACCATTGACGATGGCCCATTTGCTTACGAGAATGCTTACGGCGTCTAAATTTAACAACCTTAATCTTCTCACCGCGACCATGTGAAACAACCTCAGCTGTTATTTTACCACCGTTTACGAACGGTACACCGATCTCGATTTTCTCACCATCAGCAACTAAAAGTACTGAATCAAATTCAACTGCTGCACCAGTCTCAACGTCTAATTTCTCAAGACGAATTGTTTGACCTTCAGTCACACGGTGCTGTTTACCACCACTTTGGAAAACCGCGTACATAATTAACTCCGTCTGTGCGCCCTCAAATCGACGCAACTAAAATATTATTCAATAGGGCGCGAAGTTTACGCTAATGTGCAAAAACTAGCAAGCCTGTTTTATTAATTAAATGAATAAAAAATAGCTGCATTGAAGGCGATTCAATATTTTCACCTATTTTATATTAAATTGGCATTATGCCAAGCCTTTTTAGCGTTTCATGACAAATAAATTACACCACGAACAAACACGCACTAAGAATAAAAAACAACCATGTTGAATTAACGTAAATTTTCTCAAATAAAAAAGTTATCTTTCCAAATTAAGGCTAAATTAAGCTGCTTAACCGTGTTTTTTCAGCGAATCGTCACAAACTGTCGAGCAAAGCTGTTTTTTGTTGTACAATCAGCCCCGTATACCCATTAAAATTGGCTCGGAGATCAATGGATATAAAAGCTATCCAGGCGTTAATCGAAAACGATATGAATGACGTCAATCAACTAATTTACGCGCAAATGCGCTCTGATGTAGCATTAGTCAATCAACTAGGCTTATATATAGTAAACAGCGGCGGCAAGCGTGTTCGCCCTATGTTGGCTATTTTAGCGGCTAAAGCACTTGGCTATGAAGGCAAAGATCATGTTACTTTAGCAACTATTGTTGAATTTATTCACACAGCTACATTACTGCATGATGATGTCGTTGATGAATCAAATTTACGCAGAGGAACACCGACAGCAAATGCTGAGTTTGGTAATGCAGCCAGCGTACTTGTTGGTGACTTTATCTACACCCGCTCATTTCAGCTGATGGTTGGTATTGGTAAAATGCAAGTTATGCAAATACTCGCTGATGCAACCAACGTGATTGCCGAAGGTGAAGTGCTGCAATTAATGAACTGTAACGACCCTGATACCACCGAAGATAGCTACATGCAGGTAATTTATTCTAAAACAGCTAAATTATTTGAAGCTGCAACAGGCCTTGCTGCGATTATTACCGAAAAAGACGACTCTACGCTGCAAGCGCTTAATCTTTATGGTATGCATTTAGGAACCGCTTTTCAATTGGTGGATGACGTACTTGATTACAATGCTGATGCTGAGCAGTTAGGTAAAAACATCGGTGATGATCTGGCCGAAGGCAAACCTACCCTGCCTCTACTTTATGCTATGCGCCACGGTAATGCTGAGCAAGTACAGTTGATCCGTGATGCCATTGAGCACAGTAATGGTATGGACCACTTAGAAGCTATTCTAAGTGCCCTCAATGAAACCAAAGCACTTGAGTTTACGATGAATAAAGCCAACGAAGAAGCCGATAAAGCGATTGCATGTTTATCTGTATTAGATGAATCACCGTATAAAGAAGCACTCGTTAGCTTGGCTCGTATTGCCGTTGATCGTAATCACTAATAAACACCTAATGTATAAAAATCCTTCGAGCATAAAAAAGCCTGCAAATGCAGGCTTTTTTGTATCAATCGACTTAGCAATTAAGCGTTGATGAAATCAACACCTTCTTGGATGTCTTTTTTCAGCGTATCAAGCATGTCGTTTTTAGCTTGCTCTTCAAATGCGCTTAGTTCACCGTAAGAAAGAATTTCTTCTACGCCGTTTTTACCTAAACGTACTGGGTGTGCAAAGTATGCAGCATCGCCATTTTCAACAGCAACGTAAGCGTAATCTACAACGTCTTCACCTTGTAAGCCTTTAACTAAAGACATACAAAAACGTGCAGCAGCAGCGCCCATTGATAATGTTGCAGAACCACCGCCCGCTTTTGCATTTACTACTTCAGTACCTGCATTTTGGATACGTGGAGTAAGTGCAGCAACTTCTTCATCAGTGAAAGTAACGCCTTCAACTTGAGATAGTAACGGAAGGATTGTTGTGCCTGAGTGACCACCAATTACTGGTACTTTCACAGTTGCAACGTCAACACCTTTAAGCTCAGCTACAAATGCTTCTGAACGGATCACATCAAGAGTGGTAATACCGAAAACACGTTTCGCGTCGTAAGTACCTGCTTTTTTGAATACTTCCGCAACAATTGGCACAGTGCCATTTACTGGGTTAGTGATAATACCCACTAATGCTTTTGGACAGTTAGCAACAATACCTTCTGCTAATGTTTTGATAATACCAGCATTAACATTAAATAAATCAGCGCGGTCCATACCAGGCTTACGTGGCATACCAGCAGGGATAAGAACGATATCACAACCAGTTAACGCTTGATCTAGTGCATCAACACCAAAGCCTGCAACTTTAACGTCAGTTGGGATATGAGAAAGATCAACAGCAACACCAGGAACAACTGGAGCAACATCATAAAGTGATAATTCAGAACCAGCTGGTAAGCCTGTTTTTAATAATAAAGACAACGCTTGGCCGATACCGCCAGCAGCACCTAATACAGCAACTTTCATTGGAATTCTCCGTAATTTGAGGTAGGAAATATTTGTGGCTCTAAAGATAATGAAATTAACGACTAAAGACAAATTTATCCTGCTTATTTCACATATAATTTAGACCATAGTTGTAAACTTGCTGGTTTACAGCACTAAAATCCATCGCAAAAGCAAACAACTACTGCATAAGTATGCAACATTGTGTACAATTAGCGCATCACTTATGAATAAGAACCTATAATATGCAACCACAAGATAAACAAGAAGCATTAGTAAAGGCCTTTAAGGCACTTTTAAAAGAAGAAAACTTTGGTTCACAAGGTGAGATTGTTGACGCCCTAAAAGAGCAAGGCTTTGATAATATTAGTCAAAGTAAGGTGTCGCGGATGTTAAGCAAGTTTGGCGCGGTACGCACTCGTAATGCCAAACAAGAAATGGTCTATTGTTTGCCTGCTGAAATGGGCGTACCTACAGCGAAAAGCCCATTACGTCAGTTAGTGATTGATATAATGCATAACGAAATGATGATCATTATTCGAACCAGCCCAGGAGCTGCACAATTAATTGCTCGACTATTAGATTCATTAGGTAAAGCAGATGGCGTACTAGGTACCATTGCTGGTGACGATACTATTTTTATCGCTCCAGCTAAAGTATCTGAAATTGATGTAACTCTTGAACGTGTGCGTATCTTATTTGATACGGTATAAATCTACCGATTCAAACTTTTTACAGCTGCTTTAAAAAGTTAATTGATGGGGCAAAAAACGCAGAACCCATATCGGCTTGAGTAAAATCAAGCCAATGATCGTAGCAATCGGCATCACCTAATCGACTTCGTAATACTTGCTCAAATGCATTTCCCTGTGCTGCATAACTAATCGCTAATATACCCTGTTCGTAAACGTCACCATAAGGCATGTTTTGATTTAATTGCAGTGGTTGCCCTTGCTCATCTTTTAACTCAGTGCGTACAGCATGACTATTCTCAGTCGCAGGCATAATCAAGGTATTATCTAAGCGAGTGCGTCCCATTATTTGCTCTTGCTCACTCAGAGGTAAATTTTGCCACACACTTAAGTCATGCTTATAGCGCTGTATATGTACGTAACTGCCTTGATCTTCAAAATGGTTGGGTTTATTGATTAACGCTGTGATGCGCTTTTGGCGACCATGAGGAGTGTCACCACCGAGTATAAAACCATTAAAATCGCGACCATCTAAAAATCGAAAGTTTCGCACTTGCTCAACCAATTCAACATCGGGGGCAAATAACTTAAGAATTTGCAAAGCAAATAAATGGTTTACATCTTCCCTATCGGAACGAATTTGGACAAATAAATCAAAAGGCTGAGCACCCATAATATGATCATTATGAGTAATATTAGGAAAGCTCTGTAATTCACTAGGCAGAAATTCAGGCAGAATGTGCGGCCAGTACTGTGCCCCCACTGCAACTAGGCTGGAGAGCATCGATTCAGAAAACTGATCTGAAAACTCATCTTGGATAGCGCTAACGTATTTTAACTTTTTGCGTAATGACTCATCGTGGCCATCAAATACATTAAAAAACAAATGTAAACCGTGCAAGTTTGCCTCAGCACAAATTCCAGATTGCGCTTGCGCCATGGTATTTCCTTAACTCAAAATCTCATACACGGCGTTTTTAATGAAATTAAAAATACTAAAGCACTTAATCTGCGAAAAAGTTAACCGTGTGTGGTGTTATTTTTATTGTCACCTGTTCATTTGCTAAAAATGAGTGGCCCAACTGAGCAGCAACTTCAATTTCTTGTCCATCAACCATAACCTTATACACAAAATGCGAACCAACAAAACGACTGTTTAAAATAGTCACCGTATTTGCACTACAGCCTTGTGATTGAAAAGGTATTAACTCAAGATGGTGTGGGCGAACATAAAGTTTCCCAACTTGCTTAACATGACGATGCGTAACTAATGACTCAACACATCCGAAAGCAGTATGATATTCAGTTGCTGTTAATACTTCTGCATCTAAGTATATGCCCTGACCAAGAAATTCTGCAACTACCTTTGAGCTTGGAGCACTAAATAGCTGCTCAGACGTACCTTGTTGAGCAATTTTCCCACAGTGCATTACCGCTAATGTATCAGCAAACGCAAATGCCTCTTCTTTTGAATGAGTAACAAATACAGCTGATACTTGCTGGGTTTTAATAATACGACGAATATCTGCAATTAACTCAAACCGTACTTGCGTATCAATATTGGAAAACGGTTCATCTAATAACAATAAACTAGGTTTATAAGCCAGTGCCCTAGCAATTGCCACTCGCTGCTGCTGACCCCCAGATAACTGATGCGGGAAACGTTCTGCACAATTAATTAAATGCACTAATTCAAGCATTTCAGCAACGCGCTTTAACTTATCCGCTTTTGTCATATTGGTTAAGCCAAAGGCAATATTATCAGCCACAGTTAAATGTGGAAATAGCGCATAATCTTGAAACATCATGCCAATATTTCGATACTCTGGCGCTAAAAAAGTATGCTCATCACTGACTAACTTACCATCAATAAATACTTTTCCTTGCTTTGCTTCAATCAGCCCAGCAATAGCTTTTAATGTGGTGGTTTTTCCACAGCCACTAGCACCGAGTAAACACACTATTTCATCTTGTGCGACAGTCAAATCTAAGTGCTCAATCACGGATGTGCCGTTGTATTGATACGATAAATTTTCTAATACTAAACTGCTCATTAACTGCGTTGCTCCATCGAGCGATTAATAAAGTATAAAGGAATTAACCCCACCAAAACAATTGCTAACGCTGAAATAGACGCCAGCTCTAACTGCTCATCACTGACATACTGAAACACATGAGTCGCTAAGGTTTCAAAATTAAATGGCCTTAATAACAATGCGGTAGGTAATTCTTTCATGCATTCAATGAATACCAACAATCCTGCGGTTAAAATACCACGACGTAATAACGGGATATGTACTTTGCGTAGAGTTTGGCCTTGGCTTTTCCCCATTGATTGACTCGCCATATCAAGCGATGGGCTTATCCGCATAAAACTAGCTTCAATTGCACCATGAGCTATAGCGTAAAAGCGCACCACATATGCAAATATAATTGCAAACAAAGTACCGCTCAATAATAGCCCCGGTGTAATACCTATTGGCTCTAACCAAGTATTTAATTTATCGTCTAACAAGGTCAATGGTAACAACACTGCAATAGCGAGTACTGTTCCAGGTAACGCATAACCTGTACTGGCTAATCGCCCAGGTAAAAGTGGATATTGCTGCTTAGCAATGCGCTGATAAAATACCACTAACAGACTCAAAATAATGGTGATAATGCTCACGATGGCCGCGACTTTAAAGCTTTGCCATGCATAGAGAAAAAATACGCTATTCCATGCTTGTCCGAAATATGAAATGGCATAACCCATTAACACAGCGACAGGTAATATAAAGGCAAAAAATAACACTGCAATACAAAAGATAGTTGCCAGCCATGCACTTTTGCCCGTTAAGTTATATAGCGCATCACTGTTGACGCTTGGTTGGCGCTCAAATACAGCTTGATTACGACGACTAAAACGCTCCATCGTTAACGCTAAAAACAATATAAGTAACATAATACCTGAAATTTTAGCCGCAGCTGTTAACGAATAATACCCTAACCAAGTATCATAAACCGCTGTAGTTAAAGTACTTACCGCAAAATAATTAACGGTTGCAAAGTCAGCCATTGCTTCCATACTGATCAGCGTCAGTCCAGCCACAATCGCCCCTCGAGCAAGTGGTAAACTAACTTTGAAAAAGCTCTGCTTAGGTGATAATCCCATCAACTGACTCGCCTGCACCAATTTAAATGACTGTTCGCGTAATGCAGTTTTAAAAATCAAATACAAATAAGGATAAAGCACTAAGGCAATCATAATAATCGCACCAGATAAAGTACGAATATCAAAAAACCAATAATCATTAGGTGATTGCCAACCAAACCATTCGCGTAACCCTATTTGCACCGGACCGGCATAATCAAACAGATCAGTGTAAACGTAAGCAATAATATAGGTCGGCATCGCAAGGGGCAGCATAAGCGCCCACTCAAACTGTTTACGGCCGGGAAAATCACAATAAGCGATTAACCAGCCAAGCGGAAGGGCAATAATACAACTGACAACGCCAACACCCAAAATAAGTAACAGTGTATTGCGGGTATAATCCCATAGCACGGTATCCCAGAGGTGGCTAAATACGTCAGAATCGCCTTGTAGTGATTCGAACAATAAAAAACACAATGGGGTTATCAACACTATGCCAATAACCCACGCGAATAACTGCCATCGCGACAGTGAAAATTTTAAACTCATTAAAGGTCGAACTTCACCTCATCAATTAGCTTAAGTGCTAAAGGACGATATTTGCTAATTTCATCAAGCGCTAAGCTATCTTCCTTAAAGCTACCCCATGATGCTACCAAGCTTGATAATTCAACGCCCAGTCTTACTGGATATTCCATATTGACCGAAGCGTACATATTTTGCGCCTTATTGTCGGTCATAAACTCGATTAGTTTCAAGGCATTTTCAGGATTTTTAGCGTACTTGGTCATAACTACACCAGATACGTTAATATGTGAGCCTCTGTTATCTTGATTCGGAAAGTTAATATGTACGGCATCAGCCCATGGTTTTTGCTCGGGATCTTCCATCATCTTACCAAAGTAATAACTATTACCGATCGCTAAATCACATAAGCCTTCTTTTACTGCCTTTACTTGCCCGCGGTCATTACCTTGAGGTTTACGAACTAAATTTGCTTTCACACCTTCAAGCCATTTTTTAGTTTCTGCTTCACCATGGTGTGCAATCATTGAAGCGACCAAGCCTAAATTATATGGGTGCTTACCCGAACGGGTGCAAATTTTGCCTTTGTATTTAGGATCGGCTAATTCTTCATAGCTTAAATGCGCTAATGCACCTATGCGCTCTTTTGATGAATAAACGTTACGCACCCGCTTAGTTAATGCAACCCATTGTCCTTCAACATCACGAAACTTAGCCGGTACATTACTATTAACGGTTTCACTATTAATTGTTTGGGTTAAATCTAATTCATCTAGCTGCACTAAATCACTAAAATTAGAGGTTAAGACTAAATCAGCTTGGCTATGCTTTCCTTCACGCTTAACACGCTCTATTAATCCTTTTTTAGCAAACACCACATTTGTTTTAATGCCTGTTTGCTTAGTAAAATCATCTAATATTGGCTGAATTAAAAACGGTTGTCGAAAAGAGTAAATATTTACTGCTTCATCTGCAAACACAGGGGTTGTTAACACTAAGCCAACTAAAGCTGCTAATGTCTTTTTCATAAATCGCTTCCAACTAAATAATAACTATTATCATGTAATGATAACTTGCTCCTTGAAAAAGTGCACTTATTAAATCTTAATCAATGATGACCATGCCCATAATGGAAATCACTTGTGCGATATATCTCACGGTTATGACAGCTATTGAGTATAAAACATCATAAAAAAAGTCTAAAAACAAACTAACCACATGAAATATAATAACTATTATAAAATTTCAAAATAATGACTGTATTTTCGTTACTGTTTTTAGCCTATTTTGTTTGCAGATACTCTCTATACTTACTTCATCGGTTAAGCAGTGACGCTTAAATGAGTAAACGGACAAGGAATGATTACTCATAAACCTCGAATTAAAGGTTACGTTAGGAAAAAATGGATTCACGGACAGGCTCAGGATGAGTAGCACTAAGGATAGTAAATACACGGACAGCGTCAAGATGATGCGAAAAGGAATAACAACAGGGCTCGCAAGAGAGTTGTTAGACAGGATGTTATAAAAGCGGACAGATGGACAGGCCCTAAAGGGTATCACAATGGAACTGTTAACTAAGGGATAGCATCAGGACGATGCGTAAAGGACCGGTAATAGAGATTACCAAAAAGGATCAAAAGGAAGCACATAGGACAGAGGCACGGATAGCCTATATCACGCAGAACGAATAAGTAACAGTGTGATCACATGGATTAGTAAAGTTTAGGAGTTGATTAAGTTCAATTGCAGGATGCAGAAAATTAGAAGATTCCGCAAGCGCGACTAGCAATAGTTCGCGCTTTTCTTTTGCCCAAAAATACCCTCTGCTTAACGACTACTTGCCAATTAACTCGCTCATTAATACTCTCGCGTCTAATCTAATACGTTATTGATTGTGTATAAGCGATGACTTCTCTAAAATAGCGCGCTCATAAATCATTGAGGTCGGCCGTGTTAATTAACTACAATCCTCCATTAGATCCGTATTTAACCATTTTATTTCAAGATGATGATTTACTGATCGTCAACAAGCCCAGTGAACTTTTGACTGTGCCGGGAAAAGATCCTAAACACGCCGATTGTTTGATAGCTCGCGTTAACCGTGTTTTTCCTACGGCAAAAATAGTTCACCGCTTAGATATGGCAACCTCTGGAATTATTTGTTTAGCAATGCATAAATCGGCTCATCGTCATTTAAGTATGCAGTTTCAAGAACGCCAAACTGCAAAGCGCTATATTGCACGAGTGTACGGTAAATTAGAGCCATTAACGGGATCAGTCAATTTGCCACTGATCTGTGATTGGCCAAACCGCCCTAAGCAAATGGTTGATCATGACAAGGGGAAGCCCTCTTTAACTCATTACACTGTACTGGAGCATGAGTTGCACGCCACTCGTGTGGAACTTACCCCTATTACCGGACGCTCACATCAATTACGTGTGCATATGTTGTCATTGGGGCACCCTATTTTAGGCGATAGGCTCTATGCTCACCCTGATGCCCTGGCTGCTGCCCCGCGCTTGCAATTGCACGCACAAATGCTACAGCTCACTCACCCGGGAACAGCACAAATCATGACTTTTGAAGCTGAGCCAGAGTTTTAATTACGAGCTTAAAATCACACTAAACTTTTTGCTGTACACGCCGATAACAACTTATTGATTCATCGTGGTGGTTTATATGGCTATCGGCAAACAGTTTAAAGTATGGCAATTAATTAGTTTGGTTTACGCGACTTTCTTGGCCATGCCAGCCCAAGCAGCCGACTTTATTGCACCCACACCATGGTCAACAATCAGCAGTAATGATTTATCACGCCTAATGCCGCAAGATGAACTAAAACCGCTACTTGCCGGTGATACTGAGTTTTTAAGTTTATATCGCCAACACATGAGTGCCCAGCAGCGCGGTGTGGTGTTGATTATCCCTGATTGGCAACACTTACCTACCAATAACAACGGGCTCAACTTTTTACGTACGCAACTTAACGATTTAGGCTATGCCACAATTGCTATGACGGTACCCGATATTGATTGGCAAGCAGCGCCACCTGCGGATGCAAGTGAAACAACTGAACCTGCAGCGGCTAAGCAAACTACAAGTTTAGACAATGGCGAACCATCAGCTGACACAGCTACTCCTGTTGTACATGTTGATGCTATCGCTCATATAAGCAATGCGATAATAGATAATTATAAACTCAACTTAATTGCACGCTTTAATGCGTTGTATCAAAGTGCATTGGATGAAGATGGGAAAATTGTTGTTATTGCACAAGGTGCCTCTGCGGGAGTATTGCTCGAACACTATGGCGAATATCCAAATACCAACATAGATGCATTTGTCAGCCTTAGCAGTTATTTACCAAACAGTAAACGTAACCAACAACTTAACGCGATTATATCGACTATTAGCCCGCCGTTATTGGATATTTACTACAACATAGATAACCCAGACTTACTGCTGAGTGTGGCGGATAGAAAACGCTGGGTTAAACGTCACAGTAAATATGATTACCGCCAACGTGAGCTGTTTGGTTTGCGCTCTGAGCCTGAGCAACATGAGCGCTTGACCAAAGAAGTAGACGGGTTTTTACGCCGCCTTTTTTAAATATTCGTACGCGGCTTGAATATCTTGGCTTTTCTTGACTGCCAGTTCCATCATATGTTTAGGTAAACCTTGAGAAACTAATTTATCAGGATGGTGCTGCGCCATTAATTTACGGTACGCTACTTTTACTTCTCGTTCACTCGCCTCATTATTTAGCCCCAGCAAAGCCAGAGCTTGAGTACGGCTCATGCCACTATTTGGCGGTACATGATGCCCTGAGCCTTCACGATAACTACTGCTTTGCCCTTGTTGACGTTGTTGCTGCTGTTGATAGCGTTGTTGTTGCTGACGAAATGAAAATTCAGCTTGGTAACGTTTAAGTACAAATGCAAAGTGAGTTTTAGAGATCCCTAATAACTTACTTACCTCTTGGAGTAGCTCCTTTTCTTGCGCAGCTAACACCCCATCAGAAAACGCCATTTGGATTTGAATTTCTAAAAACAGTTGTAATAAATCATGGCGACGAGCAAAACGCTCTTTAAAATCGAAAACAGTTTCTTTTAATGAAAAATCAGCGTCTTTTCCCGCTTTAAATGCATCTTGTGCCTCTTTGCGATCATCACCAGTGAGTCCCATTTCATCCATAAATAAACTGGCAGCACGGATGTGGGTTTCGCTTACGCGGCCATTTGACTTAGCAATGTGCCCCATTACTCCAAAACAGCTGGTAAAAAATAACGCTTGGCGCTGATTAATATCATCATCGCCTTTAAATAAGCTTGAAAAGCCGCCGGCTTTATCAAAGTTCTGCTTTAAACTCTTGTCAAACATATGGCCCAGGTATAAGCCTATAAATAAGCCTATAATACGCCCAAACATAAAGCCAAAGCAGGCACCTAAAATTTTACCCCACATGAGGCGCTCCTATTATATGTGAATTACTTAATGAGTTTTTTGTTGCTCTATCAACAACTCATTCAATTGAGCTAATCGTTCTGGAGTTCCGATATCGTCCCAGTTACCTATGTACAGCTCCGTAGAGACAACATGCTCAGCCAATTTACTTTTTAATAATGGCCCTAAGCGATGAGTACCCGCTGTAATTCCTGCAAAAAATTGCTGATGAAAGCGACTAATACCAGAAAATGTATACTTGGGGCTATCTGCGCTTAGATGACGCAACGTAAAGTCACCATTTAGGTTGTGGGCTGGATTTTCAACCAACACAATATGTGCCTCGCCCGCATCTAAGTGAATATGCAGTAATGAACTAACATCATAGTCGGTAAATATATCGCCATTAATAACAATAAATTGCTCACCAAGCAAAGGTAATGCTTGAATAATACCACCTGCAGTTTCTAATCCCTGCTCAGGCTCTTGGCTATACTCAATATGTACACCAAGCTGGCTACCATCGCCAAAGTAAGCACGGATCTTATCTCCTTGCCAAGCAAGGTTAATAATAAAATCAGTGATCCCTGCTGTTTTTAGTCGCTCAATATGATGCTCGATTAATGGTTTTCCTTGCACCTTTAACATAGGTTTAGGTAATTCTGCGGTAAGTGGCATCATTCGCTGACCGCGACCCGCGGCTAAAATCATCGCTTTCATTATTTAGTTGGCACTTTATTAAGTGCGACTAAGGTAGCAGGAATAATCTTACTGTTGATCCATTTACCCAGCTCCACCAACGATGAATGATCTTGCGCCACATCACTAATGTAGCGCAGTGTCGGTAATACATTATCCATATAACCGAGTTTACCATCGCGTAAATTTAACCGGCAAAAAATACCCGCCGCTTTTAAATGGCGTTGAATACCGGTTAAATCAAACCATTGTTTAAAGGTTGCAAAGCTGATGTTACTGAGCAAGCCCTGTTGCTCAAACTCAGCAAATGCATGCTCAAGTAAGTATTCAAGTTCATCGTGAGGAAGTTTAAAATAACAATCACGCAGTAACGATACCAGGTCATAACATACCGGGCCTTGCACGGCATCTTGATAGTCAATAATTGCCCATTGCTGTTCACTGTGCATAATATTACGGCTATGAAAATCACGGTGTACAGTGACGCTAGGTTGCGCGAGTATATTTTCAATTAATAACTCACAGCTCGTTTGCCATAAAGTACGTTCTGCAGCAGTAACTTCTAGCTCTAAAAATCCCTCTACCAACCATTCTAAAAAAATACTTAGTTCTAATTCTAAAAATGCCAGATCAAAATCTTTCATGTGCTCAACAGGCGGCATTTTTGCCCATTGTGCACTAAGTTTTATAAGGTGTTTATAGTGATTAATACGTTCTTTATCATCTAGCATATCAGCAAGATGTGTGTTGCCTAAATCGCTTAATAAGAAGAACCCTTGCTTTTCATCAGCATGTAATATTTTTGGTAGTTTGAAACCATGCTCAGAAAAAACTTTGTTGAGTTCTATATAAGGAGTGTTATCAAGCTTAGCTGGATCTGAGTCCATAACTATATAGCTATCTTGACCGCGATTTAGACGGAAATAACGACGAAAGCTGGCGTCTCCGGTGATCGCAGCTAGCTGGTATACTTCATCTTCGAAGTGCGGATTTAAAAACTGCTGTAAACTTTTATAACGATTCATTTTACAAGATATCTATTTTTCACTAAGTCAATTACTGTATTTGCCATTGTTTTCCTTTATTATGTCATTCTTACATCCAACGACAGCATATTAAGGTTAATAAATGAGCAAAACCTGGGGCATGATGATGCTAAGTGTGATCAGCGCACCATCGTTCGCCGAAACTGAACTGACACACAACTTTTGTGGCAATTCAATGCAAACCAGAGCTTGGCAACCGCTTGCTGGCCTTGACTTAGGCATGATCGATATCCGTTCAGATGATATTGAACTGCTTGGCACCCAAAGCGCAGAATTTACCGGTAATGTTGATATTAACACCCTTACTATGAGTTTGTCCGCACAAAGTGCGCTAATTGACAAACAGCGTGGGTTACTTAATGCAACTGGCCCTATTACTTACCGTGACACTATCAGTGAAGTAAATAGCTCAGGTCTTAATGCTGATTTAAATAGTTCTGAAATCAGCCTACTTGGTGCCGATTATAAGCTGACGGATCAACAAGCACACGGCGGAGCAGAAAAACTCACTATTAATAAGTCTGGCTTAGATCTGCTGAACGCAAGCTTTACTACCTGTCCAAGCGATACGCCCGTGTGGGCAATTCAAGCTGAACAAATTTTATTATCCAGTGATGAAGGCTGGGGCGAAACCCATGATATGGTATTGCGTATTATGGATACGCCTGTACTTTATTTACCCTATTTCACTTTCCCAATTGATAATCGCAGAAAGTCGGGCTTATTAACACCCAATATTTCCAGTTCAGATCGCTACGGCGTAGAAACAGTTACTCCATATTATTGGAATATTGCACCAAACTTTGATGCCACGATTACACCACGCTATATGTCTAAAAAAGGCTTGCAGCTGCAAACCGAGTTTCGTTATTTGAGTGATAGCAATGAAGGTCTAGTAGCACTTGAATACCTTGACAAAGACGACTCCGAACCAGAACTCAAAGAGCGCTTTCTATTTCACTGGCAACAACAAAGTTATTTTGCCGAAAATTGGCGTGCTAATGTTGATATAACCAACGTCAGCGATGATAACTATCTCACTGATTTGGGTTCTAATTACGCAACACGTACTGACACCCAACTGTACCGTACTGGCTCGTTATCACACTTAGGTGATACTTGGCGTACAGATATAAAAGTACAAAACTTTGAAGTGCTCGGTGATCATGTTGAATCGTATGCGGCGTGGCCACAAATTAGCTTTTCGCAAACAGCACCATTTAGTTTTCAGGATATTGAACTTACCCTAGACGGTGAACTGAGCCACTTTACAAATGACACTCAAGTTATTGAAAAAGCAACTCGTTTACACATCGAACCAAAAGCAAGCTACGGCTACCAAGAGCATGCATGGTCGTTTTTATCTGAATTTAGCGTATTGCACACTAACTATAAGCAAGAAGGTGATTTGGCAAATACTGATTATGCTAAATCAGTATCGCGTACTTTGCCTAAAGTGCGTTTATACAGCCAATTAAACTTTGAGCGTGAAACCACTATCTTCGCTGATGATGGTATTCAAACCTTAGAGCCACAACTGCAGTATTTGTATACACCGAATAAAGATCAATCCAATATAGGTTTATACGATACAACAAAATTACAAGATGATTTTTTTGGTTTATTCCGTGATAGTCGTTTTTCAAGTGTGGATCGTATAGCCGCAGCAAATCAATTTACATTAGGTGCAACCACGCGTTTATTTAATAATAAAAGTGAAGAGTTGTTTAATTTTAGTGCTGGTCAAATATTTTATTTAAGTGACTCAGCCAAGCCAACATCGCAAGGGTTAAACTCAGATACCAACTATAATGCCTTGTTTGCCGCACAAACCATGTTACATTGGCACCGCCGCTGGTATTTATCAGGCGGAATTCAATATGACACCGATGGTAAACAGATTATCCAGTCAAATGTGACCTTAGATTATAAAGGTGACGATAATCAACTCGTTCAATTGAACCATCGCTATGCAAATGATGTCTCAGGCAATACAATCGAACAAGTTGGCTTTTTTACTAGCATTCCGCTCAGTGATCAATGGCAGTTTGTAAGTAGCTATCACCGTGATTTAGAAAACGGTCGTAGTGTCGAGGTGTTCAGCGGATTGCAATATGAATCATGCTGTTGGGCCTTTCAAGTTACCGCCCGTCGCCAAATCGCAACTGATTTAAATCAAGCGATAGGCCAAGAACAAGCCACTTTTGATTCAAGTATTGGATTTAATATTGTCTTAAAAGGGTTAGGTAGTAAAAGCCGTTATGATGCACAAAAATTATTACAACAAGGTATTTTTGGCTATCGTAGACCGTATTTTCTTAATAACTAGTATCACCGTACTATTAGCAAGAGTATTAGAAAAAGTATGAATTTAAAAAAATTATTAGCATCAGCATTTTTGACGCTTGGTTTATGCCAAAGCGCTTTCGCAGCCCCTGTTGAAATAGACAAGGTGGTTGGTATTGTAAACCAAGGGGTTATTTTACAAAGTGAAGTAAACACTATTGTTAACCGCGTAAAAACCCAAGCCAAAGAGCAAGGACAAGAATTACCTTCGGATGATACGCTACGTATTCAAGCAATGGAGCGTTTAGTAAATCAAGCGTTGATGATGCAATTAGCTGAGCGTATGGGGTTAGAAATCTCTGATAGCCAACTGGACCAAACTTTGGTTGGTATGGCGAAAGAGCAAGGCGGAACAATCGCAGACCTACGCCGTACTATTGAATCATCAGGCGAGAGTTTCCAATCTTATCGTGAAGAAATTCGTAAAGAGATCACAACTCAACAAGTAATGCGCGCAAACGTAGACCGTCGTATTTATATTAGCCCACAAGAAGTTGATAATCTCTTAAAAATAATGGAAAGCCAAGGTCAAAATACGGAAGAGTATGACATTGGCCATATCCTCGTTGATATTCCAAATAATGCCACTGCGGATGAAATTGCTAGCGCAAAAACTCGCGCAGATAAAGTTATTGAGTTTTTACAAGACGGGAAAGAATTTAAACGTATCGCCATTTCATCATCAAGTGGTTCAAAAGCACTTGAAGGTGGTCAATTAGGCTGGATGAGCATTAATGAAATGCCATCACTCTTTGCTGAAGCAGTTAAGGGCACCAAAAAAGATGCCATTATAGGCCCGCTTCGTTCAGGCGCTGGTTTTCATATTATTAAAGTTCAAGACATTCGTGGTCGCCAGGTTGTTGAAACAACCGAAGTGCGCTCTCGCCATATCTTAATCAAGCCGTCAATCATCTTAAGCGAAGAAAAAGCCCGCAATATGCTTAATGGCTTTGCTAAAGATTTACGTGCTGGGACTGCTGACTTTGGTGAACTTGCTAAAGAGTATTCAGAAGATCCAGGCTCTGCACTTAAAGGTGGAGAGTACGATTGGACAGATCCTACGACCTATGCGCCACAGTTTAGAGATGCCCTACTATCACTTGATAAAAATGAGATCAGTGACCCGTTTAGAACCACATTTGGTTGGCATATAGTGCAGCTATTAGACAAACGTATAGCTGATAAAACCGAACTAGCTAAACGTAACCGTGCTCACGGCATGCTCTTTAATCGTAAATTTAAAGAAGAAAGCTTTAACTGGCAGCAAGAAATGCGTGAACAAGCCCATGTTGAAATTTTCCCAATTGATGAATAACCAATGATCCTACGTATTGCAATTACTCCCGGCGAACCTGCCGGGATCGGCCCAGATTTACTGTTGCAACTTGCACAGCATGATTGGCCTGCGCAGCTGGTTGTGATTGCTGATAAGCAATTATTACAACAGCGAGCCAAACAGCTTGGTTTAACAATCAATTTAATTCCATTTGATGAAAATGCACCAGCTGTAATCGCCCCTGCAGGGAGTGTCTATCTGCACCAAGTTGATTTAGGTGCCGACGTTGAGATGGGTGTGTTAAATGATGCCAACGGTCAATACGTACTCGATACCTTGCGTATCGCGTGCGAAAAGAATATGAATGGTACGTTTGCAGCCGTTGTAACTGGTCCTGTTAATAAAGGTATTATCAATAAAGCTGGCATTTCATTTAGTGGCCATACCGAATACTTTGCCCAACAATCAAACACCCCTGATGTGGTGATGTTATTAGCTACTGAAGGCTTAAGAGTTGCACTAGTGACCACGCACATCCCACTGGCTTATGTATCACGTGCTATTACAAGTGAGCGTTTAAGTAAAGTTGCAGGTATTTTAAACCATGATTTACAAACTAAATTTGGTATCGAAAAACCACGTATTTTAGTCTGTGGGCTTAACCCTCATGCGGGTGAAGATGGCCATTTAGGGCGTGAAGAGATTGACACCATCACCCCAACCATTGAACAGCTAAATAGTGAAGGTATGAATTTAATCGGGCCATTGCCTGCTGACACCTTGTTCCAAGACAAATATCTATCACAAGCTGATGCAGTGCTGGCAATGTATCACGATCAAGGTTTACCTGTGCTAAAATACAAAGGTTTTGGCAAATCAGTTAATATCACCCTTGGTTTGCCGTTTATACGCACCTCAGTTGATCACGGTACGGCGCTCGATTTAGCAGGTACTGGTGATGCTGATGTAGGTAGTTTTGAATTAGCGATCCGCGAAGCAATTAAGCTCGCCCATGAAAAAGCACAAAATCAATGACAGATAAAGTACATTTAGGACACCGCGCCCGCAAACGTTTTGGGCAAAACTTTTTATGTGATGAGATGATCATCGATAAAATCGTCACCGCGATTGATCCTAAACCTGAAGATAATTTAGTTGAAATCGGTCCTGGTCTAGGTGCTATCACTGAACCGGTAAGTGAGCTAAGTGGCCACTTAACGGTTGTTGAACTAGATAAAGATTTAGCCCAGCGCTTAACTGAGCACCCATTTTTAGGGCCTAAGCTT
This sequence comes from Pseudoalteromonas rhizosphaerae, assembly GCF_028885455.1. Lineage (NCBI taxonomy): Bacteria > Pseudomonadati > Pseudomonadota > Gammaproteobacteria > Alteromonadales > Pseudoalteromonadaceae > Pseudoalteromonas > Pseudoalteromonas rhizosphaerae. The sequence goes on from NZ_CP118496.1 coordinate 4,592,478, forward strand.
ACTGTGCATCAAGGTGATGCGATGAAATTTGATTTTTCAAGTTTGATCAAAGCTGACCGCAACAAACTAAAAGTGTTTGGTAATTTACCATACAATATTTCAACACCATTGCTGTTCCATTTATTTGAGTTTGCCGACAACATTGAGCATATGCACTTTATGCTACAAAAAGAAGTGGTGAAACGCATGGTAGCAGGACCTGGTAGTAAAACATTTGGTCGCTTGAGCGTAATGACACAGTATTACTGTAATGCAATGCCTGTCATCGAAGTACCACCAGAGTGTTTTAAACCAGCACCGAAAGTTGATTCTGCCGTTATTCGTTTAATACCGAAAAAGCCAGAGCAACGTACAGCAAAAAGTACTAAAATTCTTAACACTGTGTGTTTAGAGGCCTTTAATCAGCGCCGCAAAACACTGCGCAACAGCTTAGCTAATTTACTCACCGCAGATGAATTAACTAGCATTGGTATAGATATCACGTTGCGTGCTGAAAGCCTTTCGTTACAACAATTTATTGATATAGCTAATTGGATTTATGACAACAAGCAGTAATTTGGGCTCACCCATCAAAGTATCGGTAGAAACATTTTATGTTGAGGGTCAATCACAACCTGAACTTGATAAATATGTATTTGCTTATTCCGTTACCATTAAAAATCACAGTCTATGCAGCGCAAAGTTAATTAGCCGCTATTGGTTGATCACTGATGCAAATGGTAAAGAAATCGAAGTACAAGGTGAAGGCGTCGTCGGTGAAAAACCAACTATTGGTCCTGGTGAAAGCTATAAATATACCAGTGGTGCAGTGCTAGATACTCCCGTAGGAACGATGCAAGGTTATTACACCTTGAAGAATGAGTTCGGTACAGAGTTTGATGCACCTATTAATGTTTTTCGTTTATCACTGCCTAATATTTTACATTAAATAACCTGAAATCGGGTTAAGATATTTATTAACGCATTGATTTAATGATATAACTAGCCTTTAAGCTGTCCTGTCGGAGATTTTCAGAGATAACAAGGCGAATTTACGCGTCAATAGCTGGCCTATTGCAAGTAGATTCAACGCAGTTAGCGTTGAAAATAGCCACAGGAGATAGATTTATTATCCCGAATTTAGGTTAAATAATGGCAAATTATGCGATAGGTGATCTACAAGGTTGTTATAAAGAATTTCAAGCTTTGTTGCTGCAAGTTGACTTCAACCCAAGTAAAGATCACCTTTATTTAGTGGGCGACATTGTCGCCCGCGGCCCCGACTCTCTTGCCTGCCTAGATTATTTATATACACATCAAGATAGTATCACCGTTACCTTAGGTAATCATGACTTACACCTGATTGCCAATTATATGTTAGATAAACCCGCTAATCCAAAAGACAAGCTCACCGCCCTGCTTGGTTCAGCAAAGCTACCTGCTTATATAGCCATGCTAAAGCAGCAACCATTGGCTCTATGGCTTAAAACAGAACAGGTATTTATTAGCCACGCCGGCCTCAACCCCGCATGGTCCATTGAGCAGGCTCTGCAACATGCTCAATTTGCTGAATCCTGCTATCAAGGTGAGAATGCGCGCGATTTTTTCAAACATATGTATGAGCAGCACCCAGGCCTTTGGAGTGAGCAACTCAATGAGTTTGAGCGATTTCGTTATATTGTTAACTACTTTACCAGAATGCGATTTTTAACCCTTGATGAACAATTAGAGTTAAGCTATAAAGGTAGTATTACTAACGCTACTGCAATGATGCCTTGGTTTGAGCACCCAAAATTTACAACTTTTAAACAGCACATTGTATTTGGACATTGGGCTGCTCTTGAGGGCGTAACTAATCATGCAAATATCCATGCTTTGGATACAGGCTGTGTATGGGGTGGGAAGCTGAGCTTGATGGAGTTAAAAAATAAGCAATACTTTAGCGCTAATTCTACTGATTTCATCTAATTTAACTGAAAAATTAATCATCTTCTGTTAGATTTATAGTAACGAATGTTAAAAGTAATTGAATTTAATTACTTAACTTATCCGCAATAAAGCCGATAAAGTCTAATTGCTACTCTCTTTATGGAATTTTTATATGAACTTAACTGTCAGCCAACGTATTTGGGGTGGTTTTATTTGTATCACCTTATTACTTCTTTTAATTGGGGGTAATTCACTGTTCAGAATCGCAAATATTAATAATTCAGCACAGCAAGTAAATCAATTATCATTGCCGGCATTAGAACAAAGCTCAGAACTACAGGTTGAGTTTATCCTGATGAGTAAAGCCGCCCAAGCTAGTTTTTATACCTCTTCAGCAGCAGAGCTTGCGCCAATTGAAAAGTTGGTGTTCGAACAAAAACAACGCTTTGATAAAGCTTATTCACAGTTAAAACTCGTTGTACGTGACAACGATCAACTAAATCAAAATAGTCAAAACGTTGAGCGAACTTACAAAAGCTTTATTAAATTAGTAGAAGATTTATTAAAAGATAAAAAAACCCAATTAGAACTCAATAAATCATTACGAGCACAATTAGAAACGATAGAGCTTGCAGCGGAAGATGCTAATTCTGTGGTTTTGGATATTATCGATATTGATGGTTTAGAAAGCAGTGATAGCAGAGCCTATCAAGCGGCTAATAAATTAGAAAATAACTTTTTGTCTTTAGTCACCAACAGCACTGACATGCTGACAGTTAAAACCCAAAATACCTTAGATATCGTCAAAAATGAGCAGCTTTATTATTTAGAGGAGATTGAGCGTAGCTTAAAGCTACTAAAACCGGTTGTTGAAGCAGCAGAGCCTGGTTTATATAACGATCTAAACAATTACTTCGTCTCTCTTCGCGATAACATTCTCGGCAACAATAGTATTTCAGCTAACAAAAAGCGTTTAATTGATGTAATCGCAATGACTGAAAAGGAACTTACAGAGGCAGAGCAAGCTACGGCAACTGCAATAAAACAACTTAATGAATTAGTTTCTCAAGCTAGTAATGTTGCTTTTGAATTGCAAAAAGAAGTTAGGACCGACGTAGATTCAGCTAATTTATGGACCTGGGTTGGTATGATCAGCGCAACTTTGTTAGCCATAATCGTAGCTTATATAACGGTTAACCGCATTACTAAACCGCTTGCAGAAGTAAACCGCATTCTTGATATTGTTGCTAGTGGCGACATGACACAACGTCTAGACGATACAGCTAAAGATGAATTTGGTGAACTATCGCGTAGCTGTAATACACTTATAGCCAGCTTACGCAGCTTGATCCAAGGTATTATATCTCGTTCCACACAACTTGCTGCGGCCTCAGAAGAAACGTCTGCTATCACCGGTGAATCAAGTCAAGCAATTCGTAATCAACAAGCACAGGTAGAACAAGCTGCAACAGCGACAACGGAAATGAGCAGTACCTCACAAACAGTAAGCAATAGCGCACAACAGGCACTTAAAGAAATCAAAAATGCCGATAAAGAAGCTGAGCGTGTTAAGGGTATTTCTAGCCAGAATAAATCGACCATTGAGCAGCTAGCTCGTGAAGTTGAATCAGCCTCACTAGTCATTAATAAGCTTCATCAAGATAGCGCCTCAATTGGTAGTATTCTTGATGTTATTCGTGGTATCGCGGATCAAACTAACTTACTAGCACTTAATGCAGCTATTGAAGCAGCACGTGCTGGTGAACAAGGTCGTGGTTTTGCCGTTGTTGCTGATGAGGTTCGTTCATTGGCTAGTAAAACACAAGCCTCGACTCAAGAAATTCAAGCCATGATAGAATCATTGCAAACAGGCGCGGAAGCAGCCGTGACTGCAATGTCTAAAGGCAAGCAACAAGCTGATTCTTGTGTTGAACAATCAGACCTAGCCAACGCAGCACTGGATTCAATCACCTCAGCGGTTGCTTTAGCACATGATGTGAGTGAAGAAATATCGACAGCAGCACAAGAGCAACAACAAGTCTCACAAGAGATTAGCGAGCGCCTTGAGTCTATTGTAGCCATTGCAGAACAAACCGCAGAGGGGGCTAATCAGACTAATATATCAAGCTCTGAGGTCGCTAAACTTGCCGAAGAGTTACGCTTATCTGTAGATGAGTTCAAAGTCTAGGGCAAAGCAAATTAAAACAACAAAGCCGTGTTGATTTAAAACACGGCTTTTTTTTGAAAAAAATAAACCACCGATATCCCACTTCTCACTGCTGAGCTAACAAATTGCGTGAGAACAGCCAATTATTATTATTTCATCGTCCACACACTAGTACTTCGTCACACAAATTTTGACTAGTTGAGAGCACCGTAAGCTCTCTCTAGTTTTTCACGTGCTGAATCAACATTAAACATCCAATTTATACTGGCGCCTTCTTTATTTCGGCGCCATTCCCACGCCGTGAGCTCTGTCTTTAACTCTTCCATACTTGCTATGCGCCGATCTAAGCATTGCTTATTCATATTGCCAATTTCTATCTCGACCATATTCAACCAACTCGCATGTTTAGGTGTGTAATGGAACTCTATTTTATTTAAAATACGTCGTGCTTCTTGCGGTGAAAATGCTTTATATAACGCACCTTCCGTATGAGTCGATAAGTTATCTAGCACGACACGAATTTTATTCGCATGTGGGTAGTGTTCATCGACTAAGTCCTTCATACAGTGTGCAAAATCAACTTTCGTTTTCCTCTGTGTTGCTTTAACGTGTCGCCAACCCCGATGACGGTCAAAGAATACAAATAAGTTAGCCACGCCAACCCGTTTATATTCATAATCTAGGCGTTTTACCTGTCCCTTTTTCATCGGTTGTACTGGCCGTGTATCATCAACAAGTTGCTTCATCGCCTCATCAAAATTAATAATGGGATTGAGCTCATCCGCTGGCTCAGCATATAATTCAAGTACATGCTCCATTCTTGCAATATACTCAGCGTCCATTGTTGCCACACACCACATCTTTTTTTGCCATGGCTTTAACGCATTTTCTTTAAGGCGTCTACGAACCGTTTCATATGAAATACTGTCTAAATCCGTTAATGTTATTAATCGCTCGCCAAGTAACGCTAATGTCCATCGGCAGTGTCCTGTTGGCGGCTCAGAACAGGCTGTGGCTATTAAAGTTACTTCATCTTTCGCGGAGGTTTTTCTCATAGCACCACTTCGTGCACCTTCATTTAAAGCGGCTTCTAAACCGTCTTCGACAAACTGACGTTTGACTCGAAATACAGTTGAAGAGCTCACTTGAACCGCTTCACATATTTGATCTGTTGTATATCGACAACGGTCCGCTTTTAATAAAATGGCGGCTCGTTTGTACTTTCGAACATTGACCATGCCTTTTTTGCAGTAGTTAACTAATTCGCATTTTTCTTCTGCTGATAATTCAACAATATACTTTCGGTTCATAACAATATTAAATGAGTAAATATGAGTTAAAGGATCGTCAATTAGGATAAAAGTTCATTATGAATAAAGAAGAGTTGCCGTCGTTCACTGTGAAACAAGGGCAGTATTTGGCATTTATTTATTACTACACAAAAGTGAATGGTGTTGCACCTGCTGAAAATGATTTTGAGCGTTATTTTGGAACTGCATCATCAAGTGTTCATGCAATGATTTTAACGCTTAAAAAGAAAGGGTTCATCACTTCAACTGCTGGAAAAAGCCGAACGATAAAGCTATTGATAGGAATAAATCAGTTGCCTGAATTTAAGTAAGGCAACTGATCAGAACTTCTGTGAACGAGTACTAGCTTTGCTTGTTGGCAATACTCCATTATTTTTCCACAAAAAAGCCGAACTCCACGTTAATAAAGTTCGGCTTCTAATGATCATCAAGCTTAGCTAGATTACTTTACCTATGCAGCAGGATACTCGCGATACGCACGCTCAATATTCTTCGCTTGCTTTTTAGAGATACCTAAATGCGCAAGTGCTACACGTAAACGTGCGCGCGATAGATCTGAGCCTAATATTTCCATTGCATCAAGTACTGATGTTGAAGACGTTTTGCCAGTAATAGCGACAAATATCGGCTCTAAAAAGTCTTTAATCTTCAGCTCATGGAAAGTAGACACCGCTTTAGCTATAGCAAATATTGCTGATTTCTCCCAGCTTCGTAAGCCCTCAAGCTCCCAGATAAAGAACTGTAAAGCTTGGCGAATTACATCTTCATCGGCTTTACCAGCGGTCAGTAACGCAGGGTCGTAAGTTGGAATACCACCGACAAAATGACCGGCTAAATCAACCATATCTGATAGGGTATTAATGCGGGCTTTCGCCTCTGGTAATACTTTAGCAAGCATTGCCCCATTAAACTTCCAATCTACAAAGCGCTGAATTAGCTCTTCGTTGCTGAAGTTTTCGCGGATCCACATGCCGTTTAACCAGCTTAGTTTATCAACGTCAAATACTGGGCCACCGAGAGATACACGCTTCATATCAAAATGTTCAATCATTTCAGCAAGCGTGAACTTTTCACGCTCATCCGGCATTGACCAGCCCATGCGTCCAAGGTAGTTAAGTACCGCTTCAGGTAAGTACCCCATTTCTTTATAGTAATTAATAGAAGTTGGATTTTTACGCTTAGATAGCTTTGACTTATCTGGATTACGTAATAGTGGTAAGTGACCAAGCACCGGCGCTTGCCAACCAAAATCTTCATATAATTTTAGCAACTTTGGCGCAGAGTTGATCCACTCCTCACCACGGAAAATATGGCTAATTTCCATGTGGTGATCATCAACCACATTTGCTAAGAAGTACGTTGGGAAACCATCGGCTTTTAGTAACACTTGCATATCAACGTTTTCCCACGGGATCTCAATTTCACCACGTAAGTAATCGTTAAATTTAAAGGTACCTTCGCTTGGAATATTCATACGTATAACGTAAGGCTTACCGGCAGCTAAGTTGGCTTTAATTTCGTCATCAGTAAGGTTTAAACCACGGCCATCGTATTTAGGACGCAGGCCTTCAGCCATTTGCTCTTCACGCATTTGGTCCAGCTCTTCGCTAGTTGCAAAACAATAAAATGCTTTGCCATCATCAACTAACTGATGTGCATATTTTTTATATAAATCGCTACGCTCTGATTGACGATAAGGACCAAACTCACCACCGACATCAGGACCATGATCCCATTCAAGCCCTAACCAACGAAGACTATCCATAATCGCTTGTTCTGATTCTGAAGTGCTACGTACTTGGTCTGTGTCTTCAATACGAAGTACAAATTCGCCACCTTGCTGCTTAGCAAAACAGTAATTAAATAAGGCGATATAAGCGGTACCAAGATGCGGGTCACCGGTTGGTGACGGCGCAACACGTGTACGAATTGTCATGGTTATGTTCTCTTTCAATGGGCAATAAAATATGCGCTAAATGCTAACACAGCAAATGCGCTTGAAAAATGAATATTAAGCTGCAGCTTTATTTAAGTAAGCAATGATATCGTTTGATTCATATAACCAAGTGACTTGGTTATCTTTTTCGATACGTAGACACGGTACTTTTATTTTTCCGCCTTGTTCGAGCAATTCTTGACGATACTGTTCATTACTTTTCGCGTCGCGCGTTTCAACTTTTAACCCTTCGCGTTTAATTGCACGGCGCACTTTTACGCAGAATGGGCAAGCTTTGAATTGATATAGTTTAAATTGTGCAGTGAGTTGATCAAGCTGAGCTTGCTCTCCCGCAGGACGTTTTTTACTACGTGGTGTAAAAACAAAATCAAAAAATAAGATCAAACTACCTAATAACCAACGAACTAATTTCATCAACGGGGCCCTGTTTACAACAATTTAAGGGCACAGATTTTAGCACAGAATATAAAGCTAAAATAGCATCAAAGAACGCGAATCCATCTCCTAAAAAGTAAAGCAATCCACGTTATTTTAAAAATATAAAGCAAAACTCAATACCGCAGTGAAAAGGCCGGCATCAAAGAATAAAAGCTTGAGTCTTGCTGTATTATTAAACTATTCATTTATATCCTCAAGGAATGACTTTAATGTTTTACAATGTAGTAGCTTGATAATCTAAAACAACACCAAATCATCTCGATGGATCACTTCACTACCGCAATCAAAAGCTAGCAACTTTGTAATTTCACTTGAATGACAACCTTTAATAGTATCGGTTTCAGCTTTACTAAAACGTACTAACCCACGGGCCACTAATTGTTGATCACTGGTGACTAAATCAATCAAATCGCCACGTTCAAACTGCCCGCGCACACCGCGTACGCCTTTGGCTAATAAACTAGCGCCTTGTTGCTGTAAAGCATTTACTGCGCCATCATCAATCACTATTTGGCCACTACTTTTAGGTCCAGCTAACAGCCATTTTTTACGGCCATCTCTTGGCGCTGTTAGCTTTACAAAGCGTGTTCCTGGTAACTGTTCGCTCATACAATTAAGGATCACATTTTTACCAGCACCTTTGGCTATAATCACTTCCACCCCGGCTCGACGAGCGATATCAGCGGCTTGCAATTTCGTTGCCATACCACCCGTGCCTAGACTAGTTCCACTGCCACCAGCAAGCTGGCGTAACTCATCATCAATATGTGCCACTTCGTCAATTAATTGCGCATTAACATCAGTACGTGGATCACTGGTAAATAAACCTTCTTGGTCGGTTAGTAATAATAATTTGTCGGCATTAGCTAATATAGCGACCAGTGCTGAGAGGTTGTCGTTATCACCTACTTTAATTTCAGCAGTTGCGACCGCATCATTTTCATTAATGATTGGCACCACGTCATAACTTAATAATGCAGTTAAAGTATCGCGGGCATTGAGGTAGCGTTCTCGGTCATCAACGTCAGCGCGAGTCAGTAGCATTTGCCCTACATTGACGCCATATAAAGCAAATAAGCTTTGCCAAATGTGGATAAGCTGACCTTGACCAATCGCGGCAAGCATCTGTTTATCAATCAAAGAACGACCGCAGGGTTTTAATAGTTGCTCTCGGCCAGCAGCCACCGCGCCACTTGATACCAGCACAACTTGATGACCTTGCTTTTTTAATTCACAACATTGGCGAACTAATTCAACCATGTGTGCTTTGTCGAGTTTATCGGTTCCACCAGTGAGTACACTCGTTCCCAGCTTAACCACTATTACCTGTGCCCTTTGCATGCTTTTTACTACACAAAAATATTGAAGGATTTATTTATACCAGTTATCGATTTTTGAACAAGTTAAAAATATTCAATCACGGTGCTGACGTGCTAGGATCGTGTTTTAATTCACTTTAAAGCGACCTTCATGCCAGCCAGTTTATGTTTAATAATCGCCACCTTTTTATGGGGCAGTTCTTTTATCGCGCTAAAATACGCGATCGCCATTTATGACCCTGCACTGGTGATTTTTTTACGCATGTTAACCACCTTAGTCATGGCATTGTGCTTATGGCGTTACGTTATTCGCTTTAAATATCATCAAGGTGACTGGAAATATCTGGTGGGGATGTCGCTGGCTGAGCCCTGTTTGTATTTTTTATTTGAAGGCCATGCGATGGAATATACTTCAGCTTCTCAAGCGGGGGTTATTGTATCGTGCTTACCGATTATCGTAGCACTTTTAGCGTTTTTTATGCTCAAAGAGTACATTAGTAAGGCCATTGTTATTGGTTTCACTTTTTGTATTGGCGGCAGTATCTTATTAACTTTAATGTCGCCAAGCTCAGAGCAGGCTCCCAATCCATTGCTGGGTAACTTTTTGGAGTTAATGGCAATGGTCTGCGCTGCATTTTATACTATTTCAGTTAAACATTTAGTTGCTCGCTACTCACCATTAACCTTAATTGCACTGCAAGGTTTTAGCGGTAGTCTGTTCTTTGCGCCATTTTTACTGTTTATTGATTTACCCAGTGAAAATCAACACGACCTTGGCGCATTATTAAGTATTTTATATTTAGGCTCTTGCGTCACCTTAGGCGGCTATGGTTTGTATAATTACGCAATTAGTAAGGTGTCGGTGCTCACTGCCGCAGCCTATTCAAATTTAATACCGATTTTCACCCTAATATTATCAGCAATTATCTTGGGAGAAGTGCTTTCTCTTAGCCAATGGCTCAGCATTGGCGTGGTATTTGTAGGTGTAATGATAAGTCAGCGTCATCAAGAATTGGTCGTAGACATAGATAACACCGATGCAGGTGATGGCAATTTATCGGCAGAGACTAATAATCGTAATTCAGTCCCGGAGGCTAAAGAATCAAACGGATAACAGGTTAATAAATACAAGCCTTTATGCGCTAAAAAATCGTACTGGGACTGATGAATAACCGCAATCCCACGCACTCGATAGCGATCAATTTGGCCATTTTGCGTTTGTAAGCTAAATTGCTCACCCACATTCACTTTTTGTAAGAAAGCAAAGTGAGTGTCATTATGTCCAGCAATTAACACGCCTGCTTGCTCAGAGCCTAGCTCTGCACTAGCTAAAAAGTGACTCGGGGCAAACGCTAAGTTACGGCCACTGGCTCCTGCTAATATTGTTAAGGTTTGCTTTTGGCTTGGCCAATTCAGTTGTGCAGTTACATAACTATCAGCATAGAACCAGGGTTTAACTTGTTGCTCTGGCGTTGTCAGTGCCACTTGCCAAGCCTGCTCTATAAGGTGTTGTGCCAGCCACGCTTTAGCTTGCATATAACTACCATGACCAAGCAACGCCAAGCCAACAATCAACAATATAGCGCCAATCACTGCTTTCATTTTTTCAGTCTCAACACTGCAAATCCAGCCAACAGCATGCAACCGAGTAAAATATGTAGTCTGCTTTGCCCATCAGTTTGTGGCAAACTCATTGCTAGACCCTGAGGTCGTTGATTAGCCACTTGCACATTCTGCTCAGCAACAGTGCTCGATGGTGTCTGTTCAATCGCTACAAAGGCGGTAAACGGACTAAGTAATTGATGTTCAAGCGCTAGACTCTCAACCTGTGCTTTAACCTGCTCTTGCTCGTTATAAAGTAATAATGATTTAATTTTTTGCCGTGCCCACAACCTTGCAATTCCATGAGCCGGTCGCCCTTGTTGTGTATTTAACTTTATCGACAACGGTCCTTGCGCCGTTTGCCCCGCTAAAGTAACGCCGGCATTATTATCAAGCTTTATAGCAACCATCACCGGCTCTGAAAAATACAGGTCGGGTAACGGCGATGGCCAATATTCAAGAGCTTGATTTGCCAAATCACTGCTAAGCGCAAGTTGAGTAATTGCAGGATGAGCTAACTTATCAAATAGTTGCTGCATTTTTGGTTGCACGTCACTACTGCTGCCAATATAAGTAAACGTTCCGCGTCCAACATCTGCAGCTCGACGCATAAAGTAACTATTAGGCGCACTACCGATACCAATCGTAAACAAACGACTATCACCTAGTTGCGCACTAATATGTTTAAACAATGCATCTTCATTACTGACACTGCCATCGGTTAAAAATACCACTTGACGCACATACCCTAGATGCTCACGAGCATCTAGTACACCATCTAATGCCCCTTTAATATCAGTGCCGCCATCAGCTTGTAAATTATATACAAAGCGCTCAGCACGGCGTAAATTAAAATCATTAGCCGGCACAGGTTTATCGCTCATAGGCATAATTTGATCGTCAAAGCCGACAATATTAAAGCTGTCGTTACTATCAAGTAACGATAACGCATAATGAAGTGCACTTTTGGCTTGCTCCATTGACTGTCCGTGCATAGAGCCGGAAGTGTCGACTACAAAAATCATTTCTCTTGCTAGACGCTGAGTCTGCGTAAAATGATCATCCGGCGGCAGCAACATTAATAATCCATAACGTTCACCATTACTGAGCTGCTCAGTAAAAAATGCGGCTTGCGCTTGCTCTTTTTGCAGCGGTTTAAACTCCAGTAAAAAATCACGCTTCACGGCACGTTGTTCATTTAAAGTAACTTGATACTGACCAAATGCCAGATTTTCGGTATTAATACGATGATATTTAGACTGAATATCCACCAGCTCTAGGCCAACATCAATATTAACCGTTAGATTAAACTCGCCTTGAACCGAGCCGGTATTTTTAGTGGCCATGTAAATCGGTGCAATCCAACCGGTGGCAGCAATACTCGCTGATGATAACTCATTACTCTGCGAGTCAATCATATCCTCTGCTGTTTCATTTAATACCCCATTAATCGGATGGTAACGCGGCGTTATCGTGGTTGGAAATCGTAGTGCAAATGTACCACTGCGATAATCAATCACTTCTTGATATTGCAGCTCTATTTGCACTTCTTCGCCAGGGCCGATGTTTGCCACATTAGTGACAAACATGTTTGCACGCTGCTGGCGCACTAAAGCGGCTTGTTTACCCGCTTGTTGCGCCTGTTGAAAGCGCAGCTCGGCTTGTGCTTTTTTATCAATTTCACCTTTGATCACTCGCTCACCAATGTGCATAGTCATAGCATGCACCGCACTTTCATCGGGTAGCGGAAAGACATAGCGTGCATTAACAGCAAACGGGTTTTCATTGCGATAATGTTGAGTTACCACGACATGGTTTATCAATCCGGTGACTGTCATGGTGGCATCACTTTTTAAGATAACGCCAGGCGCTGCCTTTGCACCATTGCTGTCGAACATAGTTAGTTCTGGCGATGTGCTGGCGTTACTCGCACAGCTAACAAACGCGATGAAGGTAAAAAGGCTTCCCCGTAACCATAAATGGCTACGGGTCAGCACTTTGCTTGGTTTACTCAACATAAAAATCACTCCCTTGGCGGCTACTTGGCAAAATGGCGATTAGTTACTCGCGGTTTGGTTATACGGCTGCGTGCTTGGACGAGTTGTTAACGTTACACGGCGGTCAAACATGTTTTCTTCATAATTATCGCTATCTGCCACAGTTTGTTGCTCACCAAATGCGGTAGTCGTTAAGCGGGTATGGCTAATACCTTGCTTTATTAAGTAGCTTTGTACATTTGCGACTCGCTGTTTTGAAAGCGCTAAGTTAGCGAGCTCATCACCACGTTGATCGGCAAAGCCATTTAAATCCAGCTGCAAGTCTGGCTGGCTTTGAAGTAAATTCACTAGTTGATCAAGTTGGTTGGCAAAGTGCGGGGCAATCTCACTTGAACCGGTTTTAAATTGAATGGTCATTGCCATTAGGTTGTGCATTTTGGCTAATGCAAGGCGTTCGTTATTACTCTCAAGCTTATCGAGCTGCTCACTCATTTGCGTATTTTGAGCAAGTACATGCTGGTAATCATCGGTTTTATCTTGCAGCACAACTAAAGCTCGTTGTTGCTCGGCAATTTTATCTTCTGCCACTTCTTGCTCGCCAATCAAGCCTCCGGCAAATGCACCAACAAAGGCACCAATTGGGCCGCCAACAATACCGCCAACAATTGCCCCCGTACTTAAACCTATCACCGTTTCTTTATGAGTTTCTTTTGCTTTAACTGCAACTGTGTCAGCGTGGGCTAAGTTAGGTGCTGCAAAAATAGTAGCGACAGTGCAAGCGATAATCATTTTTTTCATGGTGTAATCCTTTTTTGCTTAATTACTTAATAGTTGGCAACTCATGGGTTGGTAGCTGCCCGATTTGGTATAACGCCATTAAAGCAAGCTCAAGTGGCAACAAAGGGGAGCAAAAAAGGCAAACTGCTGAGCAATTGTGGCAAAAAAAAGGCAATTGCTTTTTCGCCAGTGCGAAAGCAAAAAAATTAGGTATAGTGCAACTAGAATATAAGAAGGTGCTGTAAATGAAGAAGATTGCAATTATTGAAGACGAACCCGCGATCCGCGAAAATTACATGGAAATGCTCAGCGCGCAGGGTTATCTGGTCAGCGGCTATAGCAACCGTCAAAGTGCAGAGCATGCTTTTAATGACGCACTACCAGACTTAGCGATTGTCGATATTGGTTTAGGTCATGAAATTGATGGCGGTTTCTTACTATGCCAAACTCTGCGTTCGCTTTCTAAAACCTTGCCGATTATTTTTTTAACCGCCCGCGACAGCGAAATAGATACAGTGTGTGGCCTACGCATGGGCGCTGATGACTATCTCACTAAAGATATCAGCATGGCGCATTTGGCGGCTCGTATCGGTGCACTGTTTCGACGTATGGAAGCACTCGAGCAACCCGCTGATCAAAATGCTTTACTCAATCGCGGCCCGCTCACGCTTGATACTAAACGCATGCAAGTATTTTGGCAGCAGCAAATAGTCGATTTAACCGTAACTGAATTTTGGATGCTGCATTCACTGGCACAGCGCCCTGGGCATGTAAAAAGCCGTAACGAACTAATGAGTGATGCAAAGATTTACGTTGATGACAGCACTATCACTTCTCATGTTAAACGTATTCGCAAAAAATTTATCGCTTTAGATACTGACTTTGATTGTATAGATACCGTGTACGGTATGGGTTATCGCTGGGAGCAAGTGTAATGCTGCGTTTTGGTTTGCGCAGTAAATTTATATTGCTGTCGTGTTTTTTATTTTTACTGCCTTGGCTTGGCTATGAATACGTGTGGGAAATGGAAAAATTTCTGCGCCAAGGTCAAGAAAAAACCTTAGTCGGCACTACTCGAGCACTCGCCACGGCCCTGCATGAGCGCCCAGCATTATTTGACTCGCAAACCAATTTTTTAGATCAGGTTATAAAAGGCCGTGATCTCTACGCCTATAACCTTAGTAACCCCATTCAACTTGATGGCAAACTGTCGGACTGGCAGCCTTATCAAAGTCTTTTTTGGCATTACGACGAGCGCTATTTACAAACTAATAAACCAGACCATCAGCTTGAGGACTTATCGTTTGAGCATATGGTTGGTAAATATGAAAACTTTTTATATGCAGTATTTAAAGTTACCGATGACTCGGTGGTTTATCGCGCTAAAAACACCCTAAGTTTAACCCGTAATGATCACTTACAGATCATGTTAAAAACCCCACAAGGAGAATTTAAGCACTATATTGTTACCGCTCGCCAAGATGGCTGGATCAACGCATTTGACGCACAAAGCAAAACCCCAATAACAAAAATTCAAGGCTATTTTGTCAGTACAGAGACTGGCTACAACATAGAGTTGCGGTTTCCGCTAACGATGCTTGGCAATAAGCTCGGCTTTGCAATTGAAGATTGGGATCAAGGCAAGCCTGAGCAACAGACTATGTCGACTTCAAACTTACAAAACCCCAATGATATTGGCTCAGTGCTGGTGCCCTCCCCTGAAATAAATCGTATATTAAAAGGTATGGGTCACAGCGGCAGCCGAATTTGGGTGGTTGATAATCATCACCGCGTGTTAGCGCAGTCGGGATCAATTCATCATGCCGACGGCGTTTGGGCTGATGGGCTTAACGACCAGCCAGCAAAAACCTGGTGGCAACGATTTGAGAAAAACTACTTACATCCACTTTACTATAAAGTACTTACCCGCCCTGAAAATGAATTTTTAGATACATTGCACGATGTCGCAGCAATGCAAGGCACACATATAGGTAAAGCACTCAGTGGCACACCAGCATCGTCTTGGCGACTCACTCCAGATAACAAAGCGGTTATTTTATCAGCCGCATATCCTATTTGGATCCAAGATAAGGTCATTGGTGCTGTAGTGGCCGAAGAGACTACCAATGGTGTTCGCACATTACGCAACAAATCGTTAGAGAAACTATTTAATGTGATTTTAGCAGTGATGCTAATAGGCACAGTAACGTTATTCTTTTTTGCATCAAGGATATCCAGTCGTATTCGTCGCTTAAGAGATACCGCAGAGCAAGCCATTGATGCTCAAGGGCGAGTAACTGGCACTATTAATTACAGCGATTCAAACGATGAAATTGGCGATTTATCTCGCAGTTTTGCAAATATTGTAAGTCGCTTAGGTGGTTACACTAACTATTTAGAAACCATGTCGTCACGATTATCTCACGAACTCAGAACACCCGTTGCGGTCGTACGTAGTTCCCTTGAAAACTTACAAATGCAGCCACAAAGTGAGCTGAGCCAAAAATACCTTGATCGTGCCAGTGAAGGGGTCGAGCGTTTAGGTAAAATAATCACCACCATGAGCGAAGCAACTCGCCTTGAGCAAAGTATTCAAAGCGCTGAAGCTGAACCATTTGATTTGCGAAATGTGATCAATGGTTGTATGCAAGGCTACCAGCTAACCTATGCAAAGCAACAATTTAGCCTTAATATTTGTCCGCAACCATTACTACTTAGCGGCGCGCCTGAGTTTATTGCTCAGTTGCTAGATAAACTAATCAATAATGCCTTAGAGTTTAGTGTTGAAGATAGCGCTATAAGTGTCAGCCTTGATCAACATGATAATGAAGCCCTGTTATGTGTCAGTAATCTAGGTCCACTTTTACCCGAGGGATTAACAGAGCATATTTTTGATTCAATGGTGTCGGTACGTAGTCAACAACTGCAGCAGCAACCACACTTGGGTTTAGGGCTTTATATAGTACGTTTAGTATGTGAATACCATAAAGGCACAGTTAGCGCGGCTAATAATCAACAAGCTGATGGTGTGACTTTTACCGTTCGACTGCCTATTAATAATAATTAAGGATTACATTTATACACATTTTGTACGGTTAATGTTCACTTACAATTCAGTCGCGCAGACATATGCTTACTACTTAACTAAGTTGATAAGATAGGAGGCAATATGCAAGCGATACTGAAACGTGAAGAAATTGATTTTATTTTTGATTTATACAGCTATGAAGATAGTGATGAGTTAAACAGTAGCGAACCTAACTCTGATACTGAAAAACATGACATAACACAATCAAAAGTAATTTATCAGCCTAGTTGTTTGACCTAAAAGCGGTTTGCTCATTACAATGGCGCACCTTGTAAAAGTACTGCCTAATAATGAAAACTCATTCTGCTAAAAAAGAACTTATTTTATTACCGATCTTACTAATTGTTATTTTACTGTGTATTGCTGGGCATTTTTTACTACAAGCCAGCTTCCAAGATAGCAATGTTACCGAGTATATGCTTGCTGCGTTACCTTTTGCTATGTTTGGCTTAGTGATTATCGCTTTTAAAATTGCCAGTAACAGTGAAGACAAAGAGCGTGCAGAACAAAGTGATAACGGCTAACGCTTGCACTACACACTCTCTTGATTATTTATAATATATGGTAACCAAACCAATCGGGCTTAATCGCTTGAGATTGCTCGCTCGGGGTTAGCTTGATATGTAATTGACTGTCGAGCAAGTCAATTGCAAAGCAATCATCTACATCATGTAAGTCATCTTTATGAATATGACTTAAACCAGCTAGTAAATCCTCTTTTGCTCTTTGTTTAGCTTCGTCGCTACTACTTGCTACATATAACGCAAAGTCATGCTGCTCAGCTAAGCTATCAGCACGATACGCTCCTAAATTTACAAAGTATAACTGCTGCGATTGGGCCACGGGTTCATCAACCACGGTTACTGCAAAGCCATCAATGTGATTTACCGCCATATAGCTGTCCATGTGCACGCTACTTTTATCACCGACCCACTGCGCTTTTAATTTTGAGTAAGTTTGTTCAATCGATTCCCCAACAACAAAACGAACATCATGCATTTCAATATGGCAGCCCTGAATACGCCCACCTAAATACACCATAAATAACTGCATTTTCTCTCCTAACAAATAGTATCAACGTCAATGTTGTGTTTTTTGATCAACTTATAAAAATCTGAGCGATTACGCTTAGCTAGTTTTGCCCCTTCAGCCACGTTACCGCCAGCCATCTTTAAAGCATTAATCACATAATCACGCTCAAATTCTTTTTTAGCATCGTTAAGAGAAAGCGGCTCAACATTGTTGGTATTACTATTAAGCGCACTTTCAACCAGCTGTGCTGATATTACTTCACCTGGGGTAAGTGCGACAACCTGCTCTACTACATTTTGTAACTGGCGAATATTACCCGGCCAATCGTGACGTACTAATGCATGCATTGCATCATTGGCGAAACGCTTTTCTTTTTGATCCATACGTTTAGCAATGGTAGCGCTAAAATACTGCGCTAATAAACTAACGTCTTCTCTGCGCTCACACAGTGGTGGCAATTTAAGATTCACAACATTTAAGCGATAGTATAAATCTTCGCGAAATTGCTGATTAGCAATCGCATCAGGCAAGTTTTTATGAGTTGCTGATACAATCCGCACATCAATTGGAATTTCTTCTTCAAAGCCCACAGGGCGAATAGTTTTTTCTTGTAATACGCGCAGTAACTTAACTTGTAAATTAAGTGGCATATCACCGATTTCATCTAAAAATAAAGTACCGCCTTGCGCTTGCTGAAATAACCCTTGGTGGTCTTTAATCGCGCCCGTAAAAGCCCCTTTTTTGTGACCGAATAGTTCTGATTCGAGTAATTCCCCCGGTACCGCACCACAGTTTATTGCGACAAACGGACCTTCACTAACATGGCTATGTTGATGAATAGCATTAGCTAGTAACTCTTTACCTGTACCACTGGCCCCCGAGATCAGCACATTGACCTGAGTCGGACCTAGTAATTTAACTTGCTCAAGTAAATGCAGCATAGCACCACTGCGGGTCACGATATTACTGTTTGATGCGCTTTCATCGGCACTGAGACCATGAATTTCAATCGCTTTTGCTAAACTATCAAATAACTCATCTTTATCTACCGGTTTAGTAATAAAGGCAAAAATACCTTGCTTCGTCGCTTCAACAGCATCAGGAATAGACCCATGAGCTGTCATCATCAACACTGGCAGCGCTGGGTAGCGATTTTGTAACTGACGGTGTAATGCCATACCATCCATTTCATCCATGCGTAAGTCTGTAACCACAGCATCAAACACATAATTTTTTAATAACTGTAGCGCAGCAATACCACTTTCGCAGGTAGTCACTTGATAGCCTTTAGATTCTATGCGAATAGCCAATAGTTTTAATAAACTTGCATCATCATCGACCAGTAAAATTCGCGCGCCTTGGTTTTGCTCTGTTGACATAATTACTGCTCCTTAGTTTCTTCGCGTAGTAATAGTTGCTGCTCGATGGCTGCCAGTGATGACAGGGTTTCTTGCATTTTATTATTCAGCGCTTGCTGCTGTTTTTTAGCGTTGATCTGCTGTTTTATTTGTTGTTTTTGCAGCCATAAATACTGTTTTATATCATCTGGCCAATAATAAGCTTGATCCAGTTTTAGCAGCTGCGTTAATACTTTTTCCGGTGCTAATACATTATTTTTACAACTAAAATCAAAATAATTCTGAAGCTCTTTAGCACCAATATAAACCGTTTTACTCGCTGCCACTTGAAAACCACCGCACGACTTTGCATGCCAACCAATGACCGTTTCGGCAGGTGCATACATAGGATCGGTTTTCGGCCTAGGTTTCGGATTTGGTAAACTATCCCCTTGTGGTGTAGTCACCTTACCCGCTTGTTCAGCTTCAGGGTTGCTTTTATTTACTGGCTGCTCAGTTAACTCACACCCTGCGAGCCCTAAGGTTGTAATGCAAACCACTAAAATGGCATTTAAACGCACGCCCATGCTAATTAACTCCTTGGTTTTTATTGGTTGGAGGGATGATTGGGATTTGAATTATAAAACGACAGCCTTGTGGCTCATTATGCTCAACGTGTAAAGTACCCATCAATTGCTCAACAGACTCTTTTACAATGGTGAGCCCTAAACCACTACCTTGAGCGGTTATATCTTTAGCATTCTTACCTTGATAAAAGGCACTGAATATATGTGATTTCTCTTGCTCTTTAATACCGGTGCCTTGATCGCTAACGCTCATAGTCAAAGTACGACCAGCTAATGACAGAGCAATATTGACCGCCTGTCCTGCTGGTGAAAACTTTAAGCCATTAGAGATCAACTGAATTAAGATCATTTCAACAAGCTCTGCAGCAATTTCCAGTGGTTGCTCGGGTAACTCACAATGCCAACATAAGCTTTGCTTACGCGCCACTAAACGATGTTCAAAATGGCTGTTTATCTTGGTTATTAATTGCGAGAATTCCAGCTCACTTAAGTCTTCTTTGCTGCTGCGAATCGCATTGTAACTAAGTAAACTATCGATCATAGCGCGCAAACGCACCATGCTCTGGGTAATTAACGCCAACACCGCTTGCTGCTCTTTGTTAATTGGCCCAACGATTTCATCGGCAAGTAAGTCAGTGCCCTCAACCATTGACGCTAATGGAGTTTTCAATTCATGGGTAACATGGCGTAAAAAAGTATCTTTTTGTTGCTCTAATTGATGCAACTGCTCTTGCACCCATTGTAATTTATTTCCTAGTTCAACCAACTCAGCAGAGCCTTGTACAGCTATTTTTTGTTGCCAATGACCTTGCCCAAGCTTATCAATAACCGACGTTAATCCTTTTAAGCGACCACTTATACGCCATAAAAAACCACCACCTACTAGTAAAGTTAATGGGATAAGTGCTATTAACCAATTGATAAATGAGCTTTGCAAAGCTTTTAACTGTTGCTGATTTTTAGTTATTTGCAGCTCATTTTGATCTCTTAGCCACACCGTTTGACGCGCAATTAATTCACTCACAGGAATAAACAATTGCGCATCTTGTTGTCCTTCAGTAACGAGTTGAGTATGCGCTAATTGCAATACCTGTGCGAGTTGCTGCCATTGCTTAATATACTCCCCTGTAGAACTTATAAAAGTTAGTTCATCAATGCTTTGTAGTGATGATTGCCACTTATCAACAATCAATTCATCGAGTGATTCGCTTTTCAGCACCCAGTTTTGTCGCGTTGCGCGCTCTAAGCTATTGAGGTCTTGCTTAAGATTATTAAATGACTTGGTAATTTGATAATTTTCACTGACGATTTGTTGAGTTACTGCTAGCTGTTTATTCAGCGCATTTAAAAATACAATTACTACCAGTGATAATGGCAGCAGCGATAACAAAGTACTAAACAAAAACTGGCCTATTAAATTGGGTCGCCAACTAAGTAATGCACTGTACTTTTTAGCGAATGAGGCCACTATCGCCACTCCTTTAGTTAAAAGTCTGATTATGGAAGGTGTTACTTATACACTAGCTGAATCAATAAGAATAATGAATAAGGCGAACTGTGTAGCGCTATATAAAGCGACTGACGCTAAATTGAAACAACTTAACCAACTGTTTTTTAAAAACTTAATCAATACCCGTTAAAATTTGTTGCAAAAAAGACACACTGCCCGGTCATTTTTTCCCACTTATCATCATGCCAAAACATTAAACCACTGATATTTATACAATAAAAAAATTGGCATCGTTCTTGTAATATCCGTATCAACGACTGTTTATAAGGAAATAATATGAAAATATTAACACCGCTGTGCTTATGCATCAGCCTACTGCTTAGCTTTAACAGCTTTGCCATTGATGTCGAGGCCACCTTCGCAGAACTTGATAAAGACAGTAATGGCACATTGAGTGAAGCAGAAGCATCTGAAGATGCGGTATTACACGAAAGTTTTGAGCAAATTGACAAAGATCAAAATGGTCAAATTTCATTTGCTGAGTTTAAACAATTTTTGCAATAAATTCCCCTAAGGAAACACTGCTATGAAACAACTTATCGCCGCTTTTTCACTGATGTTTTTAGTCATTAGCGCCACTGTTTTAGCATCACAATTAAACGTTAAGTTTGCGCAATTAGATACCGACTCTGACGGACAAATTTCATTGTTTGAAGCCAAGCAAAACAACACGCGATTAAAGCAGTTTACTGATCTTGATGATAATAACGACGAGCAATTATCTGAGCAAGAGTTCGCAAAGTTTAAATTTTAAAAGGCTTTAAAGTATTTGCCATAATCCCGGAGGGAATGTGTAAACGGATTTAATGTTGGGATTTAAATTATGGCAAATGCTTTATTCTTTTTGTTGGTAGGATGGATGTAAATAATGAAAAGCATATTAATAATATTAAGTGTGTCGCTAGCCACTAGTTTTAGCGCAATGGCACTGGATGTAAAACAACGTTTTGATCATTTAGATAGCAATAAAGATGGCTATTTAACGCATAATGAGCTTGAACCACAACCACAATTGTTGAGTAACTTTAAACGTTGGGACAAAAACCAAGACAATAAAATTTCCCTATCTGAATTTAAGCGTTTTTTAACTAATAATCTAGATTAACGAGTTTCCCCAATGAAATTTTGTACACAACTGGGACTAAGTTTGTTATTTGTCAGTAGCTGTTGCAGTTTTGCAACAACTGATAATATAGCAGAACAATTCAAAAACTTAGACCGCGATAAAGACGGTCTTATCACGCGTTCAGAGTCAGCAAAAGATCCTGCCCTGTGGTCTCGTTTTAAAAACTATGACAGCGATAAAGATGGTAGATTATCACTGTCTGAATTTACTCTATATGCAAATAAATGAATAGCTAATTCATCAGCATAGTTGAAATGCACAACGATAAATAATTTATTATATTTAATTTGCAGACTCAGTATTCTCTGTTACTGTTTAACTAACAAAAGCAGAAAAAGAATTCTAACAATGAAATGCTTACTCGCCTGTTTAATCACTTTATCCTTACCTGTGCTAGCTGATACCACGGTGATCTACAATGCTAACGGTTACACTCCAACTTACAGTGGCCAATTACAGCAATTTTCTACACTGGTTATTAAAGATGGCAAAGTAGTAAAAGTAGGAGACGATAAACTAAAAGCGAGTTTCCCTAATGCAGCAGTATTTGATGCCGAGCAACAAACCTTATTACCTGGTTTAATTGACGCCCACGGTCATGTGATAGGACTTGGTAATAATTTAGCGCAACTCGATTTACGTGGCAGTACGTCGATTGCAGAAATACAAAAAAAGCTTGCTGTATTTGCTAAAAATAACCAGGGCTGGATTATTGGCCGCGGTTGGAATCAAGAACTGTGGCCTAATAAACAATTTCCTACTGCTGCTGACTTAGATAAAGTTGTCAAAGATGTTCCGGTGGTGCTTTCTCGTGTCGATAGCCACGCGATTTGGGTTAATAGCAAAGCGATGGAGTTAGCCAAATTAACACCCACAGTACAGTCACCAGCAGGTGGTGAAATTATTCGCAACCATGCAGGTCAACCTAGCGGTATTTTTGTCGATAAAGCCGAAAGTTTAATTACTGCACATATTCCTACGCCATCTGATCAAGACGTAAATAATGCCTTAAATCAAGCTGGTCAACATCTGCTCAGCTTAGGTATAACCTCAACCCACGATGCTGGGATTGATAAACAAACATGGCAAGTTTACAAGCAAAGAGCTGAACAAGACACCTTACCGCTGCGCATTGTTGCAATGCTAAGTGCAACAGATCCGTCCCTTGAAGATATGCTCAGAGCCGGTCGCTATAAAGATCTTAACGATTTCATGTCTATTCGTAGTGTAAAAATATATGCTGATGGTGCGTTAGGAAGCCGTGGCGCCGCACTACTGGCCGATTATGCAGATAGAAAGAATCACCAAGGTTTAATGCTCGAAACTCAACAAAAATTAGAGCAGCTGTACACATTGAGCTTTAACCATGGTTTTAGCGCCAATACCCATGCCATCGGTGATAAAGCAAATCATATTGTGTTAGATGCCTATCAAAATGTATTTAAAAAAACCGGCGGGATTTTACTACGTAACCGTATAGAGCACGCACAGATAGTTGATCCAGCAGATATTCCTCGCTTCAAAGCACTTAAAATCATTCCATCAATGCAACCGGTGCATGCAACTTCTGATATGCATATGGCAGAGCAGCGCCTTAGCGATACACAATTACAAGGTGCATATGCATGGCAAACGTTTTTAAAGCAAGGCTCAGTAGTAGCTGCAGGCTCAGATTATCCAGTTGAACTGGCCAACCCCTTTGACGGTTTGTATTCAGCAATTACTCGCCAAGATCACAATCAATTACCCGCTAATGGCTGGCGAGTCACTGAAGCACTGAGCAGAGAAGATGCACTCAGAGCATTCACGTTAGGTGCTGCGTATGCCGCACATCAAGAATTTAAATTAGGTAGTTTAGAGCAAGGAAAGTGGGCTGACTTTATTTTAATCGACAAAGACTATTTTAAAGTGCCAGTACAAGAAATTTTTACCATTGTCGTAAATCAAACATGGATTGGCGGTGAATTACGCTACCAAAAAGCGCAAATTGATAACCAGAGTAAGGCTCAATAAACCACGCTATTATTGCGCTTTTTGTTGTTGACGTTTGAGCTTAATTAAATGATAAATATTTACGAAGATTAGCAAACCATTGGTGATAGCCACAGGCCATGCAGCAATCGCAATACCGTAGGCTGTGAAAGCAATACAACCGGCAAGATTAAACCAACGAAGTTTGCTCACATCACTCATAGTTAAAGAGGCAATAAGTAAAGCTGAGGCAAAATACCCCAAATATTCCCAACTCATTTGTTCTCTCCGGTACTTTAGGTTAGCATTGCAAATGTTGTAGTTTAGGCAAAGTTATTCCACAATATAGCAATAGTATAAAAAAGCTAACTTACTAAAAACCCAAAGCTGCTAAAAGCACACTTTAATAATCATTACACGGGATATCAGGTATTAAGCTTAATTAACCGAGTTAACTAAGCTAGTAAGTTAGCGTAAATTCTTAGAATCTTAATGCTAACGTCATTAAGGTGTAATAAATAGGACAATTGTCCGAAGGGCATTGTTGATGTTTCAATATCATTTTTCTAGTTATCTCGTCGACCAGCTACTAACCTTTGCTGGCAGCCGTTATCAACAATCTAAAAAAGAAGTACTGATCCACCAAGATCAACCTCTTACAAAATTAGTGTTAGTCAGAAGCGGCACCGTATCGTTTAGTTATGATGTCGGTAATGGCCGCCGCTTACTGCTGGGCCAACTTGATTGCAACAACACCTTAATTGGTGAAATTGAAGCGCTAAACAATAACCCCTGCATTTATACAGTCACCTGCTTCAGTGACGTTAGCTACAACCTAATAGAACTAAAGCACTGGCGTGCCCTGTTACTTGAAAAGCCAGAGCTGAGCTTATACACAGCACAAACTATTGCCGCTAAGTTTCAAGAAAACCAAAAAATTAATTTAGATAAACTATTGTTGCCATTGGGTTACAATATCGCCAAAGACTGTTTATTACGTGCCGAAAATAATAACCCAACCCTGCTGCGCGCATACCCAACGGTAAATGCTGAAGCTGAGCGTTTTGCCACCACAGAGCGAGCCTATCGCCGCGTAGTATCGGAACTGGTTGAAAGAGGTTTAGTTGCACGCTCAAATGATGGACTCAAAGCGGTTGATTTAGATAAACTTAGCGATTACGTGGATAGTTTTTCGCAGCTATGAAGTTGGCTCTCATTAAAATTCAGCCGAAAAAAACAACGTTTAACTGCTTAAAATGCAACTATTTACATTTACAACCGCAGCCTACTACTTTAGCATAGTAAGCTAATAACGAAGCTGCGCTAAATCCGTAAAAATTAAATAAGAGATTTATTACATAACAGGGTAACAATTTTCTTATTTAATTAATAAAAGTATATATAATGTTCACTTGACGTATATATAATGTGCGCTTATCCTTGATGAACTAATTATTGTATTATAGGTGCAAGCCTAATCTGGTGCGCTCTTTGGTACATTTATAGAACTGCAATTAAGTCTGTTTACTTTAAAGAGAAAGGAAAGAAAGGTAACGATTATGGGAAATAATAAATTCAAGCTCACCAAGCTAGCTCTTGCACTTGGTCTTACAGCAACTTTAAGTGGTTGTTTTGGCGATAACGACAACAATGATTACGTGAAGGAGCCAGAGAAACCATCAGCAACTACACCGGACGCTGACACTCCTAGTGCTCTAAAATTCTATATCAATGCTAATGTTGTTGATATTGCTACCGGTGATGTTGTAGATGCCAAAGTCACATTTATTGAAACTGATATTGTTGATATTAGTGGCGCAAGCATTACTGAACTTGATGCGCAAGATGGTAATTTCGCGTTCAATGTTCCTGACACTCGAGATGAAGCTACTCTCCTTGTTTCAGCTGAAGGCTATGTTACTAAAGCGGTAACTATAGATACTAGCGAGAAAAGTGTTGCACTTCAGGCTTTAATTCCGTTAGCGAGTGAAGCTAATGCCATAACAGCACAAAAAACAGATGTTGCAGCTGATGCTGGTAAGCTTGTTAATGACCTATTTGTTGAAACTACTGATGGCAGTGCTAGAGTAGATGTTTCTAAAGATGTTGAATTACAAGATGCTGAAGGCAATGTTATCACAGGTGATAATGTCACTATGAAAGTAGTTACTGCACCTTTGAATGCTGAGGATGGTAAAATATCTGCAGCACAGTTAATACCTGAAGGACTAAATACAAATAGTACTACTGATGTATTGTCTGCTGCTGCAGTTGTAAAAATCTCGATGAGTTCCGGCGATACGAAGATCAAAAACTTCTCTGAAGACATCACTGTAAAAGCCACATTACCTAAAGACTTTGTAAAAAAAGATGGTACTAAAGTTAAAGCAGGTGATACTTTCGGTGTTTCAACATACGACGAAGAAACTCGTATTTGGAAAAATGAAAGTGATGTAAGTGCAACTGTTGGTGCGGAAGGCACTGTAAACTTCCCTGCTACATACAAAATTAATCATTTATCAACACATCTGCTGACTGAAACTAAACAGGCGTGTTCTTCAGCCGTATCTGTTAAATTTACTGGAGCGGCAGTTCCAGAAAGTGGTTTATTTGTTGGTATAGATACTCAAAGCAACTTTTTTGTACGCCATATAACACCGTCAACACAAACATTGATTCCTCAAAGTATTGCAGCGCAACTTGGTTTTGCTGCTGATGCCAAAGGTGACTTTTATGTATTTGATAACAATGACAATGAATGGGCATTTAAAGAAAACGTCAATATTTGTGGTGAAATCACTGCAACTCTAGCTAATGAGGCTGAGGTTGTTAATGAAGAGTTCAGATTAACTTACTCTTGTTCAAATGCTACAGATACTACCACCCAGTTACCTTTAACGGGAGCTTTGGTTACATATTCTTTAGCAGGAAAAGTAAGTACTTCAGCTAATGAAAACGCAGATGGTGCTTATTTGATGAATAACCTTGTAAAGGCTGATACAGCTACTTACACTGTAAATGTGACACCAACTGGCGGTAATATTGCTCCACAAACTTTCACTATCACACCAGACGGCACTGCTGAGCCGCAAAATATAGTTCGTGACAATTGTACTCTTAGAGATGTAACAGGTACAGGCACAGGTACTACCGGCGGTAGTTAATTGCTGGAAAGAATTAATTGTACTTTAAAAAGCCGCGCACCTTGCGCGGCTTTTGTATACTGAAAACTCAATTACTTTTTGTTTACAGGTTTTCTTGCTACATTAAATACACTGACTGGTTTTAAGGATTTAAAACCCAACTCTTAATCTATTTTGGTTAACAACGTGATAAATAAAAAAACAACTTTAGCGACGGTTTGCGCTCTCACTGTCAGCTCAACATCAATTGCCAATGATACTCTTACTCACGGCATTGCTTATAACGGCTTTACCGGTATTTTTCATACCCCTTCAGCTGCTGTAATCGACAAAGGTGATATCGATATAGGTTATAGTAACCAGCTGGAAATTAGAGGTAAGTACACCGATGGTCATAATTTTACTTTTTCTGCAGGACTATTTGAGGGTTTAGAAGTAAGTGGTCGCGTCACTTCATCAAGTATGCATGATAATTTATTCAGAGCGAGCAGCGATGGGCAAATCCGTGATTTATCATTCAATGCCAAATACCAAATTCCATTTATTCCAAAAGATTGGTTTAGTGTCGCTGTCGGTGCTAAGGATATTGGAGGGGCTGCCAATAACTATGAGGCCTTTTATGCTGTTGCATCTAAGCAATTGTGGGATTTTCGATTTAGTGCTGGTGTTGGCGTATCAGAAACACTTACAGAACAGTTAGACGGCGCGTTTGCTGCTGTTGAATATCAACCGTTCAACTGGCTTTCAGTACTCGCTGAGCATGATGCAGAAGCATTTAATTTAGGCGCTCGCATTACATTACCAAAAGAGTGGCTTTACGATATTGCTACGGTTTCATTTAATAGCCGCTTTTACTCAAATACAGAACTTGCTAATGATGATACTTATTGGGGTGTCAATATTAGCATGCCCCTCAGTGATGAAGCACAAGATAACTACCAAAATCTAAAACCAGCACCTCAACCGATTACAGCGACACTGTTACCTAAGAGTTCAAATCAGCGAACGACAGCAACTCTTGCTGCCCCCAAAAATCTAACGGAAGAATCTGTTAGTCGACCTGTATCAACAGAACCAGTAAAAATATTAACCGCGACCAAACAAACTCAAGAAGTTTCAGCTGCACAAAATAATAATCAACAAATTCATAGCCTAAAAAGCAGCTTAATTAACGATGGTTTTGAAAATATCCGTGTTGGTATTAGCGAGAGTAAACAAATCATTGTTGAATTTGAAAACTCAGTATTTAATCGTAATGAAATTGATGCGTTAGGGCTTGTTTTAGGTCGCATAACTGAAAGCTTCGCTACTGGTAATAATGAATTTATTGTTCGCTTGGCAAAACAAGATATCCCACTGTTACAAGTCAATGGATATTTAGATAATTACCGTCGCTTTATTGATGAAAATATCACTCCAGATTTAATAGTCAGCACTCAATTTAGTGATAAAAATGCTGTAGGTGTAAAATGGGCCGGAAATACCCAAAGCTCGAGGCCTTATTTTGTACCTAGGCTATCTTTGACACCATCGCTTGCTTCAACTTACGCTACTGAATTTGGTGTATATGACCATTCATTAGCACTACAAGCAGATTTACATATGCCACTATGGTACGGTGCAGGTATCAATGTTACTGGTCAAGTAAATGTAGCTAATACTGAAAATTTTGAACCCGGTAAGGTTTTTCAAAACTCGCGTCAAAAGAGCGGTATAAAACGAGCAATTGTCTATCAAACCTTTGCTCTCCCATTTAACATCTATAATCAAACTCAATTTGGTCTTTATCAAGATTATTTTGACTTTATAGGTTTAACCAATGAAACTGTATGGCAAAGCCCTGAAGGCCGCCATAAATTAAAAGCTAAACTTGGCTACTTTGAATACAAAGATTACAACACCGATAAGCGTGATTATTCAATTTATTCATACCGTTATTTATGGGCTGAAAAAGATGTCTCATTCCATATAACTGCAGGGCAATTTTGGAATAAAGATAACGGTTACAAATTAGAGACCAAATTCTGGTTTGGCGACGCCAATATTGCAGTTTCATACAGCAATACAAGCATAGAAAAAGTGGGGATAGGGTTTAGTATTCCTCTGACGCCACGTAAAGATATGAGTGCAGGAAACTGGCAGGTCAAAGGTACTAACAGCTGGAGCCATAACGTCCAAACCCGTATCGGTGATTCACATAACGCACTAGATTTTGGTAGCGCAACAACCCCAATTTCAAGCATTAATATAGATAAAAACTTCTTAAACCAAGATCGTATGTCAAGCAGTTACGTATATGCTCATTTAGCACGATTAAAAGAAGCATTTGAAACCTATAAATAATATTGGTTGAGACAGCTAATTGATGAATAAAAAAGGCCTAGTTAAGGCTAATGCCGGTCAGTTTAGCTGACTGGTGTTTTTATTCTTGTTAGATGGATATTTTGATGGCTTTGGTTTTACCCATCTTTTATAGCTTCTCTCTTCGCGCCGTCGTGGCAATTTAAAGTAATCTAACTGCTCTATTAATAACGTGTAGTGCTTGGGAATATTCCCTGGTGATGTCAGTGGTATAGTTGCAAAAATCTGGGTCACTGCCATTGAACAACTCGCGAAGCTTAGTTGATTTGGTAATACACTATCGAGCTTACTCACAGCCTCTGCCATCACTTGCCTAATAAGATTATAGGCGAGTAATATCCCCCATAACTCTTGCTCTATCATATCGGCCCGTTTGCTTCTCAAAGTATATTTACTGTTCAATCGTGTTTATTTCATTTCTCTAAAACCAAGTTCTATTTCACAACGATAACAATATAATTCAACCATTTCCTCACTTGGAAAGCCCATAGGGTCAATCATAGACGTCAGAATTCGATAGGTTTTTCCTTTAATCGTTTTTGTAACTAACCTGAGTTCTGCTTAAGCTATAACCAATGTATTGAGCTCTACGTCAGTTAAATTAAGGTGTGGCTTATTTTCTTTCAAGCAATAAGCCACCAATCCAGCCACTAAATTCAACATAAAACCGTTCATACTCCGATGTCTTGAATGTTCGATGAAGGAAATGTTCTTGAGTTGGTTATTAATTGTTTCGATTATAAAGCGCTTTGAAAGCATTGCTCTATCTCATTGTTACCAGCAATGCAAAAATGATCCACTTCAACAATTGAAATCTGATCCAGTTAACTTAACACTGGTGCGTATTCTCATGACTTTGATCACCGATTCTCATCAGCTTTGATCACCTGATTTATCATTTTGTAGAGCCGTTTTTAAATTAGCTTAACTGATCATCATCAGTCAATTTATTTAACTGTTTTCGTATCGATTCTCCTTTTAAGTTCAACTTAATCGAACCATGAATTAGCCTATCTAAAATGGCGTCAGCATGGGTTGATTCTCCAATCATCTCATGCCAGTTTTCCTGCGGGAGCTGACTTATAATTATGTGTGATTTATACCCATACCGCGCATCGATTAATTCGAGTAAGTCACCTCGTTGCTGTGCACTCAGTGGTTCAAGCCCCCAGTCGTCTAAGATCAGTAGATCATACTTTATTAACTTCGCCAGTAATTTCCGGTAACTACCATCTGCTTGTGCTAGAAACAGGCTTTCAAGTAGTTCTTTTAATCGAATATAGTAAACGCTTTTTCCTTGTAGGCAGTGCTCATGCCCTAAGGCACATGCGAGGTATGTTTTTCCACAGCCTGTTGCCCCGGTGATTAAGATATTTTGATGTAAGTTCAGCCAGCTATTTTGGCTTAAGTTACGTATCTGTGCTTTTTCTATATTACGTGCCGGTGAGTAAATCAGTTGATTTAACTGAGCTGGTAAGCGGAATTTAGCGTGTCGCACGAGCCGGTCGATTTTTCTTTGCTCACGCGTGTCAATTTCATGTGTTAGCAATAAACTGACGCGCTCTATAAAGCTTTGTTCTTGATATAGATTTGGCTGTTCAAACTGCTGCTTGAGTGCTTGCTTTATACCCGATAACTTGAGTAGTTGAAGTTGCTGGTTAATGGTGTTTATCATGATTCATTTCCTTAATGGTAATACTGTGTGCCGCGTATGTTGCCATGCTTAATTGGCTTTTCTGGCTCTGTTTGCTGTGTGGGTAACGGTTGTTGATCCAACCCCTTTTTCAGCATCTGCTTAATTGATTTGAGTGTTGTCGTATTCATCACGATTGCGCGATAACACGCTTGCTCAAGCCGTTCTTTTGAATAGGTTTTAGCTAAACTCAACACCCCTAAACAGGCGCGATAAGCGTGCTCGGGGTGACGCCGTCCACTGAGCTGTAACTCAATAACTTGGTGGGTATACTCCCCGATACTTAATGCCCATGAGCGTAAATTTATCGGTGACTGCTCATGCTGTTTTTGATGCGCCAGAGGCATATGATGAGACTGTGTTGTATGCCCACCTAAACGATGTGAGCGAGGATGTTGTGCGATTAAGGTATCGTCATGATAAAGCTGTACTAGCTGATTGGTTATGTGTGCGCGTAATTGTTTCTTAACCCACTGATACGGCACACTGTAGTAATGTTTTTCTATTTCGACATGATAATCAATGTGTACTCGCACCGTTTTGATTTGTGTATAGTGATAGGGCTTTTC
Source organism: Pseudoalteromonas rhizosphaerae (assembly GCF_028885455.1). Taxonomy (NCBI): domain Bacteria; kingdom Pseudomonadati; phylum Pseudomonadota; class Gammaproteobacteria; order Alteromonadales; family Pseudoalteromonadaceae; genus Pseudoalteromonas; species Pseudoalteromonas rhizosphaerae. The sequence goes on from NZ_CP118496.1 coordinate 4,624,370, forward strand.
AGGCAATGGCTTTAATGCGCTTTTATCCACCCTATCAAATAGCTGTTTACGTGACTGTTGATATTGCTTCATGACCTTATTGTTCATTACATCAAGTAGCTTTGCTATTTCTTGATTTAGGTGCGCTAAGCTGTAGAAGGTTTGGTTACGCAGACGTGCCATGATCCAACGCTCAACAATTTGTACACCGACTTCAGCCTTCGATTTATCTTTGGGTTTATAAGGTCTAGCCGGTATGACAGCGACATTAAAATACTCGGCTAATTGATGATACGTGGGGTTTAAATCAGGCTCGTAGCGACAGGGTTTACTAACGGCGCTTTTTAAGTTGTCGGGAATAACAAGCTCTGGAACACCGCCTAAAAATGCAAAGCAACGGGCATGACTCATCACCCAATCTTCAAGTTGTTGACTATACGTTGCCTCAGCATAGGTATAATTTGATGCGCCGAGCACGGCAACAAACACTTGAGCAGTACGTGTTTCCTGTGTTGTAGGGCACGTGATGGTCAGCGTGGGGCCACAATAATCCACAAACAGCTTTTCACCGCCTTTATGATGCTGACGCATCGACAACCGTTGTTTTCCTAACCATTGCCGGTAGGCGCAGCAGAAGTGGCTATAGCTGTAATAAGGCTCAGCGACTTTCTCACGCAATTCATCGAATACTAACTGCAACGTCAAATGTTTGTGCTGCTTTAAATCCTTATTGATGGTGAGCCAGTCAGGTGTTGGGTATCTTTTTTGACGAGTTGAGAAGTCCCTGATTTTTGTATTAAGAAAAGTACCGTGTTGTTTATCTTCAGGTAATGGCCATTGGTTTAACCCTAATTCATTGGCCTTTTTAACGTAATTAGCGACGGTCCCAGGGGAGATATTTAAGCTTCTAGCAATCTCTCGATGGGATAATTGTGCCGAATATTTCAGCCGTAAAATAGCATGTAATTTACTCATAGATATAGGTCTTGTTGACATTATTGTTATCCTCATCAAACGATTTAGATAACGGTTTAACATACCTACAAAAATGATAAAACGTGAACTCGGTAACGAGTGGCATTAAGCTTTGATCGGCAAAATCATTAAGAACACAAAAGTGATCATTATCGAGTGATTTTCGTGATCAAAGCTTAATGAGAATAAGTGATCAAAGTTAATGCCATTGGGTGATCAAAGCTGGGGATAATATGCAACTGGTGCTTTTGGATAAGCACCATGATTTCAAAAGAAGAGTTCATGAAAATAAAAGTCTTAGCCATGCAAGGCATGTCTCAACGAGCCATCGCTAAACAATTGGGCATATCGCGCAACACCGTTAAAAAATACCTTCAAGGTGACTTTGACGAGCCGCATTATGCTACTCGTAAAACGGGTATTTCAAAATTAGAGGCATTTAAACCGTATTTACATTCTCGATTAGCTAAAGCCACTCCAATACATTTATCAGCCGTTGTTTTACTCAGAGAAATTAAAGAGCAAGGCTATACCGGAGAAATATCGTTACTACGCCAGTACTTGTATCAATATCGAGGTAGCGTTGAACCCCAACCCATTATTCGCTTTGAAACAGAAGCGGGCAAACAAATGCAAGTTGATTGGGGCCAAATGCGAGGTGGGAAATCACCACTGCACGCCTTTGTCGCTGTTTTAGGCTTCAGCCGTGCATTGTTTGTCGCAATCACTGATAACATGCGCTATGAAACACTCGAAGCGTGTCATCGCCAAGCCTTTGAGTATTTCCAAGGCATTCCACAGCAAGTGTGGTATGACAATATGAAAACAGTGGTAATAGAGCGTGATGCTTACGATGAAGGCAAACATCGCTTTAATCAATGCTTTTATCAATTTAGTAAAGAAATGGGGTTCATTCCAAAGCTCTGTAAACCCTACCGCCCACAAACAAAAGGGAAAGTAGAGCGAATGGTGCGCTATGTGCGCGATAACTTTTATCAGCCATTAGCCACTAAATTATTTGCCCTTGAACTTACTTTGGACGTTGAAACAGCCAATGTTGAAGTCATTAACTGGTTGAACACAGTGGCTAACCAGCGCATTCACGACACAATAAAAGTAAAGCCCGCAGATAGATTAAAAGAAGAGCAAGCGTACCTACAACCTTTACCCCCGCTCCAACCTGTTGCACCACCACAGCCGGCAGAAGTGGCTATACCTGTATTTGATATGTCCTTCGAGACTCACCCGTTACATCATGACTTAAACATTTACGCGCAATTCTCGGAGGCACTATGAACTTGCAACTCGCACGCTTACATGAACTAACGGAGGAGCTGCAACTCGCCGGTGTTGAAACAAATGCAACAGCGCTAGCGCAGCAAGCAGCAAAAGAGGAATGGGATTATTTACAGTTCTTAGAGCGCGTACTGCAAGGTGAGCAGGCGTACCGGCACCAACGTAAACAGGTTATGTTTACGCGTATGGCTGGATTTGCGTCATTAAAATCGCTTGAGGAGTTTGACTTTACGTTTGCCACCGGTGTGCCCAAAAAACAAGTTAACGAGCTTGCCACACTCTCGTTTATTGAACGAAAAGAAAACGTCGTTCTGCTCGGGCCATCAGGTGTAGGCAAAACACATATTGCCAGTGCGCTAGGTTACAAGGCAGTGCAAGCAGGCTTAAAAACCCGCTTTATTAGCGCGTCTGATTTAATATTGCAATTAACCACAGCGCAACGTCAAGATAAGTATAAACAAGTGATGCAGCGCTCAGTTCTGGCACCCAGGCTACTAATAATTGATGAAATAGGCTATTTACCGTTTAGTGCTCAGGAATCTAAATTATTGTTTGATGTCATTGCAAAGCGTTATGAAAAAGGAGCGGTCATACTCACCAGTAACCTCCCATTTGGACAATGGGGGAGCATTTTTGCGAATGACACAGCGTTAACATCAGCGATGTTAGATAGAATTTTACACCACTCACATATTGTTCAAATTAAGGGGGAAAGTTATAGGATCAAAGAAAAGAAACAAGCCGGATTAATGGAAAACCTTAATAAATAGTGGATCATTATTCAAATGGTGGAGTGGATCACTTTTCGGTTGTTGTTGACACTCATAATGACATCGCTTTTGCCTTCATGTTTTTGCGAACTGTCGTAATAAGCTTTATCCCTTTATCGAGCAAGTCGGCTTCTAAAGCTTTACTTAAATACCCTTTGTCACCATAAAATTTATCTGTCAGACAGCTCGCTAACTCACGCACTGGTTGAGTATCATGTACATTACCTGTTGTCACTTTCGCAGCAACAATTTCACCATGATGATTACGATTAAATGCAGCTTGAAGCCATAAAACCACCCCATCGACCCTTTGCCACGTTGGGCTATTCCATCAAAGGTTTTGTGTCTTGGAATACGAATATTATGGCACACCTTGATGCATGTAGAGTCAATGAATTCCCCCCCCCTGTGGGCTTACCTTTAAGCGAAGTGAAATAGGCGCACATCGGCACAATAACCCTAGGCATAACAGCTAAGAGTCGGGTATAGCTGAGTAAATTAGGAAATTCACTTTTGTACATAAGTGAAACATAGCCAAGGTAGTAATTTTTAAAGTCACGGTGATGCGACATATGGAAACTAATGACAATAGTCATAATTTCACTGGTCGTCATACGTCCTGCTCGTCGACGTTTTTGGGTGCCATCGTCGAGTAATTGTTTGTTCAATTGAGGGATAAATACTTTGCAAAAATCATCGACATCGCAAAACAATTCAACTAATTTAATCATGCCTGTTCCTTGTTTATCCAATCGTTCTTGGTCGAAAGATCGGATCTCGGAACAGGCATTGAGTTCAATTTCTTAAACGAGATTCAGATTAACTAAGCGAGCCTCAACATGAGTAGGTAAGTCAGCAAATTTCTTTCTTGATAGCGGGGTAGACGTCAGCCGTATCTGTAAGTCATTAGGGCTTATTTTCTTTATCACTTCAAACTAAAGGTCTTTGGGGGGGGGGCGGGTATCATCCAGGGCCGTTGTTTCCCTGTTTGTTGCCAGCGATTTAGCAGTCCACGGGAATAATAACCGTTATCAAGATTGTCAACGAGTTATCTGGTGTATGCTCAATGAGTTGTTCTGCCAATACCATTTCATTAGTTCGATAATCAGAGAATGCACTGTTGATGAGTTGGTGGCTTGGTGACCTCCATATGACAGACCATGCGTATTTTTGGAAAGATATTTTCACTGTGCTCATTGCTTTGAGCTTTAAATGTTTCGTGATTTTCAAGTGTATCTGTTGTCCGCCAAACAACGCCATCTACAGCGAGTAAATGAGTTATTGTCAAATCTGGTGTATGAGCTCTGCTTGATCTTGCATTATTCTTTCGCCGTCTTTAAATTTTATCCCTGTGATCACGTCAGCTAATAGCTTAAATCCTCGCAGACGATACCATTTTTCTCTGCAGATTGTGCGAGCTTAAAGATCATCATTAAGGTGGTTGTCCGACTGCCACTGCTCTTCACTTTATACGTTCTCAGCCTTACTGTCGCAAACGTTGACTCTATCGGATTACTGATTCTAATATGTTTCCAATGCTCTGCAGGATAATCATAAAATGTTAACATTTCATCTTTATCCTTCATCAAGCAATCCGTCGCCTTTTTGTATTTAACAGAGTAATTATTAACAAATAAATCATACTCTTTATAAGCAGAAAAGCGACTCTCTGCCATTCAGATATCTTGCAAATTCGCTTTGATTTTCTGCTGCATTGATTTAGACACTTTGTTTAACACATTCGCTATTTTGTGCACCCAACAGCGCTGATGTTGCGTTGTTGGACAGGGCATTCCAAAATCCCAGCGCGCCATCACCAATGGTCAATTTGGACGGTATTGTTAGACCCTGTGAGTGCAACTGGTTTAACACTTCAATCCAGCACTGCCCAGACCATCTACCACCGCTAACAATGCCTTTCTACTCGTTTCATCTACGCCCATAACCACTAATAAGCACAGCTTATCATCCATTCTAACTTTGCTGTAAATACCATCAGCCCAGATATACACATACCGACGTTTAGTCAAAGAACGTCCAGTCCATTGCTGGTATTCTGTTTTCCAAGCTTCTTTCAATCGAGATACGCTGTTTACGGACAACCTTTTGGCCTGCTCACCGAGCAATGACACCAAAGCAGGCTGCATATCACCTGTTTAAATCCCTCGTAAATAGAGCTGTGGGATCAATTCTTCAATGCTTTTCTTCCGTTTTAAATAAGTCGGGATCAAGGGACTATTGAATTTAACGCCTTCATTTTTTTGCTCCCTTACTTTAGGTGTTTTTACTTCAATATCACCGAGGCTGTTTGAATAGTACGTTCAGTTTTAACAATCCTCAGAAGCCCTTCGACGGTCTCATGCTGGTATTGAGTAAGCAGTTCCGCCTCTATAGCTTGAGGTAGCAGCTGCTGAGCCCCTGTTTTTAGTAATTATTCTAACGGATTTACTGGTGCCTCGATGGAAATAACATTATCATTTTCAGTCATTGCGATGCCTCTCTGGTTAATTGTTGAACCGCCAAGATCAATTGACAGATTACATAGCAATAACTTTTTCTCATACACCAGAAACGACTATAGCTCCGAGTAAATTGAGTCCAGCCCATGTTTCAAACTTATCACTTTGGTAACTTTGCTTTGCCATTGCTAAGAATACTTACTTAACGGCTTCTGAGCCTAGACTTTGTCTAGCCTGCACGATTGCACTAGGTGCCAATAAAGTTTTTTTATCAGGTAACATGATGTCCATTTGAGTAGATCCACCAAAAACTGAACGCAACCTGAATAAACTCACACCAATGATTGACCATAATACAGCCTCTAAAGGTAGGCGGTGCTTTCTAACGGTTGCTACACCGGTTTGTTGAAAAGCGTGTTCAATTAATTCCGGGAGAGTATTTCTGCATACTTTTCACGTGTGAAACGTATTGCACGCATCGATAGTGCTAGCTAATTCATGAGCAAGTTGCATAAAAAAATCCTATGGCCTGTGATCATAGGATTTTGATCTCATTTTACCGAGCGTCAAGCTTTTTATTGCTTAACTGATCGGCACTACCTAGTTAAGGCCTTTTTTATTTTTACTCAATAGATTTATTTTGCTAATAAAATATCGTGTATTTTTACTAAATCTGTTTTACCAGCGATGATCTCATCAGGTGTTAAACCCGATAGTTCATGCGGGAATACTAACCACTCTTCTGATTCATGAATGTAGTAGTCAGGCTTCATATCAACTTTAGAATTTTTTGGTTTGTAATACGGGCATGCAATGCGGATATCTTTAGGTAAGTTTAAACGCATCAATTCCGAAAGCTTTTCTTTCAGTGCAAAAATACTACGCCCTGAATCAAATACATCATCAACAATCAATAACGAGTCACCTGCGTTAGCATTTTCAATAATGTAGTGTAGGCCATGTACTTTAATTTCTTTAGATTGCTTATTAATACCGTAATACGATGAAGTTCGCACCGCGATATGATCTGTCTCTATGCCCTTATAATCATAATACTCTTGCACTGCAATTCCAATTGGGGCACCCCCACGCCAAATACCAATAATAAAATCAGGACGAAAACCATCTTGGTATACTTGCGCCGCAACGCGAAATGAATCTTCAAGCAATTGTTGCGCTGTGATGTAGCACTTATCTGACATAATTAGAATTCCCAGTGTGAGTTGATCATTCAAGTATAGTTTATGAATACGACTTAAATAAAAGCAGCGCTTTTAATATAAGAAATATAACTTCAAACCTTAATCACTTGAAATGCAAAAGTGGGGCGAGATTTTAGCGCAAATAAACTAAAAAAGCTTGTTTCTGTTTGTAATTACATTTTTATAGCCAACAAAAAAGCGCCCAATTGGAGTATATAGTAAAAACAGTGTCTATTCGCGTGTGAGTGAGTGGCAGCCCTTTACTGGAAATGCTTCTTTGGGGTATATAAAGCGTACACACTATGTATAATGGTGTGTACGCTTTTTTTATCCCTGAAGGCTTAGCAAGGCGATGGTCTCACTGCGTGAAGACCATCACCCTGCCAAAAGGGTATTTAAGGGAATGATGGTAAAGTAAAATAATAAAGCCACTCCTGACGCTCGCACAGCTCACTACTCGCTAGGCATTTATGATTTTTCTTGACCATCCGCTGAAACACGTTTCTGGACAAAAACGAGTTAGAGCCGAAGGTCGGCTCTGTGCCCAGACTGTGTAAAAACTAATTTTTAATAAATTGTCTTGGGTATGTTCTTAGTTTGAAACCATTTAAGATGGTTGCGATCGATTTTTTCTCAGTATCGCAATTTTCTCCGCGCGAGCGAAACTGCTATGGCAACGCTACTCTAATTGCTTTACTTAGGCCGTTAACTCCCATAATTGTTATCATTCTTCTGAAGTTGTAAGCTAGGACATGAAGACTTATTTCTGTCCCCACGCTTTTTAAACCTCGTGTTAGTAAGTGGGTAGCTCCCATCCAGAGTTTAATTGTGCCAAAGGGGTGCTCAACAGTTTGCTTTCGATGAAGCATCAATTCAGGTTGATTCTTTAGCTTTTGAAGCATTTCTTCTGTCAGAATCTCATGCACCCACCGCCTTATTCGCCTAGGGTCTTTTTTAGAGTTAGTGCACTGACTTCTTATTTTACAATCTCGACAAGCAATGTGATTGAAGTAAACATCAAGGTATTTACCTTGCTCAAATACCTGCATTCGATTTTGAAGTTCATTACCAGCGGGGCATAAGTAAATATCTTTATTTGCATCGTATTTGAAAAGTGAGCGGTTAAATATCCCTTTCTTTTCAGAGGACGATGTATCCGTCTTGGGCATGATTGGCTCTGCACCCAAATCGATAGTGTCTTTTATATCAGGCTGACTGAAGTAACCTTTATCTGCTAATACCCGTATATCTTTCTTGCGCAATGCTTCTTGTGCGAGTTTCGTCATTGACGCAAGCTGGCCTCTATCTGGCACGTTGGTCACGTCATGCGCCACTATGAGGTGATGCTTGGTATCAACCGCACTTTGTACGTTATAACTCACAACTCTTGTAAAACCTTGAGTTTTCATTAAACGTGAATCAGGATCAGTAGTGGATATTTGCTTATCAGGATGAGCTTCAACTTGTTCTTTAATCTCGTATAGTTTTTTTAACTGGCTGCGAAAGTCAGCTAGTCTCTCTTTTGTGGCTTTAATTTTTGTGACGTTAGCTTGCTCTTTATCGGCTTCATCAAGTAATTCAAGATAACGTTCAATGTTCTTTTCGACTCGGTCGATGTGAAATTTAACTTTGCTTGGCGTAAAATTATTGCCTTTGTTGTTGCTAGCTTTAAACTTACTACCATCGATGGCAACAACGGGTTTCTCAAACATATTCAGGCGACGACAGACTTCAACAAACGTTTTGCATACATTTTTTATACCGCCTCCGTTGTCTTTTCTAAAATCAGCAATCGTTTTAAAGTCGGGTGCCAACTTACCAAGTAGCCACATCAGTTCAATATTGCGTTGGCATTCGGTTTCTAATCGGCGGGATGATTGAATACGGTTGAGGTAACCATAAAGATAAAGCTTTAATAGTGTGGCTGGATGATACTTAGGGCGGCCTGTGGACTTTAAGGTTAATCCTTTAAACCCCAATTCAGCTAGATTTAGTTCCTCAATGAAAACATCAATTACTCTGACCGTATTATCTTCACTGACGTAGTCTTCCAACGATTCTGGAAATAACGTTGATTGGTTACGATCTTCACCGCTTATAAACTTTGACATATTGCCTCAACCCTCGACTGAATCAATAGTCTTATTATATAAATATCAGTATATTAAGTGAACTAAATGTATAGATTAATCGATCATAAGCAGCAGATACTTAGACCAAAAGGTGATCAGAGTTTTCACACAGTCTGTGCCATAAGTGGACAGTGCTAACGCTTTGCTAATTGGCTGCCGCAGCGCAGCGTAGGCAGTCCAGTGGAGGCCATGCTGTTTGTGGCCGGAACGAAATTAAGCAACTTGTTATGTTGAAACATGCTTGATAAGCCCCTTAGCTACGAAATAAAAAACAAAGCAGACAAATAACAGCCCAAGGAAACGAATTGCTTTTGGTGCGTCTTTCTTAATTTTCACCTGAACGGCGATGCCAAACTCATCACCGATGAGCCACAAAAATATCTTGTGTAAACTCCATAAAACCATAAATACGTAAACACTGAGGAGCCCATAAAATTCAACATCGGCTACCATCAACGTGATCGTAATGATTAATGCAGCTACTAATACCCCAAAACTGATTGTCTTAATACGAGCGATCAATATGCTGCTCCAACATAACGCCCCAATATGCCGACGAAAAGAGCGCAGCGAGTTGAGGTCGGAATAATTGGTTTGTTAGCTTTGTATATCAATTTCAACAACTTGAGCCTCTTTAAATATACTTTTAGCTTTTTCAAACACAGTATCTTTATTAGCTGGATGCACCGTAATATCGATTGCGTTATCCGATAATGTAAAAAGTGTAAGACAACCCGCTTTTTGGATTTTTGCTATATCCGACTTTTTTACCAATCGTCCTTTGGTGTTATAAAAACGAGAGTAAGAATTTGTTCTTACCTGCACGTTTGCACCTAGGTCGTTAAACGTTCTTTCTGCTTTGTCCAAAAAGTTGATGGGAATCATTGATTCCAACTTTATAACCAAAACAAAGAATAATACTGAGGCGATAACTAATATTAAAATGTCAATAAAGCCTCCGCAAAGCTAACGCCCGCCACACGGGCGAGCAACTTGTTGCGAGTCCAGCGCCGCAGGCGCGATGTGCTGGCGCTTGTTATGTGCGTACATGCTACAGAACATGAACATCGTTGATTGTTGCAGCATAATTGTTGTTCCCAATTGGTACAAACTCAAATTCAACAGTTAGGTCGGTTATCTCGCCATTGGCGGGTAAATAAAAGCCGAAGATCAATGAGCCTGAATCGGTTTCTAAAAACTCAGGGTAACAATTCGCTATATTTTCGTTTTGAAAACTCACAGGGGCATCGCTACCAAAGTAATCATGCACAGCGTCTTTGAGTTCAGATTCTGCCCATACAACACCATAGTTATTGTTTATATCAATGAGCTTTTCTGCGTCTTCAAATTGATTTGTGGCTAATAAGCTCAGCCAATGCTGACAATAACTTTTAAGTTGATTCTCTTTATCTTCACTGGTGATTGAGAGCATGAGATACCTTAGAGCACATAACGCCTGCAGTTGCGGCGGGTGCGGAGCGCAGCGTAGCACACGTCCGACAACCTGCACTTGTTAAGCATTTTGCGACTTACCAGCAATTACTCCGAATTCACCGAGTATTCTTTGCTCTAGAATTCTAGTTACTGCTTCAAATGATGAGTTCGTATCGATAGCTTCTCTTTGATCGACTAGTTCATATTCAAATGGCAACTCTATCGCCATTTTTGAGGCATAAAACTGACCTAGCTGAAGGCGCCAAGGATAAGATGTGTACTCTGGAGTATAAACATGAAACAAAATCACCTTTTCATAAGCTTGATACTGGCTTAAGAGCCAATATTTTCCAACATTTGTATCAGGGTGAGTTTGTTTTACCTCCACTTCCAAGGCTATAACAACATTCCCATCAGTTAGCAGCCCATCAGCACGAAATCCATTTGAAGGAAAGCCAGGGATTGCTTGAAAACCATTAGTGAACGACAACTTTTCGCTAGCAAACTGTTTCATCCAGTCTGCCAACCTCGATTCATATTTTAGCCACGGTGACTTCACTGGACATGGTTCCTCGTATGCTTAACGCCCAAATTTAGCGCGGAAAGCCGCGCAGCGGGTTGACGTCGCAGCCAGCGCTTTTTGCTGGCGATAAAATTTGATTGTTATGTGTCTGCTGATTCATTAAACAATATCCTGTTTGAAAACGGATCTGTTACGGTAAAACACCTTGCACCCCAAGGGGCATCTTCAATGCTTGGTTTGTTGTATTTGTAAGGCTTTGCAGTAACTTGTGCGAAAAGTTGATCAAGATTGCTTACATTAACGAAGACCTTGCTGCCCGGTGTGCAGTCACCAGAGTGTTCACTCAGATGTAAAACAAAATCGCCAAGCGAAACTTGCATGTAAATTGGGTAACCATCCTCAAAACGATGCTCCCAATCTAGTTCCATACCGAGAAAGCCAAGGTAAAACTCTTTTGCTTTATCTTCATCGAAAATCCGCATTATTGGGATCGTCTGAAACTCCATGCCATCTACTCCATTACACATAACAATTTAATAGTGCGCTCATCGCGCATATTTCTGCCGACGCTACGCTCATTTTTCTACATTATATAGTTTTAACAAATAACCTAAGGTATTACTATCACTAAGTTTTCTAAAACTTTAAAGAAAAGTTAAATAGAACAATATGCGCTCGGCGCTCATTTTCATGAATATATGCGCAAAGAGCAGTTTAACCAATCTATTAACGACGATATTTAGCCAGTATCAATGACCGATTATCGCTCAAAGCCGACCTATAGAGTAATTACGTTAACACGTCTTGGGGCGTGCGACGTGAAGTCGTATGAAGCGCTGTTCACCGCTTAATGAGTGAACCATCTGTATCACCAGATGATCCTAGGAGCCTGAATAAAGTAGCGGCTCTGACAATGTAACGAAGGTTGGTATGCGCCAATCGGGATCTTAATCGTGAGAGGACGATCCTCCTGATAACCACAAATCGGGTGAGTGCTAGGCAGTCAGTATGATGAACATAAGTGAATCCGCGTAAGGTGCGTTATACGATGAAACAGCGGAAGTGGTTAATACGCTGTAGCCAAAAGGCGCGAGAGTCGGAAAGAGATTGCCCCATGCTCTTTCGTGATCACTGAACTCTCCGCACTATAGCGGGCATCTAACCTGACATTGCGCAACATACGGAACACGGTAAGCCTGTATCACTCCCTTTGGGAAAGCTTATATAGCCGATAGTGATGCAGGTAGAGGATGTTGGAGAAAGCAAAGGCTGGATTGTAATGATGCAGATACAGACGTCTGTCTGGCACGAAAGTGAGCTGACTTCCGACTGGTCTTCCTTTGCAAGAGAATTTGAAGAACTTTATTCAAGGAGAAACGCAAATGATGATTTCAAAAGAGATTAGTGCCTCTCCTGACAGTGCTCAATGGCAATCCATAAATTGGAAAACTGTTGAGTCACACGTTTTAAAGCTTCAGATGCGTATTGCAAAAGCAACAAGAGAAAGTAAACACGGCAAAGCGAAAGCGTTGCAGTGGATACTGACTCACTCGCATTCGGCAAAACTTCTTGCTGTTAAGCGAGTATCACAAAACAAAGGCAGTAAAACGCCCGGAATAGACGGCGTCATCTGGAATACGGATACGCGCCGCATGAAAGCAGTCAATCAATTGAGCAGAAAGGCTTATCAAGCCAAACCGCTCAAGCGTATCTACATCCCTAAGAAAAACGGCAAGCTCAGACCTTTGGGTATCCCGTGCATGGTCGATAGAGCGCTACAAGCGCTTCATCTTCTTGCACTAGAGCCTGTGTCAGAAACACTTGCTGACCCAAATAGCTACGGCTTTCGGCGCAATAGAAGCACTGCTGATGCTATTGCTCAGTGTTTTCTCTGTTTGAGTAAAAAGCAATCCGCGCAATGGGTTCTTGAGGGAGATATCAAAGCCTGTTTCGACAAGATTGGGCATCAATGGCTTATGAATAATATAGCTGTAGATAAACGAATGTTGGAACAATGGTTAAAGTCTGGTTTTATGGACAAAGGGCTGTTCTATCGCACTGACGAGGGAACACCACAAGGCGGGATCATATCTCCAACCTTGATGCTGATGACTCTTGCAGGTCTTGAGCAACGCATAAAGTCCACCGCACTTAAAAATGGGGCGAGAGCCAACTTTATAGGATACGCCGATGATTTCGTCGTCACTTGCACTTCAAAGGACGTGCTGGAGAACGATATCAAACCGTTGATTGCTGACTTCTTAGCACACAGAGGCTTAACGCTCTCCGAAGAGAAAACGCACATTACTCACATTAGCCGTGGTTTTGACTTCCTAGGCTTTAACCATAGGAAGTACAAAGGAAAACTGCTCATTAAACCGAGCAAATCTAACACGTTAATATTTCTGAGTAACTTGCGCGAACTCATTAAAAAGCACGCAACTACCCCCGTTAACGATCTAATCAAGTTGATAAATCCGAAACTCAGGGGCTGGTCGAATTACTATCGACATTGCGTTGCCAAACAAGTATTCGGATATGTGAGTCACAAACTATTTCTAGCGTTATGGCATTGGGCTAAAAGGCGTCATCCAACAAAATCAAAAACTTGGATCGCCATGAAGTACTTTATCAACCGTCGAGGCCAATGGCAATTTCACGGTTGGCAGAAGAGCATGAACATGAACATGGATTGTCAGTTTAATCTATTTCAAATAGCTAAGGTGCCAATAGAGAGACATGTGAAAATCAGGAGTGAAGCTACGCCTTTTGATCCTTTATACCAAGAATACTTGGCAAAGAGAAAAGCAAAGAGGCAATGCCGCAACTCTTGGAATGAACCTAATCTCGCTGCTTTATAAGTTGCTGGGTACCAATTAGGTGCCTTCGTGAAGGCTTGAGCCGTATGCAGTGAAAGTTGCACGTACGGTTCTTAGGAGGGCGACACTTGGTAACAGGTGTCGTCTATCCGACAAAAACGAGTTTGAAACTGCTAACCCAGCAGCTCTTTCAGATAGCTATTCCGCTTGTGAGAGTGACTAGGTGCCTCGGTGATCTGCTTCATATCATCGCTACTACCAACGATATGGATTTCACTTTCAGCTCTCGTGATTGCCGTATAGAGCCATGCTCTATCTACTATTCTTCCATTTTGCAGAGCGATGATGATGCGTGGAAACTGTGACCCTTGAGCTTTATGTAGGGTGATTGCGTAACCCAACTCCATGCAGTCGAGAACGGATTGTGTTATCTCGACCTTTTCACCTGTATCTAGCGTCACTTCACCGTAACTATCACCAGAAGGTTTGGCGTTGGTTAGCATACCAAGTGAGCCGTTCTGAATGCCTTTGTCGTAATGATTCTGCGTAAATAACACCTCATCATTCATGCGAAGTGGCAAAAAGAACTTGTCACCATTAATTTCAAACTCAAGGCTGTCACTGTTTGGGTTGACCGCTTGCTGGATGAGTTTATTGATTTCTGTTACGAGCGCCTTGGTTGGAGCCATGACACGACTGCTTTCAGGAGATTCTTGGTAAAGTTCGCAACAGACTTTGGCAATGTCTGTTTTACTGGTTTCGTGAAAGTGTATTGCACCTGTGCTTAATTGGTCAGGCATCACACCTTGATTGATGAGTTTTGAGTATTCGGGGATACCCGTTGAACCTTCCTGTCTCTTGACGATATCTAGCATGGTATTAGCCACCGTTTTCGCTTCAACGATGTCTGCCAACACCTTGCCGCAGCCGATGGGTGGAAGTTGGTCAGGGTCGCCAGTAAATATCAATCGTACAGAGGGATGAGTGTGATTAACAAGGCGATACATGGTCGGTAAGTCAATCATACTGGCTTCATCTATTACCAGTAAATGCTTTGGCTGGTCTGAACTTGGCTCAATAGGCTCTCTACGTAATAACTTAGCGATAGTTGAGGTGATAAAGCCAATTGACTCATGCAAGCGCATAGCGGCTCTGCCACTCAGCGCGACCGCATGTATTTCAAATCCCATTTGATGGTAGGCTCGAAGTGCGGTTCTAAGTACCGTTGTTTTACCTGTGCCAGCTCCGCCCGTAATACAGCTCACGGCGTTATCCAAACACGTTGTCACTGCTTCAATCTGCTTCTTGGTTAGCTCGTATGGTAATTCACCAACCGAAGAGCAATATGCAGAATTTGCAACTTCGTCATAAAGGTTGTTTTGATTAGCTAGTGCTTTAAGTCGTTTGGCAACGACATTTTCCATCAGCAGTTGCGCCGTTGGATGGTAGGCTCCTGTGTCAGGATTTAAAATATACTGAGCTTTATCATGACCTGATTGGAACGCCTGAGTGACCAGTGTTTTGTCTTTCAGTAACTTGTTGAGATAAGGGCGCACATTGGCATGAGTGGTATAGGTGTGACCTTTTTCAATTTCTTTGCGAATCGCGGTTTCAAGTGCGGCACTTAGTCTGCGGTGATCACAAGCTGTGATCTTAAACTGGTCAAAATTAACCAGTTTATCGACATCCGTAAACGACATCCCAAACCCAATAAGGACATACGGATTTTGTTTAATAGCCTCAATGGACTCTTCTCCATGATGCTTCAATAAGCGCTGCTGAATACTTGCTGGTATCTTGTGTTCGGTCATCCAGTTGCAGTAGGCCAGATTTTTATATTTGGCGTAACCTTCAAATAACGCATTGATAGAATCTTCACTCAGGACACTTCTAAGGCGCTCTCTTGATTCACGAGTGTCTTTTCCAACCGTTGGGTGAAAATCCTTTCCTAACAGTTCCCAGAGTGCTCTAGCTTTACTTTCACCGATACCTTTGAAATCACTTTCTCTGGCAATAAAGCGAATAAGCTGTTCACCCGTTTCTGGCAGGCTGCATTCGATGTGTTCTGGTGATTCATAGGTATGCTGCTGCATCACGTAATCACCCGTTTCCATTTCTTCTATTAAACGATGGCCTTTAACCGACCAGTGTTGACCGAGGGCTGGTTGAACGGGGATGGCATCTGGATCAGCTTTGATGGTGACGTAATACTTGCCACTGTTAGTTTTGTATGAGTTTTTTTTCAGTGGCACGCCACTGAATATCACCATTTTGGTAGAGCTGTAAGGAATACTCGTGACACGCATTTGGTCTTGATGGAGTGCAACATTCATCGTGGCATGAACCCCATTTCTGACAAGGTTTCATTCAGTTCGCCAAACCGCTCTAGTTTACCTTCCAGCTCTTTAACTTTGGCTTTTAGCTCAATGTTTTCAGCCTCTAAGGTCGATACTCGTTTTGAGTCGAGCAGCTTGCGATTAGCCGTGTTGTCGTATTGCTTTGGTTTGTCAGCATTGCTCTTTGCAGATTCGGTCAGTGGCGGGAGTATACCTTTATCACGCAGTTTGTCTTCTAATGCCTTGAGCGCTTTTCTAAGCGCTGGATTTTGGTTAAGGGCAGACTTGCCGCAACCGACCCCTTTTGCTACTTCGATGCGGTTGAGCTTGCCTTTAAAGGCGATCTGCTTAAAGTCATCATCAGTTTGAGTGGCTTGCCATACTTCAAATGCTTCGAGGTTCTGCTGCGCTCTTTGCGGACCGTTCGCCATTAATCATCTACCTCACCTAACAACTTGCGTAGACCTGTCGCAAAGCCTCTAGGGAATATTTCTATGTTGTATTCCATGTCTTTTACTTGGCCAGCTTGTGTGGTTTGCCAGTTATGTTTTTCCATACATTCGTCAGAGATAGCGTAGGCTAAGGCTTTCTTCTCGGATTCGGTCAAGATGCCAGATAGTGAAGGCAAGACTTCAACACTCGGCTCTGCGCTTGCATCAAACTGACGTACAGGACGCTTATCAATGGTAATATTCGCGTGCTGTTTTAGCAGATTAACCTCTTTGCGATAACGGTTGCGCTCGGCAATAATCTGACCAAACAAAGCCCGTACCGCAGTGTCTGGAATACGCTCAAGCAGTTTATTATCCTGTGGAACAGACTTAGAGCGTGAGGTTGGCGATAACGGCTTTTTGGTGGTTGTTTTGCACTTTGCTGCCCATGCTTCAATCAAGGTGCGGTAGTGCTTGTTTTTGGTTGCTCGTAACGCTTCGTAACCTGGGCCACCCTCTGCTGCTGATACTCGCCCCATTTGTGTAATGGAGAAATCACGCTGCCCCGATTCTACATAGGCTTTCAGGATGTCGTTAAGCTTATCTAGGTTTTTTTGGGTTCTTGGCACTTTGTCGTCTTTTAAGTCAGCCAAGATGATATCAATATTAATGTCCATTAACCCTCCAAGAGCGCAGGTTGGGTGAGATTTTCTAAGCGCAAGGACTTATCCGACAGTGCATTCATGCCAGCGTTAAATAGCTTGTGATTAGACAGGTACTCACCCGCTTCGATGTAATTAGCCACTTTACGGTAGCCTTCCATTTTATCGTCAGGGTCGGCTATCTTTGCCATTTGGCGTAGCATGGCATTACCAGCGATTAGCTGCTGTTTCTCATCCATTTCCATAAAGATAGGCTCAAAGCCTTTCTTTATCAGAGCACGACTAAGTTGGCGGGAGCGCTTTTCAATAGCGGGCGTTTTACGAAGTTCATCCTGCAAGTCAGGGAAGAATTCGGCATCGTCACATAGCAAGGAGAGGTGTAAAAGCTCTGAGTCGGTTTCGATAAACTTCAAGGCGTAGCTGATATCTTGCTCCGCACCCACGGCAATCAGCTTATCTTTGGTGTCATCCTCATTTCTGGCTTCCTCGACACGAATGATTTTGCAGATTAGCTCGAAGCACGCTATCCAGTCTTTTGCGTACTCATCCGCTTCGACTTGCTGCTTCTCATGGCGGCGTTGCAGCGTCTGTAGCTCACTGTGTTTGGTGAAGGGTTTACCTTGCTCTTCACAGAAGAACTGCTCGTCTTTGAGTGCTTCTAGCTCACCTTCGATTTCAACCGATAGGTTAGCCGCTTGGTGCGCCTTGTAACTGAGTTGATTAAACTGAGCATTAAGCGCTGGCAGGTATCGCGCCTCAGTAATAAACCAACGGCAACGAATGCAGTTTTCAGGGCCATGCGGCACGCTGTCATAGATGCGATTACTGGCAGCACTTGAATCTCTAATCAACTCACCGCCGTTCCAGCACCCGCCCAGCGTACTGACTTCATCGGATTTTACGGTGTTGCCTCCGACCAAACATAAGCCAGCTGAACGCTCCTCCCAGCCGATGGGATTACGGTTAACCAGTGCTGCCTGAATACTGTCTTCTTTGTGGTAGACCATTTTGCATTGAATTTGCGCTAGTGAGGCATCTTTGAGGAAGTTGCGCACTGACTGCTTGGCTTTACCCTCAAGCTCCCCTTCGGCTTCACTCATTTTTTCCGCCATCACGGACGGGGTGATTTTGTTGTAGTAGATGGTCATCAACAGGCGTGTATGCCCTGCTAGTAATTTAGAAATCACAGGTAGTGGCAATTGCGTGTCCATCGTATACGCCGTGATGAGCGAGACACGCAAACTGTGCAATGGAAAGTGTGTCGCAACCTTCGAGCTTTCAGTAGTTCCTTCTGGATAATCCACTACTAATTTTAATCGTTCTCCGTTATCCAAGGTATTACCTTGCTCTGCGAGGTGATTTTCTAATGCCAATAGGAGTCTATACCATAAAAACGCAGTAGATATATCTTGGACTGGCTTGTATTTATCCTCACCATTTGCTGATGCATCACGAAACAGAAACGCAATCTCGCCCATACTTTCTAGCTGTTTTTTCGATTTTTCCTTGCCAATGTGCTTTTTGAGTAGGGTGGTGCAATCGGTAGGTTTTGCAATCGGATTGTATTTTTCTTGCCAGTTGCGCAGTTTTTCCAGCCAATACAACACTTCTTCGTTTTGCCAAGGGATGATGTAACCACGCTCCAGTTCATCTTTGTTCTGGTCGGCGGTCTTGTTGGTGTTGATATACAAGCCTGTGGAATACAGTCCTGTCATAGTGTCGTGAATGCGGCGGAAGATACCTTTCCCAAATGGGCGTTTTTCGTTACCAAGTGCAAAATCATGCTGAGTGTTTACTACCCACTGACCGTTTTCATAGCGCCATGTATCCGCTTCACCGCTGTCTAGCATCCACACCTGATAGGTACGCAGTGGTAGGTGGAGCTTCATGAAAATCACCATCGCTTTGACGGGCGACCAGATTTGATGAACGGTGATTTTATTACCTTTGCGAGTCACTTCTTTAGTGCGCCACACGCAATCGGGGTCGGTTTTATCAATCAAGTCAGGCTCGACCTCGAACCAGTCGCCACTTTGACCTGCTTTGCCTTGCCCTGTCTGCTCTTGTGCCCATGTCCAATGCTTGAAATGGCGGTAGTGATAGCTAGGCAGTAACGACTCGCCTTGTGGTAGGTTTTGCTCAATCACCGTCAGTTCCGCTTTATCTGGCAATGGACACAGAATTTGGCGCAGGTCTTGGATGTAACGATACGGAAGTGGGTTACGTACGGTTTCAGTGTGTGAGTCTTGCCTCTTAATTTTGTTCAGCGGATTGCGAACCAGTGGTATTAAGTTGCCGATATCATCTCCTTCAGATAGATGATGCTCAATGACGTAATTAATGAAGTCACAGGGGTAGTTGATAGATTTTGATACTCTGGCGGGGTCGTTAATAGTTTTTCTCACAGTAGCTTCTAGCTCTTCAGTGGAGCAGATATGGCCATTGTAGCCCTTAAAAAACAGACCAATATCAGTTGCATAGGGAGCGTACTCCAACAGGTAGGACTCAAAAAAAAGGCTCAACGCGGAAAGCTTGTGGTCAACTCCCACATGCTGTGTCGCCATCCACTCAGCGGCTAATTCCTGCCATTGCTGCCACTCAGGGCCAAGGGTGGTGAGCATCCATTTAAACGTTAAGTCCGATGAGCGCCCGTCACGTTTCTTGACTTTTTTTGCCATTATTTACCTCGTAATTTCGGATGCTTGCCTGTGAAATAGCCTTGCGGGTCAATATCGTCAAAACCGTGCTCGACCAACTCTTTCCAATCTAGCGATTTTACTTTGGACTCAGGATTTGCCAGTTGTAGCGTGGCCTTGTTGAGTTCATCGGAGATTTCCTGCTGCCCTTTACCTGTGTAGGGAACTTGAGACTCCAGTGATTTATGGTGCATACATCGTCGTATCACCAACGGGTTAAGTCCTGAACGCTCTAAGCGTCTGCCATAGCTATGACGATGACCGTGCGGGTTTAACCCTTCCGATTTGCTTGGCTCTAAGCCAATGCGCCTTAATCCCGCCGCATAGCTTTGGTGAAACGCATTCAAAGTGTATGGGTTTCCAAGGGCGCTGTGATGGAATGAAATGAACGCATAGGGGTGATGGCAGTCAATACTGGCTCGATATTTTTGGTAGCTCTTCCACAGTGACATAAAAACCTTGCCATAATCCGTTGGAAACCACTGAACTTGTATGTAGTTATCTCGATGGTCTACAACTCTTGTTTTCCAGCCAACGTATGCCGTGCCTTTCATTCGTTTGCGTGGTATACGAGCGTATTTTTCTTGTAAATAGGCTTCTCTGGTTTTTGTCCCTGAGCGACTACGCCAACCTTCGGGTGCTTTACCATCGACTTCGTTGTAAATTCGAACTATCGCTTTTTCAGGGTCATACGGATCTTCAAGTACATCAGTCACCCACAGCATAATAGCTTCACTTTCACGCAAACCGCCACCGTGCATCAAGAGCAGCATAAGCTTATCTCTCAGCGCAACTCGTGGATCTTTTGCTCCGCCAATACCATCTTTATAGAATGATTCCCAATGCTTATCTGGGAATGCTAAAGCATCGTCTTCGGCTTTCGTCAATGGAGTGCGTCCTTTCATTGTGCGAGCTTTACGGATGGTTCTATTAACGGTTTTATCTTCAATATGCCCAAGGAAGTCATTTTGGTTTTTTCGATACCATGCCGCATAATTCAAGCGTTGTTCATGAGGTGTGGCATCTCGCAAAGGGTTCATTGACTCTTCGCCAAGCTTGTTAGCCAGCCAATCAGTAAATGCCGTTAATCGATGAATATGTTTATTGACGTTATCAGTTGAGCTTGGCACCCAGTACAAGCCAGAGGGATCTAAACCATCTTCACCGATGGTGCCTGTGTAAAGACGCTTAGCAAAGGTTTGGAATAGCATTTTAGGATCTTCAAATAATCCTTTGTTGGCTTCCATGTAATCCAAGAGCAAAGAAGTGGCTTGTATAAAACCATTCATTAAAGCATTACTAGCACCATCAGCTTCCATCTTTAGCAAGTAATCGGTAACTGAACCAACTTCACCTTGTTCGGTGATTAAGATGGGGAGCTGACTTTTAATGCCAGTATTATCTTCTACGATAGTTGCTTTGACTTTAACCGATGACAAGGTTCATTCCTTTATACACATCAAACATACAATACACTATAATGCTAAAGTGTTTGTTGTCAAATAAAAAGGCAGATTTCTCTGCCTTAATACACAATATACATAGTTCAAGGTACTATATATAACAATTGGGCGCCTTTAAGTGTAAAGAAAGTTAACTATCTATCGTAAACGTTTCAAGGTATTTTGACTGAAGTCTTGCTCATTTAACCCTGTGCTAAAGCGGTAGTTTGTCATTAACAACACGGTACTTTTACCATTTAGATGGTTTGTCATTTCCAACTTATCTGGACGCCAGAACTTCCCCTGATATCGCTTGTAATCTGTTAACTTTAATGTTTTCAATAAACTGTCTTTACGGTCGTAATATTCAGTTTTAATTGGTTGATACATTTCTTTATCTAACCAAACAACTTGACGTGGATAACCCGAGTATTTATCTACTGGATAGTATTCTAAAACAAAGCACTCACGATCTTCGGCTATTTCATCGCGTAAATACTTGTATGTGTATTTCTCAACTTCAAACGAAGACATATCTTCGTATGAAAATTCACTGCCCATAAACGGGCCAGACTTATTACGCGACGAAATACGCTTGGTGCGTTTTAACGCCGGTAAGTAGAGCCACTGATCGTCAGGCTCAATGGGGTTGGAGAAATTTAAGAAAGCAGTGCCTTTTACATCACGCGGTTCATCAAAAATAATCAGGCTTTTATCACCTTCATCTTTCAACTCTAAATTTTTGCTACGAATCGCTCGGCGGCTTTCTTGACCATGCTTATTGCGCAAAATCATTTCCACTTCTGATTGAGAGTCACCCCAACCACTATCCAATTTTTTGGCTTTTTTCGCAATGCGCAAGCCTTTTTCTTGGGCAGCGATATCAGTGCTCTGCACACTATAAGCTTGACCACTGATGAGTAATGCCACGACTAATAATTTAGATAACATAGGTTTAAACATGTGTGTTTCTCCTTAATTTTGCGTAACTATGCCGCTATTTTCTTCAACAGGCTGTGGATCTTTTCTTATTTTGTCTGCTGCAATCAATAATGATGGCAATAATAAGAAATCAACAAGTAAGGCAATCACAATGGTAATTGCGGTCATCACCCCCATGTCTGCATTTACACGATATGTCGATAAAGCCATGATCAAGAAACCTGCAACTAAAACTAGCGTAGTAAACCACAATGCAGGTCCCACACTTTGAAAGGTATAATGCACAGCTTCTTCCGGTGACATGTTTTTCTCTCGCCGCGCGGTTAAATATTTGCTCATAAAGTGCACCGTATCATCGACCACGATACCCAATGTCATACCAATAACAACCGATAAGCCAAGCCCCACCTCAGCTGATAACAGTGCCCAAATACCAAATGCAACCCCAGCTGGAAGAAGATTTGGCAGTAAACTAATGACACCATATTTTACCGATCCCATCACCATACCTAAGATGGGTGAAATCAACAAAAGCGCCAGCACAGAACCTAAGAGCATGCTATTAATGTTCTTTTTACTAACATGTGCAAACATCAGTGAAATACTGGCAGCCTCTAACTTCAACTCGGGATAGTTTGTCGCAAACCATGTTGTTGTTAGTTCCTCTAACTCTAATAACTCATAAGTAGGCATATTTTCCAGCGTTGCCACAACTCGAGTGCCTGACTTGTCTACATTAATTTGGTTATTAAGATCTAGACCAACCGGTAAAGACATTTCATATAATAATAAATATTGTGCTGCCAGCTCCTTACCCTCGGGTAATTTATACCAAGCAGGGTCATCCCCGTGCATATTTTTGTTAAGCCGTTTGAAAATATCACTGAGCGTATTTACATGATCAACTTCAGGTAACGTGCGTAGCCATTCACTGAAGTGATCTATTGCCGCGATTACTTTAGGATCATTGATACCATTAGCAGTGCCTGTTTCAATAGAAAACTCGATTGTATCGACACCACTTAGTTCCTTGCCCATTAATTCAGTTGCCATTCTAAATGGGACCGACTCGTCAAAAAACTCCACGTATCTATCGTTTAACTCATTACGCGGGATCAAAAACAATATAACCAACATTGCACACAATGTACTGGGTAACAAAATGCGATAGTTCTTAACCACAAAATTACTGACACCAGCCATTAAACCAGAGTGCTCTTTGACATCTTGTTTAAATGGTCTGATAGGTAAAATAGCAAGCAAGGCAGGGAATAATGTCACTGAAAACAAAAAGGCCATCATCACCCCAAATGCCACCATATTACCTAAGTCTTGAAACGGGGGGACATCCGAGAAGTTCATACTTAAAAAACCAAGGGCTGTTGTAGCACTGGTAATAAAAATAGCCTTTAAGTTATGTTCTAAGCTGTTATAAATCGCCTGTCGCTTATCAAACCCTTTTCTCATTTCATGAAACATGTTCGCTAAAATGTGAACACAATCTGCCACCACCACTGTTAAAATCATAATTGGTGCAGCTGCAGAGGGCGGTGTTAAATAAATACCCAACCACCCAGTCACGCCCAAAGTAACCACAATCGCAACAATGGCAATCAATAAAGTAGAAATAGTCCCCGTGATAGTGCGAAGTAAAAGGCCAATCGCGACCATAACAATCAGAAACATAAGCGGCATTAAAGTGTTATTGTCTGCAAGTGCCGCCTCAGCAAAGGCCACATCCATCATTACAAGACCGGTTAAATGAATTTCAGTATTAGGATACTTTTCAAGTAAATCATCGCGGATCTGGCGAACAAAAGTGCTCACATCAGTCAACTCTTGTTCAGCATTAGTACCTGGCATTTGCACCGTGACATTCACTAGGCTGACATGGCCTTCAGTAGAGATCAGGCGTTTCGCAAGTAAAGGTTCATTAACAGCGATAGCGCGAATTTCTTCAATTCTTTGCGTATCAAGTACCTCAGGGTCAAGTACCAAATCTTCAACAATGAGATCATCACCCGTTGCAAAAGTGTGCTGATAGTTAGTAATAGAATCAACACGACTTGAATAAGGTGTTTGCCAAGCTTGCTCCGTTAGATCGTAAATTAAAGAAAGGTTTTCTTTGGTAAATACATCCCCGCTCTTTGGCACTATCAAAAATGCGACATTATCGCTTTGGGAATATACGGCTTCCATTCGGTCAAATGCTTGTAATTGAGGGTTGCTTTCTTCAAAGAAAACCCGGCTATCACTTTTAAAAGTTAGATAGCCTGCTCCCCAACTTGTAGCAATGATAAACAGCAAGCTTGCTAGCAGTGTTACAAAGGGTCGACTGACCCCACTCTTTAATATAAATTCACGCATTGCACTCCACTCCATTTAGAATTTACCTTGCGGTTTTAAAGTTAAAACACACCGACATAAGTAATTAGAAAGCTACTTATACAGTGTATTTTCGAATTTTTTAAAGTGCTCATTTTTCTCTACGTTGAATGCAACATGGAAAGGGCGAAGCGTATTGCCAAACAATCCTCTATCAGCCATTAAGTGCATCCACGGAGCCAATAAAACGTAATCAAAGCCGTAAAAATAAACCCAAGCAACAGAGAAGGCGGTCCAAGTCAAATAACTGTGTGATGTGTTGTAAATGATGTAGAATATTTTGGGAACATTCTTGTTAATATACTTGTAGTAAACCATGCCAGGGTAAAATCCAAAGAGGTCAATTCCCCAAAATAGTGCGTTAAATAAATACCAATTTATACTTTCGTAGTTGAGAGCTGCGACCCCAGCCATAACAATGAGCAATACAGAGTGTTCCATCCGAACAAGGTTATGAGTATTCACTGTCTCATATTTATTGTTAATATCCATGTAACTTTTCCTTAGATTATTAGTTACTTTTTAAATGTTACATTACTCGCTTATTGATTGTAAATACGACAAACACATCTAAAGACGATAAATCATACTAAAGTTGAATGCGAAAATTCATTATAGATTCAAAGTGATAGGAGAAATAAAAGTTGAATTAATTGCGTTTTCCACATGTGTTTAGCAACCAATCTGCCGAGCCAAATTTGATAACTTACTCACTAAATTCTACCCATATACGCCAACTTTTAAAGCACAGCAGCACTTTACATAAACGCTAAATAAAATAAACTTGTCCTGCATTTATAACTAGGTAATATTGCATTTCTATGAATAAAAGGAGTAAAAAACAACACCATTAGCTAGCATTTTTGGCTGTGCGTTAGGCTATTCTGAACTCACAATCTACGTATAAAAAACTGTATTTCCTTACATTTAATGTTGAATAAGTACCCAGTCACTCTCATAGCCCTTTATAAAAATTAGGGGAATTGACTCTAGATAAAAAAGGTGCAAAGATTCCGCTGCGTTTTATTTCACGTAAAAAATAAACCGAGCGAAAGAGTGCAAACTAACCATGACACGCTTTGGATTCGCTAGCGATATTTTTCACTGCGTGGAAGGCTAACACCTAAACGACTTCAAGGATGTAACATAATTAATATGAATACGTTAAAAAAGACCTTACTATGCTCGCTATTTGTACTACCTAGCCTTGCTCAAGCTGTCGATATTGCTGGTAAAGTAGGTGCACAAAGCCGGTTTTTCACGCACGATGAAAAGCTGCAAAGCTCTTTACTCGTAGAGCCTGAACTCTACTGGAGCGATGAAGAGAGACGTAACAGCTTCACTTTCAAGCTGTTTGCACGTTATGACGCGTTAGACGACGCGCGCACCCACCTAGATATTCGAGAAGCATTATGGCTCCATGTCGGTGATAGCTGGGAATTTCGCGCGGGTATTGGCAAAATATTTTGGGGTGTGACCGAATCTAACCACCTCGTTGATGTTATCAACCAAACTGACCTAGTCGAATCTATCGATGGGGAAGAAAAGCTAGGCCAGCCCATATTACAAGGCACTATTTTAAGAGATTGGGGTGTACTGAGTGCATTTGTACTGCCTGGTTTTCGTGACAGAACGTTTCCCGGCATAGATGGGCGGCTTACTGGTCAAATAATCATTGATACACACAATCCGCTTTATGAGGATAATGATAAAAAGGATCATTTTGATTATGCTCTGAGATACACTAACTCAATCGATATTTTTGATTTTGGTCTCAGCTGGTTTAAAGGCACCAACCGTGATCCACACATGGTGTACCAATCGCTAGAAAATAATCTTCACCAACCGTCGGCTATTCCTTTATATGATCAAATGCAACAATTTGGCGTCGATGCTCAAGCTACGATCGGTAATTGGCTATGGAAAATAGAAGCCATCGCCCGCGACGATTCGATTGGCAACGTTGGTGCATTTACCGCCGGATTTGAATACACCATGGTCGGTTTCGTAGACATCACCGACCTTGGCTTGCTTATGGAGTATAACCGCAATTCACGAAATGAACGCTCACCATCACCGTTACAAAATGATATTTTCGTGGGTGCACGATTGGCGTTCAATGACGTACAAAGTTCACAGTTATTAATTGGCTATACACAAGACTTAACGGAATCGAGCTCAAAAAGTGCGTTTATAGAAGGTAGTCGTCGTTTGGGTGAATCATTGAAACTCACTTTAGATGTGCGACTCTTCACAACCGACAATCCGACTATGCCACTCTATGGTATTAGAAATGAAGATTATGGCTCAGTAACGCTGGAGTATTATTTTTAAATTATTAATTTAAAAATATGCATACCAAAATAAACAAACCCAACCGCGATGTTGGGTTTGTTTTTAAGCGATTTAAGTATCGCCTCTTTGCAGCTGAATAAAGTCGAAAAACTCTCTCGCCGAATACTCTTTACTATCTGCATTATTTACATCCACACAAAATGGTGCATTATCCTAAAAGCGTGATGCATATTTCTGTGAAGCTCCATGTGTTCGCTACGATCGCTAAACCACGAACCATCAAGGGCAGTAAATAAACTTAACTGCTTTTAGTTCGCCTCCCAATGCCTTAACTTTTCGAGTTAAGGCATTTCTTATCTTTAACTAACAGCCGTCTTAGAATAAGCAAACGCATAATTAGCCAATTAGCGCATCCACACTTTGATATCTGCTAAACCATTGGCTTGTAATACGCTCAGTTGTTGCTCAACATTATTGGTTTGCTCAAATTCAAAGGCATCTAACTGTTCATCAAAGGTGATGTTTGCAATACCATCGCCACCGCGCTTTTTAACTTGATGTAGCGCGATATCCGCTAAGTTGACAGAGGTTTCCCAACCAATAACCTGACCACCTAATAATGGTAATGGGTAAAATGAAAAGCCAATCGATGCAGTCAAGTTTATACTGTCACCACTGGGCAACTTAAATGTGTGATCAGCAATTACTTTACACAGCTGTGCAACATAACTGTCGATTGCAGTGCGTTTAAAGTCACGTAGCAGTAACAAGAATTCATCACCACTCCAACGGGCAACATAATCGGATCCTTGCGTACGAGAGTTAAGCAATGCAGCCATTTGCTGCAAACAACTATCACCACCAATCGGTCCATAAGCGTCATTGATGCGGCTAAAATTATCAAAATTAATGATTAGCAACACCAAGGATTTCCCCTGCGCTTGTAATGATTGTGAGTTACGCTGGAAGTGCTCTATATCTTTTGGTAGTTGATCAAATAAGAAGCGGCGGCTTCTCAGCCCAGTAAGTTCATCAGAGTGACTCATAAGCTTTAGCTGAGAGTTAACTTGATTAAGCTTATCATTAGCTTGGCGCAGCTCCCCGGTGCGTTCTGTGATTAAACTTTCAAGCGCGGTTTGCTTACGGCGTTCTTGCTTTCTAAATACCCAAAACACTAAATAAAATAATAAAATAAAACTACCAGTGATCAACAGCCGAAAATAAATTGTTTCATCAAACCGTCTTGGTACTACAAATGAATATTCCGTACTTTGCGCTTTTTGCCAACCTTCACCTTGTCGTTTAGCCTCAAGTTGAAACAAAAATGCACCAGGCGGTAAATTGGTATAAATAGCTTCACGGCGGGTATTAGCATAACGCCAATCGCTGTCTAAACCAGTTAAACGATAGCGAAACTCAATACTGGTCGGTGCATAATAGTCTATCGCAGTGTATTTAAGGGTGATATCACGCTCATCGATTTCTAATTCAGGATTACGCCCTAATGCAGCTGTTGCAAGTTTACGTATCCCAGTATTTAAACTCTCAACCTTTGGCTGTAATGGTTTAACGCCAAACAGCTCAATATCTTTAGGGATCTCCACGACCCCCTGTAGGCTCGGATACCACATTGAATTGCCTAACTCCGCCACAGCATCATGGCCAAGGCCGGTACAACACTGGCTGGCCTTACCGTCTAGTTGACGATCGTATGACGAAATAACCTGCTCTACTTTTAAGCTTTCAATATCGTTACTAAACTGCTCAACCGGCATTCGGTAGACACCTTTCATGGTACTAACCCATATGCGCTTGAGCTTTTCATCATAACGTAAACTAAAAATAGAACCGTAAGGTAAGCCATTGGTAGCATCTAACTGACGCCAATGCCCTTGTGTGCTTCGATAAAATAAACCATCATTTAATGAGCCGATTAATATACCAACTCCATCAATGTTTAAGATGCTTGTAACATAAGCACTTTCAAGACTCGTTTGATCGCCAATTTTTTCAATACCACGATCAGTAAAGTAGTAAGCGCCTTTGCTAGTGCCAATTAAACCAAAATTAGCTTCATCAACGACATAAGTAATAAACTTACTGCCTAAAAATGCGTTATAAGCAAATGGGGTTAAACCACCGTAACTAAGCCGATACATACCCCGGCCAGTACCAAGCCAAAAGCCTCCTTTGCTGGAGCGACTAATCGCAAACACCGGGTTATCTTTTAAAGCGCGTCCAGGGACAGTGAACAAGGTGTTGTTTTCATAAATATACACACCACGCCCAGTGGCGATATATAACCGTGAGCCATCAAACTGTAAATCATGCACGGCTGCACGTCCGTATTGATTACTTGGGATTTGATTGATAAAGTTTTTATCTAAATCAAAGTAGCCTACACCACTGCGGTTAGCGACCCACAATCTCCCATCGGGCGCTTGGCTAATGGCCATAACCGCTTCGGTCATTTGTGATATAGCTGAGTGACGTTCTATTCTGCCTTCGTGCGCAAGCCATAATCCTTCACTAAAACTCGCAAGCCAAATATTATTATCATTATCGCGATATAAATCAGCAAACCAAATACTTTGGTCAAGTTGGCTCGGTTCAACCCATTGCCAATCGCCGGAGTTGTCTCGAAACAGTAAGCGCCCATAGGTCGAAATCCACAGTGCTCCATTTGAGTCACTCATAAATTTATAAACCGCTGAGTTATTCGCATTGGGAAGTGGAAAAGGCCTTAACTCGTCATCTAAATCTAAAAAGTAAGCACCGAGCTCTGACGCTAAATATAAGTTTCCTTCCAGCCATGCTAAATCGTGAATAATCGTTTGTGCTAAACGCTCAGGTATCGATACCTTAGCAGTTAGTTCTAAGCGTAACTTTGCAAAATCAGAGGAGGAATTAGTTAACCGTAGCAAGTATCGTTCATTCACCAGCCAGATCCCTTCTGGCGATAATGCCAGCTGACTGACAGTACCAACAATCTGCTTTACTGAACTGGCACTCATCACAGGGACTAGTAAGTCATGCACTGCGCTGACATTGATCTGATTGCGAGATACAAAGTACAGGCCATTCGCTGCTATCCAAATACTGCCTTTCGCATCTTCGATAACATCGCGTACAGGGCCTTTTACACTAAACTCTTGCGCTGCCATAGTGGTGGGATCGATGACCACAATACCATCTTTAGTACCAATCCATAAATAGCCTTCGCTATCGACAAGTAATTTATTAATGCCGTTACTGGGTAAAAAATTACTATTTAAGGTATTGTAATTAGTGAATGTATTGCCATCAAAGCGACTGAGGCCAAACTGAGTTCCCAGCCACATATAGCCTTGCTTATCTTGCACGACACTTTTAAGTGACTGCGATGGTAAGCCATTTTGCATATTCCATTGTTTTACAACATAGTCGGTAATTGACGCCTTACTTGGCATACTGCAGAACAGCACAATAATAACCAATAAAAATCGCATCATAACGTCAATACCTCGTTGCAAAACTAAGGTTAAAAGGGCAAATAACCCATTTTAAACAATGCCTGAACACAAATTAAAGAAAATATACCAGCTAAAACATCATCCGCCATAATACCTACACCACCATGAACCCGCTTATCAAGAAAGCGAATAGGACCTGGTTTAGCGATATCAAAAAAACGAAATAACAAAAAACCCACTAACAAAGACTGCCAACTTAATGCAGCTCCGATCATGGTAATGTAAAATCCGGCAACTTCATCCCATACAATCGCGGGATGATCATGTACGCCCAGATCATCAGCGGTTTTGCCACATGCCCATATACCAAAAATACTAATAACCACCGCAAATACAATTTGTAACCACAGCGGGAAATACATAGTAGTAAAAATAAACGGTAGCGCAGCAAAGGTACCAAACGTACCCGGCGCTTTAGGCGCTAACCCTAAACCAAAGCCCAAACCAAAAAATTGATGAGGGCGCTTTAAATTAAATAATGCAGGTTTATTCAAACCGACTCCTTGGTGAAGTGTTCAAAACCAGCATCATCATATGCTAATTTTTCGCCATCGAGCATCAGCTCAACTTCGCCTTCACCACTTTTTATTTGTCCAATGCAGGCTGCATCTACACCATACTGGCGCAATTTCATTTCCAGCATACTTTTATTGCTATCAGGTACCGTAAATAACAACTCATAGTCATCGCCATAATTGAGGATAAACGGCAGTTGTTGATCTCGTTCTAAAGTAGCACGCAATGCATCCGAGGTTGGTATTTTATTCACATCAATACAAGCGCTAACTTGCGACAGAGCTAAAATATGTCCAAGATCTGCCAATAGACCATCTGAGATATCAATCGCTGATGATGCTAAACCGCGTAATACTTGCCCCGCAGCAACACGCGGAGTTGGGTAATCAAATCGTTGATTAACGTACCTTAAGTGCTCTGGAGCAATCTTAATATCTTGCTTACGAGCTTCAATCGCAAGCCCGGCATCACCTAGCGGCCCTGTAACATAAACCCAGTCACCTACTTTAGCACCGCTTCGGCGCAGTGCTTTACCTGCAGGCACTGTACCTTTAGCACAAATAGTAATTGTTAACGGCCCTTGCGTGGTATCGCCTCCAATGATTTGCACATTAAAATACTCTGCGATTTCATGCATGCCTTCGGTGAATTCTTCCAGCCACTCAACATCAATATTTGGCAACGTTAAAGCAACCGAAACCCACGTAGGCTCAGCCCCCATAGCAGCTAAATCACTTAAGTTTACGGCAAGAGCACGATGGCCTAATGCACGCGGATCGATGTCATCAAAAAAATGTACGCCTGCTACCAGTGTATCGGTGGTAATCGCTAACTGACAATTTTCAGGAACAGTAACCAATGCACAATCGTCACCAATCCCTAAATTAACATCGCGACGAGTTATGCCACGACCTTTAAAGTAGCGATTTATTAATTCAAATTCCTTCATACACAAAAAAGCCGGCCTATGCCGGCTCTCCTTTTACGGTCGCATTACTTACGTAAATGCTTTACCGCTTTATCAAGTACACCATTAACAAATTTATGGCTGTCTTCAGCGCCAAATATCTTAGCAAGCTCAATACCTTCGTTGATAGCAACCTTATAAGGTACATCTTCACGGAATTTCAGCTCATAGCTGCTTAAACGTAAAATAGCGCGTTCAACTTGGTCTAACTCGTTAAATGGACGAGTTAAATGTGGCGATACTGCTTCGTCTAGTTGCTTATGATTTATAGCAACACCACGCGAAAGATCTTTAAAGTATTCAACATCAATTTTAGTCACATCGTTTTCGATCAACATTTGTTGTTCGATATCGGCAATGGCATTGCCACTTAATTGCCAAGAATAAACGGCTTGAAGTGCTAAGATACGTGCTTTACGTCTTGCTGCTGGTTTCACAAAAATTCCTTAAACTTAAATTTTATCTAACACATTAACCATTTCAAGTGCGCCTAAAGCAGCTTCGCCGCCTTTGTTGCCCATCTTAGTGCCAGCGCGTTCAATCGCTTGCTCAATGCTTTCAGTGGTTAATACGCCAAATGCAATCGGGATATCATACTCAAGCGACACTTGCGCTAAGCCTTTATTTGATTCGCCAGCGACAAGATCAAAATGTGGTGTACCACCTCTGATCACAACGCCTAAAGCGATGATTGCATCATACTCTTTTTTTGCTGCAACGCGTTTCGCCGCTAAAGGTAATTCTACCGCACCTGGTACATAAACTACGGTAATATCATCATCAGATACACCACCAGTACGTTTTAATTCATCAACAGCACCAGCTAATAGGCTGCTACCAATAAAGTCATTAAAACGAGAAATAACGATAGCGAATTTCTTGCCAGGAGCGTATTTATTACCTTCAATAATTTTCATTCGATAACCCTAAAAAATAAGTTCAAGCGGTTGCGATTGCGCAAAAATTGCTGCGCATCATACCATATAAATAAAATAATAGCCTAGTTTAAGCGTTGTGCTTATTGTGGCTCTACGTAGTCAACCACTTCTAAGTGAAAGCCCGATAACGCATGGTACTTTTTAGGTAAGCTCATCAAACGCATTTTTTCAATGCCCAAGTCAGCTAAAATTTGTGACCCTACGCCTACGGTGCGTGAAGTACCTTGGAATTTACGATGCGCTACCGTCTCACCAGCATCTTCTGCAGCAAACGCTTTGACTGTCGCTTCTAGTTCTTCGGTGCATTCTTGCTTACCTAGAATAACTAACACACCTTGATGCTTTGCAATATAAGCCATGGCATCTGACAAGCCCCAGCTTCTATCGGCACTGCGATCAGATAACAAAATATCATTGAAGGTACTTTTTAAATGAACCCGTACCAAGGTTGGTTCATTCGTTTTAACCTCACCATTTAACAGCGCATAATGTAACTGGCCGTCAATGGTATCTTTATAAGTAACTAAATCAAACTCACCATGTACGGTTGGCAACTTACATTTTGCCACTTGCTCAATGGTGGTTTCATTCATGTTACGGTATTCAATTAAATCAGCAATAGTGCCAATTTTGATATTATGTTGCTCAGCAAATACTTCTAAATCAGGACGACGCGCCATGGTGCCATCAGCATTAAGAATTTCCACAATTACTGATGAAGGCTCTAAACCGGCTAAGCGGGCTAAATCACAACCGGCTTCAGTGTGACCGGCACGCGTTAATACGCCACCTGGTTGTGCCATAATAGGAAAGATATGCCCAGGTTGAACGATATCACTTGGTACAGCACCTTTGGCAATCGCAGCTTGCACAGTACGAGCGCGATCAGCAGCAGAAATCCCCGTAGTCACACCTTTCGATGCTTCAATCGACATCGTAAAGTTAGTCGAAAATGCCGCACCATTGTTTTTTACCATTAATGGTAAATCAAGTTGCTCACAGCGCTCTTGAGTCATTGTTAGGCAAATTAAACCACGACCATGAGTGGCCATAAAATTGATCGCTTCAGCACTAATGTGCTCGGCTGCGATAATTAAATCGCCTTCATTTTCTCTGTCTTCATCATCCATTAAAATAACCATTTTACCGGCTTTAATGTCATCAATAATTTCTTGTGCGCTGTGTAAATTCATAATCTGCTCGTGTAAGTTGTGGAGTGCGTTTATTTAATAAAACCGGCTTGGGCGAGTAAACTCATTGAAATATCTGAACTAGCTGGCTGCTCTGCCCCTTTGATCAAACGCTCTAAATAACGCGCGATTTGATCTACTTCTAAGTTCACTTGCGTGCCTACTTTAAAATCAGCAATAGTTGTTTGCTCACTAGTGTGCGGCACAATTGTCAGTTTAAATTTATTATCTGCTACTGCATTTACTGTTAGGCTAATACCATCAATGCATACCGAGCCTTTATAAGGAATATATTTCATTAGTTGTACATCGGTGCTTAACCAGTACTCAACGGCACGCGCATTAGGCGTAATTGCGGTAATAGTCGCGATGCCATCAACATGCCCTGAAACTAAGTGACCACCTAAACGAGATACTGGCTGCATGGCTTTCTCAAGGTTTACAGTTTGCCCTTGTTTATAGTGAGCAAATCCCGTTAAACTAATCGTCTCATTTGATAAGTCAGCGCTAAATCCATCACTGTGCTTGGCCACAACCGTTAAGCAAACCCCATTAGTTGCAATGCTATCGCCTAAATTTACATCGGCCATATCAAGGTTATTACTTTTAATGCGGATAGCTAAATCGCCTTGCTTTTGTTGTAACTCGCTAATAGTGCCCGTTGCTTCGATGATCCCAGTAAACATAGTGGTTACTCTTTAGTTATTTGGTTTAGATGAGGCTTTGCGTGGTGTCGCCGTGATACGAATATCGTCACCGATACACACACACTCATTAATTGATAAATTAACAACGTCCTGCATACTTGTCAGCTCTGTAAAGTTTAGTAAGCTTTTGCCGTCATTCCCTAACAACTTCGGCGCCAGATAAACAATATATTCATCAATTAAATTACATTCAGTCATTTGGCCCGCTAAGGTTGCCCCTGCCTCTAACCAAATATGATTAAACTGTTGCTGCGCTAAAAGTTTCATGGCAGCCACTAAATCAACTTTATTATTTTTTTCTGGTACTACAATATGGCTTACGTAATGAGGCCATTGCTGTGATTTATCAA
The DNA here is from genome assembly GCF_028885455.1 of Pseudoalteromonas rhizosphaerae. Lineage (NCBI taxonomy): Bacteria > Pseudomonadati > Pseudomonadota > Gammaproteobacteria > Alteromonadales > Pseudoalteromonadaceae > Pseudoalteromonas > Pseudoalteromonas rhizosphaerae. The sequence goes on from NZ_CP118496.1 coordinate 4,659,328, forward strand.
GTTCAGTGGTAAGAATAATTACTTCACTGGCAATGCTAAATAATGCTAGCTCAGGTGTTAAACGATTTTGTGAATCAATAATAATACGTACAGGTTGGCGTACAGGTAATTGCGTTGGTAACGGCTCTGGCAGCTCATCAACACGAACATTGAGTTTTGCATTATCAACTAATACTGTGTCCGCGCCGGTTAAAATAGCGCAGCTTTGTGCGCGCTGTAGTTGCACATCTTGGCGAGCCTTAGGGCCCGTTATCCACTTACTTTGACCGTTTTTAAGTGCCGTTTTACCATCAAGACTTGCGGCCATTTTGCAGGTAATAAATGGCATACCTTGCTCCATGCGCTTTAAAAAGCCACGGTTTAACAGCCTTGCTTGTTGTTCTAACAAACCTGACGCAACCTCAATGCCCGCGTCCGCTAAAATAGCTAAACCTTTACCGGCCACCTGCGGGTTTGGATCAACCATAGCAGCAATTACTTTTACCACGCCAGCAGCTTTTAAACCTTCGGCACACGGCGGTGTGCGACCAAAATGGCTACAAGGTTCAAGCGTGACATAAGCAGTTGCGCCAAAGGCTTGGCTACCCGCCATTGCTAATGCATTCACTTCAGCATGACCTTGGCCGGCAACTTGATGAAAACCTTCACCAACAATAACGTCATTTTTTACTAATACACAGCCAACGTTTGGGTTTGGGGTGGTAGTAAAGCGTCCTTGTTTGGCAAGCTCAATCGCTCGGGTCATATAAGAGAAATCTTGTTCGCTAAACTGATATTGGTTCATATCACTCTCCCAAACGGGCAATTTCTTCACCAAATTCACGAATATCTTCGAATGAACGGTATACCGATGCAAATCTGACGTAAGCGACTTTATCTAGTTTTTTCAGCGCTTCCATAATGCATTCGCCAATCAGGTGACTGGAAATCTCACGCTCGCCAGTGGCACGTAATTGCGATTTAATAATATTGACCACTTCATCAACTTGCTCGGTACTGACGGGGCGTTTTTCTAATGCGCGGTGTAGACCATTAAGGAGTTTATCTTCATTGAAAGGTTCACGGCTACCGTCTTGTTTGATCACCCGAGGCATTACAAGTTCTGCGCCTTCAAAGGTAGTAAAGCGTTCATGACATTCATTGCATTCACGGCGTCGCCTTACTTGGTGGCCACCTCCCACTAAACGCGAGTCAATCACTTTGGTATCTTTTGCGGTGCAAAATGGACAATGCATAGGTATCAGCTTCCGTTAAAAACAAAAAAGGCCGCTTTTAGGCGGCCTTTATAATAGCAAAAAACTAGGCTATTGTGATCTAAATTACTGTTTGTAACTCAATTACTGTTTGTAACTCAATTAAGCGTAAACAGGTAATTTTTTACAGATTGCTTTAACTTTCTCTTTTACTTGTGCTTGTACTGACTCATCGTTGATGTTGTCTAGTACGTCACAGATCCAGCCAGCAAGCTCTTTAGACTCTACTTCTTTAAAACCACGGCGTGTGATTGCCGGTGAACCAATACGTAAACCAGACGTTACAAACGGTGAACGTGGGTCATTTGGTACTGAGTTTTTATTTACGGTGATATTAGCATTACCTAAAGCCGCATCTGCGTCTTTACCAGTGATGTCTTTATCAATTAGATCAAGTAAGAACAAGTGGTTTTCTGTTTTATCAGATACGATCTTATAACCGCGCTCTTGCATTACTGCAACCATAGCTTTAGCATTTTTCACAACTTGAGTTTGGTATACTTTAAACTCTGGTTGTAATGCTTCTTTAAATGCCACTGCTTTGGCAGCGATAATGTGACATAAAGGACCACCTTGACCACCAGGGAATACTGCACTGTTAAGCTTTTTATAAATAGCTTCGTCGCCACAAGCAGAAATAATCAAACCACCACGTGGGCCGGCTAATGTCTTATGCGTAGTTGTAGTAACAACGTGTGCATGTGGTACTGGGCTTGGGTAAACACCAGCAGCAATAAGACCTGCAACGTGAGCCATATCAACAAACAAGTAAGCGCCTACTTTGTCAGCGATTTCACGGAATTTAGCCCAATCAACAATACCTGAGTATGCTGAGAAACCACCGATGATCATTTTTGGTTTGTGCTCAAGTGCAAGTGCTTCAACTTGTGCGTAATCAATCTCGCCAGTCGCTTCGTCAAGTCCGTATTGGATTGCGTTATAAAGCTTACCAGAGAAGCTTACATGTGAACCATGCGTTAAGTGACCACCATGAGCTAAGCTCATACCTAACACTGTATCGCCAGCATCTAATAAAGCTAAGAACACAGCAGCATTTGCTTGTGAACCTGCGTGAGGCTGAACGTTAGCATAATCTGAACCAAACAATTCGTTGGCACGGTCAATCGCTAGTTGTTCAACCACGTCAACATGCTCACAACCACCGTAGTAACGCTTGCCCGGATAACCTTCAGCATATTTGTTTGTTAGCTGTGAACCCTGCGCTTCTAGTACGCGTGGGCTACAGTAGTTCTCAGATGCGATAAGCTCGATGTGTTCTTCTTGGCGAGCAGTCTCTTTAGTGATTGCTTCAAATAACTCTGGATCGAAATCCGAAATATTCATGCTACGTTCTAACATGGGGGCTCCTAGGGCAACGTGTATGGTATTTTGAAGGCTGAATTATACGCTGAAAACGTCAATTTGCCTATGGTGTAAAGATGAACATATTTAAACAGGGATTGAATTTAATTCACAGTGTTTTTGTAATGATATTTTTTTATTAAAGCATCAGAAATTTTAATGAATAAAAGCAAATAACATTTACATTATTTATACCTTAATCTGTTGCATTCGCGATTGTTTACACTATTATGATACCAATGTAATCATGGATGATGAACTAATTTACTATGCTATCTAAACCTATCTACGAATCAATTCCTTATTGTTATGTCATTGTTGGCGGACTTTGCATTTTACTTTTCAGCACTGTTTTACCAACAGCCATTGGTATTTTTTATTCTTCAATGGTGCCAACATTTGGCGATTACGCTCAAATTCACGGCGTAAAGATCATAAAGTAAATCGCATTAAAGTTAACAAACACTTTTATTATTATGAATTTAAACCATTTATTTTATTTATGTGCGGATTACTCCTAATCTATTGGGTAGCGAATGAATTAGTTATACTTGCAGGGATTATGATCTGCCTTATAGCCATTTTAATTTTTTGTTTACGAGTGCTAAACCGCCGTTCACGTTCAATAGTTTAATTTTCCATTACTGCTATTAAGTACAATTTAAAGCAATAAAAAACGACATTGCTTTCACATATGCCGTTTATTTTTAGTTTTACTGAGCGGGTAAAAACTAACCTAGTTTAGCCAATAATATTTCACGCAGGATATCGTAATCATCTGCGATATCCTCGGCTAAGCATGGTTTAGCTAATGCATCAGCTAGTGGTTTTGGCATTTCAAGTTCAATATTTAAAATCTCTTCAACACTTTCTTTAAACTTAGCCGGATGCGCTGTTGCCAGAAAAATACCAGCAGAATCAGTTGCTAAGTTAGCTTTTAGGCCCTGATAAGCAATCGCTGTATGTGGTTCTGCAACATAGCCTGTTTGATGAATTTTTTTCATCACTGCTTGGGTATCATTTTCATCAACACTAGTTGAATAAAAATCATCATAACTAAACCATTTGTTATCAAGCATGGTTTGTACACGTGGCCAATTATTAGGTTTACTCACATCCATGGCATTAGACAATGACTCGATTGTGGCATTAGGCGCCCAGTTTTTATCAAGGATAAAGCGCGGTACAGTGTCATTTTGATTGGTTGTAGCGCTAAGTTTAGCGACCGGTAAACCAATCACCGCACCGATCATCGCCGCACATACATTACCAAAGTTACCACTAGGTATTGAGATATGTGCTTTGGCGCGCTGCTCTTTTGGTAATTGCGCTATTGCTTCAAAGTAATAACATACTTGTGCAACAAGGCGACTTATATTGATAGAATTAGCTGAATTTAAACCTAAGCGAGATTTAACTTCATCATCTAAAAAGGCATTTTTAACCATCGCTTGGCAATCATCAAAGCTACCATCTACAGCGTAGCAATGGATATTATTACCCAAAGTAGTAAACAGTTTTTGCTGTGCTAATGAGATTTTACCTTTTGGATATAGGATAACCACATCAATATTTGGCTTGTTATAGAACGCATGCGCAACAGCTGCCCCAGTGTCCCCTGAGGTTGCTGTGAGTATTGTGGTTTTTTCACCTTGGCTAAATTGTGCCAAGCACTCAGCCATAAAGCGACCGCCAAAGTCTTTGAATGCAAGCGTTGGCCCATGGAACAACTCTAAACAATAAATATTGTCTTCAACTTCAACTAATTTAACAGGAAAGTTAAAGGCATTTTGCACCATTTGTGCAACCGTATCAGCAGGTAATTCATCACCAATCAAATGCGATAAAATCTTACTGCTACGAGTAACAAAGTCCATATCGAGTAAACTATCAACATCAGCTAAAGGCGCGAGCGATTCAGGGAAAAATACTCCTTGATTACGTCCTAAACCTGTTTTAACTGCTTCAACAAACGACACTTTTTGAGAATCATCTTTTAAATTATGTAATTGCATTATTAGTTCCTTAAATTCTTATAGCTGACGCGTGCCGGCGTTATCGAGTTTACAAATGTGGCAGAAGCCTTGCTCATTAATATAGTTTTGTTCAAGCCACTGTGCGCATTGCTGTGCAGCTTCAAGCGTTTTGCACACGGTAAATAATGTAGGACCAGCACCTGAGATACTGACAATCTCAGCACCAAACTCTGGCAGCGCCGCTTTAGCTTCACTAAAACCATTGATCAGTGGCGCACGATGCGGCTCCGCTATTTCATCACTCATGATGGAGAGTGCTTCATCAAATCGGCTAGTTAACAATAAAGTACTAAACGCTGATAAGCGCTGCGCAAATTCAACGCTCGCATGCATACTTAGCTGTTTTGGTAACACTGAACGCGCTTTAGCGGTATTAAGTGAAAAACCAGGAAAAGCCGCTACGTAATACCAACGCTCATCAACCGGTAAAGCAATTGATTTATTTGGAATTAAATTACCAGTAAGCTGCAAACCACCCAAGTAACACGGAGTGATATTGTCGTAATGACGACCGCCACTGACAATCGCTTCAAAATCAGCCATTAATTCAATTAACTGCACTTGGCTCAGTGCAGTACCTGCAAACTGATCCAGCGCCGCAAATGTGGCTACTACAGAGCAAGCACTTGAACCAAGACCCGAGCCAATTGGTAAGTTCTTTTTTAATTCCAGTTTAACGCTTGGCATGGTTGGCGCTACATGTTCACGAAAATGCACTAAACACTGATACGCTAAATTTTCACTGGCATCGCTTGGTAGTTTATCTGCGTAATCCCCAGAGCATATAAATTCGTCAAGCTCGCTAGAACTTACCGCAACAACATCACCTAATAACGTGCCATCAATAGGAGCAAGCGCAGCACCTAAGGCATCAAAACCAACTGCAAAATTACCGATTGAGGCTGGAGCATATACTTCGATCATTATACTCTCCTAGCGCGATAACGTTTTTAAAATGTCAGCAAATACCCCGGCCGCAGTCACTGCTGAGCCGGCACCATAACCACGAATAACAAATGGACGTGGTTGATAGTATGCACTCAAAATTGCTAAGGCATTTTCGCCGTCACGAATAACAGCCAGAGCATGCTTTTCATCTACCGCTTCAATACCTACTTTGCAGTGGCCTTGTTTGATAGTACCAACATAACGCAACACTTTGCCTTCACTTGCAGCACTTTGAATACGGTCATTAAACGCAGCATCTAAACTTGGCAATTTAGCCATAAATTCGTCAACGTTATCACCTTGGGCAAAACCCAAAGGAAGCACTGATTCAACTTCGATATCGCTCAACTCTAATTTCATACCTGCTTCTCGGGCAATAATTAATAACTTACGCGCGACATCAGTGCCCGATAAATCATCACGTGGATCTGGCTCAGTAAAACCACTCTCTTTTGCTTTAATGGTTGCCTCAGACAGTGATAAACCATCTTGCAATGCGCCAAACATATATGACAATGAACCGGATAAAATTCCGCTAAATTCAAGTAACTCATCGCCAGCACCAAACAGTGACTGTAAGTTATCGATTACTGGAAGACCTGCACCGACATTTGTTTCGTATAAAAACTTACGATTATTTTTTTGCGTTGCTGTAATTAAATCTTGGTAATAAGCATATGAACTTGTATTGGCTTTTTTATTTGCAGCCACAACGTGGAAACCGGCATTCAAAAAGTCTACATACTGAGCCGCTAAAGCATCTGAAGACGTACAATCAACCAGCACTGGATTGATTAAATGATTTTGCCTAACAAATTGTTCAACCAGTTTGAGGTCAAACGGTTGTTCTGATGCTGCCAACTTTTGCTGCCAATCGTCAAAAGCAATTCCTTCGCTATCAAGATGTAATTGACGTGAATTAGCAACACCATACAAGTTTAGTTTGATATTACGTTTTTCAAGCCATGCTTGCTGACGCTCTAACTGCTTAATAAGTTCTTGGCCAACTAAACCACAGCCTAATAAAAATACATCAATTGATGGGATATGAGTGAAGAAGTTTTCGTGACACACTTTTACAGCATCATTACACAGCTCGCCGTCAATCACTGCTGAAATTGCACTTTCAGTTGAATCCTGGGCAATAGCGACAATGTTAACTTGTGCTTGGGCAAGTGATGCGAAAAATTTAGCAGCTAAGCCTTTATGAGCGCGCATATTATCACCCACTAAAGTAACGATTGCTAAATTACGCTGCACTTGTACAGGTTCAATTAGTCCCGCCTGTGATTCAAGCTCAAACGCAGTTTGCAATGCCTCAAGAGCCAATGGCAAATCTGATTCATGGACACAGAAGCTGATACTAAATTCACATGACGATTGAGTGATCAGTACAATCGAAACATTATCGTGAGCAAGGGCATTAAAAACTTTTGATGCCATGCCTACTTTACCTTTCATGCCGGGGCCTGAAACCGTTAGCATCGCAAGATTTTGTAAACTAGATAACGCTTTTACCGGCTCCGATGACACATTATCATTACTGATCAGTGATCCTTGTGCATCCGGATTATGGGTATTTTTAATTTCACACGGCACGCCAGCTTTAGCGCACGGTAGAATTGTTTTAGGATGGAGAACTTTGGCACCAAAGTAAGAAAGCTCCATAGCTTCTTTATATGATAAAAAATCAACTTTAGTGGCTTTTTTGATATAACGCGGATCAGCACTGTACACACCATCAACGTCAGTCCAAATTTGACATACTTCAGCTTCTAAACACGCTGCGGCAATTGCGGCTGAATAATCTGAGCCATTACGTCCCAGTGTAGTTAGCTGGCCTTGTTCGTTGCTAGCTGTAAAGCCAGGCATAATATAAATAGTCGCAGGATTAGCTTTTAAAGCCGTTTGAAAACGAATTTTACTCGCCACTAGATCAGCTTCTGCATCAATATGACCATTAGTTGATGCAATACAATCGGTTGCTTCGAGGTAGTGGGCGTTATGTGAGCTTAATAGACACTGCATCAGTGATACACTGATGCGCTCACCAAAACTAATAACATAAGCACGCACTTGATCTGGACAACATTGGATGAGTTTGACACCCGCTAGCTTATTTTGCAGTTCGTTTAAATCAGGCCAGTTTTGAACACTACCATATTCAGCTTCAACGGCTGCTTTTAAGCTTTGGCAACGCTCAATTAATGCGTGCCACTGTGTATCATAATCAAGTCCTTGTTCAGCAGCGCTTGCCAGTGCAACCAATGAATCGGTCATGCCACCTGGAGCCGATAGCACCAATAACATTTCGTCTTTTAATTGTGCTTTAACTAACTGTGCTACCTGTTGTAGGCAGGCAAAGTCAGCAAGTGACGACCCACCAAATTTTAATACTCGCATTTTTATGTTTCCTCATCCCATAAAACGAAAAAAGGCCTGTGTTCGTTGTGAACACAGGCCTTTAAATTTGTTGCACCGACCTATGCCACTATCCAGTAAGAATGGTGGTTGTAATAATAATGGTCAATGCGTGATTATTTGTTTTCATAGCCCTTAGACTGCCTTAAACAGGGCTGTTCTGTCAACCCCAAATAAAAAGATAAATTATGCCTTTTGATTATAAAGAAATCTAATGAATGCCAAATTTATGCAGTATTTCATTTAATCTTGTTTTATCTATCGGCTTATCAACGAAGGCTATAGCTCCCAACTTAGCGACACGTTGTTTCATTTCAAGTTGAATATCTGCCGAAATTACCAGCACAAAGCATTCAATTTTTTGTGCTTTAATACCTTCAAGAACTTGTACTCCATCAACTTCGGGCATAGTTAAGTCAAGACACAGTAAATCGAAGTTATGTATATGCATTAACTCTAACGCTTCACGGCCATTTTTTGCTTGCATAATATCTGCTGAGATACACTCATTTAAACAGCGTATAACTTGTTTGCGTGCTACTGTTGAATCATCACACACCAGTACGGAAAAATTCATAATATAGACAACAAAAAATACGGATAATAGATTACTGAGCAGACAACTTATCACTCAATAAATAACGATGTTGTAGTAATGTTGTGATTTTATAACACAAAAATTTAACAGCGATAAGCTTAAGTTTTTGCTAAAAAAAGAAAAATTAACAATGTTTGTACTGTTAAATAAGATTATTTTATTTATTTTTAAACATTTATTAGCTAACTTTAATACTGAGTGTACTCGTTGCTAGGGTATTAATTAAGCTTTGTAAAAAAAATAAAGGAGCTATAGGCCACCGATGCTACAAAAAAGCCTATCAAAAAAGCTACTTACCAGCGTGTTATCCGTCTACTTTTTATTAACTTTTGTAGTCACGTGCGGGCAAGTTATTGCAGAATATGTAAACACGAAAGATTATATACGTGACGAACTGACGACCTTACAAAAAACATTTAGTCGTAGTTTAACCCGTGCTATTTGGGAGCTAAACACTAAACAAACCATCACCACAGCAGAAGGCTTATTAGCAATTCCAATGATTGAAGGTATTATTGTACGTGATGATAGCGGCGAGATAATCTCACAATTAGGTCGCTCACTCGATATTCGCGAGCTATATAGCCAACAATTAGTACAAGAAGAAGCGATTATCGAAGATACTCCATCTGGCTTATTCGGTTATACCTTTCCATTGATCTTTGAATTTTCTGGCCGCGCCACCCAAGTTGGTGATGTCACGCTATTTTCGAGCCGAGAAGTGGTATTTAGTCGCATTATGATCTCAATTTATTTTTTAATTGGCAATGCGATGATCAAAACTACATTTTTAATCATCTTATTCTTAATGGCATTTAGAAAACTACTCACTGAACCTCTAGCACAACTAACAGAGCAAATTGAAGATCTTCAATTAGATGACCTCGAAGGTCAACATATCGAAATTGAAACAACTGAGCACAACGAATTAAAAGTAATGGAACAATCATTCAATAAGTTGATCGATAAAGTTGTGCAATACCGCAAAGAGCTTGAACAAACTCAAAAAGCATTGATAATAAGTAACGAAAAGCTCGATCAGCAAAATCTACAACTTGAACAAGAAGTGGCACGTAAAACATCAAATTTAAGTCAAGCTATGATGGATTTACAGCAACAAAAATACGAGTTGGAACAACAAAAACTAACGCTCACCGAAGAAGTTGATTTGCGTCGCCATACTGAGCAAGAGCTACTAACTAAACAAACTGAAATGCAACGTTATGTTGATGAACTCAATATGGCGCAAGAGCGTTTAGTCAGCTCAGAAAAAATGGCCGCTTTGGGTGGTTTAGTTGCCGGTATTACCCACGATATCAATACCCCGGTCGGTATAGGGGTTACTGCCACATCCTTTTTGCAAGAGCGTTTAATACAAATTGAAAACGCTTACAAAGAGAAAACACTCTCGCCTAAAGCACTTGAGGAGTTTATTAATGATGCCAAACAAAGTACTAGCCTATTAACCACTAACCTAGACCGTGCTTCAGAGCTGGTTGCCAGCTTTAAGCAAATTGCGGTTGATCAAGCCAGTGAAGCTGTGCGAACTATCAACCTAAAAGAATATCTAGGTGAAATTATTCGCTCATTACACCCTAAGATAAAAAATACCAGTCATCATATTAATTTAGATTGCCCGGTAGATTTAACCTTAAATCTACCTGCTGGTGCTATCAGTCAAATTTTTACCAATTTGATTATGAATTCATTGATCCACGGATTCGATGGTGTCAGCAATGGCATTATAGACATTGCTATTAAAGATGAAGATGACCAAGTGATTATCGACTTTAAAGATAATGGCAATGGCGTTACCGAACAGCAACTTGAAAAACTGTTTGATCCGTTTTTTACGACTAAACGCGATCAAGGCGGCAGTGGTCTGGGCACACACATTACTTTCAATTTGGTCAAGCAAACCTTGAGCGGCGAAATCGATGCGACAAGCTCACCGGGGAACGGCTTGCATTATCATATTAGTTTCCCTAAAGACATGCCAAAACCTTTGTCTATATTTAATAACTAATGCGCCGAGACTGTTTGCCTAACACTTTGCTTAATTGCTAAACGTTTGGCCAATCAGTCATTTGCGCATCAGCTTTTTATTGTTATGATTGGGTAAATTTACCGAATGGATCAATCTCCCTATGTGGTTTAGTAACCTTATTTGTTACCGCTTTAAGCAAGACGTGTCGTACACCCAAGAAGACTTTGAGAAAGCCTTAGAGCAAGATTTATTTCGCCCTTGCGGTAGTCAAGATTTAAGTACATTTGGCTGGACCAAAGCCTTTGGTAAACATGGTGATACCCTTTCCCATTTCTCGCAAAAGAGTATTTTGGTTTGTGCTAAACGTGAAGAAAAAGTACTTCCTGCATCCGTTATCAACGATATGGTTGCTGAAAAAATAGAACTTATCGAAGCAGAAGAAAATCGCCCTGTTAAGAAAAAAGAAAAAGACGAGCTCAAAGAAAATATCCTCCATAGCTTATTACCGCAAGCCTTTAAAAAGTCGAGTTTACAGTTTGCCTTTATTGACCAAGAAAATGGCTGGGTAGTCGTCAACAGTGGTAGCTTTAATAAAGCAGAAGAGTTACTAGCACTACTTCGCAAATCACTAGGTACATTGCCGGTAGTTCCTGCATTTGCAAACTATGACTTAGATGTATTTTTAACGGACTGGTTAACTAACTTCAGTACACCTGAGGGCTTTGCTATTGGCTCTGACGCAGAGCTTGAAGAAGCAGACGATAGCGGTGCTCAAGTTAAGCTTAAAGGCCATGATTTAGCCTGTGATGAAGTTAAATCGCACCTTGAAAGCGGTAAGCGAGTAACAAAACTTGCACTAGATTGGCAAGAGCGCCTGAAGTTCATGCTGCAAAATGATGGCTCTATTAAGCGCTTAAGCTACTCTGAAACATTAAAAGAAGAAAACGCCGACATCCCTAAAGAAGATATGTTGGTCAAACTTGATGCTGACTTTATTCTCGCCTCTGAAGAAATTAAACTAATGCTAGAAGAACTTACGGCTGGTTTAGGTGACGTGGAAGATTTAGCCTAAATTTTGACTAAGTTTTAAATACTAAAAAAGCGCCCTATTGGCGCTTTTTTTAACTGACGAATTAACTTAACTAAATACCGATTTCACATCATCGAGCATATCGTTATATTCATCACTTGAGAAGATATCAAGTGATGGGATCACACCTTTATCAATATAAGTTTGTAATGCTGCAGACTTATCTGAAACTTGTAAAATACCTTCCATAATCGCGCCAATACGAATGAAATCAACATAGCTAATATGCTCTGGGCGATAGTTAGGATTGGCCCAGCTTTCTGCTACTTCAACAAATTCATCAGTAAACTCCCAAGCACGCATGATGGCTCCCCCTACTTTACCGCTAAGCTTTTGAATCGCATGCGCTAAAAAGCTTGGATTGGCAAATACTTCCGGGTGACGTTCCGCTTCAGTCAAAATAGGCAATACACCAATATTATAAACTAGTGATGCCAGTGTAATGGTGTCACGATTCAATGAGGTCTGCTTGTTTTTCTTAAGGAAAAACTCCATCACAGTAATTGAGTGACATGCTACTTTTAAGGTCTTCTGCCATGCCTTATCCATGTAACCTTTGATCAGCTCATTATTTGAAACAAACAGTTGCTCCATCGCCATTGCTGTTGCGATATTTTTGATTTGACGCAGACCAATACGCGTTACCGCTTGATTTATATTAGAAACTTTAACTGTTCGCCCCATAAAAGCACTATTTGCGACTTTTATCATCCGTGCTGCTAATGCCGGATCATGAGAGATCACATCAGCCATTTGCGCTAAGTTTACATCTGGATTATCGGCAGCTTGACGTACACGAACCGCAACCTCAGGCAAGGTGGGTAAAACTAACGTGTCATTATTTATACGATCAACCAAAATGGTCAGTAGTGCGTTTTCTGTTGACATAAATGTGCCATCCTTTTGTATTGATTTGTTAATACACCCAAACCATGGAATGTTTATTTTTTATAAATACAGTATTGTCTAAGTTACCGCTAAAGTTAAGAAAATTACAGAAATTATATTAGTTTATTTTTCTACTACACTTTATATCCCTTCGCTAAGACCATCACAACACAGGAAACTTGCTATTTACGCATAAGATTTGCTTTAATGCTGGCATAACAAGGAAGCGAAATACCCTCTCAAGGGTATCTATAATTAAACTTACTTTTTAACAGGCAATATAATGACTCTCAATAAAATTAGCCAAGCACTTATTCTCACCGGTGCCGTTTTTCTTAGTGCATGTTCAGATCAAGCCAGCGCACCTAAAGCGTCAACTGACGCAGCAGCCTCAATTAAGCAAGTACAAGATAGCGGCCCACAACTTGTTAACGCTGACACTAGTCGCCTTGATATCTATACCGATTTTAGTTTAACCACTGATTTATCACATTTAAGCGACAACCAAAAAGCGTTAATAGCAAAACTTATTGATGCGTCTAAAATTATGGATGATCTATTCTGGCGCCAAGCATTTGGTGAAGATAAAGCGGCATTTTTAGCCAAAATCAATGATCCTAAAGTACAAAAATTTGCCGATATTAACTATGGACCATGGGATAGATTAAATGGCGATCAAGTCTTTTTGTCAGGCTATGAAGATAAAACAGCCGGAGCTCAATTTTATCCAGCCGATATCACTAAAGAAGAGCTAAACAAGGCTGACGTAGCAGATAAAAATGGCCTGTATTCAGTCATTAAGCGAGATGAGCAAGGCAAGCTATATAGCGTTGCCTATTCGGTTGAATATGCTCAAGCCCTTGAAAAAGCGGCTAACTTATTACGTGAGGCGAGCAAGCTTGCCGATGATAAAGAGTTTGCTAGTTACCTGAATTTACGTGCAGATGCACTACAAAACGATGATTATCAAGCATCAGACTTTGCTTGGATGGACATGAAGAACAACCCCATCGATATCGTTATTGGTCCAATCGAAACCTATGAAGATCAATTGTTCGGCTCTCGCGCAGCCTTCGAATCGTATGTATTAGTGAAAGATTTAGCATGGTCAGAGCGCCTTGCTAAATTTGCAGCATTTTTACCAGAGCTACAAAAAGGCCTCCCTGTTGATGGCAAATACAAACAAGAAGTGCCAGGCTCTGATGCGGACTTAAATGCATATGATGTTGTTTACTACGCAGGCCATTCTAATGCTGGCAGTAAAACTATTGCTATTAACTTACCAAATGACGAACAAGTACAACTTGAAAAAGGCACTCGCCGTTTACAACTGAAAAATGCTATGCGCGCTAAGTTTGATAAAATATTGGTGCCAATCGCTGAGCAGTTAATTGTTCCTGAGCAACGTAAACACATTACTTTCGATGCATTTTTTGCCAATACCATGTTCCATGAAGTCGCTCATGGTTTAGGGATAAAAAATACTATCACAGGTAAAGGCACTGTTCGTCAGTCTTTACAAGAACATGCCAGTGCTTTAGAAGAAGGCAAAGCCGATATCTTAGGCTTGTACATGGTTGAGCAGTTACTCAAAAAAGGTGAGATCACAGAGGGAACACTTGAAGATTATTACATCACTTTTATGGCCGGTATTTTCCGCTCAGTGCGTTTTGGCGCATCAAGTGCCCATGGTAAAGCAAATATGATCCGCTTTAACTTTTTCGCAGAAGAAGGTGCATTCTCTAAAAATGAGCAAGGCCTTTACAGCGTAAATATGGAAAAAATGGGCCAAGCAATGGCCAAGCTATCTGGTTTGATCTTAACCTTACAAGGTGATGGTGATTATGAGAAAGTTGATCAATTGATTGCCACACATGGTGATATCAAAGTGGAACTTGCTAAAGATTTAGAAAAACTAAGCCAAGCTAATATCCCTGTAGATGTCACATTTAAACAAGGTAAGAAAGAGTTAGGTTTAGAATAATATAATTAATACTAAAAAGGCGTTTTAGGGGCTCACCTAAAACGCCTTTTTTAATTCAATATTGCTATTACGGGAATGCTAAACCATATTTTTCACTCATTTTTTTTACTTCACCATTAGCAATCATATTATTTAATTCTTTATCGAATAAGGTAATAAACTCATTTAAATTACGTTTTTTTGAAAAACCAAAATAGCCTTTATTAACAATTAATGGCGGTTGTAACTGTTTAACTTGATTAGCTAAACTTAACTGCTTAATAACGGGCTGTGCGGCTCTTGGATGAGTCACTATAATATCGACACGGTCATGAATTAATTGCAAAAAACTGGCCTCTACAGTACCCACTTCAGAAACTTCCAACTGACTTTTATATTGCTCAAAATCGTCACCATAGTTCCAACCTCTTGTTAATCCTACCGATAACTCTTTTAATGTTTCTAAATTATTATGCCACTGGAATTCATTACTATTTTTGACATAAAAAACCAGCGGATCTTGATAGAAAGCAGCCTCACTATAAACCATATATTGCTCTCTAATAGCCGACTTATAAGGGCCTATAAATGCATCAGCTTTGCCAAGTTCAATCATTTTTAGCGCCCGTTTAAATGGCAAAATATCAATTTTAATTTGGCAACCTAAACGCAGGCAAATCTCACCTGCGATGTCGGCGCCTAAGCCTTCTATTTGACCTTGTTCATTTTTTTCAAGTACCGACGGAAAGGTGGTACCAACAAAGTAAAATGTATTTGCTGCACTGTGATGCGAAAATACAATTAACAAGGTAAACAATACAAAAGCTTTCATCCGTTAGTTTGCAATCCTTATATACTGAATGTAATAAACAGCCACGACTTAGTGACCCTAAGCATAGTCTATTTTCACCCAACTAAAAGTCATAATTCCATGATAAAATTCTGTTATATAAACACTCAACCACGATTAAAAATGTGTTTTTAAACGTGCCAATTGCTCTTCACTGTAAGGCACGGCGGGATACTTCCCCCATACTGGCGCAGGCCATGCGACATCGGTTTTATAGCGGGCAATATGATGAATATGTAACTGTGGAACCATGTTACCAAGCGCTGCGACATTAAGTTTATCTGGGTTAAGTACCTCCTTGAGGAGCCGACTTAACTTCGCTGACTCTTGCATTAGCAATAGCTGTTCAGACTCGCTTAGATCAATGCTCTCTTTTAAATTCGCTTTACGAGGCACTAAAATAAACCACGGGTATTGACTATCATTCATAAGTAACACTTTGCATAATGGCCAATCGGCCAGTTCAATACAATCACGTGCAAGTTCTGGGGCTAAAGAGAATTCAACGGTCATTTTTATTCCTTACAAATTAAGTGCATTACATTTTCGCTACTTTATAGCATTTAGTTGCAGTTGCCCACGCTTGGCTTTACCATCGTTGCAGTTTTTATTCGAGCGAAGGTAAACACGTGTTAAAAAAAATTAAACACCTCTCATACTTGCTACCTTTGGTGGCAACAGCCATCACAGTGCAAGCTAAGCCTCTTACTTTAGAACGTATTTTTGATGATCCAAGTTTAGCGGGTAAAGCACCTGTACAGCTTAAGTTTTCACCAGACGGTAGCCGAGTTACCTACCTGCAAGGTAAAAGCGACGATTACAACCGTTATGATTTGTGGGAATATAATTTAAAAGATAACAAAAATCGTATTTTAGTCGACTCTGCCAAACTTTTTTCAGGCCCCGAAAACCTCTCAGACGAAGAAAAAGCACGCCGTGAGCGCCAACGTATTTTTGGTAAAGGTATTTTAGAATACAAATGGTCTAAAGACGGTAAAGCCTTGTTATTTCCACTTAATGGTGACCTCTATTATTACGAGCTAGGAGCAGGAAAAAGCCGTAAACTGACCGATACTGAGGCATTTGAAACCGACGCACGCTTTTCACCAAAAGGAAACTTTGTCTCGTTTGTCCGTGAACAAAATCTTTATGCGCTAAATCTTAAATCAGGTAAAGAAATTCAGCTGAGTAAAGATGGCGGCGGTGTGATCAAAAACGCCATGGCGGAGTTTGTCGCGCAAGAAGAAATGGGCCGAATGACAGGTTATTGGTGGTCTGGTGATGAATCAAAAATAGCCTTCACTCGCATTGACGAAAGCCCAGTTAAAGAAGCTATCCGCAATGAAATTTACGCTGATGAAGTGAAACTGTTTAACCAACGCTACCCATTTACCGGCACTAATAATGTAAAAATTCAACTTGGTGTGGTTAAGCTCGATAATCAAAAAACTGATTGGATTGATTTAGGTAAAGACGAAGACATTTACATTGCCCGTGCAAAATGGTTAGAAGATGACAAAACCCTATCATATCAGTGGCAAAACCGCTCACAGCACAACTTAGAATTGCGCTTTTATAACAGCGAAACAACAGAGCAAAAAGTCGCCTTAACAGAAACTAGTGATACCTGGATCAACTTACATTTTGATCTACAGTTTTTGAAAGACAAAAAACATTTTGTTTGGGCCTCTGAGCGCAATGGCTTTAAGCATTTATATCTATATCGTACCAATGGTAAGTTAGTGCGTCAGATCACCGATGGTGACTGGGTGGTTGATAGCTTAAAAGGTATTGATGAGAAAAAAGGCATTGTCTACTTTGCCGGACGCAAAGACACGCCTTTGGAAAGCCAGCTATACAGTGTTCCACTGTTTAAAAAGGGCGATATTAAACGTATCACTGAGCAAGGTGCTTATCACAATGTGGTAATGGCAAAAGACAGTAAAACTTTTATTGATAACAGTTCATCGGTCAACAAGCCAAACTCAGCTGCACTGCGTAAAGTAAACGGTGAATTTGTTACTTGGTTAGAACAAAATAAGCTTGATGAAAACCATCCACTAACTCCTTATCTTACTGATCTAGCTGAGCCTGAATATGGCACTTTGACTGCTGATGATGGTCAAGAGATGCACTATCGTTTATTTAAACCTGCAACGGTAAATGATGGTAAAAAACACCCTGTTCTTGTCAATGTCTATGGCGGCCCACACGCACAACGCGTAACCAATAGTTGGCGCAGCAAGAACTTATATTTCCAATATATGGCACAGCAAGGTTATGTAGTGTTCCAATTAGATAACCGTGGTTCGTATAATCGTGGTAAAAAGTTTGAAGATGCCATTTACAAACATTTAGGTGTGGTTGAAGTGGCTGATCAAATAAAAGGCGTCGAATTTTTACGTACGCTTGATTATGTTGACCCACAACGTATTGGTATTTATGGTCACAGTTACGGTGGCTATATGGCATTAATGACCATGTTTAAAGCTGGTGATTATTTTCAAGCAGGCGTATCTGGAGCGCCAGTGACTGATTGGGCACTGTATGATACTCACTATACCGAGCGTTATTTAGGACATCCTGATACAAATGCCAAAGGCTATGCAGACAGTGCGGTATTTCCATACGCAGATGGCTTGAAAGGGCCATTAATGATCTACCATGGTATGGCCGACGATAACGTATTGTTTACCCATGCCACTAAGTTATTTAAACAATTGCAAGATAACGAAAAGCAATTTGAAATGATGACTTATCCTGGTTCCAAGCACAGCTTACGGGGTAAACAAGTGCAAACTCACTTGCATCAAACAATCACTAACTTCTTTAATCGTCATTTTGATGTAGAGTAAATCAGTAATGACCGCATAAAGGCTGATTGAAAAATCAGCCTTTTTTTTGACTTAATGATAATCCTATTTATTTAAAAACTTTAGACCAAAACAAGGAACAGTTAACTAGATTTTAAAGTAATATTTACTACGCTTAATATATGCGCGCCTTCTGCGAGCACTTCTAAAGGATTTTTTATGTCGTACCTACGCCGTTTTACTATTTTTCAGCGCTTAGCTATTTTGGTAAGTTTGGTCGTTGTTGGTTTACTTTTTTTAAGTATTACTAGTTTAACTCAGCAATATGGTTCACTCAAAGCAGGCCAATATAC
Source organism: Pseudoalteromonas rhizosphaerae (assembly GCF_028885455.1). Taxonomy (NCBI): domain Bacteria; kingdom Pseudomonadati; phylum Pseudomonadota; class Gammaproteobacteria; order Alteromonadales; family Pseudoalteromonadaceae; genus Pseudoalteromonas; species Pseudoalteromonas rhizosphaerae. The sequence continues at coordinate 4,677,890 of NZ_CP118496.1, forward strand.
GAAAACTAAAAATCTGGTTGAAGCTGCTTATAGCGTTATTACCCATTATCATTCATTACAACAAAGCGGCGAACTCACCGAGCAACAAGCCCAACAAGGTGCACTAGCTACAATAGCTAGTATTCGCTATGACAATGACAATTACTTCTGGATCAATAATTTTCAGCCAGCCATGGTTATGCATCCTTTTAAACCAGAATTAAACGGTAAATCACTCAGCAACAGTAAAGACCCAGATGGCGTACCGTTATTTGTTGAAATGGTTAAAATAGTTAAGCAAAGTGGTGAAGGTTTTATCCCTTACAAATGGCCTAAACCAGGTAAAGATCAACCAGTTGATAAAATAGCCTATGTGAAAGGTTTTACCCCGTGGCAATGGATAGTCGGTTCAGGTGTTTATATTGATACTATTGATAACGCTTTTGCCAGCTTACGGAATTTAGTTATTCTCAATGCCGCAGTGATTATTTTGCTATTAATTAGTTTAAGTTACTTAATCGCCAGAAGTATTTTACTGCCAACTCGGCTTGCTGCAAATATGATGAAAAGTATCTCTCAAGGTGAAGGGGATTTAACCCAAACCTTAGATGAAAATGGTAATGATGAGGTATCACGATTATCTCGCCACTTTAATTTATTTACTACCAAAATGCGTGAGTCACTTAAACAAGTGGCAAATAATGCCAATGATGTTAACCAGCATGCCCAAACAGTGGATGATGCGAGTAAAACCAATCATTCTTTTATTGAACTGCAAAACGATAGCTCAACGCAAGTCGCTGCAGCAATGGAGCAAATGACCCACCAAATTCATGATGTAAGTCGCAATGCCGAAGCGGCTGAACAAGCCGCTAACCAAGCCGCGGTGAATGCATCTGAAGGTAAAGAAGTCGTTGCTAAAACAATTCAATCCATAGAAACACTGTCCAAAAACATTGAAACTGTGAGTCAAGTTACCGCTGATTTAGCTCAAGAAAGTAATAATATAGGATCGGTACTAGACGTGATCCGCGGTATTGCGGAGCAAACCAATTTACTGGCACTCAATGCTGCAATCGAAGCGGCACGTGCTGGCGAACAAGGCCGAGGGTTTGCCGTTGTAGCTGATGAAGTACGCACTCTTGCAAGTCGCACAGGCAAGAGCACAGACGAAATTCAGGCGATGATAGCCAAATTACAAAAAGGCGCACAGGCGGCTGTAGAGGCGGTAACAGCTAGCCAACAATTATCCACCAGCACAGTACAACAAGCTGGCTCTGCCAATACCTCATTAACTGAAATTGAACGTCTGGTGTCGGTTATCACCGATATGAATGGTCAAATAGCCCGTGCGACTGAGCAACAATCAAGTGCTGCGGATGAAGTCAATTTGCGAATTAATGAACTATCGCAATCAACCGAACAATCTCTGGCCAATACATCACAACTTTCTGGTGCAAGCGATAATCTTAAACACAGTAGCCAACAGCTAACTGATGTGGTTAATCGCTTTAAATTAGATTAATTAACAAAAACAAATTACAAAAAAGCCCCGTCATTTTATATGACGGGGCTGTTGTATTTAATACTGCTTATTATAAGCAGTAACGAGCAAATAAACTGCTTAAGCCTGCTGCAGTTGGTTTACCGTGCTGCCAATCACCACCTTCAACACCACTACCGGCAATATCCATATGCACATAAGGTAAAGGCTGTGCTGACTCACAACCATGCTTATCAAGGCCACCAACAATAGCTAAAAATGCCATAGGGAACTGATGACCACGTGCGGTAACTGCTGATGCTGCATTGTTACTTGATAATACGTCATCAGCTAAAGTACGCGGTTTAATAAAATCATAGTCTTCGCGACGGCTGCGAGAAACTTCTGCACCATCAGCCCATAAGTCACCACTGTCAGCCAGCTTACGAGAAATATTAGCCGCACGTGCAGGGCCATTTTCAACGTATGCACTGTAAGGTCCCATTGCACGAGCTGCATGTCCGGTTAACGTTGCGACCGTAAAGATTTCAGGATTAACTTCTCCTTTTGCTAAATCTTTCATCTCGCTGAGTAAATCCCCCATAGCTAAGCGCCCTTCTGCATCCGTATTACCGATGCGAACACGTACGCCCTCACGGCTAGTAATAATTTCATCTGGTACAAAACAATCAGAACCAATTGAATTACGAACTACCGCTAAGTAAGCAATAACTTTAACGCCTTGTGGTTGAAAGTCTGCCACTGATTTCATAAAACCAGCAACAGAGGCTGCGCCGCCTTTATCACGGCTCATACCGGCCATATGCCCGCCCACTTTTAAATCGGCACCACCGGTGTCATATACTAAGCCTTTACCGACAAACATTAAGGTACGTGTTACTTCGCCCTCTGGTACATATTCAAGTTTTACAACACGAGGGTGATGACGCTCAACCGCATATGAAGCGCGAGCCACGGTACTCATCATCGGGTACTCTTTATCAATCGTGGCAATATCTGCAATCACTGCAACATTGACCTTGCTGCCTTTAAATAAATCTACACAGTAATCAGCAAAACGTGGTGGCGCCATACGCTCAGGCTCAGTGCCACATAAATCACGAGCAGCATACTGCCCTGCGGCAATGGCATTTACTGCTTTAATTGTTTGCTCATTAGCACCAAACAAGGCTATTTGAGTGATCGGTTCAATGCTTTCACCATGAAACTCGCGCGCCTCAAGCGGCTGCCACAACGCTTGGCAAGCACCAAGATAAGCAACTTCTAAGGCATACTGATAACGGCTATCTTGGCTTGCTTGTGGTAAGTAAATAGCAGGTTTTGTACTGCCTGATGCTTTAGCTTCATTGATAGCCAATTTAGCTGCATCAAAATAACGACGTACATCGTCATAATCACGATTTAATGGACCTGTCGGCGCTAAAATTACCCTTTTAGAATCAACAACAAGCAGCGTGACTTGCTTACCAATACGTGCATCAACCGCCATTTGCGCTTTAATAGCTTGGCTTAGATTCGGGTCGTCTAACTCAGAAAAGTTATCGGCAATAATAATAAGCGCATCATGTTTTGCGTTATCTAATTGCGGGGCTGCAACTGCGTGAGGATATGCCATAAAAAAAGGTCCTGTTGTCAAAATACGTAGGAGCTTATTATCATTGATTTAAATAGCTATTGCCAGCAATGTACGACGAGCTAACATAACACTGGCAACTTGGAGTTACAGTGTAAAATACAGCAGTTACTCACTGCCCACTTATCATTTATTGAAGCAAATAGCGCGCAGTATCTTAATCTAATATACTCAGCTGTACATGTTGCTGCGGTTCATTTTTAACACCGACTCCTACACCGAGTAACCGCACTGGCTGCTGCAAGCCACGTTGATATGCTTTGCTCAGAAGCTCAGCCAAGATAGTTTCATCAAGTCGGTGGCAAGTTTGATCGGCCGATGTCACCACAAAATTAGCAAACTTGACTTTGACACTGAGTTTATTTATGCGTTGCTCTAATTGCTGTTTTGTTAATCGACGTTGAAGCTCAGCCAATAATATTGGCAATTGATCTAAACACGCTTGTAAGCTGGTTTTATTATATTCATAGGTATGCTCAACACTGAGCGATTTACGGGTACGTTCTGTGGATACTTTACCAATATGTAAACCGGCACATTTTTGATACAGCGAGACCCCAAAGTTACCAACGTGTTGCTGCATCCAATTAACCCCTTTAGCGCGCACATCAGCACCGGTGTATAAGCCTTTTAAATTGAGTTTTTCAAGGGTAACCTTACCGACCCCGGGTATTTTACCCAAAGGTAATTGCGCTAAAAAGTCATCCACTTGCTCAGGCAATACTACAAATTGACCATTCGGTTTATTTTCATCACTGGCAATTTTGGCAATAAATTTTATCGGCGCAATTCCAGCCGAAGCAGTTAAACCGGTGGCTGCAAAAATATCGGCGCGGATCTGCTCTGCCATTAAGGTCGCACTACCATGGCATGCATTACTTTCAGTCACATCAAGGTAAGCTTCATCTAAAGAAAGAGGCTCTATAAGGTCGGTATAGCGCTGGAATACAGCACGAATTTGCGAAGAGGCTTGTTTATAAACTTGCATACGCCCTGGTACAATCACTAAATCTGGGCATAATTGTTTAGCACGGTAGTTAGACATCGCAGAGCGCACACCGTATTCGCGGGCGATGTAATTTGCTGTAGAGAGCACTCCACGGCGACTATTGCCACCAATTGCCAAAGGTACATTAGCAAGCGCGGGGTTATCGCGCATTTCGACGGCTGCGTAAAAGCAATCCATGTCAATATGAATAAACTTTTTCATTCCTCAAACCAAGCACTGTACAAATGAACAGTTATTATTCATTAAGTTTGATTTATTAGCAAGTCATCAGCTCGATGATTCTTGCTGTGAAGACTTTTTACGATTAAATAACCTCGCACCGAATAACCAAAAAGCACCTTCTAAAATAAAACCAACTACGATTAGTATCACCATCCCAGAAGCATTGCCCATCGCATAACAAACGAATGCCAAACAGATCACCACCAGTAGCGCTAAGCGTTTCATTATTTTTGCTGTCACTGTATTCATAATTAGCTCCTTTAAATCAGATTAAAGTATTCATTTACGTAACCGTGAACTACTAAAACTAGCACATTTTCACTGTTTTCCTAATTTTCTTGAGCTAAACAGCACCAATTGCTAATCTACGTTTTTACTTTAAAGAGCTGTCGAATATGCAATCATTTATAGAACAACATCCTATCCATACAGCAATTAATGTTGCTTGGGGAGAAATGGATGCCTTACAACATGTCAATAATGTGGTGTATTTTCGTTATTTCGAAACTGCTCGAATTGATTTTTTTAATCAAATAAATTTACTCGAAGATTTACAAACAACAGGTATTGGTCCTGTGATTAGTGAAAATAACGCGCGTTATAAACGCCCAGTCACATTTCCTGATACAGTGTTGGTAGGCGTTACCATCAGTGATATTCAAAAAGACCGTTTTATGATGCACTACAGCGTATTTAGCCAAGCGCAAAATGCCTTGACTACATTAGGGTCATCGCAAGTGGTGATGTTTAATTTTAAAACGGGTAAGAAAGCACAATTAAGTGAGCCATTATTGGCTGCATTACATAAGTACAGCCGAGAATCATAAAAGTAAGGAATCATTATGCGTTACAACCCACTTGGTAGCAGTGGTCTAAATGTGTCTCGTGTATGCTTAGGCAGCATGACGTGGGGCGTACAAAATAATCAAGCAGATGCTGATGAGCAAATTGCTTATGCCTTAGAGCATGGCGTAAACTTCATTGATACTGCAGAAATGTATGCCATACCTCCCACTCCTGATACGTACGGAAAGACAGAGCAAATTATCGGTAATTGGTTAGCGCGTAATCCAGGTAAGCGAGACGATATTGTGCTCGCCACTAAAATTGCTGGCAATGGCCTAGCTTGGATACGCGATGGCGGCGATATTACTCGTCAAGCAGTCGTTCATGCCGTTGACGAGTCATTAAAACGCCTACAAACCGATGTAATTGATTTATACCAACTGCATTGGCCAAATCGTCAATCACCGCACTTTAGCAAACATTGGCCAGGTATGATCCGTTTTAGTGACGCTAATACAGAGCAACACACAGCGGGTATGCTCGATATTCTTGAAGGTTTAAACGACTGTGTTAAAGCTGGTAAAATTAAACATTGTGGTCTCTCTGACGACACGCCATGGGGTATTAGCCAATTTTTACGGTTAAGTGAACAACATAATTTACCGCGCATGGTCTCTATTCAAAATGAATTTAGTTTATTACACGCTAAAGATTGGCCTTATCTAATAGAGCAATGTATTCACGAAGATATTGCTTATTTACCTTGGTCACCCTTAGCAGGCGGTATGTTAAGTGGTAAATATTTAAATAGCGCACGTCCCGATGGTAGCCGCTGGACACTGGTGCAGCGTAATGGTTTATTCCGTGACACAGCGCAATCTCAACAAGCAATCAGCCACTATGTTGAAATTGCCCAGCAATACCAAATAACCCCAGCACAATTGGCGCTTGCATGGTGTGACCAAGTTGATGGCGTTACTTCTTCAATTATTGGTGCAACCAGCTTGGTACAACTAAAAGATGACATTGCCGCGTTCAACATCGAATTAAGTGAACAAGCTCTAACTGATATCGGTAATGTATTTAAGCAATACCCAATGCCATTTTAATCAATAAAGCCCAATCATTATCAATGCTTGGGCTTTCCACCGGATTAAAATACTTGAAAAACGACTTCTCACAAATAGTGAATCAAAAAAACACCACTAAAGTATTAAAAAATTAACTTACCGTAATAACTTACCAGTCTTTAGTAGCGCAAAATATTAGTTATTGTATACTCGATTTAAATTGTTAGCGGATAAAGTAAATATAGCTATGCGTATTGTCTATTACATCGTTGCATTATTCTCTTTTTTTTCAAGCGTCTATGTACTTGCTAATACTACCGATGAAGTAACCCATATAACTTGGCTACAAAGCAATACAGCCCCTTTTCATCTGGCCAAAACAGCACAAACTCCCGATGGTGGCTTATGTGATTACTTAGTCGAACAGCTCATCAGTGAATTACCCGATATAAAGCATACCCGCCTCATGTTGCCGCAAAAACGTATAGGTAAGTACCTCGATGAAGGTCAACAAGCATGTTTCCCTTGTATGATCCACCGTAAAGTTAACACCCCGCGAGTGATCTATTCGGTGCCAACAACGGTGTACCCACCATTTGCTATCATTGCCTCAGCTAAAACAGCGAAAGTAATTAGCCAACAACACAGTTCACCGATAAATTTAGTTAAACTACTGACAGATAATAAATTTATTTTTGGTCAATCCGCTGCGCGTAAATTTACTCCAGAGTTAAATACCATCGCTCGAAATACTAAAAGCGACCAACATACATCATTAAGTTGGAACAGTGAAAACGAAAGCAGCTCGGTGATCAATCGGCTCAATCATGGGTATATTGATTACACTATCGACTATCCTTTTTTAGCAGATTACTACAACCGCTTCAGCGAATTTGATAATGTAGTAACCTTACCTATTGCCGATCACGCCGATAAGCTGGTTTTAGGTGCGATTGGTTGCTCAACCAATGCCCCTAATAATTTTGCTAATAATGCCTTAAAAAAAATAAATCGAGTGCTAACAAATAGCATACTGCCGTCTGCAAAGTACCAGCAAACACAGCGTGTATTGCTTGAAAATACCTTTGCGGAGTTTGATCAACAATATCAACAACAGATATTAAAACTTACTCAGCCAACCACTCTTGCTGAACCAATAAGTCTGAGCCCAAGTGTAACTGAGCAATAAATTTACTTCCTGCGTTCACAGCTCCTACTCCTGCAGGTGTGCCAGTCATAATAATATCGCCATCAATTAAAGTCATAAACTCACTAACTTGGGCTGAGATAACCGCGGGTTTATAAAGCATTAACTCAACGCCGCCTTGTTGTCGCACCTTATTATCTATCAGTAAGGTTAAGCTTAAATGCTCAATAGCTTGTTCGTCTATTTGTACAAACTCACTAAACAATGCAGAGCCATCAAAGGCTTTCGCGCGTTCCCACGGTAAACCGCTGGCTTTTAATTTACTCTGTAAATCTCGCTTAGTTAAATCCAGTCCCACCGCCACAGCAGCTAAACAGCCATTGTTAACTTGAAAACAAATTTCAGTCTCAAAATGTAATTGCTCATCCTTATGAGTACACATTAAGGTATTTGTTATCGCGCTTGGCGGCTTTAAAAACACCACCATTTCGTCTGCCTCTTGATTACCAAGCTCAGCAATATGGGCAGCATAGTTACGACCAATACAAATGACTTTTGATGGATTCACTGGTTTCATTTCGATCTTTCCTATTCAATAAAAAGCAGCCTAGACTACCTTTTATGACGTTTATTGGCAATTAACTTCGTATTGCTATTTATCTAGATCGATGTCAGTGGTGTTAAGCCTAACAAAGGCATTACTGGCATGAAATAACCTCAGTAGATACATGCTCGCTGGTGATGTTGAGTTTCGCAATCGACACCTGCCATGGCGCTGCTGTACTTAACTGCCAAGGTGAGAATACTTGCCCTAAATTAACACCTTGCTGTGAAAAACACCGTAAATCAATGCTTAAAGTCTGCCATTCATTGGTTGCATTTAGCTGCTTAGCAATATCCAATTTACCTTGGCAATCATCACCACATTGCATACCAAGCCAAAGCGGGGCATCGGCACTTTGCTCAACCTTAATTTGCATTTGTAACTGCCCTGCTTTTTCAACAAACGAACGTAAATCAGATGGGAATGCCGCACTTAAACGTACTGCTGCTAGTTCATCGCCGCTGAAGGTAATTGCACGCGCATCTTCTTGAACGTCTTTATCAAAGGTTTTAACGCTAACAGCTCCGATTGATTCGCGACTACTTGCCATCACTTTTTGCTGCTCACCACTTTGTAAATGCAGACTCCATGGCGCTTTAACCGCGCGCTCAAACAATACTAAATCATCAAGCTGCTGTGATATTCCTGTTTGTTCAACAAGATCATCTTGTAAGGTGTTTTTATCTGAATAAGTTAAGCCAAAACCATACGGTAATAATGGCGAATAATCTTTATCACCACGATTTTCGTTATCAACTGGGTTATTCGGCCAAGAAAACGACAGCTTGCCTTTAAAATCATGATTTACTGAGCCATCTACATTTGCAAATAACACATCGCTAATTGCATCCCCTTCGCTACCTGGCAACCACGTCGCGACAAACGCATCACTGGCATTAAGTTCTGCGTTTACCCACATTGGGCGGCCGCTAATAAATAATGATACAACGGGAATACCGGCTTGCTTTAATTTTCGCAGTAGCGCTAAATCCGTTTTATTACCCCGCTGATATTCAAGATTATCTAAATCCCCATTGCCTTCTGCGTAAGGTTGCTCACCAAATACTACAATAGCGACATCTGGAGATGTATTGAACTCACCGTTTAAGTCATGCTGAACTTGCCCGCCCGCTTGCTTAACAGTGTGTTCAATACCATCCAAAATCGACGTGCCACCTGGGAAGTCGCTATTTTGATTCCCCGTACCTTGCCAAGTAATGCTCCAACCGCCAGATTGCATACCGATATTATCAGCACCTAGACCGGCTACTAACACATTTGCTTTTGGCGAAAGCGGCAGTAACTGTTGTTTATTTTTTAGGAGTACTAAAGATTCGCGAACTGCTTGTTTTGCGATTTTACGATGTTCAGCACTACCAATGACCTCTGTTTTTCCTGAAAGTGGACGATTTGCAGGACTTGGTTTATCAAATAAACCAGCACGCATTTTTACTCTCAGAATACGCGTTACCGCATCATCAATTCGTGATTGCGCAATTGTGCCATTGTTAACTTGTGCGATAAGGTTTTCATAAAGTGGCTTCCATGCATCAGTAGGCACCATGTATACATCAAGGCCGGCATTAGCGGCTTGTGCACAGTTTCCATTGGTACAACCAGGGATTTGTCCATGACCATTCCAATCACCCACAACAAAGCCATCAAAACCCATTTTGCCTTTTAGCACATCAGTTAAGAGATATTTACTGCCATGGATTTTTTCGCCATGCCAGCTATTAAACGATGCCATAACTGTTTGTGCTCCAGCACCTAAGCCTCCCACATAACCTTGCGCATGAATGGTAAATAACTCTGCTTCGCTGGTAATATTATTACCTTGGTCATCACCGCCTTGTGTACCACCATCACCAATAAAATGCTTAACCGTACTGATCACCCGTTTATCTGATAAAAAGTCTTGATCAACTGCGCCTTGTAAGCCTTTTACTATTGCGGCTGAATAATCTCTAACAATTTGTGGATCTTCTGAATACCCTTCATAAGTGCGGCCCCAGCGGTCATCTCGTACCACAGCAACGGTAGGTGCAAACACCCAATCTATACCGGTTACCATCACTTCTTGCGCGGTCGCTGCAGCAATTTTTTCAATCAACTGTGGATTGTTAGCCGCACCTAAACCGATATTGTGCGGAAATAACGTCGCACCAATAACATTATTATGACCATGAACTGCATCGGTTCCCCACATCGTAGGGATGTTGATACCATCAAGCGAGTCATCGACTGATGCTTGGTACATTTTTTCGGCTAGTTCAATCCAATCAGCAGCCGTGGCATGTTTATTATTATTAGGAAAAGCCCCACCGCCATTAAGGTAAGAACCAAAACCATATTGACGCATATCTTCCACTGTAATATCGCGAATTTCAGGTTGGATCATCTGGGCTATTTTTTGTTCTAAGCTCATTGAGCCGAGCAAGTCAGCAATTTTTTGCTCCATATTGGCATCGTCTTTAACACCGCTTTTGATCATCGGCCAAATCTCATTGGTCGCTGCTGTTTGTTCTGATTGCGAACAGCCATTCATCGCCATTGCTGCAATCATCATTACCAAAAGAGTACGTGGTTTTGTTATTGTCATGTTGTCCACCTAGTTATCAATGACGAGTTGAGGTTGTTACTTTTGAGCCAAATAGCGCAAAGTAAGTAATATATAAATAGCAGCCGATCGGCAGTAATAGTGCTAATTGCACACCAAAATTGTCAGCTAGGACGCCTTGTAATAATGGAATAATTGCACCACCGACAATGGCTAAGCATAAAATACCTGAACCCTGAGAGGTATATTTGCCAAGGCCTTGTAGGGCTAAACTGAAGATAGTTGGGAACATAATTGAGTTACATAATCCGACCAACAAAATAGCCCACATTGCTAATGCCCCTTGTCCTGTCATCGCCATTAAAACCAGTACCATGGCAAGTAGTGCATGACATGCCAATACCTTACCTGCATTGAGTTTTTGCATGATGGCAGCACCAATAAAACGACCTATCATGGCGCCAGCGAAGTAATAACTAATATAATGTGCTGCTTGCTGCTCAGTAAAACCCGCAATATGATCTAAGGTTAAAAAGCCAACTAAAAAACTGCCGATTGCGACTTCAGCACCGACATAAACAAAAATGCCAACAGCTCCTAAAATTAAATGGCGATACCGCCAAACACTGCCTAAATCAATAAAGTTCTCAACATATTGATTTTCACTCTCAGCATCTGCAGCTTTGCCAAGTTTAGGTAATTTTAAAAAAGCAAAAATCACCGCAAGTACCAGTAAGCTTGCTGAAAGCATTAAATAAGGAAGTTTAACTTGCTCTGCGGTTGCTTGGCTGACTTCAGTTAGAATAAGCCAGCCACCAAAGATTGGCGCAACCGTAGTACCTAACGAATTAAATGCTTGGGTCATGGTTAAACGCGACGACGCTGTTTTTGCAGCGCCAAGTACGCTTACGTATGGATTGGCTGACACTTGTAAGATGGTAATCCCCGAAGCCAGTACAAATAGCGCCAATAAAAACAGCTCATAAACATGCGCTACGGCTGCGGGATAGAATAATGCACAACCAACCGCTGCCACCACTAAGCCCACCACAATACCAAATTGATAACCTATTTTACTCACCAACTTACCAGCGGGTATCGACATCACAAAATAAGCCCCAAAGAAACAAAATTGGATTAGCATCGCTTGGGTATAATTGAGTGAAAACATCCCTTTTAAATAGGGGATCAGAATATCGTTTAGACACGTAATAAACCCCCACATAAAAAATAAGGTGGTCAACGACGTTAAAGCAAACGTTTGTTTGCCCATTGGTTGTAGGCTATGTTCATTCGTTGCCAAATTGTGTGTGACGTTTGCCATATTAAACTCTCTAATTATTTTAATTATCAGTTAGTTACGCTTATTGAAGTACTTTTTCACTACTTAAAAAAAGCAAATAATAGTTGCAACATAAAATGTAAGCGCTTACATTTATATCATATAAATCGAAATTAGCAATTTATTTACAAACATTCTGTAAGCGCTTCCATTTTTAATGACTATGCTGTGCTTAATGTAAAAGTAATTGCCAAAACTGAATGTTAAAGGATGCACCTAATCGTGTTTAAAACTATTTCTCTGCCGCCTAGCTCTGCGCTACTTAAACCTCAGTTTACCTTTGGTGTAGCCACAGCCTCATTTCAAATTGAGGGAGCTCGCAGCGCTCGCCTGACATCTATTTGGGATACTTTTTGTGACCAACCTGGGGCTATCGCCGACAATAGCAATGGCGATACAGCCTGTAACCATGTTGAACTATGGCAACAAGATATCGCAATGATTGCTGACTTAGCCGTTGATGCGTACCGATTATCAATTTCATGGCCGCGCGTATTGCATCAAGATGGCAGTATTAATCAGCAAGGCATTGGCTTTTATCGTGATTTATTAACGGCTTTAAAAGCACGCAATATAAAGACCTATGTCACCTTATATCACTGGGATTTACCCCAACACTTGGAAGATAACGGTGGCTGGTTAAATCGTGACACCGCTTATGCATTTGCTCACTATACTGATTTAGTTACCAAGCAGTTGACAGGTTTAGTTGACTCTTATGCGACTTTAAATGAACCTTTTTGCAGTGCCTATTTAGGCTATGAAGTGGGTGTACATGCACCCGGCATTAAAAGCCAACAAGCAGGTCGTCAGGCGGCTCATCATTTATTGTTAGCCCATGGTCTTGCCATGCAAGTACTGCGCGCCAATTGCCCTAATATAGAAGCTGGTATTGTACTTAACTTCAGCCCAGCTTATCCACTGACAGAAAACGATACACAAGCAGCATTATTAGCCGATCAATATCACAATCAGTGGTATATCAAAGCAGTTTTAGAAGGTCAGTATCCGGCGCTTTTAAATAGCCTCAGTAGTGAAGTGCAACCCCATATAGCTGCTGATGATATGGCGATAATCAGTCAAAAAATCGACTTTATTGGCGTTAATTACTATACCCGCATACACTACCAAAACACTGATGATAACTGGTTTGCCGAAGCACAAATCAACAACATAGCTGTGACTGACATGGGCTGGGAAGTCTATCCACAAGGTTTAACTGAGTTGTTAGTATCATTAAATGAGCTATACCAACTACCTAAAGTTTATGTAACTGAAAATGGTGCGGCCATGGCCGATACACTACAAGATGGCCAAGTGCTCGATACAGAGCGCGTTAGTTATTATCATACCCACCTCAATGCAGTGCATGACGCAGTTGAACAAGGGGTTGATATACAGGGTTATTTTGCATGGAGCTTAATGGATAACTTTGAATGGGCATACGGCTATGAAAAACGCTTTGGTCTCGTTTATGTTGATTATGAAAACCAGCAACGCATACTAAAAGAGAGCGCAATACAATATCGCGCATTGCTCACACAGCGCAAAAAATAATAACAACATGAGTGCCAATTATGCTAACTAGAAAAGAAAAAATAGCCTATGGCTTAGGTGATACTGCAAGTAACATCATTTTTCAAACCGTGATGCTATTTTTAACTTTTTTCTATACCGATATATTTGGTATTTCTCCGGCCATCGTTGGTACTCTGTTCCTAGTGGTGCGAGTTATTGATGCAATCACCGATCCGTTAATGGGGGCGCTCACCGATGCAACCCGAACCAAATATGGTAGTTACCGGCCTTACCTATTGTGGCTCGCGATCCCGTTTGGGCTGGTTAGTGTAATTACTTTTACCACACCAGATTTAAACGCGACAGGAAAAGTCATCTACGCGTTTGTCACCTATACGCTATTAATGCTGGTTTATACCGCAATTAATATTCCTTATTCAGCTTTGGGTGGAGTACTAAGTCGCGATCCGAGTGAACGCGTATCCATTCAATCTTATCGTTTTGTATTTGGTATGCTCGGTGGCTTACTCGTCAGTGCTTGCACATTGCCATTAGTAAGCTGGTTTGGTAAAGGCGATAATGCTCTTGGCTATCAGCTTACTATGATACTGATGAGCTGTTTCGGTGTGATATTATTTTTGACCTGCTTTCGCTTTACTAAAGAGCGTGTGGTTGCACCACAGCAACAAACCCTTAGCCTCAAAGCACAAATGGCAACGTTGTGGCAAAACGGTCCTTTTAAAATACTTTGTGGTGCTGCAATTATGCTGCTCACGAGTATGGTGCTGCGTACGACTTTAGCAATTTATTACGTAAAATATGTTCTTGGTGAAGCCGACTTAGTTACGCAATTTGTTACCTTGGGAATGATCGGTAATATCCTTGGCTGCGCCTGCGCACAACCACTGAGTAAACGGGTTGATAAAAAAGCAGCATATATATATCTCCAATACATCTCTGCGGCCATAAGCTGTTTTGCATTTTTCTTATCTGACGACCAATTAGTGCTCGCGTTTGCAGTCTATTTTTTATGGTGTTTTTTCACCCAAATGGCAACTCCATTGTTATGGGCAAAAATGGCAGATGCAATTGACTACGGACAATGGCAAAATGGTCATCGGCTAACTGGCTTGGTCTATGCAAGCGTGGTGTTCTTTATTAAACTAGGCCTTGCACTGGGCGGAGCTATTGCTGGTTGGTTACTGGCTTACTATGGCTATCAGGCTAACACTGAGCTTAATGAAGCAACTAAAGCCGGTATTTTAACCTCGTTTACACTGTTTCCTGCAATTGGTAGTGTACTTGTCGCGTTGATCATGAAAAGGTATATTCTTGATAATAATACCTTAGAGAAAATAAACGCTGATTTAGCCCAAAGAAGTAGTACTTAACAAGGAATATCATGGCGACCATTTATGAGGTGTCAAAACTTGCTGGCGTATCGTTAGCAACCGTCTCAAGAGTAATGAACAATAACACCAATGTCAGCGACGCAACGCGAAAAAAGGTAACCGTTGCGATGACACAGCTTGGTTACCGGCCTAATTCCATTGCACAATCTCTCGCATCTAACTGTTCAAATAGTGTTGGTTTATTAGTTTCCGAACTACAAGGCCCTTTCTATGGCCCAATGATGAGCGGCATTGAGACCGCTTTTCGTAAACAAAGCAAGCATGTGATTATTGCTGCAGGTCACAGTGACGAAGAACGTGAACAACAAGCAATCGAGTTTTTAATTAGTCGTAATTGTGATGGCTTAATTTTGCATGTTGAAGCAATTAGTGATGACTACTTAATAGAGTTGAGCAAAGGGAAAACTCCTTTTGTACTGATCAACCGATACATTCGCGAACTAGCATCGCGCTGCATTATTTTAAATAACGTAAAAGGCGGTTATTTAGCGGCTAAACACGTATTAGAGCAAGGCCATACGAATATCGCTTATATCAGCGGCCCACTGTGGAAACAAGATGCTCAAGATCGCCTTGCAGGGCACAAACAAGCTCTAGCAGAGCACAACATTAGTTTTAATGAGCAATTACTATATCAAGGTGATTTTATGGAAGACAGCGGCACTGCAGGCTTTCAGCATTTATATAACGGTAATTCAAAATTTACAGCGCTAATTTGTGCCAATGATGAAATGGCAACCGGCGCTATGGCCAGTGCCCGTGAGTCATCATTAATCTTGCCTGAGCAACTTTCTATTATGGGCTACGATAACGTATTTTTTACCCGTCATGTGTATCCACCACTTAGTACCGTCAATTACCCAATCAACGAAATGGGCCAAATGGCTGCTAACTGGATTTTAAGTGAGGTGTATAAAAAAACCACCCCAGCTTTACAAACTCTTTTTGAACCTGAATTAGTGGTGCGTCAATCAATTATTACTAACCCTCAATAAGTTGGGTTAGTAATGCTAAATTAATCGGTTTAAGTAATACTTGCTCTATCTCAAGGAGTTCAATTTGCTTCGGATCTGGCTGTATACCACTGACGATTACTCGCTTTAGATCTGGATAATACTGCTTTGTATAACGAGCTAAATCCAAGCCACTGCCATCAGGCAAATGCATATCTAATAACACTTTATCAAATTGAGAGTCATTTTTTAGAATTGCTAAAGTATGCTCATAACTAGTTGCAACAACGGTTTCAACCCCTAAACTTTCCAGTAATAACTGGGTGATTTGCGCCGCATCTGCATCATCTTCAACCAATAAAAAACGCGCACAACTTTTTACTCGCGCTGGTTGCGCTAATTTATCAACGAGCTTATTAGCCGCCACAGAGTAATTAGTTAAGCACTGATAAAGTAAGCTTGAATCAACAGGTTTGCCTATCACATCGTTAAAACCCAGCGCCAATAACTCGCTATGTATACCTTTCATCGTGGCAGCAGTAAGCGCGATTACCGCCCCCTTAAAACCCATTTTTCTAAGTTCAATCGTGGTTTCTTTGCCCCCCATCACCGGCATATGAATATCTAAAAATATAATGTCGTACGGATCACCTTGCTGTTGTGCTTTAGTTACTTTATCAAGTGCTTGCTTACCGTGTTCAGCATAATCAACCTTTGCACCAGCAGAAGAGATCATATGCCCAACTAACACCCGTAAATCTCGTAAATCATCAACCACCAATACTCGGCCACTGACTTTACAGGGGGCCATTTTTTGCTGCATATTAGGTGTCAAATCGAGCTTTAATACACTGCGCTCTACATATTGAATATTGCCCGGATACACTGAAATAGTAAATTCAGATCCATGACCGATAGCAGACTCTAATGTGATCCCGCCCTGCATACGACTCAACAATTCAGAGCAAATAGCTAAACCTAACCCCGCGCCGCCAACTGAGCGCGATTCTACATCGGCTATTTGTTCAAATGGTTTGAATATAAGTGCTTGTTTCTCAGGGGCAATACCCATTCCAGAATCTTTAATACTAAAAAACAGCATTTCACGGCCATCAATAACTTTTGTCCATGCGCGAACAATGATATCGCCTTGCTCGGTGAACTTAATCGCATTATTGATGATATTAATTAAAATTTGCCGAAACCGTGTCGCATCAATACTAATTACAAGGGGCAAAGGTTGTAATGACTCAAAACGCAGCGACAGCCCTTTATCCAGCGCAGATACTCGCATTAAGGTAAACACATCAGCCATTAAACTATCAAGGTTGACATCACTGCAGCTGAGCTCCAGTTTATCGGCAGCTATTTTTGATAAATCGAGAACATCATTTAACAAGCTAAGTAGATGCTTACCATTACGATAAATAACCCCTAACTCATTATTGGCATGATTGTTAAATTCACTTTGCATAAGCAACTCGGTATAGCCCAAGATTGACGATAACGGAGTGCGTAGCTCATGGCTTAAATGTGCTAAAAAGCGGTCTTTAGAACGATTTTCGGCTTCTGCTTTGAGTCGTTCAAGGCGTTCATCTTCAACATCGCGTCGGGCTAATGCGTAGCGAATAGAGCGGGCAAAGCGACTTGAACTCATTTCACTTTTTACGAGGTAATCAACAGCTCCGGCATCCAAAGCGGCTAAATCAAGGGCGTCGTTTGATTGCCCGGTGAGCATAATGATAGGGCCATTAAAACCATTTTCTACAGCTTGCTTTAAAACTGCTAAGCCGTCTGAAGCCCCTAAGCGGTAATCAAGCAGGCAAATATCGTGCTGATTTTTACTCAGTACCTTAACTGCCTGCTTGGGATCACTGATCCACTCTATATCAAATGTATGCGAACTCAGCTGCTCTAGATAATCACAGGTTAAAATATAATCATCTTCATCGTCTTCAACAAGTAACAGTCTGGTTGCCTTATCTAACATAGCGTCTCCAGTTTTTTATTTAGTCATTAAACGTACTAGGTAACTCTACAAACTCCACCCAGTACTTACCTAACGTTTTCATTAGTTCAACTAAACCATCAAACGTAACTGGTTTAGTAATGTATGAAGCCGCGCCTAAATCGTAACCCTTAACCATGTCTTCCTCTTGCTTAGACGTGGTTAAAATAACTACAGGAATACCTTTTAAGTTTGAATTGCCTTTAATCGCTTGCAACGCTTCGCGTCCATCCATGCGTGGCATATTCAAATCCAATAAAATCAACCCAGGTCGTGGCGATGAGTTTTTGTCTTCAAACTTACCTTTACGCTCTAGGTACTCCAAAAGCTCCACACCATCTTCAACAAAGTATAACTCGTTTAATACACGGCTTTCAGCGAGTGCGTCTTGCGTTAATAAACGATCATCTTCATCATCATCAGCCATTAAAATGGTGATTGGCTTTACTTTAGAAAATGGCATTTAAGCCTCTCCTTGCAATGTGAAAAGCTCGCTTTCCACAGGTAGTTTTATGATGAAGGTTGCTCCCTCACCGGTTTCACTTTGTGCCGCTATCGTACCGCCGTGACGCTCTACAATACGTCGGCACACGGATAAACCAATCCCCGTGCCTTTATATTGCGAACGCCCATGCAGACGTTGAAACGGAACAAAAATTTTGTCGGTATATTCTGGCGCAAAACCAATACCATTATCTTTCACTGTAATGATTTGCCATTCCAGCTCTGTATTATAATCATCATTAAATTCAGTATGATGCTGATACTCAATAGTGATAATTGGTGCCACATCTGGACGTCTAAATTTCACCGCATTTGAAATCAAATTCAAAAATAGCTGCTGCATTTGGCTCAGATCAGCTTGTATTACTGGCATTTCGCCCACGTTGACCTGCGCATTTGACTCTTTAATCGCAATTTCTAAATCGCTTAGCACATCATCAAGTACTTGCTTTAAATCCGTATCGGCAAAGTCTTTACCACGTGTTGTCACTCGCGAAAACTCTAACAAGTCATTAATTAAATTAGACATTCTTTGCGCTGCATTTTTCATACGCGCGATATAATCAACACCTTTTTCACCCAATTCGTCTTTAAACATGGTTTCTAAGCGATCACTAAATGCTTGAATTTTGCGCAGTGGCTCTTGCAAATCATGACTCGCTACAAAGGCAAACTCTTCAAGCTCACGGTTACTGCGACTTAGTTCATCAGAGTACAAGGTCAGCTCTTGTGTACGCTCGGTCACTTTACTAGCCAGTGTTTCGTTTTGATATTCAAGTTCCTGCTGATATTTTGCCGCTGTATGTAAGTTAATACGCGTGAGCATAAACATACCAAGGATCAATAAAGCACTTGTTACGGCAGTAATTGCAAAAGTGAGTTTAGCTTCTTTTTTAATTTGCCCTAACTTTCGAAACTGCACAGCTTTAAAAGCAGATTCCGCATCTTGAATTTCATCAGCGAGCTCTCTAATTTGTTCGTAAAGCTTACGGCCTTGATGCGTCTCTAGTAAATAATGGGCACGGCGTTCTTTATCTGCTAACGCTAAATCAACGGTTCTGGTTAATACCGCAACTTTATCATCAACCAAAAATAGTAAACGCGCTACTTTATCTGCTTGGCCTGCAATTTCAGTACGTAAATTTTTAACCAGTGTAGCTTGTGAATTGAGCTGCATAATAGCGTCGTTGTAGGGTGCTAAATAATCTTTATCGCCCGTTAATAAGTAACCACGTTGTCCTGATTCTGCCTGCACAATTGAAAGATGAAGCTTCTCAATTGCGGTGTTTAACATATTAGTGTCATCTAAACGCTGTTGGGTTTGAGTCAGGCTTTGAATGGTATTCATTGCCAAAATCGCATTCCCCACCACAATACACAGCAGCACCGCGATAAAACTGGCCCAGGTTACCTTGACCTTACCTTGTTGCTTTTGCAGCTTCATTTATAATCCTTTTATATTATCTTATTCAACGACGCCGAGATTCGATATTTGTTCCAAGCTGTCACTGCATTGCTGACAATTACTTATTATTTTATCAAGTGCTGCCAATGCTTTTTCTTTTGGCATATCATTTTCTAGCACTAATTTGATCAATTCTGCATTCATCGATATACGATTCAGTGGTCCGCGTGCATCATGAATCAACTTATTGATTTTATCGTTATTAGCCATGCTACCCCTTGGTTGATTACTTGAGTTTAATTTAGCTATATTCGCCAATGCCACCATAGGCATTTAGACGGTTGTATAAAGTTTTAGTACTTATACCTAGCATTTGTGCTGCAAGCGTTTTATTGCCTTGTACTTTCTCCAACGTAGCGTGGATCAGCTCTTTTTCAACTTCTTCAATAGTTTGCCCTGCAGTCACTTGATTTGCTTGAGTTTGCTTATTCACTCGTGAAAATGGTGACTCTAAGTTATCTGGCAAAGTAATCGCTTTACCTTTTGGATCACTCATAATAAAAGCACGATGAATGCCGTGGCGCAGTTCTCGAACATTGCCTGGCCAATCATAGCTTTCAAGTAACTTTAATTGTGCCGTCTGCCATTGAAAGTCAGTATTATTTTCTTCATTTAGTTGATTTAAAAAAGCATTGGCCAATAAGGCAATATCTTCTTTTCTTTCACGCAGTGGTGGAATATCAATAGGAAATACCGCTAACCGAAAGTAGATATCTTCACGAATAACATTATTTTGCGCTAAATCTTCTAATGAGCGGTTAGTCGCAGAAATAACTCGGCAATCTACCGCACTTTCTTTACTGCCACCTACTCGGGTTACTTTTTTAGTTTCTAACACTCGCAATAGATTAGGCTGCATATCTATTGGCATTTCAGTCACTTCGTCTAGAAATAATGTTCCGCCGGTTGCTTGTTCAAACACCCCATCTTTACGGGCAATAGCGCCAGTAAAAGCCCCTTTCTCATGGCCAAATAATTCGCTACCAATAAGTTCTTTCGATAACGCACCGCAGTTAGTAGCCACCAAAGGTCCTGTACATGCGCTAGCATTATGAATCGCTTGTGCGACAACTTCTTTACCAGCACCACTTTCACCCATTAACATTACGTTGGCGTTGGTGTTAGCAACGCGCTCAATCATGGTATACAAATGCTGCATTTGCGGCGATTCACCTATTAAGGTGCCAAAATGCTTTTTAATACTTGGCTCGGCTTTTTTCTTAGCCGTGGTTTTTTTAGGGTTGAGAAGGCGCTCAATATCTTCGCGCTGCAAGGGCTTAACTAGATGACCAACGTTAGGCTCACACATTTCAGCCAACTTACCTTTGACTGAAGGATGACCTGAAATAAGGGTTATTTTTGGTTTTTGACCAATATTTTTAAGGTGCTCAACCAAGTGTAAACCACTTCCATCAGGCAGCATAAAGTCTAACAATACATGGTCAAAGGTATTATTTACAAACCACTGCTCAGCCTCTGCTAAATTAGCAGCAGTATTAATGTTATGTCCTAAAAACTCTACGATATGACAAACGACATCACTAAACTCGCTATCATCATCAACTAACAGTATGTTTAACATGATAAATCCCTATGCTTGTTATCATTGCCCAGCCTAACATCTTAACTGCCTTATTCTACAAAATCGATGCTTAACTGGAAATTTACGCTGTCTAAATAGATTTAGATCTTTTTTGAGATATAATTTTTAAATTAAATTTTAAGGAACATTCTGATGCGCTTACTTAAAAGCACCGTTCATCCCAGTGTGAGTGCCAGCGAACCACGTCAATTTACTCGCCTAACGAGCCGTGCTATTGCCTTAAAAGGCACTGATATTTTATTAATGTACACTGCCCGCTATGAAGATTTCAGCTTGCCTGGCGGCGGCATTGATGAAGGTGAAAGCATAGAGCAAGGATTAATCCGCGAGCTACAAGAAGAAACTGGCGCACAAAACATCAAAGTACTCGGTGAATTTGGGCTTTATGAAGAATACCGCCCTTGGTATAAAGACGATTTTGCAGTGATCCATATAAAGTCTTATTGCTATTTTTGTAGTCTTGATACGCAATTAGGGCAAGCCCAACTAGAGCATTATGAGCAACAAAATGGCATGGTTGCTAAATGGGTTAACATTCATGATGCCATTGCTCATAATGAGCGAACGCTGGCAACCAGTGATAAACAAGGCCAATCAATCCTGCGCGAAACCTATTTACTAAAAGAGATTGCCAAACATATTACTAATTATTGATAACTATCACGCAGTAATAAGTTAGGGCTTTGACTCATTTAAACCAATCACTTTTTCATAAGTAAATGAGTGATCTCTACCGCCGACATATCAACACGAGGCACATGCTTTTGGCCACACCAAAGTGGTGAAAAATCATCGCGCCCTGCTTTTTCAGCGCTTGCTCTAAGTGCCGTTATCGCGGTACTGGCATGAGGGAATTCAGGCACACCTATAGCCAAAGCGCCTAACTCATTCATTACACGATTTTGAATGCCTCGTGCCGCCCGACCAGAAAATAACGTAGTAAGCGCAGTATTATCCGTTTTCTGATTTAAAATTGCTTGCTTATGAAGCGCTGAGGTTTGTGCCTCGCGACATAATAAGTAAGCACTCCCGACTTGCACAGCGGCTGCACCTAAAGCTTGCATTTGCTCTACATCATCAGCGGTTGCAATACCGCCTGCGGCAACAATAGGCAAAGAAAGACGTGCCACACAGTTTTGAACTAATTGCACAGTTGATTGCTGCAGACTTAAATCCATTGATAAAAAATGCCCTCGATGGCCTCCTGCTTCTAAACCCTGCGCAATAATAGCATCAGCGCCATTTTCACTCAGCCAAATAGCTTCATCTAAAGTGGTAGCGGTTGAAATCACTTTAGTGCCCCAGCTTTTGATTTGCGCCATAATCGTTTGCTCAGGTAAACCAAAATGAAAACTCACCACTGCGGGTTTATAAGGGGCAATAATATCAACAACCGATTGACTAATAGGTTGACGAGAAGCCCCTGCAGTTAAGCTTTCAGCATCAATACCATACTCATCAAAATAAGGCGCTAGCAAATTATGCCATTGCTGCTTTTGTTGGCTGGTGTAATCACCGACCGTATGACAAAAAAAGTTAAGGTTATAGGGATTACTTGTCGCTTGAGTCAGTTTATCAAGCTCGCTCACTAACTGTTGTTTTGAGAGCATTGCACAGGGTAATGATCCTAAACCACCTGCGTTACTCACCGCAGCAGCTAAACGAAAATCTTGCACACCCGCCATCGGCGCTTGAATAAGCGCTAAATGCGTATTAAAAAAAGATAACGCCACAACATACTCCTTGTAACTTTTTCAGTCGCCTGCACTTTTTACCGACATAAAACTAAATGATCACTAAAAATAATAATAGAATGAATCAAAAATTATAAAAAAACCAATAATTACAGCACATTAAAAATATAAAACAAATTAATACATAGTTGGTGTTAGCTTTGCACACTCCCTACATACTATTCGTAAGGAGATTATGATGACTAATACAGTAACAACGATCAATCCAAGTACTGAACAACCCATTGCAGAATATACGCTGCTTACTTTAGCACAAGCAAAAACCGAGATAGATAAAAGTCATGAGGCTTTCTTAGATTGGCGTCATATTTCACTCACTGATCGTGCCAAGTATTTAAACCAGCTAGCCTATCTGTTTGAACAACATAAAAAATTATTAGCCACACTTATGACTAATGAAATGGGTAAGTTGTATCAGCAAGGTTTGCAAGAGGTCAAGCTCTGCGCAGCAATTTGCCGCTACACCGCCGAGCACGGTCAAGTTCAATTGGCTGATGAAGAACGCCCAATGGAAAATGGTCACGCCGTTATTAGCTACCAGCCAACAGGCGTTTTATTAGGCATTCAACCTTGGAACTTTCCGCTATATCAAGTTGTACGTTATGCCGTTACTAATATCATGGCAGGCAATACCACTGTACTAAAACACGCTAGTAACGTGTTTGGTATGGCTGAAAAAATCGAAGCATTGTTTATTGAAGCAGGCTTTCCAAGCCATGTGTTTAAAAACTTATTAATCGATGGCAAAACTGCCAGCGAGCTAATAAGCCACAGCGCAATTCGTGGAGTGACATTCACAGGCAGTGATGGCACTGGTAAAAAAGTAGCTGAACACGCTGGTAAACACGTTAAAAAAACCGTATTAGAACTTGGCAGTAACGATGCCTATTTAGTGCTTGATGATGCAGATTTAGAGCTTGCGATTAAAACCTGTGTGCAAGGGCGGATGATTAATAACGGGCAAACCTGCGTATCAGCAAAACGTTTTGTGGTAGTAGAAGCCTTATACGATGAGTTTAAAAAAGGCATAACAGAGCAATTTAACGCCTTAATAGTTGGCGATCCTATGGATGAAAACACCGATCTTGGTCCAATGGCACGCGAGGATTTAAGAGACAAAATTCATAAACAAGTAATGCAATCAGTTGAGGCTGGTGCGTCTATTGTGACTGGTGGCGAAATACCTAAGCAAACGGGTTATTTCTATCCAGCCACATTACTTGAGAACCTCTCTCCCGGCATGCCGGCCTACGACGATGAACTATTTGGCCCGGTCGCTTCACTTATCAAAGCTAAGAATAATGGAGATGCAATGCGTATCGCTAATGACTCACGTTATGGCTTGGGCGGCGGTATTTTTTCTAAAGATGAAAAGAAAGCCATTGAGCTTGCTAAAAAGCATTTTGATACCGGTATGGTTAACATAAATGGTTATGGGCTGGCCCAGCCAAACTTACCATTTGGTGGTGTTAAAGACAGTGGTTATGGTCGTGAGCATGGCGGCTTTGGCATTCGTGAATTTGTTAACATCAAAACCATTATGATCAATAGCTAATAACTCTCAATAAAAAATACTCTAAAGGGCCTTAATTGGCCCTTTTTTTATGACTAAATAAGTTAAGTGTACAATAACGGTTATTAGCTATATTTTACTTACTTCATCATTAAAGGTAGGCACTTCTCGGCTAGAAGTATTCTCCATTTGCAATTCATTAACCGCCTTTTGAATATCCATGTCGTCATCTAGTTGCTGGTTACTATTATCAGGCTTATGCACTAACTCAGTTAAAAGAGCAAAATGATCCGAGCCATATTTTTCTAGCCGTTTTATACGTTTAACAGTAAAACCATGGCTATGGAATAAGTGATCGAGCGGCCAGCGCATAAAGAAATACCCAGCATGAAAGGTATTAAAAAATCCTCGGCCTTTGCGTGGATCTAAAAAGTCACTGATTTCCATAAATAAACGGGTACTTCTTGACCAAGCAACGTCATTTAAATCGCCGGCAACAATTGTTGGACGTTTGTTATTCTTTAATGCCTTAGCAAGCAAAATAAGTTCGGTATCTCGTGGCCTAGAGGTATCTTCTTCGGTAGGACTTGGAGGAGCAGGATGAATAAAATGACCTTGTACTTCAAGACCTTCTGCAGTCTCAAATAGAACGTGAATTGAGGGAATATCGTTTTCTACAAGCTCACATACTTGTTGTTTTTTTATTTTATATTTACTGTATAAATGCATGCCGTAGCGATTATCTTTCGGGCAAAATATTTTGTATGGATAATCTTCTTCAATGGCTGCAAGTTGCTGTTGCCATTTAGTATCTGACTCAAGCGTAATAAGTAAATCTGGCTGATGTTCATGGACTAAATCTATTAAGTCTTGGTAGCGAGTGTTCGACATCAACACATTAGCCGACATAATACGAATACTATGCCCACTGCCTGCGGGACTTTGCGCCACTTCTTTTTTAGCAAGCCAAGTATAAGGATATATCCATTTACCTTGAATAAGCAAAATTACAGTTGCCATGATTAGCGACGATACAACCAAAGGCGATAGTCCACTTAATGCAAAATAAACACCTAAAAGCAACCCAGCCAATGCAAGATAAAAAACCTGTAAACGAACAAAGTCGCAACTACGAATTAAATAATGCTGGCTGAAAGACATAGGTAAAAGTGTCACAACTAATAACACACTTAATATACTTACCAGCACAATTAGCATTCAATAATCCTTTATTAATAACGACTTAAAATTGACAAAATTTCGCGAGTATCATGCACCATATGAATGATGGTATCGTCTATTTCAATCGTAATACGACCATCACGGTCTATCGGTTTTACTACTCGACCATGGCGATAGATATCGTAATCTAATCTGTCACCTTTGTGGTACTTTTTTTGCCAACCAGGAGGCAATTGACCACCATTATCAACTTTTTTTTGTAATCCTGGCGGTAAACTCCCTTTACCTTTATTTTTGTCTTTGTCATGGTTATCATTTTTTGCAAAAGCTGCGCCGCTGCAAAGTACTAAGCCAAGCAAAGCAGTAGATAGAAGTGCTTTCATATTTTACTCCCTATTTAGTTCATTTAAAGAATAGCAATAATTCATGAACTCGTTATGAAGTAAATTAAATAACCCTACATCAAGTTGTGACTTGGTAAAAATTTAGTGACGAGTAACAATAGAGAGAATCTCTCGAGTGTCATGCACTAAATGAATTAGCTGATCATCAACTTCCAGTAAAATTATCCCCTTTCGGTCATGACGCTCAACAACTCGACCACGGCGGTAAATATCTCTATCAAGGCGATCGCCGCGATGATATTTTTTATACCAACCCGGCGGTAAGCCATGCCCGTAGCCTACTTTCTTGTATAAACCCGGCGGCAACTTTTTATAATCTGCTGACTTATGGTGTTTTTTATAATATTTTTTATGGTACTTTTTACTGTGCTTTTTATGCTCATGATGATGCTCATGGCGATGTTCATAACGATCATGTTCGCGCTCGTGCTTAGCATTTACTGCAAACGGTAATAGGCTCAAACCAAGTACAGCCAAAGACAGGGGGATTAATTTATTCATAGCTACTTCCTAGCATAATCTGTGTGAATAATTAAAGCCTAACAAGTCAGCCTGAATGAAAGATGAAATGAATTGTAAACTTTGTAAAGGTAGTGAGTGCTTACAGTTTTGTGTTTTAACAAACAATTAGTTAGCTATATTAAAGAGAATAAATAATAAAAACTGGCTGACAGCTCACAACATATTCGTATATTATTAACTCACTTACCTTACTGGAGTTTGCGCATTAATGAATAACTAACACCTGTTGAAATTCGTTTTATTTTTTGAATTTACAGGGTTAGTGGGCGCAAAATTCGTCATATATCTTGATATCGACTTAACGATACCTAGTTAATTTTAATTGCTTTGCGCGCCATGCCCTGAACACTCCAGAGGCATTATGCATACATTACACATCCACAATTTAAGCTATCAACACCCTGATGGCCAAACTCAATTTAAACAACTTAGTTTTTCAATAAATGAAAAGCTCACCGCGATCATTGGTGCTAATGGCAGCGGTAAATCAATATTGTTGAGTATATTGGCAAACCAACAACAACCTAGTACGGGACATGTTGAATTTAGTGGTACTCGCGTGCTTATTTCACAACAACAATTAAGTGAGCAGCACCTTCAAACATCGTCATCTACAATTGCACAACTATTAGGAGTTGATAAAAAGTTAGCCGCCCTTAATCGTATTGAACAAGGAAGCTGCCATGAGGCTGACTTTAACCTAATCAATGATGATTGGTTATGCGAGCAATATTACAAACAACAACTTTTAGCCCTTGCTATTGATACCTCATTAAACCAGCCAATTAAGCATTTAAGCGGCGGTCAACAGCGGCGTTTAATGCTATTTTGCGCGTTGCAAACAAAGCCTGATTTACTGATTTTAGATGAGCCAAGTAACCATTTAGACCAATCAGCAAAGCAATGGCTAATTGACCAATTACATGCGTTTAAAGGGCAAGTAATTGTAGTAAGTCATGACCGCCAATTACTTAATCAATGCGATGCTATTATTGAGCTCAGCAGCCAAGGTGTTCATTATGAAACGGGTAACTATCAGCATTTTAGCCAACAGAAATCGCTGCAACAAACTGCGCTTACAAAGCAAATTAATAATCTTGACAAGGAGCGACAAAAACACCTTCAGCAAACCCAGCTTAATCGTGAAAAAGCCCAACAAAGAGCAGCACAAGGTAATAAAAAACGTAACACCACCAGCCAACCAAAAGTGATGTTAGACTTTAAGAAAAACAGTGCCCAAGCAAGTAAAGGCGCTTCTGAGCGGCTAGCCTCAGCCAAACGCAAAGCCCTAACCGAAAAACGCCAAACACTTCAACAGCAGTTACCAAATAGTAAAGCTAAAACAGTAAAGTTTACGCAACCGACTAGCAATAAACGCCTACTATTTATTGAAAAACTTACTTTGCCATTTTCAAGCGCTAATAAAGCAATCACCCTGCAAATTTTTAGTGGTGATAAGTTACACCTAAAAGGAGCCAATGGCAGCGGTAAGTCAACATTACTCCGGATGATTAATGACTCGGCAAATTCACCAGTATCAACAGCGCTTCAATTAAATAGTAAAGTGCTTTATATCGATCAACACAGCTCTTTTTTAGGAGCAACAGACACTTTATGCAATGCATTAGAAAAACACTGTCAGCTAAAACAACAAACAGTACGCCATTTGCTTGCGAATATTGGCTTTAAGGGAGAGAATATTTATCGGCCAATTAGTCAATTAAGCGGCGGCGAGAAAATGCAATTAGCCATGCTTATAGCGGCGCAAAATGCGCAGCACTATTTATTGTTACTCGATGAACCCGATAACCACTTAGACTTGGCTAACAAGCAACATCTTGCGCAAAATCTGGCTGATTTTACTGGCAGCTTTATATTGGTGAGCCACGATGAGGAGTTTATTAAGCAATCTAATGTACTAACTAACATTATCTTAAAATAGCACAGTGAGAACTTTTTCATCGTTCAAGGTTCAAACTCATCGGATCACTTAATTATAAAAAGGAATAATATGAAAACTCTAAAATTGGTTTTGGTGATTGTAATTACTTCGTTAGCTGGCTGCAGCACTATGCTCAGCCAAAATGCGAATCAAAAAACGCGCTCAAGTAGCTTGGTGGATTTTCTATACCCTGATGAACAAAGTCGCCAAGCCCATCAACCAAGCGTGCCAACACTCAACTTACCTGCCACTGTAGGTATTGCATTTATTCCCAATCAATATGACTCTGGCATTCGCAGTAACGACGAAATCGCCTTGCTTGAGAAAGTAAAAAAACAGTTTATGCAATATGACTACATTGACCGTATTGAAGTTATTCCTAGTAGTTATTTAAAAGGAGGTCAAGGATTTACCACTCTTGAGCAAGTATCTAGATTATATGACGTTGATATTATTGCGCTGGTATCATATGACCAAGTATCACAAACTCTCGAAAATAATGCTGCATTCTTATATTTAACAATTGTGGGGTTATACGTTATTCCTGGCAACGAAAACACCGTACAAACTTTTGTTGATACAGCTGTTTTCGATGTGAAAAGTAGAAAAATGCTGTTTCGAGCTCCGGGAATTAACAAAGTAGAGCAACGCAGTACAGCCGTCGGTATTGATGAAACCTTAAACGAGCAGTCGCAAGGCAGCTTTAGCTTAGCTGTTGATGACATGATCACAAACTTAGATGCTGAACTTGGTTCATTTAAAACCCGTGTCAAAGAAGACAAAATAGCCAATGTTAATCATAAAGACGGCAGCAGTGGTGGCAGTTTATATTTCTTATTAATGTTACTCACTGCTATGTTAATTTTAAAACAACACGAGCAAATAACTAAACAGCTCTACATTAAACTAACAAGCGTTTATCGCTAAAGCTTTAGAATTCCTAAAAAAGGTTATATCCTGCCCTTTTGAAATATTTTAGATAAAGGGCTTTCATGCTTTCTCGATTATTATGTCTGGCGCTGATCACACCTACAGCCTTTAATTCTTTCGCCGCGCAAAACGACATTGAACGCATTACCACTACAGCATCTCGTGCTGAGGTACGCGCCGACCCTCTACCTTTAGTAATAAGCAGTATCACTAAAGCGCAGTTAGATTTAATCGCACCGACCCATATCGAGCAAGTATTAAAGCAAGTTGCAGGTGCCAATGTGCAACATGGTAACGGTCAAGAATATTTGCCCGCACTGCGCTCTCCGGTGCTTTCTGGCGCTGGCGCCTGTGGCGGTATTTTAACAGCCGAAGATGGCATCCCCCTGCGTGCGGCAGGCTTTTGCAATATTAACGAATTGTTTGAAGCGCACACCGAAATGGCGCAGCGTATTGAAGTTTTAAAAGGCCCAGGCTCTGCCCTTTACGGCTCAAATGCTGTGCATGGCGTAATTAATGTGATCACCCCTGATACCACTTATGATGAACATTTGCTCGGCGTTGATTTAGGCTCTTACGGTTACAACCGATTCAAACTGCGCAGCGGAAAAGATTTAGGCAATCACGGATTTGGTATCAATGCCAGTATCACTCGCGATACCGGATACCGTGATGATGAAAGCGTAGACCAAGAAAAGCTCAATCTGCGCCATCGCTATACAAGTGATGATCTATCCGTCACAACAGGATTGAGCTATACCCACTTAGATCAAAAAACTGCCGGATTTATTGAAGGCTTTGAAAGCTATAAAAACGATGAAATAGCCCAGCAAAACTTTGATCCTGATGCATTTAGAAAAGCCCGCTCATTTCGGCTTTGGTCAAAAACACAATGGCAAACAGCAAAAGATACGCTAACCATTACCCCGTATGTGCGCAATCAAAGTATGACCTTCTTTAAGCATTTTTTACCGGGCACACCGCTTGAAGAAAACAGCCAAAATGGCGTTGGCGTGCAATCACTTTGGCAGCATACGTATTCAAACGAATTAACTGTTAATTTAGGGCTAGACAGCGAATACACCCGTGCAGATTTTTTGCAATATCAAGACGAGCCAACTCAAGGTTCAGCATTTTTAGTAGCAACTGTGCCACAAGGTAAGCATTACGATTACGATGTAACCAGCACCCTACTCGCCCCTTTTATTAGCCTTGATTGGCAATGGCAGCAACTCGCTATCAGTTTAGGCGCACGCTTTGAGCAGCTTGATTACGACTACACCAATAATATGCTGGCTGGTCGCACTGACGAGAATGGCAGCGAATGTGGATTTGGCGGTTGTCGTTACTCGCGCCCGCCAAGTAGTAAGAATACCTTTACCAATACATCGCCTAAACTTGGCTTGAGTTATCAATTAAGTGCTGATAATTATTTATATGCAAACCTATCTCGCGGTTACCGTGCGCCGCAAGCGGCTGAACTTTATCAGCTACAGCGCGAACAACAAGTGGCTGATCTCGAATCTGAAACAGCAGACAATCTAGAAGTGGGCCTCAAAGGGCAATATCAACAACTGCACTATGTAGTCTCTGCGTATACGATGAATAAACAAAACGTGATTTTTCGCGACAGCAATTTTTTCACCATTAATGATGGCCAAACTCAGCACCGTGGTATTGAACTGGAGCTGGATTATCAACTTACTCAGTCGATTCAACTTGCCCTAGCAGCAAGCCATGCAATACACACATACGACTATGACCAAGTTTTATCTGAAGTAAACATTAACGGTAACGACATAGACACAGCACCGCGTAATATCGCCAACCTACAAGCTAACTGGCAAGTCACCAATAACACCTTAATTGCTATTGAGTGGCATCATGTCAGTGACTATTTTACCGATCCTGAAAACCAACACAGTTACGCAGGCCATGACTTACTAAATTTACGCGCAGCATGGCAACTGACTGAACAATTGAAACTAACCGCGCGCATTAACAATCTATTTGATACCGCCTATGCAGAGCGTGCCGATTACACCAGCTTTACTGGCGACCGTTATTTTCCTGGGCGACCACGTAATATAATGTTCTCAGCAAGTTACGCTTGGTAAATATTGAATTAAGTGATTTCTGCTATTACTCAAACTTTTTCTTTTTATCATGGCGATATGATTTTGAGTTGTAAGTTGCAGTCATCACTTTATCAACTCCAGCTAAAATCGACTCTTTTAAACCACTTAAGAGCAAGACTTCTTGTGACCTTGAAACATACTCTATAACCCCTTGAGCTAACGATTCAACAATCTCTTGCGCATTCCTAATTACGATATACCCTTGATTAGCTAGCTTAATTAAGTGCTCACAGTCTGGGAACTCTTTGCTCTTACAAATATTAAGTGCCATTTTATTATTAATGGTTGGATAAATTAATGTATGAGTAATATCAAAAGGTGGAGAAACAAAAATATTGCTCATATCTGGCGTGTACTGCAGCGCAAAATTTTTAAGATGGGCGTCACCGTTACCAATTAAACAACTGAAAACAATGTACTTATACATTTTTTCAACTTCGAGCATATTATTCGTGTACAAATAGGTTGCTTTCAGTAGAGTTTCGTAACTTCCCCGATATTTTTCATCGGGATCTGAAGAGCGCTTCATCAAAGTTGTAAAGTCTTCATAACCTAGCAACTGAGTGCCACTTTCACCACGATCAAAGCGTTCAATCACAAATGTTTCAAGGTTATCAGATAAATACGTATTTGGCGGTGCTAGACCGCAATATTTAGCTGCTTGCATGCACACATATTCATTAACAGTAAGCAGCTCAAACTCTTCATCAAATGATTTTACGATCAGATCTTTTTGATGAACTGTTCGCTCAACACTTGGAATACTTACTTTGGGTTGCATTCCTGACAAGGTATTCCTGAGATAGTATTTTTCTAATAACTGCGGAAATAAAGGCTGTGCATGCGAATACGTAAGAATATCGTTAAGTGACACGCTATCAACTTGCGGTAATTTAAAGTCACCTTGGTAAGATAACATGCCAATACCATCACTTCCTTGCAAAGCTAATAAGTACATGTCGTTAACTTTGGCGTAACGAGCAAGCCTTTGTGCAATGTATCTACGGTTATGCCCTTCAGGCAAATTTTGCGCAAAAATAGGATGCAATGCACCAGATCGATAACTATCATCCATGCCTTTTTCAGTCATAGTTAATGATAGATTAAATTCATTTTGCGTTTGCTTATAATCGTGTATTGCATCATGAGTTAGCACACCCAGCTCTTTGTCATCTATACACACTGTCAACTTTTGTACTTTTTCAGGTAGGTTAAAAGCCATCACTAGCTATCCTCACTAAAAAGCTCGTTTAATTCATCCCAACGAGGTAACCGTGATTTAGACAAAGTTCTTGGTACTACAGCTAGCTCATAATCTAAATAATGAGTATAACGCTCAAGGATATCCAATGATCCTGTAAATTTACCGTTTTCAATTTCAGATAGTGTGCTTTTATTAATGTTCGTCAATTTTTGCACTTCTCGTTGTGTTAGTTGTTTTTCTTTTCGCGCCTGAGCAAGCGCTTTTCCTATTTCTATTCTATTCATCGCAGCCACCAAAAACTCGCCATATAGCGAACATGGTAGTATAAAACAAAAAATATAGCTATATAGCGAACATAACTAGATTACCTTTTACTGTAATAGCTGTTTATACTGCTCAGTTAAGTGCACCTTGAGTTCTGGGTGCGCTACTAATAACTCAGCAAGCTGAGCTTTAGCGGCGGTTGTTTCACCATCAGCAATAAGTGTATCTATACGTTTAAATTTATTTGCTACCTCTGCGGTGATAATTTCAAGCTCTAATAATACTTCGCTTTTAGCGGTCATGCTTTGCGACTCAAATTGCCGTCCTGCCATGTAAGATTGTGTACTGCGTTGAAGCCTTTGAGTTTGCTTTAATTGCTCTAGCTGCTTTTGTTCTAGCACTTCGCTTTGCATCATTTCAGACGAGGCTGCAGGTGCTAAAGCAGTCTGTTCATCGGCTAAAATTTGTAGATCATTCATTGCCTCTGACGGCTTAAGATACTGAGTAGTATTTTGCATATATAAAACCGCGACTAACACCAGTGATGCCGCAGTAGATAATTGCCCATACCAAGTTTGGTAAAAGCGTTTGCGCTTATTAATATTGGTTACTTTGTTAGCATTAGCGGCTTCAGCTGCATGTTGTAATATTTGCTCATCAAGTTGTAAGCTTGGTTGCTCCGTTGCACCTCGTTTATAAAGTGAAGCAATATCATGATCGGTTAACTTATCGCTCATTGTTAGTCTCCATTTTATACTTGATACATTGCTTTAGCTTGGCTAGCGCGTAACGGATGCGGCTTTTGATATTTTCAGTTGTTTCTACCGCTAGTTCGGCAATTTCTTTGAGGGTAAAATCAGCTTCGTGTTTAAGTAAAAACGCCTCTTTTTGCTCACGTGGCAATTGTGCTAGGCACACTTTTAACTGCGCTGCTTGCTGAGCCTGCTCGAGCTTTTCAGCATCTGGTCGACTGTTATGATCAGCAAATTCGGCAATTTCAATGTCTTGATTATCACCGTCTAACCATTTGTTTTGCGTACCAGTACGGCGGTAATGATCAATCAATTCATTGTGCGCAATACGATACAACCAAGTGGTAAATTTAGCGCTCACTTGATACTGTGAGCGCGCTTTTATCAGCTTATTCCAGACTTCTTGATAGAGCTCTTCAGCCACTTGCGGGCTTGCGCACTGGCGTAAAAAATAACGATATAAGCTATTTTTATGGCGCAGGTACAGCTGGGTAAAAGCCTGTACATCGCCTTGTCCATAACTCAACATTAATTGCTCATCAGCTAGTTCTGTCATAACGTCCTTTACTTAAATCATACCAATCGTGTTAAGTTATTAGTCATTTATAGCGACATATAAATAGAGTGATAACAAGGCATAAACTTTGACATATAGTTGTTCTATTTGAGAAATTTATAACACAGTTAGCGCTTTATTT
Source organism: Pseudoalteromonas rhizosphaerae (assembly GCF_028885455.1). Classification (NCBI taxonomy): domain Bacteria; kingdom Pseudomonadati; phylum Pseudomonadota; class Gammaproteobacteria; order Alteromonadales; family Pseudoalteromonadaceae; genus Pseudoalteromonas; species Pseudoalteromonas rhizosphaerae. The sequence continues at coordinate 4,712,512 of NZ_CP118496.1, forward strand.
AGCACGCTAGAATGGCTAAATATTTAAGTTGATTGGTATCACAGTGCCGCAGCATTATTAACGAGTTGCACAAACTCACTACGATAGCCAAATGTGTCTATGCCTTTGTTAGCGGTTGCTAATTTAGCGCAATCTTCATACTGCCAGTCTCCGGTATATTTTGCACCTTTTAATAACTGCGCAAAACCAGCCACTGCGGCGGCAAATTTAAAGTCTTGGCTGGCTTGCGATAAAGGCAGCTCACCTTTAGGTGTTGCAACAGCTTGAGTGATCAACTTACTTTGCTCAGCGTCAGGCTGTTTATAACGCACTTTTACAAAGGCGAGTTCATTGCTGGTAGCCAGTTTTTTGTCTTCTTTAGATTGGTAACGCAGCTCATCAATTTGTTTATGATCAGAGTTGGCTAAGGTTATTTCATACAGCGCAGTCACGCTATGCCCAGCCCCTAACTCTGCGGCATCGACCTTATCGTTATTAAAATCTTCATTAGCGAGTACGCGATTTTGATAACCAATTAAACGATATTCAGCCACCTGCTGTGGATTGAATTCCACTTGAATTTTTACGTCTTTGGCAATAATTTGCATGGTACTGCTGAGTTCATCGACCAGTACTTTGCGTGCTTCGTTTATGTTATCTATGTAAGCATGCTGGCCGTTACCTATATTTGCCAGTTGCTCCATTAGGCCATCATTATAATTACCTTGGCCAAACCCCAAAGTAGTTAAGGCAATCCCCGTTTTGCGCTTAGATGCCACCAGCTCTTTGAGTTTATCGATTGATTGGGTGCCCACATTAAAGTCGCCATCAGTGGCTAAAATCACCCGATTAATACCTCCTTTTTTAAAATTTTCGGCCGCAATTTGATAAGCCAGTTCAATACCTTGCTCGCCATTAGTTGAGCCGCCTGCTGCCAGTTTATCTAACGCGGCGCTGATAGTTTGTTGATCATTGCCTTTCGTTGCTGGTAATACCACGCCTGCGGCACCGGCATACACGACAATAGCAACTGAATCATTTTCATCTAATTGTTTAGTTAACATGGTTAAACTGGTTTTTAATAAGGGTAACTTATTTGGTGTATTCATAGAGCCAGATACATCCAGTAAAAACACTAAATTCGCTGCCTTTAAATCGGCTTTTTCAATCTCAAAACCTTTAATGCCAATTTTTAACAGTTGCCGATGCTCATTCCAAGGAGCTGTTGCCATCTCGGTATGAACATTAAAAGGTGTAGCTATGCTATTGGGTGCACTGTAATCGTAGTCAAAATAATTAATAAAAGCTTCTTCACGCACTGCGTCATTAGGTGGTAATTTCCCCATATTGAGCATACGCCGAGTATTGCTGTAACTGCCCGTATCAACATCAATTGAAAAGGTTGAAACCGGTTCAGTACCAACTTGTTTTACTGGGTTTTGCTGGGATTTCAAATAGTTTTCACGTTCTTGTTCAGTAGTAAATACCACATCATCAATAGGCATTGGTTGTGGCATTTGCGGCATTAACATAACACTTGCATGCGTTAAACCTTGAGGGCTTGCTGCGTAGCTTACCGGGTGCAATCGTTGTCGTTTTTGCAGCTGAACTTGCTGCTCAAGCCCCTGTTGACTATCTACTTCAGTTTGCGTTACTTCGATCGCATCTGTTTGTTGCTCTTGCTCTTTAACAGAGCTACGTGATGTGTGATCACAGCCAGCTAAACCAGCCAAAACCGCGATACTTAATAGCGTCAAACGCAAATTGTTTTTACCATAGTGGTAACATGTAGTGTGGTTCATAAACTCACCTTGTTATTAATTAGGATTACTAAACCTATTAACGGATGACTTTAAAAAGTAGGGTTAATTATTTTTAAAATACCCTGCTGAACAAGGAATTGTTAAGAATAAGTTATTCAAATTTAAAGAGTAATCAGCTGGCAATTTAATATCAACGTCAGTTGCGTTGGGGTATAATTACGCTACCTGCCATCTACTTGGTGACTTTAGTTTTGTATTCAACTCCAATTAAACGGACTTTATTTTCCACTGCGATTTTAATTTTAGGCATTATTTTTATTGCCGCTAACTTACGCGCACCCGTTACAGGGCTTGCTCCTGTGCTTGAGCAAATAATTTTGACCTTTAACTTAAGCCCTTCGCAAGCCGGTATGCTCACAACACTGCCGTTAATTGCCTTTGCTTTAGCCAGCCCGATGGCGGCAAGTCTTGCTAAAAAACAAGGGCTAGAAATATCATTGTTTATTGCGCTTATTCTGATTGGTTTGGGCCTGGCTTCACGACTGATTGACTCTATGCCAATGCTTTACTTAGGCACAGCAGTCATTGGCATCGGTATCGCAATTGGTAACGTACTGTTACCGAGTTTAATTAAACGCGACTTCCCACATAAAGTTGCAGTGATGACCTCTACTTACGTACTAGCAATGGGAATTTTTGGTGGTAGTTATGCCGCGCTTATTATTCCGCTGGCTGAATATAAAAGTATCGGCTGGCAATTAGCCCTTGCTTGTTATGGCTTACTTACCCTAGTACTTCGTCACACAAATTTTGACTAGTTGAGAGCACCGTAAGCTCTCTCTAGTTTTTCACGTGCTGAATCAACATTAAACATCCAATTTATACTGGCGCCTTCTTTATTTCGGCGCCATTCCCACGCCGTGAGCTCTGTCTTTAACTCTTCCATACTTGCTATGCGCCGATCTAAGCATTGCTTATTCATATTGCCAATTTCTATCTCGACCATATTCAACCAACTCGCATGTTTAGGTGTGTAATGGAACTCTATTTTATTTAAAATACGTCGTGCTTCTTGCGGTGAAAATGCTTTATATAACGCACCTTCCGTATGAGTCGATAAGTTATCTAGCACGACACGAATTTTATTCGCATGTGGGTAGTGTTCATCGACTAAGTCCTTCATACAGTGTGCAAAATCAACTTTCGTTTTCCTCTGTGTTGCTTTAACGTGTCGCCAACCCCGATGACGGTCAAAGAATACAAATAAGTTAGCCACGCCAACCCGTTTATATTCATAATCTAGGCGTTTTACCTGTCCCTTTTTCATCGGTTGTACTGGCCGTGTATCATCAACAAGTTGCTTCATCGCCTCATCAAAATTAATAATGGGATTGAGCTCATCCGCTGGCTCAGCATATAATTCAAGTACATGCTCCATTCTTGCAATATACTCAGCGTCCATTGTTGCCACACACCACATCTTTTTTTGCCATGGCTTTAACGCATTTTCTTTAAGGCGTCTACGAACCGTTTCATATGAAATACTGTCTAAATCCGTTAATGTTATTAATCGCTCGCCAAGTAACGCTAATGTCCATCGGCAGTGTCCTGTTGGCGGCTCAGAACAGGCTGTGGCTATTAAAGTTACTTCATCTTTCGCGGAGGTTTTTCTCATAGCACTACTTCGTGCACCTTCATTTAAAGCGGCTTCTAAACCGTCTTCGACAAACTGACGTTTGACTCGAAATACAGTTGAAGAGCTCACTTGAACCGCTTCACATATTTGATCTGTTGTATATCGACAACGGTCCGCTTTTAATAAAATGGCGGCTCGTTTGTACTTTCGAACATTGACCATGCCTTTTTTGCAGTAGTTAACTAATTCGCATTTTTCTTCTGCTGATAATTCAACAATATACTTTCGGTTCATAACAATATTAAATGAGTAAATATGAGTTAAAGGATCGTCAATTAGGATAAAAGTTCATTATGAATAAAGAAGAGTTGCCGTCGTTCACTGTGAAACAAGGGCAGTATTTGGCATTTATTTATTACTACACAAAAGTGAATGGTGTTGCACCTGCTGAAAATGATTTTGAGCGTTATTTTGGAACTGCATCATCAAGTGTTCATGCAATGATTTTAACGCTTAAAAAGAAAGGGTTCATCACTTCAACTGCTGGAAAAAGCCGAACGATAAAGCTATTGATAGGAATAAATCAGTTGCCTGAATTTAAGTAAGGCAACTGATCAGAACTTCTGTGAACGAGTACTAGTGAGTATTGTTATTTGGCTACCACAGTTAAAACTTCATACTAAGCCAACAAAAGATCTACTGGCGAGTGTCAACACCAACAAAGTATGGCACGAGGCGCTTGCGTGGCAAATTACCTTATTGCTGGGGTTAAATTCATTTTTTACCTATATTATGATTAGTTGGTTGCCGAGCATTTTGATTGAAGCAGGTCATACAGCACAACACGCGGGAGCTTTGCAAGGCGCATTTCAGGTAGCCTCAGCAACCCCTGGCATCATCTTAATACCACTGCTGGCAAAGCTTAAAGATCAACGCATACTAACTAGCTTATTAGCGCTGGTAGCCGCATTTTGCTCATTAGGATTACTGTTTATCCCTGAGTTTGCAGCAATGTGGGCTATTACCTTAGGATTTTGTTCAGGAGCATGTTTTATTCTAGGGTTATCGTTTATTAGCTTACGTACTCATGACACCCGTCAGGCTACATCACTTTCAGGCATGGCACAGTGTTTGGGTTATTTGCTTGCCGCCTCTGGGCCTATTATCGCAGGCTCATTACATAGCTACTTTGGCAATTGGACAACCACCTTATGGTTATGTGCCTTCGCCAGCGCTTTATGTGCTGTATTTGGTTATCTAGGTGGGCGTAATATCACTATGAGAAGTGCTCATTAAACCAATTAAATAATGAGCAAAGATAAAATTAAAAATGCGCTATATGGGTAACCACATAGCGCATTTTTTAACTCTATATAATGTATTAGCGAACGGCTAAAACAATTAGACCAGGTAGAACAAAGAACGACCCCAACACATAACCCAATGCAGCCGATTTATTCTTCGTACCAATTTCAGCCAGCTTTTCAGCCAATTTAATTGGGATTTCGCGTAAGACCGGAATGCCATATATAAGTGCCACAGCAAACACATTAAACATTACATGTACTAGCGCGATTGTTAGCGCTACTTCAGCCATAGGCCCAGTGATAGAAGTTGCTGCTAATAATGCAGTTATAGTTGTACCAATATTAGCACCTAATGTGAATGGGTAAATTTGGCGCGTTGTAAATACACCACTACCTGCAAGCGGAATCATTAAACTTGTTGTTGTTGACGACGATTGCACCATAATCGTTACAGCGGCACCAGATGTAATACCAGCCACCGGACCACGGCCTATTGCACCGTGCAGTATGTCTTTCGCCTTACCAACAAGTGCCTTTTTAAGGAGCTTACCAAGTGTTGTTACAGCGAATAAAATTAAGCAAATACCGGCAATAACCATCGCTGCCCCCAACATTTTTGTATCTAAAAAGCTAAATGCATCTTTGATTACACCTACCACAGGCTTAACCAATGGCTTAATAAAGTTGTAGCTATTTAATGATAAGTCAGCATCACCTACAAATAAGTGCGACAACATGGCGGAGAGTTTCTGTAGTAAACCAAACATGATTTCAAGCGGTAAAAATATCGCTACAGCAAATAAGTTAAAAAAGTCATGAACCGTAGAGGCTGCGAATGCACGCTGAAACTCTTCTTTTGAGCGAATATGGCCAATAGATACCAACGTATTTGTAATAGTTGTGCCAATATTTGCCCCCATCACCATAGGGATAGCAATACTTAAAGGCAGACCACCAGCAACAAGCCCAACAATTACTGACGTTACCGTAGAAGATGATTGTACTAAAGCGGTTGCTAAAGCCCCCAGTAGTAAAGCAATAAACGGATTTGTTGCAAACGCAAAAATTTCTTGTGCGCCCTCGGTACCACCGGACGCTAGCTTGAAACCACCACTGACAGTGCCCACGGCAACCAATACTAAATAAACTAAAAAGGCAATGGCAGCCCAGTTAAGTGTTTTAATTAATAGCGTGCTCTGCTTTGATTCACTCATGTTTAAATCTCAATTTTTGTCTTGCCGATTGTGGCATTTTGATGACGTTTTTGTTTCAAAGCACATTAGAACATCCGAATATTACAGAAATATTTCACTCAAATTAACGCGTGTTCGAAATTGGTTAAATTACGAAATAAAAGTAACTTACATTTCGCGCTAGGTTTTTAAAAAAGAAAAATAAACAATATATTCAAAACCTTAAATATGGAGCAACCCTTTACATTGATTTACAGAGCAGCCAAAAGAGCTACTGGCTACTGTTAATTAAACACTTAAATACTCTTTTAAAATGATGGAAAAATTAATAACTAATTTTAAAAATTGTAATATGACACATAAGACAACTAGCTCATAAAGCAATCGTACATTTTACCTTATTGACTGTTAGGTTAAACTTCACTTAACCACACAAACTAATCTTAAAGCATTGCCTTTAATAAAATAGCAGGCAAAGTACTTGATCCCTTTAATGAGAGTAAGTATTTAGCATCTTTTGATGCTAAATAACGGCATAAGAAAAGTACTAACGGTTTTTATACTGGGTTTTACAGTGGCTGCGCATAATAGCGGGATTGCGTAATTTTAAATGTTTTGTTGTACGGCCAGCATGGCGCTTGCGCCAGACTTTAAACGAACCCGATGAGATATTGTCGCGCATAAAACTAACTAACTGGGAATGATTTAAACCATAAAGGTTTTCAATGGCTTCAAATGGCGTGCGATCTTCCCACGCCATCTCGATAATTCTAGACACTTGGCTACTATCAAACATAACAGACTCTTCTACAAAATATCTTTATACCCGACATAGCAAGAATACGATCAATCTGTAATTTCAACTCGCCATGGTGGATTCAGCCGATTATACCCCGCCCAATAAAGTTTAATTTTATTGCCTGATGGGTCTTTTAACACCGCTTCTCGCCATAAATAACGCTGCTCGGTGATCACTGATTCAAACTCAAAGCCCTTAGCTTTTAGTGACGCGACCCACTTTTCTAGTTCTGCGCTTTCAAAATATATAACCGCGCCATTACTAAACACAGCATCAGTTAATAATAAAGAAAATGTAGCTTTATTAGGGCACTCAAAGCGTGAGTAATGATCCGTTTTTACAATTTGTGTAAAGCCCATGGCCAGGTAAAATTGATTTGCTTTTTCGATGTCAGAGACAGGTAAAGTGATTTGATTAAGGTTCATAGTCGTTACCTAAATATTGAGTCAGATAACGACTTTAAAACCTTAACTTAACTTGAGGTCAATTAGTAATTGGTATCTTGATATTAAGAAGCTTGATAGCGATTTGCTTGTTTGATGCTAGCAAAATCGTTAAAGCGAACACCGTGTTTTTTCATTACCTCAAGCACTTTCTTGCTGATCATCTGGCGTAAATAAAACGGCTGATTTGGCACAAAATGGTGAATCGTATGGGTATGGCCAAAGTTAAAACAAAACAAGTTAAACGGTGCGAACAAGCGACTCGTTAAAACATGCGTTTGCTCCAGCATGTTATTCACGCCGCCATAGTAATGCATTGATGAAGTCACAAAATTTAATGAACTTGAACGCACAATATTAGGCACAATCAACACCACCATTAAAAACTCAAACACCGCCATAATGTCCAGCAACAACGCCGGCGAATTAGCCGCAAGTGGGGTAAATAAATCAACTAAATGGAACACAATTACGCTGTATAAAATAGCAAAGTACGCTGTGGTAACCGGAAACCCTGCGTTAAATACCTTAAAAAAGCTAAACCCTTTGATTTCTTTATTAAAACGTTTAGCGTTAATCAACAAACCGAGTAAGCCATCAACTATTACCAACGCCCGTAACAATGGCTTTTTAATGCCATTACCCACTAAGCGCTCTTCTAAGTCTTGCTCAGTACCCGACACTTTATGATGATGTAAATGCATTTTACGGCGATACCATGGGCTAATAGTATTTGGGCGCATTAGCCACACTGTTAGCATCATAAAGTTATGTAGAAAAGGCTGGTTACTAAAATACTGTTTATGGATCAGGTCGTGTTCAAGCTCGTGGGAAATTGACGCAGCAATAGCCGCTAAAATAATACATAACCACGCGGGAATAATAGCAAAGTAATAAAGCGCACCAACGCCAATTAACGCACCGAGTGATAATAATAAAATAGCCATCCCGATAGTATTCTGATGGGCTAATAACGGATGCTTTTGACGAAGCTTGGCTTCTTCAGCTTTAATCGCCTTAACAATGGCTTGAATATTTTCCTTAGCACTTAACGTGGTCATAAATAGCAACTGATAATCAAAGTTGCGCAGATGATACCCGAATAAATAAAAAGCTGCTAGAGCAACGAGCAACGAGCAACGAGCAACGAGCAACGAGCAACGAGCAACGAGCAACGAGCAACGAGCAACGAGCAACGAGCAACGAGCAACGAGCAACGAGCAACGAGCAACGAGCAACGAGCAACGAGCAACGAAAAAATAAAAGTGCCGTTAATTTAAGTCAAGCATGTTTTTTTAATATAACTACAATTGGTTAAGTTAGCCGTAGCTAAATCGACTTAAATTAAAAAGTGGTCTTTTGACCTGTAAGAATTATTATGGCGACAGAGTGTCATGAACGGACGTTGCCGATCCTAATTGCTTGTTATAAGCATTTTAATTCTGGGATCCTGTTATATAAAGCTTCTCTTACTCTATCTTCTAGTTCAAACGCTTCAGCTTCCCACGGTTGATATTTAGAGCATGAGTAATTTGAATCACTAGCTGACAAGTTGGGATAGCTTTTGCCTTTTCAGAGACTATAACCTTCGCATGGTTCCGTCGGCAGGTCTTTCTTTTTGACTTTTATAATAAAATGCAAGATGCAAGACCTGATGCTGTTTTTCTTCGATATGGCGCGCGGGTTTGCAGTCTCAGCCCAAATTGTTGGGCGAACATAATCGACTTGTTAGAGTTTTTTTGCCAACTTATTATGAATTGCACTGTATGACGTCTCTAGTCTTTTTAAATGCTTACTGACATTTTTCCATTCCCAAACTAAAAAAGACCCAAACTCTGGATAAGTATCCTGCCACTCTTTTGCTTCCTTTTTATCTCTTGCATGAAGCGAAAACAACACGAAGTAATCTCCTTCAATAAAAATATTGAAATTGATTGTGCCCCAGCCATCTGCTGTATATCTATAGGTAGCACCATCACACTTATCTGGAACCAAATCATGTTTCTCAATGTAAACCTCCCCACCAGTGTCAGAGTAGTGGAGAGTCAAGTTGATATCTTTACACCTAAAGTCATTCTCAGATAGTTTGAAATTAGCATATTCATTCAAATCCTTCCGATTAGAAAAAATTTGTATTTCTTTATCGAAATCTGAATAAGCTTCGTAAATAAGAACATCATCTTCAAAGATAAGATTAAGAACCTTTGGTAGTTCTGAAATTGGAATTCCGTTTACAAGAGACATACAGAAAACTCTAACGAGGCTGTAGAATTACTCGTTTTTAATTTATTTTTATTGATGGTTCAACCATAGCCCAGTTGCTATTTTGATTCAATCGACAACTGACTTTCACGTAAAATATAAAAAGAGGGCTTGGTGTTGTTTTAATTGGCATTTTTGCAGGTGTCTGAGTGGTTTATTTTAGGCGGTAAGTACCTAGCCTTATCAGTACATCGTGATTACAGGAGGTGAACCGCCCACTGCACTTACTGTAAATAATAAGCGCATATGGGTGATGTTGAAAGAGCTCAGGCTACCCGATTAGTGTAAGCTACATTTGCAACAAGAACTTACGTAAATCACGCTCTTGTCTCATTATGTGTAAAATAAAAACCTTATCATTGTCTATTTTGTAAAATATACGACAAGGATTAACTATCACTTCACGATAATTCAGATTTGATAGTTCAATCGGTGTTTTCCCTGATTCAGGGAACTCTTCAAGGCGTTCAACTTTAGCAATGATTTTCACCACCAACTTTTTAGCTGACAGCAAGTTACTCAATGCAATATATTCAGCGATATCGTTTAAATCTTCCAGAGCAGGATTTGTCCAGATCATTTCAGCCATTTATTCATTTTCTCTTTAGCTTCAATATTTGACGTAGTTTCTCCTCTACTTATTGCCTGCTCGCCTTTAGCTAACGCCTCAAGGATTTGCATACGTTTTTGCATGAATTCGAAGTCATCAACATCAACAAGATACGCTGACGGTTGCCCATGTTCGGTGATTAATACGGGCTCTTTAGTTAAATGCAGTTCAGATAATATTTTCGTCGCTTGGCGTTTCAATGTTGTTACTAACTCTACTCTCATAATAACCTCCACAAAAATGTATCACTATAGTAGCACTGAGTAAGCAATTTAGGAAACACAGCTAACGAGCATGTAGATTAAAATTAGACTAAACTAGACTGACATATTCGATTGATGAAACCAGCCCCCTTGAGTAGTGCCATGATGAAGTTAACCGATGAATGTCTCGGCTCTGGCATACTGCTTCGCCCTACCTTCTAAATCCATTTGGTCGTAGTGCCCCAGCGACCCCAAAAGGATATGGGAAAAACCTGGCTGCGATAAAAGCGCCTCTATATGTGTTTGCCGTAAGCTACTTGCTTAACAGCCACATCGACAGACGAAGTAAACGAATTAGTTTATTGATTTAGAGTTGACCGCCACTAAATGAAAACTGTCAAATAGAACACAAGTGCCTATGAAATGAGTTCAGGCTCATATGTGTTAAATTTTTACTTGGCATATTGTTCAATATATTTTGTGGTAGTTTCTTTTGCTTGGTTTAACTCTGCCTCAGACATTGCTTTGGTTAGCCGAGCCAAACCCTCTTTTGCGAACTCTTTGTCAGTACCTGCTCGCGCAATAACCACTTTGTACCAAGCATAAGACTCAACACTATTTTGTACTGAGCCTGGGCTAGACTCTAGCAAATATGCATACTCAACTTGTGCTGTGTAAAATCCTAGTTTTGCACTCTGATCTAGGTATTTTTGAGCTGATGCAAAATCACCTTTCGATGCTGCCTCCACACCTTTGTGGCGAAGTTCAACTGCCTCACTTGCTAAAGTGCTAGCTGAAAATACTAGCGAGAGGATTGTTACTAGAATGAGCTTCATTGTTTCTCCTGAAATTCAACGCCTTACTCACTGAAACTAAAGGTAAACTAACAACACCAAGTGTCGTAAATCGTGTTGATGCATTTGTTATATTCATTTCACCAATGAGCCGTTTCATTGCTAATTACATTAATTAAATTCTCATTATTTATTTGATACTTACGAAATACCAAATTAGCCATTGTTCTGAAATCGTTACTTCCATCGAATTTAAACTTTCCTTTTTTTGATACGAACAAGTCAAAGTAATAAAGTAACCCCACTAAAATATAAACAACATTCTTACATTTAGCTCTATTTATCTTATAGATAGCACTTTTTCCTACCCTTACAATGCGATCTTTATCTAAAGAGAAAATTTGTTCCCATTGATAACTAACATTATGAACGAACCGTCTATGATCATCTGTAGGGACTATTTTTGTTTTATACAACTCTAAATACAATATATTGAAAACATCAAAGTCGATTTTGCGCGGAGCACTAATACTATCACCTTGATTAAGGTTAATTTCTAATTTGTCATTTTCATTAACTACAGAAATCAAAAATGAACTCATGTAACTTGATACAAAATCAGCTTCTTTATAAAGACATTTTTCAAGTTTAGTACTTCTTCGGTAATCGAGAAAAATAGATACTATAAAACCAAATAAAGCCCCAAGAAATGCACCGATTACAGCTCCTGAAATAGACCAAAACCCATCATTAAAAATTTGTTCCATTAACATTTCTCTTGTTAATCAAAAATGAATATCGCATTTTACAATGCGCGAAGGGCGGATCTTTCTACTCCGACCACTCTCACATTAATACATTACACAGTTTTAACAAATTAGCTAAGGTATTACTATCACTAAGTTTTCTATTATCTTTAAGCAAAGCTAAATGAAACAATATACGCGCGCCGCTCATATCCTTGAATATGTGCGCAAACAACAGTTTGAGCACTTAATTAGCTATTATATTTAGTCAATTTCAATGTCTGGCTATCACTATTAGCCGAACTTCGTCAAAGTGGCAATAGCGTTAAGTCAAACAGAAAGTAGCAAAATTAAAAAAGGGAGACTGAATCTCCCTTTTTTAAATTTTTATTCGCTGTTATTTTTTCGGCAAACGCATTCGTGCAACCGTATTATCAGATAAAACATAATGGTGGAATAAGGCGGCGGCGGCATGTAATCCAATCAAGTAATAGCCAACTTCCCCAGCGGTTTCATGCAGCTCTTTGATGGTTTTAGCCAAGTCTAAATCTTTACTGGCCAATGGCGGCAGCTCTAGACCAAAAAACGGAATTGGTTTGCCTGCCGTGCTCAAAATTAACCATCCCGCAATAGGCATAGCAAACATGAAACCATACAAAATAACATGCACTAGTTTGGCCAGGTTATTTTGCCACTTAGCTGGTTCTGGTTTTATATCAGGAGCCGAGCCACCCACTACGCGAGCAATTAGCCTAACGCTTACTAAAGCTAAAACCGATAAACCAAGCATAAAATGCCACATTTTAAAGGCATCTCGGGTTGTAGTCCCTTTGTCGAATAATTCGCGCAGTTCAATGCTTGCGTAAACAGCTACAATCAATATGAACATAAGCCAATGCAAAGCAATGGAGAGCGTATTGTAATGAGTTGTCGTGTTTTTTAAATTCATAATGCCTCTCGAAAAATGAAATTATACCAATCGTGTTAAGTTACTGACCATTTATAGCGACAGATAAATACAGTGATAACAAGGCATAAATTTTGACATGTAGTTGTTCTACTTGAAAAAATCATAACGCAGTTAGCGCTTTATTTAGCTCGCTAGAATGGTTAAATATTTAAGTCGATCGGTATTACATGGCTACTCATCAACCTACCTCTTATGTTTTGAGAGCTTGAAGAGGTAACCTCTACCCTTGTACGTATTAAATACTCCACATACAGTAACCTATCGTTACTAAGTATTTAGTGATCTAAAACATAAAATTTGTATTTCAAAAATCATGTTTAAATATGGTTGGTTAAGCGTAAACAGTAAAACTTAAAATAAACTTAAGTGATTGGCATAACAAAATAACAACCGTTGGTTACCTTTCGATAAGTATTTGCTAGTTAAACTAATAATTGAAAAGAAATTGAATTTACAACGTTTTTTACACTGTGGCTTTTGAATCAAACAATGCCAGTTCGAATCATGGCTAGCTTTTCAATACCGTGATCGGGCGTCCATCTTTTAAACTCAACAAAGTCATGCTTTTTATATAACTTAATAGCGGGCTCGTTAACTACTGCGGTTTCAACTATCGCTGTTGATGCTGTTTCAATAAAGTTAGTTAACGCATAGCGGATTAACTTATCGGCGATGCCTTTTCTAAAATGCTTTGGGTCAACCGTTAAGCTATTAATTTCTAATCGCTCATTGATAATTACCAGTTCAATAACCCCTGCAAGCTGAGTATCGTCATAAAATCCATAAAAAAGCGTTTGCGAATTGTGTATATCATTAACAGTGCGCGATAAAGGCGGAAAATTCTGCGTACCTATTAATTCAGCTTCTATTTTATAAGAGCGTTGAAAGGTGGTGTAAATTTGCTTTGCGACTGCCTCATTTGCATTATCTAACTTTGCAATCATTGACTGAAATCCCTGTTGTAGCATTTTTAGTTGTATAGACTGCAGATAATAACATTCAGCCCGTACCATCTTTATAATTATTATTAACTTATCAACGTGCCAAATTTTATAAAGTGTTTTTAAAAGAGCTAGTTGAAGGAGCTGATTTAAGCCTTTTACTCAATCAGTCCCTCCTAAACTACACACTTTACTGTTGTGATCCTTGTACACCGTAAATTGCAGGGCGCTTTAGCTGGGCACTTAAAGGTAAATAACACGCCAGTGCGCCAAGGCTAATTACAAACAATAAAGTCATGAATAACATACCAAGCTGCATAATTTGCGGTACTCCATCCGCAATCAGTTGTAGTGGTTGTTGTAAAGCCAGCAATAACGCAATACTGAGTATTATACCCGTTACGATTGCGCTGCCATTTTGCTTAAATACTAACAAAAACAATGCCAGTGGCTTTGCGCCAACACACAAATGAATACCAATTTCAGCACGCCTTAATAACACTGAGTAGCGCATAATACCTATCAAACCAATACTGGTTAAGGCAATAGTGGCAGCAATGATCATCAGCGTTGTCGCCGATACTACATATTGACGAAACAGTGCTGTATCGCGCTGTGCATTTAATGGCGCTAATTGATGAACTGATAAGCCTGAATCAATAGATTGTAATAAGGTGTTAAGCGTATTTTTTGTTAAGTGCTGAGCACTTTTAAACTCGATAATAAATGAATTATAACCAGCACGAGTCAAATAAGCTTTAGGCTCAAGCGACGTTTTCCCCGGTATAAGCATTGTTTTAACTATGCCTATTATTACTAAATCATTTTCGCGCCCTGAAGTTATATCAAAACTCAAATGCATACCCAATGCATTACCATCATTTGATAATTTTTCTGCTAGTACATCATTAATAATAATAACATTCGCATTACTTTTAGTATCCTCGTTTGTAAAACCACGTCCTTGTAATACGGGTTGTTTAAGTAATGAAAAATACTGCTCATCAACTGATTTACCATAAGGTAATACGTTTTGATTGCTTGCTACCTCAACCAATGACCAAGTAATTAAATTATCGTTTATAGGTGATGATGAACGACTTACTTGCCTAACCTCTGGCAGTAAAGCAAGCTCGTTAGCTACTTGCTCTAATAGCTGATTTGCTTTGTCTCTATCAGCCGCTACATGGCTTGCTACATTAACCTTTAAACTCGTTAATTGCTCAAGTGGCAGTGTGAAAGCCTCGTCAATATTACTTTTATTAACGCTAAAAACTAAAAAGTTAATAAACAATAATGTACACGCTACAGCTACTTGAAAAGCGACCAAGCCTTGCCATACGCGCTTGCCCACCTGCACTGTCGTCCCTTTACCTGCTGACTTTAAACTACTTATCAGTTGTTGGTAATTTACTATTCGCGTACATAAAAAAGCGAACAGCGTCGTTAATATTAAGCCGCTAACCAGTGTGATAAGGAATGATACTGCATTAATAGAAAGCTCATTGGCGCGCGGTAATATTGCCATGGCAAAATCGCTTAAGGTTGCTAAAAAAATCGCCGCTAACGCAAGGCCTATTATACTTGCTAAGCCTATTAGCAAGGCAATCTCCAGCCAAAACTGTTTAAACAAAGTAAACCGTGTTGCGCCCAGCGCCGCACTCAGTGCTAATGTGTGTTTACGCGCTGCAGTTCTTACAATAAACACGTTACTAATGTTTACACAGGCAATAATAACCAACCCCGTTACAGCTAAAATGAGCCAATAAATATTCTGCGGTGTCTCTTTTAATATTACTGTTTGCAAGGTGTTTAGCTCAAGTTCGATATGCCAACCTGCAAAGAATGCTTCGGTCGTAATATGCTGTTGCCATACATCATCCACATACTGCGATAACCTTTTACTCGCCCGCTCAATGCTTACATCGCTTGGTAATTTAGCCACAAAATGGCTGCGCGAGTAACGGTTCCACCAAAATGGTTTAGCCTCTGCAGAGGTTAAATTATAATCCCACGGCAACCATACGTCAGTGACCTGCCCTGTTTTGATAAGTGCAGGCGATTTAAAGTTGGCTGCAGCCACACCTATAATTTTGAATTGCTGAGCGCCCACACTAAGTGTTTGACCTATTATGTTTTCTTTACTGGCAAAGTCATTTTGCCATGTTCGATAACTTATAACGGCAACGGGGTTAAAACTATCAAGAGCTTCGGTTTGCGTAAAACCTCGTCCTAAATGTAGCTTAATTGCAAACATTTCAAACCACTGAGGGGTAACAAATGAGGTGTTTACTATGGGTAAGCCCGCTACATCATCAAGGCGTTGTTCACCGTAATACACCAACGCAGCTTGCTCAAATAATTTATGATTTTTATATAAATCAATCAGTGCAGGGTAATTAAAAGCGCGGGTATTAAGCGCCCCGGTTTGGTCTATTTGAGCATATTCAGCTTTTACTAACCGCATTTGCTCAGGGTATGGCAATGGTTTTAACAGCATAATATAGGCAAGTGTTAATACAGTAATTAATGCAGCTAAAACAATACTTAACGTCGCTACAACACTTAAACTGTAAACTTTATGATTAGTTATATTAAGTAATGCATTTTTTAAATTATAAGTCATTATGGCACTCCGTTAAGTTATCCCTTAATAGCCATTGACGTTTTATTATTTTTGGATATTCCATTTTACTCTCACTAAACAGGTTATTTAAGCACTTAGCTGATCTTTTATACCCACAGCCCCTAGCATCTCACCATCCAATAGCTTTAGTTGCCTTGTAGCCATATCACAGTAACGCGGGTCATGTGTCACCATGCAAATAGTGGTGCCGGCTGCATGTAGCTCACTTAATACGTGCATAACTTGATCTCCCGATTTTGAGTCTAAATTACCCGTTGGCTCATCAACTAATAATATTGCCGGTTCAGTCACCAGCGCTCGGGCTATCGCCACGCGTTGTTGCTGTCCTCCTGATAATTGGTTAGGTTTATGACTCATACGATGCCCAAGCCCTACTTTTTCAAGGCACGCTTTTACTTTTTCAGCAATTATTTGCTTGTTTGGTTTACAGTGGTGATAACGCAGTGGTAATGCCACGTTGTCGAACACACTTAACTCATCAATTAAATTAAATGATTGAAAAATAAATCCTATTTTTGCATTGCGAATTTCAGCAGCCTGATTTAGCGAAAGTGCAGAGACGTCTTTACCGTCAATTAAATATTCACCGCTGGTTGGCATATCAAGTAAACCCAATAATGAAAGTAATGTTGATTTACCACAGCCAGATGGCCCCGATATCGACAAGTATTCACCGCGATAAATACACAAATCAATACTACGCAGTGCATAGGTTTGTAACTCTTGGGTTTCAAATACCTTACTAATTCCTTTCATTGCTAATACGACATCGGCTTGGGTGTTCGTTATTTTTTGCTCTGTCATTATTTTTGTCCTGTTCATTAGTTAATTAGAATTTCGCTATTGCTGCGAGTAAGGTTGGTTAAATCTGAAATAATTAATTGCTGATCTAACTGTGCGCCGCTTAGTATTTCGATAAAGCGCCCAGCCTCGCGACCAAATTTGATATCAACCAAGTGTGCGCTTTGCTGCTGTGAGTTTACCTGATACAGATCTCTTACACTGTGCGGTTTTACGTTTGCTGGGCGCTCGATATAAGTAACATCTTTTAGCTGTGCGACCTTAATATTGGCATCGACGGTTAATTGCGGCCGAACATTTTCAGGGAGCTCTTTAGGCAACGATAACTCTACCTCTACTGTATTATTACTCACCACAGGGCTGATGCGTGACACCTTTGCCATAACAACACCGCGGCGTGTATCTACTTCTGCGAGCTGCCCTAACCGAATATCATCTACTTGATTTTGTGGTACTTGAATAATTGCAATTAATGAATCAACCGAGCCGATAAGCGCAATTTCTTGCCCTGCATTTACGCTTTGCCCAAGCTCAATCGGTAAACGCTGTAATACCCCATCCATTCCCGCTACTACAGATAGATTGGCCAATTGTGTTTGTGCCATAACTACTAACCCTTGTTGCTGTTTAATTTGCTCAAGCTGAATGTTTTCAGATTCTATGTGTACGGCTTTTAGTTGCTCTGAACGTTGCTTAGCTATTGCTAATTGCTGGCGAAGTTGTTGCTCGTCTAACACGCTACGCTGATAATTAAGCGTTGAGACTATGCCCTGTTCAACCAAACTGGTTTCAGCTTTTAATTTTAGTTTGGCATTTTCGTAAGCGGCATGGCTTTGCGCCACATGAGAGCGCTCGTTTAATAACTCGCGAGTATTGTTTAATCTTAACTGGCGTAAGTTAGCATTGAGTTTATTAAGTTCTTGCTGCGCATTTTCGAGCTGTTGCTCAAGCGCTGGATTGGCTAACTGCACAATCACTGAGTCACTGGTCACTATTGCGCCTGGTTTTAATAAAATAGCCTGCACAGTGGCCAACGTTTTTGCCGTAAGCAATTGCTGCTGCGCAGATTTAAGTTCACCATAACCTGTAACCGTAATCGCAAGCGCGCCTTGGCGTACATTACTAATAATAATATTACTGCGCGATACTGACACACCTACTTGACTGCTGCGCTGATAAATCACTGCCACAATTAAAATAACAGCCAGTAATAAAATTAGCTTATGCCAAAGCGATAACTGCTTGACTACTTTTGTTTTTACTATGTCCATATTGCACCGCATTATGCTTTGTATATCTAAGCTATAGCGAAACACGTGCCAACATTAAAAATCAATAAATACAAACAATTACAAGTATGTACTATTTAAAAATTCTTATTGAGCGGCGATACCGGACTCCTCAGTATCAATTTGAGACTGGCCCTAGTTAAAGGCTTTCACTTCGACAGACACGCTAACCCAAAATCGGACGCAAGCAGTCCGTAATCGGACTGGAACACCTACTGAAATCACCTTTAAATAGCTAACAAGCTGAAATACAAAAATAAAATCACTGGCATAGAAATCGCTATACGCTACAATCAACCTGTGCTTATTCACCTATTTGGAAGTTTATGCCTGCCACTATTTTGATCATTGAAGATAGCCCCGAAATCCGCCTAAGCGCGCGCTTTATTTTAGAAGATAACGGCTACCAAGTGCTCGAATGCGACTCACCTTTTAGCGCGCAAACAGTAGTTAAAGATAGCCAAGCGATTGACCTTATTTTGCTCGATATGAATTTTACCCGCGACACCACATCAGGTGACGAAGGTTTGGCGTTTTTACAGCACTTACATAAACAACAGTTAGATATCCCTGTCATCGCAATGACTGCGTGGTCGAGCGTAGATCTAGCGGTTCGCGCTATGCAACACGGTGCGTGTGACTTTATTGAAAAGCCATGGCAAAACCAGCGCTTATTAAAATTGCTCGATCAGCAACTCACACTTAAAAAGTTAAACAAACAAAATCAAAAGTTGCTGCAACAGCTTAACGATCATGCCTCGCCTGCATTTGTGTATCAGTCACACGCTATGCAACAACTGATAAGTCAGTTAGCTAAGGTGGCTAAAACCGATGCCAACATTTTACTAACCGGTGAAAATGGTACGGGTAAGAGCCAATTAGCACAATGGCTTCATCAGCAGTCAACGCGCCATACACAACCGTTTATTGCAGTGAATATGGGGGCTATTGTTGAATCGTTATTTGAAAGCGAAATGTTTGGTCATAAAAAAGGCGCGTTTACTGATGCTAAAAATGAGCGCATTGGCCGCTTTGAACTGGCCGATAACGGCAGTTTATTTTTAGACGAAATAGCCAATATACCACTACCACAACAAGCAAAATTATTACGGGTACTCGAAAGCCAAGAGTTTGAGATGGTTGGCGCGAGTCACACTAAAAAAACCAATGTACGCTTGATCAGTGCCACCAATGGCGATATTGCCACACTGATAAAACAAGGCCAGTTTAGAGAAGATTTATACTACCGGGTAAACACTTTGGAGTTTGTAATACCGCCACTACGCGAACGCATTGAAGATATAGTGCCTTTGTGCGAGCACTTTATAAATTTACATGCTAAAAAATACTCAAGCACCATACTTACATTGAGTGAATGCGCTAAACAGGAATTAAACCACTATACTTGGCCGGGTAATGTACGCGAGCTAAGCCATGTGATTGAACGGGCAATATTGTTAGCAACAACCGACACATTGACCGCCGATGACTTAAACCTGCACAGCAGTCAAATCAATAACACATTACCACTAATGACACTAGAGCACGCAGAGCGCCAATTAATTGATTTAGCCCTCAAGCAGACCCAAGGCCATATTCCTAACGCCGCTAAATTATTAGGTTTAGGTAAATCTTCTATGTATCGTCGCCTTGAAAAATACGGGATTACCGTATGAAAAGCAGTATGAAACTTAGTTGTCTTTATCACTCATCGCTGGAACGCAGTTTAATTGGCTTTGCATTTTTTAGTAGCACTTTAGCAGCGTTGGGGTGCTATTTTATTGGCCAATATTTTGCTTTATCTGTTGTTACTTCTGCCGTTATCTCAATCCTATTTTTAGCTATTTATCTTAAGCTGTTTATTCGTACCTATAAAAAAGTGATCAACAGCTTTAACCGCAATTACGCCCACCTAGATGCCATTTTAAACGAAGATTATAACCAGCTCGTTAAGCCCAGCTATCAGGCGGGGAGTATTCACCAATTACAACAAAGCTTGATTGAGTTAAGTGAAGAGTTATTTAAAAAGAAGTCGCGATACGATCAGCATGTTTTTTTGGTGTACCAATTAATTGAGCATTTTAATGTGCCGATCATGGTGCTCGATCAACATAATAAGCTCAGTTATGCCAATAATGCGTTTAGCGAATTTAAACAGACTCAATGGCAAACCTTACGCTATGCAAGCGCTGAACAATTAGGGCTTACAAAGCAAGACGCACATTGGCAATTTAGCGATGTTATTACAGCCCAGCAATGGCAAATACGCCACAGTGAATTTATAGAGCAAGGCAGCTGTCATCAACTTATTGTTATGATCGACATCACCTCAGCCCTTCGCGAAAGCCAACTGCAAGCATGGCAGCAAATTATTCGCGTACTCGGTCACGAAATTCGCAACTCACTCACACCAGTTACTGCAATGGCTGAAAATCTCGCCGTGAAGCTCACCGAGCCACGACAAATACAAGCACTTAATGTTATAAGTGAGCGCTGTAATTATCTTAATGAATTTGTCACGCGCTATGGCGATATAAATAAACCACTGGCACTTAATATAGTAGCAATAGACACCGACACATTTTTAAAACAAGTGTGCGCAATATACCCTGACGTTGCATTTAGCTGCGTAACAGACGCCGCAACTTTTAAGGCCGACCGCACGTTTATTCATCAAGTCATGATCAATCTAATAAAAAATGCCATCGAAGCAAGCACCCCGCCCGTTAAAATAACATTAGGTGTGCATAAGCAAGGAAAAGTAAGCTGCATCACCATTGATGATAACGGCCAAGGCCTTGCCAACCCCGATAACATATTCGTGCCGTTTTACAGCACTAAACAACAAGGTCAAGGGATTGGTCTAAGCTTTTGTCGCAACGTGATAGAGCAGCATCATGGTAGTTTGAGCTTAGCGAATAAAGAAAAACACCAAGGTGCAGTCGCAACAATACTATTGCCAGTGTAGCTAGCTTCGAAAAGAAATACTAAAAAGAACATTTAGTTTAATCAGCGAATACTTTGTAAAAGCAGCCCCTATTCTAAAAAACAACGATAAAAAAACCTGTACGCCCTCAAACTCAACTTCATGTAATACGCTGTAATATGTCTTTTGTGGTGGTCATTCTACAATTTCACTCGGTTACTGAGTAACCATATAACAGTGCGAATGCAATCTACAAAAGGAACAAGAAAATGTCTGATGAAAGCTTATATCTCGTTAAATTACAATTTCAATCTGGTGTTGTTGGTGGTGGCTCTATGGAAATTCAGTTTGCTGTAGATCCAAAAACAGCTTCATTAAATGGTCGAGCGAATGGCAGCATCCAAGAAGGAACGCAGCATTCACCTCATTTCACCGCTAGCGCATCAGGCCATATGCATGCAACTGGCTATAATGATGTAACTAAAGTTGGCGCGCTAACAGGTCAAGCAGTGGTGTCTTTTCCACCACCTGCAATTGGTAGTTACCAGTCACCTTTTACGGCAAGCTTTGGCGTTGATAATCAATGGAATGGCAAAGGCAGTTTTTCAGTGGGTGATAATACCTACCAATGCAAAGTGACTCTAATTGACTAAATAGAACATAGTTTGCTCTACTAGATTAAATTAAGCGGCGTATAGTAACTTTGAACGTCGCTTAGCTCTCACCTGTTTAGGTTTTCTTGGCTCACGTTTTAACTAAAGCTGAAGGTAGACAAGTCCGCACGACTAAAACTATATTTAAAGTATCTGTTGATTTAATACTGAGCAACTTGCTTCTATTTGATAAGTGCGCTGAAGAACAGTGTGAATTTGCTTTACGACTGTCCTTGTATGCATTACCTAGATTTTTAATCAATAAGTTAAGTTCTCTGCCAACTTGTTTTATGGCTCAACTTATCATGTATCGCGTTTTTAAAAGGCTTATTACCGTAACTCATAAACACTAGATAAATTTACACTTATATAATATAGAGCTTATTTACCATGCACTTCTGTGATGCAAGTAAATGCTGCGATGCTCTAAACATAGAACAACACAGCTTACTGGTTAAATGCTATTGTACTAATCCGCCATCAGCAATATTCCATTCATGTATGTTAGTGAGAATATCGCGTCCAGTTTTTCCAGCTTCAGAATACTGGCTATTACCAGCATGAAAACCAATTTTTAGCGGTGGAGTCGATAACTTACTCCAGCCATTGAGTAGAGCATCGTAGTTTTCAACCGACAATGCAATCCCTTCAAACATGCTACGCATATCACTGAGGTTAGAAATATCCCAATCACTTAAGTTCTGATCAAATGAAACCGCATTGCGAAACATACTGTTCATATAGGCAACGTCGGACACATTCCAGCGGCCAATGTCTTGATTAAATGCTGATGCACCATCAAACATATTGCCCATATAAAATACAAACCCAACTTTCCAATCACCTAAGTCTTGATTAAATGACACTGCATTAGCAAATAGTCCTGTCATCCTATAAACACCGCCAACTGTCCATCTGCCTATTGGTTGGTTGAATTGACTGGCATTATTAAACATGCGTATCATGTCTTTTAAGCTCGCTGTATCCCAATTGCTAATATCTTGATTAAAGTTCGTTGCACCATCAAACATATGCCCCATTCTTACGACACGAGACACATCCCAGCTTTCAAGAGCTTGATCAAATAAAATAGCACCTTGAAACATACCGGTCATATCAGTAATAGTAGAAACATCCCAATCGTTTATGTCTTGATTGAACGATTGCGCATACGAAAACATGTAAGAGAGATTCGTGACGTTTGATAAGTCAGGTGTATCTAAGGCATTAATAACAAGGTTAGAGCAGTTTATAAATGCGCGTTCCATAGATGTCCAACGAATATCACCCCACTGCTCTATGGTTAATAATTTGTTCCAATCAGCTTGCGTTTCATCAAAGTAAAAACGTGGGAAGTCACCACTTATTTTAATAGTATAGGTTCCGCTGGTGTCGTATGTGTGGGTAATTGTATTAACAACATTACGGTCGATAGTGCCATCCCCCCACTCTATCTGGAAGTTATAACCTTCACCTTTCGTTGCAATTTTAATTGTATTAGCATCTGTTGAGAACAGTTGTGTATTATCCGTTTTCCAGGTTGTGATAAATTCACGAGGTATAACCACCTCAACAGTGCGCTCAATACTTGCCGTGTTTCCTGCTTTATCTGTTGCAGTATAGGTAACTATGTATACACCTGTGTTCTTAACGTCCACTTCACCAAATACTGTTGCACTGATTGCACCATCAAAGTCATCAAGTGCCGACGCCCCTTGCTCTGAGTACTCTTCATTTAAAAATAGCTTAATATACTCTTTACCAATGAGAGTAAGCAGCGGTGGCGAGGTGTCTTTAGCCTCAAGTACTGTCACTTTTCGGGTAATTGAACCCGTATTACCAGCGGAATCGACTGCAGTATATGTAATTGTGTAGTCGCCGTGCGTACTTTCGTCCACAGAGCCTGAAATAGCGACACTGACTGTTCCATCCACATTGTCTTGTGCTTGCGCCCCTAGTTCTTGGTATGATTCGCCCAGCTCAAGAGAAATAGACTTTTCACCATTCAACGTTATAGTTGGCGCTTGTGTATCGTCGGGTGCAACCACTGTAATTGTTCTAATTACACTTGAAGAGTTTCCCGCGCTGTCAGTAGCAGTGTATGTAAACGTATATACACCAGCTTGATTAAGGTTCAAAGAGCCTGACACGCTAACACTTACGCTACCGTCTTTATCGTCTGAAGCAGATGCACCTAACTCTTGGTAGCTATTGCCTATATTGAGCGTAATAGCTTGCGAACCGTTTAAAGTAATAACAGGCGCTGTTATATCTAGGTTTGAATTAGTTCCTGTGTCAGATTTTTCTGCACTACCAGAGCCACCGCCACAAGCAGATAATGTAAACAGAATGCACAAAATAAAAATATGCTTAAAGATAAATAAGCGATTAGTCGTCATTTTTTTTCCTTTAAAATGCCTCAATGTACGAACTTTGAGTATGGGTAAGTAATAAAGTAAAAATATATTTAGGGCGCGCATTCTACTATACCCACAATAGGTAATCTGTATTTATTTACCAATAGACTATTGTTGATAAGTTTTTTAATCAGCATGAGGGAAAGTTAAAACGATACGGATTGGCTAAAAAAGCTATGGTTCATCGTCAAATATTGGTTTGAGTGGCGCTCGAGTCCGCATTTCACTTTTCTATAGGCATAAAAAAACCCTTGCTAAAAAGCAAGGGCTATCAAAAGTGGTACCAGCGGCCGGACTTGAACCGGCACGCCTTGCGGCAGGGGATTTTGAATTCATTTGGTTTACTATATATAGCTAATTATTCAATAACTTAGTATAGTGACATGATTATATCATACCAAACCTCATACCAGATTCGGAATTCAAAGATGGACATTTCCAATTCATTTACGATCACACCATATAATATTTTTGAAAATGGTGACTTAGTTATTTTCAAACAAACTTCGTCAAATTGGTGGGCGCAGATAAAAACACCGCCAGAATTAGGTTTTAAGAATAATAGAGTTAGATTTTCTACTGGGTGTAAAATTGGAACTCTGGAAAGCTTTATAGAAGCGGTTAATTTTGCAAAAAAGAGAAAGAACAAACATGATGTTCTACTTGAAGAAGGCTTACCTCTATCTGATCTTAAACCAACAGTGAAACAAGTTGCTTTAAAAGTTATTGATGAATTCAAAAAAGAAAAATTGCACGATAAAACTAAAAAAGGGTATTTGCGAATTATAGAAAATCAAATTATCCCTGTACTGGGTAATTGCTACATTAAAAATCTGGGTCTGAATGAGCTTATTGATTTTTTTGATCAGCGTGATACTGGCAACAGTGATACACAAACTACAATGACTAAAACCGCTCTAGACCGTATTTACGTTTATGCGCTTAAAAAGAAAATGATTGTTCAAGCTGATAGACCGTTATGGAAAGATATTAAAATTGAAACAACCAAGTCAAAAAAACGCCTTACCTTCAGGAAGGTAGATGTTGATTCAGTAGACAAAAATATTGATTTATTTATCGGTAAATCAACTAACAAAAAAGTGAAGGCGAACAGGAACCTTTTCAAATTCTATATCAAATTTATCGAAAATACTGGCACTAGACCAGGAGACGAAACAACAGGAATAAAATGGAAGCATATTTTTCAAAGTGAATTTAAAAATGAAGCTAGAACTACTATTTTCCTAGAAAAAGGTAAAATGGGTGATCGAAACAAAACACGAGAAATTCATATAGATAGAAAAACATATCAATTACTAACACAGCTATATTTTAAAAAATTCAAATCAGAAAAAGAAATAGCATTTTTGTTTAAACATGCAAACGGAATTCCATCAAATGATTTTATGCAATTAAAACAAGATCATGGTAATGAATATATTTTCGCCAGAAGTTGTGGTAAAACGCCTGATTATTGTGATGTATGGAAGCAGTACAGAACTTTTTTAAAGAAAAAATTAACGGAAGATAAATTTACACTTTACTCATTTAGGCATTATTTTATTACTAAAAAACTGCATCAAGAAATTGATGTTTATAAACTTGCAAAATATGTTGGAAATAGTCCCACAATGATCAGAGATTATTATGATGGTAGTTTCTCAGCTTTAGCATCTGAATTTGTTATGGAAGATCTAAACCAAGAAAACCTGAATATTTTTGAGTAAATATAAATTATCCAATGAAGCTTACCCGACTAAACCTACATAATTGAGTAAGCTATTTTCATATAGCAATTAATTTTACCTCACATATTAAAACTATTGTTTTTTATACTTACATCCCTTTGTATCTTTACCTTTATCAATAGTTACAACTATTTCCTGAATTGCTAATTTTTTTAAAATCAACTTTTTTGATTCTGTATAGTCAATTTCCCACAAAATTAATTGCTGTTTATTATACCTATGATTAAAGCAAAACCTCAGTGCAGTAGAAAACAAAAATCCCGCTAAGAGGTAATGCGATAGTCTCAATTTATAAAGCGTTTCTGGTTTGAACCCTCGTAGATATAGTCGTTTAGTTTTCTTGTTGTTTCTTGGCGATAAAAGATATGCTGAAATAATATCAGAGATAGTTAATGTACCAGATTTACTATCTATATAAGATTCAAGTTCAGGATATTTATTTAATAAATAAAGCACTTCGTCAGTTAACCAACTTTCTGCATTTTTTAGATTATGCTCCTTAACTAATTCAGCAGCTAAATACTTGGCTAATTCCCAACTTGCCATTAATTAAACCTCCTACCCAAACTTGGATTTGGTTTATTAAGCTTTGATGTATCCTTAAAAATAATTTTTTCTTCAGGAGTTGGTTCATCTATTCGGCTAATATGATTTATGAACTGATCATTTTTATGATAATAATCTGAGTTATAACGCTTATTGCGTTTAGTCTGTGGTTGATAGTCACTTGGGGAAATTTTAAGACGGTTTAATACTGCATAGTTAAACGTCTTTTTAAGAGCTGTAACAATACTTTTCTTTTGAAGCTCAGTTTTAACATTGCCATTAATGATCTTTGAAACAACTAAATTTAGATGAGGATTTTTTTGATCATGAATATTAATAAAAATATGCTTGGCAATATCCTCTTTTGATGAACCAGTAAAAAACATCAGAGTATGAATTAACTCTTTAGCAATATAAGACCATTCCTGTTTGGTTGGTTTAGTGCCAATCCCCTCAGGCAGGGTAAATACATACGACTGAGCAAAAGAACTTATTGGTCTACCACCCTTTCGTTTTTTGGCTGTTTTTAGCTCTTTATCAGCCACTGAAAAAATAATGCGCTTATATAAATTCTGATTATTACCAAACAGCGGAATAATATTGGTTTTATTTTTATGGTTCTGATGGTTAGGGCTAGTTAAATAACTTAAATACTTAGCAAGTCCTTTTGCACTTTCTTTTATTGGTTTTGATATTACGACCCAATTTTTCATAACTACCTCCATGTAGTTTATTGATTATATAATAATATTTACCATACAAATTTTAAAAGTCAAAAACGTGATGAGAATCAGAGGGGGAAGTTGAACCTTCCAGATAGGACAACCTTGATCATTCACTTCGTTCATAGGTTGTCACTGGTTCTGCGAAGCTGGAGAAAAAGCAATAAATAATCCAAAATGTTAGCCATAAAAATGATACTTCACTATTTTATTGGCTAACCAAACTTCTGACCTTTCTGTGTAAAACACTCAAACCAAAAAATATTTTCATTATTTTTAATAATTATTAAATTTATTTTTCAATAGAATAATATCACTCCAAGTCCCTCTATCAGGGAGGAACACTTCCCTCAACGCGAGAGAAATAAATTCCCTTTCAAATGTGAGAAACACCCTAACATTCAACTAATCTATCTAAATAATAACAACAAAAAAACACAGAAAAAAAAGAAAAACGTTAGCCCTAAAAATAAGGTTCAACACTTAGTGGCTAACACCAACTAACTGATAGAACTTAATTTATTTCAGATTAGCGACTTGTATTAATTAAAATATATGCTCTTTATGTATTAACTGGGTTAATACATAGGAGAACTAACATGGTTGATATTTTTAATACGAAGAAAAAACAACAAACACTAAAAAGAAGCACTACAAAAAGTGTCTTAAATGAACAGGGTGAATATACTGCTTCTGAAGAGGTAAACGAATATAAAGCTCAAATAGATTCAGAGCCTCACTTTGCAAAAGTCTATTACCAAGACAGACACAGACTCAAGAATATAGCTAAAAATCATATTTTGGTTTATTTAGAGCTAAGTTTTTACTCTGGCTATAACACTAATCAAGTAATACTTAATACCATCTTAAAGCAGGATATTTGTGATGATTTAAACATTGCTAGTTCAACACTAGACAATGCATTAACCGAACTTGTAAAACAACAGCTTATTGCTCGTATCGGTAAAGGAACGTATTTGCTAAACCCATATTATATGGGAAAAGGCAATTGGTCTGAAAATCGTAAGATGAGAGACAATATAACCTACAACATCGAACATGTAGATGAATCAAATGAAACTAGCCCAATCAAGGCCATTACTTTTGATTTTAGTGCTATACCCAACTTCATCAAAAAACACGCTACATTAGCTAAAAATAAAACAGTTAATCCAACTAAACAAAAAAGAACTAAAACTAAAAAAACAGAAACACTAGAAGCATCATTTCCTCAAAAATCTAGTTTATTAACCAAGTTATTTAACCTAATAAAAAGAAGAAAGATAGTTAAGAGTAGCAATACCTATATACATATAGATAAGGCCAATACCGAAAACTCCCAAGTTCCTGCGGAAAACCCAACATCTAGCTTCCCTCATTAAGGGAATTTCATTACCGCTTTCAGGTAATGATACTCCCTCAAAACAATAATTAACCAAAATCTAAAAGGAGAAAAATAATGGTTAAAAAAATAAAATTAAAAAATACTGTGATTCTTGATACTGAAACCACTGGCTTAGGTGATGAAGATGAAATAGTGCAAATTGCTATCATTGACGGCTTTACTGGTAAGATTCTATTAAATGAAAAATTAAAACCTATAACGTCCATCTCAAAATCAGCATCAAATATTCATGGTATAACCAATGAAGAAGTTAAAGGTTGTATTACTTATCAATCTATTCATGAAAAAGTAGTTAAATTAACAGCAGGTAAAAAAGTACTTATTTATAATGCTGAATTTGATCAACGCATTACCTATCAAACCGCAGTAATGCATGATTGTATCCCTGATACCATTGAAAAATGGGACATATTTTGTGTCATGGAATGGTATTCAGAATATTACGATTGTTGGAATGACTATTTTGAAAGTTATACTTGGCAAAAACTAACCAGTGCCGCACGACAACAACGCATTGATATATCTGATTTATCAGCTCATGAAGCATGGTCTGATTGCGAAATCACTAGACGGTTGATTCATGCAGTGAATTTAGAACTTACCTTGAAATAAGGCATAAAAGCATAATATTCAGACAGAATTCGCGTTGATTATTTACGAAAAAACAAAAAAATAAAATAAAAACAAGTTGTATTACTCATTAAAATCAGTAGCTTAGCTTGTTTTTCTTGTTAAATGCAATACCTAACAATATTCGAGTACTGTTTATTTATACATACCCCTTGAAATTTGTACTAACCCCTGTTAAATTGATGACTTTTAGTATCCTTCTTAAGTTGAAATTTCAATATGAATAATAGATATACCGATAAGTCATTTCAAGGCTTTTTTACCAACGCTGATGATATCAGACATACGATGATTGAACTACTTGGTGATACTTCAGGACACACCATAATTGAGCCTTGTTTTGGTGAAGGGGCATTTATCAAAGACTTAATAGGTTCTCCAAAACAAATAGATGCTATTGACATAGATGAAGAGCATTTTAAAAGCGAAGTTAAATTTAACAACTGCAATTATTATCACTTAGACTTTATTGATTACCATATTCATTCAGAAAATAGAGTTGAAATGTTACCAGATAGGGAATACGACTCTACGATTTGTAACCCCCCATACGGGCTTAAATTCTCAAAAGAATATAGAAAGGATATTAAGAAAAAATTTCCTGATGTGTATGCTAGGGAATCTTACGGGCTATTTTTCTATTTAACATTGAAGTCTTTAAAAGAAAATGGAAAATATGTTTTCATCATGCCTGATACTTTTTTTACAAGTACAAATTTAACTTATTTAAGAAAGTTTATTTTAGAGACAGCAAAACCTACCCATATACTGCAATTTAAGAGTAAGAGGTTTGGCTCGGTGAATTTTGGATACGGCAATTTATGTATAATTGCAGGAACTAAAACAAAAACCACGCCTGACTGTGATATCAACTGGATTGATGCTGTTTCATCTGATGAAGCACTAATTAATTTGCTTGATACAGACAAAACAACAATTAAAGGCTCTTATTTAATAGAAAACTGCAATGATTCATGGATAAGCCCCAAGGTTATTGGTTCAGTATCTTTTAGTCGTGATGTTATTACTTTAGATGAAATTGCCGATTGTAAAACAGGTATTTATACAGGAAATAATACTGACTATTGCGGTTATAACATAGACAATCCACCCAAGCGGGTAAATGGGCATGCTGTTAACTGGAGTGATGTTATAATGACCCCTACTCTAGATGAGAAAGAGTCTGGAATAGCTAAAGAAGTAGCATATGTTCCGTTTATCCGAGGAGGACATAGAGAACCATTTGAAACAACCAATAGTTGTATTAGGTGGGATAAAGAAGCTGTCATTTTTTACGATAAAGATAAAAAAGCAAGATTACAAAACAAGGTTTTTTATTTTAAAGAAGGATTAGCTATACCTATGGTGACTTCAGGTCGACTCTCAGCTTCTACTTTTAATAATGCTATATTTGATCAAGGAGTTGTTGGTGTTTTTGCCAAAAATAATGATTACCATAATTTTTTATTAATTTATTTAAATGATGATTTTTCATCAAAATTAAAATCACTAATTGCTCCAGGAGCAAATAATTCAGCAAATTACTTAAAAAGATTAAAAATTCCAAAGTTAACTATTGAAGAGCTTAGTGAAGCAACAAAAATAGTAGAAACGGCAAAATCGCTTGGCTGGAACGAAACTAAATTAATGAGAGCGAAATATATAAAATCTGTTATTTAAAACTTATAGATTTGAAGGTGCAGGATCAAACCTGCACCTTTAAATCTATTTAAGTTTTTACCAATTTAAATAACCATGAATATTTTCTTGGACTAAATAGCTCCAAAACTCTGGAGATAGATCATTTTGAAAATTTACGGCCTCACGCCTAACTTCACAAATCCCCGCATCGGTCAATTCATCAATTTTATTATAAGCATCATCACCGCAAAAAACTGACCAGAGATTACTACGTCTAATTGTTTCTAGGTAATTATTATTTTCATTTTGTCTAACTAGGAAAAGTAAATTTACATTTTGATCCCAATGTTTATAAGCTTTACCAACGGCTAAAAGTCTTAATGTATTCCCTTTCTCATTTGAGCCAAAGCCACTTTTAAAATCAATTATGTGGTTTTGATTATGAAGATTAAACATTTCATCTTCAACCATATTGATTTCACCAACAAGTTCAAAAATTTCATTTGTATCCGCGACTAATTGATTTTGTTGGACAGGGGCATCTACATAACCTCTGATTTTTTGTATAAAATTGTTCTTAACCTCATTAAAATGAGGAGCTTGTATTCTATAAAGTGTATCTTTTTCTGAGTGATCCCAAGCAGCTTTACAAAATCGCTCCCAAAGTTCACCATTTCTTCGAGAAAAAGCCATATATTCATACGGCCACACCGTATTTCTATATTCAAAGCTCATTACTGTATAACAATATTGAACAAGCATATAAAGTTTGGGGCGATTTAGATGAGAATATTTATTAACCAATAAATCACCAACTCTATTTTTAACATTTTCAACAGCATTATTAATTTGAGTAGCTTTTTTATTTCTTGTTATATTACTGTTTTGAATTTGAAAAGTAATATCTCTTAGTTCAGTATGAAAGTAATCAAAAATCTCTTGTTTTAACTGGTCGTAATTCATTAAAATAAATCCTTTATTTCTTTATCTAAAGCAAATGCTATTTTGCTAATATTTATTAAACTGACGTTTCTCTCTCCGCGTTCAATACCGCCCACATAAGTCCTATCTAACCCACACAAATGTGCTAGTTCTTCTTGGGTCATACCTTTGAGGTTTCTTTCTTTACGAACAGACAAACCAAAAGTGATCTGAATATTATTTTTTGTCATAAGATAAATTAGGCCCAAAAGATGACTATAAGTCGACCGACTATAAGTATCTTTATTGGTGATGTTTGTTTTAAATTTAACAATTTAAGTTAACAACAAATATTTTGAATTCTGTTTGGCTTTGATAGAAAGTGATTTAGATATGAAATTTTGGTAAAAAAAAAGCCCTGCTATTTCTAGCAAGGCTCTCTTATGATGGTACCGCGAGACGGACTTGAACCGTCACTTCCGAAGAAAATGGATTTTGAATCCATCGTGTCTACCAATTCCACCACCGCGGCAAAACTCTTTAACCTAAATAAGGTTTTAAAAAACAACTTAAATAATTGTATTTTAAAACTTTACTCCAAAACTTCATACCAACTCATACCAGATATGAACCAACTAGTTTTTAACCAAAAAACCATATAAATCAACACGCTGAAAATAAAAAACACCTAAACAGGTTGTATTTTGAATCCCCCATGTATACCAATTTCATCACGCTGGCATCATTTTTCTTTAACCTTCTAACATGAGAAGATAAAGAAAAACCACTTTAGAGCTAGGACTTATCAAGCTGTCTTTGTCTCTATGCCATGCATTATACAAACAATAAGAGGAGCAGCAAGCGTTTTTTACAAAACCACGATCAACCGCTTAACAATTGAGCAACCATTAACATTCACTCATAAAAGCGACTAGCTAGTATTTGTCTCGCTATTTGCTAAACTAGCGCACATATTAACTTTGTGAGTTTATTTATGTCTGCTGAATTTCCGCGTGCGAGCTTTTGGCGTCGCTTTGCGTCGTTAGTTTACGATACGTTAGCTATTATTGCATTTGCTATGCTAAGCGTTGTTTTGTATTTGTTTGCCGTACAAGGGCTTATTTCACTTGAGGTTATTAGTTTAAATGGTGCTGAGGATGTGTCTGCGCTAATTCAAAATTCACTATTGTTATCAGGTCTTCGCAGTACACTTTTAGTCGTTGTAGCGTTAGTGTTTTTTGGCTATTTTTGGACTAAGAGTGGCCAAACGATTGGTATGCGCGCATGGCGTTTAAAAGTACAAACTCGCGATGGTAAGCTAATTAGTTGGTCACAAGCCGTTATTCGTAGCGTAACCGCATTACTTGGCTTGGGTAATTTAGTGGTATTAGTTGATTTTAAAAACAAACGAGCGCTGCAAGATTACCTGTCTAAAACCGAGGTTGTTGCGCTAACAAAAGAAGAAAACAAACGAATTTATCGTTCTTTAGATTAGCAATAAGGAGCTAGGCTGCTAGCTCCTCACTATCAATTTCGCTTATTGAGTAAGTAAATCGCAAAACCAGTGAAAAGTAAGCTTGGTAAAATAGCACCAATAATTGCAGGGATCTGATATACCACCACTACAGGACCAAATATCTGATTGCTTAGGTAAAAAGTAATACCCGTGATGACACCCATTATAATTCGTGCACCCATTGTAACCGTACGTAATGGTCCAAAGATAAACGATAGCGCCACTAATAACATCACCGCAATCGATACTGGCTGCATAATTTTACGCCATAAAGCCAGCTCATAGGTGCTGGTATCTTGCTCATTTTGTTTTAAATAACCTAAATACGACCAAAGTCCTGTGAAAGAAAGCGCCTCTGGTTTTACCGATACCACGCCCAGTTTTTCAGCGGTTAACTGTGATTCATAAAACTCTTCTTTTACCTGCTGTGTCGTAATAGTTTCCGTACCCAATTTTACTTTATTTACATTACGTAATAGCCAACCATTTTCGCGTCCCACGGCTTCGCGTGCTCTAGTTATTTGAGTTAACTGCAAGGATTTGTCAAATTGATACATATTCACGTTGTGTAATGTACCATTCTGATCAACATTTTCGATGTTTATAAAGTTATTACCATCCTTAGCCCATACACCTTGCTGAGCATTAAATACATCACCACCGTGAATAGCCTGATTACGCATTTCTTTGGCTTTAAGCTGCGTCTCTGGCGCGCCCCATTCACCTAATGCCATCATACAAACTGCCATAAACAAAGCAGTTTTCATCACCGATAGTATAATTTGTAAACGTGACATTCCCGCCATTTGCATAACCACTAACTCACTACTTGAAGCGAGTGCCCCCAGCCCCGTTAGCCCCCCGATTAACGCAGCCATTGGGAAAAATATCACCAGATCGCCAGGCATACTGTACAAGGTATAAAGTAATGCAGTAGTGATATCATAACTGCCTCGACCGACAATTCTTAGCTGGTCAATAAATTTAATCAGAGTACTGATACCCACCAATACCATTAAAGTAAAACCTGTGGTTTGCAAGATACTACGACCTAAGTACCAATCAAGCGTTTTCATCATGCGCCTCCTCTCCACTTAGTGAGTAGCGCTTTCACCCAAGTACCTAAAGGACGTCCTTTAATTATTAAAAAACCGCCAATAAACAAGGCACTTAAATGGATCCACCATAAACCAATTGAAGGCGGTATTTTGCCATCTTCAACGGCAAATTTTGCTGCATTCAATAAAATGAAATAGCCTAAATACAAACTAATTGCAGGCACTAATTTAGCAAATTTACCTTGTCGAGGGTTTACTACACTTAAAGGTACAGCAAGTAAGGTAAGTAACGGTATTGATAGAGGTACTGCTATTCGCCATTGCCATTGGGCATAAGCCTCTGGCGTTTCCATTAACCGTAAATCAGATGTTGAGATTGCTTCTAACTGGCGCCGTTTATGTTCTATTTCTTTATCTTGAATTTGTACGCTGTAGCCATCAAATTCAGTGAGATTTAATGCTTTAGTTAAACCATCTGTTTCGTATCTTTTGCCATCGTTTAAAATCAATTGCTGCTCTCCCGTAGCAGAGTCGATAACTACACCACGCTCGGCATAAACTAAACGGGCCAAGTTATCCTTACTGTCGCTCGGTAGCTGTGCTACAAACACTTTATGTAACTCTTTACCGCCATTTTCAATATTATGAATAAATACAACAGCTTTTTCATTATCTGTTTGCTGAAATCGGCCTGCTCTCAATGTAGATAAACCCGCATCTGTTTTTGCTTTTTCTGCAAGCTGATACTCTTGTTCACTTGCCCAAGGTGCCAAGTAAAAAGTAAGAATAGTGGCAAAAATAGCCAATACTGTACTCGATATTAATGTTACTCGAACAACATACCATTCACTCACACCACAGGCTTTCAATACAGTCATCTCACTGTCCGCATAAATACGGCTGTAGGCTAAAATAATGCCTAAAAAAATGCTCAATGGTAAAATGAGCGAAGCAAGTTGCGGCAACCTAAGTGCAATAACGGACAATAATAGTTGAGCAGGTATGTCCCCTTCCGAAGCTTCACCTAACAGAACCACAAAATTTTGAGATAAAAAAATAGTCATCAAAGTTACAAATACAGCAGCTTGAGACTTTAAAACTTCAGTGGTCAAATAACGGAAAATTAGCAATGATCGCCCCTGTTAAACATGATGTTTTACTTCAAGAGTAAGAAAATTTGAGTAAACTTAGGGTTTTATTATATGTCATCAACATTAAATATCATACCTAGCAACTCGATATATTGTCGCATTAGTGGTATTGATGGCTACAAAAGTATAAAGTTCAAATACACATAATGAGTCAGCGTTTATAAGCTAATATTAAGCTAGTATCTGGATTTTTATTTTATTACCCTTATTTAAGGGTTAAATGACTCAAAATTAGGAGTGACAATGGAATTTAGCGTAAAAAGTGGTAGTCCTGAAAAGCAACGTAGCGCATGTATTGTAGTTGGCGTTTATGAGCCACGTCGTTTATCCCCCATTGGTGAACAACTCGATAAAATCAGTGATGGTTATATCTCTAATTTATTGCGTCGCGGCGACCTTGAAGGCAAGCCGGGACAAGTGCTGTTATTGCATCATGTACCCAATGTGTTAAGTGAACGCATACTATTGGTCGGCTGTGGTAAAGAGCGCGAGCTAGACGACAAACAATACAAACAAATTATTTCAAAAACTATCAATACCCTAAATGAAACTGGGTCGATGGAAGCGGTATGCTTTTTAACTGAGCAACATGTTAAAAGTCGCGACACCTACTGGAAAGTCCGCCAAGCGGTCGAAACCACCCAAGACTGCTTGTACACATTTAACCAATTAAAAAGCAAAAAAAGTGACCCGCGTCGCCCGCTGCGTAAAATTGTGTTTAACGTGCCAACTCGCCGCGAACTTACCATTGGTGAAAGCGCCATTGAACATGGTCTAGCGATCGCTGCAGGTAGTAAGTTATGTAAAGACGTAGCGAATATGCCGCCAAACATCTGTAATCCTGCATATTTAGGTGAACAAGCGCAAGAACTTGCAGCTAACTTTGACAACGTTACGGTTGATATAATTGGCGAAGATAAAATGGCAGAGTTAGGTATGGATTCATACTTAGCAGTTGGTCGTGGTAGTGATAACGAATCTATTATGTCGGTAATTAACTACCAAGGCGGCGCGAAAGATCAAGCCCCAATCGTGCTAGTTGGTAAAGGTTTAACCTTTGACTCAGGTGGTATTTCACTCAAACCAGGCGAAGCCATGGATGAAATGAAATACGACATGGGCGGTGCAGCCGGTGTTATTGGCGCAATGCGTGCTTTGGTGCAAATGCAATTACCGATTAACGTAATTGGTGTACTCGCAGGTTGTGAAAACATGCCAAGCTCGAATGCTTATCGTCCGGGTGATATTTTGACCACTATGTCAGGGCAAACAGTTGAAGTACTAAATACCGACGCTGAAGGCCGCTTAGTATTATGTGATGCACTCACTTATGTTGAGCGCTTTGAACCTGAAACCGTGATTGATGTCGCTACTTTAACTGGCGCTTGTATTGTTGCCCTTGGCGCTCATGCAACGGGGTTATTATCTAACCACAACCCACTGGCACATGACTTGTTAAAAGCATCTGAGCAAAGTGGCGACCGTGCGTGGCAGTTGCCACTGTGGGATGATTATCAAGATCAACTAGAAAGCCCATTTGCTGATTTTACTAACTTAGGCGGCCGCTCTGCGGGAACGATAACAGCAGCATGCTTCTTATCTAAGTTTACTAAAAAGTATAACTGGGCCCATTTAGATATCGCAGGCACTGCTTGGCGCAGTGGTAAAAACAAAGGCGCAACAGGTCGACCGGTGCCGATGCTTACGCAATATTTACTCAACCGTGCCGGTGTAAGCGAAACCAGCCAAGATTAAACCCCGCGTTTAACAATACATTGTAAATTTAAATAAGGCGCTTTTTAGCGCCTTATTTATTCCCCACTTATTAACGTATAAATTAGCGTATTAATTGAAGCAAAACGCGTTATATGGCAAAATCCCTGCTTTGATTTAAGTATTATTTTCAATACTGTGGGAAGCCCCGATATAATGAGCATGAACGCCCAGTTTTTCGTTCTAAAGCAACAAGATGAGTCATTAGCCAAGGCTGATGATCACTTTAGCTTAGCGGCTGATATTGCTGCTGAACAGTATCGTCTTGGTCATCGTATCTTTATTTACGTTGATGATCTTGAAATTGCCCATGCCATTGATGAAACTATTTGGTCATTCGACCCCGACAGTTTTGTGCCTCACAATCTCCAAGGTGAAGGTCCAAAAGGTGGTGCGCCCGTTGAAATAGGTACTACCCCGCCAGTCGGTAATCGTAAAGTTTTAATTAACTTGGCTGCACAATTGCCGGACTTTATTCGTCGGTTTAACCAAGTTTTTGATTTTGTGCCCGTTGAAGCCACTGCTAAACAAGCTGCCCGTGAGCGCTTTAAAAAGCTACGCCAACTCGGTGCTAATATCACCACGCAAGATATTAATAGCTAACATACCTTTTGTATAAATAGCTAACTAACTCATTTAAGTACTTATTTAAGGTTCTGTGTAATGGATAAAACCTACAATCCGCAAGATATTGAACAGTCGTTATACCAAGACTGGGAACAAAAAGGCTACTTCAAACCATCAGGTAAAGGCGATGCATATTCAATTATGATCCCGCCACCCAATGTCACTGGTAGCTTACACATGGGCCACGCTTTCCAAGACACCATTATGGATACCTTAACGCGTTTTAAACGTATGCAAGGTAATAACACATTATGGCAAGTAGGTACTGACCACGCAGGTATTGCTACGCAAATGCTGGTTGAACGTAAACTCTCTGCTGAAGAAGGTAAAACACGCCACGACTTAGGCCGTGAAGCTTTCATCGACAAAATTTGGCAGTGGAAAGAACAATCTGGCGGGACTATCACAAAACAACTTCGTCGCCTTGGCGCATCGGTTGATTGGGATCGTGAACGTTTCACAATGGATGACGGCTTATCAGAAGCAGTTAAAGAAGTGTTTGTACGCTTACACAAAGAAGATTTAATTTATCGTGGTAAGCGCCTAGTAAACTGGGATCCAAAGCTACACACGGCTATCTCTGATCTTGAAGTTGAAAACAAAGACAAACAAGGCCACATGTGGCACCTACGTTACCCATTGGCTGATGGTGTTACAACCCAAGACGGTAAAAACTACATTGTAGTGGCAACGACTCGCCCAGAGACCATGCTTGGTGACTCAGGTGTTGCAGTAAACCCAGATGACGAACGCTATCAAGACTTGATCGGTAAAGAGATTTTACTGCCGATTGTTAATCGTCGAATTAAAATTGTTGCTGATGAACATGCCGATAAAGACAAAGGCACTGGTTGTGTAAAAATCACGCCAGCACACGACTTTAACGATAACGAAGTTGGTAAGCGTCATCAAATGCCGTTGATCAATATCTTCGATAAAGATGCCGCAATTCTAAGCCAAGGCGAAACCTACACCTTTGATGGTAAAGAGCTTGAGTTTGATGCACCAATTCCTGAGCGCCTGCATGGTCTTGACCGCTTCGATGCACGTAAAGCAATTGTGGCTGAATTTGAACAGTTAGGCCTACTTGAAAAGATTGAAGATCACGCTCTAACCGTACCTTACGGCGACCGCTCTGGTGTGGTTATTGAACCGCTACTTACT
Organism: Pseudoalteromonas rhizosphaerae; assembly: GCF_028885455.1. Classification (NCBI taxonomy): domain Bacteria; kingdom Pseudomonadati; phylum Pseudomonadota; class Gammaproteobacteria; order Alteromonadales; family Pseudoalteromonadaceae; genus Pseudoalteromonas; species Pseudoalteromonas rhizosphaerae. The sequence continues at coordinate 4,751,793 of NZ_CP118496.1, forward strand.
GACCAATGGTATGTACGTGTTGCACCACTGGCTGAGCCTGCAAAAGACGCAGTAAAAAATGGCGATATTCAATTTGTACCTAAGCAATACGAGAACATGTATTTCTCGTGGATGAACGACGTACAAGATTGGTGTATTTCGCGCCAGTTATGGTGGGGTCACCGCATTCCTGCTTGGTACGACAGCGAAGGCAACGTTTTTGTTGGCCGTGATGAAGCAGAAGTACGTCGTGAAAACAACATTGCTGATAGCGTAACACTTAGCCAAGACGAAGATGTACTCGATACCTGGTTCTCATCAGCACTTTGGACTTTTTCAACCCAAGGCTGGCCTGCGAACACAGATGATTTGAAAACTTTCCACCCGTCTGACGTATTGGTAACTGGTTTTGATATTATCTTCTTCTGGGTAGCGCGCATGATCATGATGACCATGCATTTCATCAAAGATGATAACGGCAAGCCACAAGTGCCCTTTAAAACGGTTTACGTTACGGGTCTTATTCGCGATGAAAATGGCGATAAAATGTCAAAATCAAAAGGTAACGTACTTGATCCAATCGACATGATTGACGGTATCGACCTTGAAAGCTTAGTAACAAAACGCACCAGTAACCTGATGCAAGAAAAAGTCGCTAAGAAAATCGAAAAAGATACTCGTAAAACCTTTGATAACGGCATTGAAGCCCACGGTACAGATGCACTGCGCTTTACTTTAGCGGCAATGGCGTCGACTGGTCGTGACATCAACTGGGATATGAACCGCCTTGAAGGTTACCGCAACTTCTGTAATAAGTTATGGAACGCCAGCCGTTATGTACTAATGAACACCGAAGAGCAAGATTGTGGCTTTACAAATGATGCAGTTAAAGAGTATTCACTTGCTGATCGTTGGATCTTAGGCCAATTTGAAGCAACTGTTAAAACCTATACTGAGCACTTAGATAACTACCGTTTTGACCTTGCAGCCAATACGCTTTATGAGTTCACTTGGAACCAATTTTGCGATTGGTACTTAGAGCTGACTAAGCCTGTATTATTCAAAGGCAATGAAGCACAACAACGTGGTACGCGTCATACACTGATCACTGTGCTTGAAAGCCTACTGCGCTTAATGCACCCAATGATGCCATACATTACCGAAACGATTTGGCAACGTGTTGCGCCACTGGCAGGTCTTGAAACAGCGAACACTAGTATCATGGTACAAGCCTTCCCTGTTTACAATGAAGCTAACGTTGATGCAAAAGCAATGGATGATTTAGAGTGGGTTAAGCAATTCATTTTAGCCATTCGTAACATTCGTGGTGAAATGGATATTAGCCCAAGCAAGCCGTTATCAGTATTACTAGCAAATGCATCTGCGGATGATGTACGTCGTATTGAAGAAAATAAATCTTTCTTAGCATCACTTGCTAAAATTGAAGAATTTACGCTGCTTGATAACAAAGATGACGCACCTGCATGTGCAACATCTTATGTTGGTAACCTTGAGATCATGATCCCAATGGCAGGTCTAATCGATGTTGACGCCGAACTTGCACGTATTGCTAAGCAGCTTGAAAAAGCCGAAAAAGGCCTAGCTCAAGTGCAAAATAAACTAGCAAACGAAAAGTTTGTTAACAATGCACCTGAAGCAGTCCTTGCTAAAGAAAATGAGAAACTTGCAGAGTTCTCAGATGCGAAAGCAAAACTACTTGAGCAAAAAGCCAAGATCGAAAGCTTGTAACTAGATGCGGGGAACCCCGCACAGCTAGACACAAAAAAAGCCGCGTTAATAAATAACGCGGCTTTTTATTTGCGCGGGATAAACCCGCGCCTACAAATTAAAACGTGTAGTTATACTGCGCACCAAATAAGTATGCATGACCTTTTGATTCAAAGCCCCACTGCTGACCTAAGCCATCAGATTCAGTAAAGTTTTGTGTTTTACCACGGAGAATACTCATACCAATATCTAGGTTTGCTTGTTCGCTCATGGTGTAGTTAACACCAAACGAGTACCAAAAACGGTCAGTATCAGGGATAGAAATCGACAGGTGTTTTTGATCGGCTGGTGATTCATCATAAGCAATACCAGCACGTAATAGTACAGCATCGTTAAACTGATAATCGCCACCGATTGAGTAACGCATTGAGTTTGAGAAGTGCTCATCTTTAGAGAATACAGGTGTATCTTTGCCTGGAACATAAGCTTCTAGCTTTTGGAAACTATCCCAACCAGTCCATAATACACTGTAGTGTAAGCCTGTTTTCTCATCTAACTGGTGTGTACCAGAGAACTCAGCAATCGCAGGGAGAGTGATTTCAACACTTCCAGGTACACTTACGCCAGCTAGGCCACCGATTTGTGCAGGTAATTGGTTAGAAAACTCGCCATCAAATGTGATATCTGTCTCGCTACGATAGTTAAAACCAAAGCGACTATTTTCATCAATCTGATAGCTAGCTCCTAAGTTCCAACCAAAGCCAGTATCATCGCCTTCTAAATGTACTGCTTGAGTTTGTGCTGGTAAACCTAATGGATTGGCACCAAAGTTACGAATGATTTTCGCATCTGCATAAACATAGTTTAAGCCAAGGCCAACACTAAATTGCTCATTGATTTTGTATGAACCACTTACGTTCATATTTACAGTAACAATCTCTGTTTCACCAGCAAGCTGGCCTGCAGGGTAATCTGCTTCAAATTCAGTTGATAAACCAAAATTTGAAAACGCACCAAAACCAACAGCAAACTTGTCATCGATAGGCATTACAAAATAACCTGCAGGAACAAAAGCGGCTGGCGCAATACTGCTGTCGTTTAGTTGACCAGGGTTAACTGATTGATTACTAGCTTCAGTGCCACGAAGGCTGACATCTGGAATGACAGCAATACCTGCAATACTTAGCTGCTGCTCTTTAAATACAGACATAAGAGCTGGATTACGCGCAACTACAGAGGCATCATCAGCCACTGCTGCTTCACCAGCATATGCACGCCCTAAGCCAGAGGCATTTTGCTCTGCAAGCTGGAAAGCCGCTGCAAACGTATCTGCAGACATAACAGCAAGTGATGCTGCAATTAAAGTTTTTGTAAATTTCATTGTGTTTCCTTAACCAAACAAAATGCTTGGGTTCCCATGTGTTGTCTCTAATTATTAGGAGTAAGTTACTTCAAAACCTTTGCACAGTACCTTACTTTTAAATAAAAAACTGTAACAAAGCGTTAAAAAACCCTATAAAAACCATTTTTTAACAGCAAAGTAACAGTTTTTTAAAACTCATCGGATAAGCTGCTGCGAAAAACTCATTTGCAATTAATTATCATTTAGATTGAATTGTTTAATAAGCACTATTAGACTGCCAAACAGGACTAGCAAAGGAGATGAAGCGGTGGAAATAGGATTAATTATTGCTGCGTTGGCTTTTTGTGGGGTAAGTGTATATTGCTTTTGCAAAGCTAATTTTTGTGCCTGCACTAGAGCTGGTGAATGCGATAACCCTGTTAACCATTATTGGTTAGGTGCTATTGTTTGTGCTTTAGTCGCACTAGTGTGCTGCTGCAGTGCGTTACATTCAGAGAATGGGACTTTATTGTGGCTATTATTAATGGTAAGTTGCTTCAGTGGTGCGCTATTATCGGCTAAGCAATCAACTAAAAAACACTGTAACAAAGCAATAACCAAAAAACCGCTTAAACCAACAGATGCTCTTTTAACAAACGAGCCAAATTAAGCTGATAATCTAATGGTTTGATACTCGCTAAAATCTTTAAGTCATGATCTGGTGAAGTTAAATCAACATCTTTTGCCGTAATATGATGACTATGCTTAGCATTATAGAAAACTTTAACTTTAGGTTGAATGGGGTTCTGATGATTACCTTCAGTTACTAATGCCAATCGTTCATTGGTTAATTTAACAATCGTACCGACCGGATGCACACCTAAACACTTAATAAACCGCTGTACTAACTCACCATCAAACATGTGTTTATTAGCTAATAAATAGCGCAATGCGTTGATCGGTTCATCACCAATTTGATGGGGTCTATCTGCGGTCATTGCATCATAAACGTCAACTATCGCCATAATTCGCGCTGGTCGACTAAGTTTTTCGCCCTGCAGACCTCGAGGATAACCACTGCCATCTAAGCGCTCATGGTGATTAACTATCATATCAAGCATTAATGGGGTAATGCCTTTTTCGCCTTTTACCAAGCCTAAACTTTGCGCTACATGCTTTTTAATCGCTTGCATCTCAAGCTTATTTACTTTCTCAGGTTTAGAAAAAATCCCTTGTGGTAATTTAGCTTGGCCTAAGTCATGTAGCAAGGCCCCCATAGCCAGCTCTTGTACAACACTTTCTTTGTAACCTAAGTACTTGGCAAATACAGTGACAAAAATGGCGCAGTTAGTCATATGTCGCCAATTGTACATATGCTTATCTTTAATACGAGTTAAAATAGTCATTGCATTATGATTACGAAATACCGATGCCACGATATCTTTGGCAATGCCATCAAGCAATGCGATATTCATCTTTAAGCCTGAAGTAACATCGCCATATAAACTTTGTAAATTACGATTATGTTGCTCATAGCTCACACTCGCTTTGGCAAACTCTTGCTCAACTGTAATAACCTTTTTTATTTTTGATTTTTTAGGCTTGTCGGCTGCCACAGTCGCGACTTCAGGTTTAAGCTGATATTTGGCAGGAACACTCACGTCACTTTGCGTAAAATCTATCAGCAGCTCTTGCACTCCTTCTGATACCAAGCGCTTGATGATCGATTTATCGCGAACTAGGCCGCGAGTTTTGATTTTTATACTATCAACCCCCTCAAACTGCTTGCTAACACTGTCAACAAACATTCCTGGTACGAGTTCAGAAATTGGAAGGGTAATAAGCATATAAAGTGATTAATTCATTTCAAACAATAATAATTACTGATTATCAACGATCCACTACAAATGTCTATAACAAAAGTAACGAATACGAAATAAGCACTAGGAAATGGCGAGTTGGCGAGTTGGCGAGTTGGCGAGTTGGCGAGTTGGCGAGTCAATAATAGGTATGAATTACACTAGGTCCTAGTGGTTAGGACCTAGTGGATAACATATTACTCTTGAAAGTAAGTGCCCCAGCCGTCGTATTCTACGTCGGTGTCGATCGCAAGTTGTGCTAGTTTATCAACATCTTCCATTATTACGTCAACATCTAACTCAGCTTCAACAACGATGTCAAAGCCCCAAATCTTACTGCCGTCTTCAAGCTCAAGTTCTGCAGGCTCTTCAACATCATAGCCTAGTTTAAACGCAGCTAGTGCAGCTTGCTCAAGCTTGACAAAGTCTTCGCAAACAAAGTGATGTTCTACTTCGTATAAGATCTCAGGATCAGAACCATCTTCTAATAACGAAGTTACAATGTCTTCACTAATTTCACGCCAATTTTCCATTACTTTTCTCTCACTTGAGCATCTAATTCAGTTATTCTAGCAGCCATTTTGCTATGAATACGCTTTGCGTGTTCACGTGCTCCAATCGTTTTATCAAGTGGCTCTGGCGCTAACATGTCTATGTAGATTATACCATTGTCCCAGCGATTTAGCTTAATGGTTTTATATGTTGTGCTCATACATACAGGTACTACAGGTACATCCGCATTTAAAGCCGTGTGAAATGCACCTGTTTTAAATGGTAATAAGCCACGTCCGTAACTGCGGGTTCCCTCTGGGAAAATCCACACTGACAGGCCTTTTTGTTTGATTTTATCGGCCGATTTAGTGATCGTGCTAGCCGCTTTAGAACGATTTCCCCGATCAATTAAAATATTGCCCGAAAGCCAATATAGCTGTCCAAAAAATGGGATCCACTTAAGACTTTTTTTACCTAAACTGACACAGTTTTTTGGTACCGCCGCCGGTAAAGTGAAAATATCGTAATTATTTTGATGGTTTGCAACATACACTGCAGGGCCACAATTTTGCGCGTCAGGATGGCGTGTAATAACCACGTTTACACCAAGCATTTTAGCCACTGTGCCAAACCAACTTGAAATAATATGTACATTATTTATATGAAAAGGTTTTACTAAACAAAGGAGTAAACCAAATACACAGCTTAATAAAATAAACAATGCCATAATAACAATACGAATAATAGCTAACAAAGAAAACGCTCCAAAAATAATAACGCCAGCATTATAGCGTTATTTTTGCCGCTAAACGAGTGTTTAGCGAACACATGTAAGCTTAAAATAATTTTCTGCTTTAAAAACAAACGACCTGCAATAGCAGGCCGTTTTATTCATAGATATAAAAAAATACTTACTCGGTTTCTGTCGGCTCAATATCATCATCAATCGCCGTCAGCTCTACAACCGCTTCATCGACACGCTGTAAACCACGCGGTAGTTTGTTACCTCGACGGCCACGCTCGCCATGATAGTGCTCCAAATCAGTAGGTTTAAGAGTCAGTTTACGCTTACCTGCATGCAAGGTAACACTGGTACCTTCAGGCACCACTGCCAGCACTTTAACAAACTCTTCACGCGCTTGTACTTTGGCACTTGGGATAGAGATTATCTTGTTACCCTTACCTTTACCTAGTTTTGGTAAATCACGTAATGGGAATAACAACATCCGGCCCTCATTAGATATCGCCATACAGTAATCGTTAGCAACATCATTAACCCGAATTGGCGCTAATAATTGCCCACCTTTAGGCACACTGACCAGGGCTTTACCGTTTTTGTTTTTACTTACTAGATCTACAAAATCAGTAATAAAACCATAACCTGCATCTGATGCCATTAACAACACTTGTTTGTCTTCGCCCATCACTACATGCTCAAAATTAGCACCTGCAGTAAGGTTAAACCGACCTGTCATTGGTTCACCTTGGCTTCGTGCCGACGGTAACCCATGCGCATCAGTGGCAAATGCACGCCCAGCAGAATCTAAGAACACCGCAGGTTGGTTACTCTTACCACGCGCAGAGGCTTTATATGCATCGCCAGCCCGGTAACTGAGCCCTTCAACATCTAAATCATGGCCTTTACCAACACGCGCCCAACCTTTTTCAGACAACACAACGGTTACTGATTCTGATGGGATTAAATCTTTTTCGCTTAATGCTTTAGCTTCAAGACGTTCGACAATCGGTGAACGGCGCTCATCACCATACAGCTCTGCTGCTTCTTGAATCTCTTTTTTTAGTAACGTCGACATACGACGTTCAGAGCCTAAAGTCAGCTGTAATTTATCGCGTTCTTTGGCAAGCTCATCTTGCTCACCTCGAATTTTAAACTCTTCAAGTTTCGCTAAATGACGTAGTTTTAATTCAAGGATTGCTTCGGCTTGGATGTCTGTAATACCAAAGCGTTCCATTAACACAGGCTTTGGCTTGTCTTCGCTACGAATAATCTCAATAACTTCATCAATATTTAAAAAGGCTGCAAGTAAACCTTCTAAAATATGTAAACGAGCCAATACTTTATCTAAACGATATTGCAGGCGACGGCGCACTGTTTCACGACGGAACACCAGCCACTCAGTTAAAATGGTTCGTAAATCTTTTACCTGCGGACGGCCATCAAGGCCAAGCATATTGATATTAACGCGGTAATTTTTTTCCAAGTCCGTAGTGGCAAATAAATGAGCCATTAACGGCTCCACTTTAATGCGATTAGAACGCGGAATGATGACAATCCGGGTTGGATTTTCATGATCTGATTCGTCACGTAAATCAGCGACCATAGGCAGCTTTTTGGCATTCATTTGCGCTGCGATTTGCTCAAGTACTTTACCACCAGAACATTGATGTGGCAGTGCAGTAATGACAATATCGCCGTGCTCCTCTGTATAAATAGCGCGCATTTTTATCGAACCACGGCCGGTTTGATAAATTTTACGAATATCCGCTTTTGAAGTGATTATTTCAGCTTCAGTTGGGTAATCGGGAGCTTGTACATGCTCAAGCAGTTGATCTAACTCAGCTTTAGGGTTATCCAACAGCAAACAACAGGCACTGGCTACTTCGCGCACGTTGTGTGGCGGAATGTCAGTTGCCATACCGACTGCAATACCCGTAATACCATTGAGTAAAATATGTGGTAAGCGTGAAGGTAATACTTGTGGTTCGTCCATTGTGCCATCAAAGTTTGGCGTCCAATCAACAGTTCCTTGGCCAAGTTCTTTTAACAGTACTTCTGAGAACTTAGATAAACGCGCTTCGGTATAACGCATTGCCGCAAATGACTTTGGATCATCTGCAGCACCCCAGTTCCCTTGCCCATCAACTAATGGGTAACGATAAGAAAATGGTTGTGCCATTAACACCATCGCTTCATAACAGGCGCTATCACCATGAGGATGATACTTACCGAGTACATCACCAACGGTACGGGCTGACTTTTTATACTTAGCCGTTGCCGATAAACCCAGTTCACTCATGGCGTAAATAATACGACGCTGTACTGGTTTTAGACCATCGCCAATATGTGGCAATGCCCTATCCATGATCACATACATGGAATAATTCAAATAGGCGTCTTCAGTAAAACGCCCCATTGTTTGTTGCTCAATTCCTTGCAATAGCAAGGTATCTGTATCACTCATCAAAGCCTACCTAATTTTTTTTATAGCTTACACGGTAGATCACATTGGCATAATCATCGGAGATCAATAAGCTGCCATCGGCAAGTTCTGCAAAAGCAACCGGACGACCCAATGTTTCTTCGTTTTTCATAAAGCCCGTAATAAACGGCGTGTATTTTATCACACGTCCTTGCTCAATAGTGGCAACTGCCACTTTATATCCAGATTTTTTACTGCGGTTCCACGAGCCATGTTCAGCAACAAATAATTGCTGCTTATAAGTAGCAGGAAATTGTTTACCTTGATAAAAATGAATCCCTAATGGAGCAACATGCGCACCCAAAGCTAAAGCTGGGGCACTGTAATCGGCAATATTTTTACCTTTACCAAATTCAGGATCTAAGATGGCACCTGCATGCACATAGGGAAAACCAAAATGTTCACCTTCGGTTGTTAAGCGGTTTAGTTCATCCGGTGGAAGATCATCCCCCATCATATCTCGGCCATTATCACTAAACCACATAGCCTGGGTGCTAGGATGAAAGTCAAAACCAACAGAGTTACGCACACCTTGTGCTAACGTGGTCATTTGTTTGGTGTTTACATCCAATGAAAATATTCGCCCATAGCGCTCATCTTCGCCGCAAATATTACAAGGTACACCCACAGGAATGATTAACTCGCCAGTTGGTGAAAAGCGTAAGAACTTCCAACCGTGGTGACTTTCTGTCGGTAATGCGTCGTATACCACTTCATATTTAGGTGCTTTTAATTGTGTATCAATATTCTTGAAGCGGATAATACGTTGTACTTCAGCAACATACAGGTCGCCATCTTTGATTGCTAAACCCGATGGCATAGTTAAACCACTGGCCACCAGTATTTGTTTATCAGCAACCCCATCACTATTGTGATCAATAAGTGCATATACGTTTCCCGCTCTGCGCGAGCCAACATAGACAATACCTTTTTTAGATACTGCTAATTGCCGTGCATTTTCCACATCACTGGCAAATATGTTTACAGTAAAGCCATCAGGAACACTGAGTTCTTTAAGGATTTCTTTTGCTGCTAAGGACGGGCTTAGCAAGCCTAAAGTTAGTAGAGAAACTAGTAATTTATTCATCGATTTTACCCTATTTGGCCATGCTGCTTCGCTGCATATAACGCTTAATCTGCTTTCTATTAAAAATCTTTGAGCGACGTTTTTTCACCACAGCAAACTTGCCATGACTTAGAACTCACCGCGAACACTGATTATACGAGCTTTAATTAAGTAATCAGGACTTTGATTACATAGTCGTTTGTCAGCAAATACCAATTGCATTAAATTAGTGAGTTATTTTACCTTAGGGGGATATAACTCACTAAATAATCATGTTTTTAATAAATTGGTATAAATCGAGTTACAGCTTTATACGATACAAGTACAAACAACTTTAAAAATCACACTTGAGCACGATTACCATGATCTTCTAACCATTGACGACGATCTGATGAGCGCTTTTTCGCCAGCAACATATCCATCATTTCCATGGTTTCCACTTCATCCTCTAAGGTTAGCTGGACTAAGCGGCGAGTATTAGGATCCATGGTCGTTTCGCGTAGTTGCAGTGGGTTCATTTCACCCAAGCCTTTGAAACGCTGTACGTTTACTTTACCGCGTTTTTTCTCTGCTTCAATACGCGCTAGGATGCCGGATTTTTCATCTTCATCAAGGGCATAATAAACATCTTTACCAATGTCGATTCTAAACAACGGTGGCATAGCTACATATACGTGACCCGTTTTCACCAACGTTGGGAAATGACGAACAAATAGTGCACACAACAAAGTCGCAATATGCAGTCCATCGGAGTCAGCATCCGCTAAGATACAAATTTTATTATAGCGTAACGAAGAGATATCAGTTGAGTCAGGGTCGATACCCAGCGCCACAGAAATATCGTGCACCTCTTGTGACGCTAAAATTTGCCCTGATTCAACTTCCCACGTATTCAAAATTTTACCACGTAGTGGCATTATTGCCTGAAACTCACGATCACGTGCTTGTTTAGCTGAGCCACCAGCTGAGTCACCTTCTACTAAAAACAGCTCAGTACGGTCGTTATCTGCAGCGCTACAGTCGGTTAATTTGCCCGGTAATGCGGGGCCTGCGGTAACACGCTTACGCACCACTTTTTTGGCTGCGCGAAGACGTTTTTGTGCATTAGAAATACATAACTCTGACAGTAACTCAGCAGTATCGGTGTGCTCATTTAACCATAAACTGAATGCATCTTTTACCACCCCAGATACAAATGCCGAGCACGAACGAGAAGATAATTTCTCTTTGGTTTGACCAGCAAATTGTGGATCTTGCATTTTCACTGATAAAACGTAGCTACACCGTTCCCAAATGTCATCGGGGGTGAGCTTAACGCCACGCGGCAGTAAGTTTCTAAATTCACAAAACTCACGCATAGCCTCAAGTAAACCTTGTCGCAAACCATTTACGTGAGTACCGCCTTGCGCAGTTGGTATTAAGTTAACGTAACTTTCAGCTATCGATTCACCGCCTTCAGGTAACCAAACAACCGCCCAATCAGCACCTTCCGTTGAACTTGAAAACTCACCGGTAAATGGGTCTTTTGGCAGTACTTCGTAACCTTTAACAGCTTCGTTTAAGTAGTCTTTAAGGCCTGTTTCGTAATACCACTCTTGGGTTTCTTTGGTTTGTTTATTAACAAACTTAATACGTAAGCCTGGGCAAAGTACGGCTTTAGCTTTTAATAAATGATGTAATTTAGTCAACGAGAAATTAGCTGAGTCAAAGTAGCTTACATCAGGCCAAAAACGTACAGTTGTACCTGTATTACGTTTACCTACGGTGCCTATAACATGAAGATCTTCAACTTTATCACCGCTTTCAAACGCCATCATGTATTGTTGTGCATCGCGGCGCACAACCACTTCAACGCGCGTTGATAATGCATTAACCACGGAGATCCCTACCCCGTGCAAACCACCTGAAAATTGGTAGTTTTTATTAGAGAACTTGCCACCAGCATGCAGCTTGGTAAAAATCAATTCGACCCCAGGAATACCTTCTTCTGGGTGAATATCGATAGGCATACCACGGCCATCATCGCTAACTTCTAGCGAATTATCTTCATGCAAAATGACATCAATTCTAGTGGCATGTCCGGCCATGGCTTCATCGACACTGTTATCAATAACCTCTTGTCCTAAGTGATTAGGACGGGTGGTGTCGGTGTACATACCAGGACGGCGTTTAACAGGTTCTAACCCATTTAATACTTCAATGGCTTCGGCGTTATAATTTTGCTGACTCATAGTTTTTATCTTTTATGCGCTTAGCTATGTTTTACGTGATTTTAAGAAAATCTACAATACTAGCAATGGAGTCTTCAAAGCCAACAAAGCTATGATCACCACCAAATTCTATCTGTTGCTTGCATTGTGAATAATATTTAACGGCCTGCTGATAATCCAGTACTTCATCACCCGTTTGCTGTAATAAATACAGTAATGATGGGCGCTCTAAGCAGGGTATCAACAGTGATTTTAACGCGTTAATATGACTATTGTTGAGCTCGTAATGGCTATCCTGATAGGGATTATAGTTCGGCCCTAACAAAGAACTCAATAATAAATAAGGCTTAACTGCAGGGTTTATAACCACTGCTGGTAACTGATATTTTTGCGATAAATAAGTGGCGTAAAAACCACCTAAAGAACTGCCAAGTAATACAGTATTTGGCGTTAATAATTGTTCAATTTGAATTATCGCATGAAACGGTTCATGGCTTAGCCGTGGCACACAATAATCAACATCATAGTGTGCCATATACTCACCAAAGCGGACAGCTTTAAATGAATGTTCGCTGCTATTAAAACCATGAATATAAATTACTCGTTGGGCCACATCAGTTCCGAGTTAATTAATAGTTTTGCACTGTTTGTTGGCTTTGATATTGTCAACAATCGATAACCAGGCCCCGCATTATGTTGCTGCCAGTCATCGGTGTATTTAGTAAACTGCACTGAGCTTGCTGGCGTAGCAAAAATCTCAATACTTCTGAATTTAAATTGATAGTCATTGTGAACATGACCATGAAATAACTGTCTTACTAGCGCGCTATTATGCAATACATTAAGTAATTGCGGGCCATTTTCGAGCATATGCTTGTCTAGGTAACCATTAATAGGTAATGGATTATGGTGGCAAAAAGCCACGCTTGGCGACTGTGAAGTCGCTAATAAATCAGCGAGTTCATTTAAATCGGCTTCGCTTACCCAACCTGCTGGTGTTGGCCCTTTAGAGCTAATTAATAACACTTCAAACCCATCGGCAATTAACCGTTTTGCGCTATTGATTTGACCACCAGAAATACGCTGCATCGCACTGATATCATCATGATTACCTGGCAGCCAAAAGACTGGGCAAGTAAGTGCTGAATCGGCAATCAACTGAGCAAACAACAAATATGATGCAAAACTGTGATCTTGGGTTAAATCGCCACCAAAGATCACGGCGTCTAGTGACTGTTTTGCCATATCTGCAAGCGCGCGAGAAAAGTGCTCAGCGGTATTGACCGCAAAATACTCCCCTTGTGGGTCTGCAAATAAGTGACAATCGGTAATATGTGCTAAGCGCAGCTGAGTATTATTGAACTGCGCCGACTCATCAAACCAGGCCATCATTTATATCCCAGTTAAGTACCGCTCGACCACTTTCAACACACGCCACTAACCAATCATACAAAAACGCATTGAGTTGATATTTTTCATCTTTTTGATGCATTTGCGGATTAGGGTAACCATATGAAGGTTTGATCCTTTGATGGTAATCATGGTGAATTATTTCAGCAACTTTTGCATCGTGATATAAACGCACAGTTAAAAACAGCGGATTAAACCCTTTTAACATACCGGTTAATTGCGTTATTGAAATATCCATCGTGTATTTAGCACAGCCATCAACCTTAATTACAAACTGGTTATTACCCAGTTGTACATGACGTGTATTGCCTTCTTTGCGCTCATTGGGCAACAATTTTAAAGCACGTAGGTAGTTATGCTCACATAACGTCAAGTATTTAGGAAGACTCTGAATATATCGTTGTTTCACTGCAAGTGCTGTCACATTACCGCCATAAAGTTAGAGGTTAAGGGTAGTCTATTACTATTTTAGCTGCGCTGATTATTAATTATACGTTCGCGATTAAGCGCTAACCACTGCAATGAAATTACCGAGGCAGCATTATCTATCTCACCGGTTGCTAAACGCGCCATTGCATCATCAAAACTGAGAATATGCGTTTTAATATCTTCACCTTCAGTTGCAAGTCCATACACGCCACTTTGCAGCTGGCTTAAATCAGTCTTTGCAAGGTAAAGATGTAACCGCTCAGTAGTCCCACCAGGGCTTGACAGATACGATAGCATAAATTCTAATTCACTCAGTACTAAGCCCGCTTCTTCAAATGCTTCGCGCCTAACGACATCTTCATAATTAGTGCTGCCATCGGTCATGCCTGCTATACATTCTAATAACCAAGGTGACTGTTTACTTTTTATCGCGCCAATACGTATTTGTTCGATCAGCAAAATACAGTCTGTTACGGGATCATACGGTAAAACCGCAACAGCGTCACCGCGTTCAAGTATTTCACGGCGGATCGTCGCTGATTGGCCCCCCGCAAATAATGCATGTTCAAACTGATATAAGTTAATCTTAAAAAAACCGTTATAAAGTACCTTTATAGGAGCTATTATAACGTCTTGCTTGGTAAATTTTGTGAGTATTTCATCAGCCATGAAGTTTCCTATTACACATATTATTACTTGAGTTTCAACCTAGATACTTACTATCATGTCCGGGATATTATATTCTGTTACACTTGTTTACGCTGTTTTACGCAAATTTTTTTTTGTTCTTATGTAAAACAGGTTACCATGCTTTTAGAACGTAAATTGTCTAAGGACTGAACGAATAATGAAAAAGAACATTCTTGCTGCGCTGATTGGTATATCTTGCGCATTAACAGCTACAGCGTCAAATGCTGAAGACTTATTACAAGTTTATGAAATTGCCACTGCTAACGATCCTACAGTTTTAAAAGCAAAAGCCCAAGCAAATGCACAAGCTTATAACAGTGACCGTGCGATGAGCGCATTATTGCCACAAATCGGTTTTTCTATGGGGTATGAGAAAACCGATAGCACATCATTTAACGGAACTGATGCGGCAGGATATACCAAGATCGATAGCGATTCAGATACTTTCAGCCGTGGTCTTAGACTAAGCCAAACTCTGTTTGATTTAGGTGCATGGAATTCACTCGGTATTGCAGACAAACAAGCGTTGCAAGCAGCTGCTCAATATGATTTTGCCAAGCAAGACCTAATTGTTCGTGTTGCAGATGGCTATTTCAGCGTATTAAGTTCAATTGATAACTTAGAATTTGTACAATCTGAAAAACGCGCTATTGAACGTCAACTTGAGCAAACCAAACAGCGTTATGCTGTAGGCTTGACGGCAATTACCGATGTGCATGAAGCGCAAGCACAATTTGATAACTCGGTTGCCCGCGAAATCGTTGCCAGAAACGGCGTTGAAACTGCCCGTGAGCAGCTTCGTGAAATTACCGGTAAATATCATGCTAAGCTTGATGTATTAAATACCGAAACATTCTCTACGGTACAACCGACAAAAAAATCACCCGATTACATTAAGCTTGCAGAACAAAATAATTTAAACCTGCAGGTCTCCAAGGTAACGGTTGATATCGCTAAAGATCAAATTGATTTAGCACAAGCAGGCCATTATCCTAAGCTGACTTTAGATGCCAGCTACGGTGATACACTAACTGATAGCAATAGCAACACTGCCCGCCCACGTGGTGATAGTACAAATATTGGCATTAACTTTAGTGTGCCAATATATTCAGGCGGTGCTACTACTGCAGCGACTGAGCAGGCACGTGCT
Source organism: Pseudoalteromonas rhizosphaerae (assembly GCF_028885455.1). Lineage (NCBI taxonomy): Bacteria > Pseudomonadati > Pseudomonadota > Gammaproteobacteria > Alteromonadales > Pseudoalteromonadaceae > Pseudoalteromonas > Pseudoalteromonas rhizosphaerae. Next base: position 4,767,369 of record NZ_CP118496.1, read on the forward strand.
TTTTATGTTGCTGCAAGTGAAGATCTAGAAGCTAGTCTGCGTGGCGTAACCCGCTCGGTGATCACCTCTTATAATCAAGTAGTATCAGATATTGCGACCTTTAAAGCGCTTGAACAAGCCGTAGTTTCTGCTGAAAGTGCATTAAAAGCCACTGAAGCTGGTTTTGAAGTGGGTACTCGTACTATTGTTGACGTACTGGTCAGTACACAAAACTTATTTAACGCCAAACGTAACCTCGCTGATGTACGTTATCGCTACGTTGTATCAACGCTACGCTTAAAACAAGCAGCGGGCACGTTAACAAGTAATGATTTACAAGCCATCAACCAAGGTTTAAAAGAAATCCAATAAAGATAAGCTTAACATTACTCATTTAAAAGCCAGCAAATTGCTGGCTTTTTTGTATTTTTTTATTCATCCAGTTAAACTAGCTACTTTTCGTATGTGAGATATTTCCGTGGTCAACTCTTCTGAATTTAAATGGTCCTTTCTGGGGCCTCGCTATTGGCTTACTTGGCTTGGTGTGTTCATTTTATATACAATATCTTGGTTACCTTCGAAACTACAACTTTGGCTAGGAAGGCAACTTGGCCGTTTGGTGTATCGCACTATGAAAAAACGCCGCCATATTGCCGAAGTAAATATTAAATTGTGCTTTCCTGAAATGCCCGCTGAGCAGCAACGCGCACTGGTCAAACAGAATATGGAAAACACCGGTATTGCGACTCTTGAAACCGGAATGGCATGGTGGTGGCCAAACTGGCGGATAAAACGCGTTTATGGCTCAGTGAAAGGACTTGAGCACTTTGACAGGATCCAACAATCAGGTAAAGGTGTACTGTTACTCGTGCCACACATTCTTCATCTTGAAATGACAAGCCGCATTATGGGGCTCAATCACCAAGGTATTGGCTTCTATCGTCCACATAACAACCCGCTAATGGAATTTTTTATGACTCGTGGCCGCTTACGTTCCAATGAGTATTTAATTGGCAAGCGCGATGTCAAAGGGTTACTAAAAGCACTTAAGGCTAAAAAGGTTTGTTACTATTTACCAGATCAGGACTACGGTCGTAAACGTTGTGAATTTGCACCATTTTTTGCAGTCAAAGATACAGCAAGTACCACTGGTACATTACTTTTTGCAGCCAGCAAAAATTGCGAAACAGTTAGTTTAACCAGCCGTCGCGATGAACATGGCAAGTATCATTTAGAAATACTGCCAACACTAGATAATTTTCCAAGTGGTGATGATCATGCTGATGTAACACGCGTCAACCAACGTATCGAGCAAGCTGTAAACGTTGCACCAACGCAATATATGTGGCTTCATAGACGTTTTAAAACACGCCCTGATATTGATGCACCTTCTTATTACAAGTGACAACAGCATTGTAATATGCTTTTATTAGTAAATACAAATACAAGAGTATGAGCCATGTGGTTTTGGGTTAAGCATTTATCATTAGCTGCTATTTTAATTGCCGCAGCAATTTATTTTTTATTAGGCCATGGTCCAGTCATGGATATGAAAGATACCAAAAATGCGGCTGCGCAAGGTTTATCACGTTTTTATTCATCATTACGCAACCAAGTAAATAAAAGCAATGAACGCGATAAATACGTACTTAAATTAGCTAATCCGGATATAAATATAGATGCGGCGCTGACCGAGCGCGCTAAAGTTGTTGAACCATCCTCACCAAATTGGACTGGTGAATTAATGCCGAGACGCTTTGAAAATGGCTCGACTTTAAAAAAAGTGTTAACTGATTACGCACGCGATGAAGATATCGTTCTGTATTGGTATTTAAGTAAAGACTATGTGATCAAAGAACACTTTAGAGTGGATAGCAATTTTAATTCAACACTTTATCAAGTTGGCCGGGCGATCAATGATGACTTTGAAAACGAAGTTTATACCTTCTTTTGTTTTAAACAGCGAGCAGCCGTGATAACCGAGCTGCCCTCTGAATATGTGCGCGAAAACTGTAAGCGCCTAAGAAGTTAAGCGCTTAACTCAAATATCTGCTGCCATGCTTGTGTAACAAATGCGATGTCTTTCGCAAATTCAGCTTTTGTTACACAACGTCCCTGCTGATCTAGGCTCAACACATGATAACGCGAGCGATAATCAATATAGGCTGTAATAAGCCCTTGCTTGATCTCATCACTAATACAACCAAGCCTTGCTGCATCGGTTAAAATCCTTACGTTGTCTGAGTAAGTAGTTAGTTGCTCCAAGCTATAAGCGTTATCAAGCACTAAATATTGAGTCAGAAACTCAATATCAGCAATGCCGCCAGTATCTTGTTTTAAATCAAACTCAATATCGTTGCCTTTCGCTAAATGTGTGCGCATTTTTTCACGCATGATGATCACATCTTCTTTAAGCTTTTGCGGGTCGCGCTGCTGGCACAAAATGCCTAAGCGAATTTGCGCAAAGCGCTGCTGTAATTCGGGTTGCCCAAAAATCATCCGAGAACGCACTAGCGCTTGATGTTCCCATGTCCAAGCTTGCGTTTGCTGATAGTGGTTAAAGCTCTCAAGATTGATTGCCATTAACCCTGAGGCACCTTCTGGGCGTAACCGCGTATCTAGTTCATATAAAATGCCCGACGCCGTACGAGTATTAAATAAATGCATTAGTCGCTGTGCTAATTTTAAATAAAACTGCCGTGAATCAATCGCTTTAGTGCCATTAGTTTGCTCTGAGCCATCACTATTATGTACAAAGACTAAATCGAGATCAGAATCATAACCCACTTCAAAACCACCGGTTTTACCATAAGCTATTACGGCAAAGCCCTTGTGCTCTTCATCAGTATTGGGCGGAATACCAAAACGCTGCGCCATTTGCTGCCAAGCAAGGTTCACCGCTTGCTCAACTATCGCTTCGGCTAATGCTGTTAAATGATCGCTTACTTTCATTACATCTAACACACCGGTTGCATCAGCGGCAGCAATACGTAGTTGATGGGTTTGTTTAAACTGACGCAGTGCTTCCATTTGCTGTTCTAAGTCTGCGCTATCAATTCGTAAAAAATACTGTCGTATTTCGTCTTTATATGCAGTCAGTGGTGTAGGCTTATACAGCACCGCAGGATCGATAAGCTCATCAAGTAAAATCGGGTAACGCGAAATATGCTCACCAATCCATTTACTATGGCAACACAACGAAACAAGCTGTTTTAACGCGCCTTGGTTTTCAAACAGCAACTCTAAATAGGCTGTTCGTGAAATAACCTTGCTTAATACTTGGCAGATCATACTAAATACGTCACCACTTGCTTGACTGTCTGATAGTTGCTTTAGCATTAATGGCATGAGTTTATCGAGAATATCACGGCCACGATGACCAATTTTAGTTTTCGTTAAGCGGGCTTTAAAATCTTCTAATGGTATTTGCCATGCATCATTTGGGTCGGTTAAAACACTAATATCGGTGTGTTCCCAAGCACTTATAAAAGCACTTTCGCAAGGATCAACTGGCTCACTTTCATAACCAATAACTTGTTCAAATTCACTGTGTATGCCAGCCATAATGTCATTTATTTGCGCTAAAGATGCGCTGAAGTCACTCTGCTCTAACAGGTAATTTAGCCGTTGTTGGTTCAGGGCATCATCTGGCAATGTTTGCGTTTGTTGATCTGCAAAAATCTGTAAATATTGCTCAACTCGCCTTAAAAACAAATAATTGTGGCGTAATAATTTTGCTTCATCTGCGCCAATAACTTGAATATTTACTAATTCAGCTAACGCTTTTTGTAATGATTGTGTTTGTAAATTGGCTTCACGCCCACCTCGTACCATTTGCAATGCTTGCACCACAAACTCGACCTCACGAATCCCACCAGCGCCTAGTTTTATATTGTTGGTTAAGCGCTTACGGCGTACTTCTTGAGCTATCATTTGCTTCATTTTACGCAGCGATTCAATCACTGAAAAATCGATATAGCGACGATACACAAAAGGCTTTAATAACTGATAAAATTCATCACAGTAGCGCGTTTGAGGGCCAATTAAACGTCCTTTGAGCATCGCATAGCGTTCCCACTCACGGCCTTGATCTTGGTAGTAATCTTCCATGGCATTAAAACTCATCACCAAGGGGCCACTTTCACCAAAAGGCCGCAGCCGCATATCGACCCTAAATACTTGTCCATCAACTGTTGTTTGATTAAGTGCGGCAATCAACTTTTGTGCCACTTTAGTGTAAAACACTTGCGCTTCTAAAGAGCGCCGCCCACCTTGAGTTTTTACACTACGCGGATAAGAAAAAATTAAATCGATATCTGACGAATAGTTAAGTTCTTGGCCACCTAACTTACCCATTCCTAATACCAACATCGCCAGTGGCTGTTGTTGCTCATCGAATGGTTGCCCATTAATCTGAGCAACCTGAGCAAATGCCCAGTTATTGGCACTATCAATTAGCTTATCGGCTAAAGCCGAGATATAGCCAATACTATCGGCTATATCATTGCTGTAACATAAATCTAAACACGCTACTTTTAGCCAATAGCGTTCCCGGTAACGGCGTAAAATTTTATGGCACTGCGCTTCATCAACCTCGGTAAGATTTAAGTCTTGAAATGGGTTAGGACTATCTCGCAAACTCATTTGAGTATCACTGAGCAACATCTCAATTAACTGCGGCTGAGATTGCAGGCAACGCCAGGCGAAGTCACTCAAACCTAACAAATTAATAATTAATTCATTAGCAGGAAGCTCTGGATATAGCTGAAAAAAACGTTCGCTGCCTAAGCCATGCAGTGCTGTTGGGAGTTGTTCGCCTGGTGTCATCAAATACTCTCTTTTATATCAGTCGTAACCGTACTAGAATAGTTAACATAATAATAACCACCCTAGGTTCTCAATGTCATATTTATCTTTATCTAACACTAGTTTACTCGCGATTGCTATCTGTTTTATGGTTATTTGTTTAGCTGTTATTTGTTTGCGGGTAGTGAGTCAACTCAAGGCTAAACAAGCATTAAAAGAAGAACTTGCTCAACATGACAATTTTGCTCTAGGAATTAGTTTTGCGTCAGAAATTAGTGTAGTGATCGCGACTGTAGCATTTTTATTTGATGAAATTAGTATCAGTGCAGCCCAATCAAACCCGCTTAAGATGATTGTACTGATAGTTCTGTTGTTTACTTTTATTAAAGTAGGCCACTTGATCCACCGCAAGTGGATCTTGCACCGCTTTAATGAAGAAGCCGCCATACTAAAACAAAATGTCTGTGCCGCTTTGGTAGATTCAGGCATGTTGATCGCTAACTGTATTATTACATTAGGGCTATACAGCTGGTCTCATACCCAAGGGTTTAGCAGCTTACTAATTGCCTTTGTCAGCTTCTTTTTACTGCAAACTATTTTTGCCTTAGACAGTAAATTCCGTGAATATCGCTTTGCTCGCGCCAATCAAGGGGCGTCATTACAAAGTAACTTTAATTTAGAAAACACCTCTATTGGCATTCGTTATGCCGGTAAATCCATTGGCCTTGCATTAGCTATCTATGCGGGTCTTGCCAGTGCCACTTTTCACAGTGGTAAAATGGTTGAGAATTTATTCACATTAGCTTTACATTGCGGAACTATGTGGTTATTACTGTATCTATTAACGACTATAATCAAGTTCATCTCTTTGCCAAACATTGATACTGAGCTTGAAATTGATCATCAGGATAATATTGGAATAGCTTGCATTGAATTTGCTGTTTTCAGCGCTATAGGCTATTTACTAATAAGTATGTTTTCAATTTAATATTGAAAATGACGTAATACGTGGGGCCTTATGCCGTTTGAAGTAAATAACTATCTACTGATCGATAACGACAGTGAATTCAGCCGGCAATTCACTGAACATTATTTTGCTCAGCCACACGGCACCAGTCCAAGTACCCTTGTTGTTGCTGGTGCAAATACCCGTCACTTGGTTAAATTAATGTTTGACCAGTTGATCAAAGATTATTGCTACTGCGACTTTAGTAATGAAATTAGCGTGTCAGAACTGGCGAGTTATTTACATGAACACCATGATATTGCCGGTGTACTATACAATCAAACGGATTATTTATTAGCTGATGATAAACAACGATTTATATTCAATTCTTTACATTCTGTACGGTTTTTAATTAAAGAGATTGATGATGGATACCTGTTTGAACCAGTCACAGACTTAGCACAAAACAATCACTTATCATGTCAAACCGAAATAGCCGAAACACCGCAAAATTTAGACGCATTATGTGAAAAGCTTAATAATTAGTTAAAATAAAACTTAACTAATTATCACTGACTCACAATAAGTATTTGCACCGAAGAGATGACTTACATACCATAACGATATTAGCTATTTTTGTTGAAGGTCATCATGAGAGTTCCTCATATTTATCAAGCAAGTCCTATTGTAATTGCCACTGCACTTCAGTTAGAAGATGATGCAGCAGGCCACATAGGTCGCGTATTACGGATGAAAGTCGGTGAGCATATCTCGTTGTTTAATGGCCAAGGCGGCGAATATCTTTGCGAACTCATTGAAGTAGGAAAAAAATCAGTCGTTGCAATGCCGCTTGAATTTAATGAAAAAGATGTTGAATCACCGCTGAGCATTCACCTAGGCCAAGGGATTTCTCGCGGTGACAAAATGGACTTTACCATTCAAAAGTCTGTTGAATTAGGGATCACTGAAATCACCCCTATTTTCAGTCAACGTTGTGGCGTTAAATTAAGCGCCGAGCGACTTGCAAAAAAACACCAGCAATGGCAAAAAATAGCGATTGCTGCAGCAGAGCAATCTGGTCGTAACCGAATCACCACGATTCATCCACCGATAGACATCAGCCAATGGCTTGCACAAAGCAGTGATGAAATTAAGCTTACCCTACACCCTCGTGCAGAGCACAGTATTAAAACAATCGAAGTACCTAGCGCTGGCGTGCGGTTTTTAGTTGGTCCTGAAGGTGGCTTCACTGATGATGAAATTGCCCAGACCAAACAACAAAATTTTGTTGATATCCGTATCGGTCCACGCGTGCTGCGCACTGAAACTGCCGCTTTGACAGTCTTAAGTGCACTACAGCTACAATTTGGCGATTTAGCTAATTGAAATTAGTAAAACCACCCTCATATCAATAGCAACAGATTCAGTAAGGCAACGAACATGGCAATTAAGTTAGGTATAATTTCAGATCCGATCAGCGGATTCAACATCAAAAAAGACACCGGTTTTGCAATGATGATGCAAGCCCAAAGCCGTGGCTATGAAATTTACTACATGGAAATGAATGATCTTTCATTGCGTAAAGGCAAAGCGTATGCCACAGCCGCAAAAGCAACCGTGTTCGACGATACAAACCATTGGTATGAGCTGGAAGAAAAAGCCAGTATCGCACTTGCTGATTTAGATGTTATTTTAATGCGTAAAGATCCACCGTTTGATACTGAGTACATTTACGCAACCTATATTTTAGAACGCGCCGAACTTGAAGGCACGCTTATTATTAATAAGCCACAAAGCCTGCGTGATGCGAACGAAAAGTTATTCACCGCATGGTTTAGTGAGCATACACCTGACACTTTAGTAACCCGTTGTAAGCACCAGATCCGCGCATTTTTGGCTGAACATAAAGACATCATTCTAAAACCTTTAGATGGTATGGGTGGCGCCTCTATTTTCCGTGTGACTGAAAATGATGCCAACATTGGGGTTATTTGCGAAACACTCACCGAACACGGTAGCCGTTTTGCCATGGCACAAAACTATATCCCAGAGATCAAACAAGGTGATAAACGCGTATTGGTGGTCGATGGCGAAGTGATCCCATATTGCCTAGCCCGCATTCCACAAAATGGTGAAACACGTGGTAATTTAGCTGTTGGCGGTCGTGGTGAAGCACGCCCAATCAGTGATTCAGATCGTAGAATTGCCGAAGCCGTTGCACCAACATTAAAAGCTAAAGGGCTTATTTTTGTAGGTCTTGATATCATTGGTGATAAGCTAACAGAAATTAATGTTACAGCACCTACTTGCGTAAAAGAAATCGAAGCTGCCTATGATATTTCAATTACTGGGCGCTTATTTGATGCCATAGAAAGAAAACTGAGCCATACTTAAATTTACTAACAATAAAGGGGTATCGTTATGCAATCATTAGAAAATCATTTTTTAATCGCAATGCCATCAATGCAAGACCCTTTTTTTAAACGTGCTGTCGCGTATATTTGTGAGCACAATGAAGACGGGGCTATGGGGCTGGTGATCAACCAGCCGATCAATATTACAGTCGGCGACTTGCTCGACAAAATAGAGATTGATAACGACAAATCCACCCACGCAGCAAGTGTTGCAGTATTTGCTGGAGGACCTGTAAAAACCGATCGTGGTTTTGTACTGCATTCTCCAAAAGCAGGTTATAGCGCAAGCCAAGAACTTAGCAGCGAAATCATGATAACCACATCCAAAGATGTGTTGGCAAGTTTAACCACAGCCCAAGCACCAGAACAGTTTATTATTACACTGGGCTATGCGGGTTGGGAGCAAGGCCAGCTCGAACAAGAGCTACTCGAAAATTCATGGCTAATTATAAAAGCCGATCCTGAGATTATTTTTAACACACCGATAGAGCAACGCTGGGAAAAAGCAGTCGCGACGCTCGGTTTTGATATTAGCCAACTAAGTTCGGAAGCTGGCCACGCATAAGCGTGGTCAACCACAATTTTAAAGCACAGAGATAGCATGACTAAAAAACAACTAAAGCCCAAAGGTGAACGCACCGTGATGGGCTTTGATTTTGGCACCACCAGCATTGGTGTTGCTATCGGCCAAGAACTAACAGGAACCGCATCGAGCCTAAGCGCTATCAAAGCCAAAGATGGTATTCCAAATTGGGATTTTATTAAAAAGCATGTCGATGAGTGGCAACCTGATTTACTGGTGGTTGGATTACCGCTTAATATGGATGGCACAAATCAAGAAGTCACCTTTAAAGCTAAAAAGTTTGCCAACCGCTTACATAATCACTATGGACTGCCTGTAGAGACCCAAGACGAACGTTTAACCACAGCAGATGCAAAAGCACGATTATTTGAGCAAGGCGGTTACCGTAGCTTAGGTAAAGGAAATGTGGATAATATGTCGGCTGTTATTATTTTGGAAAGCTTCTTTGAACAAGCTTACGGGTAAGCGGTAGGTTTATAATAAGCTGCTCACTCAGTTCAGGAATAAATCCAGCTTGGCGATAGGCTTTTTCTATCGCACCTTGTTCTCGTAATATCTTTAAGCCTTTTTGCAACGCTTTAAAAGCCTGAGCGCCATCAGGATGGCGTTTTGATATTACAAAATGACGACTATCATCTAATAATATCAGCACATTAGGTACCGCTTGCAAAACAATATCTTCAAGTACATATTGGTTACCCATCTGTGGCATCAGTGGCATTAACATAAAATCAATCCATTGCATCGATACCATACGCACTTGACTGAGCCATTCATCCTCTGCAACTAGATCTTTTAATGGTAATTGCGATAAAGTTTTCCAATCTGTACGCCAACGCGGCGTAGACACACTAGTTAGTTGATTAAAATCTGACAGGTGCTGCAGCTGAAATACTTTTTTATTGTTTGGAGAAGTAAAAATCCCCGCAAAATACTCGCCTTTACGGATCAGCTCATCGCTGATATACACTTTATCTGCCAGTGATTTGGCATCTTCATACCAATAACTATCAAAGCTGATCAGTAGCTCACCTTTTTCTAACAGTTTGGTATTACGAAAATTAATTTTACCAATTTGATAACTGAAGGTTTTATTAAAGCCCCCCAAGTACAAGGCTTGTTGGGCAATGATCATATCAACTACATCGCGACGTATAAATCGACCACTAAAATCAGTAATATCCTGCGGTGCTCTACCGGCTAAAAAATGTGTGTAATCATAATGCACGTCATCTCGGATAAAAATAGCAATAGATTGATCTGTCGCCATCGCAAAAAATGAGTTACTAACAACATAAAAACTAACTGTTACAAGTAACCATTTTATGCGTTTTTTCATACTACTGACCTTTAGGTTCTAACCCGTCAATTGTTACTCCCTGTAAAAAACCAGCCCCTTGCTGTTCATTATTTCGAAGCTTAATCATCAAACGTAAATCGTTAGGTGAGTCAGCGTGATGCAAAGCATCTGCATAGTTGATACGTTGCTGTTTGTAGAGCTCAAATAACGCTTGATCAAAGGTTTGCATACCCATATCTTTCGCTTTAGCCATGGCTTCTTTAATGCCGCCAATGTCGCCTTTTTTGATAAGCTCGCCGATAATCGGGGTATTCAATAAAATTTCGATAGCAGCTACTCGACCATTGCCATCAGCTGTAGGCACTAGTTGTTGTGCTATGATAGCTCGTAAGTTTAAGGATAGATCATATTTTAGCTTATCGTGCTTTTCTTTAGGCACTAAATGCATAATACGGTCAATTGCTTGGTTAGCGTTATTGGCATGTAATGTAGCAACACATAAATGACCGGTTTCAGCAAAACTAAGTGCGTATTCCATGGTCTCTTGCGAGCGTATTTCACCAATTAAAATGACATCGGGGGCTTGGCGTAATGAGCTTTTTAACGCCGCCTCAAAACTTTCCGTATCTAAGCCAACTTCACGCTGAGTAATAATACTTTTGCGATGTTCATGGACAAACTCAATCGGGTCTTCAATGGTCAAGATATGCCCACGTTGATTACGATTACGGTAACCTAATAATGCAGCCAACGACGTTGATTTACCGGTGCCAGTACCACCGACAAACAGCACTAAACCACGTTTAGCCATGATCACATCGGTCAATGTCGACGGTAGACCAAGCTCAGCAACATCAGGAATTTGCGTAACAATACGGCGAATAACCATACCCGCGCAATCTCGTTGCCAAAATGCCGAGATCCTAAAGCGCCCTTCATCGGTAGCTATGGCAAAGTTGCACTCTTTAGTATTATGAAACTCTGCTTTTTGTTTTTCACTCATCGCTGATTCAACTAATTGCAGCGACTCTTCGTCTGATATTTTTTCGTCGCCAAGTGCAATTAGTTCGCCATTAATCTTTGCGCTGACTGGCAATTGGCTCGATACGAATAAATCCGAACCTTGCTTTTCAATCATCAAATGTAAAAAGTAATCAAGAGAATGTGTCATTACTGCTCCTTACTCGGGCCTAGCCGCCGAAATTATTTTTATCTTGTGCTTTAGCACGCGCTTCAGCATTGGTAACAACACCGTGATTCACTAAATTGATTAAACACTGATCCATGGTTTGCATACCATGCGATGCGCCAGTTTGAATGGACGAATACATTTGCGCAATTTTATCTTCGCGGATAAGGTTACGGATCGCAGGCACTGCAATCATGATTTCATGTGCTGCGACTCGCCCGCCACCAATTTTTTTCAACAGGGTTTGTGAAATAACTGCGCGTAATGACTCTGAAAGCATTGAGCGGATCATACTTTTTTCTTCACCAGGAAACACATCGATAATACGGTCAATGGTTTTCGGGGCTGACGTAGTATGCAATGTACCAAATACTAAATGGCCGGTTTCAGCAGCAGTCATGGCAAGGCGAATAGTTTCTAAATCACGTAGCTCACCAACCAAAATTACGTCTGGATCTTCACGTAAAGCACTGCGCAATGCATTAGAAAAACTATGCGTATCGCGATGCACTTCACGTTGATTAATCAACGACAGTTTATTGTCGTGCACAAACTCGATGGGATCTTCGATGGTTAAAATATGATGATGCTTGTGTTGATTTATATGATCCACCATCGCAGCCAATGTGGTCGATTTACCAGAGCCTGTAGGTCCTGTTACCAACACTAAACCACGCGGCGTGTCTGAGATTGTTTTAAATATATCTGGCGCACCTAAATCATCAAGCGTCAGCACTTCACTGGGAATGGTACGAAATACAGCTGCGGGGCCTCGATTTGAGTTGAAGGCATTAACACGAAAACGTGCTAAGTTTGGCACTTCAAACGAAAAATCCACTTCAAGGTTTTGTTCATAGTCCTTGCGTTGATTATCGTTCATAATATCGTAAACTAGGCTGTTAACATCTTTGTTTTCCAGCGCTGGTATATTAATACGTCGCACATCACCATCAACACGGATCATTGGCGCAACCCCTGATGATAAGTGTAAATCTGATGCTTTGTGCTGCACACTAAAGGCCAACAATTCGGTAATATCCATTTATGACTCCACAACTAACTGATAATTATATGGTTACAATAGCAGAACGACTTAAGTCCGCCTATGCTAGAATTGCCTTAGCGGCAAAAAAATATCATCGTAATGAGCACGATGTCTGCTTGTTGGCAGTATCAAAAACCAAACCTGCTGATTTCATTCTAGCGGCTTATCAACAAAGTCACCGAGAATTTGGTGAATCATACGTTCAAGAAGCTGTTGATAAAATAACCCAATTAGCAAATTATAGCGATATTGTTTGGCATTTCATTGGCCCTATTCAATCAAATAAAACCGCCCTTGTTGCCAGCCACTTTGATTGGGTGCAAAGTATTGAACGTGAAAAAATAGCGCAACGTTTAAACGATCAAAGGCCCGCAGATAAAGCCCCTTTAAAAGTACTGATCCAAGTAAATATCAGCTTAGAGGACTCAAAATCAGGCTGCCACCCCGATAAACTTGCAAGCCTCGCTGAATTTATTCACCATTGCCCGCATTTAGAATTGCGTGGTGTCATGGCAATCCCAGCAAAAACTGACGATCCACAGCAACAAATACAATATTTTGAGCAATTACGTGCTTGCTTTGATAGACTTAAAGCCCAATATCCTCAAATAGACACCCTGTCGATGGGGATGAGTGGTGATGTCGAAGCTGCGATTGCAGCAGGCTCAACCATGGTACGCATCGGCACGGATATTTTTGGCCAACGAAGCTAAGGTGATAACTAAGATATGTCAGATAAAACAATTGCATTCATAGGCACAGGTAATATGAGCTACGCCATTATTGGCGGCATGGTAAAAAAAGGATTTGCTGCATCGAATATTATTGCAACAAATCGTAACCAAGAAAAACTCGCTAAGGTAGCAGCGGATTTCGGGGTTAAAACCACCGCAGATAACAACGAAGCACTGCGCGATGCCGATGTTATTGTGTTGTCTGTAAAGCCGCAAATGATGGGTGATTTATGTCAATCATTTCAAGATTCGGGTATCGACTTTAGCGATAAGCTATTTATTTCTGTCGCCGCAGGCTTAACGGTTAAGCGGTTACGTGAAATGCTCGGACAAGACGTTAAAATGATACGTTGTATGCCAAATACCCCGTCTTTATTAGGGCGCGGTGTATCAGGTTTATTTGGTGCTGGCGAAACCGAGCAAGAACACACTTTTGTGCAACAAGTATTTGAATGTACAGGTATTGCGGTATGGGTTGAGCAAGAGTCACAAATTAACGATGTTATTGCTGTTACAGGGTCATCACCGGCTTACTTTTTCTTATTTATGGAAGCCATAGAAGAAAAAGCCAAAGCACTTGGCTTTAGCGATGAAGACGCGCGTCGCTTAGTACAGCAAACAGCATTAGGTGCAGCTGAAATGGCACTATCTCAGCCTGAGATTAGTATTTCACAATTGCGTGCTAATGTGACATCAAAAGGTGGCACCACGCATGCAGCCGTTGAACATTTAAAAGCACACGGTCTGACTAATACTGTTGCCGATGCAATGGATGCCTGTATTGCTCGCGCAGAGCAAATGGAACAAGAACTTTAAAAGCACTTTGCTGCTTTTAGCCCTATTTATGTTTAAGGTTTTTAATTAAGGTACGTTATGAACGCCATGCAATTTTTAATAAGCACACTATTCGATCTATTTTTAATGGTCGTATTAATGCGCTTTTGGCTACAAGCCGCCAAGGCTGATTTTTACAATCCGTTGAGTCAGTTTGTGGTCAAAGCTACTTCATTTGCTGTTAATCCACTGCGTAAAATTATTCCAGGGTTAGGTGGCCTAGACTTAGCTTCGTTATTACTGGCGTTCATTGTCGCTGCTGCAAAAATTACTGCGCTGATATTTTTAGTAGGCGCGACATGGGAAGTTGGATTTGTACTTTTAAATGCGCTAGTAACGGTGATTAAAGAAGGCTTAAACTTGTTGTTTTGGGTGTTAGTTATTCGCGCGTTATTAAGCTGGGTAAGCCAAGGCAACAATCCAGTAGAAGCGGTATTTCAGCAGCTAACTGAACCAATGTTAAGACCTATTCGTAAAGTGTTACCGCCACTGGGCGGCTTAGATCTATCGATTTTAGTGCTGATTATCGCACTGCAATTTGCCCAGTTTTTGTTTATGGATTTAGTCGGCTAACCTTATCATTAACACAGAGGCCTACTAGGCCTCTTTTTTTAAGAGTCATTTATGAAAAAGCTCGCAAGTATTTTATTTTTTGCACTGGCAGGCATTACCTTTAGTGCTCACAGTGAACAAATGCAAGGCGCACAATACAAAGAACTCGGCCCATGGCAAGTACATTACATTGCATTTCCGTCAACCTTTATTCAACCACAAATAGCTAAAACCTATGGCCTAGAACGTAGTGGTTATAAGGGCATTGTAAATATTTCAATCCTTAAAAAAGATAGCGATGCCACAGCGCAAACCGCCATTCTTAAAGGCACTGCTAAAAACCTACTTGGTAATAAGCAAACCTTAGATTTCAAAGAAGTCATCGAAGGCGATGCAATTTATTACCTCGCGCAAGTTGATTTTACTAACGAAGAAATTCTGCGCTTTGAAATTGAAATACAACAAGGTAATCAATTTCAAAAGCTGCAGTTCCAGCAAAAATTTTACGTAGATTAATTCATGAAAAAAACTTTAGTGTTAGCCACTGGCAATCCGGGTAAGGTCAACGAATTGGCGCAAATGCTAAACCCGCTTGAAATAAACGTTGTGCCACAAAGCGATTTTAATGTGCCAGAAGTAGCAGAAACAGGCACCACCTTTGTTGAAAACGCTATTATCAAAGCTCGCCATGCTGCAAAAATAACTGGGCTACCAGCTATTGCTGACGACTCAGGATTGGAGGTTGATGGCCTTAACGGCGCCCCTGGCGTTTACTCAGCTCGCTATGCCGGAGAAGGCGCTAGCGATCAAGATAATATTGATAAATTATTAAGCGAACTTGCTGACAACCCAAACCGCAGTGCGCGCTTTTGGTGTGTGCTGGTATTAATGCGTCATGCTGATGACCCTACCCCACTGATTTGCAGTGCGAGCTGGGAAGGTCAAATTACCTTAGCCCAAAACGGCCAAGGTGGTTTTGGTTACGACCCTATTTTTTATGTGCCAGAACTTGAATGCACCAGTGCGCAACTGACTAAACAGCAAAAAAATGCAGTTAGCCATCGTGGTCAGGCGTTACAACGTTTATTGTCTGAGCTTAAGCTCAAAGGCGGCCTGTGAATTTACCACCATTAAGTTTATATGTGCACGTCCCTTGGTGTGTGCAAAAGTGCCCGTATTGTGATTTTAATAGTCACGGTCAAAAAGGTGAGCTCCCTGAAAAGGAATATGTGCAGCATTTAATTGATGATTTAAAAACCGATCTGCACTTAGTGCAAGGACGTAAAATTCATTCAATCTTTATCGGTGGTGGCACGCCTAGCTTATTAACCGGTGAGGCCTACGTTAATTTATTAACGGCGGTGGATTCATTAATTGGCCTAAGTGAAAACTGCGAGATCACCTTAGAAGCCAACCCCGGTACGGTTGAAACAGGCCGCTTTAAAGACTATGTAGCAGCTGGCATTAATCGTATTTCGATTGGTGTGCAAAGCATGCAAGACGACAAGCTCAAAGCGTTGGGGCGTATTCACGGTGCCGATGAAGCCATATATGCAGCAGAGCAAGCCCATGAAGCAGGTTTAAACAGCTTTAATTTGGATTTAATGCATGGCTTACCGGGGCAATCTGTTGCTGATGCGCTGAGCGACTTGAAAAAAGTCATCGCCCTTAATCCGCCACATATTTCGTGGTATCAGTTAACGATTGAGGCCAATACCCAATTTGCCTCTAAACCGCCAACGTTACCGGCCGATGACACCTTATGGGATATTCAAGAGCAAGGCCAAGCCTTACTTACTGAGGCAGGTTATCAGCAATATGAAATTTCCGGCTATGCAAAACCTGGCTACCAATGTCAACACAACCTAAATTATTGGCGCTTTGGCGATTATTTAGGCATTGGTTGTGGTGCCCATGGTAAGGTAACCGATGCTAAAACAGGCATCATTACCCGCACTGAGAAAGTAAAACATCCTCGCGGTTATATGGATTTAGCTAAGCCCTATTTATTTAAACAGTGGCCAGTTGAACAGCACGACTTACCGTTTGAATTCTTTATGAATCGCTTACGGTTATTTGAAGCCTGCCCAATTAGTGACTTTACAGCCTTAACTCAGTTACCGCTGCAAAGCCAAGCTGATGCGCTGCAACAAGCCATTGCCAAGGGTTTGCTTAAGCAAACGGATAGTCACTGGCAGGTAAGCCAAAAAGGTCATCGTTTTTTAAATGACCTGCTAGAATTGTTTGTGTAATAACGACCCAAACTTTACTAACAAATACACACTAATAATAATTAATAACCTTCAATGGTTTCTAACAACAAAAGGGAAAACATGCGTAAACTAACCTTTATCGCCGCCGCAGTGAGTATTGCACTGCTAGGTGGTTGCCAGCAAACACCAGAGCAACAAAGCACGCCAACTGTACAAGCACAACCGGTACAAAGCGAAATAGACAAAGCGAATGCGTTCTTCGAAGATACTTTTAACCGTGATGTGATGAGCAGCCCTGTTTATCAAACATACATGGGTATCAAACAAGACTACGACAAATGGGATGACGGTAGCGAAGCGCGCGTACTGAAAGATCATCAACAAACAAAAGATGATTTAGTGGCATTAAACGCTATTAACCGCGAACTCCTAGATGACACCACAAAAGTTAGTTATGACCTTAAAAAGCAAGACCTTGAAAACAGCATTGCTGATTTTAAATGGCGCTATCATAACTACCCAGTGAACCAAATGTTTGGTACTCACTCGATGATCCCGGCCTTTTTAATCAACCAACACCAGATTTCTGATGTTGCCGATGCCAAAGCCTATATCTCGCGTTTGAATGGCGTAACCACGGTTATTGATCAACTGATCACCGATTTAGAAGTACGTGCTGATAAAGGCATTATCGCTCCTAAATTTGTATTCCCACATGTTATTGATTCAAGCAAAAATATCATTCACGGTGCGCCATTTGAACAAGGTGATGATTCCACCTTACTTGCCGACTTTAAACGTAAAGTTGCGAAGCTTGAAATTGCTCAAGCTGATAAAGACGCGTTAATCAGCGATGCTGAGAAAGCCCTTAAAGCGGCTGTAAAACCTTCTTACTCTAAGTTGATTAATTATTTAGCACAGCTTGAAAAACGTGCTGATGATCGTGATGGTGCTTGGAAATTTCCTGATGGCGAAGCGTTTTACAACAACGCATTAGCGCGCACTACTACTACTGATTTAACGGCTAAAGAAATCCACACCATCGGTTTAGCTGAAGTATCTCGTATTCATGACGAAATGCGCCAAATCAAAGAAAAAGTTGGCTTTAAAGGCGATTTAAAAGCCTTTATGCAGTTTATGAAAACCGATAAGCAATTTTACTTACCTAATACTGAAGCAGGTAAGCAGCAATACCTTGACGAAGCCACGGCACTTATTAACACCATGAAATCACGCTTGGATGAGCTATTCATTGTTAAGCCTAAAGCCGACATGATTGTTAAGCGTGTTGAAGCATTCCGTGAAAAAGCGGCTGGTAAAGCATTCTACCAACAGCCTGCACCAGATGGTTCACGCCCGGGTGTTTACTACGCTAACCTTTACGACATGGAAGCAATGCCAACGTATCAAATGGAAGCGCTGGCTTATCACGAGGGTATTCCAGGTCACCACATGCAAATTGCAATTTCGCAAGAGCTTGAAGGCGTGCCTAAGTTCCGTAAATTCGGTGGCTACACAGCCTATATCGAAGGTTGGGGCTTGTACTCAGAGTTATTACCAAAAGAAATGGGCATGTATGCAGACCCTTATTCTGACTTTGGCCGTCTATCGATGGAACTATGGCGTGCATGTCGCTTAGTGGTTGATACTGGTATCCACGAAATGAAGTGGACTCGCCAACAGGGTATTGATTACTACGTAAATAACACGCCAAACGCGACGTCTGACGGCGTTAAAATGGTTGAACGTCACATTGTAATGCCTTCGCAAGCAACTGCTTACAAAGTAGGTATGCTGAAGATTTTAGAACTTCGTGAAGCTGCCAAGGTTAAACTAGGCGATAAGTTTGATATTCGCCAATTCCATGATGTAGTACTTAAAAATGGCGCAGTGCCACTAAACGTACTTGAAAACTTTGTTGATGAATGGGTTGCAAGCAAACTAGCAGCTTAAGTATCCTTACTTTATAACATATACAAAGGCCGTATCTACGGCCTTTTTTATTGCCTGAAAAATAGATAAACACTTGACCAACAAGTGCTTTACGCTAGGATAAAGCAATTGATATACACGTAACGTATAGGATTAACAATGGATACATGTATCAGTCAACTAAATCAACAGATGCAGCAGCATCAGTTGCAAGCCATTGTTGATAGCTTTGCCAGTTTATCTGCAATACAACAAGCCATGCAGTTACAGCACTTATATAGCAGTGCGCAACGCATGAGTGTAAAATATACTTATCTGCAAAATATCGCCACACGCATATTAACTCAACACCCTCTACCAACAGCCATCATCAGTCAGCTAAATAATACCGATCAATTAAGTTTTTTTACCCCTGGTCTAAAGTTCAATCATGGTTTTACACAACAAAACCAACAGCAGCAAAATGTATTGCACCGCTTATTTAGCGAGTGTAGTGAGGCTAAATTACCGTTTAATTATGTACGTTCACTGATGCTATTTGAAAGTAACGAAAACTTGCTGCAAGCATTAGCGCAAGTTAATGATATCGGGCTGACCCCAGTTGCTAGTTACATTGCAAACAACCCAGCTCAACACAGCTTACCAAAGCATGAATTTTCGGCCTTGCTGGCATTAATGGAAGTTGAGTTTAAACAAAATCAGGGCAATATAAACACTACCGCATTCTTAAAAGCCTTACTCACGTTATCTCAAACAAGCCCAGACAAGCCACTCAGTGACTATAAAATACTGCTCAGTGGCGCTTACTTACGCTGTAAAACAGAACAAGTTGAGCGCTACCTTGTACAACATAAATAAAATTAATCAGATAAATAATATTCAACGCTGGTTACAACTCGCACTTTTTTTATCTGCGGAGTGTTTGAATCTCGGTCGATTATACTAAACTGCCCTTGTCTTGCGGTGCGAATTTTACCGAGTTTTGACTGTGAGTCCTTGGCAAATTTTAATGCCACTTCGCGAGCTTTTTCGGTTGCTTCTTGCACCATTGCTGGTTTTATATCGTTTAGCCCAGAGAACAAATATTCAATGCGGGTTTCATAGTTATCTTGCACAATCGCAATACCCTGTTTGGCTAGCTGGCCCACCTTAGTTAAAGCGTTTTGTACTTTATCAGGCTGCTGCGAATACACGGTAATATTTGCGCGGGCAATATAGCGAAACTGTTGATTATCAGCGCCATATTCGCGCGCTTGTTTATCAACAATTGATTGCCTACCTTGGCTGATCTCTTGTTCATCAAAGCCATGCAGTTTTAAAAAAGCGATCACTGCGGCATTTTTCTGCTCAACTCGTTCAACTAACTTTTCGAGGTTATTGTCCGCATCACTAAATTGTACCGGCCAGATCACTGTATCAGCAGTTACTTCACGCTCTGCTAATCCTTTAACCTCAACCGTGCGTTCCATATTTTTTACATCAAGCGCTGCTGATTTTAAAATCCATCCGCAGCCAAGTATAGCGACACTCAATACAGCTGCGCCAAGCAACTGGTAATATCCATTTGGCTTATTCATTTAGGTTCCTTTGATAATTATCAATGTTAAGTTGGTTTGATGCTCGAAAAATCAACTTAAACAGGTTACATTGAGCATATACCCAAACCACCTCAAGATGCGAGCGTCGTTAGCAAAAAGATTCTATTGCATCGTCGTGCTAAAAAACAAATAACCCGCAAGGAAAGACCATGAGTGTAAAACGCATTAGTCAGTTTTTCAATCCGACTTCGGTTGCCGTGATTGGTGCATCGAATAACGTTTCCCGAGCAGGATTTGTAGTAATGCGCAACTTATTACAAGGCGGATTTAACGGCCCTATCATGCCAGTAAGCCCGACTAATAGCGCCGTACATGGCGTGTTGGCCTACCCGTCTATTGCGGCGCTACCGAAAATACCGGACCTTGCAGTTATTTGTACGAACAAACACACTCTACTTAATATCATTGCAGAGCTGGGAGAGTTTGGCTGTAAAAATGCGATTGTGATCGCAGCCGGACTCAATCATGAACAAAAAACAGCACTGCAAGAAGCCGCTAAACATGCCAAAGTATCGTTACTTGGCCCTAATTGTTTGGGTTTATTGATCCCCCATATTGGCCTCAATGCGAGTTTTTCTCACACTATCGCAAGCCCTGGTAAATTAGCGTTTATTTCACAGTCAGCTGCTGTGTGCTCCACTATTTTAGATTGGGCAAAACATAAAGAAATTGGCTTTTCATACTTTGTCTCTGTGGGAGATTGTTTAGATATCGACTTTGCTGAACTACTCGACTTTTTAGGTCGCGATGCAAAAACGAAGGCTATTTTGCTGTACATTGACAACATTGAGAATATCCGCAGCTTTATTTCAGCTGCTCGTGCCGCTGCGTTTAGTAAACCGGTGATCGCCATTAAAACCGGTAAAACAGCGGCTGGAGCACTTGCTGCCGAAATTCACACTGGCGGCAAGCAAAGTTCAGATGCGGTGTATGACGCCCTCTTCCAACGCGCAGGTATGTTACGGGTAAATGATTTAACTGAACTGTTTGCTGCTACACAAACACTGGCCATGCATCCTAAATTATTAAAGGTGGAACAACTCACCATTTTAACCAATGGCGGCGGCCCCGGCGTAATGGCCGTTGATAGCTTATTACAAAGTTCTGGTAAGCTGACACAATTAAGTGAAGAAACCCGTGCGGCGCTCAATAAAGTGATCCCACAATCGGATATGACCTCTAATCCGGTGGACATTTTTGGTGACTCAGTTCCGGCACGCTACCAACAAGCACTGGAAATTTTATTGCATGCTAAGGAAGTAAAAAATCTACTGATCATTCACACGCCATCGGCCCTTGCGCCAAGTGAAGACTATGCATTAATTATCGCTGAAACGTTGAATAAACTACCGAAAATGGCGCGTCCTTATGTGATCACAAATTTTATGGGCGAAGATGCCGCCTATGCCGCCCGTCGTGTATGTAGCAACTACGGCATTCCTACTTATCGCACCCCAGAGGGCGCAGTTCGTGCCTTTATGCACTTAGTAAGTTATCGCCGTAATCAAAAACATTTAACCCAAACTCCAGAGTCAAACACAGATGACGCTAAAATCAATAAACACGCAGCAAAAGCGCTCGTGAATGAGTTTTTAGCAGAGCAGCAAAGCTATCTATCCACCCATCAAGCCAGCCAAATACTCGCTCACTATGGCGTTGAATGTATTCAAACCGAGGTCGCATACACGCCGACAGAAGCAAAAGAGCAAGCCATAGAGCTAGGCTTTCCTGTGGCACTGAAACTGATCAGCCCTAGCATTCCATCTAAATCAGAAGTCGGTGGTGTAGTACTTAATCTCAATGACGCACAAGAAGTTGAGCAAACCGCTTTTGCAATGTTATTAAGAATAAGAAACACCTACCCTGATGCGATTATTGAAGGTTTTTCGCTACAAAAAATGGCTCCCAGAGCGGGGGCCAATGAACTACGCATTGCCGTAAAAACTGAGTCTAATTTTGGTCCTGTAATACTTCTAGGAGAAGCCGGCACAGGTCTAGAGTTTGCTCAAGCAGCGGTTGCTTTACCACCTTTGAATATGAACTTAGCAAAATATTTAATTGCTGCGGCGCATGATAAAGGCGTGCTTAAAGATCGCATTTTGCCTGAGAAAGTTGATAAGTATCGCCTGTGTGCATTGCTTACGCGAATTTCACAACTGGTAATTGATCAACCCGATATAACTTCGCTTGAGTTAAATCCTATTTTAGCCAGTAATGGCCAGTTTTTGGTGCTTGATGCCACCATGACCCTGAGTCACTACCAAGTACAATCACATCGTAAACGCTTATCTATTCGCCCTTACCCAATTGAGCTGGTTAAACAAGTGACGCTTAAAAATAATACCCTTGCGACACTCAGACCAATAAAGCCAGAAGATGAACAAGCGCACCAAGAGTTTGATCAATCTCTCAGCAAAGAAGATCGCTACAAGCGCTTTTTTGGTGAGCTGCCGCAATTTAACCACGATCAACTCGCTAAAATGACGCAAATTGACTACGATCGTGAAATGGCGTTTATTATCACTCAAGACAACGCCACGCTTGGCGTCTCTCGGGTGTTAATGGACCCAGATAAAGTGCATGCCGAATTTGCTATAGTAGTACGCTCAAACTGCCAAGGCCTTGGCTTAGGTGGCTTATTAATGCGCGCCGCTATTGAGTATTGTCAAAGCCAAGGCGTACAATTTATTGAGGGTATCACCCTGCCGGAAAATACCGGAATGATTGAATTAGCCCGAAAACTAGGCTTTAAGATCAGCCGCGACTTTGAAGAAGGCAGTATAAACATGGTACTGAAGTTATAAGGGACTATAGTTGAAAGTAACGAGCTGGAAGCACTGGCCTAATATCGACTTAGATGCTGACTTACTAGCAAAGTCAGTTATTAGATACCAAGATATTCATGATCATTGCTTTATAAAACTGAGCTGTAATAGTAATAGTGTATGTAGCGCATTTGGCATTAAACGGCACTTCAAACATAACCCATTAGGAACAGTTGAAAAAAACAGCTACCCCCATAGTTTATCAGCTTTGTTAGATGATAAAAAAAGCCCTAAAGAATTAAACGATTGTCCGCAACTACTCATAAATATTGAAGCACATAAACGTGTTAGCGAGCACTTTAGCAATGAGAATAAACTGTGTTTTGCAACGGTTTACTCTCCGCTTTATCATTTAAATTCAATGCTTGCGGGTACATTAACTGCAGCCGAGTTAGAGCGCGCACCTTACAAAAAGATGTTATCTTTATTAAGTGATATAACAGCACAATATATTGAAGCTTTACTATTAATTAAAAATGTTAGAATTTACTACTGCAGCTTTCATGCTTGTGGTGCATTTTGCAGTTATCAGCAATTTAAAACACTTGTAGCGCCTTATGATGAACAATGCATAGCGCAGTTAACACATCAGAACCACCTTCTTCACTATCATTGCAGTTCTTCCATTTATTTTGATTACCTAGATAGTAACAGGTTCTCTTTACTATCAATTGATGACTGCCACGATGTGGTATCTATAAAAGCTTTGCTCACTAGCTTCCCTGATATTACATTTGTAGGGCTATTGGATAAATTATTATTACCGCGCCCACTTAAAACGGAAGAAATTGAACAATTTTTATTATACTGCCGCCGCAACTTAGACCTTAATAGAGTCATTATTGCCCCAAGCTGCACTCTACCTGTAAGCATTAAAAACAATACATTATTAAGAACATGTTCTATTGTGAAAGAACTGTGATTTTTATTTATATCTACGGAAAATAATCAATTGAGCATAATACATACAGAGTTAATAAAAGGCATTGAGTTATACCAAAAAAACCAATACCAATTAGCGCAGGCAAAATTTAAATATGTACTGAGCAAAGACCACTCATCTTTGATTGCACATCGTTATTTGACCGAAATAGCACTGATAGAGGGCACAGCAAAAAATCACATAGCGCCATTAATAGCTTGCATGGCAGCACACCCAGCTTCAAGTGAGCTTAGTTATACCTTAGGTATGTGCTACCAACAAGCACGTGAGCTTCCCTTAGCGGTTGCACAATATCGCCATGCATTAGAGATGTTTTTAGACACTCCACCCATCCATAGCTACAAACAACAACCAAAAGTTGAATTCGATACCAAAATACATGAGGCCTTGCTATGGAAAACCCTTGCCCTTTTACGCCAAGAAAACATTAAATCCTTTGCCACAGCAGGTAGCTTATTGGGCATCATACGCGAAGGTGCAATTCTCCCTTTTGATAAAGATATTGATATTGGAGTTGATTGGGGGCAAATGGAGCAGGCTATTACACTTTTAAAAAGCCAAGGCTGGCATGAACATATGCGCTCTTATGACTTAATTAACCCACGATGCTTTGCTCACCCAGATGGAGTGACCTTGGACATTTGTGGCTTTGGTGTTGATACCGCCAACCAACAAACTATTTGTGGGCTTTGGATGAGTGATATTCCCTTTGAGTGGAATAGAATTACACAATATCCAACCTTAAATTTAGTAGAAAAAACAACTCCCTTTGGCAACGTATGGCATCTAGTACTTCATCACACAAATTTTGACTAGTTGAGAGCATCGTAAGCTCTCTCTAGTTTTTCACGTGCAGAATTAATATTAGAAATCTAATTTATACCACTGCCTTTTGTATTTCGGCGCCATTCCCACGCCGCGAGATCTGCCTTCAACTCTTCCGTACTTGCTATGCGAAGATCTAAGCATTGCTTATTCATATTGCCAATTTCTATCTCGACCATATTCAACCAGCTCGCATGTTTTGGTGTGTAATGGAACTCTATTTTATTTAAAATACGTCGCGCATCTTGAGGTGAAAATGCTTTAAATAACACACCTTCAGTATCAGTCGATAGTTATCTAGCACTACACGAATTTTATTCGCATGTGGATACTGTTCATCGACTAAGTCGTTCATATAATGAGCACAATCAACCTTCGTTTTCTCCTATGTTGCTTTAACATGCCGCCAACCTCGACGACGGTCAAAAAATACAAATAAGTTATCCACGCCAATCCGTTAATGTAATTAATCGCTCACCTAATGACGCTAATGTCCATCGGCAATATCCCGTTGGCTGCTCAGTACAGGCTGTGGCTATTAAAGTTGCTTCCTCCTTCGCAGATATTTTTCTCATAGCACAATTTCGTGCATCTTCATTTAAAACAGCGTCTAAACTCTCTTCGACACACTGACGTTTGACCCGAAATGCAGTTGAAGAACTAACTTGAATCGCCTAACATATTTGCTCTGTTGTATATCGACAACGGTCAGCTTTTAATTAAATAGCGGCTCGTTTGTACTTTCGAACATTAACCATGCCTTTTTTGCAGTAGGTTACTAGATCTAATTTTTATTATAATTCAATAGCATACTTTCAGTTCATAACAATATTAAATGAGTAAATATGAGTTAAAGGATCGTCAATTAGGATAAAATTTTCATTATCAATAAAGAAGAGTTGCTGTCGTTTACTGTGAAAAAAGGCTGTATTTGGCATTTATTACTACACAAAAGTGAATAGTATTGCACCTGCTACAAGTGGTTTTGGGACTGCATCATTGAGTGTTCATGCAATGATTTTAACGCTTAAAAAGAAAATACTCATCACTTCAACTGCAGGAAAAAGCCAAACTATAAAATTATTAATTGGAATAAATCAGTTGCCCGAATTTAAGTAAGGGAACTAATCAGAACTTATGTGAACGGGTACTAGATGTTAGATCTTGTGTAGGTCGGGGATTTAATCCCGACAACTCAATTCATTTATCATGCTCTTATCTTTTTCAAATGTTTTGCAGACGAGTTGCTTACCACCGTATTTTGCACTTAGCAATTTGACAATGGTTTGATCTCCATGGATTTCACTAGTATTGCCAACTCACTGCCCTCTTGTCGCTTCAGGATCATGTAGTAGCTAGTATCTGTATAGCATTTGCTATCAGAGTATCTTTTAGCTTTGATTTTATAGCCACCCTCAACTTTAGAGATTCTTATCTCAGAAAATGTATTCTTATCATTATTTGCATTTGCTAATAGCATGATCTTCTGGACAATCTGTTTCCATTGAGCTCCAGTAAAACTCATACTTCTTTCCAAACCATGAGGATAAACTCGATACGCATGTATTTTTGCCCCATCATCATAGGGTTGCGCGACTTTCGGATCTAAACTCTCACCTAATTTAATATAGTCTTGAAAAAATCATCGGGGTTACTTTCGGCGGTCGCTGTTGTCGTAAAGCATACGAAAAGTGCAGCAAAAACCCTAATTTTGTACTTCATTAGTTACCTTGGTTTATTAGCGAATCTAAAAGAATACTCGTTTTGAAAGTGGAGTCGGTTGGAGTATACGTCAAACTAACTATGTATTTAACTGATCCAAACAAAGCTTCATTTCTAGTAGCGCGGGTTTAAAACCTACTTTTTCGTATGCTTTAATTGCTGAATCATTCTCTGCATATACATCAAGATAAAAATCAAATATACCTCGGCTCTTGCTCCAATTTACTAATTCTATTATTAATTTAGAGTTAAGACTCTGACCTCGGTAGCTTGGAGATACATACATAAAACCCAGATAAGCGTGCTTTGTGTGCTCTAACGATAACTTAGAATCTCTTATTTGAGCGTATCCAGTGGCAACAATTTCATTCTCTACCTCAACAACTAATAGGTGTGAATCAGGGCATAAGATAAGCTTTTCTATATCATAATAAAATACAGCTCCCTCCTTTAAAGAAGCATTATAGGGCCTTTCAGCATCTACAACAAACTGCTCAAGTTCAAGTAATTGTGCAAGATCATCTATCCCCGCAGCCCTAATAATCAAAATAAAACTCCTTTAAATAAAACTATAGGTACATAACGAGCCTTTAGAGTTACCCGTTATTTATTAACAAACAAATGGAAACAACTTTATTTCATTTTTATCAATGGCGTATTTTATATTAGCCTTAAAAGCTATTTAAAGTCATTACAATATTAAAATCTGGAATTGAACAAATACTCATAGGTTGGATCTTAAGAAACTTGAAGTTGAACTCTGTTAATGATCAAATAGTTACGCCAATAAAAACATGACCAAAAACAGAGTTCACATGCAGATTAACCAAGTTTCAAATCAATTAAAAGCCCTTATCTCAGAAAAACACCTCATTGAGCTTGCAAAAACCTCCGGATTTCAAGTTCGACACCGTTGCCTGTCGATCGTTTCTCTGCTCAAAGCTGTGTTCAAAAGCTTATCTTGCCTGCAAGACGCTAACTTGTCAGATATCCATCAGAACCTGCGAACGCAGGCCAATTGCACGATAAGTTATAAACCCTTTCATAATCAAATTCGAAAACCAGCCTTGACTGAGCTAGTCCGTGAACTCGTTATTCAAGCGATGTCTAAATTGACTGTAAACACGCTGGATAAAACCTTTTTTACCCAGCGAGGAATACAGCGAGTGTTATTGCAAGATGGCTCTTCATTTGCTCTACATTATGAATTAGCGCAGGTTTTTGCTGGTCGCTTTACTGCGATAAGTCCTGCCGCAATTGAGTTACATCTTACTTATGACCTATTTAACGAACAGCCTTGTGAAATAGATATCCGTCCTGATGTTGAAACCGAGCGAGCCTTTTTACCGGGTAGTCACACACTTGAAGATACGTTATTACTTGCTGATGCAGGGTATTTTGACTTAGATTACTTTGAACAAGTATCTCAAGATGGCGGCTACTTTTTGGTCAGAGCGAATAAAAACATCAACCCAACCGTCACATCTGCTTATTGCGCGGGCGTAGAGCTTAAAGAAAAGCATATTAAACTCAAAACCTTGCTCAAAAAGCGTGCTAGTCAGCCACTTGAGTTAACAGTACGCTGGAAGAAAAATGGACCCGAGTACAGGCTTATTTATCTACCCGATGAAAAGCGCCCTGTTTTCCTTGTTACTAATTTAAAAGAAACACAGTTTAACTTTGATGAGTTACTCGATATATACGCGACTCGTTGGCAAATCGAGTTACTTTTCAAAGAGCTAAAGTCATGGAATAACCTTAAGGGATTCATCACAAGAGACCCACACATTGCAGAATCGCTGGTTTGGCTGAGCATACTGCAAACACTTATCAAGCGTTTTATCTGCCATAGTGCAGCGACGATATTTAAGTGTGCGATCTCGACATTTAGAGCGAGCAAGTGCAGTTATCTTTGGTTGGATGATGTTTTGGATTGCATAGAGCAAACACGGTGCAGCCACAAGATACACCGTGTACTAAAGCTACTAGCGGTAAATTGTAAGCGTCAATCCATTGAAAAAGAAAGTGACATTTGCCGTTTTAAAATAGGAAGTCACGCGATCAATGTTCCTTAAGAACTAAGGTATGAGTGGTACTTAGTCGTATGTAGTGGTATTTAATTAGTTGTCCGTGACGATCTGAGAGGCGGGATTAAGCGTGAAGCGGACAGTTAAGAATTTTGATATCTGAAGTCAAGATTTGTTGGTGAACTATACTTAATGTACTGAAACCCAACAACGGCAGATGCTGTATGGCTTCAAAGCAGTTTCAAAATGTATTACGTCACGTTATTAACTTAAACTACTCCCAACTAAAAAACTCCGTCATGAATTTGAATCTAATATTGCTAATAACCAACTGGATCAAGCCATTGCTGACCATGAAGAAACAATATCTCATTGTCCACATTGCGATTCACACGAATTAGGTACTGACTATATTGAGAATTATCTGAGTTGGTTTAGAACCATGGAAGATAACACGGAGTTCTCAGATCAAACATGGATAAAAGAGGCTTTATAAAATGAATTATCGCCTAGCCACACTTAACTACAACATAGCCATATATAAACAGTCGTTGTATTTGGGTTTTTCAACAACTCGCGGGGTTATTTCTTGTATTTTACAACAACAAAAAAACAACAAATATAAATCCCTTGATTTACATTTAGATACAGAGTTAGACTGAAAGTATTAAAAAACTCAAAGGATTTTCTGTCTGCAACTTGTGGGTTTAGATCCTTTGAATAAGCTGTTGAAGTTGTAGAATTACTCTTTTTAGGAACTGGTTCTACACATTTTATTTGATTGTTTTTTAACCTTGAACCGTAAGCGTATAGCTAACGACACCTAGCTTTGCTTAATGTTCCAAGGTAGCAGTGGCTCAAGGTTATCTGGCTGCTCAGCAAGGCGCTGTAAGCAAGTAGAGATATAGTCATGCACCACAAGGTCATTTGCCTTTGCGGTTTCAATAAGACTATAAAGTATAGCGCTGGCATGAGCACCATTGCAGGTATTTGAGAACAACCAGTTTTTTCGCCCTATTACGAACGGTTTTATAGCTCGCTCTGCACGGTTATTGTCAATACTGAGCCTGCCATCATCGAGGTAACGCCTGAATTTCTCAAACTGATTTATCGCGTAGTTAATGGCTTTACCTAGCGCCATTTGGGGAGGGATTTTGTCTTTGTGTTTGAGTAACCATTGATACAATTCATCAACGATTGGTTTGGCTTTTTGCTGCCTAACGGTGAATTTTTCATCGGCCGCTTTTCCTTTGATGGCTTGCTCAATACCGTAGAGCTTGCGAATAAGGTTTAGTGCTACATCTGCTTTGACGGTTTTTTTATTATTGCCTTTGGCCTCGATGAATTTACGGCGCATATGGGCTAAGCACGCAACCAGTGTTGCATTCGTTTGCTCGTAAGCCTTGTAGCCGTCAACGTGCATGTAGCCTTCGTAACCATCAAGGAAATCAACCGCACATTGGCCTGCGCGACTGTTATGGTAATCAAACAAGACAATATTGGTGCCTTTACTCGGTTTATCATCGCCGCAACAATACAGCCACATATAGCTGGTTGCTTTATCTGCATTAATGACGTTTAACGGGGTTTCATCGCCGTGAATAACCGGTTGAGATAGCAACACGTCTTTTAAGCGCTGATAGAGTGGTGACAACAATTCAGCGCTGCGTAGCATCCAGCTCGACATGGTTTGCCTGCTCAACTCAATACCGATATCGGCAAACAATGTTTCTTGGCGATAAAGCGGTAAGCCAAACTGGTATTTACACATGATTATTTGGCTCAGCAGGCTGGGCGTTGCAATACTTTTTGGAATGGCTGTTGCGGGCATGAGGGCGGTTTTTACCACACTTTCAATCCCTTCACGCTCACAGTGACGGCATGTGTATTTTGGACGAATAGTTTTGATTACTTTGATATTCGCTGGCACAAACTCGAGTGCTTCACTGCTGCTTTCACCCATTTTGTGAAGGGGGCTTTGACAGCAATCACACATTTTGTCACCCTCTTCGAGGTCAACAACCACCTCAATTCGCGGCAACTGCGCTGGCAGTGGCCGGCGTTTCGGTTTGGCTTTTTCTTTCTTTACTGAGGCCGATGTGGCCAATAGCGCTTTATCATGTTCATCGAGAATATCTTCTGCTTCATTGAATACTTCGCCTGCACCCGGCATCTTTTCAGATTTCTTGGCGTACTCTTTGGCTAGTTTCGCGTTATAAGCTTGTAGCAATTCGTGAATTTGCGCGTCTTTTTCAGCTAACTTTTCATCCATATGCTGTTGCAACTCAAGCAACATGCGCTTGAGTTGTTCTGGGTCGTCAGGAAGTGAGTGTGCATCAATTTTCATGTTCGCAATTTAACAGAATTTGACGGTGTTTTCTTGCTTGACGCAAAGATAAAACAGACGGTGTGGCAACGATCATTTACTGCCAATATGATCGATTAGAGCATCGATTGATACCGCAACTCTTCATGACCAAGCACATCATATCCCGACAACAACCAATCCAATTGCTGAGGACTGAGTTCAAATTCTTGCAGATTGGCTTTGTTTGGCCATTTGAACTTTTGTTTTTCTAACCGCTTGTACCAAAAAGCAAACCCCGTTTTATCCCAGTAAACCAGCTTGAGTTTGTCTTTCGCTTTATTGCAGAACAAAAATAATGCACCAGTGTAAGCATCACGTTCAAGCTCGCCTTCAACCAGTGCGACCAGACCATCAATGGATTTTCGAAAATCCACGGCATCGCGATAGAGGTAAATATGTGCAGGTTCAACGAACATTTTCATTAGGCAAGCTCGCGTAACAGTTGACTCAGATAAGTGGCAGGCATTGTGGATGGCAAGCTGACTTTCACGTTACCGATAGCAAGAATGATCGGCTGTTGCTGTTCAGTGGGATCAACGTGTTTAGTAACTTTTGCGCGAACAAAACTACCAGATGCAGCAGTAAGCTTACTTCGTGCCGCATAAAAGCTTGTTTTTGATAAGGCATGTTGCTGGCAAAACTCAGTAATAGTTAAATCGCTGGCTTGTTGTTCTTCGATAATGTTGCGCCACTGCTCAAGGCTACGCATTTTTCTCATGGCTATCTCCTAATTGAAATTCAGAAATAGTTTAATCGGTTTGACGAGTTACTGGCAGGTGCACTTTGCTAGTACTCGTTCACAGAAGTTCTGATCAGTTGCCTTACTTAAATTCAGGCAACTGATTTATTCCTATCAATAGCTTTATCGTTCGGCTTTTTCCAGCAGTTGAAGTGATGAACCCTTTCTTTTTAAGCGTTAAAATCATTGCATGAACACTTGATGATGCAGTTCCAAAATAACGCTCAAAATCATTTTCAGCAGGTGCAACACCATTCACTTTTGTGTAGTAATAAATAAATGCCAAATACTGCCCTTGTTTCACAGTGAACGACGGCAACTCTTCTTTATTCATAATGAACTTTTATCCTAATTGACGATCCTTTAACTCATATTTACTCATTTAATATTGTTATGAACCGAAAGTATATTGTTGAATTATCAGCAGAAGAAAAATGCGAATTAGTTAACTACTGCAAAAAAGGCATGGTCAATGTTCGAAAGTACAAACGAGCCGCCATTTTATTAAAAGCGGACCGTTGTCGATATACAACAGATCAAATATGTGAAGCGGTTCAAGTGAGCTCTTCAACTGTATTTCGAGTCAAACGTCAGTTTGTCGAAGACGGTTTAGAAGCCGCTTTAAATGAAGGTGCACGAAGTGGTGCTATGAGAAAAACCTCCGCGAAAGATGAAGTAACTTTAATAGCCACAGCCTGTTCTGAGCCGCCAACAGGACACTGCCGATGGACATTAGCGTTACTTGGCGAGCGATTAATAACATTAACGGATTTAGACAGTATTTCATATGAAACGGTTCGTAGACGCCTTAAAGAAAATGCGTTAAAGCCATGGCAAAAAAAGATGTGGTGTGTGGCAACAATGGACGCTGAGTATATTGCAAGAATGGAGCATGTACTTGAATTATATGCTGAGCCAGCGGATGAGCTCAATCCCATTATTAATTTTGATGAGGCGATGAAGCAACTTGTTGATGATACACGGCCAGTACAACCGATGAAAAAGGGACAGGTAAAACGCCTAGATTATGAATATAAACGGGTTGGCGTGGCTAACTTATTTGTATTCTTTGACCGTCATCGGGGTTGGCGACACGTTAAAGCAACACAGAGGAAAACGAAAGTTGATTTTGCACACTGTATGAAGGACTTAGTCGATGAACACTACCCACATGCGAATAAAATTCGTGTCGTGCTAGATAACTTATCGACTCATACGGAAGGTGCGTTATATAAAGCATTTTCACCGCAAGAAGCACGACGTATTTTAAATAAAATAGAGTTCCATTACACACCTAAACATGCGAGTTGGTTGAATATGGTCGAGATAGAAATTGGCAATATGAATAAGCAATGCTTAGATCGGCGCATAGCAAGTATGGAAGAGTTAAAGACAGAGCTCACGGCGTGGGAATGGCGCCGAAATAAAGAAGGCGCCAGTATAAATTGGATGTTTAATGTTGATTCAGCACGTGAAAAACTAGAGAGAGCTTACGGTGCTCTCAACTAGTCAAAATTTGTGTGACGAAGTACTAGCACAACCTGAACTGATATTAAGTGCGCTTTATGGAGATTGGCAAACACCCGACCCTCTTTTTGATACTATTTTATGCGCAAAAAATATTCGCTCATTCTCGTTATTAACACAGTGCTTTGTGTATTCAAGGCTTTATAAGTTATGCTTAATGAGTGAATGGGGGAAATTAAAACACATATTAAACCAACTTACTTTTTTTGATAATAACGACGAATTAATAAAAAAATTAACCGATAAAGCCGAAAGTATGCCTACATGACTCTAAACTCACAAATACATAGCTTAAATTCAGATAATAAAAGCAGTCATAATACGCGCTGTTTGGCTCTTGGTGTATTTGACTTATTTCATATTGGTCATTTAAATTATTTAAAATTTGCTAAAGCACAAGGAAGCGAACTGTTTGTTGCGGTTGCGTCAGATGACTTATGCTTTGAAAATAAAAATACGTTTCCGATCATTAATCAGCATGAAAGAATGGCGATTATAAGCGCACTGGCGATCGTGGATCACGTTGCCTTAGTGCCAAGTCCAATAGTAAAGACTCAGAGCACTTGTAAATGGATACAAGCATGGGGAGTAAATAAGGTGGTTGTTGGCGGGCAATGGCAAAATAGTGAGCGCTGGAATGAAGCCGCTGATGCATTACAAGCGTACGATATTGATGTCATGTTTGCACCACAAACACCTAATATTTCGAGCTCGGGTATTAAGAAAAAAATAATCACATCTTATTCCGATAGTTTGTAATGCACGTTTTAATTCTACATTACAAGTTTTTACCGCTTATATGCACACTCAATACGACAATGTACAATCTGACATAACCATATTTATAGCCTTTGAATAGTCGCTATAAGCTAAACTCTAAACCAGTATTATTTTTAAAAGAACACGGATTTAATTTGAATAATTTACGTAAACGCACAGCGCTATTTTTTGAAGGTAATGGGGAGTACCGTAAGACTGGTCATTACATCGATATATTTCTAATATCGCTGATAATGATTAATGTGATTGCAATTGTGCTTGAATCCGTGGTCAGTTTGGCTCAGCAATATAAGTATGAATTTTTAATACTTGAGCTTGTCTCGGTTAGTATTTTTGCCATCGAGTATTTACTTCGCCTTTGGTCATGCGTAGAACGTGCCGAGTACAAAAGTCTAGACTGTGGTAATTTTCAACGCCGTTTAAAATATTTACTCTCTCCTTTAGCCTTAATTGATCTCATGGCAATCCTGCCCACGCTATTAATGATGTTTATCACCTTTGATTTACGTTTTTTAAGAGTGCTCAGACTCCTACGTGTTTTTAAGCTCACTCGTTACTCACGAGCAATGCAGCTACTTTTACAATCATTTCGTGATGAAAGCAGTTCGCTTTTGGCCGCATTCTTTATAATGGCAGTGGTGCTAATTTTAGCTTCCTGCGGAATTTATTTAATTGAACACGATATACAACCGGATAAATTTGGCTCCATTCCTGCGGCAATGTGGTGGGCAATGGCAACGCTGACCACTGTAGGTTATGGTGACGTTGTGCCAGTAACACCGCTAGGGCGTTTTTTTGGCGGCGTGATCACGTTACTGAGTATGGGAATGGTAGCAATACCCACCGGCTTATTAGCTTCGAGTTTCTCTGAACAGCTACGTAAGCGTAGGATCATGTTTAGTGATGCGGTGCATGAATGTCTGCATGATGGCGAGCTAGATGGCAAACTAGATGATGCGCAACTGGAGCACCTAGAGAATTTGCGCTGTAAGCTTGGTTTAAGTAAGCAAGAAGCAAACAAAGCAATTAAGTCTCAACTTAGTGCACGCACTAAAAACCTTTATTGTCGTCACTGCGGTGAACGCCAAGACTAGATATAGCTTCTAGTTAAAATTTCAACTGTTTAGGGCATCAACACCGCGATTGGTTTAATTGTAGTGTTGAGTCTCAAAAACGTTATGACTCAGCAAATAAAACCCAAGCTATAAAAAAGAAGAAAGCAAAGAAGACCATACCTTTTATATAGCCAGTATTTCGAACTTTAAGCCAAAATTCTCTTTGAGTTTTTTGCTCCGTATGACTGAGCAAATAATCACAATGCGGGCACCTGTTTCCTAAGTACATAATCAAATTACAATTAGGACATCTCGCTGATGGCTTAAATTCGGACATATCCATAATAGTAGGCTTCTCAGGCTTCATAACTTCCTTGATTCATAATAGTTATTTTTTTGCTAAAACAAGTTAAGCTTAAAAATTCAAAAAAGTAACCATTTATAAACTCGGCACTGATATTTTCACCATTTAATAAAACTCTAGCTAGCATTAGTCTTCATTCAACAACGACTGCCAGTCTTTATTTAATAATGCGCTTACATCATCACCTGGGATTGGTTTACTGAATAAATAGCCCTGAAATAAATTACAGCCTAAGTTGCGCAAAAAGGTAAGCTGCTGCTTAGTTTCAACGCCTTCTGCGACGCATTCTTTACCTAAGCTTTTCGCCAATGCAAGCGTTGACTGAATAATCGCTTCATCGTCACTATCTATACCAATATCAGTTACAAAACTGCGATCAATTTTCAGTACATCGATCGGAAAGCGCTTTAAATAAGTGAGTGAAGCATAACCTGTACCAAAGTCATCCATATATAAGCGACAACCTAGTTGCTTCAACTTTGACATGCTATTTAACGCTTGCGGTGAATCATGCATCAGCACTGATTCTGTAATTTCAAACACCACAGAGCTGGCTGATACATCAGCATTAATTAGCGCACTGCGAATTTCATCAACTAAATTTTTATACTCAAAATCCAGTGCAGACAGGTTAATAGACACATACAAGTCAGGCTTTTGTAACTGCCACTGTTTAAGTTCAATCAACGCTCTAGCTAAGGTTTGCAACATAATTTTTGTGATCAAACCGATACTCTCAGCAGCAAGCGCAAACTCTTGCGTTTCATAGCTGTTATTTTCTGGCCAACGCAGCAATACTTCCAGCCCTTCGGCCTGATGAGTTTTAGCATTAACAATCACTTGGTAATGATTACAAAACGCATGATTTTGGTAGGCTTGAGTTAATTGTGATTCTAAATGCAGAGAGCGTTGTACATGCTGATTCATTTCTTGTTTATAAAATTGATAACAACCTTCCAAGCTCTTTTTCGAATGATACAGTGCAATATCAGCCGCTTTAATTAAACTTTTAGCACTGAGTGCATCATCAGGCGAAATCGCCACGCCAATACTTAAACTGACACTAATCGCTTGGTTGTTAATAATGATGTTGTCATTCAAGCTGGCCATCAACTTAACGCACAGTAAAACAACCTCTTCGATTTGTTGAATGCCCTCGACTAACAACATAAATTCATCACCGCTAAAACGGGCTACACTATCTTTGGCCTGTACACGCGATTTGATCCGCAGTGCCACCGCCTTTATTATCTCATCGGCAGCTTCATGCCCTAGCGAGTCATTAAAATACTTAAAACGTTTGATATTAATATTGAGTAACGCTACTTTTGAATTTTGGCCTTTTGCCTGTTCAAGTGCGTGTTCAACTCGGTCATTAAATAAAGTACGATTTGGTAACCCCGTTAAACTGTCGTAATTTGCTAATAAAAACAATTCATTTTCAGCTAACTTTTGCGCATTAATATCAGTGAGGATGACCACATAGCTTTCTAAGCGTTGTTCAGTATCTGCCACAGCACTGACTTTAATTAATACATGGCGAGATTCACCATTAGCTAAGTAAACGGTATCTTCTGCAGAAAAATGTTCACCAGCTTGCAATTCCTTCATTACACGTAAATAGTTAACCCTTACAACACGACTTAACCCTAAGTGTAATGAGCAGCTAGAACGATAATCAACAGGAAAGTTAAATGCGCTCTGCAGTGCTTTGTTGGTAGCTAAAATACGTAAACTTTTATCCAGAATAAAGACCCAATCGCGGGTTTGCTCAAATGCTGCGCCAAATAAACGGGCATGTTCTTCAAACACTAATTCACGAGTCATATTAGTATAAGTGCCGGCCACTTTCTCGGGTGTACTTCCTTGCCAAGCAACCACTTTGCCAAAGTCTTTATACCAGCGCCAATAGCCTAATTTATGGCGTAAACGATAGGTGCAGTTAAAATAGCCTTTCTCGGTGGATAAAAATTCTAACCATTCGATACGAAAATGTTGTTTATCTTTAGGATGTATTTTTGCTAAATAATCATCCAAATTAACCGATTCAACATCATAACCCAGCTCATTTTTAAGTCGTGGTTGATAAATGATTGGACTTGAAGATTGCCAATCCCAAACCCCTGAACGACTGCCCTCTAATGCTAACTTTAAGCGCGCTTCACTTTCTTGGCTTTCTCTATGGGCTGCTAATAATAATTGCTGAATTCGATTACGACGCATAATCCAAGCCGCAACTAATCCAAAAAACACCAGTGCGTAAAGCACTATAAACTGAGGCGCGCGCCATAGCGGGTATTTTACCACAATGTCCAATACTGCCGGTTGTGTGTAGTCGCCAGTAAGCGGATCTTTAGCCCAAATTTTTAGTTGGTATTTGCCGGGATTAAGTTTTGGAAATAGCACTCGGTTATTATTACGGGTATAAGACTTTTGCCCATCAGAGAGTTGATACTCATAAATAATACGTTCTTGGTAGTTAAATGCCATTGCCGAAAAAGCCACTTCAAGACCTATATCGTCGTGCTCTAAGGTGATTGTTTTTATTGGTTGCTTAAGATCCGTAGATAATTCACGAGACATCAAATCAATGCTGGTTATATTTACATGATCAATTAAACCATGCCTAGGTTGATTATCATTTGGGTAAAAATAGCTAAATCCCTTTAACGTACCATAGACTATTTGGCCGGTTTTTAAACGCGTAAATGCACCACTATTAAACTCGGTAGAGACCAGTCCTTCTGATGTCGTAAATTGCTGAAAATGTTTGTTTTCTGGATTTAATCGCCAGATCCCTTTATGACTACTCATCCAGATCATTCCAGCATCATCTAACACCATATCGTACAATAAGGTGCCGAGCTTATTTTTATCTAAATCTATGGTATACAACAGCTTGTAATTCGATGCATCAAGACCAATTAAGCCAAAATTCGATAACGTGATCCACAGCACATTATTATTATCAACAATATAAGACATTACATTAACGGCTACATTTTCGTGTTGCTGTGGCACGGTATAGATTTTTGTTAAAGCAAATGAGTTTGGATCAACCTGATAAAGCACCCCTGCATTATAAAATAACGGGGAGTCAGGTTTGGTAGATAAAGGCGGTAAGAAACCATAAGCTAAAAACGGTTCAAACTTTTCAAATTCACCACCTAAAGGAGTGATCTTTTGGCTGTCGATATTATAAACAAACATGCCATGATCAGAATGAACATAAAATAATTCACCATTTGGCATCAATACTGAGCCATGTATCCACCCTGTGATCAGGTGTTGCTGGCTTGGGTCGGCTGTTGTTGCAGGAAAAATTTCATAGCTATGCGGATCAAAACTAAAAATCCCGCGATTAGTACGCAGCCACAATTTATCTTTATAAGGAGAAATAGCGTAGATATTAAATTCAGTGGTAAACAAATCAGCTTGATAATCTTTTAAAAACACTTGCCCTTGATTAGTTTTTAAATCAACCGCAGTTAAACCATTATGAGTTGCTAGCCAGAGTTTATCTTCATACTCGGTTATGCCCCAAATAGAAGGGTGCGATAAACCATCACCGGAGAGCATGCTGGCATTAACATTTTCAAAATGATAATTATCATAAGGTAAATAAAATGCCCCATCACTTTTAGTAGCTGTCCACATAGCGCCGTTACTATCTTTGACAATATCGATAACACTTGGATCTGCCAGTGAGTATTTACTTTCTTTTACTCTATTATTTTTAGTCAGCTCACCGCTATTCAAACCGAGACTAAATAAACCTTTATCGGTGCCTAAATCAAGCACCCCATGGTCATTTATTATTTTCCAAATATTAAGATCGTTCAATATGGTTTTATTTTTAAAAGGCACATCTGGGCGCTCAAACATACTCGGTAAATCACTAATATCAACTTGATATAAACCACGTACGGCCCCCACTAACAGTTGCTCATTTTCGCCTATTGCAAACGACTTTATATAATTTTGATACACATGGTCTGGCTCGGTGCTTAAATGCTCTAATTTTCGGTATTGCCCAGTTGCTATATGATAGACATATGCGCCAGTACTGGCGGCAATGAAGATATAACCTTTGTAATGTAATAAATCGCGGATCACGGTATTACGAGTGCGCTCTGGTAATTCAAAAATAGTCTCAATTTGGCCCGTCGCTAAATCAAGGCGAGCAAAGTCCCAACCACGGCCAATCCATAATGACTTATTATCGGTGGCAACCATACTAAATACAGACTGACTTAAGACTTGTTCTTCACTGGTGGGTTTTGATAAAAATTGTTGATAACTATCGGTACTTGGATCATAGCGAAACAGCCCTGCAACTAACGATGCAATCCAAATATAACCATCCGGGTCTTGATATATAAGGTCAATAATTGCTTCATC
The DNA here is from genome assembly GCF_028885455.1 of Pseudoalteromonas rhizosphaerae. Taxonomy (NCBI): domain Bacteria; kingdom Pseudomonadati; phylum Pseudomonadota; class Gammaproteobacteria; order Alteromonadales; family Pseudoalteromonadaceae; genus Pseudoalteromonas; species Pseudoalteromonas rhizosphaerae. Next base: position 4,807,070 of record NZ_CP118496.1, read on the forward strand.
TAATTCCCCGTTTGGCCCTGCAATATGTACTACCTGATAGCCATCGTAACGATTTAAGCCTCCTTCAGTCGCCAACCAAAGATAGCCGCTTTTATCTATCAACATGGTATTGACATAGCTTTGTGATAAACCTTCACTTGGCGATAAGCGTTTTACCTGCGCCATAGTAGCTTGGCTAGCAACAACAAAGGCGGCTAACAAAAAGAACACACTAGCCTTAAACCATTGACCCATCTAAATTTCCACGTGGTTGTTTTAACAAATTATTTTTACTAGCACTGCATAGCTACGATATTTCGTTGCTGATAGACAGTAAAGAGTGTATCTAAAGGTGGTGGCAATGTTAACACAAAGTTAAAGCCAATTGATTGATAAAAATCAGCTAAATAGTTATAAGCAAATGTATAAACGAGTGAATTTTGATTAGACAAGGTATGAATTAGTAGTTTTTTTGCAATTCCTTGACCGCGCCAAGCAGGTGCAACCAGCAAGGTAGACAAAAACAAATAATCACTGCGATTTTGAATTCTGCATGCCGCGACAATAACTAAGTCATTATAAACAACCCACACTTGATCTTGTCTGGTTGCCCGACCTCGGGCTTTATATTGATCGTAAAACTTATTCACTAAAGGGGTTTTAATTGGCTCTAGGCATTCAAAACGCAATGCCGTCATTAACTTTGCATCGTCGCTAAATATTGTTCAAATTGCTGCTTCAAAAACATCTGCTCTGCCACTGGCCGACTATGAATTGTATTGTATATTTGCTCACGAGTACTCTTACCACGCTTTATTTGATAAGCCCAAAACGATGCCTCGTAATCCAATTGAATTTGATATTTTTGTTCACGAGGTAGTAAGCATAAGTTAAACGACATAAATTACCAGTTATTACTAATCATATTAATGCCCAGAGTATAACAAACATTTGCCTAAAAGAGTCACGGCTAAACTTGCGCTTTTTAGCTTTTAAACGTAGATTGGTGGCGTTTTTAGTCCTAATATGGAAACGCTGTGATTAAGTGCTTTTTTTATCTCATATTGCTCTGTTATTCACTAACGCCACTGAGCACTATAGCGAACACGCAACATATGCTGTTTAATCGCCCAGCCGATACCCCACAGGCTCGCTATGTGATTGAGCTGATGACCCTTGCATATAAGGAACTTGGCTATGATGTACATATTATTGACTTTAATCACCAAAGCGCTTTATCTGCAGCGAACAATGGCACGCTTGATGGCCAATTAGGGCGAGTGGCCAGTATCAGTCAACAATATCAAAACTTGCATCCGGTTAACTTTGCGCTATTTGAGTTTAACCTTGTGCTATTAAAAAACTGCCAACAATGTACATTTGAGCAGCTAGACAATATCGCCATTCAAGTTGGTTATCCTGCAGCGCAGAGTTACCTTAACGAACACCCTTTTATTGGTGACATTATTAAGGTGAAAAGCGTCACTGCTCAACTTAATTTACTCACTCAAGGTAAAGTACAAGGTGTGATTTTACTCGACTTTTTATTGTCTACTAAACACCCTCAGTTTAATGTTAAGCAATTTCAAACTGAAATACTGGCACCAATAGAAAGCTATCACTTTTTGCATTCACGCCATAGCGCATTAATTCCTAAGCTTGAAAAAGAACTGCATAAACTCAATGAAAATGGCACAGTTCGTTTACTCAGGGCTAAACATAATCTTGATTAAAAACCAAAATCCCCCTGCTCCGATGGTGCTGACTTAGCGATAAGTGCTTGGCGCTTTTGCAAGTAACGTTTATAACGCTGTTGACACAAACTAATGACTTGCTTTTTTTCTACGTTTGAAAATGAATTCCAACCAAAGCGTTCCTCCCGACTTCGATAGCAGCCTTTGCAATAGCCTCGGTTATTTACCTCGCAAATGCCTTTGCAAGGACTTGGAATTTCAAAAATTTCAATTTGTTGCATAACAAACATCGGCCAATAAACACAACTTTAGTATAGCCCGTTTTTTAAACGAAAAAAAACCGTAACTTAATTACGGTTTTTTTGAAGATGTTTTACATTAGTTATTGGCCGCTTTCGCTACTATTAAACTCAACCTTACGATGAAATGGCTTAGCGTACATAGCTAACACCAGAGGTTTTAATTCATCTGGAACACGCGCCATACGCATCTCAAATGCCTGAGCATCGGCTTTATTAATCACCGCCTGTTTACAGCCACCAGCGATATAATTTCCTGGGTGTAAAAAGAACGAATCAATAATTTGCTCATCGATGGTTTTTGCCAGCTGCTCTGGTGATTCACACCCGTCTTCAATTGGTTGCCCAAATGCTAAATGAACATGCCCTTTGGCGGTACTAAAACCTTCAACAATACTGGCAATATCTTCACCCGCTGACTTTACATATTTACCATGATGCTGCTTATGATAAAGCTCTCTGGCTTTGGCTGTTGCACAAGGTTCATATTGATATGAAATTGATACTGGTACAATTTTTAGCTCACGTACATACTCAGCAAACTCTTTCTTTTGCTTACGACCATTAAGCTGCAACATTTTAAGTAGCGCAGGATCTGTTTGATCAAAGCCATCTTTAGCGCGGCCTTCTTTTTGTGCAATCCAAATTGAATCACCACCAGCAAGCGAATCGTAAATATAAGCTGAAAGCTGCGATAGTGCTCTAAGCATTTCTTTTGGCGCTTTAACTGAGCGCTTAACAATAAAGCTTTTATTTAAACGCATCAGTTCGGTGATATAAGGGATTTGCAGTAAGTTATCACCGATGGCGATACGGACTGTCTTCATTTTGTGACTGAATAAGCCCCAATTAATTAAAGCAGGATCAAGTACGATATCGCGATGATTTGAGATAAACAAATACGCTTGCTTTGGATCGAGTTGATCCAAACCAGAAAAGGTCACCTCAGTTGTGGTGCGTTTTACCAGCTGTGCTAAATACTTAGCAACGATTTGTTGAACTTGCTCAACACTGTTGATAGCGCCCCACTTTTTACGTAACTGATACTTTACCAATGTTCTAGATAAAAAGGGTACAGCTGATAAAAAACGCGGTAAGTTATATTTTGCAACTACATCAATAAACGCATTATCATCAATCAAGCGTGCAACCGAAGCGGCTACTTCATCATCATTGTAAGGTCTTATATCTGCGTACTTGTCCACTGGTTCACTCATTACTGCATCTTTAAAGTTAAAAAAACGGTGCGCTCGTGCGCACCGTTTATATTCTATAGGCGATTATAACTCAGACAACCTAAAATGCGAACTAAGTCATTAATTTGGTCCATTGTTTATATTTTATAACAGCTAAAAATCTTTTTAATAACATTCAATTATGCAATGCTCTTACCAGTGCTGCGGTATTTACTAAACGCTCCTTTAAGAACTAAACGCGCCATTAACAGTGCTAAAATAGTACCACAGAGAAGGGTTAACCAATGTGGTAGCACTTGATGTTCATCACCTAATAATGGTGTAACAACAAAGCCAAATTCAGCCACTAAATAATCGGTTAAAAAACCAAATATCAAAGCGACACCTATTACACCAACTAAATAAGCAACCACTGCACGCTTACCAAGCTCATTGGCAACCACGCCAAGCGTCGCGACATTAGTGGCAGGACCTGCCAACATAAAGACTAAAACAGCGCCAGGTGCTACGCCACTTAATAACAAACCAGCTGCAATCGGCGTTGATGCGGTCGCACAAATATACATGGGAATACTAATCACGATCACCACCAGCATAGCCAAAATACCACGGCCCCATTGGGTTAAAAATGATTCTGGTACATAAGTTTGCACTAAGGCTGCAAAGAACAAACCAATCATTAACCACTTCATAGTGTCTGATAGCAATTTGTTACAGCTAAAACTCACTGCCTGTTTCATCTTTTGCCATTGGCTGGCTGGTGCTGCACTTGATGTATCGCAACAACTTGCCTTCTCTTTAACCGCTGCTGGTTTCGTTGAACAGCAACTAACCTTCTCTTCGACCACAGCTGATTTCGTTGAGCAACAACTTATCTTCTCTTCAACTGCTGCTAATTTAGTTGAACAACAACTTATCTTCTCTTCAACCGCTGCTGGTTTAGTTGAACAACAACTAACCTTCTCTTCGACCGCTGCTGGTTTCGTTGAACAGCAACTAACCTTCTCTTCGACCACTGCTGATTTCGTTGAGCAACAACTTATTGTCGTTGCTCGCTTTTGCTCATTATTAACTTCACTGATGTGATCTGTAGTTTGCGTTTTTTCAGCATCACGCCCCACTAAGACACCAGCGACAATAGCACTGCAAATCGCCGCTATTGGACGAATTATTGCCATAAAAGGACCTAGTAACACATACGATACCGACACCGAATCAACCCCTGTTTCTGGCGTCGATACTAAAAACGCAGTGGTAGCACTTTTTGAAGCGCCTGCACGTCTTAAACCAATTGCAGCAGGTATTACACCGCACGAACATAATGGCATTGGTGCGCCAATTAAAGCAGCTTTAACAGTCGTCCAAAAACCTTCTTTTCCCAAGTGTTTATTTAAGAAATCAGCCGGTAAGTACACATTTAATAACCCAGCTATTAATAAACCGAGCATTAACCAAGGTGCAGATAATAAAAATAACTGCCAAAAATTATTGATTAAGTCCATCAATGTCCTCCAAAGTGGTTAATATCGAACAGTTATCTGCGGGCTCTTTGCCTCCGCAGCACTTATCAGCTAACACGGATAATGATTGATGAAAACGTGTTAATTCAGCAATACGCTCTGCGACTAAGTCACGCTTTTGTATTGTTAAGTTTTTAACTTCATGGCAAGAATGCTGATGTTTTTTAAATTTAATTTGTAATAGTTCTTTGATCTCAGCCAAGCTAAAGCCAACATTTTTAGCGCGCAAAATAAACATCATTTGCTTAAGATCGGTTTGGCTATAATCTCGATAACCTGCTTGCGTTCGCGCTGAAGGCGTTAACAAAGCATGCTTTTCATAGTACCTTAGGGTATCTGTAGAGACACCTAATTGACTGGCAAATTCGCCTATTTTCATCACCGTCTCCAATTAACATATTATCAACTGATGCTGAGTATAAACCTTAGAGTACACACCAAGGTCAAGCATTTATAAATTTTTATTATGAAGGAAAGCTCATGAATATTACTCTTCTCGATACTGCTACGCTTGCAGGCACATCCCTTGAACCTTTTCAAAAACTTGGCAACTTCACTAGTTATTCACTAACCAGTCCAGCACAAGTATTAGCGCATAGTGCAGGCGCTGATGTCTTGATCACCAATAAAGTGGTACTTAATCGCGAAACACTGGCAAAACTCCCTGAATTAAAGCTCATATGTGTAGCCGCAACTGGCACTAACAATGTTGATTTAGTCGCCGCTAAAGAGTTTGGCATTGCCGTTACCAATGTGGCCGGGTATTCAACACCTTCGGTTGTACAACATACCTTTGCACTGATCACCAATTTACTGGGTAATACTCACCGCTACATTGCTGATTGCCAACAAGGGTTATGGCAACAAAGCGAGATGTTCTGCCGCCTTGATTACCGTTTTAATGATATAGGAGGTAAAACTCTGGCAATTATCGGTTATGGTTCGCTTGGTAAAGCTGTTGCGGATGTTGCACGTGCTTTTGGTGCCAATGTAGTTATCAGTGAGCGTAAAAACCAAGTAACTAGAGAGGGCCGAACAGAATTTTACCAAGCAATAAAAACAGCTGATATTATTAGTGTACACTGCCCTTTAACCGATGAAAGTCGTGATCTGATTGGTGCTGCTGAACTTGCTATGATGAAACCCAATGCCATTTTAATTAACACCGCGCGCGGTGGTATCGTTAATGAAGCTGATTTAGCCAACGCACTGAGCAATAACCAAATTGCAGGAGCGGGATTTGACGTATTAAGTAAAGAACCAGCTGCGAAGGATAATCCATTGGCCGCTTATCGTGGTGATAATTTAATACTGACTCCACATATTGCATGGGCCAGTGAAGAGTCAATCATTCGCTTAGTAAAGCAAGTCAGCTTAAATATTAGCGCATTTAGCCAAGGTGAAAGTTTAAATAGACTGGTCTAATCAACTAACTTTTAGTTAGTCACGCTATAAAAGGTGGTTAAATATAATGCACCACCTTACAAAAAAAATCTAATTCATTGATTTTAAATAACATAAAATATTGGCTAGTTCTTTGCTAGCTAATAGATAAATTAAAATCAATATTTAGTATCCAGGATAAAATAATGAAAAAAGTACTTTTAATTGCCGCGCTTGCAGCCCCTCTTCTTACTGGTTGTGTAATTGCAGTATCCGATGGTGAAGCACAAACACACTGGGCTGGTAATAGTTCAAGCTGGGAAGAACATCATCAATTTAATCGTGAAAGCATCTCAGGGCTCACTTTAGATACCAGCTATCAAAATGCATTAAATAAATTAAAAACTCCCGACTTTACAGAATTATTAAAAAAAGACGGTGATGTATACCAAGTACTATTTTATGCCACCCACAGTATTCACTCTGACGGAAAAATGACAAAAGATGAATGTACTCCACTGGTCTTTAAAAACGAGAAACTGATTGGTGTGGGTGATAGTATTTATAATTCACTTAGCGCCATTTAGACACAAAACTAAAGCAGTAAAGAGTGGAGCATATTCACTCTTTATTTGCTGTAGTAACTGACTTTACTAACTTGCGTCAATAACTCGAGCGATAATTTTATCGCGGCCACTATCTTTAGCTTGATATAAACCTAAATCGGCTTCTTCAAGTAATATATGCTCAGAATAAACTTGACCAAACTCAGTTGTAGCAACCCCAATACTTATCGTAATGTGAGCGGCATTGAGTGATGCTTTATGCGGGATAGCTAGCGTATTAACAGCATCTCTGAGTTTATTAGCAAATTTTAATGCCTCGTGTTGGTTGGTATCGGGTAACACTGCGGCAAATTCTTCTCCACCGTAGCGCGCAACAAAGTCAGTGCCACGCTCACACGCTGCAACTAATGCATGTGCAACACGTTTAAGGCAGTCATCCCCGGCACGGTGACCGTAACAATCGTTATAACGCTTAAAATGGTCTATATCTATTAATAGCACCGATAACGGTGTACCAGCTCGACGGCTGCGACGCCATTCTCGCGATAAGCTTTCATCTAAATAACGCCGATTGGGTATTTCTGTCAGCCCATCAATGGAGGCGAGCATTTCTAACAAATCATTTTTTTGCTTAATCAATAATTGATTTCGCACTCGTGCACGTACTATTGCGGGACTAAATGGCTTAGCAATATAGTCCATTGCGCCTAATTCAAACCCTTTTGCTTCATCATCATGGCTTGTATTAGCTGAAATAAAGATAACTGGAATAGCGTGCGTAGTTGAATTTTCTTTTAACTGAATTAATACCTCATAGCCATTAATGCCAGGCATTACAATATCGAGTATAATTAAGTCAACCGCAGTTGATTTAACAAATGTCAGGGCTTTTTCACCACTTTCAACTAAAAATATTTCGTGATCATTCGCTAATGTTTTTTCCAACACCAATCGATTTAATGGGTCATCATCAACGATCAGTATTTTGGCTTTCTTCAACATTTACTGAGCCTTGTATTTGAATATATCTATTTACTTGTGCTAGTTCGAACTCTAACTGACTCAGGGATATTTGCCCTACGTCTGGTGTCTTGCGTAGTCTACTTTCTAATTGCTGAGCGGTAGCACTTAGGCGATTAAAGCCAAGATTTCCTGACACACCTTTAATACTATGCACTAACCGTTCCAAAGCTTTTGCTTGCATCGGTACTTTTAATTGCTGCAGATGACTTACACACAACTTAGCAAGTTTATCCAACATAATCTGCAATAAATCATTATTACCCGAGAATTGTTCTAATGCAAAAGAATGATTATAAAAAACAGCGCCGGTAATTTGTAGTTCATTGATCGCCGCTAATAACGTTGCTGCAACCACTGGTTTTGTTAAATGTTTATTCATACCTACGGCAAGTGAGCGTTGCTCGTCAGCTGCTTCACAATGCGCAGTTAGCGCAAAAATAGGTAATTGCTGTTGTTCATAACGTTGTCGCAATAAAGCGGTTGCTTGTAACCCATCGACTTCTGGCATTTGAATATCCATTAAGATCAAATCAGGCATGACTTGTGCAACCAAATCTATCCCTGCCATCGCCGAAGTTGCTGTCATTACATTAATATGTGCTTGACTTAAAATATTACTAATAATATCTAAATTAAGCTGATTATCATCAATAACTAACACTAGTAAGCCCGCAACGTTGAGTTTACTCTCTGCCGTTGTCAGATTTACATCAGGGCGTTTAGATATCGGCTCAACTTGCTGTATTCGTTGTACTAATGCAGAACTTTTCACGCTGCACATTTGCATACCTTTAAGAGTAGGCAGCGGAGTATTTGGAGCATTTTTAACAACATAAAGCTGCGTGTTATTACTCATCAATGCTGTTTTTATATTGTCTCGCGTTATTACTCTCGGTAGATCAACGTCATTAATGATGATCCGCTGATAATCTGCTAATACAGCGTGGTCTGTTAATTCAGCTAACTCAGAAAATTCTAGCTGTTTTAATGGCGCTAATGCGGTAGGTAAATTAATTCCCCGCTCAGAATGAATCACTAAAGTATTGTGCCAGACGATAGGATCGATTTGAGCGGCAATATTAAAGGTTATAGTAAAGAAAAACTCACTGCCTTGGCCTTTATTGCTGACAACTTTAATTTCAGCTCCCATTAATGCCACTTCGTGTTTGACTATAGCAAGCCCTAAACCAACGCCTTGGTGGGTACGAGTGAGTGATTCGTCGCCTTGCGTAAATGCGTCAAATAATCGACTCTGATCAGCTTTATCAATACCGATCCCGGTGTCGATCACTTTAAAACACAGGGTTTGTTGTGTTGGCGTCAATTCAACGGCTGTTATTTTCAAAGTGATACTGCCATGTTCAGTAAATTTCACGGCATTGGTTAGTAAATTACCGAGCACTTGCTGTAAGCGAATGTAATCGCCGACTAACTGCGGAGCAATTAGCGGATCAATATCGATATTAAAAGCCAACTCTTTTTGCTGGCAGAGCCCTATTAATACACTCTCGCAGCTGTCAACAAGTGCAACTACAGCAAAATCAACTAAATCTAATTGCACTTGGTTATTTTCGATTCGCGCAAAATCAAGCATTCGATTAAGCATGGTTAATAAACTTTGCGCAGCATTTTTTGCTTGAACTGCATGCTGTTGCTGCTGCGCTGTTAAGCCTTGCTGAGTTACCATATCAATAAGGCCTGTCACAGCATGCAGTGGCGTGCGTATTTCATGGCTTAAGTTAGCAATAAATCGGCTTTTGGCCTCGGTTGCCCGCTCGGCATCTTGTTTGGCCTGAGTCAATGCACTGACATCTTGAATATGAATAACATAATAGTAAGGTGCTTGTTGCTCATCCCATACTAAAGAGACACTCAGCTGCCACCAGCAATTTAGCTCTTCTTGTCCTAAAGTAAGATGGTAAACTTTCTTTTTCTCACTCAGCAATAAAGCTAAAAGCGTTGCTATTTCTTGCCACTGTTGCCGTGGAAATAAATCCACTAATAATAAATCCTGCTCAGTTTTATCAATCTTAAAAATCTTTCGCGCAGTTCGATTAAGTTGTAATACTGTCTGTTCAAGTGAAAGTAAAATCACCCCATTAGCTGCATACTCTATGGCGCTGCGAAACTTAGACTCTGACGCTTTTAATGCCAAAAGAGCTTGTTGTTGGGCGGTTATATCCCGGCCAATTCCCATTGAACCTAGTAACTGATTTTGATCGTTATAAAATGGCGCGATGGTTAATTGAAAGGTTTGTAGCTGGGTTTCAAGTCGTTGCTCAGCCTTCATTTTGGTTGTTAAAACTTGTTGCTCTAATTCACTGATCTGGCCATTATCATCACTAATATCACATAACTGCTGACCAACTAACTGCCCTTGCTCAATACCTATGTATTGTTCATAAGCACGATTACATCCTAAGAATGAGCCATCAATGTTTTTAAAATAAATAAGATCTGGCACACTATTGAGCATAGTATTCAATAATGCTAAATGGCGTTCTTTAGCCTCATAACTGCGTGCGAGTTCACGGGTCTTTATTTTTACTTGGTCATCAAGTTCACTATTTGCCTGCTGCAATGAGTTTACCAACTGCTGATTTTTGTTAAGTACCCACTTGATTCGGCTAAACCACGGCTGCCAGTTTGCTGGTATATGATAATTTGAATAATCTTTATAGTGCTCCTCATTTTGTTCAAGATACGCCATTAAATATGTCATGGGTTTCACAAAAATACGCTGGCTTAACCATAACAAGGTACTGAACATCATCACTAAAAACATACTCAAAAAAGTAAGTTCAATTAATACATCAGTTACAATCGGTGAGGCTAATTCATCATGTGATGCAAAATAACCCGCATAAATTGGTAGCTGCTTTTGCGCTTGTAAAAGAGTGAGATTACCCTGATTATCTAATTCTGCTAATGACGCTTTAGCTGAAGGCCAATACTCCGCTAATGGCGTGTCTTCTTCAATATCGTAAAGTGAGCTGATAATGACGTGCTGCGCACTATTTAAAAATATATATTCGCCACTGCGCGGCGATATTTTTTTTAGCCATTGCGATACTGCCGATAAGTCATAAATCAAAATAATATACTCTTCACCGCCCTGCTCACGCGCACGCCCTATTGATAAGTAGTTTTTACCAGCCACCTCTACTATCGCACTTGATGTCAGTGAATTGTCAGCCAGTGCTGGGCGCAACTGGCCATCCAATACTTGAGTTAACATTAGGCTATCTTCGTCACGACGACGTTTTATATAAACAAAGCCTTGCTCATTAACATAAGCAACTGCCGATAAGGATTGAATTAACGATAATGCGGTATTAAAAGCAGGCCCCAAGGCGATCACTTGCTGCCATTGAGCTATCGCATTAGGAGTGGTCGAAAACTTACCTTGCCCGACAATTTCACCGCCTCCATCAGGGATTTTTCGGTAATAATAATTCTCTTGCTGATTAATATCTTCAAGCCATTGCGGCTCAAATTGATACGACAAAGGTTGCTCGTATAAAGAGAACAGTGTGTTGATCAAGCCATCAGCACCATTCATAGCATGCTCAACTTGCGCTGCTATATTGGCAAAATCCCCTTCACGTTTAGCAACGGCGCGATCTAATTTAATATTATATAAGTGTAAACATAATAGAAAAGCCACCAGCAGCGGCACAATAAGTGCCACAGCCAGTGAACGATAGTAATGTTTTAAAGGTAGAAAATTCAATCTACAATCCGATGCTTGGCGCTAAATTTGTCAACAAGGTTAGCGAGCCAAGTGGGACTGCGCAAGTTATAAATTTTCTTCCGCAAACGATGCTAAACGGCTTCTCACCACACCATTTAAGTTAACTGTGGCGCTGCCTTCAAAATCTTTAAAGCGCTCCACAATATAAGTTAAACCAGAAGTAACTGGAGTTAAGTAGTTACTATCTATTTGCGCAAGGTTACCAGAGCAAATTAACTTAGTACCTTCACCACAACGGGTAATAATAGTTTTCAGCTGTGAGGCGGTAAGGTTTTGGCTTTCATCTAAAATCACCCCCGAATTGATATAATACTATCATACCCTCAATAAACTTGAACAAAAAAGTTTTTACACACATACTCTAGCTAAGAATCAAAGGTGAACGAAAATGATACTTCGAAATACAACAAAAACTAAAATAATTAAAACATCAGTCAACTTTGGAAAAGGAATGTCTTTTCACCTCGATAAATCAGGGCAACCTATTAAGACTGAAAAAGGCATCAGAACTCACTCATATAGGCACGATAAAATAGAACCTAATTTTCCAGTGCTATATCACCCGACTCGCTTCACCGAATGCCAAGAAATGAACTTATTTTTAATGCACCGCTTTGAAGGTCATTTCAGTCTCAAAAAGAATCAAATAGACAATGAGGCTTTTAGTGACGCTTATCATGCCAGCCAACCGGGAAAGCCATTAGATGTTAAGTCTGTTCGCAGTATAGCTAAGCACTTAAAAGCTTTCTTAGATTGGTTGGATAAAGATGATGCATCCTATTTTGAAGTAATAGCTGCACCACTTTCAAAACAATCTGTAGATGATGATATTTCTAGGTTACCTGTGTGGAGATATCACAAACATTTATGTGAAAGAGTCGAAACCAAAGATAAGTCTAAACGCATAAGCTTTAACAGCGCTCAAGAACGAATTAGAGCTGTTAAAGCATTCTATATATGGAGCCATAAGCGCGGAGCTATAGATAGCCTCCCCTTCTCACTTGAATACAAACAGGTACGTATTAAATCGAAAGCTAAATCAGGTGTCAGTTCGTTGTTTCAATTACCTACCAGCAACAATCGTTCTGGGGGCTTATGGAAATGGGTCAGTAATTTGAGCATTCCAAATACATTGAAACAAAAAGAAGACTCACCAGACAAAGGTCTACAACCATATTCTCCAAAAGAACTTAAACAGTTACTGGAGACGAATACAGCTCAAAAAGAGACTTATAAACTTTATTTGCAGTGTGCCTTGTTAGGTGGACTTCGATCTTTTGAAATTTCGGCCATCGACCAGAAAGACCTCTTTAACCCTGATGAAAAAGAAAACGAGAAACGTATTCCAAAATTGAACATTGTACGAAAAGGACATAAGCCAGTGAGATTAACAATAGCGCGAGTTCTAATGAAGCTTTTGTACAATCACACTTTGACAATTCAAAATATGAAGCGACGTACCAAACATGAGACTAATCGTAAGCGTATGGCTAACGACACCTAGCTTGCTTAATGTTCCAAGGTAGCAGTGGCTCAAGGTTATCTGGCTGCTCCGCAATATGTTGTAAGCTAGTAGTGATATAGTCATGCACCACAAGGTCATTTGCCTTTGCGGTTTCAACAAGACTATAGAGTATGGCGCTGGCATGCGCGCCATTGCAGGTATTTGAGAACAGCCAGTTTTTTCGCCCTATTACGAACGGTTTTATGGCTCGCTCTGCTCGGTTATTATCAATACTGAGCCTGCCATCATCTAGGTAACGCCGAAATTTCTCAAACTGATTTATCGCATAGGTAATTGCTTTACCTAGCGCCATTTGGGGAGGGATTTTATCTTTGTGCTTGAGTAACCATTGATACAATTCATCAACAATTGGTTTGGCTTTTCTCTGCCTAATCTTGAATTTTTCATCGGCCGTTTTATCTTTGATGGCTTGCTCAATACCGTAGAGCTTGCGAATAAGGTTAAGTGCTACATCTGCTTTGACGGTTTTTTTATTATTGCCTTTGGCCTCAATGAATTTACGGCGTATATGGGCTAAGCACGCGACCAGTGTTGCATTCGTTTGCTCGTAAGCCTTGTAGCCGTCAACATGCATGTAGCCTTCGTAACCATCAAGGAAATCAACCGCACATTGGCCTGCGCGACTGTTATGGTAATCAAACAGGACAATATTAGTGCCTTTACCCGGTTTATCATCGCCACAACAATACAGCCACATATAGCTGGTCGCTTTCTCTGCGTTAATAACGTTGAGCGGGGTTTCATCGCCATGAATAACCGGTTGAGATAACAACACGTCTTTTAAGCGTTGATACAGAGGGGACAACAGGTCTGCGCAGCGCAACATCCAGCTCGACATGGTTTGCCGACTCAACTCAATACCGATATCAGCAAATAGCGTTTCTTGGCGATAAAGCGGTAAACCAAACTGGTATTTACACATGATTATTTGGCTCAGCAGGCTGGGCGTTGCAATGCTTTTTGGAATGACTGTTGCGGGCATTAGGGCGGTTTTTACTACACTTTCAATCCCTTCTCGCTCACAATGACGGCATGCGTATTTTGGACGAATCGTTTTGATTACTTTGATATGCGCTGGCACAAACTCGAGTGCTTCACTGCTGCTTTCACCCATTTTGTGAAGGGGGCTTTGACAGCAATCACACTTTTTATCACCTTCATCAAGGTCAACAACGACCTCAACTCGAGGTAACTGAGCCGGCAGTGGGCGGCGTTTCGGTTTGGCTTTTTCTGTCTTTACTGAGGCCGATGTGGCCAATAGCGCTTTATCATGTTTATCAAGAATGTCTTCTGCTTCATTGAATACTTCGCCTGCACCGGGCATCTTTTCAGATTTCTTTGCGTACTCTTTGGCAAGCTTAGCGTTATAAGCTTGCAGCAATTCGTGAATTTGCGCATCTTTTTCAGCTAACTCTTTATCTTTTTTAACAACGACTTGTTGCAACTCAAGCAGCATGCGCTTGAGTTGTTCTGGGTCGTCAGGAAGTGAGTGTGCATCAATTTTCATGTTCGCAATTTAACAGAATTTGACGCTGTTTTCTTGCTTGACGCAAAGATAAAACAGACGGTGTGGCAACGATCATTTACTGTTAATATGATCGATTAGATCATCGATTGATACTGCAATTCTTCATGGCCAAGTACATCATACCCAGACAATAACCACGCCAATTGTTGAGCGCTGAGTTCAAATTCTTGCAGACTGACTTTGCTTGGCCATTTGAACTTTTGCTTTTCTAATCGCTTGTACCACAAAGCAAACCCCGTTTTATCCCAGTAAACCAGCTTGAGTTTATCTTTCGCTTTATTGCAGAACAAAAATAATGCGCCAGTGTAAGCATCACGTTCAAGCTCGCTTTCAACGAGTGCGACCAGACCATCAATGGACTTTCGAAAATCCACGGCGTCACGATGCAAGTAAATATGCGCGGGTTCAACAAACATTTTCATCAGGCAAGCTCGCGTAGTAATTGGCCTAGAAAAGATGCAGGCGTTGTGGGAGGCAAACTGACATTTACTTTACCGACTTCGAGGGTAATCGACAGTTGCTGTTCGGTGGCGTCAACGTGTTTAGCTACTTTAGCGCGTACAAAGCTGCCTGATGATTCATTAAGCTTACTTCGTGCGGCATAAAAGCTTGTTTTAGATAACGCATGTTGCTGACAAAACTCAGTAATAGTTAAGTCACAGGCTTGTTGTTCTTCGATAATGTTACGCCACTGCTCAAGGCTACGTGTTTTTCTCATGACTATCTCCTCATTGAAATTCGGAAATAGCTTAATCGGTTTGATGAGCTATTGGCAGGTGCACTTTGCTAGACGCTTACGACTAATCATGGTATGGACAATAGCGAACATCCGCTTCCTTTGTTTATGAATAGTTCAGGATCGCGGATAAGCGAAGATACACCGGGGAATACTATTTCCATAGTTAGAAAAGAACAAAGGAAGCAGGGATTAGAAATACTATTACGCACATTCCATGACTTACGCGCTACCTTTGCTACTTATGTCGCTAAATACCTAATTGACAAAGGTGAATCAGAAAGTTCCATCCGACAAACACTAATGACTTTGATGAGTCACGAAAGCTTTAAAACAACCAAACGTTACATCGACTTTGCCAAAAGTGTATCAGTGGATGCATACGGAGCGATGTCAGAGTGGGTAAAAGATATCTACGGTGATGTTAACGAATTGCTTATGCGTGAGGCTGAAGATGCTACAGCAAGTTAAAACGCGGAAGTCCAATCGTATTCCTGCTAGATTTAAACCTCATTCAATTGTTCTAGCCGAACAGTTAGACGTTTTATTTAACAGGGCATATGACAAAGAAAGCAATATTAGCACAGGTGACGACACTGCTATTTCAATGAGTCGCTTGCGGAATGCTTGTGTCAGTTTACAGCACATTCTTCCTCTAGCCCTTAATAAGGTTAGTGCAGATACTGCGACATCAATTCAAACTTCGGGATTAAATGCTCTATCAGACTTTGAAATTTGGCAAGAACTGGAATACTTTTGCATTAATGAAATAAATGATGTCAAGCTACCTAGTTATGCTACTCGTATAGAAGAAGCTTTAGAAAACATAGCTAAGTTTCATTTTTATGATAACGCTATCAACGCTCCTTTTAGGCTAGTAAATGGGGCTACTTCAATCGACATAACTAAATTATTCGAACTTGAATTCCATCAAGTAAAAGAGACTCGTAAATTACTAAAAAAATATCTGGACTATCTCGTCCTTCCAGAATTAAGCCTCAAAGATTCTTCTATTAGAGACAACATCCTCAAAACTGCGACTGCTATTATAAATATTTGTCTACATGATACTTTTAAGAATACTGAACGCGTCAAACTGCCATTATTGGCAACATTAAAGGATAGGGAATTCGTTTCATCATTTATATGCAATCACAACTTCCGTACTTTTTTAAAATTTATACTACCCGATGTGTGGGGTAAAGCTAGAGTCAATCAATTTAAAACTGAAGCCGAAGTGATAGGGTATGCACAAAGCATATCATCCAAATTTGGCAATGAAGTTGATGCTTTTTTGAAAAATCAGATAGCAAGCGCTTCGGAAGCTAATACAACAAGAGTTAGATCCTCAACTTTATCATTTCCAAGGTGGTTGAATAGTGCTGGTAGCGTAGCATCACCAATAATTAAGCTGCTTAGTGAGCGTGGAATTCAAGGGTTTGCAGAAAATGGCCTTCAGGGATTTAAATACCTTTATAAGCATTACCAAGAAGAAACTCAAAATAACCAGCAGTTTTTACTGCTACTAAACGCTGCATTGGACCTTTACCACTTTGTTACGGGTGAAAAAATCGCAAAGGAAAGTTTATTACCCTACTCATTGGGCTATTACCTTAAAGAAAGTGACACTACCGAATGGCAGAAGCATGAGTGGGTATATGACAATGCCTATAAATTTTATCAAAACCTAGTCGAATACCATAAAGTTTTTACAAAGCGAATTGATGGCGAGAGCATAGGCATCGTCACTCTCAAAGGTTACATAGGTAGTATGGCTAGAGCATTGAAAGAAAATGCATCATCATTAACAGATGAACAAATGAAGCTTATTGCCAATCATGGGGTTCATGCTTTTGTTGAAAATAACTGTGAGATACTAAAGGCTATAAGAGAGGCAATTCAACTAAAATCAAAACAAGGCGATTTGTCGGTTTTTGTTGGTAATCAATATCAGAGCGCTATCGACAAATTACTATCGTTTTATGGTCTAGATACTATTAAAAGCTTTCCGGTCAACACCGAATTAACTGCACAACATCAAGAGCAACTCTCTCAGAATCAAGATAAGCTCTACTCATATAGAGAAGTAGTAGAATTAGCATATTACATAGAAAAAGGGCTTTCTGAGACCTTACTCACAATTAAAGACAAAGTTACACTTTATGCAGCAAAAGTCATATTGAAAACTGGTTGGAATTCAACTCCTACGCTAGAGCTTGATACTGACGACTTATTTTTCTTTAACACGCCATTACATTCAAGTAAAACTCCTGCTCTTCGTTTATTTAAACGCCGAGCTAATTATCAAACACAATGGCATAAATTTGAAATTAAAGCCGAAGATCTAGAAAAAGAAGGCGTCTTATACGGCGACGTTGTCGAACCAGTAATATTTGATATTAAGGCTGCGACTAAACTTACGTCTATTTACCGCCCTTCTATTGAGAACCTATCAAAAAGAATTTTTGTTTTTCCCAAAGTAAATAGTATTGGAGAAGTAAAGATTCAATTATTAACAGCATCACGTTTCAAGACCACTATAGATAGGATATTGACTGAGCTTGGGTGTGATATCGTATTTAATTCGCAAAAGATCAGAAAATCAGGGCTTAACTACATTTACCGAAAAGTTGCCAAAGAATTTAAGTGGTATCAAAAAGCTGGCAAGCACTCTTATGAAACGTTCTTGCGTCATTATTTAATGCAAGATAACAAAGATGTTGCAATGACAATCAACAGAGCGACAAAAACAATGGCAGACTATTTTGTTCGCGATGTTACCGACAAAGTAATCATTTTGCAGACTCCACCAGAAGACGGTAAAAAAGTCCCGAATGGCACATGCATTAACTCAAAAGATAAATCCGCAGTAGTGGCATTCGAATCACAAAACAGGAAATTATTAGACCAGCGAGATACAAACGAGCATGCATGTGCCGACTTTAACGCATGCTTGTGGTGTCCGTTCTATCGCTGTGTTGCTGACGCATTGCATGTTTGGAAACTTTTGTCATACCGGGATTTTGTTGTTGCTGATATGGAAAACTCAGCCGCAACATTTGACTCTATAACAGAGCAACTGGAAAACATAGAGCAGTTGAAAAATAGGGTTAACGAAATATTAGCTGATATTGCCAAGCTTAATGCTCAAGCTGTGACTGATGGAAAAGAACTATTGAGAACAGAGGGTATTCATCCTCATTGGAAAAACACAGGTTTGCTATGACCAAAGAGATAACTAAAACAAAACTACTTGATATCGCTGTTGTAAAAACACATACAGGTCAAATCACTATAAAACCTTTGGTTCAGGTGTTAGAAGATTTTAAAGTTGATGATACTAGCGCTTTTAATTCGATTGCTTTGTGGGAAAACAGAGCATTGAATATTGCTAAACATGGCACTATTCACTTTGGCGATGACACTTGGATAAGCTATGAAGAAACGCAAAGAAATGTGAATTTTAAAGGTGTTGATGAATTAGCATATCAAATTCGAATTTATTCACTAATTAAACTCACACATGGTGATGTTGTAGGCGGTAAACCTCTAAAAATCTCTACACTTCAAAATGATGTAACGTATCTAAATTTATTTGCAGCCTTCTTAAGACAAAGAGGTTATCACTCATTTCATGAGTTGGAGTTCAAATCTGACTTAGTTATTAGGAATCTCATAAAAGACTATTTATATGAAGTCAGGAAAATAGCTATTTACAGACAATCACACTCATTTACTAAACTATTTGACGTGCAGCGCAGCTTTCGTCTTTTTGGCCCTAAGGTGTGTAGTGTTTTTATTGATGTACTTAACCAACTAAACGAGTTACACCATCCGAGACCAGTCACTTATTCGCACCCTGTCATTCCTACTAAAGTAATGAAAAAAATTCTGAAGTTTGCAGAAAAAATAGTTGAAAACTCTAAGGATAAGATAGAACGATGGCTAGAATTAAATGCACGCTTAATAGATAGTTTAAATGAAGGCTCCGTTGAACCACCGCCCAAAATTAGTACAGGTGAGCTAATAGCAAAACATGTAAGAAACTTACCCGATGAAGTGGAATTCATTCAATTATCCGAAGAATTAGAAGATTTAAAATTAGCCACATACATTAATATCTTGGCCTATACAGGCATGAGATATAACGAAGTACTTACATGCAAGGTTGGCTGTGCCAATTACAAAGATGATATTTATTACATTACGGCAATCATGACCAAAACCGACAACAGTAAGGTTGAGATGGAATGGTTTTCAAACGCTGAAGTACATGAGTGTGTTGGTATTTACGAAAAATATGTGTTCGGTATGCAAGAAAGGGCAAAAGCTGTACTTTCTTCATGCAGAGCCAATATAACAAGTAGTCAAGCACACAACTTGAAAGAAGGGTTAGAAAGAAACCGTCTTTTCGGGGTTTCACATAGTAGCTGTAGTGTTAGTTTTAGCGATGCTGGGCGATTCACAAAATTTGAGGTTAAAAACAGTGAAAACATTGAGCTTTTTGACTTAACTCTAGACGATGATGATATAGCAGAGCTTGAACGCCTTGAATCTAACTACAAAGAAGTTAGAGGAGAGAATAGAGGTGTCCCATACGAAGAAGGCGATACGTTTAGATTAACCGCTCACATGTTTCGACATACGTTGGCCTACTTTGTCATTGCCAATAAATTAGGTGAGCTTGATGATATTAGATATCAATTTAAACATTTAACCAGCCTAATGACGTTTGTTTATACTCGAAGAGCATTTTTGGCCTCAACAACTTTAATTAAAACTACTGAAGAGTTTAATGAGATTTTAATTGACCGTGTTGCAGAAGAGTTAATAGATGAAGCCGAGTCACAATCACTTAAAGGTGGTGCTGGTGAGCAAATTAATAAAACATCTAAAGATCTGATAATAGGTATTACTGATAGTCAAAGTAAAGATTCGACTGTGATTAAGCAGATCCATTTCAGTTCAATTGAAGAACTGAAAAAATTTCTCGTCAAAAATATTAAAAACATACGTGGCTTGCCTACGGGGTACTGCACTGCGGGAGAAGCTTGCAAGATAAAAGGAGCAGGAATCCCTAGTGGCTGTGTGTATTGTGGTAGTAAAATCATTACCAAACGCCACAAGGTCAATTGGCAAGTGATAAAAAAAGATGCGACCCAGAAACTAGAGGCATATGCAGCATCAACCACAGAAGAGCAAGAAGATTACGAGCTATTTGCTATTCACTGGAAAAATAATATAGCAGCAGCTGACTATGTATTAGATGAAGGCAAAGCGCATACAAACCAAGGAGAACAAGCATGAGTAGCGCATATGATGATATAAAACGTGCTTTTGAAGAGATGAAATCTGATGGCAGCAAGATAACCAAAAATGCAGTAGCAACGAGAGCTAAAAGAAATATTGCGAATCTATCTAAAGAAGAAGAAAAATGGGTAAAGTTACGAGAAAGTATTGAAAAAGCTCAATTAACTTGGGAAGAAAAAAATAAAGATAATTTAATAAAACAACTCAGAACAAAGGTAGCCGAACTAAAAAGCAAGCTTGCTAAAGAAAAGCAAAAAAATAATATCGGCACTAAGGAAATCGATAATAAAGATACAAAGTTATTAGTGTTGTTGAGTGAAATGTACGCAGAAATAGATAAGCTCAAACTGATTAATGCCGATTTACAAAATCAACTTCAGCATTCAGGGCAACATACAGAAATAAGAGTGGATACGTCTACTGGTGAAATTATTGAATTAGTTTCAACGAAACAATAGATTAGATGTAGTAGCTCATATCTCAACTTACAGTTTTGTTGATTAGGCTTAGACTTCACCTGACAGGCAGCAAGAGCGAACAAGAGACGGTCAGAGTGATCTGGATATGTGAACTTAATTCTACAAAGAGGACGCTTAGCGACCCCGTTCATGCAATAAAATTGAGTTTAGGCAATCCGCATTAATTGTATAATGATATTTCTGCTTCTAAAGAGTATGTTTATGAGAACCATTGGAAAACTGGCAAAAGATTTAGATATCAATGTTGAAACAATCCGTTTCTATGAGCGCCAAGGTCTGATAGAGCAACCTTTAAAACCAGAGTCTGGTTACAGAATGTATGGCGATGCCCTTACCAGTCAACTCAAATTTATTCTGAAAGCTAAAGCATTAGGGTTTACGCTGAAAGAAATTGAATCGCTTATGTCACTAAGTGACAGTTGCGCTGATATTGAGTCGATGGGGTTGCAAAAACTTAATCTCATTCGTAATAAAATTGCTGATTTACAGCGATTAGAGAAAGTAATTCAAGATATGACAGATTCTTGCAAGGCCAATCAAGACCCTCAATCCTGCCCGGTAATAAATTCACTTAAATAGCTATTGACCCCGTACTTATGTACGGAGTTTATACTACCTTAAAAATTGAGGTAGATAGTTATGATCAATAAAATTCTAGATAAAGTAGGTTCTGGTGGCGTTTGGCTAGCCGCCCTTAGCTGCACAGCATGTTTTCCTGCACTCGGCTCATTGGCATCTGCTCTTGGGTTAGGTTTTCTTTCACATTTTGAAGGGATAGCGGTGAACACCTTATTGCCATTATTTGCTTCACTAGCGTTGTTAGTTAATTTCTATAATTGGTATCAACATCGAGATTCATTGAGAGGCGTTTTAAGTGTCATTGGCCCAATTGCAGTATTGCTGACCCTTTATCCTTTATGGCAATACGACTGGAGCACTTACTTATTTTACTTTGGGATCATTTGGATGGTCGTAATGTCTATTTTAGATATTGTTAAGCCCATTAAGGAACCAGTATGCAAGGTATAGAACTAGAATCTAAAATCACTTGCCCTGAATGTGGATTTAGCAAAGTTGAAACCATGCCTACAAACGCTTGCCAATGGTATTACGAATGCGAAAGCTGTAAAGCACTACTTAAACCGTTAAAAGGTGATTGTTGCGTTTATTGCTCTTATGGAACAGTTAAGTGTCCTCCTATTCAAGAAGGCAATGCATGTTGCTCAGGTAAGTAGCCTAGTATTCGGTGGTTCTGTGTCAACCAAGTAATATCTTAAATGCGATTGCGATTAACACTAAACCACCAAATAGTTCAGCTTTAGATTCCAGCCATACGCCACTTCTTTCGCCGATATTCACACCAATCCAGCTAAAGGCAAACGTCGTGACGCCTATTATCAAGCAAGCTACGGCTATATCTACCTCAAGCAATGTGATTGCATAACCTGCCGCCATTGCATCAATACTGGTGGCAATAGCAAGAACAAATAGTACACGATGAGTAACATTAGCAATATCTTCTTCAATTCCTTCAGATTGGGACTCATAAATCATTTTGCCACCGATAAATACTAGCAAAATAAAAGCTATCCAAGGTGCATAATCTTCAATCCAAGATGATAAACCTTTACCGCTGTAATAGCCTAAAAGAGGCATAAAGCCTTGGAAAAAACCAAAATAAGCAGCGGCTTTAATAAAGAGCTTTTCAGCATTTACTACTTTTTTAGAACCTAAGCCTATGGATACTGCAAACGCGTCCATACTGAGTGCTATAGCTAATACAAATACTTCAAACAAACCGATTAAACCTGAATAAAATTGTTATAAGATTACGTGACGTATAATTAGTTACTTGATTGATGTTAAACACCTAAGATTTACTGACAATTTTTCTATTATCAAAGCCTTATTTTTACACCAAATTTCAGCCAGATATTCAGTAACAGTGCCAACACTTGAAGGAAACAGAATATTCCCCGCCACTTTGGCGAAAGGTCCATCAGTTTCGAGTAGAACTCTATCTTGAGGTATCCACGATATTACTTTTTTAGCTCTGGCTGAAGTTAGCATGGCTGGCCCAATAGAGAAGAAACAGCCTAGCTCGACGGCTTCTAGAACTTGCTTCTTAGTACCTAAAAACCAATGAAGAATAGAAGTACCAGCATTGGGATGTAACTTAAGTTGTTCAAGAACTTCACCAGTCGCGTTAAGACTATGGATAGTTAGTATTTTGTCATCAAAGCCTTCACATTTTTTTAGAATATGCGTGAAAACCTCTAATTGATCATCAAAGTAATCAGCGTAACCTTTTGAGCCATCCAGTCCAATTTCTCCAATATATCTAGTTCTATCAACTAGCTTATCGAATAGTGCTAATTCATTTTTTCTTAGATGAGCAAGTTGAGGGTGAAGCCCCAAGGCCGTCTTACAGTGTTTTATGCCACTTGTTAACTGGACAGTACCTTCAAAAGCTGAAGGCACCGTAGTTACTGATAGCACGTAATAATTACTGCTTTTTATGTCGTTCAATACCTCTTGATGATCTGGATATAAATCAACGTGGCAATGAAGATCCATCATGACGATTTATCCGCTTGGAGAAATAATTCAACCTCTGCCAATCCTCGCTTAATAGTTGATTCTAATTTTTCTCGTATATCTTTTTCTTGTGGTATTGGCCCTGAACTTCGAAGCCAAGAACGATAGTTATCGGATTGTTTCAATCTAATAATGGCAGTTTGAACCGCTTGGAGATCATCGCGAGTATCTTTTTCTTTGATAAGATCTCTCAACCGCTTTGTCTTGTATGGCGCATCTTGTGTAAAACCAGCATGAAAAACTGACGCTCTTCGAATAAGGCAAGGTACACAATGCCCACACTGTTTATGTTCTCTGTGCCAATGACTGCATGAAACACTTAGGGGAACTGCTTTTCTAATTGCGTCTTGATCAACACATTCCGCTAACATTTCACCTTTAGTTTTGAATTGATAGGGGTTTACAAATTTGACATGAAACCCAGTGTCTCTAAGCAAAGATTCAAGCCTGCTTAGAAAATTAGGATGAGTAGTTCTAGTGCTATGGCTACCAATCCGTCTTCTGGTAAGCGGCGGATTTATAGAAATATAGCCATTCTCTGGGACGACAATAGTTTCAATACTGCTATCGCAATTAGCATTTCTTAAGGCTGATATACCAAGTACCGCCATAGCTAGGAAGTTAAAGCTTCTTCCCCTCATACTAATGTCAGTTTTACCTTCTAAGTGCTTAATAATATGGGGAGACATTGAATAGGACAATTCGCCGAATGGCGGGGATAATAATTGCTTAATGTCTTCTTGCTTAGCGCCATCACCACGATAAGCGTGACTAACCAAGAGAGGCTTTAAATCTGATTCTCCGTTCAAAATATCAATTGCACCAACTGCGCTATCAAGACCACCAGAAAAAAGGCAAACAGAGTTGAGTCCAATTAATGATTTTGCTTTTGCTTTCGCTTGCTCACTTGTTTTAGGAGTCGGCATCGGCATAGTTGTTTTTTCAAAAGTAAACAGCCATTGATCGCCTGTAAGAAAGTTGAGCAAAGAACTCAGTTCAGGTTCTACAAAATTCCACATATCCTCATCAGTTACAGGAACATGCAAATGCATTTTTCTAGCCCATGCATTTTCTGCATTATCCCTTAATTCAAATGTATCAGCAGCGGTAACGGCGGTAGCAATTGTTATCAGATCTATTGAATCAGCATCTACATTCAATCCTAAATCACGAACTGTTTGTAGTAGTTGTTTTGACACCAAGCTGTGCTTAGTGATGTCATTTTGATGCGTATGAAACATTTGGACAGGATGACAATCATCAGAAAAGTCAGGCAAGTTAGCAGGGTCATGGTTAAAGTAAAAATTAGTCATTAAAGCTCTCCCATTCATCAACCGTCATAGCAATAGCATCGGCTTGAATTTTAGTAATATTTTCTTTGCTAATAGTACTGGGGTTGCCATTAGTTACTTTGTCTAACTGCTCTTGTGTAATCACTTTTATTAGTTCCCTTAATTCAACTTCCATTTGATGATGCTTGCTTGCTGGCTCAACATGAAACCAAGCTCTGCCCATGCCTTCAACCACATCCTGAAAAATAAGGTCTGTTAAATAACAGCCTATGGCTTCTTGGATAACTTCGTCAGTAAAACTGTTTGGGTCAAATTCTTCTGTATCGGGGAGTGCTTCTTCTAGTGCGTAATCCAACGCAACTCTTACAGCATCCGAATCGGCATTATCAGGCGCTAAATGGCTAGCAATTTTGTCGATTGCTTGATCAGTCGATAGCCCAGTTAGATCACCTAATGATAAGCTTTGATTATTAACCGTTACGGTGTCGCCACGCATGACACCAAGCAATCCAGAACCAGCAGTTATGCCGCTTGATAGTCTCCTGCTTGTGCTTTTACCTCCGCCAGAGCCTTTTCTAGAGTAACTTTTTAATGAACGCCTTAGATCTGAGGTTGAGCCACCTGTTTGCGCATATTTACCAAATGCTCTTCTGGCACTGGCAAACCTATTTGGAGGCGGTGTTGCTGTAGGTGAACCACCGATTTCTTGTTGAACCTTGTCATTGTCAATATCATTGCTATTGTCATTCTGATCATCAGCTTGATTATTATCAGAGCCAGCTTGCTCATCCCCATCAGTACCTGATGCAGGTTCTATTGTGACAGGATCTCCTTGCTCTGCCCAAGATGGAATAAGTGGACTCTTATTATTTGGTCCTGTTGACGATGCGGACGTACCCATATTACTTAGTTCCCTCTAGTTCTTTTAAAATTGGATTAAGCCATCTTTGGCGGGGCAAGCTTTTTAAAAATGTAAGAAGACTTAAGCTACATTTATCATCCTGCTTGGCAAGTAACACAGCCCCATAAATGCCTGTTGGTCTTTCGGTCCAATCACCAATCAACTTAAAGTTTTCAATCAAACCATCCATGACTGACATGTATTCTTCCTTCGGAGTTGTGGTAATCGCAGTAGAGTTAACGCCACTGACCCTTACCTTTTGCTTCATTAATTCTTCTACGAGTTTTTGAGCGGCTCCAGACATTACCGAATTAACAGCCCCCATTGGAATGCTTTCTCTGCTCAGATATGCCGCTGGTGTCAAATCCATTTCAGTGAACATGGGAGGTAATTTCGACCATTTATCAATAAAAGCTAGGTCGAGTTTCCACTCTTCAGGTAAATTAATTTCGTCAAATTCGACTTCTGAATTTTCAAGATCCGCTAATACTTTTGGATATCCGTTTTCCTTATCAATTAATTCATAAAGCTTGTTGGTAGCCTGAGTGCCTAAGCACCTCTCAAAAATTACCAGCTTAGTGATAGTTTTTTCATCAAGCTGCATTCCTCTGCGATGAGCGGTTTTCTTTCTCATCTTAACCTGATTGAGTAATCGCTTAACTATGCGAGGGTTGCCGTTAATGTTTGTGGATTCAGCTAATAGTGGAGCTAACTGTTCAGCAACCACAAATTTACTTCTGAGTTCGGAATGCTTTTCAATCTCGTGATCTTGAAGTAGCTCGTCAACGGTAATTTGTGGTTGTTTCCACGACAGCCTTAATGACTCTTCAAGGGCACATCTTATCGTTTCTAATTGCGCATCGGTAACGCCGTGATCTTGAGCAGTAAGCATCATTAAATATGCCCTTATCTCCAGAACGCCGGGTCTTGGTACATGCACAGGAATTTGAATAAGCTTGTCTAAATAATCAGTTTGATGTCGTTGAGATGCACCTTTGTGATACTCAGGCACTGCCAAGCGGATCATGTCCTCATCGGCGGCAATAACAAATGCAGTATTGGGTAAAAATAGAAATAACCTGATCGCCTCAAGGGTCGAAATAGCATTAAATGGAGAGCAGCGATCTAAATTATCGACATAGACAATAAGTGGCTTATCAAACTCCTTTAACAGATCAGAATATGCTTTTCGGAATTCTTTAATTTCTTTAGGAGGTGAAAATGATTTATTATCTTTGATCAAACCTTTGTTTTTCTTCGCGACATCCTTAGCGCCATCGACAGCACCTTTTACATCATCAACATCCAGTTCACCATCGTCACCACCACTGAATAGTCCCATGATCTTCTGTATACCACCCATAGTTGGTATACCAGCTAATGCTGCACCACCATCCATTAGCAATCCCATCAGTCTGATCTTATCTATTCGTCCAGCAAACTCTTTTGCTTTTGCACTGAGATTTTTATCGTCTGCTGCTTTTTTAACTAAAGTAGATGCAATTGTTTCTAGTAACGCCGCTTTAGCGTCATCATACCCTTGGAAAGTCCATGCATCGAAATGTACTTGGATATATTCTTGTTCATCACTTTCCAGAGAAGCCTTAGTAAGTTCAAGAATCGTCGATTTTCCAGCGCCCCAATCACCAAAAACGCCTATACTAATAGGCATTAACTCCTTTTCTGTTATAAGATCTTTTATTGACTCAGCCGTTTCATTAAAATTTAAGAAATCAATTTTTGATTCTTTATCAGACCACATAACGTCTCCTTTTATTTATTATTTCTTTTGTTCCATTCTTTCAATAATTCGGTGAACCGTGGGGCGGCTAACAGAATATTTCTTCGCTAATGCAGAGATCGATTCACCATTTAATTTATCTTTATATAATTCTTTCGCTTGTTTGTCTGATAAAGCAGGCAATCTGCCCATGTGTTTGCCTTTAGCTTTAGCCTCTTCACGACCTTCTGTGGTTCTGGCTTTTATAAGATCCCGCTCAAGTTGAGCGAATATGTGGCTACGCATAATGTTTGAGATTATTTCTCATCAAGCCAGATTGGGTGAGTACTAGGAAATCTTCGTCAGATTTGAGCCTGAAGCAGTCGTAAACGATGGTACAAAATTACTTCAGCTAAAATTCACTTTGATACGAAACCGGACATTAGGCTTAGCGTATCTCATGACAAGTGTTCCAACAATATAGTCGTTGCTCTTACTTTTAAATTTAAATCTTGTTTTAGATCCTCTGTACAATTAGTAACACACCAACGCGACTTTAATGTGGAATTAGGATCATCGGTTAATTTATTCTATCTAGATAGCTCTTCTATTTTTTATCTTTGATAAACATCGGTATAAAACGGGCAGTCCAAATAATGTTAGCAGTGTTTGCTGTCACTACCCCCCAACAATTATTTTCTTGGAATAGCTATTTGAGTTACTTCCCAATCTTTTCAAATTAAATAATTTTTTATTTGACTCTATAGCCACTATAGATTTTATACTTATTTTAATATTATTACGGAATGTTAAATATGTCAGAAAAATGTAGTGGTCAGTGTCAATCATCTTCTACCAATGAAGATGTAAAAATTGATACACAATTAGATAACTATAGTGGCGCGTTTGTCAGTACATTTAAAGTACCTCAAATGGACTGTCCTTCAGAAGAGAGATTGATTAGGTTAGCACTTGACTCAATTGAGCCTTCAGTTGGGTTGCAATTTGATATTCCTAGCCGTTTAGTCAAGGTTTTTCATGATGAAAATTTAGATGAGATAACAAAAAAATTACAACAACTCAATCTCGGTGCAGAGTTGGCATCAACTAAAGAAAGTTGCAGCACCGAAGCTGCAAAAGCAAAAGATCTAGCCCAAAAAAATGAGATGAAAGAAGCATCAACCCTAAAATGGTTGTTAGCCATTAATGGAGTCATGTTTTTTATAGAAGTAATTGCTGGGTTGATTGCACAGTCTGCTGGCCTAATTGCAGACTCATTAGATATGTTTGCTGATGCTGCTGTTTATGGTTTAGCTATATATGCTGTCGGTAAAAGCATAAGCATGAAACTTAGAGCGGCACATATATCTGGTGTGCTTCAAGTTATTCTAGCGCTAAGTGCTTTGAGCGAAGTCGTAAGACGCTTTGTTTACGGTAGTGAACCGATCTCTTCTTTAATGATGATATTTGGTGGAATAGCACTAATCGCTAACATTGCTTGTCTATTTTTAATATTTGGTAATAAAGAAGACGGCGCTCATATGAAAGCAAGCTGGATTTTTTCCGCAAATGACGTTATTGCAAATGTTGGGGTAATCTTAGCTGGCTTATTAGTTACAGTAACTAGCAGCCGTTATCCAGATTTAGTGATTGGTTTGATAATTGCTCTTGTCGTTTTAAACGGTGCTCGCCGCATCTTACAGCTAAAGTATTAAGCAGAGAAATGAAAATAATGCACTCATCGTATATCAAATCAAATATATCATACGTGATAATGATTTTAATCGCGGTGCAGTCTGTGTTTTTTTCGCTAGAAGAGCTTGAAATAAACTTAAGTGAAAGTTCTTTTAGTTCATCACTAACTAAGTCTATTACCCCGCTAAAAGCTCCAGAAGACTCCAATATGCTTGAGGTGAATAATAGCAACTCTTCAATTGATAATTGTAATTTTTGTTGCTGTTGTCACTTATTTTTAAATGCTGATTCTTCCTGTAACATTTTCCAAGCAATAGAATATTTCCTTACCTACGCCTTAGTTTCTCCTGAGCTAAAAGGCTATATCTCGGTGCCATTCCGCCCACCTAAATACGCCTAAATTTTATAGAAAATTATGAAAGGTCAAATGTTAATGACCGAAAAAAACATATAAATTTATAGGAAAGTATACATGGCACTTAATACCTGTGTGCATCGCAAGATAGCAATTTTGAGGTGTGTAACACCTCGGCTTAAATATATCGCGTTTCTCGCGTTGTCACTTTTTACATTTAATGTTTATGCCTTTGAAAAGCAGTTAAATCTTCAAGAGGCAATTCAGTGGACGCTTAAACAAAATCCAGAACTTAAAATATTTGATTTCAAACAAACCGCATTAACAGGACAAGAACAAACAGCAAGTTTAAATCCTGCTTATGAACTAGAAGTTGAAGCTGAGAACTTTGCAGGCTCAGGTGAATTTAATGCATTCGACAGTGCTGAATTAACAGTCGCTCTATCTTCGGTTATCGAAATGGGAGATAAACGCTCAGCGCGGATTGGACTTGTTTCAAAATCAAGAGCACTACTCAATGCTGAGAAAGAAGTCTCTGCGCTTAATTTAATGGCTCAAGTCACTGAGAAGTACGTGGAAGTACTTGCAGCCCAACAAAGAGTTATATTGGCAGAAAATGCTTTGAGCTTAGCACAAGAAACGTTAGAGATTGTATCTCAGCGTAACCGCGCAGGTGCTACTCCTGAGGCTGAAGTGAAACGCTCAAAAGCAGTTATTGCTCAGGCTAACCTCACCCTTCAATCTGAACAAAAGCGCTTGGAATATTTGAAGCTCTCATTAGCAGCCTACTGGGGGGAAAACTCTGTAACCTTCTCTGAAGTACAAGGGGATCTTTTTCAGTTTGGCAATGATAGTGACTTTAACAGCCTTTTTGCGAAGTTAGAGAAAAACCCTGCTATTCAAGTTTATGCAAGTGAGCAGCGACTAAAAGAGGCCGAATTACAGTTGGCTAAAACAGAGTCAACGGCCAATATCAAATGGTCTGTTGGTGTTAGGCGCTCTCAAGAAGCCAATGATACGGCACTGGTCGCTGGCTTTAGCTTACCTTTGTTTGCTGAAAAGCGAAATTCTGGTGCAATCGCTAGTGCGCTAGCAGAGCGTGACCAAGTTGCCATAGAGAAAGAGGCGACTAAGTTGAGGTTTAGAAATCACTTACTACGAGCATACTCCAATAGAAAACAAGCCATATTAACAGCTAATTCATTAAAGCAGTCGGTTATCCCAATGCTTGAAGATGCACTGGAAGATACTCAAGACGCCTATCAAAAAGGTCGATATGGATATCTTGATTATGTATCGGCTAGACAAGAGCTGTTAAATGCTCGGCGAACCCTCATTGATGCGGCATCTGCTGCCCTAATTTATGGCGCAGAGATAGAAAAACTAACAAACGAAGCGCTGTCACTCTAAATAAACATCACTTTAAGTTTAATAACAATTTATTGATTCAGTTATTAACTGAATCGTTTAGGAATTCAAAATGAAAAACTATTTACTCGCACTATTGATTTTTATTGGGTATCTATCACCCATTCAAAGTGTTATCGCTAGTGAAGATGAACATGAAGGCGAAGAAGGCATTAGCAAAATAAACAATAACATGGCAAAAAGGCTTGGTGTTGAAACAGCCTATTTAGCTTCAAAAACGTTGAACCAAACTATCCCTGTATACGGCGCTACGACGATAGGCGCTGAACAATTATTTCAAGTTGGCGCTAGATATAACGGCGTTATAAAGACAATAAACTCCACTGTTGGTGATAAGGTAAAAAAAGGAGATCTATTAGCCGTTATTGAATCTAATGAAAGCTTAAATACCTATAAAATAACATCCCCTGTTTCTGGGACTGTTTTACAGCGAAATGGAAATATTGGCGGTATCACGCAAAACACTAGCTTGTTTGAAATCGTCAATTTTGACACCTTGTGGGCTGAATTTAAGGTGTTTACCAGCCAATATAATCAAATCAAAGTCGGTCAACCTGTTGATATTGAGCATGGTGAACAGGCATTCAACTCAACCATCACCAATATAATTCCAGCTAAAGATCAGTCTTATGTTTTAGCACGTGTACGTTTAAATAACACTGAGCTAAACCTAACCTCAGGCCAATTATTAATGGGCAGCGTAAAGATAAACCGATTTGAGGTGGATTTAGCCGTCGAGAAAGTTGCGATACAAGAACTGGG
Source organism: Pseudoalteromonas rhizosphaerae (assembly GCF_028885455.1). Taxonomy (NCBI): domain Bacteria; kingdom Pseudomonadati; phylum Pseudomonadota; class Gammaproteobacteria; order Alteromonadales; family Pseudoalteromonadaceae; genus Pseudoalteromonas; species Pseudoalteromonas rhizosphaerae. The sequence goes on from NZ_CP118496.1 coordinate 4,838,813, forward strand.
AGGACAATTTGGTGTCTTTGTAAAAGAAGATGAAGAGTACGAGTTTGCGCCACTTGTGCTCGGACGTTCAGACAAAAACTATATCGAGGTCATTGATGGCCTCAGTAAAGACGCTGAATATGTAAACAAAAACAGTTATCTGATAAAAGCGGATATTTTGAAATCTGAAGTAGAAGACGACGATTAGGAGACGCAATATGATTGAATCAATTTTGCGTCTTGCAATAAATAGACGCTATTTAGTATTAAGTCTGCTGATGGTAATCATCGGCGTTGGCATGTGGAGTTATCAAAAACTTCCCATTGATGCTGTTCCAGATATAACAAACGTGCAGGTACAAATAAACACTTCTGCCCCCGGTTATTCACCTTTGGAAGCGGAACAAAGGGTGACCTTTCCTGTAGAAACCGCCTTAGCCGGATTGCCAAAGCTGTCTCACACCCGCTCCCTGTCAAGATATGGATTATCTCAAGTAACCGTTATCTTTGAAGAGGGAACCGATATTTATTTTGCTCGCAACTTAATCAATGCAAGATTAGCTGCGATAAAAGGCGTTATTCCCTCTGGCTTAGAGCCAGAAATGGGTCCTATTTCGACAGGGCTTGGCGAAATATTTATGTATACCGTACAAGCTTCTCCTGACGCTAAAATGCCTAATGGAGAGCCTTATACCGCTATTGCCTTAAGAGAAATACAAGACTGGATCATTAAACCGCAATTGGCTCAAGTTAAAGGCGTCATTGAGGTCAACAGTATCGGCGGCTACAACAAGCAATATCACATAACGCCTAAACCCGAAAAATTACTTTTTCATCAGGTAACCTTTGAAGAAATATCTGATGCATTACGTAAAAACAATGACAACCGTGGCGCAGGTTATATCGAACAAAACGGACAGCAAGTTTTAGTACGCTCCATTGGGCAACTAGCGACAATAGATGAGATCCTCAATGTCATCATCAAAAAGAACGATGGTATTCCTGTAAAAATAAGTGATGTTGCCAATGTTGCTATAGGCAAAGAACTTAGAACAGGGGCTGCTACTCGTAATGGCATTGAGACAGTGCTTGGTACAACCATGATGCTGATTGGTGAGAATTCTCGCACCGTTGCTTTAGAAGTGGAACATAAGCTCAGCGAAATACAAAAATCTCTGCCAAAGGGCATTACCGCAGAGCCTGTTTACGACAGAACAACGTTAGTAGATAAAGCGATTGCAACCGTTACCAAAAACCTCGTTGAAGGTGCGCTTTTAGTTATTGTTGTGTTATTTATTCTACTTGGAAATTTACGTGCAGCTCTCATTACCGCTGCTGTTATCCCTATTTCCATGTTAATGACAATCACAGGTATGGCGCAAGCAGGAGTATCTGCCAATTTAATGAGTCTCGGCGCATTGGACTTTGGCTTGATAGTGGACGGGGCTGTAATCATCGTTGAAAACTCTGTCCGTAGGTTAGCACAGGCCCAACACAACGGTCATAGGCAAGACTTAAGAGAACGCCTAAATACCGTTTTTGAAGCCACTTCAGAAGTGATACGTCCAAGCTTGTTTGGTGTGGCAATTATCACTGTTGTTTACATCCCCATTTTCACGCTAACTGGCGTTGAAGGGAAAATGTTCCACCCTATGGCGGCAACTGTCGTTATGGCGTTAATTTCCGCAATGATCCTTTCAGTTACACTGGTTCCTGCTGCTGTAGCTGTGTTTATGAAAGGTAAAATCAGCGAAAAAGAAAGTGTAGTTATTCGTTCAACCAAGTCTATTTATGAACCATTGTTAAAAATGGCGTTGAAATTTCGTTGGGTTATTGTTTCATTCTCAACGCTGTTAATGGGGTATAGCCTTTGGTTAGCAACAACGCTGGGTAGTGAATTTGTTCCACAGCTAAATGAAGGGGATATAACAGTCCAAGCGCTAAGAATACCTTCTACCGGCCTAGAGCAATCAGTAGAAATGCAAGAAGTACTTGAGCAACGTATTAAAGCGTTTCCTGAAGTTGATAAAGTATTCTCGCGCATCGGCACATCAGAAGTAGCAACTGATCCAATGCCACCGAGTATTGCTGATATCTTTGTTATTTTAAAACCACGTAAAGAATGGGCCGAACCTTCAAAGCCAAAGAGTGAATTAGTTGAAGAAATGGAAGAAGTACTGAAAAACATTCCGGGCAACAACTATGAATTCACTCAGCCTATTCAAATGCGTTTCAATGAATTGATTTCTGGCGTTAGAGCTGATGTCGGCATCAAAATATTTGGTGATGACTTAGATCGATTATTACTTACCGCAAAAGATATTCTAAATATTGTGAAAACCGTGGACGGTGCTGCTGATGCCCGAATGGAACAGGTCACAGGTGTTCCATCTTTATCAGTAATTCCTAAACGAGAAGCGCTTGGTCGATACGGTTTGAGCGTTTCAGAACTGCAAGACTGGGTTGCTACTGCAATTGGTGGAGAATCTGCGGGGATCATTTATGAAGGTGACAGACGGTTTGAGTTAGTTGTTCGCCTACCAGAGCAAACAAGAACAGATATCAATGGCTTGAAGCACCTGCCGCTTCCACTTGAGGGTGGTAACTATGTGCCACTTGAAGAAGTTGCAGAGCTTAAATCAGAGTCTTTACCTGCTCAAATTAGCCGTGAGAACGGAAAAAGAAGAGTTGTGGTTACCGTCAATGTTCGTGGCAGAGATTTAGGCGGCTTTGTAAAAGAAGTGAAAGCTAAAATTAATCAGGAAGGAGAAATCCCAGCAGGATACTGGCTTGATTATGGTGGAACGTTTGAACAACTAGAGTCAGCGAGTAAAAGATTAAGCTTAGTTGTGCCGATCACATTAGTTGTAATCTTAGGTATTTTGGTTATCGCATTTGGTTCATTAAAAGATGCATTAATCATTTTCAGTGGCGTGCCTTTAGCATTAACTGGGGGCGTATTTTCACTTTATTTAAGAGACATGCCCTTATCAATTTCGGCAGGTGTCGGCTTCATAGCATTGTCAGGTGTCGCCGTATTAAATGGCTTGGTTATGTTGGCTTTTATTCGAGATCTTTGGCATGAAAAAGGCGACCTTTACGTAGCGATCATTGAAGGTGCCATCATTCGTTTAAGACCTATTTTAATGACGGCACTGGTTGCTAGTTTAGGTTTTATTCCAATGGCGCTAAACACTGGAATTGGTGCAGAAGTACAACGACCACTAGCAACAGTCGTTATCGGCGGTATTGTATCTTCTACCATTTTAACTTTGTTTGTATTACCTGTTTTATATCAATGGGCGCATGGCTCTGAGAGTAACAAACAGTAATCTGACGAAATTTAAAGCCCAAAAAGCAGCTTAATTAATAGGTTATGCCTAATTAAGCTGCTTTTTATATTGTATGCCCAACATTTTATTGATAAAGCTTACTGCGCTTCATCCCGACAATTTTCATTTAAAAACTCAAACTCTATCGTTGTATGCGATAAATGATAGGAAGATAATTTAGCTGCAACTTCTTGTTTAAGCCTAATTAATTCTTTAACGTCAAAGTTGTCACTCAGCTCAAGGTGCGCTGTTAAAACGTGACTTTCACCATCTAGTGACCAAAAGTGCATGTGGTGGATACCATTAACTTCAGGAAATTCCATTAGTGATAGTTTAATACGCTTTTGAGTCTCTTTATCGGGTGCAGCTTGAAGAAATAAAACGAGTGTTGATTTCAGGTTTTTGAAAACATTAAACAAGATGAACAGCGTGAACCCTATTGATAAAAGGGGATCTAATATCGGCAGTTCAGCGAACAACAGTACGATAGAGACTATAAGAACGGCAACCCATCCAAGTACATCTTCAAGAAGGTGCCATGTCAGCACTTTCTCATTTAATGTTTCACCCGCTTTTAATTTTAATACCGCATATCCGTTAACGGCAACGCCGAGTATCGCTAGCCCTAACATCCCCTCGACTACAGGCATTTCAGGATTGGACAGCCTTGGAATTGCTTCAAATAAAATCCAAATTGAGCCAATGATTAAAACAATACTGTTTATCAATGCGCCAAAGAGAGTAAGTCTACGATAACCATAACTAAACTTATCTGATGCTTCTTTATCTGAAAAACGACTTAAAATCCACGCAAAACCTATTGAAAGACTATCACCAAGATCGTGAACTGCATCTGCCATTATCGCAGTACTGTTAGTGAGCCAACCACCTATAAATTCGATAATAGTAAATGTCACATTCAGAAAAAATGCCCAACCAATACGATCATCTTTAGAATGCTGATGACTGTGACTATGGTTGTGCATTTTGTACCTCCAGTGCTTTTGTATTTCTAATTTTTGATACATTCATATTAATCAAATGGCGAATCACACCTTGATACATCCAACGTTTTACTCCCGACAAATTAGTACCCTTTTCAAGATAAAACTCATCAGGGGAATCATAAAGCCCAAAGTCGTCATGAATACCTTCTTTTTGAATATAGGTATCTTGGCCGCACCAATTTGTGTTTGGTGAAGAGAAACACTTTGTTGCAACACCATAGACACAAAAGTCATCTTTTGCTTGGCTAAATTTCTGCTGTAGTGAGCTTAAGTATTGCTCATCCAATATAAAGCCCTCTAAGTTTATCCAGCGTCCATCGAAATAAACTTCTACCCAACTATGAATGATGTATTTAGGTGCTAACCAAAATACATAGCTAGGTATAGCCCCTTTTTGTAATTGCTGATCAATGGTAAAACCATGGAAACGACACTGGATACCTAGTCCACGCAATAGCGCCATTAACAGATTACCCTTAGTATTACATTGCCCATAACCATCTGCTAGTACATCGCTTGCTGCTATATCATCACTCTTGTTATAGCCAAACATTATTTCATCTTTCACAAATTGGTATGCTGCTCCAATTTTGTTGAAATCGTCTAAGCTTTGCCATCCTCGCTGATCGATCAGGGATTGGATATCTTTGTGTTCAAAATTAACGATATTCGTATTGTTTAAATATTTCTCGGTCATTTTTTATATATCCTTTTCGTTGCATACTTATACTACAGACTCTATAGTAACTATAGAATCAAATGTCTGGGGGAAATTGATGAAAATAGGCGAATTGTCTAAAAAATCGGGCTGTTCTATACAAACAATTAGATATTATGAAAGAGAAGGATTACTGTTAAATCCAAACCGTTCAGAAGGTAATTTCAGGCTGTATGATAGTAAAGCACTTAAACAATTGGAGTTCGTAAAACATTGTCGCAGCCTAGATATATCACTCAATGATATTAAACGTCTTATCGAATTAAAAAATAAGCCAGAAGAAAGCTGCTCTAGCGTTAATGCATTAATTGATCAGCAACTTGCACTAGTGAATAAACGCATGAAAGAATTAAGGGCGCTTAAAGCTGAATTACAACAGATGGCTAGTGCTTGTGGTTCGAACAATACTATTGAAGCATGCGGGATCATTAAGTCACTAGATAGTTAACTCTGTTAGAGGCATACGGGCAGAATATAGAACATTAATCGACTACTGCATGTCCTAAATGTGGACAGATAAAAACGGAAGAAATGCTGACAAATTCATGTCAGCGGTATCACAAGTATGAGTCACACAAGGTTTTGCCAAACTATTGAATGGTGACTGGTGTGTTTACTTCTCATATGGAACAGCAAAATTCCGCCAATTCTAGAACGACAAAATTAGTTGCAGCCGTTAATGCACTAGAGTGTTTAAATTGAAGTTTATTATTGACTCTTCAACGTCTGCTTTACACTCTGAATTTTCGTTAATAACTCAAAAGCTAACTTCCGCTTTTGGCTAAGTGAAGTCATAAGGTATTCATTGATGCTAATGTCCGCAATGTCGGAGGAGCTGCCGTTAGCAAATAGCATCAAATTATCGTAATATAACTGATTGAGTCTCAGATATTATGATTAAAAAATCATACTTTCATAAAAAGAGAGATTGGCGGCATCCCTTTAAAACCTTTCAGTCTAAAATGAGATCAATCTCAATCATTATGCACAGTCACAAATACTCCACATAGGTTGATCATGGCAGTGGCAAACGGATTATCATTTTTGGTATTGAGAGAGCCGTCGATAATATTCAAACAAGCACCTTTCTTATGGATGCTTTCAATTGCCTCAAGAATAGATTTTAACGACCGTCCCAAACGGTCGAGGCGAGTAACAATAACTTCATCACCTTCCCTGATAAAGTCGATGAGTTCCTAAAGCTTTTCTTCATTTCGAATCGAAGCACCAGACTGTTTGCCTTGGAATATTTTTTCACAGCCCTGAGCGTCCAACTTGGACAGTTGAACATTTAAATCTTGTTCTTTAGTTGAAACTCTTGCAAAACCAACTTTCATATATACGAAACCTGTAACTTTCGCACACCTTAACAATTAAATGAACGAAAGTATATTAAATAAATTTCGTACATGAACGTAATAAAAAATAGAAATTCGTACACTACGGATAGAAAATGAATGACAATTCTAACTATAAAGTGACTTAATTATTTCACACGCTTCACTTGTACACGAGCTTGCCATTTGTTGAAGCTCAGCTTGTAGTGCTTTGAGTTCTCCCATTAGATTGTTAACTAAAGCCAATTTAGCCTGTGTCTATCATAAGTTCAAAACTTAAACTTTAGATATAAGCTGAAATTGAGTCAATCGTATTACAAATACTCTTATTGATACTGGCTCATTACTTGCACTTTTTCGAGAACATGACCACATGTAGAGAATAATAGGCTAACAGTGGGAAATATTTACACTATCAATGTAAGGATTACTTATGAAATACTCAAGATTTGCTGCAATGATCATCACCTCAACCATTGCTATGTTTGTCATGATGTATCTCAACACTTACGCAGTATCACATATATGGTTTAGTGAAACGCGTATCTATATGGCGTTGTATATGGGAGCAGGTATGGCAATGATCATGCTGGCCTTTATGCTTGGCATGTACAGTAACAAGAAGCTCAACATGGCTATTTTTCTATTGGCGACAATACTGTTTGCCATATGTCTTTATCTTGTTCGCTCTCAAAGCACAATTTCTGACACTGCTTACATGAAAGCGATGATTCCTCATCACTCCATTGCTATTCTTACTAGTGAGCATTCAACTTTGGAGGATGTACGCGTGCGTGAATTGGCAAATGGTATTATTAAAGCCCAACGAAAAGAAATAAAAGAAATGGAATGGCTGATTAAAGATATTTCTGAAAATGGAAAGGTCAGCTCACAAGCTCAGGCTGAGCAACGACCGCTCCCAAAGTTTGAAGGCACACTGAACAAAGGAGACTAAGATGACTAAGACAGCTACCCTGTACAGAATGGTCACTGACGAACATATCTGCCCCTATGGTTTAAGGTCGAAAGATTTGCTGGAGAGGCAAGGGTATGATGTAGAAGATCATAAGCTCACGTCAAGACAACAAGCTGATGACTTCAAAGCTAAGCATGATGTCAAAACTACGCCACAAACCTTTATTGAAGGAAAGCGTGTCGGAGGATACGATGACTTAAGAGAGTATTTTGGTAAAGATGAAGCAGGTCAAACTGGCACAACCTACACGCCCGTTGTAGCCATTTTCTCGATAGCTGCACTTCTTGCTGTCGCATCTCAACATTTTGCTTCCGGCTCATTTATCTCCATCAGAACACTGATGCTATTTATAGCTTTTTCAATGACGCTCTTAGCGGTGCAAAAACTGAAAGACCTATACAGTTTCACAAATTCGTTTATTACTTATGATTTACTAGCGATGAGATGGATAAGATATGGTTATATTTATCCCTTCATTGAAGCATATGCAGGTATTGGTATGGTTGCCCAACTACAGCCTCTCGCAGTGGCACCATTTTCATTGTTTATCGGCACAGTTGGAGCAATTTCAGTTTTCAAAGCCGTTTACATCGACAAACGCCAGTTAAAGTGTGCCTGTGTAGGCGGCGATAGCAGTGTGCCACTTGGATTTGTATCGCTATCTGAAAACTTATTTATGATCGCGGGAGCATTGATTATGCTGCTGATGTAAAGGTATAGCTCTATTCGGCGGCCCCTTAACTGTTAAGATTAGACCTAGGATGCCAGCCCACACCTTTCTAATTCATATGTAACATTTTTTCTGTCGTACTGGCATCAAGATAACCAGAACTGAGCAAACAATCTCAAAGGTTGTACAAAATAACACTAAAGTTTTTTCATTAAGTTTTATTGTTATGCTCTTGTGGTGGCTTTCGCCACCACTTTATTAGTTTTCAAGTTCCACCATATCTTTCGCTGCAATGTCACCAGACACTAGCTTTACAGTTGCGAAATGATCATTCACAATTTTAGTAATTTGTACCGTTCCTACCTTTTCGATAGTGTAGGGATCTTCACCTTCACTCAATACTATTCTTTCATGGAATCTAATAACACTGTATTTTTGCCCAACCTCTGCGCCATGCTTAGCACCAATACAGATTAGAGTTCGATTATCAGAACTTTCTACTACCTGACCTCTCATCATGTATTTATGATAAAAAGTGGTATTGGAACAACCCACTAAATATAAACCGAATGTAAGCAATAAAAGAGCTTTTATATAGGGTGTTTTCATCACTGTTACCTCATTTGACTAACTAATTATCTATACACTTTTTTATGAATTCATTTGTTTTTCCGGCCAGCCCCCGAAGGTGCTTGATGACAACTCCAAGGCTTATGAACAGAGTTATCTTTGATGTTCTGATCAACAAATTTATAGTAACTTTCTTTAGTATGTGTCCACCAATCATCATGAACATCTGCGCCATACTTACGGATTACCTCCTCAATCCCATCAAGGCTTACGTTTGCGGCATCATAGGCAAGGTGTATTTCACCTTCTTTGATGTTGTAACTAACTTCATCTATACCAAAAAGCTGATCTATTTCTTTTACTAACTCGTCACAGCTTTCTTCTGTGACATTGCTAAGCTTTAGGTTTCGAACAACTAAATTTTGCTCTTTAACGCCAACTCTATGATTTAAATCGCTCATAATTTTTCTCCTAATGTTTGTGTGAATGCTGTTGATTGCTATCTTTCATTTCTTCCATTTTACGGTTCATCTGCGGCATCATGTTCCCCATCATTTCTAAATGATGTTCAGCCATCTTGATTTGTTGATGCATTGGCATTTCTTCCATGTTTTTGTGCATGGATTGCATCATCTTCATCATTGAACGGTGATGTTCAACCATCATCTGCTGTTGCTTTTCAGGATCTTTTTCAGTTTTAATGGCATGGACTTCCTTTTTCATTTCCATCATCTTTTTGTGCATTTCTCCCATGTTCTCATGTGGTATTGCCATGCCTTGATGCATATCAGCTTTGTTCGCACCTTCATGCTTATGCTCATTGTTTTGGGCAAATGAGCTAGTGGTTATAAGTAGTGAACTAATAAATAAAATTGATTTAGTTAACGTTTTCATGATTTTTACCTTCTACACTTTTATTAAAATTTGGGATCCAACTTGGTGTCGATTCCATATACCTGTGGTACTCCGAACCAAACTCAGCAATCGCTTGTGCTTCTTCGCGTTTCGCTAGCTTGACGTAAACAACGACTAAGATCGGAAACATCGCAAGTGTTGGGATTGTCGGCCACTGCAATAAAAAGCCGAACATGATTAGAATGAAAGCTACATACTGTGGGTGGCGACACCTTGCATACCATCCAGTTGTAGCCAATTGATGATGTTTTTGCGCGTGATGCAATACATTCCATGCTGAAGACAACATAAAGAAACCTGCAACAATTAACACCATACTCACTATATGAAATGGGTCCCAATGGGCATCACCTTGAAATCCAAAGAAAGTATGTAATAAATGCCCATTTTCATGCGCAAAGAAATTTACTTCTGGATAGGTCTCCGTCAGCCACCCCGACAGAAAATAGATAGTTAAAGGAAAGCCATACATTTCAGTAAATAGGGCAACAATAAAGGCAGAGAACGCGCTTAGACTTCTCCAATCAGTTGATGTTTTTGGTTTGACAAAACTAAAGGCAAAAAAGATAAAAATTGCTGAGTTCAGTATCACCATTGACCATAAGTCATAATCATATGTTTCATTCATCACTGCTCTCCTTTTTATGTGATTCCTTACGTGCCTTTTCTAACCCTTGTATGTAGCCATCGCGATAGGCTGCATTTTTATCCGTGAGTTCTTGAAAGCTCTCTTCCTTTTTTTCATCAGGCGCATGTGAATGATCGTGACCATGTTTACCATGACTGCCATGCATAAATACGTGCATCAAGGGGCATAGCAATAAAATCAAGTAGGGAAGAAATTGCAGCATATGTTGACCATGCTCAAGCACTAAGAAGTAGGTCACTGCGGCAATAAGTGCCAGTGCAGCCCAGCCTGTAGGTGTTGACCAAAAATTAGGGTGTTGATTTTTCATATTGCCCTCCTAAACGACTTTTAAGACACCGCGATACATTTGCATCTGACAGTGAAACTCATGCTCTCCCGGTGATAAGTTCAATAGGGTAATTTGAGTAATTTCATTTAATTTAAGCTGTTCGCTTATATCCAATGAAGGAATAAGCATTGTTTCAGCGCAGGGGGATTGATCTTTGCGCATAAACTTCAGAGTGACAGGTTGACTAGCAGACACTTGGATTGAGGATGGTGAATACACGCCATCCCTCACTTCAATGAGTACTTCATTACCTTGAACAATTGTTTTATTGGGTTTGTATAGCCAAAACCACCAAACAATCAGTGCGATTAACACTAAGCCTAATAAGTTAATTAACATCATCGTGTTTCTCCTTAATGCTCTTTTGCTTTAAACAAGCGAAGTCGATTTGCATTTGACACTACAGTCAATGACGAAAACGCCATTGCAGCACCTGCAATTACAGGGCTAAGCAGAATGCCAAAGAAGGGATATAGAACCCCCGCAGCAAAAGGAATCCCGGCTACGTTATAGACAAACGCGCCAAACAAGTTTTGTTTTATATTTCGTAAAGTAGCTTTGCTTACCGCTATGGCATCAGCTAGGCCATGAAGTGAACCACGCATTAGGGTAATGTCAGCACTTTCGATAGCTACATCAGTCCCTGTGCCTATGGCGAAGCCAACATCGGCTAACGCTAGCGCAGGAGCATCGTTGATGCCATCTCCTGTCATACCAACAATTTCGCCGCCTTCTTGTAGCTCTTTCACCTTGTTGGCTTTATCTTCTGGCAGCACTTCAGCAAGAAACTCACTAATACCCGCTTTTTTGGCAACAGCAGCAGCGGTTTCCTTGTTATCACCCGTTAACATGATGACGCGTATACCATTAGCCTGAAGTCGTTTGATAGCAGAGATTGAGTCTGACTTGATAGGATCTGCAACAGCAATGATTGCTGCAAGTTCACCATCTACAGCAAAGTACATAGGTGTTTTGGCTTCTTTGGCTAAAGACTGCGCTTGTTCAACAAAGCCTGTGAGGTCTATGCCTTTTAACTTCATTAGTTTATCGTTTCCGAAAAGCAGGGCTTTATTGTTGCAGTTTGCTTCTACACCAAAACCCGTAATGGCGTTAAACGCTTCAATTTTTAGTAACTCAATATCCTTATCTAACGCACTTTCAACAATCGCTTGCGCTAAAGGGTGCTCTGAGCCGCTCTCTAAACTTGCAGCAAGCTGTAGTACGTCTTTTTCGTCCGTAGCTTTTGCTAAAACAATATCGGTTACCTTAGGTGCCCCTTCAGTAATAGTGCCCGTTTTATCTAAAATCATGGCAGTGATTTTAGAGGCGGTTTGCAGTGCTTCACCGTTGCGAATTAGCACGCCTGCTTCTGCGGCCTTTCCTACTCCGACCATGACAGACATGGGCGTTGCCAAGCCCAAAGCACATGGGCAGGCAATAATGAGTACAGTAGTTGCTGATACGATGGCAAAAGCAATTGCTGGCTCAGGTCCAAAGTTAAGCCATGCTAGCGCACTTAACACAGAGATGATCATGACAACAGGAACGAAAAAAGCTGAAATAACATCAGCCAAGCGGCCAATCGGCGGTTTAGAATTTTGTGCTCGTTTCACCATATTGATGATTTGCGCAAGCGCCGTGTCTTTTCCAACACGTGTGGCTTTAAACATAATCATGCCTGATTTGTTCAAAGTACCAGCGACAACCTCATCTTCTTCGGCTTTTTCAACAGGCATAGGCTCGCCTGTCAGCATGGACTCATCAATAGAGGTGTGCCCTTCCAATACCACACCATCGACGGGAATTTTTTCGCCCGGTTTTACCTTTACAATATCGTTAAGTAAAACCTGCTCAATACCAATCTGAACTTCTTTGCTATCACGAACCACGGTTGCCGTTTTGGCCTGCAAGCCGATAAGACGTTTAATGGCCTCAGAGGTTTTACCTCTGGCTTTTATTTCTAATGCTAAACCTAAATCAATCAAGCCAATGATCATGGCGGTCGCTTCAAAATAAACATGCCGAGCCATCAATGGAACGGCGTCAGGTGCAAACACAACAACCATTGAGTACACCCAAGCTGTACCTGTTCCCAAAGCTATTAGTGTGTCCATATTAGCGGAGTGGTTTTTAAAGCTTTTCCAAGCGCCAACATAAAAATGCTTACCTGAAAAATACATAACACCAAAAGTTAAAATACCGACAACCAGCCAAGACATGCGTTCAAGGTTTGTTTCAACTGTCATTTCTCCAACTACAATGCTGTAGATCATCAAAGGAACGCCGAGTGAAAGGGCAATAAACGTATCGCGCATTAGCTTTTTGTAATATGCCCAATCCGCCGCCTCTTTCTCATCAAGCGCATCTGTTGCTGAGCTATCATCAATTGGCTTCGCGTTATACCCCACTGACTCAACAGCTTTGATCAATTCTTCTGTTTTAGCTGTCCCATAAACTGTTACTGTCCTATCAGCAAAATTCATTTCCGCACTGACGACTCCAAGAGTTGCCTTCAACGCCCCTTCAATTTTGCCTACACAGCTAGCACACCCAGCGCCTTCAATGATAAGCTGTTGGTTATGTGATACTTTCTCCAACGTATTCTCCTTACTTTTACACGAAGAGGATTGAGCTTTTGCCTTACAGCAACAGCCTGATTCAGTTTTTATATTTGTGTTAGTAGCCACCCTTTTTCCTCCTATGCTTTTTTAATTTGCTCAAAGTTTTCGATGAGATGACAAACCATGTTTGCAGTCGGTGCTTTGTCTTCCATTTCTTCCCATTGAGAAAGCGCAGAAGACATTTTTCCTCGAAGTGCCAACATTGCTTGAAACTGCTTTTCTGTTTCTTCAAGCCGCTCTTTGATCAGGCTTCTGACTAATGGGCACGCACTTTTACCATCTTCAGATTCATTAATAATTTCCTTGATATCTGCAACGGAAAAACCAAGGTTTCTGGCACTTAAAATGAATTTAAGTCTCGATACTTCTTTATTCGAGTATGACTTGTAGCCGTTCACTGACTTAGCTGGTTTTAACAATCCTAATCTGGTGTAATAGCGCACCGTATCAGCAGTCGTTCCAAGGCTTTTTGCCAGCTCTGCAACTTTCATGTTCACTCCTTAGTTCTTCACCTAAGTTTGTAATCTCACCTACAGCTTAGACCTGTGTCTAAGACACAGGTCAAGTGATTATTCGTGATTAATAATGCAAAAGCTAAAAACTAATTTTTTGGTAAAAGAGAAATCTCGGTCAAAATCGACAGCATTAAGTACTGTAAATAGCAATAGTTTGAGCATTTTCATAATGCCTTTCCAAATATCGTACTAATCGTTCAAAACAATTGGTTATTTAAACCAATGAAAAAATCATTCTATTTTGATGGGAGTGGCGAAAAAAAGGCGCACTGATCCCGTGATTAGCCAATAATTGGTGGACGATAAAGTAAGAGATGGATACCAGATTTTGGTAGGGGTATACGCTGTAGAATTAGCTCAGAATGAATATTGCAAATACCTTCGTCTTGCGCTTCCACAAGATAGGCATTTAAATGAAAGCTTGTACAAAAACCGCCTTCACAACAAACACAATCACCAGCTTTACATTTTTCACAGTCTTCATCACCATGAAGGTGTTTAGAGTCTTGCGAATTTTCAGTGTGATAGTGACTATTGTCAATCATTGATTGATGATGCATATTTTTGCTTGGTTGTATAATATGCGTGTCGGATGAGCCATTATGATGCTCTTCACAATTCATTGGTTTAGCAATAGCAAAACTATGCTGCGTAAGCAACACAGTTATTATCACTATTTTAAACCACCTGAAAAGTCCAAACATTATCATTCCTTCTTTAGCACCTACAATATTAGCCACTTTATAAAAATAATTTTATGATCTTGATCAACCTTTGAACTAAAACCTAAACTTTTTACTTTTTACTTTTTACTTTTTTAAACAGCTTAAACTTCACAAGTATAAAGGGGTGTCTAATTTATACTCATGAGATTGAAGCCAAGCATGAGCACCATTAAAAGAAATAAAAACCCTACGCTCATAACTAGGTATTGAGTAAGGGATCATTTTTCCAATTGTTCAGCTTTAAGCGCAGTACTTTGCAACAATCGGTTCTATCCCGGGCACACCCAATTCCCGTTCATCAAAAGTGATAAAATGGCCTATTGTACGTCTTTCAATGGCGATGTTTTTTGCCTTGACTCTTTAACCTTAACCATTCGCCAACTTTACTTCTTAGCTGATATTCCGGTATACACCAGACTGGCACCGACTGAAAATAAGAAGTAGCTTACTATTACTGCTCTTAGTTCTTTCCAAAAAAACTATTAGCTAGGCCTTTCCTAACATAACTAAAATGGTTTAAATCCCAAAAAACGAAAGCTACCATCAATATAGTTGCGGTAGCTCTCATCAAGTCAATATAGTATTTCTTCACATCAGAGCCAGAACTTGATACCTGCAACAAAAGCAGTATCACGAGTACTTTGCCCATTTAACTTCGCAAAGTCGGCTGTATTACCAAATTTATTTGTCCACTCAACGCCAACATAGGGAGCAAACTGGCGGGTAAACTCATAACGAACCCGAAAACCAATAGTACTGCTCGATAAACCACTACCAAGGTTATTTTGGACGTCGTCCTTACCGTAAAGCGTTAACTCTGCACGTGGTTGAACAATTAACTTTTGTGTGAGTAATAGCTCATATTCCGCTCTAAGCGATAGTGCTGTATTGCCTTTTTCGCCCAAGTAGCCAGTCATGTCGAGATCAAACCAATATGGAGCAAGCCCCCTAAGGCCAAAAGCTAGCCACTGTCGGTTTTCACCGTCTTTATTGTAATCAAACCGAATCCCTGCTTGTGTATCCCAATATGTTGAAACAGCATGGCCCCATAAAATATCTGTTTGGTTCTCCTCTAGATTTCCTTTGCTAAAATCACCCTCGGTTTTTATGACTAACCTGTCAAAAGTAGTGCCATACCATGCCTGAAAGTCAAAAACACCTGCGTTTGTTTGCTCATTATATTCAAGACGATCCCCTAGTAGCGCGTAAAATGAATGCTCATCTGCCAAAGTCAGTCGTTTGTCGCTACTGAGTGCATAAGGACCTTCAGTCAAAGTTGTACCTGCTGCATAAGCATGGGGGTCTCTAGCATCTTTAGGTGCATCTCCACCTTGTGCTTGCATTTTAGAATCACCCATCTCAGTCATCTCATCTTTTGCAGATACAGATACACTTATAAGGGGCAAACCTATTAATAATAGTCTTAACGTATTGGTTAGTATTAATTTTTTCATGATACAACTACCTCTCTAAACATACCTGCATCCATGTGGAATAATAAATGGCAATGCCATGCCCAGCGACCTACGTCATGAGGTGTTGTTAAAAAACTAATTCTTTGCGCTGGTTGTACAGGGATAGTATGGCGACGAACCTGTACATCACCTTTTTCATTCTCCAAATCGCTCCACATACCATGCAGGTGCATGGGATGTGTCATCATTGTATCGTTTTGTAAAATAACTCTTAAACGTTGATTATGCTTCATGTGAACTGGCGTGCTTTTTCCAAATTCCAAGCCATCAAATGACCAGCTATAACGCTCCATGTTTCCAGTTAAATGTAATTCAATTTCAGCCTCTGGCTCTTGCTGGTTTGTAATTCCCTCAAGAGAATGTAAATCTGCAAGTGTTAAAACACGGCGTCCATTTTTACGTAAACCTATACCGGGATCATCAAGGTTTGTTCTAGGCATATCAACACGCATATCAACAGAAGCTCCATACTCTGTTTTTGCATGACGCACTTTAGTGCTAGCAACAGCTAATGGGTTTTTAGTCATTCCATGTTTACTATGATCCATTGCCATCGCTCCATGACCCATTGCACTATGATCCATTTTATTAGAATTCATGCCCGACATGTCTGCCATACCTGCCATCGCGGAATGCTCACCACCTTGGGCCATATTCCCCATCATATCTGTCATCGTTAACCATTCAACGGGATCTAGAGCAGGTACTGGTGCATCAATATTAGGTGCCATTGATAAAGTACCTTTAGCATAACCTGAGCGATCCATGCTTTGTGCAAAAATCGTATATGCATCATTTTTTGGCTCGACAAGTACATCATAAGTTTCACCGGGACCAAATCTAAATTCATCTACTGTCACAGGTTCAACATTTTGTCCATCAGCTTGTACAACTGTTAACTTCAGCTCAGGTATTCTTACATCAAAAAACGTATTGCTAGAACCGTTAATAAATCTAAGCCTAACCTTTTCGCCAGCTTTAAACATTCCACGCCAGTTTGTCAAAGGCGCACAACCATTCATTAAAAAAGTCATTGCAGATGCTGATAAGTCTGCAAGATCTGTAGGGTTCATTCTCATTTTATTCCACATTTCCCGGCGTTGTAGCGCATTTGAAACGCTGCTATTTGAAATGTCATCAAAAAACTCTGGAACAGTAGGTTGATTAAAGTTAAATACATCGCTTTGTACTTTTAACTTGCGGAACAAATCCATTGGGTCATCATCAGTCCAATCAGACAATTGGATGACATGCTCATTGTCAGCACTAATAATATCCTTTTCTCTTGGCTCAATAATTAATGCGCCGTACATACCTGTCATTTCTTGAAAGCCACTGTGTGAGTGATACCAATATGTGCCGCTTTGTTGCAGCTTAAATTTATAAACAAAGGTTTCACCCGGCATTATACCTTTAAAGCTAATACCCGGTACGCCATCCATTTGATACGGAAGAATGATCCCATGCCAATGAATTGAACTCGGCACTGATAATTTATTAGTTACCCTGATAGTAACGTCATCACCTTCTCTGAGGCGCAAGGTAGGAGCTGGTATTGAGCCATTGATTGTTGTAGCCATTCTTACAACACCTGTGAAGTTTACGGGTGACTCATCTATCACTAAATCTATTACTTCTCCACTTAGTTCGGGCGCAGTACCTGTTGAAGTTCCAGCAATCAAAGATGAAGCTGCATGAAGAACACTTGGAAAAGCAGCTAATACACCGCCAGCAATTACACCTTGTACAAAGCGTCTACGTGGCGTAGAAACTTGATGTAATGGATTTTTAATTCTCATTTTGTACTCCGTTATTTAACCAATAAATTAATGTGACCAATGAATGTGCTTAATCTTCCATTCACCATTTTGTTTTTCCAGCACCATCGTTTCCATGCCTTGATAATCGCGTTCAACACCTTTATGAGTACCTGTAGTTTGACTACGCGACGCAGAGATAGCGGTATTTCCAAGTATCGTCACTTGATGTTCAAGTGTGTCGCTCTTCATCGCTGCTAAATACTTCATATCCGACAACATATGATGATGAGCATATTCATCAGCGCTCCTTTCAACGCGGCCTCCCTCGAAAATGGTGACATCATCCGCTAACTGCGCTCTAGCCTGTTTTTGATTGCCAGTTTCAAGTGCTTGATGAAATGCCAAAACAACTTTTGCGGCTGGTGTATCTACACCTTTAAACAATCCTTTGTCTTTATTCTTATCACCATGAGCGTTTGCTGCGAAACTAAACGTCATTAATAAAACGAGTAGGATATTTATTGTTTTCATTTTCTTTTTCTCTTTTAGGTTTTAATTTGCAGGACCAACAACACTAGTAAGCCCAGCAGTTACAGATAAAATGGCAAAAGCTACTACCATTTCTATCGAGATAGATTTAGATAAAGCCTCTCTGCCTTGACTATTTTTAAGTTGTGGAACGAGTATTAGTTTATGTTTAGCAGCAAGTGCCAAAATAGACACTACAAGGGCCAATTTAAACAACAGTGTTTGTCCGTAACTTGAGCTTATTAGTGCATCAAGACTTCCGACCAATTGAATCACGAGCCAGAGGCCTGCTACCAACAATAGGCTCAATGTAAAACTTGCTTGTTTGCCAAAGCTTTCCATCAGCAAATGAAGTTCTGCATAACTTAGCTGATGGCAAGCCTGTTTTAGTGGCAATAACGCCCCAAACCACCATGCCATAACGAGCACATGCAAAATAAGCAAGCCTTTTTCAATTGTGCCTAACTCAGAAATATGACCCAGTAACGTGAATGAGTATGCAAGGATTAATAAACTCAACATTAAAGCGCTTTGTTTTAAGTACGAGTTCACAGCGAGTTTGAACCTTAAAGCTAAAGCGATTATTGCGGTAACTAGCCCAAGCGCTCGAAGCAAAGCTCCAGTGCCGACAGAGGAGTCCCACATAATAGCCAATATATCAGCGTCTATCGCCCCCTGAATTCCCTCTTCTGCCATTGCACCAGTACTGGCAAAGAACCAAGTAATATTAGCGATCAAAGCCATAACTATATAAGTTCTTGTCCACGTTAAATTCGCTATTACAGTATTAGTATGAGATTCATTATTCTCAAATATTTGCCTGAAAAATGTATAACCTGCAATACAGGCAAAGCCGACGTAAAATACAATTTTTGACAGTACAATGACTGTATTCCAGATATACATTTCCATATCAATCACACCGCCTATTTTAGTGAACCATAAAGCCGAAGCTATGTTTCATTTTATGACCATCGTTACCTAAGAAGGTTACATCCACAGTATAGTTTGCAGGAGCTAATTTAGGTAGTTTCCATGTAAATTTGCTAGTAGCGACTTTAGAAGGCTCGAATCCAAATTTAAATTCTTCGCCTTGTTTATTGGCCAATGAAACTTTTACAACACGTACCTCTTTGGTGAACACCAAAGTTAACTCTTCTGGAGGATTCATTAGCATTGCATTATCAGCAGGCACACTTTTTTCAAGATGCACATGCGCAAATACCGCACTACTAAAAACGACACTGATTACGGTTAAAAATTTAATTAGTTTTTTCATATTTACCTCTATTTATTTAATGGATTAACGACTAAATTTATCTTTGAAAATTTGATTACTTGGAATCCCAGCATCTGTAATTATTTTTTCCACTTCACTCATCATTGCTTCTGGACCGCACAAGTAAAACTCAGCCAAAAGCAGTTCTGATTTTTGGTTCATATACGGCAGAAGTACTTTTTGAACATAGCCTGAGTGCCCTTGCCATTCTTCTGAAGGATTAGAAAGAGTAGGAATATAAGAGAAGTTTTTATGCTTCTCACTCAGTGACTTCAATTCATTATGGTATAGCAAGTCATCTTCAGTTCGCGCACCATAGATAAGAGTCAAACCACTTTTATCTTTATGCTTTTTCAACTGTTCAAAAATAATAGACCTCAGTGGTGCAAGTCCTGAACCCGCACCAATAAACACGCGACTAACTTTTTTATTTGAAGTGGCATAAAAATCAGAAAAAGGGCCTTTTGCAGTTATCGTTTCACCTACTTGGAGTGAACCTAAATAACTTGAACCTATTCCTGCTTTAAAACCATTCTTTGCGGTCTGCCAACGGATATTAAACATTAACTCATCAGACTCCTCGTCAAAGTTAACTAATGAGTAGTGGCGAGTTACACCGTTATGAGAAAATTTTCCATGATAGTAGCTATCCCAGTATTTTTCATAGCACTCTGGCATATCATCTGGACGTAAGCTATTCATCCCTGCTGGCACATGAAATTGCATATATGCACCAGCTTTAAATGCCAACTGTTTGCCTGATTTCAGCTTAAATTTCACTTCCTTGATAAAAGGAGTAATGAAATTAGTCGCAACCACAACTAGCTCATGATTTTCAATATTGCGATCAGTATTAACTTCAATCGAACTAATTTCAGAGAACCTATGCTGACATCCAAGCCGATAACCTTCCTTAAGTTGCTCCTGAGATAAATGTTCCTGTTCAGATAGTGTGATAGGTAATTTAGTTGAACTTAAGAACACGCATTTGCCACAAGTACCGCCACCACCGCAACCTGAAGGAAGGTATACATGTGAACTAGCTAGCCCTTCTAGTACAGTTGAGCGACCAACTGCTGAGATGTCAGTAATAGTATTTTCATTGGAAAACGTCACTGCCACTTTTTGCCTGTTAGTGCCCCAACCTAGCTTCAGTAAACCACTTCGATACTGTTGTATCAGCCAAGTAACACCAGTAATTGAAAGGAATAGCGTTGCAAAAGCAAATGCAATGATCAACCAATGGTTAAATCCTCCAGAATTGCCATAGTCCATAAAGTGAAGCTTCATCATCAGATCTTTCAATCTGAAATCATCATTGGCATGGCGAAGTACTTGACCTGTAATACTATCTAAATAAATAGTTGTATTGTTCTCATCCTCAACGGCAACTTGCCACATAGGATTTTGCTGCCTTACGTGATCAGAAAACGGAGGTTGAGATAACACTGGAGTAGTTAACTTACCCTGTCCTGAGTAGGAGTTTTTTGCCAAAGTTAGTACTTGTTCTTCAGACAAATTAAATGGCTTTCCTGTTACAGCATCAAATAGCTTTGAGTGGCGTTCTTGATAGCTATGCTGCCCCTTATCGAACACAAA
This sequence comes from Pseudoalteromonas rhizosphaerae, assembly GCF_028885455.1. Classification (NCBI taxonomy): domain Bacteria; kingdom Pseudomonadati; phylum Pseudomonadota; class Gammaproteobacteria; order Alteromonadales; family Pseudoalteromonadaceae; genus Pseudoalteromonas; species Pseudoalteromonas rhizosphaerae. The sequence continues at coordinate 4,859,796 of NZ_CP118496.1, forward strand.
ATGATAGTAAGGCTGATGTAAAACCCATATAAGGTTTACTTCCTGCGGAGCATTACTAGTAATGTCTTTAATAGGGAATAGGTCAAAGCCTGTAATGCTACCTTCATGATGAGAATGAACTCTAAGTTCATTACCACTGGCTTTACTGTGATCCATCAAATTGAAGTAAAGGCCCGTTCCCAACCAAATAAGCAGTTGTAAACCAACAAATAAAGAAAGCCACTTGTGTATCGTTGTATTTAACTTAAATAGTCGCATCAAATGACTCTCTTTTTATTTGGGGAAAGCACTCGGTAATAAGTCAATACTGCGCCAGTAATTGCTCCCATTAGACCTAGAGTTGCGACCAAGAACAAAAACCAGTTAGATACGTTTTCTCCATCATAGTAATCCATAATGTGGAACCGCCACATCCAATCAAACAATCGCCAGTAATCATGACGCTTGGCAACAAGTGATCCTGTTTGTTGACTTATATAAAATGTCGGTGTGGAGAATTGCTCAAACGTCACTCTCCAAACAGGTAAATGCCTTGGGGACAACTCAGCAGGCAAGTTTGTCGCTGACTTAATCAACCTTATGCTGTCGATTTGATGATTCAGCACATAATGGTATTGTGCGATTTCTTTAGCCTTGGTTTCATCTACAAGGGCCTGAACAGCTCCAGTTTTAGCATCTATTGCTACTTTTCCATTTTCTCCATTAATAAAAGAATACAAAGGACGGCCCATACTTTGAGTAAGTGTAACTTGGCTAGCTTTAGGATAATCCGCAGCTAGCTTTACAATGGAGTAATCCATACTTGCTAAATCTATTTTGGCTTCCTCACTCTTAGCCAAGGTTTCGCCGTGTATATAGTGAATATCCATAGTCACCATATACACACCAGTAATCGACCAGAAAAGGAATTGTATCCCTACAAATGCCATTAGCCATTTATGGTACTTCCTAGCTTTTCTAAGCATTGTTTTTTAGCTCCGAGTTAGAAAGTTCCTTGTTAAAGGCGTTTACTTCGGGCTTTTTAACGATTGAATAAATCGCGGGTAAAACAATTAGAGTTAGCAGGACTGCACTTGTCATCCCACCTACCATTGGTGCAGCAATACGACTCATTACCTCAGAGCCTGTTCCTGTACCATATAAAATAGGCATTAGGCCGATAATGATTGTCGCTACTGTCATCATTACAGGACGAACACGTAATCCAGCACCGTGCAATAAGGCATCTTGATATTCATCTTCTGAGATGAGTTCTGCTCGCTCTTTCGCTTTTTCCTTAAGCTCAGCAAGTGCCTGATTGAGATAGACCAACATTATCACACCAATCTCAACCGCTACCCCAGCTAGAGCAATAAAGCCCACGCCAACAGCCACAGAGAAGTTAAACCCTTCCAGATACATCAACCATAAGCCACCAATCATCGCCATCGGCAAGGTAACGATAATGATAGCCACCTCACTAAACGCTCTGAAGTTTAAGTAAAGTAGAATAACAATAATGGCGAGTGTTAAAGGCAATACATAGGTGAGCTTTTCTTTCGCTCTTTCCATATATTCGTATTGCCCAGCCCAAGTAATTGAATAACCTGCTGGTAGTTTTAGATTATTAGCCAAGTGTATTTTTGCACTTTCAACATAAGTACCTACGTCAACACCGTCTATATCGATAAACGTCCAGCCATTTAAACGAGCATTTTCACTCTTAATCCCCGGCGGACCGTTCTCAACTCGAATATCTGCGACATCACCTAGTGCAATGCGTTGACCACTTGGTGTTACAACAGGTAATCGTGATAGCTGCTCAGGAGAGTCTCGATAGTCTTGCGGATAGCGTAAGTTAACAGGGTAACGCTCTTGACCTTCTACCGTTTGGGTAACGTTCATACCACCAATAGCTGTAGAAACCACTTGTTGAACATCTTCGATGTTTAACCCAAAGCGACTTGCCTTATCGCGTGAAATATCAACCTTGATATATCGTCCACCTGCAACTCGCTCTGAGTAAACTGATGCTGTGCCTGTAACTTCGGGTAAAATTTGCTCTATTTGTTGGCCGATTTCCTGAATCACATCAAGCTCTGGTCCGGCGACTTTAATACCCACAGGCGTTTTAATACCTGTTGCCAACATATCAATACGAGTTTTGATTGGCATAACCCAAGCATTCGTCAAGCCCGGAAACTTAACCAACTTATCAAACTCAGCTTTTAAAGATTCTGTTGTAACTCCCTCACGCCACTCTTCTTGAGGCTTCAACTGAATGAAGGTCTCAATCATAGTTAGAGGCGCGGGATCAGTTGCAGTTTCAGCTCTTCCTACTTTACCAAATACTGTTTCAACTTCTGGCACTGTTTTAATTAGCTTGTCTGTCTGCTGTAGAATTTCTCTTGCCTTACCAATAGAGATCCCCGGATATGTAGTCGGCATGTACATTAAATCTCCTTCATCTAGAGGAGGAATAAACTCGCTACCAATCTTATCAACAGGCCAAAAACCGACGATAGTCACTAATATTGCTGCTACAATTGTCGATTTTGGAAACTTCATTACTTGCTTTAAAACAGGCATGTAAATAGCAATTAGCAATCGGTTTAACGGATTTTTCTTTTCTGAAACAATTTTGCCTCGAATAAAGTACCCCATTAATACAGGCACCAATGTTATCGCTAAGCCTGCTGATGCAGCCATTGCATATGTTTTTGTGTAAGCAAGAGGAGAGAACATTCTTCCTTCTTGCGCTTCCAAAATAAATACAGGCAAGAATGAGACTGTAATGATGAGCAAACTAAAGAATAATGCAGGACCGACTTCACTTGCCGCCTTTGAGACTATTTGCCAACGATTTTCATCTGTTAGCGGTGTCTTTTCCATATGTTTATGCATATTTTCAATCATCACTATTGCGCCATCTGTCATCGCACCAATTGCAATAGCGATACCACCTAATGACATAATATTCGCATTGATACCTTGCATATGCATGATGATAAATGAAGCTAAGATGCCAATAGGTAGAGTGACAACTGCAACAATCGAAGATCGCAAATGAAACAGAAATGCAACACATACAATCGCGACGACAGCAAGCTCTTCGAGCAATTTACTCCATAGGTTTTCTACCGCCTCTCCTATTAAGCCAGAGCGATCATAAACCGTAACTATTTCAACTCCTTCGGGTAAACCTTTTTTTAACTCTTCTAATTTGGCTTTTACTCCATCAATGGTTTTTTGTGCGTTTTCACCAAAGCGCATAACAACCACACCACCAACAACTTCTCCTTCACCATTAAGTTCCGCGATGCCCCGTCTCATTTGTGGACCTAAGTTAACTTCTGCCACATCGCCAATAGTAAGCGGCGTTCCTTGTTCGTTCACACCGAGAGGGATCAACTCTATATCTGAAATACTTTTGATATAGCCAGTAGCGGTAACCATGTACTCTGCTTCAGCCATTTCAACAACAGAGGCACCTGTTTCTTGGTTACCACGCTTAAGGGCCATTTGAATGTGACTAAGTGGTATACCGTAGGCTCTTAACTTATCGGGATCGACTTGTATTTGATATTGTTTAACCATTCCACCAACGGCAGCAACCTCTGACACTCCGGGGACAGTTTGCAATTCATATTTTAAGAACCAATCTTGAATACTACGCAATTGGCTAATATCCAAGTTGCCCGTTTTATCTACAAGAGAATATAGGTAAACCCAGCCAACACCTGTCGCATCTGGCCCTAGTTGTGGACGCGCACTAGCGGGTAGTGAAGGGGCTACTTGACTTAAATATTCAAGTACTCTGCTCCTTGCCCAATATAAGTCAGTGTCTTCGTCAAAGATGACGTAAACAAATGAGTCACCAAAAAATGAATAGCCACGAACAGTAACAGCGCCGGGAACAGACAACATTGCAGTTGTCAGTGGATAAGTAACCTGATCTTGAACAACTTGCGGTGCCTGACCGGGGTAATTCGTTTTAATTATTACTTGAACGTCAGATAAATCTGGTAGTGCATCAACAGGCGTATTCTTTATTGAAAATAGCCCACCACCAATCAAAATTAAGGTAGCTAAGATAACAAAGAAGCGATTGCCAATTGACCATCTAATAATTGATTCAATCATTATTTTTCTCCCAACTTAATGATTCGAGTGATCAACGACCGGCTTATTTTCCTTGCCGTGTTGTTCATCTGATTCAAGAGAAATGTCAGTGATAACTAAGTCATCCCTAACCTCAAAAGTGAAAGTGACATTATCACCAACATTGAAATCAACTATTTCTATATTGTCCGCGACGATAAAATCCATCGTCGCAGCAGGTCTATCCCACTTCTCTATTGGGCCTCGGCTAATATTTAGAATCCGTGTATCAATATCAATCGCATTAATTAAACCTGATACTGTTGCTGATGATACTTCTTCACTCATATCAGCAGGCTCACTCATGATATGAATTCCAGTAACTTCATATCCACCCTCTTCGGTTTTGCTCACTTCAAAGTGCAAAGATTGACCTGACTTTAATGAGTCAATATCGACTTTTTCAGCCACAGTAAAATCCATAACCATTTCAGGCCAATCCCAAGCTTCAGCAGGGCCATGTGAAATATTAACCATGCGGTGCCCTGCCATAACACTATTAACATCCCCTTGCATCCAAACAGAGTTAGGCACTTCATCATGAGTCATTCGTTTAAAGTCAGAGCTTTTACTTGATTCAGAATCAATCAAGAATTGAGCAGATGTCACCACAACATCATCTTCATTTAAGCCGTCTAATATTTCGATGCTGTCGATATCAACCCGGCCAATAGTCACTTCAATAGATTTAAATTGCCCATCACCTAACGCAAGTACTACTCTGTCCTGTTTACCTGTTCTAATAACGGCTTCTTTAGGCACGAGGATGGTGCTATCAGCTTGATTAGCGTGAATAGAGACTTGTGCAAACATATTTGGTTTTAATTGATAGTCTGTGTTATCAAATTTCAATCTCACTCTGAGTGTGCGTGTTTTACTGTTCAATGTTGGATAAACATAATCAACGACACCAGCCCAGTCCTCACCGGGTAAATAATCCAGTGTCATTGATACAGGAAGTCCTTTTTTAATTAAGGCTGCGTCACGTTCAAACACTTCTGCTTCAACCCAAACTTGATCTAGCTGGCCAATGCTTAATAAGGTGTTTCCCGGCTTTACATAAAAACCTTCTCTAACCTTCAAACCATCGACAACACCTGCTTGTGGTGAATAAAAGGTAATTGTTTGCTGAACCTTTCGTGTCTTTTCTAGCTTTTGAACAAAGTCTGCTGAAAGCTGTAACGCTTTTAGGCGATCTTTGGCTGCTGAAATTAAAGAACTATTGTTGCGCTTTAAAGCTATTAAAAGTTCTTCTTGCGCGTTAACTAACTGAGGAGAATACAGTGTATAAAGAGGCTGCCCTTTCTCTACAGGGTTACCTGCTGCTTTGATGTAAAGTTTATCAATCCAGCCATCAACCCGTGGGTGGATATGAATTAGCTTATCTTCATCATATTGAACATAACCTACCGTTGAGATTTCAGTATGCATATTTTTCAGTTCAACAGGTGCAGTGCGAACCCCAAGGTTATTCACTACATGAGGCGCAATTTTTACTGCTCCGGGGCCAAAGTCATCACCAGATGATCCTTCCTCATACACTGGAATTAAATCCATCCCCATAGGCGACTTACCGGGCTTGTCCCGGCGGTAATTAGAATCCATCGGTGCAACCCAATACAGAGGCTTTTTTTCTCCTGATGTTGCTTCATTACTATTACTGTTTGAGCCAGTACCTTGATATAAACTCAATGCTCCAGCACCAAGTGCTGCCCCAATGATGATGGCAATAATTGTTTTTGTATTCGTTGACATTATTTTTCTCCAAATTGCTGACTGGATAAGTGCTGATTAGTTTTGTGTGAAGTTTGCATCGACTTATGTTCAGCATTTGAGTTAGATTGAGAATGCGCAAAGAAATAGTTGATACGAGCAACTGTTTTAAGTGCGTCAACATCAATTCTTAAAGCTGATATTCTGGTATTTAATTCGGCAATTCTTGCTCGAACAACTTCGGCAAAATCGCCATCATCATTTGTGTAGGCTGTCAATGACGCTTCTGCTTGGTCATGAGTTTGTTTAAGGAGTTGTTCTTGATAGATAGATTGTCTATCTGATAAGCGTTTAAGCTGTCTTAGTTCTTTTTCTAAAACACTGATCATTTGCTTTGTCAGTAATAGTTTCTCGGTTTTAATAGTCTCTGAATCTGCAATAGAAGCTGCAACTTGCTTATCTTGTCTGTTCTCGGTAAACAAGGGTAAATCAAACGTTACCCCAACAGAAAATAAATCAGCTCGGCTATCACCAGAGGGCATATTGTCGCGATAGGCATAACTAGCATTAACACCCCATTGCGGCTCATATTGCTGTTTGGCTAACTCAATTCCTTTTTCTGAAGCTTTGCGTTTTATATCAATCGCAAGTATGGCTGGGTGATTCGAAAGCTCCTGAGCCAATAGATTTCTTGAGTAATTAGATGCTTTTAGGACTGTTGGATTATTCAATTGAATCGAAGGCAATTCTTTTGAGACGCTAAACTCTAATGGTTGCGCGTCAAAGTTGAATGATTCATTCAAACGATCCGCATCGTAAATATGAAGCCACTCATTGAGACGAGCGATTGTCGTTTCTAGTTTCTGCTTTTGCGAAGTTAATCTGTCATCTAACTGCACGATTTCCAACTGAGCACGAATAACATCTTGCTGTCTAGTTTTACCAACAACGTTTGAATAGCTAGCTTTAGCCACTTCCGCCATCTGCTCAAAGAGAGACCAATCATCTTCAATCAATTTAATAGTTTGTTGGGCTAAGTAAGCATCTAACCAAAGTTGTGACACTTGGCTTTTCAACTTAGCTTTACGATCCTCTCGTAACAGTGGAAATTTCGTGGACTCAATTTGTAACTGGTCTTTCTTGATCTCTAGACTGTCGCCTCTCGGAAACATTTGAGAGACGCCAACCTTTAGCTGAGTCATTCCTTCCTGATCTAAATCCCAAGTATCTGTTGGTAAATTCATTATCCCTAGCGATACTTTCGGATCAGGCAAAGTACCTGAAGCAATACTTCTATTTTCAACTGCACTTTGTTTCAATCGGCTACCATGAAGCCAAGGATCATTTTGCTGAGCTAAGGTGATAGCTTGTTCAAGCGACACTACTTTCTCAGCTTGAGCTGAGAATACAGATAAGCCGAGTATTAATGCAGTTGAAAGTGAAGTAAGGTTTGAAGAGTTCAATTTCATTAGAATTGCTCCTCGTATGTCTTAACTTTTGCATAGACTTTGCTCGTTCCATCTTTAAATAGAATTAACACGTTGTATGGCATAAAGCGGTCATCGACTTCCATACCGGGAGAGCCAACTGGCATTGCTGGAACTGAAAGCCCAATCGCATTGGGATGTTCTTCTGATAAGAACTGCTGAATAAATTTAGCAGGTATATGACCTTCAAAGGCAAATCCATTTCTACTCACTGCCGTGTGGCATGAACGGTAATTAGGTTTGATACCATACTTAGTTTTGATGTTGCCGATGTTTCGGAAATCTTTGGAATGCGCAACGATCCCTTTGTCTTCAATATGAGTTATCCATTTTTTACAACACCCACAAGTAGGGGTTTTATAAACGATTAACTCCAAAGGTGTTACGTCGTTATTGTGTGCATGGTTATGTTCGTTGGCGTTTGCAAACGCAGGTGAAAGCAGCATTACTACTGCTATTTTTAAATACTTATTGATCATTTTTGCCCCCAGACATCGCTGGAAAATATCTATAGCGCTACGACGCTATATTGACTAACAGAAAAATTAATTACATGTGCGAGAAATTTGGACGCACTAATCCTGTATTAGGCAAAAATTGGTGGACGATAAAGGGAAGTGGAAATTGAATGAGGTTGTTTAGATTGCAGAGCAGCTACAGATTCACTGAATATTTGAATATCTGTCGAATCAATACTGGAATTTAGGACTGTCGTAGATGAGCAAGCATTTGCAGGACAAATACATTCAACGTCACAACAATCTTCTGATTGACCATTACTGCTTTTATTCATATCACCATGATCCATGTTCATGTTCATGTTCATGTGTGATTCGTGAGAACCTGATGACATTTCGCAAGGCATAGCAGAATACGCAAATGCTTGCCCTACAAAGGCAACCAGCATAAGCGTCATTACTAAGACTTTTGAAAATGCTTTAGACATAAAATTCTCTTACAAATATACATCTCTAATACTAATGCAAATTTTTGACTAAGTCAATTGATGCTGTATAAACATTTATGAATATTTGATTATCGTCAAATTTTTCAAAGAGGTAAGTGACAAATAATAATCTCATCAGACTTCTTATCTTCGCTATTCAATGGCTTTTATTTTGAGACTTAAGTTGCTCTCTCATTTCTAAAACTCGATCTGCCGAATAAGCTCCTGCTCTCATAACAACCAGTTCAACAAATGAAATATCAATTAACTTATGGTCAGCATCAATCACATAACAACTCCCACTATGTGTGTATATTTCTAACTTATCCTCATCAGCAGATTTGCTAACAATCTTTGAAGTCACGATTTGCTGAAATGGCCGAAACCTGAATGTTTCATCTTCAATAACCCCCCCTGATAAAAACTCGCCAAGAAATATTTTTTCAAATTCTTTATAGTCGTAAACAGATACTATGTAGGCATCCTTTAAATATATTCTATCCAACGTATTCCCTTACTAATAACTAGCCGGGAGCATATCTCGCAGCTCTAATAACTCATTAGGAGAATACATACACTCATGCATTAAATTAAACTCAAATGCATTTACATCAAACTCTTTAGATTCAGCATCTAAGATATAAAAGTCAACACCAAAGCACTTACTTTCTAGACCATTGATTTCCAAAACCTTTATCGTGAATAAAGCATCTCCTTCTTTACCATTTTCATTTTCGTCAGCAAATGTGCCGTAAAGCACCCGTTCAACTTTTTCCTCTGTATCAGATTGAATTGAGATAAGTTTTGCGTTGGTTAGTTTTACTCTAGGTCTCATGCTTGAACTCCTTTCATATCTTCTACAGAAAAAGGACGAAAAAAACTTAGATATTTAACCCCATCAACTTTAAGCAAATTGTTGTCAGCATCAAAATGTGACAGAACACTAGATTGATACAACGAAATGTATTTTTCATAATCGATTGTGTTAAAAAAGTTGGTATCAACGCGCCTCGCATAAAAAACAAGATCTTGCTGTTCGATACGAACAATGAACTTCTGATCGCCATCTAGATTTTTGACTCGTAGACATAAATCAGGTTTGTGCCAATCAGATACAAAGGAAGGAATCAATGGGAAGCCATATACCAAATAGCGCATACCTTCGATTTTGAAGGTTGTTGGATTGAACTGAGCCTTATTTACTTTGCCGCTACTGAATAATTCAAGTGTCAACACCAGCCAGTGCACATGCTTAGAAAATGTATTTCCTTCAGAAATACAGCCTTCAAACTCACCATTATGGTTTACATGATTGATGTACATGTATTTTCTAATGTCATCCAAGGAAAGCTTTTCAAACGGAAACTTGCAAGCGATTAGCCTGAAATAACAACCATGAACTTTTAAATCTGCATATTGAACTATCAACGGATCATCAAAGGCATCAAAGTATGGTCGCCACTCTAAGCGGAAGTCTGCACCTGTATTTACAATAAACTTGGCATTTTCAGGCAACCCTAAAACTTGGTATATCACTGAAACTAACTCTAATGTTTCGATATCTACCAGCATCAGGCTTTCAATACGGTTTGCCATTGACTCAATTTCTTTATGAAGCGATTCAATAATTTCTTGATCATCGTATTCGTTGATCATTAAATATTTCAGGGAATCGTGCTTTAGAATTGAGTCCAGCTTTTTCTTTTCAAATACTTCAGAGAGATATTTATGGGTATCAGAAAAATGAGGGCAGTTATAAACACCTCTAGCCCACAGGCCTTGGGCGTAAAGATCAGGAAACTCTAATAACTCAGCAAACTCTTTTGCTTGTTTATTGAGCTTATTCTTTAATTGATAAAGTGAGATCACTTAGTTCTCCAAACAACTTTCCAATAAACAATGGCCTACCAACACATTGCTTTATTTATTGTTCAAATAACCAAATTTTTACGGATGCTCCGCTTCACTGTTCACGTTTTTCAAGGCGAAAAACATGTGTAGGCGTAGGCTGTCCGCACAACCTTTCACTCATAATATCGCTAAATTTTTAAATGGCAACTTACGGATTTGTACAAAATCAGTCAGAAATTTTGGCTTTGAACTCATCAAAGCTAAGTCCGAAAAGGGATATGACTAATTCTTCATTTATATTGGAACCGGGAAATTTTTTTTCAAAATTTCCAATGATGCTATCTAGGTGGCTAGCTAATATTTTTACTAAAAATATTTCCGAGTTTGGTGAGAGAGCAGACAGTGCTATCAATGGGTTGTCAAAGGATTCAGCTTTTATTTTTACTAGTAAATCGCTGTAACTGTTACAGTCATACAGACAAATAGCTAGGGCTTCTTGGGCTTGTCCAAGGGGAATAGTTAATAATTTAGATAATCGTTTTGCCTGCCTTTTTATATTTACTAGCAGGTCTTCTTTATTAAAAGACATCAATACACCAAAAAACGGCAACGCTAGGCCACGCACCTATGTCACTCAGTTTTTGTGAATATTTAATCTTTTAGTTCAGAGTAAATCCATTTCGTCCTGTTTTCGTGGGAACGGGCTTCTCTGAAAAGCCACTGCAAAAAGCAGTGGCTATTGTCGCAATATTATAAGGAAATGTGAATTGTAGTTTGATGCCTACATGTTCTTTTCAGTGAATTCAGCCAAGCTACTACGCTCTACTTCATCAAATATCAATACTGAGCCTTTTTCATAGTTTCTATACACGTTAACAGCCGCGCTAGCACCTGAAGATGCGGGTGTGACAAACTTATCATCAATCTGGGCTAAGTTGCCCAACACGATTGTGCGACAATTTTTGCCACCACGGCTTAACATGCCCTTAATTTGCGCTCTAGTCATGTTTTGAGCTTCATCAATGATTAAAACAGCATCGTCTATTGAACGACCTCGGAAGTAAGCCATACTAGTAAATTCTATATTGGCTTTTTCGATCACATGCTCAACAGTTGCACTAATATTACCTTCATTGTTATCACCTGAATGCATTGATATAAGCGCATCTGTTATACCTGCTAATAACGGCATTGATTTCTCTGTCAGGTCACCGGGTAAAAACCCCGGATCATCGTCCATAAAGTCTCTGGAGCGCACCACAACGATTTTTTTGTACTTTTTTAACTCCAATACTTGATGCAGCGCCGAAGCAACTGCTAAAAAAGTTTTTCCGGAGCCAGCAGGGCCAAGGATGATATTTAAGTCATAATATGGATCTGTTAATTGGCTTAAAGCTACTGCCTGACGCTGATTTTTAGGCAAAATGCCCCATACTTTTTCTTGTTTACGAGGCAATAACTTTGTGAATACCTCAGTATCTGTTACTTCTGAAATTCGCCCAATGTGTCCAGCTTCATCGTACCAATACATGTTTGGCTGAACTTCATCATTAAATAGACTTATTGGGAAAGTATAAACTTCTCCTGAAACCTTGAAGTCTTTGTCTGATTTAATTCGATCAAAAAGATCTCCTTTAAAGGCTTGTACCCCTGTGTATAAAAGATCAATATCTGATATTTGATTATCTACGGCAACGTCTTCTGCCATGACCCCTACGGTTCGAGCTTTCAAGCGCATATTAATGTCACGGCTAACAATTACTACGTCTTTATCTAAGTCCTTCTGAAGATACAGTGCATAGTTAATTATTCTATTGTCAGCGTCACTTCCAATACCGTGCTTTAACTCTTTAGCCATATCGAGCTGGGTATCAATTCCAATAAACAGTTTTCCTCGTTTAGCTGTTTCAGTAGAAGGCAGTGGAATACCAGCTTCCATCTCTTCTGCACTGTGCCCATTTATTATATCTTCAAGCATACGAATACATACACGAGCATCAGCACTAACCGATTTGTTAGTTCTTTCTTTTAAGTTATCTAATTCTTCTAGAACTGTTAGACAGATGTAAATATCATCTTGATATGACAGGATACTTTTTGGATCATGAACCAACGCAGACGTGTCAAGAACACGAGGGTTTCGGTTTTCAACAGAGCTTTTCATGACGCAGCCCTCCAAAAGTTTGCATCGTTGCTAGAATGCGTGTTGTACTTACATCCCAAATAACAAATACTCTGTAAAGATTGGCTATTGTGGGAATGCTTAAAGTCGTTACAAAAATCCATGTTTAGAGAAATTCTTTTTACTTTTTCTACAGGCCAATAAAAACAAGGGGGTAAAAACTTTAAAATCTTTCCAATTCGGGGTTGTAAAATGACCACGGCATTTTGAATGCTGCGACCACGCATAAAGTTAACTGATTTAAACTGTATGTTGGCCTTTTCCATAATATAGTTACGGCTTGAAATAGGATTTTCGTCACCTTTGTGTAATACCTCTAAGGTATCGGTGATCGCAGCTAACCATGGTGCCATTTTTTCCTCTTCGGTACCTGGTAAAAAACCGATCGACTCAGCAATTTCAGGAGTATTTCGGGTGACAATTACCTTATCGTAAATACCTTTTTCAACCACCATTTCCAAAGCACAGGCAAGCGCTAGTAATGTTTTTCCGCATCCTGCAGGACCTGTTAAAATAACTAATTCAATACCGGTATCGAGTAACGCATCCATTGCCATGCCTTGATAAATATTTTTTGGCTTTACTCCCCATGCCGACTGATGCATTAAACGCTCAACACCGATATCTTTGAGCATAATATGCTGCTCATCATAAGATTTGACTCGTGCGGCAAACTGACCGCTGTCATCAAGTAAATATTCATTGCAAAATACATCGGGGATCAAACTTTTTGCCACTTTATGAAACGCATCACGACCATGTTGTTGTGTTTCACATTCGCCCACATGCTGCCAAAAATCGCCAGCAATTTTTTTATAACCACTGGAGAGCAAAGCAATATCATCAATCAGCTGATCGGTACGATAATCTTCAACAAATTTAAGCCCTGCGCCTTTGGCCTTCAAACGCATATTAATATCTTTGGTAACTAACACCACTTTGCTATTAGGATGTTGTTTTTGTAGGTGCACGGCACAATTGATAATACGGTGGTCATTTTCGTTGCCAGGTAAACCTGAGATAGAATCGGCAAATAAATGATCATTAACAATAATAAGTGTGCCAGCCGAAGATGCTTTGGCCTTTTTATTACTAGGTAGAGCGACACCTTTGAGCATTTGTTCTGGTGTGGCATCTTTGAGTACTTCATCCAAACCACGAATGGCCACACGGGCATCACGGCTGACATCATGCTTACGATCTTTTATATGATCCAGTTCCTCTAAAACTGTCATGGGAATTACAACATCGTGTTCTTGGAATGATAAATACGCGAGGGGTTCGTGAAGTAATACATTGGTATCTAGCACATACATTTTACTATCAAGGTTCGAAGCTTTTTCCATAGCACTTTCCTTACGTTTTATGATTTTTATGCTATACACAACTAATCAAGTAAAACGGGTGAACGCTCACCCTGAAAAACTTAATTGCTAGGTATATTCTAAGTTTAGCTTAGATGTCATAAAAGTCTGTTTTATGACAAACCTTTTTTTGTTTTGAATTAATCCTTATTGCAGCAGCTTTAATAGGAATAATTCACAGTTATTAAATTAATTAAAAGTCAGCTGGTTCGTGCCTTGCAGTGGTGTTAGGTAACAGGTAACATAGCCGCCTTTTTCTTCATAGACGAGACATACATGAATTTTTCCTTAGGTCAGCGTTGGATCAGTGATACAGAGTCAGATTTAGGATTAGGCACAGTGGTTGCCCTTGAGGGCCGTCAGGTCAGCATTTTATTTCCCGCCAGTGGCGAAAACCGTGTTTACTCAATGCTAGAAGCACCGGTTACCCGTGTGGCATTTAATCCTGGTGATGTGATCAAAAGCGTTGAAGAATGGGAACTTGAAGTCGAGTCAATTGAACCTATCGGTGATTTACTTTGTTATCACGGCACTCGTATTGATAACGGTGAAAAAGCAAAATTAAAAGAAACGTTTTTAGATCACTTCATCAAATTTAATAAACCACAAGACCGCTTATTTGCCGGTCAAGTTGACCGTTTTGATCGCTATACATTGCGCTATCAAACATGGCAACACCAGTTTGAACGCCAACAATCACCTATTAAGGGTTTGATTGGTCAGCGCGCAAGCTTAATTCCGCATCAGCTTTATATTGCACAAGAGGTCGGTAAACGGTTTGCTCCTCGAGTATTATTGTCTGATGAAGTAGGCCTTGGTAAAACCATTGAAGCAGGGATGATTTTACATCAACAAATTATCAGTGGTCGCGCAAGCCGAGTGCTCATCGTAGTGCCGGAGAACTTGCAGCATCAGTGGTTAGTTGAAATGCTGCGTCGCTTTAATTTACACTTTTCAATTTTTGATGAAGAGCGTTGCGATGAAGCATTTGCCGACTCACCAAATGTATTCGACACTGAACAGTTAGTACTAACTAGCCTTGAGTTTTTAACCAAGAAAAAACGCTGGTTTGAACAAGCAACAATGGCTGATTGGGATTTACTGATTGTTGATGAAGCGCATCATTTAAGTATTACCAACGGTAAACCAAGCACTGAATATCAACGTATGGCTGAGCTTAGCCAAGATATTCCAGGGCTGATACTATTAACAGCAACACCGGATCAACTTGGTCACCGCAGCCACTTTGCGCGCCTACAGTTACTCGATCCTGATCGCTTTTATGACTACGATGCCTTTGTTGCTGAAGAAAGTAACTATAAGCATGTGGCAGAGGCTGCTAATCAATTATTACAACAGCAAGCCCTTGATGACAACGCCAAAGCCACGCTAATTGAGCTGTTAAAAGAAACCGACATCAGTAAGGTGCTTGAACAAGCGCAAAATGGCGATGCAGCGGCCCGTAAAGAGATTTTGGCGATGTTATTAGATCGCCATGGCACAGGCCGTATTTTGTTTAGAAATAGCCGTAGCGGCATTGACGGCTACCCTAGTCGCAAACTACACGCCTACCCGATGGCGATGCCGAAACAATATAAAACGGCAATTTCAGTATTGGGCAATATGAGCGGCATTAAAAATGCAGAGCTTAGCGCGCAACGCGCCCTATTCCCTGAAAAAATATTCCAAGAGTTTGAAGGCGAAAGCGCTAGCTGGGGACAATTTGATCCTCGCGTAGAATGGTTGATCGACACCCTAAAAACCCTTAAACGGGAAAAAGTCCTGCTTATTTGTGCTAAAGCCGAAACCGCTATCAGCCTTGAGCAAATCCTGCGTGAACGCGAAGCGATTAAAGCCTCAGTGTTCCATGAAGGCATGACAATTATTGAGCGAGATCGCGCCGCCGCATTCTTTGCTGATGAATACGACAATGCACAAATATTATTGTGCTCTGAAATTGGTTCAGAAGGTCGTAACTTCCAATTTGCTCATCACTTAGTGTTATTTGATTTACCACTGAACCCAGATTTACTTGAGCAACGTATCGGTCGCCTTGACCGTATTGGCCAAACTCAAGATATCAACATCCATGTACCGTACTTTGAAAACAGCGCACAAGAAGTATTACTGCGTTGGTATAACGAAGGCTTAGATGCCTTTGAAACCACCTCAAGCACCGGACAACTTTTGTATAAAGAGTTTAAAGATGAGCTACTTGAGTTTATTGCCGCCCATAACTGTGATGAAGACGAGCTAGAGCCATTACTAGAGCAAGTAGCCGGTCAAAACGCAGTCCTGCGTAAACAAATGGAAAGCGGCCGTGACCGTTTGCTTGAGTTACACTCATCAGGCCAAGGTGCAGCAGACTCGCTGGTTGTTGATATTGAAAAACTAGACAACCAGTTTGAACTACCAAGTTATATGATCAACGTGTTTGATACCTTTGGCGTTAGCCAAGAAGACAAAGGTGAAAATACTATTATCTTAAAGCCAACTGAGCATATGCTAAATCCGTCATTCCCAAGTTTAAAAGATGACGGCATGACAGTCACATTTGACCGTGACACTGCACTTGCACAAGAAGATGTGCATTTCATCAGCTGGGATCACCCTATGGTGCAAGGCACCTTAGACATGATCTGTGATGATGACTTTGGTACTGCGTCAGTCGCATTACTTAAAAACAAAAAATTACCACCAGGCACCTTTTTTGTTGAGCTAATTTACGTAGCAGCAGCCATGGCACCAAAAGCGCTGCAAGTTGGCCGCTTTTTACCGCCGACGCCGATTCGTATTTTGCTCGACAAAGCCAGTAATAACCTAGGCGATAATGTAGGTTTTGATGGCTTTAATCAGCAGCTTTCTGCGGTAGGCCGTCAAACAGCCAGTAAACTTGCTGGAGCACTACAAAGTGCGATTCACCCAATGCTTAAAACAGCACAAGAAATGGCGCAAACTAAGTTAGAAGTCATTCGCACTGCGGCGCTTGAGCAAATGCAACAATCGCTCAGTGAAGAGCAGGCGCGTTTAGCTGCTTTAAAACAGATAAACCCAAATATTCGTGAAGAAGAGCTTACCTTCTACGACAAGCAACGCACTGAACTAACAACTTATATTGGCAAAGCCCAGCTGCAACTAGATGCCATTCGCTTAATTGTGGTATCACATTGATTTGAGAGCTGAGCTTTAAGTTATAAGCTGTAAGTTTTAAGTTTAAAAAAGCGCGGTGTATTAAGTTACAGCGCGCTTTTTTATTACATGTTACGCTGAAAACCCACGCCTACAAGATATTGCCTATTCGTAGCAGCGATTTTATATCACGACAGAGGTTGTTTCGAGGCTGAATGTTATCCCGTACTTACACTTTGCATTTGCGCGGGATAAACACGCGCCTACGAGATATTGCACATGCCGTAGCAGCGATTTTATATCGCGACAGAGGTTGTTTCGAGGCTGAATTTTATCCCGTATTTACACTTTGCATTTACGCGCGGTAAACCCGCGCCTACAAGATATTACAAATTTGTAGCAGCGATTTTATCAGGGCGCGAGCACACTTTGTTAACGATGTTAACCGAATAACAATTCTTCTCTAAAATCATCGTCATAACACGCTCTTACGCACTTACTTCTTATTGAGTTCTTACTTTTCGTATGTTGTTTTACCATGTTTCTAACCACTCGACGAAATAACGCCATATGTTGTGCACTTAACGGATCGTGTATTTGAGATGCATCTTCTTTAAACACGACATCCAATATCCAGTGTTGTTGGTTTTCTATCAACCAATGATGCCTAATCGCTTTACTAATTAGCGCGTTATCTGTGACTGATGTTAGGTAAAAATGAGTGTCAATACTCGTTCTAACTCCTTTTTTCCTTTCCCTTTGTACCGCAATGATTGTTTTAATTGACGGCCAATTCTCTTTTATTTCAACAGGTAAAAATGAAGCATCAAGGCAGTCCACCGTTCTTACTTCTTGACGCCCATGCCCTTTATTTTTTGTTACATGGCTTATAATGCCTGAATTTTCAGACTCGTAGTGCTGCATAAATAAATCATTAATAGCGCTATACAGCTTCTTTTGATTACCTTTAACCTGCACAAGGTAATCAGCATTTCGACTGATTAATTGCTTCAATGTCTCTTTTTGACAATGTAGAGCATCTAACGTGATGAGAGTGTCATTAATATCAAGGGTTTGCAGTAACTCTCTTACTGCGGGTATTTCATTTGTCTTACTTCCTACCGTTTGATGAAATAAAGTTAATCCTGTTTCACAGTCGAATGCAGAAACAAGATGTAGCTTATCCGCCATATGATTGCTTGCCCCGCGAATCGTTTTACCGTCAAACGCAATGATAGGTTGATTGGATTTAATACGATGTTGGTTGACCCAGCTGTACATGCTCAGTAGCAATGAGTCAGTATCGACCGTTCGAAATATTCTAGCAATGCTGTGTCGTGTCGGTATGCCATTATTGAAAGGACGAAACTTTTTCAACCAGTTCATCTTGCTTTCTCCATATACTTCAATATCTTGCCATCCTTCGCATCCAGATGTTACTGCACTAATAATAAGGAAAAGAACATCGACAAGGTTATGATGCTGGTTGATAGTTGAGCGGTTATCTTTTACGAGTTCTAAATGGGAGAATAAGGACATAAGGAATCTAAAGTGATGATATTTATAGTATTAGATCATAAACTATAAATGCTTACAAAGTATGATCCTGCCCTGGCGATTTTATATCGCGACAGGAGTTGTTTCGCGGCTAATTTTACCCCGAGCTTACACTTTTCATTTGCGCGGGGTAAACCACCCACGCCTACATATTGGTAGCAGCGAGTTTACCTCGCGATAAAGCCCATTATTTACCACTGAGGGCACAAAGGCGCTTCGCGCTACACAGAGAAACCAAAGTAAAAAATCACTTATTTCTTCTCTGTGTTCTCGGTGGTGAATTCATCACTGAACGAACTTTAATCTAATTGCGCGGGGTAAACCCGCGCCTACGAGATATTGCACATCCCGTAGCAGCGATTTTATATCGCGATTTTTCGAGGTACAACATGGGGAAACCAAATTACTCAGGTCTGCCTTTATTGCGCTTACCTAATAAATACGCGTCGCGAAACTTCATAAAATGCTGTTCAAGCTTAGTTGCTGCATCAACCTCCCCAGCTAGTGCTAAAACCATAATGGCCACTTCAGCGGTGCCAAGTTGGTGTGCGTGAGGGGCTACACGTAAGCGATAATCTGACAGTTTTTCTGCGGTAATTGAGAGGACTGGCAACTCGTCTAAATACGGGCTTTTGCGGATCATTTTTTTCGCTTCACGCCATGTGCCATCTAAAAAGATAAACAAGGGACGTTTATTAGACTGGTGTTGTACATCAGTAATAACGCGTGCGGTATCTTCAACATCTGTAGCAGGAAAGATCACCATAGGTTGATATTGCGGGTCATTTAATAAGGCTAATAGTTTATCGTCAGGATCAGTCCTGTCCCAACGAAAAGCATGATTATCAGGAATAATTTCAGCAATTAATCGCCCTGTATTAGAGGGTTTAAAACTCTCGTTGTGATACATAAGTAAGCATACCGCCGCCTTACTATCAGCCGGCTCCACACCGTCACAAATACAGTAATGTTTCGCGATTAAGCATCGCTCACAGCGATCCATTTTACCGCCACGAGCATTAAACTCACGGCGAGATTCACTAATTTGCTGGGCACGCAAAGTAAGTACTGAATTAGAAGAGCGTTTATTCACGTGGTTTATTACCTAAAATAGTACCTAAATTTGATCGGCGCGTATTATAACACATTTGTAGCAGCGATTTTATATCGCGACAGAGCTTGTTCCGCGGCTAATTTCCCCCCGAGCTTACACTATTCATTTGCGCGGGGTAAACCCGCGCCTACGAGATATTGCCCATTCGTAGCAGCGAGTTTACCTCGCGATAAAGCCCATTATTTACCACTGAGGGCACAAAGGCGCTTCGCGCTACACAGAGAAACCAAAGTAAAAAATCACTTATTTCTTCTCTGTGTTCTCGGTGGTGAATTAATCACTAAACGAACTTTAATCTAATTGCGCGGGGTAAAACCGCGCCTACAAGGTATTACGTATTACACACCCGCGCCTACAAAACAAAAAACCCAAGCCGTGGCTTGGGTTTTTAAACAATTAACTAAAAGAACTTACTTCTTCTTTTTAACTGCTTTTTTGTTTGGTAAATCAGTGATTGAACCTTCAAATATTTCAGCTGCAAGGCCGATTGATTCGTTCAATGTTGGGTGAGCATGAATAGTTAATGCTAAATCTTCAGCGTCAGCGCCCATTTCGATACCTAGACCGATTTCGCCCAGCATTTCACCTGCGTTAATACCAATCATAGCACCACCGATAATACGGCCACTTTCTTTATCAAAGATCAGTTTAGTAGAACCTTCAGTACGAGAAGATGCAATTGCACGACCTGATGCAGCCCATGGGAATACAGCTGTTTCAATGCTTAAGCCTTGCTCTTTTGCTTCTTTCTCAGTTACGCCAACCCAAGCGATTTCTGGGTCAGTATAGGCAATTGAAGGAATACATTTCGGATCAAAGTAATGTTTTTGACCAGAGATAACTTCAGCAGCAACGTGACCTTCATGAACCGCTTTGTGCGCAAGCATAGGTTGACCAACTAAGTCACCAATCGCGAAGATGTGGTCAACGTTAGTTTTAAGTTGCTTATCAACATTAATGAAGCCACGCTCATCAACATTAACACCCGCTTTGTCAGCATCTAATAAGTTACCGTTTGGTGTACGACCAACAGCAACTAATACTTTGTCATAACGTACTGGTTCAGCTGGTGCGTTTTTACCTTCAAATGTAACGTATAAGCCGTCATCTTTCGCTTCTACGCCAACAACTTTAGTTGATAGCATAACGTTAAATTTATCACTTACGTATTTTTGGTAAATCTTGATGATGTCTTTATCAGCAGCTGGTACTAGTTGGTCAGCAAATTCAACTACGTCGATTGCAGAACCTAGTGCGCGATACACAGTACCCATTTCAAGACCGATAATACCACCACCTAATACTAATAGCTTTTCAGGGATGTCTTTAAGCTCTAGTGCACCGGTTGAATCAATTACGCGGTCATCTTCAGGAATGAAAGGTAAGTTTACCGGTTTAGAACCAGCAGCAATGATAGCGTTATCAAAAGTAATTGTTGTTTTACCGTCAGCGCCTTCAACATCAAGCGTGTTGCTACCTGTGAATTTACCGTAACCGTAAACCACTTTAACTTTACGCATTTTAGCCATGCCGTCTAGGCCACCAGTAAGTTGGCTAACAACTGACTCTTTCCACGAACGAATTTTATCTAAATCAATTTGTGGTGCGCCAAAAGTAACACCATGAGATGACATTTCTGCTGCATCATCAATTACTTTAGCTACGTGTAAAAGTGCTTTCGAAGGAATACAACCAACATTAAGACATACACCGCCTAATGTGTCGCGAGATTCTACTACTGTTACTTCTAAGCCCAAGTCAGCAGCACGGAAAGCCGCAGAATAACCACCAGGACCACCGCCTAGTACAACAACTTGAGTTTTTAATTCGTTGCTCATGCTTTTACCTTAATTGTTTGAACGGGACACTGCCCTAAAGTTTAACTGCCATGTTTCTGCAAGGCAGAAAGGGAGAGCAGATCAAAAATTTATGCAAAATATACAAAGATTGTATCATTGCAAATGGTAAAAATCCCAGCAAAAAACAACTGGCTGGGATTTGATTCTATTTATTTCGCTACATTCAGCAATTGCTTACATTACTAATTGGCGAATATCGCTCATGTAACTTGCTAAAGTTACAGTAAAGCGTGCCGCTAGTGCACCGTCAATCACCCTATGGTCGTAAGACATAGAAAGTGGAACCATTAGTTTTGGTTCAAACTCTTTGCCATTCCACTTAGGTTTAATTTCAGACTTAGAGACACCTAAAATAGCAACTTCTGGGGCATTTACGATTGGCGTAAAGGCTGTACCGCCAATACCACCAAGGCTTGAAATTGTAAAACAACCACCTTGCATATCAGACGAGGTAAGTTTGCCGTCACGCGCTTTAACAGATACTTCCATTAATTCACGCGATAATTCAATGATGCCTTTCTTATCAACATCTTTAAATACTGGCACAACCAAACCGTTTGGCGTATCAACTGCAACACCGATATTGATGTACTTCTTAAGAATTAAGCTTTCACCGTCGTTAGATAGTGATGAGTTAAATGTAGGGAACTCAGCAAGTGCTTTCGCTGCTGCTTTCATTACAAATACCAGCGGGGTGATTTTAACACCTAGCTTTTTCTTCTCGCTAAGGGCATTTTGCTCTTTACGGAACTCTTCAAGAGTTGTGATATCAGCTTCATCAAACTGCGTAACATGTGGAATTTGCACCCAGTTACGGTGTAAGTTTTTACCCGATAGCTTTTGAATACGAGATAGTTTTTTCTCTTCGATTTCACCAAACTTAGCAAAATCAACTTTTGGCCATGGAATTAAACCAAGCTCACTACCGCCAGCATTGCCAGAAGCTGTCGCTAATTGGCCTGACTCAACTTGCTTAACTAAGTTCTTCACATAGTCTTGCACGTCTTCTTTCACAACGCGATTTTTACGACCTGAGCCTTTTACATTCGCAAGGTTAATACCAAACTCACGTGCTAAGCGGCGAACAACTGGCGATGCATGAGCATACGCACTATTGTTTTCAAAGCTTTCATTGCTCGCTTTTGTAGGCGCTGCTTGTGGAGCAGGAGCTGATTCTGCTTTCGCTGCTGGTGCAGATTCAGAAGCCGCTTTTTCAGCGGTAGCTGCAGGTGCACTGCCTTGCACTTCAAATACAAAGATAAGTGAACCGGTCGATACTTTATCGCCCGCAGCAACTTTAATCTCTTTAACAGTACCGGCAAACGGTGCTGGTACTTCCATTGCCGCTTTGTCGCCTTCAACGTTTAAGATTGACTGATCTTCAGTAACCTTATCGCCTACTGCAACCATCACTTCAGTGACTTCAACCTCATCACCGCCGATATCAGGCACGTTTACTTCTTTACTGCTTGGCGCTGAACTTTGTGCCGGCGCAGACTCTTGAGCTGGCGCTGTTTCTGCTTTCGCAGCTGCTGGCTCACTACCAGCCACTTCAAAAACAAACACTAAAGAGCCTGTTTTTACTTTATCGCCAGCGGCAACTTTAATTTCTTTAACAGTACCTGCAAACGGCGCTGGTACTTCCATTGCCGCTTTGTCGCCTTCAACGTTTAAGATAGATTGTTCTTCTTCAACAGTGTCGCCAACAGCAACCATGATTTCCGTTACTTCAACTTCATCATCGCCGATATCTGGTACCGTGACTTCTTTAGTTGTTGAACCTGAAGACGCAGCAGGTGCTGCAGCTTCAGATTTTGCTGGTTCTGCAGGCGCTTCGCTAGATGCTTGCTCTTCACCTTCAAACAAGAATACTAAAGAACCCGTAGTAACCGTGTCGCCCACGTTTACTTTGATTTCTTTTACAGTACCGGCTTGTGCCGCAGGTACTTCCATTGAGGCTTTATCACCCTCAACAGTTAGTAATGATTGGTCAACGTCAACTTTGTCACCAACGCTCACTAGAATTTCGGTTACTTCGACTTCATCGCCACCGATATCTGGTACTTTAATTTCAATACTCATTGCAAACCTCTTATGCGTACAGTGGATTAAGTTTGTTAGTGTCGATGTTGAACTTTTTAAGTGCTTCAACCACAACTGACTTCTCAACTTCACCACGTTTAGCAAGTTCAGATAACGTCGCAACTACTACGTAGCTGGCGTTAACTTCAAAGTGACGACGAAGGTTTTCACGGCTATCAGAACGACCGTAACCATCGGTACCTAATACTTTGTAGTTGCTGCTTGGAATGAATGAACGCGCTTGTTCTGCGTAGTTTTTCATGTAATCCGTTGCGGCAACAGTCACTGAGTCATTTAATACACTGGTGATGTAGGCAGTCTTCTGCTCGCTTTCAGGGTTAAGCATATTGAAACGCTCAACATCTTGCCCTTCACGAGTTAATTCGTTAAACGACGTTACTGAATACACATCAGATGCAATACCGTACTCATCACTTAAAATCGCGGCGGCTTTACGCACTTCAGTCATGATAGTACCTGAGCTTAATAGCTGTACGTTGGCTTTTTTGCCTGCGTAGCTTTCTAGCTTGTAGATACCTTTGCGAATACCTTCTTCAGCACCTTCTGGCATAGCAGGTTGTGCATAGTTTTCGTTCATAAGCGTTAGGTAGTAGTAAATGTTTTCTTGATCTTCACCGTACATACGACGAATACCATCTTGAACAATAACCGCTACTTCGTAAGCGTATGTTGGATCGTAAGAGATACAGTTAGGTACTGTGTTAGCAAGAATATGGCTGTGACCATCTTCGTGCTGTAGACCTTCACCATTTAATGTTGTACGACCAGCAGTAGCACCTAATAAGAAACCACGTGCTTGTTGGTCACCCGCCATCCATGCCATGTCGCCAACACGTTGGAAACCGAACATTGAATAGTAGATATAGAATGGGATCATTGGTAAATCGTTAGTGCTGTATGATGTTGCCGCAGCAACCCACGATGACATTGCACCTAACTCGTTGATACCTTCTTGCAATACTTGACCCGATGTTGCTTCTTTGTAGTAAGAAACGATATCACGGTCTTGCGGCGTATAGTTTTGGCCATGCGGGTTATAAATACCGATTTGACGGAATAAACCTTCCATACCAAACGTACGCGCTTCATCGGCAATAATTGGTACGATGTTTTTACCAATACCTTTATCTTTCAATAAGATATTAAGTGCACGAACAAAGCCCATAGTGGTAGAGATATCACGCTTTTGCTCTTCAAGTAGTGGCTTGAATGCTTCTACTTCTGGCAGTACTAACTTTTCAGTAAAGTTAGGAATACGTTTTGGCGTATAACCTTTAAGTGCATCACGGCGAGCATGTAAGTACTTGTGCTCAGCCGAACCTTCTTCAAGTGTTAAATAAGGAAGTTCTGCAAGTTGCTCTTCAGATACTAAATCATCAAGACCTAAACGTGAACGTAAATGGGCAACATGTGACATGTCCATTTTTTTCACTTGGTGAGCAATATTCTTACCTTCAGCCGCTTCACCCATGCCGTAACCTTTTACAGTTTTAGCTAGGATAACTGTTGGGCGACCTTTGGTCTCTTCTGCTTTTTTGAATGCAGCGAATAATTTTGATGGTTCATGACCACCACGCTTAAGCGCGAAGATTTCGTCATCTGTCATATCAGCAACAAGTGCTGCTGTTTCAGGATAACGACCAAAGAAATGTTCACGTACGTACGCGCCATTTTTAGCTTTATAAGTTTGGTAATCGCCATCGACTGTTTCGTTCATCAATTGCAATAACTTACCAGTGGTGTCTTTAGCTAGTAGGATATCCCAGCCGCTGCCCCACACTAGCTTGATCACATTCCAGCCAGCGCCTTTGAATAGACCTTCAAGCTCTTGAATGATTTTACCATTACCCATTACAGGGCCATCCAGGCGCTGTAAGTTACAGTTAATTAAGTAACAAAGGTTGTCTAGTTTTTCACGAGCAGCAAAAGAAATAGCGCCACGTGATTCTGGCTCATCCATTTCGCCATCGCCTAAAAACGCGTATACACGTTGGTTTTTAGTGTCTTTTAAGCCACGACCATCTAGGTACTTTAAGAAGCGCGCTTGGTAAATAGACGCGATAGGACCAAGACCCATAGATACCGTAGGGAACTGCCAGAATTCAGGCATTAATTTAGGGTGTGGGTAAGATGGTAAACCTTCGCCATCAACTTCTTGACGGAAGTTATCAAGCTGCGCAGCAGATAAACGACCTTCAACAAATGCACGTGCATAAATACCCGGAGAAATGTGACCTTGATAATAAACTAAGTCACCGCCGTCTACATCATTTGGGGCTTTGAAGAAATGGTTAAAACATACTTCATAAAACGCCGCTGATGACTGGTAAGACGCCATATGGCCGCCTAGGTCGAGGTCTTTTTTCGAAGCACGCAATACAATCATGATTGCGTTCCAACGAATAATAGAACGAATACGGCGCTCAAGGTTTACGTCCCCTGGGTAAGCAGGTTCTTGATCTACCGGGATCGTATTAACGTAGTTTGTGTTGATACCTGTTGGCATATCAACACCGTCTAAACGGGCTTGCTCTAATACTTGCTCAAGTAAAAACTGAGCACGTTCAACACCTTCTTCACGCACAACTGATTCAAGAGCTTGTAACCACTCTTGTGTTTCTAGCGCGTCTACGTCAATTTTATTGACTTCAGACATATGGAGGTTTCCTTATGTTTAAAATACGAATGTTCTTAATTAGCACTGTGGTAATCGTGTTGCCATATACAGCACTTGCTTAAATTATTTATCTTTAACTTAGTTTTTTGTTACTTAATTTTGCTTTGTGCGTCTTAAACTACGCTCAATTCGTGAATGCTCTTTACCTGCTTCCAATAACGCTTCTTCAATGAAAGCTAAGTGAGCATTACTGGCAAGTCGCGCCTGCTCTGGATTCCCTTCAATCACTGCATCCATCAATAAACGGCGGTGCTCAGCTAAGCGCGAACTAATATGCGGCTTCTCTAACAATACCGTTAAATTTTGTAAAACATTTTGCTCAAGCAATGCCCGCATACCGCGCACTAAATGCAGTAACACCACATTATGCGAGGCTTCTGCCACACTAAAGTGAAACGCGTTAATTGCTTTGGCTTTTTGTAGTAAATCATCATGAGCCAATGCAATGCATTCAAAGCTTTGCTTAACTTTAGCAAAGTCAGTGCTAGTACCACGAAGCGCAGCATAATAAGCTGCAATCCCTTCGAGAGCATGACGAAACTCTAGTAAATCAAACTGTGATTCAGGATGTTTACTGATCAAGTCAAATAACGGATCAGTGAGCCCTTCTTCTAGCTGATTTTTTACAAACGTCCCGCCACCTTGACGTCGCGTTACTAAGCCTTTTGCCTCTAGCTTTTGAATGGCTTCACGTAATGAAGGGCGAGACACTTCAAATTGTTTGGCTAATTCACGCTCTGGCGGCAGTTTCTCACCCGGTGCTAATGAGCCCTCAAGAATCATGTTCTCAAGTTGCTGTAAAATAACATCCGATAGTTTTGCTGCTTTAATCTTTAAAGACATTAATCAACGTCCGCATTGTAGTGGAAATGTAACCTGAAAAATCCAAGTTTGTGCCCAGAGACTAGACCAAAAGGTAAATTGGTCATACCAAATTTGAGCCATACGTTATCAAAAAGCAAGTTTGCTGTCAATTTCGCTGCGACGCACCTTAAAAAACACCCTAACGTATTTTGCACAAAGATCAAACAGTATGAGATAAAGCCTGTGTTTAGGAAGGAGTTTTATAGAAAAACACAATGGTCTGACCAGATGGTTGGGAGATGAGGTTTTAAGTTTTAAGTTTTAAGTTTTAGGTCCTAGTACTCGTTCACAGAAGTTCTGATCAGTTGCCTTACTTAAATTCAGGCAACTGATTTATTCCTATCAATAGCTTTATCGTTCGGCTTTTTCCAGCAGTTGAAGTGATGAACCCTTTCTTTTTAAGCGTTAAAATCATTGCATGAACACTTGATGATGCAGTTCCAAAATAACGCTCAAAATCATTTTCAGCAGGTGCAACACCATTCACTTTTGTGTAGTAATAAATAAATGCCAAATACTGCCCTTGTTTCACAGTGAACGACGGCAACTCTTCTTTATTCATAATGAACTTTTATCCTAATTGACGATCCTTTAACTCATATTTACTCATTTAATATTGTTATGAACCGAAAGTATATTGTTGAATTATCAGCAGAAGAAAAATGCGAATTAGTTAACTACTGCAAAAAAGGCATGGTCAATGTTCGAAAGTACAAACGAGCCGCCATTTTATTAAAAGCGGACCGTTGTCGATATACAACAGATCAAATATGTGAAGCGGTTCAAGTGAGCTCTTCAACTGTATTTCGAGTCAAACGTCAGTTTGTCGAAGACGGTTTAGAAGCCGCTTTAAATGAAGGTGCACGAAGTGGTGCTATGAGAAAAACCTCCGCGAAAGATGAAGTAACTTTAATAGCCACAGCCTGTTCTGAGCCGCCAACAGGACACTGCCGATGGACATTAGCGTTACTTGGCGAGCGATTAATAACATTAACGGATTTAGACAGTATTTCATATGAAACGGTTCGTAGACGCCTTAAAGAAAATGCGTTAAAGCCATGGCAAAAAAAGATGTGGTGTGTGGCAACAATGGACGCTGAGTATATTGCAAGAATGGAGCATGTACTTGAATTATATGCTGAGCCAGCGGATGAGCTCAATCCCATTATTAATTTTGATGAGGCGATGAAGCAACTTGTTGATGATACACGGCCAGTACAACCGATGAAAAAGGGACAGGTAAAACGCCTAGATTATGAATATAAACGGGTTGGCGTGGCTAACTTATTTGTATTCTTTGACCGTCATCGGGGTTGGCGACACGTTAAAGCAACACAGAGGAAAACGAAAGTTGATTTTGCACACTGTATGAAGGACTTAGTCGATGAACACTACCCACATGCGAATAAAATTCGTGTCGTGCTAGATAACTTATCGACTCATACGGAAGGTGCGTTATATAAAGCATTTTCACCGCAAGAAGCACGACGTATTTTAAATAAAATAGAGTTCCATTACACACCTAAACATGCGAGTTGGTTGAATATGGTCGAGATAGAAATTGGCAATATGAATAAGCAATGCTTAGATCGGCGCATAGCAAGTATGGAAGAGTTAAAGACAGAGCTCACGGCGTGGGAATGGCGCCGAAATAAAGAAGGCGCCAGTATAAATTGGATGTTTAATGTTGATTCAGCACGTGAAAAACTAGAGAGAGCTTACGGTGCTCTCAACTAGTCAAAATTTGTGTGACGAAGTACTAGTACTCGTTCACAGAAGTTCTGATCAGTTGCCTTACTTAAATTCAGGCAACTGATTTATTCCTATCAATAGCTTTATCGTTCGGCTTTTTCCAGCAGTTGAAGTGATGAACCCTTTCTTTTTAAGCGTTAAAATCATTGCATGAACACTTGATGATGCAGTTCCAAAATAACGCTCAAAATCATTTTCAGCAGGTGCAACACCATTCACTTTTGTGTAGTAATAAATAAATGCCAAATACTGCCCTTGTTTCACAGTGAACGACGGCAACTCTTCTTTATTCATAATGAACTTTTATCCTAATTGACGATCCTTTAACTCATATTTACTCATTTAATATTGTTATGAACCGAAAGTATATTGTTGAATTATCAGCAGAAGAAAAATGCGAATTAGTTAACTACTGCAAAAAAGGCATGGTCAATGTTCGAAAGTACAAACGAGCCGCCATTTTATTAAAAGCGGACCGTTGTCGATATACAACAGATCAAATATGTGAAGCGGTTCAAGTGAGCTCTTCAACTGTATTTCGAGTCAAACGTCAGTTTGTCGAAGACGGTTTAGAAGCCGCTTTAAATGAAGGTGCACGAAGTAGTGCTATGAGAAAAACCTCCGCGAAAGATGAAGTAACTTTAATAGCCACAGCCTGTTCTGAGCCGCCAACAGGACACTGCCGATGGACATTAGCGTTACTTGGCGAGCGATTAATAACATTAACGGATTTAGACAGTATTTCATATGAAACGGTTCGTAGACGCCTTAAAGAAAATGCGTTAAAGCCATGGCAAAAAAGATGTGGTGTGTGGCAACAATGGACGCTGAGTATATTGCAAGAATGGAGCATGTACTTGAATTATATGCTGAGCCAGCGGATGAGCTCAATCCTATTATTAATTTTGATAAGGCGATGAAGCAACTTGTTGATGATACACGGCCAGTACAACCGATGAAAAAGGGACAGGTAAAACGCCTAGATTATGAATATAAACGGGTTGGCGTGGCTAACTTATTTGTATTCTTTGACCGTCATCGGGGTTGGCGGCACGTTAAAGCAACACAGAGGAAAACGAAAGTTGATTTTGCACACTGTATGAAGGACTTAGTCGATGAACACTACCCACATGCGAATAAAATTCGTGTCGTGCTAGATAACTTATCGACTCATACGGAAGGTGCGTTATATAAAGCATTTTCACCGCAAGAAGCACGACGTATTTTAAATAAAATAGAGTTCCATTACACACCTAAACATGCGAGTTGGTTGAATATGGTCGAGATAGAAATTGGCAATATGAATAAGCAATGCTTAGATCGGCGCATAGCAAGTATGGAAGAGTTAAAGACAGAGCTCACGGCGTGGGAATGGCGCCGAAATAAAGAAGGCGCCAGTATAAATTGGATGTTTAATGTTGATTCAGCACGTGAAAAACTAGAGAGAGCTTACGGTGCTCTCAACTAGTCAAAATTTGTGTGACGAAGTACTAGGTTCTAGGTTTTAACCATAACTTCCCTAGCACCTAGTTACTTCCCTAAAACCTAGCACCTGTTTATTTACGCTAAACCACCAAATAAAGTAAACAAGGCAATCAACACCAAGTAAAATAACACATTTCGTTTTACAAGCTTCATCATACAAGTTGCTTCATACGCGCAACCAAAATGTTGCTGTTCTATCTGCTCTGCGGCAAGCGCGGTATTAGTAACCACTTTACGGTTACTCACCGTAAAATCGAGTACATAATGCAGCCAGCAACTAGTGCCTTTATTAAAGTTACCTATTACTAGATAACCAAAGCTGGCGATTCTGGCTGGTAACCAATCAAGCCAAAATAATAATGAATGAATAAGTTTAAAACGTTTGGCATACACAACTTTATGGTCGTTCTGCACTAAATCAGCAAAAGTACGTACTAATGCATACAAGGTCGCGCCAGGTACGCCTAATATTACAAACCAAAAAATAACTGCACAATAAAAACGAAAGTTTACCCAAGCCAACGTTTGTCCAAAGGTTTCACCGCCTTTTTGCTCTTCCGTTTTCTTTTGCCCCATTTGCAGTGCATATAAGGTTGCCGCTTGCTGATCATCACGGGTTAGCGCATTTAAATAGGACTTATATAAAGCACGTTGTTTAGCACAGCCAAAGCAAACCAGCAGCACAGCCACATTAATAGCTAACTGCCATAATACAAAATCAGATAAGGTAAAAATAACCGCCACAAGTAATACCGGCAAACACAACCAAATAATAAATCCCGCAGGCGAATTGAATAGACCTTGCTCGCCAAGCTGTTTTTTTGAACGTGTTAAATAGCCTTGCGCGTAATAGCTTATTTGCCAATAATCAGATCGGGCACCTAAACGCTCTAATATCAGAGCTATTATTATAGAAATTAAGATCATACTTTTCTCTTTCCAAATGGGCGCTAGTTAAAATATAGCAGCAAAATAATGATTCCAATCAAAACTGTCTCCAGGGTCTGTTTTTCGCCCTGGTGCAATGTGACAATGGCCAACAACACGCTCGCGTGTGATAGCTGGGTATTTATATATCAATGTCTTAGTTAAGGATTGTAATGCATTATATTGATTTTGGGTATACGCCGTTGTATCTGTACCTTCAAGCTCAATACCAATACTAAAATCATTACACTGACTACGTCCTAAAAAATCAGACTGCCCAGCATGCCATGCACGTTTACTAAAAGGCACATACTGAACTATTTCACCGCTGCGTTTAATAAAGCAATGTGCTGAAACTCTCAACCCCTTTAAATCAGCAAAGCTAGGGTGTGCTTGGCAATCAATACACCCCATAAACAAATCATCCACAAACGGCGTGGCAAACTGCCCTGCAGGCAAGGAAATATTATGAATCACTAATAAAGATATTTCCTCACCTAGTGGGCGCTCATCAAAATGCGTACTTGGTCGTTGATTGACTCCCTGCACTTTGCCCTCATCATCAATCTGCATACTATAAAACCGTTATGTCACTTTGTTGATTATGCTAAAGGATTTATAAAAAAAATGATAGCTGTGAGCTTATCTCTTATATGCAAATTTCATTTCTATATTATTCATGATCTAATAGTAAATAATTAGGTTATAAATATGCTTACAACCGATACGCCTGAATAGGCAGAACTACTTTTGGCAAAGCCAAGTTAAATGTTCCTCAATTAAAAAATGTTTTATCGACACTCAGCTCAGCAGGTCAATATGAAACCAATATTAGCTACACATTGAATATTTAAAAAGCCGCAACGTGCAAAAGATGAAAAAGAACTATCAATTAATTTCGTGATTTGCACAGAGCAAGATAATAGCAGTAGCAGTTAGCTAAAGTGGTTTTTATATAACAGAGCAAGTAACTAACACATAAGAAGCTAGGACTACTTCAACGATATTAAGAGCTTAAATGGCGGATAGAACAATTCCATAAAATGTGTAAAAGTGAAGGAACGGAAATGAATTTATTCCACGCTTGCGAAACCTGTTCGACTATTTCTTCATAACCACTAAACACACGATTAGATAGACAGTGTTGCCGTATCCAACTCCATACTTGCTCTATTGGATTTAACTCCGGGGAGTAAGGCGGAAGTTTTATTAGTGTGACATTATTGAATGGTTGTACCGTATCAATAGTATGCCAACCAGCGCCATCAACGATCACGACCGCATGACGTCCTGCCTCCGTGGCTTTTGATATTAATTCCATGTGTTGCGTCATGACCTCTTTATTGACGATAGGGCTGATCAGCGCTTCTGTTTTACCATTACTTGGGCAGACTGCACCAAATAAGTATCCATACTCAAACTGCTGTTGTTTTGTTGCGCGAGGCCTCGAGCCTGTTTCAGCCCATAAGCGTGTTGTTTGATTCTGTTGTCCAAACCGTGCTTCATCTTGAAACCAAACATCAATGCGCTCTAAAGGGAGATGTCCTGGGGTGTGAAGGATCGTTTCCACTTGGAACTTTTTTAAAAGCCTCTTGGCTTTCTTTTGACTGCTTTGGGTGCTTAGAACGGCTTGTGATCCAGCTAAACCCACGCTTCTTGAGCAGTTTGTAAATATGATCGGTGTGATATCTTATGTTGAACTGGTCATAAATATACTGAGCAATATCTTCCCCCATTAGTCTGCCTCCTTCTGAAGAACTTGCTGACTGTTTTACATAATCTGACAGTGTATTTAGTTGTTGTGAGGTTAATTTAGCTGGACGACCTTTAATCGGTTTGTTGTTCAAGCCAGCAACGCCATTGTTAAGGTAGTTTGAAACCCATTTATTGAGACTGCCGCGCGCTGTATTTAGGCGCTTAGCAATATTCGTTCTGTTTTCACCCTCAAAGAATAATGAAACAGCAAGCAGGCGTATGCGCTTTCTTGCATTAGGCTCTTTACGTGATAAAGCTAAAAGTTGCTTGGATTTTTCTAAGTTCAATTTAGTAAAAGTAGATAAGTATCAGTGTGCTAATTAGATCACATAATTTGGCAGATTGGTATGAAACCTATTTAGACAAATTAAGTGGAAGTTATTATTTAAAGTTACAGATAAACTACTTCCAAGCGAAGCCTCTTCTTGAAAATGGGCTTACAATGCAATGGCGAGATATGAAGGATGACATGACTGCAAACAAACGGGGCAAAGCGATGTGGGGTGAATGGCTCAAATTGATACTGTTAGTCGAGTCCTATGCACTGATGAAAGAATTCGACTTGTGCTCAAGAGACAGGCTGTAAGCTGTAAAAATATAACCTTATGGGTTTATCGGTAAGGTTATATTTTTAACCTGCAAAACTTTACTCTCGCTAACTGTTTTCCAAAAACAAAAAACCCAGCCTAAGCTGGGTTTTTGATATTCATAGAAAACTAAAATTACTTGATTTTAGCTTCTTTGAAAAGAACATGTTTACGGATTTTTGGATCAAACTTTTTGATTTCCATTTTTTCCGGCATGTTACGCTTGTTCTTGTCGGTAGTGTAGAAAAAACCAGTACCAGCTGTAGAAACTAAACGGATCTTATCACGCATGACTCAGGTCCTTAAACTTTTACGCCGCGAGCACGGATTTCAGTAAGAACCGTGTCGATGCCTTTTTTATCGATAATACGCATACCTTTAGTAGTAGTGCGTAATGTTACAAAACGTTTTTCACTTTCAACCCAAAAACGGTGTGTTTGTAGGTTAGGTAGGAAACGACGTCTAGTCGCGTTTCTCGCGTGTGAACGGTGATTACCAACCGCAGGACGCTTACCTGTAACTTGACATACTTTAGACATGTCTATATATCTCCAATAACTTCGCTCGAGCTTAATTTGTCCCCTAGGCTATGTATTTTGTGCCCCAGGGATAAATCGAAGGGCGCTCTTTATACAGCTTATACAGGCAAAGATCAAGTGATTGATCTAATCCAACCAGCTCATGTGTAAATTTGATAGCGGCTAATTATAAAGATCGAATGCCCTTAGGGAAAGTAAAAACTGCATTTAAATTAAACTAATTTGCAAATAAGCACTAAACCGCTCATTTTTAACACGCTTAGTGATTTGAATACGCTTAAATCAAGCCTCGTTCTGCAAACGAAACACAATTATCTCCCCCAACAACGATGTGATCTAAAATATTTATATCGACTAATTGCAAAGCTTGCTGCAATTTAGCGGTAATTAATTTATCAGCTTGGCTTGGTTCAGCAATACCTGATGGATGATTATGAGCCAGAATAAGTGCCGCAGCGTTATTTTTTAAAGCCGCTTTGACGACTTCTCTTGGGTAAACAGATGCTGCATTAATAGTGCCATAAAAAAGTGTTTCTTCTTTAATTAAGCGATTCTGACTATCTAAATACAACACCATAAACACTTCTTGCTGCAAGCCTCGCAGCTCAATCGTTAAATAGTCATATACTGATTGCGGTGAATTAAATACTGCTTCGCGCTGGCATTGCTCCATCATATAACGACGACTTAATTCCAGTACTGCTTGAAGTTGCACAAATTTTGCTGTGCCCAGTCCTTTTTGTGCACAAAAATCATCGATTGATGCATTAAATAAGTTATGCAGTGTTTGATTTTGTGTCATTAAATGTTGTGCTAACTCAACTACATTCATGCCCGGTAAACCCGTTCGCAAAAATATCGCTAATAACTCGGCATCACTTAACGACTTAGCCCCTTTCGCCAATAACTTTTCGCGTGGTCGCTGGCTACTTGGTAAAGAGGTGAGCTGCATTATTTCGTCCCTGAAAAATGATTTATAATTTAACTGTAATGCAAAAATAAAATTTCGCCTGTAAAACTGCGAATAAATTCCATATTAAAACTTCGTCCCCAAGGCAAAGATTTGCTATCGTTAGCGCATATCGACAAACAGTTTTATCAGAGTATGACAAAGTTAATGACCAATTTAGCGACAGAATTAGTAAATAAAAAAATTGTACTTGGTATCAGCGGTGGTATTGCCGCCTACAAATGCGCCGAACTTGTTAGACGTTTAAAAGATCATGGTTGTGATGTCAAAGTGGTGATGACTGAGTCAGCTAAGCACTTTATTACTCCGCTTACCATGCAGGCCGTAAGTGGTGAAATGGTCTCAGACTCTTTGCTCGATCCATCTGCTGAAGCCGCTATGGGCCATATTGAATTTGCTAAATGGGCTGATTTAATATTAGTCGCTCCTGCCACATCTAATATCATCGCAAAAATGGCAGTCGGCATTGCAGATGATTTACTCACCACTTTATTGCTGGCAACACCCGCAAAAGTAGCAGTGGCGCCTGCAATGAATCAACAAATGTATGCCCACCCAGCAACTCAAGCTAACTTAGCAACTTTAAAACAGCGTGGCATTGCAATTTGGGGCCCAGGTAAGGGTGAACAAGCATGTGGTGATGTAGGTGCAGGGCGAATGCTTGAACCACATCAGTTAGTGGCACTATGCACGCAACCTTCGCAACCGCAACTACTAGCTGGTAAAACAATTACAATCACCGCAGGGCCAACTCGTGAGCCACTTGATCCGGTGCGTTTTATATCTAATCACAGCTCTGGGAAAATGGGCTTTGGGCTTGCACATGCGGCAGTTAGTTTAGGAGCAACGGTTAACCTGATTTCAGGTCCGGTAACAATTGCGCCACCACCAGATGTTAACCTAATTAACATTGAGACCGCTGAGCAACTACTTGAACAATCGCTTATTTTTGCTCCAAAGTCGGATGCTTTTATTGGTTGCGCCGCGGTTGCCGATTATCGCGCCGCAGCGATTGCCGAGCAAAAAATGAAAAAACAAGGCGATGAACTGACACTCACTTTAGTTAAAAATCCAGATGTAATTGCCGCAGTTGCTAGCCTTACAGAGGGTCGCCCATATACAGTTGGCTTTGCCGCAGAAACTCAAGATGTCGCAAGCTATGCGAAAGGCAAACTCAGCAATAAAAACCTCGATATGATCTGCGCTAACGATGTATCACAAACGGGCCTTGGTTTTAATTCAGATCATAATGCTTTAACACTGTTCTGGCATAATGAACAAAAAGAACTGCCCGTCGATACCAAAAGCGCATTAGCACTGAGTGTAATGAGTGAGCTTGCTAAACGATTGTAAAAAGGCTGGAAAGAAACTGAATAAAACATTAACATAGCCCTTATCGCTTGCTCAAAAAGTGAGTGATAAGTAGCCGCCAAAAGCTAAGTAAATAATTATAAAGAAAGGAATGTTCATGCCTGCGACAAAAAGAAGTAATCGCAAAGAGCAAATACTACAAGCACTCGCACAAATGTTAGAAACCAGCCCAGGTCAACGTATCACCACAGCAAAATTAGCTGCTGAGGTAGGTGTTTCTGAAGCTGCGCTTTATCGTCATTTCCCGAGTAAAGCACGGATGTTTGAAGGCTTAATAGAGTTTATTGAAGACACTTTGTTGTCGCGCATAAATCTCATTCTTGAAAACGAAAAAGAAACTCAAAGCCGTATCTATAATATTTTATTGCTACTACTGGCATTTGCTGAGAAAAATCCGGGGATCACTCGTATTTTGACCGGCGACGCCTTGCAAGGAGAGCAAGAACGCTTGCGTGAGCGTGTACAAAGCTTGTTTGAAAAGCTTGAAACACAACTAAAACAAGTACTACGCGAGCGTAAACTTCGCGAAGGTAAAACCTTTCAAAGTGATGAGTTAACCATTGCCAACTTTTTACTTGCCTACATTGAAGGCAAGATGAACCAATTTGTCCGCAGTGACTTTAAAGCAAAACCTAGCGCGCAATTTGAAAAACAGTGGTTAGAATTACAAAAAATATGGCTTTAGCTCCTAGCTCCTAAAATTATTAACCTTGTCGGTTTTCCTACAAGGTTTTTTTATAAATGTTACTTTCAACCTTTATTTTCGACCGCTTATCGTTTCTACTCGAATTGTTGAACAAACTAGTTATGATGATGCAGATGAAACAAAACGAGAAGTAACAATGAAAGCACAACTTTCCCTACTCAGCGTAGCACTGGTTGCAAGCCTTGGTAGTGCCACGGCATCCGCAAAAGAGCCGCTACAATTTAAAGATGTATTCGATTTCAAAGCAGCTAAAACAACGCAATTATCTGAAAATGGTGAAGTACTGAGCTTTAGTGCAACCCCATATCGTGGCGATGCAACAGGCCAAGTCTATACCTTAAACAATAATAAATTACTTGCAGAAATTGAGCGCGGCACTAAACCTCAGATCAACAAAGCAGCTAACTGGGTAGCATTCACCCAAGTCCCTACTTTGCTTGAAAAAGAAACCACAAAAAAGAAAGACACCTTAAAAAACAATCTAGTACTCGTTAATACAATAACGGGGGAACAACAAGTTTTTGAGAACGTAAAAGATTACCAGCTCTCTGATGATGGTAACTGGTTAGCTTATCGCTTTGATGAAAAAGCAGATAAAGACGCTGATAGTAAAGATATTGATGACACAAAAAACACCGCTAAAACCAGTGAAATCAAACCAGATAAGAAAGACAAAGCGTTTGAGCTCATTGTTGTAAATTTAAAAGACAAAACAACTCATACAGTAAATAGCGTATTTAGTTACGCAATCAATACATTTGGCAGCGAGCTTCTTGTCAGCCAAAGCTATCCTGACGGTAACGATAACCAAGTAGCATTAATTACATTAAACCAAACATTTGATACGAGTGTATTAATTGATGAACCAGGCGTTGTTGCAAACAAAATAGTGTGGCATCCAACTAAAAACATTGCCGCATTCACACTGGGTAATTATGTGAATGACGATGTACGCCGTCGCGATCATCAGCTAAAACTGTGGCAAAACGAACAGCTTACAAATATTGCTGCTCCTGAAAAAGATTGGACTATTGGTAAAACAGCAAAATTGAGCTGGTCTGAAGACGGTGAACGCTTGTACTTTGAAAATCGCCCTAAGTTAGCGGCAAAAATTAAAGAAAAGAAATACACCGATCAAGCCTCGTTATTTGATTACGATACGATACGCGACCAAAAAGGCCTCCACGTTTGGCATAATAACGATGCCGAAATTAAACCCCGCGAAGAGCAACAATGGAAAGAAATCAATAAAAACCGCCATTATCAAGCCGTTTACCATCTTAATGGCAAACAAGTTGCGCAACTAAGTAACACTGACATGCCAGATTTGGCAATCAATACCAACAATCGCACTGCGTTACTTGGTTCTTCAAATTTACCTTATCTCAAACGTATTATGTATGGCGGTTTTTTTGCTGACTACTATGCAGTCAATGTGAAAAATGGTGAGCGTAAAGCAATTATCAGTGATTATCCGTTTAGACCCAGCCTATCACCCAGTGGACAATTTGCAGCTTACTTTGAAAATAGCCAAGTACAGCTTAAAGACTTAGGTAACAATAAAGTCAGTACCTTAACAACAGCGATTAAAGCAACGTTCGCCGATGATCAGCACGATTACCCTTCAACTCAACCGGGTTATGGTTTTGCCGGTTGGTTAGCTGATAGCAGCCAAGTGCTGGTATATAGCAAATACGATATCTGGGCATTTGACGTTAAAACCCTCAAAGCCACACGCCTTACACAAGGCAAAGAAAACAACACGCAATATCGAGTCATCAAACTTGATAAAGACCAAGTTGGCTTTAAACAAGATGAAACTTTACTACTTAGCGCTACAAACTTACAGCAAAAGCAAACTGAAATCACAAAACTCAATCTTGCTGATAACTCGATCAGCAAAGTATTAAGCGGTAAAAAACGTTTTGACGTGGTAAAAAAAGCTAAAAATGCCGCTAAATACCTATTCACTGAGCAAACTTATCAGCAGTTCCCTGATTTTTATCAAACTGATTTTAGCTTTAAAAATCCACAACGCGTTACTAACTTAAACCCACAAGTTAACGACTTTGCGTGGGGGCAAAAACCGGAGCTAATTAACTATAAAGGCTTTGATGGCGAAGACTTGCAAGGCGTATTGATAAAGCCTGCGGGCTATAAAAAGGGCGATAAAGTGCCAGTGGTGGTGTATTTTTACCGTTATATGAGTCAACGCATGTTTGATTTCCCTAAAATGGAATTAAACCATCGCCCTAACTTCCCAATGTTTACTTCGAACGGTTACGCAATTTTCTTACCTGATATTCGCTTTGAAATTGGTCACCCTGGTAAATCATCAACGCAAACCATGATCAACGCCACCCAAAAGCTGATTGATTTAGGTATCGCTGACCCTGATAAAATTGGCTTACAAGGGCATTCATGGGCGGGCTATCAAAGTGCCTTTATGATCACCCAAACTGATATGTTCAAAGCGGTAGTATCGGGTGCGCCCGTATCAAACATGACCAGCGCTTACAGCGGTATTCGCTTAAAATCAGGATTAGCGCGTCAGTTCCAATATGAAACTGGGCAAAGCCGTATTGGTAAAACCTTGTTTGAAGCGCCAGAGCTTTACATCGAAAACTCACCGGTATTCTTCGCTGATAAAGTAAATACACCAATCTTAATTATGTTTGGCGATAAAGATGATGCTGTACCATGGCACGAAGGCGTACAGTATTATTTAGCGCTGCGCCGTGCAGGCAAAGATGCGACGTTTTTGCAGTATGAAGGTGAACCACACCACTTAAAGAAATTCCCTAACCAAGTGGATTTTTCAATTCGGATGATGCAGTACTTTGATCACTACTTAAAAGGCAAGCCTGCCGCTAAGTGGATGAACGAAGGCGAAGCTTTCATTGAAGAATAAGCAGCCATAAACTAAAACGCCCAGCAAATGCTGGGCGTTTTTTATTTACCTAAAATTACCTAGCCCGCTGACGATTACCGCCAACCTTAGGTTTGGTATTGGCTTTTTTAAACTGGCTAAAGCCGGTGTGGCGGCTAAGCGCTGGACGCCCGCCTTTACCTGCTTTAAGCGATTTTTCGTCACGGGTTTCTTCTGGCACTAAGCAGTTTGGACCTTTACCAATCAACTTGGCTTTGCCCATACTACGCAGTGCTTCACGGATCATCGGCCAACCTGCTGGGTCGTGATAACGCAATATCGCTTTATGTAAACGACGTTGACGCGCGCCTTTTGGCACCGGCACTTGCTCGGTATTATTTTTAATATTACGCAGCGAGTTCATCCCAGTGTGATAAATCGTGGTGGCATTAGCCATTGGTGACGGATAAAAATTTTGCACTTGATCTAATTTAAAATCATTCGACTTTAACCACAACGCCATGTTCACCATGTCTTCGTCTTTAGTGCCAGGATGCGCAGAAATAAAATAAGGGATCAGGTACTGCTTTTTCCCTGCTTCTTTTGAGTATTTATCAAAAAGCTCTTTAAACTGATCATATGCGCCCATGCCTGGTTTCATCATCTTAGATAATGGCCCGTCTTCGGTATGCTCAGGCGCAATTTTTAAATAACCACCAACATGATGGGTTACGAGTTCTTTGACGTAACGAGGGTCTTGCACAGCTAAATCGTAGCGAACACCAGAGGCTATTAGGATTTTTTTAATCCCCTTAACTTCACGGGCCTTTTTATACAACTCGATAGTCGGTGTATGGTCGGTATCCATATGCTTACAAATATCAGGATATACACACGATAAACGTCGGCAGGTACTCTCAGCTTTTTTGCTCTTACAACGCAGTTTATACATGTTAGCAGTTGGCCCACCAAGGTCCGAAATAACCCCAGTAAACCCTGGTACTTTGTCACGAATTTGTTCGATTTCTTCAATAATCGATTCTTGTGAACGACTTTGAATTATCCGTCCTTCATGCTCAGTAATTGAACAGAAACTACAGCCACCAAAACAACCTCGCATAATATTAACTGAGGTTTTGATCATGTCGTAAGCGGGGATTTTTGCAGTACCATAACTTGGATGCGGAACTCGCTGATAAGGCAATCCAAACACCGCATCCATTTCATGTGTTTCAAGCGGATACGCAGGTGGGTTAACCCAAATAGAGCGATCGCCATGGCGTTGGAATAACGCTCGAGCACAACCTGGGTTCGTTTCTTGATGTAAAATACGTGATGCATGAGCGTACAGTGGTTTATTAACACTCACTTGCTCAAACGCAGGTAGCTTAACGTAGGTTTTTTCCCAAGGTTTAGGACGCGCTGGCTGAATGGTAATTGGTTTTGCCGCTTCAGCTTGTAAATCAATACCCGCTTTTTTAAATTCGCTTTTGCTACAACCCACATCATCCGCACCATATGGGTTTGGAATTGGGTCAATTTTACCAATTTTATCAATCGCGGTAGAATCACTACCACGCCAGCCCGGTAATGGCTCTTTACGAATAACCGCCGTACCACGGATATCTTGAATGGTATCCATCGTTTCGCCGGCGGCAATACGATGAGCAACTTCTATTAATGGTCGCTCAGCATTACCGTAAATAAGAATATCGGCTTTGGCATCAAATAAAATACTACGGCGAACTTTTTCTTGCCAGTAATCATAATGGGCAATTCGACGTAAGCTGGCTTCGATACCACCTATTACAA
This sequence comes from Pseudoalteromonas rhizosphaerae, assembly GCF_028885455.1. Taxonomy (NCBI): domain Bacteria; kingdom Pseudomonadati; phylum Pseudomonadota; class Gammaproteobacteria; order Alteromonadales; family Pseudoalteromonadaceae; genus Pseudoalteromonas; species Pseudoalteromonas rhizosphaerae. The sequence goes on from NZ_CP118496.1 coordinate 4,901,555, forward strand.
TTGGCACACCTTTGTAGGCTTCGCGGCATCGTTGTGAGTAAATCATCACCGCACGATCAGGACGCTTGCCACCCACATTACCGGGCGTGTAGGCATCATCATGGCGCATACGCTTTTCAGCCGTATAGCGGTTGATCATCGAGTCCATGTTACCGGCAGTCACACCAAAAAATAAGTTAGGCTTACCAAGTGCCATAAAGGCATCTTTCGAATCCCATTCTGGCTGAGCGATAATACCGACTCTAAAACCTTGTGCTTCAAGTACGCGACCAATTACCGCCATACCAAAGCTGGGGTGATCTACATAAGCATCACCACTGATAATGATGATATCGCAGCTATCCCAGCCAAGGGCATCCATCTCTTCGCGTGTAGTTGGTAAAAATGGTGCTGTGCCGTAACACTCAGCCCAATATTTAGGGTATGAGAATAACGCTCGCTTGGCTTTAAGTGCGCTCATATAAAGTAACCAATTGCTTTAAAAAAGGTCGCAAAGTATACCCGAATTAATCACCAAGCGATATTAGCTATTTACACTGGCATCAAACATAATATTATTTTTTACTTTCAATATATTGAATAAGCTCAACTTCAGGCATCGGTTTAGCGTACATAAAACCTTGCACTTCATCACAGCCCAATTGCTTAAGAAAATCAGCTTGTGCTTGTGTTTCAACGCCTTCTGCAATCGTTTTTAATCCGAGCTGCGCGCCAAGAGCTATAACCAGCTTGGCAATTGCGCCGCTGTCTTTTTCGGGTAAGTCTTTGACAAATGCACGATCTATTTTCAACCTATCCAACGGTAACTTTTGCAAATAACTCAGTGATGAAAAACCAGTTCCAAAATCATCTATCGCCACTTCAATACCAAACTCTTTTAGATCTTGCAGTGTTTCAATCACCATCGAGAGATCATCCATCACCACACTTTCGGTAACTTCTAATTCAATATTTTTTGGGTTTACCTGATATTTTCGCAAAGTATCTTTGACTTGTTGTGCGTAGCCTTTCACCTTAAATTGCGGTACCGACACATTGACCGCAATACAAATTTCAACACCTTGAGCCTCAAGACGTTTTTGCTGCTGACAAGCCTGATCCAATACCCATTGACCAATCTCAACAATTAGCCCGGCATCTTCAGCAAGTGGCACAAAAACCGCGGGGGAAATATAGTTACCTTGTCCCGATGGCCAACGTAGTAATGCTTCGCAGCCTTTTAATGACAAATCACTAAACGCCAATTGCGGTTGATACCAGACTTCCAATTTATTATTTTCAAAGTCTTGGCGAAGCTGGCGAATAATCCCTAATCGCCAAGCCATTTGCTCTTCCATATCGGGAGTGTAACAAACAGCATTCCCCTGATTACCTTTTTTAGCGTGATTGAGTGCGATATACGCAAGCTTAAGTGTTTCAATACCTGTGGTTTGAAAGTCCTGTTGCTCGCACAAACCAATTTTAAAATTAACCGGTAACAAATGCTCTGCTGCTGCAAACGGCAAACTTAAATTTTCACTTAATTCGTTTAAATCAAATCCATCGCGCTCAATTAAAAAACCAAATACATCTGCACCAATCCGTGACAGTAATTTAGCGTTTGGGTATTCTTGCTTGAGCCGTTCAACGATTGAAGTAAGCAAGTGATTACCCACCTCTTGACCCAGGCCATTATTGATATCTGAAAAGTGTGCAACATCTATTAGAATAAATATATACTCGTTACTATTTAACCGATGATACTTTTCAATTTGTTCAATAAAATCAGTTCTATTGGCAAGACCTGTTAACACATCTTTGTAGGCTGCATCTCTGAGTTTATTAAAAAGTCTGACGTTATCTAAGCCTACACTGACGTTTGTTAAGAAAATTTCAGCAAATTGCAATTGTGTTAAGCTTGGTTGGCTAACGTACTCTAAGTAAATAGCAGCCTGACGATTTTTACTTTTCAATAAAAACGTAGTGTCGTGCTCAGTGTGCTGATGTTCGCCAAACTCAAAACAATTTTGCACTTGCAAAATAATCCGCCCATCATCAAGTTGTTCTACACCTTGGCCAATAAAAGCACTAAACTCAGCACAACCACCCAACACTTGAACCTGATAGCTATCATCCAGACTGCCACACACAACCCCCCTTGGCGCACAATCTAAAATTACCGAGAGCTGCTTAATCACCGCCATAGTAAATGCTTTAATGTCGGTAAAACCTAAAATAGCCTTTGAGGCTAACAGAATATTATTTAACGCTTTGCTTTGATATTCAAGTTGGCAAACTTGTTCGTATGAGCGAATAGCTGTAACTAACGAGGTAACTAGCTTACTGCGGGTAAGTTCGGTTTTAGTTTTATAATCATTGATATCATATTCTCGGATCACTCGCTCTTCAGGCGCATATCCGGGCTGACCCGTTCGTAAGATAATTCGTACGTTATGGTTTTTCAGCGTATCGCGTACCTCTTTAACTACTTTTAAGCCTGCATCATCGGATTCCATGACTACATCTAACAGTAATACCGACACATTATTAGTATTAGCTAACACTTCAACTGCTTCAGCGCCAGAATAAGCATGATGAAAACGCAGTGTTCTTCCCCAAAACTCAACGCCTGAGAGTGCTAGTTCTGTTACAGTGTGAATTTCAGGATCATCATCAACAATCAGAACATCCCAGTAATCTTTGGGCGCAACTTCTTCATGAGGCTCGTCTTCATGGTTGAAAAACAAAAAATCATTGTGTTCTGACGTCATTCCAAATCCTTTAAATTCAAATATTGCGCGCCATCATTTAATATTAAGACAATTCATTATTGACTAATAAGTTATCACTATTTAACTTATGATACAGTATTAATGTCGATGATTAATGAATATTGGTTTACAGATTATAGTCGATATTCAGCACCTTGCTGTGCGATAGTAGAATTTATAATTTAAGGAACAGCCATTAATATTTTACCCAGAATTACTAAATTTATTTTTCTGATTACTTTGATTTTACTGGTAATTGGACTGCTATTACCACAACAATACCAAGTCCAAAAGAGCATTAAAATTCATGCTCCGCAAACAGATATCACCCCGTTGCTTAGTGATTTTACCAAGTGGACTAGCTGGTCACCTTGGCAAAAAGTAGATCCAAGTATTGTTTTCACGCTTGGAGAGCCTAGTTCTGGCGTGGGTGCTCATCAGTTTTGGCAAAGTAGCTGGGGAGTAGGTGAAATGACGATTACCAATATAAGCAGCACTAAAATCAATTTTAATATTCTCTTTAATGAAGAACATATTATTAAAGGTGTGATCTCTTTTTCACCTCTAGCTAATGGAAATCAAGTAACATGCTCACTAGATGGCGAAGTTACTACTTCGATTCTAGGTGGCTATTTGGCGCTATTTAGCCAATATATTTTGGCAAATACGGTGAAACTTGGACTTAATAATTTAAAAACTACTGCGCAGCTGCAAACAGCAACACACAGCGAGAAGATCGATGACGATTCAAACAGCCCAAGCAAAAATTAACCTTGCTCATATAATTGAAATTAAACTAGGTTACTCGATGAGTAAAACCAGTTCGACTCGCCTTACCAGTGCCAGTGATGATAGTTATGGTCCACAAGGGCAAAGTAAACTGCCCTATCAAGTCAATAGTGATAACTCAACGCTCAATAGAGCCCAACATCGCCAACAATTACTACTTATCAAACAACAACAAAATATTGAAGCGATTATGGCTATGGCTATGGATTTTTGCCCCGACGTAACTAGTAAAGGGCAACCTGACAGTGATTGGGTCGAACGCTTTATTGCACTATGTGAAGATACTTCAAACGAATCAATGCAAAAACTGTGGGCAAAAATTTTAGCGGGAGAAACTGTATCACCGGGAACATTTTCAATTAAAAGCTTACAAACACTTAAGCAGATGACCCAGCGCGAAGCGGATGCACTACAAAAATGTACCGCAATTTGTGGCTATAATGAAAAAGATAATAGCCATTTAATTTTATTAGGCTTTTATAAAAAACCTTCGCTATTTGATTTGCTACGCAAAGGCAATAAAGTATCGTTTAACTTAGGTAAAGCTGGGATCAGTTTTCCTGATGTATTAACTTTGATGGATATTGGCCTAATCTACCGTAAAGAAATTGAATCTGCAGCGCTTAAGGCTGGCCAAGAAATGAATCTGACATTTTTAACCCAACGGGTCGTACTCAAACCAAAAAATAACGATTTAGTGCTCAGTTACTATAAATTTACGCAAACGGGTGATGAACTTAGAAAATTGATTAACACGCCAGTTAATAAGGCTTATAAGCAATTGTTAAGCAGTGCACTTGAGGAAGAGTTTGAAGTAGCGTGGCACGCAATTAAATAACGGTACCACGCCAAAGCAAACAAATTAGAAGTGAATTTGTATGCCTGCAAATGGACCTGATGCATCAATATTAGTATATAGATTATCAATATCATCAAGCTCTAGCGTCATTTGACGGTAACCCGCTTTGATATCTAAATCTACCGCTAAGTTGTCAAGTAAAGCCCATGCAATACCCGCTTGGTAGTCTTGTACTTTACTATCATCGATAGCAAGTAAGCTACCTTCAAAGAAAACACTTAAACCCGTTAACGGTAAGCCTACTTCAGCACGACCATAAACTAATGGCACAAAACCTGAAAAATCCACAGTTTCTGTTGTTGCTTTACCATTTGCTGTACCAGTAACAACAATATCGCCATCAAACTGCTTAGCATTTACACCTAAATCGATAGATAATAAGTCATTATCAAATATCTCATAGTATAAAATATAATCAACGTGTGATAAGTCGCTGATCGTAGTTGCTGTGGTATTGGTTGTAAATGAAGTACCACCAAACTCAAACGTCTCATTAAGCAAGGTTGAGCCATTTAACTCAAGCTCGGTATACTTTAACTTTATATTTGGCACTAATGGAATTGGATGCTCAAGCGCTGCGTAGTAGCTGATGAAGGTTTCATCTTCAAAATTAAAGTCTTGCATATTACCGCTATCTGAAAAGCTACCTGAATTATCAGATTGCCAGCCATCAACACCAACATATAAACCTAAAAGGGTGTCAGCGTGAGCCGCTGGAGCCAAAAATGCCATCGAAAGGGCAGCGGCTAAACAGTACTTTTTCATGTGTTATCCTTGCGCTAAAAGTTCGCTAAGTTCAATAAGAGCCGCATTGGCTCGTGAAATATAATTTGCCATTACTAATGAATGATTAGCAACAAAACCAAAACCATTACCATTTAAAATCACCGGACTCCAAACAGTCTCTTGGGTTGCTTCAAGCTCACGTATAATTTGTTGTAAGCTCACACGTGCATTCTTTTTCTCTAATACATCAGCAAAGTCATATTCTACCGCTTGCAAAAAATGTAATAAAGCCCAAGTTGCACCGCGTGACTCATAAAACACGTCATCTATTTCCCACCAAGAGGTTTTTATCTGATTTTGTAATGGTGCATAAGTCGCTTGATGTGCTTCTTTGTCACCGGCTAAATCAGTATTTAACCGATCTTGACCAACACTGACACTTAACCGCTGACTTAAACTACCAAGGCGTTTTTCGGCTTCTTTTAACCAGCCTCGTAGGTTATCTGCCCGCGCATAAAACTGACTGTCACGGCTGTTTTGGTCAGCGATTTGAGTACGATACACAATTAATAAATCAATGCCTTTTTGGTATTCACTCTCGGCACTTGGCCACGCCCATGCTTCTGAACTAATATTAAATTGGGGCTGGGCTTTTTTTAGAGCTTCATGTTCGGTCGATTGCGACTGAGAACGGCTAAAGTCTTTACGCATTGATAGCGCCAAATCACGCGTCATTTCTAATGCGCCATATTCCCAAGCAGGCATATTATCCATAAGAATACTCGGAGGTATTACATCATTTGATAAATAGCCACCAGGTTTTTTCAATAATGTGCTGGCAACATTAATCAAAGCCGTAGTTGTTGTGTAACCTGTTACTAGTTTTTCGCCACGCTGCTGCGCATCCTGTTTAGCTTGCGTGATCACATTTACGCGGCTTGGCTCAACACTCCAATACACAGATACGGCATAAAATAAAATAAAAACTAATATTAGCCCTGCTATAATTTTCCCTTTATGTTGTGACATTTAATCTCCTAGTGATGTGTATGGTGCTGTTCAGATTGTGATACTTGCTCAACTTGGCTTTCTAATGAAACCACGGTAGCTTGAGTAAATACACGATCTCCATTGCTAAAATATAGCGTGAGTTTGAGCTCTTGCCCTATTTTTAACGGCTCTTTTGGTTCAAAAACCATTAAATGATAACTGCCTGGTTTAAAATCTAGCTGTTGATGTGCTTTGATCTCTAACGCATCTACTTTTTGCATTTTCATCATACCATTAACATGCTGATGTTCATGTACTTCAACTCGTCCTAAGCTCTCAAGGCTAGCCTTAGTTAATGTCACTGCTGCATCACCATGATTAACAAGCGTTAAATAACCAACACTAGATTGACTGCCAGGTAAAAAAATCCTTACTTGGGCATTGCTAACTACAATATCACTTGCTGTATCATGTTGATGCTCTGCATGGGCAAATAGCACTGGAGAGTATAGGCCTACAGCTAAAAAAGCCGCTGTGAAGATAGTTAGTAATGGCTTAAGAGTCATTTCGATCCTTGTTATAATAATCACTTTAAGTGCTAAATTTAGCATATTTGCGAAAAAATAGTCAGCTAAATTAGCATTTAAGGTAACCTCTGTGTGGCAAGCTATGCGACCTTTTTATTATCCGCGACTAACCAACACAGAAAAACAATCAGCAGTAGCGGCCATGCGATCATCACAGAACCGAACAACAAAGCTAGCATCACGCCGACTCCTATTATTAGACCTGCGCCAATCAAACCAACGCTAACCAGCGCAATAATGGCAATAACGACCACAACAGCGACTAATGCACCAAATAACTCAATGCCAACCCAACTCAAGTCAGCAATCCACAAAGGGAGCTGCCATGAGTCAAACTGCATTATCTCAAATGGACTAGAAGCGATAAACAATGCTGCTAGCAGACACAGTGCAATAATTTTCATGGCGCTCTCCTAATAAACCTTGTTGTCTAAACAACAATGTGCAATTAAATAACCCGCACCTATAAATAGTGGGAACTGAATAAACAGTACAATAGTTGCTAATCGAGTTGCCCAAATCGGAAAGTCAAACCGACGCGCTAAGCCACTACATACTCCCGATATTTTTTTATTTAATGGATCTTTACTCCATTGAGTATTGTTATTAAATGTATTCATTTTTATAACTCCTAAGCCGACTGTTTTACTTTAGCTTTAAGTGCTGCAAGCTCTTTATCCAAGGCTTCGTCTTTAACAAGCGCATCAATTTGCATTGCCGTGTCTGATTGATTAGCTGCAGCCATTTCGTATGCTTCCACTTGTGATTCAATTGACTCAACTCGGCGCTCAATCACATCAAAACGCGACAGTGCATGTGCCACTTTATCGCTATGTAACTGTTGATTAACTCGTACTCGTGCATTTAAAACACTATGCACCTGAGTTAAGCTCTGCCGCTTTGCTTTGGCAGCACTAAGTTTGTCTTGTAAACGCTGTGCATCGTCAGCTAACTTGGCCATTGAATCGGTTAATTTAACGAGCTCAGGTTCAACAGCTGCCATATCAGCGGCTACACGCTGCTTTTCTTTTAATGCGGCTGTGGCTAAATCATCTCGACCTTTACTGACGGCTATTTCGGCTTTTTCTTGCCATTGTGCTATGGATGTTAACTTATCGCTTTGCTGGCGTTTCAATGCTTTTTCTTCACACAAAATAGCTGCAGCGGTAGTACGGCACTCATTCAGAGCTTGTTGCATCTCGATAATAAGTAAATTAAGTAGTTTTGCTGGATCCTCTGCCTTATCAAGCACAGCGACCAAGTTTGATTGAATTAGATCATTAACACGATTCATTAGGCCCATGATTTTCTCCTGTTGATTATGGGTGATTACACCAAGGAGATTCCAAGACTTATGCCATGTCGTTAGAAAAACAACTAAAACAATAAATAACAATAGGATAGAAAGATAACATCAATTTAAAAGTGACGTTTAGCTGAATTAAAATACGTTAAATTAACTAAAAAAGTGATATTTTGACTAAATTTTAGGATCAAAAAAAGCCACTAAAAAGTGGCTTTCAAGATTAAAATTTCAGCTATTCAGGCACAAAACTTAATGCTTTATCCATCACTGATAAATCGGCTTGCTTACCATGGCCGTTTTCAGATAAATGACGTCTAAATCCTCGCGCCCCTGGTTGGCCTTGGAAAATACCCAACATATGGCGAGCTATATGCCAAAAGTTAGCGCCTTGGCGCATTTCATCTTCAATATAACCATACATTGAACGCACCACGTCATGACGGGATAATGTACACGCAGTATCACCGTAAATTTTCTCGTCCACTTCACTTAATATAAATGGATTACTATACGCTTCACGACCGATCATAACGCCATCAAGATGCGCTAAATGAGCAAGACTATCAGCGATGGTATTAACCCCACCATTTAAGCTTAAATCAAGCTGTGGGTAATCTTTTTTCAGTTGATAAACACGCGGATAATCAAGTGGTGGAACTTCACGGTTTTCTTTCGGACTTAATCCCTTTAGCCATGCTTTACGGGCGTGAATAATAAAGTCATCACAGCCAACCTTATGACTCGCTTCGATCAGCGCACATAAAAACTCATATGAATCCTGCTCATCAATACCAATGCGTGTTTTCACCGTAACAGGAATAGTAACCTCCGCCTTCATTGCTGCAATACAATCAGCAACAAGCTGCGGCTCGCCCATTAAACACGCACCAAAGCGGCCATTTTGCACTCGATCCGAAGGGCAACCAACATTTAGGTTTACTTCATCATAACCACGTTCAGCAGCCAGTTTTGCACACTTTGCCAAAGCTTCAGGATCAGAGCCACCTAATTGCAAAGCAACGGGGTTTTCATGTGTATTAAAGTGTAGATAATCACCACGCCCAAATAAAATTGCACCGGTTGTTACCATTTCGGTGTAAAGCACCGCATGCTTGGTCATTTTACGATGAAAAGTACGGCAATGGCGGTCTGTCCAATCAAGCATGGGGGCCACAGAAAAACGTCTATTCAAAGTAAAATCCTCAGATGATATATAAGTATAAGGGTTATTCCCTCATTGGAAGGCACTATATTTTACACAAATCAAAGCCGAGCTTCAATCGTAAGCAAGTTGTTGTTTGTCGGTAGCAGAGATTGAGTTGTTTAACGCAGCAACAAAAATGTATGCTGCGCTTTAGATAATATACTTAAAACGATTTTGTTAGATTATCAAATTGCTGGCCTTGCACTGTAATGGTGGTTTTTTCTAAGCTTATATAATCATTTTTTTGCTTGGGGTTAACCAAACGTGCTGCGACTTCAAATTTAGCAACTTTAGCTTCGCTATTTAGCTCAAGTATTTTTAAAGATGAATGAGTATCATGCTTAGCTGACTGCACATAATATTCACCAGCCCAACTGGCATCAAACACTAAATTAGGCGCATTTTTAGCGGAAGATTCAATAAACACTCCCTCTTTAATTTCGTCTCGTAATAAAGTAACGGTGTAATGATCTCCTCCCGTATGACCGAAATATACGGTAACAGCATGATTGTCATTATGGCTAAAATCATAGTCAGTAACTTGAATAACCTTCATTTCGCTTTGAGGCGGTTCAACGCAGGCCGTTAATCCCAAAACAAGAAAACCGCATAAAATAATCTTTTTTAATAACATTTTTCATTCCTTAAATTTTATTACGTTATATTTAATCTAGATAATTCTAAGCAACAATTCAAAATTTTATATGACAATAGCTATTTAACAGCAATACACAGCCTTTATGTAAATACTTGTAAGCCAAAATAGTGGGCTATCCCGTCGAGTATATTTGTCACGGCAACTGATGAAAGGATCAAACCCATGATCCGGCTGATGATACTCGCACCGCTGTCACCAATTAATTTGTGAACATGGGTTGCCAACAGTAACAGCACAAGTACCACAACAAGAACAGCTAACATCATTGATGAAGTAATTAACTGCTCAACCCACGTGTATTCAGTGTTACGAGTCATCAAAACAGCGCCAAGCATCGCACCTGGACTGGCGATTGATGGAATAGCTAAAGGGAAAATGGCCGTTTCAGTGCTATCACGTACACTTTTAATTTCCATTTCTGGTTTACTTTCACCAAAGATCATAGACAAAGCGAACAGCAATAACACGATACCACCTGCGATTTGAAACGCTGACAAGGGGATATTGATAGCATTTAAAAGCAGCTCCCCAGCGACAACAAAAAACAATAGTACCCCAGCAGACACCAGAACAGCTTTCAACGCGACTTTACGTTTGAATTTGTCACTATCACCGCGTGTTAAGGCTATAAAAACAGGCACAGTACCGATTGGATCAATAACCGCAAAAAAGAAAATAAATACCGCTAATAATTCATTCATTGTTGGCCTTCCTAGAATAAAACTGTCTAATAAAAACGCTGCAACTACAATACAGTATGTTAGTATATCACGGTAGCGTAAGGATAAGAGAAGATGAAAATAGAATCACTCGTTAGTAAAGCCAAACAAGTGTGTGACAATCGCGGTGCGCGATTCACTCCAATTCGTGAAAAAGTATTTCGCCTATTAGCAAGTGCGCAAGGCGGAGTGGGCGCTTATGATTTATTAGAGCAACTAAAACTCACTGAATCAGGAGCAAAACCAGCCACAATTTACCGTGCCTTAGACTTTTTAGCTGAATTAGGTTTTATTCACAAAATTGAAAGTACTAACGCATTTATGTTGTGTCATCATTTTGATCATATCCACCCTGTACAACTGTTGATATGCGATAGTTGTGGTTTTGTCAAAGAGCTACACTCTAGCGTGATTTCGCATGAACTTAATAGTCTTGCTGCTGAGAGTGGTTTCGTCGTATCGGGGCAAACTATTGAAGCCCATGGTAGATGTGGAAATTGTAAAGAATAATTAAGTGCAGAGCTAAAATAACTCACTACACTTTAACGTATAACCGCAGTTAAACTGCTAAATTCGAGGGATAAACAATAATGAATGTAGAGTTCATCAATCCTTTTTTATCATCTTTATTAAATGTGCTCAGCACAATGGCGCAAACCGAACTAAAACCGGGTAAGCCGAAAATAAAAAAAGATGAAGTTGCCTGTGGCGACGTTTCGGGATTAATTGGCATGGTAGGACCGCAAACTAAAGGTTCATTTTCGATCACTTTTGATGAGAGCCTTGCCCTGACTATTATGGAAAGAATGCTAGGTGAACGCCCTGATTCGATCAATGAAGAAGTAACCGATATGGTTGGTGAAATTACCAATATGGTCACTGGTGGGGCAAAAAATTTACTTGGTGAAAAAGGCTATGACTTTAATATGGCTACACCAATCGTTGTGTCTGGTAAAGGTCATACCATAACTCATAAAAGTGAAGGGGCAAAAATATTGATCCCATTTACCTCTGATGCCGGTAATGCCAATATTGAAGTTAGTTTCGATAAAATATGAGCTGGTTGCAAAAACAACTACTTTTAAAGCCTCGCTCTCGAGGCTTTCATATTATTGATAGCGAAATACTCAGCCAACTCCCTGAGATTTCCGATTACCAAATTGGCTTATTACACCTTTTTATACAGCATACCTCAGCCAGCTTAACGATTAATGAAAATGCTGATCCGACAGTACGTATGGATATGGAAAGTCACTTCAATAAATTTGTTCCCGAGCGCCAACCTTATTATCGTCATGATTACGAAGGTGATGATGATATGCCTGCGCATATAAAAACGAGTACCTTAGGCTGCGAGCTAACGATTCCAATTAGCCAAGGACGTTTACAGCTTGGTACATGGCAAGGGATCTATTTAGGCGAACATCGTGACCATGGCGGCGCAAGACGTATTATTGCAACGCTGCAAGGGCAAGTTTAAATAAAACTATTTAAATAAACATCCCCGGGGCAAGCCCTTATGCTAACGCAGAACTCACTTCGTGAGCGGGGTATTTGGTTAGAACATAGCTAACTGATGATCCGAATGGAGTTGGTCATAATTATTTCCTTGGTTTTTCACATACTTTCTTATCATTGATTCGTCACCATGTTTTCCTACCGTACTTGCAAAATAACCATCTGACCAAAACTCTCCACCCCATAACTGCTTTTTAACATGAGGGCACTTTTTAAAAACCTCTCTTGCCGTTAAACTTTTAATCATCGTTACCAACTTTGTAATGCTGTAGGTTGGTACTGACTGAACTAAAAAATGAATATGATCTTCATCCGTCCCAATTTCTAAAAATTTGATTTCGTAACGTTTTTCTATTTCAACACAAATTTCTGTGATTGCCCTATCAACTCCCACATCAAGAACTGCTCTTCTATATTTTGCAGGGAAAACTAAGTGATAAAGTAAAACTGTCACATTGTGGCTTTTATGTATAAATTCGCTCATTACTCAATACTACGCCGCAAGCGGCGGGGAATAAACCCGAAGAGATTTAAATTGAAGTACTAAATAAATTGGATATGTGCTTTAAGCAATAACTGCTTGTCAATCAAACTTGGGTGGGTATTCATTTTGAAGAGATTGGAGCGGTACACGAGGCTCGAACTCGTGACCTCGACCTTGGCAAGGTCGCGCTCTACCAACTGAGCTAGTACCGCATAATATTTTCACTTTAAACTTACCCCAATTTCTTTGGTTAGAAATTGGAGCGGCACACGAGGCTCGAACTCGTGACCTCGACCTTGGCAAGGTCGCGCTCTACCAACTGAGCTAGTGCCGCATTTCAAAATAGTCAGTAATTTGTCCGTTGGTGCGCGACAAGTCGCGGTAAAACGTTCTGGCAACTGAGCTAGTGCCGCATTATAATTTTTAGGTTATAGGTTCTAAAAAAGTTTATAGCTTTTAATTTGAAACTTGCTGCAATTTCTTTGGTGAGAAATTGGAGCGGCACACGAGGCTCGAACTCGTGACCTCGACCTTGGCAAGGTCGCGCTCTACCAACTGAGCTAGTGCCGCATTTCAAAATTGTCAGTAATTTGTCCGTTGGTGCGCGACAAGTCGCGGTAAACGTTCTGGCAACTGAGCTAGTGCCGCATTCAAAATAGTTAGTAATTTTTCCGTTGGTCCGCGACAGGTCGCGGTGAACGTTCCGGCAACTGAACTAGTGCCGCATTCAAATTGCTCAAGCACACTAACCCCGCGGGGGTTATCGTCTTAAGCGGGGCAGGATTCTACAATAATCCGATGTGTTTGCAAGTGTTTTTTACAAATTAAAGAATTTTTCTTGGTAGACTTTTAATTCCATGATGGAATCTTTGATATCATCAAGAGCAAGGTGTGAACCTTTTTTGTGCACTTGTGCTAAAACTTCTGGTTTCCAGCGTCGTGCTAGTTCTTTGATAGTGCTTACGTCTAAATTACGATAGTGGAAGTAATCTTCCAGTTCACGCATATATTTATTCATAAAGCGTCTATCTTGGCCTATTGAATTACCACACATAGGCGAAGCGCCAGCAGGAACCCACTGCTTTAAAAATGCCAAAGTTTGTTCAACAGCATCTTGCTCTGTGAATGTGCTCGCTTTACAGCGTGCAGTTAACCCTGACTGACCATGTTGCTTAGTACACCATTCATCCATACCATCAAGCAATTCATCACTTTGATGAATAGCAATAGTTGGCCCTTCAGCCAAGATGTTTAACGCACTGTCGGTGACAACCGTGGCGATTTCGAGTATTTTGTCTGTACTTGGTTCAAGACCTGTCATTTCGAGGTCGAGCCAAATCAGATTTGATTTATGAAAAGACATAATTACCTTGCGGTGCTTTCCTTTAGATCTAACGCATTTAGATATATCATATTAGTATCATCAGTCGACCTAAAGCTTTTTTTTCAAAAAGCACGACATTTAACTAAGTTATGGGCCAAAAGTGGCAAAACAGAAGAAATTAAGTAAAGGTCAATCCCGTAGGATTAAGGCCAATCACCAAAAACGCTTGTCTAATGCAGATTCTGCGCCAACCACTAACAAGGTTGAGCAATGGCAAACTGACAATTTAGGTGCGCCTGAAAATGCCGTGGTGATCAGTCGGTTTGGTCAACATGCCGATATTGAAACTGATAACGGAGATGTTTTGCGCTGCAATATTCGCCGTACCGTTAAAGGTATTGTTTGCGGAGACGAAGTGCAATTTCGCCGCGCAAAAGTCAGTGAGGGTGATTTAGCAGGTGTAATTGAAGCGATGCACGATCGTCGCTCGCAGTTAACACGTCCTGATTTTTACGATGGTGTAAAAGTCATTGCTGCTAACATAGATCAAATTCTAATGGTGTCAGCAGTACTACCAGAGTTTACGCCTAGTATTATCGACCGTTATTTAATTGCCTGTGAAGACATGGGCATAGAGCCTATTTTAGTACTTAATAAAATAGACTTGATTGACGAACAAGGCTTAGCAGGCATTAACCAAGTACTTGATATTTACCGTAAGCTTGATTATCAGGTTTTATTAGTAAGTAATAAAAGCGGTTACGGCATTGACGCGCTAAAAGAAACGTTAGTTGATAAGAACAGTATCTTTGTTGGTCAAAGTGGGGTCGGTAAATCGACCTTAGTGAATACCGTTTTACCTGATGCTGAAATACTCACTAAAGAGGTCTCTGAAAACAGCGGTCTTGGCCAGCACACAACAACGGTGTCACGATTACATCACCTCCCTTCTGGTGGTAATTTAATTGATTCCCCGGGTATTCGTGAGTTTGGTTTATGGCACTTAGATGTTGAACGTGTGACTTGGTGCTTTAAAGAGTTTCGCAAGTTTATTGGCGGTTGCCGCTTTAGAGACTGTAAACATTTAAATGATCCAGGCTGTATAATTCGCCAAGCAATCGATGATGGTGATATTTCACAGCTACGTTTTGATAGCTACCATAGAATTTTAGAAACAATGGCCGATGGCCGAGCGGGTGCTCGTGCTCCACGCGTATAATTTTTTAGGAAAAAACTTGTGAGTTTAGACAAATTCAAAATCGCAATGCAGTACGCAATGCCAAAACATTTTGTATCCCGTATGGTAGGCAAGTTAGCTGCAGCTAAAGCAGGTGCACTAACAACTACTTTAATTAAATTGTTTATTAAACAATATAAAATTGATATGAATGAAGCGCAATATAGCGACCCAGCTCACTATAAAACGTTTAATGAGTTTTTTACTCGTCCTTTAAAAGAAGGCGTTCGGCCATTAACCACTGAAGATGACATAATTACTCACCCTGTAGATGGTGCCATCAGTCAATTAGGCCCAATTGTTGAAGGCCAGCTTATTCAAGCTAAAAATCACAACTATAGCTTACAAGCTTTACTTGGCGGCTCAGAGCAAGATACAGCGCCATTTTTAGGCGGCGACTTTGCAACGATTTACTTAGCGCCAAAAGATTATCATCGTATTCATATGCCGATTGATGGCACCTTGAGTAAAATGATTTACGTCCCCGGTGATTTATTTTCAGTAAACCCACTTACCGCGCAAAATGTACCTAATCTATTCGCTCGTAACGAACGCGTAGTAGCCATTTTTGAGACTGAAATTGGCCCGCTTGCTATGGTATTAGTGGGTGCAACAATTGTTGCCAGTATCGAAACTATTTGGGCCGGTACAGTTACACCACCAGCAGGTAAAGATGTATTTAGCTGGAACTACAAAACCTCAGGTGAAAATGCAATTACCTTGAAAAAGGGTGAAGAGATGGGTCGCTTTAAATTAGGCTCCACGGTTATTTTAGCCTGGGGTGCTAATAAAGCAGATATCTTTGATGATCAAAAACCAGGCACAGTGACTCGCATGGGCACACCGTTTGCTAAAGTTGATGATTGATGATTAATACCTAATTAATAATTAAGTTATAACTCATTTTAATTAAAAACGCGGACCGACTAATGCAGTCATGCCGCGTTTTTTATTTAAGCTCTTTCCCCTGCACACTCAGTACACTCGGGCGCTTTAGTTAATTTAAACTGCTGCTGCGCTAAACTTAGCCCATCAAAACGAATAAACTGACTGCCTTGATGATGGCCCAGCAAGATATTAACTGCCAACAGTGCTTGCATCGAGCCAATAACACCTAACAACGGACTAAGCACGCCCGCGTTACTGCAATTAAGCGCTTGCTGTTGCGGTTGTGCTCCAAATATACACCCGTAACAAGGGCTCTGTGGCTGGCGAAAATCAAAACACATCAGCTGCCCTTCACTCGCTATTGCCGCCCCCGACACCAGTGGAATACCCAGTGCCAAGCATTGCTGGTTTACTACATAGCGAGTGCTGAAGTTATCGCTGCAATCAAGTACTAAGGTTGCGCCAGTAAAAACTTGCTCAGCATTTTCAGTGGTTAATTTTGCACTTACTGTGTTGATCTTGATTTGATTATTTAAGCTGCTTAATACTTTGCCCGCAGCGCTGACCTTATCTTGCCCTAAATGATTTACTTTATAGAGCACTTGGCGCTGTAAATTTGAAAGCTCAACCTTATCATCATCTAACAAGCTTAATTCGCCAATGCCAGCCGCAGCTAAATACAGTAATGCGGGGCTGCCTAACCCCCCCGCTCCAATTACCACAACGTGAGCGGCTTTGAGCTTTAACTGCCCTTCAAAGCCGACTTCTTTAAGCATTAAATGACGACTGTAACGTAACTGCTCTTTGTCAGATAAAGATCCTTTTATTGCCTCACTCATTGCTATTAATAGCCATTTGTAAATCGGCAATCGCCTGTTGATAGTCACTTGCTTCACTAATAGCCCTAACAACAGCTACACTGCCAACACCGGTTGCAGCAACCTCGCCCGCTCTTGATAAATCAATGCCACCAATAGCTACCGTTGGGTAATCACTCATTAACGGCACAAAATGCTTTAACTTTTCAAGCCCTTGAATTTGCCCTGTCATATCTTTGGTCGTGGTTGGATAAATAGCGCCAAACGCCATATAACTCGGGCGGTAATTATGAGCGCGCAGCATTTCATAAAAACCATGGGTCGAAATCCCCAAACGCATGCCCGACTCTTTAATGGCCACCAGATTAGCCTCAAGTAAATCGTCTTGACCTAAATGCACACCATAAGCGCCATGTTTGATTGCCAGCTGCCAATGATCGTTGATATACACATTGCCATCGTACTTTTTACCAAGTGTTACCGCCGCAGCAATAGCGTGTTCAAGCTCTTCTTCGCTGGCGTTTTTCATTCTAAGTTGTACAGTTTTAACGCCTTGCGCTAAGCACTTTTCTAACCAATCGAGACTATCAACCACCGCATATAAACCAAGCCGTTTGTTTTCACACTCAGTAAAACCTGCCGCCATAGTAAATTCGTTTGGTTGTTCAAAATCCAGCTCATCACCCAGCCAACTACCCGCTTCAATGACTTGTGGGTAATCATCAAGATTATCGGGAAAGCTCGTTTGTGCCACAGGGCCAATTCCTTCACCATAACGAACCGCAGCTTTTAAGCCTTGATTTATATAGGCTTTGGCTAAAATAAAGGCATCTTTAAGCGGGTAACCTTTCGCTAAACACGCTGCAATCACTGACGCCATACTACAACCGGTACCATGGCTGTGCGGCGTTTGAATTTTTTCGTTACCAAGCCAATATTCATTACTGCCATAAGAGCTGGCATCACTGCAGTAATCAATGCAATATCCGCTTGGATAATCCCAATGGCCACCTTTGATCAGCACCGCTTTTGCGCCCCAGCTTTGCAGCTTTTGCGCAGCCTCGATCACAGCACTGGGACCAATTAAATATATCCCAGTGAGCAACTGCGTTTCATGGGTATTGGGGGTGATCACATCCACCAGCGGCAATAAGCATTCTTTAATTGCGCTAACGGTATCTTCTTCTGTCAGTAAGTCACCACTGCTAGCAATGGCCACCGGATCATATACAACCAAAGGCGCAACCGGCCAAGTGGCTTTATAATGTTTTAGATGCTCACTGATCAATTGAATTTGCTGCACATTGGCCAGCATACCAATTTTAATAACACGGGCTTTCATGTCGCTTTCAAGGGCGAGTAATTGCGACTCAATAACATCGGTTGAAATCGGGTTAAGTGCTTCAACGCCTAGGCTGTTTTGCGCAGTCAATGCGGTGATCGCTGTACAACCATGGACGCCAAAACTTTGCATCGCTTTAATATCCGCCTGAATACCTGCACCACCGCCAGAGTCAGAGCCAGCAATTGTCCAAACAACATGATTCATAGTTACGTATTTCCTAATTTTTTACTTCATTTATTACTGTTGATGCCAAAATGGCATACCCATAGTGGGCGTAGATGGCGCAGCGACGTCTTTTTCTGGCATCGCCTTTGCTCGGTAAGCAAAACGACCCGCATCAACGGCTGCTTTAAATGCATGACTCATGGTAACAGGGCAGCCCGCCCCTGCAATAGCCGAATTCAATAACACCGCATCATAACCTAATTCAAGCGCTTGGCAGGCGTGTGATGGTAAGCCAAGGCCAGCATCAACAATCAATGTGGTATCGGGTAGGCGCTCCCGAATAGTTTTTAAATTATATTTATTTAACAAGCCCTTACCTGTGCCAATAGGTGCTCCCCATGGCATCAGCACTTCACACCCTGCATCAGCTAAACGCTGACATAACACTAAGTCGTCAGTACAATAAGGTAATACTTTAAAACCTTCGGCTAATAAAATCTGTGTCGCTTCCAGTAATGCAAATGGATCTGGTTGCAGGTTATAGTCATCACCAATCAACTCAAGTTTTATCCAATCGGTAGCAAACACTTCGCGGCACATTTGTGCCAGTGTAATTGCTTCATTGACACTGTGGCAGCCTGCAGTATTGGGTAGAATTTTTAAGCCCGTATCTTTGATCAATTGCCAAAAGTCATCTCCTGCGGCGGCACTTTGTTGACGTCGTAATGACACAGTAACAATCTGCGTGCCAGAGGCAACAATCGAATCGGCCATAACCGCAGGTGATGGATAAAGTGCTGAGCCAATTAATAACCGACTAGTGATCTGCTCACCATAAATACTGAAACTATCTGATATTACGCTACTCATATTAGCCACCTTGGATCGGTGACAGTAATTCAATGCTATCGCCTTCGTTAAGTAAGGTAGTATCACATTGACTACGCGGTATAAATTGACCATTAAGCGCCACTGCAAAAGGCTCTTTTGCTGCAAACTGCGTCAAACCTTGGGCTACATTGGCGTTATCTGCTAACTCAAAATGTTGACCATTAATTGTTATTTTCATACTTACTTTCATAATAAGCCTTATTTTATCCGTGCAATGGCATCGGCCACTAAACTCGGTGCGAGTAAATAACCATGACGATATAAGCCATTAATGCTGATCACATTTTGCTGCTGGGAAACCTGCGGGCGATTATCACTAAATGCAGGACGCAGGCCGGTTTGAATATTCAACACTCGCGCCTCAGCAAAACCACTGTGTACTGTGTACGCTGCTGACAACAACTCAAGAGTCGAACGCACAGTGGCAGCCCCCTTATCTTGTGATTCAATTTCTGTCGCGCCAATTACGTATTGATGATTTGGCTTCGGAGCAATATAAATAGGATAACGCGGGTGCATTAACCGCACTGGCCGCGTTAAATTAACCTCAGGGGCGTACAAACGCACTACTTCGCCACGTACTCCGCGTAGCTTACACGCTACACTTTTAGCGCCAAGGCCACGGCAATCAATAATATAATCAAACGATTGCTGTAGATTTAGCGATGTTACATCAACCTGTTGTGCAAACTTAAAGCTCACATTACGCTGCTTTAGAGTGTTAAAACTAGCTTGATAAAAAGCCTGATTATCAATTTGCCCTTCGCAAGGTAAATACACACCTTGGTTAAAACGCCCTGTAAGCTCTGGCTCTAATTCAGCAATATGTGCCCCTGTTAACTGATGTCCTTGATGTTCAGCTAAAGGCTTTAAACGCAGTATAAAACTTTGTAAGTCACCTTTATCTTGCTGGTGTGCAACCACAAGTGTGCCTTGCTGTTGGAAAAACACCGCTTCATCAAGTTGCGCTAAAATTCTCGGCCAACGCTTTATTGAATCCAGCCCCATCAAGGCCAAGTCTTGCTCGCAGAATACAGATTCAGCCAGTGGTGCAAGCATCGCCGCTGCCACTCTTCCTGCACTATCAAGCGCTTGTTCGTCACCCGCTTCATAAACAGTTACCCGATGCTGTAAACTCAACTCAAGCGCCGTTAAACGCCCCGTTAAACCAAACCCCACCACCGCAATATTGTAAGACATGAGAATCCTTAATTCAGTTTTCTAGCTACAAGAGTAAAGTTAGCGAGCTTTTCACTCGCCAACTCTCTAACTCGCTAACTAGTTTTTAAACCGCTTTATGATAAATCTCTGAGCCGCTTTGTTTAAATTCGGCTGATTTAGCTTGCATCTCGGCTTCAACATCGACCATTTTGATCTCAATAGCATCACCTACGTTGTTAGGATCTATGCCTCTGGCTTCTAGATCTTTAGCGTATTCTCGTACTTCTTGGGTGATTTTCATTGAGCAGAATTTTGGCCCACACATAGAGCAAAAATGCGCTACTTTGCCAGATTCTTGTGGCAGTGTTTCGTCATGGTATTCACGAGCACGAACAGGGTCTAAACCAATATTAAATTGGTCATGCCAGCGGAACTCAAAACGCGCTTTTGATAACGCATTATCACGCTCTTGCGCTCCGGGATGACCTTTGGCTAAATCGGCGGCATGAGCGGCAATTTTATAGGTGATCAGCCCTTCTTTAACGTCTTCTTTATTTGGTAAACCTAAATGCTCTTTTGGTGTGACATAACACAGCATTGCACAGCCATACCATGCAATTTGCGCCGCCCCAATACCAGAGGTGATATGGTCATAGCCTGGGGCGATGTCAGTTGTCAGCGGGCCAAGGGTGTAAAAAGGTGCTTCGTCGCAATGCTTAAGCTGCTCTTGCATATTGGCTTTGATCATATGCATTGGCACATGCCCTGGACCTTCAATAAACACTTGTACATCGTGTTTCCACGCGATTTTGGTCAGCTCACCTAACGTACGCAGTTCACTAAATTGCGCGTCATCGTTGGCATCTGCAATTGAACCAGGACGCAGGCCATCTCCTAATGAGAAACACACATCGTACTGTTTCAAAATCTCACAAATATCTTCAAAATGAGTATAAAGGAAGTTTTCTTTATGATGCGCTAAACACCATTTCGCCATAATTGAACCGCCGCGCGACACAATCCCAGTGACACGTTTTGCCGTCATTGGAACGTAGCGTAATAACACCCCAGCGTGAATAGTAAAGTAATCCACCCCCTGCTCGGCTTGTTCAATTAGAGTATCGCGGAAAATTTCCCACGTTAGATCTTCGGCAACCCCATTTACTTTTTCAAGCGCTTGATAAATAGGCACTGTACCAATTGGCACTGGTGAGTTACGTACTACCCATTCACGAGTTTCATGAATATAACGACCCGTTGATAAATCCATAACTGTGTCAGCGCCCCAGCGGGTTGACCAGACCATTTTTTCAACTTCTTCTTCAATAGATGAGCTAACTGATGAGTTGCCAATATTAGCGTTCACTTTCACTAAAAAATTGCGCCCTACAATCATCGGCTCGGTTTCTGGGTGATTAATGTTGTTAGGTAAAATCGCACGACCACGGGCAATTTCATCACGCACAAATTCAGGAGTAATAAACTCAGGGATACTCGCACCAAACGACTCGCCTTGGTGCTGCTGTGCTAATAACTCTTTTTGAAGTTGCGCACGGCCCATGTTTTCACGAATTGCGACATATTCCATTTCCGGTGTGATAATACCTTGGCGAGCATAATGCATTTGCGTGACATTTTTACCGGCTTTAGCGCGGCGAATTTTTGGGAGATGCTCAAAGCGAATATGATCAAGGCCTTCATCTGCCATGCGTTGCTGAGAAAACTGCGAGCTGACTGAGCCTAAAATTTCAGTATCGCCACGGCTTTCAATCCACTGTTCGCGGTACTTATCCAGCCCTTTACGAACATCTAGAGTAAAATCAGGATCTGTGTATGGGCCTGACGTATCATAAACACGCAGTGGTGCATTTGATTCGTACACTGGGTTTTCATCGGTGCCACCGATAAAGGTATCACTCAAAGTAATTTCACGCATACCAACACGCACATTATCTTGCGTACCTTGTACATAAACTTTGTGTGAGCTTGGAAATGGTTGCCCAGTAAGGTTATAAATATAATCTGATGCAGCCGCACGAGTTTCGCGGCGAGACGGTTTATTTGATGTGTTTGACATGACTTACCTCATTGCTAAAAGGGTTGTCTTGTCAGATACTGCTGTGCGATAAAAAGCAACGCAATAGAGAGTAGCAAATGCTACATGGATCGTAGATTGGTGTTACAAAAAAGCACTACCAACCTTGGCAGCCACAGTGCTTATGCCCAAAACTGGCGCACAAGCACCCGTTTTAGGCAGCTTGTTCCCTACGCAGGTGTTAGCCTGATCAGGTTCACGGATCCCGCTTTCGCGATCTCAGCCTTTAAGTTAAAAACTCAAGGCACTCCGACAAGTAAAATTCTATATATTGTTCGCTAACGAGTGTACGTTAGATATTGCGAGCCTGCAAGAGATCAACTTGCAGGAATAAACGCAAATGTTTGCTCGCCATTTAAAACCAATTGCTGATCTTGAATTTGCAGTGGCACACCTTGCTTTAACGCATTTAAAAACTGCAGTTCAAACTCGTCCAACTCATCTCCGCATGATTTACGGGTCATGCCTAATTTATTCACAGTTAAATGGTTATCATTAAGCTGACCCTCACCAAAAAATTTATTACAACCGGCAAAACCATTGACTTGCAGGGCTTCAATAAAACTTAATGATGCTGAATATGATGCAGGGATCGCTAAACCATCAACCCGTGATAGTTGCCACTTAGTGTATTTTAATTGCTCACTGGTGACTGTCCCTGTCGATGAGCAGCCAATACATAAACCGATTATAAGCATCGGGATTGCTGCTAATTTCATGTAATTACTAACCTAAAACTCAATTGCAACATGATAACAATAAATAACAGTTTATACCGTTAATAATGCATGTTTTTAATGTAAAAAAATGTTCTAAGATAGTAAAAAAGGTGGCACCGGAAAATTACTCAGGCTTAAATAGTAGATCAACTTGATCGGGCAAAAATGGCCGACCTAGCTCATTCACCGCGGTGCCAATCACCAGTGCCTTTAACATCACTTTTTCATCATGCTTTCTTACCACGGTTTGTCGAAAGCCAAACTTTAAGCGACTAATACGCTCAGGCTCTACAGCGACATAAAACTCATCTCCGGGCATTAGTGATTGCTTATAATCCATCTCGCTACGCATTACGACTAAATTAATTTTATCGCGAGTAAGCTGAGCAAAATCAACCCCATTCGCATGCAAAAACTCATGGCGCGCATGCTCTAGGTAATTAAAATACACACTATTATTTACAATGCCTTGTAAATCGCATTCGTAGTCGCGTACTTTAAAGTCAACTTTAAAGGTCATATTTGTATTCCTTATTATGTATACTGTGCGCGTTTATAGCACATAAATATAACTGGTATCACGACTTTAATGAGAATAGTTGCTATCATGCAAGTCCTTAAAATGGAGTTAAGTAATAGAATGAAATTACGCCTGTCTTTAATTACTGCCGCGCTTTTACCTTTGATAAGCGCCCCAGCTTTTGCTGAAGATACTGAACTTGAAAAAATACTCGTCACCGGAGACTTTCAAAAAGAAAGCATTCAAACCCTTAGTGCCAGTGCCAGTTTATTTAGCGAACGCGAAATTAATGACCGAGGTGCTAGTTTTCTAGACGAAATGCTTGCCAGTGCTGCCAACGTAAATTTTACCGCTGGTGCTTCTCGTGGCCGTTACATCCAAATTCGAGGGGTTGGTTTACGCTCACAATTTGTTGACCCTATTAACCCTTCTGTTGGCTTAGTGATTGATGGCATTAATTATTCCGGCTTAGGTGGTAGTTCATTACTGTTTGATGTAAACCAAGTTGAGATTTATCGCGGTCCGCAAGGTACTCGCTTTGGTGCTGATGGTATGGCTGGTATGATCCAAATGGAATCAGCCGATCCAACTTTTGATCCAAGCGTCAAAGTGCAGCTAGGCGCAGGTAACTACAACAGTTATGAAGCGGGTGTTGCCGCAGGTATTGGTATTACAGACAGCACCGCAGTGCGCGCTAGTATTTATCAACGTGAGTCTGATGGTTATGTTGATAACCTATATTTAAACGAGTCAACACAACAGCAAGATGAACTGGTTAGTCGTTTTAAACTACACAGCCAACTTACAGATCATCTTCGCACTGAATTAAGTGTTCATTATATTGATATCAATAACGGCTACGATGCATTTACGCTTGATAATAGCCGTAATAGTGTAGCCGATCACCCAGGCCAAGATAACCAAGAAAGTATCGCGGTAGGTCTTGCCAACATCTACACTGGCTTTGATTGGTTTGATGTCAGTTTAAACTTATCAGGTATTGATAGTGATTTAGTTTATAGCTTTGATGAAGACTGGGTATGTAACGATATTAATAAGTCGCAGTTATGCGGTGCAGGACTACACCCCGATGGTTATAGCTCAACCGATAGCTACTTTCGAGATCGTCAAGACCAGGCTGCTGAACTGCAATTTAATGGCAAAGGTGGTAACTGGGTTACGGGACTTTATTATCAAGCCCGTAATGTTGATTTAGAACGCCAATACACTTGGCTTGCAGCTCCATTCGCTTCAACTTATGAAACTAGTAATACCGCAATTTACGGCCAACTAGCAACGCCGATTGGTAATAAAACCACCTTAATAACAGGCTTACGCGTTGAGCAATACCAAGGTGATTACACCGATAATAATGGTTTTATTGAAAGTACTGATGATGTGATGGTCGGTGGTAAACTTGCCCTTGAGTATCAAGTCATTGACCGTACCATGATTTATACCAGCCTAACTCGTGGTTATAAAGCAGGAGGGATTAACTCTGAAGCACTCGCCAAAGCGAAAGATGACGGTTTAAACCTTGATGCTGATTTCTTTAAAAACCACACTAGTTTCGCACCAGAGTACCTATGGAGTGGTGAATTTGGCGTTAAAGGTAGCTCTTTAGATGAAAAATTTATTCTGCGCTTAGCGGCCTTTTATATGTATCGCGAAGATATGCAGTTAAAAGCCTGGAAAGTGGAAGACCAAAAGTTTACTGGTTATATTGATAACGCCAGCTCTGGAGAGAATTACGGCCTTGAAATTGAAGGCAGTTACCAATTAACTGATGACTTATTTTTCACCGGTAGCGCTGGTTATTTACATACTAAAATCAATGACTTTGTCGCTCAATCTGGTCTAGATCAAGATGGTCGCGAGCAATCACAAGCGCCTAAATACCAGTATGCATTCACGGCTCGCTATAACTTTACTGATGAGTTATTTGCTACAATCGGCATTGAAGGTAAAGATAATTATTACTTCTCAGATAGCCACAACTCGCAGGCACCGAACATTAATTTAGTTAATTTAACTACTGGTTACGAGGCTGAGCAATGGTCAATTCGCGCTTGGGCACGTAACGTATTTGATGAAGAAGTACCTACACGTGGTTTTGAATTTGGTAACGACCCACGCGAAGGGTATGCAACTCACACATACACTCAGCTTGGCGAACCAATGGTTGCCGGCGTCACATTTATCTACGAGTTATAAAAACGAGTTTCAAGGGATAAGTTAAAAGGTAAAAGCTAGATTACTTTTACCTTTTCTTAACCTTGAATCTTGAGCCTTTTAAGCCCTACCTACATCAAACGCGATGACTTCTTTTATGGTGTTTTTTTGCGTTGCTAACATCACTAACCTATCAACCCCTAATGCTACTCCTGCGCATTGTGGTAAACCATGCTCAAGAGCGGCGATTAAACGGGTGTCCATAGGCACTTGTGTTAAGTTATTCGCTTTGCGGTATGCATTATCTTCAGTAAAACGTTTAGCTTGCTCCTGTGCATTGGTGAGCTCATTAAAACCATTCGCCAGCTCCATGTTCTGATAATAAAGCTCAAACCGCCCAGCGACTCTAATATCATGCTCACAAATACTCGCCAGTGCGGCTTGCGATGCAGGAAAATGATAAATAAAACAAGGTTTTTGTTGGCCAATTGTTGGCTCAACTTTCATACAAAATAATAATTGTAGTAACGTATCACGATGGGTTTCATGCTTAGCGATATCAGCAAACCCCTGTTCACAGGCAAGTGTTTGTAACTGTTCAATAGTGGCACTGAGCGGATCAAGTCCTAATGCTTTGGTAAAAGCATCTTGATAGGTTAAACGCTCTGCAGGTGGAACATTTAAGATAAGCTGCATTAATTCATCAATTTCATCCATCAGCGTAAACTCATCAAACCCAGGGCGATACCATTCCAACATAGTAAACTCAGGATTATGATGGCTGCCCGCCTCTTCGTTACGAAATGCCTTACAAATTTGGTAAATAGCACCACTGCCGGCTGCCAATAATCGCTTCATGGCAAATTCTGGTGATGTTTGTAAGTAAAGCGGTAAGCCTTTAGCGAAACCGGGGCCAATAAACTGCGTTTTAAAACTCGCTAAATGAACATCAGTAACACTCGCTGCACTTAAACTAGGCGTATCAACTTCCATAACGTGGCGTTGGTAAAAGAATTCCCGAATAGTGCGTAAAATTGCGGCTCGTTGTGCCAAAGTATTTACTTGTGCGCTTGGTTGCCAAAGATCTGCTGACATATTTTCTCCAAAAAAAATCCCAGCTTAAGCTGGGATTTATTAAGCTATATTAAAGTTACTTAACACGGCTTACATATTCGCCGTTACGGGTGTCGACTTTAATTACTTCACCGATTTGTACGAATAATGGTACACGCACAACAGCACCAGTACTTAGCGTTGCTGGCTTACCACCAGTACCTGCTGTGTCGCCTTTAAGACCAGGATCTGTTTCAGTGATCTCAAGCTCTACAAAGTTAGGTGGTGCAACAGCTATTGGATTGCCGTTCCACAAAGTAATAGTACATACATCATTTTCAACTAACCATTTACCAGCATCGCCAAGCGCTTTTTCATCAGCTGCGATTTGTTCAAATGTTTCGTTATTCATGAAATGCCAAAACTCACCATCAGTGTAAAGATACGCAAGATCGGTATCCATTACATCAGCACCCTCTACTGACTCACCTGATTTAAAAGTTTTTTCAAGTACTTTGCCAGAGATAAGTTTACGAATACGAACACGGTTAAACGCTTGGCCTTTACCAGGTTTTACCATTTCATTTTCTAAAATACTGCAAGGCTCGCCGTCCATCATAATTTTTAGGCCGCCCTTGAACTCGTTGGTGCTATAATTCGCCATCGTTTCCTCTATCTAATAATTTCGAGTAATCTACCTACCAATGATACAAAGAAATGAAGCAAATTTGCATATAAACTGGCAAAAAGAATTAGCTAATGTTGTTACTTGCCCACGCACCTTGCTAGAAATGCTAGGTTTATCAAGCATGGCCGACGAAAAAGACCTCAAAGCACGAGCTCTTTTCCCGGTACGTGTGCCTGTGCCTTTTATCAAAAAAATGCGTTATGGCGATATTAATGACCCATTACTGCTGCAAGTCATGCCGCGCCACCAAGAGTTTATCGCTAAAACAGGTTTTGATAAAGATCCATTAAAAGAGCAAAACAACGCTCAACCAGGATTATTACACAAATATAAATCCCGAGTTTTAGTGATGTTTAAAACTGGTTGCGCCGTTAATTGCCGTTATTGCTTTCGTCGCCATTTTCCATACCAAGAAAATCAGCTAAATAAACGCAGCTTAATTGCAGCGCTCGATTACATAAAATCGGATGCTAATATTAACGAGGTGATTTTAAGTGGTGGTGATCCGTTAATGGCCAAAGACGACGCAATTAGTTGGTTTATGGATGAGCTTGAACAATTACCACAAATTAAACGAATGCGAATTCATAGCCGCCTACCGGTGGTGATCCCATCTCGCATTACTGACCAATTGTGCGAACGTTTTGCAAAGTCTCCACTTAAAATTGTGTTTATTAATCACATTAACCATGGCAACGAGATTGATGATGATTTTAAAGTGGCAATGCAAAAACTCAAAAAGGTAGGTGTCACATTGCTCAATCAAGCGGTGCTATTAAAAGATGTAAATGATACCAGCGAAGCGCAAGTCGCATTAAGCGAAGCGTTATTTGATGCCGACGTACTGCCTTATTATTTATATTTACTTGATAAAGTTGAAGGAGCGAGTCATTTTGATATCGACGAATCACAGGCACGCAAAATCATGGCCGAAATGCTTATCGCATTGCCAGGATTTTTAGTACCAAAGCTGATGCGCGAAATCGGCGGTCAAAAAAGTAAAACGCCGATTGACCTCAAGCTTTTATAAACACAAGACTTAAACGTATACGTTAACGTTATTGCCAAGCGAAGCTGTAACTGATTTTGCTGGCGTTTGTGCAGCGCTCGAACTAGCGGCACCTTCAATAAGTGCCAGTGCTGCTGCACCATCCGCTTTTTGCTGTTTTTTTGCCAATGCTGCGCTGTATACTTCGCCACTTTGACCCGCGCCACTCATGGCCGGTAGATTTCCACCTGATATATTCATAGCTCATACCTGACTTTTTAGCTTATTACCCGTATTATATCGGCATTGCGGTCTAAAGCTTTAGGAAAAAAATGGATTCAATTATTGAACAACTCAATGCCAACTTAAAAATTGTTTATCGCCAGTCTCTTGACGCAGATAAAAAATTAGATGAGTTGCAACAACAAGGCTTAGGTAAATTTACAGCGTTATTTCCTGCCGATGCTGGTTTTACCTTTGAAGCAAAACGCTTCAAACCTTATGTATTAGATGTAGCTGCAGATGTAGAAAGCTTAAGTTCAGAAGGTTTTAGTGAAGAAAAGCTAAAAACCACTGTTATTAAATTACAACAGTTACTGCAATTACTCGCAACGTTCAAGTAACTATAAAAGCGCTATCATTAAACTGTAGCGCTTTTTACTCTTAATTTAGCTTGGGGTAACAACTGGCAGTAATTCTTTATCAAACCAATCAGTGATCAAACGTTTATCATAGTAAAACTGTTCATCACGGCCCATTTTAATTTTATCCATAAAGCCCATATCTTTTAATTCGACTTTATCGCTTTGACTAATCACGTTACCGTCTTTATCAGTAACCGAATATTGAAACTCAATGCGTGGAAAATAAATTGGTTTTACAATACGTAAATCATTCATACCGCCAAAGCGTACATCACCGGCTAAATCCAGCTCAGTCACTTCAACATTAAACTTATATCCTTCGGGCAACTTTTCTGCCAGTTTATTAAAGTGCTTTTCAAAACTGCTAGCTACATGTTTATGGTATGAGCCTTTAGGTTCATTTGAAGGACGTACATCACGGTAGTCATTGAAGTCTTGCCATTTAACGACAGCTTCTCCTGCTTGAGCAAATACAGGCAGTACAACTAACATAGCCATCGCTACTTTTTTAAATGTATTCATTGTCTATCTCCAAAATGCCCTTGGGCTAATATAGTTGAAATAATAGCACTAACAACTTAACTATAGCTTAATACTATTTAGTCTCATTGTTATCATTTATGTAAAATATGTAACCAGACACCAGTTAACTATGATTAATTGATACCGTAACATCATGGAACAACAAAAAGATCAGATAAAGCATGTATTGAAGTGCTATTTATGATGAAATTACAACTATACACCTTCACCTTATATATGGAGATTTCATGACAATTTTAGTAACAGGTGGCGCGGGATACATAGGCTCACACACTGTTGTTGAATTATTACAACAAGATAATGATGTTGTTATCATTGATAATTTAAGCAACTCGAGTGTGGAATCACTTGAGCGTGTAAAAAAAATCACTGGTAAAACTGTGCACTTTTATCAAGGTGATATCCTTGATAAAACATTTTTGGCCAGCGTTTTTGCAAAACATACAATTGAGAGTGTTATTCATTTTGCCGGTTTAAAGGCTGTCGGTGAATCAATGGTGAAACCCATTGAGTATTACCAAAATAACGTGCAAGGTACGCTGACTCTCGTTGATGCTATGCGCGATGCAGGTGTGTTTAAACTCGTATTTAGCTCATCGGCAACAGTATATGGTGATCCAGCAAGCCTGCCAATTCAAGAAGATTTCCCGGTAGGTGGCACTACTAATCCATACGGCACATCAAAACTGATGGTTGAAATGATGTTACAAGACATCGCTAAATCAGATGAGCGCTTTGCATTTGCAATTTTGCGTTACTTTAATCCCGTAGGTGCGCACGAGTCAGGCCTAATTGGTGAAGATCCCAATGGTATTCCAAACAACTTATTACCTTACATAGCGCAAGTGGCAGTGGGTAAATTAAAGCAGCTGGGTATCTTCGGCAATGACTATGATACGGTTGATGGTACTGGTGTGCGTGATTACATCCATGTTGTTGACTTAGCGCTTGGTCATTTAAAGGCACTTAATAAAATAAACCAAGATACCGGTGCACATGTTTACAATCTTGGCACCGGTAATGGTTATTCGGTGCTACAAATGCTCAACGCATTTAGCAAAGCCTGTGGTAAAGATATTCCGTATCAGGTGTCACCTCGTCGCCCAGGTGATATTGCAGCTTGTTATGCAGCGCCTGAAAAAGCCCTTAGTGAACTTGATTGGCAAGCAGAGCGTGGTATCGATGTGATGATGAAAGATACGTGGCGTTGGCAAAGTAACAACCCAAATGGGTATAAATAGCTAAACTTAAACCAGCTTCAATAAGCTGGTTTTTTTATATTTTTTGAAATAAAAAGTCTCGTTTATCACTCTTTTACAGTATCTATATTTAATCACCTATCAAAAATGCAACCAACCTATACTCGTTACAGTATTCATTCACTGCTAATTATTAGCTTATCGCTATTGGGTCTTAGTCTCTTATTAGGAGCAGAGGTAAATAATGTGCATGCTATTTTCAATTTTTATCAATTAGCCAATGTAATCCCTGAAACTGGGCAATCAATACTCGCAGGAGTGGCTTTTTTAGTAACCGCTTTATTTATTATTTTAAGTTTAAAACAATCACGTTTTCAGACCCCTGCTTTTGTTAGCCTGATCACTGTTGCCGTTATACCGCTTGTTACCTTATTAAATGAAAGCCGCTGGATGAATGACTTAGGTGGCTTCCCAATTATAGGCTCTGGGCAAGGTATAATTAAGTACACCGCACTTGTTTCTCTCGCTATTTACCTTTATAAACCGCAGCGCTTGTCAGCTCAAGGCATGGTAATTTTGAACTTCTTTCCTGTTGCATTAGTGCTTATTTGGATTGGTGGTATGAAATTTTACGAGTTTGAAGCAAATGGAATTATATCACTGGTATCAACCTCTATTTTTATGTCTTGGTTATATACCTTATTTTCAGTGCAAACAGCGTCTAATCTAATTGGTGCGTACGACATCTTTTTTGCTTTAGCACTCGCTTTGGCTATCATTAAAAAGCATCCATTAGCCATTTATGTTGCGGCTCTTGGCTGCAGTGCCGTATTTTTAATGACGCAGACATTTTTATTCTCAGCTGAAGGAGCTTTTGACAGCTCAACACTACTTGCAAGATTAGGCCTTTTTGTTATTAAAGACTTATGGTTTATCGCAAATTTACTGGTAATTGTTAGCTTTGCAAAAAAAAGTCTTAATTAACTACTATTTCAATAACATATTTAATAATGTGCATTGTAAGATCTAAAAAGCACTATCACTTAACCAATCGTGGTAGCGCCTTATAAATATATACTTTTATATTTTGAGTTTAAATACACATCACTACAACCTGTTTACGTCTGTGCCCATTGCCTTAATAAATTATGATACACACCAGTTAACCTAACAATCTCAGGGCTATCGCTGACTTTTTCGCGCAAGCTTTGAATCGACATATCCAACTCAAATAGCAAACCACGCTTTTCATCGCTATTAACCATGCTCTGCAACCAAAAAAATGAAGCTAAACGTCGCCCCCGAGTTACGGGAGTGACTTTATGTAAACTGGTTGATGGATACAACACCATACTACCTGCAGGGAGTTTTACTATGTGAGAGCCATAAGTATCTTCAATAACGAGTTCGCCACCATCATAGTCTTCTGGTTCGCTCAAAAATAACGTCATTGATAAATCCGTACGAATTTTCACTGGTGTGCCAGGTACTTGTCGAATCGCATTATCAACATGAATACCAAACGATTGGCCACCTTGGTAACAGTTAAATAAAGGTGGAAAAATTTTTGCAGGCAACGCCCCTGACATAAATAGATCACTGCGAGCCAGAGCGCCCATAACTATATCACCGAGCTCTTTGGCTGCAGCGCTTTGCTCAGGTAATTGTAAGTTATTTTTGGTCTTAGTTGATTGATAACCTGCGGTAACACTGCCATCAGTCCATTGCGCGGCCAATAAAACATTACGGCAATAAGCGACTTCATCAGCACTGAGCAAGTCTGGTATTTTTAATAGCATGGAAGTTCCCAAATCTTAAAAAAACAGGCTAATAAGCATTAACCTGTTTAATAAGCTTTAACCTATTCAACAAACATTAGTTTGTAATTAGAAAGAATAACTAGCCGTTAGTGTAAAATAACGACCTTGACCAGGAATAAAGTGTCCGCCACCTAGTTTATCTTCATAATCTTCATCCGTTAAATTCTCACCATTAAACTGAATGCTTAACTGCTCAGTTGCTTGATAAGAAAGCATCATATCGAACAAAACATAACTATCGGCTTTACGACTGGTCGCTGAATTACCATTATAACGCTCACCAATATATTGTGCGCCAAAACCTGCAGCTATCGCGTCGCTAAAGTCATATCGAGCCCAAACACTGTAGCTATTTTTAGGTGCTCGAGCCAAGTTATGCCCAACATCACCATCAACCGTAGATTCAGTAACTTCGCTATCTTGATAGGTATAAGAACCGATAATACTTAATTCGTCAGTGATAATACCTGTTGCAGACAACTCTAAACCTTGCACTCGTTGCTCACCATCAAGCACTTCAACACCACGCTGATCACTATTAGGATCATCCACGCGCGCATTAGTTTTAACCGTTCTAAAAATAGCGGCACTGGTCATCAACTTATCATCAAGTAAATTCCATTTAGTGCCTAACTCATAGCTTTGGCTCTTCTCCGGATCTAACTCACTTGAATTACCACGAGTAGATACTGCAATGCCTTCAGCCGATGGGTTATACGAGTTACCTGCACCAAAGTAAATGCTGCTATTTTGACTTGGCTTATATACGGCAGATGCGTTCCAACTAGTCATGGTATCGCTAGTTGAGATCATTAATGCTGGATCCTTGTAATCATACTGATAATCGCTATCGTACTGCTCTGAACGTAAACCCGCAGTTAATTGCCAATATTCATTAAATGTAATTGTATCGAATGCATAAATTGCACGGGTTTTAGCAACCGCTTCAGTACTAGTGCCATCACGACCATACTCACCAGTGTAAGGTAAATAAGCATCTGGGTTGTATAAATCATTCAGCGCTGGTTCGTTCTTTAAATTATCAGCTACCAATGCAGTTACATTCCAACGGCTAAATGTCTCGTTAGTTAATTCAACACCAGTAACCACATTATGTTTTACACCAGCAAAATAGTACTCACCAACTAAATCAAGTTGCAGTGTTGCCAATTCATTGCGCGTATCACGATTTTTAACGTCGCTCATTCTGATATCAGTTGTTTTTTTTACATCAATAAAACGCGGCGCTGTTACTGTATCTTTTCGCTCTACACGGCCAATGCGACCTTGGGCACGTAGCATGGTTGTTTGCGACAAGTCATACTCGTACTTTGCAGTTGTTGAATACGCTTCGATATCTTCAAAATCACGATATACGTTACCGTAAAAATTAGTGAAATTCACCGGTGGCGCTGCATTTTCGCTACCAGCAAGTTCAGCAACAGGGCTAGAACCAACCCACGGAATACCGTAATCAGACATATTATCTTGATTCTGATAATCAGCATTAAGATTAAAACGGCTATTGGTTCCTAAACCAGTCGCAAACGAAACCGCGACTGCTTGTTTTTCTTTTTCAACATGATCACGCCCAGCAACATCCCCTTTATCAACCAGTAAATTGACACGTAGCGCTGATGTTTCAGCCACTTTAAAGTTACTATCTATTTGCGCGCGGTAATCACTCTCTGTGCCTAAACGCAGCGAAGCATCATTAAATTCATCCAACGTCGCCGTTTTTGTAGTTAAGTTAATACTACCGCCCGTTGAACCTCGACCTGTTGTTGCTGAGCTTGGGCCTTTTGCAACTTCGATTTGCTCAACGTTATAAGTATCACGGTCGTACCCGGCAATATCACGAATACCATCGATAAAAATATCATTGGCAGCACTAAAACCACGAATAGATAAACTGTCACCAGCTGGCGCACCGCCTTCACCCGCCGCCAATGAAATACCCGAAACATTACGTAACGCATCTTGCAAACTATCTACATTTCTATCTTTCATCACAGCTTTGTTAATAACCGTTATTGATTTTGCAGTATCAACCAACGGCTGGGTGTTCTTTATTGATGATGATTTTTCAACTTTATAGCTTTGTTCCGATTGCGTTTTTGCTTTGGTTACTGATAGCTCTTGTATATTTTCAGCTCCTTGAGCAGACGCCCAAGTTGATAAAGTTGCGGTAACAAAAGCAGCCAGCGGTTTTATATAAGTTCGGCGTTTATTAGTCATTTTACCCATTTTAGCTCCATTAGCAGGGAACTTGCTAACACGTTGTTTTTGTAGCAAGTCATTTAAGCACGTTGATTTAAGTTCGGCGGAATCCTAGCACCGAGTAATATTAATGTAAATGCGAAATGTTATCACTTGTATTATTTTGTCAATCATTGTACTATTTTTCACACTTTTAAACTTACGTAACGCGACTGTAAATGCACAGTAAACTTGGGTGCATGAGTGGCGTGAAAAATTAAGTTTAAGCGCTTAAAAATCAAGGTTTTTTAATTTTATAAAGTTAAAGCCAGAGCTTGGCTTTGTACTGTAAATGGTTATTACTTTTAGGGCATTACTTAGCATATGCAACGTTGTATAAAATCTGTTGGGGCAGTTATTTTACTAAGCTCATTCTCAAGCTTAGCTGATCCGGTTAGCGAACTTGAAAACCTCGTTAATCAGTGGTTACAAATAGAACAACAAACTAGTGAGTTAGAAACACATTGGCTAGAAAAAAAAACCTCGATGCAACAAACATTAATATTACTTGATGCAGAGCAAACACAACTCAAACAGCTAAACCAAAATCGTCAAAAGAACACCTCTGAGCTGGCAGAAAAGCGCACTGCGCTAATTAAAAAACAAAGCCAGCTTGAGACCGATGAAAACGCGCTCAATAGTCAATTAATCCAGCTCAGCCAGCAATTGCGCTCACTGCAAGTACAATTACCTCCCCCATTACTGGCGAGCTGGCAAAGTATTGGCGATCTAGATAACGAAAGCCTAGATGCGAATGAAAAGCTACAAATTGCTTTAAAAATGCTTGGCCAATTGGCTGATTTTCAAAACCGAATTTCAATTCATGAAATGGCAATCAGTAATAGTGAAGGCAAAGAAATATGGGTAAAACAGCTTTATTTGGGTGCCGCACAAGCATGGTTTGTTAGTAATGATTTAAGTTATGCGGGCATTGGCTTCCCTTCTGAGTTAGGTTGGCAATGGCAATTTGATACTGAAATTGATGGCGAGCAAATTGCCCACGGTATCGCTGTACAAGAAAAAAAACAAGCAGCTCACTGGCTTACCTTGCCTGTATTTAGCTATGCAGCTAAGGAGCTGACGCAATGAAACGATTCTGTACTTTTTGGTTTGTTACACTACTGAGTTTTAGCCAAGTAGTAACAGCCGCGACTGCGGATGCTGCCAAACAACAATTGCTAACGGATATTAAAACGGCGCAGAGCGTTTTAAATAAAGCACAACAGCGGATTGCCAAACAGCAAACAACTATGGCACAACAGATATTTGAAAAACAGCAAGCACTTAAAAAAGAGCGTGAGCAAGCGACACTCAATCGCCGTTTAGCTGATGAAGACACATTGAGTTTAACCCAGCTACAAACACGCTTAGATAGCTGGCAACAACAACAGCAATATCGGCTAAATTTACTCAACCGATTTACTCGTCAATACGCTCAGCAAGCGCAAAGTAAAAACGATCAACAAGCACTTTTGAATGATGTAGTCGCGGTGATAGAGCAGCAAACCGCGGCATTATATCCAGAGTTTAAAAAACAAAATATAGTATTGAAAAATGGCGAACTGACCGCAGCTACAACATTACAAGTAGGTCCCGTGGCTTGGTTTAGTGTTGCACAGCCAAAACTAACCGGCCTGCTTTCATCAGCAGCTAACGTTGCAGTACCAAAAGTAGCTATAGTTCAATCAAGTGATGAGAATAACCCATTTGATATTGCTTACTCACAAGTAAATACAAACTCAGCTAAGGTCGCAGCTTCTTTAACATTTGATCCAAGTTTAACCCGCTTAGTTGCCAGTCAAGCGCAACAAGAAGGTGCAGTTGAACATCTTGAAAAAGGTGGCTTATGGGCAATCCCTATTATTTTATTTGCATGTTTTGCATTATTAATTGCGCTATTCAAGGCATATCAATTATTTAGCCTTAGTAAGATCAAAGCTGTCTCGACGCTGACTTTACAAACTGCGTTTAATCAACCTGAGCAACACAGCTTCAGCGGAATGCAAGCAACACTGTTTCAACTCTCTGTTGATAGCAACATAGGACAAATAAGAGATGACCAGTTATTTAATCAGCTGATGCATAATAAACACAAGCTTGATAACTACATTGGCGCAATCGCGATCACAGCATCGGTAGCACCGCTACTGGGCTTATTGGGCACAGTCAGTGGCATGATTGAAACATTCAAAATGATGACGTTATTTGGCTCAGGCGATCCAGAAGTGGTATCTGGTGGTATTGCCCAAGCTTTGATCACTACCGAGCTTGGCCTCGTTGTTGCCATACCAGCATTAGTACTCAATGCGCTACTATCGCGTAAAGCTAAAGCCTATTACACCCAACTTGAAGCGTTCGCACTGCAACTTAGTCAACTTGAGGTGAAAAATGTTTGAGCAACTGTTCGATAATTTTATCTGCTGGCTTATCATCCTATTAGCGCTATTTGTTTATCAGCTCATTTGGCACGATATCCTGCATTTAAAACAATATAAACTGCAACGCCAAGGTTACTGGCACGACGTCAGCTCTATTTTGACCGCTGCGCTGCCATTACTTGGTTTATTAGGCACCATTATTGGTTTACTCGATACATTTAAAGTGATGTCGCAAGGCGAAAACGAATTAATGAGCGAAGCGATAAGTAATGCTCTACTCACTACACAACTGGGGTTAGTCTGCGCAATTCCTGCATGGCTGATGCAAGCTTACTTGCTGTACGTAACACGTAACAGTGCTATCCAACAGCAAGCGAGCTAAGCCAATGCAAGCACGTTTAAAACAACGCCTAGAACAACAATCTGCGCATCATATTGATATGTCACCACTATTAGATGTGGTATTTATACTATTGATTTTCTTTATTGTAACCACCGTTTTCGTTCGCGAAAGTGGGGTCGAGGTTGATAAACCGCAAGCCGTCTCAGCAAGCAGATTAAAGCAACAAGTTATTTTTCTTGCCATAACTGATAGTCAGCAGGTTTACTTTGACGGTAGCCAAATTGGCGTGGCCGGTGTGCGCAGCAGCGTAGAGCAAATGCTAAAACAACAGCAAAGACCAGTAGTGATCCAAGCTGATAAAACCGTACCAACTGAGCTATTAGTAAAAGTAATAGACGAAGCAAAACTTGCTGGTGCAGCAACCGTTAACTTAGCGACCCAGCAATAATATGCAAAATAATATACTCGCATCACAACCTGCAATAGCTAATAATCGTCATCCGTTTTTTGCTTTTATGTTGAGCCTAACGGTACTTGCATGCGCATTAGTTTTACTTTGGCTTGGGCAAATTGCTGAGCACGTTATCAACGACAAAGTTATCGTTCGCGAAGTTGCTTTAGTGCCACACCCTCCACCTCCGCCACCAACCGTGACGCAATCAGCTGTGACAGAGCCGATGCAAAGCCTCGTTGTCGAAGGTGCGGGTGCAACTATTCAAGCCATTAATATAAAAATTGAAAGTAAAATTTCGCTTAGTAAACCAACCCTTGCAAATATGCCAATTGCGACTCCTGAATTTCAATCTATCGAAGTTAATTGGGATGCCTTTAGCTTAAATCAACTAGATGGTTTACCCACGCTACTCACTCCCGTAAAAGCAGTATTACCTAAAAAGTTAACTCGCCAAGGTGTGAGTACCTTCATCGTGAAGCTCGATGTTTTTATCGATGAAAATGGCCGATTAAGCTTAATTGATGTTATACAAAACCCGTACCCTGAGCTAAAGCCTGAAATAGATAAGATCATTAAGCAAAGTCGGTTTAGTTCACCAAAAAAAGACGGTGAAATAGTGAGAGCCAGATTTATTTGGCCCATTGAATTTAAACCTTAGTAAAGCCAGTATTTAAGTGAAAATACAATGAAAAGATTAACAACAAAAAAATGGTTAACGTGTTTAGCTATCGTGCCATTAACCTTTTATATGACTGCCAGCCAAGCAACCTCATTGCAGGTAAAACTACAGCCAAGCGATCCACACTGGCAGTTGCTGATCAATAATAATTTACTGAGCCCAACAGATATAAAAATCGAAGCTAATGAACGCAGCTTCGCCCAGCAACTAAAACCACTATTACAACAAGGTAACTACCAAGCTGTAGCTGATCTATTTACACAACGTGAATTAGGTAACGATAGCCCTGCGTTACAACTTTTACGTGGCCAAGTTTTGTTAACCTTAAAACAGTTTGCAGGAGCTGAGCAGGCGTTAAAGGCTAGTTTATCAAGCATGCCAGATTTAGTTAAAGCTCATCAAGGTTTAAGTCTGCTCTATATGCAGCAAGGTAATTATCAACAAGCACAGCCACATCTAACCCGCTGTATTGAACTTGGCCAAGCTGATGCGCAAGTCTATGCGCAACTTGCCTATATTCATGTACAAGCTGAGCAACCTTGGAGCGCAATTGCAGCTTATCGTCAGGCATTAATGCTTGAGCCACAGCAAGCAGAATATCAACAAGGGTTACTATTTTCACTAATTGCTGCAGGCGATCTAGGTCAAGCCCAAGCTCTGCTAAAAGAGCTATTAAATGCATCCCCTAACAATCCAGATCTTTGGCTACAACGTGCACAAATTGCCTTACAACAAGACAACAATAAACAAGCTTTGGCAAGTATTGAAGTAGCTTTAAAGCTGGCACCTAGCAATGCAAGTAATCAATTACTTGCAGCACAACTTCACCTTACACAAGGTAGCTACTCACGCTCTGTTGAATTGTTAAGTAATGCATTAGCAAGCACTCAGCCAGCTCAAATAGCAGAAGCTAGCGAGATTAGTATGCAAACCCTAAATTGGCTTATCGCACAAAAAAAATGGCAGCTAGCCAAGCAGCTCGTTTCGCAACTAAACCCTTTTATAAATAAGTTATCAAAACAATCCCGCGCAGAGTTTTCAGTTTATACCGCTCAGCTAGCAATTGAGCAAGGTAACTTTAAACAAGCTCAAAAGAGTTTACATAAAGCATTAACAATCGACCCAAATCTTGGCGATGCACTGTTAAGCCTGGCAAATATCTATCAGCAACAAAACCAACTGACACAAGCAAGGTTAATGTATGTACGAGCACAAGCTTTACCTGAGTACCAACTCTCTGCATGGTTAGGTCTCGCGCAAATTGAAATTGAAAATAAAAACTACAAAGAAGCATTAAGCCAGCTTAAAAAAGCACTTAACGCTAACCCACAAAGGCAAGATTTACTCTCCAACATTCGCGCTCTTGAAGGTCTGATCCAACGAGAAGGTTAATAGTTAACAGATTTATACCAATCGTGTTAAGTTACTGACCATTTATAGCGACAGATAAATACAGTGATAACAAGGCGTAATTTTCGACATGTAGTTGTTTTACTTGAATAAATTATAACGCAGTTAGCACTTTATTTAGCTCGCTAGAATGGTTAAATATTTAAGTCGATTGGCATAAACTACCCATCAACGATCACACCGTATGACGTCCCGCCTGCGTCGCTTTTGATATTAATTCCCATGTGTTGCGTCATGAAATCTTTATTGACGATAGGGCACTCAGCGCTTCTGTTTTACTATTACTTGGGCACACTACACCAAA
Organism: Pseudoalteromonas rhizosphaerae; assembly: GCF_028885455.1. Classification (NCBI taxonomy): domain Bacteria; kingdom Pseudomonadati; phylum Pseudomonadota; class Gammaproteobacteria; order Alteromonadales; family Pseudoalteromonadaceae; genus Pseudoalteromonas; species Pseudoalteromonas rhizosphaerae. The sequence goes on from NZ_CP118496.1 coordinate 4,942,242, forward strand.
TAAGTATCCATACTCAAATTGCTTTAAAGGTAGATGCCCTGGGATGTGAAGGAGCGTTTGTTTGATGAATAGGAATAATACACATGCCGTGGAGCATAGGATTGCAAGAGCGGTCACTACTGAGTTCGGCATGGGGTCTTGGCTTGGTGTTTTAACTTTGTTCCAGACGTAAAAAAGTCCGACTATTGCTAGTCGGGCTTTCTCAATTTGGAGCTTGGTGATGTCATAGTGCCCACAGCGGTAGAGAGCCACATAGCAAATGTATAGAGTCGGCATTAGGCGCTTATTCTTTTCCTTTAACCTGATGCCTTTTACCTCGAACCTTTATTTTTACTTTATGCCAGACAACAAAAAACCCGTCACATCGCTGTAACGGGTTTCTCTTATTTGGAGCCTGGCAATGTCCTACTTTCACATAGCAAATGCTACACTATCATCGGCGCTGTTTCGTTTCACTACTGAGTTCGGCATGGGGTCAGGTGGGTCCAAAACGCTATTGTTACCAAGCAAATTTGGTGTTAATCGCGTTAGCAATTAACTAAAATTTGGAATTCTGATAATAAAGTTTTCAGTAAATCTACTTTAGTCTATTAACTTCTTGCGCTATCAACTATCACATAAAACGCGTTTGGCGTTGTATGGTTAAGCCTCACGGGTAATTAGTACAAGTTAGCTTAACATATCACTATGCTTCCACATCTTGCCTATCAACGTTGTAGTCTTCAACGGCCCTTCAGAGACTTTAAAAGTCTAGTGAGAACTCATCTCGAGGCCTGCTTCGCGCTTAGATGCTTTCAGCGCTTATCAGTTCCGAACGTAGCTACCGGGCAATGCCATTGGCATGACAACCCGAACACCAGCGGTTCGTTCACTCCGGTCCTCTCGTACTAGGAGCAACCCCTCTCAATTCTCAAACGCCCACGGCAGATAGGGACCGAACTGTCTCACGACGTTCTAAACCCAGCTCGCGTACCACTTTAAATGGCGAACAGCCATACCCTTGGGACCGACTTCAGCCCCAGGATGTGATGAGCCGACATCGAGGTGCCAAACACCGCCGTCGATATGAACTCTTGGGCGGTATCAGCCTGTTATCCCCGGAGTACCTTTTATCCGTTGAGCGATGGCCCTTCCATTCAGAACCACCGGATCACTATGACCTACTTTCGTACCTGCTCGACGTGTCTGTCTCGCAGTTAAGCTGGCTTCTACCATTACACTAACCGTACGATGTCCGACCGTACTTAGCCAACCTTCGTGCTCCTCCGTTACTCTTTGGGAGGAGACCGCCCCAGTCAAACTACCCACCAGGCACTGTCCGTAACCCCGATTCAGGGGCCAACGTTAGAACATCAAAACTACAAGGGTGGTATTTCAAGGACGACTCCAACAAAACTAGCGTCTCATCTTCTAAGTCTCCCACCTATCCTACACATGTAGGTTCAATGTTCAGTGCCAAGCTGTAGTAAAGGTTCACGGGGTCTTTCCGTCTAGCCGCGGGTACACAGCATCTTCACTGCGATTTCAATTTCACTGAGTCTCGGGTGGAGACAGCGTGGCCATGGTTACACCATTCGTGCAGGTCGGAACTTACCCGACAAGGAATTTCGCTACCTTAGGACCGTTATAGTTACGGCCGCCGTTTACCGGGGCTTCGATCAAGAGCTTCTCCGAAGATAACCCCATCAATTAACCTTCCGGCACCGGGCAGGTGTCACACCGTATACGTCATCTTGCGATTTTGCACAGTGCTGTGTTTTTAATAAACAGTCCCAGCCACCTGGTCACTGCGGCTCCAATCAGCTTAGGGAGTAAATCCCATCACCAATCGGAGCGTACCTTCTCCCGAAGTTACGGTACGATTTTGCCTAGTTCCTTCACCCGAGTTCTCTCAAGCGCCTTAGTATTCTCTACCTGACCACCTGTGTCGGTTTGGGGTACGATTCGGTATAATCTGAAGCTTAGAGGCTTTTCCTGGAAGTATGGCATCAGCAACTTCATCACCTTAGTGACTCGTCTCGTGTCTCAGCCTAACAGCAACCCGGATTTACCTAAGTCGCTAGCCTACTCACTTTCACATGGACTACCAACGCCATGCTTGCTTAGCCTGCTCCGTCCCCCCATCGCAATTATACCAAGTACGGAAATATTAATCCGTTTCCCATCGACTACGCCTTTCGGCCTCGCCTTAGGGGTCGACTTACCCTACCCTGATTAACATGGGATAGGAACCCTTGGTCTTCCGGCGTGCGGGTTTTTCACCCGCATTATCGTTACTCATGTCAGCATTCGCACTTCTGATACGTCCAGCATACCTCCCGGTACACCTTCAACCGCTTACAGAACGCTCCCCTACCACTCAGAATAAATTCTGAATCCGCAGCTTCGGTGCATAGTTTAGCCCCGTTACATCTTCCGCGCAGACCGACTCGACCAGTGAGCTATTACGCTTTCTTTAAAGGATGGCTGCTTCTAAGCCAACCTCCTGGCTGTCTGGGCCTTTCCACATCGTTTCCCACTTAACTATGACTTTGGGACCTTAGCTGGCGGTCTGGGTTGTTTCCCTCTTCACGACGGACGTTAGCACCCGCCGTGTGTCTCCCGGATATTACTTTACGGTATTCGGAGTTTGCAAAGGGTTGGTAAGTCGGGATGACCCCCTAGCCTTAACAGTGCTCTACCCCCGTAAGTATTCGTCCGAGGCTCTACCTAAATAGATTTCGGGGAGAACCAGCTATCTCCCGGTTTGATTAGCCTTT